>NZ_UEXK01000001.1 GCF_900491935.1 Klenkia terrae
CCCGTAGCCGGCCCGGCTGCAGGGGCCCGCGGCGCGCGGAGCGTGTCGCGGGGGGCAGTCGGGTCCTTCTAGAAGCCGCCGCCACCGAAGTCGCCACCGAAGTCGCCACCGCCGAAGTCCCCGCCGCCGCCGTCCCCACCACCGAAGCCGCCGCCGAACCCGCCACCCAGGCCGCCGAACAGGATGTTGCCCAGCGCGGCACCGGCGATCCCGCCGACGACGGCGTCGCCCATGCCGCCGCCCCGCCGGCCGTAGCCGCGGCCGTACCCGCCGCCGCCGTAGCCGCCCTGGTCGTGGTCGCTGTAGGCGCGGACGTCCTGCTGGGCCAGGGTCATGGCCTCCTGCCCCAGCTGCTGGGCGCGCTGGGCCTCGCGCAGCGCGGAGACCGGGTCCTTGGCCGCGGCCAGCCGGTTCGCCTCGTCCAGGTGCCGGTCGGCCTCGGCCAGCCGCGTCCGCGCCGCGGCCCGGACCGCGCCGCGGCGGGTGGCGACGTAGTCGGCGGTCGCGTCCACCGCGCTGGCGGCGGCGTTGAGCGCCTGACCCAGGTGGGCGAGGGCGCGCTCCTGCTGCTGCCGGGCGTCCCGGGCGGGCTCCAGCGCGGACTCGAGCGCCTGGTCGGCGTCGTCCAGCGCCCGGGTGACCGCCAGCGGGTCGGGCAGGTCGCCGTCGGCCGGCGGGCGACCCGCGGTGGCCAGGGCCGACTCGGCCCGGGCGAGCTGCTCACGCAGCCCGGGGGTGTCCACCCCGCGGTCCAGCAGCACCTTGGCCTCGGCGATGTCCCGCTCGGTCTCCTCCCGGACGGCGGTGAAGCGCTCGGGCGCGGACGCCAGCTCGGCCTGCAGCTTGTCGACGGCGGCCAGCAACCGGTCGGCCTGGGCGAGGGCGTCCTCGGCGGCCCGCACCGCGGGCACCGCACCCGCCGGGCGCCCGGCGGCCAGCTCCTCGCGGCCGTGCTGCAGGGCCTGCCCGGCCACCTGGACGCGCTGCTCGGCCTCGCCGGTGTTGTCGGCGACGGCGCGCCAGGTCGACGGGGCGTACCGCGCCTGCAGGTCGGCGAGGACCTGCGCGGTCGGGGCGATCCGGCCCTGCACGCGCGCGATCTGGGGGTCGAGCCGGTCCAGGGCGCCGGGGGCGTCCTCCTCCAGGTGCCGCAGCTCGCGGTGCGCCGCGGCCTGCTGGTCCAGCCGGGCCCGCGCCGAGCCGGTGAGCGCCAGCAGCTCGGCGAGCATGCGGCGCTGGGTGGGCTCGTCCTCGGGGATGTCGTCGTCGAGCTCCTGCCGGATCTGGAACGCCTGACCCAGCTCGGTCCGGGACTCCTGCAGCGCCGCCGCGGACTCGGTGACCGACCCGGGGCCGTACTGGGCGCGGGCGTAGTCGACGTCGAGCTGGCTGGTCTTGATCGCCTCGTCGAGGGACAGCAGCTCGGCGCTGGCCCGGTAGTGCAGGTCCTGGGTGGCGGTGCCGTGGTGCGGGTCGCGCGCGGCCTCCTCGGCGGCGGCGATCTCCGCGGCCCGGGCCTGCGAGGCCGCGACGGCCTTCTTCTTCCGGCGGTTGCGGACCACCGCGTACCCACCGGCGCCGAGGACGGCGACCCCGAGCAGACCGCCCAGTGCGTAGGTCCCGGTGTCGCTGGGCTGCAGCTCCTGGGCGAAGGTGGTCGCCGCGGTGGCCCACTGCTGGTCCGACAGCAGCGGCTCGACGTCGTTCGTCACGATGGAGGCGACGTCCGCGTCGACCGCGGAGCCGGCACCGTACCCGACGCGCGAGGTGTCCACGGCGACCGCCAGCAGCACGTCGTTGCCGCCCAGCCCGCCGTCGGTGAAGGCCTGCTCGGTCCACTCACCCGGCCTCAGGTCGTCGAAGCTGTCGACGTAGACGACGTACGCCGTGATCCCGTCCTCACTCTGCAGCTGGTCCAGCGCGTCGGTGACCGTGCCCTCCTCGCTGCCGGAGAGCACGTCCGCGCTGTCGGTCAGCTGGTCGGTCGGCGCGAACGGCTCCTCGGCGGAGGCCATCCCGGCCCCGGTGAAGGCGAGGGTCAGGCCGAGGGCGGAACCGGCGAGCAGACGGGACGCGAGACGCATGACCCGATGGTCCCAGGTCCGGCGGGGGACCCGGCTGGCCCGGCCCCCTAGAGGCGGCCGCCGCCGCTGCGCCGACCGCCGCTGGACCGACCGCCGCCTCCCGAGCGCCGTCCGGAGGACGACGACCGGCTCGACGACGAGCGGCTCGAGGACCGGCTGGAGGAGCCCCGGTAGGAGGAGGTAGGTGGCGTTGGCCAGGATCCCGCCGACCTTGGCTGCGGCCAGGATCACCGTGGCCGGGCGCTCCCGGTCGAAGAACGCCTCCACCGCGGTGCGGTCGCGCAGGTCCACCTCCGCCGAGGTCGCAGTCACCAGGTCGGTGAACCCCTCGGCCTGCAGGTGGGCCAGCACCGCACCACCCACGAGGCCCCGGTGCCCCGCCACGTACGTCCGTGCCCCTCGGTCCAGCGGTGCCACCATCTCGTCCTCTCCTCGGTCCGGCAGGACGCTACCGGTCGACCGGGGTGCTGGCGGGTGCCCGCACCGTCTCCCCGACCGCCGCCACGACCGTGTCCACGACGTCCTCGTGGGCGAATCCGGCAGGCGGTACCGCCGCCTGGGTCAGCAACTCCTCCACGCGGCCGGGGCTGGTCAGCAGCTCGCGCAGCGCAGCGACCAGCTCGCCCTCGGCCAGCGGATCCACGACGACCACCGCCGCTCCGCTCCGGGCGAGCTCGGCCGCGGCGCCGTCGTGCACGGAGAGCAGGGCCGGGCGGCCGCTGGTCACGGCCTCGAACCCGGCCAGGGAGCGGTAGTCACCGGTGGTGGGGCACACGACGACGTGGCAGCCGGCATAGTGCGCCCAGATGTCGTCGTAGTCGACCGGGCCGTGCAGGCGGACCTGCGACGCGATGCCCAGGTCGTCGGCGGCGCGGCGCACGTCACCGACCAGCGGGCCGCCGCCGACGACGTCCAGGCGCCAGGGCCGCGCTGCCGGGCCCAGCTCGGCCAGCGCGCGGACCAGCGGCAGGATCCCCTTCCGCTCCGACACGGAGTTGAGGAACAGCAGCCGGACGACGTCGTCGACCGGCGGGGCAGGAGCAGGTCCACCGGGCGGCGCGGACGTGAGGTACGGGCTGACCCGGACCCGGTCCGCCGGCACCCCCAGGTCCTCGATCACGTAGCGGGCGCCCTCGGCGTTGCTGACGAGGACCACGTGCGCCGACCCGGCGGCCCAGCTCTTCACCTGCAGTGCCCGACCCGATGACGGGGCGCCGCGGAAGCGCGGGTCGTTCTCGATCAACAGGAGGACCCGGGCGCGGCGCAGTCGGGCCACCGCCATGCCCAGCAGCGACGTCGTCGTGAACTCGATGCACACCGCCACGTCGGGCCGGGTGCGCCACAGCCGCCACAGCGACACCGGCGAGGGCAGCGGAGCCATCGGCGCCTCCTCCTGGCGACGGCTCGGCAGGCGCAGCCACCACGAGCGCAGGACCGGGCGGAGGGGGACGTCGGGGTAGCGCTCGGCATCCATCGAGTGGTCGACCGGCACGACGGTGCCCGGCAGTGCGGCCGCCACCCCCGCCAGGAGGGGCCGGAAGTACATGAGGTCACCGCGGTACCCGTAGGACCGGGAGAACCAGACCACCCGGGGCCGATGACCCCTTCGCCGCCCCGTCAGCCCTCGCGCTCGGGCATCCCGCCCCATCTGTTCCTCCTCGTGCCGGGCCCCCGGCACCGGGGAGTCTCCCGGACGGACGACCGCCCGGGGCAGCGCCTCCCCCTGAACGGGTGATGTCGCGGGTCAGAAAGCCATTCGGAGCGGCTCTGCGCCCCTACTCTGACGCCGATCGTCCCGGCTGGTCGGGACCGAGCTCATGAGGGGTGGGCACGTGACCCGATCGGCGTTGATCACGGGTATCACCGGCCAGGACGGCTCGTACCTGGCCGAGCTGCTGCTGGGCAAGGGCTACGAGGTGCACGGCATCGTCCGCCGCTCCTCCTCCTTCAACACCGAGCGGCTGGACGGGATCTACCAGGACCCCCACACCTCAGGCCGCAACCTGTACCTGCACCACGGCGACCTCACCGACGGCGTCACCCTCATCAACCTGCTCCACGAGGTGAACCCCGACGAGGTCTACAACCTCGGCGCCCAGTCCCACGTCCGCGTCAGCTTCGACCAGCCCGTGTTCACCGGCGACGTCACCGGCATCGCCGCCATGCGCCTGCTCGAAGCCGTGCGCGCGGCGAAGGTCCGCACCCGCATCTACCAGGCGTCGTCCTCGGAGATGTTCGGTGCCACCCCGCCCCCCCAGGACGAGAACACCCCCTCTCTCTTACACACATCTGACGCTGCCGACGACCCCCCCCCCTTACTCCTCGTCCCCTCCACAGGTCGTGGATGGTGGAGACGTCCAGCAGCTTGCGGGGGGTGCCGTCGGGCTTGGTGGTGTCGAAGACCAGTTCCCCGGTGTAGCCGACGGTGTCGGCGACGAGCTGGGCGAGCTCGGCGATGGGCAGGTCCTCCCCCACCCCGATGTTGACCGGCGCGCCGTCGTCGTAGTGCTCCAGCAGGTGCACGCACGCCCGCGCCAGGTCGCTCACGTGCAGGAACTCCCGGCGCGGGGTACCGGTGCCCCACACGGTGACGGTGGGGTCACCGTCGATGCGGGCGTTCTCGAACCGGCGGATCAGCCCGGGCAGCACATGGGAGCCCTCGGGGGAGAAGTTGTCCCCGGGGCCGTACAGGTTGGTGGGCATCGCCGAGATGTAGTGCAGCCCGTACTGGCGGCGCAGGGCCTGCACCTGCAGCACCCCGGCGATCTTGGCGATCGCGTAGGCGTCGTTGGTCGGCTCCAGCAACCCGGTCAGCAGCGAGTCCTCGCGGATGGGCTGCTCGGCGAACTTGGGGTAGATGCAGGAGGAACCCAGGAACAGCAACTTCGAGGTGCCCGTGGCCGCGGCGGCGTCCAGGACGTTGGTCTGGATCCGGATGTTGTCGGAGAAGAAGTCTGCCGGGTAGGTGGCGTTGGCCAGGATCCCGCCGACCTTGGCTGCGGCCAGGATCACCGTGGCCGGGCGCTCCCGGTCGAAGAACGCCTCCACCGCGGTGCGGTCGCGCAGGTCCACCTCCGCCGAGGTCGCGGTCACCAGGTCGGTGAACCCCTCGGCCTGCAGGTGGGCCAGCACCGCACCGCCCACGAGGCCCCGGTGCCCCGCCACGTACGTCCGTGCCCCTCGGTCCAACGGTGCGACGCTCATCTCGTTCCCCCATGTGGGTGTTGCTGGCTAGGGTCGTGCCTCAACTCGACCTGATCCCATCAGGTCCGGAACGTGCATGGGGGACATGTGGCGAAGTCGGCATTGATCACGGGTATCACCGGCCAGGACGGCTCCTACCTGGCCGAGCTGCTGCTGGGCAAGGGCTACGAGGTGCACGGCATCGTCCGCCGCTCCTCCTCCTTCAACACCGAGCGGCTGGACGGGATCTACCAGGACCCCCACACCTCGGGCCGGAACCTGTACCTGCACCACGGCGACCTCACCGACGGCGTCACCCTCATCAACCTGCTCCACGAGGTCAACCCCGACGAGGTCTACAACCTCGGCGCCCAGTCCCACGTCCGCGTCAGCTTCGACCAGCCCGTGTTCACCGGCGACGTCACCGGCATCGCCGCCATGCGCCTGCTCGAAGCCGTCCGCGCCGCCAAGGTCCGCACCCGCATCTACCAGGCCTCCTCCTCGGAGATGTTCGGCGCCACCCCGCCCCCCCAGGACGAGAACACCCCCTTCT
>NZ_UEXK01000002.1:0-5626 GCF_900491935.1 Klenkia terrae
TACGTACCCCTCCCGGGTGGGTCCACCACGGCCTCCCGCCCCGGACGCCGGCCGTGCCAGCATCGCCGGATGCCCGCTCCCCTCCCCCTCGCCTCCGACGGCTACCCGCTGGCCGGCGGGGTGGAGCGCCGCGAGGTGTCCGAGGCCGAGTCGGTGCGGGCCAACCGCGGCTGGTGGGACGCGGCGGCTCCCGCCTACCTCGCCGAGCACGGCGCCGACCTGGGCGACGCGGACTTCCTGTGGGGTCCCGAGGGGCTGCGCGAGGCCGACGCCCGACTGCTCGGCGACGTCGCCGGCCGCCGGGTCCTCGAGGTCGGCTGCGGCTCGGCCCCGTGCGCCCGCTGGCTGACCGCCGCCGGCGCGCAGGTGGTGGCCCTGGACCTGTCGGCCGGGATGCTGGCCCGGGCGCGCGAGCTCAACGCGAGCACCGGGCTGTCCCCCACCCTGCTGCAGGCCGACATCGGTGCCCTGCCGCTGGCCGACCACAGCGTCGACCTGGCGTGCTCGGCGTTCGGCGGTCTGCCGTTCGTGGCCGACGTCCGCGGCGCGCTGGCGGAGGTGGCCCGGGTGCTGCGCCCGGGCGGGCGGTTCGTCGCCTCGGTGAACCACCCGCTGCGCTGGCCGTTCCCCGACTCCCCCGACCCGGCCGACCTCACCGTGGTGGGGTCCTACTTCGACCGCACGCCCTACGTGGAGACCGACGGCGCCGGCACCGTGGTCTACGTCGAGCACCACCGCACGGTTGGGGACTGGGTGCGCGACGTGGTGGCGGCCGGGTTCGTGCTGGCCGACCTGGTGGAGCCCGAGTGGACCCCGGGCCGGACCGAGACCTGGGGCCAGTGGTCCCCGGCCCGCGGTGCGCTCGTCCCCGGGACGCTGGTCCTGGTCTGCGACCTGCCCCGCTGAGCTACCGGCCGACCGGCAGCACCAGCCGGGACGCCCCGCCGGCGACGGCGACCGTCCGGGTGGAGACGACGGTGCGCACGGCGGTGTCCGGCGGCTCGCCGGTGCCGGTGTTGCGGGCGTAGTGCGGGTGCGAGGACCCGGCCACCACCAGCCGCAGCCGTGAGCCCGCGGCGAACCGGTGGGCCACCGCGTCCAGCGGCAGCCGCACCGGGCCGCCGTCCGCGGTCGTGCCCTCGTCGCCGGGGACCAGGCGCACGTACCCGTCGCTCACGTTGCGGGAGCGCCCGCGCCGGTCCACCTCGGACAGCCGGACGGCGAGGTCGACGTGCTCGACGTCGGTGCCGTGGCGCAGCTCGACCACCGGGACCCCCAGCACCTCCAGGGCGGTCGGCAGCGGTTCGGACAGCCAGACCGCGACGTCGTCCCGGGCGCCGAGCGCGGTGTCGTCGGTGTAGCCGCCGCTGCGGTTGTCCAGCAGCCGCCCGCCGAAGCTGGGGGTGGGGTCGGCCGGGTCGCTGCGGAAGGTGACCGGTGCGGCGTCCGGCCCGGGGGCGGCGTCCGCGAGCTGTCCGTCGGCGGTCAGCAGCAGGGTCCGGTCGGTGGTGGTCGGGGGCCAGCTGGGCAGGTGCCGCCACTCGTCGGCGCCGGTGACGTGCACGTGCACCGGGGCGGGACGGCGGTGGGGACCGGTCCCCGCGAGGTGCTCACCCAGCCAGTCCAGCGACTCCCGGGTGACGAGGCCGCCGCCCTTGGACAGCGTCTCGACGTGGGTCCAGGGACCCACCGTGAGCGCGACGTCGACGCCGCGTTCGGTCAACCTCGAGTACTGGTCGAGGGTCTGGTCGAGGAAGAGGTCCTGCCAGCCGCTGATCAGCAGCACCGGGATCTGCACGTTCTCCAGTGCCCGGTCCAGCTGCACCGGCGCCCACCAGGGGTCGGTGCGGTCGGGGTGGCCGACCCACTCGCGGTACCAGGGCGCGCGGCCGGCCAGCAGGCGCTCGCCGGCGTCGCGCAGCGGGAGCGCGTCGAGGGCGGGCCCCATCCGGCGGGCGCCGGTCGCCTGGCGGACCAGGCCGCGGATCCGGCCGGGGTCCTCCTGGTGGGCGACCATGTCGCTCCAGCCGAGGAAGTCGTTGACGGTGAAGGCGCCGGTGCCCCAGGTGGCGCGGGAGAAGTCGTGCGGCCCGACCAGGACGACGGAGGCGACGAGCTCCGGCGGCGGGTCGGCCAGCAGGGCCCACTGGGTGAAGCCGAGGTAGGACAGCCCGACGGTGCCGAAGGTGCCGGTGAACCAGGGCTGCTCGCGGAGCCAGGCGACGGTGTCGGCGCCGTCGTCGACCTCGCGGAACATGGGCTGGAACTCGTCCCCGGACCCGTAGGTGCCGCGGACGCTCTGGAAGACCATGTGGTAGCCGCGGGCGGCGTAGGCGGTGCCGAACAGCAAGGAGAACGGGAACGCCCGCCCGTAGGGCCCGCGCACCAGCAGCGTGCCCAGCACGGTCCCGGTGGGTGCGTAGTGGTCGGCGACCAGCTCGACCCCGTCCCGCATCGGAACCCTCAACCCTCGAGTCACGGTGTAGCCCCCCGTCGCCGGCGGCAGCTTCAGCACCCGAGACGCAACCCGATCCACCAGACCCATACCCAGATGATGCAGGTCACCCCCGCCCCCCACCAGCACCCCACGCAGGGCCCGACGGCCGGACGTGCACCGGCCCGGTGCGCCGGGTGGTGCCGGTGCGCGGGCTGCTCGTCCGGGCGGTGGCGGCGCGGCCGCCGGTGGACCGGGCGCTGCCGGTGCGGGTTCCGGACCGGTCGCGCAGGGGGCCGGTGGGCACGCGGGCGGTGGCGCTCACCGGTCAGCCCGCCGGACGCGCTCGGCGGCGCGGACGCGGGCCGAGGCCGCGCGGGGGTTGGTCGCGGTCTCCGCGTCGCCCGGGGCCTCGCCGCCGCGGGTCAGCAGCCGCAGCACCGGGGCGTGCTCGGGCATCGGGAACGGCATGCCCGGAGGGGTGCCGTCGGCGGCGCCGAGCGCCAGGGCCTGCTTCACGATCCGGTCCTCCAGGGAGTGGAAGGTGATGACGACGACGCGGCCGCCGACGGCGAGGGCGTCGACCGCGGCCGGGAGCACCCGGGTCAGGACCCCCAGCTCGTCGTTGACCTCGATGCGCAGCGCCTGGAAGGACCGCTTGGCCGGGTGGCCGCCGGTCCGCCGGGTCGCCGCGGGGATGGAGTCGCGGACCAGCTCGGCCAGCCGTGCGGTGCCGGTGAAGGGCTCGCGGGCGCGCTCGCGCTCGATGGCGGCGGCGATCCGGCCGGCGAAGCGCTCCTCGCCGTAGACCTTGAGGACCCGGGTGAGCTCGCCACGGGAGTAGGTGTTCACCACGTCGGCCGCGGTGCGCGGACCGCTGGGGTCCATCCGCATGTCCAGCGGTGCGTCGGTGGCGTAGCTGAAGCCGCGGCTGGGCCGGTCCAGCTGCAGGGAGGAGACGCCGAGGTCGAACAGGATGCCCTGGACCTCGTCGATGCCGAGGTCGGCCAGCACGTCGGGCAGCTCGTCGAAGACGGCGGGGACCAGGGTGACCCGGTCGGTGTGGCCGGCGGCGGCGATCCGGGCGGCGGCCTCGGCGCGGGCGTCGGGGTCGCGGTCCAGGCCGACCAGCCGGAGACCGGGGTGAGCGTCGAGCATGGCCAGGGAGTGCCCGGCCAGCCCGAGGGTGCAGTCGACCAGCACGGCGCCCTCGGCGGCGCAGGCCGGGCCGAGGAGCTCGGTGACCCGGTCGAGCAGCACGGGGACGTGCAGCGCTGGCTGCTCGTCTGCGCTCATCGGGTCCTCCAGGTGCGGTCCGTGCTGCGGGGCGTCGTCTCGGCCGTGGGACGTCGTCGGTGCGCTGGTGGTGCGTGCTCTGGGGTTCTCGGCCGGTCCCGGCCGATCTCCACTCGGTTCTCCTCGACCGCTGCAGGTCGAGGCGGTGCGGGTGTGGCTCGTGGTGCTGGTGGGACGTCGGCGGGCCGGAGGGTGCCCGGGTCCGGGTGGTGCGGAGGGGTCCGGGGCGTCGCGCCCGGTGCGTCGGTCGGTGGTGCGGCCCGCCCCACCGCGGGGCCCGTCCGGCGACGGGGAAGGTCACCGGCACGGGCCCCGCATCGGGTGCGGCTGCTGCTCGGGTCAGGGAGCAGGTCGTGCTGTGCGGTTCTCGTGTGCGGTGGTGCTGTGCGGTCGTGCGGTCCGTCTCGGCCGGGTCCAGCCGCGGGGAAGTCGGCTGGCGGGTCCGGTGGTCCGAGCCCCGGGGAAGTGGGCTCGGGCTGGAGGGGGGGGGGGGGCGGGGGGGGGGGGGGGGGGGGGGCCTTTTAAACAACTGGCGGCGGCGGCGAGACGCCCTGCGGTGGACTCGGGTGGGGGCGGGGCGAGGGAGACAAAGAAGCCCCGCCGCCGCTGCCGGTGCTGGCCCCCGCGTCGCTGTACGCGCTGCTGCTGATCCTCGCCGGGGCGGTCTGCATCGTCACCCCGGGCACGCTCGGGCTGAGCCTGGACGTCGGCATCGTGATCGGCGTCCTGGCCGTCGTCGGCGGGGTCGCCGTCCTGGTGTCCCGGATGCGCGACCGGTCCGACGACGACGGCGACGGGGCCGTCGTCTAGCCGGTCTCTCCCTCCGGCTAGGCCGTGCCCTCGGCGACGGCCAGCCGGACGAGGTCGGCGGCGCCGACCAGGCCGGCCTGGGCGCCGAGCTGGGCGCCGACGACGGTCGGGCCGGGCCGGAAGCCGCGGCCGGGCAGCGCCCGCTCGAGCCGCTCCCGGGCCGGGCCCAGCACCATCTCGCCCAGCACGCTGACGCCGCCGCCGATGACCACCACGTCGGGGTCCAGGATCGCCGCCATGTCCGCGATGCCCTGACCCAGCCAGGTGCCGACCTCGGCGAGCAGCTCCAGCGCCAGCGGGTCGCCGGCCTTCGCCGCGGTGGCCACGTCCTCGCCGGTCAGCCGCTCGGCCCGGCCGCCCACCCGCTCGAGCAGCAGCGCGGCGGCCGCCGGGGAGCTGGTCGCCACCTCGCGCGCGGTGAGGCCCAGGGCGTTGCCCGACGCGTACTGCTCCCAGCAGCCCCGGTTGCCGCAGGCGCAGAGCCGGCCGTCGGGAACGACCCGCATGTGGCCCCACTCGCCGGCCACGCCGTGCGCGCCGCGCTGCAGCCGGCCGTCGATGACCATGCCGCCGCCGATCCCGGTGCCCAGCGTGATCATCACGGCCAGGTCCGAGCCCTGCGCCGCGCCGTACCGGTACTCGGCCCAGGCCGCGGCGTCGGCGTCGTTGCCCACCCACAGCGGGCGCTGCAGCCGCTGCGCGAGGTCCTGGCGCAGCGGCTGGTTGCGCCAGGCCAGGTGCGGGGAGAACAGCACGGTGTCGCCGGTGCGGTCGAACCAGCCGGCCGCGCCGACCCCGACGCCGACCAGCGGTCCGCCGTGCCGCTCGGCGAGCTCGTCGACGACCGCCGCGATGGCGTCCTCGGTGGCGCGGACGGACTTGCCGGGGGTGGCGCGGCGGGCGGTGTCGGTGATCGTGCCGTCGGGCTGGACGACGCCGCCGGCCACCTTGGTGCCGCCGATGTCGATGCCCAGGGCCGGGAGGTCCTGCGGGGAGCTCATGCCACCTCGATGTGCTGCACGGGAGCCGGCCGGGGGGCCGGTTCGGGTTCGGGGGCCGCGTCGTCCGCGGCCCCCGAACCCGAAC
>NZ_UEXK01000002.1:5726-8352 GCF_900491935.1 Klenkia terrae
GTCCCGGGCCGCCCCCGCCCCCGCCGACCACGCGGAAGGAGGCCTACAAGCGCATGCGCGAGCAGCAGGCCGCCGGCCGCGGCAGCGCCCGCGAGGCCGCGGCGCGCGGGGACGACAGCGCGCTCCCGGCCCGGGACCGCGGCCCGGAGAAGCGCCTGGTCCGCGATGTGGTCGACGCCCGCCGCAACGCCGGCAGCCTGTTCCTGGTGGTCGCCGCGCTCGTGCTGGTCGGGTACTTCATCCCGAACACCGCGGTGCAGAGCTACACCGTCTTCCTCTGGTTCGCCTTCTTCCTGGTCATCATCGGCGACTCGGTCGTGCTGGGCCGCAAGATCAAGAAGGTCGTCGGGGAGCGGTTCCCGAACGCCCGCACGCGCGGTCTGGTCTGGTACGGCATCAGCCGAGCCACCATGATCCGCCGCTGGCGGTTCCCCAAGCCGCAGGTCGAGCTCGGCGCCACCGTCTGAGCGGGCCGCGACCGCGCGGCTTACGTTCGAGGGCGTGCAGACACGTCGACTGGGCCGTTCCGGCCTCAACATCACCGAGCTCGCCTACGGCAACTGGCTGACCCACGGGAGCCAGGTCGAGGAGGACGCGGCGCACGCCTGTGTGCGCGCCGCCCTCGACGCCGGCATCACCACCTTCGACACCGCCGACGTCTACGCCGCCACCAAGGCGGAGTCGGTCCTGGGCCGCGCCCTGGCCGGCCAGCGGCGGGAGTCCCTCGAGATCGCCACCAAGGTCTACTGGCCGACCGGCCCGGGGGCCAACGACCGCGGGCTGGGCCGCAAGCACGTCATCGAGAGCTGCCACGCCTCGCTGCAGCGGCTGCAGACCGACTACGTCGACCTCTACCAGGCCCACCGGTACGACACCACGGTGCCGCTGGAGGAGACGATGACCGCCTTCGCCGACCTGGTCCGGGCCGGCAAGGTGCTCTACGTCGGGGTCAGCGAGTGGCGCGCCGAGGAGATCGCCGCCGGCGCCGCCCTCGCGCGTGACCTCGGCATCCAGCTGATCAGCAACCAGCCGCAGTACTCGATGCTCTGGCGGGTCATCGAGGCCGAGGTCGTGCCGACGTCCGAGGCCGAGGGCGTCTCGCAGATCGTCTGGTCCCCGCTCGCCCAGGGCGTCCTCACCGGCAAGTACCTGCCCGGCCAGGCCCCGCCGGCCGACAGCCGCGGTGGGCACCCCAGCGCCGGCGGGTCGATGAAGCAGTACCTCACCGACGACGTCCTGACCCGGGTCCAGCAGCTCAAGCCCATCGCCGACGACCTCGGGCTCTCGATGGCCCAGCTCTCGCTGGCCTGGGTGCTGGCCAACGGCAACGTCGCGGCGGCGATCATCGGCGCCACCCGGCCCGAGCAGGTGCACGACAACGTGGCCGCCGCCGGCGTCGAGCTCTCGGCCGAGGTGCTGGCCCGGATCGACGAGGTGCTCGGCGACGTCGTGGAGCGGGACCCGGCCAAGACCAGCCGGGGCTGACCTAGGAGGCCGCGAGGCCCATCGGTCCGTAGACGACGGTGTCGCCGCGGACCAGGGTGGCACTGGCCGCGCCGCGCTCGAGCAGCTCGCGCCAGTGCTCCCCCAGCCACGACTCGGCCTCGGCCTGGGCGTCCTCCACCGGGACGGCCACGCCGAGGTCGTCGGGGTCCACGACGCCGCCCGTCGGGTCGTGCAGCCGCCAGGTCCAGCCGTTCGCAGGCACGGTCATGGGCCCACCGTAGTGCCGGGGACGCGCGGGGACGGCGGTTCGACCTGGGTCCGGCCGGGCATGGGTGACGAGATCCGTCCCCACCCGATCCGCATCGACCGCAGGAGGTCCGATGAGCCAGTCCCCCGGCTCCCATACCGACCCGTCCTCCGCCTCCACCGGCCAGCTCATCGGTGAGCTGCCCGAGCTGGTCACCCGCCTGGTCCGCGACGAGGTCCGCCTCGCCCAGGCCGAGGTCAAGGGCAAGGCCAAGAAGCTCGGCGTCGGTGCCGGCCTGTTCGGCGGCGCCGGCCTGGTCGCGCTGCTGGGCCTCAACGCCCTGATCACCGCCGGCATCCTCGGGCTGGCCAACGTGCTGCCCGGCTACCTCGCCGCGATCATCATCGCCGTCGTCCTCTTCCTCATCGCCGGCGTGCTGGCCCTGCTGGGCAAGAAGGACGTGCAGGACGCCAAGCCACCGCTGCCCACCGAGACCCTCGAGAGCATCAAGACCGACGTCGCGACCGTGAAGGAGAGTGCCGGGCGATGAGCCATCCCGCGACGCGCCCGGAGGGCGCACACGGTCCGGGCGCGCCCGACGTGTCCGGCCCCACCGAGCCCGACGAGATCAAGGCCGACATCGAGGCCACCCGCGAGCAGCTGGCCGCCACGGTCGACGAGCTCAGCCACCGCCTGGACGTCGGCTCCCGCGCCAAGGAGTCCGCGGCCCAGGCCAAGGACACCGCGGTGGAGACCTACCGGGAGAACCCGCCGGTGGTCATCGCGGCCGGGGTGGCCCTGGTCGCCGCCGTCGTCGCCCTGGTCGTCTGGCGGTCCCGCCGGTGAGCGCCGGTGCCAAGGCGGTCTACCGGCCGATCGGCCTGGTCGGCAGCCTCGTGGCCGGTGCGGTCTCCAGCGCCGTCTTCGGCCAGG
>NZ_UEXK01000003.1:0-2649 GCF_900491935.1 Klenkia terrae
AGGCCGGGGGCGCCGGCGGGGGAGCGGACGAAGTCGACCGCGGTGAGCAGGGCGAAGAACGCGGCGAGCAGGACGACGGCGGTCATCGGGGCACCTCCTGGTGTGGTGCCCCCACGATCACCGCCGTCCCTGCGCGCCGGCGGTGCGTCCCCTGTGGGGATCAGGTGAGCTCGACCTTTTCGTTGTCGCCGCCGGAGTAGGGCTCGCCGGTGACCTTGGCCTTGGCGAAGCTCAGCGCGGTGGCGATCCGGCCGCCGGGGGTGTCCCAGTACTCCGCGGAGTCGCCCTCGACCCGGATGAGCACGATCTCGTCGTCGTCCGGGCCGTCGGGGAACCAGGCGGCGACGCCGGAGTTCCACAGCTCCTTCTTCTTGGCCTCGTCGGTGACCACCGCGGCGCGGCCGGTCAGCGAGATCCAGCTGCCGCCGGAGCCGGCCGCCACGTTGACCTGCGGGTCGGCGGTCAGGTGGGTCACCTTGCGGGAGTCGCGGGCGGCGAAGAACCACAGGTCGCCGTCGAACTCGACCTCCTGCAGCGCCATCGGCCGGCTGGTGAGCGTGCCGTCGGCGGCGTGGGTGGTCAGCATGGCGAGCCGCTGGTCGGACAGCAGCTCGGCGACCTTGCGGGTCGAGTCGTCGGTCATGACCTGCGGGTGCCCCCGGACCGGGGGTCGCAACCCAGCCCGGCGCGGGCAAGATGGCCGGCATGCAGACCTCCGCCACGTTCCCCAGCCCCGCCGACGGCCTGGCGATCACCACGACCACCTGGGACGACGTCCCCGGCGAGCCGGTCGGCGTGGTGCAGCTGGTGCACGGGTTGGCCGAGCACGGACCGCGCTACGACCGGTTCGCCCGGACCCTGGTCGCCGCCGGCTTCGTGGTGGTGGCCGCCGACAGCCGCGGGCACGGCTCCTCGGTGTCCGCCGGCGTCCCGCTGGGCAGCTTCGGGGCACCGGGTGCGGCGGGCTTCCTGGCCGACGTCGCCGAGCACGCCCGGGTGGTCGCGGCGACCTACCCCGACCTGCCGCTGTTCGCCTTCGCGCACTCGCTGGGCTCGATGGGCATGCAGAACGTGCTGCTGGACGAACCGGTCCGCTACGCCGGGGTGGTGCTCAGCGGCTCGACCACCCTGGACGGCCTGGGCCAGGTGCTGGCGGGTCTGCCCGCCGACCAGCCGGGGCTGGCCGCCTTCAACGCCGGCTTCGAGCCGCGGACCGGCTTCGAGTGGCTCAGCCGTGACCCGGCCGAGGTCGACGCCTACATGGCCGATCCGCTGTGCGGGTTCCCGACCGAGGACGCGATCATCGGCGGCGTGCTGGCCACCGCCGAGCGCACCGCCGACCCGTCGACGGTCCGGGCCGACCTGCCGCTGCTGCTGGTCTCCGGCGACCGCGACCCGGTGGGCGGCCCCGGCGGCGCGCACGTCACCGCGCTGGCCGACCGGTACCGGGCTGCCGGCGTCACCGACGTGACGCTGTCGCTCTACCCCGGCGCCCGGCACGAGCTGGTCAACGAGACCAACCGCGACGAGGTCACCGCCGACGTCGTGGGATGGCTGACGGCGCACCTCCCGCGCTGAGCCGGTTGCTGGCCCCGCTGCAGCTGCGGGGCCGCACCCTGCCCAGCCGGGTGGTGTTCTGCGCGCACCTGACCGACCTGGCGGTCGACCGGCTGCCCTCGGCCGCGCACACCGCCTACTACGCCGCCCGCGCCGCCGGCGGCGCCGGGCTGGTGATCACCGAGGAGCAGTCGGTCGACCCGGCCGACCAGCCCTACGAGAAGGTGGTCGACGGCACCGACCCGGCCGTGGTGCCCCGGTACCGGGAGATCGCCGACGCGGTCCACGCCCACGGCGGCCTGGTCGCCGCCCAGCTCAACCACAACGGCGGCCAGGGCAGCTCGCTGCACTCCCGGGTGCCGCTGCTGGCGCCGTCCCCCCTGGCCGACCCGCTGTTCGGCGAGGTGCCCCGGCAGGCCACCGCTGCCGACCTGGCCGCGGTCGTGGCCGGCTTCGCCCGGGTCGCCGGGCACGTCCGGGACGGCGGTCTGGACGGCGTCGAGCTGCAGGCCTCGCAGTCCTCCCTGCTGCGCGCCTTCCTCTCCCCGCGGGCCAACCGGCGCACGGACGGCCACGGCCGGGACCGTGACCGGCTGCTGCTCGAGGTGGTCGCCGCCGTCCGCGCCGTCCTGGGGCCAGACCTCCTGCTCGGCGTCCGGCTCGCCGTCCACGAACCGGACGGGACGACGACCGAGGACGCCGTCGCCACCGCGCACCGCCTGGCCGCGACGGGCGCGGTGGACTGGCTGTCCACGACGGTCGGGGTGGCCACCGAGTCGCTGCACCTGGTGGAGCCGTCCATGGCGACGGCCCACGGGTACGCGCTGCCGCTGGCCGCCCGGGTCCGAGCGGCGGGGCTGCCGGTGATCGGCGTCGGCCGGATCACCACCCCTGAGCAGGCCGCGGCCGCGCTGGAGCACTGCGACCTGGTCGGCGTGGTCCGCGGCCAGGTCGCCGATCCCGACTTCGTCGCCCGGGCCCGACGGGGCGAGCCGGTGCGGGCCTGCACCGGCTGCAACGGGTGCGCCGCCGGCATCGGCGCCGGCCTCCCGATGCGCTGCCCCCAGCCCCTGGGCCTCCCTGCACCGGATG
>NZ_UEXK01000003.1:2749-6291 GCF_900491935.1 Klenkia terrae
GGTGGGGGTCGTGGTGGTCATCAGTTCGCTCCGGAGAAGTCGGCCCGGCGGTTGACGACGTAGCGGGCGAGCATGTTGACCGCGAGGGTGATCACGAACAGCACCAGGCCGGTGAAGATCAGCGTGCTGACGTCCAGCCCGCTGGACTCGGGGAACTGCAGCGCGATGTTCGCCGCGATGGTGGAGGGGTTCGACGAGCTGATCAGGTTGAACGTCACGCCGCCGGAGACCGAGAGCACGATGGCCACGGCCAGGGTCTCGCCCAGTGCACGGCCCAGGCCGAGCATCGAGCCGCCGATGACGCCGGACTTGCCGTAGGGCAGCACCGCCATCTTGATCATCTCCCAGCGGGTGGCGCCCAGGGCCAGTGCGGCCTCGCGGTGCAGGGCCGGGGCCTGGGAGAAGACCTCGCGGGAGATCGCCGAGATGATCGGCAGGATCATGATCGCGAGCACCAGGCCGGCGGTCAGCATCGTGCGGCCGGTCGCCGAGGCGGGCCCGGCGAAGAGCGGGATGAAGCCGAGGTTGTCCTCGGCCCAGGCGTAGAAGGGCACCATCGCCGGCGCGAGCGCGGCCAGGCCCCAGAAGCCGTAGACGACGCTGGGGATCGCGGCGAGCAGGTCGATCAGGTAGCCCAGGGTCGCGGCGATCCGCTTGGGCGCGTAGTAGGTGATGAACAGGGCGATCGCCACGCCCAGCGGGGTCGCGACCAGCAGCGCGATCACCGCGGCCAGCAGGGTGCCGAACACCAGCGGGCCGACGTAGGTCCAGACGCCCTCGCCGCCGGGGATGTCCGCGGCGGGGGCCGAGATCGCGTCCAGGGACTCGGTCACCAGGAACGCGGCCACCCCGGCGAGCACGACGAGGATGAGGATGCCGGCGCCGGTGGAGAACCCGGCGAACGTGCGGTCACCGCGGCTGCGGACGGCCCGGGTGGGCTTGTCGGCCTGCCGGGGCGGGTTGTCGAGCGAGGTCACCTGGACTCCGAGCTTGCGGGTGGGCGGTGCGGGGAGGTGGAGCGTGGGGAGCTTGCCGGTGGGGGCCTCGTCGGCGCCGTCCTGGGGAGCCTGGCCGACGGTGTCCTCGGCAGCGGCGTCCTGGCCGGCCGCAGGGGTCTCGTCGGCGGGGGTCTCGCCGGCTGCAGGTGCCTCGACCGCCGGCGCCTCGCCGGTCGGCGGGTCGTCGTTGACGCGGCGGCGCGGGTTGAGCGGGAGCGGCTGGCCCGGCGGCACGACGGCGACCGGGCGCGGCGCCTGCCCGCCCCAGCCGGGAGCCGGCGGCCGGGTCACCGAGTCGGGGGCGGTCGGCCGGCCGGCGCCGATGGTGCCGTCGGGCTGCAGCCGTTCGGTGCGGTCGCCGACGGCGGGGCCGTCGTCCTGGACCGGACCCTGAGGTCGGGTGTCCTCCGCGTCGGGGCGGGGGGTCTCGTCGCTCATCGGTGCTTCACGCTCGCTGTCCGTCCGGCGGGTGACGGGCCCCCGGCACGACGACGCCGCCGGACACCGGATCCCGTGGGGGATCCGGCGCCGGCGGCGGCGTCATGTGTCCGGACCGTCGCTTGCCGCGACGATAACGTCTCGGTCAGGCGTGGGCGGGCTGCTCGCTACCGGTGTCGATGATGTCGACGGCGATGTCGCGGAGCTTGGCGTCGTACTCGCGGGCGTGGTGCCCGCAGAACACGAGGTCGGCGCCGCTGGCGAGCACGACCCGGACCTTGGCCAGCGCACCGCAACGGTCGCAGTGGAAGGGAACGACCAGGTCATCGGTGGAAGGGCTCGTCGTCAGGGTCTGGGTCATCTGGTCATCACTCGCTCTCTACCGCACGGACCCGCGTTCGCGGATCGGCCTCCTGCACAGCGCCAGGATGACCCCCGGTGTTCCCGATCCGGTCCAGTTGCCCCTCGACGCGCCGAGTGGTTCGTGGACCTGGGGTGGAGCGGGTGAGCAGGGATCGCACTGGATGGATCGTGGAACGTGGTTCCGCTGCTCTCTTGACGGCTCCCACGCTACAACTGATGCCCGCGTGGTGCCGCCGCCAATCCTCCTCCGCCCCGGAGTGATGAGCCCGTGACCCGCACGACACCCGCCGGGGCAGGACGCTCCTATGGTTCGTCAAGCCGCAGCCGGTGCTGATTCCAGGCGTCGGAAGAGTTCTCGGGCGATGTAGCGCTTGAGGCAGCGTTTGATCTCCCGGTCGGTCTTGCCTTGGGCTCGGCGGCGGGGCAGCAGCAGACGGACAAGTCCCGTCGAAGGCACGAAGCCAGTCAGGCGAAGGGTCACGCCCACTGCTGCCAGCCATCAGCCCATCACCGATGAGCCGACCCTGCCAGCCTCACAGTCAGTCGAGGTAGTCGCGGAGGACCTGGGACCGGGACGGGTGCCGGAGCTTGCTCATCGTCTTGGACTCGATCTGGCGGATCCGCTCGCGGGTCACGCCGTAGACCTGGCCGATCTCGTCCAGCGTGCGGGGCTGACCGTCGGTGAGCCCGAACCGCAGGCGGACGACGCCGGCCTCGCGCTCGGACAGCGTCTGCAGCACGGTGCTGAGCTGGTCCTGCATCAGGGTGAAGCTGACCGCGTCGACGGCCACGACGGCCTCGGAGTCCTCGATGAAGTCGCCGAGCTGGCTGTCGCCCTCGTCGCCGATGTTCTGGTCGAGGCTGATCGGCTCCCGGGCGTACTGCTGGATCTCCAGCACCTTCTCGGGGGTGATGTCCATCTCCTTGGCCAGCTCCTCCGGCGTGGGCTCGCGGCCCAGGTCCTGGAGCAGCTCGCGCTGGATGCGGCCGAGCTTGTTGATGACCTCGACCATGTGCACCGGGATGCGGATGGTGCGGGCCTGGTCGGCCATCGCGCGGGTGATCGCCTGGCGGATCCACCAGGTGGCGTAGGTCGAGAACTTGTAGCCCTTGGTGTAGTCGAACTTCTCGACCGCGCGGATCAGGCCCAGGTTTCCCTCCTGGATGAGGTCCAGGAACGCCATGCCGCGGCCGGTGTAGCGCTTGGCCAGCGAGACCACCAGGCGCAGGTTGGCCTCCAGCAGGTGGTTCTTGGCGCGCTCGCCGTCCCGGACGATCCAGTTGAGGTCGCGGCGCATGCTCGGGGTGAGCTTGGTGCCCTGCTCCTCGACCGAGCGCAGCCGCTCGGAGCCGTAGAGCCCGGCCTCGATCCGCTTGGCGAGGTCGACCTCCTCCTCGGCGGTGAGCAGCGCGACCTTGCCGATCTGCTTGAGGTAGGCGCGGACCGAGTCGGCCGAGGCGGTGAGCTCGGCGTCCTTGCGGGCCTTGCGGAGCGCTTCGGACTCCTCCTCGTCGTCCCACTCGAACTCGGTGCCCGGGCCGGTGGCGGTGTCGTCGGCCTCGACGGCCTCGGCCGGTCCGTCGGTGCCGACGACGGCGCTCTCGTCGAGCACCAGCCCGGTCCCGCCGGCCACGACGGCGACGGTCGCGCCCTCGGCGCCCACGGCGGTGAGCACGGCGCCGGCGGGGGCCTCCTGGCCGGGGGAGGGCGTGATGGGCCTGGCCCTTATACACATCTCCGAG
>NZ_UEXK01000003.1:6391-13091 GCF_900491935.1 Klenkia terrae
GTCCCGGCGCCGACCCGACCCCCGTGCCCGAGGAGACCGCGGCGTCGTCGGACGCTGCGGGGACCACCCCGACGGCCGGGACCTCCGCTGCGCCCACCGCGGCGCCGTCGACCAGCGTCGCCCCCGGCGGGTGGTCGTTGCCGTTCCCGTTCCCGCTGCCGCTGCCCGGGTGGCTCGGCGGGGGATCCGGCGCCGACGACGGGACCGAGCCGGCGCCCACCACCGCGGCTCCCGACGTCCCCGCCGACGGCGGCGAACCGGCACCGGGCCCGGTGGAGGGCGACCAGCTCAGCGGCTGAGCGCGTACCGGGCGAAGAGGACGCCGTCCTCCTCCAGCAGCTGGGTCAGCCGGACCGGCGCGGGCTCGGGCAGCCCCCGGTCGCCCAGCACGCCCGGGGCGCCGCCGGCCAGCAGCGGGGCAGTGGTCAGGCACAGCTCGTCGACCACGCCCGCCGCGACGGCCGACCGGAACAGCGCCGGGCCGCCCTCGCAGAGCACCTGCTCCAGGCCCTCGGCGGCCAGCGCGTCCAGGGCGGCGGGCAGGTCGACGTCGTCGTCCCCGCAGACCAGCACGTGGACCCCGGCCGCGGCCAGGGCCACCCGCTGGTCGGCGTCGGAGCTGCCGCAGGTCACCAGGTACGTCGAGGGCATCGCCAGGCGGTCGCCGGGCGCCAACGACGCCCGGCGGCTCACCACCACGACCGGTGCCCCGGCTGGCCGGCCGAGCTCCCGCCGCAGCTGCACCACCCCGGCGTCGCCGTCGACCGGGCCGTAGCCCTCCGCCGCCGCCGTGCCGTGGCCGACGAGGACGGCGTCCGCCCAGGCCCGCAGCACGTCGAACACCCGCTTGTCGCCGTCGGACCCCAGCCCGGCGGACGCGCCGTCTACGCTGGCCGCCCCGTCGAGGGCGTGGACGAAGTTGGCCCGCACCCACCGCCCGGCCGGTGGCCGGTAGGCCTCGGCCAGCGCGGTCCCGTCCAGCGGCGACCCGCCGGGCGGGAGGAGGCCCCGCATCAGCGGGTGGCCAGGACCGCGGCGGACTCGGCCGGCAGGGTCACCGTCTCGCCGTCGACCTCGGGGAGCTCGCCGGTGGCCAGCAGCACGTCGGTCACCGGCCGGTCCAGGTCGACCTCCCGCGGCTCGCCGGACAGGTTGGCCACCACCCGCAGCGAGCCGCGGTGCACGACCAGCCAGCGGTCGGCGTCGTCCCAGTCCACCTGCACCCGGCTCAGGTCGGCGTCCACCAGCTCCGGGCGGGCCCGGCGCAGCGCGAGCAGTGCCGTGTGCAGCGCCAGCAGGTCGGCGTGCGGCCGCTGCTCGAGCTCGCTCCAGTCGAGCTTGGAGCGGGTGAACGTCTCCGGGTCCTGCGGGTCGGGCACCTCGGCGGCGTCCCAGCCGTGCTCGGCGAACTCGCCGATCCTGCCCTCAGCGGTCGCCTTGCCGAGCTCGGGCTCGGGGTGGCTGGTGAAGAACTGCCACGGCGTGCCGGCGCCCCACTCCTCGCCCATGAAGAGCATCGGGGTGAACGGGCTGGTCAGCGTGATGGTGGCGCCGACGGCGAGCAGGCCGGGGGACAGGGCGGCCGAGATGCGGTCCCCGGTGGCCCGGTTGCCGATCTGGTCGTGGTCCTGCAGGTAGGCCAGGAACTTCCAGCCCGGCAGCCGGTCGGTGTCCACGGGGCGGCCGTGGTGCCGCTTGCGGAACGACGACCAGGCCCCGTCGTGGAAGAACGCGCCGGTGAGCACCTTGGCCAGCCCGGCCAGACCGCCCTCGGCGAAGTCCCGGTAGTAGCCCTGGCCCTCGCCGGTGAGCACGGCGTGCAGCGAGTGGTGGAAGTCGTCGCTCCACTGCGCGGTGAGCCCGAGCCCGCCGGCGGCCCGCGGGGTGACCATCCGCGGGTCGTTGAGGTCGGACTCGGCGATCAGGGTCAGCGGTCGGCCCTCGGTCACGCTGAGCGCGTCGACCTCGGCCGCCAGCTCCTCGAGCACGTGGGTGGCCCGCTCGTCGACCAGGGCGTGCACGGCGTCCAGCCGTAGGCCGTCGACGTGCATGTCCCGCAGCCACATCAGCGCGTTGTCGATGACGTACCGGCGCACCTCGTCGGAGTGCGGCCCGGACAGGTTGACCGAGTCGCCCCAGGTGTTCGCACCGCCCTCGCTGAACACCGGGAAGAACTCGGGCAGGTAGTTCCCCGACGGGCCCAGGTGGTTGTAGACGACGTCCTGGATGACCGCGAGACCGCGCTGGTGGCAGGCGTCGACGAACCGCTGGTAGCCGGCCGGCCCGCCGTACCCCTCGTGGACGGCGTACCAGGCGACGCCGTCGTAGCCCCAGTTGTGCGTGCCGTTGAACCCGTTCACCGGCAGCAGCTCGACGAAGCTGACGCCGAGGGACACCAGGTGGTCCAGCCGGGTGACGGCCGCGTCGAAGGTGCCGGCCTCGGTGAACGTGCCCACGTGCAGCTCGTAGACCACGCCGCCGGCCAGCGGCCGCCCGGTCCAGGCCCGGTCCATCCAGCGGTGCGCGGCGGGGTCGAAGCGGCGGGTCGGCCCGTGCACACCGTCGGGCTGGCGGCGTGGCCGTAGACGAGCTCGGCGCGGTCGAGGAAGTCGCGGGTGGTCAGCCACAACTCCTCCCGCCTGCTGGAGATGCTGCTGGCGGTGCCCTCGCACGGCCGGGTCTGCGTGCCGGTGAACTTCCGGCTGTCCACCGAGGAGGTCCGCTACATCGTCGAGCACTCCGGGGCCTCGGTGCTGCTGGTCGACCCGGAGGTCGACACCGCGCTGGCCGGGGTCAGTGCCCCGCACCGGTTCGTCCTGGGCGAGGAGTACGAGCAGCTGCTGGACTTCGGCACCGAGCCGCGGCCCTGGTCCGAGCCCGACGAGGACGCCACCGCCACGATCAACTACACCTCGGGGACGACGGCCCGCCCCAAGGGCGTGCAGATGACCCACCGCAACATCTGGACCAACGCCGTCGTGTTCGGCATGCACATGCAGGTCAGCGACCGCGACGTCTACCTGCACACGCTGCCGATGTTCCACTGCAACGGCTGGGGCCTGGGCTACTCGATGGCCGGCGTGGGCGCCCGCCAGGTGTCCATCCGCAAGATCGACGGGGCCGAGATCCTGCGCCGGGTCGCCGAGCACGGCGTGACGATGATGGCCGGGGCGCCCGCGGTGTGGAACGCCGTCCTGGACGCCGCGGCCGAGTGGGACGGCGAGGTCCCGGGCCGCGACCAGGTGCGGATCGTGGTGGCCGGCGCCCCGCCGCCCTCGCGGACCATCGCCCGGGTCGAGGAGGAGCTGGGCTGGGAGTTCAACCAGATCTACGGCCTCACCGAGACCGCCCCGCTGCTCACGGTCAACCGGCCGCGCGCGGAGTACGACGACCTGGCCCCGCTGGACCGGGCGAAGGCGCTGTCCCGCGCGGGGGTGCCGGCGCTGGGCACCCGGATGACCACCAGCGAGTCCGGGGAGGTGCTCGCGCAGTCCAACACGGTGCTGGCCGGCTACTGGGAGAACGAGGACGCCAGCGCGGACGCCCTGGACGGCGGCTGGTTCCACACCGGGGACGGCGGCACCATCGACGAGGGCGGGTACCTCACCATCTCCGACCGCAAGAAGGACGTGATCATCACCGGCGGGGAGAACGTCTCCTCCATCGAGGTCGAGGACGCCGTCTTCAGCCACCCGGCCGTCGCCGAGGTCGCCGTCATCGGCGCCCCCGACGAGAAGTGGGGAGAGATGGTGACCGCGCTGGTCGTGCTGGCCGAGGGCGAGACCGTCACCGAGGCCGAGCTGATCGCGCACTGCCGCACCCGGCTGGCCGGCTACAAGCTGCCCAAGCGGGTGGAGTTCCGCGACGCGATCCCGCGGACGGCGACCGGCAAGATCCAGAAGTTCAAGCTCCGCGAGGGCTTCTGGCAGGGGCAGGAGCGCCAGGTGAACTGACCGGCCGGGGTCTCACCCACCCGGGTGAGACCCGGTCAAGGCCTCCCTCGACCTGGACGACGGGACACGTGGCACCGCTGCGAGGCGGTGCACCCGTGAGGTCGAGAGCGCTGCGCGGGGACGGTCCACCGACCGGCCCCCGTGCGGCCCGTGGAGGTCGTGCACCGTGCGTCATCAGTTGTCCGCCAGTCGTCGCCTGGCCATGCGTGCCGGCGGCCTCGCCGTCGCCGCCGTCCTGGCGATCGGCATCGCTCCGGGCACCGCCGCAGCCGCCCCCACCAACCCCAGCGACAGCCAGATCGCCGGTGCGCAGTCCGCCCGGGACCAGGCCGCCGCCGCGGTCGGCGCCATCTCCGCCCAGCTCGCCGCCGCGCAGGCCTCGGCCGACGCCGCGCACCAGCAGGCCCAGATCGCCCTGCAGGACTACGAGGACAAGCAGGCCGCGGCCGAGCAGGCGCAGGCCGACTCCACCGCCGCCGTCGCGGCCTCCGACGCCGCCGACGCCGCCCGCGACCAGGGCCAGGACGCCGTCGACGAGTTCGCCCGCTCCAGCTACATGGGCGGCACCACCAGCCCCGGCTTCGCCTCCCTGATCACCTCCGGCAGCCCGAGCGAGTTCATCGAGCGCGCCGCGCTGCTCGAGGCCGCCGGCGCCGGGCGCTCCGACGTCCTCACCGAGCTCACCGTGCTGCAGGGCCAGGCCGAGGACGCCGAGACGCAGGCGGCCGGCGCACTGGCCACCGCCACCACGCTGCAGGCCGAGGCCGAGCAGTCGCTGGCGTCGGCGCAGTCGCAGGAGTCCTCGGCCCGCGCACAGGCCGACACGATCTCCGCCCAGTCCGCGGACCTGCAGGCCCAGCTCACCTCGGCCCAGCAGACGCTGTACGGCCTGCAGGGCGCCCGGGAGGCCGCCCGCCAACAGGCCGCCGCGGCCGCCGCGGCCGCCGCTGCGGTGCCGACCCGCCGCGCCCCGGTCGCCACGATCCCGAGCAGTTCGTCGTCGTCGGGTTCCTCGTCCGGTGGCGCTCCGTCCTCCGGGGGCGGCTCGTCGACCCCGGTGGCCACCGCCCCCACCGCTTCAGA
Organism: Klenkia terrae; assembly: GCF_900491935.1. Lineage (GTDB taxonomy): Bacteria > Actinomycetota > Actinomycetes > Mycobacteriales > Geodermatophilaceae > Klenkia > Klenkia terrae. The sequence goes on from NZ_UEXK01000003.1 coordinate 11,428, forward strand.
GTGTTAAAGGAGCCGGGGGCGGGCGGGTTCTCGGGTGTCGTCACGGCATCCACGTCGGAGCTGGGTACGTCGGAGCTGGGCACGTCGGAGTTGGGCACAGAGGTGGTCGTGGCCAGGTCGGCCGTCCGGGTCACCGCGCCACCGAGAGGTCGGCGCCGCCGCCCCCGGGTGCGGTCCGCAGGGCCGGCGGGAGCTCCTTGGTCAGGGTGATGCTGGCCACCGGGCCGTCGCTGCCGTCGCCGGCGGGCACGTCGGCCTGGGTGGACGGCCCCGCCTCGACGGAGTCGACCAGGGCCGCGATGACGGCCCAGCCGAACCCGTCGCGCGGCACGTCGGTGCCGGCGGCGGTGGACACCCAGGCGGGGATCTCGAGGCCCTCGGGGCCGGCCTCGAACACCGTCACCAGCGGGGTGCCCGGCTGCGCGATGGCGGCGAGGGTGGCGCTGGCCTCGTCGACGGCCAGGCGGAGGTCCTCCACGGCGTCGAGGTCGAAGTCCATGCGCATCGCCAGGTCACCGGTCATCGCGCGGACGGCGGGCAGCGGGGTGCGGGACGTCGGCCCCCGGAGCTCCAGGCGTGCGGTGCGGCGCGCGCTCGCGCCCCCGGTCGTGTCGACCATCGGCTGGTTCGCTCCTCGTTCGTCGTCGGGGCGCCCGCCACGGGCGCCCGGACCAGTCTCCCGCACGCGCGCCCGTCGTGCGCGACCCCTGCCCCGGGCGGGTGGCCCCCGCAGTTGCCGGGTCCGGTGCGGTGGGGTGGGATGGCCGGTGATGAGCGCAGTCCCGGGCGACCCCCGTCCACGCGCCGTCCCCCTCGTCCTGGACCTCCCCGCGGTGCCCGCCTCCCTGGTCACCGTCCGACGAGCGCTGGGACGGTGGCTGGCCGACGCCCAGGTGTCGGCCGACGTGGGCGGCGCGCTGCAGGTCGCCCTGGGCGAGGCGTGCGCGAACGCGGTGGACCACGCCTACCCGCCCGGCGCCGAGGGCCCGATGCAGGTCCGGGTCACCCGGGACGACGACGGCCGGGTCACCGCCGTGGTCGCCGACCACGGCGGGTGGCGGACCCCGGACGTCGACCCCGGCGACCGCGGGCGCGGGCTGCTGATCATGCAGCAGCTGCTCGAGGACGTGGAGGTCGCCCGCGGCCCCGGCGGGACGACGGTCACCCTGCGCGTGCCCGCCCGCGAGCTCCCGGAGCGGGCCACGGCCTCGGCCGACGAGCTGTCCCTGCTGCATGTGGACCGGGCCGGACCGGTGCCCCGCGTCGTGGCCACCGGCCCGCTGCCCGACGACGTCGCGGCCGGCGTCCGGCTGCGGTTGCTCGAGGCGTCCCGCGGTGGCGTCGTCCCCGCGGTGCTCGACCTGGCCGCCGCGGACCGGGTGGGTGCGGTGGTGGTCGGCGTGGTCGCCGAGGTGGCGGCCATCGGGCGGGCCAACGGCTGGAGCCTGCACGTGCTGGCCGCGGCCGACCAGCCGCGCACCGCGCTGGCCGGCGCCGGCGTCGTCGTGGACGTGGAGGAGGACGAGGACCTGCCCACCCCCTAGATGAGTAAGTCCGATTGGATCAGTGGTCGTAGGCGATCAGTGATCTTGTGACTGGTTGGCCGGTGGCGCGGTTGTGCCAGATCGCGGCGGTCAGGGCCAGCAGTCGTTGAGCGATGCGTG
>NZ_UEXK01000004.1:0-2630 GCF_900491935.1 Klenkia terrae
CCCCCGAGGTCGACCGCGCCGCCGAGCAGGCCGCGCCGTCCAGCTCGGGCTACGCACCGCCGTCACCGACCCCCGAGGTCGACCGCGCCGCCCGCGACCAGGGCTGACCGGCCCCCGGTGAGCGCACCCCTCGAGGACACCGCCGACGACGTCGCCACCGGCATCGCGGCGGGCTACGCGTTCACCGGGCCGGCGCTGGACCTCGGCTCGGTGGTGCACGGCGGCGCGCCGCACCCCGACGCCCAGGTCCGGGTACCGCTGTCGATGATGACCCAGCACGGCCTGATCGCCGGGGCCACCGGCACCGGCAAGACCAAGACGCTCCAGCTGCTGGCGGAGCAGCTGTCGGCCCAGGGCGTGCCGGTCGTGCTCGCCGACGTCAAGGGCGACCTCACCGGGCTGTCCCGGCCCGGCGAGCCCGGTGACCGGATCACCGCCCGGGCCACCGGCACCGCCGACGCCTGGACGGCGACCGGGTACCCGGTGGAGTACCTGGCCCTCGGCGGGCTGGGCACCGGCGTCCCGGTGCGGTCGACCATCACCTCCTTCGGCCCGGTGCTGCTCAGCAAGGTCATGGGGCTGAACAAGACCCAGGAGAGCTCGCTGGGCCTGGTCTTCCACTACGCCGACGCCGCCGGGCTGCCGCTGCTGGACCTCAAGGACCTGCGGTCGGTCATCTCCTGGCTGGTCAGCGACGAGGGCAAGGCCGACCTGCAGGGCCTGGGCGGGCTGAGCAAGGCCACCGCGGGGGTGATCCTGCGCGAGCTGATCGCGCTGGACGACCTGGGCGGCGACGTGTTCTTCGGCGAGCCCGAGTGGGACACCGCCGACCTCATGCGCACCGCCCCGGACGGCCGGGGCGTGATCAGCTCCGTCGAGCTGTCCGCGGTGCAGGACCGCCCGGCGCTGTTCTCCACCTTCCTCATGTGGCTGCTGGCCGACCTGTTCGAGGACCTGCCCGAGGTCGGCGAGGTCGACAAGCCCAAGCTGGTGTTCTTCTTCGACGAGGCCCACCTGCTGTTCACCGGGGCGAGCACCGCGTTCCTGGACTCGGTCACCCAGACGGTGCGGCTGATCAGGTCCAAGGGGGTCGGCGTCTTCTTCGTGACCCAGAACCCGACCGACGTGCCGACCGCGGTGCTGGGCCAGCTGGGCAACCGGGTGCAGCACGCCCTGCGCGCGTTCACCCCCGACGACGCCACGGCGCTGAAGAAGACCGTGAAGACCTACCCGAAGTCCGACGCCTACGACATCGCCGAGACCCTGACCTCGCTGGGCACCGGCGAGGCGATCGTGACCGTGCTGTCCGAGCGCGGGGCACCGACGCCGGTGGCGTGGACGATGCTGCGGGCGCCCCGGTCCTTCATGGGCGCCGTGGAGCCCGCGCAGCTGCAGGCCGCGGTCGCCGCCTCCGCGCTGCTCCCCCGCTACGGCGCCGCGGTGGACCGCGAGTCGGCCTACGAGCGGCTGGCCACCCGGCTGGCCCCGCCGCCCACGGCCCCGACCCCGGCGCCGGCCGTGCGGGTGGGGGACGTCGGAGGAGGTCCCGCGCGCACCGGTCCCCGCGAGGGGGACAGCGGCCGGCCGCGTCAGGCGGCGGGGACCTCGGGACTGTGACTGGGGGGCTCGCTGCGCATGCGTGCCACCTCCCGTCCCGTCGGGCCCCGGTGCGGGCCGTCGTCCATGGTGACACGCCCGGGCCGGGAACAGCACGCACGGCAGGGGTCGGTGCGGTGAACACCACTCGCCCGGGGCCCCCGGCCCGGTGGACTGCTGTCCACCGGCCGGAGTGGACTGCTCCCGACGCGGGTGGACCGCGGCAGGCTGGCGCACGTGTCCACGCCGCCGTCGCCGTCGCTGAGCCCCCTCCAGCAGTTGCGCACCGGCCGGATGCCCCGACGGCTGGTCCAGCTCTACGCCGGGCTGGCCCTCTACGGGTTCTCCATGGCGATGGTGCTCCGCGCCGATCTCGGGCTGGACCCCTGGGACGTGCTGCACCAGGGCCTGGCCGAGCAGCTGGGCTGGTCCTTCGGCACGGTCGTCATCGTGGTCGGCGCGCTGGTGCTGCTGCTGTGGGTGCCGCTGCGCCAGTGGCCGGGGCTGGGCACGGTGAGCAACGTCGTGGTCATCGGCCTGACGGTGGACGCCGGCCTCGCGGTGCTGCCGCCGGTGGAGTCCCTGCCGCTGCGGGTCGGGCTGCTCCTCGGCGGCGTGGTGCTCAACGGGCTGGCCGGGGCGACCTACCTGGCCAGCGAGTTCGGCGCCGGACCACGGGACGGCCTGATGACCGGCCTGGTCGCGCGCACCGGCCGCAGCGTGCGGTTGGTCCGCACCTGCCTGGAGGTCACCGTGCTGGGCGTCGGGCTGCTGCTCGGCGGCACGGTCGGCATCGGGACGGTGCTCTACGCGGTGGCCATCGGTCCGCTGGTCCAGCTGTTCCTGCCGCTGGTCGCCGTCCGCCGGCGGGCCGCGGACCGGGAGGCCCAGCCCGCCTGACCGGGCTCAAGCACCCGGCCACGGTGGTCGATCACCGGGAGGACTCCCCGCCCCGGCCAGCCCGTTGAGCACCACGCCGCCGAGGAGCAGCCCGACCCGCAGCGGCAGGGACTCCACCGGCGGCAGCACCGCGA
>NZ_UEXK01000004.1:2730-50334 GCF_900491935.1 Klenkia terrae
TGGGCGTGACTCTGGACCGGACACCCACAGGAGGAACCCCATGGACATGCGCCGGCCAGTGCTCCTTAGAAAGGAGGTGATCCAGCCGCACCTTCCGGTACGGCTACCTTGTTACGACTTCGTCCCAATCGCCGATCCCGCCTTCGACGGCTCCCTCCCACAAGGGGTTGGGCCACCGGCTTCGGGCGTTACCGACTTTCGTGACGTGACGGGCGGTGTGTACAAGGCCCGGGAACGTATTCACCGCAGCGTTGCTGATCTGCGATTACTAGCGACTCCAACTTCATGGGGTCGAGTTGCAGACCCCAATCCGAACTGAGACCGGCTTTTTGGGATTCGCTCCACCTCGCGGTATCGCAGCCCTTTGTACCGGCCATTGTAGCATGTTTGCAGCCCTAGACATAAGGGGCATGATGATTTGACGTCATCCCCACCTTCCTCCGAGTTGACCCCGGCAGTCTCCCATGAGTCCCCACCATGACGTGCTGGCAACATGGAACGAGGGTTGCGCTCGTTGCGGGACTTAACCCAACATCTCACGACACGAGCTGACGACAACCATGCACCACCTGTGTGCGACCCTTACGGACCCACCATCTCTGGAGGATTTCCGCACATGTCAAGCCTAGGTAAGGTTCTTCGCGTTGCATCGAATTAAGCAACATGCTCCGCCGCTTGTGCGGGCCCCCGTCAATTCCTTTGAGTTTTAGCCTTGCGGCCGTACTCCCCAGGCGGGGCGCTTAATGCGTTAGCTGCGGCACGGAGACCGTGGAATGGCCCCCACACCTAGCGCCCAACGTTTACGGCGTGGACTACCAGGGTATCTAATCCTGTTCGCTCCCCACGCTTTCGCTCCTCAGCGTCAGTTGTTGCCCAGAGACCCGCCTTCGCCACCGGTGTTCCTCCTGATATCTGCGCATTTCACCGCTACACCAGGAATTCCAGTCTCCCCTGCAACACTCAAGTCTGCCCGTATCGACTGCAGACCCGGAGTTGAGCTCCGGGCTTTCACAGCCGACGCGACAAACCGCCTACGAGCTCTTTACGCCCAATAATTCCGGACAACGCTTGCACCCTACGTATTACCGCGGCTGCTGGCACGTAGTTGGCCGGTGCTTCTTCTGCAGGTACCGTCACTTTCGCTTCGTCCCTGCTGAAAGAGGTTTACAACCCGAAGGCCGTCATCCCTCACGCGGCGTCGCTGCGTCAGGCTTCCGCCCATTGCGCAATATTCCCCACTGCTGCCTCCCGTAGGAGTCTGGGCCGTGTCTCAGTCCCAGTGTGGCCGGTCACCCTCTCAGGCCGGCTACCCGTCGTCGCCTTGGTAGGCCATCACCCCACCAACAAGCTGATAGGCCGCGGGCCCATCCCCAGCCGAAAAACTTTCCACACAACCCCATGCGAGGCTGAATGAATATCCGGTATTAGCACCAATTTCTTGGAGTTATCCCAGAGCTGAGGGCAGGTTGCCCACGTGTTACTCACCCGTTCGCCACTAATCCACCAGCAAGCTGGCTTCATCGTTCGACTTGCATGTGTTAAGCACGCCGCCAGCGTTCGTCCTGAGCCAGGATCAAACTCTCCGTAGATGAATTTCGATCCAAGGCCGAGAACCAAGAGTTGGCACTCTCGATATCAATCAACCCAACACCCACCCCCCGAGAGGAGTGGGGATCAAACATATGGCACTGACTTTCGGCACGCTGTTGAGTTCTCAAGGAGCGGACGCGCAGGAACTCCAGCCTCGCGGCCTTTGCTTCCCAGCAGATTGTCCATCTCGGCGCTTCGGGCCCGGCCTCGCGGTCGTCCCCGGCGCAGAGAGAAAGTTACGTGGCTGGGCCCCCCGTGTCAAACGGCTCCTGGGGTGACGCCCGCCACGCTCCCGTCACACCCGTGTCACACGCCGTTCACCGACGGCGTCCGCGCAGGTCAGGGGTCAGCGCGGTAGGCGCACGCCGGCGATGTTCCGCTTGCCGCGCCGCAGCACGAGCCATCCGCCGGCGAGCTGGCCGGCCGGGTCGGGCGCGGCCTCCGCGTCGGTGACCCGCTCGTTGTTCAGGTAGGCGCCGCCCTCCTTCACCGTCCGCCGGGCGTCCGACAGCGACGTGGCCAACCCGGTGCGCTGCAGCAGGGCGGCCACCGTGGGCAGTGCCCCGTCGACCAAGTCGTCGTCGGACAGCTCGACGGCACCGGCCTCGCCGAGCGACGCCGTCAGGGTCGACTCCCCCAGGGCGGTGAGGTCGTCCCGGCCGAACAGGGCCCGGCCGGCGGCCTCGGCCTGGTGCAGCTCCGCCTCCCCGTGCACCAACCGGGTGAGGTCCTCGGCCAGGGCTCGCTGGGCCTCCCGGCCCTGGGGCCGGTCGACCGATGCCTGCACCAGGGCGGCGACCTCGTCGGCGGGCCGCTCGGAGAACAGCGGCAGCCAGGCCCGCGCGTCGACGTCGTCGATGCCCAGCCAGTACTGGAAGAACGCGTAGGGGCTGGTGAGCTCGGGGTCCAGCCAGACGGTCGCCCCTTCCGTCTTGCCGATCTTCGTGCCGTCGGCTCGGGTGATCAGTGGTGTGCCGAGGGCGTGCACCGACACCCCGTGGGTGCGGCGGACCAGGTCGGTGCCGGCGGTGATGTTCCCCCACTGGTCGGACCCCCCGGTCTGCAACGTGCAGCCGTGCCGCTCGTGCAGCTCCTTGAAGTCGTTGGCCTGCAGGATCTGGTAGCTGAACTCGGTGTAGCTGATCCCGGCGTCGCTGTTGAGCCGCGCGGAGACCGCCTCCTTGGCCAGCATCCGGTTCACCCGGAAGTTCTTGCCCAGCTCGCGCAGGAAGTCGATGGCCGACAGCGGCGCCGTCCACTCCAGGTTGTTGACGTAGATCGGCGCGGACAGGCCCTGCTCGGCCGCCGGCAGGTCGAGGAACGGGGCGACCCGCGACCGGATCCGCTCCACCCACTCGGCGACCAGCTCCGGGGAGTTCAGCGTCCGCTCGGCCGAGGGACGTGGGTCCCCGATCAACCCGGTGGCCCCGCCGACCAGCACGATCGGCTGGTGGCCGGCGCGCTGCAGGGCCCGCAGCACCATGAACTGGATCAGGTGGCCGACGTGCAGCGAGCGGGCGGTCGGGTCGAACCCGCAGTAGTAGGTGACCGGACCGGCGGCGAGCGCCGCGCGCAGCTCGCCCTCGTCGGTGCTCTGGGCGATGAGCCCGCGGCGGTGGAGGTCGTCGACGACGTCAGCACTACTGGTCACGGTGGTCCATCCTGCCCGGCGGCCCGGGACCGGCGCCGCACCCCTGCGCGGAACGGGCTCACCGTGGGCGCCCCGGTCTCGGTGAACCGCCACGGCAGGTCGGCGGCCTGGGTGATGCCGACCCGGGGGCCGGCGGTGACCGCGGCGGGTGCATCGCCCCGGTGCAACCGGACCGGGGACGACGCCGTCAGCAGGTACCGGTCCCGGTCGTCGGGCCCGATCGCGAGGGCCGAGGTCAACCGGGCGGGTCCCCGGGCCAGGTCGCGCGGCCGGGCCGAGGCCGGCCGACGGGCCCGCGCCACCGACTCGCCCACCACGACCTCACCGGCCCGCAGCAGCACCGCCGACCCCTGGCCCTCGGGACCGACCACGACGTTGGCACACCAGTGCACGCCGTAGCTGAAGTAGACGTACAGGTGCCCGGGCGGTCCGAACATCACCGCTGACCGCGGCGTCGGACCGCGGTGCGAGTGCGCCGCCGGGTCGTCCCCGGCACCGGAGTACGCCTCCACCTCGGTCAGCCGGACGGCGACCGTGCCCTCGGGCCGGTCGGTCACCACCCAGCAGCCCAGCAGGGACGGCGCGACGACGTCCAGCGGGCCGAGCAGGTCCTCGGGGGTGAGGAGCTCGCCCGGCCGCTGGACGTCGGTCACGGGGTGCCTCAGAGGGCGGGGGCCACCGGTGAGGCGCCGGCCCAGGTCCGGTGCTCCCCCACCAGCGCGGTGAGCGCGGTCAGCTGCTCGGCGACCCGCTCGGGCGCCGTCCCGCCACGGGCCTTGCGCGCGGCCAGCGCGCCGGGCACCGACAGCACGGTGCGGACGTCGGGGGTCAGGTGCTCGGAGACCTCGGCCAGCTGGTCGTCGGTGAGCTCGTCGAGCTCGACGCCCAGGGACTCGCAGCGGGCGACCATCGCGCCGCTGATCTCGTGGGCGGACCGGAACGGCACCCCGGCCGACACCAGCCACTCGGCCACGTCGGTGGCCAGCGCGAAGCCCTGCGGGGCCGCGGCCTCGAGCACCTCCGGGCGCAGGGTGAGTGTGGCGACCATGCCGGTGACGGCCGGCAGCAGGAGGGCGAGCTGCTCGACCCCGTCGAAGACCGGCTCCTTGTCCTCCTGCAGGTCCCGGTCGTAGGCCAGCGGCAGGCCCTTGAGCATGGTCAGCAGCCCGGTCAGGTTGCCGACGAACCGGCCGGCCTTGCCGCGGGCCAGCTCGGCGATGTCGGGGTTCTTCTTCTGCGGCATGATCGAGGACCCGGTGGCCCAGGCGTCGTCCAGGCGGGCCCAGCCGAACTCGGTCGACGTCCAGAGCACGACCTCCTCCCCCAGCCGGGACAGGTGGACGCCGAGCAGCGCCGCGGCGAAGCAGAACTCCGCCGCGAAGTCGCGGTCGCTGACCGCGTCGATCGAGTTGTCGGCGGCCCGGTCGAAGCCCAGCTCGGCGGCGACGGCGTCGGGGTCCAGCCGCAGCGAGGAGCCGGCCAGCGCGCCGGCGCCCAGCGGGCTGACCGCGGTCCGGCGGTCCCAGTCGAGCAGGCGGTCGACGTCGCGGGCGAAGGAGTGCGCGTGGGCCAGCAGCTGGTGGCTGATCAGCACCGGCTGCGCGTGCTGCAGGTGGGTCATGCCGGGGGCCGCGACGGTGCGGTAGCGCTCGGCCAGCCCGACCAGGGCCTCCTCCAGGTCGGCGACGTCGCCGACGAGGGCCCGGACGTGGTGCCGCAGGTACAGCTTCAGGTCGGTGGCGACCTGGTCGTTGCGCGACCGGCCGGCCCGCAGCTTGCCGCCCAGGGTGCCGAGCTTGGCGGTCAGCCCGCGCTCGAGGGCCTCGTGCACGTCCTCGTCGGCCTCGATGGCGGTGAAGGTGCCCATCGCGACCTCGGCGGACAGCTCGGTGAGCGCACCGACCATCTGCTCGAGCTCGTCGGCGTCCAGCAGGCCGGCACGGTGCAGCACCCGGGCGTGCGCCCGCGAGCTGGCCAGGTCGAAGGGGGCCAGCCGCCAGTCGACGTCGGTGGACTTGGACAGCGCGGCCATCGCGGCCGACGGCCCGCCGCCGAAGCGGCCTCCCCACAACCGGGTGTCGGATGCGGCGTCTGCGGTGCTCACGGGTGTCCTTCGTGGTCGGGGATCGGGGTGCCGGCGGCGAGGGCCAGCAGGCGTCGGGCCAGCGCGTCGCCGCCGAGCGGGTCGCGGGAGATCACCAGGAGAGTGTCGTCGCCGGCGATGGTGCCCAGGACGTCGGGCAGACCGGTCTTGTCCATGGCCGAGGCCAGGAACTGGGCAGCGCCGGGCGGGGTGCGCAGCACGGCCAGGTTGGCCGACCCCTCGGCGCTGGTCAGCAGCTCGCCGAGCATGCGGGTCAGCCGCCCGGGGGCGGACTGCGCCGGGCGCAGCGGCGCGTTCTCCGGCGGCAGCACGTAGGAGGCCGGTGCGCCGTCGGAGCCGCGCAGCTTGACCGCGCCCAGCTCCTCCAGGTCCCGGGACAGCGTCGCCTGGGTGACCTCGACGCCGGACTCCCCCAGCAGCCGGGCCAGCTGGGTCTGCGAGGTGATCGGCTGACCGGCGATGAGCTCGGCGATCCGGGCGTGCCGGGCCGAGCGGGTCAGCGCGCCGGTCACCGCTGCGCCAGCAACCAGGTGAGCAGCGCCTTCTGCGCGTGCAGCCGGTTCTCCGCCTCGTCCCAGACGGCGCTCTGCGGCCCGTCGATCACCTCGGCCGCGATCTCCTTGCCCCGGTAGGCCGGCAGGCAGTGCAGGACCACGGCGTCCGACGCGGCCCGGGCCAGCGCCGCCTCGTCCAGGGCGTAGGGCAGGAACGGGGCGATCCGGGTGTCGACCTCGTCCTCCTGGCCCATGGAGACCCAGGTGTCGGTGGCCAGCACGTCGGCGCCGTCCGCGGCCGCCGCCGGGTCGGCGGTCCAGGTGACCGAGCCGCCGGTCCGGGCGGCGACCTCGGCGGCCCGGGCCATGATCGCGGCGTCCGGGCGGTACTCCTCGGGCGAGCCGATCCGGACGTGCATGCCCGCGGTCGCGCCGCCCAGGGCGTAGGAGTGCGCCATGTTGTTGGCGCCGTCGCCCAGGTAGGTCAGCGTCAGCCCGGCCAGGGTCGGCCGCCGCTCGGCGATGGTCTGCAGGTCGGCCAGGATCTGGCACGGGTGGTAGTCGTCGGTGAGTGCGTTGACCACCGGGACGCGGCTGACCGCGGCCATGGCCTCCAGCCGCGACTGGGCGAAGGTGCGCCAGACGATCGCCTCGACCTGCCGGTCGAGCACGCGGGTGGTGTCCTCCACCGGCTCGCCCCGGCCCAGCTGGGAGGACCTGGCGTCGATGACCAGCGGGTAGCCGCCGAGCTCGGCGACCCCCACCGAGAAGGACACCCGGGTGCGGGTGGAGGGCTTGTCGAAGATCACCGCCACCGCCTTCGGCCCGGCCAACGGGGTCGGCGCGTCCGGGGTGTGCCGGGTCTTCTTCAGCTCCGCGGCCAGGGCCAGCACCTCGGCCTGCTCGGCCGGGGTGAGGTCGTCGTCCTTGGTGAAGTGCCGGGGGCTCACGGTGCGGTCTCCAGTGCTGCGTCGAGGACGGGGGGCAGGGCGGCCACGAAGTGGTCCACCTGCTCGTCGGTGACCACCAGCGACGGCGCCAGCCGGACGACGCCGGGGGCGACGGCGTTGGTCAGGTACCCGGCCGCGCGCAGGCCCACCTCGACCTGGGGGGCGACGTCGGCGGTGAGGACGACGCCCAGCAGCGCGCCCCGGCCACGGACCCCGCTGATCCCGGCGTGGCCCAGGCCCTCGATGCCGGTGGTGAACCGGTGCTCGAGGTCCTTGGCCCGCTCGAGCAGGCCCTCGTCGCGGATGGTGTCCAGCACGGCCAGCGCGGCCGCGGCGGCGATCGGGTTGCCGCCGAAGGTGGAGCCGTGGGACCCCGCGCCCAGCAGTTCCGCGGCGTCGCCGAAGGCCAGCGTGGCGCCCAGCGGCAGCCCGCCGCCCAGCGACTTGGCCATGGTGACCACGTCGGGGGTGACGCCGTCGGCGGCGTGGGCGAACCACTGCCCGGTCCGGCCCATCCCGGTCTGCACCTCGTCGACGGCGAACAGCGCGCCGACCGCGTGCGCCTGGGCCTGCGCGGCGGCCAGGTAGCCGGCCGGGGCGGGCAGCACGCCACCCTCGCCCAGCATCGGCTCGAGCAGAACCATGGCCGTTTCGTCGGTGAACTGCAGGGCATCCGGGTCGCCGTAGGGCACGTGCCGGACGCCGCCGGGGAGCGGGGCGAAGGCCTGCGCCTTGGCCGGCTGCCCGGTGAGCGCCAGCGAGCCCATGGTCCGGCCGTGGAACGAGCCCAGCGCGGCGACCACCTCGGGCCGGCCGGTGAGCCGGCTGATCTTGAAGGCTGCCTCGTTGGCCTCGGCGCCGGAGTTGCAGAAGAACACCCGCCCGGGCCGGCCGGCCAGCTCCAGCAGCCGCTCGGCCAGGGTGACCCCGACCTCGTGCATCGCCAGGTTGGACACGTGGCCGAGCCGCGCGGCCTGGTTCGTGATCGCGGCGACGACGGCGGGGTGCGCGTGGCCCAGGATCGTGGTGGCGATGCCACCGAGCAGGTCGACGTACTCGCGGCCGTCGACGTCCCAGACCGACGCCCCGCGCCCGTGCGCCAGGGCGACCGGCGGGGTCTTGTAGTTGTGCATCATCACCGCCGACCAGCGGCGGGCCAGCTCCTCGGTGTGCGTCATGCTGCCTCCCCCTCGGTCGGTGAGGGCACGACCATCGTGCCGGTGCCCTCGGTGGTGAACATCTCCAGCAGCAGGGCGTGCGGCAGCCGGCCGTCGACGACGGTCGCGCGCTGCACACCGCCCTGCACGGCTCGCAGGCACGCGGCCATCTTCGGGATCATCCCGGCGTCCAGCGTCGGCAGGATCGTCTCCAGCTCGGCGGCGTCGATCTGCTCGACCAGCGAGGACTTGTCCGGCCAGTCGGAGTACAGGCCCTCGACGTCGGTGAGCACGACGAGCTTGACCGCACCCAGGGCGACGGCCAGTGCGGCCGCGGCGGTGTCGGCGTTGACGTTGTGCAGCTGGCCGTCGACGTCGGGGGCGACGGTGGCGACGACCGGGATGTGCCCGGTCTCCAGCAGGGCGGTCACCGGCGTCGGGTCCACGGCCACGACATCGCCGACCAGGCCGACGTCGACCTGCTCGCCGCCGACGGTGGCGGTGGTGCGCTCGGCGGTGAACAGCCGGCCGTCCTCGCCGGACAGGCCGACCGCCAGCGGTCCGTGGGAGTTGATCAGCCCGACGACCTCGGGGCCGACCTGGCCCACCAGCACCATCCGGACGACACCGATGGTCTCCGGGGTGGTGACCCGCAGCCCGCCGCGGAACTCGCTCTCCACGCCCAGCCGGGACAGCATCGCGCTGACCTGGGGACCGCCGCCGTGCACGACGACCGGCAAGATGCCGCAGGTCCGCAGGAAGACCATGTCCTCGGCGAAGGCGGCCCGGCACTCCTCGTCGACCATGGCGTGCCCGCCGTACTTCACGACCACGACGTTGCCGTGGAACTCCTTGAGCCACGGCAGCGCGCCGGTGAGCACGGCGACCTTGGCCGCGTCGCCCGCCGGGTCCGGGGTGCGCATGACCCGGCTGGTGCCGTAGCGCCGCTTGGGTGGCGCCTCGTCGGGCCGGACGTCGGGCGGGCTGGGGTCCTGGGCTGCAGGCGGGGTGCTCATGTGGAGTAGGCCGAGTTCTCGTGCACGTAGGCGAGGGACAGGTCGTTGGTCCAGATCGTGGCCTGCTCGGGGCCGGCGGCCAGATCGACGTCGATGGCGATGGCCCGGCCGGTGAGGTCCACGCCGTCCCGGTCGTCGCCGATGGCTCCGCCACGGCAGACGGTGACCCCGTTGATGGTCACGTCGACCCGGTCGGCCTCGAAGGCCGCGTCGGTGGTGCCGATCGCGGCGAGCACCCGGCCCCAGTTGGGGTCGTTGCCGAACAGCGCGGTCTTGAGCAGGTTGTTCCGGGCGCAGGCCCGCCCGGCGGTCAGCGCGTCGGCGACGGTGGCCGCGCCGCGCACGGTGATCGCGATGTCCTTGGTGGAGCCCTCGGCGTCGGCCAGCAGCTGCATCGCCAGGTCCAGGCAGGCGGCGTCCAGCGCCGCGCCGAGCTCCTCGGCGGTCGGGCTCACCCCGCTGGCTCCGTTGGCCAGCACCAGCACGGTGTCGTTGGTGGACAGGCAGCCGTCGCTGTCGACGCGCTCGAAGGAGTGCGCGGTGGCGTGCCGCAGCGCGGGCTCGAGCACCTCGGCGGGGACCACGGCGTCGGTGGTGAGGACGACGAGCATCGTGGCCAGGCTGGGCGCCAGCATGCCGGCGCCCTTGGCCATGCCGCCGACCGTCCAGCCGGTGCCGGCCTGCACCGTCGTCTTGGGCACCGAGTCGGTGGTCATGATCGCCCGGGCGGCGTCCGGGCCGCCCTCGGCGGACAGCCGGCCGGCCGCGTCGGTGACCCCGGCGGTGAGCAGGTCCATCGGCAGCCGGACGCCGATCAGCCCGGTGGAGGCCACCGCGACCTCGCCGGCGCCCAGGCCGAGGGTCGAGGCGACGTGCTCGGCGGTGGCATGGGTGTCCTGGAAGCCGCCCGGCCCGGTGCACGCGTTGGCGCCGCCGGAGTTCAGCACGACCGCCCGGACCCGATCGCCGGCGAGGACCTGCCGGGACCACAGCACGGGGGCGGCCGGGAACCGGTTGGTCGTGAACACGGCCGCGGCCGCGTCGTCGGGCCCGTCGTTGACGACGAGGGCCACGTCGGGGTCGCCGGAGGACTTCAGCCCGGCGGCGACGCCGGCGGCCCGGAAGCCCTGCGGGGCGGTGGTGCTCACGGTGCGACCCCCACGAGGGGCAGGCCGAGGGTCTCGGGCAGGCCGAGGGCGATGTTGGCGCACTGGATCGCGCCGCCCGCCGTCCCCTTGGTCAGGTTGTCGACCGCGGCGACGACGACCAGCCGGCCGGCGTCGGGGTCGACGGTGACCTGCAGGGCGACCGTGTTGGCCCCCAGGACGGCGGCCGTGGTCGGCCACTGGCCCTCGGGCAGCACGTGCACGAAGGGCTCGTCGGCGTAGGCCTCGACGTACGCGGCCCGGGCGGCCGCGGCGTCGACGCCGGGGCGGACCTTGGCCGAGCAGGTGGCCAGGATGCCGCGGGCCATCGGGACCAGGGTGGGGGTGAAGCTCACGCCCACAGGTGTACCGGCGACCTCCGACAGGTTCTGGATCATCTCCGGGGTGTGCCGGTGGACCCCGCCGACGCCGTAGGCGCTGGCCGCGCCCATGACCTCGGAGCCGATCAGGTTGGGCTTGGCGGCCCGGCCGGCACCCGAGGTGCCCGACGCGGCGACCACGACGACCTCGGGCTCGACCAGCCCGGCGGCCAGGGCGGGCGCCATGGCCAGCGAGACGCTGGTCGGGTAGCAACCGGGCACCGCGATCCGCCGTGCCCCGGCCAGCTTGTCCCGCTGACCGGGCAGCTCGGGCAGGCCGTAGGGCCAGGTGCCGGCGTGCTCGCTGCCGTACCACCGCTGCCAGGCGGCGGGGTCGGCGAGCCGGTGGTCCGCGCCGCAGTCGAGCACCAGCACGTCGTCGGGGAGACCGGCGGCGATGGCCCCGGACGCACCGTGCGGCAGGGCCAGCACGACGACGTCGTAGCCGGCGAGGTCGGCCGGGTCGGAGGGCTGCACGACCATGTCGGCGTAGGGCAGCAGGTGGGGCTGGGACTCCCCCAGGCGTCGGCCGGCGCTCGATGCCGCGTGCACCCCGGCCAGCTGCAGCTGCGGGTGCCCGGCCAGCAGCCGGCACACCTCACCGCCCGCGTACCCGGTGGCGCCGGTGACCCCGACCGTCCACGTCCGCTCTGCGCTCACGATGCATGAGTATGCACTACGCCGGATGACCGTGCAGTCGAGGGGTGCGGGCCGGCGCACCCCTGCTCGTCCAGGATGGACCCGTGACCACGACCCCGCCGGACCCCGACGCCGACCGCCGCTTCCTCGCGCTGGCGGTGGAGCAGGCACGCACCGGGTGGGCCGAGGGCGGGGTGCCCATCGGCGCCGCCCTCGTCGTCGACGGCGATGTGCTCGCCGTCGGGCGCAACCGCCGGGTGCAGATGGACAGCGCGATCCGGCACGGGGAGACCGACTGCATCGAGCGGGCCGGCCGACTGCCGGCGTCGGTCTACCGGCGCAGCACGCTCTACACGACCCTGTCGCCCTGCTGGATGTGCGCCGGGACCGCGCTGCTCTACGAGATCCCGCGGGTCGTCGTCGGGGAGAACCGCAGCTTCCAGGTGTCGGAGTCGCTGCTGCGCTCGCACGGCGTGCAGGTCGACGTGCTCGACGACGCCGACTGCCTGGCACTGATGCAGCAGATGCTCGCCGAGCGGCCCGCGCTGTGGCTGGAGGACATCGGCGAGGAGGCGTGAGCACCCGGTCGGGCGCCGGGGTCCGCTGACCCGGAGGATCACGGGCGCGGGGCGCACGCCCCGCGCCCGTGATCGTCTGCCTGGAAGGGTCCCCGTGGCCGCGTTCGACCGGATCGTGATCGTCTTCAACCCGCACAGCACGGGTGACGCCCCGACCCTGGCCCGCGAGCTGCGCGACGACCTGGCCGAGCAGCACCCCGACCTCCCGCTGGAGATGGCCCCCACCGAGCGGGCCGGGCACGGCCGCGAGCTCGCCGCGGCTGCGGCCCGCGCCGGCCGGCCGCTGGTGGTGTCGGTGAGCGGGGACGGCGGCTACAACGACGTCGTCAACGGCCTGATGGACGCCGGCAACCCCGACGCGGTGGCCGCGGTGCGCGGGGCCGGCAACGCCAACGACCACCGGCGAGCCACCAAGCGTCGGCCGCTGGACGCCGCGATCACCCACGCGCTGCGCACCGGGAAGACGGCCCGGTTCGACCTGCTGCGGCTGACCCTGACCCCGGCGGGCGGGGAACCGGTGGTCCGGTACGCGCACTCCTACATCGGGCTGGGCATCACGCCGGTGGTCGCGGTGGACATCGAGGAGGGCGGCAAGGGGTCCTGGCGGGAGATCGTCGCCGTCGTCCGCGGGTTCCGGCGGTTCCGGCCGTTCCCCGTCGACCTGGCCGACGGCTCCCGGATCGAGGTGGACAGCCTGCTCTACGCCAACATCGACCGGATGGCGAAGGTGGCCACCCTCTCCGACGACGGGCGCCCGGACGACGGCGAGTTCGAGCTGGTGCTGCTCCCCCACCACAGCAAGCTGCGGGTGCTGCTCACCGCGCTGCGCTCGGCCACCGTGGGCCTGGGTCCGCAGCCGCACGAGACGCACCACGAGCTGACCATCCGCAGCCCGATGCCGCTGCAGCTGGACGGCGAGCTGGTCGAGCTGGACGCCGACACCCACGTCGCCGTGGACATCGCCGCGGGAGCCCTGCGCACCGTCGGCTGAGCGCGGGCCTCAGGCGACCGGGTCGCCCGCTCCGTAGGGGGTGAGCCGCACCTGGCGCTGGGTGCCGGTGGGCGTCGTCGCGGCGAGGGTGTCCACGGCGTCCTTGCCGGCCCGCACGAACCGGCCCGACCAGGCGTCCAGCCGGCCCGCGGCGATCGCGGCCACCAGCTCGACGACGGCGTCGGCCGGCGTCCAGTCGGTGAAGCCCTCCCACATGGCCATGGAGCGGGTCATCGGGGTATCCACCACGCCCGGCGCGACGTCGAAGGCCAGCACGCCGGCCGCGGCCAGGGACTCGGTGATCCGCAGCTGGCCGGCCTTGCCGACGGAGTAGGCGCTGTAGTCCGGGTTCGCCCGGGTGGACATGCCGCTGGCCAGGTCCACCACCCGCCCAGACCCCCGGGCCACCATCGCCGGGACGACGGCCTGCACCAGATGGAACGGCCCGCGCAGCTGGCTCTCCACCACCGACCACCACTGCTGCGGGTCGGCCTCCCACACCGGCACCTCGGCCGCGTCGATCAGCCCGGCGTTGTTGACCAGGAGGTCGACCGGCCCCAGCTCGTCGGTGACCCGCTGCACCGCGGCCCAGACCGCGGCCAGGTCGGTGACGTCGGCCGGCACCGCGAGGCCGCCGAACCCCGCGAGCGCCTCGGCCAACCGGTCGGCGCCGCGGGCCAGCCCGGCCACCCGGGCACCGCGCTCGGCGAGCCCGCGGGCCACCGCCAGCCCGATCCCGGTGGAGGCGCCGGTGACCAGCGCGACCTGCCCGGCCAGCGGCCCCTCAGCCACGGCGCACGGCGCCGACGGCACCGGCCGCCCGCAGCGCGGCGTCCACGGCCTCGCCGACCTCCGCCCGGGTCAGCGTGCGGTCCGTCGCCCGGAAGGTGAGCGCGTAGGCGAGCGACCTCTGCCCCTCGCCGGCCTGCTCGCCGGTGTACACGTCGAACAGCCGGAGGTCCTCCAGCAGCTCGCCGGCGCCCGAGCGCAGGGCGGCCTCCACGTCGGCGGCCGGCACGTCCGCCGGCACCGACAGCGCGAGGTCCGAGTGCACCGGCGGGAACGCCGAGATGTGCGGACCCTGGGCCACGGCCTTCGCCGGCAGCGCGGCCAGGTCGAGCTCCATCACGCAGGTCCGCGGCGGCAGCTCGAGCGCGGCGCACACCCGCGGGTGCAGCTCGCCCGCGTGGCCCACGACGGTGTCGCCGACCAGCAGCTGGGCGCAGCGGCCCGGGTGCCAGGGCAGCTGGTCACCGGCCCGCACGGTCAGCTCGACCCCGGCGGCGCCGGCCACGGTGCGGGCGGCCTGCACGGCGTCGGCCCAGTCGGCGGCCCGGCCCGGGCCCCAGTGCCCGCGGGGCTCGCGCAGCCCGGTGAGCGCCACGCCGACGTGCCACGGCTGGTCCGGGACGGCGCCCAGCAGCGCGGCGAGGGTCTCGCCGTCCGGCCGGCGGTCGACCGAGGGCAGCGGGGCGACTGCGCCGTCCCCGGGCAGGAAGACCGCGCCGAGCTCGAAGACCGCCAGGTCGCGCTGGCCCCGGCCCAGGTTGCGGGCCAGCGTGGCCAGCAGGCCGGGCAGCAGCGAGCCGCGCAGCAGCGGCTCCTCGTCCGACAGCGGGTTGCGCAGCGCGTGCAGGCCCTCGGCGGGCAGCCCCAGGGTGGCCAGCACGCTCGCCCCGACGAACGGGTAGGACGGCGCCTCGACGTACCCGGCGTCGGCCAGCGCCCGGCCCACCGAGCGGCGCCGCCGCTGGTCGGCGGTGAGCCCGCGGCCGGGCGGGACGGTGGGCAGCACACCCGGGATCTCGTCGTAGCCCACCGCGCGCACCACCTCCTCGACGAGGTCGGCCGGGTCGGTCAGGTCCGGGCGCCAGGACGGCGGGGTGACCGTGAGCACCGCGCCCTCGGGGGCGACGGAGCAACCCACGATGCGCAGCGCGTCGATCACGGTGTCCGCACCGATCGGGATGCCGGCCACGGCCTGCGGCCGGTCGGCACGCAGGGCGATCTCCGGCCGGGGGCCGCGGGTGTCCACGTCGACCACCCCGCCCACGACGCGGGCACCGCCGTACGTGGCCAGCAGCTCGGCGGCGCGGGCCAGGGCCACCACGGTGACGTCGGGGTCGGTGCCGCGCTCGAAGCGCTTGGCGGCCTCGCTGGGCAGCTTGTGCCGGCGCACCCCGCGACCGATGCCCGAGGGCTCCCAGTGCGCGGCCTCCAGCAGCACCGCGGTGGTCGAGCCGGAGATCTCGGTGCTGGCCCCGCCCATCACGCCGGCCAGGCCGATCGGGCCGGACTCGTCGGTGATCAGCAGGTCGTCGGCGTCCAGCGCGCGGTCGACGCCGTCCAGGGTGGTCAGCCGCTCGCCGGGGCGGGCGGTGCGGACGACGACCGGTCCGCGCAGGGCGTCGCGGTCGAAGGCGTGCATCGGCTGGCCGAGCTCGAGCATCACGTAGTTGGTCACGTCGACGGCCAGCGAGATCGAGCGGATGCCGCAGCGCGACAGCCGGCGGCGCAGCCACCACGGGCTGGGCGCTGTCGGGTCCAGGCCCTCGACCGCGACCATCGAGAACCGGTCGCAGCGCTGCGGGTCCTCGACCTCGACGGTCCAGGCCGGCTCGCCGGGCCAGGCCGGCGGGGTGGCGGCGGCCGGGTCGCGCCAGGGTGCGCCGAGCGCGCCGGCCACCTCGCGGGCGATGCCGCGGATGGCCATGCAGTAGCCGCGGTCGGTGGTGACCTCGAGGTCGAAGACCACGTCGTCCAGGCCGACGACGCCAGCCGCGGGGGTGCCCGGCTCGATGCCGTCGGTGCCCAGCACCAGGATGCCGTCGTGGTCCTCGCCCACGCCCAGCTCGCGGGAGCTGCAGATCATGCCGTCGGAGACGTGGTCGTAGGTGGTGCGGGCGGCGATGGCGAAGTCGCCGGGCAGCACGGCCCCGGGCAGCGCCACGACCACCAGGTCGCCGACGGCGAAGTTGCGCGCGCCGCAGACGATGCCCTGCGGGGTCGCGTTGCCGACGTCCACCTGGCAGTAGCGGATCGGCTTCTTGAAGCCGGTGAGCTCCTCGATCTCCAGCACCCGGCCGACGACCAGCGGGCCGGTCGTGGCCGGGGCGCGCAGCACGTCCTCGACCTCGAGGCCCTGCCGCACGAAGACGGTGTCCAGCTCCGCGACGCCGGTGCCCGCGGGCAGGTCGACGTGCTCGGACAACCAGCTGACGGGGACCTTCACTGCTCGACTCCGAACGCTCGTGTGAACCGGACGTCGCCCTCGACGATGTCGTGCATGTCCGACACCCCGTGCCGGAACTGCAGGGCCCGCTCGATGCCCATGCCGAAGGCGAACCCGCCGTACTCCTCGGGGTCGATCCCGCAGGCCACCAGCACCCGCGGGTTGACCATCCCGCAGCCGCCCCACTCGACCCACTGCGGGCCGTCGCGGTGCTCGGGGAACCAGACGTCGAACTCCGCCGACGGCTCGGTGAACGGGAAGAAGTGCGGCCGCCAGCGGATCTCGGACTCCGGCCCGAACAACGCCTTGGCCAGCGCCTCCAGCGTGCCCCGCAGGTGCGCCATGGTCAGCCCGCGGTCGATGGCCAGGCCCTCGACCTGGTGGAAGACCGGGGTGTGGGTGGCGTCGAGCTCGTCGGTGCGGAAGACCCGGCCCGGGGCGACGACGTAGATCGGCGGGGTGCGCTCGAGCATGGTGCGGGCCTGCACCGGCGAGGTGTGCGTGCGCAGCACCAGGCCCGAGCCCTCGGGGGCGACGAAGAAGGTGTCGGCCAGGGAGCGGGCCGGGTGGTCGGGGCCGGTGTTGAGGGCGTCGAAGTTCAGCCACTCGCTCTCCAGCTCCGGGCCCTCGGCGACCTCGTAGCCCATGCCGACGAAGATGTCGGCGATCCGGTCCTGGATGGTGGTCAGCGGGTGCCGGGCGCCGACCGGCGCGCGGTCGGCGGGCAGCGTGACGTCGACCCGCTCCTCGGCCAGCACCCGCTCGTCCCGCTCGGCGGACAGCACGGCCAGCCGCGCGTCGTAGGCCTCGGTGAGCGCGAGGCGGGCGGTGTTGACCCGCTGCCCGGCGTCCTTGCGCGCGGCCGGGGGCAGCGCGCCGAGCTCGCGGCGGGCCAGCAGGACCGGCCCCCGGTCACCCAGGTGCGCGGGCCGGACGGCGGCGAGCTGGTCGAGGTCGGCGGCGCCGGCGAAGGCGGCCAGGCCCTCGCGCACCGCCGAGTCGAGGGCCTCCGGGGAGAGGGCCGCGACCTGCTTGGGGTCGAATGGATCGTTGGCGCCGGACACGGGAGGCCATTGTGCCTGGCGCCCCCGAGCCGCCGTCCCTCAGTCGGCCGGGGCCGGGGGCAGCAGGGCCGACAGGCCGCCCCACGCGAGGGCGGTCAGCTGGTCCACCAGCTCGGCCGAGGTGACGCTGCGCTCCGAGGACCACCAGTGCGCGGCGAGCTGCACCATGCCCACCACGCCGTAGGCCCAGGTGTGCGTGCCCTCGGGCCCGCGGCCCAGGGACGCCAGCCGCTCGGCCATCACCCACGCCAGCGCCTCGGCGACCTCGCGCTCGGTCTGCGCCACCAGGTCGGCGCGGCCGGACCGGCCGGCCTGCGCGTAGGCGAACCGGTAGAGGGCCGGCTCCTCCTCGATGATCGCCACGAAGGCGGCCACCACCGCGCGCAGCCGCTCCTGGTCGGTGGCCCGGTCCAGGGCGAGCTCGCCCAGCAGGCGGGGCAGCAGGATCTCGGTGCTGATCTGCTCCAGGACGGCGTCGACCAGCTCGTCCTTGTCGGTGAAGTACCGGTAGAGCACCGTCTTGCTGACCCCCGCGGTGCGGGCCACGTCGTCGACGGCCAGCTCCGGACCGGTCCGGCGCACCGACTCCACGGCGGCGGTGACGAACTCGACGCGGCGGACCCGGCGGTGCTCGGTCCACCGCGAGGAGCGTCCGTCGGAGCGGCCGGAGGGTGTCACGGCTCAGGAGTCTCCCAGGCTGCTCCCCACGACCGACGACGTGTTCGTCAGACTGCGCTGCGTGACCTCTCCCGCCGGAGTGCCGGCCGCCGCCCTGACCGTGCTGGTGGCCGTGCTGGCGACCGCGTGCTCGTCGTCCCCCGCCGCCGAGGTCGTGGAGACCCCCTACGCCGGCGGCCAGCACACGACGACGTCGGTGGACCAACCGCAGACCCCGCGAGCGCCAGGCCTGACGAGGTTCTGTACGTACGTACACATCGTGGGCTAGGGTCCCGGCGTGACCGACGAGCGCTCGATGCGCGACCGCATGCTGGCCGGCGACGCCTACATCGCCGACGACCCCGACCTGCGCCGGGAGAACCTCCGCGCCCAGACCCTCACCCACCGCTACAACGCCCTCGACCCGGCCGACGCCGAGGCCCGCCGGGCGCTGCTCACCGACCTGCTCGGGGCGTTCGGCGAGGGCAGCACCATCCGGGCGCCCTTCCACTGCGACTACGGCTACCGGACCACGGTCGGCGCCGGCACCTTCGTGAACTGGGGCCTGGTCGCCCTGGACGTCGGCCCGATCACCATCGGCGACGCCGTGCAGATCGGGCCGGGCGTGCAGCTGCTGACCGCCACCCACCCGGTCGAGCCCGGCCCGCGGCGCGAGGGCTGGGAGGGGTCGGCCCCGATCACCCTGGAGGACAACGTCTGGCTCGGCGGCGGCGTCGTCGTGCTGCCCGGGGTCACCATCGGCCGGGACAGCGTCGTCGGCGCGGGCTCGGTGGTCACCCGCGACGTGCCGCCGGGGGTGGTGGTCGTCGGCAACCCGGCCCGGGTGGTCCGGGACATCACCCCGTGACGACTGCCCGGACGACGGCGGCCCGCCGGCACGACCCGGACCGCCGGGACCGGCTGGTCGACGTCACCATCGACGTGATCGCCGAGCACGGCCTCGCCGGGCTGACCGCGCGGCGGATCGCCACCGCGGCCGACGTCCCGCTGGGCTCGGTGAGCTACCACTTCACCGGTCTGGACGGGCTGGTCCGCGAGGCCTTCACCCGGCACGCGCACGGCATGGCCGAGGTGTTCGCCGCGCACTTCGCCGGCGTCACCGACCGGGCCTCGATGCTGGACGCCGCCACGGACTTCGTGCTGGGCGGTCACCTGGCGACGTCCCGGCAGTGGGCGATCGCCTACGAGCTCTACCTGGCCGCCATGCGCGACCCCGCGCTGCGCGAGATCACCGAGGCCTGGATGCAGAGCAGCCGGGACACCCTGCAGCGCGTGCTGGAGCCCGACCTCGCCCGCGCCCTGGACGGCGTCATGGAGGGCCTGACCATGCACGCCATCCTCACCACCTCCCCACCCACCCGCGAGGAGACCCGCACCGTGCTCGCCCGCGTCCTGGAGGTCGCCCCGTGACCGCCACCGCTCCCCCGCCGACCCGGCAGCTGCGCCGCGCGCGGGTCGCCGTGGCCACCTGCTTCGCGCTCAACGCCGTCTTCTACGCCAACCTGGTGCCCCGGCTCCCCGAGCTGCGCGACGAGCTCGGCCTGTCCAACGCGGCGCTGGGCACCGCGCTGGCCGCCGCCCCGCTGGGGGCCCTGGTCATGGGCCCGGCCGCCGCGGTGCTGATCGCCCGGCTGGGCTCCGGCCCGGTCGCCTCGCTCGGGCTGACCGGGCTCGGCGTGGGCGTGGCCATCGCCGCCTCGGCCCCCAACTGGGCGGTGCTGGCCGGCGCGCTGCTGCTGGTCGGCGCGTTGGACACCATCGTCGACGTCGCCCAGAACGCCCACGGCCTGCGCGTCCAGCGCGGCTACGGCCGGTCGATCCTCAACGCGCTGCACGGGCTGTGGAGCCTGGGCGCGGTGGCCGGCGGGCTCCTGGGCTCGGCGGTCGCCGGGCTGGGGGTGTCCCTGGAGGTGCACCTGTGGGTGACGGCCGCGGTGTTCGGCGTGGTCGCCCTCGCCGTCCGGGCCTGGATGCTGCCCGGCCGGGACACCCCCGAGGACGACGCCACGACGGCGCCGGCCCCGGCGGACGGCGCCCGCAGCCACCGGCGGGCGGCGGTCGGCGCCCTGGCGGTGCTGGGCGTGCTCGCCGCGATGGGGGCCTTCATCGAGGACTCCGCGGCGTCGTGGAGCGCGATCTGGCTGCGCGACGACCTGGGCGCGACCGTGGTCACCGCCGGGCTGGGCTTCGTGGCCTTCCAGGTGGCGATGACCGCCGGCCGGCTGACCGGGGACCGGGTGGTCGACCGGTTCGGCCAGCGCCGGGTGGCCCGGGTGGGCGGCGCGGTCATCGCGGCCGGGTTCGCGCTGATGCTGGCCGCGCCCACCGTGCCGACGACGCTGGTCGGGTACGCGCGGGCCGGGCTGGGCGTGGCCACCCTGGTGCCGGCGGTCTACGCGGCGGCCGACGAGCTGCCCGGGCTGGGCGCCGGGGTCGGGCTGACCGTGGTCACCCTGCTGCTGCGGATCGGCTTCCTGGTGTCCCCGCCGCTGATCGGGCTGATCGCCGACGGCGTGGGCCTGCGGGTGGGCCTGCTGACCGTGGTGGTGGCCGGGGTCCTGGTGCTCGTGCTGGGCCGCGCGCTGCGGACCCGGGTCGGCTGAGCCGGGTCACCGCTCCGGTGCCGGGTCGGCCAGCGCGGCGACGACGCCGAGCAGGACCAGGCCCAGCGCCGGGGCGGCGACCACCCAGGGCGCCCGCTCCAGGTAGCCGGTCGTCTCGGCCAGCGCCCGGCCCCACTCCGGTGACTCCGCGCCGGCGCCCAGGCCGAGGAACGACAGCCCGGCCGAGACCAACGCGCCGTGGCCGAACCGGGCGAGCACGTCGCGGCCCAGCGCAGCGGACGCCAGGTCGCGGGGCCGGCGCCGACGACCTCGGTGTCGGCGATGCGCACGATGCCGGGTGACCCGCAGGCCGGGCGGGGTGAGCCCGAGCAGGGCGGCGACCAGCTGCGACTTCCCGGCGCCGGAGGAGCCGACGACGCCGACCCGCTCGCCGACGGCCAGGTCGGAGCCGACGCCGTCCACCAGCCGCCGTCCGGGCAGGGCGACGGACAGGTCGTGCACGCGCAGCACTCGCAGCTCCTCGGACCAGGGGCAAGCCCGACCCCAACTGCGAGGTCTTCGCATCGACGACTGCACATCTGTCGACGTGGGATCAGCCCTGGGCGAGCTGGGTGGCGTAGAGGCAGATGCCGGCGGCGACGGCGAGGTTGAGCGACTCCGCGCGGCCGCGCATGGGCACCCGCACCCGGTGGTCGGCGAGGCCGGCCAGCTCGTCGTCCAGCCCGCGGGCCTCGTTGCCGAACAGCCACAGCACCGGACCGGCGAGCAGGCCGTCGTCCCCGGCCCGGTCCAGGCCGACCTCGCCGTCGCCGGCCGCGGCCAGCACGGTGACGCCGGCGGCCCGGACGTCGGCGACCAGCGGCACGAGCGGGGCGCTGCGGACGACGTCGAGGTGGAACAGGCTGCCGGCGCTGGAGCGGACCGCCTTGCCCTGGAACGGGTCCGCCGACCCCGCGCCGAAGACCACGGTGCCGGCGCCGCACGCATCGGCGGTCCGCAGCACGGTGCCGGCGTTGCCGGGGTCGTTGAGCTCGGCCAGGGCGACCGCCAGCTGCGGCGGGGCGGTCACCAGCGAGGACGCCGGGACGTCGCGCAGCGGGCACACGGCGACCAGGCCCTGCGGGGTGGCGGTCTCGCTCAACCCGGCCGCGGCCTCGACGGTGACCAGCCGCACGGGGACCCCGGCGGCCGCGAGCAGCGCCTCGTGCTGGGCGGCGGCGGCCACGGTGGCGAACACCTCGACGGCCGCCCCGGCCTCCAGCGCCTCGACCACCGCCTGCCGGCCCTCGGCGAGGAACAGGCCCGCGGCGTCCCGGCCGGCCCGGCGGGTGAGCTTGCGGGCGGCGGCGACCCGGGAGTTCCGCGCGGTCAGCGGCTCGGTCAACGGCTTCCTTCCGACGGGCAGACGACGACGCCGCCGGTACCGGGCAGGTGCCCGGCGCCGGCGGCGTCGTGGTGAGGTGCTGGAACGGCCCCCTGCAGGGACCCGCCGCGAGCTTGCTCGTGGTGGGGGGCAGGGGGTCCTTCCTCAGGCGGCTGCGACGCCGGTCTGGTTCGGGGCGGCGGCGACCGCGGCGCGCGCGGTCTCCACGAGCGCGGCGAAGGCCGCGGGCTCGTTGACGGCGAGCTCGGCCAGCACCTTGCGGTCCAGCTCGATCCCGGCCAGCTTCAGGCCCTGCATGAAGCGGTTGTACGTCATGTCGTTCTGCCGCGCCGCGGCGTTGATCCGGGTGATCCACAGCTTGCGGAAGTCACCCTTGCGGACCTTGCGGTCGCGGTAGGCGTAGGTCGCCGAGTGGAGCAGCTGCTCCTTGGCCTTGCGGTACAGCCGGGACCGCTGACCCCGGTAGCCGCTGGCGGCCTCGAGGGTCGTCCGGCGCTTCTTCTGGGCGTTGACCGCCCGCTTCACGCGTGCCACGTGAGAGCTCCTGTCTGTCTAGGGGGAGAGAGGGGCGCCGGTCAGAGACCGAGCAGCTTCTTCATCCGGGGGGCGTCGGCCGGGGACAGCACCTCGGTGCCCTTCACGCGACGCTTGCGCGAGGAGGACTTCACCTCGAACTTGTGCTGGTTGTTCGTGTGCTCGCGGACGAGCTTCCCGGTGCCGGTCACGCGGATGCGCTTGGCCGTGCCCTGGTGGGTCTTGTTCTTCGGCATGTCCTGGTCCTCACTCGTGCGGTCTGGGTCGGGCCGGCTCAGGCCTGGTCGGCCTCTTCAGGCCCGGGGGGTGCGGGCTTGGGCGGTGCCTGCGGGGCCAGCGGCTTCTCGTACGGGGCGTCGACCGCGGGTGCGGACTCCTCGCCGGCGTTCTCGGCCGCCTTGGCCTTCTTCCGCTCCACGATCTGGGCCTGCTGCGCCGCCTGGTTCCGGTGCGGCGCGATGACCATGACCATGTTGCGGCCGTCCTGCTTGGGGTTGGACTCCACGATGCCGAGGTCGGTGACGTCGCCCGCCAGGCGCTGCAGCAGCCGGTAGCCCATCTCGGGGCGGGACTGCTCGCGACCGCGGAACATCACCGTGATCTTGACCTTGTCGCCGCCCTTGAGGAAGCGGACGACGTGGCCCTTCTTGGTCTCGTAGTCGTGCGGGTCGATCTTCAGCCGCAGACGCATCTCCTTGATGACGGTCTGCGTCTGGTTGCGACGGGCCTCGCGCTCCTTCTGCGCGGCCTCGTACTTGAACTTCCCGTAGTCCATGAGCTTCACGACGGGCGGGCGCGCCATGGGAGCGACCTCGACCAGGTCGAGCTCGGAGTCCTGCGCCAGGCGCAGCGCCTCGCCGATCGAGACGATGCCGACCTGCTCGCCCTCGGGTCCCACGAGGCGGACCTCGGGGACGCGGATGCGGTCGTTGATGCGTGGCTCGGTGATGGCCTCTCCTCTGCATTCTGCGACGAGGAGTCAGCGTCCCGACCCGAAGAAGGGCCCTCGACCCGCGTGAGCGGGGAGGGCCAGGAGCCGGCGGACCGGCCCCGCACTTCAGGTGACCTGGGTGCCTGTGACGGCGCCAGGTGGGAGCGGGCTCCTCTTGGTCCGACAGCCCGGGGCGGGGCAGTCGGTGGTGGTGCGCCTCATGTAGCGGGGTGAGACATCGCTCAGACTACCCCGTCGGCACGGCTCGCGGCCAGCAGGGTGCGCATCCCCTCCACCGCGCGCACCGCCCGCTCGCCGTCGGCGGCCTGCACGGCCAGCACGGAGAGCTCGTCGTCGTCGACCAGCAGCAGCGAGGCCCACGGCGAGTTCTGGTCGAACCGGACGGCGCGGACGTGCGCCCACGGCAGGCGGTGGGTGCCCACGATGTTGCGCACCGTCACGCCCTCGGCGTCGGCGTCCACCCGGGCCCGGGACAGGTACAGGGTGGCCGCGGCCATCGCCAGGCCCAGGCCGCTGGTGGCCAGCTGGTCGGAGGTCCGGAACGCCACGACGCCGGTGGTGGAGGACTTCAGCAGGATCGACACGACCAGCATCACGCCGAAGATCACGGCCGCCATGAGGCCGCACATGATGCGCTGGCGGCGGGGCGTGGCGGACACGGTCGTGATCGCGGTCGAGGTCACCGCCCGAGTGTCCCACTGGCAGAGTGCCGGGGGTGACCAGCAGCGAGACCACGGGCAGCGAGACCACGGCCAGCCAGATCACGGGTGCCGCCCAGCACGCGGCCTGGCAGGCCCGCGAGCTGCCCCCGGTGGAGCAGGTGCGCCCGGGGCTGTGGTCGGTCCCGGTGCCCATCCCGCACAACCCGCTGCGCTACGTGTCGGTGTACGCCTTCGCCCTCGACGGCGGCGGCCTCGGGCTGGTCGACTGCGGCTGGGAGCACGAGGCCGGCTGGACCGCGCTGACCGACGGGCTGACCTCGATCGGCGCGGGGATCACCGACGTCCGCGGCGTGCTGGTCACCCACCTGCACTTCGACCACCTCGGCCTGGCCGGCCGGGTCCGCGAGGCCAGCGGCGCGTGGGTGGCCATGCACCCGGCCGACGGCGACGCGGTGCGGGCGATGTCCGGCCGGGACGGCGGCGCCGCCGTCGCCGCCCAGGTGGACTTCCTCGTCGGCCTGGGCGCCGACCGGGACACCGCCGTCTCCGACACCGGCGACCCCGACCGCTGGGAGGCGTTCCACCGGATGGCCACCCCGGACCGGGACCTGCTCGACGGCGACGTCGCGGACTTCCCCGGCTGGTCGCTGCGCGCGGTGCACACCCCCGGGCACACCGCCGGGCACCTGTGCTTCGCCGAGGAGCGCACCGGGGTGTTCCTGTCCGGCGACCACGTGCTGCCGCGGATCAGCCCCAACATCTCGACCAACCCCGGCGGCGTGCCCGACCCGCTGCGCGACTACCTGGGCTCGCTGGCCGCCGTCGGCGAGCGCCCCGAGCCCACCGAGGTGCTGCCGGCCCACGAGTGGCGGTTCACCGGGCTGGCCGCGCGCACCGCGGCGCTGCGCGAGCACCACGAGGGCCGCCTCGCCGAGCTGCTGGCCGCCGTCCGGGACCACCCGGGCAGCACCCCGTGGGACCTGGCCGGCGAGCTGACCTGGTCGCGGCCCTGGTCGTCCTACGAGCGCAGCATGCGGGTCTTCGCGGTCACCGAGACCGACGCGCACCTGCGGCTGCTGGCCTCGCGCGGGGCCGTCGTCGGCACCGCCGGGCCGGTGCCCCGCTTCACCGCGGCCTGACCGGCGTGCGCTTCGCCGAGCTGGCCGACCGGGTGCGGGCGTCCCCGGCCCGGCTCGGCGGCACCCGGCTGGTGGTCGTCGACGGACCGGCCGGGTCGGGCAAGACCACCTTCGCCGACCGGCTGGCCGCCGAGCTGGACGACGCCCCGGTGGTCCACCTGGACGACCTCTACGCCGGCTGGACGCTGGACGGCGTGGTCGACCGGCTGCGCGACCAGGTGCTCGGGCCCCTCGCCGCCGGCCGCGAGGCCCGCTTCCTGGCCTACGACTGGGCGGCCGGGGAGTTCGCGGTGCCCACGACGGTGCCGGTGGCCGGCGTGCTGGTCGTGGAGGGCTGCGGTGCCGCGGCCCGGGCGGTGGACGACGTGGTCTCGCTCCGGGTGTGGGTGCAGGCGCCGCCCGAGGTGTGCGCGGAGCGCTGGGCGGCCCGGGGCGGGGCGGCCATGACGGCGTTCCAGCCGGACTGGGCCCGCGCCGAGGCGGTCGTGTTCGCCCGCGAGGACACCCGCGCCCGGGCCGACGTCCGGGTGGACGGCGCCCCGGTGACGCCTCCGCCGCCGGGGTCGTTCGCGCTCGCCTGACCGATGGTCAGGCGCAGGCCAGGATCGACTCGACGAGCTCGGCCCGCCGGGCGGTCGGGACGGGTCGGCCGCGGCCGGTGATCCGCTCCCAGACCGCGCCGCCGAGCACGGCGGTGATCCACTGCTGCCGGGCGGCCCCGATGGGCTCGCCCCGGCGGCGGGCGCGGGAGGCCACCGCGCACATGACCTCGTGGACGGCGTCGGTCACCGCGGTCTCCACCCCGGCGCGCAGCAGCGGGTCGCGCCCCGCGGCCTCGGCGACGGCGGCCACGGCCAGCTCGCTGCGGCCCAGCGGGCGCGACCAGTGCTCGAGGGCGAGCGCGAGGTCCCCGGCCGCCGAGCCGGTGTCCCCACGGTCCACCACGACGGGCACGGTGGCCACGGCGGCGCCGACCAGGGCGGACAGCGACGGCCAGGTCGCGCGCAGGCGGGTCGGGGCCAGCCCGGCGCGGGCGGCCACGTGGTCCAGCGCGAGCCCGTGCCACCCCCGCTCGGCGAGCAGCTGGAGCGCGGCGGCCAGGACCAGGTCCGGGGCCGGAGTGCAGGAGGGTGCGAGGGGGAGCGGTAGCGACATGGCCGGTCCTGGGGTCCCAGAGGGGTGAGGTAGCTCACCCATCGGCACCCTCGGCCACCACCGGTACCTCGTCGTCCCACCTGCCCCTGGTGTCCCTGCCCCCGCAGCGGGGCACGGTGAGCGGGTGGACTCCCCCGCCCGGCACGGCCGGTACCCCTACCGCGCGCTCCCCGACCGACCCGTCTACGACTGGCCCGACGGCCGGCGGCTGGCGGTCTACGTCGGGCTGAACCTGGAGGTCTTCGACTTCGGGACCGGCCGCGGCGCCCAGCTGGCACCCGGCGGCGGGGACCCCGACGTCCTGAACTACGCCTGGCGGGACTGGGGCAACCGGGTCGGCGCCTGGCGGTTGCTGGAGACCTTCGACGCCCTGGGCCTGCCCACCTCGGTGATCGCCAACAGCCGGGTGTTCGCCGACTGCCCCGGCCTGGTCGAGGCGTTCCTGGCCCGCGGCGACGAGCTGGTCGGGCACGGCCGGACCAACGCCGAGCGGCAGGCCGACCTGGCCGAGGACGACGAGCAGGCACTGGTCGCGGAGGCCACTCGGGTGCTGGTCGAGCGGGGCGGACGACGGCCGGCCGGCTGGCTCGGGCCGTGGATCTCCGAGAGCCACCTGACCCCGGACCTGCTGGCCGAGGCCGGCTACACCTACCTGCTGGACTGGGCGCACGACGACCAGCCGACCTGGCTGGCCACCCGGGACGGCGGCGCGATCCTGTCGGTGCCCTACCCGCAGGAGCTCAACGACATCCCCGCGGTGGTGTCCCGACAGGTCTCCGGCCAAGAGTTCGCCGACATGGTGGTGGCCACCTTCGACGAGATGCGCGAGCAGGCCCGGACCGCGCCGCTGGTCATGGGCATCGCGCTGCACCCCTACGTCGTCGGCGTCCCGCACCGCCTGCGACCGCTGCGGTCCGCGCTGGCGCACGTGGCGACGCCCCGGGACGACGTGTGGCTGACGACGGCCGGTGCGGTGGCCGAGCACGTCGCCTCGCTCCCGGACACACCGGCGGAACACGGGCGCGACACGATGGCCCGGTGAGCGCGAGCACGGAGACCAGCCCGGGACCGGACCTGCTGCCGCTGGCCGGCTACACGGTCGCGGTCACCGCCGCCCGGCGCGCCGAGGAGCTGGTCGCGCTGCTGGAGCGCCGTGGCGCCCGGGTCGTGGCCGCCCCCGCGATCCGGCTGGTGCCGCTGGAGGACGACGCCGAGCTGGGCGCGGCGACCGCCGAGGTGCTGCGGGCACCGGTGGACCTGGTCGTGGCCACCACCGGCGTCGGCTTCCGGGGGTGGCTGGAGGCCGCCGACGCCTGGGACCTGCCCCTGGTCGCGCACCTGTCGTCGGCCCGGGTGCTGGCCCGCGGACCCAAGGCCCGAGGGGCGATCCGCAGCGGTGGGCTGGTGGACGCCTGGTCGCCGGCGTCGGAGAGCTCCGACGAGGTGCTCGAGCACCTGCTGTCCGGCGCCGAGGGCCCGCTGGCCGGACGCCGGATCGCCGTCCAGCTGCACGGGGACCCGCTGCGGGAGCTGGTGGCCGCGCTGCGCGCCGATGGCGCCGAGGTGCTGCCGGTGCCGGTCTACCGCTGGGTGCTGCCCGAGGACACCGCGCCGCTGCGCCGGCTGGTGCACACCGTGGCCGCCCGCGCCGTCGACGCGGTCACCTTCACCTCGGCCCCGGCCGCCGCCTCGATGCTGCAGGTCGCCGAGCAGGAGGGCGTGCTGGCCGGGGTGCTGGCCGCCTTCGCCGACGGCGTGCTGGCCGTCGCCGTCGGGGTGGTCACCGCCGGTCCGCTGGAGGCCGCCGGGATCGCCACCGTCGCGCCGGAGCGGGCCCGGTTGGGCGACCTGGCCCGCGAGGTGGTGGCCCGACTGCCCGAGCGGGACCCGGTCCTCGTGGTCGGCGGGCACACCCTGCAGGTGCGGGGGCACGCCGTGGTCCTGGACGGCCGGCTGGTCGAGCTCGCGCCGGCGCCGATGACCGTGCTGCGGTCCCTGGCCCGCCGCCCGGGCGCGGTGGTGTCCCGGCCGGACCTGCTGGCGACGGTGTCCGGCGGCTCGGACGCGCACGCCGTCGAGATGGCGGTGACCCGGCTGCGGGCCGCGCTCGGCGCCCCGGTCGTGGAGACCGTGGTCAAGCGCGGCTACCGGCTGGCGGTGTGACCCGACGTGGGGAGTGGCCCTGCGGTACCCCGGCCCCACCGACGATGATCGTCGCGTGACCTCACCGGAGCCCGGCCGTGCGCTGATCGAGTCGGGCTTCGGGATCGCCGGGTCGATGACCGGCTCGGCCGCCGTCCTCGTCTACTCCCCCGCCGACGCGGCCCTCCAGCTCGACGACCGCTTCGCCGCCTGCCTGCGCGACCTGGCCGACGACCTCGCCGGCGGTGCCCTGCCGCGGCGCGAGGCCGCCCGGGCGGGGGCCGCGCTGGCGTTCGCCGTCGAGCACGGCGTCTCGCTGTCCCGCCGGGACCGGCACGTGCGCTCGGACGGGTTCTTCACCGAGCGGGCCGGCGGCCGGGTCGCCGCCCGCGAGGTCGGGGAGGGCGTGCTGCTGGCCGCGCGCGCCTCGGCCGACGAGCGCCGGGTGCGGAACCTGGGCTACCTGCTCGCCGAGGTGGTCTTCTCCCCCGACGTCGATGCTGCCCTGGCCGACCGGGCGCTGCTGCTCACCCGGTCGCTGACCTGGCGCCAGCTCGCCCTGCTGGCCGCGGTCGGCCGCCGGGAGCGCCACCCGCTGCCGCTGACCCCGGTGCCGGTGGACCCGCGGGGGTGGATCGCCTGGGGCGCCGCCGAGGACCTGACCGACCTGCAGCGGGCCGGCCTGCTGGACCCGCCGGTCGCCGTCCCCCGGCCCGGCGGTGCCGCCCAGCCGCGGCTCCGCCCGGCCGACCTGCGGCTGACCCGCCGCGGGGTGCTGGTGCACCGGCTGCTGGCGCTGGACTTCGTGCACGCCGACGACGTCGACGCCGCCCTGGCCGCGCTGGCCTGAGCAGGGCGCCGCCGACCGAGGCAAGTCCACATCCTCGGCGTGGATCCACTCCATGACCGTGGATAGGCAACGAGGTGGGGACGGACCTGCCTCCCGTGCGCGAACGTCGCCCCCGTCATGGCCGATCCGTACCCGACCGGGCCTAGTTCACGAGGCCTCCATGTGGCCCGTCGAGCACGTGCGTGAAACCGGCGACCGGTCTCTAGTGCGGGGCCGTCCTCTGTGGACGGCCCCGCACCAGCTGTGAGGGTCAGCGGTTGTTGAGCCAGGCGGCGCGATCCGACGAGAAGGAGAACGTCGGCTTGTAGATCACGACGTAGGTCCCGGTGACGGTCGTGTCCGCATCGAAGCACACGTCACCAGTCACGTTGCCCCCGGCGACCAGATCGCCGGCGCCCAAGAAGTTGCCCGTCCCGGCGAAGTTCGTGTTTCGGCTGGCCCCGTTCGGGTCCTGCATGGACCAGTCGAATCCACCGTTGAAGTTCACCGTGTCGTCGGTGCCGTTCTGGATGGTCACGGTGGTGCACAGGACGGCGCCGGTCCCGAACGACTCGCCGTCCACCAAGGGGGTCGACGTGACCGAGACCCCTTCGAGATCGATGGCCTCGCCGGCATTGGCCGAGGAGTCATCCTCCTGCTGCCCGGCAAAGCTCGGTCCAGCCGGCTGAGAGGTGTCGGACGACGAGTCGTCACCCCCGCTCGTGGCGATCACGATGATCACGATGACCACGATGAGCGCCAAGATGATGAAGATGGGCTTTTTGTAGAAGGGCCGGCTCGCCTTGCGGTAAGCCTTGTCAGCCTTGGCCTGCGCCTTGGCGGACCGGGCGTCCTGAGGCGGTCCCTGCTGCCCGTACTGCTCTGACACGATTTGACCCCGTTCGTCACAAGTGGCCGCCGAGCTCGACGGACAACTCCGAGGACATCACACAGCCGAGGCTCAGGCAGCCGACCAGGTGGACGAACGGATCGGTTCAGTTTCGTCCAATCCCGCCAGGGCTCGCTCCATCAGCACCACCTGCCCCAGCACCACCTCGCGTGCGCGGCTGCGGTTCCTCGCCGCCCGGTCAACCGCTGTGAACGGCGCTCAGCCTCCTGCGATTCGCGAGCCCGGTGCGGAGGGGCCGACTTGTGTCGACCGACCCCAACCGCGCTCAGTCCAGCGTGCCGCGCTGCTTCTTGAGCTGACCGCGCTGCTTCTCCGCGGTGATCTGCCGCTCCTTGGACCCGCGGGTCGGCTTGGTCTTGCGCCGGGGCGGGGCCGGCGGCGCGAGCGCCTGGCCGACGGCCATCGCCAGCCGGGCGCGGGCGGCCTCCCGGTTGCGCAGCTGCTGCCGGTGCTCCGACGCCGCGATCGTCAGGACGCCGTCGACCAGCCGCGCGCCCAGCCGGTCGGCCAGCCGGGCCTGCTGGTGCTCGGTCAGCCCGGGGATCTCCAGCACCCGCACCGACAGCTCCACCCGGCTGTCGGCGGTGTTCACGCCCTGCCCGCCGGGCCCGGAGGACCGGCTGAACCGCCACCCGAGCATCGCCGCGGGCACGACCAGCCGCGGGGTGACCGGGAGGTCGCCTGCGGGGTCGTCGGTGGGCACGGGACCATCCTCCCGTGCCCCTCCCCCTCGCCGCTGCGCTGGCCACCGGTCCCGTCGTCCTGGACGGCGGGCTGTCCACCGAGCTGGAGTCCCGGGGGCACGACGTGACCAGCGCGCTGTGGTCGGCCCGGCTGCTCCGCGACGACCCGGGCGCGATCCGCGACGCGCACGCCGCCTTCGAGGCCGCCGGGGCCCAGGTCGCGACCACCTCGAGCTACCAGGCCACCGTGCCCGGGTTCACCGCCGCCGGGTTCGCCGACGCCGAGGGGCTGATCCGCCGGTCGGTGCAGCTGGCCCGGGAGGGCGCGCCCTCCTCGTGGGTGGCCGGGTCGGTCGGTCCGTACGGGGCGTACCTGGCCGACGGGTCGGAGTACACCGGCGCGTACCTGGACGAGGTGTCGACCGCGGAGCTCCGGGAGTTCCACCGGCCCCGGCTGGCCGCGCTGGCCGAGGCCGGGGTCGACGTGCTGGCCTGCGAGACGCTGCCCGGCGCCGGCGAGGTCGAGGCGTTGCTGGCCGAGGTGACCGCGCTCGACGTCCCCGCGTGGTTCTCGCTGTCCTCGGTCACCGGCGCCGACGGCGTGGCCCGCACCCGCCGCGGCGAGCCGCTGTCCGACGTGCTGGGCATGGTCCGCGGGATCGACCAGGTGGTCGCCGTGGGCGTCAACTGCACGGACCCGGCGTCCGTCGTCCCGGCCGTTGTCTGGGCACGGGTGGCCAGCGGCAAGCCGGTCGTGGTCTACCCCAACAGCGGCGAGAGCTGGGACGCCGACGCCCGGGCGTGGACCGGCACGCCCGGGGTCGGCGACGTCACCGCGTGGCTGTCAGCCGGTGCCCGCCTGGTCGGCGGGTGCTGCCGGGTCCGGCCCGCCGACATCGCCCAGGTCGCCGCAGCCGTGCACGGCTGACCCCGGCGGGACCGGGTCGGCGCCGCCGGCGGCTCCCGGCCGGCAGCGGACCAACCGGGCCAGGGTCAGCCGGGTGCCGGTCCGGGCGCCGTGCGTCTCCAGCGCCTCCACCGCGTAGGCCGAGCAGCTGGGGGTGAACCGGCAGACCGGCGGCCGGTGCGCGCTCACCTCCCGCTGGTAGGTCCGGACGGCCGACACCAGGCGCTCCGCCGCCGTCGTCCCGGTCAGCCCGCGGGCCGCCCGCGGTGCCAGCAGCACCGACTCCAGGCCGCAGCCCAGCGACTGCGCCAGGCAGCAACCGGTGTTGAGGAACAGCAGGTCCCGCAGGCAACTGTCGTCGCCCCGGCGCCGGCCGTACCCGGGCCCGTAGCCCGGTCCGTAGCCGCCGTAGCCGGGCCCGCCACCGCCGTAGCCGGGTCCCGGACCCCAGCCCGGCCGCCGGCGCCGCCGGCCGCCACCCCATCCCCAGACGAAGACCATGTCAGAGGATCGGGTTGCCGCCGGTCACGGCGACCCGGGCCCCCGAGACGTAGCTGGCCTCGTCGCTGGCCAGCAGCACGTACACCGGCGCCAGCTCCGCGGGCTGGGCGGCGCGGCCCAGCGGCACCTGCTGGCCGATGGACTTCACCTTCTCCTCGGGCATGGTCGAGGGGATCAGCGGCGTCCAGACCGGGCCCGGCGCGACGCTGTTGGCCCGGATGCCCTTGTCCGCGTAGAGCTGGGCGAGGCTGGCGGTGAAGTTGGCGATGCCGGCCTTGGTCATCGCGTAGACGGCCAGCGTCGGGCTGGGCATGTCGGAGTTGACCGACGAGCTGTTGATGATCGACCCGCCCGGGCCCATGTGCGCCACGGCGTCCTTGGACAGGGTGAACATCGCGCCCAGGTTCAGCGCCACGGTGTGGTCGAACTCCTCGTCGGGGGTCTCCTCGAGGGACTCCCGGGTCATCTGGAACGCGGCGTTGTTGACCAGGACGTCGATCTTCCCGAACTCCTCGATCGCCTTCGGGACGACGGTCTTGGCGTGCGCGCGGTCGGCGAGGTCGCCGCGCACGAGGACGCAGCGGCGGCCGGCCTCCTCGACCAGGCGGGCGGTGTCCCGGGCGTCGTCGTCCTCCTCCAGGTAGGCGACGAGGACGTCGGCGCCCTCCCGGGCGAAGGCGATGGCCACGGCGCGGCCGATGCCGCTGTCGCCGCCGGTGACGACGGCGGCCTTGCCGGTCAGCCGGCCGGACCCGCGGTAGCTGTCCTCGCCGTGGTCGGGGCGCGGCGACATCTCGCCGAGGGTGCCCGGTGGGGTCTGCTGCTGGGTGGGCTGGTCGTCGGGCTCGGGGCGCGGTGCGGACACGAGGCGTCTCCTGTCTCCTGCTGGTGCGGCCTCGTCTCGACCCGTGGCCCGCGTACCCGGGAGGGGCGACCGGCACGCGTGGGGCACCCTGGTGAGCACGATGACCGCCGCCCGCACCCCCCTCTCCCCGCCCGACGGCGCCGACGCCGACACCCTGTTCACCGAGTTCGCCGCCTGGGCGGAGGCTGCGGGGACCCCGCTGTACCCGCACCAGGAG
The DNA here is from genome assembly GCF_900491935.1 of Klenkia terrae. Classification (GTDB taxonomy): domain Bacteria; phylum Actinomycetota; class Actinomycetes; order Mycobacteriales; family Geodermatophilaceae; genus Klenkia; species Klenkia terrae. Next base: position 35,844 of record NZ_UEXK01000004.1, read on the forward strand.
GAGGCGCTGATCGAGCTGGTCAGCGGCGCCAACGTGGTGCTGGCGACCCCGACCGGCTCGGGCAAGTCGCTGGTGGCCACCGGCGCGCAGTACGCCGCGATGGCCCAGGACCGGGTGAGCTTCTACACCGCGCCGATCAAGGCGCTGGTCAGCGAGAAGTTCTTCGCCCTGTGCGGGGTCTTCGGCGCGGAGAACGTCGGCATGCTCACCGGCGACGCCGCGGTCAACGCCGACGCCCCGATCATCGCCTGCACCGCGGAGATCCTGGCCAACATCGCGCTGCGCGAGGGCCCGGAGGCCGACATCGGGCTCGTGGTGATGGACGAGTTCCACTTCTACGGCGATCCGGACCGCGGCTGGGCCTGGCAGGTGCCGATCCTCGAGCTGCCGAACGCCCAGTTCCTGCTGATGTCGGCCACCCTCGGCGACACCACCGCGCTGCGGGAGGACCTCAGCCGGCGCACCGGCCGGACCACCGCGCTGGTGGCCGGCGCCGAGCGCCCGGTGCCGCTGCACTTCTCCTACGCCACCACCCCCGCGCACGAGACGATCCAGGAGCTGCTGGACACCCGGCAGGCACCGGTCTACGTCGTGCACTTCACCCAGGCCGCGGCCCTGGAGCGGGCGCAGGCGCTGATGAGCGTGAACGTGTGCAGCAAGGAGGAGAAGGCCAAGATCGCCGACCTGATCGGCGGCTTCCGGTTCTCCAGCGCCTTCGGGACGACGCTCTCGCGGCTGGTGCGGCACGGCATCGGCGTGCACCACGCCGGGATGCTGCCCAAGTACCGCCGGCTGGTCGAGCAGCTGGCCCAGGCCGGGCTGCTCAAGGTCATCTGCGGCACCGACACCCTGGGCGTGGGCATCAACGTGCCGATCCGCACGGTGGTGTTCTCCGCGCTCTCGAAGTACGACGGCACCCGGGTGCGCATGCTGTCGGCGCGGGAGTTCCACCAGATCGCCGGCCGCGCGGGCCGGGCCGGCTACGACACCGCGGGGTACGTCGTCGTCCAGGCGCCCGAGCACGAGGTGGAGAACCTCAAGCAGTTCGCCAAGGTCGCCGACGACCCGAAGAAGCGCCGCAAGCTGGTGCGCAAGAAGGTGCCCGAGGGCATGGTGCCGTGGAGCGAGGCGACCGCCCAGCGGCTGGAGACCGCCGAGCCCGAGCCGCTGACCAGCCACTTCCAGGTCACCACCGGGATGCTGCTCAACGTGCTGGCCCGCCCGGGCGACCCGGTGGCGGCGTTGGCGAAGCTGCTGACCGACAACCACGAGCCGCGCAAGCGGCAGCTGAAGCTGATCCGCGACGCGATCGGCATCGGCCGCACGCTGCTGGCCGCCGAGGTGGTCGAGCGGGTGGTCGTGGACGGCCGGGTGACCTACCGGCTGACCGGTGACCTGCCGGCCGGGTTCGCGCTCAACCAGCAGCTGTCCACCTTCGCCCTGGCCGTGATCGACCTGCTGGACCCGGAGTCCGACACGTTCGTCATGGACGTGGTCAGCGTCATCGAGGCCACGCTGGACGACCCCCGGCAGATCCTCGGCGCGCAGCTGAACAAGGCCCGCGGCGAGGCGGTGGCCGAGATGAAGGCCGAGGGCATCGAGTACGACGAGCGGATGGAGCTGCTCGAGGAGGTCAGCTACCCCAAGCCGCTGGCCGAGCTGCTGGAGGCCGCGCACGAGACCTTCGTGCGGGGCAACCCGTGGGCGGCCGCCGTCCAGCCCTCGCCCAAGTCCGTCGTCCGGGACATGTGGGAGAGCGCGTACACCTTCCGCGAGCTGGTCAACGCCTACGGGCTGACCCGGTCGGAGGGCGCGGTGCTGCGCTACCTGACCGACGCCTACCGCGCGCTGCGGTCCGGGGTGCCGGCCGAGGCGCGCACCGAGGAGGTCACCGACGTCGTCGAGTGGCTGGGCGAGGTCGTGCGGCAGGTGGACTCGTCGCTGCTGGACGAGTGGGAGGAGCTGACCAACCCCTCGGACGCCGTCGACGTGCCCGCCGTCCCGGCCCGGCCGCGGCCGCTCACCGGCAACGTGCGGGCGTTCACCGCGATGGTGCGCAACGCGGTCTGGCAGCGGGTGCAGTTCTGGGCCCGCCGCCGCTGGTACGACCTCGGCGAGCTGGACGGCGCCGCCGGGTGGGACGCCGAGCGGTGGGGCGAGGTGGTGCAGGCCTACTTCGCCGAGCACGCCGAGGTGCAGACCGGGGCGGACGCGCGGGGACCGGCGCTGTTCGTCGTGGACCGCTCCGTCGAGGGCGTGTGGACGGTCCGGCAGATCATCGACGACCCGGCCGGCAACCACGACTGGGGCATCGACGTGGAGGTGGACCTGGAGGCCTCCGACGAGCAGGGCGCCCCGGTGCTGCGGGTGGTGGACGCCGGCCGCAAGGACTCGTGAGCGGCTGGGAGATGGTCGCGGTCGCCCTCGCCGGGCTGGCCGCGGGGTCGATCAACGCCGTCGTGGGCTCGGGCTCCCTGGTCACGTTCCCGGTGCTGCTGGCCGTCGGGCTGCCGCCGGTCACCGCGACGGTCTCGAACTCGATGGGGTTGGTGCCGGGCAACCTGACCGGGGCGATCGGCTACCGGCGCGAGCTGGCCGGGCAGCGGCGGTTGCTGCTGTCGCTGTTCCCGGCGTCCGTGCTCGGGGCGCTGAGCGGGGCGTTCCTGCTGCTGCACCTGCCGGCCGCCGCGTTCGAGACCGTCGTCCCCGGGCTGGTCGCGCTGGCCGTCGTCCTGGTGGCGGTGCAGCCGTTGCTGGCGCGGCGGCTGCGCGACCGTGGGTCGCCCACGGCGCGGGTGGGGCCGGGCCGGACGGCGGCGCTGTTCGGCTTCGCCTACGTCACCGGCACCTACGGCGGGTACTTCGCAGCCAGCCAGGGCGTGCTGCAGATCGGGCTGTTCGGGCTGCTGCTCCCCCACTCCCTGCAGCAGCTCAACGCGATCAAGAACGTGCTGACCCTGGGGGTGAACTTCGTGGCCGCGGCGACCTACGTCGTCGTCGCCACCGACCGGGTCGACTGGACCGCCGCCGGCCTGGTCGCCGGCGGTTCACTGGTCGGGGGCTACCTCGGCGGGCGGTACGGACGGCGGCTGCCGGCCTGGCTGCTGCGGAGCCTGATCGTGGTGGTCGGCGTGGTGGCGATCGTGGTGCTGCTGACCCGATGAGGCAGGGTGGGCACACGTGGACGTGCTGACCTGGGTGCTGCTGCTGGTCGCCGGGGTGGGCGGTGGGCTGACCGGCTCGATCGCCGGGCTGGCGTCGCTGGTCAGCTACCCGGCCCTGCTGGCCGCCGGGCTGCCGCCGGTCACCGCGAACGTCACCAACACCGTCGCGCTGGTGTTCAACGGCGTCGGGTCGGTGAGCGCCTCGCGCCCGGAGCTGGTCGGGCAGGGCCGCCGGCTGGTCCGGCTGTCGGTGGCCGCGCTGCTGGGCGGCATCACCGGGACCGTGCTGCTGCTGATCACCCCGGCCGGCGGGTTCGAGCGGATCGTGCCGTTCCTCATCGCCGGGGCGTCGGTGGCGATCCTGGTGCAGCGCCCGCCGCGCGAGCTGGCCGCCGAGGGTCGCCGGAACGCCCTGGGGCTGGTCGCCGGTGTCTACGTGATCGCCATCTACGGCGGCTACTTCGGGGCGGCGGCCGGGGTGCTCATGCTGGCCATGTTCCTGCTGACCACCGGCACGACCGTGGCCCGGGGCAACGCCGCCAAGAACGTGCTGCTGCTGGTCGCCAACGCCGTCGCCGCCCTCGGGTACGCGATCTTCGCCGACGTCGACTGGGTGGCGATGGTGCCGTTGGCGATCGGCTTCTTCGTCGGCGGGCGGCTGGGTCCCCGGGTGGTGCGTCGGGTAGACGGCACGTGGTTGCGGCGGGTCATCGCCGTCCTCGGGCTGGGGTTGGCGGTCAAGCTCGGGTTCGACGCGTTCAGCTGAGGACGGCGGCCAGCGCCCGCAGCGACTGGGCGACGATGCCGGGGTTCGTGTCGCGGTAGTAGGGCAGCGCGATGACCGCCTGGCTGATCACCCACCCGCGGGCCCGGGCGGCCGCTGCGTCGTCGGCGTCGCCGAGGAACCGCCGCCGCTGCGGTCCGTCGAACAGGTGCCAGCCGGCGACCAGGTCGGCCGCGGGGTCACCGGTGGTCAGGCAACCCCAGTCGATGACGGCCGAGAGGCGATCCTCGTCGGCCAGGACGTTGCCGGGCAGCAGGTCGCCGTGCAGCCACACGTCGTCGGTCCACCGGGGCGCCTGCACGGCCTCGGCCCACAGCGCCAGCGTGCGGGGTGCGTCGACCAGGTCCCCGACCCTCCTGATCGCCGGCTGCACCTCGTCGTCCAGCTCGGCCAGCGGCCCGCCCCGGCTGTGCGGCCGCCGCGGCGGCGCGACATCGGTGGGGACGGCGTGCAGCGCGTCCCGGAACCCGGCGAGGGCATCGGCGGCGGCGTCGTCCAGCCGACCGTCGACCGACCTGCCGGGCAGCCAGTCCCAGACCGACCAGGTGAACGGGTAGCCGTGGTCCGGTCGGCCGGTGGCCCGGTGGGTGGGCACGGCCAGCGGGAGGTGCGGCGCGAGCACCGGGAGCCAGCGCCGCTCCAGCTCGGCCTGGTCGGTGGCCCAGGCGACCACCGGCAGCCGGACGACGAGGTCGTCGCCGAGGCGGTGCACGTCGTGGTCGGTGCCGGCGTGGCGGATGCGGGTGAGCGGTCGGTCGGCCCAGTGCGGGAACTGCTCGTCGACCAGGCGGCGGACGAGCTGCGGCGGAGTGGCGACCTGGTCCGGGTGCATGGGGTGGGTCATCGAGGCGATCCTGGCGCGGCGGCGGTCGGTGCACGAGCGGATTTGGTGGAGCGGGCGCCCGGTCGTGGGGATGTCCGCATCTCCCGAGGTGCCTGGCGGATCCGCAGGTGCCGCTCGGTGCGGGCTGGGTCGGTGGGGTGAACAGAGCTGCCCCTCGGGGACAGCCGGAGCACGCTGCCCGCCCGGCTCCAGCCCCGACCGACCGGGTCACGGCCCTGCCGCGCGCTGGCCACCCAGTCCGGGGACCTGGTCGCGATCCCGCTCGCCCGACAGCCGCCGCGTGCGGCACACACCCGGGCATCACCCTGCCGGCACGGAGGCCGCCCCGTCCGGCACCCACCCGCTCATGACGCTGCCCGCGCGCCAGCCGTCCCGTGCGGCACAGACCCGCACATGACACTGGCCGCGCGCCAGCCGCCTCTTCGGGCACAGACCCGGTCACGACACTGCCCGCTCGCCAGCCGCCCCTTCTCGCACGGACCCGGTCACGACCCTGCACGCTCGCCAGCCGCCCCTTCTCGCACGGACCCGGTCACGACCCTGCACGCTCGCCAGCGGCCTCTTCTTACGCAGACCCGGTCACGACCTCGCCCCTCATCCACGCGGCGGCCGCCGGCCGGGTCGATCAGCCGCCCACCCGACATCTCGCCCATCGAGGACGGACCACCTCGTGACGTTCCCAGTTGCCACCGACACTTCGCACTCTGCCTGTGGACGGGCGTCTGATCAGGCCTTTCGTGTTGTCGGCGTGCGCCAGGTCCGCTAGACTTCGAACACATATTCGAACGGCAAGGGGAGGTGACAGCGGTGCAGCAGCAGGTGGTCGGGACGCGGATGGGGTTGTCGGTGGGCATCGCCCAGGTCGAGGTCTTCGCCTCCGCCGCCGCCCGTGCAGCGGTGCTGGAGGCCGAGCAGGCGACCCGCGTCGCCGCCGGCCTCGCGCCCGCAGGTGCCACCCTGCGACCGACCCGGCTGTCCGAGCTGCTGGTCACCCCCGACACCGGCCGGGCCAGGGTGCACGCGGTGCTGCGCGACGTCGCCGACGCCCAGGCGCAGCTGCACGCCCTGCAGGCCGCCGCGATCGCCCGCCTGGCCGAGCTGCAACCGGCGCAGGAACCGCTGCCCGGCGCCCGCCGCGATGACCCCGCCGCCCCGGAGAGGCCCGATGACTGGGTCGCCGACGAGGTCGCCGTGGTGCTGGGCATCAGCGTCGGGTCCGCCTCTTCGCTGGTCGCCAAGCAACGGTCCCTGGTCGAGCAGCTCCCCCAGGTGTGGGCCGCCGCGGCGGACGGGGTGATCGACGTCCGCCGTTGCCAGGTGATCGTGGACGCCCTGGCGGACCGCAAGCAGTCCGCCGGCGGCGGCCTGGCCGACGACCTGGTGGACACCATCGCCGCCCAAGGCCTCGGCTGGATCGCCGAAGGCATCGGCCCCACCCCGCTGGCCGACCGGATCGGCGGCGCGGTGATCGCCGCGGACCCGGCCGAGGCGGCAAGGCGGGCCGAGCGCCGCAAGCGCAGGCAGAACGTCACCACCATCGGGCAGGGCGACGGCCTGGCCTCCCTGCGGACCGACCTGGCCGACGCCGCCGACGTCGCCCAGGAGATCGAGGTCATCGACGCCCTGGCCNGTCCAGCGGGTGCCGCCGATGTCGGTGCGGGCGTTGAGTTCGCGCATGACGCGCTCGATGACTCCGGAGCCCAGTTCGGGTCCGCCCAGGGGTGCCAGTCGTTGTCGGAGTTCGGGGCGCAGGCAGGTGAAGACCTGGTCGCGGGCGCCGGTGAGCAGCTGTGCGGCGGCGTGGTGGTCGGCGTCGGTGATGGTGTCGACGAAGGCGTCGTAGAGGTCCAAGGCCTGGGCGTGGGTGAGTCGTTCGCGGGCCACGCGGTGCAGGAGGTCGACCAGTCCGGCGCGCTGGGCGTTGGCCCAGGGGTGCGGTGCCTTGTCGGCGTAGAGGGCCCAGCGCAGCGCACGGGGCAGGTGCCACCAGCAGCGCTGGATCGGGGCGTCGGGCCACACGTCCTGGGCCAGTCGGGTGATCGCCAGCTCCCCGTCCACGACGACCATCGCCGGTGGGTCCACCGCACGCAGCTGGGTGGCCATGGCCGACCACGGCTGGCCCAGGGTCAGCCCGAGCAGGTTGACCGTGGCGCGGCGGCGGCGGCGTGGGCCGGTGCGGGCGGTGAGCCCGATGGCGATGTTGGTGTCCACGCCCAGCCTGCGGCGACCGGCGCGCATGCCGGTGCCATCCAGGATCACCACCTCGGCCCGCCCGGGGGCACCAGGTAGGTCTGCGCACCCCACCCCATCAAGCATCGGGGCCAGGTCGGCCACAGCCGAGTGCGCTCGCCCGGCCGTCCCGGGTGCCCCGAACTGCGCGGCCACAGCCCCGGCGCGGGCGAAGGACATCTGGGTGGCCAACTCGGCCAGCTCGACCATCAACCGATCAGTGCGTCGCCGGCCCGACAGGTCCAACAACAACAGCAGCGGGGCGAACACCCGCCCGCACGACCGGCACCCCACGTTGGCCAACTGGATGCGCACGATCCCGGTGGCGGTGTCCAGCCGGCGCGGACGGGTGCGCTTGCCCTTGCGGGCGAAGTCGCTCATCACCCCGCACCCCGGGCACCCGAACGGCGCCGGCAGGTCCCACACCGGCAGCCATCTGGGACCACACACCCGGTCGATCAGCCTGTCCTGCAGCTCCTCCACAGCCGCCGCTACCGCGGCGGCGGGCACCTCATCGCGCATCGCCACCGCCCACGCCTCCAGCTGCGACCAGGTCAACGAACCACCCAGCTCAGGCAGCTCAACGGTCAGGGCAAGGGTAGTGACAACCACCAGGAACTCCTCGGATCAGGCGACCCCCACCTCAAGCCCAAGATCCGAGAACTTCAACGATGCTCTGCGCTACCGACGGGTCAGTGGTCGACAGGGACGGGGCGGCGGAAGACGTAGCGGGCGAAGATGCGGTCGTCGGAGTACTCGGCCTCCTCCAGGACCAGGCCGGCGTGCTCGGCCAGGGCCTCGAGGACCCAGGTGTAGGTCGAGTGCTCGTCGCGCACGTGCTCCTCGTAGTCGGCGCGGCTCCAGGCGTCCGCCGAGTCCGGACCGCCGGTCGCGCACCACGCCTCCAGGCGCGCCTCGGCCTCGGCCGGTTCGAAGCCGTAGACCACGTCCCACACCCGCAGCACGCCTCCCGGGCGCAGCAGGGCGCACATCCGCGCCAGCGCCACGCCCTTCCAGAAGTCGGGCAGGTGGTGCAGCGCATAGCGCGTGTAGACCACGTCGGCGGGGCGCCCGGCGTGCTCGTAGTCCAGGAACCCGGCCTCGACGACCTCGACGCCGTCGACCGCCTCGCGGGCCAGCGTCTCCCGCAGCGACGCGAGCATCGGCGGCGAGACGTCGACCGCGACCACGTCCGCGCCGGCCCGGGCGGCGGCGATCGCGAACTGGCCGGTCCCCGTGCCGATCTCCACCACCCGGCAGCCCGGACCCAGCCCGTGCCGCCGCAGCAGCTGCACCTCGGCCCCCGCCCCGGCGTCCTCGATCCGGTCGTACCGGGCCACGTGCACCGGGTCCAGGTTCTCCCGGCCCGCGCCGGCCACCTGGTCCCACCGCCACCCGGCGTCCACCGCTCAGCCCAGCGCGGCGACGGCGGCCGCGGTCGTGGTGACCCGCGCGATCAGCGGGAAGACCCGGGCCACGGCGAACTCGTGCATGACGGCGTCCACGCTGCTGGTCGCGTCCTCGACGACGACCACCGCGTAGCCACGCTCGAACGCCGACCGCGCGGTGGACTCCACCCCCATGTTGGTGGCCAGCCCGGCGAGCACCACGGTGTCCACCGACCGCTCCCGCAGCTGCGCGTCCAGATCGGTCTCGTGGAACGCGTCCCAACCGTGCTTCACGACCACGACGTCACCGAGGGGTCGCAGCTCCTCCACCACGTCGCCCAGCGCCGGACGGCTGCGGCGCCGCTGCACGTCGGCGTCGGTCGGCGGGGCCGCCCCGTCCCGCGCCTCGACCTGCACCAGCACCACCGGTGCACCGGCCGCCCGGAACGCCTCGGCCAGCTGCAGCGCGTTCTCCAGCACCGTGTCCGCCGGGTGCGGCCCGACGTCCCGGCTCACCACCCCGCGCTGCAGGTCCACCAGGACGAGTGCGGTGCTGGCGCGGTCCAGCGACGAGACGGGCACGCCACCGAGCCTGCCACGGACCGGTCAGCCGGACCCCTTCGGGCGAGCCCGCAGGTGCATCCGCTCGCCCTGCTTGCTGAACAGCGTCAGCAGCTCCACCGGCTGGTCGTCGGCGCTGCCGAACCAGTGCGGCGTCCGGGTGTCGAACTCCGCCGCCTCCCCCCGGCCGAGCACCAGGTCGTGCTCGGCCAGCACCAGCCGCAACCGGCCCGACAGCACGTACAACCAGTCGTAGCCCTCGTGCGTCTTCTGGTCCGGCTCCCCGCGCACCGACCCGGCCGGGATCAGCAGCTTGTAGGCCTGCAGCCCGCCCGGCTGGGTCGACAGCGGCCACATCGTCATGCCGTGCATCTGCACCGGCGCCGCCCGCACCCGCGGGTCCCCCACCGGCGGCGCCCCCACCAGCTCGTCCAGCGGCACCCCGTGCGCCCGGGCGATCGGCAGCAGCAGCTCCAGGGTCGGCTTGCGACCCCCGGACTCCAGCCGCGACAGCGTGCTCACCGAGATGCCGGTGGTCACCGACAGCGCCGTCAGCGTCAGGTCCCGGCGCTGCCGCAGCGCCCGCAGCCGCGGCCCGACCCCGGCGAGCACCGAGGAGTCGGTCGACATGTCGACATCTCGACTCACAGCGGTCCCGTCACAGCAGTCGCCGCGTCCCCGGGGCCACCACCCGCAACCACCGGTACCCGTAACCCTCCAGCGCCAGCTCGGCCCGGCCCTGCGCGTCCACCGCCGTGGTGCCCTCGACCAGCAGGTCGGCCAGCAGGTGCTCGGCCCCGCACCCGTCCAGGTCCACCGGCACCACCACCGGCTCCGAGCCCAGGTTGTGCAGCGCGACCAGTGCGCCGTCGTCCCACGAGCACAGGTGCGCCAGGACGGCGGCGTGCGGCTGCTCCAGCACCTCGAAGGACCCCCACCCGAGCTCCGGGCACTCCTTCCGCCGCGAGATGAGCAGCCGGAAGAACGACAGCAGGGAGTCCGGGTCCTTGCGCTGGTCGGCCACGTTCACGAACTCCGGCGCATACCCGCCGGTCACCACCGGACCGGGCAGCTTCGCGGCCTTCGCCCGCGAGAAGCCGCCGTTGGTCCCCGACGTCCACTGCATCGGCGTCCGGACGGCGAGCCGGCTGCCCACCGACAGCTGCTCCCCCATCCCGATCTCCTCGCCGTAGAACAGCGTCGGGGTGCCGGGCAGGGAGAACAGCAGGCTGTAGACCATCCGCACCCGCCGCGGGTCGCCGCCCAGCATCGGGGGCAGCCGGCGGATCAGGCCGCGGTCGTAGATCTGCATCTCCGACTCGGGGCCGAAGGCGGCGAAGACCTCCTGCCGCTCGGGCTCGGTCAGCTTGTCCAGGGTCAGCTCGTCGTGGTTGCGCACGAACGTCGCCCACTGCGAGTCCGGGGCTGTGGCCGGCCGGCCCTGCAGCGCGGTGGCCAGCGGACCGGCGTCGCCGCGGGCCAGCGACAGGTAGGTCGCCTGCATGCCGATGAAGTCGACCTGCATCGTCAGCTCGTCGCCGTCGGCCCCGCCGTAGAACTCCAGCTGCTGCTCGAAGGGCAGGTTGACCTCGCCCAGCAGGATCCCGCCGTTGGTCCGCCGGTCCAGGAAGGCCCGGATGTCGCGCAGGTAGCCGTGCGGGTCGGGCAGCCGCGCGGCCTCGCCGTCCCCGTTGCCCGAGGTGTCCAGCAGGAACGGGACGGCGTCCATCCGGAAGCCGTCGATGCCGAGCTGCGTCCAGAACCCGACGATCTTGGCGATCTCGTCGCGGACCAGCGGGTTCGTGACGTTGAGGTCGGGCTGGGTCTTGTAGAACTGGTGCAGGTAGTACTCACCGGTCTTCTCGTCGAGCTCCCAGATCGAGTCCTCCTGGTCCGGGAACACGACCTGGTCGCTGGTGTCCGGCGGGGTGTCCGAGCGCCACACGTACCAGTCGCGGTACGGGTTGTCCGTGGACTTCCGGGACTCCTTGAACCACGGGTGCTGGTCGGAGGTGTGGTTGACCACCAGGTCGACGATCACCCGCAGCCCGCGGTCGTGCGCGGTGCGGATCAGCTCGACCACGTCGCCGTGCGTGCCCAGCCGGGGGTCGACGCCGTAGAAGTCGGTGATGTCGTAGCCGTCGTCCCGCTCGGCGGTCGGGTAGAAGGGCATCAGCCACAGGCAGGTCACGCCCAGGTCGACCAGGTGGTCCAGCCGCTGCACCAGCCCGGGGAAGTCACCGGTGCCGTCGTCGTCCCAGTCCATGTAGGTCTCGACGTCCAGGCAGTACAGGACGGCGTTCTTCCACCACAGGTCCGCGGTGTCGCTGACCCTCACGCGAGCACCGCCGGCTGGGGCTCCTGCTCGGGACGGCGCACGCCCTCGGGGCCTGGTGGGTCGATGGCCACCGCCGGCCCGGGCCGGGTGACGTCGAGCTGGGGCAGCACCTTCTCCCCGAACGCGTCCAGGAACGCGGTCTGGGTCTGCCCGACGTGGTGCAGCACGACCTGGTCGAAGCCCAGCTCGGCGTACTCGGCGATCCGGGCTGTGTGCTCGCCCAGGTCGGCCGAGACCTGCACCGCCTGCTTCACCTGGTCGCGGCTGACCAGCTCGCCGACCTGGTCGAAGCTCTTCGCGCCCTCCAGCTCCCAGCAGGTGGGCGGCGGCAGCAGGTTGGACCGCCACTGGTCGTAGGCGATCTCCAGCGCCTCGTCCTCGTCCGGCGCCCAGGACAGGTGCACCTGCACGGTGGCCGGACCCTGCCCGCCGGCGTCCCGGTAGGCACCGAGCACCTCGCGCAGCCGGTCGTGCGGCTGGTTGATCGTGATCAGTCCGTCGGCCCAGTCCGCGCCCCGGCGGGCGGTCGCCGCGGTGACCGCCGGGCAGACCAGCGCCGGCTGCTGCTCGGGCAGCGACCAGACCCGCGCCCGGTCGACGGTGACCAGGCCGTCGTGGGTGACCTCCTCGCCGGCCAGCAGCGCCCGGATGACGTCCACGCACTCCCGCAGCCGGGCGTCGCGCAGCTCCTTGCGCGGCCACTGCTGCCCGGTGATGTGCTCGTTCATCAGCTCCCCGGAGCCCAGGGCCACCCAGAACCGGCCGGGGTTCATCTGGGCCAGAGTCGCGACCGCCTGGGCGATGATCACCGGGTGGTAGCGCTGGCCGGGGGCGTTCACCGCCCCGAACGGCAGCGACGTCGTCGCCAGCGCCGCGCCCAGCCAGGACCAGGCGAACCCGGACTGGCCCTGCCGCACCGACCACGGCTCGAGGTGGTCCGAGCACATGGCGGCGGTGAACCCGACCTGCTCGGCGTGCTGGACGGCGGTGAGCAGCTCCGCGGGCGGGATCTGCTCGTGCGAGGCGTGGAAGCCGATCACGGTCATGGCGCCTGTCTATCGGCTGGTCCGGTTCCGGGCATCCCGGGTTGCGCGCGACAACGACCCGGCCACCGGGCAGGATCCCGGCCCGTGACCTCGTTCCCGCTGGTCCGCGGCTGGCAGGTCGTCCCCCGCCCGGACCGGACGTCGCTGGACGTGCTGGACGCCACCGGCCGCCCGCGCGCCCGGGTGGTGGGTCTGCGCCCGCGGCGGACGACCCCGGCCGGCCGGGAGGTGCTGCAGGTGCTGCTGCCCGACGGCTCCGCCACGACGCTGACCAACGGCACCCGCTGGTGGGGCGGCCGCCGGGCCCGCACCCGCGGGCTGCTGCCGCTCGCCGGGCACGCCTACGTCCTGCAGCACCGCACCGGTCGGCGGGCCCGGGTGCTGCGCGACGGTGCCTGGATCGCCACCGCCCGCCGCGACGTCCCCGGCCCGACGATCGAGGTGCGCACGGTGCTGACCCCGGACGACGAGCTGGCCTGCGCCCTGCTCGCGCACGTGCTGCGGCCGGGCCGGGACAGCGTGCTCGGGAACCTCGCCGAGCTGCTCAACGGCTTCCCGTGACGGCGCCGTTCGCCCTCGCCGGCTGGCGGCTGGTGCCGCCGCTGGGCCCGCCCGCGGTGGACGTCCTCGACCCGACCGGCCGGTGCCGGGCGCGCGTCGTCGGCATCAGCACCCAGGCCGAGCTGCGCGGCCGGCAGGTGCTGCCGGTGCTGCTGCCCGACGGCCGGGAGACCACGCTGACCAACGGCACCAGCGCCTGGGGACCGCGCCGGCGGCGGACCCGCGGGCTTCTCCCGCTGGGCCCGGTGACCTACGTGCTCGAGCACCGGTCGGGACGCCGGGCCCGGCTGCTGCGGGCGGGCACCTGCGTGGCCGAGCTGCTGCGCGAGCCGGAGTCCGCGGCCGACCGGCTGCTGCGCGACGTCCCCGGCCGGACCATCACCCCGCTGGTGGAGCTGCGGGCGCCGCTGACCGCCGATGACCAGCTCGCGCTGGCCGTCACCGGCCTGGTGCTGCGGCCGGGCCGGTGGAGCCACGTCTTCCGGGTGGTCGACGTGCTCTGGCGGACCGGCTGAGCACGGGCCGCCCGGCTGCGACCCGACAGACTGGGGACGTGCTGCCACCTCCCGGGACCCCGGGCACCGACCTGCCGGTGCGCGCCGTCCTCGGTCAGCTGACCGCGGCCCTGGCCGCGCACGGCACCGCGGTGCTGGTCGCCCCGCCCGGCACCGGCAAGACCTCGCTGGTCCCGCTGGCCCTCGCCGCGGAGGGCACCGTGCTGGTCGCCGAGCCCCGGCGGGTGGCCGCCCGCGCCGCGGCCCGCCGGATGGCGTCGCTGCTCGGCGAGCGGGTGGGCGACCGGGTCGGGTTCAGCGTCCGCGGGGAGTCCCGGCGGTCGGCGGCCACCCGGGTCGAGGTGGTCACCACCGGCCTGCTGCTGCGCCGGCTGCAGGCCGACCCCGAGCTGCCGGGGGTCGACGTCGTGGTGCTGGACGAGGTGCACGAGCGGCAGACCGACACCGACCTGGCGCTGGCCTTCGCCCTCGACGTCCGGGCCACGCTGCGGCCCGAGCTGCGGCTGCTGGCCATGTCGGCGCCCGCGCAGGCGGAGCGGCTGAGCGCGCTGCTCGGGGACGCACCGGTCGTCGAGGCCACCGGCGCACTGTTCGACGTCGAGACGGTGTGGTGCCCGCCGCGGCCGCCGGTGCAGCCGCCGCTGGGCACCCGGGTCGACCCACGGCTGCTGGACGCCGTCGCCGACACCGTCCGCCGGGCGCTGACCGAGACCGGGCACGACGTGCTGGTGTTCCTGCCCGGGGCCGCCGAGATCGGCGGGGTGCAGCGCCGGCTCGGCGGGCTGGACGTCGACGTCCGGCCGCTGCACGGCCGACTGCCCGCGGCCGACCAGGACGCCGCGCTGACCCCGGGCCCGCGCCGGCGGGTGGTGCTGGCCACCGACGTCGCCGAGTCCAGCCTGACCGTCCCCGGCGTCCGGGTGGTGGTGGGCGGCGGGCGGGCCCCGTCTCTTAAAAACCTTTGAGGCTGCCGACGCTTCCACCAATATTTACTTATCTGGTCGACGTAAGCTTCCTAAAAGAAGAAGACATAAGCTCCTTTGTAGATAAACACATGGTAA
>NZ_UEXK01000004.1:50344-159336 GCF_900491935.1 Klenkia terrae
TCTCCGGCTCGGGTGCGGCCGGGCCGGGTCTACCGGCTGTGGTCGGAGGCCGAGCACGCCCGCCGCCCGGCCGCACCCGAGCCGGAGATGGCCACCGCCGACCTCACCCAGGTCGCGCTGGAGCTGGCGACCTGGGGCGCCCCCGGCGGGGTCGGCCTGGCGCTGCTGGACCCGCCCCCGGACGCCGCGATGGCGGTCGCCGGGCAGACCCTGCGCACCCTGGGCGCGGTCGACGACGCGGGCCGGGTGACCGACCGGGGCCGGCGGCTGTCCGCGGTCGGCGCGCACCCCCGGCTGGCCCGCGCGCTGGTCGACGGCGCCCCGCTGGCCGGCCGGCGCCGGGCCGCCGAGGTGGTCGCGCTGCTCTCGGCCGACAGCAGCCCGCGCTCCGACGACCTGGTCGCCGCGCTCCGCGAGGCCCGCGGTGGGCACGGGCCGTGGCGGGACGAGGTCTCCCGGCTGGAGCGCGCCGTCCCCGACGTCCGGCGGACCGACCTGACCGACGACCAGGCCGCCGGCCTGGTCACCGCGCTGGCGCACCCGGAGTGGCTGGCCCGCCGCCGGCCGCGCACCGAGCGCACCTACCTGCTGGCCGCCGGCACCGGCGCGGAGCTGCCGCAGGGCACCGCGCTGTCCGGCGCCGAGTGGATCGCGGTGGCCGCCGCCGACCGGGCGCCGGGACGGCGCGACGCGCGGGTGCGGCTGGCCGTCGCGGTCGACCAGGCCACCGCGCTGGAGGTCGGCGGGCACACCGACGGCCCGGAGGTCACCTGGCGGGACGGCGACGTGCGGGCCGCCCGTGTCGAGCGGCTGGGCGCGATCGTGCTGACCGAGCGCCCGCTGCCCGACCCGGACCCCGAGCTGGTCGCCGCCGCGGTGGCCGAGGGCCTGCGCACCGAGGGCCTGGCGCTGCTGCGCTGGACGCCGGCCGCGACGAACCTGCGGGAGCGCCTGGCCGCCGCGCACGCCGGGCTGGGCGACCCGTGGCCCGCCGTCGACGACGACGCGCTGCGCACCGCGCTGGGCGCCACGCCGCAGGTCCGGGCCGCCCGCAGCCGCGCCGACCTCCGCCGGCTGGACGTGGTGGCCGCGCTGCGGGCCCTGGTGCCGTGGCAGGTCGCCGGGACGCTGGAGGACGTCGTCCCCGAGAAGATCACCGTGCCCGGCGGCACCGGGCACCGGGTGGACTACGCCAACCCGGAGAGCCCGACGGCGTCCATGCGGGTGCAGGAGGCGTTCGGCTGGTCCGAGACGCCCACGGTCGCCGGCCGTCCGCTGCGGCTGGAGCTGCTGTCGCCGGCCCGCCGGGTGGTGGCCACGACCGGGGACCTGGCCGGGTTCTGGACCACCGGCTACCCCACCGTGCGCAGCGAGCTCAAGGGCCGCTACCCCAAGCACCCGTGGCCCGAGGACCCCGCCCGGGCGGTGCCGACCCGACGGGCCAAGCCCCGCCCCTGAGTGACAGCGGTCCTAGGGGGAGGATCGCCGCGTGCAGAGACGAACCGTGGAAGCCGACATCTCCCGCTCCTGGCTGCTGGTCAACGGCGCGCGGGACCACGCGGAGTTCGACTCCGCCCTGGCCTCCCGGGCCGACCAGGTCATCCTCGACATCGAGGACGCGGTCGACCCCAAGGCCAAGCCGCAGGCCCGCGCGTCGGTCGTGGAGTACCTGGGCACCGCCCGCGAGCGCTCGGCCTGGGTCCGGATCAACGACCACTCGACCCCGTTCTGGGCCGACGACGTCGCCGCCCTCGCCGGCCTGCCGGGCCTGGCCGGGGTGATGCTGGCCAAGACCGAGGACGGCAGCCACGTCACCGAGACCTTCGACCGCCTGGGCGGTGCCACCCGGGTGCTCGCCCTGGTCGAGTCCGCGCTGGGCATCGAGGAGTCCGTCCGGATCGCCTCGGCCCGCGGTGCGTTCCGGCTGGCGTTCGGGTCCGGTGACTACCGCCGCGACACCGGCACCGCCGCCGACGACCTGGCCATGGCCTACCCCCGCTCCCGCCTGGTCATCGCCAGCCGGGTGGGCAACCTGCCCGGCCCGATCGACGGCCCGACCGTCGGCTCCAGCCACGGCGTGCTGCGCGACGCCACCGAGGTCACCGTCTCCCTCGGCCTCACCGGCAAGCTCTGCCTGCAGACCGACCAGCTGCCGGTGATCAACGAGGTCATCTCCCCCACGCCCTCGGACGTCGCCTGGGCCACGGAGTTCCTCGCCGACTTCGAGGCCCGCGGCCAGGTCATCCGGGACGGCAGCGACCTGCCCCGGCTCGGCCGGGCCCGCAAGATCATGACGCTGGCGACGGCGTTCGGCGTCCAGCCCGCCTGAGTCAGCCCAGCAGCGCCAGGACCCCGGCGGGGTCGGTGGCGACGTCGGTGTGCGCACCGGCGCCGTCGCCGACCACCCGCCACCCCCGCCGGCCGGCCTCCGCCGCGTCGGCGTCGTAGGCCGGCGACAGGTGCAGGTAGGTGACCTCGCCGTCCGGCCACCGCTCGGGCACCGGCACGCCCTCGTCGTAGAGGTCCAGCGGCAGCGACGGCGCCTCCGCGGTGATCTCGGCGCGGAGCGCGTCGTCCGGGACGAGCTCGGCCATCGCGTCCGGGCCCCACCAGGTCGGCCACGGGGCGATCGCGCCGTCGCGGGCCAGCGCCGCCACCCGCGACCGCAGCTCGCGCGAGGGGTAGGTCGTGCCCGTCGCGGCCGGCACGACGGCGTCCACCCACACCACCCGGGTCGCGCCCACCGCGACCGCGACCTGCGGCAGCACCACGCCGGCGCCGGACCAGCCGAGGACGACGTCGGCCCCGCCCGGCACCGCGTCGGCGGCCGTGCGGGCGTACCGGTCCCACCAGCCCTCCGCCGTCTCGACGGCGGCCCGCAGGTCGGGGACGACGACGACCGCTCCCCCGGCCCGCAGCTCGGCGGCGAGCGGGCGCAGGGTCGCGGGGCCCAGCAGCGGCGGGTGGCAGAGCAGCCAACGGGTCATGTCGCCCATCCCACCGCGGACACGCCGACGCCGCCCGGCGGCCCGCGTCGGCAGCCCGGAGGATGGACGGGTGACGACGGAACCCACCCCACCCGTGACCGACCGCTGGGGCATCGACGCCACCTGGCTCGACGCCCTGGACACCGAGCACACCGTCGACCAGGCCACGATCGACCGGTTGCGCGAGGTGGTCGGCGAACCGCCGGCCGACCTCGAGGACACCGCCCCGATCGTGGCGATGCCCGGGGACGCCCTGGAGGTCGACCTCGCGCTGGTGGTCTGCGAGGACGGCACCAGCGTGGACGTCGACGGCGAGCTGCCCGAGGACATGCCGCTGGGGTACCACCGCCTGCGGACCCCCGACGGCGGCGACCGCCTGCTGGTCGTGCACCCCGGGCGCTGCTGGCTGCCCGAGGACCGCAGCTGGGGATGGGCCGTGCAGCTCTACGCCGCGCGCGGCACCGGGTCCGCCGGCATCGGCGACCTGGCCGACCTGCGCACCGTCCGCGAGCTCGCGGAGTCGCAGGGCGCCGGCTTCGTGCTGGTCAACCCGCTGCACGCCGTCGGCCCCGGCGCCGACCAGGAGGACAGCCCGTACCTGCCGGCCACCCGCCGCTTCCGCAACCCGGTCTACCTGCGCCTGGACGACGTCCCCGGCGTGCAGCTGACCGACTCCGACCGGGCCCGGGCCGCCGAGCTGAACGACGGCGAGCTCATCGACCGGGACGCCATCTGGGCGTTCAAGCGCGGCGTGCTGCAGCGCACCTTCGACGCCGACCCGTCGCCGGAGGGCTTCCGGGACTGGTGGTGGCACCAGGGCCAGCCGCTGCAGGACTGGGCGAACTGGTCGGCGATCGCCGACGAGCACGGCGCGAACTGGCCGGACTGGCCGGCCGACCTGCGCGACCCGCGCTCGGCCGCCGTCCGGGAGTGGTCGACCGCGCACGAGCCGCAGGTCGCCTTCCACGCCTGGCTGCAGTGGCTGCTGGACGGCCAGCTGGCCGACGCCACCGGCGACCTCACGGTGATCCAGGACCTGCCGATCGGGGTGTCCGGCGGCGGCGCCGACGCCTGGGCCTGGCAGGACGTGCTGGCCCAGGGCGGGGTCAGCGTCGGTGCCCCGCCGGACGCGTTCAACGCCGCCGGCCAGGACTGGGGCTCCCCGCCGCTGGTGCCCTGGCGGCTGCGGGCGGCGGACTACGCCCCGTTCGTGGAGTCCATCCGGTCGACCATGGCCGGCGCCGGCGGGCTGCGGATCGACCACGTGATGGGCCTGTTCCGGCTGTGGTGGGTGCCCGGCGGCGACCCGACGAAGGGCGCCTACGTGCGCTACCCGGCCGAGGACCTGCTGGGCATCGTCGCGCTGGAGAGCCACCGCGCGCAGGCCGTCGTGGTCGGCGAGGACCTGGGCACCGTCGAGGACGGCGTCCGGGAGGCCATGGCCGAGCACGGCGTGCTGTCCTACCGCCTGCTGTGGTTCGAGGACGACGCCCCCGCCGACTGGCCGGCCGCGTCGATGGGGGCCATCACCACCCACGACCTGCCGACCGTGGCCGGGCTGTGGACCGGCTCCGACGTCGCCGAGCAGGTCGAGCTGGGCACCGGGGAGCGCGAGCAGCTGGAGTCCGACCGGCAGCAGCTGCTCGCCCACCTCACCGGCCACCCGGACGGCCCCACGAAGAAGATGGGCGTGGCCAAGGCCGTGGAGCGCGCGCACCGCCTGCTGGCCACCGCCCCGTGCACCCTGCTCTCGGCGACCCTGGACGACGCCCTGGGCGTCGAGCGGCGGCCCAACGTGCCCGGGGCGATGCAGCGGCCCAACTGGTGCCTGCCGCTGCCGGTCCCGGTGGACCAGCTGGCCGGGCACCGCGGCGTGCAGACCGTCGCCCGGGAGCTCGGCCGCGGGCTGGCCCGACCCTCAGCCCGCGAGGCGCTCCCGCAGGAGGGGTAGTCCGTCGCCGGCCAGGTCGTCCAGGTGGGCGGCCCGGCCGGCGACGACCATCAGCAGCGACAGCGTGGGACCGGTGACCTCCGGGCCCTCGCCGGCGGCGAACGGCCCGTCGTCGGCCCGCAGCGCCAGGCCGGCCGCCGTGGTGCGGCCGGCCACCGTGAAGTCGCGGGCGACCGCGAACCGGAGCACCGCGGCCAGGGTGGCCGGGT
The DNA here is from genome assembly GCF_900491935.1 of Klenkia terrae. Lineage (GTDB taxonomy): Bacteria > Actinomycetota > Actinomycetes > Mycobacteriales > Geodermatophilaceae > Klenkia > Klenkia terrae. The sequence goes on from NZ_UEXK01000004.1 coordinate 55,492, forward strand.
CCGGGTCGTGGGCCAGGCCGAGGGGACGGCGGACCGGAACCGGGCACCGGCCATGCTGCGCAGCCAGGCGCCCCGGCCGAGGCTGGCCGCCGCGGTCAGGTGCGCCACGACCTCCTCGACGCCCCAGCCCCGGCAGAGGCTGGGCCGGCGCCACTGCTCCGGCGTCAGCGTCGCCAGGTCGTCGGCGAGCGCCGCCCGCTCCCGGGCGGCGGCCCGCCAGAGCTCGTCGTCGGTGGGCACGGGGCCGCTCACCGTCGCCACAGCAGGTGGTGCACCACCCCGCTGGTCGCGCTGGGCACCTCCTCGTGGTGGAACCGGTCGTCGAGCTCCGCCGGGGAGGTCCACAGCCGGCTGCCGGCGCCCAGCTCGACCGGGGCGACGGCGACGTGCAGCTGGTCGACCAGGTCGGCGTCCAGGAAGGCGCGGATGCTCTGCGCCCCGCCGCCGAGCCGGACGTCGCCCCCGCCGGCCGCGGACAGGGCCTGCTCCAGCACCTGCGCGGGTTCCCCGGACACGAAGTGGAACGTGGTGTCCGACAGGGTGAACGAGGGCCGCTCGTGGTGGGTCATGACGAACACCGGGACGTGGAAGGGCGGGTCCTCGCCCCACCAGCCCTGCCACTCCAGGTCGGTCCACGGACCCCGGTGCGGGGAGAACTTGTGCGCGCCCATGATCTCGGCGCCGATGCCGTTGCCGAAGTCCCGCACCAGCCGGTCGTCCAGGCCGCGGCTGCTGTCGAGCCGGCCCATCCCGGGCATGCTCGCCGTCGCCAGCGCCCAGGCCATCAGCTCGCCGGGGTCGGCGGCGCCGAAGGGCCGCTCCAGGCTCTGGCCCTCCCCCGCGCCGTAGCCGTCCGCCGAGACGGTGAAGTTCTGCACCCGCACCTGCTGCGCCATCTGTCCTCCGGATCAGGGGTCGTCGCGGGTCAGACTGCCGTGCCCACCGTGACTCATCGGTCCGCCGTCCAGGGCTCGGCCAGCAGCTCCGCGGTCCTGGTCAGCGCCTCGCGCACCGCGGCGACGGCCGGACCCGGCTCGTGCGCCCAGGCCAGCGTGAGCCGGCGCGGGCGGGGCACCGGCTGCGCCACCTGCACGGTCACCACCCCGGCGGGGACGGCCGCGGCCGCCAGCGCGGGGATGGACGTCACGCCGAGGCCGGCGGCCACGTAGCCCAGCCGGGTCGACCAGTCCCGCGCCCGCGCCGCCACGTCGGCCTCCGGCAGTCCCGGCCACACGCCGAACTGGGGCTCCCCCGCCTCGCCCTGGCCGACGACCCACCGCTCCCCGGCGAGGTCGGCCGGCGCGACCGGTCCGGTGCCGGCCAGCCGGTGGCCCGCGGGGACGGCGACCAGCAGCGGCCCGCTGGGCAGGGGTGCGGTGGCCAGGCCGTCGAGGTCGGCCGACCCCGGGTTCACGGCGACGACGCCCAGGTCGAGGCGGCCGGAGCGCAGCTGCCGCAGCTGGGCGGGGGTGGACAGCTGCCGGAAGTCGACGTCCACGTCCGGGGTGCTGGTGCGCAGCAGGGCCAGGGCCCGCGGCACCAGGTCCACGGCCGTGGTCGGGAAGCCGCCGAGCGCCACCCGGCCGCCGACCCGGGCACCGAGGGCGGCGATGTCCTGCTCGGCGGCGTCCAGCTGGTCCAGCACGACCTCGGCCCGCTGCAGCAGCGCCCGGCCGGCGGCGGTCAGCGCCACCCCGCGCGGCGCCCGCACGAACAGGGTCGCCCCGGCAGCGGTCTCCAGGGCGCGGACCTGCTTGGACACCGCCGACTGCGTGTAGCCCAGCCGCTCGGCCGCCGCGGTGAACGACCCGGACTCGGCGATCGCCCGCAGGGACCGCAGCGCCGGCGAGGACACGTCCAGGGTCACCGGGACCATCCTGCCCGCCATTCCGTCCGGGCATGGCTGCGGTGCCGTTCCCTCGCTGGTGCAGCCCCCCGTCCCGGACCGAGGGTGGGGGCATGCAGACAGCAGGGAAGACGTGGTTCATCACCGGGACGTCCACCGGGTTCGGCCGGCTGTGGACCGAGGCGGCGCTCGAGCGCGGGGACCGGGTCGTGGCCACCGCCCGTCGGCTGGACGCCGTGGCGGACTACGCCGACCGGTTCGGCGACGCGGTGCTCACCCTCGAGCTCGACGTCCGCGACCGGGCCGCGGTCCTGACCGCGGTGCAGCGGGCGCAGGAGCACCTCGGCCGGCTCGACGTGGTGGTCAACAACGCCGGCTACGGCCACTTCGGCATGGTCGAGGAGCTCACCGAGCAGGAGCTCCGGGACCAGATGGAGACCAACTTCTTCGGCGCGGCGTGGGTCACCCAGGCCGCGCTGCCGGTGTTCCGCGCGCAGGGCCACGGTCACCTGCTGCAGGTGACCAGCGAGGGCGGCGTCCGGGCGTTCCCGGGCATCGGTGCCTACCACGCGTCGAAGTGGGCGGTGGAGGGGTTGTCGGAGTCGCTGTGGCAGGAGGTCGAGGGTCTGGGGATCCACGTCACCAACGTGGAGCCCGGCCCCTATGCGACCGACTGGCTGTCCCGGGGATCGCGGACCAGTGCGCCGCTGCCGGCCTACGACGCCGTCCGGGCGGCCGCCGAGGGCACCTTCGAGGTCGGTGACCCGGCGGCCACCCGGGCCGCGCTGCTCCGGGTGGTCGACGCGCCGGTGCCGCCGCACCGGGTGTTCTTCGGCCGGTCCTTCACCGACGTCGCCGCGATCTACGCCGACCGGCTCGCCACCTGGGCGGAGTGGGAGCCGGTCGCCCTGGCGGCCTTCGGTCAGCCGGTCGGCCCCAGCAGGTCGGCCAGCCCGATCCGGCCGTAGAACTCCCGGCGCACCCGGTCGCCGACGGCGTTGACCTCCTCGGCTCCGTCGTCGGCCGGGTCGACGTGCACCCGGTAGGGCCGGCGCCCCGGCTCGGCGTCGACGGCGGCGACGACCGCGCGGGCCACCTCGGCCGGGTCGGCGTCGGGCGGGGACAGCTCCGCCAGCTTCTGCCCCACCTGGCCCATCAGCCCGGCGTACCGCGCGTCGTAGGCGGCGGCCACCTCGGCGTCGGCGGCCTGCCCGGCGTTGGCGAAGTGGTTCGTGCCGCTGGTGAACGACCCCGGGACGACGATCGTGGTCTCGATGCCGAAGCGGACCAGCTCGGCGGCGTAGCTGACCGCCAGGGCGTCCTCGGCCGCCTTGGCCGCGAAGTACGGCGCCAGGTACGGCGGCGTCCCCCCGCGGGTGCTGGAGGACCCGATCCAGACCAGCAGGCCGCTGCCCTGCGCCCGCAGGTGCGGCAGCGCGGCCCGGTTGACCCGCTGGGTGGACAGCACGTTGACGTCGTAGGCCGCGGCCAGCTGCTCGGGCAGGAAGGCCTCGGTGGGGCCCAGCACCATGTGCCCGGCGTTGTGCACCACGACGTCCAGCCGTCCGGACTCGGCGAGCACGCGGGCCACCCCGGCGTCCACGGAGTCCTGGTCGGACACGTCGAGCTCGACGGCGCGCAGGTCGACGCCGTGCTCCGCGGCGTGCGCGTCGAGGTCGGCCACGGCGGGGGCGTTGCGGGCCGTGGTCTGCCGCACCCCGGCCCACACGGTGTGCCCGGCGCCGGCCAGCGCGCGCACCGTCATCGCGCCGAAGCCGCTGGAGGCGCCGGTGACCAGGACCACCTGCGCGGTCACCGGGCCACCCCGCCGTTGACCAGCAGCACCTGGCCGTTGACCCAGCGGCCCGGACCGGCCAGGAACGCCACGGTCTCCGCGATGTCCTCGGGCTGCCCCAGCCGTTCCAGCGGGGGCGCCGCGGCCAGCCGGTCGATCGTGGCCTGGTCCTTGCCGTCCAGGAACAGCGGCGTCGCGGTCGGGCCGGGGGCCACCGCGTTCACCGTGACGTCCCGGCCGCGCAGCTCCTTGGCCAGCACCATGGTCAGCGCGTCCACCGCGCCCTTGGTGGCGACGTAGGCGGCGTAGCCGGGCAGCGCCAGCGACGTCACCGAGGTGGAGAAGTTGACCAGCGCTCCCCCGCGGCGCAGCCGGCGGACCGCCTGCTGGTCCACCACCACGGTGCCGCGGACGTTGGTCCGGTGCATCCGGTCGAAGTCGGCGAGGTCCAGGTCGGCCAGCGGGGACAGCAGCATGATGCCGGCGGCGTGCACGACGACGTCCACGCCCCCGTACAGCTCCTCGGCCCGGTCGAACAGGGCGCCGACCTCGGTCTCGTCGGCGACGTCGGCGCGGTGCGCGGTCGCCGTCCCGCCCTGTGCGGTGATGGCGGCGACGACCTCGTCGGCCCGCTCGCGCCGGCCGGCGTAGGCGACGACGACGGTCATCCCGTCGGCGGCCAGCCGCCGGGCGACGGCGGCCCCGATGCCGCCCGACGCCCCCGTCACGACGGCCACGCGTGGTCCTGGTGGCTGCTCAGCTGTGGTCATGCCCCGACGCTAGGAAGCCCGCGGGCGCTCCGCTTCCACCCGGTTGCGCCGTGCTTCCACCCGCTTGCTCAGGTGCTGGCGCGGAACCGGGTCGGTGTGGTGCCCACGTGCCGGGTGAACGCGGTCGTCAGGTGGCCCGGGCTGCTGAAGCCGCACGCGTAGGCGATGTCGGTGACCGACCGGCTGGTCGTCCGCAGCAGGTGACCGGCCTCCTGCAGCCGGGCCGCGGCCACGAAGCGCATCGGCGTGGTCCCGGTCTCGGCGCGGAACACCCGCAGGAAGTGCCAGGGCGACAGGCCCGCGACGGCGGCCAGCTCGGCCAGGGTCAGCGGGTCGGCGAGGTGCTCGCGCACGTGGGCCCGGACCGCCGCGGTCCGCCGGACCTCCCGGGCGGGGGCACCCGCGCCGGGGAGCCCGCCGTACCGGGTGAGCAGGTGCACCGCGAGGTACTGGGCGGCGGCCTCGGCGTACATCTCCGGGGCGCCGTCGGCCCGCGCGCGGGCCAGCCCGCCCACCAGGGCGGCGGTCACGTCGTCGTCGTCGCGCAGCAGGTCGAGCTCGGGGACGGCCGCCCCCGGCCGCAGCTGGCCGGCCACCGCGCGCAGCGTCGTCCCGGGCAGCTGCACCTGCAGGGTGACCACCGGGTCCGGCGAGGTGGCCCGCCAGCGCAGCCGGGTCTCCCGGCCCGGCGCGGTCAGGCTGACCGTGCCCGGACCGTGCTCCGCCGAGCGCCACCGCCCGCCGCCGGCGGACTCGATCCGCTTGCGGCCGCGCTGCAGGACCACCACCCGCTGGACGTCGGCCCCGGCGATGCGCAGGTCCTCGGTCTCGGCCGGGTCCTGCACCCGCCGGACGTCGAGGGCCCGCCAGGTCGCTGCGGGGGTACCGGGCACCCGCACATCCTCCCGCGCCGGGCCCGGGTGTGGCACCCCCACCGGCCGGGGAAGGGACGACGGCATGACCAGCCCCGAGAACACCCCGCACCTGGACGACGTCATCGACCCGACGGAGAACGCACCGCGGGACCGGCAGGAGCACGCCAAGGACCCGCACCTGGCCGACGAGGTCCTCGAGCACCGCACCGAGCAGGAGCGCCAGGCCGTGGGCTCCGACGACGCCGCGCCCAGGGGCGCCGACGAGCACGACGCCACCTCCTGAGCGCTACCGCGCGGTCGGGTCCAGCGACCTCGTCCGGCCCAGCGCCAGGGTCAGCAGCAGGGTGGCCAGGGTGAACCCGCCGGCCAGCAGGGCCACCGCGGTCCACCCGCTGCCCTGCCAGGCCTGGCCGGCCAGGGTGCCGCCGATCGAGGACCCGACGTAGTACCAGAACGAGTACAGCGAGGCCGCCTGGCCGACCGGCCGCCCGCCGAGCGCCGCGCGGGCGGCCACCCAGCCGCTGGCGACCGCGTGCGCGGCGAAGAACCCGACGGTGAGCACGCACAGCCCCAGCACGAAGCACCACAGCGGGCCGAGCAGGGTCAGCGCGAGGCCGGCGCCCATGACCAGCACCGAGACCGGGACGACCAGCCGCCGGCTGGACCGGTCGGCCAGCCACCCGGCGGTCGGCGAGCTGGCCGACCCGAGCAGGTAGGCCAGGAACACCAGCGAGGCCAGCGCCGGGGTCAGCGAGTACGGCGCGGACTCCAGCCGGAACGTGCCGGCGTTGTAGACCGCGACGAACGCGGCCATGAGGAATGCGGCGACCGCGTAGAGCATCAGCAGCGCGGGGTCGGTGAACGCACTGCCCAGCGAGCGCAGCAGGGACCCCGACCGGTCCACCGGGCGGAACCGGCGCGGGGCCGGCAAGAGCACCCGGACGGCGACCGCGCACGCCACGCCCAGCACCGCCACCCCACCCAGGGCGACCCGCCAGCCGCCGAGGTCGGTGAGGAACCCGCCGAGCAGCCGGCCGGTCAGCCCGCCGATCGCGTTGCCGGCGATGAAGAGCCCGATGGCCCGCGAGGTCACCGTGGGGTGCAGCTCCTCGCGCAGGTAAGCCACCGCGACCGCGGACAAGCCGGCCAGGGCGAACCCCTGGGCACCGCGCAGCACCAGCAGCACCGGCCAGGTCGGGGCCAGCGCGATGGCGACCGCCAGCACCGCCGAGGTGGCCAGGCTCAGCTGCAGGATCCCGGTGCGCCCGCGCCGGTCCGAGAGCGGGCCCAGCACCAGCAGGCCGACCGCCAGGGCCACCGTGGACACCGAGATGGCCAGCGTCGACCCGGCCGGGGTGACGTCGAAGGCCCGGGTCAGCTCGGGCAGCAGTGCCTGCGGCTCGTAGAGCATCGCGAACACCGCGATGCCGGCCAGGAAGATCGACAGCGACGCCCGGTGCAGCCCGCGCTCCCCGGCGCGGTGGCCCTCAGGGAGCTCGAGGGCGGTCACCGGCACGGGCCCACCCTGCGGCAGCGACCACCCGCAGGGCCAGCCGGGGTCGCCCATCTCACGTCGGGGTCCGATGCTGGGGGCATGACGGACAACCAGGTCGAGGTCGCGGTCCCCGAGCACCTCCGCCGCTGGCACGAGCTCGACCCGGCGACCGTCGAGCCGGGCAGCGTCGGGTTCGTGTGGGGCAACTGCCAGGCCGAGTCGATCCGCCGGATGGTGGCCCCGGCCGGTGCCGCCCACGGTGTGGAGTTCGTCCGGCTGCCGCCGGTGTTCGAGATGGACGAGGCCGAGGTCGGCCGGCTGCACGCGCTGATGGCCGTGGCCGGGGTGCTGGTGACCCAGCCGGTGAAGGACGAGTACCGGGTGCCCGGCTGCGGCAGCGAGCAGCTGGTCGCCCTGCTGCCGGCCGACGCCCGGGTGGTCCGGGTGCCGACCACCTACTACGAAGGCCTGTTCCCCTGGCAGGTGCACGCCCACGACGCCGACGGCCGGGTGGACGCCCCGCTGACCGACTACCACGACCTGCGGCTGCTCGACGCGGCTGTGCGTGGCTGGGACGTCGCCCGCGCCGTCGCGCGGATCGAGGAGCTCGAGCCCGCCGCCGACGCCGTCCGGGACCTCGCCGCGCGGTCGCAGGCCGAGCTGCGTCGCCGGAACGCCGACCTCGACGTGGACACCACCGACGCGGTCGTCGCCGGCGGCGCCGAGGCGATGTGGACGGTGAACCACCCGGCCAACGCCACGCTGCGGGAGGTGGGCGCCGGCGTGCTCGCCACGCTGGGCTGGCCCGGGGAGCCCGACGTCCCGGACCACCAGATGCTGGGCGGCTCGCGGGCGCCGCTGGAGGCCGCCGTCCTCACCGCGCTGGGGCTGGACCCCGCCGCCGCCCGGCCGCGCTGGTCGCTGGCCGGCCGGGACGTGCCGTGGGCCGAGGTCGCCGGCCCGCAGCTGCAGCTCTACGCCGAGCAGCCCGACGTCGCCCGGCGCGCGGTCGAGAAGTACGCCGAGCGGACGGCGGCCCTGGGGCTGTGACCGGCCGGCTCACCCGGGACGACGTCGGCTGCTGGGTGCTGAAGTCCTCCCGGCTGCCCGAACCCGGCTGGGCGCCGGGCACCGCGGTCGAGCTGACCCGGTGCGTCCGGCCGTCCTACCGGCTGGGGCTGATGGCGCCCGGGGACCCGGTGCTGCTGTGGTGCAGCGGACGGGTGGACCCCGGCGTGCACGCCACCGGCACGGTGACCGCCGGGGTGCAGGACTCCGCCGACGGCCCGGTCGTGGGCGTGCGCTGGGCCCTGCTGCCCGCGCCGGTGCCCCGGGAGGCGCTGCTGGCCGACCCGGTCGCCCGGGACGCCGAGGTGCTGCGGATGCCCGCGGGAAGCAACCCGTCGTGGCTGTCCCCGGCGCAGTGGGCGGTCGTGCGCGCGCTCAGCCCGACCGCGGCGCGTACATGATCAGCGCCACGCCGACCAGGCAGACCAGCGCGCCGGCGATGTCCCAGCGGTCGGGCCGGAACCCGTCGGCCACCGCCGCCCAGGCCAGCGACCCGGCGATGAACACCCCGCCGTAGGCGGCCAGCACCCGGCCGAAGCTGGCATCGGGCTGCTGGGCGGCCACCAGGCCGTAGAGGCCCAGCGCGACCACCCCGGCCCCGATCCACAGCCAGCCGCGGTGCTCCCGCACGCCCTGCCAGACCAGCCAGGCGCCGCCGATCTCCAGCAGCGCGGCCAGCCCGAACAGCGCGATCGAGCGGCCGGTCACCGGGCATCGGTGAGGGCGGCGTGCACGACGGCCAGCACGGTGTCGTCGTCCAGCCCGTCGGCGCGGGCGGCGGCGACCAGCCGGTTGGCCGCCGAGCGCAGCCGGGCCCGGGCCGGGTCGCCGGACCCGCCGGTGACCACCGTGCCGGCCCGGCCGCGGCCCTCGACCAGGGCGTCGGTCTCCAGCTCGGCGTAGGCCCGGGCGACCGTGCCCGGCGCCACGCCGAGCTGCTCGGCCAGCCCGCGCACCGTGGGCAACCGGTCGCCCTCGACCAGCTCGCCGGCGTGCACCAGCTCGGCGATGTGCGCCCGCAGCTGCTCGTAGGGCGGCGTGCCGTTGCCGACGTCCACCTGGATCCGCAGGTCCACCGCACCGGTCATGCGGCCCAGTCTGGCCGAGCCCTCGGCAGGGCTGGGACCATGGTTCCCCGTGAGCGACAGCGACGACCGCACGGCCCCGGCCCCCACCTCCCTCAGCCGCACCCGGTACCTCGCCGGAGGTGCGGCCTGGCTGCTCACGCTGCAGTTCTTCGTGCTGGAGGCGGTCTCGGTCGCCCGGTTCGGCGGCTACAGCCGGGTGGACCAAGCGATCAGCGACCTGGGCACCTCGCTGTCCCCCGGCGCCGGCCTGATGAACGCCTCGTTCATCGCCCAGGGCGTGCTGATCGCCGCCGGCGCGGCCCTGCTGCGCCCGGCGCTGGTCGGCCTGGGCGGTCGCCTCGCGCTGGTGCTGCTGTCGGCCGCCGCGGTGGGCACCGTGCTCGTGGGCCTGTTCCCCTCCGACGACGGCGGGGCCACGCACACCGTCGGCGCCATCCTCTACCTGGTCGGCAGCGGGCTGGGCCTGATCTCGCTGGCCTACGCCCTGCGCCCGCGCTCGGAGGCGGTCGGCACGGTGCTGGCCCTGCTCGGCCTGGTCGGCATCATCGGCACGGTCTTCTTCGGCACCGGGGTGACCCAGCTGCTGGGCTACGGCGGCATGGAGCGGGTGGGCGCCTACGTGCTGCCGATCGGGCTCGCCGTCGCCGCCGTCCTGCTGGTCCGGCAGGGCGACGACTGGCAGGTCGTCCTGCCCGAGGGCGAGGACGCACCGCTTACCAAGCGGCAGCGCCGGGAGCTCGAGCGGGCCGAGGCCTTCGACCGGGCCCGGGAGCGCGACGAGGCGCTCGAGGCGCACGCCAAGAAGACGGCGGCGGCCGACCCCGACGACCCCGACGAGCCCTTCGACGAGGAGGCCGCCTGGAAGTCGCCCCGTCAGCGCTGAGCGACCACCCGGCCGCCCCGGACGACGGCCCGGGGTGCGGCGTGCCGGGCCAGCAGGTCCACGGTGCGCTCCGCGTCGTGCACCAGCAGGTCGCCCGGTCCGCCCTCGCGCAGCCCGAACCCGGCCAGCCCGAGCACCCGGGCAGCGCCGGTGGTGACCAGGTCGACCAGCACCTCCAGGTCCGGTGCGGTGCGCATCTCCAGCAGGTGGGCGGCCAGGAACGCAACCTCCAGCAGGTTGTGCCGGCCGAACGGGTAGTAGGCGTCCTCCACGTCGTCCTGGCCCAGCCCGACCGGCAGGCCCTCGGCCAGCAGCCGGCGGACCGGCACCGCGCGGCCGCCGGTGTGCGGGTCGCTGACGAAGCCCAGCCCGGCGGCCCGGGCCTGCCCGACGACCTCGGCGAGCCCGGCCTCGTCGTAGGAGCCGAGCGCGCGGGCGTGGCAGGCGACACCGCGGCCGACCAGCCCGTGGGCGACCATCGCCTGCGCCAGCATCCCGGTCGTCCGGTAGGCCGGGTCCGGCGCGTCGTCGGTCAGCATCGCCACCCGCAGCCCGCGGCGGGCAGCCAGAGTGCAGGCCCACTCGACGTGCGCCCGCTGGTCGGCCTCGCCGTCCTCGATCCACGGGATGCCGCCCACCACGTCGGCGCCCAGGTCCAGCGCGGCCTCCACCAGCTCCGCGGTGCCCGGGTCGCGCAGCACGCCGTCCTGCGGGAAGGCCACCACGGACACGTCGACCACGCCGGCGACCTCGGCCCGGGCGGTCAGCACCGCCTCCATCCCGACCAGGCCGGCGGCAGAGTCCACGTCGACGAACGCCTGCACGTGCAGCACGCCGTGCTCGACGCCGAGCTGCAGCACCTCCCGGATGCCGGGCAGCAGCCGGTCCAGCGACCAGTGCGCCTTCACCGCGCTGGCCAGGTCGATGCTCACCGCGGACTCCGCCATCCCGTCGGCGGTGTAGGCGGCCAGGGCCGCCTCGCCGGCCAGCGGCAGGGTGCGCACCTTGTCCAGGTGCAGGTGGCCGTCCACGCACGGCTCGGTGACCAGCCCGCCGTCGGCGGCGACCACGGGGACGCCGTCCGGGCGGGGGCGCTCGCCGACCGGGGCCAGCGCGACCACCCGCCCCCCGGCGACGTGCACGTCGACCACCCGGCCGTCGCGCAGGCGGGCATCGGTCACCAGGAGGTCGCTCATGGGACCACTCCTACCGCAGCGGTGTGACGGGCCGGTGACCGCACGCTGGCAGGCTGGCCGCGTGCTCCCCGCCCTGCTCGCCGCCGCCCGGCTCGGGCCGTTCTGCGCGCTGGACGACGAGCCCGGTCCGGGCTGGGTGGACCTGGCCGACGGGGACCGGCTGCTGGGCGAGCGGGCCGCCGCGGTGCGGGCGGTGCTGGGCCCGGCCGCCGCACCGCGGGTGGTGCACTCGCTGGTCCACCTCGGGGTCGTCGCCCGGGTGCTGTCCCCGGCCGTGGGCGCGGCGCTGGCGGCCGGTGTGCTGCCGGTGCCGACGTCGGTGCACCTGCAGCCGGTGGGGTCCAACCCGGTGCCGATGGCGTGGGCCGGTGTGCGCGGGGTCGACGTCGCCGGCCCGGAGGCCATCGCGGCCGCGCTGGCCGAGCACTGGCTGGGGCCGCTCGTGCAGCCGTGGACGGACACGGTCGCCGGGACCGGGCTGTCCGGGCAGGTGCTGACCGGCAACGTCGTCTCCGCGGTCCACGGCACCTGCGTCGTGGTCGCCGCCGCCCGGCCCGACCTCGCCCCCAGCGCCCGAGCGCTGGTCGACGCGCTGGTCGCCACCGGTCCCCTGCGCGGCCGGGGTGCCCGCCGGCCCGACGGCAGCTTCGTGCGGCGCTCGTGCTGCCTGATCCAGCTGCTGCCCGGGGCCGGCACCTGTGGGGACTGCGTCTTGGTGGACCCTGTGCCTGCGTGAGTGCGCAGCTGCGACCTTGGCCGATAGGGGAACCGGGTCCTGGCGTCCGCGCATGACCTCCGCACAGCACAACCCCACCCGCGTCGCGGTGCCCCGCATCGCGGTGCCGGCCTGGGCCTGGGCCCTGGCGATGCTCGCCCTGTTCGCGCTGTACCTGGTCGCCCAGGACAACGGCGCGGTGCTGGCCTCGGCCGGGGACGTCGCCCACGAGTTCTTCCACGACGCCCGGCACTCCCTCGGCATGCCCTGCCACTGATGGTCAGCGACCTCGCCGCCCCGCGGCAGACCGCGCCCCGCTTCGCCTCGCTGCTGGGCCGGTTCGCCATCGCCGGCCTGGTCGCCGGTGCCGCCTCGGGCCTGTGGTCGATGGTGGTCACCGAGCGCGCCATCGCCCCGGCGCTGGCGCTGGAGGAGGCCCGGTCGGCCGGGTCGCACGAGCACTCCGCGGAGCTGTTCGGCCGCGGCACGCAGCTCCTCGGCGGCTTCCTGGGCACGGTGATCGCCGCCGTGGTGTTCTCCGTCGTCGTCGCTGCGGTGTACGCCGGTCTCCGGCACCGGCTGCCCGGGCGCAGCGATGTCTCGCGGGTGGCCGTCCTCACCGCGATCGGGTTCGCGGTCTTCGCGCTGCTGCCGGCGATCACGATCCCGGCCAACCCGCCCGCGGTCGGCGACCCGGACACCATCGACGCCCGGACGGCGATCTACATCGCCGTCCTCGGTGCCGGGGTGGTGACGGCGCTGCTGGTCGGCGCGCTGGTCGGCACACTGCAGGCCCGCGGGGTGCACCCTTCGGCCGTCGCGGCGGTGGGCGTGCTGGTCACCCTGGCCCTGGTCGTGGCCATGGTGCTGCTGGTGCCCGACAGCCCCGACGCCATCGCCGCCGACGTGCCGGCCGCCGTGGTGTGGGACTTCCGGCTGGCCTCCCTGGGCCAGCTCGCCGTGCTGTGGACCACGCTGGGCCTCACCGCCGGCTACCTGGTCGACCGGCTGGCCCGCCGGGCCTGAGGCCACCGCCCTGGGCCCGGGGGCTCAGCCCTGGGCGTGGGAGAGCGACTCCAGGCCGTCGTCCAGGAACGGCAGCGCGGAGGCCTCCACCGGCGGCCGGTGCGCCTGGTCCAGCCCGCGCATCCGGGCCGCGTGCAGGGCCAGCAGCAGGTTCAGCCGCAGCGTGGGGTCGGAGGTGAAGGGCCCCAGCATCCGCTCGAGCTTGCCGATCCGGTAGCGCATCGTGTTGTAGTGGAAGTGCAGCCGGCGGGCGGACTCGGCCACGTTGAGGTTGGTCTCCAGCAGCACCCGCAGCGTGTCCCGCAGGTCGGCGGAGTCCGGGTCGGAGGCGTCGGCCAGCGAACCCAGCACCTCGTCGACGTAGGAGCGCAGCTCCGAGCTGTCCGGGATCAGCGAGAGCAGCCGGAAGACGCCCAGCTGGTCGAAGTGGGTGACCGTGGCGTCGCCGTGGATCTCCTGGCCGACCTGCAGCGCCCGCTGGGCCTGCTGGTGGGCGTCGCCCAGGCCGGACAGCACCTGGGCCGGCCGGCCGATCCCGGTGGCCAGCACCCGGCCGACCCGGCGCAGCCGGGCGTTGACCCGGCCGGTGACCGCGGCGACCAGGGCGGTCAGCTCCTCGGGCGTGCGGCCGTCCAGCGGCAGCACCGTGACGATCTCGGTGGCCAGCCCGGCCACCGCCGCCCCGGCGACCTCGCCGTCGATCGCGGCCCGCCAGCCGTCGGCCAGGCGGTCCAGCACGTCTAGGGCACGGGTGGGGTCGGTGTTGGCGTCGGCGACGGTCTCGGTGGCGCTGACCAGGACGACGACCGGTCCGTCCAGCCGCCAGCCGAAGGACCGGGTGTAGGCCAGCGCCCGCTCGGTGTGCCCGATCGCGCCGCTGACCAGCCGGCGCACCATGTCGCCCTGGAAGCGCAGCTCGACCGAGTGCACCGCCTGGTGGCGGATCTCCGACAGCGCCGCGATGACCGCGCCGCGCTCGAGGACCGCGCCGGCGCCGACCAGCATCGGGCCGTGCCGGTTGACCGCGACCAGCCAGCCGTGCCGCTGGTCCCCGGCCATGATCGGGGCGACCGCGTACTCGCCGACCCCACCGGGCAGCTCGTGGTGCCCGGGCACGAGCAGGATGCCGTCGGCCGGGGACAGGTCGGCGTCGGCCAGCACGTCGGCCGGGGTGACGATGGCCTGGTCGGCGCGGTTCTCCGACAGGCGGCGGGCGCTGGGCAGGTCGGAGTAGGCGTCGTCGGCGGCGGCGTCCAGCAGCCACAGCCAGTCCCGCACCTCGGTCACGTCGTCCGGCGGGCCGGCGCTGGTGGCGATCTCGCGGTCGGGGCCCAGCCCCAGGACTGCCGCCCCGTCGAGGAAGGTCGCGGCCTGCGCGGTGACCTCGGCCAGCCCGCCGCCGGTGAGCGCCACGTCGATGAACTGGTTGTGCATGCGGTCGGCCAGGCTCAGCGCCTGGGTCTGCTTGGACACGATCGCGCCGAACACCTCGGCCACGACCAGGTCCAACCGCGAGGTGCGCGGCAGCGCGACGATCGGGAACCCGCGGCGGTCGGCCTCGTAGCGCACCTCCGCCGGGACCGCGGGCGGCCCGTCGGAGTCGCGGTAGGCCAGGGCGGCGGTGCCCAGCGCGGTCAGCCGCTCGATCAGCGCCCGGCACTGGCCCGGGTCGGCCGGGGGCAGCCGGGCGCCGAGGACGACGAGGACGTCGGGACCGGCGCCGGCGAGCGGGTCGGCCGGGTCGTCGACGACCACCTGGCGCACCACCCGACCGGCCCCCGCGGAGCCGGCGACCAGCGTGCCGTCGGTGAGCGCCAGCAGCTGGGTGACCGACAGCCCCATGCTGTCCTCGAGCGCCGTGCGCTCGGTCGGGGCGACCCGGGACAGCGCCGGCTCCGACCGCTGCGACACCTGACGCAGCGGAGCCGTGCGGATACCCTCCGCGATCGGCGTCACTGTGCGCTCACGATCAGTCACCGGAATCTCCCCCATGTCGCTCATCCGCCCACCGCACGCCACGGATCCTGTCAGAGCTACCCGGCCCATTGCACACATTCTTGGCTAGTTCCGCCATACGGAGCCGCCCGACGCGCCGCATAGGTTCGAGATCCGCTCGGTGTTGCCGTGCACGGATGGTAAGCCGTCGACGACGGTGCCGGACCCCGGTCCGGTCTCCCTCCGCCCGGCACCCCGGCGGCCGGTGACCCGAGAGGGTCGCCGGTACCCAGGGGAGGGACCCATGCGCACCGCTCAGCCGCAGCACGCCACCCAGCCGCAGCACGCCACCACCGCCGCACCCGGCCGCGCCGCCCGCATGGGCGTGCCCACGATCCCGCTCCCCCCGGGGTCCGCGCACACCGCCCGGCGCACCGCCCAGGCCACGACCGCCCACGGCCCGGCCGTGCCGGCCGCCGCGAGCACCGGCATCGCCGAGCTGCTGCGCGGCCCGGTCCGCCCGGCGACCGTCCTGCTCTCGGTGCCGGCCGCGGTCTACCTGTCGGTGCCCACCCCGCAGGGCACCGAGGTGGTCGGCGTGCTGACCGCCGACGCCGCCCGCCTGCCGCTGGGCCTCGTCCTGTCCCGGCGGGCCAACGGCCGACCGCTGGCCTCCTCCCCCGCCGGCGCCCCGGCGACCGTGGGCGGCGGCCGGGTCGTCGTCGGCGACCTCACCGTGTCCGCGGCGGCCTGGTGGGACCCGCGCCCCCGGCTGCCCGGTGCCCAGCCGGCCCTGCTGCCCGAGGGCGTGCGCACGCTGCGGACGACGCTCTACGGCGACGCCCCGCACAGCGCCTTCACCCTGCCCGGCCTGCCCGGCGGGCCCAGCGGACCGCTGGCCGCCCTCCGCGGCGCCGTGCGCCGGGCCGACCTGGACGCCGCGCTGCGGACCGCCACCCGCCTCGTGGGCCTCGGCCCGGGCCTCACCCCGGCCGGGGACGACGTCCTCGCCGGCACGGTGGCCGGGCTGGTGCTGCTGGGCCACCCCGCCGCCGAGCGCTTCGGGGCCGGCGTGCACGCCCTCGCGGTCGGCCGGACCACCGAGCTGTCCCGGGCCCTGCTCAAGCACGCCGCGGCCGGTCGGGTCAGCGGCGAGTTCGCCGCCGTCGTCCGGGCGCTGATCGGCCAGGGCGACCTGGACACCGCCGTCGCGACCCTGCTCACCACCGGGTCCACCAGCGGCCGGGCGATGGCCCTGGGCCTGTGCACCGCCATCGACCTGGCCGAGCGGACCACCCGCCCACGCTGACCAGCGGTCAGGCCAGCAGGGAACGGACCGCCACCTCGGCGAGCTGGTCGACGAACTCCGCGTCGTCGACCGGCTCGTCGGTGGTGAACCCCGGCCCGTACGCCACCCGCAGGACCGCGGTGGAGAAGACCACGTCGAAGCACGACCGCACCGCCGCGGCGGGGTCGTCGTGGGTGATCGACGCGCGAGCCCGCAGCAGCAGCGCGGCCACCCCGGCGCCCAGACCCCGCACGTAGCCGGTCCCCCGCCGGCGCACCTCGGGGTGCGCCCCGGACACCAGGACGACGGCACCCAGGAAGCGCCGGTGCGCCAGCACGAGGCCGACCACCTCGCGCACCACGCCGCGCACCAGGTCGTCGGGCGCCAGCCCGGCCCACCGGTCCTCGTCGGCCAGCACGTCCTGGCCGGCCAGCAGCCGGGCGATGCCGTGCTCGTAGACGGCGAGGAACAGCGCGTCCTTGCTCGCCGTCCGGGCGTAGATGGCCGGCGGCGCCACCTGGGCGCGGTCGCACACCGCGGCGATCGTGAAGGCCTCGTAGCCGCCGTCCTCCAGCAGGGCCACGCCGGCGTCGAGCACCCGGGCCCAGGCCTCCCGGCTCCGTCGCTGCCGGGGCAGCCGGACAGCGAGGTCATCGGTCTGCTCAGCCACGCCCCATCCTCTCCCGCCACCCCCGGCCCGTCCTTGACGACCGCGTGACGCGCGCTACAGTCAGCGCGAACGATAGCGCTCACTACTGTTTGCTCGTCGAGAGGCTCCCCGTGCCGTCCACCCCCGCCNTGTGTCATAGCTGTGTAGATAAGCTTCCGACAAAACATCTCGGAAGGAGTAGGCGTGACTGGCGGAGTTGCATACTGTAGTGTGCGTATCTTGTTCATACAGGTCGGCGCGGGCGCGGAAATTTACACAAGGGTTGTCGTCGGCGGCGTCAGATGTTTATAAGGGACAGGTGCCGGCCCCGCCGGCATGGCCGCGGCCCTCGGCGCGCTGCGCGCCGGCCACCAGGTCGTCGTGCTCGAGCGCTACCGGGAGGCCCGCCCGGCCGGCAACATCCTCAACCTGTGGCCGCCGCCGCTGAAGGCGCTGCGCGCCCTGGGCGTGGACACCGTCGACCTGGGCGCCCCGACCGACTCGGAGTTCCGCAACCTCGAGGGCAAGGTCCGCGTCCGGGTGAAGCTCGACCAGGCCGTCAAGGACGAGTTCGGCGGCGGCTTCATCGGGCTGCTGCGGCCCGAGCTGTACCGCCGCATGCTCGCCGCCATCCCCGAGGGCACCATCCGGTACGGCCAGCAGGTGGACCGGATCTCCCAGGACGACCGCGAGGTCACCCTGCACCTGTCCGACGGCAGCAGCGAGACCCACGACGTCCTCGTCGGCGCGGACGGCATCGACTCCCTGGTCCGCCGCACGCTCTGGGGCGACGCGCCCAAACGGGAGCACCGGCTGCACATCTTCGGCGGCTTCACCTTCGCCGACGTCCCGGGCACCACCCCGAACAGCTGCGTGCTGACCCACGGCCCCACCGTGCAGGGCAGCTGGACGTCGATCCGGCACGAGGGCCGCGACGGCCACCAGTGGTGGGTGCTCACCGGCACCGACCCGGACGCCCCGGCGCCGGCGGACCTCAAGGCCGCCGCCACCGCGCTGGCCGCGCAGTTCCCCGCCCCGCTGCCCGGCCTGGTCGCGGCCACCGCGGACGCCGACGTGCAGCGCTGGGTGCTGCGCGACCGCCCGGCCCTGCCGCAGTGGTCCCGGGGCCGGGCGACCCTGGTCGGGGACGCCGCGCACCCCACCTCCCCCTACGCCGCCTACGGGGCCGGCATGTCCATCGAGGACGGCTACTTCCTCGGGGTCGCGCTGCGCGGGGTGGACCTGACCGACCCGGTCGCCGTCGCGGCCGCGCTGCAGGCCTACGAGGCCCCGCGCCGGCCGCACACCGCCCGGCAGGTGCAGCAGGCCTACCTGCTCGGCAAGGTCTTCCACCACACCCCGGCGGCGCTGCGGCCGGTCCGGGACTTCGTGTTCGACCACACCCCGTTCCTGCAGAAGGTGGCCGGCGACAGCAACCCGAAGCTGATCAACGAGCAGCTAGCGCTGATCGAGGGCTGACCCGGCCGGCGGCGGCGCCGCGGCGCGGACGGCGTCGCTGATCGACTTCCCCCCGCCGTGGGCGGTGAGGCCGCCGTCTACCGGGATCTCCGCGCCGGTGATGAAGGCGGCACCGTCGCCGAGGAGGAAGGCGACCAGCGGCGCCACCTCGTCGACGGTGCCGGTGCGGCCCAGCGGGGTCTCGGCGACGTTGGCGTTCCGGAAGGCCGGCGACGCCGAGGCGGTCATCGGCGTCTCGATGTAGCCCGGGTGGACGGTGTTGACCCGGATGCCGCGCGGGCCCAGCTCCAGGCAGGCGGCCTTGGCCAGCCCGCGCAGCGCCCACTTGCTGGCCGTGTAGGCCGCCGGGTAGTGCCCGGTGAGGGCGGCCACCGACCCCACGACGACCACCGAGCCGCCGGCCGGCATCAGCGGGGTGAGCGCCTGCAGGCCGAGCAGCGTGCCGGTCACGTTCACCGCCAGCACCCGCTCCAGGTCCGCGGTGGCCAGCTCGGTCACCCGGGCCCGCCAGGTGGTCCCGGCGTTGCAGACCAGCCCGTCGACCCGGCCGTGCCGGTCGGCCAACTCCGCGGCCAGCGCGGTCCACCCGGCCGCGTCGGTGACGTCCAGCCGCCGGTAGTCGGACCCGTCGAGGTCCTCGGCCGGCTCGTCGTCCAGGTCGCAGCCGGTCACGAGGGCACCCTGGGCGGTCAGCAGCCGGGCCTCGGCCGCCCCCTGGCCGCGACCGGCCCCGGTGACGACGACGACGCGACCGGCGAGCGGGCCTGGACGGGGTGCGGGCACGGGGACCTCCTGCGTCGACGGTGACCGTCCCACCCAACGCCACCGGCGCCCATCAGGGAAACCCGGATGGATGATGCCGGACATCACCACCGGTGATGCTCTCGGGCTAGCCTGCGGGGGTGAACGTGGCCAACCTGGACCTCAACCTGCTGGTCTCGCTGGACGCGCTCCTGCACCAGCGCAGCGTGACCCGCGCCGCCGGTCAGCTGGGGCTGTCCCAGCCGGCGCTGTCGGCGTCCCTGGCCAAGCTGCGCCGGCACTTCGGCGACGAGCTGCTCACCCGGGTCGGCAACGAGTACCGGCTGACCCCGCTGGCCGAGCAGCTGCAGCTGCAGTCCCGGCTGGCGCTGCAGTCGGTGCACCGAGTCTTCAGCGCCCAGCCGGCCTTCGACCCGGCCAGCTCCACCCGCGAGTTCCACGTGCTGCTCAGCGACTACGGCATCACCGTGCTCGGCGACACGCTGGCCACGCTGCTGGCCGAGACCGCGCCGGGGGCCCGTCTGCGGCTGACCCCGCACACCCCGGAGCTGGTGGGCCGGGCCGACCAGGCGCTGCTGGCCGCGGACCTCATGCTGCTGCCCCGCGGGTTCATCGACGACCTGCCGTCCGTGGACCTCTACACCGACGAGTGGGTCGTGGTGGTGTCCACCGACAACCGCGCGGTCGGCGAGGCGATCACCGTCGAGCAGCTGCAGACCCTGCCCTGGGTGTCGGTCTACCACGGCCAGACCGCCTCGACCCCGGCTGCGCGGTTCCTGCGGATGCGCGGCATCGAGCCCCGCGTCCAGGTGGTGACCGAGAGCTTCCTGACCGTGCCGGGCCTGGTCGCCGGGTCCGGCCGGATCTCGATGCTGCAGCGCCGGCTGGTCGACCTCCTGCCGCTGGCCAGCGGCGTACGGGTGCTGCCCTCGCCGGTCGACGTCGGCGGGCTGGTCGAGGCCATGTACTGGCACCCGGTCTACGAGCGCGACCCCGAGCACGCCTACCTGCGGGACCTGGTGCGCCAGGCCGCCGAGCTGGCCACCGCCCGCGTCGGGTAGGGCATCAGCGCGGTGGATGCCGCGCCTCACCGGATCTATTGGCCTTCGGTGCCCCGGAGTCCCCACACTGCGCCTCGCAGTGATGCCGGTCACCGAGGTCCGGCCTGATCCTCCAGGAGTGCGCGTTGTCCGAGACCATCCCCGCGGCCGCCGCCGTCGCGGCCCCCGACACGGGGGCCCTGCACCCGTCCACCGGCCGCCCGGCCGGCAAGCCCGCCATCGCGGTGCTCATGGCGGCCAGCTGCATGCCGATCCTCGGCGCGGTGCTGCTGTCCCCCGTGCTGCCCACGCTGCAGCGCGCCTTCGCCGACACCCCCGGCGTCGACGCCCTGGCCCCGCTGGTGCTCACCGCCCCGGCCCTGGTCATCGCGCTGCTGGCCCCGGTCGCCGGCCGCATCGTCGACGCCGTCGGGCGCAAGCGCCTGCTGGTCGGCTCGCTGGTCCTCTACGCGATCCTGGGCACCGCCCCGGTGCTGCTGGACTCGCTGCCCGCGGTGCTGGCCACCCGGGTCGGCGTCGGCGTCGCCGAGGCCGCGATCATGACCTGCTGCACCACGCTGATCGCCGACTACTCCGCCGGCGCCCGCCGGGCCAAGCTGTTCGGCCTGCAGACCATCGTCACCACGCTGGCCGCCACGGTGTTCTTCGGCCTCGGCGGCGCCCTGGGCAGCAACGACTGGCGCACGCCGTTCTGGCTGTACCTGGTGGCGCTCCCGCTGGCCGGCCTGGCCGCCGTCCTGCTCTGGACGCCGACCGTGCCGCCGGGCACCGACGGTGCCCTGCCCCCGCTGCCCTGGCGCCGGATGCTGGTCCCGCTGGGCATCAGCCTGGTCGGCGGCATCGTGTTCTACACCCCGATCGTCGAGCTGTCCTACGTGCTGGACGACCTGGGCGTCACCGAGACCGCGGCCATCGGCGGCATGGCGGCGCTGGCCTCCCTGGCCACCGCGGCCGGTGCGGCGTCCTTCCCCCGGCTGGTCGCCCGCGGCCCCCGGTTCCTGCTGCCCACCGCCTTCGGGCTGGCCGGCATCGGCCTGGTCGTCATGGGCCTGGCCCCGGTCGTCCCGGTGGCCGTGCTCGGCGCGGTCATCGCCAGCGCCGGCACCGGCCTCATGCTGCCCAGCCTGCTGACCTGGGTGGTCTCCGGGCTGTCGCTGGCCGAGCGCGGCCGGGGCACCGGCCGGTGGACCGCCGCGCTGTTCCTCGGTGAGTTCCTCTGCCCGCTGCTGGTGATCGCGGTGTCCGGGGCCCTGTCCGGCATCGCCGCCGCGGTGGCCGTGGTCGGCGTGCTGTCGGTCGTCGTCGCGGTCGTCGTCCGCCAGCTCCGGCTGGCCTGACCCGCGCGGAGCTGGGCCCCGGGCGGGTCAGATCGGGCAGGTCAGATCCGGCACGCGTGGATCGACGTCACCAGGATCGCCCGGGCGCCCAGCTCCCACAGCTCGTCCATCAGCCGGTTGGTCTCGGCCTGGCGCACCATCGCCCGCACCGCCGACCACCCCGGGGTCTGCAACCGGCTCACCGTCGGGCCCTCCAGGCCCGGGGTGATCGCGGTGGCCCGCTCGAGCAGGTCGTCGGGGCAGTCGTAGTCGAGCATCACGTACTGCCGGGCCACCAGCACGCCGCGCAGCCGGCGCTGCAGCTGGGCCACCGCCGGGTTGTCCTCGGCGCCGGTGCGCTGCACCAGGATCGCCTCGCTGGTCAGCACCGGGTCGCCGATGACGTGCAGGCCGGCCTGGCGCAGCGTCGTCCCGGTCTCGACCACGTCGCACACGGCGTCGGCCACGCCCAGGCGGCAGGCGGTCTCCACCGCGCCGTCCAGCTTGACCACCGAGGCGTCGATGCCGGACTCGGCGAGGAACTTCTCCAGCAGCACCGGGTAGGCGGTGGCGATCCGGGTGCCGGCCAGCCCGGCGACGTCCTCGATGCCCGAGCCGGTGGGGCTGGCGAACCGGAACGAGGACCGGCCGAAGCCCAGCGCCATGACCTCCACGGCCGGGGACGCGGTGTCGGCCGGGGTGGTCTCCTGCAGCATGTCCCGGCCGGTGATCCCGACGTCCAGGGTGCCGGCGGCCACGTAGACGGCGATGTCGCGCGGTCGCAGGTAGAAGAACTCGGTGTCGTTGTCGGGGTCGTAGACCGCGAGGTCCTTGGTGCTGCGCCGCTGGCGGTAGCCGCTCTCGGACAGCATCTCGGCCGCGGGTTCGGACAGGACGCCCTTGTTGGGGACGGCGACGCGCAGCACGGGGGAACTCCTGGTCATGGGATCGGGCGGTTCAGAGGTGGGCGTAGACGTCGTCAAGCGTGAGGCCCTTGGCGAGCATCAGCGCCTGCGTCCAGTAGAGGAGCTGGCTGATCTCCTCGGCGGCCCGCTCGGGGCCCTCGTGCTCGGCGGCCATCCAGCTCTCGGCCGCCTCCTCCACGAGCTTCTTGCCGATCGTGTGCACCCCGGCCTGCACGGCGGCCACCGTGCCCGAGGCCGGGTCACCGGCGGCCACCTTGGCCTGCAGGTCGGCGAAGAGCGCGTCGAACGTCGTGCTCACGCGCCGCTGCCGATGCCGAACCCGGTGTCCCGCTTCGGGGCACGCAGGCGGCGCAGGGTCACCGCGGTGTCCAGCGCCGCGACGGTGGCCTCCCAGCCCTTGTCCTCCGCGGAGTCCTCGAGGCCGGCCCGGTCCCGGGCCTGCTTCTCCCCCTCGGTGGTCAGCACGCCGTTGCCGATCGGCACGCCGGTGTCCAGGGACACCCGGGTCAGCCCGGCGGTGAAGGAGTCGCAGACGTACTCGAAGTGCGGGGTGCCGCCGCGGACGACCACTCCGAGGGCGACGACGGCGTCGTGGTCGGCGGCCAGCGCCTGCGCCACCACCGGCAGCTCGAGCGCCCCGGACACCCGGACGACGGTCGGGTCGGGCACGCCCATCTCCAGGGCGCAGGCGGTGGCCCGGGCCAGCAGGGACTCGCAGATGTCGCTGTGCCAGCGGGCGGCGACGATCGCCAGCCGCAGCCCCGATGCGTCGACTGCCTGGTCGGTCGGTGCGCCTGCTCCGCTCATCGCGGGGTCTCCTCTGTGCTGGTCGGTCGGTCGGGGGTCACTGGTCCTGCTCGGGCTGCCGGATCGGGGTGTGCGTGCCGACCGGCACCGGGATGTCCACGTCGGGGTCGACGATGTCCAGGATGTGGCCCATCCGGTCGCGCTTGGTGCGCAGGTAGCCGACGTTCTCCGGTGTCACGTGGCTGGGCAGCCCCACCCGGCCGGTGATCCGCAGGCCGTAGCCCTCCAGCCCGGCGCGCTTGGCCGGGTTGTTGGTCAGCAGCCGCATGGACCGCACGCCGAGGTCCACCAGGATCTGCGCGCCGGTGCCGTAGTCGCGGGCGTCGGCGGGCAGGCCCAGGTCGAGGTTGGCGTCCACGGTGTCCACGCCGGCGTCCTGGAGCTGGTAGGCCTGCAGCTTGTGCAGCAGGCCGATCCCCCGGCCCTCGTGGCCGCGGATGTAGAGCACGACGCCGCGACCCTCCTGGGCCACCGCGGCCAGCGCGGCCTGCAGCTGGGGGCCGCAGTCGCAGCGCAGCGAGCCGAACACGTCACCGGTGAGGCACTCGGAGTGCACCCGGACGAGCACGTCCTCGCCGTCGCTGATGTCGCCGTAGACGAAGGCCACGTGCTCGCGGTCGTCGTAGGAGCTGGCGTAGCCGACCGCGGTGAACAGGCCCGGCGCCAGGGGCACCTTGGCCTCGGCGACCCGCTCGACCAGCTTGTCGAACCGCTTGCGGTAGGCGATCAGGTCGGCGATCGAGCACATCACCAGGTCGTGCTCGTCGGCGAAGACCCGCAGCTCGTCGCCCTGGGCCATGCCGATCGGGTCCTTCTCGCTGACGACCTCGCACAGCGTGCCCGAGGGGCGCAGCCCGGCCAGCACGGCCAGGTCGACGGCGGCCTCGGTGTGGCCCGGGCGGCGCAGCACGCCGCCGTCGCGGGCCCGCAGCGGCACGATGTGGCCGGGGCGGGACAGGTCGGCGCTGCTGGTCTCGGCGCCGGCCAGCAGCCGGATGGTGTGCGCCCGGTCGGTGGCCGAGATGCCGGTGGTGATGCCCTCGCGGGCGTCGACGGTGACCGTGTAGGCGGTGCCCCGGCGGTCCTGGTTGACCCGGAACATCGGGGGCAGGTCCAGCCGGTCGGCGTCGGCCTCGGTGACGGCCACGCAGATGTAGCCCGAGGTGTAGCGGACCATGAAGGCGACCAGCTCGGGGGTGGCGAGCTCGGAGGCGAAGATCAGGTCGCCCTCGTTCTCGCGGTCCTCGTCGTCGATGACCACGACGGGCTTGCCGCTCTTGATCGCGGCGATCGCGTCCTCGATCGAGTCCAGGTGCGTGCGGCTCACGCTCGCGCTCCCATCAGTCGTTCGACGTACTTGGCGATGACGTCCACCTCCAGGTTGACCCGGTCCCCCGGGGTGCGGGCGCCGAGGGTGGTCTCGCGCAGCGTGGTGGGGATGAGGGAGACCTCGAGCCACGGCTCGGGGTCCTGGACCTCGGAGAGGGCGCTGACGGTCAGGGAGACGCCGTCGACGGTGATGGAGCCCTTCTCCACGACGTAGCGGGCGACGTCGGCGGGGAGCGCGACCCGGACGACGGTCCAGTGCTCGCTGGGGCTCACCGAGGCGATCGTGCCGACGCCGTCGACGTGGCCCTGCACGATGTGCCCGCCCAGCCGGGTGCCGGCGGTGACCGCGCGCTCCAGGTTCACCGGGTCGCCGTCGGTCAGGGCGCCGAGACTGCTGCGGCGCAGGGTCTCGGCCATCACGTCGGTGGACCAGACGCCGTCCTCGATGCCGGTGACGGTCAGGCAGACGCCGTTGACCGCGATCGAGTCACCGAGCGCCACGCCCTCGAGGGTGGTCGTGCTGCGGACCCGCAGCCGGGCGGAGTCGCCCTGGTCGTCGCGGACGACGAGGGTGCCGACCTCCTCGACGATGCCGGTGAACACGTCAGTTGCCTTCTTCCGTCGGTCGTGGGGACCCAGTGTGCCGGGTCGGCCGGTACCGGACCTGCACGTCCCTCCCCAGGGTGGTGACGTCCAGCATCCGCCACTGCAGCGCACCGGCCATGGTGGTGATTCCCAGGTCGCCGGTCAGGGCGGGTCCGGCGCCCAGCAGCTGCGGCGCCAGGTGCAGCACCAGCTCGTCGACCAGGCCCGCCCGCAGGAAGGCCGCGGCCAGGGTCGGCCCGCCCTCCAGGAGCACCCGGCGGGCGTCGCGGTCCCACAGCTCGGCCAGCAGCTCGGCCGGCCCGGCGGCCCGGCTGACGAGGGTCGGCGCGGCGTCGTCGTGCACCCGGGCGGTGGCCGGCACCCGGCCGCGCCGGTCGAGGACGACCCGCAGCGGCTGGTGGTCGGCGCCGGGCACGTCGCGCACGGTCAGCTGGGGGTCGTCGGCCAGCGCGGTGCCCGACCCCACCAGGACGGCGTCGCAGGTGGCCCGCAGCCGGTGCACCGCGGCGCGGGCGTCGGGGCCGGTGACCCACCGGCTGGTGCCGTCGGCGGCGGCCACCCGGCCGTCCAGGGTGGCGGCGACCTTCCAGACCACCTGCGGCCGCTGCTCGCGGACGCCGAGCAGCCAGGGCGCCAGGGCGCCGTCCTCGGCCTCGGCCTGCTCCACGCCCAGCTCGACGGCCACGCCGGCGGCCCGCAGCCGCTCGGCGCCGCCGCCCGCCTGCCCGGTCGGCTCGGGCACCGCGACGACCACCCGGGCGACCCCGGCCGCCAGCAGCGCCACCGAGCACGGCCCGGTGCGGCCGGTGTGGTCGCAGGGCTCCAGGGTGACGACGGCGGTGCCGCCGCGGGCGCGCTCGCCGGCCTGCGCCAACGCCGCGACCTCGGCGTGCGGGCCGCCCGGGGGCGCGGTGGCGCCCTCCCCCACGACCTGCCCGGCGGCGTCCAGGACGACGGCGCCGACGGCGGGGTTCGGGCTGGTGCGGCCCAGCACGGACCAGCCCAGCTCGCGGGCCCGCCGCATCGCCTCGGCGAGAGTGGTCACGCGGTCGGGAAGGAGCGGGCCGCCTGCGCGCGCAGCGCGGCGATCGCGGCCGAGGGGTCGGCCGCGCCGTAGACCGCCGACCCGGCCACGAACATGTCCACCCCGGCCTCGGCGGCGACCTCGATGGTGTCGGCGTTGATGCCGCCGTCGATCTCGACGAGCAGCTGCAGGTGGCCGGTGTCGACCAGCCGGCGGGCCTCCCGCACCTTGTCCAGCACCTCGGGCATGAAGGACTGGCCGCCGAAGCCGGGCTCGACGCTCATCACCAGCAGGGTGTCGAAGGCGGGCAGCACGTCGAGGTACTGCGCCAGCGGCGTCCCGGGCTTCAGCGCCAGCCCGGCCAGCGCGCCGGCGGCCTTCAGGTCGCGGGCCAGGTCCCGGGGGTCGCCCGTGCAGGCCTCGGCGTGCACGGTGACGTTGCGGGCGCCCAGCTCGGCGTAGGCCGGTGCCCACCGCTCGGGGTCGGTGATCATCAGGTGGCAGTCCAGCGGTACGGGGCTGACCGCCTGGATGGCCTTCACCACCGGCTCGCCGAGGGTCAGGTTGGGCACGAAGTGGGCGTCCATCACGTCCACGTGCACCCAGTCCGCGTCGGCGATCCGCGCGGTCTCCTCGGCGAGCCGGGCGAAGTCGGCGGAGAGCAGGCTGGGCGCGATCATCGGGCGGCGGGACACCCCGTGATCGTAGGGCGGGCCCTCACCGCTGCCCGGTGCACTCCTGGGCCGCCGCCCACAGCAGCTCCCCCAGCGGGTCGGCCTGCGGTGCCGTCCGGTCCGGGGCCGGGAGCTGGTACCGCCGGTGGGCCAGCGCCGCGGCCACGCCGAGCCACGGGGTGCGCAGCTCGGCGGGGTACCAGGCGACGTCGACGTCGAAGACCCCGTGCAGCCGGCGCCGGGTCGACGTGCGGGCCAGCACCACCGTGCCCGAGCCCGGCGGTCGGCGGCCGAGGAGGCTGCGCAGCACCTGCAGGGCGGCCGGGTGCTGCACCCACAGCTCGCTGACGTCGACCACCGCCGGCCGGTCGCCCAGCTCGTCGACGGCGTCGGCGAGGTGGTCGTGCAGCAGGCCGAAGCCGGCCCGCACCACGCCCCGCACGGTCAGGACGACGGCCGGGCCGCCCTCCCGGACCACGATCTCCCAGCGGTCCACAGCACCACCCCGCAGCCGGTGACGGCCACGGGTTCGAGCTCACCGGAGGGTGTGGGCAGGGGCTCCCGCGCGCAAACACGCGTCGCCCGAGGGCTCAGCCGCCCCCGGGCCGGGCCTCGACGTGGGCGGTCCAGGCCCGCTGCACCACGCCCAGGGCCGCCGGGTCGGTGAGCGAGGTGGTGTCGCCACCGGCGCGGCCGGCGGTCAGGTCGGCGACGAGCCGGCGCATGATCTTGCCCGAGCGGGTCTTGGGCAGGTCGGTGACCACGACGACCTCCCGCGGCTTGGCCACCGCCCCCACCCGGGCGGCCACGTGCGCCCGCAGCTCCGCGGCCAGGCCGGTGTCGTCGGCCCCGGGGGCGTCGCGGGTGATCACGAACGCGACGATCCGCTGGCCGGTCACGTCGTCCGGTGCGCCGACGACCGCGGCCTCGGCGACCCGGGGGTGCGACACCAGGGCCGACTCCAGCTCGATGCTGCTCAGCCGGTGCCCGGAGATGTTCAGGACGTCGTCGATCCGGCCGCCGATCCAGATGTAGCCGTCCTCGTCGCGCGACGCCGAGTCCCCGGCCAGGTACCAGCCCTGGGCCGCGTAGGGCGCCCAGTAGGAGGACACGAACCGGTCGTGGTCGCCCCACACCGTGCGGGCCATCCCCGGCCAGGGCGCGGTGATGACCAGGTTGCCCTCCACCCCCGGCGGGGTCTCCACCCCGGCGTCGTCGACGACGGTGGCCGACATCCCCGGCAGCGGCACGGTGGCCGACCCGGGCTTGGTGGTGGTGACCCCCGGGAGGGGTGCCACGACGGCGGCCCCGGTCTCGGACTGCCACCAGGTGTCCACCACCGGGCACCGACCGCCGCCGACGTGCTCGTGCAGCCAGCGCCAGGCCTCGGGGTTGATCGCCTCGCCCACCGAGCCGAGCAGCCGCAGGGAGGACAGGTCGTGGCCGGCCGGCAGCTCGGGCCCGTGCTTCATGAACGTGCGCACCAGCGTCGGCGCCGTGTAGTAGGTCGACACCCGGTACCGCTCGATGACCTCGAAGTGCCGCCCGGGGTGCGGGGTCAGCGGGCTGCCCTCGTAGACGACCTGGGTGGCGCCGTTGGACAGCGGGCCGTAGAGGACGTAGGTGTGCGCGGTGACCCAGGCCAGGTCGGCCTGGCACCAGTAGACGTCGTCGGGCTTGAGGTCGAACACAGCCCAGTGCGTCCAGCTGGCGTGGGTGAGGTAGCCACCGGTGGTGTGCACCAGGCCCTTGGGGCGCCCGGTCGTGCCCGAGGTGTAGACGATGAACAGCGGGTGCTCGGCGTCGAACGACGCCGCCTCGTGCTGCGTCGACTGCCCGGCCAGCAGCTCGTGCCACCAGACGTCGCGGCCCGGTGTCCACGGCACGTCGGTCTCGCCGGTGCGGCGGACGACGAGCACGTGCTCGACGTGGTCCAGCCCGGCCACCGCCTCGTCGGCGGCGGCCTTCACCCCGACCGCGCGGCCGCGGCGGAACTGACCGTCGGAGGCGATGAGCAGCTTGGCCCCGGTGTCGGCGACCCGGAACCGCAGGGCGTCGGCGGAGAACCCGCCGAACACCAGGCTGACCACCGCACCGATCCGGGCGCAGGCCATCGTGGCGACGACCGTCTGGACCAGCACCGGCAGGTAGAGCACGACCCGGTCGCCGGCCCCGATCCCGAGCTCGGTGAGCCCGTGGGCCAGCCGGCAGACGTCGTCCTGCAGCTGGGCGTAGGTGACCGTGCGCCGGTCGCCGGGCTCGCCCTCCCAGTGCATCGCCACCCGGTCGCCGTGGCCGGCGTCGACGTGCCGGTCGACGCAGTTGACCGCGACGTTGAGCCGGCCGCCGCCGAACCACCGGGCGGTGGGCCACTGCGCGTCGCCGAAGACGGTGTCCCAGGGCCGGTCCCACCGCAGCCGCCCGGCCTGCTCCGCCCAGAAGGCGAACGGGTCCGCGGCGGCCTCGGCGTACACCTCGGGTCCGACGTTGGCCTGCGCCGCGAACCCCGGGGGCGGCGGGTGACCGGCGACGACCACCGGGTCAGACCCGGCGCAGGAGGGCCACGAACATGGCGTCGGTGCCGTGCCGGTGCGGCCACAGCTGCCAGGCGTCGCCGCGGGCGGCGTCGGGCACCCCGGGGAACAGCGGGGCGACCGGCAGCACCTCGACGTCGTCCCGGGCCGCCGCGGCCGCGACGACGTCCACGGTCTCGGCGGTGTGCGGCGAGCAGGTCACGTAGGCGACCACGCCACCGGGCCGGACGGCGGCCAGCGCGGCGGTCAGCAGCTCGCCCTGCAGCTCGGCCAGCTGCGGGACGTCGTCGGCGGTGCGCCGCCAGCGGACCTCGGGACGGCGGCGCAGCGCGCCCAGCCCGGTGCACGGCGCGTCCAGCAGCACCCGGTCGAAGGAACCCGGCTCCCAGGGGCCGGACCGGCCGTCGGCGACGAGCACCTCGACGTCCTCGGCGTCGCGCAGCGCGGAGGCGACCAGGCCGACCCGGTGCTCGGACCGGTCGGCGGCGGTCAGCCGCACCCCGTCCGGCCGGACCGCGGCCAGCAGCGCGGACTTCCCGCCGGGCCCGGCGCACATGTCCAGCCAGGCCGCGTCCGGGCCCTCCAGCGGGGCCCGCACCAGGGCCAGCGCGGCCAGCTGGGAGCCCTCGTCCTGCACGCCGGCCGCACCGGAGCGCACGTCGTCGAGCAGGCCGGGGTCCCCGCCCTCCAGCCGGACCGCGTAGGGCGACCAGGGGCCGGGCAGGCCGTCCGACGCCGCGATCAGCGAGGCGCGGTCCACCGACCGGGCGACCAGGTGCACCTCGGGTGCCTCGTCGTCGGCCAGCAGCGCCGCCTCGAGCTCGGCCTCCGCCCCCGGTCCGTCGGCACCCAGCGCGTCGCGCCAGGCGGCCACGATCCACAGCGGGTGGTCGGTGAGGAGGGCGAGCCGGTCGTCGCCGGTGACGTCCAGCGCGGCGACCCACTCCTCGCGGGTGCCGCCGGCGGCCACCTTGCGCAGCACGGCGTTGACCAGGCCGGAGGCGCCGGTGCCGACGATCGCCCGGGCCAGGGCCACCGTGGTGTCCACCGCGGCGTGCGCCGGCACCCGCAGGTCGATGATCTGGTAGGCGCCCAGCCGCAGCAGGTCCAGCAGCTTGGGGTCCAGCTCGGCCAGCGGGCGGGAGACCAGGCCGGTGAGGATCGCGTCCAGCGTCCCGGTCGCGCGCAGCGTGCCGTAGGCGAGCTGGGTGGCGAACGCGGCGTCCCGGGGACGCAGGTCGGCCGACCGCTCGCGCAGCAGCTGGGGCAGCAGCAGGTTCGCGTAGGCGGCCCGCGCCGAGACGCCCTCCAGCACGTCGTAGGCGGTCAGCCGGGCACCGTCGAGCACCGGGCGGACCCGGCGGCTCTCCGGTCGCTGCTGCGTCGTCCGCGGACCGGCGGGCCGGCCGCCCGGTCCGTGTCGTCGTCCAGCGGAGGGCACGCGCCCACCCCCTCGCCGTCGGTCGGCCGGGCGCCGCGCGCCCAGTCCGCCGCCGGCAGCATCTTCTTGCCGGCCGGCTGGACCAGGCCCAGCCGCACCGATCCCCGGCCGGTGCCCACCAGGACACCGCTCGGGCCCACCGACACCTCGCCGGGGGCCAGCCCCAGCGCGGTCGGCAGCGGCTCGACCGGGCCCAGCCGCAGCCGGTCACGGCGCCACGTCGTCCAGGCGCCGGGGGCCGGGGTCACCCCGCGCACCCGCCGGTCCACCACGTGCGCCGGCAGCGACCAGTCGACCGCGGCGTCGGCGGTCTCGACCTTGGGGGCCAGCGAGACGCCGTCGGCGGGCTGCGGCTGGGGCACGAGCGACCCGTCGGCGATGCCGTCCAGGGTGGCCACCAGCAGGCCCGCGCCGGAGACGGCGAGGCGGTCCAGCAGGTCACCGGCGGTGTCGCGCGGGCCGACCGGCTCGGTGACGACCCCGTAGACGGGGCCGGTGTCCAGGCCCTGCTCGAGCCGGAAGGTGGCGGCACCGGTGAGCTCGTCGCCGGCCATCACGGCGTGCTGCACCGGGGCCGCACCGCGCCAGGCGGGCAGCAGCGAGAAGTGCAGGTTGACCCAGCCGTGCACCGGGACGTCCAGCGCCGCCGGCGGGACCAGCGCGCCGTAGGCGACCACGGGCGCGCAGTCGACGCCGAGGCCGGCGAAGGTCTCCAGGAAGGCGGGGTCGCGGGGCGAGGGCGGCTGCAGCACCGGGATGCCGGCCTCGTCGGCCCGCACGGCCACCGGGGAGCGGACCTCGCGGCGGCCCCGCCCGGCCCGGGCATCGGGCCGGGTCAGCACCGCGACCACCTCGTGGTCGCTGGCCAGCAGGGCCTCCAGCGACGGGACGGCGGGCGCCGGGGTGCCGGCGAAGAGGAGCTTCAGTGCGGGCTCACCTTGACGACGGGGACCGGCTCGCCCTGCGGCAGCCAGGCGGCGTGGCCCTGCCACTCGGCGGCGCCGAGCACGTCCAGGGCGGCCGCGCGGGCCTCGGCGTCCAGCCGGTCCACGAACAGGACGCCGTCCAGGTGGTCGGTCTCGTGCTGGATGGCCCGGGCCAGCTTGTGCGAGCCCTCCACGCGCAGCGGCTCGCCGTGCATGTCCCAGCCGGTGGCCGCGACGGTGAGGTGCCGGCGGCAGTCGAACCGGAAGCCCGGGATCGACAGGCAGCCCTCGGCGTCGACCTCGGTCTCCTCCCCCACCGGGACGACGTCGGGGTTGACCAGGTGGCCGACCTCGCCGTCCACGTACCAGGTGAAGACCCGCAGGCCCACGCCGATCTGCGGGGCGGCCAGACCGGCGCCGCCGGCGGCGTGCATGGTCTCGGTCAGGTCGGTGACCAGCCGGCGCAGCTCGGCGTCGAAGTCGACGACGGGCGCGGCCGGGCTGCGCAGCACCGGGTCGCCCATGATCCGGATCGGGGTGACGCTCACCGGTCGAGCTTAGAAGAAGGACCCCGGGGCTCCCCGTGGGTACCGTGGGGCATGGCCACCGGTACCCGCCACCGCGCCCGCGCCCTCGTCAGCAGCGCCCTCGACGGAGTCCTCGTCGGCGCCGCCGAGGCAGCCCTGGACCACCCCAAGCGGTCGCCCGCCCGGCGCCGCACCTACCTGGTCATCGGCGGGGCCCTGCTGACCGACGCCCTGGTCGGCGAGCTGCCGACCGTGCGGGCGATCGCCGCCGGCCGGCCCCCGCGCCCGGTCGAGCCGGCCCAGCAGCAGCTGGCCATGGCCGCCGGGCTGGTCTCGGCCGGCTGGGGCGCGCTGGTCACCGTCGTGGACGGTCCGCTGGCCCGGGTGCTCGCGCGCCGCGGGGTGGCCCGCCCGCACCTCGCCCTGGGCATCGCGACCGGGGTGGTGACGGCGGTGTCCACGCTGCCCATGTGGTGGCGGCGGGGCACGCTGCGGATCCGGGACGACGCCCGCGCCGCCGCCGAGGCCGCCGACCTGGCCGCCTGGGAGGCCGAGCTGGCGGCGGTGGACCGCTAGAGCTCGGTCGGGTCCAGCTGGACCCGGACGTGCTCGGGGGCCTTGCGGGCTGACCGCACGCCCTGGACGTCGGCCAGCGCCCGGGCCAGGGCCACGCCGTCGGCGCGGGGCACCCGCACCAGGTAGCGCTCCCCCGCCTCGTGCCCGGGCCGGGGCGGCTCGGGCACCGGCCCCAGCACGTCGGCACCCGGCGGCAGCCGCAGCAGCTCGAGGAACTCCGCCAGCCCGGCCGGTGACGCCGACAGCGCGGCCAGCCGGGTCACCGGCGGGAAGCCGAGCTCGCGCCGGTCGGCCAGCTCGCGGGCGGCCAGCCCCGCCGGGTCCCAGCGCACCAGCGCCTGGGCGACCGGGTGCGAGGCGTCGGCGGCCAGCACGACCTGCCCCCCGGCACCGGCCGGGCGCACCAGCGCCGCGGCGTTCAGCCAGCGGCGCAGCGTCTCCTCGGCGGCCCGCAGGTCGGGCCGGCCCAGCAGCGCCCAGGAGTCCAGCAGCAGGGCCGCGCCGTACCCGCCCTCGACCACCGGCTCGGCCCCCGGCGTGGCCACGACGACCGCCGGGCCGGCCTCCCCCGTGGCCAGCACGGAGCCGCGTCCGCTGCCCCGGACCGCCGCACCCGGGAACGCCCGGCCCAGCTCCTCGGCGGTGCGGGCCGACCCGACCACCGAGGCGCGCAGCTTGGTCCCGTGGCAGTGCGGGCAGTCGAAGGTCGCCGCCGGGCGGGCGCACCACCGGCAGGCGGCGACGCGCTGTCCCCCCGGGGACGGCGCCGAGGCGACGCCCAGCGGTCCCGCGCAGTGCCGGCAGCGCGCGGGTGCCCGGCAGCGGTCGCAGACCAGCCCGGGGGCGTACCCGGCCCGCGGAACCTGCACCAGCACGGGCGCACCGGCGGCCAGCGCCTCCCGGGCCACCCGGAACGCCAGGGAGGGCAGCCGGGCGGTGCGGGCGGCCGGGTCCCGGGCCAGCTCGGAGTCCGCGCCCAGGGCCTGCACCCGCGGCGCCGCGGACCGCAGGACGGCCCGGTCGGCGACCAGCTCGTGCGCCCACCCGGACTCGACCAACAGCGCGGCCTCGGCGGTCCGGGCGGTCGCGGCCACCACCGCCGAGCAGCCGGCCAGGTGCGCCCGCTGCACCAGGACGTCGCGGGTGTGCGGGTAGGGCGCCCGGGGTTCGGCGTGCAGGTCGTCGCCGTCGTCCCAGACCACCACCAGGCCCAGGTCGCGGACCGGGGCGAACATCGCTGCGCGGGTGCCCAGCACGACCTGGGCGGTGCCGCGGGAGACCGACAGGAACCGGCCGTAGCGGGTGTCGGGGGCCGAGTCGGCCCGCAGCACTGCGACGGCGTCCTTGGGCAGCTCCAGGGCGGCAGCGGCGGCCAGCCGGTCGAGGTCCTTGCCGTCGGGGACGACGACCAGTGCGCCGCGCCCGCCGGACAGCGCAGCGCGGCACAGCTCCACCAGCCGGGCCGGCCAGTCCTCGCCGGGCAGCGCGGTCCACACCGCCCGCACCGGCCGGCCCAGCGCGATGGCCTCCAGGAACTCCGGGCCGGTCGGGTACCGGGCGAACCCGGCCGGGTCCGGCGGCCCGGGCAGCGCCGGGGACTCCCCCACCGGCCGCTTCTCCGGCGCGCCCCGCCGCGGGGGCAGCGCGAGCCGGAGGACGTCGGTCAGGCTGCCGGCGTACCGGTCGGCCACCACCCGGGCGAGCTCGGCGACCTCGGGGGTGAGCACCGGCTCGCCGGAGACCACCTTGGCCAGCGGCGCGAGCTTGCCGGTGTGCTCGGTCGTCGTCCCCACGTCGAGGACGACGCCGTCGACCAGCCGGCCGGCGAACCGGACCCGGACCCGGCAGCCCGCGACGACGTCGTCGGCCAGCTCCTCGGGCACCGTGTAGTCGAAGGGCCGGTCCAGGTGCGCCAGGGGGACGTCGACGACCACCCTGGCGACCCGCACCGGCCCATCGTGCCCGGGGGCACCGACAGGATCAGACGGCAGCGCGCAGCGCCTCGACGCGGTCGGTCCGCTCCCAGGGGAGGTCGAGGTCCGTGCGGCCGAAGTGGCCGTAGGCCGCGGTCGGGCCGTAGATCGGCCGGAGCAGGTCCAGGTCGCGCACGATGGCGCCCGGGCGCAGGTCGAACACCGTGGTGATCGCCTTCTCCAGCACGTCGTCGGCGACCGTGCCGGTGCCGAAGGTCTCCACGAACAGGCCGACCGGGCTGGCCGCGCCGATCGCGTAGGCCACCTGCACCTCGCAGCGGCGGGCCAGGCCCGCGGCGACGACGTTCTTGGCCACCCAGCGCATCGCGTAGGCGGCCGAGCGGTCCACCTTCGACGGGTCCTTGCCGGAGAAGGCGCCGCCGCCGTGCCGGGCCATGCCGCCGTACGTGTCCACGATGATCTTGCGGCCGGTGAGGCCGGCGTCGCCCATCGGGCCGCCGATGACGAACTTGCCGGTGGGGTTCACCAGCAGCCGGTGCCCGGTGGTGGGCAGGCCGAGGGCGGCGAGCTCGGGCTGGACCACGAGCTCCTCGATGTCGGGGGTCAGCAGCGTCTCGATCGAGATGTCCTCGGCGTGCTGGGAGGACACGACCACGGTGTCCACGCCGACCGGCCGGTCGTCCTCGTAGACCACGGTGACCTGGGTCTTGCCGTCGGGGCGCAGGTAGGGCACCGACCCGTCCTTGCGGACCGCGGACAGCCGCTTGGCCAGCCGGTGGGCCAGCGCGATCGGCAGCGGCATCAGCTCGGGGGTCTCGTCGCTGGCGTAGCCGAACATCAGGCCCTGGTCGCCGGCGCCCTGGCTGGCGATGAGGTCCTCGGCGGCGGCGGCGCGGTCGGCGGCACCGGTGCGGGTCTCGTAGCCGACGTCGACGCCCTGCGCGATGTCCGGGGACTGCGCGCCGAGGGAGACGCTGACGCC
Source organism: Klenkia terrae (assembly GCF_900491935.1). Taxonomy (GTDB): domain Bacteria; phylum Actinomycetota; class Actinomycetes; order Mycobacteriales; family Geodermatophilaceae; genus Klenkia; species Klenkia terrae. The sequence goes on from NZ_UEXK01000004.1 coordinate 91,025, forward strand.
GCAGGAGGCGCCGTCGAAGCCCTTGCGGGAGGAGTCGTAGCCGATCCGCAGGATGGTCTCGCGGACGACCTTGGCGATGTCGACGTAGCCGGCGGTGGTGACCTCGCCGGCGATGTGCACCTGACCGGTGGTGATCATCGTCTCGACGGCGACCCGGCTGCGCGGGTCCTGGGTGAGCATCTCGTCGAGGATGGCGTCGCTGATCTGGTCGGCGATCTTGTCGGGGTGTCCCTCGGTGACCGACTCGGACGTGAACAGGCGACGTGCCACTCGGTGCTCCCTGGGGTGTGCTGGGTCGGGTCCCGCGTGTGCGCGGCCTCGATGGGGCGTTCGCGGTGCGGGCGCCCGACGGATGAGGCTACCGGCGGGTCGCGGATCGGGCAGCGACGGCGTCCCAGATGCCGGCGGCGACGACGTCCTTGCTGCCGGCCGGGACCTCGGTGAACCCGCCGTCGGCGGCCAGCACGGTGACCGCGTTGTCCGGCCGGCCGAAGACCTGGCCGCCGGAGACGTCGTTGACCACCAGCAGGTCGCAGCCCTTGCGGGCCAGCTTGGCGCGGGCGTGGCCGAGCACGTCGTCGTCGGCGTCCCCGGTCTCGGCGGCGAAGCCGACGACCAGCTGCCCGACCGGGCGGGCGGCCACCAGCTCGGCCAGCACGTCGGGGTTGCGGGTCAGCGGGACGGCGGTCGGCTCGCTCCCGCTGCCCTTCTTCATCTTGGCCCCGGCGACCTCGGTCGGCCGGAAGTCGGCGACCGCGGCCGCCATGACCACCACGTCGGCGTCGGGGGCGTGCCCGGCCATCGCGGTCCGCAGCTCCTCGGCGGAGCCGACCGGGACCACCCGGCAGCCGAAGGGCGCGGCGTCGTCCACGTTGGCCGCCACCAGGGTGACCTCGGCGCCGCGGGCCGCGGCGACCCGGGCCAGCGCCCAGCCCTGCCGGCCCGAGGACCGGTTGCCCAGGAACCGGACCGGGTCCAGCGGCTCCCGGGTGCCCCCGGCGCTGATCAGCACCCGGCGGCCGGCGAGGTCCTGGCGCAGCGAGCCGCCGGCCAGCACCACGTCCAGCAGCGCGGCGACGTCGGCGGGCTCGGGCAGCCGGCCCGGGCCGGAGTCCGGCCCGGTGAGCCGGCCGACGGCCGGCGGCAGCACCAGCGCGCCGCGGCGGCGCAGGGTGGCCACGTTGTCCTGGGTGGCGGGGTGCAGCCACATCTCGGTGTGCATGGCCGGCACGAAGACCACCGGGGCCGCGGTGGCCAGCAGGGTGGCGGTCAGCAGGTCATCGGCCCGGCCGGCCGCGGCGCGGGCCAGCAGGTCGGCGGTGGCCGGGGTGACCACGACCAGGTCGGCGGTCTGGCCGATGCGCACGTGGGCGACCTCGGGGACGTCGTCCCAGACCTCGGTGCTCACCGGGTTGCCGCTCAGCGCCTCGAAGGTGGCCGCGCCGACGAACCGAAGCGCCGAGGCGGTGGGCACCACCCGGACGTCGTGGCCCCGCTCGGTCAGCGCACGCAGCAGCAACGCCGACTTGTAGGCGGCGACCCCGCCGCCGACCCCCAGCACGATGCGGCTCATGCGCCCATCTTCCCCAGGGACGACGAAACCCCCGGCCGCGGGGCCGGGGGTTTCCTCACAACGGGGGTGTCGGCGTTCAGTTCTCGCCGGCGGTGTGGGTCAGCAGGCCCTCGTTGATCTCGCGCAGCGCGATCGAGAGGGGCTTCTCCTGGGGGGCGGTGTCGACCAGCGGGCCGACGTACTCCAGCAGGCCCTCGGAGAGCTGGCTGTAGTAGGCGTTGATCTGGCGGGCCCGCTTGGCCGCGTAGATGACCAGGCCGTACTTGCTGCTGGTGCGCTCGAGCAGCTCGTCGATCGGCGGGTTGGTGATGCCCTCGGGGGCAGGTGCGACTCCGGACACGGGCGGGTGAGCTCCTCGGTAGGACGGGTTGCGCGGGGGGCGATCGTCAGCCCGCGGGTGGCGCAGTCAGCAAGAGTACCAACTCGTCCGCGGCGCGGGCCAGGTCGTCGTTGACGACCACCACGTCGTAGTCGTCGACGGCGGACATCTCCGACCGCGCGATGGCCAGCCGGCGCTCGATGACCTCCGGCGGCTCGGAGCCGCGACCGGTCAGCCGGACGGCCAGCTCCTCGAACGTGGGCGGGGCCAGGAAGACCAGCTGGGCGTCAGGGGCGGTGGCCCGGACCTGGCGCGCGCCCTGCATCTCGATCTCCAGCAGGGCCGGCAGACCGAGGGCCAGCTGCTCCTCGACCGGCCCGCGGGGGGTGCCGTAGCGGTTGCCCGCGTACTCGGCCCACTCCAGCAGCCCGTCGTGGGCGACCAACCAGTCGAAGTGCTCGGCGTCGACGAACAGGTAGTGCTCGCCGTCCACCTCGCCGGGCCGGGGGGCCCGGGTGGTCACCGACACCGACACCCACACCTCGGGGTGGCGGCGGCGGACCTCGGCGACCACGGTCCCCTTCCCCACCCCCGAGGGTCCCGACAGCACCGTCAACCGGGCGCGCGGGGCGGCCACGTCGGGCGTTCCTCGGAGGGGGGTGGGGACGGGGCTCAGGCGGACTGCTCGCCGGCGAACTCGGCCTCCAGCGCCTTGCGCTGGTTGGCACCGAGCCCGCGGACCCGGCGGGTCGGCGAGATCTCCAGGCGCTCCATGATCTTGGCGGCGCGGGCCTTGCCGACGCCGGGCAGCGACTCCAGGACGGCGGAGACGCGCATCTTGCCGATGATCTCGTCGGTCTCGCCCTGCTTGAGGACGTCACCGACGGTGGTGCCCTTGCCCTTGAGCTTCTCGCGGAGCTCGGCACGGACCTTGCGGGCGGCAGCGGCCTTCTCGAGGGCTGCGGCGCGCTGTTCGGGGGTCAGCTGAGGAAGGGGCACGGGGCAACCCAATCGTTTCTCTGCCGGCGGTGGTGACCGTCGGTGGCGGATCTCGGTGTGTGGGGGGTCGAGCAGGGGGCCGTGGCCCGGGCTGCTCGAGGCCTGGGCGTCAACCTAGTCACCCGGGGACGGCCTGGTCACCGGCACCCGGTGCGCCGGCGCCGCCCGCGGTGTGCTGGGCCGCGTCCCCCGGTCCCGGGTCGATGTGACGCTGCGTCATACCGCCAGCTCAGCGGCCCACCGCTGTGCAGCGCCGCGGAGGGCGGCGACGTCCGGACCGGTTCCGAGGACATCCCGGGAGACCGTGGGGACGACGGCCCGGCCGGCGCCGAACAGCCGCCGCAGGTCGGCCGGGGTGCCGCCCTGGGCGCCCAGCCCGGGGGCCAGCACCGGCCCGCGCAGGCCGTCGAGGTCGACGTCCAGCTCGGCCAGGGTGGCGCCCACGACCACGCCGAAGGAGCCGGTGTGCGCCCCCCACCGGCCCTGCAGGTCCGCGTGCGCCCCGGGGTCCGGTGCCGGGTCACCGACCAGCCAGCCCGGGTCGTTCCAGCCGGCGACGGTGTCCACCACCGCCTGGGCGACGGTGCGGCCGTCGGCCAGGCGGGCGTGCTGGAAGGTGGCCGCGTCCGGGTTCGACGTGCGGGCCAGCACGAACAGCCCGCCACCGTGCGCGCGGGCGGTGCGCACGGCCGGCTCCAGCGACCCCGGGCCGAGGTAGGGGCTCACGGTGAGCGCGTCGACCTGCATCGGGTGCCCCGGTGCCAGCACGTCGGCGTAGCCGGCCATGGTGGAGCCGATGTCGCCGCGCTTGGCGTCCAGCAGCACCAGGGCGCCCGCCGCCCGGCAGGTCGCCACGGCGTCCTCCAGGACCAGCAGGCCGCGGGCGCCGTGCCGCTCGTAGAACGCCGACTGCGGCTTCAGCACCGCCACCGTGCCGGCCAGCGCCTCGACCACCGCGTCGGTGAACCGGCGCAGGCCCTCGACGTCGTCGGTCAGCCCCCAGGCGGCCAGCAGCTCGGCGTGCGGGTCGATGCCCACGCACAGCGGCCCGCGGCGGGCCACGGCGTCGGCCAGCCGCGCCCCGAACGGCGCGGTCACCGGCCGTGCCGTCCGGCCGGCACCTCGTCGGGGGCCCGGTGGGCGTAGCCGACCGCGTCGGCCAGCCGGCCGAACCCGCGCTCGCCCAGCGCCTCGGCGAGCTCGGCGTGGATCCGGGCCGGGGCCGACGGGTCGTTGAAGACCGCGGTGCCCACCGAGACCGCACCGGCACCGGCGAGGATGAACTGCAGGGCGTCCAGGCCGGTCCGGATGCCGCCCATGCCCAGGATCGGCACGTTGGGCAGCGCGGCGTGCACCTGCCATACGCAGCGCAGCGCGACCGGCCGGATCGCCGGACCGGACAGCCCGCCGGTGACCCCGCCGAGCACCGGCCGCATCGTGTCCGGGTCGATGACCAGGCCGAGCAGCGTGTTGATCATCGACAGGCCGTTGGCGCCGGCGTCGGCGCACGCCCGGGCCACCGCGACGATGTCGGTGACGTCGGGGGTGAGCTTGGCGTAGACCGGGTGCGCCGGGTCGGCGGCCTCCCGCACGGCGGCGACCACCGCGGCCGAGGCGTCGGGGTTGCAGGCGAACACCTCGCCGCGGCTCTCCACGTTCGGGCAGGAGATGTTGACCTCGATGCCCAGCACGCCGGGGGCCCCGCGCAGCCGGGCGGCCAGCTCGGCGAAGTCCTCGGTGCGGGCACCGGCGATCGACACGAAGGACCGGACGCCGCGCTCGGCCAGCCAGGGCAACTCGTCCTCCAGCAACCCGTCGATGCCCGGGCCCTGCAGGCCGATCGAGTTGATCATCCCGCTGGGGGTCTCGGCCATCCGCGGGGTGGCCCGCCCCGACCGCGGCCGCAGCTGCACCGACTTGGTGACCACCGCACCGATCGAGGTGAGGTCGAAGAACGGGTCGAGCTCCCGGCCGAACGCCGAGCAGCCCGAGGCGGTCAGCACCGGGCTGACCAGCGGGACGCCGCCGACGGAGGCCTGCATGTCGACGCTGGGCACCTCGACCTCGGCCAGCTCGAGCTCGGGCAGGGTCACGGCGTCTCCCCCGTCGGGGCGGTCGGGTGGGCCGCGGTGTCGGCACCGGGCTCGGCGGACGGCTCGGGCTCGGGGGCCTCGTCGAGAGCAGGGGCGTCGGGCGGGTGCGGCAGCGCCATCGCGTCGGCGCCGACCAGGTCCGGGGGCAGCGTGCCGACGTCGGCGAACCGCACCCGGTCGCCGGCGAAGACCGGTCCCTCCACGCAGGACCGGGCGAAGCGGGACCGGCCGTCGGCGCCGACCACCGGCAGCACGCAGGTCATGCAGACCCCGACCCCGCAGGCCATGGACTCCTCCACGGCCACCCAGGAGGGCACCCCGCGGTCGGTGGCCAGCCGGGCCACCGCGGCCAGCATCGGCATCGGCCCGCAGGCGTAGACGGCGCCGGCGCCGCTGACCAGGTCGGCGACCGGACCAGTCACCCGGCCCGGCCGGCCGGCGCTGCCGTCGTCGGTGGTGACCACGAAGGGGGCGGCGACCGCGGCGAGGTCCTCCACCGAGCACAGCCGGGCCGCGTCGCCGGCACCGACGACCGCGGCCACCTCGTGCCCGCGGGAGCGCAGCAGGCCACCGAGGCCCACCAGGGCGGCCGCGCCGTAGCCGCCGCCGACCAGCAGCGTCGGCGTGCCCGGCGGGGGCAGCGGGAACGGTCGGCCCAGCGGGCCCACCACGTCCACCTCGTCGCCCGGGCGCAGCCCGGCCAGCCAGGTCGACCCGGCCGCGCGGGCGCTGACGACCACGGAGAACCGGCCGTCGCCGACCCCGGCGATGGCGATCGACCGGCGCAGCAGCATGGCCGAGGTCGGCCCCCCGACGGCGAACGCCACGAACTGGCCCGGCTGGGCCACCTCGGCGATGTCGGGGGCCTCCAGGGTCAGCTCGGTGTAGGCGCTGACCGGCCGGGAGCCGACCACCACGGCCAGGCCCTGCACCGGGGCGTGCTCGGCCGGCGGGGCCGGCTCGCCCAGCGGCTCGGTGCGGGACCCCGGGACCGGCGGCAGCACCCGGTCGCCCGAGGGCAGCTGCACCAGGCGGGTGCCCGACCCCTCGGTCACGACAGCGCCCCGGCCCGGCTGGCCGCCAATGCCTCGGCGCGGCTCGCCGCGAGGGCGGCGTGCAGGTCCTGCAGGCTGCGCACCCCGATGTCACCCCGGCGGAGGGACTCGACGCCCTGCACCGCGGCCGCCATGCCCTGGACCGTGGTGATGCACGGGATCCCGGCGGTCACCGCGGCCGTGCGGATCTCGTAGCCGTCCAGCCGTGGCCCGGAGTTGCCCGGGGCGCCGAACGGGGTGTTGACCACCATGTCGACCTCCCCGGCCAGGATCGCCTCGACCACGTTGCCCGGCCCGTCGGAGTACTTGCCGACCACCGTGCAGGGCACGCCGTTGCGGCGCAGCACCTGTGCGGTGCCGGCGGTGGCCAGCACGGTGAAGCCGAGGTCGGCCAGCCGCTTGACCGGGAAGACCGCCGAGCGCTTGTCCCGGTTGGCCAACGACACGAACACCGTGCCCTCGGTGGGCAGCGACCCGTAGGCGGCGGCCTGGGACTTGGCGAAGGCGGTGCCGAACTCGGCGTCCAGGCCCATCACCTCACCGGTGGACTTCATCTCCGGGCTGAGCACCGTGTCCACGCCCATGCCGTCGATGGTGCGGAACCGGTTGAACGGCAGCACCGCCTCCTTGACCGCGATCGGGGCGTCGTCGGGGGTGTCGGTGCCGTCGCCGGTGGCCGGCAGCACCCCGGCGGCCCGCAGCTGGGCGATGGTCTCCCCCACCGCGATCCGGGCCGCCGCCTTGGCCAGCGGCACCGCGGTCGCCTTGGACACGAACGGCACGGTGCGGCTGGCCCGCGGGTTGGCCTCCAGCACGTAGAGGACGTCGTCCTTGAGCGCGTACTGCACGTTCATCAGCCCGCGCACCCCGATCCGCGCGGCCAGCTTCTGCGTCGCAGCGCGGATGGCGTGCAGGTCGGTGGACCCCAGCGTGATCGGCGGCAGCGCGCACGCCGAGTCGCCGGAGTGGATGCCGGCCTCCTCGATGTGCTCCATGACCCCGCCCAGGTACAGGTCGGTGCCGTCGTAGAGCGCGTCGACGTCGATCTCCACGGCGTCCTCGAGGAACCGGTCGATCAGCACCGGGTGGTCCGGGCTCACGTCGGTGGCCTTGGCGAGGTAGGCCTCCAGCGTGGCGTCCTCGTAGACGATCTCCATGCCGCGCCCGCCCAGCACGTAGGACGGGCGGACCAGCACCGGGTAGCCGATCGACGCGGCGATCTCGCGGGCCTCGTCGAACCGGAACGCGGTGCCGTGCTTGGGCGCCGGCAGACCGGTGTCGGCCAGCACCCGGGAGAACTCGGCGCGGTCCTCGGCGGCGTCGATGGCCTCCGGGGCGGTGCCCAGCACGGGCACCCCGGCGTCCTTGAGCCGCTGGGCCAGCGCCAGCGGCGTCTGCCCGCCCAGGGTGCAGATGACCCCGGCGACCGGGCCGGCGGCGCGCTCGGCCTCGACGACCTCGAGCACGTCCTCGAAGGTGAGCGGCTCGAAGTACAGCCGGTCGGCGGTGTCGTAGTCGGTGGAGACGGTCTCGGGGTTGCAGTTGACCATCACCGCCTCGTAGCCGGCGTCCTGCAGGGCCAGCACGGCGTGCACGCAGGAGTAGTCGAACTCGATGCCCTGCCCGATCCGGTTGGGCCCCGAGCCGAGGATCAGCACCGCCGGCTTCGTGCGCGGGGCGACCTCGGTCTCCTCGTCGTAGGTCGAGTAGTGGTAGGGCGTGGTCGCGGCGAACTCGGCGGCGCAGGTGTCCACGGTCTTGTAGACCGGCCGGATGCCCAGCCGCCAGCGCAGCGTGCGGACGCCGTCCTCGCCGGCCAGCTCCGGGCGCAGCGCAGCCACCTGGCGGTCGCTGAGGCCGTGCCGCTTGGCCCGGCGCAGCAGCTCGGGGGTCAGCGAGGGCGCCTCCCGGACCGCGGCGCCGATCTCGGTCACCTGCAGCACCTGGTCGACGAACCAGGGGTCGAAGCCGGACGCCTCGGCGACCGCCTCGACGGTGGCGCCGGCGGCCAGGGCGCGCTCGGCGACGTAGAGCCGGCCGTCCAGCGGGGTGCGCAGCTGCTCGACCAGCTCCTCGGCGGTGGCCTCGGGCTGGGCGGGGCCGGTCCAGAAGCCGACCTGCGGGGTCTCGGTGGACCGCATCGCCTTGCCCAGGGCCTCGGTGAAGTTGCGGCCCATGCTCATGACCTCGCCGACGCTCTTCATCGTCGTGGTGAGCCGGGGGTCCGCGCCGGGGAACTTCTCGAAGGCGAACCGCGGGATCTTGACCACGACGTAGTCCAGCGTCGGCTCGAACGCCGCCGGGGTCACCTTCGTGATGTCGTTGGTGATCTCGTCCAGGGTGTAGCCGATGGCCAGCTTGGCGGCGATCTTGGCGATCGGGAAGCCGGTCGCCTTGGAGGCCAGCGCGCTGGACCGGGAGACCCGCGGGTTCATCTCGATGACGACCAGGCGCCCGTTCTCCGGGTTGACCGCGAACTGGATGTTGCAGCCGCCGGTGTCCACGCCGACCGCGCGGAGCACGGCGATGCCGACGTCGCGCATGTGCTGGTACTCGCGGTCGGTCAGCGTCATCGCCGGGGCCACGGTCACCGAGTCACCGGTGTGCACGCCCATCGCGTCGATGTTCTCGATGGAGCAGACGACGACCACGTTGTCGGTGTGGTCGCGCATCAGCTCGAGCTCGTACTCCTTCCAGCCCAGCACCGACTCCTCGATCAGGACGGTGTGGACCGGGGAGTCGGCCAGGCCGTGCCCGGCCATCCGGCGGAGCATGGCCTCGTCGGTGGCGAACCCCGAGCCCAGCCCGCCCATGGTGAAGCTGGGCCGGATGACGACCGGGTAGCCGACCTCGGCGGCGGTGGCCAGGGCCTCCTCGACGGTGCCGCAGACCGTCGAGCGCGGGGCGTCGGCGCCGATCGACCGGACGATGTCCTTGAACAGCTGCCGGTCCTCGCCGCGGTTGATCGCCTCGGCGTCGGCGCCGATCAGCCGGACGCCGTACTTCTCCAGCACCCCGTTCTCCTGCAGCGCCAGCCCCAGGTTCAGGGCGGTCTGGCCGCCCAGGGTGGCCAGCAGCGCGTCGGGGCGCTCGGCGGCGATGACCTTCTCGACGAACTCCGGGGTCAGCGGCTCGATGTAGGTGGCGTCGGCCACCTCGGGGTCGGTCATGATCGTCGCCGGGTTGCTGTTGACCAGGCTGACCCGCAGGCCCTCGGCCTTGAGCACCCGGCAGGCCTGGGTCCCGGAGTAGTCGAACTCGCAGGCCTGGCCGATGACGATCGGGCCGGACCCGATCACCATCACGTGCGAGATGTCGTCACGCTTCGGCACGGTTGTCCTCCATCAGGTCCACGAAGCGCTGGAAGAGCGGGGCCGCGTCGTGCGGACCGGCCGCGGCCTCGGGGTGGAACTGCACGCTGAACGCCGGCACGTCGAGGCAGCGCAGGCCCTCGACCACCTGGTCGTTGAGCCCGACGTGGCTGACCTCGACCCGCCCGTAGGGGGTGTCCGACGCCCGGTCCAGCGGGGCGTCGACGGCGAAGCCGTGGTTCTGGCTGGTGACCCGCACCGAGTCGGTGACCCGGTCCAGCACGGGCTGGTTGAGCCCGCGGTGGCCGAAGGGCAGCTTGTAGGTGCCCAGCCCCAGCGCGCGGCCGAGGATCTGGTTGCCGAAGCAGATGCCGAACAGCGGCCGGCGGGCGTCCAGCACGCCCTTGACGGCGTCCACGGCGTAGTCGCTGGCCGCCGGGTCGCCGGGGCCGTTGGACAGAAAGACGCCGTCCGGGCCGGCGGCCAGCAGCTCGGCCGCGGTGGCCGTGGCCGGCAGCACGTGCGTCTCGACGCCCAGCTCGGCCAGGTGCCGGGGCGTGGCCGCCTTGATGCCCAGGTCCAGCGCCGCGATCGTGTACTTCTTCTCCCCCACCGCCGGGACGACGTAGGCCGCCTCGGTGGTGACCTCCGGGGCCAGGTCCGCACCGCTCATCGACGGCGCCGCGAGCACCTGGGCCAGCAGCGCGTCGGCGTCCAGCACCTCGGTGGAGATGCCGACCCGCATCGCGCCGCGGTCACGCAGGTGCCGGGTCAGCGCCCGGGTGTCCACCCCGCTGATGCCCACCACGCCGTTGGCGACCAGCTCGTCGTCCAGGGTGCCGGTGGAGCGCCAGTTGGCCGGCCGGCGGGCCGGGTCGCGCACCACGAACCCGGCGACCCAGATCCGGCGGGACTCGTCGTCCTCGCCGTTGACCCCGGTGTTGCCGATGTGCGGGGCGGTCATCACGACCACCTGGCGGTGGTAGCTGGGGTCGGTCAGCGTCTCCTGGTAGCCGGTCATCCCGGTGGAGAACACCGCCTCGCCGACCGTCGTCCCGGTCGCCCCGTAGGACTCGCCGCGGAACGCGCGGCCGTCCTCGAGCACGAGCAGCGCTTCACTCACTTCTGGACCTTCCCGTCGAGGACCGACAGTTCTCCGCGCAGCAGCGTGTGCACCACGCGGGCGGGCAGCTCGCGCCCGGCGTAGGGGCTGTTGCGGCTCTTGCTGGCCAGCGCGGCCGGGTCGACCACCGCGCGGGCGGAGGGGTCCAGCAGCACCAGGTTGGCCGGCTCGCCGACCGCGATCGGCCGGCCCTGCCCGGCCAGCCGGCCGATCTGCGCGGGCCGCACCGACATCCGGTCGGCCACCTCGCGCCAGGTCAGCAGCCCGGTGTCGACCATCGTGTCGACGACGACGCTCAGCGCCTGCTCCAGCCCGAGCATCCCGGGCCGGGCCGCGGACCACTCGCACTCCTTGTCCTCGCCGGCGTGCGGGGCGTGGTCGGTGGCGACGGCGTCGATCGTGCCGTCGGCCAGCCCGGCCCGCAGCGCCGCGACGTCCTCGGCGGTGCGCAGCGGCGGGTTCACCTTGAACGTGGCGTCGTAGCCCTCGGCCTGGGCGTCGGTGAGCAGCAGGTGGTGCGGGGTGACCTCGGCGGTGACCTGCACCCCGCGGGACTTGGCCCACCGGATCAGCTCCACCGAGCCCGCCGTCGAGACGTGGCAGACGTGCAGCCGGGCGCCGACGTGCTCGGCCAGCAGCACGTCGCGGGCGATGATCGCCTCCTCGGCGACCGCGGGCCAGCCGGTCAGCCCGAGGCGGGCGGAGCGGGCGCCCCCGGGCATCTGGGCGCCGACGGGCAGCCGGGGCTCCTCGGCGTGCTGGGCGACGACGCCGTCCAGCGCCTTGACGTACTCCAGCGCCCGGCGCATGAGCGCGGGGTCCGAGACGCACTTGCCGTCGTCGGAGAACACCCGCACCCGGGCGGCGCTGTCGGCCATCGCGCCGAGCTCGGCCAGCTGCTCGCCGCCCAGCCCGACGGTCACCGCGCCGACCGGGACGACGTCGACCAGCCCGGCGTCGTTGCCCAGCCGCCAGACCTGCTCGACGACGCCGGCGGTGTCGGCCACCGGGTCGGTGTTGGCCATCGCGTGGACGGCGGTGAAGCCGCCCAGCGCCGCGGCCCGGGAGCCGGTGAGCACCGTCTCGGTGTCCTCCCGGCCGGGCTCGCGCAGGTGGGTGTGCAGGTCGACCAGCCCGGGGAGGACGACGAGGCCGGTCGCGTCGATCGTGTCGGCCGTCGTGGACAGCGACTCCCCGATCGCGGCGATCACGCCGTCCTTGACCAGGATGTCGACGGCGTCCTCGCCGTAGGGCCGGGCGCCCTTCAGGAGCAGGGTCATGCGGGGCCTCCGAGCAGCAGGTAGAGGACGGCCATGCGCACGCTGACGCCGTTGCCGACCTGCTCGACGATCGTCGAGCGGGGTGAGTCCGCGACGTCCGCGGCGATCTCCATGCCGCGGTTCATCGGGCCGGGGTGCATGACGATCGCGTCGTCGCCGAGCTTGGCCATGCGGGTGGCGTCCAGGCCGTAGCGGCGGCTGTACTCCCGGGCCGACGGGAAGAACGACGCGTTCATCCGCTCGGCCTGCACGCGCAGCATCATCACCACGTCGGCCTGCGGGAGGACGGCGTCCAGGTCGTAGCTGACCCTCACCGGCCAGGACCCGACGCCGACGGGCAGCAGGGTCGGCGGGGCGACCAGGGTGACCTCGGCGCCCAGCGTGTGCAGCAGCCAGACGTTGGACCGGGCCACCCGGCTGTGCAGCACGTCGCCGGTGATGACCACCTTGACGCCCTCCAGCCGGCCCAGCCGCTGCCGGATCGTGTAGGCGTCCAGCAGGGCTTGGGTGGGGTGCTCGTGGGTGCCGTCGCCGGCGTTGACCACGCTGCCGGCCACCCAGGTGGCCAGCCGGTGCGGGGCGCCGGAGGACCCGTGCCGCACGACGATGCCGTCGGCACCCATCGCCTCCAGGGTCAGCGCGGTGTCCTTGAGGCTCTCGCCCTTGGAGACGCTGGAGCCCTTGGCGGAGAAGTTGATGACGTCGGCGCTCAACCGCTTGGCGGCCAGCTCGAAGCTGATCCGGGTGCGGGTGGAGTCCTCGAAGAACAGGTTGACCACGGTGCGCCCGCGCAGGGTGGGCAGCTTCTTGACCTCGCGGCCGGCCAGCGCGGACTCGATCTGGGCGGCGGTGTCGAGCACCAGGGTGGCGTCGGAGCGGTCCAGGTCGGCGGACTCGAGCAGGTGCCTACGCATCGGTGACGGTCACCCCGTCCTCGCCGTCGACCTCGGCCAGCCGCACCCGGACCTGCTGGGTGCGCGACGTCGGCACGTTCTTGCCCACGAAGTCGGCCTTGATCGGCAGCTCCCGGTGCCCCCGGTCGACCAGTACGGCCAGCTGGACGGCGCGCGGGCGGCCGACGTCGCGCAGGCCGTCCAGGGCGGCCCGCACCGAACGGCCGGAGAAGAGCACGTCGTCGACCAGGACGACGAGCCGGCCGTCGATGCCGGCGTCGGGCAGCCGGGTGTCCTCCAGCGCACGGACGCCGCGGGTGCGCAGGTCGTCGCGGTACAGGGTGATGTCCACCGTGCCCACGTCGACGGCGGTCCCGGTGAACGCCTCGATCCGGGCGGCCAGCCGGCGGGCCAGCGGGGCGCCGCGGGTGGGGATGCCGACCAGGACGAGGTCGGCCAGGCCGTCACCGGTCGTGGTGGAGCCGGCCGCGCGCTCGATGAGCTGGTGGGCCATCCGGTCCACCACCCGCGTCACGTCGTCGGCGGTGAGCAGTGGTTGGCCTGAGGTGGATCCGGGCACGGCGTCGGTCAAGGTCGATGGCTGTGGTTCGTGCAGCACCATCAGGCCTCCTTCCCCGCCTCACGGGACGGGTCGTTAAAGGAGTGGTTTGGTCCACCGAGGACGCTAGCGCACGGCCCGATGTGACCTGCATCGGTCGGTCCTCACCCGTCCGAGGTGCTCGACGTGCTGTGCACCACCGATATCGAGTACTCTCCGTCACCAGCAGGCGCCACATCCGACGACACTGAGTGAGCAGGACACGATGAGCACCGACTACTCCCGAGCGCTGGGCGCTCGCCTCCGGGCGATCCGGAACCAGCAGGGTCTCTCGCTGCAGGGTGTCGAGGACAAGTCGCACGGCCGCTGGAAGGCCGTCGTCGTCGGGTCCTACGAGCGGGGGGACCGCGCGGTGACCGTGCAGCGGCTCTCCGAGCTCGCGGTGTTCTACGGCGTCCCGGTCGCCGAGCTGCTGCCCGACCCGCGGCCCAGCTCCGCGATCACCAAGTCCACCAAGATCGTGCTGAACCTGGAGTCGCTGGGCTCGCTGCCCGCCGACGAGGCCGGCCCGCTGGCCCGCTACGCCTCGACCATCCAGGCCCAGCGGCACGACTACAACGGCAAGGTGCTGTCCATCCGCACCGAGGACCTCAAGTCGCTGGCGATCATCTACGACATGAGCCCGGACGAGCTGACCACCCGGCTGATCGAGTGGGGCGTGCTCTCCCCCGGCGCCGACGGCAGCATCTACACCGACGAGGACGAGACCGAGGACTGGGGCGACCGCCGCCGCAACCCCCGCTGAGCACACCCACGCACGACGAAGGGCCCCTCCCGGTGCGGGAGGGGCCCTTCGTCGTCTGTCAGCCCGTGGCTCAGCTGGTGGGGATCTGCGCCTGCAGGACGCCGCTGAGCACGCCGTTGACGTAGCCGGACGAGTCGTCGGTGGACAGGCTCTTGGCCAGCTCCACCGCCTCGTCGATGACCACCGCGTCGGGGACGTCCTCGACCCAGAGCAGCTCGAAGACCGCCATCCGCAGGATCGCGCGGTCCACGTCGGGCAGCCGGTCCAGCGACCAGCCCTGCGCGTGCTCCTCGATCAGCCGGTCGATGTCGGCCGAGTGCTCGACCACGCCCTCGACCAGCCGGACGGTGTGCTCGCCGATCGGCGGCTGGCCGTCGGCGATCCGCTCGCGCAGCAGCGGGAGGATGTCGCCGCCGCGCAGGTCGGCCTCGTAGAGGACGTCGACCGCGCGCTTGCGCGCCTTGGAACGGGCAGCCATGTGCTAGCTGACCCGGCCGAGGTACCGGCCGTCGCGGGTGTCGACCTTCAGCTTCTCGCCGGTGGTGATGAACAGCGGTACCTGGATCTCGGCGCCGGTCTCCAGCGTGGCCGGCTTGGTGCCGCCGGTGGAGCGGTCGCCCTGCAGGCCCGGGTCGGTGTGGGAGACGACGAGCTCCATGGTGACGGGCAGCTCGATGAACAGCGGCACGCTGTCGTGCACGGCCACCATGGCCTCGGTGTTCTCCAGCAGGTAGTTCGCCGCGTCGCCGACGGTGGCCGCCGACACCGGGATCTGGTCGAAGGTGTCGCCGTCCATGAAGACGAAGTCGGCGCCGTCCTTGTACAGGAAGGTCATCGTCCGCTTGTCCACGGTCGCGGTCTCGACCTTCAGCCCGGCGTTGAAGGTCTTGTCCACGACCTTGCCGCTGAGCACGTTCTTCAGGGTGGTCCGCACGAACGCGCCACCCTTGCCCGGCTTCACGTGCTGGAAGTCGGTCACGGTCCACAGCTGTCCGTCCAGCTTGAGGACGATGCCGTTCTTGAGGTCGTTGGTGGTAGCCATCTAGAGAACCAGCAGTTCCTTGCTCGTGAGGGTCAACAACTCGGGCTCGTCGGCCGTGACGACGAGGGTGTCCTCGATCCGGACACCGCCGTGCCCGGGGAGGTAGACCCCGGGTTCCACGGTGACGGCCATGCCGGCGGCCAGGGTACCCGCGCCCAGCGCCGAGATGCCCGGAGCCTCGTGGATCTCCAGGCCCACCCCGTGGCCGAGGCCGTGGGTGAAGTGCTCGCCGTGGCCGGCCGCGGCGATGACGTCGCGGGAGGCGGCGTCGACCGCGGTGACCTCGACACCGACCCCCAGCGCCGCCCGGCCGGCGGCCTGGGAGGCCTGCACCAGGGCGTAGACCTCGGTCTGCCAGTCCGCGGCGTGCCCGAGCACCAGGGTGCGGGTCATGTCGGAGTGGTAGCCGTCGAAGGTGGCCCCGAAGTCGAGCTTGAGGAAGTCCCCGCTGCGCAGCTCGGTGCCGTCGGGGCGGTGGTGCGGGATCGCGGAGTTGGCGCCGGTGGCCACGATGGTCTCGAAGGACACCGCCTCGGCACCCAGGGCGAGCATCCGGGCGTCGAGCTCGCGGCCGACCTCGCGCTCGGTGCGGCCGGGCCGCAGCGCGCCCTCGACGGCCAGCTCGGCCAGCGCCCGGTCGGCCACGGCGCAGGCCCGGCGCAGCGCGTCGACCTCGTCGTCGTCCTTGACCGCGCGCAGGTCCTCCACCGCGCGCTGCACGCTGACCAGCTCGGCGCCGTCGGCCGCCGCGGTGAGCGCCCGCAGCCCGTCGACGGTGACCACGTGGGACTCGTAGCCCAGCCGGCCGGTCGCCGTCCGGGCCAGCGCGGTGGCCGTGGCCCGGTCGACCAGCAGCTCCACGTCGGGGACCTGGGTGCCGGCCTGGGTGGTGTACCGGCCGTCGGTGCCGAACAGGTCGGCCCCGTCGGCCCGGACCAGCAGCGCGCCGTTGGAGCCGGTGAAACCGGTCAGGTACCGCACGTTGAGCAGCTCGGTGACCAGGACGGCGTCCAGCCCGCGCTCGGCCAGCACGGCGCGCAGCCGCTCCCGGCGTCCGGCGTGGTCCATCAGCGGACGCCCCGGTCGGCCAGGTAGCGCAGCGCCGCCTCGTAGCCGAAGACGCCGAGCCCGGCGACCACGCCGTCGGCGACGGCGGACACGTAGGAGTGGTGCCGGAAGGGCTCGCGGGCGTGCACGTTGGTGATGTGCACCTCGACGACCGGGGCGTCCACCTGGGCCAGCGCGTCGCGCAGCACGACCGAGGTGTGCGTCCACCCGGCGGCGTTGACCACCACGGCGGTGCCGGTGTCGGCGGCCTCGTGCACCCAGCCGAGCAGCTCGGCCTCGCTGTCGGTCTGCCGGACAGCGACGTCCTGACCCAGC
This sequence comes from Klenkia terrae, assembly GCF_900491935.1. Taxonomy (GTDB): domain Bacteria; phylum Actinomycetota; class Actinomycetes; order Mycobacteriales; family Geodermatophilaceae; genus Klenkia; species Klenkia terrae. The sequence goes on from NZ_UEXK01000004.1 coordinate 107,460, forward strand.
TCGGCGGCCACCGCCTCGATCCGGGCGACCAGGTCGGCGTAGGTCGTGGTGCCGTACTTCTCGGGCTCGCGGCTGCCCAGCCGGCCGAGGTTCGCGCCGTTCAGCACGACGATGCTCACGGTGTCGCCTCCACTGCGGCCCAGGCTGTCCGCAGCCAGGCCTCGTCGGGATCGGTCAGGATGCCGGGGGCGCCGAGCCCGTCGAGGACGACGAACCGCAGCGCGGCCCCCCGGGACTTCTTGTCCACCGCCATCGCGGCGCGCAGCCGGTCGAAGTCGCCGGCGTAGCTCACCGGCAGGCCCATGGCACCGACCAGCTCACGGTGCCGGTCGGCGTCGGCCCGGGGAAGCCGGCCGGCGGCGACACCGAGCTCGGCGGCGAACACCAGGCCCACCGCGACCGCCTCGCCGTGCCGCCAGCCGAAGTCCTCGGCCTTCTCGATCGCGTGGCCGAGGGTGTGGCCGTAGTTGAGGAACTCCCGGCGCCCGGTGTCGTAGAGGTCCTCGCCCACCGCGTCGGCCTTGACCTGGATCGCCCGGGTGATCAGCTCGGTGGTGGCGCGGCGCCCGGTGGGGTCGGCGGCCAGCAGGTCGAGGATCGCGTCGTCGGCGATGAAGCCGCACTTGACCACCTCGGCCAGGCCCGACCGGAACTCCGGGTCGGGCAGCCCGTCGAGGGTGTCGGTGTCCACCAGGACGGCGACCGGTGGATGGAACGCGCCCACCAGGTTCTTGCCGGCCTCGGTGTTGATCCCGGTCTTGCCGCCGACCGCGGCGTCCACCATGCCCAGCAGGCTGGTGGGCACCTGCACGACCCGCACGCCGCGCAGCCAGGTGGCCGCGACGAACCCGGCGAGGTCGGTGACCGCTCCCCCGCCGACGCCGACGACGGCGTCGGTGCGGGTGTGGCCCAGCCGGCCCAGCTCGGTCCACAGCCCGGCGGCGACCTCGGCGGTCTTGGCCGCCTCGCCGTCGGGCACCACGACCGCCTCGGCGGCCAGCCCGGAACTCTGCAGCAGGGCCACCGCCTCGCCGGCCAGCGCGGCGGTCGACGCGGTGTGCACCACCGCGGCCCGGGTCGCCCCGGCCAGCACGGTCTGCGGGAGCAGGGCCAGCTCCTGGCGGACGCCGGGGCCGACCACCACGTCGTAGGGCCGGTCGCCGGCCACGGTGATGGTCGACCGGTCGCCGGGACGCAGGTCAGGCGGCGGGGCGGTCACGGGGCGGTGCCCACGGTCGGCAGGGCCGCGACGACCTCGGCGACCACGGCACCGACCGGCCGGCCGCCGGTCTGCAGGTGCAGGGTGGCCACCTCGCCGTACAGCGGCGCCCGCGTCTCGAGCATCTGGCGCAGCATCTGCCGCGGGTTGACCCCGAGGATCGGCCGGTCGCGGGACAGCCCGACCCGCTTGGCCGCGGTGGGCAGGTCGACGTCCAGCCAGACCACGGTGCCGCCGGCCCGGCCGTGCTCCACGAGCAGCGCGCGGGTGTGGGTGCTGGTCACGGCGCCGCCGCCGAGGGCCAGGACGCCCTCGTGCTCGGCCAGGGCCCGGGCGACGGCGCGCTCCTCCAGCGCCCGGAAGTGCGCCTCGCCGTGGGTCACGAAGACGTCGGCGACCGAGGTGCCGGCCTGCGCCTCGACGTCGTGGTCGGTGTCGCGGAACGCGGTGCCCAGCTCCTTGGCCAGCCGGGTGCCCACGGTGGTCTTGCCCGAGGCCGGCGGACCGACCAGCACCACCCGCGGGGCGGTCACCGCCACGTGAGCCCGTCCAGGTAGGCGGTCACGTTGCGGCGGGTCTCGGGCACCGAGTCACCGCCGAACTTCTCCAGGACGGCGTCGGCCAGCACCAGGGCCACCATCGCCTCCATCACCACCGAGCCGCGGGGCACCGCGCAGGCGTCGCTGCGCTGGTGGATCGCCTCGGCGGCCTCGCCGGTGGTGGTGTCCAGCGTGGCCAGGGCGCGGGGCACGGTGCTGATCGGCTTCATGGCCGCCCGCACGCGCAGCACCTCGCCGTTGGTCATGCCGCCCTCGATGCCGCCGGCGCGGTCGGTGCGCCGGGCGACGGTGCCCGGCCCGGTCACGTCGATCTCGTCGTGGGCCACCGACCCGCGGCGGCGGGCGGTCTCCAGGCCGTCGCCGACCTCGACCGCCTTGACCGACTGCACGCCCATGAGCGCACCGGCCAGCCGGCTGTCCAGCCGCCGGTCCCAGTGCACGTGGCTGCCCAGGCCCGGCGGCAGGCCGTGCACCACCACCTCGACGACGCCGCCCAGGGTGTCGCCGCTGTCGTGCGCGTCGTCGATCTCGGCCTGCATGCGGGCGCTGGTGGCCGGGTCGACGCAGCGCACCGGGTCGGCGTCCAGCGCGTCGGAGTCGTCGGGGCCGGGCAGCACGCCGTCGGGGGCGGTGACCGCGCCGATGCCGACCACGTGGCTGACCACGCGGACACCCAGGACCTGGTGCAGGAACGCCTCGGCGATCGCGCCCAGCGCGACCCGGGCGGCGGTCTCCCGGGCGCTGGCGCGCTCGAGCACGGGCCGGGCGTCGTCGAAGCCGTACTTCTGCATGCCGGCGAGGTCGGCGTGCCCCGGCCGCGGCCGGGTGAGCGGTGCGTTGCGGGCCCGGTTGGCGATCAGCTCCGGGTCGACCGGGTCGGCCGCCATGACCGTCGTCCACTTGGGCCACTCGGTGTTGCCCACCTGGACGGCGATCGGGCCGCCCTGGGTGCGGCCGTGCCGCACCCCGCCGGTGAGGGTGACGACGTCCTGCTCGAACGCCATGCGGGCGCCCCGACCATGGCCCAGCCGGCGCCGGGCGAGCTGGGCGTCGAGGTCGGAGGTCTGCACCTCCACGCCGGCGGGGAGTCCTTCGAGGATGGCGGTGAGCTGTGGGCCGTGCGACTCACCGGCGGTCAGCCAGCGCAACATGGGGTGGAGTGTGCCAGCCGGGTCCGACAGCCCTGCTCAGACCGGCCCGGCCAGCGCGAGGGCGAGCCCGGCGCCGACCAGCAGGGGCGGCCCGAAGGGCACCGCGGACCGCCAGCCGGCCCGCCGCAGGGCCAGCAGCACGAGGCTGCCCACCGCGCCGAGCAGCAGGCCGAGGAACACCCCGGTGACCACCAGCGACCCGCCGTCCCGCCAGCCCAGCAGCAGCCCGAGCGGCGCCATCAGCTTGACGTCGCCGAACCCCAGCCCGGCGGGGGCGAGCAGCCGGGCCACGGCGGCGACCGCGAACGCGGCCGCGCCCAGCACCACGCCGTCCAGCGCGCGCTGCACCGTGCCCTCGACGGCGGCGTCGACCACGACCGAGGCCAGCAGCACGACCAACGCGGGGAGGGTGACCACGTCGGGCAGGCGGTGGCTGGCCAGGTCGACCCCGGCCAGGACGACGGCCGCCGCGGTCAGCCAGAGCACGCCGACCAGCAGCGGCCGTGGTCCGGTCAGCGCGGCGGCACCGGCCAGCAGCCCGGCGGTGAGGACGGCGGTGACCCCGACCCGGAGCCGCCCGGGCGCGGCGTCGGGCGTGCGGGTGGCGAACCGGACGGTGGCCCGGGCCAGCCACGGACCCAGTGCGGCACCCAGCAGGCCGGCGGCGAGGGGCAGCACGGTCGCGGGCAGCACGGTCAGCGGGGGACGGCGGCGTCCAGCGCGGCGCGCATGGCCTCGATCGGCGCCGGCCGGCCGGTGATCAGCTCGACCTGGACGGTCGCCTGCCAGAACAGCACGTCCAGGCCGTGCACCGTGGTGCCGCCGGCCTCGGTGACCGCGGCCGCCAGCGGGGTCGGCCAGCCGGCGTAGAGCACGTCGAGGACGGTCTGGCCGGGCTGCCAGTGCAGGCCGGCGACCGTGGTCTGGCCGTCGGCGGGCACGGTGCTCACCACGACCGGGGCGGCGACCTCGGGCGTCTGGGCGAAGGTGGCCACCCGGGCGGTGACGTCCAGGGCGTCCAGCACGGCGACGACCCCGGCCGCCCGGGCGGGGTCGCGGACCACGACGTCCACCGTCTGCGCACCCAGGCTGGCCAGGGCGACCGCGGCGGCGCTCGCCGTCCCGCCGGCGCCGAGGATCGCGGCGTGCTCGACCCGCTCCACCCCGCCCAGCTGGAGTGCCATGCCGACCCCGGTGACGTCGGTGTTCTCCGCGCGCCACCCACCGGGCACCCGGACCAGGGTGTTGGCCGCGCCGAGCAGCAGCGGCAGCGCGTCGTGCTCGGTCGCGGCCAGCAGCGCCGCCTGCTTGCAGGGCATGGTCACCGAGAAGCCGCGCCACTCCTCGTCGAGGCCGGCCAGCAGGACGGGGAGCTCCTCGGCGCCGATGTCCAGCGCCTCGTAGGTCCAGTCCTCGAGCCCGAGGGCGGCGTAGGCGGCCCGGTGCAGCACCGGGCTCAGCGAGTGCGCGATCGGGCGACCGAGGACGGCGGCCCGCTCAGTCACCCGGGTTCTCGCGCAGCCACTGCTGGAACAGCGCCACGTTGGCGGCGTGCTCCTCCGCGGTGACGGCGAACCGGGTCTCGCCGGTGTCCGGGTTGACCACCACGAAGTAGATCCAGTCACCCGGCGTGGGGTTGAGCACCGCCTGCAGGGCCTCCTCGCCGGGGCTGTCGATCGCCCCCGGCGGCAGGCCGGCGTACCGGTAGGTGTTGTACGGCGAGTCCGTCGCCCGGTCGTCCGAGGTCGTGGTGATGCCGGACTTGCCGGTCGCGTAGTTCACCGTGGTGTCGAACTGCAGCGGCATGCCGTCGGCGATCCGGTTGTCGATGACGGTGGCGACCATGGCCATGTCCTCGGTGGTGGCGGCCTCGGCCTGCACCAGGCTGGCCTCGGTCAGCACGCGGAGCCGGTCGGCCTCGGGGATCTGCAGCGAGTCGAACGTCTGCTCCGCCCGGGACACCATGCCGCTGAGCACCTGCACGGCGGTCTGGTCGGGCTCGATGTCGTAGGTGGCCGGGAACAGGTGGCCCTCGAGCATGCCGTTGGCCCACGCCGGCAGGCCCAGCGCGGCGGGGTCCGCGGCGGCGGCCTGCAGGTCGGCGAGCGGGATCTCGGAGTTGTCGGCGATCCGCTGCAGCACCGCGTCCACCCGCAGGCCCTCGGGCACGGTCACCCGGGCGAACAGGCGGGACGCGGGGTCCAGCAGCCGGTCCAGCGCCGCCTGCCCGCTCATCTGCAGCGCCATGCTGTATACCCCGGGCTGGATGCCGGCGGCGGCCGGGTTGGCCGAGGCGGCGTCCACGAACGGGCCGGAGGACGCGACGACGTCGGCGGACACCAGGGTGTTGCCGATCGCGGTGAGCGAGTCGCCGCTCTCCACCCGGATCTGCACCTCGCCGCTGCCGGAGCCGGTGTAGTCCGCGGCGGTCGGGTTGACCTTGTCGATCAGCCACTGGCCGCCGACCACGATGCCCACGACCAGGCCGGCCAGGACCAGCAGGGACAGCAGGATCGTCACCGGACGGCGCTTGCGGCGCGGTCCGCGGGACGCCGACCCGCCGCGGCCGCGCCGGCCCCGGCGACCCCGCTCGTCCTCGTCGTCGCCGCCGATGACCTCCAGGCCGCCGGTCTGGTCCCACGCCGGGTGCTCCCCGGTGGCCGGGTGCCGCTCGGCGACCGGGTGCTCGTCGGCGTAGGGGTGCTCGTCGGTGTAGGCGTGCTGGTCCGCGACCGGGTGCTCGTCGGTGTACGGGTGTCCGTCGGCGACCGGGTGCTCGTCGGTGTAGGCGTGCTCATCGGTGTACGGGTGCTCGTCGGTGACCGGGTGGTCGTCCCGGGCGGTGCCGGTGGCCACGGGGGCGTGCCGGTCGGTGGCGTCCTCGTCGTCCCAGCGGGCCAGCGGCTCGGGGGCGCGCACCGCGGGGCGCTCGCCGGTGGACCCGAGGACCAGGCCGGACAGGGCCGACACCGGGGGTCGCGGCAGCGGACCGCGGGCGGACGGGCGGGCGCCGGGCGCCAGCGGGGTGCGCCGGGTGGCGTCGTCGTCGGGCTCGGCGGGGGCGGCGGGCCGCACCTCGCGGGCGGCCTCCTCGGCCGCCCGGCGCCGGGCCCGGCGACCGCTGGTCAGCGGACCGGTCGGGTCGTCGGTGACCACCGGGATCTCCCCGGTCTGCCACTCGCGCAGGATGTCCGCGGCGGGTCGGCCCTCGCCCTCGCCCTCGCCGCCGTGCCTGCGCCGTCGTCCGGTGCCCTCGTCGCTCACGCGGTCACCGACCGCCCGCTGTGCGGCTGCGATCCAGGTGGCTCTGCAGGATCACCACGGCGGCCTCCTGGTCGATCACGGAGCGCTGCCGACGGGCGTCGATGCCGCGCGCACGCAGGTGACTGGCTGCGGTCACGGTGGAGAGCCTTTCGTCGACGAGACGCACCGGGACGTCCCCGATCCGAGTGGCCAGTGAACCAGCGTAGGCGCCCGCATCGGCGGCAGAGGCCCCGGACGCACCCGAGAGGTGCCTCGGGTCCCCCACCACCACCTCCACCACCTCGTGTTCCACCACGAGCGCGGCCAACCGGTCGAGATCGGTGCCCTTGCCCGAGCGCCGCAGGGTCACCAGCGGCGAGGCCAGAAATCCGGTGGCGTCGGACATCGCCACGCCGACCCGGACGGTGCCGACGTCCACCCCGAGCCGCCGGCCGGGTACCCACACCGGCGGCTCCGGGGAGGTCACGCCTGCAGCGCCTGCTCGACGGCAGCCAGCGCGGCCGGGATGCCGGCCGGGTCGGTGCCACCGCCCTGGGCGACGTCGGCCTTGCCGCCGCCACGCCCACCCACCGGGCCGGCCGCGGCCTTGAGCAGGTCGTTGGCCGACAGCCCGCGCTCCTGGGCGACCGGGTTGACCGCGGCGACCAGCGCGACCTTGCCCTCGGACTCCGACGCCAGGACGACGGCGGCCGGCCGCTCGGTGCCCAGCCGGCCGCGGACGTCGAGCACGAGCCCGCGCAGGTCGCCGCCGGACAGGCCGGCCGGCGACCCGGTGACCAGCTGGACGCCGCCCACCTCGCGGGCCGCCGCGGCCAGGTCACCGGCGGCGGCGAGCGTCTGCGCGCCGCGCAGCTCGGCCAGCTCCCGCTCGGCCTCGCGCTGGCGGGCCAGCATGCCCGACACCCGCTCGACCAGGCCGTCCTGCGGGGTCTTGAGCAGGTCGGCGAGCTGGCGCACCAGGTCGCGCTCGCGGGCCAGGTAGCGGAAGCCCTCCAGGCTGACGACGGCCTCCACGCGGCGGGAGCCCGAGCCGACCGAGCTCTCGCCGGTCAGCGCCAGCGGGCCGATCTGCGCGCTGCCGCGGACGTGGGTGCCACCGCACAGCTCGCGGGACCACTCGCCGCCGATCTCGACGACGCGGACCTGCTCGCCGTAGGTCTCGCCGAACAGCGCCAGCGCGCCGAACTCGCGGGCCTCGGGCAGCGACATCCACAGCGCGCGGACCGCCTGGTCCTCCCGCACGGCGGCGTTGGCGACGTCCTCGATGTCGCTGCGCTGCTGCGCGGTCAGCGCCCCCTGCCAGGCGAAGTCCAGCCGGAGGTAGCCGGGGCGGTTGTAGGACCCGGCCTGCAGCGCCTGGGGGCCGAGCACCCGGCGCAGCGCCGCGTGCACCACGTGGGTGCCCGAGTGCGCCTGGCAGGCCGACCGGCGCCACTCCAGGTCGACCTCGGCGGCCAGCTCCACGCCACCGCGCAGCTCGCCCTCCAGCACCCGCACCTGGTGGGCCACCAGGCCCTTGACCGGGCGCTGCACGTCGACGACCTCGGCCCGGCCGCCGTCCCAGACCAGGTGCCCGGCGTCGGCCACCTGCCCGCCGGACTCGGCGTAGAAGGGCGTGGCGTCCAGGACGACGCGGGTCAGCTCGCCCGGGCCGGCGACGTCGGCGTCGCCGACCACGCCGAGCACCCGGCTCTCGGTGCGCAGCGTCTCGTAGGCCAGCCAGTCGGTCGGACCGTGCTGGGCCAGCAGCTCGGAGAACCGGGAGACGTCGACCCCGCCGGTGCGCTTGGACCGGGCGTCGGCCCGGGCGCGGTCCCGCTGCTCGGCCATGAGGGCGCGGAACCCCGCCTCGTCGACGGTGACGCCCTGCTCGGCGGCCATCTCCAGGGTCAGGTCGATCGGGAAGCCGTAGGTGTCGTGCAGCTGGAAGGCCTGCGCCCCGGGCAGCTGCGGGGTGCCGGCGTCCTTGAGCTGGGTGACCGCGGTGTCCAGCAGCGCGGTGCCGGCGACGAGGGTGCGCGCGAACGCCTCCTCCTCGGCGTAGGCGACCGAGCTGATCCGTTCGAAGTCGGTGGCCAGGTCGGGGTAGCTCGGGCTCATGGCGTCCCGGCTGACCGGCAGCAGGGTGGGCAGCACCGCGCCCTCCACCCCGAGCAGCCGCATCGAGCGGACCGCGCGGCGCAGCAGGCGGCGCAGGATGTAGCCGCGGCCCTCGTTGCCGGGCGTGACGCCATCGCCGATGATCATCAGCCCGGAGCGGACGTGGTCGGCGACCACCCGCAGCCGGACGTCGGTGTCGTGGTCGGCGCCGTAGGTGACCCCGGCGAGCTCGGCGGCCCTGCGCAGGACCGGGGCGACCTCGTCGATCTCGTACATGTTGTCCACGCCCTGCAGCAGGAACGCGACCCGCTCCAGGCCCATGCCGGTGTCGATGTTCTTGCGGGGCAGCTCGCCGAGGATCGGGAAGTCCTTGCCCTCCCCGTCGCCCCGCTCGAACTGCATGAAGACGAGGTTCCAGATCTCCAGGAACCGGTCACCGGTCGGGTCGTTCTCCGGCCCGCCGTCGGGGCCGTAGGCCGGCCCGCGGTCGTAGTGGATCTCCGAGCAGGGTCCGGCCGGGCCCGAGGCACCGGTGGACCAGTAGTTGTCGTCCATGCCCCGGCGCTGGATGCGCTCGGCCGGGACGTAGGCCTGCCACGCCTCGAACGCCTCGTCGTCGTCCAGGTAGACCGTCGGCCAGATGCGGTCGGCCGCCAGACCCAGCCCGCCGTCGTCCACGCTGCCGGTGACCAGCTCCCAGGCGAACCGGATGGCCTCGGCCTTGAAGTAGTCGCCGAAGGAGAAGTTGCCGTTCATCTGGAAGAACGTGCCGTGCCGCGTGGTCTTGCCGACCTCCTCGATGTCGAGGGTGCGCACGCACTTCTGCACGCTGGTGGCCCGCGGGTACGGGGCCGGCTCGCGACCGGTCAGGTACGGGATGAACGGCACCATGCCGGCGACGGTGAACAGCAGTGACGGGTCCGGGGACACCAGCGAGGCGCTGGCGACGACGGTGTGCCCGCGCGCCTCGAAGTGCTCCAGGAAACGACGGCGGATCTCGGCGGTCTGCATCTCAGCTCGTTCTCGGTCGGGCCCGGCGGGGCGCCCGGGGTGCGGTGGGGTGGGTCAGGAGTCGGCGGCGTGCGCGCCGCGGCGGGCGTTGATCGCGGCCTGGCCGCCGGCGGTGGCCTCGTCGCGGGTGGGGAGCGGGGCGTCCAGGCCGGTGCCCTCGCGCAGCTCGTCCTCGCGCGAGGCGGCCGCGGCCCGGACGTCGGCGCCGAAGTCGGCGATGGCGTCGCCCAGGTCGCGCAGGCCGTCGGCGAGCTGACCGGCGATCGACTGCGGGGTCAGCCGCTCGGCGGCGGCGGACATCTTGCGGACGACGAGCACGCCGATCGTGGCGCCCATGGCCAGCCAGAAGATGCGGCGCATCAGGCGGCCCGCCGTGCTGCCCGGCGAGCTCGGCGCTCGGCCTTCTGGTCACGCTGGCTGGAGGCGAGGGCCTGCCCCTCGCGCTTCTTGCTGACCGCGCTGCGCACGCCGTAGCTGAAGGCGGCGGCCTTGATCAGCGGGCTGCCCAGGGTGGCGGCGAACACGCTGGTCAGGGCTGCGACGTTGCTGGAGACGTTGGCGGCGTTGCCGGTGATGTCGTCGACCCGCTCCAGGTTGGCGTTCACGTGGGTGACCGTCGTGGAGGCCTGGCTGAGGATGGGCTGGCTCTGCTCGCGGACCTGGCGGATGGTCAGCGTGGTCTCGTCGAGCGTGCGGCCCAGCTTGAGCAGCGGCACGGCGAGCAGCACCACCAGCAGCACCAACGCGCCGGCGGCGACCAGCCCGGCGATCTCTCCTGCGGACACGTGGTGTCTCCCTGTACTCGTCGATGGGTGTTCGTCGATCGGTCTGCGGGCCCGGGTGTCTCCAGGCTCGGGTCACCCTAGCCGCGGGCCCCGACGGTCAGCGTCGGCGCCGGACGATCGCGCGCAGCTTGGCCAGCCGGGCGCCGATCGCGGCCTCGGCGCCGCGGCCGGTCGGGCGGTAGTAGTCCCGGCCCACCAGGGCGTCGGGTGGGTACTGCTGGGCCAGCACGCCGTCGGGGTGGTCGTGCGGGTAGCTGTAGGTCGACCCGTGGCCCAGCTTCTTCGCCCCGGCGTAGTGCGCGTCGCGCAGGCCCGGCGGCACCGGCCCGGCCAGCCCCGCCCGGACGTCGCCCACGGACTCCCCGATCGCCACGGTCAGCGCGTTGGACTTCGGCGCGGTCGCCAGGTGGACGGTGGCCTGGGCGAGGGCGAAGTGGCCCTCGGGCATGCCGATGAACGCCACCGCGTCGGCCGCGGCGACGGCCACCTGCAGGGCGGTCGGGTCGGCCATGCCGATGTCCTCGCTGGCGCTGATCACCAGCCGGCGGGCGATGAAGCGGGGGTCCTCCCCCGCCTCCACCATCCGGGCCAGGTAGTGCATCGCGGCGTCGACGTCGGACCCGCGGATGCTCTTGATCAGCGCGCTGGCGACGTCGTAGTGCTGGTCGCCCTGGCGGTCGTAGCGCACGGCGGCCTGGGCGACCGCGGTCTCCAGGGTGGCCAGGTCCAGCACGTCGACCCCGGCCGCCGTCGCCGCCCCGGCACCGGACTCCAGCGCGGTGAGCGCCTTGCGGGCATCGCCCCCGGCCACCCGCAGCAGGTGGTCCTCGGCGTCCTGCGCCAGCGTGATCGCGCCGGCCAGGCCGCGCTCGGAGGCGATCGCCCGGTGCAGCACCTCCCGGACGTCGTCGTCGGACAGCGACTGCAGGGCGAGCACCAGCGACCGGGACAGCAGCGGGCTGACCACCGAGAAGAACGGGTTCTCCGTGGTGGCGGCGATCAGGCTGACGATCCGGTCCTCCACCGCGGACAGCAGGGAGTCCTGCTGGGTCTTGGAGAACCGGTGCACCTCGTCGATGAAGAGCACCGTGCGCCGGTTGCCGTGCACCAGCTCGCTCTTGGCGGCCGCGATGACCGCGCGGACCTCCTTGACCCCGGCGTCCAGGGCCGACAGCTGCACGAACTTGCGCTTGGTGGCCAGCGAGATGACGTGCGCGAGGGTGGTCTTGCCGGTGCCCGGCGGGCCGTAGAGGACCAGCGACATGGGCTCGTCGGCCTCGACCAGGCGGCGCAGCGGGGCGCGCGGGCCGAGCAGGTGCTTCTGGCCGACCACCTCGTCCAGCGCGCGCGGGCGCATCCGGACGGCGAGCGGGGACCCGGGGTCCACGACGGTCGACCGTTCCTCCGGGTCGGGGTCGAACAGCGTGCTCACGGTTCGACGCTACCTGCGTGGGCAGTCACACCCGACGGATCTCCAGACCGAGAGGACCCCCTCGTGCAGCACCGCACCATCGGCAACGACGTCGTCGGCCGGGTCACCGTGTCGGCCATCGGCCTGGGCGCCATGCCCCTGTCCATCACCCCCCAGCGCCCGTCGGCGGAGGCGGCCGAGGCCGTCGTCCACGCGGCGCTGGACGCCGGGGTCACCCTCATCGACACCGCGGACGCCTACTGCCTCGACGACACCGAGGTGGGCCACAACGAGCGCACGGTGGCGGCCGCCGTCCGGTCGTGGGGCGGGACGGACGACGTCCTCATCGCGACCAAGGGCGGGCACACCCGGCCCGGCGGCACCGAGTGGGGCCTGGACGGCTCACCTGAGTACCTGGAGCGGGCGTGCGACGCCTCGCTGCAGGCCCTCGGCGTGGACGCCATCGGGCTCTACCAGTTCCACCGGCCCGACCCGCAGACCCCGTGGGCGGACTCGATGGGCGCGCTCAAGGACCTCTACGACGCCGGCAAGGTGCGGATGGTCGGGGTGTCCAACGCCGACATCGGCCAGATCGACGAGGCCCGGGCCATCTGCGGCGACGCCTTCGTCAGCGTGCAGAACCAGTTCTCCCCCGGCTACCGCTCGTCGGCCGGCGAGCTGGCGCACTGCGCGGCCAACGGCATCGCCTGGTTCCCCTGGAGCCCGTTCGGCGGGATGGGCGACGCCGGCTCGCTGGCGACCACCGCCGCCGAGTTCGGCGCGGTCGCCGAGGAGCTGGGTGTCTCGGTGTACCAGGTGACGCTGGCCTGGCACCTCGCCCAGGCCGACGTGGTCATCCCCATCCCCGGCGCGAGCAAGCCGCGGAGCATCCAGGACTCGGCCGCCGCCACCCACGTGCAGCTGACCGCCGAGCACCTGGCCAGGCTGAACAACGCCTGACCCCGCCCCCGCCCGGCGGAGTTGATCATCGTCAGCTGCAGGTCGGACACGCCGTCCCCCGGCGCGCCCTGGCTGCACCTGACGATGATCAACTCCCTGGGGGTTGGCCTAGCAGGCTGCACGGCCGGGCGTTCGTGGGCGTGCACATCAGGGGGTGTTGTCCACCGGTCGCCCGACCGGCCTCCACGGATGTCTGCGGCGGTCCACGGTCGCCGGCATGGACGTCCCCCGGGTGCTGACCTCCGCCGCAGCGACCGCCGCCGGTGCCGGCCGGGGTCGGCGGCAGGGCGCCGACTGGCTGCACCTGGCGCACGACCGCTGGGTCCAGCTCGACGACGCGCTCGACGGCAGGGAGCAGCTCGCGCTGCTCGCCCAGGGACTGCCGGACGACGCCGCCTTCAGCCACCTCACCGCCGCGCACCTGCTGGGCGCCCACGTCGACCTGCCGGCGCGGCCCACCGTCGCGCTCACCCCGCGCCGCGTGCTCCCCCAGCGGGCCGAGGTGGTCACCCGGATCCGCACGCTGGCCCACGAGGACGTCGTCGAGCGCGACGGGATGCGGGTGACCAGCGGAGCGCAGACCTTCCTGGACTGCGCTGCCGTGATGTCCGCCGACGAGCTGTGCGCCGTCGGCGACGCGCTGCTGCGCTCGGGAGCCGTGACCGCCGAGGAGCTGGCCGACCGCCTGGCCCGGGCCGGGCGGGCCCGCGGCGTGGTCCGGGCCCGGGCGGTGGCGCCGCACCTGGACGCCCGGGCGATGTCCCGGCCGGAGAGCCAGATCCGCTGGTGGCTGGTCGACAGCGACCTGCCGCCGGTCCAGCCGCAGGTGCCCGTCCGCGACCGGTGGGGCACGGTCGTCGCCCACGGCGACCTCGGGTGGGAGGAGTGGCGCGTGCTGGAGGAGTACGAGGGACGCCAGCACGCCGAGCGCGACCAGTTCGAGCGGGACGTCGACCGGTACTCGCTGATGGCCGCCGACGGCTACCTGCTGCTGCGCTTCGCCGCCCGGCACCGCAACGCCCGCACGGTCGTGGACCGCAGCCGCCGTGCGCTGCTCACCCGCGGCTGGCGCCCACCCCGTCGTTGATCATCGCCTCGTGCAGGTGGGACACGCCGTCGGAGGGCGTGTCCCACCTGCAGCTGACGATGATCAACAGGCCCCTCAGGCGAGGACGGCGTCCAGGGCGGCCAGGACGAGGGCGACCGAGTCCGGGCGGGCGTTGTGGCCCATCAGGCCGATCCGCCAGACGGTGGCGGCGAACTCGCCGACGCCGCCGCCGATCTCGATGCCGTACTCGTCCAGCAGGCGCTTGCGCACGGCGGCGGAGTCGACGCCGTCGGGCACCCACACGGTGGTCAGCTCCGGCAGCCGGTGGCCGGCCGCGGCGAACAGCCGCATGCCGCGGGCCTCGAGGCCGGACTGCAGCGCAGCACCGGCGGCGGCGTGCCGGGCGTGGACGGCGTCCAGGCCCTCCTCGAGCACCCGGCCCAGGCCGGCGTGCAGCGAGACGACCATGCCGGTCGGCGCGGTGTGGTGGTAGGTCCGCCCACCCGAGCCGCCGGCCTCGCCGGCGTACCCGCCGAGCAGACCGAGGTCGAGGTACCAGGACTGCGGCCGGGTGATCCGCCGCTCCCACGCCCGGTCGCTGATGGTGAACGGCGCCAGGCCGGGCGCGACGCCCAGGCACTTCTGCGAGCCCGAGTAGGCGATGTCCACGCCCCACTCGTCCAGGGCGACCGGGATGCCGCCCAGCGACGTCACGCAGTCGGCGACCAGCAGCGCATCGCCCTTGCCGGCGCCCAGCGCGGCCATGTCGGACTCCACGCCGGTGGAGGTCTCGGCGTGCACCGCGGCGATGACCTTGGGCGAGGGGTGCGCGGCCAGCACCCGGTCGGCGTCGACCGGCTGCCCCCACTCGTGGTCGACGGTGACCACCTCGGCGCCGGTGCGGGAGGCGACCTCGGCCATCCGTTGGCCGAAGAGCCCGTTGACCGCGACGACGGCGACGTCGCCGGGGCCCAGCGTGTTGACGAACGCCGCCTCCATGCCCGCGGACCCGGTGGCCGACAGCGGCAGCGTGCGCCGGTTCTGCGTGCCGAAGACGGTGCGCAGACGGTCGGACGTCTCGTCCAGCACCTGGAGGAAGAGCGGGTCGAGGTGACCCAGCAGCGGCTGCCCGAGGGCGACCGTCGCCTCCGGGTAGGGGTTGCAGGGTCCGGGTCCGAGCAGGGTGCGGGCGCGCAGCATGTGAGCCACGCTACCCAGCACCCCTGGACGTCCGGGTCAGGCCTCCGCGGCGGCCGGCTTCGCGGGGGGCTCGACCCAGTCGATGCCGGCCTCCTTGCGCTGCGCGTCGCTGATCGGCGTCGGGGCACCGGTCAGCGGGTCGTAGCCGGCCCCGGTCTTCGGGAAGGCGATGACCTCGCGGATGGAGTCCACGCCGGCCAGCAGCGCGGTCAGCCGGTCCCAGCCCAGCGCGGCGCCGGCGTGCGGCGGCGGGCCGTAGGCGAAGGCCTCCAGGAAGAACCCGAACCGGTCGCGGGCCTCCTCGCGGGACATGCCGAGGGTCTCGAACACCCGCTCCTGCAGCGCGGCGTCGTGGATGCGGACCGAGCCGGACATGCACTCGTTGCCGTTGATCACCAGGTCGTAGGCGTCGGACAGCGCCGCACCCTTGTCGTCGGCGAACCGCTCCCGCCACTCCGGGGTGGGCGAGGTGAAGGGGTGGTGCATGAAGGTCCACCCCCCCTCCTCGGTCTCCTCGAACATCGGGAAGTCCACGACGAACAGGAACGACCAGGACCCGGGCTCGATGAGCTCCAGCCGCTTGGCGATCTCGTTGCGGGCGGCGCCCAGCAGCTCCTGGGAGGTCCGGCGCTGGCCGGCGGCGAAGAAGATGCAGTCGCCGGGCTTCGCGCCCACGGCCTCGACCAGGCCGGCCCGCTCGGTGTCGGAGATGTTCTTGGTGACCGGGCCGCCCAGCGTGCCGTCCTCGGCGACGGTGACGTAGGCCAGGCCCTTGGCCCCGCGCGAGCGGGCCCAGTCCTGCCAGGCGTCGAACGTGCGGCGGGGCTGCGAGCCACCGCCGGGCATGACGACGGCGCCGACGTAGGGCGACTGGAACACCCGGAACGGGGTGTCGGCGAAGAACTCGGTCAGCTCGGTGAGCTCGAGGCCGAACCGCAGGTCGGGCTTGTCGGACCCGAAGCGGTCCATCGCCTCGCGGTAGGTCATCCGCGGGATCTCGCCGACGTCGTGGGCGGCGAGCTCCTTCCACAGCGCGGTGACCACGGAGGAGGCCACGTCCAGGACGTCGTCCCGGTCGACGAAGCTCATCTCGAAGTCCAGCTGGGTGAACTCCGGCTGCCGGTCGGCGCGGAAGTCCTCGTCCCGGAAGCACCGGGCGATCTGGTAGTACCGCTCGAGCCCGCCGATCATCAGCAGCTGCTTGAACAGCTGCGGCGACTGCGGCAGCGCGTACCAGGAGCCGGGCTGCAGGCGCACCGGGACGACGAAGTCGCGGGCGCCCTCGGGGGTGGAGCGGGTCAGCGACGGCGTCTCGACCTCGGTGAACCCCTTGCCGGCCATGACGCCGCGGGCCACCCGGTTGATCTCGCTGCGCAGCTTCATGACCGATGCCGGGCCCTGCCGCCGCAGGTCGAGGTAGCGGTAGGTGTAGCGGACGTCGTCCCCGGCGGCCTGCGCGGTCTCGATCGGGAACGGCAGCGGCGCCGACGTCGACAGCACCTGCAGGGTCGAGGCGACGACCTCGATCTCGCCCGAGGGCAGCTCCGGGTTCTCGTTGCCGTCCGGGCGGGCCTGCACCTGCCCGGTCACCAGCACGCAGAACTCGTTGCGCAGCGCGTGCGCGTCGGACTCCCGGACGACGACCTGGGCGTAGCCGGAGCCGTCGCGCAGGTCCAGGAAGACCACCCCGCCGTGGTCGCGGCGGCGGGCGATCCAGCCGGCGAGGGTGACGGTGGTGCCGGCGTCGGCAGCGCGGAGGGTGCCGGCGTCGTGGGTGCGGAGCACGGGAGTGCCTTTCGGGGCGGCGGGGTGGGACAGGACGCAGAGAGGTGGGACCTACCAGCGGGCGTGCACGTGGGCGCGGATGCGCTCGTCGTACACCCGCTCGAGGTCGGCGAGCTGGCCGTCGGTCAGCGGGGCGAGCGAGGCGGCGGCGACGTTGCCGAGCACCTGCTCGACGTTGCGCGCCCCGGGGATGACGCTGGTGACGCCGGGCTGGTCGATCACCCAGCGCAGCGCGAACGCCGCGGTGGTGGCCCCCTCGGGGGCGATCGCGGCGACCTCGCGGGCGGCGGCCAGGCCGACGTCGTAGGGCACGCCGGAGAACGTCTCGCCGACGTCGAAGGCCTCGCCGTTGCGGTTGAAGTTGCGGTGGTCGTCGGCGGCGAACGTCGTCGACTCGTCGTACTTGCCGGTCAGCAGACCGCTGGCCAGCGGCACCCGGGCCAGGATGCCGACGCCGGCGCGGGCCGCGGCGGGCAGCAGCTGCTCCAGCGGCTTGCGCCGGAAGACGTTGAGGATCACCTGGATGGACTGCACGCCCTCGTGCTGGAGCGCGGTCAGGCCCTCCTCGACCGTCTCGACCGAGACGCCGTAGGCAGCGATCGAGCCGTCGGCGACGAACCCGTCGAGGGTGTCGTAGACCCGCTGGTCGGAGTAGACGGCCGGGGGCGGGCAGTGCAGCTGGACCAGGTCGAGGGTGTCCACGCCCAGGTTGCGGCGGGACCGGTCGACCCAGGCCCGCAGGTTCTCCGGCGTGTAGGTGGCGGCCTCGAACGGGTCCGCGCGGCGGCCGGCCTTGGTGGCCACGAACGGGCGGTCCGACCGGGGTGCCAGGGCCTGCCGGATCCGCTCCTCGGAGCGGCCGTCGCCGTACACGTCGGCGGTGTCCAGCAGGGTGACGCCGGCGTCGAGGGCGGCGTCCAGGACCTCGGCGGCGCCCTCGGAGCTGACGTCGCCCCAGTCCCCGCCGAGCTGCCAGGTCCCAAGACCCACGACGGACACATCGGCACCGGTACGACCCAGGGGGCGCTGCTCCATGCTCATGCCCCCACCGTCGCACGCACCCGGTCGACCAGCTCGCCCAGGGGCACGGCCACCTGCTCGCCGGTGGCCATCGTCTTCAGCTGCGCGACGCCGTCGGCCAGGTCCCGGTCCCCGACCACGACGACCTGGGCCGCACCCGATCGGTCGGCGGCCTTCATGGCGCCCTTGAGCCCGCGGTCGCCGTACACGGTGTCGGCGGACACCCCGGCGGCGCGCAGCTGGCCCACCCACCGGACGGCGAGCTTCTTCGCCTCGGCGCCCAGCGGCACCACGAAGGCCTGCACGCCGGACTCGACGGCGATGTCCAGGCCCTCGGCCTGCACCGCGAGGATGGTGCGGTCGACCCCGACGGCGTAGCCGATGCCCGACACGTCGGGCCCGCCCAGCGCGGCGGACAGCCCGTCGTACCGGCCGCCGCCGCCGATCCCGGACTGGGAGCCCAGGCCGCCGTGCACGAACTCGAAGGTGGTCTTCGTGTAGTAGTCCAGCCCGCGGACCAGCCGGGGCGCCTCGACCCAGGCCACGCCGAGGTCGGCCAGGTGCTGCCGGACGGCGTCGTAGTGCGCCTTCGTGGCGTCGGAGAGGTGGTCGACCATCAGTGGGGCGTCGACCAGCTGGGCCTGCACCTCGGGGCGCTTGTCGTCCAGCACCCGCAGCGGGTTGATCCCCGCCCGGCGCCGGGTGTCCTCGTCGAGGTCCAGCTTGGCCAGGAACGCCGTCAGCAGCTCGCGGTACTGCGGCCGGCAGGTGCTGTCGCCCAGCGACGTCAGCTGGAGCTCGTACCCGGTGAGGCCCAGGTCGCGGTAGCCCTGGTCGGCCAGGGCGACCACCTCGGCGTCCAGCGCCGGGTCGTCGATGCCCAGGGCCTCGACGTCGACCTGGGTGAAGTGCCGGTAGCGGCCGGCCTGCGGGCGCTCGTAGCGGAACGCCGAGCCCACGCTCCACAGCTTCACCGGCAGCGGGCCGGAGTAGAGGCGGTGCTCGATGAAGGACCGCATCAGCCCGGCGGTCAGCTCGGGCCGCAGGGTCAGCGAGCGGCCGCCCTTGTCGGTGAAGGTGTACATCTCCTTGCTGACGACGTCGGTGGACTCCCCCACGCCGCGGGCGAACACCGCGGTGTCCTCGAAGACCGGGGTCTCCACGTAGCCGTAGCCGGCCCGGCGCAGCGGCGCGGTCAGCGTCTCGCGGACGGCGAGGAACCGCGCGGAGTCCGGGGGCAGGACGTCGAAGGTGCCCTTCGGGGCGACGAGGTCGCTCACAGCCCGCGGCCCTTCGGCGCGGCCGAGGCCTCGGCCAGGTAGGGGTTCGTGGCCCGCTCGCGCCCGATCGTGGTGGCCGGGCCGTGCCCGGGGAGGACGACGGTGGCGTCGTCCAGCGGCAGGACGACGTCGCGCAGCGAGCCCAGCATCGACTCCCACGACCCGCCGGGCAGGTCGACCCGGCCGACCGACCCGGCGAACAGCACGTCGCCGGCCAGCAGACCCGGGGAGTCGTCGAGGTCCAGGGAGAACATCACCGAGCCCTGGGTGTGGCCCGGGGCGTGCCGGACGGTGAGGTCGACGCCGGCCAGCGACAGGGTGGCGCCGTCGTCCAGGGCGAGCACGTCGGCCGGGTCGGGCAGCCGCACCCCGGAGATCAACGGGGCCAGGGCCGGGCCGTGCCAGCGCGCGGGGTCCGAGAGCATCCCGGAGTCGGCGGGGTGCAGGTAGGCCGGGATGCCGTACCCGTCGCAGACCGGCAGGACCGAGAACGTGTGGTCGAGGTGGCCGTGGGTCAGCACGACGGCGACCGGCTTCAGGCCGTCGGCGGCGAGCATCTCCGCGAGGGGCTCGACGGCCTCCATGCCGGGGTCGACGACGACGCACTCCGACCGCGGGCCGGACGCCACGGCGTAGCAGTTGGTGCCGAACGCGCCGGCGGGGAAGGAGCGGATGAGCACCTGCGCAGGGTACGTGCCACCCCCGACACGACCGGCGTCACAGCAGACCGCCAGGAAGGGTTGCCTAGACTCGGCACCCGTGGTCAGCAACAAGCAGCGCCGTCAGAACGCCCAACGTCACCTGCAGCGGCAGCTGGAGCGGCGGGCGGCCCAGCAGCGTCGCCGTCGGCGCAACGTCCTGATCGGGGTCACCGTCGCCGCCGTCGTGGTGGTCGTCGGTGCCGCCCTGCTGGTCACCGGCCTGGGCGGGGACGACGACAGCTCCACCGCCTCGGCCAGCTCGAGCGCGGCCACCTCCGCCCCGGCCGCCCCNAATGGAACGTGCAGCGCATAGTGAGACAACTACGCGATGTTAGGTACAGGGGCGTTTATGGATATGTTATGTAGGAACGCCACCGGACACGAGAGCTGCATTATTTTTTTTTTTTAAATGACACGGCGCCCCCCGAGATCTCCACAAGGAGTATCGTCGGCAGCGTCAGATGTGTATATGTTTCTTGGCCGGCCCGGGCGCCGAGCGGGCCGGCCAGACCACCACCGCCGGGGCGTGCACCTACACCTACGACGCGCAGGGCAGCTCCGGCACCTTCGCCGTCGACGCGCCCACCGGTGACCTGCCCACCGGCACCCAGGCCGAGACGATCTCGACCAGCGCCGGCGACATCGGCATCACGCTGGACTACACCGGCCCCGGCGCCTGCGCCGCGGACAGCTTCGCCACGCTGGCCTCGCAGAGCTTCTTCGACTCGACGCTGTGCCACCGGCTGACCACCTCCGACGGCCTGAAGGTGCTGCAGTGCGGCGACCCGTCGGCGACCGGCTCCGGTGGCCCCGGGTACTCGTTCCCGACCGCCGTGGCCGGCTCGGAGACCTACGGCCGCGGCGTGCTGGCGATGGCCAACGCCGGTGACGGCACCGACGGCAGCCAGTTCTTCCTGGTCTACGGCGACAGCCAGCTCGACCCGGCCTACACCGTCTTCGGCACCATCGACGAGGCCGGCCTCGGCGTCCTCGACCAGGTCGCCGCGCTCGGCACCGCCGACGGCAGCCAGGACGGCCAGCCCGCCACCGCGGTGACGATCGCCGGAGTGACCCCCGCCGGCTGAGCTCATCGCGATCCTCCGGATCGCACCGCGGCCGTCCCGACGACGGGAGGGCGCCGAGGAACGAGGCGTCCTCCCCGAGGAGGGACTCGTCCCCGTCCCGCCGACGGTCAGGGGCCGAGGCACGAGCGCCCCTGACCCGAGGCGGGAGCAGCGTCGCTCGTCGCCCCCGGGGCACGGCTCCTGGCCGCGGTGCGATCCGGAGGATCGCAATTCACGCCGTGACGCGCTCCACGTCGAAGACGCCTTCCACGTTGCGCACCGTCTGCAGCACCGCGCCGAGGTGGGCCGGGTCGGCCAGCTCGAAGGTGAACCGGCTGATGGCCACCCGGTCGCGGCTGGTCTGCACCGACGCCGAGAGGATGTTGACCCGCTCGTCGGCCAGGGCCTTCGTGACGTCGGAGAGCAGCCGGTGCCGGTCGAGGGCCTCGACCTGGATGGCGACCAGGAACACCGCGCCGGGCTGCGCGGCCCAGGCCACCTCGACCAGCCGCTCGGGCTTGCGCTGCAGGTCGTCGGCGTTGGTGCAGTCGGTGCGGTGCACGCTGACGCCGCCGCCGCGGGTGACGAAGCCCAGGATGTCGTCGCCGGGCACCGGGGTGCAGCACTTGGCGAGCTTGGCCCACACGTCGGTGCGGCCGGTGACCTCGATGCCGGGGTCGCCGCTGGCGGTGCGGGCCACCGAGCGGCGGGTGGGGATGGCGGTCTCGGCGATGTCCTCCGCGGCGCCCTCGGAGCCGCCCAGGGCGACCAGCAGCTTCTCCACGACCGAGGACGCCGAGAGGTGGTTCTCCCCCACCGCGGCGTAGAGCGCGCTGACGTCGGCGTGGTGCAGGTCAGCGGCCAGCGTGCTGAGCGCGTCGCCGCCCATGAGCCGCTGCAGCGGCAGGCCGGCCTTGCGCATCGCCTTGGTGAGCGCGTCCTTGCCGGCGTCGACGGCGTCCTCGCGGCGCTCCTTGGTGAACCACTGCCGGATCTTGGTGCGCGCCCGGGAGGACCCGACGAACTCCAGCCAGTCGCGGCTGGGGCCGGCGGTGGGCGACCGGGAGGTGAAGACCTCGACGACGTCGCCGTTGGCGAGCTTGCTGTCCAGGGACACCAGCGAGCCGTTGACCCGGGCGCCGATGCAGCGGTAGCCGACCTCGGTGTGCACCGCGAAGGCGAAGTCCACCGGCGTGGACTGCTCGGGCAGGCTGATCACGTCGCCCTTGGGCGTGAAGACGAAGACCTCCTGCGGGCCCAGGTCGTAGCGCAGGGTCTCCAGGAACTCGCCGGGCTCCTGCGCCTCGCGCTGCCAGTCCAGCAGCTGGCGCAGCCACAGCATGTCGTCGCCGGTGGACCCGGGCTTCATCGGCGTGACCGGGCCGCCGCCGCGCGCCTTCTCCTTGTACTTCCAGTGCGCGGCGATGCCGTACTCGGCCGTGCGGTGCATGTCGTGGGTGCGGATCTGCAGCTCGACCGGCTTGCCCTGCGGGCCGATCACCGTCGTGTGCAGCGACTGGTACATGTTGAACTTCGGCATGGCCACGAAGTCCTTGAAGCGGCCGGGGACCGGCTGCCAGTGGGCGTGCATGATCCCCAGCGCCGCGTAGACGTCGCGGACGGAGTCCACCAGGATCCGGATGCCGACGAGGTCCCAGATGTCGGTGAAGTCACGGCCGCGGACGATCATCTTCTGGTAGATCGAGTAGTAGTGCTTGGGCCGGCCGGTGACGGCGGCCTCGACCTTGGCTGCCTTGAGCTGCTCGGTGACCGCGCTGGTCACCTCGGACAGGTAGGTGTCCCGGGACGGCGCCCGCTCGGCGACCAGCCGCACGATCTCGTCGTAGCGCTTGGGGTACAGCGTGGCGAACGCGAGGTCCTCCAGCTCCCACTTGATGGTGTTCATGCCCAGCCGGTGGGCCAGCGGCGCGAGGATCTCCAGCGTCTCGCGGGCCTTCTTCTCCTGCTTCTCCGGCGGGAGGAAGCGCAGGGTGCGCATGTTGTGCAGCCGGTCGGCCAGCTTGATGACCAGCACCCGGGGGTCCTTGGCCATCGCCACGATCATCTTGCGGATGGTCTCGGCCTGGGCGCCGTCCCCGAAGCTGACCTTGTCGATCTTGGTGACGCCGTCGACGAGGTGGGCCACCTCGGGCCCGAAGTCCGCGGTGATGGTGTCCAGGGCGACCCCGGTGTCCTCCACCGTGTCGTGCAGCAGCGCGGCCACCAGCGTGGTGGTGTCCATGCCCAGCCCGGCCAGCACCGTGGCCACCGCGAGCGGGTGGGTGATGTAGGGGTCGCCGGACTTGCGCTTCTGGCTGGCGTGCGCGGCCTCGGCCACGTCGTAGGCCCGCTGCAGCAGGGCCAGGTCGGCCTTGGGGTGGCTGGAGCGGTGCAGGGCCGCCAACGGCTCCAGGACGGGCCGGACGACGGTCGAGCGCTGGCCGGCGACGATCCGGCGGGCCAGCCGGTCGCGGACCCGCCGACGCGGGACCGACTCCAGCGCGGTGCCCTCGTCGACGACCTCGAGCGGGGCGTCGCTCGGGACGTCGGTCGGCCGGGCGTCGGGCAGCTGCACGGCCGGCCGGTCGGGCAGCGCGGCCCGCGGCGTCGGGTCGGCCGGTGCAGCCCCGGACGCGGCAGGGGAAGCCACCTCGGATGCCATGGCCACTCCTGGGTCCTGGGGGGACTGGACCCACACCATGCTAGCCACGCCCTCCCGGCGGCGGACCGCTCGGGAGGGTGACCTGCGTCAGGTGGTCCAGAGGGCGTGCACGGTGTGCGGCGCCACCCGCTGCCGGCCGCCGAGCGCCGGGAGCTCGATCACCACCGAGACGGAGGTGACCACCCCGCCGACCCGCTCGACCAGCCCGATGGCGGCCTCCAGCGTGCCGCCGGTGGCCAGCACGTCGTCGACGACCAGCACCCGCTGGCCCGGGGTGATCGAGTCGGTGTGCAGCTCGAGGGTCGCCGTCCCGTACTCGAGCGTGTAGTCCGCCGAGACCGTGGACCGCGGGAGCTTGCCGGCCTTGCGGACCGGCACGACGCCGGTGCCGGCGACCACCGCGACGGCGGCCGCGAGCAGGAAGCCGCGGGCCTCCACCCCGACCACGACGTCGAACCCCGGGTCGTCCGGCCCGGTCCGCAGCGCCGCGCCCCGCGGGTCCTCCAGCACCGACCCGGCCAGAGCCTCGGCGACCTGCCGGAACGCCGAGGCGTCGGCGAACACCGGCGTCAGGTCGCGGAACACCACCCCGGGCTCCGGGAAGTCCGGGATGTCGACCGCGATGGAGGCGATCAGCTCCGCGAGCGGGGTGGTGCTCACCGACGCTTCTTGCCGCCGCCGGGCCGCTGCGGCCGGGCGCCCGGCTTGGGGGCCGTCGCCGTCCGGGTCACCGAGGCCGGCGACTCGACCTGCTCGAAGGACTCCGGGCGCTCGGGCAGCTCGTCCCGGTCGACCAGGGCGGTCGCCGAGCGGGCCGGCCGGGCCCGCCGGGCGCTGGCCACCGGGCCGGCCGCGGTCGCCCCGCCGGCCGCGCGGGCGTCGGCCGCGCGGCGGGCCAGCACCCGCTTGCGCAGCGCCTGCACGCCGGGCTCCCGGGCCTTGAGGTCGGCCAGCACCGGGGTGGCCAGGAAGATCGAGCTGTAGGTGCCGGCGGCCAGGCCGACGGTGAGCACCAGGGCCAGGTCCTGCAGGGTGCCGACGCCGAGGACGACGACCCCGACGACCAGCAGCCCCAGCACCGGCAGCAGCGCGATGACCGAGGTGTTGATCGAGCGCATCAGGGTCTGGTTGACCGCGAGGTTGGCCGCCTCGCCCCAGGTCATGCGGGCGCCCTTCTCCAGGTCCTTGACGTTCTCGTCGACCTTGTCGAAGACCACCACGGTGTCGTAGAGGCTGAACCCGAGGATGGTCAGGAAGCCGATGACGGTGGACGGCGTGACCTCGAAACCGACGATGGAGTACACGCCGGCGGTCAGGATGATGTCGTGCGCCAGGGCGACGATCGCGCCCACGGCCATCTTGGGCTGGAAGCGGATGGCCAGGAACACGACCACCGCGGCCAGGAAGACCAGCAGGGCGATCAGGGCCTGGTCGGTGATGTCCCGGCCCCAGTCGGCGCTGACCGACTCCGGGCTCACCTGGGCGTCGGTGACGCCGGCGGCATCGGCGATGGCCGACACCACGGTCGCCTCGGCGGCGTTGTCCAGCGTGCCGGTGCGCAGCAGCACGGTGTTGCCGCCGACGATCTGCGCGGTGGAGACCTGCGCGCCGGCCTCCTCGGCCGCCTCGCGGATGTCGGCCAGCTGGGACGTCGAGGCCGGCACCCGGAAGCTGTTGCCGCCCTCGAAGTCGATGCCGAAGTTGAACCCGCGGAAGATCATCGACGCGACGCAGACCAGCACCACGACGGCGGTGACCTTGTACCAGAACCGGCTGCGCCCCACGACGTCCAGCCCGGCCTCGCCGTTGTAGAGCCGGTGGGCCAGCGACGCCTTCCGCGGCGCCGTCCGCACCGCGGCGGAGTCGGCCGGGGTGTCCCCCTCGGTGGGCAGCCCGGCGTCCGCCAGGGCGCCGTCGTCGGCGTCCCGCGCGGCGTCCTCCCGGATGTCGGCGTCGGACTCGTCCGGCGTCTCGTCGGCGTCGGTCCCGACCGGGACGTCGGGCCCGTCGACGGGCTCCTCGGCGGGGTCGCTGCCGCCGTCGCGGGGGGTGCCGGTCATCGGTCGCTCCTGTCGCTGGCCGTGCTGGCCGTGCTGGCCGTGGGCCGCTGACCCGGCCGCGGCGCGGTCGTCGCGCGGCGGGTGACGTCGACGGCACCGAGGCCGGAGAACCGGCTCGAGCCGAACGAGCGGAACCGGCTGAGCACCGCCATCAGCGGGTGGGTGAAGAGGAAGACCACGAGCAGGTCGAGCACCGTGGACAGGCCGAGGGTGAACGCGAAGCCCTTCACGTCGCCGATCGCGAGCAGGTAGAGGATCGCGGCGGCCAGGAAGCTGACCGAGTCGGCGCTCAGGATCGTGCGCCGGGCGCGGACCCAGGCCCGCGGGACGGCGCTGCGCAGCGTCCGTCCCTCGCGGATCTCGTCCTTGAGTCTCTCGAAGTAGACGACGAAGGAGTCCGCGGTGATGCCGATGCTCACGATGAACCCGGCGATGCCGGCCAGGCTCAGCGTGAAGCCGATCTCCCGGCCCAGCAGGACCAGGCTGGCGTAGACCACGACCGCGGACAGCAGCAGGCTGGCGATCATGACCAGGCCGAGCGCGCGGTAGTAGAGCAGGGCGTAGAGGAACACCAGGGCGATGCCCACGGCCCCGGCGATCAGGCCGGCGCGCAGCTGCTCGCCGCCCAGCTCGGTGGTGATCGTCTGCGCGGTGGCCTGGGTGAAGGTCAGCGGCAGCGCGCCGTACTCCAGCTGGTTGGCCAGCGTCTGCGCCTCGGTCTGGCTGAACGAGCCGGTGATCTGGGTGGTGCCGCCGGTGATCGCGCTGTTGATGGTCGGGGCGGACACGACCCGGCCGTCGAGCACGATGCCGACCGCGCTGCCGACGCTGGCGGTGGTGTAGGCCGCCCAGGTTGAGGAGCCCTGCGAGGAGAAGTCGACGTTCACGACCCACTCGCCGGTCTGCGCCGTGGTGCCGGCGCTGGCCGAGGAGACCTCGGTGCCCTCGACGACGGCCGGGCCCAGCAGGTACTTGGCGGTGCCGTCCTCCGAGCAGGCGGCGAGGTAGGACTCGGCCAGGTCGACGTCGCCGGTGGAGGTGTCGTCGGCCGAGCAGATCAGGGTGGCGTACTCGGCGGCGGCCTGCTCCTGGGTCAGCGGGGTCGCGGCCGCGCCGTCCGTGGTCCCGTCGGTCGACCCGTCCGTCGCGGCGGGGGCAGTGGTCGCCGCGGCCGGGTCGGTGGTCGGCGTCGCGTCCGTGGCCGGGGCGGTGGTGTCCTCCGCGGCCAGCGAGTCCGGGGCGACCGAGCTGGTCGCGGCCGGGTCCGTCGTCGGCGCTGCGGGGTCCGTCGTCGGCGCTGCCGGGTCGGTCGTGGGCGCTGCCGGGTCGGTCGTGGGTGCGGCCGGGTCCGTTGCCGCCGGATCGGTGGCCGTGGTGGCCGCCTCGGGTCCGCCGACGACCGGCCGGAAGCGCAGCTGGGCGGTCTGGCCCAGCTCGCGGGCCTGGTCGCCGTCCTCGCCGGGCACCGAGATGATGATGTTGGAGTCACCCTCGGTGACCACCTCGGCCTCGGCGACGCCGAGACCGTTGACGCGCTGCTCGATGATCTGGCGCGCCAGCTCCAGGTCCTCGCGGCTGGGGGTGCCGCCACCGGGGACCGCGGCGGTGAGCGTCACCGTGGTGCCGCCCTGCAGGTCCAGACCCAGCTGCGGGGTCCGCTGCGAACCGGTGAGGAAGATCAGGCCGTACATGAGGGCCACGATCAGGATGAACGCCCCGAAGTACCGGGACGCCGGGAGCTGGCGGGAGGCCATGTCAGTCCTTGCGGTCGGTGGTCGAGCCCGGGTCGCCGTCGCCGTCCACGTACCCGGTGCGCTCGGCCGTCGGCGGGACGACCTCGCCGGCCTGCGCGTCGAGGACGGCGCCGTCCTTCGTGCGCACCTCCATCACGGCCGGGCGGGCGAAGGTGGCGACGACGCCGGGGGCGATCTCGATGTCGACGGTGCCCTCGCCGATCGCGGCGACCGTGCCGTGCAGGCCGCTGGTCAGCATGACCGGCGTGCCGACGGTCAGGGACTCCTGCAGCGCCTGGGCGTTGGCGGCCATCTTCTTGCGCTGCCGGGCAGGCAGGACGATCAGCAGTGCGAAGGCGAGCACCAGCAGGATCAGCGGGAAGAACTCCACGGTTGTCGTGCCTCTCCACCGCGCAGGGTTCGCGCGGTCGTTGTGGCCACCGGGGGGCGGCCACGTCGGGGACGTCGGCTGCGGTACGCCCGCAGGCGTGACCGGGCCAGGGCGCACCTCACCCAGGGGCGGGCGCTCCGGCGCCGAGGAGTCTAGGCGTCGAACAAGGTGGGCGACGCAGGCTGGTCACCCGGCGTGCCCCCGCGCAGCCACACGCCGTCGGGCACGGGCAGCCCCAGGTGGGTCCAGGCGGCCTCCGTGGCGACCCGCCCGCGGGGGGTCCGGGCCAGCAGCCCGGCCCGTACCAGGAACGGTTCGCACACCTCCTCGACGGTGTGCGGCTCCTCCCCCACGGCCACCGCCAGGGTGGCCACGCCGACCGGCCCGCCGTTGAACTTGGCGACCAGGGCATGCAGCACCTCGCGGTCCAGCCGGTCCAGGCCCAGCTCGTCGACGTCGTAGAGCGCCAGCGCGGCCCGGGCCACCGCCCGGGTCACCCGGCCGTCGGCGCGCACCTCGGCGTAGTCGCGCACCCGGCGCAGCAGCCGGTTGGCGATCCGCGGGGTGCCGCGGGAGCGGCCGGCGATCTCGGCAGCGCCCTCGGCGTCGATGGCCACCCCCAGCAGGTCAGCGCTGCGGCGCAGCACCAGCTGCAGGTCCTCGGTCGAGTAGAACTCCATCTGGCCCACGAAGCCGAACCGGTCGCGCAGCGGACCGGTCAGCAGGCCGGCGCGGGTGGTGGCCCCGACCAGCGTGAACGGCGAGATCTCCAGCGGGATCGCGGTGGCACCGGGCCCCTTGCCGACCACGACGTCGACCCGGAAGTCCTCCATCGCCATGTAGAGCAGTTCCTCGGCGGGCCGGGCGATCCGGTGGATCTCGTCGATGAAGAGCACGTCGCCCTCGCCGAGGTTGGACAGCATCGCGGCGAGGTCCCCGGACCGCTCGATCGCCGGGCCCGAGGTGATCTTCACGGTGGTGCCGAGCTCGGCCCCGATGATCAGCGCCAGCGACGTCTTGCCCAGGCCGGGCGGTCCGGACAGCAGCACGTGGTCCGGCGGCCGACCGCGGCGCTTGGCGCCCTCGAGCACCAGGTCCAGCTGCCGGGCGACCTTCGGCTGGCCGACGAACTCCCCCAGCGAGTGCGGGCGCAGCGCGGACTCCACGACGCGCTCCTCGTCACCGGCCCACGGGCTCGCCGCGGAGCCGGGCTCGGACTCGGGCGAGGTCATGCGCGGCCCAGCAGCCGCAGCGCCTGCCGGAGCAGGACGGCGACGTCGACGCTGCCGTTCTCCGCGATCTGCTCGTCGACGACCGGGGCGAGCTGGGCCAGCGCGCCCTCGGCCTCGCGCACGCTCCAGCCCAGCCCGACCAGGGCGGTGGTGAGCTGGTCGCGCCAGGGGGCGACCGGGGCGACCTGGCGACCGGTGGCACCGGCCGCGGCGCTGGCGGCGTCCAGGCTGGTGTCCCCGGTGGGCGAGCCCAACCGGTCGCGCAGCTCCAGGACCAGCCGCTCGGCGCCCTTCTTGCCGATGCCGGGCACCTGCATGAGCGCCTTGAGGTCGGCGGTGGCCACCGCCCGGCGCACGTCGCGCGGCGGGTGGATCGCCAGCACCGCCTGGGCCAGCCGGGGGCCGACGCCGTTGGCGGTCTGCAGCAGCTCGAACAGCTGGCGCTCGTCGTCGTCGGCGAAGCCGTAGAGGGTCAGCGAGTCCTCGCGCACCACCAGGCTGGTCGCCAGCCGGGCGTCCTCGCCGACCTGCAGGCGGGCGATCGTGCCCGGGGTGCACTGCACGGACAGGCCGATGCCGCCGACCTCGACGACGGCGCCGTCCGGGGAGACCGCGGCCACCCGTCCCGCGACGCTGGCGATCACGAGGCCATCACGACACGCTCCCGATGCCCTGCCAGCGGCTGGCCCGCACGGCCGGCCGCGGTGCGGTGGTCAGCGGGCCCTGCGCGATGCCGGCGCCGGTGGCCAGCGCGGCGACCCGCAGCCGGTCCTGGGTGGGGCCGCGCCAGACGTGGCAGACCGCCAGCGCCAGCGCGTCGGCGGCGTCGGCGGGCCGGGGTGGGGTGTCCAGCCCGAGGATCCGGGTGACCATCAGCGTGACCTGCTCCTTGCCGGCGCGGCCGCTGCCGGAGATGGCGGCCTTGACCTCGCTCGGGGTGTGCCAGTGCACCGGCCGGCTGGCCTGGGCGGCGGCGAGGGCGGCGACCCCGGCGGCCTGCGCGGTGCCGATCGCCGTCCCCTTGTTGTTCTGCTGGAAGACCCGCTCGATGGCCACCACGTCGGGCTGGTGCTCGCGGACCAGCGCGGTGACCGCGGTGTGCAGCTCGAGCAGGCGCAGCTCCAGGGCCAGGGTGTGGTCGCTGCGGACCACCCCGACCCCGACGGCCGCCGGACGGGCCCCGGGCCGACCGTCGACGACGCCCCACCCGCACCGGGTCAACCCCGGGTCGATCCCCAGCACGCGCACGGCTCCCCCTCGGACGAACAAGTGTTCGACAGGGTACGGGCCACCGAGGCCCGACCCGGGCGCGACACGTCAGGCGTCAGCGGCGATCTTCTCCATGACGTCGTCGGACACGTCGTAGTTGGCGTACACGTTCTGCACGTCGTCGCAGTCCTCGAGGGCGTCGATCAGCCGGAAGACCTTGCCCGCGGCGTCCTCGTCCAGCTCGACCTGCACGCTGGGCACGAAGGCGGCCTCGGCGGAGTCGTAGTCGATCCCGGCGTCCTGCAGCGCGGTGCGGACGGCGACCAGGTCGGTGGGCTCGCTGACCACCTCGAAGGTGTCGCCGAGGTCGCGCACCTCCTCGGCGCCGGCGTCCAGCACGGCCTCCATGACGGCGTCCTCGCTGGTGCCGGTCGAGGGCACGACCACGACGCCCTTGCGGCTGAACATGTAGGACACCGAGCCGGGATCGGCCATCGAACCGCCGTTGCGGGTCATGGCGGTGCGGACCTCCATGGCCGAGCGGTTCTTGTTGTCGGTGAGGCACTCGATGAGCACCGCGACACCGCCGGCGGCGTAGCCCTCGTAGGTGATGCCCTGGTACTCGACACCGCCGGCCTCCAGGCCCGCACCGCGCTTGACCGCGCGGTTGATGTTGTCGATCGGCACCGAGGACTTCTTGGCGCGCTGGACGGCGTCGAACAGCGTCGGGTTGCCCTGCACGTCACCGCCGCCGGTGCGCGCCGCGACCTCGATGTTCTTGATCAGCTTCGCGAAGAGCTTGCTCCGCTTGGCGTCGATGCCAGCCTTCTTGTGCTTGGTCGTCGCCCACTTGGAATGGCCGCTCATCGCTGCTCCTCACCTGGTGGCGCCGTCGTCGGCGCCGTCCGCACGTCTCCTCCGCTCAGGCGGCGGCGCGCACCAACTCGACGAAGAGCCGGTGCAGCCGGGTGTCGCCGGTGAGCTCCGGGTGGAAGCTGGTGGCGACGACGCTGCCCTGGCGGACCGCGACGATCCTACCGTCGGCCGGTCCGCCGGAGACCCGGCCGAGGACCTGCACCTGCTCGCCGGCCTCCTCGACCCACGGCGCGCGGATGAAGACCGCGTGCACCGGGCCACCCGGGACCCCGGCTACGTCGACCTCGGACTCGAAGCTGTCGACCTGCCGGCCGAAGGCGTTGCGCCGCACGGTGACGTCCAGCCCGCCGATGGTCTGCTGGTCGGCCGGGGCGTCCAGCAGCCGGTCGGCCAGCAGGATCATCCCGGCGCAGGACCCGTAGGCGGGCAGCCCGCCGCGGACGGCAGCGCGCAGCGGCTCCAGCAGCCCCCAGCGGTGGGCGAGCTTGGCGATGGTCGTGGACTCCCCGCCCGGGAGCACGAGGCCGTCGAGGCCGTCGAGCTCCTCGGGCCGCCGGACGGCCGACGTACGGGCGCCCTGCGCCTCGAGCACGGCGCGGTGCTCCCGGACGTCGCCCTGCAGCGCGAGCACCCCGATGCGGGGCGCGCTCACCAGCCGCGGTTCGCGTACCGCTGCTCGGCCGGGATCTGGTCGATGTTGATCCCGACCATGGCCTCGCCGAGACCGCGGCTGACCTTGGCGATCACCGACGGGTCGTCGTGGAAGGTGGTGGCCTGCACGATGGCGGCCGCGCGCTGCGCCGGGTCGCCGGACTTGAAGATGCCCGAGCCGACGAAGACGCCGTCGGCGCCCAGCTGCATCATCATCGCCGCGTCCGCGGGGGTGGCGATGCCGCCGGCGGTGAACAGCACGGTCGGGAGCTTCCCGGTGCGGGCGACCTCGAGGACCAGGTCGTAGGGCGCGCGCAGCTCCTTGGCCGCCACGTAGAGCTCGGTCTCGTCCAGGGTCGACAGCCGGCGGATGCCCGCACGGATCGAGCGCATGTGCCGGGTGGCCTCCACGACGTTGCCGGTGCCGGCCTCGCCCTTGGAGCGGATCATCGCCGCGCCCTCGGAGATCCGCCGCAGCGCCTCGCCCAGGTCGGTGGCACCGCAGACGAAGGGCACGGTGAAGTCGGTCTTGACGATGTGGTGCGCCTCGTCGGCCGGGGTCAGCACCTCGGACTCGTCGATGTAGTCCACGCCCAGGCTCTGCAGCACGCGGGCCTCGACGAAGTGCCCGATCCGGGCCTTGGCCATCACCGGGATGGAGACCGCGGCGATGATGCCGTCGATCATGTCCGGGTCGCTCATGCGGGCGATGCCGCCCTGGGCGCGGATGTCGGCGGGGACCCGCTCGAGGGCCATCACGGCGACGGCGCCGGCGTCCTCGGCGATCCGGGCCTGCGCGGCGTCGACGACGTCCATGATCACGCCGCCCTTGAGCTGCTCGGCCATGCCGCGCTTGACGCGGTCGGTGCCGGTGGTGCTCGGGGTGGTCTCGGACATGGTGGTGCCTGCCTCGGAGTCGGGTCGGTTGCGGACGACCCATCCTAGGTCCGTGTCAGCGGCCCTCCGACCGCCCGGCACCGACCACCGCGTCCAGGCCGTCGTCGATGTCGAAGAACCGGGGCAGCGGACGACGGCCGGGCAGCCGCAGCACCCGCGCCAGCGGCCGGCGGCGCAGGGCCCGGGTGTCCCGGACCGCGTCGTTGTAGAACCGGCGGGCCAGCCCGACGCGCCAGCCGGCGTCGTCCAGCTCGGGTCCGCGCAAGGACCCGGGCAGCTCCCGCAGCACGCGGCCCAGCGCGTTCTCCGCGGCCTCCCGGTCCCCGCCCGGGGGACGGCGGGACACCTCGACGGCGCCGGTGAGCGCGGCGCCCCGGTCGGGGCCCAGCTCGGCCGAACGCTCCCGGCCCACCGCGGCCAGCAGGTCGGCCCGCCGGGCCAGCGCGACGTCCAGCACGTCCCAGGCGCGGGTCACCCGGCTCTCCAGCCGGCGCAGGCGGGTGAGGGTGAACGTGACCCAGACCAGCAGCAGGACGAGCAGCACCCCGGCGACGAGGAGGGTCCAGCTGGTCGGTGCCACGCCGGAGGACGCTACCGCCGTCCTCAGGCCCCCGGTCCGCGGCGCAGCCAGCGGGGCAGGAACCGGTCGGCGGCCGGGGTCTCCGCGGGCTCGACGTCGGGCGGGTCGTCGTCGGCCGCGGTGACCTCGCCGCCGCCCGGCGGCGCGACGGTCTCGTAGACGGCGAGCACCTGCTGGGCCAGCGTGGCCCAGTCGAAGTCCGCGGCCCGGCGGTGCCCGGCGGCGGTCAGCTCCGCCCGCCGCGCCGGGGAGGCCAGCAGGTCGACCAGCACCCGGGCCAGGGCGCTGGCGTCGCCGCGGCGGACCAGCACGCCGGCGTCGCCGTCCTCGAGCACGCGGGCGAACGCGTCGAGGTCGGCGGCGACCACGGGGGCACCGGCGGCCATGGCCTCGACCAGCACGATGCCGAAGCTCTCCCCCATCAGGTTGGGGGCGCAGTACACGTCGACCGACCGCAGGAAGGCGGCCTTGTCCGGCTCGGACAGCTCGCCGAGCAACGTCACGGCCGGTTCCAGGTCCGGCCCCAGCAGGGCGCGCAGCTCGTCGGGGTCGCCGCGGCCGGCGACCAGCAACCGGGCACCGGGGCACTCCCGGACGACGGTGCGCATCGCCTCCAGCAGCACCGGCAGGCCCTTGCGCGGCTCGTCGTAGCGGCCCAGGAAGCCCACCGTCGGCGTGCTGCTCCCCCGCTGGTACCCGGGCAGCACCGGGCCCTCGGCGAAGGCGTGCACGTGCACGCCGTTGGGGATGACGACGGCGTCCCCGCCCAGGTGCTCGACCTGCAGCCGGCGGGCGAAGTCCGACACCGCGATCCGGCCGGCGATCCGCTCCAGCCACGGGCGCACGACCGGGCCCCAGGCGGAGAGGAACAGCGAGCGGATGGCGGCGGCGTGGAAGGTGGCCACGATCGGCCCGCGGGCCAGCATGCAGACCAGCAGCGACACCGACGGCGGCGCCGGCTCGTGCACGTGGACGACGTCGAAGTGCCCGTCGCGCAGCCAGCGGCGGACCCGGGTGGCCGACACGGGGCCGAACTGCCAGCTGGCCATGGACCCGTTGTAGGGCACCGCGTTGGCCCGGCCGGCCCAGGTGACGTGCTCGGCGGGCAGGTTCTCCTCGTGCAGGGCCGGGGTGAGGATCTCGACGTGGTGGCCCAGCCCGCGCAGCGTGTCGGCGAGGTCGCGCACGTGGTACTGCACCCCGCCGGGCACGTCCCACTGGTACGGGCAGACCAGGCCGATCCTCACCGGGCCGGGTCCGGGGTGACGTCGGCCCAGATCCGGCCGAGCTGGTGCCAGTCCACGGGCCGCTGGGCGATGCTGACCGCGAAGGCGTCGGCCACCCCCTGCATGCCGGCGTGCACCCGCTCGCGCAGCCGGCCCGCGCCGTGCACGTCGACCTCGGCGTGGACGGTGTGCCGCCAGCCCGTGCCGTCGAAGTGCGAGACCACCGGCATCAGCGCGGCACCGGTCTGCGCGGCCAGCAGGGCCGGGCCGCCGGGCATCGTGGTGGGCCGGTCGAAGAAGGTGACCGGGATGCCGGCCGCGGTCAGGTCGCGGTCCACCAGCAGGCACGCCGACCGGCCCGCGCCCAGCCACTCCTTGAGCAGCGCGGAACTCGGCCGGGCTCCCCCGGTGAGCGGCACGACGCGGAAGCCCAGGGACTCCCGGTAGGCCAGGAAGCGCTCGTACAGCGCCTCGGGCCGCAGCCGCTCGGCGACGGTCATGAACGGCCCGCCGAGCCAGTCGACGAGCCAGACCCCGGCGGCGTCCCAGTTGCCGCTGTGCGGCAGCGCGAGGACGACGGGCCGGCCGGCGGCGCGGGCGGCGTCCAGGTGCTCGGTGCCGACGACGGTGGTGCCGGCCAGCAGCCGGGGCACCCCCAGCGTGGGCAGCCGGAAGGCCTCCATCCAGTACCGGGCGTAGGAGCGCAGCGCGTCGGCGGTCAGGGCGTCGAGGTCGTCCCCGGTCAGCCCGGTGACGACGGCGAGGTTGGCCCGCAGCTGGCGGACGCCCTTCCCCTGCCGGCCGGCGGCCCAGCCGCCGGCCCGGTCGAACGCCGCGCGGGCCACCGGCTCGGGCAGCGCCTTGACCGCGCCCCAGCCAGCGGCGTACCCGGCGTCGACCAGGCGGTCCCGCAGGGCCTCGACCCGGCTCACGGGGTCGGGGGCGTCACCGGCAGCGCCTGCCCGCGGGACTGCTGGTAGACCGTGGCGAACCGCTGCCCGACCGTGATCGTGGAGCCCACCAGCAGCAGCCAGAGGCAGACCTGCAGCGCGTACGGGATGCCCAGGCCGGTGAAGCCGGTGCCGACCAGGATCAGGATCAGCCGCTCGGTGCGCTCGACCAGGCCGACGTCGCAGGTCAGGCCCATTCCCTCGGCGCGGGCCTTGACGTAGGAGGTCAGCACGCCCAGCACCAGGCAGGTCAGCGACAGCCACACGACCATGCGGTTGTCGCCCTCGCCGGAGAACCACCAGACCAGCCCGGCGAAGATCGCCGCGTCGGCGGCCCGGTCGCCGGTGGAGTCCAGCACCGCGCCGAAGACCGAGCCGCCGCCGCGGGCCCGGGCCAGCGCGCCGTCGAGCATGTCCAGCAGCACGAACACGGTGACCGCGAAGGCGCCCCAGAACAGCACGCCGTTGCCGATGACGAACACCGCGGAGACCACCGCCCCGACCGTGCCGAGGAGGGTGATCGCGTCGGCGGTGACCCCGAGCCGCAGCAGGGTGCGGACGACGGGCGCCCACACCTTGGCCACGGCCGGCCGCAGGTTGACCCCGAGCATCAGCCGGCCTCGGGGGCGGGCCAGGCGTCGGCGAGCAGCTGCCGGGTGTCGGTGAGCACCTGCGGCAGCACCCGGGTCAGCCCGAGCACCGGCATGAAGTTGGTGTCCCCGCCCCAGCGCGGGACGGCGTGCTGGTGCAGGTGGTCGGCGATGCCGGCCCCGGCCACCGAGCCCTGGTTCATCCCGATGTTGAACCCGTGCGCGCCGCTGACCTCGCGCACCACGGCCATCGCGGTCTGGGTGCAGGCCCCGAGCTCGGCGACCTCGGCGACGGTGAGGTCGGTGTAGTCGGCGACGTGCCGGTACGGGACGACCATCAGGTGCCCGGGGTTGTACGGGAACTTGTTCAGCACGGCGTAGACGGTCTCGCCGCGGGCCACGACCAACCCGTCGACGTCGCTCATCGCCGGGATCAGGCAGAACGGGCAGTCGTGGGCGTCGGTCGGCTTGCCCTCGCCCTGGATGTAGGCCATCCGGTACGGGGTCCAGAGCCGCTCGAAGACCGTCGTCGGCCCTCCGTCGTCCGGGTTCACGCGGTGGTCTCGGCGGCGGCGACCTCGGCCGGGGCCGTCGGGTCGTCGTTGCGGCGCTGGGCGACCCAGTCGGCGACCGCCTCGACGGCCTCGGCGACGGGCACCCCGTTGCGCTGGCTGCCGTCCCGGTAGCGGAAGGACACCGCGCCGGCCTCGGCGTCGGTGGCCCCGGCGATGAGCACGAAGGGCACCTTCTGCTTGGAGGCGTTGCGGATCTTCTTCTGCATCCGGTCGTCGGAGTCGTCGACCTCGACCCGCAGGCCGCGGGCCCGCAGCTGCCGGGCGACGTCCTCCAGGTACGGGATCTGGTCGTCGGTGATCGGGATGCCGACCACCTGCACCGGGGCCAGCCACGCCGGGAAGGCGCCGGCGTAGTGCTCGGTGAGCACGCCGAAGAACCGCTCGATGGAGCCGAACAGCGCCCGGTGCAGCATCACCGGCCGCTGCCGGGACCCGTCGGCGGCGGTGTACTCCAGACCGAAGCGCTCGGGCAGGTTGAAGTCGACCTGGATGGTCGACATCTGCCAGGTGCGCCCGATGGCGTCCTTGGCCTGCACGGAGATCTTCGGGCCGTAGAACGCCGCGCCGCCCGGGTCCGGGAAGAGCTCGAGGCCGGAGTCGACGGCGGCCTGGCGCAGCGCCTCGGTGGCCCGCTCCCAGCTCTCGTCGGTGCCCACGGACTTCTCCGGGTTGCGGGTGGACAGCTCCAGGTAGAAGTCGCTGAGGCCGTAGTCGGCCAGCAGGCCCAGCACGAAGTCCAGCAGGGCCTTGAGCTCGCCGGCCATCTGCTCGGGGGTGCAGTAGATGTGCGCGTCGTCCTGGGTGAACCCGCGGGCCCGGGTCAGGCCGTGCACCACACCGGACTTCTCGTACCGGTAGACGGTGCCGAACTCGAACAGCCGCAGCGGCAGCTCGCGGTAGGACCGGCCGCGGGAGTCGAAGACCAGGTTGTGCATCGGGCAGTTCATCGGCTTGAGGTAGTAGTCCTGCCCCTGCCGGCGGACGACGCCCTCGCTGTCGCGCTCCTCGTCGAGCTGCATCGCCGGGTACATGCCCTCGGCGTACCAGTCCAGGTGGCCCGAGGTCTCGAACAGCTGGCCCTTGGTGATGTGCGGGGTGTTGACGAAGGAGTAGCCGGCCTCCTCGTGCCGCCGCTGGCTGTACTTCTCCAGCTCGCGCCGGATGATCCCGCCCTTGGGGTGGAAGACCGCCAGCCCGGACCCGACCTGGTCGGGGAAGCTGAAGAGGTCCAGCTCGGCGCCCAGCTTGCGGTGGTCGCGGCGCTCGGCCTCGGCCTGCTGCTCCTGGTGGGCCTTCAGGGCGTCCTTGGACTCCCACGCGGTGCCGTACACCCGCTGCAGCTGCGGGTTCTTCTCGCTGCCGCGCCAGTAGGCGGCGGCCGCCCGGGTCAGCGCGAACGCCGGGATGGTCGAGGTGCGCGGCAGGTGCGGGCCGCGGCACAGGTCGGTCCAGACCCGTTCCTTCGACCTCGGGTCGAGGTTGTCGTACATGGTCAGCTGCGCGCCGCCCACCTCGACGTCGGCACCCTCGGCTGCCTCACCGGCCCCGCCCTTGAGGCCGATCAGCTCGAGCTTGTACGGCTCGTGCGCCAGCTCGGCCCGGGCGTCGTCGTCGCTGATCTCGCGGCGGGCGAAGAACTGGCCCTCCTTGACGATGGCCTGCATGCGCTTCTCGATCGCCTGCAGGTCCTCGGGGGTGAAGGGCCGCTCGGGGTCGACGTCGTAGTAGAAGCCGTTCTCCACCGGCGGGCCGATGCCCAGCCGGGTGCCGGGAAACAGGTCCTGCACGGCCTGGGCGAGCACGTGGGCGGTGGAGTGCCGGATCACCGCGCGGCCGTCCGGGCTCGCGGCCGGGACGGGCTCGACCTCGGTGTCGGCGTCGGGGACCCAGGCGAGGTCCTTGAGCTCACCGGCGACCCGCACGACGACCGCGCCGTCGGGACCCTTGAGCGGGACCCCGGCGTCCTTGAGCGCCTGGGTGGCCGTGGTCCCGGCCGGCACCAGGACGGTGACGACGGCGGATTCGGCGGGCGCGGCAGACACAGGGGGCTCCTGACGATCGGGGTGTTCGGGCTCCTGCGAGCGTAGTGGCCGGGCGCCAGCACCCCGACCGGCGCGACGGTGCCCCGGCCTACCCGGCCCGCAGCCGGCGGAGCTGGGCGTCCAGGTGCGGGCGGGCCCGGCGCTGACCGCCCCGCTCGGCGACCGCCGCGGCCAGGGCATCCAGCGCCCGGGCCACCCGCTCGGCGTCGGGCTGCCAGCCCCGGGCCCGGCACTCGGTCAGCCACTCGACGGCCCCGCGGTGGCCGCGCTCGGCGTTGCAGCGGCTGCACGCGGCGACCTCGTTCTCGGCCCACGACGGACCGCCCCGCACCCGCGGCACCAGGTGCTCGGTGGTCGGGTGCACCCAGCGGTCGAACGTGCGCCCGCACCACACGCAGGTCGGGCCGTCCCGGTCCAGCGCCGCGGACAGGCGCGCGGCGCGGTCGGGCTGGGCGGACACGGGGTCCATGCTCCCCCCGGACGCGGCCGCGTGCCGGGGACGATGAGTCCTGGGGCCCGTGCCGGTCCTGACGACGACGAACCACCCACCGACCCCGGGAGCGCACGCCATGGGCAGCATCAAGGTCCACCTGTTCACCACCGTCGACGGGGTGGTCGACGCCCCGATGTGGACGATGCCCTACGGGTTCCCCGAGGACCTGGCCGCCGCGGTCGGCGGCCTCACCGCCGGCGCGACGGGCATCCTGCTGGGCCGCACGACCTACGAGATGTTCGGCCCGGCCTGGTCCACCCGCACGGCCGCCGATGACCCCGGCGCGCCGTTCTTCAACGACACCGAGAAGTTCGTCGTCTCCGGGACCCTGACCGACCCGTCCTGGGGCCCGGCGACGGTCCTGGGCGGCTACGACGCCGACCGCATCCGGGCACTGCGCGCCGAGCACGACCTGTACGTCAGCGGCAGCGCCACGCTGGTGCGGGCCCTGGTCGCCGACGGCCTGGTCGACGAGCTGCACCTCTTCGTCTACCCGGTCGCCGTCGGCACCGGGATCACGCTCTTCCCGCCGGGCACGCCGCAGACCGCGCTGTCGCTGCTGTCGGCCGACCGGCTCAGCAACGGCGTCG
Organism: Klenkia terrae; assembly: GCF_900491935.1. Lineage (GTDB taxonomy): Bacteria > Actinomycetota > Actinomycetes > Mycobacteriales > Geodermatophilaceae > Klenkia > Klenkia terrae. The sequence goes on from NZ_UEXK01000004.1 coordinate 146,776, forward strand.
CGCACCTGGTCTACGGACCGGCCTGAGACGACGACGGCCCCCTCCCGGCGCGGGAGGGGGCCGTGTGCGGTGGGCGATACTGGGATCGAACCAGTGACCTCTTCGGTGTGAACGCTGGTGGACCTCCGCGCTGACCTGGGCGAGAGCTGCTGACCTGGCGGTTCAGGTGTCGAGGGTGTCAGGGATGCAGGCGCTGTCCGTCGTCCTGGCGCACCAGCGGTGCACGGGCCGGGTCAGCCGAGCGAGACGTCGAAGCTCCAGCCATCCGCCTCGAGCTCGGCGGCGCTCTTGCTGATCTGGCCTTGGTCGCCGACCTCGACGGAGTAGAAGGCCGCGTCACCGAGGTCAGAGACCGTCACCGACCGAAGGCAGCCGCCGCCGATGTACGCGCCGTCCCCGAGGCTGGCCGCTCCGAGCAGAGCGCCGTCCCCATCGGTCACCCGGACCGGCGTCCCGGAGCCAATGTCGCTGTACCCGCCGGTGCCGTTGCAGCTCTTTCCCAGGTCGGAGTCGGTGAGCGAGAACGACACGTCGACGTCCTGGCCGCCGCGGAACGCGCCGGTGCTGATCAGTACGGAGACGACGAGCCCGATGGCCAGCAGCCCAGCGACGCCGGCAGCAACGCCAACGCCGACACCCGCTGGGACAACGCTAATCTCACGCTGCTGGCGACCTGGGGTGCTCTCCGCTCAGTCCCATAGCCTCAGCCGGCGCTTGGTGTCGAGCGCGACCGTGGCTGGGTCTCCGCCACATAAGGCGTCACCGCTTCGCTGTCTGTCCTCAATCCAAACGGGCCGGGCCGCTCGGCCAACATGACCGCGGCCGCCAGTGGCTCAAGACCGCGATAGATGATCCGGCCAGCCGCCAGCACAGTCAGCCGTAGCGCGCTCTCGGACTCCGCCCGCAGGTGCGCCAGCAGCTCCTTCTCAGGTGGTGCTGCGTCGTAGTGCACGCCGCCTTCTCGGTTGGCGTAGTGCTTGATCAACTCCCGGATGGTGACCTTCTCGTCACCCCGAACAAGGGTGTCGTGGCTCAGGAACTGCTGGAGCGTCCCCTCCCAGGGTGGGGAGTCGGCATTGACGCGACGAAGTTCTTCCGACTGCATCTCCGGGTGCAGATCCAGGAGAATTGGGTCAAGCCAGCTACCCGGCACCCACGCGACTCCCCCTTCGGCTCCGGTCGCTACACGCAGGCGCCCCCACCTAAAGCTGAGACGAAGACAAAACTGCCTGTTGACTTCGGCGTACAGCGGCCGACCATCCATCACCAGGCGGCGGATGAGCCCGGAGGCCTGGACCATGTCGTACTCGGACGCCCGCAGATCAGTCCTTCGACGGAGATCTTCGAGGGTGTCGATGAACAGGTCATCAGCATCCATGGTGCAACCGTAGGACGGTCCGAGAGGATGGGTTGCGTGACCAGTACAGACCAGCAGCGTCACCGGGCGCTGACGGCCGCGGCGCTCACTGCTGCGCTGTCGCTCGTGGGTTTGGTCTACACCGACAGGTGGCCGGGCTTGTGGGTCATCCTGCTCGCGGTCACGCTGGTCCAGGTGGCGTACTGGGCATGGATCGGACGACCGGGGACCCGTGGCAGTGCTTCCACTTCAGCCCGCTCCAGCACGGGCAAGTCTGGTTGCGTCCCGGGCTCGCGGTAGATCCGGTGGTCTGCTCGACCACCGACCGAACCATCTGCTCGATTTGCCTCTCCGAGATGGGTGCCGGCGATCGTGCGGCGATGATCAGCGCAATCAGCGCAATGACCGCGCTGATCCACATGCCGACCTCCATCCGGTTGTTCTGGTTGGACAGCCACATGGCCACCGGGGCGAGAGCCGGGTCGGTAGTCGTCAACCGGTTGGCAAGCTCCGCCTGACTCACCCCGGTCCCCCGCATGGATCGCAGCTCCGACTGCAGACCCTCCAGCTGAGACCGATCGAGGCCCCGCAGGGTCTTCGCGGCGAACTGGGTCATCTTCAGGTAGCCGTCGGAGACGACGCCATCTCCGCCGCAGCGAGGACAGGGTCCGATCGTCATCTCGGAGAACGATCCGTCGCCGTCCACGGCGAACTGAGTCTCCCAGGGCAGCCCACACTTGGTGCACCACGCCGGCAGCCAGTCGGTGCGCTCTCCCTCGGGGATGGGCTTGACCGTGATCATCGGCTGATCCTCTGGCGGCACGCCCTCAGAGCTAAGCTTGCCCATGTCGATCCCCCAGATCGGCCACGCCCCGGGTCGATGCCAGTCGACGCCGGGGCCCTTGCTGTCGGGCGGACGCTACCTGCACGGAGGTTTCTGGGCCGTCCAGTATTGCCCATTAGGACGGGGTGGGAACCTCGTAGCACTCCCACCCCGCCCGCGCCGTCTGCCCTACTTCGTCTCGCGAAGCAGAAACCGCAGAATGATCAAGCAGAGCACTATGAGCTCCACCCTCCACCTCCCCCTACTGGCCTTTCTGGTTGAGAGGACCGGGAGTTAGCCGCAGGGGGGAGCGGTCGCGGAACCATCTTGCTGCGCTGACGCTTTGTCGTCTATCTCCGGCATCCTGCGCCCGACCGTTGGTGCCCAGTTCCGGTCGGCTGTGCCCGACACGACGCGCCCGTCGCGGGTTGCACACCCATAGGGGTCCGGGGGTAGGACTGCGGCCATGACTGAGACCGCACGCCACGCCATTAAGCCCAACACCACCTACGACCCGCAGAAAGCAACGGAGAGCGTCGACTGCATTTGCGGCGACCGGGTGCCTTCCGCGCAGATCGAACAGCACGTCCGCGACGGCAACGGGGAATAGACCAGGCAGTGCTGCCGCCAGACCCTCGGGCCGGCGGCAGCCCGCCCGCCGCCGGCAGACCAGCGCCACTACCGGCCACAACAGAAGTGAGGACAACGCCAGCGCCCCCACTCGGCTACGGCCGGGCGGGGGCGCTGGCGTCGTGGTGGTGGCGCACGGTCGACACCTAACGGACCGTGTTGCCGCCGATCACACGCAGGCCGTGGTGCTGCGTTCCTGTGTAAGGGCCGAGGTCGTCCCCCGTCGCGTAGCCGACCATCACCGCGATGTCCTGCGTGGTCAGCCCACTCGCGCGCATCGCGTCGCCGATGCTGGCGGCCAGCGTCGGGTGCTCAACAGCAACCTCCTCGCTGCCTGGCTCGCTGGTCTTCCACCCCAGAGCTGAGATCTGCCGGTAGAGAGCCGAACGCCTCTGCCCTGTGATCGTGCCCAGACTCGCCGCCCTCTCGATTAATGCCTGCACGGACACCCCCCACTCACGCTTTAGGTGGAGCAGTCGGCCCAGTTCGGGGTTCCGAAGCTGTGACTTGATGGCCTGCGAGGGCATCAGGAACTCGGCTGCGAACGCGAACGCGTCGCGCTCGATGTCGTCGGTGGGTTCGTTGCGGTGCAGGCACAGATGCCCCAGCTCGTGCGCCAGGGTGAGTCGCTTCCGGTCGGTCGGCGCGGTGCTGTTGATCAGCGCAACAGGGTGCCCGGCGATCCACTGCGACAAGCCCTCGACCCGACGGGTGCCGAAGTCCTCCTCGACCACAACGCAGCCAGCTGACTCCATCCACCCCATCAGCTGCCGGACCGGTCCAGCAGGCATCCGCCACTGCATCCGCACCATGCGCGCCGCGTCGTCAGGCGCAGTCTCGAACGGATCGAAGGTCGGCACGGTATTTCGCGCCTGCATCTGCACCTGCTCGAGCAGCTTGCCCGCGCGGAGCCGGTGAAGGTTCAGGCGCGCCTCTAGCATCCGCCATTTGGTAGGTGGGGCGGTCTTCGACTTGCGCATATGCACGTCGACGCCCAGCGCGCCCTCAATGTCTCGACCGCGAAGAAGGATGTCGGGGGTCACGCCCACCGCCGCCGCGATTGACCGAAGGTCTTCGTCGCTCGGAGTGCGGAGGTCGTGCTCCCACCGAGACAACGTCGCCTGAGTCACGCCAGCGCGCTCTGCGATCTCGCCCTGTGTCCATCCTCCGGCCCGGCGGGCCATCTCGATGGCCGCTCCGAGCGTGCTCATCCTCGGCCAATCTCCCGCGCGGGTGCGCTCGGCATCACGATGGTGGGCAGCTGCGGCCCGTCGACCGGGCCCTGGATCACCGAAATGTCGCCGCTGCCCTCGCCGCCGATCCTGGGCAGCTCGATCACCCACAGCGGCTTGTCCATGCTGACGTGCAAGCTCATAACGGCCCGGCCCATACTGCCCAGGTTCTTGTCCCACTCGTAGCCGACCGCGAGGTTGACGCATTCCATCGACGGCAGGGTGGCTGGCGGCTCGGCCCAGAAGTCGAGCGCGGTCTGGGTCGGGTAGCTGACCACCCCTCCGGCGCTGTCGTGCAGCTTGAACCGCACCTGGAACTGGCTGCCGATGTGCAGATTTCGCGTGGTGCCCTTCTCCACAGCGTGCAGACCGTCGAGGTCCTCACTCAGGTCGACGACCCGGTGCCAGATGCGCTCGTGGATCAGGTTGAACGTCATCCGTCCGCAGTCCTGCGCTGCCCAGACGGGGAAGGCGCCGACGTACCGGTTGTAGTCCTCGCGTGCTCCGTCCACCGCCGTCCGGAAGAGCTCCATCGACTTATCGCCGAGGAGCATCACCACGTTGTCGGGCGAGGCCGTGTAGATCATACCGCGAAATATACCACTCTTCCCGGTCGACCGCGCCCACCACGTCGGCAGCCGTCAGGCCTGCGGCAGGAGGCCAACCGTCGCTGACCACCGCCACCAAGTGCGCCCGTGGTCGTCGACGTCGTCGTCCAGGTCGGTGACGACCATGACGTCCAATCGGGGTGCGCGCCGGCGTCGGCGGCGGCCAGGCGCAGCCGGCCCCGAAGCGCGGCCTCGGCTCGGGCCCGGCCCGGGGACGGGAAGGACACCGTCGCCTCGAGCTGCTGCACGACCACCTCGCATATGGCTCCCGCCGGCCACGGGGGTAACCGGCGGGAGCAGCTTCCACGGTATGCCCGGTCACCGACAGAACGAAGCCCCACTGACCACCCGCATGGGTGGTCGGTAGGGCTTACTCATCGTCCGGGTACTACCGGTTGGCGTCGGCGATCTGGATCAATACCAGCAGCACGCCGACGACGGTCACCCAGAAGAAGACCTGCAGGATCAACTTGATCGTCGACACGTCCCGGGCCTGGGCCTCGATGGCCCTCGTCTGCCGCTCCAGGTGGCTAGCCTGGTACTGCTCGAACGTCTGGGGCATCCCAGCTGGGTTGGTCATGGTTCCCCCGTGGTCATGGTCGTTCCGAGACGCTAGCGCGCGGCTCGGCCGCGCATCCGGCTGCCGCGCAGCCGTCGCACGAGCAGCGGCTGAGCGGCCAGCGCATCAGGTCGACCGCATCGCCATGTTCCTGTCCGGGGGTGGCCGGGTGATCACGCAGGAGGGACCACGACTCCGAGCGCGGCCTGAGTGCCCGCGTCGTAGACCACTCGAGCGTCCGGGCAGTAGGCGTCAATGAAATAGGCCCGGTCCACCAACACCTCAGCCAGCTCGCTCTCGGTGTAGAGCGACTGCATCCCGGTCACCAGGCCAGACATGTCCGCGACGGTGTTGTCGCAGGTGTTGCCTGCGACGCTGACGGCCTCCTGCTCGGTGATGCCCGGGGAGATGCCGCGAGCCGAGACGGCGTCGGTGTAGGCCTCATAGGGCTCAACCGGCTCCGGAGCCGCGCTGGTGGTGGCCGACGAGCTGCTGGACGTAACCGTTGGGCCAGTGCTGGAGGAATCGTTGTCGGTCCCCCCGCACGCTGCGAGGAGAAGAGCTGGCAGGCAGAGCAGGGCAGCGCGGCGCATCGAGTCCCCCGTGGTCGTGGTGTCCCGCACGGTACCGACACTGCCTCGTCCACAAGGTCGACTCGCCGCGTGCGACCTGGAACGCCATCCGCCAGCACGACGCTAATGAGCCTGGCGCACCAGCGGCGCACGCCCAGGAACGCAGCAGGGGCCGCACCCTAGTGGATGCGGCCCCTGACCTGGGGGTTCTTGCTGTGGGCGATACTGGGATCGAACCAGTGACCTCTTCGGTGTGAACGAAGCGCTCTACCGCTGAGCCAATCGCCCGGCTGCGGTGCTCGCAACAGTGTGCCAGACGGCTACCGCCAGAGCGGCACCCACCCCGGGACCCAGGACGGGACGCCGAGCAGGTGCAGCACGACCACGATGACGCCGTACACGAACGCCGCCGTCACCAGCGCGACCAGCCCGCGCACCCAGATCGGCTGCCGGCCGAGCCAGTCGGTCCAGACCTTCACGTTGCGCTTGGTGAACTCCAGCAGCCGCTCGGCCCAGGTGAACTCCGTGGCCAGCACGAACAGCGCGGCGATGACCGTCAGCCAGCCCGGGCCGGGCAGCGGGATGGTGACCAGGCCGAAGGCCAGCAGCAGCCCGCCGACGACGCCCACCCCGGCGCGGTAGGCGGTGTCCGAGGTCCGGTTGGCGGCCAACCGCTTCCGCCACGGCCGGCGGCCGATCCGCTCGCGCAGGCTGACCGTGTCGTCGCCGTCGTAGCGCGCCCGGCGCTCGTCGGCGGACTCCCGGGGACGACGTCCCCCGGGTGCGGTCGCCGTGTCCGACCCGCTGCTGCTCAACTGGTCACCTGCCCGTTCGCGACGATCTCCGACGGGGACGCCGGAGCGGTGCGACCGGGCTCGATGCTGATGCCGTAGGCGGTGTAGTCGTCCAACCCGGTCGCGTCGGACCCTACGGTCCGCAGGTCGACCCCGTCGGCCACCACGTCGAACGTGCCCAGCGCCACCGGGGTGCCCTGGGTCATCCCCCACAGCACGTAGGTGCTGTCGGTCCGGTCGTTGGCGGTCATGCCGTCCACCACGACCTGGGCCTGCCCGTCGCGGGCGAGGACGGTGGCCACGGTGCGGCCGTCGTGCTGCATCGGGGCGACCGTGACCTCACCGGGCGAGAGCAGCGAGGACATCACCGAGGCCTGGGAGTCAGCGGTGGCCTGCGCGGAGTCGCGGTCCTGGGTCAGGACGACGTTCCACGCACCCAGGGCGAGGATCGCCGCCACCCCGGCGGCCACCAGGGCGTTGGGCAGCGCGTGCCGCCACCCGGTGCGGGAAGGGCGGTGCCGGGCCGCGCGGGCGGCCGGGCCGGGGAACGCCACGACGGTCGCGGGCACCTCGGGTGCGAACCCGCGGTCGACCACGGCGTCCCGGTCGTCCTCGGGGCGGTGCACCTGCTCCGTCTCGGCCACCGCGGCGCGCAGACGGTCGCGCAGGCCCGGCGAGGGCTCGGCGGCCGGCAGGTCGGACGCCATCGCGGCCATGGCCTCGGTGGTGTCGGCGACGGTCGCGGTGCAGCGGGCGCAGCCGGCGAGGTGGGCCTCGAAGCCGGCCTCGTCCTCGGGCTCGAGCGCGTGGAGGGCCCAGCCCACGGCCAGCTCGTCGAACAGCTGGTGGTCGGCGTCCTCGCGACGTGCCTGCCGCCCGCTCATCGGGTACCCCCCTCGATCGCAGCCGCGCCGAGCGCCCCGCCCAGCGAGCTGCCCATGTTCTCCTTCAGCCGGCGCATGCCGGCCAGCATCCTGGTCTTCACCGTGCCCAGCGGGGTGTCGGTCAGCGCCGCGACCTCGCGCTGGGTGTAGCCGCCGTAGTAGGCCAGCGTCAGCGCCTCGCGCTGGGCGGCGGGCAGCCCCTGCAGCGCCTTCCGCACGCGCTCGGCGACCACCCGGTCGGCGGCCTCGTCCTCGACGTCGCCGTGCGCGGTGGGCTCGGTCAGCCGCAGGTCGTCCTCGGCCCGGGTCTGCCGCCGCCGGTGGGACTCCTCGCGCCGGACGGCGTCGACGGCCTTGTGGTGGACCATCGCCAACAACCAGGACGCGAAGCTGCCCCGCGCACCGTCGAAGGCACCCGGGTCCTTCCACACCGCGAGGAACACGTCCTGCAGCACGTCCTCGGCCAGGGTGTCGTCGGCGAGCACGCGGCGGGCCAGCGCGAAGGCCGGACGGCGGAACCGGTCGTAGAGGTCGTCGATCGCACCGCGGTCCCCCGCCTGCACGCGGCGCACCAGCTCTGCATCGGCGGCCGCGTCCTCCGCACGCCTCGGGGGTCGGGTCACGAGTCCCATGGTCACACGTCGCATTCGCCACGGGGGCGCTTTCCGGTTCAGCGCGCGGCCCGGGCCACCCGTGCGGGTGGTCGCCGGACACGCCGCCCGATCCGTCACCTCCCCGCCGCCCGGTCGTTGTGCGGGCATGGCGAGTCCTGTGATGCCGGGTTGCTCGACCCGCACGACGCTGCAGCTGGTCGGCCCCACCTCGTGGACGGAGGTGTCGGCGGCCCTGCGCTACGACTCCGGTGACCCCTTCGCCGTCCGGATCCGCTTCGGCGGCCGCGCCGAGGCCGTCGACGGCGACGACGCAGGCAGCGGCGTGGAGTGGCTGGTCGCCCGCGACCTGCTGCACGCCGGGCTGAGCCGGCCCTCGGGCGACGGGGACATCCGGCTGTGGCCGGCCCGCACCCCCGGCGACGTGCTCTTCCTGGAGCTGCGCGCCCCCTCCGGGCACGCGCTGTTCGAGCTGTCCCGCGCCGTGCTGGCCGGGTTCGTGGCCGACACCGAGCGGCTGGTCCCCCGCGGTCAGGAGTCCGAGGTCGTCGACGTCGAGCCCGAGCTCGTCGCGCTGCTGCGCTGCGAACGGCCCGACGCGGACGGCCGCTGACCGCTGACCTGCGGGTTCACCCGGCGGACACCCCCCGGTGACCCCCCTGTGCAGAGGCGTCTGAGGGGTCGTCTAGAGTTGTCGATGCACTGCGGATGTGGCTCAGTGGTAGAGCATCACCTTGCCAAGGTGAGGGTCGCGGGTTCGAATCCCGTCATCCGCTCGGAACCGGGCCCCGATCTCACGATCGGGGCTCGTGTGCGGTGGAGTGGCCGAGAGGCGAGGCAACGGCCTGCAAAGCCGTCTACACGGGTTCAAATCCCGTCTCCACCTCGACGGCCCCCGGGCGTGATCGAGGCGGGGGTCGGGAACAGCACGGGCGATTGGCGCAGCGGTAGCGCGCTTCCCTGACACGGAAGAGGTCACTGGTTCGATCCCAGTATCGCCCACAGAACGCAAGGCCCCGGAGCAGCTGCTCCGGGGCCTTCGTCGTCCTCAGACCCGGCCGGCGACCCGCTGCGCCCAGAAGGCGGCCACCTGGTCGGCGAGCTCGTCCCTGGTGCCGTCGTTGACCAGCACCACGTCGGCGACCGCGGCCCGCTGCTCGTCGGTCGCCTGGCCGCGGATCCGCGCCTGGGCGTCCTCCCGGGTCATCCCGCGCTCCACCAGCCGGGTCAGCCGGACCTCCAGGTCGGCCTGCACGACCAGGACGACGTCGAAGGAGCCGGCCTGGCCGGTCTCGACCAGCAGCGGCACGTCCTGCACCACCACGGCGCCCTCGGGCGCGGCGGCGACCAGCTCGGCGGCCCGGGCCCGGACCAGCGGGTGCACGACGGCGTCCAACCGGGCGCGCTGCTCGGGGTCGGCGAAGACCACCGCCGCCAGGGCAGGACGGTCCAGGCCGCCGTCCGGGCCCAGCACGCCGTCCCCGAACGCCTCGACGACCGCGGCCAACCCCGGGGTGCCCGGTGCCACCACCTCGCGGGCTAAGCGGTCGGCGTCGACCAACCGGGCCCCGCGCTCCACGAGCAACGCGGCCACGGTGCTCTTGCCCGACCCGATGCCCCCGGTCAACCCGATCCTCAGCATGCCGCGACCCTCGCACACCCCGGCCCGGACCTCACCCGCACGCCGTCGAGGTCACGATCCGATGACGACGGGCCCTGCAGCCCCAGGAGTCCGGCGCGTCGCACCAGTCCCACGCGTCACACGACCTACGTTCCTCCCTGACGCCTTCCCTCCCCCGACCGAGGGCGCCGCCGAGAGAGGTAGGCACGACCATGTCCCGTTCCACGACGCTGGAGTCCCCGTCGGCCGTCGCCGACCGCCGCGCTCCGGGTCGGCACCGGCTCGACGTCGCCGGCGGCGTCCGCTGCTCGGAGCTGCCCGCCGTGGCCGCCCGCCTGGAGCGCTCCGCGACGCCGCGCACGGGCCTGGTGGCCTGGCTGCGTGCCCTGCTGCCGTCGGTGCCCACCGGGCGCCACACGTGGGACTTCCTGAGCAACGCCGGTGGCCGACCGCGCTCGGCGTTCGCGATCATCCTCAGCCTCTGACCGCGACGGCCGGCGCTCAGCCGGTCGGTGCGCTCGTCGACGTCCCCGCTGGCCGCCCGGTCGGCGGGGACGTCGTCGTCCCCGCAGCGGGTTCGGCAGCGGGCCCGGCAGCGGCGACGGCGAGGGCCGTCAGGGCCGTCCGGGTCCCGGGCGCGTCGAGCAGGCCCGGCACGAGGGTGACCACGTAGGTCCGGGCGGCCACCACGGCGACCAGGGTGGTGTCGGCCGGACCGGCGACCAGGACGGCGTCGGTACCCGGCACGACGGCGTCCTCGACCACCGCTCCGGCAGCCCGCCCCGACTCGGCGGCCAGCTCGAGCCGGGCCGCCGCCGACGCGGTGTCGGTGTAGGTCGCCACGGTGACCTGCAGCAGCGGGTCACTGGCCCCGGCAGTGCCGGTGGCCGGGGTGACGCCGTACCCGCAGGTGACCCGACCGGTGCGGCCGACCCCGGGCTCGGCCTGCCCGAGCAGGTAGGTCGACGTGCCCGGCAGCCGCACCCCGAGCGCCTCGTTCACCTCGCTGACGGTGAGCAGGTCGGCGCAGGTGGCAGGCAGCTGGAAGGCCGGGGCCGCCGCCGTGGTCGCCACGGGGGCGGCCGAGGTGGTGGGGGCGGTGCTGGTCGTCGGCGCGGGGTCCGGTGCCGCCCCGGCGAACCCGGCGCACCCCGCCGTCCCCAGCAGGCCCACCAGCCCCAGGGACGACAGTGCGCCGCCCACCCGGTGGGGTGGACGGCGCACGGTCATGCGATCAGCGGGTCACTCGCCGCCGGCGAGCTTGGCCCGCAGCGCGGCCAGCGCCTCGTCGGAGGCCAGGGTGCCGCCGCCCGAGGACGGAGCACCGGTGCTCGCGGCCGGACCGGAGTCCGACTCGGGAGCGTCGCTGGAGTAGCTGCCACCGGCCGCAGCCTCGGCGTCGGCCTCGCGGGCCGCGACGATCTGCTTCTGGTGCGCCTCGAAGCGGGCCTGGGCCTCGGCGTACTGCCGCTCCCACTCCTCGCGCTGGGTGTCGAAGCCCTCGCGCCACTCGCCGGTGTCGGAGTCGAAGCCCTCGGGGTACACGTAGTTCCCCTGCTCGTCGTACGACGCGGCCATGCCGTAGGCGGCCGGGTCGAACTGGTCGTCCTCGGCGATGACGCCCTCGTTGGCCTGCTTCAGCGACAGCGAGATGCGACGACGGTCGAGGTCGATGTCGATGACCTTGACCAGGATCTCGTCGCCGACCTGCGCGACCTGCTCCGGGATCTCGACGTGGCGCTCGGCCAGCTCGGAGATGTGCACCAGGCCCTCGATGCCCTCGTCGACGCGCACGAACGCACCGAAGGGGACGAGCTTGGTGACCTTGCCGGGCACGACCTGCCCGATCTGGTGGGTCCGGGCGAACTGACGCCACGGGTCCTCCTGGGTCGCCTTCAGCGACAGGGAGACGCGCTCGCGGTCCAGGTCGACGTCGAGGACCTCGACGGTGACCTCCTGGCCGACCTCGACGACCTCGGACGGGTGGTCGATGTGCTTCCAGGACAGCTCGGAGACGTGCACCAGGCCGTCGACGCCGCCCAGGTCCACGAAGGCACCGAAGTTGACGATCGAGGAGACCTGACCGGTGCGGACCTGGCCCTTGGCGAGCTTGTTGAGGAACTCGCTGCGCACCTCGGACTGGGTCTGCTCCAGCCACTGGCGGCGGGACAGGACCACGTTGTTGCGGTTCTTGTCGAGCTCGATGATCTTGGCCTCGAGCTCGCGGCCCACGTAGGGCTGCAGGTCGCGGACGCGACGCATCTCGACCAGCGAGGCGGGGAGGAACCCGCGCAGGCCGATGTCGAGGATCAGGCCGCCCTTGACGACCTCGATGACGGTGCCGGTGACGACCTCGTCGGCTTCCTTCTTCGCCTCGATCGTGCCCCAGGCGCGCTCGTACTGCGCGCGCTTCTTGGAGAGGATCAGCCGGCCTTCCTTGTCCTCCTTCTGGAGGACGAGGGCTTCCACCTCGTCGCCGACCTTGACGACCTCGTTGGGGTCGACGTCGTGCTTGATGGAGAGCTCGCGCGAGGGGATGACGCCCTCGGTCTTGTAGCCGATGTCCAGCAGCACCTCGTCGCGGTCGACCTTGACGATGACTCCCTCGACGATGTCTCCGTCGTTGAAGTACTTGATCGTCAGGTCGATGGCTGCGAGGAAGTCCGCCTCGGAGCCGATGTCGTTGATGGCGACCTGCGGGGTGGTGGTGCTGTCGGGACGGACCTGGGTGGAGGTCATGTGGTCGAGTGCTCCGGACGGGGGGTGTGGAGGGACAGGGACGTGCCCCGGCCGCGATGACCGGGGTGGGGTTCACGGGAGAGGTGGGAGGGCGACCCGGGGGCCGCCGGCACCACAGACCTCTGGCGCAC
>NZ_UEXK01000004.1:160285-248795 GCF_900491935.1 Klenkia terrae
TTCCTCGGCCCCCAGCCGTCGGCGGGACCCGCCCTCAGTCCCGCCGACGGCTGGGGGCCGAGGAACGAGCGCCCCCCGCCCGAGGCGGGAGCAGCATCGCTCGCCGCCCCAGGGGCACGGCTCCTGGCCGCGGTGCGATCCGGAGGATCGCGATCAGCTCAGTGCGCCGCCTGGTCCCAGCTCTGCCCGACGCCGACGCTGACGTCCAGGGAGACCGACAGCTCGGCGGCGCCGGCCATCTCGGTGCGGACGAGCTCCTCGAGCTGCTCGCGCTCGCCGGGGGCGACCTCGAGGACGAGTTCGTCGTGCACCTGCAGCAGCATCCGGCTGGTCAGGCCGCGCTCGGCGATCCCGCGCTCGACCCGCAGCATGGCGACCTTGATGACGTCGGCGGCCGAGCCCTGGATGGGGGCGTTGAGCGCCATCCGCTCGGCCATGTCGCGGCGCTGCTTGTTGTCGCTGGTGAGGTCGGGCAGGTAGCGGCGGCGGCCCATGGTGGTCTGGGTGTAGCCGGTCTGCCGGGCGTCGTCGACGACGGTGTCGAGGTAGTCGCGGATGCCGCCGAACCGCTCGAAGTAGGCGTGCATCTGCACCCGGGCCTCCTCCGGCGTGATCTTGAGCTGCTGGGAGAGCCCGTAGGCGCTGAGCCCGTAGGCCAGGCCGTAGCTCATGGCCTTGATCCGGCGGCGCATCTCGGGGTCGACGGACTCGATGGGGATGTCGAAGGCCCGGGCGGCGACGAAGGTGTGCAGGTCCTCCCCGGAGGTGAAGGCCTCGATCAGGCCGGCGTCCTCGGAGAGGTGGGCCATGATCCGCATCTCGATCTGGCTGTAGTCGGCGGTCATCAGCGACTCGTAGCCGGCGCCGACGACGAAGGCCTGCCGGATGCGGCGGCCCTCGGCCGAGCGGATCGGGATGTTCTGCAGGTTGGGGTCGACCGAGGACAGCCGGCCGGTGGCCGCGATGGTCTGCTGGAAGGTGGTGTGGATGCGGCCGGAGTCGTCGACCATCGGGATCAGCCCGTCGATGACGGTGCGCAGCCGGGTGACGTCGCGGTGCCGCAGCAGCGCCTCGAGGAACGGGTGCGGGCTGGTCTCCTGCAACCACGCCAGCGCATCGGCGTCGGTGGTGTAGCCGGTCTTGTTCTTCTTGGTCTTGGGCAGGCCCAGCTGGTCGAACAGCACCGCCTGCAGCTGCTTGGGCGAGCCGAGGTTGATCTCGGTGCCGATGGCCTCGTAGGCGTCGGCGGCGGCCTCGGCGACCTTGCCGGCGAACTCCGACTGCAGGTCGTGCAGGAGCTCGAGGTCGGCGGCGATGCCGCGCTGCTCCATGCGGGCCAGCACCTTGGTCAGCGGCAGCTCCAGCTCGGTGAGCAGCCGGTCGCCGCCCTTCTGGCCCAGCAGCTGCTCCAGGGCGTCGGAGAGGTCGTTGACCGCGACGGCCTTGCGGGCATCGGCGACGGCGGCCTCCTGGGCCAGGTCGGCCTCGGTGGGGCCCATGCCGTCCAGGGTGAGCTGCTGCTCGGTGGGGGTGGCCTCGGTCAGCTCGCGCCGCAGGTAGCGGACGGCGAGGTCGCCGAGGTCGAAGGACCGCTGACCAGGCAGCGCGAGGTAGGCGGCCAGCGCGGTGTCGCTGATCTCGCCCTCGAGCTCCCAGCCGCGGGCCCAGACCGCCAGCAGCGGGCCCTTCTCCTCGTGCACGACCTTCGTCGCGGTCGGGTCGGCCAGCCAGGCGGCCAGCGCCTGCTCGTCGGCGACGTCGAGGTCGGGGCCGAGGTCGACGAAGACGGTGTGGTCGTCGGAGGCGGCCAGGGCGATGCCGGTCAGCTCGCCGGTGCCGCGGCCCCAGGAGCCGCGGAAGACGATGCCGGTGTGGCCCTTGCGGCCGTGCGCGGCCAGCCAGTCGGCCAGCCCGCCGGCGGCGACGTTGTCGACGGTCACGTCGATGCCGCCGTCGACCTCGGGCTCGGCGCTGGACAGGGTGGCGAACAGCCGGTCGCGCAGCACCCGGAACTGCAGGTTGTCGAACAGGGTGTGCACCTCGGCCCGGTCCCAGGGCCGGACGGCGAGGTCGACCGGGTGCAGCTCCAGGGCCACGGTCCGGTCGAGCTCGGTGAGGCGGCGGTTCTGCAGCACCGAGGACAGGTGCTCGCGGAGCTTCTCGCCCACCTTGCCCTTGACGGTGTCGACCTGGTCGACGAGGGCGTCCAGCGAGCCGTACTCCCGGATCCACTTGGCGGCGGTCTTCTCCCCCACGCTCGGGATGCCGGGCAGGTTGTCCGAGGGGTCGCCCCGCAGCGCGGCGAAGTCGGGGTACTGCACCGGGCTCAGGCCGTACTTCTCCTCGACCGCCTCCGGGGTGAACCGGGTGAGGTCGGAGACGCCCTTGCGGGGGTAGAGCACGGTGACGTGGTCGTTGACCAGCTGCAGGGCGTCGCGGTCGCCGGTGCAGATCAGCACGTCCATGCCCGACTCGACGGCCTGCACGGTGAGCGTGGCGATGACGTCGTCGGCCTCGTAGCCCTCGGCGGTGAGCACCGGCACGTGCAGGGCAGCCAGCACCTCCTGGATGAGGCTGACCTGGCCGCGGAAGTCGGTCGGGCTCTCGGACCGGTTGGCCTTGTACTCGGCGAAGATCTCGCTGCGGAAGGTCTTGCGGCCGACGTCGAAGGCCACCGCCAGGTGGGTGGGCGCCTCGTCGCGCAGCACGTTGATCAGCATCGAGGTGAAGCCGTAGACGGCGTTCGTCGGCTGCCCGGTGGTGGTCGAGAAGTTCTCCACGGGCAGGGCGAAGAAGGCCCGGTAGGCCAGGGAGTGCCCGTCCAGCAGCAGCAGCCGCGGGCGCACGCCCGGGGTGGTGGAGGTGGATGGGTGGACCGTCTCGGACACCGGAGCAGACATCGCAGCCATCGTATGGCGGGGGTACGACGGTTCCTCCACCCCGACGGCGGCGTCCTGGCTAGCGTGCGGCGGGTGACCACCCCGCGCCCGGACTGGGCCCCCGCCGACCTGAGCCCCCTCGACAGCAAGCTCGGCATCGAGATCGTCGACTTCGACCCCGACCGGCTGGTCGCGACCATCCCGGTGCGCGGCAACGAGCAGCCCTTCGGCCTGCTGCACGGCGGGGCGACCTGCGCCCTGGCCGAGACCGTGGGGTCCTGGGCCGGGGCACTGCACGCCGGCCCGGACCGGCAGGTCGTGGGCATCGAGCTGAACGTGTCCTACCTGCGCGGGGCGACCGAGGGCACGGTCACCGCGGTCTGCACCCCGGTCCGCCGGGGACGGACGCTGGCGACCTTCCGGATCGACATGACCGACGACGCCGGCCGGCCCACCGCCAGCGCGCGGCTGACCACGATGATCAAGCCGGGTTAGCAGCTCCTCCTGCGACCCGGTCGCACCCGGATCGGACCGCCTGGGCCCGCAGGCCTGGGTCGCAGTTGTGTCACGGACCACGTCCGGGGACCCAGAACCGCAACAACCGTGCATTACTGTCCCGATCCGATCGCCTCGCAGCCACCTGCCGTCCACCCGGGCCACCCCCGGCCGGGCGCGGGGGCCGCACCACCCGAACGGCCCAGGAGGTCGAGTGACGCACGCACCCCACCGTGCCCCCGTGCACGGTGCCCGGACGGGGCCCCCGGGCCCGCCGGACGACCGGTCAGGACGCCGGAGGTGGTGGTCCGGCTCCTCGGTGCGGGGACGCCGCCCACTCGTGCTCGCCCTGCTCGTCGCGGCCTTCGCCATGGCCCTGGCCACCCTGCTCCCCTCGGGCATCGCCCAGGCCGAGGGAGAGACGGTCCGCGGCACGCTGCAGACCAGCAAGTCCGGCCCCATCGAGGGCATCGAGGTCACCGTCACCGACTCCTCCGGTGACGAGGTGGACTCGGTCGAGACCGACGACACCGGCCGCTTCGAGGTCGAGCTGCCCGACGGGCCCGGCCAGTACACCGTCAGCATCGACGCCGACTCGCTGCCCGACGGCGTCGAGCTCGGCGACAACGGCGCCGAGCGCACGGTGACCGTCCAGCCCAACGGCCAGCAGAACGTGCTGTTCGGCCTGGAGGACGGGTCGACCAACAGCGGCGGCGGCGGCATCCGCGCCATCCAGCTGCTGGTCGACGGCCTGCGCTTCGGCCTGATCATCGCCGTCTGCGCGGTCGGCCTGTCGCTGATCTTCGGCACCACCGGGTTGACCAACTTCGCCCACGGCGAGCTGGTCACCATCGGCGCCGTCGTCGCCTGGTACGTCAACGTGCAGGGCGGGGTGCCGCTGATCGCGGCCACCCTCATCGCGATGGTCGCCGGGGCCGCGGTCGGCGCGCTCAACGAGCTGGCGCTGTGGCGCCCGCTGCGCAAGCGCGGCACCGGCCTGGTCGCCGCGCTCGTGGTGTCCATCGGGTTGTCGCTGCTGCTGCGCTACCTGATCCAGATCGTCTACGGCGGGTTCTCCAACCCGTACGGGGACTACCAGTCCCAGCGGGCCGTGAACTACGGCGTGTTCACGATGACCAACCGGGCCCTGGCCTCGATCGTCATCGCTGTCGTCGTGCTCGTGCTGGTCGCCCTCATGCTGCAGCGCACCAAGATCGGCAAGGCCATGCGGGCGGTCGCGGACAACCGCGACCTCGCCGCCTCCTCGGGCATCGACGTCAACCGCGTCATCCTGGTCGTCTGGATGATGGGTGGCGCGCTCGCCGCCCTGGGCGGCGTCCTCCTCGGTCTGTCCGACCAGGTCCAGTGGGACATGGGCTTCCGGCTGCTGCTGCTCATGTTCGCCGGGGTCACCCTCGGCGGGCTCGGCACGGCCTACGGCGCCCTGGTCGGCAGCGTCATCATCGGTGTGTTCGTCCAGATGTCCACCCTGGTCATCCCGGACGACATCAAGTACGTCGGAGGTCTGCTCCTCTTGATCGTCATCCTCGTCATCCGGCCCCAGGGCATCCTGGGCAGCCGGGCCCGGATCGGCTGACCCGGTGAGCGACCTCCTCGACGCCCTCGCCATCGGCGTGAAGTCCGGCCTGGGGTTCCAGGCCATCTTCTTCGCGCTGCTGGCCATCGGCATCAACGTGCACTTCGGGTACACCGGGCTGCTGAACTTCGGCCAGATCGCCTTCGCCATGCTCGGCGGCTTCGGCATCGCCATCTCGGTCAGCCAGTGGGGCCTGCCCTTCTGGGTCGGCGTCGTCGTCGGCGTCGCCGCGGCGATCGTGCTGGCGCTGCTGCTGGGCCTGCCCACCCTCCGGCTGCGCGCGGACTACCTGGCGATCGTCACCATCGCTACCGCCGAGGGACTACGCCTGCTGTTCCGGTCGGTGTCGGCGACCCCGGTCACCAACGGCACCCGCGGGCTCTCGTCGTTCAACCAGAGCTTCATCGCCCTGGCGCCGTGGAGCACCCAGCGGCGGTACGACCTGCTCGGGACCTCCTGGAGCGGTGGCGAGCTCTGGGTCGCCCTCGTCGGGTGGACCCTGGTCGCGCTGGCCAGCCTGCTGGTGTTCCTGCTCATGCGCAGCCCCTGGGGCCGCGTGCTCAAGGCCATCCGCGAGGACGAGGACGCCGTCCGCGCACTGGGCAAGAACGTCTACAGCTACAAGATGCAGGCCCTGGTGCTCGGCGCCGTCTTCGGCGCCTTCGGCGGCATGGTCTACGCCGTCGGCACCGGGTCGGCCATCCCCGACCAGTACCAGAACGCCAACACGTTCCTGGCCTACGCGGCGCTGATCCTCGGCGGTGCGGCCCGGGTGCTCGGCCCGGTCGTGGGCTCGATCATCCTGCTGTTCATCCTGCAGTTCGCCGACACGTTCCTGCGGGCACTGATCAGCAACGGCACCATCCCCGAGGCCCTGCTGTCCTCCACCGACGTCGCCCAGATCCGCTTCGTGCTGGTCGGCATCGGCCTCATGCTGCTGCTGATCTTCCGACCACAGGGCATCTTCGGTGACCGACGAGAGGTGATGCTCGATGCCCGCTGACCAGAACACCGGTTCGCACGCCGCGTCCGGCACCGGCGGGGGCCACAGCGCTCCCCCGGCCCGGCTGGCGCAGAAGGCCCTGGCCGACCTGCCCTGGGAGGTCGGCGTCGCCAAGCCGGACCCGGCCATGGTCGTGGACAAGGTCACCCGCACCTTCGGCGGCCTGACCGCCGTCTCGGTCGATCACCTGGAGATCCAGCGCGGCGGCATCACCGGCCTGATCGGCCCCAACGGTGCCGGCAAGACCACGCTGTTCAACCTGCTCACCGGGTTCGACCAGCCCAACACCGGCACCTGGACCTTCGACGGGCGCTCGCTGGGCCGGCTCTCGCCGCACCAGGTCGCCCGGCTGGGGGTCGTGCGCACCTTCCAGCTGACCAAGGCGCTGTCCCGGCTCACCGTGCTGCAGAACATGCTGCTCGGGGCGCAGGGCCAGACCGGTGAGTCCTTCCTCAAGGCGCTGATCCCCGGCACCTGGCGGGCCGAGGAGAAGGCCAACACCGAGAAGGCGATGGACCTGCTCCGGCGGTTCAAGCTCGACGCCAAGAAGGACGACTTCGCCGGGATCCTGTCCGGCGGCCAGCGCAAGCTGCTGGAGATGGCCCGGGCGCTCATGAGCGACCCGAAGGTCGTCATGCTCGACGAGCCGATGGCCGGGGTGAACCCGGCGCTGACCCAGTCGCTGCTCGGGCACGTCAAGGACCTCCGCGAGGAGGGCATGACGGTGGTCTTCGTCGAGCACGACATGGACGTCGTCCGGGACATCAGCGACTGGGTGGTCGTCATGGCCGCCGGCAAGGTCATCGCCGAGGGCCCGCCCGAGTCCATCTCGCAGAACAAGGCCGTGGTCGACGCCTACCTGGGCGCCCACCACGACGCGCCGCTGACCAACGAGGAGGAGGACCGCGTCCTCGCCGAGGCGGAGGCTGCCATCGCCCGCGAGGAAGGGGTCCCGCCCGGCGGCGGCACCCCCGAGACGATCTCCAGCGAGAAGGACGGGAAGCGATGAGCGAGCCGCTGTTCGAGGTCGACGAGACCGGCGAGGACGTCACCCGCGCCCAGGAGGCCGGCGGTGCCGAGCTGTCCCCCGCGGAGAAGGCGGCCACCCGCGAGGAGCACCTCAAGCTCGCCGAGGGTGCGCTGGTGCGGGCCGACGACCTGGTCGCCGGGTACGTGCCCGGGGTCAACATCCTGCGGGGGTGCGACTTCTACCTGCAGGACGGCGAGCTGGTCGGGATCATCGGTCCCAACGGCGCCGGCAAGTCCACCCTGCTGAAGACCCTCTTCGGGCTCATCCCGGTGCGGTCGGGCGCGGTCACCCTGCGTGGGGAGAACATCACCTCGGCCCCGGCCCACAAGCTGGTGCAGCTGGGTGTGGGCTACGTGCCGCAGAACAACAACGTCTTCCCGTCGCTGACCATCTCCGAGAACATGCAGATGGGCGTGTACCTGCGACCCAAGACGTTCAAGGAGCGGTTCGACTACGTCATCGACCTGTTCCCGCTGCTGGGCGAGCGGCGCAACGGCAAGGCCGGTGCGCTGTCCGGCGGTGAGCGCCAGATGGTGGCGATGGGCCGGGCGCTGATGATGGACCCGTCGGTGCTGCTGCTCGACGAGCCGTCGGCCGGCCTCTCGCCGGCCTACCAGGACGAGGTGTTCATCCGCTGCCGGCGGATCAACGCCACCGGCGTCTCGATCATCATGGTCGAGCAGAACGCCCGTCGCTGCCTGCAGATCTGCGACCGCGGCTACGTCCTGGACCAGGGGCGGAACGCCTACACCGACACCGGCAAGTCGCTGATGAACGACCCCAAGGTGATCGAGCTGTACCTGGGCACCCTCGCCAAGGCCCAATAGCAACCCTGTTCCACCCGGTACGACGCCGGTCGTCCCCACGCGGGGCGGCCGGCGTCGTGCTGTCATGGGGCGGTGACCCGCGAGCAGCTGCTGGCCCGCTACCGCGAGCTCGTCCTCGGCCGGCTCCCGGCCCGCGCCCGGGAGCAGCGGTGGGTGGTCACCGCCGACCACTGCTTCGGCCGGATCGTCCTCGACCACGCCGTCGGCGGCCGCTGGTACGACGTGCTGGACCGCCGCCGCTCCCCCGCCTTCGCGCAGCTGGACGACGACCGGCTGGCCGCCGCGGTCGCCCTGGCCGAGCGGATCGACGCCGAGGGCGACCCCCTGCTGCGCGAGCTGGACCGGCAGAGCCTGGTCTGGCGCGGGAAGCCCACTAAGGCCTCCACGGCGCCCACGGCGTGACCGGCCTCGCCGTCGTCCACCTGGTCCTGGTCGCCGCCTACGCGGGCTTCCAGTGGACCGTGCGGGTCCTGGTCTACCCCCAGTTCGCGCAGGTGCCGACCGGGTTCGCCGGGTACGAGCGCTCCCACCAGCAGCGGATCACCCGGGTGGTCGGCCCGCTGTTCGTCGGCCAGGGCGTGACCACCCTCTGGCTGCTGGTGCTGGCGGCGCGCGGCGACGCCCCCGCCCTGCCCGTGCTGGCCGGCGCGGTCTGCCTCGCCGTCGTCCTCGTGGTGACCGCGCTGGGCGCCGTCCCGCTGCACCGGGTGCTGGACGCCGGCTGGGACGCCGCAGCCCACCACCGGTTGCTCCGGGTCGACTCCGTCCGGGTCGCGGCCGCCTCGCTGGGCGTGCTGGCCGCCGCCTGGCTGGTGCTGGGCTGAGACGCGGGACGGCCCGGCTCCCCCGCGAAGGGGGAACCGGGCCGTCGTCTGCGTGCAGGTGGTGCGGTGGTGCTCCTACGTGACCGAGGTCAGCGCAGTGTCGGACTCAGCGCTCAGCGCTGGGGCCCGATGCCCTGGGCGTTCAGACCCTGGATGATCCGCGACGACTCCTCGAAGCCGATCACCACGATGGCGTCGGGGTTGAAGTCGACCATGCGCTGGATCTCCGAGTCGAAGTTCGCAGCCTGCGGGTCGTAGGTGATCGCCTGGATGTTGTCCTCGGACAGACCGTCGCTGACCAGGTTGTTGACGGTGTTCTCCGACAGACCCGTGCCGTACGGGTCGTTGGTGGCCAGGATGCCGATCGTGTTGTTGCCGTCCTGGCCGATCAGGTCGGCCAGGGCGCGGGCCTGCAGCGTGTCCGGGGGCGCGGTGCGGAAGTACAGCCCCTGGTCGTTGTAGGTCGTGAACTGGTCGGAGGTGTTCGCCGGGGAGAACTCCAGGACGCCGGCACCGGTGATGGTGTCGATGACCGTGAGGCTCACGCCCGAGGACGCCGCACCGATGATCGCGTTGACGCCGGACTGCAGCAGGCGGTCCACGGTCTGGGTGGCGGTGTCGGTCGAGGCGTCACCCGAGTCACCGGTCACGAGCTGGACCGGCTGGCCCAGCACGCCACCGGCGGCGTTGATGTCGTTGATCGCCAGCTGGACGCCGGCGACCTCCGGCGGGCCGAGGAAGGCCAGGTTGCCGGTCTCGGGCAGCAGCGTGCCGATGACCAGCGGGGCGCCGGTGGCGCCGGCGGGGGCGTAGGCCGGGCCCTCGTCGGTGGTGGCGTTGGCCTCGTCACCGGCGATGACGTACTGGTTGTCGGCCGGGTCGATCGCGTTGTCCTCGCCGAACTGCAGGATGCCGAAGCTGGCCTGGGCCGGCTCGCCGGCGTCGGTGAAGCTCAGCGGACCGGTGATGCCGTCGTAGTCGACGTTGCCGGCCGCGTTGATGATCGCGAGGCAGCCCGCGAAGTCGGTGCAGGCGTCGCCGCCCACGGTGATCCCGTTGACGTAGGGACCGAAGGTGGTCGCCTGGTTGGTGCCCGCGGCCTGCGCCGCCAGCGCCGTGATGATCACGGCGTCGTAGGACTCACCGGCGTAGTTGTAGTCCTGCAGGTCGGGGTTGATCTCCAGCAGCCGGTCGGTGAAGTCACCGGCCAGCTCGGTGAGGGGCGTGGTGCCCTTCATGCCGGCCAGGGCACCCTGCTCGGTGAAGTCGGCGCCCAGGGCGTTGCCCATGTTGCCGTCGGTGCCGTAGATGTTGACCTGCTTGGTGCCGCTGTCGCTGTCGCTGGCCGCGGCGTCGTCGCTGTCGCTGCCGCCGCCACAGGCGGTTGCAGCGAGCAGGACGGCACCGGACACGGCGACAGCGCGGGCGAAGGTGCCAGTGCGCATCAAGTGACTCCCAGTGTGGTGGTTCATCGCTCGACCGGAGCCACCGAGGCGCAGGAGCACCCCGACCTGTCCGGTCAGTGGCAGGAACCTAACCGGGAACCGGGACGCGATCGGACTCTGCGACCGCACCGTGATGTGGTTGTGACCTCGGCAACCGCCACGACACACACCGGCCCCGTCTCCACCACCCGGGACGACCCGGAGGATCCCGGGCCCACCCGGGTCAGGAGGTCGCGGGCTCCGCCGGGCCGGCCTCGCCGCTCATGACCAGCTGCGCCAACGCCTTCATCGACGTGCGCTCGTTCATCGCCGTCCGCTGGATCCAGCGGAACGCCTCGGCCTCGGTGATCCCGCGGTCGGCCATCAGCTTGCCCTTGGCCTGCTCGACCACCTTGCGGGCCTCCAGGCGCTCCTTGAGGTCACCGACCTCGGCGTCCAGCGCCGTCATCTCGGCGAACCGGCCCACCGCGACCTCGATCGCCGGCACCAGGTCCGCCTTGGAGAACGGCTTCACCAGGTAGGCCATCGCCCCGGCGTCCCGCGCCCGCTCGACCAGCTCCCGCTGGGAGAAGGCGGTCAGCACGATCACCGGCGCGATCCGCGACGCCGCGATCTGCTCCGCCGCCGACAACCCGTCCAGCACCGGCATCTGCACGTCCAGCACCACCAGGTCCGGACGCAGCTCACGGGCCTGGTCGACCGCGGCCTGGCCGTCGCCGACCTCGCCGACGACGACGTAGCCCTCCTCCTCCAGCATCTCCTTGAGGTCGAGGCGGATCAGTGCCTCGTCCTCGGCGATGAGGACCCGGGTCGGCTCGTTGGTCACCCGGTCACCCTATCGAGACAGCACCACCGCTGCCCGTACGCTCCCCGGAGAGCCCCCGTACCCCAACTGGCAGAGGGAGCGGATTCAAAACCCGCACAGTGTCCGTTCGAATCGGACCGGGGGCACGGTGCGCATTGTCGCCCTGCGGGCTCCCACCGCGGCCACGTGCCGGTGCGGGCTGCGACGAGCCCTCCGCTGCGGCTCCGGCGGGAGGACTTCGTCCTCCGCACCGTCGGCGCAGGGCGCTGCGCGCAGTCCGTCCAGGTCGGGTCACCTCGAGCGCCTCCTCGGGGAGGTCTCCTTCGTCGACCTCCCGTCGTCGGCGCGGCTTCGCCCTGCGGTGGGGCGTTCTGCCGGGGCTCTACGGTTGGGGTGTGACGGGACACATGACACCTGAGGAGTTCCGGCGCTACGGGCACGAGGTCGTGGACTGGGTGGCGGACCACATGGGGCGGGTGGAGTCGCTGCCGGTGCGGTCGCAGGTGGCGCCGGGGGATGTGCGGGCCGCGCTGCCGGCGTCGGCGCCCGAGCAGGGCGAGCCGATCGCCGACGTGCTCGCCGACCTGGACCGGATCGTCGTCCCGGGGCTGACGCACTGGCAGCACCCCGGGTTCTTCGGGTACTTCCCCGCCAACACGTCAGGGCCCTCTGTCCTCGGTGACCTGGTCAGCTCCGCGCTGGGCGTGCAGGGCATGTCCTGGGTGACCAGCCCGGCCTGCACCGAGCTCGAGCAGCACGTCATGGACTGGTTCGTCGAGCTGCTCGGCCTGCCGGAGTCCTTCACCCACGGCAGCACCGGCGGCGGCGTCGTCCAGGACTCCAGCTCCGGGGCCAACCTGGTGGCCCTGCTGGCCGCCCTGCACCGGGCCACCGGCGGGCGCACCGTCCGCAGCGGCGTCGAGCCCGGCGCCATGACCGTCTACGTCTCCGCCCAGACGCACTCCAGCATGGAGAAGGCCGCCCGCATCGCCGGCCTGGGCTCCGACGCCGTCCGGGTCGTCCCCGTCGACGGCGACCTGGCCATGCGGCCCGAGGAGCTGGCCCGCCGGATCGACTCCGACGTCGCCCGCGGGTTCACCCCCGTCATGGTGTGCGCCACCTCCGGCACCACCTCCACCGGCGCGTTCGACCCGCTGGACGCCCTCGGCCCGATCTGCCGGGACCGCGGCGTGTGGCTGCACGTCGACGCCGCCTGGGCCGGGGTGTCGGCCGTCGCCCCCGAGCTGCGCCCCCTGCAGGCCGGGGTGGAGTGGGCCGACAGCTACACCACCGACGCGCACAAGTGGCTGCTCACCGGCTTCGACGCCACGCTGTTCTGGACCGCCGACCGGGCCGCGCTCACCGGCGCCCTCGCGATCCTCCCCGAGTACCTGCGCAACGCGGCCACCGACAGCGGCACGGTCGTGGACTACCGGGACTGGCAGATCGAGCTGGGCCGCCGGTTCCGCGCGCTCAAGCTGTGGTTCGTCGTCCGCTGGTACGGCGCCGAGGGCCTGCGCGAGCACGTCCGCGGAGCCGTCGCCCTCGCCCAGGAGCTGGCCGGTTGGGTCGGGGCCGACGACCGGTTCGACGTCGTCGCGCCGCACCCGCTCTCGCTGGTCTGCCTCAAGCCCCGCTGGGCGCGCGGGGTGGACGCCGACGTCGCGACCATGACCCTGCTGGAGCGGCTCAACGACGGCGGCGAGGTGTTCCTGACCCACACCTCGATCTCCGGGGAGGTCGTGCTGCGGGTGGCCCTCGGCGCCCCGGCGACGCAGCGCCGGCACGTCGAGCGGCTGTGGACGCTGCTCCGCGAGGCGCACGACTGGCTGGCGAACGACTTCGCCGAGGCCGCCGCCACCGCCGAGGCCGCGGCCGCCGAGGCCCGGGCGGCACGCGCGGCCGCCGCAGCGGAGGCGCAGGCCGCCCAGGAGGTCGAGGCAGCCCCGGAGGCCGAGCCCGCCGACCCGGTCGAGTTCAGCACCGTCCCCAAGGCCGTCGAGGCCGAGCGGGACGAGGAGACCTCAGCCGTCGAGTGACCGGATGAGGCCCTCCTGGGCCACGGTCGCCACGTGGGTGCCGTCCGCGGCCCAGATCTGGCCCAGGTTCATCGCCCGGCCCGACGCGGCGGCCGGGCTGTCGGTCTCGTAGAGGAACCACTGGTCGGCGCGGACCGGCCGGTGGAACCAGACCGCGTGGTCCAGCGAGGCGCCCACGTGCTCGCCGCCCCACCCGCCGCCGCGCTGACGTTCGTGTCGGACCTGACACTGCTGTCGGCGGGGCTGGCCCGGATCGGCGGCGTGCACCCCGGGGTCGTCGGGCAGCCGGCCGGTCACCCGGAACCAGGTGTGGCTCTGGGTGTGCGGCGGGGTCTTCGGCGCCGGGTCGAACGGGTCCTCGAGGAAGCGCTGCTCGACCACCCGGGCGAACGCCCGGGCACCCGTGGCCCGCCCCGGGTGCGCGGCGCTGACCTCGTCGATGCCGGGCAGCGACTCGGCGGGGGGCACCTGCGGCATGGGCAGCGAATGCTCGACGACCGGGGCCTCCCCCGCGGTGAAGTCCGCCGTCAGCGCGAAGACGGCGACGTCCTCGCCCTTGCGGGTCTGCCGGCCGACGACGCGGCGCGTGGAGAACGACCGGCCCTCGCGGATCCGGTCGACCTCGTAGCGCAGCTCCTCGTGCGGGTCGCCCGGGCGCAGGAAGTAGGAGTGCAGCGAGTGCACCCCCCGGCCGTCGGGGACCGTGCGGGTGGCCGCGGTGAGCGCCTGGGCGGCGACCTGACCGCCGAACACCCGCTGCAGCGGGCTGCTCGGCGTCCGGCCCACGTACAGGTCGGTGGACCGCTCCTCGAGGTCGAGGACCTCGAGGAGGGCCGCCGCCGGGGACTCACTCACGCATGCGTACCGATCTCGTGGACGCGGATCAGGTTGGTCGAGCCCTGCACGTTCGGCGGGGAGCCGGCGACGACGATCACGCGGTCGCCCTCCTTGAGCCGGCCGATCGACAGCAGGGAGAAGTCGACCTGGCCGACCATGTCGTCGGTGTGCCCGACCTGCGGCACCAGGAAGGTCTCCACGCCCCACGACAGCGCCATCCGGCTGCGCACCCGGGGGTCGGTGGTGAAGGCCAGGATCGGCAGCCGGGTGTGCAGCGCGGCCAGCCGGCGGACCGTGTCACCGGTCATCGTGAAGGCGGCGAGCGCGTCGACGTCGAGGGCCTCGCCGATCTCGCGGGCGGCCTTGACGATCGCCCCGGACCGCGAGCGGGACTGGCGCACCAGCGCGGGCACCCGGACCTCGTCGGTCTCGACCGCGTCGATGATCCGCTCCATGGTGCGGACGGCGGCGATCGGGAACTTGCCCACCGAGGTCTCCCCCGACAGCATCACCGCGTCGGCGCCGTCGAGCACCGCGTTGGCGACGTCGGAGGCCTCCGCCCGGGTCGGCCGCGAGGAGTTGATCATCGACTCGAGCATCTGGGTGGCCACGATGACCGGCTTGTTGCGCTCGCGGGCGGCCTGCACGGCGCGCTTCTGCACCATCGGGACCTGCTCCAGCGGCAGCTCCACGCCCAGGTCGCCGCGGGCGACCATGATGCCGTCGAAGGCCTCCACGATCGCCTCGAGGTTCTCGACCGCCTCGGGCTTCTCCAGCTTGGCGATGACCGGGAGGTCGACGTCCATCTGGCGCATGATCTCGCGGACCAGCTCCGCGTCCTCGGCCCGCCGGACGAACGACAGCGCGATGAAGTCCACGCCGAGGGCCAGGGCGAACCGGAGGTCCTCCTCGTCCTTCTCGCTCATCGCCGGGACGCTGACGGCGACCCCGGGCAGCGAGAGGCCCTTGTTGTTGGAGACCTTGCCGCCCTCGAGCACCAGGCACCACACGTCGGGGCCGTCGACCTCGACCACGGTGAGGGCGAGGTTGCCGTCGTCGACGAGCAGCCGGTCACCGACGCGGACGTCGTTGGCCAGGTTCTTGTAGGTGGTGCCGACCCGCTCGGCGGTGCCCATGACCTCCTCGACGGTGATGCAGACGCGGGAACCGGTCTCCCACACCACCGGGCCGTCGGCGAAGCGGCCGAGGCGGATCTTGGGGCCCTGCAGGTCGGCGAGGACGGCGACCGCGCGGCCCACGGCGTCCGAGGCCTGGCGGACCAGGTGGTAGTTGCGCTCGTGGTCGGCGTGCTCGCCGTGGCTGAAGTTCAGGCGGGCGACGTCCATGCCGGACTCGACGAGGGCGGTGATCTGCTCGGCCGAGCCCACGGCGGGGCCCAGGGTGCAGACGATCTTGGCGCGACGGCTCATGCCGCTCACGCTAGTGCAAGACACGACACCCTCCCGACCCCGGGAGGCGGGGGCGAGAGGGTGTCGGATCAGACGTCCAGGACGTCTATGCGCAGGTCAGCGGAGCGCGACGGCCGTCGGGGTGATCGGTCGGGGCAGCATCGAGGAGCCGGTCAGCCAGCTGTCGACGGCGCCGGCGGCGGCCCGTCCCTCGGCGATGGCCCAGACGATCAGGGACTGGCCGCGGCCCATGTCACCGGCCACGAACACCCCCGGGACCGAGGACATGAACTCCGCGTCCCGGACGACGTTGCCGCGCCCGTCGACGTCGACGCCCAGGCCCTCGACGAGGCCCTCCTTCTGCGCACCGGTGAAGCCCATGGCCAGGAACACCAGGTCGGCGGGGAGCTCGCGCTCGGTGCCCTCGACCTTGGTGAACTTCCCGTCCACCATCTCCACGTCGTGCACCAGGATCGCCTTGACGTTGCCGGCGCCGTCGTCGACGAACCGCTCGGTGTTGACGGCGTAGATCCGGTCGCCGCCCTCCTCGTGGGCCGAGGAGACCCGCATGACCATCGGGTAGGTCGGCCAGGGGTTCTTCGGCCCCCGGGACGACGGCGGCTCGGGCATGATCTCCAGCTGCGCGACCGAGGCCGCGCCCTGCCGGTGCGAGGTGCCCAGGCAGTCGGCGCCGGTGTCGCCGCCGCCGATGATCACCACGTGCTTGCCCTCGGCGTTGATCGGCGGGCTGTCCAGCTCGCCGAGCGCCTGCTTGTTGCCGTAGGGCAGGAACTCCATGGCCAGGTGGATGCCGGCCAGCTCCCGGCCCGGGGCGGGCAGGTCGCGGCCGACGGTGGCCCCGCCGGACAGGACGACGGCGTCGAAGTCCTCGCGCAGCTGGGCCACGGTGACGTCGGAGCCCTCGGCGCCGACCTCGACCCCGGTGACGAACCGGGTGCCCTCGGCGCGCATCTGGTCCAACCGGCGGTCCAGGTGGCGCTTCTCCATCTTGAACTCGGGGATGCCGTAGCGCATCAGCCCGCCGACCGCGTCGGCCCGCTCGAAGACGGTGACCTCGTGCCCGGCCCGGGTCAGCTGCTGGGCGGCGGCCAGCCCGGCGGGGCCGGAGCCGACCACGGCGACCTTCTTGCCCGACAGCTCCGCCGGCGGCTGCGGGGTGACCCAGCCCTCGGCGAAGGCCCGGTCGATGATCTCGACCTCGACCTGCTTGATGGTCACCGGCGACTCGGTCAGGTTGAGCACGCAGGAGCCCTCGCAGGGCGCCGGGCACAGCCGCCCGGTGAACTCCGGGAAGTTGTTCGTGGCGTGCAGCCGCTCGATGGCCTCGCGCCAGTCGTCCCGGCGCACCAGGTCGTTCCACTCGGGGATCAGGTTCCCCAGCGGGCAGCCGTGGTGGCAGAACGGGATGCCGCAGTCCATGCAGCGGGCCGCCTGCGTGCGCAGGGTGGCCGAGGTGAAGGCCTCCTCGCCGCCGGCCTGGCGCTCGAGGTAGACCTCCTTCCAGTCCCGGATGCGGACGTCGACGGGCCGCCGGGGCGGCACGGACCGCTCGAACTTCAGGAATCCGGTGCTGTCAGCCACGAGCTGCCTCCATCACTGCACGGTCGACGTCGTACCCCGCGGCCTCGGCGGCCCGACGGGCCTCCATCGCGCGGCGGTAGTCCCTCGGCATGATCACGCTGAACCGCTCGGACCAGCGGCCCCAGTCGGCCAGCAGCGAGCTGGCCACGGTCGAACCGGTCTCCTCGCGGTAGCGGGTCAGGGTCTCCCGCAACCACAGCGAGTCCTCGGTGGACAGCGACTCGACGTCGACCATCTCGCCGTTGACCCGGTGCACGGCCAGGTCCAGCACGTAGGCGATGCCGCCGCTCATGCCCGCGGCCACGTTGCGCCCGGTCTCGCCCAGGATGATCGCCCGGCCACCGGTCATGTACTCGCAGGCGTGGTCGCCGACGCCCTCGACGATGGCCAGCGCGCCGGAGTTGCGCACGCAGAACCGCTCGCCGACCCGCCCGCGCAGGAAGATCTCCCCGCCGGTGGCGCCGTAGCCGATCACGTTGCCGGCGATGACCGCGTCCTCGGCCGCGAAGCTGGCCGAGGGGTCGGGCCGGACGACGATCCGGCCACCGGACAGGCCCTTGCCGACGTAGTCGTTGGCGTCGCCGAGCAGCCGCATGGTGATGCCCGCGGGCACGAAGGCGCCGAAGGACTGGCCGGCCGACCCCTCGAAGGTGAGGTCGATGGTGCCCTCGGGCAGGCCCTCGCCGCCGAAGCGCCGGGTGACCATCGCGCCGAGCATCGTGCCGACGGTGCGGTTCACGTTGCGCACCGGCAGCTGCAGGCTCACCGGGCGGGCGTCGAGCAGCGCGCCCTCGCAGAGCTGGATCAGCGTCTGGTCCAGCGCGACGTCCAGCCCGTGGTCCTGGCCGCGCATCCGACGGCGCGGGGCACCCTCGGGCAGCTCGGGCAGGGCCAGCACGGGGCTGAGGTCCAGCCCGGCGGCCTTCCAGTGCTCCACCGCGGCGCGGGTCTCGAGCACCTCGACCTGGCCGACGGCGTCGGCGATCGAGCGGAAGCCGAGCTGGGCGAGCAGCTCGCGGACCTGCTGGGCGAGGAACTCGAAGAACGTGACCACGAACTCGGGCTGGCCGGTGAAGCGCTTGCGCAGCTCGGGGTTCTGGGTGGCCACGCCGACCGGGCAGGTGTCCAGGTGGCAGACCCGCATCATCACGCAGCCGCTGACCACCAGCGGCGCGGTGGCGAAGCCGAACTCCTCGCCGCCGAGCAGCGCGGCGATGACCACGTCGCGGCCGGTCTTCATCTGGCCGTCGACCTGCACGGTGATCCGGTCGCGCAGGCCGTTGACCAGCAGGGTCTGCTGGGTCTCGGCCAGGCCGAGCTCCCACGGCGAGCCGGCGTGCTTGAGCGACGTCAGCGGCGCGGCACCCGTGCCGCCGTCGTGCCCGGAGATCAGGACGACGTCGGCGTGGGCCTTGGAGACACCCGCCGCGACCGTGCCGACCCCCACCTCGGAGACCAGCTTGACGTGCACCCGCGCCTGGTCGTTGGCGTTCTTCAGGTCGTGGATGAGCTGCTTGAGGTCCTCGATGGAGTAGATGTCGTGGTGCGGCGGCGGGGAGATCAGGCCGACGCCGGGCGTGGAGTGCCGGGTCCGGGCCACCCACGGGTAGACCTTGGAGCCGGGCAGCTGGCCGCCCTCGCCGGGCTTCGCGCCCTGGGCCATCTTGATCTGGATGTCGTCGGCGTTGACCAGGTACTCGCTCGTCACGCCGAACCGGCCGCTGGCCACCTGCTTGATCGCCGAGCGGCGCAGGTCGCCGTTCTCGTCGGGGGTGAAGCGGTCGGGGTCCTCGCCGCCCTCGCCGGTGTTGGACTTGCCGCCCAGGCGGTTCATCGCGATGGCGAGGGTCTGGTGCGCCTCCTGGGAGATCGAGCCGTAGCTCATCGCCCCGGTGGAGAACCGCTTGACGATCTCGCTGACCGGCTCGACCTCCTCGATCGGCACCGACGGGCGGACGCCCTCCCGGAAGCCGAAGAGACCGCGCAGGGTCGAGGCGTCGCGGGAGAGCTGGTCGACCGCGTCGGTGTACTTCTGGAACACGTCGTACTGCCGCGAGCGGGTGGCGTGCTGCAGCAGGAAGACCGTCTCGGGGTTGAACAGGTGGATCTCGCCCTCGCGGCGCCACTGGTACTCACCGCCCACGGTGAGCTTGCGGTGCGCGACCTCGGTCGGGTTGGACGGGTAGGCGCGGCGGTGGCGCATGGCCACCTCCTCGGCCAGCACGTCCAGGCCGACGCCGCCCAGGGTCGACGACGTCCCGGTGAAGTACTTCTCGACCAGGTCGTGCGACAGGCCGACGGCCTCGAAGATCTGCGCCATCGTGTACGAGCCGACGGTGCTGATGCCCATCTTGCTCATGACCTTCAGGACGCCCTTGCCCATGGCCTTGACCACGTTGCGGACGGCCTGGGCGGGCTGGACACCGGTGAGCAGGCCGTCCCGGATCAGGTCCTCGACGCTCTCGAAGGCCAGGTAGGGGTTGACCGCGGCGGCGCCGTAGCCCAGCAGCAGCGCGACGTGGTGCACCTCGCGGCAGTCGCCGGACTCGACGACCAGGCCGACCTCCATCCGGGTGCGCTCGCGCACCAGGTGGTGGTGGACGGCGGCGGTCATCAGCAGCGACGGGATGGGGGCGCGCTGCTCGTCGCAGTCCCGGTCGGACAGCACGATGACCCGGGCGCCGGCGGCGATGGCCTTGCTGACCTTGGTCTGCAGGTCGCCGATCGCCTTCTCCAGCGCCGCGCCGCCGCCGTTGACGTCGAAGTGGCCGGTGATCCGCACCGCGGCGAAGCCGGGCAGGTCGCCGTCGTCGTCGATGTGCAGGATCTTGGCCAGCTCGTCGTTGTCGATGACCGGGAAGGGCAGCACGACCTGCCGGCAGGACGCCGGGTTGGCCGCGAGCAGGTTGCCCTCGGGGCCGAAGGTGCGGCCCAGGCTGGTCACCAGCTCCTCGCGGATGGCGTCCAGCGGCGGGTTGGTCACCTGCGCGAAGAGCTGGTTGAAGTAGTCGTAGAGCAGCCGGGAGCGGTCCGACAGCGCGGCGACCGGGGTGTCGGTGCCCATCGAGCCGATCGGCTCGGCGCCGCTGGCGGCCATCGGCTGCAGCAGGATGCGCAGCTGCTCCTCGGTGTAGCCGAACAGCAGCTGGCGCCGGACGACGGACTCGTGGCTGGGCCGCGAGCGGCGGCGCTCGGGCAGCGAGGGCAGGTGGATCAGCCCGGCGTGCAGCCAGTCGTCGTAGGGCTGCTCGGCGGCCAGGGCGCCCTTGACCTCGTCGTCGGGGATCATCCGGCCCTGGGCGGTGTCCAGCAGGAACATCCGGCCCGGCTTGAGCCGGCCCTTGGCCACGACGTCGGCGGCCGGGATGTCGAGCACGCCGACCTCCGAGGCGAGGACGACGACGTCGTCCTTGGTCCGCCACCAGCGACCCGGGCGCAGGCCGTTGCGGTCCAGGACCGCACCGATCAGCGTGCCGTCGGTGAAGCAGACGCAGGCCGGCCCGTCCCAGGGCTCCATGACCGCGGAGTGGAAGCGGTAGAACGCCCGGCGGGCGGCGTCCATCTCGGCGTGATTCTCCCACGCCTCGGGGATCATCATCAGCAGCGCGTGCGGCAGCGAGCGACCGGACAGGTGCAGCAGCTCCAGCACCTCGTCGAAGGTCGCGGAGTCGCTGAAGTCGCCGGCGGTGAGCGGGAAGATCCGCTCCAGGCCGAGCTCGGACGCCGGGCCCGCGGGGCCGTCGAACAGGTCGGTGTGCAGCTTGGCCTCGCGGGCCCGCATGCGGTTCCGGTTGCCCTTGATGGTGTTGATCTCGCCGTTGTGCGCGATCGCCCGGAACGGGTGGGCCAGCGGCCAGCTCGGGAAGGTGTTGGTGGAGAACCGGCTGTGCACCAGCGCGAT
Source organism: Klenkia terrae (assembly GCF_900491935.1). Classification (GTDB taxonomy): domain Bacteria; phylum Actinomycetota; class Actinomycetes; order Mycobacteriales; family Geodermatophilaceae; genus Klenkia; species Klenkia terrae. The sequence continues at coordinate 180,979 of NZ_UEXK01000004.1, forward strand.
CGCCGAGACGTAGCGCTCGTCGGTCAGGTCCGGGAAGAACGCGGGCAGCTGGTCGGTGGTCAGCATGCCCTTGTAGGTGATCGTCCGGGAGGACAGCGAGGCGAAGTACAGCGAGCTCCCCGCCTCGGTCGCCGCGCGCTCGGCGCGCTTGCGCAGCACGAAGGCACGCCGCTCCAGCCGGGTGACCCCGTGGCTGGTGGTGGCGCCGCCGAAGGCGGTGGCGTCGGCGCGGGCCGCGGTGGCCTCGGCGACGAACAGCTGGGCGAAGTGCGGCATGACCGCCAGCGCGGTGGGGCCGATGTCGGCGCCCTCGGGGTCGATCGGCAGCTCGCGCCAGCCGAGGACGACCAGGCCCTCCTCGGCGGCCAGGCGGGCCACGTCGGCGACCCGCTCGGCGCGCTCAGCGTCGTCCTGGGGCAGGAAGGCCACGCCCGCGGCGTACTCCCCCGCCGGCGGCAGGTCGAAGTCGGCGGTGGCCCGCAGCAGGGCGTCGGGGACCTGGGTGAGGATGCCCGCGCCGTCGCCGGAGTTCGGCTCGGAGCCGGCGGCGCCGCGGTGGTCCAGGTTGTGCAGCGCCGTGAGGCCCATGGCCACGATCGACCGCGAGCGCCGGCCCTGGGCGTCGGCCACGAAGGCCACACCGCAGGCGTCGTGCTCGTTGGCCGGGTCGTAGAGGCCCGAGGCCGCCGGGACGGCCGAGAACGGGACCCGGGTCCCGGAGGGTGCGGTGCCGGACTGCGTGGGGGACATGTCACTCCCGTCGACGGCGGGGGGCCCGCGAGGGGCCCGGCCGGCTGGTCTTGGGCGGGCGGGGGGCAGGACACCGGGTGGTTCGGTGGTTCGACGACGGGGGCCGTTCAGCTGATCGTCGGGGTTCGCGCACCTCGGGCGGTGGGCCCGCGGGCTGTCGTGGCGCGGGGCGTCGCTGGCCCGGTTCCGACGTCGGCTGACCACCCGGGATCGCCGGGAGGCTGCTGGCCGAGAGTACACAGATCCGACATCGTCGCGACACGCCCAGGAGGTGAGGCGAACGTCTCGATCAGGGCTCGGGTTTCCGCGGTTCCGCAGGTGCAGCGCCGGCCGGTTCGTCGTCCTCGACGGTCGGCTCGGCGGCCGCCGTCCCCTCGTCGGCCCTGGCCCGGAACTCGTCGCCCCGGGTCAGCTGCTCCCGGGGGCGGCCACGCTGCCAGACGAGGTAGGCGACCGCCGCGACACCGACGACGACCGCGGTGAACACGTTGAGCCGGACGCCGAAGAACCGCTCGGCGGTGTCGATGCGGAGCATCTCGATCCAGCCGCGGCCCAGGCAGTAGGCGGCCACGTAGAGCGCGAACGCGCGGCCGTGGGACAGCTGGAACCTCCGGTCGGCCCAGACGACGACCGCCGCGGCCGCCAGGTTCCACAGCAGCTCGTAGAGGAACGTGGGCTGGAACGTGGCGAACTGCTCGTAGCCGGCCGGGCGGAACTGCGGGGCGATCTCCAGGCCCCACGGCAGCGTGGTCGGCCGGCCGAAGAGCTCCTGGTTGAAGTAGTTCCCCAGCCGGCCCACCGCCTGGGCGACCAGCAGACCGGGTGCCAGGGCGTCGGCGAAGACCGGCAGCGGGATGCCGCGGCGCCGGCAGGCGATCCAGGCACCCACCCCGCCCAGGGCGATGGCGCCCCAGATGCCCAGGCCGCCCTCCCAGATGTAGAGCGCCCGGACGGGGTCGCCGTCGGCGCCCCAGTAGGGCTCGGGGGTGGTGATCACGTGGTAGAGCCGACCGCCGACGATGCCGAAGGGCACCGCCCAGACGGCGATGTCCAGGACGTCGCCGGGGGCACCGCCGCGGGCGACGAAGCGCTTCTCGGTGATCCAGGCGGCCAGCACGATCCCGGCGATGATGCACAGCGCGTAGGCGCGCAGCGGGAACGGCCCGATCTCCCAGACGCCCTGGCTGGGGCTGGGGATGGAGGCGAGCAGGTCGGCGGTCACCGGCGCCGCACCCCCGCCGCGAGGTCCTCGGACAGCGCGCGCACCCCGGCGGGGCCGTGGCCGTCCAGCAGCTGGCGGACGTAGGCCGAGCCGACGATGACGCCGTCGGCGAACCCGGCGACCTCGGCGGCCTGGTCGCCGTCGCTGACCCCGAGACCGACGCAGACCGCGAGGTCGGGGGCGACCTCGCGGGTCCGGGTGACCAGGGCCTGGGCGGTGTCCCCGACGGTGGACCGGGTGCCGGTGACGCCCATGGTGGAGGCGGCGTAGACGAACCCGCGGCAGGCCGCCAGGGTCATCGCCAGCCGGGCGTCGGTCGAGGACGGCGCGACCAGGAAGACCCGGTCCAGCCCGGCCGCGTCGCTGGCGGCCAGCCACGCGCCGGCCTCGTCGGGGATGAGGTCGGGGGTGATCGCCCCTGCTCCCCCGGCGGCGGCCAGGTCGGTGGCGAACCGCTCGACGCCGTAGCGCTCGATCGGGTTCCAGTAGCTCATCACCACGGGGACCGCGCCGGCCGCGGCGACCGCGGACACCGCGGACAGCACGTCGGCCATGCCCACACCGGCCCGGACGGCGACGTCCACGGCCTCCTGGATGGTCGGCCCGTCCATGCCGGGGTCGGAGTACGGCACCCCGATCTCCACGACGTCCGCGCCGCCCTCGACCGCGGCGACCATGGCCTCGATCGAGGTCGGGACGTCGGGGTAGCCCACCGGCAGGTAGGCGATCAGCGCGGCCCGGCCCTCGGCCTTCGCGGCGCCGATGCGGGTGTCCAGCTGGGAGTTCACAGCGCGTCCCCGTCCTGGACGGTGGTGTGGTCGGCGTCGCCCAGCGGCGGGCCGGGCTCGCCGCCGCGTCCCTCCTCGACCGCGCGCTCGTCGCCGTCGGTGGGGGCGGTGTGCTCGGCCAGGCCGAACCAGGCGCTCGCGGTCTCGACGTCCTTGTCCCCGCGGCCGGAGAGGTTGACCAGCAGCAGCGCGTCGGGACCCATCTCCTTGCCCAGCGTGATCGCGCCGGCCAGGGCGTGCGCGCTCTCGATCGCCGGGATGATGCCCTCGGTGCGGCACAGCAGCGCGAAGGCCTCCATGGCCTGGCTGTCGGTGACCGGGCGGTACTCGGCGCGGCCCATGTCGTGCAGGTAGCTGTGCTCGGGCCCGACGCCGGGGTAGTCCAGGCCGGCCGAGATCGAGTGCGACTCGACGGTCTGGCCGTGCGCGTCCTGCAGCAGGTAGGACCGCGCGCCGTGCAGCACGCCGGGGTCGCCGCCGGTGATCGAGGAGGCGTGCCGCCCGGTCTCCACGCCGTCGCCGCCGGCCTCCAGCCCGACCAGCCGGACGTCGGCGTCGGGCACGAAGGCGGTGAAGATGCCGATGGCGTTGGAGCCGCCGCCGACGCAGGCCAGGACGGCGTCGGGCAGCCGGCCCTCGCGGGCCAGCAGCTGGGCGCGGGCCTCGTCGCCGATGACGCGCTGGAAGTCCCGGACCATCGCCGGGAAGGGGTGCGGGCCGGCGACGGTGCCGAAGACGTAGTTGGTGGTCTCCACGTTCGTCACCCAGTCGCGGAAGGCCTCGTTGATGGCGTCCTTGAGGGTCCTCGAGCCGGTGGTCACCGGGATGACCTCGGCGCCCAGCAGCCGCATCCGGGCGACGTTGAGCGCCTGGCGCCGGGTGTCCTCCTCGCCCATGTAGACCGTGCACTCCAGGCCCATGAGCGCGGCGGCCGTGGCGGTGGCGACGCCGTGCTGGCCGGCGCCGGTCTCGGCGATGACCCGCTTCTTGCCGATCCGCTTGGTCAGCAGCGCCTGGCCCAGCACGTTGTTGATCTTGTGCGAGCCGGTGTGGTTCAGGTCCTCGCGCTTGAGCAGCACCCGGGCGCCGCCGCAGTGCTCGGCGAACCGGGGCACCTCGGTGATCGGCGAGGGCCGGCCGGTGTAGTCGCGGTGCAGCCGCTCGAACTCGACCAGGAACGCGGGGTCGACCCGCATGGCCTCGTAGGCCTCGGACAGCTCGTCGAGGGCGGCGATCAGGGCCTCGGGCACGAAGCGGCCGCCGTAGGGGCCGAAGTGCCCCGTCGCGTCGGGCCACTCCGGGCGCGGCCGGGACAGGCTCGCGTCGGACGGGGGCACGGGGGCGGTGGTGGTCACCGCCCCAGTGTCCCCGGGTTGCTCAGCGGGTGGCGCGGGGGGTGGCCGGGTGCGACCCGGCGGTGACCAGGTCGGCGACGGCCTGCCGGGCGTCCGGGGCGGTGACGAGCCCCTCGCCCACCAGGACGGCGTCGGCGCCGGCGCCGGCGTACTTGATCAGGTCCCGCGGGCCCTTCACGCCCGACGCCGCGACCTTGACGATCTCGGTGGGCAGCCCGGGGGCGATCAGCTCGAAGGTCTCGTGGTGCATCTCCAGCGTGGTGAGGTCCCGGGCGTTGACCCCGATCACCGAGGCGCCGGCCTCCAGCGCCCGGGAGGCCTCGGCCTCGGTGTGCACCTCGACCAGGGCGGTCATGCCGAGGGACTCGACCCGCTCGAGCAGGCCGACCAGCGCGTTCTGCTCCAGCGCCCCGACGATGAGCAGCACCAGGTCCGCGCCGATCGCCCGGGCCTCGTGCACCTGGTAGCTGGAGACCACGAAGTCCTTGCACAGCAACGGGACGTCGACCGCGGCCCGGACGGCGGCCAGGTCGGCCTGGCTGCCGTGGAACCGGCGCCGCTCGGTGAGCACGCTGATCACCCGGGCGCCGCCGTCGGCGTAGCGGACGGCGAGGGACGCGGGGTCCTCGATCCGGGCCAGCTCGCCCTTGGACGGGCTGGTGCGCTTGACCTCGGCGATCACCCCGACGCCGGGGGCGCGCAGGGCGGCGAGGGCGTCCAGGGCGGGGCGGGCGTCTCGGGCGGCGGCCTGCACCTCCACCAGCGGCAGGGCGGCCTGGCGGGCGGCGACGTCCTCGCGGACGCCGGCGACGATGTCCATGAGGACGTTCACGACCGGGTGCTCCGGATCTCGACTACGGCTGTGCTCATCACGCGTGCTCCCTCACCGGTCGGATCGGTGGGGACACCATAGAGAGGTCGACCGGCCACGCGGGCAGCCGGGTCACCGTGCTCCCCCGTCGTCCTCGGTCGGGTCCGTGCCGCCGTCCAGCGCCTTCCACGCCGCCTGGTGGCGGTCCTCGGGCGACTCCGGCCGGCCCGGCCGCACCGGGCGGGCGGCACCGGCCCGCTGGTAGCGCTGGCCCATGCCCGGCCAGCCCCGGCCGCGCAGGGTCACCAGCACCCCGCCGGCCAGCCCGAGCACCCCGGCCACCAGGGCCAGCACCGGCCAGCCGGCGACGACGTGCACGTCGACCTGCGCGCCGCCCAGCCCGACCTGGGACCCCAGGTCGCCGGTGTCGACGTCCACCGAGCCGGTCAGCCCGCGCACCGCGGCCACCGCGACGGCGGCACCGGCGGCGGCCACCAGCACGCCCAGCACCGTGCGGCCCCACCCGCGCAGGGCGAACACCGCGACCGCGGCGGCCAGCAGCAGCAACCCGCAGGCCGGGACCAGCGGCGCGATGGTGCCGCCGGTCAGCACGGCGGCCACCGGCGGCAGCGGCGCCTGCCGGGTCACCGCGACCTCGGCCCACGTCTGGCCACCGGCCGACAGCGCCAGTGCGCCACCGGCCGCGCACAGGACGACGGCAGCCGTGAGCTCCCGTCGGACGTTCGGCGCCTGGGCGGTCCCGGGGGCGGTCTCGGGGGCGGTCACAGCTCGCGCAGCCCCTCGGCCGTGGCGATCGCCGACAGCACCGCCCGGGCCTTGTGCCGGGTCTCGGCCTGCTCGGCGTCCGCGTCGCTGTCGGCCACCACCCCGGCGCCGGCCTGCACGTACGCCGTCCCCCCGTGCAGCACCGCCGTGCGGATCGCGATGGCCATGTCCATGTCGCCGCTGGCGTCCAGGTACCCGACGGTCCCGGCGTAGAGCGCGCGCCGGGTCGGCTCCAGGGACTCGATGACCTCCATCGCCCGCGGCTTGGGCGCCCCGGACACGGTGCCGGCCGGGAAGGTCGCGTCGAACACGTCCAGGGCGTCGCGCCCGGGCCGGACCTGACCGGCCACGGTGGACACCAGGTGCATGACGTGGCTGTACCGCTCGACCCGCATGAAGTCCGCGACCTCGACGGTGCCCGGGACGCAGACCCGGCCCAGGTCGTTGCGGGCCAGGTCGACCAGCATCACGTGCTCGGCCCGCTCCTTGGGGTCGGCCAGCAGCTCCTCGGTGAACCGGGCGTCCTCCTCCGGCGAGCCGCCGCGCGGGCGGGTGCCGGCCGGCGGGTGCACCACGGCGTGGTCGCCGGTCACGGTCACCAGCGCCTCCGGGGAGGACCCGACCACGTCGAAGGGCGACTCGCGGCCGGCGAACCGGAGCAGGTACATGTACGGCGAGGGGTTCGACGCCCGCAGCACGCGGTAGAGGTCCAGCGCGTCGACGTCGGTCGGCCGGCTGAACCGCTGGGACAGCACGGTCTGGAAGACGTCGCCGGCGCGGACGTGCTCGCGGACGGCCTCGACGCCGGCCTCGTACTCCCCAGGCGCCATGTTGCTGGTCACCGCGTCGTAGACCGTCGCCGGGTCGGCGGTGGTCAGCTCCGCCACCCCGGGCGGGGAGGCCCGGGTGAGCGCGGTGGCCATCGCGTCCAGGCGGCCGACCGCGTCGGCGTAGGCCTCGGGGGTGCGGGCGAAGGCGTTGGCGATCAGCAGCACGGTGGCGTCGTGGTGGTCCAGCACGGCCAGGTCGGTCACCAGCGTCATCGCCAGCTCGGGCATGCCCAGGTCGTCCACGGCGGTCTCGGGCAGCCGCTCCAGCCGCCGGACGACGTCGTAGCCCAGGTAGCCGACCAGCCCGCCGGTCAGCGGGGGCAGCCCGGGCGCGCGGGGGGTGCGCAGCCGGCGGGCCAGCGTCCGGACGGCGGCCAGCGGGTCGGCCGGCAGGTCGTCGGTGAACCCGGGCAGCGGGTCACCCAGCCACAGCGCGGCGCCGTCCCGCTCGGTGAGCACCCCGGCGCTGGCGACGCCGACGAAGCTGTACCGCGACCACTGCTTGCCCTGCTCGGCGGACTCCAGCAGCACGGTGCCCGGCCGGTTGCCGGCGAGCTTGCGGTAGACGCCGACCGCGGTCTCGGAGTCGGCCAGCAGCCGCCGGGTGACCGGGAGGACGGGGCCCTCGCCGAGCTGGTCGAACGGGGTCGTCTCACCCAACTGCACGGGACACCTCCGGCGCGGTGACCTCGAGCGGACGGTGGAAGCAGGTGCGCTCCCCCGTGTGGCAGGCCGGCCCGGTCTGGTCGACCAGCAGCAGCAGCGCGTCGCCGTCGCAGTCCAGCCGGACCTCGCGGACGGCCTGGTGGTGGCCGCTGGTGGCGCCCTTGACCCAGTACTCACCGCGGCTGCGCGACCAGTAGGTGGCCTCGCCGGTGGCCAGGGTGCGGCGCAGCGCCTCGTCGTCCATCCAGGCCAGCATCAGCACCTCGCCGGTGTCGTGCTGCTGGGCGACGGCGGCGACCAGGCCGTCCGGGGTGCGGCGCAGGAGATCGGCGACGGAGGGGTCGAGGGCGGGAGGCACGCCGTCCAGTCTCGCAGCCCGCGCGCGGGGCACCGGCTGCCTCCCGGGCACCCCGGGCCGACCCGCGCGGAGCGCATGCCCGTGATGTGCCGTGCCCGCTGCGTTGAACCGCTCCACCGCGCGGCTGGTCGACCCCGCCCAGGAGGACCGCTTCCTGGCCACCCAGCTGCCCGGCCTGCGCCGGGACGTGCTGCTCGTGGCCGGCCTGGTGCTGGTCTACAACGTGGTGTTCTTCGTGGTCAACCTGCTCCGCGGGCCGGCCTGGGGGCTGCTGGGCCTCAGCGACCACGTCGTGCTTGCCGCCGCGGCCGTCGCGGTGATGGCGGCCGTCGGGCGCACCCCGACCTACCGCGCGACCGCCCGGGTCGTGGTGGTGGGCTTCGGGGTCTACGCGCTGGTCGCGCTGGCCCTGGGCGGGGACCGCACCTCCACCGGCTGGCTGCTGCTGAGCCTGCACTCGGCGGCGATCCTCTGCCTGCACGCCCGGCTGCCGTTCCCGGTCACCGCCGTCCTGGCCCCGGCCTGGTCGGTGGCCAGCCTGCTGGCGGCCACCACCGCCGGGGTCGACGGCCGGGACCTGGGGACGGCGGTGTTCCTGGTCGCCACCGTCAACCTGGTCGGCCTCGCCGCCGCCTACCGGGTCTCGGCCCAGGCGCGGTTGCTGTTCGCCCAGACCGAGGCCCTCGAGCGGCTGACCACCCTGGACCCGGTGACCGGGCTGGCGAACCGGCGCGGCTGGGAGGAGGCGCTGGAGCGGGAGTGGGAGCGCTGCGCCCGGGAGGGCACCCCGCTGGGCCTGGTGCTGGTCGACGTCGACCACTTCAAGCAGGTCAACGACACCTTCGGGCACGCCGCCGGGGACCGGGCGCTGGCCGTGGTCGCCGGGCTGCTCACCGCGGCGCTGCGCCGTCCCGGCGACCTCGCCGCCCGGCTGGGCGGGGACGAGTTCGGCCTGCTGCTGCCCGGCACCGACGCCGACGGCACGGCGTCCACCGCGGCCCGGCTGCTCGCCGACGCCCGGCGGGCCCGGGCCGGCGCCCCCGACGGCGACGCGGGGTCCGGGCTCACGGTGAGCGTCGGCGTGCACGCCACGCGCCCCCGCGCCGCCGGCGCCGCGGAGACCGCCGCCGCGGTGTCGGCCGCCGACGCCGCGCTGTACCGGGCCAAGGCCGCCGGCCGCGACCAGGTCGCCGACGCCGGCTGACCGCTGCACCGCCTCGGCGACCCGCTACAGCGCCGCGGCGACCGCCCGGCCCGCGGTCCGGCCGGAGAACAGGCAGCCGCCCAGGAAGGTGCCCTCCAGCGACCGGTAGCCGTGCATGCCGCCGCCGCCGAACCCGGACACCTCGCCCGCGGCGTACAGGCCCGGGAACACCGCACCGCCGGGCTGCAGCACCCGGCCGGACAGGTCGGTCTCCAGCCCGCCCAGGGTCTTGCGGGTCAGCAGGTTGAGCCGGACGGCGATCAGCGGCCCGTTGGCCGGGTCCAGCATCCGGTGCGGCGGCACGACCCGGATCAGCTTGTCGCCGAGGAACTTGCGGGCCGCGCGGATGGCGGTGACCTGGCCGTCCTTGCTGAAGCCATTGGCCATCTCGCGGTCGCGGGCCACGATCTCGGCCTCCACCGCCGCGGCGTCCAGCCGCGGGGTGCCGCCGGTGATCCGGTTCATGCCCTCGACCAGCTCGGCCACCGAGGTCGCCGTCACGAAGTCCGCGCCCTTGTCCAGGAAGGCCTGCACCGGTGCCGCAGCACCCGGGCGGACCCGGCTGAGCAGCAGCTTGAGGTCCTTGCCGGTGAGGTCGGGGTTCTGCTCGGACCCCGACAGCGTGAACTCCTTCTCCACGATCTTCTGGTCCAGCACGAACCAGGTGTGCTCGTGCCCGGTCGTGCCGATGTGCGCCAGGGTGCCCAGGGTGTCGAAGCCCGGGTACAGCGGCACCGGCAACCGCTTGCCGGTGGCGTCCAACCACAGCGAGCTGGGGCCGGGCAGGATCCGGATGCCGTGCCGGGCCCAGATCGGGTCCCAGTTCTCGATGCCCTCGGTGTAGTGCCACATCCGGTCGGGGTTGACCACGCTGGCGCCGGCCGCCTCCGTGGTCAGCAGCATCGACCCGTCGACGTGCGCGGGGACGCCGGACAGCAGCCGCTCGGGCACCGGGCCCAGCCGGGCCGGCCAGTTCTTGCGCACCAGGTCGTGGTTGGCCCCGATGCCGCCGGAGGTGACGACGACGGCCTGCGCGGCGAGCTCGAACTCCCCCGTCGAGGTGCGGCTGGTGGCCACCCCGCGGGGTGCGTCGCTGGGCTCCAGCACGTCGCCGCGGACGCCGGTGACCACGCCGTCCTCGACCACCAGGCCGGTGACCCGGTGCCGGAAGCGGAACTCCACCAGCCCGCGGGCCGCGGCGTCGCGGACCCGGCGCTCGAAGGGCGCGACGACACCGGGGCCGGTGCCCCAGGTGATGTGGAACCGGGGCACCGAGTTGCCGTGGCCGGTGGCGGTGTACCCGCCGCGCTCGGCCCAGCCGACGACCGGGAAGAACCGCACGCCCATCTGGTGCAGCCAGGCGCGCTTCTCCCCCGCGGCGAACTGCAGGTAGGCCTCGGCCCACTGCCGGGGCCAGTGGTCCTCGTCCCGGTCGAACCCGGCGGTGCCCAGCCAGTCCTGGCGGGCCAGCTCCAGGGAGTCGTGCACCCGCAGCCGGCGCTGCTCGGGGGTGTCGACGAGGAACAGGCCGCCGAAGGACCAGTGCGCCTGCCCGCCCAGGTTCTGCTCGGGCTCGGCGTCGACCAGCAGCACCCGCTTGCCGGCGTCGGCCAGCTCGGCGGTGGCCACCAGCCCGGCCAGCCCGGCCCCCACCACGATGACGTCGGCTGTGTCGGTGCTCACGTCGCGAGGCTACCCGGGATCAGCGGCCGACCGTGGTCCAGGCCCGCACCGGGGCCCGGCAGGCCAGCACGAGGGCGCCGATCGGGCCCACCGCCATGACCACCGCCCACCAGGTCTCGTCGCCGGCACCCAGGGAGCCGAACAGCACCGCGATCGCCAGCACCACCAGCAGCGACAGCGCGCTCCCGACGGCCAGCGGCAGCCAGCCCCGCCAGCGGCCCAGGACCACCAGCACCGCGCCGACCAGGCAGACCACGGCCAGACCGGCAAGCACGGCGACCGGCCAGACCGGCACGGTGGCGAACCCGGCGTCGGGGTCCACCAGCAGCCAGGCCAGGTAGCCCATCTCCACCGCGGTCAGCACGCCGAAGACCGCCGCGAACGGCACGAGCAGGGGCCTGGCCGGGGTCGTCGGGGGCCGGGGAGCCGCCGGGCGCGCGGCGCGCGGGGAGCGGCGCACCTGCGCGGTCGGTCGCGACTGCTTCGCCATGCCGGGGAGGGTAGGACGGCCGGGACGAGTGATCCACATCGGATCGGGGCAAGGGGGTGGCATGGCAGCCAAGGACAGCAAGAGCACCATCGTCCACTTCGACATCGCGACCGTGGCCGAGAAGAGCGCCGACTTCCGTCGCGTGCTCTGGACCGGCGAGCACTCCCAGCTGGTGATCATGACCATCCCCCCGGGCGGGGAGATCGGCGAGGAGACCCACGACGAGAACGACCAGATCCTGAGCTTCGTCAGCGGGGTCGGCAAGGCCGTCATCGAGGGCTCCACCAAGACCGTGAAGCCGGGTGAGATCGTCGTCGTCCCCGCGGGGACCAAGCACAACTTCGTCAACGACGGCCCCAACCCGTGGGTGCTCTACACCGTCTACGGCCCGGCCGACCACGCCGACGGCGCGGTGCACCACACCAAGGAGGAGGCCGACGAGCTCGAGGAGTCCGGCCAGGACGAGCCGCCGACCAGCTGAGCCCCGAGCACCGGAGACGCTGGGTCGCCGCTCAGCCGCGCGGGGCGCGGCGGGCGGCGACCCAGGCCCGGACCGGCGCCAGCGACGCGAACACCGCGGCCAGCACGGGCCCGGCGGCCAGCGTGACGATCGACCCCAGGTCGTCCTCCGCCGCCCCGTCGACGACCGCGACGAGCACCAGCGCCAACGTCGCGAGCGCGCCGACCACCAGCACCTTCCAGGACCGGCCGGCCAGCAGCAGCACCACGCCGACCAGCACGACGACGAAGACCGCCGCGGGGATCGCGCCGAGCACGGCCCCCCGCCAGTCCTCGTAGCCCAGCGACAGCAGGCCGACGAACACCGCGAAGAACGCCACCGGCAGGGCGCCGAGCAGCCCGCACAGGGCCGCCACCCCGGCGGGGATCGGCGGGACCTTGCTCACGGGGGACGCGGTCATGGCGCAGACGGTAGGTCGTGCCCGCACCCCGCCCGGACGGCGCGCCGTCAGACCGGCGCGACCGCCCCGCCCGAGGACCGCCGCCACGAGGCGTGCAGGCCGGCGTAGACGCCGTCCACCCCGACCAGGTCGGCGTGCGCACCGCGCTGCACCACCCGGCCGGCGTCGACCACCAGGATCTCGTCGGCCCGCTCCGCGGTGGACAGCCGGTGGGCGATGGTGATCGTCGTCCGGCCGTCGGTGAGGGTGTCCAGCGCCCGGGTCAGCCGGGCCTCGGTGGCCGGGTCGACCGCGCTGGTGGCCTCGTCGAGCACCAGCAGGTCGGGGTCGGCCACGTAGGCCCGGGCGACGGCGACCAGCTGCCGCTCCCCGGCCGACAGCGACTCACCGCGCTGGCCGACCTGGGTGGCGACCCCCTCGGGCAGGCCCTCGACCCACTCGCCGAGGCCGAGCTCGTCGAAGGCCGCGTGCACGTGCGCGTCGGTCATGCCGGGCTTGCCGTACCGCACGTTGTCGGCGACCGAGGCGTCGAAGAGGAAGCCGTCCTGCGGCACCATGACGACCCGCTCGCGCAGGGACGAGAACGCCACCCGCGCCAGCGGGACGCCGCCGACGAGCACCCGGCCCTCGGAGGGGTCCATGAGCCGGGTGAGCAGCTTGGCGAAGGTGGTCTTGCCCGAGCCCGTCTCCCCCACCACGGCCACCCGGGTCCGCGGGGCGATCTCCAGGTCGACGTCGTCCAGCGCCGGGCGGGCGCCGGGGGCGTAGCGGAAGACCACGTGGTCGAAGCGGACGCCCAGCGGACCCGGCGGCAGGGTCTCGCCGTCCTCGGGGTCCTGCACGTCGGGCCGGGTGTCCAGCACGTCGAGCACCCGGCGGAAGCCGGCGACGGCGTTCTGCGCCTCGTTGAGCACCTCGCTGGCGGTCTGCACCGGGGCCACGAAGAGGGTGACCAGGAACAGGAAGGCGATCAGCGTGCCGGCCGAGATCTGGCCGCCGACGCCGAGCAGGACGCCGACCACGACCACCGCGGCGTTGGCGACGGCGGCGACGAACTCGCCGCTGACGTACACCCCCGCAGTGGTGCGCTGGGCCTGGACGGAGGCCTTGTAGTGCCGGTCGATTGCGGTGTCGATGCGGGCCGCCGTCCGGTCGCGGATGCCGTAGGCGCGCACCGTGGGGGCGCCGACGACGGACTCGCCGACCGCGGCCAGCACGTCGCCGACCCGCTCGCGGACGACGCCGTACACCGCGGCCAGCCGCTGGGAGAACCACTTCACCGCGAAGCCCAGAGGGATGAAGCAGACCAGCACGAGCAGGGTCAGCTGCCAGGAGTAGACGGCCATGACGACGGTGGCCACGACGAGCTGGCCCAGGCTGACCAGGCCCAGCACGCCGCCCCACTGCATGAAGACCGACAGCTGGTCGACGTCGCTGGTGACCCGGGAGACCAGGTTCCCGCGGCGCTCCCCCTGCTGGTGCAGCACGGACAGGTCGTGCACGTGCCGGAAGGCCCGCACCCGCAGGTTGGCCAGCGCGGTCTCGGTGGTCCGGAACAGCCGGACGTTCATCCGGTAGACCGCGACGGCGGTGACCACCACGACCAGGGCGCAGATCGCGACCAGCTCGCGGACCAGCGGGATGTCCGGTCCTCCGGCGGCACCCAGGCCGCGGTCGAGGGTCTGCTGCACGGCGATCGGGACGACCACCCGGCCGGCGGTGGCCACCAGCGCCAGGGCGAAGGTGGCGGGCAGGCCGCGGCGGAACTCCGGCATCATCCGCAGGCCGCGCCGCAGGGTGGCGGTGGCGGACTCGGTGCCGCGGTCGTCGAGGGCGCGGTCGTCGGTGGCGGTGCTGGCGGTCATGCCTGCGCCCCCGCCGGCTCGGGCTCGGCCGGGGTGATCTCGTCCGGCGGTTGGTAGGCCTGCACCAGCCTGGCGTACCCGGGCACCCGGGCCAGCAGCTCGGCGTGGCTGCCGCGGGCGACCAGCCGGCCGTGCTCGATCCAGACCACCTCGTCGGCCAGGCCGATGGTGGCCTGCCGGTAGGCCACGACCACGACGGTGGCCGGGGTGTCGGTGGTGCGCAGGGCGTCGAGGATGCGTGCCTCCACGCTGGGGTCCACGGCGCTGGTCGCGTCGTCCATCACCAGCAGGCGGGGACGGCGGACGACCGCGCGGGCCAGCGCGAGCCGCTGGCGCTGGCCGCCGGACAGGCTGGCCCCGCGCTCGCCGACCTTGGTGTCCAGCCCGTCGGGCAGCCGGGCCACGAAGTCCTCGGCGGCGGCCACCCGCAGCGCGGCGTGCACCTCGTCGTCGGTGTAGTCGCCACCCAGGGTGATGTTGCCGCGGACGGTGTCGTCGAAGAGGAAGGTGCCCTGGGCGACGAAGGCGGCCTGGGTGGACACCTCGCCCTCGCGCAGGCTGCGCAGGTCGACCCCGTCGAGCAGCACCTGCCCGTCGTGCGGGTCGACCAGGCGGACGAGCAGCCCGGCCAGCGTGGACTTGCCGGAGCCGGTGGGTCCGACGACGGCGACGGTGCGTCCGGCGGCGACCTCGAAGGTCACCCCGTGCAGCACCTGGTTGATCGTGCCCTCGGCGTCGGCGTGCCCGAAGTCGACCGCCTGGACGCCGACCCCGGCGCCGGCGGTGCCCCCGGCCGCGGCGTCGGGCCCGTGCGGGGTCTCGCCCTCGGCGGTGAGCACCGGGGTGACCCGGTCGAAGCCTGCGGTGGCCCGCGGCAGGTCGGCGAGCACCCAGCCGATCGCCCGGATCGGCAGGGCGAGCAGGGTGAACAGGTAGGCGATCGAGACCAGGTCGCCGGCGTTGGTCGCGCCGTTGGCCACCTGACCGGCCCCGACCAGCAGGACGGCGAGGGTGCCCAGGTTGGGCAACGCCTCCATCAGCGGGTCGAACAGCCCGCGGACCCGGCCGACGGCGACCAGCCCGTCGCGCAGCTCGTCGGCGCTGCCGGCGAAGCGGGTGGTCTCGTCGGCCTCGCGGCCCAGGGTCTTGACCACCAGGGCGGCGTCGAAGGACTCGTGGGCGATCTCGGAGACCTCGGCCCGCAGCTGCTGGGCGCGGGCCATGCGCGGGCTCATCACCTGCGAGTAGAGGGCGTTGGCCAGGAACACCAGCGGGAAGACGACCAGGCCGACGATCGCGAGGAGCGGGTCGGTGAGGAACAGCGCGACGACGGTGATGGCCACCATCACCAGGGCGCCGCAGGCGAAGGGCAGCGGGGCGACGAAGAACCAGCTGGCCTCGACGTCGGAGTTGGCGTTGCTCAGCAGCTGACCGGTGGGGTGCCGCTGGTGCCAGGACAGCGGCAGCCGCAGGTAGGCACCGGTGACCCGGCGGCGGTAGTCGGCCTGCAGGCGGTAGCTCATGATGCCGGCGAACAACCGCCGGCCGATGATGCCGACGATCTTGAGCAGCGCGACGCCGAGGATGGCCGCGGCCGCCAGGGCGAGGGCCCCGGCGGTGACCGAGCCGCGCTCGAAGCTGGGGAGGACGAGGCGCTCGGTGATGCCGCCGATGACGTAGGCGCTGGCCACGGTCATGGCGCCGTAGAGGCTGCTGCCGAGGACGGCCAGGGTGAACATGCCGCGCTGCTCGCGGATGGCCAGGCCGATGTGCCGGAAGCCGCGGCGCATGACCTTCTTCTGCTCGCGGTCGCTGCGCACGACGGTGTTCTGCGCGCGGGGTCGCGGGGTGAGGGCGGGAGGGGTGGTCTCCACAGCCCGGGTGGTGGGTGTGGCGGTGGTGCGCGGGGGCACGCTTCTCCCTCTGGTGGTGCTGCTGGGTGTCAGCTGAGACTACTCGCGGTCGTTACCTCGGCTACGCGATTTGGTCAGCCCGGTACAACGGGGTGGTGGCCGACTCCCCCGCACCCCTGTCCCGCACCGAGCGCGCCGCCCTGGCCGACCTGCTCGCCGAGCTCGGCCCCGACGAGCCGACCTGCTGCACCGGCTGGACGACGGCCGACCTGGCCGCCCACCTGGTGGTGCGGGACCGCCGGCCCGACGCCGCCCCCGGCGCGGTCCTGGGCGGTCCGTTCGGCCGGTGGACCGAGCGGGTGATGGACCGGACCCGGCGCAGCACGTCGTGGCCGGAGCTGGTGGCGCAGGTGCGGACCGGCCCGCCGGTCTGGGTGCCGACGTCGTGGGGTCCGGTGGACCGACTGGTGAACGGGTCGGAGATGACCATCCACCACGAGGACGTGCGGCGGGCCCGGCCGGACTGGGCGCCGCGGGAGCTGCCCCGGTCGGCGCAGGACGAGCTGTGGGCGCAGGTGGGCTTCCTGGCCCGGACCCGGCCGCGCTCGGACCGCGGGCTGCAGGTGCGGCGGACCGACACCGGTGAGTCCCGCACCATCCGCGAGGGGTCGCCGGTGGTCACCGTCGCCGGCGAGCCGCTGGAGGTGCTGCTGTGGGCCAGCGGCCGGGAGGACGTGGCCCGGGTCGAGGTCTCCTAGACCGGGTGGTCGGTCCCGTGCCGCACGGGGACACCGGCGCCGTCCAGGGCGGCCTTGACGTCGCCGATGCGCAGGTCGCCGAAGTGGAAGACGCTGGCGGCCAGCACCGCGTCCGCCCCGGCGGCGACGGCCGGGGCGAAGTGCTCGACGGCGCCGGCACCCCCGCTGGCGATCACCGGCACGGTGACCTCGCGGCGGACCTGTCGGATCAGGTCGAGGTCGAAGCCGGCCTTGGTGCCGTCGGCGTCCATCGAGTTGATCAGCACCTCGCCGACGCCGAGCCGGGCGGCCTCGACGACCCACTGGACGGCGTCCCGGCCGGTGCCGCGGCGGCCGCCGTGGGTGGTGATCTCGAAACCGGAGTCGGTGACCGCGCCGTCCTGGCACCTGCGGGCGTCCAGGGACAGCACCAGGACCTGGTTGCCGTAGCGGTCGGCGATCTCGGCGATCAGCTCGGGCCGGGCGACGGCCGCGGTGTTGACGGCGACCTTGTCGGCGCCGGCCCGCAGCAGCTTGTCCACGTCGTCGGCGCTGCGGACGCCGCCGCCGACGGTGAGCGGGATGAACACGCTCTCCGCGGTGCGCCGGACGACGTCGTAGGTGGTCGCCCGGTCCCCGGAGGAGGCGGTGATGTCCAGGAACGTGAGCTCGTCGGCGCCCTCGGCGTCGTAGACCCGGGCCATCTCGACCGGGTCGCCGGCGTCGCGCAGCCCGACGAAGTTGACGCCCTTGACCACGCGGCCGGCGTCGACGTCCAGGCACGGGATGACCCGCACGGCCAGGCTCACGACCCGAACCCCACGAACGCGTCCGCCTCGACCTCGACCAGCATGGCCGGGTCGATCAGTGCGCTGACCTGCACCATGGTGGTGGTCGGGCGGGCCCGGCCGAAGAACTCCCCGTGCACCCGGCCCACCTCCTTCCACGCGGTGATGTCGGTGAGGTAGATCCGGGTGCGGACGACGTCGTGCACCGAGGACCCGGCGCCGTCCAGCGCGTCCACGACGTTGGTCAGCGCCTGGCGCATCTGGGCCGCGGCCCCGCCCTCGACCACCACGCCGTCCACGCTGCCGGTGGTGCCGCTGACCCACACCAGCTCGCCGGCGCGCACGACGCGGCTGTAGCCGACGACGTCCTCGTAGGGGCCGCCGGACCCCAGGCGCCAGGCGATCACGCCGTCGCGACCTGCTCGGTCAGGGCGAGCGCCTCGGGCAGGGTGAACTGGCCGGCGTAGAGCGCCTTGCCCACGATGGCGCCCTCGACGCCGACGGTGACCAGCCCGGCCAGCGCCCGGATGTCGTCCAGGCTGCTCACGCCGCCGGAGGCGATCACCGGGCGGTCGGTGGCCGCGCAGACCTCGCGCAGCAGCTCCAGGTTGGGGCCCTTCAGCGTGCCGTCCTTGGTGATGTCGGTGACCACGTAGCGGGCGCAGCCCTCAGCGTCCAGGCGGGCCAGGGTCTCGTAGAGCTCACCGCCCTCCTGGGTCCAGCCGCGCGCCGCCAGCCGGGTGCCGCGGACGTCCAGGCCGACGGCGATCCGGTCGCCGTGCTCGGCGATCGCCCGGGCGCACCACTCCGGGGACTCCAGGGCAGCGGTGCCCAGGTTGACCCGCCGGCAGCCGGTGGCCAGGGCCGCCTGCAGCGAGGCGTCGTCCCGGATGCCGCCGGAGAGCTCGACGTCGACGTCCAGCTCGCCCACCACACGGGCCAGCAGCTCGCGGTTGGATCCACGGCCGAAGGCGGCGTCCAGGTCGACCAGGTGCACCCACTCGGCGCCGTCCCGCTGCCACGTCATCGCCGCCTCGAGCGGGTCGCCGTAGGAGGTCTCGCTGCCGGCCTCCCCCTGGACCAGGCGCACGGCCTGGCCATCGGCGACGTCGACGGCGGGGAGCAGCTGCAGCTTCGGCACGACCACAGCCTAGGGAGCGTCTCCGACACCGCTGCGGAGCCCACTGGGCCCGACCGGTCGCCGGGGGGGCAGCGTCACCGACGGCGGGCTGCCCCGGCGGGCCGCCCTGCCGCCCACCGGCCCGACCGGGGTGCGCCCGGCGACCCTTACCGGACGGCGCACTGCGTGGGCCTGCCGCTGCTGTCCACCGACAAGGCCGCCTGGCGCGGCGCCCCGCTCATCACAGGCGCCGACCGGGCCGACGTCGAGCGGCAGGGTCGGGGTCAGGAGCTGCGCCGGGTGCGGGGCGAACACGCCCGCACCCGGGAGGTCACCCCTCAGGACGTCCCCGACTTCCTTCGCACCCGCCGCGTATCCGCGTGCCGCTGACCTCCGCGGGGCGGACGACCCTGGCGTCGACCCCCCGGTATCGGTGCCGGCCGGCTCGCCACCGGTGCGCGCGGAGGGCAGGGCATCGCCGCGCCCCTGCCCCGCGCGGACAGCTCCACCCAGCCCTGATCACAACTCCCCGCAGTTGACGCACTACCCATCTGACCTGCTCGTTTGCCTAGCCGGGTGGAGAGCGAGGCGGTATGATTCGATCAGGTGTTCGGAGCGTGAGAGGAGGTCGGTAAGTGGGTCTGGACTCCGGCACACCGCCGCGCACGACGCCCTCGGGGTGGGTGCCCGAGGCGTTGCCGCCCGGTGCGCTCGGGGCCGACCGAGCACCGGCCAGCTCCTCGGTGGCGGCAGCCCGGCGACTGCCCGAACCCCCACCGGACGACGTCGCCGCGGTGATCGACGCACTGCTGACAGCCGTCGATGCCGAGCTGAGCAGCGCGACGTCGGCGCAGCTGCTGGACCGTGCCCGCGGACTGGCCAGGGCGCAGAACCTGATCACCACCGAGCTCGCACGGGTCGTCGCCCACGCCGAGACCCACGAAGCCGCCTCCGCAGACGGCCTGACCGGCATGCGGCCCTGGCTGCGCGGACACGTCGGAGCCACCGGCCCGGAGGCCGCGGCGGTGCTGGCCGCAGGTCGGGTGCTGGAGCGGATGCCGGTCCTGGCCGCTGCAGCCGCCGAGGGCGCAGTCAGCCACGGCCAGCTCGGCGTCATCGGGCGGATCCTCACCGCCGACGTCTGGGCCACCGGTGAGGCCGCCGGGATGGACATGACCGCCGCCGACCAGGCCGTCACCGACACGATCACCGGCGACCACCCCCGCACCCTGACCCAGGTGTGCCAGCGGATCGCCGACCTCATCGACCCCGACGGCCCCGCACCCGCCGACCCCACCGCCGGCCGGTTCCTGCGGATCACCCGCCGGGCCGACGGGTCCCGCACCATCCGCGGATCCCTCGACGCCGCCGGCGGGGAGAAGGCCGAAGCCGCCCTCGAGTCGATCGCTGCATCCAGCCGCTGCGACGGTGACCTTCGCACGTCCGAGCAGCGGTCAGCCGACGCCCTCGTGCAGCTCGCCGACCTGCAGCTGGCCGCGGGGAACCTGCCGGTGCTGCGCAAGGTCAAGCCCCAGCTCACCGCCCTCATCCAGCTCGAGGACCTCGCTGACCCCACCGGCGTCGCCGCCGCGACCAAGCTCGGGTCGGGAGCGACCGCCTCATCCCTGGTCGCCCGCCAAGCCGCCTGCGACGCCGACATCGCCCGCATCGTCCTGGGCCCCGACTCCCTCCCCCTGGACGTCGGCCGAGCTCAGCGCCTGGTCCCGGCCCACATCCGCCGAGCCGCGGAAGTCCGCGACGGCGGCTGCGTCTTCACCGGCTGCCACGCCCCCGCCTGGTGGTGCGACGCCCACCACCTCGTCCACTGGATCGACGGCGGCGACACCTCGCTCGACAACACCGCTCTGCTCTGCGAACGCCACCACACCCAGGTCCACCACGGCTTCGCGCTCAGCTGGGACCCGGGCACGGGCCGATGGCGCACCCATCGCCCCGACGGCACCGAGATCCTGACCGGGCCGCTCACCGACACCCGCGGCGACCCGCTCCCCGACCTGCACACCGCCGACCCACCCCTGTTCCCGCCACCGAGCTGGCCCGGGGCAGGCTGAGCCGCATGGAGTTCGCGGAGGTGCTGCGCCGGCGGCGGATGGTGCGCGACTACGACCCCGACCGGCCGGTGCCGGGCGAGGTCCGGGAGCGGCTGCTGGCGCACGCCCTGCGCGCACCGTCGGCCGGGTTCAGCCAGGGCTGGGCGTTCCTGGTGCTCGAGTCCCCCGAGGAGCGCGACGCCTTCTGGACGGCGACCACCGGCGACGGCGCCCCCGACGGCTGGCTCACCCGGATGCGCCGCGCCCCGCTGCTGGTCGTGCCGTTCAGCCACAAGGCCGCCTACCTGGACCGGTACGCCGAGCCCGACAAGGGCTGGACCGACCGCGACGAGGCCCGGTGGCCGGTGCCCTACTGGGACGTCGACACCGGCATGGCATCGCTGATGATGCTGCTCACCGCCGTGGACGAGGGCTTGGGCGCCTGTTTTTTCGGCGTGCCCCCCGGGCGGGTGGCGGGGCTGCGCGCGGCGTTCGGCGCCCCCGGGGCGTACACGCCGATCGGCTGCGTCTCGGTCGGCTCCCCGGGTACCGAGGACCGCCGCTCGCCGTCGCTGCGCCGGGGCCGGCGCGGGGTGGACGAGGTCGTGCACCGCGGCCGCTGGGGCGGCACCGGCGCACACTGAGCCCGTGGTCGCGCCCCGAGGTCTGCAGCGCGCCGGACGACGGTCCAACCTGGCCCTGCTCGGGCTGCTGCTGGTCGCCGGCGGCACCGGGGTGCTGGGCTTCGCCGTCGGCACCCCGACCGCCGGGCGGGTGGTCGCGGTGGCGCACGGCGCGGCCGGGCTCGGCCTGCTGCTGCTCGTGCCGTGGAAGACCGTCGTCGTCCGGCGGGCCCGGAGCAAACCGCCAGCACTGCGCGCGCCCTCGGCGGCCTACTGGCTCACCGGCCTGGTAGCCGTCTGCGTGGTCAGCGGGGTGCTGCACGCCGCCGGGGCCGCCGGCATCTGGGCGACGTCGGGCACCCCGATCGCCGCGCTGCAGGTGCACGTGGGCACCGCCATCGGCGTCGTCGTCGTCCTGGTCGCGCACGTCTGGGGCCGGCACCAGCGACCGCGGCCGGTCGACCTCAGCCGGCGCACGCTCCTGGGTGCCGGCGCGCTGGCCGGCGGGTCCTACGTGCTGTGGACGGCGACCGAGGGCATCTGGCGGCTGACCGGCGTGCCCGGCGCGACCCGCAGCGGCACCGGGTCCTACCAGCGCGGCACCGACGACCCCCCGGCCATGCCCGTCACCCAGTGGGCGTCGGACACCGTCCCGGAGTCCACGGCCACCGAGGTCCGGCTGACCGGAGGCGGCCGCACCGTCGCCGTCCCGGTGGACGACCTGGACCGCGGGGACACCGTGCGGGCCACGCTGGACTGCACCGGCGGCTGGTACGCCGAGCAGGACTGGCGCGGGACCACGCTGCACCGCCTGGTCACCGAGCAGCTCGGCGAGGGCATGCTCGACGACGACGGGCACTGCATCCGGCTCACATCGGTGACCGGCTTCTCCCGCCGGATCCCGGTCCGCGACGCCCGGACGACCCTGCTGGCCACCCACGCCGCCGGGCGACCGCTGTCCTCCGGGCACGGGGCACCGGCCCGGCTGGTCGCACCCGGACGGCGCGGCGTCTGGTGGGTGAAGTGGGTGGACCGGGTCGAGGTGCTGGACTCCCCGTGGTGGCTGCAGCCCCCGTTCCCGCTGCAGTAGGGCTCAGCCCAGCGTCTGCAGCCAGTTGGTGAGCAGCGCGGCACCGGCGTCCCCGGACTTCTCCGGGTGGAACTGGGTGGCGGTCAGCGCGCCGTTCTCCACCGCGGCGACGAACCGGTCGCCGTGCTCGACCCAGGTCACCGCAGGCGGCTTCAGCGGACCGGTGTCCTCGCGGCCCAGCGGGAAGTCGCGCACGCCGTACGAGTGCACGAAGTAGAAGCGCTCGTCCTCGATGCCGGCGAACAGCGTCGAGCCCTCGGCCACCTGCACGGTATTCCAGCCCATGTGCGGCAGCACCGGGGCGCGCAGCTCCTCCACGACGCCGGGCCACTCGGCGCAGCCCGCGGCGTCGTAGCCGTGCTCGATGCCGCGGTCGAAGAGGATCTGCATGCCCACGCAGATGCCCAGCACCGGCCGGCCGCCGGCCAGCCGCTTGCCGATCAGCTTGGGGCCGTCGACGGCCCGCAGGCCGGCCATGCAGGCGGCGAAGGCGCCGACACCGGGGACGACGAGGCCGTCGGCCTCCAGCGCGACGTGCGGGTCGGCGGTCACCGTCACCTCGGCGCCCACCCGGGCCACCGCGCGCTCGACCGAGCGCAGGTTGCCCGATCCGTAGTCCAGGACGACGACGTTCTTCACCCGCCCAACGCTACCCACGCCCCGCCACCGGACGGCGGTCACCGCCAGGGCAGCACCGTGAGCTCGGGCCACTGCGCCTGCCAGCGCGCCGCCTTGGCCTCGTACACGTGCCGCGGTGCCAGGACCGGGTTCGGCCGGACCACCAGGCCGAACAGGTCGTCGAAGCCGTGCGGTGCGTAGACCTCCCCGGTCCGCACCGACACCCCCACGCAGCAGCAGACCGCCGCGAAGTGGTCGACGGCGTCCCGGCAGTCGGTGAAAGGTCGTGGGGCCGGGGAGCCGAAGTGCTCGGCGTACCAGAGGTGCACCCGGGCCTCGTTGCGCACCTCCACCGGTACCGGGGCGTCGGCGAACACCTCCCCGGCCCGTCGGATGACGACGTCCTCGGCCTCCCAGGACAGCAGAAGGACCCTCGTGCCCCCCACCACTCGCAGGCTCGCGGCGGGCCCCTGCACGAGGGCCGAACAGAACCCCGGCGGTCAGCCACGCGTCCGGGAGCTCCAGCTCCCCCGCCCGGTCCAGCACCCCGGACACGGTGGGGTCGGCGAGCACCAGCTCGAGGAAGCGTCGTTCGTCACCCATGCCGACTCTCCCCTCACGTCAGGGTAGGTTCGGCGACGGTGCGGCCCCGCGACCGCGCGGTGCGGCCGGCCTCCCCCTGACCCGAGAACGGTGCCATGACGTCTGCCCTGCTCCCCCGCACGACCCCCGACTGGGTCGCCGCCGTGAAGGACCCCCGCCGGCTGCGGGTCGAGGTGCTCGCCGGTCTCGTCGTCGCCCTGGCACTGATCCCCGAGGCGATCAGCTTCTCGATCATCGCCGGCGTCGACCCGCGGGTCGGCCTGTTCGCCAGCTTCACCATGGCGGTCACCATCGCCGTCGTCGGCGGGCGACCGGCGATGATCTCGGCCGCCACCGGCGCCGTCGCCCTGGTCATCGCGCCGCTGGTGGCCGACCACGGCCTGCCCTACCTGATCGCCGCCGTGCTGCTCGGCGGCGTGCTGCAGATCGCCCTGGGCCTGCTCGGGGTCGCCCGGTTGATGCGCTTCGTGCCGCGCAGCGTGATGGTCGGCTTCGTCAACGCCCTGGCCATCCTGATCTTCGCCGCGCAGGTGCCGCAGCTGGTCGACGTCCCCTGGCTGGTGTACCCGATGGCCGCGGTCGGCCTGCTGATCATCTTCGGCCTGCCCCGGCTGACCACCGCCGTCCCCGCGCCGCTGGTGGCGATCGTGGTGCTGACCGCCACCGCGGTGGCCGCGGGCATCGACGTGCCCACCGTCGGCGACCAGGGCGCCCTGCCCGACAGCCTGCCCGCGCTGCTGCTGCCCGACGTGCCGTACACCCTGGAGACGCTGCAGATCGTCTTCCCCTACGCCCTGGGGCTCGCCGTCGTGGGCCTGCTCGAGTCGCTGATGACCGCGACCCTGGTCGACGACCTCACCGACACCCGGTCGTCGAAGACCCGGGAGTCCGTGGGCCAGGGCGTGGCCAACCTGGTCACCGGCGCCTTCGGCGGCATGGGCGGCTGCGCCATGATCGGCCAGACCATGATCAACGTGCGGTCGGGAGCGCGCACCCGGGTGTCCGCCTTCCTGGCCGGGGTCTTCCTGCTCGTGCTGGTCGTGGTGCTCGGCGACGTGGTGGCCGTCATCCCGATGGCGGCGCTGGTCGCGGTGATGGTCTTCGTCTCGATCGCGACCTTCGACTGGCACTCCCTGCGCACCCTGCGCCGCATGCCGCGCAGCGAGAGCGCGGTGATGCTGGTGACCGTGGCGGTCGTGGTGGCCACCGACAACCTGGCCATCGGCGTCGGGGTCGGCGTCCTCACCGCCTGCGTGCTCTTCGCCCGCCGGGTGGCGCACCTGGTCACCGTGACGCCCGGTCCGGTCGAGGACGGCGTGCGCACCTACACGGTCAGCGGGGCGCTGTTCTTCGCCTCCAGCAACGACCTGGTCGGCCGGTTCGACTACGCCGGCGACCCCGCGCGGGTGGTGGTGGACCTGTCGGCGGCCCAGGTGTGGGACGCCTCCAGCGTCGCGGCGCTGGACGCCGTCGAGCACCGCTACGCCGCCCGCGGCACCACCGTCGAGCTGGTCGGGCTCACCGGCGACGCCGGGCACTGGCACCGCCGGCTGGCCGGCCAGCTGGGCGCGGGGCACTGATGGGCCACGGCATGCTGCAGATCGGCGAGGTGGCCGACCGGATCGGTCTGTCGCTGCGGACCATCCGGTACTACGAGGAGGTCGGCCTCGCCGTCCCCTCGGCGCGCTCGGAGGGCGGCTTCCGGCTCTACACCGAGGACGACGTCGAGCGGCTGCGGGTGATCATGCAGATGAAGCCGCTGGGCTTCTCCCTGGAGGAGATGCGCGAGCTGCTGCAGGTCCTGGACGACGGCGGCCCGGCCGACCGGCTGGCGCACTACCGGCAGGCGGCGGCCGAGCGGGTGGCCGGGCTGCGCGACCGGCTGGCGACCGCGGAGGCGTTCGCCGACCGGCTCAGGACCTGAGCAGGGCCCGGCTCAGAAGCGCAGGACGCCCGAGGCGATGGCCAGGGCGGCGGCCAGCACCAGGACGCCGGTGAACACCAGCTGCCCGGTCGTCCGGCCCTTGACCGGGTCGTCGGCGCGGAAGATCGAGTAGGCGCCGCCGAGCAGGAAGAGCCCGATCGCGATGAGCCCCGAGGCGAAACCCACCGGTTACAGCGCGCCCTTGGTCGAGGGCACGTCGGTGACCCGGGGGTCCAGCGCGACGGCGGTGCGCAGCGCGCGGGCCAGGGCCTTGAACTGGCCCTCGACGATGTGGTGGGCGTCCCGGCCGGCGTAGAGCACCCGGACGTGCAGGGAGATGCGGGCGTTGAACGCGAAGCTCTCCAGCACGTGCTTGGTCAGCGAGGTCGGGTAGTCCGGCCCGATCATCGGGGTCATGCCCTCGGGCTCGGCGTGCACGAAGTACGGCCGGCCGGACAGGTCGACGGCGGCCTGCACCAGCACCTCGTCCATCGGGATGGTCGCGTCGCCGTAGCGGGTGATGCCGCGCTTGTCGCCGAGGGCCTCCGCGAACGCCACGCCCAGGGCGATGGCGACGTCCTCGACGGTGTGGTGGGCGTCGATGTGCAGGTCGCCGTCGGCCTGCACCCGCAGGTCGATGCCGCTGTGCTTGCTCAGCGCGGTGAGCATGTGGTCGTAGAACCCGACCCCGGTGGCGATGGAGCTGGTGCCGGTGCCGTCGAGGTCGACCTCGACGACCAGCTTCGTCTCTTTGGTGGTGCGCTCGACGCGGGCGGTGCGGCTCATGGTGGTCATCCTCCCAGGCCCTCGGCCGACAGCTCAGCCCACCTGGTCGACGGCCTCACCCAGGGCGGTGAGGAAGGCGTCGGTCTCCGCCGGGGTGCCCGCGGTCACCCGCAGCCAGCCGGGCAGCCCGACGTCGCGGACCAGCACGCCCCGGTCCAGCAGGGCCTGCCAGACCGCCGGGGCGTCGGCGAAGCCGCCGAACAGGACGAAGTTGGCGTCGCTGGGCACGCTGGTCAGCCCGAGGCCGGGCATCGCGGCGACGATCCGGTCGCGCTCGTGCGTGACGGCGTCCACGGTGGCCAGCAGGGCCTCGGTGTGCGCCAGCGCGGTGCGGGCGGCGGCCTGCGTGAGGCTGGACAGGTGGTAGGGCAGCCGGACCAGCTGCAGCGCGTCGACCACGGCCGGGTCGGCGGCCAGGTACCCCAGCCGCAGCCCGGCCATCCCGAACGCCTTGCTCATCGTGCGGCTGACCACCAGCCGCGGCCGGCCGGCGAGCAGGGTCAGCGCGGACGGCGTGCCCGGGCGGGCGAACTCGGCGTAGGCCTCGTCGACCACGACCACGCCCTCGGTCGCCTCGTACAGCGCGGTGACCGTGGCCAGGTCGACCGCCGTCCCGGTGGGGTTGTTCGGGCTGGTGACGAAGACGACGTCCGGGCGCAGCTCGCGCACCTGTGCGACCGCGGCCTCGGGGTCGATGGTGAAGTCCGCCCGCCGGTGGCCGTCGACGAAGGTGCCGCCGGTGGCCGCGGTGATCAGCGGGTGCATCGAGTAGGACGGCGTGAAGCCCAGCGCGGTGCGCCCGGCGCCGGCGAACAGCTGGCTGAGCTGCTGCAGGATCTCGTTGGACCCGTTGGCCGCCCACACCTGCGCAGGCGTCACCGCGGTGCCCGACCGGGAGAGGAACGCGGCCAGGTCGGTGCGCAGCGCCACGGCGTCCCGGTCGGGGTACCGGTTGAGGTCCAGCGCCGCCGCGCCGAGCGCCGCGCCGAGGTCGGCGAGCAGCGCGTCGGGCAGCGGGTACGGGTTCTCGTTGGTGTTCAGCCGGTGCGCGGCGGGCACCTGCGGCGCGCCGTACGGCGACCGCCCCTCGAACTCCGGCCGGACGGGCAGCCCGGTCACTTCTGCCGGACGGCGACGGCCGCCGCGTGGGCGGGCAGGTCCTCAGCGTGCGCCAGGACGTCGACGTGCCGGGCGACGTCGGCGAGGGCCTGCTCGTCGTACTCGACCAGGTGGATGCCGCGCAGGAAGGTCTGCACGCTCAGCCCGCTGGAGTGCCGGGCGCAGCCGCCGGTGGGCAGCACGTGGTTGGACCCCGCGGCGTAGTCGCCCAGGGAGACCGGCGCCCAGGGCCCGACGAAGATCGCCCCGGCGTTGCGCACCCGCAGCGCGATCTCGCGCGGGTTGCGGGTCTGGATCTCCAGGTGCTCGGCGGCGTAGGCGTCGACGACCGCGAGGCCGTCGTCCAGGTCGTCGACCAGCACGATGCCGGACTGGCTGCCGGCCAGGGCGGTGTCGATCCGGTCGCTGTGCTTGGTGGCGGCCACCTGGCCGGGCACCAGCTCGAGGACGGCGTCGGCCAGCGGCTCGCTGGTGGTCACCAGGACCGCACCGGCCAGCGGGTCGTGCTCGGCCTGGCTGATCAGGTCCGCGGCGACGTGCACCGGGTCGGCGGTGTCGTCGGCGAGCACGGCGACCTCGGTCGGGCCGGCCTCGCTGTCGATGCCGATCAGGCCGCGCAGCAGCCGCTTGGCCGCGGTGACGTAGACGTTGCCCGGCCCGGTGACCAGGTCGACCGGCTCGCAGGCACCCGCGCCGTAGCCGAAGACGGCGATGGCCTGGGCCCCGCCGACGGCGTAGACCTCGGTGACGCCGAGCAGGGCGCAGGCGGCCAGCACGCCCTTGTCGGGCAGGCCGCCGTTGTCGCGCTGCGGCGGCGTGGCCACCGCGATCGACTCGACCCCGGCGATCTGGGCCGGCACCACGTTCATCACCACGCTGGACAGCAGCGGGGCCAGGCCGCCGGGCACGTACAGGCCCACGCGGCGGACCGGGACCCAGCGCTCGGTGACGGTGCCGCCGGGGACGACCTCGGTGGTGACGTCGGTGCGCCGCTGGTCGGCGTGCACCTTCCGGACCCGGGAGACCGCCTCCTCCAGCGCCTCGCGCAGCAGCGGGTCGCAGGTGGCGAGCGCGTCGTCCAGGGCGGCCTGCGGGACGGCGAAGTCCTCGGCGTCCACGCCGTCGAGCCGGGCGGTGATCTCGCGGACCGCCTGCGCCCCGCGCAGCCGGACGTCCTCCAGCAGCGGGCGGACCACCGCCTGCACGCTCTCGACGTCGGTGCCGGCCCGGGGCAGCAGCCCGGACAGCTCGCGGACCCCGGGCAGCTGGGATCCGCGCAGGTCGATGCGGGTGAGCACGGGTACCTCCGGGTGACGACGACGGACCTGCCCAGGGTAGTTGCGCGACGACGGGCCCCCGGGTGCCCACCCCCGTAGGGTTCGGCGCGTGGGCGAGCTGATCCCGTTGTTCCCGTTGGGGAGCCCCTTGTTCCCCGGCGTCGTGCTGCCCCTGCAGATCTTCGAGCCGCGCTACCGGAGGCTGGTGGCCGACCTCGTCGCCCGGCCCGAGGGCAGCGGGCCGCGGTCCTTCGGCGTGGTCGCCATCCGGCAGGGCTGGGAGGTCGAGCGGGTGGCACCGACCGAGGCGCTGTTCGACGTCGGCTGCACCGCGGTCGTCCGGGCGGTCACCCCGCAGGCCGACGGCGGGTACCGGCTGGTCACCGTGGGCGCCGACCGGTTCCGGCTGCTGGACGTGGTGGTCGCCGACGACCCGCCGTACCTGCAGGCCGAGGTGGAGTGGCTGGGCGAGGAGGAGGCGGCCGAGGAGGCCGCCGGCGACGCCGACGGCCTGACCTCGACCGACGGGTCTCCGACCCGCGCCGAGGCCGACCTGGCCGCGTCGGTCGCCCAGGGGTCGCTGGACCTGCTGGTCGGCAACGTCTCCGAGCTGTTCTCCCGGTACGTGACCGAGGTGGCCGTGCTGCGCAGCGGCGGCCGTCCGATCGAGCTCGACGACGAGGAGGAGGCCGAGCTGCTGGCCGACCTGGGCCTGGACGGCGTCGAGGACGGCGAGACGGCCGGGTCGGCGGCGGCCGCGCTGCTGGACCAGGTCGGGGACGACGCCCGCGCGCTGTCCTACCTGGTGGCCTCCGCCGCGCTGCTCACCACCGAGGACCGGCAGGCCCTGCTCGCCGAGTCCGCCACCCGCCGGCGGCTGGCGGCGGAGTCCCGGCTGCTGCGCCGGGAGCTCACGCTGCTGCGCGAGCTCGGGGCTGTGCCGGTGCCGCTGCAGTCCTTCGCCACCCCGATGACCCCCAACTGAGCCAGAGCCCGGCCGCGGCCGGGCCCGGCCTCAGTTGATGCAGCTGGTGTCGGCGGCGGTGCGCTCGGGGTTGACGTAGGACCCGGGCACGACCGGCTCGGTGGTCGGGGCGGGGGCCGCCACGGCCTCCCCGACGGCCTCGAAGTCGGTGCCCAGGGTCAGCGTGACGGTGCCCTCGACGAGGCTGTCGTCCACGGTCAGCGCGGCGCCGGGCACCTGGGCGGCCAGCACGGCCGCGGCCGCGTCGTCGCCGGTGGCGTGGGCGATGGTCGTCGTCCGGGTGGCCTCGGCGTTGCCGCCGCTGCTGGCCGCGAACCCGGACTCGGCGAGTGCCGCGGCCGCACCGGCGGCGGCACCGGCGACCCCGGAGCCGTTCAGCACCGACACCGTGACGTCGGCCGGGGCGACGGTGGCCGGGGCCTCGGTCACCGGAGCGCCCGGGTCGGCGACCGGCTCGGGGTCGGCGGTCAGGTTGGCGAAGAAGTCGGTGAGCACCGGGGCGTCGGGCAGCCGCAGCACGGAGGTGCCGTCGACCTCGCCGTCGGTCAGGCCGGGGATGGTCTGGAAGGTGATGCTGCCCGGCTGCACGTTCTGCATCTGGGCGGCGAGGGTGAAGATGTCCAGCCCCTGGTCGAGGGTGACGCTGGTGCCCACCTGCTCGACGATCTGCCGCTGCTTGGTCGGGTCCAGCAGCGTGTTGGACGACAGCACGTTGCGCAGCATCCCGGCGATGAACACCTGCTGGCGGGCCACCCGGTCGAAGTCCGAGGACCGCTCCCCCACCCCGTGCCGCTGCCGGACGAAGAGCAGGGCCTGCGCGCCGCTGAGGGTCTGCGGGCCGGCGTCGAAGTGCGCGCCGGTGACCGAGTCGTCGCTCGCGGCGCACAGGTCGACGTCGACCCCGCCGACGATCTGGGTGAGGTTGATGAACCCCAGCAGGTTGATCTCGGCGTAGTGGTCGATCTGCAGGCCGGACAGCGAGCTGATGGTCTGGATCAGCAGCCGCGCCCCGGCGGACCGCTTCTCCTCCTCGGTCGACCGCTCGTCGACGCTGTCGTAGCCCAGGCTGTAGGCCGAGTTGAGCTTGCCCCGACCCTGCCCGGGGATGGCCACGTACATGTCGCGCGGGAAGGACACGAAGGACGCCGCGGACCCGTCGGCCGGGATGTGCACCAGCATCATCGTGTCGGTGTTGTTCAGTCCGTCGGGGTTGCCGGTGGCGTACTCGTCGACCTGGTCGGCGGTCAGCCCCGCACGGGAGTCCACGCCCACGAGGAGCATGTTCATCTCCTGGCCGGCGTGGGTGTTCCCGTTGACGTCGGAGTTGCCGGTCGTCGGGATCGCGTCGGTGCGGTTCACGCTGGCCTCGGCCACGCGGATCAGGTACCAGCCCCACCCGCTGCCGGCGACCAGGACGACGCTGAGCACCCCGGCCATCAATCGTGCGGCGACGGCGAGCCGGCGTGTGCCGGTCCGCCCGGTCGACCCGGCCCCGGGCGACCGGCCCAGCCGGGGGTCCAACCGGGCCGGCAGCGCCGACCGCTCCTCGGGGCTCATCGGGGGACCCGGACGGGCTCGGCCGGCGAGGACGGGGGGACGGACCATGACTGCACGGAACCGAGGGTGACAGCATGGGAGCTGTGGGTGACGGAACGACGCGGGTCGGCGCCGTACCGTTCCGTCACTCGGGGACCGCAGGTCCCAGGCGTCCCTCCGCGGTCGGTCCGGCGGGGTGCGCCGGGTGCGGGTCCTCGCGGCCCAGGTCATCACGGCCCAGGTCATCACGGCCCAGGTCATCGCGGCCGGTGAGCACGGTGGCGACCAGGTAGACCAGCACCGCGGCGAACGGTCCGATGGCCAGCGAGGCCAGCATGTTCAGGTCCAGCGCGGTGGTCACCTCCCGCCCCACGGTGGTCAGGTCCTCCCGGGACGGGCCGCGCCCGAGCAGCGCGCCGAGCTGCCAGGCGGTGAGCGAGGCGGCCAGCATGCCGGCGGCCAGCGACACCAGGGTGACCACCCCGCGCCGGCGGACCAGCGTCCAGCCGACCAGCCCGGCCAGCAGCCCGAGACCGCCCAGCAGGAGCACGTAGACGCCGTCGTCGCCCATGAACAGCTCCGGGTCCACCAGGCCGCCGCCGGTCACCGCGACGTCCCCCGCGGCGGAGGTGACGGTGAACTGCGCCCGGGGGGCCAGCCACAGCCAGAGCAGGCCGGCGCCCAGCCCGAGCACGGCGAGCAGCAGCACGGTCAGCACGCCGCCGCGGACGTCCTCCCGGCTGCCGCGCAGCCCGGGGACGCCCGTTGCGACAGCGGGCGGACGGGGACCCTCCGGCCCGGTCAGGAGGTCAGCGCTGGTCACGGCCGCGATGCAACCACACGGACCTCAGAGGATCGCGACGCTCGTCGGACCCAGCAGCGCCTTGATGTCGCCCATCAAGGCGGTGCTCGGCCGGACGGACAGTCGCTGGTCCAACCGCAGGACCGTCTCCCGCTGCCCGTTGATCAGCTTGAGCTGCACCTCGGTGGTGCCGGGGTGGCTGCCCAGCACCTCGCGCAGCCGCTCCACCACCGGCGGGGTGCACCGGGCGGCCGGCATCGAGACCAGCACCGGACCGCGCGGGCCCTCGGTGAGCTCGGGGATGGTCACCTCGGACCCGAAGATCGAGGGTGTGTCGTCGCGTCGGGAGATGCGGCCCTTGACCACCACGATCTGGTCCCGGGCGACCTTGTCCTGCACCTCGAGCCAGGTCTTGGGGAAGAACAGCACCTCGATGCCGGCCTCGAGGTCCTCGACGGTGGCGATCGCCCAGGGTGCGCCCTGCTTGTTGGTGCGCGGGGAGACCGCGGTGAGGATCCCGGCGACGGTGACGTTGGCGCCGTCCTCGACCCCGCCGGCCAGGATCTCGGCCAGCGAGGTGTCGGCGTGGCTGGTCAGCACGTGCTCCACGCCGTGCAGCGGGTGGTCGGAGACGTAGAGGCCGAGCATGTCGCGCTCGAAGACCAGCCGCTCGGCCTTGGACCAGTCGGCGGTGGGGATCGGGATGTTCAGCGCGGCCGCCAGCGGGTCGTCGGCGCCCAGGTCGTCGCCGCCGCCGAACAGGTCGAACTGGCCCTCGGCCTCGCGCCGCTTGAGCCCCATCGCGGAGTCGACGGCCTGCACGTGGATGGCCGCGATGCCCTGGCGGGAGTGCCCCAGGGAGTCGAACGCCCCCGCCTTGGCCAGGGACTCGATGACCTTCTTGTTGCAGGCCACCGTGTCGATCTTGCGCATGAAGTCGGCGAAGTCGCGGAAGGCGCCCTTCTCCTCGCGGGCCTTGACGATCGAGGCCACCACGTTGTGCCCCACGTTGCGCACCGAGGCCAGGCCGAAGCGGATGTCGGCGCCGACGGCGGTGAAGTCCCAGGAGGACTCGTTGACGTCCGGGGGCAGCACCTTGATGCCCATCCGGCGGCACTCGGCGAGGTAGATCGGCCGGCGGTCCTTGTCGTCGCCGACGCTGGTCAGCAGCCCGGCCATGTACTCGGCCGGGTAGTTGGCCTTGAGGTAGGCCGTCCAGTAGGACACCAGGCCGTAGGCCGCCGAGTGCGCCTTGTTGAAGGCGTAGTCGGCGAAGGGCACCAGGATGTCCCACAGCGTCTTCACCGCGGCCGCGGAGTAGCCGTTGGCCTTCATGCCGGCCTCGAAGCCCACGTACTCGGCGTCCAGCACCGACTTCTTCTTCTTGCCCATCGCGCGGCGCAGCAGGTCTGCGGCACCCAGGGAGTACCCGGCCACCTTCTGCGCGATCGCCATGACCTGCTCCTGGTAGACGATCAGGCCGTAGGTCTGGCCGAGGATCTCCTCCAGGGACTCGGCGAGCTCCGGGTGGATCGGCACGATCTCCTGCTGGCCGTTCTTGCGCAGCGCGTAGTTCGTGTGCGAGTTGGCGCCCATCGGACCGGGCCGGTAGAGCGCGCCGACGGCGGAGATGTCCTCGAAGTTGTCCGGGCGCATCAGCCGCAGCAGCGACCGCATCGGGCCGCCGTCGAACTGGAAGACCCCGAGCGTCTCGCCCTTGGCCAGCAGCTCGTAGGTCTTGGGGTCGGTGAGCTCCTTGCTGAGCTCGTCCAGGTCGATGGCCGGCTTGCCGTTGATCACGATGTTGCGCAGCGCGTCGTCGATGACCGTGAGGTTGCGCAGGCCCAGGAAGTCCATCTTGAGCAGCCCGAGCGTCTCGCAGGTCGGGTAGTCGAACTGCGTGATGATCGCGCCGTCGGCCTCGCGCCGCATGATCGGCACGCTGTCGATCAGCGGGTACCGGCCGATGATGACCCCGGCGGCGTGCACGCCCCACTGCCGCTTCAGGCCCTCGAGCTTGCGGGCCTGGTCGACCACCTCGGCCGCGCCGGGGTCGGACTCGTAGCGGGCCCGGAACTCGGCGGCCTCCTTGTAGCGCGGGTGGCTCGGGTCGAAGACCCCCGTCAGCGGGATGCCCTTGCCCATCACGTCCGGCGGCATGAGCTTGGTGAGCTCGTCGCCGACGGAGAAGGGCCGGTCCAGCACCCGGGCGGCGTCCTTGATCGCGGCCTTGGCCTTGATCGTGCCGTAGGTGACGATCTGGCTGACCCGCTCCTCGCCGTACTTGTCGGAGACGTAGCGGATCACCTCGCCGCGCCGGCGCTCGTCGAAGTCGATGTCGACGTCGGGCATGGAGACGCGCTCGGGGTTCAGGAACCGCTCGAAGATCAGGCCGTGGGCCAGCGGGTCCAGGTCGGTGATGCCCATGGCGTAGGCGGCCAGCGAACCGGCGGCCGACCCACGACCGGGCCCGACGCGGATGCCGTTGTCCTTGGCCCAGTTGATGAAGTCCGCGACCACGAGGAAGTACCCCGGGAAGCCCATCTGGACGATGATCCCGACCTCGTAGTCGGCCTGCTTGCGCACGTGGTCGGGGATGGTGCCGCCGGGCCAGCGCTTGTGCAGCCCGCGCTCGACCTCCTTGATGAACCAGGAGGTCTCGTCCTCGCCCTCGGGCAGCGGGAACCGCGGCATGAGGTCGGCACCCTCGGTGAAGGTGACCTGGCACTGCTCGGCGACCAGCAGGGTGTTGTCGCAGGCCTCGGGCATCTCGCTGAACAGCGAGCGCATCTCGGCGGCGGACTTCAGGTAGTAGCCGTCGCCGTTGAACCGGAAGCGGTTGGGCTCGTTGAGCCGCGAGCCGGTCTGGATGCAGAGCAGGGCGTCGTGGGCGTCGGCGTCCTCGCGGTGGGTGTAGTGCAGGTCGTTGGTGCCCAGCAGCGGGATGCCGAGGTCCTTGGCGATCTCCAGCAGCGCCGGCTTGGTCTGCTTCTCGATCGACAGGCCGTGGTCCATGACCTCGGCGTAGAAGTTCTCCCGGCCGAAGATGTCCTGGAAGTCCGCGGCGGCCTGCCGGGCCCGGTCGACCTTGCCCGCCCGCAGCCACATGTTGACCTCGCCCGACGGGCAGCCCGTGGTGGCGATGAGGCCCTTGCCGTAGCGCTCCAGCAGGTCCCGGTCGAAGCGCGGCTTGCGGTACTGGCCCTCGAGGCTGGCCAGCGACGACAGCCGGAACAGGTTGTGCATGCCCTCGGTGGTGCGGGCCAGCAGCGTCATGTGCGTGTAGGCGGCCTTGCCCTTGGACGACGCGCCCTCGCCGTCCTCGTCGGCGATGGCGCCGAACTCGAACGGGGAGCGGTCGAAGCGCGACCCGGGCGTGTAGTAGCCCTCCATGCCGATGATCGGCTTCACGCCGGCGGCCGTGGACTGCTTGTAGAAGTCGTAGGCGCCGAAGACGTTGCCGTGGTCGGTCATGGCCAGCGCCGGCATGCCCTGGGCCGCGGCGGCCTTGGTCAGCTCGGGCAGCTTCGCCGCGCCGTCGAGCATCGAGTACTCGGTGTGCACGTGCAGGTGCACGAAGTTCTCGCTCGAACCACTGGGCACGGATGCGCTCCTCACAGGTCGGTGGTGCAGGTGCAGGTGGTGCTGACCGGCGGGGAAGGCCGTGTGCGGACCGGTGCGGTGTCTCGGGGGTGGCGCCCGGGGTGTGGCCCCGGGTGCACCCCCGATCCTCGCACTGCTGGCTGTCTACTCCGAGGGTCCGACAGAGTCGCGCTGGTCTCCCTGCGTGTCCCGCCGCGCGCCACGGGCCGGCCGCAGGGGCGGGAGCGCCGAGGAGGGCACCAGCAGGAAGCGCAGGTCGACCGCGGCGTGCAGCAGCACCGGCAGCAGCAGCGACCCGGTCTGCAGGTAGAGCGCGGCGAACACGCCCCCCAGGACGCCGGTGAGCAGCACCCCGGCCAGGCCCTGGTAGGCGTGCGCGGCGCCGAAGGCGACCGCCGCGACGACCACCAGCCAGCCCGACGCCAGGCCCGGGACGACGGCGGCGACCACCGCGAGGAAGAAGCCGCGGTAGAGCCATTCCTCGCAGATCCCGGCAGTGGCGCCCACCACGGCGAACAACCGGCGCTCGCCGGCCGACCGGGGCAGCAGGGCCACCGTGGACTGCACGGCGGGCTCGCTGTGCCGGCCCTCCCCCGGGCGCGGGCCCGGCGGCGGCTGCGCGGCGAGCGCACCCGAGCGCAGCGCCCGGGTCGACACCACCACGAAGCCGACCAGCAGCAGGCAGGCTCCCCCGGTGACCCACCCCGGCCAGGCCTTCGGCCAGCGCAGCCCGAGCTGCCCGCCGTCGACGTCCGGGGCGGCCAGGAAGACCACCAGGACCAGCAGCGACAGGCCCCACTCCAGGATCAGCAGCCGGACGTAGAAGGACCGCCGGGCCCGGGCGTCGGTGCGCATCCGGTCCTCGAACCGGCGGTGCAGCACGTGCCCGACGACCGGCTCGCCGACGACCAGGTACCCCGCCACCACGACCGCGGCCAGGGCGGCCGGGCCGAAGTCGGCGAGGGTGTCGGGCAGGCCGGTCACGTGCGGTGGGGAGCCCTCAGGACTCGTCGCGCAGCCGGCCCAGCGCGCCGGCGAGGTCGGCGGGGTACGTGCTGGCGAACTCGACCCAGCGGCCGTCGGCCGGGTGGGCGAACCCCAGGCGCATCGCGTGCAGCCACTGCCGGGAGACCCCGAGCCGGGCGGCCAGCGTGGGGTCCGCGCCGTAGGCCATGTCGCCGACCAGCGGGTGCCGCATGGCCGAGAAGTGCACCCGGATCTGGTGGGTGCGGCCGGTCTCGAGCTTCACGTCGACCAGGGAGGCCGCGGGGAAGGCCTCCAGGGTGTCGTAGTGGGTGACCGACGGCCGCCCGGTGCTGACCACGGCGAACCGCCAGTCGTGCTTGGGGTGCCGGTCGATCGGGGCGTCGATGGTGCCGCGCGACGGGTCGGGGTGCCCCTGCACGAGCGCGTGGTAGCCCTTGTCGACCGTGCGCTCCTTGAACGCCTGCTTGAGGAGGGTGTAGGCCCGCTCGCTCTTGGCCACCACCATCAGCCCGGTGGTGGCGGCGTCCAGCCGGTGCACGATGCCGCGCCGCTCCTCGGCCCCGCTGGTCGAGATCCGGTACCCGGCGGCGGCCAGGCCGCCGACGACGGTCGGGCCGTCCCAGCCGGGGCTGCCGTGCGCGGCGACGCCGACGGGCTTGTCGACCACGACCACGTCGTCGTCGTCGTGCACGATGCCCATCCCGACCACCTCGCGCGGCGGGGCGGGCTCACCCGGCGGCGGGGGCAGCTCGACCTCCAGCCAGCTGCCGGCGGTGAGCCGGTCGCCCTTCCCGCGGGCGCGGCCGTCGACGAGCACCCGGCCCTGGTCGGCGAGGTCGGCGGCGGCGCCGCGGCTGAGGCCGAACAGCCGGGCGAGGGCCTGGTCGACCCGCTGGCCCTCCAGGCCGTCGGGCACCGGGAGCTCGCGGTGCAGGCTGGCGGTCATCCCGCCATTGTGACCGACGATCAGTCGTCGGCCGGCCGCACCGCGGGGACGTCGTCCTCGCTGGCGTCCTTGCTGTCGTGCTTGCTGTCGTCGGGGCGTCCGCGGGAGCCGTCGAACTCGATCCCGCGGACGGCGAGCACCGCACCGAGGATCCCGCCGCAGACGATCGCGGAGTCGGCGACGTTGAAGATCGGCCACACCCGGCCGTAGGGGTCGAACAGCGACAGGAAGTCCACGACGCCACCGCGGAGGAACCCGGGGTCGCGGAAGACCCGGTCGACCAGGTTGCCCACCGCGCCGCCGAGCACCAGGCCCAGGGCGACCGCCCAGCCGGTGCTGAACAACCGGCGCGCGGCCCGGACGATCACCACCACGACCACCGCCGCGATCAGGCTGAACACCACGGTGGCGCCCTCGGCGAAGGAGAACGCAGCACCGGTGTTGCGGGCCTCGGTGAGGTAGAGCGCGCCGCCGAGCAGCCGCAGCGGCGGCCGGTCGGACAAGGTGGCGACCACGGTCAGCTTGGTGACCAGGTCCAGCGCGAGGATCCCCGTCGCCAGGCCGACCAGCAGCAGCGTGCGCGGCCGGCGGGGGGACGCCGGGGTCGGCTCGGTCGGGCTGGAGGGTTCCGCGGGCACGGCACGACGGTACCCAGGGCGACGCCCACCTCCGGCCGGGTACGGACCGGCCTCCCCCGGGAGGAGCATGGCGAGGGTCACACCGCCCGGGTGAGGTGCCCGGCGCCGGGTGGGACGACCATGGCAGGGACGAGCGGTGATCCCGCTCCCCCTGAACGCATCGCGCGGCACCGACCGCCGCGCGGGACCACCAGGAAGGCTCCTGTGACCAGCGCCGCCAGCTCCACCAGCTCCGCACCGGGCGAGTACGCCCACCCGGTCATCCCCGACACGTCGCGCCCCGACGTGGTCCTGGTGGGCGGCGGTGTCATGAGCGCGACGCTGGCCGCCCTGCTGGGCATCGTGGCGCCGCACTGGTCGATCACGCTGTTCGAGGCCGGCGACAAGGTCGCCGCCGAGAGCTCCGACGGCTGGAACAACGCCGGCACCGGGCACTCGGCGCTGTGCGAGCTGAACTACACCCCGGCGGGCAAGGACGGCACGGTCGACGCGACCAAGGCCAACCAGATCAACGAGCAGTTCCAACTGTCCCGGCAGTTCTGGTCGCACCTGGTGCGCACCGGGCTCACCGACTCGCCCAAGCACTTCATCACCCCCGTGCCGCACATCAGCTTCGTGCACGGCACCGAGGGCCAGGACTACATGCGGGCCCGGCACGCGGCGCTGACGGCGTCCCCGCTGTTCGCCGAGCTCGAGCTGACCACCTCGCAGGACGAGCTGGCCGGCTGGGTGCCGCTGATGATGGAGGGCCGCGACCCGGCCCAGCCGGTCGCCGCCACCCGGTCCACCGCGGGCACCGACGTCGACTTCGGCTCGCTGACCCGGCTGCTGCTGGACCAGGCGACCAGCCGCGGCGTGGCCGTGCACACCGGCACCAGCGTGCAGGACCTGGAGCGGACGACGGACGGCCGCTGGAAGGTGACCGCCCGGCACCACGCCAGCGGCGAGGAGTTCACCGTCAACGCCGGGTTCGTCTTCGTCGGCGCCGGCGGCGGCGCGCTGCCGCTGCTGCAGCGCGCGGACATCCCCGAGATCAAGGGGTTCGGCGGCTTCCCGGTGTCCGGGCTCTTCCTCCGCTCCAAGAACGAGCAGCTGGCCGCCCGGCACCAGGCCAAGGTCTACGGCCAGGCCGCCGTCGGCGCCCCGCCGATGTCGGTGCCGCACCTTGACCTGCGGCTGATCGACGGCCAGCAGTCGCTGCTGTTCGGGCCCTACGCCGGGTTCTCGCCCAAGTTCCTGAAGTCCGGCTCCTGGCTGGACCTGCCCCGGTCGGTACGGCTGGGCAACATCGGCTCGATGCTCGGTGTCGCCCGCACCCAGACCGCGCTGACCCGCTACCTGGTCGGCCAGGTGCTGCAGCGCCCCTCGGACCGGCTCGAGGCGCTGGAGGAGTTCGTGCCCACCGCCGAGGGCGACGACTGGGAGATGATCCACGCCGGCCAGCGCGTGCAGGTCATCAAGCAGGACGCCAAGGGCCGCGGCGTGCTGCAGTTCGGCACCGAGCTGATCGTCGGCGGCGAGGGCACCATCGCCGGCCTGCTGGGCGCCTCCCCCGGCGCGTCCACCGCCGTCGCGGCGATGCTGGACCTGCTGCGCCGGGCGTTCCCCGACCAGCACGCCGACTGGGAGCCCCTGCTGCGCGAGGCCATCCCCTCCTACGGCCGCACCCTCGCCGAGGAGCCGGCGCTGCTGGCCGAGGTCCGCGAGGAGACCACCCGCACGCTGCAGCTCACCGGTCCGGTGGAGCTGGCCGGCGCCCGCTGAGGCGCCGGCCGGCCCGCCGGCCTAGCTGACGACGGGGTTCACCGGGGTGTCGATGACCTCGCCCGGCCGGGCCCCGGGCAGGAACTGCTGCCACTCCCCCGACACCAGCGTCGGCCGGGGCACGACCGCAGCGCCGTCGGCGAAGTAGGTCGTGGCCAGCACCATCCGCGGCGCGGTGGTCCGGTTCGGCCCGGCGGTGTGGAAGCACAGGCTGGAGTGCACCGAGACCTCCCCCAGCTCGAACGGCCCGTCCTCGACCGAGACCTCGGCGTCGGCGAAGGCCTGGGACACCGCGCGGTCGTAGCTGGCGTCGGTGGTGGAGAACGGGACGTCGTCCACCAGCCGGTGCAGGTCGACCCCGCGGGCGAAGGACAGCGGACCCATCTCCCGGGGCGTCTGCTGCAGCGGCATCCACACCGTGGCCACCCGCTGGCTGTCGATCGGGAAGTGGTGGTCGTCGAAGTGCCACGGCGTCCGGCCGCACGCGGGCTCCTTGGCCAGCACGTTGTCGTGGTAGATCCGCACGTCGGCGACGTCGAGCAGGTCGGCGACCAACCGGCCCAGCCGGCGGGCCAGCACGAACTCGGCGATCTCCCCGGACCGGGTCCACATCAGCTCGTCGCTGGTGAACCGGCCCGCCGGGCGGTCCCGGCCGCCGGCGGCCAGGTGCTCGACCAGCAGGCGGCGCAGGCGGCCCACCGCGGCCGGCGGCAGCACGCCGCGCAGCTTGACGAAGCCGTCGCGGGCGAAGGTGGCCCGCTGCTCCGCGGTGACCGGGTAGGTCTCGGCGAGCAGGGCGGCCAGCTCGTCGGCCGGGGGCTCGGGCAGGGCGGCGGGCTCGGCCAGCTCGAGCAGGGGGCCGTCGTCCCCGCCGCCGTCGGCCAGCGTCAGGTACCAGTCCCACCAGGCGTTGTTGTCCCCGGTCCAGGCAGTGTCCAGCCCGTCGCGCTCGGCGTGCGTCTGGCTCACGTTGCCGCTCATGCGTGGCGCACCGTGATCAGCGAGACGGCGTGGTCGAACACCCAGCGGCCGTCCTCGACGCAGGAGGCCAGGTAGCCACCGAGCACCGGGTCGGCCTCCATGGCCTCCAGCGACACCGAGTCGTCGAAGACGCAGCGCTGCAGGAAGCCCTCCGCGGTGGCCCGGTCGTCCAGGGCCACCGAGGTGCGGTAGGTCAGCAGCTCCTCGGACACGGTCACCGGCAAGCCGGCCAGCGCGGCCACCACCTGCTCGGCGGAGGTGTAGGGCACCCGGACGCCGTCGGGGTCGAAGGACCCGCGGAACGCCTCGTCGACGACCAGGTAGTGCGAGGCGGTGGTGGCCTGCGCGACGACCCCGAGCCCGCCCGGGGCGATGGCCTCGACGAACCGGGCCATCCCGGGCCCGACCTCGTCGGGGGCCAGCGCGTACAGCCCGTGCGTGCTCCAGACCAGGTCCCAGCCGCCGGGCCGGACGACGAGGTCCTGCACGGTGCACTCGTGGTCGGCGGCACCGACGAACGGCGGCGCCAGGGTGCCGCGGGCCTCGTCCAGGCTGAACCGCGACGGGTCCAGCAGGTCGGTCTCGACGACCAGCTCGCCGGCCAGCGCCGCGACGGCGGGGGTGGCCAGCAGGGCGGTGGGGAACTTGCCGCTGCCGCAGGCGACGTCCAGCAGGGTCAGGCGGTCCCGGCCGGCGGCCAGGTCGCGGAAGATCCCGGCCCAGTCGCGGGCCGCGGCCAGCTGGCGGTAGTCCTCGGTGGCGAGGGCGTAGAAGGCCTCCATGCCGCGGCGGCCGGCCTCGGACCAGTGCGCGAGGCTCGCCGCGGACGTGGCGGAGGAGGGAGCCGAGGTCGGGGCGGGTGAGGGGGTGGTGGGAGCAGGGTGCACCTGCGCAGCCTGCGCCCCGGCCCCGGCCGGTGT
Source organism: Klenkia terrae (assembly GCF_900491935.1). Taxonomy (GTDB): domain Bacteria; phylum Actinomycetota; class Actinomycetes; order Mycobacteriales; family Geodermatophilaceae; genus Klenkia; species Klenkia terrae. The sequence goes on from NZ_UEXK01000004.1 coordinate 222,458, forward strand.
CCACCCGGGGTCGTCAGCAGCATTTCCGCAGATGGTGCCGGATCGGGCTGTGGTTCAGTCGCCCGGTGACCACCATCGCCGCACCGCTGGAGCTGCTGCGCAGCACCCTCGCCGGGCGGCCGGCCCTGCCCGCGCTGTCCGCTCCCGCCTACGCCCGGGCGCACCGCACCTACGAGGCGCACAGCGACCAGCGCGGGCTGCTGGCCACCTGGCTGGCCGACGCGGTGACCGGGGCCCTGCCCGGACCCGGTGCGCGCACCGTGCTCAGCGTCGGTCCCGGCGACGGCAGCGTCGACGCGCCCCTGGCGCAGACCCTGGTCCCCGGCCGCGGTCCGCTGCGCTGGGTGGTCGCCGAGCCCGACGCCGTGGTGGGCGAGCGCTGCCGGGCCCGGCTGGCCGAGGTGGTGGCGCCCGGCGGCAGCGTCGTGCTGCACGCCGGCCCGTTCGCCACGGTCGCCGACGCGGTCGGGCCCGAGCTGGTGGACGTCGTCCTCGCCGTCCACTCGCTGTACTACGTGCCCGACCTCGCCGCCGCCGTCGCCGCGGCCGCCGACCGGCTGGCCCCGGGCGGGTCACTGGTGGTGCTGCTGGCCCCGCTGGAGGCGCTGTGCCTGCTCACCGAGGCCGTCGACCCGGGCAGCCACCGGTGGTGGAGCGACGACCTGCCGGCCGCGCTGGCCGCTGCCGGCCTGCACGGGACGACGGTGCGGCTGGCCGGCCGGCTGGACACCACCGCCTGCTTCGACCCGGCGTCGTCGACCGGCCGCGAGGTGCTGGACTTCCTGGTCGGGGCCGACTGCGGGGACCTGGACGACGCCGCCCGCGGCGTGCTGCTGGACGCCGTGGCCGCGATCGGCACCCGGGACGGCGACCGCTGGACCGTGCCGCACCCGGTGGACGCGGTCGTGGCCACCCGGGTCTGACCCCGGCTCACCGCACGGCCGGCTCGGCGACGGCCGCCGGGGCCGGCAGGGCGGCCCCGGCGAGCACCAGCACCGCGGCGACGCCGAAGGCCGGGAGCACGCCGACCGGCAGCAGCGCCGAGGACAGCGGGGCGCCCACCGCCTGACCCAGCAGCAGGGCGACGAAGAACGCCGAGACGGCCGGGCCCGGGGTGCTCGAGACCCGGTCGGCCCAGGCGATGAGCACCGTCGTCCCCACCGTGGAGCCGAGCCCGAAGGCGGCGGCGGCCAGGAAGGGCACCGGGCCCACCGGCGGCAGCGCGAGGCCGACCACGCCGGCGGCGGTGAGCGCGAGCGCGGCGGTCCAGGCCGGGGCCACCCCGGCGCGCAGCCAGCGGGGGGCGAGCACCGCGGCGCCGGTCGCCCCCGCGCCCAGGGCCACCCACACCCACAGCGCGGTCGGCCCGGCCAGGCCGCCGGCCTGCAGCACCGACCGCCCGTGGGTCCAGACCGCGGCGCTGCCGGCCCCCAGCAGGGCGGCACCGGCCAGCGGGGCCACCCACCGGCGGCCGGCGTCGACCGGGACCGCCGGACCGGTCTCGGGTGTCCCGCGCGGGGCCAGCAGCAGCACCACGACCGTGACGACGGCGGTGGCCGCGCCGGCCATCCACCAGGCGGTCTGCCACCGGTCGCCCAGCAGCAGGGCCAGCAGGGCCGCCGCGACCAGGCCGGGTCCGGTGCCGGCGTTGACGACGGCCTGGGCCCGGTCCTGCTGCGGCCCGGGGACCGCCCGGCCGACCAGCACGACCAGGCCCGGGGACGCCGCACCCGCCCCGGCGCTCCCGAGCACCACGGCGACGGCGAACACCGCGGCCGACCCCGCCGTCCAGACGCCCAGGGCGCCCACCGCGGCGACCGCCCCGGCGCCGGCCACCACGGCCCGGGGCCACCGCTGGCAGCAGCCGAACGCGACCGCCGCCGCCAGGCAGTAGGCCACCGAGGTCGCGCCGGACACCACGCCGACCGCGCCGGTGGACAGCCCGAGGTCGCGCTGCACCTCGGGCACCGCCAACCCGAAGGCGTAGCGGACCAGGCCGTAGGTGCAGGCGACCAGGGCGGTGCCGGCGAGCACCAGGAGCACGGGGCGTAACGATCGTTTCATCGAAACGGACGTTACAGTGCTCCCGTGACCCCGCGATCCGGCGCCCGCGAGCGCCTGCTCGGTGCGGCCGAGACGCTCTTCGCCGACCAGGGCGTCGCGGCGACCCCGGTGGACCAGGTGCTGGCCCGTGCCGGGGTGGCCCCGGCGACGCTGTACGCGCACTTCGGCAGCAAGGCCGGGCTGCAGGCCGCGGTCCTGGACGCCCGGCTGGCCCGCTGGGACGCCGCCTGGGCCGCGGCGGTCGACGCCGCCCCCGACGACCGGGGCCGGCTGCTGGCGGTGTTCGACGCGCTGGACACCTTCGCCCGCGGCGGGGCGCCGTCCCGCTGGTGCACCTTCCTGGCCACCGCGGCCGACACCGAGCTGCTGCGGAGCAGGCTGACCGAGCTGGCCGGGCCGGTGGCCGGGGACGGCGCCGCGGAGCTCGCCGAGCACCTGCTCGTCGTGGTCAGCGGCACCCTGGCGATGCGGCTGCGCCCGGGGGCCGACTCCGCCGTCGCCCGCGGCCGCGCCACCGCCGAGGCCCTGGTGTCCAGCGTCTAGTCGACCTCGGTGGGGCGGCCGGCCTCGCCGCGCCAGGTGGCGAGCCGGCCGGCCCGGCTGACCGCCCGGAGCCGGCGCTCGGCCTCGGCGCGCGAGCCGCGGGCCGACACCAGCAGGGCCTGGTCACCCCGCATCAGCCGGGTCTCCGGTCCGGGCACGAACGGCTTGCCGTCCCGGACGACGAGGACGACGGCGGCGTCCTCGGGGAGCCGCAGCTCGGGCAGGTAGACCCCGTGCAGCCGGGACCCCGGCGGCACGGTCAGCTGCATCAGCTCGGCGCCCAGCTCGTCGAGCGGGGCGGACTCCACGTCGATGTCCCGCGGGGTGACCGGGGTGGCGATCCGCAGCAGCCGGGCGACGGCGGGCAGCGAACCGCCCTGCACCACGGTGAACACGACGACCAGCACGAAGACGATGTCGAACACCCGGGTGGCCCCCGGCACGGCCGCCGCGATCGGGAAGGTGGCCAGCACGATCGGCACCGCGCCGCGCAGGCCCGCCCAGGAGATGAACGCCTGCTGCGCCCACGGCACCCGGAACCAGGCCAGGCTGGCGACCACCGACAGCGGCCGGGCCACCAGCAGCAGCGCCAGGCCGACCAGCAGCGCCTCGGGCACCGCGGCCAGCAGCCGGCCGGGGCTGGCCAGCAGGCCCAGCAGCACGAAGAGCCCGATCTGGGCGAGGCTGGCCATGCCCTCGGCGAACCCGATGGTGCCGGCCCGGTGCGGCAGCGGGGCGTTGCCCAGCACCAGCCCGCACAGGTAGACCGCCACGAACCCCGAGGTGTGCACCAGGTCGGCCGCGGCGAAGGCCAGCACGCACAGCGCCAGGGTGGCCAGCGGGTAGAAGCCGGCCAGCGGCAGCGCGGCCCGCCGCAGCAGCCAGGCCCCGCCGAACCCGATGGCCACGCCGATGACAGACCCACCGGCCAGCTCGCCCAGGACCTCGACCAGGGTGATCCACCAGGCCGCGGTCTCCCCGCCGACCAGCCGCTCGCTGAGCACCAGCACGAGCAGGATGACCGGGGCGTCGTTGAGCCCGGACTCCATCTCCAGCGCGGCGGCCATCCGGCGCGGCAGTGGCAGCCGGCGCAGCGTGGCGAACACCGCGGCCGCGTCGGTGGAGCTGACCACCGCCCCCAGCAGCAGTGCGAAGGTCCAGGAGAAGTCCAGCAACCAGACGGCCACCGCCGCGGTGACCGCGATGGAGACCACCACGCCGACCGTGGCCAGGGTCAGCCCCGGCCCGACGGCCCGCCGGACGTCGGACCACCGGGTGGTCAGCCCGCCCTCGGCGAGGATCACCACCAGCGCGGCCACGCCGAGGGTCTGGGTCAGCTCGACGTCCTCGAACTGGACGCCGGCGCCGCTCTCGCCGAGCGCGACGCCGAGGGCCAGGTAGATCAGCAGCGCCGGCAGACCGAGCTTGTCCGACAGCCGCAGGGCCATGGCGGCGGTGAGCACGACGAGGGCCCCGACGGCGAGGCCGATGGTCACCGTCGTCGACATCTGCCCCCCGCCACGACCGCAGTCTCCCGCACCCGTGCGTCGGCCCGGTAACTCCGCTGGCGGGCCCTGGGATGATGGAGCACGTGAGCAGCCCCACCTCCCCGTTCCGCCCCCTCCCCGCCCAGGTGGACCTGCCGGCCCTCGAGCACGAGGTGCTCGACCGGTGGGCCGCCGAGAAGGTCTTCGCGCGGTCGCTGGAGGCCTCCGCGGGCCGGCCGCAGTGGACCTTCTACGAGGGCCCGCCCACCGCGAACGGTCGACCGGGCACCCACCACATCGAGGCCCGGGCGTTCAAGGACGTCTTCCCCCGGTTCAAGACCATGCAGGGCTACTCGGTGCCCCGCCGGGCCGGCTGGGACTGCCACGGCCTGCCGGTGGAGATCGCGGTGGAGAAGGAGCTGGGCTTCTCCGGCAAGCCCGACATCGAGGCCTACGGCATCGCCGAGTTCAACGCCCGCTGCCGGGAGTCCGTGGAGCGGCACGTCGCCGACTTCAGCGAGCTCACCGACCGGATGGGCTACTGGGTGGACATGTCCACCGCCTACTGGACGATGAACCCCGAGTACGTCGAGAGCGTCTGGTGGTCGCTGAAGACGATCTTCGACAAGGGGCTGCTGACCGAGGACCACCGGGTCGCCCCCTACTGCCCCCGCTGCGGCACCGGTCTGAGCGACCACGAGGTCGCCCAGGGGTACGAGACGGTGACCGACCCCTCGGTCTACGTCTCGCTGCCGATCACCAGCGGCGAGTGGGCCGGTAAGGCGGACCTGCTGATCTGGACGACGACGCCCTGGACGCTGCCGTCGAACACCGCTGTCGCGGTCAACCCCGACGTCACCTACCTCGTGGTGCGCGCCGACCACGCGGGCACCGAGCGCACCGTCGTCGTCGCCGAGCCGCTGGTGACCGCCGTCCTGGGGGCCGACGTGCCCTACGAGGTGCTGGCCACCACCACCGGCTGCGACTGGGAGCGGGTGCACTACCAGCGGCCCTTCTCCCTGGTCGAGTTCCCCGAGGGCGACGCCCACTACGTGCTGCTCGCCGACTACGTCACCACCGACAGCGGCACCGGGTTGGTCCACCAGTCCCCCGCCTTCGGCGCCGAGGACCTCGCGGTGTGCCGGTCCTACGGGCTGCCGGTCGTCGTCCCGGTGGACGCCACCGGGCACTTCGCCGCCGACGTCCCCCTGGTGGGCGGGCACTTCTTCAAGGCCGCCGACCCCACCCTGGTCCAGGACATGGCCGACCGCGGCGTGCTGTGGCGCGAGCAGCGCTACGAGCACCCGTACCCGCACTGCTGGCGCTGCCACACGCCGCTGATGTACTACGCCCAGCCGTCCTGGTACATCCGCACCAGCTCGGTGAAGGACCAGCTGCTGGAGCAGAACGAGGGCACCCGCTGGCACCCGGAGAACGTGCAGTGGGGCCGCTACGGCGACTGGCTGCACAACAACGTCGACTGGGCGCTGTCCCGCGACCGGTACTGGGGCACGCCGCTGCCGATCTGGCGCAACGAGCTGGACCCCGCGCACCTGGTCGCCGTCGGCTCGCTGGCCGAGCTGTCGGAGCTGACCGGGCGTGACCTGGCCGACCTGGACCCGCACCGGCCCTTCATCGACGACGTCACCTTCACCCTGCCCGGGGTCGAGGGTGAGTTCCGCCGGGTCCGCCAGGTCATCGACGCCTGGTATGACTCCGGCTCGATGCCCTTCGCGCAGTGGGGCGCCCCGCACCGCAACCAGGAGCAGTTCGAGGCCGCCTACCCGGCGCAGTTCATCTGCGAGGCCATCGACCAGACCCGCGGCTGGTTCTACACGCTGATGGCCGTGGGCACCCTGGTGTTCGGGAAGTCCTCCTACGAGGACGTGCTGTGCCTGGGCCACATCCTGGCCGAGGACGGCCGCAAGATGAGCAAGCACCTGGGCAACATCATCGAGCCCATCCCGCTCATGGACCGGCACGGCGCGGACGCCGTCCGCTGGTTCATGCTGGCCGGCGGCTCGCCGTGGCAGGCCCGCCGGGTCGGCCACGAGACGCTGTCCGAGGTGGTCCGCAAGGTCCTGCTGACCTACTGGAACACCGCGAGCTTCTTCACCCTCTACGCCTCGACCAACGGCTGGGACCCGGCCACCACCCCGGCTCCCCCGGCCGCCGAGCGGCCGCTGCTGGACCGCTGGGCGCTGGCGTCGCTGGCCACGGTCACCGACGGCGTCACCCAGGCACTGGAGGCCTTCGACACCCAGACCGCGGGCAAGCTGCTCGCCGGCTTCGTCGACGACCTGTCCAACTGGTACGTCCGGCGCTCGCGCCGGCGCTTCTGGGACGGCGACGCGGCCGCGCTGGGCACCCTGCACGAGGTGCTCGACGGGCTGACCCGGCTGATGGCCCCGTTCACCCCGTTCGTCACCGAGCGGGTCTGGTCGGAGGTGGTGGCCCCCGGGCTGCCGGACGCGCCGGACTCCGTGCACCTGTCCTCGTGGCCGCAGGTCGACGAGGCCGCCCGCGACGACGAGCTGGTCGCCCAGATGGAGGTCGTCCGTCGACTGGTGGAGCTGGGCCGCTCGGCCCGCACGGCGTCCAAGGTGCGCACCCGGCAGCCGCTGGCCCGGGCGCTGGTCGCCGCGCCGGGCTGGGCCGACCTGCCCCGGGACCTGGTCGCCGAGGTGGCCGAGGAGCTCAACGTGGCCGAGCTGGCCCCGGTCGCCGAGGCCGGGGGCGACCTGGTCGACGTGGGTGTGAAGGTCGACTTCCGGGCCGTGGGACGGCGGATGGGCAAGCAGGTGCAGGCGGTCGCGCAGGCCGTCGCCGCCCGGGACGCCGCCGGGCTGGTCGCCGACTACCGGGCCGGCACGGCGTCGGTGACCGTGGACGGCGCCGACGTCCCGCTGGTCGAGGGTGACCTGGTGGTCACCGAGACCCCGCGCGAGGGCTGGACCGTGGCCTCGGGCGGCGGGCTGACCGTGGCGCTGGACCTGACCATGACCCCGGAGCTGGAGCGGGCCGGGCTGGTCCGCGAGGTGGTCCGGCTGGTGCAGGACGCCCGCAAGGCCGCCGGCTTCGAGGTCAGCGACCGGATCCAGCTGTGGTGGACCGCCGACGGCCAGCTGGCCCAGGCGCTCACCGAGGCCGGCGACGCCCTGGCCGCCGAGGTGCTGGCGACCACCGTGCACGCGGGCACGGCCGGCGACGGCACCGGCGTCGAGGGCCCGGCCGGCGGCCGCGTCTGGGTCGCCCTCGCTTGACGCCCACCCCGAAGCCCTCGATGGCAGGGCGCCGGGCCGGGCCGGTCGGTGCCGAGATCAGGCCTTGGCGGCGGCGCGGCGGCGGCGCTCGGCGTCGGCGAGGTGCCGGTCCGGGCGGCAGATGCCGCAGGCGGTGAAGCCGTCCTCGCGGGCCTCGCTCAGCGGGAGCGGGAACTCCTCCTCGCCGGCGGTCTGGCTGCAGCCGGCCAGGTGGTAGCGCGGGTGCTCGTCGACGACGACGACCTCGTCGGTGAGGTCCAGGATCATCAGCAGGTCGGTGACCTCGACGTCCTCCTCGACCGGCTCGCCGTCCTCGCCCAGGGCCGCCACGGCCCGGGGCGTGTGCGACCCGGTCGACGGCCCCGCCACCGCGGGCGGTGCCACCGCCTCCGGGACCGGTGCGCTGGTCTCGGCCGGCTCGGGGGTCTGCGGAGGCACGTCGGGCTCGGGCTCGGGCTCGGGCACCTGTACGGGGATGACGGCTGTCTCGAGCTTCGCGGGCTCGACGGCCGTCTCGGACTCCGCGGGCTCGACGGCCTTCACAGGCGCGGGAGGCTCTGCAGCGGGCTCCGCAGCCTTCACGGGCTCCGCAGCCTTCACGGGCGCAGCGGCCTCCACTGCCCCCGGGGTGGCCTTCGTGGCCCCCACCAACGCCGTGGCGGGCTCAGCGGCCTTCGTGCTGGCCGGGGCCTCGGTATCGGTGGACCGGGCGCGGGCGGCACGGTTGCGGCGGACGGAGCTCAGCACCAGGGCGACGGCGGCCAGCGCGCTGACGCCGATCGAGCCCCAGAGCATGGTCGTCTCGCCGTTGCCGAGGCCGCCGACGAGCAGGGCCCCGGCGACGAGGATCAGGAGGCCGGCCAACGCGATCACGGCCGGATCGTAACGGGGACCGCACAAGCCGGGCACCACACGACGGAGCCCCCGCAGACCTGGTGGTCTGCGGGGGCTCCGTCGTACGGCGCGCTGGGTCAGGCGCCGGCGTGCTGGTTCTGCCGGGCGTTCGAGGCGGGCTCGGCCGAACCGCGGCTGTCCAGGTCGCGCAGGTGCGACTCGAGGTAGGACCGCAGGCGGGTGCGGTACTCGCGCTCGAAGGTCCGCAGCTCCTCGATCTTGCGCTCCAGGCTGCTGCGCTTCTCCTCCAGCGAGCCCATGACCTCGACGTGCTTGCGCTCGGCCTCCTGGTCGAGGGCCGTGGCCTTCGCCCGGGCCTCGCGCTCCATCGTGTCGGCGCGGGTGCGGGCGTCGCCCAGCATCGCGTCGGACCGCTGCTTGGCCTCGGCGAGCTGCTGCTCGCTCTTGGCGCGGGCGTCGGCCAGCATCCGGTCGCTGTTGGTCTTCGCGCTGCCGACCAGCTGGTCGGCCTGCTGCTTGGCCTCGTTGACGTACCGGTCGGCGGTCTCGGTCGCCAGGGTCAGCATCCGGGAGGCGCGCACGCCGTCGTCCTCGCGGGGCTGCTGCACCGGCGGCGGGGGCGGAGTGGCGGCGACGGGCTCGGCCGGCCGCTCCTCGGCGCGGGCAGAGCCGCCACCGTTGCTGCGGAGCTCGTTGTTCTCCTCGATCAGGCGAGCGAGCTCGGCCTCGACCACGTCGAGGAAGGCGTCGACCTCGTCCTCGTCGTAGCCACGCTTGCCGATCGGCGGCTTCTTGAAGACGACGTTGTGCACGTCGGCGGGCGTGAGTGGCATCGGGGTCACCTCGGGTCGGACGGGAGGAACAGGGCGCAGTCTCCACGGGCGGCACGTGGCCGCGACCGCAGGACCGGTCCTAGGACAGAACTGGTCACACGGACGCAGCCAGTGAATCGACGATGCCGCGCAGGATGAACACGGCGATCAGGAGCACCATAAACCCGAGGTCCAACCTGATGCTGCCCAGGTTCAACGGCGGGATGACCTTCCGGACCGCCTTCAGCGGCGGATCGGTGGCTGCGTAGACGACCTCCAGGCCCGCGGCGACGGCACCCGAGGGGCGCCAGCTGCGGGCCAGGACCATCACCCAGTCCACCACGAAGCGGGCGAACAGCAGGATCAGGAAGACGAGCAGGACCGATGACACGATCTGCAGGAGAAGGGACACGGTCCTCGCTCGTTCGGGGCTGGGCGGACGGGTGCCCGCCGGCAGCCGATGGGGTCAGGACTGGCTGACGAACCCGCCCTCGCGGATCCGGGCCTTGTCCTCGGCGGTCACGGCGGTGCCGGCCGGGGAGAGCAGGAACACCTTGGCCGTGACCCGCTCGATACTACCGTGCAGGCCGAAGGACAGTCCGGCGGCGAAGTCGACGAGCCGCTTGGCGTCCGCGTCGTCCATCTCGGCCAGGTTCATGAGCACCGCGTCGCCCTCGCGGAAGCGCTCGCCGATGGTGCGCGCCTCGTTGTAGGTCTGCGGGTTCAGCGTGGTGATCCGGTAGCCCTTGGGGGCCGGTGCCGGCGGGGTGACCACGGGCGCGGGCACCGGAGCCGGCTCGGGGGCCTGCAGGGCCGCCGCGGTGGCCCCCACGGGGCCGGAGGTGGCGGTGCCGCCCGACAGCGCGGAGCTGCCGGCCAGGGCCGACCCGCCGGAGCGGGAGGCACCGGTCAGCCGCGGGCCGACCGTCGCCGGTGCGGCGAGGTCGAGCCGGCGCGGGCCGGTCCGCCGGGGCAGTGCGGGCTCGGCGACCGGCGGGGTGGCCAGCACCTCGGCCGGCAGCTCCTCCGAGGGGTACTCCGCCGACGGGTAGGTCGTGTCGTACCGGTCGTCGTACCGGCTGTCGTGCTCGTACCGGTCCCGGTCGGTGGCGCGCCGGTCGGCACGCCGCTCGGGGCGGTCGTCGTAGTCGGACTGTCGCGCGTCGTACCGCCCGTAGGCGGCCCGGGTGTCGTCGTCCTCGACGAGTCCGAGGTAGATGCCCATCTTGCGCATGGCGCCGGCCATCGAAGGGCCCCTCTCTGCTGGTCGTCATCCGTGACTGGTGGGACCCGTGTGACGGTGGTGCCTGGTGTGTCCTACGGTCCTGATCCGGAGGCTAGGGCGCGGTCGCCGAACAGTGCGGTTCCGACACGCACCAGCGTGGCGCCCGCGGCCACGGCTGCCTCCAGGTCGGCCGACATGCCCGCCGACAGCTCCGCGGCCCCCGGGTGGTCGCTGCGCACCCGGGCCGCCAGGGCGGCCAGCCGCTCGAAGGCCGGGCCCGGGGCGCCCTCGCGCGGGGCCACGGCCATCAACCCGCGCAGCCGCAGCGACGGGTGGCCAGCCACCTCGTCGGCGAGCTCGGCGGCGTGCTCCGGTGCCACCCCGCCCCGGGCGGCGGTCCGCCCCTCGGGCCCGCCCAGGTCCACCTGGACGAACACCTCGGTGACCAGCTCGGCCCGCTCGGCCACCCCGGCCAACCGCTCGACCAGGGAGACCCGGTCCACCGACTGCACCACCGCGCCGACGCCGACCACCGCGGTGGCCTTGTTGCGCTGCAGCTGGCCGACCAGGTGCCAGCGCAGGTCCAAGTGGGCCAGCTCCTCGGCCTTGGCGACGAGGTCCTGCACCTTGTTCTCGGCGAACTCCCGCTGCCCGAGCTCGGCCAGGGCCACCACGTCGGCGACCGGCCAGGTCTTGCTCACGGCCAGCAGCGCGACCTCGGCGGGGTCCCGCCCGGCCGAGCGGGCCGCGGCGTCGACCCGGGCCCGGACGGCGGCCAGGGCGCCGGCGGGGTCCTTCACGCCTCGAGCCAGACGACGCCCGCCTGCCGGCCGGTGACGCCGTCGCGGCGGTGGGAGAACAGCCGGCGGTCCTCGACGGTGCACCGCGGGTCCTGCACGACCTGGCCGACACCGCCCGCGCGGAGGACCTGGGTGAGCCCGGCGCGCAGGTCCAGCGCCGGGGTCCCGGTGCGGGAGGTGACCGCGGCGTCCTTCGCGACCCGGGCCACCTGCACCTGCATCGCCCGGGGCACCTCGTAGTCGGCGCCGCACACGGCCGGGCCGAGCAGCGCCTGCACGTCACCCGGTCGCGAGCCGAGCCGGGCCATCGCGGCCAGCGCGGCGGGCACCACGCCCTGCCGCACGCCCTCGCGGCCGGCGTGCACCGCGGCGACGACGCCGGCGACCGGGTCGGCCAGCAGCACCGGCACGCAGTCGGCGACCAGCACGCAGAGCACCAGCCCGGGGGTCGCGGTGACCAGGGCGTCGGCCTGCGGCGGCGGGCCGGTCTGCGGCCCGTCGACGACCACCACGTCGGTGCCGTGCACCTGGTCCATCCAGACCAGGGCGGCCGGGTCGACGCGCAGCTCCCGGGCCAGCCGCGCCCGGTTGGCCGCGACGTCGTCGGGGTCGTCCCCGACGTGGCCGCCGAGGTTGAAGGCGTCGTACGGGGACGACGAACGGCCGCCCCGCCGATCGGTGACCACCCGCCGGGGGCGGGGGGACCGGGTCGGCGGGGCGGCCGGGCCGCGACCTGCTGGAACGGCCTCGGTGCAGGGTCCCGCGCCGAGCCTGCGAGGTGTGGGGGGCACCGAGGTCCTTCTCCTTACTGGGACCGCAGGAACTCGGGGATGTCGAGCTCCTCCTCGAAGTCGTCCGAGGACAGCGGACGACGGGCACCCTGGCCCTGCACCGGCGGCAGCGGCGGGACGGTGATCCCACCACCCTGCTGGGGNNGCGGGGAGAGGGGTGTGTGTGATTGTCGAGGAAAAGAGGGAAGCGGAGGTCCTCGCGGGTGTCGGGGGCTGGGAGAGGTGTAGAAAAGGGAGGGGTCCGGGGGGCGGGCTGGGACTGCTGCACCAGGCGCTCGCCGGTCTGGCGCGGAGCCATCGGGGCGGGCTGGACCGGCCGCTGCTGCGGCTGGGCAGGTGCGGTGGCCACCGGGGGCGCCGCGGCGGGCTGGGCGTCCTTGCGGGCCGCGCCGCTGGGCTTGCCGTTGTCGAACCCGGCCGCGATGACCGTCACCCGGACCTCGTCACCCAGGGCGTCGTCGATGACGGCGCCGAAGATGATGTTGGCGTCGGCGTGGGCGGCGTCGGAGACCAGCGAGGCGGCCTCGTTGATCTCGAACAGACCCAGGTCCGAGCCGCCGGAGATCGACAGCAGGACGCCGTGGGCGCCCTCCATCGAGGCCTCCAGCAGCGGCGAGGCGATCGCCTGCTCGGCGGCCAGCAGCGCGCGGTTGTCCCCGCGGGCGCTGCCGATGCCCATCAGCGCCGAGCCCGCCCCGGACATGACCGACTTGACGTCGGCGAAGTCCAGGTTGATCAGGCCGGGCGTGGTGATCAGGTCGGTGATGCCCTGCACACCGGACAGCAGCACCTGGTCGGCGGTGCGGAAGGCGTCCATGACGGACACGTTCCGGTCGCCGAGCTGCAGCAGCCGGTCGTTCGGGATCACGATCAGCGTGTCGCACTCGTTGCGCAGCTCGTCGATGCCCGACTCGGCCTGCACGGCCCGCCGCTTGCCCTCGAAGGAGAACGGACGGGTGACCACGCCGATGGTCAGCGCCCCGAGCTTGCGGGCGATGGACGCCACGACGGGCGCGCCGCCGGTGCCGGTGCCACCACCCTCGCCGGCGGTCACGAAGACCATGTCGGCGCCCTTGAGCACCTCTTCGATCTCCTCGCGGTGGTCCTCGGCGGCCTGCCGGCCCACGTCGGGCTGGGCGCCGGCGCCCAGGCCGCGGGTGAGCTCGCGGCCGACGTCGAGCTTGACGTCGGCATCGCTCATCAGCAACGCCTGCGCGTCGGTGTTGATCGCGATGAACTCGACCCCCTTGAGGCCGACCTCGATCATGCGGTTGACCGCGTTCACCCCGCCGCCGCCGATGCCGACGACCTTGATGACCGCGAGGTAGTTGTGCGGAGGTGTCATGCTGCGCTCCCCAACTGGACCCTCATCCTCAGGTTAAGCCTTATAGTTATGTCAACTAGGGCGATGGGAGCGACGCTAGGTGGGCAGGTTGCCCGACGCCAGCACCCCCGGCGAGCACGGCGTGTCGGTCCCCCGCAGCCCGTCCGTCCCCGGCGACCCGTGCGTCACACCGGTCTCACGCCTCGTGACGACCCGCGCCGTCGACGTCTCATCCTGGGGTGGAGACCGGGCCCGGGCAGATTTTGCTCACCCGTCGCGGCCCGGGCGTGTCGCGCTAGCTCCGCGGCTGCCGGCCCATGAGGAAGAACTCCGGGTTCGGCGGGATCGCCGCCCAGTGCGCCAACCGGTTGGACAGCGCGAAGAAGCTCACGATCGCGCCGACGTCCCAGACGTCGTCCTCGGTGAGGCCGTGCCCGCGCAGGGCGTCCAGGTCGGCCGCGGTGACCTCGGCCGGCGCGACGGCCAGCCGGACGGCGACGTCGAGGACGGCGTGCATCCGCGGGTCCAGCGGTGCCTTGCGCCGGTCGACGGCGACCTGGTCGGCCAGGTAGGGGTCGCGGGACCGGATCCGGGCGATCGCCCCGTGCGCCACCACGCAGTACAGGCAGTCGTTGGCCGCGCTGGTGGCCACCACGACGACCTCGCGGTCGGCCTTGGACAGCCCGGGGGTCTCCTTGTCCATCAGTGCGTCGTGCATCGCGAAGAACGCCCGGGCCTCGTCGGGCCGGTGGGACAGGGCGGCGAAGACGTTGGGCAGGAACCCGGACTTCTCCTCGACGCCGTCGAACCGCTCGCGCAGGTCGGCGGGCAGGTCGGCGCGGGCGGGCACGGGGAACCGGGAGATCGGTGCGCTCATGGGCCCCACCCTGCACCGCTCAGCGCAGCACGACCTCCTCGGGCGAGCTCACGTCGATCTGGGTGGCCGGGTCGAGGGTGCCGGCGGCCAGCTGGTCGAGGACGGCGGCCAGCACCTGCCCCTTGCGGGCCGCGTCGGCCGCGCTCCCCCACAGCACGCTGGTCCCGTCGGTCAGCGTCAGGGTCACGTCGTCGGCGCCGGTGGCCACCACCTCGGTGACCTGCGGCAGCACCGCGGCCGGCAGCGACACGATCGCCGCCAGCGCCGCCCGGGTCGCCCGGTCGTCGGGCCCGGGGTCGGCGACCTGCAGCGGCACCACCCCGGCCGGGGCGTCCCCGGTGATGGTGTCGAAGAGGGTGCCGCCGGCGTCGACCAGGGACCGGGTGCCGGCGGTGGAGACCACCGCGACCGGCACCCGCTCGCGCAGGGTCACCACCACCCGGTCCGGCCAGCCCCGGGTGACCTCGGCGTCGGCCACCTGGGGCAGCGCCGCCACCCGGGCCGCGGCGGCCTCGGTGTCGACCCGGACCAGCGGGGTGCCCGGGGCCACCCCGGCGGCCTCCCGGACCTCGTCGGCGGACAGCGTGGTCGCGCCGTCCACCTGCACGGTGCGCACGGCCAGCAGCGGGCTGGCCAGCACCACCCAGGCCAGGACGGCGACCAGGACGGCGACCGTGCCCGCGATCAGCAGCCGGCGGCGGCGCGGGCCCAGCGGGGGCCGGCGCGGCCGGATCCGGGTGACTCCCCCACCGGGTCGCCCGGCAGCACCCCGGCACGGACCGCGGTGGCGGTCCCGGGTGGTGCTGCCCGTCCGCGGCACGACCTACCGCACCCCGTCCGCGCGCTCGGCCAGGGCGGCCAGGATCTCCGGACCGACCATGACGACGTCCCCGGCACCCATGGTGAGCAGCAGGTCCCCGGACCGGGCGCGCTCGGCCATCACCCCGGCCGCGGCCGACCAGGACGGCTCGAAGCGCACCTGCCCGGCCGGCAGCGGGACGGCGTCGGCGACCAGGGCACCGGTCACGCCGGGCACCGGGTCCTCGCGGGCGCCGTAGACGTCCATCACCACGACCTCGTCGGCCAGGCCGAGGGCCCGCCCGAAGCCGGTGGCGAACTCGCTGGTGCGGCTGTAGAGGTGCGGCTGGAAGAGCACCACCAGCCGACCGTCGCCGACCACCGCGCGGGCGGCCCGCAGCTGCGCGTCGACCTCCGTGGGGTGGTGGGCGTAGTCGTCGTAGACCCGCACGCCGGCCGCGACTCCCTTGAGCTCGAACCGCCGGTGCACCCCGCCGAACCGGGCCAGACCGGCGAGCAGGCCGCTGGCCGGGAAGCCCAGCTCGAGCCCGGCCAGGAGGGCCGCGGCGCTGTTGAGCGCCATGTGCGCGCCGGGCAGCCGCAGGGTCACCCGGCCCAGCTCGACGCCGTTGTGCACCGCCGTCCAGCTGGTGCCCTCGGGCCCCACCACGAGGTCGCGCAGCTGCAGGTCGACCCCGTCGGCGAACCCGTAGGTGACCACCCGGGCGCCGCCGGTGGGCACCTCGCGCAGCCGGGCCGAGCCCGGGTCGTCGGCGCACAGCACCACGAACCCGGCCGGGTCGACGGTGGTGACGAACCGGTCGAAGGCGGCCTCCACCGCGGCCAGGTCGCCGTAGTTGTCCAGGTGGTCGGCCTCGACGTTGGTCACGATTCCGGCGTAGGGCGCCAGCAGGAGGAACGACCGGTCGCTCTCGTCGGCCTCGGCGACGAAGACGTCCCCGGTGCCGGCGTGCGCGTTGGAGCCGGACTCGTTGAGGTCCCCGCCGATGGCGAAGGACGGGTCGGCCCCGCACGCCTGCACGGCGACGGTGAGCATCGAGGTGGTGGAGGTCTTGCCGTGCGTGCCGGCGACGGCGACGCTGCGCCGGCCGGCCATCACGGCCGCCAGCGCGACCGCCCGGGGCAGCACCCGCAGCCCGCGCTCGCGCGCCGCGGCCAGCTCCGGGTTGTCCGGCCGGATGGCGGTGGAGACGACCACGGTGGCCGCGTCGCCCAGGTGCGCGGCGTCGTGGCCGACCTCGGTGCGGGCGCCGAGCGCGGCCAGCGCCAGCAGGGTGGGCGTGCTGCGCCGGTCGCTGCCGGACACCGCGACGCCGCGGGCCAGCAGGATGCGGGCGATGCCGCTCATCCCGGCCCCGCCGATGCCGATGAAGTGCACCGCGCCCAGCTCGTCGAGGGCGGGGATCGGGTCGGTCCAGGCGGCGACGTCGGCGGCGCTCATGCCCGCACCACCGAGAGGGTCAGGTCGGCCAGCTCCTCGTCGGCGTCGGGCACGCCGGCGGCCGCGGCGTGCCGGGACAGCTCGGACAGGCGGGCGGGGTCGGTGAGCACGGGCACCAGCGTGGACCCGATCCAGGCCGGGGACAGCTCGGCGTCGTCCACCAGCAGCCCGCCGCCGGCCTCGACGACCGGCAACGCGTTGCGGCGCTGCTCGCCGTTGCCGATCGGCAGCGGCACGAACGCGGCGGGCAGGCCCACCGCCGACAGCTCGGCCACGCTCACCGCGCCCGACCGGCACAGCGCCAGGTCGGCGGCGGCGTAGGCGAGGTCCATCCGCTCCAGGTAGTCCACCACCACGTAGGGCACCTCCCCGGCGGGCACGGCCACCTCGGTGTTCTTGGGGCCGCGGGCGTGCAGCACCTGGATCCCGGCCGCCCGGAGCTCTGCGGCGGCACCGGTGGCGGCGGTGTTCAGCGAGCGGGCGCCCTGGGAGCCGCCGAAGACCAGCAGGGTGGGCCGGTCGGCGTCCAGGCCGAAGTGCTCCCGGGCCTCCGCCCGCAGCGCCGCGCGGTCCAGGCCGGTGATCGCCGGGCGCAGCGGCATGCCCGTGTGCACCGCACCGCGCAGCGGGGTGCCCGGGGTGGTGACGGCGACCGCGGCGGCCAGCCGGGCCCCCACCCGGTTGGCCAGCCCGGGGAGCGGGTTCTGCTCGTGCACGACCACCGGGATGCCCGACCGGCGGGCGGCCAGGTAGGCCGGCAGCGCCACGTAGCCGCCGAAGCCGACGACGACGTCGGCCTCCAGCTCGGCCAGCAGCGCCCGGGTCTCGGCCACCGCCCGGGGCATGGAGACCCGGCTGGTTCCCGCCCGCGGGGTGCCGCCGGGGGCGGTGGTGCGCCGGACGAGGGCGTCGGCGAGGGCCAGCATGGGCTCGATGTGCCCGCCGGTTCCCCCGCCGGCCAGCACGACGCTGACCGGCCGGGTGCGGACGGGGGGCTGGCTCTTATACCCATCTGGCGCCGCCGGCGCGTCCGCNTGGTGCGGAGAGCACGGGGTCAGTCTCACAGGGTCGGTGCTCAGCGCGGACGGCGCGGCCGGTCCCGGGGCACCCGGGGCGGCTCGCCGGCACCGGCGCCGACCCGCTGACCGACCCGCTGACCGGCCCGTTCGGGCAGGCGCTCGCGGGGCGCCGGCCGGGCAGCGCGGTCGGGGCGGGCGGCGCGCTCGGCACGGGCATCGCGGTCGGGACGGGCGGTGCGGTCGGGACGGGCGGCGCGTGCTGCCCGGCCCGGGTCGTCCTCGCGGACCCGGGCGACGGTGCGCCCGGTCGGCCGACGGCCGCCACGGCCCTCGACCGGCGGCGGGGTGCTGCGCCGACCCAGGGTGGGCAGCGGGGCGACGGCGTGCTCGGGCACCGGGACCAGCCAGCGGCCCAGCCGGCCGAGCCGGCCGACCGGGTGCGACCGGCGGTGCGCCCGCAGGTGCTCGATCGCGTCGGGCTCGGCCCGGGCGAACCGGACGAGGAGCCCGACGATGAACAGCGTCAGCACCAGCGAGGTGCCCCCGGCGGAGATCAGCGGGAGCGTCACACCGGTCACCGGGAGCAGGCCGACCACGTAGCCCATGTTGATCAGCGCCTGGCCGATCAGCCAGACGGTGATGGCGGTGCTGGCGAGCTGGATGAAGCGGTCGGTGGAGGTGCGGGCGATCCGGAAGCCGGCGTAGGCCAGCACGCCGTACAGCGTGATCACCACCAGGCAGCCGAGGAAGCCCAGCTCCTCGCCGATGATGGCGAAGATGTAGTCGCTCTCGGCGTGCGGCAGCAGGTTCCACTTCATCCGGCTGTTGCCCAGCCCGACGCCCCAGAACCCGCCGGTGGCCAGCGCGTAGAGACCCTTGATCGCCTGGAAGCCGCCGTTCTCCGCGTCGGCGAACGGGTCCAGGAAGGAGAACAGGCGGGCCGCGCGGTAGGACGCCGACAGCGCGGTGATCGCGATCCCGACGACGGCGAGCAGCCCGAGCCCGGCGATCCAGCGGCCGGGCAGGCCACCGGTCCACAGCAGGCCGGCCACGACGAGGCCCAGGCCGACGGTCGCGCCCATGTCGGGCTCGGCCAGCAGCAGCGCGGCGAAGACCACGAACGCCGGGACGACGGGGACCAGCAGCGACTTGGTGGTCAGCCACCGCTCGCGGACGGCGATGATGTGCGCGCCCCACAGCGCGAAGGCCAGCTTGGCGAACTCCGAGGGCTGGAAGTCGGCCACGCCCAGGTTGATCCACTGCCGCGCGCCGTTGAGCTCCTTGCCGATCCCGGGGACCAGCACCGCCAGCAGCAGGACGGCGGCCACCAGCAGGGCGACGCCGGACCACCGGCGCAGGTGCCCGACCGGCATCCGCACGGCGACCAGGGCCAGCAGCAGCCCGAGGACGGCGAACGTCAGCTGCCGGACGCCGGGCAGCCAAGCGGGCTGGTCGTCCAGCGCGGCCTCGACGCTGGAGGCCGAGAACACCATGACCAGCCCGATGGCCAGCAGCAGCCCGGCCGAGCCGAGCACGAGGTAGGTGCTGGTCATGGGCCCGTCGAGCCAGGCGGGGGCCCGGAACACCGGCTCGCGGGGGACCCGCGCGCCGCGCTGGGCGCCGCGGGAGGCCCGCGGTGCCGTCGCGGTGGTGGCGGTGCCCCTCGTGGCGCCCGTCGTGGTTCGGTCCGTGCCGGTCGTGGTGGCGGCCATGCCGGTACCCCCGTCAGTGCAGGGCGCGCACCGCGTCGGTGAAGGCGCGGCCGCGGTGCCCGTAGTCGGTGAACACGTCCATGGACGCGGCGGCCGGTGCCAGCAGGACGGTGTCGCCGGGACGGGCCAGCTCGGCAGCCGCGTGCACCACCTGGACCATCACCGCCTCAGCCGTCCCGCTCGTCACACCAGCCACACCGACATCGTCGCCGCTGGGGACGACGATCCGTGGGACCGCGGGGGCGTGTCGCGCCAGCGACCTGGCCAGCACCTCCCGGTCGCGGCCCAGCAGCACGACGCCGGCCAGCCGCGGGGCCACCGCGGCGACCAGCGGGTCGACGTCGGCGCCCTTGAGCAGCCCGCCGGCGATCCAGACCACCCGGGGGTAGGCGGCCAGCGACGCAGCCGCGGCGTGCGGGTTGGTCGCCTTGGAGTCGTCGACGTAGTCCACGCCGTCCACCGCGCCCACCAGCACGTTGCGGTGCGCGCCGCCGCGGAAGCCGGCCAGCCCGGTGCCGATGTCGGCCGCCGACACCCCGGCGACCCGGGCGAGCGCCGCGGCGACCAGGGCGTTGACCACGTTGTGCGGGCCGGCCACCTGCAGCCGGTCGGCGGCCAGCAGCACCTCGCCGGCCGGGTCGTCGGCGAAGGCGCGGTCCACCAGCACCCCGGCCCGCACGCCCAGCTGACCGGCGGCCGGCTCCCCCGCGGTCACGGTGACCGGGTGCCGGTGCGTCGCGACCAGCGAGGAGGCGACCGGGTCGCCGGCGTCGGCCACCGCGACCGGGGCCCGCTCGAGCACCTTGGCCTTGGCGTCCCGGTAGGCCTGCGGGCTGCCGTGCCAGTCGACGTGGTCGTCGGCGACGTTGAGCACCGCCGCCGCGGCCGGGGCCAGCGAGCTGGACCAGTGCAGCTGGAACGACGACAGCTCGACCGCGACCGCGTCGAAGGCCGGGGCGCCGTCGTCGTCCAGGGCGGTGACCACCTCGACCAGCGGGCGGCCGACGTTGCCCGCCGCCACCGCCCGTCGGCCCCCGGCCAGCAGCAGCGCCTCGAGCATGGTGACCGTGGTGGTCTTGCCGTTGGTGCCGGTGACGGCGTACCAGGGCGCGGGCTCGCCGCCGGCCAGCGGCAGCCGGAGCCGCCAGGCCAGCTCGGGCTCGCCGACCACCTCGACGCCGGCCGCGGCGGCCGACACCAGCAGCGGGGAGTCCGGGCGCCAGCCCGGGGAGGTGACGACCAGGTCGACGTCGTCCGGGCAGCGGTCGGTGGCACCCAGCCAGGTGGCGCCGGCGGCCTCGAGCTCGGCCCGGACGGCGGGGGTGCCGGCGTCGGCCAGCAGCACGGTGTCCCCGCGGGCCAGCAGCACCCGGGCGGCGGCGGCGCCGGAGACGCCGAGCCCGCAAACCAGGACCCGACCCAGCGGGCCGGTCACAGGCCGGTGAGGGAGAGCCAGTCGGCGTAGAAGGCGCCGATGCCGAAGGCGACGGCCATGCCCGTCACCAGCCAGAACCGCACGATCACGGTGTTCTCGGCCCACCCGGCCAGCTCGAAGTGGTGGTGCAGCGGTGCCATCCGGAAGACCCGCCGTCGGGTGGCCTTGAAGAACGCGATCTGGATGGCCACCGAGAGGGTGACGGCCACGAAGAGACCGCCGAGCACGACCAGCAGCAGCTCGGTGCGGGTGACCACGGCGATGCCGGCCATCAGCCCGCCCAGGGCCAGCGAACCGGTGTCGCCCATGAAGATCCGGGCCGGCGAGGTGTTCCACCACAGGAAGCCCAGGCAGGCGCCCATCGCGGCGGCGGCGACCAGCGTGACGTCCAGCGGGTCGCGGACGGTGTAGCAGCCCTCCACGGCGGCGGTGCTGCAGTCGTGGCCGAACTGCCAGAAGGAGATGACGACGTAGGCGCCGAACACCATGGCCGAGCAGCCCGCGGCCAGGCCGTCCAGGCCGTCGGTCAGGTTGACCGCGTTGGAGAACCCGGCGATGAACACCAGCGCGAAGAGCACGAACGCCGCAGACGGCAGCGCCAGCGGGGCGATCTCCCGGACGAAGGAGATGCTGGTCGAGGCCACCGGGGCGCGGCCGCCGATCTCGATGATCGCCAGGATCGCGAAGCTGAGCCCCACCACCGTCTGGCCGACCAGCTTGGCCGTGGAGTTCAGGCCCAGGCTGCGCCGGTGCCGGATCTTGAGGTAGTCGTCCAGGAAGCCGACCACGCCCAGCCCGACCAGCAGGAACAGCAGCAGCAGTCCGGTCGAGGTGACCCCGCGCCCGGGCTGCCCGAGCAGGAACAGGTGGGCCACCAGGTAGCCGATCACCGTGGCCAGCACGATGACCGTGCCGCCCATCGTGGGCGTGCCCTTCTTCGACAGGTGGCTCTCGGGACCGTCGTCCCGGATCTCCTGGCCGAAGCCCTGCCGGCGGAAGGTCTTGATGGCCACCGGGGTGAGCAGGATCGATACGATCAGCCCGACGGCGGCGGCGATGAGGACGGACTTCACGGCTGAGTTCTCCCGGTGGTGACCCCGTCGGCGATCAGGTCGGCGGCCAGCAGCTCCAGGCCGTAGGCGCGGGATGCCTTCACCAGGACGACGTCGCCCGGGACCAGCACCTCCGCGAGCAGCCGGCGGGCGGCGGCCCGGTCCGGCACGTGCAGCGAGCCCTCCCGCGCCGCGGCGATCGCCGCGGCGTCGGGGCCGACGGCGACGACCAGGTCGACGGCGTCCGCGGCGGCCGCGCCCAGCCGCCGGTGCTCCTCGTCGGCGCCGGCGCCCAGCTCGCCCATCGCGCCGAGGACGGCGACCCGGCGGGTGCCCGTCATGCCGCGGACCGCCGCCAGGGCGGCCCGCATCGACTCGGGGTTGGCGTTGTAGGCGTCGTTGACCACCACCACGCCGTCGGGGCGGGTGGTGACCTCCATCCGCCAGCGGCTCTGCGGCACCGCGGCCGACAGCCCGGCCGCGACCTGCTCCAGGTCGAGCCCGGCGGCCAGCGCGGCCCCGGCGGCGGACAGCGCGTTGGCCACCTGGTGGGCGCCCACGACCTGCAGCGCGACCGGCCGGGCGGCGCCGCCGGCGTGCAGGGTGAAGCGGGCCCGGGCGGCGTCGTCCAGCTCGACGTCGGTGGCCCGGACGTCGGCGTCCGGGCCGGTGCCGGTCAGCAGGACCCGGGCACCGGTGCGGTCGGCCATCGCGGCGACCCGCGGGTCGTCGGCGTTGAGCACGGCCGTGCCGGTGGCCGCCTCGGCCAGCTCGCCCTTGGCCGCGGCGATCGCGTCGGCGCTGCCGAACTCGCCCAGGTGGGCCGAGCCGACGTTGAGCACGACGCCGATCGCGGGCCGGGCCACCGCGCAGAGCCGGGCGATGTGCCCCGGGCCGCGGGCGCCCATCTCCAGCACCAGGTACCGGGTGCCCGGCTGGGCGGTGAGCACGGTGAGCGGCAGGCCGATGTCGTTGTTGAACGAGCCGGGCGGGCTGACCGTGGCCCCGACCCGGCCGAGCACCTGGCCCAGCAGGTCCTTGGTTGAGGTCTTGCCCGAGGAACCGGTGATGCCGATCGTCGTCAGCTCGGGCAGCCGGGCGTGCACGGCGTGCGCCAGCCGGCCCAGCGCGACGACCGGGTCCTCGACGACCACGACCACGGCGCCCTCCTGGGGCCGGGTGCCCAGCGCGCCGACCGCGCCGGCGGCCACGGCCGCGGCGACGAAGTCGTGGCCGTCCACCCGCTCCCCCGGCAGCGCCACGTACAGGTCGCCGGCCGCGACGGTGCGGGAGTCGACGGTCACCTTCCCGGTCACCGTGCCCACCGCCGTCGGGTCCGCGCCGGTGAGCACGCCGCCCACCGCCTCGGCGACCTCGTGCAGGCCCAGTGCGATCACGCCCGTGCCCCCAGTGCTCGTCGGAGTTCCAGCCGGTCGTCGAAGGCGCTGACCACCCCGGCGACCTCCTGGCCGCTCTCGTGGCCCTTGCCGGCCAGCAGCAGGGTGTCACCCGCGCGCGCGGCGCCCACCGCCGCCTCGATCGCGGCCCGCCGGTCGCCCACCTCGCGCACCTCGCACGCGGTGTCCGCCGGCACCCCGGCCAGCATCGCGGCCCGGATGGTCGCGGGGTCCTCCGAGCGGGGGTTGTCGTCGGTGACCACCAGCAGGTCACTGCCGGCCGCGGCGGCGGCACCCATGGCCGGGCGCTTGCCGGGGTCCCGGTCACCGCCGCAGCCGAGCACCGTGATCAGCCGGCCCGGGGTGCTGCCCCGGAGCGCGGCGAGCGCGGTGGCCACCGCGTCGGGGGTGTGCGCGTAGTCCACGACGGCCACGAAGGGCTGGTCGGCGTCCACGGGCTCCATGCGGCCGGGGACGACGGTGCCGGCGATGCCGGTCAGCGCGTCGGCCACCGGCACCCCGACCGCGTCGAGCAGGGCGACGGCGAGGACGGCGTTGGCCACGTTGAACCCGCCGGGCAGGCGGAGCCGCGCGGCGTGCCGGCCGCCGGACGGGGTGTGCAGCGTGAACGCCGAGCCGCCGTCCTCGGTGGTGGTGACGTCGGTGGCCCGCCAGTGCGCCTCGCTCCCCCGGCCCGAGACCGTCACGGTGCCCGGGTGGACGAGGCGGCGGGCGTGCGCGTCGTCGACGTCGACCACCTCCACGGCGGCCCGGCCGTCGAAGAGCATCGCCTTGGCCGCGAAGTAGCTCTCCTCGTCGCCGTGGAAGTCCAGGTGGTCGCGGGAGAAGTTGGTGAAGCCGGCCGCGGCGAAGCGCACACCGCCGACCCGGCCGAGCACCAGGGCGTGGCTGGAGACCTCCATGACCACCGCGGAGACCCCGGCGTCGCGCATGCCGGCCAGCAGCGCGTGCAGGTCGGGGGCCTCGGGGGTGGTGCGCACGCTGGACAGCTCGGTGAGCACGGGCTCGCCGTCCGGGCCGGTGCCGCGGGTGCGGATCTGCACGGTGCCGATCAGCCCGCTGGTCCGGCCGGCGGCGGCCAGCCCGGCCTCGACCAGGTAGGCGGTGGTCGTCTTGCCGTTGGTGCCGGTGATGCCGATGACCGCCAGGTCGTCGGCCGGTCGGCCGTGCACCCGGGCCGCGACCTCGCCGAGCACCGCCCGCGGGTCGGCCACGACGCAGACCGGCAGGGCCTGGTCGGTCACCTGGGCCGCGCCCTCGGGGTCGGTGAGGACGGCGACCGCGCCGGCGGCCAGCGCCTGCGGCAGGAACCGGATGCCGTGCGCCTTCGCGCCGGGCAGCGCGGCGAACAGCGACCCCGGGCGCACCCGGTCCGAGGCCAGGCTCACCGCGACCAGCTCGGTGGCGGCATCGCCCTGGACGGGCACGCCGACGAGGTCGGCCAGCTCGGACAGCGCGGTGCTCACGGGATCCCAATCTAGCGGCGGGGCACGCCGGGTCCGGGCATCGACCCGGTGATCAGCGCAGGTGATCAGTTCGTCGGCCGGTCAGTTCGTCGGCGCGGTCCCGGTCAGCTGGAAGTCCGGGCGGGCGGTGCCCGAGGGCACCACGCCGTCGGCGGTGAGCACGTAGCGCATGACGTCGGCGAACACCGGCGCGGCGACCTGGCCGCCCTCGGCGTCGCTGGAGGGACGCTCCAGGTCGACGGCGACGACGTACTGCGGGGCGTCGGCCGGGGCGAACCCGACGAAGGTGGTGAAGTAGCCGCCGCCGTCGTAGCAGCCGCACTCGGGGTTGGCCCGCTGCGCGGTGCCGGTCTTGCCGGCGACGCGGAACCCGTCCACCTCGCCCAGCGGGGCGGTGCCGCCGGGGCCGACCACGGCCTCGAGCATGTAGGCCATCTGCTGGGCGGTGGACTCGCTGACCACCCGGGTGCCCTCGGGCTGCTGCTCGGAGGTCACGGTGCCGTCGGGGGCGGTGACCGCGGAGACGATCCGCGGCGGGATCCGGACGCCGCCGTTGGCGATGGTCTGGTAGACCGACGCCATCTGCAGCGCGGTCACCGAGACGCCCTGGCCGATCGGTACGTTGGCCGCCCGGGACGCCGTCCAGTCGGCGGAGTCCTGCAGGATGCCGGCGCTCTCGCCGGGCAGCTCGATCCCGGTCGTGGAGCCCAGGCCGAAGGCCCGCATGTACTCCTCGAGCCGCTCGTCCCCGACCTCGCGGGCCAGCATGATCGTGCCGACGTTGCTGGACTTGGCCAGGATGCCGGTGACCGTCCAGTCGACCGGGGCGTGGTCGTGGGCGTCGGTGACGACGACGTCCCCGGCCTGGATGTGCCCCGGGACGGTGAGCACGGTGTCGGGGGTGGCGTAGCCCTCCTCGATGGCCGCCGAGAGGGTGACCGCCTTCATCACCGAGCCGGGCTCGAAGACGTCGGAGACCGCGGGCAGGCCGAGCAGCTCGGGGTCGGTGCTGCCGGCCTGCGCCGGGTCGTAGCCCGGGCAGGTGGCCATGGCGACGACCTCGCCGGTGCGCACGTCCAGGACGACGGCGGACCCCTGGGTGGTGGCGCCGTCGGCGCAGGCCTGGTCCAGCCGCTGCTGCACCGTGTACTGCAGGTCCTCGTCGATGGTCAGCGAGACCGACGAGCCGTCCTCGGCGGGGGTGGACTCGTCGATGCCGGCGGGGATGGGGACGCCGCCGGCGCCCACCTCGACCCGGCGCTGGCCGTTGGTGCCGGCCAGCACGTCGTCGTAGCGCTGCTCGATGCCGGCCAGGCCGTCGCCGTCCCGGCCGACGAAGCCCACGACCTGCCCGCCGACGGTGCCGGCGGGGTAGAGCCGCACCGGGTCGTCCTCGAGCACGATGCCGGGCAGCGCCAGGTCGGTGATCCGGTCGCTGGTGGCGGTGTCGACGTCCTCGGCGAGCACGGAGTACCGGCCGTCGGCGGTGAGGTCCTCGGTCAGCTGGGAGGTGGGGACGCCGAGCAGGGTGGTCAGCGCGAGCGCCGTCCGCTCCGGGTCCTCGACGATGGTCGGGTCGGCGACGACCTTGCTGGCCTCGACGGTGTAGGCCAGCGGGTTGCCGTCCCGGTCGAGGATCGCGCCGCGGATGGCGGCGATGTCGAACACCCGCATCCGGTCGGTCTCGGCGGCCTGGGCGTAGGCGCTGCCGTCGATGCCCTGCAGGACCACGAGCTTGGTCACCACGGCGACCAGCAGCACGACCAGGATGCCCAGACCGGCCTTGTTCCGGCGGGTGCGCACGGCGGGCGAGAGCCCACGGGTGCGCCGGGTGCCGGGCTCGCGCCGCGGGCGGAGGGCGTCGTGCGAGCCCGGACGGCGGGGGGTGCCGGTCCGGACCGGGCGCCGGCTCGGGTCGGGTCGTCGGTCCACGGT
>NZ_UEXK01000004.1:249560-254218 GCF_900491935.1 Klenkia terrae
GGCTCGGACCGCGGCACCGGGCGGGTCGGGGCACGTACCGTGGCGGGGGTGACGGAGGCGACAGCGCTGGGCGCGTCGGGCGGGGCGCGGCACGGTGGTCCGGCGGCCGAGGTCGACGTGCAGGCCGAGGGGGCCCGGATCGCCGCCGCGATGGGCACCGTGGTCGTCGGCAAGCCCGACGTCGTCCGGCTGGCCCTGGTGGTGCTGCTGGCCGAGGGGCACCTGCTCATCGAGGACGTGCCCGGGGTCGGCAAGACCACCCTGGCCAAGGCGATGGCCAAGTCGATCGACTCCGAGGTCCGGCGCATCCAGTTCACGCCCGACCTGCTGCCCAGCGACATCACCGGCGTGGCGGTGTTCGACCAGGAGTCGCGCACCTTCGAGTTCCGGCCCGGCGCGGTGTTCGCCAACCTGGTGGTGGCCGACGAGATCAACCGGGCCTCCCCCAAGACCCAGTCGGCGCTGCTGGAGTGCATGGAGGAGCGCCAGGTCACCGTGGACGGCGTGACCTACGAGCTGGCCCGGCCCTTCATGGTGCTGGCCACCCAGAACCCGCTGGAGATGGAGGGCACCTACCCGCTGCCCGAGGCCCAGCGCGACCGGTTCACCGCGCGGGTGTCGATGGGCTACCCCGACCGCGAGGCCGAGCTGGCCATGCTCGACGACCGCGGCACCGTCGACCCGCTCACCCGGCTGGAGCCGGTCGCCGACGCGGCCGGCGTCCGGGCGATGGTCGACGCCGTCACCCGGGTGCACGTGGCCGAGTCCCTGCGCCGGTACGTCGTGTCGCTGGTCGAGGCCAGCCGGCGTAGCCCGGACCTGCGGCTGGGCGCCTCCCCGCGGGCCGGCCTGCAGCTGCTCCGCTCGGCCCGCGCGGCCGCGGCCCTCGCCGGCCGGGACCACGTGCTGCCCGACGACGTGCAGGAGATGGCCTCCCCCGTGCTCGCACACCGGCTGCTGCTCACCCCGGACGCCTCGCTGGCCCGCCGCACCCCCGAGCGGGTGGTCGGCGACCTGCTGGCCGCCGTCCCGGTCCCCCGCCGGCGCTGAGGCGTGGCCAGGCGCCGCGGCCGGTTGGCCGAGCTCACCTCGAGCCTGACCCTGCGCGGCGGCTGCCTGGTCGCCGCCGGGGTGACGCTGGTGCTGCTGGGCGCGCTGCTGGGTGAGCGGACGCTGGTCCAGGTGGCGCTGTTCGTGCTCACCCTGCCGGCGCTGGCCGCCGTCGGCGTCGTCCGCGCCCGGTTCCGGCTGGCCTCCCGCCGCACCGTCTCCCCCGCCCGGCTGCCCCGCGGCCAGGACGCCGAGGTGCTGCTCGAGGTCACCAACACCGACCGCCGCCCCGGTGGCCTGTGGGCGATGTCCGAGCAGCTGCCCGCCGAGCTCGGCCCCCGGCCCCGCTTCCTGGTCGAGCGCCTGCCCAGCGGGGCGACCGCGGCGCTGCGGTACCCGGTGCACGGCGTCCGGCGCGGCCGGGTCCCGCTCGGCCCGCTCCGGCTGCGGCTGGTCGACCCGTTCGGCCTGGTGCTGCGCACCACCTCGGGCACGGACACCGCCACGCTGCTGGTCGTGCCGCGGGTCCGCCCGCTGGGCCCCCTGGCGCTGTCCGGCGGCGCCGGGGGCGGCGCGGCCGGCGCCCGGCGGTCGCTGGCCGTGCACGGCGAGGACGACGTCAGCGTGCGCGAGTACCGGCGCGGGGACGACCTGCGCAAGGTGCACTGGCGGGCGACCGCGCGCACCGGTGAGCTGATGGTCCGGCTCGAGGAGAAGCCCTGGCGGTCCTCGGCCACCCTGCTCGTGGACACCCGCGAGCGGGCCCACGTGCTGGGCACCACCGCCGCCGGACCCGACGGGGACCCCGCGCCCCCGCCGGACACCCTGGAGTGGGTGGTGGAGGCCGCCGCCAGCATCGGCGACCACCTGCTCGCCCGGGGCGCCGACCTGCGCGTGCTCACCGACGTCGGCGAGGTGGTCACCGGCACCGCGCTGGACCGGCCCGGGCTGGCCGAGCGGCTGGCCACCGTCTCCGCCTCGCGGGCCACGGAACTGGACGCCGGGCTGCAGGCCCTGCGCCGCGGCGCCGACAGCGGTCCGCTGGTCTGCCTGCTGGGCGCCGTCGGGCCGGCCGACGTCGCCGCGCTCGTCCGGGCGCGGTCGGGCCCCGGCACGGACGTCGCCGTCCTGGTCGACGTGGCCGCCTGGCGCGCCGCACCCACCCGCGCCGGACGCCGGCACACACTGGCCCCGGAGGCCGCGCGGGAGCTGACCGACCGGCAGCAGCAGGCCGCCGCGGCGCTGCGGGCCGCCGGCTGGCGGGTGGTGACCGCGGGGCCGCAGGACGCGGTCGAGACGGCGTGGGCCCGGCTGGGCAGCTCGACCACCGAGGCCGCGCCCGGCCGGGCGGTGCCGGCGTGAGCGGGGCGCGCTGGGGCACCGCGGCCGCGGTGGCCACGGCGATGGTGCTGGGCTCCCTCACCCTCACCCCGGTCTTCCTCACCGCCGGGTGGTTCCCCCCGGTGGTCCTCGTCGTGCTGGCGATCACGGTGTCCGGCGCGCTCGTGCGGCTGCTGGTCGAGCGCCGGGGCCGGTCGGACACCGTGCTGGGCGGGCTCGCCGTCCCCGTCGTCCAGGTCGTGGTGTTCCTGACCGTGCTCACCGCGGTCTTCACCCCCGGGCGGGCGCTGGTCGGGGTGCTGCCGACCCCGGGGAGCACCGCCGACCTGCTCGCCGTGCTGGGCTCGGGGTTCTCCGAGATCCGCGAGCAGGTCACCCCGGCGATCGCGCTGGACGGCCTGGTCGCGCTGACCGCGGTGCTGGTCGGCGTCCTGACCCTGGTGGTGGACCTGGTCGCCGTCGGCGCCCGGCAGCCGGCCGCCGGCGGGCTGGCGCTGCTCGTGCTGTGCTGCGTACCGGTGGCGACCACCACCGGCGACGTCTCGCTGCTGGTCTTCCTCGGCCCGGCCCTGGGCCTGGCTGTGCTGCTGTGGGCCGACCAGCGGCTGCGGCTGTCCGGGCGGCAGCGCTCGGGGCCCGGCGCCTTCGGCGGCACCGGGGTGCTGCCGGCCGTGCGCACCGGGGCGGTGGCCGTGCTGGCGGGCATCCTGCTGCCGGTGCTGGTGCCCACCCTGGCCGAGGGCTCCTTCGCCGCGGGGCTCGGCACCGGGCGGGGACCGGGCATCTCCAGCACCGGGACGTCGCTGGACCCGCAGGCCGCGCTGCGCGGGCAGCTGACCCAGCCCGACCCGATCGACCTGCTCCGCG
The DNA here is from genome assembly GCF_900491935.1 of Klenkia terrae. Lineage (GTDB taxonomy): Bacteria > Actinomycetota > Actinomycetes > Mycobacteriales > Geodermatophilaceae > Klenkia > Klenkia terrae. Next base: position 252,819 of record NZ_UEXK01000004.1, read on the forward strand.
TCGAGACCGACGTGGCCGACCCCTCGTACCTGCGCGCGGTGACGCTGGACCAGTACTCCGACGACGGCTGGAGCATCGGGAACCTCGACGGCACCGAGTCCACCGACGACTCCGACGACCTGGTGCCGCTGGCGCCCGGCGTGCCCGAGCGGGAGGTGCGGGCCCGGATCACCGCGCTGGAGCACGACGACCGCTTCCTGCCGCTGTTCTCCTCCGCGCAGCAGGTGACCGTCCAGGGCGCCGACGACGGCGAGTGGCGGGTGGACCCGGAGAGCGGCACGGTCTTCGGCCGGGACGACGCGCGGACCGACGGGCTGACCTGGGAGGAGGTGGCCCAGGAGGCCCGTCCTACCGTCGAGCAGATGGCGGCCAGCCCGGCCCTGCCGGCCGACGACCCGGTGCAGCAGACCTTCACCGCCCTGCCCGAGCTCGACCAGCGGGTGCGCGACCTGGTCGAGGAGCTGACCAACTCCGGGCAGTCACCGGACGAGCGGGTTCGCGCGATCTTCGACTTCCTCACCGACCGCGCCAACGGGTTCGTCTACAGCCTGAGCACGACGCCGGGTACCACCGGTGACGACCTGGCCGACTTCCTCGCGCTACGCCGGGGCTACTGCGAGCAGTACGCCGGTTCGATGGCCGTCCTCGTCCGGGCGGCCGGGGTACCGGCTCGAGTGGTGCTGGGTTACACCCCCGGCCAGCTGCAGGCCGACGGCAGCCGGCTGGTCACCACGTTGGACGCCCACGCCTGGGTGGAGGTGTTCTACGACGGGCTGGGCTGGCTCCCCTTCGACCCCACCCCGATCGCTGCGGACCGGGCCGTGGACCTGCCGTGGGCCCCACGCGCCGACGACGCGGCGGCGGAGGCCTCGGCGGGCGCAGCCTCGCCGACCACCGCGCCGGCTGCACCGAGCGCCGAGCTGGACCGGGACGACACCGCCACCCCCGAGATCGGCCCGACCATCGCGACCGGGGTGCCCTGGGGGTCCGTCGCAGCGTGGGGCGGCGGATCGGCGGGTGTGCTCGCGCTGCTGGCGGTGCCGGCCCTGGCCCGGGCCGCCCAGCGCCGTCGACGGCTGGCCACCGGTGCGCCGGGCGCGGTGTGGGACGAGCTGCTGGCCGTCGCGGTGGACCTCGGCGTCCCGGTGCGCACGACCGGCACCCCGCGGCAGCTGGCCGACGACCTGGTCGAGCGGGTGGGCGCGGACACCGCGCCGGCCGTCCGCACCCTGTCCCTCGCCCTGCAGCGGGAGGTCTACGCGCCGTCCACGGGCGCCGAGGCCGCGGACCTGGTCGGCCCGGCCGGCGAGGTCAGCCGCGCGCTGCGCCGGTCCGCCGACCTCCGCTCCCGGGTCGTGGCCCGGCTGCTGCCGGCCAGCACCGTGGCCGACGCGCGGGAC
>NZ_UEXK01000004.1:254224-350351 GCF_900491935.1 Klenkia terrae
CCCCACCCCCGCCTGACCTCCACCCCCGGCCCGAACCGGGGGCGGTGAGGTGGGACGACGACGAGGACCCGCTCCCTCGGGGAGCGGGTCCTCGTCGTGCGTGCGGCTGGGCCGCGGGCGGCTACTGGTCGTAGCGGCGGCGGAAGCGCTCTTCCAGACGGTCCTTCAGCGGCTGCTTGCGGGCCTTGGCGGCGCCGCGGCCACCGGCCTTGGCCGGTCCGCTGGGCGCGGGGCCCGTCTCGACGGCGCCGGTGGCGTGCTTGTAGTTCAGCACCCCGAGCCCGGCACCGGCCAGCATGACCAGGAACCCGGCCACACCCAGCGGGACGGACGGCAGCGCCGCACCGCCCACGAGGAGGGCGAGTCCGACGACGACGAGCAGGGCACCGAGCTGGAGCTTCCGGCGCGCAGCCTTGCGACGGTCGCCGGTACGGACCTGGGAAGCGAACTTCGGGTCGTCGTCGACGAGCGCGCGCTCGATCTGCTCCAGCAACTTCTGCTCGTGCTCGGAGAGCGGCACGACGACCTCCTGAGGTCCACCTTCGGTACCGCCGGTGGCGAGTCGCCGGCGGTGCACCTGAGGATACGAGTCCGCGCCGGGGTGCGAAAGGCGAGTCGCCCCCCGACACGGGGATGGCTTGTGCGGATCACCCGTCCGGGATCCCCGCCACCGGGTGAACGCCCCGGCAGGGGTGGACGTTCCCGGTGCCCGGGGGCTTCACACCTGCGGGTCGGCGGGTCGGCCGCGGCTCCGCTCCACGCGCGGGGCGGGCCGGGAGCGCCCGGTGACGCCGTCCCGGTGCAGGAGGGTGGCCGGGCGCACCGCACCGGCCCCGAACCGGCGGGCGGCCCGGTCGGCGGCCAGCTCGACGTCGCGGCGGCCGTGCTCGCGGGCGCCGAGCACCAGCTGGGTGGGGGTGGTGCCGGTGTCGGCCAGCCGCTCGGCCCGCACGCCGACCAGGCGGATGCGCACCCGGTCCAGGCCGAGGGCGTCGAACAGGCCGCGCGCGGTCTCGTAGAGCTCCTGGCCCACGTCGCTGGGCACCGGCAGCGTGCGAGAGCGGGTGATGGTGGTGAAGTCGGCGAAGCGCACCTTGAGGCTGACCGTGCGGGCCAGCCACCCCGCCGACCGCAGCCGCCCGGCCACCCGCTCGGACAGGTGCAGCAGCTCGCGGTGGATGAGCACCGGGTCGGCCACGTCGACGCCGAAGGTCTCCTCGGCGCCGGTGGACTTCTCCGGCTCGTCGGGCACCACCCGACGCGGGTCCCGGCCGTGGGCCAGCTCCTGCAGGTGCCGCCCGGCGCCCTGGCCGACGGCCCGCTCCAGGGCGCCGGCCGGGGCGCGGGCGAGGTCGCCCACGGTCCGCAGCCCCAGCGACAGCAGCACCTGCTCGGTCTTCGGGCCCACCCCCCACAGCGCGCCCACCGGCAGCGGGTGCAGGAAGTCCAGCACCTCGCCCGGCCGCACGACGAGCAGGCCGTCGGGCTTGCTCCGGGTCGAGGCGACCTTGGCCACGAACTTGGTGGGCGCCACCCCGACCGAGCAGGTGATGCCCTGCTCCTCGTGGATCCGGGCCCGCACCAGCTCGGCCACGGCCACCGCGTCGCCCAGCCGGCGGCCGGCCCCGGAGACGTCGAGGAACGCCTCGTCCAGGGACAACGGCTCGACCAGCGGGGTGATCGACCGGAACACCGCCATCACCCCGCGGGAGACCTCCGAGAACAGCGCCAGGTCACCGGGGACGACGACCGCGGTCGGGCACAGCCGCAGCGCCCGCGCGGTGGGCATCGCGCTGTGCACGCCGAATGCCCGGGCCTCGTAGGTGGCCGAGGTGACCACGCCCCGGCCGCCGGCACCGCCGACGATGACCGGCCGGCCGACCAGCGACGGGTCCTCGCGGACGGCGACGCTGGCGAAGAAGGCGTCCATGTCCACGTGCAGCACCCGGCAGCCCCGCGCGCGGTCCATCCACCACCCCATCGACGTCGAACACGTGTTCGACAGCCTAGCCGGTCACTCCCCCGCCAGCCGGTCCAGGTCGGTGCCGAACCCGCCGCGCGCCCGGGGGTGCCGCCGGGCCGAGGTCACCACCGGGGACGACGGCGTCCGCAGCACGGTGCGGCCGGCCAAGGCCAGGGCACCGACCAGGGCGGCGTCCTCGGAGACCGCCAGCGGCGGGAAGCCGCCGACGGCCAGGTACGCATCGCCCCGAACACCCAGGTTGGCCCCGTGCACGTGCGGGTGCACCGCGCCGGGGCCGTCGGCGCGCCACCGGTCGTACTCCTGCGCGAAGGCCGCGGCGACGTGCGGCGGGTGGCCGGTCCAGTCCCGGACCTGCACCAGCCCGAGGACGGCGTCCACCCCCGACTCGGCGGCCGCCCGCTGCAGGGCGAGCCAGCCCGCGGGCACCACGCTGTCGGCGTCGGTGCTGGCCAGCCAGACCCGGTGCGGGGGCACCCCGGCCGCGGCCGCCTCGGCCAGCACCGCAAGCGAACCGGCGTGCCGCGCGTCGCCCACCGTCTCGCCGTGGGCCTCGACCACCACCGCGCCGGCGGCGGCCGCCACCGCCGCGGTCGCGTCGGTGCACCGGTGGGCCACCACGACCACCCGGACGGCGACGCCGGCCAGCTCGGGGTCGGCCGCGGCCACGGCGAGCGCGGCCAGGCAGGCGGGCAGCACGCCGGCCTCGTCCCGCGCCGGCACCACGACGCCCAGCAGCTCGGGGATCACCAGAGGTCCTCCGCGGCCGCGACCGACGCCGCGCGCACGTCGCCGGCCGGGGCCCGGACCCAGCAGTCCATGAGCAGGTCCGGCTCCTCGTGCGCGGCCACGCGCGGCCAGTCCAGGGCGGCGCGCAGGGCGGCGTGGACGGCGTCCCCGGTCTGCGGGTAGTCGGCCACCGGGTGCCGCCAGTGCACGGCCAGCAGCGTCCCGCCGGGGCGCACCGCCGTCTGCACCTGGTCCAGCAGGCCGGCCAGGTCGGGCGGGGACAGGTAGTAGAGGACCTCGGAGAGCACCAGCAGGTCGACCGGGGGCAGCGGGTCGCCGGGCACCACCCGCTGCTCCACCTGCACGCCGGGGTTGCGCTGCGCGGCGCGGGCGACCGCGGCGGCGCTGGCGTCCCAGGCGGTCAGCCGGTCGCAGCGCGGGGCGAGCGCGGCGGTCAGCTCCCCGACCGAGCAGCCGACCTCGAGCCCCTCGGGGTACCGCTCGCGGGGCAGCACGGCCGTGGTCAGGGCGTACTTGCGCCGCTCGTACCAGCGGCTGCGCATCGACCACGGATCGTCCGCGGCGCGGTACATCTGGTCGAAGTAGGACGGCGGCAGGGTCACCAGAGCACCTCGTGGTCGCGGTCGGCGTGGGCCAGGAACTCCGGCGGCAGCACCGCGGGGTCGGGCCCCAGCGGGTGCACCTGGGTGGTGAAGCAGGCGATCGCGGCCTGCTTGGCGGCGCGGACCGACGGCGGCAGCGGGACCGCCTGCGCCCGGTGCCACGGCACCCGCGGGTCGTCGGGGACCGCCCAGTGCCAGGTCCAGACCGGGTACTGCAGGACCGGGACGCCGAGCCGGGCGGCCGCGGCGAGGGTCGCGCGGCCCACCGCCTCGTGGTCGGGGTGGCCGTCGCCGGTCCAGGTGGTGAGGACGGCGTCCGCACCTGCCAGCTGCGCCCCCAGCGCGAGGGCCAGCTCGTCCTCGTGCGCGGCGACGGCGGAGTCGGGCAGGCCGAGGCGGGTGGTGGTGGCCCCGGCCCCCAGGGCGGCCGACGCACACGCGGACTCCGCCACCCGGGCCGCGGCGAGCTCGGCCGGGCCGAGCACCGGGTTGCCGGGGTGGCTGGCCTCGCCGTCGGTCACCGCCACGAGGTGCAGCTGCACGCCGGCCCCGGCGAGCAGGGCCATCGTGCCGCCGACGCCGAGCACCTCGTCGTCGGGGTGCGCCGCGCAGACCACCACCCGGCGCCAGGTCGGGTCGGGGACCCAGCCGGGCCAGGGTTGCGGCAGCCAGGCGGCCCAGGTCTCCTCGGAGGTGGCGTCGGGCCGGTGGCCGGCCGCGGGCGCGCTCACCGGGCCGCCCGCAGGGGCTCGGCGAGGGCCGCCAGGTCGCGGTCGCCGTGGTGCTGGCGCAGGTAGACCTCGAGGTCGGCGCGGTGCGCCGCCCGGGGTCCGTCGTGGGCGGCCGGACCGGCACCCAGGGCCCGCCCGACCACGGCCAGCACCTCCAGCCCGGTGCGGGCGGCCAGCCCGCGGACCCGGTGCGCCCGGAGCGCGGCGGTGCCCGCCCGGTCGGCGGGGTCGGCGTCCACCTCGGCGGCGGCGACGGCCAGGGCGGCGTCCACCGCGTGCAGGGCGCCGTCCACCTGCCCCCAGGCCGCGTCCCGGTGCGGGTCGGCGCCGGCCGCGACCGCCTCGGCCAACGGCGCGGCGACCCCGTGCGCGCCGCCGGCCCAGACCGCGGCGACCCCGATGCCGCCGTGCCAGAACCCCGGCCGGTCCAGGTAGGCCCGCGGCCCGCCGAGCGCGGCGGCGGGGACGTCGTCGAGCTCGACGTCGGCGGTGTCGCTGCCGACCATGGCCGGGGTCGCCCAGCGGCCCGGGCGCGGCGTCGCGCCGGGCGCGGTCAGGTCGACCAGGAACAGCCGTCGGCCGTCCTCGGCGTGCGCGGTGACCAGCGCCGAGGTGCACGAGCGAGCCCCGGAGCACCACTGCTTGGTGCCGGTCAGCACCCACCCGCCGTCCGTGCGGCGGGCCTCGACCCGGCCGGCCGGGGGCTCGGCGGCCCAGACCCCCAGCCGCTCCCCCGCGGCCGGTGCGGGGCAGCCCAGCTCGGCGAGGATCGCGACGGCGTCGGCGTGGCCCTCGGCCAACCGGGCCAGCGGCAGGTCCCGCTCGCCGAGGTCGCGGAGGGCGGCCCAGCGCTGCGCGGTGCGGCCTGCCCCCGGCAGCGGCGGGGACCACCCGTCGTCGAGCAGGCGGGTCAGTGCGGCGGCGGTCCGGGCGATGCTTTCACCCGGCCGCTCGATGGCGGTCACCGGCGCCAGCTACCCGGGACCCGGGGGATCCGAACCGGATGTGTAGCCCGACGATCTTCGCGGTACTGCAGCGACGAGACCGCCGACCGGCGGTCGCACGACGAGCTGATGGAGGAATCGTGGCGTTCGATGACGACGACATGACCAGCACCGAGGGCCCCGCGGACAGCGGCGCCGGCGAGGGCACCCCGGGCCAGCACGACGGCGGTGCCGACGGCGGCGCCGAGGGCCCCGCGGACAGCGGTGCCGGCGAGGGCACCCCGGGTCAGTCCGACGGTGGCGCGGACGGGTCGGCCTGAGCACCATCCCGACCTCGCAGGGCCGGGCGGAGGACACCCTCCGCCCGGCCCTGCGGCGCTGCGTGGGCGTGGACCCCGACGTCTTCGCCGCGGCGTACTGGTCCCGCCGTCCCCTGCTGACCAGCGCCGCCGACCTGGGGCGTGACTTCTCCGACCTGCTGACGCTGGCCGACGTCGACGAGCTGCTCTCCGTCCGCGGCCTGCGCACCCCCTTCCTCCGGATCGCCAAGGACGGCGCCGTCGTGGAGCCCCGGCGGTTCACCGGCTCCGGCGGGGCCGGTGCCGAGGTGGCCGACCAGGTGTCCTCGGACTCCGTGCTCCGGCTGTTCAGCGAGGGCTCGACCGTCGTCCTGCAGGGCCTGCACCGGCTCTGGCCGCCGCTGATCGCCTTCGCCGACGCGCTGGCCGCCGAGCTCGGCCACCCCACCCAGGTCAACGCCTACATCACCCCGCCGTCCTCGCGCGGGTTCTCCCCGCACTACGACGTGCACGACGTCTTCGTGCTGCAGGTGGCCGGCGAGAAGCACTGGACCATCCACGAGCCGGTGCTGGCCGACCCGCTGCGCACCCAGCCGTGGGGCGACCGGGCCGAGGCCGTCGCCGCCCGCGCGCAGGAGGCGCCGGTCATCGACGCCGTGCTGCGCCCCGGCGACGCGCTCTACCTGCCCCGGGGCTACCTGCACTCCGCCGTCGCGCTGGGCGAGATCAGCGCCCACCTGACCATCGGCGTGCACAACGTCACCCGGTGGGGCGCGGTGGAGTCCGCGCTGGACCTGGTCCGGACGCTGGCCACCGACGACCCCGCCCTGCGCACCTCGCTGCCGCTGGGCGTCGACCTGACCGCACCCGGCACCACGACCGAGGACGTCGCCGCGGTGCTCGCCGGGCTGCACGCCGCCCTGGACCGGGTGGACCCGGCGGCGGTGGCCGACCGGCTGCGCTCCCGGACCTGGGCGCAGGTGCGCCCCGAGCCGGTGGCCCCGCTGGCCCAGGCGACCGCGGCCGCCGCGCTGACCACCGACACCGTGCTCCGGGTGCGCCCGCGGCTGCGGCTGCAGCTGCGCGACGTCGTGGGCGACGAGGTCGTCCTGGTCGCCGGCCGGCAGCACCGCACGTTCCCCGCGGCGCAGCGGCCGGCCCTGGCCGAGCTGCTGGCCGCCGGCGAGCTGAAGGTCGGCGACCTGCCCGGCCTGCCCGCCGCCGAGCAGTGCGAGCTGGCCCGCCGGCTGGTCGTCGAGTCGGTGGCGGTGGTCCCGGACGCGCAGCCTGTGCACCATGGAGGGGATGAGCGCGGAACAGGTGCCTGAGACGGCACCGGAGGACCCCTTCTGCCAGGACCCCGACCCGCGCACCTACCCGTCGGGCCGGCTCGACGCCGGCCGCTGCTCGGTGCAGGCGCTGCTGGCCGGGGACTCCCCCGTGGCGACCGCGCCGCCCGCGCGCCGGTGGCTGCTGGTCGAGCAGCCCGGGCCGTGGGGGCGCGACGCGCTGCTGCAGTCCCGGTTCGACGCCGACGTGGCGCCCCGGCTCGCCCAGCGCGCCCGAGAGGCCGGGCTGCGCATCCAGATGGTCCGCCGGCCCGGTGAGCGGCTGGCCGACTCCGGCGGCCGGTGGGCGGTGGCCGACGTCCTCGCCCCGTGGGTCCGGTGGTCCACCCGCGCCACCGACGCCGAGCTGCTCGACGTCCCGCTGGACGGGTCGGTCGGCGTGCAGTCCGACGGCCCGACCTTCCTGGTCTGCACGCACGGCGGGCACGACGCCTGCTGCGCGGTCCGCGGGCGCCCGCTGGCCCGCTCGCTCGCCGGCGACGTGTGGGAGACCAGCCACCTCGGCGGGGACCGGTTCGCCGCCAACGTGCTGGCGCTGCCCACCGGCCACCTCTACGGGCAGGTGCCCGAGGACGGCGGTGGGCTGGTCGAGGCGCACGGCCGCGGCGAGGTCGTGCTCGGCATGCTGCGCGGCCGCGCCGGGCTCACCCCCGTCGCGCAGGCCGCCCAGCAGTTCGCCCGGGTCGAGCTCGGGCTCGTGGGCGTGGCCGACCTGCCGGTGACCGCGGTGCGGTCGGTGCCCGACGCCGCCGAGGGCACCGAGCGCTGGGCGGTCGTGCTCACCGGTCCCGACGGCGACGTGCCGGTCCTGCTGGAGAGCCGGCTGTCCGCCGAGCCCCGGCGGTTGACCTGCTCGGCGCTGCGACCGGGCCGGTTCCGGACCTGGCACCCGCTCGCGGTGGGCTCCGTCCCGGTGGGCTCCGTCTAGATCGGCTCCGTCTAGAGCTCGGCCTCCGCGCGCACCCGCCGGGACGGCGAGAAGACCTGCAGGTCCAGGAAGTCCGGCGGGTCGGCGATGCCCGGGCCGCCGTCGGCTACCCACTGCAGGACGTCGCCGGTGGTCTCGTCGTCCAGGATGCCGCCCAGCCACACCGGGCGGGCGCCGGCGGCGCGGCCGGCCGGGCTCGGGCTGACCACCACCACGTTGGACCGCTCGCAGGCGTCCAGGCAGTCCACCACCCGCACCCGGGCGGCACCGCGCTGGAACGCCGTCAGCTGGGCCCGGTGGTCGGTGCCGGGGTGCTTCTCGGCGCGGCCGCAGCAGCAGCCCCGGCAGACGGTCAGGGTCGGGCCGCTCACAGCGCGCTGCCCCGGGCCACCAGCAGCGGGATCGCCAGCTCGGTCGGGGTGAGCGAGCCGTGGTAGGCGGCGAGCATCGAGGGCACCTTCTCCTGCCGGGTGGCGGTGAGGGCCCACGTGCCGCGGGCCAGGGAGACGACGTCGCCGATCCGGGCGGCTAGCGCGTCCTCGACCGGGCCGAACACCCCGCTGGCGACGGCCTCGTCCCGGCTGACCACCCAGGCGCGGTCGCCCAACTCGGCCCGCCAGGCGGCGAGGACGTCGTCGGCGGCACCGTCGACCGCGTGCACGTAGCGCGCCCGGGGCTCCCCGGCCAGCAGCCGGACGCCGGCGGTCAGCGCGGGGGTCGCGTCGATGTCCAGCCGGGTGTCGTCGGGGACGTCGAGCATGCCGTGGTCGGCGGTGACCAGCAGCGCCGCGTCGTCGGGCAGGCCGTCGAGCAGCTGGGCCACCATCAGGTCGACGTGGGCCAGCTGCTGGCGCCAGCTCGGTGAGTCCACCCCGCGCACGTGCCCGGTCAGGTCGAGCTCGGCGTGGTAGCCGTAGACCAGCGCGCGGTCGGTGGCCGCCAGCGAGTGGCCCAGCACCGCGGCCAGGTCACCCGGGCTGACCGCCGGCGCGTAGCGGGCACCGCGGTAGGCCGCTCGGGTCAGCCCCGAGCCGGCGTAGGCGTAGGGCCCGACCACGGTGGCGGGCACGTCGGCGGCGGCCACCCGCTGGAAGACCGTCGGCTGCGCCTGCCAGGTGGTCGGGTCGGGGTCGTCGGTCCACTGCGTGTGGGTCAGCGCCCGGTCCTGCCCGGGGACGTCGGTGACGAAGCCGAGCACGCCGTGGCTGCCCGGCGGCAGGCCGGTGCCCAGGCTGGTCAGGCTGACAGGGGTGGTGCTCGGGCACGGCGCCTGCAGGTCGCCCAGCGGGCCGGACAGCGCCGTCAGCGTGGGCGCGAGGTCGGGGTGGGCCCGCACCAGGTCGGCACCCAGCCCGTCGACGAGGAGGACGGCGACCCGGCGGGCGCCGCGGAGCACCTCGGTGAGCCCGAGCGGGTCGGGACCGCCGACGCCCAGGCAGGCGGCCACCGACGGCAGCACGTCGGCCAGCGTGGTGGCGCCGTAGGCGGGCCGGCGCAGGTCGTCGGGCAGCATGTCGGGCCGGGTCACGACTGCTCGGCACCCCGGGTGGCGATGACGTGCAGCCCGGTGGCGACGTCCCGGTAGGGCGAGACCCCGGCCAGCTCGAGCTCCAGGCGCCGCAGCGCGTCCGGGTCGGCCCCCGACGTGGACTCCAGCAGGTCGGCCACCACCGACACCCCGCGCCACTCGCCGGCCTGCAGCCCGGCGGCTCGGACCAGCTCCAGCAGCTCGTCGGGGGCGAAGCGGCGGCGGCCCGGCCGGGTGCGCGAGCGCGCCGGCGCCGGGTCACGGTCACCGAGCAGGGCCCGGGCCTCGACGGGGTGCCCGCCCAGTGCGCGGGCCAGCACCGCGCCGGCCCGGTTGGCCGCGGTGACGCTCAGCCGGCCGCCGGGGCGCAGCACCGCGGCGATGCCGGCCAGCGTCGCGGCCGGGTCGTCGACGACCTCGAGGACGGCGTGCACCAGCACCAGGTCGTAGCCCCCGTCGGGGCCGCCGTCGGGGCCACGCACGGCGCCGAGCTGGTCGGCGTCGCCCTGCACGCCGTGCACCGACCCGCCCACCCCGGCGAGGTCCGCCCGGCGGCGCAGGGTGGCCAGCGCGTCGGCCGAGGTGTCCACCACGGTGACCGTGTGGCCCAGCTGGGCCAGCGGGACGGCGAACACCCCGGCACCGCCGCCGACGTCGAGCACCTGGAGCGGGCCGGCGCCGACGACCGGGTCCAGCGCGGCCCAGACCNGACCAGGTGCCCTACTTCGGCACGCTGGGCGGTGTCGCGGTCGTGCTGGGCGTGGTGCTGGCGCTGGCCACGCCGGTCATCCGGAGGTTGATGTCCGGGGTGCGCTGAGCACGGGCCGGGGAGTCAGCGGCCATCTCCTGCGCGGTGGCGAACAGGTCGGCGGTGAACGGGGTGCCCTCGCCCGCGTGGCTGTCGGCGTGGTGCGCGGTGATCAGCAGGGTGCCGCCGGGGGCGACGGCGGCGGCCAGCTTGCGGTGGAAGTCGGCGAGCTCGGACCGGGGGAACTGCAGGAAGGAGGCGGTGACCAGGTCGTAGGCACCGGCCGGCGGCGCCCAGTCGCCGCGGCCGTCGGCCTGCTCCCAGGTGACGGCGTCGGCGACGCCCGCGGCCTCGCCGGCCTGCCGCGCCCGCTCCAGCGCCACCGGCGACACGTCGGAGCCGGTCACCTGCCAGCCCTGGCCGGCCAACCAGATCGCGTCGCCGCCCTCGCCGCAGCCGACGTCCAGCGCCCGGCCGGGGGTGAGGTCGGCGGCGGTCTCGACCAGCCGCTGGTTGGCGTTGCCCGACCAGATCGGCCGCTCCCGGTAGCGGTCGTCCCAGAAGCGCTCGGTGAACCACTCGGCCGGGTCGGTCTCCTGCCAGGCGGCCACCCGGTCGGCGCTGCCGTGGTCGTGGCCGTGGTCGTGCCCGTGGTCGTGGGCCCGGCCGTGCTGGTGGCCGTCGGCCTGGCCGTGCTGGGGGTTGTGCTGGTCCTGGGGGTGCTCGGTCGCCATGCACCGACCCTCGACCAGCCGCACCGCCGGGGCAAGCATCCGTGCCGGAACGGCAACACCCACGCCCGGTCAGACGCGGCGCAGCGGGGTCACCTGCCCGGGAGGGGCCGGCCGGGCCGCCTCGACCGACACCGGGCGGCCCAGGGTGACCTCGACGACGGCCAGGAACGCCCCGGCGTCCCGGACCAGGTCATCGGCCTCGCGCTCGGTGACCGCCGACGACAGACCTGCCTCCGCGGCGGCCCGCTTGGCCGCGCCGGCGGCGAAGAAGGAGGCCCACTCCCCCAGCTCCGGGGCGACCTGCCCGATCAGCACCCACGCGCTGCGCGGGCGGCGGCGCCCCGCCTCGGGCCGGGTCCGCGCGGCGAGCACGGCGGCCGCCCCGCGCAGCGCGGCCAGGTGCGCCGTGGCGTAGCGCCAGCCCGCGTCGCGGCAGACCGCCGCCTCGGCGAGGCCACGGTGGGCCTGGCCCAGCAGCTGCGACGCCGCCGGCGGCAGCGGCGGGGTGAGCTCGAGCTGGGCCGGGGAGAACACCCGCACGGCGCCCATCAGTCGTGCACCCGGACCAGGCGCCAGCAGTTGCCGGCCGGCTCCCACGACAGGTCGAACACCCCGGCGAACGTGCTGCGGGACCGCCCGGACCGCACCGCCTCGACCCGCCACACCTGGCACGGGCCCGCCGCCGCGGGACCGTCCTGCTCCACCCACGGTCCGGCGGCCGGACCGGCCTCCGTCCAGTGCTCGATCAGCTCGCCCACCTCGTACCGACCCTGACCGCGCCAGAACCGGACCGGCCCGGCGACGCCCCGCTCGACCTGCACCCGCTCCCCGGTCCGACCCCCTGCGCCCACCAGCACCACGCTCATCCCCGGCCTCCGCACTCCCCGTCCCGCGACCGGCACCCCCGCCGGCCGTTCGAACGCACGTTCGAACACGTCGAGAACACCATGCGGGCCGACCGCCGTCAAGGCGACACCCGAACACCTGTTCCCCTGCATGCGGAGCAGTCGACCACCGACCACCGACAGTCCCGGCCGACGCCTCCCCCGACTGTCCGACCCGGGCCCTACCGTGCGGCCCGTGACCGTCGACCACCTCGCCTCCCTGCGACAGGGCACCGCCGCGCTCGCCGAGCTGCTGGCCCGCGCCGACCTGACCGTGCCAGTGCCGTCCTGCCCGGGGTGGTCGCTGGCCGAGCTCGGCCGGCACACCGGCGCGGTCCACCACTGGGCCCGGGCGGCGCTGTCCACCGACGGCCCCCCCGCACTGCCCCCGGGTCCCGCCGACGACCGCGACGTCCCGGGCGCCTACGCCGACGCGGCCACTGCTCTGCTGGACGCCCTGGCCACCACCCCGGCCGACCAGCCGTGCTGGACGCTGGACCGCGCCGACCGCACCGCGGCGTTCTGGGCCCGTCGGCAGGCGCACGAGGTCGCGCTGCACCACTGGGACGCGCGGGCGGCGCTGCACCGGCCGGCCTCCATCGACCCCGCCACGGCCCTGGACGGCATCGACGAGGTGCTGGGCATGTTCCTGCCGCGGCAGGTCCGGCTGGACCGGCTCCCGGCCACCGCGGACGTCGTCCACCCGGTGCCGGCCGAGTCCGGCGCGGTCCTGCCGGTCGGCTCCGGGGACCTCGCGGGCGCCCCGGTGGGCGCCGTCGCCGGGCCGGCCGAGGCCCTGCTGCTCCTGCTCTGGCGGCGGACCGACGTGTCCGACGACCGGCTGCAGCTGCGGGGCGACCGGGCCGCCGTCGCCGCCACCCTGGACCGGCCGCTGACCCCCTGAGCCGCCGGGTGGCGTGCACACCCGCCGATCCGGGAGGAGACTCGTTGCACGTGGCAACCACGACCTCGACGACCTCGCCCGGCGAGGCGACCTTCCTGGGCCAGCCGCGCGGCCTCGCGCACCTGTTCGGCGTGGAGATGTGGGAGCGGTTCAGCTTCTACGGCATGCAGGCTATCCTGCTGTACTACCTCTCCTACTCCGTGGCCGACGGCGGGCTGGGCATCACCACCTCGACGGCGGCCAGCATCGTCGGCGCCTACGGCGGCACGGTCTACCTGTCCAAGATCGTCGGCGGCTGGGTCGCCGACCGGGTGCTGGGCCCGGAGCGGGTGCTCTTCTGGTCTGCCGTCGTCGTCATGGCCGGCCACGTGGCGCTCGCCCTGCTCCCGGGCCTGGCCGGGGTCGGCGTCGGGCTGGTGCTCATCGCGCTGGGCAGCGGCGGGGTCAAGGCTACCGCGACCACCCTGGTCGGCCTGCTCTACACCGCCGACGACGTCCGCCGCGACGCCGGGTTCTCCGTGTTCTACCTGGGCATCAACCTCGGCGCCCTGGCCGGGCCGCTGCTGACCGGGCTGGCCCAGTCCGCCGTCGGCTTCCACCTGGGCTTCGGGCTGGCCGCGGTCGGCATGGCCGCGGGGCTGGCCCAGTACGCCTGGGGCCGGCGCGGGCTGGACGGCACCGGCCGCCAGGTCCCGTCCCCGCTGCCGCCCGCCGAGCGGACCCGCTGGGTCGTCGGCGCCGTCGTGGCCGCGCTGGCGGTCGTCGGGCTGGCGGTGGCCGGGGTGGTCCGCGCCGACCGGCTGGCCACGATCGTGGTGTGGGTCTGCGTCGTGGTGTCGGTGGGCTACTTCGCCCAGCTGCTGCGCAGCGCGCAGGTCGACCGGACCGAGCGCCGGCGGGTGCTCGCCTTCATCCCGATGTTCGTGGCCAGCGTGGCCTTCTGGTCGCTGTACCAGCAGCAGTCCACCGTGGTGGCCCTCTACGCCGACACCCAGCTCGACCGGGACCTGTTCGGCTGGACGGTGCCGGCCTCGTGGGTGCAGTCGATCAACCCGGTCTTCATCATCGCGCTGTCCGGGGTCTTCGCGGCGCTGTGGACCCGGCTGGGCCCCCGGCAGCCCTCCACCCCGGTCAAGTTCGCCGCCGGGACGGCGATCATGGGTGTCGCGTTCCTGCTCTTCCTGCCGATGGCCGGGGCCGGCCCGGGCGGCGCGCCGCTGCTGGGCCTGGTCGGCGTCCTGCTGGTGTTCACCGTGGCCGAGCTGCTGCTGTCCCCCGTCGGGCTGTCGCTGTCGACGAAGCTGGCACCGGCGGCCTACCGGACCCAGATGGTGGCGCTGTGGTTCCTGTCCACCGCGATCGGCACCTCGCTGGCCGGGGTGTTCGCCGGGGCGTACGACCCGGCGGACCAGGTGCCCTACTTCGGCACGCTGGGCGGTGTCGCGGTCGTGCTGGGCGTGGTGCTGGCGCTGGCCACGCCGGTCATCCGGAGGTTGATGTCCGGGGTGCGCTGAGCACGGGCCGGGGAGTCAGCGGCCACCGCGCCGCCCGGCCCGGGCGGCGAACCCGTCCAGCGCGTCCAGCACCTCCCGGGCCTGCCACATCCGGTTGCGCCGCCGGCCGGTGAACTCGGTGACCACCCCGGCGGCCAGCAGCGGCGCCAGCGCCCGGACGACGTTCTGCGCCGGCACCCCGAGCTCCCGGGTGACGGCCGCGGCGTCGACCACGGGCTGGCGGACCAGCAGGTCGGCGATCCGCCAGGCGGCGGCGTCCGAGCGGGCCCGCACGACGTCGTCCCAGCCGGCGCGGACGCCGCGCAGCTCCTCGACCAGCTGGGTGGCGTTGGTGATCGCGGTCAGGGTGCCGCGGGTGAACGCCTCGACCACCGTCTCCAGCTCGCCGCGCCGGTAGGCGGTCAGCGCGTCGAAGTAGCCCTCGACGTCGACCAGCAGGCCGGCCGAGACCGGCACGGTGACCGCCCGGGTGACCCCGTGGTGGCGGAGCAGGCAGTGCACCAGCGCCCGGCCGGCGCGGCCGTTGCCGTCCGGGAACGGGTGGATGGTCTCGAACTGGGCGTGCGCGACCGCGGCCAGCACCACCGGCGCGATGTCGGTGCGGACGGCGAACCGGGTGACGTCGGCGACCAGGCCGGGCACGTCCTGCGCCACCGGGGCGACGTACTCGGCCTGGTGCGGGCCGTAGGACGTGCCGCCCACCCACACCTGCTCGCTGCGCCACCGGCCGGCGATGCCGGGCTCGGTGTCGCGCAGCAGCGCGTCGTGCATCGCCAGCACGGCCGCCGGCGACGGGGCCTCGGCCAGGTCCAGCGCGGCCCGCATGGCCGCGACGTTGCCGACGACGGCCTCCGCGTTGCGGGTGGACGGCGACCCCAGCTCGGCGACCGCGATCGCCCGGGCCCCGCTGGTCAGCTGCTCGATGCGGGAGGACGACGCGGACTCCGTGCGCAGCAGGACCGCGGCGAACGGTGCGACCTCGGACCCCATCCGGGTGTCGAACCGGGCGATCTCGGCGGCCGCGTCCTCGGCGGCCCGGAGCACGGCGGCCCCCACCTGCGGCGTCCGCCCGGCGATCTCCGGGACGACGGCGGCGCGGTAGGGCCCGGTGTGCCGCAGCCGGACCGCCCGCGGCACCACGTCCTCGGGCAGCCCGGGGCGCCAGGGCACCTCGCGGGTCCCGATCGCCGGCCAGTCGGGGGCAGCTGCGCTCACCCGGCGATCTTATCCTCACTTGTGCCACTATGTGCGAACAAGAGCGGAGCCTGCCCTCAGGACGGGTGGGTGCGACGATCAGCGGCGTGACGTCGTCCGAGCACCCGATGGTGGCCCACGTGCAGCAGGTCCTCCGCGACGCCGGCGCGACCGGCGAGGTCCGGCACCTCGCCGACGCCGCGCCCACAGCGCAGGCCGCCGCCGACCAGCTCGGCGTCCCCGTCGGCGCGATCGCCAACAGCCTGGTGTTCGACGTCGGCGGCTCCCCGGTGCTGGTGCTGACCAGCGGTGCGCACCGGGTGGACACCGCCAAGGTGGCCGCCCTCCTCGGCGTGCCCGAGCTGACCAAGGCCACCGCGGCCTTCGTCCGGGAGCACACCGGGCAGGCGATCGGCGGGGTCGCCCCGGTCGGCCACCCGGAGCCGATCGGCACGCTGGTCGACATCACCCTGGCCCGGCACGAGCAGGTGTGGGCCGCGGCCGGCCACCCGCACACCGTCTTCCCCACCACCTACGACGAGCTGCTGCGGATCACCGCCGGCACCGCCGCCGAGGTCGACGCCGGCTGACCGACGGCGCCGGTGGACCGGTGGGATGATCGGAGCCATGCCGTCCGTGGACCCCGCAGCACCCGCAGCATGAGCGCACCGACCACCCGGGTGACCGAGCTGCCCACCCCCTGGATGCGTGAGCACCTGCACGAGGCGCTGGCCGTCTACGGCCTGGCCATGGGCTACGGGGACTCCGTGGTGGCCGGCCGGTACGGCTACGCCGTCCAGCACACCGAGCGCCAGGGCTTCCGCGCGGTCGGTGCCTTCGCCGAGGGCCCGGACGGCGAGACCCTCGTCGGGTTCGGCTACGGCTACCTCGTCGCCCCGGGCCAGTGGTGGCACGACCAGGTCAAGCACGCCCTGGACCGGCGGACCGCCAAGCGCTGGCTCCCCGGCGGGTTCGAGGTCTGCGAGCTGCACGTGCACCCCGAGCACCAGAGCAAGGGCCTGGGTCGGCAGCTGCTGCACGCGCTGGGGGCCGCCCTGCCGCCCCCGGCCGCGCTGCGGTCCACCCCGGACGCCGACACCAAGGCCTCCCGGCTGTCCCGGGCCGACGGCTTCGTCGACCTCGCGCGCAACCCCCACTTCCCCGGCGACGCACGACCCTTCGCCATCCTCGGGGCCCGCCTGCCCCTCGGGTCGGCCGCCGAGTGACCGACGCCGTCGTCGTCGGGTCGGGCCACAACGGGCTGGTCGCCGCCTGCCACCTGGCCGTCGCCGGGCTCTCGGTCGAGGTGGTCGAGGCCGACGAGGTGCTCGGCGGAGCGGTCTCCACGGTGGAGCGCTGGCCGGGGGTCCGGGTCGACCGGGGCTCCAGCGCGCACGTGATCATCCGGCACTCGGGCATCGTCGAGGAGCTGGACCTGGCCGCCCACGGCCTGCGCTACGTCGACTGCGACCCGTGGGGCTTCGCCCCGGCTCCCGAGCCCGGCAGCGACGGGCCCGACGGCCGACCCCTGGTCTTCTCCGTGGACCTCGACGCCACCTGCGCCTCGATCGAGGCCGCCTGCGGACCGGCCGACGCCGCGGCCTACCGGCGGTTCGTCGAGGTGTGGGGCCCGCGCAGCGCGCAGGTCGTGCAGGCCTTCGGCGACCGGCCGAGCCCGGCCCGGCTGGTCCGGCACCTGTGGCCGTTGGGCGCCCCGGCCAAGGGCCGCCCGCGCACCCCCGGCGGCGAGCTCGCCACCGACTTCCTGGGCTCCGGCGACGCGCTGCTGGACAAGTGGTTCGGCAGCGAGCGACTCAGGGCCGCCCTGGCCTGGTTCGGCGCGCGGTCCGGCCCGCCGATGTCCGAACCGGGGACGGCGGCGATGGTGGGCTGGGCAGCGCTGCTGCACACCACCCCGCCCGGTCACCCGGTCGGCGGCTCGGGCGGGCTGACCGCGGCGCTGCGGCGCAAGCTCGAGGCGCACGGCGGCCGGGTCACCCTCGGCGACGGCGCGGCCGAGCTGCTGGTGTCCGAGGGGAAGGTGGCCGGCGTGGTCACCGCGTCCGGACGCCGCATCGAGGCGCCGACCGTGGTCGCCGCCTGCCACGTCGGGGCGACCCGGGCCTTCGTCGGCGAGCACGCGCCGCCGGCCCTGCGCGACGCCGACCCGCCGCTGGGCAACGGCTTCGGCCTGGTGGTGCGCTGCCTGACCGACGCCCTGCCCAGCTACCCCGGGGTGTCCCAGGCCGAGTCGTTGCAGGGACTGCAACTGCTGTGCACCGACCGCGCCGTGCTGGCCCGGGCGCACGGCGACTGGCAGGCCGGCGACCTCCCCCGTGAGCCGGTCCCGCTGGCGATGAGCTTCTCGGCCAGCGACGACACCCTCGCCCCGCCCGGTCAGCACGTGGTCACGATCTGGGGCCAGTGGTACCCCTACCGGCTGGCCGACGGCTCCGACTGGACGGCGATCGCCGACGCAGAGGCCGCCCGGCTGGTGGCGTCGGTCGACCGGTTCGCCCCCGGCTTCGCCGACTCGGTGCAGCGGCTGTACGTCCAGACCCCCCTGCTGCTCGAGCAGGAGCTCCGGCTCCCCCGCGGCAACGTCATGCACGTGGAGATGTCGCTGGCATCGATGTTCGCGTTCCGGCCCACCCCGGAGCTCTCCGGCCACCGGGTGCCCGGCCTGCCCGGCCTGTACCTGACCGGCGCCTCGACGCACCCCGGCGGCGGGGTCAGCGGCAACAGCGGCCGGACGGCGGCCCGGGTGGTCCTCGCCGACCGCGGACGCCGGGCCCGGGCGGTGCGCCGCCTGCTGCGCCGGTGAGCCGGTCGTGACCCGGGTCCTGCCCTGGGCGCTGACCGGGCTGCTGCTGGCCACCGCGATCGCCTACCCGCTGACCGCCGGCGCGGCCCGGGACGCGGTCAGCTGGTCCATCGTGCTGCTGGGTGCTGCGCTGGCCGTCGTCCACGCCTCGCTGTCCCGGCGGCTGGGGCTGGCGGTGTTGGGCACGGTCGCGCTGGCCTCGGTGGTCTTCGAGTCCGTCGGGCTGGCCACCGGGTTCCCCTACGGCAGCTACACCTACAGCGACGCCCTGGGCCCCACGCTGCTCGGCGTGCCGTTCCTGGTGCCGCTGGCCTGGCTGATGATGGCTTGGCCGAGCTGGCTGCTGGCCCACCGGCTGGTGCCCGGGTCGAGGATCGGCCGGATCGCGGTGGCCGCCTACGTGTTCGCCGCCTGGGACGTCGTCCTGGACCCCCAGCTGGTGCAGGCCGGGTACTGGACCTGGGCGCACCCGAGCCCCGGGCTGCCCGGCATCGACACCGTGCCGCTGACCAACCTGGCCGGCTGGCTGCTGGCCGGCGTCGTCCTCATGACCGCGCTGGACCTGCTGGCCGCCCGGCGCACCCCGACCCTCCCCGACCACGCGCCCCTGCTGGCGCTGGCCTGGATGACCCTGGGCGGCGCGCTGGCCCACGTCGGCTGGCTGGGCCTGCCCGGCTCGGCGGCCTGGGGCGTCGTCCTGGCGCTGCCGGTGCTGGTCGCCCTGGGGCTCCGCCACCGCGGTGCGGCCGCCCGCCGCCGGGCGCGCGCCGTCGCATGACCACCCGGACCCGGGGCCGCCGCGGGGTGGGCCGGCAGGTGCTGCGCGGGCTGGTGGCGGTCGACGTCGCGCTCGCGGTGCACGCAGCCGTCAACGGCGCGCTGCTGCGGACGCCGGCCGCGGACCCGCCGGCCACCGACGACCGGGTGCGGGTGGTGGTGCCCGCCCGGGACGAGGCGCACCAGATCGGCGGGTGCCTGGACGCCCCCGCCGCGCAGACCGGCGTCGCCCACCTGCAGGTCGTCGTGGTCGACGACGGCTCGACCGACAGCACGGCCGACCTCGCCCGGGACCGCGGCGCCACGGTGCTGCCCGCCGACCCGCCGCGGGACGGGTGGCTCGGGAAGCCGAACGCGTGCGCGCAGGGTGCCGCCGGCGCCGCGGACGTCGACGTGCTGGTCTTCGTCGACGCCGACGTCCGGCTGGCCCCGCACGCGGTCGCGGCCGCCGTCCACCTGCTCCGGGCGCACGACCTGGACCTGGTGAGCCCCTGGCCGCGGCAGCTCGCGGTCACCCCGGCCGAGCGGCTGGTGCAGCCGCTGCAGCAGTGGCTGTGGGCCACCCTGCTGCCGCTGCGCGCGGCGGAGCGCTCGCCGCGGCCGAGCCTGGCCGCGGCCAACGGGCAGTTCCTGGTGGTCGACCGGGCCGCGTACGAGCGGGCCGGTGGGCACGGCGCCGTCCGCGACGAGGTGCTGGAGGACATCGCGCTGCTGCGGGCGGTGAAGCGGGCCGGCGGGCGGGGCGTCGTGGTCGACGGGTCGACGCTGGCCGCGACCCGGATGTACGAGGACTGGCCGGCGCTGGCCGCCGGGTACGAGAAGTCGCTGTGGGCGGCGCTGGGCGGCTCCCCGGCGGGCAGCCTGGCCGCGGCGGCCGCACTCACCGCGCTGCACGTCGTCCCCCCGCTGACCGGCACGCGGGCCGGGCTGGTCGGCTACCTGGCCGGGGTGGCCGGGCGGGCGGTGACCGCGCGCCGCACCGGCGGGCGGGTCTGGCCCGACAGCCTGGCGCACCCGCTGGGGGTGGCCGTGCTCGACCTGCTCGTCGTCCGGTCGGTGCTGGGGAGGCACCGCGGCACCCTGCGGTGGCGGGGCCGCACACTGGGTCGGTGACCGCACACGAGCGCACCCGCTTCGACCCCGCCGAGCTGGGCCCCAAGGCCTTCTACCGGGTGCTGAACTCCGTCGTCGTCCCCCGGCCCATCGCCTGGGTCTGCACCCGGTCGGCCGAGGGCGTGCACAACCTGGCCCCGCACTCCTTCTACACCGTGGCCTGCGTGGACCCGCCGATCGTGCAGTTCACCAGCGTCGGCCGCAAGGACAGCCTGAACAACGTCGAGGCCACCGGGGAGTTCACGGTCAGCGTGACGCCCGAGGACCTCTTCGAGCAGGTCAACGCCACCGGCACCGACTTCCCGCCCGGCCACGACGAGGCCGAGCACACCGGCGTCGTCCTCGAGGACAGCGACGTGGTGGGCACCAAGCGGGTCGCCCAGAGCCCGGTCTCGCTGGAGTGCACGCTGCACTCGACCCTGTCGCTGGGTGACTCCACGATCGTCTTCGGCCGGGTGGTGGCCGTCAGCGCGTGGAGCGACGTCGTCCGCGACGGCCGGCCGCGCATCGAGGGCCTGCGCCCGCTGGCCCGGCTGGGCGGCAACGAGTGGTCGACCATCGGCGAGCTCAAGGAGATCGCCCGGATCCCGTTCAGCCGGTGGGCCGAGGATCCCTCGATCGGTCAGGCGCTGCGCGGGGACTGAGGCACGTGCGGGGCCACCTCGTCGGCGGCGTCGGCACCGAAGGCCAGCGCGAACCGCTCCAGGAAGGACTCCCGGGGCAGGTCGTACTCCTGGGTGCCGATGACCTCGACGGCGGCGGTGGCCACGGCCGACCCCACCTGGGTCGCCCGCTCCACGCCCAGGCCCCACTGGCGGGCGGCGACGAAGCCGGCGCGCAGCGCGTCGCCGCCGCCGGTGGGCTCCACCGGCTTGGTCTCCGGGACCGCGATGACCTCGATCGTCTCGCCGTCGCGCTGCTCGACGCGCACGCCGTTGGCGGCGCGGGTGGTCACCCAGGTGCCCACCCGGCCCAGCACGTCGGCGTGGCTCCAGCCGGTCTTCTGCTTGAGCAGCGCGGCCTCGTACTCGTTGGTGAACAGCAGGTCGGCGCCGTCGACCAGGGTGCGGATCATCTCGCCGTCGGCCCACGCGAGCTGCTGGGAGGGGTCGGCCAGGAACGGGTAGCCGCGGTCCCGGCACTCCTGGGTGTGCCGCACCATCGCGGTCGGGTCGTTCGGGCCGACGATCACCAGGTCGGGCGCACCCACCCGGGCGGCCACCGGGGCCAGCTCGATCTCCGAGGCCTCGGCCATCGCGCCCGAGTAGAAGGAGGCGATCTGGTTGTTGGTCGCGTCGGTGGTGCAGGTGAAGCGGGCGGTGTGCTTGACCTCCGACCAGCGGATCGAGGCGGTGTCCACGCCGTGCCCACGCAGCCAGGCCTCGTACTCGTCGAAGTCGCTGCCCACGGCGCCGACCAGCACCGGACCCAGCCCGAGCAGGCCCATGCCGTAGGCCATGTTGGCGCCGGCGCCGCCGCGGTGCTGCACCAGGTCGTCGACCAGGAAGGACAGCGACACGTTCTCCATCTGCCCCTCGACGAACTGCTCGGCGAACTTGCCCGGGAAGGTCATGAGGTGGTCGGTGGCGATCGAACCGGTCACGACGACGGACACGGTGGGGCTCCAGGGGGGTTCGACAGGCAGGACCCGGCGTTCGAGGTGGACGTCGCCGGTGGTTCACCCGAGCGTAACGGCCTGCTCAGCCCAGGGCGCGGCGCAGCTGGAGCCCGAGCTGGCCGGTGCCCACCACGCCCAGCAGCGTCCCGACGGCCGCGCCGACGGTGACCACGAGGTCGGCGGCGCCGAGCGCGGACACCACCCCGGCCCCGCCCAGCACCATGCCGACCATCGCCACCCGGGTGGGTCGCTCCCACACCGAGATGGCGCCGGTCTCGTCGACCCCGGCCTGCCCGGCCCGGGCCCGCAGGTAGTCGGGGAACCAGCACAGCGCGCCGAAGGCGACGGCCAGCCAGGCCGGTGCGCCGGCTGCCCACAGCGCGACCGCGTAGGCCACCTCGGTGAGCCGGTCGACGGCGGAGTCCAGCACGAACCCCCGCCGGGACGCCCGCCCGCCGGCGATGGCCAGGGCGCCGTCCAGGGAGTCCAGCAGCCCCGACAGCCCGACCAGGACGCCGGCCGCGACCAGCCACACGCCACCCGCGGCGGCCGGTCCCACCGCGGCGGCGGCGACCACCAGGCCCAGCGCGGTCACCGCCAGCGGGGACACCCGGGCCAGCGGGCGGGCCAGGGTGTGCGCGATGGTCAACCAGCCGCGCACCACGGCGGAGGTCCGCGGGTCGGTCCCCCCGTGCCACTGTGACCAGGCTGTGAAGTACTCCTCCCGGGTCAGGAACGGCGGCATGGGCCCAGTCCACCAGGGACAGTGGAGGAATGCTCGCCGGCCTCTCCCCCGCCCGTCGCCGTCTGGTGCTCGGGCTGCTCGCCGCCCTCGTCGTCGGCGTGCTGGCCGTGGTCGGCGCGGTGCTGGTCCCCCGGCTCACCGCCACCACCCCGGCACCGGTCAGCCAGGCCGAGCCCGGCCCGGTCCTGCTGGTCCCGGGCTACGGCGGGTCGACCACGGGCCTGCAGACGCTGGCCGACGCGCTCACCGCGGTCGGCCGGGACGCCGAGGTGGTGCCGCTGCCCGGGGACGGCACCGGTGACATGCGGGAGTCCGCCGCCGTCCTGGGCGACGCGGTGGACGCCGCACTGGCCCGCACGGGCGCGGACAGCGTCGACGTCGTCGGGTACTCCGCCGGCGGGGTGGTCGCCCGGCTGTGGGCCGCCGACGGCGGGGCCGACCAGGCGCGGCGGATCCTCACCCTGGGCTCCCCGCACCACGGGACGACGGTGGCCGACCTGGGCGCCACCCTGGCCCCCGGCGAGTGCCCGGAGGCCTGCCGGCAGCTGACCACGAGCAGCGACCTGCTGCGGCAGCTCAACGCCGGCGACGAGACCCCGGCCGGACCCACCTGGGTCTCCGTGTGGACCGACGTCGACGCCACCGTCACCCCGCCGGACTCCGCCTCGCTGGACGGCGCGCTGGACCTCACCGTGCAGTCGGTGTGCGCCGACAGCCGGGTCGGGCACGGCCAGCTGCCCAGCGACCCGCTGGTGCAGGGCATCGTCGTCGCCGAGCTGGCGGCGGGGCAGCCGGTCGACCTGGGGCCGGCCGACTGCGCCCGCCTGTCCTCCTGACGCCCGCCCGGACCTCAGCGCCCCAGCGCGGCGCGGATCCGGGCGACGGCGATCGGGCCGACCCCGTGCAGGGCCAGCAGGTCGGCCTCCGGGACGGCGGCGACCGCCTCCAGCGTCGTGAGCCCCGCCGCCCGCAGCGCCCGGGTGGCCGGTGCGCCCACGCTGGGCAGCGGCGTGCCCGCCGGCGGCGCGGCCCGCTCCGGCACGGGTGACCCGGCGGCCCGCAGCGCGGCGTCGACCACCGCGGCGCCGCGGGTCGACAGCCGGTAGCCGATGTCCAGGGACTCGGTGAGGCCGAGCTCCTTGAGCTTGCGGACGTCCCGCTTGAACTCCGCGGTCGGCCGGCCCAGCTCGTCGGCCAGCTCGGGTGCCCGGCGCTCCGGGTGCGCGTCCACGATCGTCAGCGTGGCCGCCGTCCAGGGGCCGTTCGACGAGGCGCGGTCCAGCCGGTCCAGCCGCGCCTGCAGGTCCGCGACCTCCTCGGCGCTGGGCGGGGTGCGGCGCAGCACGGCCCGCGGGTCCTCGCCGGCGAAGCGGACGCCGACCCGGAACACCGGCCGGTCCGGGTTCGCGGCCAGCCCGCGCTGCAGGGCGGCGAGGTCGGTCGCCCCGGCGCGGCGGGCGTCGTCCTCGGTCAGCCCGTCGGGGTCCACCTGGTCGACCGAGGTGACCTCGACCAACCCCACCCGGGTGCGCATGCGGGTGCCCACCAGCAGCCGCGGCCGCTCCCACCGCCGGAACGCCAGGTCGATCCGACCCGCCACGACCTCGTCCAGTTCGACCGGGCTGATCCGCACGGCCAGAGGATAGGGGTCTTCCGGTGGCGGTCCGGCCTCGTCCCGAGGCTCGCGGCGAGCGTGCTCGTCGTGAGGAGGACGTGGTCCTTCCCTTAGGAGGTGATGTCCTTCGTCGTGAAGTTCGCCCACGCCGCACCCAGCAGCACGACCACGTAGACCGCCTGAAGCCCCAGCCCGCGGGCCACGTTGCGCCACTGGATCGGGTCGCGGAAGAAGTCCACGAAGCTCAGCCAGTACCGGGTGGGCAGGTAGGGCGCGATGTCCGAGGCGGCGTCCAGGGTGAACAGCAGCGAGGAGCCGATCAGCACCGCCAGCGCACCGAGGGTGGCCAGCTGCGGGGAGTCGGTGAGCGTGGAGAAGAACATCGCGAACGCCGCGACGCCCAGCATGGAGATGGTCACGTAGCCGATCGACAGCAGCGTCCGGCCGGCCACCTGCTCGGGGGTCAGCGAGGTGCCCGAGACCGCGGTGGTCGCGCCGAGGGACTGAACCTCGAACAGCGCCGTGCCCACCACGTAGCCGACGGCCGCCACGATCACCACCGTGACCAGCACGAACACCACGATCGCGACCAGCTTGGCCACCAGCAGCCGGGTGCGCCCGGCCGGGCGGGCGAGCAGGTAGCGCAGCGTCCCGCCCTGCGCCTCGCCGGCGACGGAGTCCCCGGCGACGACCGCGACGGCGATCGGCAGGAACAGCGGCAGCACGATCGCCAGCGCGGCCAGCGGGAACAGCGTCCCGTTGGTGAGGACGGCGGACAGGAACGCCGGGCCCTCCCCCGGGCGCGGCGCCAGGTCGGTGACCTTGAGCAGCACCGCGACCAGCACCGGCAGGCTGTTGAGCAGCGCGATGGTGATCCAGGTGCGGGGCCGGCGGAACAGCTTGCGGAGCTCGACGGCGATCACGCGGCCACCCGGTCCCCGGAGCCGGTCGCCGCGGCGAGCACGACCTCCTCCAACGTCGGTCGCTGCAGCACCAGCCCGGTCACCGGGACCCCGGCCCCGACCAGCGCGGTGTTGACCTCGGCGGGGTCGCTGCCCCGCACCACCAGCCGCTCCCCGTCCGAGGTGAGCACCCGGTCGCCCAGCACCCGGGCGGCCTGCGCCGGGTCCGTGGTCGTGACGACGGTGGCGCCGGTGGGTGCGGTCAGCGTGGCCAGGTCGTCCTGCAGCACCATCCGGCCGCGGTCGAGCACGCCGACCCGGGTGGCCAGCTGCTCGATCTCGGCCAGCAGGTGGCTGGAGACGAAGATCGTCGTCCCGGTGCGGTGCAGGTCAAGCAGCAGCAGGCGGATCTCGTGGATGCCCTGCGGGTCCAGCCCGTTGGTCGGCTCGTCCAGGACGAGCAGGTCCGGACGGCGCAGCAGCGCCCCGGCCAGCCCCAGCCGCTGCCGCATGCCCAGCGAGTAGCCCCGGACGGCGCGCTTGCCCCCCCCGCCGAGCCCGACCTGCTCGAGCACCTCGGCGATCCGGGCCTTCCGGGTGCGGCGGGACCCACCCGGGCCGGCGGCGTCCAGCAGCGAGAGGTTGGCGGTGCCGGACAGGGGCCCGTAGGCGGCCGGGCCCTCGATCAGGGCGCCCACCCCCGGCAGCACCTCCCGGGCCGCCTTCGGGATCGGCCGGCCGAGCACCTCCACGGTGCCGGCGGTGGGCAGCACGAGCCCGAGCAGCATCCGCACCGTGGTGGTCTTGCCCGACCCGTTGGCGCCGAGGAAGCCGTAGATGTCCCCGGCCCGCACGTCCAGGTCGATGCCGTCCACCGCCCGCACGGCGCCGTAGGCCTTGCGCAACCCGTGGGTGGCGATGACGGTGCCGCTCATCGGTCGGTCTCCTGGATCTGCTGCGCGGCGGTGGCCAGCGCGTCGAGGGTGACGGTGCCGGCGAGCAGGTAGGTGCCGCTGCCGCCGTCCCGGGTGCTGGTGCCGGCGACCATCAGCGACAGCGGGCCGGCCGCGATGCGCACCCCGAGGTCGTCGACGACGGCGCCGGGGGTGGCCGCGAGCTGGCTGCGCAGCGAGCCGGCCGCCCGGCCGGGCAGGGCGCTGACGGCCAGCACGGTGATGCCCGAGCCGTAGGCGCCGATCTGGTCGGGGACGCCCTCGACGGTGCGCCGGTCCAGGCCGGCCAGGGTCGCGGGCAGGTCGGCCCGCTCCTGCCGGCCCAGGTCGACGTCGGTCAGGTCGCGGTCGGTGGTGACGTCGGCGTCCGGCGGCGGGTCGAACGCGGTGGTGGCGGCGTCCGGCGTGGCCAGGTCGAGGTCGAGGAAGCGGGTGTCCAGCGCCGGGATCGAGGTGTCCGCGCTGCGTACCACGACCCTCAACGGCAGCCCGGTGGTCGGGTCGGCCCAGATGTCCACCGCGGAGACCGAGGCCGCCTCGGCCGCCGGGGTGTAGCGCAGCCCGACCGCGTCCACGCCGGCCACCCGGGCCGGGTCGATCCGGGTCAGCTCGGCGTCGGTGGCCTCGCTGAGCAGCCGTCGGCCCAGCGCGCTGGGCAGCAGGTCGGGTGCGGCCGGCAGCGCCAGCGGCGGGGCGTCGCCGCGGCTGGCCCGCTGGTCGGCGTAGTCCCAGGTCCAGGTGCCGGCGGCGTCGCGGTGCGTGCCGGTCTCGCCGGTGGTGGTGACGACGTCCACCCGCCAGTCCTCGGCGCCGCGGTACCAGGCGCGCAGCGAGGTCTGGTCCGACAGCAGGTCGGCCACCCCGGTGAGCGCGTCGGACACCGGGAGGGTGAGCCCGCCGGTGGAGACGGCGTAGCCGGAGAAGGCGACGTCGTCGCTGGCCAGCACCCGGTCGCGCAGGTCGGTCGCTGCGACCGACGCGTCGTCGGCCGGCAGCGCCTCGAAGACGGCGGGCAGGGCGACCAGGACGGCCAGCCCGAGGGCCACCACGGCCCAGCGCCATCCCCGTCGGACCATGGCCCCACCGTACGACGGGACGACGGGGTGCTGCCGCTTTCAAGCAGTTCGCACATCGTCCCCACAGGTCACCGCGCCAGGAACAGCTCCAGCGCCTCGACGGCCAGCGCGTGGTCCTCGGCCTGCGGCAACCCGGAGACGGTCAGGGTGCCGACCACCCCCGCGCCGGCCACGGTGATCGGGAAGGCCCCGCCGTGCCCGGCCATCCGGGTGGCGTCGATCCAGGGCGCGTCCTCGAACGCCTCGCCCCGCGCCCGGGCCTGCAGCCCGGCCAGGAACGAGCTGGTGCCGAGCTCGCGGACGGTGGCCACCTTGCGGGCGATCCAGACGTCGTTGTGCGCGGCCGTGCCGGCCAGCGCGGAGTGGAACAGCTGCTGCTGGCCCCGGGTGATGTCGACGGTGACCGACAACCCGCGGTCCCGGGCCAGGCCGACCACCAGCGATCCCAGCGCCCAGGCGTCGTCGTGGGTGAAGTGCTCGAGCACGAGCCGGCGCTCCTGGTCCTGCACGGCGGCGATCAGGTCGGCGATGTCCTCGGGTGCGTCGGTCACCGGGCGATCGTCGCAGAGCGGGCCGGTCCGGTGGCCGCTAGCGTCGGTGGCCGTGGCGCCCCCCATCACCGACGCCGTCGTCGTCGACGTCCTCCGCCGGGTCGACCGCCTGTGGGCCCCGGTGGTGGCCCGGCTGGACCGGCCGCCGGCGCTGCCCGAGGCGCAGCGCGCGGAGTGGTGGGCCGAGAACGTCTCCCGGGTGGTCGCCGTGGCCTCGGCCGCGCCCCGGTTCGCCGGCAAGCTGGCCGACCTGCTGCCGCTGCAGAACACGGTGGGTGCCGCCGTCCAGTCCCTCGTCGTGCTGGGGGTGGCCGCCGAGCACGGGACCACCGACCCGGCGGCGCGGGTCGCGCTGCTGGCCCGGGTGCTGCTGGACCGGCCGCTCACCGCCGAGCAGGTGGAGCCGCTGCTGGTGCGCCGGCGCGGCGCCTACGCCGATGACGTGCTCGGTGCCGTGGAGCGGAGGCAAGGTGCCGCCGGGATCACCCGCACGCTGTGGCGGGTGGCCCGGCTGCTGGCCCGGATCGACGACGCCCTGGACGCCCGGCCCAAGGGCGGGCTCGGCGCCCGCGCACTGTCCAACCTGCCGGTCGTCGGCGTGGTCGGCGGCTACCGGGCCGAGCGCGTCGGCCTCCGCCGCGCGGCCCAGCAGGCCTATACGGCGTTGACCGGGACCAGGCGGGAGTAGACCTCACGGGTCGCCGTGGAGCGGTTCATGGTGATGAAGTGGATGCCGGGCACGCCCTCGGCCAGCAGCTGCGCGCACATGTCGGTGGCCACGTCCACGCCCAGGGCCCGCTGCACCGCGGCCGGCTGGTCGGCCACCGCGTCGAACCGCTCGGCCAGCTCCCCCGGGAACGCCTGGCCCGACAGCTGCACGATGCGGGCGATCTGCTTGGCGCTGGTCACCGGCATCACCCCGGCCAGCACGGGGACGTCGCAGCCGCGGGCGGCCACCCGGTCACGCAGCCGGAGGTAGTCGTCGACCCGGAAGAACATCTGGGTGATCGCGAAGTCCGCGCCGGCCCGGCACTTGGCCACGAACATGTCCACGTCGGTGTCCGGGTCCGGCGAGCGCGGGTGCGACTCGGGGAAGGCCGCGACCCCGACGCCGAAGTCGCCCATGGACTTGACCAGCTCGACGAGCTCCGCGGCGTACTGCAGCCCGTCGGGGTGGGCCACCCAGTCCGCCTGCGGGTCGGCGCCCGGCGGGTCGCCGCGCAGCGCCATGACGTTGCGCACCCCGGCCGCGGCCAACCGGCTCACCACGTTGCGCAGCTCGGCGACCGAGTGGTCCACCGCGGTCAGGTGCGCCAGCGGCAGCATCGTGGTGTCGGTGGCGATCTGCTCGGTCACCGCGAGGGTGCCCTCGCGGGTCGAGCCGCCGGCCCCGTAGGTCACGGACACGAACGAGGGCGCCAGCCGCTCGAGCTCGCGCAGCGTCGTCCACAGCTGGGCCGCGCCGGCCTCGTCCTTGGGCGGGAAGAACTCGAACGACCAGGTCGGTCGGCCCTCGTCGATCAGGTCGCGCACGGTGCCGGTCACACCTGGACAGGGTACGGGGGCGCACGCCGCACCCCGGAGCGGACGGCGAGTGGATCACGATGAGTGCCGACCGCCCGGACCGGTCATACTCGTACGGTGACTGCAGGCACCCGGGCGAACGGATCGACCAGCGCAAACGGCGCTGACCAGCACGCGGCGGCCGCTGCGGCGGACCTCGCGCGGGTCCGCGCGGCCGTCAGCGAGGCCCTGGACGCGTTCCTGCTGGAGAAGCGGGCCGTGCTCGCGGCGATGGACGCCCAGCTGGTCCCGGTCATCGAGGAGGTCGCCGCGGTCGCCGAGGGCGGCAAGCGGCTGCGGCCGGCGTTCGCCTACTGGGGCTGGCGCGGGGTGGCCACGGCGCACACCGAGGACGACGCCGCGGTGCTGCGGGCGGTGGCCGCGCTGGAGTTCGTGCACGGCAGCGCCCTGGTGCACGACGACGTCATGGACGCCGCGACCACCCGCCGCGGCCGGCCGGCCACCCACATCGGCTTCGCCGACCGGCACACCGCCGCCGGGCTGGAGGGCAGCCCCGAGCTGTTCGGCACCGGCGCCGCGATCCTGGTCGGCGACCTGGCCCTGGTCTGGTCCGACGAGCTGCTGCGCCGCTCGGGCATCTCCGCCGAGGCGCTGGCCCGGGCCCGCCCGGTCTGGGACAGCATGCGCACCGAGGTCACCGCCGGCCAGTACCTGGACCTGCTGCGCGCCGCCGGCGGCCTGCCCGGCCCCGAGGGGGCGCTCAAGGTGGCCCGCTACAAGAGCGCCGGCTACACCGTCCAGCGCCCGCTGCACCTGGGCGCGGCGATCGCCGACGCCGGCCCCGAGGTCACCGACGCCTACACCGCCGTCGCGCTGCCGCTGGGCGAGGCCTTCCAGCTCCGCGACGACGTCCTCGGTGTGTTCGGCGACCCCGCCGTCACCGGCAAGTCCGCCGACGAGGACCTGCGCGAGGGCAAGCAGACCCTGTTGGTGGCGCTCACCGCCACCGGCACCGACGACGCCGGCCGGGCCCTGCTGCGCAGCGTGCTCGGCGACCCGGCCGCCGGGGCGCCCGAGCTGGACTCGATCCGCGACCTGATGCGCAGCACCGGCGCGCTGCAGCAGGTGGAGGACCGCATCACCACCCAGACCACCGCCGCCCGCGAGGCGATCGCCGAGGCCCCGGTGCTCGACGAGGCCCGGGCCGCCCTGGACGCCCTGGCCGTCGCGGCCACGAGCCGCACCACGTGAGGACCGTCCCCGGACGCACCGACCGCGTCGTCGTGGTCGGTGCCGGTCTCGCCGGCCTGTCCGCGGCCCTCCGGCTGCGCGGTGCCGGCCGCGAGGTCACCGTCGTCGAGCGCGGCCCGCAGCCCGGCGGGCGCGCCGGCCGGGTCGAGCACGCCGGCTACGCGCTGGACACCGGCCCGTCGGTGCTGACCGCCCCCGGCCTGATCCGGGACGCGCTGGCCTGCGTCGGCGAGACGCTGGAGGACCGGCTCGAGCTGCTCCCCCTGGAGACCACCTACCGCGCGCAGTACGCCGACGGGTCCACCCTCGACGTGCACGCCGACCCCGAGGCGTTCGCCGCCGAGGCCGAGCGGGTCTGCGGACCGGGCTCCGGCGCGGAGGTCCGCGCCTACCTGCAGCACATCCGGGACCTGGACCGGCTGCAGTGGGACGTCTTCATCGACCGCAACCTGGACTCCCCGCTGGACCTGGTCGGCCGGCCGATGGTCGAGCTGGCCCGCAAGGGCGGCTTCGGCCGGCTGGCCCCGCACGTGGACAAGCGGCTCACCGACGAGCGGCTCCGCCGGCTGTTCAGCTTCCAGGCCCTCTACGCCGGGGTGTCCCCGTTCACCGCGATCGCCGCCTACGCGGTCATCGCCGAGCTCGACATCGGCAAGGGCGTCTGGCACCCGGTCGGCGGCATCCACGCCGTCCCGGCCGCCCTGGCCGCCGCCGCGGCCGCGGCCGGCGTCGTGTTCCGGTACGACACCACGGTCGCCTCGCTGGACATCCGCGGCGGTCGCGCCGTCGGCGTCCGGCTCGAGGACGGCGAGCTGCTGCCCGCCGACGCCGTCGTGGTGACCGTGGACCGCCCCGACACCCTGGTGCCCCGCCGGGCCCGGAAGGTGAAGCCGGTCTACTCCCCCAGCTGCGTGGCCATCCACGTCGGCGTCCGGCAGGAGTTCGCCGACCGCGCGCACCACACGATCAGCTTCGGCGCGTCCTGGCGGGAGGTCTTCACCGAGCTGACGCAGACCGGCCGGCCCATGAGCGACCCCAGCCTGCTGATCTCGATGCCCAGCAAGACCGACCGGACGCTGGCCCCCGAGGGCGGCCAGGTCATCAGCATCGTGGCGCCCACCCCGAACCAGGACCGGCACTCCGGCGGCAACCCCGACATCGACTGGGCGGCGCTGGGTCCGCGGTACCGCGACGAGGTGCTGCAGACCATGGAGGCCCGCGGCTGGACCGGGCTGACCGGCTCCATCGAGGTCGAGGAGATGCTCACCCCGCAGGACTGGGCCGACCAGGGCATGGCCGCGGGCACCCCGTTCGCCCTCGCGCACACCTTCGCCCAGACCGGCCCGTTCCGGCCCTCGACCTACCCCCGCGGCGGGCTGGAGAACGTGGTGCTGGCCGGCTCGTCCGTGCAGCCCGGCGTCGGCGTGCCGATGGTGCTGGTCAGCGGTCGGCTGGCCGCCGAGCGGATCACCGGGAAGGTCCCCGCGTGACCTCGCTGCAGACGAAGCAGGCGCAGCTGGACGAGGCCTACCGGGTCTGCCGGGGCATCGCCGCCGAGCACGGCAAGTCCTACTTCCTGGCCACCCGACTGCTCACCCCCGACCGGCGGCCGGCGATCCACGCGCTCTACGCCGCCGCCCGGGTCGCCGACGACATCGTGGACGTCGGTGCCGACCTGCCCGGCCGCGACCCCGACGGCGAGCTGCTGGCCTGGTCCAAGGCCGCGCTGGAGGAGGTCGAGGCTGGCTGGTCCGACGACCCGGTCCGGCTGGCCCTGGTGCACACCGTGCGCCGCTACGACATCCCGCTCGAGCACTTCGTGGACTTCCTGGCCGCGATGACCAGCGACCTCGACGTCACCGGGTACGCCGACCTGGCCGCCCTCGACCGGTACATGTGGGGCTCGGCGTCGGTGATCGGCCTGCAGGTCCTGCCCGTGCTGGGCACCGCGCGCGGGGTCAGCCGCGAGGAGGCCGCCCCGCACGCGATCGCGCTGGGCGAGGCGTTCCAGCTGACCAACTTCCTGCGCGACGTCGCCGAGGACGTCGACCGCGGCCGGGTCTACCTGCCTGAGGACATGATGGCCGCGCACGGCGTCACCCGGGAGCAGCTGGCCGCCCGCGAGCACACCCCCGGCTTCACCGCCCTGATGCGGGACATGGTCGACGTCGTCCGCCGGCGCTACGACGACGCCGCCCCCGGGACGGCGATGCTGGCCCCGGAGTCGCGGGACTGCGTGCGCGCGGCCACCGACCTGTACGGCGGCATCCTGCGGGAGATCGAGCGTGCCGGGTACCGGGTGCTCGACGGCCGGGTCCGGGTGTCCAGGCCGCGGCGTCTGGCCGTGTTCGCCCGCCGGTTGACCGCCGCCCAGGTGGCCCGGGCACGGGTCGGCCTCGCCCGCTCGGGCGGCTAGCCCGACCCGGCCGGGCGCCGGGTCAGAAGGCCAGTGCCTGGGCCCGGCGGGTGACCTCGGTGTGCCGGTCGTCGCGCAGCGCCTGCACCGGGGTGCCCGGCAGCGACTCGTCCTCCCGGAACAGCCAGTCCCACGCCTCCTGCTCGGAGAACCCGCTGTCGCCCAGCAGGGTCAGCAGGCCCGGCAGGTGCCGCAGCACCTCGCCGTCCTGGATGACGTCGACCGGGATCTTGCTGCGCCCGCTGCCCGGCAGCGCGAGGAGCCTGCCGTCGTTCACCAGCTGCCGGACCCGGTTCGGCGACACGCCGATGAGCTTGGCGACCTCTTGGGGGGTGTAGAACTCCACGCCCATGAGCTTAGGTCGGTCCCGTGACCAGCCTGACCCAGCGCCTCCGCGGACCCGACGAGGACCCCCAGCCCGACGACCCGGACCGCGAACCGCCCTACCTGGACCTCGACCGGCTCGAGGCCCGGGCACGGGAGACGCTGGAGGCCTCGGTCTACGACTACTACGCCGGCGGGGCCGAGAGCGAGACCTCGCTGACCGAGGCGCCGCAGGCCTGGCGGTCCTGGCGGCTGCGGCCCCGGGTGCTGCGCGGCACGACGGCCGACCTGGCCACCACGCTGCTGGGCAGCCCGGTGGCCACCCCGCTCGGCGTCGCCCCGTGGGCCTACCAGGGCATGGCCCACCCCGACGGCGAGCTGGCCACCCGGCGGGGCGCGGCCGAGGTCGGCGCCCTGATGACGGTGTCCACCAGCGCGAACCACACCGTCGAGGAGGTGGCCGCGGCAGCGCCGGCGTCCCCGGCCTGGTTCCAGCTGTACCGGCAGCACTCCCCCGAGCACACCGCCGACCTCGCCCGCCGGGCCGGCGACGCCGGCTACCGCGCCCTGGTGCTCACCGTCGACCTGCCGGTGCTGGGCCGCCGGCGCCGTGACCTGCGCCGGGACTTCGCCCTCCCGGCCGGCCTGCGGATGGCCAACCACCCCGCGCCCGACGACCGGCCGCCGCTGTCGGCGAACGCCCACCCCAGCTGGACCTTCGACGACGTCGGGCGGTACGCCGAGCTCAGCGGGCTGCCGGTGGTCGTCAAGGGCGTGCTGCGCGGGGACGACGCGGTGGCCTGCGTCCGGGCCGGCGCCTCGGCCGTCTGGGTGTCCACCCACGGCGGCCGGCAGGTCGACCTGGTGGTGCCCAGCGCCCACGCGCTGCCCGAGGTCGTCGACGCCGTGCGCGGGGAGACCGCCCCCGACGGGTCCGACGTCGAGGTCTACGTGGACGGCGGGGTCCGGGCCGGCTCCGACGCCCTCGTCGCCCTCGCGCTGGGCGCCCGGGCCCTGGGCGCCCGCGCGGTCTTCCTGGGCCGGCCGGTCGTCTGGGGCCTGGCCACCGGGGGCGCCGACGGGGTCGCCGGCGTGCTGGCCGGCCTGTCGGCGGAGCTGGCGCACGCCATGACGCTGTGCGGGGTCGCCGGGCCGGCCGACGCCACCCAGGACCTCGTCGTCCGGGCCGGCTGGCTCCCCCGCTGAGGTGCGCGCCGACGTGACGGGGTCCGCGACGGGTGACGCAGGCCCCCGCGTCGCTGGGCCTGGGTGCTGGCCCTCGCTCGTATGCTCGCACCCGTGGACACGA
The DNA here is from genome assembly GCF_900491935.1 of Klenkia terrae. Lineage (GTDB taxonomy): Bacteria > Actinomycetota > Actinomycetes > Mycobacteriales > Geodermatophilaceae > Klenkia > Klenkia terrae. The sequence continues at coordinate 288,313 of NZ_UEXK01000004.1, forward strand.
CCGTGACCGACCCCGTGCTGGGGCTGGTCCTGGAGGGGCGCTACCGCCTCGAGGAGCGCATCGCGCGCGGCGGCATGTCCACCGTCTACTCCGCCACCGACCTCCGGCTGCACCGCGAGGTGGCGGTCAAGGTGATGGTCGAGCACCTCGCGCACGACCCGGCCTTCGTCGACCGCTTCATCCGCGAGGCCCGCGCCGCGGCCATGCTCAGCCACCCCAACGTGGTCGGCGTCAGCGACCAGGGCAGCGACCAGGGCCTGGTCTACCTGGTCATGGAGCTGGTCCGCGGCCGCACGCTGCGCGACCTGCTGCAGGCCCGCGGCCGGCTGACCGTGGGCGAGGCCTTCGCCGTCCTGGAGCCGGTGCTGTCCGGGCTGACCGCCGCGCACCGGGCCGGGATCGTGCACCGCGACATCAAGCCCGAGAACGTGCTGATCTCCACGTCCGGCCAGGTCAAGGTGGCCGACTTCGGGCTGGCGCGAGCCGTGGCCGGCACCGGGCACACCAGCCACACCGGCGGCGTGCTCATCGGCACGGTGGCCTACCTGTCCCCCGAGCAGCTCGAGCGCGGCCGCTCCGACGCCCGCTCCGACGTCTACGCCGCCGGGGTCGTGCTCTACGAGCTGCTCACCGGCCACCCGCCCTACGCCGGGGACACCCCGTTGGCGGTGGCCTACCAGCACGTGCACCACGACGTGCCCGCCCCGTCGCTGGAGACGCCGTCGGTGCCCTGGCAGGTCGACGAGCTCGTCGGGCGCACCACCCGGCGCGACCCCGGTGCCCGACCGCTGGACGCCGGCGCCTTCCTCGCCGAGATCGAAGACCTCCGCCGCGACCTCGGCCTGGGCCGCACCCCGGTGCCGACCGGCCGGGCCAGCACGACCACCACCACGATCCGCCCGGTCAACCGGGCGACCGCGGCCCGCGCCGGCGACGACCCGCGCACCGAGGTCATCTCCGCCGCCCGCGCCTCCGGGCGGACCGCGATGGTCCCGATGCCGCCCACCGGCGCCGTCGGCGGCCGTCGTCCCCCGCACCCGACCACCCCGCGCCCGCTGCCGCGGGTGGGGGTGTCCGACCACATCCGGCGCCGGCGGATCCGCTTCGGCGTCACCATCGTGCTGCTGCTGGCCGTCACCGTCGGCGCGGTCGGCTGGTGGCTGGGCTCCGGGCGGTGGACCGACGTACCCGCCGTGTCCGGCCAGGGCCAGCAGCAGGCCATCGGCTTCCTGCAGGAGGCCGGGCTGGACCCGGTGGTCACCGAGGTGTTCAGCGAGGACGTCGCCGCCGGCACCGTCATCTCCGCCGACCCCGCCGACGGCGCGCGGATCATCATCGGCAGCGACGTGCAGCTCAGCGTCTCCAAGGGCCCCGAGCGGTTCACCGTGGACGGCGGCCTGCTCGGCCAGCCCGCCGACGACGTCCAGGCCACGATCGAGGGGCTGGGCGCCGACCTGCAGGTCACCCGGACCACCGGCCGCAGCGACGACGTCGCCGCCGGCGCGGTGATGGCCCTGGACCCCGCCCCGGGCACCGAGCTGCGCCGCGGCGACACCGTCACCCTGCAGGTCTCCGAGGGACCGGCCACCGCCGCCGTCCCCGACCTGGTCGGCAGCGACCCCGACGACGCCGAGGCCACCCTGGCCGCGCTGGGCTTCGAGGTCGAGCGCACCGAGGGCCGCAGCGACGCCGTGTCCGCCGGCCAGGTGGCCGCGGTGTCCCCGGACGGCACCGAGACCTTCGGCGCCACGATCACCCTGACCGTGTCGGTCGGCCCGGTGCAGGTCAGCGTGCCCAACGTGGTCGGCCAGTCCAAGGACGCCGCCGTCGCCGCGCTGGAGGCGGTGGGGCTCGAGGCCTCGGTCACCCAGTTCTTCGGCGACACCGTGCTGCGGCAGACCCCCGCGGCCGGCGAGGTCGTCGACCCCGGCACCTCGGTGACCATCCTGGTGACCTTCGGGTGATCCCCCCGTCGGGGCGCACGTGTCGGTCAAGGGCGGGTTGGCCACCGGCGGCCTGGCCTACGCCGACGCGGTCGGTGCGCAGGCGGTCCAGGTCTTCGTGGGCAACCCGCGCGGCTGGCGGCGCTCGGCCGGTGACCCGCAGCAGGACGCCGCGTTCACCGCCGGCTGCGCCGAGCGCGGGATCCCCTCGTTCATCCACACCCCGTTCCTGGTCAACGTCGGTTCGCCGTCCGCGGCCACCGTCGAGGCCTCGGTGGCCACGGTCGCCGCCGACCTGGCCCGCGGCGTCGCGCTCGGCTGCGCCGGCGTCGTCGTGCACGCCGGGTCCTCGGTGGGCGAGGACCGCTACGAGGCCGCGCTGGCCCAGCTGCACGACCGGCTGCTGCCGGTGCTCGACGGCCTGCCCGACGACGGTCCCTGGCTGCTGGTCGAGCCCACCGCGGGCGGCGGCCGGGCGCTGGCGGCCACCGTGCAGGACCTGGGCCCCTACTTCGCCGCCCTGGAGCACCACCCGCGGCTGGGCGTGTGCCTGGACACCTGCCACGCCTGGGCCGCCGGCCACGACCTGGCCACCCCGGGCGGGACGGCGGCCACCCTGGACGCGCTGGAGGCCGCCGTCGGGCCGGGCCGGCTCGGGCTGGTGCACGCCAACGACTCACTCGACGGCTGCGGCTCGCTGCGCGACCGGCACGCCACCATCGGCGCCGGGCAGATCGGGGTGGCCGCCTTCGCCGAGCTGCTGGCCCACCCGACGGTCGCCGGCGTCCCCGTCGTGGTGGAGACGCCGATGGCCGGCGAGACCGGCCCGTGGGACGGGCACGCCCGCGACATCGCGCTGCTCCGCGAGCTGCGCGACCGCGTCGCCGTCTGACCCTGCGGGGTCAGAGCAGCGGGGCGAGGACCTCCACGGCGCGGTCGATGCCGGCGTCGTCGACGTCGAGGTGGGTCAGCAGCCGGACCTTGGTCGCCGACACCTGGCTGATCAGCACGCCCTGGCCCTTGGCGGCCTCGGCCAGCATCGGGGCCGCGACGCCGTCGAGCACGACCATGTTGGTGTGCACCGTCGCCGGGTCCACGCCGAGCCGCTGCGCCAGGGACCGGGCCCGCGCGTGGTCCTCGGCGAGCCGGTCGACGTGGTGGTCCAGGGCGTAGTGACCGGCCGCGGCCAGCACGCCGACCTGGCGCATCCCGCCGCCCAGCCGCTTGCGCCACAGCCGGGCCTCGGCGATCCGGTCGGCCGAGGCCACCAGCACCGAGCCGATCGGCGCGCCCAGGCCCTTGGACAGGCAGACCGAGGCGGTGTCGGCCAGCCGGCCGTAGGTCGACAGCGGCACGCCGGAGGCGACCGCGGCGTTCCAGATGCGGGCGCCGTCCAGGTGCACCGCGACACCGGCGTCCCGGGACCAGGCGTACAGCTTCTCCAGCTGCGCCAGCGGCTGGACCAGCCCGCCGGCCCGGTTGTGCGTGTTCTCCACCGCGATCGCCGCGGTCGGCGTCAGGTGCCAGTTGCCGAAGGGCCGGACCTGCTCGATGAGCTGGTCGGCGTCCAGCACGCCGCCGGTGGAGACCACCGTGCGGGTGGACAGGCCGAAGATCGCCGCCGCGGCACCCATCTCGTAGGTGACCACATGCGCCTCGGCGTCCCCGAGCACCTCCTGGCCGGGCTGGCAGACCAGCCGCATGCCGATCTGGTTGCCCATCGTCCCCGAGGGCACGAAGACCGCGGCCTCGTGGCCGAACAGGTCGGCGACCCGCTCCTCCAGCGAGTTGACCAGCGGGTCCTCGGAGTAGACGTCGTCGCCGACCTCGGCGTCGGCCATCGCTGCCCGCATCCCGGCCGTCGGCTTCGTGACGGTGTCCGACCGCAGGTCGACCATGCCGCTGTCCTCAGCCACGGAGCATCTCCGCCACGAGGAAGGCCAGCTCCAGGCTCTGCCCGGTGTTCAGGCGGGGGTCGCAGGCGGTCTCGTACCGGCTGCTGAGGTCCTCGTCGCTGATCTCCATGGCGCCGCCCAGGCACTCGGTGACGTCCTCGCCGGTCAGCTCCACGTGGATGCCGCCGGGCCAGGTGCCCAGCGAGCGGTGCACGTCGAAGAAGCCGAGCACCTCGTCGACCACCCGGTCGAAGTGCCGGGTCTTGTAGCCCGACGGCGACTCGTGGGTGTTGCCGTGCATCGGGTCGCACTGCCACACGACCTGGTGGCCGCTGGCGGTGACCTTCTCCACGATCCCCGGCAGGACGTCGCGGATCTTGCCGTTGCCCATCCGGCTGATCAGCGTCAGCTTGCCGGGCAGGCCGTCGGGGTCCAGCCGCTCGACCAGCTCGACGGCTTGCTCGGGCGTCGTGGTCGGGCCGATCTTGACCCCCACCGGGTTGGCCAGGTTGGCGGCGAACTCGATGTGCGCGCCGTCCATCTGGCGGGTCCGCTCGCCGACCCACACGAAGTGCGCGCTCAGCGCGTAGGGGCGGCCCTCGTGCATCCGCATCAGGGCGCGCTCGTAGTCCAGGATCAGCGCCTCGTGGCTGTTGAACAGCTCCACGCTGCGCAGCGCGGAGTCGTCGACCCCGCAGGCCCGCATGAAGCCCAGCGCCCGGTCGATCTCCTGGGCGATGACCTCGTACCGCACCCCGGCCGGGGAGGAGGCCACGAAGTCCTGGTTCCAGTGGTGCACGGCGTGCAGGTCGGCCAGCCCGCCGCGGGCGTAGGCCCGGATCATGTTCATCGCGGCGGCCGAGTTGGCGTAGGCGCGGACCAGCCGGTTGGGGTCCGGGATGCGCTGCACCGGGTCGGGGTCGAAGGAGTTGACCATGTCGCCGCGGTAGGAGGGCAGGCCCAGCGCGTCGATGTTGGAGCTGCGTGGCTTGGCGTACTGGCCGGCGACCCGGCCCACCTTGACCACCGGGACGCTGGCGCCGTAGGTGAGGACGACGGCCATCTGCAGCAGCGTGCGGGTGGTGGCCTGCAGGTGCGGCTCGGTGTTGAGGTCGAAGGTCTCCGCGCAGTCCCCGCCCTGCAGCAGGAAGGCCTTGCCCTGCGCCACGTCGGCGAGCTGGGCGCGCAGCGCGTCCACCTCGCTGGGCGCCACGATCGGCGGCACGGTGGACAGCGTCGCCAGGACGGCGTCCAGGGCGGCCCGGTCGGGCCACTCCGGCTGCTGGGCGGCAGGGAGGTCGCGCCACCTGTCCAGGCCCGGGACCAGCTCGGCAGGTTCGGTCAGACTCACGGTGGAAGGGTACGGCGGGCCGGGGACACCCCGGTCCGGAGCCCTGTGCACCGACGCACGCCCGGCCCGATGGAGAGGAACCCATGACCCGCCTGATCACCGTCACCGGTGCGACCGGAGCGCTCGGGGGCCGGGTCGCCCGGCTGCTGGCCGCCGGCGCCGCCGACCACGGCGCCGCCCTGCGCCTGGTGGTGCGCGACGCCGCCCGCGCCCCGCAGCTGCCCGGCGCCGAGGTCGTCGCACACCCCGGCGGCTACGCCGACGAGGCCGGGCTGACCACCGCCCTGGCCGGGACGAACACGCTGTTCCTGGTCAGCGCGGCCGAGGCCGAGGACCGCACCGAGCAGCACCTGGCCGCCGTCCGGGCCGCGGTGGCCGCCGGGGTGGACCGGATCGTCTACACCTCGTTCCTCGGCTCCGAGGTGGGCGCGACCTTCACCCTCACCGCCACGCACGCGGCCACCGAGGCCGCGCTCGGGGACACCGGTCTGCGGACGACGGTGCTGCGCAACTCGATGTACGCCGACTTCGTGCCGTTCTTCGCCACCCCCACCGACGACGGCGGTGCGGTGATCGCGGCACCGGCCGGGGACGGGGCGGCGTCCTTCGTCTCCCGCGACGACGCCGCGGAGGTGGCCGCCACCGTCCTGCTGCGCGACCACCCCAGCACCGACGGCCGGGTGCTGGACGTGACCGGCCCGGAGGCGCTGACGCTGGCCGAGGCGGCCGCCGTGCTCACCGACGTGACCGGCCGCCCGGTGCGCTACGAGGCGCAGACGGTGGAGCAGGCCTGGGCCACCCGCCGGCCCAGCGGCGCCCCGGACTGGGAGGTCGAGGGCTGGGTGACCAGCTACACCGCGATCGCCGCCGGCGAGATGGCCGTGGTCAGCGATGTGGTGCGGGCGTACACCGGCCACCCGGCCACGTCGGTCCGCGAGCACCTGCAGCGGCACCCCGAGGACTGGGCGGCCCTGCGCCCCTGACCTCCGGGATGGGGCTAACGGCGGGCCTGCACCGCTTGCCAGACCGCGAGCCCGTGCCGGGCGTCCACGAGCGCGTCGTGGGCGTCCGGCGACTTGGGCGGCAGCGGCGGTGACCCGGCGTCCTCCCAGAGCTGCTTGAGCTCGTGGGTGAACCGCGGCACCTTGCGCGGCAGCGCCGGCATCGCGCCCCACAGCTGGCACAGCACGACGTGGTCGTAGGCGGCGATCCAGGCCCACAGCTGGACCTCCTCACCGGGGCCGGTGAGGAAGTCCAGCAGGGAGTCGCGGATCTGCGCCCGGGTGCGCCAGGCCCTGTCGGCCGGGGACGGCAGCTTCTCCAGCACGTTCTTGCGCACCCACGGGATGGCGCGGGTCGGGTCGAACTCGGTGGAGACGGCGTAGAACTCGCGACCGGTCTCGTCGACCACCCCGATGGACACCAGGTCGATCGTGGTGCCGTCCTCGATGAACTCGGTGTCGTAGAAGTAGCGCCGCACCCGGCAACCCTAGGCGGGCGCCGGGATCAGCTGCGGCTGCGACCGCGCTCGACGGAGTTGGCGCCGAACTCCTCGCCGCCCAGCGCGGCGATCTCGCGCTCGAGCTGCGGGACGGCGGTCTTGGCCTGAGCGAGCACCAGTTTCTCCCCCACCGCGCCGACGACGGCCTGCCGCCAGGCCGAGAAGAAGCCCACCGAGCGGGGCACGAAGACCCGCCGGCCCCGGTCCTCCAGGTTGCGCAGCAGCGCGTCGGCGCAGTCCGACACCGAGGTGTAGGAGCCCAGCGGCCCGGGGAGCCGGTCGAGGGTGGCCTTGAAGGTGGGCAGCGCGGCCTTGGTGTCGCGGACCATGTCGGTGTCGATCCACACCGGGTGCGCGCTGGCCACGGTCACCCCGCGGTGGGCCACCTCCAGCCGCAGCACGTCGCCGAAGCGCTCCAGCCCGGCCTTCGCCGCGCAGTAGGCGCTCAGCCCCGGCAGCACGGAGAAGGCGGCCGCCGAGGAGATCAGCAGCACGTGCCCCCCGCGCTTGGAGATCTCGGGCAGCGCAGCGTGCGCGGTGAACATGGCGCCGGTCAGGTTGACCTCGATGGTGCGGGCCAGCGCCCGGGCCGAGGCGGTGGCCACGGTGTTCATCGGCGCGATGCCGGCGTTGGCGACCACGACGTCCAGCCCGCCGAACACGTCGACCGCGCGGGCGACGGCGGCGGCCATCGCGTCGGCGTCGGTGACGTCGGCCTCCACCCACAGGTGCTCGGGGCCGAGCTCGGTGGCGACCTGGGCCAGCAGCTCGGGCTCGAGCCCCACCAGGGCCACCCGGGCGCCCTTCGCCGCGGCCTTGCGGGCCAGCTCGGCGCCGATGCCGCGGGCGGCGCCGGTGATCAGCACGGCCTGGCCGGCCAGCGAGCGGGGGGTGCGGTTCCTGCGGGCCATCGTCGGCTCCTCGTCGTCGAGTTCGCTGTTGAGCACTGCTCAACGTCTGTGTACCGTGTTGAGCGTTGCTCAGCAAGCCGTCAGCAGAGGAGCGATCGGTGACCAGCACGCTCGAGGAGTCCGTCCGCCCCACCGCACGTGAGGTGCACGTCGCCGTCGTCGGGTCCGGCTTCGCCGGCCTGGGCATGGCCATCCAGCTGCGCCGGCAGGGCATAGAGGACTTCGTCGTCCTCGAGCGGGGGGACGACGTCGGCGGCACCTGGCGGGACAACACGTACCCGGGCGCCGCCTGCGACGTGCAGAGCAACCTCTACTCGTTCTCCTTCGCGCCGAACCCCGACTGGCCGCGCACCTACTCCGAGCAGCCGGAGATCTTCGCCTACCTGCGCGACGTCGCCGACCGCTACGACGTGCGCGACCGGCACGTCTTCGGCGCCGAGGTCACCTCCGCCACCTGGGACGACGCCGCCCGCCGCTGGGAGGTGTCGACCACCGCCGGGGACTTCCGCGCCGCGGTGCTGGTCTCGGCCGCCGGCGCGCTGGCCGATCCGTCCTACCCCGACATCCCGGGCATCGACAGCTTCGCGGGCACGGTCATGCACTCCGCCCGCTGGGACCACGAGCACGACCTCACCGGTGACCGGGTGGCCGTGGTCGGCACCGGCGCCTCGGCCATCCAGGTCGTGCCGGCGATCCAGCCGGTCGCCGGCTCCGTGGCGGTCTACCAGCGCACCCCGCCGTGGGTCATCCCGCGCGGCGACCGGCCCACCACCGCGGCCGAGCGGGCGGTCTACCGGCGCTTCCCGGCCGTGCAGAAGGCCGTGCGCGGCGCGCTGTACGCCGGGCGGGAGTTCCTGGTGTTCGGGATGGCCAAGGACCGGCGGTTCCCGGCGCCGGTGCAGAAGCTGGCCCGCACGCACCTGGAGCGGCAGGTCCGCGACCCGCAGCTGCGGGCGCAGGTCACCCCGGACTACACGATCGGCTGCAAGCGGATCCTGATCAGCAACGACTGGTACCCGGCCATCTCCGCCCCCAACGCCGAGGTGGTCACCGCGGGGATCGCCGAGATCCGGCCCCACTCGGTGGTCACCCGGGACGGCGTCGAGCGGCCCACCGACACCCTGGTGCTGGCCACCGGCTTCCACGTCACCGACCTGCCGATCGCGCACCGGATCACCGGCCGCGACGGCCGCACCCTCGCCGAGGTCTGGGCCGACGGCATGGTCACCAACCGCGGCTCGGCCGTCGCCGGGTTCCCGAACCTGTTCCTGCTGGTCGGCCCCAACGTCGGGGTCGGGCACACCTCGATGGTCTACATGATCGAGTCCCAGGTGGCCTACGTCGGCCGAGCGCTGCAGGCGATGGCCACCGAGGGCCTGGCCACCCTGGAGACCACCCCGGCCGCGCAGGAGGCCTACCGGGAACTCATCGCCGAGCGCTCGCAGGGCACCGTCTGGCTGGGCGGGGGCTGCGGCTCCTGGTACCTGGACCGGCACGGCCACAACACCACGCTCTGGCCGGACTTCCCCTCCCTGTCCCGCCGGCTCACCCGCCCCCGCGACCGCGAGAACTCCGTCGGGACGCCGGCGCGCGAGCCCGCGGGGGGGGCCGCGTGCCCGGCCCCCCCGCCACGACCGTGCGGCACGCGGTGCACGCCGTCCCCACCCCGGACGGTGCACAGCTGCACGCGACCGTCGACGGGCCCGAGGACGCCCCGGTCACCGTCGTCCTGGCGCACGGCTGGACCCTGGCGCAGGCCTCCTGGGACGACGTCGCCGCGCTGCTGGCCCCCGACGTGGCCGCGGGCGACGTCCGGCTGGTCCGCTACGACCAGCGCGGCCACGGCCGGTCCACCTGGGGGGAGACCGACCCGGTCTCCATCGACCTGCTGGGCGAGGACCTGGCCGTCGTCCTGACGACCCTGGTGCCCCGCGGCCCGGTCGTGCTGGGTGGGCACTCGATGGGCGGCATGACGATCATGGCGCTGGCCGCGGCGCACCCGGAGGTCATCGGCGACCGGGTCCGCGGGGTCGCGCTGGTCGACACGTCGGCCGGCGAGCTGTCCCACCCGCCGCGCACCGCCGTCGAGCGGCTGCAGGAGCGCCTGCTCCCGGCCGTCGGCGCGTGGGCCGTCGCGCACTCCCGGCGCGTGGAGGGCTGGCGCCGGCTGGTCCCGCCGTCGAACCCCCGGCACCGGCGCGTCGTGCGCGGCATCCTCTACGGGAGCGACGCGACCGACGCGATGGTGGCCCGCGGCGCGGACATCATGGCCGCGTCGTCCGTGCGGTCCTTCGCCGCCTTCTACCCCGCCCTCGGTGCGCACGACAAGGCACAGGCGCTGGCCGAGCTGGGCACCGTCCCGGTGGAGATCCTGGTGGGCGAGGCGGACAAGCTCACCCCGGTGAAGCACTCCGGTCGGCTCGCCGAGGCCATCCCGACCGCGCACCTGCAGATCGTGCCCGGCTGCGGCCACATGCTCCCCCAGGAGCGGCCGGACCTGGTGACCGCCGCGATCCGCCGGCTGCTGCCGACGCCGTGACCGCGGCCCGGCGGTCGGCCGCGGACCGGCGGGCGCAGCTGGTCGAGATCGGCCTGGAGCTGCTGCCCACCACGCCCGTGCCCGAGCTGACCATCGACGAGGTGGCCCGGCGGGCGGGGATCAGCCGCAGCCTGCTCTTCCACTACTTCGCCACCAAGGCCGACTACATCGACGCCGTCACGCGGGCGGCGGCCGATCTGCTGTGCGACCACGTGCTCGGCGACGCCGGCACCGGGGCGCAGGCCGGCATGCTCGACCGGTTCGTGGAGTGGGTGGAGACCTACCGGGACAGCTACGTGGCGTTCGTCCGCGGCGCGGTCGGCGGCGACCCGGCGGCGGCCACTGTCTACACGCAGGCCCGCGAGCGCCTGGTCGACGGGACGCTGGCCGTCGTCGGGCTCCCCGACGACCCGCGGCACCGCCAGCTGGTGCGCTCCTGGTTCGCCTTCACCGAGGACCTGGTCATCGGCTGGACCGCCGAGCCGACCATGAGCCGCGACGACGTCCTCGCCCTGGCCGCCGACGTGCTGGACCGCATCACCGGTCGCTGACCGGCACCGTGCGCGGGCGACCTAGCCGGCGAGGCTGCTCGGCAGGCGGTCGGCGGCCTCGTGCGGCGGCGGCTGCAGCTTGCCGACGACCTCGACGGCGCTGGATCCGGTGGAGTCCATCGACTTCTTGACCTTGGCCCCGTACAGGTCGACGTACTCCTGGCCCGACAGCAGCATGATCTCGTACATGATCTCGTCGGTGATCGAGCGCTCGACGAACCGGTCGCCGCTCATGCCCTCGTAGCGGGAGAAGTCCAGCGGCTCCCCCACCACGACGTCCACCCGGGTGAGCTTCTTGCCCAGGAAGCGGAAGCTGCGGCCGGGGACCATCGCCACCGGCACCACCGGGCAGCCGGTCTCCAGCGTCATCCGGGCCACACCGGTCTTGCCCCGGAACAGCCGGCCGTCGGGCGAGCGGGTGCCTTCGGGGTAGATGCCCAGCACGTTGCCCTCGCGCAGGATGCGGATGCCGGTGGACAGCGCGGCCTCGGCGGCGTCGGCGCTGGTCCGGTCGATCGGCACCTGGCCGCTGCCGGCGAAGAACACCCGCTGCAGCGCGCCCTTGATGCCCGGCGCGGTGAAGTACTCGGCCTTCGCCAGGAAGGTCACCCGGCGCTTGAGCATCAGCGGCATGAAGATCCAGTCCGAGGCGGCCAGGTGGTTGCTCGCCAGCACCGCCGCGCCACGGCGCGGCACGTTCGACGCACCGGTCACCTGCGGACGGAACACCAGACGGACGATCGGCCCGATCGCGACGTTCTTGAGGAACCAGTAGAACAACACGCCTCCCTCAGCGACGCCCAGACTAGGGAGCGAGGGTGCCAGGTCACAATCGGGGGGCCGGACGACCCTCCCCCTGGACAACCGGCCGGGGGCCGACGAGGCTCCACACCGTGCACGGGAGGCCAGGATGAACGCTCGGCGCGGGCGTCGGGACAACGGCCTGCAGGCCGCGCTGTGGCATCCCCTCCGCGACGTCGACCCCCGGGTCGGCGAGCACCTGCTGGACGTGCTGCGCGAGGAGGGCATCGCCGCCTACCTGGCGCCCTCCACCGACGTCGGCCCCTACACCCGGACCCAGTTCCTGCCGTCGCCGCCCACCGACCGGCTCTTCGTCGACCGCGCCCGCCGGGCCGACGCCCGGACGCTGGTCGACACGCACGCCGACGAGCACCTGCCGGCCGCGCCGACCCCCCGCCGCCGGCGGACCGACCGGGCCGAGGACGACGCCGCCACCGACGCCGAGTTCGCCCGCATCGTCGCCGCCTGGGAGGCCGAGGAGGCCGCCACCGGGCCCACCGACCTGCCCGTCGAGCCGCCGGCCGACGCGTCTGCTCCCNGGGGGTCGTCACCGGGTGCCGGGCGGGCGAGCCCGCGCAGGGCCGTCGCCGCGGTGGACAGCAGGTCGGCCAGGGCGTCGGACAGGTCCGGCCGCTGGCCGCGGAGCACGGCCAGGGCGGTGCACAGCGGGCAGGTCCGGCACTCGGCGGAGTGGTCCTCGCCCAGCTCGGCGGTGACCGTGCCCAGGAACCCGTTCAGGCCCTCGGCCAGCCCGCGCAGCTGGTCGCCCAGGGCGGACGTCGGGTCGGTCACCGCGACGCCCCGGCCCGGACGTCCTCGGCGGCCAGCAGGTCGGCCGGCCACTGCGCGGGGTCGGTGACGAAGCGCACGGCGAGGGCGGCGGCCGGCGTCCCGGGGTCGCGCACCGAGGCCGAGGTGACCGCGCACCGGCGCAGCAACGAGTCCAGCGGCAGCGACCGGCGCACGCCGGCCACGCCGACCACCAGCTCGTCGCCCCACCGGGTCAGCTCGACCTCCCCGCGACCGGCGCCGGGCAGCGGGACGTCCAGCACCCAGCCGGTGCCCTCGCGCCGCGAGGAGGGCCCGGCCGGTGCCGCGGGCAGGTCCGGCAGACCGACGCCCAGCGCGGTCAGGGCGTCGACGTCGGCGGGCGGGCGGGGTGCCTCGGCGAGCTCCCCGACGGGGAAGCCGGTGCCGTGCAGCTCGGCGCGCACCTGGTCCTGGGCTGCGGCCCGCGCGGCCGCCCACTCCCCCGCGCCCCCGGGCAGCACCCGGGCGAGGGTGGCCGCGGCCAGCGGCCGGCCCAGCAGGCCGACCCCGGCGGCGGAGCCGCGCAGCGCCGGCAGCGCGCGCGGGTCCGGCGGCAGCACGAGGTGCACCTCGACGTCGGGCACCCGGTCCACCAGCGCCTCGGTGGCCGTCAGCGCCGCGAGGGCGGCCTCGAGCACGCCCGGGCGGCCCCGACCGGCCGCGGACCGGACGGCGGCCAGCACCCGCAGCCGCGGCGGGGCGAGCTGCGCGGACCACCAGCGCAGCGCGGCCGGCAGCCCGAGCAGGGCGGTCGCCCGGTCCACCGGTCCGGCGTCCACGACCAGCACGTCGGTGCCGCCGGCCGCGGCCACCCGGCCGAGCTCCACGAGCAGCGCGACCTCCCCGGCACCGGGGAGCGGCACCACCGACGAGGCCGGCGGCAGACCCAGCGCCGGGACCAGCGCGGCGAGCTGGTCGGCGTGGCCCGCCCACGCCGCCTCGACGGCCGGGCCGGGGGCCACCACCTGCACGGCGACCTCGTCGGCCAGCCCGGCCACGGCGGGCGCGCCGGCGGTCAGCAGCCGGGTCCGGTGCCCGGCCCGCGCGGCGGCCAGCGCGGTGGCCGCGGCGACGGTGGAGGAGCCGGCCCCACCGGGGCCGGTGACGAGGAGGGTGCGCACCGGCCGGTCAGGCCTCGACGCTCTTCTTGAGCTCCTTGAGCGCGGTGTCCAGGATGACCTTCTCCGCCTTGCGCTTGATCATGCCCAGCATCGGGATCGACAGGTCGATGCTGATCGCGTAGGTCACCTCGGTGCCGCCGCCGCTCTCGACCAGGGTGTAGCTGCCGTCCTGGCGCTTCTGCATCTGGCCCTGCACCAGGGTCCAGCTGACCCGCCGGTCGCCCTCCCAGGTGTAGGCCAGCACGTAGTCGTCCTTGACCGCACCGGCGTCGAGCACGAAGTGGACCTGCTCCGCCCGCCCGTCGGGGCCGGTGCGCAGGACCTCCACCGTCTTGGCGGCCGAGACCCACTCCGGGTACGCCGGGAAGTCGGCGATCACGGCCATCACGGCGGACGCCGGCGCGTCGATCACGATGGACTGGGTGGACTGGTCGGCCATGCGCGCAGGGTAGTCGCCGGGCCCCGCGGCCGTCCCCCGGTGCAGGTCACCTACTCACCAGTAGTGGGGCCCGCTAGATTGGTGGACCACGATCCCGCGTCCGCAGGCCGGCGACGAGGCTGGCCCCTCCGCGCGGGGAGGAGAGGACCGGCGTGCGCGAGCTGAGCGTTCCCCCCACCTACTCGGTGGGACCCGACGAGGCACTGCCCGACATGGTGGCGCTCAACGCCGCCGAGGCGGGGTCGCAGGTCGGCCTCCGCCGGCAGGTCGACGGCGCCTGGGTCGACGTGACCTACGCGGAGTTCGCCGAGCAGGTGCGCGCCGTGGCCAAGGGCCTGGTGGCCGGTGGGGTGCAGGCCGGTGACCGGGTCGGCCTGCTGGCCAAGACCCGCTACGAGTGGACGGTGCTGGACTTCGCGATCTGGACCGCCGGCGCCGTCGTCGTCCCGATCTACGAGACGTCCTCGGCCGACCAGATCGGCTGGATCCTGAGCGACTCCGGGGCCCGGGCGCTGGTGGTCGAGAGCTCCTCGCACGCCTCGGCCGTCGACTCCGTGCGCGACCAGGCGCCCGACCTGGGCCCGATGTGGGTGATCGACGACGACGCGGTCGGCACCCTGTCCGCGGCCGGCGACGAGGTCCCCGACAGCGAGCTCGAGGCCCGCCGCGCCAGCCTGTCCCCGGACAGCCTGGCGACCCTGATCTACACCAGCGGCACCACCGGCCGGCCCAAGGGCTGCGAGCTGACGCACGCGAACTTCCTGTTCGAGATCGGCAACGGGATGACCCTGCTCGGCCGGTTCATGAACATGGACGGGTCGTTGCTGCTGTTCATCCCCCTGGCCCACGTGCTGGCCCGGGTGCTGCAGGTCGGCGCCGTCCGCACCCGCACCGTCATCGGCCACACCCCGGACGTGAAGGACCTGGTGGGCGACCTCGGCCGCTTCCGGCCCACGTTCGTGCTCGCCGTCCCCCGGGTCTTCGAGAAGGTCTTCAACCAGGCCAAGGCCACCGCCGACGAGGGCGGCAAGGGCAAGATCTTCGACAAGGCCGCCCAGACGGCCATCGACTGGTCCCGCGCGCAGGACACCGGCGGTGCCTCGCTGCAGCTCAAGGCCCTGCACAAGCTGTTCGACGTCCTGGTCTACGGCAAGATCCGGGCCGCGCTGGGCGGCCGCTGCGTGGGTGCCATCTCCGGTGGCGCACCGCTGGGCGACCGCCTGGGCCACTTCTTCCGCGGTGTCGGCGTCACCGTCTACGAGGGCTACGGCCTCACCGAGACCACCGCCGCGGCCGCGGTCAACCACGACGCCGCGTTCAAGATGGGCACCGTCGGGCGGCCGCTGCCGGGCACCGACGCGGCCATCGCCGAGGACGGCGAGGTGCTGCTGCGCGGCGGGGTCGTCATGCGCGGGTACTGGAAGAACGAGAAGGCCACGGCCGAGGCCATCGACGCCGAGGGCTGGTTCCACACCGGCGACATCGGCGAGCTCGACAGCCAGGGCTTCCTGAAGATCACCGGGCGCAAGAAGGAGATCCTGGTGACCGCCGGCGGCAAGAACGTGGCCCCCGCGGTGCTGGAGGACTCGGTGCGCTCGCACGCGCTGGTCAGCCAGTGCATCGTGGTCGGCGACCAGAAGCCCTTCATCGCGGCGCTGATCACCCTCGACGAGGAGGCCCTGCCGGGCTGGCTGAAGGCGCACGGCAAGGACGCCTCGCTGACGGCCGAGCAGCTGCGCGACGACCCGGACGTGCTGGCCGAGCTCGACGCCGCGGTCACCCGGGCGAACAAGGCCGTGTCGCACGCGGAGTCCATCCGCAAGTTCCGGGTGCTCGGCATCGACTTCACCGAGGCCAACGGCACGCTGACCCCGAGCCTGAAGCTCAAGCGCAACGTGGTGATGAAGGAGTACGCCGACGAGGTCGAGGCGCTGTACGCGAAGGCCAGCGCCTAGGCGGACCCAGCCCCGTCGGGGTCGAGCAGCGCGGCGAACGAGGCGCCGATGGTGTCCCAGGACCAGCGCTGCTCGACCCACGCCCGGCCGGCCGCCCCCATGGCGGCCGCCCGGGCCGGGTCGTCGAGCAGGCCGGTGACCGCGGCGGCCACGGCGGTGGGTGACCGCGGGTCCACCACGTGGCCGGTGACGCCGTCCTGCACCGCCTCCGGGGCCCCGCCCGAGGTGCCGGCGACCACCGGGCGCCCGCACGCGGCCGCCTCCAGGTAGACCATCCCCAGGCCCTCCACGTCCAGCCCGGCGCGGCGGGTGCGGCAGGGCATGGCGAAGACGTCGCCGGCGGCGTAGTGCTCGGGCAGCGAGGCCGGCGGCACCGGACCGGTCAGCTGCACCGACGCCGACAGCCCCAGCTCGGTGACCCGGCTGCGCAGCCGGGCCTCGTCGGGTCCCCCGCCCACCAGCAGCAGGCGCGCAGCGGGGTGCCGGGCCAGCACCCGGGGCCAGCCCTCGACCAGGACGTCCTGACCCTTCCGCCGGACCAGCCGGGAGACGCAGACGACCACCGGGGCATCGCCCAGGCCGTACCGGTCGCGCACCGCGGCGCCGTCGGCACCGGGGTGGAAACGGGAGACGTCCACGCCCGGGGACAGCTGGCGCAGTGCGGTGCGGTCGCCCAGCGCCGGTGCCAGCCGGCCCCGGGTGAACTCGGAGATGTAGGTCAGCACGTCGACCCCGCCGGCGATGCGCTGCAGCAGCTGGCGGCCCACCGGCAGCGCCACCCACCCGGTCTCGTGGCCGTGGGTGATCCCGAGGCTGCGCCGCACGCCCGCCCGGTGCAGGCCGGGGGCCAGCAGGCCCAGCGGTGCGGCTGCGCCGAACACGACCGTCCCGGCCCGGTGCTCGCGCACGAGGCCGGCGGCCACCCGCGCGGTGCGCGGGGTGGGCAGCAGCATCGCCGTGGGCAGCCGCACCACCCGGTAGGGCAGGCCGGCGTCGTGCTCGGCCGCCCCCGGGGAGGTCGAGGCGAGCACCACCAGGTCCTCGGGCGGGAGCCGGTCGAGCAGGGCCGCGACGAAGGTCTGGATGCCGCCCTGCCGCGGCGGGAAGTCGTTGGTGACGACCAGGGTCCGGGTCAGCGCGACCACTCCTGGGCGGCGGCCACCCGCTGGGCGGTGGTGGGGTGCGACCCGAAGAACCACTGCCAGGCCGCCGGCGGGTCGGGCTGGTTCAGGTTGGCCACCGCCAGCCGGCGCATGACCGCGGCGAACGCGTCGGGGTCCTCGGCGAGGTCCAGGGAGTGCTGGTCGGCCCGGGCCTCGAGCTGACGGGACACCCCGTTCTGCACCGGCGTGGACAGCAGCGTGCCCACCGCGACCAGCAACAGGACCAGCGGGACGACCCGCGGGTCACCGGGGCCCTCCGCGCCGGCCCGCCGCAGCAGCGGTGCCGAGCCCAGCAGCCAGCCCAGCAGCGCCACCCCGGCCCCGGCGCCCAGCGCGCCGACGAGGGTGCCGGTCAGGACGTCGTCGGTGGCCACGTGGCCGAGCTCGTGCGCGGCGATCGACTCGATCTGGTCGTCGGGCAGCTGGTCGAGCAACGTGTCGTAGACGACGATCCGGCGGGTCGACCCGAACCCGGAGACGTAGGCGTTCAGCGCGGTGGTCCGCCGGCTGGCGTCGGCCACCAGGACGTCCTGCACCGGGGTCCCGTTGGCGGCCGCGAGGTCGAGCAGGTCGGTGCGCAGCGGGCCGGCCGGCAGGGAGGTGAAGTCGTTGAACGCCGGCTCGATGACCACCGGGTAGAGGAACGACCCGGCCACCACCAGCCCGGCCGCCCCGACGCCGACCCACGCCCACCAGGTCCGCGGGGCCCGCCGGGCCACCGCGACCAGCAGCACCAGCCCGAGGGCGGTCAGCCCCGCGGTGATGCCGGTGTCCACGGCCACGTCGCGGGCCCACAGCGGCCAGCTGCGGGTGGACAGCCCGAAGCGGTGCCGCACCACCTCGCCGTAGGCGGCCAGGGGCAGCGTCACCACCCGGCCCGCCGCGGTGAGGACGACGGTGCCCAGCACCACCTGCCAGAACCACCCCCCACCGAGCGGCCGGGCCACCGCGGTCACCCAGCGGGCGCCGGTGCGGGTGAGCCCCAGCACCCCGCTGACCACCAGGCCCAGCAGCAGGTTGGCGACCGACGCCGGGCGCAGGGCCGCGGCGAAGGAGTCCGCCCGGTCCAGCTGGTCGGTGGTCAGACCGCCGGTCGGGTCGCTGACCTGCGGGGTCGCCGCCCACGGGATCCGCAGCCACAGCACCACGACGAGGGCCAGACCGAGCGCGAGCGCCGTCAGCAGCGCGAGCCGACGGGGGGTCACCGGTACACCGTACGAGCCGGACCTTGGCCGCGGCCGCCGGCGGCTCAGAGCAGGCGGCGGGCCCCCGCGTAGCCGGACATGTCGACGCTGGACACCTTGACCACGTCACCGGACGTGGGCGCGTGCACCATCATCCCGTTGCCGAGGTAGATGCCGATGTGGCTGACCGGCGAGTAGAAGTAGACGAGGTCGCCGGCCTGCAGGTCGGCGCGGGAGACCGCGGACCCCATCCGGGCCTGGGCGGCGCTGGAGTGCGGCAGGGAGATGCCGGCCGCGGCGTAGGCGTAGGCGGTCAGGCCGGAGCAGTCGAAGCTGCCGGGCCCGCCGGCACCCCACACGTAGGGGTCCCCGCGCTGGGCCATCGCGGCGTCGACCACGGCCTGCGCGGCATCGCTGTCGGCGACCACGGCGGCCGGCGGGGTGACCTCGGGGCCGCTGGTGGCCTGGACGACCTCGGCCTGCTGCGCGGTGGTCAGCGCGGCGTACTGGGCCTGGTAGGTGGCGATCTGCTGCTGCAGCTCGGTCTGCTGGGCGGTGACCTGGTCGAGGGTCTGCTGCGCCTGGGCGCCGGCGGCGTCGGCCGCGGCCTGGGCGTCGGCGGCGACCTGCGCGGCGGCCGACACCTGGGTGAGCAGGTCGTCGGTGTGGCCGGCGATGACGTCCAGCGTGCTGACCTGGGCCAGGAAGTCCTCGGGCGAGCTGCTGGTCAGCAGCGCGGCGAAGCTGGAGGGGTTGCCGGTGTAGGCGCTGACGGCCACCTCGTCCATCTGCGCGCCCAGGCTCTGCAGCTGGGCCTGCGCAGCGGTGACGGAGTCCGCCGCTGCGGTCGCGGCGGCCTGCTGCTCGGCGAGCTGCACCTGGGCGTCGTTGACCTGCTCGGTGACCACCTCGAGCTGGTGGGTCGCGTCGGCCACCAGCTGGGTCGCCTCCGCGGGGCTGCCGGCCTGCGCGGGTGCGGCCACCGCCGCACCGGGCGCCAGGGCCAGCACCAGGCCGGCGGCACCGACCAGGACCAGCCCGCGGGCGGACCAGGCTCGGGCGGCCGTGGCCGGGGAGGGGTGGGACCAGGTGGGGACGACCACGATGCGCGAGTGCTCCTGCACCCCGGCCGAGACCACCCTGGGGACAGGTGGTGCGGGCTCGACCGGTCACCACGAACGCTACGGGCGTGATCGGATCGAAACGAAGAGTCACAACCGGATTCATGCGTGCCTGATCTGCTAATCCCACCCGTGTGGTTTTGGCATGATCCGCTGGGTCGGGCCGGCCAGCGGCGTGTCGCCGGGTCAGCCGACCTCGCGGGTCGGCGGGGCCTGGTGCCGCAGCGGCGGGACCAACCCCATCTCCGCCAGGACGAACAGGGCGCGGCGCTCGACGTCGTCGAACTCCAGCACCCGGCCCTGCCGGGTCGGCCCGGACACGAGGGCGTCGCCGAGCGCGGCCCCCAGGCCGGGGAGCGCGGGCTGGGTCGGCCGCAGCGGCCGGCGGCCCAGCGGCACCACGGTCGGGGCACTCCCCCGGAACCCCGGCGGGGCACCGAGCAGCACGCTGACCACGCAGTCGCCGCAGCCCTCCCCGCGGACGGTGCAGGTGTCGCAGTCGATGAGCACGTCGGGCCTCCTGGCAGCTGGACGGGGCACGTCGGCGGACCCGGTCGGTCCGTCGCCGCGGACGCTAGGAGCGACCACCGACAATTCCGGCCGACCGACCCCGCGCACCGGGGTCAGCTGCCCGCGTACTCCCAGTGCCAGGGCTCCTCGCGCCCGTTGCCCGGGTCGGCCCAGGTGGGGTGGATGAAGCCGAAGCGGCCGGCGTTGGCCACCATCCAGGCGTACTGGGCGGTGCCGTAGGACTCGACCCCGCCGCACAGGTCCACGGCCAGCCCCCAGCCGTGGTTGCTGGTGCCCGGGACCGCGGCCAGCGCCGGCTTCTGCCCGTAGAGGGTCACCTGGCTGGCGTAGCTGCGGTAGGAGTCGGTGATGCACAGCGCCGGGCCGAAGGCACCCGCGAAGGCCGCGGACATCGCCCGGTAGGCCGCGGCCGCGTCGCAGCGCAGCGCGTGCCCGGCGGCGCCCAGCGGGCACAGGGCCGACGGCGGGATCAGCCCGTTGGGGTAGCCGCCCCACGAGCGGCTGCCGTCGTAGGTGGCCGGGTAGACCGTGTTGCCGCACTCCACGGCCAGCGCTCCCCCGGTGGGGCCCGGCACGGCGACCGGGGCGCGCAGGGCCAGGCTCGGCCGGCCGATGCCCAGCACCTGGTCGGCCGGCAGGCCGCGGACCACCACGGCGCCGGCCCGGCCGTCGGCGGCCAGCATGGTCTGCGGGTCCAGCGCGATGCCCACGTGCGACAGCCCGGACTCCGCCGACCCCAGGAACACCAGGTCGCCGGGCAGCACGTCCACCGGCGCCACCGGCGAGGTGGTGGCGAACAGCTCGCCCTGGGTGCCCGGCACCGCGATCCCGGCCGCGGCGTAGGCGGTCTGCACCAGCGACCCGCAGTCGAAGGACTCCGGGCCGGCGGTCCCGGGGGCGAACGGCAGCCCGAGGTCGGTCATGGCCGCGCTGACGGCGGCGACGGTCTCGGCCGGCAGCACCAGCAGGGAGGTGGGCTGGCGGGGCAGCTGGGCCGCGCCGGGCTGGGCGGCCCCGGTCGAGCCGCCCACCGGCACCAGCCCGGCCGGCAGCCCGGCGACCGGGTCGCGCAGCGCGGCCGCCGGCGGCGGGAGCACCCCGGCCGCGGCGAGCTGGTCGACGTAGCCCTGCCACGCGGCGGCGGTGTCGGCGTTCACCTGCAGCTGCTCGGCCTGCAGCTGGGCCAGCTGCCGGTCGACCACGCCCAGGGCCTCGTCCAGGCGGCTGGTCACCGAGGCGGCCGCCGCCTCCAGCTCGCCCACCTGGGCGGCCACCGCGTCGGCCTCGGTCCGGCTGTCCGACAGCGCGGCGTCGGCCGAGGCCTGCTGCGCCAGCGCCTGCTGGCGCCGGTCCTCGGCGGCCTGCAGGACGGCGTCGGTGCCGGTGTCGATGACGTCGAGGTAGCCGAGCGCGGAGACCACGTCGCCGGGGTCGCCGCCGGCCAGCAGGAGGGACAGCGCCGTGGGGGCGCCGCCGTCCCGGTAGACCGCCGAGGCGTACCGGGACACCGCGACCTGCTGCTGGGTGAGCACCGTGTCGGCGGCGGCGACCTCGGCCGCGGCGGCGTCGGCCACCTGCTGCGCCGAGGCCAGGCGGTCCTGGGCGGCGGTGACGGTGGCCTGCCGCTCCTGGAGGTCGCCCTGGACGTCGGCGGCCTGGTCCTGCAGCGCGGTGAGCTCGGCGCTGTCCAGGACGCCCGTGGTGCCGCCGGGCTGGTCGCGGGGTGCCGCCGCCGCCGTCCCGGGGGCCGCCAGCACGGCCAGCGCCAGCAGCGCACCGGCCAGCACGGCCCCGAGGGCCGTCGTCCCCGACCGCGACCACACCTGGACCTCCCCGACCGGTCGCGCACGACGCCGTCGTCGTGCCGCGGATCACGGCGAGGTGGATTGTGCCCCGCCGGTGACGGCCGCTGCACCTCGGCGGGCGCGGGGGCACCCGAGCGGGTCCCGGGGGCCCGCCGGGGAATGTCGGACCCCCGCCCTAGCGTCCGCGCCGTGACCGGTACCCCCGCCCACCAGGTGACCATCGACGACCTGGGCACCCCGCTGACCGACGTGACGTTCGTGGTCGTCGACCTGGAGACCACCGGCGGCTCGGCGCACACCGACGCGATCACCGAGATCGGGGCGGTGCGGGTGCGCGGCGGGGTGGGGCTCGGCGAGTTCGGCACGCTGGTCGACCCCGGCCGCGACATCCCGCCCTACGTCAGCGTGCTCACCGGCATCACCTCCACGATGGTGGCCACCGCCCCCCGCATCGAGTCGGTGCTGCCGCACTTCCTGGAGTTCGCCCGGGGGGCGGTCCTGGTCGCGCACAACGCCCCCTTCGACCTCGGGTTCCTCAAGGCGGCCTGCGCCGCCACCGGGCTCGCGTGGCCGCCGGCCGCGTCGGTCGACACCGCGGTGCTGGCCCGGCGGCTGCTCACCCGCGACGAGGTGCCCAACTGCAAGCTGGGCACCCTGGCCCCGTTCTTCTCCTCGTCCACCACGCCCACCCACCGCGCCCTGGACGACGCCCGCGCGGTGGCCCCCGAGGTCGGCGGCGGGTCTGTGACCCCTAACAGCGGCGCTCTCCCGTGCCACGATGCGCGCNCCGCGCCCTGGACGACGCCCGGGCCACCGTCGACGTGCTGCACGGGCTCTTCGAGCGGCTGGGCCCGCTGGGCGTCACCTCGCTGGAGGAGCTGGTCGGGCTCACCCGCCAGGTCGACCCGCAGCGCCGGCGCAAGCGCCACCTCGCCGCGCACGTGCCGCACGGCCCCGGCGTCTACGTCTTCCGCGGCCCCGGCGACGAGGCGCTGTACGTGGGCACCTCCACCGACCTGCGCGCCCGGGTGCGCAGCTACTTCACCGCCGGTGAGCAGCGCAGCCGGATGACCGAGATGGTCGGGCTGGCCCAACGGGTCGAGGCGCTCCCCTGCGCGCACGACCTGGAGGCCTCGGTGCGCGAGCTGCGGCTGATCGCCCAGCACAAGCCGCGCTACAACAAGCGGTCCCGGTTCCCCGAGCGCCTGCTGTGGGTCCGGCTCACCGACGAGGCCTTCCCCCGACTGTCCGTGGTGCGCCGCGTGGTCCCCGGGCCGGGCACGGTGCTGGGCCCCTTCGCCGACCGGCGGGCCGCCGACGCCGCGGTGGCCGCCGTGCACGAGGCGCTGGCGCTGCGCCAGTGCAGCGGACGGCTGGTCCCGTCGGCGTCCCACCCGGCGTGTGCGCTGGCCGGGATGGGCCGCTGCGGCGCCCCGTGCACCGGCGCGCAGAGCGCCGACGAGTACGCCGCCACCGCCGCGGTGCTCACCGCCGCGGTGCACGCCGACCCTGGCCGACTCTGCGCGCCGCTGCTGGGTCGGGTCGACCGGCTGGCCGCCGACGGCCGGTTCGAGGACGCCGCGGTGCTGCGCGACCGGATCGCCGTCCTGGTGCGCGCCCTGCGCCGCCGCCAGCGGCTGGCCCAGCTCGCCGAGGTCCCCGAGCTCACCCTCGCCCGCCCGGACGGCGCCGGTGGCTGGGCCCTCGCGGTGGTCCGCCGCGGCCGGCTGGTGGCCGCGGGGGTGGCGGTGCGCGGCGCCCCGGTGCGGGCCTACCTGCAGCAGCTGAAGACCACCGCCGAGACCGTCGCCGGGCCCGAGGGCGAGCTCGCCGCCTCGGTCGAGGAGACCGAGCTCGTGCTCCGCTGGATGGAGAAGCCCGGCACCCGCCTCGTCGAGGTCACCGGCACGCTGGCCTGCCGCACGCCCGGCACCGGTCCGCTGCGCGGCTTCCTCGCCCTCGTCGACGCCGGCCGCGCCGCCCGCGACCCCTTCGCCGACGGACGCTCCCTGGGCACCCGCGCCCGGCCGGACCGGGTCACCGGCGGGCGGACCGGTCACGGCGGCCCCGCGGCGCTAGCCTCGCGGGTGTGATCACCGCCATCGTCCTCATCGACGCCTCGACCGACTCGATCGGCGAGGTCGCGACCACCCTGGCCGACCTCGACGGGGTCAGCGAGGTCTACTCCGTGGCCGGCGGGGGCACCGACCTCATCGCCCTCGTCCGGGTCCGCGAGTTCGAGGACGTCGCCGAGGTCATCGCCGGGCGGATCAACAAGGTCCCCGGCGTGGTCGACACCAAGACCCACATCGCGTTCCGCGCCTACTCCCAGCACGACCTGGAGTCGGCCTTCTCCATCGGCCTCGACTAGGGCAGGACCCCCTCGCTCCCCGCGAGGGGCCCGTTCCTTCCGCCTACCTCGCGGCCTGGCTGACCTCTGCCCAGCGGGCGAGCAGGGCCTCCGCCCGGCCGTCGTCCACGGCCGCCGCGGCCCGCACCAGCCCGGCCGCCAGCTGGTCGTGCAGGCGACCCCCGTGCTCGTCGAAGGCCACCAGGGCCGCGGCGGCGTTGAGCAGCACCGCGTCGCGCACCGGCCCGGTCTCGCCGGCCACCAGCCGCCGGACGACGTCGGCGTTGACCGCGGCGTCCCCACCGCGCAGCGCGCCCGGTGCCGACGTGGCCAGGCCCAGCGCCGTCGGGTCCACCCGGTCGGCCACCACCGTCCCGTCGCGGACCACCCAGACCGCCGAGGTCGTCGACGTGGTGAGCTCGTCGAGCCCGTCGTCGCCGCGGAACACCAGCGCCCGGGAGCCGCGGCCGGCCAGGACCTCGGCGAGCACCGGGGCCATCCGGGCATCCGCGCAGCCGATCGCCGAGGCCGCCGGCCGCGCCGGGTTGCTCAGCGGGCCCAGGAAGTTGAAGACCGTCCCGATGCCCATCTCGCGGCGGGGGCCGGCGACGTGCCGCATGCCGGGGTGGAACACCGGCGCGAAGAAGAACCCGATCCCGGCCTCGGCCACGCAGCGGGCGACACCGGCCGCCGGCAGGTCGATGACCACGCCCAGCGCCTCGAGGACGTCGGCCGACCCCGAGGACGACGACGCGGCCCGGCTGCCGTGCTTGGCCACCGGCACCCCGGCCGCGGCGGTGACGATCGCCGCCATCGTGGAGATGTTGACGGTGTCGGCGCCGTCGCTGCCGGTCCCGACGATGTCCACGCAGTCCATCGGCAGGGACACGGGGGTCGCCTTCTCCACCATGGTGGACGCCATGCCGGCCACCTCGGAGGGCGCTTCGCCCTTGGCCCGCAGCGCCACCGCGAACCCGGCGACCTGGGCGGGCGACGCGGCGCCGGCCATGATCTCGCGCATCGCCCAGGCGGTCTCGGCAGCAGCGAGGTCCTGCCGGGCGATGAGGCGGCGGAGCAGCCCTGGCCAGGTGGGGGTCGGCTCCGTGGGGGGCGCCGTGGAGGTGGGCTCCGTCATCCGTGCACGGCCGGCCGGCCGGCGCGGGCGCGCAGCAGGTCGGCGACCGCCTCGGGCGCCACCAGCGGGTCCACCGGGTGCGCCAGGGTGGCCTCGGCCATCGACCAGTGGGCCAGCCAGCGGTCGGCCTGCCGCGCGATCAGGACCAGGACGGGCGGGCAGTCGGTGATCTCGTGCTTGAGCTGGCGGCCGATGCCCATGCCGCCGGTCGGCTGCGCCTCGCCGTCCAGGATGCAGAGGTCCACCCCGCCGCGGTCGACCGCGGCCACCACCTCGGCGCCGGTGGCGCACTCCAGGTAGCGGACCGGGCCCACGTCGGACGCCGGGTGGGTACCCACGGCGGTGCGGACGGCATCCCGGACCTCGGCCCGGTGGCTGAAGACCACCACGGTGGCAGCGCTGCTCACCGGGCCGACCCTAGTGCCCCGACCGCCCGGGCGGTGGTCCGCTCGGTGCGGCCGGCAGGTCACGACCAGGTCACGCCGGGCGCCGGCGGACACCGGCCGGGCCGGGGGCCGGGGCGGCCCGGGGACGGCTGCGGACGGCCACTCCCGCGTCGCTGCGGGGGTCTGGACCCGACCGGGTCCACAGCTGGCTCCCGGCTCCGCCACGCCGTCGCACCCGCACTCGTACCCCGGCTGCACCGATGCCATGATGGGCCTGTGACAACGGCCCCCGTGGCGAGCAGCACCTTCGACACTTCGCGGGTGCACTCCCTGACCCGACCGAACATGGTCAGCGTCGGCACGATCATCTGGCTCGCCAGTGAGCTGATGTTCTTCGCCGGACTGTTCGCCATGTACTTCACCGCGCGTGCTCGAGCGGGCGACCCGTGGCCCCCGCCGCCCACCGAGCTGGACGTGCCCTACGCGCTGGTCTTCACCTTGATCCTGGTGGCCTCGTCGGTCACCTGCCAGCTCGGCGTCTTCGCCGCCGAGCAGGGCAACGTCTACGGGCTCCGGCGGTGGTTCACCATCACCTTCGTGATGGGGCTGGTCTTCGTCCTGGGTCAGGCGAACGAGTACCGCGTCCTCGTCACCGAGCACGAGACCACGATCTCGTCGTCGACGTTCGGCTCGGTGTTCTTCCTGACCACCGGCTTCCACGCGCTGCACGTCATCGGCGGCCTCGTGGCCTTCGTGTTCGTCCTCATCCGGTCCACCATGGGCCGGTTCACGCCTGCGCAGGCGACCTCGGCGATCGTGGTCTCCTACTACTGGCACTTCGTCGACGTCGTGTGGGTCGGGCTCTTCGCCACGATCTACCTCATCCGCTAGGGGAACCGGTGCCCTTCTCCCACTCCGTGGCCGGTCTGCGCGCCCGCCTCCGTCGTCGTGCAGACGGCACTCCGAGCAGTGCGGCGAGGATCCGTCGGCGGTCCAAGCAGCGACGCCGCCTGGCCAACATCGCCGGCCTGTTGGCCGCGCTGGTCCTGACCGGCGTGGGCTACTCTGCCCTGGCCCCGGCCAATGCGGCCGACGACGCGATCAGCACCCAGTCGTCGGCAGAGCAGGCCGGCGAGGAGCTCTACACCCGCAGCTGCATCAGCTGCCACGGCTCGAACCTGCAAGGGGTGTCCGACCGCGGTCCCTCGCTGATCGGCGTGGGGGAGGCATCGGTCTACTTCCAGGTGCACACCGGCCGCATGCCGCTGGTCCGCCAGGAGGCCGACGCGGCCCGGAAGCCGGCGGTCTTCGACAACGCCGAGATCGAGCAGCTGATGGCCTACATCCAGGCCAACGGCGGCGGTCCGACGCTGCCCTCGGGCGACCTCCGCGAGGGCGACCTGGCCGAGGGCGGGGAATTGTTCCGCCTCAACTGCGCGAGCTGCCACAACTTCGTCGGCGCCGGCGGAGCCCTCTCCTCGGGCAAGGCCGCACCCAGCCTCGGTGACGCCAACGACCTCGAGATCTACGCCGCGATGCTGAGCGGACCCGAGAACATGCCGGTCTTCGGTGACAACCAGCTCACACCGGAGCAGAAGCGATCCATCATCGACTACGTGCAGACCCTCAAGGAACAGGCCGACCCCGGCGGTGCCGGCATCGGCCGCACCGGCCCGGTCTCCGAGGGCCTGGTGATGTGGGTCGTCGGCATCGGCGCCCTGCTGTTCGGGATCTTCTGGATGGGGACGAAGGCGTGAGCACGCAGGACCGAGCCGGTTCGGACCCGGCCACCGACGAGGCAGGCCCGACGCACGGCGGCCCGGACGACGACTACTCCCCCGAGCGTCTGGCCGGGATGCAGCGCGAGGACCTCAACCGCCTCGGCGCCCGCTACGACGGCGTCGAGGTCCTGCACGTGGACCCGCCCCCGGCACCGGGCTCGGGCCTGGAGAAGCAGGCCGAGCGCCAGGTGGCCATCGCCTTCGGGCTGGCCGGGCTGTTCGCCCTCGCGTTCGCGGTCGTGTACTTCGGCTCCGACTGGTTCCTGCCGGACTGGCAGTGGGACTCCGAGGACAACGGCTGGAGCGCCCTCTACACCCCGATGCTCGGCCTCACCATGGGCGGTGCGCTGGTCTTCATCGGCGTGGGTCTGGTGCTGTTCGTCAAGAAGCTGCTGCCGCACGAGACCGCCGTCCAGGACAAGCACGACGGTTCCAACTTCGACCGCGCCACGACGGCCGCGACCCTGATGGGTGGACTGGACAAGACAGGCTTCCCCCGCCGGAAGATGATCGGCCGCAGCCTCGGCTTCGCCGGTGGCGCGATGGGTCTCATGCTGATCGCCCCGCTCGGTGGCCTCATCAAGAACCCGAACAAGGGTAACCCGCTGGGCACCACCGAGTGGGCCGACGGCGTCCGGCTGGTCCGCGACGACGGCTCGCCGATCCGACCCGGGGACCAGGAGCCCGGCTCGCTCGAGACCGTGTTCCCCGCCGTCGAGGGCGGCAACAGAGCGGCCGACGCGGCCACCATGCTCATCCGGCTCCGTCCCGAGCAGATGGCCAACCTGCGGCCGCGCGATGGCCAGTCGGACTTCGGCTACGGCGACTACGTGGCCTACTCCAAGATCTGCACGCACGCCGGGTGCCCCGTCTCGCTGTACGAGCAGGAGACCAGCCGCATCCTGTGCCCCTGCCACCAGTCGCAGTTCGACGTGCTGCAGGGGGCCAAGCCGGTCTTCGGCCCGGCGTCCCGCTCCCTACCGGAACTGCCGATTACGCTGGATGACGAGGGGTACTTCGTCGCGCGCAGCGACTACATTGAGGCTGTGGGACCCACCTACTGGAACCGAGAGCGGATCTGATGGCTACAGCGGTCGCGCCGGGACAGCCGGCGACGAAGATCGGCAAGGCAGCAACCGAGATCGACGAGCGCCTCATCGTCGCCGGGCCCCTGCGCCGCACCCTCAACAAGGTCTTCCCCGACCACTGGTCGTTCCTGCTCGGGGAGATCGCGCTCTACTCGTTCGTCATCCTGCTGCTGTCGGGCACCTACCTGACCTTCTTCTTCGACGCGTCGATGGCCGAGGTCCCCTACCAGGGTTCCTACGCCCCGCTGCGCGGCGTGGAGATGTCGCAGGCCTACGAATCCACCCTCGCGCTCAGCTTCGACGTCCGCGGCGGTCTGTTCATCCGGCAGATCCACCACTGGGCGGCCCTGCTGTTCGTCGCCTCGATCGTGGTGCACCTGCTCCGCATCTTCTTCACCGGCGCGTTCCGCAAGCCCCGTGAGACCAACTGGGGCATCGGCGTCGTGCTGCTGGTGCTGGCGCTGCTCATGGGCGTCACCGGCTACTCCATGCCCGACGACCTGCTCTCGGGCACCGGCCTCCGGATCATCTCGGCGATCCTGCTGTCCATCCCGGTCATCGGGACCTGGGCGCACTGGGCGGTCTTCGACGGTGACTACGTCGGGGACGCGATCATCGGACGGTTCTACATCGTCCACGTGCTGATCATCCCGGCGATCATCCTGGCGCTGATCGCAGTGCACCTGCTCCTGCTGATCAAGCAGAAGCACACCCAGTTCCCGGGGCCGGGGCGCACCGAGCACAACGTGGTCGGCAACCGGCTCTTCCCGGCCTTCGCCGGCAAGGCGACTGCGCTGTTCTTCATCGTGTTCGGTCTGTGCGCCGCGCTCGGTGGCCTGGTGCAGATCAACCCGATCTGGCTGTGGGGGCCGTACAACCCGGCTCAGGTGTCTGCGGGCTCCCAGCCCGACTGGTACATCGGCTTCCTGGACGGCTCCACCCGCCTGATGCCCGCGTGGGACATCAACCTCCCCGGCAACTACACGATCCCGGCCCTGTTCTGGCCGACGGTCGTCGTGGCCGGCGCGATGTTCACCGTGCTGGCGCTCTACCCGCAGCTGGAGCGCAAGCTCACCGGCGACACGGCCAGCCACCACCTGCTCCAGCGTCCCCGCGACGTGCCGGTGCGCACCTCGGTCGGCGTCATGGCGCTGACGTTCTACGGCGTGCTGTGGATGTCCGGTGGCAACGACGTGATCGCCGACAAGTTCGACATCAGCCTCAACGCCATGACCTGGGTCGGGCGCATCGGGATGGTCGTCCTGCCGCCGGTTGCCTACATGATCAGCTACCGGATCTGCTTGGGGCTGCAGCGCCACGACCGCGAGGTCCTCGAGCACGGCATCGAGACCGGTGTCATCCGCCGACTCCCGAGCGGTGAGTTCATCGAGGTCCACCAGCCCCTCGGCCCGGTGGACGAGCACGGCCACGGCCAGCTCACCTACGCCGGCGCCCCGGTGCCGAAGAAGATGAACCAGGTCGGCGGTGCCCGTCGGGCGGTGAAGGGCTTCTTCTCCCCCATCGAGCAGCCCTCTCAGGTCGAGCTCGCCTCGCAGCAGGAGCGACGCGGCCTGGCTGCGGCCGAGGCCGACGAGCCCGTCGGTTCCGGTCGGCCATCCGAGGGGGGTCGCCCCTCCGAGGGTGGCCGCCCGCAGGACCCGCGCGACTGATCCGCCGCTCCGCCACAGCGGGCCCCCTCCCCACCGGGAGGGGGCCCGCTGTCGTTGCGCCCGCGGTATGTCGCCTCGTCAGGAGGCCGTGCCTGGTTCGTCGCCAGCAACGGTGGGACGTCGACCGGGAGCGTCGACGGTCGGCCCGGCAGCTCAGCGGCTGGTGTTGGCTGCGTCGCCGTGCGGGCGGTCTGAGCCGCGACCACCAAGGCATCGGGCCGCCCTGCCTTCGTACGCCAGCGGCCCACACCCGACTCGGTTCCGGGCCGCCGGCGTACGACGCTCGGCCCACGCCGTCCACGCCGTCCACGTAGTCCACGCCGTCCACGTCGTCCACGCCGGGCAGCGCCGACAGCGCGCCGGCTGACCGGCCGTGGACGGGCCCCGTTCGCGCCCTGGGGCTTCAGCGCCCACTCAGCCGACGCGCCTCTGAGCGTCAGGCCGCCGTCGAGGCCGAACGCCGAAGGTCCGGATGCGCCGTCGATGCCGCATCGCGAAGGTGCGGACGCGCCGTCGATGCTGCATCCCCACGGTGCGGATGTGCCGTCGGTGCATCCCGAACGGTGATGCGCATCCGGAACGATCCGGGTACGCCGTCCACGCCGCATGCCAGACGGCCCGGGTACGCCGCCGGTGTCGCACCGCAGACCCTCCGGAAACCGTCCGAGCTGCGCCAGGACTCCAGCCGGTGCAGACCGAGCTCTGGGCACTGGACACCCTGCGACGGGCCGGCGCGGCAGCCTCGAAGACACCCGGGCTGAGCCAGCGCTGGCGACCACCGTCGTCGTGGCCTGCCCGATCTGCCCGCCACGGGCTTTTCCAGGCCGTGCGGCGCTGTCGCGGCGGCGAGCGCCTCACCTTCGACAGGCCGACAGCCAACCGGTCACTCAAGCCCTGAGCGACGAGTCGCCGGTCTCACGCGGTGGTCCCGCCGTCGAGCGCTGACCGACGGCGCCTGCGACCCGCTCGAGGGCCTCAGCGTCGACGTGAGGTCACCTGACACCATGGTCTGGGTCTCGACGTGCGCCGCATCGGAGCCCGCGCTCCGCGGTCATCGAGGCCGACCCACGCCTCGTGTCGGGGATGAGCCGCGCCGCGGTGGGGTGAGCCGCCGTCCACCCCGGCTCACCCCACCGCAGCGCGGCTCAGCCGGTCGAAGGGCCCGGCGTGCCTGCACAGTCGTCCTGGAGACGCTGAAGGCCCCCACGCGGTGCGTGGGGGCCTTCTGCGGAGGTGCGGCGGGTCAGCTGTGCGCGTTCTGCCCGCTGTAGTACTCGAAGAGCAGGCCACCGATGGTGATGAGCAGCGCAGCTCCGGCCATCAGGATCAGCCAGACGTGGAAGAACGCCAGCGCGAGGCCCATCATGGCGGCGGACACGGCCAGGCCGAAGGGCCAGTAGCTGCCCGGCGAGAAGAAGCCCAGCTCGCCCGCACCGTCGGCGATCTCGGCGTCCTTGAGGTCCTCGGGCCGGGAGTCGATGCGGCGGGCGACGAACCAGAAGAAGCCACCGATCAGACCGAGCAGGCCGGCCGACAACGCCAGCGCCGTCGTGCCGATCGGCTCGCGCGACCACAGGCCGTAGACGACCGCTGCCACGATCGCGAACAACGCGATCAGGTTGAAGATGAGCGCTTCGACCTTCACGGTCGGTCCTCCCGCTGCTGCTGGGTCGTGGAGTGGGACACGTCAGTTGCTGGCCCCGTCGAGCTGTTGCTCGGTCAGGGTGTCGAAGGGCACGGTCGTAGATGCGCTGCCGTCCTGGCCGATGCTCTCGAGCGCGTCGTAGGTCGACAGGCCGTCCTCGCGGGCGGCGAGGTAGGCGTCGTAGTCCTCGCCGGACACCGCGCGGACCTCGAAGTTCATGTTCGCGTGGTACGTCCCGCAGAGCTCGGCGCACCGGCCCACGAAGGCGCCCTGCTCGCGGACGGTCACCTCGAAGACGTTGTCGCGGCCGTTCTCGTTGCCCGGGATCACGTCGAGCTTGAAGAGGAACTCGGGAACCCAGAACGAGTGGATGACGTCGGCCGAGGCCACCTCGAACCGGATCGTCTGGTCCACCGGCACGACCAGGATCGGGATCTCGGTGCTCGACCCGGTGGTGCTGACCGGCGTCCCGCCGTTGGACTCGGTGGTCTGCGGGTAGACGAACTGCCAGTTCCACTTGAAGGCGTTGACCGCGATCGTCACGTCCGGGTTGTCGCTGCGCTCCTGCACGCGGTTCTGCACGACGACGGTGTAGAAGAACAGCACCGCGATCATGACGAACGGGACGATCGTGTAGACGATCTCCAGGGGCAGGTTGTAGGCGGTCTGCTTGGGCAGTTCGTCGCCGCGCTTGCGGTGCCGGATCATCGACCAGAAGATCAGCCCCCACACCGCGAAGCCCACGACCAGGGCCGCGATGACCGAACCGGTCCACAGCTGGCGCATCTGCTCGGCCTGGTCGGTGATGCCCTCGGGCCAGCCGAAGCGCCAGAACTCGTTGTTCAGGTCGCACCCGGCCAGGGTGAGAACGGCCAGGACGCCGAGCGCGGCGACCCGCGCGAGCTTGCTCCGTCGAGCCACTGCCCGCTGCCTCCTTCATCCTCCGCGCGGCCGGTGCTGCGCGGTACGGCTCATGTGTGGCGACGCGGCCTTCACGGTCTCCCGAGACGTCCCGGCCACCACGACCGCAGTCACGGCGAGCGTAGCCGACCGTCACGGGACGCCGCCCCCTGGTCGGGGGGCGCGCGGGCGGCTGCCGACGGCACCCGGGGGCAATGCCGTCGGGGGTGCGGGGATGCTCCGCGGAGCAGGCCGTCCCAGGTCCGCCGTCTACAGTCGCAGGCGTGCTCCCCCGGTTGTTGACCCCGCGCTGGGTGCTGCTGCACCTGCTCATCACCGCGTTGTTCGTGGCCACGTTCTTCCTGGGCTACTGGCAGCTGACCAAGGCCGAGAACGGCGGCGGCGCGGTCAACTGGAGCTATGCGCTGCAGTGGCCGCTGTACGGCTTCATGGGCCTGTTCTTCTACGGGAAGATGGTCAAGGTCGAGCTCAACCGCGACCCCGACGAGGACGAGCCCGGCCAGGACGTCGTGCTCTACCAGCGGCCGCGCATCGACACGACCGGCGACCCCGAGCTGGCCGCCTACAACCGGTACCTGGCCGAGCTCAACGAGAAGGCGCTGCGAGGACGAGATGTCGGCTGACACCGTGGTGCCCCCGCGCACCGCCACGGCGCTCAAGCGGTACCAGGTGATGGCCTACGTGGTCGGGGTGATGCTGCTGGTGCTGGTCTTCGTGGCCATCCCCCTGCGGTACGGCTTCGACGTCCCCGAGGTGTCCAGGATCGTGTCCCCGGTCCACGGGTTCCTCTACATCGTGTACCTCGTCACAGCCTTCGACCTGGCCCTGAAGGCCAAGTTCACCGCCAAGGGCACGCTGCTGGTGCTGCTCGCGGGCGTCGTGCCCTTCGTGTCGTTCTGGGCCGAGCGGCGGGTCAGCCGCCGGGTCCTGGCCGGCCAGCCGCTCTGACCCCGCCCTCCCCCGAGACCCCGGAGACCTACCAGCCGATGTGCGGCCTGCTCGCCTACCTGTCCACCGATGCCGAGCGGGTCGACGAGACCCGGGTCGACGGCGTCCGCCACGCCCTGCATTGCCTGCACCACCGCGGGCCCGACGACACCGCGGTGTGGTCCGACGGGCACACCGTGCTCGGGTTCAACCGGCTGTCGATCATCGACGTCGACGGGAGCCCGCAGCCGCTGCCCTACGCGGCCGACCGCTACCGGATCCTGTTCAACGGCGAGATCTACAACTACCTCGAGCTGCGCGAGGAGCTGCGCGCCCTGGGCGCCGAGTTCGCCACCGAGGGCGACACCGAGGCCATCGTCGCCGGCTTCCACCACTGGGGCCCCGACGTGGTCACCCGGCTGCGCGGCATGTTCGCCTTCGTCATCTGGGACACCGCCACCGGGACGGCGTTCGGCGCCCGTGACCCGTTCGGCATCAAGCCGCTGTTCACCGCCCGGCTGGCCGACGGCGGCGTCGTCCTCAGCAGCGAGAAGAAGGCCCTCCTCGAGCTGCTCGGCGGCTCGGCCGGCGCGGGCGGCGTCGACCCGGCGTCCCTGCAGCAGTACCTGACGCTGCAGTACGTGCCCGAGCCCGCCACGATGCACCGCGGCATCCGGCGGATCGAGAGCGGCACCCGGTTCACCGTCGTCGGCGGCGAGCTGACCACCGAGCGGTACTTCCACCCGGTGTTCGCCCCCCGCCCGGTCCCCGCGGGCGGTGAGCAGGAGCTCTACGACCGGATCGCCGCGGCCCTCGACGAGTCGGTGGCCAAGCACATGCGGGCCGACGTCACCGTCGGGTCGTTCCTGTCCAGCGGCATCGACTCCACCGCGATCGCGGCGCTGGCCCACCGCTACAACCCGGACCTGATGACGTTCACCGTCGGGTTCGAGCGCGAGTCCACCTCCGAGGTCGACATCGCCGCCCAGTCCGCCGCCGAGCTCGGCGTCGCCCACGTGCCGGTGGTCATCACCGCGGAGCAGTTCGCCGCCGCGATCCCCGAGGTGGTCTGGTACCTCGACGACCCGGTCGCCGACCCCGCGCTCGTGCCGCTGTACTTCGTCGCCCGCGAGGCCCGCAAGCACGTCAAGGTCGTGCTGTCCGGGGAGGGCGCCGATGAGCTCTTCGGCGGCTACACGATCTACCGCGAGCCGATCAGCCTGGCGTGGGCGCAGCGCGTGCCCGGCGTCGGCAAGAAGGTCATGGCCGCCCTGTCCGGCCGGCTGCCCGAGGGCATGCGCGGCAAGGACCTCCTCCGCCGGGCGTCGATCCCGCTGGAGGAGCGGTACTACGGCAACGCGCGCAACTTCTCCGGGGCCGAGCTCGCCGCGGTGCTCCGGGGGCACGACGCCGCGGTCTCCCACGTCCAGGTCACCGAGCACCTGTACCGGCAGACCCGCGCCGCGGGGTACGACGACGTCACCGCGATGCAGTACGTCGACCTGTTCACCTGGCTGCGCGGGGACATCCTGGTCAAGGCGGACAAGATGACCATGGCCAACTCCCTCGAGCTGCGCGTGCCCTTCCTGGACACCGAGGTCTTCGACCTCGCGCGCACCCTCCCGCTGGACCAGCGGGTCCCCCGCGGCTCCGACGCGACCAAGTACGCCCTGCGCCGGGCCATGGAGCAGATCGTGCCGCCGGCGATCCTGCACCGCCGCAAGCTGGGCTTCCCGGTGCCCACCGCGGAGTTCCTGGCCGGCCCGCTGCACGAGTGGGCCCACCAGGTCATCGCCGACAGCGGCACCGACGAGTGGCTGGACCGCGGTCGGGTCGCGGCGATGCTGACCTCGCTGCGCACCGCCGAGGTGCCGAGCAAGCGGGTGGCCAGGCAGCTGTGGGAGGTGCTGGTGTTCATGATCTGGCACGGCATCTTCGTCGAGGAGCGGATCGTCGTCGACGTCCCCGAGACGGTCTACCCGGTCAAGCTCTAGGAGCGACCGCCAGACACGACGAGGCCCGGCTCCCCTGGGGGAACCGGGCCTCGTCGGGTGTGCGTCGGATCAGGAGAACGAGTCCCCGCAGGCGCATGAGCTGCCGGCGTTGGGGTTGTCGATCGTGAAGCCCTGCTTCTCGATGGTGTCGACGAAGTCGATCGTCGCCCCACCCAGGTACGGCGAGCTCATCCGGTCGACGATGACCTCGACCCCACCGAACTCGTGGGTCTGGTCGCCGTCGAGGAAGCGCTCGTCGAAGAAGAGCTGGTAGCGCAGGCCCGAGCAGCCGCCGGGCTGGACGGCGATGCGCAGACGCAGGTCGTCACGGCCCTCCTGGTCCAGCAGGGCCTTGACCTTGGCCGCAGCCGGGTCGCTCAGGAGGACGCCGGTGGCGGCGTCGGGGGTGGTCGCAGTGTCCTGCACGGTCATGTTCTGTCCTCCCACATCGAGGGTCGGGGTTGCATCGTCTCGCCGTCCCGACCAACACCGCCGTGGCGGGGCTGCTTCCCACTGTACGGCGCGGACCCGCCCGTCCGGCGGTGCGCACGTCTCGGTGCGGGCCCGACCGGCCCCCCGCGGGCACGTAGACTGCACCCCGTGAAGCTCCGCCTGCCCGGCCGCCGCCCCGCCGAGACCGCCCCGGACCCGGCCGCCGACCTCACGGCCCAGCTGACCGCGGCCGGCAAGGGCCGGCCCACCCCCAAGCGCAGCGAGGCCCGGGACGGCGGCCCTGGGCCTCGCTGNCCTCAACGCCCTGATCACCGCCGGCATCCTCGGGCTGGCCAACGTGCTGCCCGGCTACCTCGCCGCGATCATCATCGCCGTCGTCCTCTTCCTCATCGCCGGCGTGCTGGCCCTGCTGGGCAAGAAGGACGTGCAGGACGCCAAGCCACCGCTGCCCACCGAGACCCTCGAGAGCATCAAGACCGACGTCGCGACCGTGAAGGAGAGTGCCGGGCGATGAGCCATCCCGCGACGCGCCCGGAGGGCGCACACGGTCCGGGCGCGCCCGACGTGTCCGGCCCCACCGAGCCCGACGAGATCAAGGCCGACATCGAGGCCACCCGCGAGCAGCTGGCCGCCACGGTCGACGAGCTCAGCCACCGCCTGGACGTCGGCTCCCGCGCCAAGGAGTCCGCGGCCCAGGCCAAGGACACCGCGGTGGAGACCTACCGGGAGAACCCGCCGGTGGTCATCGCGGCCGGGGTGGCCCTGGTCGCCGCCGTCGTCGCCCTGGTCGTCTGGCGGTCCCGCCGGTGAGCGCCGGTGCCAAGGCGGTCTACCGGCCGATCGGCCTGGTCGGCAGCCTCGTGGCCGGTGCGGTCTCCAGCGCCGTCTTCGGCCAGGTCTGGAAGCGGGTCGCCGGCGAGGGCGACGCCCCCAGCGCCATGCAGAGCGAG
The DNA here is from genome assembly GCF_900491935.1 of Klenkia terrae. Classification (GTDB taxonomy): domain Bacteria; phylum Actinomycetota; class Actinomycetes; order Mycobacteriales; family Geodermatophilaceae; genus Klenkia; species Klenkia terrae. Next base: position 325,234 of record NZ_UEXK01000004.1, read on the forward strand.
TACCGGATGCGCGAGGTGCTGGTGGCCGCGGCCGTCCAGGGCGCGATCTTCGCGGTGACCAAGGCCGCCATCAACCGGGCCGGCGCCCGCGGGTTCACCAAGCTGACCGGGTCCTGGCCCGGCGACTGAACGAAGGACCCCCTCGCCCCCCACCCTTCGCAGGCTCAGGGCGGGCCCCTGCGAGGGGGGCCGCTCCCGTTCGTCACCACCGAGGAGACACACCGATGGCCGACATCAAGCGGCCCGACAGCGCCGTGGACCGCATCCGCGAGCGGGTGCAGGAGAAAGCGGCCCGTCGGGCCGCTGCCCGCGAGGCGGAGGACCGGGCCGCCGAGCACGGGCCCGCGCGGAGCGCCACGTCACCGCCCCAGGCGAAAGGGAAGAGCGCGGAGCTCCCCGGCGTGGACGCGGAGAAGCCGACGGAGATCCCGGCCCGCGGCTGGGTGCAGATCCTCAAGCGGGCGTGGGCCGAGAACAAGGCCGACAACATGCCGATCATCGGCGGCGGCGTGGCCTTCTTCGGCTTCCTGGCGATCTTCCCGACGCTGATCGCGGCCATCTCGCTCTACGGCCTGGTGGCCTCCCCCGCCACGGTGCAGGAGCAGGTGGACGGCCTGCGGGGCACGGTGCCCCGCGAGGTGCTCTCGATCATCCAGACCCAGCTGACGTCGGTCGCCGACGCCGGCAGCGGGGCACTGTCGATCAGCCTGGTGATCTCCATCGCGGCGGCGCTGTTCTCGGCCTCAGGGGGTGTCAACAACCTGATCACCGCGGTGAACCTGGCCTACGACGAGGTCGAGACCCGCAACGCGATCAAGGTGCGCGCGCTGGCCCTGCTGCTGACCTTCGGCGCCATCGTGTTCGTGCTGCTGACGCTGACCCTGGTGGCCGTCACCCCGATCGTGCTGGACGCGCTGCCGCTGGGCATCGTGGGCACGATCCTGGCCCAGGTGGTGCGGTGGGTGCTGCTGCTCGGGCTGATGGCCGTCGCGCTGTCGGTGCTCTACCGCGTCGCCCCCGACCGGGACGCCCCGAAGTTCCGCTGGGTCACCCTGGGCTCGGTGGTGGTGACCGTCGCCTGGGTCATCGTGTCGATCGCGTTCAGCTTCTACGTGAGCAACTTCGGGTCCTACTCGGCCACCTACGGCGCGATCGCCGGCGTCGTCGTCCTCATGCTGTGGCTGCAGCTGACCTGCTTCCTGGTCCTGCTGGGCGCGGAGATCAACGCCGAGGCCGAGCACCAGACCGCCCACGACACCACCGAGGGCGAGGAACTGCCCATGGGGGACCGCCGCGCCACCGTCGCCGACGAGCTGCCCGAGCCGCCCACCCCGACCAAGGAGTCGGCGAAGAGCGCCTGATCAGCGCACGTGCGAGGGCACGAACGGCGGCTTGACCACCTCGACCGGTGAGGTCCGGCCCCGGACGTCGACGGCGAGTTCACGTCCGGGGGCCGGGTCGGCCGCGGTGTCCAGCAGTGCCAGGGCGATGCCCGCCCGCAGGGTCGGGGAGAACGTGCCGCTGGTGACCACACCGACCCGCTCGCCCGCCGCATCCAGCACCGCCATGCCCGGCCGCGGGATGCCCCGCCCCGGCGCCCGCAGGCCCCACAGCTGGCGGGCCGGGCCCGCGGCGCGCTCGGCCAGCAGCGCGTCGCGGCCCCAGAACTGCTCCTTGCCCCAGCCCACGGCCCAGCCCGACCGGGCCTGGACCGGGGTGATCTCCACCGACAGCTCGTGGCCGTGCAGCGGGTAGCCCATCTCGGTGCGCAGCGTGTCCCGGGCACCGAGACCGCACGGCCGGATCTGCTCGAGCTCGCCCGCGGCCAGCAGCGCGTCCCACAGCTCGCCCGCGCGGTCGGCCGCGACGAGCAGCTCGTAGCCGTGCTCGCCGGTGTAGCCGGTCCGGCAGACGGTGACGTCGCCGCCGCCCTGGGTGCCGGCGAAGGCCATGTAGTCCAGCGCACCGGGCAGCCCGACCGCAGCCAGCACCTCCGCCGATCGGGGACCCTGCAGCGCCAGGACGGCGACCTCGGTGTGCCGGTCGGTGACGGTCACGCCCGCCGGTGCGGCCGCGGCGAGCCGGGCCAGCACCTCGGCCGAGTTCGCGGCGTTGGGCACCAGCAGGACGTCGTCCTCGGCGTGCAGGTAGGCGATCAGGTCGTCCACGACGCCGCCGGCGTGCTCCTCGCCGTCCGGGCGGCAGCACAGCGTGTACTGCGCCTGGCCGGGCCCGATGCGCCCGAGGTCGTTGGTCAGGCACCGGTTCACCAGGTCCGCGGCGCCCGGCCCGCGGACGGTGCCGGTGCCCAGGTGGGACACGTCGAAGAGCCCGACCCCCTGACGGACGGCGGTGTGCTCGGCGATGACGCCGCCCCCGGCGTACTCCAGCGGCATCGACCAGCCGCCGAAGTCCGCGAGCTTGGCGCCGGCCGCGAGGTGGCGCTCGTGCAGGGGCGAGAGCTGCGGGGTCTGCTCGGTCACCCGGCGACCGTAGCGGCCCCCTCATAGGGTGGGCGGGTGCCGCCGACGATCTCCGCCACCGACCGCCCGCTCGAGAAGCTCACCGCCGACGCCGTCGTCGTCGGGGTGGGGAAGGGTCCGGACGGGCCCCTCGCCACGCCGGGGGCCGAGGCGGTCGACCGACTGCTCGGCGGTCGGCTGATGGCGGCGCTGGCCGACCTGGGCGCCCGGGGCGCCGAGGACGAGGTGACCCGGCTGGCGACGTTCGGCCAGGGGCCGTTCCCCGTCGTCGCGGTGGCCGGGCTCGGTGCCCCGCTCGCCGACGGCACCTACGCCGGCGAGGCCGTCCGCCGGGCGGCTGGGGCAGCCAGCCGCGCACTGGTCGGCCGGGCGTCGGTCGTCTCCCTGCTGGCCGCGGTCGGCGGCGCCCCGGACGACGAGCGCCTGCACGCCGTCGGGGAAGGCTCCCTGCTGGGCGCCTACGAGTTCACCGCCTACAAGTCCGCCCTGCCGGCCGACCGGCCCACCCCGCCGCGCAGCGTCGAGCTGGTCGTGCCCGACGCCGGTGCGGCGAAGGCGGCACTGGCGAGGGTCCGGGCGGTGGCCGACGCCGTCGCGCTCACCCGCGACCTGGTCAACACCCCGCCCAACGACCTCTTCCCGGCCGAGCTGGCCGCGCGTGGCGCGGCGGCGGGCAAGAAGGCCGGGCTGTCGGTGGAGATCCTGGACGAGGAGCAGCTGGCCGCCGGCGGCTACGGCGGCATCCTCGCCGTCGGTGCCGGTTCGGCCCGCGGCCCGCGCCTGCTGCGGCTGTCCTACCGCGGGCGCCGGGCCCGCCGGTCGGTGGCGCTGGTCGGCAAGGGCATCACCTTCGACAGCGGCGGGCTCTCGATCAAGCCCGCGCTGAAGATGGAGGACATGAAGAGCGACATGGCCGGCGCCGCCGCCGTGATCGCCACCGTGTGCCTGGTCGCCGAGCTCGGCCTTCCCGTCGACGTCACCGCGACCGTCCCGATCGCGGAGAACCTGCCGTCGGGGACGGCGTACCGGCCAGCCGACGTCGTGACCTTCCGCAACGGCAAGACCGCCGAGATCACCAACACCGACGCCGAGGGCCGGGTGGTGCTGGCCGACGCCATCGCCCGGGCCGCCGAGGACTCGCCGGACTTCCTGCTCGAGACCTCGACCCTGACCGGCGCCCAGACGGTGGCGCTGGGCGGGCGCACCGCCGGCGTCATGGGCAGCGACGACCTGCGCGACGCCGTGGTCGCGGCGAGCGAGCGGTCCGGCGAGCCGATGTGGGCGATGCCGCTGCCCCCCGAGCTGCGCCGGGGCCTGGACTCGGCCACCGCTGACTTCGTCAACGCCAACGCCGACCGGCTGGGCGGCATGCTCGTCGCCGGTCACTTCCTGGCCGAGTTCGTGCCCGAGGGCCTGCCCTGGGCGCACATCGACGTCGCCGGGCCGGCCTACAACACCGGTGGGGCGTGGGGCTACACGACCAAGGGCGGCACCGGGGTGCCGGTGCGCACCCTGCTGGCCACCATCGAGGCGCTGATCGAGCGCTGACCCGCGGCGGGGCCGGTCACCGGTTGCGGTGCGTCCAGTCGCGCATCCGCTGCGGGTAGCCGGTCACCTGCGCGTCGTAGACCGGGATGGCCAGCTCGCGGGACAGCTTGCGGGCGGTGTCGGGCCCGTCGATCCGTCGGCGGGTCCACTCGCCGTCGGCGGCGACCAGCACGATGGTGGACTCGGTCATCGCCGTCCGCGGCTCGACGTAGCCCTCGACGCCGCGGCGGGTGGCCACGAACTGCTCGAGGTGACCCAGGTCGGCACGGGCGGAGGGCCGGTCCAGCGTGCCGCGCCGGTCGCCCCGGGCGCCCTGGCCGCTGCGCGGCGCACGTCCCCGCAGCCTGTCGATGAGACCCACGACGCGCTCCTCTCCTCCGCCGCGCAGCCCGGGCAGCCGCGCGGAGGCGCCGACGACGGCGCCCAGCGGGCCAACGGAGCAGGTCGGGTGCGCGTTCCCGACAGGTGGCAGGATGGGTGGTGCACTCCCCCGCACCTGGTCGCGGTGAGCACGCCCTGCTCCCGCCGACCGCGCCGTCCCGCACCGAGGAGAACCCGTGAGCGCACCCGCCCAGACCGCCGACCTCGTCATCCTGGGTGGTGGATCCGGCGGGTACGCCGCCGCCCTCCGCGGCGCCGAGCTCGGGCTGTCGGTCGTGCTGATCGAGAAGGACAAGGTCGGCGGCACCTGCCTGCACCGCGGCTGCATCCCCACCAAGGCGCTGCTGCACGCCGCCGAGGTGGCCGACTCCGCCCGCGAGGGCGAGCAGTTCGGCGTGAAGACCTCGCTGGCCGGCATCGACATGGCCGGGGTCAACGACTACAAGGGCGGCGTCACCGCCAAGCTGTACAAGGGCCTGCAGGGCCTGATCAAGAGCCGCAAGATCACCTACGTCGAGGGCGAGGGGAAGCTCGTCTCCCCCACCGCCGTGGCCGTCGGCGACACCACCTACGAGGGCAAGCACGTGCTGCTCGCCACCGGCTCCTACGCCCGCAGCCTGCCCGGCATCGAGCTGAACGGCTCGACCGTCATCACCAGCGACGAGGCGCTCCAGCTCGAGCACGTCCCGAGCTCGGTGATCATCCTGGGCGGCGGCGTCATCGGCTGCGAGTTCGCCAGCGTCTGGAAGTCCTTCGGCGCCGACGTCACCATCATCGAGGGCCTGCCGCACCTGGTGCCGCTGGAGGACGAGTCGTCGTCCAAGCTGCTCGAGCGCGCCTACCGCCGCCGCAAGATCGACTTCTCGCTGGGCAGCCGGGTCGCCAAGGTCACCCCGGGCGAGAACGGCGTCTCCGTCGAGCTGGAGAACGGCAAGTCCTATGAGGCCGAGATCGTGCTGGTGGCTGTCGGCCGCGGCCCGGTCAGCCAGGGCCTGGGCTACGAGGAGGCCGGCGTCGCCATGGAGCGCGGCTTCGTCCTGGTCGACGAGTACATGCAGACCAACGTGCCCACCATCTCCGCCGTCGGCGACCTGGTGCCCACCCTGCAGCTGGCCCACGTCGGCTTCGGCGAGGGCATCCTCGTCGCCGAGCGCCTGGCCGGCCTGCCGGTCGTGCCGATCGACTACGCCGGTGTCCCCCGGGTCACCTACTCCGAGCCCGAGGTCGCCTCCGTCGGCCTCACCGAGGCGCAGGCCAAGGAGCGCTTCGGCGAGGTCGAGGTCGTCACCTACGACCTGGGCGGCAACGGCAAGAGCCAGATCCTCAAGACCCAGGGCGCGGTCAAGCTGGTCCGCGCGAAGGACGGCCCCGTGGTCGGCGTGCACATGGTCGGCAGCCGGGTCGGCGAGCTCGTCGCCGAGGCCCAGCTCATCTACAACTGGGAGGCGCTGCCTGACGAGGTGGCCTCCCTGATCCACCCGCACCCCACGCAGAGCGAGGCCATGGGCGAGGCCCACATGGCCCTGGCCGGCAAGCCGCTGCACTCCCACAGCTGACCTCCACCCACCCCCTGATCTGAGGAGAACTGCACTCGATGCCGACGTCCGTCACCATGCCCGCCCTGGGCGAGAGCGTCACCGAGGGCACCGTCACCCGCTGGCTGAAGCAGGAGGGCGACACCGTCGAGGTCGACGAGCCCCTCCTCGAGGTCTCCACCGACAAGGTCGACACGGAGATCCCCTCGCCCGCCGCCGGCGTGCTGACCAAGATCGTCGTCGCCGAGGACGAAACCGTCGACGTCGGCGCCCAGCTGGCGATCATCGGCGGCGGCTCCGGCGGCTCGGCCCCGGCGCAGCAGGCTCCGGCGCAGCAGGCACCGGCGCAGCAGGCACCGGCCGAGGAGCCCGCCCCCGCGCAGGCGCAGCCCACCCCGGTCGAGGCGCAGACGGACAACTCGACCCCCGGCGGCGACTACGGCTCCAGCGGCGCACTGCCCGCCGGGTCTCCGACCTCGCAGCCGGCCCCGCAGGTCGCACCGCAGGCGCCGGCACCCAAGCCCTCGGGCTCGGCCCCGACCGGTGACGGCGGTGGCGCCTACGTGACGCCGCTGGTCCGCCGGCTGGCCGCCGAGCACGGCGTCGACCTGTCCTCGCTGTCGGGCACCGGTGTCGGTGGCCGGATCCGCAAGCAGGACGTGCTGGCCGCCGCCGAGAAGCCGGCGGAGACCCCTGCGGCCGCCCCGGCCCCGACCGCCTCGGCACCGGCTCCCCAGGGCGGCGCTCCCCGCTCCGCCCCCGCGGTGCCCGCACCGGACACCAAGCTGCGCGGCCGCACCGAGAAGATGTCCCGGCTGCGGTCGGTCATCGCCAAGCGGATGGTCGAGTCGCTGCAGGTCAGCGCCCAGCTGACCACGGTGGTCGAGGTCGACGTCACCCGGATCGCCACCCTGCGCAACCAGGTGAAGAACGACTTCGCGGCCCGCGAGGGCGTCAAGCTCTCGTTCCTGCCGTTCTTCGCCAAGGCCGCCGTCGAGGCGCTCAAGGCGCACCCGACGGTGAACTCCTCGCTGGACATGGAGGCGGGCACCGTCACCTACCACGACTCCGAGAACCTCGGCATCGCGGTGGACACCGAGCGCGGGCTGCTCGTCCCGGTCATCCAGGGCGCCGGAGACCTCAGCATCGCCGGCATCGCCCGCAAGATCGCCGACCTCGCCGAGCGCACCCGCACCAACAAGGTGACGCCTGACGAGCTGGGCGGGGGCACCTTCACCCTGACCAACACCGGCAGCCGCGGGGCGCTGTTCGACACCCCGATCATCAACCAGCCCCAGGTCGCGATCCTGGGCACCGGTTCGGTGGTCAAGCGGGCCGTCGTGGTCCAGGACGAGGAGCTCGGCGAGGTCGTCGCCGTGCGCTCGATGGTCTACCTGGCGCTGTCCTACGACCACCGCATCGTCGACGGCGCCGACGCCGCCCGCTTCCTCACCACGGTGAAGGAGCGGCTGGAGGCCGGTCAGTTCCACGGTGAGCTCGGGCTCAGCTGACCCGTAGGCACCCTCCCTCGGGCCCCGGCGGTGCTCCGCCGGGGCCCGAGGTGTCACCACCCCCTGCTCCCCCCCACCCCGCACGCCCCCGACCCGGAGGTCGACCGACCATGAAGATCGCCGTGACCGGCTCGTCCGGCCTGGTGGGGACCGAGCTCGTCCCGGCTCTGCGCGCCGACGGGCACGACGTCATCCGCCTGGTCCGCCGGACCCCGCGCACCGCCGACGAGCACCGCTGGGACCCCGAGCACCACCAGGTCGACGCCGGCCTGCTGGCCGACGTGGACGCGGTGGTCAACCTGGCCGGCGTCGGCATCGGCGACAAGCGGTGGACCGACCGGTACAAGCAGGAGGTGGTGGCCAGCCGGGTCGACAGCACCACCACGATCAGCTCGGCGCTGGCCCAGGCCGCCGCCGCCGACCCCGACCGCCCCCGGGTGCTGCTGTCGGCGTCCGCGGTCGGCTTCTACGGCGACGGCGGCGACCGCATGCTGGACGAGACCAGCCCGGCCGGGACGGACTTCCTGGCCGACGTGTGCGTGCAGTGGGAGGCCGCCACCGCCCCCGCCGAGGCCGCCGGGGTGCGGGTGGCGCACCTGCGCACTGGGCTGGTGCTGGGCGAGGGCGGTCTGATGGCCAAGCTCAAGCCGCTGTTCTCCCTCGGCGTCGGCGGCCCGATGGGCTCGGGCAAGCAGTACTGGCCCTGGATCAGCCTGCGCGACGAGGTGGACGCCATCCGCTTCCTGCTCACCGCCGACGTCGCCGGTCCGGTGGACCTCACCGGCCCGGAGCCGGTGACCAACGCGGCGTTCGCCAAGGCCCTGGGGCGCGTGCTGCACCGGCCGGCCCTGCTGCCGGTGCCCGGTTTCGCGCTCTCGCTCGTCCTCGGCGAGTTCGCCCAGCTCGGCGTCCTGGCCGGGCAGCGGGCGCTGCCGCGGGTGCTGATGGATGCCGGGTTCACCTTCACCCACGGCGACGTGGAGTCCGCGCTGCGGTGGGCGGTCGGCGCCCGCTGACCCCTCACGGGGACAGCTGCGCGGTGTCGATCCGCCACCCCTGCGGCGTGCGGAGCAGCGTCATGGCCACCGGTCGGCCCGGTTGCCCGGGCACCTCGGTCCGCTCGCCGGTGCCGGCCACCACCGCGTAGGCGGGGATCTCCTCGGACAGCTCCAGGCGCACGCCGGCGTCGTCGGGGGTCGCCGCGGTCACGGCGACCACCTGGGGCGCGAAGCCCTGCAGCTGCTCACCGGCGACCTGCAGCTCGGTCAGCCGGGTCCGGTCGGTGGCGGCCAGCGCGCTGCCGGGGGCGAAGACGCCGTCCAACCCGTCGGCCCGGCCCTCGGTGAACGCCGCGGCCCGGCGGGCGTACAGCTCGCCCAGCAGCACCGCCCAGGCACCGGTGTCAGCCGGGACCGCCGTCGAGTCCGCGGACACCTCCTGGCCCGGCGGGACGGCGGGCGCGGGTGGTGGGGCCGTCGGCGGCGCCGTGGTGGTCGCGCCGGCGGTGGTCCCGAGCGCCGCGGCGGTGCTGGCTGCCGGGACCGGGGCGTCGGTGCTCCCCCACCGGGCCCCCAGCCACACCGCGCCCAGCAGCACGGCGACCACCGCGAGGACCGCAGCTCCCCGGCGCGCGACACCCCCGCGGGCACCGGATCCCCTGGTGCGCACGCGGTCCCCGATCGGCAGGCGCGCCCGGGCCCGGGCCCACCGGCTCGCCGACCCCGGCGCCGCGTGCGCACGGGGTGGCCGCCGGACCTGGTGGGTCAGCTCGGTCCGCGAGATCCCGCCCGTGCGGCCCAGCGCCGCGGGGTCGACCCCGGGGGCGGCCAGCACGACCCGCTCGGGCCGGCAGGAGTGCCGCAGGTCCAGCGCGAACGCCGCAGCCGATCCCCGCAGGTGCGGGTACGGGGACAACCCGCGCTCCACGACCTCCACCAGCTCCGCCGGGGCACCCGGGGCCAGCAACCGCAGGTCGGGCACCTGGCCGGAGGCGGCGACCCTGAGGGTGTCCCCCGCCCCCGCGGCGTTCCAGGGCGGGATGCCGGTCAGGGCGTGGAAGGCGGCCGCGGCCACACCGAAGACGTCGGAGGCCGGTCCGGCCGCGCCACCACGGGCCACCACCGGGTCGACGTAGGGCGGGGTGACCTCGCCGCTCCCCGGCTCGCCGAGCACCCGGGCCACGCCGAGGTCGGTGAGCACCGGACGGCCCTCGGCGGTGAACACCACGTTGCCCGGGGACAGGTCGCCGTGCACCACGCCCCGGTCGTGCAGGTGGGCCAGGGCCGCCGCCACCGGGGCGACTGCGGTGACCACCTCGCCGGGCCGCAGTCGACCCCGGGCGGCGAGCAGCGCAGCGAGGCTGCCACCGGCCAGCAGGTCGAGGACCAGGGCGACCTGCTCACCGGCCGGGGTCCGTCGCCGGACCACCTGGTGCAGCCGGACCAGGTGCGGGTGGTCGAGCTCGGCCAGCAGGCCGGCCTCGCGGACCTGCCGCTCCGGGTCGCCCTGCCGGAGCACCTTGACCGCGACCGGCGGCCCGCTGCCGCGGGGCCGGGCGCGCCAGACCTCCCCGGTGCCGCCGCGGCCCAGGAGCTCCTCCAGCACGTAGCCCGGGACGACCGGGCAGGGGCCGGGTGCGGGGTCGACGAGCGGCATGGGCCGGACGCTAGGACACCGCGGCGACCCGGCCCGGAGTTGTCCACAGGCCGCCCGCCGGTCCACAGCTCGACAGGTCGGTGACGGACCCTCCGCCTAGGTTCGGAGCATGTCGTTGCCAGCTCGGGTCGAGGTCGTCGTCGTCGGTGCCGGGTTGGCGGGGTCGTCCGCGGCCGCCCGGCTGGCCGCCGCGGGTCGCGACGTCCACCTGGTCGACGCCGCCGACCACCCCGGTGGCCGGCTGACCACCACGCGGGTCGACGGGTTCACCGTCGACCGGGGGTTCCAGGTCCTCAACACCGGCTACCCCCGCGCCGCCGACCTCGACCTGGCCGCGCTGGACCTGGGCTGGTTCTGGACCGGCGCGGTCATCCGGGTCGACGGCACCCCGCACCGGGTGGTCGACCCCCGGCGGCACCCGACCGCGGTGGTGGACACGGTCCGGGCCCCGATCGGCAACCTGCTGCAGGAGGCCGCCATCGGGCTGTTCTCCGCCCGCGCCGGCTACCTGCCGGTCGCCCGGCTGCTGGCCGCCGACGAGCGACCGGCGATCGACGCGCTGCGGCGCGCCGGGGTCGGCGAGCTCGCCCTCGAGCGGTTCTTCCGGCCCTTCCTGTCCGGGGTGCTCCTGGAGTCCGAGCTGGCCACCTCCAGCCGGTACCTGGACCTGCTGTGGCGCAGCTTCGTGCGCGGCCGGATCGGGCTGCCCGCCCGCGGCATGCAGGCCGTCGGCGAGCAGCTGGCCGAGCGGGTGCCGGCGCACGCCCGGCACCTGTCGACCGAGGTCACCGCGGTGACCGGCACCTCCGTCCGCACCGCCGAGGGCGAGACCCGGGCCGACGCGGTGGTCGTGGCCACCGACCCGGCGACCGCGTCCCGCCTGCTGCCGGCGGTGCAGGCATCCGCGCCCCGGCAGGTCACCACCCACCTGCACGTGCTGCCGCGCTCGCCGTGGGAGGCCCCGCTCATCGTGCTGGGCGCACCGGGCGGCCGGCTGGTGAACTCCGTGGTGGTGAGCGACGCCCAGCCCGCCTACAGCCCCGACGGCCGGGCCCTGGTGGCCAGCTCGACGCTGGACCCCACCACCGAGGCGCAGGTGCGCGAGGAGGTGGCCCGCGCCCAGGGGGTGGCGACCACCGACCTGGAGCACCTGACCAGCGTCACGGTCACCGGCGCGCAGCCCGCGGCGCTGCCCCCGCTGCAGCACCGGCGACCGGTCGACCTCGGCGAGGGCCTGTTCGTCTGCGGCGACCACCGGGACACCCCGTCGATCCAGGGCGCGATGGCCTCGGGGGCCCGCACCGCCCGCGCCGTGCTGCGCCGGCTGCACCCGGCCGGGCCTACGCTGGACCGGTGACCGAGCTGCAGGTGATCCGGGCGGGCCTCGTCGACTACCAGGAGGCGTGGGACCGCCAGCGCGAGCTGCACGCGGCGCGCGTGGCCGGCACCGGCCCGGACACGATGCTGCTGCTGGAGCACCCGGCCGTCTACACCGCCGGCAAGCGCACCGAGCCGCACGAGCGACCGCAGGACGGCACCCCGGTGGTGGACGTGGACCGCGGCGGCAAGATCACCTGGCACGGTCCCGGCCAGCTGGTGGGGTACCCGATCGTCAAGCTCGCCGGGCAGCTCGACGTGGTCGCCCACGTCCGCCGGCTCGAGGTCGCGCTGATCGCGGTGTGCGCGCGGTTCGGGGTGGCCACCGAGCAGGTCGAGGGCCGCAGCGGCGCCTGGGTGCGGGCGGACTCCCGCGGCCCGGACCGCAAGATCGCCGCGATCGGTGTCCGGGTGGCGCGCGGGGTGACCATGCACGGCTTCGCGCTCAACTGCGACCCCGACCTGGCGGCCGGGTTCGGCGGCATCATCCCGTGCGGGATCGTCGACGCCGGGGTCACCTCGCTGACCGCCGAGCTGGGCCGCGACGTCCCGGTGTCCGAGGTGGTGGACGCCGTCGAGGAGGAGATGCTCGCCGTCCTCTCCCCGGTCCTCGCCCCTGTCCTGGCGTCGTGACCGCCCTCCCGACCAGCCGCTACGTCAGCCTGACCACCTTCCGCCGGACCGGCGACCCGGTCGCCACCCCGGTGTGGGCGGCGCCGGACGGCGGGGACCTCGTGGTGTGGACCCGCGCCGACTCCGGCAAGGTCAAGCGGCTGCGGCACACCACCCGGGTGACCGTGGCCCCGTGCGACGTCCGCGGGAACCTGCAGGGCGACGCCGTCGACGCGCAGGCCCGGCTGCTGCCGCCGGCGGAGTGGTCGGCCGCGATCGCGCCGCTGGCCCGCCGGTACGGCTGGCAGTGGCGGATCACCTACGGCGCCGGCCGCCTGGTCGGCCTCCTGCGCCGCCAGGAGCGCCGCGCGATGATCCGGATCTCCCCCGCCGCCTGAGTCCCGGGCGGCGAGGGGGTCCTTCCTCAGTTCGCGACGACGTTGACCAACCGGCCGGGGACGGCGACGACCTTGCGCACCGTCTTGCCCACCAGCAGCTCGGCGATCCTCGGGTCGGCCAGCGCGACGGCCTCGAGGGCCGCGGCGTCGGCGTCGGCGGGCACGTCCAGCTGGGCGCGCACCTTGCCGTTGACCTGGACGGCGATCTGCACGGTGTCGTCGACCAGGTAGGCCGGGTCGGCCACCGGGAACGACGCCCACGCCGAGGACCCGGTGTGCCCCAGGCGGGACCACAGCTCCTCGGACAGGTGCGGGGCCAGCGGTCCGACCAGCAGGGTCAGCCACTCGCACACCTGGCGCGGCACCGGCCCGGACTGCCCGTAGGTCTGGGTCAGGTGGTTGGTCAGCTCGGTGATCCGGGCGATGGCGATGTTGAACCGCAGCGTCGTCATGCCGTCGCGGACGCCGTCCACCGCGCGGTGCAGCGCCTTCAGCGTGTCGATCGACGGCGCCTCGTCGGCGGCCCGCACCTCACCCGTCACCTCGTCGACGACGACCCGCCAGATCCGCTGCAGCAGCCGCTGCGACCCGACCACGGCCTTGGTCTCCCACGGACGGGACTGCTCCAGCGGGCCGGTGGACATCTCGTACACCCGGAACGTGTCGGCCCCGTAGGCCGCCGTCATCTCGTCGGGGGTGACCACGTTCTTCAGGCTCTTGCCCATCTTCCCGTACTCGCGGTCGACGGGGGCGCCCTCGTAGAAGTAGCCGCCGTCCCGCTCCACCACGTCGGCGGCGGGCACGTGGAAGCCCCGCGCGTCGGTGTAGGCGTAGGCGGAGATGTAGCCCTGGTTGACCAGCCGGCGGAACGGCTCCTCGGAGCTGACGTGGCCCAGGTCGAAGAGCACCTTGTGCCAGAACCGGGCGTACAGCAGGTGCAGGACGGCGTGCTCCACGCCGCCGACGTACAGGTCGACACCACCGACGTCGCCCTCGCTGCGCGGGCCCATCCAGTAGGCCTCCAGCTCCGGGTCGACGAAGCGCTCGTCGTCGGCCGGGTCCAGGTAGCGCAGGTAGTACCAGCACGACCCGGCCCAGTTGGGCATCGTGTTGGTCTCGCGGCGGTAGGTGCGCGGGCCGTCGCCCAGGTCCAGCTCCACCGTCGTCCACTCGGTCGCGCGCGACAGCGGCGGCTCGGGTGCCGAGGTGGCGTCGTCGTCGGCGAACGTCTTGGGCGAGTAGTCGTCGACGTCGGGCAGCAGCACCGGCAGCTGCTGGACCGGGACGGCGACCGGCAGGCCGGCGTCCGGTCCGTCGACCGGGTAGACGATCGGGAACGGCTCGCCCCAGTAGCGCTGCCGGCTGAACAGCCAGTCGCGCAGCTTGTAGGTCGTGGTCGCCTCGCCGTACCCGTTGGCCACCAGCCACCCGGTCACCGTGGCGATGGCGGCGGCCTTGTCCAGCCCGTCCAGGGACAGCCGGTCGTTGGAGCTGTTGATCATGGGGCCGGTGCCGGTGTAGGCCCCGCCCGCGAAGTCCTCCGGGGGCTGCACGGTGCGCACCACCGGCAGGCCGAAGACCTCGGCGAACTCGAAGTCGCGGGTGTCCTCGCCGGGCACGGCCATGATCGCGCCGGTGCCGTAGCCGGTCAGCACGTAGTCGGCGACGAAGACGGGCAGGTCGGCGCCGGTCAGCGGGTTGACCGCCGTCGTCCCCAGCCAGACGCCGGTCTTCTCCCGGCCCTCGGCCTGGCGGTCCAGCTCCGAGCGCCGCGAGGCCTGCAGCTGGTAGGCCGCCACGGCCTCGGCCGGGGTGGCCGCCCCCGCCGTCCAGCGCGGGTCGGCGTCCGCGGGCCACGCGTCGGCGGTCAGCGCCTCGACCAGCGGGTGCTCGGGGGCGAGCACCAGGTAGGTGGCGCCGAACAGGGTGTCCGGGCGGGTGGTGAACACCTCGATGTCGCCGAACCGCACCCGGGCGCCGGTGGACCGGCCGATCCAGTTGCGCTGCATCTGCTTGAGCGAGTCCGACCAATCCAGCCGGTCCAGGTCGGTCAGCAGCCGCTCGGAGTAGGCGGTGATCCGCATCATCCACTGGGTCAGCGGGCGCCGGAAGACCGGGAAGTTGCCGCGCTCGGAGCGCCCGTCGGCGGTGACCTCCTCGTTGGACAGCACGGTGCCCAGCCCGGGGCACCAGTTCACCGGGGCCTGGTTCAGGTAGGCCAGCCGGTGCAGGTCGACGACCTGGCGGCGCTCGACCTCGGTCAGCTCGGCCCAGGGCCGGTCGAAGGGGTTGGTGTCGGGCTCACGGGTGCCGGCGTCCAGCTCGGCGACCAGCTCGGCGATGGGCCGGGCCTTCCCGGCGACCGTGTCGAACCACGCGCCGAAGATCTGGGTGAAGATCCACTGGGTCCACTTGTAGTAGCCCGGGTCGATGGTCGCGAAGGTGCGGCGGGTGTCGTGGTCGACGCCCAGGCGGCGCAGCTGCGCGGAGATCGCCGCGATGTTGGCCTCGGTGGTGACGCGCGGGTGCTGACCGGTCTGCACCGCGTACTGCTCGGCCGGCAGCCCGAAGGCGTCGAAGCCCATGGGGTGCAGCACGTTGTGCCCGTCCATGCGCAGGAACCGGCTGGTCACGTCGGTGCCCAGGTAGCCCAGCGGGTGGCCGACGTGCAGCCCGGCGCCCGACGGGTACGGGAACATGTCCATCAGGAACGCCTTGGGCCGGTCGGCCACCCGCTCGAAGCCGTCGCTCAGCGGGCCGGTCGGGTTGGGCGTGCGGAAAGTGCCCTCGGCCTCCCAGCGGTCCTGCCAGGCCAGCTCGATCTGCTGCGCCAGCTCCGGGGTGTACCGGTGCGCGGGGACGGTGTCGCTCATGGTCGGTGCTCCTGGGGTGCCGGTGCCGGTGGGTGGGCATGAAAAAACCCCTCACGCAGGAGGGGTTGCCGTGCTGACGCAGGAGGTGCGCTCAGCACGGCCTCGGAAGGAGCAGTCCACCGGACACGCCGCGAGGTTACCCCGCCCCCGGCCCGGGCCCGTACAGCGAAGCCAGCTCGGCGGCCAGCCGGCGCAGCTGGGCCCGGCCGGCCGGGTCGGTGACCTCCGCACGGGCGCCGAAGCCGGCCAGCTCGAGCGCCACCACCTCGGGCACCGGACCCAGCACCTGGACCGGCACCCGGCCGTCGTCCGCGACCGGTGCACCCTCGACCAGCCGGTGGCCCAGCAGTGTGCGCAACCGCGGCAGCAGACCGGGGTCGACCAGCACGCCGGTGCGCTCGACGTGCCGGTCCCGCTCGAACTCACCCCGGCGGCGCTCCCACGCCCGGCGCAGGTCGAAGCCCTCCGGCCGCTGCACCGGCACATCCAGCGGACGGGTCGCGGTGACCCGGTCCAGCCGGAAGGTGCGCTCGCCGGCGGCGGTGCCGGCCAGCAGGTACCAGCGCCCGTCCTTGCTGACCAGGCCCAGCGGGGAGGCCGCACGGCTGCTCGACCCGGCCGGGCCGCGGTAGGACAGCTCCACCTGCTCGCCGTCGACCACCGCCCGCAGCAGCGCCGCCAGGCAGGGCGGGTCCGGCTCGGGCGGCCCGCCCCACGACGCCGTGTCCACCAGCACGGCGCCGGCCGCCCGCTCCGCCTCGGCCTGCCACGCCGACGGCAGCGCGGCCAGCAGCTTGCGCAGGCCGGCCCGGCCGGCCGCGGTGTCGCTGCGCCCGGCGGTGAGGAACAGGGCCTGCGCCTCGGGCTGGGTGAGCCCGGTGAGGTCGGTGCGGGCGCCGCCCACCAGGGCCCAGCCGCCACCTCGGCCCCGAGAGCTGTAGACCGGGACGCCGGCCAGACCGAGGGCCTCCAGGTCGCGCCGGGCCGTGCGCTCGGAGATCTCCAGCTCGGCGGCGACCTGGGCGGCCGTCACCCGGCCGCGCCGCTGCAGGAGCAGCAGGACGGCGATCAGCCGGTCGGCGCGCACACCGGTGATCCTGCCCCCAGAACCGGCCACGAGGTGGCCTGTTCAGCCACGAGGGTGGGTCCATGACCTCCACCAGCGACCCCCGTGCGGCCTTCGCCGCCGCCACCCGGGCGACCCTCGACGTCGTCCTGGACCTCCCCGCACAGGACCTCGGCCGGTCCACGCCCTGCACCGAGCTCGACGTCGCCGCCCTGCGCGGGCCCCTGCTCCCGGTGTTCCGCCGGGTCGCCCCCGTCGGCCGCGGCGGCGCCCCGGCCGATGTCCCGCCGGTGCCCGCCCCCGTCGAGGACGTCGACGGGGCGCTGCGCACGGCCGCCGACGACGCGCTCGCCGTCTGGTCGGACCCGGCGCTGCTCACCCGCGAGCTCGCGCACCCCGCAGGCACCATGCCCGGCGCCGCCCTGCTGGCGACCTACGTCGGCGAGCTGGTCACCCACGCCTGGGACGTCGGCACCGCCGTCGGTCGTCCGGTCGTGGTGGCCGACGACGTCGTGGCGGTCGGCTCGGCGGCCAGCCACCAGCTGCTGCCCCGGGGCGAGCGCCCGCCGGGCTTCCCGTTCGGCCCCGAGGTGGCCGCGCCCGCCGACGCGAGCCCCCTGGAGGCGCTGGTGGCGTGGCAGGGACGGGACCCGCGCGCGATCGCCTGATCAGCCCAGCTGCGGGGCCACCTGCTCGGCGACCAGGTCGAGGTGGTCCAGGTCGGCCAGGTCGAGCACCTGCAGGTACACCCGCGTCGCGCCGGCCTCGGCGAACCGGCCCAGGGTGTCCACCGCCTGCGCAGGTGACCCGGCGACGCCGTTCGCGACCAGCTCGTCCACGTCCCGGCCGATCGCGGCCGCCCGGCGGGCCAGCTGGGCGTCGTCGGCGCCCACGCAGAGCACGAGCGCGGAGCTGAGCACCAGGTCGGCCGGATCCCGGTCGACCGCCCGGCAGGCCTCCCGCACCCGCTCGAACAGGACGGCGGCGTCGGGGGCGGAGGCGAAGGGGGTGTTGAACTCCTGGGCGTACCGCGCCGCGAGGGCCGGCGTCCGCTCCTTGCCGCGGCCGCCCACCAGCACCGGGATGCCGCCGGGCTGCACCGGCTTGGGCAGCGCCGGGGAGTCCACCACCGCGTAGTGCTCGCCGGCGAAGGAGAAGGTCTCCCCCGGCGGCGTGGACCAGAGGCCGGTCACCACGGCCAGCTGCTCGGCGTAGCGGTCGAAGCGCTCGCGCAGCGGGGGGAACGGGATGCCGTAGGCGGTGTGCTCGGCCTCGAACCACCCCGAACCGAGGCCAAGCTCCACCCGGCCGCCGCTCATCTGGTCGACCTGCGCCACCGAGATCGCCAGCGGCCCGGGCAGCCGGAAGGTGCCGGCGGTCATCAGGGTGCCCAGCCGGATGGTGCTGGTCTCGCGGGCGAGCCCGGCCAGGGTCAACCAGGCGTCGGTCGGCCCGGGCAGCCCGTCCCCGCCCATGGCCAGGTAGTGGTCGGAGCGGAAGAAGGCGTCGAAGCCGGTCTCCTCCGCCCGCCGGGCCACGGCGAGGAGGTCGTCGTAGGTCGCACCCTGCTGGGGCTCGGTGAACACGCGCAGCTGCATGACCCCAGGCTGGCACGCCCGGCGGGGGCGCCGCAGGTCACACCTGGTGCTCCAGGGTGTGGTCCGGCCTGGTTGCGGGCAGGATGACCCGAGACGATCAACTCGGAGGTGCACTCGTGTTCCGCAAGAAGAGCCATGCCCAGGTCATCGGCGCAGAACTGCAGGAGGGCCTCGCGCACATCGGTTCCGCGGTCGGCGAGGCGAGCCGGGCCACCGCCGAGCACCTCGGCCCGCGGTACGAGGCCGCTGCCAAGTCCGCGCAGAAGACGCTCGAGAAGGACGTCGCCCCCCGCATCGAGGCCGCCGTGGCCGCGGTGAGCCCCCGTCTGGAGGCCGCCCGCGACGCGCTCGAGCCCCGCCTGGAGGCCGCGCAGAAGTCGCTGGCGCCGCAGCTGAAGAACGCCCAGAAGGTCTACGAGAAGGACGTCGTCCCGCGCCTGGAGGCCGCCCGCGACGCGGCCGCCGCCGGGGTGGCCACCGCCGTCGCCGCCGCCGGTCCCAAGCTGGCCGAGGCCCGGGACACCGCCGGCCCGCGCCTGGAGGAGCTGGCCAAGAACGCGCAGAAGACCTTCGAGAAGGACCTCGCCCCCCGGGTGCAGGCCGCCGTCGGCCCGCGCTTCGAGGCCGCGCGCGACGCCGCCGCCCCGGCGCTGCACAACGCCAAGGGCAACCTCGTCGCGACGCTGGAGACCGCCCGTGGCGAGCTCGAGGCCCGTCGTGCCGAGCTCGCCTCGGCCGCCACGGCCGCCGGCAGCACCGTCGCCGCAGCCGCGGCCGACAGCGGTGAGACCACCCGCAGGGCGCGCAAGCAGGCCGCGAAGACGGCCGCCCAGCTGCAGAAGGACGCCGCGGCACGGGCCAAGACGGTGAAGAAGCAGGCCACCTCGGCCCGCTCCGATGCCGCCGCGGCCGCCGAGGCCGCCCGCGACCAGGCTGCCGCCCGCGTGGCCGAGCTGCGGTCGGCCGCCGAGGCCAACCGCAAGGCCGTAGGCAAGAAGGCCGACAAGCTGTCCAAGAAGGCCGAGAAGCGCCGCAAGGAGCTCGCCAAGGCCGCGCAGAAGGCCGGCAAGGACACCCGCAAGCAGGCCGCGGCGACCTCGACCTCGCTCAAGCGGGCCGTCGGCATCGAGAAGAAGCCGCGCCGCTGGCCGTGGCTGCTCGTCGCGCTCGGCGTCGGCGGCGCGGTGTTCGCCGTCGTCCGGCGGGCCACCGCGGCCGACGACCCGTGGACCCCTGCCCCCACCGGCGACGGTCCGGTGCCCACCTACCGGGAGGACCCCGTGCCGACCACCGACGACCCCGCCGACGACTCGACCACCCCGACCGACGGCGGCCAGGCAGTCTCCACGGCCGAGGACGCCCCCGGCGACGCCACCCCGGAGAGCACCGACCTGGGCTGGCGCGACGGCAAGCACCACGACGCGCAGTCGACCTCGGACGACGGCGCGCCGCAGGTGAACACCGTCCCCAGCGCGGAGACCCTCGACAAGCCCCCGCTGGGCCGCGAGGGCTGATCGAGCAGCACCCCCAGCACGCCCGCGAGGGGCATCCCGGCCACGGCCGGGGTGCCCCTCGTCGCATCTGCAGGACCGGCGCACAGGCGTACCGTGGCGATCATGAGCGCCACGATCGAGCCGGCCGGCCGCAAGCTGCTGCGCCTGGAGGTCCGCAACTCCCAGACCCCGATCGAGCGCAAGCCCGAGTGGATCAAGACCCGGCTGAAGACCGGGCCCGAGTACACCGAGCTCAAGTCGCTGGTGAAGCGCGAGGGCCTGCACACGGTGTGCGAGGAGGCCGGGTGCCCCAACATCTACGAGTGCTGGGAGGACCGCGAGGCCACCTTCCTCATCGGCGGTGACCAGTGCACCCGGCGCTGCGACTTCTGCCAGATCGACACCGGCAAGCCCGCGGACTTCGACCGCGACGAGCCCCGCCGGGTCGCCGAGAGCGTCGCCACGATGCAGCTGCGGTACGCCACGATCACCGGCGTCGCCCGCGACGACCTCGAGGACGGCGGGGCCTGGCTGTACGCCGAGACCGTCCGCCAGATCAAGGCCCAGGTCCCCGGCTGCGGCGTCGAGCTGCTGATCCCGGACTTCAACGCCGAGCCCGACCAGCTGGCCGAGGTCTTCTCCTCCCGCCCCGAGGTGCTCGCGCACAACGTGGAGACGGTGCCGCGGATCTTCAAGCGCATCCGCCCCGGCTTCCGCTTCGAGCGCTCGCTCGCCGTGATCACCGCCGCCCGCGAGGCCGGCCTGGTCACCAAGTCCAACCTGATCCTGGGCATGGGCGAGGAGCCGCACGAGGTCACCGAGACCATGCAGGCCCTGCACGACGCCGGCTGCGACCTGCTGACCATCACGCAGTACCTGCGCCCCAGCCCGCGGCACCACCCCGTCGTCCGCTGGGTCAAGCCGCAGGAGTTCGTCGACTTCGCCGCCCAAGCGGAGGAGATCGGCTTCCCGGGCGTGCTGGCCGGGCCGCTGGTCCGCAGCTCCTACCGCGCCGGCCGGCTCTACCAGCAGGCCGTCGAGGCGCGCGGGCTCACCCCCGCGGTCTGACGGGCAGCTCCGGCGACGGGCGCACGGCGTCGGGGCACCGGGGCCGTATCCTCGGGCGCATGGCACGCAGCAAGCCCACAGACACCCCGGCCCCCGCGACGAGCAAGGGCAAGGGTGCCGTGGCGTCCGGCGGGAAGTCGACCGGCAGCAAGGCGTCCGGCGCGGGCCAGAAGCTCGGCAAGGACGGCAAGCCCAAGGTCGGTCGCTGGAAGAAGTTCACGACGTCGCTGGGCCAGATCAAGCAGGCCTACAAGCTGACGTACAAGAACGACCCCAAGCTGCCCTGGATCATGCTGATCGCCTTCGTGGTGGTCGCCGCCGTCGTCGAGCTGGTCGCGATCCTCTTCGGCGCGCCGCTGCTGTTCATCCCGATCGCGATCCTGCTGGGCCTCCTGGCCGCGCTGATCGTCTTCAGCCGCCGCGCGCAGGGCTCGGCCTACCGCCAGGTCGAGGGTCAGCCCGGCGCAGCCGCCTGGGTCCTGGAGGGCATGCGCGGTGACTGGCGGGTCTCCTCCGGCGTCGCCGGCACCGCCCAGCTCGACGCCGTCCACCGGGTGCTGGGGCGGCCCGGCATCATCCTGGTCGCCGAGGGCCAGCCGCAGCGTGTGCGCCCGCTCATCGCCCAGGAGAAGCGCCGCATCGCCAAGGTGGTCGGCGACACCCCGATCTACGACATCACCGTGGGCGACGGCGAGGGCCAGGTCCCGCTGAAGAAGCTGTCCTCGCACGTGATGAAGCTGCCGCGCAACCTGGACGGCGCCGAGGTCAACAGCCTGGGCAAGCGGATGAACGCCCTGGGCGGTGCCCGGATGCCGATCCCCGGCGGCCCGATGCCCGGCGGCCGCCAGATGTCGGTCAGCCAGCGCCAGATGCGCCGTCGGTAAGCGGGCTGCGCACATCGCGATCCTCCGGATCGCACCGCGGCCAGGTGCCGTCCCCCGGGTGGGCTGAGCGCGTCCGTCGATCCTCGGGGACCCTCCGGGCCCCCTCGTCACGACCGAGCAGTGGTCAGACGGAGCGGATGACGGCGGTCTGGGTCAGGCGGTCGTGGAGGCCGCGACCGTCGCCGTCCACCACGAGGGCGGGCACGAGCAGCATCAGCAGCGCGGTCCGGACGACGGCCCGCCACAGCGCGACCCGCTCACCCTGCCGGGGGTGGGCCAGTTGCAGCTTGAGCAGCGCCTGCCCCGGCGTGCGGCCCACGAGCACCAGCGACACGACGGTGATCAGGCCGAAGGACAGCAGACTCCAGTTCTCCGGGATGCCCTGCACCACCGCGGCGGCGACCACGGCGGCCAGCAGCGCGTCGACGACGAACGCCACCGCGCGGGCACCGAAGCCGGCGACGGAACCCGGACCGGTCGCGGGCAGGCCCAGCGCGGCTCCCCGGACGCGGCCCTGAGAGGGTGGTGTCTCGTCCCTGACCATGCCGCCAGCGTAGGACGACCGACGGCGGTGACCCGGTGACGGCGTCCGCGGCCCGCTCCCCGGGATCACCGCGACACGCCGGAGCCGGTGTTACCGCGAGGAAACATGCGGGACACCCGAGGGCAACTCCTCGCTCGTAGCTTCCGAGTCGGCCGTCCGCCCACCCCCGGAGGATCGATGTTCAACTCTCCCGACGAGGTCACGAAGTACATCCAGGACAACGACGTCAAGTTCGTCGACGTCCGGTTCTGCGACCTCCCCGGCGTCATGCAGCACTTCACCATCCCGGCGGAGACCTTCGGGGAGGACACCTTCACCGACGGACTCGGGTTCGACGGTTCGTCGATCCGCGGGTTCCAGGCCATCAACGAGTCGGACATGCTGCTGCTGCCCGACGCGAACAGCGCCTTCGTGGACCCGTTCCGGACCTACAAGACGCTGAACGTCAACTTCTTCATCCACGACCCGATCACCCGGGAGTCCTACTCCCGCGACCCGCGGAACGTGGCGAAGAAGGCCGAGGCCTACCTGGCCAGCTCCGGCATCGCCGACACGGCGTACTTCGGCCCCGAGGCCGAGTTCTACGTCTTCGACTCGGTGCGCCACAACACCTCGATCAACGAGGGCTACTACCACATCGACGCCGTCGAGGGTTCCTGGAACTCGGGCTCGGCGACCGGCGAGAACGGCGTGGGCCCGAACCTGGGCTACAAGACCCGCCAGAAGGGCGGGTACTTCCCCGTCGAGCCGACCGACCACCAGAGCGACCTGCGCTCGGCCATGATGATGAACCTGGCCAACGCGGGCCTCGAGCTCGAGCGCGGCCACCACGAGGTGGGCACCGGCGGGCAGGCCGAGATCAACTACAAGTTCGACACCCTGCTGCGCTCGGCCGACAGCCTGATGCTGTTCAAGTACATCATCAAGAACACCGCCTGGGCGCACGGCAAGACGGCGACGTTCATGCCCAAGCCGCTGTTCGGCGACAACGGCTCGGGCATGCACTGCCACCAGTCGCTGTGGAAGGACGGCATCCCGCTTTTCGCCGCGGAGACCGGCTACGCGGGCCTGTCGGACATGGCTCGCCACTACATCGGCGGCCTGCTCAAGCACGCCCCGTCGCTGCTGGCCTTCACCAACCCGACGGTCAACAGCTACCACCGCCTGGTGCCCGGCTTCGAGGCCCCGATCAACCTGGTCTACTCCGCGCGCAACCGCTCGGCGTGCACCCGGATCCCGATCTCGGGCGACAACCCGAAGGCCAAGCGCATCGAGTTCCGCGTGCCCGACCCGTCGGCCAACCCCTACCTCGCCTTCTCGGCGATGCTGATGGCCGGCCTGGACGGCGTGAAGAACAAGATCGAGCCCCCGGCCCCGGTCGACAAGGACCTCTACGAGCTGCCGCCCGAGGAGGCCCTGGGCATCGAGAAGGTGCCCGCGTCCCTGGACGCCGTCCTCGACCGGCTCGAGGTGGACCACGACTACCTGCTCGACGGTGGCGTGTTCACCCCGGACCTCATCGAGACCTGGATCGAGTACAAGCGGGAGAACGAGATCACCCCGATCCGCCTCCGCCCGCACCCGCACGAGTTCGCCATGTACTACGACATCTGACGAAACCGGCCCTCTGACCTGCACTTCCTAGCGGTCAGGGTTCGCCAGTCCGCAGACAGTCCGCACGAGCCGCCAGCACTGCACCCACGGCGGCTCGTGCGGACTCGTCGCTGTCGGGCCATAGATGGCCGTAGGTGTCCAAGGTCGTCTTCGCTGACCCGTGCCGGAGCCGATGTTGGACGACCTTCACGTCGAGGCCGCTACCGATGAGCAGTGAGGCCAGGTAGTGCCGGAGGTCGTGGAAGCGGAACCCTTCCGGCAACTCTTCGACTTTCGATCGCGCCGCCCGCACCGCCCGTTCGATGGCCCACGTTGAGGACTGCCGCCCAGCGCCGTCCGTGACGACGTAGTCGCCGCCCGACCTGGCCACCGCAGCGGAAAGCTCAAGCGCCAGCTCGGACGGGATCGGCAGCGGGGTCCGGCTGGTTTCGGACTTCAACGGCTCGCCGTCCCGCTGCTGCACTGGCCTGACGACGCCGCGCATGAAGTCAACGTCCACCACCCGGAGGCCCACGGCCTCGGCTGTCCGCAGACCGACGAAGGCGCCGAGCAGGATCGCCGGTCGCAGGTGCTCGGCGACGGCATCATGCAGCGCCCACACCTGCTCGGTGGTGGCGACGTAGGGGCGGGGCTTGCCGGCGCCCGGAGTCGTACGTCGGGAACAAGGGGTGCGCGCCAGGATGCCGTCATGGACGGCGTCGCTCATCAGCTGCGACAGCCGGTTGTGGAGCGCGTAGACGTAGCTGTCAGCAAGGCCGTCAGCCTTGAGCCTGGCCGTCCAGGACTTCACATCCGACGGGCGCACCGCGGCCAAGGGACGGTTGCCGAAGGTGGTCGTGATCCGCGCGATGTGCACCCGCGCTTGTCGGACGGTTCTGGGACGTCTGCTGGCGTAGCCGGACAGCCATGTCTCGCACCACTCCCCGACCGTCGTCTTGACCGCGGTGGGGTGCACGTACGTGCCCCGGACCATGTCCGCCGTCTGCTCGTCGAGCCACCGCTGCGCGTCTCGCTTCAGCACGAAGGCCTTGGTGACCTCACGTCCAGCGGCATCGCGGAGGTGCGACAGGTAGCGCAACCCCCTGCCGTCGCGCGCAGTGGGAACGAGCTTCCCGGTCGCGCGGTCCCGCCGCCGCCACCGGTCAATGACTACGGCCATCGGGGGCCCTCCTTGTCCTCCTCGGCTCGGCCGTCGCGGCGACAGAGCGAGCACTCCAGAAACAGGCACACGTTCGCCTGCAGGTCCGACACAACACTCGACGTCAAGGTCACTTGCGCTTGTCCAGGTCGCGCTGGGCATTGACCCAGGCAGGGACGTCGCCGCGGCGCGCGACGTTCCCGGCGGGACGGAGTGGGGGGTCATCGGCCGCGGGAGGGACCGATGCTGGGACGGGGCTCGGACAGCGACGGGGGCTCGGGCCGCGGCCGAGCCCCCGTCGCTGCCGGCTCTTTTACACCTCTGACGCTGCCGCCCGCAA
>NZ_UEXK01000004.1:350361-394782 GCF_900491935.1 Klenkia terrae
CGCCGACATGGGTAGCCGCCGCGGTCAGGATTGCCAGATTGCCAGGGTATGGAGGAAGGTAGTTTTTGTTTTTTCAAGCAGAAGACGGCATGCGAACTCCTCTCTGGCCTCGTGGGCTCGGAGATGGGTATAAGAAACAGGTCCCAGCATCGGTCCCTCCCGCGGCCGAGCCACGCCCGGGGGGGGGGAGCTGGACGGCCGCGGGGTGGATGTGCGGCGCTGACGCCGGTGGTCTTCGCGCTCTGCGCACCAGGTGTCGCGTTCGACGGCGAGCCGTTCAGCGGGCTGGGCGAGGAGAGCCGGCTCGGAGGTCAGATGTGAGATGCGCGCGCGTACGTCGGTGAGCTGCTGGCGAGTGGCGGCGATTTCGCGGTCGAGGTCGGTGAGCCGGCCGGCCGGGTCGGAGGTCCAGGCCACGGGCCCCAACGAGTCGAGCCGCTCATCGCGTCGGCGGGTGGCCTCGGCCAGTGCGCGCCAGGCCTGCTCGTGCGCGTTCCGGGCGGCGTCGGCGGCCGCGCAAAGCTGCGCGTGTTCGGGGTGGGCGTGTTCGGCGATCAGGCGTGCGGAGGTGCTGAACGTCTCCCACAGGGCGGGCCGGTCGTCGAACCAGCCGGCAACCGGGGCGAGCTCACCGGGTTCGGTGGGCAGGGACGGCACGTGTGGCCGCCACCGGTCGGCCCAGTCGGTGAGCTGCTCGCCGGCCCGGGCCACTGCGCCCCGGCGGAGGCCGAGCCGGCCCGGGCCATCGCACATGACTCTCGCGGCCGCGCGCGCGGCGTCACGTTCACCGTCCCAGCGCGCGAGCAGGGTGTCGCGAAGCTCTTCGGTGTGGGCGGCGACCGAGGCACCGCTGTCCCCGGCCCGCTGTCCGGCCTCATCCGCTGCGAGCGCCGTCTGATCACGGGCGGCTGCGAGTTGCGCGAGTTCGCCGGCGTGCGGGGCGTCGAGCGCGACGACCTGCCACAACGTGTCGCGCTGCGGCTCCCAGTAGGCAAGTCGCTGAAGGCAGCGCTGCTCGGCCGTCCACGCCGTGCGCAGCTGGGCCAGCACATCCTCCAGCGGGCGCGATGGGGCGTAGCGGGCGGCCTCGGCGGCGGCGAGCCCGGCGGCGTGCGCGGGGCCGAGATCGGCCCGGTCGCGGCCGAACACGGCCACCCACTGTTCCCGGGCCTCCTCGATGTCGGCGGCTACGAGGTGGGCGATGTTGGTTTCCCGGCCGCGGGTCATGCCCACGTAGGCCGACGCCGCCCCGGTGTGCTCGCCGACCACCACGTGCGCGGCGGCGACCGTCTCACCCTGCACCCCGTGCGCCGTGCCCGCGTAGGCCAGCTCCACGTGCGCGGTGACGTAGTCGGCGGGCAGCACACGCGACTCTCGTGGGTCAGGGGTGACACCGCCGGGAACGTCCCCGGTTGCAGGACCGGCCGGGGTAACAACGAGTTCGCCGTGTCGGCCGACGGCGGTGACGGTCCAGGTGTCGCGGTTGGCCACGTCAAGGTCGGGGTCGTTGCGGCGGGTGGCGATCCGGTCGCCGCCGCCGATCCGCTGGCCGGCCCCGGTGATGGCCACCCGGGTGTCGTCGACCCGTCGGTGGGCGACCAGACGGTCCCGGATGACGGCGCTGACCTCTGCGGCCTGTTCGCGGGTGTCGACCACCGCGGCCACACCCGGGCTTTGGGCGGCGACTCCGGCCAGCGCCTCCCGCAGCTCGTGGGCGTTGGGGTGGAGTCGGATCTGGCCGCGGGCGGCCAGGGCGTCGAACACCGCGCCGGGATCGGCGCCGGCGCGCATGGCCAGGGTCAGGTCCGCGTACTCGCGGTCGGGCAGCCGGTGGCCGTCGGGCAGGGTGAGGGTGAAGCGGTGCACCGTCTCCAGGGTCAGGCAGCCGGCCGGGCCGGCGGCTGTCGCGGCGAGGTCGAGCAGGCCGCCGCGGCCGACCGCGGGCAGCTGGTGGCGGTCGCCGAGCAGCGCGATCCGGGCGCCGGCCTCGTCAGCGACGGTGAGCAGGGCGCGGGCGGTGTCCTGGTCGAGCATGCCGGCCTCGTCGACGACCAGCAGATCCCCCGTGGCCAGCCGCGCGGACTCGGTCGGCCCGCTGTACACGGTGCCGGTGGTCGGGTCGGGCTGGCCGATCTCGAGCCGGGTCCAGGCGCCGTCGTCATTCCAGCGCCAGCCGTGCCGGAAGGCCAGCCAGGCCGCAGACCCGGCCGCGGCGCCGACCTCGCCGGCCGCGACGCGGGCCGCCTTCAGCGTCGGGGTCACCACCGTCAGTCGCCGCCCCTGGCCCTCGAGAGCCTGCCGGGCGGCGGCGAGGGTGGTGGTCTTGCCGGCGCCGGCCGCGCCCTCGACCACGACCAGCGGCCGGTCCCCGGCCAGCGCGGTGACCGCCGCGGCCTGCCCCGCGTCCAGCCAGCCGGCCGGGTCTGCCGGCGGGCCCGCCGGTTACAGGCGCTGCGGCGGCACACCAGGCGGCCCGGTCCGGCGGGCGCCGAGCCGGGCGGTCAGCTCGGCCTCGGTGGCGAGCACCGGGCGGGAGGTCCAGGCCCGGATGTGCTCGGGCACCCCGTCCCGCGGCAGCAGCGGCACGCAGCAGGCGAAGGCGCGGGCGGTGAGGTCCTCGGCCAGCTCAATGCGCACCGCCCCCTCGGCCACGACACCTGCGGCGGCGATCAGCCGCTCCACCTCCCCGCGAACATCCGCGGCGTTCCACGCCGAGCGGCCCGCGGCCAGCCTCGCGAGCACCCGCTCCACCGCCGCCTGTCGGTCCAGGGCGCCGATCGGGGTCGGGTGCAGCGCGACGGGTCGGTCGCGAGGCCGGTAGCCCAGGGCGTCCAAGTCCGTCCGCCAGCGTTCGGTCAGCTTCGCCCCGGGCTGCGGGATCACCTTGTCCGGGCGCCCGTCTGCCCACGCCCGCGCGTCCCACGCACGGCGCAGCGCCGGGCCGGGGTGTTCGCCGGGGTGCGCAGCGGCCCATTCCCGTTCGTAGCGGTCCACATTCCGGGCGATCTGCGCGTGCCGCGCACTGAACGGGCCGACATACTCGGAGAGCTCCCGGATCTCTCCAGTGGTGTCCTTCGTGTATCCGTGCGCGGCGAAGGCGCCGTTCAATTCCGGATCACAGGCCATCGCGGCGTGCCCGAGCCCGTTGATCCCATTCAGCGAATCCCGGACACCGACGGTGTGCAGGCCCCGCCATTTCCCAGCCGCGAACACCCGGGCCAGGATCTGCAGATACAGATGCCAGTGCGGATCCTGCGCCCGGGAGGTGTAGTGCCGCACCGTCACCGCCTCCAGCACCTCCACCGGCACCTGCACCTGCCCGCCCCGCGGCCCGACCCGGGTGGTCGCGTGCTCCGCCAGCCAGGCGACGATCTGCCCGGCGGCGCGGTCCTGCGCGGCCTCGTACGCCGCGGCGATGTCCGGATGCAGCGCGGCCGCCAGCGACCAGGTCTTCGGACCGTTGACCACCACCTCGACGAACCGCACGGCGTGCTCGTCGGTGCGCAGCTGCCCGCGTGGCTCCCCGGTCGCCGGGTCGTGGCCGGCGACCCAGGTTTCGTAGCCGTCGCCGGTCAACGGCGCCAGCTCCCGCACGCCACCCGCACTGGCGGTGAAACGGCGGGCGAACCCGGTCCCCTCGGCCAGGTAGTAGTCATCGGCCCGGCCGCAGCCGGCCTCCAGGTACTGCCGGGCCGCGGCCGGCGGGCCGGCGTACACCTTCATTCCACCGTGCACTTCCAACGCCACCCAACAATGGCCAACACGTCACCCCTAGAAACGGCGATGGGCCCCGCGAAGCGGGGCCCGAACTACCTCTGAAGGTAGCATGCGTGCCGTTTCTTGGTGAAGGGATGACAATCTTCAGTGAAGGATTGAATGGTGTGGGTGGCTGCCGGTGCCATTGACTGCGAGAAGACCCTTGAGCGGAGTATCGAGCAGCGACGGCGGGATGTCTTGACGCTGGATCACCGTTCCGGCATGTGGCTGAAGCACCCGGCTGTCAGGGGCGGACGCCGGACGATCGGACGCGGCGCCCTCGGGGCTTCGAGCTGGAAGGTCGAGTGATGGACCCCGATGGGGCAGTGATCGGGTTCCGCTCCTGCTGTGCACCCGTTTGCGCCTCGCCACGAGGCGGTAGCGTCTGATCGTGGCTGCTCATGTAGTGATTCTCGGGGCCGGCTTCGGCGGGCTGGAGCTGTCGGCTCGGCTCGCCGAAGACCTCGCCGACGACGTTCGCGTCACGCTCATCGATCAGAGCGACTCGTTCATCTTCGGATTCGCCAAGCTCGACGTGATGTTCGGTAGGCGCAGTCCCGACGAGGTGTGCCTGTACTACCGGGACATCGCCAAGCCAAATGTGCAGTTCCGGCAGGAGACCGTACTGTCGATCGACCCGAAGGCCCGGCGTGTCCGGACCGATCGGGCGACGTACGACGCCGACATTCTCGTCGTCGCGCTCGGAGCGGACCTCGATCCGGGCGCCACCCCTGGACTCGTGGAAGGCGGCCACGAGTTCTACTCCACACAAGGAGCCGAACGCGTCGCGAACGTGCTGCCGTCCTTCCAGGCCGGCGTCGCCGTCATCGGGGTACTGGGCCCGGTCTTCAAGTGCCCGCCGGCACCAAATGAGGCCGCGCTGATGCTCCATGACTACCTCAGTGAGCGGGGCGTGCGCGACGCCGTCACCATCTACCTGGTCAACCCGCTCGGGTCGCCGATTCCGGTGTCAGAGGAAACCTCGGCGGCGATCGTGTCGATGCTCGCCGAGAGGGGCATCGAGCACTGGCCGTCGTCCCAGGTTGAGCGTCTCGACCCTGCAGCCAAGGTGGCCCACCTCGCCGACGGCCGCAGGCTGCCGTATGACCTCTTTCTGGCGGTCCCGGTACACCGCGCCCCCGCAGTGGTGCTCGACGCCGGCCTCACCGAGGACGGCTGGATCCCGGTGGACCCGGCCACCTTCGCCACCCGGTTCCCCGACGTCTATGCGGTCGGGGACGTCACCAGCGCTCCCGTCCCCCGAGCTGGGACCATCGCCGAAGGAGAGGCAGCGACACTCGCCGACGTACTGGTCGCCACGCTCAAGGGGAGGCCCCAACCGCCGCCGTACAACGGAGCGGCGGTCTGCTATATCGAGACCGGCGGCGGAACCGTCGCCAAGGTCGACGTCGACTTCCTGTCCGGAGCGGGGCCCACCGCAGTGTTCACCGCCCCGTCCGCCGAAGTCGCCGAGGAGAAACGGCGCTTCGGATCAGTCCGTGCGCAGCGATGGTTCGGCGGCTGACGACCACCTGCCCGGGCCGGCCGGGGCACACGATCGGTGCGGACACGCAGAAGGCGCCCGGACGCGCTCCCCCCTGAAGAGAAACGGGGCAGAACCGTCCGTCGAATCACCGGGAAGAGCAGCCTCTGTTCGTGGGCTCCGGTCGGAGAGCAGCGCCATGGTTCAGGTCGCGGTCAGGACGCCCATCATGCCGTCGTCCTCGTGGTCGAGGACGTGGCAGTGGTACACGGTGCGGCCGGGGTAGCGGTCGAAGGCGATGCGCACCGTCACCTGGCCGCCCGGGGGGACGTTGACGACGTCGCGCCACCTGACCTCGTCGAGGGGCTGGCCGCCCTCGGCGATGACCTGCATGGGCCAGACGTGCAGGTGCACCGGATGGTCCATGGAGGAGGCGTTGGTCAGCGTCCACTCCTCCACGGTGCCCACCTGCACGGCCTGGTCGACCCGTTCGGGGTCGAACACCTTGCCGTCGATGGTGAACTGCATGCCGCCGCCGCCCATGCCCATGCCCATGCCCATCGCGAAGATCAGTTCGCGCCGGCCGGCGACGGTCAGGCCGCGCAGGTCACGCGGTGCGGGCTGGGCGGGCACGGGAGGCAGTGCGGCCACCGCGGCGCCCGCGACGTCCAGGGTCGCCAGGGCGATCGCTCCGCCGCCGGACGATGTCGAGCCGCCGCCCATCATGCCGCCCATCATGCCGCCCATCCCGCCGCGGTCGTAGGGCAGCGACTCCAGGACGCTGGAACCCTCCGCCGCCGTGACGAGCAGGTCGGCCCGGTTGCCGGTGGCCAGCACGATCTCGTTGACGTCGCGTGGTTCGGGGTAGCGGCCGGAGTCGACGCCGAGCAGCTGCAGCTGCTGCCCGTCCAGGCGCAGCCGCACGTAGCGGGACGAGCAGGCGTTGACGATCCGCCAGCGTTCCCGTTCGCCCGGGCGGGCGGTGAGCACCGGTCGCGACTGGCCGTTGACCAGGACCAGCTGCCCTTCCCGCCCGGCCATCCGCGCCATCGCCGACGGCGCGGCGACCTGGCCGGACCCGTCCAGGGACAGATCGGAGATCACCAGCACCCGCTCGCGGGTCGCCGGCACCGGCTCGGGGTCGCCGACGACGATCGCGCCGTAGAGGCCACCGAAGACCTGGTCGGCGACCATGCCGTGGTGGTGCGGGTGGTACCAGTACACGCCGGGGGGATGGTCGGCGGGGAGCTGGTAGTCGTAGTCGAAGGACTCCCCCGGTTGCACGGCGATGAACACGTTGTCGCCGTTGTCCAGCGGGGAGACGTGCAGGCCGTGCACGTGCAGGTTGGTCGGGGCGTCGAGATCGTTGGTCAGCCGCACCTGCAGCCGGTCACCGGGCTGCAGGTAGAGCGTCGGCCCGGGCAGGCCGCCGTTGTAGCTCAACATGGTGGCCTCCCGCCCGGCGACCCTGGTCGGCCCCTGAGCCGCTCGCAGGGTCACCCGGAGACGGCCGCCGCGGCTGCGAAGCACGTCCGGCTGGGTCAGCGCGCGCCCGGGCGCGGGCTCGAATCCGGCGGCCGACTGCCACGTCAGGCCGGCGCCCCCGACGACGGCGCTGAGCAGGCCCAGTCCGCCCAGTTGCAGGGCGCGGCGGCGGCTGATCGGCTGCACTACTGGTTCTCCCCCAGTGCGGTCAGCCGCTCGCGGTACTCCTCGGTGGTCAGCTCGCCGCGGGCGTAGCGCTCGTCGAGCACGTCCCGGGCACGGCTCCGGCCCGGCCGCCCGCCTTCCGCGCGGGAAGTGTTCCCCTCCCGGCGGGTGCCGCCGCCGACCGCCGTCACCGCGACGACGATCACCAGCACGATCCCGACGAGCACCAGCAGCCAGAAGAGCCAGCCCCAGCCCATGCCCATGCCCATGCCGTTCCCCATCATGATGTCTCCTCGTCCTCATCGTCATGCTCGGCCACATGCGGGCAGCCGCCCGGTGCGGGGTGCCATCTCACGGTCCGCGTCGCAACCGCCGTGGTGCGGCCCACGTCCCCTGCTGCGTCGCGCCGACGGTTGATGGTCTCAACCGGCCGCGGACGGGTTGATCAGCGCCTGAACGACGACGAACGCGGCGACGGCGAACACCAGGTAGGCGAACCAGCGGCGCAGCCGTTCCGCCGGCAGCCGGGAGGCCACCCGCGCCGAGGCCAGCGAGCCGACCACCGCAGCCGCAGTGAAGGCCAGCGCGATCCGGTAGTCCAGCGCGGCGTCCCCGGTGTGGGCGGTGAACCCGGCCAGGGAGTTGATCACGATGATGACCAGCGAGGTGCCGACCGCGATCGTCATCGGCAGACCCAGGAGCAGCACCAGCGCGGGGATGATGAGGAATCCGCCGCCGACCCCGAACAAGCCGGTGAGGAACCCGACGACCACGCCGGAGCCGATGGCCTTGGGCAGGCAACCGCGCCAGTTGATGCCGCCGCCGGGAAGGGCGCAGTCGCCGCCGACCGTTGTCTGCTCCCGCAGCATCCGCACGCCGGCGGCGACCATCATCGCGGCGAAGCCGACCAGGACCACCCGCGGCTCCAGCAGCCGGTTGACCGCCGCGCCGGCGAAGGCAGCGCCGGCACCGGCAGCGCCGAACACGGCCGCCAGACGCCACCGCACCTGCCCCACGCGCAGCCGGGGAATCAGCGCCGTAGCCGAGGAGATTCCGACGACGACCAGCGAGGTCGGCACTGCAGCGGCCAGCGGCATCCCCACGCCGTACACCAGCGCCGGGACGGCGAGGATGGAACCCCCGCCGCCGAGCAGTCCCAGCAGCATCCCGATGATGAGGCCCAGACCCAGCGCCGCGGCCATCACCTCGTGTCCCGCAGTGTGGGCTCTCGTCCGCGCCGGCTGCCCATCAGGCCGCCTGCTGCGCGCCCGGCAGCCGGCCGAGGATCTCGCCGGCGGTCAGCTCGCGCGGCCCGCGGTTGTAGGGCAGCACCGAGAGCAGGCGCGCCATCGTGCACGTGTCAGTCAGGGCGGAGGCGGTGAGCCCGGCGCCCACGCCGCCGGCGAGCAGGGAGGCCTTCGGGGCGCGCCAGCCGAGGGCGACCCCGGCCACGACGAGGGAGCCGGCGAGGAGGCGGACCTGCCGCTCCATCGGCCAGCGGGCCCGCCCACGCACGACCTCACCGCCGGCCGCGGCGTAGGCGCCGATACCACCGTCCAGGACGTGGACGTGGTCGGCGCCGACTCCCGCCAGCCGCTGCCGGGCCTCCGCGGCGCGGGCCCCGGAGGCGCAGACCAGCACGACCTGGCGGTCCAGCCGGGCGGCCAACTGATCGGCGTGCTCCCCGAGCAGGGTGAGTGGCACGTTGTAGGAGCCGGCGACATGAGCGGTCTCGAACTCCGCCGGGCTGCGGACGTCGATCACCGTGACGGCGTCGGGGTCGCGGATCCAGTCGATGACCGTGTGGGCGTCGAGGCGGTCAGGGGCGGGCGTCATGGGTGTCCTTCAGGAAGTGCGGCGATGTCGGGGCGGACGGTGGTGGTTCAGGCAGTGGGAGATCCGGCCCCTTCGGTAGGGCACTCGTCTTCGAGGCCCGCCTCGGCCGCAGCGCCGTACGAGTCGTTGATGAGGACGACCTGGCGACCGGGGCGGTCCAGGACCGAGGCCGCGATGGACGCCCGGTAGCCCGAGCCGCAGTACACCCACACCTCGCCCTCGGGCACCTCGCCGATGCGGTCGTTGAGTTCGTGCAACGGGATGTGCTGGGAGTCGCGCACCCCGCCCTGGGCGCGTTCGTCGTCGCGGCGCGCATCGAGGACCTGCACCGGCCCCAGGCGGACGGCTTCGGCGAGACCGGGGAAGTCACTCACCTCGTAGGAGCGGAGCTGTGCCCCGTCGGCCAGCGTCTCGATGTTCCCGACTGCGGCACCAGCCAGCTCGTCGACGCCGATTCGAACCAGCTGCCGGCGCGCCTCGGCGACCTGCTCGTCGCTCTCGCCGATCAGGGTCAGCGGCGCACCCCACCGGTAGAGCCAGCCGAGGTAGGTGACGAAGTTGTCGCCCAGCTCGAAGTTCAGCGAGTCGGTCAGGTGTCCGGCCGCGAAGGCGGTGCGCTCCCGCAGGTCGACCACCCACTCACCGGCCTCGATCCGCCGGCGCAGCTCCGCCGGGTCGACGAGCTGGGGCAGGGACAGGTCCACCGGCGGCGGGCCCTGCCGATTAATCGGCCCCATGTGGGCGTAGTAGGCGGGAAAGGCGTCCAGCCCGGCCAGCAGCGTGTCGACGTAGTCCTGCTCGGCCGACGTCAGGGCGGGGTTGACCCGCCTCTGCTCGCCGACGGTGGACGCCGTTCCGCTGGTGGGCGTGGCCGAGCAGAAGCTGCCGAACCCGTGGGTGGGAAAGACTCCGGTTTCCGCGGGGAGTTCGCGGGCGAGCCGCTGCACCGAGTGGTATTGCGCGTGGGTCAGGCCCACGGTGTCCTCGGGGCTGACCAGGTCGGTTCGCCCGGTGGAGCCGTAGAGCATCGAACCGCCGGTGAACACCGCCTCGACGTCTCCGTCGGCGTTCTCCAGTGCGTAGCTCATGTGGTGGTGGGTGTGTCCGGGGGTGTGCAATGCCCGCAGCCGCATCCGACCGGCCTGGAACTCCTCGCCGTCGCCGGCCGGCAGGTGGTCGAACTCTGCGCCGCTGTCGGCGGGCACCACGTAGGCGGCACCGGTGCGCTGGGCCAGCTCCAGCCCGCCGGTGACGTAGTCGTTGTGGATGTGCGTCTCCAGGACGTGGGTCACTCGGACTCCGCGCTTGTCGACCAGGTCCAGGACCCGGTCAATGTCCCGCTGGGGGTCGACCACGACGGCGATTTCGCCGTCACTGGCCAGGTAGCTGCGGTCGCCGAGGCTGGATGTCTCGATCGTCTCGATCTGGATCATGGGTTGTCCTTCCGTAGGCATGTGCTGCGCGCTGGGTGATGGAGGTCGAGTGGTGGCTCAGGCGACGTGGCCGGGGGCCCCGTCGGGCGTGGCGACCGGCAGGCCGGCCTTCGCCCAGGCAGTCATGCCCCCGTCCATGACCTCGGCGGTCCACCCGGACCCACCGAGGAGCTCGGCGGCCTTGCCTGCGCGACCGCCGCTACGACAAACGGTGACGACGGTCCGGTCCCGGTCGAGCTCGCCGAGGCGGGCCGGAAGCTGGCTCAGGGGAATGTGCGTCGCGCCGTCGATACGCCCGGCGCTCCACTCGTCGTCCTCTCGGACGTCGAGCAGTTGCACCTGATCACGACGGCTGTTGACGGTCTTCGGATCCACGTTGACTCCTCTTTCAGTTGCGGGGGTCTTGCCAGGGGTGCCGCAGGGCCGGCCAGGGAGCGGAATGACCGCTCCGGTTCAACCTCATGAGCTAGCGCGTGCCGCCGTCCTCGTCGACCACCACTGCCGCAGACCGGCGCGGTGATCTCGAAGCTGGCGCATTTGAGGCCGGGTGCCCGCCAGCGCCTCGACGAAGTCGGAAGGCGCGGGCGATGATCATGGCGCCGGCGCGGTTCGGCGGTCCGGCGAGCGTCACCGGACCGGCCAGTCACCGGCGGGAGAACAGCCGCGCAAGCCAGCCCGGCGCGGAGCCGTCGTCGTAGTGACCGGGGCAGCGGTGGTTAGTTGGTACGCCACGCATGACCTGGTCCACGTGCTGACCGCAGCCGGCCCACGTGGTCTTGCCGCAGGTCCGGCACGCGACTGCTCTACACATGAGTGGCGTCTTCCTCCATGGTCCGGTCGTCTGGGCGTGGCGGTGCATGGAGCCCGACGGCGGCGGCGCCGGTCTCCCGGTCGTCGTAGGGCCCGTCCACGAGGATCGGGTGGTACCCGGCGCGGGCGAGGATGGAGGCGGCGATCGACGCGCGGTAGCCCGACCCGCTGTAGACCCAGACCTCAGGCTGGGGCACGCGGCCGAGGCGGACCCGCAGATGGTCGACAGGCACGTGCAGGGAGCCGCGCACACCGCCGGCGGCGCGCTCGTCGAGGCGGCGCACATCGAGGACGGTCGGCGTCCCGGCCGCCATGGCCTGCGCGAGTCCGGCGAAGTCGGTGACCGGATAGGAGGCCACGGGGCGTCCGCCGGTGAGCTCCTCGGGGCGGCCGATCGCGGCTCCGTTGATTCGGTGGATACCGACCCGCATCAGTCGGCGGCGCGCGTCGGCGATCTGCGCCCGGGTGTCGGCGATGAGGGTCAGCGGCGCACCCCAGTCGTAGAGCCGGCCCAGGTAGGTCGCGAAGTCGTCACTCAACTCGAAGTTGAGCGCGCCGGGCAGGTGGCCGGCGGCGAACGCGGTACGGGTGCGGATATCGACCACCCACTCGCGGACGAGAAGACGGCGGCCCAACTCGGCCAGATCGACGATGCGGGGTTTGGAGAGGTCGGCCGGGTCCGGCCCTTCGGAGCCGACATGCCCGGCCTCCTCTACCGAACGGGGCAGGGTATAAAGATCAGAAATGGGGGAGCCGACAGTCGGCCAGCCGTCGCTGACCCAGTCGTTCATGCCACCCGTCAGGTTGCTGACCATGAACCCGGCGACGGTCAACAACTCGGCGGCCCGCTGGCTGCGCCGCCCGCTCTGGCAGACGACCACGATCGACCTGCGAGGATCCAGCTCGTCGAGCCTGGCGGGCAGCTGACCGAGCGGGATGTTGGTGCTGCCGGGGATTTGGCCGCAGGCGACCTCCTCCGGCTCGCGGACGTCGAGAACGGCCACGTTGTCGCGGACGACGCTCAGATGGGCGGGGGTCACCTGTGGGACGAGGTTCATCGGGTCCTCTCGCAGGGTCGGCGGTCAGGCCAAGGACAGAAACAGCCGCTCGAGTTCGCGCAGATCGACCTCGCGCGCCTTGCCATCCTCGGAGGTGGAGCAGTAGCGCATCCCCGTGGAGACCACCGCGAAGCCGGCCCTGCTCAGCGCCTTGGATGCCGCGGCGAGCTGGGTGACCACGGCCGAGCAGTCCCGCCCGTCCTCGATCATGCGGACGATGCCGCCGATCTGGCCCTCAACGCGCTTCAGGCGCTTGATCACGTCGACGAGCTCGCTCTGGGGGATGTCCACGCAGACAACGGTACATACCCCCTGGGGTACCTGCAACCTGCCTCAGAGAGCCGATCTTGGTGAGCAGGACCCACCAGTGGGCCGACTCGGTTGACAGTGGCGTCCACCAGAGTGGTGTGCGACGGGCTCGTGACCAGCGAGCCTTGGACGTAGAGGCGGCCACCGCGTGATCTTCTTGAAGACCTACCACAGTGCTTCAGGAGACCAACGCGATGACCGCTCCGAGCAGTATCGACCCTGCCCACTTCCTGTCCGAGCAACTGGCCCAGGCCAGCCCTGATCTGCTGCGCCAGATGCTGACCACCTTCATCAACACGCTGATGTCGGCGGAGGCCGACGCGGTCTGCGGCGCCGAGTACGGGGCCCGCTCGACCGAGCGCACCAACGTGCGCAACGGCTACCGGGGCCGGGAGTTCGACACCCGCGCCGGCACCCTCGATCTCGCAATCCCGAAGCTGCGTGCCGGGTCGTACTTCCCGGACTGGCTGCTGGAGCGCCGCCGACGGGCGGAGCGGGCGCTGACCACCGTGGTGGCCACCTGCTACCTGCTCGGCGTGAGCACCCGGAGGATGGAGAAGCTGGTGGAGTCCCTGGGCATCACCCGGCTCTCGAAGTCGCAGGTCAGCGAGATGGCCAAGGATCTCGACGCCCAGGTGGCCGACTTCCGGCACCGCCCGCTGGACGCCGGCCCCTACACCTTCCTGGCCGCCGACGCCCTCGTGCTCAAGGTCCGTGAGGGCGGCCGGGTGGTCAACGTGCACGCCCTGGTCGCCACCGGGGTCAACGGCGACGGGCACCGGGAGATCCTGGGCCTGCAGGTCACCTCGTCCGAGGACGGCGCCGGCTGGCTGGCGTTCTTCCGGGACCTGACCGCCCGCGGCCTGACCGGCGTGCAGATGGTCACCTCCGACGCGCACGCCGGCCTGGTGACCGCGATCGGCGCCACCCTGCCCGGTGCCGGCTGGCAGAGGTGTCGGACTCACTACGCGGCGAACTTGATGGCGGCGACTCCAAAGGCGTCCTGGCCGTGGGTACGGGCGCTGCTGCACTCCGTCTACGACCAGCCTGACGCCGCCTCCGTGCACGCCCAGTTCGACCGGGTGCTCGACGCCCTGGCCGACAAGCTCCCGAAGGTGGCCGAGCACCTCGAGGCCGCCCGCGCCGACGTGCTGGCCTTCACCGCCTTCCCCAAGGAGGTCTGGCGGCAGATCTGGAGCAACAACCCCAGCGAGCGGCTCAACCGGGAGATCCGCCGGCGCACCGACGTGGTCGGCATCTTTCCCGACCGCGACGCCCTCATCCGCCTGGTCGGCGCCGTGCTCGCCGAACAGCACGACGAATGGACCGAAGGCCGCCGCTACCTCGGCCTCGACGTCCTTGCCCGCTGCCGCATCCGACCCGTTCCCGACACGAACACCGCCACCGAGGAGGTGACCATCCCCGCCCTCAGCGCATGACCAACGAGAAGATCACGCGTCAGCCGTCACACACCACGCCAGCGGACTTGACCAACCTCCAGTAGTTCTCCAGTCCCCGTCGGCACACGGGTTCTCCGACTGTCGCGGCGACCGGCGAGCGTGCTGCCCGAGCGCGGGCGTGGCAGTGACGGCGTCGCGGCGGACGACCGGGCATCGGCCGGAGACGACCTACAGACGGGCTCGG
The DNA here is from genome assembly GCF_900491935.1 of Klenkia terrae. Classification (GTDB taxonomy): domain Bacteria; phylum Actinomycetota; class Actinomycetes; order Mycobacteriales; family Geodermatophilaceae; genus Klenkia; species Klenkia terrae. The sequence goes on from NZ_UEXK01000004.1 coordinate 364,341, forward strand.
CAGACCCCGGATCGGGACGGGACGGGGGGCGGGCCCGACCGCAGGACCGAGCGCTGCCCACCAACTGTCCCGGGCGCCCGACCCCTCCGGCGTCGACAGATGCCGGCCCGTCGCTGGCAGATCAGGCGCCAACGGTGGCCGCTGCAGGAGAAGAACCGGAGACAGCTCGAGAAAGCTGGCTGTGAAGTGTCACCACCGGGCCCGAAATGGCGCCTTCTGTGGTGAAGGCACCGCCACCGACGACCCCCGGGAGCCAGCCATGCCCGACCCGACCGCCGACCACGAGCCGGAGCTGCTCACCATCACCGAGGCCGCGGAGGTGCTCCGCGCGCCTGTCGCGACCCTCCGGTACTGGCGACACCTCGGCACCGGCCCGAACAGCTTCCGACTCGGCCGGCGCGTCCTCTACCGCCGCGCCGACCTGCGGACCTGGATCGACGCACAAGCAGACCAGTCCCCGCGCCGATAGCCACCGCCGCCGGACAGCTGCGGGACGGGCCTGGGGCCGCTTTCGGACGCCGGGCACGCGGTGAGGTCGGTGCCACCACCGGCTGTGGACAGCGAAGGGGCATCCACAGAAGCCGACCGGGACAGGCCGGGCCAGCGCCGCAACGTCGACGCTGCCCACACGCACCCAGAGGAGGAGCGATGGGATGGATGGGCCCGGTCGTGGACGGCCAGGAGCATGAAGGCTGGGTGGTGCCGCTGTTCGCCGACGGCGCGCAGGGCGCCGGCACCAGCAGCGCCCGCGGCCGGCTGATAGCCCGCCCGCCCGACGACGGGCCCTGCAACGGCGACCGGGTGCGGCTGACCTACCGCGACGGCTCCACCGCCGAGGGACTCTGGCAGGACAGCACGCTCATCCGCGGCGACGGGATCGTGCACCCCCGCACCAGCGGCCAGGTCCGCCTCGAGGCGATCGAGCAGGCGGAGGAGTGGCGTCCGGACGCGGAGGTGGTCGGCTGGGTCGCCGGCTGCACCTGCGGCTGGCGCGGCACCCCCTGGACCCGCGTGACCGAATGGGAGCTGGCCGACCCGGCGGCGCGGCGGCTCGCCGTCACAGGCCCGTGGGCCGATTTGGAGGCCGCCGACGAGACCCTGGTGATGACCGAATGGCGCCGCCACATCGCCGGATGGCAAGCCCTCGAGGAGGTCGAGGCGACCGCCGCCCGGCAGGCAGCCGCCGCCCGCGCCCTGGATGAGGCGGTCCGCGCCGCGGTCGTGGCCGGTGCCTCGTGGGCCGACATCGGCCGGGTGACTGGCCTGACGGCCGGGTCGGCCACCGAGCGGTGGTCGGTCCGTGACTGAGCGGCCGACCGGCCACCCCGGACCGAGCGGCGGAACCCCGGTAGGGCAGCGCACCGTGCTCGTCGTCGACCTCGACGGCGAGCCGCTGGCGCCGCTGCGCGCCCTGGAGGAGATCCTGCTGTGCCTGGGCACGTGGGAGGACGACGACCGGCGGGATCCCGGCACCGACACGGAACCGCTGCGGTTGCCGGCGCCATTGGCCGACCGGGTCGCCCTCGGCGCCGTGCAGCGGCTGCTCACCGCCCTCGCACCCACGCAGTCCCGGGGACCAGGGTGCGGCCGGCTGCTCGCCCCGGACGGCCGCTACGAGCACGCGCCGATGACCGCGCTCACCCTGACCGCCGCCGACACCGACCTCCTCGCCGCGACCGCCGCCGCCCTCGGCCACCCCGGACTGGATCCCGACATCGGCGAGCTGGTCGACGCATACGCCGAGCAGCTCGCCGGCGGCTACCGCCGGGCTGACCGCACAGAGCTGGTCTCGCTCCTTGCACGCCTGGCCGGCCTGCTCGACCTCTCTCCCACCGACGACACCCACCTGATCACCGCCCGGCTGCGGGCCACCCCGCCCGGCACCGACTGCGTGCTCAACTACGCCGAGGAAGCCGCCCACGCCCGCACCGCCGACCGCATGAACCACATGTGGGCGCACGGCTCCGGCATCGACCGCTACCTCTACTGACCCGCAGGACCGCCCCCGAGCGGCGAGCCGCCAGCGAACCGCACCGTTCCGCGTGAACACTTGCAACAGACGGTTCGAGCTACCAGCAGTCGCAGGGGCCAATGGCGAAAGGCTACTCAGCGACCCCGGCCATGGTCGGGCGGTCGGCGGGCCGCCTTGGCGTCCGCAATTCAGTCCGCTGGGGTGACGCGCTCGGTCGCCGTTCGGCCGGCCGCTTGCGATTCCCCCGGAAACGTCGGCGGTCGCTGGTTGATATCGGCCAGCCGGTACAGCTCGGGCAGTGCGCGGATGTCCTTGTCCCGCGCGGCGATCTCCTTGGAGCGGATGACGTCTTCCAGCGCGGCGACCCGTACCTGGATCTGGCCGATGGAGCGCTGGATCGAGCGCACAACCAGCTCGTCGTATCCGCCCTCGAAGCCGGCTGGGCGGATGGTGAGGTCAAGTTCGCCGTGCCGAGTCTGCAGGTTGAGCATCCGATGCCCGATCAGGGCCTCCCCCGAGGTGCTGAAAGGCAGCCCGTCGGGGACGGCGTCGGTGCGGATGCGCGCGTCGAGCTCCCGCAGTGCAGCGGCGAGCCGATCCAGGTTCTCTTGGGTTGTCGCCGGGGTGACGTCGACATCGCGGGTGGGCCGTGTGGACCCATGCACCCGGGCGGCGTAGCCGCCGACGATCACGTACTCCACTCCGTGGCGGTCGAGCACCGCCAGAATCGGCTCGGCGTCGAACACCTCCGGTTCGGTGGGATCGTCGACGTCAGTCACCGCTGCGCGGCTCTGCCGGCGTCCACCAGGGCAACCATCGCCTCATGCCGGGCATCGGTGGCGGCGCGCCGCTCAGGCGTCATAGCGGCGTAGTTGGCATCCAGGACATCGTCGTGGTCGTCGTAGGGCTCCAGACGAATCCGCATGTCCAGATCCACGGCCGCGAGCAGTCTGCCCAACGTCGGCAGCGACGGTTGGCGGGTTCCTGCCTCGATCCGCTCCACCGTTGAGCGCGGCACACCTGCAAGCGCTGCCATCTGGGCCTGCGAGACACCGGTCTTGGCCCGGGCAAGCTTCAGCAGGTTGGCCGCGAGCCCTTGGGAGTCGCGCATACGGGTCGGCCCCATCGTTGCCATGCTCGGCAGTGTAGCCAGCTGGCAGGTGATCGGTGACTGCCCACAACTCGCACGGGTGATCGGCACGGTGCACAGCAGCGGGCTGGCGATCGGCGATCGACTACCGGCTCGCCGGTCGTCGAGGGCCCATGTGGACACCGGCGCCAGTCCGCACTCAGTCCGCACGAGTTCCAATCGAACCCGCAAAGGACCAAGCCCACCCAACGCCATAAGCGCAGGCCAGTGGCGTGTTTCATCGATGACCATCGACGGCAAAGCACACGGGGAGAGTTCGCGATGTACTACGACATCTGATCCACCGCACCTGATCGACCGCACCACCGACGCCCCCGACCTCGCCGAGGTCGGGGGCGTCGTGCGTCCGAGGTACGCCGCAACGGAACCCGATCTGCCGATAAGGGCTGCAGTACACCCCCGACGGAGGTCCCCGATGCTGCGCCGCCCCACCCCACCGCCCGCCGAGGCCACCGGCACCCCTCGGGACGTCGAGGCCCTCGAGCGGGTGATCGAGGTCCTGGACAGCGGGGTGGTCGACGACCGCGAGGCCTTCCGGCGCACCACCGAGACCCTGGTCCGCGAACTCGCCCTGTCCTACGGCGCCATCTGGGTCCCCGAGGGCGACCGTTTCGACCTGCTGGGCCAGTACGGCCCGCTCGTGCAGAAGATGGCCGGCGCGCCGGGATCCCGCGGGGAGGGATTGCCGCGGGGAGGGGCTGCCGCGGGGTTCGGCGGGGTCGCCGCCAGCACCGGGCGACCGGTCCTCGTCGGGCCGGACAGCGACCGGAACTCCTGCCTGCGCTGGGAGGCCGCCGCCCGCGGCGGGGCCACCCAGGGCTGCATCCTGCCCGTCCTGGAGGGCGGCACCGTCGTGGCCCTGCTGGAGTACTACGGCTCGGCCCCCCTCCCCTTCTTCGGCGGTCGCGCCGGCAAGTGGGAGGCCATCGGCCGGCTGGTCACCCACGCCCGCCGCGCGGCCCTGGCCAGCGCCGCCCTGCAGGAGACCGTCGACGACCGCGGCGCGGTGACCACCGTCGTCCGCGAGGTCGGCGCCGCGACCGACGAGCGGTCCGCCCTGCACGCGGCGCTGGAGACCGTCCGCACGTCCTTCGGCTGGGCCTACGGCTCCTACTGGGCCCTGGACCCGATGACCCGCACCCTCCGGTTCGACACCGAGTCCGGGTCGGCCGGCGACGAGTTCCGCGAGGTCACCCTCAGCGCCAGCTTCGCCGAGGGCGTCGGCCTGTCCGGCCGGGCGTGGAAGGCCCGGGACCTGGTGTTCGTCAGCGACCTGGCCGAGCTGACCGACTGCGTGCGCGCCCCCGCCGCCCAGCGGGCCGGCGTGCGGTCGGGCGTCTGCTTCCCGGTCATGGTGGACGGCGAGGTGATCGGCACGATGGACTTCTTCACCACCGTCACCATCGAGCTGTCGGACTCGCGCGCCTCCGCGCTGCGCAACGTCTCCCAGCTGGTCTCCCAGCGCCTGGACGGGCTGGCGCGGGCCGACCGCGACAGCACCAACGCCCGCGCCCTGTCCGAGACGATCCACCGGCTGCGCGACGCCGCCGACGACGCCGGGCGGGTCGCCGACTCCGCGGTGGCGCAGGCCCGGTCCATGGCCCAGGAGGTGGACGCCCTCGACGAGGCGTCCTCGGCGGTCGGCGAGGTCATCCGGATCATCAGCCGGATCGCCGACCAGACCAACCTGCTCGCGCTCAACGCCACCATCGAGGCCGCCCGCGCCGGCGAGCTGGGCCGGGGCTTCGCCGTGGTCGCCAACGAGGTCAAAGAGCTGGCCCGGGAGACCGCCGGGGCGACCCAGCGGGTCTCCGAGCACATCACCGGCATGCAGGAGACCACCCGGTCGGTCTCGGCCGGCATCCTGGCGACCGGTGAGGAGATCGCCCGGCTGGGCGACGTCCAGGCCCGGATGAACGACGTCCTGGAGGAGCAGGCCCGGATGGCCGCGGCCTTCGACAGCTGAGGCCTGCCCGGCGCCCCGTCGGGGGCGCCGGGAATGTGCTGGCTACAGCACGTAGAGCATCTCCTGGTAGGTCGGCAGCGGCCAGAGGTCGTCGGGGACGAGGTCCTCCACCTGGTCGGCGGCGGCCCGGACCGCCGCCATCGCCGGCAGCAGGGCGTCCCGGGCGTGCTCCGCCCCGGCGACCGCCGCATGCCCGGTGTCCACGGCCAGCGCGCCCCGCAGCGCGGTCAGCCCGGCCCGGAGGTCTGCCAGCGGGGTGCTGATCTCCGCCAGCACCTCGAGGTCCGGCTCGACGCCCACGGCCTTGAGCGCGGCCAGGTTGGTCGCCACCTCGGTCTGGTACCGCAGCGCCGCGGGCAGCACCATCGTCGTCCCCATCTCCAGGGTCAACCGGGCCTCGACCCCGATGCTCAGCGCGTACTGCTCGAGCCCGATCTCGTACCGGCTGTGCATCTCGCGGTGGCTGAAGACCCCGTACCGGCTGAAGAGCTCGACGGCGTCCTCGCTGATCAGCTCGGGCAGCGCGTCCAACGTCGTCCGCAGGTTCGGCAGGCCGCGCGCCGCGGCCTCCACCTGCCAGTCCTCGGAGTACCCGTCCCCGTTGAAGACGACGGCGCCGTGGTCACCGATCAGCTCCTCGAGCAGCTTCTGGACGGCGGTGTTGAACTCCGTCCCCGCACCGACCGAGGTCTCCAGCGTGGTGGCGATGTGGTCCAGCGCCTCGGCCATGATCGTGTTGAGCGTGACCATCGGACCGCCCACGGACTGGCCCGAGCCCGGGGCGCGGAACTCGAAGCGGTTGCCGGTGAACGCGAACGGGCTGGTGCGGTTCCGGTCGCCGGGGTCGGTGGGCAGCACCGGGAGGGTGTCGACGCCGATCAGCAGCGTGCCCTTCTCCTTGGACGACGTCGCCCCGCCCTTGGCCACCTGGTCGAACACGTCGGCCAGCTGGTCGCCCAGGAAGATCGAGATGATGGCCGGCGGGGCCTCGTTGGCGCCCAGCCGGTGGTCGTTGCTGGCCGAGGCCACCGAGGCCCGCAGCAGGCCGCCGAACTTGTGCACCGCCCGGATCACCGCGGCGCAGAACACCAGGAACTGGGCGTTCTCGTGCGGGGTGTCCCCCGGCAGCAGCAGGTTGCCCTCGGTGGCGTTGCCCAGGGAGAAGTTGACGTGCTTGCCCGACCCGTTGACGCCCTCGAAGGGCTTCTCGTGGAACAGGCACTCCATGCCGTGCTTCTGGGCGATCCGCTTGAACGTGGTCATCAGCAGCTGCTGGTGGTCGGCGGCGACGTTGGCCCGCTCGAACATCGGGGCGATCTCGAACTGGCCGGGGGCGACCTCGTTGTGCCGGGTCTTGGCCGGGATGCCGAGCTTGAACAGCTCCCGCTCGGTGTCCATCATGAAGCCCAGGACCCGCTCGGGGATCGCGCCGAAGTAGTGGTCGTCGAACTCCTGGCCCTTGGGCGGCTTGGCGCCGAACAGCGTCCGACCGGCGTTGAGCAGGTCCGGGCGGGCCAGGTGGAAGTGCCGGTCGACGAGGAAGTACTCCTGCTCGGCGCCGCAGTAGGACACGACCGCCGCCGGGTCCTCGTGCCCGAACAGCCGCAGCACCCGCTCGGCCTGGACGGCCATCGCCTGCTGGGAGCGCAGCAGCGGGGTCTTGTGGTCCAGCGCGTCGCCCTGCATGGAGACGAACACCGTGGGGATGCACAGCGTGTTCCCGTTGGGGTTCTCCAGCACGTACGCCGGGCTGGTGACGTCCCAGCCGGTGTAGCCGCGGGCCTCGAAGGTGTTCCGCAGGCCGCCGCTGGGGAAGCTGGAGGCGTCGGGCTCGCCCTGGGTCAGGGTCTTCCCGGCGAACTCGGCCAGCGCCGAGCCGTCCCCGGCGGGCTCCAGGAAGCTGTCGTGCTTCTCCGCGGTCAGCCCGGTGAGGGGGTAGAAGACGTGCGCGTAGTGCGTCGCGCCCTTCTCCATCGCCCAGTCCTTCATCGCCGAGGCCACCGCATCGGCGACCAGCGGGTCCAGCGGCGCGGCGTCGTCGATGGTGGCCATCACCGACCGGAAGACCGACTTGGGCAGCCGCTTCTGCATGACCGAGCGGGAGAAGACGTTGGCCCCGAACACCTCACCCGGCGCCTCCCCCAGGTCGAAGCTGACCGCCGGCGGCACGTAGGCCTCGACGTCCTTGATGGCCTGCAGTCGGACGGCGTTGCCGCTCATGGGCTCTCCCGGCTCGGGGTGCCGGGCCCAGCGGGCCCGGTCGCCCGCACGCTAGGCAGCCGGCGCACCGGGCGTGTTTCCCGGCCGTGAACAGCGACCGCCTGGATGGACGACGACACCGGGCGCCGTCCACCGCTCGGGCGCGACCTGCCCGCTGGCCGCCTGCGGCTCGGCACTCTTCGCCGACGAATCGACAAGTCCCCTGCCGATAACTTTGAGTACATGCCCGCCTACCAGGAGCGACTCATGACCAGCACGCCGACACGCCGTCCGCGCCCCGAACTCGACCTCGTCGCGGAGTCCGACTGCGCCTGCGGTCCGCGGTGCACCCTCACCGCCGCCTGCCTGGAGACCGCCCTGGCCGACGACCGCTTCGGCATCTGGGTCCGGGAGTCCCGGCCGGCCCTCCGTCTGGCTTCCTGACCGGCGTAAGGGCGGTTCGGATCCCCCCTGGGGTGGGCATAGGGAGTCGGTGCCTCTCCCGAAGCCCCGCGGACCGCTGTCCGGCGCACTCTTCGCCGACCTGACGTCCGGGACGACCCTCGCCCCGGCCACCCTCGCCCTGGCCGACCAGGCCGCCCGCACCCCGGTGCCCCTGGCCGACGACGACCTGCAGATCAGCCTGCACACCTGCTACGAGCTGCACTACCGGGGATTCCCCGAGGTCGACGAGCGCTGGGAGTGGGACCCGGACCTGCTGCGCCTGCGCGCGGTCCTGGAGGACCGCTTCGAGGCCGCGATGCACGAAGCCGCCGACCCCTGGGTGGACGACGTCGCCCCGGCCGGTGAGTCCGTCGACCGCCAGCTGGCCGCCATGGTCGCCGCCGACGCCGGCCCCTCGCTGTCCTCCTTCATGGCCAAGCAGGCCGACGAGGCGCAGTGGGCGGAGTTCCTGACCCTGCGCTCGGTCTACCACCTCAAGGAGGCCGACCCGCACACCTGGGCGATCCCCCGGGTGACCGGCCGGGCCAAGGCCGCGCTGGTGGAGATCCAGGCCGACGAGTACGGCGGCGGCTCCGCCGTCCGGATGCACTCGGCGCTGTTCGCCCGGCTGATGCGGACCTTCGACCTGGACGACGCGCACGGCGCGTTCGTCGACGTGTGCCCCGCCGAGCAGCTGGCCACGCTGAACGCGATGAGCTTCTTCGGGCTGCACCGCCGGCACCGCGGCGCCACCCTCGGCCACCTGGCGCTGCTGGAGATGACCTCCACCGAGCCCAGCCGCCGCTACGCCGCCGGGCTGCGCCGGCTGGCCAAGGGCGAGGACGCGACGCTGTTCTACGACGAGCACGTCGAGGCCGACGCCGTGCACGAGCAGGTGGCCTCGGTGGACATGTGCGGCTCGCTGGTCCGGGACGAGCCGCAGGTGCACCGGGACGTGCTCTTCGGTGCCGCGGTCGCGCTCGAGCTGGAGACCCGCGCCGGCACCCGGGTGCTGCAGGAGTGGACCGCCGGCCGGTCCGCGCTGCGCACGGTCGAGGACGAGCGGGCCCGGGTCGCCTGACCCCGACCGCACGAGGGCCCCGCACCCCGGCGGGTTCTAACGGTCGCTGCAACACCCGAGCACTTCGGGAGTTGCAGCGACCGTGTCGTTCCAGGACATCTCAGACCCAGCTCGGGATCGCGTGCGGGTGAAGGCGGCGTTCTTTGCATCCTTCGATCGCACTGGCAGCGTCACGGTGTCAGCGGCCGAGGTCGGAGTCGGGCGCAGCTTGGCGGCTGGTTGGACCCGCGCTGCCGGTGTGCGGTCACGACGCCAGTACACCGGGCATCCCGGTCGCGGTGAGTACGAGCGTCTGCGGGCTGGTGGTGCCACCCGGCGGGCGGCTGCGGCGTCGGTCGGGGTCAACGTGCGCACCGCGCAGGACTGGGACAAGGGCATCCGCAAGGTCAACTCCCGGCGGCTGCATCCCGATGGTCGGGTCGTGGACTACGCCGCCGGCACGATCACCCACCAGCCATCGTTGCCAGCGGTGGAGAAGGTGCTGCACCACCGCTGCCTGAGCCTGGCCGAGCGGGAGCAGATCGCCGCCCTGCGCGCCGCGGGCCACTCGATCCGCCACGTCGCTGCAGCACTGGACCGTCCGCCCTGCACGGTCAGCCGCGAGCTGACCCGCAACACCGACCCCGGCGGCGCCTACCGGCCCCACGGCGCCCACCGCGCAGCTGCAGGACGCCGGGCACGACCCAAGACGGCCAAGCTGGCCACCGACGGGCCGCTGCGCGCGGCGGTGCAGGCCGGGCTGGATGAGCGCTGGTCACCGGAGCAGATCCACCACACCCTGCGTCAGGATCACCCCGGTGACCAGGACATGCAGGTGAGCACCGAGACGATCTACCAGGCCATCTACCTCCAAGCCCGCGGCGGACTGCGCCGGGAACTGGCCGTCGCGTTGCGGACCGGGCGAACCCGCCGCACACCTCACCGCGATCCCGCCGCCCGCACCTCCCGGTTCACCGACCCGATGGTCATGATCAGCGAGCGGCCTGCCGAGGTCGAGGACCGTGCCGTGCCCGGGCACTGGGAAGGCGACCTGATCATCGGCGCCGACGGTGCATCGGCGATCGGCACCCTGGTCGAGCGCACCACCCGCTACGTGATGCTGGTGCACCTACCCAACGGGCGGACCGCCGAGGCAGTCCGCGATCAGCTCGTGGCCACCATGGCCACGCTGCCCGGGCATCTACGCGGCTCTCTGACCTGGGACCAGGGCGCGGAGATGGCCGCCCACCGATCCTTCAGCATGGCTACCGGCATGCCGGTCTACTTCTGCGACCCGGCCAGCCCCTGGCAACGCGGCTCCAACGAGAACACCAACGGACTACTCCGCCAGTACTTCCCCAAGGGAACTGACCTGGCCGCCCACGGCCCCGCCGACCTCGAACACGTTGCCCAGCAGCTCAACGGCCGACCACGCAAGACGCTGGACTGGCAGACCCCAGCCCAGCGTCTGCGTGCTCTACTGCAACCGGCCTACTGACCAACGGTGTTGCGACGACCCCTGGAATCCGCCGGGTGGGTGCGGGGCCCTCGTGCGTGGGGCTCAGGAGTCCTGCTCGGCCTCCAGGGCGGCCAGCCGGGTGGCCGGCCGCTCCTTGCGCGGCGCGGACGGCGCGGAGAAACCGGACCGCTTGTGGCTGCCGTCGCAGAACGGCTTGAGCCCGGACTTCCCGCACCGGCACAGCGCGACGACGTCGCGGCCCGGGTCGAACTCGACGCCGTCGGCGTCGACCAGTCGGAAGTCACCGCGCACGACCAGGGGGCCGTCGCGGTAGGGGGTGATGGTGGCGGGCTCGCGGTCGTCGGGCACGGTGCTCCCTTCCCCGCGGACCCGGGGTCCCAATCCCCCTCAGGCGGCGCGCGCGTCGCGCCGGGCGACCTCGTCGCGGACCAGCGGGATGACGTACCGGCCGACGTCGATGGCATCGCCGAGCAGGTCATAGCCGCGCATCGAGAGGATGTCCACGCCCAGGTCGACATAGTCCAGCAGGGCGGCGGCGACGGTCTCCGGCGTCCCGACCAGGGCGTTGGAGTTGCCCGCTCCCCCGCTGGCCTTGGCCGTCGGCGTCCACAGCGCCCGGTCGAACCGCTCGCCGCGCTCGGCGATCTCCAGGAGCCGCTGGGACCCGGCGTTCTCCGGGCCGGCCGCCGAGGGCCGGGCGATGGACAGCGGAGAGCGGCCGTTGCCGTTGCGCATGGCCTCGATCCGGGCGACGGTGCGGTGCGCCTTCTCCCAGGCCAGCTCCTCGGTGGGGGCGATGATCGGCCGGAAGGCGACCTGGATGCGCGGCATCTGCGTGCGCCCGGCGGCCCGTGCCGCGGCGTGCACCCGCTCGATCTGCGCGGCGGTCTCGGCCAGCGGCTCGCCCCACAGCGCGAAGACGTCGGCCTCGGCACCGCCGACGGCGTAGGCGGCGTCCGACGAGCCGCCGAAGGACAGGTCCGGGCGGGGCTGCTGCACCGGGAAGGTGTCGGAGACGAAGTCGGCGAACCGGTAGTGCTCGCCGTCCCAGTCGAAGGGCTCGTGCGACGTCCACGCCTTCTTGACGATCTGCATGTACTCCCGGGTGCGGGCGTACCGGGCGTCCTTGGTGAGGTAGTCGCCCTCGCGCTGCTGCTCGTGGTCGGTGCCGCCGGTGATGACGTGGACGGTCAGCCGGCCGTCGCCGATCTGGTCCAGGGTGGCGAACGTCTTGGCGGCGAAGGTGGGGTAGCTGACGTTGGGCCGGTGGGCCAGCAGCACCTGCAGGGTGTCGGTGTGCGCCAGCAGCCAGGCCGCGGCGGCCGAGGGCTCGGGGGCGCCGGACCCGTAGGCGAACAGCACCCGGTCCCAGCCGAAGTCCTCGTGCGCCCGGCCGAGCCGGACGGTGTAGTCCTTGTCGAAGCTGCCCCCCGAGCGCGGGGTCGTCTCCGACCCGTCGTTGGTGGCGGCGATGCCCAGGAACTCGATCGGCACGGCAGGCTCTCCTCGGGTCGGTGTCCTGCCGGGGCCAACCACCCCGGTCGGGCCGGCTGTTCCCCTACTCGGCGGGTTCCTGGCCGTAGAAGACCCGCTCGACGACCGAGCGGGCCTGCCGGGTCGCCCGGCGGTAGTCGTCGACGAACTCGCCGGGGTCGACGTCGGCGGGGTAGCCGCTGGCCCGGGCGACGCCGGACAGCTCCAGCCCCGGCCGGGGCAGCTGGTCACCCGGGCGGCCGCGGACCAGGAACACCGCGTTGCGGGCACGGCTGGCCCGCTCCCAGGCCACCCGCAGCGCCACCGCGTCCTCGGCGTCCAGCAGGCCGGCGTCGGCCAGGCCGGTGAGGGCGTCGGTGGTGGCGGTGACCCGCAGTGCGGGGTGGTCGTGCGCGTGCTGCAGCTGGAGCAGCTGCACGGTCCACTCGACGTCGGCCAGCCCGCCGCGGCCCAGCTTGGTGTGCGTGGCCGGGTCGGCGCCGCGGGGCAGCCGCTCGCTCTCCACCCGGGCCTTGATCCGGCGGATCTCGGCGACCTGGGCGTCGGTGAGCCCGGCGGCCGGCCAGCGCAGCGGGTCGACCAGGTCGCAGAACTGCCGGCCCAGCTCGACGTCGCCGGCCACCGGCTCGGCGCGGAGCAGAGCCTGCACCTCCCAGACCGACACCCAGCGCTCGTAGTACTCCCGGAACGCCGACAGGCTGCGCGACATCGACCCCTGCCGGCCCTCCGGGCGCAGGTTGGCGTCCACCTCGAACGCCGGGTCCGGGGCCGGCTCGGCGAGCAGCCGGCGCAGCGCGTGCGCGATCTGGTTGGCCGCGCCGACGGCCTTGGACTCGTCGGCGCCGGGCCGCACCCGGTGCACGAAGAGCACGTCGGCGTCGGACCCGTAGCTCATCTCGCGCCCGCCGAGCCGGCCCATGCCGATGACGGCGAGGTCGACCGGGACCTGGTCCACGGGCACCTTGGCGTCGGCGGCCCAGCTGCGGACCGCCGCGGCCAGCCCGGCCTCCAGGGTGGCCACCGCGACGTCGCGCAGGGCGACCCCGACGGCGACGACGTCGAGCAGGCCGAGCAGGTCGGCGCAGGCGATCCGGAGCAGCTCGGTGCGCCGCAGCCCGCGCAGCACCCGCACCCCGGCGGCCGCGTCGCCGGCCCGGGCCACCGACTGCAGCCAGGCCGAGCTCAGCGATGCCGCCGGGCGGGGCACCAGCTCCTCGTCCTTCGCCAGCAGCCGCAGCGCCTCGGGGGTGCGGGTGAGCAGCCCGGCGACGTACTGCGAGGAGCCCAGCAGGCGGGCCAGCCGCTCGGCGACCTGGCCCTCGTCGCGGAGCAGCCGCAGATACCACTGGTTGCCGCCCATGGCCTCGGACACCTGCCGGTAGGCCAGCAGGCCGGCGTCGGGGTCCGCGCACGAGGCCAGGGTCTGCAGCAGCACCGGCAGCAGGTACCGCTGCATCGACGCCGACCGCGACACCCCGCCGGTGAGCGCGGCCAGGTGCCGCAGGGCGCCCTCGGGGTCGGCGAAGCCCAGCGCGCGCAGCCACACCCCGGCGGCCTGCGGGCCCAGCGCCAGCTGCTCGCCGGGCACCCGGGCCACCGCCGACAGCAGCGGCCGGTAGAACAGCTTCTCGTGGATCCGGCGCACCTCGCGGGTGTGCAGCGCCAGCTCGGCCCGCAGCACGGCGACGGCGTCCCCGCGGTGGTCGGGCTTGTAGCCCAGCGAGCGGGCCAGCCAGCGCAGCTGCACCTCGTCGGTGGGCAGCAGGTGGGTGCGCCGCAGCCGGAGCAGCTGCAGGCGGTGCTCCACCGTGCGGAGGAAGCGGTAGGAGGCGGTCAGCGTGGCGGCGTCCTCGCGGCCGACGTAGCCGCCGGCGGACAGCGCCAGCAGGCCGGGCAGCGTGCCGCCGGTGCGCAGCGTGGTGTCCACCCGGCCGTGCACGAGCTGGAGCAGCTGCACGCTGAACTCCACGTCGCGCAGCCCGCCGCGGCCGAGCTTGAGCTCGCGGCCGGCCTGGGCCGGGGGGATCAGCGACTCCACCCGGCGGCGCATGGCCTGCACCTCGCCGACGAAGCCCGGCCGGTCACCGGCTTTCCAGACCAGCGGCCACAGCGCGTCGACGTACTCCCGGCACAGCGACGGGTCGCCCGCCACGCCGCGCATCTTCAGCAGCGCCTGGAACTCCCAGGTGCTGGCCCACTGCTCGTAGTAGGCGACGTGGCCGGCCAGCGTGCGCACCAGCTGCCCGGCCTTGCCCTCCGGGCGCAGCGCGGCGTCGACCTCCCAGGCGGCCTCGTGGCAGACCCGCATGAGCGCCGCGCACACCCGGGCCGCGGTGGCCGTGGCGGCCGCGTCGTCGGCGCCGTCCAGCGGCTCGGCGACGAAGACCACGTCGACGTCGCTCACGTAGTTGAGCTCGCGGCCGCCGCACTTGCCCAGGCCGATGACCGCGATCCGGCAGGGCGTCGCGCCCGGCGGCTGGTCGGCCACGGCGATGGCCAGCCCGGCGACCAGCACGGCGCCGGCCAGGTCGGCCAGCTCGCCGGCGACCTCCTCGGCGGTCAGGTTGTCCCCGAGGTCCCGCCCGGCCACCGCGAGCACCGCCCGCAGGTAGGCCCGGCGCAGGTCGCGGACGCGGGAGACGTCGGAGTCCGGCGCCGGCGTGCCCAGCCCCACGCCCCACGGCGGGTCGTCGGGGTCGGCGCCGACCGCCCGCAGCATCTCCTGCTCCAGCGCCAGCGGGGTCGGCCGGACCGGGCCGTCCTCGCTGTCGAGCACGGTCCAGTCCTCCGGGTGGGCGACCAGGTGGTCGTCGAGCCCGGCGCTGGCGCCCAGGACGGCGAGCAGCCGGGCGCGCAGCGTCGCCGACCCCCGCAACCGGGCCAGCAGGTGCGCGGCCAGCTCGCCGCCCGGGTCCTCCCGGTCGAGCGCCTCCACCAGGCGGGACAGCGTGAACAGCGCCAGGTCGGGGTCGCCGGCCCGTGCGAGCGCCGAGACCACCGGGGCGGCCTCGGGGTCGGCCGGCTCGTTGCGCCCGAGGTCCCACAGGCCCAGCTGCGGCGAGGACAGCAGCCGGGCGGCCTGCTCGCCGTCCTCGAAGCCGAACCGGACCAGCCGGACGACGGCCGGGCGCGGGACCGGGCCCCGGTCGAGCGGGGTCACGTCAGCGGACGGCGGCGCGCGAGCGGACCAGCTCGGCGAACCGGCCGGCGAACGGCGCCCACACCTCGGCGAGGTCCGGGTGCGCGGCCGCGGCCAGGGCGCTGACCACCTCGACGTCCAGCCCGGTCGAGGCGACCCCGACCGGGTCGTGCTCGGCCCAGGACGCGGCGATCTCCGGGGTGGTCTCGATGTGGAACTGCAGGCCGTAGACCGCGCTGCCCACCCGGTAGGCCTGGATGTCGCAGACCGGGTTGGCGGCGAGCACCACGGCACCCGAGGGCAGCCGCTCGACCTCGTCGTGGTGCCAGGCGATGACGTCCGGGGACAGCGGCAGACCGGTGAACACCGGGTCGGTCTCGGCGGCGTCCCGGCGGGCGACCAGGGTGGCCCCGACCTCGGGGCCGTCCGGGCGCACCCGGGTCGCGCCACCGGTGGCCTGGGCCAGCAGCTGCGCGCCCAGGCAGATCGCCAAGGTCGGCACGTCGTCGGCGGCGGCGCGGGCGAGCAGGTCGCGGACCGGGGCGAGCTCGGTGGCGGTGTCGTCCAGCGAGGACTGCGGGCCGCCCAGGACCAGCAGCCCGTCGTGCCCGGACAGGTCGGCCGGCACCGGGTCACCGGCGTCCAGGTGCCGCTCGTCGAGCTCGAGGCCGGCCGCCGTCAGCCACTCCCCCAGCCGGGCCGGCGGGTCGGTGTCGGACGGGACGACGACGAGCAGACGGGTCACACCGCCCACCTTATGGAACGGCCCCCTCGCAGGGACCCGCGGCGTGCGGAGCACGTCGTGGGGGGCGAGGGGGTCCTTCTCACAGCCCCGGGAGGTAGCGGCGGAGCTCGAAGGGGGTGACGTTCTGCCGGTAGGAGTTGAACTCCTCCCACTTGTTGCGCAGGAAGAACTCGAAGACGTGCTCGCCCAGGGTCTCGGCGACCAGCTCGCTGCCCTCCATCGCGCTCAGCGCCTCGCCCAGGCTGACCGGCAGGTCGACGTAGCCCGCGGCCCGCCGCTCGGTGTCGGTGAGCGACCAGACGTCGTCCTCGGCCTCCGGCGGGAGCTCGTAGCCCTCCTCGATGCCCTTGAGCCCGGCGGCCAGCAGCACCGCGAAGGTCAGGTAGGGGTTGCAGGCGCTGTCCGGGGACCGGACCTCGACCCGCGCCGAGTTCGCCTTGGACGGCTTGTAGGAGGGCAGCCGGACCAGCGCCGAGCGGTTGGCCTTGCCCCAGGTGGCCGCGGTCGGCGCCTCGGTGCCGGCCAGCAGGCGGCGGTAGGAGTTCACCGTCTGGTTGGTGACCGCGGTGACCTCGCGGGCGTGGGTGAGCAGCCCGGCGATGAACTGCTTGCCGGTGGTGGACAGCCGCATCGGGTCGTTCGCGTCGTGGAAGGCGTTGCGGTCACCCTCGAACAGCGACAGGTGCGTGTGCATCGCCGAGCCGGCCAGGTCGGTGAACGGCTTGGGCATGAAGGTGGCGTGCACGCCCTGGGCCAGCGCGACCTCCCGGACGACGTGCCGCAGCGTCATGATGTTGTCGGCCATGCTCAGCGCGTCGGCGTAGCGCAGGTCGATCTCCTGCTGGCCGGGGGCGACCTCGTGGTGGCTGAACTCCACCGAGATGCCCATGGCCTCCAGCGCGAAGACCGCCTCGCGGCGGAAGTCGTGCGCCACGTTGTGCGTGGACAGGTCGAAGTACCCGCCGGTGTCGGCCGGGGTGGGCGGCGTCCCGTCGTCGGGCAGGTCCTTGAGCAGGAAGAACTCGATCTCGGGGTGGGTGTAGAAGGTGAACCCCATGTCCGCGGCCTTGCCCAGCGCCCGGCGCAGCACGTGCCGCGGGTCGGCCCAGGCGGGGCTGCCGTCGGGCAACGTGATGTCGCAGAACATCCGGGCGGTCTCGCTGGCCCCGCCCTTGGCCGAGGGCATCACCTGGAAGGTGCCCGGGTCGGGCTTGGCGAGCATGTCGGACTCGTAGACCCGGGCGAAGCCCTCGATCGCCGACCCGTCGAAGCCGATGCCCTCGGCGAACGCCGCCTCGATCTCGGCCGGTGCCACCGCGACGGCCTTGAGGTAGCCCGAGACGTCGGTGAACCAGAGCCGGACGAAGCGGATGTCGCGCTCTTCCAGGGTGCGCAGGACGAACTCCTGCTGGCGGTCCATGGTCGGCATCCTGTCCTCCGCGCGTGTCCGGCTGGTTACGACACCCGGGAGCCTGCCCGGTCGGGGTGCCGGACTACACGCCGGGGTGGAGCGCGGAACCGGCCAGCCACTCGTCCCAGCTGACGTTCCAGTCGCCGAAGCCGTCGGTCTCGGCCAGCCGGGGGCCGGCACCGGCGACCTGGACGACGTCGCCGCGGCCGAAGTTGTCGTAGAACCAGCCGGCGTTGGCCGTGGAGACGTTCAGGCAGCCGTGCGAGACGTTGCGGCTGCCCTGCTGGCCCACCGACCAGGGTGCGGCGTGCACGAAGATGCCGGAGTTGCTGAGCCGGGAGGCGTACTCGACCTCGGTGCGGTAGCCGGCCGGGGCGTCGATCGGGACGCCGTAGGTGGAGGAGTCCATCGTGTAGCGCCGGGACTGCTGCATGACGACGTAGGTGCCCGACGGCGTGGGGCTCGACGACTTGCCCAGCGAGGTCGGCATCGACTGCACGAGCTGGTCGTCGACGTAGAGCCGGAGCACCAGCTCGGAGGCGTCCACGACGCCGACCCGCTTGGGCCCGATGTCGAACTCGACGTGCTTGCTGGCCTGGCCGTGGACGCCGCCGCCCACGTCCACCCCGTAGAGGTCGGCGTCGACGGCCACGTGGGTGCGGGCCGGCCAGAAGTCGGCCGGCCGGTAGTGCACGGTGCGGTCGGACAGCCAGGACCAGGAGCCGTCGACGTGCGGGGTGGTCACCACCGACAGGCGGCGCTCGACGGCGGCCCGGTCGGTGACGTCCTCGTCGAAGGTGATCGAGATCGGCTGGCCCACGCCGACGACCGGGTTGTCCGCGTTCGGGAAGACGGTGGGCATGGTCAGGGTGCGCGGGGAGACCGTGCCGACGGTGCCCGTGCTGGTGGTGGTCCGGCCCGCGGCGTCGGTGGCGGTCGCGGTCACCGTGTAGGTGGTGCCGTAGCCCAGGTCCGTCGACGCGGTCCAGGTCGCCGAGGCCGGGTCGAGCGCGCCGGCCAGCGGCGTGCCGGCGTCGTCGGTCACCGCGACGGCGGACAGCGTCCCGTGCCCAGCGAAGACCCGCAGCGGGGTCACCGGGTCCACGTCGACCGAGCCCAGCGGCGGGTCGATGCTGATGACGGCGGCGTCCACCTCCTGGGCGGCGGCCGGGGTCGGGGCGCTCGACGTCGTCGGCGCGGCTGCCTGCCCACCGTCGACCCCGGACTGGCAGCCGGCCAGCACGACGAGCAGCAGGGCGAGCGGGGCGCAGCGGCTGCGGACCACGGACATGGGGACCTCGGGATCGGGACGGGACGTCGGTGGGCTGATCCAAGCAGCGACCACCGACACGCGGGGCCCGCAGTGCGGTGTGGATCGACGACGTCGGGGCCCGGCACTGGCAGGTGTCCACCGACGGGCCCGGGTGCAGGATGTCGGCGTGACCAGCCCGTCGTCCTCGCCGTCGTCCGAACCGGTCCTGTACGGCGGGGGCTCCCCCACCGCCCGGGTCCGCATCCACCACCTGCAGCAGGCGAAGGCCGACGGGGACAAGTGGGCGATGCTCACCGCCTACGACACCTACGCGGCGCGGGTGTTCGAGGAGGCCGGCATCCCGGTGCTGCTGGTCGGCGACTCCGCCGGCAACGTGGTGCTGGGCCACTCCTCGACCGTGCCGGTGACGGTGGAGGACCTGCTGGTGTTCACCAAGGCGGTCACCCGGTCGACGTCGCGGGCGCTGATCGTGGCCGACCTGCCGTTCGGCTCCTACGAGGCCTCGCCCGAGCAGGCCTTCGGCACCGCGGTCCGGATGATGAAGGAGGGCGGGGCCCAGGCGGTGAAGCTCGAGGGCGGGGCACGGGTCGCGCCGCAGGTGAAGCTGCTGGCCGACAACGGCATCCCGGTGATGGGGCACGTCGGGTTCACCCCGCAGTCCGAGCACGCCCTGGGCGGGTTCCGGGTGCAGGGCCGCGGGGACGCCGGTGACCAGGTGCTGGCCGACGCCCGTGCGGTGGCCGACGCGGGCGCGTTCGCCGTCGTCCTGGAGATGGTGCCGGCCGACGTGGCCGCCCGGGTGACCGCGGAGCTCGCCGTGCCCACCGTCGGGATCGGCGCCGGCGTCGACTGCGACGCGCAGGTGCTGGTGTGGCCGGACATGGCCGGGATGAACGGCGGCCGGGTGCCGAAGTTCGTGAAGAAGTACGCCGACCTGCGCGGCGAGCTGCTGCGGGCGGCCCAGGAGTACTCCGCCGAGGTCCGCGGCGGGCAGTTCCCGGGGCCCGAGCACAGCTTCTGACCCGACCGGGTGAAAAGTTCGCGATTGAGCTGAACTGGATCGTCCGTATTGCCGATCCCCTGGGCAACCACCCGGAGAGGATCGACCATGAAGTTCGACCGTACTGCCGTCGTCGGCGTCGCCTCGGGCGTCGTCTTCCTGGCCGCCGTGATCGGTGGGGTCGCGGCCAACGCCGCCCCCGGCGACCCCGGTACCGCCCCCCCTGCCGAGGTCGCCGCCACGGCCCCGCCCGCCGCTGTCGGCGTCCCGGCCGCGACCGCGGCCGCCGCGCCCACCGCCGAGGTCGGCACCACGGCACCGGTCGCCGGCACCCCCGCGGTGGCCGGCACCGCGCCCACCGCGTCCCCCGCCGCCACCGCGAGCCAGGGCACGGTCGGCGTCACCGCCGGCGTCGGCGCCACCGCCGGGCTCGCGGCGACGGCCGGGGTCGGCGTGGCCGCCCCCACCGCCACCGCCGGGGTCGCAGGGGTCGCCGGCGTGGCCGGGGTCGCCGGCGTCGCTGCTCCCACCGCCTCGGTCGGCGTCACCGGCACCGCCGGGGTCGCGGCACCCACCGCCGCGACCGCGGACATCGCCATGCCGCCGAGCGGCACGTGCCCGGCCGGCACCACGGTCGGCGTCGGCCTCCTCGGCATCCCGATCTGCATCCGCCTCTGAGCCTGCGCTGACCGGCCGCCCCACGGGGCGGCCGGTCAGCGGTCGAGCGGTGCCCCGTTCAGCTCGATGCCGCCCGTGCCCCCTGCCCCCGGGAACGACGCGGCCACCTGGTCCAGGAACTCGTCCACCCCGGCCTCGGCGTAGCCCCGCTTGCCGATCGGCGGCTTGCGGAAGACCACCCGGCGCACGTCCTCGGTGTCCATCCCCGGCGGGCGCCCGGCGGCCAGCGCGTCCAGCGCAGCCGCCGCCCGGTCGAGGAATGCGTCGACCTCGTCCGGGGCGTAGCCCCGCTTCCCCCAGCCCGGCTGGGCGAACGTCACCGCCCGCACGTCGTCCCCGCTGAGCCGAGCCATCAGACTCCGGTCACCCGGACGCCGGCATGGGTCTTGTACCGCCGGTTCACCGACACCAGGTTGATCGTCAGCGCCTCGACCTGGCGGGCGTTGCGCAGCCGCCCGGCGTAGACCCCGCGCAGGCCGGGCAGCAGGCCCGCCAGCGCCTGCACCAGGTCCATGGCCGCCCGGTCGTCGCCGACCACCATCACGTCGCCGTCCAGCGTGGGCTGGGACAGGTCCTCCAGCGACACCGCGGACAGGTGGTGGAAGGCACCGACCACCCAGCTGTCGGGCAGCAGCGCCGCGGCCTGCTGGGTCACGCTGCCCTCGGCGACGTCCAGCACGTAGGCGCCCAGCTCGTCCCAGCCCATCGGGACGACGCAGTCGACGACCACCTTGCCGGCCAGCGCCGGGGCCAGCTCGGCCAGCAGCTCGGCGTGCCCGGCGAACGGGACGGCGACCACGACCAGGTCCGCGGCCCCGGCGACGTCGGCGTTCGACCCGCCCTGCACCGAGACCTCTCCCCCGCCGGCCGCCGCGCTCGCCCGGGCCGCCACCGACGCGGCGACCTCGACGGCCCGGTCGGCGTCCCGGGAACCCAGCAGCACCCGCTGACCGGCCGCCGCCCAGCGGACGGCCAGCCCGCGACCCTGCGGTCCGGTGCCCCCCAGGATCCCGACGAGGAGGTCGCCGACGGGGCGCCCCCCGCCGGCCACTGCACTGCTCTCGCTCACGTCGTCTCCCCTGGTCCGCGGGCGCCGGGTCGACCCACGGCGCGGTCCTGCCCGTTCAGCGACGCTCGCCCTGCTCCCAGGCACGGTCGGCGGCGTCGGCCTGCTCGTTGCGCTCGGCCACCTTCTCCAGGGCGGCGGCTGCCTCCTCCTGGGTCGCGAAGGGCCCGAGGCGGTGCCGCTCGGCGCAGCCCTCCGGACCCTCGACGGTGTGGTGCTTGATGCAGAAGAACCACGGTCCCTGGCTCATCCCGCCCCCTCCTCGTCGGGCCGCGCCCCGGTGGTGCACGGCGCCGACCAGGATCAGCACGGCCAGGACCCGGGCGGCGACCTGCCCGTCGGCGCCGGTCTCGGGTCGGCCNGTCGGCCTTGGTGGCGAAGTGCCGGAAGAAGGTGCGCCGGCTGATCCCGGCCGCGTCGGCGACCTCGTCGGCGGTCACCGTCTCGAAGTCGTGCCGGGTGAACAGGTCCCCCCCCCCCGCCCCGACCCCGCCCGGCGGCCGGTCGCGGCACACGGAGCAGCCGGGGCGCCCGCCGGTGCGGCACACTGCCCGGGTGCCCGCCGCCGAGCGTCGACCCCACCGGGATGCCGGCCGGGTCGCGGACGGGCGCGGCGCCGACGGGCAGGTCGCCGCCCGGGTCCTGGCCGTGCTGATCCTGGTCGGCGCCGGTCTCGGGTCGGCCAACCTGCCCGTGGACGGGGTGCTCCGACCGGGTGCCGGCCGGGCGGCCTACGCCGCCACCATGGCTGCCCTGGTGGTGATCGGCGTGGTGCTGCTCGTCCGGCGGCGGGTGGACCGGCCGGTCATCGGAGTGCTGGTCGGCGTGGGCGACCTGGTCTACGTGGTGGTCGCGCTGTCGATCACCGACCCGATGCTCTACGCACCCCCGCTGATGATGCTGTTCGCCGCGTTCGCCGCGGCCTGGTTCCTCGACGGCTGGATGCTGGGCCTGCACCTGCTGGTGGTCCCGGTCGCCTGCTGGGTGGCGCTGGCCGGCAGCTTCGCCGACCCGGCCGCGCTCGCCGTCCAGGTCGTGGTGCAGTCCGTGGTCCTGGACGTCGCCTCCGGCGGGGTCTACGTGCTGCGCCGGCGCGTGCAGCGGCTGCTGACGGCCACCGAGCGGCTGTCGTCCACCGACCCGCTGACCGGGCTGGCCAACCGGCGCTCGATGGCCGTCGGCGCCGAGCGGCTCTGGCGCCAGGCGCAGCGCGAGGGCGGGTCCGTGGCCGCCTTCCTGCTCGACCTGGACCGGTTCAAGCAGCTCAACGACGAGCACGGGCACGCCGCCGGGGACGCCGTCCTGCTCGCCGTCGCCGACTCGCTGGCCGGGGCCGTGCGGCCGGCGGACGTGCTGGCCCGCACGGGCGGCGAGGAGATGGTGGTGCTGGGCCTGGTCCACGACCACCACGACGCCCGCCAGCTGGGCGAGCGGCTGCGCGCCGCGGTGCGCCAGGCCGGCCACGCGCAGCTCCCGGTGACCGCCTCGGTCGGCGTGGCGCTGACCTCCCCGGTGCCCGGCGAGGACCCGCAGGACGCCGTGTGGCGGCTGATCGACCGGGCCGACCTGGCGATGTACACCGCCAAGCAGGCCGGCCGGGCCCGCCTGGAGGTCGCCGTCCCGGTGGTGCCCCGGCCCCGCGTCGGCGGCACCCCCGCGGGCGCCGCCTGACCCCTCCTGGTCGGATGGGGGCATGACGTCCACCGTGCCCCTCCCGCTGCGCGAGCAGGCCGCCGTCCGCGACGGGTGGTTGGACCAGCGGATCGACGAGCTGCTGCCCGGGTTCATGGACGACGCCGGCATCGACCTGTGGGTGGTGGTCGGCCGGGAGTACAACGAGGACCCGGTGCTGCCGACGCTGCTGCCGGCCACCTGGCTGTCGGCCCGCCGCCGCACCGTCCTGCTGCTGCACCGGACCACCGGGGGCGTGACGCCGATGGCGGTCGCCCGCTACCCGGTCGGCCGGTTCGTGCAGGCCTGGGACCCCGCGGACGACGACCCGGCGCTCGGGCAGGAGCAGGCGCAGTGGGCCGCGGTGCGGCGGGCGGTGGACCGGGCGCAGCCGCGCCGGATCGGCGTCGACGTGTCGGCGACCTTCGCGCACGCCGACGGCCTCTCCCACACCGACGCGACCGCGCTGCTGGCCGCGCTGGGGCCGTGGGCCGACCGGGTCGTGCACGCCGAGCAGCTCGTCGTCCGCTGGCTGGAGACCCGGCTGCCGGCGGAGATCGACGCCCTGCACGCCATGAACGCCCTGTCGCACGCCACGATCGCGACCGCCTTCTCACCCGCCGTGGTCACCGTCGGGCAGACCACCGCGCTGGACGTGGCCTGGTGGGTCCGGCAGCGGTTCCACGACCTCGGCGTCGAGCCGTGGTTCCAGCCGACCGTCGGCCTGCAGCGGGCCGGGGTGCCGCTGGGCGGGGTGCCCGAGGACGCCGTCGTCGAGCCCGGCGACCTCCTGCGCTGCGACGTCGGGCTCAAGACGCTGGGCCTGACCACCGACACCCAGCGCAACGCCTACGTGCTGCGGCCCGGCGAGACCGCTCCCCCGGCCGGCCTGGTGCACGCCCTCGCCGTCGGCAACCGGATGCAGGACCTGGTCACCGCGGCGATGCTGCCCGGTCGCACCGGGGACGAGGTGCTGGCCGCCGCTCGCGCCGCCGCGGCCGCCGAGGGCGTGGACGGCGACGTCTACAGCCACCCGGTCGGCTTCTACGGCCACGGCGCGGGCCCGGCGATCGGCATGTGGGACGCGCAGGGCGGCGTGCCGGGCACCGGTCAGGCACCGGTCCGCACCGACACCACCTGGGCGCTGGAGCTGTGCGTGCGGGTGCCGGTGCCGGAGTGGGGCGGGCAGGTGGTCCGGATGGCCCTGGAGCAGGGCATCGCGCTGACCGCCGACGGTGTCTCCTACCTGGACGCCCGGCAGACCGGGCTGATCACCCTCTAGCGTCCCGGGTGGCCTTGTCGTTGGCCTTCTGCAGGGCGTCGGCGAGCTCGTCCTTGGTCATCGACGACCGGCCCTCGACCCCGGCGTCCTGGGCGAGTTCGTACAGGTGGGCCTTCGAGGCGTTCGCGTCGACGCCGCCCTTGGAGTCCAGGTCGGTGTCCCGGTTCCCCTTCGCCGACTGCTCGTCGGAGGGGCCCTTGCCGCCGTCCTCCTTGGGCTGCCAGTGGTCGCCCACCTTCTCGTGGGTGTGCTTGACCGCCCCCCACGCCACCCGGTTGGCGGCCTGCTCGTCGCCGTCGTAGGTCTCGACGGCGCTGTCGTGGGTCTTCGCGTACGTCTCCTGCGCCTTGGCGTCCGAGCGCTGCAGCGTGCTGGGCAGCTCGTCCTCGATCGGCTTCCCGCTCTTCGTGGTCTTCGGCATGCGGGGGTGGTTACCCGGCCGGCTCCTCGAGGAACACCGACCACGCGGCCCGCTCGGGCCCGGTCAGCGGCCGCGGGGTCCCGCCGTCGACCACGACCAGGACGGCGACCACGGAGATCGCCACCTCGCCGTCCTGGTGCAGGTCCTGGCGGGTGGTGACCGAGCTGGTGCCCAGGCGGGTCACCCAGCTCTCCACCCGCACCTGCTCACCGGGCCGGTAGAGCAGCTGGCGCCGGTAGTCGACCTCCAGCCTGGCCAGGATGACCGGCGGGGCCGGGTCGCCGTCCGCGACGCCGGCCGCCATCGTCAGCCGGGCGTCCTCGAGCAGGCTCAGTGCCCGGGCGTGGTTGACGTGGCCGTAGACGTCGGGGTCGGACCACCGGAGCTGGACGGCGTGCTGGTGCCGCACGCGCTCAGACGGTCTCGTCGGAGCCGCGGTGGCCGCCCTCGTCGGCGTCCGGGTGCAGGGTGCGCTCCTCGGACTCGGCGAGGATCGCCTCGGCCTGGGCCTCGGGGTCCGCGCTGCCGCCGGTCGAGGTCTCCTCCGGGAGCAGCTCGGCGCGGGTCTCCACGTTGTGCTCGGTGACGTTGTCGCGGGCCTCGGGGCTGGGCGGCTGGCTGGTGGTCATGGGTCCAACCTAGGGCCGGGCAGCTCAGCCCATCAGGTCGCCCAGGTTCATGAACGCCGGCCCGAGGACGACGATGAGCAGCGCCGGGAGGATGCAGACCATCAGCGGGAAGGACACCTTGACCGGCACCTTCATCGCCTTCTCCTCGGCCCGCTGGCGACGCTTGATCCGCATCTCGGCGGCCTGCACGCGCAGCACGTCGGACATCGCGATGCCGTAGGAGTCGGCCTGGTTGACCGCGGCCACGAACCGGCGGAGGTCGTCGATCTTGGTGCGCGCCACCAGGGCCTCGTAGGCCGCCCGGCGCGGGCGGCCGACGTTGACGTCGGCCAGCGTGCGGCGGAACTCCTCGGCGAGGACGCCGGGGCCGTTGGTGGCGACCCAGGTCATGGCCGCCTCGAAGCCCAGCCCGGCCTCCACGGCGATCGTCATCTCGTCCAGGACGTCGGGCAGCTCGCGGGTCAGCTGGGTCTGCCGCTCCGTGGCCCGCCCGTCCAGGACCGCGTCGGGCAGCCAGTAGGAGCCGACGGTGGCCGCGACGCCGATCAGCGCGGTCAGCAGCCCCGGGTGGGTCTCCACCACGACGAACGCGACCAGGCCCACCACCGCGACCAGCAGCGGCTTGGCGGCCAGCACCCGGGTCATCGTCAGGCCGGCCGGGTAGCCGGCGGCCTGCAGCAGCCGCCGGGCGCGCCGGGCCTCCCGCTCGGGGGTGACCGTGCGCAGGAACGACGTCCAGCCGTTGCCCCGGGACTCCAGCGAGCCACCGGTCGGGGTGCTCGTGCTCAGGCCGCGGGTCAGGTTGCGGTGCGCGATGGCCAGCGGGCGCCGCGAGGTGCCGGCGACGAGGTAGACCACGACGGCCAGCGGCAGCGCGACGGCGAACGAGGCGCCCATCAGCAGTCCGGACATCAGAACCTCACCTTCACGATCGACTTGAGCCAGAGGGCGCCGACGACCATGAGGCCCAGCGCGACGAGCAGCAGCACCAGGCCGGTGCCGGTGGTGTAGAGCGGCGCGAGGTAGCCGGGCGCGGTGAGCGACATGATCAGCGCGACCGCGAAGGGCATGGCCAGCAGCACGATGCCGGAGGTGCGGCCCTCGGCCGAGAGCGACCGGGCCTGGCGGAACAGCTGGGCGCGGTCGCGGAGGGTCTCGCCGACCCGGTCCAGCACCTCGGCCAGGTTGCCGCCGACCTCGCGGTGCACGCCGATGGCCTGGACCAGCCAGCGGAAGTCGTCGCTGCCGGTGCGGTCGGCGACCTCGGTGAGCGCCTCGGTCACGTCGCGGCCGACCCGCACCTCGTTGACCACCCGGGAGAACTCCTCCGACATCGGCGCCGGGGTGTCCCGGGAGACCGCGTCGATCGCCCGCAGCAGGCTGTGGCCGGCCCGCAGGCTGCTGGCCATGAGCTGCAGGGCGTCGTCCAGCTGCTCGGCGAAGGCCTTGCGGCGGCGGCCGACCCGCACGGTGAGGAAGGCCCAGGTCCCGGCGGGGGCCGCGACGAGGAGCAGCAGCCCGAGCAGCAGCCCGCCGATCAGGCCGCCCAGCAGCAGCCCGGTGAGGGACCCGACCGCCACCACGACCAGCAGGTCGGCGGCCGACGTGCCCATCCCCGCCAGCTCGACGGTGGCGGCGAGCCGGCCGCGGGGGTCGACCCGCAGCAGCAGCCGCTCGGCGACCGCGACGGTCTCGTCGGCCGTCGTCGCCCGCCGGGTGGGGGCGGCGTTGCCGCTGACCTGCAGCCGGCCGATGTCGACCCGCTGCGGGCGGGCCAGGACGGCCACCGCGGCGAGCGCGAGGGCGATGGCCAGCGCGGCCACCGCACCCCAGACGAGGGCGGGCATCAGACCCGTCCGGTGACGAGCGGACGGCGGCCCGCGGCCGACGGCGGGGGGGCGAAGACCCGGGAGGAGACCGTGACGCCGAGGTCGGCGAAGCGGTCGACGAAGCGCGGCCGGACGCCGGTGGGCACGGCCTTGCCGAGCAGGCGGCCGTTGAGGTCGGCGCCGGCGGAGTGGTCGAAGAGGAAGGCGTCCTGCAGGGTGACGGTGTCGCCCTCCATGCCCTGCACCTCGGTGACGTGGGTGATGCGGCGGGTGCCGTCCCGCAGGCGGGAGATCTGCACGACCAGGTCGACCGCGGAGGTGACCTGCTCCCGGATCGCGCGCAGCGGCAGGTCCATGCCGGCCATCAGCACGAGGGTCTCCAGCCGGGCGATCGCGTCGCGCGGGGTGTTGGCGTGCACGGTGGACAGCGAGCCGTCGTGGCCGGTGTTCATCGCCTGCAGCATGTCCAGGCTCTCCCCGCCGCGGACCTCGCCGACGACGATCCGGTCCGGGCGCATGCGCAGCGAGTTGCGGACCAGCTCGCGGATGGAGACCTCGCCGCGGCCCTCGATGTTGCGGGGGCGGGACTCCAGCCGGACGACGTGCTCCTGATGCAGCTGCAGCTCGACGGCGTCCTCGATGGTGATGATCCGCTCGGACTCCGGGATGAAGGAGGACAGCACGTTGAGCAACGTGGTCTTCCCGGTGCCCGTGCCGCCGGAGACGATGATGTTCAGCCGGGCCTCGACGCAGGCGCGCAGCAGCTCGGCCATCTCCGGGCTCAGCGTGCCGTAGGAGATCAGGTCGCCGATCCCCAGCGGGGTGCGGGCGAACTTGCGGATGGTCAGCGAGGACCCGCCGAAGGCCAGCGGCGGGATGATCGCGTTGACCCGGGAGCCGTCGGCCAGCCGGGCGTCGACCATCGGCGAGGACTCGTCGATGCGCCGGCCCACGCGGGACACGATGCGCTCGATGACCCGGCGCAGGTGCTCCTCGGAGGTGAACGTGGACGCGGTGCGGACCAGGCGGCCGCCGCGCTCGACGTAGACCGACTCGGGGCCGTTGACCATGATCTCGGTGACGTCGGGGTTGTCCAGGTGCGGCTGCAGCGGGCCGTAGCCGAGCACCTCGTCGGTGACCTCGGTGATCAGCCGGCGGCGGTCGGCGTCCGACAGCGGCGTGGGGTCGTTGGCGACCACCCGCTGCAGCTCGGAGTTGACCAGGCGGTGCAGCTGGTCCTCGGGGATCTCGCTGCTGGACAGCTTGCTGCCCAGCCGGTCGAACAGAGCCTGGGTGGCGCGGGCCCGCAGCTGGGACAGGCCGTCGCCGACGATGACCGCGGCCTCGGGCTGGACCAGCCGGGTCAGCGAGTCGACCTCCGCGTGCACGGACGAGGCGCGCGCGGCGAGCGAGATCTGCTCCACCGCCTGCTCCACGTCGTCGGCCGCGGCGTGCCGGGCCACCCGGACCGGGTCCGGGCCGAAGGCGTCCTCGCCGCGGGCGGTGGCCAACCGGTCGCCCAGCTTCATCGGGCACCGGCCCGCAGGCGGCCGAGCCCACGACGCGGAGCGGCGGCGGGCTCGGGCAGGAAGCGCTCGACGAGGGTCTGCAGGCCGCGGGCGACCTGGTCGCGACCGGCCGCGGCCATGAGCAGCGGCACGCCGGTGTTCGTCGACAGGGTCACCCCCGAGCTGCGCGGCAGGACGACGTCCAGCGCCGAGCCCAGGGTGGCCTCGATGTCGGCCAGGCTCAGGCCGCCGGAGGTGTCCGAGCCGTTGAGCAGGAGGTGGCGGCCCCTGGGGACCAGGTTGAGCTCGGTCAGGACGTCGAGCTCCTTGCGCATGCCCCGGATGCCGGGGACGTCCATGCTGCTCATGAGCACCAGGTCGGTGGCCCGCTCGAGGGTGGTCAGCGTGTGGTCGGACAGGCCGGGGGCGGTGTCCACCACGACGTAGCGGAACTCCTGGCGGAGGGTGTCGACCAGCCGGGCGACCTGCTGCGCGGTGACCGCGTCGCCCGCGGCCGGCGACTCGCTGCCGGCCACGACGTAGAGCCCGCTCTCGTGCCGGCTGAGGAAGCTCTTGAGCACCAGGGGGTCGGTGGAGGCGGCGCCGTGCACGGTGTCGGGCAGCGTGTACTCGGGCACCAGGGCCAGCGCGCTGGCCACGTCGCCGAACTGCACGTCCAGGTCGACCAGCACGGTGGAGCCGGTGCCCGAGCGGGCGAGGCCGACGGCCAGGTTGGTCGAGACGGTGGTCTTGCCGACCCCGCCCTTGGCCGAGCCGACCACGATGACCCGCTGACCGCGGTCGCCGGTGGTCTCCCGCAGCGCGTCGCGGCGGGCCTCGGCCCACTCGGCGCCGCGGGCGACGACGCCGTCCACGTGGTCCTGGTGCGCGTCGGCGGTCAGCAGGTCGCGGACCCCGGCGTGCATGGCGCGCATCCACAGGTCGGGGTCGGTCGAGCTGGTGGCCATGACGATGCAGGTCGGGGCGGCCACCACGTCGGCCCGGGTGGCCAGCGCCAGCGCCCGCTCCTCGGGCACGTCGGGCCCCAGGACGGTGACGCCGGGCGAGCCGGCCTCGGCCACCCGGGCGAACAGCCCGCCGTCGGCGTCGAGGGCCTCGACGCCCAGGGCCACGACGTCGCCGCCGCAGGCCAGGGCGAAACGGGCGACGAGGTCGGCGCCGACGCCGACGGTCAGGACGGTGCTCATGAGGTGCCCCCGTTGGAGGAGTTGGTGGTGGTGGAGGACGAGGTGTCGTCGGTGCTGCCGTCCGAGCCGGCGCCGGCCAGGCCGGAGACGGAGCCGGAGTAGAGCTCGCCGGCCGAGGTGCCGGGGGCCTGCAGGGTCAGGTAGGTGGTGCCCTTGGTCTGGGCCGAGGAGACGGCGACCGCGGCGTCCGGGCTCAGGGCCAGGGTCACCGTGTAGACGCCGTCGGGGTCCGAGGGGTTGGCGACCCGGGTGACCAGCACCCCGTCGAGCTGGAAGGCGACGTCCGGGCCGTCGTTGATCGTGCTGGCGGTGCCGAACACGCCCACCAGGTCACCGGGGACCAGGACACCGCCGACCGCGCGTTGCCGCTCGAGGGTGACGCTGACCTCCTCGGTGCCGTCGGGCGCCGGGAGCGAGCCGTCGGCGCGGGCCGCGGTCGGGTCGCCGAAGCGGCCGCCCTGGACCATGTCGCCGGGCAGCAGCGTCGTGGTGGTCACCAGGCCGCCGACGCCGGACAGGTCGCTCAGCGTCCCGGGGGTCACCAGCCGGGACGGCACCTGCTCCAGGGAGACGGCGGTGCCGAGGTCGGCCACCGGGGTGCCGGCAGGGACCTCGGACCCGACCACGAGGACGGGGACGAGCTCCTCGGCGGCCTGGGCCCGCGCGTCGGCGGTCCGGACGTAGCCGAGGACCACCCACGCACCGGC
Organism: Klenkia terrae; assembly: GCF_900491935.1. GTDB lineage: Bacteria > Actinomycetota > Actinomycetes > Mycobacteriales > Geodermatophilaceae > Klenkia > Klenkia terrae. The sequence continues at coordinate 394,673 of NZ_UEXK01000004.1, forward strand.
GGCGGCGACCAGGACGGCCACGACCTGTCCCTTCTACACATCTGACGCTCCCGACGATACTCCCTCCGCTGATCTCCTCGGCCGCCGCATCCCTCAACACAACCCACAGA
>NZ_UEXK01000004.1:394792-454523 GCF_900491935.1 Klenkia terrae
AGCGGGGTCAGCACGGGCACCGGGTGCCCTGCCAGTCGGCGGGGTCCCAGAGGAAGACACCGCGGGCGCCGAGGTCCGGCACGGTGGGCATCGCGGTCGGCGTGTCGATCTGCCGGGCCGTGTAGGTGAAGTAGCCGGTCACCGTCGACGGGGCGCCCGAGGTGACCGAGGTGACCCGGAAGGCGGCGTAGCCGTAGACCCGGACCGAGGTCGGGCTGCTCTGGTCGTAGACCGGCAGGACGACGTCGGTGCCGACCAGGCCGGCGAGGTAGCCGGCCGTGCAGGCCGGCGCGGTGGCGACCGTGGCCGTCGTCGTCCCGGCCGTCGAGGCGGTCCGGCAGGCCGAGCCGGTCTGCTCGGTCAGCGCCGTGGCACCCCGGACGGCCGTGCCGTCGGGCGTGGTGCAGGACCCCGTGGTGACGGTGCTCAGCGACAGGGTGGCCGTGGCCCGGTTGGAGGCGAGGTTGCCGGCGTTGAGCGCGGTCCGGTAGCTGCAGTAGGAGACGGCGAGGGACAGCCCCGACGTCGCCTGCGGCAGGCCGGCCCAGCGGGCCATGGTCTCCACGGTCAGCTCGACCTCGGGGACGCCGAGCACCCCGCCGAAGTAGTGCCGGATCGACCAGGTGCCCTGCCCGCGGGTGGCCCGCTGGGCGGGGTCGGTCTGCAGCCAGCCGGTGCCGGGCTGCAGGGAGGCGAGCTTGGCGCCGGAGTTGTTGGTGATGCCGTAGTGGCTGATCATCGCCTCGCCCTCCTCCTTGGTCGGGCAGTCCTGCTCGGCGCAGTCCATGGCCGCGGCGAGCGCGAAGGCGTCGACCGAGGAGAAGACCTGGGTGCGGGCGTTCCACACCGCCGCGGTGTCCACGGCGAGCGCGGCGGCACCGAACAGCAGCGGGAACAGCAGCGCGACGGCGACGGCCACCGCGCCCCGCTCGCCGTCGGCCCCGCGGACCCACAGGCGGCGGCGCCACCGGGCGGCGGTCATCGACCGCACCGGTACAGGGCGCGCGCGGTGATCGGGAAGGCCACGCCGCCGGAGAAGCTGCCGGCGGGCTGGAAGGTGTAGGTGATGGTGACGGTGACGTCGGCGCCGCGGCCGGCCGTGGCGCAGGACGCCGGGCTGATCGACACGCTGGACGACGACAGGGTCACCGCCGAGGTGGTGGCGGCGTTGACCGCCTTCGTCCGGGCCGAGGCCAGGTCGTCGTTGATGGCGAAGTCGCGGGCCGCCTCGCGGGCGGCGCCGGCGAGGGTGGACTGCACCTGGAAGGCGCGGCTCACCGAGATGATGCTGAACAGGAACAGCAGCAGCAGCGGGACGACGAGGGCGAACTCGACGGCGGACGCACCGCGCTCACCGCGCGGGCGGCCGAACCGGCCGGTGCGGCGGGTGCGGGTCATGCGGTGCTCCTCTGCTGGTGGGTGGGTGCGGGGTGCCGCCGGTCGGGCCGGTGGGCGGAGGGGTGCTCCGCCCACCGGGCCCGGACGGACGTCGTCGGGGCTACTTGCCGTTGACGTTGATGCTGGTGAACAGCGCGTTGAGCTTCGGGCCGAAGAGGGCCACGGCGCCGACGACGGCGGCCGCGATGGCCCCGACCAGCAGGGCGTACTCGACGGCGCTGGCGCCGGTCTCGCGCTGCTTGAGGTCGCCGAGGCGGCCCTCGATGCGGTCGCCGAGGGTGACGGTCATGGCGAACAGGGTCTGGAACAGGGCGGTCATGAGGTGCTCCTCCGGGTCACCGTCACCCGGGTGGACCACGATGGCCCTGGGTGCGGTTGCAGGAGCGACATCGGGTTGCGGACAACCGGCCCGTAGCCCAACCCGCCCGCACTCCCCCCGAGGGGTGAGACCCTGGTGCGTCGTGGTTTCGGTACCCGACGGTGCCGAGGTAGGGCGTCAGGCGGCGGCGAGCAGCCCGACGACGAGGGTGCCGGCCAGCAGGGCCGGACCGAAGGCCAGCTGGGTGTCCCGGCCGGCCCGGCGCAGGACCAGCAGGACGACGGCCACCACGGCCTGCAGCACGAAGCCGAGGACCACCCCGGCGAGCACCTGCGACCAGCCCAGCCAGCCCAGGTGGAGCCCGAGCACCAGGCCCAGCTTCACGTCGCCGAGCCCGAGCCCGGCCGGGTTCACCCAGGCCAGGACCAGCAGCCCGGCGGCCAGCGCCAGGGCGGCGAGCACGGCCCGGCCCAGCGCCGTCCAGTCCCCGGTGGTCGCGGCGACGACGCCCAGGAGGGCGAGCGACCCGACCCCGGTCGGCAGCAGCACCCGGTTGGGCAGCAGGTGGTGCTGCAGGTCGACGACCACCAGCACGACCGCGCACCCGGTGAGCCACAGCCAGGCCGGCATCAGCGGGACCGGGCCGAGGACGGCCGCGACCAGCGCGAAGGCGGCCGCGGTGCCCAGCGGCACCCACGGCCCGCCGACGGCGACCGGACGGGTGCGGAGGGTGCCGGGCAGGAGCTCCGCGGCGTCGGGACGGCGGGCGACGACGCGCTGGGCGACGACGTCCAGCGGGCGCCCCAGCAGCAGCCCCAGGACGGCTCCGCCCAGGCCCAGCATCACCGACTCGTCCACGCCCGGGAGGGTCGCACGCAGCAGGGGGGCCGGCCGGGAGGCGAGGCGGACGTCGTGCGGGTGTGCCGAGCAGCCGCGCCGGGTTTCGTCACATCTGGCACCGGATCGACCGCCCGGCAGGCGGGTGACCTGCTGCACGTCCTGCCTACCGTGGAGCCATGCCTCGCACCCAGCTCTCCCCGGCCGACCGCGGTCTTGCCGCGCGCGTCCGCCAGCTGCACCTCATCGCCGCCGCCCGGGTCTCCGCCGCCCGCGCCACCTCGCCCCAGCAGGTCGCCGACATCGTCCGGGTCACCGTGGACGACGAGGTCGACACCCGCACCTTCGCCGCCATCGTCACCGACTGCTCGGCCGGCCTGCCCCGCCGCTGAGCGACCCCTGTCGCCGGCGCCCCGCACCCGCCACCATGGGCCGGTGCCCGACGTCGTCGACGAGTACGTCACCGCCCGCCCGCCGGGGCCGCACCTCGCCGCGCTGACCGGCTGGGCCCAGGCCGGCACCGCACCGCAGGTCCACCGCGGGCTGCCCTCGCCGTGGCTGACGTTCATCGTCACGCTGGCCGACCCGCTGGTCGTCGCGGCCCACCCGGACCCGGCCCAGCAGCCCGGGCGCTACGAGACCCTGGTCGGCGGCCTGCACACCCGGCCGGCGCTGATCACCCACGACGGCCGGCAGTCCGGCGTCCAGCTGTCGGTGCACCCGCTCGCCGCCCGCGGGCTGCTGGGGATGCCCGCCGGTGAGCTGGCCGACCGGGACGAGCACGCCGTCGACGTCCTCGGTCCCTGGGTGGACCGGCTGCAGGACCGGCTGCGCGCGGCCCCGGGGTGGTCCGGCCGGTTCGCGGTCGTCGCCGACGAGCTCGCCGCCCGGCCGCACCGGCCGGTGGCCGCCGAGCTGGTGCGCGCCTGGCACCTGCTGCCCCGGCCGGCCGTGCCGGTGGCCGCGGTCGCCGCGGACGTCGGGTGGAGCGCCCGGCGGCTGCACGCCCGGTGCCGGGCGGAGACCGGGCTGTCGCCCCAGGAGCTGCGGCGGGTGGCTCGGTTCGACCGGGCCCGCCGGGCCCTGGCCACCGGCACCCCGCCGGCCGTGGTCGCGGCCGAGCACGGCTACACCGACCAGCCGCACCTGACCCGCGACGTCACCCGGTTCGCCGGGCTGCCCCCGCGGCGCTGGCTGGCCGCCGAGCGCCGATCCGTGCAAGACACCGACCCGGGCCCGGCGGCAGGATCGCCGGCATGACTGCACCCGCACCCCAGGTCTGGCCCACCCTGCGCGCGACCGACGCCCCGGCGCTGATCCGCTTCCTGGTCGAGGCGTTCGGCTTCATCGAGGTCGCGGTGATGGCCGAGGGGGACACCGTGCACCACGCCGAGCTCGCCTGGCCGCTGGGCGGTGGCCTCATGCTCGGCTCGGCCCGCCCGGCCGACGGCGACCGCTGGCCGCTGCGCCCGGGCACCTTCGGCGCCTACGTGGTGTGCGACGACGTGGACGCCCTGTTCGCCCGGGCGGTCGCGGCCGGGGCGACCGTGGGCAGCGAGCCCGCGGGCACCGACTACGGCTCGCGGGAGTGCCTGCTGCTGGACCCCGAGGGCAACCACTGGTCCTTCGGCACCTACCGGGGTGAGCCCCGGCCCTGAACGGACCGCTCGACGCAGGTCGGGCAGGCATCCGGGTCACCGGCGTCGAAGGCGGCCCCGGCGGTGGCCCGCACGGAGTGGTTGCACAGCGAGGTGACCAGCTCCAGGTCCTCGGCTCCGGGCTGGACGGCGTGCACCGGGCCGGTCATCTGCTCCCCGGCCCGGTCGCCGTCGGGACCCGGGACGACGACCGGGACCGTCTCCCGTCCGGTGCCGAGCTCCGGGGGTGCGGCCTGGTCGGGGTGCGGGGGCATGCCGCAGCACTGCCCACCCGGCGAACCGCCCAACCCGGTCAGCCCGCGGCGACGACCCGGTCCAGCCACTCCGCCAGCAATCGCCGCTCGGCGCCGGTGAGCGCGGTCAGGTGGTCCACGCCGGCCCGCAGGGCGACCGCAGCCGGCCGCAGCCCGCCGTCCGCGGGCGCCGCGGGGTCCACCAGCACCTGGGCGAGGATGGCGTCCAGCATCGAGGTGGACAGCGCCGGGTCACGGTCGCCGGGAGGCACGGCCAGCAGGGCGAGGACGGCGCCGGTGCCGGCGGCGTGCACCAGCTCGGCGGCGTGCCGCTCCCCCACCCGCAGCCGGCCGGCCAGCGCGACCCGGTGCACCCGGGCGGCCAGCACCTCCCGGCCCGACCGGGCCGCGGCCGACCGGGCCGCGCGGGCCGGGTCGCTGAGCAGTGCGAACACCGCCGGGTGGGTCAGGCCGAACTCGACCTGCCGGTGCCAGCCGGCGCGCAGGTCCTCGACCGGGTCGTCCTCGGCCTCGGCGGCGGCGCGCACCTGGGCCGCCTTCGCCGCGACGAAGGTGGCCAGCTCGTGCTCGACGACGGCCTCGAGCAGCCCGTCCTTGTCCCCGAACAGGCGGTAGAGCGTCGGCGCCTGGACGCCGGCCGCCTCGGCGACCGCCCGGGTGGTGACGGCGTCGCCGCCGGCGTCGCGGAGCAGCCGCGCCGCGGCCTCGACGACGGCGGTGCGGGTGCGGTCCCGGGTGGGGGCGCTGGGAGCCATGACCCGACCCTAGCGCGGATCCGCCCGTCTTGTTAGCGTCGATAACACCATCGGGCTACCAGCGATACGAGGTCACCATGATCACCGTCACCGGCGCCACCGGCGCGCTCAACGGCGCCACCGTCGACCACCTCCTCCAGCACGTCCCGGCCAGCGAGCTCACCGTCGTGGTCCGCGACCCCGCCCGGGCCCAGCGGTTCGCCGACCTCGGCGTGGCCGTCCGCCGGGCCGGCTACGACGACCCCGCCGCGATGCGCGCGGCCTTCGAGGGTGCCGACCAGCTGCTGCTGGTCTCCTCCAACGACCGGGGCGCCGACGCCGTGGCCCTGCACCGGTCGGCGCTGGACGCCGCCGTCGGCGCCGGGGTCGGCCGGGTGCTCTACACCAGCCACCAGGGCGCCCACGCCGACTCCCCGTTCGCCCCGGCCCGGGTGCACCGGGCCACCGAGGACCTGCTCGCGGCGTCGGGGCTGCCGTGGACCTCGCTGCGCAACGGCTTCTACGCGCACAGCCTGGACTGGCTGACCGGCCCGTGGCGGGAGACCGGCGTGGTCACCGTGCCCGCCGACGGTCCGGTGTCCTGGACCGCCCGCGAGGACGCCGTCGAGGCCGCCGCGGCCGTGCTGCTCTCCGCCGGCCGGTTCGACGGCCCGGTGACCCTGACCGCGACGGCGGCACCGACCTTCGCCGAGGTCGCCGACCAGGCCGCCGAGGTGGCCGGGCGGCCGGTCGGGCTCGCCGTCGTCGGCGAGGAGGCGTGGCTGGACGCGCAGCGGGCCGCCGGGCAGCCGGACCCCGTCGCGCAGTTCACCCTCGGCATCTACCGAGCCGCGGCGCAGGGCCTCTTCACCGGCACCGATCCGCTGCTCGCCGAGTTGCTCGGCCGCGAGCCGCGGACCGTCCGCGACCAGCTGGCCGGCTGACTCACCATGGGACGACGTCGGCCCGGTGGTCGAGGAACTGCAGCCCGGGCTCGCCGGCGTGCGCCTGGATCGTCGTCACCAGCCCGGCCACGCTCTGCTCCACGGTCAGCGGCGCCCCCGCTCCCCCGAGCTCGGTCTGCACCCACCCCGGGTGCAGGCAGAGCAGGGTGTGGCCGGTCGCCGCGCGGGTGGCGTAGCTGCGCATCAGCTGGTTGAGGGCGGACTTGCTGGCCCAGTAGACCTCGTGCCCCCCCGCGCGTGTTCAGCGAGATGCTGCCCTGCCGCGAGGACATCACGGCGATCGTCCCGTTGTCACCGCGCGATGGTGCGCCGAGGGTGGTGGACGACGGATGAGTCGGCCTGAACGCCGAAGATCACGAGCCCAGTCGTTGGCCTCCGAAAAGCCGAAGCAGCTCATTTCGAGGGGGCCCACCACCTGAGGCGGCAGCCGATGCTGCGGGCACGGCGATACCTCAAGTCCGCTGGAGTGAAGCGGGACCCCAGAAGGAGACCTGCCGAGTGCTTGAGCCGGTGACCGGGTGGCCTGCGACGGAGACACCTGGTTGCACTCAGATCGATACCCTCGGCGCATGCCGAGCAAGGGGGAGATCAACAGGTCGGGAGCCGTCCTGCGCCGCCTCTGGCTCGGCGATGCCGAGGACGTCGACGGGGACACGTTGGTGAGCGCTCTCGACGCCCTCCGCGAGTTCCGCAAAGGGCACCAGAACCCGATGAAGAAGACGGCCGTGGGAGTTCGGCAGTTCGTCGGCTACGAGGCGCAGACCATCATCGTGGCTCAGAGGCTGAAACGAGTTCCGCAGATCATCCACAAGCTCGGTCGGATGCCGGACACGATGCTTGCTCGGATGGAGGACATCGGGGGATGCCGAGCCGTGCTCGCCGACCGAACTGAGATCGATGGGGTGCTGCTACGCATCAACAAGAACTGGGACGTGAAGCGCGAGCGCGACTACATCGCCGAACCGAAGTCGTCGGGCTACCGCGGTGTTCACGTCGTGATCGAGCGTGACGCCCACCGCATCGAGATCCAGCTGCGCACACGCGGTCAGCAGGACTGGGCCAACACGGTGGAACGGTGGGCCGGGCGCTACCGCATCGGCCTCAAGGATGAACAGGGTCCTGACGAAGTCCTAGAGTGGTTCCGTCTGGCAGGCGAGGGCATCGCCCACGACGAGTTGGGGGAACCGCTCCGGTCGGGATTCGCGACCGACATGCGGGAAGCGCGTCGCAGGGTGGTGCGTTGGCTGAGCGAGAGGGATGGGAGCACCGAATGAGCAAGAGCATGGTCCATTTCCTGCTGGTCTTCGACCACGCCAAAGGCGAGCTCGTCAGCCAGGAGCAGTTTCGCGAGGCCCCGCGTGCTGCCGACGCCTACAGCGCCGCGGAGCAGAAGTACCGCGACGAGAAGGACCTGGAGATCGTCCTCGTCGGCGCCGACTCCATCGAGACCATCCAGATCACCCACGGTCAGTACTTCTCGGCCAGCCCGTTCGCCTCGAAGTACCTGTCGCTGACCTGATCAACGCTTCGACAAGGCCCCCACCCACTGGGCGGGGGCCTTGCTGCACTCTCGGCAGCGTCGGCCGGACCCTGCCAAGCGAGAGCTGACGCAGATGCGATGGACGACGGCACACTCGGTTGTCCTCATGCATCCCGAGGAGCCACAGGTGGCTTCCACGCCTGCAGCAAAGCCGCTGAAGCACAGGAGCTTGCTCCGCTGTCGCCGGAACGTTCGGTGAGGGGACCCGGCTGAGCGATGTGGACGACGGACGAGTCGGCCTGTACGCCGGGTTCTGTCCCCGGGTGCCTCGCGGCGGTCCCGGTGGGCGGTCATCCATCTAGGCCTGTCGTTGCCGGCAGGCTCGAGCGGTCTACCCGGAGACTCGGGCGGGCAGCCCTCGAACGCCTCCGCGGGTCGGCGGCGGACCGCCGTCCCTTCCTGACCTTGCTCCGGGTGGGGTTTACCGAGCCGCACCGGTCACCCGGTGCGCTGGTGGTCTCTTGCACCACCGTTTCACCCTTACCAGTGCGAGCACTGGCGGTCTGTTCTCTGTGGCACTGTCCCGCGGGTCACCCCGGGTCGCTGTTGGCGACCACCCTGCCCTGTGGAGCCCGGACGTTCCTCGGCGACGGGGTCTCCCCCGCCGACGCGACCGCCCAGCCGACTCGTCCGTCGTGCCCGGGAGCCTACCGGCCCGCCGCGACCAGCCGCGGCAGGTCGGCGAAGACCGCATCCAGCGCGGACCGGCCCGCCCCGATCAGCCCGGCGCGGGGGCCGGTGCGCCCGACCACGACCTCCAGGCCGTCGGTGACCAGCGGCGGGCTCTGCGCGTACACCGCGGACCGGACGCCGGCCACGAACGCCTCGGCCTGGCTCAGCCACCCGGCCAGCACCAGCCGGTCGGGGTTGACCAGGTTCACGATGGTGGCCAGCACCGTGCCGGTCCGGTAGCCGGCCTCCCGCAGCAGACCGGTGGTCTGCGGGTGAGCGTCGCGGGCCAGGTCCAGCATCGCGTCCACGCCGTCCACGGGGACACCGTCCTCGCGCAGCCGCTGGGCCAGGGCCGCCCCGCTGGCCACGGCGTCCAGGCAGCCGACCCGGCCGCACGAGCAGGGCACCGGCTCGGCGTCGGGCACCGTCACGTGGCTGATGTCGCCGGCGAAGCCCCGGGCACCCCGCTGCAGCACCCCGTCGACCACCATCCCGCAGCCGATGCCCGCCCCCGCCTTGACCAGCAGCAGGTGCGCGGCGGTGGGGTCGCTGGCGTGCTCGCCCAGGGCCATGAGGTTCGCGTCGTTGTCCACCACCACGACGGCGCCGGGCGGCAGGTGCGGGCGGGCCAGTGCGGCGACGTCGGCACCGTTCCACCCGGGCATCCGGGCCGGCGAGGTGACCGTCCCCTGCGGGTGCGACACCGGGCCGGGCACGCCCAGCCCCAGACCCAGCAGCGGACCGGCGTCGGCCCCCTGGGCGGCGAGCAGCTCGTCGAGCACCCCGGTGACGACGGCGAGCACCGCCTCGGGTCCGTCCCCAACCTGCACCGGCACCCGGCGCTCGGCCAGCACGGCGCCGGTGGCGTCCAGCACCGCGCAGTCGGCGTGCCGCTCCCCCAGCCCGACCGCGCCCACGACGCCCAGCCCGGCCCGCAGCGCCAGTCGGCGCGGCGGACGCCCGCTGCCGGTGGCCGGCCCGACCTCCTCGACCAGCACGCCGTCGCGCACCAGCTCCTCCACCCGGGCGGCGACCGTGGTGGGCGACGCCCCGGTCAGCCGGGCCAGCTCGGCCCGGGACACAGCGGCCCCGGTGCGCACCAGGGCGACCAGCGACGTCGGGGATCCGGGGCGGGCGGTCATGCCGGGCAGTACAGCACGAGGCGGGTCGAATGTCCCCCTCGTTAAAACTATTCTGGATTAACTCGTAACCCTTTTGCGTGGAACTCCCGGGTGCTTACTGTTCGCGGCGTCACACCCACCGCCCACCGACAGGAGCCCGCCGTGCCCGACGCCGACCGGCCGCCCATGGTCAGCCTGCGCGCCGTCGACAAGCACTTCGGCGACCTGCACGTGCTGCAGTCGGTCGACCTGGACGTCGCCGCCGGCGAGGTGGTCGTGGTCATCGGCCCCTCGGGCTCGGGCAAGTCCACGCTGTGCCGCACCATCAACCGGCTCGAGCCGGTGGACTCCGGGCAGGTGCTGGTCGACGGCGTCCCCGTCCCCGCCGAGGGCGCCGCGCTCGCCCGGCTGCGGGCCGACGTCGGCATGGTCTTCCAGTCCTTCGACCTGTTCGCGCACAAGACCGTGCTGGACAACCTCTGCCTGGCCCCCACGATGGTGCGCGGCACCCCGAAGGCGCAGGCCCGCCGGGAGGCGATGGCCCTGCTGGAGCGGGTCGGCATCGCCGACAAGGCCGGCCACTTCCCCGCCCAGCTCTCCGGCGGCCAGCAGCAGCGCGCCGCGATCGCCCGCGCGCTGGCCATGGCGCCCAAGGTGATGCTCTTCGACGAGCCCACCTCGGCCCTGGACCCGGAGATGGTCGCCGAGGTGCTCGCCGTCATGACCTCCCTGGCCGAGGACGGCATGACCATGGTCGTGGTCACCCACGAGATGGGCTTCGCCCGCCGGGCCGCCGACCGGGTGGTCTTCATGGACGCCGGGCGCATCGTCGAGGTCGCCCCGCCCGAGGAGTTCTTCGCCGGCGGCGGCAGCGACCGCACCCGCAGCTTCCTGTCCGCGGTGCTCACGCACTGACCCAGCTCCGGCGCCCGGGCCCCCGCGCGCCGGCCCTCCCCCGCACCGACCGCGGGGCACGTCGAAAGGCAAGGAATGAGCCGCACCCTCCGGCGACGCTCCACGATCGCCGCCTCCCTGGCCCTGGTGGCCTCCCTCGGGCTGGCCGCCTGCGGGAGCTCCGACTCCGGCTCCTCCGCCGTCCCGCCCTCGGCGAGCGGTGGCGGGGAGGACGCACTGCAGGACGTCTACGACAACGCCCCGGTCGCCGACGCCGCCGCGCTGCTGTCGGACTCGACGATGGCCGCCATCCGCGAGCGCGGCGTGCTGCGCGTGGCCGCCGCGCTCGACGCCCCGCTGCTGAGCCAGCAGGACCCCAGCAACCCCGACGACATCCAGGGCTTCGACATCGACCTGGCCAAGATGCTGGCGATCTACATCATCGGCGAGCCCAACATCGAGGTCGTGCCCCCGGCGTCGGAGACCCGCGAGGCGCTGCTGACCAACGGCACCGTCGACGTCGTGTTCAACACCTACACGATCACCGAGGAGCGGGCCGAGCAGATCTCGTTCGCCGGCCCCTACTTCGTCTCCGGCCTGGCCGTCGCGGTCCCGTCGGACAACGAGGACATCACCGGCATCGACGACCTGGGCGGGCGCACCGTCATCGTCGGGGCCAACACCCCCGCGGTGACCGCGGTGCCCGAGCAGCAGCCGACCGCCGAGGTGGTCAGCTTCGCCACCGACCCGCAGTGCGTGCAGGCCCTCACCCAGGGCCGCGGCGACGCCTACGTGCAGGACTACACGCTGCTGGCCGCCGACGCGCAGTCCAACCCCGGCATCAAGGTGGTCGGGCAGCCGTTCACCGAGGAGGCCTACGGGATCGGCCTGCCGCCGAACGACCCGGACTTCAAGGACTTCGTGAACGACTGGCTGGAGCAGATCTACGCCGACGGCTCGTGGGCCCAGGTCTTCGACGCCACCCTGGGCACGGTCGGCGACGGCAGCACGCCCGAGCCGCCGACCATCGGCTCCGTCCCGGGTTCCTGACCTGACCAGCAGCAGCGCCCGCCGGAGGATCCGTTGAGCGCCCTCGTCGACGCCTGGCCCCAGCTCCTCGCGGGCCTGGGCACCACCGTGTTCGTCCTCGTCACCTCCGCCGTGGGGGCCCTCGTCCTGGGCACCCTGGTGACGGTCGCCCGGGTCAGCCCGGTGCCCGTCCTGCGGGCGGCGGCCTTCGGGTACGTCCAGGTGCTCGTCAACGTCCCCCTGCTGGCGCTGCTGCTGCTGGCCGTCTTCGCCCTGCCCGACGCCGGGCTGATCGCCCCGCTGGTGACCACGGCGATCATCGTGCTCACGGTCTACGAGGCCGCCTACGTCGCCGAGGCCCTGCGCAGCGGGATCAACACCGTCCCCCGCGGCCAGGTCGAGGCCTCCCGCGCACTCGGCTTCACCCTGTCCCAGACCCTGCGGCTGGTCGTCGTGCCGCAGGCCGCCCGGGCCGTCGTCCAGCCGCTGGGCAACGTGCTCATCGCGCTGCTGATGAACACCGCGCTGACCGCGACCGTCGGGGTCGTGGAGCTGACCAGCGCGACCAACAAGGTCAACCTGGTCCAGGCCCAGCCGATCCCGATCTTCGGCGCCGCCGGGTTGGTCTACATGGCCCTGGCGCTGGTCATCGGGCTGGGCGCCGGCCGCATCGAGAAGAGGGTGGCGATCCGCCGATGAGGCAGCCCGAGACCGCCTACCTGTACGACGAGCCCGGCCCCCGCGGCCGGCGCCGCATCCGGATCGCCTCGGTGGTCAGCGTGCTGGTCCTCGCCGCCCTGGTCGCCCTCATGCTGCGCCAGTTCGCCTGCCGCGGGCAGCTGGACGCCGACCGCTGGACGCCGTTCCTGTCCTGGCCCATCTGGGAGTACCTGCTCGTCGGCCTGCGCGGCACGCTGCTGGCCGCCGCGGTGGTCGCCGTCCTCGGCGGGGCGCTGGGCGTGCTGCTGGCGCTGGGTCGGCTCAGCCCGCTGCGGCCGCTGCGCTGGCTGTGCACCGGGTTCATCGAGGTGTTCCGCACCCTGCCGGTGCTGCTGCTGATCTACCTGATGCTCTTCGGGCTGCCGGCCTACGGCATCAACCTGCCCGTGCTGTGGAAGCTCGTCGTCCCGCTGACCATCGCCAACGCCGCCGCGTTCGCCGAGATCGTCCGGGCCGGGGTGCTCAGCCTGCCGCGCGGCCAGACCGAGGCCGGCTACTCCCTCGGCATGCGCCGCCTGCAGGTCATGCGGGCCGTCGTGCTGCCGCAGGCGCTGCGCGCGGTCACCCCGTCGCTGGTCGTCCAGCTGGTCAGCCTGCTCAAGGACACCTCGCTGGGCTACGTGGTCGCCTTCACCGAGCTGCTCTACCGCGCCCAGGTGCTCAGCGCCTACAACCGCCTGCTGGTGCAGACCTTCCTCGTCGTCACCCTCGTCTACCTGGTGGTCAACGGCCTGCTGTCCGCGCTGGCGTCCCGGCTGAAGCGCCGGACGACGACGGCGAGCTCGGCGAGCACGGGGTCAGGCACGGGAGGCCTCCACGGCGGGTGCGCCCGGCTGGGCCGGGGTNGGCGCACCCGCCGTGGAGGCCTCCCGTGCCTGACCCCGTGCTCGCCGAGCTCGCCGTCGTCGTCCGCTCCGGCCTCGTGGAGAGCCGCCACCTCGGCTCCCTGGTGGCGCTGGCCGCCGACGGGTCGACCGTGCTCGAGCTGGGCGACCCGGACGCCGTCGTCCTGCCGCGGTCGACGACCAAGCCGCTGCAGGCCCTGGCCTGCCTGGAGGCCGGCGCCCCGCTGAGCGGACCCGCGCTGGCCATCGCCGCCGGGTCGCACACCGGGGAGGACCGGCACGTGGACGTCGTCCGGGCGATCCTCGCGCAGGCCGGGCTGGACGAGTCCGCGCTGCGCTGCCCGCCGGACCTGCCCGAGGACGAGGAGACCCGGCTGCGGCTGCTGCGCGCCGGCGAGAGCGCCTCCCGGGTGCGGATGAACTGCTCGGGCAAGCACGCCGCGATGCTGCTGGCCTGCACCACGAACGGCTGGCCCACCGAGGGGCACCTGCACCCCGACCACCCGCTGCAGCGCCTGGTGCGCGACGTCGTCGCCCGGGAGACCGGGACGCCGGTCGGGCACACCGCCGTCGACGGCTGCGGCGCGGCCCTCTTCGGGACGACGGTGCGCGGCCTGGCCACCGCCTTCCGATCGCTCGCGCTGGCCACCGACGGCCCCGCCGCGCAGGTCGCCGCCGCGATGCGGGCGCACCCGGAGTTCGTCGGCGGCCGCGGGCACGTGAACACCCGGCTGATGGCCGACCTGCGCGGCGTCGTCGCCAAGGGCGGGGCCGAGGGCGTGATCGGCGTGGCCGGGCCGGGCGGCCAGGCGGTCGCCATGAAGGTGGTCGACGGCAGCCCGCGGGCCACCACCGTCGTGGCGCTGGCCGTGCTCCGCGGCCTGGGCGTGGACACCACCGCCGTCGCCGACCTGACCACCGTGCCCGTGCTCGGCGGCGGCGTGCCGGTCGGCGAGGTCCGGCCCGGCGCGGCCCTGGCCGCCTGGTGACCGCCGTCGAGATCTGCGTCGACGACGTCGAGGGCGCCCTGGCCGCCGGGTCGGCCGGCGCCGACCGGGTCGAGCTGTGCGCCGCGCTGTCCGAGGGCGGGGTCACCCCGAGCGCGGGCACGCTCGCCGCGGTCGGGTCCCGCGCGCCGGCGCTGTCGGTGACCGTGCTGGTCCGCCCGCGCGGCGGGGACTTCGTGCACTCGCCGATCGAGGTGTCCGTGGTCTGCGCCGACATCTCCGCCGCCCGCAGCATCCTGCCGGTCCTCGGGGTCACCGTCGGCCCGCTGTCCCCGCGCGGCCGGGTCGACCGGCGCGCCCTGGACGCGATGGTCGCCGCCGCCGGCAGCGCCCCGGTCACCTTCCACCGGGCCTTCGACACCCTGGCCGACCAGCCCGGCGCGCTCGAGGAGCTGGTCGACGCCGGGGTCACCCGCGTGCTCACCTCCGGCGGCGCGGCCACCGCGCTGGCCGGCGCCCCCGCCCTGCGGGCCCTCGTCGATCAGGCCGGCGACCGGATCGAGGTGATGGCCGGCGGCGGGGTCCGCGCCGACCACGTCGCCGAGCTCGTGGCCGCCACCGGGGTGCCCGCGGTGCACCTGCGCGCGCCCCGGACGGTGCCCTCGCTCGGCCACCGCAGCGCGACCGCCGTCGGCTACGACACCGGCACCCGGACGATCACCTCGACCGAGCAGGTGGCCGCCGTGGTGGCCGCGCTGGCGACCGGGCGGCCCGGGTGAACGCCGTCCTGGGGCTGGACGTCGGGGGGACGACGACCAAGGCGCTGGTGGTCGCCACCGACGGCACCGTGCTGCACGAGGAGCGCCGACCCACCGCGCACGCGACCGACCCGCTCCCCGGGCTGGCCGCCGAGCTCGACCGGCTGACCGCGCTGGCCGCCGACCGCGGTGCCGCCGTCGTCGGCGCCGGGGTCGTCACCCCCGGGCTGATCGAGGAGTCCACCGGCACGGTGCGGTACGCCTCCAACCTGGGCTGGCGGGACCTGCCGCTGCGCGCGGGGCTGCAGGAGCGAGTCGCCGTCCCGGTCACCACCGGCCACGACGTCCGGGCCGCCGGACTGGCCGAGCAGCTGCTGGGCGCCGCCACCGGGGTGGCCGACGTGCTGCTGCTGACCATCGGCACCGGCATCGCCTCCGCCCTGGTCAGCGGCGGGCGGGCGCTGACCGGCGGGACCGGGGCCGCCGGCGAGGTCGGGCACGCCCCGGTCCGCCCGGGCGGCGAGCTGTGCCCCTGCGGGCAGCGCGGCTGCCTGGAGGTCTACGCCTCCGGCGCCGGGGTGGCCCGCCGGTACGGCGCCCGGACCGGGACGGCGTTCTCGGCTGCCGAGGTGGTCGGCCGGCTGGGGTCCGACGCCGTGGCGCGCGAGGTGTGGGCCGACGCCACGTCCGCCCTGGCCGACGCGCTGGTCACCGCCACCCTGTTGCTGGACCCGTCGGTCGTGGTGCTCGGCGGCGGGCTGACCGCGGCCGGGGCGGACCTGTTGGACCCGGTCCGCGCCGGGCTGGCCGCCGGTCTCACCTGGCGCCCGCCGCCGCCGGTGCACCTGACCGGGCTCGGCCCGCTGGCCGGGTGCCTGGGCGCGGCGGCCCTGGCGATGACCCACGCCGGGCTCGGCGACCACCTAGCCGGGTGGGCCCGCGGCCGGCGGCCGGTCCCGACCGGCACCGGCTGAGCGGCGGTCAGTCCCCGGTCGTCGAGGTGTAAGCGTAGCGGAGCACGGCGCCGACCGTCTGGCCCGGAGGCATCGCGTCGGCCGGCAGGAGACGACGTCGACGTCGGTGGCCAGTGCGGCCCGCACCAGCACCCGGTCCGCCGGTGCCAGCACCCCGTCGCCGACGCCCAGGCCGGCCAGCTCTTCGGCGGTGGCCCCGATGGCGACGGGGTCCGCGCCGGTGGTCAGCTGCTCGTCGGTCGGCTGGTCGCCGAGGACGAGGGTCTCCACCTGCCCCTTGCGCAGGGCGTCGAGGACCGGGCCGACGCCCTGCACCGCCAGCCCGTGCGCCCCGGCGGCGTCCAGCTGCTCGCGCAGCTCGGCGGCCCGGCGGGCCTCGGGCTCGGCGACCACCTCGTCGGCCCGCAGGGCCACGCCGGACAGGTCGGCGCCGTCGCCGCGGCCGCCCGCGTCGGTGGTGACCACCAGCGGGCCGACGTCGGTCGGCAGCTGGTCCAGCACCAGCCGGCGCGCCCGTTCGTCCCCGGCCACCAGCACGAACGCGGCGCCGGTCTGCCGGGCCCGCCGGCCGACCCGGTCCGCCACGGCCTGCGCGTTGGACCGCCACACGTCCTCGGTGCTGTGCTGCACCGACAGGTCGCCGATGCCGCCGACCTTCACCTTGTGCAGGAACAGCGTCTGGCCCTCGATGCTCTCCTCGCGCTCCAGGCCGGGCGCGCCGGGCGACCGTGACGTCGGCCCCGAGGCGGTCGACCACGACCACCACGTACGGCACCCGGCCGGGCAGCTGGCGCAGCAGCGGCAGCAGGTCGGGCAGCGGGGCGAGGTCGACCACCTCGCGGACCGGCGGGCCCACCAGTGCGGTGTCGGTGACCACGGAGCCGTCGCCGGCCACGACCAGTGCCCGCCCGGTGCGCGAGCCGTCGTCGTCCAGCAGCCGGGTGCGGACGGCGTCCACCACCGCGTCGGCGGCACCCAGCTCGGCCAGCCGCTCGGTCGCGGCCCGGACCCGCAGCTCGAGCTCGGTCTGCGCGGACTCGCCGGTGTGCGTGACGTCCAGGGCCACGGTGGCGAAGGGGCCGGGGGCGGCCAGGACGGGCTGCAGCATCGACACGTTCACGGGGGACCTCCAGGGAGGGTTCGTCGGTCGTGCCGGGCTACCCGACGCCTCCGGGCCGGTACACCTGGACCCGGCGGCACCGTCACGATCGGGCATCGATGCTGGTCCGGGCGCTGCGCCCGGTCCTACGGTCGGCCGATGCGACGCACCTGGTGCCTGCTGCCCCTGACCGCCGTCCTGCTCGCCGGCTGCTCGGGCAGCGGTTCGACCAGCGACTCCGGCAGCTACTCCGCGGCCGCCCCGGGCGCGGAGCTCGCCACCCCGGACGACGCGGCCGAACCCCGGCAGGTGGTCACGACCGCCTCGGCCTCGCTCGTGGTGGACGACCCGCGCGCCGGTGCCCAGCAGGTCAGCGAGCTGGTCGAGGACGCCGGCGGCCGGGTCGACCAGCGGTCGGAGCAGGCGGGCGCGGCCGGCGGGCCCGGGGACCTGCCCGGGGAGAGGCCCGGGGACGTCGCGGACCTGGTCGTCCGGGTGCCCGCCGACGAGCTCACCGACCTGCTGCGCGACCTGGAGGACCTCGGCGAGGTCGGCAGCGTCTCGATCACCCGGGACGACGTCACCGGCACCGCGCTGGACCTGGACGCCCGGATCTCCGCCCTGCAGACCCCGGCCGACCGCCTCGAGTCACTCATGGCCGGGGCCACCACCACCGAGGCCCTGCTCGACGCCGAGCAGGCGCTGTCGGAGCGGCAGCAGGAGCTGGAGTCGCTGCAGTCCCAGCGCACCGCGCTGGCCGACCAGGTCGAGCTGTCCACGCTCGCGGTGCACCTGGCCCAGACCGAGGCGGCCGCCGACCCGGGGCGCAGCGGCTTCCTCGGCGGGCTGGACACCGGCTGGCAGGCGCTCACCACCGCAGTGGGCGGGGCGGTCGTCGTCCTGGGGGTGCTGCTGCCCTGGCTGGTCGTCGCCGGGCTGGTCGGCCTGGTCGCGCTGGTGGTGCACCGCCGACGCCGCCGGCCGGCCGGTGCCCCGGTCGGGGACGAGCTGCCGGCTCAGCCCCAGTAGAGCCGGAAGCCGACCCGCCGTCCGCCGTCCTCGGTGAGCGTGGCCTGGTCCACCACCTGGCGGGCCTGCTCCTCGACCGGGACGTCGGGGCTCAGCACCTCCAGGTAGCGCCGGTGCTCGGTGAGCGAGGCGACCGCCGCCTCGACGCCGGAGGTCACGTCCACCGCGTGCGGCGGCTCACCGATCGTCTGCACGGCCACGTACTGCGTCCCCGACCAGGGCTCGTCGACGAGGTCCGGGAAGATCCACTCGTTGCCGGCGTCGGCGACGGCGTCCAGCACCGACCGCGACAGCGCCCGGTGGTCGGCGGAGTTCCAGGCCGCGGGGGTCACGTCGGGCCCGGTCCAGGTGTCCCCGCCGTGCAGGGTGACGACCAGGTCGGGCCGGTGCCGGCGGATCGCGCCGGCCAGGTCGCGGCGCAGCTGCGGGCCCTCGACCACGGTGCCGTCGCGGTGGTCGAGGAACTCCACCTCGGTGACCCCGACGACGGCGGCCGACCGCCGCTCCTCCTCCTCGCGCAACGGGCCGGCCTGCGCCGGCGGCATCCCCGCGATGCCGGCCTCCCCCCGGGTGGCCAGCAGGTAGTGCACCTCCTTGCCGGCCGCCGTCCAGACCGCGACGGCGGCGGCCACGCCGTACTCGATGTCGTCGGGGTGCGCGGCGACGACGAGCGCGCGGGACCAGTCGGCGGGGAACGGGGCAGGCATGCCGCCGAGTGTGCCGCGCCGGTCAACGGACCGGCGCCGCGTCCCCCTCGGGCAGGTGGTCGGGGGTGTGCGGCGCCTCGTGCCGACCGGCCCCGTGCTCGCCGTCGGCCCCGTGCTCGCCGTCGGCCTGGTGCCGGCCGCGGGCCGCGGCGCCGTCCTGCGGGCTCGGTCCGCGGACCATGAGGACGACGAGCACCGCGCCCACCAGCCCGGCGGCACCGGCGACCAGCAGCACGTCGCGCAGGCCGTCGGCGTAGGCGGCGGCCAGCAGGTCCGAGAGCCCGGCCCGGCGGTCGGCCGGTGCCGAGGCCAGCAGCTGCTGGGCCTGGCCGCTGGACAGCGCGGACTCCGTCGCCGCCGGGTCGGGGGCACCGGCGTCGGTCAGCGCGCGGGTGGTGCCCGCGGCGAACACCGACCCCAGCACGGCGACCCCGACGGCGAAGCCGAGCTGCCGGGCGGTGTTCACCGCGCCCGAGGCCATCCCGCCGCGCTCGCGGGGCACCGAGGCCAGCGCGGCCGAGGTGACGACCGGGTTGCAGATGCCGACGCCCAGGCCGAGGACCGCGAGGCCGGGGACCAGGATGCCCCAGCTCGCGCCGCCGTCGACCCGGGCCATGAGCAGCGCGCCGCCGCCGATCAGCGCCAGGCCCACGGCCAGCACGATGCGCGGGGAGCGGTCGGTGAGCGTCTTGCCGACGACGGCCGCGGTCACGAAGCTGACCGCCGACAGCGGGATGAAGACCAGGCCGGCCTGCAGCGGGGTGAGGCCGAGGATCGACTGCAGCCACAGCGACAGGTAGATGCTGTTGGCGAACGCGGCCAGGTTGAGCAGCAGCGAGCCGATCATGATGCCGCTGAACCGGCTGGTGCGGAACAGCCGCAGGTCCAGCATCGGGGCCTCGCGGTGCAGCTCGAGGAACACCCAGCCGACCAGGACGACGACGCCCGCGGCGATCGGCCCCCAGGACCCGACGGTGGACCAGCCGTTGGACGCCGCCTCGACCAGGCCGTAGACCACCGCGCCGGCGCCGAGGGTGAACGTGGCGATGCCCGGGACGTCGGGGTGCGGGGCACCGGACTGCCGGGACTCCTCCACCACCGCGATGGTCAGCACGACGGCGAACAGGCAGATCGGCAGGTTGACCAGGAAGATCCAGCGCCAGGAGATCCCGGTCAGCAGCCCGCCCAGGATCGGCCCGGCCGCGGCGGCGGCGCCGACCACGGCGCCCCAGATGCCGAACGCGGTGCCGCGGTCGCGGCCCCGGTAGATGGCGTTGAGCAGCGCGATGGTGGTGCTGAACATGGCGGCCGCGCCGATGCCCTGCACCGCGCGGGCGGTGATCAGCAGCTCGGCGTTCGGGGCCAGCCCGCAGGCCAGCGAGCTGACCGCGAAGAGCACCAGCCCGCCCAGGTAGAGCCGCCGCCGGCCGTACAGGTCGGCCAGCGACCCGGCGCCCAGCACCAGCGCGGCCAGGCCGAGGGCGTAGATGTCGACCACCCACTGCAGCTGGTCGAACGACGTCCCCAGGGACGTGGCGATGTCGGGCAGCGCGACGTTCACGATGGTGACGTCGATCAGGAGCATGAACGTGCCGGCACAGACCGCTATCAACGGCCACCACTTGCGCATGACGCCCACCATGCCCGGTGGTTGCCCCCCTCAACCTCCCGGGCCTGCGGAAGCGCTGCTGGTCACACTCCGCGGGCGACCCGCAGGGCGACGGCGACCATCGGCACCTGGAACGGCAGCCGGGCCAGGGCGACCGCCCGCCGGCGTCCGTGCAGCACCCGGACGGTGTGCAGGTGGGCCGGCACGAAGGCCGCCAGCAGCCCGGCCGCGGCCCAGCCACCCAGCGACCGGGTCGCCGGGACGGCGAGCAGGCCGGCGGTGGCCAGCTCGACCACCCCGCTGCCGGTCACCCACGGCCGCGCCGGGCCCAGCTCGGGCGGCACCATCCAGTCGAAGGTCGTCGGTCGGACCAGGTGCAGCACCCCCGACCCGCCCAGCGCCACGGCCAGTCCTGCTGCTCGCACGTCGATCCCCATCCCGGAACCGTAGGCTCGCCGCTCGTGTCCGTCGTCGACCTGCTCATCGCCGCCGGGGTGGCCCTGCTCGCCGGGGGGATCAACTCCGTCGCCGGCGGTGGATCGCTGATCCTCTTCCCCACCCTGGTCGCCCTCGGCCTGCCCACCGTGGCGGCCAACGTGACCAACTCCGTGGCCCAGTGGCCCGGCTACCTGGGCGCGGTGGTCGGGTTCCGCGACCACTACCGCGGCCAGCGCACCCGGCTGATTGGCATGTCGGTGGTCGCCGTCCTCGGCGGGACGGCGGGCAGCATCCTGCTGCTGACCACGCCGTCCTCGGCCTTCGACACGATCGTGCCGGTGCTGGTGCTGCTGGCCAGCCTGCTCATCGGGTTCCAGCCGCTGCTGACCAAGCGGCTGAAGGCCAACGAGACCGACGGCGAGCGCCGGGACCCGGTGTGGCTCTACGTCGTGGTCTTCCTCGCCTGCGTCTACGGCGGCTACTTCGGCGGTGCGCTGGGCGTCATCCTCACCGCGGTGCTCGCGGTCGGGCTGGGCCGGCTCAAGCTGGCCAACGCCATCAAGAGCCTGCTGGCCCTGGTCACCGCCAGCACCACCGTGGTGGTGTTCGGCATCTTCGGCCCGGTCGACTGGCAGCTCGTCGCCGTCTGCGCCCCCGCGGCCCTGGTCGGCGGATACCTCGGCGCCAAGGTCGCCACGCGGATCCCGAGCACCCCGCTGCGGGTGTTCATCGTCGTCTTCGGCGTCGCGGTGGCGGTCTACCTGTTCCTCCGGTCGTGACCGTCGACGCGGTCGCCCTGGTGGTGGCCGGGGTCATCCTGGTGGCCGCCCTGGCCGCCGCCGTCGTCGACTCCCCCCGGCTGCCCGCCGCGGCGGTCGCCGTCCCCGGGGCGTTGCTGCTGGCCGCGGTGGGCATCGTCGGATGGCCGGAGGCCGAGGACACCGTCCGGGAGGTCGCGCCCACCGTCGGCTTCCTGGTGGTCATCCTGCTGCTGAGCGACCTGGCCGACCGGGAGGGCCTGTTCACCTGGTCGGCCGCGGTCACCGCCCGCCGGGCCGGCCGCTCGTCGCAGGCGCTGCTGGTCCGGGTGGTCGCGCTGTCCGCGGTGGTCACCGCGGTGCTGTCCCTGGACGCGACGGTGGTGCTGCTGACCCCGGTCGTGCTGGCCACCGCGGCCCGGATGCGGGTCCCCGCCCGCCCGCACGCCTACGCCGCCGGGCACCTGTCCAACTCGGCGTCGCTGCTGATGCCGGTGTCCAACCTGACCAACCTGCTGGCCTTCGCCGCGACCGGGCTGACCTTCCTGCACTTCACCGCGCTGATGGCCGGGCCGTGGGTGGTCGCCGTGCTGGTCGAGTACGCGGTCCTGCGCCGGGTGTTCCGGTCCGACCTGGCGGTCCCGGTGGGCGAGCCGGTGGACGACGTCCCGCCGCCGCCGGTGCTGGCGCTGGTGGTCGTCGGGCTGACCGTCGTGGGCTTCGGGGTGGCGTCGCTGACCGACATCGCCCCGGTGTGGCCCGCGCTGCTCGGCGTCCTGGTGCTGGCCGGCAAGCAGCTCGTCCGCCGCCGCACCCGGCCGGCCGAGCTGGTGGTCGCCGCCAACCTGCCCTTCGCGCTGTTCGTGTTCGGGCTGGCGGTCGTCGTCCTGGCCCTGCAGGTCAACGGGCTGGAGCGGCTGCTCACCGCGGTGCTGCCGGCCGGGGACGACCTGCTGGCGCTGCTGGGCGTGGCGGCGGTCTCCGCGGTGCTGGCCAACGTGCTCAACAACCTGCCCGCCACCCTCGCCCTGCTGCCGGCGGCCGCGGTGGGCGGCCCGCCGACGCTGCTGGCGGTGCTGATCGGGGTCAACGTCGGCCCGAACCTGACCTACGTCGGGTCGCTGGCCAACCTGCTGTGGCGCCGGGTCTTCGCCGCGACCGGGGAGCAGTCCCCCAGCGCGGCCCGCTTCAGCCTCGTCGGCCTGGCGACGGTCCCGCTCACCCTGGTGCTGGCGACGGTCGCCCTGTGGGCGGCCCTCCAGGTCTAGGCCTCCCGCCACCGGGCGCGGCAGGCATGGGAGCCCATGCACCCACCTCCAGACACCGTCCCCGGGTGCATGGGCTCCCATGCCGGGGTGGGTCGGTGCGTGAGGCAAAGGAACCTCTGCACCCCCTATCCGCGCGGATAGGGGGTGCAGAGGTTCCCTTTGCCCGCCGTGGGCGAGGGTGTAGCGCCGGCTATTCGCCGCCGCGGCCGGGGTCGCCGATGGCGATCATCGCCTCGACGGCCTTGCGGGCGCGGGCGGCGATGTCGGCGGGCACCTCGATCGCGCCGGAGCCGGTCTGCAGGGTCCGCAGCAGCTTGGCCGGGGTGATCATCTTCATGTAGCGGCAGGCGGCGCGGGAGTTCATCGGCAGGAACTCGGTCGTGGAGTTCAGGTTCCGCAGCTGGTGCAGGATGCCGATCTCGGTGGCCACCAGCACCTGCTTGGCCGTGGTGGCCGCGGCGGCCTCGGCCATGCCGCCGGTGGACAGCACCCGGGTGCGGTCGGCGGGCAGGTCGCCGTTGCTCACCAGGTCGAGCACCGAGGTGGTGCACCCGCACTCGGGGTGCACCAGGATCTCGGCGTCGGGGTGGGCGGCGACCTGGGTGCGGACGTCCGACGGTGAGATGCCCGCGTGCACGTGGCACTCCCCCGCCCAGATCCGGATGTTGTCCCGGCCGGTGACCCGCTTGACGTGCGCACCGAGGAACTGGTCGGGGCAGAAGAGGATCTCGCGGTCGGCCGGGATGGACCGGACGACGTCGGCGGCGTTGGACGACGTGCAGCAGATGTCGGTCTCGGCCTTCACCGCGGCCGTGGTGTTGACGTAGCTGACGACGACCGCGCCGGGGTGCTCGGACTTCCACTCCCGCAGCTGCTCGGCGGTGATCGAGTCGGCCAGGGAGCAGCCGGCGTCCAGGTCGGGCAGCAGCACGGTCTTGTCCGGGGACAGGATCTTGGCGGTCTCGGCCATGAAGTGGACGCCGCAGAACACGATCTCCCGGGCATCGGTCTGCGCGGCCACGCGGGACAGGTAGAGCGAGTCGCCGGTGTGGTGGGCGACGTCCTGGATCTCGGGCACCTGGTAGTTGTGCGCCAGCACGACGGCGCCGCGCTCGTCGGCCAGCCGGCGGACCTCGGCGGCCCACTCCTCGTACTGCGCCGGGCTCAGGGTGCGCTCGTCCCCGGTCGGAGCTGCGGTCACGGGCGGGGCTGCGGTGGTCACGTCAGGTTCTCCTCGGTCGGCGACGGTGACGATGATCCCCCGTCGCCGCCACCCGCCGGTGCGCAGGTGGGCCTTACGATCTGCAGGTTCCCGTCGGTCAAACTCTCAAGGACCTCTCCGTGCGCCGTCGCCCCCTCGCCCTCGCCGTGCTCGCCACCGCTGCCCTCGCGGTGTCCGCGTGCGCGCCGCAGGAGTCCTCCTCCGACGCCTCCGGGTCCGGCTCGTCCGGTGGGTCGTGCACCCCGGAGGACCTGGGCACCGTCACCGCGGACACCCTGACGATCGCCACCGACGAGCCCGCCTACGAGCCGTGGGTGGTCGACGACGACCCGACCTCGGGCGACGGCTACGAGTCCGCGGTGGCCTACGCGGTCGCCGAGCAGCTCGGCTACTCGCAGGACCAGGTCGAGTGGACCCGGGTGCCGTTCAACACGGCCATCTCCCCGGGTGACAAGGACTTCGACTTCGACATCAACCAGTTCACGATCAACGACGAGCGCCGCCAGGCCGTGGACTTCTCCTCGCCGTACTACACCGCGACGCAGGCCGTGATCACCACCGGCGGCTCGGCCGCCGACGGCGCCACCTCCCTGGAGGACCTGCGCGGGCTGCGGCTGGGTGCCCAGGTGGCCACCACCAGCCTGACCGTGCTGACCGACGTCATCGACCCGACCACCGACCCCCAGGTGTTCAACACCAACGACGACGCCAAGCTCGCGCTGCAGAACGGCCAGGTCGACGCCATCGTCGTGGACCTGCCGACCGCGTTCTACATCACCAGCGCCGAGCTGGACGACGGCGTCATCGTCGGCCAGGTCGCGGACTCCGGTGAGTCCGGCGACCAGTTCGGCCTGCTGCTGGCCAAGGACTCGCCGCTGACCGACTGCGTCAGCCAGGCCGTGGACGCCCTGGACGAGGACGGCACGCTGGCCGACCTGCAGCAGCAGTGGCTCTCCGACGCCGCCGACGCGCCGGTCCTCAACTGACCGCCTCCCTGACCGGCGGCGCCCCGGGTCTCCCGGCGCCGTCGCAGCTCGAGCTGGACCGGCGGGCCTTCCGGACCCGCCGGTCCCGGCGCTCCACCGGCGTCGCCCTGCTGTCCACGCTGGTGTTCGCGGTGGTCGCCTACCTCGTCGTGACCCGCTCGCCGGGCTGGCCCCGGGTGCAGACGACGTTCTTCTCGCTGTCGGCCGCCCGCGACGCCTTCCCCGACATCCTGCGCGGGCTCTGGCTCAACGTGCAGGTGCTGGTCATCGGCGGGCTGCTCGTGCTCGTGCTGGGCCTGGGCATCGCGGTGCTGCGCACCCTGCGCGGCCCGGCCTTCGCACCGCTGCGGCTGCTGGCCACCGGGTACGTCGACCTGTTCCGCGGCATGCCGCTGATCATCACGCTGTACC
This sequence comes from Klenkia terrae, assembly GCF_900491935.1. Lineage (GTDB taxonomy): Bacteria > Actinomycetota > Actinomycetes > Mycobacteriales > Geodermatophilaceae > Klenkia > Klenkia terrae. The sequence continues at coordinate 419,985 of NZ_UEXK01000004.1, forward strand.
TGGTCGGGTTCGGCCTGCCCGCGCTGCGGCTGCAGGGCGTGCCGAACTCGCCGTTCGTGCTGGGCACCCTGGCGATCGTGCTGACCTACTCGGCCTACGTCGCCGAGGTGTTCCGCGCGGGCATCGAGTCGGTGCACCCCAGCCAGCGGGCCGCCGCCCGGTCCCTCGGGCTCACCCACCGGCAGACCACCCGGATCGTCGTGCTGCCCCAGGCGGTCCGGAACGTGACGCCGGCGCTGCTCAACGACTTCGTGGCGCTGCAGAAGGACGTCGGGCTGATCTCGGTGCTCGGCGCGGTCGACGCCGTCCGGGCCGCGCAGATCCAGGTCGGCCAGACCTTCAACTTCACCCCGTACGTGGTGGCCGGGCTGCTGTTCGTGCTGCTCGCCGTCCCCTCGGCCCGGATCGCCGACGGCGTCGCCGCCCGCGCCCGCCGCCGCCAGCAGACCGGGAGCGTGCTGTGAGCGCCGTCCTCGACGTGCGGGGCGTGGTGAAGTCCTTCGGCGAGAACGTGGTGCTGCGCGGGGTGGACCTCTCCGTGGACGAGCACCAGGTCGTGGCCCTGATCGGCGGGTCCGGGTCGGGCAAGTCGACCCTGCTGCGCTGCGCCTCGCTGCTGGAGACCGTGGACGACGGCCAGGTGCTCCTGGACGGCGAGGACGTCACCGACCCCCGGGTGGACGCCGACGCCGTCCGTCGCCGGCTCGGGGTGGTCTTCCAGACCTACAACCTCTTCCCGCACATGACCGTGCTGGACAACGTCGTGCTGGCGCCCACCCGGGTGCACGGCCGGTCGCGGTCCGACGCCCGGGACGAGGCGCTGGCGCTGCTGGAGCGGATCGGGCTGGCCGACAAGGCCGGCGAGTACCCCGACCGGCTGTCGGGCGGTCAGCAGCAGCGGGTGGCCATCGTCCGGGCACTGGCGGTGCACCCCCGGGGGCTCCTGCTGGACGAGATCACCTCGGCGCTGGACCCCGAGCTGGTCGGCGAGGTGCTGCGGGTGGTCCGCGAGGGCGCGGCGCAGGGCATGACCATCGTGATGGCCACCCACGAGATGGGTTTCGCCAAGCAGGTCGCGGACACCGTGTGCTTCCTGGACCAGGGCGTCGTCCTGGAGTCCGGGCCGCCGGAGCAGGTGCTGGGCGACCCGGTCGAGGCCCGCACCCGGCAGTTCCTGTCCCGGATCATCGACGCCGGACGGTTGTAGGGCCTCTCAGGCCCGCAGGTGGCCGGTGTCGTTGACCAGCCGCACCGACGATGACCCGTCGCTGCCCCAGCTGACCGTAGACAGCGACGCCGCCTCCAGGAACACCTTGTAGACGACCTCGTCGCCGACGCCGAGCCCGGCGGCGAGCATCAGCTTGATCGGCGTCACGTGGGTGACCAGCAGGACGGTCTTCCCGGCGTGCCGGTCGAGGATGCGGGTACGGGCGGCCGCGACGCGGGTGGAGACGTCGACGATCGACTCCCCGCCCGGCGGCCGGACGTCGGGGGCGGTGCGCCAGCGCCGGAAGGCCAGCGGGTTGGCCGCCAGCGCCTCGGCCGCGGTGAGGCCCTCCCACCCGCCGAAGTCCAGCTCGCGCAGGTCCCGGTCGACCTCGATGTCCTGGTCGAGCACCTCGGCCACGGCCCCGGCGGTCTGCCGGCAGCGCTTGAGCGGGGAGGACACGATCACGTCGATCCCCAGCCCCGCGACGGCCTGCGCGGCCGCCGCGGCGTCGGCCCGGCCCAGGTCGGACAGGTCCAGGTCGCTGCTCCCGGAGAACCGGCGCTCCGGGGTGTGCGCCGTCCGGCCGTGCCGGAGCAGGTGGGTCGTGGTGGTGACGACCGGCGCGGGCGGCTCTGTCGGGGCGTCCGGCTGGGGCTCCACCTCGACGGGCGCGACCCCCAGGTCGCGGTGCACCGGCTTGCCGTCCATGGCGGAGTTGGCCAGGGCGTCGGCGGCGGAGTTCTGCGCGCGGGGGATCCAGGTGTAGCGGACCGAGCCGATCAGGCGGGCGAGGTCGCGGGCCTGGACGGCGAGCTTCTTCATGTCCGGGTGCTTGATCTGCCAGCGGCCCGACATCTGCTCGACGACCAGCTTGGAGTCCATCCGCACCTCGACCGACGCGGTCGGGTCGATGGTGAGCACGGCCTGCAGTCCGGCGACCAGCCCGCCGTACTCGGCGACGTTGTTGGTGGCCCGGCCGACCGACTCGGCCCGCTCGGCCAGCAGGGCGCCGGTGTCGGCGTCGCGGACCAGGGCGCCGTAGCCGGCCGGACCCGGGTTGCCCCGGGACCCGCCGTCGGCCTCCACGACGAGGCGGCGGCTCACAGCCCGGACTCGGCGGTGCGGACCAGGATCCGGTTGCAGTTCTCGCAGCGCAGCACCGTGTGCGGGTCGGCGTTGCGGGCGGCGGCAAGCTCGGTGCCGTAGAGCTCGATCCGGCAGCCCTCGCAGCGGCGGGCGTGCAACGCGGCCGCGCCGGTGCTGCCGGTCTGCGTGGCGACCCGGTCGTACAGCGCCAGCAGCGGGGCGCTGATCGTGCCGGCGATCTCGGCCCGCTTCGCGGTGTGGGTCTGCTCGCCCTCGGCGATCTCGGCCAGCGCGACGTCGCGGCCCTCCTCGGCCCGCGCCTGGTCGGCCTTCGCCCCGTCCAGCCCGGCCTGCGCCGTCGCCAGGGTCGCGTCGGCGGTCTCCCGGCGCTCCATCAGCTCGAGCACCTGGTCCTCCAGGTCGCCCTGGCGGCGGGCCAGGGAGGCCATCTCCTGCTGCAGGCTGGTCATCTCCTTGGGCGTCGCCGCTCCTGAGTCCAGCCGCTGCTGGTCCTTGTCCGACCGGGCACGGACGGCGTCCACGTCGGTCTCCAGCCGCTTCTGCTCCCGGTCCAGGTCGCGGACCACGGTCTCGGCCCGGACGACGTCGGCGGTGAACTCCCGCTGGGCGTCCTCCGCGGCGGTGACCGCGGCGTTCTCGGGGAGGGTGCGCCGGCGGTGGGCGAGCTGCGCGAGCGCGACGTCCTCCGCGGCCAGGGTCAGCAGCTTCTGCTGGTCGAAATGGTCTGCCTGCACGCCGTCAACCTACCCGCGCCCGGAGCCCTCCCCCGCCGTCGTCGGCGTCTCGCCGAGCGGATCGGGCAGGTCGCGCACCGACGGGTCCTCGCGCTCGGCCGTGTAGTCGGTGTCCGCGGTGCCGTCCACGCCGTCGTCCACCTTCATCGCGCGCAGCACGAACGTCACCAGGACGACGACGAGCAGGTTGGCCGCCACGGCCAGGAAGCCGGCGTAGACGGTGGTCGTGGTGTCGAAGCCGAGCTTGCTCAGGGAGAACGCCGACCCGGCGAAGTGCTCCTTGACCACCGTGCCGTCGGGCCCCACCCGCTGGACGCTGTAGAGCATCAGGAAGCCGGCGACCATGCCGACCACCCAGCCGGCCACCAGCGCGCCGCGGTGGAACCACCGGGTGTAGAGCCCGATCCCGACCGAGGGCAGCGTCTGCAGGATGATCACGCCGCCGATGAGCTGCAGGTCGATGGAGAACTGCGGGTCGATGAAGATGATCGCGGCGACCGCGCCCAGCTTGACCACCAGCGAGGCCAGCTTGGCGACCTTGGCCTCCTGGGTCGGGGTGGCGTCCTTCTTCAGGTACTCCTTGTAGATGTTGCGGGTGAACAGGTTCGCCGCCGCGATGCTCATGATCGCCGCGGGCACCAGGGCGCCGATGCCCACCGCGGCGAACGCCACCCCGGCGAACCAGCTCGGGAACATCTGCTGGAACAGGGCCGGGACGATGGTGTTGTTGTCGGCCCCGATCGGCTCGGTGCCGGCGGCGATGGCCATGAAGCCCAGCAGCGCGATGAAGCCCAGCGCCAGGCTGTAGATCGGCAGCAGGGACATGTTCTTCTGCAGCGTGCCGCGGCTCTTGGCGGCCAGCACCCCGGTGATCGAGTGCGGGTAGAGGAACAGCGCCAGCGCCGACCCCAGCGCCAGGGTCGCGTACTGCACCTGGCCGGTGCCCGGCAGCAGCAGGCCGCCGGTGCCCGACAGGCTGAACTTCTCCTCCGCGGCGCCGAAGACGACGTCCCAGCCCCCGAGCTTGGTGGGGATGACGATGACCGCGACGATGATCGTCAGGTAGATCAGGATGTCCTTGACGAACGCGATCAGCGCCGGGGCCCGCAGGCCCGAGCTGTAGGTGTAGACCGCCAGGATCACGAAGGCCACGATGATCGGCAGCTCACCGGTGACGCCCATCGTCTTCAGCACGGCCTCGATGCCGACCAGCTGCAGCGCGATGTAGGGCATCGTCGCGACGATCCCGGTGATGGCCACCAGCAGCGCCATGGTCGGGCTGTCGAACCGGGACCGGACGAAGTCCGCCGGCGTCACGAAGCCGCGGACGTGGCTCACCGACCACAGCCGGATGACCACCAGGAAGATCAGCGGGTAGACCACGACGGTGTAGGGCACCGCGAAGAACCCGGCCGCGCCGGCCCCGAACACCAGCGCCGGGACGGCGACGAACGTGTAGGCGGTGTAGATGTCCCCGCCGATGAGGAACCAGGTGATCCAGGTGCCGAAGCTGCGCCCGCCCAGGCCCCACTCGTCCAGGTGCATGAGGTTCTCCGCCCGCCGCCAGCGGGCGGCGCCGAACCCCAGCGCGGTGACGACGACGAAGAACGCGATGAAGACCGCCAGCTCGACGGTGTTGATGCCCTCCACGCCTCAGCCCCGCTTCCCGCGCTGGTGGGCGCGGTGGACCAGGGAGGTGGTGACCACGCCGACGACGACGAAGGCCAGCTGGACCCAGTAGAAGAACGGCCAGCCGAAGAGCTCGGGCTCCGCGCGGTTGAACACCGGGACCAGCAGCGGCAGCACGATCGGCAGCAGCAGCAACCAGTTCCACGGGTTCTTGTCGCTGCGCCGGGGGGCCAGGTCGGCCGCCCTCCGGCTCGTGGTCGGTGGCTGGTCGGTCACGGTGCTCCCCCTCCGGCTGACCCGGAGGCGGGTCAGCCCTGCGTCGTCTCCGTCCGCTCCCCTGCTGCGCGGACGCTGCGTGCGGCCCCCGGGTCGGCGATGTCCTCCACGCGCTGGGGCACGTGCATCGTCCACGGATCGGTGCTCAACCGCGAGACCGCGACGCCCACCCGCGCACGGAGGTCACGGTGCAGGACGTCGGCGGCCACCGACAGCCAGGGCCACTCGCTGGCGAAGTGTGCCACGTCACAGATGGCCGGTCCCGGCACCTCCCCGGCCTCCACGGCCGGGTGGTGCTTCACGTCGCTGGTGAGCAGGACGTCGGCGCCGGCCTCGGCTGCCCGGTCGTACAGCGAGCTGCCGCTGCCGCCGCACACGGCGACGGTGCGGACCATGCGGTCGGGGTCACCGGCCACCCGGACACCGCCGGCGGTGGCCGGCAGCACGGCGGCCGCCCGCTCGGCGAACTCGCGCAGCGTGATCGGGTGGGTGAGCTCGCCCAGCCGGCCGAGCCCGGCCCGGCTGGGGGTCGAGGAGTTCTCGAACACGGCGTAGCCGGGGTCCTCGTAGGGGTGCCACTCGTGCAGGGCGCGCAGCACCTCGGCCTGGGCCGCGCGCGGCACGACCATCTCCAACCGGGTCTCGGGCACCCGCTCGAGGCGGCCGTTCGACCCGATCGACGGGTTGGCCTCGTCGCCGGGGATGAACGTGCCGGTGCCGACGGTCTGCCAGGCGCAGCGGGTGTAGTCCCCGATCACCCCGGCCCCGGCCGCGCTGAGCGCGTCCACGAGCCGGTCGCTGTCCTCGACCGGGGAGAAGACCACCAGCGTGTTGGTCTGGGGTGCGCCGACGGACTCCAGCGGCACGGTGTTGCCCACGCCGAGCGCGGCGGCCAGGGCGTCGTTGACACCGTGGTCGGCGGCCCGGTCGGCGTTGGTGTGCGCCACGAACAGGCCGATGCCGGCGCGGATCAGCCGGTGGACCACCCGGCCCTTGGGGTCGTCGGCGGGCACTCCGTGCACCGGGGTGAGCAGCAGCGGGTGGTGGGTGACCACGAGGTCCACGCCGCGCTCGATGGCCTCGTCGACCACCGCGTCGGTGGGGTCGACGGCGAACAGCACGGAGTGCACGGCCTCGGTGGGGTCCCCGCACACCAGGCCGACGGCGTCCCAGTCCTCGGCGAGCGCCGGGTCGTACCGGGCCTCGAGGGCCGCGATGACCTCCGCCAGCGGCGCGCCGGGCAGGGGGAGGGCATGCACGTTCCCCTGCTGCTCGGGGAAGCCTTCGTCCATCGGTAGAGCCACGATTTCGGACTGTAGGTGGGGTCGCTCCAGTCCGCCTGCCCAGCCGGCAGCACCTCCCCCCTCGGTCCTGGGGAGGTGCTCAGCGGGCTCATGGGCAGCGGTGGTCATCGCCCGGTGTTCGTGGGCAGTGCACCTCCTGGACGGGTCTGCGCGGTCGCGACCGGCGTGGCGGACCTCACGGTCGGCTCAGTCCACCAGCGCATCGGCGGCGTAGGCCGCCCAGAGCACCGCGTAGGGGCCCTCGACCCCGATCAGCTCGTCGTGCGGACCGGCCTGCACCACGCGGCCGTGGTCGAGCACCACCACCCGGTCCGCCCGGGCGGCGGTGGTCAGCCGGTGGGCCACCACGACGGTGGTCCGCCGCCCGGCGACGGCGTCGGCCGCCCGGTTGACCGCGGCCTCCGACGCCAGGTCCAGGGACGCGGTCGCCTCGTCGAGCAGCAGCACGTCGGGGTCCACCAGCTCGGCCCGGGCGAGGGCCAGCAGCTGGCGCTGGCCGGCCGACAGCGACCGGCCGCGCTCGCCCACCCGGGTGCGGTAGCCCTCGGGCAGCGCCGCGACCATCTCGTGCGCGCCCACGGCCCGGGCCGCGCGCTCGACCTCGAGGTCGGAGGCACCGGGTCGGCCGTAGGCGATCGCGTCGCGCACCGTGCCGTCGAACAGGTGCGCCTCCTGCGGCACGACCCCGAGCCGCGCCCGGTAGGCGGCCAGGTCCAGCCCCCGCAGGTCGTGGCCGTCGACGCGCACCGCGCCACCGGTCGGGTCGTAGAACCGGGCGATCAGCTTCACCACCGTGGACTTGCCGGCGCCGGTCTCCCCCACCAGCGCCACGGTCTCGCCGGGGGCGATGCGCAGGTCGACCTCGCGCAGCGCCGGCGTGGACGCGCCGCGGTAGGCGAACGTGACACCGTCGAGCACCACCTCCCCGCGCAGCTGGCCGACCGGCTGCGGGTCGGTCGCCGGCGGCGTCGAGGTCGGGGTCTGCAGCAGGTCGCGCAGCCGGCGCAGGCCCACCGCGGCCTGCTGGTAGCTGTCGAAGACCTGGGACAGGGACTGGACCGGGGAGAAGAACGTGCCCACGTAGAGCAGGAAGGCGACCAGCACGCCGGCGGTGATCGTGCCGGTGGTCAGCCGGGCGGCACCGACCACCAGCACGGCCGCGACGGCGAGCTCGGAGAGGAACTCGACGAACGGGAAGTAGGTGGCGATGTAGCGCTGGGCCCGCAGCCGGACGTCCCGGTAGGCGGTGGCCTTCTCCCGGAAGACCTCCAGCGAGCGCTCGGTGCGGACGGCGGCCTGGGTGACCCGCACGCCGGCGACGTCCTCCTGCAGCCGGGCGTTGACCGCGCTGACCCGCTCCCGGGCCTCGGTGTAGGCCGGCACCGAGCGCCGCCGGAACCACCAGGTGGCCACGGCCAGAACCGGCAGGAAGGCCACCATCACCAGCGCGAGCTCGACGTCGAGCAGGGTCAGCGCGACCAGCACGCCGACCAGGGTGAGCAGGCTGACCACGGCCGTGGTGAGCCCGGTCTGCAGGAACGCCGACAACGCGTCGACGTCGGTGGTCATCCGGGTCATGATCCGGCCGCCGAGCTCGCGCTCGTAGTAGTCCAGCCCCAGCCGCTGCAGCTGGGCGAAGGTCTTGACCCGCAGCGTGTAGAGCAGCCGCTCGCCGGTGCTCCCGGTCAGCCGGGTGGACCCGATGGTGACCGCCCAGTCGACGAGGACCACCAGCAGCGCCAGCCCGCTGATCGCCATCAGCACCGCGGTGGACCCGGCCGACACCCCGCGGTCGATGCCGCTGCGGACCAGCGCGGGCACCGCGATCTGGGCGGCCGCGTCGGCCGCGGTGAGCAGCAGGGCCAGCGCCAGCACCCAGCGGAAGGGGCGCAGCAGCCCGGCCAGGGTGAACCCGGGGTCGGCGGCCCGGGCGCGCTCCTCGGGCACCCGCGGGTCGTCGTCCGACGGCGGCAGGGCAGCGACCAACGCCCGCAGCTTGGGCGTGGGCGCCGCGTCGGCGGTGGCGGACCCGCGGCCGCCGATCGCGGTGGACACCCCGCGCAGCGGCTGGTCCTCGGTCTCGGCGGTGGCCACGACCGGCCACGCGGCCGGGTCGGTCCGCTGCCCCGACCAGGTCTCCTCCGCGGGCACCGGCAGGCCGTCGGCGGCGGGCTCGGTGATGCCAGAGACCAGCAGCCGGAACTCCGCGCTGCGCTCGGTGAGCTCGTCCACGGTGCCCACGTCGACCACCCGGCCGGCGTGCAGCACGGCCACCCGGTCGGCCAGGGCGAGGGTGGAGGCCCGGTGGGCGACCAGCAGCGTGGTGCGGTCGGCCCGGCCGTCCTCGCGCAGGCCCTGCTGGATGCGGGCCTCGACGGTGGCGTCGACGGCCGAGGTGGCGTCGTCGAGCACCAGCACGCGGGGGTCGGTGAGCAGCGCCCGGGCCAGGGCGACCCGCTGGCGCTGGCCACCGGACAGGGTCAGGCCCTGCTCGCCGACCACGGTGCCGTAGCCCTCGGGCAGGTCGGCGATGAAGCCGTCGGCCTGCGCGGTGCGCGCGGCGGCCGCGACCTCGGCGTCGGTGGCGTCGGGCCGGCCGAAGGCGATGTTCGCCCGCACGGTGTCGGAGAACAGGAAGCTGTCCTCGAAAACCACGCCCAGCGCGCCGCGCAGCTGGTCGGTGTCCAGCTCCCGGACGTCGGTGCCGCCGATCCGGACGGCGCCGGACCCCACGTCGTAGAACCGGGGCAGCAGGCCGACCACCGCGGACTTGCCCGAGCCCGCGGTGCCCACCAGCGCCAGGGTCTCCCCCGGCGCGACGGACAGCGAGACGCCCTGCAGCGCCGGGGCCCCGCCGGCGAAGGCGAAGGTGACGTCGTCCAGCTCGACGGACAGCGGGCCGGCGGGCACCGGCGTGCTGCCCGACCGGAGCACCGGCTCGGTGTCGACGATCTCCAGCACCCGCTCGACGCCGGCGCGGGCCTGCTGCCCGATGACCAGCACCGCGGCGAGCTGGCGGACCGGGGAGACCAGGGCGGCCAGGTAGGTGGCGAAGGCCAGGAAGGTGCCCAGCGTGATGCTGCCCTGCAGGGCCAGCCAGCCACCGAGGGCGAGCACACCGACCTGGCCCAGCGCCGGCACCGCCTGCAGGGCCGGGTTGTACCGGGCGGTGAAGGCGACCACCCGCATCCGGGCACCGAACAGCCGGCGGGCGCCGGCGTCGAGGCGGTCGAGCTCGCGGCCCTCCTGGCCGAAGCCCTTCACCACCCGGACCCCGGTGACGGCGGCCTCCACGTCGCCGACCACCGCACCGGCCTGCTGCTGGGCGGCCCAGTTGGCCGGGAACAGGTCGCGGCGGGAGCGCAGCGCCAGCCACCACAGCGCCGGGCCCACGGCCAGCGCGACCACGGTGAGCACCGGGGACAGCCAGGCCATCACGGCCAGGGAGACGACGAACAGCAGGGCGTTGCCGGCCAGGTTGGGCAGGAAGGCCAGCAGGCCTTGCACCAGGGTGATGTCGGAGATCGACCGGCTGACCACCTGGCCGGTCTGCAGCCGGTCCTGGGCCGGGCCGTCCAGGCGGGACAGCGCCCCCGCGACGTCGTTGCGCAGGTCGTACTGGACGTCCAGGCTCAGCCGGCCGGCCAGGTAGCGCCGCACGAACCCGGCGCCGAACCGGACGACGCCGGCCACCACCAGCAGCCAGACGTAGGGCGCCACCGAGCTCGTGCCCCCGGCGACGACGTCGTCGACGACGGCGCGCACGACCAGCGGGACGCCGGCGGCGATCACCGAGCCGATCAGCGCCGCGGCGAACGCACCGACCAGGTCGGCGCGGTGGCGCAGGCAGTAGCCGACCAGGCGGCGCAACCACCCGCCGCGGTCGGGATCGGGGGTGGAGGGGCGCGGCACGCCCCCCAGTCTGCGCCGGGGGTCCGACAGCCCGGGGTGGGAAGCTCCTGCACGTGGCGGACAGGGGGTTGCGGGCACCGGCCTGGCTGGAGGAGCTGGTCCGCACCGGTCGCCCCGCCGTCCCCTGGGCCGACGTCGTCCGGTTCGCCGTCGCGATCTCCGGTCCGCTGGTGCTGGTGGCCCTGCTGGGCCGCCTCGACGACCCCGCCGGGCTGGGTGCCGGCGTGTTCGGCACCACCGGCGCCCTGGCGGTCACCCTGGCGCCGCAGGGCGGGCCGCTGCGCACCCGGATGCGCCGGGTGGTGGCCGCCGGCGGGTTCGGCGCGCTGGGCCTGGTGGCCGGCGAGGCCGCGTCGGGCGAGGGCTGGGGGCCGGTCCTGGTGATCGGCCTGCTGTCCGCGGTGGCCGCGCTGGTCAGCTCGATCGACGCCGCGCTGTCCCTCGGCGCCCTGCAGCTGCTGGTCTACACCGCCCTGTCGTCCGGGCTGCAGACCACGCTCCCGCTGCCGGCCGAGATCGGCTTCTTCGTCGCCGGCGGCCTGTGGGCCACCGTGCCCGTGCTGCTGCAGGCCCGCACCGAGGCCGCCGACCCGGACCGCACGTCGGTCGGTGCCGTGTTCACCGCGATCGGCGACCTGCTGGCCGCCGTCGGCACCCCGCGCACGGAGGACGCCCGCCGCGCGCTGACCCTGGCGCTGAACACCGGCTACGACCGGGTCATCCACAGCCGCAGCACCTCGGCCGGGCGCAGCGCCGAGCTGGCAGAGCTCGCCGGGCTGCTCAACGCCGCGGCGCCGCTGGTGGAGGGTGCCGTGGCCACCGCCCGGGCCGGGGTCACCGCCGACCCGGTCGACGTCACCGCCGCGCACGCCCTGGGCGCCGCGGTGGTCGGCCGTCGTCCCCTGGTGGGCGACCGGCCGCCCGCGCTGGAGGACGGTCCGACGACCCGCCGCGCGGTGCGGCACGGCGTCCGGCTGGTCTGGAACGTGGTCGGCGACCCGGAGGAACGGGCCTCGGCGGCGGTCGTGCGCGAGACGCTGCCGTGGCGGTTGCGGGTGCGGGACCTGGTCGACCGGACGACGGGCAACGCCGACTCCCGCGCCTTCGTCGTCCGGCTGACGCTGTGCATGGTGGTCGCGGAGGTCGCCCGGCAGCGGCTGCCCATCGAGCGGCCGTACTGGGTGCTGCTGACCGTGGCCGTGGTGCTCAAGCCCGACTTCGGGTCGGTGTTCTCCCGGGCGGTGCAGCGCGGTGCCGGCACCCTGCTCGGGGTGCTGCTGGGCTCGGCGTTGCTGGCCGTGCTGCCCCGCGGGGCGCTGGTGGTGCTCGCGCTGGCGCTGTTCGCCGCCGTGCTGCCCTGGGCGCGCAACGCGAACTTCGGGCTGTTCTCGGTGTTCCAGACCCCGCTGGTGATCATGCTGCTCGACCTGGCCGCGCCCACCCCGTCGGACCTGGTGGGGCCGCGGCTGGTGGACACCCTGATCGGCTGCGCGATCGTGCTGGTGTTCGGCTACCTGCTGTGGCCGCAGACCTGGCGGGCGCCGCTGGACGACGCGCTGCACGGGGCCTCGGTGGCCCTGGACCGGTTCGTGGACGCCGCGTTCACCGGGACGCCGGAGGAGACCCGCCGGGCGCGCCGGGGCAGCTACCGGGCACTCACCGAGCTGCAGACCCAGCTGCAGCGCCGGCTGGCCGAGCCGCCGCCGATCAGCACCCGGGCGGCGGCCTGGTACCCGGTGATCGTGCAGCTGGAGCGGACGTCGGACGCGGTCACCGAGGCGGTGATCGCCATGCGGGCCGGCGCGGAGATCCCGCTGCGCGGCCAGGTGCACGTGCTGCGCCGGGCCATCCGCGAGCTGGACGACGACCTGCGGCTGGACCGCTTCCCCGACGACACCGAGATCCACGCCGAGGGCGTGCTGGCGCCGGTGGCCCGCGAGGTGGACGCCGCCCGGCGGCTGGTCCGCGCGCAGGCACCGGGTCGGAGCTGACCGGTGGGCGCGACAGGGATCGAACCTGCGACCGCTCGCTTGTAAGGCGAGAGCTCTACCGCTGAGCTACGCGCCCGGGAGCCGCCCCACCGTAGTGGGGCGGGTCCGGGATCAGGCGGCCAGCGCGGCGACGGCGTCCTTCCAGCCGGTCTGCGCCCGGGCGTCGCCGGGGCCGTTGACCTCGGCGAAGGCGATCTTCCCCTCGGCGTCGACCAGGAAGGTGCCCCGGTTGGCCATGCCGGCGACGTCGAAGAACGCGTCGTAGGCCTTGGCCACCTCGCCGTGCGGCCAGAAGTCGCTGAGCAGCGGGAACTCGAAGCCCTGCTGGTCCTTCCACGCCTTCAGCGTCGGCGCCGGGTCGCAGGACACGGCGACGACCTTCACGCCGGCGTCGGTGTAGGTGGCCAGCTCGTCGCGCAGCTGGCACAGCTCACCGGTGCAGATGCCGGAGAAGGCGAACGGGTAGAAGACCACGAGCACCGGCGTCCCCCGCTGCTCGGACAGCGTGAAGGGCTGGCGGTCGGAGTCGTTCAGCGTGAAGTCGGGGGCGGTGTCGCCGACGGAGAGGCTCATGCCCGCGATCGTGCCGTACCCCTCAGCGCTTGGAGCGGGCGGCCTTCGGGGTGACCAGGCGGATCCCGGCCCACTCCTTGGCCGCGGAGATGCTGCTGGTCTGCTGCAGGCCCGCGGTCGGCGCGGCCTCGGTGACCTCGCCGGGCTCGACGTGGCCCGGGCGCCCGGACTTCGGCGTCAGCAGCCAGACGACCCCGTCGTCGGCCAGTGCGGCGAGGGAGTCGACGAGGGCGTCGATCAGGTCGCCGTCCTCCTCGCGCCACCACAGCAGGACGACATCGGCGACCTCGTCGGAGTCCTCGTCGACCATCTCGCCGCCGGAGAGCTCGACGACGGAGTCGCGGAGGTCCTCGTCGGCGTCCTCGTCCCAGCCGAGCTCCTGCACGACCATGCCCGGCTTGATCCCCAGCCGGGCCGCCATGCTGGCGCTGCCCGAGTCGACGCTCATCCCCGCTCGTCCTCCATGTGCTCGACGTACCCGGTGCCGGTGGCCGCCGTGGTGCGGCGCACCCGGGTCGGTGCGTCAGTGTGTCCGACGCACGCCCGGAGCGGTAGCCGACGGGTCCGATCCGTGCCCGGAACGTGTCCCGACCGGCGAACTCCACGACCAGAACGTGAGGCGGCGTGACGTCGGCGGGGGCGGCAGGAGACGATGTCCCCATGAGCGCCACGCAGCAGTCGGACGGAGACCCCGCCCGAGAGTCCGGCACCCCCCGCGCGGTCATCACCGACGGCCTGCCGAGCCAGTTGATCGACAACGACCCCGACGAGACCGGTGAGTGGCTGGAGTCCTTCGACGCCGTCGTCGACCACGCCGGCAAGGGCCGCGCCCGCTACCTCATGCTCCGCATGCTGGAGCGCAGCCGCGAGCAGCAGGTCGGCGTCCCCGCCCTGCGCAGCACCGACTACATCAACACCATCGCCCCCGAGCGGGAGCCGTGGTTCCCCGGCGACGAGCACGTGGAGCGGCGCATCCGCGCCTACATCCGCTGGAACGCCGCGATCATGGTGCACCGCGCGCAGCGGCCCGGCGTCGGCGTCGGCGGCCACATCTCGTCCTACGCCTCCTCGGCGTCGCTGTACGAGGTGGGCTTCAACCACTTCTTCCGCGGCAAGGACCACCCCGGCGGCGGCGACCAGATCTGGTTCCAGGGCCACGCCTCCCCCGGCATCTACGCCCGCGCCTTCCTCGAGGGCCGGCTGACCGAGCACCAGATGGACGGGTTCCGCCAGGAGGTCAGCCACCCCGGCGGCGGGCTGTCCTCCTACCCGCACCCCCGGCTGATGTCGGACTTCTGGGAGTTCCCGACCGTGTCGATGGGCCTGGGCCCGATCAACGCGATCTACCAGGCCCGGTTCAACCGCTACCTGCACGACCGCGGCATCAAGGACACCTCCGACCAGCACGTCTGGGCCTTCCTCGGCGACGGCGAGATGGACGAGCCCGAGTCGCTCGGCGCGATCGGCCTGGCCGCCCGCGAGGAGCTGGACAACCTCACCTTCGTCGTCAACTGCAACCTGCAGCGCCTCGACGGCCCGGTGCGCGGCAACGGCAAGGTCATCCAGGAGCTGGAGAGCTTCTTCCGCGGCGCCGGCTGGAACGTCATCAAGGTCGTCTGGGGCCGCGGCTGGGACAAGCTGCTGGCCGCCGACCGCGACGGCGCGCTGGTCAACCTGATGAACACCACGCCGGACGGCGACTACCAGACCTACAAGGCCGAGGACGGCGCCTACGTCCGCGAGCACTTCTTCGGCCGTGACCCGCGCACCCGCAAGCTGGTCGAGGGCATGACCGACGACGAGGTCTGGGCGCTGCAGCGCGGTGGCCACGACTACCGGAAGGTCTACGCCGCCTACAAGGCCGCGATGGACCACAAGGGCCAGCCGACGGTCATCCTGGCCAAGACCATCAAGGGCTGGACGCTGGGCAGCCACTTCGAGGGCCGCAACTCCACGCACCAGATGAAGAAGCTGACCGCCGAGGACCTCGCCACCTTCCGCGACCGGCTCTACCTGGACATCCCGGACTCCGCGCTGGAGGACAAGTACCTCCCGCCGTACTACAAGCCGGACCCGGACTCCGACGAGATGAAGTACATGCTGGAGCGGCGCCAGGCCCTCGGCGGTGCGGTGCCCCGGCGGCACGTGGCGGCCAAGCCGCTCAAGGCGCCGGAGGAGAAGGCGTTCGACGTGCTCAAGCGCGGCTCGGGCAAGCAGGAGGTCGCCACCACCATGGCGTTCGTCCGGCTGCTCAAGGAGTTCCTCAAGGACAAGGAGCTCGGCCCGCGCTTCGTGCCGGTCATCCCCGACGAGGCCCGCACCTTCGGCATGGACTCGCTGTTCCCGACGTCGAAGATCTACTCCCCGCACGGCCAGACCTACACCGCGGTCGACCGCGAGCTGATGCTGGCCTACAAGGAGTCGACGACCGGCACGATCCTGCACGAGGGGATCAACGAGGCCGGCTCCACCGCGTCGTTCACCGCGGTCGGGACGTCGTACTCCACGCACGGCGAGCCGATGATCCCGATCTACATCTTCTACTCGATGTTCGGGTTCCAGCGGACCGGTGACGCCTTCTGGGCCGCCGCCGACCAGATGACCCGCGGGTTCGCCCTGGGCGCCACCGCCGGTCGGACGACGCTCAACGGCGAGGGCCTGCAGCACGAGGACGGGCACTCCCTCCTGCTGGCCGCCACCAACCCGGCCGTGGTGTCCTACGACCCCGCGTTCAGCTACGAGCTGGGGCACATCGTCAAGGACGCCCTGGCCCGGATGTACGGCGAGGACCCGGGTGCGCCGCTGGGCGGCTCGCGCAGCGCCGACGTCTTCTACTACCTGACGATCTACAACGAGGCCTACCAGCAGCCGGCCGAGCCCGAGGACCTGGACGTGCAGGGTCTGCTGGCCGGCATCTACCGGCTCAACCAGGGCCCGTGGATCGACGACGCCAAGAAGGCGCAGATCCTCGCGTCGGGCGTCGGCGTGCCGTGGGCGATGCGGGCGCAGGAGCTGCTGGCCGCCGACTGGGGCGTCTCGGCCGACATCTGGTCGGTGACCTCCTGGACCGAGCTGCGCCGCGAGGCGGTCCAGGCCGACGAGTGGAACCTGGACAACCCGGCCGAGGAGCCGCGGGTGCCCTACGTGACCCGCGCGCTCTCCGACGCCCCCGGCCCGCTGGTCGCGGTGTCGGACTGGATGCGGGCGGTGCCGGACCTGCTGGCCCCGTACGTGCCGGGTCTGGTGTCGCTGGGCACCGACGGGTTCGGCCTGTCCGACACCCGTCCGGCGCTGCGCCGGCACTTCCGGGTGGACGCCGAGTCGATCGTCGTCCGGGTGCTGGGCGAGCTGGCCAAGCGGGGCGAGATCGAGCGCTCCGTCGTCGCCCAGGCGGTGGAGAAGTACCAGATCACCGACCCGTCGAAGGCGCCGGTCGACCTGACCCAGGACACCCCCGCCACCTAGCCCCTGGGCTTGGATCAGCTGGGTTCAGCAGAGTTCGTCCTGGCTCACCGACGCCGGTGAGCCAGGACGGACTCTTGCGTTCCGGGCCCGATGATCCACAGGCCGCGGCCCCATCCACAGATCCGTCGCGGTCCTCCCCCCGGGGCCGGGCACAGGCCACAGTCGGCCCGTGGATCCCCTGCTCACCGCTGCCATGGCCCGGCACGGCGACGTCTTCGCGACAGCGGACGCCCGCGCCGCCGGCCACGACCGGCACGCGATCGCGGCCGAGGTGCGGACCGGCGCCTGGCACCCCGTGCGCTACGGCGTCTACACCGACCACGACACCTGGTGGGCCTACGCCGCCAAGGGCGAGACGCACCACCTCGAGGCCGCCGCGGTCGTGCTCCGCCTCGGCCGCACGGGGTCGGTGCTGAGCCACTCCTCGGCCGCCCGGTTGCACGGGCTCGTGCTCCCGGCAGACGTGTCCACCGAGGTCGAGCTCACCGATGCCGAGCAGTTCCGCCGCGGCCGCGGCTACCGCGTCCGCCGGGCCTCACTGCCGCCGGAGGACGTCACCACCATCGGCGGGCTACCGGTGACCACCCTCGCCCGCACCCTGGCCGACGTCGGTCGGGAGTGGGATGTCGTGGACACGGTCGTCGCCGTGGACGACGTCCTGGCCGACGGTCGGTTGACCCCCGCCGACCTGACGGCGACGGCGCTGCGCCACCGGCACTGGCCCCGGGCCGGGCGGATGGCGCGCGCCTTCGGCTTGGCCCGGGTGGGCGCGCACTCCCCGCACGAGACCCGCACGCGACTGGCCTTCGTCGCGGCCGGGCTGCCGGAGCCGGTGCTGCAGGTCGCGGTCTACCGGGGACGGCGACTGGTCGGCGTGCTGGACATGCTGTGGGTCGAGCCCGCCGCCTTCGCCGAGGGCGACGGCAGGGTCAAGGTCAGCGAGCCGTGGAACGGGCGTACGCCCGCCGAGGCGGTGTGGGCGGAGAAGTGCCGGCACGACGACCTCGTGGACCTCGACCTGCGCGGGGTGCGGGTCAAGCCGGCGGACCTGTTCGACCCGTTCCCGGCCAAGATCGCCCGACTGCGGCACCTCATCGCCAACCCGCCGCCGGGACCCCGTCGGTACCGGGTCGAGCAGCGCAACGGCGGGCTCCGGCTCCGGCCCCGGGTCGGCGGGACCGCCGAGGGCACCAGCGTGCGTCCTGGCTCACCGGCGCCGGTGAGCCAGGACGCACGGTCGTGAACCCAGCTGATCCAAGCCGCGGCCGACGGCTAGGGGGTGAGGGCGGCGAGGGCCATCGCGGTGTACATCGCGACACCTGCCGGCAGGGCGGCCTCGTCGAAGACGACCAGGTTCGAGTGGTTGCCCGGGGACTGGTCGGGCACCAGGTCCGGCGGGCAGGCGCCGAGGAAGGCCATCGCGCCGGGCACCCGCTCCAGCACGTAGGAGAAGTCCTCGGCGCCCATCAGCGGGTCGACCATCGGCAGGCTCATCGCCGGACCGAGCAGCCCGGCGGCGACGGACTCCACCTGGCCGGCGACGACGGCGTCGTTGACGGTCACCGGGTAGCCCTCGACCCGCTCGAACTCCGCCACCAGCTCGTGCGCGGCCGCGACGTGCTCGGCGACCCGCTGCACCCGGGCGACCACGTCGGCCCGGCGCTCTGCGGACAGGGTCCGGATGGTGCCCTCGAGGAACGCGGTCGCCGGGATGATGTTGTTCGTCGTCCCGGCGCTGATGTGCCCGACGGTGACCACGGCGGGGTCGAAGACGTCGACCCGGCGGGTGACCATCGACTGCAGCGCCAGCACGATCTCCGCGGCGACCGGGACCGGGTCGGCGGTCACGTGCGGGGTCGAGGCGTGCCCGCCGGCGCCGCGCATCGTGATCCGGAAGTGGTCGGCCGCGGCCATCATCGGGCCGGGCCGCACGTTGATCGTCCCGGTCGGGAACGACGTGCTGATGTGCAGCGCGAACGCCCCGCTCACCGGCGCCTCCGGGACGGCGTCCAGCAACCCCTCCTCGAGCATGAACCGCGCGCCGTGGTGGCCCTCCTCCCCCGGCTGCACCATGAACACGACCTGCCCGGCGAGCTCGTCGCGGCGGTCGGCCAGCAGCCGCGCGGCGCCCAGCAGCATGGCCACGTGGGTGTCGTGCCCGCAGGCGTGCATCGCGCCGGGGATCTCGGAGGCGAAGTCGAGACCGGTGTCCTCCTGCAGCGGCAGCGCGTCCATGTCCCCGCGCAGCAGGTAGGTCGGCCCCGGCCGGGCACCCCGCAGCACCCCGACCACCGAGGACGTCGACCGCCCGGTCGTCACCTCCACCGGCAGGTCGGCGAACGCCTCCAGCACCATCGCCTGGGTCTCGGGCAGCTGCAGCCCCACCTCGGGACGGCGGTGCAGCCGGCGACGCAGGTCGACGGTGCGGTCGGCATCGGCTCGGGCGGCGGCGAGCAGCGCGGTGTCGTCGGTCATCGGGTCAGTCTCCCCCACCTGCTCATCACCCTTGACGTATATGCACTGCCCCTCATATGGTCGACGGGTGGACGTGTTCACCGTGCTGGCCGACCCGACCCGCCGCGCCGTCCTCGACCTGCTGGCCGGCGGTGAGCGGAGCGCCGGCGACCTGGGGCAGGCCGCCCCGGCCCTCACCCAGCCCGCCCTGTCCCGGCACCTGCGGGTGCTCCGCGAGGCCGGGCTGGTCCGGGTGCGGGTCGAGGGCCAGCGCCGGGTCTACCGGCTCGACGCCGCACCGCTCACCGAGGTCGACGCCTGGGTCGACCGCTACCGCAGCCACTGGACGGCGGCCCTCGACCGGCTGGCCGACCACCTCACCGAGGGAGACCCGACATGACCGGCACCTTCTCCGCGATCGCCGACGGCCGGCGCACCGTCACCTTCGTCCGGGTGCTCCCGGCCAGCCCGGAACGGGTGTGGGCAGCGCTCACCGAGTCCGCCGACCTGGCCGTCTGGCTCGCCCCGGCCACGATCGAGCCCCGGGTCGGCGGCGCCGTCCGCATCGAGTTCGACGGCGAGGACTCGCTGACCACCGGCACCGTGCTGACCTGGGACCCGCCGCGCACCCTGGAGCACGGCTGGCACTACCCGGGCGAGGACCGGTCCGTCGTCCGGTACGACCTGGTCGCGGTCGAGGGCGGCACCGAGCTCACGCTGGTCCACCGCCTGCTGCGCACCGACCAGGCGCCCGGCTACGGCGCCGGCTGGCACGCCCACCTGGACGCCCTCGCCGCCCGGCTGGCCGGCGTCGGGCACGACTGGGACGCCGCGTTCGGCGAGCTGCTCCCCCGCTACCGCGCACTCGCGGGCTAGTCGACCGCCCACAGCGGGCGGGCCCGGTCCAGCTGCCAGACGCACACCGTCGCCGGCCCGGTCACCCGGCCCTCGCCCTGCGTGGGCAGCGGGCCGGCCCAGACCCGCTGCCGGGTGGCCACCACCCGCAGGCCCGGCGGCACCGCGACGGTGTCGTCGGCCTGCACCCGGGCCACCCAGAGCCGGGCGTCCGGGCGGCCGAGGTCGACCCAGCCGCGACCCAGCCCGGCTGCCCAGCGCACCGTCCGGTGTCCGGGTTCCTGGCCCGGCGACCGGGTGCGCAGGTAGGTCTGCAGCACGTGCGCGCCGTCGGCGCCGGCCACCTCGTCGTGCACCAGCCCCGTGCCCGCCCGCAACACGCCGACGTCCCCGGCCCGCAGCGTCGCCCGCNCCCCAGTTGTGCGCCAGCGACCCGGCCAGGACGACGGCCACCACGTCGACGTCGGCGTGGTGGTGCGCGCCGTAGCCGGCCCCGGGCATCAGCCGGTCCTCGGCGATCCGCAGCAGGGGTCCGCCGGAGCCGTCGGTGGGCTCGACCAGGGGGCGGGAGCTCAGGCCGTCGTCCACCGCACCCCCCGGGCCACGCCGACGACCAGCAGCGTCCAGCCGACGCCGAACGCCCAGCCGGCCACCACGTCGGACAGGTAGTGCACACCCAGCAGCATCCGGGTGGAGCCGACGACCACGACCGCTGCCACGCCCGCCAGCGTCCACCACCGGCGGCCCGCGCGGGAGAGGCCGGGCCAGGCCAGCACCAGCGCCGTGGTCACCAGGCAGGCGATGCCGGCGGAGTGGCCGCTGGGGAACGACAGCGAGTCCACCTGCGCCCCGCCCTCGGCGAAGCCCGGTCGCACCCGGCCGACGAGCTCCTTGAGCCCGGAGTTCGCCACCCCCACCCCGACCACCGACACGGTCACCCACGCGGCGGCCACCCACCGGCGCGCCCGCAGCAGCAGGACGACGACCGGCAGGAACACCAGGAAGCGGAACGCCGACAACCCCGGGGCGGTGAGCACCTCCAGCACCACGGACACCGTGCGGGACCGGTCGTCGCCGGCGTAGAGCGCCCGGCTGACCGCGTCGTCCAGCCGGAGCTGCGGGGCCCAACCGGTGGCCACCCCCACCCCCAGCAGGACGACGACCAGCGCACACGCGGCGACCGGCAGCAGGCGGACCCCGATCGGGTGCACCCGCTGCGCCGTCGTCACGTGGTCAGCCTGCCCCATGACAGGCTGACCACGTGACCACGGCGGGACCCTCCGAGGCGACGCTCCGGCGGTTGGAGCGCGCGTCCGGGTCGCTGGCCACCCAGGCGGTCGCCCGGATGGACGACACGCTGCCCTGGTTCCGGGCGATGCCGGCCGACCAGCGGTCCTGGGTCACGCTGGTCGCCCAGGCCGGGATCGCGTCGCTGGTCGAGTGGTGCCGGCACCCGGGGCGGCCGCCCCGGCTCACCGGCGAGGTGTTCGGCGCCGCGCCCCGCGAGCTGGTCCGCGCCGTCCCGCTCAAGCAGACCGTCGACCTGATCAAGGTGACCGTCGAGGTCGTCGAGGACCGGCTGAGCCAGGTGGTCGGTCCCGGCGAGGCCGACGTGCTGCGGCTCGCCGTCCTGCAGTACAGCCGGGAGGTCGCCTTCGCCACGGCGCACGTCTACGCCAGCTACGCCGAGAGCCGCGGCGCCTGGGACGCCCGGCTGGAGGCCCTGGTGGTCGACGCGCTGGTCCGCGGCGAGCGCTCCGACGAGCTCCCCGGCCGGACCGCCGCGCTGGGCTGGGCGACCACGGCGCCGGTGCTCGTGCTGGTCGGGCGCACCGCACCCGACGTCGACGACCTGCACTCCGCGGTGCGCCGGGCGGCCCGCTCGCTGCGCGCCGAGGTGCTGGTCGGGGTGCACGCCGACCAGCTGGTCGTCGTCCTCGGCGGGCTGCCGGACCTCGACCCGGTGGTGCAGCGGGTGTCCCGGGAGTTCGGTCCCGGGCCGGTCGTCGTCGGCCCGGCCGTGGACTCCCTCGCGCAGGCCGGCGACTCCGCCGCCGAGGCCCTCGCCGGGCTGCGGGCGGCCGTCGCCTGGCCCGGCGCGCCCCGCCCGGTGGCCGCCGACGACCTGCTCGCCGAGCGCGCCCTGGACGGCGACCCGCTGGCCCGCACGGCCCTGGCCGAACGGGTCGCCCAGCCGCTGGAGGCCGCCGGCGGCGGGGTCCCCGACACCGTCCGGGCGGTGCTGGCCAGCGGCGGCAACCTGGAGGCCAGCGCGCGGGCGTTGTTCGTGCACCCCAACACCGTCCGGTACCGCCTCAAGCGGGCCACCGAGCTCACCGGGCTGTCGGCCACCGACCCCCGGGGCGGCTGGACGCTGCAGGTGGCGTTGGCGCTGTCCGCCCTGGACGGTGGACGCTCCCTCTGGTCCTGAGCTGTGGCACACCGCACCACGGCTCACAGATTTGTAGGAACCCTACTGAAGATCACCGGTGTTCTTCGTGGGCCTCGACCGCCCACGAGGAGCCCGCGACTGGCACCGTGGGCCACGTGCTCGCCGTCCTCGCCCCCGGTCAAGGGGCCCAGAAGCCCGGGATGCTCACCGACTGGTTGGAGCTGCCCGGCGCCGAGTCCTTCTTCCGCTGGGCCGGTGCGGTCGCCGACGCCGACCTCCTGACGCTGGGCACCACCGGGGACGCCGAGGCGATCAAGGACACCGCGGTCACCCAGCCGCTGGTGGTCGCGATGTCGCTGTTCGTCGCCCGCGAGCTCGGTGGGCTGCCCGGACCGGTGGCGCACACGCCGCAGACCGGACGGGACGTCGTCATCGCCGGGCACAGCGTCGGCGAGCTCACCGCCGCCGTGCTGGCCGGGGTGCTGTCGATCGAGGCGGCCATCGCGCTGACCGCGGTCCGCGGCCGCGCCATGGCCCGGGCCTGCGCGCAGACGCCCACCGGGATGTCCGCCGTCCTGGGCGGCGACCCCGCCGAGGTGCTGGCCGCGATCGAGACCCACGGCCTCACCCCCGCCAACGTCAACGGCGCCGGTCAGGTGGTCGCCGCCGGGTCGCTGGAGGGACTGGCCGCGCTGAAGGCCGCCCCGCCGGCGAAGGCCCGGGTCATGCCGCTGTCGGTGGCCGGCGCCTTCCACACCGACTACATGGCCTCGGCCCGCACCGAGCTCGAGGGCCTGATCGGTGGCCTGCGGCCCGCGCAGCCCTCCCGCCTGCTGATCTCCAACAAGGACGGCTCCGCGGTCGAGACCGGCGCCGGGGTGCTGAACCGGCTGGTCAGCCAGGTCACCAGCCCGGTCCGCTTCGACGCCTGCCTGGACACCCTGCGCGGCCTGGGGGTCACCGCGGTGATCGAGCTGCCCCCGGCCGGCGCGCTGGCCGGTCTGGCCAAGCGCGACTGGAAGGGCGTCCACGACGTCGAGGTGCTGGCCATCAGCAGCCCGGCCGACCTCGACCGGGCACGCGAGCTGATCGCCGCCGAGCGCGGCCGCGCCGAGGCCGAGTACCAGCCCGACTGGCGCGTGGTGGTCTCCCCCGCCCGCGGCTCCATCTCCCCGGTGGCCATCGAGGAGGGCACCGCGCTGCCCGCCGGCGCCAAGCTCGCCACCGTCACCGGCCGTCGGGAGACCGTCGACGTGGCCGCCGGGTACGCCGGCGTCCTGGCCGAGTGGCTGGTCGCCGAGGGCGACCTGGTCGACGCCGGCGACCCGCTGGCCCGTCTCTACCCGGAGGTCTCCGCATGAGCGCCATCACCCTGCCGACCGGTCCCGCCGGCGCGCAGATCCTCGGCGTCGGGGCCTACCGCCCCCGCCGGCGGGTCACCAACGACGAGCTCGCGCAGAGCATGGACACCAACGACGAGTGGATCCAGAGCCGGGTCGGCATCGCCGAGCGCCGCTGGGCCGAGCCCGACGAGACCGTCGTGGAGATGTCGGTGGCCGCCGGCGGCAAGGCGCTGGCGGCCAGCGGGCTGTCCCCCGAGGACGTCGACCTGGTGGTCGTGGCCAGCTGCAGCCTGCCCACCCAGATCCCCGGCGCCGGCCCCGAGGTCGCCTACCGGCTGGGCATCCCCCGGCCCGGCGGCTTCGACGTCAACGCCGGCTGCGCCGGGTTCTGCTACGCCCTCGCGGCCGCCTCGGACGCCATCCGCGCCGGCTCGGCCCGCAACGTCCTGGTCGTCGGCGTCGAGAAGCTCACCGACGTGGTGGACATGACCGACCGCTCCACCGCGGTGATCTTCGCCGACGGCGCCGGCGCGATGGTGCTGGGTCCCTCCGACGAGCCCGGCATCGGCCCGGTGGTCTGGGGCAGCGACGGCGACCAGCGCGACGCCATCTCCATCCCGGCCCCCGGCGAGCCCGACGCCGGCAACCTGACGATGGCCGGCCAGGCGGTCTACCGCTGGGCCACCACCAAGCTCACCGACACCCTGCAGGAGGCGATGGACCGCGCCGGCGTGACCGCCGCGGACATCGACGTCTTCGCCCCGCACCAGGCCAACCTGCGGATCATCGAGCTGATGGCCAAGCGGCTGAAGCTGCCCGAGTCCACCGTGATCGCCCGCGACGTCGTCCAGGCCGGCAACACGTCCTCGGCCTCGGTCCCGCTGGCGATCTCCGCCCTGCTCGAGTCCGGCGAGGCCAAGAGCGGCGACCTCGCGCTGCTGCTCGGGTACGGCGCCGGGCTCACCTTCGCTGGACAGGTCGTCCGGCTCCCCTGAACCCCGGGCGGCCCCGCCGCCCGGCCGCACGACCCCCTGACCCGAAGACGAAGAGGAGCCCCCGTGGCCAGCACCGCCGAGATCCAGTCCGGCCTCGCCGAGATCCTGGAAGAGGTCGCCGGCGTCGCACCCGCCGACGCCACCCCCGAGAAGTCCTTCACCGAGGACCTGGACGTCGACTCCCTGTCCATGGTCGAGATCGCCACCGCCGTCGAGGACAAGTTCGGCGTGGCCATCCCCGACGACGAGCTCGGCGGCATCAAGACCGTCGGCGACGCCATCAGCTTCATCGAGAAGCACCAGTAGAAGGACCTCGTCGCCCCCCAGGACGTGCTCCGCACGTCCTGGGGCCCTGCGACGAGGCCGTTCCATCCGCTCACCTGTCCCAGGAGGAAAGAACGTGAACTTCAACAACGGCGACGTCGTCGTCACCGGTCTCGGTGCGACCACGCCCCTCGGGGCCGACGTCCCCTCCACCTGGGACGCCCTGCTGGCCGGCCGGTCCGGGGTCACCCGCATCACCGACGAGTGGGTCCAGCCGTTCCCGGCCCAGCTCGTCGCCCGGCTGGCGGAGGAGCCCGCCGAGAAGATCGACCGGGTCCGCTCCCGCCGGCTGGACCGCAGCCAGCAGGTCGCCGTGGTCGCCGCCGAGGAGGCCTGGGCCGACTCCGGCGCGGGCGACGCCGGCTACGACTCGCTGCGGGTCGCCGTCGTCATCGGCACCGGCATCGGCGGCGCGCTGACCCTGCTCGGCCAGGACGACATCCTGGAGGAGAAGGGCCCCAAGCGGGTCTCCCCCTTCACCATCCCCATGCTCATGCCCAACGGCCCCGCCGCGGCCGTCGGCCTGGCGATCGCCGCCCGCGGTGGCGTGCACGCCCCGGTGAGCGCCTGCGCGTCCGGTGCCGAGGCGATCCGCTGGGGCCTGGACATGCTCCGCCTGGACCGCGCCGACGTGGTGCTGGTCGGCGGCGCCGAGGCCTGCGTGCACCCGCTGCCCATGGCCGGCTTCGCCTCCATGCGCGCGATGAGCACCCGCAACGACGACCCCGAGCACGCCTCCCGCCCCTTCGACGCCGGCCGCGACGGCTTCATCCTGGCCGAGGGTGCCGCCTGCCTGGTCCTCGAGCGCGCGGACGCCGCCAAGGCGCGCGGCGCCAAGGTCTACGGCCGGGTGGCCGGCGCCGGCGGCACCTCCGACGGCTACGACCTGGTCGCCCCGCACCCCGAGGGCGAGGGCGCCCAGCGCGCCATCGGTGCTGCGCTGCGCGACGCCGGCCTGACCGCCGCCGACATCGGCCACGTCAACGCGCACGCCACCTCCACCCCGGTCGGCGACATCGCCGAGGCCGCCGCGATCCTTGAGTCCATCGGCGACCACGCCGCGGTCGCGGCGACCAAGAGCCAGACCGGGCACCTGCTCGGCGCGGCCGGTGCGCTGGAGTCGGTGTTCTGCCTGCTGGCGCTGCGCGACCAGGTCATCCCGGGCACGCAGAACATCGAGCAGCTGGACGACGCCGCCGCGGTCCAGAAGCTGGACATCGTCCGCGGCGAGCCGCGCAAGGCCACCTTCTCCGCCGCGCTCAACGACTCGTTCGGCTTCGGCGGCCACAACATGGCGCTGGTCTTCCCCACCGCCTGATCCCGTCCTCCTGCTGCACCCGACCTGGAGGTCGCCATGACCACCGTCCACCCCGCCCCGACCGCGGTCGAGCCGGACCCGCGCGACCCCGAGGACCGGCTCGCCCGGTTCTTCGACCCGGGCACGATGCAGCTGCTGATGCCCCGGGACACCTCCGGTGCGCTGGCCGCGCGCGGTCAGGTGCAGGGCTCCCCGGCGATCGCCTACTGCACCGACGCCACGATCATGGGCGGGGCGATGGGGGTGGACGGCTGCCGGCACATCGTCGACGCCATCGACACCGCACTGCGCGAGCACGTCCCGGTCGTCGGCATCTGGCACTCCGGCGGCGCCCGGCTGGCCGAGGGCGTCACCGCGCTGCACGCCGTCGGCGAGGTCTTCGCCGGGATGATCCGGGCCTCGGGCCGGATCCCGCAGATCTCGGTCGTGCTCGGCCCGGCCGCCGGTGGCGCGGCCTACGGCCCGGCGCTCACCGACCTGGTCGTCATGGGTCCGTTGGGCCGGGTGTTCGTCACCGGTCCGGACGTCGTCCGCTCGGTCACCGGCGAGCAGGTCGACATGGAGGCCCTCGGGGGGCCGGACACCCACGGCCGCCGCTCGGGCGTGGTGCACATCGTCACCGACACCGAGCAGAGCGCGCTGGACACCGCCCGCGAGGCGGTGGACCTGCTCGCCGCGCAGGGCACCTTCGCCGGCACCGAGGGCGAGGCCGACGTCGACCTGGCCGCGATGCTGCCCGAGGCCAAGCAGCGCGCCTACGACGTCAAGCCGATGATCACCGCGCTGCTCGACGGCCCGCCGCTGGAGCTGCAGAGCCGGTACGCCCCCAACGTGATCACCGCGCTGGGCCGGCTGGCCGGCCGCACCGTGGGCGTGGTGGCCAACAACCCGCTGCGCCTGGGTGGCTGCCTGGACTCCCCCTCGGCGGAGAAGGCGGCCCGCTTCGTGCGCATGTGCGACGCGTTCGGCGTCCCGCTGGTCGTGTTGGTCGACGTCCCCGGGTACCTGCCCGGCGTCGGCCAGGAGTGGGACGGCGTCGTGCGCCGCGGCGCCAAGCTGCTGCACGCCTTCGCCGAGGCGGTCGTGCCGCGGGTGACCCTGGTGACCCGGAAGTCCTACGGCGGTGCCTACATCGCGATGAACGCCCGCTCGCTGGGCGCCACCGCCGTCTACGCCTGGCCGGGCGCCGAGGTGGCCGTCATGGGCGCCAAGGCCGCGGTCGGCATCCTGCACCGCAAGAAGCTGGCCGCGGCGCAGCCGGGTGAGCGGGAGGCGCTGCACGCCCAGCTCGCGCTGGAGCACGAGCGGATCGCCGGCGGCGTGGCCCGGGCCCGCGAGATCGGTGTCGTGGACGACGTCGTCGAGCCGGCGCAGACCCGCAAGCGCCTGGTGGCCGCCCTGGCCGCCGCCCCCGCGGGCCGCGGCGCCCACGGCAACATCCCGCTCTGAGGGCGCCCTCCCTACAGTTGATCATCGTCACCTGCAGGTGGGACGCGCCGCCCGCCGGCGTGTCCCGCCTGCGGATCGCGATGATCAACAGCTGCTGACGGGAACAGCACTGCGGCCCGGCACCCTGGTAGGTGCCGGGCCGCGGTGCGTACTGGTCTGGGGTGGGGCCGCCTCCGGGGTCAGGGGGGGACGACGCGGACCCAGACGGAGGGGCTACCCGACAGGCCTAGACAACCTGGTGCAGCCAGCTGATGGGGGCGCCGTCGCCGGCGTGGCGGTAGACCTCGAGGTCGTCGTCCCAGGCCGCGCCCAGGAGCTCGTCGACGCCGTGCCGGAAGGCCTCACCGGAGCCGGCCGTGGCGGCCAGGTGGCGGAGCTGCTGCTCGGTCACCACCAGGTCGCCGTTGGCGGACATGGGTGCGCGGAAGACGCCGTGCCCGGGCACGTAGGCCATGCGCTCGCCGTCGTTGCCCTGGCTGGGCTCCTCGGTCACCTCGAAGCGCAGCATCGGCCACGCCTTGAGGGCAGCGACGAGCTTCGCACCGGTCCCGGTGGCTCCGGTCCAGGCGACCTCGGCACGGTAGGCACCGTGCTGCGCGGGCTGTTCAGCCCAGGACAAACTCACCGGCCCGCCGATGACCCGCTCGAGGGCCCAGTCGACGTGCTGGCAGAGAGCCTTCGGGCACGCGTGCACGAAGACAACACCCTGCGTAGACCGTCGTTGCACAGTGCACCTCCATCGGATCAAGACGGGTCTCGTCTTCCCCAACGGACCTGACTCGGTGATGGCGGTGCGTAGCTCGAACGGGTGGAGCGGAGTGCTCGGGACAGTCTGCCCGACTACCACGCCTCCGCGCTACTGCGGGTTCGAACCGCGGGCCCAGGTGTGCCAGAAGTGGCGGGTGGGGTTCATGTGGCGATGAGCGTGTCCTGCCACGACCACACATGTCGACAAGTGGACTGGGGTGCCGAACGGGGCAGCAGGCAGATGTCGCTGGACGAATCGGGCCCAGGTGACCAATCGGTGGGGCGATTGGGGACCAAGGGTCAGGTTGGCCGAACGTGACTGTGTCGTTACGCCGCGTGCGGTCTGTCGACCCGGTGACCCTGTGTGGAGCTGCCATGGTCGCTGCGTGACCTCGACACAGCGACGCGGCCGGCACTCGGTCCTGAGCCAGGAGACCTTCGTCTGCGGCCAGGCCGCCGTGCAGGTGCTCTGGAACGGCGTCAGCGGGACGCCGATCGTGGACTCCAGCGGCCCCTGGCACGCCTGCGAACCCGGACCCTCCGAGATCGTCTACGCCCTCTGCGGGCGGGAGGTGGCCCGCATCGAGGGGGCCGCCATCTGGCCCGACCAGCGCCGCACCCCCGGGTGCGTGGTCTGCGCGGAGCTGGCGCTCGACTAGGTCCCCGGCACGACAGGAGCCCCGCACCTCGAGCTGAGGTGCGGGGCTCCTTCCGTCGCGGTCAGGCGCGGCGGATCGTCATCGTCGGCGGCACCTTGAGGGTCTGGGCCACCACGCAGTACCGCTCGGTCAGCTTGGCCAGGGTGGCCAGCTTCTCGTCGTCGGCGTCGGTGTCGATCTCCATGACGACCTCGATGCCGGTCATGCCGACCGGGACGTCGCGGGAGACGCCGAGGGTGCCTCGGGCGTCCATGTCCCCGCGGGCGGTGAGCTTCGCGCTTCGGATGTCGATGCTCATCGCCGTAGCCACGCTGCGCAGGGTCACGCCGGAGCAGCCGAGCAGGGCCTGCAGCAGCATGTCGCCGGAGCAGGCGTCCGAGCCGTCGCCGCCGGTGGTCTCGTGGAACCCGGCGCGCTGCGGGCCCGACCAGGTGTCGATGGTCGCGGTGATGCCCTCGTCCCGGAAGTCACCCGCGGCGTGCAGGTGCGCCAGCGCGGCGGCTGGGTCGTCCTTGTACCTCTGCTTGATCGGGGCCTGCATCTCGCGCAGTGCGGCAGCATCCATGGGTTGAACCTTCCTCGAGGGGTCGAGGACCATCCTGCCCGGGGGGCAACCGCCCCCGCCCGGTCACCCAGCGCCGGTAGCCGTCACCTCCGCGGCCCGCGCGCTGAACCAGGCGAGCACTTCTTCCCCGGCCCGGATTCCCGTGGCGGTCAGCGCGGTGACGTGCGGCCGGGTCCAGCCGCGGTCGGCGAGCTCGCCGTGCCCGGGCCGGACGGCCAGGTGCGCGAACTCCAGCAGGTCGGTGTCCAGCAACGAGTCCCCCGCGGCGAGCACGGTCGTGGCCCCGGTCCGCCGCGCCACCTCGGCGACCGCCGCGGACTTGGCAAGCACCACAGGGACCAGGTAGAGCTTGCGTCCCTGCAGCGACACCCCCCACCCAGCTGACGCGCCCCAGGCGCGCAAGGCGTCGAGGCGCTCGTCGGTGAACGCCGGTCGGTCCACGACCGCATAGCAGAACAGGCCGGGCACGGTGTGCCGGCGGGCCGTGGGGTCTCCGGTACACGCACGGGCCAGCGCCTCCTGGGCCTCGGCCAGCGGGGCGACGTTGGTGAGGGCGGCCGCCACGCTCTCCGCCCATGCGGGGTCGGCCTCGCCGTCCTCCAGCAGCACGGCACCGTTGGCCGCCACCGCGTGCCGGGCCGGCGGGCCGGGCAGCCGGATGCGGGCCAGTTGGGCCGGTGTCCGGGTGGTCACCGGGATGACCGGCCAGCGGCGGGCCAGCGCCTCGTACCGCCCGGCCCCCAGGACGGACATGTGCGAGATCGCCCGACCGTCCAGGTGCTCGACGACCACCCACCCTGGCTCGCCGGGACGAGGCTCCCCAGCTGCGGCCAAGGAGTACACCAGCGTGCGGTCCAGGTCTGTGGCGATGAGCACCCCGCCCCTCACGCGACCTCGCCGCCGGGCCGGATGACGCCGATGCAGGAGAACGGCATGCCCTCCCGGGTCTCCACCTCGACCCCGCGGTCGCGCGCCAAGTGCAGCACGTGGGCCAGCTCTGCGGTGCGGTCCGGGCGCACCAGGACCTTCCAGGGCACTCGTCGCAGCAGCACCCGGGTGGTCTCCCCCACCCCAGGCTTGACCAGGTTCAGGTCGGTGATGCCGAACCCGGCCGCCACCTCCTCCACCGCGGTCCAGCCGGCCCAGGTCGGGGTGCGGTCGACCGGCACGGCGAGTGTGCGTGCCACATCGTCGACGACGGCGGCGAAGCAGTCCGACACGGTGTCCAGGAACCGGCCGGACACGTCCTGCGGCGCGAGCTCCCGGTAGAACTTCGCCCCGTGGTAGCCGCCCGGTGGGACCAGGTCCGCCCGCAGCACGGTGCGCGAGACCAGCCCGGAGACGGTGGAGTTCAGGCACGCCGAGGGGATGAGGAAGTCCTCCCGGGTGCCGAACAGACCCGTGCACGCGCCCGGGTCGGCGACGACGGCGAGCTCCGGGCGGAAGCCCCGGGGGCGCGCCTGCTCGACCTCCTGCACAGCGGCGTGCAACTCACGAGTGATCGCGCCCTTGCCGGTCCAGCCGTCGACGAAGACCACGTCGGCCGGGTCGTGGTGAGCGGCCAGGTGGTCCAGGGCTCGCGGGTCCAGCCCGCGGTCGCGGACGATGGAGACGGTCAGGTGCGGCACGTCGACGCCCTGGGTAGCCGCCCACCGGCGCATGAGCACGCCGATCGGCGTCCCAGCGCGGGCCAGCGACACCAGCACCGGCGGACGCGACCGCCCGGCCAGCACGCGCTCGGTGACCACGCCGACCGCCTCGGCCAGCCGCGCCGACGAGGTCGCCAGGGCCTGCTCGAACAGCTCGAGGTAGGCCGGCCCCGGCTGGTACTCCACCGGCAGGGACTCCGAATAGTGCGCACGCCCGGACTGGATCGCCCGCTCGCGGTCCTCCACGGGGGCCTCCAGAGGGACGTCGGAGAGGTCGGTGAGCAGCCACCCCACCTCGTCGGGCGCGTAGGAGCCGAAGTCCGGTCCGCGCAGCGGCTGCGGCGGAGGCCGGTGGCTGGGCACGGTGAGCACCACCACCGGCCCGTCGACGGCCGCGGCCAGCACGGCGGGCAGCGCAGCGGGGTCGTCGTCCGCCCAGTCGTGGGACACGTCGTCGACGACGAGGACGGCGGCGGCGAACGAGGTCGACCCGGCACCCGGCGCGACGTTGTAGGCGAACCGCGGCCCGGGCCCGTCGGCCGGCCGATCGTGGCTGGGGAAGCGCAGCGCGGTTCGGACGGCGTAACCCGGGTCGTCGATCGGTAGGACCGGCGAGCGGGTGGTGCTCGAGACACGGACGTCGAGGCCACGCCGGGCAAGCTCCCCGGCCACCCGCACCGGCAGGTGGACCAGCTCCTCGGTCCCCAGCACCAACACCCGGCCGGCCGGCGACCCCAACGCCCGGTGCGCCTGCTCGGCCACCCGCGGCAGTGCGGCGTCCAGCACTCGGCGGTGCGCCGGGGTGAAGCCGTGCCGCCCGCCGTCGCGGGGGACGTCAGCGTGCACCTCTACCACCGGGCCACCGTGGCGGCCGGTCCGGTCGGGCGCCAGTGCAGCCGTCCGCCGGGCGACCAGCGCGGTCCCCCGGGCCAGCACGTCGGCGGGCAGCCCGACCACCCCGCCGGCCAGGGCCACGACGTCGACCTGCACCCCGAGGTCGGCGGCGAAGCGGTCGAGCTCGTCGCGGGCGGCCCCGGTGCGCAGGTCGACCAGGCTCGCGACGACCCACCGCGGTCGGAAGGCGACGGCCTGGAGTCCGCGGATGGTGTCCATCACGGTGGCCCCGGTCGAAAGCTCGTCGTCGACCAGCACGATCGGCCGGTCCCCCGCGAACAGCGCCGGGTCGTCGGGCAGCAGCAGGTGACCGGTCGCGTGGGAGTGCACCTCCTCGAAGGTGCCGAACGGCGTCATGCCGACCGGTCGCCGGGTGGAGTGCAGGACGTCGGCATCCAGGGCATCGGCAACGAGGTGCCCCAGGCCCGTGGCGGTCTCGGCGAACCCGAGCACGAGCACGTCGCACCGGCCGCGGTCCGCCGTCCACCGGGTGAGCTCGACCAGCTGGGCCGCGGCGGCGCCGTCCCCGCGGAGGGCGGCGGCGAGCAGGTCACCGCCGGTCGCGGCCACACCGCTGTCCACCCCGACCAACCGGTCGGCGACCAGCCGCCCGAGCAGCATCCCGGCGCCGCGGACGACGTCGGGGTCAGCCGGCACGTGCTTGCCGAGCACCCGGCTGACCAGCAGGTGGGCCCGCCGCGGGTTGACCCGCACGGCCATCCCCACCAGGTCGGCGACGTCCAGGGACCCCGCAGCGCCGGTGGTGGTGACCGCGACGTCCAGCTCGCGCTGCACCCACTCCCCGGTCCAGACCGGGCCGCTCACCGGTGCATCCCGGCGCCCAGCAGGTCGACGAAGGATGTCGTGGGACGGGCGACGCCGAACACGTGGGCCCGCTGCACCAGCCTGTGGGCCCAAGCCCGGTGCGGCTTGGACTCGTTCATCTTGTTCCGGTAGGACGACGCGGCCACCCCGCCGCCGGCACCGGTACCGAGGACGTCGAGGGCGTCGGCGTGCTCCTCGTGCGGCACCACCGACAGGGCGTGCACGGCGGCCACGTGCGTCGGGTGGATGACGGTCTTGCCGTTGAGGCCGTTGGCCTGGTCGAGCACCACCTCGCGGATGAGGCCGTCCAGGTCGCGGGCCAGCAGGTTCGCCCGCAGCGGTCGCTCCTCGTGCTCCCGGAACGGGGTCTCGCGCAGCTGCGGCTTGAACACCCGGTCGGGGCTGTTGAAGTACTCCCACACCGGGCCGGTGACGACGTGGCCGGTGCCGTCGGCCCGTCCCAGCACGTTCACCACGTCAGCGATGGCGTCGGCGACGACGCGCACGTCGTAGACGGTCAGCTCGCGGCGCCGCCGCAGGCCGAAGGCGGCCGACAGGTCGGTCGCGCCGATCCGGACGGCGAGGACCTCGTCCCGGTGGTCGGCGAGCAGGTCCCGCACCTGCACCAGCGCGTCGACCCGGGTCTCGGCGTGGGCCATCTCGGGGGACTCAACGACGGGCATGACCCGCAGCGACCGACCGAGCTGGGCCGACGCAGCACCCACCGCGTCCAGGAACGCCGGGCCGGTGGCGCCGCTGAACTTGGGCAACACGAAACCGGTGAGGACGGCGGCGGCCTCCCCCAGCGCGTCGACGAGCTCGCCCACCTGCTCGGCGCGGCGGACCCGGACGAAGACCAGCGGCAGACCCGAGTAGGCGGCCAGGTCGCGGACGTGGTGGACGAGGTTGGCCTGCGCGGTCTCGACGTCGGCGTCGGCGATCGCGTCCTCGAGGCAGAGCACGACGCTGGTCACCCCCGCGGCGCGCTGCCGGCGGACGTCGCCGGCCAGGGTCGGCCGGTCGGCGGGCAGGTAGAGCGTGGCGCCCAGCGACAGGGCAAGGACCTCGGCGTCGCCGGCGGGGTCCACCGGCTGGGGCGGGTGCAGGAAGAGTCGCGCCTCGTCGGCAGGGTCCAGGTGCGCGAAGTGCCGCAGCGGGAGTGCCCGGGCGGGCGCGCTCACAGCACCGGGGTGCGGGCGTCGGCCCAGGTGATGGCACGGAAGCCGTAGGCCTGCGCGACGTCGCGGACCAGCCCCCGTACAGGCTCGAGCTCGGCGCGGACCACCAACTCGCCGTCCACCACGTAGACCGAGGCGACGACGACCGGGCCGTCGTGGGCGGGCAGGTCCAGCGGGATCTCCACCCTGGAACCGCCGTGGGTGGCAATCAGCAGGGTGCCGCCCCAGGCCAGCGAGGACTCCGACGCCGACTGCGCGTAGACGACGAACCGGCGCAGCAACCGGGTCTGCCGGAGGTCGACCCGGATCTGGTCGAACTCGCCGCGACCAGCCTCGAGCACCGGGCGGCGCGAGCGGGGCGGGGCCGTCGGAATGCCCGCGGTGCGGCTCACCACCCCGGAGCTGCCGTCGCCCAGCTGGTGCACCGCGCCCAGTACGAGGTCGCCGACGGCAGGTGAGCAGACCGCGGTCACGGTGAGCGCACCGACGCCGGACTGCACCCGGTCCAGGGTCACCGTGGGCTCGCGGCGGGTGAGGATGACACGGCCACCGGGGGCCACCCGCGGCACCGTGCGGATGACGCGCCCGGGTCGCGGGGGCCGGCTCTTATACCCCTCTGACGCTGCCGACGACCCCCCTTGTGTAGACGTCGGGGGGGGGCGTGACAGCTGATAACACACAATATGCAGGA
>NZ_UEXK01000004.1:454533-617378 GCF_900491935.1 Klenkia terrae
CCACCGCTCCGCCGGCGCGCTCGGGTCGCGGGGCAGGTGCGGGCGAGCGCGCCGGCGGAGCGGTGGGGGGCGCCGGGGCCTCGGGGAACAGGTCCAGGTCCGACGCCGCGGACGGCGGGGCGGCCGGCGGGGTGGCCGGCCGCGGGTCGGACAGGTCGAGGTCACTGGAGGACGGGGCCGGAGCGGGGACCGGCCGGGGCGCCGGCGCCGAGAGGTCGAGCAGGTCCCCGCCCGACGTCCCGAGGTCGAGGTCCAGGTCCAGGTCGAGGTCGAGGTCGAGGTCGAGGTCCAAGCCCACCGGCACCTGCGAAGGCGCCACAGGCTGCGGGGTGGGTGCCTGGTCGGGCTGCCGGCGGGGGGTCCGGCCGGCCAGGGAGTCGACCAACCCGCCCGGCGCGGCGTCGGCGGGCACTGGCTCGGCCGGCGACCCGCGGCGGCTGCGGTGCCGGAGCCAGTCGAGGTCCGGGCGTGCCGGGGCGTCGCCCGGGGCCAGGATCACAACGGCAACCCGTAGTCGCCGGCGATGCCGCTGATCCCGTTGCGGTAGCCCTCGCCGACGACCTTGAACTTCCAGTCGCCCCCGTGTCGATAGACCTCGCCCAGCACCAGGGCGGTCTCAGCCTGCAACACCGGGGCGAGGTCCTCCGAGCGGACCAGCTCGCGGTGGGTGCTGGCGTCCCGGACCACCACCGAAACCGCGCGCAGCTGGCCCAGGGTGCGCCGCTGCGCGGTGCCCTCATTGACGTAGACCACGGCGACCAGCCGGGACACCTCGGCGGGCACCCTGCGCAGGTCGACCTCGATCTGCTCCTGGTCGCCGTCCAGCGCCTCGTCGCGGGCGGCCACGGACTCCTCGGGGGACGTCAGCTGGTTGAAGAACACCATGTGGCGGTCGGACAGCACCCGGCTGTCGGGGCCACAGAGCAGCAGCGCGAGGACCAGGTTCTCCGCGAGCACCCGCTCGCTGCCGGCGTCCCAGGCCACCCCGACAACCAGGCTGGTCAGGCCGGGGATCTCCCGGGTCAGGGCCACGTTGGCCCCGCGGGTCATGCGTGCCACGGTGCTCGCCTCTCAGGTGGTGCTGGTCGGGTCACAGGGCTCGGTTCACAGGTCGAGGTCGGAGCCGGAGAACTTGGTGCGCAGGAAGCTGCCCTGGGTCATCAGCGCATCGACGTCCTGCCGCCGCGCGGCCTGCAGCACCTTTTCGGCGGCCCCCTCGAGCGCCTCCAGCTGGGCGGCGAGCGACTGGGCCGGGGTCACACCCGAGGTCGCCGGGACGTCGACCAGATCGGGGTCCAGCGCCACGAAGCCGCGCACCGTGGTGGGCAGGTAGTCGGTGGCGGTGGCACGCACGGAGATGGCCGCGTAGACGTCGAGCGGGCGGACGTCGGAAGTGCGGACCACCTCCGACAGCAGGTCGGTGATCCGCCGGGCCGCCACCACCGAGGCCACCGGGAGGTCGCCGGCCGCGGCGTTGACCAGGCGGACGACGCCGGCGATCTCGGCGTCCAGTGCGGCCGGTGTGTCCTCCCGGTCCGCCTCGACCGGGGCGACCTCCAGTTCCTCGCTACGCCGGAACCAGGCCACGGTGTCTCTCCCCGGTGCTCACGACCGGCTCAACCCTCGATGGCCTCGTTCGCGCGGACCCGGGCCAGGTAGGGCTGCGCCCGCTCGAGCTGTCCCTCCAGCGCCCGGACCGTGTCGGCCATGGAGGTCACGGCCTGGGCCCGGAAGGTGTCGACGGCATCCATGGTGGCGAACACGTTGTCGAAGGCGGCCTGCAGCTTGGCGACGTCGATGGTCGAGGAGGCCGCCTGCTCGTTGATGGCCGCGCCCTGGATGCGCAGCTGCTCCGACGTGGACTGGATGAGGTCCGAGGTCACCGTGTTCAGCGCGTTGATCTGGTCGAGGACGAGCTTCTGGCGGCTCAGCGCCTGGGACACGATCACCGCGGTGCGCAAGGCCGCCACGGTGGTGGTCTGCGCCCGGTCGACGCCGCGGATCAACTCCAGGTTGTTGCGCCGGATGAGGTCCAGGGCCATGTAGCCCTGCACCGCGACCGCCATCTGGGTGGTGATGTCCTGTCGCCGCTGACGAACCGGGAACAGCGCGTCGGAGCGGACGGTGTTGGCGTCGTCGGTGCGCCCGGCGGCCTCCAGCTCGGCGACCTTGCCCTCCAGCGCTTCGTCGAGGGCCGTGGCCAGCTCGTTGTACTCCCGCAGCTTGGCCATGGTCGTCCACATGTTGGCCTTCTCGGTCTCGATGGCCGCGTTGTCCTTGCGCAGCTCGTCCTGACCGGAGTCCAGCGCCTTGATGATCGCGTTGAGGTGCGACTGGGCGGACTTGTACTTGTCGAAGTAGCGGTCGATCTTGTCCCCGCCGGGCAGCCACTTCAGCACCTTCTTGACCCCGGTGAGGTCCGAGCGCTTGGGGTCCAGGTCGGTGACCGTGCGGCGCAGGTCGATGAGGGTGTTGGAGACCCGCGTCTGCGCGTCGGCGTCCTTCCCCTTGGCCCCCATGGCTGCCGCCGGTCGGTCGAGCATGCGGTTGGAGACCGCCGCCGAAGACCGCATCTCCTTGTCGCCCATCGCCGTGATGGAGCCGACCTTCTGTGCGAAGGCCGGTGACTTGGTGTCCAGGGAGACCAGGTCGGTGACGAACGCGGTGGCCTTGCTGCGCAGCTCCACCTGCTTGGCCGTCTCCAGCGTCACCGCACCGGCGGCCTGCTCGGGCGCCACCAGCACCACGGGGGCCGGGGGCTGGAGCACCAGCGCGCCCCCGGCGGGTGCGCTCGGCCCAGCGGCGGTGGGCGTGGACGAGGAACCGAGGTCCAGCTCGGACATGGTGGCTGTCTCCTGGGTGCGGTGGTGTGGTGTGGGACTACAGGGAGCCGGCGATGGCCGGGAGCAGGTCGCGGAAGGTGCGGCCCGAGGCCGGGACACCGAGCGCGGTCATTGACCAACCGGCGCCGTCGCGGGAGACCTTGGCCATGATCTGGGCGTTGTGCCGACCCGAGCCGCTGAGCTCGTAGCGAGCGATTTCGGTCTCGGTGGTCTCGTCGATCAGCCGGCAGAAGGCGTTGGCGATCTGGGAGAAGTCCTGCCCGGTGAAGGAGTTCACCGTGCAGACCAGCGTGGTGACCGCGGCCGGGAGCTTGGTCAGGTCCACCTTCACCGACTCGTCGTCGCCGTCCCCGGCGCCGGTGCGGTTGTCGCCGGTGTGCTGCACCGAGCCGTCCTTGCTCCGCAGCTGCTGGAACCACACCTGGTCGACCAGCTGGCCGGCGGCGTCGAACATCAGCACCGAGGCGTCGAGGTCGATGGACTGGTCCCGGCTGCCGAAGAAGCCCTTCTTCTTGATCGCGTCCCAGCCCAGGCCCATGCGGACCCGGGTCAGCTGGCCGCCGTCGCGCTTAGCCAGCGAGACCTTCTGGCCCTTGCTCAAGTTGACGCTCATGCGGGGACTCCTCGTGTCGGGGGGCGGTGCGTCGTCAACGGTCGGGATGCCTTGTGCATCCCCGGGCTACTTGCGGGCCGAGCTCCACCGGATGCCCCACCCGTAGGCGGCGTCGAGCTGGGGTTGTGCTCCGTCGACGTAGCGGACCTCGCGGCGGACCGCGAGGTCCCCCGCCGAGGGTGCGAGCAGGGCCACGGCGCAGGTGGTGGCACCGGCGCGCGGCTCGTCGAGGGCCACCTCGATCTGCGGGCCGTCGGGCGGGGTCAGGGTCACCAGCGCCCGGGCCGCGGCCCAGTTCGGCACCCCCTCGTAGATGTAGGCGAAGACCAGCACCCGGCTGATGTGCGCGGCGTACTGCAGGTCGACGAACAGGTTCTCCCCGCCGGAGTTCGCGCCCGAGCGGTCGTCGCCGTCCAGCCAGATCGCCGGGGACGGCGCGCCGGGCAGACCCGCGCGGAAGGAGTTGCCGAGCGCCTGGACGACGCCCTTGGTGCCGTCGGTGAACTCGAACAGGCAACCCAGGTCGAGGTCGATGTCGGGCTCGCGGCGGGCGAAGAACCCGCCCTGCTGACCGGGCGGGCGCGCCGTCCAGTTGAGGTTCACCCGTAGCACCCCGCCGGCCGACGCCTTCTTGGTCAGGGAAACCGTGGGCGCGGACTTGGTTAGCGTGACCTTGCGCGGGGGTCCCGGCGGGGGCCCGGCGGGACCCCCGCGCAAGGTCACGCTAACCAAGTCCGCGCCCACGGTTNGGCGGGCGGAGGCCACGACGGGCCGTCGGAGGGGGGGACGGCCGGGCGCTTCGTGTAATCGATGGGCACGGGATCAGCCGACGTCCACGCCGAAGTCACGGGCGATGCCGGCGAGCCCGGAGGTGTAGCCCTGGCCCACGGCGCGGAACTTCCAGTCACCCGAGTGCCGGTAGATCTCGCCGAAGATCATCGCGGTCTCGGTCGAGGCGTCCTCGGAGAGGTCGTAGCGGGCGATCTCCACGCCGTCGGCCTGGTTCACCACCCGGATGAAGGCGTTGCGCACCTGACCGAACGATTGTCCCCGGTTCTCGGCCTCGTAGATCGACACCGCGAACACGATCTTGTCCGCGGCCGCCGGGACGGTGGGCAGGTCCACGGTCAGCGCTTCGTCGTCGCCGTCGCCCTCGCCGGTGAGGTTGTCACCGGTGTGGGTCACCGAACCGTCCGGCGAGGTCAGGTTGTTGAAGAAGACGAAGTGCGCATCGCTCAGCACCTTGCCCCCGGCGTCGACCAGCAGCGCCGACGCGTCCAGGTCGAAGGCGTTCCCCGACGTCGTCCGGGCGTCCCAGCCCAGACCGACGAGGGCAGCGGTCAGACCGGGCGCCTCCTTGGTCAACGAGACGTTCCCGCCCTTGCTCAGGCTCACGCTCATGATCCGCTCCCCTCGTCGTGGTTCAGGTCAGACGTTCACGCCGAAGTCGGCGGCGATGCCGCCCAGACCGGTCGAGTAGCCCTGGCCGACGGCCCGGAACTTCCAGTCGGCGCCATTGCGGTACAGCTCGCCGAACACCATCGCGGTCTCGGTGGATGCGTCCTCGGAGAGGTCGTAGCGCGCGATCTCAGCGTTGTCGGCCTGGTTGACCACGCGGATGAAGGCGTTGCGGACCTGGCCGAAGCTCTGGCCGCGACTGTCGGCCTCATAGATCGACACGGGGAAGACGACGCGGTCCAGGTCGGCGGGCGCGCCGGCCAGGTCGACCTTGATCTGCTCGTCGTCGCCGGCGCCCTCACCGGTCACGTTGTCGCCGGTGTGCTCGATCGCCCCGTCGGGGCTGCGCAGGTTGTTGAAGAACACGAAGTGCTCGTCGGAGGCGACCTTGCCGTCGGCGCGGCAGCCGATGGCCGATGCGTCTAGGTCGAAGGGCTTGCCGTCGGTCGTGCGAGCGTCCCAGCCCAGGCCGACGGTGACCGCGCGCAGGCCAGGGGCCTCCTTGGTCAACGAGACGTTGCCACCCTTGTTCAAGCTGACTACCACGCGATGTCTCCGTCTCCTCGCAGGTGGGTGAGGGACCCCGGTTGTACTGGGACCCCCGCGGCGCCGGCCTCCGGCGCCGTTCGACCGATCCTATGCAGCCTCGGTACACCCGGCAGCATGATCACGGGGGCTCACGTCTGGTCCCCAGGCGCACCAGGCCCAGCAGCTCCATCGTCCCGTCCACCGTCGTCGCCGGGGTCATCGGGCAGGCGAGGCGCCCGGGCCACCCATGGCCGGATCGGCTGGACCACCTCGCCGTAGAACCCCTCCACTGCACCAACCACGCTGGGGATGAACGCCCCGCGCACGCCGGACCGCTTGGTGCCCATCGCCACGCTGCGGCTCAGCTGGAAGGACTGCAGCGGAACACGTCCGGCCGGTGCCAGGCACGACGGGTCCGCCCGCACCAGCTGCAGCTGCTCACAGGTGGGCGGGCTCGTGCCGTCGAAGGCCGCCTCGACGAGCAGGTCGGCGGGGGCGTCGGCGAGCTGCTTGACCAGCCAGCCGGTGCGCCTGTGGTTGGTGCCCTCCTGGGGTGCAGGCACCCGGGTGGAGGTGAGCACCTGACCGGTGCGCAGGTCGGCGACCACCTCCAGCGGACCTACGGCGCCGGGTACCCGCAGGGTGGCCGTCAGGCGGCCGGTCGCGGCGAGGGTCTCGACCCCGGCCGTCGTCCGTGCGGCGGGATCGGTGGCCAGCCTCCGGGGCAGCACGTGGGCGACGTCGACACCGAGCTCAGCGGTGAGCCGCAGGCACAGCTGGCGGACCAGCCGGATCCAGGCGTCGACGGCAGCCGGAACCTTGCGATCGCCCGGACGCAGCGTGCCGGCGGCCACGGCTTCGCGGACCGGGACCCAGGAGGCCCCCATGTCCTCGAAGCCCGCAGCGCCGGAGCGGGGGTGCTGCAGGTAGCGCAGGAATTCGTGCAGCAGCCAGGCCTGCACCGGATCGCCCACCCCGCGGTGGGTCAGCACCATCTGAGCCTCGTGGACCACCTCGGCCCAGGACAGATGGTGCAGCGCGACCTTGGCCAGCTTCCGGCGGTCGACCTCGACCGGGTGCTCGTTCACCCCGGGCGCGATCTCGTTGGACAGCGTGATCACCGCGTCGTAGCCCTCGTGCCGGGCGACGTCGAGGTAGTTCTCGACCTGTTCGCGGCGCAGCTGCCCACTGCCGGTCTTGGTCTCCATCAATGCGGTCCACAGGCGTGCGCCGCGTTGCACCCGGAGGACGCCGTCGGGGACGACGACGGACTCGCCGCGGTGGAACGGGACCTCGAGGTAGGTCTCGAGCAACCCGGCGGGCGCCCCGAACCGGGAGGTGATTCCGCGCCCGAACGGCCGCACTGCCATCATCGTGGCCAGCAGCGCGGAGGTGGCCCGCTTCTCCTGCTCCCCAGCGTTGCCGACGCCCGAGATGGAGAACAACCGTGCCGCGCTCCAGGTGTCGGCGCCGGCCAGCTTGAGCGCCGGCGGAGTGGCGCGGACCGGCGGCTGCTTGCGAGTCCGCACGCCGACGGCGACCGGCTGGGGCACCGGCTGGGGGTCGTCCGGCCGTGGGGCGGGAACCACCAAAGGCTCGGGCTCTTCTACGACCACAGCGGTCGGCCCGGAAGCGGTGGGCTCGAGCTCCACTACGGCCACGTCGTCC
This sequence comes from Klenkia terrae, assembly GCF_900491935.1. GTDB lineage: Bacteria > Actinomycetota > Actinomycetes > Mycobacteriales > Geodermatophilaceae > Klenkia > Klenkia terrae. The sequence continues at coordinate 461,644 of NZ_UEXK01000004.1, forward strand.
TCGGCGCCCTCGTCGTCCTCGGCGCCCTCGACGGTGTCCGGAGCAGGCGCGGCCGGCGTCGGAGGCGAGATCACCTCGGCCGGTTCATCGGCAACGGTGACGCCGAGATCCGTGGCCAAGCCAGCGAGACCGCTGGCCCAGCCCTGGCTGACGGCCCGGACCCGCCATGACCCGTCGCGGCGGTACAGCTCGCCGAGCACCATCGCCGTCTCGGCGTCGGCACCGGTGACGCGGTGCAAGACCAGCGGGGCGCCCTCCTGGTCGAGGACGAGCAGGGCGAGACCGGGGACGTCGGCGAAGGTGCCAGAGGCCACGCTGACCGCTACTGCGACGGTGGCGACCTCCCCGGCCAGATCCTCCAAGTCGACCGCGAGGCCCTCCTGCCCACCGTCGTCGGTGAGCGACCCGCCGAGGTGCCGCACAGCGCCGTCGCTGGATGTCGGCTGGTTGTAGAACACCATGTCTGAGTCGTCCCGGACCCGTCCCGACGAGTCCAGCAGTAGGGCCGAGGCGTCGACCTCGACCTCGGCGTGTCCCCAAGCGACGACGCACCGCACACCGGGGGTCCCGGTAGGCAGCGGACCGTTTGCGCCCTTGCTTAGCTCCATCGCCTGCACGACCGCAGACTAGGAGAGGAACACGCCGTTCCGACACCGGCTCGCCCTGGTTCGTGACTTACCTGCGGACGGGCCGTGCCGTACGTATCGTGCCCCGACGTGGAACTCCCCGTCTGGTTCGAGATCAGTACGTTCGTCGGTCTCACGGTGCTCCTGCTGGCCGACCTGGCCATCGTGGCCCGTCGCCCTCACGAACCCTCGGTGCGCGAGGCCAGTCTGTGGGTGACGTTCTACGTCTCCCTGGCCCTATTGTTCGGGGTGGTGCTGCTGTCGGTGACCAACGGGGACTACGCCACCCAGTTCTACGCCGGCTGGCTCACCGAGTACTCGCTGTCGGTGGACAACCTGTTCGTCTTCGTGATCATCATGGCTCGCTTCAGGGTGCCCCGGAAGCTGCAGCAAGAAGTGCTGATGGTCGGGATCATCATCGCCCTGGTGCTGCGCGGGATCTTCATCCTCGCCGGCGCTGAGCTCATCGAACGGTTTACCTGGGTCTTCTACCTGTTCGGCGCGTTCCTGGTCTACACGGCTATCAATCTGGTGCGCGGGGAAGACGAGGACGACTACGAGGAGAACGCCCTCATCCGGCGGCTGAAGAAGGTCCTGCCGATGACCGCGGAGTTCCACGGCAACAAGCTGCGCGTCCCCGACCCCGACGCGATGAACAAGGCCCGCGGCGGCAAGAGCAAGAAGCTGTTCACCCCGATGATCGTGGTGTTCCTCGCGCTGGGCACGACCGATCTGCTCTTCGCCCTGGACTCGATCCCGGCCATCTTCGGCCTCACCCGCGAGGCCTTCATCGTCTTCACCGCCAACGTCTTCGCCCTCATGGGCTTGCGCCAGCTCTACTTCCTGCTCGGCGGACTGCTCAAGCGGCTGGTCTACCTGTCCTACGGGCTGGCCATCATCTTGGGGTTCATCGGCGTCAAGCTGATCCTGGAAGCGGTCCACGACAACTCCCTGCCCTTCTTCAACGATGGCCAGCCCATCGAGTCCGTCCCCGAGATCCCCACCTGGCTGTCCCTGGCCGTCATCCTCGGCGTCCTGCTCGTGGTCACCGTGGCGTCGCTGCTCAAGACCCGCGGCCAGACCCCCGAGAAGGACGCCGACGTCGCCGACGAGGCGGCGCCCGCGGACCGGGTGGAGCGGCCCGAGGGCAACTGACCGGTGCAGGGCCCGGCCGTGGCAGGCTGTCCGCACGCACGGGGCGGTAGCTCAGCCGGTCAGAGCATGGGACTCATAATCCCTGGGTCGTGGGTTCGAGCCCCACCCGCCCCACTCNGCAGCGCTTCGACGCCGCGGACCTCCGCCGCCGGGCGCACGACGCCAAGGTCAAGCTGCGCGCGCTGTCCGAGCAGCTGTCCACCACCGGGGCGGCCCGCGCCCCGGAACCGGAGCGGCCGCGGTTCCGGTTCAAGCGCCGCTGGGTGGTGGTGCCCACCGTGCTGCTCCTGCTGGTGACCGTCGCGGCCCTCGCCGGGCTGGCCTGGCTCCTCGTCGAGGGCGGCCACCTGTTCGCCGGCTGAGACGGCCCTGGCGCCGGGGGCCGGGCACGTGATCAGCTGAGGTCCCGCCCGGCCCCGCCCCCAGGGAGACACCCCCGTGACGACGACCGGCACCCCCACCGCACCGCAGCTCTCCACGGACCAGCTCCGCCGGCTCACCGCCTACGGCGACCCGGGCGAGGTCGTCCCCGGCGACGTGGTCTTCGCCCCCGGCGACACCGGCTACGACCTGGTCGTCCTGGAGTCCGGCCGGGTGGAGATCACCAGCCCGGCGACCGGCGACCAGCCGGAGTCCCCGATCGCCGAGTACGGGGCGGGCAGCTTCCTCGGCGAGCTCAACCTGCTCACCGGCCAGGTCGTCTACGTGACCGCCCGGGTGGTGGAGGCCGGCCGGGTGCACCGGGTGCCGCCGGCCCGGTTCCGCCGGCTGATGGCCGAGGACGCCGACCTCGCCGACGTCCTGCTGCGCACCCTGATGGCCCGCCGCAAGGCGCTGCGCACCGGCGTCGCCGCCCGCGCGGTGGAGATCATCGGGTCGCAGCTGTCGGCCGGGTCGCACGCGCTGCGCACCTACGCGGCGCGGCAGCGGATCGCGCACCTGTGGTTCGACGCCGAGACGGTCGCCGGCCAGGCGCTGATGGCCGCCACCCCGCTGGCCGCCGGCGACCTGCCCGCCGTCGTCGTCGGCGGGCGGGGGCTGCGCCGGGCGACCCCCGGTGAGCTCGCCGACGTCCTGGGCCTGTCCTACCGGGCGCTGTCCGGCGACCCGGTCGACCTGGCCGTCGTCGGTTCGGGCCCGGCCGGGCTGGCCGCGGCCGTCTACGGCGCCTCGGAGGGCCTGCGGACGGTGCTGCTGGACGCCGTGGGCACCGGCGGGCAGGCCGCGGCCAGCTCTCGGATCGAGAACTACCTCGGCTTCCCGTCCGGGCTGTCCGGGGTCGAGCTGACCCAGCGGGCCGCCCTGCAGGCGCTCAAGTTCGGCGCCCAGCTGTCCAGCCCGTGCGAGGTCGTCGAGCTGGACACCGGCGGCACCCAGCTGCGGCTGGTGCTCCGCGACGGCACCGAGGTGCTCGCCCGCTCGGTCGTGCTGGCCACCGGTGCGCGCTACCGCGGGCTGCCGCTGGACCGCTGGGCCGACTTCGAGGGCGCCGGCATCTACTACGCGGCCACCGAGCTGGAGGCCCGGGCCTGCAGCCACGCGCCGCTGACCGTCGTCGGCGGCGCCAACAGCGCCGGGCAGGCCGCGCTGTTCCTGGCCTCCCGGGGTGCGCCGGTCACCCTCGCCGTCCGCGGGCCCGACCTGACCGCGGGCATGTCGGCCTACCTGGTGGACCGGGTGCTCGCGCACCCGCGGATCACCGTGGCCACCGGCACGCAGGTCACCGCGCTGGGCGGCGGGGACAGCCTGGAGTCGGTCACCCTCACCCCCCGGGACGGCGGCCCCTCCCGCGAGCAGGCGTGCGTCGGGCTCTTCTGCTTCATCGGCGCGGAGCCGGCCACCGACTGGCTGGGCGGGGTGGCCGTCGACGGGGACGGCTTCGTGCTGACCGACGTCGACCTGCCGGCGGGCCCGGACCCCACATGGACGGCGCTGGGCCGGGAGCCGCTGCCCTTCGAGACCAGCGTCCCGGGCGTGTTCGCCGCCGGCGACGTGCGGCACGGGTCGATGAAGCGGGTGGCAGCCGCCGTCGGCGAGGGGGCCAGCGCGGTGCGCTCGGTGCACGCCGCGATCGGCGCGCACGTGTGACCACCGCCCGGTCCCGGGTAGGCCCGCGCGCATGCGCACCGACGAGGTCCTGACCGCTGCCTTCGACAACATCGCCGGGGTGGTCGACGCCGCCGTGGACGGGCTCACCACCGACCAGCTGGCGCAGTCCCCCGCGCCCGGGACGAACTCGATCGCCTGGCTGGTCTGGCACCTGACCCGGGTGCAGGACGACCACGTCGCCGAGGTGGCCGGGCGCGAGCAGGTGTACACCGCCGACGGCTGGGCCCGCCGGTTCGACCTGCCGTTCCCCGACGAGGCGCACGGCTACGGCATGTCCACCGAGGACGCCGCGAAGGTCCGGGCCGACGCCGAGCTGCTGGTCGGTTACCACCACGCGGTCAGTGCCAAGACCAAGGAGTACCTGGCCACGCTGTCCGACGCCGACCTGGACCGGGTGGTCGACGAGGGCTGGGACCCGCCGGTCACCCTCGGCGTCCGGCTGGTCAGCGTGGTCACCGACGACCTGCAGCACGCCGGCCAGGCCGCCTACGTCCGCGGTCTGCTCTCCGTGTGACGGAGGCGAAGGTCGACCTCAAGGACGACGACGTCTACCGGGCGCACCGCGGGGAGTTCCGAACGCTCACCGTCCCGGACCGCGCCTACCTGGCCGTCGACGGGCACGGGGACCCCAACACCCAGGTGTTCGGCGACGCGGTGCAGTCGCTGTACCCGGTGGCGTTCGCGCTGAAGTTCGCCAGCAAGGCCGCCGGGCGGGACTACGTCGTCCCGCCGCTGGAGGGGCTGTGGTGGGCGCAGGACATGGACACCTTCACCCGCCGCCGGGACAAGGCGGCCTGGGAGTGGACGCTGCTGCTCCTGGTCCCCGGTTGGCTGGGCCCCGACGAGGTGGCCGCCGCGGTCGAGGGCACCCGGGCGAAGGCCCCGCCGCGGCTGGACGACGTCCGGGTCGAGGTGCTGTCCGAGGGCCGGTGCCTGCAGACGCTGCACGTCGGCCCCTTCGACGACGAGGGCCCGGTGCTGCACCGCCTGCACCACGAGGTGCTGCCCGGGGCCGGGCTGAGCCCGACCGGCCGGCACCACGAGGTCTACCTGACCGACCCCCGCCGCACCGCTCCGGAGAAGCAGCGCACGATCCTGCGCCAGCCGGTCAGCTGACCGCCCGCTCGGCCAGGTCGGCGAGCAGCCGGGCGGGCTCGGCGAGGCAGACCGCGACGTCGGGCTCGAGGTCGACCAGGCCGTGGGCCGCGGTGAACCCGGCGGCGGACAGCTGCGCCGGGGCCAGCCGGACGACGCCGGCCAGACCGAGGCACGGCACCCCGGCGGCCGCGGCCCGGCGGGCGACGACGGCAGGGGCCTTGCCCGACAGCGTCTGCTCGTCCAGCGCGCCCTCGCCGGTGAGGCACAGATCGGCGCCGGCCAGCGCGGCGTCCAGGCCGACCAGGTCGCAGACCAGGTCCGCCCCGGAGGTGATCCGGGCGCCCAGCAGCGCCAGCGCGCCGGCCGCCGTCCCCCCTGCTCCGCCGGCGCCGGGCACGGCGTCCACCTCGACCCCGAGGTCGCGGCGGACCACCGCGGCGAAGCGGGCCAGCGCCCGGTCCAGCAACGCGACGTCGACCGCCGTCGCCCCCTTCTGCGGGCCGAACACCGCGGCCGCACCGGCCGGGCCGGTCAGCGGGTTGTCCACGTCGGTCGCGACCACCACCTCGACCCCGGCCAGCCGCGGGTCCAGACCGGACGCGTCGACCCGGTCCAGGCGAGCCAGCGCCGCGCCGCCGGGGGGCAGGTCGGTGCCGTCGGCGGCCAGGAACCGGACGCCGAGCGCGGTCAGCATCCCGGCCCCGGCGTCGGTGGTCGCGCTGCCGCCGATGCCCACCACCAGCCGGCGCGCACCCGCCTCGAGCGCGGCGAGCAGCAGGTCGCCGACCCCCCGGGTGGTCGCGGTCAGCGGGGCCGGCGGCGCCAGGTGCAGGCCGGCCGCGGTGGCCAGCTCGACCAGTGCGGTGCCGTCGTGCAGGGCGAGGACCGCCTGCCGGGGTGCGCCGTCCGGACCGCTGACGCGGACGGCCAGCGGGGTCCAGCCCGCCCGCAGCGCGGCGGCGACCGTGCCGTCGCCGCCGTCGGCGACCGGGCGCAGCAGCACCTCCGCCTCCGGGTGCACCCGGGCGACGCCGGCCGCCATCGCGTCGGCCACCCCGTCGGCGTCCAGCGTGCCCTTGAACTTGTCCGGGGCGATCACGATGCGCACGACGAGCAGCATGCCGGACACCGGCCTAGCGTCCGAGGTCGTGAGCACCGACGCCGACACCCTCGCCCCCGCCACCGACTTCTACGCCGTCGACGACCTCATCGACCCCGGCGACCTGGAGATCCGGGACCGGGTGCGCGCGTTCTGCGCGGCCGAGGTCACCCCGATCATCAACGACTACTGGGAGCGGGCCGAGTTCCCCGCCCACCTGGTGCCCAAGCTCGCCGACCTCGGCATCGCCGGCGGCACGGTGAAGGGCCACGGCTCGGCCGGCATGAGCGCCGTCGCCGCCGGGCTGGTGGCCGCCGAGTGGGCCCGCGCCGACGGCTCGATGGGCACCTTCCACGGCGTGCACAGCTTCCTGGCCATGCAGTCGATCGACCTGCTGGGCAGCGAGGAGCAGAAGGAGCGCTGGCTGCCGGGCATGGCCCGGATGGAGACCATCGGTGCCTTCGGGCTCACCGAGCCCGACCACGGCTCGGACGCCGTCGCGCTGGGGACGACGGCCACCCGCGACGGCGACGGCTTCGTGCTCAACGGGGCCAAGAAGTGGATCGGCAACGGGTCGATCGCCGACATCGTGCTGATCTGGGCCCGCGACGAGGACGGGAACGTCGGCGGGTACGTCGTGGAGAAGGGCACGCCGGGCTTCACCGCCACGGTGATGACCGGCAAGACGGCGCTGCGGGCGGTGTGGCAGGCCGAGATCACGCTGGAGAACGTCCGGGTCGGGCCGGAGAACAAGCTGGAGAACTGCCACAACTTCAAGGACGTGTCCCAGGTGCTCGACCGCACCCGGTACACCGTCGCCTGGCGGGCGCTGGGCGTCGCGCAGTCGGCCTACGAGCTGGCCCTGGCGCACACCCTGCAGCGCGAGCAGTTCGGCCAGCCGATCGCGGGCTACCAGCTGGTGCAGGAGAAGCTCGCCCGGATGCTGGCCGAGATCACCACCATGCAGCTGATGTGCTGGCGGCTGTCGACGCTGGCCGACGAGGGCCGGATGACCGCGGCCATGGCGTCGCTGGCCAAGATGAACTGCTGCAAGAAGGCCCGCACGATCATCGCCGACGCCCGCGACCTGTTCGGCGGCGACGGCATCCTGCTCGAGCACCACATCGCCCGGCACCACGCCGACATCGAGGCGATCTACACCTTCGAGGGCACCGACCACGTGCAGGCGCTCATCGTCGGCCGCGAGGTCACCGGTCTCTCCGCGATCACCGGTCGGCGCCCTCGCCGGGAGGGCTAGGCCGAGCGGCTGAGCTGCTGCGCGGTGGACCGCTTGCACTCGGTGCAGGCGGTCTCCCGCGCACCCACGCGGTCCCAGCGGTGGGCGCCCCACACCTGCACGATGGCGCCGCAGACGGCCAGCTCCACCTCCCCGTCGAGCTCCGACGGCGGGCGGTGCGCCTCGACGGCGTGCCACGAGGAGGAGACGGTGTCCTCGGGCCGCGAGCGCGACCACCGGTCCGGGCGGGCGTATCCGACGGCGTAGCTGTCCACGGCTCCAGTGTGCCCCCGATCACATGGGGCTGCCAGCGGAACGACGGCCGGGACGCCCGCCTACCGTTGCGACACGTGGCAGACCACACCGCGCGCGACCGGATCGTCACCGAGCTGGTCCACCCCGAGGACCCGCGGGCCGTCCCGATGCTGAAAGATCTGCTGCGCGAGTAAGACGCCCGCTACGGCGACCTCTTCGGCAGCGCCACCGAGGAGATGGACCGCTACCCCGCGGCCGAGTTCACCCCGCCGACCGGCGTCTTCCTCCTGCTGCTCGACGACGGCGCCGCGGTCGCCGGCGGCGCCTACCGGGCGCACGAGGACCCGGGCACCGCCGAGGTGAAGCGGATGTGGACCTCGCGGGACCACCGCCGGCGCGGACTGGCGCGCCGGGTGCTCGCCGAGCTGCAGCAGCACGCGGCCTCGGCCGGCTACACCCGGGCGTTCCTGACCACCGGCCCGCTGCAGCCCGAGGCGCGCGAGCTGTACCTGTCGGCCGGGTGGACGCCGTTGTTCGACGGCCTGCGGCCCACGGCGGTCGAGGAGCTGCGCGCCCTCCCGGTGGTCGACCGGCTCTACGCCTTCGAGACCACCCTGGGGTGAGCGACCTCACCGACCATCCTGGTCGGTAAACCGACCAGATCGGTCGGTCCCCGCGTAGCGTGCTCCCGGTGACCAGGTCGACGCGCACCCACCACGGGGACGACGACATCCTCGACCGGGCGGCCGCGCTCTTCGCCCGCCGCGGGTTCGCCAAGACCTCCGTCCAGGAGATCGCCGACGCGGTGGGCCTGTCCAAGGCCGGGCTGCTGCACCACTTCCCGAGCAAGGACGCCCTGCACGCGGCCGTCACCACCCAGGCCGACCAGCTCGCCGACCAGGTCCTGGCGGTCAGCGGCCGGTTCCCCGCCGGCGTCGACCGGGACCGGGCCACGGTCGAGGTGCTGGTCGACATCGCCTTCGCCCACCCCGGCCTGGTCGCGCTGCTGCTGTCCCCCGCCGCCGAGGAGCCCACCCCCGAGTGCGCCGTGTCCGCCGGCGACGCCGCGGTGCGCGCCTTCGGCCTGGCGCCCGGCGAGGTGCCCGACGACCCGACGCGCACCGTCCGCGTGCTGGGCGCCCTGGGTGCCCTCGCCGTCCTGTCTCTCGCCGCCACCGAGCTCGGGTCCACCACGACCTGGCGGTCCCTCGTGGTCGCCACCTGCCTCGACGCGCTCGGCCACCGCCGCCCGGACGCCGACGTCACCCCCGCCCGCTCCACCGACCCGGAGGCCTGACCCCCATGGCTGCACTGCTCGCCCGGCTGGGTGCCCTCGCGCACCGCCGCAGGTTGACCGTCGTCCTCGTCTGGCTGGCCGTCCTGGTCGCCGGCGGCGTCGGCGCCGCGACGCTGGCCGGGGAGACGACGTCGTCGTTCTCCATCCCGGGCCAGGAGTCGACCGTCGCCCTCGACCGGATCTCCGAGGAGTTCGGCGCGACCGACGCCGGGGCCAGCGCCCAGGTCGTCGTGCGCGCCCCCGCCGGCACCACCCTCGCCGACCCCGACCAGGCCACCGCGCTGGGCACGCTGGTCGCCGACCTCGGCGGGCTGCCCGGCGTGGTCTCGGCCAGCAACCCGCTGGACCAGGCCGCGCCCACGGTCAACCAGGAGCTCACCACCGGGTACAGCACCGTCACCTACGACGTCGGCCCCGGCGAGGTCACCCCGGCCGAGCAGGACGCCCTGCTCGCCGCGGTCACCGACGCCCGCGACTCCGGGCTGACCGTCGAGGTCGCCGGGCAGGCCCTGGAGGCCGCACCCGAGATCGGCGGCATCGGCGAGATCGCCGGCGTGGTCGTCGCCGTCCTGGTGCTCGCGCTGACCTACGGCACGCTCGTCGTGGCCGGGATGAACCTGCTCACCGCCGCGGTCGGCGTGGGCATCGGCGTCCTGGGCATCACCATCGCCACCGGGTTCCTGGAGCTGTCCTCCACGACGTCCATCCTGGCCGCGATGCTCGGCCTGGCCGTCGGCATCGACTACGCGCTGTTCATCATCAACCGCCACCGGCAGGAGCTGCGGCGCGGCGTCGACGTGCCCACGGCGATCGCCACCGCGGTCGGGACGGCGGGCTCCGCGGTGGTCACCGCCGGCCTGACCGTCGTGATCGCCCTGGTCGGGTTGTTCGTCGCCGGCATCCCGTTCCTCACCCAGATGGGCATCGCGGCCGGCGCGACCATCGTGGTCGCCGTCCTCGTCGCGCTGACCCTGGTGCCGGCCGTGCTGTCCTTCCTGGGCCGCCGGGCGCTGCCCAAGAAGCAGCGGGACCTGCCGCCGGCGGCCTCGGTCGACGACGCCGCACCGGCCACCGGACTGTTCGGCCGCTGGGCCGTCGCGGTGACCAAGCACCGGATCGTCGCCCTGCTGGCCGCGGTCGTCGCCCTGGGCGTCATCTCGATCCCGGTCGCCTCGATGCGGACCACGCTCATCCAGACCCCGCCGGCCGACAGCACCCAGGACCGGGCCCAGCAGCTGCTGGCCGACGGCTTCGGCGCCGGCATCAACGGCCCGATCACCGTGCTCTTCGAGGGCACCGGCGCGGCCGAGACCGCGACGGCGGCCACCCCCGGCATCCAGGGGCTGGACGACGTCGTCACCGTCACCCCGGCCATCCCGAACGCCGACGGCGACGCCGCCCTGCTGACCGTCGTCCCGGACTCGGGCCCGACGAGCGCAGCGACCGAGCAGCTGGTCGAGGACCTGCGGGCCGAGCTGTCGGACCTGGACGGCGTCACGGCCTCGGTCACCGGGCAGACGGCGGTCAGCGTGGACGTCGCGTCCTCGCTGAACAGCGCGCTGCCGGTGTACCTGGCCCTGGTCGTCGGGCTGGCGCTGGTCCTGCTCGTGCTGGTGTTCCGGTCGCTGCTGGTGCCGCTGGTCGGCGTGCTGGGCTTCCTGCTCACCATCGGGGCCGCGCTGGGCGCCACCGTGGCGGTCTTCCAGTGGGGCTGGCTGGGCGACCTGGTCAACCTGGAGAGTGCGGGTCCGCTGATCAGCCTGACGCCGATCCTGGTCATCGGGATCCTGTTCGGGCTGGCGATGGACTACCAGGTCTTCCTGGTCTCCCGCATGCACGAGGCGCACGCCCACGGGGCGGCACCCACGGCGGCGATCCGCAGCGGGTTCCGCTCGGCGGCGCCGGTGGTCTTCGCCGCGGCGCTGATCATGTTCAGCGTCTTCGCCGGGTTCGTGCCGGCCGGCGACGCGACCATCAAGTCGATCGGGTTCGCGCTGGCGATCGGCGTGCTGTTCGACGCCTTCGTCGTCCGGATGGTGCTGGTGCCCGCCGCGCTGGCGCTGCTGGGCGAGCGGGCGTGGTGGCTGCCGCGCTGGCTGCGGTGGCTGCCGGTGCTCGACGTCGAGGGCGCGGCGCTGGAGAAGGCCGACCCCCGGGACGACGAGCGGGAGCTGGTCGGCACCTCGGCACCGTGACACGCTGAAGATGCGGGGACTGCAATCTTGCAGTCCCCGCATTTTTTGTGCCACCCTCCTCGGGTGACCTCGGGGCTGCGCGACCGCAAGAAGGCCGCCACCCGTCGCGCGCTCCACGTCGCCGCCCTCGAGCTGGTCGCCGAGCGCGGGCTGGACGCGGTGTCGGTCGACGAGATCGCCACCGCCGCCGACGTCTCGCCCCGGACGTTCTTCAACTACTTCCCGACCAAGGACGACGCCGTCCTCGGCCTGGACCCCGACGAGTCGGGCTCGGTGGCCGCCGCGGTGGCCGCGCGGCCGGGCGACGAGACACCGGTCGAGGCCCTGCGGGCGGTCGCCGTCGAGCGGGCCGCCGTGATGGCCCGGGACGGCGAGCTGTGGCCGCTGCGCATGCGCGTCGTCGACGCCTCCCCCGTCCTGCTTGCCCACCTGGCCGCGGCGTTCGGGCGGGGTGACCACGAGGTCGCCGCCGTCCTCGCCGCCCGGTCCGGCACCGGCCCGCAGGACCTGTACCCGCTGCTGCTGGCCGGGGTGAGCGGGGTGGCCATGCGCACGGCCCTGCACCGCTGGCTGGCCACCGACTTCACCGCCTCGCTGCCCGACCTGATGGACGAGGCCTGGGGCGTCCTCGCCGCCGGCCTCCCCGCCCCCCGCTGACCACCCCGCTGAGCAGGAGACCCGTGACCACCGCAGCACCCCCGCTCGTCCTCACCCGACGACGGATCAACATCATCTTCAGCGCCCTGGTGGCCGGCATGCTCATGGCCGCCCTGGACCAGACGATCGTGTCCACCTCGATGCCCACCATCGTCGGGGACCTCGGCGGCGTCTCGCACATGGCGTGGGTGACCACCGCCTACCTGCTCGCGACCACCCTGGTGATGCCGGTCTACGGCAAGCTCGGCGACCTCTTCGGCCGCCGCACCCTGTTCCTGGTGGCGATCGGGCTGTTCACCGTGGCCAGCGTCGGTGCCGCGCTGGCGCCGTCCTTCGGCTGGTTCGTGGTCTGGCGCGGGGTGCAGGGCCTGGGCGGCGGCGGGCTGATGATCCTGTCGCAGGCGATCATCGCCGACATCGTCCCGGCCCGGGAGCGCGCCCGGTACATGGCCCCGATCGGCGCCCTGTTCGGGCTGTCGGCGGTGGCCGGGCCGCTGATCGGCGGGTTCTTCACCGACTCCTCGCTGGGCTGGGAGTGGTGCTTCTGGGTCAACGTGCCGGTCGGGCTGGCCGCCTTCGCCATCGGCTGGTTCGCCCTCACCCTGCCCAAGCGGCGGAACACCACGCCGCTGGACATCGCCGGCATCATCGCGCTGTCGGCGGTCACCACCTGCCTCGTGCTGGCCACCGACCTGGGCGGCAGCGAGGGCTGGACGGCGCCGTGGACGCTGGCGCTGGGTGCCGGCCTCGTCGTCGCGGTGGTCGTGTTCGTGCTGGTCGAGCGACGGGCCGTGGAGCCCGTCGTGCCGCTGCAGCTGTTCACCAACCCCACCTTCGCCGTGGCCACCGCCCTCGGGCTGGCCGTCGGGCTGGGCATGTTCTCCGCGATCGCGTTCCTGCCGACCTACCTGCAGATGAGCTCCGGCCAGTCGGCCACCGTGTCCGGGCTGCTGCTGGTGCCCATGACCGCCGGCATCATCGTGACCATCCAGGGCACCGCCGGGTTCATCGCCCGCACCGGCCGCTACAAGGTGTTCACCGTCGCCGGGGTGGCCACCATCCTGGCCGCGATCGTGTGGATGACCCAGCTGACCGGGGACACCTCGCTGTGGACCATCGGCGCGATGGTCTTCACCCTGGGCGCCGGGCTCGGGCTGATCATGCAGAACGTGGTGCTGGCCGCGCAGAACGCGGTGCCGGCCACCCAGCTCGGCGTGGCCACGTCGACGAACAACTACTTCCGCGAGGTCGGCGCCACACTCGGCGTGGCCGTGTTCGGCACGCTGTTCCCCGCCCGGCTGGCCGAGCGGCTGGGCACGGCGCTGTCGGCCAGCGCCGAGCAGGCGGTGACCGCCGGGATCCTCTCCCCGGACTCGCTCACCCCCGCCGCGGTCGACGCCGCCGGCGACCCGCTGCGCAGCGCCGTGGTGTTCGCCTACGCCGACGCCCTGGCCCCGGTGTTCTGGTACCTGGTGCCGATCCTGGTCGTCGCGCTGGTGCTGGCGTTCTTCCTGCGGGAGATCCCGCTGGCCACCGAGGCCGGCATGGTCGCCCGCGGCGAGGCCGTCACCGAGGAGCCGACGCCGGCCGCCGAGGTCCAGCCGGTCGTGGTCGTCGAGCGCGACGGGATGCCGGCCGGTCGACCCAGCGCCGGGGAGTGAGCCGCTCAGCGGTGGGGTGAGCCGCGGTCTGCGGCGGCGCACCCCACCGCACCGCGGTTCATCCCCGGGCGCCGTCCGAGGCAGGTCCGCCCAGCTGGGGGGAGGTCCGGCGCCGGCCGCGGACCCACCCCCAGCAGGGTGGACCTGGCTCGGCAGGGACCGCGACGCTCAGCCGCCGAGGGCCAGCCGCTCGTGCCGGCGGAGCTTGGCGAGCAGGTCGGCGACCAGCAGCCGGACGTCGACGTCGGTGACCACCCGTCGGGGCGCGCCGTCGGACGCGACCTCGGTCCACGCGCTGGTGGTGTCGGTCAGCGCGGTCAGCAGCACCGGCGGGCTGTCCCCCAGCGGCCAGGTCTCGCCCTGCTCCACGAAGTCCGGGATCGGCAGCTCGACTAACCGCTGCCACAGCCAGGCGCCCACCCGCCCGGCCTGGCCCAGGTCCTCCTCCAGCTCGGCGACCGAGTGCTCGCACCGCCGGTAGGCCTCCAGCGGGACCTGGGTGACGGCCAGGTCCGACCGGGCCAGCACCTCGCGGGCAGCCCCGGAGTCGGTCTCGCGGTTGTACTCGAACGCGTCGGCGTCCAGCGACCCGCCGACCCAGACCAGCGTCATCCGGGACGCGATCTCCGGCTCCTGGCGCAGCGCCTGCGCCACGTTCGTGAGCGGGCCGGCGCAGACCACCACCAGCGGCAGCGGGTCGTCGCGCAGCGCCTGGGCGACGACCAGGTCCGCGGCGGCCGAGCCGGTGTCCCCGGCGTCCAGGACGACGTCGCAGCCGGCCGCGACCACCGGCCGGGGCCCGTCGACCAGGTCGACGAGCTCCCGGGCCAGCCGGGCGCCGCGCTCGGCCGTGCCCTCGGCCGGCCCGAACACCGGGCTCAGGTGCGAGCTGGTGACGGCGTCCACCCGGTTGGCGGGGCTGAGCAGGTGGTGGGCGAGGGCGACCAGGCCGTCGGGGTCCCCCGCCCAGTCGTTGTCCAGCACGACGCGGCAGCGCTGGGTGGTCCGCAGGCTCACGCGTGCGCGTCCGGGTCGAAGAACAGCGCGGGCTTCTCGACCGGCTGCGGCTCGACGATCGTGCAGGCGAAGGTGTGCGCCCCCGAGCCCACGACCACCGGCGCGCTGTCGTCGGGCAGCCGCACCGTGGCCGTCGTGCTCGGCGGCACGGTCAGCTCCAGGGCGAACGCCGTCCCGCCGGTCAGCGTCCAGGACACCGCGGCCCGGCCGTAGGGCGTGTCGTGCTCGGCCGACGCCGAGCTGATGCCCGGGCCGGGACGCGGGGCGACCAGCAGCTCCCGGTACCCCGGCGCCGCCGGGGCGAGGCCGGCGACCGTGCGGTGCAGCCAGTCGGCGACCGCGCCCAGCGCGTAGTGGTTGAACGACGTCATGTCCCCGGGGTTGATCGAGCCATCCGGGAGCATCGAGTCCCAGCGCTCCCAGATCGTGGTCGCCCCCATCGACACCGGGTAGAGCCAGCTCGGGCACTCCTCCTGCAGCAGCAGCTCGTAGGCGCTGGCCAGCTCGCCGGCGTTGGTGAGCGCGTCGCAGACCAGCGGCGTGCCGAGGAAGCCGCTGGCGATGTGGAACCCGTCGTCGAGCACCTGCCGGGCCAGCAGTGCCCCGGTGTGGCCGCGCTGCTCCGGCGCCAGCAGGTCGAACTCCAGCGCCAGCGCGTAGGCGGTCTGCGACGGGAAGGCCACCCGGCCGGTGGGGCTGACGTACTCGGAGCGGAACCGGGCGGCGGCCCGCTCCCCCAGCTCGGCGAACCGCGCGCCGTCCTCACCCAGCAGCCCGGCGATCTCCGCCAGGGTGCGGGACGAGCGGGCGAGGTAGGCGGTGGCGACGGCCTGCCACGGCGTGCGGGCGGCGGCCGGGTTGTCCGGCGGAGCGGAGGCGTCCAGCCAGTCGCCGAAGGAGAACCCGCCCTCGGGGAAGTCGACGTCGGCGCCGGCCCGGCCGGCGAACGCGTCGACCCAGGCCACCATCGACGGCCACTGCCTCGCGAGCAGGCCGAGGTCACCGGTGCGCTGGAACAGCACCCACGGCACGACGACCGCCGCGTCGCCCCAGCCGACCTCGGGCTGCTGCGGGAAGGGCAGCAGCGGGATGAACGGCACGTACATCGGGACGACGCCGTCCAGCTCGGCCTGCTCCACGGCCAGGTCGGCCAGCCAGCCGCCGAGCATGCCGGTGGTGTCGTAGAGGAACGACGCGGTGGGTGCGAAGACCTGCAGGTCACCGGTCCAGCCCAGCCGCTCGTCGCGCTGCGGGCAGTCGGTCGGCAGGTCCAGGAAGTTGCCGCGCATCCCCCACAGCACGTTCTCGTGCAGCCGGGTGACACGCTCGTCAGAGCAGGCGAACCAGCCGGTGCGCCGCAGGTCGGTGTGCAGCACCACGGCCTCGAGGTCGTCCACGGTCAGCTCGCCGGGCCAGCCGGTCACCTCGGCGTACCGGAAGCCGTGCACGGTGAAGCGCGGCTCCCACGACCGCGGACCGGCGCCGTCCAGCACGACGACGTCGGTCGCCTGCGCCCCGCGCAACGGGCGGGTGCCGAGCTCGCCGTGCTCGAGCACCTCGGCGTGCCGGAGGGTGATGGTCGTGCCGGCCGGGGCGTCGGGCAGCGCCAGGCGGATCCGGCCGGCCAGGTTCTGGCCGAAGTCCACCAGCACGGCCCCGGACGGCGCGGTGCTCACCTCGACGGCGCGCACCACCTCGGTGCGGCGGACCGGGGGGCCGGTCGGCGCGACCAGCGTCGCGGGGTCCAGCACGCCGACCTCGACCGGCGTCCAGGCGGTGTCGTCGAAGCCCCGTGCCGACCAGCCGGGCAGCTCCCGGCGCAGGTCGCCCGACTCCCCCGGGTACAGCCCGGTCGAGGTGATCGGCCCGTCGGTGGTGGACCGCCAGGTCCCGTCGGTGGTGACCACGGTGCGGCTGCCGTCGGGGTGCTCGACCTCCAGCTGGGCGTAGGCGCCGGTCCGGTCGCCGTAGAACGCCCGCCCGCCGGTGAAGCCCAGCGCGCCGCGGAACCAGCCGTCGGCCAGCGCGATCCCCAGCGCGTTGGTGCCCTCGGTCAGCAGGTCGGTGACGTCCCAGGTCAGGTAGCGCAGCCGGTGCCGGTAGCTGGTCCACCCCGGGGCCAGCACCTCGTCGCCGACCGTCTGGCCGTTCACCTCGGCCTCCAGGACGCCCTGGGCGGTGGCGTACAGCCGCGCGGACACCACCGGGGCGTCGAGGGCGAACTCCCGCCGCAGCAGCGCGACCGGGTCCGGCGCGTCGCCCAGCACGGGCTGGACCAGGGTCGCCGTCCAGTCGGCCGGCTGCAGCAGCCCGGTCTCCACGACGACCTCGGGCGACCAGTCCGTCGGGTCGCCGTCCGGGCCCCAGACGCGGACCCGCACGGTGCGCCGCTCCCGGCTGGCCAGCGGCTCGACCGGCCAGGGCACCAGGACCGAGTCGCGCGCGTCGACGCGGTCGCCGACCACGTCGCCGATCTGCAGCTGGTAGGCCGTCTGCACCCAGTCCGGCTGGTCGGTCGAGGTCACCCAGGACAGCCGGGGGGCGGCCTCGCCGATGCCGAGCGGCTCCCGGTGGTGCTCGACGGTGACCGGTCCGACGGTGCTCACGACAGCTGCTCCGCCACGAAGTCCACGGTGAGCTGCACGAGGGCGTCGATGTCGTCGTGCCCGTCGAAGATGTGCAGGGCACCCTCGACGGGGACCAACGTCGCCGGCACCCCGGCGGCGGTCAGCGCGGCGTGCAGGATCTCGCTCTGCTCGTAGGGCACCAGCCAGTCCGCGGTGCCGTGCACCAGCAGGAACGGGGGCGCCTGGGGTGTCACGTGGGTCACCGGGCTGGCGTCGGCCAGCGCGTCGCCGGTGAGGCCCCGGGTGAGGTGGTCCTCCGGTGCGGTCAGCAGCTCCGGGGGCAGCTTCGCCGCGACGTGCGGCGGCGGCGGCCGGCGGGGCATGGTCGACAGGTCCGCCGGGCCGTACCAGTCGACGACGGCCTGGACGGCGGAGGACTCCCCCACCACCCCGGGCGCGGGCTCCAGGTCGGGGCGGTGGGCGGTGAGGCCGACCGAGGCGGCGATGTGCGCCCCGGCGGGCTCCCCGACGATGCCGACCCGCTCGGTGGCCAGACCCAGCTCGGGCCCGAAGCGGCGCAACCAGCGGACGGCGGCCTTGGCGTCCAGCAGCTGCGCGGGGAAGGGCGCCTCCAGCGCGTGCCGGTAGTCGATGCTGGCGACGGCGATCCCGGCGGCGAGGAACGCGTCGAACACCTGGTCCGGGCGGAACGTCTCGGGCAGTTCCCGGCGGTCGCCGAACATGAACCCGCCGCCGTGCACCCACACCACCAGCGGCGCCGGGGAGGTGGCCGGCGCCCACAGGTCTAGCTGCAGCGGCCGGAAGCCGAAGGCCACCGCGTAGGTCAGACCCGACCAGTGCCGGCTCCCGTCGGGTCGGACGGTGGGCTGGTGCGGCGGCAGGAACCGGGCCGGGCCGGCCCAGTCGGCGGTGAGCTCGGTCATCGGGGGACGTCCTCCAGTGCGTGGGTGCAGGCGTAGGTGTGGGTGCCGGGACCGGCGGTCGCCGTCGTCCCGTCGGGCAGGACGACCTCGGCCGACGTCCCGGCCGGGACGACGACGGTCAGCTCGAACCGGCCGTCGGCCAGCGACCAGGCCGACTCGACCCGGCCGTAGGGGCACTCGTGCGCGGCCGAGGCCGAGGTGAGCCCGCCGCCGGGGCGCGGGGCGACCCGGAACCGTCGGTACGCCGGCTCCAGCAGCGAGATCCCCGCGGTGTACCGGTGCAGGAACGAGACGACGGCGCCCTTGGAGTAGTGGTTGAGCGACTCGTGCGGGGTGCCGTCGGGCCGGACGCCGTCCCAGCGCTCCCAGACGGTGGTGGACCCGGCGTCGACCATGGCCATCCAGCCGGGTTCGCCGTCGGCCAGCAGCACCTCGTAGGCGGTGCCCAGGTGGCCGGCGTCGGCGAGCACCGGCAGCAGGTCCGGGGTGGCCAGGAAGCCGGTGCCCAGGTGCCCGCCGGCCTCGCGGACCAGCTCGACCAGCCGGTCGGCGACTGCGGCGCGCAGGTCGGCGGGCACCAGGTCGAAGGCCAGCGCGCGCACGTGGGTGGCCTGGGTGTCGACGACCAGCCGGCCCCCGCGCACGTACTCGCGCTGCCAGGAGTCCCGGGCGCCGTCGGCCAGGGCGGTCCACCGGGTCGGGTCCTCGCCGATGATCCCGGCGATCCGGGCCATCAGCCCGGCGGAGTGGGCGAGGAACGCCGTCGCGACGTCGCCCTTGTCCGCGGCGACGAAGGCGTCCATCGGGCCGGGGCCCTCGCCGGGCTCCAGCCACTCGCCCCAGTGGAAGCCGGTGTCCCAGAGGTACCGCTCGTGCGGGGCGGGCTCGCCGGTGCGGGTGGGGTGCCGCTGCTCCCGGGCCATGGTCTCGGCCCGCTCCAGCCAGCGGACCATCGTCGGCCAGTTCTCGGCCAGGACGTCGGTGTCGCCGTGGGCCCGGTGGATCTCCCACGGCACGATCACGCACGCGTCGCCCCAGCCGGCCGACCCGTTGAGGAGGGCGATCGGCCCCTCGCGGCCCTCGTGCCGCGGGGACGGGCTGACGTTGGCGACGGTGCCGTCGGGCCACTGGTCGGCGGCGACGTCGCGCAGCCACTTGGTGCTGAACCCGGCGACGTCGTAGAGGAACGCGGCGGTCGGCACGAACAGCTGCCAGTCGCCGGTCCAGCCGTGCCGCTCGCGGTGCGGGCAGTCGGTGGGGATGTCGCAGGCGTTGTCCCGGAAGCTCCACACCGCGGCGTCGTGCAGCGCTTGCAGCCGGGGGTCGCTGCAGGTGAACCAGCCGGTGCGGCGCAGGTCGGTGTGCACCACCACGCCGCGGACGTCGTCGGCGGTCAGCGGTCCGGGGTGGCCCTCGACCCGGGCGTACCGGAAGCCGTGGGTGGTCCGGCGGGGCTCGAAGACCTCCCCGGGCACCCCCGCGGACACCACGGCGTCGACCTGGCCGGCGGGCAGCCGGTGCGGCAGGAACGGCAGGTCGGGCTCGAGGTTGGCCACGGTGACGTCGCCGTCGCCGCCCAGCCACTCGCCGTGGGTGATCGTCAGCTCGGTGCCGGCCGGGCCCAGGTCGGCCAGCCGCAGCCAGCCGTTGATGTTCTGGCCCAGGTCCACGACGTGGGCACCGGAGGCGAGCTGGGTGACCGAGCGGGGCACCAGCTCCTCGACCCGGCGGGCCGGCGGGGCCGGGGAGTCGACCAGCCCCGCGTAGCCGTGGTCGACCACGGCGACGGCGTCCCAGCCGGTGTCGTCGAAGCCGGGGGCGTCCCAGCCGGCGGGCCGGCGGGTGAGGTCCCAGCGCTCGCCGGCGATCAGGTCGGCGGCGACCACGTGGCCGACCGAGCTGCGCCAGTCCGCACCGGTGCCGACGACGACGGTGCTGCCGTCGGCGGCGGTGAGGTGCAGCTGGGCCAGCAGCGCCGTCCGGTCGCCCCACTGGTCGGTGGCCCGGGTGATGCCGACCTGTCCGCGGAACCAGCCGTCGGCGAGGACGACGGCCAGCGCGTGCCGGCCCGGGGCCAGCGGGCCGACGTCGTGCGTCTGCACCTGCAGCCGGGCGTCGTACTGCGTGTAGCCCGGGGTCAGCTCGGCGTCGCCGATCCGGGCACCGTCCAGGAACGCCTCGTAGAGACCCTGCGCCGTGGCGTGCAGCCGGGCGGCCACCACGGGCGCGGGCACGTCGAGCTCGACCCGCAGCAGCGCCGCCGGACGGTCGCCCTCCTCCCCCGCCGGCATGGTGCCCGGCTCGACCCACCGGGCGGACCAGTCCTCGGCCCAGAGCAGCCCGGTCTCGAACCAGGACGGCTCGGACACCGGGCTCTCGCCCAGGTCGGTGCGCACCTGCACCTGCCACGCGACCCGCTGGGACGACGCCAGCGGCGGCCCGGCGTAGGGCACCAGCAGCTGCCGGTCCGACCCGACCCAGCCGGTGTCCCAGCCGTTGTCGGTGATGACCCGGTAGGCCTGCTGCGCCGCCGCACCGGCGGGCAGCTGCCAGGACAGCCGGGGCGCCCCGGTCTGGATGCCGAGCGCGGCGTCCAGGTGCTCCACCCGGAGGGTGTGCGGTGCGGTCACGGCAGCCTCAGGACGGCGGACACGAGCTGCTCGCCGGCCGACGGGCCGCTGGACAGCACGACGCGGCCGGGCTCGACCGTCCAGGCACCCGCTTCCCGGTGGCGGAGGGTCCGCTGCCCGACGGCGACGGGGACGTCGACCACCTCGCCCGGGCCAGCGTGCACCACGGCGAAGCCGGCCAGCCAGCGCACCGGCCGCTCCACCGCGGAGTCCGGACGGGTGGCGTAGACCTGCACGACCTGCTTGCCGGCCCGGTCACCGGTGTTGCGCAGCCGCACGGTCGCGGTCCACCCGTCGACGAACAGCTGCTCCCAGTCCCAGGTCGTGTAGCCCAGGCCGTGGCCGAACCACCAGGCCGGGTCGGGGTCCCGGCGGAGGTGGCCGCGGTACCCGATGTGCAGGCCCTCCCGGTACTCCAGCCGGCCGTCGGTGGGCACGACCTCGGTGACCGGCGCGTCGGCCAGCGCGACCGGCCAGGTGGTGGGCAGGCGCCCGCCGGGCTCGACGACCCCCAGCAGGAGGTCGGCCAGGGCCGCACCGGCCTCCATCCCGGGGAACCAGAACTGCAGGACGGCGGACACCTCGTCCCGCCAGGGCAGCTCCACCGGCGCCCCGGCGTTGACCACCACCACGGTGCGACGCGCCACCGCGGCGACCGCCCTGACCAACTCGTCCTGCCGGCCGGGCAGCCGCAGGTCGGTGCGGTCGGTGCCCTCGCTCTCGACCGCCTCCGAGGTGCCGACGACGACCACCGCGACCTCGGCGTCCCGGGCCAGGTCGACGGCGCGGATCAGCTCGGCGTCGTCGCCCGCCCACGGTCCGGCGACGGCGAAGCCGCCGAAGAGGATGAACGCCTGCGGGTCGGGCGCCCAGTGCAGCAGCACGTCGACGTCCTGACCGGCGCTCAGCTCGACGCCGGCGGACGCCTGCGCGGGCGTGCCGAACAGCAGGGCGGGGTCGTGCGGGGCGTCCAGGTGCTCGCGGTGCAGCACCTCGGACCCGTCGACGACCAACCGGTGCTCACCGGCGCCGGAGACGCCCAGCTGCCACTCGCCGTCCTGGTCCGGGCGGAACGTGCAGGCCAGCTCGAGCGCGACGGCACCGGCGGGGAACTCCGCGGAGATGCGGACCAGGTTGGCCGTCGCAGCACCCTGCTCGGCGACCACCGCGCCGGCGGCGTCCAGCCAGCGCACGGTGGCCTCGCCGACCAGCTCGTCGGGCCGGACCTGCCGCAGCCCCTCCGCCAACAGGCAGCCCGGCGCGGTGACCACGTCGGCCCCGGCGGCCCGCAGCCCAGCCAGCGGGGTGACCAGGTGCGGCGGGAACACGATCGCCGAGCCACCGCCCAACGCGCGGATGTCCGTGGCGCCGGGGCCGAGCAGCGCCATGCGACCCGGGCCGGTCAGCGGCAGCACGCCGTCGTTGGTCAGCAGCACCGCGCCGGCGGCCGCGGCCTCCCGGGCCAGCGGGGCGAGGTCCTCGACCCGGCCGGCGGTGGGCCGGGTCGGCGCGGGCGCCCCCTCGAGCGCGCCGGTGCGCTGGGCCAGCAGCAACAGCCGCCGGACCTTGTCGTCGATCGCCGCCTCGGGCACCCGACCGGCGCGGACGGCCTCGGCCAGGCCGGCATAGCGGGGCTCCGGGCCGGGCATCGCGAGGTCGGTGCCGGCCGCGGCGGTGGCCTCGCCGTCGTAGACCGCGCCCCAGTCGCTGACCACCACGCCGTCGAACCCCCAGCTGCCCTTCAGCGGCTCGGCCAGCAGGTCGTTCTCGGTCATCGGCGTCCCGGCCACCGAGTTGTAGGCGGCCATCACCGTCCACGGCTGCGCCTCGGCGACGACGGTCTCGAACGGTGCCAGGTACAGCTCGTGCAGGGTGCGCTCGTCGAGGACGTTGTCCACCGACATGCGGTCGGTCTCGGCGTCGTTGGCGACGTAGTGCTTGGGGCAGGCACCGACGCCGTTCTCCTGCAGGCCGCGCACGTACGCCGCGGCCAGCTCGCCGGTCAGGTGCGGGTCCTCGGCCATGCACTCGAAGTGCCGGCCGCCCAGCGGGGTGCGGTGCAGGTTGATCGTCGGCCCGAGGACGACGTCCACGCCCTTGCGCACGGCCTCCGCGGCCAGCGCGGCGCCCAGCCGGTGCAGCAGGTCGACGTCCCAGCTCGCCGCAGTGGCCGAGCCGGACGGGAAGGCCGCCGAGGCCGCCCAGTCGTCCCGGCTGGTGCCGCGGACGCCGACCGGGCCGTCGGACACGCTGATCTCCCGCAGCCCGATCGCCGGGACGGCGGCCGTCGTCCAGGCACCGGAGCCCGACAGCAGGGTGGTCTTGGTGTCCAGGTCGAGCTGGTCGAGCAGGTGGTCCAGGTTCACGCGGTGAGCTCCTCGGCGTGGTGGCAGGCGGTCAGGCTGGCGCCGACCGGTCGCAGGGCGGGGCGCTCGGCGGTGCAGATCTCGGTGGCCAGCGGGCAGCGCGAGGCGAAGGGGCCCCCGGTCGGCGACGGCGCGGCGGCCCCCGCCGTCCCGATGCCCAGCGCCTCGCGCGCGGCGCGGCGGGCGGCCTGCTCGGCCGGCCTGGGCACGGGCGCGGCCGAGGTCAGCGCCGCGGTGTAGGGGTGCCGGGGGTGCAGCGTGACGTCGTCCACCGGTCCGGTCTCCATGACCTGGCCGCGGTAGAGCACCACGGTGCGCTGGGCCAGGAACCGGACGACGCCGAGGTCGTGGGCGACGAAGAGGAACGCCAGGCCGTGCTCGTCGCGCAGGTCGGCGAGCAGGTTGAGCACCTGGGCCTGGGTGGACAGGTCCAGCGCGGAGACCGGCTCGTCGAGCACGATCACCTGCGGCCGGACGACCAGCGAGCGGGCGATGGCGATCCGCTGCCGCTGGCCGCCGGAGAACTGGGTGGGGTACCGGTCCACGGCGTCGCCGGGCAGGCCGACGGACTCCAGCGCCTGCCGGGCCCGGGCCATCGCGTCGGCGGTGCCGCGGGGCAGCGGCTCGACAAGCGTCTGGCCGATCGTGCGCGCCGGGTTCAGCGAGGAGTACGGGTCCTGGAAGACCACCCGCAGGTCGGCGGCGAGGCCGCGGCGCTTGCGCAGCGGCAGGTCGGTGATGTCCCGGCCCTGCACCAGCACCCGGCCCGCGGCCGGCGGCTGCAGACCCAGGATCGCCTTGCCGATCGTGGACTTGCCCGAGCCGGACTCCCCCACCAGCCCGAGGGTCTCCCCGGGGGCGACGGTGAAGCTGACCCCGTCGATCGCCGGGGTCGCCGCGCGGGCCTTGCGCCCCGAGCCGTACCGGACGACGAGGTCGCGGACCTCCAGCGCGGGGGTGGTGGTGGCCTGGTCCTCGCGGACGGGGGCGGCGGCGGTCATCGGGCTCCTCCGGCGGTGATCTCGGTGGGGACGACGTCGACGGCGGCGATCTCGGCGCCGGCTTCCTCGGGCGTCCAGCTGATCCGGTGCAGGGCGAGGTCCTCGACCCGGACGCAGCGGACCAGTCCGCCGCCGTGCGCAGGGACGGCGGGGAACGGCGTCCGGCACTCGTCGGTGGCGAACAGGCAGCGGCCGGCGAACCGGCAGCCCACGGGCCAGGTGCCCGGGGAGGGCACCGTGCCGGCGATCGAGGCCAGCCGCTCGGGGACCGGCTCGCCGTCGGGCACGTGCGGGTCGGCGCCCAGCAGCGCCATCGTGTACGGGTGCCGGGGCTCGTCGAGCACCGCGGTGGTCGCGCCGGCCTCGACCACCTCGCCGGCGTACATGACGGCGACGTCGTCGCAGAGGTCGGCGACCACGCCCAGGTCGTGGGTGACCAGCACGACCGACAGCCCGGTGTCGCGCACCAGGGCGCGGAGCAGGCTGAGGATCTCGGCCTGCACGGTGACGTCGAGCGCGGTGGTCGGCTCGTCGGCGACCAGCAGGTCCGGCTCGCCGGTGAGCGCGAGGGCGATGCAGACCCGCTGCGCCATGCCGCCGGACAGCTGGTGCGGGTAGCTGCCCAGGATCCGGTCGGCGTCCACGATGCCCACGTTGCGCAGCAGCTGCGCGGCGATGGTGCGGGCCTCCCGCCGCCCCACCCCGCGGTGCCGGCGGATCGGCCCGGTGAGCTGGGTGGCGACGGAGAAGGCCGGGTCCAGGGCGACCATCGGCTCCTGGGAGATCAGCGCGATCCGGCTGCCGCGGTAGCCGCGCAGCTCGCCCTCGGCCAGGCCGACCAGGTCGGTGCCCTGGAAGCTGATGGAGCCACCGGAGACCTCGACGCCGTCGGGCAGCAGGCCCAGCAGCGAGCGGGCGGTCATCGACTTGCCGCAGCCGGACTCGCCGACCAGGCCGAGCACGGTGCCGCGACGGACGGTCAGCGAGACCCCGGTGACCAGGTCGGGGCCGTCGACGACGCTGACCCGCAGGTCGCGGACGGCGAGCACGGCGTCGTCGGGCACCGGCGCGGGATCCGCAGCGGGGACCGCCGAGGGCGCCGGGGCGGGCGTCGTCGTCCGGGCCCGGCGGGAGCGGCGGCGGGCGCCCGCCCCGCCGCGGGCGGCGAGGGCGTCGGCGAGCTCGTTGGCCGCGACGACGGTGAGCGCGAGGACCAGGCCAGAGGGCACCAGCAGCCACGGGCCGTCGAACAGGTGCGAGGAGGCGTCGTTGATCATGAAGCCCCAGCTGGGGTCGGGCTCGCCGGGGCCGAAGCCGAGGAAGGCCAGCCCGGCGACGACCAGGATGCCGATGCCGAACAGCTGGGCGGCCTGCACCGCGATGACGGTGCCCATCGCCGGCAGCACGTGCCGGACG
Organism: Klenkia terrae; assembly: GCF_900491935.1. Lineage (GTDB taxonomy): Bacteria > Actinomycetota > Actinomycetes > Mycobacteriales > Geodermatophilaceae > Klenkia > Klenkia terrae. The sequence continues at coordinate 486,974 of NZ_UEXK01000004.1, forward strand.
TTCACCCGGACCGAGCCCAGGCCGTCGACCCGGGCGGCGTCGACGTAGAGCCGCTGCCGGACCGACTGCGCGACACCCAGCATCACCCGGTAGACCGCCGCGGACAGCAGCACCCCGAACACGGCCATGACCAGCGGGATGTCGTTGCCGACGATGCCGATGACCGCCAGCAGCAGCACGGTGGCCGGCAGCGCGAGCAGCACCTCGGTGGCCCGGCTGATCAGCCGCTCGGTGCGGCCCGGGCGCTCGGCGGCGACGAGCGCGAGCGGCAGGCCGATGCCGAACGCGACGACGAGCATGAGCGCCGAGGACAGCAGCGGCAGCGAGCCGGCGGTGGCGATCCGGGAGAGCAGGTCGCGGCCCAGCGGGTCGGTGCCCAGCAGGTGGTCGGCCGAGGGCAGCGAGAGCCGGTCGCCGAGGTCCTGGGCGGTGACGTCGTAGGGCACCCACAGCGGTGCGGTCAGCGAGGCGAGGACGACGACGACCAGCCAGGCCGCGCCCAGCGCGCCGCCGGGGCGGCGGAGGAAGGCGGGCACCCCGCGCCGGCGGCTCGGCGGGGCGACCTCGGTGGCCGGCTCGTCCGGGGTCAGCAGGTCGGCATCGGGCAGGGGCTGGGGAGCGCTCACGCGGCACGCACCTTGGGGTCGAGGGCTGCGGTCACCAGGTCCAGCAGGAGGTTGACCAGGACGACGACGACGGTGGCGACGACGACCACCCCGACCAGCGCGGGGAAGTCACCGGAGCTGGCCGCCGCCTGGCTGGCCTGGCCGAGCCCGGGCAGCGCGAAGAGGTTCTCGATGATCACCGAACCGCCGAACAGGGCGATGAACTGGATGCCCAGGACCGCGACCACCGGGACGGCGGCCGAGCGCAGGGCGTGCACGTAGCGGATCCGCCACTCGGGGGTGCCGGTCGCCCGCAGCGTGCGGATGTGCTCGGCGCCCAGCACCTCGCGCATCGAGGCGGCCGAGGTGCGGGCCACGATCGCGGCCCCGCCGATGGTCAGCGCCAGCACCGGCAGCGCGACGCTCTGCAGCCAGCGGCCGGGGTCGGTGCTGAAGGGGACGTAGCCGGTGGCCGGCAGCAGGCCGGCCTGCAGGGAGAGCACGTAGACCAGCAGGACGCCGACCCAGAACTGCGGCAGGGAGAGGGCGATGCCGCTGCCGGTGGAGATGGCCTTGCCCAGCCGGCCGCCGCGGACCGCGGCGGTCACGCCGAGCAGGACGCCGACCACGCCGGACAGCAGCGTGGCCAGCACGGCGATCGACGCTGTGACCGGCAGCCGCGAGGCCAGGTCGGCCTCGATGTCGCGGCCGTCGATCAGGGAGGTGCCCAGGTCCAGGCGGACCAGCTGGGCCAGGTAGTCCCCGAACTGCTGCCAGAGCGGGTCGTCCCACCCCAGCCGGGCGTTCTCCGCGGCGATGTCGGCCGCGGTGGCCCCCGCCCCGAGCCGGACGGCGCCGGGGGTGGTGTCGCTGGCGTGCACCAGCAGGAAGCTGATCAGCACGGCGACGAGCACCGTGACGACGGCGAACGCCAGCCGGCGTGCGACGAAGGCGAGCATCGGGGGCTCCAGTCGGGAGGGGGTGGGGTGCCGGTGGCCGGGCCGCGGGAGCCCAGCCACCGGCGGTTGCGTCAGGCCGGCTGGATGGCCGAGAGCACCAGGTAGTTGTTCGTCCCGGCGAAGGAGGGCTCGCCCACCGAGTCGGCGTTGTAGCCGGCGTAGGTGAAGTCCTCGTAGACCGGCACGTACCAGCCGCGCTCGGTCAGCAGGGTGTTGAGCTGGGTGAGCGCCTGCGCCTGGGTGTCACCGGTGGTGCCCAGCGAGGCGCCCAGGGCCGCGGAGATGTCCGGGTCCTGCGCCTGCTGCAGGTTCATGAACCCGCCGACGACGACCCCGGCGACGAAGCCGGCCGGGTTGGCCCCGATGCCGAAGGGCCCGAACAGGATCGGGTCGGTGGAGACCGCGGCGAAGGCCTGGTCGGTCGACGTGGCCGTGACGAAGGTCAGCGTGATGCCGACCTCGGCCCACTGGGCCTGGATGGCGACGGCGTCCTCGTCGGGCTGGCCCAGCACGGTCAGGTTGACCTCGATGCCGTCCGGGTAGCCGGCGTCGGCCAGCAGCTGGCGGGCCTTGTCCGGGTCGTAGGCGTACTCGGTGTCGACGGCGGCGTCGAAGCCCGCGGTGCCCTCGGGGAACAGCTGCGAGGTGGCGCGGGCACCGGGGTGCAGGTCGTCGACCAGTGCCTGCCGGTCGGTGGCGTAGATCAGGGCCTGGCGGACCTCCACGTTGCCGAACGCCGGGTTGATCGCGCCGGTCTTGTCGGTGACCGGGAAGCCGACGATCGTGCCGCCGACGCTGACCGTCTTCTGCCGCGACTCGACCAGGTCGATGGTGGAGGGGTCGAGGATCGTGGCGACGTCGGCCTGGCCGGAGACGACCGCGTTGGCGAGGGCCTGGGCGTCGGTGATGACGGTGAAGACGATGGTGTCGTAGGACCAGCTGTCGGCGTCCCAGTTGTCGGCGTTCTTCGTCACCGTGTACGAGCTCGCCCGGGTGCTGGCATCGGCGTCCAGGGTGTAGGCGCCCGAGCCGTCGGGGGTGGTCTCCAGGGTGTCGGGATCGGCGACGCCGTCCGGGCCGACGATGGTGCCCTGGGTGTCGACCAGCGTGTTCTCCGGCGTGGCCTGCGGGGCGGCCCAGGTGATGACGACGGTCTGCGGGTCGGTGACCGCGACGTCGGTGATCTCGCTGGCGCCCCCGGCGGCGAAGGCGCCGTAGGCCGTCAGGTCGGCGTCGGTGCGCCGCTCGAGGTTGGCCTTGACCAGGTCGGCGTCCAGGCTCGAGCCGTCGGTGAAGGTGACGTCGTCACGCAGGGTGATCGTGGTCTGCAGGTTGTCCGCGCTGTTGGTGTAGCCGGTGGCCAGCGAGGGCTGGGAGACGCCGTCGGTGTCGGTCTCCCACAGCGCGTCGTACATCGAGCTGAAGAAGGTGAACTGGCCCTGCGAGTAGAGCAGCGGGTCGTAGCCGGTGGGCGCCGCGTCGGCGTCGAACGCCACGGTCAGCGTGCCCTCGGCGCTCTGGCTGCTGCTGCCCCCGCCGCTGCCGCCGCCGCAGGCGGTGAGGCCGAACGCGGCCACGGCGGCGAACGCCACCCCGGTCGTGGTCCTGGAACGATTCATAACGGGATTGGGCTCCTTCGCCGACGTCCTGCGGGGTGACCGGGTGGGACCCGGCTGCGGGCAACCATGGAGGTGCAGGTCACGTGACGTCAGGCACAATGCCGGTCAATGGCACACGAGATCCCGACCCCCGAGCCCCGGGTCCGCGGCAAGCGCCCTCCGCAGGGCGATCCCGTGGTCGACCGGGCCCTCGCCCTGCTGGGCGCCTTCGACGCCCGCCGCCGCTCGCTGACCCTGGGTGAGCTGGCCCGGCGCAGCGGCATCCCGACCAGCTCCGCGCTGCGGCTGGCGGGTCGGTTGGTGGCCTGGGGCGCGCTCGAGCGGGACGCCGAGGGCCGGTTCTCCATCGGCCTGCGGCTGTGGGAGGTGGCCTCGCTGGCCCCGCGGGCGCAGGGCCTCAAGCAGGTGGCGATGCCCTACATGGGCGACCTGGAGGAGGTCACCCGCCAGCACGTGCTGCTGGCCGTGCGGGACGGCGACCAGGGGCTGCTGGTCGAGCGGCTGTCCTCGCACCTGGCGATGCCGGTGCTCTACCGGGTGGGCGGGCGACTGCCCCTGCACTCGACCGGCGTCGGGCTGGTGCTGCTGGCCCACGCCGACACCGACTTCCAGGAGGAGGTGCTGGCCCGGCCGCTGGTGCACGAGCCGGAGAAGGTCGCCGTCTCCCCCGCCGCGCTGCGCCGCACGCTGGCCGCGATCCGCCGCGAGGGCTCGCACACGCTGCGCCGACGCGCCCCGCAACCGCTGGTGAGCGTGGCCTGCCCGGTGTTCGGCGACGACGACCGGATCGCCGCGGCGCTGTCGGTGGTGGTGCCGATGGAGCACGCCGAGCCGCGGCTGCTGGTGCCCGCCGTGCGCACCGCTGCCCGGGCGATCTCCCGCGGTCTGGGCGCGCAGCGCTCGATCGGCCTGGTCCCCGCGCCCTGAAACCGTGCCGGTGGATGGCACCGGCCTGGGGTGTGCGCGGCCGGTGGTCCAAGGTCGGGGCCTGCACCCGTGGCGTGCGTCACGGGGCCGACCACCCAGGAGCTGCCGTGCCCGTCCACCCGTCCCAGGCCTCGCGGTTCGCCCTGCTCGACGGGCTGACGTCGTTCGAGGCGGCGATGGCCGACCCGGCGTCCCGGGCCCGGCTCGACGCGTTCATGTCCCTGGGCGAGGCACCGCCGGCCCCCGACGTGCACGTCCGGGACACCGTCGCCCCGGGCCCGCACGGCGACGTCCCGGTGCGGGTCTACTCCCCCGCCGCCGACGGCACCGGCCGGCCGGGCTTCGTGTGGATGCACGGCGGCGCCTTCCGCGCGGGTGACCTGGACATGCCCGAGGCCGACCGGACCGCCCGCGAGGTCTGCGCCCGCGCCGGTGCGGTGGTGGTGAGCGTGGACTACCGGCTTGCGGTGGACGGCGTCACCTACCCGGTCCCGCACGACGACGTGGTGGCCGCCGTCCGCTGGGTGCGCGACGAGGCCGCCGCGTTGGGCGTCGACCCGGCCCGGATCACCGTCGGCGGCGCCAGCGCCGGCGGCAACCTGGCCACCGGGGCGACCCTGCGGCTGCGCGACGACGAGGGGTGGCAGCCGGCCGCGCTGGTGCTCGCCTACACGACGACGCACGCCGTCCTGCCGCCTGCGTCGGCCGAGCTGACCGCCCTGATGGCCGAGGTGCCCGTCCTGCTGCGCTTCCCGCCGGCGGCCCGGGCCGGGATCACCCGCAACTACGTCGGCGGGGCCGAGAGCCGGGCCGACGGGTACGCGATGCCGGCCGGCGCCGTCCTGACCGGGCTGTGCCCGGTGGTCGCGCTGACCGCGGAGTACGACGACCTGCGGGTGTCCGCCGAGCACTTCACCGCGGCGCTCGCGGTGGCCGGGGTCGACGTCCGGCAGGTGCTGCTGCCGGGCATGCTGCACGGCTTCCTCAACCTGCCGGCCACGATCGGGCCGGTGGACCGGGCGCTCGCGCTGATGAGCGAGGTGGTCGCGTCGTGAACCCGGCCCTCCCGGGCTTCCACCCGGACCCGAGCATCGTGCGGGTCGACGGCACCTACTACCTGGTGACCTCGACGTTCGAGTACCTGCCCGGGCTGCCGGTGCACCGCAGCACCGACCTGGTGTCGTGGGAGCTCATCGGGCACGTCGCCGTGCGGCCCGAGCAGCTCGGGCTGGACGACGTCCCGACGCCGGGCGGCACGTGGGCGCCGACGATCCGGCACCGTGACGGCACGTTCTTCGTGGTGGTCACCGTGATGCTGGGCGGCCGCGGCTGCGTGGTCTTCTCGGCCACCGACCCGGCCGGGCCGTGGAGCGACGGGGTGCCGGTGCCGGCCGTCGAGGGCATCGACCCCGACCTCGCCTGGGACGACGACGGCACCGCGCTGATCACCTTCGCCGGCTTCCCGCACCCGATCCGCCAGGTGCCGGTCGACCTGTCGACCGGGCAGGCGCTGGGCCCGGTCCGGGAGATCTGGGCCGGCACCGGGGCCTTCGCACCGGAGGGCCCGCACCTGTACCGCCGCGGCGGGCACTGGTACCTGCTGGTCGCCGAGGGCGGCACCGACCGCGGCCACCGGGTGAGCATCGCCCGCGGCCCGTCCCCGTCGGGACCCTGGGCGGCCGCACCCGGCAACCCGGTGCTGACCGCGGTCGGCACCGAGCACGCGGTGCAGAACACCGGCCACGCCGACCTGGTCGACACCCCGGACGGCGGGACGGCGATGGTGCTGCTCGGGGTACGCCCGCTGGGTTTCGCGAACGCGTTCTCCCCGCTGGGCCGTGAGACCTTCCTGGTGCCGGTGACCTGGGTCGACGGCTGGCCGCAGGCGTCGCTGCCCGAGGCCACCGGCACCCCGGACGAGGACGTCGCCGGCGGGGACGACTGGATCGCCGTCCGGCGCACGCCGTCGTCCCTCCTCGGCGGGGACGGTCTGGTGCTGACCGGCGAGGGCACGACGCTGGCGGACCGGCGACCGGTCTTCGTGGGCCGACCGCAGCGGCACCTGGGCTGCACCGTCGACGTCGTGGTGGACGCCTCCGCCGGGCGTGGCGGCCTGGCCGCGCGGCACGACGAGCAGCACTGGTTCGGCCTGGAGGCGACCACGGACGGCGACCGGACCGTGGTCACCGCGCGGGCCGTGCTCGCCGGGCTGGAGAGCACCTGGACGGCGGCGTTCCCGGCCGGTCCGGTGCAGCTGCGCATCGAGCAGCAGCTGCCGCCGGGTGGGTTCGTGCCCGCGGCGGTCGGCGGCGGCGTGGTGCGGATGCTGGCCGCCTGGGCCGATGCCGACCCGGTGCTGCTGGCGGAGTTCGACGGCCGGTACTGGTCCTACGAGGTGGCCAAGTCCTTCACCGGCCGGGTGTGGGGCCTGTTCGCCGTCGACGGCACGGTGTCCTTCACCGACCTCCGCTACCGCGGCAGCGACTCGGCCTGACCGGCCCGGCAGACTCCCGTCGTCCAGGGGTGTTGTGCCCCTGCAGGGCGTGGCCATCCCTGCACGGCGGGAGTCTGCGGGTGGTCGGGTCAGCCGCTGGTGGTGTCGTAGCGGGAACGCAGGGCGGCCAGCAGCTCGGCGGTGGGTTCCTCGCCCGCGGCGACGGCGGCGTGCACGTCGCGGAAGTACTGCTCGTAGCCGGCCGGGGTGTACATGCACAGCGCCCGGACCGGGTCGGAGCCGCTGTCGTTGCGGTAGCCGTGCGCGGTGCCGCGCAGCGCGGCCGCGGTGTCCCCGGCGGCGAGGACGACGTCGTCCCCGGCGGTGCTCAGCGTGAGGTGCCCGGACAGGACCACGAAGTACTCGTCGTGCGAACCGTGCACGTGCGGCCGGGCGCCGAGGGTGGCCGGCCGCAGCGTGAACTCCTCCAGCCCGAACCGGCCCCCGGTCTGCTCCCCGGTGAGCGCGAACAGGTGCGCGATGCCGCCGGCGTCGATCGCCTCGCCCGCGCCTGCCCGGATGACGAGCGGCAGATCTCCTGGAGCCGTGGTCACCGCCCGCACGCTAGCCGGAGCCCGGGGCCGACCGCGTCGACAACTCCGGGGACGGGCCGGCCCATCGGCGCTACGGTGCGGCCGTGTCCGAACCGCCTGCCGTGACCCTCCGCGCGCGCACCGACGCCGACCTCGACGTGCTGTTCGAGATCGCCGCCGACCTGGACACCTGGGAGGAGCGGAACCCCTCGGCGCCGGCACCCCTCACCCGGGAGCGGTTCGACGCCCGGCATGCGGCCCGCACCGGGGGCGACGACGTGGAGTTCGTGGTCGACGTCGAGGGCCGGGCCGTGGGCACGGTCGCCCTGTTCGGGTTCGACCCCTTCGCCCGGCACGCCGAGGCCGGGATCAGCCTGCTGCCCGGGGCCCGCGGTCGCGGGATCGGCACGGCCGCGCTGGTCCAGCTGGTCGAGTTCGGGTTCACCCGGCGCAACCTGCACCGGATCCACCTGCAGGCCATCGCCTCCAACACCGGCGGCCTGCGCGCCTACGAGAAGGCGGGCTTCGTGCTGGAGGGGCGGCTGCGCGAGCACGCCTGGGTGCGCGGCGGCTACGAGGACATCGTGCTCATGGGCGTCCTGGCGCCCCGGCGGTGACCGTCGTGGAGACCGACTACCTGGTCGTCGGCGCCGGAGCCACCGGGCTGGCCTTCGTCGACACCCTGCTGGACGAGACCGACGCGCACATCACGGTCGTCGACCGGCACGGCGCACCGGGCGGGCACTGGAACGACGCCTACCCCTTCGTCACCCTGCACCAGCCGTCGGCGTTCTACGGGGTCAACTCCCTGGAGCTCGGTACCCGGCGGCTGGACACCGCCGGGCTGAACCAGGGCCTGTACGAGCTGGCCTCCGGTGCGGAGATCACCGCCTACTACGACCGGCTCGTGCGCACCCGACTGCTGCCCAGCGGCCGGGTCGACCACCACCCGCTGAGCGAGTACGAGGCCACCCCGGACGGCGGTCACCGCTTCCGCAACCTGCTGTCCGGCGCCACCACCGAGGTCCGGGTGCGCCGCAAGGTCGTCGACGCCACCTACAGCAGCCCGTCGGTCCCCTCCACCCACCGGCCGCGGTTCGCCGTTGCGGACGGCGTCGACCTGGTCCCGCCGAACGCGCTCCCGGGCCTCGCGCACCGCGCCCCGGCGCGGTTCGTCGTGCTCGGCGGCGGCAAGACCGCGATGGACACCTGCGTCTGGCTGGTCCAGCACGGCGCCGACCCGGACGCGATCACCTGGGTGGTGCCGCGGGACTCCTGGCTGATCAACCGGGTCACCACCCAACCCGGGCCCGAGTTCTTCCACGAGGCGATCGGTGGCCAGGCCGACCAGATGGAGGCCTTCGCGACCGCGACGGACACCGCGGACCTCTTCCGCCGGCTGGAGCGCTGCGGCGCGATCACCCGGGTCGACCGGGACCGCGCACCCGGCATGTTCCACCTGGCCACCGTGGCGCCCGGCGAGGTCGAGGTGCTCCGCGGGATCCACGACGTCGTCCGGCTCGGCCGGGTCCGGGAGCTGCAGCCCGACGCGATGGTGCTCGACGGCGGCACGGTGCCGGTCGCCCCCGGCACGGTGTTCGTCGACTGCACGGCCTCGGCCGTCGAGCGCCGGCCGGTGCAACCGGTCTTCCAGGGCGACCGGATCGTCCTGCAGCTGGTCCGGCTCCCGCAGCCCGCGTTCAGCGCCGCGCTCACCGCCTACGTCGAGGCGCGGTACGACGACGACGAGCACCGGAACCGGCTGTGCGGCACCGTCCCCTTCCCGTACGACCTGGACGACTACCCGGCGACGATGCTGGCCACGATGTGGAACCAGTTCCACTGGGGCCAGGACGCCGAGCTGCGCCGGTGGATCCGCGCCAGCCGGCTCGACGGCTTCGGGAAGCTGATGGCCGAGGCCGACCGGGACGACCCGGCGCAGCGCGACGTCCTCGCCCGGATCCGGGAGCACGCGCCCGGCGCCGTGGGCAACCTGACCCGCCTCGTCGAGGCCCGGAGCGCGTCGGCCTGACGTCCCTCGGAAGCCGTGCCGCTCAATGGCAGGGTGCTGCCCCGCGGTGACCGCCGTCACCGATGCTCAACGGAGTCGACGCCGACCCCGCGCCTGGAGGCAGCCATGAGCTTCGAGTACCTGATCGACCCCGCGAACGGTCCGCAGTGGCAGGGCCAGCTGCCCGGCAAGCCCGAGCCCTACGTGCTGCGCCGCGGCGAGGGCGAGCACGCCAAGCTGTTCGGCGACCTGTTCACCGTGCTGCTGTCCGGCGACGAGACCGAGAACCAGTTCGGCGTGATCGTGGCCGACTCCCCCGCCGGCGACGTCATCCCCACCCACAGCCACGACGCCACCCACGAGACGTTCTACGTGCTCGAGGGCAAGGTCCGGCTGTTCTTCGAGGACACCGAGGGCGCCCAGCAGACCCGCCTGCTCGCCCCCGGCGACTTCGGCTTCGTGCCCGCCGGCTACGCCCACGCCTACCAGGTGGTCGAGGCCAGCCGGATGATGGGCACGCTGTCCGGCGGCTTCGAGCGGTTCTTCCAACACATGGGCACCCCGACCGACCACACCGGCGACCAGCCGCCGTTCATCCCGGACTTCCCGCGCATGCAGGCCGCGGCCCAGCAGCACCGCATGAAGTTCCTCCCCGAGCACCGCTGGGACGTCCAGGAGTGACGCTGCCACCCCCGGCGCACAGCGCTCCGCTCCCCCCGGCCCGGACGACGGCCGACGGCGTCCGGGTGCTCGCCGGCGTCCCCTACGCCGCCCTCCCCGGCGCCCGGCCGCTCGAGCTCGACCTCTACCTGCCGGCCGACCCCGGCCCGGCGCCGGTGGTCGTCTTCCTGCACGGCGGCGGCTGGCGGCTGGGCAGCCGGCACTCGGCCGGCCCGCAGTTCACCGGCAGCGCCCCGTTCGAGCAGCTCGCGCAGGCCGGCATCGCCGTCGCGGCGCTGGACTACCGGCTCTCCGGCGAGGCGGTCTGGCCGGCCCAGCTGCACGACGCGAAGGCCGCCGTCCGGTGGCTGCGGTTCCGGGCAGACGAGCTCGGCGTCGACCCCGACCGGGTCGCCGCGTGGGGCGAGTCCGCCGGCGGTCACCTGGCCGCGCTGCTCGGCCTGACCGGCCCGGACCTGGACGGCGACGTCGGCGTCACCGGGCCGGCGAGCACCGTCCGCGCCGTCGTCGCCTGGTACCCGCCGACCGACCTGGCCACCGTGCCGGCCGACCCGACCGACGCGACCACCCGGGAGGCGCAGCTGCTCGGCGCCGCCCCGGCCGACGTCCCCGAGTTCGCCGCGCAGGCCAGCCCGGTCACCCACGCCGGACCCGCCGCGCCACCGTTCCTGCTGCTGCACGGGGACGCCGACCGCATGGTCGGCCACCGGCAGAGCGAGCTGCTGCACGCCGCGCTCACCGCCGCCGGCACCCCGGTCGAGCTGGTCACCCTGCCCGGCGCCGACCACATGTGGCTGGGCTCCCCCGACGCAGCCGCCACCGCACTCACCCGCACCACCGCGTTCCTGACCCGGCACCTCCTCGGGGACCACCAGTGACCGGCCCCCGCCCCACCGCGCCCCGGCAGGTCCCGGTGCTGGTCGCCGGCGGTGGCCCCAGCGGTCTGGCGGCGGCGATCGAGCTGGGCCGGCGCGGCGTCCGGGTGCTGGTCGTGGAGCCCCGCGAGGTCCTCGACCCGCTGCGCGCCCGGGCCAAGACCACCAGCGTGCGCACCATGGAGCACCTGCGGCGCTGGGGCCTGGCCGACGAGCTCCGCCGACGTGCTCCGCTGCCGGTCGAGCACGCGCAGGACGTCGTGTTCTGCACCTCGGTGTTCGGCCGCGAGCTGACCCGGTTCCCGAACGCCTTCGGGCTGTGGACGCAGCCCCGGGACATCGCCGCCGAATCCGGCCAGCAGGTGCCGCAGCCGGTGGTCGAGCAGCTGCTGCGCGACGCGGTGGCCGACCTGCCGTCGGTGACCCTGCTGCTGGGCTCGCGGGTCACCGAGGTGCACGACGGCCCGGACGGCGTCCGGGCCGTCGTCACCGGCGCCGACGGCACGACCACCGAGGTGCACGCCGAGTACCTGCTCGGCGCCGACGGCGGCAGCGGGGTCTCCCGCGCCGCGATCGGCGCCCGGTACGCCGGGTCCTCGGGCACCGCCCCGAACCTGTCGCTGGCCTTCCGGTCGCGCACCCTCGACGAGCGCCCGCCCTGTGCGCTCGGCGTGCACTGGTGGGTGGTCGGCGGGGAGCGCGGCGGGCTGATGGGCCGGTTGGACCTGGCCGGCACCTGGTGGGCGATCGTGCAGGGCGTCGACGTGTCCCGCGAGGACGTCGACCCGGTCGCCCTGGTGCGGGCCTTCGCCGGTGACCCCGACTGCGACGTCGAGGTGCTGGTCACCGACCCCTGGTCGGCCCGGATGCTGCTGGTGGACCGGTACCGCGGCGAGCGGGTGTTCCTGGTCGGCGACGCCGCGCACCTGAACCCGCCGTGGGGCGGGCACGGGTTCAACACCTGCGTCGGCGACGCGGTCAACATCGGCTGGAAGCTCGCCGCCGTGCTGCAGGGCTGGGCCCCGGCGTCGCTGCTGGACAGCTACGAGCCCGAGCGCCGTCCGGTCGCCGAGCGGACCATCGCCGCCGCCGGGGACCAGGAGGCGTTCACCGCCACCCGCTTCGCCGGGCGGGACGCCGAGGCCCCGGGCCCGGACGGCGACGCGGTCCGCGCCGAGCTGGCCGACGCCCTGCAGGTGAAGGACCCGGAGTTCCACAGCCTGGGCCTGGTGCTGGGCTACGACTACGCCGACTCCCCGGTCGTCGTCCCCGACGGGTCGGTGCCGCCGGCGCACGACGTCGTCGGGTTCACCCCGTCCGCGCACCCCGGTGCCCGGCTGCCGCACGCCTGGCTCCGGCCGGGCCGCTCGGTCTACGACGAGCTGGGCGAGGGGTTCACCCTGCTCGTCACCGCCGGCGACCCCGACCCGCTGGTGGCCGAGGCCGCCCGGCGCGGGGTGCCGCTGTCGGTCACCGACCTGTCCGCCGCGCCTGCGCTGCGCGACCTGTGGGGAGCCGGCCTGGTGCTGGTCCGCCCCGACCAGCACGTCGCCTGGCGCGGGGACTCGGTCCCCGACCCCACCGTCCTGCTCGACGCCGTCACCGGCGCCCACACCCTGGAGACCGCATGACCGCCACCTTCCCGCCCGCCTTCCTCTGGGGCACCGCCACCGCCGCCCACCAGGTCGAGGGCGGCAACACCCAGAACCACTACTGGGCCTGGGAGCACGCCGAGCACTCCCCCTTCGCCGAGGTCAGCGGGGACGCCTGCGACAGCTACCACCGATGGCGCGAGGACCTGGACCTGGTCGCCGGGTCGGGGCTGGGCGCCTACCGGTTCAGCCTGGAGTGGAGCCGGATCGAGCCGGAGGAGGGCGAGGTCTCCCGGGCCGGGCTCGACCACTACCGGCGGATGGTCGACGGCTGCCTGGAGCGCGGGCTCACCCCGCTGGTCACGCTGATGCACTTCACCACCCCGCGGTGGTTCCACGAGGACGGTGCCTGGACCTCGCCCAAGGCCGCCGACCGGTTCGCCCGGTTCACCGAGACCGTGCTGCCGGTGCTGGCCGACGTCCCGTACACGATCACGATCAACGAGCCCAACCTCGCCTCGGTGCTGCCGGTGCTGGGCGCGATGGCCGCCCGCGGCGAGCAGATCTCCGGGCTGCCCCGCCCCGACCAGCGGCTGGCCGACGCCTTCCTCGACGCGCACCGGGCCAGCGCCCAGGTGCTGCGCGGCGCCGGGGTGACCCACGGCCTCTCGCTGGTCGGCCAGGAGTGGATCGTCGAGGACGGCGGGGACGACGAGATGGTCGCCCACCGCGCGGCCATGGAGGACCAGTTCCTCGAGGTGGCCGGCGAGGGCGACTTCGTCGGCATGCAGATCTACAGCTGCGCCCGGATCGGCCCGGACGGCCCGGTCGCCGGCGACGCGGACCTGATGACCTTGGCGCACATGGAGTACCGACCGGGCGCCCTGGGCGCGTCGGTCCGCCGGGTGGCGGAGGTGCTGCCGGACACCCCGATCGTGGTCACCGAGAACGGGATCGCGACCACCGACGACGCGCAGCGGATCGCCTTCACCGGCGAGGCGCTGGGGTCCCTGGCGCAGGCGATCACCGACGGGGTCGACGTCCGCGGGTACGTGCACTGGTCTCTGCTGGACAACTTCGAGTGGTTCGCGGGCTACACGCCGACCTTCGGCCTGGTCGAGGTCGACCGGCAGACCTTCGTCCGCACGCCGAAGCCGAGCCTGGCCTGGTTGGGCGGGGTGGCGCAGGCGAACGCGGTCTGAGCACAGGGGCCCCGGGGTGACCCGGGGCCCCTGGCCTCAGACGTCGACCGACGCCCGCAGGATCCCGGCCAGCTCGCGCATCTTCTCGGCCTGCGAGTGGAAGTCCAGCGCGGCCTGGGTCCAGCTGTGCACCTGCCCGGCCACCAGCGCGGGGTGCGGGGCGAAGGTGGGCTGGTCGGCGAGGTCGGCGGCCTGGAAGCCCTCCACGCTGAGCAGCAAGACGTCGCCGGTCATCGTCTGTGCGGCGTTCTCCCACCCGTAGATGTCCCAGTAGAAGGTGCCGTCGTCGGGGTTCAGGTCGGTGAAGTCGACGCCGTAGCTGCGGTACAGCTCCATCCCCAGCTCGTCGTCGGGCTTGGCCAGGTAGATGCCCGAGCTGGCGTCGGCGTACATCTGGGTGACCTCCAGGTCGGACTCCTCCGCGGCGGCCTGCAGCTCGGCCGCGGCCGCGTCGAACTCGGCCTGCGCCGCGTCGACCGCCGACTGCTCGGCGCCCAGGGCGAGCGCGACCGAGTTCAGGCTGTCGATGACGTCGGCCCCCCGGCCGCCCACCACGACGGTGATGATCGGCGCGATCGCCTCGAGCTGCTGCTGCTGCTCGACGTCGGCCAGGCCGTAGCGCGGGCCGTCCAGGTCCAGGGTGCCCTCGCGGTCCTCCGGGTACAGACCCACCACGATGACGTCCGGCTGCGTCGCGGCCAGCGCCTCGAGGTTGATCTCCCCGTAGCCGTTGCCGACCACCGGGATGTCGGCCGCCTCGGGGTACTCCGCGAAGCGCGGGTCGCTGGCCACGTCCACCCGGCCGAAGACCGCCACCGGCTCGACGTCCAGGCTCAGCAGGCCCAACGCGTAGTCGCTGTAGCTGGCGATCCGCTCGGGGGCCTCGTCGAGGGTCACCGTGGTGCCGGTGTCGTCGGTGAACTCCCACCCGCCCGGGCCGTCGGCGGCGTCGGCGGCGGGACCGGAGGAGCAGGAGGCGAGGGTCGCGGCGGCGGCCAGGGCGGCGGCGACGAGCGCCGTGCGGCGCGTGGGTGAGGTCGTGGACACGGCGGCAGCTTAGGGCACCCTTGCCTAAGTTCGGGGCCGGGTCCGAGCGAGCCGGCCGTACAGCGCGAGGTGGGCAGCGGCCGCGGTGTCCCAGTCGTGCCCGTCCGCCAGCGCCCGTCCCGCGGCGACGCGGCCGGCGTCCGGCTGCGCCGCGGCGGCCAGCAGGGCGTCGGAGAACCCGGCCGGGTCGGTGGCGAAGGCCGCCGTGGCGCCGAAGACCTCGCGCAGCACCGGCAGGTCCCGGGTCACCACCGGCACCCCGGCAGCCAGCGCCTCCATCGCGGCCAGGCCGAAGCCCTCCTGGGTCGAGGGGAAGGCGAACACCTGCGCCGCGGCCACCAGGGTGGGCAGCTCCGCGTGGTCCACCGGTCCCAGCACCACCGGCGCCACCCCGAGCTCGGCAGCCCGGGCGTCGACGTCGGCCCGGTAGGCGCGGTAGTCGAACAGCGTCTCGCCGCCGGCGACCACCAGCGCCAGGTCCGGCCGGGCGTCGCGCACCGTCGCCATGGCCTCGACCAGGTCCCGGGTGCCCTTGCGGGGCTCGATGCCGCCGACGGCCAGCACGTAGTCCCCCAGCCGGTCCCGCCACCGCCGGCGGCCCGCGGCGCCGTCCGGGCCGGCCGCCGCGGCGAACCGGTCGGCCTCGACCCCGTTGGGGATGACGGTCGCCGTCCGGCCCCAGCCCGCTGCGACCTCGGCGGCGACGGCGGCCGACACGCACACCAGGGCGTGCGGGGTCCGCAGCGCCCGCTCGTGGCAGGCCGCCAGCTCCGGGGTGGTGAACCGGTCGAGGTGGTGGACGGTGCGCACGCAGTCGGGCACCGCGTTGGCCGAGATGCAGTCCTGGGCGTGCACCACGTCGTAGGCCTCGTCGGCGAAGGCGGCCCCCAGGACGGCGATCGACCGCAGGATGCGGGCGCCGACGTCCTCCCCGGCGACGTCGGGGAACGGCACCAGCCGCAGCGTCACCGCCGGGTCGACCGGCCGGAAGAACGCCTGGTCCCCGCCCCGGCCCAGCGACCAGACGTGCACGTCGTGCCCGGCCCGGGCCATCGCCTCGGCCAGCGCCAGGGTGTGCACCACCCCGCCGCGCGGCTTGGTGGAGTAGGTCAGCAGCGCGACCCTCACGAGTACGCCTCCGGACGGCGCTCGGCCAGGTGGGACAGCACCGTGCGGGACCGGGCGACCTCGCCGGCCACGTCCAGCTCGGCGACCGCCAGCCCGGCCTTGGCCCAGGTGCGGGCCAGCACGTCACCACCGGGGCCGACCACCTTGGACTGGCCCAGGAACCGCAGCCGGCCCATCGTGCCGGTCTGGTTGGCCGAGACCACCACGACCTGGTTCTCCGCGGCCCGGGCGCAGTCGTAGAGGTCGAACAGCCGGGACTGCCGGTCCTGCAGCAGCCGCGGCGCCCGGTTGGTCAGCGAGGCCGGCCACGCCGACAGGCAGGCGAGCAGGTGGGCGCCGTCCCCGGCCAGGGTGCGGGCGGCCTCGGGGAAGGTCTTGTCGTAGTCGATGAGCATGCCCAGCCGGCCGACCGGGGTGTCGAAGGCGGTGAACGCGTCCCCGGCCGCGTAGGCGGCGACCTCCCCGGCGGGCTGGTGCACCTTGCGGTGTCGGCCCAGCACGCCGTCCCCGGTGAGGGCGACGGCGCTGTTGTGGAACCGGCCGCCGGCGGACTCCCGGTAGCCCAGGCAGACCACCACCGGCCCGGCCGCCGCGGCGACCCGGTCGAACACCGCGTCGTCGGCGGGGAAGGCCGGGGGCAGGCCGGTGTCGTGCACCGGGTCGAACCCGCCGAGGTAGCCGCCGATCGTGGCGTCCGGGAAGACCAGCAGGTCCACCCCCTGCGCCCGGGCGTCGGCGGTGATCGCCTCCACCTTGGCCACGCAGGGCTCGACCTCCCGGCCGAAGTGCGCCGAGACCGCCGCGACCCTCACGCCGTCCGGGAGGCCGACGACGCCGCGCCCGCCGCCAGCGCGCTGCTCAGCCCGGTCCGGGTGCCGGCCGCGCTCAGCTCGGTGATCCGGTCGGCCACGAACTCGGCGTCCCGGGCGATGCCGGCGAACCGGCCCGACCCCCAGGTGTGCAGCCACGGCAGGCCCAGCACGAACAACCCCGGCGCCGCGGTCACGCCGCGGTGGTGGGTGGGGTAGCCGGTGCCGTCGAACACCGGCACCTTCACCCACGACCAGTCCGCCCGGAACCCGATCGCCCACACCACGGCGGTGATCCCGGAGCCCTCGAGCTCCAGCTCCTTCGGGTCCTCCGCCGGCGCCCACACCGGGACGTAGCGGTCCTCGGTCGGCGCGTCGATGCCGGCCGCGGCGATGTGCCGGTCGATCACGTCCTTGGCGCCGTCGTCGACGGCGTCCGCGCGGTCCAGGTGGGCGGTCAGGTTCGGCGCGAAGGTCAGCGCGGAGCCGGCCAGCCCGGTGAGCGTGCCGTAGAGCCGCATGCCCTGGACGGCGAAGGTGCGCAGGTCGATGTCGTGGCCGCCGTCCCGGCCGGTGACGTAGTGGTTGGTGCCGACCCGCGCGGCCTCGCCGTCCCGGTGCTGCTCGACCGGCAGGTCGTAGTGGCCGAGGTCGTCGAGCCACGCGACGACGTCGCGGCCGCGGTACCGGCGGGCGATCCGCGGCGCGCTGCCCACGGCCAGGTGCACCCGGCGGCCGGCCAGGTGCAGGTCCTCGGCGATCTGCGCGCCGGACTGCCCGGTGCCGACCACGAGCACCTCGCCCTCGGGCAGCTGCTCGGGGTTGCGGTAGGCCTGGGAGTGCAGCTGGGTGATCCCGTCGGGCAGCGCGGAGGCGTACGGCGGGACGACGGGCAGGTGGTAGCCGCCGACGGCGAGCACCACCTGGTCGGCGTGCAGCTCTCCGGCGCTGGTGGTCAGCAGGTAGCCGCCCTCGGCGGCGGGGGCGAGCCGGGTGACCGCGACGCCCTCGTGCACCGGCGGGTCGAAGGACGCCGCGTAGGACCGGACGTAGTCGACGATCTCGTCGCGGAGCATGAAGCCCTCGGGGTCGTCGCCGGCGTAGGGCCAGCCGGGCAGCCGGCACTGCCAGTTCGGGGTGACCAGGCAAAAGGTGTCCCAGCGGGCGTCGACCCACTCGTGCGCGACGGTCTCCCGCTCCAGCACGACGTGCTCGACGCCGCGCTGGACCAGGTGCCAGGAGATCGACAGCCCGGCCTGCCCGCCGCCGACGACGGCGACCGGCACGTGCGCGGGCAGCCCGGTGCGGGTGGGCGCCGCCTCGGTGAGCGTCACGCGACCGCCCCGACCCCGTAGGTCTCCGGACGGCGGTCCCGCAGGTGCCCCATCGACCGCCGCGCCCCGGCGAGGACCTCGCCCACGTCTACGGTGGCCACCGCGGTGCCGGGCGCGACGCCGGTGGTGGCCAGCACGTCCCCGCCCGGGCCGACGACCTTGGCGCTGCAGACGAACCGCAGCGCGCCGAAGGTGCCCGACTGGTTGGCCGACACCCAGACGATCTGGTTCTCCAGCGCGCGGGCCTGGTCGAACAGGTCGAACCGGCGGGTCCACCGGTCCTCGGCCAGGTCGGCTGCGGCCCCGGTCCGCGAGCCCGGCCAGGCCGACATGCAGACGACGACCTCGGCGCCGTCGACGGCCAGCGTGCGGGCCGCCTCCGGGAAGGCCTTGTCGTAGCAGATCATCATGCCGATCCGGCCGACCGGCGTCTCGAAGGCGCGGAAGCCGTCGCCGGCCGCGTAGGAGTTCGACTCCCCCAGCGGCTGGTGCACCTTGCGGTGCACGCCGAGCACACCGTCCCCGGTGACGGCGACCGCGGTGTTGTACCGCCGGGCGCCGTCGGACTCGCAGAACCCGGCGGTCACCACCATGTCGCCGGCGATCCGGGCCAGCCGGGCGACCTCCGGGCCGTCGACGTCCAGGGCCGGGGGCAACGCGTGCTCGGGCAGCACCTCGGACACCCCGTGGTCGCCGAGGGAGGCCAGGTAGCCGCCGAGGGTGGCCTCGGGCAGGGCGAGCAGTTGGACGCCGCGGGCCCGGGCGTCGGCGACGAGCCCCTCGATCCGGGCGAAGGAGGCGTCGAGGTCACGGCCGAACGGAGCGGCGACGGCGGCGAAGGTGGTCACGGGTTCTCCTCGGGTGTGCGGGAGGCGCCGAGGCCGGTCACCGGACCGGCCAGGGCGGGGGTGGTCGAGCCGTCGGGCCAGCGCAGCCGCACGCCGGAGCCGGGCACCAGCTCGCCGCAGGTGGCCGTGCTGGCCGGTCCCGCGGGTGCGAAGGAGCGGTCGGCGCCGTCGGTGGTGAGGAAGGCCGAGCCGGGGAAGCAGGTGAACCAGTCCCCGACGGTCGCCGACGTCGGCCGGGGCACCGCCGCGACGTCCAGGACGGCGCCGCAGCCGCTGGCCTCGGCGAGCATGCCCAGCGTGCCGACCAGGCCGGCCATCGAGACGTCCTTGGCCGCGGCCGGCGCGGTGCGGGCGACGACCGAGCCCATCAGCTGCAGCTCGGCCGTCGTCCGGCCGGTGGTGGAGTCCCACTGCCGGCCGGTCGCGCCGGGCCGCCAGTCCCCGCCCAGGTCGGCGGTCAGCCGGACGTGCTGGCCCGGCCGGCCGCCCGAGGCCGGCACCGGCCGGTCGGTGCGGCCCAGCGCGGTGACGCTCAGCGCCGCGGGCACGCCGAGCTGGGTGTGCCCGCCGAGCACCGGCACGCCCCAGGCCTGCGACCCGGCGCGCAGGCCGGCGACGACCCGGGCGGCGAACGAGGCATCCCGGGCGCCGATGGAGTCCAGCAGGCCCAGCGGGGCGGCACCCATCGCGGACAGGTCGTTGACGTTGACCAGCACCCCGCACCAGCCGGCCCAGCCGGGGTCGCGCTCGACCATCGAGGGCAGGATCGCGTCGCAGGCGGCGACCACGTCGGTGCCCGGCACCGGGGCGCCGTCGTCCCCGACGAAGCCGGGGCCGCCCAGGTGCAGGCCGGCGAGCAGCCCGCCCAGCGGGGACTTGGTGGCCTGCGCGAGGGCGGCGAGGCGGCCGATCGGCCAGGTCATCGCGGTGTGCGGCCGGCCTGCGATGTCCGCGGCCCCGGTGGCCGCCCAGCCCAGCCGGGTGAACATCGCGGCGTAGCGGTCCTGCACGACGGCGTCGAAGCGCAGTGCGCCGGCCTGCTCGGCCCGCGCGCAGGCGGCGGCCACCAGGGCGGGGCCGATGCCGGGCGGGCTGCCGGGCGCGACGACCAGCCGGGACCCGGTCCACCAGCCGACGTCGACCCCGACCGGGGCGAGCCGCACACCGCCGAGCACCTCCCCGGCCACCCCCCGGGCGACCAGGACGACGGTGGCCGCGTCGTCGTCGGCGTCGTCGAGGTCGGAGCCTGCGAACAGGCCCTGGTCCTCGACGAACGCCTGCTGCCGGAGCTGCCGGTGGGCGCGGACGCCGGCCGGGTCGGCCTCCTCGAGCTGCCAGCCGGGCCGGGCCACGGGCAGCCGGTGGTCGACCAGCAGCACGTTGCGGTCCCAGGCCATCTGCTCGGTCATGCGCCGGCCGCCTGGAGTGCGCTGCACGCACCGCACGCCGCGCAGCCGGCGCCCTGGTCGGCACCGCGCATGCCCAGGGCGCGCAGCCCGGCGGCGACCCGGGTGGTGACGTCCTCGAGCACCGCGGGGTCCGGGGCGCCGACGCCGTCGGCCATCGCCAGCGTCCCGGCGAGCGGCCGGTACGGGACGACGAAGGGGTAGACGCCGCGACCGGCGAGGTCCAGCGCGCCGGCGACCAGCTCGTCGGCGTCCTCCCCCAGCCCGACCAGCAGGTAGGTCGACACCTTGTTGCGGCCGAACACCCGCACCGCCTCGGCCCAGGCGGCGTCGTACTGGCTCATCGGCACGGTGGCCTTGCCGGGCATCCAGCGGGCCCGCACGTCGTCGTCCAGGGACTCGACGTGGATGCCGATCGCGGTGGCCCCGGCGTCCTTGAGCTCCTGGATCGCGTCCAGGTCCTGCGGAGCCGGCGGCTCGCACTGCACCTGGATCGGCAACCCCGGCACGGCAGCGGTGACCGCCCGGACGCAGCGGGCCAGGTGCCGGGCGCCGCGGTCCCGGCCGTTGGTGGTGCCGGTGGTCATCACCATCTGCCGCACGCCGTCGAGCCGGACGGCGGCCTCGGCCACCTCGGCGAGCTGCGCCGGGCTCTTGACCGCGGTGGTCGACCCGGCGGCCAGGCTGGCCTCGATGGCGCAGAACCGGCAGCGGTCCGCCTCGTCGTACCGGATGCAGGTCTGCACGACGGTGGTGGCCAGCACGTCCTTGCCGTGCAGCCGGGCGAGCTTCTCGTAGGGGACGCCGTCGGCGGTGGCCAGGTCGTAGAAGCGGGGGCGCTCGATCGCCTCGGCGTCCAGCCCGAGGTCGGCGCCGTCCAGCAGCAGGCGGCCGCCGCTGATCGAGTACGGGCTGTCGGCGTTCAGCGGCAGCGCCGTCCCCATGCCGCCCAGCAGCACGTGGCCGTCGTCGCTGGGGCCCGCCCCGGCCCGTCTCCGGACCGGGGCGTCGACCCGGACGCCGAGGATCGCGACGTCCACGCGGGTGCTCGGTCGCATCGGTGTCCGGGTCACGGCCGGCGACTCAGAGGTTGTAGGTGCTGTTGATGATCGCGCCCTTGCGGGCGTAGTGGATCAGCGCGTCCTGCACGTCGAGCGGGTGGCAGGGGATGCAGCCGGCGATCAGGTCCTCCTCGCGGAGACCGTGCAGGGAGAGCCCGAAGCGGCAGACGTAGACCGTGCCGCCCTCCTCGATGAACTTCTCGATCTGCGAGTTGATGTTCTGCTCGCCCGGGAACGCGGAGTCCCCGGTGGTCGGGAAGCCGCGGGTGGCCATGGCGTTCATCGCGGCCGGGCCGTAGAAGTACAGGACCGACTCGTAGCCCTTGCGCAGGGCGCGCAGCGCCTGCAGGCAGGCCACGAAGCTGACCGACGACTCGTGCGCGATGCCGTGCACCAGGGTCAGGTAGCTCTCGCCCTCGCCGGCCTGGTAGTCGGGGAAGATCTTGGTCGAGCCGTACAGGTTGCTGCCCTTGGGCAGCGAGGGGTGCGGGATCTCGGCGAGGCTGGCCTCCGCGTTGGCCTTGATCTCCTCGGGCGATGCGAGCGGGGTGGTCACAGGGTTCCTCCGTTGGGGTGGTGGGGTGGGCGGACGATCGGGTTGGGCGGTGCGGGTCAGGTCAGGCGGTGGAGCTGCTCGAAGTTGCGGCGGAAGACCAGGTCGGCGAGCTCGCCGTCCCCGGTGGCCGCCGCGAGGCGGGCGTGCTCGCCCGCGAAGTCGCCCCAGGGCTGGTCGGAGGCGAAGAGGACCCGGTCGTGGCCGATGCCGTGCCGCTCGATCTCGGCGGCGAACCAGCGCGGCGCGAAGCCGATGGCCCAGCTGGTGTCGGTGTAGACCCGCTTGCCCTCGGCGACCCAGGCGAAGAACTTCTGGCCGATCAGCTTGATGTGGCCGCTCATGCCGCCGCCCATGTGCACCAGGTGGACGGCGACGTCGTCGGCGTACCGGTCGACCAGCAGGCCGACCTCGTCGAGGTCGCTGGCCGCGCCCGGGCTGGTGTGCACGTGGACGACCAGGTCGTGCTCCCGCGCGGCGGCGAAGATCGCGTCGAGCTGCGGGCGGCAGGCCTCGTCGGTGGCCCGCCCGCCGAGCAGGAAGGACAGCTTGAGCGCGCTGACGCCCTGCTCACCGGCCAGCGCGAGGGCCGCGCTCGTCGCGACGGCGTCCTGCGGGCGGGGGCTGGTCCACAGCCCGGCCCGGATCCGCTCGTCGGTCTGCGCGGCCTCGACCACCAGCTCGTTGAGCGCGAAGGACGCCGTCGGGTCGGGCACCCCGTAGTTGGGGATGACCAGGGCGAACTCGGTGCCCTCGTCGTCCAGGTCGGCCTGCAGCTCGGCGATGGTGGCTCGGGCCGTGGTGTCCGGGTTGACCGGCGGACCGCCGTAGAAGGGGAACGCGGGCAGCACGCCGAGGTGCCGGTGCGCGTCGTGCACCCGCTGCCGGGCCCCCGTGGTCATGCCGAGAACGGTCGTCCCGGGGTGTGTCGCCGTGGTGACGTCCGGAACGAGATGCCGTTACGTCTGGGGCCCGATCAGCGGCTCCCGCGTCGCCGCCGTTTCCGACTCCGCACCGCCCTGGGATCAGCCCCGGGGCAGCAGGCGGTGCAGCTGGGTGACGTGCCGGGGCTCGAGCTCGGCGATCGAGCTGACGCCCAGCAGCCGCATGGTGCGCACGATCTCCGACCGGAGGATCTCGATCGTGCGGTCGACCCCCTCGCGCCCGCCGGCCATGAGGCCGTACAGGTAGGCCCGGCCGATCAGGGTGAACGAGGCGCCCAGGGCCATCGCGGCCACCACGTCGGCACCGTTCATGATCCCGGTGTCGACCATGACGCAGGCGTCGTCGCCGACCTCCTTGCGCACCGCCGGCAGCAGGTGGAAGGGCACCGGGGCGCGGTCGAGCTGCCGGCCGCCGTGGTTGGACAGGACGAGGCCGTCCACCCCGGCGTCCAGCAGCTTGGTGGCGTCGGCCACCGACTGCACACCCTTGACCACGAGCTTGCCCGGCCACATGCCGCGGATGACGTCGAGGTCCTCGTAGCTGATCGTCGGGTCCATGGCCATGTCCAGCAGGTCACCCACCGTGCCGCCGGTGGTCGACAGCGAGGCGAACTCCAGCTTCGGGGTGGTCAGGAAGTCCCACCACCACCACGGCCGGACGGCGGCGTTGAGCACCGTGCCCGCGGTGAGCTGCGGCGGGATGGAGAACCCGTTGCGCTTGTCCCGCAGCCGGGCCCCGGCGATCGGGGTGTCCACGGTGAACTGCAGGGTGTCGAACCCGGCGGCCGCGGCCCGCTCGACCAGGCCGTAGGAGATCGACCGGTCGCGCATGACGTAGAGCTGGAACCAGTTGCGGCCGTGCGGGTTGGCCGCCTTCACGTCCTCGATCGTCGTCGTGCCCAGGGTGGACAGCGTGAACGGGATGCCCGCCGCGGCCGCGGCACCGGCCCCGGCGGTCTCGCCCTCGGTCTGCATGAGCCGGGTGAACCCGGTGGGCGCGATGCCGAAGGGCAGCGCGCTCGGCCCGCCCAGGACCTCGACGGAGGTGTCGACGTCGACGGCCGGGCGCAGCACGTCGGGGTGGAACTCCACGTCGGCGAAGGCCTGCCGGGCCCGGGCCAGCGACAGCTCGCCCTCGGCGGCGCCGTCGGTGTAGTCGAAGGCGGCCCGCGGGGTGCGCCGCTTCGCGACCGTGCGCAGGTCGGCGATGGTCAGCGCCGACTCCAGCCGGCGGCGCTTGCCGTTGAGGTCGGGCTTCTTGAACGACACCAGCTCGAGCAGCTCGGCCGGACGGGGCGCCTGACGGCGGGTGCGAGTCATCGGGAGGTCCTCGGGTCGGTCGGGACGGGGTCGGGGGTCAGGGCTGGTGCACTCACGCGGTCCGGTCCGCCCGCGAGGAGGTCCGGCGGGTCATCGAGGACTCCCGGACCACCAGGACCGGCTCGAAGACGATCTGCTCGTGGACGTGGCCCTCGGCCGACTCGTCGAGCAGCAGCTCCGCGGCCCGGCGGCCGAGCTCCCGGCGCGGCTTGCGGACGGAGGTCAGCGGGACCGCGGCCGCGGCGGCGAAGTCGATGTCGTCGTAGCCGACGATGGCGCACTCCTCGGGCACCCGCACGCCGTGCCGGGTCATCTCCTGCAGCACCCCGAGGGCCAGCAGGTCGTTGGCGCAGATGACCGCGGTGGGGCGCTGCGCGGCCGGCATGCCGACGATCTGCGCGGCGGCCTGGCGACCGGTCTCCACGGTGAGCACGGACGGCGCGAAGACCGTCAGCGCCTCCTCGTCCCCCCACCGCTCCCGGACCGCGGCGACCACGCCGGCGTGCCGCTCCTGGATCTGGGGCAGCCCGGAGCTCCCGCCCACGAACGCCAGCCTGCGGTGGCCGCGCTCGATGAGGTGGTCGGCCGCCAGCCTGCCGCCGAGGACGTCGTCGACGGCGACCGAGCACTGCCCCGGCCCGGACGCGCGGCGGTCCACCAGCACCACCGGGGTGCCGCGACGGCGCATCGACTCCAGGTTCGGCGACAGGTCCGCGGTGGGGGTGATGAGCACCCCCTGCACGCGCTGCTCGGCGAGCAGGTCCAGGTAGGCCGACTCCTTGGCGGGGCGGTCGTCGGAGTTGCACAGGATCACGGCGAGGCCGGCGTCGTTGGCCACGTCCTCTACGCCCCGGGCCACGTCGGTGAAGAAGGGGTTGGCGATGTCCAGCACCACCAGGCCCAGGGTGCGACTGGTCCCGGCCCGCAGCTGGCGGGCCGACTCGTTGCGCACGAACCCCAGGTCGCCGATCGCCTGCAGCACTCGCTCCCGGGTGCCCTCGGCGACCTGGTTGGGCCGGTTCAGCACGTTGCTGACGGTGCCCAGCGACACGCCGGCCCGGAGGGCGACGTCGCGGATGCTGACCGGCACACGGGCTCCTGGGGACGACGGGCGGGGACGACCCGGGCGGGCAACGGGTGTCGCCGGTCACGCCATGGTGGCACGGATCTGAAACGTGTCAACCTCGGATCAGGCCGCTCGCGGAGCCGATCCGACACCACGGCGGTGACGCTTGACACCCGTCACAGCCGCCTCCTATGGTCTGCGCCACACACCGGATGAACCGTTTCACAGCGGTGCCGTCCATCCCATCTCGACGAGGAGGTCCCGTGGCCGGAGCGCCCCCCGCGGCACCACCCGGGCCCGCCGACGGCCCGGCCCCGGTGCTCGCCCTGCGCGACGTCACCAAGTCCTTCGGCGCCGTCGCCGCGCTGCGCGATGCCCGGCTGGAGCTGCGCGCCGGCTCGGCGCACGCCCTGGTCGGGGAGAACGGCGCCGGCAAGTCCACGCTGGTGAAGATCCTCGCCGGGGTGCACGGCCCCAGCTCGGGCCAGGTGCTGCTGGACGGCGAGCCGGTCACCCTGGACGGTCCGGCCGCTGCCCGGGCAGCCGGCATCGCGGTCATCTACCAGGAGCCGACCCTCTTCCCCGACCTGTCCGTCGCGGAGAACATCTTCATGGGCCGCCAGCCCCTCGGCGCCGGCCGCCGGATCGACAAGGCCCGGCTGCACGCCGACTGCGCCGCCCTCTTCGAGCGCCTCGGTGTCGCCCTCGACCCGGCGCGACCGGCCCGCGGGCTGTCCATCGCCGACCAGCAGATGGTCGAGATCGCCAAGGCCATCTCCTTCGAGGCCCGGGTGCTGGTGATGGACGAGCCGACCGCGGCGCTGTCCGGCGTCGAGGTCGAGCGGCTGTTCGCCGTCGCCCGTGCGCTGCGCGACGGCGGCGCCGCGGTGCTGTTCATCTCCCACCGCTTCGACGAGGTCTTCGACCTCTGCGACACGATCACCGTGATGCGCGACGGCGCCTGGGTCGCCACGTCCCCGACGTCCGAGCTCACCGTGGACCAGGTCATCCGGATGATGGTCGGCCGCGACGTCGCCGAGCTGTTCCCCAAGCAGGACGTCGTCCCGGGCGAGGTCGTGCTGCAGGTCGAGGGGCTGGGCAGCACCGGCGTCTTCACCGACGTGTCCTTCGAGGTGCGGGCGGGCGAGATCGTCGCCCTCGCCGGGCTGGTGGGCGCCGGGCGCAGCGAGGTGGTGCGGGCCGTCTTCGGCGTCGACGCCTACGACGCCGGGTCGGTCACCGTCGCCGGCACCCGGCTCAAGGGCGGCAGCCCGGCCGCGGCGATGGCCGCCGGCATCGCGCTGGTCCCCGAGGACCGTCGCCAGCAGGGCCTGGTGATGGAGCTGTCCGTCGAGCGGAACGCCACGCTGACCCGCCGCTGGGCGCTGTCCCGGTTCGGCTGGCTGACCGGCCGCGCCGAGCGGGCCACCGCGGCCGACTGGACGCAGCGGATGCAGGTCAAGGCCGCCCGGCTCAGCGACCCGGTCGCCACGCTCTCCGGCGGCAACCAGCAGAAGGTCGTGCTGGCCAAGTGGCTCTCGACGGAGCCCCGGGTGCTGATCGTGGACGAGCCGACCCGGGGCATCGACGTCGGCACCAAGTCCGAGGTGCACCGCCTGATGTCCTCCCTCGCCGCCGAGGGCCTGGCCGTCGTCATGGTCTCCAGCGAGCTCCCCGAGGTCCTCGGCATGGCCGACCGCGTGCTCGTCATGCACGAGGGCCGCCTCGTCGCCGACATCCCCCGCTCCCGCGCCGACGAGGACTCCGTCATGCTCGCCGCCACCGGTCAGGCAGGTGCGGCATGACCGCCACCACGACCACGCCGACCCGGACCCCGCCGCCGGAGCGGTCCGGACGCCGCGGCGCCGCCCTCCTGCAGCGGCTGGTCGTCGTCCGGGAACTCGGCATCCTGGCCGCGCTGGTCCTGCTGATCGGGATCACCCTGATCGCCAACCCGCGCTTCCTGTCCGGGCAGAACGTCCGCGACCTGATGCTCTCCGCGGCGATCCTCGTGGTGCTGGCCGCCGGCCAGACGATGGTGATCATCACCCGCAACGTCGACCTGTCGGTCGGCTCGGTGCTGGGCCTGTCGGCCTACGCCACGGGCACCCTGCTGGCGAACATGCCGGGCACCCCGGTCGTCGTGGCCGTCCTGGCCGGCATGGCCGTCGGTGCGCTGTGCGGCCTGCTCAACGGCGTGATCGTCGCGGTGGCCAAGGTGCCCTCGCTGGTGGTCACCCTCGGCACGCTCTACGCGATCCGCGGGCTGGACTCGCTGTGGGGCAGCACCAGCGGGCGGCTGCAGATCAACGCGACCGACCTGCCCACCGGGTTCAAGGACTTCGGCGGCGCCCGTGTGCTGGGCATCCCGGTGCTGTTCCTGGTCGCGATCGCCGTGGTCGTCGTCGTCGGCATCCACCTGCGCTCCTACCGCAGCGGCCGCGAGCTGTTCGGGATCGGCTCGGCGCCGGAGGCGGCCCGCCTGTCCGGGATCCCGGTCGGCCGCCGCGTCCTGGTGGCCTTCGTGGTCAACGGGGCCCTGGCCGGCCTCGCCGGGGTGCTCTACGCCGCCCGGTTCCAGACCCTGGACACCACGGCCGGCACCGGGCTGGAGCTCAACGTGGTCGCCGCCGCCGTCGTCGGCGGCGTGGCCATCGCCGGCGGCACCGGGTCGGCCTGGGGCGCGGCCCTGGGCGCCCTGCTGCTCACCACGATCGGCACCTCGCTCCCCCAGCTCGGGCTGGACCCGTTCTGGCGGGACGCCGCGGTCGGCGCCCTGATCATCGCCGCCATCGCGCTGGACAAGTCGCTCACCGACCGGCTCGCCGCACGTCTCCGAGGGAGGAACCTCCGTGGCCGTTGACACCTCGGCCGGTCCGGCCGCACCGGCCCGCCCGTCCCGCGCCCCCCGGACCCTGCCCTCGGGCAGCGTCATCACCACGTTCCTCGTGGTCTTCCTGGTCGTCGCCGGGTTCGCCGTCGACGGGTTCGCCTCCAGCCGCAACGCCGGGTTCCTCCTGCTGGACGTCGCGGTCGTCGCCCTGATCGCGCTGCCCCTGACGCTCATCGTGGTCACCGGCGAGATCGACCTGTCGGTGGCCAGCACGGTCGGGCTGTCCAGCTCGGTGATGGGCTGGCTGTGGTTCCAGGGGCTGCCGCTGGAGCTGATCGTCCCGCTCGTGCTCGTGCTGGGCGCGGTCCTGGGCGCGGTGAACGGTCTGCTCGTCACCCGGCTCGGGCTGCCCTCGCTGGCGGTCACCATCGGCACCCTGGCCCTCTACCGCGGTCTGGCGTTCGTCGTCCTCGGCGACCAGGCGGTCGCGGACTTCCCCCGGTCGTGGACCACCTGGGCGATCAGCTCGATCGGCGGCACCGGCATCCCGAACGTGGTCCTGCCGCTGCTGGTGCTGGTCGCCGTCACCGCGGTCGTCCTGCACGCCACACCGATCGGCCGCTCGCTCTACGCGATGGGCAACAGCGAGGACGCCGCCCGCTTCAGCGGCATCGACGTCGGCCGCACCAAGCTGTGGCTCTTCGTCGCCGCCGGCGTGGTCAGCGCCCTCGGCGGGGTCTACTGGACCCTGCGCTACGGCAGCGCCCGGGCCGACAACGCCACCGGCGTCGAGCTGCAGGTCATCGCGGCGATCCTGCTCGGCGGGGTGTCCATCTTCGGCGGCTCCGGCGGACTGCTCGGCGTCATGGCCGGCGCCCTCCTGCTGGCCTCGGTCCGCAACGCGCTGCAGCTGGTCAACGTGCCCAGCGACGTGCTGAACATCGTGACCGGCGTGCTGCTGATCGTCGCCGTCGTCGCCCCCCAGGTCACCGGCTGGGCCCGCGGACGCCTCGCGTCCCGGCCACCGGGCTGACCCTCCCGTCCCCACCCGCGCGACCCCGCACCACCCCGCACCACCCACAGACCGGCCACCGACGGCCGGCCGCCCAGAGAGGGAACCCATGACCAGCTTCCTGACCGCCCGCCCCGTGCGCCGGGCGATCACCGGCACNCCGGGCACCACCCGCCCCGCTCCCCGAGAGGTCCCCCGCGTGCCCCGCATCTGCTTCACCCTGCAGGTCCGCCCCGACCGCATCGAGGACTACCGCGCCGCGCACGCCGCCGTCTGGCCGGACATGCTGCGCGCGCTGGCCGACGCCGGCTGGCGGGACTACCAGCTCTTCCTGCGCCCGGACGGCCTGCTCGTCGGCACCGCCGACGTGGCCGACCTCGCCGCCGCCCAGGCCGCCGTCGCCGCCACCGAGGTCAGCGCCCGGTGGGAGGCCACGATGGCCCCGCTCTTCGTCCCCGGCACCGGGGACGGCACCAGGAAGCCCCAGCTCGACCTGGTGTTCGACCTCGACGCGCAGCTCGCCGCGCTCTGACGGTCCACCCCACCGCTCCCCCACCCCGTCCCCTCCGAGGAGTTCCCGTGACCAGCCCCGACCGCCGTGCCCGCGCCCTCGACGCGCTGCGCGCCCAGACCATAGAGCTGCCGTCCTGGGCGTTCGGCAACTCCGGCACCCGGTTCAAGGTCTTCGGCGCCCCCGGCGTCGCCCGCGACCCCTGGGAGAAGATCGCCGACGCCGCCCAGGTGCACCGGTACACCGGCGTCGCCCCCCGCGTCTCCCTGCACATCCCGTGGGACCGGGTCGAGGACTACGCCGCACTGGGCACCTTCGCCGCCGAGCAGGGCGTGGCCATCGGCGCGATCAACTCCAACCTGTTCCAGGACGACGAGTACCGGCTGGGCTCCCTCACCCACGCCGACCGAGCGGTCCGCGACCGGGCGATCGCCCACCACGCCGAGTGCGTCGAGGTCATGCGGGCCACCGGCTCCACCGACCTCAAGCTCTGGCTCCCCGACGGGACCAACTACGCCGGCCAGGACGACCTGCGCGCGCGGCAGGACCGGCTCGCCGACTCCCTGCAGCAGATCTACGCGCTGCTGGACCCCGAGCACCGGCTGCTCGTCGAGTACAAGATCTACGAGCCGTACTTCTACGCGATGGACATCCCCGACTGGGGCACCTCGCTGGTGCACTGCCTGGCCCTCGGCGACCAGGCGCAGGTCGTGCTGGACACCGGCCACCACGCGCCCAGCACCAACATCGAGTTCATCGTCATGCAGCTGCTGCGGGTGGGCCGGCTGGGCGCCTTCGACTTCAACAGCCGCAACTACGGCGACGACGACCTGATCGTCGGCGCGGCCGACCCGTTCCAGCTGTTCCGCATCATGAACGAGATCGTCGAGGCCGACGCCCTGGGGCGGGCGGGGGACGGCACGGCCGGCGTGAACTTCATGTTGGACCAGTGCCACAACATCGAGCCCAAGATCCCCGGCCAGATCCGCTCGGTCACCAACGTGCAGGAGGCCACGGCCAAGGCGCTGCTGGTCGACCGGGACGCGCTGCACGCCGCCCAGCAGGCCGGTGACGTGCTCGGCGCGCACGCCGCGCTCACCGACGCCTTCGCCACCGACGTCCGCCCGCTGCTCGCCGAGCTCCGCGAGTCCGCCGGCCTGCACCCCGACCCCAACGCCGCCTACGCCGCCTCCGGTCACCAGGACCGGCTCGCCGCCGACCGGGTCGGCGGCACGCAGGCCTCCTGGGGCGCCTGAACCCCAGCCGGTCCAGCCCCCACCCCCCCCACCTACCTGAGGACGACGACGTGACGAACCCCGTGGTCAGCGAGCTGCTGCAGCGCTCCAACGCGCTGGGCGCCGACCCCCGCACCACCAACTACGCCGGCGGCAACACCTCCGCCGTCGGCACCGACACCGACCCGGTCACCGGGCAGCCCGTCGAGCTGCTGTGGGTCAAGGGCTCCGGCGGCGACCTGGGCACCCTCACCGAGCCCGGCCTCGCCGTCCTGCGGCTGGATCGCCTCCGGGCGCTGGTCGACGTCTACCCCGGCGTCGAGCGCGAGGACGAGATGGTCGCCGCGTTCGACTACTGCCTGCACGGCCGGGGCGGGGCGGCGCCGTCCATCGACACCGCCATGCACGGTCTGGTGCGCGCCGCACACGTGGACCACCTGCACCCCGACTCCGGCATCGCGCTGGCCACCGCCGCGGACGGCGAGGAGCTGACCCGCCGCTGCTTCGGCGACCGCGTGGTGTGGGTGCCGTGGCGCCGTCCGGGCTTCCAGCTGGGTCTGGACATCGCCGCGCTCGCCGAGGCCAACCCGCAGGCCATCGGCGCGGTGCTCGGCGGGCACGGCATCACCGCCTGGGCCGACACCTCCGCGCAGTGCGAGGCCAACAGCCTGGAGATCATCCGCACCGCCGAGGCGTTCCTGGCCGAGCACGGCCGGCCGGACCCGTTCGGGGCGCGCATCCCCGAGCTCGAGCCGCTGCCCGAGACCGAGCGCCGGGCCCGGGCCGCCGCGCTGTTCCCGCTGCTGCGCGGGCTGGCCTCGACCGACAAGCCGCAGGTCGGCCACCTCACCGACGCCGACGTCGTCCTGGACTTCCTCGCGTCCGCCGAGCACCCCCGGCTGGCCGCCCTGGGCACCTCCTGCCCGGACCACTTCCTGCGCACCAAGGTCCGCCCGATGGTGCTGGACCTGCCGCCCACCGCGCCGCTGGAGCAGGTCACCGCCCGGCTGCGCGAGCTGCACGAGGCCTACCGCGCCGACTACGCCGCCTACTACGAGCGCAACGCCTCCCCGGACAGCCCGCCGATGCGCGGGGCCGACCCGGCGGTCGTGCTGGTGCCCGGCGTGGGCATGTTCAGCTTCGGGGCCACCAAGCAGACCGCCCGGGTGGCCGGCGAGTTCTACGTCAACGCGATCAACGTGATGCGCGGCGCTGAGTCGGTGTCGACCTACGCCCCCATCGACGAGGTCGAGAAGTTCCGGATCGAGTACTGGTCCCTCGAGGAGGCCAAGCTCGCCCGGATGCCGAAGCCCAAGCCGCTGGCCTCCCGGGTCGCGCTGATCACCGGCGCCGCGTCGGGCATCGGCAAGGCCATCGCGCAGCGGCTGGCCGCCGAGGGCGCCTGCGTCGTCGTCGCAGACCTGGACCTGGCGAAGGCGCAGGAGGCCGCCGCCGGGATCGGCTCCACCGACGTCGCGGTCGGGGTGGCCGCGGACGTGTCCGACGGCGAAGCCGTGGCCGCCGCGTTCGCCGCCGCGGCAATGGCCTTCGGCGGGGTGGACCTGGTGGTCAACAACGCCGGCCTGTCGATCTCCAAGCCGCTGCTGGAGACCACCGAGCGGGACTGGGACCTGCAGCACGACGTGATGGCCAAGGGCAGCTTCCTGGTCTCCCGCGAGGCCGCCCGGGTCATGGTGGAGCAGGGCCTCGGCGGGGACGTCGTCTACATCTCCTCCAAGAACTCGGTCTTCGCCGGGCCGAACAACATCGCCTACTCCGCGGTCAAGGCCGACCAGGCGCACCAGGTCCGGCTGCTGGCCGCCGAGCTCGGCGAGCACGGCATCCGGGTCAACGGGATCAACCCCGACGGCGTCGTCCGCGGGTCGGGCATCTTCGCCGGCGGCTGGGGTGCCAAGCGGGCCGCGGTCTACGGCGTCCCCGAGGAGGAGCTGGGTGCCTACTACGCCCAGCGCACGCTGCTCAAGCGCGAGGTGCTGCCCGAGCACGTCGCGGACGCGGTCTTCGCGCTGACCGGCGGCGAGCTGACCCGCACCACCGGGCTGCACGTGCCGGTGGACTCCGGCGTGGCCGCCGCCTTCCTGCGGTGAGGCTGACCGCGGTCGACCTCGGCGCCTCCAGCGGGCGGGTGATGGTCGGCGAGGTGGGACCGGGCCGGCTGGAGCTGACCGAGGTCAACCGCTTCGCGAACCGCCCGGTGCAGCTGGGCGACCAGCTGCACTGGGACGTGCTCGCGTTGTTCACCGGCGTGCTCGACGGCCTCCGGGCCGCCGGGCGCGGCGGCCCGGTGGACGGCGTCGGCATCGACAGCTGGGCGGTCGACGTCGGCCTGCTGGACGCCGACGGCGCCCTGCTGGGCAACCCGCTGCACCACCGCGACGCCGGGCACGCCCTGGGGGTCGACCAGGTGCACGCCGTCGCCGACGCCGACCGCCTCTACCAGGTCAACGGGCTGCAGCACCTGCCCTTCACCACGGTCTTCCAGCTCGCCGCCCGGCGCGGCACGGCCCAGCTGACCGCCGCCCGCACCGCGCTGCTGGTGCCCGACCTGCTGGCCCACTGGCTCACCGGCGCGGTGTCCGCCGAGGTCACCAACGCCTCGACGACCGGGCTGCTGGACGCCACCACCCGGCAGTGGTCCTGGCCGCTGCTGGACGCCCTGGGCCTGCCGCGCGAACTGCTGCCGCCGCTGGTCTCCCCCGGCGACCCGCTCGGCGTCCTCACCCCCGAGGTGCTGGCGCAGACCGGGCTCACCGGCCCGGTACCGCTGACCGCGGTGGGCTCGCACGACACCGCCTCGGCCGTCGTCGGCGTGCCGGCGGCGACCGACCGGTTCGCCTACGTCTCCTGCGGCACCTGGTCGCTGGTCGGTGTCGAGCTGCCGGCCCCGGTGCTCACCGGGCCCAGCCGCGCGGCCGGGTTCACCAACGAGCTCGGGGTGGACGGCACGGTCCGCTACCTCCGCAACGTCATGGGCCTGTGGCTGCTGTCGGAGTCCCTGCGGACCTGGGCCGACGCCGGGCTGCCCGCCGACCTCGGCGACCTGCTGTCCGCGGCGGCCCGGGTGCCGGCGTTCACCGCCGTCGTCGACTGCGACGACCCGCGGTTCCTGCCGCCGGGCGACATGCCGGCCCGGATCGCCGCGCTGTGCGCGGAGACCGGCCAGACCCCGCCGCAGAGCCAGGCCCAGACGGTGCGTTGCATCCTGGACAGCCTGGCGCTGGCCTACCGGCGCGCAGTGCGGACGGCGGCCGAGCTGTCGGGCACCGACGTCGAGGTGGTGCACGTGGTGGGCGGCGGGGCGCGCAACACGCTGCTGATGCAGCTCACCGCCGAAGCCTGCGGGCTGCCCGTCCTCGCCGGGCCGGTGGAGGCCGCGGCGCTGGGCAACGTGCTGGTCCAGGCCCGTGCGCTGGGGTCGGTCTCCGGTGGCCTGGCCGAGCTGCGGGCGCTGGTCCGCAGCACCCAGGACGTCGTCCGGTACGAGCCCCGAACGGGGTCCGAGGTGGCCTGGGCAGCGGCCGAGGCCAGGCTGCCGGCGCGCTGACCGCGGCTCCCCGGGGTTGCGCGGACCGGCCGGAACTGCATGGATGGAGGTGGGTGCAGCCGGCCGCTCGGACCTCCGTCGAGGAGACGACGCCATGACCACCCCCGGCCCGTCCCGCCGCACCGGCCCGCTGACCGGCGCGACGTCCCTGCTCACCACCGGCTCCTGGCGGCGCGCCGCCGCCGAGCCCACCTCGGCCGCCCACCGGGCCGACGGGCAGCCCACCGACGCCGGCCCGTTCCTGGCCCTGGCCGTCGGGCGGTTGCAGGCCCGGCGCGGGGTCTCCGGGCAGCAGGCCGAGGAGCTCCTGCGGCAGACCGCCGCCCAGCAGGGCCTCACCGTCCGTGACACGGCGCGCGCCGTCGTGCTGCTGGGCGATCTCCCGGCTGATCCGGTCTGACCGCGGGCCAGCAGTCCGCCCGGGACGACGACGGTCCCCGACCCGGGCAGGTCGGGGGCCGTCGTGCTGGCTCCCCCGTCCGGACTCGAACCAGAAACCGTTCGACCTGGTCTTGGATGCGTTGATCATGCGCGACTGATGATGACTCCGTACCATGACCTGCTCATGCGCGTTGGTCGCGATCGACAGCATGCATCTGCATGAGCACGTTCTAGATGAGTGAACGATGCCTGTCAGCGCCTGCGGACGGGACCCGTCCTCCAGCACCCACGGTCCAGAGCTCGCGGAACGCCCCGCGGCAGGCCTCGGCGTGCGGATCGTGAGCGATGCAGTCACAGGATGGTTGTGCGCCGCTCGATGAGGACGGTGTCTCTCCATTGGCCGGCGACCGGGCCGTAGGTCATGCGTGCCATGCGCTCGCGGACCCCGACGGTGCGGAAGCCGGCCCGCTGGTGGATCGCCAGGCTGGTCGTGTTCTCCGGGAAGACGGAGGACTGGATGGTCCAGATCCCGGCCGCCTCGGTGCTGGCGATCAGCTCATCGAGCAGGAGCCGGCCGATGCCTCTGCCTCGAGCGTGTGGGGCGACGTAGACCGAGTGCTCGACGACCCCGGCGTACACCTCACACGTCGAGACCGGGGACACCGCGGCCCAGCCGAGGACGGCGCCGTCGCGTGGTTCCCCGCCCTGCAGGGCGATCAGTCGGTGGTCGGCTGACCTGCTGGCGTCGAAGGCCTCCCAGGTGGGTGGGGCGGTCTCGAAGGTGGCGTGGCCGGTGTCGATGCCGGCCCGGTAGATGGCCTCGACCTGCGGCCAGTCCTCCTCGGTCATGGGCACGCAGACGACGTCGGCGAGGCCCAGTAGCTCGCGGGAGCTCAAGCCGGGCTCAGCTCCGCGACGCCGGGCACGCCGGCCACCGCACGCTGCAGGGCTCCCGGGACCAGGGAGTACCAGGCCCACACCCCGCGCTTGTCCCGGTCCAGGAAGCCGGCGTCGACGAGCACCTTGAGGTGGTGGGACACCGTGGGCTGGGACAACCCCAGGGGCTCTGTCAGGTCGCAGGCGCAGGCCGCGGCCGTGGGGCTGTCGGCGATCAAGGACAGCAGCCGCAACCGGGCTGGGTCGGCCAAGGCCTTGAGGACCCGAGCGAGCTCGGTGGCCTCGGCAGCGCCCATGCCGCCGGTGAGCGGGCCGGCCGAGCAGCTCGCGTCGGGCAGCACGGGGAGCTCGGCGCGCGCCGGCGGGGTCGTTCGGCTGCTGTTCACCTGCCCATCGTCGCGCACTGATTGACGCCTGTCGATGCCTGCTGCAGAGTGACCTCTGCATCGACAGACGTCGATGCTCGTCGTGTGGAGGCCCTGCAGCATGAGTGACCCCGTCACCGAGACCGCCCGCCCGGGCACCGACCTGGACACCCCGGTGATGGCCCGGCTGTCGACCCTGGACCGGTTCCTGCCGGTCTGGATCGTCGCCGCGATGGCCCTGGGCCTGCTGCTGGGCCGCTCCGTGCCCGGGCTGGACACCGCGCTGGAGGCGGTGAAGGTCGGCGACGTCAGCCTGCCGATCGCGATCGGGCTGCTGCTGATGATGTACCCGGTTCTGGCGAAGGTCCGCTACAACCAGCTGGACCGGGTCACCGGGGACCGCAAGCTCCTACTGGCCTCCCTGGGCCTGAACTGGATCCTGGGGCCGGCACTGATGTTCGCCCTGGCCTGGCTGCTGCTGCCCGACCTGCCCGAGTACCGGACCGGGCTGATCATCGTCGGGCTGGCCCGCTGCATCGCCATGGTGCTGATCTGGAACGACCTGTCCTGCGGCGACCGCGAAGCCGCCGCCGTCCTGGTCGCCATCAACTCCGTCTTCCAGATCCTCGCCTTCGCCGCCCTGGGCTGGTTCTACCTGCAGGTGCTGCCCGGCTGGCTGGGCCTGTCGACGACGTCGGCGGAGTTCAGCGTCTGGGCCATCGTGGTCTCGGTGCTGGTGTTCCTCGGCATCCCCCTGGTCGCCGGGTTCCTGACCCGCACCATCGGGGAGCGCACGAAGGGCCGCGACTGGTACGAGGGCCGCTTCCTACCGAAGATCGGCCCCGTCGCGCTCTACGGCCTGCTGTTCACCATCGTGATGCTCTTCGCCCTGCAAGGCGACGCGATCACCTCGAAGCCCTGGGACGTCGTCCGCATCGCCGTCCCGCTGCTGGCCTACTTCGCGCTGATGTTCGGCGGATCGTTCCTGCTCGGCATGCGGCTGCGGCTGGGCTACGCCAAGACCGCGACCCTGGCCTTCACCGCCGCCGGCAACAACTTCGAACTCGCCATCGCCGTGGCGATCGGCACCTTCGGCGTCACCTCCGGCCAGGCCCTGGCCGGGGTCGTGGGCCCGCTGATCGAGGTGCCGGTGCTGGTTGCGCTGGTCTACGTGTCGCTGTGGGCGGCGCGCAAGTACTTCCCCGGCGACCCCACGGTCCCGGCATCCGCCTCGCTGTCCTCCACCAGGAGCGCCACGTCATGAGCCAGCCACTCAGCGGTCTGTTGGCCCCGGAGGCCGCGCTGCACCGCATCGCCGACCAGCTGGCCGACCGGTTCACCGGCGTCTTCGCCCGGGAGACCGTCGACCGCTACGTCTTCGAGTCCTACACCGCGCTCGCCCGCACCTCCCGGGTGCAGACACACCTCACCGCCCTGACCGGCCGGTTCGCCACCGACCGGCTCACCGCCCTGGCCCAGGCCAAGGGCGCGGTGGTCAAGACAGTGCCCGAGGTGCTCTTCGTGTGCGTGCAGAACGCCGGCCGCTCCCAGATGGCCGCAGCCCTTCTGGCCCACCACGCAGCCGGGCGGGTGCACGTGCGCTCGGCGGGGTCCCAGCCCGGGGACGAGATCGACCCGGCCGTCCTCGCCGCGATGGCCGAGATCGGCCTGAACCTGGCCACCGAGTACCCCAAGCCGCTCACCGACGACGTCGTCCGCGCCGCCGACGTGGTCGTCACGATGGGCTGCGGGGACTCCTGCCCGGTGTACCCGGGCAAGCGCTACGCCGACTGGGCCGTCCGCGACCCCGCCGGCCTCAGCGTGGGTGAGGTCCGGTCGATCCGCGCGGACATCGACTTCCGCGCGCAAGCCCTCCTCGCTGACCTCGCACCCGCCCCCGTACCGAGCTGAGAGGCCGACCCGTGTCCGAGATCCCCAGCGTGCTGTTCGTCTGCGTGCACAACGCCGGCCGCTCCCAGATGGCCGCCGGCTGGCTCACCCACCTGGCCGGTGACGCCGTGGAGGTCCGCTCCGCCGGGTCGCTGCCCGGGGACGAGGTCAACCCCTCCGCGGTCGCGGCGATGGCCGAGGTCGGCATCGACATCTCCACCGCCACCCCCGAGGTGCTGACCACCGAGGCGGTGCAGGCCTCCGACGTCGTCATCACCATGGGCTGCGGGGACGCCTGCCCGGTGTTCCCCGGCAAGCGCTACCTGGACTGGGAGCTCGAGGACCCGGCCGGGCAGGGCGTGGAGGCTGTCCGGCCGATCCGCGACGACATCGAGGCCCGGATCCGCGGGCTGCTCGCCGACCTCGGGGTCACCCCGGCCGCCACGGCGCCGGCATGACCGCCGTGCTGTTCGTGTGCGCCCGCAACGGCGGCAAGTCCCAGATGGCCGCCGGCCTGATGCGCGCCGCCGCCCCCGACATCGCGGTGGATTCGGCGGGCACCGACCCGGGCAGCAAGCTGAACGCGCAGTCGGTGGCATCGCTGGCAGAGGTCGGCGTCGACATCTCCGGCGGCGCCCCGAAACCGGTCACCGCTGACCTGCTGGCCGCCGCCGACGTCGTGGTCACCCTGGGCAGTGAGGCCCGCATCGACGCCGACCTGGTCGCCGCAGCGCCGGGCACGGTGTTCGAGACGTGGGAGACCGACGAACCGTCGGCCCGCGGCATCGAGGGCATGGAGCGGATGCGCCTGGTCCGCGACGACATCGCCGCCCGCGTCACGGATCTGGCCGGTCGCCTGCCCCGCTGAGGGACCCGGCAGCGGCGGACTGGCGGGGTGTCCCTGCCCAGGCCGCGATCCCGCCGGCAGCGATGACCCCGGCCAGGACGGCGAACGCCGCCGGGTAGCCGCCCACCCAAGTGGCGATCAGCGTCCCGCCGAAGGGGGCCAGTGCGGAGGCGGCGGTGATCGGGGCGGCGAACCAGCCGGCCAACGACCCGTACCGCTCAGTCCCCCACCGGTCGGCGACCACGGTGGCCTGCAGCAACGTGCCCGCCCCGCGCACCGCACCAGCCAGCACCGCCAGGACCACCAGCAACCACGCCGGCCCCGACACGGTGGCCAGCAGGGCGACCGCGAGCACGGAGCCGGCCACGACCAGCACCGTGCGGGTGGCCGGGGTGGTGCGGGCGGTCAGCGGCGCCCAGCCGACCCGGCCCAACAGTTCTCCGGCGCCCAGCAGGCCCAAGGTGACCGCGGCCAGCCCGGCACCCAGGCCGCGGGCGGTCAGCGGCGGGATCAGGGTCAGGCTGGCCGCGGACAGGCCGAACGCCGGCAGGGGCAACGCGGTCGCCAAGAGCAGGAACGGGCGGCTGGTGACCACCGCGCGCACGTCGGCCCGCTCGGCGCCGGGCTGATCGATGGCCGGGTGCCAGGGCGGGGGGAGGGCAAGGGCGTGCAGCGGGATCGTCACCACCGCCAGCACGACGGCGAGCACCAGGTAGGTGGCGCGCCAGTCCAGGTGCGCGAGCAGCACGCTGGTCAGCGGGGCGAACACGGTGCTGGCCAGCCCCGCCGCCAAGGTCAACACGGTCAGCGCCCGCATCCGGGTTGGGCCGTACCAGCGGGTCAGCGCGGCGAAGGCGGCTTGGTAGAACACCGCGGCCATCGCGACCCCGGCGACCAGCCACGCCGCGGCGAACCACAGCAGGGTGGGGGCGGTGGCGATGCCGACCGTGGCCGCGACGGCGAGGACCGACCCGGCGGTCATCACCGGCCGGGGCCCGATCCGGTCCAGCCAGCGGCCGACCGGTACCCCAGCGACGGCGGACACCACCAGCCCGGCGGAGAAGGCCGCCGTGGTGGCGGTGGTCGACCAGCCGGTGTCGGCGGTGATCGAGGCCAGCGCGACCGGGAAGGCGAAGTACAGGACGCCCCAGCTGACGACCTCGGTCACGCACAACACCGCCAACGGCCACCAGGACGGGGTTCTCCTGGTGGCCGCCGTCGGTCGGTGCGGGGCCGGTCAGCGGCGCGCGCCCGCCGGCTCGGCCTGCGGCTCCGCCGGCGCGCTGCCGCAACAGGACGCGGCAGGCACGTCGACGGCGAGCTCCTCGCCGGAGCGGCCGTGCTCGGTGCCGGTGGCGAAGCCGAGCTCGGCGTCGACCCGCTCCCCCAGGTCCGTCGAGCACACCCCGGTCGAGGGCAGGTGCAGCTGCACGTCATCGGCGGCCGCGGTGTCCCCGGCCAGCGCAGCGGCGATGGAGCGGACCTGCTCATACCCGGTGGCCAGCAAGAACGTCGGGGCCCGGCCGTAGGACTTCATGCCCGCCAGGAAGAACCCGTCGTCGGGATGGGTCAGCTCCCGGTACCCGTGCGGGGGCACCGTGCCGCAGGAGTGCAAGTCCGGATCTATCAACGGCGCCAACCGCGACGGGGACTCCAGCCCGGCATCCAGGTCCAGCCGGACCTCCCGCAGCATCCCCAGGTCCGGCCGGAACCCGGTCGCGGCAGCCACCGCGTCCACGGTCAGCTCCAGCGGTGCCTGGTCGCGGCCGGTGCCGGCGACGATGACCTGGTCCCCGGCAGGCGTCAGGTCGGCGATCGTGACCTCGCGGTGCAGCGTGATCGCACCGGTCGCCACGGCCGCCTTCAGGTCCGAGCCGAGCAGGCCCCGGGCGGGCAGGCCATCGGAGTCCCCACCCCCGTACAACCGGGCCGGCGACCGGCCCCGGATCGCCCAGCTGATCTGCGTCCCCGGCTCCTGCGCCTGCAGCCGGGCCAGCGCCAGCAGCGTGTTCGCCGCCGAGTGCCCCATCCCCACGACCAGGGTGTGCCGACCGGCGAACCGGGCCCGGTCCCGGCCCAGCACGTCGGGCAGCGGCCCGACCAACCACCGCTCCGCCGCCGACTCCCCCACCGCCGGCAGCCCGGAGGCACCCAGCGGGTTTCGCTGCCCCCAGGTGCCCGACGTGTCGATGACCGCCCGCGCGGTCAGGTCGACCACGGCCCCCTCGTGCACGGTGCGGACCAGGTAGAGCCGGCCCTCCCGGCCCAGGCCGCGGGTCTTGTCCACCCCGACCCGGGTCACCGCCACCACCCGGGTCGCTGTGCGGATCCGCGGCGCGAGCTCCAGCGTTGCCGCCAGCGGGGCCAGGTAGTCGGCGACCAGCTCGGCGCCGGTCGGCAGCTCGTCTGCGGCCGGGGACTCCCACCCGGTGCGCTCCAGCAGCCGGGCCGCGGCGGCATCGACGTCGTACTCCCACGGGGAGAACAACCGCACGTGCCCCCACCGCGCCACCGCCGCTCCCGGCCGGTCACCGGCTTCCAGCACCAGCGGCTCCAGGCCGCGCTCGAGCAGGTGCGCGGCGGCGGCCAGCCCGACCGGGCCGGCACCGATGACGACGACGGGGAGCTCTGCGGTGGCGGATGCGCTCATGAACCAAACGTAACAGCGGATGCTGTTGACAACAACAGGTGCAATACTCGGTGCGTGACCCAGGACCTGGACGTGCGCCTGCTCGGTGTCGACGAGCTCACCTCACCCGCCGACCGCGCACGCCTGCTCGCCCCCCAGCTCAAGGCCCTGGGCGACCCCAACCGACTGCACCTGGTCCTCCTGCTCGCCGAAGGGCCGGCCACCGTCCGCGAACTCACCGACGCCAGCGGCATGGGCCAGACCCTCGTCAGCCACCACCTCGCCCCCCTCCGCGAGGAAGGCCTGGTCACCGTCACCCCCCGCGGCCGCAGCAACGTCTACGCCCTGTGCTGCGAAGCCCTCGCCGGCCCCGTCAAGACCCTCGCCACCCTCGCCGCCCTCACACCCGAAGGCGCCGACGCCTGCTGCCGCTGACCCCCGGGGCAGGTCCGGTGCTGAGCAGTGCACCGGGCTCGGCGAGTCCGATCTCAAGGGTTGCGACCTCAGGTGAAGTCGGTGTGGACGGCCGGGGTGCCACCGAGCCCGACATGCAGCCTCATCCCTCGAGCAGCTGACCCGCTCGCTCCGTGGCCCGACGGGGCCTGACCAACCTGCTGAGCACGTATCTGCACAACCGTTCGAGCAGCACCCGGGCCCTGTCCGGGTGGTGGCGGGTGTGGTGTGCTGTGGTGACCACGACGGCAGTGGAGGAAGCCCGGTGCGATCCCGGCGCGGTCCCGCCACTGTGTCCGGGGAGTCCGTCCCCACGCTCGACCACTGGCCCTGGGCCGGGAAGGTCGGGGACGGGTGCCGATCCGGGAGCCAGGAGACTCCAGCCGTCGTCCCTGCGATTCCGGGCGTGGACACCCGGGAGAGGACCGACCCCGTGCTGACTCCTGCCCTGCTCGCCCCGGCTGTGGTGCTCCGTGCACATCGCTGAGGGCTTCCTGCCCCCGGCCCACGCGATCGGCTGGACCATCGCCGCGGCGCCCTTCGTCGTCCACGGGGCACGCGCCGTTGTCAAGGAGGTGAGGGAGAACCCGGAGTCCACGCTGCTGCTGGGCGCCGCGGGTGCCTTCACGTTCGTGCTCAGCGCGATCAAGCTGCCCTCGGTGACGGGCTCGTCGTCGCACCCCACCGGCACCGGGGTGGGCGCGATCCTCTTCCGGCCACCGGTGATGGCCCTGCTGGGCACGGTGGTGCTGCTGTTCCAGGCCCTCCTGCTGGCCCACGGCGGACTCACCACCCTGGGGGCCAACGCCTTCTCCATGGCCGTCGTCGGACCGTGGGCGGGGTACGGCACCTATCGGCTGGCCCGCCGCGCCTCGGGCAACCTGCTGGTCGGGGTGTTCGCGGGCATGATGATCGCGGACCTGTCGACCTACGTGACGACCTCGCTGCAGCTCGCACTGGCCTTCCCCGACGCCGAGAGCGGCTTCCTCGGTGCCGCGGTGAAGTTCCTCGGGGTCTTCGCCGTCACCCAGGTGCCGCTGGCCGTCGCCGAGGGGTTCCTGGGCGTGCTGCTGTTCCGTGTGCTGACCGTCAACGCCCGCCCGGAGCTGGAGCGGCTGGGTGTCCTGCGGCCGCAGCCCACCGACGAGGCGACCCGATGACCCGGCGTACGTGGGTCACCCTCGCCCTGGTCGCGTCCGTCGTGGCGCTGTTCGCCCTGCCGCTGGTGTTGGGCGCCCCCAGCGACTACGCCGGGACCGACAGCGTGGCCACCGCGGAGATCCAGGCCAGCAACCCGGGCTACGAGCCGTGGTTCGACTCCGTCTTCTCCCCCGGTTCCAGCGAGGTCGAGTCCGGGCTGTTCGCCCTGCAGGCCGCGCTCGGCGGCGGCGTGCTGGGGTATGTGCTGGGCCGGTTGCGCGGGCGGCGGTCCCGAGCGACGGCCGAGGCACCGACCAGCGGGCCCGCCGACACCACCCCGTGACCGGCCTGGCCGTCGACGACGCAGCCTGGGCCAGCACCTGGCGGCCCCGGGCGGTCGGCGACAAGCTGCTGCTGACCCTGGGGTTGGTGCTGTGCGCCCTGGTGCTCCCGGTCTGGCCGGGCTCCCTGCTGGTCGGGCTCACAGCTGTCGGCCTGGCCCTGGGCCCGGCGCGGGTCCCGGCCCGGGTGTTCGGGCGGGCGGTGCGCCTGCCGCTGGCCTTCGTCGCCGTCGGCGCCGTCACCGCGGTCGTGCAGGTGTCCACCGACGGCATCGGCTGGGCGCCGGATGCAGCGGCGACCGGAGGCGCGCTGGTCGGGCATGCGCTGGCCGGCGGCGCCGCGGTCATGCTGCTGGCCACCACCACCCCCGTGTCGGACCTGCTGCCGGCGCTGCGCCGGGCCCGGGTGCCCGCCGCGGTCGTGGAGGTGGCGTCGATGATCTACCGACTGCTGTTCGTCCTCCTGATCAGCATGCGCACGATCCGCGAGGCGCAGACGTCCCGACTCGGGTACTCCACGGCCCGGCGCAGCTACCGGTCCTCCGGCCTCCTGGCCGCCGCCGTGCTCACCCGCTCCTGGGACCGGGCTCGCCGGCTGCAGGGAGGCCTGGCCGGCCGCGGCATGACCACCGACCTGCGCGTGCTGCCCGAGGTGCTGCCGTCCTCCCGGTCGTTCCTGGCCGGCACCGTGCTCGGGCTGACCGTCCTGTGCGGGCTCACCGTGGTCCTGTCGTGAGCGGCGGACGGCTGGCGGCGACCGACGTGGTGGTCGGCTACTCCCGGGGCAGCAGGGTGCTGGACCGGGCGTCGCTGGCCGTGCCGGAGGGGCGACGGCTGGCGGTGCTGGGTGCCAACGGCTCGGGCAAGACCACCCTGCTGCGCTGCCTGTCCGGCGCCCTCGTCCCGGCCTCGGGCCGGATCAGCCTGGACGACGCAGCCCTGGAGCACACCCGCCGAGGACTGCAGGCACACCGCCAGCAGGTCCAGCTGGTGCTGCAGGACCCCGACGACCAGCTCTTCAGCGCCTCGGTCGCGCAGGACGTCTCCTTCGGCCCGCTGAACATGGACCTGGCCGAGGACGAGGTCCGTGCGCGGGTCGTCGAGGCCCTCGAGCTGCTCGCCGTCACGGGGCTGGCTGCCCGGCCCACCCACCAACTGTCCTACGGGGAGCGCAAGCGGGTGGCCATCGCCGGTGCGGTGGCGATGCGCCCACGGGTGCTGCTGCTCGACGAGCCCACCGCCGGGTTGGACCCCTCCGCGGTGACCGAGGCCCTCGCCGCCCTCGACCGCCTGCAGCGCCGGGGCTCGACGGTGGTGATGAGCACGCACGACGTCGACCTGGCGCTGGGGTGGGCCGACGAGGTCGCGGTGGTCGTGGACGGCCGGGTGGTG
This sequence comes from Klenkia terrae, assembly GCF_900491935.1. Taxonomy (GTDB): domain Bacteria; phylum Actinomycetota; class Actinomycetes; order Mycobacteriales; family Geodermatophilaceae; genus Klenkia; species Klenkia terrae. The sequence continues at coordinate 531,479 of NZ_UEXK01000004.1, forward strand.
CAGGGCGAGCCCGAGCTCGTCCTCGGCGACGACGCCCTGCTCGCCCGGGCCCGCTTGGACCGACCGTGGGCGCTCTCCGTCGGTGCCCGGCTGCATCAGCTCGGGCTGCTCCCCGAGGGGCCGCTGCCCCGGGACACCGAAGCTCTGCTCGCGGCGCTCCCCACCGGTACCGTGCCGACCACCCCCGGACGCTCATGACCTGGCGCCAGGTGGTGGCTCACTGCCGTGCGGTCAGCTCTGCACGGCGTCCGGGCTCTGGCGGAGCGCACACTCGGACTGGCAGTGCGCCTGAGAATCCGGGCAGCGGGCGAGCGCGTCGTCGGCGGCGGCCAGCCGTCGGGCGAGTCGGTCGAGCCGGTCCTGTTTGGCCTGCAGTTGGCGTAGCCGATCGGCCAGCAGTGGCCGCAGGTCGTCACGGACCTGGGTGCACGACCGGGTCTGCAGCGTGTCCAGGTGCCCGGCGATGGCGTGCAGGGGCAGGCCCAGTTCCTTGCTGGCCTCGATGAGGTCCAGCCGGGTCAGCACACCGTCGTCGAAGTCGCGGTAGCCGTTGGCCGCCCGGGCGGCGGTGATCAGGCCGAGGGTCTCGTAGTACCGCAGCGCTGTTGCCGGAACGCCGCTGCGGCGGGCGACCTCGGAGATCCTCACGACCTGGACGGTAGGCGCCCCGGCGGGCTTGACCTTCCAGCGACTCGAACCTCTACCGTCGCACGACGTGCTCACCCTTGCCCCCGCCCCCCGTCGACTCTCTGCCGGTTCCGTTCTCGGCCGGCTGCGCTGATGGCCGATGGAGGTGCGGTGGCGTGGCTGGAGCGCCGGCAGATCGGCCTCTACCTGGCCGCGATCGCCGCCGGCGGGGCCGTCGGGGTGGTCGTGCCGGGCACCTCGCTCCTGGAGGTGGCCATCTACCCGGTGCTCGGCTTGCTGCTGTACGCGACGTTCCTCGGGGTGCCGTTCGCCTCGGTCGGGGCGGCACTGCGCGACGTGCGGTTCCTGCTGGCGGTGCTGGTGGTCAACTTCGTGTTCGTGCCGGCGGTGGCGTTCGGGCTGTCCCGGTTCGTCGCCGGGGAGCCAGCGCTGCTGTTCGGGGTGTTGTTGGTGCTGCTGACCCCGTGCATCGACTACGTCATCGTGTTCAGCGGGCTGGCCGGCGGAGCCTCGGACCGGCTGCTGGCCGCCGCCCCGCTGCTGATGGTCACCCAGGTACTGCTGCTGCCGGTCTACCTGTGGCTCATCCTCGGCCGCGACGGGGTCGCGGCGGTCGACGTCGGCCCGTTCGTCGAGGCGTTCGTCGTCCTGATCGTGATCCCGCTGGCCGCCGCGGCCGGCACCCAGGCGTTGGCTGCCCGCTACCGGGGCGGTCGTCGGCTGCAGGCCGGGGTGCTGGGTGCGATGGTGCCGCTGATGATGGCGACCTTGTTCGTCGTGGTCGCCTCCCAGGCCGCCGCCGTCCGGTCCCAGGCGGCGCAACTGGTCATCCTGCTGCCGCTCTACGCGGGGTATCTCCTCCTCGCGACCGCGCTGGGGTGGTTCGTGGGCACGTCGTTCGGCCTGGACGTGGCGTCCCGGCGCGCAGTGGTGTTCAGCGGAGCGACCCGCAACTCCCTGGTCGTCTTGCCGCTGGCTCTGGCTCTGCCACCAGAACTGGCGCTGGCGCCGGTCGTCGTCGTCACCCAGACCCTGGTCGAGCTGATCGGCATGGTGGTCCTGGTGCGCCTGGTCCCGGCACTGGTGCCGCATGCGGTGCGCGAGAGACCGGGGACCTGACCCGGCGTGGGCGTCGGGCGACCGGAGGAGCCCGGCGGATCGCCGATCGTCACTGACCACTGGATCGACCAGCTCGCCCCGGCCCCCGGGTAGGACCGATCGGGCCGGGTTGTCGTCGTCGTCCTCGGTCGTGGACGGGGGCCTCGTGGGCGCGGTGCACCGAGGACTCGAGCCGGGAGGTGCAGTGCTCCGTGTCGACGTGCTCCCCCAGACGCCCACCCCAGGCGTCGAGCACTCGTCCTCCGTGGCTGTCGGCCAGCACTGCTTCCTCCACGACGACTGGGCGGACAGCGCGTGAGACCGTGACGGTGGTGGCCAGCACCATCACCAGGCGGCGCCGGTGGCCGGGCGAGACCGCGTGGCCCCGAGGGGCTGGTGCGTGGCTGTGGTCGTGTCCCATGACGTCCACCTCACATGTGCAGCGCCGTGGGCGGCCGCGGGTCGACCAGGTCGAGACCACGGCCGGCAGCACGCTGGCCAGGCCGGCCAGGGGCGTGGACCCTCGAGCCGTCGGGGTGGCCACCGTGAGTCCGAGCACGGCAGCCGGCGTCAGCCGTTCGACGCCCGGTCATCCACAGCGGCCACCCAGCGTGATCCCGCGCTGGGCGAGCCAGGGCGACGGGTCGGTCCTGGTGGCGTACAGGCCACCCACGTGGGTCTCGATGTGCAGGTGCGGGCCGGTGGACTGCCCGCGGTTGCCGACCTCGGCGATCAGGTCTCCGGCCTGGACGGCTTCGCCTGCGGTGACGAAGAACTGGTTGATGTGCCCGTAGACGGTGATGGTGCCGTCGGGATGCTGGATGTAGACCGCCAGGCCGAAACCGTTGGCGGGGCCGGCGTCCAGGACGACGCCCCCGTCCGGGGCGTAGATGGGTGTGCCGATCGGTGCGGCGATGTCGATGCCGTTGTGGTTGGTGCCCCCGCGGGGCCCGTAGCAGGACGTCACGCGGCCGGCGACCAGATCGCCGCCGGAGCCTGCGACGGCGGCCTGCTGCGCGGCCACGACGGCCGCGGGGTCATCGATGCCCTGCTCGGTCAGGGCGTCGATCTGCGCGGCCTGGAGTTGCTGCTGCAGCGTGTCGAGCTCGCCGGCGGCCCGGGTGTAGCTCTGCTGGGCAGAGTCCAGCTGGGCGGCGGCTTGGGCATCGGCCGCCTGCGCTGCAGCCAGCGCGTCCTGCTGTCGCTGCACCGCCTGCCGGGCGGTGAGGTCAGCGGCTTCCTGTTGGTCCTGCACCTGCTCGAGTGCGTCGAGGTCCTCGGCGCGGTGGTCGGCCAGCACCGCGAGGGTGGTGGCGCGGGACAGCAGGTCGTCGGGGTCATCGGCCTGCAGGAGCAGGCCGGCCTGCGCCAGGTCCCCCGAGCCCATGAAGGCGGCGCGGCCGGCCGCGGCCACCTCGGTCTGGGCTTGACCGGTCCGGGCCTGGGCGGCCTGGACCGCGGCAGCAGCGGCGGTGGGCGCGGCGTTGGCCGCGTCCAGCTCGAGGGTCGCCAGGCGGGTGAGCTCGACGGTGGCTTCGGCTTCGACGGTCGCCTGGTCCACCTCGGCCTGAGCTGCATCGACCAGGCTCTGCAGTCGTGCTGCCTCCTCGAGGGCGGTCTCCTCCTCTGGCGGGGCAGGGACGGCCGACGAGGACTGGGAGGTACTGCCCGAGGGGTCCGGTGGCGCCGCTGACGCATGGCCCGGACCGGCCACAAGGGTCAGCGCGAACACCGTCCCGATGGTCGCTGCGGTCATCGGGGACCGTCTCGTGCTCAGCAGACGGGCGCCGGTGCCGAGGGGGTTCAACCGGTACCGCAGTGGGTTGTCGCGCAGGGTCGCCACAGTGGGGCGGGCTCCGTTCTTCCATCCCGCCTACCGAGTTAGCTGACGGGTTCGGGCCGGAAGGAGCCCTACTGCGAGCGCAGATTCACCCCAGGAACTCGTGGGTCCCCGGTCCGCCGGCCGCGTGGCCGGTGGTTCGGCGGGTCTGCCCGGGGACCCAGGAAGGGTGCGCGGCCCACGCAGACCCCATACAAGCTACTACCTCATCTAGTAGACGTCACGGTGCGATCTCGCCCGTCGGGAGAAGACCGGGCGCGGGCCGCGGCCGGGGTCAGGGCAACTGGTCTCCGTCGGCACGCTCCAGCCGGTCGGCGGCCGGTCGGGCACCCGGGGCCGCCGGGGGCCGGGGCGCTCCCGCCCGCCGCGCCAGGGCGATCGCGGCGAGTGCAGCGCCCAGTCCACCGAGGAGGGCCAGGACGGCAGCTGCCCGTTGATCGCCGAGCTCTGGGCCTCGCCACGCGGGGTCGATCTCGGCCCACCAGGACGGTGCGAGGACACCGGGCCACAGCAGCAAGGCGGTCGAGGCCGCCATGTGGACGACGGCCCAGGTCAGGACGCCGCGCACCCGAACCGCACGGCGCAGTCCGGAGTCGAGCCAGGATCGAACGAGGACGACTCCCGCGGCGGTGGTGATCAGGACCGATACCACGTGGGCGCCGTGGGACCGCAGCGTCAGCTCCAGGACCGGCCCGGCCGCTCCCAGGTAGACCACGACGGCGAACACCACCAGGGCCGGGCCAGGCCGGCGGAGGGCCTGGGCGACCTGGCTGCCGGTGAGCGCCTCCACCCATTCAGCAGGGCCGCGGTGGTCATCGCCCCGGGGCGTCGAGGTGTGCGCTGGGGCGCCGAGATGCTCGGTGAGCAACCTCCCCGGTCCGGCCAGGACCAGCAGGGCCGGCCCGAGCAGGGCCAGCAGGGAGTACTGCGCCACGTGCGCGGGCATCCAGACCTGCGCGTAGCGGGCCAGCCCGCTGGTGGTGGCCAGCAGCAGCACCGCGGCGGCGGCGAGGAAGCTGACGGTGCGCCGCACCGGCCAGGGCGCACCGTGACGGATGCGGTGCCGGACCGCCCACAGGTAGGTCACGACGGCGGCTGCGACCAGGAGCGGGAACAGCGGGTCGGGGTAGGGCTCCCACAGCTGGGGCCACCACCGTCCGCGACCTGGGTCCGGGGGGAGGGCGAAACCGAGGGTGTCGAAGCTGCTGCCTTCTTCCTGCCCTGGCTGGTCGGTGGGCCGCGGGGTGGGGGTGCGCGACAGGGAGACCGCGACCCCGATCGTGGTCGCGAAGCCGAGCACTTCACCTGCGGCCAGCCGCCGGAACGCTGTTGGCTTGCCGTCCGCCAGCGCCGGGAGGGTGCGACGTCGGTGTTCCCACCCGATGACCCCGAGCACGATCAGTGCCACGGTCTTGGCCAGGACTTGGCGGCCGTAGTCGGTCCCGGTGAGATCGGACGGGCCCGACAGCCGGGTCGAGGCGGTGAGGACCCCGCTGACCGCGATCAGGGCGACCAGGAACGGCGCGGCCGCGCTGAACCGGGTGGCCGCGGCCTGCAGGGTGCCTGCGGGCACTCGGCGGATCAACAGGAGGGCGAGGACCCCCCCGGCCCAGGCCAGGACCCCGATGACGTGCAGGGCAAGGCCGGAGACCGCGGCTTGGTGACTGCCTGATCCGGCCGCGTGTCCGGTGAACACCGGCGGGAGGCCGGCCAGCAACGCCAGCAGCAGCAGCGCCAGGCTCCCGCCGGTGGTCAGCACTCTGCGGGCCCCGATCGCCACCGCCGCGGTGAGGACCGCGACGAGTGCCTGGGCTTGTCCCTGGGGGATGGTGGTCAGGAAGGACCACAGTCCTCGGCCGCTGACGACCTGCAGGTCGGTACCCAGGAAGTCTGCGAGCTGCACCGGGGCCGAGGCAGCCGCGCTCACCGCCCACAGTGCGGCCGGCCACGCCGACATCCGGGTCCATCGGTGACCGGCCACGCTCATCCGCCGATGGCCGGGGGCCAGCAAGGCTGCAGCGAGCAGGCAACCGACGGTCGCCACCGCGGCCAGGTCGGCGATGACCTTGACGGCGGGGATGGCCCACGTCACGGCGGCCGAGGCAGTCGGCAGACCGGGCAGCGCGACCGACGAGAGCGACCCGGACGACGCCAGGAGCAGCAGGGTGACACCGACGCCCAGCACCGCAGCCGCGGCCAGGAGCACGGCAGTCGCTGCGGGGCCGGTGACGGCGGCGGATCCCGGTCGGTCGGCCCCGGTGGGCGTGTGGGACCTCCTCGGTGCGACCGGCGACGGGTCCGGTCCGGCGTCGGCTGCCGGGCGGGCGGGACCGCCGGTTACCGGTGCGGTCGGGCTGGGCTCGTGGGGTGCTGGTGTCACGCCTGGCGACGGCGGAGGAGGACGGGGCCGCCGATCCCCAGCAGGGCGATCAGCGCGACGAGCCCGGCCACCACGCCACCGGAGATCCCGCCGTCGTCCTGAGCAGCTGCGGTCTCCACCGCCGACTCGGTGTCCGTTCCCTCGACCCCGCCGGACGGTGCGGCACTCGTGGGGGCTGCCGGGCCCTCGGAGGTGGTCGCGCTGCTCTCGCTGCTGGGCGCCGCTGCGGGTGCGTAGGTGAACCCGTAGGTGCCCTGGATCGTGTGCCCGTCGGCGGACACGATCCGGTAGGAGACCCCGTAGTCGCCGGCCGCGGTCATCGCCACCGGTTGGGAGACGACATCACCGTCCACGGTGGGGTCGGCGGTGACGACGTCGGCACCGGCGGCATCCAGGACGGCGATCTGGGCGAACCCGGGCTGCACTCCGTCGGAGAACGTGAGCTCGAGGGTGTCGGGCAGCTGGGTGACCGTGCTGTCGACGGCCGGGGTGGCCGATTCCAGGTCGCTGTGCGCCTGGGCGGGACCGCCGGTGAGCACTGCTGCGACCGCTGCTGCGGCGATCACCAGCACGCGGTGCCGCAGTGGGCTGCCCATCGGCGTGCGGCGGGACCTCTGCCGGTGACGACGGGCATGTGGGGCGGTGGGGCTCGGGTACACGGAGGAACTCCTGAGTGGGTGACTGCGCACGGCTGGGAGCGCGCCGAGCTGTGCGTCTTCCACCATGGTGGTCGTCGGTGGTGCCGGTGTGGTTCCCAGCTGCTCAGGTGGGGTCGGGGTCGTTGGGGCCGGCGCGCTTGCCGGTGCCCTCGAGGACTTCGCTGGCGTAGGTGCCGTGCTTCCCGCCGGCGTGGGCCTCGCGGTCCAGGCGGTCCCGCAGGTGGGGGTAGTGCAGCTCGAAGGCGGGGCGTTCGGAGCGGATGCGGGGGATCTCGGTGAAGTTGTGCCGCGGCGGGGGGGACGACGTGGCCCACTCCAGGGAGTTGCCGTGGCCCCAGGGGTCATCGCGCAGGGCGAGTTGGCCGTACTTCCAGGACTTCACCACGTTGTACAGGAACGGGATGGTGGAGGCCCCGAGGATGAAGGACCCGATCGTGGAGATCGTGTTCAGCGTGGTGAACCCGTCGGTGGGCAGGTAGTCGGCGTAGCGGCGGGGCATGCCCTGGTTGCCCAGCCAGTGCTGGACCAAGAACGTGGTGTGGAACCCGATGAACGTCAACCAGAAGTGCACCTTGCCCAACCGCTCATCCATCATCCGCCCGCACATCTTGGGGAACCAGAAGTAGATGCCGCCGTAGGCGGCGAACACCACCGTCCCGAACACCACGTAGTGGAAGTGGGCGACCACGAAGTAGGAATCGTTGAGCTGCCAGTCCAGCGGCGGGGACGCCAGCAGCACCCCGGTCAACCCACCCAGCAAGAAGGTGACCAGGAACCCCATCGCAAACAGCATCGGGGTCTCGAACGTCAACTGCCCGCGCCACATGGTGCCGATCCAGTTGAAGAACTTGATCCCGGTCGGCACGGCGATCAGGTAGGTCAAGAAGCTGAAGAACGGCAGCAGCACCGCCCCGGTGGCGTACATGTGGTGCGCCCACACCGTCAACGACAACGCCCCGATCCCGATGATCGCGAACACCATGCCCTTGTAGCCGAACAACGGCTTGCGGGCGAACACCGGGATGATCTCGGAGATGATCCCGAAGAACGGCAACGCGATGATGTAGACCTCGGGATGGCCGAAGAACCAGAACAGGTGCTGCCACAGCATCGGCCCACCGTTGGCCGCGGAGAACACCAACGCACCCAGGTGCCGGTCGGCCAGCAACGCCAACAACGCCGCAGTCAGGATCGGGAACGCCAACAAGATCAAGATGCTGGTGACCAGCGAGGACCACCCGAAGATCGACATCCGGAACATCGTCATCCCCGGCGCCCGCAGACACACGATCGTGGTGATGAAGTTGACCGCACCCAAGATCGTGCCCAGACCACTGACGGCCAGCCCGGCGATCCACAGATCAGCCCCGGCACCGGGTGAGTTCGTCACATCCGACAACGGCGAATAGGCATACCACCCGAAGTCCGCAGCACCACCAGGGGTGGCGAACCCCGAGATCATGATCAACCCGCCGAACAGGAACAACCAGAACGAGAACGCGTTCAACCGCGGGAACGCCACATCCGGGGCACCCAGCTGCAACGGCAGGATCAAGTTCGCGAACGCGAAGAACAACGGCGTCGCGAAGAACAACAACATCACCGTGCCGTGCATGGTGAACAACTGGTTGTACTGCTCGTTGGACAAGTACTGCAACCCCGGCCGGGCCAGCTCACCACGCATCAACATGGCCATCAGGCCACCGACCATGAACCACGTGAACGACACAGCCAGGTACATCAAGCCGATCGTCTTGTGATCAGTGGTCCGCAGCAGCATCGACAGCCGCGAACCCTTCTCGGCCACGTGCACCGGACTGGGACGGCTCACGATCGGAGCGGGGGCGATGGTCACCGGACCTCTTCCTCGGACGTACGGGCCGGCGGTCCGGGGACCGCCCCTCTGACTGCTACGGCACGTAGTAGATGATGGCACGACGAGCGGGTGCCGGGGCGACCCACCGTCGGCACCGTCCCGGCACACTGTGGGGACCACTGGACCCACCAGACCCCGCAGCCCGCTGCCGCGGACGACATCGAGCCGAGGAGGACGACGGTGGTCAGACCCTTCGGCGACCTGGAAGCCGCGGTCATGCAGGTGCTCTGGGACGGCGCCCAGCCGGCCACCGTGCGTGATGTGCTGCGCCGACTGCAGACACCCAAGCCGCTCGCCTACACGACCGTGATGACCGTGTTGGACAACCTGCACCGCAAGGGCGAGGTCGTCCGCGAGATGGACGGACGCGCCTGGAGCTACGCCCCGGTGCGCTCGCGGGCCCAGCACTCGGCGGCCCTGCTCCAGGACGTCCTGCAGCACGCCGGCGATCCGCAGGCGGTGCTGATGCACTTCGTGGCCGATCTGGGCCCCGACGAGGTCAGCCAGCTCCAGCAGGCCGTGCAGGCTGCGCAACGGTCGGCCCCGTGACCGCGACCTGGATCCTGGTCGCGCTGGGCGTGACCCTGCTGGCCCTCGGCCCGCGCCTCCGGGGCACCGCCTGGATGGACAACTCACCGCGCCTGGGCATCGCCATGTGGCAGGCGCTGTGCCTGTCGGCGGTGGCCGTGCCCGTGTTGATCGGGCTGACCCTGCTGATCCCGGCGACGGCCTGGGTGGCCGGCCTGGCGGCTCTGGTGCAGGCATGCGCCCTGAGCCTGCAGCAGGCCTACGGGTTCCACGGCGACGCCCTGGAATCGATGCTCGGCGTCGTGCTGGTCGGCACGGTCGTGGTGTGGACAGCCACCCGGTTCGCCCAGGACGCCTGCGGCACCCACCGCGAGCGGGACCGGGTACGCCGCTCGGTGGCCAAGGTGAGCACTGCGCACCCGACGTTGGACATGCACGTCGTGGACTCCCCGACGGCTGCGGCGTTCTGCATCCCCGGTCGCTCGTCCCGTGTCCTGGTGACCGCCGGTGCCATCGCGGCGTTGAGCCCGGAGGAGCTCGACGGCGTGCTGGCCCACGAGCGCGCCCACCTCCGTGCACACCACCACCTGGCGGTGTCGGTGGCCGGGTCACTGTCCCGCGCCTTCCCCTGGGTGGGCCTGTTCGCGACCGCGGCGACCCAGACTGCGCGGTTGGTGGAGCTGGCCGCCGACGACAGCGCTGCACGGACGGTCCCCCGGGTCGTCGTCGCCTCGGCCATCGTGCGGCTCGCGGAGATGCGGGCACCGGCCCCTGCCCTGGCCATGGCCGATTGCTCGACGCCGGGGGTGACGGTCACCCGGGTGGGCCGGATGCTCAGCCCGGGCCGGCCGTTGCGGAGCAGCCGTCTGGGTCTGGTGATCAGCGCGCTGGTCCTGGTGCTGAGCACACCGGTGGCCGTGGCCGTGGCTCCGGCGGCAGCCGCAGCCATCACACACCTGTGCAGCGGGGTCAGCTGAACCATCAACTGCACCCTGTCCTACTGTGGCTAGTAGCAGGGAGACCGGTGGAGAGGGGTTGGTGGTGAGCCGCACGGTGCTGACCCGACGGTCCTGGTTGGCTGCGGTGGCGCTGGGTGCGTTGACCCCGGCACTGGGGGCGTGCTCTGGTGGCGCGGACCGCTCGGCGGGCTCCCAGGCCGGTGGCCGGACGACCCGGTCCGCGGCCGTGAGCACCGCCCCCGACGGCACGCAGGACGTGGTGGTGACCGTCGGGGACGACTACGTGTTCCTGCCCGATGCCTTCACGGTGTCCCCCGGACCGGTGCGTCTGACCCTGGTCAGCCAGGCCGCCCAGCTCACGCACAACTTCGTGTTCAGCCCCGGGCAAGGTCCTCGGACCATCACCGAGCAGATCCCGATCGTGGCGCCCGGTGACGAGGCGACCATGGAGTTCACGGTCACCGACCCGGGCGAGTACGGGTACGAGTGCTCCTTCCACGCGGCCCTGGGCCAGGTCGGCGTGATGACGGTCGCTGGATGAGCCCCCGGACAGCCGGCCCGTCAGGCAGGTAGGTCGACTCCGCGCTCGGCCAGCCACGAGGCGGGGTCGAGTCGGGGTCCGTTCATACCCCCTTCGTGCACCTCGAAGTGCAGGTGCGGGCCGGTGGACTGGCCGCGGTTGCCCACCAGGGCGATGGGATCTCCGGCCTCGACGACGTCGCCGGCCTGCACCTGGATGGAGTCCATGTGCCCGTAGACGGTCACATCTCCGTTGTCGTGCTGGATGTAGACCGCCAGACCGAATCCGCTGGCCGGACCCGCGCGCAGCACGACACCGTCCGCGGCGGCGACCTCCTGGGTGAGCATGGGGGCAGCGAAGTCCAGTCCGTAGTGCCTGGTTCCCCACCGCGGCCCGTAGCCGCTGGTCAGTCGCCCCTGCACCGGCAGGACGGCCTGGTTGGCCGCCTCGGCTCGGGCTGCCCGGGACGCCGCGACGGCCTGCAGCCGAGCGGCTGCTTCGGATTCGCTGATCTGCACCCTGGCGTCGGCAGGCGCTTCCTCGTCGACGTGGGCGAGGGCGCCGGCGGCAGCACTGACGTCCTGGACCTGGGCTGGGCGCCCCCCCGCGCCGGCGCCCAGGGTCAGGTTGGCGACCACCGCCCCGGCGACGACGGCGACGAGCAGTCCTGCTGCCCGGTGGCCGGCCGGCGGCCGCAGACCGGTCCCGCGGCGGCGACCGGTCCCCGTTGCCCGACCAACCCCACGGGAGCTCCCACCCTCGGCGCTGGGCCGTGCGGGCGCACTGGCGTCACCGATCGTCATCCCGCCACTCCCCACGTCCATCTACGATGTAGGTTAGGAGACTAGGGCCGGCGAGGCCCCGGGACGCGCAGCTGGAGCTCGACACGCCATAGGACGGAGGTGCCGGGGTATGTCGACGGTCCACGGACCTGTGGTCCTCGGTGGTGGGTGGACCGGCGCCGCTGTCGTCGGTGCGCCACGGACGGGGCTGTCCGCGGTCGGCGCCGCCCACGGGTCGGTCGAGGCCCGGTCGGAGCTGTTCGCTCCCCGGGCGTCCGACGGCGAGGTCGCGCTGGATGGCGGCACCGCCACCGCTGCCCGCCTCGGTCCGGCGCCGGAGTACGTGCCGAGCGCCCTGGGGATCGGCGCGGCGATCTGGTCGGCGGTGCGCCGACGCAGGGGAGCACCTGTCGGTGTCCCCACCACCCCTGGTTCTGCGATGACCACCGGATCCCACCCTCCCGAGGAGATGACCACCCTGTGACCACCGAAGCCCTGGCCGAGCTGTCCGATCAGCTGTTCACCACCGCCGTCGCGGCCTATGCGTTGGCCGCGCTGGCCTTCGCAGCCGAGCTGGCCTTCGGTCGGCGGAGTGCCGCGGTCGCCGTGGCGGTGACCAGCGGGCACGCAGGCGCCCCCACGGCGGCGGCGGTCGCCGCGCGCTCGCTGACCGCGACGGCGCTCACCGCCACCCCACCGGCACCTGGCAGCGGCCCCGCTGGCGTGGCCGGGGTCGGTGACCCGCGGGACGAGCCGGCCTCGACCCGCCGGCGATGGGCCTGGAGCACCCTGGGTCTGGCGCTGAGCGGCCTGGGCGCGGTCCTGCAGTTCGGGGTGCTGGCGCTCCGCGGGTTCGGCACCGGCCGGGCGCCGTGGGGCAACATGTACGAGTTCGGGACCGCGGCGGTGCTGATCGGTGTGCTGGCCTACCTCGTGACGGCGCTGCGGGTGCCGGTGATGCGGCACATCGGTCTGTTCGTCATCGGGCCGGTGGTGGTCAGCCTCGTGCTCATCGGGTTCTTCCTGTATGCCGAGGCCGGCCCGCTGATCGCCGCCCTGCGGTCGGACTGGCTGATCGTCCACGTCTCGGCAGCGATCTTGTCCTTCGGCGTCTTCCTGGTCAGTGCGACGGCCAGTGCGCTGTTCCTGGTGCAGCGTCGACAGGAGAGCCGCCCGCGGTCGACCCCGGGGCTGTGGGATCGGCTGCCGTCGGCGGTGGCGTTGGATCGCGTGGCGCACCGCGCCGCGGTGTTCGCCTTCCCCATCTGGACGTTCGCGGTGGTCGCCGGCGCGATCTGGGCGGAGAGCGCCTGGGGTCGGTTCTGGGGATGGGACCCGAAGGAGACGTGGGCGTTCATCTCCTGGGTGGCCTACGCGGCCTACCTGCACGCCCGCAGCACTGCGGGGTGGCGTGGAGCTCCTGCGGCGTGGATCAACCTGGTCGGGTTCGGCTCCCTGGTGTTCAACCTGCTGTTCGTGAACCTCGTCTCCACCGGTTTGCACTCCTACGGCGGTGTCTGAGGGGATCCCCGGCCGCCGCCGGCGGCGGGAGCTACGGCCGTAGTGGGCCGTAGTGGGCCGTAGTGGACCGTCGCGGGCGGTGTCGTGATGGGGTCGGTGCGCAGGTGGGGTCGGGGCGACGACCGGGTGGCTGGTGGGTCTCGTGCTGGGCCACCAGCGCTCGGTGCCGGTGCAGACCTGACCGTCGCCGACGGGGTGCACCCTGGACCGCGGGCACGGCGGCCCGACGGGCATACCCGGCGGACCACCGGCAGGGCAGCCAGGTCCCGGGTGCTCCCGGCCCCCCGAGCCCGCCGGGGGCGTCGTCTGTGCGGTTGGTCCCACGGGGTCCCGGCAGCGAGGGGCCGGAGGTCCATCAGACGACCGAGGTGCCCAGTCCCGTCGTGGCCAACCACGCGCGGGCCCAGATCATGAGCGCGTCCCAGGTGCCGGTGACCATCAGGAGGCCCAGGGTGATGAGCACCATGCCTCCGACCCGGCTGACGGTGCGGGCGTGCGCGCGGGCGAACCGGGACAGCGTCAGCGCCCGGCGGGCCCCGGTGGCGATGAACAGGAACGGCACACCCAACCCGAGGCAGTAGGCCAGTGCGAGGATCGCACCGCGGGTGGCGGAGGCTTCGCTGTAGGCCAGCGCGTTGACCGCGGACAGGGTGGGGCCCAGGCAGGGGGTCCACCCCAGGCCGAAGACCATGCCCAGCAGTGGCGCGCCGGCCAACCCGGCCGGCGGCCGGCGGTGCACGCGGCGTTCACGTTGCAGCCAGCTCAGCCCACCCAGGAACGCCAGTCCCATGACGACGGTGACCGCGCCCATCACCCGGGTGATGACCGGCGCCCACTCGAGCAGCAGGCGCCCCAGCCCGCCGAAGGCGGCCCCGAAGGACATGAACACGACCGTGAAGCCGGCCACGAACAGCACTGCACCGGCGAGCACGCGGCCTCGACCGGTGGCCACCTGCGGCGGTGGTCGGTGGACCGGGGGTGCGCCGGGAGCCCGTGCCCGCCCGGCCGGCCCCGCCGCCGCGACCGGCACCGAGGTGGTCACCGAGGGCGCATCGGCCTGGGAGGCGGCCGCGGCGGTCTGGGTGCCGCTGAGGCCGGCGACGTAGCCCAGGTAGCCCGGGACCAGTGGCAGCACGCACGGGGAGGCGAAGCTGATCAGGCCGACCAGTGCGGCCACGGCGATGGCGATGACCAGGGACCCGTCGGTGATCAGTCCGGCGAAGAGGTCGCCGAGGTCAGTCATCGGGCGGACTCGTCGTGGGCGTGCCCGAGGGGTCCTCGGCCAGCAGCTCCTGCAGGATCGCGCGGAGGTCTTCCTCGGCGACCGCGCTCACGTAGACGCCGGCCACGCGGTTGTCCCGATCGATGAGGATCGTGGTGGGGACGACGTTGGCGGGGAATCCGCGGAAGGTCAGCGCGATCTCCCCGGAGGGGTCGAACAGCGACGGGTAGGTGATCGCGAAGTCGTCGGTGAAGGCCTGGGCGAGCTGGCGTTGGTCGCGGACGGCGACACCCAGGAAGGACACCCCGGCGTCGGCGACATCGGTCGAGACGGCCTGGAACTCGGGGGACTCCACCCGGCAGGGAGCGCACCAGGAGCCCCAGAAGTTGACCACGACGATCTGCTCGGCCAGCGAGCTCGACGCGAAATCGCTGCCGTCGAGGAGTTCGCCGGCGAAGGCGGGCGCGGTCTGCCGGGACTCGGCGGGGATCAGCTCCCCGGCGGGGGTGGCCGCGGTGAAGTCGAAGTCGCCGCCCCCTCCCCCGGAGCTGGGGATCCCCCCGTCGGTGGAGCAGCCGGCAACCGCCAGCGCAGCGACCGCTGCCAGCCCGGTCTTCAAGACCGTCCGACGGGTGGCTCGGGACTCAGCCAAGGGTGGTCCTCCAGAAGGTCCAGAACCGCACCGCGATGAGCGTGGCGATGCCGAGCAGCCACACGGTGACCACGACGGTCTGACGCCGGTGCAGGACGGCGATCACCGGTCGGGCGGCTGGGGGTAGGCGATGGGCGGTGGCGGTGAGGTTGCGCGCGGTGACCGCGGTGAACAGTGCGATGACCACGACCCACACGACCATGCAGTAGGGGCACAGCGCCCCGATGCGGTACAGGCTGGCTTGGACCAGCCAGTGCACGAACACCACGCCGGCGCTCACCCCGACCTGCAGGCCGGCCCAGAACCAGCTCGGCAGGCGTGCGCCGCCGGCCAGGGCGGCGCCGGCCACGAGGACGGTCGTGAAGCCGACGAGCCCCAGCAGTGGATTGGGGAATCCGAACGCGTCGGCTTGTGGACTGCCCATCACCGACCCGCAGGACAGCACCGGGTTGATGCTGCAGGTGGGCACGTAGCTGGCCTCGGTGAGCAGGCGGAACTTCTCCACGGCCAGCACGAACGCCGCCAGCAGGCCCAGCGCACCACCGACGACGAGGCCGGCCCCCAGCCGCCGGTCTCCCCCGGAGGTGTGCAGTGGGGGCCTGTCGGGCTGGTCGCGGGCCGGCGCTGGGCGGGCGTCCGGGGTGCCGGTCGAGGTCGTCACCGGATCACTCGTCGACGGCGGCGGCGACGGCGTCGATCAGCTCCTGGGCCGAGGCGACGGTCAGCTGCTCCCCGTCGAGGAAGAACGTGGGTGTGCCCTGCACGCCGAGCGCCAGACCGTCGTCCCGGTCAGCCAGGACGCGGTCGAGCGTGGCGGGGTCGGCGACGGCGTCGTCGTAGGCGTCCATGTCCAGACCCAGGTCGCTGGCGAACTCGCGGAACAACGGGGCTCGCGAGGTCTGCTGCTCACCCCACTGCGGCTGGGTCTCGTACATCCGCTGGTACATGGCCTCGAACTGGCCCTGCTGCGCTGCGGCTTCCACGGCGACGGCTGCGTTCTGGGCGTTGAAGTGCCCCTCGACCGGGAAGTACCGGGCGACGAAGGTGACCTGACCGGCGTAGTCCGCACGCAGCTGCTCCACCACCGGGTAGGCCGCCAGGCAGGACTCGCACTCGAAGTCCAGGAACTCCACCAGGGTGACGTCGCCGCTGGTGGCGGTGTCCAGCCGGTGGCTGTCCGCGCGGACGACGCGACTGTCGGCGTCGGCGGACGATGTGTCTGGTCCGCTGCCGAAGATGAGCAGTGCACCGGTGACGACGGCTGCGAAGACGGCTACCAGCAGGACCGAGATCTTCGTGTTGGACCGCAGGGTGACTCCTCCATCGGGAACGGCCGTGTGCCACGGCCCGGGCTCTACTATGCAGGTTAGGAAATCCCCGATCAACACCCACGTTCCAACAGACGTTGTTCTGTTGTAGCGTGCCGTGCATCCGGTCCGTCCTCCTCGGACCCGTCGAGAGGATCTGCCGATGACCGCGGACCACTGCGATCTGCTGTGCATCGACCTCCCCCACGCCGAAGCCGTGCGGGCCGGGCTCCCTGGTGCGGAGCAGACCGAGGGCCCGGCGCTGCGCTTCAAGGCCCTGTCCGACCCCCAGCGCCTGCGGATCGCCGCAGCGCTGCAGGTCGGCGGGGAGTTGTGCGTGTGCGATCTGGCCTGGATCGCCGGGGCCAGCCAGAACCTGGTGTCCCACCACGTGCGGGTGCTGCGCACCGCAGGGCTGGCCGCCTCCCGCAAGGACGGCAAGTTGACGATGTACCGGCTGACCGACACCGGGCGCCAGTTGCTCGCCCTGGCCGGGCTGGGCGGCGGCGATGGGTCGCCGGCGAGCTCGTCGGCCGCCGGGTTCGCATCGTCCACGGCGCGCGGGCAGGTGTCCGGTGTCTGATCCGTGCTGCGGTGGCCCCGGCGAGCAGCCGACAGGCGGGTCCGCGCGACCTGGCGCGGCCGACACGGTCTGTGGTTCCGCCGCTCCCTCGTCGACGGTGCTGCCGGTGGAGGCCGGCTGCGGTGCCGACTGCGGGTGCTGCTCCCCCACACCTGACACCGGTCGGGCCGTGGTCGGCGTCGGGGACGGCTGCGGGGACCCGACGTGCTCCTCCCCGGCCAGCTCACCCGAGGAGCCCGCCCAGCCGCTGTGGCGCGCCCGGTCGGTGCAGCTGGCCGCTGCCGCCGGCGTGCTGTGGGCGGCGTCGATGATCACCGACTGGACCGGCGGGTCCACCGTGGTGTCGTGGGTGTTGGCGCTGGGCGCCGTCGCCGCCGGCGGGGCCACCTTCGTACCCGGCACGCTGCGTGCCCTGCGCCGCCGCCGGCTGGGCGTGGGCACCTTGATGACGGTGGCGATGGTCGGGGCGATCGCGCTGGGCGAGGTACGCGAGGCCGCGATGCTGGCATTCTTGTTCTCCCTGGCCGAGGCACTCGAGGACTACGCCGTGGACCGCACCCGGCGGGGACTGCGGTCCCTGCTGGACCTGGTGCCCACCCGCGCCACCGTCCTGCGCCCGGGGCCCACCGGGGTCGCGGAGTCCGAGGTGGATCCGGTCGACCTGCGGGTCGGGGATGTGCTGGTCGTCCGGCCCGGGGAACGGTTGGCCACCGACGGCACCGTGACCGAGGGCCGGTCGACCTTGGACACCTCGGCGGTGACCGGGGAGTCGGTGCCGGTGGAGGTGCAGCCCGGTACCGAGGTGTTCGCCGCCTCGGTCAACGGCGGTGGGGTCCTGCAGGTCACCGTCACCGCCACCGTCGCCGACAACTCCCTGGCACGCGTGGTGCACATCGTGGAGGAGGCCCAGGACCGCAAGGGCGCAGCCCAGCGCCTGGCCGCGCGCATCGCCGCACCGCTGGTGCCCGCGGTGTTCATCGTGGCCGCCGCGATCGCTGTCCTGGGTTCGGTGCTGGGCGACCCCGGGGTCTGGGTGGAGCGCGCCCTGGTCGTGTTGGTCGCTGCGTCCCCGTGCGCGTTCGCGATCGCCGTACCGGTCACCGTGGTCGCCGCCATCGGCGCAGCCACCCGTCAGGGCGTGCTGGTCAAGGGCGGTGCGGCCCTGGAGTCCCTGGGGTCGGTGCGCACCATCGCGCTGGACAAGACCGGCACCCTGACCCGCAACTCCCCCGCCGTCGTCGCCGTGCTGACCACCGACGGCCACGACGACGCCCAGGTTCTCCGTGTCGCCGCGGCGCTGGAGGCCCGCAGCGAACACCCTCTCGCCGCCGCCGTCCTGGCCACCTGGTCAGCCCAGCAGGGCCGGACTCCGGCCCCGGAGGCCATCGACGTGCAGGCGCTGGTCGGCCAGGGCCTCACCGGTCTGGTCGACGGGCGGCCAGCCAGGTTGGGCAAGCCCGGCTTCATCGACCCGGGGCCGCTCCAGGAGCAGGTCGGCGTCCACCAGGACGCCGGCGCCACCGTCGTCCTGGTCGAGCACGACGGGCAGCTGCTGGGTGCGCTGGGCATCCGGGACGAGCTGCGCCCCGAGGCGGCCGAGGTCATCACCCGCCTGACGTCGATGGGGGTGCGCACGGCGATGTTGACCGGCGACAACGCCCGCACCGCAGCGCACCTGGCCCGCGCCGCCGGCATCACCGAGGTGCACGCCGAACTGCGCCCCGAGGACAAGGCCACCTTGATCGACACCATGCGCGCCGGTCACCGGGGTGGGGTGGCGATGGTCGGGGACGGCATCAACGACGCCCCCGCGCTGGCCACCGCCGATGTCGGGATCGCCATGGGGGCCATGGGTGCTGACGTCGCGATCGAGACCGCCGACGTCGCCCTGATGGGTGAGAACCTGCACCAACTGCCCGCCACCCTGGCCCATGCCCGGCGAGCCCGCCGGATCATGCTGCAGAGCCTGGCCCTGTCCGCAGCGATCCTCGTCGTGCTGATCCCGCTGGCCGCACTGGGGGTCCTGTCCCTCGCAGCGGTGATCGTCACCCACGAGGTGGCGGAGGTCTTCGTGATCGCCAACGGGGTCCGGGCCGGCCGGACCCGTCCGGCCCGTCGAGGCCGTCCCGCCCAGACGGCTCCGGTCATCGACGAGCAGCGTGTGGGCGTCGGCGTGGGGTCATGAGTGTGCTGATCTCGGCGGCGCAGGCCCTCGGGTTGTTCCTGGTCACCAACATCGACGACATCATCGTGCTGTCGCTGTTCTTCGCCCGGGGAGCAGGCACCCGCCACCTCACCGCCAGGATCACCGCCGGGCAGTACCTCGGTTTCGGGGCGATCCTCGCGGTGTCCGTGCTCGTGGCCGCCGGTGCCTCCAGTTTCCTGCCCACCGAGGCCATCCCCTACTTCGGGCTCATCCCGCTGGCCCTGGGGCTGTGGGCGGCGTTCCGGGGCGGGGATGACGACGACGATGACGACGACCGGACCGTGGGGGTGTTGGCCGTCGCGGCGGTCACCTTCGCCAACGGCGGGGACAACATCGGCGTCTACGTCCCCGTCTTCCTCACCGTCGGCACCGCCGGGATCATCGCCTACTCGATCGTCTTCCTGCTGCTGGTCGGACTGCTGGTCCTGGCAGCCCGGTTCATCGCCACCCGCAAGCCCGTGGCGAGGGCGCTGGAACGCTCGGAGCGCGTGCTGTTCCCCCTGGTGCTGATCGGGCTGGGGATCGTGATCCTCGTCGAGGGCGGAGCATTCGGCCTGTGAACTCGACTCCCAGGCGACGGCTGGCCGTGGTGGCCGCGGCCGGCACGCTGCTCGGTGTCGACCTGGCCGCCAAGGCCGCGGTCGAGCGCTACCTCGCAGATGGTCAGACCATCGACCTGGGCCCGGTGGACCTGCGGCTGGGATACAACACCGGGGCCGCGTTCAGCATGGGCAACGGCCTCCCCACCTGGGTGCTCGTCGCGGTCACCGCCGCCATCACCCTGGCTGTGGCCGGCTATGCCTGGCGCACTGCTGGACGACCCAGCTCGCCTGCCGTGCTGCTGGTCGGGCTGACTGCCGTGCTGGCTGGTGCGCTGGGCAACCTCATCGACCGCGCCGGCGATGGCCGGGTCACTGACTACCTGTACACGGGCTGGTTCGCCACCTTCAACCTCGCGGACGTGTTCATCACCCTGGGCGCCATCACCGTGGCCGGCGTCAGCCTCCTGGCTGCCGATCCTGATCCCCAGTCCCACGCGACTGAGTCACGGCCGACCCCGGGCCCTGAGGGCCCCCGCACCCCCCTGCGGTGAGAAGTCCTCACCACTGCGAATTGCCGTCGTCGAGCGTGGAGGACGACTAGCCCGTCGGCGTCTTCGCTGCCCGGGGGCACAACCCCCAGGTGCAACCGGGGCCGGCGCCCGTTGTGCCTACCCTGTCCGGAAGCTCAGTCACATGGTGGAGGTGTCGTGCGAGCTCGCCTGCTGTGGACCCTCCTGCTGCTGGGCGCGGTCTTCGCCATGTAGGGCTTGAGCTGCTACACCGCCGACTGCGACATGACCGGCGCCTCGCCGTCCGCCTCGAGCATCATCGCCGCCGACACCGGTTCGACCATCGGGTCGATGGTCGAGGCCGTCGCCGCTGATGCCGCGATGCCGGGCATGGACGCCGACGCCGGAACCGATCAGCGCGACGGCCACGGTGTCACCGCGCACGCCCTGATGGTGTGCCTGGCGGTGCTGGTCGGCGGGGTCGGCGCGGGGCTGGCTGCCCTGGCCGCGCGCATGGCCCGGCGGCGGCTCCTGACCATCTGCGCCCGGTCCACGCGCTGCGTGCAGATCGCAGTCGGCCGCGCTGTGGCGTGCGCACCGGTTCCTGAGCTGAGTCGCTTGTGTGTGCTGAGGGTGTAGGCCGAACCACCTGACTCGATGGCCCGTCACAGCACGCGGGTAGGGCTCGCCCTGCTTTTCGTCGTGACCGGCCGATGCCGGTCGCGCCCTCCCCGGCCCCAATTGGGCCCGGAGGAGCCGGTCGCACACAGCGTGCGCGAAGACGTCGCAACGCGCTCCCGTCGCGACGCACCTCGAGTCGGAGCGTGCCTTCGCACCCGCCGTCCCACCTGCAGCCGCTGACCTCGATCGCGGGTACCTACGCCTGCGCCACCGCCGGGGCCCCGGGTGCACCTTCCCTGAACTCTCCTCGCACCACCCGAACCAAGGATGACGACAGACATGGACATGAACACCACGATGGGCGCCGGCTTGCCGGAGTGGCTGACGCCCGTGGCCTGGACCTTCGCCGCCCTGGCCCTGCTGAGCCTCGCGGTCATCGCAGCCGACATCTGGGCTCTCGGGCACCGCCACCGACCGGCACCCCCCGAGATCCCCTGGGTCGGTGCCGCCCTGTTCCTCGGCCCGGCCGCCCTCGTGCTCTACCGCCGCTACGGTCGCTCTTCCCACACCGACGCCCAGCCGACCCACATTCGACCGGTGATCGTCGACAGCCTGCCCGGCGGAACTGCCTCCGCCCTGGCCCACATGGTCGGCGTCCCGCTGGTCATCGCCTCCGGACTCACCATCGCCGGCATCGACCTCTGGGTCATGATCCTGGTCATCGCCGTGCTCGCCACAGCGCTGCTCACCGTCCACGAGCGCACCGCCACCGGTGCTTCCACTGCCACGGCGCTGGCTCGAGCAGCCCTCACCGTGGCCGCCTTCGACATCGGCATGGGCGGCTGGATGCTCCTGCTGCACTTCAACGACCTCATGCCCCCAGCCACCGACGTCCAGTTCTGGTTCCTCATGCAGATCGGCATCCTCGCCGGCCTGCTCACCGGCGCCCCGGTCGTAGCCCGGCTCCGCCGCTCCACCCGTCTCGCCCCGGCCGTCTAGGAACCACTCGCCCTCAGGCGGTGCACCGAACCTTCTGCACCGCCTGGGGATCCGAGGGCACACGTGTCGGCCATCCTGGGCCCACCACGCGGGTCGACCCGCACCACTGGTCCAGGAGGTCGATGTGAACATCACGCTGCAGTACTTCGACGGATGCCCCAACTGGCAGGTCGCTGACCGGCAGTTGCTGGAGGCCCTCGAGCTGGCCGGCCTCGGCGCTACGGCGGTGGACCGCCGGCTGGTCTCCACTCCCGAGGAAGCCGAGGCGGTCGGCTTCCGGGGCTCGCCGACGATGCTGATCAACGGCGTCGATCCGTTCGCCGACCCCGACGCACCCATCGGCCTGTCCTGCCGGGTCTACCGCACAGACGCCGGGCTGGCCGGATCTCCCACCGTCGAGCAGCTGCTGGCAGTGCTGAGGTGACGTCTTCAGCTCCTGACACCCAGCCAGAGCTCGTCACCTGCGGTTGCTGCGGCCGCGAGCGACCTCGCGCGCGAGTTCACTACCTGGGGGCAACGCCTGGTGTTGCCGTCTGCTGGCGCTGTGCGCTGTGGATGGGCATCCGCACCGTCCTCCGCCGGGGATGAGGCCGGACTTGCCCCCCGCCCCGGGCGCATCCCTCTGAAGGCGCCACCCCCTGGAGGCCCCAACGCCTCGGCCCGCTGATCCGGACACGGGTCTCTGACTGAGTTGTGAGCCAGCATCCGTGGGTGGACCTACCGGGTATCGGTCCGGGGTCGCCTGGCCAGCGATCGCTCAGCGGTGCTGCTGGGGCGGTCATCCTCGGGTGTCCGTGAAGGTGGTGCCAGCGGGGCGCCGGGTCACTCGGTGCTCGTCCATCCCGGCGGGCAGCGGTCCGCGACCGGCTCACAGCTCGCCGATCTCGCGCGACGACCGACCTCGGGCGGAGGGAGTGCCGACGAGGTCCACGCGCTTGGCCCGCAGCTACGTGCTGGACACGGTCCAGTCGGCGCAGTGACGGCCAACAGCGGCAGGGGGCGCAGCTGGGCCCGGGGCGGTCGAACGACGGCGGTCAGTCCCGGGCCGGCCAGGGCACCAGCGGCGGAAGAGGGTCGGAAACGAGGCCGTTGGGGTCGGTGTCGCGGTGGTCGTGGCTGCCGCCGGCGTGGGAGATGGCGGCCAGCAGGAGTTGCAGGTGGCGGCGGTCCAGGCCGGCGGCGGTGTCGCCGAGGTCGATGGGGTGGCCGTCGGCGATGGAGGCGGCCGCGCGCAGGATGCGCAGCTGGCCGCTGCTGCCCTCGATCCGACCGGCGGCGAGGGCGTCGTCGAGCTCGCTCCAGGTGATGGCGGCCCAGGCAATGCCGGGGACCTCCCCGGTGGGGGGCGCGGTGTCGTCGTCATCGGTCTCGATGGTGATCAGGTCGGCGGCAGCGAGGCTGGGCAGCCAGTGGCCGGCGTTGGCCAGCAGTAGGACGGCTGCCTCGGAGAAGAAGTCACCGACAGCGGCGCGCAACAGGGCGGATTCCAGGTCGACCCGGTCCAGGTCGATGGGGCGAGGGCTGAACAGCACGAGGTGCTCCTTGGTGGCTGGTGCCGGTCAGGTCGAGAGTGCCAGCCGGTTGGGGTGATGAGGGCTGCTCTCCCCGCGGTCGGGCAGCCCCGGGAGGCTGACGGGTCAGGTGACTCCGGACCACCTTGGACGCCAGCCACGCCGGGCGCACCCGCGGCCGGTTCGATGACCAGCGCCGGGTGCGCTCGCCCCTACTGACGGCCGCCCGCACCCGGTCTGCCCGTTGCTGACCTGCGGTGGGGCCGCACCCGCCGGGGCGCGCCCCCGCCGTGCTTGCCGATCGGTCAGGGTCAGTCGGTGCTGGGCTGGGGGTCCAGACAGCACGCGCGGCGCTCGACGTCGGCCAGGGCATAGCCCAGGCCCTGCAGGTGGGTGAGGTAGCGGCCGGTCGAGGCGCGCCGGCTGCGCCAGTCGTTGCGGTCGGTGCGCCCCTCGTAGGCGGCCAGCACCATCACCAGGGTCATCAGCAGCGCCCGGGCATCAGTGGCCTTGTCCACCACTGCGGCCAGCTCGACCGATCGGCCGTAGGCGCCGGAGGGCACGCCGAGGAGGTCGGCGGCCAGGTGGTTGCCGCCGACCTCGGCCAGCAGGTCGCCGTCCCGGGCCAGGGCGACCGCAACGAAGGTGGCGGTGCCCTTGGGGGCGCTCTTGCGGCAGGCAAGCCCCCGTAGCCACTCGCGGCGGACGGTCTCCGCACTCCCCCACGCCTTGTTGGACTCCACGACGTCACGGCGCTCGTCACGAGCCGCCTCGCGCTGGGCGTCGGTCATCTGGTCCACCGGGACGCGGTCGGCGGTGCCGCCGCCGCTGGTGCCCCAGGAGTCGCGGTGGCCGTGGGCTGCCGGGTCGGTGCGGACGAACACCGGCACCGCGCTCACCCGCCACTGGCGCTCCCCGACTCCCCTGGTGTCCTCCTCGTCGCCGTCGCTGCCGGGCTCGCCGTCAGGGGTGACCCACCCGTGCCGGTCGGCGACGTAGGCGGCGTGACCGGGGCACTCACGGTGGTCCTCGACGGTCGGACGCGCACCGTCGGCGTTGACCAGCCGGTGCACCGGCAGCGACAGGGTGTCGGTGGTGGGAGGGTCGATGACCCGCACGCCGGCTTCGCGCAGCTGGTCGGCTGCCGCGGCGCGGTCGGCGGCCGCGGTCCGCTCGTCGCGCAGCCGCTGGGCGACGTGATCGAACCGGCCATCGCGGGCAGCGACCACCAGGGCTTGGACGGCGTCGGGGTCGGTGTCGAACTCAGCCACCGTGGCGGCCTGGGCAAGGTCGAGAAAGTCGTAGCGGACGGTGGCCTTGCGGGCCAGCTCCGAGGCGGTGACGGCCAGGGCGGCGGTGACATCGGCCCTGCTCGCCCGGGTGCGGCGGGCGATCTGGGTCGGGCTGGTCCCGAACGCCGACAGCTGGCCGATGACATCGACCCGCTCGGCGTTGGACAAGCCGGCGCGGTGCTCGTTCTCCGCCCACTGGGTGACCAGGCGGTGCACGGTGCCGGCGTCGTCGCTGGTCTCGTCGGCGACCACGACGACGGGCACCGTTGCTCGGCCGGCTTCGATCGCGGCCAGGGTGCGCCGGTGCCCCATCCGCACCCGCACCTCTCCGTGTGCGGTGCGCACGGCGACGATCGGCACGAGTACGCCGTGCTCGGTCACGCTGGCGACCAGGTCGGTGTCGGCGGTGGTGGTGTGCCGGACGTTCAGGTCGACCAGCAGCGTGCGCGGGTCGACCTCGCGGAGCTCTGAGGCGCTGGTGGTCGGGTGACGTGGGGGCGTTGCGTGGTGGTCATGGCGGGCTCCTGCGGGTTGGTAGGACCGGATCGATCAAGATCAATTCTCGTTCGCCGAGGTGCCCTCAGGCGGTCCTAGCCATCACCTGTGGAAGCCGACGCCCAAGGCCCCACCTGTGGAAAACGGCAGGGCCAACTCACGCCCAAGCTCGAACCGAACCCGCCGTTTGCTGACCCGCCCATCCCGAACAGACCTCGACCGACACACCTCTTGCATCTGCGGTAATGAGGTGCCCCGTCACCCCGGCGGGGCGCTCGCGGGCGTCACCGGTGAGGCTCTACCTCTTGCTGCCTGCTGCGGTTGGGCATGGCTTCCGCAATGACTGCCCGCCGGTGACGTCCTCGGTGTTCGGGGCGGTCGACGCCTGATAGGAGCATGGGCACCCGCGGCCCGCAGATGCATGCGCTGCGCCCCGACACCGTCCTCGCGAGCCACCTCCCGCGAAGGAGCCGCTGTGCTCGCCGGCATCGACACCCACAAGGACACCCTGGCCGTGGCCGTCATCGACCCGGTCGGGCGGCCGCTGGTCGTGACCGACCTGGCCAACACCGAGGCCGGGTTCGACGAACTCGAAGCCCTGCTCGCCGAACATTCAGTCGACCGGGTCGGGATCGAGGGATCGGGCAACTACGGCCGCGGCGCCGCGATCCGGCTCGCGATGGCCGGCGGCATGCAGGTCGTGGAGGTGCCGCCCTCGCTGACTTCCAGGGAGCGGTCCAGCCGGCCCGGGCAGGGCAAGACCGACCCGGTGGACTGCCTGGCCATCGCCCGGATCACCGCCCGGGAGACCGACCTGCCACCGGTGCGCCTGGCCGTCGGGCAAGCCGCCGACCTCCGTGCACTGGCCGACTACCGCAACCAACTCGTCGCCGAACGCACCGCCCTGGCCAACCGCACCCACGCCGAACTGCACGGCCTGCTCCCCGGCTACCAGGTGACCGTGCCGCGACTGACCGCACCGACGTTCCTCACCGCCGCCACCGACCTGCTGCGGAGTGACACCCGGATCCGCGCTCAGCTCACCCTGCGGCGGCTGAGCCGCCTCACCGAGCTGACCGCCCAGATCAAGGAACTCACCGCCCTGATCACCACCACGATGGACACCATCGACACCGGACTCACCGACCTCTACGGAGTGGGCCCGGTCGGCGCGGCCACGATCCTCGGCGAGGTCGCCGACATCCGCCGCTACCGATCCCGGCACGCCTTCGCCGCCGCCAACGGCACCGCACCCATCCCCGCCTCCTCCGGGCGCACCAGCCGCCACCGACTTAACCGAGCCGGCAACCGCACCCTGAACCGGGTGCTCTACACGATGGCCATCACCCAGATCCGCGCCGATACCGAAGGACGGGCCTACTACCAGCGCAAACGCGCCGAAGGAAAGACCGGCCGCGAAGCCCTCCGCTGCCTCAAGCGCCGACTCTCCGACCTGATCTACACCACCATGCACGCCGACCTCGCCGAGCAGTCAACGCCCGCCACCACAGCGGCCTAAGACACCCAGCAGCGCAGCACCTCGCCGCGGTTGACACATAGGAGCTCATCCCGGGTGCCCGCACTCGTTGTGACAGGTGTGCCCGGCCGCGCTGCACCCGCCGGAGACGTGGTCAGCCCGCATGTCCGCCCGAGCGCCGCCGCCGCCGCGAACTCCCGCGCCGCCGACGAGCCAGGGAGCGCCCGGGACCCATCCGGGGCCTACCCGATCGCCGGATCATCGATCGTCCGGTTTTGTGCCGCCGGACCGTCGGTGCGCGGGCAGGGAGGACGTGCGGATGGTGCTCGGGACCCATCGCCCCGGGATCCCGTCGCCCGTGCACCGACGTGGTGTTCAGCGCTCTTCCGGCAGCGCTCGAGGTGCGGAGGCACCGGCTCGGTCCGGAGCAGTGTCACCCGGGGCCACCAAGGGGCAGCACGGCCAATTCCGCGGGCCGCCCGAGCGGGTACGACAGCGGACTGTTCGACGGCACGCCCCGTGGCCGGCATCGCCCTTGCGGTCCGCGACGTGAGGGCCGCCGGTGTCGGGGCAACAGCTCGGTGGGGCATCCACCGGCGCCGGTCTTCCCCATTCTGGAGCGCCGGACGACGTCACCCCGTGGTTGACCGGTGCCGTGGCTGCACCCATCTGCCAGGAGCCGGCGCACGTCACCCCGAGCCAGGCCGTCGATGTCCGCTCATGTCACCCCGGGCGCGCCCGTCAGTCACCAGGAGGCGACCAACGCCTGGACAGCTGTCCAACGCGCTGAGGAGGAGAGCCATGACCAGTCGACTGCTGACCACCGAGGACGTCGCTGCCCGGTTCCGCACGAGCCCGGCAACGGTTCGGTACTGGCGTCATGCCGGGATCGGACCGGCCGGGGTGAAGGTGGGCCGGCGGGTGCTCTACGAGGAGGTGGAGTGCGACCGGTGGTGGGAGGCCAAGCGGTCGGCCGCCCTGACCGTCTCCTGACCGGCGTCGGCTCCGGGGCCGTTCACCTGCCCAGCACGGTGGCGGCCTCGGCGCTGACGACGTGCCGGTCGAAGTAGACGTCCAGGGTCATCGAGGGGTTGGCGTGGCCCAGCTGGTCGGCGACCTGCCGCGGGGTGAACCCCGCTTCCTCGAGCCTCGTGGCCACCGTCTTGCGGAAGGTGTGGGAGGTGACCCTCGACCAAGGGCCCTCCTCGCACCGCACCGGTCGCGCGCCCGTCGTCGCCGGAGGTAGCAGTCCGGTCCCCCCGCAGGTGGCGCAGTCGAAGGAGTCCAGCAGCACCCGGAGGTCCCCGGAGACGTTGCTGGGGTCGCGGACCGTGCCGGCAACCGGGGAGGGGAACACCAGTCCACTGTCGGGGTGACGGGAGCCCGACAGCCGGCGGCGGGCCATGTCCTGCGCGAAGGCCGGGAGGGCCACCACCCGCCAGCCGGCGGCGGTCTTGGTCCGCGGCTGCACGACCAGCCCCTGCTTGGGCACCCGCACGACGGTGCCGGCGACCTCCCAGGTGCCGGTGTCCAGGTCCAGCAGGGTCTTCCCCTGCACCTTCCCGGCGCGCACGGCCAACGCCTCGCCGATCCGGGCACCGGTGGCCAGCATCCAGTCCACGACGTCGGGCAGGTCCAGGGCCTGCGCCCGCTCGCTGGTCGCGAACAGCTCGACCAGCCGTGCGGTGTCCTCGGGCGTCAGGGCTCGCGGGGCCTTCTTGGCAGTGCGGGTGACCCGGACGCCGGCGTCCCGGACCGGGTTGGCGGTGACGGCGCCGTCGACGATGGCCAGGGCGAACATGCCCGACAGGCAGGCTCGGGCGGTCTTGGCCGCACCCGGGCCGCTGGTGCCGGCGATCGCGGTGATCGCCCGCGCCACCCGGCCGGGGGTGACCTCGCGCAGGCAGAGCTCCCCCAGGGCCGGCAGCACCGAGGTCCGGATGATCGACCGGTAGGTGCGCTCGGTGCCGGTGGACCAGCCGTGGTCGGTGGCCAGCCACGCGTCGACCAGGGCGGTGACCCTGCTGCTGGCGGTGAGCAAGCCGGTGCCGTGCGGACCGCGGCGGGTGGTCAGCTCGGTCTTCAGTGCCCGCTCGGCGGCGGCCTTGCTGCGACCGGTCTTGGACACCAGCCGGGTGCGGCCGTCGAAGTCGCGGAACCGGGCGCGGGCCTGGACCTCACCGCCGGCCGTCGGGAAGAACCCGATCGTGCCGAACGTGCCCACCGGCAGTGGTGGTCGGCCCACCAGGCACCATCTCCTCATCGTTTTCGATGAGTAGATGATGCCTGGTGTCAGGCGCTGGACCTATACCTGCAGGTCATGGCTCCCCCGTCTGGACTCGAACCAGAAACCGTTCGATTAACAGTCGAATGCTCTGCCAATTGAGCTACGGGGGACCGCGTCGTGCGGTTGCCGAGATTACCCCACGAGCGGCCCGTCCCCTGGGGGCACCCCCGGGTGTGTCGGCCGGTAGCGTCGATCATCCCCAGCCACCCACCAGGAGGTCCCCGTGGCCAAGTTGTCCTTCCTCGCCGGCTTCGGTGCCGGCTACGTGCTCGGCGCCCGCGCCGGCCGTGACCGATACGAGCAGATCCGCCGCGCCTACGACCACGCCAAGGACGACCCGCGCCTGCAGTCGCTGGCCGGCACGCTGCGCGCCCAGGCCGACAACGCCGTCGCCGCCGCGAAGTCCGACCTGCGCGACCGCTGAGTCAGCGGGTCGTGTCCTCGCCCTCGACGGCCTCGGCCAACCGCTGGCGGGCCACGTCCCGGGCGGCCGGGTCGTCCCGGTCGGCGTCGTCGTCGAACACCACGGTCCACTCCCGGGCGGACTGACCGGGCACGCGGCGGGCCACCAGCAGCACCCCTCCCCCGGCCGGCAGCGGGTGGCGCTTGCTGGCCACCACCGTCTGGTCCACCCGCCGCCGCACCACCGCCGGCAGCTCGCCGGCGTCGTCCAGCACGTGCCGGGTGACCGCCCCCCGCGCCTGCACGCCGGGTTCGACCTCGAGCAGAGGGGTCACCGCGAACGAGCCGCCGGTCTCGGTCGCCGCCCAGCGGGCGTGCCCGACCAGGTGCCAAGGCAGCAGTTCGCCCTCGGGGGCGTCGGCGCCGTCGGGGACGGTCCGCAGCCCGGCCGAGGTGGCGGCCAGCCAGCCGCCGTCCCGGCGCGCGCCCCAGGCCAGCACGTCCTCGGACCCGGCGGCCTGCGCGACCGGGCCGGGCGGGCGGCCGAAGCGCTGCACGAGCCGGCGGAACGGGTTCACGCGCTGAGCCCGCCGATGGCCCGCTCGCGCAGCGACCGGGCCTCCTGCTCCAGGGCGACCAGCTGGCCGAAGACCTTCGTGTACTCCTCGGGCGCCTCGACCGGGTTCATCCGCTGCAGCCGGCCCTTGAGCGCGGTCACCCGGCGCACCGTCGCCATCTCCTGCAGGCGGGTCAGCACCGCGTGCACGTACCCGCTGTCCGGCTCGTCGGACGGCGACTTCAGCGGCTCCACCGCCAGGGCCGGCAGCAGGCGGCGGGCCTCGTCGGACTCCGCCGCGGCACCCACCTGGTCCAGCCAGGCGGCCCCGCCCACGGTCGCCCCGGCGGCTCCCCCGGCGGCGGCGATCGCCGCCGCGACCGCCGCGTAGTCCGGGTGCGTCCAGGAATCCGGAGCGATGCCGTCGAAGGCCGGGCCGGCGAGCTCCGGCGCCTGCAGCGCCGTCTTCACCGCCTCGCGCTCGATGAACGCCGCGGCGTCGTCCGCCGTGCGCGCGGGTGCCTTCGCCCGCGGCGCGGGCCGGCCGTTGGTCGCGCCCTCACCGGTCAGCGCGCGCACCCGGGCCAGCACCTCGGCCTCGTCGGTGTTGCCCAGCATGCCGGCCAGCTGGCGGGCGTACGCCGGGCGCAGCGCGTGGTCCTTGATGCCGGCCACCATCGGCGCGGCCTTGTCCAGCGCGTGCACCCGACCCTCGACGGTGTCCAGGTCGTAGCCGGCCAACGTCGTCTTGAGCACGAAGGCGATCAGCGGGACCCGCCGGGCGACCAGGTCGCGGACGGCGGCGTCGCCGTGCGCCTGGCGCAGCTCGCAGGGGTCCCGGCCGTCGGGCTCGACGGCGACGAAGGTCTGCCCGACGAACCGCTGGTCCTCGGCGAAGGTCTTCATCGCCGCCGCCTGGCCGGCCTTGTCGCCGTCGAAGCAGTAGACGACCTCGCCGCGGAACTCGTCCTGGTCCATCAGCAGCCGGCGCAGCACGTTGATGTGCTCGGCGCCGAACGCCGTCCCGCAGGAGGCGACCGCGGTGGTCACCCCGGCGATGTGGCACGCCATCACGTCGGTGTAGCCCTCGACGACGACGGCCCGGTGCTGGCGGGCGATGTCCCGCTTGGCCCGCTCCACGCCGTAGAGCACGGTGGACTTCTTGTAGAGCGGGGTCTCGGGGGTGTTCAGGTACTTCGGGCCCGGGTCGTCGTCGGCCAGCTTGCGGGCGCCGAAGCCGATGACGTCGCCGGTGATGTCCCGGATCGGCCACAGCAGCCGGCGGTGGAACCGGTCGATCGAGGTCCCGCGCGAGGACTGCTTGCTCAGCCCGGCCAGCTCGAGCTCGGCCTGGCTGAAGCCCGCCCCGCGCAGGTGCCGGGTCAGCACGTCCCAGCCGGCCGGGGCGAAGCCGCAGTCGAACTCGGCGGCCATCTCCCGGGTGAAGCCGCGCTCGGCGAGGAAGGTGCGGGCGATCGCGGCGTCGGGGGTGGCCAGCTGCTGCCGGTAGAACTCCGCGGCGGCTGTGTTGGCCGCCACCAGCCGGGCGCGCTGGCCGGCCGCGGCGCGGTCCGGGGCGCCGGTGGGCCGGCCGCCGTCGTCCTCGTACTGCAGCTGGATGCCGACCTTGCCGGCCAGCAGCTCGACGGCCTCGCTGAAGGACAGGTGGTCGATGTCCTGCACGAACTTGATGACGTCGCCGCCCGCGCCGCAGCCGAAGCAGTAGAACAGCTGCCGGGCGGGGGTGACGTGGAAGGACGGCGACTTCTCGTCGTGGAAGGGGCACAGCCCCTTCAGCGACCCGCCCCCGGCGCGCTTGAGCTGCAGGTGCTCGCCGACGACCTCGTCGATCGTGGCCCGCTCGCGCACCGTGGCGATGTCGGCGGCCCGGATGCGGCCGCGCCGCTCACCGGCCATGACGAACTCTCCCGTGCACGGATCCCCTCTCCCGCGCCGACCCGGCTGCCCGGCGCCGTCCCATCATCCCAGCGGCCGCCGACGGCGTCACGCGGCCGCCGCGGCCTGGTTCCGCCGGGTGAAGGTGTGCTCCAGCCAGAGCAGGAAGACCACGTGCCGCAGCGGGACGTCGTCGCGCAGCTCCAGGGTGGGCACCGGGCTCCAGAAGCCGACCCGGCCGCTGGTGCCCAGGGTCGCGCCGTCCGACGTCCAGACCCGGTTGCGGGCGCCGCCCTGCACCTGGACCAGCACGCCCTCCAGGTCCACGTCGTGCCGGGAGGTCCAGAACGAGGTGCGCACCGCCCGCATCCGGGTGGTGCCCTCCGGGTCGACCGACAGCCGCGCGCCCAGGTCCCCGCTCTCCTTGCCGAACACCCACTCGGCGCCGTCGACCACGGCTCGGGCCCGCTCGCGCCAGAACCCGAGCTGGAGGGTGGCGACGACGAGCCCGCCGCTGGCCACCTTGTCGGGCTCGCCGCCGGCGACCACCGCGCGCACCCCGGCGTCCATCCCGGCCTCGCCGGGCGCCGGCAGCGTCCAGCGGGTCATCCGATGCCCGGGGCGCCGGCCACGCTCTCGCCGGTCGCCCGGTAGAGCAGGTAGGCGGCGGTCTCGCGGAGGATGTAGCGGAACTGGGTGCTGCGGGTCTGCACCGCCGGGCCCTGCCGGGTCGGCGAGCTGGCCGCGTCGATGCCGGAGTCCTCGGCCATCCGCTCGGCCCGCATGGCGTGCCACGGGTCGGTGACCAGGACCGCGGTGGACCAGCCCTGTGCGTCGAACTCGGCGGCGACCAGCCGCATGCTCTCCAGGGTGTCCACCCCGTCGGTCACCGCGACCAGGTCCTCGGCCGGGACGCCGGCGTCGAGCAGGTAGTCGCGGCCGGCCTCGGCCTCGGTGAACTCGTCGCCGTCCTTCTTGCCGCCGACGGTGACCACGACGGGGGCGACGCCGTCCTCCCAGAGGGCCAGCGCGTGCTCCAACCGGGCCTCGAAGATGGAGCTGGGGACGCCGTTGTACTGCGCCGAGCCCAGCACCACGATCGCGTCGGACCGGGGCTCGGCGTCCTGCCGGGCGGTCCACCAGATGGCGATCGCGGTCGACACCACCACCAGGGCGACGGCGAGCACGGCCGCCCCGACCGCGCGTCCCACGAAGCCTCCGACCATGCCGTCATGGGTACCACGTGACCTTGTCAGCGGAGGTGCAGTGAGCTGGTGGGCGAGGCTCAGCCGAAGCCGAGCGAGCCCCCGCACACGCGGTAGCCGTCCTCCTCGACCAGGACGACGTCCTGCTGGGCGGTCTGCCCGAACACCGTCAGCGCCAGCACGACGTCCACCGCGGGCCGCCCGTCGGGGGCCACCGTGTCGGTCGTGCTGACCACCTCGGCCTGCACGGAGTCCGGCACCTGGTTGCCACCCATGAGGTCGGTCTCCACGGCGGACTCGGGCACCTGGGCCTGCACCCGCTCGCACAGCAGGTCGTGCACCCGCCCCGAGTCCCCGTCCACCGCCGCGTCGATGTAGGCCAGCGCCGCCGCGGACGGCGTGCTGGGGGCGCGGCCGGACACCAGCACGAACCCCAGGACGGCGAAGAGCACCGTCACCGTCACCACCGCGGAGCCGACCACCGCCGACGTCTGGCTCTTCGGCGACGGCGCCGGGGACCGGTAACCCGGGAAGCCGACGGCGCGCGCCGTCCCGCCCTGCGATGCGGCCTGCGCCGGCGTGGGCACGTACTGCTGCTGCGGAGCCCCGATCTGGCCGGGGAACACGACCTGGGTCGGGGCGGCCGGGGGCCCCGAGCCGAGCTGCTGACCAGGGCCGGGCGGTGGGGGCTGGACCACGGCGGTCCTCTCTGCGGCGGGCGGGGGGGCGCCATGCTGCCAGCCCCGGCCGGTCACCGGAAGTGCTGTGCGCCCACCGATCAGGCGATGCCGCAGACCTTCGCGCCACCTTGGGCGATCACGACCAGCTGCACGGTGGTCACCGAGCCGCCGTCGTCCCAGGCGACCGGGACCACCTCGGCTCGCTGGCCGTCAAGGTCGCCCTCGACGGGGTCGCCGACCGACGGTGTACCCGGTCGCAGGTAGTCCCCCGCGACCTGGTCGGCCCGCAGGCGGGCCTGCTCGTCCTCGCACAGCAGGCCCCAGGCGGTCTGGGCGTCCTCGGCGGCCAGTGCCCGGGCGAACACGTCGGCCACCTCGGTCACCTGCTCCTGGGTGCTCCCGGTGACCATCGGCAACAGGACCACTGCGCCGACCGCGACGGCCGCGGTGCCGGCCCCCAGCGCGAGCAGCAGACCGCGACGCGGGCGGCCCGGCCCGGCGTGCAGCGGCTGGGGATCGTCGTCGTAGAGGAAGGGGCCCTCGGTG
Organism: Klenkia terrae; assembly: GCF_900491935.1. Classification (GTDB taxonomy): domain Bacteria; phylum Actinomycetota; class Actinomycetes; order Mycobacteriales; family Geodermatophilaceae; genus Klenkia; species Klenkia terrae. The sequence continues at coordinate 565,278 of NZ_UEXK01000004.1, forward strand.
CTCATCCGCCACCGACCAGCAGCTCGGCGCCGACCGGGGGGCGCGGGTCGTCGCGGTCGTCGAGCCAGCCCGCGGGCAGCGCGACCGGGCGGGGCGGCGTCGTCCGGCCGCGGGGAGCGCCCAGGACGGCGACCGGGTACGGCTGGTCCTCGACGCCGGCCAGCAGCTCGGCGAGCTCGTCCAACGAGCTGACCATGGCCAGCGCCCGCCGGGTGTCCGAGCCGACCGAGAAGCCCTTGGTGTACCAGGCGACGTGCTTGCGGAAGTCCGAGCAGCCGTGGGTCTCGCCGTGCTCGGCGGCCAGCAGGGTGGCGTGCCGGTGCATCACGGCGGCCACCTCGCGGAAGGTCGGCAGCGCGCGCTGCGTCGACCCGGCGAAGGCGGCGGCCAGGTCGCCGAACAGCCACGGCCGCCCGAGGCAGCCCCGGCCGACGACGACGCCGGCGCAGCCGGTCTCGGCCACCATCCGGAGGGCGTCGTCGGCCTCCCAGACGTCGCCGTTGCCCAGCACCGGGATGTCCACGGCCTCGACCAGCCGGGCGATGTGCGTCCAGTCGGCGGTGCCGCTGTAGAGCTGGTCGGCGGTGCGCCCGTGCAGGGTGATCGCGGCGGCGCCGGCGCCCTGGGCGATGGCGCCGGCCTCGAGGTAGGTGTGGTGCTGCGGGTCGATGCCGACCCGGGTCTTCACCGTCACCGGCACGTCGCCGGCTGCGCGCACGGCCGCGGAGACCACGTCGCCGAACAGCCGGCGGCGCCAGGGCAGGGCCGCTCCCCCGCCCTTGCGGGTCACCTTGGGCACCGGGCAGCCGAAGTTCAGGTCGATGTGCGCAGGCCGGGTGCCGGCGACGCACTCGTCGACCAGCAGCTCGACCGCGCGGCCCACGGTGGCCGGGTCGACGCCGTAGAGCTGCACGGAGAAGGCGTCGTGCTCCTCGGTGGTCGCGCGCACCATCCGCAGCGTCTTCTCGTTGCGCTCCACCAGCGCCCGGGTGGTGATCATCTCGCAGACGTAGAGCCCGGCGCCGAACTCCCGGCACAGGGTGCGGAAGGCCGGGCCGGTGATGCCGGCCATCGGGGCGAGGACGACGGCGGGGTCCACGGTCAGCGGGCCCAGCCGCAGCGGCGCGGGCGCGCCGGCGGGGCGGGCGTCGAGGACGGCGGTCACCCCTCCAGGGTAGGCGGGCCGCTCAGGAGGGCAGCCAGCCGTTGTCCTCCGCCAGCCGGACCGCCTCGGCCCGGGTGCGCGCGCCGGTCTCGCCGATCGCCGCGGACAGGTGGTTGCGCACCGCGCCGGGGGCCAGGTGCAGGTCGCCGGCCAGGTCGGCCACCGTGCCGCCGTCCCGAGCAGCACGCAGCGCCTCGGTCTCCCTCGCCGACAGCGGCGTGGTCCCGGCGGTGAGGGTCTCGGCGGCCAGCACCGGGTCGACCACCCGCAGCCCGCCGTGCACCCGGCGGACCGCGTCGGCGAGCTGCCGGGCCGGGGCCGCCGGTCTGCATGACCGCGGCGACCAGGCCGTGCGCGACGGCGGTCCGCGGGGGTAGGCCGTAGACCTGGACCTGACCGGAGTCGGGGCGGGACAGGCCCAGCAGCACGTCGATGGTGGTGGTCTCGCCGGCCCCGTTCGGGCCGAGGAAGGCCATGACCTCGCCGGCCCGGACGGTGAGGTCCAGCCCGTCGACGGCGGTCACGCTGCCGGACCGCTTGGTCAGCCCGGCGAGCCGGACGGCCGGGGGCGCCCCCGCGGAGGTGGTCGGTGCACCCGGCACCGCGCTGGTCTGCGTCACGCCCACTGCCTGGTCAGCGGGCTGCCGCTGGACATCGGCCGACCATCACGACCCCACCGTGACACCTGTCATCCGCACCCGCGTGGGGGTCGGCCGGGGATGGTCACCGCCCCTCGGTCAGCAGCCGGGGAGGCGCTGGGCGAGGTAGCCGACGACCTGGTCCAGTCCGACGCGCTCCTGGGTCATGGTGTCGCGCTCCCGCACGGTCACCGCGTCGTCCTCGAGGGTGTCGAAGTCGACGGTGAGGCAGAACGGCGTCCCGATCTCGTCCTGGCGGCGGTACCGGCGGCCGATGGCGCCGGCGTCGTCGAACTCGACGTTCCAGTTCTTCCGCAGCGCCGCGGCCAGGTCGCGCGCCTTGGGCGAGAGGTCGGCGTTGCGCGACAGCGGCAGGACGGCGGCCTTGACCGGCGCCAGCCGCGGGTCCAGGGCCAGCAGCGTGCGGGTGTCGACGCCGCCCTTGGCGTTGGGGGCCTCGTCCTCGCGGTAGGCCTCGACCAGGAAGGCCATCAGCGAGCGGGTCAGGCCGGCTGCGGGCTCGATGACGTAGGGCGTCCAGCGCTCGTTCGTCGTCTGGTCGAAGTAGGACAGGTCGGTGCCCGAGTGCTCGGAGTGCGTCTTCAGGTCGAAGTCGGTGCGGTTGGCGATGCCCTCGAGCTCGCCCCACTCCGAGCCCTGGAAGCCGAACCGGTACTCGATGTCGACGGTGCGCTTGGAGTAGTGCGACAGCTTCTCGGCCGGGTGCTCGAACAGCCGCAGGTTGTCCGGGTCGATCCCCAGGTCGGTGTACCAGTCCTTGCGCTGGGCGATCCAGTACTCGTGCCACTGCTCGTCCTCGCCGGGCTTGACGAAGAACTCCATCTCCATCTGCTCGAACTCCCGCGTGCGGAAGATGAAGTTGCCCGGCGTGATCTCGTTGCGGAAGCTCTTGCCGATCTGGCCGATGCCGAACGGCGGCTTCTTGCGGGCGGCACCCATCACGTTGGCGAAGTTCACGAAGATGCCCTGCGCGGTCTCCGGGCGCAGGTAGTGCAGCCCGGACTCGTCCTCGACCGGGCCGAGGTAGGTCGTGAGCATCATGTTGAAGTCGCGCGGCTCGGTCCACGAGCCGGTGACCCCGCAGTTGGGGCAGGTGATCTCCGACAGGCCCTCGGGCGCGCGGCCCTTCTTGGCCTCGAATGCCTCCTCGAGGTGGTCGGCGCGGAACCGCTTGTGGCAGTTCTGGCACTCCGTCAGCGGGTCGGTGAAGACCCCGACGTGGCCGGAGGCGACCCAGGTCTGGCGGGGCAGGATGACCGAGGAGTCCAGGCCGACGATGTCGTCCCGGCTCTGCACGACCGTGCGCCACCACTGCTTCTTGATGTTCTCCTTGAGCTCGGTGCCCAGCGGCCCGTAGTCCCAGGCGGAGCGGGTACCGCCGTAGATCTCCCCGGCGGGGAAGACGAACCCCCGGCGCTTGCAGAGGTTGACCACCTTGTCCAGGCGGGCGGGGTCGTGCGGGGCGGTGCTCACGGAGGATCTCCATCCGGCTGGCGGTCGGCGGTTGCCCTCCAACGCTAGACGGCGACAACCAGCTCACTCCGACAGGTACACCCCGGGCTCGTCGACCGCGTGCACCCAGACCGGGGCGCCGGTGATCTTCACCTCGGCCGCGGACAGTGCCCGGCGGTAGGCGCCCACGCCGTCCCAGGTGGTCAGCAGCGCGCACAGCCCGGGGTCGTCGGCCGCGGTGCCGAACTCCCCGGCGACGAAGCCCGGCCTAGCCCGGAGGGCAGCCAGCAGCGCTGCACCGTCGGCCAGCAGCGCTGCGGGGTCCTCGGTCCGGAACCTGGTCACCGCGAACACGGGCACCCCTCCATGTTTGACAATGGTTCTCACATGCACGGATGATGGTGCCATGCCGGCCGCCCCGCTCGAGCTCACCCGCCGGCTCCCCGAGGACGTCGCCGCGGCCAGCGAGCTGCTGTCCGCGCTGGCCGCGCCGCTGCGCCTGTCGATCGTGGCCCTGCTGGACGAGCACGGCACGTCGTGCGTGCACCAGCTGGTCGAGGCCCTCGGCGTCACCCAGCCGCTGGCCTCCCAGCACCTGCGGGTGCTGCGCGGTACCCGCCTCGTGGCCGGCGACCGCCGGCACCGCGAGGTGCACCACCGCCTGGCGGACGACCACGTCGGCCACGACGCCCTCGGGCACGCTGCGCACACCCAGACCTCCGCCGCTGCCCCGGTCTCGATCGCCTGATGGCCCGCACCACGCGCCAGCGCACCGCCGTCGCCGCGGTCTTCGACGACCTCGAGGGGTTCCACAGCGCCCAGGAGGTGCACGCCCGGCTGCGCGCCGACGGCGACTCCGTGGGGCTGTCCACGGTGTCCCGCGCCGTCCAGGCCCTGGCCGAGGACGGCGAGCTGGACTCCATCCGGACCGACTCCGGCGAGGCGCTGTACCGCCGCTGCAGCACCCAGCACCACCACCACCTGGTCTGCCGGGGCTGCGGGCGGACCGTGGAGGTCGCCGGGCCGGTCGTGGAGAGCTGGACCGACCGGGTCGCCGCCGAGCACGGGTTCGCCGACGTCAGCCACACCCTGGAGATCTTCGGCACCTGCGCCTCCTGCCGCACGGCCGCCGCCGACGGCTGATCACGGCGTGGTCACAGCCGTTGGCCGCACGCTCCCCGGTCCCTAGACTCCGAGCGCGGTGGGCAAGGGCCCCCGCCGGGTGCTGGGTCGGATGGCTGAGGGGGGCGCGCGGTGGAGTCCGAGCAGTTCGGGAGCTACCGCATCGAGGCGCTGATCGGGCGCGGCGGCATGGGCGAGGTCTACCGGGCCTACGACACCGAGCACGAGCGCACCGTCGCCCTCAAGGTCCTCTCCGAGCACCTCGCCGCCGACCGCGGCTACCGCGAGCGCTTCCGCCGGGAGGCCCACCTGGCCGCCCGGCTCAACGAGCCGCACGTCGTCCCGATCCACCGGTACGGCGAGATCGACGGCCGGCTGTTCCTGGACATGCGCCTGGTCCGCGGCGACGACGTGGCCCAGGTGCTCGCCCGCGACGGCCGCTTCAGCCCCGAGCGGACAGTGTCGGTGGTCAGCCAGGTCGCCCAGGCGCTGGACGCCGCGCACGCCGACGGCCTGGTGCATCGCGACGTCAAGCCCTCCAACGTGCTGCTCACCGGCAGCGGCGACGCGGAGTTCGCCTACCTCGTCGACTTCGGCATCGCCCGGTCCACCACCGACTCCCAGGGCCCCTCGCTGACCCAGACCGGCGCGGCGCTGGGCTCGTTCGACTACATGGCGCCCGAGCGGTTCCTGGAGCGCGAGATCGACCTGCGGGTCGACGTGTACGCGCTGGCCTGCGTGCTCTTCGAGTGCCTGACCGGTCGCCGGCCCTTCCCGCGGGACGGGCTGGGCGCCCAGATGTTCGCCCACGTCAACACCGAGGTGGACCCGCCGTCCTCGCTGGCGCCCGGGATCCCGACCGCGCTGGACGCCGTCGTCGCCCGCGGCCTGGCCAAGGACCCCGACGCCCGGTACGCCAGCGCCGGCGAGCTCGCCGCCGCGGCCCGCACCGCGCTGGGCGGCCGCCCCCGCCCCGAGGTGGTCGTGCCGCAGGCGCCGCCCACCACGATCCAGGACCTGCGCAGCGTGCCGCAGACCGTCGGCTTCACCGACCCCTCCGGCGGTGGCGGCACCGGTGGCGGGTTCGGCCCGACCGGCCCCGGGACCGGTGGCGGCTTCGGCCCGGTCGGTCCGGGCACCGGTGGCGGGTTCGCCCCGAGCGGTCCGGGCACCGGCGGCGGGTTCGCCCCGGTGCGGCAGGGCACCGGCGGCGGGTTCGCGCCCCCGGTGGGACCGGGCACCGGCGGCGGGTTCGGGCCGGGGCCGGGCGCCTGGACGGCGACACCGGTGGCCACCTACCCGCCGCGGCAGGGCACCGCCGGCGGCTTCGGGCCGCCGACCAACGGCGGCACGTGGGGCGGGCAGCAGGTCCCCCCGCCGCCGCCGAAGAAGTCCTCCGCCGTGCTCTGGATCGCCCTGGTCACCACCGTCGTCATCGCGGTGATGGTGGTGGTCGCCGTCGTCGTCACCCGCGGTTCGGACGGCGAGGACGTCACGGTCACCGACCCGCCGCCGTCCACGACCACCGTGACCCAGACACCGCCGACCTCGGAGCCGGCCGAGGAGACCACGCCCTACGACTCCCTCCGCGAACGCGTCCCGCCCGACTTCGACGCGTCCGGGTGCACCGAGGAGGAGCTCCCCGGGGACGGTGCGGACTCCTTCCTGGAGTGCGGGTCGGCGCAGTCCGACGGTGGCCCGGAGGCCTCCGGGTTCTACGGCTACCCCGACGTGTCGACCCTGCAGGACATCTTCGCCAACGACGTCGCCGGCCAGGGCCTGACGCAGGTGTCCTTCGACGACCTGCCGGGGACGTACGGGTGGACCTACTACACGATCGGTGGCGAGCGAGCCGGCGCCGTGGCTGCGTTCCTGCTGGAGGACGGCACCGGCGTCATCCTCTGGACCCAGGACGACGCCCTCGCCGAGGGCGCGGCCTACGTGTCCGGCGCCGACGACCTCGACGAGCTGTGGGACTGGTGGCTCACCCCGAAGAGCACCTTCGAGGCACCGTGAGTCCGGGGCCCGTCAGCCGACCATCCGGCGCACCAGCTCGCTGACCTCGGCGGTGGTGCCCGGCCGCTGGCCCAGCGGCGCCAGGCAGGCCTGCACCACGGCCGCCTCCTCGGCGCTCATGCCCGGACCGAGCACCGGTTCGGCCGCCAGCACCCGCCGGATCGCCAGCAGCGGCTCGTTGGCCGGGAGCTCGCCGTACAGGCCCACGCCGGTCAGCGCCCGGTGCAGGGTGGCGCCCAGGGCGAACACCTCGCTGCCCCGCGAGGGCCGCTGGCCCTGCAGGATCGCCGGGTCGACGTACTCCACCGACGCCGCGCCGGCCATGCCGGTCATGGTCACCCCCGGCGCGAGCACCCGGGACAGCCCGAGGTCGGACAGCTTGCCGCCGGTCTCGGTGACCAGGACGTTGGCCGGCGTGACGTCGCCGTGGGTCAGCCCGGCCTCGTGCAGCGCGTGCAGCGCCAGGCCGGCGTCGGCCACCGCGCGCAGCACCTCGGGGCGGGCCAGCGGTCGTGCCGGGGTGGCCAGCGAGCCCAGCGGGCACCACTCCATCGCGTAAAGGAAGCTGTCCTCGAGCACCGCGTCGTACACCCGCACCAGGTAGGGCGAGGAGACCTGGGCGAAGGCCCGCAGCTCCCGCACCCCGCGCTCGTAGGCCTGCTCGCTGTGCGTGCCGGTGAACACCTTCACCGTGACGTACTCGTCGGGCAGCCCCAGCCGCGCCGGGGGCCGGGCCAGGTAGTAGCGACCGTTGTTGCCCTCGCCCAGCAGTCGCACCACCGGGTAGTCGGCCACGTGGCTGGGCGTGCTGGTCCGGGTCGAGACGTCCACTGCCGACTCCTCGCGACGAGGTCCTCCGCCGTCCCCCACGGGCGGCGGGCGAAAGGCTCCCACGTCCGTCCCGCCGTCGCTAGGCTCCGGCGAACGCGGTGGCGGACCGAGCCGTTCCGCCCGACCAGCGACCAGCCCGGGAGCCGTCCGTGGAGCACACTCCGGCCGAGATCGTCGCCTACGTCTTCGTGGGCCTGGCCGTCATCGTCGTGGTGGCCCGCCTGGTCGGCCGGCTGGCCGTCCGGCTGGGCCAGCCGGCGGTGGTCGGCGAGATCATCGCCGGCATCGCCCTGGGCCCGAGCCTGCTGGGGGCGCTGCCCGGCGACCTGGACCAGCTGCTGTTCCCCACCGACGTCCGGCCGTACCTGAACGTCCTGGCCCAGCTCGGGCTGGTGCTCTTCATGTTCATCGTCGGCCTCGAGGTCGACCTGTCGTTCATCCGCGGCCGGGAGCGGGTCGCCTTCACCGTCTCCGCCGCCTCGATCCTGCTGCCCTTCGGGCTCGGCATCGGCCTGGCGTTCGTGCTGCACCCCCGGCACGACGTCGTCGGCGGGGACGCCGTCGGCTTCGTCGCCTTCGCGCTGTTCCTGGGCGTGGCCATGTCCATCACGGCGTTCCCGGTGCTGGCCCGGATCCTCAGCGAGCGCGGCATGCACCGCACCCCCACCGGCGTGCTGGCGCTGGCCTGCGCCGCGGTGGACGACGTCTTCGCCTGGGCGCTGCTGGCCGTCGTCGTCGCGGTCACCGTGGGCGGCACGTTCACCGGCGTCGCCCAGATCCTGCTGCTCACCGTCGGCTTCGCGCTGGTGGTCTTCCTGGTGCTGCGCCCGCTGCTGCGCCGGCTGGTGGAGCGCTACGAGCACCACGGCCGGCTGACCCCGGACATGCTGGCGCTGGTCCTCGTCGGCGTGCTGGGCAGCGCGTTCATCACCGAGGAGATCGGGATCCACTTCATCTTCGGCGCCTTCCTGTTCGGGGTCGCCATGCCCCGCACCGGTGCGGCGGCGCTGAACCGGGAGGTGCTGGACCGGATCGAGCAGGTCAGCGTGCTGCTGCTGCTGCCGGTGTTCTTCGTGGTCACCGGGCTGGGCGTGGACATCGGCGGGCTGTCGGCGCGCAACCTGGTCGAGCTGCTCCTGGTGCTGCTGGTCGCCGTCGCCGGCAAGTGGATCGGCGCCTCGGTGGCCGCGCGGTCCCAGGGGGTGCCGCGCCGCCAGGCCACCTCGCTGGGCGTGCTGATGAACACCCGCGGCTTGACCGAGCTGGTGATCCTCAACATCGGGGTCGGCCTGGGCGTGCTGGACGGCACGATGTTCACGCTGCTGGTGGTCATGGCCGTGGTCACCACCGTGATGACCGCCCCGCTGCTGCGGATCACCTACCCGCCGCGGGCCGTCCAGCGCGACATCGAGGCCGCCGAGCGCGCCGCCCTCGGACTGCCCGACGCGTTCACCGTGCTCGTGGTGGTCGGCGACCCGGAGGCCGACGCCCAGCTGGTGCAGCTGGCCGCGGACCTCGCCGGGCTGGAGCGCCCGGCCCACCTGGTCCTCAGCCGGGTGCTGCCCGCCCGCCCCGGCCTGGAGGTCGCCAGCGGCCTGGGCCAGGAGCTCGGGCTGATCGCCGCCTCCGGGGACCAGCTGCGCCGGCTGGGCCGGCCAGCCGAGGCGCGCGGGCTGACCACGTCGGTGAGCGCCCGGTTCAGCGACGACCCGTGGCAGGTGGTGCGGGACCAGGCACGGTCGACCGCGGCCGACGTCGTCCTGGTGCGGGCCGGGTGGGGCCCGGCCGGCGCGGCGCCCACCGAGGCCGACGAGCTCGCGGCCTCCGTCGTCCAGGTCCACGGCACGGGCACCGAGGACGACGACGTCTGGCTGCACGTCGGCGGCTCCCCCGCCGCCCGCGCGGCGGTCCGGCTGGCCGCTCAGCTCGCCGCGGCCCGCGACGCCCCGCTGCGCCTGGTCGGCGCGGGCGGCGGGCGGGCCCGCCGGCAGGCCGACGGGGGGGTCGAGCTGCTGGAGCGGGCCGGGCTGACCGTGCACCGCGAGCCGACCGCGGCCCCGACCGGGCTGCACCCGGGCCCGGTCGGGGCGGCCGAGCCGGTCGAGGACGGCGTGGTGCTGGCCGTGCTCGCCGGCACCGACGACCGCGACCGCGACCTGTCCGAGACCGTCGCCGACCTCGAGACCCCCTGACTGCGACGCACCGGAACGGCCCCCTCGCAGGGGCCCGCGGCGTGCGGAGCGCGTCGTGGGGGGCGAGGGGGTCCTTCGTCAGAAGCCGCCGTGGGGCGACTGGAAGGCGAACTGCCGACCGCCGAGGCGGACCGCCGTCCCCGGGGTGAGCCGGACGGCCTGACCCGGCACCAGCGAGGACCACCCGGGTGCACCGGCGGCGGCGACCAGCGTGCCGTTGGCCGACCCGGCGTCGATGACCAGCACGTCCCACTCGTGCAGCCGGACCTCGAGGTGGTGCCGGCTGACCCCACCGGTCGTGTCGACCACGAGCAGCGGACGCAGCTCCCCGGCCAGCACCCGCTCGTCGCTGTCGGGCTCGCGGCCGAGGAGGTAGTCGGCGTCCAGGTTGACCGTCGCGCCGTTGTCGAACACCAGCAGGCCCAGCGGGGGCCGCACGCCCTCGAGGAACACGCCGGTGCGCTCGGCCATCCGGATGCCGCACAGCGCGCAGAAGTGCACCCGCGGGTCGTTGAGGTGGCCTCGCGAGCAGAGGAAGCCGTGCACCTTGGCGCGGTCGTCGGTCTCCTCGGCGGCCAGCGGGGTGACCGGCTGGGCGGAGCTGACCACCGGCAACGGCTGCGCGACCGGTAGGGGGTCGGCCGGGGCGAGCAGGTCGAACGAGCGCGCCGGGGCCGGCAGCGGGGCCGGGGGCTCCGAGGGCTCGGTGGGCCGCGGCGGCGGTGCGCTGGAGACCACCGGTGGCGTCGGCGCGTCCGTCGGCGCCGAGACAGCACCCGGGGGCGGCAGCCGGACGGCGGTGGTGGACGCCGGTCCGAACGCCCCGGTGCCACCCGGGGAGGCCACCGGGGACAGCACGGCGGCGCCGCCGGGCACCGCGCCGCTCTCCAGGTCGGCGAGCGGGTGCGGCGAGCCGCCGGGGTCGGTGCCGGCCGACAGGCGCAGCGCGGCCGGCGGCCAGTCCACGGTGCGCTCGAGGCGGGGGGTGCCGTCGGCGAGCGGCTCGCCCTCGTCGGCGCTGAGCCGCAGGCCCAGCTCGGGCACCTGGGCCAGCGCGCTGCCGACCAGGGTGATGGCCAGGCCGTCCTCGGTGGCCGCGGCCACCGCCAGCGACGTCATGGCGCTCTGCCCGTCCAGCCAGCCACCCAGGGTCTCCTGCAGGCGGCGGCCCGGCGCGCGGCTGCCCTCGGCCGAGACCTTGCGGCACAGCGCGACGAGCTCGGCCAGGCGGTCGGGACCGCCGGTCCCCAGCGCGGTCGGCGGTCCGGAGTGCCGGGCGCCCGGGCTGCGGCCCCAGCCGTCCAGCCCGGCCGACGCCCGGGGCGCCGGCGGCGTGGTCTCGGGCACGACGACCAGCAGCAGGCCCGGCATCCGGACGACCAGGTCGGCACCGGGGACGACGGCGACCGAGACCTGGTCGAAGGCGGGCACCGTGGCCGCGCCGGAGGACGCCGGCGCCGGCCGCGGGGGCACCGGCCGGTCCGGGGCCGGGGGCCGGCCGGGGATGGGGGGCAGCGGGGACGACGGCATCAGACCAGCCGCCCGCCGTTGAAGCGCCAGTGCACGAACGGCACCCGCATCGGTCCGTTGGCGATGAGGAACACCCACATCCAGGTCGTGACGAAGTGGATCACGAACGCCCAGCCGGGCAGCGAACCCACCCACGGGATGGCCCCGCCGGCGAACAGGAACCACACGAGCAGGCCCTCGGGGACCATGGTGACCAGGCCGAACAGGGTCGGCCAGTCCTTCTCCCACCGGAACTGCTGGATGCCGTGGTAGACGAGCTCCCACAGCACGCCGAGCACGGTGACCACCAGCAGCACCGAGAACGTCGCCGCGTACGAGGCGCCGATCCCGACCCCGGTGGGCAGCACCGGGGTGACCAGCAGGGTCCACAGGGACCCGACGACGACCAGCAGGACGACCCGGGTCTGGATCCGGCCGTTGAGGGTGGGCAGCACGAGGGGCTCTCCGGGTCTCGAGGGGGTTCTCGGTGGGTCAGATCTGCTTGCCCCGGGCCCACTTCCACCACTGGCTGGTGGAGCGGCCGGGGCCGAGCTTGCTGCCGAAGCCCTGCGCGTGCAGGTCGTCGGCGATCTCCTGGGCGGCGATCTGCAGACCGAGGAAGGTGTCGACGCCGGGGAAGTACCCGCCGAGCGTGGCGCTGCCCGAGGCGTAGATGCGGCCGTTGCCGCTGCGGGTGCCGCGGACCTCGAAGCTGCGCTCGACGTCCAGCCGCCCGACCGGGTTGCGGCCGGCACCGGAGTGGTCCAGCAGGTCGGCCAGCACCCGGTGCTCGCGGATGTCGGCCTCCAGCCCGGTGCAGTCGATGACCGCGTCGAAGGAGCCCAGCTGCGGCCCCTGGTCGCTGTTCACGGCCACCTCGACCAGCTCGCCGGTCTTGGTCATCCGGTCGATCTGGCCGACCATCACCCGGTACCAGCCCTGGGCGCGGCCGCGGGACAGCTGCTCCTGCCAGTTGTGCCGGATCGGGGTGTTGGTGCCGCCCATCTCCTTGTAGAGCCGGGCCCGCTCGGGTCCCTCGCTCTTGCGCACCTGCTGCTTGAGCTGGCCGCCCCACACCGACTTCGGGTAGTTGAAGCCCTGGTAGGCCCAGCCGTCGGCGCCCTTGCGGCGCTTGAGGATCCCGGTGCCGTGCGGCTTGTCGGTGTAGGTGCGGAACAGGTGCACGATCTGGGTGTCCAGCCGCAGCCGGTCCCGGTCGTCGATCAGCCGCTGCAGCACGCGGGAGGCGACGATGCCGCCGCCGCGGATGAGCACCACGCCCGGCTTGGCGCGCAGCTTCTCGTAGACCTGCTCGTGCGGCTCGTAGGCGTTGACGACGCTGGCGTAGTCGTTGGTGAGGGTCCGGTAGTCCTGCAGGTCGTCCAGGAACTTCAGCCCCGGGTAGCCGACGGCCACGTGCACCCACTGGCTGCGGTAGGCGATCCGCCGGGTGGAGGTCGCGCCCTGCGGCGGGGTGAGGACGGTGAAGTACCCGCCGCCGGCCCGTCGGCGCACCATCCGGACCTGGCCCCGCACCACCATCTCCGGGTACCGGATGCGGTGCATCTCCGCCTCCATGGAGACGAAGGCGTGCCCGGCCCTGGGCGTGTAGTAGTTGGCCCAGATCGGCTCGACCAGCACGTTCCACAGCTGCTTGAGGTCGCCCTTGAGCCCCTCGCGCAGGGCGTAGCTCGGGAACCCCCAGATGTTGTCCGGGCAGGACGCCGAGTCCGAGCGCAGCCGCTCCCCGCGCGGGACCTGGGACACCGTCGTCAGGTACTCGTAGCTCTGCCACGGCGTGTCCAGCGGGGTGAGCACCCGGATCGCCGAGGTGGGGACGCCGCAGATCCGCAGGTAGTCGGTGGTCACGAACGAGCCGATGCCGCCGCCGAAGGTCACGAACGGCACGTCGACGACGGGGATCCCGTGCTCGGCGAGCATCCCGTCGGTCCACACGTCGGTCCCGACCAGGCGGTCGCTGAGGTCGCCCGCGGCGGGGGGCGGCGGGGCGAGGGGATGGCTCACGGAGGGCACCTCGGGTACGTCGGGGCGGACGTCGTCCGGGGAACTGTCTTGCCCCCGGGTGCCCGTGTCAACGCCCTGCGGCGCGACCTGGGCCGGAACGAGACCGGACCGTGTCGTCGCGCCCTCTACGATCGTCGCGACGCCGGGGGTCGCCTGGGGTCCCGCACGCGTCGGAGGAGGCCCGTGGAGTCAGGTCGGTTCGGGCCCTACCGCATCGAGGAGCTCATCGGGCGGGGCGGGATGGGCGAGGTCTACCGGGCCTACGACACCGAGCACCGGCGTACGGTGGCCCTCAAGGTGCTGTCCTCGGGCCTCGCCGGGGACGACGGCTACCGCGAGCGGTTCCGGCGCGAGGCGCACGCGGCCGCCCGGTTGTCCGAGCCGCACGTCGTCCCGATCCACCGGTACGGCGAGATCGACGGCAAGCTCTTCCTGGACATGCGCCTGGTGAAGGGCGTCGACCTCGGGGACCTGCTGCACGCGCACGGCGCGCTGGAGCCGGCCCGGGCCGTGGCGGTCGTCGGCCAGGTCGCCCGGGCGCTGGACGCCGCGCACGCCGAGGGCCTGGTGCACCGGGATGTGAAGCCCTCCAACGTGCTGGTCACCGGTGAGCCCGGCGACGAGTTCGTCTACCTGGTCGACTTCGGCATCGCGTGGTCGGCCGCGGACTCCGAGGGCCCCTCGCTCACCCAGACCGGCTCGGCGGGGGGCTCGTTNCCGCCATCCGAGGGCCTCTGTGGTCGCGGGGGCTGGGAGATGTGCATAAGAGCCCGCCGCGGCCGCGGGCCGTCGGCATGGCGGGCCCCGGCTGGACGATGCCCCCCGCCCCCCCGCCGAGCTGGTCCGGTCCGCCGGGCGCGGTGACCGACCCCGGTCGACCGGCCCGCCGCCGGTGGCTGCCCTGGGCCGCCGCCGGCGTGGTGGCCGTGGCCGTCGCCGCGGTGGTCGGCGTGGTGGTCAGCCAGGACGACGACCCCGACACGACGACGACCCCCACGACCAGTGCGGCCCCCACCACGTCGGCCGAGGACGCCGAGCTGCTGGCGGCGCTGCCCAGCGCGATCGACGGCTGCTCGCCGGCGACCACCTCGGCCCTCGGCGAGGTCGCCGCGGTGGACTGCGGCGCCAGCCCGGTGCAGCCCGGACCGTCCGCGGTGCAGGTCTCGCGGTTCACCGACTCCGGGGCGGCCGACGCCGCGTTCCTGGCCCGGGTGGACGCCGACGGCCTGACTCCGCTGCCGTCGCGGGAGACCTGCCCGTCGACGCAGGGCTACTACTACTGGCTCGACGACGACCGGCAGACCGCCGGCCGGGTCGGCTGCCTGACCACCACCCGCGGGGACGCCGTCCTGTTCTGGACCGAGAGCGCCGGCCAGGTGCTGGTCACCGCCACGGCGGCCGGCGCCGGCACCCAGGGGCTCGCCGACCTGGTCACCTGGTGGTCGGGGGACCGCAGCACGACCACCTTCGCCGGCTGACGGGCAGCGCTCAGGCGCTGCCGAAGCGGCGTTGGCGGGAGGCGTACTCCTCGCAGGCGGCCCAGAGGTTGCGGCGGTCGAAGTCCGGCCCCAGCACGTCCTGGAACACCAGCTCGGCGTAGGCGGACTGCCAGAGCAGGAAGTTCGAGGTCCGGTTCTCCCCCGAGCTGCGCAGGAACAGGTCGACGTCGGGCATGTCGGGCTCGTCGAGGACCCGGGCCACGGTCTTCTCGGTGATCTTGCCGGGGTTCAGCCGGCCGGCGGCGCCCTCGCGACCGATCGCCGCGGCGGCGTGGGCGATCTCGGCCCGCCCGCCGTAGTTCACGCACATGGTCAGGGTGAGGACGTCGTTGTCCTGCGTCAGCTCCTCGGCGACCTCGAGCTCCTTGATCACCGAGCCCCACAGTCGCGGACGGCGCCCGGCCCAGCGCACCCGCACGCCCAGCTCGTGCATCTCGTCGCGGCGGCGGCGGATCACGTCGCGGTTGAAGCCCATGAGGAAGCGGACCTCCTCCGGGCTGCGCTTCCAGTTCTCGGTGGAGAACGCGTAGGCGCTGATCGCGCCGATGCCCAGCTCGATGGCGCCCTCGACGCAGTCGAACAGCGAGGCCTCGCCGGCCTCGTGGCCCTTGGTGCGGGGCAGCCCGCGCTGCTTGGCCCACCGCCCGTTGCCGTCCATGACCACGGCGACGTGGTGCGGCACCTTGTCCGCCGGGATGGCCGGGGGCCGGGCGCCGGAGGCGTGCGGGGTGGGCGGCCGGACGGCGCGCCTCACGAGCGGTCCACCAGGGACAGCGAGCGCAGCCCGCGCTCCAGGTGCCACTGCAGCAGTGCGGCCACGAGCCCGCTCCCCTCGCGTCGGTTGGTGCCCTGGCTGGCCTCGGCGGTGGCCCAGTCGCCGGTGAGCAGGGCCTCCAGCAGCTCCACGGTGACCGGGCTGGGCAGCGTGGAACCGGTGGGCCGGCAGGCCGGGCAGACCATGCCGCCGCCGGGCACCGAGAAGTGCCGGTGCGGTCCGGGCTCGGCGCAGCGGGCGCAGTCGGTGAGCGCGGGCTCCCAGCCGGCCACCGACATGGCCCGCAGCAGGAAGGCGTCGAGCACCAGGCCGGGCGGGTGGGTCTGCTCGGCCAGGGACCGCAACGCCCCGATGACCAGCAGGAACATCCGCAGCGACGGTTCCTTCTCCTCGGCGGTGAGCCGGTCGGCGGTCTCGAGCACCGCGGTGCCGGCGGTGTAGCACCGGTAGTCGGTGACGATGGCCGGGCCGTAGGAGTGCAGGGACTCGGCCTGGCTGACGATGTCGAGGTTGCGGCCGGTGTAGAGCTGCAGGTCGACGTGGCTGAACGGCTCGAGCCGGGCGCCGAACTTGCTCTTGGTCCGGCGCACGCCCTTGGCCACCGCGCGCACCTTGCCGGTGCGCCGGGTGAGCACGGTGACGATCCGGTCGGCCTCGCCGAGCTTCTGCACCCGCAGGACGACGCCCTCGTCGCGGTAGAGGGCCTTCGGGGTGTGCGCCGACACCTAGTAGCCCAGCCGCTGCAGCTTCTTGGGGTCGTCCTGCCACTCCCCCAGCACCGTGACGTGCAGCGACAGGTGCACCCGGCCGCCGAGCAGGTGCTCCAGGCCGACCCGGGCCTCGCTGCCGATCGCCTTGATGGTGGCGCCGCCCTTGCCCAGCAGCATCGGCTTCTGGCTGGCCCGCTCGCAGTGCAGCAGGACGTGCAGCTCGGTGAAGACGGCCTCGGGGTCGCGGGGGTCGGGCTTGCGGATGATCTCCTCGACGCTGACGGCCAGCGAGTGCGGCACCTCCTGGCGCACCTTCTCCAGCGCGGCCTCGCGGACCAGCTCGGCGATCTGCCGCTCGAGGTCGTCGTCGGTGAGCTGGTCCTCCGGGTACATCGGCGGGCCCTCGGGCAGCATGCCGACCAGCAACTCCGCGAGCAGGTCGACCTGCTCGTCGGCCACGGCGCTCACCGGCACCACCTCGCGGGCCTCGACCAGCTGGGAGGCCGCGATCAGCTGCGCGGTGATCGCCTTCTTCGACGCCACGTCGGTCTTGGTGACCACCAGCACCACCGGGGTGCTCACGTTCTTCAGCTGCCGGGCGATGAACGCGTCGCCGGCGCCGACGGGCTGGTCGGCCGGGATGCAGAACACGATGACGTCGACGTCGGCCAGGGTGTCGCGGACGACGTCGTTGAGCCGCTGGCCCAGCAGGCTCTTGGGCTTGTGCAGGCCGGGGGTGTCGACCAGCACCAGCTGGCCGTCGGGCCGGTGCACGACGCCGCGGATCGCGTGCCGCGTGGTCTGCGGCCGGTTGCTGACGATGCCGACCTTGTCGCCCACCAGGCGGTTGGTGAGCGTGGTCTTGCCCGCGTTGGGGCGCCCGACCAGCGCGACGAAGCCGCTGCGGTACGGGGCATCAGGGGTGCTCACGCCGACCATCCTCCCACCGCCCACCGACACCGCGGGGACGACGGCTGGGACGATGGCGCCATGGCCCGCCGAACCCGACGCCCGAACGACGAGCCGCCCGCGGTCCGCGCCGCCCGCGACCGGGAGCGGCACATCAGCCAGGTCACCAGCTACGGGTTCTTCGCCCGCCGCGGCCCCAAGCGGTCGGTCACCGTCGTCCCGGCGCCGCTGCGGTACTGGCAGTACGTGGCGGTGAGCCCCGGCATCGCGCTGGCCACCGTGGCCGCCGTCGTCGTCTGGCTGCTGGCGCTGGGGCTGATCAGCGGCTGGCCGGCCGCGCAGGACGAGGTCCCGCTGGCCGTCGGCCTGGGCGCCGCCGTGCTGGTCCTGGCCACCAGCCGGTTCACCATCTCGGACTTCGCGGTGTCCAACGACATCGCCGGGCTGCGCCAGACATCGTCGTTCGGCGTCGTCCCGCTGGTGCTCGTCGAGGACGTCGTCGTCGGCCGTGCCCCGGCGGACTGGCCGCGGGCCAAGCGGCGCGGTGGCTGGTGGCCCGGGCGCACGCGCGTCGTCGTGCGGCACCTGGCCGCCGACGGCGTGGCCGACCGGGCCTTCGCCATCTGGGTCCGGGACCCCGAGGCCGTCGCCGACGCCCTGGACCGACCGCTGGCCTGACCGCGTGACCCTCCCCCCGGTCGAGCTCGGCGCGTTCCCGCGGGAACGCGCCGGGGAGCTGCTCACGCTGCAGCGCGCGGCCTACGTCACCGAGGCGCAGCTCTACGGCGACGCGCGGCTGCCGGCGCTGACTGAGACGCTGCCGGAGCTGTTGGCCGAGCTGGCCGGGTCCGCGTGCCTGGCCGCCTGGCACGGCCCGCGCCTGGTCGGCGCCGTGCGCAGCCGGGAGGTCGACGGCGTCCTGCACATCGGGAGGCTGGTCGTCGCCCCGGACCTGCAGGGGCACGGCATCGGCAGCCGGCTCCTGGCCGCGGCCGAGGGAACCTCCGGGTGTGCGACGGCGACGTTGTTCACCGGGCACCTCAGCGAGGCCAACCTCCGGCTCTACCGGCGGCGCGGCTACGTCGAGACCCACCGCGAGCAGCTGTCGCCGGCGGTCGAGCTCGTGCACCTCACCAAAGACCTCGCCCGCTGACCCGGGGCAGCTCCGCCGGGGTGGGGGGAGGTCCGGCGCCGGCCGCGGACCATCCCCCAGCTGGGCGGACCATCCTCGGCCGGCGGGTCAGACGGTGGTGACCAGGGTGCCGTCGGGGCCGGCCAGGTGGACCGGTGCGCCCGCGGTGAGGTCGTGGACGGCGGCCAGGCCGGCGGGCTCCACCGCACCGGCACCGCTGACCACCGCGGCCGCCTCCAGGCCCTCGACGCCCGAGGACACCGCGGCGGCGACGGCCGCCTGCAGGGCCGAGAGCTGCAGCGAGGGCAGCGCGACGGTGGCGGCCAGGTAGGTCCGCCCGTCGGTGTCGCGGACGGCGGCCCCCTCCGGCGCCCCGGTGCGGCCGCGGGCCGAGCGGGCGAGGGTGACGAGCTTCTGGTCCTCGGGCTGCAGGTCGGTCACGACGACAGCCTCCCAGCCGCGTCGGCGTCGACGTCCTCGGGCTCCGCGGCGGCCGCCGCGGCCTCCTTCTTCTCCCGCTTGCGCCGGGCCCGCCGCTCGGCGCGCTCCTCGTCCTCGGGCTCGGTCGCCGGGGCGGGCTCCTCGACCTCGGCCTCCTCGGCGTCGGCGGGCTCCTCCACCCGGCGGACCAGCATGGTGTCGATCTGGTTGCGCCGTCCGCCGGTCCGCTCGGCCAGCAGGTGCAGCTCGCCGACCACGGTCTCCGAGCCCTCGATCGGCACCCGGCCGATCGCCCGCGCCAGCAGCCCGCCGACGGTCTCCACGTCGTCGTCCTGCGGCAGCTCGACCCGGAACAGGTCGGCCAGGTCCTCGACCGGCAACCGCGCGGTGATCCGGTAGGACCCGTCGGGCAGCTCCTCAACCGGGGGGCGCTGCACGGCGTCGTGCTCGTCGTCGATCTCGCCGACGATCTCCTCGAGGATGTCCTCGATGGTCAGCAGGCCGGCGAAGCCGCCGTACTCGTCGACCACGACGGCCATGTGGATGCGGCGGGCCTGCATGTCCCGCAGCAGGGCGTCGACCGGCTTGGACTCGGGCACGAAGGCCGCGGGCCGCATGAGGTCCTCGACCCGGATCCGGCTGACGTCCTGGTCGCCCTGGGTCCGCCGGACCAGGTCCTTGAGGTAGACGACGCCGACGATGTCGTCGGCGTTCTCCCCGATCACCGGGATCCGGCTGAACCCGCTGCGCAGGGCCAGCGCCAGCGCCTGCCGCAGGCTCTTGGTCGACTCGACGAACACCACGTCGGGCCGGGGCACCATGACCTCGCGGGCGATCGTGTCGCCCAGGGAGAACACCGACTGGATCATGTCGCGCTCGTCGGACTCGACGACGCCGCGCTCCTCGGCCATGTCGACCAGCTCGCGCAGCTCGACCTCGGTGGAGAACGGCCCCTCGCGGAACCCCCGGCCGGGGGTGATGGCGTTGCCCAGCAGGATCAGCAGCGTCGACACCGGGCCCAGCAACCGGCCGAGCAACCGGGTCGGACCGGCCGCGGCCAGCGCGATCGCGTAGGCGTGCTGCCGGCCCAGGGTCCGCGGTCCGACGCCGACCAGCACGTAGCTGATCACCGTGGTCACCGCCGCAGCCGTGACCACGCCGGCCCCGACGCCGTCGAACTGGGCGTAGAGGATCACGCCGATCAGCACCGCGGCGGTCATCTCGCAGGCGATCCGCAGCAGGAGCAGCAGCGAGACGTGCCGGGCGCGGTCCTCGACGACCTCCAGCAGCGCGCCGGCCCGGCGGACGTCGTCGCGGCGCAGGGCCTCGACCCGCGCGCGGGAGATGCCCTGCAGCGCGGCGTCGACGGCGGCGAACACCCCGGCGAGCGGGACCAGCAGGACGGCGATCACCAGGAGCGTGATCGCGGTGGAGCTCATCGCGGCGCGGCCTCCTCGCCGGTCACCTGGTCCCGCGGGACGGCGGCGAACTTCTGCAGGAGGTCGGACTGCAGCCCGAACATCTCCTTCTCCTCGTCGGGCTCCATGTGGTCGTAGCCCAGCAGGTGGAGCACGCCGTGGGTGACCAGCAGCAGCAGCTCGTCGTCCATGGTGTGGCCGGCGGCGCGGGCCTGGCGGATGGCGACCGCCGGGCACAGCACGACGTCGCCGAGCAGCTCGGGACCCGGGTCGGGGTCGTCGGGCCGCTTGGTGTCCAGCTCGTCCATCGGGAAGGCCAGCACGTCGGTCGGGCCCTTCTCGCCCATCCACCGCTCGTGCAGGCTGGCCATGTACTCGACGTCCACGCACAGCACCGACAGCTCGGCCAGCGGGCTCACGCCCATCTCGCCGAGCACGTACCGGCAGATGCCGGTCAGCGAGGTCTCGTCGACGGCGATCTCGGACTCGTTGGCGACCTCGACGGCCACGGGTCAGCTGCCCTTCTGCCGCCGCGGGCCGGAGCCGCGCACGGGGTCGGTGGTGCGGGGGGCGGTGGCGACGTCGTAGCGCTCGTAGGCCTCGACGATGTCCCCGACCAGGCGGTGCCGGACGACGTCGGAGCTGGTCAGCTCGGAGAAGTGGATGTCGTCGACGTCGCCGAGGATGTTGCGCACCACCCGCAGGCCCGAGGGCGCCCCACCGGGGAGGTCGACCTGGGTGACGTCGCCGGTGACGACCATCTTCGAGCCGAACCCGAGCCGGGTCAGGAACATCTTCATCTGCTCGGCGGTGGTGTTCTGCGCCTCGTCGAGGATCACGAAGGAGCTGTTCAGCGAGCGCCCGCGCATGTAGGCCAGCGGGGCCACCTCGATGGTGCCGCTCTGCATGAGCCGCGGGATCGACTCGGGGTCGACCATGTCGTGCAGCGCGTCGTACAGCGGCCGCAAGTAGGGGTCGATCTTCTCGCTGAGCGTGCCGGGCAGGAACCCCAGCCGCTCCCCCGCCTCGACGGCCGGGCGGGTCAGGATGATCCGGTCGACCTGCTTGGTCTGCAGCGCCTGCACGGCCTTGGCCATCGCCAGGTAGGTCTTGCCGGTGCCGGCCGGGCCGATGCCGAACACGATCGTGTTGGCGTCGATCGCGTCGACGTAGTGCTTCTGGTTCAGCGTCTTGGGCCGGATGGTGCGGCCCCGGCGGCTGATGATGTCCAGGCTGAGCACCTCGGCGGGGCGCTCGCTGCCGCCGGAGCGCAGCATGCCGACCACCCGCTGCACCTCGTCCGGGCGCAGGGTCTGGCCCCGGCGGACCAGCGCGATGAGCTCGTCGAAGACGCGGACGGCGAAGGCGGTGTCACCC
This sequence comes from Klenkia terrae, assembly GCF_900491935.1. Classification (GTDB taxonomy): domain Bacteria; phylum Actinomycetota; class Actinomycetes; order Mycobacteriales; family Geodermatophilaceae; genus Klenkia; species Klenkia terrae. The sequence continues at coordinate 586,510 of NZ_UEXK01000004.1, forward strand.
GGCAGCCCGGTCAGCGAGATCTCGTTCCCGCGTACGTGGACGTCGGCGGCGAGCTCGGTCTCGACCAGCCGCAGCAGCTCGTCGCCGGAGCCCAGCAGGGCGACCATGGAGACGGACTGGGGCACGGTGATCGACGTCCGGACCGGGGCGGTGCCCTCGGTCGGGGTGGAGCTCGGAGAGGTGTCGGGCAAGAACGCTCGACCCTGCCTTCCTGCGACGGGAGTGGGACCCGGCCGAGCTTACGCCGGGGCTCGCTCCCCGGCGCCCGCGTTCCCCGGTCAGCGCCCCCGGTGGGTGGCCTTGCCGGGCCCGTCGGCCAGGAACGAGGTCACGGCGCCGCGCAGGTCGTCGGTGCCGAACAGCGCTCCGGACACCGCGGGGACGACGTCGTCGGCGGCCCGGACCCCGTCGCGGACCGCGGTGGCCACGATGGTCTTGGTGGCCGCGTGCGCGACGGTCGGGCCGGTGGCCAGCTGCCGGGCGAGGGCCAGCGCGGCCTCGGCGAAGCCCTCGACGGGCAGCACGCGGTTGACCACGCCCCAGGTCTGCAGGGTGGCGGCGTCGTACCGCTGGCCGGTGAACACCAGCTCCTTGGCCCGCGCGGACCCGGCCCGCTCGGCCAGCCGCTGCGGACCGCCCATGGACGGCGTCAGCCCGACGACGATCTCGACCAGCCCGAAGGAGGCCTTCTCCGAGGCCAGCAGCAGGTCACAGGCCAGCGCCAGCTCGAACGCCGCGGTGAGGGTGAGCGCGTGGGCGGCGAAGACCGTGGGCACCGGCAGGTCCTCCAGGGCCTGCTCCACCCGCAGCAGCCGCGTCCACAGCTGGGCGCCGACGTCGGTGGCGTCGTCGCGGGCCGCGGCGTCGGCGAACAGCTGCACGTCGACGCCGCCGGAGACGACCTTGCCCTCGGCCCGCAGCAGCACCGCCCGGGCCCGGTCCGCCAGGGCCGGGTCGGTCAGTCGGCCGAGCTCGGCGACCGCTGCCTCCAGCGCGTCGAACGTCGCGGCGTCGAAGAGGTTCAGCGGCGGGTTGTCCAGCACCAGGACGGCGACGTCGCCGTCCCGCTCGATGCGCACCGGGGCGGTCACCCGGGCGGCCAGGTCAGGTCGCGGCCGCCGAGCACGTGGCCGTGCACGTGGTGCACCGTCTGGCCGGCCTGCGGCCCGGAGTTGAACACCAGCCGGTAGCCCGGCTCCGGCGCCTCGTCGGTGGCCAGGCCCTCGGCGACGGCGACGGCGTGCGCGGCGGCGACGACCTCGGCCAGCAGCTCCGGGTCGGCGCCGACCAGCAGGCCGGCGGTGGCGTGGTGGTCCTTGGGGATCACCAGCACGTGGGTCGGCGCCTGCGGGTTGATGTCCCGGAAGGCCAGGGTGCGCTCGGTCTCGTGCACGACGTCGGCCGGGATCTCCCCGGCGACCATGCGGCAGAACAGGCAGTCGGTCACACCCGGCACCCAACCACGCCGCCCCCCGGCCCGCCGGTCTACCGCCAGCGGGTGCGGGCGGCGATCGCGGCCAGGGCCGCGGGACCGGCGGTCGAGGTGCGCAGCACCTCGTCGCCCAGCCGGACGACGACCGCGCCGGCCGCGCGGAAGGCCACGGCCTCGCCGTCGGTGATGCCGCCCTCGGGTCCGACGACGACCACCACGATGCCCTCGCTGGGCACCTCGACGGCCGAGAACGGCCGTCGGGCCTGCTCGTGCAGCACCAGGGCCAGGTCGGTGTCGCCGAGCAGGCCGCAGACCTGGCGGGTGCTCATCGGGTCGGTGATCTCGGGGACCCGGGGGCGGCGGGCCTGCTTGCTGGCCGCGCGGGCGGCCGCGCGCCACTTGGCCAGGCCCTTGTCCACCCGGTCCTCGCGCCAGCGGGTGACGCAGCGCGCCGCCGTCCACGGCACGATCCGGTCCACGCCCAGCTCGGTGGCCAGCTCCACGGCCAGCGGGCCGCGGTCGCCCTTGGGCAGCGCCTGGACCAGCACCAGCTCCGGGGCCGGCGGCGGCACCAGGTGCCGGGCCAGCACCTCGACCTGCAGGCCCTCGGGACCGGCCGCGGCCACGACGCCCTCGACGACCGTGCCCTCGCCGTCGGCCACCCGGACCCGCTCACCGGCGGTCAGCCGCAGCACGTCGACGGCGTGCCGCGCCTCGTGCCCGGTGACCAGCACCGTGGGCCCCTCCGGCAGCTCGTCGACCAGGAACAGCGGAGCGCCGTCCGGGGCCAGGGTGTCGGGCTGGCTCATCGGCCGTTGAACGCGTCGCGGACCCGCCCGAAGAGCCCGTTGTGCTGGGCCCGGCTGGCCTCCGGGTGGTCCTCGCCGCGCAGGGCGGCCAGCTTGCGCAGCAGCTCCTCCTGCTCGGCGTCCAGCCGGGTGGGCGTCTGCACGTCGACGTGCACCATCAGGTTGCCGCGCCCGGTCGCCCGCAGCCGGGGAGCACCGTGCGCGCGCAGGGTGAGCACCGAGCCGGACTGGGTGCCGGGCTTGATGTCCAGGGGCTCGTCGCCGTCCAGGGTGCGCAGCGTGAGCGTGGTGCCCAGCGCGGCCGCGGCCATCGGCACGGTGACCCGGCAGTGCAGGTCCTCGCCGTCGCGGGTGAACACGTCGTGCGGCCGCTCGCGCACCTCGACGTAGAGGTCGCCGGCCGGGCCGCCGCCGGGGCCGACCTCGCCGTGCCCGGACAGCCGGATGCGCATGCCGTCCTCGACGCCGGCCGGGATCTTCACCGGGATGGTCCGGCGGGCCCGCACCCGGCCGTCGCCGGCGCACTGCGGGCACGGCTCAGGGATGACCTGGCCGGTGCCGCCGCAGGTCGGGCAGGGGCGGGAGGCCACGACCTGGCCCAGGAACGAGCGCTGCACGCTCTGCACCTCGCCGCGGCCGCCGCACGTCGTGCAGCCGGTCGGGTGGGTGCCCGGCGCGGTGCCGGCCCCGGTGCAGGTGGTGCACAGGACGGCGGTGTCCACGGTGATCTCGGTCGTCGTCCCGAAGACCGTCTCGTCCAGGTCCAGGTCGACCCGGATGAGGGCGTCGCCGCCGGCCCGGGTGCGGCTGCGCGGGCCGCGGGTGGCACCGCCGCCGCCGAAGAAGGCGTCCATGATGTCGCCCAGGCCGCCGAAGCCGGCGCCCCCGCCGAAGGGGTTGCCGCCCCCGCCGCCCCCGGTCTCGAAGGGGTCACCGCCCAGGTCGACGATGCGCCGCTTGTCCGGGTCGGTCAGCGCCTCGTAGGCCCGGCTGACCTGCTGGAACTCCTCCTTGGCCCCGGGGTCGGGGTTGACGTCGGGGTGCAGGTCGCGGGCCTTGCGGCGGTACGCGCTCTTGATGTCCTTGTCGGTCGCCCCCTGGGAGAGCCCGAGCACGCCGTAGTAGTCCGTAGCCATCTGGTGTTCTCAGTCCTCAGCTCTCGGCCAGCAACTGGCCGACGTAGCGGGCCACGGCTCGTACCGCGGCCATGGTCCCGGGGTAGTCCATCCGGGTGGGTCCTACGACGCCGAGTCCCCCGAGCGCGAGGTCGGCGGTCCCGCCGGCCGACCCGTAGCCCACGGAGACCACCGACGCGCCGGTGAACCCCTCGTGCGCGTTCTCCTCGCCGATGCTCACCAGCACCGTGCTGGGGGCCACCTCGCCCATGAGCCGGAGGACGACGACCTGTTCCTCCAGCGCCTCCAGCAACGGGCGCAGGGTGCCCGGGAAGTCCAGGGCCCCACCGCGGGTGAGGTTGGCCGTGCCGCCGACCAGCAGGCGGTCCTCGCCGGGCTCGGCGAGGGTCTCGATCAGCGTGGCGCTGACCGCGGCGACCAGGCCGCGCAGGTGGGCCGGGGCGGTGTCCAGCAGGTCGGCCACCTTGACGCCCGCCTCGGCGAGCTTGGCGCCGACGAACGCCGCGTTGAGCAGCGTGCGCAGCTCGGCGACCGGGTCGGTGCCGGCCGGGGCGTCGGTGACCGCAGGGATCTCCACCACCCGCTGCTCGACGCGCCCGGTGTCGGTGATCAGCACCAGCAGCAGCCGGTTGGTGGCCAGCTGCACGACCTCCAGGTGCCGGACGGCGGAGCGGGACAGCGTCGGGTACTGGATCACCGCCACGTTGCGGGTCAGCTGGGCCAGCAGCCGGACGGTGCGGGTGAGCACGTCGTCCAGGTCCAGGGCGCCGTCCAGGAACCGCTCGATCGCCCGGCGCTCGGCCGCCGACAGAGGCTTGACCTGCGAGAGCCGGTCGACGAAGAACCGGTAGCCCTTGTCGGTGGGGACCCGCCCGGCGCTGGTGTGCGGCTGGGTGATGTACCCCTCCTCCTCCAGCACCGCCATGTCGTTGCGGATGGTGGCCGGGGAGACGCCGAGGTCGTAGCGGGCGGCCAGCGCCTTGGAGCCCACCGGGTCGTTGGTCGAGACGTAGTCCTGCACGATCGCCCGCAGGACCTGCAGGCGGCGGTCCTCGTGCGCCACGTGCCACCTCCCGTCGCCGATCCGCTGGCACTCGGGGTTCCCGAGTGCCAGCCCAGCATACGACCGGACCGGGACGTCGTCCCGCGCGTCGGGGAGGCGCCGGGCCCCCCGGTCCGGGCCCCACTAGGGTGGGGCACTCGGTGGGTGTCCCGGGTCACGGGGCCGGTCTGAGGGGAGTCGGGCACTGATCTTCAAGGCGGTGCGCGACGGGCGTCCCTACCCCGACCACGGTTTCTCCACCCGGGACTGGGCGATGATCCCGCCCCGCCAGATCCGGCTGGACACCCTGGTGACCACCAAGCGCCAGCTCGAGCTGGACGCGCTGCTGGCCGACGACTCGACCTTCTACGGCGACCTGTTCCCGCACGCCGTGCAGTGGAAGAACGAGCTCTTCCTGGAGGACGGCCTGCACCGGGCCCTGCGCGCGGCCCTGCAGCAGCGCAACGTCATCCACGTCCGAGTCCTGGACCTCGACTCTCTGATGCCCACCACCTGAGCCGGGGCTCACCTCCGGCGTGGATCAGGTGGGACGACGCGTGTGCGTCCTCAGCCACCGACGTCGGCGGCTGAGGATGCACGGTGCTCGTCGGAGCTGATCCACGCCGCGGGTGAGTACAGCTAGAGCCAGCCCTTGTCGGCGGCGACCCGGGCGGCCTCGACGCGGGTGCGGGCGCCGGTCTTGCCGATGGCGTTGGACAGGTAGTTGCGCACCGTGCCCTCGGAGAGGAACAGCCGCCCGGCGATGTCGGCCACGGTGGCGCCGTCGGCAGCGGCCCGCAGCACGTCGGCCTCCCGGGCCGAGAGCGGGGTCGCGCCCAGGGCGAGGGCAGCGGCGGCGAGGTCCCGGTCGATGACCCGCTCCCCCGCCATCACCGACCGGATCGCGGCGGCCAGCTCGGCGACCGGTGAGTCCTTGACCAGGAACCCGGCCGCGCCGACCTCCATCGCCCGGCGCAGGAACCCCGGCCGGCCGAACGTGGTGAGGATGACGGCCTTCACGGTCGGCAGCTCGGCCGCCAGGTCGCGGGCGGCCTCGATCCCGTCCTGGCCCGGCATCTCGATGTCCATCAGCGCGACGTCCGGCACGTGCTCCCGGGCGGCGGCCAGCACCTCGTCGCCGCGGCCCACCTCGGCCACGACGGTGATGTCCTCCTCCAGCTCGAGCAGCGCCCGCAGCGCGCCCCGGACCAGCTGCTGGTCCTCGGCGAGCAGCACCCGGATCACGCGACCACCGCCGCGGCCGGCACCAGCGGGACCTCGGCGTGCAGCCGGTAGCCGCCGCCGGGGGCCGCACCCCCGGTGAGGGACCCGTCGACGGCGGTCACCCGCTCGCGCAGCCCGGTCAGCCCGGAGCCGGGCGCGGTGTCCTCGGCCGGTCCGCGGCCGTCGTCCACGACGGTGAGCGCGGCGCAGACGCCGTCCTCGGTGAGCGTGACCGTCACCGTGCGGGCGTGGCTGTGCCGCAGCACGTTCGTGGTCGCCTCGCGGACCACCCAGCCCAGCGCGGCGTCCACCGGACCGGGGAGGACGGGCAGCCGGTCGGGGCCGCGGAAGGCGATGCCGGCGCCGGACAGCGCGGCCCGGGCCTCGGCCACCGCCTGGCCGCAGCTGACCTGCCGGTACCCGCTGACCGCCTCCCGGACCTCGGCCAGGGCGCGGCGGGCAGCGGCCTCGACGTCGGCCATCTCCGCCCCCGCCCGCTCCACGTCGACCGGGGCGAGCCGGCGGGCCAGCTCGCTCTTGAGCGCGATGAGCGACAGCGAGTGGCCCAGCAGGTCGTGCAGGTCCCGGGCGAAGCGCAGCCGCTCCTCGGCGACGGCGTTGCGGGCCAGCTCCTCGCGGGCCTCCCGCAGCTCGGCGTTGACGGTGATCAGGTGCCGGGTGCCCCACAGCGTCGCCGCGGTCAGCGGGCACAGCACGGGCAGGAACAGCGACGTCCAGTCCTGCCAGGAGAGGACGACGACCAGGCAGGCCAGCGTGGCCGCACCGGCCACCGGCCAGACCAGCTTCTCGGACAGGGTGGCGGCCGCCGCGGCCGACACGTAGATCCACAACCCGGCGTAGCTGGTGCCCAGCGCCGCCGAGAGCACCAGGGCCAGGACGACGACCACCACGAAGTCCGGCCGCACGCCGCGGGCCTCGGCGAACCGGCCCAGCACGCCGAGGTAGGCCACCGTGAACACGACGAGCGCGGCCGCGATGACCAGCCGGGCCGCGAGCGGGCGGGGCGTGAGCACCAGGTCCAGCACCGGGAAGACCTGGAACACCAGCCACGGCGCGGACCAGGCCAGCCGTCGCCACAGGGGCGGTCGCGTGACGGGGACGGGCTCCACGGGGGTCAGTGTCCCGCTCAGCCGGCGACCGCGTGCAGCGGGCGCCGCGCGCCCACCCCGACCGCGGCCACCGCGAACAGCGCGGCGAAGCCGACCAGCACGACCGCGGCCATCGCCGGGCTCCCGCCGGTGACCACGTCGCGGCCGAGCTCGCCGTACCAGTAGGACGGCATCGCCCGGGCCACCACCTGCAGCCCGTCGGGGAAGATCCAGACCGGGATCCACAGCCCGCCCAGGGCCGCGAGCACCACCGAGAGGATGCCGATGGCGGCGCCGGCGGCCTTCTCCTCCAGCGCCAGGCCCAGCAGCATGCCCAGCGCCACGAACGCCGCCGACCCCAGCCACAGGACGCCGAGCAGCGTCGCCCAGGTGCCGATGCCCAGCTGGACGTCGTTGACGAAGCGGCCGACCAACGCGACGACGACCAGGCTGGGCAGCACGAGCACCATGCCGACCGCGACGTCCACGGCGACCACCGTGCGCCCGGGGAGCGGGAGCACCCGCAGCTGGCGCAACCAGCCCGACGCCCGGTCGAACGACAGCCGGATGGTGGCGCCCAGCGCCGCCCCCAGCCCGCCGTAGCACATCATCGAGACCATGTAGTCCTGCGCGTACTCCTGGTACTCCCCCGGGCTGGCCGCCTGCCCGCCGAAGATCTTGGTGAAGAAGACGGTGAACAGCGCGGGCAGCAGGACGGTGAAGAACAGGTACTGCCAGGAGCGCAGCACCCGGCGGAGCTGGAAGACGAACAGGGCGGTCATCGGGTGCCTCCGGTGAGGGTGAGGAAGGCCTGCTCCAAGCTCGCGCCGCGGACTTCCAGGTCGGGCAGCCGGTCGCGGCCGGCGAGCAGGGCGCGCAGGGTGGCCTCGGCGTCGGTGGTGGCGAGCTCCACGAGCTCCCCGCTGCCGCCGACGGCGGTGACCCCGGGCAGGTCGGCCAGCCCGGTGCGGTCGGTGCAGGTGAAGCGGACGGTGCGCCCGGCGATGCCGGACTTCACCTGGGCCGCGGTGCCGTCGGCGACCACCCGGCCGCCGTCGACGACCACGACCCGGTCGGCGACCGCGTCGGCCTCGGCCAGGTGGTGCGTGGCGAAGACGACGGTGTGGCCCCGGTCGGCGAGGCTGCGCATCGTCGCCCAGAAGGCGTGCCGGCCCTCGACGTCCATCGCGCTCGTCGGCTCGTCCAGGACCAGCAGCGGCGGCGCGCCGGCCAGCGCCAGCGCCAGCAGCACCCGCTGGCGCTGACCGCCGGACAGCTGCTCGGTGCGCCGGTCCAGCAGCCCCTCGATCCCCGTGGTGGTGACCAGGTCGGCCATCGGCCACGGGTCGGCGTAGCGGCCGGCGACCAGCCGCAGCACCTCGCCCACCCGGGACTCGCTGGGCAGCCCGCCGTGCTGCAGCATCGCGCCGACCCCGCCGGACCGGACGGCGGCCAGCGGCTCGCGGCCCAGCAGCTCCACGGTCCCGGCGGTGGGCCGGAAGAGGCCCAGCGCGGCGTTGACGGTGGAGGACTTGCCGGCGCCGTTGGGACCCAGCAGCGCCACCGTCTCGCCGCGGGCGATGGTGAGCGTCAGGTCGTGGACGGCGGTCGTGCCGCCGTAGCGGACGGTCAGTCCGCGGACGTCGAGGGCGGGGGTCTCGGGCATGCGTCCACCCTGGTCGGCGAGGGGGTCCCGGCGGGAGTGCGAGACGTCGGCAGGAGCAGCTGACGGATGTCAGACCGGTCGCCCTACCCTCGGGGCGTGACCCTGGCACCGACCGACGAGCTGACCGACCCCGCGCTCGAGGTGCTCGGCCGGGTCTTCGGCTACGACGCCTTCCGCGGCCCGCAGAAGCAGGTGGTCGACCACGTCGTCGCCGGTGGCGACGCCCTGGTGCTCATGCCCACCGGCGGCGGCAAGTCGCTGTGCTACCAGGTGCCGGCTCTGCTGCGCGAAGGCGTGGGCGTCGTCGTCTCCCCGCTGATCGCGCTCCTGCAGGACCAGGTCGACGCGCTGACCGCCCTCGGCGTCCGGGCTGGCTTCCTGAACTCCAGCCAGGACCGCGACGAGCGCCGGCTGGTCGAGCAGGCCTACCTCGCCGGCGAGCTGGACCTGGTCTACGTCGCGCCGGAGTCCCTGGGCGGCGGCAACTCCCCCACCGCCCGGCTGCTGGAGCGCGGCACCATCGCGCTGTTCGCCATCGACGAGGCGCACTGCGTCGCCCAGTGGGGCCACGACTTCCGGCCCGACTACCTCGCGCTGTCGATGCTGCACGAGAAGTGGCCCGACGTCCCCCGGATCGCGCTGACCGCGACTGCCACCCCGCGCACGCACGCCGAGATCAGCACCCGGCTGCAGCTGGACGACGCCCTGCACGTCGTCGCCGGCTTCGACCGGCCCAACATCCAGTACCGGATCGCGCCCAAGGACGAGCCGCGCAAGCAGCTGCTGGACCTGCTGCGCACCGAGCACCCCGGCGACGCCGGCATCGTCTACTGCCTGTCCCGCGCCTCGGTGGACACCACCGCGGCGTTCCTGGTGAAGAACGGCATCCCGGCGCTGCCGTACCACGCGGGGATGGACCAGCGGACCCGCGCAGCCAACCAGTCCCGGTTCCTCCGCGAGGACGGCCTGGTGATGGTGGCGACGATCGCGTTCGGCATGGGCATCGACAAGCCCGACGTCCGGTTCGTCGCCCACCTCGACCTGCCCAAGTCCGTCGAGGGCTACTACCAGGAGACCGGCCGGGCCGGCCGCGACGGACTCCCCTCCACCGCCTGGCTGGCCTACGGCCTGGCTGACGTGGTGCAGCAGCGCAAGATGATCGACGGCTCCGACGGCGACGCCGCGCACCGCCGGGTGCTCACCGGCCAGCTCGACGCGATGCTCGCCCTCTGCGAGACCGTCGACTGCCGGCGGGTGCGGCTGCTGGCGCACTTCGGCCAGGAGAGCGAGGCCTGCGGCAACTGCGACACCTGCCTGACCCCGCCGGAGACCTGGGACGGCACCATCCCGGCGCAGATGCTGCTGTCCACCGTGCTCCGGCTGCAGCGCGAGCGCGGCCAGTCCTTCGGGGCCGGCCAGTCCATCGACATCCTGCTCGGCAAGCGCACCGAGAAGGTCACCCAGCACGGCCACGACCAGCTCAGCACCTTCGGCATCGGCACCGACCTCAGCGAGCAGCAGTGGCGCGGCGTCGTCCGGCAGCTGCTGGCGCAGGGCCTGCTGGCGGTGCAGGGCGAGTACGGGACGCTGGCGCTCAACGAGGCCAGCGGTCCGGTGCTGCGCCGCGAGCAGTCGGTGCCCATGCGCCGGGAGGCCGAGCGCTCGGCCCGGTCCCGGTCCAGCCGCAGCACCAAGGCCGCCGTCGACCTGGCGCCGGAGGCGGCACCGGCGTTCGAGCGGCTGCGGGCGTGGCGGGCGGCGACGGCCAAGGAGCAGGGCGTGCCGGCCTACGTGGTGTTCCACGACGCGACGCTGCGCCAGATCGCCACCGAGTCCCCGGCCGACGTCGCCGCGCTGGGCACGATCAGCGGCGTGGGCGCGGCCAAGCTGGAGCGCTACGGCGAGGGGATCCTCGAGGCCCTGCGCGGCTGACCCGTCCCGCAGCGGGTCACCCCGCAGTCATCGGGTCGCGTCGTGCGGTAACCCGATGACTGTCCGGTGACCCCCTGCGTGCGACGAGCCGCCTCAGCCGCCGGTCACCCGCCCGGCGTGCGGCACCGGGCAGCCGGTCGGGAAGGTGCCCAGCGCGCCGAGGTCGTAGCCGTCGGGGTAGCTGCGGATGGTCGGCAGCTGGCGGGCGTGGAACGGGTCGCGGCGCGGGCGGGCGAACCGCAGCGCGATCCCCCGCGCCCGCAGGCCGGCCCGGGTGGCAGCGGCCAGCACCGGGTTCGGCTGTGGGTAGCGGAAGGCGGCCAGCAGGGCGTCGTCCATCAGGGCGAACGACGTCTGCCGGACGACCGGCGCCGGCAGCCGGTCGTGCGGCGGGAAGGTGCCCAGCAGCGCGAGGGTGGCGTCGGCGACGGCCCGGCCGCCCTCGCTGTGGGCGAAGTGCTCGGCCTCGTAGGCGTCGTGCACCCGGGCGAACTCCTGCCAGGTGTCCGGGATGTCGCGGATGCCCATCCGCCGGCCCAGCGCCTTGTAGTACTCGGCAGACGCGATCTGCTCGACCCCGCTCATCGGCCGCCAGGCGTAGGCGGCCATCCAGCGGATCGGGGTGACGACGAAGGTGCACAGCACGTACCGCATGTCGTCGTCGCTGATGTCGTAGGCGCGGTGCATGGCGTTCATCCGGCGGATGGCGGCCTTGCCCGGCGTCGAGTCCGGACCGTGCTCCAGGACGGCGTCCAGGATCAGCGCGGTGTCGTCGTAGCGCTTCTGCACCCGCTCGGTGAACTCCCCGGTCCGGGCCAGCAGCCCGCCGATGCTCGGGACGGCGTAGGTGCGGAACAGGGCGAAGCTCAGCGCCTGGTTCATGTCCCACGGGAACTCGACCGTCGCGGTCAGCCGGTGGATCTCCAGGTGGTCGCGGACCGGGTCCATGGCGGTGATCCGGGTGAGCACGTCGTAGCGGTGGCGCACGATGTGCATCGTGGTCCTGCGGACCACACCGCGTCCAGGTGCCGTCCCCCTGGTGCGGCTCCTCAGTCGGTGAGCTCGCGGACCAGGCCGTCGGCGAGCAGGCGCCCGCGGTCGGCCAGGACCGCGCGTCCCTCGTCGTGCGGACCGGGCTCCAGCAGACCGCGGACGACGGCGCCGGCGGCACGGGCCCGGCCGGCGTCGGACAGCGCGGTCAGGGGCAGCCCGTCCCGCAGCCGCAGGCCGAGCATCACCGTCTCCAGCGCGACGTCGGCCGGGGTGAGCCGCTCGCTGTCGGCGGCCGGGTGCTCGCCGGCGGCCAGCCGGGTGGCGTAGGCGGCCGGGTGCTTGACGTTCCACCAGCGCAGCCCGCCGACGTGGCTGTGCGCGCCGGGGCCGATCCCCCACCAGTGCGCGTTGGCCCAGTACAGCTCGTTGTGCCGGCACCGGGCAGCCCGGTCGGCGGCCCAGTTGGACACCTCGTACCACTCCAGGCCGGCCCCGCGCAGCACCCGGTCGGCCTGCTCGTAGCGGTCAGCGAGGACGTCGTCGTCGGGCATCGGCAGCTCGCCGCGGGCCACCCGGCGGGCGAGCTTCGTGCCCTGCTCGACGATCAGCGCGTAGGCGCTGACGTGGTCGACGGGGGCGTCCAGCACGGCCTGCAGCGACAGGTCCCAGTCCGCGTCGGACTCCCCCGGCGCGCCGTAGATCAGGTCCAGGTTGACGTGGTCGAAGCCGGCCGCCCGCGCCTCCCGGGCGGCCTCGGCGGCCCGGCCAGGCGTGTGCCGGCGGTCCAGGACGGCGAGCACGTGCGGGGCGGCGGACTGCATGCCCAGGCTGATCCGGGTGAACCCGCCGGCGCGCAGCGTGGCCAGCGACGCCGGCGTCACCGACTCCGGGTTGGCCTCGGTGGTCACCTCGACGTCGTCGGCGACCGGGAAGAGCTGCCGGGCCCGGTCGAGGACGGCGACCAGGTCGTCCGCCGGCAGCAGGGTCGGCGTCCCGCCGCCGACGAAGACCGTGCTGATGGTCGGCAGCTCCGGCCCCAGCACCCGGGCGGCCAGCTCCAGCTCGGCGATCGCGGTCCCGGCGTACTCGCTGCGGTTCGCCCCGGGGCCCAGCTCGTCGGAGGTGTAGGTGTTGAAGTCGCAGTAGCCGCAGCGGGTCGCGCAGAACGGCACGTGCACGTAGAGCCCGAACGGGGTGCCCGGCACCGTGGCCCGTGCTGCGTCGTCGAGCATCGACGGGTCGGCCGGGAGGGCGGGTGTCTGGCCGAGGATCGGCAGGGTGGTGGTCATCGCTGCACCCAGTGTCCCCCGGCCCGGCAGGATGGGTCGCGTGACCGACACAGTGCTGCACGTCGAGGCGTCCCGCGGCGTCGCCACCCTGACCCTGGACTCCCCCGCCAACCGCAACGCGCTCTCCCGGGCGATGCGGTCCCAGCTGAAGCAGGCGCTGGCCGACGCGCTGGCCGACGACGCCGTCCGGGTGGTCGTGCTGGACCACACCGGCCGGGTGTTCTGCTCCGGCATGGATCTCTCCGAGGCCGCCGGGGGCGCCGCCGAGGACCAGGGCGTCAACGAGTTCCCCGAGCTGCTGGAGACGATCTGGCACTCCCCCAAGCCGGTGCTGGCCGCCGTCCGCGGACCTGCCCGGGCCGGCGGGGTCGGGCTGCTGGCGGCCTGCGACGTCGTGGTCGCGGGCGCCTCGGCCACCTTCGGCTTCGCCGAGGTCCGGATCGGGGTCGTGCCGGCGATCATCTCGGCGGTCTGCCGACCGCGGATGCTGCCGCACGCGGTGCACCGGCTGATGCTCACCGGCGAGGTCTTCGACGCGGCGACCGCCGCGCAGACCGGGCTGGTCGACCTCGCCGTGGCCGACGACGAGGTGGACGCCGCCGTGGCCGCCCAGGTGCGGGCGCTGGCCGCCGGTGCCCCGGCTGCGCTGGCCGAGACCAAGCGGCTGCTGCGCTCCACGCCGACCGGTTCGCTGGCCGACCAGTTCGGCGAGCTGCTCGGGCTGTCGGCCTGGTTCTTCGCCTCCGCGGAGGGCCAGGAGGGCATCGCCGCGTTCCGCGAGAAGCGCCCGGCCTCGTGGGTTCCGCAGGACTGATCCCCGCGGGACGATCGCGGCATGACCGAGGACCCGCACGCCCGGTTCCGCGAGCTGCCCGACCCGGTGCGGCCGGAGGACGCGGTGGAGACCGCCGACGCCTCCGGCCCGCCCGCCCGCGAGGGCGAGGCGGCCGAGGCCTGGCGCACCACGGTCGTCGGCCCGGGCGGCTGACTCAGCCCGGCGTGCGCACCAGGTACCGCACGGCCTCCTGCTCGTCGTGCTGGACGCCGTCGTGGTCCACCCAGGTGTAGGAGTCCACGTAGCGCAGCCCGGTGTCGGCGAACCCGAGCCGCAGGTACAGCCGGGCGGCGTCCGGGTTGTCCTCGTCCACGCCGATGCCGACGCTCGCCTGCCCGGCGGCCGCGGCCCGGGCGCAGGCGGCGGCCACCAGCGCGGTGCCGTGGCCCCGGCCCTGCTCGTCGGGGTGCACCTGCAGGTTGCTGATCTCGGGCAGCGCGCCGAACCGCTCCCGGACGGCCGCGTCCCGGGGTGCCCAGCGCAGCACCCCGGCGCCCACCGGCCGGCCACCGACCTCGGCGACCAGCAGCACGCACGCTCCCTCGGCCTGCATCCCCAGCAGCCCGGCGTAGACCCCGGGCGGTGCGCCGAGGGCGTCGTCCAGCGCGGCCGCCTCGCCGTCCACCGCCGTCCGGACGACGGCCCTCACCGCATCCGCCGGGTCCGGTCGGGCAGCGCGACGGTGACCCCGCGGGCGTCCAGCCACTCGGCCAGCGGGACGGCGACCCGCCGCGAGGTGCGCCAGGCCTGCCGCGCCTGGCTCAGCGTGAACGGCTGCGGCAGCCCGGCCAGCGCCCGCCGGGCCCGGTCCTCGACGCCGGGGGCCAGCACCACGCCCTCGGCGATCTTGACCAGCTGACCGTCCCGGACGGCGGCGGCGAGCTCGCGCGGACCCAGGCCGGCGGCGGCCAGCGCCTCGGTGTCCGGCGCGGCGAACGGGTCCGCGGCCAGCGCGGCCAGCACCCCGGTGACCGCCCGCTGCACCGGCTCGGGCAGACCGCTGTCGGCGGCCACCACCCGGCCGTCGCGCAGCGTCAGCGGGGCGCGCACCAGCCCGGCGACCAGCTCGGCGTCGGGCAGCTCCAGCGCGCTGCGCAGCACGGCGACCGGCGGGCCCGACTCCAGCGGCCGCAGCTGCCGGTACCGGGCGACGACGGCGGGCACGCGCGCCGACAGCTCGTCGGCGAGACCCGGTGCCAGCAGCCAGCGGCCGACCGTCGTCGCGCCGGTCGGGACCGGCCACCCCATGGCCGCGAACTCCTCGAGCAGCACCAAGCGGCGCCGGGCGAGGTCGGCGGCGGCGTCCCACCCGGCGTCCAGGTCGGCGGCGCGCGCCCGGGCCGCACCCCGGCGACGCAGCTGCGGGGGATCGACGTCGCGGACGTCGGCGCCGTGCACCCGCCGGGCCCCCGGGTCGCGCAGGATGAGCCGGTCGCCGACCCGCACCGGCAACGGGTGCGCCAGCCGCAGGCGCAGCGCGGCGTCGTCCAACGGCCGGACCCGGGCGGCCACCGTGGCCGAGCCGACGTGCACGACCAGCTCGGCCGGCAGCCTGCCCTCGACCGGGTGCACCAGGACGACGTCGAGCTCGGCGGTGCTGCGGAAGGCGCCCGGGGTGAGCAGCGCGTCCCCCCGGGACAGGTCCTCCACCGCCGTGCCGCGCAGGTTGAGCGCCACCCGGGCCGTCGCGGCCGCCTGCTCCACCGGCTCGCCCAGGGAGTGCAGGCCGCGGACGACGACCTCCCGGCCGGCCAGGGTGAACCGGTCGCCGGTGCGCACGATGCCCGCGGCCAGCGTCCCGGTGACCACGGTGCCGGCACCGCGGATGGTGAAGGCCCGGTCCACCCACAGCCGGACCGGCGCCGCGGTGTCCGGGGCGGGCAGCCCGGCCAGCAGCTCCTCGAGCGCTGCGGCGACCGCGGGCACGCCGTCCCCGGTCCGGGAGCTGGCGGCCACGCCCGGGACGACGCCCATCGAGGTCTCGGCCAGCCGCTCGGTGACGTCGGCGAGCACCGGCCCGGGGTCGGCCAGGTCGGACTTGGTGACCACCAGCAGCGCGTCCCGGACGCCGAGGGCGTCCAGCACCGCGACGTGCTCGGCGGTCTGCGCGGACCAGCCGTCGTCGGCTGCGACCACGACCAGCGCGGCGGGCACCGAGCCGACGCCGGCGAGCATGGTGCCGACGAACTTCTCGTGCCCGGGGACGTCGACCACGGCCACCACCCGGCCGCCGGGCAGCGTCGTCCAGGCGAACCCCAGGTCGATCGTGAGCCCGCGGCGGCGCTCCTCCTCCAGCCGGTCGGGCTGCATCCCGGTCAGGGCGGTCACCAGCGAGGACTTGCCGTGGTCGACGTGCCCCGCGGTGGCGATCACCTGCACGCGCGGACCGCCTGGACCAGCGCGTCGTCGTCGGCCGGGTCCAGGCTGCGCAGGTCCAGCAGCGTGCGGCCGTCGGCGACGTACCCGACCACCGGGGGCGTGCCGTGCCGCAGCGGCTCGGCCAGCCGTGCCGGCAGGGACACCGCGGCGCTGGGCAGCTCGAACTCCGGCGCTCCCCCGCCGCCGACCCGGGCCCCGGAGTCCACCACGTGCGCATCGCCGCCGAGCGCGGCGACGACGGCGCCCGCGCGGGACCGCAGCTCCTCGACCGACGCGGCGAGCATGCGCTGCACCGGCGGCTGCGGACCCCGCAGGGTGGCCTCCAGCGCGGCCAGGGTCGTCTTGTCGACCCGGAGCGCGCGGTAGAGCGGGTGCCGGCGCAGCCGCTGGACGAGAGCGGCGGATCCCAGCACGAGGCCGGCCTGCGGGCCGCCGAGCAGCTTGTCCCCGCTGCACAGCACCAGGTCGGCCCCGGCGGCGAGGGTGGACTGCAGGTCGGGCTCGTCCGGCAGCGCAGGGTGCGGGGCGAGCAGGCCGGAGCCGATGTCGGCCACCACCGGGACGTCGACCGCGGCGGCCAGCTCGGCGACCTCGACGGACCGGGTGAACCCGCGCACCACGAAGTTCGACGGGTGGATCTTCAGCACGGCCCCGGTGTCCGGGCCGATCGCGTCGGTGTAGTCGGCCAGGGCGACCCGGTTCGTCGTCCCCACCTCGCGCAGGCGGGCGCCGGTGGACACCAGCAGGTCCGGGATCCGGAAGCCGTCCCCGATCTCGACGAGCTCACCGCGGGCGACCACCAGCTCGCCGCCCAGGCAGGTGGCGACCAGCGCGAGCGCCGCCGCGCAGTTGTTCACCACGATCGCCGCCTCGGCGGCCGGGACGGCGGCCAGCAGCGCCTCGATCGCGCCCTCCCCGCGGGGGCCGCGCCGACCGGTGGCCAGGTCCAGCTCGACGTCGGTGGTGCCGCTGGCCGCGACCACGGCGTCGACCGCGGCCGGCGACCAGGGCGCCCGGCCGAGGTTGGTGTGCACCAGCACCCCGGTCGCGTTCAGCACCCGGCGCAGCGAGGAGGCGCTCACCGGCAGCGCGGCCACCACGGCGTCGGCGGCGTCCTCGGGCGGCACGTCACCGGACCGCACCGACCGCTGGACGTCCTGCACCACGGTCTTCACCAGGTCGCGGCCCAGCCGCTGCGCGCCGGCGGCGACCCGCGGGTCGGCCAGGAGGACGTCGGTGCGCGGCACGAGGCGTCGGGGGTCGGTCGTCATCGCCCCCGAGCGTAGGAGGGCCGGTGGCGACCTACCTGCGCACGCGGAACCGGAGCAGGGTGACCGGGCCCTCCTGCGAGACGTGGAAGGGCTCCAGCTCGACGCGGGCGGCACCCGGGGGCGAGAAGCGCACGCCGTCCCCGAGCAGCACCGGGAGCAGGTAGACCAGCACCTCGTCGACCAGTCCCTGCCGCAGGCACTGGGCCGCGAGGTCGGCGCCGAGCACCTCGACGTCCTTCCCGCCGGCGGCGGCGCGCACGGTCTGCAGGGCGTCGGGCAGGTCGTCGGTGAGGTAGGTGACCCCGGCCTGCGGGTCGTCGGGCACGCGGTGGGTCAGCACGAACACGGGCCCGCCGTCGTAGGCGGTGTCCTCGGGGGACATCGCGCGGGCGACGTCGTGCGTGCGCCGGCCGACCAGCATCGCCCCGGTCGCGGCGGCCACCTCGGGGAACGGGTCGTCGCGGAAGTACCCGTGGACCCAGCTCATGTCGTCGCCGGGTCCGGCGACGAAGCCGTCCAGCGACATCGACCTGTTGACCACGACCTTGCCCCGGGGTTCGTCCACGCCCGGGGAGACCCGGCGCCGAGCAGGAACTCATCGGCGGGGGATGGCGGAGGCGGACGGGAATCGAACCCGCCTGACCCGGTTGCCGGGCCACGTCGGCTTTAGAGGCCGCGGGGGTCACCAGACACCCTGACGCCTCCGTCGCAGAGCCTACGGGCGGCTCACCCGGTCAGCACGGCGGCGGCCCCGGCACCGGCCAGCGCCACCACGGCGACCACCCCGGTCGTGCCGGCCAGCAGCCGCGCGGGGAAGACGTGCCGGACCATCAGCAGCGAGGGCAGGCTGAGCACCGGCAGGGTCACCAGCAGCACGGCCGCGGCCGGTGCGCCCAGCCCCGCGGCCAGCGCGGCGGCGACCACGGCGACCTCGCCGCCGGTGGGCACCGGCAGGGCCAGCCCGGCGACCAGCAGGAGCAGCAGCACCGCGACGGCGGCCCACCCGCTGCCGCCGTCGGCCGGGAAGAGCACCCCGCGGAAGGTGCCGAGCACGAACACCACGGCCAGGTACTCCGGCAGCAACCGCACGGCGAGGCCAGCGAGCACGGCGCCGAACCGCACCAGGACCGGCCGGGTGTCCGGCTCGGGCTCGGGCACGTCGGCCGGCACGGTCTCCGCGACCGCACGGCGGCGGCCCAGCCACCCGGCGAGGCCGACCGCGGCCACCACGACCAGCAGGCCGGCGCCGAACCGCAGCACCGCCCACGGCCAGGGCAGCACGGCCAGGCAGAAGACCAGCACCACCGGGTTCAGCGCCGGGTTGCCCAGCCAGAACGCGAGCACGGCGCTGGTGCTGGCCTTCGCCCGGCGCAGGCCGACGGCCAGCGGGGCCGCGCAGCACGAGCACATCAGCGTGGGCACCGAGGCCAGTCCCCGCGCAGGCCGCCGCGGGCCGTGCCGGCGTCCGACGATCCCAGCACCCGGCGCAGCCAGGTCGCCGGCAGCAGCACCTGGACGGCGGCGGCCAGCACCAGGCCGACGACCAGGGCCTTCCAGATCGCCGCCGTGTAGGCGACCGTGAAGTCCCAGCCGGCCGCCAGGGACACCGCCGGTGCCGCCTCGCCGCCGCCGGTGACGATGGAGTCGCCGAGGTCGTGGCTGCCCAGCACCGCGGGCACCTTGCCGCTGTACGGGCCGTACTTGGCCCACCAGAGCCCGCCGACCAGCAGGACGACGGCCAACCCGCCCAGCAGCACCAGCCGCCGGCGGCCCGGTCCGGGCACCTCCGTGGTCGTCGGTGCCTGCCCGGTGGTGCTCGCCATGCCGTCCTCGCCGCCCGTCCCGCTCGCCGTCCGCTGCCCTCCCGATCCTGCCGGACCCGGCCGGTTCCGGTTGACTGGACCGGTGACTGCTGCCCGGTCCGACGCCGTCCGCCTGACCACCTACGCCCACGGCGGCGGGTGCGCCTGCAAGATCCCGCCGGGTGAGCTGGAGGCCGTCGTCGCCGGGCTCACGCACACCGGCCCGCGCGACCCGGCCACCGAGCTGGTCGTCGGTCTGGACGACGGCGACGACGCCGCGGTCGTCCGCCTGCCCGGTGGCCAGGGCCTGGTGCTGACGACGGACTTCTTCACCCCGGTCGTGGACGACGCCTACGACTTCGGGCGGATCGCCGCGGCCAACGCGCTGTCCGACGTCTACGCCATGGGCGGCACCCCGGTGGTCGCGGTGAACCTGCTGGGCTGGCCGCGGGACGTGCTGCCCGCCGAGCTCGCGGCCGAGGTGCTGCGCGGCGGGCTGGAGGTCGCGCACGCGGCCGGCTGCCACGTCGGCGGCGGGCACTCCATCGACTCCCCCGAGCCCACCTACGGCATGGCGGTGACCGGGCTGGTCGACCTGGATCGGCTGATCCGCAACGACGCCGCCGTGGCCGGGGACGCGATCTCGCTGACCAAGCCGCTGGGCGTGGGCACGCTGAACAACCGGATGAAGGCCACCGGCGAGCCCTCGCCCGAGGCCATCGACTCGATGACCCGGCTGAACGCGGAGGCGTCGGTGGCCGCGGTCGCCGCGGGCATCCGGGCCGGCACCGACGTCACCGGCTTCGGGCTGCTGGGCCACCTCTACAAGATGGCCCGGGCCAGCGGCGTCACCGCGGTGGTCAGCGCGGCCGACGTCCCGTACCTGGCGGGCGCGCGGCAGGCGGTCGCCGACGGCTACGTCTCCGGCGGCACCCGGCGCAACCTGGACTGGGTGCGGCCGCACACCGACCTGTCCGCGGCCAGCGAGGACGACGCGCTGCTGCTGGCCGACGCGCAGACCTCGGGCGGGCTGCTGCTGGCCGGCGAGGTGCCCGGCGCCCCGGTGGTCGGCGAGTTCGTGGCCGCCGGGGAGTTCGCCGTCGTCGTCCGGTAGTGCTCGCGGTGAGCCGGCGTTAACGTCCCCGGCATGCTGGCTGCCTTCGTCTCCTCCCCGTCCACCGACGACCCGCTGTCCGTGCTGGAGGTCGGGGAACGGCCCGCCCCGGAGGCCCGGGACGGGTGGGTGGTCGTCGACGTCAAGGCGGCCTCGCTCAACCACCACGACCTGTTCAGCCTGCGCGGCGTCGGGCTGCCGGCCGAGCGGATGCCGATGACCCTGGGCTGCGACGCCGCCGGCACCGACCCCGACGGCAACGAGGTCCTGGTGCACGCGGTCATCACCGGGACGCCGGGCTGGTCGGGCGACGAGACGCTGGACCCCAAGCGCTCGCTGCTGTCCGAGCTGCACCAGGGCACGCTGGCCGAGCAGGTGCTGGTGCCGGCGGCCAACGTGCTGCCCAAGCCGGCCGAGCTGTCCTTCGCCGAGGCCGCCTGCCTGCCCACCGCGTGGCTGACCGCCTACCGGATGCTGTTCACCAAGGCCGGGCTCCAGCCGGGGCAGACCGTGCTGGTGCAGGGCGCCTCCGGCGGCGTCGCCACCGCGCTCACCGCCCTGGGCCGGGCCGCGGGTTACCGGATGTGGGTGACCGGCCGGTCCGAGGAGAAGCGGGCCGCCGCGCTCGCCCTGGGCGCCGACCAGGCGTTCGAGACCGGCGCGCGACTGCCCGAGCGGGTGGACGCCGTCATGGAGACCGTCGGCAAGGCGACCTGGTCGCACAGCGTCAAGTCGCTCAAGCCCGGCGGGGTCATCGTGACCTCGGGCGCGACCACCGGCTTCGACCCGTCCGCCGAGCTCAACCGGGTGTTCTTCACCCAGCTGCGGGTCGAGGGCTCGACCATGGGCACCCGCACCGAGCTGCAGCAGCTGGTGCAGCTGTGCGCCACCACCGGACTGCGTCCGCAGATCGACGTGGAGCTGCCGCTGGCCGACGCCCGCGACGGCTTCGAGCGCATGCTCGAGGGCCGCACCAACGGAAAGATCGTCTTCACCGTCTGACCCGTCCCCTCCCCCAGCGTTGATCAGGGGGGTGCGCGGGAGTTCGTCCTCCTGCCGCAGATCTGGTGCAGGAGGACGGACTTCCCGGCACCCCCCTGATCAACGTCCGGAGGAAGCGGGGACCCGGTCGCGGAGCAGGAGGACGGCGGCCACGGCGGCCAGCCCCGCGGCCCCCGCAGCACCGGCGAACACGGTGTGCAGCTGGGTGAGCACCGCGGCGTCGACCGCCCGGTCGTAGACGGCGCAGTCGCCCGGTGCGGTCGGGCAGCTGACCAACGGGCTCGGGATGCCCCGCACCACCTCGGTGAACCGGCGCAGCGCGATCGCGGTCAGCAGCGAGAGCCCGACCAGCATGCCGATCGTGCGGGCGACCACGACCAGCGAGCTCGCGCTGCCGTGCACCCGGGACGGCGTCACGGCCAGCAGCACCACGTTCACCGGCGCCACCGCGAGACCGAACCCCAGACCGGCCGCCACCAGCGCGACGGTCGACGTCCAGCTGTCCAGCGCGGTGGCGTCCCAGCGGGTCATCGCGACGAAGGCCAGCGCGGCCAGCGCCATGCCGACCCCGGCGACCCACCGCGGCGCCACCCGCCGGCACAGCCACCCACCGGCGACCGCGCCCACCGGGACCGCGACCAGCAGCTCCACCAGGACCAGGGCAGCACCCAGCTGGTCGGTCTCCGTGGTCGCCCGGGCGAACAGCGGCACGTCGACCAGGGCGGCGACCAGCGCCACCCCGACCAGCACGTTGACCAGCAGCGCACCCCACGCGCCGACCGGTCGCAGCTCGGGCAGCGGCAGCAGGGGCTCGGCGGTCCGGCGCTCGTGCACGACGAAGACCGCGGCCGCGACGGCGGCCAGCGGCAGCAGCACCGGCCCGTGCGCGACCACCTGGGTGGCCGGGTCGGCGGCGGCGAAGGCCCACACCAGGCTGCCCAGCGCGACCACCACCAGCACCGCGCCGAGCAGGTCCACCTCCCGGGCCAGCGCGGGCAGGCCGCGCAGCGGGAGCAGCGGGTGCGCCGCGGTCGCCGACCGCATCAGCACGCCGACGGTCGCCAGCACCGCCACCAGCACCAGCGGCGTCGTCCAGGCCGGCCCGGCCACCGGGACCCAGGCCAGCCCGAAGGTGACGTCGGTGGCCAGGACGTCGGGCTCGGCCAGCTGCAGCCCCAGCGCCGCGGCCGCGACCACGGCGCAGCCCACGCCGACGAGGTCCCGGCCGGCCCGCCGCGGGCCGCTGACCCGCAGCGCGACCGCCAGCCCCACCCCCAGCGCCAGGTTCAGCCAGAAGATGGCCCGCCAGTCCGAGACCGCCAGGACCGCGGCACCGGCCAGCGGTCCGAGCACCGCGCCGGCCTCCTGCACCGCACCCACCACCCCGAGCGGGACGGCGCGCCGCTCGGGCGGCCACCGGTCGGCGACCAGCGCCAGGGTGGCCGGGACGAGGCCGCCGGCGCCGATGCCCTGCAGCCCGCGACCGAGCACCGCCGGGCCCAGGTCCACCGCGGTCGCGGTCAGCAGCGAGCCCAGCGCGAACAGCAGCAGGCAGCCGACCAGGACCGGCAGCCGCCCGCGGAGGTCGGCCAACCGGCCCAGCAGGGGCAGCGTGGCGGTGTAGCCGAGCAGGACCCCGCCGATGATCGGCGTGGCCTCCTGCAGCTGGTCCAGGCCCACACCGACCCCGGCGAGGATGTCGGGCAGCGCCAGGACGACGACATAGGTGTCGGCCGCCGAGACCAGGACGGCCAGCGTCGCCAGGACGACGGTCAGCCGCCCCGGCGCGGTGACCTCAGCTGGTGGGCGGTGCGGTGATGGAGACATCGGCCCCGAAGTCGGACAGGACGATCGTGTAGCTGCCGGTGTCGTCGGCGCTGAAGAACGGCCCGGTCAGCTCCACCTGGCGCAGCTCGCCGGAGTCGGTGGCGACGGAGAAGACCGCGGTGACGTCCTGGGCCGGGTCCTCGCTGGTGAGCAGGTCGGCGACCAGGTCCCCGGGCAGCGTGCCGGTGACCTCCCGGACGACCTCGCCGTCCACCCGGGACTCGTCGCCGAGCTCGGGCGACTGCGCGGCGGTGAGCAGCTGGCTGATGCCGGTGTCCGGGTCGATCAGCGCGCCGGGGTCGCCGACGCCGAGGGTGGCCGGGTCGACCACGCTGTAGCCGGTGGTCAGCGGCAGCTGGGCGTACACCGTGCCGTCGACCGAGATGACCTCCGCGTCGATGGAGCTGCCGAAGGCCTGCACCTGCAGCGTGCCGCTGAAGGACGCCGGCCGGGCGATGTCGCCCTCGCCGCCGAGCAGGGCGTTGCCCCCGGCCGGGGCGCCGTCGCTGGTCAGCACGAAGTGCACGCTGGCGGCGTCGTCGAGGGTGGTCTTGGCCCGGGCGAGCAGGTCGCCGGCGGACTCGTCGGAGCTCCCGCCGCCGCAGCCGGCCAGCACCAGGGCGGTCAGCAGCAGCGCCGCCGTCGTCCGCAGTCTCATGTCGCCTCCCCGGGGACTCCCCGTGAGGCCCGCGCGGACAGTAGCGCGGGGGCCCGACGGTTCAGCCGACGAGCGCGGCGATGCGCCGGGCGAGCTTCTCGCGGTCCTTGTGCGGGACGACGTCCAGCGCCGGCTCGATCTCGACCAGCTTGGACCGCTGGGTGGTCAGCGCGCGGAAGAACAGGCCCGCCGTGACCCCGTGGTCGGGCCGGTGCACGACCTCGACGGCGTCCCCGGCACCGAGCTCGCCGGCCTGCAGCACGCGCAGGTAGGCCCCGCTCGCGCCGTGCGCGGTGAACCGCTTGACCAGGTCGGGGACGTCCCAGTATCGGGCGAAGTTGGCGCACGGGATGCGCGGGCCGGTGACCTCGAGCAGCGCGGTGCCGACCGCCCACCGCTCGCCGAGCACGGCGCCGGTGAGGTCGAGCCCCGTCGTCCGCAGGTTCTCCCCGAACGACCCGGGCGGCAGCTCGCGGTCGAGCTCGGCGGCCCACCAGTCGGCGTCGTCCTGCGCGTAGGCGTAGACGGCCTGGCCCTCGCCGCCGTGGTGCTTGCGGTTGACCTGCCGGTCGCCGTCCAGCGTCTCGGCGAGGACGGCGACCCGGCCCGGCACCGGGCGCTTGCGGATCCCCGACGTCGCGGGCCGCTTGCCCGGCAGCGGCAGCAGGTCGTCGCCGGAGACGCAGACCGCCTCGACCCGGCCGGTCACTTCTTGGTGGGCTCGGCGTTGGAGAGCGCGGCCACGAAGGCCTCCTGGGGGACCTCGACGCGGCCGACCATCTTCATCCGCTTCTTGCCCTCCTTCTGCTTCTCCAGCAGCTTGCGCTTGCGCGAGATGTCACCGCCGTAGCACTTGGCCAGCACGTCCTTGCGGATCGCGCGGACGGTCTCGCGGGCGATCACCCGGGCGCCGACGGCGGCCTGGATCGGCACCTCGAACTGCTGGCGCGGGATGAGCTCGCGCAGCTTGCCGGCCATCATCACGCCGTAGCCGTAGGCCTTGTCCCGGTGCACGATCGAGGAGAACGCGTCGACGGCCTCGCCCTGCAGCAGGATGTCCACCTTCACCAGGTCGGCCTCCTGCTCGCCGGCCTCGGCGTAGTCCAGGCTCGCGTAGCCGCGGGTGCGGGACTTCAGCGCGTCGAAGAAGTCGAAGATGATCTCGCCCAGCGGCAGCGTGTAGCGCAGCTCGACCCGGGACTCCGAGAGGTAGTCCATCCCCGACAGCGACCCGCGCCGGCCCTGGCAGAGCTCCATGATCGTGCCGGTGTAGTCGCTGGGGGCGATGACCGTGGCGTTGACGATCGGCTCGAAGATCTTGTCCATCTTGCCGTGCGGCCAGTCGCTGGGGTTGGTGACGACGTGCTCGCTGCCGTCCTCCATCACCACGCGGTAGACCACGTTCGGCGCGGTCGAGATCAGGCTCAGGCCGCTCTCGCGCTCGAGCCGCTCCCGGACGATCTCCAGGTGCAGCAGGCCCAGGAAGCCGACCCGGAAGCCGAAGCCCAGCGCCGCCGACGTCTCGGGCTCGTAGACCAACGCCGCGTCGTTGAGCAGCAGCTTGTCCAGCGACTCGCGCAGCAGCTGGTACTCGCTGCCGTCGATCGGGTACAGGCCGGAGTAGACCATCGGGTTGGGGTCGCGGTAGCCGCCGAGGGACTCCGCGGCCGGGTGGTGCTGCAGGGTGACGGTGTCCCCGACCCGGGACTGCCGGACGTCCTTCACCCCGGTGATGAAGTAGCCGACCTCGCCGACGCCGAGGCTCTCCACCGGCTTGGGCTCGGGGCTGATGACCCCGATCTCCAGCAGCTCGTGGGTGACGTTGTTGCTCATCATCTTGATCCGCTCGCGGCCGGAGATCCGGCCGTCGACGACGCGGACGTAGGTGATGACCCCGCGGTAGATGTCGTAGACCGAGTCGAAGATCAGCGCCCGGGCCGGGCCGTCGGCGTCACCGGTCGGGGCCGGGATCTTCTCCACGATCATGTCCAGCAGCTCGGGCACGCCCTCGCCGGTCTTGCCGCTGACCCGCAGCACGTCGTCGGGCTCGCAGCCGATGATGTGCGCGATCTCCGCGGCGAACTTCTCCGGCTGCGCCGCCGGCAGGTCGATCTTGTTCAGCACCGGGATGATCGTCAGGTCGTTCTCGATGGCCAGGTACAGGTTGGCCAGCGTCTGCGCCTCGATGCCCTGCGCGGCGTCGACCAGCAGCACCGCACCCTCGCAGGCGGCCAGCGAGCGGGACACCTCGTAGGTGAAGTCCACGTGGCCCGGGGTGTCGATCATGTCCAGCACGTACTCGGTGCCCACGTGCTCACCGCTGCGCGGCGTCCAGGGCAGCCGGACGTTCTGGCTCTTGATGGTGATCCCGCGCTCGCGCTCGATGTCCATCCGGTCGAGGTACTGGGCGCGCATGTTGCGCCCCTCGACGATGCCGGTCACCTCGAGCATCCGATCGGCCAACGTCGACTTGCCGTGGTCGATGTGGGCGATGATGCAGAAGTTCCGGATGCGGGCCGGGTCGGTGCGGGCGGGTGCAGTCACAGTGCCCCCATCGTCCCACGCGGGGACGACGGAGAATGCGATCGCCTGCCGAGACGTGTCCGGCGATGCTCTGCCGGTGTCCTCCCCCGGTTCGCCCCGTCTGCCCTACGCCGACCTCCCGGCCGGTCTGCGGGCCGCCGTGGACGACGCCCTCGGTTCGCCGGTCGTGTCGGTGTCGCCCCGCACCGGTGGCTTCTCGGCCGGCCCGGCCGCCGTGCTCACCTGCGCCTCCGGGCGCCGGGTGTTCGTCAAGGCCGTGGGGACGTCGATCGACCCCGGCACCCTCGAGCTGGTCCGCCGGGAGGGCCGGACGGCGGCCCTGCTGCCCGCGTCGCTGCCGGTCCCGGCGCTGGTGGCCCAGGTGGACCACGTCGCCCCGGACGGGTCGGCCTGGACGGCGCTGCTGCTCGAGGAGGTCGCCGGGGCCGCGCCGGCCACCCCGTGGACCGTCGAGGCGGCCCGGGCGGTGCTGGACGACGTGGCGGCCTGCACCGCTGCCGCCACGCCCTGCCCGGTCCCGGGCCTGCCGCCCTTCGCCGCCGTGGTCGGCGACGACCTGGCCCGCTGGGCCCTGCTGGTCGACGAACCGCCGGCCGACCTCACCGGGTGGGAGCGGGAGCACCTGGACCGGCTGGTCGGCGTGCCGGACCGCCTGCTCGACCGGGGCGGCTGCGTCGGGGACTCCCTCGTGCACACCGACCTGCGCGCGGACAACCTGCTGGTCACCCCATACGGCGGCGCCGTCCTGCTCGACTGGGCCTGGCAGAAGGACCCCGCTGCCCCCCAGGACTCGCAAGCTCGCCCCGGGCCCCTGCAGCGGGGCCGGGAGGGCGCCCGCAGGCCCTCGTCGGGGACCTCCCCGCGGTCCGGGCGGCCGACCCCCGGGACGTCACCGACGTGCTGGCCGGGCTCACCGGCATGTGGGGGGTGTCCATGCGCCGGCCGCCCCCGCCGCACATGCCGACCCTGCGAAGCTTCCAGCGCCGGTTCCACGACGCGGCGCTGACCTGGGTGCAGCAGCGGGCGGCGGGCGGACACTGGTGACCCCGCCGGGTGGCCCGCGGTGGGGTGGCCTCGGCCACGCTGGGCAGCGGTCGGACGGGCTGGTAACCTGGCGAACCGGTCCACGCTGCGCCTGTGCGCCGTGGACGTGACAGCAGACTTTCCCCGAGAAGACCCGAGGCTCACGCGTGGCGAACATCAAGTCCCAGATCAAGCGGATCAAGACCAACGAGAAGGCGCGTCAGCGCAACGTCGCTGTCAAGTCCGCCCTGAAGACCTCGGTCCGGCGTTTCCACGCCGCCGCCGCGGCCGGGGACAAGGACGCCGCCGACACCACCCTCCGCGCCGCCAGCAAGCTGCTGGACAAGGCCGCCAGCAAGGGCGTCATCCACAAGAACCAGGCCGCGAACCGCAAGTCCTCGCTGGCCAAGCAGGCCGCCTCGCTCTGAGGCACCGCGCCCGCTCGACGAGCCCCCCTCCCCGCACCGGGGACGGGGGTTCGTCGCGTCCCGGGGGTCGGGCCGGCCGCACGGACCAGCAGGGCGCAGGTCAGTAGCGGGACGTCGACCGGCCGCCCCGGCCACCGCCGGCCGCGGTCCGCAGCTCGACGATCCGGCGCACCGCCCGCTCCAGCGCGTAGTCCGCACTGGCCGCGACACCCTTGACGTCGGCGTTCAGCTCGGCGGCCACCCCGATGGCCTGCTGCAGCGCCGGGATGGTCCAGCCCCGGGACTGCGCCTGGGCCTTCTTCACCTTCCACGGCGGCATCTTCAGCTGGCGGGCCAGGTCACCGATGTTGGTCGTGCCCAGCGAGGCCACCCGCGCGGCGGTGCGCACCCCGTCGGCGATGGCGTCGGCCAGCAGGACGTGCGGCACGCCCCGGTCCAGTGCCCACCGCAGCATCTCGATGGAGCCCGCGTTGTCCCCGACGAGCACCCGCTCGGCGACGGTGAAGCCGGTGACCTCGGCCTGGCCGCGGTGGAACCGCGCGACCGCGTCGGCGTCGATCGAGCCGCCGAAGTCCGAGACCAGCTGGCTGGCCGCCGCCGACAGGGAGCGCAGGTCGTTGCCGACCGCCTCGAGCAGCGCGGTGGCGGCATCGGGGGTGATCTTGCCCCCGACCCGCCGGACCTCGTTGCGCACGAAGGTCATCCGGTCCCCGGCCGAGACCAGCTTGGGGCACTCGTCCTCCGCCGCCCCGGCCTGCCGGAACGCCTTGAGCAGCGCCTCGTTGCGCTTGCCGCCGCTGTGCACCAGCACCAGGGTCAGCTCGGGGTCAGGGTCCTTCGCGTAGCTGAGCAGGGAGTCGACCAGCGCGCCGGCCGCCTCGTGCACGCCGGTCACGACGACGAGCCGGTGACCGCCGAACAGCGAGGGGGCGAGCACGTCGGCCAGCTGACCGACCGGCAGGCCGAGGGCCGCCAGCTCGTGCTCCTCGGAGTCGGGGTCCATCCGGCGGACCGCGGCCCGCACCTCCGACGCCGCGCGGGCCCGCAGCAGCTCCTCCTCGCCGACGACCAGGCGCAACCGGGACAGCGGAGGCGGTGGAGCGGCGGTCGGCGGCACCGGCCCATCGTGTCACGCAGGTCCGACACCGCCGTCGGCTGCGCGGGGGCCCGGGCAGGGACCCGGGCACCACCGCGGGACCGGCCACGGCCCGCTGCACGGTGTCCACCCCGCGGGCGGCCGTCCCCCAGTCGCCGGCCTGCTCCACCACGGCCAGGTCGCCCTCCAGGTCGGTGCGGTGGACCTCCATCCCGGCGTCCGGCAGCCAGTCGAGCAACCGGCCGGTCGGGTGGCCGTAGTCGTTGTCGGCGCCCACCGAGATCACCGCGACGCGGGCGCCGGTCGCGGCCAGGAAGTCCGGGTCGGCGTCCCCGCTGCCGTGGTGGGGCACCTTGAGCACGTCGACCCGCAGGTCCAGCCCGCGCGCCAGCAGCCGGGCCTCGGTGTCCGCGCCGAGGTCGCCGGTCAGCAGCACGGCGATCCCGTGCTGGACCACCCGAGCCACCATGGACAGCGCGTTGGCGTCCGCGCCGGGGCGGGCGTCGGCGCCCGTCGGCGCGAGCACCTCGATCCTCGCCGTCCCCACGGTCCGCACCGTGCCGGCGTCCAACTGGGTGAGCGCGGCCCCGGCGGCGGCGACCTCCCGGGCGACCGGGCCGATCCGGTCCTCGGTGGGTGCCAGCAGCCCGGTGGCGACCTCCCCCACCTCCCGCCCGGCCAGGGCGCCGGCCAGCCCGGCGACGTGGTCGGCGTCCAGGTGGGACAGCAGCACCAACGGCAACCGGTCGACGCCCAGCCGGGTCAGGCAGTCGTCGACCAGCTCCGGGTCCGGCCCGGCGTCCACCAGCACGGCCTCCCCCGGCGCCGTCGGCAGCACCAGCGCGTCGCCCTGGCCGACGTCGCAGGCCACCAGCACGCTGCCGGGCACCGGCCACCCGGTGGTCAGCTGGCGGGCGGGCCAACCCAGGGCGACGACCCCGACCACGACGGCCAGCGCCAGCGGCCGGGTGCGCGGCCAGCGGACCAGCACGGCGCCGCCGGCGACCAGCAGGCCGAGCAGCAGCAGGGCCCCGAGGGGACCGGCCGGCCACCCGGTCGCCCCGTCGGGCACGGCGGCCGCCCGGTCGGCGACCAGGACCAGCCACCGGGTGGGCCACCCGGCCAGCCACACGAGCAGGTCGGCGACGGCGGGGCTGACCGGACCGGCCAGCACGGCGAGCAGCCCGAGCACGGTGGCCGGGGCGACGGCGGGGGCCGCCAGCAGGTTGGCCGGCAACGACACCGCGCTGACCAGACCGGACATCCCGGCCACCAGGGGTGCGGTGACCAGTCCGGCGGCCGCGCTGACCGCGAGGGCGTCGGCCAGCAGCGCCGGGATCCCCCGGCGCCGCCAGGCCCGGGACCACCCCGGTGCCAGCAGCACGATGCCGGCCGTGGCCGCGACCGACAGGGCGAACCCGCCGTCGCGGGCCAGGCCGGGGTCGACGAGCACCAGCACGCACACCGCCGCCGCCAACGCGGGCACCGCGACCCGGGACCGCCCCGAGGCCAGGGCCAGCAGGGTGACCGCCCCCATCGCGGCGGCCCGCAGCACGCTGGGGCTCGGCCGGGCCAGCAGCACGAACCCGACCAGCCCGAGCACCCCGACCGCAGCCTGCCAGCGCCGGTCGACCGCCCGCCGCCGCAGCGGCCACAGCAGCAGTGCCAGCACGATCGCCACGTTCGCCCCGGACACCGCGGTGAGGTGGCCGAGGCCGGCCCGGCGGAAGTCGCTGGTCACCCCGGGCTGCATCCCCGTGGTGTCCCCGACCACCAGGCCGGGCAGCAGGCCTGCCTCGTCCGCGGGCAGCACCCGGGCGGCCGCGGCGGCCAACCCGCCACGCAGCTCGCCGGCCACCTGCTGCGCCGTCCCGGCCGAGGCCGCCGGCTCCGGGGGCGCCCGCGCGGAGAGGACGGCGACGACGTCGTCGCCGCCCTCGGCCGGGCCCACCTCCACCCGCACGAGCACCTCCGTGCCGGGCAAGACCCCGGTCCAGTCCTCGGCGGTGCCGAACACCAGCACGCGGGCCGGGCGCAGCGGCGGCGCCCCGGTGACCGCGGTGACCGTGCCGGCCACGAGCACGCGGGCCGGGCCTGCTCCGCCGGTCAGCGCCCGCGGGTCGTCCTCGACGGCGAGCCTCACCGTCACCACCGCGCCGCGGTCGGCCAGGTCCACCAGCGGCGACGTCTCCCGCTCCCCCGTCCGCACGGCCCCCGCCGCCGCGGCCACGGCCACCCCGGCGAGCAGGGCGACCGCC
>NZ_UEXK01000004.1:617388-847046 GCF_900491935.1 Klenkia terrae
GATGTGTATAAGGGACAGGACCGGGGCGGCGGCGACCACCGCCCTCCTGGTCCGGGCGGGGGCGACCCGGACCCGGACGGTGGCGGTCACGGCGGTGTTGGTGTTCCTGGCCGACCAGCTCTCGGGCCGGACGACGTTCGCGACGGGGACGGCGGCGGCGCTGCTGGCCCTGCTGGTGGCCGGCGACCCAACGATGCGGCCGCCGGTGCGGCGGACCGGGGCGGGCCTGCTGGCGGCGCTGGCGGGGGCCCTGAGCCCGGTGTCCGCCGTGCTGCTCGCCGTGGCTGCCGGGGCGTGGTGGCTGGCCGGCGCCAGGAGGTCACGGTCCGGGTGGGAGGTCGCGGCGCTGCTGGCCGGGACGGCGACGCCGCTGGTGGCGATGGTGGCCCTGGACGCCGCGAGCGGCCCGATGACGGCGAGTGCGCACCAGGCGCTGGCCGCGACGCTGGCCAGCGGGGTGGTGGCGGCCGTGGCCGGGCCTCGGCTGCCGCTGGTGCGAGCGGGCGCGGGTCTGACGGCGACGCTGATGGTGGGGACCTGGCTGCTGCCGGACCCGGTGGGCTCGAACGCGACCCGCCTGGTGCTGCTGTTCGCCGCCCCGGTGTTGGTCGCGGTGCCGCACCGGCCGGCGCTCCTGGTGGGGCTGGCGGCCGCGCTGGTGACCTGGCTGCTCCCGCCGCTGGTGCCGCAGGACCTGGGCCCGCGGGACACCGCGGCCCAGGCCCGGGCGGGCGCCCCGGTGCTGGCGGAGCTGGCTCGGCGGGGCCGGGTGGGCCGGGTGGAGGTGGTGCCGCTGGCCGCCCACTCGGACGCGACGATGGGCGCGCAGGTGCCGCTGGCCCGGGGCTGGACCCGCCAGCTCGACGTCGCCCGCAACGGCCTCTTCTACGACGGCTCGCTGGACGCCGCCTCCTACCTGGCCTGGCTGCGCGCGCGGGGCGTCTCCTACGTCGTGCTGGCCGCGCAGCGGCCCGACTGGGCCGGCCGGGCGGAGGCCGCACTGGTCCGGGCGGGGGTCCCGGGGGTGGACCTGGTCTGGTCCGACGCCTCCTGGTCGCTGTACGCCGTCGACGGGCCGGGCGTCGTGCTGGCCGGACCGGCGGAGCTGGTCGACAGCGACCGGCGTGGGCTGACCGTGTCCGTGCAGCGGCCCGGCGACGTGCTGCTGTCGGTGTTCTGGGACGAGCGCCTGGTGCTCGACGGCGACGGCTGCGTGGAGCCCGGTGAGCTGCCCGGCACGGTGCGGCTGCGGGTGACCTCGGCGGGCCCGGTCACCCTGACCAGCGGGTGGCGGCCGGCCGGGCACTGCTGACCGGGACCGGACCGGCCCTGCCGACGTCGGATCAGGTCGGCCCGGCCGCCCGGGTGCCGCTCGGGTCGACGACGACCCCCAGTGCGCCGGGGCCGACGTGCGCCCCGATCGCCGCACCCAGCTCGCTCACGTACAGCTCACGCAGGGTCGGCACCCGCTCGCGCAGCTGGTCGGCCAGCGCGTCGGCCCGGGCGGCAGCGGCCAGGTGGTGCACGGCCAGGGAGACCGGCCGGTCCCCGGCCAGGTCCACCACCCGCTGCACCATCCGGGCCACCGCCCGGGTGGTGGTGCGCACCTTCTCCAGCACCACGATCCGGCCGTCCAGGACGTGCAGCACCGGGCGCACCGCCAGGGCGGTGCCGAGCACCGCGGCCGCGGACCCGATCCGGCCACCGCGCCGCAGGTGCTCCAGGGTGTCGAGCACGAACAGGGTGCTGCTGCCGTCCGCGGTGCCCTGGGCGACGGCTGCGACCTCGTCGGCCCCGGCGCCGGCCGCCGCGGCCCGGGCGGCGGCGAGCACCGCGAACCCGGTGCCCATCGCCGCCGTGCCGCTGTCGACCACGGACACCACGTGCTCGCCGACCTGGTTGGCAGCGGAGCGGGCGGCGTCCCAGGTCCCGGACAGCTCGCGGGACAGGTGCACCGAGACCACCCGGTCGGCGCCGGCGTCCAGGCACCGGCGGTAGGCCCCGACGAAGTCCCCCGGTGTCGGCCGCGAGGTGGTGACCTGCTGGCCCCGCACGGCCAGCGTCCTGGCGACCTCGGCCGGGCCGACGTCGAGGCCCTCCCGGCCGGAGCGACCGGTCAGCACGACGTAGAGGGGGACGACCTCGATCCCGAGGTCGGTCACCAGCTCGGCCGGCAGGTAGGCCGTGGAATCGGTGACCACGGCGACGGACATGGGCGCGAGGCTAACCGGAACCCCGACGGACCCTGCCGGGCCCCGACGAGAACCGGCTGGTCAGCCCCGACCGGCACCCGCCCGGGCAGCGCAGGAGCAGCTCAGAGGGCGGCGTCGGCGTCCGTCGGGGCCGGCGCGGCGTCGTCCGGGGTGGCCCCGGCGGGCAGCGGGGCAGCACCGGCCGCTACCGCCGGCTCGGCCACGCCGGCCGCCTCGGCCACGTCCGGACCGGTCTCCGCGCCGGAGCGGCGCGGCAGCCCGGGGGCGCCGCCGGTGGCCGAGGCGTTGTGCCGCAGCACCCGCCAGCGGCTGCCCTGGTGCGCAAGCTCGGTCCAGTGGCAGTTGCCCAGCGGGCCGAAGATGCGGCGGTGCTCCGGACCGAGCCCCAGCAGCGCCCCGACCAGCCGGCCACCGGTGCCACCGTGGGTGACCAGCCCCGCGACCGGGGCCGGCGGCAGGTCGGACAGTGCGGCCAGCGCCCGGCGGGCCACCGCGGCCGGGTCCTCGCCGCCGCGCCCGCGGGCGGGCCGGCCCTCGACCCAGTCGGCGTACTGCTCGGGCAGGTCCCGGGCGACGTCCTCCCGGGTCAGACCCTCCCAGCTGCCCAGCCCGTGCTCCCGCAGCCGGGGCTCGACGCGCAGCGGCGTGCCGAGCGCGTCGGCCAGGGTCTGCGCGGTGTCGCGGGCGCGCACCAGGTCGCTGGAGACCACCAGCGTCCCGGCCGGGAGCTCCCGGGCCAGGGCGTCGGCCGCGCGCCGGGCCTGGGCCCGGCCGGTGTCGTCCAGCGGCGGGTCCAGCTGCCCCTGGAAGCGACCGCTGGCGTTCCACTCGGTCCGCCCGTGCCGCCAGACGAGCACGCGCTCGACGGTGGGCAGGGTGGGCGCCTCGGCCGCAGCGCTCACCGGGTGGTGTCGGCCTGCGGGGCGTCCGACGTGGCCGGGTCCAGCGCCTGCGGGGCGGCCTCGCCCTCGCCGGAGAACCCGCCGGGCACCGCGTCGGCGTCCTGCGCCGACGGCGTCACCGGGGTGCCGGCGACGCGCGCCGCCGGGGGCAGCGTGCTGTCGGTGAACGGGATGGTGGGGCAGTCCTTCCAGAGCCGCTCGAGGGAGTAGTAGGCCCGCTCCTCGGCGTGCTGGACGTGCACCACGACGTCGACGAAGTCCAGCAGCACCCAGCGGGACTCGGCCACGCCCTCGCGCCGGACGGCCTTGATGCCGTGCTCGCGCAGCCGGTCCTCGACCTCGTCGACGATGGACTGCACCTGCCGCTCGTTGGGCGCCGACGCCAGCACGAAGGCGTCGGTGATGGCCAGCCGGTCGCTGACGTCGACGATGGACACGTCGGTGGCGAGCTTGTCGGCCGCGGCCTGGGCGGCCCACAGCGCGGTCTCGCGGGCCTCTGTCGAGGCGGTCATCGGGGTATCTCCTGGAGCTCGGGGGTGTCGGGACCGCGGACCGGTCCCGACGGGGAGGCATGGGTGACCGTCGGTGCGCCGAGGTGGCGCACCCCGGTCCCGGGCAGCAGCTGCCCGGTCGGGACGACGGGCAGGCCGTCGCGGTAGAGACCGCTCTTCTCGA
Organism: Klenkia terrae; assembly: GCF_900491935.1. Taxonomy (GTDB): domain Bacteria; phylum Actinomycetota; class Actinomycetes; order Mycobacteriales; family Geodermatophilaceae; genus Klenkia; species Klenkia terrae. The sequence goes on from NZ_UEXK01000004.1 coordinate 621,179, forward strand.
TGTACTGCACGACGCCGTCGGGGACGAGGTACCAGACCGGCATCCCGCGGCGCACCCGGTCGCGGCAGTCGGTCGAGCTGATCGCCAGCGCCGGGATCTCCACCAGGCTCACCGCGTCCGGGGGCAGCCCGGCTGGCAGCTCGGCGAACTGGTACCCCGGCCGGGTGACGCCGACGAAGTGGGCCAGGTCGAACAGGTGGGCGGTGTCCCGCCATCCGACGATCTGGGCCAGCGCGTCGGCCCCGGTGATGAAGAACAGCTCGGCGTCCGGGCGCAGCCGGCGCAGGTCGGTGAGGGTGTCGATCGTGTAGGTCGTGGTGCCGCGGTCGACGTCGACCCGGCTGACCGAGAAGCGCGGGTTCGACGCGGTCGCGATCACCGTCATCAGGTACCGGTCCTCGGCCGGGCTGACCTCGCGGTCGGCCTTCTGCCACGGCTCGCCGGTGGGCACGAAGACCACCTCGTCCAGCCCGAACAGGCTGGCGACCTCGCTGGCGGCGACCAGGTGACCGTGGTGCACCGGGTCGAAGGTGCCACCCATCACGCCCAGTCGCTTGCCCGCCACCTGCCGAGCGTAGCCCGCCCCCGGCGGTGCCACCGCCGCGATCGTGCAGGCCGGGGCGCTGCGGGCGCACGAGCGGGCCGGCCGTCCCCCACCTCTCGGTGGCAGGACCGTCCGGCCTGCTGGACCGGCGCCCCCGTGTCGCCGGCCACCCGGCCGGGTCTCCCCGGCCGGCGCGCGGAGGCGGTCTCGCTGCCTCCGCATGGACCAACGGCACCGGGACGACTCGGTTACGGCCGAACGGCGAACAATTCTGGACGGGCCGACGTGGGTCCCGTCACACCGCCTCAGAGGGTGGTGACGAACTCCGCCAGCTGGGCCGCGTTGCGGACCTCGATCATGGGGATGAACTGCTTGTACTTGTCGGCAGCCGAGTCACCGCTCCCCCACAGCCGGGCCGGCTCGGGGTTGAGCCAGTACGCCGAGCGGGACCGCCGCACCAGGTCGGCGAGCACCGGGAGGCCGGGCTGCCGGTAGTTGGTCCGCCCGTCGCCGAGCACCAGCAGCGACGTCTTCGGCCCGACCGCGGACGCCCACCTCTCGGCGAACACCCCGAAGGCGTTCCCGTAGTCGCTGTGCCCGTCGAAGGAGACGACGTCGGCCTCCCGGCCGATCCGCTGCACGGCGTCGGCGACGTCGGCGCCGGGGGTGAAGAACCGGGTGACCTCGTCGGTGGAGTCGACGAAGGCGAAGGCCCGCACACCGGAGAAGTGCTCGCGCAGCGCCTGGGTGAGCATCAGCGTGAAGTGGCTGAACCCGGCGACCGAGCCGCTGATGTCGCACAGCACGACCAGCTCGGGCTTGTGCACCGCCCGCGGCTTGTGGTGGGTGACCACCGGGACGCCGCCGGTGGCCAGCGACGCCCGCACCGTCTTCCGGAAGTCCAGCCGGCCAGCCCGCCCGAGCCGGCGCTTGGCCGACAGCCGGGCGGCCAGCCGCCGGGCCAGCGGTGCGACCGAGCGGCGCAGCTCGGCCAGGTCCGCGGACTGCGCGCGGAGGAAGTCCACCTGGTCGGCCAGCGGCTTGACCGCCGTCCGGGCGACCCGCTCGCGGCCGCGCTCGGCGGCCGACCGGCGGCGCACCTCGGCCTCCACGGCGGCCCGGAACGCGGCCAGCCGCTCGCGGACGGTCTGCCGGGCGACCTGCTCGGCCAGCCCGCCGCGGTCGGCCCCGCCCAGCAGCCCGTCCAGCAGCTGGGAGACCAGGGTGTCCGGGGACAGCGCGCGCAGCACCCGGTAGGAGAAGAAGGACTGGCCCGACGGCGAGGGCTGGCCCTGGCCGAGCTGCTCCACGGCCTGCCGGGCGAAGCGGCGCAGGGCCTCCTCGTCGCCGTCCAGCAGCTTGCGGAGCAGCTCCGCGCGCAGCTCGGCGGCCAGCGCTGCCTGCCGGTCGGCGTCGGGCACCCCGTCGTCCGGGGCGCCGTCCTGCGCCGGCTCGGCCTCCGACGGGACCGACGGGCGGTCGGTCAGCGGCCACCACAGGTCGAACAGCACGTCGTAGGTGGGGCGCTGCGCGGCCCGGTGCAGCAGGACGGCGGCCAGCCCGTGCCGCAGCTGCTCCCGGTCCAGCAGGTCGACGGCGGTGAGCACGTGGGCCGCGTCGACGGCGGAGGAGATCCCCACCGGGATGCCGGCCTCGCGCACCGCCCGGACGAAGCCGTCCAGGTGCGCGGGGAGGCCGCCCGGCGTGATCCCGTCCATCAATTCAGCCGCAGCTCGGCCGCGGCGCGGGTCTGGTCGCTGCCGTGCTTCAGCACCACGCCGAGGGTCTGCCGCACCTCGTCGGTGCCCAGGGTGTCCATCCCCAGCGCCAGCAGGGTCTGCGCCCAGTCCAGGGTCTCCGAGATCGACGGCGACTTCTTCAGCTCCATGGCCCGCAGCGCCCGCACCGTGCGGACCAGCTGCTCGGCCAGGGCCGGGGCCAGCTCGGGCACCCGGGACAGCACGATCTCCCGCTCGCGCTCGGCGCTCGGGTAGTCCAGGGCGAGGTAGAGGCAGCGCCGCTTGAGCGCCTCGGACAGCTCGCGGGTCGCGTTGGAGGTCAGCACCACCATCGGACGGCGGGTCGCCACGATCGTGCCGATCTCGGGGATCGTCACCTGGAAGTCGCTGAGCACCTCCAGCAGCAGGCCCTCGACCTCGACGTCGGCCTTGTCGGTCTCGTCGATCAGCAGCACGGTGGGCTCGGTGCGCCGGATGGCGGTCAGCAGCGGCCGGGAGAGCAGGAACTCCTCGCCGAAGACGTCGTCGTGCAGGTCGCCCCAGTCCCCGCCGTCCGCGGAGTTCTGCGAGGCCTGGATGCGCAGCAGCTGCTTCTTGTAGTTCCACTCGTACAGCGCGCGGGCCTCGTCGAGGCCCTCGTAGCACTGCAGGCGGATCAGGTCCGAGGACGTCGCCGTCGCCAGCGCCTTGGCCAGCTCGGTCTTGCCGACACCGGCCGGGCCCTCGACCAGCAGCGGCTTGCCCAGCCGGTCGGCCAGGAAGACCGTCGTGGCGATCTGCGCGTCGGGCAGGTACCCCGCGGCGGACAGCCGGGCGGTGACGTCGGCGACGTCGGCGAAACGGGCTGGCTGCTGCGGGGGCACGGGGCTCCTATCGGGTGTGGCCGTTGCCGGTCACGACGTAGGTGGTGGAGGTCAGTTCCGGCAGGCCCAGCGGTCCGCGGGCGTGCAGCTTCTGGGTGGAGATGCCGATCTCGGCGCCGAAGCCGAACTCGCCGCCGTCGGTGAACCGGGTGGAGGCGTTGACCAGCACGGCAGCGGCGTCCACCCCGGCGACGAAGTCGGCGATCGCGGCGGCGGAGTCGGCCACGATCGCCTCGGAGTGCCCGCTCCCCCAGGCGGCGATGTGGTCCAGCGCCTGCGGCAGGTCGTCCACGACCCGCACGGCCATGTCCATCGACAGGTACTCGGTGGCCCAGTCCTCGTCGGTCGCCGGGACGACGGCCGGGTGCGCGGCGCGGGCGGCCTCGTCGCCGTGCAGGGTCACCCCGGCGTCGACGAGCGCGGTGAGCAGCCGGGCCAGGTGCGGGGAGTCCCGGTGCACCAGCAGCGACTCGGCGGAGTTGCAGACGCTGACCCGGTGGGTCTTGGCGTTGAGCACGATCGCCTCGGCCATCCCGGCGTCGGCGGAGGCGTCGACGTACACGTGGCAGTTGCCCACCCCGGTCTCGATGACCGGCACGGTGGACTCGGCGACCACCCGCTGGATCAGCGCGGCTCCCCCGCGCGGGATCACCACGTCGACCAGCCCGCGGGCGCCCAGCAGCTCGCCGACGCTGGCCCGGTCGGCGGGCAGCAGGGCGATGCACCCGGCGGGCAGCCCGGCCTTCTCGGCGGCCTCGGTGAGGACGGCGACCAGGGCGGTGTTGGTGCCGAAGGCCGAGGCGGACCCGCGCAGCAGCGCGGCGTTGCCGCTCTTCAGGCACAGCCCGGCGGCGTCGACGGTCACGTTGGGCCGGGCCTCGTAGATGATCCCGACGACCCCGAGCGGCACCCGGACCTGGCGCAGCTGCAGCCCGTTCTCCAGGGTCGACCCGCGCACGACGTCACCCACCGGGTCGGGCAGCTCGACCAGCTGGCGCAGCGCCTCGGCCACCGCGGCGACCCGGTCGGCGTCCAGCCGCAGCCGGTCGAGCACCGACTCCGCGGTGCCGGCCACCCGCGCGGCCTCGACGTCCTCGGCGTTGGCGGCGAGCACGTCCTCGGTGTGCGCGACGAGGGCGTCGGCCATGGCCAGCAGGGCGGCGTCCTTGGTGGACGACGGCAGCGTGCGCAGCACCCGGGCGGCGGTGCGGGCGCGGCGGGCGGCGTCCCCGATCAGCGGCAGGTCGGCAGGCACGCGCCCGAGGATACGCAGCCGTCAGCGCTGACCGTTACGACCTGCGCCGAGTTGATCATCGGCGGGTGCAGGTGGGACACGCCGCCCATCCGCGTGCCCCACCTGCGGATGGCGATGATCGCCAGCGAGTTGCTCAGCCGCGGAGGGCGCGGAAGGCGGCCTTCTTGGCGTCGCCGGTGAGGCGCTGCAGGAAGACCATGCCGTCGAGGTGGTCGACCTCGTGCTGCAGGCAGCGGGCCATCAGGCCCTCGCCCTCCAGCCGCAGCGGGTTGCCCTCGACGTCGAAGCCCTCGGCGGCGCACCACAGCGCCCGCACGGTCGGGGCGTACAGGCCCGGCACCGACAGGCAGCCCTCGTCGCCGTCCTGCACCTCGTCGGAGCGCTCCACGACCACCGGGTTCACCAGGTGGCCGATCACGCCGTCGATGTTGTAGGAGAAGACCCGCAGCGAGACGCCGATCTGGTTGGCCGCCAGGCCCGCACGGCCGGGGTGGTCGACGGTCTCCTCGAGGTCGCGGACCAGCCCGGCCAGCGCGGCGTCGAAGGCACGCACCGGGTCGCAGGGGGTGCGCAGCACCGGGTCGCCGAGTTCACGGATGGGACGGACAGCCACGGGCAGATCTTCTCAGGCGCCGACGGGCGCCCGGACGAGCACCATCTCGTCGCGGTGCACCACCGGACGGCGGTGCTCGGGCTCGAGGTCGCCGGTGGACCGGCCCAGCAGCCCCGGCATCTCGCGGGCGTCGTAGGAGACCAGGCCGCGGGCGACCACGGTGCCGTCGGGGTCGACCAGCTCGACCGGGTCGTCGGCGAGGAAGTCCCCGGCCACCCCGGTGATGCCCGCGGCCAGCAGCGAGGCGCCGCGGTCGCGGACGGCGGCGACCGCGCCGGCGTCCAGCAGCACCTGGCCGCGCGGGCGGGAGGCGTACCGCAGCCAGAACTGCCGCGCGGAGGGACGACGGCCGCGCGCGGTGAACAGCGTGCCGACCGGCTCGCCGGCCAGCGCCGCGGCCGCCTGCGTCGTCGAGGTGACGACGACGGGGACGCCGGCCTGCGCGGCGATGAAGGCGGCCTCCACCTTGGTGGCCATGCCGCCGGTGCCGACGCCGTTGCGGGCGGCCGAGCCCAGCACGACCGCGGCGAGGTCACCGGGGTCGGCCACGGTGTCGATCCGGGCCGCCGGGCCCACCCGGGGGTCGCCGTCGTAGACCGCGTCGATGTCGGACAGCAGCACCAGCGCGTCGGCCACCGACAGGTGCGCCACCAGTGCGGCGAGCCGGTCGTTGTCGCCGAACCGGATCTCCTCGGTGGCCACAGTGTCGTTCTCGTTGACCACCGGCAGCACGCCGAGGGCCAGCAGCCGGTCCACCGTCTGGCGGGCGTTGCGGTAGTGGCCGCGCCGGGTCAGGTCGTCGGCGGTCAGCAGCACCTGGCCGACGGTGATGCCGTGGCCGGCGAAGGCGTCGGCGTAGGCCCGCATCAGCCGCAGCTGGCCGACGCTGGCGGCGGCCTGCGCGGTCGCCAGGTCGCGTGGACGGCCGCCGATGCCCAGCGGCGCCAGGCCGGCGCCGATCGCGCCGGAGGACACCAGCACGACCTCCCGACCGGCGGCCCGGAGCCCGGCGAGCACGTCGACCAGGGCCTGCAGCCGCGCCTCGTCGAGACCGTGCTCGAGGGTGGTCAGGCTGGAGGAGCCGACCTTCACCACCACCCGGTGGGCCGCCGCGACGGCCGCCCGGGTCACGGGGTGTCGTCCCAGCTGGGGTCGTCGTCCTCCGGCTCGAGCAGCTCGTAGGGCGTGCGCCGGCGGCGCTTGGCGGCCAGCCGCTCGTCGGCGCGGGGCCGGGAGTTGTTCTCCAGCCGGACGTCGGTGCCGCGCCCGCCCAGGCCCGCGGTCTCCTCGACGGTGAGCGTGCCGGCCGGCAGCGTGGGCTCCCAGTCGAAGGTGACGTCGCCGACGGTGATCGCGTCGCCCGGCTTCGCGCCGGCCTTGGCCAGCTCGATCTCCACGCCCAGCCGGTTGAGCCGGTCGGCCAGGTAGCCGACGGCCTCGTCGTTGCTGAAGTCGGTCTGCCGCACCCAGCGCTCGGGGCGCACGCCGACGACCATCCAGCCGTCGGTCCGCGGGTCGGGCTGCACGGTGAAGCCGCCGTCGTCGACGGCCTTGGGGCTCAGGGTGATCCGGACGGCGTCCGGCGCGGGCAGCGAGGCACGGTGTGCCTCCACCTCGCGGGCCAGGGCGTAGCCGAACTCGGGCAGGCCCTCGCCGGTGACCGCGCTGATCGGGAAGACCTCGAGGCCGCGGGCCTCCAGCGTCGCCCGGACCAGGTCGACGAGCTCCCGGCCGTCGGGGACGTCGATCTTGTTGAGCACGGCGATCTTCAGCCGGCCGACCAGGTCGAGCTCGTCGTCGTACTCCCGCAGCTCGTGCTCCAGGGCGGCGATGTCGTTCTCCGGGTCGCGCCCGGGCTCCATCGTCGCCATGTCGACCACGTGCACCAGGACGGCGCAGCGCTCGACGTGCCGGAGGAACTGCAGACCCAGCCCACGGCCGGTGGAGGCACCGGGGATCAGGCCGGGGACGTCGGCCATCGTGTAGGTGACGTCGCCGGAGCGGATCACGCCCAGGTTGGGGACCAGCGTCGTGAACGGGTAGTCGGCGATCTTCGGCTTGGCCGCGCTCATCGCGGCGACCAGCGAGGACTTGCCGGCCGAGGGGAACCCGACCAGGCCGACGTCGGCGACGCTCTTGAGCTCCAGCACCGCGTCGACGGCCTCGCCGGGCTCGCCGAGCAGCGCGAAGCCGGGGGCCTTGCGGCGGGCGTTGGCCAGCGCCGCGTTGCCCAGCCCGCCGCGGCCGCCGGCGGCCAGCACCAGGCGGGTGCCCACGCCCATCAGGTCGGCGAGCACCTCGCCGTCGGCGGTGGTGACCACGGTGCCCTCGGGGACCCGGAGCACGGCGTCCTCGCCGCGGGCGCCGTTGCGGTTGCTGCCGCCGCCGGGCTTGCCGTTGGGGGCCTTCTGGTGCGGGTGGTGGTGGAAGTCCAGCAGCGTGTGGACGCTGCTGTCCACCTCCAGGACGACGTCGCCGCCGTCCCCGCCGTTGCCGCCGTCGGGGCCACCGAGGGGCTTGAACTTCTCGCGGTGCACGGAGCTGACCCCGTGCCCGCCGTTGCCTGCGGACACGTGCACGGTCACCCGGTCGATGAAAGCGGCCATGATCGCCGCCTCTCTACGTCAAACGGCCGTACGGATGGGACCGGGCCCGGCAGGATCTCCCGCCGGGCCCGGATGGAACAGGTGGTGCTGGTGGATCAGGTTCAGACGGCCGGCTCGAGAGCGGGCTCGACGAGCTGCACGTTGACGACCCGACGGCCGCCGCGACGGCCGAACTCGACCGCACCCGGGGTCAGGGCGAACAGCGTGTCGTCCTTGCCGCGGCCGACACCCAGGCCGGGGTGGAAGTGGGTGCCGCGCTGGCGGACGATGATCTCGCCGGCCTTGACGACCTGGCCGCCGAAGCGCTTCACGCCGAGGCGCTGGGCGTTCGAGTCGCGACCGTTGCGGGACGACGATGCGCCCTTCTTGTGAGCCATGGCGGCGTCAGCCCTTCTTCTCGGAACCGATGGCGGTCACCACGACCTCGCTCAGCGGCTGACGGTGCCCCTGGCGCTTGTGGTAACCGGTCTTGTTCTTGAACTTGTGGATCTTGATCTTCGGGCCCTTGCCGTGCTCGACGATCTCGCCGGTCGCGGTGACCTTCGCCAGCGCGTCGGCGTCGCTGGTGACGGTGTCGCCGTCGACCAGGAGCACCACGGGGAGCGCGACGGTGTCGCCGGCAGCTCCTGCGAGACGGTTGACGGTGAACCGGTCACCGACAGCCACCTTGTGCTGCTTCCCACCGGCCTTGACGACTGCGTACACCACTGACTCCTCGATAGGTCTTCGTTGTCCTGGGCGCCCCCCGGCGCGAACCGGTGTGCGGGACGGGCTGCTCGCACACCCGGGGCCCGCCCTCCCCGGCGCACGAGGCGCGGGGCAGCAGCCACTCCGGAGGGGAGCAGCCCGGCTAGCGTGCCCGGGCCCGCCTGCCGCGGTCGAACCCCTGTGCCCGACCTCTCGCCGGGTCCCGGGTCCGTGCTCCGCGGCCGGGGGCGAGCTGGTCGCCCCCGGCCGCGGAGCAGGTCACTCGACGGGCGGTCCGGCCGGCCGGCTGGCGGCCCGGCGACGGCGCGGACGGGCCACCGGGGCAGCCGGGGCCTCCTCCACCGCGACGGGCTCGGGGACGACGGCCTCGGGCTCGGCGACGACCTCGGGGGCCGCCTCGGGCTCGGGGACGGTCTCGACCTCGGGGGCGACATCCGGCTCGGGGGCAGCGTCGCCCTCGACGGAGCCCGCCGGGGTCTCCTCGACGACCGTGGCCGCCGGCTCGGGCAGGTCCAGCTCGACGACCGGCTCGGCCGGAGCCTCGGTCCCGCTCACCTCGGCGACGGCCTGGGCGACCTCGTCGGGCTCGACGACCCCGGCCTTCTCCCCCTGGCCGCCGTCGGCCGGCTCGTCCACGACGGCGACGTCGTCGACGACGTCGACGACGTCATCGACGGCGTCCGGCTCGTCGTCGCCGTCCTCCGACGCACCGTGGCTCGCGGCCAGCGCGGCGGCGTCCTCGACGACCTGGTCGTCGCCGGTGCGGCCGCGGTTGCGGCGGCCGCGGTTGCGGCGCCCGGACCGGCCGGTGGGCTCCTGCGGGGCCTCCGCGTCGCCCTCGGGCCCGGTGGTCGGGGCGTCGGCCTCGACCGCCGCGGCCTCGACCGCACGGTCCTCGCCCCGGCCGCGACCACCCTGGTTGCCGCCACCCTGGTTGCCATTGCCCTGGTTGCCAGTGCCCGGGTTGCCGCCGCCGTGGTTGCCCTGGTTGCCGCCGCCGGGCACGGGGTGTCCCCCGTTGCCGCCGACCTGGCCGCCGGAGCGCTTCTTCTCGTCCACCGGGTCCAGGTGCACGATGACGCCCCGACCGCGGCAGTGCTCGCAGTTCTCGCTGAAGACCTCGAGCAGGCCCTGGCCGACCCGCTTGCGGGTCATCTGCACCAGGCCCAGCGAGGTGACCTCGGCGACCTGGTGCTTGGTCCGGTCCCGGCCCAGGCACTCGGTGAGCCGGCGCAGGACCAGGTCCCGGTTGCTCTCCAGCACCATGTCGATGAAGTCGATGACGATCATGCCGCCGATGTCGCGCAGCCGGAGCTGGCGGACGATCTCCTCGGCGGCCTCGATGTTGTTCCGGGTGACCGTCTGCTCCAGGTTGCCGCCGGAGCCGGTGAACTTGCCGGTGTTGACGTCGACGACGGTCATGGCCTCGGTGCGGTCGATGACCAGCGACCCGCCCGAGGGCAGCCAGACCTTGCGGTCCAGGGCCTTGAGCAGCTGCTCGTCGATCCGCAGCTCGCGGAAGGCGTCACCGGTGCCGACGAAGCGCTCCAGCCGGCCGGACAGCTCCGGGGAGACGTGCGCGACGTAGGCCTCGACGGTGTCCCACGCGTCGTCGCCCTGGACGACGAGCTTGGAGAAGTCCTCGTTGAACACGTCGCGGATGACCCGGATGGCCAGGTCGGGCTCGCCGTACAGCAGCGTCGGTGCGTTGCTGACCGACTTCGCCTTGGTCTGGATGACCTCCCACTGCGCCTGCAGCCGGGCCACGTCGCGGGTGAGCTCCTCCTCGGAGGCGCCCTCCGCCGCGGTGCGGATGATGACGCCGGCGTCCTCGGGGACGATCTTCTTGAGGATGTCCTTGAGCCGCTGGCGCTCGTTGTCGGGCAGCTTGCGGCTGATCCCGGTCATCGAACCGCCGGGCACGTAGACCAGGAAGCGGCCGGGCAGGTTGATCTGCTGGGTCAGCCGGGCACCCTTGTGGCCGATCGGGTCCTTGGTGACCTGCACCAGGACCTTGTCCCCGGACTTCAGCGCCTGCTCGATGGAGCGGGACTTGCCGGACAGCCCGGCGGTCTCCCAGTTGACCTCGCCGGCGTACAGCACGGCGTTGCGGCCCTTGCCGACGTCGACGAAGGCGGCCTCCATGGAGGGCAGCACGTTCTGCACCCGGCCCAGGTAGACGTTGCCGGCGAAGGACGCCGACTGCGCCTGGGTGACGTAGTGCTCGACCAGCACGTCGTCCTCGAGGACGGCGATCTGGGTGCGCTCACCCTGCTGGCGGATGACCATCGTGCGGTTGACGGCCTCGCGGCGGGCCAGGAACTCCGACTCGCTCAGGATCGGCGCGCGGCGGCGACCGGTGTCCCGGCCGTCGCGGCGGCGCTGGCGCTTGGCCTCCAGGCGGGTGGAGCCGGCGACGCCCTTGACGGCGTCGTCGCTGGAGTCCCGGCCGTTGCGCCCGGCGCGCTCGGGGCGGTCGTCGTCGGTGCTGTCGGTGGTGTCGGTGCCGGTGGACTCGCTCCCGCGCCGACGGCGACGGCGGCGCCGACGGGTGCCGGAGCCGGCGGCCTCGCCGGAGTCGTCGGCGTCCTCGTCGGAGGTCTCGCCGTCCTCGGGGTCGGTGGCGGCGTCGTCCTGCGCGGTGTCGGTGTCGTCGCGGTCCTCGTCGTCCTCGCCGGTGCGACCGCGGCCGCGGCCACGGCGCCCGCGGCGCCGGCGACGGCTGCTCGAACCGGCGTCGTCGCGGTCCTCGCCGTCCTCGGCGTCGTCGTCGGTGTCGTCCTCGGCGTCGGGGGCCGGCAGCACGACGGCCTCGTCGTCGGCCTCGTCCTCGGCCGGGCGCTCGACCTCGGCGGCCGGCTTGCGCCGGGAGCGGCTGCGGCGCGGGCGGCCGCCGGTCTCCTCCTGCTCCTCCACCGGCTCCTCGACGGCGTCGGCGACCTCGACCGGCTCGGCCGGCGTCTCGGCCTGGGTGCGGCGGCTGCGCCGGCCGGGTGGCCCGGCGACGCGGCCGGGCGGTGACGGTGGTGGGCTCGGGCGAGCTGAACTGGGCCCCGAAGCGGGGGGCCTCGACGGCGTCGTCCTGCGGGCGGGTCGGCGGGATCGCCGCCGCCTCGAGGGTCTCGGCGTCGGCCTGGAGGCGCAGCTCGCCGGTGACCTCGGGCTGCGGGTCCTCGGGCTGGGGGTCCTCGAGCTCGGGCTCCGCGACCTCGTCCGGGGCCGGGTCGCCGGCGGCGGTGTCCGGGGGTGTGGTGTCCTGCGGCTCGGTCTCCGGGGAGACCTCCCCGGTCAGGGGTTCTGTGGTGGTGTCGTCGGTGTCGGCCACGAAGGGCTCGCCTCCTGGTGCACCCCCGGGCGCCGACCGTCGTCGACGGTCGGCGGCCGCACAGGGGTACGGGTCGGGCGGGTCGGTCCGCCGAGGTGGCGTGCCGGGGCCCGCTGAAGTCTGGTGCCAGGACCCGGCCACGTGATCGGGTCCCGGTGGTGCTGGTGCAGGTTCTCGGTGCTGGCTCGCTGGGTGGAGCGGTGGTGCGAAGGCTGTTGTGCGCCGCGGCTGGCAGTTCGCGGTGCGGGGCGACGTCCTGCGTCGGCCCGGGCGTCCGGCCCCACCGGCTCAGACCGGCTGGGGCTCCCCCTGGCAGCGGGAGCCGGCCTCGCGGTCCGGGCCGAGCGGGTCGGCCACCTCACCGCTGTCGTCGAGCCGGCCCTGCGCCTCACGCACGGCCCGGGGGGGCAACGGCGGGTGCAGGTCGGCGACGGCAGCCAGTGCGGCCAACACGTCGTCCGGTCGGACGGTAGGCGTCACCTGCCGTACGACCACGTGCAGTATGGCACGCCCGGTCTCCCCGGAGGCCGCGGCCGAGACCACGGCGGCCCGGGCGTCGATGTCCCGGGGCCCGTTCTTGGTGCGCTTGGAGACCGTCACGACCTCGGCGGCCAGCAGCGCCTCGACGGCCCGGCCCAGCTCGTCGGGGTCGACGCCGGCCAGGTCGATCCGCCAGCGGGTGCCGTCGAGGCGCTCGGCCAGGCCACCGGTGCCCTCCGCGGCCTCCACGCACTCCAGGACGTCGATGCCCGGCGGCAGGGAGGCGTCCAGCGCCACCCGCACGGCCTCCGGGTCGCACCGGGCCGCCAGCCCGATCTCCACGTACTCCGCCTCGGACGCCGCGCCGGTCGGGGCCGCACCCATGTAGCTGATCTTGGGGTGCGGGCTGAACCCGGCCGAGAACGCCATCGGCACCTGGGCGCGCCGCAGGGCACGCTCCAGCGCCCGGGCGAGGTCGCGGTGGGAGGCGAACCGCAGCGGACCGCGCTTGGTGTAGCGCAGCCGCAGCTTCTGCACGGTGGGCGGCGGCGGGGGGCCGTCGGGCTGGCGGGCCATCAGTGCGTGTGGACCGGGTCGGCCACCGCGGCGTCGACGTCCACGTCGACCTGCGCGCGGACGTCGGGCCGCGGCCCGGCACCGACGACGGCCAGCGGGATCAGCGAGCGGCCGGTGGGGCCGATCTGGATCTCGGTGCCCATGGTCGGGCAGACGCCGCAGTCGTAGCAGGGGGTCCAGCGGCAGTCGGCGACCTCGTCCTCGTTGAGCGCCTCCTGCCAGTCGTCCCAGAGCCACTCCTTGTCCAGGCCGGACTCCAGGTGGTCCCAGGGCAGCACCTCGTGCTCACCGCGCTCGCGGGTGGTGTACCAGGCCAGGTCGACGCCGAAGGGAGCGAGCTCCTCGGCCGCGGCGGTGGCCCAGCGGTCGTAGGAGAAGTGCTCGCTCCAGCCGTCGAAGTGCCCGCCGTCGCGCCACACCCGCTCGATGACCCGGCCGACCCGGCGGTCGCCGCGGGACAGCAGTCCCTCGATCACGCCGGGCTTGCCGTCGTGGTAGCGCAACCCGATGGAGCGACCGATCCGGCGGTCGGCGTTGATCGCGTCGCGCAGCACCCGCAGGCGGTGGTCGATGGTCTCGGCCGAGGCCTGCGACGCCCACTGGAACGGGGTGTGCGGCTTGGGCACGAAGCCGCCGATGGACACCGTGCAGCGGATGTCCTTGTTGCCCGCGGCCTCCCGGCCGGCCCGGATGACCTCGACCGCCAGCTCGGCGATCTCCAGCACGTCCTCGTCGGTCTCGGTGGGCAGACCGCACATGAAGTACAGCTTCACCTGGCGCCAGCCGTTGGCGTAGGCCGTGGTGACCGTGCGGACCAGGTCCTCCTTGGACACGGTCTTGTTGATGACCCGGCGGATCCGCTCGCTGCCGCCCTCGGGGGCGAAGGTCAGCCCCGAGCGCCGGCCGTTGCGGGACAGCTCGTTGGCCAGGGTCACGTTGAACGCGTCGACCCGGGTCGAGGGCAGCGAGAGCCCGGTGTTGGTGCCCTCGTACCGGTCGGCCAGCTCCTTGGCCAGCTGCCCGATCTCCGAGTGGTCGGCCGAGCTCAGCGAGAGCAGGCCCACCTCCTCGTAGCCGGTGGCCTTGAGGCCGGCGTCGACCATCGAGCCGATGCCGGTGATGGTCCGCTCGCGCACCGGGCGGGTGATCATCCCGGCCTGGCAGAACCGGCAGCCCCGGGTGCAGCCGCGGAAGATCTCCACGCTCATCCGCTCGTGCACGCTCTCGGCCAGCGGGACCAGCGGCTGCTTCGGGTAGGGCCACTCGTCGAGGTCCATCACGGTGCGCTTGGAGATCGTGGTGGGGACGTCGTCCCGGGTGGGCACGAAGGCCGCGATGGTGCCGTCGGCCTGGTAGGTCACCGCGTAGAACTGCGGCACGTAGACGCCCTCGACGCGGGACAGCCGGGCCAGCAGCTCGGTGCGCCCACCGGGGCGGCCGGCCGCCGTCCAGGCGCTGTGCACGTCGGTCATGTCGCCGACGACCTGCTCGCCGTCGCCGAGGACGGCGCAGTCCACGAAGTCGCTGACCGGCTCGGGGTTGAACGCCGCGTGCCCGCCGGCCACCACGACCGGGTGCCGCTCGTCGCGGTCCACCGCGTGCAGCGGGATGCCGGCGAGGTCGAGGGCGTCGAGCAGGTTGGTGTAGCCCAGCTCGGTGGCGAAGCTGACGCCGAGGAAGTCGAAGTCGTGGACCGGGCGGTGGTTCTCCAGCGTGAACTGGCCGACGCCGTTGGCCCGCATCAGCCCGGCGAGGTCGGGCCACACCGCGTAGGTGCGCTCGGCCAGGGCGTCGGTGCGCTCGTTGAGCACCTCGTACAGGATCATCAGACCCTGGTTGGGCAGGCCGACCTCGTAGGCGTCGGGGTACATGAGCGCCCAGTGGACGGCGACGGCGTCCCACGGCTTGGTCTGGGCGTTGAGCTCTCCACCGACGTACTGGATCGGCTTCTGGACCTGGGCCAGCAGCGGCTCGAGACGGGGGTACAAGCTCTCGACAGTCATAGCGTGGTCGAGGGTAACCGCCTGCGACGGGGGCCCCAGGGTGTCCCGGGGCCCCGTCGGCTCACAGGGCGGGGAAGAACAGGCCGATCTCGCGGGCGGCGGACTCGGGCGAGTCGGAGCCGTGCACGATGTTGTTCTGCACCTCGAGGGCGAAGTCGCCGCGGATGGTGCCGGGGGCGGCCTTCACCGGGTCGGTGGCGCCGGCCAGGGCGCGGAAGGCCTCGATGGCCCGCGGGCCCTCGGCGACCAGGGCCAGCAGCGGGCCCCCGGTGATGAAGTCGACCAGCGAGCCGAAGAACGGCTTCTCGCTGTGCTCGGCGTAGTGCTGCTCGGCGGTCTCGCGGGGCAGGGTGCGCAGCTCGGCGGCCACCAGCCGCAGGCCCTTGGCCTCCAGCCGGCCGACGACCTCGCCGACGATGCCGCGGGCGACGCCGTCGGGCTTGACCAGGATCAGGGTGCGCTCAGTNGCTGCTGGCCGGCTCCGGGCCGCCGCTGCCGCAGCCGGCCAGCAGCAGTGCGGTCAGCGCCAGCACCGCGCCCCGTCGTCGTCCCCGCACCGTTCCTCGCACGCCACACGCTCCCACGGGCCCGGTCGTCCCCCTCCCCCATCGGCAGTGCCTGGCCGAGGCCCCACCGCCGTCAACCTGGGTTGACACCTCCACCCCGTCAACCTACGTTGACGCACATGGCCTCCCCCACCGACGCCGTCGCCACCGCGGCCGCCGCCGACGACCCGGCCACCGGGCTGCGCGGGGTGCGTGCGCTGCGCGAGCTCGCCGACCGCCTCGAGGTCCTCCAGGTCCGGGCCGCGCGGGACCGCGGGTGGTCCTGGCAGGAGGTCGCCGAGGCGCTGGGCGTCAGCCGGCAGGCCGTCCACAAGAAGCACGCCCGCTCCCGGAAGGAGACCTGAGGTGTTCGAATGCTTCACCGACGAGGCCCGCGCGGTCGTCGTCCGGGCCCAGGACGTCGCCCGCGCGGCCGGTGCCGACCGGATCGAGCCCGTCCACCTGCTGCTGTCCGCCGCCGCCGGCACCGGCCCGGGTGCCGGCGCCCTGCGCGCCGCCGGGCTGGACGCCGACCGCGCCGCCGCGTCGGCCGCCGCGGCCGAGGCCACCCTGCTCGCCGGGCTCGGGGTCGACCTGGACCTGGTCCGCGAGCGCGCCGAGCAGAGCTTCGGGTCCGGCGCGCTGGACACCCGGTCCCGCACCGGCCGCCTGCGGTTCTCCGGAGCGGCCAAGCGCGTGCTGCACGAGGCGTTGCGCGCCGAGGTGGCGGTGGGCAGCCGCCGGCTGGACGACGCGTCGGTGCTGCTGGGCGTGCTCGCCGTCCGGGACGCCGTGGTGGCCGCCGTGCTGCGCGACCAGGACGTCGAGCCGCTGGACCTCCGCCGCCGGCTGACCACCCGCGGGGCGGCCTGAGCTCAGCCCCGCGCCGGCGGCGTCCACACCAGGCTGCCGGCGGCGACGACCAGCACGACGTTGATCGCGACCGCGGGGACGGCGAGGTCGGCGATGTGGGCCACCGGCCAGGCGACCGCGGCCAGCAGGACCAGCCCGCCCTGCCAGCGCCGGTCCAGGCGCAGCAGCGCCGCGGCGACCAGCGCCAGGCACAGCGGGAAGACCAGGCCCAGCGGCTTGATCAGCCCGGCCGCGCCCGGCTGGTCCACCAGCGGGGTGTCGCCCAGCGACCCGTGGA
Organism: Klenkia terrae; assembly: GCF_900491935.1. Classification (GTDB taxonomy): domain Bacteria; phylum Actinomycetota; class Actinomycetes; order Mycobacteriales; family Geodermatophilaceae; genus Klenkia; species Klenkia terrae. Next base: position 637,586 of record NZ_UEXK01000004.1, read on the forward strand.
TCGCCTCGAAGCCGTAGGCCACGTTCCCGGCCATGCCGACCAGGCCGGCGAGCACCAGCGCGGCGGCCAGCCGGGAGCGGGCCGGCAGCCAGCCCGCCACGCGCAGCGCGACCCACCCGTAGGCGATCGCGCCGAGCACGTGCAGCACCCCGCCGGCCGGGTCGGACCAGCCGCGGACGGCGTAGGTGGCGTCGGCGGCCAGCGACAGCAGCGGTCCGGCGAGCAGGGACGCGGTGAGCAGCCGGTCGGTCGGCGAGGCCGGGACGACGGCGTGGGCGGACGGTGCGGTGGTGGTCACGGGCACTCCTCGGTGCGGGCCCCGGGCGGGGCCGGACCCGGCGACCGTCGCCCGGCGCCGGACCGGGGCACCACGGGGGCGACCCTGCGCCGCAGGTCCAGGGGAAACCCTGGACCGCAGCGGGCCCTCCCGTGCCAGGCTCACCCGGTGCGCACCCGGCCGCGGTGGACCCCGGCGCGCGGTGTCGTGCCCGCGGCGGCGCTGGCCCTCGTCGTCGTCCTGGTGACCGTGGGCCTGGCCCGCGGGCTGTGGTTGGACAACCTGCACAACGGGGTGCTGGCCCTGGCCTGCACGGCGGTCGGCGGGTACGTGCTGCACCAGCGGCCCGGCCACCGCCAGGGCCGGCTGTTCCTGGCCACCGGGGTCGCCGAGGCGGTGCTCTTCCTGGGCCGGCAGGTCGGGCACGCCCCGGGCGGTCCGGGCAGCGCCTGGTGGGGCTGGCTGGGCGTCTGGCCGGTCGCGGTCGTGCTGGCCCTGACCACCCTGGCGGTGCTGTGCTTCCCCGACGGCCGGCTGCCCTCCCCGCGGTGGCGACCGGTGGCCGGACTCGTCGTGGCCGTCGCCGGGGGGTGCGCCGTGCTGTCCGCGCTGTGGCCGGTGGAGTACTCCTCGGTGGACGTCCTCACGGCGCACCCCGTCGCGGACGCGGCGCCGCCGGTGGTCCAGGCGGTCTGGTCGGCCCTGGCCCACCCGAGCTACGTCGTCTCCCAGGTGCTGTGGGTGGTCGCGGTCGCCGCCCGCTGGCGCACGGCGTCCCCGGGCACCCGCCGCCAGCTCGGCTGGCTGCTGCTCGCGGTGCTGCCGGCGGGCGTCGCGCTCCTGGTGGGGCTGGTCGGCTGGGGCTCACCGCGGGCCGGCGTGCTGGCCGCCGCGCTGGTGCCGGTCGCCGCCGGGCTGGCCGTCGTGCACGGCCAGCACGCCGGGGCACGTGCCGCGCTCAGCTGGCTCTCCCGGGCCCGGAGGCCCGGCGGCGACCTGGCCGGTGAGCTGACCAAGGCCACGGGGACCGCGCTGGACGCCGCCCGGGTCGTGCTGTGGTCCGGGGCCGACACCCTGCTCGCGGTCGGCGTCTGGCCCGACCCGGACGCCGACCTCGCTCCCACCACCCCGGCCGCGGTGCACGCCATCGGCGAGACCCGCGACCTGGTCAGCGGTGGTGTCCGGGTCGGGGTGCTCGCCGTCGAGCCGGGCGACGACCCGCTGTCGCTGGCCCAGCAGCGGCTGCTGGACGACCTGGCGGCGCAGGCCACCCTGGTCGTCGAGCACCTGGGCCTGGCCGCTGCGGTCCGGCACCGACCGGCCACCCGCCCGGTGCCGGAGCTGACGCCGCGGGAGCGCGACGTCCTGGCGCTGATGGCGCGCGGGTTGTCCAACACGGCCATCGCCGCGGAGCTGCACCTGAGCGTGAAGACCGTCGAGCCCGTGGTCAGCACCGTGTTCGGCAAGCTGGGCCTGCAGCCCGACACCCGGGACAACCGCCGGGTGCTGGCGGTGCTGGCCTACCTGGAGCGCTGAGCTCAGTCCACGGGCGGCGGGTCGGGCACCGGCCCGAACGGCGTGCCCACCAGCTCCTTGCGGATCTGCAGCAGGTACAGCCAGACCAGCAGGAAGACGCCGCCGACGAACCACATGGCGTTGGAGTAGAAGCCGGTCAGCAGCAGCGGGACCTGCAGCACGGTGCCGATCAGCAGCCCGCGCGGCCGGCGCTGGATGCCGCTGGACAGGATCAGCAGGACGGCGAGCACCAGCAGCACGGTCAGCCGGACCCACCCGAGCCCGTCGGACTGCACGATGCCCCGCGGCACGAAGAGCACCGCGATGCCCTCCAGCAGCAACGTCGCCGCGGCCGCCCCGGACAGCGCCTTGGCCGCCCGCGCCGGGTCGGCCGCCCTGGGCTGGCTCACTTCCGCTTGCCGCCCATCAGGGTGCGGGCCTCCCCGGCGGTGATCACGCTGCCGGTCACCAGCACCCCGGACCCGCCCAGGGCGTGGTCGGTGCCGGCCTCGGCCAGCTCGATCGCCGACTCCAGCGCGTCGACCAGCCGCGGGTGCACGCTGACCCGGTCGGCGCCGAAGACGTCGACGGCCAGCGCACCCAGCTCGTCGGCCGGCATCGCCCGCGCCGAGCTGTTCTGGGTCACGACCAGCTCGGCGCACAGCGGCTCGAGCTCGGCGAGCATCCCGGTGACGTCCTTGCCGGCGACGCACCCCACGACGCCCACCAGCCGGGTGAAGTCGAAGGACTCCCGCACCGCCGCGACGGTGGCGGCCATCCCGGCGGGGTTGTGCGCGGCGTCGACCAGCACCGACGGCGAGGTGCGCACCCGCTCCAGCCGGCCCGGCGAGCGGACGGCGGCGAACGCGGCGCGGACCACCTCGGGGTCCACCGGCCCGCTGGCCGACCCGGCCCCGAGGAACGCCTCGACCGCGGCCAGCGCCACGGCGGCGTTCTGCGCCTGGTGCGCGCCGAACAGCGGCAGGTAGACCTCGGGGTACTCCCCGCCCAGGCCCTGGATGCGGATCTGCTGGCCCCCGACGGCGACCGTGCGCTCCAGCAGGCCGAACTCGGTGCCCTCCCGGGCCACGGTGGCGTCGACCTCGACCGCGCGGCGGACGAGGGCCTCCAGCGCACCGGCGGGCTGGTGGGCGAGGACGGCGACCACGTCGGGACCCGGGACGCCGTCCTCGGTCGGCGGTGCGGCCTTGATGATCCCGGCCTTCTCGGTCGCGATGGTCGCGACGTCGGGCCCGAGGTACTCGGCGTGGTCCATCGAGACCGGGGTGACCACCGCGACCCGGGCGTCGGCCACGTTCGTCGCGTCCCAGGTGCCGCCCATGCCGACCTCGACGACGGCGACGTCGACCGGGGTCTCGGCGAAGGCTGCGTAGGCCATCGCCACCATGACCTCGAAGAAGGACATCGGGACGTCGGAGGAGCCGTCGACCATCTGCACGTAGGGCGCGATGTCGTCGTAGACCTCGACGAACCGGTCGGGGCGGATCGGCCGGCCGTCGACGACGATCCGCTCGCTCATCGACTCCAGGTGCGGGCTGGTGAACCGGCCGACCCGCAGCCCGAAGCCGCGCAGCAGCTCGTCGATCATCCGCGCGGTCGAGGTCTTGCCGTTGGTGCCCGTCACCTGGACGACGGGGAAGGCGCGGTGCGGGGAGCCCAGCAGGTCGACCAGCGCGGAGATGCGGGTCAGGCTGGGCTCGAGCCGGCTCTCGGGCCAACGGGCCAGCAGGGCGGCCTCGACCCGGGCGACGTCCGAGGGGGTGCTCACTCCGCCCAGGATGCCAGTCGCGGCGCTTCCTAGGATGGGCGCATGTCCACAGACGTCACCGCCCCGGGCACCGTGCCCGACAAGCCCACCCTCGACGGCCTGGAGGCCAAGTGGGTAGCCGCCTGGGCGCAGGACGACGTCTACGGCTTCGACCGGGCCGCCGCGCTGGCCGCGCCGCGCTCGCAGACCTACGCCATCGACACTCCGCCGCCCACCGCCAGCGGCTCGCTGCACGTCGGGCACGTGTTCAGCTACACGCACACCGACATCGTGGCCCGCTACCACCGGATGACCGGCAAGCACGTGTTCTACCCGATGGGCTGGGACGACAACGGCCTGCCGACCGAGCGCCGGGTGCAGAACTACTACGGCGTGCGCTGCGACCCCTCGCTGCCCTACGACGCCTCGTTCACCCCGCCGGAGAAGCCGGGCAAGGACCAGCTGCCGATCAGCCGGCGCAACTTCGTCGAGCTGTGCGAGCGGCTGACCGCCGTCGACGAGGCGGAGTTCGAGAAGCTCTGGCGCCAGGTCGGCCTGTCGGTCGACTGGTCCAACGTCTACCGCACGATCTCCGAGACCTCCCGGGCCACCGCGCAGCGCGCCTTCCTGCACAACCTGGCCCGCGGCGAGGCCTACGCGCAGGAGGCGCCGACCCTCTGGGACGTCACCTTCCGCACCGCCGTCGCCCAGGCCGAGCTGGAGGACCGCGAGCGGCCCGGCGCCTACCACCGGGTGGCCTTCGCCGGCCCGGCCGGACCGGTGCACATCGAGACGACCCGCCCCGAGCTGCTGCCGGCCTGCGTGGCGCTGGTCGCCCACCCCGACGACGAGCGCTACCAGCCGCTGTTCGGGCAGACCGTGCGCACGCCGCTGTTCGGCGTGGAGGTGCCGGTGGTCGCCCACCGCCTGGCCGAGAAGGACAAGGGCTCGGGCATCGCCATGATCTGCACCTTCGGCGACCTGACCGACGTCATCTGGTGGCGGGAGCTGCAGCTGCCGACCCGGGCGGTCATCGGCTGGGACGGCCGGCTGCTGCCCGACGCCCCCGACGGCGTCCCCGCCGAGGTGTACGCCGAGCTGGCCGGCAAGACCGTGTTCAGCGCTCAGCAGCGGATCGTGGAGCTGCTGCGGGAGTCCGGCGACCTCGAGGGCGACCCGCGGCCCATCACGCACCAGGTGAAGTTCTTCGAGAAGGGCGAGCGCCCGCTGGAGATCGTCACCACCCGCCAGTGGTACATCCGCAACGGCGGACGGGACGCCGACCTGCGCACCGCGCTGGTGGCCCGCGGCAAGGAGATCCAGTGGATCCCCGAGCACATGCGGCACCGCTACGAGAACTGGGTCGAGGGGCTCAACGGCGACTGGCTGGTCAGCCGGCAGCGCTTCTTCGGCGTCCCGTTCCCGGTCTGGTATCCCCTCGACGAGGCCGGCGAGCCGGTCTACGAGCAGCCCCTGCTGGCCCCCGAGGAGTCCCTGCCGGTCGACCCGTCCTCCGACCTGCCCGCCGGGTACACCGAGGACCAGCGCGGCGTCCCGGGCGGCTTCATGGCCGACCCCGACGTGATGGACACCTGGGCGACGTCGTCGCTGTCGCCGCAGGTGGCCTCGGGCTGGGACACCGACCCGGAGCTGTTCGCGCACGTCTTCCCGATGGACCTGCGCCCGCAGGCGCACGACATCATCCGGACCTGGCTGTTCTCCACCGTGGTGCGCGCGCACTACGAGCAGGGCCAGGTGCCGTGGACGCACGCCGCCATCTCCGGCTTCGTGGTCGACCCCGACCGCAAGAAGATGAGCAAGTCCAAGGGCAACGCCACGACGCCGATCGACGTGCTGGAGAAGTACGGCACCGACGCCGTGCGCTGGCGGGCCGCCGGCGCCCGCCCCGGCGCGGACTCCCCCTTCGACGAGGTGCAGATGAAGGTCGGCCGCCGGCTGGCCATCAAGCTGCTCAACGTGGGCAAGTTCGTGCTCGGCAGCCTGGGCGCCACCGCCGACCTGGTGGGCGCCGAGGTCTCCGAGCCGGTCGACGCCGCCCTGCTGGCCCGGCTGCGCGGGGTGGTCACCGAGGCCACCGCGGCGATGGAGGCCTACAACTACACCCGGGCGCTGGAGGTCACCGAGACCTTCTTCTGGCAGTTCTGCGACGACCACGTCGAGCTGGTGAAGACCCGCGCCTACGGCGAGGACGGCGGCCCGGTCGAGGGTGCGACGTCGGCCAAGGCCGGCCTGGCGACCGCGCTGTCGGTGCTCAACCGCCTGCTGGCGCCGGTGCTGCCCTTCGCCACCGAGGAGGTCTGGTCCTGGTGGCAGACCGGGTCGGTGCACCGCGCCGCCTGGCCGACCGTCGAGGAGCTGCCGACCGGCGGCGACCCGGCCCTGGTGGGTGTCGCGGCCGAGGCGCTGGCCGCGATCCGCAAGGCCAAGAGCGAGGCCAAGGTGTCGATGCGGGCGCCCGTCGAGTCCGCGGTGGTGCACGCCCCGGCCACCGAGGTCGCCCTGGTCGAGGCCGTGCGCCGCGACCTGGTCGCCGCCGGGATCATCACGACGCTGACCGTCGAGCCCGGCCAGGGCCCGCTCACCGTCGACGTCGTCCTCGCCCCGACCGAGTAGGCGCACGGACCCCAGACCCACGCCGTTCAGGGATCCTCCCGGCCCGCAGGGGCACAGGATGCCTGGACGGCGTGGGTCTGACCCAGCCCAGCAGGACCACAGCTCGCAAGAGGCCCGGAACCCACCTGGGTTCCGGGCCTCTCGGGTGTTAGCTGCGGGTCAGGCGGACTTCTCGCGGCGCTCGCGGGTGGGCTTGCGCGGGACGATCGTCGGGGCGACGTGCTCGAGCACGACGTCCTGGGTGATCACCACGGTCGCGACGTCCTCCCGGCTGGGGATGTCGTACATGACCGACTGGAGCACCTCCTCCAGGATCGCCCGGAGCCCACGGGCGCCGGTGCCGCGCAGCAGCGCCTGGTCGGCGATCGCCTCGAGGGCGTCGTCGGTGAACTCGAGCTCCACGCCGTCGAGCTCGAAGAGCCGGCGGTACTGGCGCACCAGGGCGTTCTTCGGCTCGGTGAGGATGTTGATCAGCGCCGTGCGGTCGAGCTTCTGCACCGTGGTGATGACCGGCAGACGACCGATGAACTCCGGGATCATCCCGAACTTCAGCAGGTCCTCGGGCAGCACCTGGGCGATCGCGTTGGCCTCCTCGATCTCGGCCTTGCCGCGGACCGGCGCCCCGAAGCCCATGCCCTGCTTGCCGATGCGGGCCTCGATGACCTCTTCGAGCCCGGCGAACGCGCCACCCACGATGAAGAGCACGTTGGTGGTGTCGATCTGGATGAACTCCTGGTGCGGGTGCTTGCGCCCGCCCTGCGGCGGCACCGAGGCGGTGGTGCCCTCGATGATCTTCAGCAGCGCCTGCTGCACGCCCTCGCCGGACACGTCCCGGGTGATCGACGGGTTCTCGCTCTTGCGGGCGATCTTGTCGACCTCGTCGATGTAGATGATCCCGGTCTCGGCGCGCTTGACGTCGTAGTCGGCGGCCTGGATCAGCTTGAGCAGGATGTTCTCGACGTCCTCGCCGACGTAGCCGGCCTCGGTGAGCGCGGTGGCGTCGGCGATGGCGAAGGGCACGTTCAGCATCCGGGCGAGGGTCTGCGCGAGGTGGGTCTTGCCGCACCCGGTGGGGCCCATCAGCAGGATGTTGGACTTGGCCAGCTCGACGTTGTCGTCGCGCGAGCCGCGCTCGCCGCCGGCCTGGATCCGCTTGTAGTGGTTGTAGACCGCGACGGCGAGCGTGCGCTTGGCCTTGTCCTGGCCGATCACGTACTGCTCGAGGAAGTCGTGGATCTCCTTCGGCTTCGGCAGCTCGTCGAACTTGAGGTCCGAGGACTCGCTGAGCTCTTCCTCGATGATCTCGTTGCAGAGCTCGATGCACTCGTCGCAGATGTAGACCCCGGGGCCAGCGATGAGCTTCTTGACCTGCTTCTGGCTCTTCCCGCAGAACGAGCACTTGAGCAGGTCGCCGCTCTCACCGATACGTGCCACCTGGCTGACCTCCGTGTCACAGCGGGCCTGCTGGGAAGAGCAGGTCCCTCGATCATCTGTCCTGATCACCCCGCCGGCGGCGGGCCTCGTGCACGACCCGGCGGGTACCGGGGATCAGGCGTTCGCCGACCGTACCGGCCACCACCGACGTTCCCGGGCAGTGACGCACCCGGGTGGCGGCTGTCGTCCTCCCCCGACTCACACGAGCCCCGGGTGCCCCCTCGGGCTCCCTGCGACCGTGCGGCTCCGGGGCCCCAGACGGGGTCCCGGAGCCCACGCGCCGGGGGTCCTGCGCCCGCCCCGGCAGTGCCGGGACGGGGTCGTGCGGTGGAGCGGTCAGGCCATGAGGGCGTTGAGCTTGCGGCTCTGCACGACCTCGTCGACGATCCCGTACTCCTTGGCCTCCTGGGCCGTGAGGATCTTGTCGCGGTCGATGTCCTTGCGGACCTGCTCCTGGGACCGGCCGGTGTGCCGGGCCAGGATCTGCTCCATCTGGGTGCGCACGCGCTCGATCTCGGCCGCGTGGATCTCCAGGTCGGTGACCTGGCCGCCCGCCTCGCCCGAGGGCTGGTGGATGAGCACCCGGGAGTAGGGCAGCGAGAGCCGCTTGCCCTTCGTGCCGGCCGCCAGCAGGACGGCGGCGGCCGACGCCGCCTGGCCCATGCAGACGGTCTGGATGTCGGGCCGGACGAACATCATCGTGTCGTAGATGGCCATCAGCGCGGTGAACGAGCCACCGGGCGAGTTGATGTACATCGTGATGTCGCGGTCGGGGTCGGTGGACTCCAGCGTGAGCAGCTGGGCCATGACGTCGTTGGCGCTGGCGTCGTCGACCTGCACCCCGAGGAAGATGATGCGCTCCTCGAAGAGCTTGTTGTAGGGGTTGGACTCCTTCATCCCGTAGCTGGTGCGCTCGGTGAAGGAGGGCAGGATGTACCGGCTGTCCGGCATCTGGAAGCTCATGTCAGGTCCTCCGACCGTCAGTTCTCGGTGACCGGGTTGTCGGTCTCGGTGGTCGCGGAGGCCTTGGTGACCACGTGGTCGACGAAGCCGTACTCCAGCGCCTCGGCCGCGGTGAACCAGCGGTCGCGGTCGGAGTCGATCGCGATCTGCTCCACGGTCTGGCCGGTGTGCTGGGCCTGGAGCTCGTTGAGCTCCTTCTTGGTCCGGCGGAACAGGTCGGCCTGGATCGCGATGTCCGAGGCCGTGCCGCCGACGCCGGCGGAGGGCTGGTGCATCATGATCCGCGCGTGCGGCAGGGCGTAGCGCTTGCCCGCGGTGCCGGCGGTCAGCAGGAACTGGCCCATCGAGGCGGCCAGGCCCATCCCGTAGGTGGCGACGTCGCAGTCGATGAACTGCATCGTGTCGTAGATCGCCATGCCCGCGGTGACCGAGCCGCCGGGCGAGTTGATGTAGAGGTGGATGTCGCGCTTGGGGTCCTCGGCGGACAGCAGCAGCATCTGGGCGGCGAGCTGGTTGGCGATCTGGTCGTCGACCTGGCTGCCCAGGAAGATGATGCGCTCGCGCAGGAGGCGCTCGTAGACCGAGTCGCCGAGGTTCATCATGTTCCCGGCGCCGCGCATCACCGGCGCGGTCGGGTATGGGGTGCTCACGAGTGCGGTGACCTCCGTAGGACTGTCGAGCAGGCGGTCTCTGGGCTGTGGTGCGGTGGTGCAGGTGGGCCGCCGGGGGCGGGCCGTGCCCTGGTCGGGGCGGGCCCTTCTCGGTGTCACGTCGACCCTAACGCGCACGTCCGACACCTCACTCCCTCGACGGCCGGTGTTCGCCGAGGGCGCACAGCGCGCCACCGCGGACCCCCCCCGGGACGACGACGCCCGCCGCACCGCGGGTGCGGTGGGCGGGCGTCGGCGGTGCGGGGTCGATCAGGACTCGGCGGCTGCCTCGTCGTCGGCGCTGCCCTCGGCGGCGTCGTCGGCCTTCGCGGCAGCGGCCTTCTTGGCCGGGGCCTTCTTGGCGGCGGCCTTCTTCTTCGGGGCGGGCTCCGCGTCGTCGGCCGGCGCGTCGGCGTCGGCCGGCTTCGCCGCCGCCTTCTTCGCCGGGGCCTTCTTGGCGGCGGCCTTCTTCTTCGGTGCCGCGTCGCCGTCCTCGGCCTCGGCGTCGTCGGCCTTCACCGTCTTGGGCCGCAGGCCCTCGAGGTCGACCTCGTTGCCGGAGGCGTCGGTGATGGTCGTGGACTCCAGCAGCTGGGCCAGGGCCTTGGTGCGGCGGACGTCGGCGACGAAGTCGGAGATGTTGTTGCCCTGCTGCAGCTGCTGCGCGTACTGCTCCGGGCTCACCCGGTTGCGCTGGGCCTGGGCCATGATCTGCGCGGACAGGTCGTCGTTGTCGACGGTGACCTCGCGGGCGTCGGCGATCGCGTCGAGCACGAACTGCGTGCGGACGGCGTTCTCCACGTTGGCCTTCATGTCGGCGTCGTAGGCCTCGCGACCCTCGATGCCGGCGGCGGTGAAGTAGGCGTCCCAGTCCATGCCGGCCTGCTGCAGCTCGCCCTCCATGGCCCGGGTGCGCCACTCGAGCTCGCGCTCGACCAGCGTCTCGGGCACGGGGACCTCGATGACCTCGAGCAGGTGCTCGACCAGCTTGTCGCGGGCCTGGCTGCCCTGCTGCATCACCTTGACGCGACCCAGGCGGGTACGGACGTCGTCCTGGAGCTCGGCGAGGGTGTCGAACTCGCTGGCGGTGGAGGCGAAGTCGTCGTCGAGCTCGGGGAGCTCCTTGGCCTTGACCGAGCGGACGGTGACGGTGACCTCGGCGTCGGAGCCGGCGGCGTCGCCGGACAGCAGCGCAGAGGTGAAGGTGGCCGACTCGTCGACCGACAGGCCGCGCACGGCCTCGTCCAGGCCGTCCATCAGGGTGCCGGTGCCGACCTCGTAGGACATGCCGCTGGTGGTGCCGTCCTCGAGGACCTCGCCGTCGAGCTTGGCCTCCAGGTCGATGGAGACGTAGTCGCCGTCCTGCGCGGCCCGCTCGACGCCGGTGAGCATCGCGAAGCGCTCGCGCATGGTGGAGACCTGGGTCTCGACCTCCTCGTCGGTGACCTCGACGTCGTCGACGGTCACCGCCAGCGAGTCGAGCTCGGGGAGCTCGAGGGTCGGAGCGACGTCCACCGTGGCGGTGAAGGCGAGGGTGTCGCCGTCGTCCAGGCGGGTGACCTCGACGTCGGGCTGGGTCAGCACCCGGACCTGGTTCTCGCGGATCGCCTCGGAGTAGACCTCGGGGACGGCGTGCTGGACGACCTGCTCCAGGACGGCGGCCCGGCCGATGCGCTGGTCGAGGATGCGGTTGGGGACCTTGCCGGGTCGGAAACCGGGGACGCGGACCTGCCGGCCGAGCTCCTTGTAGACCTCGCCGAAGGCGTGGTCCAGGTCGCCCCACGGCACCTCGATGGCGAGCCGGACCCGGGTCGGGCCCAGGTTCTCGATGGTGCTCTTCACAGTGCAGCGCTCCTCGGTGCAGACAGCGATGGGTACGGCGAGACCACTGGTCAGGCCGGGATGCCCGTCAGTCTCCCAGAGACTGCGCGGACGTCGTGTCGGGGTGACAGGATTTGAACCTGCGGCCCCCTGCTCCCAAAGCAGGTGCGCTACCAAGCTGCGCCACACCCCGTGGCGAGGGCCGAGTCTAGGCCTGAGCGCTACCGCTACCCTGGGCGGGCGACATCTCGCGGGTGTAGCTCAATGGTAGAGCCCCAGCCTTCCAAGCTGGCCATGCCGGTTCGATCCCGGTCACCCGCTCCACGTCCTGACCAGCTCCGATGCCCGTTTGTGCAGCTCAGCCGGGCAGCGCTGCTCCTTCCGTGCCTTACCGGTGCCGCCCCTGTTGACCACTGACCACCGGGTTTGACCGGTGCTTAAGGCGCGGATAAGGCGCGCCCCGGCCGTGGATGACCTCTGCGTCGTGCAGCTGCAGGGCACGGGCCGCCAGCCCACGAGCGACGCCGGGTACGGACGGCCAGGTGTCATCTCGTGGCTGGCCTGTGCCCCGATCGGGGCGGCCGGCGCACCGTGATCGCGGCCTGGCCGTCCCGTGTCGTTCACCCGTCGTGGCGGGTATCAAGCGGGGGCAGGGAGTCGACCACCTTGATCGTCTCCAAGGACACTGTGACGATGCGCGCCAGCAGGTCGACGATGTAGCGCGGATCGCCGACTTCGCGGGACCAGTCGTTGGGGTCGTTGACGATGCCCGACGCCTTGTCCGTCTTCACCCAGTAGCGGTCGATGATCCACTCGATCGCCGAGCGGCTGCCCAGCGTGTACCGGTACGCCTCTTCCGGGATGCCCCGCAGGGTGATCCGGTCGTTGTAGTGGATGACCGACTTGTCGCTCCGCAGACCTTCGGTCTTCTGCTCCGCAGTGGGCTTGCCGAAGCTCATCTTCTTGTTGCCGACGGCGAAGAACCCGTAGTTGGCCTCGCCGCCCGGGCCACTCACGTCAAGCCCTTCCAGCGGGTACGGCTTCACGGTCTCGTAGCCCAGGTGCACCTCGGCCAGCTGCCTGCCAGCATCGGCGAACGCCCGGAAGTCGGCCGCGAACGGGATCCGAGGCAGCATCTTCTTCAGGTCCGCCGCGTAGGTCTCCCGGTACTCCGACGAGTGCAGCAGCCCGTAGACGTAGTCGAAGATGTCGTTCTTGCTGATCGCCTCGCCCTGGTACGCGGCGGTGAATGCGGCCAGCGCCTCATCGGTGATGTTGTCGATCTGCCGGTAGCCATCGACGACGTCGCCCTCGTGGACGTCGAACATCCCCGCGTCGTCGACCTTCTCGTAGTGCCACCGCGCAAAGAACTGCCCCGTGTAGCTGTAGAAGCTCAGGTCCGGCAATTGGTCGACCATGACCACCCCTGGCGCTGCTTCAATGCGCGGGGCAACAACGACAAGCCCTCGATTCACGTGCGTTGAGCCGGGAAACAGCGTGGGAAGCCTGTAGACCATGTCATTCAGCGCGCGGTCGAAGTAGACGTTCGCCTTCGTGAATGGTCGATAGACGGCTAACTGGACGCGCTCACCCTTGAATTCACGAGGACGCCCCCGATCCAGATCCGCCAGGAGACCCCGGTTCCAGCTGATCAAACTGCCGTCCGTCGTTGCGGTCGCTGCGGTGGCGCCTCGGGCACGGTCCGTCTCGTACGTGGCGACCAGCCTGGTCATGTTCTCAGCCACTGATTCCCGGCCGAAGGAATAGCACCATGTATCGCGATTGGTCTTCAAACCGCCTGACTGGACTGCAAAGACAGACTCGATGGGCAGGAAGCTGACAAAATCGTCGGCGCGTTGGCCGAGCCAATCGCCATGATCGTTCGGCGCGATAACCACGGGTGCCAAGCCACCAAGAGTTTCCGCCTCGGCGACATGGGCCAACTTCTGCTCGCGAGTGAGATAGTCGCCGACGTCGGTGTAATGCACAGTGGCCGATCCGGCCTGGCCACGTTTCTTGACCAGCACGGTGATGGCGACAGTGGCTCGACTGCCGGCGCCAAAGACCTTGCCGCCCTCACGGCGAGACTGCTCGCCTGCCGTGCGCTGGTTGCCGCGGAGGTTGAACACGTGGATGGCCGAGAACTCCTCGGCCAGCGTCTTGCGCATGCCGTCGGCGGTGTTCGAGTCCAGAAATCCACCGTTCGTCACGAAGGCGACGATGCCGCGATCCTGGATGCGCAGCGTGGCCCACTTGATCGCCCGGATGTAGGAGTCGTACAGCGAGTTCTTGTTCGTCGCTGTCGAGCGGGCGGCGTAGGTGTCCCGGATGGCGGCGTCCAGCGTGGGGTACTTCTCGTTTGCGTTGTCGTCGTTCGCCGAGTCCTGGCCTGCCGAGTACGGCGGGTTGCCAACGATCACCTGGATAGGCAACTTCTTCTGCCGCTCCAACCGCTCGTTGTTCTCCGGCATGACGCTGATGTCCTGCTGGTCGCCGTCCTCCCACGACTGGAAGCTGTCGGTGAGCACCAGCCCGGGGAACGGCTGCGGCGTCCCCTCCAGCTCCTCGAACGTCGTCTCGATGTTCGCCGCGGCGATGTAGTAGGCCAGCAGCAGGATCTCGTTGGCGTGCAGTTCGTTCGCGTACTTGCGGGCCAGGTCATGCGGCTCGATCAGCCCGCTCTGCAGCAGCCGCACCAGGAAGGTGCCGGTGCCAGTGAACGGGTCGAGCACGTGCACGCCCTCGTCGGTCAGCCCCTGCCCGAACTCCGCGCGCAGCACCTCGTCGGCCGAGCGCAGGATGAAGTCGACGATCTCCACCGGCGTGTAGACGATGCCGAGCTTCGACACCGTCTTCGGGAACGCGGTGGCGAAGAACTTGTCGTACAGCTCCACGAGCACCCGCTGCTTGCCCGCGGCGTTGTCCACCCCGGCGACCCGCTTGCGCACGGTGTCGTAGAAGCCCTCCAGGGTCTCGTTCTCCGCACCCACCGCGTGCGCATCGAGCACCACCAGCATGTTCTCCATCGTCCGGGCCACCGGATTGCCGGCCAGGAAACTGGAGTGCGCGAACAGCGCCTCGAACACCGGCCGGGTGATGAGGTGCTGGGCCAGCATGTCGATCGCGGCGTCGTCGGTGATCGAGTCATTCAGGTTGCCGCGCAGCCCGGCGACGAAGTGCTCGAACTCGGTGGCCGCCGGCCCCGGCGTCGCGAGCAGGCCCTTGATGCGGGTGACGTGCGCGGCGGCGATGTCGGCGACGTCCTTCGCCCAGGATTCCCAATATCGGCGCTCGCCGACCTTGGCCACGATCCGCGCGTACATCGCGTCCCGGAATTCGTCGGCCGGGAACTCCATGAGCAACTGCTCGGTGGACTTCTGCCCCGGCTGATCCGGGTCGGGCACGGCCACGCCGTCGCCGTCCGTCGGACCGGTGATGGAGACGATCTCGATGGTGTCCGGCTTGCGCTTGTTCAACTCGATCTGGTTGACCATCGCGTGGAAGCGGTCATCGTGGCTGCGCAGCGCCTGCAGCACCTGCCAGACCACCTTGTACCGCTCGTTGTCCCGCAGCGCCTCCTCCGGCGCGACGCCGCTGGGCACCACCACCGGCAGCACGATGTAGCCCAGCTCCTTGCCCGGCGCCTTGCGCATCACCCGGCCGACGGACTGCACCACGTCGACCTGCGAGCCGCGGGGGGTGAGGAACAGGACGGCGTCCAGCGAGGGCACGTCCACCCCCTCGGACAGGCAGCGGGCATTGGTGAGCACGCGGCACACGCCGTCGGGGGCGGGCTCCTTGAGCCAGGCGAGATGGGTGTTGCGTTCGTGCACGCCCATCGTGCCGTCCACGTGCGCCGCCTGAACCCGCAGCCGGGGGCGGTCCTCCGGGGCGTCGATCTGCGCTCGGTCGGCCAGATCCGGGAACGCCGCGGCCGCCGTCTTGGACGCCTTGATGTGCTGCGCGAAGGCCACCGCCGTCCGCATCGGCGCCCTGCCGACGACCGACGGCTGGCCATCGGTCGCCGACGGGCCGAAGTTTTTCGCCAGGCCGTTCCAGCAGCCGATCAGCTTCGCGGCTTGGTCGAGCTGGATCTCGCCGGAGTTCGCCATGGCCTGCTGGAAGTTCTCCGCCACGTACTTCTCGTCGACGGCCAGCACCAGCACCTTGTAGTCGGTCAGCAGGTCGGCCTCGACCGCCTGCCCGAAGCCGAGCCGGTGCAGCTTCGGACCGAACGTGTCCTGGTCGCCCATGTCGGCCAGCACCGCATCGGCGCTCTGGGCCTTGCGACGGACCTCCTCGCCGAACACTTTGGGCGTCGCGGTCATGTACAGCCGCTTGGCCGCCTTCAGGGCGTCGGCGTCGTGCACCCGCACGAACGCGGACTCGTCTCCCTCGGCGAGGGTGACGCCGGTCGTCCGGTGCGCCTCGTCGCAGATGACCAGATCGAACCAGGGCAGGCCGAGCTCCTGGGCGCGGGTGACCACGTCGATCGACTGGTAGGTGGAGAACACCACCCGCATTTGGCCGTCGGCGTTCGTGTTTGCCTCGAACCGGCTCAGCAGCGTCTGCGGGTCGGTCGAGGCCGGCTCGGTCAGGTCGATCGGGAGTTGGTCGGCGTCGTCGGACGGCGTGCGCCGTCCGACCCGGACGTCCGAGCAGACCGCGTACGGCGCGATGTCCACCTCGGCGTTGGCCATCCACTCCCGCAGGCTCTGGCTCAGCAGCTGGATGCTCGGTACCAGGAACAGCACCGTGCCGCCGGCGCCGACCAGCTCCTCCGCGATTCGCAGGCTGGTGAAGGTCTTCCCGGTGCCGCAGGCCATCACCAGCTGGCCCCGGTCGTGCTCGGCGAGCCCGGCGCGGACGTCGTCCAGCGCCTTTTGTTGGTGCGGGCGCAGCGCCTTCTTGCCCGTCGGGACGACGATCTCCGGAGTCGTCCAGGAGAACTGGTCCCAGTCGATGGCGGCGTCGGCGAGGTAGCCGATGTCGACGCGCTGGGCCACTCCCCCGGCCAGCGTCTCCTCGGCGTTGGTCGACCAGCCCGCTGCCGTGTCGAACACGATCCGCCTGGTGAACTGGGCGGAGGCGGAGGCGGAGACGAACGAGTCGATGTCGGCCTTGGCGACCGTGCGACCCGGTGCGTAGAACTTGCATTGGATGGCGGTGAGCCCGCCGTCGTCGGCGTTCGCCGCAACCAGGTCGATGCCGGTGTCAGGCCGGCCAGCGCGCTCGGGCCAGTCCGACCACAGCCAGACGTCGGAGAACCGCGACTTCCACTCCGGGTCGGAGGTCAGGTAGGCCCTGATCAGTCGCTCGAACTTGCTGCCCTTGTCCCGCTCGTCCAGCGCTTCGCTGCGAAGTCGGTCTAGGACAGTGTGGATGGTCCCCGTCACGCTTCGCATCTTGCCCGACTGGACCTCAGGGCAGGGTTGCGCCGCCCAGACAAGTCGGCCCATCGCAGGGCGAGAGATCGACTAACGGGACGTCCGGCGAGGGTGGCTCCCGTCGGACGGGCTCACACAATCGACGCCGATCTGACGCCTTGGCACTCTTCTCCAGCGCCAGGTCTGCCGAGCCCATCGCCCGCTCACTCGCTTCGATCGGTCGGTGACTCCCACACCTCAAGGGATAGGAGACGAGGGCCGCCGCGACGGCGGACTTGCTGGCGGACGGCGACCTGCCACAGCGGACCGCCAGCGAGCACAGCCATCACCGGATAGTCGGCGCGCGCGTCGGGATGCTCGGCGATATGACGCAGGGTGGCCCGGTCGGTGCCGCTGAGCCTGACGGTGCCACGCGGATGGGTGTGCCAGTCGCCCAGGTACTGCAGTCGTCGGCCTGCCAGCTCGTACGCCTGGGCGAGTTGCTCCTCCTGCCAGGCGCTATCCGGTGTGAATGTCCTCGCGTGATGGCCGGCGCGGGGCCCGGGGCCGATGACCTCACTGATGACCACCGCGGCCGGTTGAGGGGACCAGCCCAGAAGGAGTCCCCCGGTCTCTGAGGGGTAGGCGCGCTGGGCCTCGCGGAGCGCCTCCTCCAGGGCCGCCGCGGCCCACCACACGCGGCCCCGGCGGGTGGCGCGGAAGTCGATCAGTGGTCGCCGCGGCACAGCGGATGCACCGGTAGCTCGAGGCCGGTCCAGGTCGGGGGGATCGGCGTCCCGTCAGACGTCCTCAACGCGAGGACGTGCACGTCGTGGCCGCTGTCGGGGTACCCGCCTGGCCGGCCCTGCTGCAGCGTTGCCACGGCGACGCGGACGGCGTGCAAGGCGACCTCGGCGAGGTCGAAGCCGGACCCGGCGAAGGTGGGGTCGGCGCAGCCGACCGGTTGGACTCCACTTCCGTCTGGGGCCGCCGCTAGCGAGGGGATGGACTCGCCGTGGAGGCCGTACTCGAGGCAGTACCAGCACGCCGTTCCCGACACGGGCGACAGGCGGGTCACACGACCACCCCACCCGCCGTTGGTCGCCGAGGCGGCGAGGTACGGCTTGCGGCGGCGGCGCGCCAGCCACGCCAGCGCCTGCTGCAGGCCCTTCTCCGCGGTGCAGTCCAAGACGAGGTCGACCTTGTCGATGAGCTCGATCCACGCGTCGATCTCGTTGCGGTGGTCGGGCTGGGGGTCGGTACGTGGTGCGCCGATCGCGTACGGAATGACGTTGACGGTGATGTCGGGCGCGACGCTAAGGGCGATCTGGCTGGCGGCGAAGGCCTTGTTCCATCCCGCCATGTCGAGGCGGGCGGCGTGCCGGACCAGGTTGCCCGGTTCCAGGTGGTCGCGGTCGACCACGGTGAGCTGTCCGATACCGGCCCGGGCGAGATGCTCGGTGACGGTGCTGCCGAGCGCTCCGACACCGAAGACGGCGATGTGCCGGTCGTGCAGGCCGGTGAGTTCGGGGACCCGGGCCGCCATGTCCGGCTGCCCGGCGTACCCGGCGCGGATGACATGCGTGGTGATCCTGCCGCCAGCCGACGGAAGGCCGCGCTGCCCGCGCCCGCGCTTGGCCTGCTGCCGGGGCCGGCCGCCGGCCGGACGGAGGCGGACGAGGAAGACCCAGCCGTCGCCGGTGCCGCGGTGCACTCGCTCCTCGGGGAAGGTCAGGCCGAACACCTGCAGTTCCCAGCCTTCGACGGGAGCGGGCTGCCACGCCCCGTCGAGGAGTTGCGGCGCAGCTCTCTTCAGTTCGGTCACGAACGCCTCGGGGGTGTTGCCCCGGACGGAGGCGTCCAGGCGAGCCCAGCGGCCGGTGACCGGTCGCGGGAAGCGGTCGGGATTCTGCCCGGAGAGCGAGCAGAGGACCTGGCCCCTGCCGTCGCTGACCGTGAAGACCGCGCCGTGCAGGAGGCCGGCGTCCTGCACCGCATCGACGCCGGCCAAGTCCAGCCGGGAGAGCCGCAGGCCGAGCGTCCCATGCGTGCTCGTGGTGGGCAGCGTCCAGCCGCTGTCGACGAGAAGCATCGATCCCTCGTCGAAGCAGCTGTAGTAGTCGGTCCAGGGCTCGGCCTGGGCCTCTTCCACGCCGGTGAGGGCCTCGACTTCGTCGGCGGACGTCGCCGTTGCCTGGCCGGCCTGCACCGTCTTGGGCAGCTGGTTGGTCAGCAGCCAGGCCAGCGTGTCGTCCGTGTGCCACAACGCAGTCGAGCGACCGATCAGGCAGAGGTCTCCGCTGAAGGGATGCGCGTGGTGGGCCATCGGCTCCAACTGGTCGGCAGTGAGGCGGACCGAGGGCCGGACGAAGGGGTACAGGTCGGGGAAGGTCACCGTCAGGTCGACGACCCGGTCACCGATCGCGGTCACGCGTAGCTGAAGGACGCCGAGCCGGCCGGCCGCGTCGTCGATGTCGTAGCGGATGCCGGCCGCCTCGAGACATATCAACTCGTGCTCGAGGCGGCCGGGGAACTCCGTCTCCCAGAGCGGAGTGCTCAACCGACCGGCCGGTCCTTCGGCGGACGCGGCGGGTTCGGCGGGCCCGGCGGGGGGCCCGGCGGCGGCTTCGGGGTGTGCGGGTGCTCCGGGTGCTCCGGGTGCTCCGGGTGCTCCGGGTGGTCGGGCTTGCGCGGCTGTCCAGGCATGGTTTTCCTCTCGTTCGGCGCCGATGTCGGCGACTCCGTTGACCATGGCACGTACCTCTGACAATTCCGCCCAGTCGCGGTTCTGCACGCCGCCGGACGGTTGACACCGCCTGAAAAGGAGCGAGTTGCACGACGCTCTTTTCAAGCGAGGTGGCAATCAGTTCTCTTTGCGGACGCCCTTGAACGGTTTGGCGTCGGCCTTGCCATCCATGAACTGGCCGCCTGGTCCACGCTTCGTCCACGAATGCGTCTTGGGGTTGTAGGTCTGCGTCCGCTGGCGCACTGCTCCAACGCGATGTCCGCGACCAGTGTTTTTGGCCATGACGGCCTCCTCTGTCTCATCGCCGCCACCATGGTGGGCGGACGTTCACTAGAGTGCATGGCGGTCGCAGGCTTGTCAACTATGGTGTCCGGGCGTGTACTATCGTGGCTATGCAGGACCAGCCCGCCGAGCTCGGCAAGATCCTTCAACGCCTTCGGGAGTTGTCCGGCTCATCGCTCAAGGCTGCGGGCGAGCAAGCGGGGATCAGCGCGGCGTACCTCTTGAAGCTTGAGCGCGGCGACGTTCAAAACCCCTCTCCCCACGTCTTGTACCGCCTCGCCGAAGCTCTAGACGGGGACTATCTGGACCTGATGCGGCGCGCTGGCTACGTCGTACCCGGCGCGCAGGGTGCCGGCGGCAGCCTCGCTCACGCACTCAGCGCCAAGGGCATAACTGACGACGAGGCCGCTGCGCTAGCCGCCTACCTAACGATCTACCGACAGCAGCGCGGGCATGGCTGACCTCCTAGCGTCGGCCGAGATGATCGACGCGCACGTCGACGACCTGCTTCGTGCAGCGGACGCGTACGGCCGCTTTCCCACACCGGTGAACGACATCATCGAGGCGGCCGGCCTGGTCGAGGTGCCGAACCACGAACTGGACCACGCTGTGCTGGCGCAGATGCCGCCCGAGCAGCGGGCGCTAGTCGTGCAGGCACTGCCCCAGCTTGAGGGCATGCTCGACCGACAGGCGAGGACGCTTTGCGTAACAGACCTCGTCACCAACGAAAACCGTCGTCGGTTTGTCAAACTCCACGAAGTCGTTCACGGAGCTCTGCCACACCAACAAGCGCTCATATACGCAGACAACGCCGAGACGCTGAGCCCTTCCACGCGTCTAATGTTCGAGCGCGAGGCGAATTACGGGGCCGCGCACCTGCTTTTTCAGAGAGCCGCTTTCGCGGCTGAAGCCCGCAGTCTCAGCCTCTCCGTGGCATCGGTTCAGGTGCTCGCCGCTCGCTATGGGTCATCGATCCACGCGGCGTTCAGACGTTATGCGGAGACTCACGACCGAGCGGTCCTAGTTTTACGGTTGGATCTCCCGAAGGTCAGGGGGGGACCACAGATTCGTCGCGAACAACCATGCTCCCCCTCGTGGACGAGCCGGTTCGGTGCTCCAAAATTCCCAACGCACATGAGCCCGTCGGATTTTTCCTTCCTCCACCTGGACAACGAGGTTGCCGGGGAAACTCAGCTCGTCGACCTGAACGGCCAACCAGCGAGAGCCAACGTCGAAATGTTCAGCAACTTCTATTCACGCTTCGCCCTGCTCTGGACGACGCCCGCACGCCCAAGAACGGACCCGCAACGACTCGCGAGCCTGCTCTCCTCGGACTGGACCGCAGCCCGGAGGCTGGCAGACCGCACACATCGCACCGCCTTGGCCCGGTCAGCTGGTACGGCGCCGAATGACCACACCACAGGCAACGACAACCGTTAGTCGGTGCGGCGCCGCTCCTGAGACAGGGTGCGTCAGACGGGAGACGCAGGCGTTTGCACCGCCGCGGTGAGAGTCATGCACGGCCACCCAGGTCAGGTCCCGTCGGGTGGGACTTGCGGCACGAACATCCCTCGGCCACCCCGCGACGAAGCAGCCTCGGCACGAGATGGGAGCTGTGTCCGCTCGGGGGCGCAGCAACGTGACCTGTGGCAGTGCATCAGAGCCAACTTGCTGCTCCGTCCCACGGCCCAGTTGCCTAACATGTCTTTCCGACAACGCCATGTCCCACCACCCGGCGCCAGCGCATCCTCGTAGCCGAAGGATTCAGGATCATCGGCCGGCACACGTCTTGCTGTCCGCCTGTCTATCCCGGACAGTCCCCACTGCATCACAGCGAACACTTGGTTAGGTCGCGCCACGAGATGCGCGAGGTGCCGTCCGGAAAGAGCTGCTCGGATTCCGTCCCGCCATCTGGGATTCTCGAAGCAGCGTCGAACCGGGGACCGAACGCCCGACACGCTCCCGCGCCATCTACTGTGCGCCGGCGTCACCACGCCTCCGGTCCGACATCGGGCCGTAGGACCATGCGGCGATGGCCGACGTCGCTATCTCACGGGCGCCGCGAAGGAATCTGAGAGTGCTCACTCTCGTCGATCACGACCACAATGCCTCGGTTGTTCTCGAGCGTATTTCTAATCAAGCTTGAGACGACCGTGCTCGTGTCACCTCGAGTCCCGATCCATGAGCCTCCCACTAGATCCACGAACTGACCATTGGTGAGGTAGCGCATGGCGTTATGCCAACCAATAGCCACGCCTCCTCGACTGCCCTCCACCCGGCGATCCCGACGGACTAGCTCGAACAGGTCGACGGGGAAGTACATGCCCTTCGCCAGGCGATTGCCGTCGGGACGACGGATATCAGGATTTACAAGCTTGACATAGAACGGCGCTGCGGATAGCCGCATGTCTTCCACCTGCACAGGAGTCGAGTCCACCAGACCAAGGCTAGCCATTCGCTTAAGTTCTTCGGTCAACTGCGCGTCAGGTCGATAGCTGACTCGCGAACCGTTTGCCTCCGCGGTCATGCGCTTGTACTGCACTAAGACGAATGCCTTCGTCTCTTCACGGTAGTAAATTAGGTCGGTACCAGTGAGCAGTTCGAGCTCGGTCTTGTCCGCATACAGGACAGTCAGCCTTCGTTGTGGCACATCCGGGTCCGTGTACCTCCAAACATCGTGGATGCCAACCTCGGTATCAACCCAAAGACCGAATCGTTGGGCATCGTGTCGAATCAAGGCCGCCTCTTGCGTGGTGGAGGTGGTCAAGCCACGCAGGAAGGGAACGTCGATCGCGCTCTCAACATCAGGCACCCGGGCGCGGCTGTCCACCCCGGCCAACTCGAATCCAAGCGCCACCGCATCCCGCTGCTCACGCCGATTGCGCACAGCAGCTGAGATTTGCCCAGGCACCGCTTGGAGCCGGTCGCGCAACGACTGAACTGCCTCCGCGACGCCGGCGCGAAGTTCGTCTAGTCGGGCTACCACGACATCCGCGGCACCGGGCGGCAGGAGTGAATCCCACGCCAATGCACTTGTGACCGTAGAGCGGCGACCTTCGGGTAACCCCTCGAGTACCTCCGTCCAGGGAACCGGTGGCGTTATGCGCCGGGGGTGGAGGACCTCCACCAGGAGGTCAAAGTCCCCCGACCGCTGTCGTCGGCGGACCAGCGCCGCGCCGCCAAGGCTGTCCGACCGCGACAGCAGCGCGACTTGCCAGGTCTTCGTCAAACGGATTCCCGTCGAAGCGATGGTTGTGGTCAGCACACCACCTGCTGTCTCGGCGCGGTCGAAGAGCACGTCCCACGACTGACGCAGTTCCAACACCGGCATGCGTGGAGTCTTCTTGGGGGATGCCACAGCCCGCGATTCTTCCCAATCATTCACTTCTCGCCCAAGGACCAGACGGCGAGTCACCCTATGGGGACGTCTTGAGCAACAAGGATGTGCTCACCGCGCACTTGTGTGGATCGAGGGCCGGCAGCGATGGCGGCCATGGCGCATACCAGGGAAATCCCGTCCGTCCCAAGGGACGCAGCGATCTGGTGAAGCGTCAGCCCATTGGCGCGCATGGCTGCCGCGGCCGCTCGGCCATGGCCGGTGATGACCCACCTTCGCCCCCTGTGCGGCCGGCGACCATGCCGGCCATGGCGCGTGCGCGGACAGTGCGGGTCTCGAAGGCGTGCCGCAGTCGGGGGTCCCACGCGCACAGGCGCCCTTAAGTGCTCGTGCAGGAGGTTTGGTCCGACGCGGTTCCATCCCGAGTGACATTGCGAGACGGCCGGGGATCGTCCAACTGCAGTTTCCAAGATCATCGATCGACACACGTCTTGCATTTCGGCTGGCGGTCTGCGGGCAAACGACAGCCGTCCGTGATCAAGTGGTGGCCTGACATACGCCGGACGGCGCCTTAGTCGTCGCGCGCAGGGATCTCTTCCAAGTCTCCGTCTACGCGAACGACGAGTGGCCCTGGCCCACACTTTCGCGCCGCCGAGCTACTGGAGAAGTGCGGCAGCCGTAGTGGAGTCCGCCTTCCTACGGTCCGCGGCCGTGATGACGTTGCACAAGCTGACTGCCGGGGACGGCTACACGTACCTGACGCGGCAGGTCGCAGCGTTCGATGCGACAGAGCGGGGTCACACGGGCCTGGGTGACTACTACTCCCAGCGGGGAGAGTCCCCGGGGCGGTGGGCGGGCAACGGCATCGCCGGGCTCAGTGGCGTGGGCGCCGGTCAGCCCGTCACCGAAGATCAAATGAAGGCGCTCTTCGGCGAGGGGCGGCATCCCAACGCAGTGCGGCTCGAGAGGGAGGCCCTGGCCCGGGGACAGGCACCGCAGAAGGCGCAGGCGGCAGGGGCTCTGGGGCGGGCCTTCTACGTCTTCGCTCCTCGAGCGGACGGGTTTCGAGCCCGCTGCGCAGAGGAGTTCGCCGCCTTCAACACCGCCCACGGGCAGCCCGCCACAGCCCCGGTCCCGGACGGCGACCGCGCGCGGATCCGCAGCGACCTTGCCCGGGCCATGTTCGCCGAGACCCACGGCCGCGCGCCGCGTGATGCCCGCGAGCTGTCGGGGTTCGTCGCCCGCGTCTCACGGCCGGCGACGACGGCGGTGGCCGGCTACGACCTCACCTTCTCCCCCGTCAAGTCGGTGTCGGCGTTGTGGGCGCTGGCACCGAGGGAGATGGCTGAGCAAATCGAGGCAGCCCACGCCGCCGCGGTCGCCGACGCACTGGCCTGGCTGGAGGAGAACGCGTGCTTCACCCGGCTAGGCACCGACGGGGTGCGACAGGTGGAGACCACAGGGCTGATCGCTGCGGTGTTCACCCACCGCGACTCCCGCGCCGGCGATCCCGATCTGCACAGCCACGTGGCGGTGAGCAACAAGGTGCAAAGCCGCGACGGGCACTGGCGGGCGCTGGACGGGCGGGTGCTGCACAAGGCAGCCGTCGCCGCCTCCGAGCGCTACGACACCCGACTGGAGGCACACCTGGTCACCCGCCTGGGTGTTCGGTTCGCCGACCGGCCTGGCCCCGCTCCAGGACGGCGGACGGTGCGAGAGATCGCCGGCATGGACCAGGGACTCCTGACTGCGTGGTCGTCGCGGCGCCGGGATATCGACGCCCGCCGCGCTGTGCTGGCCGGCGACTTCCAGCGCGACCACGGTCGGCCGCCGACGGCGGTGGAGGCGATCGCACTGGCGCAGCAGGCGACGTTGGAGACCCGCGGCCCCAAGCACGAGCCGCGCTCCTTGGCCGAGCAGCGGGCCACCTGGCGGCGGGAGGCCGCCGCCGTCCTCGGCGGCCCCGACCGCATCACCCGGATGTTCGGCCGCGTACTGGGAGCTCGAGAGTCCCCACGCCCACAGGCCACCGAGGCCTGGGTCCGGGCGGCCGCCGTCCGGGTGCTGGACACCGTCTCGGAAGCGCGGGCCACCTGGCAGGTCTGGCACGTACGCGCAGAGGCGGAGCGGGTGGTGCGGGCCGCCGCCCTGGCACCGGAGGACGTGGACGTGGCGGTCACCCGGGTCACGGAGGGGGTGCTCTCCCTCGCTCTTTCCGTTCCGCTTGGTGAGTCGGATCCGGTAGTCGAGCCGGCGGAGCTGCGCCGCTCGGACGGGGCCAGCGTCTATACCGTCGCCGGATCCCGGCTCTACACCAGCCGGGCGGTGCTTGACGCCGAGGCGCTGCTGCTGGCGGCCGCGGGGCGCGGTGAGGGACGCCGCGCCGATCCGGCCACGGTGGAGCTGGCGCTGCTTGAGTCGACGGCCAACGGCGCGGAGCTCAATCCCGGCCAGGCGCAGCTGGTCCGTGAGCTGGCCTGCAGCGGTGCCCGAATGCAGCTGGCCCTCGCCCCGGCCGGCGCTGGTAAGACGACCGCGCTGGCCACCCTGGCCCGCACCTGGACCGCCGACGGCGGGACGGTGCTCGGGTTAGCGCCCTCCGCCGTGGCCACCGCCGGGCTGCGGGCTTGTCTTGGTGCACCTTGCGAGACGCTTACCAAGCTCGTCTGGTGCCTCGAGGCCGGACAAGCACCCGACTGGGTGGCCGGCATCGGGCCGACGACGCTGGTGGTCCTCGACGAAGCCGGCATGGCCGGCACTGTCGAGCTGGCCCGCGCGGCCGAGTACGTCTTGGGGCGGGGCGGATCGGTGCGCCTGGTCGGCGATCACCAGCAGCTGACCTCGGTTGCCGCCGGCGGCCTGCTGGCCGAGATCGCCGCCACCCATGGCGCGGTCACCCTCACCCAGTTGGTGCGCTTCGATGACCCGGCGGAGGCCGCGGCGACCGTCGCCGTCCGGGAGGGCGACACCCTCGGGCTGGGCTTCTATCTCGACTCCGGCCGGGTCCACGTCGGGGACCGGTCCACCTGCGCCGAGCAGGCCTACGCCGCCTGGGCCGCCGACCGCGACCGCGGTGTGGACGCGCTGCTGCTGGCCGCGACCCGGGAGCTGGTCGCGCAGCTGAACCAGCGGGCGCGGGCTGACCGGCTGACCCGCGCCGCCTCCTCGCCGGGTGCGGAGGTCGAGCTGGCAGACGGCACCCGGGTCGGCGCTGGGGACCCCATCATCACCCGCACCAACAACCGGCATTTGCCGATCACTGCCACCGAGTGGGTGAAGAACGGTGACCGGTTCGCCGTCCGGGCCGTCGGCGGCGACGGCTCCCTCGACGTCGTGCACACGGACACCGGACGGCGGATCAGCCTGCCGGCGGGCTACGTCGCCGAGCACGTGCAGCTCGGCTACGCGACTACGGTGCACGGCGCCCAGGGCGTCACCGCCGAGGTCTGCCACACCGTTCTCGGCGGCACCGAGTCCCGGCAGCTGCTCTATGTGGCGCTGTCCCGGGGGCGCGCCGCGAACCACCTATACCTGGCCACCATCGGCGACGGTGATCCGCACAGCATCGTCACCCCCGCCGCCGTGTCCCCGCCCACGGCCACCGACCTGCTGGTCGGCATGCTCGCCCGCGACGGCGCCCAGACCTCCGCGGCCGGCGCCCGCCGGGCACTGGCTGACCCGGCCGAGCTGCTGCACGAGGCCGCCACCCGGTACGCCGACGCGCTACACGTCGCCGCCGACCACCGCCTGGGTGCCGTGACTGCAGAAGAACTGGAGAACGCCGCCGAGCGCCTGCACGCCGGGTTGACCGCCGCGCCGGCGTGGCCGACGCTGCGCGGACACCTGGCGCTGCTCGCACTCAAAGGCTGCGACCCTGCCGCCGTACTGAGGACGACGGTCGAAGCGCGGGAACTGGAGACGGCGACCGACCCCGCTGCCGTCCTCGATCACCGGCTGCCCGTGTCGGGTCCGGCAGGTCCGCTGCGGTGGCTATCCGGGATACCGGCGGCACTGGTCGACGATCCGCGTTGGGGGCCCTATCTGACCGCCCGCGCCAATCACGTCATCGCCTGCGCGGCACGGGTCGGAGAGAACAGCGCCGGCATGACCGCGGCCACCGCGCCCACCTGGGCGAGACCGCTGCTGGGCCCGGATCACGGGTCGCTGCGTGCGGACCTCGCCGTCTGGCGCGCCGCGCTCAGTGTTCCCGACAGCGACCGGCGCCCCACCGGACCGCCCCGGCGGCAGGCTGCGGAACGCCAATCTCAGACACGCCTGGACGAGGCCGTAACCGCTACCGGCCCCACCCGGGACAGCTCCGTGTGGTCCGCCCTCGCCGACGGCATCGCCCCCCGCATCCGCCGCGACGAGCACTGGCCGGCACTCCGCGACCGGCTGGCCGCCGCCGACCGTGCCGGTCTAGATGCCGCCGGCATGCTCGCCGCCGTTGCTGCACAACGTCCCCTGCCCGACGACCTGCCCGCCGCGGCCCTGTGGTGGCGGATGGCACCCCACGTCGCCCCGGCCAGCGTTCCCGCTGGGCCGGGCACGGCCGGACCGCGCCCCGACTGGTGCACCACCCTGCTGGACCTGCTCCCAGACCAGCAGGCCCAAGGTGTGCTGGCCGACCCGGCGTGGCCGGCGCTGGTCACCGCGGTCACCACCGGCACCCGCAACGGATGGCGTCCCGCCGACCTGCTCACCGCCGCACTCACCGGCCTGCCGCCCGCAGTGACCGACGACGCGGTTGGGCTGGCCGAGGCGCTGGTCTTCCAGATCGCCGCCCTCACCGACCCGGCCCCCGTGCACGCACCCAAGACCGCCACCACTGACCCGGCGGACGGGCTGCCCTGCGACGAGGACGCGCCATTCGACCCCAACTACGACACCCCTCCGCCGGCGTGGCCGCCGCGGTATCGCACGCCGGACCCCTTCACCGTCACCGGCGGGGTCGATGTCGCCGACGACGCCGACTACCTCCTCGAGCAACACTTCTGGGCCACCGCCATCGTTGGCCGCGACCGGCTCATCGAGCTCAACGCCCAGGCCGCCGCCTTCTCCAGCGACCACTACCGCCACTCCTGGGCAGCGGGCTACCTGCACGACCGGCTGGGCACCGACCTCACCGCCGATCCCCGGTTCACCGCGGGCTACGCCCCCGCCGGCTGGACCGCGCTCGTCGACCACCTGCGCGGCCTCGGCGCCAGCGACCAAGAGCTGCTCGCCGCAGGCCTCGCCCTCCGCGCTCGCACCGGAGCGCTGATCGATCGGTTTCGCGACCGGCTCACCTTCCCCATCTTTAGCCGCGACGGCGTCATCGTCGGCTTCGTCGCCCGCCGCAACCCCACCGCACCCGACGACGGACGCGCCGGACCCAAGTACCTCAACACCCCGGGCACCGACCTGTACCGCAAGGGCGAGCACCTGTTCGGGCTCCATGAGAGCCGAGCTGCGCTGGCCGCGGGAGCCACCCCGGCTCTCGTCGAGGGACCGCTGGACGCCATCGCCCTCACTCTGGCCGGTGGCGAACAGACCGTCGGCGTCGCCGCCCTCGGGACCGCCCTGACCGACCGACAAGCAGACCTCCTCGGCCCCTACATACGCCTCCACGGCCCCGGCATTCTCGTGGCCACCGACGACGACACCGCCGGACAGCAGGCCGCAGAGCGCATCTTCTGGCAGCTCTCCACCCGTGGGGACGACCCGCGCCGACTCGCCCTGTTCGACGGGCTCGATCCCGCCGACCTCTTCCACCGCGAGGGGGCCACCGCGCTACGGAGGGCCATCGACGCCTCGAGCAGCCTCGCCGACAACCTTCTCGACGCCCGCCTTACCGCCGCGCTCTCCGACAGGAGCCCCGCAGCTCTCCGCGCAGCACTGCACGACGTCAGCGCCACCATCGTCGCCCTGCCACCCAGCCGGTGGCTGGCACACATCGACCGGGTCACCGAGGCTCTCGGCGTGCCGCCTGGCACCGTCCACAAGGCCGTGCTCGACACCGAACCGATCACCTCGGCGCCTCGCAGGACCCCGACTGGTCCACACCGGGCGCACCGCTCAACGCCCCCATACGCGGATCCTCAGCGGCCGGGTCAGACGGGACGGCCGTCCCACAGCACGCCACCTGAGCTGCACCAACCCCGGTAGAGGTTCGGCTTCCGGGACGCGTTCACTCCCGGCAGCCGGGAGGACGCGCCACGGTCTGGGTCCCATCACTGTCGGGTGACAGTCCTGCGCCGCATGCCGCTTGTCCAGCGCTCGGTCATACCTCCCTGACAAGATGCGCTCATGAACCGAGTCGCCCGGCTGGTGGACCGCCCGGTGTACTCGATGGCCCAGGTCGATCGCATCCTCGGTCTTCATGGCGGGACAGCCCGCCGGTGGATCGACGGCTACAACCGCGGAGCCAAGTCGTATCCGCCGGTCATCAGGCAGGAGCGGACCAACGAGGACACCGCCACGTGGGGCGAGTTTGTAGAGACTCGGTTGCTCGCGGAGTTCCGTGACGCCGGGGTGCCGATGATCCGGATGCGGCCAGCGGTGGAACGCCTGCGCCGAGAGCTCGAAACGCCGTATCCGCTGGCCTCAGCGCGGACCTGGCTGTACGCGGAGGGTCAGGAACTGGTCCGAGCGGTGCAAGACGAGGTCGGCCTCGACAGCGCGTTGCAGCTCGTCGTGGTGAGGAGCAACCAGCGTCTTCTCTGGTCTCAGCATGCCGAGTCGTTCCGGGGGTCGCTCGAGTGGACAGACGGCGATGTTCCTGAGCCCCGACTACTGCATCCCATGCCGGACATCGCTGAGGTACAGGTCGATCCGCTTCGCGGCTACGGGGAGCCAGTTGTTCGCAACGTCCCTACTGAGGTCATCGCAGAGCTGATCCGTGCGGGAGAAACGCCTGACTCTGTGGCAGACATGTACGAGCTGAATCGCTCGCTCGTCGACGCCGCGGTCCGGTACGAGCTGAAGCGCGCGGCCGCCTGACGTCTCGTGGTGGCCGATCGCGAACGTCTGCGCTTCTACGTGGACGAGAGCGCGCTCGGGCTCGGCAAGGCTCTCACCGCCGCGCGCTTTGACACCGTTCATGTCGGCCATCCACTGATCCCCGAATGCCCATACGGCACGCTGGACCCCGACTGGATGCCAGCTGTGGCGGCGCGAGGCCTCATCGCCATTGGCCGGGACAGGCGAATGCGTACCCGGCCGGCCGAAGTGCACTTGATCCGGGAGTCGGGCCTGCGTGTCTTCCGGATCGGCGGCAAGCGGGATGAAACGACGTGGGGTTGGCTGACGTGGATGGTTCGCCGGTGGGACGACATCGAGGAGATCGTTGACACCAGGGGCCCAGGGCCATGGTGGTACGTCATCACCGAACGGTCAGTAAGGGAGTTGCCTTTGGCTTGAGAAGCCCCCGCCGAATGGGGGCAACCGTCATGTCGGTACCCGGCTGCATAGTCAGGGCACCCCGAGTAAGTACGGAGTACCGATGCCGGATCGCTTGTGGCTCGACGTGCCGTACGCCGAGAAGGACGCTGCCAAGGCAGCCGGTGCCCGATGGGATCCCGACGTTCGCCGCTGGTATGCGCCTCAGGTGGCACTGCTCCCGAAGCTCGCGCGCTGGGAATCACGGATACCCGAGCTCTTGCCCGGGGAGGACCGCAGCTTCGGCCAAGGTCTGTTTGTCGACCTGGTGCCGTCGACTTGCTGGTTCACCAACGTCCGCAGTTGCGTCGACGAAGGCCAGTGGGACGCGCTCCGGTCCATGGTCTACCGCCGGGCCGGGCACCGCTGCGAGGCCTGCGGCGCTCCACGCGGCACTGACCGTCAGCGACTGGAAGCCCACGAGCGCTGGCAGTACGACGAGAGCACCTACACGCAGACGCTGCGGCGCCTGATCGCCCTGTGTTGGTCCTGCCATCGGGCGACGCATTTTGGCTTCGCCGAGGTCACCGGCACCTCCGCCGAAGCGACCGCCCACCTTCGGGCGGTCAACGGCTGGTCACCCGGCGAAGCTGACGCCCACATCGACCGCGCCTTCGCACTCTGGGAGAAGCGGTCGACCCATGAGTGGCGGCTCGACCTGGGCATCCTCACGAACGCCGGCATCAGGGTGGTCGAGCCCCCCGATCCCGGGCGTCGGACTGAGGAGAGCGCGACGCGCCTGGCAATCAAGATGCCGCTCCTGCCCACGTCGATACAGGGGGAACACGGCAGCCATACCGCCGCGGAGTACCGATGCGACGACGAAGGCCCCTCCGCACCCGAACCGCCCCGCAGAAAGCTGTGGGCGCGTATTCGCGGAGCTCTCACTAGTCAGTAGCGGCCAGGGCCGCCTGCGCCCGGCGCCGGGGTGTTGATCCCTTGCGCACAGCGGGCTCGTGCGACTGCCTTGGCCACGTCGTCGGCGTGGCTGAGCAGTCGCTCGCCCGGGCCGGGCGCTCGAGCGCGCTGCGCGTAGAGCCCGGCGAGGTGGCGCTGGCTCGTAGGTGCGGCGGGTGCAGCACGGTTCACGGCGTCGGCCAGGCTGCTCGACAGCGCGGTGGCCGAGGCGACCGCGCGACCGAGGCGGTCAAGGTCGGCGCCGCGGGCCTGTACGCGGCGGCCGGCGATGACGTCCCGCACCCGGTCGTCGGGCATGTTGTCCATGCGGGGCAGGTCGCGGGCGGCGGCGTAGAGCTGACCGGTGCGTGACCAACGGTCGACGGCCGCGGCGAGTCGGTCGGCGAGGACGGGAAGCTGGTTGGTCACCTGCTGGACCGTGCGGGTCGCTCCTATGGTTCGTCAAGCCGCAGCCGGTGCTGATTCCAGGCGTCGGAAGAGTTCTCGGGCGATGTAGCGCTTGAGGCAGCGTTTGATCTCCCGGTCGGTCTTGCCTTGGGCTCGGCGGCGGTCGGCGTAGGNGGTCGCTCCTATGGTTCGTCAAGCCGCAGCCGGTGCTGATTCCAGGCGTCGGAAGAGTTCTCGGGCGATGTAGCGCTTGAGGCAGCGTTTGATCTCCCGGTCGGTCTTGCCTTGGGCTCGGCGGCGGTCGGCGTAGGCGCGGGTGCGCTCGTCCCGTTGCAGGCGGCTGAGGGCCACGGTGTGCAGGGCGCGGTTGAGTTGGCGGTCCCCGGAGCGGTTGAGCCGGTAGCGCACCGTCTTGCCCGAAGACGCGGGGATCGGTGCGGTGCCGGCGAGCATCGCGAAGGCGGCGTCGCTGCGGCAACGCCCCGGGTGGGACCAGGCGGTGAGCACTGTGGCGGCCACGATGGGGCCGACCCCGCTGACCTCGAGCAGGTCCGGTCGCCAGGAGCGCACGACGGCCCGGATCGCCTTCTCGTGCTCGAGCGCTTCGGCTTCGAGGAACCGGACGCGGCGGGCCAGGTCCCGCAGCACCGTCAGCGCGGTGAGCACGTCGATGGCGCCACTGCTGGCACCTGGTCGTAGCGCTGCGGCGGTGGTGATCATGGTGCGAGTGGACTGGCCGCGGAACCGGGCGCGCACGACCTCTGGTGCGGTGATGACCATGGCAAGCAGTTGCCGGCCGGCGTCGGTGGCGGCTTGGACTGCCATCCGTCGGGCGGTCAGCCGCATCTGCAGCGCGGCCCGCTCGGGGCCGGTCTTGGGTGCGGCCAGCTGGGTACGGGCCAGCGCGTCCCGGGCGGCGCGCTCGGCGTCGATGGGGTCGGACTTGGCCCCGGCACGCCGCGCCGGGCGCTTGGGGCGGTCCAGCTCCACCACCCACTCACCGACCTCGGCCAGGTGGCGGGCCAGGCCGGCGCCGTAGCCGCCGGCTCCTTCCATCGCCCAGGCCCGCAGGCCCGGGTGCTGCTCGGCCAGGGCGAGCAGTTCGGCGTAGCCGTCGGGGTCGGCGGGCACCGTGGCCCGGGCCAGCACCCCGCCGGTGGCCACCTCGACAACGGCGGCGGTGTGGGTCTGGCTGTGGGTGTCGACGCCGATGACGACCTCGACCAGTTCTGCCAACATGGACATGCGTTGTTCTCCTTGACCGGGGCGACGCGTGCAGGTCCCGGTCCGGTGCGGAGATGGCAGGACTGTGATGAGACACGCCAGCGTCAACTGGCGGTCAAGCTCCTGATCAGGCCAACGTCTCCGGCCGGGCCGGTGCCGGCAGCAGCAGACGGACAAGTCCCGTCGAAGGCACGAAGCCAGTCAGGCGAAGGGTCACGCCCACTGCTGCCAGCCATCAGCCCATCACCGATGAGCCGACCCTGCCAGCCTCACAGTCAGTCGAGGGAGGTCGCCCCGGTCGCGGAGCGCGCCGCGGTCGGCGTTGGACCCGAGGTCGTTGCGCAGCGTGTCGGCGAGGGCGCGTGCCCAAGGAACGACGCCGTGGGGGTCAGTGGGCCCGACTCGGTGGCCGTCGTCGAAGGTCATGCTGAGTCGGCCCGTGAGTTCCCATGCGACGGCTGCCAGCAGGGGCCGCATGCCTTCGTCGCCCGAGGCGGCAGCTAGCACGGACGAGGCGCAGTCGCTGGTGATCTCGGCGGCGGCCACAGCGGCGCGAAAGTCGCGCAAGGTCAGGCCTTCGCTGCGCAGGGATCGGTCGACCGCCGCGGTCAGCGCCGCTGCGGCATCGACTGCGGTCAGCCTCTCGCCGGCTCGTGGCAGGCCGGACACCGGCACCAGGCGATCGAGGACGGCCGCGCCGTTGGCCGTCGGCGGGTCGGCCTGGGCGTCGCGCTCGACGGCTGCGGCCAGCCTCCGGACGACGGCCAGCTCGGCGACCGCAGCCTGCGGCAGCAGCCGGTGCGCCAGCCGGGCGCAGTGGTCGGCAGCTTCGGCAAGTTCGACGGTGACCGCCCACCGGTGGCCGCGACCCATGCTGGCGCGGTCGCGGCCGATCACGTCGGCGGCGGCGCCGGCCAGGTCGGTCAGCGGTCCTCCGGTGCGCGGCCAGAGCCGGCCCACCGTCGTGCAGGCAGCGGTCATCTGGGCGGCGGTCTGCTGCCGACGGCTGACGCCAGCAGTGAGCCCGTCCTGGGTCATGCCAGCGATGGCGCGGCCGAGGTGGGCCATCGCTCCGGTGACGTCCTCGATCGCCGCGACGCTGGTCGGCGCCGCGGTGCGTTCGGCGAGCGCGTCGAGCAGCTGCTGCAGGCTGGTGGCCATGATCAACGCAGCTGTCGCAGGGCGCGGCGGGCTGCGCGGGCCGCGTCGATGACGTAGCGAGTCGCGAAGGCCTCCTGGTCGACGAGGCCGAGCGCGCCCATAGCCGCGCGGATGCTGGCGCGGGGGTCGTCGTCGACCAGTGGGACAGGCTCGGCGTGCCCACCGGCCAGCTCGAGGAGCTCCGCGGCCTGCATGCACTCCAGGGCGATGTGTGCGGGGACTTGCTCTCGGTCGGCGCCGACGGCGTCGAGCAGGGAGGCGGCGTAGCTGAGCGGGTCGATGCTCGCCTCGACGGTCACGGCGGCTCTCCTTCACTTGGTGGACTGCACCGAGGCTGGGTCGCCGCGGCCGGTGAGTGGGGATGTGGCGATCAACCTGTGGATCGCGGCGGGGCTGTTTACGACCGGTCATCTGGGCGGCGGCGTGGCTGGGCCGCCGTCCGCATCGGGAACGGGCAAGGCGGCCGGGCAGTCGTCGAGCAGTCGCCAGTGCAACTCCCGCGCCGGATGCCGGTCGGGAAGCGGGGCGGCGGCGAGGCCGGGCAGCCCGGCGGCAACGTCGTAGCCGGCGGCCGCGGCGCGGGTGAGGGCGGCGGACAGAGGCCACCAGTCCGGGCCGTCCAGGAGGCGCGGATCGATCCGCCGGGCGACGGCCTCCCACGCCGGGTCTGCAGGCTCGTCGTCCCGGCGGCCGACCGGCTCGCTCTCCATCTCGGCGGCGACGCGCACGATCTCGGCCGCGATGGCGCGCCGCCGGGCCTCGGGCATGGCCTCGCACCACGCGGCCAGCAGTTCCGGAGTGTGGCGAGTCATCCACTGCCGGCTGACCCGGACGCCGCCGAGCAGCGCGACCCAGTCGTCGGACCGGTCAGGGCGCGGAGCAGCACTCATCGGGTAGCTCCCTCGCCGTCGTCCAGTGTGACTGTGTCCGGTGCCCCGTCAGATGACTGGGCCCCGGTGTCGGCGTCGAAGCGGCGGCGCCGCTCCGCGACGGCGGACGGAGTGCGGTAGTCGGCGTCCCAGGAGCGGGCCGGCCAGTCGACATGTCGGCCGGGTGGGCAGCCGAGGCCCTGTCGCTCGTTCATGCGGGCGTAGAAGCCGGGCAGGGCGTAGCGGTGCCACTCCTCCATCGGATGGGGAACCGTGGCGTCGGCCGCCGCGGCCCGCATGCACGCGAGGACTGCCAGCTCGCGGACCAGTGCCGGGTGGGCCGGCCAGCAGGAGGGGACGAAGTGCGCGGTTTGCCAGGCGTAGGTGTGGTTGAGCCAGCCGGCGACGTCGTCGATCCACGACCACAGCTCCCGGCGCACTTGGGGAGAGCAGGTCGCCGGGTCCCACGGCCGGTCTAGCAGCCCGTAGGCCGATGGCTCGAGCCCGGACACCTCGGCCTGCCGCAGCATCTCCAGCGCGTGCCGGACCCAGCGCGGCGGTCGCGGAAACGGGGGCGCCAGGAGGATCTCGGTCACGACACCTCCCAACTCGCGGGCATGGTCCCTGCGGCTTCAGCCGTCGGCTCGGAGGGGCGGCGGGGGCGCTCCCCTCCCCCGGTGCCGCGGCCGCGGGCGGCCATAACCCGGTCGCGGGCGGCCGCCTGGGCGGCCAAGAGCGTGGCGCCCCGGCGCCCCGTGAGGCACCGGGTCAGACGGGCGATCAGCGGCGGCGCGTTCTCTGCGAGCACCAGCGCCCGGCCGGGCGGCAACAAGCGGATCTCCTCCGGCCGCAGCACCGGGGTGTCCTCGCCGTGGGTGGACCGCGCCCAGCCGGCGCCCCGGTAGCTGTAGGAGGAGCGGCGCACGCGGGTCCGGCCGATCAGCTCGGAGAGCTCGCGGTAGAAATCGCCGTCCTTGCCGCCGCCGAAAGCGATCACGACGTTGGTGAGGCCGAACAGGGCCCGGGCCTCGTGCTCGCCGTAGAGCAACACCAGCTGCCGCCAGGTCTGGGCGGCGTAGATGTAGCTCACGCCCAGGGCCCGGTCGTTGGCCATGCGAGTGCGCAGAGTGGGCAGCGGCGCGGTGGACGGCAGCTCGTCCAGACAGGCCAGCAGCGGCGGGCACAGCCGGCCGGTCCGCGAGCCGGCGGCGAGTTGGAGCGCGGTATCGAGGACGTGCTCGGCCAGCGCGGTCAGCAGCGGGGACGCGGAGGCGTAGGGGTCGTCGCGCCCGAGCAGGTAGACGGTGCCGCCGGCAGCGAGGAGACCGGCAACCTCGGTGGCCGGCCGGCCGGGCCCGGGAGTGCAGCGGCGGCGGATGTCGGCCTGGAAGAACAAGGCCAGCGCCTGCTGGACGGTCGTGGCGGTGTTCCCGGCGGTGCGCGGGTCGCCCTGCATGGCGCCGTGCAGCAGCCCGTCCCACAACGGCGCGGCCTGCGGGTGGCCCCGCAGGATGTCGGCCGGGGCGGTCGCGGCCTGCGGATGGGCCGCCCACTCGAGGACGTGCTCGACGGTGCCACCGGTCAGCGCGGCGGCGTGGAAGTAGGCCTGCAGCACCTTGGCCGCCTCGAAGGCGTAGAAGCGGGCCGCGCCGTCGGAGATCCCCCCGGTGACCGCGCCGGCGACGGTGCCGGCGGTGAACGCCTTCGCCCGACGCTCGGCGACCATCGGATCTCCGCAACCGGCGACCGGGTCCCACACCAGCTCCGGCACGCCCGGGACCGAGCCGAACGGATCGCACACGGCGACCGGCCGCCCGCCGTCGGCGCGGGCGTCGAGGGTGAGCAGCAGGTCCTCGGCCTTGGTCAGCGTCACCAGCGCCGCGCCGGGCGCGTCCAGGAGCGCCGGTGCGAGCAGGTCAAGGGTCTTGCCCGAACCCTGCGGGCCGTAGATGCCGGTGGTCCGGTCGAAGGGCACCCACAGCTCTCCACCGGCGGGGACGGCGCAGACGCCCAGCCGCCAGCCCACGCCATCCGACTCGGGGGACCGCCCGCCTCGACCCGCGGAAGTGGGAAAGTCGGGCCGGACCACGGCAGCGGCGCGACGCAGCCGGGAGCGGCCAAGCACCTGCTCGACTTGGCTGCGGTCGGCCATTCCGCTCGGCGTCCCGAGCAACCGCCGTCCGGCCCAGACGGCACCTCCGCTGGCGACGAGGAAGGCGACGAGCAGGACCGCGATGACGGCGTAGACGGCGGGGGTGCCGGGCAGCGCCGCCGCCTGGCTCGCGTCGAGGCCGGTGTCCGGATCCCCGACCAGCAGGCCGCCGATCGAGGCGGTCAGGGCGGCGCCGTCGGTCGGCCAGACCCAGCCGCCGCCGTCGAGCACCGCGGCCACTCCGCGGCCGACAGGCAGCAGCAGCGCAGCAGCGGCCAGCCAGGCGCTGACGGCTGCAGCCGGGACCTCCCAGCTCGCCGGGCCCACGTCTGCGCGCGCGCCGACGCCGGTCATCGCCGCCGTCCGTACGGCGTCCGGTGCATGGCTCCTCCTGTGGGTCGGAAAAGGGGGCACGAGCAGGTCAGCCCGGGTTGGACGCATTCAGGTCCACGCCGCGATCGGCCAGCCACGGAACCGGGTCGAGCGGCGCGCCGTCCTGGCGGACCTCGAAGTGCAGGTGGACACCGGTGCTGTTGCCGGTGGATCCCTGGAAGCCGACCAGCGTCCCGGCGCCGACGTGCTGGCCCGCGCTGACCGTGTAGGTCGAGAGGTGCCCGTACCGGGTGGTCACCCCGCCGCCGTGGTCGAGCTCGACGAGGTTGCCGTAGCCGGCCAGCCCCAGGCCGCCGTCACGGTCGCAGTAGGCGCTGGTGCAGGCGGCGGTGATGACGGTGCCGCCGCCGGCGGCGTAGACGGGGCTGTCGCGGGGGCCGGCGATGTCGACGCCGGCGTGCAGGGTGCCCCAGCGGGGCCCGGAGCCGGAGGTGACCTGACCGGCGGTGGGCCGGATCCAGGATCCGGCGGGCACCGGAAGGTTCGGGCAGACGCCGGACGCCCCGCGAGCAGGGTCGGCAACGATGGCCTGGGCGGTGGGCCACAGCATGCCGGTCAGCTCGCCCGCGAACGGCGCCCAGCGGGCGTAGGCGCCGCCCGCGGCCGAGACCTGCACCTCCTGGGCTGCCTGGGTGAGCGGGATGGTCCGCCAGTTCGGCACCTCGACCAGCCGGTCGTAGAAGGCCGCAGCGGCGTAGACGGGGTCCATCAGCTGGGCGACGGTGCCCCAGCCGGCGATCCAGCGCTGCTGGAAGGTGTTGACGCTGTCGTGGTCGGAGCCGAGGCCGTCGTGCGCGTGCTGGAGGCTGGTGGCGGTCACCGCAGCCTGCTCGGCGGTGAGTTCGGGGCTGCTGCCGTCATTGGCCAGCATCCGGATCCGGGACTCCTGGTATGCGGTGGCCAGCGCCACGGTGGCCGCATAGGGGTCGAGTCCCTGCGCCGCGGCGACGGCGACGATGGTCTGCGCGTGACCCATCTGGACGGCGTCCAGCTCGATGCCGGCGACGGTGCCCCGGGTGCCGCCGATCGAGCAGCGCGACGATGCGGCCGCTGGCTGGTCGGGTGCGGCCAGAACGGCGAGCGGGATTAGCAACAGGGTGAGCCCGGCGAGCACCGGGAGGGCGACCGGAGCGGCGGCCTTCCACAGCCACGCCCGCGCCGCGCGCTCCGCCGCGCCGCTCATCGCGCTCCCCCGGCGGTGAGGGCCTCGTTGGTGTAGGTCAGCCGCAGCTCGGGCTCGGTGAGGACGGTCTGCACCTTGAACGCCCGGTCCCCGACCAGCCACAGTGCCCGGCCCTTGCCCGCGACGGCCCAGCCGGTGACCACCCGCTGGGCTATCGGGGCCAGGCCGAGCAGGCTGCCGAGTTCGTCGCCGATGGCCTGGTCCTGGCCGTGCAGGACCTTGACGTCGCACAGGTGCAGCAGGTCGCGGCCGATGGCGACCGCCTGCGAGGTCGCGTCCCCGGCGGTGAGCATGTCGGAGGGCTTGTGCGCCAGCAGGATCTGCACGTCGGCGTCGCGGCGGGACAGCCGGA
Organism: Klenkia terrae; assembly: GCF_900491935.1. Taxonomy (GTDB): domain Bacteria; phylum Actinomycetota; class Actinomycetes; order Mycobacteriales; family Geodermatophilaceae; genus Klenkia; species Klenkia terrae. Next base: position 676,437 of record NZ_UEXK01000004.1, read on the forward strand.
GGTTGGCGTCCAGGCTCTTCATCGCCTCGGCACCCAGGCGCATTTGCCGCCACGTCTCGTCGCGGATGACGATGCGCAGGTCCCCGGGCTCGGCGATCTCGCGCATCGCCTGGCCCCAGGAGTTGAGGCAGGTCAGCGCGATGCCGACGGCCTGGTCACCGAGCGGCTCGACCCGGGACAGCGACAGCGACTGGATCGGGGCGCGCCAGTCGACGGCGATGGTGGTGTGGTCGTCGAACAACCCGGCCAGGGAGCCCTTGACCAGGGCGCCGAGAGCGTCGCGGAGAGTGCGGGTGGCGTCGATGAAGTGCCGCCGGTCGGCGTAGCGGCAGCCGGCGACGAGCTCGTCGGGAGGCTCGTCGAGTGCCCGCCACAGCTGCGGGATGGTGGGCTCGGTCAGCCGGGTGGCGCCCGAGCGGTAGCCAGTGAGCAGCCGCAGCGCCTCCCCGACCGCGGTCTCCTCCACCGGGCCGAACGGCACCGCCTGCGAGCCGATCAGGCCGCGCAGCAGCACCAGCCACCGGGCGAACAGGAGCGCCTCGCGGCGCCGGGCCTCGGCGGCGTCGAGGCGGTCCCAGCCGTACCCGAGCGGGCCGAAGGCCAGCGGGTTCACCCGGGTCGGCAGGCCGTGACCGATGACGAACGGCTCCACGCCGAGTGCTCTGCAGAGGGGCTCGTACTCGTCCTTGGTGTCCCCGAGGATGAGAGTGCGATAGCCGTAGGCGAGCATCCGCAGCGCGAAGGCCTTGACGGTGGCGGACTTGCCGCGGCCGGGCTTGCCGAAGACGACGACGTTGGGGTTGGTGACCGGGAGATCGTCGTCGGTGACCCAGCCGACCGGATCGCAGTAGAACGCTCCGCCGGACAGCAGGTCGAGTCCCATCTGTGCGCCGGTGGGCGGTAGGCCCGAGGTGGCAATCAGGGGCCACACCACCGGCGTCTGCTCCGAGGTCATCCGCCACACCGACAGCGGCGCCAGCGCCGCCGCTCGGCCACGACCACGTCCGCGGGGGCCGCGGCGGGGCACCAGCTGGGTGAACGGCCCCCGTTCCCGTGCCGCGGTCTCGATCGCGGGGACGGCGGGCAGCCGGTGGCCGAAGTCGTCGAGCAGGACAGCGACGTCCCGGCCACGGCGGAAGGGACGGCGGCTCATCGTCGGCCTCTGCGGTCCGGCAGCCCAACGCCGAGGGGAATGGCGGCAGCGGCGAAGGCGGAGTCCTGCGCCAGGTCGAGTCGCAGCGGCACGAAGCCGGCGGCCCGGACCGAGGCGGACAGCCGGCGGCCGTGCTCGACCACCGGCCACGTCGCCGGCACGGTGACGCAGGCCGCCGCGGCGACGCGCACCAGAGCACGGCCGGCGGTGAGCTTCTCCTCGGCGGCACCGACCCGCTCGGTGTCCCGCCGCTGCCGGGCCCGCTGCCGGAAACCCATCCGGGCGCGCATCTCGTTGCCGGTGGTGGCGCTCATCTGCTCCCGACTGACCACCCGGGTCGCCCGGGTCAGCGGCAGCGGGTCGAGGAAGACGGTCAGGCAGCGCCGCTCCCCCGCCACCGTCGGCACGAGCACCGGGGCGAGCGCGCCGAGCACCGCACCGGAGTCGGGCAGCAGGATCGTGTCGGTCACCGACGCCCAGGCGTCGTGCAGGTAGTGCCGCACCTCGGCGCGCGCCATCGTGGGTGCCGCGGCGGCCATCGGCACCCCGGTGGCCAACTGCTGGCTGGAGGCGGCCGCCAGGTCGGCGGCGACCAGCTCGCCACGGTCACCCGGGGCGAAGCTGGTGCGCACCGCGGCGGCGAGCTGTGCGGAGTCGAGCCAGGACACCGTCGTGCAGCCGACGGGTCCACGAAGCGCGGCCTCGACCTCTGCCATCACCGAGTGCAAGACCCGGGCCCGGCCGTCCACGCCCCCGCCGGACTCCCTCGCCGCCCGGGCGATCCGTCCCTCGCCGACCACGACGGTCACGAACGCTTCGGTCCGTACCGCGGCCGGCGTCAGCGTTGCGCCCAGCAGCGCGTTGACCCGCGCGGCGAGCGTCGGCGCGTCGGGGTGGGTGTGAGTGCGTTCCCAGGCGGCGCGCTCCGCGCCGTCGTCGGGCACGGTGCGCACCTGCAGGACGAGCACGTCGATCAGCTCGGTGCGGGCGGCGAGCTCGCACATCTCGGCCAGGCCGGCGCCCATCCGGTCCCGCTCGCCCGCCTCGGCGAGCCCGATGCCGGGATGGGCAATCGACGCCACCGCTGCCCAGGTCCGTGCGGCGCAGTTCTGCACGATCACCGGCCGGGTGAACAGCTGCCCGAAGGGCGGCCCGTCGTGAGTGCGGATTCCGGCGAGCACTCCCGGCAGGTCGGCCTCGGACAGGTCGTCGGCCGTCCCCGCTCCGGCCCGTGAGCCGAACGCCGCCCAGCCCATGGCTCCTCCGATCGCGTGCAGACAGAGGTCGCCGAACCAGCGGCCGGCGGCACGGCCCCGGATAGGCACCAGCAGCACGGCGGCCAGCAGCGCCCACACCGGCAGCCAGCCGACGAACAACCCCCAGGCCTGGCCGTTCAGGGCCAGCAGCGCCGGAACGCCGGCGAGCGTCACCAAGGCCAGCTGCGTGCCGGTCATCCCCAGGAACCAACCGGAGACGTCCTTGGCGTACTCGCCGTAGCGGTGTGCGCTCATGCGGCACCGTCGTCGGCAGGAGAGTCAGGCCGCCCCCGCGGAGCGGGGAGGTCGGATTGGGGAGACCCGCCGCGTCCGGCGCCGTTGGCCCGCTCCGCGGGCCAGCCAACAGCCGCTGCGCCGTCGGCGAGGGACGACCACAGCGGATCAGGAGTCAGGGGGTCTTGGCCGTCCCCGTCCGGACGCGGCGACGCGTCGTCCTGTCGTGAGAGCGCGGTTGCGCGAGCGTGCCCGTTTCCCGCCACGGAAGCCCGGCCCCGAACTGACTGCCTGTAGTAGGGCGCGGTGTGTCCGATGCCAGCTCCGGAGAGGACGTCGGCCGCCGAGGCGGCCACCCCAGCGGCCAGACGGCCGGCCGTGGAGGTGCCCGTTGTCAGCGCACGCAGCGCGCCGGCGAAGCGACCACTGGTCGCGGCGTCGGCGGTCGACTCCCCCTGCGCGCGGTCTCCAACCAGCTCTGCCGCGGCTCCGGAGGCCGCAACCCCACCGGAGGCGGCGACAGCGGCGGCCCCCGCAGCACGACCACCTCCCCCGCCGAGATTGCCCAGTGCGCCCATGACTCCGCCAGAGGCGGCCAGGGACGAACGCAGAGCCGCGCCGCTGGAGGTACCGGGGTCGACAAAGGCCAGCAGCCGGAACAGCGCCAGCGGGCAGATCGCGCCGAGCAGAATCAGCAGGCAGCCGACCACCGCCATGCCGACCGCTGCCTCTGTGCTCGTTTCCTCGGCTCCGGTGACGATGCCCTCGGTGATGGTGACGCCGACACCAAGGATGAGGACGGCGACCGGGGCGACCAGCAGTGCGGCGAGGAACCAGCGCAGGCTGCGCCAGAACCAGGCGCTCGAGGACTGTGCCAACAGGCCGCCGGCCGAGATGGCCGAGGTCGCCGCCAGCACGATCAACGCCGCCTCGCGGACCAGCATCAGCAGCAGGTAGCCGACGCTGGCCGGCACCAGGAGGAAAATGGAGCTGACTCCGAGAACGGTGGCAACCGTGCCGTTGACCACGTCGCGGCCCACGCTGATCGACGGGTCAAAGGCGGCCAGAGTGTCGATGTCGAGCAGGCTGCGCAGCAAGGCGGTGATCAGCCCGGAGACGCCGGTGACCAGCAGCGCCGCGATGCCGACGTAGCTGACCCAGACCAGCCCGAACTGCAGCAGGCCGATGAGCAGCCGGCCGAGGCTCTGCCCGTCCCGGCGTGCCGCCGCGACACCGAGTTGCACCATGGCCATCAGCGCAGCCACGGCCGCGCCGATGCCGAAGGTCACTGGATAGACCCCGGCCAGCGGGCCCCCTGCGGACAGGTCAGGGGTGGCGAGCGCGTCGATCACCGAGAAGGCCAGGCCCAGTAGCCACAGCCCGGCCTCCCACAGCGACAACATGGCGCTGATCCACACGTCGGCGACCACGGCTCCGGCCGCTTCACCGATCACGCAGAACGGGTTGGTCGGCAGACACGACAACGCGTCCTCGGCCGATGACGGATCGGCCGGGAAGGCGACCACCACCGCCGTGTCGGCCAATGCGGGAGCGGCGACTGCCAGCCATCCCGCCGCCGCCAGCAGAACGACGACCAAAGCTCTGGGCCCGACCCGACTACGCCGTCGTGGCTGTGGGCTAGGCATGGCGCAGATCCCGCCAGCCAGCCGCGATCGCGGTGTCGGTACCCGGCCAGACGGACGGCGCCGGCGCGGGCTCCGGCCCGGCACCGATCATCCACCGGTCCCCCACCCATGCCATGCGCTGGCAGTCGGCGATCGCGATCCGCGACGTCTGCTCGACGGTGACGGTGAACTCGAGGTTTACGCACACCACCGCGAACTGCGGACCCACCGTTCCCTTGATCAGCCCCATCGCCGGTCGGACAACGATGGCCAACTGCGGGGACCCGGCACCGGACAGCCCCGCCGCCGACAGAAGGCTCGCCATGCCAGCCACCCCGGACCACGACTCCGGGGTCGGGCCGCCAGGGGCAGCCCACTCGGCGATGACACGCCGCACACCGTCCATCGAGCCGGTCTGCATCGCCGTCACGTCGATCGCGGCCAACTGCGCCAGGGCCCCTTCCGAAGTGCGGGGAAAGCCGGTGGGCACGTCAGCCGGGCCGTCGGCCGTGGTGCGCGGCAACTCGATGACACCCGCCGCCTGCCGCGACACCGGACCTGGCAGCGCGTCGTCCGGGTCGGCGGTCGGCATCGGCGTCGCGGCCAGGGCATCTTGGGACGACGTATCCGTGGAGAGTGAATCTCCCTGTCGCGCAGCGTGCGCTGAGCCTGACTCCTCCTCGGTCAGCGCCCCAACGACTGCGAGGACCACGCCGGCCAAGACCGCTAGCGCGACGAGGGCGGCGACCACGACCAGCGTGAGAAGTCGACCAGCTCCCCACCCAGGGATAGCGCTTCCCTGGACGTCTCGGTGGCGGCGCATCACGTGCACCCGCTGCCGGTGATCGAGTCCAGGATGACGAGGATGACCGTGTAGGCGATGGCCACCATCACCACCACCGCGACGCCCATGGCCCCGTACCGGGAGGCGTGCGGATGGGAGAAGATCCGCCCGACGAGGATCGACCCGAGGGACACGACCGCGCCGATGCCGATCAGCGCCAGCACGCCCCACTTCACCCAGGCGGTCACATCGTCGGCGAAGGCTTCCATCCCGGGCGGTGCCTGGGGGCAGACCGCCGCGCTGATTTCGGCCGGCGTCGCAGTCGCCGGCCCGGCATCCAGCACGACGAACCCGGCAAGGACGAACACCACGCTTGATGCGGCCCGCACCGCCACGGCGGTGCTCCGGCGCCCGGCGGTCACGGAGTCCCCCCCGCCGGGGCCACGAGTGCGGCCACCGCCCGGCCGGCGGCCGCCACTGGCTTCGGTAGCCGGTCGCCGGTCAGCCCGGCAATCTGCAGTTGCCGGTCGATCGGCACTGGGACCACCTGCCCCCGCGACCGCAACTCACGAAGCCGCGGACCGCAGCTGACCTCCACCAGCCGGGGCCAGCGGGCCGGGCCCACTGCGGCGACCGCCGCCTCGCCGCCGACGGCGGCGAGCAGCTGCTCGGTCTGCCGGACCGACGGCACCGTCACCCGGGTGACGACGACGACCATCGCGCCGCCGACGACCGAACCGGGTGGATCGAGCAGCGTGCGGGTCAGCGACCAGCCGGCATCGACCACCCTCAGGGGCTCAGCGTCGTCGGTCTCTGGTGGCGGCGGAAGCACTCCGTCGGCCGGATGCCGAGTGAGGCGGACGACGTCGAGTCGATTCCGGCGACCGCGCCGCCAGGCCCCGTCCGTGCCCATCTCGATGGCCGGGGCCGCCACCAAGCCCGACTGGACAGGCTCGGCATAGTCGACCAGCTGCACACGCCTGGCTTCCGCCAGCCCTTCGGCCACGGCCAAGGCGACCGTCGAAGCGCCGGCGCCGGCGTGACCGGCCATCACCAGGACGACAGGATCGCCGACGTTGGACGCCACCCACGGGATCGAACTGGCAGCCGGCCGGGAGGCAGCGACAGGACCCGCAGCGCGCGACGCCTGGCCTCTCCAAACGACGTCGAGATCGTTGAGGTCGTCGAAGTTCCCTGAGCGGATCGCGATGACGGCCGCGCGCATCGCCTCGACCGTCATCGGCCGTGCTCGACGAGAAGTCAGTGGGTCCGCGATCGCCATCGATCCCGACGGCGGCGCGTCACGGCTCATCCGACCGCGCCGCGGTCCCCGACGCGGGGTTGGGCTCTGCATGCGCCGACCGTGTCGTCCGGGCCTCCAGAAGTCCTCCAGTTAGCAAACTGGAGAGCGGTCATCGGCCGAGGTGAAGTGTGTGCCGGCGCTGGGGTGGTACCGAACGACTCTCACCGGCGGACGACTGGAGGATTACCGGAGTCCCGACGCCGCACGCCGGCGGATGCCGGCCCTCGATCGGGTTTCGGTCAGGGACGCTGGGCACCCTGCCGTGGAGCGCCGACCGCGCGCCGTGGAACCCCGTGCTTGTCCAGCACGCGGCGGACTGCGGTGGGCGAACGGTCGATCAGCTCGGCGATCTGCCGCAGCGAGCGGCCGGCGGCGTACTCGGCGAGGACGAAGGCCTCCAGCTGCGTCTGCAGCCGCAGACTGGGCACGGTGCCGGTGCGGGCAGTACCGGCGAAGGCGGGCAGCGGGCGAAGCTGTGGCCGCGGCGGATAGGGCATGGCTGGATCAGTGCCGAGCCGGCCAGGCGATCAGCGGTCCCAGCCGGAGGTCGGGGTCTACGCCCTGGCCGGCCGGAGCGCAGTGATCGTGGCTGCCGGCGGCGTGCGCAAACGCAGCGAGCACCAGGCCGAGTCTGCGACGGTCCAGCGCCACCACCACGTCGGCAAGGTCGACCGGCCGGCCGTCGGCGAGGCTTACGGCTACCCGGAGCACCGCAAGCTCCTCCGGGCTGCCGGGCAGCCGCCCGTCGGCGAGGGCAGCGTCGAGCTCGGCCCACTCAATGCGCGCCCACATCTGCCCGCCGACCGGCTCGGCCTCCACCGTGATCATCCCAGCGGCGGGCAGATGAGCCGGCCAGTAACCGTCGTTGGCGAGCAGCAGCACGGCGGCCTCGGCGGCGTAGTCACCGACCGCGGCATTCAGCAGCGCTGACCTCTACCTCGTCGAGGTCGAGGTCGGCGGCGATCGGGTCGATGATGACCAGCGTCTCTCCTTCCATCCCGAGGGCCTGCGCACTCGAGTGTGGTCAGCAGGTACGACACCTCGACCTGCCGGCGAAGGTCCCGGACGTCCCGGACTGCGGTTCGTCCAGGTTGGACGCTTCCCTCGTTGTGGTGGATGCAGCCAGCGGCCGTCGTCACGAGGCACGGTCGAGGAACTGCCGGCGGGCGCGGTTGATGGTCTCCGCGGTGCTCATGGGCAGGTCCATCTCGTCCTCACCGTCGTGGACGGCCACGATGCGAGCGACGTAGGTCTCGGCCTCGGCGCGGTTGCCCTGGTGGTAGGCCACCCACATCGCGTCCAGCAGCACTTGTTCGTCGTCCGGCGCCACAAGCAGGGCGGTGGCCGAGGCGGTGCCGGCGGCGGCCAGGTCGCCGTCGGCGAGGGCGGCGGTGACGACCTGGTGGGCGACGTCGCAGACCGCGGCGGTGAGTGTGAGGTCCAAGCCGTCCAGCCACTCGTAGCCGGCCGGGCGCTGGGCGAACGGCGAGCCAGACACCAGCTGAAGGGCGGCCAGCAGGTCGGGCAGGCCGTCGTTTCCGCGGACAGCGGCGCGGGCGCGCAGCTGGCGGAAGAGGTCGGCGTCGACAAGCACGCCGGTCAACGTGTAGCGGCCGCGGTGGCCGGAACTGACGTGCTTTTGGCCGGTGGCGGGATCGGTGCCCAACCAGGCGCGGGCGCCGGCGGTGACCCGGTGGACGTAGGCGCGGGCGCTGACCGGGTCGGCCCTGCCGCCGCGGGCAGGCTGCAGCGCGGTGGCGGCCTCGTCGGCGGTGGCGCCGTGCGGGCGGGTGGCGAGGTAGGCGACCGTCTCCTCGTAACGGCGCCGCAGCCCGGACCGGGCGACGGCCGCCTCATCACCGTGCGCGCTCAGGGTGACCGGTCCGAGCAGCGTCAGCCGCGGCCGGGCGCATTCTGGCGACCACCAGTCGGCGAGATCGCGGTCGAGTTGGGCGAGGTCGTCCTCGATCCGGCTGCGCATGTCGGCTGGCGCCGCACGCCCCGGCGCCTCGGCGGCATCGCTCGCCGACGACGTCGTTCGGGCGGCAATGTCGGTCGGCGAGCGCGGCGTGGCATCGCCTGCTGCAGCAGTGGTGGACCTGCGTACGACCGTCTGCGGGGCGGCCAGTTGGACCCGTGGCTCGGTGATGCCCGAATCGGATGCGTCGTTGCGGAGGGCGCCGGCGGCGTCGGTGTGCACCTGCCAGGGGCGGTCGCCGGCGGCGACGGGGATTGGGTCGTCATTGGAGTCACGCTCGAAGGCCAGCAGCGTGGCGATGTCGCGACCCTGCTCGGCGGTCAGTTGTGGAGCCGGTAGCCGCAGCCCCAGTGCCGGAATGAGCAGCGACCCGTCGTCCGTCAGCGTCAGCAGCCACTCGTCGCCGGCCTCCCCCGCGTCGACGCCGAGCACGAGTGCGACCGCGGCGCGCCGCTCGCGGGCGGGCAAAGCAGCGGCGGCCTCGGTCAGTTCGCCGCCCTGATCTGGCGTCTGTGGGTTGAGGACGACCTGCGGCATCCAGCCGTCCCCCGCTCCGGCCCGCAACCGCCCGTCCAGCACGTCGTCGGTGTCGCGCTCGGCCGCTTCCCGCAGCGCGGCGTGCAGAGCGGGATCGTTGGCGGTGTCGGTCGGTTGGACCCGGTGCGGTGCCAGGTCGAGCAGTTCCTCGCCGAAACCAACGGTGGTGACAGTGAGGTGGTCCGACCAGCTGTTGACGGCCAGTTCGGCGGCCAGGTGCCGGGCGAAGTCCGTGCGGCGGTCGGCCGGTCCGGTCACGTACACGGCGCCGAGGCGTTCCAGGTCGAGCAGCCAACGGTCGCCGCCGTCGGTCCCGATGGTGACCAGGGTCGGATATGGCGCCAGGCGAGCCCGGACCACTTCGGTGGCCACGCCGGTGTCCCGGTCCAGCCGCACGAACCACCACAGGCCGGTGTCATCGGCGGTCCACGGTTCGGGCGGCGGACTGTCGGCCGGGGCGTGCAGCCGCAGCTCGAGCCGGCCGCCGTGCAGTCGGGCGGCGACAACGTCGGGCATCAGCCCGTCTGGGTGCTCGGAGATCCGGACGGCGAGTCCGCGCAGCGCCAGGTCGAGCGCGTCGTAGTCGGCCGTACCCGCGTCGGCCGCCGAGGTGACGACCGTCTGGGTGGCCGACAGCCCCTTCGGGAGGGGAATCAGCCGTCGGCCAGGGCGGCGGCGGCGCAGCCGCTGGCGGCGGTGCGCCAGCCACGTCGCGCCCACGCCTGCGGCGAGCAGTGCCCCGCTGCCGGCGAGAACGGCCGCCAGTTCCGCCGCATGAGGACGAGCCAGCGGCTGCCGGGTCTACGGGCGGGAGGTCGAGGACCTGCCCGGGGAGGATCAGGTCGGGATCGGTGAATCGGCCGCCGCCGGGAAGGGGTTCGCCGGCATTGAGGGCGTAGATCGGCTGCCAGCCGTCCAGGCCGTGTTGCTCGGCGATGTCGGTGAGGGTGTCGCCGGGCCCCACGGTCACCTCGCCGGCCGTCCTGTCGACCACGGGGACGCTGGCGTCGGGCGGAAGGATCAATACCCAGCCCGGACGGATCAGCCCCGGGTCGATGAGGATCGCGCCGTCAGGCTGGGGCCGGCCGCGGTTGAGCTCGAGGATTTCCTCGAAACGGGTCCAGTCGCCCAGGTAGCGGGCGGCGATGCGGCCGAGAGTGTCGCGCGGCTGCACCGAGTAGGTCGGACCGGCCGCGGGAGGTGCGGTAGGCGGGGTGTCGGCTGGCGGGGCGGGCGCCGGCGGCGGCTCCTCGTGGTCAAGCGGCTGTTCGGCGACGACCGGCGGACCGGCCACGGCCGGAGCGGCCCACAGCGGTGCGCTGGCGAAACCGAGGACGGCGGCCACCAGAAGGCCGGCGAGCTGCTGTGGGACCGCCAGGCCGGGCAGCCGCAGCGGTGGCAGTCCGCGCAACTGACTGACGAGCTCGACGGCCACCGACAGGGCGAAGCACGCCCAGGCACTCCAGCCGATCACCACGAGCAGTCCGAGGAAGACGGCGCCGGTGTCCGGTCCGCTCAGCGCAGTGGTCACCTCCACCCAGGAGGGCAGCTCGTCGGGCAGGTAAGCGCCACCGAGGTGCCATAGCGCAATCGGGACGCCGGCGACGGCGGCCGCCAACACCAGAAGGGCGAGCAGCTGGCGCAGCACGTCGAATGCCCGCGGTGGCGTGGTCATGGGCCCGCTCCCCCGTTCTGGCCGGTCCCTGTGATCAGGTCGGCGGTGCCGGAGCCCTCCACCGTGAGGGTGGAGATGCCGATCAGGCCCAGGAAGGTGGTGGGCTGGGTGATCGTGGTGGTCACGTACAGGGTGTCGCCGTCGACGACCGTCACCGCGCCCTGCACGTCGTTGCGGTCGAGGTAGTCCTGCGCGGCGGCGACAGCGGCGGTCGGGTCGACCTGCACCTGTCCGGCGAGGGCCGCGGAGATGTCGAGGGCCTGTCCGCCCGCGCGCGCCGCCTCGTCGGCGATGGCGTTGGCGCGCTGGGTCGCGGCCACCTTCGCGCCGCCGTCGACGGCCAGCCCGATGATGAGCAGCAGCCCGGGAACGAGAACGGCGAGGAAGACACTGATGGCGCCGCGCTCTCCGTCCGGCCGCCGGTGTCCGTGGTAGCCGGTCATCGTTCGCGGTAGGCGTCGATGGGGCTGATGAAGGAGGCTTCGACGGTGACCGAGCCGGGGAGGCCGGGGGCCAACAGGTCGGCCATGCCGACCACGCAGGTGATCGACACCGTGACGTCGCCCGGCTGGCCGAGCGGGGCTTGGAACCCCGCGGTGTCGACGTCCACCGTGGTGCGCTCGCAGCGCAGATCCTGAGCGGCCAGGGTGCGCTCCGCCTGGGCGCCGGCCCGTGCGGCGGCGGTGGCAGCGTCGCGGGCGAGCGATGCCTCCCGCGCGGCGGCTCGTGCGGCCTCTTGGACGGCACCCTCGGCGATCTGGGTGCGGCCGGCGACGACGGCGAAGGACAGCAGCAGGAGGAGCGCCGGGGCCAGCAGCGCCAGCTCGACCGACACCGACCCCCGCTCCCTGGCCTGGGCATTCATGGCGTGGGCCGTTCCACCGGGCCGACGGCGGTCTGGGTCACCGACCAGCCCGACAGGCCGGGGAAGAGGCTGAGCGAGCTGCCGGTGACGGTCACCTCGATGCTGCTCGGCGAGCCGGTCACGGTCACGTTCCGGGCGACGAGCAGGTCCTGCGCGGTCTGGTCGAGGAAGCCCTCGGCGGCAGACTGGGCGCGCGCGGTCGAGGCAGGCTGCACGCGGCCCTCGCGGGCGCCCTCCTGGGCGGCGCCCAGCGCGATCGAGCGGGCGTAGAACCACAGAGCCGCCTGGATCAGCGTCATCACCAGCAGCAACACCACCGGGAAGGCGACCGCCAGTTCCACCGACGCCGCACCGCGCTCGCCCGACATCCGTCGGCGCCCCACGCCGCCGGCCCGGCTGCCCGTAGCAGGGCAGGGCCGGGACACGGCCGCAGGGCCACACGGGCCGGCGAGGTGAGGCACGGGCCGGGCTACTGGATCTGGGCCGACCGAGAGGTGACCGCGTTGGCGATCACGGCCACCAGCGCGACGGCGATGCCGATCAGCGCCACAGTGATGATCACCTGCTCGACCGACAGCGAGCCGCGCTCCGGCTCGTCGCGGAGATCGCGCAGCCGGTCGCGCAGCTGCGCGCCGACGACGGTCAGGAGAGTGAGTATCGAGGTCATCGGGGTTCCTCTCGGATCGGGGTCACCGGGTCAGGTGGCCATGAGACGGGCCAGGGCGGGATAGAGGAAGAGCAGCAGAAAGGCGATCGACAGCAGGGCGACGGGAGCGGTGAGCTTTTCGCTGGCGGTGTTGGCCGCCGCCTCCTCCTCGGCCAGCAACTGGACCCGCAGCGACTGCGCGCGCGCCCGCAGCGTCGGCGCGATCGACGCGCCCTCCGAGGCGGCGACCTCGGCAATGTCAGCCACGTCGGCCAGCTCACCAACACCGGTGTCGGCGGCCATTCGGCGCAGGCCGTCCCACGGCGGATCGCCGGCCAGCCGGGCGGCGACCAGGGCGTCGGTGATCCGTCGGAACACCCAGCCCTCCCCCACGCCGGCGGCCCGCTCCAGGGCGATGGTGGGGCCCTCGCTGGCGTCGCGGCGCAGGCTGACCAGATCCAGATAGGACGCCAGCGCCCGCCGCATCTGACCGCGGGCCTCGGCGGCCTGGTCGCGCACGACCAGGTCTACGACGAGGAACAACACGCCAGCCAGCGCCAGCGATCCGGCCACCGGCACCACCACCGGCAGCCGGACGCCGGTCATGCCGAGCACGGCGGTCAACAGTGGAACGAACACCGCGCCGAAGGCGGCCAGACCGACCTTGCGGGCGGCGTAACCCTCCGGCGTCCAGCCGATCAGCGTCAGCGCCTGGGACGGCGCGCTCCTCCCGGCGGCGGGCAGCCGGGCGGCGGCCCAGGCACCGGCGCGGCCGGTTGCGCGTGCCCACCGGTCGCCTCCCTCCGGCATCGGCGCGACCGGGACAGGAGCCGCGCCCCCGTCGAGGCGGGCCAGCGCGTCGGCCAACCGCGGCTGCTCGACCACGAGAACAACCCGCAGCAGCAGGAACGCTCCGAGACCGACGAGCGCGCCGGAGCCGATCAGCAGTGCCTGGATGCCGCTCATGGGACCGGCAGCTCGTTCGGCTCGAGACCGAGAACCCGCAGGCTGCGGTCGGGATCGACCAGGAAGCGTGGGGACGGCGCAGGGGCGGTGAGCCGGCGCATCCACAGCAGGCAGGCGACGATCAGCCCGGCGATAGCGGCCAGCACCAGCTGCCCGACTCCCGTGCCGTAGGGAGCCAGGTAGTCGCCGTTGAGCGCGGCCAGCGCGGATGCGGCGACGGTGATCAGCAGCAGCCACCGGGCATTCGCGCGGGGCTTGGCGCGGTCGGCCTCGACCTTGCGCCGCATGGTTACGTCCTCGGTGAGGCTTCCCGCCAGCTCGGTCAGCACCCGTGCCAGCCCCGGCCCGCGCAGCTCCGCACCCAGCAACAGGGCGGCGACGACCAGGTCCCCGGCGGCGTCGTCGAGATCGTCGGCGAAGGCCAGCAGCGCCCGGGACGTCGGCCAGCGCGCCTGAAGCCGCGCGGCCAGTGCCGCTACCTCCGCCGCGATCGGTTCGGGAGCGGTGCGGGCCGAACGAATCAGCGTCTGCTCCAGCCCCCGCCCGCAGCGAGTACGTCGGAGGTGCGGCGCACCCACTCCTGCAGCGCCTCCAGCCGCTCCACGGTGGCGTTGCCGCCGGAGAACTGCGCCAGCAGCCACGGCACACCGATCACCGCCAACCCGGTCAGCACGCCAGCGACCGGCCAGCCCGAGGCCAGCCACACCACCGCCGCCGCAACGGCGGCGGCCACCCACAGCGCCCGCTGCCGCCGCACCGCCGGGCCGTCGGCCCGCGCCGTCGGACGCGGCTGGCGGCGCCGCGGCCGAGCCGGCGGTTCGGGGGCGGTGAGGGCGTGGGCGGCTAGCAGCAGGCCGCCCATCAGCAGCGCCCCGCAGACGCCGGCAAGCAACCCCGTGCCGCTCACCGTCGTCCCCCGACAGCGCCAGCCCAGCGCCCGTGGCCTGGCCGGAGCCAGTCGGGATCGAAGCCCACCCGGACGTAGTCGGCGAGGTCCACCGGATCGTGCTCGGGTATGGCCCTGCCGTCGGGGCCTGGGGCGAAGACGTCGGTGACGGCCGGGCGCCCGCCCTCCCCGATGCCGTTGCACTCGAGGACCTGGCTAACGAACCGGTGCCGCTCGCCCCCGATCCACCGTTCGTCCACGGTGGTGATGTGCACGATCAGGTCGATCGCCGACGCGCAGGACCGGTAGACATGCTCCGGGGTGACCGCGGCGCGGCCGCGCATGCACAGGTTGGCCAGCCGCTCGAGGGCGTGGTGGGCTGAGCGGGCGTGCAGAGTGCAGGCCGAGCCGCCCCCCCCCGCCTCCATCACCTCGATCAGCGGCCACGCCTCATCGCCGCGGACCTCGCCCAGCCACACGCGGCTGACGTTCATGACCAGCGACTGCTCGACCAGCTCGGTCAGCGTCACCTCGCCGAGGCGGCGGCCGTCGGGTCCGCGCTCGCCGGTGCCCTCCCGGGCCTCGAACGGCACCACCCTCGGATGCCGGTCGGGCAGCTCGTGCAGCAGCAGCTCGAAATGCTTCTCGATCGTGGCCAGGTGCTCCTCGACCGGCAGCTCGTTGGCCAGCGCCCGCAGCATCAGCGTCTTGCCAGCAGCCTGGGCGCCGGTGACGACGATGTTCTTGCGCGCCCGCACCGCCGCCCGCAGGAACTCGGCCAGCGGCCGGTCGATCGCCCGCAGACCCACCATGTCGTCGAGGTCGACGTTCCGGATCCGGTGTCGGCGTATCACCAGATGGGGTCGCGGCACTGTCTCGATGACTGCGGCCAACCGGGACCCGTCAGGCAGGCGCATGGTGAGCAGCGGACTGGCTGTGGTTAGCGTCCGCTCCGCGCGGCCCAGCCGAGCGGCGATGTGCTGCAGTTGCCGCACCAACTCCTCGTCCGAGTCGGCGATCGGGTCAACGCGGACGTCCCGGCCGTCGGCGTAACCGATCCACACGTTGTCGTACCCGTGAACCTCGATGTTCTCTACCAGCGGGTCGTCCACGTAGGGCTGCAGCCGGCCCAACCCGAACTGGGCGGCGAACACCGCGTCAGCGATCACCCGCTCCTCGGCCGGCGTGGGAACCATCTGCCCGGCGCGCATCCGCTGCCGGACCAACTCATCGACGCCGTCCTGGACGAGCGTGCGGGCCAGCTCATGCTGCGCCATCATGCTGAGCGTCGGGCGGCGCTTGAGCTCCTCGGCCAAGGCCGTCGCCGTTGTCTGATGCAGCCGACGCACCAGCGTCCAGTCCACCGCCACCGGTGATGCGTCCGCTCGTCGAGGCACGGTGCCCGCGCTGAGCAGGTCGGTGGTGAGGTCAGCGGACACGGCTGCCCCCAAACGTGGTTGCGGGCGCAGGCACGGGCGCTGGCGGTGGTGTCAACCTGGATTCGTGAGCCGCGGCCAATTCGACCAACCGGGTCGCGACCGTCCGCGCGGCTCGTAGCAGCGGCGACTGGGTGAACAGCCGGCCCGCCGGCGCGCCGTCGCTGAGCACTGCGGCCGCCTTCGGATCCCGCGGCAGCGAACCGACCGAGGGAACGCCGAGTGCCTCGCTGATCTCTCGCTCGCCGTACGGCTCCCCCGGCCCGATCACCAGCGTGCCCAGCATGCCGGGGTACGCCTCCCGCCCTCGGAGTTCGGCAATCGCCTGCGTCGCCGCACGCACGGCGCGAAGCGTGGAGCCGGTGGCCAGCACGACGGCGGCAGCCCGTTGGACCACGGCGGCCGGGAAGTGCTCAGCGCGCCGCCGCCCGCAGTCGGCCACCACGTCCACGGCGCCGTCCTCCCCCGCCGCCAGCACGGCGGCCAGGCGATTCCAGTCCATATGTCGGGCGCCGGCGGGATCGGCCAGGCCGGGTAGCAGCCGCGCACGTCCTTCGGAGTCGAGCCGCAGCAGCTGACGGTCCAGGTGCAGGGCCGGCCCGCCGCGCCGCGCCGCGAGCTCCAGGTCGGCCAGCCCGCCCGCGAACGGCTCGCCTCGGCCGTACCCCGGCAATACGTCCCCGCCGGCCGGATCCAGCTCGGCTAGGACCACCGGGCGAGGCCAGGACAGCGCCAGAGCCAGCCCGCTAGTGGTCACGCCGGGTGCGCCCTTGGCCGAGCACAGTGCGATCAACACGGCAGCCGCCCCGCCTACTCGCCGGCCACCACGACGATGGCGATCAGGCCTGCGGCGGCACGGGCGGCGACGTCCGGCCCGTCGGCCTCGTCGACGAGCACGTCGACGACCCGCAGCCCGTCGGTTCCGGGAGGGCCAGAGTTCACCACGGTCGCTTCCACCACGCTCGGAACTCCTTGGGTCGTGGCTGGAGCGCTGCCCGCGGCCACGGGCACCAGGAGGACGTCGTCGCCCGGCCGCAGCGGGGTCGTCGGTAGTTGCACGAGCGACACGCCAACCCCGATCAGCTGCTGTCCTGGAGCCGGGAGGCGCTCATCGGTCAGGGCGTCGCGGGTGAGCAACGAACCGGGCCCCAGGGTGGTCGCCGCGACCAGGCCGATCACTTCGTCGCGGTCGACGTACGGGATGGGCTCCAACGCCGGATCGGCAGAGATCGTTGCTTCTACGAGGTCGGCAGCGGTGAGAGTCTGCCCCCACGGCACCTCGCGTGCGATCGCGATCACGGCGGTCGTCTGACCCAGCGACGTCGCCAGATAGGTCGCCCCAAGAGCACCGAGCACCACCATGCTCACGGCCAATGCCAGAAGGGCCGGACGGCGCCGGCGGCGAGGTGGCGGCAGCACCGGCGCGCGAGGCAGGCCATGCATTTCCGCCGGAGAGGGCGCTGCCCCGGTCGTCGGCGGCTGGGTCCGGGTCATCGGCTTGCCCCGTCCTGGTTGAGGACGTGCAGTTCACCGACGAACAACTCCGCCGAAGAGGACAGCTCCAGCGTCTCTGTGCCCGACAGCCCACTACCGGACCAGGTGATCGTCCACGTGCTCGTCGCTGTGATGGGCCACGGGCCACCGCCCGGTACGTGTCGGCTCGACGCCTGCGCATACACATGGCCGCAGTCCGGAGACGCGCCTTCGGTGCCCTGCACGTACGGCGTCCCGAGGCCGCAGGTGACGATGTGTCCGTCGCCCATGTTCCAGAGGACCTGGCTGACCCGAGCTTCGGCGGTCACCGTCACGCCTCCGGCGGAGGCAGAGGCCTGGACAGGGCCAGTCGTGCCTGCGGTGCGTGCGACCCACATCCACACCGGTAGACCCACCAATCCGCTCCGGGAAGCCGGCGGTGGTGCCATCCCGATGTCCGGCGCCTTCAGTGCCATGGATGCGATTGCCTCCTGAGCGAGGAGGCGAGGGTCCACCGGGGGGGCGCCAGGTGCTCCAGCCCCGTTCGACAAGAAGATCAGGCCCGACCACAATCCTGATCCGGTTCCGACCGGGCGCGGGCATGTGAAGACCCAGATCATCCCGTCTTCCGGACGATGTCCGGCCCATACCGGGTCCCCAATCCACGGTTGAGGATCTGCAACCGCTCTCGTGCAACTGGGCGGGGGCGCCTCTCCGACTGCCGGCTGCTCCCAGCCAGGGCTGACGTCGTTGTCCCCACCGGCGCCTTGTCCCGCGGATGTCGCCTGGACCAGGCAGATCCCGGTCTGGGCATCCCTTTGCGCGCACTCCACGGGTGGAGCTGCCATTGCGACGTTCAGCCCGCCGGAGACCGTGAAGATCGCGATCGCGAGCAGGACCACGCGGTGCGACGTCAGCATGGTCGATCCGTCAGCGGGTCCAACTCGTTGACCAGCCACGGGGATCCCGGTTCGGCCTCGTAGCGCGTGACGGTGATGTCCCAGACGTACCGCGGCGGAGTCCCG
This sequence comes from Klenkia terrae, assembly GCF_900491935.1. Classification (GTDB taxonomy): domain Bacteria; phylum Actinomycetota; class Actinomycetes; order Mycobacteriales; family Geodermatophilaceae; genus Klenkia; species Klenkia terrae. The sequence goes on from NZ_UEXK01000004.1 coordinate 694,279, forward strand.
TGGGGCACGACCTCCCCGTTCTCGACCCTCAGAACGCGCGTGCTCTCGCTGTCGTAGCAGCCGGTGATCCTCACGGTGGGTCCCTCGGGAGCCGTTAGGTCGACGTCGGTGACCTCCAGGTCGACTGCGGTGTCGCCTTCCTGACGGAGCCCGAGGGCTGCGTAGTCCCGTACTGCCGTGACGGCGAGCAGCGCGGCGGGGTCACCCGAGAACCGCCGGATCTCTGGCTCCCAGTCCCTGGCACCTGGGTCCTTCTTGGCCGCGTCAGTGACGCGCAGCAGCTCGTTGACGACCACGGTGGCATCTGTTGCCGCCTCGTCTTCGGGGCTCGGCGCGTTGCTCGTGGCAGGAGCGGTCGTCGAAGTCCGCGAAGTCGAAGACGTCGTCGCGCTCGGCGTCGAGCCCTCCGGACTGGCCTCGCCCGCCGTGCATCCAGCGAGGGGCAGTAGCGCAAGGAGCGCACCAGCCGCCCACCGCCGCCTGGTCATCGCGACTGCCCGCGCCGGGTAGGGAGACCGTGCTTCGGTACGAGGCTGACTGCCCGCGGTCGGTGGACGAGTCCCTGGGGCATGCGGTCCCATGCCGCACTCGACTCCGTCGTGCGGGCCATTGGGCACCTCCCCCGGGCAACTGCGCGGGAAATTACCACCGGGATCGTCCGGGGAGGCAGGCTCTTTCTCCAGTAATTCTCCAGTTCAGCCTTCGAAAGTCGCCATGGCCGCGTGGTCCCTGCGAGAGCGGCGGACGGCCGCCTCCACTCGCGGGCTGTCCACGCCGAGAACCTGGCTGATGGCGGCTATCACCTCGGGCGAGGGATCCGCCCCGGGGCGGCCGTCTTCCAGCCGCAAATACGTCATGACCGACAACCCGGGCCCAGTCACCTCATTCGTGGCAAATCCGGCCGCCAAGCGCAGAGCCGCCAGAGGTGGGTCGTCGCGGTCAACGTCGAGGAGATACAAGGGGTCGACGCCCAGCGCGGTCGCAAGCCTCGGCACGAAGCGGGGTCGCGGACGCTCGAGTCCCGTCTCCCAGACCCGGATGCGCACCGGACTGGAGAGCTCCAGATTTTCAGCCAGTTCTTCTCGGCTCAGGCCGATGGCCTCACGGGCAGCCTGCAGGCGGTCGCCTCGAAGCAGCGGCCGCGCCACGGCAGCTCCCCCATCACCCGATCGGTGGACACCCGCCCCGTGGCGCCGAACCCTAGTGCCGTGTGCCCGCCCCGATCGGGCAAGCGCCTCGTCACCGGCGCGGCGCGCCTGCGTGTCGGCACGCTGCGACACCAGTCGACGGAGGGGGCAACGGGAGGGTGACGTCGGGCGGTGGCTGGAGGCCTGCGCCGGCATCCTCCCGACGTCCAACGCACCTCTCGTCCACTGGAGACCCTCTGCAGGGCCACGACCGACTGCGCATCTGCCTCCGCAGGGGAACTGGAGAAGAACTGGAGGACGACATGCTCGACAAAGCCGGCACCCGCGACATGGCTGTGGAGAGCGCCTGCGTCGTCTTGCCGAGCCACCAAACCGAGGCCTCAAGACTGAAGGAATACCGGAACAGTCCGCGGAAGCCTTTGCGCCATGAGACCAACAGCCCAGCCACAGCCGCCGCGGTATCCGTGCCGGCCTCGGGGCACCCCGATCGGTGACGTCGACCGCGGCATCCGTGGCCGTCCCATCCTCGGTCAGCAGGTCGGTTCCTGATGCCTGCGACGACCTCGGAACGAGTCGCGTCGCTTGAACAGCACAATCAGCTGCTGACCGTCGCCCAGGCCGGGGACTACCTGGGAACAGGAGAGCGGTTCATCCGCCGGCTGATCGCTCAACGGCGGATCACCTACGTCAAGCTCGGCAAGTACGTCCGGCTCCAGCGCTCGATCCTCGACGAGTTCATCGAGGCCGGACGTGTCACGAGTGAGGAGTAGCTCGACTCGTGCCGCACACCGGCAGCGACCGTGGGGGCGCGCCTATGCCGGGCCGAAATTCTCGGCGGTCACCACGCCACTTGGGCGCCTGTCCCTGCCCTCGTCAACCATGGCGTGGGGGTGGCGATTCTGCGGCCCCTCCACCGACCTCGCGCCCACCGCCCGCTATTGCCGCGGCGAGCACGTCGTCCTAAGTACGTCAAGCCCCCCGATGAGACTCGTGGAAGGCCATCAGTCGATCGGCGTCGCCGCCTCAACTCGGTCGGCAATCGCCCGACAGTCGCCTCAACCGAAGGCACGGGGAGGCTGACGTGAGCCGAAGGACCTGGGGCACGGTTCGTCGGCTCCGCTCGGGGCGCTATCAGGCCCGCTACACAGATGACACGGGCAGGCAAGTCTCGGCGCCGTCCACGTTCGCGACCAAGGCCGACGGCTACAGATGGCTCGCCAAGACGCAGACCGAGCTGGACTCGGGCCGCTGGATCGACCCGAAGGCGGGCAAGGAGCCGCTCCAGGTCTATGCCGAGCACTGGGTGGAGACCCGCCTCGTCCGTGGCCGGCCACTGGCCCCTCGCACGGCCGAGCTCTACCGAGCACAGCTCAAGAACCACATCGTCCCGTCCCTGGGATCGACGCCCCTTCGCCAGCTGGAGGCCTCTTCTGTCCGGGCCTGGTACGGGAAGCTCAGCGGCCCCGCCGGACCGGGTCAGGTCACAGCGGCCAAGTGCTACCGACTGCTGCGCGCCATCTGCACTACGGCTGTCGACGACAATCTCATCGCTCGGAACCCGTGCTCCATCCGTGGAGCAGGGCAGGAACGCTCCAGTGAGCGACCGATGTTCACGCTCGCTCAAGTCCAGGCGCTCGTCGATGCCGTCGAGGATCGCTGGCGAGCGCTGATCCTCCTGGCTGCCTGGACGGGACTGCGCATCGGTGAGCTGTCGGCGCTCCGTCGGGAGCACCTCGATCTCAAGGCAGGCACCGTGAGCGTGAAGAGCGCGGTCATCGACGTGATCGGGCAGGAACGTTCCTACGGCCCGCCGAAGTCGGCCGCAGGTCGCCGAGCCGTGGCGATCCCGCCGCACATCATCGGCGACCTGGAACACCACCTCGCGACGTACGCCCAGCCCGGTGCGCACGGACTGGTCTTCGTGGGGCCGAAGGGCGGGCCTATACGACGCAACAACTTCGCCTCGCGGGTGTGGGCTCCAGCAGCAGAGGCGGCCGGACTGCCGGCTGGCTCCCATCTACATGACCTGCGCGGCTGGGGCGCCACCGTCGCCGCCCGGCACGGCGCCACCACCAGGGAATTGATGCACCGACTCGGGCACGCCTCCCCCGCCGCGGCGCTGCGCTACCAGCGCGCCGAGCAAGAACGAGATGCCGCGCTCGCCGCCGCCATGAGCGCGGCGCTGAGGCACTCCGACGGCACGACTTCTGCCTGATCCGGCTTGAGCTCCGGAGATCGAGCCACTCCACGAGCTCAACCTTGTCGCTGGTGATGCGGGTTCGAGCCCCGTCACTCACCCCACCGGCGAGGCCCCTGGTCAGGCGACTAACCAGGGCCTTTACCCTTCCTCGTTGCATGCTGGGAGGCAAGATCACCCCGGTCAACCCCTAGCTGGGGGCACCCTTTTTGGGAGGCCAATCCCACGACCGCCGTCGGCCGGCCGGGTCGGTGCACGCCAGGGATGACTGACTGAACATGTTGCTGACCCAGGAGCGGCGCAGCTCGTCGGCCCTGGGTCACGTCCTCACGCGGTGGCGGCGAGTTGGCCAGGCGAAGTGACGTCGACGGTCAGGACGCTGGGCAGACGGTCCAAGCGGAGGGTCACGAGTTCCATTTCATGCGACGAGGCAGTCAGATGCACGGTGACCGTCCACCGACCACCGTTGGCCTCTTCGGCTTCCAGGCGAGTGAAGGCGTGGTTGCGTCCGGTCAACATGGTGAGGACGCGCTGCAGTCCCAGCGCGTCGGCCACGACGACGCGCACTCTGGCTGCGCTGGGAACGAGATCTTGGTGGATGGCCATGGATGCCTCCGGGCCGTTGGGGCCCTGGTCAGCGGGAGAGCGACCTCGACTGACGTGCTCTCGGACCCACCGGCGCGAGAGTCAGTCGCCGGCGAGCCCGCACAGAATCGCGAAGCCAGCCACGTCAGCAAGCTACACGGCGCTTCTGTGGTGGCCGGCGAACCCCGCCCGACCAGCCGGAGTCCGCTCCGAACGCCGCATCGGGGATAGAACCACCGGGTTCCCCGCATCTACGCCTCACCGTCTCATCGGCGGATGAGCCCTCGAGCGGTGGCGGCGGCCACGGCAGCGGTCCGTGAATCGACGCCAAGCTTGGCGTAGATGTGCACGAGGTGGGACTTCACGGTCGCCTGGCTGAGGAACAGTCGCCCGCTGATCTGCTGATTCGACAGTCCTTCGGCCACCAGCTGCAGAACCTCGACCTCACGGAAACTGAGCGTCTCGGCGGGCGTTCGTACGCGGTCCATCAGCCGCTGTGCGATCTCCGGAGCGAGCGCGGATTTGCCCGCGGCTGCCGTCCGTACTGCGGCGGCGAGCTCGTCGGGCGGGGTGTCCTTCAGCAGGTAGCCGGTGGCGCCGGCCTCGATCGCGGCGAGGATGTCCACGTCGGTGTCGTAGGTGGTTAGCACAAGCACCCGTGGCGCGCCGGAGCGAGCGGTGATGAGCGCGGTGGCCTGCGAGCCGCCCATGCCGCTGCCGAACTGCAGGTCCATGAGCACCACGTCGACTTCCAGCTCGGCGGCGAGCTCGACGGCCCGCTCGGCGGTGGGCGCCTCGGCCACGACGTCGAAGTCCGGCTCGCCCTCCAGGACCGCACGCAGGCCGGCGCGGACGACGGGGTGGTCGTCGGCGAGCAGCAGCCGGACGGGTCCGGACGTCAAGCCGACACCTCCTCGACGGTGCCTGCGGGGACCGGGAGGGTGGCCGCCACCGCCGTGCCCTTGCCGGGCGCGGACTCCACGACCAGCGCGCCCTGCAGGGCGCGCGCGCGAGCGCGCATCGCCGCCAGGCCGAACCCAGTCCCGTCCGGACCCTGGCCGGGCGGTGCGACCAGCTCGGGGTCGAACCCGGTGCCGTCGTCGACGATGTCGAGGGCGACGTCGGTGCCCATGTAGCTCAGCGTCAGCTCGACGCGTGACGGCTGCCCGTGCTGGACGGCGTTGGCGAGCGCCGCCTGTGCGATGCGCAGCAGCGCGGTCTCCTGGGCAGCCGGCAGCTCGATCGGCACACCGGAGATGGAGGCGTGCACGGCCAGCCCAAAGGCATCGGCGGTGGTCGCGCACAGCTGCTTGAGCGCGGCGGGCAGTGAGCCCGCCACCTCCAGGCCCGGCGGAGTCCAGTCCCGGACGAAGCGCCGCGCCTCGGCAAGGTTGTCGACGGCGGCCTGGCGGGCCTGCCGCACGTGACCGAGGGCGCTGTCCGACCGGCCGGGAAGGGCGCGCTCCGCGGCGCGGAGCAGCAGCTGGATGCTGGACAGGCCCTGGGCGAGGGTGTCGTGGATCTCCCGGGCGAGCCGCTCGCGTTCGGCCAGCACCCCACCCGTGTGCTCGGCGGCGGCCAGGTCGGCGCGGGCGGCGGTGAGCTCGTCGATCAGCCGCCGGCGCGCTTCGCTCTCCCGGTACAGCGCCTGGTAGCCGAGCACGGTGGCCACCGCGACGGCCGCGCCCAGGACCGGGCCGAGGACCATCGGCGCGGTGAGGCCGTCCTGGTGCCAGGCGAACCCGGCGATCGCCGCGACAGTCGTGGTCGCGACGGCGGTGAGCCCCCAGCGCATGGGCAGCAGGTGGAGCTGGACGAAGAACAGCGGGAAAGCCAGCCAGATGCCGTCCGGCGTCCAGTACAGGAGCACCAGCCAGCCGAGGCCCAGGATCGTCAGCCAGATTGCCGCCGCGGCGGTGGAGCGCTGCACCGACGGCAGAGCAGGGCCGACGGCGTAGATCAGGCCCACGGCGACCGCCGCGGCGAGGACCGCACCGGCATGCGGGGCGTCCTCGGCGACGGCGCGTGCGACGGCCAATCCCAGCAGCGCGAGCACCAGCAGGTGCAGACAACCGCGCAGCACCGGCTGTACCGGAACGGGAGCAGTCGGGGTCATGGCACCTCCAGGCTAGGCAGCTGCGCGAGCACCGCATCCATCGAAAGGTTGAGGCGGCCGTGCACCTCCTGGCCTGGCCGGAGCAGTCTCCCGCACGATGCCTGGAATGCCCTCTCCTGGCGAGGCTGGATCCAGTCGCCGGGCACGTCGCCTGGCACGTGCAGCGAGGAGAGCCTGAACCGTGTTCGTCGCCTGGAGAGACCTCCGGTTCGCCAAGGGACGCTTCGTCCTCATGGGCGCCGTGGTCGTGCTCATCACGGTGCTGGTCGGGCTGGTGTCCGGCCTGACCGCCGGCCTGGCCCGGGCCAACACCTCCGCCATCACCGACCTGCCCGCCGACTCCCTCGCGTTCGCCGCGCCCGCCGACGGAGAGGGCTTCTCCTTCACCGTCTCCAGCGTCGACGCCGACACGTGGACGGCATGGGAGCGGGTGCCCGGAGTCACGAGCGCCGAGCCGCTGGGCATCCTCACCACCCGCGCGCAGACCGACGGGCGGACGGCCAGCGTGTCCGCGTTCGGGGTGCAGGCGGGCTCCGGCCTGGCCCCGTCCGCCGGGCAAGTCCGGGACGGCGCGGTCGTGCTGTCCACCGCCGCCGCGGACGAGCTCGAGGCCCGAATTGGGGACACCGTCACGGTGGCCGGGCAGGAACTGCGGGTGGCCGACATCGCCGGGGACGCCTCCTACAGCCACACCCCCGTCATGTGGACCAGCCTGGACGACTTCCAGGCGCTCACCGGCAGCACCGGCGACGACGATCCCAGCGCCACCGTCATCGCGCTGACCACCACCTCCGACGCCGACCTGGCCGCCGCCGACGCCGAGCTGGGCACCACGACGGTCAGCCGCGACGACGCCCTGTCCGCGATCGGGTCGTTCACCTCAGAGAACGGCTCCCTGCAGCTGATGCGCGGATTCTTGTTCGCGATCTCCGCACTGGTGATCGGTGCGTTCTTCACCGTCTGGACCATCCAGCGCAGCGGCGACATCGCCGTCCTCAAGGCACTGGGCGCGTCCACGGGCTACCTGCTGCGCGACGCGCTCGGCCAGGCCGTGGTGCTGCTCGTGCTCGGCACCGTCGCCGGCACCGCGATCGCGGTCGCCGCCGGCGCCGCCCTCGGCCACGCCGTGCCGTTCGTCCTCGACCTCGCCACCGTCGCCGTCCCGGCGCTGGTCATGATCGCGCTCGGCGTCGCCGGCGCAGCCCTGTCCATCCGCCGGATCACCTCCGTCGACCCGCTGACCGCCCTGGGAAGTGCCCGATGAGCCTGCACCTGACCGATGTCACCCTCACCTACCCCGACGGCGGTGCTCGCCTGACCGCCCTGGACGACGTCGACCTGGACGTGCCGGCCGGCACCATCACCGCCCTCGTCGGCCCGTCCGGCTCCGGCAAGTCCAGCCTGCTGGCCGTCGCGGCCACACTCATCAGCCCGGACACCGGGCACGTGGTCATCGCCGGCACCGACACCACGGGGCTGAGCCGCAGCCGGCTGACCGAGCTGCGCCGCACCCGGATTGGCATGGTCTTCCAGCAGCCCAACCTGCTGCCGTCACTGACCGCCGCCGAGCAACTCCAGGTGATGGCCCACCTCGACGGCCGCGCCCCGAGGGCCGCACGAGGCCACGCCATGGAACTCCTCGAGGCCGTCGGGCTCACCGGGCAGGCCGACCGCCGGCCGCACCAGCTCTCCGGCGGCCAGCGGCAGCGCATCAACATCGCCCGCTCGCTGATGAACGAGCCGGCCGTGCTGCTGGTCGACGAGCCCACCAGCGCCCTGGACCAAGAACGAGGCGCCGCGATCCTGGACCTCATCACCACCCTCACCCACCGGCAAGGAACCGCCACCGTCCTGGTCACCCACGACCGCACCCACCTGACCGCCGTCGACCAGATCGTCGAGATCCACGACGGACACCTGCGCAGCCCCGTTACGGCCGGACACCGCTGAGGGCCATCACCCCTCCGCGGCGGCCAGCAGCGACCAGGCGATGCCCCGGGATTGGGGGGCAGTTGGGGGTGTCCCAGGCGGGGGAAGACATCCGGACCCCCTCCGCCTCGGCCGGCGTCATCGGAGTGGCGCACACCGTGGTCCGGCGACGATGTGCAGGAGTTCGTTCATCGGATCGCACCTAAGGCACGCGGAAAGCACGACGGCCACCTCGTGAGGCTGTCACCAGCGGATTCACGGGTGGAGTCACCCAGCCTTCCAAGCTGACTGTGCGGGTTCGATTCCCGTCACCCGCTCCGATGCGATGTAGCGGGACACCTCTCACAGGTGTCCCGCTACGTCATTCACGGTCATCTTGCGGTTGTTTGTACCCGGGTCGGGGTGGGGGCAGGGGCGCGGAGTAGTTGTCCGTGAGTTGCAATGATGCGGACGCGCGGACATCTACGTCCACGAGCCCGCCGAGGGCGACGAGAAGTTCCTGGAGGAGACCCGCCGCCCTCTGGGCCAGAAGGCCGCGTAGGCGGCGCGAATCGAGGGGCCGGCTGCTCAGGCAGCCGGCACCTCCTCTTCGCGCGTTGGGCCGACCGACTGGATCCGCCCGTCGACTACCGCGATCGCCGGAACTTCGAGAAGAAGCCGCCGCCAGCGCGGCCGGCCTGCCGATCGTGCCCTGGGCAGCGCTGTGCGGCTGGGACGCCTTGCATCACCTGGTCCACGTGCTGACCGCAGCCGGCCCACGTTGTGTTGCCGCATGTCTTGCAGGACACCGCTCGACACATCCGTCCTTTTCCTTCTCCTCGAGGGTGATCGCGAGGGCGGAGGTCCTCGTCGACACCGGTGTTCCACCACACAGGTGGGGTGCAGGCAGCGCTGGCTTGGTGAGCTCTGCCGCTCGCACAACATGCCCCCGGGGGAATGCGTCGGACGGTGCTACCGTTGGTCCACACATACCCCCCCGGGTATCTGACCCACAGACTTTCAGGAGCTGACGTGATCCCCGAGATCGACCAGAACACCTTTGCCGCCCGGCTCGCCGAGGGCGATGCCCTCGTCGTCGACGTGCGCGAGGCGCGCGAGTACCGCCCCGGCCACGTCCCCGGCGCGCAGAACATGCCGCTGAGCGTGCTGCCGGCCCGCCTGCCCGAGCTGCCGAAGGACCGTCCGGTCTACGTGATCTGCCAGGCCGGTGGCCGCAGTGCCCAGGCGACGGCCCTCATGCGCGGCGTCGGCATCGACGCCACCAGCGTCGCCGGCGGCACCGGCGCCTGGATCGAGTCCGGCCGCCCGGTCGCCACCGCCGCCTGACCTGAACCACGCCACCACGGCCCCGAGAGGAACCCCGATGACGATCACCGTCCTCCCCCTGGACACCCCCGGCCTGGGTGACCGCACCTACATCGCCCACGACGGCGAGGTCGCGCTCGTGGTCGACCCGCAGCGCGACTACGACCGCGTGCTCGGCATCGCCGAGGCCGCCGGCGTCCGGATCACCCACGTCTTCGAGTCCCACATCCACAACGACTACGTGACCGGCGGGCTGGAACTGGCCCGCGAGGTCGGCGCCCAGTACCTGCTGAACGCCGACGACCAGGTCTCCTTCGAGCGCACCGGGGTCTCCGACGGCGACATCGTCGAGGTGGGGGCCCGCATGCGCGTGCGGGTGCTGCTCACCCCCGGCCACACCCACACCCACCTGTCCTTCGCGCTCGAGGCCGACGGTGAGTCCGTGGCGGTCTTCACCGGCGGCTCCCTGCTCTACGGCTCCACCGGGCGCCCCGACCTGCTCGGCCCCGACCACACCCAGACGCTGGCGCACGCCCAGTGGCACTCCGCGCAGCGGCTGGCCGCCGAGCTCCCGGACGAGACCGCCGTCTACCCGACGCACGGCTTCGGCAGCTTCTGCTCGGCCACCCAGTCCGGCGGCACCGCCAGCACCATCGGCCAGGAGAAGCTCGCCAACCCGGCCCTGACCACCGACGAGTCCCGCTACGTCGAGGATCTCCTCGCCGGCCTGGACGCCTACCCGGCCTACTACGCGCACATGGGCGCGGCCAACTCCGCCGGCCCCGGCGAGGCCGACCTCTCCCTGCCGACCGAGGCGGACCCGGCCGAGCTGCGCCGGCGCATCGAGGCCGGCGAGTGGGTCGTCGACCTCCGCAACCGCACGGCCTTCGCCGCCGGGCACGTCGGCGGGACGGTCAACTTCGGCCTGGACGGGCAGTTCGTCACCTACCTCGCCTGGCTGATGCCCTGGGGCACCCCGGTGACCCTGCTCGGGGAGACCGCCGAGGACGTCGCCGAGGCCCAGCGCGAGCTGGTCCGGGTCGGCATCGACCGGCCGGCGGCGATGGCCACCGGCACGGTCGAGGACTGGTCCGGCGGCGCGCCGCTGCGGGCCTACCGCACCGCCCCCTTCGCTGACCTCGCCGCCGAGTTCACCGCCGGCCGCAGCCCCCTCGTGCTCGACGTGCGGCGCAACCAGGAACGCGCCGAGCGGCACATCGCCGGTTCGCTGCACATCCCGATCCACGAGGTGCTCGAGCGCCTCGACGAGGTCCCGGCCGGGCCGGTGTGGGTGCACTGCGCCGGCGGCTACCGCGCCGGCGTCGTCGCCGCCCTGCTCGACGCGCACGGCATCGACGTCGTCGCCATCGACGACTCCTTCGACAATGCCGGCCCCGCCGGCCTCTACCTCACCACCGACGCGATCAAGCAGGAGATCCCCGCATGACCACCCCCACNGCGCCGCGCGGTGCGTGGGCATTCCCGGACGCACCGCCCGGGCCTGACCCAGACGGCCGCGCGGTGCGTCCGGGAATGCCCACGCACCGCGCGGCGCTTCAAGAAGCAGTACCCGCCGGGGTATCACCCCGGCGGACGGGAGAGGATGAGGGACATGCAGCTCGAGAACACCCAGGTCGTCGGAGATGTCATCAAGCGGCTCCGGCGTGCTGAGGGCCAGCTCGCGGGCGTGATCCGCATGCTGGAGGCCGGCCGCGACTGCGAGGACGTCGTCACGCAGCTGGCGGCCGTGTCCCGGGCCCTGGACAAGGCCGGGTTCGCCATCATCGCCACCGGCCTCGAGCAGTGCATCACTGCCGGCGAGGACGGCAACGCCGCCCTCGACCGCGCCCGGCTCGAGAAGCTGTTCCTCTCGCTCGCCTGAGCAGCGGCTCCCCGCGGCCCGCACCGGTAGTTCGGTGCGGGCCGCGCGCCGTTTCCTGGTCCGTTTCACCCGCAGGGCCGACGGGCACGGGCTCCGAGGCACCCGCCCGTGACGAGATGGAGGCGAGATAGGCCAGGAGGAAACCGACCCGGTGCGGACGCACACTCCCCAGCGGCTGACCCGGCGCCTGGACGACGAGCGGCTGGCGCGGATCGCGGAGTTCGGGACGGCGCCGCGGGAGAGGTCGAGCAGGCACCTCTCCCAGCTGGACCGGGAGTGGGACGTCGAGCGCAAGCTCGAGGCGAATGCCGCCACGCTCATGCTCGTGGGCGTCGCCCTCGCGGCCACGCGGTCGAAGCGATGGCTCGCGCTCGCCGGCGTGGTGCCCGCGTTCCTGCTCCAGCATGCGATCCAGGGCTGGTGCCCACCGATCGCCGCCTTCCGCGCTCTCGGGTCCCGGTCGCGCAACGAGATCGACGCCGAGCGCACCGCCATCAAGGCCCTCCGCGGAGACTTCGCCGGGCTGGAGCTGGAGCCCGGGGCGGCTGAGCGCGCCCTCGCAGCGGCCGGCGCACGCTGACACACCTCGAGACCTAGGCGTCCTCGAGTCCAGCCTTTCCGGCCGACTCGTAGGAGTCGTTGACCAGGACCACGGAACGGCCGGGTCGGTCCAGCACCGAGGCCGCGATCGAGGCCCGGTAGCCGGAGCCGCAGTAGACCCACACCTCGCCCTGCGGCACCTCGTCGAGCCGGTCGGCGAGCTCGTGCAGCGGGATGTGCTGCGAGCCGCGCACGAAGCCGTCCGCCCGCTCGTCGTTGCGCCGGGCGTCGAGGACCTGCACCGGCCCCCGCTCCATCGCCTCGGCCAGGCCGGCGAAGTCACTCACCGGATACGACCGCAACGGCTGCCCGTCGGCGAGGGACTCGACGTCCCCGATCGCGGCACCGGCCAGCTCGTCGACGCCGATCCGCACCAGCTCGCGGCGAGCCTCGGCCACCTGCTCCTCGCTCTCGCCGATCAGCGTCAGCGGCTCCCCGTAGCGGTAGAGCCAGCCGAGGTAGGTCACGAAGTTGGTGCCGAGCTCGACGTTCATCGCGTCGGTCAGGTGGCCGGCCGCGAACGCCGTGCGCTCGCGCAGGTCGACCACCCACTCCCCCGCCTCGATACGCCGGCGCAGCCCCGCGGGGTCGACCTTCTCGGGCATGGAGAGGTCGACCGGCGCGGGGCCCCGCCGGTTGATGGGCGCCATGCGCGCGTAGTAGGCCGGGAAGGCGTCCAGCCCGGCGAGGAGGGTGTCGACGTACTCCTGTTCGGCCTGCGTGAGCGCGGGGTTGACCTTCGCCTGCTCCCCGATGGTCGACGACGTCCCGCTGGTCGGGGTGGCCGAGCAGAAGCTGCCGAAGCCGTGAGTGGGGAACACCTGCGCCTCGGCCGGTAGCTCGCGGGCCAGCCGCCGCACCGAGTGGTACTGGGCGTGGGTCAGCTCGTCGGTGACCTCGGGGCTGACTAGATCGGTGCGGCCCGTAGCGCCGTAGAGCATGGATCCACCGGTGAACACCGCCTGGACGTCGCCGTCGCCGTCGCCGTCCGCCAGCGCATAGCTGACGTGGTGGTGGGTGTGCCCGGGGGTGTGCAGGGCCGTCAGCCGCAGCCGCCCGGCTGCGATCACTTCGCCGTCGGACACCGCCACGTGGTCGAGCTCGGCGTCGCTCCCGCTGGGCAGGACGTAGGCGGCACCCGTCTCACGGGCGAGTTCGGGGCCCCCCGTCACGTAGTCGTTGTGGACGTGGGTCTCCAGGACGTGGGTGACCCGCACGCCGCGCCGCGCGACCAGGTCCAGCACCCGGTCGATGTCGCGCTGGGGATCGATCACCACGGCGACCTCGCCGTCGTCGATGAGGTAGCTCCGGTCGCCCAGGCTGGAGGTCTCGATCGTCTGCACATCGAACATGCCGTTGTCCCTTCTCTACCCCGTACGGTACAAACCGTCTGCGGCGGGCTCAGCTCCTGAGTGCCGCCAGCGCCGCATCCAGACGACGCCCGGCCTCGTCGGCCATGGGCTGCAGCTCGGGCCGGCCGGTCATCGACACCATGGTCTGCGGGTCGAGGACCTGCACCGTGGAGCCGTCACCGGCCTGGCTGACCACGACGTTGCACGGCAGCAGCACGCCGACGCCGCGGTCCGCCTCCAGTGCCTGCTGCGCGAGGTCGGGGGCACAGGCGCCCAGGATCAGGTAGGGCTCCATCTCCACTCCGCGCTTCTGCCGCAGCGTGGCCTGCACGTCGATCTCGGTGAGAATGCCGAAGCCCTGCTCGGCCAACGCCTCCTTTGTGCGTGTCACCGCCTCTGGGAACGGAACGTCGAGGTCGAGGGTCCGTCGGTACTCCATGCGGCCGTTCCTTCCGGAGCGCCGCCCGACGTTGAGAGGCGGCCCGCCTGCTCGGACCGCCGGTCGGTGCGGCGAGGTCTCGGCGTCCCTACCCGCACCGACCCTGCCGTACCGCCCGTTGGGGCCGGCGACGACGCTGGACGACGGCCAGCGGGCTGACCTGCGTCGTTGCCCTCGCGGTCGCCCGCTGCCTATTCTCGATCTGTGTACTGGGGATTTGCACCGAGCCGGCCCGCGTTCTGCGTGTGCCTCCTCGCGGTGACCCCGCTCGTGGTCGACGACCGGCTCTGTCCGGGCGGCACTCCTTCCCGCTGAGCCAGCGCTCAGCGGTCCCGTGTCCGCCCGCACGCCAGCCGAAGGACCTCCGTTGACCGAGATCGCCGCGCCCGTCCCCACACCCTTGCCGCTCGCCCGAGCAGTCGAGGCGGTCACCCCGGCCGCCACACCGGTCGCGACCAGCTCTGCCCCGGCCCGCCGATCGCGGTGGCGGCGCCTGGTCTCCGCCGTCGCTGACACGCACCGAGCAGCCGTCCCCTTCTGACGGGCTTGCCCGCCACTGACGCGCGCCGGGAGCTCACACGGCGGGAGCGTTGCTGGCCACCGCGGCCGGTTCCCGCGCGAGTGCCCGCCCTGTGCGGCGGTACCAGGCGGCGAACAGCGCGACGAGCAGCAACAGGTCCGCGACGTGGCCGCCGTAGTACATCAACTGTGCAGCAACCTCGACCTCCGCGGCGTCGTGCCCGCCACCCACCGGTAGCACCGGAGCACGGGAGAACAGCAGCTTGGCCAGGAAGGCGTGCAAGCCGCCGGCGACGACGAGGACGACCAGACGTACCGCCATGCCCGGCCGGCGCGGCGCGGGATCGGGCCCGGCCACCGCCCAGGCGAACAGGTACCCGGCCAGCAGGAAGTGCAGGTGCAACAGGTGGTGCACAACGTCTGACCGGGCGCTCAAGGCGTACAGCGGCGTCAGGTAGAGCAGGTACAGCCCGCCGACGCTGAGCACCGCGGCGGTGGCCACGTGGGACAGCCCGTGCAGCACCCGCGACCGCAGCAGCACGGCTGCCGGGCGCCGGGCGGACACGGGCAGACCCGAGAGCAGCAGGGTCACCGGGGCGCCCATGACCAAGGCAATGGGCGCGAACATCCCCAGCAACAGGTGCTGCGCCATGTGCCCGTCGGCCGTGCCGGCGTCGACAGCCGGGGACAGCGCGGCTCCCACCAGGACGGCTCCCAGCAGGAAGCTCGCCGTCCGCCCGCCGCTCCAGCGGCGGCCACTCCCCCGCATGCGGGCGACGCCGGCCAGGTAGCCCGCGCCGAGCACGACGGCGACCAGCACCGGCAACAGCCACGCCGCCGCGGCGGAGCCCGTCCCGTGCGAACCGCCGTGCGCCAGCACGGCGGCTCCGGACATGGTGTTCACCGCCGGTCGGCCCCGGCCTGCCCTTCGCCCCGGGACCGCCACAGCAGACCCGCACCCACCGCCAACAGCACCAGCGCGGCGCCGTTCCAGGCCAGGTCGTAGGGCAGCAGGTCGACCCCGTAGCGGATCTGGTGCAGGCGCAGGAGCTTGTGGTCGACGATCCCGTCGAACAGATGGAAGATGCCCAGGCCGAGCACGAAGCCGCCCCACGCCGAACGGCGCGCCAGCGTCCCGCGGCGGCGCAGGTCGGCGAACCAGAAGAATCCGGCGACCAGCAGCACGAGGTAGGCCGTCTGCAGCAACCCATCCGACAGCAGGCTGATGTCAGGGGTGGACCGGTCGTAGAAGTGGTGCCAGCTCAGCATCTGGTGGAACACGATCTCGTCGATCGCGGCCATGATCGCGACGCCGAGCATGGTGCCCGTCAGCACCGATCGGTG
The DNA here is from genome assembly GCF_900491935.1 of Klenkia terrae. Taxonomy (GTDB): domain Bacteria; phylum Actinomycetota; class Actinomycetes; order Mycobacteriales; family Geodermatophilaceae; genus Klenkia; species Klenkia terrae. The sequence goes on from NZ_UEXK01000004.1 coordinate 709,695, forward strand.
GCGGTCCGCCGTGATGGGTCGGGCGGCGGTGTCCGTCATGCCGAGTCCTCCTGGCGTCAGTGGCTGGTCAGCCCGCGGCGGGACTGCAGGGAGGGCGGGATCCACCGCTCGACGATCAGCCCGGTCGTGACCGAGTAGATGGCCTTGTGCAGGATGTCTACGACGTGCTCGTTGCGGGGCCAGACCATCGGCGGGGCCCCCACCCCGGTGGTGTTCTCCAGCGTCTGGTCGGTCGACAGCCGCACGATGGTGTGCGCCACGTGCGCCTGCGGGCCACGGAGCCCGACCGCAGCCCACACACCCCGCAGGGCCCCCAGCACGGCCCCGGTCCCGTAGTGCATCGCCCAGTTCCAGCCCGTCGGCCGGTCGGCGTCGGACGGATGGCGGCCGAGCAGAGTGAGCAGGGTCCGGGCGGGGATGTAGGAGTGCGGCCGGCGGGTGACGGCCTGTTCCAGCCTCTCAGCCGCCGTCATCACAGCCACCCCCAGCAGGCCGGCGGCCGCGCCGCGGCCTGCTGCCGGAAGCAGTGCTCGGGCACGACTTGCCTCGTCCGCAGACATCCCCTGTGATCCCTCCTGTGAGTTGCGGACGGTCATAGCCCCTCCGGCGCGGATCTACACGGTCATCAGGGACGTTGCGCGAACAGCAGCGTGTCCACGGCGGTGCCGGAGTCGGTGTCCCTGTCCATCCGCTCGAGGCGTTCCGTGCGCCAGCCCCGGACCGCCGTCCCGAGCAACTCCGGGTCGTAGAGCACGTCGGGGTCCTGTGGGCCCCCGGTCCCACGGATGAGGTTCTCCCGGTCGTGGCCGAGGACCAACAGGTGCCCGCCCGGGAGGACGGCGCCGGCGGACCGCGCAAGGACGTCGACCAGCTCGGGGCGTGGAAGGTGCAGGTACAGCACGAGAACCAGGTCGAACTCCGCCGAGCCCAGATCGGCGGTCAGCACGTCCTCGACCCGCCACGTCACACGCGCCCCGGGCGGCGCGTTCTCCTGCCCCCGACCGAGACCGACGGCCGAGAAGTCGATCGTCTCGACATCCCATCCCCCGCCGGCCAGCCACAGCGCCATCCGTCCCTCGCCCGCGGCGACGTCCAGAGCCCGCCCGGGGGGCAATCCGGCGGTCACCTCGGCGGCCGTGCGGTTCGGCTCGACGGACCACTGCCGCGCCTCGGCGTAGCGGCGGTCCCACTCAGCGGCTTCCATGTCGCTCCCCTCGATCACACCGGGCTGCCTCAGCGGGCCGCGCCGGCGTGCGGCAGAGCCGGCACGGCGCAGGCGACCTGCCCCCGCAGTCTGCGGGCCAGCGCCCACGCCAGCAGGAGCAGCGCGAGGACGGAGAGCACGGGCTGTACCGGCTCGAAGTACGTCATCGCGCCACTGGCGCCCAGGGCCAGCAGGACGAGCTTGTTGCAGACCGGGCACCCGACGGCGAAGAACGTCAGCAGTCCGCCGGCACCACCCCACCAGCGCGACCGGCGCTCCTCCACGGCCGGAGCCGGCTCCGGCGACCCCGGTTCGCGCACGTAGGTCGCCACGAGCAGCCCGGCGAGCGCGGCGCTCGCCAGCAGGGCCGGCCAGGACCACCATGTGGGCGGCACCTCCCGGCTGAAGACCGGCGTGTCGATGAGGTCGGTCGGGACGGCGACCACCAGCACGCCGACGGCGGTCATGGCGAGCGCGGTGAGCCAGCGCCGGCGGTCCCAGGCCCGGAGCGCCAGGTACATCGAGGTCATCGGGACTCCTGTCGGTCGAGCGCGCGGATCGTGTCGTCGTCAGGACCGGCATCGGTGGTCCTGGTGCGGATCCGGTGCAGGCGGCGCGCGATGACGCCGAGGAGGAGCGCTGCGGTGGCCGCCAGCAACCAGACGTCGAGATCGCGTGCCGACAGCTCGGCGATCCAGCTCTGCGCCATGAACTCGAGGTCCGTGGTGTCCCCGAGCCCGAGGACGCCGGTGATGCCGGCGGTGCCGTCGAAGCGGAGGAACAGCCAGCCGATCACGATGAACAGGGCACCGGAGATCAGCTGGCTCGTGTGCAGCTGCCGACCGCCGATGCACAGCGGGCGACCGCGCAGCCATCTGCGCCGACCGAGGTCGAACCGGTCCCACAGCAGCGCGAGCACGAACATCGGCGCCGCCATCCCGAGGGCGTAGACGGCCAGGAGGACTCCTCCTCCCACCACGCCCCCATCGGTCGCAGCTAGGGTCAGCACGGCGCCGAGGATGGGCCCGGAGCAGAACCCGGCGAGGCCGTAGACCGCACCCAGCGCGAAGGTGCTCGCCCAACCGCGGGCCCGGCCCGGGGTGGCGACCCGGGCACGAAGCCGGTCGGCTCCGGGCAGGCCGAAGCCACCGCCGAGGAGCTGCACGACCCCGAGAGCGATGATCGTCCACCCGGCGACGGCGATCAGCACCTCGCGGTGCCCGTAGAAGAGCGTCGAGACCAGCGCCGACCCCACCCCGAGGGGCACGAGGGTCAGGCAGAGGCCAAGCCAGAAGACGACGGTGCGGGCGAGCAGCTCCCGCGGATGCGCGAACGCGTAGGCGAAGAACGACGGCAGCAGGAGTGCGCTGCAGGGGCTGATGAGCGTCAGCGCGCCACCGAGGAACGCCGCCGCGAGCCCCAGCTCACCCATCGGCCCCGGCCTCGGCGGCCGCCTGCTCGATCGCCGCGACGAAGGTGTCCGTGGGCTGCGCACCCATGATCGGTCGGCCGTTGAGCAGGAAGGCGGGCGTGCCGGCGATGCCGAGCTGCTGCCCCTCACGGAAGTCAGCGGTGACCGCGTCGAGCGTCTCCTGCGACTGCATGGCCGCGGTGAACCGGTCGACGTCCAAGTCGAGGTCGCGAGCGAGCCCGAGCAGCACGTCGTCGGTCAGCTGACCGCTGTTCGGCGGAAAGCCCAGCGCGTAGACCGCGTCGTGGTACTCCCAGAAGGCGCCTTGCTCCCCCGCCGCCCGTGCGGCCCGCGCCGCCTGGACCGACTGCTCACCGAAGTAGGGGAAGTCCCGCCACTCCAGCCGGAGAGTGCCGTCCTCGACGAACCGGTCGAAGAGCACCGGCTCGGTCTCCTGGGCGAACTTCGCGCAGAAGGGGCACTGGAAGTCCTCCCACATGACGAGGACGACCGGCGCGTCGGCGTCCCCCTGTGCCAGCGGGTCGTCGGCGATCCGTCGGGCCTGGTCGTCCGCCGGCTGCGCCGACCCACCCTCGTGGTGGACGTCCGCCACCGGGCCGCCGGCGTCCCTCCCGTCAGCACGGCCGAGACCCCAGACGACGGCGACGACGCCGAGCACGACGACCACGGCCAGGGCGATGAACGGTCCACGCAGGGCCTGCGCCGTCGTGGATCGGCCCGTCTCCGGCGGCGTGGTTGGAGCAGCGTTGGGCACGAGAACTTCCCCCTGACGCGCCATCGTCGACGCGGGTTGTCCGGACAACTCGTCTACAGTTGACCGTACAAGAGCTGCTGCGGTCGTCGATCGCCACCCACGGCCCCGTGAACCGAACTGGAGGAGCCATGCCGGAGCTCCCGCGCATTCCCCCGGCGGCACGGCTGGATCGCCACACGAACACACCGCTGTGGCGCCAGCTCGCCGCCGATCTCCGCGACCGGCTGGACGGCGGCGAGTTCACCGAGGGCTTCCCCGGTGAGGTGGAGCTCGGCCTCCAGTACTCGGTCAGCCGGCACACGGTCCGCGAGGCGTTGCGCCAGCTGCGCGCCGACGGCGTGATCAGCACCGGGCGCGGTCGGCGCCCCCGGCTCGCCGCGCTCGACCCGGTCATCGCCCAGCCCACGGGGATCGCCTACTCGCTGTTCTCCTCCGTGGAGGCCTGCGGGCTGGTGCAGACGTCGGTGGTACGCGTGCTGACCCTGCGGGCGGACGGCGTCATCGCCCCCCGGCTGGGGCTGGAGGAGTCGACCCCGCTGGCCCCCCTCGGGCGGCTGCGCTTGGCCGACGCCCGCCCACTGGCCCTCGCCCGCGTCTGGCCCCCCGCCTCGATCGGTGAGCCCCTGCTGGACGTCGACTTCCGCCGCACCAGCCTGTACGAGGAGCTCGCCCGTACCGGCATCCCGGTCACCGGCGGGCAGGAGACGGTCCGGGCGGTCATCCCGAGCAGGGCCGAGCACGACGCTCTCGACCTGCAGCCGCCGTCGGCCGTGTTCTCCGTCGAGCGGACGGGCACGAGCTCCGGTGTCCCCGTCGAGTGGCGGCACACCCTGATCCGGGCCGACCGCTTCGCCCTGACCAGCACGCTGGACCCCCGGCCGGGAGCGACCGAGCCGCCCAGCGGCGATCTCGCCGCCTCCGCGCTCACGCCGAGCTTCGGCTGACCCCACCCAGGAAGGACCGACGATGACCGAGGCGTCCCGCACCACCCGGCTCCCCGATGTGGATCCCGGCCAGGCCGCCGAACTGCTCGAGCGGGGCGAGGCCGTGCTCCTCGACGTCCGCGAGCCACAGGAGTGGGCAGCGGGCCACGCCCCGCAGGCCGAGCACCTGCCGCTTGGTCTCCTCGCCCCGGAGGCGGTGCCGCAGGACCGGCCGGTCGTCGCCGTCTGCCGATCCGGCAACCGCTCGGGCAAGGCCGCCGACGCCCTGGCCGCTGCCGGCGTGCGGGCGCACAACCTGGCCGGCGGTATGAAGGCGTGGGCGCACGCCGGCCTCCCGGTGGTCACCGACGACGGAGAGCCGGGCACCGTCGCGTGATCGTCGCCGCCACGCTCGGGCTGGGCCTGCTCATCGGCCTGAGCCTGGGCGCCCTGGGCGGCGGCGGCTCCATCCTCACCGTGCCCGCCCTGGTCTACGTCATCGGCCAGGACGCCCGCGCTGCCACGACCAGCAGCCTGTTCATCGTCGGCGTCACCTCGGTCATCGCCGCACTCGGCCACGCCCGCAGTGGGCGCGTGCGCTGGGGCGTCGGCGTCGCTTTCGGGATCACCGGCATCGCGGCCGGCTTCGCCGGGACCGCGGTCAACCGGCTCATGAACCCCGATGTCCTCCTGCTCGGCTTCGCCGCGGTGATCGTCGTCGCCGCTGTGGGCATGCTCGCCAACAGCGGAGACGAGACGCTCCCGCCAGAAGAGGGCGACGCACTTCAGCCCGCACGACGCTGGAGAGCCGGGCGGATCGGACGGATCGCCGGCGCAGGCCTGCTCGTCGGCTTCATGACCGGGCTCTTCGGCGTCGGCGGAGGCTTCGTGATCGTCCCAGCGCTCACCCTCGCCCTGGGCATGTCCATGCCACAGGCGGTTGCCACGTCGCTGGTCGTCATCTCGATCAACTCCGCCGGCGCCCTGCTGGCACGCGCCGGCACGGCTCACTTCGACTGGGCCGTGATCGCCCCCTTTACGCTGGCCGCCGTCGCCGGCTCGCTCGGCGGGAAGGTCGTCGCCGACCGCCTCTCCGGCGCAACCCTCACGCGGGCCTTCGCCGTCCTGCTCATCGCCGTCGCCGTCTACACCGCCACCTCGAGCCTGATCTCGCTCCTCGGCTGACCGTCGGGAACAGGACGCACCTTTCGCGGGCTTATACCCATATGGGTATCGGACAACGAAAGGGTCACATCATGAGCTCGACCGACCTCACCGCCTCGACCTTCCAGGACACCGTCAGCCGTGACGGCATCGTGCTGGTCGACTTCTGGGCCGGCTGGTGCGGCCCCTGCCGGGCCTTCGAACCGGTCTTCGAGGCCGCCGCGCAGCGCCACCCCGACATCGTCTTCGGCAAGGTCGACACCGAGGCCGAGCAGGAGCTGGCCGCCGCCGCCGGCATCCGGTCGATCCCGACCCTGATGGCCTTCCGCGACGGCGTCCTCGTGTTCGCACAGCCCGGCGCCCTGCCCGCCGAGGCGCTCGAGGAACTCGTCACCGCGGTGCGCGGACTGGACATGGAGCAGGTGCGCGCCGACCTCGCCGACCAGCGCCTCACCGCCTGATCGCGGGACCTCGCTCGCGGTGTCCCGCGACATCATCTGCGTTGGAATTCGCGGTGCCGCCATGACTGATCATCCTGTCGGGCGATTGCAAGCCTTGGAGCAGACTTGGTGGGTGGAGTGCCGCCCCGGTGCCATCGCGGTCTTTCCCCCACGTCTCTTGGCTTCCGAGGCGACTGCGGCAGGACCTTCGCGCCATTGCGACACGTGGCCTCCCCGTGACGGGACCGGCGTTCATCGACCTGCGAAGGCGAGAGCGTCCTGCCAGGCGCTTCCCCGGCCGATCATCGCCCGATATTTCATGATCTTGCCCGGCATGTTGAGCGCCAGGGCGCCGACGAGCAGGTCCTCCTGGCGGTAGAGGGCGAGCCATCGAGTGTCGTCCAGGTCCCCGATCACGGTGACCTCGTCGGCGGCGGTGATGCCGACCATCTGCAGCTTGTCGCTGTACCAGTCCGACCAGAAGTAGGGGACGGTGCTGTACGGGGTGGCCTCGGCGGGGGCCAGAGCGTTGCGCGCCGCAGCGGCGCCCTGTTCGGCGGCCGACGTCCAGTGCTCGAGGCGCATCATCCGGCCGAAGAGCGGGTTGTGCCAGCGCGCGACGTCGCCCGCGGCGTAGACCTCGGGCGCGGCACGCAATGTCTCGTCGCACACGACGCCGTCCTCGACCTGCAGCCCTGAATCGGTGAGCCAGTCGGTGACGGGGTCGGCGCCGATCCCGACGACGACGAGATCGGCGGGCAGGATCGAGCCGTCGGACAGCGCGACGCCTTCGACGCAATCCTCGCCTTCGAGCCCGGTGACGGAGACACCGCACCGCAGCTCGGTGCCGTTGCGGGCGTGCAGGTCTGCGCAGGCGGCGGCCATCTGCTCGCCAACGGCACGAACGAGCGGCAGCGGGGCCGCCTCGAGGATGGTGACGTCGACGTCCCGCTTGCGGGCGGCCGAGGCGACCTCGGACCCGATGAAGCCACCACCGACGACGACCATGCGGCAGCCGCCGTCCAGGGCCCGGCGGATGCTGCGGGCGTCCTCCACGGTGCGCAGGGTGTGCACGCCGTCGAGCTGCTCCCCGGGCAGCTGCCGGGCGCGCGCACCGGTCGCGATGACCAGCCGGTCGTAGCGCAGCTGCTCGTCACCGCCCAGGACGATCTCCCGGGCATCGGTGTCGAGCGAGGTCGCGGGCACGCCGAGGCGCAGCTCGACGTCCAGGGCGCGCAGCTCCTCCTCGGTGCGGTGGTGCGGCACCGCCGGGTCCTCGCCTGGGTCGAGGAAGGCCTTGGACAACGGTGGCCGGTCGTAGGGCAGGTGCTCCTCGGCCCCGACGAGAAGCAGCCGCCCGGCGTAGCCGGTCTTGCGGGCGGACTCGACCGCGCGCAGCCCGGCCAGTGAGGCTCCGACGACGACGACAGGTCCTTCAGACATCGACTCTCCAGAGAACAGTCGGCGCTGATGCGCCAAGAACACGGGGCGCGTCAGCGGTCGGCGGTCACACAGGCCGGCAGCAGCTGATGGCGCAGTGCCCCCGGTGCGTGGGCGGGACGGCCGGCACGGATGGCGCGACAGGCGCGACGCGCTGGTAGGCCGCGCCAAGCGGTGGCCGCACATCCCGCTCTGCCTTGTTGGGCCAGAGGGAGCAGGCGCGCTCGGCCTGTGCGGTGATGGTCAGCGGCTGGTACAGGGTGTTGGCGTAGTTCAGCGAACCGGCGCCGACGCCCGCCCCGGCGAGGACCACGACCTTGGCGACCTTGCTGATCCGCTGGATCCCCTTGAGTCCCCAGGCGGGGTTCCCACCGGAACCGACGGACATCCCATGAGGTCCCGGGCAACGTGTCGTCGGTGAAGCGCATCCCCGGCCTCGAGCACGGTGATCCGGTAACCCTTCTCCGACAGCCGCAGAGCCGCGACGCTTCCGCCGAAGCCGCTGCCGATGACTAGGACGTGGGCGTCGTGCTCCGGGCGCGATGCGCCCATCCTCACTCCTCGATGCTCAGCGCGCTCGTGGGGCAGGCCGCGACGGCCTCCTCCATCAGCGCCCGGCGGCCCCCCGGGGGCGTGGGGTTCAGCAGCTTGAGCGCGCCGTCGTCACCGACCTCGAAGAAGTCCGGGGCGACCGACTCGCACATTCCCAACGACGAGCACTTGTTCTCGTCCAGCACGATCCTCACGGGAGTGTCCTTTCCGGTCGGGTGGACGGTCAGCGCTGCGGGGTGAAGCGCACGGGCAGGTGGTTGACGCCGTGGAAGAAGGTGCTGACCGTGTAGGAAGGCTCTCCGGACACGTCGATGTCGGGCAGCCGGGTCAGCAGCTCGCGGTAGATGGCCGCCAGCTGCTGGCGGGCCAGCTGATTGCCCAGGCAGTGGTGGATTCCGCCGCCACCGAAGCTCACGTGCGGGTTGGGGTTCCGGGAGAGGTCGAAGCGCTCGGGCGCGTCGAACACCTCGGTGTCCCAGTTGGCCGAGGCGTAGAACATGACCACCTTGTCGCCCTGGGTGATCTGCTGCCCGTTCAGCTCGCAGTCGCGGGACGCGGTGCGCCGGAACGTCATGATGGGGGTGGCCCATCGGACCATCTCCTCGACCGCCCCCTTGAGCCGGCCGTCGAGGTCCTCCATGAGCCAGGCCTTCTGCTCGGGGAAGTCGGTCAGGGCCTTCATCGCATGGCTGGTGCTCTGCCGGGTCGTGTCGTTGCCGGCGATGGTGAGCAGCCCGAAGAAGGACATGATCTCGTCGTCGGTCAGCCGCTCACCATCGACCTCGGCCTGCACGAGGTTGCTGAGCAGATCCTCGCCCGGGTTGCGCCGGCGCTCGGCGATGTACCTGCCGGCCAGCTCACCGAGGTACAGCATGGCCTGGAACAGGCGGTCGAGGGGTTCCTGGTCGCCCATCAGCTCCGGGTCGTTCCAGCCGCCGGCGAACTGCGACTCGTAGGCCATCTTCGCCCGGTCGGCCTCGTCGATGCCCATCATGTCGCAGATGTTGTGCATCGGGACGAGAGCCGCCACCTCGGGGACGAAGTCGACCTCGCCCCTGGTCGCGATGTCGTCCACGATGCGCCGGGCGTTGCCCTGGATCTGGTCGTGGATGCGACGGATTTGCTTGGGGGTGAACGCCGAGCTCAGCAGCCGCCGGATCTTGGTGTGCCGCGGCGGGTCCATCGCGATGAAGCCCTGCCCCGCGTCGAGTAGTTCCTGCGGCATCGACTCCATCACGATGCCCTCGCCGGAGATGAAGTCCTCGTGCCGCTTGGTGACCTCGACCAGGTCGGCATGGCGCACGACAGCCCAGAACCCCTGGTCGTTCGGGTCCTTCATCAGCATGTCCTCGACCGGCTGGTGCCAGCTCACCGGGCGCTCGGCGCGCAGCACGGCGTAGGTCTTCTCCCGCTCGGCGGCCGTCTGGGACCAGAACGCTCGGGACGAGATGTCCGCGGGGTCATAGGGGCGGGTGTCGCGCGGATGGGCAACGGTGGTCATCACGGCTCCAGGGTCTGCTCCGTACGGGTGGCAACCAGGTTGACACACCGCCCATTTTTGTCAAGTTGTAGACCCCGACTCGGGATTTGTCAGGACCGGTTTGGACAGAAGGAGGCCCCGGCAGTCGCTGTGACACACTGTCGGAAATTGTCAAGGACGGAACAAAGACGATGGGACGGGGGCGGCCAGTGGCGGCAGAGCCTCTTCGTCTGACCTTCCGCCAACACGTGCGCGACCGCGCACTGGACGCGGCGCGGGCTCTGACGGTCCAGAAGGGCTGGTCCCGAGTGCGCATGGGGGATGTCGCCGCGCTGACCGGGGTATCGCGCCCGACCTTGTACAAGCAGTTCGGCGACAAGCAAGGCCTCGGGGAAGCGCTGATCATGGAGGAGACCGAGCGGTTTCTCGTCGGCATCTCGGGAACGCTCGAAGCCCATCCTCAGGACGCCGCCGGGGGAATCACCGCAGCAATCGAGTACGTGCTGGCCGAGGCCGACGCCAGTCCCCTGCTGTGCGCGATCCTCACCTCGGCACGCGACGCCGACAACGAGCTGCTGCCCATGCTCACGACACGTTCCGCACCGGTGCTCGACGCCGCCACCCGAACCCTGATCTCCTGGTTCACGGAGCACTTCCCCCAGCTGGACCCGCAAGACCTGGCCGACGGCGTGGACGCAGTGGTCCGACTCGCAGTCAGCCATCTCGTACTCCCCGTCGATGACCGCACGACCACCGCGCGCCGACTGACTCGGATCGCCTTGCGAACCCTGCAGCTGGGGACCGTATGAGCGCGCGACCGATGCGGATCCCGGGCCGGGAAGACGACGGCGCCCGCCCCCGCTAGGGACGGGCCCCGTCGGCGTCCTGGATCATGCCTGACCGTGCTCCGTGTTCGCGGAGTCCAGGCCGACGACGTCGTCGGCCTTCGTGCCGACGTCGGCGCCGGACTCGGCACCCGGTGCCGCGACACCCGCCGGCGTCATCGAGCGGAGCAGGATCTGGCTGACGTCGAGGACCTCGACGTGCTCGCCGGCCTCGCCGTTCTGCTTCTTCGACGTCAACGCGTCGGAGAGCATCGTGATGCAGAACGGGCACGCGGTGGAGATCACGTCCGGGTCGAGCTCGAGGGCCTCCTCGGTGCGCTCCATGTTGATCCGCTTGCCGATCTTCTCCTCCATCCACATGCGCGCGCCGCCGGCGCCGCAGCAGAAACCGCGGTCCTTGCAGCGGTGCATCTCCTGGGTGGAGAGGCCCTGGACGGAGTCGAGGATCTCGCGCGGCGGTGTGTAGACCTTGTTGTGCCGGCCGAGGAAGCACGGGTCGTGGTAGGTCACCTTGCGGTCGACCGGCGTGACCGGCGTGAGCCGGCCCTCCTCGACGAGCTGACCGAGCAGCTGGGTGTGGTGCACCACCTCGTAGTGGCCCTCGAGCTGCGGGTACTCCTTGCCGAGGGAGTTGAAGCAGTGCGGGCAGGTGGCGACGATCTTGCGCATGCCCGGCACGCGGCCCTCGAAGACGCCGTCGAGGGTCTCCACGTTCTGCTGGGCGAGCATCTGGAAGAGGAACTCGTTGCCCATGCGGCGGGCCGGGTCGCCCGAGCAGCTCTCCCCGTTGCCGAGGACGGCGAACTCGACGCCGGCCATGTGCAGCAGCTCGGCCACGGCCTTGGTGGTCTTCTTGGCGCGGTCGTCGATCGCGCCGGCGCAGCCCACCCAGAACAGGTACTCGATGTCGTAGTCGAGCGGCCCGTCGGCCACCTTGACCTCGAAGTCGAGCTCCTTGAGCCAGTCCTCGCGGACGTTGCCGCCCATGCCCCACGGGTTTCCGCGGTTCTCCAGGTTCTTCATCATCACGCCGGCCTCCGAGGGGAAGCTCGACTCGATCAGCACCTGGTAGCGGCGCATGTCCATGATGTGGTCGACGTGCTCGATGTCGACCGGGCACTGCTCGACGCAGGCGCCGCAACTGGTGCAGCTCCACAGGACGTCGGGGTCGATGACCCCGCCCTCCTCGAGGGTGCCGACCAGCGGCCGGTGCGCCTGGGCGTCGTTGGTGCCCTCGATGCGGGCGTACCCGGACGCCCAGGCCTGCTCGTCGCTGGGCTTGAGGACGTCGTAGTCGGGAGCGGTCTCGCTCGCGGTCTTCTCGCCGAGCAGGTAGGGGGCCTTCGCGTAGAGGTGATCGCGAAGATCCATGATCACCATCTTGGGGCTGAGCGGCTTGCCGGTGTTCCAGGCCGGGCACTGGCTCTGGCAGCGCCCGCACTCGGTGCAGGTGGTGAAGTCGAGCATCCCCTTCCAGGTGAAGTCCTCGATCTTCCCGCGGCCGAAGATGTCGTCCTCGCCCGGATCCTCGAAGTCGATCGGCTTGCCGCCGCTGGTCATCGGCTGCAGGGGGCCGAGCGCGACCGTGCCGTCGTCGTTGCGCTTGAAGTAGATGTTGAAGAAGGCGCTGAACCGGTGCCAGGCGACGCCCATGTTCAGGATCCGGCTGATCACGACCAGCCAGACCAGGCTCGCCACGATCTTGACGAACGCGACGACCGTGAGCAGGTCGGGATTGTCGGGCAGCACCGTGGCCAGGGCGCCGGAGATCGGGTGCGACCAGGCGGGGGCGTCGGTCAGGTCGGAGGAGACCTTCAGCGCCCGGATCAGCAGGATGGAGATCCCGATGGTGAGGATGACTGCCTCGACGAAGTAGCCGCGGCCCTCGTTGGTGCCGGCGAAGCGGCTCTTCCGGCCCTGCCGGCGCGGGTGGTCCTTCTGGCGCCGGTAGATCAGGTACAGGATCCCGAGGATCGTGCCGGTGCCGATGACCTCGGCGAACAGGTTCCAGACCCCCCACTCGCCGATCAGCGGCACGTGGAACGCCGGGTCCCACACCTCGCCGAACGCCTCGACCAGCGTCAGGACGAGACCGTAGAACCCCATGAAGACGAACCAGTGCGCGACGCCGATTGTCGACCACTTGAGCATGCGGGTGTGGCCGAGCGACTCGATCGCCAAGGTCTTGAGCCGGTCCTTGACCGGGCCGAAGCGGGTGCCGTCGGGCTGGCCGATGCGGATGATCCGCACCATCGCCCGCACCGCGCGGTAGGCCATCACCGAGGCCACGATCAGGAAAAGGACGCTGATCGTGCCCAGGACAATCTGCAGAGGGCCCGTCATTCTCTTCCTCCCCGTACGCCTGGCGGCGTCGATCGACTCCCGTCCGTCACGCGAGGGACGGGTTTGCTCCGGTAAGCGCGCCGCGTGCGACAGCGGAAGGCGAGAGGCGGGGCACGTGTAGGGACGCCCTCCGCACTACTTGTGCGCGATAGCGGCCGGAGGTTAGACGACTGGTCGGTAACTCGGTGGCGGCGCCGCGCGTCCAGGGGCTGTCTGCGGAGCGGCTTCCCCCTTGTGACGACTCCCGAGGGCGCGAGGTCGAAGTCTGCGATGAAGGCCGCGCACAGTTGCCGATACCGCTGCACAATCTCCGGGCCGGATTCGGTCGTGCCGCCGTCGAGAGCGGGCGGGACGTGCCCGGACACGCACCCGAGGCTCCAGGCGCGGTCATCAAGACGACCTCTCCCAGCGAGCTATCGCGCGGGATGCGCTGGCGCGCAAGTACGACAGGAAGTCCCGTGCTTCCAGAAGTCGGTCTCGGTCGTCCCGGGGGGCGAGTTCACGGAAGCCGGCCTCCAGAGCTTCCTCGAGCCTCTCCAGCAGGACGAGGCGACTGGCGAGATAGCGCGGAAGGGGATTCGGCCGGCCCAGCCGGTAGTACCCACTTCGCACACCGGGCTCGCGATCCCGTTGCAAGAGTCCCAGACGGACCAGTTCCTGCACGGCGCCGCTGATCGCAGCCGCGCTGCTGCCGATCCCCTCGGCGAGATCTCGGGCGGTGAGGCGATCCCGACCGTCGGCGAGGGCGTAGGCCAGCACGCGCGAGGCCGTCGTGGACAGACCCAGACGATGCAACTCAGCGGTCAGTCGCTGATGCACCCGCACGGAGTCACGCCCCGCGTCGAGGTCGGCGGGGTGGGGCAGTCCCTCGGTCCGCGGGGACGTCGCCCCCCGCGGTCCCCGGTCCGGACCCGTGTCACCGGGCGAAGCGGCCATCACGACCCCGGGGCGTCGGGTGGGGGGTCGCTGGCATCGATCACCCGAACTCACCTGGCTGAACATGGATGCCCTCACGAGGGCTGCTCTCAGGATGGCGTGACGAACTTGCGATCCGGATCGCCGTGAAGCCGCTGCGCATGCCTTCCACGACATCCTTCTCGTCGAGCGGAGGCAGCGGCTCGGCCTGGTCGGGTCTCATCGCGTCGAAGACCAGGGACACGTACCGGCGCCGGTCCGCCGGCGAGGCCGGGGGCGTGGACAGACCGACGACGAGGATGCTGAGCACACGCGGGATGTCGTAGGGCTGGAGGTCCGCACGGATCTCGTTGGCCTCCTGCGCATGCCGCAGCAGGACGGCGAAAGGCTCCAGGAACTCCCTCAGCATGTCGTCGGTCAGCACCGCGAAGTTCGCCGACGAGGCGATCAATCCGCGCTCCCGGTCGAGCAGCTCCAGCAGCCGCTCGACGATTAGCAGGAACGACTTCCGGGCACTGCCTTGCGCGCACGAGTGCCGGAGGAGCGGCAGGAGCTCATCTCGCATGATCGACCGGTACACGGCCCGGGTCAGGCTCTCCCGGCTCGAGAAGTGGCGGTACAGCGTGGCGACCCCGACACCGGCTTCGCCGGCGATCTCCTCCAGCGACCCCTGGCCACCGGAGGCGAAGACCTTTCGGGCAGCCGCGATCAACCGCTCACTGTTGGCCAGGGCGTCGCGCCGCCGACCTCTTGTCGCCGATGTCATCGCAGCACTCCTCTCACGCCGACTCGGGGCGGCCCCCGTGGTGCCGCCACAAGCCCCCCTCCGCGTCCCGAGCTGACCGCGCTTACGATAGCTTCCTATCACTTCCATTCCGCGGGGCCCGCATGGGCGCTGTGACGCACTGACCGGCTCTGGGGGCTGCGGTGTCGACTTTGCTGTACCGGGTGGGGCGCTGGACCTATCGGCACCCGTTCCGCGTGATCGGGGTGTGGGCGGCGCTCCTCGTCGCGCTCGTCGGCGCGCTGGTCCTCAACCCGCCGAAACTCAGCACAGAGTTCCGGATCGACGGGACGCCGGCGCAGGAAGTGATCGACGAACTGGCCCGCGAACTGCCAGAGGTGTCCGGCGGCCAGGGGTCGCTGGTGTTCCAGGCGCCGGCCGGCGACCGACTGGACTCCGAGCTGTTGGGACCGGTGCTCGCCGAGGCGGTGCAAGGGGTCTACTCGGTTGAGGAGGTCGTCGATCCGGCCGACCTGATGCAGTCGCAGCAGCAGCCGGGCGCGGCCCCGGCCACCCCGCCGAGGAGCACCCCGGAGACACCGGGGAACGCGCCCAGCGCCCCGCCGGGCACGCTGGTCGTCGGGGGCCAGCCGGTGCTGGGAGTGACTGTGTCCGAGGACGGCCGGGTGGCACTGTTCCAGTTCCAGTTCGACGACCAGATCTTCGAGCTCCCTCAAGGCACCGTCGCGGACACCGTCGCGGCGGCGGAGGCCCCGGCGGAAGAGGCCGGTGTGGCCGTGCTGCCGGGCGCCACCCTGCAGGAGATACCCGAGATCATCGGCGTCGGGGAGATCGTCGGACTCGCCGTGGCCGCCCTCGTCCTCGTCGTCACGCTGGGCTCCGTGGTCGCCGCTGGGCTGCCGCTGCTGACCGCCCTGGCCGGGGTCGGCGCGGGCATCGGCGGCGCCTTCGCGCTGGCCCACCTGTTCGAGCTGAACTCCCTGTCGGTCGTCCTGGCCCTGATGCTGGGGCTGGCAGTGGGCATCGACTACGCGCTGTTCATCGTCAACCGGCAGCGCTGGCTGATCCTGACCCGCGGCCTGGACGCCGGGGAAGCCACGGGCCGCGCCGTGGGCACCGCCGGCAGCGCCGTGTTCTTCGCCGGCACGACGGTCGTCATCGCTCTCACCGCGCTGCTGGTCGTGGGCATCTCCCTGCTGACGGTCATGGCGCTCATCGCCGCCGCGACCGTCGCCATCGCCGTCCTGGTCGCCCTGACCCTGCTCCCGGCCCTGCTGGGTCTCGTGAAGGAGCGCATCTGCTCACCCCGCGCCCGGGCACGCCAGGCGGGACACCGCGACCGCTCCCGCAACCCGGCGCGACGCTGGGTCGGCCTGGTGGTGCGATACCGGTGGGCGGCCGTCGTCCTGGTCACGGCAGTCGCCGCGCTGCTCGCCCTGCCGCTGTCCAGCATGCGGCTCGGGATGCCCTCGGCCGAGAGCTACGGCAGCGGCACCCCGCAGCGTGAGGGATACGACCTGGTCGCCGAGGGCTTCGGCGAGGGCTTCAACGGGCCGCTGGTCGTGGCGGCCCGGACGGCCGAGCCCGGCACGCCGATCGAGCCGCCCGCCCTGCAGGAACTGGTGGCCGACCTGAGCGCGCTCGACGGCGTCCAGAGCGCCATGCCGGCCGGCCTCAGCCAGGACGGCACCATCGCGGTACTGCAGGTCGTCCCCACCACCGGCCCGACCGACGAGGCGACCGAGGACCTGGTCGCCGAGATCCGCGACCGCTCCGCGCAGTACGGGGACGACCTGGGGATCACCCTCGGCGTCACCGGCCTGACCGCCATCGGCATCGACATGTCCCAGCGACTGTCCGAGGTGCTGCCGATCTACCTGGCGGTGGTCCTCGGCCTGTCGCTGATCGTCCTGCTGCTGGTCTTCCGGTCCATCCTGGTCCCGGTCAAGGCGACCCTCGGCTTCCTGCTCAGCATCCTCGCGACGTTCGGGGCCACGACCGCCGTCTTCCAGTGGGGGTGGCTCAATCAGGTCTTCGGGCTCGACAGCACCACCGTGGTGATGAGCGTGATCCCGATCATCGCCACCGGCGTGCTCTACGGGCTGGCCATGGACTACCAGATCTTCCTGGTCTCCTCCATCCGCGAGTCCCACGTCCACGGCCACCACGGGACCGACAGCGTCACCGACGGATTCACCCAGGCCAGCCGGGTGGTGGTCGCCGCGGCGATCATCATGACCGCGGTCTTCGGCGGGTTCATCTTCAACGCCGACCCGATGGTCAAGCAGGTCGGCTTCGCGCTCGCCGTCGGCATCTTGATCGACGCGTTCCTGATCCGGCTCACCCTCGTGCCGGCTGTGATGGCCATGTTCGGCGACCGGGCCTGGTGGCTGCCCGCGTGGCTCGACCGGCTCCTCCCCGACCTCGACGTCGAGGGTGACAAGCTCGTCCAGCGGCTCAACGGCGAGCACGGCGACGTGCCCGAAGCCGCCGAGCCACCCGGCCGGGAACCGGCGTCGGCCCCAGCCGGGTGACGTGCCGATGATCGGAGGGCACCCGGCGAGGCAGCTCACCCGGCCGGGGAACCGACGCCTCGCGCGGTGGGGACGGCGGTTGATCGCCGGATCCGTCGTCGCGTCGGCCACCCTGCCCTGGCTGGCCGACTGGAACCACAGCCACACCTTCGGGCCCGAGTACGGCCCGCACGCCCGGTGGCACGGAACCTCCGAGGTCGTCGGCGCAACCGCGGAGGGACTCCTCGCCCTGTGGCTGCTCCGCGCCGCCGAGGAGCACCGCCCCGACGAACGCCTGCTCACCGCCGCAGCGCTGCTGCCCATCGCCCGCTGGGCGCCGTTCAACCTCACCCTGCTGGTGCCCGGGACCTCCCCCTACGACCAGCACCGCATCCCGCAACGGGTGCTGGGCATGCCGGCCGCCCTGCTGAGCCAGGACCTCATCGCCGCCACCGCCGCCGCCGGCCTGATCCTCCGCCGCCTCGCCCGCGAACGGGCGTAGGGCGCCCGGACCACCCCGGCGGCGCGCCGGGGGCGGCCGCTCGATAGGCAGGCCACCACTTCTGAGGTGCTTGTCCTGCACGGGCGGCGCGGAGTCGACAGCGAGCGCCTTCAGTCGGCGGTCGGGTCCCCGTCGTGGAGGTGGCGCGCGAAGAAGCCGAATACCCGCCGCCAGGCATCCTCCGCGGACGGATGGTGGTAACCGAAGCCCACCACCCGTTCGAGGACGGCGAGCGGCCCGGTGTTGTGCCGGTTCATGAAGGAGTGGCCGGCGTCGGGATACTCCTTGACGTCGTGGTCGACCGCGAGGCTGGTCAGGGCACCGTTCAGTCGCTGGGCCGCACCCGGCAGCGTCCTGTCGCGGCCCCCGTAGCTGGCGACGACGGGGCAGGCCCCCTGCAGCACCCGCTCGAGATCCTGCGGTGTCTGCCCGTAGTTCGGAGCAGAGGCGTGGAACCCGCGAGTCGCCGCGACCAGGGCGAAGCCGCCCCCCATGCAGAAGCCGACGATCCCCACTGTGCC
Organism: Klenkia terrae; assembly: GCF_900491935.1. Lineage (GTDB taxonomy): Bacteria > Actinomycetota > Actinomycetes > Mycobacteriales > Geodermatophilaceae > Klenkia > Klenkia terrae. The sequence goes on from NZ_UEXK01000004.1 coordinate 727,468, forward strand.
GGTGCAGTCGGGTCGCCGTACGAGCCAGGAGCGCGCGGCCTCAAGATCATCGAAAGCCGCGCCTTCGCGACGGCCCAGCGCCCGGAACGTCGACCGGAGGCAGCGAACGGGTCCTCCGGCTGTGAACAGGTCGGGCGCCAGCGCCAGGTAGCCTCCGACAGCCAGCCGATCCGCCTGCTGGCGGGTGTCGTCGGTGAGACCGAAGGCCTCGTGCACCACCACGACGGCGGGCCACGGCCCCGTGCCGACCGGCGGGACGGCGAGGTACGCCCGCAACTGGGGGGCGCTCGCGGCCCCGTCGATCGTCGTGTCCGGCATCAGGACCCCCCGTGTCGTGTGCTCATCTGTGAACTGTCGGGCTGCGTGTGGGCCGGCGTCACGAGGAGACGCGTAGTTCCTCGGCAGCCAGCGCGAGCAGGTCGGCGGCCTCCTCCTCCAGGGCGGGCAGTCGAGCGGCCGCCTCGGCGGCTGCGGCGACCCGGTCCGGCAGCGGAACGTCGGCGGTCGCGGCACGAGCCAACCGGCTCCACGCCTCGGCACACCTGTCGTAGGCCAGGCCCGCCCGTGCGCTGGCCGAGCTTCCCGTCCGCCACGCCACGTCGTGGCAGGCAGCCACCTGGAGCCGGCGGAAGAGCCCACCGCCCGTGCCGGCCTTCTCGACGAACACCGGGAGGGCGGCCAGCGCGGCTTCCAGGGTCACGGTGTCCCACACCTGCGGCCACGAGGCCAGGTCGTCGGCGAACTCCCGGATCCCGGCGAGCCCCAACGCGCTGATCGAGCCCGGCGGCAGGTCGGAGGAGTCCACGATCCCCGGACCGCCGTGTCGGATCCCGGCCGCCGCGGCGGCGAACGCCTCGGCGGCGGCTGACCTCAGATCCGGGAGCCGCTCGGGCCAGTCGACAGCGAACGTGGCGTGACGCGTCGGCGCCGGGAATCCGGTCGAGCGGCGCGCACGGGCCAGCGCTGCGTACGGCACCTCTTGGACGGCCTCGCGGTCGTTGTCCACGACGTAGGCGATCTGCCGCTCGTCGTCGTAGCCGATCACCACGACGTTGTGCCGGCTCATCTGCAGCCGCACGCGCAAATAGGGCAGTTCGGCGATGTCCGCCCAGACCATGACCGGCCGGCCGGCGGTCAGTTCGTCACGGACCCAGCGCCATCCCAGCGCCGCGTCATCGGTCCGCCGCAGCTCCACCTGCGCACCCAGGCGTCGCAGCAGGTCGACCTCCATGTCCCCGCCCCGGCCGACGAGGTAGATCGGCGGCGCCAGACCCGGCACCCGCAGATAGGAGAAGTCCAGCCCCGGCTCTTTTACACCTCCGACCCTGGCCACGAGACCCCCTGTGGTNAGCACGTCCCCTCCCCAGTCGAGCCCCGCCCAGTCCAGCAGGTCGCGGAGTGCTCCGGACCCGCAGTGCCCGGCCATGCGATCGGGATAGCTCTCCAGCAACCGTCGCCCGCTCACGGCGCCACAGGCGCCGCGTCTCCACCGCCACGGGCGAAGTGCTCCAGGCCGACGACGAGGAAGAGTGCGGACGCCTCGACCACGGCCGCTCCCCCCTCGTCGGTGCCCTGCGCCCGGACGAACAGCTTGCGCCCTTCCCGACGCTGCACACCTGCCTCCAGCAGGTAGGGGGTCCCGAGCAGGACCGGCGACCGGTACCCGACCTCCAGGTGACGGGTGACCGCGGGCTCCCCGATCAGGTACAGCAGGAAGCCGAACAGGTCGTCCAGCACCGTCGCCACCGCGCCACCGTGTGCGATGCCCGGCGCGCCGACGTGCCGCTCGTCGAAGACGTGCCGCGCCCGCACGGCGTCCCTCTCCCGCCAGACCTGCAGGTGATGCCCGTGCGGGTTCTCCGGGCCGCAGCCCAGGCAACGAGCATGGTGCGGCGGCAGGGGCCCGGCATGGTCCTGACGGGCAAAGCCCTCCGACCAGTCCCCGATCACGGAATCCACGTCATCACCCCTGCCTCCTGTCGCGCACCAGCTCGCCTGCGGCCCTCATGACTGCACACTGCCCGCCGCCGGCAGTGGCCGGAGGGAGCAGAACTCCGACGCCGGGAACGAACCGGAAGTGGAGGGTGAGTTGCCCCATCACGGGTGATCGACCGTGACGTCATTCCTGCCCCTCGCCGTTCCGCCGACCCCGCGTGCCGTCGGCCACTGTCAGCGGAGTACCGCGTGCTCTCCTCCGCCGTGCTGCTGCCGTAGCACCGTCTTGAGCACCTTGCCGGTGGCGTTGCGCGGTAACTCGGGGACGAACTCCACGCGGGTGGGGCACTTGAAGTGGGCGAGCCGCTCCCGCGCGTAGGCGATCAGTTCCTCGGCCGTCGTCCCGGCGCCGTCCTGGAGCGCGACCACGGCCACCGGGGTCTCACCCCAACGGTCGTCGGGGACCCCGACGACCGCTACCTCACGGATCGCGTCGTGTCGGTAGAGGACCTGCTCGACCTCGATCGGATACACGTTCTCGCCACCGCTGATGATCATGTCCTTCTTGCGGTCGACCAGCGTGATGAAGCCCTCGGCATCCATGCGGCCCAGGTCGCCGGTGTGGAACCACCCGCCGCGGAACGCCTCGGCCGTGGCCTCCGGTAGACCCCAGTAGCCGGCGAACACGTTCGGGCCGCGCAGGACCAGCTCCCCGACCTCATCGGCGGGCTGGTTTCTGTCCGTGTCATCGACGATGCGTGCCTGGACGTGGAAGACCGCCCGGCCGATGGAGCCTGCCTTCTCCTTGACGTGGTCGGCGTCCAGGACCGACACGAGCGGAGCGGTCTCGGTCATCCCGAAGCCCTCCTGGAAGGGCAGGCCTTTGCCCTGGAAGAAGTCGATGACCGGCAGCGGGCACGGCGCTCCCCCTGAGACGGCGAGTTCCAGCGACGACAGGTCGTAGCCGTCGAAGCCGGGCACCGACATGAGCGCCGCCCACATCGCCGGCACCATGAACTGCACGGTGGCCCGCTCCCGGGACATCACCTCCAGAGTCCGGATCGGGTCGAAGGACGGCAGCACGACATTGGTTCCACCGACGTACAGCAGCGGCAGGGTGTGGACCCCCAGTCCGCCGATGTGGAACATCGGTGCCACTGTCACGGTGACGTCACTTTCCCGCAGGCCCCGACCGAAGGAGAGGCTGTTCACGACGTTCCACAGGTGGTTGTCGTGGGTGAGCATCGCGCCCTTGGGACGCCCGGTGGTCCCCGACGTGTACATCAGGCACGACAGGTCCCGCCGGTCGACGTCGCTGTCCACGGGCCGGGGCTCACCGCCGGCCAGCACCTGCTCGTAGTCGAACTCCCCGTCCTCGACCTCGCCGCCGACCAGCAGGCGGGACCGTATCCGGACGCCGTCACCAGTGAGGGCTGCGCGCGCCACGGGTGCGAGAGGCGCGGAGTACACGAAGGTGTCGGCCCCCGAATCGGCCAGGAGGTAGGAGACCTCGGGCGGCGCGAGTCGCACGTTCATCGGCACGAACACCGCCCCCAACTTCGCCGTGGCGAGCATCGTCTCGAGGAACGCGACGCTGTTCAGGAGCAGCCCGGCGACGCGGTCACCCCGGCGCACCCCCAGTGCGCGCAGCGCCCGCGCCAGTTGGTCGGTCCGCCCGTCGAGGTCGGCATAGGTCAGCCGTCGCTCACCCTGGACCAGCGCGACCCGGTCCCCGGAGAGGAACGCCCTCGTGGCGACCCAGCTGCCGATCCCCTTGTCCATGTGCCGTCCTTCCCGAGAGCCCCACGGTCCGGTGACCTGAGTCACGGCCAGCTTGGCCAGACTTGACGGTTCCGTCAAGATGAGGTTCCACTCGCGACCGCCGGATGAAGGGACGAGGCATGACGTCGGCAGGACCGGCATCCCCTCCAGCCACCGCGCGTGGCCGTCGCACCCGGTCCGCGCTGCTGGCGGCCGGAAGGGAGCTGTTCGAGGAGTGCGGCTTCTCGGCCGTCGGTATCGACGCGGTGGCGCAGCGCGCCGGGGTCTCCCATGGCACGTTCTACACGTGGTTCGACTCCAAGGAGATGTTGCTCCGCGAGATCATCTCCGAGGTCGCCGCGGACATCTTCTCCGCGACCTCGATCGGTAGTCGCCTGCCGGCGGACGCGGCGTATGCGCGGATCGAGGCGGCGAACCGGTCCTTCCTGCGTGCGGTCACCCGGCACTCCCGCATCCTGCGGGTGCTGGACTCGCTGGCGGACACACGGGAGGACTTCCTCCGGCTGCGGCTGGAGATCCGGGAGTCGTTCGTCCAACGAGGGATGGAGGGCCTGATCCGGCTGCAGGAGCTGGGGCTCGCCGATCCGCAGCTGCCGCCGCGGGCGACGGCCAGCGCTCTGGGCGCGATGGTGGAGTCCTTCGCCCACCTGTGGCAGGACCCGGTGGAGGGGCTGGACGAGGCGGCGGCAGTCGACGTCCTCACCCGGTTGTGGGCCGGGGCGATCGGTCTGGCGCCGCGAGCGTGGCCCGGCGGCGGCCGGGCGGGGGCGGGCTGACCGGACGGCCACGGGCCGAGATGGCGTGGATGGGTGGCCGGCGAGTCAGTGCTGCACCCAGCGCCACGGCGTCTCGCGGCTGCGCCGCACCCGTCCTCTGCTCTCCAGGAGGACCAGGTGCGCCAGGGTCTCGGCGACAGCCGCTCTGCGCATGAAGCCCGAGATCTGGTCCCAGGGCCGCGACCAGGTCAGCGCTGCGGTCAGTTCCCACGTCGTGGGCGCCGTCGCCGCGGCAGCGCGGACCTCCTCCAGCCGCGCGTCGTGGTGTGCCACGAGCGCCGACACGCGCGCCGCGAGGCCGGCGAAGCGGTACTCGTGCGCGGGCAGCACCTCGCGCACGTCCGAGTCCAGCGCTCCCACACGCGCCAGCGAGTCGATGAAGTCGGCCAGCGGGTTGCCGGGCGACTGAGCGTGCACCCCGATGTTGGGCGTGATGCGGGGCAGGACGTGGTCGCCGGAGAAGAGAAGGCGACGACGGTTCTCGTGGAAGCAGAGGTGGCCGGGCGAATGGCCGGGGGTGTGCACGGCACGCAGATCCCATCCCGCCAGTGGCAGCCGGTCGCCGTCGCGGATCAGGCGGTCGGGTTCGGCCTGGCGGACGTAGTCGGTGATCGCCAGCGAGGCGCCGGCCAGGACCCCGAGCTCGTCCTCGGGCACGCCGCAGTTCCGCAGCAGCGCGGCCATGTCGTCGAGCAGGTCGGTGATGCCGGCCCCGTACCGAGCGGGCAGCAGCGCGGCGTCGTCGGGATGCAGTCCCACCCAGGCACCGGACGCCTCGCGGACGCGGCCGGCCAGGCCGTAGTGGTCGGGATGGATGTGCGTCACCATCACGCCGCGGACGTCGCCCATCGCGTGCCCCGCGGTAGCGAGCCCGTGGGTCAGGGCCTGCCAGGCGTCGTCGGTGTCCCATCCGGCGTCGATCAGGGCCAGGCCGTCGTCCAGTTCGAGGGCGTAGACCAGCACATAGCGCAGCGGGCTGTCCGGGATGGGGACGGGAATGGACCACAGCCCCTGCTGGACCATCTCGACCGGGGGCAGGACCTTCTCGGCCCAGGCCCGTTCCTGTTCGGTACCGGTGACCCGCAGCGGGCGGGCGGGCTCCGAGGTCACAGGCCCATCCGCTTGCTGATGACCTCGTTCATGATCTCGTTCGTCCCGCCGCCGATGCCGAGGATCCGCGCGTCGCGGTAGTGGCGCTCCACCTCCGACTCCCGCATGTAGCCCATGCCGCCGAAGATCTGCACCGCCTCATCCACCACGAAGTCGCAGGCGTAGACGGCTGTGTTCTTCGCCATCGACACCTCGGTGACGACGTCCTCGCCGGCCAGGTACCGCTGCGTGACCGCCCGCGTGTAGCAGCGGGCCACGTCGACCTGACGGGCCATCTCGGCGAACTTGTGCCGGATCACCTGGCGGGAGGACAGCGGCCGCCCGAAGGTCTCCCGGTCCCGCGCCCACGCGAGCGCCAGATCCAGGGCGCGAGCTGCGGTCGCGTAGGCCTGGACGGCCAGGCCGATCCGCTCGCTCTGGAACTGCTGCATGATCTGCACGAACCCGGAGTTCTCCGCGCCGACCAGGTTCGCGGCCGGCACCCGCACGTCGGTGAAGGCCAGCTCGGCGGTGTCGCTGCACCGCCAGCCCATCTTGTCCAGCCGCCGGGACACTGTGAACCCCGGCGTGTCCGTGTCGATGACCAGCAGTGAGACTCCACCGTGACCGGGTCCGCCGGTGCGCACGGCGGTGGTCACGAAGTCAGCGCGGACGCCGCTGGTGATGAACGTCTTGGCGCCGTTGACCACGTATTCGTCGCCCTCGCGCACCGCGCGGGTGCGCAGATTCGCGACGTCGGAGCCTCCGCCCGGCTCCGTGACCCCCAGAGAGCCGATGAGCTCGCCGGCGAGCGTCGGCCGGACGTAGCGGTCGACCAGGTCCGGGCTGCCGTGCGCGGCGATGTGCGGAACGGCGATGCCATGGGTGAACAGGGAGGCGCAGACGCCGGTGGAGCCGCCGCCTTGCAGGATCTCCTCGGTGATGATGGCCGAGTCGATGGGGTCGCCGCCGCTGCCGCCCACCTCCTCGGCGAACCCGACGCCGAGGAGCCCGACGTCGGCCGCCTTCCGGTGCAGCTCCCGCGGCAGCTCACCGGCCAGTTCCCACTCCTCCATGTGCGGTGCGATCTCGCGGGACACGAAGTCGCGGGCCAGCCGCCGCAACGCCACCCGCTCAAGCGTGCTCCACGGGTCCCCCACGGGCGCGAGGACATCGGTCTCGGTCATGCGGCTCCTCCTCCGGTCGGTGCTCCCGCCGGTGACACCCAGGCGGGCAGGCGCTTGTCCAGCAGCGCGGCGATGCCCTCCCGCGCTTCGGCCGAGAGGAACCGCTCGGCGGAGACCTCGGCCATCCGGCGGAGGTCCTCCTGCAAGTCAGCGCCCGGGATGTCCCGCAGCAGCTGCTTGGTGATGTCCAGCGCCTCGGGGGCTCCCCGGCTCAGCTGCCCGACCAGCGCGTCGACTGTCTCGTCCAGCTCGTCGTCGGCCACCGCACGGTCCAGCAGGCCGGCCTCCCGGGCACGCACCCCGTCGAACTGCTCGCCGGTGAGGAACAGCTCGCGCGCGGCGCGGCGGTCCATCCGGCGCAGGACTGGCACGGCGATGATGGCCGGGGCCACGCCGATGCGGACCTCGCTGAACCCGAACGTCGCGCCCGCGAGACCCACCGCGAGGTCGCAGGCTGCGACCAGGCCCAGCCCGCCGGCGCGCGCGGCCCCGTTGACCCGCGCCACCACCGGCTTGGGTCCCTCCATGATCAGCGTGAGGACCTCCGGCAGGTTGACCACCGGCCGCACGCCCGTCCGCTCCTCCTTGAGGTCCGCGCCGGAGCAGAACACCGGCCCGGCCCCGGTGAGGACGAGGACGCGCACGGCGGGCTGGCCCATCGTCTGCCGCAGCGCGGAATGCAGCTGCTCGAGGAGCGCGGCTGACAGCGCGTTGCGGTTGTGCGGCGAGTCCAGGGTGACCACCGCGGCGGGCCCACGGTGGTCGACGTGGACCAGCTCCTGATCAGCCACGGAACCGCGCTCGCAGCTCGTGCTTCTGGATCTTGCCCGTCGCCGTCTTGGGCAGGCCGGCGAGGACCTCGATCCGCTTCGGGACCTGGAAGCCGGCCAGGTGCTCGCGGCAGAACGCGGTCAGCCGCTGCGCGAGGTCGGCGGGGTCGGCGGCGCGGTCGGCGGCGACGACGACAGCTGTCACAGCCTCGCCCCACTGGTCGTCGGGCACCCCGATGACAGCGGCCTCGGTGATCTCCGGGAAGCTCAGCAGCACCCGCTCGACCTCCACGGAGGAGACGTTCTCCCCGCCGGTCTTCACCATGTCCTTCACCCGGTCGGTGAACCAGACGACAGCCTCCTCGTCGAGGTGGCCCACGTCGCCGCTGTGGAACCAGCCGTGGGCGAAGGCCGCGGTGTTCGCCGCCGGGTTGTTCCAGTAGCCGCTCATCGCGTGCGGACCCCGGTAGACGATCTCCCCTGTCTCGCCCCGGGGAAGCAGGTCCCCGGCCGGTCCCATGATCCGGGTGTCGACAGTCACCACCGCCGGGCCCCACGAGCCGCTCTTCGTGTCCTGGTGAGCGGGCCACTGGAGCACCGTGGCCGGCACGCACTCGGTCTGCCCCGAGCCCAGCAGCACGTCGGCGCCGGGGAACGCGGCGGCGATCTGGCCGATCCGCTCCTGCGGCATCGGGGCCATGGCGTACATGCAGAGCCGGACCGAGGACAGGTCCCGCTCGTCCAGCCCGGGGGTGGCGAGCACCGCGGCCCACATCATGGGGAGGAGGAGCAGGTGCGTGGCGCGGCGGCTCTCCACGACGTCCAGGTAGGACCGGGGCTCGAAACCACCGGGCAGGATCGCCGTTCCGCCGGTCAGCAGCACGGGCAGCAGCAGCGTGTCCAGCGCGGTGGTGTGGAACAGCGGGAGCACGATCGGGGCCACGGAGAACTCGTGCCCGTGCCGGTGACCCACCTGCAGCGCATTGCTCAGTGCCGCCACGTGGACGGCCAGGTGGCTGGTCAGCACGCCCTTGGGCCGGGCCGTCGTGCCGGAGGTGTAGAGGCAGTGCAGGGTGTCGCGGTCCTCCACCACCACCTGCAGCGGGGTGGGGTCCGCGGCCACGTCGTCCCAGCGCAGCACCGGGCGACCGGCCACCGAGGCCGGCGCCTCCCCGGTGACCACCACTGTGGTGACCTGCGGCAGGTCGGGCAGCACCTGCTCGAGGATCGGGACGAACGCGGGATCGGCGACCACCGCCCGCGCGCCCGAGTCGCCCAGGATCCACGCCACGTCGTCGGCGGGCAGCATCAGGTTGACCGGCAGGGCGACCAGCCCGGCCTTGGCGCAGCCGAAGAACGTGGCCACGAACCGCCACGAATTCCCCAGCAGGAAGGCCACTGGCTGCTGGCGCTGCAGACCGGCGTCGAGCAGCCCGCGCCCGAATGCCTCGGCGGCGGCGTCGAGCCCTGCGTAGCTGATCTCCTCGGCGCCGTCGGCGACGGCGGTCCGATCGGGGAACTGGAATGCCGAGCGGGTGAGCATGTCCCCCACCGACAGGCGGGTGGCCAGATTCAGCTGGAGGGGATCGATCCCGGACAGGTCAGGACGCATCAGGTTCTCCTCGGTCGGGCGCGGGTTGGTCCTCCACCACGGCGAGCACGGCGCCGGTCTCCACCTGCTGGCCGACGGTGACGTGCAGTGCGGTGACCACGCCTGCCGTGGGGGCGGTCACCGGGTGTTCCATCTTCATCGCCTCGAGCACCAGCAACGGCTGCCCCGCCGTCACCCGGTCGCCCTCGGCGACGGCGACCCGGGTCACCGAGCCCGGCATGGCGGCGGTCAGCGACCCGGGCGGGATGGCGGCACTGGGGTCGGGGAAGCGCGGCAGCTCGACAAGCGCGGTGGACCCACCCGGCTCGTCGACGTAGCAGCTGTCGCCGGCCACGTGCACCTCGAAGGCGGAGCGCAGGCCGCCGGCCTCCAGCTCGATCAGCACCCTGCCCGGCGCCAGCACCTCGGCGCCCAGCAGCGTCGCCTCCACGGGGGTGCCGTCCACGTCGGCAGCCAGGCCGCCTCTATCGAGGCGGTACCGCACGGTCCCGGCGTCGAAGACAGTGGTCTGCGCCTGCGTCGGGTTGTTGCGCCACCCCGACGGCAGGCCGGCGAGCACCGGCGCGGTGGCCCGCCGCAGCGCCGCCCCCGCGAGGGCGGCCGCGAGCGCGTGCAGTCGCAGCCGTTCGGCGTCCACCAGGGGTGCGGCCAGCACGTCCAGGCCGTGCCGGTCCAGGAAGCCGGTGTCGGTCTCACCGGCGAGGAACGCCCCGCTGCGCAGCACCCGCACGAGCAGGTCACGGTTGGTGGTCAGCCCGTGCAGCCTGGCGCGTTCGAGCGCGCCGGCCAGGGCCAGCGCGGCCGAGGTCCGGTCCGGCGCCCAGGCGATGACCTTGGCCAGCATCGGGTCGTAGTGCACGCCCACCTCGCTGCCGGGGGCGACACCGCTGTCCAGCCGGATGCCCGGCCCGTGGGGCAGCCGGAACTCGGCGTCGGCGGGGACGTGGAGGTCCTCGAGCCGCCCCGACTGGGGCAACCAGTCCCGGGCCGGGTCCTCGGCGTAGAGGCGGACCTCGATCGCCGCCCCGTTCAGGGGAGGCCGCAGCGCCGAGTCGGGCAGCGGCCGGCCAGCGGCGACGTCGAACTGCAACCGGACCAGGTCCAGGCCGGTGACCGCCTCGGTGACCGGGTGCTCCACCTGCAGGCGGGTGTTGACCTCGAGGAAGTAGAAGTCGCCCTCATCGTCGAGCAGGAACTCCACGGTGCCGGCGCCGAGGTAGTCGATGGACCTGGCCGCGGCGACAGCGGCGGCCTGCAGCCGCTCCCGCAGCTCGGGGCCGACCGCCGGGGACGGCGCCTCCTCGACCACCTTCTGGTGGCGCCGCTGGATGGAGCACTCCCGCTCGAACAGCGCCACCGTCGTGCCGTGGCTGTCGCCGAAGACCTGGACCTCGACGTGCCGGGGCCGCTCGAGCAACCGCTCCAGGAAGACAGTGCCGTCGCCGAAGGCCGAGGCAGCCTCTCGGCGGGCACCCTCTACCGCCTCGGCCAGCTCCCCGGGACGGCGGACCTCCCGCATGCCGCGGCCGCCGCCGCCGAAGGACGCCTTGACCAGCAGCGGGTAGCCGACGTCGGCGGCGGCCTTTTCCAGTTCCGATCCGGACAGCCCGGTGGCGTCCACGCTGGGCAGGGTGGGCACCTCGGCCTCCTGCATGCGGGCCTTGGCGGCCAGCTTGCTGCCCATGGCGTCGATGGCCTCGGCGCTCGGGCCCACGAAGACCAGCCCCGCCGCCTGCACGGCGCGGGCGAAGTCGGCGTTCTCGGAGAGGAAGCCGTAGCCGGGGTGCACGCAGTCAGCGCCGGCCCGCAGCGCGGCCGCCACGATGGAATCGATGCGCAGGTAGGTCTCCGCCGGGGTGTTGCCCGGCAGCCGGACCGCGATGTCCGCGTCGGCCACGAACGGCGCGGACGCGTCGGCGTCGGAGTACACGGCCACCGTGCGCATCCCCATGGCCCGCGCGGTGGCGAACACGCGACGGGCGATCTCCCCGCGGTTGGCCACCAGGACGCTCGTCAGGTTCCGGGGAGCGGTCACAGCCTGAACACCCCCCATCCGTCGTGCAGACCTCGGACAGGGGCGTTGTGGATCGCCGACAGCGCCAGCCCGAGGACGGTCCTGGTGTCGCGCGGATCGATGATCCCGTCGTCGTAGACCCGGCCCGAGAGGAACAGCGCCAGCGACTCCGCCTCGATCTGCTGCTCCACGGCGGCCCGCATCGCCGCGGCGGCCTCCTCGTCGTAGTCGCGCCCGCGGGCCTGTGCGCTGGCCCGGCCCACGATGTCCAGCACGCCCGCGAGCTGCGCCGCCCCCATGACGGCGCTCTTCGCGTTGGGCCAGGTGAACAGGAAGCGGGGGTCGTAGGCCCGGCCGCACATGCCGTAGTTGCCGGCGCCGTAGGAGGCCCCGATGTTGACCGTGATGTGCGGGACGGCGCTGTTGGAGACGGCGTTGATCATCTGCGAGCCCGCCTTGATGATGCCGTCCTGCTCGTACTCGGTGCCGACCATGTAGCCGGTGGTGTTCTGCAGGAACAGCAGCGGGGTGTCGGTCTGGTTGGCCAGCTGGATGAACTGGGCGGCCTTCTCGGCGTCCTGCCGGAAGAGGACCCCGCGGGCGTTGGCCAGCACGCCGATCGGATAGCCGTGGATGCTCGCCCAGCCGGTGACCAGGGAGGTGCCGTAGAGCGGCTTGTGCTCGTCGAAGCGGCTGCCGTCGACGATCCGGGCGAGCACGTCGCGGGGGTCCAGCGGCTGCCGGAGGTCGGCCGGGGCGAGGTCGAGCAGTTCCTCGGGGTCGTGCAGCGGCGGGTCGGCCGGCCGGGAGGGGCCTAGTCCGCGCTTGCGCCAGTTGAGATTGCGCACGATCTGCCGGCCGATCCGGATGGCGTCGACCTCGTCGACGGCGAGGTGGTCGGCGCTGCCGGAGACCCGGGCGTGCATCGAGGCCCCGCCGAGGGACTCCTCGTCGGCCTCCTCGCCGGTGGCCATCTTCACCAGCGGCGGTCCGGCCAGGAACACCTTGCTGCGACCGTCGATCATCACCACGTGGTCGCTCATCCCCGGCACGTAGGCGCCGCCGGCGGTGCTGTTGCCGAAGACCAGGGAGACGGTCGGGATGCCCTGGGCGGAGAGCCGGGTGAGGTTGCGGAAGCCGCGGCCGCCGGGGATGAAGATCTCCGACTGGGTCGGCAGGTCGGCGCCGCCGGACTCCACCAGGCTGAGGAACGGCAGCCGGTTGGTCTCGGCGATGTCGTGCGCCCGCCCCGCCTTGCGCAGCGTGTACGGGTTCGAGGTGCCGCCCCGCACAGTCGGGTCGTTGGCGGAGATGATCACCTCCACGCCCTCGACGACGCCGATGCCGGTGACCTGGCTGGCGCCCACCGGGAAGTCGGTGCCCCAGGCGGCGTACGGGGACAGCTCCAGGAACGGGCTGTCCCGGTCCAGCAGGAGTTCGATGCGTTCGCGGACCGTCAGCTTGCCGCGCTTGCGGTGCCGGGCCAGGGCGCTCTCGCTGCCCCCCAGGTTGGCCAGGGCGCGCTGCTCGTCGAGTTCCGCGAGGCGCTCGAGCAGCGCGGCACGGTTCTCCGCGGCGCGCTCGGCGAGGATGGTCACACTCGTCCTTCCGGGAACAGGGACACCGGGACGTCGACCACGCGGGAGCGCAGCCACTCCCCCACGGCCTTGGCCTGGGGGTCGAAGCGGGTGCCGGCGGCGACGCCCTCGCCGAGCAGGCCGTGGATCTGGAACAGCACCGCCCGCAGCCCGGGCAGCAGCTCCCGGGTCAGCGGCAGGCCGGCCGCCTCGGGCAGCAGCTCGCGCAGCCGCTCCTCGGTGAGGAAGGCGGCCAGCCAGGCGTAGCCCTGGTCGTTCCGGGCGTACACGCCGAGGGTGGCCGCCCCTCCCTTGTCACCGCTCCGGGCGCCGACCACCCGGCCGAGTGGGACGCGGCGGGTGGGGCCGCCCGGCGACGGCCCACCGCCGGCCACCAGTTCCGCGGGCTCGTCGTCCTGGGCGCCGGCCGGCCGCGACCGCGCCGAGGGAACTGTCTCCGCGCCGCCGTCGGGCAGGCCCACCAGCTGGTCGACGTCCTCGGCCGGCACCCAGGCTGGCGCGTACACGCCGTAGGCCGACGGGCTGGGCGGGGCGGTGGTGGCGAAGAAGCCGGGGATGCTCGCCAGGCCCAGCTCGATGAGGGGCACTGTGAACGCCTTGCCCACCTTTTCCCGGTCCGGGTCCTTCACCGTCACGTGCAGCAGGGCGCTCGCCTCCTCCTCGGAGCCGGCGTCCGGGGAGTCCGTGCGCGCCAGGGTCACGACGGCCTCTGCCACCCCCTCCAGCGCCGGAGCCAGCTGCCGGCGCAGCAGCTCCGCCTTGCGGTCGCCGCCCAGCCCCGCCAGCGGCAGGGTCATGGAGTTGCGGAAGCCGCCGAGACGGTTCGTCGCCACCTTCAGCCACCCCCCTGGCGGGAGCCCGCGGGCCCCGGTGATCTCGACCCGGTCACGCCCCAGCTGCCGAAGCTCTAGCTGGTCGAACCTGGTGATGACGTCCGGCCCGCCGTAGCGGCTGCCGGTGCACTCGTAGAGCAGCTGCTCTGTGACGGTTCCGACGGTGACAGCTCCCCCGGTGCCGGGGTGCTTGGTGATCACGGAGGTCCCGTCGGCGGCGATCTCGGCGAGCGGGAAACCGATGCGGTCCAGGCAGCCGGGGTCGGCGTCGAGCAGCTCGGCGAAAAAGCTGAAGTTGCCGCCGGTGGCCTGCGCGCCGCACTCGAGCACGTGCCCGGCGACGGTCGCCCCGGCGAGCGCGTCGAGGTCACCGGGGCCCCAACCGTGGTGCCAGGCCGCCGGGCCGACGACCACGCTGGCGTCGGTGACACGACCTGTGACGACGACGTCGGCGCCGGCCTCCAGCGCCCGTACGATGCCCCAGCAGCCGAGGTAGGCGTTCGCGGTGAGCGTGTCGGGGAACTCCCCGGCCCCCGCGGCCCCGTCACCGTCCGCCGGTGGCCGCTCACCGGCCCGCAGGCGGCCGGCGGAGCTCAGCTCGACGAGCCGGGGCAGCAGGTCGTCACCGCTGACAGTGGCCACCCGGACCTCGACCCCGAGCCGCGTGCCGAGTTCACGTACCGCGTCGGCCAGCCCTCGCGGGTTCAGCCCGCCGGCGTTGCTGACGATCCGAACCCCCCGGCTGAGTGCGTCGCCGAGGCAGTCCTCGAGCTGGGTGAGGAACGAGCGCGCGTACCCGGCGGCCGCGTCGCCGGCACGCTGCCGGCCGAGGATGAGCATGGTGAGCTCGGCCAGGTAGTCGCCGGTCAGGACGTCGACGTCGCCGCCGTCGAGCATCTCCCGCATTGCGGAGAGGCGGTCGCCGTAGAAACCGGAGACGTTGGCCACCCGCAGCGGCGCGCTCATCGCAGCGGCTCCCGCCCGGCTCCGGGGGGGCCGGCGAAGGCCTGCGCGATCCGGGCCCATTCCTGCGCCGCCGCCCCCCGCACTGTCAGCGCCAGGTCGTCGCGATGCCGGCGCTGGGTGACCAGCAGGCAGAAGTCCAGCGCCGGGCCGCTGATCACGTCCGCCGCCTCGGGCGGGCCCCAGGTCCAGCTCTGGCCGTCCGGCCCGGTCAGCTCGAGCCGCACCGGCGCTTCGGGCATGGTCGCGCCGCGGGCCGCGTAGGAGAACGGGCGCGCCCGGTAGCCGATCTCGGCGACCTCGCGCAGCCCGGAGGTGGCCGGACGCTGCTGCCCGAGCGCGTCGACGACATCCTGCCCGTGGGCCCAGGTCTCCATCAACCGGGCGGTGACGAACGAGGCGGGGCTCATGGGCGGGCCGAACCACGGGACGCGCATCCCGGGCTCGGCGACCCGCAGTGCTGCGGCCAGCTCGGCACGTCCCGTGCGCCAGCGGTCCAGGACCTCGGCCGGCTCCAGGTCCCGGCCTTCCAGCGTGCGCTGCTCGACGTAGTCGCCGCCGTCCGCGGTCACTCGCTGCACCAGCGCGGTGAAGGCATCCGGACCGGTGACCGCCAGCCGGGCGTCGGCGTCGAAGAAGGCCAGGTGGTTGATGGTGTCCCGGATGTCCCAGCCGACCGCGGGGGTAGGAGCACGCCAGGCGGCTGCCTCCAGCGGGGCGACCCGCGCGTCGAGGTCGGCGCACTCGGCCTCGAGGTTGCCGACGAGCTGCTCCAGCAGCGCGCTGCCGGTCGCCGTCATGCCGTGAACCCGTCCATCCGCGCCAGCACCTGGAGCATCACCTCGTCGGCGCCGCCGCCGATGGAGGCCAATCGGGTGTCGCGGAAGAACCGGGAGGTCCAGGTCTCCTCCATGTAGCCCATGCCGCCGTGGAACTGGATGGAGGTATCGGCGACCTCGCGCAGCAGGCGGCCGGCTGTCAGCTTGGCGACTGTCGCCTGCCGGGTGACGTCCTCCCCGGCCAGGTACGCCTCCGCGCAGGCGTAGTTGTGCGACTGCAGCAGGTCCACCTGCGCGGACAGCTCGGCCAGCCGGAAGGCCAGGTACTGGCTGGCCATGAGCGGCCCGCCGAACGCCTGCCGCTGCTTGAGGTAGTCGCGGGTGCGCTCGAGGGCGTGCCGGCAGCTGGTCACCGCGCCGTAGGCGACGAACATGCGTTCCACCACGAACTGCGCCATCTGCTGCTGGAAGCCGCGCCCGACCTGGCCGATCGTGTTGGACACCGGGACCCGGACGTCGTCGAAGAAGAGCTCGGCGGTGTCGGAGGACCGGTTGCCGAGCTTGTCGAGCGTCCGCGAGACGGAGAAGCCGGGCGTGTTCGTCTCCACGATGATCTGGGACATGCCGCGGTGGCCGCCCTCGTCGGAGGTGCGGGCGAGCAGACACAGCCAGTCGGCCTGGGTGCCGTTTGTGATGTAGAGCTTGCTGCCGTTGATCACCCAGTCGTCGCCGTCGCGCACGGCTCGGGTGCGCAACCCGGCCACGTCGGAGCCGGCGGCCGGCTCGGTCACCGCGATGGAGCAGACCGCAGTGCCACGGATGGCCGGCTCCAGGTAGCGGCGCTTGAGCTCGTCGCTGCCGAACTCGTGCAGCGACGGCGTGGCCATCATCGTCTGGACGCCGATGGCCATCGGGATCCCCGCGCACCCGGAGCGGTGCAGCTCCTCGACGAGGATGACCGAGTACATGTGGTCGGCCCCCTGCCCGCCGTACTCGGGGTCGTACTCCAGGCCCAGCAGGCCCAGCTCGCCGAGTTTCGGGAAGAGCTCGTGCGCCGGGAAGATGCCGGCGCGCTCCCACTCGTCGACGTGCGGGGCGATCTCCTTCTCGACGACGTCCCGGACCAATGCCCGGAAGGCGCGGTGCTCGTCGGTGAAGCGCACGGAGGCTCCTGCGGGTCATGGGCGCTGGCCACGGAGACAAACTTGACGACCCCGTCAGGTTAGCCATCTGGCGATGTGGCGCACAACACCCCGGGTCGGCTTTCTGGCGGGCCCGCCCCCTTTGGCGGCGCGGCTTCGTCGAACGGTTCAGCGACCGGCCGCTCCCGATCATCGGAGCCACCTTCCTGACCACCGGCGCTGGTCGGCTCCGGGCGATCACCCGTGGGTGGGTGACCCGCTGGATCCTGGCCCCGACCTTCCCGCTCGTCATCGCCCGGCGGCAGCGCCCAGCGGGGGCTCTGGAGTCATGGCAGGTCTGGCGAACGTGGGACGGAGCGGCGGAGGAGCTCATGCCCGAGCGGGCGGTCGAGGGGCAAGCGCGAGACGCCGATGTCAGCGGCGTCCGGGTCCTGCTGACGGGCGGTACCAGCGGGCTGGGGCTGGGCATGGTGCGGGCCCTGGTGACCGGCGGGGCCTCGGTGGTCCTGACCGGCCGGGACGCCGACCGTGCCCGCCGGGTCGCCGAGCAGGAGACGGCCGCCGGCCCGGGATCGGCCACCGGGATCGCGATGGACGTGCGGGACGAGGCCTCCGTCGCCGACGGCGTGGCGGCCGCGCGCGCGGCCCTCGGCGGCATCGACGTCCTGGTCAACAACGCCGGCATCGGCATGCGGACGGTCAATCCCCGGTTCCTCACCGAGCCACGACCGTTCCACGATGTCAGCCCGGCGGGGTTCGCCGACCTGATGGCCACCAACGTGACCGGCTACTTCCTCGTCGCCCGCGCGGTCGTGCCCGACATGGTCGCTGCCGGGCACGGCACCGTGGTGAACGTCAGCATCAACGAGGAGACGATGCGCCGCCGAGGGTTCGTCCCCTACGGCCCGTCCCGAGCCGCCACCGACGCGATGTCGCACGTGATGGCCGCCGACCTGGCCGGCACCGGCGTGGACGTCCACCTGCTGCTGCCCGGTGGGGCCACTGTCACCGGCATGATCCCTGACGACCTACCGGACGAGGCCCGAGCCGGGCTCCTGGAACCCGGTGATGGGCCCGGCCATCCGGTGGCTGTGCTCGCCCGCGTCCGCCGGCCGCACCGATCTCCGCGTGGTGTCGCGGGACTTCGTCCCAGCAGGGGACCCCTCTCCCGCGTGACCGACCCGCGGTTCGCCCCGGCCCCGGCCCGGGAGCCGCCGGCTGTGCGGGGCAGCCGGCCCCGCCCAATGGACGGAGCCGGCTGCATCCAGGGGTCGGTCAGCCGCGCAGCAGCTCGCCGAACCGGGCAGAGCTCTCGTCGATCGCCTTCTGCGCGGCGGGCGAGATCGCGCCCATGTCGAAGAAGCCGTGGATCATGCCGTCGTAGCGGTGGACGTCCGCGGCGACGCCCGCGGCACGCAGCGCCTCGCCGTAGGCCTCGCCCTCGTCCCGCAGCGGGTCGAACTCCGCCGTGACGACGACCGCCGGGGGCAGTCCAGTGAGGTCGGCGTGCAGCGGCGACAGGCGGGCGTTCTTGGCGTCGTCCCATGCCCCCGCGTAGTGGCCGTAGAACCAATCCATGGTGTCCTTCTCCAGGAAGTAGCCCTTGGCGTTCTCGACCCGGGACGGGTACTCCCCCTCCGCGTCCACCGCCGGGTAGATCAGGAACTGGGCGACCAGCGCTGTCCCGTCGGCGTGCAGCACCTGCGCCACGACAGCCGCGAGGTTGCCGCCGGCGCTGTCCCCGACGAGACCCAGCCGCTGGTCTCCGCCGAACTCGTCGAGATGCTGGGCGATCCAACGGGCGGAGGCCACCGCGTCGTCCGCTGCGGCGGGGAAGGGGTGCTCCGGCGCGAGCCGGTAGTCCACGGACACCACGACGGCGCTGCTGCCCTTGCAGACGTTGCGGGCCATGTTGTCGTGGGTGTCGAGGTCACCGATGACCCAGCCCCCACCGTGGAAGAAGATCACCGTGGGGAAAGGGCCCTCGCCTTCGGGGCGGTAGACGCGCGCCTTGAGGTCACCCTCGCTGCCGGGCACCGTGCGGTCCTCACTGCTCCCGACCTGGACGACGTGTTCGGGCGCCCGGGAGCCGTGGGTGAGCGCGAGGTACTGGTCGCGCCCGGCCTCTGCGGTCCCCTCGTACATGGGGGGCATGCCCGCCTGGTCAAGCATGCTGAGGACGGCGGCGATGTGCGGGTCAACCGGCACAGGATTCTCCTTCTGGGAACGACTCGGGACGTGCGGAAAGAACTCGTGGGTGGTGCAGCGCGACCGCCGGCCGGCCGGTCAGCCGTACACCAACGAGGTGTCGTCGAGCTCGAGCGCAGGCAGTGAGTCGCGCTCCTCGGCGTACTCGAGCAGGTGGAGCCAGGGCTCTCGGTCACCCTGCTTGAACATCAGGTGCATGGTGCGCATGACGTAGCCGGAGTTGAAGTTCTCCGGATCGCCCCATGGCCGCAGCTGCATGCCGGCGTCCTCCGGACGCAGCGTGGGGACGACTGTCGTCGCACCCCGCTTCTCCATGTGCGCGAGCAACCGGCAGACGAACTCGCTGACCAGGTCCGCACGAAGGGTCCAGCTGGCGCGGAAATACCCGAACACGTAGGCCATGTTCGGCACGCCGCTGATCATCATGCCGCGCCAGGTGACCCGCTGGGTAAAGTCGACCGGCTCCCCGTCGACGGTGAAGGCGACCCCCCCGAACAGGCTCAGGTCGAACCCGGTGGCGGTGACGACGATGTCGGCCTCCAGCTCCTCTCCCGAGGAGGTGCGGATCCCGGTCTCGGTGAACGTGTCGATCGTGTCGGTGACGACCGACGCCTGGCCCTCCCGGATGGCGGTGAAGAGGTCGCCGTCCGGGAGGAGGGCGAGCCGCTGCTGCCACGGCCGGTAGGTCGGGTTGAAGTGCTTGTCGATGTCGAAGCCCTCAGGCAGCAGGGGACGCATCGATTCGATGATGAAGGCCCGCAGCTCCTCCGGCGCTTCCTTGGACATCCGGGTGATCTCGTCGCCCTCGGCGATGTACGCGCGCCGCAGGATCTCGTGGGTCCACTCGTCAGGGACGTCCAGGGCGCGCAGCGTGTTCGCCAGCTCGTGGGTCCTGGGGCGGGCGAAGAAGAACGTCGGCGAGCGCTGCAGCATCGTCACGTGCGCCGCCTCCTGCGCCATGGCCGGCACGAGGGTGGCCGCAGTGGCTCCGGATCCGATGACGACGACGCGCTTGCCCGCATAGTCGAGGTCGACCGGCCACTGCTGCGGGTGCACGACCTGACCACGGAACCGGTCCAGCCCCTCCCACTGCGGCCGGTGGGGCCGGGAGTGGTCGTAGTAGCCCTGGCACATCCAGAGGAAGTCGGTGGTGAAGCGCAGCGACTCGCCGGTGTCCTCACGGGTCACGTGCACCGTCCAGCGCTTCTCCTCCGATGACCAGCTGGCCGCGCTCACCCGGTGCCGGTAGCGAATCCGGTCACCCAGGTCGTTGTCCTCGATGACCTCGTCCAGGTAGGCCAGGATCTCCTCCGAGGCGGCGATCGACGCGCCCCGCCAGGGCTTGAACCCGTACCCGAAGGTGAACAGGTCGCTGTCGGACCGGACGCCGGGGTAACGGTGGGTCCACCAGGTGCCGCCCCGGGCGTCCAGCGCGTCGAGGATGACGAAGCTCTTCCCCGGGAACTGCTCCTTCAGGTGGTAGGCAGCACCGATCCCGGAGATTCCCGCGCCGACCACGAGCACGTCGACGTGCTGGGTTTCCTCGGCGGTGCCAGGTGCTGCGTCTGCGGTCAAGGTCATGCTCGGTACCCATCTGCCGGGTGACGGCGGTCACCACGGAAGCTAGCCGCGAGAGTTCCACGTGAGCCATGACACAATAGGCCGTAAGTTGATTATTTCGGCCAACCCTCAGCCCTTCGACGCCCCCGTCCGCGGCACGGGCAGCGTGGCTCTGCTGTGCGCGCTCGCCATGGAGCACGGCCTGCCTCGCCGTGATGTCCTGGCCGGCGGCGGGATACCGGAAGCAGCCCTCGAGGACCCGGACGCCGAGATCACCGGCGCCCAAGAGCTGCGCGCCATCGCCGCGGTCGCCGAGTCGCTGCCCGAGGACGCAGGCCTGACCGCCGGCGGGCGGTACCGGCTCGCGAGCTACGGCATCTGGGGCTTCGCCCTGCTCTCGAGCCGCACCCTGCGTGAGGCACACGAGGTCGCCATGCGGTTCGTCGACCTCACCTACGCCCTGACGCGCATCAGCGCCCAGGAGGACGAGGGCGAGGTCCGGCTGTTCTTCGACGACTTGGACGTCCCGGAACACGTCCGGCGCTTCGTCCTGCTCCGCGACACCTCGGCGGCCCTCCAGCTGTGGCGCGAAACCCTCGGCCGCCCGGTCGTGCCGCTGCGCGTGACGCTGCGACTGCCGCAACCGGCCGACCCCACGGGGTACGAGACCGCGTTCGGCGTGCCATCCCTGTTCGGGACCGCACGGTCGATGCTGGCCTTCGACGCTGCCCTGCTCGACCAGCCATTGCCGCAGGCGGCCCCCCTGACCGCCGCACTCTGCCAGGCCCAGTGCCGGGACCTCCTCCAGCGCCGCCACTCACGGCAGGGGACGAGCGGACGCGTGCGGGACCTCCTTGTGCACACGGGAGGCCGGATCCTCGGACAGGAGGAGGTCGCCGCCGAGCTGCACGTCAGCGTGCGGACCTTGCGCCGAATGCTCGAGGACGACGGAACCACCTTCCGCGCCATCGTGGAGCAGACACGTGAACACCTGGCGGAGGAGCTGCTCGTGACCGCCGGTCTGAGCGTCGAGCAGGTCGCTCGACGGCTCGGATACACGGATGCCTCAACTTTCGTCCATGCCTTCCGACGGTGGAAAGGGATCAGCCCCGGCCGCTGGAAGGAGCGGAAACGCGGGCTCCCGGTGCGGCCGTCCACGAACGGTCGGAAGTCCCGGCCGGCGGCCGGCGTAAGTGACGGCCGCGCCGGCCGAGCCGCAGATGGGATCCCTGTCCCATCGACGAGTTCGAAAGCCCCGGGCCCGAGAGAGCCCGGCGCCGCCGACTCCTGAGCATTCGCGCCTCCCGTTCGAGGCCGCGCTCAGTCGGAGGTGTTGGGCCGTTCAGTTCGATCCCGCTCCGGCCGATCGGCCGCCGATGGGCAGCCGGCCCGTATCCACGATTCCATCGCGGCGACCCCTCGTGCCGCCTCGAGCGCGATCATGATCTGCTGGCGCCCCGGTCGCCGCCAGGTCGGGGGCCCGGCCGCCAGCCAGTCGGTCAGCACCGCGGGACGTCCTGTCCACGCCGTGCCCATGGCCAGGCTGCCGGTCATCAGGCACCAGAGCAGCAAACGGGCCGCGCGCAGCAGCCACAAGCCGAGGCTGTAGAGGTACAGCCTGGTTCGGAGGAGGTACTCCACCGCCCCCCCTCTCTCCAGGGGTCTGCCCGCTCACAGCGTCACGACCGCCGCGGGTCACCCCCGGCTGTTGCGAACTGCAACCATGGTCCCGCGGTGCAGTGCGAAAGGGAAGGGTTCCGTCTGCGGGCAGCATCTGGGGGCAGCTAGCTGTAGCGCCCCGGAGACACAGGCTGGCCTGGCTGGTCCGGTGGTCCCGCGACTACCGACGGCAGAGGCCGCTATGGCTCGGCCTTCGGAAGTCGCGCACCGGCCGATCCGCGGGCGTCGGAAGCGCTCCTGCGTCCGGCATCGTCCGCGCCATGCCCGAGATCGCAGTCCGGATCGACCGCCGTCTCGAAGGCCTCTGCGACGTTCTCCCCGGTGGTGTGCTCCTGCGCGTGTTCGCGCAGCGGGGTCTCCCGCAAGAACAGCAGCACGAGGAACCCGAGCAGAGCGAACGGCACGGCGGCGAGGAAAGTGGTCTGCAGCGCGTCGGCGAAGCCGGTGATGACCGCGGTGTGCACCGGTTCGGGCAGTGCGCCGATCTGTTCGGGGCTGCCCAGCGTCGGAGTCCCGCCGGCGATCCGGTCGGCCGGGACGCCGGCCTCGGCGAGGCGGGACGGGATGGTGTCGGCGAGGCGATGGGTGAGCAGGGCGCCGAACACCGCCACCCCCAAAGCGCCGCCCAGTGACCGGAAGAACGTGGCCCCGGAGGTGGCCACGCCCAGGTCCTTCTGCTCCACGGCGTTCTGGGTGGCCAGCACCAGCACCTGCATCACCAGGCCGATGCCGACGCCCGTGACCAGCATGTACAGCCCGGCCACCACCAGGGAGGTGTCGACGGCGAGCCGGCTCATCAGCCCCAGCCCGACCGCTGCGATCAGGAGGCCGACCACCGGGAAGATCTTGTACCGACCGGTGGCCGTGATCGCCCGCCCGGAGCCGATGGAGGCAGCGAGCAGGCCCACCATGAGCGGCAGCGTCAGCAGCCCCGAAGCAGTCGGCGACTCCCCCTTGACGATCTGCAGGTACTGCGGCAGGAAGATGATCGCGCCGAACATCGCGACACCGACGACGAAGCCGGCCAGGCTGGTGACGACGAAGGTGTGGTTCGCGAACAGGTGCGGCGGCATGATCGGCTCGCCTGCGCGACGCTCCTGCCACACGGCGAGCACCAGCAGGACGGCGGCCGCGGCGGCGAGCGCATAGGTCCAGGCCGAGTTCCAGGCGAACTCCTTGCCGCCCAGCGACAGCATCAGCAGCAGCGCGCTGACCGAGGCGACGATGAAGAAGGCACCGAGCCAGTCGATGGAGTGCCGGCTGCGCGGGAACGGCAGCTTCAACACGCGCTCGGTGACGATCAGGGCCGCCACGCCGATCGGGATGCCCACCCAGAAGGTCCACCGCCAGGACAGGTGCTCGACGAGGAACCCGCCGAGCAGCGGTCCCGCGACCGTCGCGATCCCGAACACGGAACCGATGTAGCCCTGGTAGCGACCACGCTCCCGCGGGCTGACGACGTCGCCGATGATCGCCTGCGACAACGCCATCAGTCCGCCGACACCCAGCCCCTGAACCGCGCGGAACGCGATCAACTGCGCCATGTCCTGCGCGAAGCCGCTGGCCAAGGATGCGAGCAGGAAGATCCCGATGGCGGACTGGAACATGATCTTCCGCCCGTAGAGATCGGACAGCTTGCCCCAGATCGGTGTGGATGCGGTGGAGGTCAGCAGCGTCGCCGAGACGACCCAGGCCAGCTGCTCCTGCCCACCGAGCTCGCCCACGATGGTCGGCAACGCCGTGGCCACGATGGTCTGCGAGAGCGCCGCGACCAGCATGCCCAGCATGAGCCCGAGCAGCACGGTCAGGATCTGCCGGTGTTCCAACGGTGGCAGGCCCTGGTGGCCGCTCGAGGAGTCCGGCGTCTGGCTGTGAGGAGCAGGGGAACTCACGCGCGCAGGACCTCTTTCGAACCGGCTTCGTCGGGGGTTGCGGCGGATCTGTCCGGGCTCGCGCCGGAGGGCGACGGCGCTCCGCCGGCCATTGCCTCGGTGACTCTGCCGTCGAGACCTGCGTTCAACCGTTCCAGCAGCGCTGCAAAGGTGTCCTGCTCGTCGATCGGCCACGAGCCGATCAGCTCGCGCACGGCATTCCGGCGGACCTGACGTGTCCCAGCGACCGCACGCCGCCCCGCCGATGTCAGCCGCAGCCGGCAGGCCCGCCCGTCCTCGGGGTCCGCCTCGCGCGTGACAAGCCCGGCCTGCTGCAGGCTGGCCACGTGCCGGCTCACCGTCGAGGCGTCGAGGTACAACCGGGCCGCCAACGCCCCGTTGCGCATCGGTCCCTCGTCGTTGAGGAAGCCCAGGATCGTGTATGCGCTCCGCTCCAGTGGCTCCACGGGCCCATCGGTGTGGAGCTGGACGCGCTGAGCCCGGCGGACCAGATGGGTCAGCTCACGTTCGATGCGCACCATGGACCCCTCAGCCGATCCGGCCCCACCCAGTTGCATGGGCCAACCATAAGGCGTTGCCGACGAAGGTTCCAGCTCTACCGCCGCCGGTGGAACTCCCCACCTACGCAGTCCGCCATCCGGTCAGCCCTCGGCGCTGGATCCCGCCTCGTCGCCTCCCGTCGACCCCGGCGATGACTGGCCCAGCCACGACTCCAGGGCGGCGATGCCACGCGCCGCTTCCCGGTGCACGAGCTCATCGTCGAATCGCGGTGCAGGTGAGCCATCGACCGGCCCGGACCGCCCCGGTGCACCGTGGAGCAGGTGCCGACCCGCGGCGTAGAGGCCGTAGCAGGACACCGCCACGCCGCCCATACAGAACGCCGCAACCAGGGTCCACGTGAAGGCGGGTAAGGCTTCCTCCAGCAGGCGCGACAGCGCTTCCCCCGTCGCCTCCCAGGCCACTACCGAGGCACCCATCAGTCGCCGCCAATCAACGTGCGGCACCACAGCCACCGGGCCATGGCGCCCGCGTGCGAGGACTTCAGCCTATTCCCGTACCGGCTCGGAACGGATGGTTGCACACGTCATCTTTCGACCAATCCCCAGCGAGACCTGCACCCGGGCAGAGGTCCGCGGCGGGTTCCACGATCAGGTTGCGAGTCCCCATCGTTCCGTGACACGTCCCACCTCAGGCCGTGAGCGAGGCGCTGTGGCGTGTAGCGGTGCGCGCCGGGCTTGACCCGAGGGACCTCGCCGGGGCCGACGGGCACGACCGGTCACGGACACCGCCCCCCTCGAATGGGTGGTCGCGCTCAAGACGAGTTGAGCCGTACCGATACGGAACCATGCGATTCGTGCGGTTCTCCGAGCAGAGCATGCGCCGCGCCTCGCCCCTGTGGTGCTACCTGACGGCGCTCGTGCTGCTGCCGCTCCTCGGCGTCATGGTCTTGGCCACCGCCGCGGCACAGACCCGGGCGAGCGAGGCGGACAGTGCCGCACGCGCGGAGAACGGCATGCGGACCCTCGCGGCCCTCGACGGCGCGCGCCGGAGCGTGGAGCAGGAGCTGATCCCGTTCCTGTGGCTGCACGTCGTCGCCAACCCGGAGGCCATCGCCATGCTCGACCTGCCGCCGGGACTGCTGGAGGTACAGGCCGAGACGATGGCGCGCGACTCCGCGCGGGTCCGAGCGGTGACCGATCGGGCGCTGGCCGGCGTGCCGGCCGGCTCGGTGGGCTCCGCTGCCGCCGAGCGCGCCGCGACGGACCTGGCCCTGCTGCGCTCCGGTGGCAACACGCTGAACCTCGACATCGAGGACGTCTACTTCCGTTTCCTGGCCGTCTCGAACGATCTGATGACCGCCCAGCAGGCCGCCGCAGCCGCCGCCACCGCGGAAGGGATCCCGGGGGTCACCCTGCGGGCACTCCAGGACGTGCAGTCCATCGCGCGGCTCAGCCAGGTCGCCAGCCGGCAGCTCCCGCTCTTCTTCGGGTCCATGTTCGCCGGCGGGGACAGCATGATCGGCTCGCGCACCGCGTGGCAGACCGCCCTGCTCGACTACAGCGACGCCGAACGCCAGATGAAGTCCCTGTCCCAGCCCTCGCTGCGAGAGGCATGGCGGGCCGTGCAGACGTCCGACGCCGTGGGCGCCGTGGACGGCGTGCTGACCAGCGGTGCGGACGGCGACACCCCCACCGTGTCCGTCGCCGAGATCGCCACGCTGCTCGTCCAGACCCAGGAGCGCAACGATCTGCTGGGCGAGCTCGTCGAGACCGCGATCGGCAACGCCCACACGCTGGTGTCCGCCGACCGGGAGGAGGCCACCGGTCAGCTGCGGGGGATCCTTCTCCTCGCCGCCGGCCTGCTGGCCGTCTCGCTGCTCGCCGCACTGGTGCTCGGCCGCAGCGTGGCCGGCGCGCTGCGACTGCTGGCCGGGCAGGCCAGCCAGATCAGCGAGGGCTCGCTGGTGGAGGTGGAGGTCGCCGGACCGCGCGAGGTGCGCACCGTCTCGGCGGCGCTGGGAGCCGCCGTCGCCGGGCTGCGCCGGATCCAGGACCAGGCCCAGGCCGTCGCCCGCGGCGACCTCGACGACGCCCTGCTCGACCAGCCGCTGCCCGGACCGCTCGGTGAGGTCGTCCACGCGTCGGTCAAGGAGATCGTGCACGCGGTACGCCAGCGCGAGGAGCTGCAGTCCGCCCTCGCCCACCAGGCCACCCACGACGCGCTCACCGAGCTGCCCAACCGCGCCCAGGCCGTCACGCTGGTCACCGGCGCGCTGCACCGCGGCCGGCGGTCCGGTCAGATGACCGGCCTGCTCTTCGTGGATCTCGACGGCTTCAAAGCGGTCAACGACGGGCACGGGCACGCCGCCGGCGACGAGGTGCTGCGCGAGGTCGCCCGCCGGCTCACGGCCGGGGTCCGGCCCGGCGACGTGGTCTGCCGCCTGGGCGGCGACGAGTTCGTCGTCCTCGTGGAGCCCGTGCACACCGAGCACGACCTGCTGGAACTCAGCCACCGGCTGATCTCCTCGATCAGCGAGCCGATGGTGGTCCAGCGTGCCCAGGTCCGGATCGGCGCCAGCATCGGCGTAGCGGTCAGCCGGGACGGCAGCACCGACGCCGACGTGCTCTTCGCCGAGGCCGACGCCGCCGCCTACCGCGCCAAGGCTGCGGGGCGTGGCCGCGCGGAGATCTTCGACGAAACCCTGCGGCGGCAGCTCAACCAGCGGGCGGCACTGGAGGTGGCGATCGCCACCGGCCTGGCCAACGGTGAGATGCAGGTGGCGTACCAGCCCGTCATGGAGGTCGCCACCGACCGGCTGATGGGCTACGAGGCGCTCATCCGCTGGACGCGACCCGGTGTCGGACCGGTCGCTCCAGACCAGTGGATCCCCGTGGCCGAGGGGTCCCGACTGATCGGTGAGGTCGACCGCTGGATGCTGCACGAGGCCACCCGCCAGCTGGCGCAGTGGCGGGCCGAGTCCCCCGCCGCGCCGGGGGCGCCCGACCCGACGATCGCGGTGAACATCTCTGGACGGCACCTGGCCGACCCGCGGGTGATCAGCGACGTCGCCGACGCGCTGGAGGCGTCCGGGCTGCCCGCTCACCTGCTGGTCCTGGAGGTCACCGAGACCGTGCTGGTCGACGACCCGCTGGCCAATGACCACCTCACCGAGCTGCGCGCCATGGGCGTCAGCATCGCCATCGACTACTTCGGCACCGGATACACCTCCATCGGCCAGCTGCGCAACATGCCGGTCGACACGCTCAAGATCGACCGCAGCTTCGTGGCCTCCACGGAGCCCGCCCACCGCGAGCTCGTCGCCCTAATGATCAGAGCGGCGCACACCTTCGGGTTGACCGTCGTCGCCGAGGGCGTGGAGGAGCCGGACCAGCTGGCGCAGCTCAAGGCGCAGGAATGCGACCAGGCCCAGGGCTACCTGCTCTACCGGCCCATGCCCGCCACCGAGGCCGGGGCGCTGCTCCGCAGCCCCCAGCCCGCCGGCTCGCTCTGAGATGGAGCGACACGGTCCTGCGAGAGGGTGTGGGGGACACGACGACCTCCTGATCGAGGGCCGTCCATAGACAACTCCACAGCCCACCCAGACGTCTGAGCCATGCCGAGACTGGCACTACTGAGCAGACTCCCGGTCATTGACCGGCTCGCTGGCGCACGCCACGGTGACGGCCGAGACATCGACGACACCGCGATCGCCCCTACCCGCCGCAAGCGCAACGCCTCCTTGCGCGGCAGCAGGCCGCCCCCCGAGGAGGCGGCCAGCTCCGCAGAGCCATGGAGCAACCCAGAGGCGGATCGCGAGGGCGACGGCGTCGAACCCGTCGACCTTGTTCGGTCCGGAAGGTGCTGATCGCCTCGCCCCGCGATAGGACATGACGTCTCCCACCCTGGGTTACCCCCGAGCCGAAGAGGAGCCGGGACGCCGCATGCGCCGGCATTGCAAGCGCGGTGTTGAAGGCACGCGGAAGGCACGGCATCCGCGTGCCTCACGTCCCGCCTGCGGGAACAGGGCTAGAGTCTCAAGCCTTCCAAGCTGGCCATGCCGGTTCGATCCCGGTCACCCGCTCCACCGCGGTGTCCCGGGCCGCCGTTCACGGTGTCCCGCGGCACCGTTTGAGTACGAGCGGACCGCGGTGCCGCCATGACCTCGACCTTGTGGTGGCTGCGAGCTTCCATCAGCCGCGGGTCAAGCCCGCTCCGGTCCGGCGCACCTGGAACGCAAGGGCTGGGGCCGCGCTTCGATCACCTTCTCGGCTATGGACTCAGGGGTCCCGGCCATCGCCGGGTCGCTCGCAAGGACAGTGGGACGGCGCCGGGACCTACGACCTCAGAAGGGGGTCGGTCGCCTCTAACGGCCGGTACTCGTCACGGGCACGGTTGAGGATTGTCGGGGCGAACTGCCAGCCCTTACCGCCACGCAGCCGCGGACGTGATCGCGCCGGATGGAACCCGGATCGCGTCCCGTGGGGTGGTGTAGCTCGTCGCGTGTTGCTCTGCGGTGAGGGTGGCTATACCGTCAGCGCGGTCGGGTTGTCGATCACCTCGCCGGGGTCGGTGTTGCGGGTGGGCAGTGCGGTGGGCGCTGGCGGGGTCAGTAGCGCCATTGAGGCCTCGGAGAGGTAGCGGCGGTCTGAGACCTGCCACTCGTCGTGGGCCTCGATGAGCACGCAGGCGGCCAGCCGCAGCAGGGAGGGGTCGTCGGGGAAGATGCCGACGACGTCGGTGCGGCGCTTGACCTCATTGTTCAGCCGTTCCAGCGTGTTGGTCGACCAGATCTTGCGCCAGTGGGCTTGCGGGAAGTCGGCGAAGGCGGTGATGTCCTCCCGGGCGTCGCGCACGGTGTCGGTGGTAGGCTGGGCGAAGACGGTGCGGATCGCCGCGGCGACCATCTCCGCCTGCCCCTTCGTCGTGCGCGCGAGGACGTTGCGCATGAAGTGCACCCGGCACCGCTGCCAGACCGCGCCGGCCAGCACGGTGCCGATGGCGTTGGTCAGGCCGCGGTGGGAGTCGGAGATGACCAGCTGCACCCCGCCCAGGCCGCGGTCGCGCAGCGAGCGTAGGAAGTCGGTCCAGAACACCTCGTTCTCGCTGTCACCGACGTCGACCCCCAGCACCTCCCGCCGGCCGTCAGCGGCCACCCCGGTGGCGATCACCACCGCCCGGGAGACGACCCGGCGGTTGACCCGGGCCTTGCAGTAGGTCGTGTCCAGGAACACGTACGGGAAGGGCTGCTCGCCCAGGTCCCGGGACCGCCAGGCGGCGACGTCGGCGTCCAGGCCAGCGCAGATCCGACTGACTTCGCTTCTGCTGATGCCCGACTCGACGCCGAGGGCGGCGACCAGGTCATCGACCTTGCGGGTCGACACGCCCTCGACGCAGGCCTGCATGACCACCGCGTGCAGCGCGACGTCGATCCGCCGTCGAGGTGCCAGCAGGGAGGGGAAGAACGACCCGGTGCGTGTCTTGGGAATCTTCACCGTCGAGTCGCCGGCGGTCGTGGCGACGAGCTTGTCTCGGGTGCCGTTGCGCTGGTGGTGCGGGTGCCGGTGCGCTCGTGCGGGCCGGCGCCGATCTGTGCGGTTGCCTCGGCGTCGATCAGGGCCTGCAGCATGGTGTGCAGCAGCCGGCGCATCAGCTCACCGGAGTCGGCGGTGCGGAGTGCCTCGCTCAGCTCGAGCAGGGCAGACTGGTTCAGGGCCATCGTGTGTTCCGTTCTGCGAGTTCCTTGGCGGGTTCTCACAGAGCTTCACGCGGTGGCCCCTTCGCGTCGGTGACCGACACGGCCATCAAGATCAAGGGCCCGATCTACACCACTTCAGGGGACTCTCCCCCGGTGCCCGGCAGTCGCCAGCCCTTCGCATCATCCGTAGCCGACGCGGGTAGGTCGCGGCGGCCCAGCGGTGGCCCAGCCCGCGGCCCAGCCGCAGACTGTCCCAGACGTGCGTCCGGCCGCGAGCAGAAGGTGGTGGCTGTGTTTCTCAGTGCTGCAGTGATGCTGGCGCTCGGGGTGGGTGGTGCCGCCACCGCCTATCTGGTGCACCGGTCGACGTCCGTGGCTGCGTCGTCATTGCCCACGCTGCCGTTCCTATCGGGGTGGAGACCGCCCGAGCACGCACTCTCGCGGTTCCATGCGCGGTACTACCCGTTGACCCTGATGTTCCTAGCCTTCGACGTGGAGATGCTCTACATGTATCCGTGGGCCACCGTGGTGGGCCGGGTCGGCGTCTCCGCGGTGGTCGAGATGTTCGCCTTCTTGATTGTCCTCATGGTCGGAGTCGTGTGGGCCTGGCGTGAGGGTGCGTTGCAGTGGACCTGAGCCGGCGCCTGGCCGAGGCTGCGGTCCGGCGCACCTGCGTGCTGGTCGTGGAGGTCCCCGGCTGGGCTGCTACCCGCTACGCCGCGGAGCTCGCCATTCGGCGGCGCGGCTGGCGGCTGGCGTCCTCCCCCGCCGACGCCGATGTCCTGCTCACCTGTGGCACTCCGGGACCGCGTCTGGCCGAGGCTGTGGGCCTGCTCTGGGAGCAGGTGCCCGGACCCCGCGCGAGGGCGACGGTGACGGCGCGCTCCGCGGTCGATGCCGCAATGGAG
The DNA here is from genome assembly GCF_900491935.1 of Klenkia terrae. Taxonomy (GTDB): domain Bacteria; phylum Actinomycetota; class Actinomycetes; order Mycobacteriales; family Geodermatophilaceae; genus Klenkia; species Klenkia terrae. Next base: position 758,392 of record NZ_UEXK01000004.1, read on the forward strand.
CAGGCTGCCGCCGCGCTGCTCGACACCGGCCACCAGCGGGCGGACGCGGCACAGCGCTCGCCCGACCCGGCCATGGGCACACGCGCCGAGCACGACGAGGACGACGAAGATTCGGGGGGCTCGGAGAACCAGCACGCCGACGAGGAGCACGCCTCCGACGGGTCGGACGGCGACATGAACGACAGCGACATGAACGACGGTGGCGGCGACATGGACATGGACATGGAGCCGGGTGGGATTCCGCTCGCAGGTGGGGCGCAGGACCGGGACGGCCTCGAGATGGACGTCCTCCACGTACCGCTGGGACCAGTTCTCCCGCACTGGCCAGCCGGCCTACTCCTGCACTGCACCCTGTCGGGGGACGTCGTGACGGAGGCCCGACCGGAGGTGCTCGGCGCTGCCGTCGATGCGGTCCCCGATCCGCCGATGCCCGGTGCGTCCGCGGTGGACCGGTTGGACCGAGCAGCCCGGCTGTTGTACCTCGCCGGCTGGGAGGCCCGGGCGACCGATGCGCTCCGGCTGCGGGACGATCTCCTGGCGGGCAACGACGATGCGAGTGTGGCGGCCGGGGTGGACCGCCTGGTCGCCCGGATCCGTCGATCATGGGTCCTGCGCTGGTCGTTGCGGGGGACCGGTCCGATCAGCAGCGGCACCTGCGAGGAGCTCGGGCTCGACGATCGAGCCACCGGCGACGTGCACGACCGGCTGGTGATCTGCCTGACCGAAGCCCGGTCCGCCCTCGAGGGCGACCGCCTTCCCGCCCCGGTCTCCCCGGAGATCCTGGCCGAGCTCCTGCCGGGGCTGGAAATCGGCGCCGTCCGGCTGCTGGTCGCCAGCCTGGACCTGGACACCGGTGCCCACCTGTCGACCGGGACGGCGGCGCGATGAACGCCGTCGAGATCGTCCAGGTGTCCGCGGCCTGGGCGCCGCTGGGGGCCCTGCTCCTGCTGGCCCTGGCCACGGTGGCCACCGGGCTCGACGGTGCCATCGCTGCCCGCGCTGCGGGTCACCCCTGGCAGCAGGGCCTGCGTCTGCCCTGGGCGGAGACCGCTCGGCTGCTGCGCCAGCGCCGGAGAACGACCGTCGCGGCCGACCGGCTGCTGTGGCGGACCGCCGGTGCGGGCCTGCTGGTCACCGCCCTGCTCAAGATCGTCGTCGTGCCGCTCGGTGCCTGGACGTTGTCGGACATGTCCGTCGGGCTCGTCTGGTTCAACGCCATGGACATCCTGGTCTGGGCGCTGGTCTGGCTCGCCGGCTGGGGGCCCAACAGCGCGCACTCGCTGATCGGCGGCTACCGCTTCCTCGGCCAGGCACTGTCCTACGAGTTGCCGCTGATGTTCGCCCTGACGGCGCCGGCGACCGCGGCGGGAAGCCTGCGGGTCGGCGACATCGTCACCGCCCAGCAGGGCCTGTGGTTCATCGTCTGGATGCCGGTCGCATTCCTCGTCTTCTGCGCTGCCCTGATGGGATTCTCGGTGTGGGGCCCGTTCAGCACCCCGTTCGGCGCCGACATCGCCGGCGGAGTCCTCGCCGAGACGTCCGGGATCGACCGGTGGCTGCTGCTGGCCGGGCGCTGGGCGCTGCTGACCGCCGGTTCAGCCTTCGGCGTCACGCTCTTCCTCGGCGGGGGCGCCGGCCCCGTCTTACCGGCCTGGCTGTGGGTGCTGGTCAAGACCGGGATTCTCCTGGCCGCCCTGGTCCTGCTCCGCCGACGGCTGCCCGCACTGCGCCCCGACCGCATCGCCGCGGCTGCCTGGCTGGTCGTGCTGCCGCTGGTCCTGCTCCAGGTTCTCATCGTCTCCGTCGTCGTCGTGGGAAGAGGCTGAGATGCTCACCGACATCGTCTTCTGGGTACTGGCCGTGATCGCCGTCGCCGCCGGGGTCGCGGTCTTCGTGGTCGACTCCATGGCCCGCGCCACCTACGCCCTGGCCGCCTCGTTCGTCGCGGTCGGCCTGAGCCTGCTGCTGATGAATCTCGAGTTCATCGGGGTCATCACCGTGCTGATGATGGTCATGGAGATGGCGATCATGGCCATCTACATGATCATGTTCATGGGCATGAACCCGGCACTCATGCCGATGAACATGGTGCACAGCGCAAAGGGCGCCCTGTCCGTCGCCGTCGGCACGTTCGCCGTCCTGGCCACCGGTGCGCTGTTCATCCCGTGGCCCAGCCGCCGGGGCGTCACCGGTACCGACCTCACCGTCGCCCTCGGCGAAGCGCTCATGGGCCCGAAGATGCTGGTGATGATCACGGTCAGCCCGGTTCTCTTCGCCACCATCGTCGCCGCGATCGTGCTCGCTGCCCCCAGCGGCCGCTACGACCGGCTCGGCGACGACCTGCGTCGGCGCTCTGCCACGGCCCGCCGGCCCGAGGGGGTGCAGCGATGACCTTGCAGACCGTGCTCCTGGTCGCCGCTGCGCTGTTCAGCGTGGGTCTGTACGGCGCGATCTCCCAGCAGGTCGTCGTCATGGTCATGATGGGCCTGGAACTCATGCTCAACGGCGTCATCCTGGCCGCCGCGGGCTTCTGGTGGTTCCTCTCCCCCGCCCCCGACGGGCAGGTCCTCCTGCTCGTGGTGATCACCGCGATGACCGTGGAGATGGCCATGGGTTTCGGGGTCGCCACCCTGCTGCACCGCAGCCGTGACGCCGACATGACCGACATGGCCACGGATCTGTCGCAGTGAGCGGTGCAACGGGGACGAGCACCGCCGGCGTGGTCCTGCTGTGGACCTTCATCGTCCTCCCGGCGGTCGCCGGTGCCGCGTTGTGCCTGGTCGGGCGGCGCGCGGACCGTCCGGCGCCGGCCGTGTCCGTCACTGCGGCCGCGCTGGCCCTCGGCGCCGCGATCGCCGTGGCGGTGCTGCGCCCGCAGACCGCCGTGCCGTTCCTGCCCGGCGCCGACTTCGGCCTGGCCGTCGACGCGCTCTCGGCGGTCGTCGTCGTGACGGTCGCGGCGGTGACCCTGCTGGTGCTGCTGTTCGCCACCGCGGACATCGATGACCGGCCGGCCCGCTTCCACGGCCTGATGCTGCTGTTCGCCGCCGCGGTCGGGATCACCGCAACCGCCACGACACTGCCGGCTCTGCTGTTCTCCTGGGAGATCATGGGGGCGACGTCGTTCGCGCTGATCGGCTACTGGTGGCGCGAGCCCGACCGGGTCTCGGCCGGGACGACGGCGTTCCTCACCACCCGCACCGCCGACCTCGGGCTCTACCTTGCCGCCGGCGCCGCCCTCGCCGGTGGCAGCAGTCTGGTGCTGGCTGACCTGCCCGGCGCGGCCGACCCCTGGCGGGACGTCGTGACTGCCGGGATCCTGGTCGCGGCGCTGGGCAAGGCCGCACAGCTGCCCTTCTCCTTCTGGTTGTCCCGGGCGATGGAGGGCCCCAGCCCGGTCAGCGCCCTGCTGCACTCCGCCGCCATGGTGGCGATGGGCGGCTACCTGCTCCTGCGCATCGAGCCCCTGCTGGCGGCCACCGGGTGGGCGGCGACCACGACGGCCTGGATTGGTGCGCTCACCGCGCTCGCCCTCGGTGCGGTCGCCGTTGCACAAAGCGATCTCAAGCAGCTGCTGGCCGCCTCCACCTCCGCGCAGCTGGGCTTCGTCGTGCTCGCCGCCGGTGTCGCGAACGTGTCCGGCGGCGTCGCGCAGCTGGTGGCGCACGCCGCGACCAAGGCACTGCTGTTCCTTGTCGCCGGGGCCTGGCTGACCGCCCTGGGCACCAAGCAGCTGTCCGCCCTGCGCGGCGCCGCGCGGCGCTGGCCGGTCGTCGGCGTGGCCGCCGCGATCGGTGCGTTGTCGCTGGCCGGGGTGGTGCCGCTGTCGCTGTGGGCCACCAAGGACGACGTCCTCGCCGCCGCGCGGGAGCAGTCCCTGGCGCTCTACCTCGTCGGCCTGGCCGCCGCCGCGCTGTCGGCCGCCTACGCCGGCAAGGTGCTGTGGATCGTCTGGCGGGACCGGCCCGCCGATGCCGAGGCCGGGTACGACACCGAGCAGGAAGGCACCAGGCACGTCGGCGTCGCGGAGAAAATCTCCCTGGTGGTCCTGGCCGGTGGCGCTGCCGTCCTGGGGCTGCTCGTCTGGCCGCCCGTCGGCGAGGCTCTCCGCCGTGCCCTCGGTGAGACCGCGGCCCCCAGGCCCGGCGTCCTGGAGCTTGCGATCTCGGCCGTGCTGGCCGTCGTGGTGGTGCTGGCCGTGGCCCGCTGGCCGCTGCCCGAGCCGCGCTGGGCCGCGCGGTGGCTGGGGCTCGGGCCGGCGACGCAGGCGCTGGTCGTCCGGCCGGTGCTGCAAGTGGCCGAGGCGCTGGCCCGCTTCGACGACCGGGTGCTCGACCGGGCGGTGGACGCCACCGGCCCTGGCACCGTCCGCGCCGCAACGGTCGCCGCCGAGGTCGACGATCGCGGCGTCGACCGCGCGGTCCAGGGGGTGGCCACCGGGACCCGCCGGCTCGGCGGCCTGGTCCGGCGAACCCAGACCGGCCAGCTGCACGAGTACTACATCCAGGCCGCCGTGGTTCTGGGCGCAGGTCTGGTCCTGTTGCTGGTGGTGCTCATATGACGGCGACCCGCTCCCACAACGGGACACCCGGAGGACGACTGTCGGACATCTGCAGGAAGGGAGCGCTTTCGTGCTCAGCCTGATCGTATTCCTGCCCCTCGCCGCGGCCCTGATCCTGGCGGTGCTGCCCGCCATGCCCGACCGTGCCGCCCGCTGGTCCTGGCTGGTGGTCACCGTCGCCGAGCTCCTCCTCATCGGGGTGCTCGTCGCCGGATACGACACGCCCCCGGACGGCGGCCTGGCCTTCGAGGAACGGCTGCGCTGGATCCCGTCGGTCAACAGCAGCTACCACGTCGGCGTCGACGGGTTGTCCCTGCCGCTGGTCGCCCTGACCGCGGTGGTCTTCACCGCCTGCGCGGTGTATGCGATCCGCGAGGACCGCCGGCCGCGTCAGCAGGCGGCGCTGTTCCTCTTCCTGCAGTCGGTGTCCCTGGGCCTGTTCGTCGCCCAGGACCTCATTCTGTTCTTCCTGTTCTTCGACCTGTCGATCGTCGGCATGTACTTCGCCATCGCCGGGTGGGGACACGGCAACGCGGCCCGCTCGGCGCTGAAGTTCTTCCTTTACACCTTCCTGGGCAGCCTGGCCCTGCTGCTAGGGTTCATCGGCCTCTACCTGGCCGCCGATCCGCACACCTTCGACATCCCCGAGCTGGTGGCCGCCGCGCCGCTGGCCGGGCGCCCCGTCGTCGGCGGGCTGGTGCTTGCCGCGATCCTGCTCGGTCTGGCCGTCAAGACCCCGACCGTGCCCTTCCACACCTGGCTGCCGCCGGCGCACACCGACGCCAGCGCCGTCGGCTCGGCCGTGCTGGCCGCGATCCTGCTGAAGATGGGCACCTACGGCTTCGTCCGGATCGCCATGCCGGTGCTGCCCGAGGCGTGGCAGGCGTGGTCCTGGGTCATCCTGATCGTCGGGATCGTCTCGGTGCTGTACGGCGCACTCGTGGCCCTGGCGCAGAGCAACGTCAAGCGGATGATCGCCTACACCTCGGTCAACCACATGGGCTACGTCGTCGTGGCCGTCGGCGCCGCCGGGATCCTCGCCGACGACACGGCCGCGGCCCGCGAGCTGGCGGTCGTCGGCGCGGTCACCCAGATGGTCAGCCACGGCCTGATCACCGCGGCGCTGTTCCTGCTGGCCGGGGTCCTGTACGACCGCCGCGAGACCTATGAGATGGGTGAGTTCGGCGGCCTGGCCGACCCGGCCCCGCGGTTCGCGACGCTGTTCGCCATCGGGGGGTTCGCCTCGCTGGGCCTGCCGGCATTCAGCGGGTTCATCGCCGAGTTCCAGGTCTTCGCCGGCAGCATCGGCGCCACCTGGGTCGCCGCCCTCGCGCTGCCCGGCATCCTGATCACCGCCGCACTGTTCCTCCGCTCGGCTCAGAAGCTGCTCACCGGCACCGTGGGGGGCCGGGCCGTCGGGTTTCCCGATCTGCACCTGCGCGAGACCCTGCCGATCGCGGGGCTGCTGGTGCTCGCCTTGTTCATCGGTGTCGTCCCGTGGCCGCTGCTGGACCTGATCGCCCCCGGCTCGGCCGCCGTGGTCGAACTGGTCAGCCGGTAGGCGCATCGTGTCAGACGAGAAACCCCTCGCCCTGCTCCCGGAGATCTTCCTGATCCTCGGCGCGGTGCTCACGCTCCTGGCCGGCTCCTTCCTGCCCCGGCACCGGCAGTGGATCGCCCGGCTGGTCGCCGTGGCGGCACTGCTCGGCGCGGGCATCGCCGCCGCCGCAGCACTCGGCGATCCGATCCAGTCCGTCTACGGGACGACCTTCATCATCGACACCGGCACGGTGTTCCTCCGGCTGGTCGTCGTCGCCGCCACCCTGCTCGTCATCGGGCTGGGCGTCGACGAGCTCGCCGGCACCCGCCGGGAGAGTGAGACCTACGCCCTGCTGCTGCTCAGCGCACTGGGCGCGGTGGTGATGGGCAGCACCACCGATCTGCTCGTACTCGTCGCCAGCTTCCTGCTGGGCAGCATCCCCCTCTACGGCCTGATCGGGATGCTGCGCTCGCCCGGCGCGGCCGAGGCGGCGATGAAGACCTACCTGCTGGGCGCACTGTTCGGCATCGTCCTCATGCTCGGCGTCAGCGTGCTCTACGGCGTGGGCGGCGCGACCGCCTACCCCGAGCTCGCCCTGGGCCTCGCCCGTGCGCCGGCCGCCGCCGTCGCGTTCGGCCTCCTCGCCGTCCTGGGCGGGTTGATGTTCAAGGCCGGCGGCGTACCAGGGCACTTCTGGGTGCCCGACGCAGCCCAGGCCGCGGGCACGCCCGCCGCGGCGTTCCTCACCACGATCCCCAAGCTGGGCGCGCTTCTCGCGGCGTACCGGCTGATGACCGTGATGCCGGACTCGGTGGACTGGCCGCTGCTCGTCGCCGTCCTCGCCGCGGTCACCATGACCGTGGGCAACCTCGCGGCCTTAGCCCAGACCGACGTCCGGCGCCTGCTCGGCTGGTCGACGGTCAGCCAGGTCGGCTACCTGCTCCTTCCCGTCGCCGTCGTCGGTGGGACGGCGGCCGCCCTGCCCGCGCTGCTGGTCTACCTGGGCGGCTACGCCGTCACGAACCTCACCGCCTTCGCCGTCATCGCCGCCGCGCCGGGACGACGCACCGTCGAGGACTACACGGGCCTGGCGACCACTCATCCCTGGCTGGGGTCCGCCCTCGTGGTGAGCCTGCTCAGCCTGGTCGGCACCCCGCCGACCGCGGTGTTCCTCAGCAAGCTCGGCGTGTTCACCGTCGCCTGGGACGGCGGCTTCGCCTGGCTCGTCGTCATCGCCGCGGTCAACACCGTGGCCAGTCTCTTCTACTACCTGCGCTGGCTGGGCCCGGCCTTCCGCCGGGACGACTCGATGGAACCGGCCGCGGGGCTCGCGCCGTTCGCGACAGCAGCCGCCGTCGCGGGCGGGGTGGGGGTGCTCGTCCTCGGAGTCATCGTGGTGAGCCTCGCGCCCGTGGTGGAGACGTCGCTGGGCGCTCGCTGACGTCGGCGAAGGACCACGACGGCCCACCACCGGCAAGCCGGCCTCAGCTGGACGAACGTCGTGCCGGGTGTGTCGCTGATCAGCGCGACGTCCCTGCTGACGGACGACGACACGACGAACACGCACCGTCAGCCTGCTCGTCGGGAGCAGGCGGAGCCTGTCACTGGCCCGTCCCCGGGAAGTCGCTGATCATCGCGGACGCCGGGGGCCGGCGCCCCGTGGTATCCGTGGTCGGCCCCGGTCCGGGGTGCGGCCCCGGCGCAACCGCGTCGGATCCACGCGGCGAGCGCACACGTTCTTCACACACCGCGGGCACTCTCGAGTCAGGTCACCGCACAGGTGATCCGCCCATCGAGAAGGAGACAGGCATGAACAAGCGATCGATCGTCACCTTGGCAGCCGGCGTGGTCGTCGGAGGCGCCATCATCGGGATCCCAGCCGCGGCGTTGGCCAGTTCGGACTCGGACACCTCGGGGTCCGGGTCGGACATGGGCACGATGATGAACGACCCGGCGTTCATCGAGGGGATGAAGACGCTGATGTCGGACATGATGTCGGACTCCCAGATGCAGGAGCAGATGCGTTCACTGATGGAGGGCATGGGGGGCATGTCCCCGCCGGACATGCCCCCCATGCCCTCCATCAGTGAACGCATCTGCTCCGGCATCGGGGAGTCCGACATCATCTCCGACATCAGCGTCTTCATCCCCTCGATGAACGCCGGCACGGACGTGGGCAGGATGATGAACGACCCGGCGTTCATCATCGTGCCCATGTCCGACCCGGTACCCGATGCGTCCGGNCGGGGACATGGGGAACGGGGGCGGCGCCGGTGGGCAGAACGACCCCGGCACGCCGTGACGGTGCCCGCCGTCGGCGGCTGACGCCCCTGAGCTGACGCCCCGCAGGAGCCCGGTGCCGCCGGCTGTGCTGCCTGCGGGCAGCGCGACGACGACGACGACGACGAGAAGGGCAACATCCGGTGCGGCCCGTCCTGTTCGAGATGCTCGGCTTCCCGATCAACAGCTACGACGCGAGCAAGGTGGCCGCTGCCCTGCTCGCCTGCTACCTCTCGGCCCGGGAGCTCCGTCGGCTGGGCTGGGATCCCGACCGAGCGTGGTCGCTTGTCGTCTGGGCCACGGTCCTGGGCTTCGTGGCTGGCGAGCTGTATTACCTGGCCGAGCACGCCGGAAGCCTTTCCCCGCTCTCCTTCGGATCGTCCGGCTTCACCTGGTACGGCGGTCTCATCGCCGGTGCGCTGACGGTCGTGGTCCTGGCCCGGCGGTGCGGAATGCCGCTGGTGCCGCTGGCCGGAATCGTCGCTGCGCCGCCGTCCTTCGCCTACGGGGTCGGCCGCACCGGCTGCCTCCTGTCCGGGGACGGCACCTACGGGACATCGGCGGAGTTACCGTGGGCCATGGCCTTCCCGAACGGGACGATGCCCACCACCGTCCCTGTCCACCCGACGGCGCTCTACGAGGCGGTCGTCGCCATCGCCCTCGGGGGGCTGCTGTGGGAACTGCGCAGCCGATGGACGCCGATGACACTGGGCCTGACGCAGCCCCGGTCGTGGTCCCTGGCGCTGGTGGCCGGGGGAGTTGGCCTCCTGGTCGCCGACCGGGCCGACCGGTTCCGCCGCTCCCCGACCCTGACCAGGGCCGGCTGAGATGGTGCGAACCACAGAAGGCGCACCCGACAGGAACCTGGCCACGGTGCTCGTCGTCGACGACGAGGACAAGATCCGGGAGCTCGTCAGTGCCTATCTGCGGCGCGAGGGCTTCCGGGTCCTGCAGGCCGACACCGGACTGGCTGCGCTGGAGACGGCCGAGCGGCTCAGCCCGGACCTGCTGGTCCTGGACCTGGGGCTCCCCGACATCCCGGGTGAGGAGCTGCTACGCCTGCTGCGCAGGTCCAGTGAGATCCCGGTGATCATGCTGACCGCACGGGCCAGCGAGGGGGACCGGATCGCAGGCCTGCGGCTGGGCGCCGACGACTACGTGACCAAGCCCTTCAGCCCCCGGGAACTCGTCGCCCGGGTCGAGGCCGTGCTCCGTCGGGGCGGTATAGGCCCGGACGGCCGGATCCCCACTTTCCTCGGCGGCCGCCTGTCACTGGACCGGGAGAGCCGGGAGGCCGTCCTCGACGCTGCTCCGCTGGACCTCACCCGCACCGAGTTCGATCTCCTGGTGACCCTGTCGTCGCGCCCCGGTCGTGTGTGGTCGCGGTACGAGCTGGTCAGCCGCGTCCAAGGGCAGGGCTACGAAGGATACGAGCGGACCGTCGACGCGCACGTGAAGAACCTGCGCCGCAAGCTCGGTGACGACCCCCGTGAGCCGACGTTCGTCGTCACCGTGCCAGGCGTGGGTTACAAGTTCGGTGCGCGCCCCGATGCGTAGCTCACTGGGGCGGCGTCTGGGACTGGGCTTCGCGGTGATCGCCGTCGTGGCCGCGCTGCTCGCCGCACTGCTGGTGAACCTCGCATTCCGGAGTCGCTTCGACTCCTACCTCGACCAGCAACGGACCGCCCGGATCGAGCAGATCTCCGCTGCGGTGACCACCGCATTCTCCCCGGCCGGTGGTTGGGACGTCGACCGCCTGGAGCAGCTGGGACCGGGCCTGGCCATGGCCGGCGCCGACGTGCGCCTGCTCGATCCGGCCGGCCAGCTGATCTGGCCGACCGCCGGCAGCGACACGGCCGGGATGGCCGCGATGCATCAGCGGATGATGGGCTCCGGGCCGCTGGCCGAGCCGGTTGATGTTCCGGTCACGATCGACGGACAACCCCGGGGCACGTTGGTGATGGCCCTTGCGGAAGGCAGCGTGCCGGTGGCCGACCAGGACTTCCGCACGAGTGTCAACGGCCTGATGCTGGCCGGTGGTCTCGCGGTGGCCGTGGTCGCGTCCGTGCTGGGCCTGCTGCTCGCCCGACGCATCACCAGGCCGGTCGCCGAACTGACCGCCGCGGCGCACGACCTGCGCAGCGGTGAGCGCAGCCGGAGAGCCGCGGTGACCGGCGAGGACGAGGTAGCCGAGCTGGCGCGAGCCTTCAACGAACTGGCCTCCTCTGCCGAGCAGCAGGAGTCCCTTCGGCAGTCCTTCGCCGCCGACGTCGCCCACGAGCTGCGCACGCCGCTGGCGATCTTGCGCAGCCAGCTGGAGGCCGTCCAGGACGGCGTCCTCGACGCGACACCGGAGATGATCTCCTCGCTGCACGAGGAGACCATGCGCCTGGGCCGCCTGGTCGCCGACCTGGAGACGATGACCAGCGCTGATGCGGTCTCCTTCTCGCTGCAACGCATTCGAGTGGATCTCCCCGACGTCGTTCGATCCGTCGTCGCCGGACTGGAGCCGCGCTTCGCCGAGCGACAGCTGCAGGTGGCACTCCGACTCGCGCCGGCCCAGGTCACCGGCGACCCTGTCCGGCTCGCACAGGTGGTCACCAATCTGCTCACGAATGCGGCCAAGTTCGTCCCTGCCGGCGGGCGCGTCGATGTCAGCACAGGCTGCAGCAACCACCAGGTCCAGATGACGGTCCGCGACGACGGGCCGGGGATTCCGGCGGAGGAGATCCCCCGGGTCTTCGACCGCTACTTCCGCGGCAGCGGAGCCCGCGCCAACGGCTCCGGCATCGGGCTGGCCGTCGTCGCCGCACTCGTCCACGCGCACGGCGGCACGATCGTTGCCGCCAACGCCGAGTCCGGGGGCGCGATACTCACGGTCACGTTGCCTGCAACCGACCCGCGGGTTGCAGACGTCGGACCACGGCCACCGCGTCCCTCGGCTGACGCCGGTCGCCGGCAGCCCGCAGCGACAGCCACCAAGGAAAGGCAGTGAGTGCTTCTCCGGCGTCGCGACCGACCCCCCGGCACGGACGGACACCGCGCGGGGTTCGCGCGATCTACGACCGGCAGGCTCACCACTACGACAAGATCATCGCCGTCGCCGAGCGGCTCCTCGTCTCCGGCGACCGGGAATGGGCTTGTGGGCACGCCCGCGGATGTCCGACTCACCGGCCTCGATCTCAGTCCGGCCAGGGTCGACCGCGTCCGGGCCCTCGCCGCGCGGCTGGGGCGGCCGGTCGATCTGCAGCAGGGCGACGCGCAACAGCTGCCGTTCCCGGACGCCAGTTTCGACACGGTGATCGCCACCCTGGCCCTGTGCAGCATCCCGGACGACGAGGCCGCGGTCCTGGAGATGGCCCGGGTGCTGCGTCCCGGTGGCCGGCTGGTGCTGCTGGACCACGTCGCCAGCCCCTCGCCGAGGGTGCGGGCGGTGCAACGGATGCTGGATCCACTCGTCGTCCGGGTAGCGGCGGATCACCTGCTCCGCCGCCCCGAGATGGCCGTGCGCGCCGCCGGGTTGAAGATCGAGCAGTTGAGTCGGTCCAGGCTCGGCGTCGTGCTGCGCCTGGGGTGCCGGAAGCCCCGACAGGAGCCCGCACCCCACCTGCGCGCTGCCAACCCAGCTGAGTCGGCGACCGTTCGCTGAAGGCGCTGGACGAACGTGCTGCGGGCCGGCGGCTCGCCGTCGTGGTCCATCGCAGCGCCCTGCCGTGCCTCAGAACCTCCGCCAGCGGGCCTTGATACGACATCCGTCCAAACCGGGTGACGATCAGGGTACGGGCGAAGGACGTTCAGACGGGCGTTAGCGTGCGACACCAGGACCTCCGGGTGGTGGGCGTGACCTTCGACAAGCCACACCTCACCCGGAGGCCCCCCCAAAGATCAACTACCCGCCTGTCACCGAGGTCCTGGCCGGGTACACCTAGGTGCTCGACTCGATCCTCGTCGGCCGTGAACCCCGCTCACGAACCAACGGCCCGGCCGAGCCCGGGCCGGGCGAGGGCCCACCGGCTGATCCTCACCCCACCTCACACCGCTGTCACGACGACGGACGCTGCGCCGACCGCGCTCGGCTCGTCCACATCGGGCGCCGGCGTCCGGGACAGCGCCACCGCCAGTCCCATGGTCGCCGCGAAGATCATCAGCTCCACCCAGGCGACGCGCCGGAACACCCAGCGGTCTCCGGCGTCGAGGGCCGGCAGCGAGCGGTGCCGATGCCACCAACCGACGGTGACCAGCCCACCCAGCGCAAGGGCCTTCAGCAGCACGAGGCGGCCGAAATCCGTGCTGAGGAGCTGGCCCGGTGCCTCCAGCACGACGGCCGCACTGAGCAGCCCGCTCACTCCCACAGCGAGCACGAGCAGCGGCGCGACCCGACTGAACCGGCGCACGGCGAGAGTTCGCTCGGGTCCGCTACCGAGCAGCAGCAGGGCGACGAGCGCGCCGGACCAGGCCAGCGCCCCGGCGATGTGCAGCATCATGCCGACCAGGGCGGCGACATTGAGGACGCGGCTGCCGTCGTCCTCCAGGTACTCGATGACGGCCGGTGGCACGGTCGCCAGGAGGGACACCAGCAGCATCGCCCGGGTGCCCGCCATGGTCAGCACCGTGCGGCTGGCCACCGCGACCAGTCCTGTCAGCAGCACCACTGCCGCCTGCGCCCGCCCCTCGGGCACGTCGCGGACGAAGCTGAACAGGGCCACCGGCGACGCCTGGCCGAGACCGGAGTCGAGGAACTCGGCCAGCAGGCCCGGCAGGGCCAGCGCCCCGGCCAGCGCCCAGAAGGCGGCGGACCAGGTCGCGGCCCGCAGCCACTGATATCCCGCCGGGCTGACGAACCGGGCCCCGGGCACCAGCAATCCAGCCGCGACCAGACAGCCCACGGTGACAGCTCCGCTGACATCGGAGACAAGCCGGCTGGCCGGCAGCACCCACCCCACCCGGATGTCGGGGGTGGGGTGGCCGGTTGAGGGCACAGTCATGACAGCCCCGACGGCCAGCACGGCGGCCACGCCGACGAGCACGGCCACCCCGAGTGGTGTGAGCCAGAAGGCGGCTCGGGATCCGTACCTGGTTCGGACCCGACGGCCCACGACAGTCATCCCTTGACGATCTCCCGTCCCCGGCCGCACCGAGGTGTGCGTCGCCTCGGCGACCGTAGACGCCGGTTGTCACCGGCAGGTCCTCGCCGGCGGCCCCCGCCCCCGGCCCCGGCCCCGCCCAATCTAGGTCGTGCCCTCCGCCTGCGCCAACCACCCGTTCCTCGGGATCTCGTCTGCGTGGACGTGGCGACGGCAGCCTGGTCCGACGGTGACACCGCCCTGTCGGCCGGGCTGACCGCGGGAGCCGACTCTCAGGCCGACCTGAGCGGGATTACCCAGCTGGCGCACGCCGCGTCCGTCGACGCTGTGGCCGACGGGCCCGCAGCTTGGGCGTCACCGGCCCCGTCGCCGGAACACCCGAAGCTGCTGGGGTCGCAGATGTGCCCCGGCGGGCCGGGGCACAGTGGTCGCCGGGCTGATCGAGATCCACCAGGACGGGTTCCGGGGCGCTGCGGTGGCGTGAAGTCCCGACGGCGCGCTGCCGGCCCGGGGCGTGGCGGGGGGTGCTGCGCACCCAGGCCGGTCGACTGGGTGAGATGATCTTCTACGAGGTGTTCGCCCCGACTGCGCCCGGGCCGCGGTCACGGCGGGGGTGCGATCCTGCTGGTGCCGATCGACGCCGCCTCCTGCACCACCGAGGAGGTCCCGGCGACCGAAGGTGGCCGCCGCCCCGATGCGTGCACGCAAGACCGGCCGTGCGGTCCTCCAGGCCGGCCCGACCGCCACCGTCCCCCTGCGCTGCGACCTGATCCGTCTACGCCCGCACCGGGGACGGCAACGTTCTCGGGCTGGTGGCCGCGCTCCTGATCGCCGGCCCGCAGGTCCGGGCTGCCTCGCTGATGCCCCGAAGGAGTGTGCGGCGCGGCTGCCCCTGACGTGGGGGTTCCGGGCACGCGCTCACCGTCGGCTGTCCTCAACAACCTCATCCGACCGCTGACCTGCATCGATCGGTCGACCCGTCCCCGCTCTGCCGTCCGCTGTGTCCGATGCGAGGGCCTTGAACCGACGCAGACGCAGGCTGTTGGAGACCACGAACACCGACGAGAACGCCATCGCACCTCCGGCCAGCAGCGGGTTGAGCAGGCCCGCAGCGGCGAGCGGCAGCGCCGCGACGTTGTAGGCGAAAGCCCAGAAGAGGTTGCCCTTGATCGTGCCCAAGGTCTTCCGGGACAGCCGGATCGCGTCTGCCGCGGCCCGCAGGTCGCCCCGTACCAACGTCAGGTCACTGGCCTCGATCGCGGCATCGGTTCCGGTGCCCATGGCCAGGCCGAGGTCGGCCTGGGCGAGCGCGGCGGCATCGTTCACCCCGTCACCGACCATGGCGACGACCTTGCCCTCGCCCTGGAGCCGCTTGACCACGTCGACCTTGTCCCGCGGCAGCACCTCGGCGATGACCTCGGTGATGCCCACCTGGGCGGCGACCGACCGGGCCACGGTCTGGTTGTCCCCGGTCAGCAGCACCGGGGTGAGCCCGAGGTCCCGCAACTGGCGGATGGCCTCGGCCGACGTCTCCTTGATGGCGTCAGCGACGACGAAGACTCCGCGGGCGGCGCCGTCCCAGCCGGCAACGACGGCCGTCTTCCCGTCCGCCTCTGCGGCGGCCGTGGCCCGCTCGAGGTCGGCGGACAGCTGCTGGGACCATTCGGCGAACAGCCGGGCCCGGCCGACGATCACGGCGTGCCCCTCGACGATCCCCTGGACGCCGAGTCCCTCGACGTTGCTGAATCCTTCTACCGGTGGCAGGGCGCCGTGGCGCTCGGTGGCCGCCGTGGCGATCGCCCGGGCGATGGGGTGCTCGGAGGCATCCTCCAGCGCGCCGGCCAGCCGCAGCAGCCGGCCGGTGTCCTCGCCGGCGGCGGGGACGACGTCGAGCAGGGTCATCCGGCCGGTGGTCACGGTGCCGGTCTTGTCCAGGACGACGGTGTCGACCTTGCGGGTGGACTCGAGGACCTCGGGGCCCTTGATGATGATGCCGAGCTGCGCACCCCGGCCGGTGCCGACCATCAGCGCGGTCGGCGTGGCCAACCCCAGGGCGCAGGGGCAGGCGATGATCAGGACGGCGACCGTGGCGGTGAAGGCGGCCGTGATGCCTGCGCCAGTGCCCAGCCAGAAGCCCAGGGTGGCGACGGCCAGGGCGATGACGATCGGCACGAAGATCCCCGACACGCGGTCGGCGAGCCGCTGGACCTGGGCCTTGCCGTTCTGCGCCTCCTCCACCAGCCGCGCCATCTGCGCGAGCTGGGTGTCGGAGCCGATGCGGGTCGCCCGCACCACGAGGCGGCCGCCGGCGTTCACGGTGGCGCCGACCACGCCGTCCCCGGGCCCGACCTCCACCGGGACCGACTCACCCGTGAGCATCGAGGCGTCGACGGCCGAGGAGCCCTCGGTGATCACGCCGTCGGTGGCGATCTTCTCCCCCGGGCGGACGACGAACAGGTCACCGACGGCCAGCCGGTCGACGCCGATCCGCTCCTCGCGCCCGCCGCGCAGGACGGAGACCTCCTTGGCACCCAGTTCCAGCAGCGCCCGCAGTGCCGCGCCGGCGCGCCGCTTGGACCGTGCCTCGACGTACCGGCCGGCGAGGATCGCCGTGGTCACCCCGGCGGCGACCTCGAGGTAGATGTTCGCTGCGCCGTCGGTCGCCCTGATGGTCAGCTCGAACGCGTGCGTCATGCCGGGCACGCCTGCCGTGCCGAAGAACAGCGCGTACAGCGACCACCCGAAGGCGGCCAGGGTGCCCATCGAGATGAGCGTGTCCATGGTGGACGCGCCGTGTCGCAGGTTCGTCCAGGCAGCCCGGTGGAAGGGATAGGCCCCCCAGACCACAACCGGGGCGGCGAGCGTGAGAGACAGCCATTGCCAGTAGGTAAACTGCAGTGCCGGGATCATGGCCATCGCGATGACGGGCACCGTGAGAACGGTGGAGACCAGGAGGCGCTGGCGCAGCGGGGCGACGGGATCCCGCCCGTCGGGCTCCTCGCCCTCCGCACCGGTCATCTCCGGGCGGGGCGGCTCGGGCAGCCGGGCGGTGTAGCCGGCCTTCTCCACGGCCGCCACTAGGTCGTCGGGCGCGACGCCATCGGCGAAGGTCACCTTGGCCTTCTCGGTGGCGTAATTGACGGTCGCGCTTACGCCGTCGAGCTTGTTGAGCCGTTTTTCGATCCGCATGGCGCACGACGCGCAGGTCATGCCGCCGATCGCGAGTTCGACCTGGTCACCGCCGGCCGGGGCCGGCGATGTCGTGCTGTTCGTCGCGGAGCTCACTGGTTCTCCCTGTCAGAAATCGCTGGTCTGCGTCGGCCGAGGACACCCGGTCAGCTGCCGGTGTCGCCGTCCATGTCCATGCCGTCGTGGCCGGCGTCCGACGCCGGTGCCGGCGACTCGGTCTGGTCTGCCGTCGGCCCGACCGGGCCCACGGCGCTGCCGATACCGAACGCCGAGGCGAAGGCGACAGCGAGGCCGGCCACATAGGCGCCGACCTTGGCCGCAGTGCTGTTGACGTCCACTCTTCTTGATTCGAGGTGCCGGGACGGCGGTCCGGTGTCCCGGACCGCCGTCCCGTCACTTGCAGCCGCACCCGCAGCCGGACGATGTCGCCGACGCGGGCTGTTCGACCGGCGCGGCGACCTCGTAGCCGGCCTCCTCCACAGCGGCCCGCACGGCGGCGTCGTCGATGTCGGCATCGCCGGTGACGGTGAGGCCGCCGCTGGCCAGGTCGACGTCGACGCCCGTGACACCGGGCACCTGCGTGACCTCCTCGGTCACGGAGTTGACGCAGTGCCCACAGGTCATGCCGACGACGGTGTACGTGGTGGTGCTCATCAGGTGTTCCTCTCGGATCTCTTGTCGTTCTTGCGCTTTGTTCTCGTAGCGGGGACCGGTTGGGTCCCGCTGGTCCTCGACGACGCCTTGGCTCAGGAGCGGACGAGACGGGCGATGGCCTCGGATGCCTCGCGCAGCTTCTGCTCGGCATCCGAACCACCTGCGGCGGCAGCTTCGACCACGCAGTGGCTCATGTGCTCGTCGAGCAGACCGAGAGCGACGGACCGCAACGCCTTCGTCACGGCCGACACCTGGGTGAGGATGTCGATGCAGTACTTCTCGTCCTCCACCATCCGCTGCAGACCGCGGGCCTGGCCCTCGATGCGGCGTAGCCGCTTGAGGTAGTCGTCCTTGCGATGGATGTATCCATGCGGTCCGGATCCACCGTTCGTGTCCATGCACCCTCTCCACGCATTCCATTACCCGGTAGGGGTATATCCAAACGGTACGACGCCCCTCCGTGGTGTGCAACCCCTGCCAGGTGCGTCCACTCCGACTGCCGATGCCCGACGGGGACGATCCGGGTGGAACCCCTAGAGGGAGCGACGGCCGGCCCGGTTACCCATCGTCGGGCTACGCACTCGTCGGGTGCCACGCCCTCGTCAGTTCCTACTGTCCGGCACAGGCCCCCGCCCCCGACCGAGGATCGTCGTCTCGCCGTGCTCATGCGCGTAGGCCATCAGCACCCCTTCGACGTCACCCGTGGTCCTCAGCAACTCGCGGCCCAGATGGTCTGTCAGGTCCTCCAGCGCCCGTGCGAGGTGGCCCGACGCGAGGCGTACGTCGGCACGCGTGCCCGGAACGACCCGCGGTGACCAGGTCCAGGGCATACGGCAGGGCGGCGGGCAGCGACGTCCGGGAGTCCTGGGAGCGGAAGTAGTAGGTCTCGGCGTACTGGGTCAGGTCGACGCGCATCTGCGCTACCTGTCCCGCCAGTTCGGAGAGCAGCAGCGCTGGCATCGCGGAGTCCGCCCGCGGCAGTGCCTCGCGGAGGCTTGCCTGCTCCAGCGTCGTGAGCCGCAGCGCAAGCGTGCGCCGCCGGTTGAGTGCCGGGTACACCTGCAGAACCCAGGTCACCGCGGCAGTCAGGAGTGAGAACCCGACCAGCGCCTGCAGCGGTGTCACGACGCGCAGCCACCCCTCGGTCGGGACGACGTCACCGAAACCCAGCGTGCTCGTGGTCGTGAGCGACAGGTAGAGCGCGTCGAGGAAATCCGCACGCGCAGTCGGGCTCAGACCCGTCGAGTACATGAACCCGTCGATGTACGGCAGGTAGACCAGTGCGCCACCGAAGACGACCCCCGAACTCCAGATGCTGACCACGGCCACCATGCCCAGTGGCCCGGCGAGCTCGGCGAGACGGGTCGGGCCGCCGATCCACCGGGCAACCCGCCACGTCCCGGAGAGGACGAGGTGGCTGAGACGGCCCTGGCCGGCGGGATGGAAGAGCGTGTGGAAGACATCGCGGAGGATCAGTACCAGGAGCAGGGCACCGAGTGCCGGGTCCAGCAGCATCATCGTGGGACCCTCCGGTTCGCAAGAGCTCTCCGACCTCGACACCGCCAGCCAGCCGAAACAGGTGACACGGGCGGGCACGAGTGGCGCTGCCGTCGCACGACGACAGCACCACTCGCCCGGAATCAGCCCCCGAGCTCGGTCAGAATCGTCCCCATCTCGTCGATCTCGGCGCTCTGCGACTCGACGATCTGCTCCGCCAGCGCAATGGCATCGGCGTTCTGTCCGTCGGCGATCTCGGTCTGGGCCATGTCCACGGCCCCGAGGTGGTGCTCGGTCATCATCTGCAGCCACATCCGGTCGAACCCGGGCCCCGAGGCTGCCTCAAGGCCCTCGATGTCCATGTTCATGCCACCCATGTCCATGCCACCCGACATGTCACCGGACTGCGCAGGGGACGTCGGCTGCCCCCAGTCCTCCAGCCATCCGGTCATGGTCTGGATCTCCGGATCCTGGGCGGCCTCGATCCGGCCCGCCAAGTCCAGGACACGCGGGTCTTGAGCGCGCCCATCGGCCAGCTGAGCCATCTGGAGCGCCCCCTCGTGGTGGACGATCATGTCCTGCGCGAAGGTGACATCCACGTCGTTGAAGTTGGCGGACTGACTGGCGGACTGACTGGCGGAGCTCCGAGCGCTCGTGTCGCTGGTGGCGGAACCGCCGGAGCAGCCGGTCAGTACGACCGCCCCGGCGATGAGGCCGCCAGCGAGGCGGTGGAGTCGAACATTGGTGCGGGTCATTGCATGTCTCCTGTCGATGATGAGGTCGTTGGCCGTGCCGTCTGACCCCGTGCAGCGCGCTGGGGTCGGGTGTGGTCGGCCTAGATCCGCAGGACGCAGAGAGCAGAGAGATTGGGCGGTCGTGAGGGCCGTGACGGTCGCACGGACCCGCGAGGAACGGCCGCTGCTCCGTCCGCCTGCGCGGTCATCGAGCGCAGGCTGTACACCGCGCCCAGCACGGCGAACGCGACCAGGAGAACGGCCAGGCACAACGACCAGACGTGCGCCGGCATGCCGTGACCGGGCATGTTCCCCACCAGCGGCCGGGACTCGGCCAGGGCCCCCCCGTCTGCGCCCGTCGTCACCGGTCCGTCGGCGAGCCCGACGGGGTCCGCGCCCGATCCGTCCGTGGCGACCTCCATCCCGTGGGCCGGGCTCGCCGACGCAGGTCGGTCCGAAGTGGGGCCGACCGACAGGTACTGCAACCCGTGCATCGAGATCAGCGCGAACAGCACGAGCACGACTCCGAGTCGCCGCGCTGGTGCGCCAAGTCCCGTCACGGCAGCCACGGTACTACCGGCCGTAGTGGAACGGCGCTGGTGGAATGGGCGCAGGCGGACAGGAGACCGGCCGCACCGCGCAGTGGGGGCAGCCGCAGCCGACTGGTCGCCGTCCCTGCCCAGAGCACCTCGTCCGGTCTCACGGTGGGGCAGCCACCGCCCACGTCCACTCGAGCTGGAATGGTCCACCGCACAGGAACCTGGAGAACTTCCGCTCCCGTAGGCTCTCTTTCCAGGTCGTAGGTCAGAGGACCAGCGCGACGCGGAGGCTCGATGGTGCCGCCGACGGACGGAAGGGAACGGCGATGCCACGACTGGGGAAGCTGGAAGCCGCCGTGATGGACGTCCTCTGGTCCTCCCACCCTCCTCTGACGGTCCGGGAGGTGCTCGAGCGGCTGCCGTCGCACCGCACGCTCGCGTACACGACCGTCATGACTGTCCTCAGCCACCTCCACGGCAAGGGGGTGGTGCACCGCGAACCCACCGGCAAGGCGTACAGGTACAGCCCCAGCCTCACGCGCGAGGAGGCGGCGACGGCGTCCTTGCGCGAAGTGCTCGACGCGTCGGGGGACCCGCAGTCGGTTCTCCTGCACTTCGCCGAGACCGCCTCCGAGGAGGAATCCTCCGTCCTGCGGAAGGCCCTGGCCCGGCGAGCGTCTCAGTCATGAACGGTGTCCTCGGACTGCTCGTCGGTAGTGCAGTCGTAGGCATGCACGGACACCGTCCGCTGCAGTGGCTCGCTGACCGGCAGCTCGACCCCACGATCCTGCTGACCGGATGGTTGTTGTCCACGGTGGGGCTGATCGTGTCGACGGTCGCCAGCATCACCCTGCTCGCCCTGCCAGCCGACGAACACCCGGCAGCAGGAATCTTCCGTCTGGCAGGTGGCTGCTGGACGGCTCTCTCCTCAGGATCTCTGCCTGGCTGGCGTGAAGGCCTCGCCGCCGTCGGCGTCATCGGCGTGGCGACGATCCTCCTGCGGATCGGCTGGGCGCTCACCGTCCGGCGACGACGTCGCCGATCGACGGCCCCGCACGTGGAACAGCTCCGCCTGCTGGCCGCCGGCATGCCGTCGGGTGACCCCCTGTGGGTTCGCGACGACCGGCCGCTCGCCCTGTCGATCGGCGGTCGTCCCGGCGTCATCATCATGAGCGACTCCCTCCGCCACCACCTGACGCCCAGGGCGCTGGCGGCCACGATGGAACACGAGCGTGCACATCTACGCGGGCGACACCACCTGCTCGTCGCCATCGTGGAGACCCTCGCTGCCGCGTTTGCGATGAGTCCGTTCCTGCGTGCCGCACCCGCCGCCCTCGCTGACCTCATCGAACTCGCCGCCGATGCCCAGGCTGCCCGCCGCTGCAGTGCCGGCGCGGTTCAGGAGGCATTGTCTCGTCTCACCGGACAACCCACGCCTGCAGTCGGGCTGGCGATGGCCAGCCATCTCACCCAGGCCAGGCTGACACGGCTGACCACCGGGAGTATCGGCGCGTCGCGAGCGATGCGTCTGATGGGCTGCACAGCAGCAGCGATCGCCGCACTGTCGCTCCCTGCCGCTGCAGGTTGGCTGGCGCTCGAGGTCGTCGGCTGCGTGGTCGCCTGACGCACAGGAGACCGCGCGTCTTCTCCCCCGATGCGCAGTAGGCGCACAGGACCGGCGCGGCGCCGCAGTGACGCGCCCCACCGATCCTCCATGCAGTGCACCCTCAGGCCTCGCGGAGGAGACCCACGACCAGCACGTCGGCGTCCGCCCCGTGACGGTGCCCGGTCGCCAGCGAACCGGTCTCGGGCGCGGGGGCTGCTCGCCGCTTTTGCCGTCAGCTGCTCGGTGTGCAACAAGCTGGCGGTCCCGGTGCTCGGGCTGTCGGCGCGACCGCCCTCTGGGCGTCTGCAGAACGAGCACGCCTGGGCGGGGAGCTCCGACGGTCGTGGGGGGCGCACCCGCGAGGGAGGGTCCTGCGACCCACCTCGTCGCCCACGATCCTCTTAGATCCCGCTGACGTGGCCGTTCACGGCCACTCCCGCCCGGTCCGGCACAGAGACCGCAGGCCATCGCGCTCCTGACCCCGACGCGCCGCAGAAGGGACGAACGGCGTCCAGTAGCCGGGGCCGCGGACCATCAGACGGCGCCGGCCCACGAGAGGGGGTATGCGTCGAGCGCCGGGCCACCGCGGCAGCCGGGGGTGAACCGGCGGTCAGATGGGAGGCCATCCCAGTTGTGCGTAGAACGCGAGCATCCGGCTCATCAGCGCGGTCCATCCGCCCGTCATCATGGCCACGCCCATCCCGACCAGCAGGATTCCCCCGGCGACCTCGATCCGCCGGGAATGACGCCGCAACCAGCCGAGCCGGCCGCCGCCGCGGGCCATTCCCCTGGCGAGCAGCAGGAACGGCAGTCCGAGCCCGAGCGAGTATGCGAGGAGGAGGAGGGCCCCGCGCCCGACGGTGGCCGTACCGGCGGCCGTCGTCAGGATGGAGGCCAGAACCGGTCCGACGCAGGGCGTCCAGCCGAAGGCGAAGGCAGCCCCCAGCGGCAGGGCACCCCCGGGGCCGGGCTGCCAACGTCGAAGGTCGGTGCGGAACTCCCGGTGCAGGAACGGCAGCGGTAGCAGGCCGGCCGTCGCCAAGCCCATCAGCACGACGAAAGCGCCACCGACGAGGTTGATCCCCCGCAGGTTCTGCACCAGCAGGAAGCCCAGCGCTGAGGACGTGGCGCCCAGGGTGGTGAACACCGCCGCGAAGCCGATCAGGAACAGCAGCGATCCCACGAGGACCCGCCGCCGCGCGGGGGCGGCCAGCGGCCCGCCACCCGCCGTCGCCGAACCCTGCTCCCCGGACAACCCGGAGACGTAGGAGACGAAGCCTGGGAGGAGCGGGAGCGTGCACGGGGAGGTGAAGGACACGACGCCGGCGACCAGCGCCAACGACATCAGGGCGAAGAGCTCCATCCCCACCTACCTCAGATCCGGGCGTGTGCCGTGACGCCGGCAGCCGGTTCCCACTCCGGCCTACCTACTAAGTACCGTAGGCGACGCGGCCCATCCCCCGTCCCCAACCTCGGCCGTCAGAGAGCTGGATCGTGCCTGAGCCCCGATCGCCCTTCATCTCCCGGAGTGACGTGCCGTCGTCGGGCGGATCGTCGTCCGCCGTCGCCCACCTGGCCGGGCTGTCGGTCACTGTGCAGCGGTCACGCGTGCTCCGGGACCTGACGATGACCGTGGCGCCCGGCGAAGCCGTGGGCCTGATCGGGGCCAACGGCTCGGGCAAGAGCACCCTCCTGCGGATCTTGGCCACGCTGCTCCCCCCGCTCGGGGGTGCGGGCTGGGTCCTCGGCGCCCGACTCGGTACCCGCGACGTCGAGGGAATCCGCCCCGGCATCGCGCTGATCGGCCACACCCCGGCGCTGTACCCCCGTCTCACCCTCGGCGAGAACCTGGCCTTCTACTGCCGGCTCACCGGCCGCGACGTCGGGGCCGCCGAGGCAGCATTGGCAACCGTAGGACTGGGCCGCGCGGCGGACCGCGCCGCAGAGCGCTGCTCGCACGGGATGCTCCGCCGGGCAGAGCTGGCAAGGGTCCTGATCACCTGCCCCCGCCTGCTTCTCCTCGACGAGGCCCATGCCGGCCTCGACCGCGCGTCCGCCGGGCTCGTGGAGGTCGTCGTCGACGCGGTACGGGCCCGAGGCGGCGGTGCGGTCGTCGTATCGCACGAACGGGACCGGCTTGCCGGGGCCGTGGACCGGATCGTCGAGCTCGAGAACGGGGGCCTGCGTCCCATTGATCGGTCCGCAGCCGCCGTGAACGAGGCGCACCGGTGATCTCTCCACGAACCGAGGCGCCGCGTCCCCTCCTGCAGGCCCTCGAGCTGACCCGGAAGGATCTGCGGCTGGAGGTCCGGGCCGGCGAGGCGCTGCTGGTGACTGCGCCCTTCGGGGGGGTCGCTCTGCTGCTGGTTCCCCTGGCCGTCGGCACCGATGTGCCGATGCTGCGTTCGGTCGGGTCCGGCATGTATTGGGCAGTGGTCCTGCTCTTCGGTGTGCTGATCACGCTCCGGCAGAGCGCCGTGGATGCGCCGCAGCAGGTCGAGCTGCTCCGGCTCACCGGCATCCATCCCGCCGTCCAACTGCTCGGGCGTGCAGGGGCCAACGCCGTCCTCCTGCTCGCCTTCGAACTGGCCGTGTTGCCGGTGGCGGTCATCGTCTACGACCCGCCGCTGAACAACTGGCCGTGGCTGGTACTGGTCCTGCCGCTCGTCGCCATCGGCCTCGCGGTCCTCGGCACCCTGGCCGGCGCACTGACCCAGGGCCTGGCCGGCCGCACGACGCTGGGCCCGCTCCTCGTCGTCCCGCTCGCTCTTCCGCTCCTGCTCGCGGCCACCCAGACCGCCGAGGCCACCCGTTACGGCAGGCCCCCCTGGAACTGGCTCGCGCTGCTGTTGCTGGTCGACCTCGTCGCCGCCCTTGCCGTCGTCCTGTCCGCCCGATCCTTGGAGGAGGGCTCGTGAGACCGCTCTCGCGACACCTGAGCACGGTGGCCGTCCTGGCCATGGCCACCGGTCTGGCCGTGGCGCTCACCGCGCCACCGGACCAGTTGCAGGGCAACCTGCAGCGGCTGATGTACGTGCACGTCCCCGCCGCCTGGCTGGCCTACCTCAGCTTCGCGATCACCTTCGGCGCGAGCGTCGGCTGGCTGTGGAAGCGAAAGGCCCGGCTGGACCGGCTGGCGGCGGCCAGCGCGGAGGTCGGCGTCTTCTTCACCGGCCTCACCATCGTGCTGGGATCGGTGTGGGGCAAGCCGGTGTGGGGCGTGTGGTGGACCTGGGACCCCCGACTGGTGACGACGGCGCTGATGTTCTTCGTCTACCTGGGTTACCTGGCCCTGCGCCGGGCCACGCTCGATCCGACCGTGCGTGCCCGGCGCGCCGCCGTCTTCGGCGTCCTGGCCTTCGGACAGGTGCCCGTCGTCCACATGTCGGTGATCTGGTGGCGTGCCCTGCACCAGCCGCCCACCGTGCTCAGGCCCGGCGACCCGAGCATCGACCACTGGATGCTCGCCGCCCTCGTGCTCAACGTCCTGGCATTCACGGCGGTCTACGCCGTCCTGCTGCGGTCCCGCATCCGACTTGCAGCCGACGAGGAGGCCCTTGCGGCCGCCCAGGATGCTGCCACGGCCGATCTGGCCGGGGCGGCCGTGACGGCTCCCGACTACGGAAGAAGGACTGAACCTGATGTCTGAGTGGGCGTGGGTCGCTCTGGGCTTCGGCATCACCTACGGAGCCATGGGTGGGTATCTGCTGACGTTGCGCCACCGCACCGCAACCGTCCGCCGCGGCATCGGGCAGTTGCGGTGAGGCGCTATCGGCTCGCCGCGGTGGCCGTGCTCGGCATGGCTGTCGTCCTTCTCGGCGTGCTGTTCGTCGGCAACATCAACGGCAACCTCGTGTATTTCCTGACCCCGGATGAGGCGCTGGCGCAGAGGGCGGACTTCGCCGACGACCGCCGCTTCCAGATCGGAGGCCTGGTCCAGCAGGACAGCGCAGAGTCGACCCCCGACGGGCTCCGCTTCATCGTCGTCTCGGGCACCGAGCCCGGCGCCGCCGCGGTGCCGGTGGCCTACGAGGGCTCCCCCGCCCAGCTGTTCCGGCCGGGGATCGGGGTCGTCCTGGAAGGCTCGTGGAACGGCGAAACCTTCGATGCCGACACCATGATCGTCAAGCACGACGAGAACTACCGGGCACCCGATGCAGACCCGACACCTGCCCCTGGGAGCGCCCCGTGACCGTGATCCTTGCGGCGGCCGGCTGGAGCGGGGCGGCTCTCGGTGCCGTGTCGTCGCTCGTCCTGGCCGTTCTCGGCCTACGCGCTCAGCGGCGACCGGAATCCGTCGACCGCGGTCACCTGAAGGCGGCCGTCCAGTGCGTGGTGGGCGGCGCCGTGCTGTCCATGGCAGCGCTGGAGGTCGCCCTGCTGACCGATGACTTCGGCATCACCTACGTCGCCGAGAACCACTCCCGGGCCACCAACGTGCTGTACAGCATCACGGGGGCCTGGTCGGCCCTGGAGGGCAGCATCGTCCTCTGGGCCCTGATCCTGGCGGGCTACACCGCCGTCGTGCTACGACAGGTCCGCACGACCGACGACCGGCTCGGGACCGGTGCGCTGGCCGTCATGGGTGTGGTCGGGGTCTTCTTCTTCGGCCTCGTGGCGACCGTCGCCAACCCCTTCGGCCTCGAGGCGGTCCCCCCGACCGACGGCGCCGGTGGCAACCCGCTGCTCCAGGACCACGTGATGGTGGCCTTCCACCCGCCGATGCTCTACCTCGGCTACGTGGGCTTCACGGTGCCCTTCGCGTTCGCGATGTCGGCGCTGCTCCTGCGGCAGGGGGGCGTCGACTGGTTGCGCCGCACCCGGAGGGCCAACCTCGTCGCCTGGACCTCGCTCACCGCAGGCCTGGTCCTGGGCGCGTGGTGGTCCTACGAGGTGCTGGGCTGGGGCGGCTACTGGGCCTGGGACCCGGTGGAGAACGCTGCGCTCATCCCCTGGCTCGTCGCGACGGCGTTCATCCACTCCGCGGTCGTCCAGATCAAGCGTGGCATGCTGCAGGCCTGGAACTTCGTCCTGGTGCTGGCCACCTTCTCGCTGACCATCTTGGGCACTTTCCTCACCCGCTCCTCCGTGGTCGTATCCGTGCACAGCTTCTCCCAGTCACCGATCGGCCCGGCGCTGCTCGGCTTCTTCGTGCTGGTCCTGGTCGTCGGATTCACGCTGTTCGCCCTGCGCGGCGAGCGGATTGCCTCGATGTCCCGCCCGGAGTCCCTGGTCAGCCGCGAGGGCGCGTTCCTGGTGAACAACCTCCTCCTGAGCCTGTTCGCCTTCGTGGTGCTGCTGGGCACCGTGTACCCGATCCTGGTCGAGGCCATCGTCGGCAGCCAGGTCTCGGTCGGCCGGCCATTCTTCGACCGGATGGCCGTACCGCTGTCCTTCGCCCTCTTGCTGGCCATGGGAGCTGGCCCCTTCATGCCCTACCGCAGGGCCACCGGGGCGCTCCTGTGGAACAGGCTGCGGATCCCGTTGCTCGCAGGTAGCACCGCGGCCGCGGCGGTTGTGGTGGCCGGCGTCCGTTCCGTCGGCGTGGTCGCCGTGGTGCTTCTCGCGGTGACCATCGCCGCAGCCGCCGTCCGGCAGTTCGTCGTCACCCTGCCCAGCGCCACGCCGCGGGCGGCGCTGCACCTGCTGCGTGGTCAGCGCGCCTACTGGGGCGGTCAGCTGGCCCATCTCGGCGTGGCGGTGGTCGCCCTGGCCATCGCCGTCTCCGGCGGCCTGGCGACCCGGGCCTCGGAGAACCTCGACCTCGGGGGTTCGCTCGAGTTCGACGGCTACTCGGTCACCTTCGACAAGACGGAGGAGCACCGCGAGGCAGATCGCCTGATCACCGACGCGCACCTGGTCTTCCGCACCGGTGACCGGGTCGACTACGTCGCCACCCCACGGCTGACCGCGTTCGACAACCAGCCGCAGGCGATCGGCGCACCGTCGGTGTGGAACCGGCCCAGCGGCGACATCTACGTGGCGCTGTCGAACCTCGAACCGGACTCGGTCGCGGTCAACGTGTACGAGTACCCGCTCATGTCCTGGTTGTGGGCCGGGGGCGTGCTCATGGCCGCCGGTGGACTGTGGGCGCTCGGGGGACGCCGTCGCCGGCCCGCCGAGACGACGTCCACAGTGAGCGGCCCGGTGGGGGCTGACGGACATGCGTGAGCTGTTTCAGCGCGCAGGTGTGCTGGGCGCGATCGTCGCTCTCCTCGGTGTCGTGGTGGCCGGCCTGGTGTTCGGGAGCGGTCAGCCCCCCGACCGGGCGTACGAGCTAGAGCAGCGACTGCGCTGCCCGGTCTGCAAGTCGGTGTCCATCGCCGAGTCCATGTCGGACACGGCCGTGGCCATGCGGGCCACCGTCAGCGAGCAGGTCGATGCTGGGCGCTCTGATCAAGAGATCGTCGCGTACTTCACCGCGCGCTACGGCGACTGGATCCTCCTCGACCCGCCGGCGGGCGGTGACACACTGTTGCTGTGGTTGATCCCACTGGGGGTCGCGGCGGTCGCGGGCGTGGTGGTCCTCACCCGCCGACGACCTGCGGACGAGCAGGGGCAGCTGGACGACGCCGACCGGCAGCGGGTCACCGAGGCCGTCGCCGGAATGCGAGCCACCGCCGAGGAGGAGGACCGACTGTGACGGTCGACCGGTTGCGCCTGGAACAAGGGCGGGATCAGGCATTGCGCGATCTGCTCGACCTGGAGCGGCAGGTCCGCGACGGTGAACTCCCTGCCGATGTCGCCGACGGGTTGCGGCAGACCTACGAGCGGACCGCAGCCAGGGCACTCGCCCTGCTGGCCGCCCCGACGCCCGACGAGGTGGGCGCCACCTCGGTGACCGACCGGTCGTCCCGGCGGGGGCGGTTGGTTGCGTACGGCCTCGCCGTCGCCGTCGCGCTGTTCGCTGCGGTCGTGCTGCTCCCCGTCTATCTCGGGGAGCGGCCGACCGGCGGGACCGTGAGCGGCAACGAGGCACTCGGCCCGGTCGCATCTGGCGCTGATGAGGACACCGCCCCGCGGGACCTGTCCACGGTCACCAACGAGGAGATGGAGGACGTCGTCGCGCAGAAACCCGACGTGCTCGACATGCGCTTGGCACTGGCTCATCGCTACCTCGACGAGGGCGACTACCTCGCTGCCGCCCGCCATTACCTGGTCGCACTGGATCGCGAGCCCCGCAACGTCGAGGCGCAGTCACACTACGGATGGCTGCTGATGCAGGCCGGCGAGCCGGATCAGGCCTTGGAGTACGTCGACCGGGCACTCGCCCAGGACCCGCGGGCGGTGGAGGCTCTCTGGTTCAGGGCCAACATCGCGCTCTACGGCCTGTCCGATCCGGCCGGTGCGCTCACCGTGCTCGAGCAGCTCCAGCAGCGGACCGACATCGAGCCGGCAACCCGGAGTCAGGTGGAGACATTGATCGCCGAGGCCCGCGCCCAGGCCGGTAGCGGATGACGCCACCCCCACTCTCCCGCCAGCAAGATTCTTGGCGGAGGGTTCGGCTCGTGGCCCTGTCCGTCGTCGCTCTGGTGATCGGCGTGGCCGCAGTGCTGGGCAGCCGCATCCAGCAGGACCCGACCCTGGTGGACAGCCCGTTGATCGGTCGGGCCGCCGCGGATCTGACCCTCCCCGACCTCGAGGGGTCCGGTGCGGTGTCCTTGTCCGAGCTGCGCGGCCAGATCGTCGTCGTCAACTTCTGGGCCTCCTGGTGCGTGCCCTGTCGCAACGAACACCCGGTCCTCGTTGCCGCCAACGATGCCTACGCAGATGCCGGGGTCACCTTCGTCGGCGTCGACTTCCAGGACCGGCGAGAATCCGCCGTGGCGTTCCTCGACGAGCTGGGCCGCGGCGAGGGATATCGGTACGTCGCGGACCCCGGCTCTCGGGCGGCCCTCGAGTTCGGCGTCTACGGCGTACCGGAGACGTTCTTCATCGACCGCACCGGGACGATCGTCGCCAAGATCACCGGCGAGATGGACAGCCAGCTGCTGGCCGAGGTGCTGGACGCTATTCTCGCCGGACGCGAGCCCCGCTCGTCGACAGGGGGAACGGTCCAACCGGGCCCCGGGCAGGATCCGATCGGCTGAGCGTCGGTCAGCGGGCACTAGGTACGGGCAGGCTCGACTCGACCTCGGTCGGCGCGTGGACGGGCGCCGGCGTCCGGGACAACCCCACGGCCCGCCCGAGGGTGATCGCGAACACGAGGAGCTCGATCGCCGCGATTCGCCAGAAGGCGCCGGCTTGCCCGGATTCGGGCGCCCAAGGGCCCGGCGGCGGTGCCACCACGCACCGAACGCAGTGTGCCCGACGACGGCCACCAGCGCGAGGAACGAGACCTGCGAGAAGTCCGTGTTGAGGACCTCCACCAGGAGGACCGGCAGCAGGAGAACCGCGGACTCGCCCCACGGCACAGCCGGCCAGGTCGCCCGCGGCGGCCAGGTCGCCGGCCAACCGAGCGGCCGGCAGCAGCCAGGGCACCCACTCGTCTAGGGCCGCATGTCCGCTGTCGGGAACCCGCGCGACCGACTCGACGGCGACCACCACCGCGATGCACACCGAGCCGGCAAGCAGGACCGCGACCCAGGAGAGCGGTCCGTGCCGCTGCGCCCTCGTGCCCGCTTCCCTCGATCCGCGCGGCACCGTGGCGGCATCGTCCTCGACGGCGCGTCCGGGCGACCCGACCGGGGCGCCCCCCCAACAGGCGTTGGCGGCCTCGACGGCACCATCGTTGGCGGCCGAACCCCTGCCGCGGAAGTACCGGTCGAAGACGCGGGGCAGCTCGCCGTCCGAGATTCCGGGGACGCCGTCCCCGTCGGTCAGCCGCACCGAGTCGGCGACGACGTCGGTGGTGACCGCCACGCGACCACCCACCGGGATGAACTTCACCGCGTTGGTCAGCAGGTTGGTGCCCACCTGCGCCAACCTGGTCGGGTCGCCGCACACCGGCGCGGGGGCCAGCCGCAGACCCAGAGCCGGCCCCGCGTCGGTGAGGCGCGGCCCGAGGCCGCGCACGACCGACCGGACGACGTCGGCGACGTCCACGGGCGCCCGCTCCGGGGAGAACGACACCGCCTCCGCGGTGGTCGACGTCTCGAGATCCGCGACGAGGTGGCCCAGGCACAGGCTCTCCTCGTGCAGGGAGGCGACGAGCGCCGGGGTGAGGTCCAGGACGCCGTCCTGGACGGCTTCAAGCTGGCTGCGCAGAATCGCGACCGGCGTCCGCAGTTCGTGGGCGACGTCCGCGGCGAAAGACTGCCGGAGCGCCTCCTGCCGTGGGCGGACTCGGCGAGCTCGTCGAAGGCCTGGCCCAGCTGGGCCACCTCGTCCCGCCCGGTGATCGCGGCACGGCGGTCGCGGTTGCCAGCACGCAGATCCCGAGCGGCGGCGGTCAGCTCCTCCACCGGCCGGGTGACCCGGCCGGCGAGCCACAGTCCGAGTGTGGAGGCCACCACGGCGACCACCACGCCCCCGGCAAGCAGCAGCCGGTTCACGCCGGTACGGAACTGCTGGTCGGCCACCGGGATGCTGCCCTCGGGAGTGGTGTCCACCAAGGTGGTGTACGACGGCCACTCCGCATGCCGGCGGTGACGAACATGTGAAGGTTGCCCCGCCTTCGACGACGTACCTCGGGGTCAGGTCCCGCAGGACCAGCCGCCCCCGTTCTCCGTGACGGTCGTGGCGATCGGCCTGGCGACCGCGGCCTGCGCCGGGGTCGAGCCGTCCACCACGACCGCCGGATCCGATTCGGCTGCAGCGGCGGACGCCGCGACGGTCATATCACTGCGGCCAGCGGACTTCGCCACCGTCCTCGCCGATGACGACGTGCTGGTCATCAATGTGCACGTGCCGGACGAGGGCTCGATCGCGGGTACGGACGTCGCCATCCCGTTCGACGAGGTCCGTCGCCGATCCGCGGAGCTGCCGCAGGACCTGGGCGCCCCGCTGGCGGTGTACTGCGAGAGCGGCCGCATGAGCGCGCAGGCGGCCGCCGACCTGCGGGACCTCGGATACACCGACGTCGTCGAGCTGCACGGCGGGATGGGCGCCTGGGCCGCCGGCGGCCGGGTGCTGCTCCCGGCCGCCGGCTGAGTCCATCCCTCGCTTCAACTGACCAGCAGGCCGACGACCGACGCCACCAGCACCAGCCCGGTGACCATCGCGGTGATGACCCGGCCGTTCGCCGTCTTCCGCGGGACAACCCGGAGCGGGAACAGCACCTGGCGGCCGAGTGTGTAGGCCGACAGCCCGGCGAGGAAGAGCAGTCCGTCGACGGCCGGGTCCAGCAGGAGCACGGCGAGCAGGGTCAGAGTGGCGACGGTGCCCGCCATGGCGGACTCGAACAGCTGCACCGGGACCCGGCGTACGCCGACCCCCCGGTCGGAGGACCAGATCCCCCACCGCGACGCGGTCGGCAGTCCGACGCAGCAGCCGCCGAAGAAGCAGCCCAGCCGGCCGATGGTCATCCCGAGCAGGAGACCCGGTGCGGTGACGTCGAGCATGGCACCCACCGCGATGCCCGCCACCCATCCGGCCAGCACGAGGACGGAGACCGCAGCCATGACGAATCCCTGCACCGACATGCCGGCGGTCAAGGTCCGCTTCTTCTCCGCACGGTGTGTCTGCAGGTAGTAGACCTTGGCGCCCACCAGCCCCACGAGACCCGCCAGCAAGGACACGAGCAGGATGCGGCCGACGGGGAGGTCCCGCTGCACCCCCAGGACCCACTGGAGGATCACGGCGGCCACGAAGCCCAGGCCGACGAGAGCGGGCCACGCGCCGATCCGGACACCGGGTGCACGGACGTTCACCACGGGCAGGAAGGCCGTCGCCCCGGAGGACGACCCCTGGGGCATCGGGATCGGTGGGGGCGGCTGGGCCGGCGACCCGTCCGCGCCCGTCAGCACGACCGGCGTGGCGGTGACTTCCCACGTCCCCGCGGAGAGTTCGGGGACCCGGCTGGTCAGCGCCACCCGGCCGCTACCGGGTACAACTCGCTGGATCGTCCGCACGGTTTCGAAGGTGGTCTTTCCTCCTCCATTCCCTTCACCGGACACCCGGCGTCCCGTGAAGCGGACACTCACCGGATACGCGTCGCCCGCCGGTGCGGCGTCGAACCAGTACGTCATTCCCAGGCCCTGCGGCTCCATGCCCTCGACCTGGGAGCAGTTCCACGACATGACCTGGACCGGACCATCTGGCATGTCCCCGGCCAGGAAAGGTGGGCGAGCCGGAGCCAAGGACGGCGCGGTTGCAACGGCCGTCCCACCCCCCGGTTCCGTCCCTCCGGCGGGAGCTGCGACGGGCGACGGCACGCCCGCGCGCGGCGGAGCGGGCGCCTTCGCCACCGGTGCGGCAGCGGGCCGGGGGGCGGCCCCCCGCCCGGTACCCGGCTGCACTCTGAGGGACCCCGCCGCCGTCCGCGACGGAGGAAAGGCCCGGGACGGCGGCATCGGTATCGGTGGCCGGAACGCGCTCAGCGGAGAGGCAGCGCCTGCCGGCGCCTGGGTGGCCGGGTCGCTGCTCCTAGCTGGTGCGGCCTGGCCATGCACCCCGTGCACAAGGCCTCCGTCCCCCGCGGGAGGAGCGCCCATCGCCGATGCGCCGCCCTTCCTTGAAGGGGTGCGCTTCTTGTTGCGCGAGGACTTCGCCGACATCGGAGTCACCTTCGGTAGCAGCGGTCAGGAGAAGACGGAAGGGACTACTCGTGCTCACGCGACGTAGGAGACGACGGTCATCATCCCCAGTTCGCCGTGGTAGACGTTGTGGCAGTGGACCAGCCACTGGCCCGGGTTGTCGGCCTCGAAATCAACCGAGAGCTTCTGACCGGGCAGCACGTTGATCGTGTCCTTGCGCAGCCCGCGGCCGGCGCGGTCGGCCACGGCGAAGGTGTGCCCGTGCAGGTGCATGGGGTGGAACATCATCGACTGGTTGCTCATCACCAGCCGCACCCGCTCCCCGGCTCGGATGTCCAGCGGATCGTGGTCCGGGAACGCCTTGCCGTTGATCAGCCAGCGCCGTCCGCCATCCGCCATCTCGAGCAGCAGCTCCACGGTCCGGTCCGGGCGCCGGGCCGGCAGGGTCACTCCCTCGGTCGGTGCGAGGTCGGCGTAGCTCAGCAGCCCGCCGCCCAGTTCGGCCGGGCGCGTGTCAGCTGTTGGCGCGTCGCCGGACGCCGTCCGCAGGACGGCGAAGCCGGCGGCGTCGTCCTTGCCCTCGGGAACCGCCACGATCGGGAACGCACCGTCGCCGGCCGTGACGACGACGTCGTACCGCTCCCCCATACCGATGATCAACGTGTCGACCTCGACGGGGCGAACCGGAAACCCGTCGGAGTGCGTAACGGTCATACGGTGGCCGCCGATGGCGAACCGGTAGGCGGTGTCCCCTGCGGAGTTGACCATGCGGAACCGGACGCGCCGCCCGGGAGCCGATGCGACGGTGAACGGCGCTGAAGCCAGGCGACCGTTGATCAGATGTCCGGGGTAGGCGACGTCGCCGGTGTCGTCCCCCAGCGGGTTCGCCGGGTCGACCGCCATGCCGCCCATGGACATGCCGCCCATGCTCATGCCCGTGCGCCGCAGCCCGGCCAGGACATCGTCCGGGCCGGGGCCCAGTCCGTCGGTCCAGTCATCGAGGACGAGGACGACCTCCTCGTCGTAGTCGCCCGGCTCCGTCGGGTCCTCGATGATCAGCGGAGCCTGCAGCCCCCTGTCGAGCTGGACACCGACGTGCGGGTGGAAGAAATAGCTGCCGGGGTGCGGCAGGACGAAGCGGTACTCGAAGGTTTCTCCGGGCGCCACCACCGGTTGCGTCACCTCGGGGACGCCGTCCATGTCGTTGCGCAGCGCGAGGCCGTGCCAATGGACGGTGGTGGGTTCGGGCAGGTCATTGATGAGCCTGACCCGCAGCTCGTCACCGACCTTGGCGCGGATCTCCTGACCCGGCACCGTGCCGTCGTACGCCCACGTCTGCACGGTGGCCCCGCCGAGGTCCACGGTCGCGGGCGCAGCCCGCAGCGTGCGACGCACGACCTGCCCGGTGGTCGCGCGGGCCGCCTCCGCCTCAGCGACTGCGGCCGACGACGGACCCACTGGCGACACGACCGCTCGTGGGCCGTCGCCCAAGAGCCGCACGCCCGCAAGGCCGCCTCCCAGTGCGATGGCACCGGCACCGCCGAGTTGGAGGAAGCGCCGCCGGCTCACTCCGGTTGCGGCAGAACTCCACCGGCCAGTCGGGTGCGACATGCCTTCCTTCCCTTGCTCAGTGGGAGTCCGCAGGAGCCGCCGCTCCCACCGATCGGACGCTCCGCCGCGTGCAGAGTTATATACTACGACAAATAGTACGTTGTGTCGTAGTTGGTCCTCATGGCGTCCACCGTGGGATGTGTCCGCCCGGCTTCGTAGGCTGGCCGGGGGCGCGAGGTGGACCGATGGACGACACCACCAGTTGTGGAGGCCGGATGACGTCGCGCTGCGCCACAGGAACCCGGTTACGCCGTTCGGCCGGCGTGCTGGTGGCCGTCCTGGCCCTGAGCGGCTGCGGCGCTGCCGCGCCGTCGTCGGGCAACACCGAGCCCACCGCGGTCGCCGTCCCCGGCGACGTGGCCGGGTGCGATTCCTTCGCCGCCGACGGCCAGGGAGCGCCAAGGGGGAACACGCTCCCAACCCTGACCTTGCCGTGCCTGGTGCCCGGCGGGGACGTCGCACTCGACGACCTCGGCGACCGGCCGGTCCTGGTCAACCTGTGGGCCAGCTGGTGTTCGCCCTGCCGGGAGGAGATGCCCCTGCTGCAGGACGTGTACGAACGCTACGGCAGCCGGGTCGGCGTCCTCGGCGTGAACACGGAGGACACACCGTCGGCCGCGGCCTCACTGCTCGCCGACCTCGACGTGACCTACGCGCACGTCGTCGACCGGGACAAGAGACTGCTGAACGAGCTTGGCGTGCCCGGCCTGCCGGTGACCTTGGCCGTCGCGGCCGATGGGCGGATCCTGGACCGGCAGGTCGGTCAGGCATCGGCCGAGCGCCTCGAGGAGATGATCTCCCTGCTGGTGACGGATGCCGCCACCTCCCCACCGTGACCGCGGTCGGCGGTCCTACCTGCGCGTCTCCCGCAGGCGACTGCCACGACCGCCGAGGACGGGCGCCCACCCTGGGCAGCATGTGCCGACCCGAATGTGATGGAGACGTGGAACCAGGGACGGGACAGTGCGCCTGGGGCCAACCGGCCGACCACCGGGTGAGGGTGCGGGCGAAGACGATCAGGCGAGCCTCGGCGTGCACCGCCAGTACGACACAGATGGACTACCTGAACGACCGAGGGTCAGCTGATGGTGGCCAGCAACCAGGTGACAGCTGGGTCGTCAGGTGGATGAATGGCGAGTCCGGCGGCTCGAGCCTCGAGCTGAAGGTCCCGCAGCAAGATTCTCCGTGTGGTGAAGCCGTGCGTCCAGGCTGTGCCGCGGAAGACATATCTGACGACCGCATCCAGCAGGGCGCCGTCCTCGCGCACGGCGGACACCGCAACCTGGATGTTCATGTCACCGAGGGCTTCGTCCCACACATCCCCCGCGCTGAGGGAGTCGAACCAGACGGGCGGGTGCCACTGGACCAGAGCTCGCCCGCCCGCGGCGAGGTGGCGTGCGACGGTGAGGAGCAACTGGTGTCGACGTCGTTCGCAGGGATTGTTGATCAGGTGACTGGCCAGCACCACGACGTCGAAGGTCGTCGGGAGATCAAGGTGCTCGATGCGGCTTCGAACCGTCCTGGCATGGGTGACGTGGGTCAGCATCTCGGCGGAGTCATCGACTGCGACGACGCGGTGCCCCAGAAGACTCAACGGATCGGCGAGCCGTCCTGCACCGGCCCCGAGGTCGAGGATGGTGGCACCTTCCCCTGCGACGAGGTGGATGACGTGGAGGTCTTCACCGACCGGGAGCCGGCGATACACCTCGACGGCGCAGCCGTCGTCGGTGTACGCCCCCGGTCCGTTCGCCATGGATCCCGTCACGGTCGACCAGCAACTCCTACGGTGACTGCATCCTCGGTGCGCGCCACGGAGGTGAGCTCCGGCTGGACGGTGCGCGGGCCGCTGCCGGCCTGGATGTGCGGGATGCCGTCGACGAGCGGCCCCACCTGGACGGCATGCAGCGCAAGGCTGAGCCCGACGACGGTACCGTCGGTCGGTGCGTAGCCGGCCATGAAGATGGAGGACATCGCGACGGTCTCGTCCTCGCTCTTCTCCGAAGCCGTCGTCACACGCTGACGCCGCGCTCGGCCAACCATCGGACGGGATCCATCCGCGGACCATTCATCCCGCCCTGCTGTAGCTCAACATGCAGGTGCGGCCCGGTGGACTGACCACGGTTCCCGACGAGCGCGATCGGGTCTCCCGCGGAGACGACATCCCCGGTTGCCACCTGGACGGAGTCCATGTGCCGATAGACGGTCACATCTCCATTCTCGTGCTGGATGTAGACCGCGAGCCCGAAACCCGTTGCGGGCCCAGCCCGGAGCACCACTCCGTCCGCGGCTGCCACCTCCTGGGTGAACATGGGTGCGGCGATGTCCATGCCCGCGTGCATTGTTCCCCAACGGGATCCGTATGCACTGGTCACCACCCCGAGGAAGGGCATGACCGCGGCCGACCGTTCGAGCTCTTCGCGGGTGCGCCGGCTGGCTGCCACCTCTTCCAGCCGCAGGCGTGCCTGCTCAAGAGTGATCTGGGCCTGGGCGAGCAGATCGGTACCCGCGTCGGGCCCCTCCGCGAAGGAGACAGCGACGTCCTGGCTCTCGGCGAACGAGCTGCCCCCAGCTGTGTCAGGGGGCGTGAAGACTTGAGTGGCTACCGCTCCCCCAAGGACGAGGGCGGCGAGCAAGGCAGCCGGACGACGTGCGGGCGGTCGCCGTCCGTAGGCGGTCATCGAAGTGGCCGGCATGGAGGCTGCTCGGTGACCAGCGCTCATCAGCTGTACCTGCTCGGCTGTTCAGCCCTCAACGCGACCCTTCCGCTACTACGACGGGTAGGAGCTTAGGGCCATCGAGCAGTGGAGGACCTCGACACGCTGGCGACAGGGCCCTATTGCCCGGTGACCCGGCGGCCCGCCCCCCACGCCGACACCCCCGACGTCCACAGGTCGACCGTTCCCGCTTCAATGATCATTGTGCGATGACGCCCCACGTGGGGGATCGACACGATGTAGCTCCGCCGCAGAGCACGAGGCCGAGGCGGTTTCCCTCGGAATCGACGACGGCCAGCCGATCCCTGTGCGAGAAGGCCGAACTGTCTGTGGTGCAGCACAAGCTCTGCTAGCGCTGCACCGAGTTCGCGCGCGGTCGGGCGACGTCCATCAAGTCGGCGCCTGCGATCCCGGCCTGCGCCGGCTCGCGGTGCGGCGGCGCACCGAGCTGGATCGCACGGTTGCGCGCTCCGGCCGGACGGTGCCCGAAGTCGCGGGCACCCATCGGGTGGGCTGGCGACCGCCCACGCGGCGTCAGTCGATCACGTCACCCCGGCAATGGCTGCGCCGCCGGTGACGGTGCGCCTGCTCGACACCCACGACACCCGCCACGGCACCCCCGCCAGCGCCTGCTGGACCATCAGAAGCCCGCCGGTTGCTCGACGTGCTCCTCCGGCTCCAACTGGATGGTCGGGTGGGTGACCCCGTACTTCTCCATGAGGATCGACCGGGTCCGGTCGAGGATGCCGTGCCAGTCGACGCCGCGGTCGTCGACCACGATGTGCACGGTGGCCGCTTCCATCCCGCTGGTCAGCGTCCATATGTGCAGGTCGTGGACCTCCTTGACCCCGGGCACACCCGCCAGTTCCCTGGTGGCGGCGTCGACGTCCACCCCGGGCGGGGCGACCTCCATCAGGATGCGCAGGGCCTGGCGCATCAGTTGCCAGGTCCGCGGCAGGATGAACAGTCCGATGGCGACGCCGACGATGGTGTCGACCTGGCGGAAGCCGGTCACGGCGATGACGATGGCACCGACGATGACACCGACGGAGCCGAGCATGTCGGCCATCACCTCGAGGTAGGCGCCCTTCAGGTTGAGGCTTTCCTTGGACCCGGCCATGAGCAGCCGGAAGGAGATGAGGTTCACGATCAGTCCGACGGCCGCCACGATGAGCATCGGCACCCCCAGAACCTCCGACGGCTCCTGGAACCGGCGATACGCCTCGAAGAGCACGTAGAAGGCGACGCCGAACAGCAACAGTCCGTTGATGACCGCCGCCAGCACCTCCAGCCGGTAGGTGCCGTACGTGCGGCCTCCGGCAGCCGGCCGCTTGGCCAGCTGGATCGCTGCCAACGCCAGCCCGAGACCCAACGTGTCGGTGCCCATGTGGGCCGCATCGCTGATCAGCGCGAGCGAGCCACTGAGGACGCCACCGACGACCTCTACCAGGGCGTAGGTCGCGGTGAGCCCGAAGGCGATCGCCAGGGGCCGCTGGTGCTCGGCTCCGGCACTGCCGATCCGCGGCCCGTGCGAATGCCCCCCACCGCTGTCGTGCTCGTCCCCGTCGTCGTGGGCGTGGTCTGCGGCGTCGTCCGTGCGGCTCATCGTGCGTCTCCGTCGATGGTGCCCAGCGGGGTGGCGTGGGCATGGTGGGCGAGGGCCAGGTCCAGCAGCATCCGGACGTGGGCGTCGGCCAGCCGGTAGAAGGCCCGCCGGCCGCTCCGGCGCACCGCCACGACCCGGTGGGCCCGCAGCAGCCGCAGCGCGTGCGACACCCCGGATTCGCTCTGCCCGCACGCGTCCGCGAGATCGCACACGCACATCTCGCCGTCCAGCAAGGCGATCAGCAGCCGCAGCCGGCTGGCGTCGGCGAGCAGGCCGAAGGTGGCCCCCAGTTCCTCGACCGCCTCGGCATCGGGCAGGTCGGCCCGGACGGCCTCCACCCGGTCGGTGTCCCGTTCGTGGA
This sequence comes from Klenkia terrae, assembly GCF_900491935.1. Classification (GTDB taxonomy): domain Bacteria; phylum Actinomycetota; class Actinomycetes; order Mycobacteriales; family Geodermatophilaceae; genus Klenkia; species Klenkia terrae. The sequence goes on from NZ_UEXK01000004.1 coordinate 798,004, forward strand.
CGTGATCGCTGCCACCTGGATGGAGGCTCGCCCTCGCGGGGGCCACTTGTGAACGACTGCTCATATGTGCAGAGTTCGCCGAGGACAGCCGAGTTGTCAAGCGCCAGGGGTCACACGTCACCGCCAGCCCGTCGTCCGGGGTCCCTCGGTCAGCGGTTCCACCCGTCCGCCGGGCGCACCTGCCGGCGATGCGGCATGGTCCGGGCGTGGAGAGTGGCGCACTGCAACAAGCTGGCTTCCTGGTGCTGTTCCCGGTGCTGGCCACGGTCGCGGGAGCGGTACTGGCTGTCCTGCGCCCCCCGGGTCGACGCGCGACCAGCGTCATCCAGCACTTCGCCGCCGGCGTGGTGCTCGCTGCTGTCGCCGGCGAGGTGCTCCCCGACCTGCGCGAGCGCGGCGGCTACGGCATCACCGTCCTGGGCTTCGCCGCCGGGGTGGCACTCCTGCTGCTCGTGCAGCGCCTCGAGCCTGCGGACCAGCCGGCACCCGGCGGCGGCGGCCGCGCGGCGTTCCCCACCGGTCTCGTGGTCGTCGTCGGCATCGACCTGCTCGTGGACGGTCTGCTCGTCGGGGTCGGCGTGACGCTCGGCCAGGGCGCTGGGCTGGTCCTCACGGTCGCTCTCACCCTGGAGGTCCTCTTCCTCGGGCTGGCCGTCACCTCTCAGCTCACCCGGGCCGGTGTGGGTCGCGTGCGCGCAGCGGCGACCACGTCGGCCCTGTCCCTGGGGGTGGCGGTCGGCGCGGTCGCCGGAGCCGTGCTGCTGGACGGGGCGTCGGACGGAGCACAGGCTCTGGTCCTGGCGTTCGCCGCCGCGGCGCTCCTGTGGCTGGTGGTCGAGGAACTGCTCGTGGAGGCGCACGAGAGCGGCCGGGAGACCGCACTGATGACGACCATGTTCTTCGTGGGCTTCATCGCCCTCTACGGCCTGGAGACCCTGGCCTGACACCCACGTCGCCGGGTCCGTCGGGGCGCACGGGCGGTGCAGGTCGCGGCAGCGGTCATCTCGGCCGACTGCTCGGTCACCCGGGCGAGGACGGGTCGCGGGGTGCACCCCCGCAGCGCCGCCGACCCCGCCGACTCGTGCGCCCCACACCGTCACCGGGGCATGGACCTCGGCGTGGCGACGAGTCCGGGCGCAGCCCCGTCCCCGGCCACGGCGCCCGTCTCCTAGGCTGGGGCGTGTCCCCCACCCGGCCGGCCCGCACCGCACCGACGTCTCCCAGGCGCCCGAGGTCGACGGGCGTCACCGCTCCCGCAGACGCGGCGGCGGGGGTGCCGGACCCGGTTCGGGCACGTGCGCCGGTCTGCGGTGTCGCGGCGGTCGGCCGGCCCGACTCCCACCGGGTCCCGGTACCGGCCGACGCGCGGCCCGGCGAGGTCGCATCCCGGCGCTCCGTCGGCGCTGCGTCGTGACCCGCGACGAGCCCGCGCCGTCCCCCGCCGCGCAGCGCGAGGCCACGGCGGCCGACGGACGACGTGGTCGATGGCTGCCCGGCTGGCAGCAGCTGTCCGCGGGACTGGCCGCCGGAGCACTGCTGGCGGGCAGCATGCCGCCTCGGTCGGCGTGGTACCTGGCGCCGCTGGGCGCCGCTGCCCTCACCTGGGCGCTGCTCGGCCGGCCATGGCGACAGCGGTTGCTCCTGGGGATGGTGGCCGGGGTGGCCTTCTTCGCGCCGACGCTGTCCTGGCTCACCGACTTCCACCCGGCCGGCTTCGCGGCCGTCCTCGTGCTCGAGGTTGCCCTCTTCGCCGCGGCGATGCTGGTGGTGGATCCCGGCCGGGGGCGCTGGTGGACGGTCCCGGCGGCGTTCGTGGCGCTGGAGAGCGTGCGGGCCCGTTTTCCCTTCGGCGGCTTCCCCCTCCCGGGGACGGCCCTGGGCCAGGTGGACGGCCCCTTGGCGGCGGCCGCACCTCTCGGCGGATCCCTCCTCGTCGTCGGGCTCGCCATCGGCGCGGGTGCTGCTGCGACCGGCCTCGCCGTGGCCCACCAACGCGCCCGCGCACTGGTGCTGGTCGCGGCACTGGTGGCGCTCAGCGCGTCCGCCGTCGCGCTCGCAGCGCCGGACGACGCAGCCGCGGGCCACCTGCAGGTCGCCCTCGTGCAGGGCGGGGGACCCCGCGGCGTCCCTGCTGTCCAGTCCGACGAGCAGGCTGTGACCGAGCGGTTGTTCGACGTCAGCGAGGAGCTGCCCGCCGGCCTCGATCTCGTGCTCTGGCCGGAGAGCAGCATCCTGGTGACCGGTCCGGTGGCCGGCACGGCCGAGGCCGACCGGGTCGCGGCGCTCGCCCGGCGCACCGGCGCCACCGTCGTCGCCGGTGTCACCGAGTCCGGGGAGACGACCTTCCGCAACGCGGCCGTCGCCTGGGGACCCGACGGCCGCATCGTCGACCGCTACGAGAAGGTGCACCGGGTGCCCTTCGGGGAGTACATCCCGGCACGTGGTCTGTTCGAGCTCATCTCCGAGATGACCGCGCTCGTCCCGCGGGACGCGATCCCGGGCAGGGGTCCCGGATCGCTGGCCACCCCGGCGGGGGCGCTGGGGGTGGTCATCTCCTACGAGGTCTTCTTCTCCGACCGCGCCCGCGCCGCCGTCACCGCCGGCGGCCAGCTCCTGCTGGTCCCGACCAACGCTGCCTCGTACACGACGGAGGAGGTACCCGCGACCGAGGTTGCCGCTGCCCGGATGCGGGCCCGGGAGCTGGACCGCACGGTCCTGCAGGCGGCACCGACCGGTTACACCGCGATCGTGCTGCCCGACGGGAGGGTCGTCGCGCAGGGAGGGCTCGGGACACCGGAACTCCTCACCGGCGCCGTCCCGCTGCGCACCGGCCTGACCCCCTACGCCCGGACCGGCGACCTCCCGGTCCTGCTCGCCGTCGCCGCGGCGCTCCTGGTCGGACCGGCCGTGCGCTGGCTGCCGCGGCGACCGCGGCGCGGGCGACCATGAGTGTGCCGTTGCCCGGCGAGCTGGCCGTCCGGGGACGCCGCTGGCCGGGGCGGTCGCCTAAGCTCCTATCGTGCATAGGAGAGACCTGGAGCGGATCTACCTGGTCCACCTCATCCCTGCGGTGCCAGCGGCGCCGCTGAGCCACGGCGACGCGGGAGGGACCGCCCGGCCGACCGGGACGACCGACGCTGCTGCGCACCACGGACGGCGTGGTCGGCATCAGCACCACCGTCCGACCTGCTCCGGGGCCGTCTGATGTGGATGCCGGAGGCCGCACCGACGCTGGCCCGGATGCTGACACCGCACCTGGACCGGACGTCGGTCCTCCCGGCGATCGCCCTCGTGGCCCTCGTCGCCTACCTCCTCGGGGTGTGGACGTTGCGGCGCCGCGGGATGCGGTGGGCCTGGTACCGCACGGCGAGCTTCGTCACCGGCATCGGGACCGTCTGGCTGGTGACCGCCACGCAGATGGCGGGCTATGCGATGGCGCTGTTCTCGGTGCACATGGTGCAGAAGATGGTGCTGGGTGTGCTGTCGGCGGCGCTGATCATGCTGGGCGGACCGGTGAGCCTGGCGGTGCGGGCGCTCCCCCGCCGAGGTCGGGCGGTCTTCCTGCGAGCGGTGCTGCTGCGGACCCTGCGCAGCCGGGCGGCCCGGGTCATCGCGAACCCAGCTGTCTCCACCGCCCTGTTCATCGGGAGCCTGTACGGCATCTACTTCACCGAGCTCTTCGACGTGCTCATGCGCACGTGGCAGGGCAACCTCGTCATGCTCGTGTTCTTCCTGTCCAGCGGGTTGATCGCCTTCGGCGGCACGTTCGCCATCGGACCGTGGCCGCACCGGGCGTCGTTCCCGATGCGGCTGGTGGAGCTCGCTGCCCCGGGACCGCTCCACGCGTTCTTCGCGGTCATCGTCATGATGGCCAGCAGGCCGCTGGTGCACGCCTTCGCCTCCCCTCCGGCGGACTGGGACATCGACGTGATGACCGACCAGCTGGCGGCGGGCAACGTCGTCTGGGGCTTCGGGGAGGTGCCCACCATCCTGGCGTTCACGATCGTCTTCTGGCAGTGGGCCAGCTCGGAAGACCGTCGGAGCCCCACTGCCGACCGTCGTGTGGAGGCCGACCTGGAGGCCTACAACGCCCGTCTGGCCGAGCTCGCTCGCTCGCACCCGCGCTGAAGCACGGCCGACCGGTGGGCGGGCATCATCCGCGGAGCAGCTCTGCCGGCGGGGTCGGGGGCAGGCCGAAGAGGTCGAACAGGCCGGTGTCCAGGAACGACGTGATCCGGCTGATCTTCCCGTCGTGCACCTCCAGTGCCTGGAGGGCGAAGGGCGCCCAGCCACCGGAGCCGTCGGGCTTCCACTGCGCGAACGCCGTCGACCCGTTGAGCTCCACCGGCATCAGCACCGACCCCCGGCAGCCCGAGCCCGGCCCGACCATCCAGGCGACGACGTCCTCGGCCGAGCGCAGCCACATGGCGAACGGCGGCATGTCCTGGACGGCGTCGTCGTGCAGCAGCTTGACGAACGCAGCCATGTCGTAGCGCTGGAACGCGTCGACGTAGGCGGCGAGGAGCTCGGCCTGGTCGGCGTCGACCTCGCCGGGGCGGGCCTTGCCGTCGTGGCCGGCCAGCGTGGCCCGGGCCCGCTGCAGGGCGCTGTTCACCGCGGCCGTGGTGGTGTCCAGCAGGCCGGCCACCTCCTCGGCCCGCCAGCGCAGTACCTCCCGCAGCACCAGCACCGCCCGCTGCCGCGGCGGGAGCACCTGCAGCGCGGCCACGAACGCCAGCCGTACGGAGTCCTTCAGGACGGCGGCGTCGGCCGGGTCCCCGCCGAGCACCGTCCCGGTCAGGGCCGGCTCCACCCACGCGCCGTCGGGCAGGGTCTGCGCCAGCGAGGCCTCGACCGGCGCGTAGGGCTCGTCGGACATGTCCACCGGCAGGGCCCGGCGCTTGCGGCCGTCGAGCAGGTCCAGGCAGACGTTGGTCGCGATCCGGTAGAGCCACGAGCGCAGCGCCCCCGGGCCCTGCAGCTTGTCCAGCGAGCGCCACGCCCGGACCATCGTGTCCTGCACGGCGTCCTCGGCGTCGAACGAGGAGCCCAGCATCCGGTAGCAGTAGCCGGTCAGCTCCCGCCGGTGCTCGGCCATCCGGGCCTCGAGCTCGTCCCGGCCGACGGGCGCGGGCACGGCGGTGGCATCGAGCACGGCGGTGGGTTCGAGCAGCTCGGTCATGGCGGTCCTCAGCTCACTGGTAGGTGACGAGCTCCGGCAACGGGAGGGCCTGCGCGACGGTCTGCTCGGGGGTGAGCATCGGCTCGTCCTCGTCGATGAAGTTCTTCCAGCCCCAGTAGATCGGAGAAGGGGCCCCTTGGTGAAGGGCGTTCCACGTCCCCTGCTTCGCGGGCTGGCTGCCCTGCCCGTCCACGTGCACCATGATCGCCAGCTCCTCGCGGGAGGTGTCCAGCCGCTCGCGGTCGGTGATCATCCGCAGCTGGAACTGGTGCAGCACCAGCAGCTTCTGCGGCAGCGCGTTCGCCCGGGTCAGGTCGGCCAGCCAGGTGACGACCGAGTTGACCTCGTCGACGCCGACCGACCCGATCTGGTTCAGGTGGGTCTCGTCGGGCTGCAGCCGCCACTCCGGGTCCAGCGCCAGCCCGACGTAGGGCAGCTCGAGCAACGACTGGTACTGCTGCGCCTGGGTGAGGAAGTCGGTCCGCCCGGGCTGCAGGTCGAGGATCACGTAGAGCCCGGCGGCGCCGGCGGCCTCCACGTAGGGCCGCAGGGCCGCCGGGTCCGTCTCGGTCGAGTAGTTGCCGTCCGGTCCTGCCGACGCCGAGGCCACCGTCACGATGATCTCGAACGTGGGGACGACGGTCTTGTCCGGCAGCAGCGCGTCGTAGGGGGCGGCGAACTCGCCGGCCCGGGCGATCGACTCGTCCAGGCCCTGCTCGCCCAGGACGCCCAGCGCCGGGCCCTCGGGCGACCCGTACATGGCCACCAGGAAGTGCTCGGGGAACAGCAGCTGGCCCCCGCCGGGCAGCTGCGTGCCCGACGCGGCGGTCGCGGTCTTCCAGTCCAGCCCCTGCACGCCGGCGAACGCCGCGCCCAGCGCCAGCACGGCGGCCGGCGCCGCGCCGTCCAGGGCGGTCACGACGTCGGCGGAGGCTCGGGGGTCGGTCTGCCCGGCGGTGTCGACGACGGTGGCACCGGCCGCGCGGGCGGTCACCGCACCGGCGGCCGCCTCGGGGGCACCGCTGTCCAGGACGACGACGTCGGCCAGCGCCTCGGGCGCCGCCACCTCGGGCAGTTCCCCGCCGACGTCGACGACGTCCCGGTCGCCCAGCTCGCCGTCGGCGACGCCGGCGCCGTCGGCCAGCACCACCTGGTCGGCGCCCAGCCGGTCCAGCTCGTCCCGCACCGCGGCGGGGTCCTCGCCCACCAGCAGCAGCGGGACCCCCAGCTCCTGCGCGGCGTCCACGGCGTCGCCCGGCAGCGGGTCCTCGTCGGGGGCGACCGCGGCCACCGGGGAGGACTCGTACAGCGCCCGGCTGGTGGAGATCGCGGCGGCCACCGGGTCGGTGTCGGCGACCATCGTGACCGCGGCGCCCGGCGTGCTGGTCACCGGCTGCCCGGCCGCCGGTTCGGCCGCAGCCGGGTCGGACCCCCCGTCGGAGCCGGAGCAGGCCGAGAGCACGAGCAGCCCGGCGAGCGCGAGGACGGGGACGGGGGCGGAGCGCATGGACCTTCTCTCGTCGGGGCCCGCGTCGGTACGCAGGCCGTTCACGAGGCTAACGGCCCCGCGGCGGTCGCGTCGTCACCATCCGGTGACGACGGAGAGCGGTCGCCCCGGGAGCCGCCGACCGGTAGAGAGGAGGGGTGACCGCCTCCGTCCCGTCCGCCGACCCCGACCTCGTCGCCGCCCTCCGCCCGATCGAGGCCCCCGAGTGGCCGGCCTTCGGCCGGGCGATGAGGCGGGTCTTCGGCGAGGACCCCACCGGCCCCTACGTCGACGAGCCACGGCCGACCGCCGAGCTCGACCGGTCGCTGGCCCTGGTCGAGGACGGGTTCGTCGCGGCCACCGCCGGCATCTACAGCCTCGAGCTGACCGTGCCCGGCGGCGTCGTCCCGACCGCGGGCCTCACCTGGGTCACCGTCTCGCCCACCCACCGCCGGCGCGGTGTACTCACCGCGATCATGCGTCGGCAGCTCGACGAGGTGCACGCCGCCGGCCGCGAGCCGGTGGCCGCGCTGTGGGCCGCGGAGGGCGGCATCTACGGCCGGTTCGGCTACGCCCCGGCGGTGTGGCGCGGAAACCTCTCCCTGGACCCCTCGCGGGTCCGGCTGCGCGGCGACCTGCCGGTGTCCACCGGCCGGGTCACCATGACCGACCTGGACGGGTACCGCGCCGCCGCCGTCCCGCTCTACGACCGGCTGCGCCGCGAGGTGCCCGGCCACCTCGCCCGCGACGGCCGGTGGTGGGACCGCCGGCTGCGCGACGACAAGGACGACCGCGACGGCTGGACCGAGCGGCGCTACGCGCTGCACACGGCGGACGACGGCCAGGTCACCGGGTACGCCAGCTACCGGCAGAAGGAGAAGTGGTCCCTGCGGGACGACCCGCAGAGCCAGCTGCAGGTGGTGGACCTGGTCGCCGCCGACCCGGTGGTGCGGGTGGCGCTGTGGCGGTTCCTGCTCGGCCACGACCTGGTGCGCGAGCTGACCTCGTGGTCGCTGGGCGCCGAGGACCCGCTGCGCGCGATGGTCGCCGACCCCCGCTCGGTCACCACCACGCCCTCGGACGCCCTCTGGGTGCGCCTGGTCGACGTGGACCGCGCGCTGGCCGCCCGCCGCTACCCGGCGCCGATCGACCTGGTGCTGGAGGTGCGCGACCCGTTCTGCCCGTGGAACGACGGTCGCTGGCGGCTCACCGGCCACCCGGCCGGCGGGCACTGCGCCCGCACCGACCGCGACCCGGACTTCGTGCTGGGCATCGAGGAGCTGGGCGCCGCCTACCTGGGCGGTGTCTCGCTGGGCACGCTGCTGCGGGCCGGCCGGATCACCGAGGTCAGCCCCGGCGCGGTGGCGCTGGCCTCCACGTCGTTCTCCTGGCCGGTCGCCCCGCAGAGCCCCGACTCGTTCTGAGCCGCGGTCGGGGCACCCCTCAGGGTGCCGAGGCGTAGCGCCAGGACGTCGGCCGCGGGCGACCGGGCAGGTCGGCGCGGCCGGTGGCCCAGCGCAGCGTGGTGGCCGGGTCGGTGTCGGTCGGGGCGTCGGGGAACACCCGGGCCAGCGTCGCGACGACCACGTCGACCGGCGGGGACCAGCGCAGCCCGACCGCCTCGACGACGTCCCCGGTGTGCACGAGCACCTCGGCGCAGGCCATCGCGGCGAACCCGGCGGGGGCGGGCGAGCCGAAGGGGGGGAAGCCGCGCTCCCCCGGGTCGGCGGCGTCCAGCACCCGGGCCAGCACCTCGCCCCAGGTGGTCAGCCCGGTGACCAGGCGGCCGTAGCCGGCGTCGGGGTCGCGCTCGTAGCGGCCGGCGGTGAGGTCGACCCGGCCGAGCAGCAGGTCGTGGCCGTACCAGTGCAGGCACTCACCGATGTGCCAGACGACGCCGGCGACGTCGGTGTCCAGGACCGGCGCCGTGGGGTCCGGCACCCGGGACAGCACGGCGACGGCCTCGTCGACCGCCGTCCGGACGTCGTCGCCGCCCATCTCAGCCCCCCGCGGGGTGGTGGCGCTCCTGCTCGTACTCGGCGATCAGGCCGATCCGCCGGACGTGCCGCTCGTCGTGGCTGAACGGGGTGCGCAGGAAGGTCAGCACCAGCTCGGTGGCCTCCTCGACGGTGTGCTGCCGGCCGCCGACGGCCACCACGTTGGCGTCGTTGTGCTGACGGGCCAGCTCGGCGGTCGAGGTGTTCCAGACCAGCGCGGCGCGCACCCCGGGCACCTTGTTGGCCGCGATCTGCTCGCCGTTGCCCGAGCCGCCGATGACGATGCCGAGGGAGCCCGGCTCGACCACCACCCGCTCGCCCACCTCGATGCAGAACGGCGGGTAGTCGTCCTGGGGGTCGAAGTCGAAGGCCCCGCAGTCGACCGGCTCGTGGCCGGCGGCGGCGACGGCCTGCATCAGGTGGGCCTTGAGCTCGAGTCCGGCGTGGTCGGTGCCGAGGAAGACGCGCATGGCCCCATCCAATCGCACGGCTACGACAGGCGGGCGGCCACCGGGAGCGGCAGCACCCGCAGCAGGCCCGAGACCGCGCGCCAGGGCCACTCGGGGACGTAGGCCCGCACCGGCTCGCGGTCGACCGCCGCCACCAGGGCGTCGACGCCGGTGTCCAGGTCGACGGTGAACGGACCCCGGCGGCCGGTGTTGATGTCGGTCTCGATGAAGCCGGGGTGGATCGTGGTCACCCGGATGCCCCGGGTGGCGCGGGAGGCCAGCAGGTCGGCCCGGATGCCCTCGGCGAGGACCGCGTCGGCGGCCTTGGAGGTGGCGTAGGCGGTGCGGGTGCCGCCCATGCCCCGCACGCCGGCGACCGAGCTGATGACCACCAGGTGGCCGTGGCCCTGGGCCCGGAACAGCGCGACGGCGGCCTCGCAGCACGCGTGGGTGCCCAGCACGTTGGTGGTCAGCACGGCCCGGTTGGGCCGGGCTCCGCCGGTGCCGACCGGTACGCCCTTGCCGAGCCCCGCGTTGGCCACGAACCGGTCCAGCCCGCCGAGCTCCCCGGCCAGCCGCGGCACGATCTCGGCGACCGCATCCGGGTCGTCGACGTCCAGCGCCGCGGTGAGCACGGTCGCACCGGTCGCCGTCAGCCCCCGCCGGAGGGCGTCGAGCCGGTCCGTGCGGCGGGCCACCAGGGCCAGGTCGTGGCCGGCGGCGGCCCAGCGACGGGCCATGCCCTCGCCGAGGCCGGAGCTGGCGCCGGTGATGAGGATGCGCTGGCGGCGGGGGTGCGGCATGCCCTCGAGCATGCCGCACCCGGTGCTCAGGCCTTGGTGCCGATCTCCAGCGCGGAGGCCGGGACCGTGGAGAAGTCGGGCTCCTCGGTGCGGGTCCGCTTGAGCTCCCAGAAGCCGGGCATGTTCGCCAGCAGGACGGCGCCGTCGAAGGCCTTGCCGGCGTCCTCGCCGGTGGGCACGCGGCTGATGACCGGGCCGAAGAAGGCGACGCCGTCCACGTGCAGGACCGGGGTGCCGACCTCCTCGCCGACGGGGTCCATGCCCTCGTGGTGGCTCTTCCGCAGGGCCTCGTCGTACTCGGTGGAGTCCGCGGCCTCCGCCAGCGAGGCCGGCAGGCCGACCTTCGCCAACGCCGGGGCGATCACGTCGGCCAGCTCCTGGCCCTCCTGGTGCCGCAGGGTGCCCATCGCGGTGTAGAGGTCGCCGAGGACCTCCTCGCCGTGCTGCTGCGCGGCGGCGATCAGCACGCGGACCGGGCCCCACGCCTGCTTCATCATCTCGACGTACTGCTCCGGGAGGTCCCGGCCCTCGTTGAGGACGGCCAGGCTCATCACGTGCCAGTGCACGTCGAGGTCACGGACCTTCGACGCCTCGATCACCCAGCGGCTGGTCAACCAGGCCCAGGGGCACAGCGGGTCGACGTAGACGTCCACCTTGGCTGCGGTGGGGGCGCTCTGCACGGCTTCGGTCATGCGATCTCCTTCGGGTTCGGGACGGCGATGGGGCTGCTGACGCGCTCAAGGGCGGGCTCGGTCCCGGCATTCCCACCGGACCCGCTGGTCCACACCAGTCCCCCGCCCACCCGGGGATGTCCGACCGACGTGGGAAGCTGCCCCGCGTGGCTGTTCCCAACTTGACCCGCGATGCTGCGGCCGCGCGCGCCCAGCTCCTCACCGTGCACGAGTACGACCTCCAGCTCGACGTCACCGACGGCTCCGGCCACGCCGGTGCCGAGACGTTCCGGTCGACGACGACGATCCGCTTCGACGCGGCGACACCAGGCAGCGACACGTTCGTCGACCTGGTGGCCGCGCAGGTGCACTCCGCGACCCTGAACGGGACCGCGCTGGACGTCTCCGGGTACACCGAGGAGGGCGGCCTGGCGCTGCCCGGCCTGGCCGCGACCAACGAGCTCGTGGTCGACGCCGAGTGCCGGTACTCCCGCACCGGCGAGGGCCTGCACCGGTTCGTCGACCCCGAGGACGACGCGGTCTACCTGTACTCGCACTTCGAGCCGGCCGAGGCCAAGCGGATGTTCGCCTGCTTCGACCAGCCCGACCTCAAGGCCACCTTCGCCGTGCACGTGACCGCGCCCTTCGACTGGCAGGTCGTCTCCAACACCGGGGGCCGCACCATCGAGGCCGGCGCGGCCGGCTCCCAGCTGGTCCACTTCGAGCCCACCAAGCGGATCTCCACCTACCTGGTCGCCCTGGTCGCCGGCCCCTACGCCAAGGTCACCGACTCCCACGAGGGCCTGCCGCTGGGCATCTACTGCCGGGCCTCGCTGGCCCAGCACCTGGACGCCGACGCGATCTTCGAGGTGACCAAGCAGGGCTTCGACTTCTACCACCGGGTCTTCGACTACCCGTACCCGTTCGACAAGTACGACCAGCTCTTCGTGCCCGAGTTCAACGCCGGGGCGATGGAGAACGCCGGCTGCGTGACGTTCCTGGAGGACTACGTCTTCCGGTCGCGCACCAGCCGGGCCCGCTACGAGCGGCGCGCCGAGACGATCCTGCACGAGCTGGCGCACATGTGGTTCGGCGACCTGGTGACCATGCGCTGGTGGGACGACCTGTGGCTCAACGAGTCCTTCGCCACCTACATCTCCACGCTGTGCCAGGCCGAGGCCACCGAGTACACGACGGCCTGGACGACGTTCGCCAACACCGAGAAGTCCTGGGCCTACGCCCAGGACCAGCTGCCCTCCACCCACCCGATCGCCGCGGACATGGTCGACGTGGCCGCGGTCGAGGTGAACTTCGACGGCATCACCTACGCCAAGGGCGCCTCGGTGCTCAAGCAGCTGGTGGCCTACGTCGGGCAGGACGCGTTCCTGTCGGGCGTGCGCCGCTACTTCCGCACCCACGAGTACGGCAACACCACGCTGGCCGACCTGCTCGGCCCGCTGTCGGAGGCCACCGGGCGCGACCTCACCGCCTGGGCGCAGCAGTGGCTGCAGACCAGCCAGGTCAACACGCTGCGGCCGGTGTTCGAGACCGACGAGGACGGCCGGTACCGCTCCTTCGCCATCGAGCAGACCGCCGTGGCCGAGCACCCCGTGCTGCGCGACCACCGGCTGGCCGTCGGCCTCTACACCGCCGGTCCCGAGGGGCTGACCCGCACGCACCGGGTCGAGCTCGACGTCCGGGGTGCCCGCACCGAGGTCGGCCAGCTTCTCGGCCACCCCGCCGCCGACCTGGTGCTGGTCAACGACGACGACCTCACCTACGCCAAGATCCGGCTCGACGAGCGGTCGCTGGCCACGCTGCGGTCCCGGATCGGCGACCTGGCCGACCCGCTCCCCCGCGCGCTGTGCTGGTCGGCCGCCTGGGACATGACCCGCGACGGCGAGCTGGCCGCGCGGGACTGGGTCGCCCTGGTGCTGGCCGGCGTCGACGCCGAGACCGAGATCTCCGTCGTGCAGTCCCTGCTGGCCCGGGTGCAGGCGGCGCTGTCCAACTACGTCGACCCGGCCTGGGCCGACAGCGGCTGGGCCGCGCTCGGTGACAAGGCGCTGGCCGCGCTGCACGCGGCGGAGCCGGGCTCGGACGCCCAGCTGCAGTGGTCGCGCACGCTGGCCTCGGCGGCCCGCACCGAGGAGCAGGTCGCCGCGGTGCGCGGGCTGCTGGACGGTTCGCTCGAGGTGCCCGGCCTGGAGGTGGACGCCGACGCGCGCTGGGCGTTCCTGCACGGCCTGGTCGCCGTGGGCGCGGCCGGCGACGCCGAGATCGACGCCGAGGCCGACCGGGACGCCACGGCGACCGGCGCCCGACGCGTCGCGACGGCCCGGGCGCTGCGCCCCACCGAGGCGGCCAAGGCCGACACCTGGGAGCGGGCCTTCCGCGACGAGTCGATCGCCAACTCGACGCACGAGGCGATGGTGGCCGGGTTCTGGCACCCGGCCCAGCGCGGGCTCACCGCGCCCTACGTGACCCGCTACTTCGCCGAGATCGCCCCGATGTGGGAGCGGCGCCCGGGCGAGATCGCCAAGAACGCGGTGGAGTACCTGTTCCCGAAGCAGGTGTCCGAGGAGACCGTCCGGGCCGCCGACGCCTGGCTGGCCGACCCGGGCCACCCGGCCCCGCTGCGCCGGCTGGTCAGCGAGGGCCGCGACGGCGTCGCCCGCTCGCTGCACGCCCAGCAGCGCGACCGCGAGGCCGGCGCCCGCAGCTGAGACGACGGAGGCCCACCCGGCGAACCGGGTGGGCCTCCGGGACCGCAGCTGCCGGAACGGCCTGACCGCAGGGTCCCGCCGGGCGCGCAGCGTCTGGTGGGGGGCGGTCAGGCCCTTCTAGTGCCGGGGGCGGTTGGCCGCGGGGTGGCCAGCCTGGTCGGAGAGCTGGCGCAGGCCGTTGACGATGCCGCCGACCAGGTCGCCGGCGCCGAAGCGACCGGTCATGGTCAGCACGGCCAGGGCGCAGGCCCGGTCGGGCAGTCGGCGGGCCGCGGCGGAGCCGGTGACGATCTCCAGCACCCGCTGGTCGGGGGCCAGCGCGACCAGCACCGACTCGGCGGCGTCGCCGCCGGAGCGGGCGTGCAGCTCCTCGGCCCCGGCCCGGGTGTCGGTGGGCAGCTCGCCGATGTAGAGGGTGAACCGCAGGCCGGTCTCCCGGGAGGACATGGTCAGCGCCTCGTCGAGCCGGGCCAGCTCGGCCGGGCTGAACGGCGGGGCCTGCGCGCCTTCCTGGTCGTCGACGATGGGCTCGCGGGTGTCCTCGAGCTCGGTGGCCATCAGTGGGTGCCTCTCTGCGCGGCGCTGGTGCGGCGACGGGTGGGTGCGGGACGGGGAGCGGTGCTCACCGGGTCGATCACCGGGTCGATCACCAGGTACCGCGGGCTCCGCCGGACGCGGTCCGGCGCGGGTTGCCCACGGTGTCGCGCGGGTGGCCGGCGGTCTCGCCGATGGTCAGCGCCGCGGCCTGCGCACCGGTCGTGTGCTCGACCTCCTCGTGCCCACCGCCGTGCGCCCCGCCCTCGGGGTGCGGCTCGTACCAGACCGCGGCGTGGCCCCAGGGGGTGCCGGGCTTGTAGCGGGCGCGCTCCTTGAGCGCGGGCAGCAGCACCAGCCCGTAGGCCAGCAGCACGACGGCCAGCGGGGCCACCACGAAGACGAGCAGGGTCTCGACGACGGTCACGACGTCGAATCTACCGGGGCCGGTGCCCCCGGGCTCGCCAGCCGTGCAGCATGGGCCCGTGGCCACCCGCTCCGATGCCCAGCAGCTCGACGCCGCCGATCCCCTGGCCCCGTTCCGCGACCGCTTCACCGGCGACGGCCCGGACGGCTCCTGGGACGACGGCCCGGACCGCCGGATCTACCTGGACGGCAACTCGCTGGGCCGCCTGCCGCGGGCCACCCCCGCCGCCCTGGCCCGGGTGGTCCAGGAGGAGTGGGGGCAGGGCCTGGTCGGGTCCTGGGCCGGGTGGGTGTCCCAGGCCGCGCGGGTGGGCGACGCCCTGGCCGGCGGGGTGCTCGGCGCCCGGCCCGGTGAGGTGCTGGTCTCGGACTCGACCTCGGTGAACCTCTACAAGCTGCTGCGGGCGGGGATCGACGCCCGGCCCGGCCGGGACGTGCTGGTGTGCAGCGCCGACGACTTCCCCACCGACCGGTACCTCGTGGCCGGCGTCGCGCAGGAACGCGGCCTGGAGGTCCGGGAGCTCGCCTCCCACGTCGACGAGGGCCTGGCGCTCGGGGACCTGGTGGCGGTGCTGGACGAGCGGGTGGCCGTCGTCGTCCTGTCGCTGGTGGCCTACCGCTCCGGGGCGCTGGCCGACCTGGTCGCCGTCACCGAGCTGGCCCGGGAGCACGGCGCGCTCGTGCTGTGGGACCTCAGCCACGCCGCCGGCGCGGTCGAGGTGGACCTGTCGGCCGCCGACCTGGCGGTGGGCTGCACCTACAAGCACCTCAACGGCGGCCCGGGTGCGCCGGCGTTCCTCTACGTCCGCCGCGAGCTGCAGGACGGGCTCCGGCAGCCGCTGCAGGGCTGGTTCGGCGCCCGCGACCAGTTCGACATGGGGCCGGCCTACGAGCCGGTCGACGGGATCGAGCGGTTCGCCGTCGGCACCCCGCCGGTGCTGGCCACCGCGGCGGTCGAGGTCGGCGTGGCGCTCACCGCCGAGGCGGGGATCGCCGCGGTCGCCGCCAAGGGCCGCGCGCTCACCGACCTGCTGGTGGCCCTGGCCGACGAGCGGCTGCCGCAGCTGCGGCTGGCCTCTCCCCGGGACGCCGCCCGGCGCGGGGCGCACGTCAGCCTCGAGCAC
Organism: Klenkia terrae; assembly: GCF_900491935.1. Lineage (GTDB taxonomy): Bacteria > Actinomycetota > Actinomycetes > Mycobacteriales > Geodermatophilaceae > Klenkia > Klenkia terrae. Next base: position 813,402 of record NZ_UEXK01000004.1, read on the forward strand.
CCGCAGGCGTGGCAGCTGACCCAGGCGCTGGTCGACCGCGGCGTGGTGCCCGACTTCCGCACCCCGGACCGCGTCCGGTTCGGGACGGCGCCGCTGTACACCCGGTTCGTCGACGTCTGGGACGCAGTCGAACGCCTCGCCGAGATCGTCGACGCCGACGCCCACCTCGGCTACCCCGCCGAGCGCTCGCGGGTGACCTGACGACTCAGGCGACGTCGGGCAGGCCGAGCCAGGCGCGCCAGCGGGGGTCGACGGCGCGGTGGCCCAGCAGCCGCCAGGCCGAGCCCGACGGCGCCCGGGGCGGCTGCGGCAGCGACCAGCCCAGCTCGGCCAGCGACCGGTCGGCCTTGGTGTGGTTGCAGCGCCGGCAGGCAGCCACGACGTTGTCCCAGGTGTGGGTGCCGCCGCGGCTGCGCGGCCACACGTGGTCGATGCTGGTGGCCGCCGCCCCGCAGTACACGCAGGTCGACCCGTCGCGGGTGAACACCGCGCGCCGGGACAGCGGCACGTGGGCCGGGTAGGGCACCCGGACGTACCGGGTCAGCCGGACGACGACCGGCACCGGCAGGGCGACCAGCTCGGCGTGGCAGAGCACGTCCGAGACGTCCACCGGCTCGGCCTTGGCGGCCAGCACCAGCACGACGGCCCGCCGGCTGGACACCACGCCGAGGGGCTCGTAGGTGGCGTTGAGCAGCAGGCAGGCCGCGGTCATGGCGGCGGCTGCGGGCACCGGGGAACCCGGGCGGGGGTCGCGCCGCGGGCCCGGCGGGCCGGCTGCGGACGACGACCCGAGTGCGGTCAGCGACACGGGGTACCTCCATGCGCCCCGGACCGCCGGGGTGCTGCGACCCACGGGCACCGCCATAGTGCCCCGGATCCACCCACCCGGGGCAAGGGAGATTGTCCGACGTCCTGGTTACCGTCGGGTGGTGACCGCCACCCCGGACCCGCTGCTCGCCCCCCGCCTGGACCTCGTCGAGGAGCTGCACGGGCACGTCGTCGCCGACCCCTACCGGTGGCTGGAGGACGCCGCCGACCCGCGGACGACGGCCTGGGCGGCCGCGCAGGACGAGTACGCCGCCGCGCTGCTGGGCGCCCTCCCCGACCGGGAGTCCTTCGCGGCCCGGCTGGGCGAGCTGATGCGCTCGGGCTCGGTGGGCATCCCGGTCTGGCGGTCCGGGCGGGCCTTCTCCACCCGGCGCGACCCCGGCCAGGAGCACGCCGTGCTGCGGGTCCGGGACCTCGACGGCACCCAGCGGGTGCTGGTCGACCCGATGGCCCTGGACCCGGCGGGCACCACCACGCTCGACGCCTGGTCGCCGTCCTGGGAGGGCGACCGGATCGCCTACCAGGTGTCGGTGGGCGGCGACGAGGAGTCCCAGCTGTTCGTGCTGGACGTGGCCACCGGCGAGCTGCTGGACGGCCCGGTCGACCGCTGCCGCTACTCCCCCGTCGCCTGGCTGCCCGGCGGCGACGAGCTGTACTACGTGCGCCGGCTGGCCCCCGACCAGGTCCCGGCCGGCGAGGAGCAGTTCCACCGGCGGGTGTTCCGGCACCGGGTCGGCGCCGACCCGGCCACCGACGTCCTGGTCCACGGCGACGGGCTGGACCCGACCAACTACTACGGCGTCCGGCTGTCCCGGGACGGCCGCTGGCTGGTCGTCTCGGCGTCGGCGGGCACCGCCCCCCGCGACGACGTCTGGCTGGCCGACCTGCACGGCGACGGCCGCCTGGCCCCGCTGCAGGTCGGGGTGGACGCGCAGACCAATGCCTGGGTGGCCCGCGACGGGCGGCTGTGGATCTCCACCGACCGGGACGCCCCGCGCGGCCTGGTCGCCGTCGCCGACCCGGCCGACCCGGCCACCTGGGACCCGGCCGCCTGGACGACGGTCGTGCCCGAGGCCGAGGGCGCGGTGCTGTCCGACCTCGCCCTGGTCGACGGCCCCGACGGGGACCTGCGACTGCTCGCCGTGCACGCCGTGGACGCCACCGACCGGCTCTCCGTGTGGGCGGCCGACGGCTCCGGCCGGCTGGCCGACGTGGCGGTGCCGCCGGGCAGCATCGCCGGGGTCAGCGCACCGCCCGAGGGCGGGACGACGGCCTGGGTCGGCTACACCGACCACGCGACGCCGCCGTCGGTGCTGCGGTGGGACGCCGGCGACCCCGGTGCGCTGACGCCGTGGGAGCAGGCACCGGTGGCCGGCGCCGTCCCCGACGTGGTGGTCACCGAGACCCACGCCACCTCGGCCGACGGCACCGCCGTCCACCTGTTCGTGCTGTCCCTGGAGGGCGCGCCCAGCCGACCGCGGCCGACCGTGCTCTACGGCTACGGCGGGTTCAACGTCTCGCTGACCCCGGGCTACAGCGCGCAGGCGCTGGCCTGGGTCGCCGCGGGCGGGGTGTGGGCGGTGGCCAACCTGCGCGGCGGGTCCGAGCACGGCGAGGAGTGGCACCGCGCCGGCATGCGGGAGCACAAGCAGAACGTCTTCGACGACTTCGCCGCCGCCGGCGAGCACCTGGTCGCCGAGGGCTGGACCACCCCGGCGCAGCTCGGGGTCTTCGGCGGCTCCAACGGCGGCCTGCTGGTCGGGGCCACCGCCACCCAGCGGCCCGACCTGGTGGCCGCCGTCGTGTGCAGCGCCCCGCTGCTGGACATGGTCCGGTACGAGCTGTTCGGGCTGGGCCGGACCTGGAACGACGAGTACGGCACGGCGGCGGACCCCGAGGAGCTGGGCTGGCTGCTGGGCTACTCGCCCTACCACCGCGTGGTGGAGGGCACGGCCTACCCGGCGGTGCTCTTCACGACCTTCGAGTCCGACACCCGGGTGGACCCGCTGCACGCGCGCAAGCTGGCCGCGGCGCTGCAGCACGCGACCTCCTCGGACGCCCCGGTGGTGCTGCGGCGCGAGCTGGCGGTGGGCCACGGCGCCCGCGCGGTGAGCCGTACGGTGGGGTTGGCCGCCGACCAGCTCGCCTTCCTGGCGGCCCGTACCGGGCTCACGGCCCGCTGACCGTCGACCGGTCCCTCGGCGCCCCGCGCCGCACCGCCCTGCCGCAGCACGACCGCGTCGAGGCACTGGTTCCCACCATGATCGACATGGGAGACTCCTGAGTGATGACTTCTGCACTGTCCGTGACAGCCGCCGACGTGCCGAGCTGCGTGACCGCGGACTCGACGTCGCTGTGCGCGCGGGTCTACGAGTGGTTCGGCCTGGACTGGCTGGCCGACAACGCCCAGGCGTTCGTGGCCACCCCACTGCGGATCGTGCTGATCATCGTCGTCGCCGCCGTCGCCCGGGTGCTGATCAACCGCTCCATCCGCCGCCTGACCGAGCGCACCGCCAGCGGCCAGGTCCCGACGATCCTCAAGCCGCGCCGGACCAAGGGCGCCACCAACCACCAGCAGGTGGTCGAGCAGGTGGCCGCCCGTCGTACGCAGCGCGCGGAGGCCATCGGCTCGGTGCTGCGCAGCTTCGCCTCGATCGTCGTGTTCTTCATCGCGGTGGTGCTGGTGCTCGGCGAGCTCGGCATCAACCTGGCCCCGATCGTGGCGTCCGCCGGCGTCGTCGGGGTGGCCCTCGGCTTCGGCGCGCAGAACCTGATCAAGGACTTCATCGCCGGGATCGGCATCATCCTGGAGGACCAGTACGGCGTGGGCGACGTCGTCGACCTCGGTGAGGCCAGCGGCACGGTGGAGGCCGTCGGGCTGCGGATCACCCGGCTCCGCGACGTCAACGGGGTGGTCTGGTACGCCCGCAACGGCGAGGTGCTGCGGGTGGGCAACAAGAGCCAGGGCTACGCCCAGGTGGTCATCGACATGCCGGTCGCGCACGACACCGACCTCGAGCGCTGCCGCACGGTGATGCAGGAGGTCGGGGATGCCGTCTACGCCGAGCCCGAGTGGGCCGAGGTGCTGCTCGGCGAGCCCGAGTCGCTGGGCGTGGAGGCCATCACCCCGCAGGCGATCGTGATGCGCCTGCAGGTGCGCACGACCAACGCCGACCAGTGGCGGGTCGGCCGGGAGCTGCGGATGCGGCTGCAGGAGCGGTTCGCCACCGAGGACATCCGGATCCCGGTCATGGTGACCCCGGCCGCGGTGGGGCCCAGCTGAGCCACCGGAGCCCCACCGAGACCGCCGCGGAGCGACCGGCCACCTTCCGCTCGGTGTTCGCGGTGGCCGAGTACCGGCCGCTGTTCGGCTCCTACGTGCTGGCCACGGTCGGCGATCAGCTGGCCCGCCTGGCGCTGACCGTGTTGGTCTTCCAGCGCACCGGCTCGCCGCTGCTCAGCGCCCTGACGTTCGCGATCAGCTACCTGCCCTGGGTGGTCGGCGGCCCGGTGCTGGCCGCGCTGGCCGACCGGCTCCCGCGGCAGCGGGTCATGGTGGTCAGCGACCTGGCCCGGGCTGCGCTCGTCGCGGCCATGGCCGTCCCCGGGATGCCGCTGCCGGCCCTGCTCGGGTTGCTGCTGCTCGTGTCGGTCGCCGCACCCCCCTACGAGGCGGCCCGCGCGGCGCTGGCCGCCGACGTCCTGACCGGCGACCGGTACGCCGTCGCCACCTCGGTGACCGGCATCGTGCTCCAGCTCGCCCAGGTGGTCGGGTTCCTCCTGGGAGGGCTGCTGGTCACCGCGCTGCACCCCTCGGTCGGGCTGCTCCTCAACGCAGCCACCTTCGCCGTCTCGGGCGGGTGGCTGCTGGTGGGTCTGCGACCCCGGCCCGCGGCCCTGGTCGAGGCCGGCGCCGCGGTGCAGTCGGTGTGGCGGGACACGGCGGCCGGGCTGCGCCTCGTGCTGGGTGACCGGCGGTTGGCGGCGATCGTCGCCCTGCTGTGGATCGGCGTCCTGCTGAACAACGCGCACGAGGGCATCGGGACGGGGCTGTCCGAGGAGCTCTCGGACAGCCAGGGCCTCGTCGGGGTGGTGCTCGCCGTCCACCCGGCCGGCGCCGTCGTGGGCATGCTGCTGGTCGGCAGGTTCTGCCCGCCGCGGCTGCGCGACCGCCTCGTGGTGCCGCTGGTGCTGCTGTCCGTGGCCGCCACCGCCGTGGCCGGTCTCGCCGCGCGCATCCCGGACCGTGGCGTGGCCACGGTGGCCTTCGTGGCCGCGCTCGCCGTGGCCGGCTTCGCCACGGCCTGGACCGTCCCCCTCAACGTCGCCTTCGTGGCGGCGGTCCCGCCGGCGGCGCGGGGCCGGGCCATCGGCATCGCGATGGCGGGCATCTCCGCCGTCCAGGGGCTCGGCGCCCTGGCCGCGGGTGCCGCCGCCGACGTCGTCCCGGCCGGGACGGTGGTGCTCGTCACCGGGCTGGCCGGGTTGCCGCTGGTCGTCGTCCCGCTGCTCGCGCTGCTGCGCACCCGGGCGCCCGCCGGCCGCGCCGTTGCGGGACCATCGGGTACATGAGCGAGTCGAGCCGCCCGCTGCCCTCGGCACGCACGTTCTACGCCGAGGTCGGTGGCGAACCGGTCTTCCGCGCCCTGGTGGCGCACTTCTACGCCGGCGTCCGCAGCGACCCGGTGCTGGCCCCGCTGTACCCGCAGGACGACTGGGACGACGCCGAGGAGCGGCTGCGCGGCTTCCTCGAGCAGTACTGGGGCGGGCCCACCACCTACTCCCAGCAGCGCGGGCACCCGCGGCTGCGGATGCGGCACGCCCCGTTCGCCATCGGCGGCCGGGAGCGGGACGCCTGGCTGCACCACATGCGTGCCGCTGTCGACTCGCTGGCCCTGCCGGCCGAGCAGGACGCCACGCTGTGGGGCTACCTGGAGATGGCCGCCCGCAGCATGCAGAACCGGTGGGACGAACCCACCGACCTCGCACCCTGACCCACCGACTCCCCGGAGCGCCCGCGTGACCACCACCCCGCCCGCGCCGCCGACCACCGACTGGTGGCGGGACGCGGTCTTCTACCAGGTCTACATCCGGTCCTTCGCCGACGGCGGGGACGACGGCGTCGGCGACCTCGCCGGTCTGCGCGACCGCCTGCCGCAGCTGGCCGAGCTCGGCGTCGACGCGCTGTGGATCAACCCCTTCTACCCCTCGCCGATGGCCGACCACGGCTACGACGTTGCCGACCCCCGCGACGTGGAGCCGGTCTTCGGCGACCTCGCGGATTTCGACGCGGTGCTGGCGCAGGCGCACGACCTGGGCATCCGGGTGACCATCGACCTGGTGCCCAACCACACCTCGGACCAGCGCGACTGGTTCGTCGCCGCCCTGGCCGCCGGCCCCGGGTCCCCGGAGCGGGCGCGCTACGTCTTCCGCGACGGGCAGGGCCCCGACGGCGCCACCCCGCCGAACAACTGGCCGTCGATCTTCGGCGGCCCGGCGTGGACCCGGGTGCCCGACGGCCAGTGGTACCTGCACCTGTTCGCGCCCGAGCAGCCCGACCTGGACTTCACCCACCCCGAGGTGCTGGCCGACCTGGAGCAGACGCTGCGGTTCTGGCTGAACCGCGGGGTCGACGGTTTCCGGATCGACGTCGCGCACGGGATGGCCAAGGCGCCCGGGCTGCCCGACGTCGCCTTCGACTCCGACACCGGGCTGTTCGACGACCACGGGCCCGACGACCCCCGGCTGGACCAGGACGGCGTGCACGACATCCACCGCCTGGTCCGCCGGGTGGTCGACGGCTACCCCGGCGCGATGACCGTCGGCGAGGTGTGGGTGTCCAGCGAGGAGCGGCTGGCCCGCTACCTCCGCCCGGACGAGCTGCACTCGGCGTTCAACTTCCGGCTGCTCACCGCCGACTGGACGACGACCGACCTGCGCGCCGCCGTCGTGGACTCCCTGGCCGCGGTGGCCACCACGCCGGCGCCGGCGTGCTGGGTGCTGTCCAACCACGACCGGCCCCGGCACGTCACCCGCTACGGCGGCGGGGAGATCGGCACCCGGCGGGCCCGGGCAGCGGCCCTGCTGCAGCTGGCGCTGCCCGGCATGGCGTTCGTCTACAACGGCGACGAGGTCGGCATGCCCGACGTCGACCTGCCCGACGAGGCGCTGACCGACCCGGTCTGGTTCCGCTCGGGCGGGACCGACCGGGGGCGTGATGCCTGCCGCATCCCGCTGCCCTGGAGCGGCCAGGAGCCGCCCTACGGTTTCAGCCACGGCACCCAGACGTGGCTGCCCATGCCGGCCGGGTGGGCCGGGCTGACCGTCGAGGCCCAGGCCGGGGACCCCGACTCGATGCTGTCGCTGTACCGACGTGCGCTCGCTCTGCGCCGGGAGGTCACCGGCGAGCTGACCTGGGACGAGGCCCCGGAGGACTGCCTGGCGTTCCGCCGGGACCTGGGCGACCGGCAGCTGCTGGTGCTGGTCAACCTGGGCGGGGAGCCGGTGCGGGTGCCGGCGGGCGAGGTCCTGCTGGTCAGCGCCGAGCTCGCCGAGGGCGCCCTGCCGGTCGATGCCGCGGTGTGGCTGGCCGTCTGATCCCGGGAGGCGCGCCCGCCGTCCGCGGGTAGTCTCCATCTGACCACTCACCGTCACGGGGACGACGTCGGGAACCCTCCGGGGCGGCCCGGCACGGGAGGCCAGAGCACTGATGTCCGTGCTGCAGGTGGACGGTCTCGCGAAGGCCTTCGAGGGTCGGCGGGTGCTGCGCGACGTGTCGTTCAGCGTCGACGCCGGCGAGGTCGTCGGGTTGGTCGGCGCGAACGGTGCCGGCAAGTCGACGCTGGGCGACGTCGTCGCGGGCATCTACGCCCCGGACGCCGGGCGGATGACCGTGCAGGGCCACGCCTACGCGCCGCTGTCGGCCGAGGACGCCCGGCACCTCGGGGTCGGGGTGGTCGAGCAGCTCATCCGGATCGACCCCCGGTTGACCGTGGCCCGGGCCGTCCTGCGCGGCACCCCGCTGGCCGACGCACCCGAGGCCCGGGTCCGTGCGCGGGCCCGGGCGGTGCTGGCCGAGATCGGGCTCGACCTGGACCCCGACGCACTCGTGGCCGACATCCCGCGGTTCGTGCACGGTCTCGTCGAGGCCGCCCGGGTGCTCGCCGAGGACACCAAGCTGATCGTGATGGACGAGGTGTCGGCGTCGCTGACCCCCGCCGAGGTCGCGGGCCTGCACGCGGTCGCCCGCCGGCTGCGCAGCGAGGGCCGCGGCGTCCTCTACATCAGCCACCGGCTGCCGGAGATGCTCGAGGTGGTCGACCGGGTGCTCGTGCTGCGGGACGGCCGGATCGCCCTGGACGCCCCCGCGTCCGAGCTCGACCCGGCCCGGCTGGTGGTGGCGACGCTGGACGGCGCCCTGCCCCGGTCCACCGCGTCCGCACCGCCCGTGCGGATCCCGGTGGCCCGCACCGCCCCCGACGACGTCCCGGTCACCACGACCCGCCCGCAGCCCTCGGCCGACGTCGCCCTGGAGGTGCGCAACCTGCGCGTCCCCGGCGCGACCACCGGTGTGGACCTGCGCGTGCGGCGCGGAGAGGTGCTGGGGCTGACCGGGCGCCGGCGCTCGGGCCTGCGCGAGATCGCCGGTGCCCTGACCGGGGAGATCCCGGCGCAGTGCGACGCCGTCACCCTGCACGGGGAGGACCGCCCGGTGCCGTCCTCGACCGGCTCGGCCGCGCTGCGGCTGGACGCCTACCGGCCCGACGACGACGCCTACGGGGTCGACCCGGGCGCCACCATCGCCCGCACGCTGACCGACGAGGAGTGGGGCCGGCCCTCCGACCTCCGCTCGGAGATCGCCAGCCTGCGCGGGGTGATCGACACCGTGCACCGGATGAACGTGGCGACGCTGAGCATCAAGACCGTCTTCGGTGCGCTGTCCGGCGGCGACCAGCACAAGCTGGCCCTGGCCCGGTGGCTGGCCGCGCACCCCAGCGACGTGGTCGTGGTGCACGAACCCACCCGCGGCCTGGACGCCCGGTCCCGGCGCGAGGTCCGCACCCTGCTGGACGAGGCGACGGCGCACGGCCGCTCGGTGGTCGTCGTGTCGGTCGACCCCGACGAGCTGACCGAGTGCTGCGACCGCATCGGCGTGGTCACCGACGGCCGGGTGGACGAGTGGCTGGACACCCACGAGATGTCCGCGGTCGACGTCCGCGCCCGCATCCTCGCCGCCGCCTGAGCCCTCCCGGCCCCTCAGCTTCGATCAGGGGGGGTGCACGGAAGTCCGTCCTCCTGCACCAGATCTGGTGCAGGAGGACGGACGTCGCGGCACTCCCCTGATCGACGCTGCGCCAGGGGGCGGCGGGTCAGACGCTGACGGTGCCGGCGACCGAGCGGAGCTTGTGGCGGGCCAGGGCCAGGTTCGCCGTGCTGCGGTTGAGCACCAGGTAGATGAGCAGCCCGGTGTTGCCGGAGCCCTTGAGCACGTTGATCAGGTGGTACTGGCCCTTGAGCGTGATGAGGATGTCCTCGATCTCGTCGTCCAGCTCGAGGTCGTTGATCGTGCGGAGCTTGGCCCGCACGACGTTGGAGTTGCCGGCCGCGGCGACGTTGAGGTCGAAGCCGGGGCTGCCGCCGGCCGCGAGGGCCATGCCGCTGTCGATGTCGACGATCGCGGCACCGTTGGCACCCTCGATCTCCAGCAGTGAGGCGATGACGCTGTCGAGCTGAGCCATGGGTGGAACTCCTGTCGTGTCTGCGGGGGGTGGTGCGGTCGTGTCACCGCCGTGCGGTGGTGCACCGCGGGGGGCGGCCGGGGATGCGCTCCTCGGCGTCGGGACGGCGTCCTGCGGTGCCGGTCTCTCCTCCGGCTCCGGGCCCAGGGCCGTGTCGCCCGGTGGGGGGCGGACCACGCGCTCGGGCTCCGCGGGTGCCGACAGCAGGCGCTGCCACCACGAGGACCACCTTCCGGATGCCATTCCTTCGCCGTTTCGTCGCGGACCCCGTGCCCCCAGCCAACCTCACCCTCAGCAGCCGGGCAACCCGGCTCCGTCACTGCAGCTCAGCCGTCCGCCAGGCCCCCCGCCCGGCCGCCGGGCACCCACCGGATACCTTCCGCGGTCGACACCCCGTGCCTGCCGGAGGACCCCATGAAGACCCGCGACCTGGCCTACGTCGCCCTGTTCGCCGCCCTCACCGCGGCGCTCGGGCTGCTGCCGGCGATCCCGGTGGCCGCGCTCCCCGTCCCCATCACCGCCCAGACGCTCGGCGTGATGCTGGCCGGGGCCGTGCTGGGCGCCAAGCGCGGGTTCCTGGCCCTGCTGCTGTTCCTGGTGCTGGTCGCCGTCGGGCTGCCGGTGCTGTCGGGCGGGCGCGGCGGGCTGTCGGTCTTCGTCGGCCCCAGCGCCGGGTTCCTCTACTCGTGGCCGGTCGCGGCCTTCGTCACCGGCCTGCTGGTCGAGCTGCTCTGGCGACGGCTGAACGTGGCCACCGCCCTGCTGGCCACGGTGGTCGGGGGCATCGGGGTGGTCTACGCGATCGGCATCCCGTTCATCAGCCTGTACGCCGACACCTCGCTGGCCGCGGCGGCCACCGGCAGCCTGGTGTTCGTGCCCGGCGACCTGGTGAAGGCCGTGGTCGCGGCGGTGCTCGCGGTGGCCGTGCGGCGCGCCTACCCGGTGATCGAGCGGCCCCGGCGGGCAGCCGCGACCCCGTGAGGCTGCGGCGCGGGCCCGCTGCCGCGGCCGCGGTGGCCGACCCGTCCCGCGGCATCGAGCTCCAGGGGGTCGGCCACACCTACGGCGAGCGGACCGTGCTCACCGGCCTGGACCTGCGGCTCACCGAGCAGCGGATCGGGGTGGTGGGGACCAACGGGTCGGGCAAGTCGACGTTCGCCCGGCTGCTCAACGGCCTGGTCGTCCCCGCCGTCGGCAGCGTGCTGGTCGACGGGCTGGACACCGCGACCGCGGCCCGCGAGGTGCGCCGGCGGGTCGGCTTCGTCTTCCAGGACCCCGACGCCCAGATCGTGCACCCCACGGTCGCCGAGGACGTCGGGTACGGGCTGGAGAACCAGGGCGTGCCCGCGGCCGAGCGCGCCGAGCGGGTGGCCGAGGTGCTGGACCGCTACGGGCTGGCCGGGCACGCCGACCACCCGGCCCACCTGCTGTCCGGCGGGCAGAAGCAGCTGCTGGCGATCGCCGGCGTGCTGGTCATGCGGCCGGCCCGGATCGTATTCGACGAGCCGACCACGCTGCTGGACCTGGTGAACACCCGCCGGATCGCCCGGCTGGTCGAGGGCCTGGAGCAGGCGGTCGTCGTGGTCACCCACGACCTGGCCCTGCTGGACGGGTTCGACCGCGTCCTCGTCGTCGACGGCGGTCGGGTGGTCGCCGACGACCGGCCCGCACCGGCGGTGGCGGCCTACCGCGCGCTGGTGGCCGACCGGTGACGCTGGCCCTCTACGTCCCCGGCCCGAGCCCGGTGCACCGGACGCCGGCCGGGGTCAAGCTGCTGGCGCTGCTGGTGCTGGGCGTCGTGGTCTTCGTCGTCCCCACCCTGCCGGTGGCGGCAGGGGTGCTCGTGGGCGTCGTCCTCGTCGGGCTGGTGGTGGCCCGCCTGCCGGGACGGCTGCTGGTCCGCCAGGTGCGGGTGGTCGCGGTCTGGGCGGTGGCCATCCTGGTCTTCCACGCCCTGGCGACCGACCTGCTCACCGGGCTGACCACCGCCGTCCGGCTGGTGGCCCTGGTGCTGGCGGCCGCGGTGGTCACCGCGACCACCCGGGTGACCGCGCTGGTCGCCGTGGTCGAGCGGCTGTGCGCCCCGCTGCGGCTGGTCGGCGTCCGGCCGGCGCGGATCGGGCTGGCCGTGGCGATGGCGCTGCGGTTCGTCCCGCTGGTGGCCGAGCGGGCCGACCGGATCCGGGAGGCGCAGGCCGCCCGCGGCGGTCGGGTGCGCGGGCCCCGGGCGCTGGTCCTGCTGGTGGTGCCGCTGCTGGTCTCGGTGCTGCAGCTGGCGCACACCGTCGGCGAGGCCCTGGACGCCCGCGGCGCCGACACCGCCTGAGCTCAGCGCACCGCCTCCACGACCACGGCCACGCCCTGGCCGCCCCCGGCCGCGACGGCGGCCAGCCCGTACCGCCCTCCCCCGGCCCGGACCAGCTGGCTGAACAACCGGACGACGAGGACGGCGCCGGACGCTCCCCACGGGTGCCCCAGCGCGATCGCACCGCCCTGCGGGCAGACCCGGGCGGGGTCCAGGTCCAGCAGCGCGCAGCAGGCCAGCACCTGGCCGGCGAAGGCCTCGTTGAGCTCGACGACGTCCAGGTCGGCCAGCCCGAGGCCAGCCCGGTCCAGCGCCGTCGCGACGGCGGGCACCAGCGAGGCGCCGGGCAGCGCGGGGTCCGCGCCGGCGGTCGCGGTGGCCAGCACCCGCAGCCCGGGGACGCCGAGCCGGGCGTGGGTGTCCCCGTCGACCAGGCCGACCACCGCCGCGCCGTCGTTGACCCCGCAGGAGTTGCCGGCGGTGCCGGTGCCGCCCCAGGCCGGGCGCAGCCGCGCCAGCCGCTGCTCGGTGAGCCCGGGGCGCGGTCGGTCGTCGCGGACCACGCCGCGGACCGGTACGACCTCGGCGTCGAAGGCCCCGGCCTGCTGCGCCGCGTGGGCCCGGGCGTGGGAGCGCGCGGCGTAGGCGTCCTGCTGCGCCCGGGTGATGCCGTGCCGGAGGGCCAGCGCATCGGCGGCCGGACCCATGTCGGGGTCGCCGAGCTCGGCGGGGGCGAAGGCGGCCCGACCCGGCCGCGGCGAGGTGGACGCCGACTCGACCCCGCCGGCCAGCACCAGCCCGGGCTCGGTGGCGAGCAGGCGAGCACCCAGGACTACGGCGGCCAGCCCGCTGGCGCACTGCCGGTCCACGGTCAGCGCGGGCACCCCGACCGGCAGCCCGGCGGTCAGCGCGGCGACCCGGGCGAGGTCGCCGCCGGGTCCGGTGCAGTTGCCCAGCAGCACCTCCTGCGGCGGCTGCGGGACCGCTGCCGCGACCGCGGCCAGCACGGGCGCGGCCAGGTCGGCGGCCGGCACGTCGGCGAACGACCGCCCGGCGGTGCCGATCGCGCTCCGCAGCGCAGCGACGACGACGGGTTCGCCGCTCACGGCCGCCCGCCACGGGCGTCGATCGACGCTGGTCGACCACTCGAGGTGGGATCTGGTCGGCTGCCGTCGATCGACGCCCCGGCGGGCGTCAGGTGACGGCTGGGACCCGTTCGGGGCCCGGAGTGGGTCCTGGGCGTCATGCGACGGCTGCCGGCAGGTGGGCGAGGTGGCCGGCCGTAGCGAGCTCGGCCACGGCGGCGCGGTCGACCTTGCCGGCGGAAGTCAGCGGCCACCGCTCGAGGTGCAGCCACAGGCGGGGGCGCTGCGCGGCGGTGAGCTCGGACGCGCCGGCCCGGGCGGCGGCCAGGGCGACCGGGTCCGTCCCGACCGCGGCCACCAGCTGGCCGAGCCGGGGGTGCGGCACCCCGACCACCACCACGTCGCCGCTGCCGGCCCGGCGCAGCGCCTGCTCGACCTCGGCCACCAGCACGGTCGCGCCGGCCGTGGTGACCGCGTCCGTGCCGCGCCCGGCGACCAGCAGGACGCCGTCCGCGGTCAGCGTCCCGCGGTCGCCCACGGTGGCCCAGCCGTCCGGTGCGGTGCGCAGCGGCCCGTCCTGGCCGGCGGCGTACCCGGTCGACGCGTAGGGCGACCGGGCCCACACGACGCCGTCGCGGAGCGCCAGCTCGACGCCCGGGAAGGCGCGCAGGTCGTCCTCGGCGGTGCCCCAGGCGAGGAAGGACAGCTCGGCGGCCCCGTAGTAGTGCGCCGTCCGGGCCCCGGCGGCGACCGCGCGGTCGGCCAGCGCCCGGGGCAGCCGGTCGCCGGCCACCACCAGGTGCACCCCCGCCAGCGGCGTGCCGTCGGCGAGTGCGCCGGCCAGGGCAGCAGGGGTGAGGACGGCGTGGCCGGCGCCGTCGGGCCGGTCCAGCACCTCGGCACCGACCGACCGGGCGTGGACGGCGGCGAACAGGTTCATCGAGGCGTGCAGCGGACCGGGCAGCCACAGCCGGGACCCGGCGTCCAGCCCGGTCAGCGCGGTGACCGCCGGGAAGGAGCCGACCCAGGACGCGGTGCTGCGCACGACCAGGCGGGGACTCGAGGTCGTGCCCGAGGTGCGGACGGCGATCGGCGTCCCCGCGGTGTGCGCGGTCAGCACCGCACCGACCGGGTCGGGAGCCCCCAGCACGTCGACCGGGGAGGTCATCCCGCCGCCGGCTCGTCCAGCCACTGCTGCACCCAGATCTTCTCCTCGGCGGTGATCCGCCGGGGCCGGTTCAGCGCGAAGTCGAAGGGCACCAGGACGGTGCTGCCGGTGACGGCCAGCGTGCCGTGGTCGAAGAGCTCGTAGTGGCAGGTCAGGGATGCGGCCCGGACGGTGGAGAGCCAGATGTCGACGGTCAGCGGTGCGGCGTCGTAGACGACTGGCCGGCGGTACTGCACCTGGTGGGAGTGCACGACCAGGCCGCGGCGCATGCCGGTCTCGGCGTCGTGGGTGGGCTGGTCGAAGAACAGCGCCACGCGCGCGGTCTCGAAGTAGCCGAGGAACGCGACGTTGTTGACGTGCTGGTAGGCGTCCATGTCCGACCAGCGCATCGGGACCTGCACCGAGAACCTCACGAGGGGACACCCTGCCGTACGGCGGCGTCCTACGGTGAGGCGGTGACCTGGACGGCGGGCGACCCCGGTCTCGTGGAGCTGCCCTCGGGCCGGCGGGTGCGCGGTCGCGGGCTGCGCCAGGACCTGCCCGACCCGGACTTCGGCCTGGTGCTGCTGGGTCGGGACCGGCCGACGGCGTGGCCGCACCGCTGGGTGCCCTGGCCGGACTTCCGGCTGCCGCGCGGTGACCTGCGGGCGGCGCTGGACGAGCTGCTGGTGCGGGCCGGCACCGAGCGGGTGGAGCTGGCCTGCGGCGGGGGCAACGGCCGGACCGGGACGGCGCTGGCCTGCCTCGCCGTCCTGGACGGGGTGCCCGCCGCCGACGCGGTGGCCTGGGTGCGCACGCACTACCGGCGCCGGGCGGTGGAGACACCCGCCCAGCGCCGCTTCGTCGCCGCCTGGCGCGCGTGACGACGGCAGCGGGTCACCCCACCGTCATCGGGTCGCGTCGTGACGCGACCCGATGACCGCCGGGTGACCCGCTGCAGCTGCTAGTCGCGCGAGAGCTTGCGGTAGGTCGCGCGGTGCGGACGGGCCGCGTCGGCGCCGAGCCGCTCGATCTTGTTCTTCTCGTAGTCGTCGAAGTTGCCCTCGAACCAGAACCACTTCGAGTCACCCTCGTAGGCGAGGATGTGGGTGGCCACCCGGTCCAGGAACCACCGGTCGTGGCTGACCACCACGGCGCAGCCGGGGAACTCCAGCAGGGCGCTCTCCAGGCTGGTGAGCGTCTCGGTGTCCAGGTCGTTGGTGGGCTCGTCGAGCAGCAGCAGGTTGCCGCCCTGCTTGAGGGTCAGCGCCAGGTTCAGCCGGTTGCGCTCACCACCGGAGAGCACGCCGGCCTTCTTCTGCTGGTCGTGGCCCTTGAACCCGAACGCGGAGACGTAGGCCCGCGAGGGCATCTCCACGTTGCCGACCTTGATGTGGTCCAGGCCGTCGGAGACGACCTCCCACAGGCTCTTGGTCGGGTCGATGCCGCTGCGGTTCTGCTCGACGTAGGCGATCTTGACCGTCTCGCCGATCTTGATGTCGCCGCCGTCGGGGGTCTCCTGGTCGACGAGCATCTTGAACAGGGTGGTCTTGCCGACGCCGTTGGGGCCGACGATGCCCACGATGCCGTTGCGCGGCAGCGAGAACGACAACCCGTCGATGAGCACGCGGTCGCCGAAGCCCTTGACCAGCTTGTCGGTCTCGATGACCACGCTGCCCAGCCGCGGGCCCGGCGGGATCTGGATCTCCTCGAAGTCGAGCTTGCGGAACTTGTCGGCCTCCGCGGCCAT
Organism: Klenkia terrae; assembly: GCF_900491935.1. Taxonomy (GTDB): domain Bacteria; phylum Actinomycetota; class Actinomycetes; order Mycobacteriales; family Geodermatophilaceae; genus Klenkia; species Klenkia terrae. Next base: position 829,255 of record NZ_UEXK01000004.1, read on the forward strand.
CTCCTCGTAGCGGGCCAGGCGGGCCTTGCTCTTGGCCTGGCGGGCCTTGGCGCCCGAGCGCACCCACTCCAGCTCGTCCTTGAGGCGCTTGGCGCGCTTGGCGTCCTTGGCGCCCTCGACCTTCAGGCGGGCGGCCTTGGTCTCCAGGTAGGTGGAGTAGTTGCCCTCGTAGGGGTAGGCCCGGCCGCGGTCGAGCTCGAGGATCCACTGCGCCACGTTGTCCAGGAAGTACCGGTCGTGGGTCACGGCGACGACGGTGCCGGCGTACTTCTCCAGGTGCGCCTCCAGCCAGGCCACGGACTCGGCGTCCAGGTGGTTGGTGGGCTCGTCGAGCAGCAGCAGGTCCGGCGCCTCGAGCAGGAGCTTGCACAGCGCGACGCGGCGCCGCTCACCACCGGACAGGACGCGGACGTCGGCGTCGCCGGGCGGGCAGCGCAGCGCGTCCATCGCCTGCTCGATGCGGTTGTCGAGCTCCCAGCCGTCACCGTTCTCGATGACCTCCATGAGCTCGCCCTGCTCGGTGAGCAGCGAGTCGAAGTCGGCGTCGGGCTCGCCCATCGCCGCGCTGACCTCCTCGAAGCGGGTCAGCGCGCCGCGCAGCTCCTTGACGGCCTCCTCGACGTTGCCGCGCACGTCGAGGTCCTCGTTGAGCGGCGGCTCCTGCTGGAGCATGCCGACGGTCGCGTCGGGGGCCAGCGTGGTGTCGCCGTTGGAGGCGTGCTCCAGGCCGGCCATGATCTTCAGGACGGTCGACTTGCCGGCGCCGTTGGGGCCGACGACGCCGATCTTGGCGCCGGGCAGGAACGCGAGCGTGACGTCGTCGAGGATGACCTTGTCGCCGTGCGCCTTGCGCGCGCGCACCATGGAGTAGATGTACTGGGCCACGGGAGCCTTCCGTCGGTTCGGGGATCGTGCTGGTCCGGATGGCGCGGGCGACCCACTGGTCGGCACGGCGCGCCGTCCCCCAGTCTCCCAGCCCCGGGCAACCCCGGTGGCGCCGGGACCGGGATCGCGCCCGGCCCCGGCACCCGCCTCAGAACGGGGCCGCGACCGCGTCGGCCAGCTCGCCGGTGCGGGCGTCGACCGTCTCGCCGTCCTCGGTGTGCACGTACCCCGGGTCCTCGACGGCCGGTGCGGTGTCGACGACGGTCCGCGGGGTGCGCTTGAAGACCGCGCTGCCGCGGCTCAGGTCGTGCCCCACCGCGGCCGCCTTGATCACCGGACGGCTGCGCTTGGCCCCGTCCACCTCGTACTCCGAGGTGGCGATCTTGCCGGTGACGACGACCGGGTCGCCCTTGACGACGCAGGACGAGATGCTCGCGCCCAGGGCGTTCCAGGCGTCGACGTCGACGTAGAAGGTGTCCCCGTCGACCCACTGGCCGGCGGCCGAGTCGAAGTAGCGGTCGGTGGCGGCCATCCGGAACTTGGTGACCTCACCGGACCCGGCGCGGCGGCGGACGGGTGAGTCGACGACGTTGCCGACGACGGTGATCTGGCTCTGGCTCATGGTGTCCTCCGGGAGGTGTCACCGGCGACGGCCGCCGGCTGCCCACGACCCTGGGTCCGGACGGGCCTCCCTGGGCCGGACCCGATCCATCTGTGGACGGGCACCCCGGATGTGGACGGCGGGGAGCACGTCGCGCCCGCACCGGCTACGGCGGATGGGATGATCGGCGCCGCCGAGCGCCCGTAGCTCAGCGGATAGAGCAGGGGCCTTCTAATCCCTTGGTCGCAGGTTCGATTCCTGCCGGGCGCACCAGAGCTCAGGCGGGCGGGGCGAGCCGCCGGTCCCACCCGGCCAGCAGCCCGGTGAGCGCGCTGTCGGCGCCCGGGGCGCCCAGCGCCGCCAGCCCGACCGGCAACCCGTCGACCAGCGCCGCCGGGGCCACCGCCGAGGGCAGCCCGCCGACCCCGGCCAGGCAGGTCAGCCGCAGCGTCGCCGCCCGGTAGACCGCCTTCCGCTCGGCCGGCGCGGACACCGGCGGCGCGGTCGAGCTGGCCGGCGGCAGCAGCACCGCCGTCCCCTCCCCCACCCGGGCCCGCAGTGCGGCCCGGCCGGCGGCGAGCACCGCGGTCGCCTCGGCCAGCGCGTCCGGCGAGACCAGGGACCCGTCGGCGAACCGCTGCGCGATCCCCGGCCCCAGCACCCCCGGGTTGGCCTGGATCCACGCCCCGTGCGCCGCCCACGCCTGCGCGCCCTGCACCGTCCGGAACGCGGTGAACCACCGCTCGTGCTCCTCCGGCGTCAGCAGGTCCTCGCGCGTCATGGACAGCCCTGAGACGGCGGCCAGATCGCCAGCAGCAGCGGTCAGCGCCGTAGCCACCGCCGGGTCCGCCAGCGCCACCAGGTCCGTGGCCAGCACCAGCGAGGTGATCGGGGCGGACCCCGGCAGCAGGGCCGACGCCACCCGGTGGAGCAGGCCGGCGTCCCGGGTCAGCCAGCCCACCGTGTCGAAGGCCGGTGCCAGCGGCAGCACGCCGTCCAGCGGGAGCACACCGTGGGTGGGCCGCAGCCCGTGCAGCCCGCAGTAGGACGCCGGCACCCGGATGGACCCGGCGGTGTCCGTGCCCAGGCCGAGGTCTGCCGTCCCCCGGGCGACCGCGGACGCCGGTCCGTTGGTGGACCCGCCGACCACCAGCCCGGCGCCCCACGGGTTGGCCGGGCTGCCGTGGTGCACGTTGGTGCCCGACAGGCTGTAGGCCAGCTCGTCGGTCCGCGCGATGCCCCGCACGTGCGCCCCGGCGGCCAGCAGCTGCGCCAGCACCGGGGCGTGCGCCGCGGAGGGCTCGGCCTGGGCCAACCGCACCGGGTTGCCGGCGCCGACCGGGTGCCCGGCGACGTCCAGCAGGTCCTTGACCGCGACCGAGACCCCGTCCAGCGGACCGGTCGAGGTCGGGGCCACCAGCGGCGAGCCCACCACCCGCCAGGTCGCCGGGTCGGCCCGCTCCAGCGCGGCGTCGGCCGCCGTCCGGGTCGAGGGCGCGGGCGCGGAGGGCGCGGCGCCCGAGCTGACGTGCGCCACCCGGACCTGCCAGCCCGCGGCCCCCTGCTCCCACACCTGGGTCTGCAGACCGCGGGTGCCGTCCGGGCGCAGCGTCTCCGCGACCGCGGTGGCCAGCCCCGCGGTGTGCACGATCACGTGCAGCGCGGTCACCGTGCGGGCCGGTGCGCCGCCGCGGCCCCGCCGGAAGTCGCTGATCGCGGCGTGGGAGACGACCACTTCCCCGGCGTCGGCCCGCAGCGTCGTGCTCCCCGGGGCGAACAGCGCGTCGAGCTCGGCGAGGTCGTCGGCGGCCAGCGCGGCCTCGTACCGGGCGACCGCGGCCCGGACCTCGTCCTCGACCTCCCAGCCCCCGACGTCGGCGAGGGTCACGCCGCGGTCAGGACGGTGCCGAGCACCGCGGCGTCCGCGGCGTCCAGGAACGCCTCCGGGCCGGTGAGGATCAGGTCGGCGAAGCCGCCGTCGTTCTCCATCACGGTCAGCGTGTAGAGCCGCTCGGTGACCGAGGAGTTCACGATGTGGTGCACCGAGGTCGCCGGCAGCACGATGACGTCACCGGGGCCGAGGTCCGCGACGTGCTCGTCGCTGTGCGCCCGCGCCGTGCCGCGCAGCACCACGAACGTCTCGGTCGACTCCTCGTGCGAGTTGTCCGGCTGGGAACCGCCGGGCTCCCAGATCTCCAGCACCACGGTGGTGCCCGAACCGTCGGCGGGGCCGGACAGCACGGCCAGCCGGACGGTGCGGTTGTCCCCGATGTAGTGCGGGGTGATGTCGGCCAGGGACTTGACGACGGGGGCCAGGGCCACGGGTCCTCCTAGGGGTGCAGGCCGGCGAGCAGCTCGGCCGAGGTGGTGGTGAAGCCGAAGCACTGCCGCACGTTGTAGAGCGTCGCGGCGGTGCAGAAGTCGGGTGAGGTCGTGCCGCAGAGGTCCTCCACCAGGACGACGTCGTAACCGAGGTTCGCGGCGTCGGTGAGCGTGGCCAGCACGCACTGGTCGGTGTTCACCCCGGCGAACAGGAGGGTGTCCACCCGCAGGTTGCGCAGCACCGAGTCCAGCGGGGTGTCCGGGAAGCCGCTCATCCGGTACTTGGCGACCTGCAGGTCGGCCGGCTCGGGCACGAGCTCGTCGACCAGCCCCGCCGACCACGAGCCCAGCTCGAGGACGTGCGAGCCACCGGGCAGCGGGTCGCCGATGCCGGTGGAGGCGCCGTCGGGGTCGTAGACGTGCCGCACGCCCGGCGGCAGGTTCGCCCGGTCGGGCCGGTTGCCCCAGGTCACCCAGACCACGGGGACCCCGGCCGCCCGCAGCGCCGGCAGCGTCGCGGCCAGCGCACCGATCGGCCCGGCCGCCCCGGAGACGTCGACGCCGATCGAGGCCAGCCAGCCGTCGGGGTGGCAGAAGTCGTTCTGCAGGTCGACCGCCACGACGGCGGTCCGGGACAGGTCCAGGGTCAGCTGCTGCGGCAGCGCGGCCACCTCGACCGGGCGCGGCTCGAGCACCGGGCGGCGCAGGTCGACGGCGTCCCGGGACAACCCCCAGGCGTTGCGGGTCAGTGGGTCACCATCCCGCCGGCCACGTTGAGCGCGTCGCCGGTCAGGTAGTCGGAGTCCGACGACGCCAGGAACAGCGCGACCCGGGCGACGTCCTCCGGTTCGCCGAGCCGACCCAGCGGTGACTTGGTGGCCCACCGGGCGACGTCGGCCGCCGTCCGGGTGCCGGCGCCCATCTCGGTGAGCACGTACCCCGGGCACAGGCAGGTCGCGGTGATGCCCAGGGGACCCAGCTCCTCGGCGGTGGCCCGGGTCAGGCCGATGACGGCGGCCTTGGACGCGGCGTAGTGCGCCTGCCCGGCGCCGCCGGCCTTGCCGCCCATCGAGGCGGTGTTGACCACCTTGCCGACCACCTCGCCCGGGAAGGACGGTGCCCGCTGGGCGACCATCGCGGTGACCGCGACCTGGGTGGTCACCAGCATCGCGCGGACGTTGACGGCGAAGACCTCGTCCCACTCGTGCGGCTCCAGGTCCAGCAGCGAGGCGAAGCGCAGGATGCCGGCGTTGTTGACCAGCACGTCGATCCCGCCGAGGGCGTCGATCGCCGTCGTGGTGGCCTGCCGGGTCGCCGCCACGTCGGCCAGGTCGACCTCGACGGCGTGCCCGCCGACCTCGGCGGCGAGCTTGCCGGCCTCCTCGGCCAGCCGGTCCAGCACCGCGACGACCGCACCCTCGGCGGCGAAGGTGCGCACCATCGCCGCGCCGATCCCGCGGGCCCCGCCGGTGACGACGACCCGCTTGCCGGCGAGCCTCACGCGCGGGGACCGGGGTCGAAGGACGCGACCTCCGCGAACGCCTCGCCGAGGTAGGCCAGCATCGCCTCGGCCTTCTCCTTCCCGTGCTCGGCGGTAGCGGTGCTCGCGTCACCGATCACGCCGTCCGGGCCGAAGTCGTCCGACGTCCAGCCGAAGCTCACCGAGCCGCCGAATCGCACGTGCCGGTACTCGGTGAGCTGCTCGGGCACCCAGCGCTGCGCCTTGTCCATGTCCACCAGCTCGGGGCGCAGGTGCAGCATCAGCGAGGTCTCCTCGTGGCCGCCGTGGATGCCCAGGCCGAGCTCGCTCTTCGGGCTCTTGCCGCCGTGGTCGGCGGGCAGCGACGGGTGCAGGGTGAAGGTGCGCAGGCCGTGGGCGATCCGCAGGTCCCGGGCGGCGACCTGGAGCAGCGCGGAGTTGCCGCCGTGCCCGTTGAGGAAGGCCAGCCGGCGGGCCGGGGTCTTGGTCATCGAGGCGCCCAGGTCGTGCAGCACGCTGAGCAGCGTCTGCGCCGACAGCCAGAAGGTGCCGCAGCTCCAGTGGTGCTCGTTGCTCTTGGTGTAGGCCAGCGGCGGCAGCAGCCAGAGGTCCAGCTCCTCGCCGAACTCGGCGACCGCCAGCTCGGCCATGCTCTTCGCGGTGATCAGGTCGGTGGCGACCGGCAGGTGCGGACCGTGCTGCTCGATCGCGCCGGTCGGCAGCACCAGCACCGAGTCCGGGCCGAGGGCGTCGGCGATGGCGGGGGCGGAGAGCTCGGTGAGCAGTCGGGCGGTCACGAGCCGGGACGCTAGGGGCGGCTCGTTGCGCGCCGGTGACGGCCGCGTTCCAGCCGTCACCTGGCCGGAACACACAGCTGCGAGGGTCGTCGCATGCTGACCGTGCGGGGTGCCGTGGCCGTGCTGGGCCGGGCCGGGACCGGGGACATCACCTGCGCGGACGACGGCAGGTTAGGGACGGCGTCCGGCGGCGAGGTGCTCGACGCGTCGGGCTGCGTGGTCACCCCGGGTCTGGTCAACGCCCACCACCACCTGCTGCAGACGGCGTTCCGGACGCTGCCGGGCACCCGGGGCGTGCCGATGGCGCAGTGGCTGCCGACGATGGCCGCCGCCTACGGAGCGGTCGGGGTAGACGCCGAGCTGGCGCACGCCGCGGCGTCGGCCGGGCTGGCCGAGGCGCTGCTGTGCGGCGTGACCACCGTCGCCGACCACCACCTGACCTGGCCGACGCTGACCGACGGCGGGGTGGGCATCGCCTCGGCCACGGCGACCGCCGCCCGCGAGCTCGGTGCCCGGGTGGTGTTCGTCCGCGGCAGCGCCCGGGACGACGCGGCCACCGCGGCCGCCTCCGCCGACGCGATCGCCGCGGCCCTGGTGCCGCACGGCGGGGTGACCGACGACGGCGTGCTGCAGGTCGCCGTCGGCCCGGCCGGCGTGCACTCGGACTCCCCCGAGACGTTCGCGCTGATGGCCGAGGTCGCCGCCGCCCGTGGCCTGCGCCGGCGCACCCAGGCCAACGAGCAGGTCGACGTGGCGATCGCGGTGGAGCGGTACGGCCGCCGTCCGCTGGAGCTGCTGGACGAGTGGGGCTGGCTGGCCCCCGACGTCACGCTGGCCCACCTGTGCGAGCTGACCCCGGCCGAGGTCGCCCTGGTCACCGGGTCCGGGGTGACCGCCACCCATGCCCCGGGCTGCGACCTGCCGATGGGGTGGGGCATCGCGCCGATGGCCGAGCTGGCCGACGCCGGGGTGGTGGTCGGGCTGGGCACCAGCGGCGGCGGGTCCAACGACGCCGGGCACCTGCTGGCCGACGCCCGGCTGGCGATGCAGGTCGCCCCGCTGGTGGGCCGACCGGTGACCGCGCGGGAGGTGCTCGGCTGGGCGACCACCGGGTCCGCCGACGGGCTGGGCCGGCCGGACCTGGGTCGCCTGGACGTCGGCGCGCGGGCGGACCTGGTGTGCTGGGACGTCACCGGGGTCGCCGACGCCGGCGTCGCCGACCCGGTCGCCGGCCTGCTGTGGGCGTCGCCCGGACGGCGCCCGAAGCACGTGGTGGCCGGTGGCCGGGTGGTGGTCCGGGACGGCCGGCTGGTCACCCGCGAGGAGTCCGGCGTCGTCCGCGCGCTGACCACGCTGCTGGCCGCCCGCCGCCGCTGACCCCCGGCACGGGAACCCATGCACCCACCCCCGGGGCCCACAACCGGGTGCATGGGCTCCCATGCCGGGGTGGTGGACGCGTCAGGCCACCGGCTCGGGCTCGGCGTAGGTGTTGACCAGCACGACCTCCCGCATGAACTGCTGCTGCCAGTCGTAGGCGCTGATCGGGGCGAACCGCGGACCCTCCGCGCCCACCGTGGTCGGCACCGGCGACACGACCTGGTCCACGTTCGGCAGGAAGAACATGGCGATCGACTGCCGCTCCGCCGAGGTGTCCGGCCCGGCGACGACCCGGTGCACGGTGGCGGGGAACCGGCCGTTGGTCCACCGGGACATCAGGTGGCCGATGTTGATGACGAACGCGTCCTCGCGCAGCGGCACGGTGACCCACCCGCCGCCGGCCTCCCGCACCTGCAGGCCCTCGTAGGTGCCGCGCTGGTGCAGCACGGTCAGCCCGCCGGAGTCGGCGTGCGGGTTGAGGATCACGTCCTCGAAGTAGTCCTCGTCCACCGGCTGGGGCGGGTACAGGTTGACGCTGAACAGCGTGACGTCCTTGCTGAAGGGCTCCTCGAAGAAGTCCCGCGGCAGGTCCAGGGCCAGTGCGAACAGGCCCATGAGCTCGCGGGCCACCGTGCGGGCGGCGTCCCCGTAGGCCTTCCAGGTGGTCCGGAAGCCCGACAGCTGCTCGGGCCACACGTTGGGCACGAAGTAGTCGGGGTGACCGCCCACGGCGTCGTCGGCCTCGGCCGCGGCCAGGTCGTCGTAGGTGATGAACTGGAGTGCCCGGTTGAGCACCCGGCCGCGGTCGTCGACCTCCTCGAACAGCCCGCGGGAGCCGGCCCGGGGGCGGACCAGCGCGCGGCGCTCGGCGTCGGGCAGCGCGGCTATCTGGTCCATCGCGGCGTAGGCGGCGTCGACCAGGGCGGGGTCCAGGCCATGCCCGACGACCTGGAGGAAGCCGACCTCGGTGAGCGCGTGCCGGAGCTGCGCGACGACGGCGGTGGGGTCGCCCCCGGACAGGGCGGGGGCGACGTCGACGACGGGGATCTGCATGGTGGTGCCTTCCTCGGACCCGACGACAGGGTGGCCGACGGGGAGGTCCACCAGCGTGGCCCGCGGTCGTTTCCGGCGGGTGCGCCGGGCGTAACACCTCCGTCACGCCCAGCACGGACAGTCCGGGCATGACGCGCGTGGTGGTGGTCGGGGGCGGGCACAACGGACTGGTCTGCGCGGCCTACCTGGCCCGGGCCGGCCTCGACGTGACCGTGCTGGAGGCCGGGTCGGCGACCGGCGGCTGCGCGGCCACCGTCGACGCGCTGGACGGCGCCCGGGTCAACATCTGCAACTGCGACCACACGATGGTGCGGACGACGGCCATCGCCGACGAGCTGGACCTGGCCGCGCACGGGCTGCGCTACCTCGACGTCGACCCGCAGGCCCTGCACGTCGGCTGGGACGACGCGGCCGGCCCGGCGTTCGTCCAGTTCCGCGATGTCGAGCGCACCCTGGCCGCCCTCGCGGTCACCCACCCGACCCAGGTCGACGGCTACCGGCGCTACCTGGCCGACGCCACCCCGGTCGCCCGGCTGCTCGTCGAGCTGACCGCCACGCCGCCGACGCCCGGCCGGGTGCTGCGGAAGCTCGCCGACCGGAAGGCGCTGGCGCTCCCCCGCCTGCTGGACTGGTCCCGCCGCAGCGTCGCCGACGTCCTGGGCCGCTACCTCACCGACCCGTTCCTGGTCGCCGGGGCGTTCACCACCGGGCCGGCCGTGTGGGGCGTGGCGCCGTCCACCCCGGGCACCGGCCTCGGCGCGACCGGCATCGCGATGCGGCACCTGGTCGGCATCGGTCGCCCGGTCGGCGGGTCCGGCGCGCTCCCCGCGGCGCTGCAGGCCGCGCTGGAGGCGGCGGGCGGCCGGGTGCGCACCGGCGCCCGGGTCGCCCGGGTGCTGGTGGACGGCCGCGGATCCGCGGGGTCCTGCTGTCCGACGGCGAGGAGGTGCCCGCCGACGTCGTGGTCAGCTCGGTCGACCCGCGGACCACGGTCGTGGACTGGCTCGGGCCGCACCCACCCGCCGGCGCCGGGTCGATGGTCGCCCGGTGGACCGCGCATCGGCAGCCCGACGGGTACGAGTCCAAGCTCGACGCCGTCGTCGGCACCCTGCCGGTGCTGCCGCAGGTGCAGCGGCTGCAGGAGCGGGTCGGGCCGTTCGACCCGCACGTGCCCACGACGACGATCGCGCCGTCCCTGGCCGCGGTCGAGGCCGCGCACGCCGCGCTGCCGACCGGCGTGGTCGCACCGCGGCCGATGGCGCTGGTGAACACTCCGTCGGTGCTGGACCCGACGATGCGGGTCGGCGCGGACCACCTGCTGTCGCTGGAGGTGCTCTGGACGCCGTACGCCGTGCCGGGTGGCTGGGCGGGCTCGGCCGAGCCGCAGCGCTGGCTGGACCTGCTGGCCGCCCAGGTCGGGCCCGGGTTCGCCGGCGGGGTCCGGCGCTGGCGGGTGGTGACCCCGGAGGACTACGAGCGCGACCTGGGCATGCCGCGGGGGTGGGCGCCGTCCTTCTCCGGCGGACCGCTGGCCGCCCTGGTCGGCCGGGACCGGGAGCTGACCCGGTACGCGACGCCGGTGCGCGGGCTGTTCCTCACCGGCGCCGGCACGTTCCCCGGTGCCGGGGTCTGGGGTGCGTCGGGCCGCAACGCGGCAGCCGTCGTCCTCGCGGACGCGCAACGGGCCTGAAACGACCCCGCAACCCGCGGGCGGCACGGTGGCCCCGGGGCCGCGCGATCGGCGCGAGCGGCCCGCAGCCACGAGCAGGACGACCATGACCGCCTTGCAGGAACCCCGCACCACCCGGCACGTCGGCCCCGACCACCTGGTGCTGTCCGAGCACCCCGTCTTCCGGCGGTTCTGGTACGCGGTGTGCGCCGTGGACGACGTCACCACCGAGCCCGAACCCGGTCGACGGGGCGCCGCCCCACTGCACCGCAAGGTGCTCGGCACCGACCTCGTGGTGTGGCGCCCCGACCCGGCCGGGCCGGTCAGCGTGGCGCACGACCGCTGCGCGCACCGGGACGCCCCGCTGTCGATGGGCTGGGTGGCCGACTGCCGCCTGGTCTGCGCCTACCACGGCTGGGAGTGGGACGCCGACGGCACGACCCGGCGGATCCCGCAGTTCCCCGACTCCCCGCACCCCACCAAGTCCGGGCTCACGATGGTCGCCAGCACCGAGCGCTACGGCCTGGTCTGGGTCTGCCTGGCCGGACCCGACGAGGGCGGCCCGATCACCGACGTCCCCGCGGTGCCCGAGTGGGACGACCCGGCCTGGCGGCGGGTGCCCGAGGGGTCCTGGGACTTCGACTGCACCGCCATGCACCTGGTGGAGAACAACATCGACCCCGGGCACGTGGCGTTCGTGCACATGAACTCCTTCGGCAACCCGGACAACCCCGAGCTCACCGACCAGAACGTGGCGCGCACCCCGTACGGGCTGATCACCTGGACCGACGTCCCGGTCGAGGGCCGGCCGGGCGAGACCGGCGCGACGGTGCGGCACACCTGGAGCCAGGTGCACCTGCCCTTCTCCATGCACCTGCTGATCCGGTACCCCGACGGGCTCGGGCACGTGATGCTCAAGGCCATCACCCCGGTCGACGACCGCAGCTGCGTGATCCACCAGGTGGTGCTGCGCACCGACACCGAGGCCGACCGCCCGGCCGCCGACATCCGTGCCTTCGACCACCAGGTCGAGCTGGAGGACAAGACCCTGCTGGACCGGCTGCCCGACGGGTTCCCGCTGGCCCAGCACCTCAACGCGCACGCCAAGGCGGACAAGAACAGCCTGCTGCTGCGCCGCATGTACACCGAACTGGTCACCGGCCAGTGGACCCCGGGAGACCCCGCATGACCAGCCCGACCACCGCCCTGCTCGTGCACGGCGCCACCCTGCTCACCGTCGACCCCGACCGGCCGGCCCCGTTCGTCGGCTGGTTCGCCGTCGGCGCCGACGGCCGGCTGACCGCCGTCGAGGAGGGGACGCCGACCGCCGATCAGCTCGCCGCCGCCGACCAGGTCCTCGACGCCACCGGCACGCTCGTCGGACCCGGGTTCGTCAGCGCCCACAGCCACCTGTTCACCTCGGGCAGCCGCGGCCTGGGCATGGACGAGACGCTGTACGGCTGGATCGAGGCGATGCTGCGCTACGTCATGCCGGCCACGCCCGAGGACATGTACTGGTCCACCCGGCACGGCGCCCAGGACTTCCTGCGCAACGGCATCACCACCGCCTACGACTTCACCGACGGCGGCCTGCAGTTCGACAAGACCATCGCCAGCTTCGGCGACCGGATCCCCTCGCTGGCCCGGCAGGAGGCCCAGCTGCGGGCCAAGCTGGACGCCGGCCTGCGCAGCCTGCACTCGGTGATGCTGGCCCAGGGCGACGTCCCGCGGGCCGACGCCCTGGCGCACGTGGAGGACACCGTCGCGGCCGCGGCGGACGCCGACCCCTCGCTGCTGCTCGGCGTGGCGGTCAGCGGTGCGGTGCAGTGGGCGCCGACCCCGGACACCGCGGCCCTGGAGGTCGAGGTGATGCGGCGGTACGGGCTGGTCAACCAGGCGCACTTCCTGGAGACCGCCGAGATGCTGGACCTGCAGCGGTCCAAGTTCGCCTGGTACGCCGAGGCCGGGGCGCTGACCCCGCAGCTGGTGTTCGGCCACTTCATCCAGACGACGCCGGAGATCATCGCCGCCGCCGCGGCCGGGGGCTGCGGGATGAGCTGGCAGCCGATGAGCAACGGCCGGCTGGCCAGCGGCGTGGCCTCGATCCCCGAGCTGCGGGCGGCCGGCATGCGGGTCGGCATGGGCCTGGACGACCAGTCGTGCACCGACGTCGCCGACCCGTGGAACAACATGCGGACCGGCATCGCGATGCTGCGCGCGCAGTACAAGGACCCGCTGGCCGCCCCGGTCGCCGACGTGCTGATGATGCACACCCGCGGCGGCGCCGAGGCCCTGGGCGTGGACGGCGACGTCGGCTCGCTGCGGGTGGGCCGGTTCGCCGACTTCTGCGTCGTCGACCCGCGCCGTCCGGACACCGGGCCGGTCTGGGACGCCGTGGGCACCTACGTGCTGGCGTGCTCGCTGAGGAACCTGCGGTCGGTGTGGGTCGGTGGCCGCATGGTCGCCGACGGCGCGGAGCTGACCGACCCGCAGGCCGACGAGGTCGTCGACCAGGTGCACGAGCGGATGGCCCGGCTGGCCGCCGAGGTCGCAGCCGGGTGAGGCCGGCGCTGCAGCCCGGGTCCGGTCCGGTCGCCGCGGCGACCTACCTGCCCTCCACCCCGGACAACGTGCTGTGGGGCCGCCTGCCGTGCGCGACCGACGAACCGGCGCTGACCGTCGAGCCCGGCACGGCGGTCACCCTCGACACGGTCAGCCACGAGGGCATCCTGGAGGACCAGGGCCGCGACCCGGCCACCTTCTTCGGCCGGCACGGGGTCACCGAGGTCCTGGACGACGCCGTCGCCCTGGCCGCCAGCGCGCACCCGCACCGGTTCGGCGTGGACGGCCCGCACGTGGTCAGCCGCCCGGTCGCGGTGCACGGCGCCCGGGTCGGCGACCTGCTCGCGATGACGGTGCTCGACACCACGCCCCGGGTGCCCTACGGCGTCATCTCCAACCGGCACGGCAAGGGGGCGTTGGCCGGGGAGCACCCGCTCGGCGGCGCTCCGGTGTTCAGCGCGTTCGCCGCGGTCTCGGACGACGGCGGGCACGGGCTGCTGCCGCTGACCCCCGGCGCACCGGCCACCGTGCGGTTCCCGCTGCGGCCGTTCCTGGGGATCATGGGCGTCGCCGTCCCCGGGTCGGTGCGACCGCACTCGGTGCCGCCGGGACGGCACGGCGGCAACCTGGACATCGCGCTGCTGACCACCGGCAGCACGCTGTACCTGCCGGTCCAGGTCGACGGCGCGCTGGCCTACGTCGGTGATCCGCACTTCGCACAGGGCGACGGCGAGGTGTCGCTGACCGCGATGGAGGCGAGCCTGCGGGCCACCGTCCGGTTCGACGTCGTGCCGCGCGAGGACGCGCTGACCCGGTTCGGCGAGCTGGTCGGTCCGCTGGCCGAGACCACCGAGCACCTGGTGCCGACCGGGCTCGACGAGGACCTCGACCTGGCGGTGGCCGCCTGCGTGCGGGCCGCCGTGGCGCTGCTGCAGGCCCGGTTCGGGATGGACCCCTCGCTGGCCTACGCCTACCTGTCGGCGGCCACCGACTTCCGGATCAGCCAGGTCGTCGACGTGGTCAAGGGCGTGCACGCCACCATCAGGAAAGCGGACTTCGGAAGCTGACCAGCCCGGCCTGCTCGGAGAGGCGGGCGACGGCGAGCGGGGTCCGGTCCTCCAGGTAGGCACCCAGCAGCTGCGCCCCGACCGGCAGCCCGCTGTCGGCACCGGGCCCCAGCGGGACGACGGTGGCCGGCAGCCGACCCAGGCTGGACAGCCGGGCCCAGTCGCAGACCGTGTCGATCGGCAGCCGGCGGCCGTCGACCTCGACCAGCTCCGGCGCGTGCCGGTCGGGCGTGTAGACGGTCGCCGTCCGGGACACCGCCGGGCACAGGACGACGTCCACCCCGCCGAACACCTCGGCCCACCGCGCGGTCGCCGCCCGCTGGGCCTCCAGGTCGCGCAGCGCCGCCCATACCGTCTGGTGGTACTGCTCGGGGGCGTCCGCGAGGTCAGCGGCGGAGAAGCCGTGCACGACCTCCGCCGCCTGCAGCCGCTGGTACAGCGCCAGGTCCTCGGCCCCGCCGACCGGCGGCACGACCAGCTCGGTGACCCGGGCACCGGCGTCGGCCAGCCGGTCGGCGAGGCCGCGGATCGTCGTCCGCACCTCGGGGTCGACCGGGCAGGCGGGGTCGTCGGTCCACACCGCGACGCGGGTGCCGGCCAGGGCCGTGACCCGGGACGGCGGCAGCCGCAGCTGCCAGCCCACGGCCTCCAGGCCCTCGGCGCCCATCAGCACCTCGGTGAACAGCTCGGTGTCCGCGGCCGACCGGGTGAACGGTCCGATCGCCGAGACCATGGGCTCGAGCAGGCCGCCGTCCGGCCAGGGCAGGTTGCCCAGCTTGGAGACCACCCCGTTGCTGGGCCGGTGCCCGAACAGGCCGCACCAGGCGGCCGGCACCCGCAGCGAACCGGCCAGGTCGCTGCCCAGGTCGGCCACCGCCAGCCCGGCGGCCCCCGCCGCGGAGGCCCCGCCGCTGGAGCCGCCGCTGGAGCGGGTGGTGTCCCACGGGTTGAGCGTGGCGCCGAACAGCTCGTTCTCGGTGTGCATGCTGGCCAGCCAGACCGGCACGTTGGTCTTGCCGAGGACCACGCACCCGGCGTCCCGCAGCCGGCGGACCGCCGGTGCGTCGGCGGTCGCGACCCGGCGGTCCACCGCCCGACCGTGCGAGGAGGGCAGCCCGCGGGCGTCGACGGAGTCCTTGACGGTGATCGGCAGCCCGGCCAACGGGCCCACCGGCCGGCCGGCGGCCCGGTCGGCGTCGACCTGCGCGGCCGCGGCCAGCGCGCCCTCGGCGTCCACCACGACCACGGCGTTGAGCACCGCGCCCGGGCCGGCGATCGCGTCCAGGTGGGCGCGGGTCAGCTCGACCGCCGACACCTCGCCGGCGGCCAGGGCGGCCAGCATCGCCGTCCCGTCGGCGAGGGTGTCGGGGACGGTCGCGGTCACGCCGGGCCGGCCATGGTGACGCCGAGCCGCGGCGCGACCTCCTCGGCCACGAGCGTCAGCTGCTCCTCGACGCTCTCCCGGGTGGTGCCCGGGCCGTCGACGGCGACCGAGATCGTCGTCATCCCCAGCTTCTGCCGGTACTCGTCGATGACCTCGGCGACGTCGTCGGCCGTGCCGACCGCCCAGATCCGCTGCCGCACCGACTCCTCCAGCGTGGGCGCGAAGTCCACCGGCTTCGACGTCCAGCCCTCGGGCAGGTCGTAGCTGTTGTACCGGCCGTAGGGGGCCAGCAGCTTGACGTTCTCCTCGTGGTTCGGGCGGGCCGCGGCCATCGCCTCCTCGCGGGTGCGGCCGACGCAGACGTGCAGCACGAGCATCCGCTCCTCCCCCGGCGCCAGGGTGCGGCCGGCGGCCTCGGCGTACGCGGCGTGCTCGGCCCAGCGGCGGGCCATCGTGTCCGGCGACTGCCAGGCGTAGACGCCGGTGTGCCCCTGCTCGGCGACGTAGCGCACCGTCGCCGGCGAGGTGCACGCCTGGTACACCTCCACCGGCCGCAGCACGTTGGGCACCAGGGTCAGGTCGGTGACCACGCCGCCGCGGTCGGGGATGCCGGTCGGGGGCAGCGTGAAGTGCTTGCCCGAGTGGGCGAAGCGGTCCTGCGCCCAGGCCAGCCGGATGACCTCCATCGCCTCGGCGAACACCTCGCGGTTGCGCTGCTCGGCGCCGGTGTCCATGCCGTTGTCGTTGCTCTCGATGGTCGCGCCCAGGGTCTGCATCTCCCGGGGCACCGTGCCGCGGCCGACGCCGAAGCGCATCCGGCCGCCGGTGAGCAGGTCGGCGGTGGCGAAGTCCTCGGCCAGCCGCAGCGGGTTCCACTGCGGGACGATGTTGAACATCTGGCCGTAGCGCATCCGGCGGGTCCGGGCGGCGCACCACAGGCCCAGCAGGATCTGGTTGCCGACGACCTCGTAGCCCTCGTGCTGGAAATGGTGCTCGGTCCACCACATCGTGTCGTACCCGAGCCGGTCCCCCGCCTCGGCGAGGGCCACGAAGTCCTCGTACGCCGCCGCGACGTCCGCGCGCCCGTACCGGCGTGCGGTCGCCGGCGGCCCGGCGAGACCGGCGTCGGGCATGGCCACCGCGCCGAGGAGGTTCGTGTCGATCCGCATGCCGGCCATCGTCCGGCCGCCGCGTTTCGCCCCCTTTTCCGCCGGGTTGCCGGTCCGCTGCAGCAGTGGGACGCGCCCGGACGCGGCAGCGCCCGCCGCCCCGTCGGTGGACGGGAGGGCGGGCGCTGCGGTGACCCGGGGGTCAGCTGGCGGGGACGCCGATCGAGTCGTCGATGAACTGGTTGGTCACCAGGTCGTCGGCGGTCAGCCCGTCCAGCGGGGGCGTGCCCTGCTCGGTGAAGATCGGCGTCGTCTGCTCGATGAGCGTGTCGACCCGGTCGGTGTCGAAGTTGCCGTGGGTGTCGTCGGGACCGTTGCCGACCAGGCCCAGGTCCTTCTGGGTCTCGACGGAGTAGTCGGCCACGCCCTGGGAGTAGACCCAGCCCGTGTCGTACTGCTCCACTAGGTCCAGGATGATCGAGGTCGCGCGGTCGGGGTCGGCCAGGTAGTCGACGTCGGCCTGCTGCATGATCGGCACCAGGGCGGTCAGGCAGTCCGACATCCCGTCCAGGTCCTCGGAGCGCACCGAGATCGAGGACTGGTAGGGCTGGAAGCCGGCGTCGTAGACGAGCTGGAAGTCCACGTCCTTGCCCCAGGCGTCGACCTCGTTCTTGTAGATGTAGGGCTCGGCCGAGGCGAAGCCCTGCTGGGCGACCTCGCCGGCGGCGGCGACGAAGCCCGAGGGCGTGCCGTCGTAGGAGCCGTCGACCTGGTCGGCCGAGAGCACGCCGGCCCCGGTCAGGTAGGCCATGTACGCCGAGCCCTCGAAGTACCGGACGGTGGTCCCGGCGTCGCCGAGGTCGGCGATGGACTGCACGTCGGGGTAGGTCGAGGGGTCCCACATGATCATCGTGGGCGAGATCTCCAGCGGTGCCAGCACCGCGGTGGTGGGCTGGGTGTCCGAGAGCTGGATGGCCTCGTCGGTGGCGATGTAGCCCAGGTCGATGTCGGTGTCGGCGTACATCTGCGAGGTCACCGTCTGGAACCCGATGGCCGGGCCGCCGGCCCGGATCTCCAGCGTGACGCCGGTGCTCTCGCCCGCGCTGTCGATCAGCGTGCCGCTCACCGACTTGCTGCCGGCGTCGACGACGTAGTCGTCGCCGAGGGACTCGTAGAGCCCGCCGTGCTCGGCCTCGGGGTTCCAGTCGGTCTGCACGACGATGTTGCTCGGGCAGCCCGCGGCGGCCAGGTCGTTGCTGCCGACCTCGCCGGAGGGACCGGCCGCGGCCGCGTCGCCGTCGTCGCTGCCGCAGGCGGCGAGGGACAGGGCGAGCAGGGCCGTGGCCGCGAGGGCCGTGGTGCTCCGGGTGATGCGCACACGTGCTCCTAGGGCTGCCTCCTATACTCATCCGACGCTCCCGACCAGACACCGCGTGCCAGCTCCCGCGCGCTCCCCTGCCCTCGCGAGAGCACCACGCTGCTCCTA
>NZ_UEXK01000004.1:847056-917750 GCF_900491935.1 Klenkia terrae
GCAGAGCCGCACCACCCCGGGGCCGGCGGTGAGGCCGGCTCCGGGGTGGTGCGGTTCGGGGGGGGTGGTGCGGGAGCTCAGCTCGCGTCGCGGGACTGGTCGTACCAGCTGCCGACGGCGAGCTTGGCCAGCCAGCCGAAGAGGAAGAAGACCGCGAAGCCCAGGGCGGCGGTGACCACGATGGTGAAGAACAGCGGGGCGCCCTGGAGCCGGGAGCTGAAGTTCGACAGCAGGATCCCCAGGCCCGGTTCGCCCTGCTTGAAGAACAGGTCGCCGACGATCGCGCCGACGACCGAGAGCCCGGCGGAGATCCGGAAGCCGGCGAAGATGGCCGGCATGGCGGCGGGCAGCTGCAGCTTGACCAGGCGGGTGATGCGGCCGGCCTTGTGCAGGGTGAACAGCTCGTGGTGCCCGCGGTCGACGGACTGGATGCCGAACAGCGTGTTCGAGACGATCGGGAACAGCGCGATCATCACGCAGACGATCACCCGCGAGGTGAACCCGAAGTCGAACCAGAAGCCGATCAGCGGGACCAGGGCCAGGATCGGGATGCACTGCAGCGCCACGGCGTAGGGGTAGAGGGAGGCCTCCACCGCCTTGCTCTGGCTCATCGCGATCGCCCAGAGCATGCCGATCACGATGGCGATGGCCAGCCCGGTGAAGGTGACCACGATCGAGCGGCCCAGGGCCGGCCAGACCTTGTCGGTGATGACCGGGTCGAGCAGCGCCTCGGTGATCAGCGTGTGCGGTGCCGGCATCAGGAAGCGCCGGCCCGGGTCCAGGATCAGGTAGGTGATGGCGTACCAGACGCCGATCAGCGCGGCGAAGACCGCGACCGGCAGCAGGTAGCCGGTCAGCTTCTTGCCCCGGCGGCGGCGGACCAGCGGAGCGGGCGTCGCGCCGGCGGCCACGGGCGCCTCGGTCGGGCTCTCCAGGGTCGTGCTCACGAGGGCCTCCTCGGTCGGCGGGTTCTGGACGGCGGTCACGAGTGGCCCTCCCGCAGCGCGTGGGAGACCTCGCCGGCGAGCTTGGCGAACTCCGGGGTGAACCGGAGCTCCGGCGTCCGGTCGGGGCCGAAGGGCACCTCGAAGGAGTCCACGATGTGGCCGGGCCGGCCGGACATGACCAGCACCCGGGTCGACATGTAGACCGCCTCGGAGACCGAGTGCGTGATGAACAGCGCGCCGAAGCCCTTGGTCACGAAGAGCCGGAGGAGCTCGTCGTTGAGGCGCTCGCGGGTGATCTCGTCCAGCGCCCCGAACGGCTCGTCGAAGAGGAAGAGGTCGGGGTCCAGGGTGAGCGAGCGGGCCAGCGAGGCGCGCATCTTCATGCCGCCCGACAGCGCCCGGGGCAGCTTCTTCTCGTGCCCCCGCAGGCCGACCAGCTCGATGGCGTCCAGCGCCGCCTGGTTGGTCGCCGTCTTGCTCATGCCGTGCAGTTCGGCGAGCAGCTCCACGTTCTTCTTCACGCTGCGCCAGGGCAGCAGCGTGGCGTCCTGGAACACGTAGCCGATCCGCTTCGCGTCGATCCGCGCGGTGCCGGCGGACGCGGCGTCCAGGCCGGAGGCGATCCGCAGCAGCGTGCTCTTGCCGCAGCCCGAGGGGCCGACGACGGTGACGAACTCGCCGCGCTGGATGGTCAGGTCCACGCCCTCGAGGGCGACCGTGCCGTCCGGGAACTGCCGGGCGACGTCGGTGAAGTCCAGGACGGTGGTGCCGGTGGCGGCGGGCGGGGCGGTGGGCGCGGGAGCGCTCACGGGCACCTCCGGTGCGGTCGGGGTCGGTGCGCCCGGCGGTACCGGGCGATGACGCCACCATGGGCTGGGTCTGTTTCCGTTGCGTGTGCCGTCGGTGAACGGAGTCGACCGAGTGGTCACGACTGGGACACAGCCCTCCCCGGCAGCACCCGGCGCCCCGACGAGCTGGCCACCACCCGCCCGCGGGACACCACGACGCGGGCCGTCCCCGCCCCGGCCACGGCGGCGTCCAGGCTCTCCGCCTCGACGGCGAGGAAGTCCGCGGCCGCCCCGACGACGGCCGCGGGCACCGGCAGGCCCATGCAGCGTCGGGCCCCGGCGCTCACCGCGTGCCAGGCCTCCCGGGTCGACAGGTGGCCCGACGTCACCAGCAGCGACGCCGCCTCGCAGGCGTCGGCCCGGCCCATCGGGTTGAACGGGTCGCGCAGGTTGTCCCCGCCGGCGGCGAGGGTCGCCCCGGCGTCCAGCAGCGCCCGGACGGCGGTCAGCCCGCGCGGGGTGGCCACCGTGGACCCCCGGCCCTGCAGGTACAGGTTGGTCTGCGGCAGCGCGACGACGCCGACGCCGGCCGCGGCGACCTCGGTGGCGGTGGCCCGGGCGACCTCCAGCGGGTGCACCCCCAGGGAGACGCAGTGGCTGGCGGTGGCGCCGTGCGCGAACCCGGTCGCCCGCACGCGCTGGGCCAGGTGCAGCAGGCCCTGGGCGGTCGGGTCCAGCGTCTCGTCGGTGTGCAGGTCCAGCGGCAGGCCGCGGCGGGCGGCGACCCCGAAGGACAGCTCCAGCCCGGCCGACCGGTCGGCCCACATGTGCGGCGCCCCGCCGACCAGGTCGACGCCGAGGTCGACGGCCTCCTCCAGCAGCCGGGCGTTCTCCTCGGCCTCCCCGGGCCCCCACGGCGCGCTGGCCAGGGCGACCACCTGGATGTCCACCAGCCCGGCCAGCGCGTCGCGCACCTCCAGCAGGGCCCGGACGTGCCGGGTGCCCGAGTGCGCGCCGACGTCGGCGTGGGTGCGGATCGCCGTCGTCCCGTTGGCCAGGTACTCGTGCGCGGCGCGGGTGGCCCGGTCGACCAGGTCCTCGTGGGTGAAGGCCGCGGCGATCGCCCGGATGGCCTCGATCGCCCCGGCCAGGTCCCCGGTCCGGTTGGGGGCGCGGTGGCTGGTGAGCGCCTTGTCCAGGTGCGCGTGCGGCTCGGCCGGCGCCGGCAGCAGGTGGTGCCCGGTCAGGTCGTGCACCTCGTCGTCCGGGCGGACGGCGAGGGTGCCGGCGGGTGCCACGTCGGTGACGACGGCGTCGGCGCGGACGTCGACCAGGTCGCCGTCCAGGGTGGTGACGGACTGCAGGAACAGGCTCACGACAGTGCTCTCCCGATCTCGGCCAGGGCGGTGGCGGTGGTCAGCTCGGTGCCGGGCGAGGGGACGCCGGACAGGTCGACGCCGCGCACCCCCGGCACCGACAGGTAGGCCTGCGCCAGCGCGACCGCGGCGGCGATGCCGGCCCGGCGCGGGTCGCGGGCGGACTCGATGCCGGCGAGGTAGCCCTCGGGCAGGCGCAGCCCGGTGAACCGGCGCAGCTGCGCGGCCGAGCCCGGGTCGGTGGCGACCGCCACGCAGGCGACGAACGGGACGTCGGCCCCGGCGTCGGTGGCCTGCTCGACGAAGGCGCGCAGTGCCTGCACCGAGCCGGCGTGGTTGACGAAGCAGACGTCGGCCCCGGCCCGGACCTTCTCCACCAGCCGGTGCGGACGGCGCTCCGCGGGCGGTCCGTGCGGGGTCTCCCCCACCGACACCAGCAGCCCGGCGGCCCGGGCGGCCGCGGCGAGCTGGGTGGAGTCCAGGTCGAAGACGGGCTGGGCGTCGGGTCGGTCACCGGTGGCGGTGTGGTCCCCGGTCACGCAGTGCACCGCGCCCACGTCGAGGTCGGCCAGGCCGGCGAGCTCGCCCTCCAGCGCGACCCGGTTGCGGTCCCGGCAGTTGAGCCCCTGCCACACCGGCAGCCCGCGGGCCTGCACCAGCGAGGCCCGGTAGGTCGGGGAGAACTGCACGCGGGCACCGCCGTGGTCCCCGAGCAGGACGGCGTCCACCGTGCCGACGACGGTGTCCGCGGCCCGCTGCAGCGAGCCGCGGTCCAGCGCGACCGCGGGCAGGTCGGCGACCACGACCGGTCGCTGGCGCATGAGGGCCAGCAGCCGGGGCTCGGGCGTCGTCCGCACCGCGGTCGGCCCGGCCCAGGCGACGGTGGGCAGCGGCAGGAACGCGCACGGCACCGGCGCCACCTCGCAGCTGCCGTCCTCGCCCACCCCGCCGCACGGCCCGTGGGTCATCGACTTCGGGCACTGCAGGTCGGGACGCGGCGGGGCCGTCACAGGTCGAGCACCAGCCGGGGGCCGGCCGCGCGGGAGACGCAGACCATCATCGCGGTGTCCTCGGCCTGCTCGCCGGGGCTGAGCACGGAGTCGCGGTGCTCCACCGCGCCCTCCAGCACCGGGGTCTCGCAGGTGCCGCAGGTGCCCACCCGGCACGAGGAGAGGACGTCGACCCCGGCGGCGGCCACGGCGTCCAGCACCGAGACGCCGGGCTCGACGGTGACCGTCGTCCCGGTCAGCGCCAGCTCGACCTCGAAGGGGTCCGGCCACACCGGCGCCCCGAACTCCTTGGCCTCGAACCGCTCGACGTGCAGCGCCCCGGCCGGCCAGGACGACGCCGCGGTCTCCAGCGCGTCGAGCAGGCGGGTGGGGCCGCAGGCGGAGAGCGCGGGCCCGTCCGGCAGGCCCACCCCGGCGACGTCCAGCCGGCCGCCCTCGTCGGCGACGTGCAGCCGCACCCGGTCGGGGTGGGCGGCGGCCAGGTCGCCGGCGAAGGCCATCGTCGTCCGCGAGCGCCCGGCGTAGTCCAGCACCCAGTCGGCCCCGGCGGCGTCCGCGGCACCCACCATCGCGCGCAGCGGCGTGATGCCGATCCCGCCGGCGACGAAGTGGTACCGGGTGCCCGGGGTGACCTCGAAGACGAAGTGGTTGCGCGGCCCGCGGACCCGCAGCCGCTGGCCCACCTCGACCTCGTCGTGCAGCGCCACCGAGCCGCCACCGGCGTCCTCGCGGAGCACGGCGATCCGCCAGGTGGACCGGTCGGCCGGGTCGCCGCACAGCGAGTACTGGCGCTCCAGGCCCGGCCGCACCACCACGTCCAGGTGCGACCCGGGGGTCCAGGCAGGCAGGTCACGGCCGTTGTGGGACACCAGGTCCAGCCCCAGCACGCCGTCGGCCAGCGGGGTCCGGGCGGCCACGACGAGGTCGCGCTCGACGTCGGAGAAGAAGCTCACCGGCGGATTCTGCACACACCCCCGACGGCGGTGGACCGTTGACGCAGAAGGGTCACACGGACGTAACCGGGGTGGGTTCCCATCGGCAGCGTGACCGTCACTGCGCCTGCGTCCCCGACCGCCGTCGCCGCCCTGGAGTCCGAGCTGACCGCGCTGCTCGGCGAGCGCAACGTCAGCAGCGAGCTGCGCGTGCGCGAGCGCGTCTCCGTCGACGGCGCCCGGATGAGCCCGATCATCAGCGAGCTGCTCCCGCTGGGCGTCGCCGAGCTGGTGGCCTTCCCGACCAGCGCCGAGCTGGCCGGCCAGGCCGTCGCGGCCGCCGTCCGGCACGGCGTGCCGATCACCCCGCGGGGCAAGGGCACCGGCAACTACGGCCAGGGCATCCCGATGGCCGGCGGGCTGGTGCTCGACCTGTCCCGGGCCCGCGCGGTCGTCGAGGTCACCGACGGGCTGCTCACCGCCGAGGCGGGGACGCCGATGGTGACCTGCGAGCGGGCCGCGCAGGCCACCGGCCAGCAGCTGTGGATGTACCCCTCGACCGTGCAGTCCTCGCTGGGCGGCTTCCTCGCCGGCGGGTCCGGGGGCACCGGCAGCATCGTGCACGGCACCAACGACGCCGGCTTCGTGGCCGCGCTGGACGTCGTCCTCGCCGACGGGTCCGGCGAGCTGGTGCACGTCGAGGGCGAGGAGGCCCAGCACTTCGTGCACAACTACGGCACCGCCGGGATCATCGCCCGGGCCACGGTGCGGCTGGAGCCGCTGCAGGAGTGGCGCGGGTTCTACGCGAGCTTCCCCGACTTCCGCGGTGCGCAGTCGGTGCTGCGGGCGCTAGGGGCGCTCTCGCCGACCCCGCGGCTGATCTCGGCGGACACCCCGGAGATCACCGCCGCGCTGCCCGAGGACCCCGCCTTCCCGGCCGGCCGGGCCAGCGTCCGCGGCATCCTGGAGGCCGGCACGGTGGGCGCGGCGACCGAGCTCGTCGAGGCCGCCGGCGGGCGTCTCGAGGACGTCCGCGAGGGGCCGCAGGTGCCCCTGTCGCTGAGCGTGCTGAGCTACAACCACCCGATCGAGTGGCTGCAGAAGTCCGCCCCCGGCGTGTACTTCCACCTCGAGGTCGGCGGCGAGGCGCTGATCGACCGGGTCGACGAGGTGCACGCGGTCTTCGAGGGCGGCCTGCTGCACAACGAGGTCGGCCACTCCGGCCCGATCGGGATGCTCGCCGGGGTCTACCGCAGCCCCGAGCAGGTGGCCGCCGGGATCCTGGAGCTCAACGCCCTCGGTGTCGGGGTGCACGACCCGCACCAGTGGAACGTGGACTTCCAGCTCCAGCGCACCGTGGAGACCGCCCGGCGCACCGACCCCCGCGGCCTGCTGAACCCCGGCAAGCTCAACCCCGACTACGGCGGCCCCACCAAGGGCGCGGTGCGGTGACGCCGTTCGACCTGCACGCCGACGGCGACCCGCCGGCGGACCCGCTGGACCTGGCGCGCAGCTGGCTGCCCGCCGACGCCGACCCCGACCGGCCGCAGGTGGTGCTGTCCACCGTCGGCGAGGACGGCGGCCCGGACGCCCGGACGGTGCTGCTGTCGGCGTTCGACGCGAGCGGGTTCGCCTTCCACACCTCCCGCGGCAGCCGCAAGGTGGCGCAGCTGGCCGCCGTCCCGCGGGCGAGCATGACGGTGCTCTGGCCGGGGTTCACCCGGCAGCTGGTGGTGCGCGGCGACGTGGTCGTCGAGGACGCCGACGCGCTGGCCCGCGCCTGGGCGGCCCGCTCGGACCACCTGCGCCGGCTGGCCTGGCTCAACACCGACGACCTCGCCGGCCTGGACCTCGCCGGCCGCCGCCGGGGCTGGGCCGTCGACGTGCGGGACGACGCCGCCGCGCAGCCCGCGCCCTCCTGGGTGGGCTACCGGTTGCGCCCGGCCGAGCTCACCTTCTGGGCCGGCGGCGCGGACACCGCCAGCCGCCGGGTGCGCTACACCCGGGCCGGGGACGGCTGGCAGCACCGGTACCTCGCCGGTTGACGCTGGCCGGCCGGCCGGCCCGTTTGACGCCCCGGGGGCTCGCCCGGCATGGTCGACGGCTGCCCACCGGACCGGACGACGAGAGGACGACTCCCGTGCTCACCCTGACCGAGAACGCCGCCACCGCCATCCGCACCCTGGTCGACGGGGTGCAGGCCCCCGCCGAGGCCGGCCTGCGGATCAGCGACGACCCCACCGGCCCCGCCCTGGAGCTGGCCATCACCGGTGGCCCCGAGGCCGCCGACCAGGTGGTCGAGGCCCAGGACCCCGACGGCAGGGGCGCCCGGGTCTTCCTCGACGACCAGGCCGCCGCCGTACTGGCCGACAAGACGCTGGACGCCGCCGCCGACGGCGAGGGCAACCTGCAGTTCGGGATCACCGAGCAGGCCTGACCCCGGGACGACGACGGCCCCGCACCCACCCGGCGGATTCCAGGGGTCGTCGCAACACCGCTGGTCAGTAGGCCGGTTGCAGTAGAGCACGCAGACGCTGGGCTGGGGTCTGCCAGTCCAGCGTCTTGCGTGGTCGGCCGTTGAGCTGCTGGGCAACGTGTTCGAGGTCGGCGGGGCCGTGGGCGGCCAGGTCAGTTCCCTTGGGGAAGTACTGGCGGAGTAGTCCGTTGGTGTTCTCGTTGGAGCCGCGTTGCCAGGGGCTGGCCGGGTCGCAGAAGTAGACCGGCATGCCGGTAGCCATGCTGAAGGATCGGTGAGCGGCCATCTCCGCGCCCTGGTCCCAGGTCAGAGAGCCGCGTAGATGCCCGGGCAGCGTGGCCATGGTGGCCACGAGCTGATCGCGGACTGCTTCGGCGGTCCGCCCGTTGGGTAGGTGCACCAGCATCACGTAGCGGGTGGTGCGCTCGACCAGGGTGCCGATCGCCGATGCACCGTCGGCGCCGATGATCAGGTCGCCTTCCCAGTGCCCGGGCACGGCACGGTCCTCGACCTCGGCAGGCCGCTCGCTGATCATGACCATCGGGTCGGTGAACCGGGAGGTGCGGGCGGCGGGATCGCGGTGAGGTGTGCGGCGGGTTCGCCCGGTCCGCAACGCGACGGCCAGTTCCCGGCGCAGTCCGCCGCGGGCTTGGAGGTAGATGGCCTGGTAGATCGGCTCGGTGCTCACCTGCATGTCCTGGTCACCGGGGTGATCCTGACGCAGGGTGTGGTGGATCTGCTCCGGTGACCAGCGCTCACCCAGCCCGGCCTACACCGCCGCGCGCAGCGGCCCGTCGGTGGCCAGCTTGGCCGTCTTGGGTCGTGCCCGGCGTCCTGCAGCTGCGCGGTGGGCGCCGTGGGGCCGGTAGGCGCCGCCGGGGTCGGTGTTGCGGGTCAGCTCGCGGCTGACCGTGCAGGGCGGACGGTCCAGTGCTGCGGCGACGTGGCGGATCGAGTGGCCCGCGGCGCGCAGGTCGGCGATCTGCTCCCGCTCGGCCAGGCTCAGGAAGCGGTGGTGCAGCACCTTCTCCACCGCTGGCAACGATGGCTGGTGGGTGATCGTGCCGGCGGCGTAGTCCACGACCCGACCATCGGGATGCAGCCGCCGGGAGTTGACCTTGCGGATGCCCTTGTCCCAGTCCTGCGCGGTGCGCACGTTGACCCCGACCGACGCCGCAGCCGCCCGCCGGGTGGCACCACCAGCCCGCAGACGCTCGTACTCACCGCGACCGGGATGCCCGGTGTACTGGCGTCGTGACCGCACACCGGCAGCGCGGGTCCAACCAGCCGCCAAGCTGCGCCCGACTCCGACCTCGGCCGCTGACACCGTGACGCTGCCAGTGCGATCGAAGGATGCAAAGAACGCCGCCTTCACCCGCACGCGATCCCGAGCTGGGTCTGAGATGTCCTGGAACGACACGGTCGCTGCAACTCCCGAAGTGCTCGGGTGTTGCAGCGACCGTTAGAACCCGCCCCCGGGTGCGGGGCCGTCGTCCGTGCGGGGTCAGGCGCTGCGGGTCCAGCCGATCGCCGGGGCGACGTCCCGGACGATGGTCTCCAGCAGCCGGACGTTGTAGTCCACGCCGAGCATGTTGGGCACCGTGAGCAGCAGGGTGTCCGCCTCGCGCACTGCGGCGTCCTTGGCCAGCTCCTCGGCCAGCTGGTCCGGCGGGCCGGCGTAGGTCTTGCCGAACCGCGAGCGGGCGCCGTCCAGGATGCCGACCTGGTCCTCGCCGGACCGATCGCCGAAGTACATCCGGTCCTCGTCGGTGACCACGGGCATCACGCTGCGGCTGACCGAGACGCGCGGCTCGCGGTCGAAGCCGGCGTCGGCGAACGCGGCGCGGTAGCGCTCGATCTGCTCGGCCTGCAGCTCGTCGAACGGGATGCCGGTGTCCTCGGTGAGCAGGGTCGAGCTCATCAGGTTCATGCCCTGGCGGCCGGTCCACTCCGCGGTGCCGCGGGTGCCCGAGCCCCACCAGATCCGGTCGCCCAGCCCGGCGGCCTGGGGCTGGATGCCCAGCCGTCCGGTCACCCCGCCGGTCATCCGCGGGTCGGCGTCGGCCACGCCCGCGCCGGCGATCGCCGCGCGGAACAGGTCGGTGTGCTGGCGGGCCAGGTCCCCGCCGTCGTCGTCGAAGGCGTAGCCGAAGGCCGTGGCCCCGCGCAGCGCCGTCTCCGGTGATCCCCGGCTGATGCCCAGCTGCAGCCGGCCGTCGGCGAGCAGGTCGGTGATCGCCGCCTCCTCGGCCATGTACAGCGGGTTCTCGTAGCGCATGTCGATGACGCCGGTGCCGATCTCGATCCGCGAGGTGCGGGCGGCGACGGCGGCCAGCAGCGGGAACGGCGCGGCGAGCTGCCGGGCGAAGTGGTGCACCCGGAAGTAGGCGCCGTCCAGGCCGAGCTCCTCGGCGGCCACGGCCAGCTCGACGCTCTGCACCAGGGCCTCGCGGCCGGTGCGTACCTGCGACCCCCGGCCGGGGTTCCAGTTCCCGAAGCTCAGGAAACCGATCTTCTTGTCCATGTCGTGACCTCCTCGGTCGCTCTGTTGAACACTCAACCACCCATCGGTGTTCCTGCACAGCAGCCGGGCCCGACCGCAGGGTGCGATCGGGCCCGGGGAGGGTGCTGCGCGCGGGTCAGGCGCCGGCGGTGCTCAGCGTCGGGTAGTCGGTGTAGCCCTTCGCGCCGGCCCCGTAGAAGGTCGAGCCGTCCGGGGCGTTCTCCGGGTGGCCGCCGACCCAGCGCTCGACCAGGTCCGGGTTGGCGATGACCGCGCGACCCACGGCGACGACGTCGGCGTGGCCGGACTCGACGTAGCCGATCGCCTCGTCGCGCTCGGTCGGCGTGGCGAAGCCGGTGTTGGCCATCAGCGGGCCGCCGAAGCGCCGCCGCAGGTCCTGGACCAGCTCACCGGCCGGGTCGGCGTGCAGCACGGACAGGTAGGCCAGGCCCAGCGGCGCCAGGGCGTCCACCAGGGCGCCGTAGGTGGCGCGGGCGTCGTCGGCGTCGGGCTCGACCACGCCCTGCACGCCGTGCTGGGGCGAGATGCGCAGGCCGACCCGGCCGGCGCCGATCTCCGCGGCGACCTCGGTGACGACCTCGACCACGAAGCGGGCCCGGGCCTCCGGGCTGCCGCCGTAGACGTCGGTGCGGGTGTTGGCGTCGACGGCGAGGAACTCGTGCAGCAGGTACCCGTTGGCACCGTGCACCTCGACG
Source organism: Klenkia terrae (assembly GCF_900491935.1). Lineage (GTDB taxonomy): Bacteria > Actinomycetota > Actinomycetes > Mycobacteriales > Geodermatophilaceae > Klenkia > Klenkia terrae. Next base: position 857,805 of record NZ_UEXK01000004.1, read on the forward strand.
CCGTCCAGGCCGGCGTCCACCGCGCGGCGGGCGGCGGCGACGAACTCCGCCTTGACCGCGACGGCCTCCTCGGTGGTCAGCGCGTGCGGCACCGGGTAGGGCAGCTTCCCCTCGGGGGTGTGCGCCTCCCCCGGGACGGCGATGGCCGACGGCGCCACGATCCGGTCGGTGCCGGTGATCGCGGTGTGCGACACCCGGCCGCCGTTCATGAGCTGCATGACCAGCCGGCCGCCGCGGGCGTGCACGGCGTCGGCGACCCGGGCCCAGCCGGCGGCCTGCTCGTCGGTGACGATGCCGGGCTGGCCGGGGTAGGAGCGGGACTCGTGGCTGGGGTAGGTGCCCTCGGTGACGATGAGGCCGAGGCCGGCGCGCTGGGCGTAGTGCTCGACGACGAGCTCGCCGGGGATGCCGGCGTCACCGGAGCGGGTCCGGGTCAGCGGGGCCATGACGACGCGGTTGGCGAGCTCGAGGTCGCCGAGCTGCACGGGTGAGAACAAGTCCATGTCCGGCCCAGCCGTGCAGGGACGCCCAGGATTCCGGTGTGCGGTGCGAGTCACGCCACAGCACCTCCGCCGGGCCTCGTCGTCCCACCGGCCACTTCTGACAGCAGAACTCCCATCCTGTGACGGAACATGTCTCCTCAGTTGCGACGCACCACCGGAGTTGCGCCGTCCGGGCCGTTCCATGGGCGACAGTGTGCCGGTGAGCCTCTCCGTCCCGCCGACCCCGCCGACGCCCGGCGGCCCCAGCGGGCCGCGGGCGGTCGACACCCTGCTCGCCGACCGGGGCCAGCTCTTCCGGGCGCTGTTCCTGTCCGCGCCGATCGGCAAGGCCGTCGTCGCCGTCGACGGGCGCATGCTCGTGGTCAACCCCGCGCTGTGCACGCTCACCGGGCGCACCGCCGACGAGCTGGTCGGCGAGCACCTCGACGTGCTCGCCCACCCCGACGACACCCCGGTCGCCGACCAGCCCGGCATGCCGGTGCCCGGCCGCACCCCGCTGGACCCGCACCTGGAGGTCCTCGGCGAGCGACGGCTGCAGCGCGCCGACGGCAGCACCCTGTGGGTGCAGCAGGCCCGCGAGCTGGTGCACCGCACCAACGGCGACCCGCACTTCGTCGTGCTGTCCCTGGTCGACGTCACCGACCGCCGGCGCGCCGAGGAGGACCTGGTCCGCCGGGCGCTGACCGACCCGCTGACCGGGCTGCCCAACCGGCGCTCGCTCACCGACCGGCTGCAGCACGCGCTGAACATCTCCCGCCGCCGCGGCGGCCCGGTCGGGCTGGTCTACCTGGACCTCGACCGGTTCCAGGCGGTCAACGACTCCCTCGGCCACGAGGCCGGCGACCAGCTGCTCTGCCAGGTGGCCGACCGGCTGCGCTGGTCGACCCGGGTCGAGGACACCGCCGTCCGGCTGGGCGCCGACGAGTTCCTGGTGCTGGCCGAGGAGGTCGTCGACGTCGACGGCCTGCGGACGCTGGCCGACCGGCTGATGCGGGTCCTCGACGACCCCTTCCACGTCAACGACCGCGAGATCGTGCTGTCGGCGAGCATGGGCCTGACCCTCACCCTGGGCCAGGACGCCGCCCCCGACGCCCTGCTCAAGCAGGCGCACGGGGCGCTCATCCGGGCCAAGGCCAACGGCGGCCGGGGCCGGATCGAGGTGCACGACGAGGCGCTCAGCGGCGGCGACGTCGACCAGCTGCAGCTGGAGAGCGACCTCCGGCACGCCGTGGACGCCGGCGAGCTGCGGCTGTTCTACCAACCCATCGTCGCCCTGGCCGACGAGCGGCTGCTGGGCTACGAGGCGCTCATCCGCTGGCAGCACCCCACCCGCGGGCTGCTGCCCCCGGGTGCCTTCCTCGAGGCCGCGGAGAACAACCGGCTGACCTCCAAGCTGGGCGCCTGGGTGCTCCGCCGCGCCTGCACCGACGCCGCCGACTGGGACCCCGAGCTGCGGGTGCACGTCAACATCTCCGCCCGGCACCTGGCCGAGCCCGGCTTCTCCGAGCTGGTGGCCACCGCGCTGGAGGAGTCCGGTCTGGAGTCCGGCCGCCTGGAGCTGGAGATCACCGAGTCCACCGCGCTGTTCGCCGCCGAGGCGACGCTCCGCTCGGTCTCCGAGGTCACCGCCAGCGGGGTCACCCTGGCCTTGGACGACTTCGGCACCGGCTACTCGGCCATCACCGCGCTGCACCGGCTGCCGATCCACACCGTGAAGATCGACCGCTCCTTCGTCGCCGACGTGGTCACCGAGCCCTCCACGGCCGCGCTGGTCCAGGGCCTGCTGCAGCTGGGTCAGGGCATGGGCCTGGAGGTCATCGCCGAGGGCATCGAGGACGAGGAGCAGGCCACCTGGCTGCGCGAGCACGGCTGCACGATGGCCCAGGGCTACGCGTTCGGCCGGCCGGCACCGCTGCCGCCCCGGGAGCCCGTCGAGCAGGTCTCAGCCCCGGCCTGAGGCGGGGGAGCCGGCGTCAGACGGGGGTCGGCACCGGGCGCTTCGCCGTCCGGCCGTCCCCCGACGACCGGCCGCGCACCCGACGGCCCACCCACGGGACGACGAACGAGCGCACCCACGCCACCTCGCCGGCGATCCGCTCCCGGCGGGGCAGCGCCGGCGCGGGGTCCAGCGGCACCGCCCAGCCCGGGTCGACGTCCACCCCGAGGACGGCGGCCGCGGCCAGCGCGGTGCGGCGGTGTCCCTCGGTGCCCAGGTGCAGGCGGTCGACGTCCCACATCCGGGCGTCCTGCACCCAGGTGGCACCCCACTGGTCCAGCACGTAGGCACCGTGCCGGGCGGCGATCGACCACAGGTGCGCGTTGTAGACCGCCGACCGGCCGCGGGTCCGGCCGATCAGCGGGGTCTGCCGCGGGTCGACGCCGGTGGCCAGCAGCACGTCGGCGCCCACGGCGCGCAGCTGCACCACCGCGGCCTCCATCGCGACGGCCAGCGCGTCGGGGTCCGCGCCCGGGCGCAGCAGGTCGTTGCCGCCGGCGACCAGGCTCACCAGGTCCGGCGCGAGCTCCAGCGCGACGGGCAGCTGCTCGTCGAGCACCTGCTGGAGCAGGCGTCCGCGCACCGCGAGGTTGGCGTACTCCACCCCACCGCCGGCGACGGCGAGGTGCCCGGCGAGGCGGTCGGCCCAGCCGACGAGCTCGTCCGGGCCGGTGCCGGGATCACCGACGCCCTCGGTGAAGGAGTCCCCGATCGCCACGTACCGCTGCCATGCCACCGGACCATCCTGACCCGGTGGCCGACGACACACCGCGCGGGTTCGACCCGGGGGCGGCCGGACCGGGATCATCTGCGGCCATGCGCACCGACGTCGCCTGCTCGCTGACCATCTCCTCCCCCGTGCCGGCGACGGCGCTGCTGCAGGTCGCGGTCGCCGCGCCGACCACCGAGGAGCTGACCATCCTGTCGGCGGGCCAGCCGCGGCACGCGGTGGAGACCCAGGTGGACGGCGCCCGGGTGCACAAGCTCGAGGTGGCCGCCGGGGAGACCACCATCTCCTACAGCGCGTCGGTCGAGTCCGGCGGCGAGCCCCGCGAGGTCTCCGCCGCCGACTGGGCGGAGTACCTCCGGCCCTCCCGCTACTGCCCGTCGGACCAGGTCGAGGGGTTCGCCGCCCGCGAGTTCGACCAGGACGTCGAGCGCGGCGCGCTGGTCGGCCAGGTCGCGCAGTGGGTCACCGACCGGCTGGTCTACGTCGCCGGCGCCAGCCGGCCGGTGGACACCGCCATCGACACGCTGCTGGCCGGCTCCGGCGTCTGCCGGGACTACACGCACCTGACCGTGATGCTGCTGCGCGCGCTGGAGGTGCCGGCCCGGCTGGTCGCCGTCTACGCCCCCGGCCTGTCGCCCATGGACTTCCACGCCGTGGTCGAGGCCGACGTCGACGGGGTGTGGAAGACCGTGGACCCGACGCGCCTGGCGCCGACGTCGTCCCTGGTCCGGATCTGCCACGGTCGGGACGCCGCGGACACCGCGTTCCTGTCGCTGTTCGGCGGCCGGGCGACGCTGGGCCGGATGACGGTCACCGCCACCGTCGACGGCGACCTCCCGACCCCCGACGACGCGCCCTACGCCTTGCCCTGACTCTCCACCGTCGTGGATCAGGTCCGACGAGCGATGTGCATCCTCAGCCACCGACGTCGGCGGCTGAGGATGCACGGCCGTCGTCCCACCTGATCCACGCCGGGGCGGCGGGGTCGTTCTACTGATCCCGGAGGGTCTCCAGGAGGCGCAGCCAGACCTCGTTCATCGTCGGGTAGGCCGGGACGGCGTGCCAGAGCCGGCTGATCGGCACCTCGCCGACGACGGCGATGGTCGCCGCCTGCAGCATCTCCGAGACGCCCGGGCCGACGAAGGTCAGGCCGACCAGCACCTGCCGGTCGGTGTCCACCACGGCCACGGCCTTGCCGGCGTAGCCGTCGGCGAACAGCGCCGACCCGGCCACGTTGCCCAGCTCGTACCGGACGACGGTGTGCGCGATCCCCTGCTCCTCGGCCTGCGCGGCGGTGATCCCCACCGAGGCGACCTGCGGGATGGAGAAGGTCACCTGCGGGGTGGCCGCGGCGTCGGCGGTGGCGACGAACGGTGACCAGTCGGCCATCGAGACCTGCTCGCCGGTGGCCCGGGCGACGATCGCCGCGGCGGCCTGGCGGGCCTGGTACTTGCCCATGTGGGTGAGCAGCCGGCGGCCGTTGGCGTCGCCGACGCCGTAGAGCCAGTCCACGCCGCGGACCCGCAGCGTGTCGTCGACGTCGAGGTACTCCCCCGGCGCCAGGCCGACGGTGTCCAGCCCGATGTCGCCGGTGCGCGCCCGGCGCCCGGCGGCGACCAGGAACTGGTCGCCGCGCACCTCGCCGGCGCCGGTCACCACGACCACCTCGTCGCCGTCCTTGCGCACGGCGGTCACCGAGGTGTTCAGCTGCACGTCGACCCCGCGCCCGCGCAGCGATCCCGCCACCGCGTCGCCGGCCTCGGGCTCCTGGCCGGCCAGCAGCCGGTCGCCGCGCTGCAGCAGCGTCACCTGCGAGCCCAATGCGGACCACGCCGTGGCCATCTCCACGCCCACCACGCCGCCGCCCAGGATCACCAGCCGGCCGGGGACCTGCTGCGCGCTGGTGGCCTCGCGGGCGGTCCAGACCTCGACGTCGTCGATGCCCTCCAGCGGCGGGACGGCGGCCTCCGAGCCGGTGCAGACCACGACCGCGTGCCGGGCGGTGAGCGTGCTGGTGCTGCCGTCGGCGGCGGTCACCACGACCCGCTTCTCGCCGTCCAGCCGGCCGGCGCCGCGGACCAGCGCGATCCCCGCACCGTCGACCCAGGTCACCTGGCCCGAGTCGTCCCAGTTGCTGGTGAAGGAGTTGCGGCGGGCCAGGGTGGCCGCGACGTCCTGCTCGCCGGTGACGGCCGCCGCGGCGCCGCCGACCGCGCGGGCCTCCTCGAGCACCTCGGTGCCGCGCAGCAGCGCCTTGCTGGGCATGCAGGCCCAGTAGGAGCACTCGCCGCCGACCAGCTCGCTCTCCACGAGGACGGCGGTCAGCCCGCCCTTCACGACGACGTCCGCCACGTTCTCGCCGGTCGAGCCGGCTCCGATCACGATCACGTCAAAGGTCTGGTCCGCAGTCACCGGCACAGTCTCGCCCGTGTGGTCGACTGGCCGCATGCCGGTCGACCCCGCGGACTTCGCCCAGGCCCTCCGCCAGTACGCCGCCGGGGTAGCGCTGCTGTGCGTCCAGGACGACATCGACGACGTCGGGACGACGGTCAGCTCGGTCATGAGCGTCTCGGCCGACCCGCCCCTGGTGGCCGTGGCGCTGACCACCGGCGGCTACCCGCTGGAGGTCCTGGAGACCGTCGGGTCCGGCGCGCTGACCCTGCTGGCCGCCGAGCACGAGATCGTGGCCAGCCGGTTCGCCTCCGCCGGGCGGCCCAGCGCACGGCACCTGCTGGAGACCGTGCCCTGGCAGCGGGCCGAGCACAGCGGCGCCGTCGTGCTCACCGGTGGCGTCGCTGCGCTGGACTGCCGGGTGGACCGGCTGGTCGAGGCCGGCGACCACACCGTGGTGCTGCTGGAGGTGCTCGCCGTCCCGGTGCTGGACGAGTCCCGCGACCCGCTGCTGCGGCTGCGCGGCCGCTGGACCGACGGGGCGGGCCGCGCCTTCCGCCGTCCGTAGGGGTTCACTGGGCATCGATGTCCGACGCACCCTTCTCCGAGTCCGCCGTCCGCCGCGCCCTGGTCCGGGCCGAGCGGGGGGTGGCGCTGGACGCCCTCGAGGCCGAGACGCTGCTGTCGGCCCGCGGCCTGGCCGCCGGCGACCCGCTGGACCGGCTGCTCACCGCGGCCACCCGGGTGCGCGACGCCGGCCTGGCCTCCGCCGGCCGCCCCGGGGTGGTCACCTACAGCCGCAAGGTGTTCATCCCGCTGACCCACCTGTGCCGGGACCGCTGCCACTACTGCACGTTCGTCACCACGCCCGGCCAGCTGCGCGCCGAGGGCAAGGCGCCGTTCCTGTCCCCCGACGAGGTCGTGCAGATCGCCCGGGACGGCGCGGCGCTGGGCTGCAAGGAGGCCCTGTTCACCCTGGGCGACCGGCCCGAGGACCGCTGGCCGGTCGCGGCCGAGTGGCTGGAGGCGCACGGCTACGACTCCACCCTGGGCTACCTGCGGGCCATGGCGATCCGGGTGCTCGAGGAGACCGGGCTGCTCCCGCACCTGAACCCCGGCGTGCTCACCTGGGAGGAGATCCAGCGGCTCAAGCCGGTGTCGGCGTCGATGGGCATGATGCTGGAGACCACCGCCACCCGGCTGTTCACCGAGCCCGGCGGCCCGCACTACGGCTCCCCGGACAAGGACCCCGCCGTGCGGCTGCGGGTGCTGGAGGATGCCGGCCGCTCCGCCGTCCCGTTCACCACCGGCGTGCTGCTGGGCATCGGCGAGACCCCGGCCGAGCGGGTGGACGCCGTGCTGCAGATCCGGGCAGCGGCGCAGCGGCACGGGCACGTGCAGGAGACGATCGTGCAGAACTTCCGGGCCAAGCGGCGGACGGCGATGGCCGCCGCCGACGACCTGGGGCTGCAGGAGTACCTGGCCGCCGTCGCCGTCACCCGGCTGCTGCTGGGCCCCAAGCACCGGGTGCAGGCGCCGCCGAACCTCACCGACCCGACCGAGCTGGGCCTGCTGCTGCGGGCCGGCGTCGACGACTGGGGCGGGGTCTCCCCGCTCACGCCCGACCACGTGAACCCCGAGCGGCCCTGGCCGCACATCGACACCCTCACCGAGCTGACGGCGCAGGCCGGGTACACCCTGCGCGAGCGGCTGGCCGCCCAGCCGGGCTACGTGCAGCAGCCCGAGCCGTGGCTGGACCCCCGGGTGCGCCCGCACGTCACCGCCCTGGCCGGCCCGGACGGGCTGGCCGTCGAGGGCCGCAGCCCGGTCGGGTTGCCGTGGCAGGAGCCCGACGAGACCTGGGGCGCCTCCGGGCGGGTCGACCTGCACACCTCGATCGACACCGAGGGCCGCACCGACGACCGGCGCAGCGACTTCGACGCCGTCTACGGCGACTGGGCCGAGCTGCGGGAGCGCACCACCGGCGCCCGCAGCGGGCTGTCCACCGCGATCGCCGCCGGCGACCCCGAGGTGCACGCGGCCCTGGCTCGCGCCGAGGCCGACCCGGCCGGGCTGACCGACGCGGAGTACCTGGCCCTGCTCGGCGCCGACGGCGACGACCTCGAGGCGCTGGCCGCGCTGGCCGACGCGGTCCGCCGCGACGTGGTCGGCGACGACGTCACCTACGTGGTGAACCGCAACATCAACTTCACCAACGTCTGCTACACCGGCTGCCGGTTCTGCGCCTTCGCCCAGCGGCGCACCGACGCCGACGCCTACACGCTGTCCCTGGAGCAGGTCGGCGACCGGGTCGACGAGGCCTGGGCCGGCGGGGCGACCGAGATCTGCATGCAGGGCGGCATCCACCCCGACCTGCCCGGCACCGCCTACCTGGACCTGGCCCGCGAGGTGAAGCGCCGGCAGCCCGACATCCACCTGCACGCCTTCTCCCCGATGGAGATCGTCAACGGCGCGGCCCGCACGGGCCTGTCGTTCCGCGACTTCTTGCTCGCCGCCAAGGAGGCCGGGCTGGACTCCATCCCCGGCACCGCGGCCGAGATCCTGGACGACGACGTCCGCTGGGTGCTCACCAAGGGCAAGCTGCCGACCGCGACCTGGCTGGAGATCGTGGAGACCGCGCACTCGGTGGGCATCCCGTCGACCTCGACGATGATGTACGGCCACGTCGACGCCCCGCACCACTGGGTCGGCCACCTGCGCACCCTGGCCGCGCTGCAGGACCGCACCGGCGGGTTCCGGGAGTTCGTGCTGCTGCCCTTCGTGCACCACAACTCCCCCGTCTACCTGGCCGGGGTGGCCCGGCCGGGGCCGACGATGCGGGAGAACCGGGCCGTGCACGCCGTCGCCCGGCTGCTGCTGCACGGCCGCATCGACAACATCCAGACCTCCTGGGTGAAGCTCGGCGACGCCGGCACCCAGGTGGTCCTGACCGGCGGTGCCAACGACCTGGGCGGCACGCTGATGGAGGAGACGATCAGCCGGATGGCCGGCAGCGAGAACGGCTCGCTGAAGACCGTCGCCCAGCTCGAGTCGATGGCCGCCGGGATCGGCCGGCCGGCCCGCCAGCGCACCACCGACTACGGGATGCCGTCGGCCGAGCGGCTGGCCACCGCCCGCACCGACGCCGGCCGCGCGGCGCTCACCCTGCGGATCAGCCCCGTCTGAGCCGGTGACGCGGAGTAGGGACGCCGGGGGTCGGTCACCCCGGCGGGTGGAAAGCGGTCGAGCCTGACCCCTTCGGGTTTGGTCAGCACGGGCGGTCCTTGACCCCTGTGACGGGCGGTAACAGGGTCATCACCAACAGCCCGGGACGACGGCGATCCGGGGTGCTCACCCTCCCCCAGACCGCGGCCCTGCGCCGCCAGCCAGGAGCTCTCCCGTGAGGCCACCCGCCCGCACCCGTCGGACCGCGAGGTCCCGCACCCTCCTCGTCGGGGCCGTGCTCGCCGGCACCGCCGCGCTCAGCGCGTGCCAGTTCCCCGACGTGAGCATGAGCCCGTCGCTGGCCGACCGCTCGACCACCGCGGCCCGGACGACGTCGGCGTCGCCGACCGCCGAGCCGACCCCGACGGCCGCCGTCGAGGCCGTCCAGGTCGCCGAGCCCACCGTCGCACCCCGCCCGGCCGGCGAGCTCGACCCCGGCTCGGTGACCCACGTGGTCGCCGCCGGCGAGCGCCAGCTGGTCGTGGACTGGTGGACCTCCGGGTCGCCGACGACCTGGACCGCCGCCGACGAGAAGTCGCTGCAGCTGTCGGCCCACCTCGAGGGCGGCGACGACGCCGACCTCGAGGTCCTCGTCACCCGGTTCGCCGCCGTGCTCGACGACGGCACCACCCGCACGTCGCTGGCCGACGACCAGGGCGAGTTCGCCCTGCAGGCCCCCTACACCTACGGGACGGCGCTGTCCCTGCCCGCGTCGGCCGAGGGCGCCACGTCGGTGACCGTCGACCTCCAGTTCGACCTGCTGGTCGAGACCGAGCCCGGGTCGCAGCGCTACTTCCGCCAGACCGTCCTCGACAGCCTCGTGCTGCCCCTCACCGCCCTGCAGGAGACCCCGTGACCGAGCTCGCCGTCCCCGACCTGACCACGCGAGGCATGCGCCGGTCCACCGACCGGGTCACCCTCCTCGCCCGCAGCGGGGGCGAGATCCCCGACGTCAGCACCCTGGTGCCGGCCGAGTTCTCCGACGGGCGCAGCACGTCCAGCCGTCGGCACGCCACGATTGCCTGCGTCATCCCGGCCTACAACGAGGAGGGCACGATCCGCGCCGTCCTCGCCTCGATCCTGTCCCAGACCCGCCCGCCGGACACCATCCACGTCGTCATCAACAACACCGACGACGACACCGGCGAGATCGCCGGGGAGTTCGTCGGCGAGCACGAGCGCACCGTCAAGGGCGAGACGTACTCGACCGTCGTGCACGTGCACGACATCGGCGTGAACCCGGACAAGAAGGTCGGCGCGCTGAACTACGGCTACTACGTCAGCCGCGGCCACGACTACATCCTCGGCGTGGACGGCGACACCACCCTCGACCGCTTCTGCGTCGAGTGGATGGAGAAGGAGATGGTCACCGACCAGCGCATCGGCGGCCTCTCGGCGATCTACTCCTTCGACAAGTCCACCGTGAAGGGTCCGATGGCCAAGTTCCTGGTGGCCGGGCAGCGCGCCCAGTTCGCCGGGTTCAACATGGACAACCTGGTCCGCGGCCGGAACATGGCCGTGCTCGGCGGCCAGTGCTCGCTGTTCAGCGTGCGCGCGCTGGAGCAGGTCATGTACCTCAACCACCAGGCCGCACCCTGGGTGCGCGACTCCGAGGTCGAGGACTCCAAGCTCTCCCTGCAGATCAAGGACGCCGGGTTCAGCACGAAGATCAGCGCCCGCGCCCGGGCGAACGTGGGGCCGATGGAGACCCTGCGCTCGCTGCACGGCCAGCAGGTGAAGTGGAACTACGGCGGCATCGACCTGCTGTGGCCCGGCCAGCGCGGGGACACCAAGGGCCAGCCCCTGCACCCCAACCTGCGGCTGCGCTGGTACGAGAACATCGCGATGGTGCTGAACATCTTCAGCCGCATGGCGTTCCTGCTGCTGCTGGCCGCCGCGCTGAGCATCGACGCCTTCGTGTTCAACCCGATCTGGCTGATCCCGCCGGCGGTGGCGACGATGCTGAACCTGCGGATCGCGGCGTCCATGCACGACAAGAGCGCCTCGGACATCTTCTACGCGCTGCTGGCCGTGCCCGCCGAGCTCTACATGTGGCTGCGGATGGGGCACTTCCTCACCGCGTGGACCCAGTTCTTCGCCCGCTCGGACAAGGACAACTGGGCTGCCCAGGCCGCCGCCGAGCGTGGTCGTGGCTCGGCCTACGTGATGCCGCTGGTCTGCGCGGCGGCCACCTTCGCGGTGCTGATCTTCGCCTGGAGCCAGCAGAGCGTGGGGCTGCAGTCGGCGATCCTGTCGATCGGCTGGCCGGTGCTCTACCTGCTGACCGTGCTGCAGACGCTGTTCATGGTGAAGAAGCTGGTCCGCCGCCAGCGCGGCTTCCAGGTCTGATCCCGCTCTCCTGACGACCCGGTCATCGGCCCACCCCCCTACGGTGGGCCGATGACCCCGTTGGAGCAGCTCGCCGACCGGTTCGTCGACTCCTACGCCGCGATCGACCCGACCATCGCCACCTACCTGGGGGTCCCCGGGTACGACGACGCGTGGCCGGACCTCTCCCCCGCCGGCCTCGCCGCCCGGGCCGACCTGCTCCGCCGCACGGTGGCCGACGTCCGGGGCTGCCCCGCGGCCGACCACCGCGAGGAGGTCGCCCGGGCCGCCATGGTCGAGCGGCTGGAGTCCGAGCTCGCCCGGCTGGACTCCGGCTGGGCCGCCGCCGACCTGAACAGCACCGAGTCCCCGCTGCAGGCGTTCCGGCAGACCTTCGACTTCATGCCGGTGGACACCGAGGCCGACTGGGCCACGATCGCCGCCCGGCTGGCCGCCCTCCCGGCCGCGGTCGAGGGGTACCTCGCCGGCCTGGACGCCGCGGCCGACGCCGGCCGGGTCTCCGCCGTCCGGCAGGTCCGGCTCACCGCGGCCCTGGCCCGGAAGTGGGCCGGTACACCGCACGTCCCCGGCTTCTTCACCACGTTCACCGAGCCGGCCCCGGCGTCGCTGCGCGCCGAGCTGGACCGGGCCGTCGAGGGCGCGCACGACGCGCTGCTCCGGTTCGCCGACCACGTCGAGCGCAGCCTGCTGCCCCGCGCCCCGGAGGCCGACGGCGTCGGCCGCGAGCGGTACGCCCTGGAGTCCCGGTTCTTCACCGGCGCCGACCTGGACCTCGAGGAGACGTACGCCTGGGGCTGGGCGGAGCTGGCCCGCATCGTGGCGGAGAAGGCCGCCGTGGCCGAGACCATCGCGCCCGGGCAGGGCGTCGCCGGGGCCATGGCCGTGCTGGACGCCGACCCGGCGCGGCTGGTCCGCGGGCGCGACGCGCTGCAGCGCTGGCTGCAGGACACCGCAGACCGGGCGATCGCGGCGCTGCACAGCGTCCACTTCGACATCCCCGAGCCGGTGCGCCGGATCGAGGGCCGGCTGACCCCGACCTCGGGCGCCGGCGTCTACTACTCCAGCCCGACCGAGGACTTCAGCCGCCCGGGCCGGATGTGGTGGTCGCTGCCCGACGGCGTGGACGAGATGACCACTTGGCGGGAGACAACCACGGTCTTCCACGAGGGCGTGCCCGGCCACCACCTGCAGATCGGCCAGACGGTGCACAACTCGGCCTCGCTGAACCGGTGGCAGCGGATGCTGAACTTCTGCTCCGCGCACGCCGAGGGCTGGGCGCTGTACTCCGAGCGGTTGATGGGCGAGCTGGGCTTCCTGGACGACGCCGGCGACCGGCTGGGCATGCTCGACGCCCAGGAGCTGCGGGCCGCCCGGGTGGTGCTGGACATCGGGGTGCACCTGGACCTGCCGATCCCGCCCGGGCACGGCATCGACGCCGACCGCTGGAGCTACGACGTGGCGCTGCAGTTCCTCCGCGACCACGTGTCGATGGACGACCAGATGCTGGTCGACGAGCTGCACCGCTACCTGGGCTGGCCCGGCCAGGCGCCGGTCTACAAGGTCGGCGAGCGGGTCTTCCTCACCTGCCGTGAGGAGGCCCGGGCCCGGCACGGCGAGGCCTTCGACCTGGTCGAGTGGCACCGCCAGGTCCTGGACCTCGGTCCGCTGGGCCTGGGTCCGCTGGCCGAGGAGCTCGCCCGCCTTTAGCCGTCCGGAGCCCCGGTGCTGCGGGACTTCCAGTCGGTCGGGTTGACCCCGGAGTACGCCAGCCGCACCCGGACCTCACCCGGCCCCGGCGNGGGAGGGGTAGGCAGGGGGCGTGCGAGCGATCACCTACACCCAAGCCGGTGGCCCCGACGTCCTGCAGCTGACCGAGCTGCCCACCCCCGAACCGGGGCCGGGTGAGGTCCGGGTGCGGCTGGCGTACTCCGGGGTCAACCCGACCGACTGGAAGTCCCGCAGCACCGCCGACCCCGGCGACAGCGGCAAGACCCCGGACCAGGACGGCAGCGGCACGGTCGACGCCGTCGGCCCCGGCGTGGACGCCGGCCGGGTCGGCGAGCGGGTGTGGGTCTGGGAGGCCGCCTGGCAGCGCGCCACCGGGACCGCGGCCGAGTACACCGTCGTCCCCACGCACCAGGCGGTGCCGCTGGGCGAGCACGGCTTCGACCTCGGCGCCGCGCTGGGCATCCCGTTCATGACCGCGCACCGTTGCCTCACCGTGGCCGAGGAGCTGCCCGACCGGATCGGCCCCGGCACCCTGGAGGGCCGGGTCGTGCTGGTGCAGGGCGGCGCCGGCGCGGTCGGCAACGCGGCGATCCAGCTGGCGCACTGGGCCGGCGCGACGGTGATCGCCACGATCAGCTCGCCCCGCAAGGCGCAGCTGGCCGCCGCGGCCGGCGCCGACCACGTCGTGGACTACACGACCCAGGACGTGGTCGCCGAGATCAAGAAGATCAGCCCGCGCGGCGTGGACGCCGTCGTCGAGGTGTCGATCGTGGCCAACGCCGCGAAGGACGTGGACGTGCTGGCGCCGCACGCGTCGGTGGCGATCTACGCCGACGACGGCGGCACCGAGTTCACCCTGCCGGTCCGCGCGCTGATGGGCCCCAACGCCCGCTTCCAGTTCGTGCTGGTCTACACCGCGCCGGCCACGGCCAAGGGCCACGCGGTCGACGACATCACGGCTGCGCTGGCCGCCGGGGCGATCCGGGTCGGCGAGGACGCCGGGCTGCCGCTGCACACCTACCCGCTCGCCGACACCGCCGCGGCGCACCAGGCCGTGCAGGACGCCGTCGTCGGCAAGGTGCTGGTCGACGTCACCGCCTGAGCCCGCGGGGAGCGGCGCGCCGAGGTCAGTAGTGGCGGCGCGCCTGCAGCACGACCAGGTCGTCGCCGTCCACGAGGTAGACCAGCCGGTGCTCCTGGTCGATGCGTCGCGACCAGCAACCGGACAGGTCTCCGCTCAACCGCTCGGGCTTCCCCGTGCCCACCCCCGGGTCGCGGGCAGCCTCGACGATGAGCCGGTTGACCCTGGTGAGCGTCTTCCGATCCCCCACCCACGAGGTGTAGTCACGCCAGCCGTTCGGCGTGAAGACCACCCTCACGGGAGCAGCTCGTGCTCCTGGACCTCACCGGCTCGCGCCTGCGCCAGGCTCTCCCGCAGGTGTGCAGCGTTCGCCGGGGACTGCAGGAGGAACACGGTCTCCTTCAGCGATCGGTACTCGTCCTCGGAGACCAGGAAGGCCGTGCCGTTCTTCGAGACGATCTCGACGGCTGTCTGGTCCTCGTTGACCTCCTGGATCAACGGGAAGAGCCGCTGGCGCGCTTCGCTGGCGGTGACGGACACGGGACCTCCATCGACGAGTGGTACCGGAAACTGTACCGCCTCGACGGGTGGTGGGCGTCCACCTGCGCGGGAGTCCGTCCTCCTGCACCAGCTCTGGTGCAGGAGGACGGACTCCGGCGCACCCCCCTGATCGACGCTGGGGAGTACGGAGGGGTCAGGCGCCGACGCCGAGGGAGCGGGCGATGAGCATCCGCTGCACCTCGCTGGTGCCCTCGCCGATCTCCAGGATCTTGGCGTCCCGGTAGAACCGGCCGACCGGGAACTCGTTCATGAAGCCGTACCCGCCGTGCACCTGGGTGGCGTAGCGGGCGTTCTCCATCGCCATCTCCGAGCTGTACAGCTTGGCAATCGCGGCCTCGCGCTTGAACGGCTCGCCGCGCAGCATCTTCTCCGCGGCCCGGTAGTAGGCCAGCCGCGCGGTGGAGGCCCGGACCTCCATGTCGGCGATCATGAACGAGATCGCCTGGTTGCGGCCGATGGCCTGGCCGAACGCCTCGCGCTCGGCGGCGTACTTCACGCTCTCGTCCACGCAGCCCTGGCACAGCCCGACGGCCAGCGCGGCGATCGCGATCCGGCCCTCGTCGAGGATGGACAGGAACTGGGCGTAGCCGCGGCCGCGCTCGCCGACCAGGTTCTCCTCGGGCACCCGGACGTCGGTGAAGGACAGCTCGCGGGTGTCCGAGGCGTTCCAGCCGACCTTGGAGTACCGCTGGCCGACCACGAAGCCCGGCGTGCCCGAGGGCACGATGATCGCGGAGATCTCCTTGCCGCCGTCGGGCTTGGTGCCGGTGACGGCGGTGACGGTGACCAGCTCGGTCAGGTCGGTGCCGGAGTTGGTGATGAACGCCTTGGACCCGTTGATCACCCACTGGCCGTCCTCGAGCTTCGCCGTCGTCCGGGTGGAGCCGGCGTCGGAGCCCCCGCCGGCCTCGGTCAGCCCGAAGGCGCCGAGCGCCTCACCCGCGCACAAGCGGGGCAGCCACTCCTTCTTCTGCTCCTCGGTGCCGAACCGGAAGATCGGCATCGCGCCGAGGGAGACGCCGGCCTCCAGCGTGATGGCCACCGAGGAGTCGACCCGGGCCAGCTCCTCCAGCGCCACGCAGAGGGTGAAGTAGTCACCGCCGGAGCCGCCGTACTCCTCCGGGAAGGGCAGGCCGAACAGCCCGAGCTCGCCCATCTGGCGCACGATCGCCGTGGGGAACTCGTCGGCCTCGTAGAAGGCGCCGATCTGCGGGCGCACGACCTCGTTGGCGAACTCGCGGACCATCGTCCGCAGCGCCTCGGTCTCGGTGTCGAGCCGATAGTCCAGCATCGCTCAGTCCTCCTCGGGGGTCCGCGGGATCACCACGGCCACCTGCTCGTCCAGCCGGACCTGTTGGCCCGCCGTCACGGGGAGCTCGTCGACCACGCCGTCGATCGGCGCGACCAGCACGTGCTCCATCTTCATCGCCTCGACGACGAGCAGCGGGGTCCCCGCCGTCACCTCGTCGCCGACCGCGGCCCGCACCAGGGTCACCGTCCCCGGCATCGGGGCGGTCACCACGCCACCGGCCAGCGCCGCCGTCCCCGCGCCCGCCGTCCGCTCGACCAGCCGGAACGGCAGCGCGAAGCCCTCGGCGCCCAGCCAGACGGTCGAGCCGTCCCGGGCCAGGGCGTACCAGGTGGTCACGTCGTCCAGCGAGACGGCCAGCCGGCCGTCCTGCCGCCAGGCCCGGGCGCGCAGCGGCTCGCCCTCACCCACCCGGACCTCGCCGTCGCCGGCCCGGCCACGGGTGCGCACCACGACCGGCTCGCCGCCGGGCACGACCAGCCGACGCGGGGTCCACGCGTGCTCCCCGACCCGCCAACCACCGGGCACAGTCCAGGGATCCACCACGCCGTTGATCGGCTCGTCGTCCACCAGCAACGACATCGCCACCGCCGCGTAGATGCCGGCCGGCGGGTCCTCGGCGCGGGTCAGCTCCTCGCCGCGCCGCTCGATCAGCCCGGTGTCCAGGTCGCCGGCCACCACGGCCGGGTCGCTGAGCAGCGCGCGCAGGAACGGCACGTTGGTGGTCACACCCAGGACGGCGGTGCGGCCGAGCGCGGCGACCAGCCGGCCCCGAGCGGTCTCCCGGGTGGGACCCCAGGCGATCACCTTGGCCAGCATCGGGTCGTAGTCCGAGCCGACGACCCCGCCCTCGACCAGCGAGCTGTCCACCCGGATGCCCTCGCCGACCGCCTCGGTCAGCGCGACGACGGTGCCGGCCTGCGGCAGGAACCCGCGGGAGGGGTCCTCGGCGTAGACCCGGGCCTCGATGGCGTGCCCGCCCAGCTCCACGTCGGCCTGCTCGAAGGGCAGCTGCTCCCCCGCCGCGACCCGGACCTGCAGCTCGACCAGGTCCAGCCCGGTGATCGCCTCGGTGACCGGGTGCTCGACCTGCAGCCGGGTGTTCATCTCCAGGAAGAAGAAGTCGCGCGGGTTGTCGGCGTCGACGATGAACTCGACCGTGCCGGCCCCGGTGTAGCCCACCGCGGCCGCCGCGTCGACCGCGGCCTGGCCCATGGTGGCCCGCATCCGCGCCGACAGCAGCGGCGACGGCGCCTCCTCGATGACCTTCTGGTGCCGGCGCTGCAGCGAGCACTCCCGCTCGCCGAGGTGGACGACCGAGCCGTGCGCGTCGGCCATCACCTGCACCTCGATGTGCCGGCTGTTGCCCACGTACCGCTCGACCAGCAGCGTGTCGTCGCCGAAGGAGGACCGGGCCTCGCGGCGGGCGCCGGCGATCTGCTCGGGCAGCTCGTCGGCCGACCGGACCACCCGCATGCCCTTGCCGCCGCCACCGGCCGAGGGCTTGAGCAGCACCGGGAACCCGGCCTCGACGGCGGCCGCGGCCACAGCGTCGTCGTCCATCCCGGGCTCGGAGGACCCGGGGACGACGGGGACGCCGGCGGCCCGCACCGTGGCCTTGGCCCGGATCTTGTCGCCCATGGCCTCGATGGCGGCGACCGGCGGCCCGATGAAGGTGATGCCCGCGGCCTCCAGGGCCCGGGCGAACTCGACGTTCTCGGACAGGAAGCCGTAGCCGGGGTGCACGGCCTGGGCGCCGGTGACCCGGCACGCCTGCAGCACCCGCTCGATCGAGAGGTAGCTCTGCGCGGCCGGGGCCGGGCCAATCGGGACGGCGAGGTCGGCGACCCGGGTGTGCAGCGCGCCGGCGTCGGCCTCGCTGTAGACCGCGACGGAGCGGATGCCCATCGAGCGCAGGGTGCGGATCACCCGCACCGCGATCTCGCCGCGGTTGGCGACCAGGACGGTGGTGAACATCAGGCGTCCACCGCCGGCCGTGCGGTCAGGTCAGGCTGCGCGCCCCAGGACCTTGTCGGCCTTGCCGACCTTGACCAGCCGGCGCTTCTTGACGGTGTAGCCGGGCGGCAGCGTGCCCTCGGCGAGCGCGCGGAGCGGGCAGCGGCCGCAGCGCGGCTTGTCGACGCAGCACTTCTTCTTCGGCATGCGCTGCTGCTTGGCCACGGGGTGAGGTTAGCCATGCCTGCCTCGCTGCGGAAGGGGTGGGAGGGGGTGCCCGGTACCGTTCGGTCGACGTCCGCCACCGAAGAGGAGACACCGTGGCCGCCGAAGCCTTCGTGAACCAGCTCAACGTGCAGATCGGCAACGAGTTCGCCGCGCACCAGCAGTACGTCGCGTGCGCCGTCTACTACGACCAGCAGACGATGCAGCAGACCGCGCAGCTGTTCTTCGACCAGGCCGCCGAGGAGCGGACCCACGCGATGATGATGGTGCGCTACCTGCTCGACGCCGACGCCGAGGTGCGCATCCCGGCCCTGCCGGCCCCGATCAACGACTTCTCCGACGTGGTCGCGCCGATCGCGCTGGCCCTGGAGCAGGAGAAGCGCGTCACCGAGCAGATCAACGAGCTCACCGCGGTCGCCCGCCGGGAGAACGACTTCGCCTCCGACCAGTTCATGCAGTGGTTCATCAAGGAGCAGGTCGAGGAGGTCAGCAAGATGAGCGACCTCCTGGCCGTGGCCAAGCGCAGCGCGCACGACGTCGAGCAGATCGAGGACTACGTCCAGCGCGAGGCCGCCGCCGGCGAGGGTGCCGACCCCACCGCGCCGCGCATCGCGGGCGTCTGACTCACATCCGGAAGACGCCATAGCCGACCTCCTCCAGGGGGGCGTGCGAGCACGCGGTGAGCGCGAGACCGAGCACGGTCCTGGTGTCGGCGGGGTCGATGACCCCGTCGTCCCAGAGCCGGGCGGTCGCGTAGTAGGGGTGGCCCTGCTCCTCGTACTGCGCGCGGACCGGGGCCTTGAAGGCTTCCTCGTCCTCGGCCGACCAGGTCTCCCCGCGGGCCTCGAGCCCGTCGCGGCGGACGGTGGCCAGCACGCCGGCGGCCTGCTCGCCGCCCATCACCGAGATGCGGGCGTTGGGCCAGGTCCACAGGAAGCGGGGCGAGTAGGCGCGGCCGCACATCGAGTAGTTGCCAGCGCCGAACGAGCCGCCGATGACCACGGTCAGCTTGGGCACCCGGGCGCAGGCGACGGCGGTGACCATCTTGGCGCCGTGCTTGGCGATGCCGCCGGCCTCGTAGTCCCGGCCGACCATGAACCCGCTGATGTTCTGCAGGAACAGCAGCGGCACCTTGCGCTTGTCGCACAGCTCGACGAAGTGCGCGCCCTTGACCGCGGACTCGCCGAACAGGATGCCGTTGTTGGCCACGATGCCGACCGGGTGCCCGTGGATGCGGGCGAACCCGGTGACCAGGGTCTGCCCGTACAGCGCCTTGAACTCGTGGAACCGGCTGCCGTCGACGAGCCGGGCGATGACCTCGCGGACGTCGTAGGGCGTCCTGCTGTCCGGGGGGACGACGTCGTACAGGCTCTCGACGGGGTACGCCGGCTCCTCGGTGGGGACGACGTCCCAGGGCGCGGGCGCCACCGGTCCCAGGGTGCCGACGATCTGGCGGAGGATCTGCAGCGCGTGCTCGTCGTCCTCGGCCAGGTGGTCGGTGACCCCGCTGACCCGGCTGTGCAGGTCTCCCCCGCCCAGCTCCTCGGCGGTCACCACCTCACCGGTCGCGGCCTTCACCAGTGGCGGACCGCCCAGGAAGATCGTGCCCTGCTCGCGGACGATCACGGCCTCGTCGCTCATCGCCGGCACGTAGGCGCCGCCGGCGGTGCAGGAGCCCAGGACCGCGGCCAGCTGCGGGATGCCGCGGCGGGACAGCTGCGCCTGGTTGTAGAAGATCCGGCCGAAGTGGTCGCGGTCGGGGAACACCTCGTCCTGCCGGGGCAGGAAGGCCCCGCCGGAGTCGACCAGGTACAGGCACGGCAACTCGTTCTGCAGCGCCACCTCCTGGGCCCGCAGGTGCTTCTTGACCGTCATCGGGTAGTAGGTGCCGCCCTTGACGGTGGCGTCGTTGGCGACCACGACCACCTCGCGGCCGGCGACCCGGCCCACGCCGGTGATGATCCCGGCGGCCGGGGCGTCGCCGTCGTAGAGGCCGTGCGCGGCCAGCGGGGACAGCTCCAGGAACGGACTGCCCGGGTCCAGCAGGGTGTCGACCCGGTCGCGGGGCAGCAGCTTGCCGCGGTCGGTGTGCCGGGTGCGGGCCCGCTCCCCGCCACCGCCGGCCACCGCGCGCAGCTGCTCGGCCAGGTCGTCGGCCAGCGCGCGGTGCCGCTGGGCCCACCCCCGGGCGACCTCGGGGTCGGCGGGCGGGGTACTGCTGAGCACCGGCGCATCCACGGGCACAGGTTAACCACGGTTCACGTCGCCGGTCCAGCAGGAGGTGAACTCCGGTTAACATCTCGGGCATGACCGCGGAGCCGGACAGCGCGCTGCACGCCGATGCCGCGCGCCCGTCGCGCCGCGAGCAGATCCTGCAGGCCGCCGCCCAGCTGTTCGCCGAGCGCGGGTCGCGCAGCGTCGGGGTCGACGACGTCGGGGCGGCGGTGGGGGTGACCGGCCCGGCGATCTACCGGCACTTCGCCAGCAAGGACGCGATGCTGGCCGAGATGCTGCTGCGGATCAGCGAGCGCCTGCTGGCCGGGGCGGAGCAGGTGCTCACCGACGCCGGCGACGACCCGGCCGACCAGCTGGCCGGCCTGATCGCCTTCCAGGTCGACTTCGCCCTGGACAACCCCGCGCTGATCACCGTGCAGGACCGCGACCTGGGTGCGCTGGCGGAGGCCGACGCCCGGCAGGTCCGCCGGCTGCAGCGGCGCTACGTGGAGCACTGGGTGGGGGTGCTGGCCGCGCTCGCGCCCGAGGCCTCGACCGCGGAGTGCCGCGCCCGCGCGCACGCCCTGTTCGGGCTGATCAACTCCACCCCGCACAGCGGCGGACGGCTGTCCCGCCCGGCGATGCAGGCCCGGCTGACCGCGATGGCGCTGGCGGCCGCGACCGCCTGAGCCGCAGCCTGAGCCGGGTCAGCGGGTGGGGACCAGCTCCACGCCGTCGTCGGCCAGCTGCTGCAGCGCCCCGGCGTCCCCGGCGGCGTCGACCCACGAGGTCTCCACGATGACCGCGACGTCGTCGGCCAGCAGGCTGGCGTAGTCCGCGTCCGACAGCGCCTCCGGGCCGCCGGTGTACCGGGACCCCTCCCGCAGCAGGTCGCTGACGTTGCCGGTGCCCGACACGTCGGTCAGCGACAGCAGCGCCTGCGCCCGGGTGGCGTCGGGCATGGTCACCCGGGCCACCGACACGACCGCGGGCACGCCGTCGACCTCGGCCGACCACAGCGACCGGGACAGCCCGAGGCAGTCGGTGGTGCCGAAGAAGCTGGTGACCGCACCGTAGGAGTGGCTCCGGCAGCTGATGTCGTAGGAGACCACCTCGAGGGTGTACTCGGTGTCGCCGACCACCTGCGTGGTGCCGACCGGCAGGCCGGCCGGCGTCGCCGGGCCGGTCGTGGTCGGGGCCGCCGAGGAGGTGGGGGTGACCGTGGGTGCCGCGGCGTCGTCGTCGGACCCGCTGCGGGTGAGCAGGAACCCGCCGACGCCGAGCAGCAGGACCAGCACCAGCGCGCCCAGCACGACCAGCAGGCCGCGCCGGGACCGGCGCGGCCTGCTGGTCGTGCTNCTGCCGGGGTGGGTGGGGGTCGTCGGCGAAGATGCCGCCGATGCCGTCGGTCTGGTCGACCTCGGCGGGCGGCGCGCTGCGCGGCACGATCGCCTGGGTCTCGTGCCAGGCCGGCTCGGGCTCCTGCTCCCGCTGGGTCGGGGCCGTACCGGTGGACGGACCCCCGGTGAGCGACACCGTGTCGTGCGCCGGGTGCGGGGCCGGCGCCTGCTCGGCGGCGACCGCGGCCGCGGCCAGGGCCGCCGCGGCGGCGGGGTCGACGAGCGGGCCGTTCGGCCCGCCGACCGGCGCCCCGGAGGACCCGGGACCGGTCGCCGGCCAGTCGGGCACGAGCGGGGTGGCGGCCGGCTGCACCCCGGTGGGCGTCGCGGTGGGTGCGGCGGTCCGCACGGCGGGCTGGCTGGCCAGGGTGGCCGGGGCCAGCAGCTCCCGGCGGCGCAGCACGTAGGGCGAGTAGGGGAAGCCCTCGCCGTTGAGCTCCTCGACGGCGGGGCTGCGGCCGCGGACGCCGAGCGCCTCCAGGGCGGCCCGGACGTCGGCCGTCGTCCAGAGGCGGGGGTTGTCGGTGCCGGCGTAGCGCCCGGCGCGGGCGATGCCCAGCAGCAGCGAGCGGGACTCGAGCAGCGCGACCTGGTCGCCCTCGCCGAGGTCGCCGTCGGCGGGGACGAGCCCGGTGAGCTCCCCGTGCAGCACGGTCAGGCGGGCGATCCGGCCGGGCTCCAGCCCGGCCCGGCGCAGCCGGACGGCGGCCTCCATGCCGGCCCGCATCAGCCCGTCCAGCGGGGTGGAGCCGCCGCCGGCCAGCCGCAGCACGTCACCGGGCCCGGCGCCGGGCCCGATCGTCCAGGAGCCCTCGGGCAGCACGGTGACCACGCCGGACTGGCGGACCACCTCGACCACCCGGACGACGGCGATGCCCTCGGGCACCAGCACGACGGCGTCGCAGATCCGGCGATCCATCGGACCGTCGGACAGCGCCAGGGAGGCCACCAGCGCACCGCGGACCGAGCCGCCGGTGTCCCAGCTGCCGAGCTCGGTGAAGAAGGCGCGCTCGGCAGCCGTCTCGAGCCCCGAGGGCGGAAGGATCAGCACCGGGCCTCCTGGGTCATCGGGTCCGACGGTACGACATCTCCGCGACCCGACCGGGACTCACGGTGCTGGCGCGCCGCCTGCGACCGCTGCGGCGCGGTGGTCCAGGGCCACCGGAGCCCGCCACCTGGCCCACCGCCGGGTGCGCCCGACCCGGTCGACCACCCCCCACAGGACGGCGAAGCCGATCCACACCACCGGGGCGACCGACCACTGCCACGGCGGGATCACCGCGACGAACTCCTGCACGAAGGCGGCGGCGAACACCGCGGCGGCTACGGGGACACCGGCCGCCCAGCCCGGCACTCCCCAGGTGACCGCGCAGTCGACCAGCACCGCCCCGGCCAGCAGCATCACCGGCAGGACCGACGGCGGGAAGCCGGTGGCGGCCAGCAGGCCCCACACGACGGCCCGGTAGCCCAGGTAGGTAGCGGTCAGCAGGGTCGCCGTCCACCGCAGGCCGACGACCTCGCGGGCGACCACGAGGGTCAGCAGGCCGACGCAGACCAGCCAGGCCGGGTGCACCCACGGCGGCACCGGCAGCAGGAAGCTGGTCGGCGAGGACCCCTGGCCTGCGGCGAAGTCCAGCAACTGCTGCTCGGCGGTGGTGTGCTCGTCGCGGTGGGCGGCCAGGGACAGCACGCCGTACTCCTGGTGCTCCACCGGCCCGGCGACCACGAACGTCGCCGTCCCCACCTGCATCCAGCGCCGGGCCCTCAGGTCAGCCCTCCGCGCGCCGCGCCGTGCGGCGGGTGGGACCTCGGGGGTCGGTGGTGCGTACTGTCCGGTTCCGTGGCAGGCAACGGAGCGCACAACCTGGTCTGGATCGACTGCGAGATGACCGGGCTGGACCTGGCGTCGGACAAGCTCGTCGAGATCGCCGTCGTGGTCACCGACTCGGAGCTCAACGTCCTCGACGAGGGCCTGGACGTGATCATCCACGCCGACGACGACGCCCTCGCCGGCATGGACGACGTGGTGGTGGCCATGCACGCCAAGTCCGGGCTCACCGAGGCGGTGCGCGCCTCGACGGTGACCCTGGCCGAGGCCGAGGAGCTGGTGCTCGCCTACGTCAAGCGGTTCGTCCCCGAGCGCCGCAGCGCCCCGCTGTGCGGGAACTCGATCGGCACCGACCGGGGATTCCTGGCCCGGGACATGCCGACCCTGGACGACCACCTGCACTACCGGATGGTCGACGTCTCCTCGATCAAGGAGCTGGCCCGCCGCTGGTTCCCCCGGGTGTACTTCAACCAGCCGGCCAAGGGCCTGGCGCACCGCGCGCTGGCCGACATCCTGGAGTCCATCCGGGAGCTGGCGTACTACCGCGGTGCGGTGTTCGTGCCCGCGCCGGGACCGTCCACCGAGCAGGCCCAGGTCGCCGCGGCCGCGGCGACCGACACCTACGCGTCGCTGCTGGCCCCTCCGCAGGCTCCCTGAGCACTCCGGTACTCTTCCAACGCCCCGTTCCGCGGGTGCGACGGTGGGTGTAGCTCAGCTGGTAGAGCGCCAGGTTGTGATCCTGGATGTCGCGGGTTCAAGTCCCGTCACTCACCCCACCCGGTCCCCCGGTCAGCCTCCGCTGGCCGGGGGATCGTCGTCTCCGGGCACCGGTGTCACATCCCGGGGGTGGGCGGTGCTGACAGGGTGTGGACCTCGTCGCGACCGGAGCCTCGACGGGACCGGCCGGCCGGCTGGTCGCCGTCGCGTCGGCCGGTGCCAGGAGAAGGGACTCCCCGGCCGTGGCCGACCGCCAGCTGCACGCCGTGCGCGGTGACCTCGAGCAGGTGTTCCGCCGGCACTACCCGGCCGTCGTCGCCGTCGCCGCCCGCGTGCTCGGCGGGCGCGCCGAGGCCGAGGACGTCGCCCAGGAGGTGTTCCTGTCCTTCGGGCGCTCCACGGTGCCGGCCGGCGAGGCGGGCGGCTGGTTGTCGGTGGCCGCCGCGCACACCGCGCTGAACCACCTGCGGTCGGGACGCCGGCGCAGCGACCGGGAGGTCGCGGTGGTCAGCGGCGAGCCCACCACCGTCCCGGACGTCGTCGACGACGTCCTCGCCCGCGAGGCGCACGGGCAGGTGCGCGCCGCCCTGGCCGCGCTCCCCCGCACCCAGGCCGTGGCCCTCGTGCTGCGGCACAGCGGGCTCAGCTACGCCGACGTCGCCACCGCCCTCGACCTGTCCCCCGGATCCGTCGGCACGACCCTCCGTCGTGCCGAGGCCGCCCTGCGCAAGGAGCTGCACCAGTGAACCGTCACCCGAACCCCGGCGTGCTGCGCCGCCTGGTCGACGAGCCGGCCGGGGTCACCGACGCCGACCGCGCCCACGTCGCCGGCTGCGCCGACTGCCTGACCGGGCTGGCCGACGCCACCGCCGACGCCACCGCCGCAGGCGCGGCCCTGCGCACCCGGGCCGACGACGTCGACGTGCCCGCGGCCTGGGACCGGCTGTCGGCCGCGCTCCCCGCCGCGGCGTCGCCGGCCCGCACCGCCCGGCGACGCGGCCGGGCGCCGCGGGCCGCCGGCGTGCGCCGCCCGCTGGCCGCGGCCGTCGCCTTCGCGGCGGTGCTGTCGGTGGCCGGGGTGGCTGCCGCCAACGACTGGCTGCCGGTCTTCCGCACCGAGCAGGTCGCCCCGGTGGCCTTCGACAGCGCCGACCTGGTCGCGCTGCCCGACCTGAGCGCCTACGGCACCGTCGAGGTCACCGGCGACGGCGACCTGCACACCGTCGCCGACCCGGCGGCCGCCGCCGCCGAGACCGCCCTGGACGTGCCCGAGGTCGCCGAGCTGCCCGGTGGCGTCGTCGGCGACCCGAGCGTGCAGGTGGGTGGCCAGGCCTCCGCCGTGTTCACGTTCTCCGACGACCTCGCCGCGCAGGCCGGTGGCCAGGCGCCGCCGGCGGGGCTGGACGGCAGCCAGGTCCGGCTGGTCGCCGGCCCGGGCGTGGCCCAGATCTGGTCCTCGGCGTCGGGCGTCCCGGCGCTGGTCGTGGCCACCGCCGTCGCGCCGTCGGCGGACTCCTCCGGGGTGCCCTTCCAGACGCTGCGGGACTACCTGCTGTCGCTGCCCGGCCTGCCCGACGACCTGGCCGCCCAGCTGCGCACCTTCACCGCCGACGGCTCGACCCTGCCCCTGCCGGTGCCCGCCGACCTGGTGGACAGCTCCTCGGCCGACGTGGACGGCGTCACCGCGACCGTGCTGGAGAGCCGCGACCGGTCGATGGCCGCCGTGGTCTGGGTCGAGGACGGCGTCGTCACCGCCGTGGCCGGCTCCCTGGGCGCCGACGAGGTGCTCGAGGTCGCGCGGGGGCTGCGCTGACCACCACGCCGGGCGACGCAGCCCTGCGCGCCGCCGCCGAGCTGGTCGCCGGGCTGCCGCCCGCGCCCGCGGCCTGGTGCACCGGGCTGCGCAAGCGGTACCGGAAGCAGACCGCGGTGCACGACGTCTCCCTCCAGGTGGGCCGGGGCGAGGTGGTCGGGCTGCTGGGCCCCAACGGGGCCGGCAAGACCACGGTGATCAAGATGCTGCTCGGCCTGGTGCGGCCCGACGGCGGCGAGGCGCTGCTGCTCGGCCGCCCGGCCGCCGAGCCGGCGGCCCGCGCGGGCGTGGGCTACCTGCCCGAGCTCTTCCGGTACCAGCCGTGGCTCACCCCGGCCGAGGTGCTGGCCCTGCACGTGCGGCTGGCCGGGGCCGCGGTCACCGATGCCGAGCGGCGGGAGTGCCTGGCGACGGTGGGCCTGGCCGGTCGGGGCGACGACCGGGTCGGCGGGTTCTCCAAGGGCATGCAGCAGCGCCTCGGCCTGGCCGTCGCGCTGGTCGCGCGGCCGGAGTTCGTCGTCCTGGACGAGCCGACCAGCGCGCTGGACCCGCTGGGCCGCGCCGACGTGCGCGACATCGTGCTGGACCTGCGGTCCCGCGGCGTCGCGGTGCTGCTCAACTCCCACCTGATCGGGGAGGTCGAGCGGGTCTGCGACCGGGTGGTCGTGCTCGACCGGGGCCGGGTCGCGGCCGCCGGCACGCTGGCCGAGCTGCTGGGCCAGCGCGAGCTGCGACTGCACCTGACCGGGCTCACCGCCGAGGCCGAGGCCCGGCTGGCGCGGACCGGCGGCGTGCACCGGGAGGGCGACTGGCTGACCGTCGCCGTTCCCGCCGACGACGAGTCCGTGGCCCCCGAGCTGGTGCGCGCCCTGGTCGGCCTGGGGGTGTCGGTGCACGCGGTCGAGCCGGTGCGGATCAGCCTGGAGGACCGGCTGCTCGGCATCCTGCGCGAGGGCGCCGCGGACCGGGCGGCCCAGCCGTGACCGTCGTGCTGACCGTGGCCGCGCTGACCGTGCGGGAGGCCTCCCGGCGGCGGGTGGTGCTCGCCCTGGGCGTGCTCACCGCGGCGCTCGTGGGCCTGAGCGCACTGGGGTTCACCCGGCTGGCCGGGGAGTCGCTGACCAGCGGCGAGGCCCGGCTGGTCGCCTCGATCCTGCTGAACCTGGTGATGTTCGGCTTCAGCCTGGTCGCCGCGCTGGGCACCGCGTTCCTGGCCGGTCCGACGCTGGCCGGGGAGACCGAGTCGGGCACCGCCCTGTCCATGCTGGCCCGGCCGGTCCGGCGCTCGGCGTTCCTGCTGGGCAAGACGCTGGGCCTGGTCGCCTTCGGCAGCGGGTTCGTCGTCCTCGCCGGGCTGGCCGAGATCCTCGTGGTCGGGACGACCGTGGACTACTGGCCGCCGTCGCCGGTGACCGCCCTACTGCTGCTGGGCGCGCAGACCGCGGTGCTGCTCACCCTCACCGTGCTGCTGTCGACCGTGGTGTCCCCCATGGCGTCCGGGGTCATCGCCGTGGGCCTGTTCTGCACCACCTGGGTGGCCGGCGTCGTCGGGGCGATCGGCGGGTCGCTGGGCAACGACGCGGTCGAGCGGGTGGGCAGCATCTCGCGCATCCTGCTGCCCACCGACGGGCTGTGGCGGGGCGCGATGAACGCCTTCCAGGACCCCGGCGCGCTGGCCGCGTTCGGCGGCGCGGACCAGGGGGCGGGTGCGTTCCCGTTCCTCAGCGTCTCCGCGCTCACCCCGGTCTACCTGGGCTATGCGGCGCTGTGGGTGGCGATGGTCTGGGGCCTTGCGGCCCTCGCCTACTCCCGCAAGGACCTCTGACCGGACGGGTCGCCCGCAGACGCACGACGGGCTCCCGATCCGCCGGGTGGATCGGGAGCCGTCGTGGTGGTGCGGGTCAGCCCAGCGCGCTGCCGGCCACCCACTGGTCCCACGGGATGGCCCAGTCGTAGATGTCGCCGTCGGCGCGGGACAGGGTCGGCCCCACGGAGTTGACGATCTCCACGACGTCGCCGGGCTGGCTGAAGTCGTAGAACCACTGCGCCCGGTCGGTGGACAGGTTGATGCAGCCGTGCGAGACGTTGCTGGAGCCCTGCTGGCCCACCGACCAGGGCGCGGCGTGCACGAACTCGCCGTTGTTGGAGATCCGCGTGGCGTACTGCACGTCGGTCCGGTAGCCACCGGGGGCGTCGACGGCCAGGCCGAAGGTCGAGGAGTCCATCGTGATGTCGGCGAACTTCTCCAGCACCACGTGCGCGCCGTTGCGGGTCGGGTTGGCGTTGCTGCCGGCGCTCATCGGGTAGGTCTGCACGACCTGGTCACCGGAGGACACGGTGAGGGTGTGCGTCGCGGCGTCGGCCACCGACACGTGCTTCTCGCCGACGGAGAAGGACACCGAGCGGTTCTTCTCGCCCCAGATGCCGTCGCCCATGTCGACGCCGTAGAGGTTCGCGTCGATGGTGACCTGGGTGTTGGCCGGCCAGTAGGTCGAGGGCCGGAAGTGCACCTCGGAGTCGCTGATCCAGCTCCACCGGCCGTCGGTGGGCGTGGAGCTGGTGACCACCAGGTTCCGCTCGACCTCGGCCTTGTTGGTGACGGCCTCGTCGAAGTAGACCCGGATCGGCATGCCCACCCCGACGGTGGTGCCGTCCAGCGGGCCGATCGAGGGCGTGGAGACCGAGCCCGGGGTCACCGTGGTGAACGAGCCGGAGGCGTCGCTGCTGGCGCCGTCTGCGTTCTCGGCGGTGGCGGTGACCGTGTAGTCCGTGCCGTAGGCCAGCGGCGCCGACGGCGTCCAGAGGCTGGTGACCCCGGCGGCGTCGGCGGCCGGGGCCGGCACCTCGCTCAGCGTGCCGGCGACCGGCGCACCGGCGCCGTCGGTCACGGTCACCTCGGTGACCGAGCCGCCGACGACCGTGGCCTGCAGCGGGGTGGCCGGGGAGACGTCGGTGGCGCCGTCGGCGACCGACAGCGACACCACGGCGGGGTCGGCCGGGGCGGCGCTGGTGCCGGCGGCACCACCGCCACCGCTCGAGGCCTCGGGACCGCACCCGACGAGTGCGACGAGCACCCCGGCGGTCCCCAGCGCCAGCACGGCACGTCGGTTGAACTGCAACGACACGAAGATTCCCCTCACCCCACTGCCGGTCGCAGCGGATCGCGACCGGCGGTCGCCCCAGTGTCCACCCCGGGACTGACAATCCGCTGTCACCGAGGACACGCCACCCCGGCTCGCCACCGGGTCCCCGGGACGTGTATCTTTCTCCGAGTCGCTGGTGATCAGCGGCGCCGCGCCATTAGCTCAATTGGCAGAGCAGCTGACTCTTAATCAGCGGGTTCGGGGTTCAAGTCCCTGATGGCGCACCCACCCCAGATCGGCCCCGTCCCCACCGGACGGGGCCGTTCTGCTGTCGGGACCCCCGGGAGGACCAGATGAGCACGGCCGAGGACGGACGACGACGCGCCGAGCAGTACCTGCGCCTGGTGGCCGCCGGGGAGCAGTCCGCGGCCGACGAGCTGCTCGCCGCGGTCACCGACCTGACCGAGCTGACGTACGTGGGGGCGGCGTTCACCGCGATCTCCCGCAGCGGGGCCCGCACCCTGTCCCCCGCCCACCGCGCCCAGGCCACCGGCCGGCACATGCGGCTCACCGCGCTGCGCGACAGCGCGAAGCGCGACCCGGCGGCGCTGCGCACCTGGCTGGCCGCCCTGGCCGGCGAGGCGGTCTTCGTGCGCGGCATGCTCGACGTCGCCGCCGCGCGCGCCGCCCAGGACGGGCCGGTCAGCGGGGCCGGGTGACCCGCAGCGCGAGCGGCACGGCCAGCACCAGCACCGCGGCCAGCACCGCGTAGGCCAGGTCCAGCCCGAGCGCGGCGGCCAGCACGCCCACCGCGAGCGCGCCGATGCCGGTGCCCGCGTCGAAGGCGGCGTTCCACACGGCGCTGGCCGTCGTCGTCCCCTGTTCCCCGGCGCGGGCCATGGCGACCACGATGGTGGTGTTCTGCACCCCGCCGAACGCCGCGCCGAAGGCGGCGGCACCGAGCAGCACGGCCACGTCGCTGCCCAGCCCCAGGGACAGCGCGGCCAGACCGGCGGCACCCACGAGCAGCGCCGGCGGGAGCACCACCCGGCTGCCCACCCGGTCGGCCAGCACGCCGCCGCCCCAGCGGGCCACCGCGCCGACGACGCCGAAGACCAGCAGCGCCGCCGTGGCCACGAGCCCGTCCGGGCGGGCGATCGGCAGGAAGGTGACCAGGCCGGCACCGGCCAGGGTGACCACGAGCAGCACCGCGGAGGGCCCGAGCGAGGCACGCACGGCCGGTCCGGACGGCTGGCCGGACGCCTGCGTGACCGCCCCCGGCACGGCTCGGACCAGCGCCGGCACCGCCGCCAGCCCCAGCACCGGGACGGCGGCCAGCCACGCCACGACCGGGAAGTGCCCGCCCAGGGTGAGCGCCACCCCGCCGGGCACCGCGGCGAGCGTCGGCACCGCCAGGGCCAGTCCGTACACACCCAGCGCCTCGCCGCGCCGGGACTCCGGCACCGCCCGCGCGGCGATGGTCGAGCCCAGCACGGTGAGCACGCCGAACCCTGCCCCGCGCACCGTCGAGACCGCCGACAACCAGGCCAACGAGTCGCCCAGCAGGTACAGCGGGGCGGGTGCGCCGAGGGCGAGCAGGCCGGCGGCGAACACCGGGCCCAGCCCGCGGCGGGCGACCAACCGGGGCACCGCGACCTGGGTGAGCACGGTGGCCGCGAGGAACACCGTCGTCACCAACCCGGCCGCGGCGACGCCGGCACCCGAGCGCACCGCGTAGGAGGGCAGCGCCGACAGCGTCGCGGCGTAGCTGGTGAACCCCAGCACCGAGGCCGCCAGCAGCGCCCGGACAGCGGGCACCCGCCACACCGCACCCGTCTCCTGCACGTCTCCCCCGGTCATCGGCTCCGCGATCATGCCTGCCGCCCCGGGGCCAGGAGTCCCCGGGCTCCCGTCCCCTACGGTCGTGGGATGGCCGCCTCCCCCCGACCCGCGCCCGTCTCCGTCGTCGTGATGGGGGTGTCGGGCACCGGCAAGACCACCGTCGGCGTCGGCATCGCCGAGGCGCTGGGGTGCGACTTCGTCGAGGGCGACGACCTGCACCCGGCGGCCAACGTCGAGAAGATGCGCTCGGGCACCCCGCTGACCGACGAGGACCGCTGGCCCTGGCTGCGGGCGGTGGCCGGCCGGGTCGGCGAGCACGAGGCCGCCGGCACCGACCTGGTCATCACCTGCTCGGCGCTGCGGCGGGGGTACCGCGACCTGCTGCGCGACGGGCACCCCTCGGTGTGGTTCGCCCACATCGACACCCCGCGCGAGGTGCTGGAGCAGCGGCTGCGGGAGCGGAAGGGCCACTACATGCCCGGGTCGCTGCTGGACAGCCAGCTGGCCACCCTGGAACCCCTCGCCGACGACGAGCCCGGCCACGCCTACACCGGCCAGGGCTCGGCGCAGCAGACCGTGGACGGACTGCTGGCCGAGCTCGCCGACGAGCGGCCCCGCTGATCAGCCCATGTAGGGGTAGGCGTGCGACCGGGGCGGGGCGAAGGTCTCCTTGACCACCCGGGTCGACGTCCAGCGCTGCAGGTTCTGCGCGGCGCCGGCCTTGTCGTTGGTGCCCGAGGCGCGGGCGCCGCCGAAGGGCTGCTGGCCGACGACGGCGCCGGTGGGCTTGTCGTTGACGTAGAAGTTGCCCGCGGCGTTGCGCAGCACCCGGGCGGCGTGCGCGATCGCCGTCCGGTCCTGGGCGATGACCGCACCGGTGAGGGCGTAGGGGGCGACGGACTCCATCTGGGCGAGGACGGCGTCGTAGTCGGCGTCGTCGAACACGTGGACGGCGAGGACGGGCCCGAAGAACTCGGTGCGGAACACGTCGTGCGTCGGGTCGGAACCCTCCAGCACGGTCGGCCGGACGAACCAGCCCTCCGCGTCGTCGCAGGTGCCGCCGGCGACGACCGAGAGCGCGGAGTCGCTGCGCGCCCGGTCCAGCACGCCGGACAGCTTGGCGAAGGACTTGGCGTCGATGACCGCGCCCAGGAAGTTCGAGAAGTCGGTGACCGGCCCCATCGGCAGCGAGTCGACCAGCCCGGCGAGGTCGTCGCGCAGCCTCGTCCACAGCGAGCGCGGCACGTAGGCCCGCGAGGCGGCCGAGCACTTCTGGCCCTGGTACTCGAAGGCGCCGCGGACCATCGCGGTGCGCAGCACCGCGAGGTCGGCGGAGGGGTGGGCGACGATGAAGTCCTTGCCGCCGGTCTCCCCGACGACCCGCGGGTAGGTGCGGTAGTCGGCGATGTTGGCGCCGACGGTGCGCCACAGGTGCTGGAAGACCGGCGTCGAGCCGGTGAAGTGGATGCCGGCCAGGTCGCGGTCGGCGAGCACCACGTCGGAGACCGCGACGCCGTCGCCGGGCAGCATGTTGATGACGCCGTCGGGCAGGCCGGCGGCCTCGAGCAGGCGCATCAGGTGGTGGGCGGCGAACTGCTGGGTGGGCGCGGGCTTCCAGACCACCGTGTTGCCCATCATGGCCGGCGCGGTGGGCAGGTTGCCGGCGATGGCGGTGAAGTTGAACGGGGTGACGGCGTAGACGACGCCCTCCAGCGGGCGGTGGTCCACCCGGTTCCAGACGCCGGGCGAGGACACCGGCTGCTCGGCGTGGATCTGCCGGGCGAAGTGCACGTTGTAGCGCCAGAAGTCGGCCAGCTCGCAGGCGCTGTCGATCTCGGCCTGCTGGGCGGTCTTGGACTGCCCGAGCATGGTGGCGGCGTTCAGCGTCTGCCGCCACGGCCCGGCCAGCAGGTCGGCGGCCTTGAGGAAGACCGCGGCCCGGTCGTCCTGGGACAGCTCGGCCCAGCCGGGGGCGGCGGCCTTGGCCGCGGTCATCGCGTCGGCGGCGTCGGCGGCCGTGGCGTGCGCCGACGTCCCCAGCACCTGGGCGTGGGCGTGCGGGGCGACCACGTCGAACGCCGCGCCGCCGGCCATCCGCTGCCGGCCGCCGATCGTCGCGGTCAGCTCCTCCGGGGCCGCGGCCAGGCGGACCAGCTCGGCCTGCAGCTCGGTGCGCTCGGGCGAGCCGGGGGCGTAGTCGAGCACCGGCTCGTTGCGCGGGGCGGGGACCTGGGTGATGCCGTCCACAGAAGGAGCTCCTTGGATCGAGTAGGTGGTGCGGCTGCCCTTCAGGGGCCCGCGGCGAGCGTGCGAGTCGAGGGGGGAAGGGTGGTCCTTCCTCAGCCTTTCGTCACGAGGGAGCGGAGGAAGAACTGCACGTTCGCGGGGCGCTCGGCCAGCCGCCGCATGAAGTAGCCGTACCAGTCGGCGCCGTAGGGCACGTAGGCGCGAACGGTGTGCCCGTCGGCGGCCAGCCGCTGCTGCTCGCCGGTCCGGATGCCGTAGAGCAGCTGGAACTCGTAGCTGTCGGCCGACCGGCCGGTGCGACCCACCAGCTCCAGGGCCAGGGCGATCATCGCCGGGTCGTGCGTGCCGGCCATCGGGTACCCGTCGCCGCTGAAGAGGATCTCCAGGCAGCGCCGGTAGGCGGCGTCGACCTCGGCCTTGTTGGTGTGCGCCACGGTCGGCGGCTCGGCGTAGGCGCCCTTGACCAGGCGGACCCGGGAGCCGGCGACGGCGAGGTCCCGGGCGTCGGCCTCGCTCCGGTGCAGCGCGGCCTGCAGGACGGCGCCGGTGCCCGGGTGGTCCCGCCGCAGCTCGGCCAGCACCGCGAGCGTGGAGTCCACGGTGCGGTGGTCCTCCATGTCCAGGGTGACCGTGGTGCCGGCCGCCGTCGCCGCCTCGGCCACCGGCCGGACCAGCTCCAGGGCGAGGTCGTGGCCACCGGGCAGCGCCTGGCCGAACGCCGACAGCTTCACCGACACCTCGGCCGCCCGGCCCAGCTGCAGCGGCGCCAGGCCGTCGAGCAGGGCGAGGTAGGCGTCCCGGGAGGCCACCGCCTCGGCGCGGCTGGTGATGTCCTCGCCGAGGTGGTCGAGGGTCACGGCGATGCCGTCGCGGCGCAGCGCGTCCACCGCGGCCAGCGCGTCGGGCAGCGTCTCCCCCGCGACGAACCGGTCGACGACCCGCCGGGTGACCGGGGTGCCGACGACGACCTTGCGCAACCCGGGACGGCGGGACGCGACGAGCAGAGCCTGACCGAGCACGAGGACCTCCGGGCGGTGGGGACTGGCTCGAACCTAGGAGCGAGGTGTCCGCGGTCACCAGCGACAGCTGTCCGGACTCCTTCGTACGATCGTCTGATGCGGGACGACCTCCAGGACCTCGTGGACGAGGTGTCCCGGCTGCTGGGCGCCCCGGCCACGCTGGAGGACACCGGGTTCACCCTGCTGGCCTTCTGCGCCCAGGGCGACGAGGTGCTCACCGGCCTGGACGCCGTCCGGACCCGCTCGATCCTCACCCGGGGGTCGACGGCGGCCACCCGGCAGTGGTTCCGCGACTTCGGCATCGACCGGGCGACCGGACCGCTGCGCACCCCGGCCGACCCCGTCGCCGGCATCCTGACCCGGCTCTGCCTGCCGGTCCGGCACCGCGGCCGGCTGCACGGGTGGCTGTGGCTGCTCGACGAGGGCCGCACCGACCTCGCCGACCCCGACCCGCCGGGGCTGGCCGCCGCCCTGGCCCTGGCCGACCGCGCCGGCGAGCTGCTGGCCGCCCGGCCGGTCCCCGACGACGTCGGCGGTGACCTGCGCGTCGCGCTGGCCGCCGACCGGCCCGCCGCCGACCGCCTGGGTGCCCGGCTCGGCGCGGACACCCCGGTCGCGGTGGTGGCCCTCCGCCCCGCCGGCGACGGGCTGCCCGCCGGGTGGACCGCGCCGGGCGCGGGCGCGGTGAGCACCGTGGTGGGCCGGCAGGTCGCCGTCCTGCTGCCGCTGCCGCACCTGGGCGACGACCGCCCGGCCGTCGCGCTGTCGGCCGCGGCGCTGCACCGCCTGCCGACCGGCAGCACCGCCGGGGTCAGCAGTCCGCGGTCGGGGTGCGGGGCGCTGCCCGACCAGTGGCGGGAGGCCGTCGACGCCGCCCGGGTGGCCGGTGCGGTGCCGGCCCTGGCCCCGGTGGCTGCCTGGGCCGAGCTGGGCGCCTGGCGCCAGGTGGTGCGCCTGGAGGGACCGGACCCGGCGTTCGCCGCGCTGCTGGGCGACCCGGTGCTGACCCGCACGGCCGAGGTGTGGCTGGACCAGGCGGGCTCCCCGCAGCGCGCCGCGGCCGAGCTCGTCGTGCACCGGCAGACGCTGTACTACCGCCTGGGCCGGATCGCCGAGGTGACCGGTCTGGACCTGGCCGACGGCGGGGACCGGCTCGCGCTGCACCTGGCCGTGCGAGCGGCGCGGCTCGCCGCGAGGGGCGGTCCGCGGCCCGGACCGGGTGGCCTGATCTAGGGTCGTCGGTCTGATGACCAGGCAGCCGACCGGGCCGGACGCCGCACCACCCGACGTGATGCTGGCGCTGCGCACCGGCACCGCGGGCGAGCACCAGGAGCTCGAGGACACCCTCGACCTGCTCGACCCGGCGCTGGACGCCGCCCGGCTGGCCACGGTGCTGGCCCGGATGCACGCCTTCTGGGTGCGGGCCGAGGACGGCCTGGACACCTGGGCGCGGACGCACCCGGGCGACGCCGCCGCGGTCGACTGGGCCGCGCGCCGGCGGGCCGGCCTGTTCGCCGCGGACCTCGCCGCCCTCGGCGGTGACCCCACCGCGCCGGCGCCCGTCGAGGTGCCCGAGCCGGCCTCCACCGACGAGGCGCTGGGCGCGATGTACGTGCTGGAGGGCTCCACGCTGGGCGGGGTGTTCATCGACCGGCACCTGGCGACCCTCCCGGGGCTGGCGCAGGCCGGTCCGCTCACGGCGTTCAGCCCCTACGGCGAGCAGACCGGCGCCCGCTGGGCGGCGTTCCGCCGGGCGGTGCGCGACCACGTCGCCCGCGGCGGTGATCCCGACGCGCTGGTCGCAGCCGCACGACGTACCTTCCGGTTGATGGCCTCGTGGTGCGCCGACGTCCAGCAGGGCGCGTCCGGTCCCGCCTCCGGACCGACCACGACCCGCGGAGGTGTCCCCGCGTGACCGAGACCCAGCCGACGCCGTGGCTGGCCCCCGGCACGCCGGTGGACCTGACCAACTGCGAGCGCGAGCCGATCCACGTCCCCGGCAGCATCCAGCCCCGCGGCGTGCTCCTCGCGGTCAGCGAGCCGGACCTGGTCGTCGAGCAGGCGTCGGCCAACCTGGCCGACGTCGTCGGCGTGACCTGGCAGGCCGCCCTCGGCCGGCCGCTGGCCGACGTCCTGGGCACGGTGCCCGCCCAGGCCGTGGCCCGCAGCGCCGCCGCCTTCGGCGACCTGCGCGAGCGCAACCCCGTCGAGCTCACCCTCGACCGCGACGGCACCCCGGTCCCGGTCGACGCGATCCTGCACCGGGCGCTGCACGGCTCCCCCGGCCAGCAGTCGCTCAAGGACGCGAGCGGCCCGGTCGACGCGGCCGGCCGGCCGCTGGCCAGCAGCCTGGTGATCGAGCTCGAGCCGGCCTCCGGCCCGCGCCCGTTCAGCTTCCCGAACACCTACCAGGCCGTGCGCGGGACCATCGCCGAGCTGAACCGGGCGAGCGACCTGCAGTCCCTCTACGACATCACCGTCCAGGCCGTCCGCAGCCTGACCGGGTTCGACCGGGTGATGCTCTACCGCTACGACACCGACTTCAACGGCGAGGTGGTCGCCGAGGCCCAGCACGGTGGCCTGACCTCCTTCCTCGGCCTGCACTACCCGGCCTCGGACATCCCGGCCCAGGCCAGGGCGCTGTACGAGAAGAACTGGATCCGGCTGATCTCCGAGGTGCCCTACACCCCGGCGGTCATCCACCCGGTCGACCACCCCGCCACCGGGCGGCCGCTGGACCTGACCTACTCCACGCTGCGCAGCGTCTCCCCGATCCACGTCGAGTACCTGGTCAACATGGGCGTGGCCTCGTCGATGTCGATCTCGCTGCTGCGCGAGGACAAGCTGTGGGGCCTCATCGCCTGCCACCACTACGCGGGTCCGCACGCCCCGCCCTACGCCACCCGCGCGGCCGCGGAGTTCCTGGCCTCCACCCTGTCGCTCCGGCTGGTCGACCGGGCCGCCGAGGAGGAGGTCCGCCGGGCGCTGCGGGCGCGCTCCACGCTGGCCTGGCTGACCGCGGCCACCCTGGACGAGGAGCGCCCGCTGGCCGACTCCCTGCTCGGGGCCCCCGACCTGCTCGACCTCGTCCCGGCCGACAGCGTCGTGGTGCACCTGGAGGGCCACACCGCCGTCCGCGGCGTCCCCGTGGACGAGACGGTGGCCGCCCGCGTCGCCGCCTGGGCCGAGGGGCTGCGCCGCGACGTGGTCGCCACCGAGTCGTTGACCGCCGACGCCCCCGCGCTCGACATCCCGGTCGAGGTGGCCTGCGGCGCCCTCGCCGTCCCGCTGCCCGAGGGCCAGTGGGTGGTGTGGCTGCGGCAGGAGAAGATCCGCTCGGTCGACTGGGGCGGGGACCCGCACCACAAGGTCCGGGTCGTCGAGGACGCCGGCGAGGTCCGCATCTCCCCGCGGCAGTCCTTCGACCGCTGGCAGGAGACGGTCCACGGCCGCGCCGAGCCGTGGACGGCGGCCGAGGTCGGGGAGGCCACCGAGCTGCGGACCAACCTGCTCGAGGCGCTCTACGCCCGGACCCGACGGGTGGCCCGGGCCGCGGAGACCCTGCAGCGCAGCATGCTGTCCGAACCCCCGCAGCCCGACCACGTGCAGATGGCCGTCCGCTACGTGCCGGCCGCGCGCGAGGCCCAGGTCGGCGGCGACTGGTACGACGCGTTCACCCAGCCCGACGGCGCCACGATCCTGGTGATCGGCGACGTGGTCGGTCACGACACCGAGGCCGCCGCGGTCATGGGCCAGCTGCGCGGCCTGCTGCGCGGCATCGCCTTCGACAGCGGCCACGGGCCGGCCGAGGTGCTGCGCCGGCTCGACCGGGCCGTGGAGGGGCTCCGGCTGGAGGCCGTCGCCTCGGTGCTGGTGGCCCGGCTCGAGCAGACGCCCGAGGAGGTCGAGCAGGGCGTCACCCGGCTGGTCTGGTCCAACGCGGGGCACCCGCCGCCCGTCGTCCTGACCGAGGACGGCCGCACCGAGCTGCTGACCGGGCCCCGGGCGGACCTGCTGCTGGGCGTGCACGCCGGTGCCCCGCGGCGCGAGCACGAGGCGACGCTGGCCCGCGGCTCCACGGTGCTGCTGTACACCGACGGGCTGGTCGAGCGCCGCGACCAGGTCTTCGACGACGGCATCGCCGCGCTCCGGGACCGGCTCACCACGCTGGCCGACACCCCGCTCGAGGAGCTGTCGGACATCCTGCTGGCCGACCTCGTCCCCGACCGGGCCGAGGACGACATCGCCCTGGTCGCCGTCCGGCTGCACCGCCAGGACCGGCCCCGCCCCGACCGGTAGGCCCGCTCAGCCGCCCAGGGTGGCCAGCAGCTCCCGGACGGCGGTGCGGCCGGCCCGGTTGGCCCCGATCGTGCTGGCCGACGGGCCGTAGCCGACCAGGTGCAGGCGGGGCTCGGCCACCACCCGGGTGCCCTCCACGGCGATGCCGCCCCCGGGCCCGCGCAGGTGCAGCGGGGCGAGGTGGTCCAGCGCGGCCCGGAAACCGGTGGCCCACAGCACCACGTCGACGTCCAGGGTGCGGGCCGGGTCGTCCCAGGCCACCCCGGTCGGGGTCATCCGGTCGAAGGCCGGCAGCCGGTCCAGCACCCCGCGCTCGCGGGCCTGGCGGACCTCCTCGGTGACCGGCAGCCCGGTCACCGACACCACGCTGCCCGGCGGCAGGCCGGCCCGGACCCGCTGCTCCACCAGGGCCACGGCCGCCCGGCCGGCGTCGGGGTCGAAGTCGGTCTCCCGCCACACCGGCGGCCGCCGGGTGACCCAGGTGGTGCGGGTGACCTCGGCGACCTCGATGAGCAGCTGCAGCGCCGAGATGCCGCCGCCCACCACCAGCACGTGCTGGCCGGCGAAGTCGGCGGCCTCGGGGAACTGCGCGGCGTGCAGCTGCCGGCCGCGGAAGGTCTCCCGGCCGGGGTAGGCGGGCCAGAACGGCCGGGACCAGGTCCCGGTGGCGTTGACCAGGCCGCGCGCGGTCCAGTCGCCCTCGCCGGTCCGCAGCGCGAAGCCGTCGTCGGTCCGGGTCACCCGGCGGACGGCGACCGGCCGCCGGACCGGCAGCGCGAAGTGCTCCTCGTACTCCGCGAAGTACCGGGCCATGGCGGTCGAGGCGCGCTCGGCGGGGTCCCCGGTCAGCGGCAGCCCGGGCAGGTCGGCGATGCCGTTGGCCCGGTCCAGCCGCAGCGACGCCCACCGGTGCTGCCAGGCGCCGCCGGGCGCGGCGTCGGCGTCCAGGACGACGAAGTCCGCGCCCGCCCGCTGCAGGTGGTACGCCGCCGAGAGCCCGGCCTGCCCGGCCCCGACGACCACCACCTCTGCGTGCACGCCCGCGCCAACGCCCGGGGTGCCGCCGTCATGCCCGGCGGGTGGCCACCACCAGGGTCGGGCGGAGGGCCTCGGCGGACAGCAGGTCCCCCATCCGGCCGGCCTGCCGGGCCGAGCGGCCGTGCCGCGGGTCGTCGCTGTGCCGGCGGGCGACCTCGGCGTCCACCGCGTCGGCGGCGTCGTCCCAGCCGGGTGGGTTGTCGTGCAGGTCGGCCGGCGCCCGCTCGACCACGTCGAACCCGGCCGCGTCCAGCAGCCGGTCCAGCTCGTCGTCGGTGGGGAACTCGTTGCCCTCCGGGGGCGGCGACGGCAGCTCGTCCACCACCTGCACGAAGACCAGCAGGCCCAGCCGGCCACCGGGACGCAGCACCCGCTGCAGCTCGGCCAGCGCGCCGGCCTTGTCGCTGGTCGTGCACAGCACGCCCAGGCTCCAGGCGGCGCCCGCGACGCCGTCGGCCAGCGGCAGCGCCTGGCCCATCGCCGCCGCGGACGGCAGCCCGAACAGGTACCGGGAGGCGTGCACCGCCCCGACCATGGGCTCGCAGCAGACCGGGCGCACCTGGCGGTCGCCGGCCACCCAGGCGGCCGGGCCACCGACCCCGGACCCGGCGTCGACCAGCAGGTCGCCGGGCGCCAGCGCCAGCCGGTCGGCCAGCCAGCGCAGGGACCCCACGCTGCCCGAGCCCCGGCACCCGGCGGGCAGGCCGTACCCCGGGCCCAGCGCCCGCACGGCCTCCTCCGTCCACGCCGCCGCGACCCCGAACTCGTCCTCCATCGCCGCGCTGTCCAGCTCGCTCATGCCTGTCCCTCCCGGATCCGTCGGGCCACCTCGGCCTTGGTGCGCGCGCCGGCCAGCACGCCGCGGTCCGAGGCGAGCCCGGACAGGTTGACCCCGACCACGCCGGGCACCGCCAGCAGCGCCCGCGCCTCGGCCACGGCGGCGGCGATCCCGGCCTCGACCGGGTCGGGTGCGGCCAGCACGCGCTGCACCGCGGCGGCGTCCAGGTGCAGGCCGGGGAAGGCCTGCAGCACCCGGGCCGACCGCTCGTCGGTGTAGACCGCGACCGACGCCAGGAACGGCAGCGTCGCGCCCTCGCTGCGGCACGCCTGCACGAAGGCCGCGACCCGGGCCGGGCCGGAGACGTGGTTGAGCACGCAGAGCGCGGCGCCGGCCTGCTGCTTGAGCGCCACCCGCGCCGGCCGGGCGGCGGTCGGGGGCGCCTCCGGGGACTCCGGGACGGCGGCGCTCAACCCGACCCGGGCGGCCAGCTCGGCCAGCCGGGGTCCGTCCAGGTCGAACACCTGGGTGACCCCCGGCCGCACCCCCGGCCCCCGGCCGTCCCCGGTCACGCACAGCACGCCGTCCACCCCGACCAGCGCCAGCCCGGCCAGCTCCTGCTCCAGCACCAGCCGGTTGCGGTCCCGGCAGGCGAGGGTGACCCAGGGTCGGCCACCGGCGGCGAGCACCTCGGCGGCCAGCAGGGTCGGCGGCAGGTCGGGCCGGTTCTGGTGCTCCCCCAGCAGCAGGCCGTCCGACACCGCGGCCAGCTCGGCGACGACCGCCCGGACCGACGCGGGGTCGAAGGGCGCCACGGTGAGGTCGGTGAGGACGACCGGCCCCGCCGCCGCCCGGGCCAGCAGGCTGCCGGGCCGGGGGGCGGGCACCGGCACCGGCTGGTCCCACGGCGGCGCCGGGTCGGCGAGGAAGGTGCACGGGTGGTCGGCCACCTCGCAGCCGCCGTCCGCGCGCACGCCGCCGCACGGGCCGAAGACCATCCGCTTGGGACAGCCGACCCGGGCGGGTGCGGACAGCGTCGTCGTCACCCCCGGACCGCTGCCCGCAGCCGGGGGGTGTCAACCCCTCCGGCGAACATCACACCCCGAGAGGGGGCCGGGTGATGTGTGCAACCCCGGATCGCGGGCATGCATGAGAAGTGCAGGTCGACGGCGGGGGTGGACACGTGAGCGGGACGGCTCCGGTGGGATACGTGCACGCCGCTCGGCTGGGCACCGCCGGACCCGACACCGCTGCAGCGCTGGCCCCGGTGCTCCGGGCCGGGCTCGGCGCCGGCGGCTCCGTCGTGCTCGCCTGCTCCGCGCCGCTCGCTGCCGCACTCCAGGACCAGCTGCCCGGGCCGGGTGTGCACACCGTGGACCCCGCGCCGCTGCAGGGCCGGGCGCCCGACGCGCTGGCCGGCTACTCCGCGCTGCTGGACCGGTTCGGCGGGACGCGGTCCCGCGTGCAGCTGGTCACCGACAGCGTGGGCCTGCTGGGCCCCGGGATGGCGGCCTGGCTGCAGACCGAGGCCCTGCTGAACCACGTGCTCGCCGACCGCGCGGTCGACCACTTCTGCATGCTCGACGAGGCCGACCTGGGCCCGGAGGTCGCCCGCGCGCTGGCCTGCCACCCCGGCCTGCTCGGGGGCGACGGCGTGCTGGACAACCCGGACCGGCAGGACCCCGCCGAGGTGCTCCGCTCGCTGTGGGCCGCCCCGGGCCCGGACCCGCTGGAGACCACCCGACCGACGCTCGAGGTCGAGGACGTCGTCAGCCTGCGCGACCTGCGCCGGGCGCTGACCGCCAGCCTCGCCGACGGGCCGCTGGACCCCGACGAGGCCGGTGACCTGGTGCTCGCCATCGACGAGGTGGTCTCCAACGCCGCCGAGCACGGCGTGCCCCCGGTCGACGTCCGGCTGTGGGTCACCGAGCAGCGCGTGCTGTGCGTGGTGGCCGACCGCGGGCAGGGCTTCGACGAGCCGCTGGCCGGCTACGGCCCGGCGCACGGCCGGGACCTCTCCGTCGGCGGCATGGGTCTGTGGCTGGCCCGGCGCGCGGTGGACCGGATGACCACCGCGCCGCTGGCGCACGGCGACGGCTGCGTCGTCCGGCTGGTCATCGACCCCCGCACCGCCTGACCCGGGCGGGTCAGGCCGCGGGCAGCAGCCCGGTGGTCTCGATCAGGTCGGCCTGCTCCCGGCACCACGGCGACCACGCGTCGCCCTCGGCGGCCTGCCGGGCGCGGAACGCCGCCCAGGTCAGCAGCTCCCACTCCCCCACCTCGTCGGGCGCCGGGGCGGGCTCGCCCATCAGCACCCCCAGGTAGACCGGGCAGATCTCGTTCTCCACGATGCCGGCGAGCTCGGCCCGGTAGCGGTAGTCCGGCAGCACCGGGCGCAGCTGCGCCACCTGCAGGCCGAGCTCGTCGGAGGCCCGGCGGGCGATGGCGTCGGCGTCGGCCTCGC
The DNA here is from genome assembly GCF_900491935.1 of Klenkia terrae. Lineage (GTDB taxonomy): Bacteria > Actinomycetota > Actinomycetes > Mycobacteriales > Geodermatophilaceae > Klenkia > Klenkia terrae. The sequence goes on from NZ_UEXK01000004.1 coordinate 900,601, forward strand.
CCGGCCCGGGGTGGCCGCACACCGTGTTGGTCCACATGTCCGGGAAGGTCTGCTTGGTGGCCGCCCGCCGGGTCACCAGCAACCGGCCCTCGGCGTCGAACAGGTAGGCCGAGAACGCGCGGTGCAGCGGGGTCTCCCCGTGGTGCACCAGCCGCTTGGGCATGGTGCCGATCTCCCGGCCGTCGTCGTCCAGCAGCACGATCAGCTCTTCGGCGATGGCGATGGCATCGTCGTCCTCCGGACGACACGGCGGCCAGGTGCCGTCCCCAGCTGCGACGAGCCCGTCCTGCCGCTCCTCGCGGGAGCCTCCGGCCCCCACTCTTCGCGTCACAGGGAGAAGGGTAGCTACGCGTCGAAGTCGACGGTCACCTCGGCGGACACCGGGACGGTCTGGCAGGTAAGCACGTAGCCCTTGGCCACCTCGTCGGCGTCCAGCGCGTAGTTGCGGCGCATCTCGACCTCGCCGGCGGTGACCTTGGCCCGGCAGGTGCCGCACACGCCGCCCTTGCAGGCGAAGGGCAGGTCCGAGCGGACCCGCTGCGCGCTGTCCAGCACCGGCACGCCCTGCTCCAGCGCCAGCGTCGTGGACCGGCCGTCCAGCACGATGGTGACCTGGCTGGCGGGCCCGTCGACGGTCTGGTCGTCACCGCGGACCGGCTCCGGCGGCGCGTCGTCGACGAAGAACAGCTCCTGGTGAACCCGGTCGGTGGGCACGCCCAGCTCGGCCAGCAGCTCCTGGGCCTCGGTGACCATGCCGTGCGGTCCGCACAGCCACCAGTGCTCCACGTCGGGGACGTCGACCAGCGCCTGCACCAGCGTGCGCAGCCGCTCGCCGTCCAGCCGGCCGCTGGTGACCTCGGCGTCCCGCGGCTCGCGGGAGAGCACGTGCACCAGCTGCAGCCGCTCGCCGAAGCGGTCCTTCAGGTCGGCCAGCTCGTCGGCGAACATCACGGTGTTGGTGCGGCGGTTGCCGTAGAAGACGGTCACCGTGGACTCGCCGTCCCGCAGCACGGTGCCGGCCAGGCTGAGCACCGGGGTGACCCCGGACCCGGCGACGACGAACACGTGGTCGGCCGGGGTGGACAGGTCGGCGGTGAACGTGCCCGAGGGCGGCAGCACGTCGATGGTCTGGCCGGGGCGCACCTCGTTGACCAGCCAGGCCGAGAAGTAGCCGCCGGGCACCTCGCGGACGCCGACCCGCGGCGCGGCACCCATCGGCGCGCAGATGGAGTAGGACCGGCGCTCGTCCCGGTCGCCGTCCACCCGGCGCAGGGTCAGCGCCTGGCCGGGGGCGAACGCGTAGTCCTCGGCCAGCTCGGCGGGCACGTCGAAGGTGACCGCGACGGCGTCGTCGGTGAGCTGCTCCACCCGGGCGACGGTGAGCGGGTGGAACTGCGGACGGCGGCGGGCGGGGGCGCTCACTCAGATCTCCTTGACGTGCTCGAAGGGCTCCCGGCAGCTGCGGCAACGGCGCAGCGCCTTGCACGCGGTGCCGCTGAACTCGCTGAGCTCCTCGGTGTCCGGCGACCCGCACAGCGGGCAGGCCGCAGTCCGGCGGGTGGGGCCCAGGTTCAGCGGGACCAGACCGGCGGCGCGCACCGGGGCGTGCCCGGGCGGGGCGATGCCGCCCTCGGCGAGCTTGCGGCGGCCGTCCTCGCTGATCCAGTCGGTCGACCACGGCGGGGACAGCACGGTGCGGACGTCGACGTCGGCGAACCCGGCCCGGTGCAGGGCGTGCACCAGGTCGGCGCGCATGACGCCCATCGCCGGGCAGCCGGAGTAGGTCGGCGTGATCGTGACGACCACGGTGCCATCGTCGGCGGTGGCGACGTCGCGCAGCACGCCCAGGTCGGCGAGGGTGAGCATCGGCAGCTCGGGGTCGGTGACGGTCTCGGCGACCGCCCGGGGGTCCCGGGTGAGGGTGTCGCTCACCAGGTGGCCGCCGGGTGCTCGCGGGCCAGGCCCTGCAGGGTGGCCAGCAGCGGGGCGAGCTCGTCGGTGTGCTCGCCGGCGCGGCCGGGGCTGGGCCGGTCGGCCGGCCACTCGGGGACGGTCAGCGTGGCCCGCTCGACCACCATCGTCAGCACGTCGCGCACCTCGTCGCGGACGGCGGCGGGGTCGACCGCGACGCCCTGCTCGACCAGGCGGCGCTCGACGTCGGTGGCGGTGGACAGGTCGGCGACCAGCGGCCAGACGGCGTCGACGGCGGCCTGGGCCCGGCGGTGCGACTCGGGGGTGCCGTCGCCCAGCCGCAGCACCCAGCGTGCGGCGTGGTCGCGGTGGTAGGTCAGCTCGGGCACGCCCTTGGCCGCGATCGCCGAGAGCACCGGGTCCCGGGTGGTGCGCAGGTGCGCGAAGAGCGCCAGCCGGTGCGTGCTGGCGACCAGCAGCCGGACCATCGTCTGCGCGAAGTCACCGCCGTCGGCCTCGGCCAGGTGGTGGTTGCGGAACTCGTCGGCGTCCCGGAAGTAGGCCAGCGCGTCCTCGTCGGGGATCGAGCCGGTGGCGTGCTCGCGGCTGCGGCCGAGGACGCCGCACGTGCCGGCGCGGGCCAGCAGCAGCCGGGCCTGGCCGAGCAGGTCCAGGCCGCAGTTGGCGATCGCGACCTCCTCCTCGAGCTCCGGCGCGCGGGTCGCCCACTCGGTGAGCCGCTGGCACAGCACGAGCGCGTCGTCGCCGAGCATCAGGCAGTACGCGCCCAGGTCGGCGGGGTCCACGCCCTCGGGCACGGTGGTGTCCACCCCGGCCAGCGGGTCGTCGAACCCGGTGCCGAACGCCCACTGGCCCTCGCCCCCGTGGGCGTGGTCCAACGCGTCGTAGACGGTCTCCTCGTGAACCACTGCGGTGCTCCTTGTCGATCGGGCCGGCCGCCCACGCGCCCCGGAGGGGTGCGGCGCAGTACGGCCCCCTCGTAGGGGTCCCGCGCTCCGAGGTACGAGGAGTGCGGGGGGACGAGGGGGTCCTTCACATGTGGGGGACGTTCTCGGGGATCTCGTAGAACGTGGGGTGGCGGTAGACCTTGTCGCCGGCGGGGGCGAACATCGGGTCCTTCTCGTCCGGGCTGGACGCGGTGATGTCCTTGGCCTGGACGACCCAGATGCTCACGCCCTCGTTGCGGCGGGTGAACACGTCGCGGGCGGCGTGCACGGCCATCTCGTCGTCGGGGGCGTGCAGCGAGCCGACGTGCACGTGGTTCAGCCCGCGCTTGCCGCGGACGAACACCTCGTACAGCGGCCAGTCCCGGCGGGTGTTGGCCCGCGTCGGCTCGGCGCCGCTGGGGATCTCCGGCCCGGTGGGGACGGCGCCGTGCCCACCCTCCGCGGTGGTCTCGCTCATGCCGAGTGCTTGTCGGCGTAGGCGGTCGCGGCCTCGGTCACCCAGGCGTTGTCGTCGCGGGCGGCCCGGCGGCGGGTGATCCGCTCGGCGTTGCACGGCCCGTTGCCGGAGATGACCTGCTTGAACTCGGTCCAGTCGATCTGGCCGAACCGGTAGCGGCCGGTCTCGGGGTCCAGCGCCAGCTCGGGGTCGGGCAGCGTGACGCCGAGGGCCTCGGCCTGCGGGACCGACATGTCGACGTAGCGCTGGCGCAGCTCGTCGTTGCTGTGCCGCTTGACGCCCCAGGCCATCGACTGCGCCGAGTTCGGGCTGTCGTCGTCCGGCGGGCCGAACATCATCAGCGAGGGCCACCACCAGCGGTCCACGGCGTCCTGCACCATGGCGCGCTGCTCGGGGGTGCCGCGCATCATCGTCATCAGCAGCTCGTAGCCCTGCCGCTGGTGGAAGGACTCCTCCTTGCAGACCCGGATCATGGCGCGCGCGTACGGGCCGTAGGAGCTGCGGCACAGCGGGACCTGGTTGCAGATCGCCGCGCCGTCGACCAGCCAGCCGATGACGCCGCAGTCGGCGTAGGTCAGCGTGGGGTAGTTGAAGATCGAGGAGTACTTCTGCCGGCCCTCGATGAGCTTGTCGGTCACGTCCGCCCGGTCGGCGCCGAGGGTCTCGGCCGCGGAGTACAGGTACATGCCGTGGCCGGCCTCGTCCTGCACCTTGGCCAGCAGCACGGCCTTGCGGCGCAGCGACGGCGCGGCCAGCAGCCAGTCGCCCTCGGGCTGCATGCCGATGATCTCGGAGTGCGCGTGCTGGGCGATCTGCCGCACCAGGCCCTTGCGGTAGGCCTCGGGCATCCAGTCGCGCGGCTCGACCCGGCGGTCGGCGGCGATGGTGGCGTCGAAGTGGGCCTGCAGCTCGTCCTCGGTGGGGCGGGCGACGGTCGGTGCGGACATCTGCGAACCTCCTGCGGTCATTTACTGACCATCCGGTCGGTAATGAGTGTGCCGGGGATCCCGCCGGCGCACAACCCCTGCGCCGGGCGCGTCGTGGCCATCGTGTAGCACATGTGCAACACTGCTGGTCGTGACGACCGTCGGGCTCCGCGAACTCCGGCAGCAGGCATCGGAGCTGCTGCGCCGGGTGGAGGACGGCGAGCAGGTCCTCATCACCGTCGCCGGCCGCCCCAGCGCACGCCTCGTCCCGGCCGGGACGAGGACCTGGCGACCCTGGAGCGACATCGCCGAGCTCTTCGACGGCCCGGGCGACCCGACCTGGGCCGCGGACCGGGACCTCGTCGACGACGGCCTGCGCGATCCGTGGGAGGACGCCCGATGAGAGCGGTGCTGGACACCAGCGTGGTCGTCGCCCACGACGTGCCTCCCCTGGACGGCGAGCTGGCGATCAGTGCAGCCACCCTGTCGGAGCTGCACTTCGGGGTCCTGGTGGCCGCCGACCCCGCCGCCCGCGCCGAGCGCCTCCGCAGGCTCTCCATCCTGCAGCGCCGGTTCGACGCCCTGCCGGTGGACGACGCGGTGGCCGCCAGCTACGGCCGGCTCGCCGCTGCCGTGGTGGCCGTCGGTCGGCAGCCGCGTGCCCGCACGATGGATCTGCTCATCGCCGCCACCGCGCACGCCCACGGCGCCCGCCTCTACACCCGCAACGCAGCGGACCTGCGCGGCGTCGAGGACCTCCTCGAGGTCGTCCCCGTCTGACGTCCCGCCGAGTGCGATGAGTCCTGGCGCGCGCGGCGGTCCCCTCCTCGACGACCCCGCCCACCACCGAGGAGCACGCCATGGGCCAGATCCACCTCGAGCTGTTCGCCACCCTCGACCTGGTCGGCCAGGCGCCCGGCGGGCCGGACGAGGACCCCTCGGGCGGGTTCGGCTTCGGCGGCTGGCAGGCGCCGCTCGTGGACGACGTCGCCGGTGCCCAGGTCCAGGCCTCCTACGAGGGCACCGGGGCGCTGCTGCTGGGCCGGCGGACCTACGACATCTTCGCCGCGTACTGGCCGCAGCAGACCGACGCGTTCGCCGACCTGTTCAACGCCGTCCCGAAGTACGTGGCCTCGCGCGGCACCCCGGACCTGTCCTGGGCGGGGTCCACCCAGCTCGGCCCGGACCTGGCGACCGCGGTCCGCGAGGTCCGCGACCGGCACGCGGTCACCAAGGTCGTCGGCAGCCTGGACCTGGTGCAGACCCTGCTGCGCGAGCAGCTCTTCGACGAGCTGCACCTGTGGCTGCACCCGATCACGCTCGGGCAGGGCAAGAAGGTGTTCGCCGACGGCACCGTGCCCTCCACCCTGCGACTGCTCGAGCCACCCGTCGCCGCGCCCACCGGCAGCGTCCTGCTGCGCTACGGCCTGGTCGGGGGCGCCCCGGCCACCGGGGACATGACCGCGGGTTGACAGCGGCCACCCCGGAGGTCTTGCATGACTGACCGAACGGTCAGTAATCCTGCAGCTCCGGGAGTCCCCGTGACGACGACGTCCGCACCGCAGCGCCTCGGCGAGGCCCCCGACCCGGCCCTGCTGGACCCGGCCGAGCGGATGGGCACCGACGAGCTGCGCGCCCTCCAGCTCGAGCGCCTGCAGTGGACCCTGCGGCACGCCTACGAGAACGTGCCGCACTACCGGCGGGCCTTCGACGCCCACGGCGTGCACCCCGACGACTGCCGCTCCCTCGCCGACCTGGCGAGGTTCCCCACCACCTCCAAGGCCGACCTGCGCGACAACTACCCCTTCGGCATGTTCGCCGTCCCGAAGGAGCAGGTCTCCCGGGTGCACGCGTCCTCGGGGACCACCGGCAAGCCGACCGTCGTGGGCTACACCCGGCGCGACATCGACACCTGGGCCACCGTGATGGCCCGCTCCATCCGGGCCGCCGGTGGCCGCAGCGGCGACGTGCTGCACAACGCCTACGGGTACGGGCTGTTCACCGGCGGGCTGGGCGCGCACTACGGCGCCGAGGCGTTGGGCTGCACCGTCGTCCCGATCTCCGGGGGCATGACCCCGCGCCAGGTGCAGCTGATCGGGGACTTCGGGCCCCGGATCATCATGGTGACGCCGTCCTACATGCTCGCGCTGGTCGACGAGTTCGAGCGCCAGGGCGTGGACCCCCGCTCCTCCAGCCTGCAGATCGGCATCTTCGGCGCCGAGCCGTGGACCGAGCAGATGCGCCGGGAGATGGAGGACCGCCTCGACATCGACGCCGTGGACATCTACGGCCTGAGCGAGGTCATGGGCCCCGGCGTCAGCCAGGAGTGCGTGGAGACCAAGGACGGCCTGCACGTCTGGGAGGACCACTTCTACCCCGAGGTCGTGGACCCGCTGACCGCGGAGCCGCTGGCCGACGGCGAGGAGGGCGAGCTGCTGTTCACCTCGCTGACCAAGGAGGCGCTGCCGATCATCCGGTACCGCACCCGCGACCTCACCCGTCTGCTGCCGGGCACCGCGCGGCCGGGCATGCGCCGGATGCAGAAGGTCACCGGCCGCACCGACGACATGATCATCCTGCGCGGGGTGAACCTGTTCCCGACCCAGATCGAGGAGGTCGTCCTGCGCACTTCGGGGCTGTCGCCGCACTTCGCCCTGGAGCTGTCCACCCGCGGCCGGATGGACCACCTGGTCGTCTCGGTCGAGGCCCGCCCCGACTGCCCGCCCGAGCGGCGCTCGCCGGCCGCCGCCGAGGTGCAGGTGCTGCTCAAGGAGACGGTCGGGACATCGGTCGAGGTGGTCGTCGTCGACCCGGAGACCCTCCCGCGGTCGATGGGCAAGCTGCAGCGGCTCACCGACCGGCGCGCGCGCCCGTGACCGCGCCGGTCCCGGCGCAGGTCCGGCGCGGCCGCCCCGGGCACTCGCTGGACTCGCTGCTGGACGTCGCCGTCGCGGTGTTCAACGAGCGCGGCTACGAGGCCACCTCGATGGACGTCCTCGCCGACCGGCTCGGGGTCACCAAGTCCGCGATCTACCACCACGTGCGGTCCAAGGTCGAGCTGCTGGAGCTGGCGCTGGACCGGGCGCTGGACGGGCTGTTCGCCGTCCTGGCCTCGACCGGCGAGGGACCGGCGGTCGACCGCCTCGAGCAGGTCGTGCGCGGGTCGGTGGGCGTGCTCGTCGCCGAGCTCCCGTTCGTCACCCTGCTGCTGCGCGTGCGCGGCAACTCCCCCGTCGAGGCGCACGCGCTGGGCCGGCGGCGCGAGTTCGACCGCGCGGTCACCGAGCTGGTGCGCGACTGCGTGGCCGAGGGGTCCGTCCGCCCGGACGTCGACCCCGCGCTGACCAGCCGGCTGCTGTTCGGCACGGTCAACTCCCTCACCGAGTGGTACCGACCCGGCGGCGGGCTGTCCGCCGAGGCCCTCGCCGACGGCCTGGTCACCACGCTGTTCTCCGGGTTGCGGGCGTCGTGACCGTCCCGGGGGCCGAGTTCGTCCGGGCGCTGGCCGCCAAGGACACCGCCGGCCTGCTCGCCGTCCTGAGCCCGACGGTGGTGTTCCGCGGGATGACCCCGGGCCGCTTCTGGGAGGCCGGCACCGCCGAGGCGACCGTGCACGAGGTGCTGTACGTGTGGTTCGAGCCCGCCGACGTCGTCGAGGAGGTGCTGTCGGTGGAGACCGCCGACGTCGCCGACCGGCACCGAGTCGACTACCGGCTGGTCGTCCGCAACGACGACGGCCGGCACCTGGTGGAGCAGCGCGCCTACTACGACCTGGACGACGAGGGCCGGATCGCCGCGGTGCACGCCGTGTGCGCCGGCTTCCGCCCCCTGCCCTGACCCGCGCGACCCGAGGAGCACCGATGACCGCTGCACCCCTGCTCGAGAGCTACGCCGCCGGCCGCTGGTGGGCCAGCGCCGACGAGGGCACCCCGCTGCCCGACGCGGTCACCGGCGAGACCGTCGCCCGGATCGGCAGCCGCGGGCTGGACGTCGCCGGGATGGTCACCCACGCCCGCGAGGTCGGCGGACCGGCGCTGCGCGAGCTGACCTTCCACCAGCGCGCCGCCCTGCTCAAGGCGCTCGGCGCGCACCTGATGGCCGGCAAGGCCGAGTTCGCCGCCCTGTCGCACCGCACCGGGGCCACCGACGGGGACAACGTCGTCGACATCGACGGCGGGTTCGGGACGCTGCTGTCCTACGCCTCGACCGGGCGCCGCGAGCTGCCCGACGACGTCCTGGTGCTCGACGGCCCGCCCACCCCGCTGGGCCGCGGCGGCACCTTCCTGGGCCAGCACGTCTACACCTCGATGACCGGCGTCGCGGTGCAGATCAACGCCTTCAACTTCCCGGTCTGGGGAATGCTGGAGAAGCTGGCCCCGGCGTTCCTGGCCGGGCTGCCCACCATCGTGAAGCCGGCGTCGCAGACCGCCTACCTGACCGAGGCCGTGTTCCGCGCGATCATCGCCACCGGCCTGCTGCCCGAGGGCTCGGTGCAGCTGCTCAGCGGGTCGGCGTCCGGGCTGCTGGACCACCTGGACGGCCGGGACCTGGTCGGGTTCACCGGGTCGGCCTCCACCGCGGCCCTGCTGCGCGCGCACCCGGCGGTGACCGAGCGCGCGGTGCGGTTCAACGCCGAGGCCGACTCGCTGAACTGCTCGGTGCTCGGCCCCGACGCCGGCCCGGACACCCCGGAGTTCGCGCTGTTCGTCGACGGCGTGGTCACCGAGATGACGGTCAAGGCCGGGCAGAAGTGCACCGCGATCCGCCGGGCGATCGTGCCCCGCCAGCACGCCGACGCCGTGGTCGAGGCCATCGGCGCGCGGCTGGCCGACGTCGTGGTCGGTGCCCCCGGAGCGGACGGCGTGACCATGGGCGCCCTGGCGTCGGTGGACCAGCGCGACGAGGTGCTGCGCGCGGTCGACCGGCTGCGCACCCACGCCCAGCTCGTGGTCGGCGACCCCACCGACTTCGCGGTCACCGGCGCCGACCGGGAGCGCGGGGCGTTCCTGCCGCCGATGCTGCTGCGCTGCGACGACCCGGCCGCCCCCGAGCCGCACGACGTGGAGGCGTTCGGCCCGGTCGCCACCGTGCTGCCCTACGACGGGCTGGCCGACGCGGTCGCGCTGGCCCGCCGCGGCCAGGGCTCGCTGGTCGCCTCGCTGGTGACCCACGACCCCGCGGTCGCCCGGCAGTTCGTGCTCGGCGCCGGGTCCGCCCACGGCCGGGTGCACGTGCTGGACCGGGACGACGCCGGGGAGTCCACCGGCCACGGCTCCCCGCTGCCCGTGCTGGTGCACGGCGGGCCGGGCCGGGCCGGCGGCGGCGAGGAGCTGGGCGGGGTCCGCGGCGTGCTGCACCACATGCAGCGGACCGCCGTCCAGGGCTCGCCCGACCTGCTCACCGGCGTGGGCAACCGCTGGGTGACCGGCGCCGCCCGCCGCGACGACGGCGTGCACCCGTTCCGGAAGTCCCTGGCCGAGCTGCGGATCGGGGACTCCGTCACCGCCGGGCCGCGGGAGATCACGCTGGCCGACATCGAGCACTTCGCCGAGTTCACCGGCGACACGTTCTACGCCCACATGGACGAGGCGGCCGCCGCGGCGAACCCGCTCTTCGGCGGCCGGGTGGCGCACGGCTACCTGATCGTCAGCTGGGCCGCGGGCCTGTTCGTCGACCCCGACCCGGGCCCGGTGCTGGCCAACTACGGGGTGGACAACCTCAGGTTCCTGACCCCGGTCAAGCCCGGCGAGCAGGTCACGGTGACGCTGACCTGCAAGCGAATCACCCCGCGCGGGGGCGCCGACCACGGCGAGGTCCGCTGGGACGCCGTGGTGGTCGACTCGGCCGGGGCGCCGGTGGCCACCTACGACGTGCTGACGATGGTCGCCAAGACCTGGCCCCCGGCCGCCTGAGGCCCGGTCAGGCGGCGGGGAGCTGGTCGACCGGCGGCAGCGACCAGTCGACCGGCTCGGCGCCCTGCTCGGCCAGCAGGGCGTTCACCCGGCTGAACGGCTTGCTGCCGAAGAACCCGCGGCTGGCCGACAGCGGCGAGGGGTGCGGGGACGCGACGGACGGGACGGCGCCCAGGTGCGCCTCCAGCCCCTGGGCGTCCTTGCCCCAGAGGATCGCCGCCATCGGCTGGCCCGCGCCGGCCCGCTCCACCAGCACCCCGATGGCGTGCGCGGTGATGTGCTCCCAGCCCTTGCCGCGGTGCGAGGCCGGCGTCCCGGGCCGCACGGTCAGCGACCGGTTGAGCAGCATCACCCCGCGGTCCCGCCACGGCGTCAGGTCACCGTGGCGGGCGGGCTCGATGCCCAGGTCGGCCTGGAGCTCCTTGTAGATGTTCACCAGGCTCTTGGGCAGCGGTCGGACCTCGCGGTCGACGGCGAAGCTCAGCCCGATCGGGTGGCCCGGCGTGGGGTAGGGGTCCTGCCCCACGACGAGCACCCGGACGTCGGCCAGCGGCGCCTGGAAGGCCCGGAACACGTGGTCGCCGTGCGGCAGGTAGGGCCGACCGGCGGCCACCTCGTCGCGGAGGAACTGCCCCATGGCGGCGATCCGGTCCTCGACCGGGGCCAGGGCCTCCGCCCAGTCCGGTGCCATCAGTCCCCGGTCGACCAACCCGCTCAGCGCACCCACCCGGCCAGCGTGCCACCGGGTCGGCTGACCCGCAGCCGGGTCAGCGGATCACTTGGGGGCCATGAGCTCCAGCGCGACGTGGTCGGGGTCGCGGAACTCGAGGATCCAGCCCTGGCCGATGTCCTTGACGCCCTCGTGCGGGATGCCCAGGGAGTCCAGGTGCCGGGCGGCGTCGTCGATCTCGGCCTTGGAGCCGACCTTCAGGGCGAGGTGGTCCAGGCCGGTGCGGTCCTCGTCGAAGCGGTCGTCGGCCACCGGGCGCAGGCCCAGGAGGGTGGAGGAGTCGATGGCGTAGATGACCCCGCCGAAGGCGAAGGCCGGGTCGCCGTCCTGGCCGTCGATGGCCACCGGGAGGCCGAAGACCGAGTCGTAGAACTGCTTGGAGCGGGCGATGTCGGTGACGGTGAGGCGGACGTGGGCGTACCCGGTGGGCGTGATCGGCATGGTCGTGGGGTGCCCGATCCGGCCGCCCTCAACCGGATGCACGCGGACGCACCTGTTCCGGGGGCGCGGCATGCTGGAGGGCGTGGACTCCTTCACCCGCTCCGGACTGACCTTCGACGTGCGCGACGCCGGCCCGGCCGACGGCGAGCCCGTCGTCCTGCTGCACGGTTTCCCGCAGCACGCCGGCAGCTGGGACCGCGTGGTCCCCGTGCTGCACGAGGCCGGTCTGCGCACCCTGGCCCCGGACCAGCGCGGCTACTCCCCCGGTGCCCGGCCCACCGGTCGCCGGTCCTACGTGGTGCGCGAGCTGGTGGACGACGTCCGCGCCCTCCTGGACGCCGCCGGCCTGGAGCGGGCGCACGTGGTCGGCCACGACTGGGGTGCGATGGTCGCCTGGGCCATCGCCGCCTGGCACCCCGACCGGGTCGCCAGCCTGACCGCGGTCTCGGTTCCCCACCCGGCCGCGTTCACGAAGTCCTTCGTGACCAGCACCCAGGGCCTGAAGTCGGCCTACATGGCGTTCTTCCAGCTGCCCGTCGTGCCGGAGAAGCTGCTCACCCGCGGCAACGGCGCGTTCCTGGCCGACCTGCTGGTGCGGGCGGGCCTACCCCGGGCCGACGCGGCCGACACCGTCGCCCGGCTGCGGCCGGCGGGCGCGCTGACCGCGGCGCTGGACTGGTACCGAGCGCTGCCGCTGGGTGCCTCCGACCCGGTCGGCCGGGTGGCCGTGCGCACGCTGCACGTCTGGAGCGACCGCGACGGCTTCCTCGGCCGGGCCGGCACCGAGGCCACCGCGCCCTACGTCACCGGCGACTACCGGCTCGAGGTGCTGCCCGGGGTCACCCACTGGGTGCCCGAGACCGCCGGCGACCGCCTCGGCGCCCTGGTCGCGGAGCACGTGCGGGGATGACCACCGGGACGACCACGGGGACGGTCTGGACGAGGGACGACGTCCTGGCCCACCGGGTGCACGCCCACCAGCTCGACCGGGCCGCCGGCGGCACCGTGGCCGACACCGCCGTCCTGGACCTCGGCGTGCAGGACACCGGCCCGGCCGGCGCCGCGCGGTGGGCGCTGGCCGTCCGCGGGCTCACCGACCCGGCCGACGACGACCTGGTCACCGCGTGGACGCTGCGCGGGGCCCCGCACACCTACCGCCGGGCCGACCTGGCCGGGGTCGCCGCCGCGACCGCGCCGTGGTCCGAGGCCGACGCGGCCAAGCGGATCTTCGACGGCGCGCGACCGCTGAAGGCAGCCGGCATCCCGGTGCGCACCGCGCTGGAGGTGGTGGCGCGGGAGATGCGCGACATCGCCCGCACCCCCACGGTCAAGGGCGACATGTCCGCGGCGCTGCGCGACCGGCTGCCCGAGCCCTACCTGCGGCACTGCCGGCCCTGCGACGCGGTGCACGCCTACGAGCAGACCTTCCGGCTGGCCGCGCTCCCCGCCGGGCTCGTCCTGCGGCCCGGGACGTCACCGCCGGTGCTGGACCCCGTGCCCGGGTTCGTCCCCGCCGGGCAGGCGCCCGACCGGCTCGACGTCGTCCGGGCGCACCTGCGGCTGGCCGGGCCGACCACGCCGAAGCAGGTCGCGGCGTCCGTGGACTCCACCGTGGCCGAGGTGCGCCGCCGCTGGCCCGCCGACGCGGAGCCGGTGGCGGTCGAGGGCGAGCAGCGCTGGGTGCTGGCGGGCACCGTGCCCCCGGACCGACCGCGCACCACCCGCCTGCTGGCGCCCTTCGACCCGTACCTGCAGGTGCGCGACCGGGAGCTGCTGGTCCCCGACCGGCCGGTGAAGGAGCTGTGGCCGGTGCTCGGGAGGCCGGGTGCGGTCCTGGTCGACGGCGAGGTCGCCGGCACCTGGCGGCCGCGCACCACCGGCGGCCGGCTGGCGCTGGCGATCACGCCTTGGGGGCCCTTCGACCGGGCGGTCGTCGAGGAGCAGGCCGAGGCGATGGCCGCCGCACGCGGACTGGCGCCCGGCGGCGTGAGCCTGCACCCGCCCGGGTAGGGCGACCCGGTGACCACACCTGCCGACCCCGGCCACCTCGACGGGCAGACCGTCGCCGTCACCGGCGCCACCGGGAACGTCGGGACGGCGCTGCTGCGCCAGCTCGGCCTCACCGGCGTGCACCAGGTGCGCGGCCTCGCCCGGCGCGAGCCCCCCGACACCGCCCCCTACGCATCGGTCTTCTGGACGCACACCGACCTGGGCCGCCCCGACGCGGCCGGCCTGCTGCGGGAGTTCCTCACCGGCGCCACCACCGTCGTCCACCTGGCGTGGGCGCTGCAGCCCGGGCGGCACCCCGACCTGCTCCGCGAGGTCAACGTCGAGGGCACCCGCCGGGTGCTGCAGGCCGCCGCGGACGCCGGGGTGGGCCACGTCGTCGTGATGTCCTCGCTGGGCAGCTACGCCGCCGGCAACCCGGCCGACCGGGTCGACGAGGACTGGCCGACCACCGGGGTGCCCAGCTCCCAGTACAGCCGCGACAAGGTCGAGGTCGAGCAGCTCACCCGGGAGTTCGCCGCCGCCCACCCGGACACCGCGGTGACCGTCATCCGGCCGACGCTCGTGCTGCAGCCCGACGCGGCGACCGAGATCGGCCGGTACTTCCTCGGCCCGCTGCTGCTGCGCGGGGCGCAGGCGCTGCCGGCCGCGGTGGCCGGCGCGCTGCCCCTCCCGCTGCCCGACGACCTGCACCTGGGCTTCGTGCACGCCGACGACGTCGCCGACGCCCTGCTCCGGGTCGTCGACCGGCGGGCCGGCGGTGCGTTCAACCTGTCCGCCGAGCCGGTGCTGGACCCGGCCGGGTTCGCCGCCGCGCTGGGCTCGCGGCGGGTGCCCGTCCCCCGTGCGCTGCTGCGGGCCGGGCTGTCCGCGGCCTTCCACGCCCGGCTGGTGCCCACCGAGCCCGGCTGGCTGGACCTCGGGCTCGGCGTCCCGGCGCTGGACACCACGCGTGCGCGCCGAGTCCTGGGGTGGGACCCGCGGCGCCGCGGCGACCGGTTGCTGGCCGACTTCGTGGCGGCGCTGGGCCGCGGCGAGGGCGGGACCGGGCCGCTGCTGCAGCCCTGAGGTCAGCGCGCCGTCCAGGCCTGGACGGCGTGGTCGACGCCGGCGAAGGTGGCCGCGGCGGTCTCCGGGCGCAGCGCGACGAACAGGCCCTCGGCCTCGGCCAGCACGGTGCCCGGCTCGTCGGCGGCGGCCACGGTGCCGCGCGCGGTCGTCCGGCGGCCCTCCGTCCCGATCACGTGGGCGGTGAGCAGCAGCGGCACGCCCAGCCGCACCGGGCGCCGGTAGGTCACCGTGAGCGTCGCGGTCAGCCCGCCGGAGCCGGCCACCCGCACGGCGCGGGCCAGCACGTGGTCGAGCAGGGTCGCGGTCGTGCCGCCGTGCACCAGCCCGGGCGGCCCCTCGTGCGCCTTGCCGAGGGTGACGTGGGCGGTGACGCCGTCGGGGCCGGCGGAGTCGACGGCCAGCGGCGGGGCGACCGGGCTGCCCGGCCCGTAGACCGGGGAGTACCAGCGCTCGCCGGCGGCCGGGTCGTCGCAGGAGGCGACCCCGGTCAGCCCGCGGCCCGACGCCCGCAGCCGGGTGGCGAGCTCGCGGGCGGTGGCCGCGACGTCGGCCAGCTCGCCGTCGGGCACCTCCGTGCGCACGCAGGCGTCCACCAGGTCGCGCAGCGCGTCGCCCAGGTCGGCGACCGCCGCCCGCCGGACGTCGCGCGCCTCCCCGGTGAGCAGCTCAACCACGAGCCATGCCCGCCGCGCGGAGCAGGCCCGACCCGACGATGACCCGCTGCACCTCGCTGGTGCCCTCGTAGAGCCGGTAGAGCCGGGCGTCGCGGTAGAACCGCTCGACCGGGGTGGTGCGCAGGTAGCCCAGCCCGCCGTGCACCTGCACGGCGCGGTCGGTGGCCCGGCCGACCATCTCCGAGCAGAACAGCTTCGCCGCCGAGGGCCCGATCGAGGTGTCCTCGCCGGTGTCGTACCGGGCCGCGACGTCGACCACCATCGCCCGCCCCGCCAGCAGCTCGGTGTGCATGTCGGCGATCAGCGCCTGCACCAGCTGGAACCGGCCGATCGGCGCGCCGCCCTGCTTGGCCGTGGCGGCGTAGGCGACGGACTCGTCGAGCACCCGCTGCGCCATCCCCACGCACAGCGCGGCGACGTGCAGCCGACCGCGGGACAGCACGGTCAGCGCCTTGCTGTACCCCCGGCCCTGCTCGCCGACCAGGGCGTCGGCGGGCACCCGGACGTCGTCGAGGAACACCTCGGCGGTCCAGGCGCCGGACTGCCCGGTCTTCCGGTCGTGCGGGCCCACGGTCACGCCGGGGGTGGTCGCCGGGACCAGGAAGGTGGAGATGCCCCGGCCGCCGGTCTGCTCGGGCTCGGACCGGGCGAAGACCACGAACAGGTCGGCGATGGGGGCGTTGGTGATGTAGCGCTTGCCGCCGGTGATGACCCAGTCGTCGCCGTCGCGGCGGGCCGTCGTCCGCAGGCCCGCGGGGTCGGAGCCGGCCTCGGCCTCGGTGAGGGCGAACGAGCCGATCAGGTCACCGGCGGCCAGCCCGGGCAGCCACGCCTTCTGCTGCGCCTCGTCGCCGAAGCGGGCGATGACCTGGCCGGCGATGCCGTTGTTGGTGCCGAACAGCGAGCGGAACGCCGGCGAGGTGTAGCCGAACTCGAAGGCCAGCTGCACGTCCTCGCTCATCGTGACGCCGAGGCCGCCGAACTCCTCGGGCAGGGCGTAGCCGAACAGGCCCATGTCGGCGGCGGCGCGGCGCAGCTCGTCCGGGACGGCGTCGGTCTCCTCGATCTGCTCCTCGAGGGGGACCACGCGCTCCCGGACGAGCTCGCGGACGGCGGTGCGGACCTGGGCGAAGACGTCGGCGTCCATGCCCGCAGGTCTATCAGGCCAGCGCGTCCAGGCGCGCGACGTCCTCCGCGGACAGGGTCAGCTGGGCCGCACCGAGGTTCTCGGTCAGGTGGTCGACGGACTTGGTGCCGGGGATCGGCAGCACGACCGGCGAGGTCTGCAGCAGCCAGGCCAGGGCCACCTGCGAGGGGCTGGCACCGAGCTCGCGGGCGATGTCGGCCACCGGGCTGTCGGGCTTGGCCAGGTCGCCGGTGGCGATCGGGAACCACGGGATGAACGCGATGCCCTCGGCGGTGGCGTGGTCCAGCACGTCCTGGGACTGCCGGTTGGTCAGGTTGTAGAGGTTCTGCACGCTGGCGATCTCGGTGATCGCCTGCGCCTGCTTGAGCTCGTCGAGGGACACCTCGCTGACGCCGATGTGCCGCACCTTGCCCTGCTCCTTGAGCTCGACGAACGCGCCGAGGGAGTCGGCCAGGGGCACCTGCGGGTCGATGCGGTGCAGCTGGATGAGGTCGATCCGCTCCACGCCCAGGTTGCGCAGCGAGAGCTCGACCTGCTGCGTGAGGTACTCGGGGCGGCCGACCGGGGGCCACACGCCCGGGCCGGTGCGGGTCAGCCCGGCCTTGGTGGCGATGACCAGGCCGTCGGCGTAGGGGTGCAGAGCGTCGTGGATCAGCTGCTCGCTGACCTGCGGGCCGTAGGAGTCGGCGGTGTCGATGAAGTCGACGCCGTGCTCGACGGCGGCACGCAGCACGGCCAGGGCGCCCTCGCGGTCGGCCGGCGGACCCCAGACGCCGTCGCCGGTGATCTGCATGGCGCCGTAGCCGAGGCGGTGGACGGTGAGGTCGCCCCCGAGGGCGAACGTCGCGGGGTGGGTGGTGGAGGAGGTCATGGAAGGTGCAGCGCCGACCGCGAGGGCGCCCTGGC
>NZ_UEXK01000004.1:917942-927115 GCF_900491935.1 Klenkia terrae
GGCCAGGCACCGCCGCCCCCGCCCCCCGCCGCCGACACCCGACCGGTCTGGCGGCAGCCCGCGGTCTGGGGCCTGACGCTGGCGTTCGCGGCCCAGGCCTTCAGCTACTACGGCGTGACCGCCTGGCTGCCCACGCTGCTGGCCGACGAGCAGGGGCTCACGCGCAGCGCCGCCGGGGTGAGCAGCTCGCTGTTCCAGGTGTTCGCCGTCGCCGGCGCCTTCGCCGTCCCGGCGCTGGTGGCCTGGTGGCGGCGACCGGCGGCGGTGCTGCTGGCCGTGACGGCCACCTGGGCCACGCTCCCGATCGGGCTGCTCGCGGCGCCGGGGCTGTGGCCGCTGTGGTGCGCGTTGGCCGGGGTCGCCCAGGGCGGGGGCCTGACGGTGGTGTTCATCGCGATCGTGGCCCGGTCGCGCGACCTGGCCGAGAACCGGCGGACCTCGGCCATGGTGCAGGGCGGCGGCTATGCCGTCGCCGCGACCGGACCGCTGGTGGTCGGGGCGGTGCACGACGTCTCCGGCAGCTGGACCCTGCCGATGCTGGTGGTGCTGGGTGCGATCGTGGTGATGGCGGTGGCCGGCGGACTGTCCGCCGGGGGCCGCCCGAGGGAGGGGACCGCAGGTGGGTGAGATCGTCGTCGTCCGGCACGGGCAGACCGAGTGGAGCCTCAGCGGGCAGCACACGGGGGTGACCGACCTGCCGCTGCTGCCCGAGGGCGAGACGCAGGCCCGGGCGCTGCGCGGCCCGCTGGCCGGTCGCTCGTTCGTCGAGGTGCGGGTGAGCCCGCGCGAGCGGGCCCGGCGCACCGCGGAGCTGGCCGGGCTGCCCACCGACACCGTGGACCCCGACCTCGTCGAGGTCGACTACGGCCGCTGGGAGGGCCGCACCACGCCGGAGATCTCGGCGGAGCTCGGTCGCACCTGGTCGCTGTGGACCGACGGCACCGAGCCCGGCGACACCCCGGGCGAGACGCTGGCCCAGGTCGCGGCCCGGTGCGACCGGGTGCTGGACCGGGTCCGCCCGCTCCTGGCCGACGGCGACGTCGCCCTGGTCGCGCACGGCCACGTGCTGCGCATCCTGACCGCCCGCTGGCTGCGGCTGGAGCCGACCGCCGGTGCGCTGTTCGCCCTGCACGCCGGGTCGTTCGGCACCCTGGGCCACGAGCACGACCGCCCGGCCCTGACCGGCTGGAACCAGGCCGGCTGACCGGGCCTCAGCCCGCCAGGAGCTCGGCGGCGGGGCGGGCCGGTCGGCCGAACAGCCAGCCCTGGCCGAGGTCCACGCCGAGCTGACGGGCCTGGTCGGCGCGGGCCTGGGTCTCGACGCCCTCGGCGACGACCACGGCGCCCAGGGAGTGCGCCAGCTCCACCAGGCCACCGACCACGGCCCGGGCCGCGGCGCTGTCCAGCCGGTTCACCAGCGCCTTGTCGAGCTTGACGACGTCCGGCCGCAGCGCCGAGACCAGGGCCAGGCTGGACCAGCCGACCCCGACGTCGTCCAGGGCCACCCGCCAGCCCTGGGCGCGGTGGTGCTCCAGGACGGCCAGCAGGTGGCCGCGGTCGCGGGCCGCGTGCGCCTCCACCACCTCGAAGACCAGCTGCGCGGGCGCCAGGCCGGCGTCGCGCACCGCCTGCTCGGTGCCGGCCAGGCAGACCTCGGGCCGGTAGACCGCCTCGGGGCTGCTGTTGACGAACAGGTCGGCCGGGCCCAGCCAGGGGGCGGCGCCGGCGATGGCCGCCTCGCGGGCGAACCGGTCCAGCCGGTCCCCCCACCCCGCGGCGGCCGCCAGGAAGAACAGGTCCCCGCCGCCGACCTCGCGGCCGTCGACCCGGCCGCGCAGCAGCGCCTCGTAGCCGGTGGTGCGGCCGTCGGCCAGGTCCACGACCGGCTGGTAGACCGGGTAGAGCTCGGCCTCGGCCAGCAGACCGACCTCCGCGGTGACCCCGCGCCGGGCCAGCTCCACCGACAGGGTCGGGGCGGCCATGAGCCCGGCGGCGAAGGCGATGCCGTCGTCGTCCCCGGGGTCGGCGGCGACCCGGACGGCGTCGGTCTCGGCGGTGCTGAGGTCCAGCGCGAGGCGGGCCAATAGCCGGTCGAACCGGCGGGCGTCCAGCGGGCTGCTGTCGTCGACGACGTCGACCAGCCCGGCGACGAGCTCGGCGTTCAGGCCCAGGTCGGTCGCGGCGCGGGCGACGATCGGCAGCACGGGCTCGACCTGGCTGGCCAGCAGCAGCCGGGACACCCGGCCGGGCAGCGGGAAGTGCGGGTGGTCCACCAGGTGTCCTCCGCCCTCTCCTCCGCCGCGTCCGGTCACGTCCGCCCGAGCATCGCCCAGGACGACGGCGCCGCGGGCCAGGCGCGCGGCGGGTCGATCCGACCGCCGAGTACCGGAACTGTCCCGAGTTGCCTCGGGCACAACCAGACGGTCCAAGACGCAACGGTCTAAAGTCTTGGGCATGGCAACACCCACGCTCCAGCAGACCGGGCGTCCCAACCGCGGTGGACGGCCCCGTGACCCGTCCCGGGACGGCGTCATCCGCGCCGCCATCCTGCGCCTGCTCGCCGAGGTCGGCTACAACTCGCTGACCATGGACGCGGTCGCCGCGGAGGCCGGGGTCGGCAAGGCCACGATCTACCGCCGGTGGCGCACCAAGTCCGACCTCGTGGTCGACACCATCGCCGAGATGAACCGGGCGGAGACCCCGACCCCGGACCCCGGCAGCCTGGCCGGCGCCCTGCGGATGCTGCTGTGCTCCCTGGTGGCTGTGGTCACCGGGCCGACCGGCGCGGCGTCGCTGTCGCTGCTGTCCCCCCTGCCGCACCAGCCGGCACTGGCCGAGGCCTTCCGGTCCGGCCCGCTGGCCCAGTGGCGCGGCGCGCTGGCCGAGGTCTGGGAGCGCGCCGAGGCCCGCGGCGAGGTCGGCGGGGGCACCGCGCACTCCGCGGTCGCCCAGGCCGCCTCCGGGCTGGTCGTGCAGCGGTGGCTGCTGACCGGCGAGCCGCTTAACGACGCCTACGTCGACATGATCCTGGAGACCGTCGTCCTGCCCCTGGCCCGGTCGACAGCGCAGGCCTGACCCCCGGCGGCCCGGCCGCCCGCACGGACCGACGCACCCGTCCTCTCCCCCCGGAGGGCGGGTGCGTCTCCGTGCGCCGGCGCGGTCAGAGCGCGGTGAACCGCCGCAGCCGCAGGCTGTTGGTGACCACCAGCACCGAGGACGCCGCCATGGCCAGCCCGGCCAGCAGCGGGTTCAGGTAGCCCAGCGCGGCCAGCGGCACCAGGGCGACGTTGTAGCCGAAGGCCCAGCCCAGGTTCACCTTGATGGTGGCCAGCGTCCGCCGGGACAGCCGGACGGCGTCGGCGGCGGCCGAGAGGTCGGCCCGCACCAGCGTCACGTCGCCGGCCTCGATGGCCACGTCCGTGCCGGTGCCCATCGCCAGGCCGAGGTCGGCGCGGGCGAGCGCCGCGGCGTCGTTGACGCCGTCGCCCACCATCGCCACCACACGGCCCTGCTCCTGCAGCCGCGCGACGACGTCGACCTTCCCCGCGGGCAGCACCCCGGAGACGACCTCGCCGGCGTCGGGGTCCAACCCGACCTGCCGGGCGACCGCGGCCGCGGCGCCGGCGCTGTCACCGGTCAGCAGCACCGGGGCGAGCCCGAGGTCGCGCAGCGCGGCGATGGCCGCGGCGCTGGTCGGCCGGACGGTGTCGGCCACGACCAGCACGGCGCGCACAGCGCCGTCGACGACCACCAGGACGGCGGTGCGCCCGGCCTCCTCGGCGTCCGCGACGGCCGCGGCGAGATCGGCGGGCACCGGCTCGGCACCGGTCCGGCCGACCCGCACCCGGTGGCCCTCCACGGTCCCGGTCACCCCGGACCCGGCCGCGTTCGCGAAGTCCTCGACCGCGGGCAGCGGACCCGGGTGACCGGCCACGACCGCGCGGGCCACCGGGTGCTCGGAGGCGGCCTCGACCGCGGCGGCCAGCCGGAGCGCGTCGGCGTCGCCGACCACCTCGACCAGCGACATCTGGCCGGTGGTCACGGTGCCGGTCTTGTCCAGGACGACGGTGTCGACCGTGCGGGTGGACTCCAGCACCTCGGGGCCCTTGATCACGATGCCGAGCTGCGCCCCGCGGCCGGTGCCCACCAGCAGCGCGGTGGGGGTGGCCAGGCCCAGCGCGCACGGGCAGGCGATGACCAGCACGGCGACGGCGGAGGTGAAGGCCGCCGACACGTCGCCGGTGAGCAGCAGCCAGGCGGCCAGCGTGCCCAGGGCGACGACCAGCACGACCGGCACGAACACCGCAGACACCCGGTCGGCCAGCCGCTGCACCGGCGCCTTGCCGCTCTGCGCCGCGGTGACCAGCCGGCCCAGCGCGGCCAGCGTGGTGGCCGCGCCCACCCGGTCGGCCTCGACGACCAGCCGGCCACCGGCGTTCACCGACGCCCCGGTGACCCGGTCGCCGGGGGCGACCTCCACCGGCACCGACTCCCCGGTCAGCATCGACACGTCGACCGCCGAGGAACCGGAGACGACCACCCCGTCGGCGGCGACCTTCTCCCCGGGCCGGACGACGAACCGGTCGCCGACGGCGAGCTGGTCCACCGGCACCCGGACCTCGACGCCGTCGCGCAGCACGGCGGCGTCCTTGGCACCCATGGCCAGCAGTGCCCGGAGCGCAGCACCGGACCGGCGCCGGGCGCGGGACTCGGCGTACCGGCCGGCCAGCAGGAACACGGTGACCGCGCTGGCCACCTCGAGGTAGATCTCGCTGCTGCCGGCCCCCTGCTCGGCGAGCAGGTGGAACTCCATCCGCATGCCCGGGTCGCCCGCCCCGCCCAGGAAGAGGGCGTACAGCGACCACAGGTAGGCCGCGACGATGCCGATCGAGACCAGGGTGTCCATCGTGCTCGCGCCGTGCCGGGCGTTCACCGCCGCGGCCCGGTGGAACGGCCAGGCTCCCCAGACCGCGACCGGGCTGGCCAGGGTGAGGGCCAGCCACTGCCAGTAGTCGAACTGCAGGGCCGGCACCATCGACAGCACGAGCACCGGCAGGGCCAGCGCGGCCGAGACCAGCAGCCGCTGCCGCAGGTCGCGGTCCTCGTCGGGCTGCTCGTCGTCCGCGTCGTCCTCGGGGGCGGCGTCCGCCGGCAGGGTCGCAGTGTAGCCCGCGGCCGCGACGGTGGCCAGCAGGGTGTCGGTGTCCACGGCGGCCGGGTCGAAGCGGACGGTGGCCGCCTCGGTGGCGTAGTTGACGCTGGCCTGCACGCCCTCGACCTTGTTGAGCTTGCGCTCGATCCGGTTGGCGCAGCTGGCGCAGGTCATCCCGGTGATGTCCAGCCGCACCTCCTCGGGCGCGGTGCCGGCGGCGGTCATGCCGTGGTGGCGGCGTACCCGGCCTCCGCCACGGCCGCCTCGACCTGCTCGTCGGTGACGTCGTCGCCGGTCACCCGCAGCGCCCCGCTGGCCAGGTCGACCTCGACGGCGGTGACGCCGGGGAGCTCGGAGACCTCCTCGGTGACCGAGGCGACGCAGTGCTGGCAGGTCATCCCGGTGACGGTGTACTCGGTGGTGGTCATGCTGGTGCCCTCCTGGGGATCGCGGTCAGGACCGGACGAGCCGGGCGATGGCGGCGGCGGCCTCGGCGATCTTCGCGTCGGCGGCCGCGCCGTCGTCCTCGGCGCTGCTGGCCACGGCGTGCCGCACGCAGTGCCCGAGGTGGTCGTCGAGCAGCCCCAGGGCGACGGCCTGCAGGGCCTTCGTCGCCGCGGACACCTGGGTGAGGACGTCGATGCAGTACGTGTCCTCCTCGACCATGCGGGAGATGCCCCGCACCTGGCCCTCGACGCGCTTGAGCCGCGCCAGCACCTGCTCCTTGTTGCCCTCGTAACCGGCCATGCCGACGAGGGTACCCCTAGGGGGTAGGGGTTACCACCCGCGCGTGCCGGCCTCGCCCTTGAACGGGCCGACGACCTCGTCGGTGATCCAGCCGCCGTAGAAATCACCGGCCTGCGACCGCACGACCTCGCCGTCCACCGTCGCCCGGTCGAGCTTGGACGGGTAGAACGCGACCGCGCCCCGCAGGTGGCGGTAGCCCTCGGTGGGGTTCTCGTAGGACCAGCCGACGGCCGGGTGCCGGACGCCGTCCACCACGGCGTCCCAGTAGGTGGCCACGCCCTTCCACTCGCACCAGCTCGCGCCGTCGGCGCGCTGGAGCACCCCGTCGGCGATGTCCTCGCGGGGGATGTAGAACACCGGCGGGTGGCTGGTCTCGCAGACCCGCGCGGCGCGGTCCGTGCTGGCCAGCACCGCGCCGCCGAGGACGGCCTCGACGCGGCGGGGGGTGACGTCGGCCGACGGCGGGCGCGGGTAGTCCCAGACGGACTCCTGCCCGGGGCCGGTGGGGTCGGGACGGGGATGCATCACCGGCCCGAGTGTGCCCGCCTAGCGGTTGCGGTGCCGGACCTTCTGCACCACGACGAAGGTGACGAACAACCCGGCCGCGGCGAGGGTGGCCTGGCCGGCCGGCGTGGTGAGCCAGTGCTGCACCCGCTCCTTGGCCTGCGTCTGCAGCCGGCCTGGGCTGACCCGGTGCGCCACCTGGTCCAGCGTGGCCGCGAGCGACTCACGGGCGGCGTCGATCTCCTGCTGGATCTGCTCGGGGCTGCGCGGCACGGGCACAGCCTGCCACGTCCGCGCCCGCCCCACCTGGGCAGGCGGCGGCGCTCAGCCCAGCTGGTCCATCACCTCGGCCCGGAACTGCGCCATGAACCGGTCCCGGGTCACCCCGCGCCGCTCGGCCTCCCGCTCGCACAGCATCGCGACCACCAGCGACGACTGCCGGACGACGTCGGCGCGGAGGTCGTCGTCCAGGCCGCCCAGCACGCGGGCCCAGGCCGCCCAGTCGCCGTCCCCCGCCGCCTCCGCCAGCTCCAGCACGATCCCGAACCTGCGCAGGGCCTCCAGGTCAGCCATGCCCCGACCGTAGCCGCGGGGGCCGCGGCGGCCTCCTAGACTCCCCTCCGCGCGGGAGTGGTGTAACGGCAGCCACGCCAGGTTTAGGTCCTGGTGCCTTCGGGCGTAGGGGTTCGACTCCCCTCTCCCGCACGTCCCCTCACCCGCACCGCGCCGTCACCCGGTCGGGTGACACCCGGGTGACCTCGCTGGGGTGAGCCCGGCGCGCTGCCGAAGGCCCTGGTGTGACCACGGGACTGCAGCACGGCGCACCCGCGGCCCCGGCACGCCCGGCCGTCGCCGAGAAGCGGCTCGGCGACGTGCTGGTCGGCAACGGCACCATCACCACCGCGCAGCTGGCCCAGGGGCTCGCCCAGGCCCGCCGGATCGACGAGCCGCTGGGCTCGGTGCTGCTGGCCAAGCAGTGGATCACCCGCCGCCAGCTCTACGTCGCCCTCGCCGAGGTGTGGGGCACCGAGATGGCGTTCGTCGACCCGGTCGAGGTCGACCCGGACCTGGCCCAGCTCTTCCCCTACCCGCAGCTGGCCCGCGAGATGTGGGTGCCGCTGCGCACCGAGCGCACCCCCGACGGCGAGCTGCAGGTCGTGGTCGCCTCCTCCGGTCGCCCCGGCGAGCACGTCGAGCGGGAGGTCCGCGAGCGCACCGGCATCCAGCGGGTGCACCAGCTCGTCACCACCGACTGGGACGTGCAGCGCGCCCTGCGCACCGTCTGGCGCGACGAGGTCGTCCACGAGGCGGTGTCCTCGCTGGCCGAGCGCCGCCCCGAGGAGTCCGCCTCCACCGTCTTCACCTGGCCCCAGGTGGCCAGCGCGGTGGTGGCGGCCCTGGCCGTCGTCCTCGGGCTGGTGCTGGACGCCTCGACCACCGTCGTGGTCCTGCTGGGCATCATCAACGTGACCATCGGGCTGGCGGTCGGCGCCAAGGCGCTGATCAGCACGGTGGGCACCGCCTCCGAGACCGTCGAGCAGGTCACCGACGCCGAGGTCGCCGCCCTCACCGACGCCGAGCTGCCGCGCTACACGATCCTCGTCCCGGTCTACAAGGAGGCCGGGATCGTCGGCCTGCTGATGAAGAACCTGTCCTCGCTGGACTACCCGCGGGAGAAGCTGGAGATCCTGCTCCTGCTGGAGGAGGACGACCCGGAGACCCTGCAGGCCGCCCTCGCCGCGGCCCCGCCGGACATCGTGCGGATCCTGGTCGTGCCGCACTCCCTGCCCAAGACCAAGCCCCGGGCCTGCAACGTCGGGCTGTCGTTCGCCCGCGGCGACCTGGTGGTCATCTACGACGCCGAGGACCGGCCCGACCCCGACCAGCTGAAGAAGTCGGTGGTGGCCTTCGCCAAGGGCGGCACGGACCTGGTCTGCGTGCAGGCGGCGCTGAACTACTTCAACGCCGAGGAGAACCTGCTCACCCGCATGTTCACCCTCGAGTACTCCTCGTGGTTCGACTACACGCTGCCCGGCCTGGACGCGATGCGGCTGCCCATCCCGCTCGGCGGGACCAGCAACCACTTCCGCGCCGACATGCTGCGCGAGCTCGGCGGCTGGGACCCCTTCAACGTCACCGAGGACGCCGACCTGGGCGTGCGCGCCTCGGCCCGCGGTGGCCGCGTCGCGGTGGTCAACTCGACCACCTACGAAGAGGCCAACATGGCCGTGGGGAACTGGCTCCGCCAGCGCAGCCGCTGGATCAAGGGCTACATGCAGACGTTCCTGGTGCACAGCCGGCACCCGGTCCGGCTGGTCCGGGCGATCGGCCTGCGGCAGGCGGTCGGGTTCCTGCTGACCATCGGCGGGACGCCGGCGACCTTCCTGCTCACCCCGGTGCTGTGGGTGCTCTTCATCCTGTACCTGGCCTTTCCCCGCCAGTTCAGCCCGGCGCTGCCGCCGTGGCTGGAGTACGTGAGCCTGGCCAACCTGCTCATCGGCAACGGGCTGATCGTCTACCTCAGCCTGCTGGCCGGCTTCAAGCGGCGCACCTACGGCCTCGTCGCGTACGCCCTCCTGTCCCCCCTCTACTGGATGCTGCACTCGATCGCCTCCTACAAGGCGGCGTGGCAGCTGGTCACCAAGCCCTTCTACTGGGAGAAGACCGAGCACGGGCTGACCAGCCACACCCAGGACGCCGGGGACGACGACGCGGCCGACGCCGCGGCGACGACCCGCCCCGCGGAGTCCGCACCCGCGCTCGTCACCAC
>NZ_UEXK01000004.1:927125-980110 GCF_900491935.1 Klenkia terrae
ACCGGTCACCGCCCCCGGCACGCCGCGGCCGACCCCGGCGGTCCGGCCCGCCCGGCCGGCCGGGGCCTGCTGTCCTGGGCGGTCGACGAGGCTCCCCGGTGACCGTCGCCGACACGTCCGCCGCGCTGCCGGCCCCCGCGGCACCGCGCGACCCGATCCGCATCCCGATGGGCTCGGTGCTGCTGGTCGCCCTGGCGCTGCTGGTCGTCGAGCTCGTGGCCGGGGTGCTCACCCGGACCGACCTGCACGTGCTCGCGCTGGGCATGTGCGTGTCGGCCGCCGTGCTCTTCGGCCTGGTCTTCTCCCTGGGCGCGATCACCATCGCCGGTTTCGCGGCCGGTGCGGCGTCCGCCGGGGTCGTGGTGCTCGAGACCGAGCACCTGGTCACGGTGCTGCTGGCGCTGGTGGTCACCGCGGTCGTGTGCGGGCTGGCCCCGGGCTGGGCGCGGGTGGAGGCCTGGCAGGCCGTCCGGTCGGCCCCGCTGTCCGGCCGCGAGCAGTCGGCCGTGGCGCAGGTGCCGCTGGCCGCCCAGCGCCGGGCCGGCCTGCCCTCGCGCCTGCGGGTGCGCTGGCGCAGCGACCGGGTGTTCGCGGCGTTCCTGGTGCTGGCGTTCCCGCCGGTCTTCGTGACCGGGGCGATCGCCTTCGTCACCTGGACCGCGAACCGCTGACCGGTCTCAGGCCAGCAGCTCGGCGACCACCGGGATGAGGGCGGCGAAGGCCTGCCCGCGGTGGCTGATCGCGTCCTTCTCCGCCGCTGCCAGCTCCGCCGACGTCCGGTCCAGGCCCTCGGGCAGGAAGACCGGGTCGTAGCCGAAGCCGTTGCTGCCCCGCGGCTCGCGGAGGACGGCCCCCCGCCAGGTCCGCTCGAGCACCCGCTCCGTGCCGTCGGGCAGGACCAGCGCGGCGGCGCAGACGAAGCCCGCCCCGCGGCGCTCGTCCGGGACGTCGGCCAGCTGGCCCAGCAGCAGCGCGGTGTTGGCCGGGTCGTCCCCGTGCCGGCCCGACCAGCGCGCGGACAGGATGCCGGGCATCCCGTTCAGCGCGTCCACGGTGATGCCGGAGTCGTCGGCGACCGCCGCCAGCCCCGTGTACCGCACCGCCTCGCGGGCCTTGAGCAGGGCGTTCTCCGCGAAGGTGGCCCCGGTCTCCGGTGCCTCCGGGTACTCGGGGACGTCGCGCAGCCCGAGCACCTCGACCCCGGGGACGGCGGTGGCCAGCAGCCGCTGCAGCTCGGCGAGCTTGCCTGCGTTGCGGGTGGCCAGCAGCAGGCGGCTCACCGGGACCGGGCCTCGGCCTGCAGCGCCTCGGTCTGCATCCGGGTCAGGTCCGCGCAGCCGGCGACCGCGAGGTCCAGCAGCTGGTCCAGGGTGGCCCGGTCGAACACCGCGCCCTCCGCCGTCCCCTGCACCTCGACGAACCCGCCGTCCCCGGTGCAGACGACGTTCATGTCCGTCCCCGCCCGCACGTCCTCCTCGTAGGCCAGGTCCAGCCGGGGCTCGCCGTCCACGACGCCGACGCTGACCGCGGCCACCGACTGCGCCAGCGGTGCCTTCTTCGCCAGCTTGCCGCGCTCCCCCAGGTAGGACACCGCGTCGGCCAGGGCGACGTAGGCCCCGGTGATCGCGGCGGTCCGGGTGCCGCCGTCGGCCTGCAGCACGTCGCAGTCCAGCGCGATCGAGTTCTCCCCGAGCGCGGACAGGTCGATCGAGGCGCGCAGCGAGCGGCCGATGAGCCGGCTGATCTCGTGCGTCCGGCCGCCGATCTTGCCCTTCACCGACTCGCGGTCGCTGCGGGTGTGGGTGGCCCGGGGCAGCATCGAGTACTCGGCGGTCACCCAGCCCAGCCCGGAGCCGCGCCGCCAGCGCGGCACGCCCTCGGTGACGCTGGCCGCGCAGAGCACGCGGGTGCGCCCGAACTCGACGAGCACCGAGCCCTCGGCGTGGTCGAGCCAGTTGCGGGTGATGGTCACCGGACGGAGCTGGTCGGCCGCACGGCCGTCGGGGCGGGTCACGTGGGACGAGGGTAGTGGGCCGGGGCAGGAGCGCCGACCGCGCCGGACCGGCGGCCCGACCCCGGGCGCAGACCGGCCGCGACGGCCCGACCGGCGGTTGCCGTCCGGCCGCCCGCGTCGGGACCGCCCGACGCCCCGCGCCCGAGAACGAGGCCGACCGACCGATGTCCCAGCACGCCGACCGCACCGACGACGCGACCCCCGCCGAGCCCGTCGAGACCCCGGCGGAGCGCACGCACCGGTTCCTCGAGCTCGGCGCCGCCCTGGTGCTGGGTCTGGCCGCCACCGCCACCGCCTTCGCCGCCTACGAGAGCGGCTCCCTCGGCGGCGACGCCATCGCCGGGTACAGCGAGGCGAACAACCTGACCAGCCAGGCCGCCGACGTCTACGGCGACGCCAACGGCCAGTTCAACTACGACCGCGGGCTGTTCCTCACCTACGCGGGCTACCTGGTCACCGGCGACACCGAGACCGGCGACGAGGTCACCGACCCCTTCGACACCGACGCCGGCTCGCCCTACGCGCTGGAGGAGTACGCGCAGGGCAACGACCTCACCGAGCAGTCCGAGAGCGTCTTCGCCGCGGCGCGGGCCGCCGACGAGCAGGGCGGGCAGTTCGACGTCGCCACCGTGTTCCTGGCCCTGTCGCTGTTCTCCGCCGGCATCGCGTCGGTCTTCACGAGCCTGGTCCCCCAGGCCGTGATGCTGGGCGTCGGCACGATCGGCCTGGTCGTCGGGCTGGTGCAGCTGCTCGTCGCGCTGGAGTCCGCCGACGGGGGCACCATCGCCGGTATGCGTTCGGAGCTGCGCCAGGTGCGCACCGGCGGGGTGCCCGTCGTCGTCGACCTGACCGACGAGTGCGCGGAGTTCGTCCGCGCCGAGGCCGACGGCCTGCTGCAGGTCTTCGTGCCGCACGCGACCGCCGGCATCGCGATCATCGAGACCGGCGCCGGGAGCGACGACGACCTGCTGGCCCAGCTGGACGTGCTGCTGCCCACGGACGGGCGGTGGCGGCACCGGCACGGCTCGCCGGGGCACGGCCGGGACCACGTGCTGCCGGCGTTCGTGCCGCCGCACGCGACCGTGCCGGTGCTCGAGGGCCGACTGGCGCTGGGCACCTGGCAGCGGATCTGCTTCGTGGACACCAACGGCGACAACCCGACCCGGCACGTGCGGTTCAGCTTCCTGCCCGGCTGACCGCCGCACACGACCGTCACCCCGGTCTGCCACCATGCCCGCATGACCGAGAGCGCCGCCGTGACCCGCCTGTCCCCCGGTGACCGGGCTCCGGACTTCACCCTGCCCGACGCCGACGGCACCCCGGTGTCACTGAGCTCGTACCGCGGGCGCCGGGTCGTCGTCTACTGCTACCCGGCCGCGCTGACGCCGGGCTGCACCACCCAGGCGGTGGACTTCACCTCGGCGGCCGGGGAGTTCGCCGAGGCAGGGCTGGACATCATCGGCATCTCGCCGGACGCCCCGGAGAAGCTGGCCCGCTTCCGGGAGCAGGAGTCGCTGTCGATCACGCTGGTCTCCGACGTCGACAAGGAGACCTTGACCGCCTACGGCGCCTTCGGCCCCAAGAAGCTGTACGGCAAGGAGGTCGTCGGCGTGATCCGCTCGACCTTCGTCCTCGACGCCGAGGGCACGGTCGAGAAGGCCGCCTACAACGTCAAGGCCACCGGGCACGTCGCCAAGCTGCGCCGCGACCTCGGTCTGGACTGACGCGGGGAGTCCCTCGACACGTGTAGCACTCCACCCGGTCGGGCACGACCGGGTGCATGAGCGAACAGATCGGCGTCACCGGGCTCGCGACGATGGGGGCCAACCTCGCCCGCAACCTGGCCCGGCACGGCCACCACGTGGTCGTGCACAACCGGACGAAGGCCAAGACCGACGCGCTGATGGGCGCGCACGGCGAGGACGGTGACCTGGTCCCGGTCGAGTCCCTGGAGGACCTGGTCGGCGCCCTGGAACGACCCCGCAATGTGATCATCATGGTCGCCGCCGGTGACCCCACGGACGCAGTGATCGAGGCCATCGCGCCGCTGCTGGACGAGGGCGACGTGCTGGTGGACGGCGGCAACGCCCGGTACACCGACACCATCCGGCGCACCGCGGAGCTCGGCGAGCGCGGTCTGCACTTCGTCGGCGCCGGCATCTCCGGCGGCGAGGAGGGCGCGCTGAACGGGCCGAGCATCATGCCCGGCGGGTCCGCCGAGGCCTACGCGGTCATCGGCCCGCTGCTGGAGGACATCTCCGCGCACGTGGACGGCGAGCCGTGCTGCACCCACGTGGGCACCGACGGCGCCGGGCACTTCATGAAGATGGTGCACAACGGCATCGAGTACGCCGACATGCAGCTCATCGCCGAGGCCTACGACCTGCTGCGCCAGGGCCTGGGCCTGTCGCCGGCCGAGATCGGGGACGTGTTCGCCACCTGGAACGAGGGCGACCTGCAGTCCTACCTGATCGAGATCACCGCCGAGGTGCTGCGGCACACCGACGAGCGGACCGGCAAGCCGTTCGTCGACGTCGTGCTCGACGAGGCGGAGCAGAAGGGCACCGGGCGCTGGACCGTGCAGTCCGCGCTGGACCTGGGCACCCCGGTCTCCGGCATCGCCGAGGCGGTCTTCGCCCGCGCGCTGTCCGGCCACGTCGACCAGCGGGCGGCGGCGCAGAAGGTGCTGCCCGGCCCGGGCCGGGACTGGGACGACCAGGTCGCCGACCGCGAGGCATTCACCGAGAGCGTCCGGCAGGCGCTGTACGCGGCGAAGGTGGTCGCCTACTCCCAGGGCTTCGACCAGATCGCCAAGGGCGCCGAGGAGCACGGCTGGGACGTCGACCGCGGCGCGCTGGCCGCGATCTGGCGGGACGGCTGCATCATCCGGGCGGCGTTCCTGGACCGCGTGCGCCAGGTGTTCACCGACGAGCCCGACCTGACCACGCTGCTGACCAACGAGTACTTCCGGGACGCCGTCGCCGACGCCCAGGAGGGCTGGCGCCAGGTCGTGGCCGGCGCCGCCCGGCACGGCGTCCCCGCCCCCGGCTTCGCCAGCGCCCTGGCTTACTACGACGGGCTGCGCGCCGAGCGCTCCCCCGCCGCCCTCATCCAGGGCCTGCGCGACCGCTTCGGCTCGCACACCTACAAGCGCGTCGACGCCGAGGGCTCGTTCCACACGATGTGGTCCGAGGACCGCCGCGAGGTCGAGGCCTGAGCCACGTCGCCGCCCTGGGCACCCGTGTGCCAGGCCGGGCTGCGCCACCTGAGCGTCGGAGCAGGCGGTGCAGCCGGGCCTAGGGCCCCTCACGGCAGCACACCTCGTCAGAACGGAGGCGGATCGGCTGCCGGGTCGTAGGGCGGTGGCGGCTCGGTCAGCAGGTCCAGGACTCCGCCCATGGCCGGTGGCCGGGTTATGCGGGTGGTACCGCCGGGGGTGGTGACGTGCAGGGTGCCGTCGTCGTCCATCTCGAAGCGCCAGCCGGGTGCGTGGGTCTTCAGCCGATGATGGCGGCGGCAGAGCATCGCCAGGTTGCCGACGCAGGTGGGTCCGCCGCGCTCTGGCTTGTGGTGGTCGTAGGGGACGACGTGGTCGGCGTCGCAGGACCTGGCGACCTGCCGGCACCCTGGGAACCGGCAGTGTCGGTCGCGGGCGCGCAAGTACCGGTACTGGGCGGCGGTCGGACCGTAGCCAGCAGCTGGAGGGGGTGGACCGACGCCGCGGCCGGCCTTGGCGGCGGCGACCAGTTCCTCGGGGGTGGCCACGGCCAGCAGCCGGCCGCGATCACCGGTGATCGTGAACGCCAGGTCGCCGCCCTCGGGATGGGTGAGCCCCAGGGCGTCGATCCAATGCAGTAGCGACCGCACCGCGGCCGGGGTCACCGGCAGCCCGCCGATGTGCCCGACCCGGCTCCCACCGTCGGTCACACCGGCCGCCGGGGCGCAGATCGCCTCGCCTTCGGTTGCCTCGCATTCGGTTGCCTCGACTCCAGGTGCCTCGTCTCGGGGCGCCTCGTCCTGCGTCGCCTCGTCGCCGGGGACGGTGTCGTCGGCTGTCGCCGACCCGGCCTCGGCCGGGGCGGTGGGGAGGAGGTCGGCGAGGTCGGCGTTGATGGTCAGGTGCGCGACCGCCGGGTCCTGCTGGACCCAGGGCCGGGTGATCAAGGTGGCCACCAGGTCGGTCTCGATCTCCCCGGTGCGGCGGTCGTCCCCGTCGGCCTTTCGCTCCCGTGCGAACGCGCCGAGCTGCGCCTTGACCAGCTTCGCCGTGGCCGCCTCCATCCCGGTCACCCGCACGTCCGCCAGTCCGTCACCGGTGCTCTGCACCCGCACCCCGGCCTCCCGCTTCCGCAACTCCCGCCGCCGGTCCGCCGCTTCGGGGTCCGCAGCGATCAGTGCGGCTTCGACCCGACCCCGCAACGTCGACGGCGCGCACCCGGCCGCAGCCCACGCCACACCGCGGGCAGCGACCGCATCGACGATCGCGTCGTCGACCGGGCCGCCCCACGAACGGGCCTGGTAGCGCAACGCCCGCACGATCGCCTTGGCGCGGGTCTCGTCGATCCGCTGATCAGCCAACGCCTCCCACACCGCCGTCAGCTGCCGGACCAGGGTCAGGTCGTCGTCCACCAGATACCGAGCCGATCCCACCGACATGTTCAGCAGCACCGCGACCTCGTCGGGCAAGAAGTCATCCGCCACCTGCAGCGACGGGTCATCATCGGTGTCCGGCCTCGTGTCGGTGCGGGCACCCGGCGCGAACGGCAGCGGCTGGCGGGCGCCCAGGGTGGCTTTGCGCTCGATCAGGCCGGCGCGGTACGCGGCCAGGGCCGACATCTGCTTCTGCACCGACGCCAACTCGGCGTCCAACTCAGCACCGGACAGCCCGGCGGCAGCAGCGAGCTCGGTCAGCCGCGGCACCGGCGCGGAGTCGACGGGCACGGCGGTGACGTAGGGGGTCACCTCCACCCGGAACCGTCGCGCCGTCGCTGTCATGGACGTAGTCCACCAGAGGGGTACGACAGTTCTGTATTCCTCATCAAGCCTCTGAGCAGGCAATACGGGGTGACCAGACAGCTGCGGATGGTCACGCGCGCCACGTCCCCGGGCGCGGCTGGCAGTCAGCCGGATCGCACGGGTAGGCCGGATCCCAGGGATGGGTCCCGTCCTGGTGCGCCCACGCGAGCTGGTAGGCCGGCACCGAGAACTCGTCCGGCCGGCGGTAGTGCCGGTTCGCGGCGAAGAGGATCTCGGCCGGGTTGGGCAGGTGCTCGACGACCAATCCGTCGGGTCGGTCGGGGAACACGACGAGCTCCCCCGGGATCAGGTCCCGACCGTCGACCACCAGGTCCGCAACCCGCTGCAGCATCGCGTAGGCGTCCTCGGGTCCCACCCCGACCACGACGAGTTCGGGGTGCCCCAGGCCGAACAGGCCCACGGTGTAGCCGAACGGCGGTTCGTCCGCCTCCTCACCGCGCCCCACGTACTGCACCGTCCAGCGGTGGATTCGGATGAGCTGCGAGCGATCGGTGTCCTCCTGGTCGAGCCAGGCTGTCTCCTGCGGTGTCGTCATGGCGGGACCATCGGGGCGACCCCCGACGTATCCGGGCGGTCAGACCCGCCCCTGTGGACGGCGGCCCTCGTCCACAAGGTCGGTTGACCGTGCGGTCGATCCGTGCCGCCCTCCCGCGACGACCGCCGCCCGGCCGGTCAGCGTCGGACGACCCCGACGACCCGCTGGCACACCCACGCGCCGATCCCGGTCCCGACCGCGACGAGCGCCGCGCCCACCGGCCAGAGCCCGTCGCCGTCCGGCGCGGATGCGGCCGACACCGCCCAGGCCACCGTGAAGACGACCGGGACGACGGCGACCAGCCACGCCGCCCCCCGCCACGCTGCAGCCAGTCCCAGCAGCAGGAGCAGCGCGCCCGCCAGCGCCACCTGCCAGACCGCGTAGGGCCCGGCGACCTGACCGGTGGTCGCGTCGACGTCGTACCCCGTGTCCCACCCGAGGACGGCGAGGTGGACGGCCGCGGTCAGCGCGGCGAGCACGACGACGGCCGCCGCCGTGGGCAGCCGTCTCACCTACCGTCCTCGGCCGCCCTCTTGCGGCGCTTGCCCTCGTGCATCGCGGCCACCCGGGCGACCGGGATGGTGTGGCCCTCGGCGACCAGGTCGGCCGGCAGGGCCTGCGGGTCGGGCAGCGCGTCGGCCCACGGGTCGCCGGTGATCCGGTCCGCGGCGTCGGTGACGGTCACCCCGCGCGGCGTGGCCCCGTCCAGGTCGTCCCAGCCCACCGGCGCCGAGATCGGCAGGCCCGGCCGGGCGCGGGGTGAGTAGGCGACGGCGATCGTGCCGCGGCCCGAGCGCGTCGAGTCCACGAACACCCGGCCGCCCCGCTCGGTGACCACGTACTCCGTCGTCGCCACCTCGGGGTCCAGCGCCGCGGTGCGGGCAGCCAGCGCGCGGGTGGCCGCGGCGACGTCCTCGTGGGAGGACCCGTGCACCGGCACCACCAGGTGCAGGCCGCTGGACCCGGTCGTCTTCACCGCCGCCGCCAGCCCCGCGTCGGCCAGCGCGCGGCGGGCCAGCCGGGCCACCGCGACGACGTCGGCGAACGCGCCGTCCTCGGGCGGGTCCAGGTCCAGCACCAGGCCGGTGGGCTCGGCGAACGCGCCGTCCACGACCGGGGAGAACGGCACGTGCAGCTCGACGGCCCGCTGATTGGCCAGCCACAGCAGGGTGCGACGGTCCTCCACGAGGACCTGATGCACCTCGCGCCGGGTGCGGTCGGACCAGGTGGCCACCGTGCGCACCCAGTCCGGCGCCCCCTTGGGGATGTCGCGCTGCACGAACGCCGCCGCCCCCGGGCGGATCCGCACCATGGTCAGCGGCCGGCCGGACAGCAGCGGCACCAGCCGGTCGGCGAAGGCGTCGTAGTGGTCGGCCAGCGCCCGCTTGGTGACGCCCAGCCCGTCGCCGACCTCGGCGTCCAGCGAGGAGAAGGAGACCCCGTCGCGTTCCTCCCGGGCGGCCATCAGATGTCGTAGACCGCGAGCGGGCCGACCAGCTCGGACGCCGGGAAGACCGCCGCGGCGTCGGCCAGCTGCGCCTGCGGGTCGACCCAGGACGGCACGTGGGTCAGCAGCAACCGGACCACCCCGGCGTCCCGCGCGTGCTCCCCGGCCTCCCGGCCGGTCAGGTGCAGGTCGGCCGGCAACCCCGGGACGTCGGGGTGCGCGGCCTCCGCGAGCAGCACGTCCGCGCCCCGGGCCAGCTCGACGACGGCCGGGCAGACCCCGGTGTCGCCGGTGTAGACCAGCGACCGGCCGCCGGCGGTGAGGCGGAACGCGTAGCACTCGACCGGGTGCGCGGTGCGGGCCGTCTCGACCCGGAACGGCCCCAGCTCCCAGGACCCCGGCCCGATGCCGAACACCTCGAACACGTCGTCGATCGGCCCGTCGGACAGGTCGTAGGCCAGCCGCAGCCGGCGGTCGGCGCCCACCGGCGCGTACAGCGGCACCGGACCGCGCGTGGTCAGCCCCGAGTACCGGCGCCACACCACGAACGGGGCGACGTCCAGGCAGTGGTCGGCGTGCAGGTGGGACAGCAGGACGGCGTCGACGTCGTCGGGCGGCAGCACCTTCTGCAGCGCGCCGAACGCCCCGCTGCCCAGGTCCAGCACGACCCGGTACCCCTCGTGCTCCACCAGGTAGCTCGACGCCGGCGACTCGGGACCGGGCCCGGACCCCGAGCAGCCGACGACGGTGAGCCTCATGCCGGCAGCACCGTGTCCACGACCGGGCCGAGGAACCGGCGGCCCAGCCGGGCGAACGGCTCGGGGTCACCGGTGGCCAGGAAGGCGTGCTGCGGCGGCGCCGCGTCGTCGGGCCGGAGCAGGTCGGCCCCGGTGAGCACCCGGTAGACGTCCTGGGCGGTCTCCTCGGCGCTGGACACCAGCGTCACCTCCGGGCCGAGCACCAGCGAGAGGACGCCGGTGAGCAGCGGGTAGTGGGTGCAGCCGAGCACGACGGTGTCGACGTCGGCGGCCAGCAGCGGCTCGAGGTAGGACTGCGCCAGGCCCAGCAGCTGGCGGCCGCTGGTGACGCCGCGCTCGACGAAGTCGACGAAGCTCGGGCAGGCGGTGCTGGTGACCGTGATGTGCGGGGCGGCGGCGAAGGCGTCGGCGTAGGCGCCGGAGGTGACGGTCGCCGTGGTCCCGATGACGCCGACCCGGCCGGTGCGGGTGGCCGCCGTCGCGCGCCGGACCGCCGGCAGCACGACCTCCACCACCGGCACGTCGTAGCGCTCCCGGGCGTCGCGCAGGCAGGCCGCGGTGGCCGAGTTGCAGGCCACCACCAGCATCTTGACCCCGGCCTCGACCAGGTCGTCCATGACCGCCAGGGAGTGCCGCCGGACGTCGGCGATGGGCAGCGGACCGTAGGGCCCGTTGCGGGTGTCCCCCACGTAGCGGACCGCCTCGTGCGGCAGCTGGTCGAGGATCGCGCGGACCACCGTCAGCCCGCCCACCCCGGAGTCGAAGACCCCGAGGGGCGCGTCGGCGCTCGGCGAGGTCCCCACCGGGGAAAGGCTAGTGCGCCCCCGCCGGACCGCGCAGCACGGTCGCCGCGGGCAGCAGCAGCCCGTCGCCGGACCAGCGGGCCCCGGCCAGGTCCCGGACGACGAGCTCGGCGCCGGTGGCCAGCGCCTCCTCGCCGATGCCCAGCACGCGGCACCCGGCGGCCTTCCCCGCGGCGATCCCGCTCGGGCTGTCCTCCAGCACCAGCGCCTCCGCCGGGGTCAGCCCCAGGCCTCGGGCGGCGGCGAGGTAGCCGGCCGGGTCGGGCTTGCCCACGGCGACGTCCTCGGCGGCGACGAACACCTCGGGCACCGGGATGCCGGCAGCGGTCAGCCGCGCGGTGGCCAGCGCCCGGGTGCCGGAGGTGACGACGGCCCAGGTGCCCGGCGGCAGCATGGCCAGCAGCGCGGGGACGCCGGCCATCGCGGCGACCAGCTCGGCGTCCTCGAGCTCGTAGGCGTCGACCAGTGCCGTCGCCTCCACCCGCACGTCCTCGGGGACCAGCAGCGCCACGGTGTCCGCGGCCCGCCGGCCGTGCACGATCGACAGCGCCCGCTCGGGGAGCACGTCGTAGGCGAGGGCCCACCGGCTCCAGGCGTTCTCCACGGCGGTGATGCTGTCGACCAGCACGCCGTCGTTGTCGAACAGCAGCCCCGTGGCCGGGACGTGCAGGTCGGGGGCGAGCGCGGTGTCGTCGCTCAGGCCCACAGCTGGCCCTCCAGGGCGGCCGTGGCCTCGTCGAGGGTGCCCGCGTAGGCGCCGGTGGACAGGTACTTCCAGCCGCCGTCGCAGACGATGAAGCAGATGTCGGCCTTGCGCCCGGCCGCCACCTCCTTGTCCGCGATGCCCAGCGCCGCGTGCAGGATCGCCCCGGTCGAGATGCCGGCGAAGATGCCCTCGCGCTCCACCAGCTGACGGGTGCGGTGCACGGCGTCGTCGGGACCGACGGAGAACCGGCTGTCCAGCATCGAGGGGTCGTACAGCTCGGGGATGAACCCCTCGTCGATGTTGCGCAGGCCGTAGACCAGCTCGCCGTAGCGGGGCTCGGCGGCGATCACCTGGACCTCGGGCTTGTGCTCGCGCAGGTAACGGCCCACGCCCATCAGCGTCCCGGTGGTGCCCAGACCGGCCACGAAGTGGGTGATGGAGGGCAGGTCGGCCAGGATCTCCGGGCCGGTGCCGGTGTAGTGCGCCTCGGCGTTGGCCGGGTTGCCGTACTGGTAGAGCATCACCCAGTCCGGGTTCTCCCCCGCCAGGCGCTTGGCCACCGCGACCGCCTCGTTGCTGCCGCCGGCGGCCGGGGAGCTGATGATGCGCGCCCCGTACATCTCCAGCAGCTGCCGCCGCTCGATCGAGGTGTTCTCCGGCATCACGCAGATCAGTCGGTAGCCGCGCTGGCGGGCGACCATGGCCAGCGAGATGCCGGTGTTGCCGCTGGTGGGCTCCAGGATGGTGGACCCGACCTGCAGCCGGCCCTCCTTCTCGGCCGCCTCGATCATCGCGATCGCCGCCCGGTCCTTGATGGAACCGGTCGGGTTGTGGTCCTCGAGCTTGGCCCACAGCCGGACGTCGGCCGTCGGGGACAGCGACGGCAGCCCCACCAGGGGCGTGCCGCCGAGGGAGTCGACGAGGGATGCGAAGCGGGCCACGGTGGGACCTCCTACGGGTGGGTCAGCCGCCGGCGACGGCGGGCAGGATGGTGACCGAGTCGCCGTCCTTGAGCTCGGTGTCCAGCGCGCCGGTGAACCGGACGTCCTCGTCGTTGACGTAGACGTTCACGAAGCGGTGCAGCTTGCCCTCGTCGGTGACGAGGCGGCCCTTGATGCCGGGGTGCTGGCCGTCGATGTCGTCGACGAGCGCCGACAGGGTGCTCCCGGAGCCGGAGACGATCTTGTTGCCGCCGGTGTGGGTGCGCAGGATGGTGGGGATCCGGACCTCGATGGCCATGGTGGTGCCTTCCGTGGGGGTGGGGGACGCCTCGCGCAGCACGCAGCGGGGCCGGTCACTGAGGGGCAGAACGCCCTGCGACGGGCAGGGATTCCGCCGGCCCCCTCGCAGGGCCCCGCGGCGTGCGGAGCACGTCGTGGGGGGCGAGGGGGTCCTTCCGTCAGTCGTAGACGACGGTGGTCGGCGTGTGGCCGAACAGGTAGGACTCGACGACGTCGACGTCCTCCTCGGTGACCTGGCCGTCGACGATCCGGAAGCTGCGGAGCTCGACGTCGTCCCCGGCCAGGCCGGTCTGCTCGCCGTGCTCGCGGGTGGAGACCAGCACGTAGTGCGCGAAGGGCTCGGACGCATAGCTGATGTCGGTGCGCGAGGGGTAGGCCTCGGTCGCGGTGTGCGAGTGGTAGACGACGACGGGGACCTCGTCGCGGTCGTCCATCTCCCGGTAGAGCCGCAGCAGGTCGCCGCTGTCGAACTCGTAGAACGTGGGCGAGCGCGCCGCGTTCAGCATCGGGATGAACCGCTCGGGCCGGTCGCTGCCCTCGGGGCCGGCGACGACGCCGCACGCCTCGTCCGGGTGGTCACGCCGGGCGTGCGCCACGATCGCGTCGTAGGACGCCCGGTCGATGCGCAGCACACCGGGGAGTCTACGGCCAGGTCGGCCGGCCGACCGCGGTGGCCGGTACCCGACCGCGCCAACCGGTACGGTCCCGGATCGTGGTGCGCTCGTGGTGATCCAGGTCCTGATGGCCGTCGGTGTCGTGGTGCTGGCCCTGCCGGCGCTGGTGCTCGGCGGCAGCCGGCTGAACCGGCGCGGCCCGCGCAGCCTGCGCACCCCGGGCGGGACGACGTCGGAGTTCGTGGTGGTGCTGGTCGGCCGGGTGCTGGGGCTGCTGCTGATCCTGGTGCTGTCCACCCTGGTGCTGGTGGCCACGATCGGCGCCATGGTGAAGGACCTGCACGACCTGCCGAGCCTGGTCTACGTGGCCTTCGTGCTGGACCTGCTGCTGGCCGCGCTGGTGGTGCTCACCTCCGGCGCCCCGCGCCGGACACGAACGCGTCGACGAGGGACCCCTGCACGGCGGTGAGCCAGTGGTAGACCGACATCTGCTGCGACCCGTCGTCGGGGTCCGGCGGACCGGTCTCGGCGGTGATGCCCAGCCGGGTGCCCAGCGCCAGCCGCAGGTCGTTCGTCGTCCGCAGCCAGGCCCGGGCCTGGTCGTCGTCGAGCCGGACGTCGCCGCCGTCCGCGGGCACCGTCGCGCGGACCAGCGCCAGGTCACCGGCCTTGCCCTCCCGGAGCGCGGACTCGGTGAGGTCCCGGTAGTCGCGGGCGATCTCGGCGTCGCTGGCGTGCCCCGCGGGGAACAGCCGGGCGCGGACCGGGTCGGCCGGGACGTCGGCGGCGTCCTCGTCGAGCAGCTGGTCGAGCTGCTCGAGCAGCAGGCCGAGGATCTCCGACTCCTGCGCCGACAGCCCGGCCACCACGTGGTCGCCGCGCCGCCGGAAGGGCTTCACGCGTCCCTCTGGTAGCTGGCCCACAGGCCGTAGGCGTGCAGCCGGCTGGTGTCGTGCTCCATCTTCTCGCGCGGACCCGAGCTCACGATGGCCTTGCCCTCGTGGTGCACCTGCAGCATCAGGGTGCTCGCCTTCTGCTCGTCGTAGCCGAACAGGTCCTGCAGCACGAACGTCACGTACGTCATCAGGTTGACCGGGTCGTCCCACACCACGGTCACCCACGGGCGGTCGAGCTCGTGCTCGGCGTCCGTGGCGGTCTCGGTCGTCCGCTCGGGCGCCATCGGTCCGGCCACGCCGCCCACTCTAGGCTGCCTTCCCATGCCTCCCAGCCCGGCATTGCTGACCGACCGGTACGAGCTGACGATGCTCGCCGCCGCCCTCGCCGACGGCACCGCCGACCGCGACTGCGTCTTCGAGGTGTTCGCCCGCCGCCTCCCCCACGGCCGCCGCTACGGCGTGCTGGCCGGCACCGGCCGGCTGCTCGACGCCCTCGCGGACTTCCGGTTCGGCGACGAGGACCTGGCCGCCCTCCAGGAGCAGGGCATCACCGACCCGGCCCTGCTGGCCTGGCTGGCCGACTTCGAGTTCGCCGGGGACGTCGAGGGCTACGCCGAGGGCGAGCTCTACTTCCCCGGCTCCCCCGTGCTCGCCGTCCGGGCGCCGTTCGGGCAGGCGGTGCTGCTGGAGACCCTGGTGCTGTCGGTCCTCAACCACGACAGCGCCATCGCCTCGGCCGCGGCGCGGATGGTCGGCGCCGCCGGCGGGCGCCCGTGCATCGAGATGGGCTCGCGGCGCACCCACGAGGAGGCCGCGGTCGCCGCGGCCCGGGCGGCCTGGCTGGTCGGGTTCGCCTCGACGTCGAACCTGGCGGCCGGTGCCCGCTACGCCGTGCCGACGGCGGGCACCAGCGCGCACGCCTTCACGCTGCTGCACGACGACGAGGCCGCCGCCTTCCGCGCCCAGGTGGACACCCTGGGCACCGGGACGACGCTGCTGGTGGACACCTACGACACGATGCAGGGCATCCGCACCGCGATCGAGGTGGCCGGCACCGAGCTGGGCGCCGTGCGGCTGGACTCCGGCGACCTGGGGCTGCTGGCCGTGCAGGCCCGCGAGCTGCTGGACTCCCTCGGCGCGCACCGCACCCGGGTCACGGTCACCAGCGACCTGGACGAGTACGCCATCGCCGCACTGGCCGCCGCCCCGGTCGATGGCTACGGCGTGGGCACCTCCCTGGTCACCGGCTCGGGCTCCCCCACCGCCGGCATGGTCTACAAGCTGGTCGAGCGGGACGGCGTGCCGGTGGCCAAGACCGCCGAGGGGAAGCGCTCGGTGGGCGGGCGCAAGTCCGCGGTGCGCCGGCACGACGGCTCCGGCACCGCGACCGCCGAGGTCGTCGTCCCGGGCGCGATCAGCCCTCAGGACGGTGACCGCGGTCTGGTCGTGCCGCTGGTGCAGGCCGGCGTGCGGGTCACCGACGCGGACCCGGCGGCCTGGCTGCGCACCGCGCGCGGGCACCACGAGAAGGTGCGGACGGCGCTGCCCGCCGAGGCCTGGTCGCTGTCCCGCGGCGAGCCGGCGATCGATACGGTCGACCGGTGACCAAGGCGCTGATCGTGGTGGACGTGCAGAACGACTTCTGCGAGGGCGGCAGCCTGGCCGTCGCCGGCGGCGCGGCCGTCGCGCGGGCGATCACGGCGCACGCCGGGCAGGGGCTCGAGCGCGGGGAGTACGCGCACGTCGTGGCCACCCGTGACCACCACGTCGACCCGGGCGACCACTTCTCCGACAGCCCCGACTTCCTGGACACCTGGCCGCGGCACTGCGTCGTGGACACCGACGGCGTCGAGCTGCACCCGGCGCTGGACCGCGGCACGCTGCAGGCCGTCTTCGACAAGGGCGAGCACGCCGCCGCCTACTCCGGCTTCGAGGGCGCGGCCGACGGCGTCGGGCTGGCCGACTGGCTGCGCGGGCACGGCGTCGACACCGTCGACGTGGTCGGCATCGCCACCGGCCACTGCGTCCGGGCCACCGCGCTGGACGCCGTCGCCGAGGGCTTCGCGACCCGGGTGCTGCTGCCGCTCACCGTCGGCGTCGCCGAGGGCACCACGGCGGCCGCGCTGGACCAGCTGCGCACTGCCGGCGTCGAGCTCACCGGGGAGCCCCAGCGCTTCTGAGCTAGCCGGCGTCCAGGACCTCGTCGCGGGTGAAGCCGAGGACCTGCAGGACGGCGTCCAGGTAGGGCTGGTTGAGCGCCGTGTGCGCCTGCTCGCGGACGAACGGCTTGGCGTTGAACGCGATGCCGAGCCCGGCGGTGGTCAGCATGTCCAGGTCGTTGGCGCCGTCGCCGACCGCGACCGTCTGCTCCAGCGGGATGCCGTGCTCGGCGGCGAACCGGGCCAGGGCCCGGGCCTTGCCCGGGCGGTCGACGATCTCGCCGACCAGTCCGCCGGTCAGCACGCCGTCGGCCACCTCCAGGGTGTTCGCCGCCGCGAAGTCCAGCCCCAGGGAGGCGGCCAGCGGGTCGGTGATCTGGGTGAAGCCGCCGGAGACGATGCCGCAGCGGAAGCCGAGCCGCTGCAGGGTGCGGATCAGGGTGCGCGCGCCGGGGGTGAGCACCAGGTGCTCGCGGACCTCGTCGAGCACCCCCACCGGCAGGCCGGCCAGGGCCGCCACCCGGGCGCGCAGCGACTGCTCGAAGTCCAGCTCGCCGTTCATCGCCGCCGCGGTGATCCGGGCGACCTCGGCGGCCCGGCCGGCCCGGGCGGCCAGCTCGTCGATGACCTCGCCGCGCACCAGCGTGGAGT
The DNA here is from genome assembly GCF_900491935.1 of Klenkia terrae. Classification (GTDB taxonomy): domain Bacteria; phylum Actinomycetota; class Actinomycetes; order Mycobacteriales; family Geodermatophilaceae; genus Klenkia; species Klenkia terrae. The sequence goes on from NZ_UEXK01000004.1 coordinate 943,987, forward strand.
CCACGTCGAGCACGATCAGCCGCTTGCTGCGCCGGGCCAGGCCGACCTGCTCGACGGCGATGTCCGCGCCGGTGGCCGCGGCCACCGCCCCCAGCGCCGCCCGCAGCGCGCCGGCCTCGGCCCCGGACACTGTCAGCTCGAAGCTGGTCACCGGGTAGTCCGACAGCCGCCGGATGGCGTCGATGTTGCCGCCGACGTCGGCGATGGCCCGGGCTGCGCCGCCGACGGCGTCCGGGGGCACCGGGCGGCCCAGCACGATCACGTGGTGCCGGCGCACGCCGTCCAGGCCCAGACCGGTGGCCCCCGCCGCCGGCTCGACCAGCACAGCCACACCGGTCGCCGTGCCCACCTCGGCCGCCAGCGGCGCCAGCCGGGCGACCAAGGCGGCGTCGTCGGTGCCGCCGTGCTCGTGCACCACCACGCCGAGCACCAGCTGGCCGTGCACGACCACCTGCTCGGCGTCGACCACCTCGAGCGCAGGCACCCCGGCCAGCGCGGTGAACAGCTGGGCGGTGACCCCGGGGCGGTCGGCGCCGGTGACGGTGAGCAGTGCGCCGGCGTGCGGCACGTCGTCCCCGGGGACGTCGGGGGCGTCGGCGGCGGGCAGGTCCTGGGCTGGGCCGGTCACGCCCGTCATGGTGCCGCAGACGCAGGACGCCCCCTCGGCCGGGCCGAGGGGGCGTCCTGGGTGCGTCGTGGCTACAGCGGGTCGGGGTCGTTGGCCCCGGCGCGCTTGCCGGTGCCGCTGAGCAGCTCGCTGGCGTACGGGTCGTGCTTCTTCCCCGCGTGCGCCTCGGCGTCCAGGCGCTCCTTGAGGTGGGGGTAGTGCAGCTCGAAGGCGGGGCGTTCGGAGCGGATGCGGGGGATCTCGGTGAAGTTGTGCCGCGGCGGGGGGGACGACGTGGCCCACTCCAGGGAGTTGCCGTGGCCCCAGGGGTCATNGCGCTCCTTGAGGTGGGGGTAGTGCAGCTCGAAGGCGGGGCGTTCGGAGCGGATGCGGGGGATCTCGGTGAAGTTGGGCCGCGGCGGGGGGGACGACGTGGCCCACTCCAGGGAGTTGCCGTGGCCCCAGGGGTCATCGCGCAGGGCGAGTTGGCCGTACTTCCAGGACTTCACCACGTTGTACAGGAACGGGATGGTGGAGGCCCCGAGGATGAAGGACCCGATCGTGGAGATCGTGTTCAGCGTGGTGAACCCGTCGGTGGGCAGGTAGTCGGCGTAGCGGCGGGGCATGCCCTGGTTGCCCAGCCAGTGCTGGACCAAGAAAGTCATGTGGAACCCGATGAACGTCAACCAGAAGTGCACCTTGCCCAACCGCTCATCCATCATCCGCCCGCACATCTTGGGGAACCAGAAGTAGATGCCGCCGTAGGCGGCGAACACCACCGTCCCGAACACCGCGTAGTGGAAGTGGGCGACCACGAAGTAGGAATCGTTCAGCTGCCAGTCCAGCGGCGGGGACGCCAGCAGCACCCCGGTCAACCCACCCAGCAAGAAGGTGACCAGGAACCCCATCGCAAACAGCATCGGGGTCTCGAACGTCAACTGCCCGCGCCACATGGTGCCGATCCAGTTGAAGAACTTGATCCCGGTCGGCACGGCGATCAGGTAGGTCAAGAAGCTGAAGAACGGCAGCAGCACCGCCCCGGTGGCGTACATGTGGTGCGCCCACACCGTCAACGACAACGCCCCGATCCCGATGATCGCGAACACCATGCCCTTGTAGCCGAACAACGGCTTGCGGGCGAACACCGGGATGATCTCGGAGATGATCCCGAAGAACGGCAACGCGATGATGTAGACCTCGGGATGGCCGAAGAACCAGAACAGGTGCTGCCACAGCATCGGCCCACCGTTCGCCGCGGAGAACACCAACGCACCCAGGTGCCGGTCGGCCAGCAACGCCAACAACGCCGCAGTCAGGATCGGGAACGCCAACAAGATCAAGATGCTGGTGACCAGCGAGGACCACCCGAAGATCGACATCCGGAACATCGTCATCCCCGGCGCCCGCAGACACACGATCGTGGTGATGAAGTTGACCGCACCCAAGATCGTGCCCAGACCACTGACGGCCAGCCCGGCGATCCACAGATCAGCCCCGGCACCGGGTGAGTTCGTCACATCCGACAACGGCGAATAGGCATACCACCCGAAGTCCGCAGCACCACCAGGGGTGGCGAACCCCGAGATCATGATCAACCCGCCGAACAGGAACAACCAGAACGAGAACGCGTTCAACCGCGGGAACGCCACATCCGGGGCACCCAGCTGCAACGGCAGGATCAAGTTCGCGAACGCGAAGAACAACGGCGTCGCGAAGAACAACAACATCACCGTGCCGTGCATGGTGAACAACTGGTTGTACTGCTCGTTGGACAAGTACTGCAACCCCGGCCGGGCCAGCTCACCACGCATCAACATGGCCATCAGGCCACCGACCATGAACCACGTGAACGACACAGCCAGGTACATCAAGCCGATCGTCTTGTGATCAGTGGTCCGCAGCAACATCGACAGCCGCGAACCCTTCTCGGCCACGTGCACCGGACTGGGACGGCTCACGATCGGAGCGGGGGCGATCGTCACGGAGGCGAGAGTAGTCGGTGGCGCAGGCGCCCGTGCGGCGGACCGGGGGCGCCCCGCCGCGCGTCCGGCGGCCGATCTGGAGCCGTTCCACAATGCTGGGCCGAGAGGACAGCTATGCGGCAGGAAATCTGATTTGTGCGGGCAGTAGTTGCCAAACAGCCCGGCCGGCGATGACCAGAACGTGACCTACCCCAGGTTTCGGCAGGTCTCAGCGTGGACACATCTCCACTGACGCCGGGAGAGACCGGCGCAGCGCCACCCCGTCACCACCTGGAGGTCCTCATGCTCTGGAACATCATCGTCCTGCTCGTCATCGGTCTGGTCGCCGGCTTCATCGCCCGGGCCGTCATCCCCGGCTCGCAGAAGCTCTCGATCGTCGCCACCATCGTGCTGGGCATCATCGGCTCGCTGGTCGGCAACCTGCTCGGCAGCCTGATCAGCGGCAACGGCTTCGAGCTGGGCACCGCCGGCTGGATCGGCTCCATCGTCGGCGCGATCATCGTGCTCGGCGTGTACGTGGCCGTCACCGGCCGCAAGAGCGTCCGGCGCTGACCCGGGGCGGCTGAGCGCCGCCCCCGTCGCCCCGGATCCCGGGCGCGACTGCAGGACCTCCGACGGGGGCCCGGTCCCACAGACCGGGCCCCCGTTCGTGTACCCGGCTCACGACGGGCGGTAGATCCCGACGTCCACGGCGACGGTGACCCGCACCGGTTCGGGCAACGCGGACAGCGCCGCGTCCAGCTGCCCGGCGCCCAGGTGCCGGGCGTGCGGGCCCATGCCCACGAGCACCCGCACCGCGGCGCGGTCCAGCTCGAGCTCCTCCCGGTGGGTCCGGACGGCGGTCCTGGCCAGCTGCGGCTCCAGGCTGCCGGCCAGCCGCCCGGCCTTGTCCGGGTCGACCGCCAGCAGCCCGAGCGGCCCGACCAGCTCCCCCAGGTGGTCCGCGGCCGGGGTGACGACGACCAGCCGGCCGTCCGGGCGCAGCACACGGGCGGTCTCGGGACCGTTGCGCGGGGCGAAGACGACCAGCACCCGGTCGACCGAGGCGTCCTGGACGGGCACCCCGGCCCAGGTGTCGGCCACCACGGCCAGCGCGCGCGGGTGGGCGCGGGCCGCCCGGCGCGCGGCGTACCGCGAGACGTCCAGGCCGATCCCGACCGCGTCCGGCGCCCGGTCCAGCACCCCGGCCAGGTGCGCCCCGGTGCCCGCGCCCAGGTCCAGCACGCTCCGCGGCGGACCGTCGGCGAGCACCGCCGCGGCCAGCGCGGCGGTCACCCCGGCGTAGTGGCCGGCGGCCAGGAACTCCACCCGGTCGGCCACCATCTGCGCGGAGTCCCCGTCGTGCGGGCTGCCCGAGGGCGGGAGCAGGGTGACGTGGCCCTGCCGGGCCCGGTCGAAGGTGTGCCCCGCCGTGCACCGCAGTCCGGTGGGGACGACGGCGAACCCGGCACCGCACACCGGGCAGGCCAGCACCGCGACGGCGGCGGGCGGCAGCGGCGGGCTCACCCGCGGGCCGGGAGGCGGTGCAGCTCGACGTCGCGCAGCTGCCCGGCGTCGGCGACCGCGGTCAGGTAGGTGCAGGACGGCTGCCGCCGGCGGTCGGTGGGCGATCCGGGGTTGAGCAGCCGCAGCCCGCTCGTCGTCGTGGTGTCCCACGGGATGTGGCTGTGCCCGAAGACCAGCACATCGACGTCCGGGTAGCGGGCCGAGCAGCGCTCCTCCCGGCCCTTCGCGTCGCCGGTCTCGTGCACCACCGCGATCCCGACGCCGTCGAGCTCGACCCGGGCGACCTCCGGCAACCGCTCGCGCAGCTCGCCGTGGTCGTTGTTGCCGTGCACCCCGACCAGCCGCCGCGCGCGCTCCTCCAGCTGGTCGAGCAGGGCGACGTCCACCCAGTCGCCGGCGTGCACGACGACGTCGGCCGCGTCGATCTCGGCCCAGAGGGAATGCGGGAGGTCGCGGGCCCGCTTCGGGACGTGCGTGTCCGCCAGCAGCAGCAGGGAAACGGGCACGCGCCCATCGTGGCAGGGCACTACCGTCCAGCCGTCGGCCGACGTCGTCCGCACCGTGGCTCCCGCTCCCCCGACACCTCGGAGACCCCAGTGACCGACCCCGCCCGCGACCGCACCGCGGTCGACGACCACCCCTACCCGCAGCGCTGGCTGGCCCTCGCCGTCATCGCCGTGACCGTCCTGATGATCGTGCTGGACGCGACCATCGTGAACATCGCGCTGCCCGCCGTCTCCGTCGACCTGGGCATCAGCGAGGCGAACCAGCAGTGGATCGTCACCGCCTACACCCTGACCTTCGGCGGCTTCCTGCTCCTGGGCGGACGCATCGCCGACTTCTGGGGCCGCAAGCGCACCTACCTGGTCGGCGCCGTCGGCTTCGCGCTGGCCTCCGCCCTGGGCGGCCTGGCCACCAACGAGGCGCTGCTGTTCGCCGCGCGCGCCCTGCAGGGCACCTTCGGCGCCCTCCTCGGCCCGGCGTCCCTGGCCCTGATCACCGTGCTGTTCACCGACGCCGCCGAGCGGGCCAAGGCCTTCGCCGTCTACGGCGCGATCGCCGGCGGTGGCTCCGCCGTCGGCCTGCTGCTGGGCGGGGTGCTCACCGAGTACGCCGACTGGCGCTGGTGCTTCTGGGTGAACGTGCCGATCGCCGTCCTCGCCGTCGTCGCCGCCTGGCGGATCGTGCCGGAGAGCAAGGCCTCCGGCGAGACGAAGTACGACGTCCCCGGTGCCGTGCTGATCACCGTGGGCCTGGCCTCGCTGGTCTACGGGTTCACCAAGGTCGCCGAGGCCGCGCAGGCCTCCGACGGCGGCAGCCCGTGGTCCGACGGCCCGGCCCTGGCGTTCATCGGCATCGGCGTCGTGCTGGTGGTGGCCTTCGTCGTCGTCGAGTTCCGGGTGCGCAACCCGCTGCTGCCGATGCGCCTGGTGCTCGACCGCAACCGCGGCGGCGCCTACCTCACCGCCACGCTGGTCGGCGCCGGGCTGATCGGCTCGTTCTTCTTCCTCAGCCTGTACTTCCAGCAGGTGCTGGGCTACACCCCGGTCAGCGCCGGGTTCGCCTCCTTGCCCGTCACCGGCGGCGTGCTCGTGGCCGCGGGCACCGCGAGCCAGCTGGTCCCCCGCGTGGGGCCCAAGCCGCTGATGGTCGCCGGCGGTGTCTTCGCCGCGGCCGGGCTGTTCACGCTGTCCTTCCTCGGCCTGGACACCCCGTTCTGGCAGGTAGCACTGCCCGGCCAGGTGCTGCTGGGCCTGGGGCTGGGCTTCACCTTCGTGCCGCTGTCGAACCTGGCCCTGGTCGGGGTGGGCGAGCACGACGCCGGTGCGGCCAGCGCCGTGCTGCAGGCCGTGCAGCAGGTCGGTGCCTCCATCGGCACCGCGCTGCTGGCGACCTTCTCGGTCACCGCGATCACGAACTCGCTGAGCGAGCGGCCGCCGACGCCGGAGGACCCGACCGCGCCGCTGGTTGCCCAGGTCGAGGGCTACACGACCGCGTTCACCTGGGGCGCCGCGCTGCTGCTGGTGGCCGCGATCTCCTCGGCCGTCCTGATCAAGGCCGGCAAGGACGACCTGCCGGCCGAGATGGCCGTGCACGCCGGCTGACCCCGCACGCACGACGGCCCGGCTCCCCTCGCGGGTGCCGGGCCGTCGTGCGTCTGCGGGCAGCTCAGCCGTCGGCGGCCGCCATCGCCCGCAGCCGGGCGTTGTAGGCGTCGAGCTCGGCGTTGCCGACCCGGTCGATCGTGCGGTCGCGGGTCCGGTTGCGGCGGTTCTCCGACCCGGCCCACGGGAAGAAGCCGACCGCCAGCACGAGCACGGTCGGCAGCTCGCCGAAGGACCAGGCGATCGCCCCGGCGGTGTTCTGGTCGGCCAGCGGGTCCACGCCCCACCCGGCCGGCGGCATCGAGAACGTGTCCACGACCAGGCTGCCGGCCATCATGATCGCGACGCCGAAGAACGCGTGGAACGGCATGGGGAGCAGCAGCTCGAGCATCCGGCCGGCGTGTCCGACGGTGCGCGGCCACGGGTCGGCGCCCAGGATCGGGCCGAAGAACAGCAGCCCGGTGACCAGGAAGTGCGCCAGCATCACCTGGTGGCCCAGCGGGTCGGCCATGAGGTCGTCGAAGACCGGGGTGAAGTAGACGCCGTAGAGGCTGGCGATGAACAGCGGGATCGTGAACCCGGGGTGGGACAGGAAGCGGGCCACCCGGCTGTGCAGCACCTCCAGCAGGAGTGCCCGGGGCGCCCCGGCCGCACCCCGGCCCCGGGGCAGCGCCCGCAGCGCCATCGTGACCGGGGAGCCGAGCAGCAGCAGCAGCGGCGACACCATCGACAGCACCATGTGCTGGGCCATGTGCACGCTGAACAGCACCATCGAGTAGCCGTGCAGCTCCGTACCGGTCACCGCGAACAGGGAGACAGCACCGGCGGTGAACGACGACGTCCTCCACCACGCCCACCGGACGCCGGCACGTCGCAGTCGGACCAGGCCCACCAGGTAGGCCACCAGGACCAGCAGGCTCAGCACGGCGATCCAGGACCAACCGTCCAGGCGCGGCGTGAACAGCCGTGCCCAGGTCGGCGGATCGGTGGGCATCCACATGTCGGAGTGGTCGAGCACGTGCTCCATGGTGCACCCGGTGGCCCGACTGCGTCGCACTGCCCCGGTGCGGGCCGGCGTGCTCCACGGTCGGCGGATCGGGAGACCGACGCCGGACCACCACAGCGGGCACCGTCACCGCCGGCAGCCCGCGCGGCCCGGGGCAGCCCGAGGAGGCGCTACCGGGGCGCCGGCGGTCGGGGCGTCCCGGTGGAGGCCGCACCACGGGGCCCGGACGAGGGCTGCCGGCTCAGGGGACCGTGACGCCCCGCTCCGCCAGCCACTGCACCGGGTCGATCCGCTCGCCGTCGATGCCACCGGCGTGCACCTCGAAGTGCAGGTGCGGACCCGTGGACTGGCCGCGGCTGCCCACCAGCGCGATCGTGTCGCCGGCCTGCACGACCTGGCCCTCCGTCACGAGGATCGTCTCCATGTGGCCGTAGACGGTCACGTCACCGTTCTCGTGCTGGATGTACACGGCCTGACCGAAACCGCTGGCCTCGCCGGCCTTGATGACCACCCCGTCCATGGCGGCGTACTCCGGGGTCAGCATGGGCGCAGCGAGGTCGAGGCCGGCGTGCATGGTCCCCCAGCGGTAGCCGAAGGAACTGGTCAGCCGGGCGCCGTTGATCGGCATCACGGCCTGGGGGCGCGCAGCCTCCGCCGCGGCGTCCACGGCGGCCTGGTCGGCGGCGGCCTGGGTCGCGGCCGCGGCCGCCTGCTCGGTCTCGCGCTGGGCGCGGCTGGCGGCCATCTGCTGCAGCTGGGTCACCGCGTCGGTCTCGGCGACGGTGGCGTCGGGCGCGGCGGCCAGCCCCAGGGCGTCGGCCACGCTGACCACCTCGGCGGCGGTGGCCTCGCTGGCGGTGACCGCCTGGTCGGCCTGGGCCTGCGGGTCGCCGGTGGTGGTCAGCAGCCCCACGCCGGTCGCCCCCACCAGCGCGGCGGCCAGGTAGAGGGTCGGCTTGCGCATGCGCGCCGGGCCCGACGGCGCGGGGCGGGAGGTCTTGGGCTGGCGGTGCCGGCCACGGGGGACGCGGCCCTCGGCGATGGCGGCGATGATCTCGGCGGCGGACACCTCGACGTCCTCGCGGGGCTCGTCGGCCAGCACGAGGTCGCCGTCGACGGCGTCCTCGCGGGCGACGGTGCCCGCGGCGGGGTCCAGGTCGGCGTCGAGCTCGCGGCCGGCCCGGCGGGCCACCTCGCGGACGACGTCCTCACCGGTGGCGGCGACCACGGCCGGCACGGGGCAGGCGACGGGGGCGAGCGGGACGGCGGAGCCGGAGCCGTAGCCGTACTCGTCGGCCCAGACGCCGACGATGGCGTTCCACTCCCCGGTCGAGGGATTGCGGGTGTCCAGCGACAGCGCCCCACCGAGCTGTCGGTCCCCGTCGGTGACCAGGGGGTGTTCCGGGTGTTGCGGCTTCATGCACCTGGCTCTCGTTGCGTTACGGGGGGTGGGCGGGGCCCATGTAAACATGCCGTGACCTGGCCGTGACCAGGCTCCAGGTCACATTCGGGCCATTTCGTGGGATACGTCACCACCAGACCTGCCAACTGACGACCCTGCGTGACGTGTCGAATGCACAGCGCCCCGGGTGACGCCGCACCGGTGGGCAGCCCTACGCACGGTGAACTCGACGGCACGCACCGTCGGGTAGCTGTGCTCGCGGGTGTCTGTGCGCTTCCGTCAGGAACGGAACCGTTTCGATCTGATCGCTCCTGGACGTGACCGGTCTCATGGCCGGGCCAGGATGGCTCCGGGGGTCCGATGGCCTTGGCTGGGGGAAGCCCCTCGTCTCCGTCGCAGAGGACTGTTGTGCCCCGCGCCCTGCTCGCCCTGTCCATCGGTGCCTTCGGCATCGGCACCACCGAGTTCGTCGTCATGGGCATGCTGCCCGAGATCGCGGACGGTCTCGGGGTGTCCGTCTCCGCCGTCGGGCTGCTGATCAGCGCCTACGCGGTCGGTGTCGTCCTCGGTGCGCCGACGCTCACGGCGCTGGGCGTGCGGTTCACGCCCAAGCAGACCCTGATCGGGCTGATGGTCGTCTTCGTCGTCGGCAACGCCCTCTCGGCGCTCGCCCCGACCTACGGCACGCTGGTCGGCGCCCGGGTCCTCACCGCGCTCGCGCACGGCTCCTTCTTCGGCGTCGGCGCGGTCGCCGCGCGCCGGCTCGTGCCGCGGGACAAGGCCACCCAGGCCATCTCGCTGATGATGGTCGGGCTGACCCTGGCCAACGTCATCGGCGTCCCGCTGGGCACGTTCGTGGCCCAGCAGACCAGCTGGCGGCTGGTGCTGGCGGCGTGCGCGGTGATCGGTCTGGTCACCATCGCCGGGCTGGCGGCCTGGATGCCGGCGGTCAGCGGGGAGCGGACCGACCTGCGCAGCGAGCTGCGGGCCTTCGGCCGCCGGCAGGTCTGGATGGTGCTGGGCGTGACCATGATCGGCTTCGCCGCGCTGTTCGCCGTCTACTCCTACGTCTCCCCCATCCTCACCGAGCTCGGCGGGCTCACCGAGGGCTGGGTGACCCCGGTCCTGGCGCTGTTCGGCATCGGCACGACGATCGGCACCCTGGCCGGCGGCCGGCTGGGCGACCGGTACGGCCTGCGGTTCGTCGTGGTCGGGCTGCTGGTCAGCGCCGTCCTGCTGGTCGGGTTCGCGCTGACCGCCCGGACCCCGGCGGCCGCCGTCGTCCTGCTGGTGCTGTTCGGCACCGTGGCGTTCGCGGCCGGCCCGGTCGTGCAGAACAAGGTGATCGAGGCGGCCCGGGTGCGCGGGGGCTCGCTGGTGTCCGCCGCCAACCAGGGCGCGTTCAACGTGGCCAACGCCCTGGGCGCGGCCCTGGGCGCCGGGGTGCTGTCGGCCGGGCTGGGCTACACCGCCCCGATCTGGGTCGGCGCGGCGCTCGCGCTGGCCGGGACGGCGGTCTGCCTGGTCGCGCTGCGCACCGAGCACGTCGACGCCCGGACGCCGGACCCGGTCGTCGCCGACGTCGACACCTGGGAGCGGGTCACCGCCACCGTGCGCTGACCCGCCCCGCGGGGTACACCGGAGCCATGACGACGACGGCAGACCGCGCCGGGCAGTTCGCCCTCGGCGACCGCACCGTGCAGCGCATGGGCTACGGCGCCATGCAGCTGGCCGGACCGCACGTGATGGGTCCGCCGGCCGACCGGGAGGCCGCCGTGGCGGTGCTCCGCCGGGCGGTCGAGCTCGGTGTGGACCACATCGACACCAGCGACTACTACGGCCCGCACGTGACCAACGAGATCATCCGCGAGGCGCTGCACCCCTACCCGGAGCAGCTGACCCTGGTGACCAAGATCGGCGCGCGCCGGACGCCGGAGGGCGAGTGGCCCGAGGCGCTGGGCGCCGACGAGCTGCGGCAGGCGGTGCACGACAACCTCGACCACCTCGGGCTCGACGCCCTGGACGTGGTGAACCTGCGGATGCCCGGCTTCGCGGAGCCCGTGGAGCGCTCGGTCGTCGAGCCGATGGAGACCATGGCCGCGCTGCAGTCCGAGGGCCTGGTCCGGCACATCGGGATCAGCAACGTGAGCACCTCGATGCTGGCCGAGGCGCAGTCGATCGCCCCGGTCGTCTGCGTGCAGAACCACTACAACCTGGTGCACCGGGACGACGACGCGATGATCGACGCGCTGGCCCGTGAGGGCGTGGCCTACGTGCCGTTCTTCCCGCTGGGCGGGTTCTCCCCGCTGCAGAGCAAGGCGCTGGAGTCGGTGGCCCGGACGCTGGAGACCACGCCGATGGAGGTCGCACTGGCCTGGCTGCTGGCCCGCTCGCCCAACATCCTGCTCATCCCGGGCACCTCGTCGGTGGCCCACCTGGAGTCCAACCTGGAGTCCGCCGCGCGGGTGCTCGGCCCGGCCGAGCTGGCCGAGCTGGACGCCATCGGCGGCCCCTGACACCACGTCCCGCCCCCCGGCCCGCACCGGGGGGCGGGACGGTTCTCAGACCGTCTCGGCGACGGACTCCCGCTGGTTGCGCAGGCGCTCGAACTCGGCCTTGTCCAGCGGGACGGCGTCGGACCTGCCCAGGTCGTCCAGGGCCACCCGGTGGGTCTCCCGCGCCGACCACGCGGCGACGGCGACCGCGATGCCGATCCCGAACACGATGCTGCCGACGATCAGGGGCACGTTGGACCCGGGCGGGGCGATCGCCGCGAACAACGACGGCAGGAACGCGGTGATCATCGTGCCGATGTTCTGGCTCACCGCGAAGCCGGTCACGCGGGTCCGGGTCGGGAAGAGCTCCTGGTAGAAGCTCGGGAACACCGCGTTGTAGCCCTGGTAGACCGACCCCCACATGACCAGGGCGAACACGAACGCCAGCAACACGTTGTCGATGCTGATCGCGTACAGGTAGGCGTAGGCCATGGCGGTCGAGCCGAGCGAGCCGACGATGATGCAGGGGCGCCGGCCGATCCGGTCCGAGAGGTTCCCGACGAACGGGATGAGCACCATGGCGACCAGGTTGCCGACCACCGAGATCCAGAGGTAGGTCGCGGTCGAGAAGCCCACGCCGTAGGCCTCGCTGGTCGCGTAGGTGGCCCCGAAGACGGTGGCGGTCAACGGCACCGCGTTCATCAGGGCCATGACGACCACCCGCAGCATGTCCAGACCGTTCTCCTGGACCACCTGCACGATGGGGGCCTTCGGCACCTCGCCGGTGGCGGCCTTCTCCTGGAACGCCGGGGTCTCCTCGACCTTCCGACGCACGACCAGGCCCACCACGATCACCACGGAGCTGAGCAGGAACGGGATGCGCCAGCCCCAGCTCTGGAAGTCGTCCTCGGGCAGGACGGCGGCCAGCGGCAGGAAGATCGCCGCCGCCAGCAGCTGCCCGCCCTGGACGCCCTGCAGGGTGAAGCTGGTGTAGAAGCCGCGCTTGCCGAACGGCGCGTGCTCCATCGTCATCGTGCTGGCACCGGCGATCTCGCCGCCCACGGCGAAGCCCTGGATCAGCCGCATGAGCACCAGCAGCGCCGGGGCGAGCACGCCGACCTGGCCGTAGGTGGGCAGCACGGCGACCAGGAAGGTCGAGATGCCCATCATCAGCATGCAGAGCACGAGCATGTTCTTGCGCCCGTGGGTGTCACCCCAGTGGCCGAGGACGAAGGCGCCGATCGGCCGGGCCACGTAGCCGACCCCGAAGGTGGCCAGCGAGGCGACGACGGCGACCTGCGGGTCGTCGGCCGGGAAGAACACCGTCGGGAAGACCAGCGCGGCGGCCTGGGCGTAGATGAAGAAGTCGTAGTACTCCAGCGCACTGCCCAGCCAGCCGCTGAGCGCGGCCTTCACGGGTGTCCGCTTCACGGGCGGGGCGGCCGGGGGGCTCGGGGTCGCAGTCATGCGCAGGGCTCCTGGATCTATGGCGTCGGTGCCTGGATCGGGCTTATGTACCAACTGGTTAGTACGAACCAGAGGATGAGGTGGCCCCGATCACCCTGTCAAGGGGACACGGGGTCCAGCGGGTCGCGACCACCCCGGGCAGGACGGCGACGTCGGCCGGGGACGGCCGGCAGCCGGCGTCCCGACGACGGGAGGGTCGCGAGGCACGAGCGCCCCTCCCCGAGGAGGGACCACCAACGGCTCAGCGCCGGCCGGGCACGGCCCTTGGCCGCGGTGTGATCCGCAGGATCACGATGAGCACAGATACCCGAGCACCAGGTCGCCGAGCAGCGCGCGCTGGCGGTCCCGCAGCCCGGGGGCGAGCATGTCGCGGCCGAAGAGCGCGCCGAAGGTGTGCTGGTTCGCCGTCCGGAAGATGCAGAAGCTGCTGATCACCTGGTGGACGTCCAGGGCGTCGGCGTCGGCCCGGAAGACGCCGTCGGCCCGGCCGCGGTCCAGGATCGCCCCGAGCACGTCGAGGGCCGGGTTCGCCAGGTTCGACAGCACCGCGGAGCCGGCGATGTGCTCGCCGTGGTGGATGTTCTCGATGCTGACCAGGCGGATGAAGTCCGGGTGCGCCTCGTGGTGGTCGAACGTGAGGCCGGCGAGCTCGCGGATCGCCTCGACCGGGTCGAGGTGCTCGACGTCGAGCTGCTGCTCCAGCCCGCGGATCCGGGTGTAGGCGGCCTCGAGGGCGGCGACGTAGAGCTGCTCCTTGCCGCCGAAGTAGTAGTAGATCATCCGCTTGGTGGTGCTGGTCTTGGCCGCGATGACGTCGACCCGGGCGCCGGCGTACCCCGAGTGCGCGAACTCCTCGGTGGCGACGGTCAGGATCTCGGCCCGGGTCCGCTCGGCGTCCCGGGTGCGCTCGGGCGGGGTGCCGGTCGGCTGGGCTGACACGCCGTCCTCCTCGCTGGTCCGCCCGGGTGGCGGCGTCCCGAGCCTAGGGCCGGGTGTGCAGGCGCCGCGGGCCGATCCCCCGGGAGGGGTGGTGCCCGGCGTCACGGTGTGGTGTCCTGGGGTGCAGCAACTCACCAGTTGGTACATACGGAGGTCGCCCGTGAGCCCAGCCCGTCCCGGCACCGTCGTCGGGCTGATCGGCTCGGGCATCGGGCCCTCGCTGTCCCCGCAGCTGCACGAGGCCGAGGCCGACGCGCTCGGCCTGCGGTACGTCTACCGCCGGCTGGACCTCGACGTCCTGGGCAAGGCCCCCGAGGAGGTCGGCGAGCTGGTCCGGGCCGCGCAGCTGGCGGGCTACGACGGGCTGAACGTGACCCACCCGTGCAAGCAGCTGGTCCTCGAGCACCTCGACGAGCTCTCCCCCGACGCCGCCGCCCTGGGCGCGGTGAACACGGTGGTGCTCGCCGACGGCCGGGCCGTCGGCCACAACACCGACTGGTCCGGCTTCGCCCGCAACGTCGACCGCGGCCTGCCCGACGCGGCGATGGACCGGGTCGTCCTGCTGGGGGCCGGCGGCGCGGGGGCCGCGGTCGCGCACGCCCTGCTCACGCTGGGCACCGACCGGCTGACCGTGCTGGACGTCGACGCCGCCCGGGCCACCGAGCTGGCCCGCGCGCTGACCGGCCGCTTCGGCGCCGGCCGCGCCGGGGGCGGGGACCTGACCGGCCTCGGGACGGCGGTGGCCGCGGCCGACGGCCTGGTGCACGCCACCCCGACCGGCATGGCCGCCCACCCCGGTTCGCCGGTGCCGGCGGACCTGCTGCGGCCCGACCTGTGGGTGGCCGACATCGTCTACCGCCCGCTGGCCACCGAGCTGGTCACCACCGCGCGCGAGCGGGGCTGCCGGGTGCTCGACGGCGGCGGCATGGCGGTCTTCCAGGCCGTGGACTCCTTCCGCCTGTTCACCGGGCTCGAGCCCGACGCCGACCGGATGCTGGCGCACTTCGCCGCGCTGGTGGACCCCGCGGGCTCCCCCGTTGGCTGACCGGTCGACCCGGCGGCGGGCGGTGGCCACCGTCTGCCTGTCCGGGACGCTGGAGGACAAGCTGGTCGCCGCGGCCGGCGCCGGGTTCGACGGCATCGAGGTGTTCGAGCCCGACCTGGTGGCCTCGCCGTGGTCACCGGCCGAGCTGGCCGCCCGCTGCGCCGACCTGGGGCTGGCGATCGACCTGTACCAGCCCTTCCGCGACCTGGACTCCACCGACCCGGCCACCGTCGCCCGCAACCGGCGCCGGGCGCGGGCGAAGTTCGACGTCATGGCCGCCCTCGGCGTGGACACCGTGCTGGTCTGCTCGGCCGTGGCGCCCGACGCGGTCACCGACGACGACGAGCTGGCCGCCCAGCTGCACGCGGCCGCCGAGCTGGCCGGCGAGCGCGGGCTCCGGATCGCCTACGAGGCGCTGGCCTGGGGCACCCACGTGTCCACCTGGGACCACAGCTGGGACCTCGTCCGCGCCGCCGACCACCCGGCGCTGGGACTGTGCCTGGACTCCTTCCACGTGCTCTCGCGCGGCGGCGACCCGGCCGGCTTCACCGCCGTCCCCGGGGACAAGCTGTTCTTCCTGCAGCTGGCCGACGCCCCGCAGCTGTCGATGGACGTCCTGCAGTGGTCGCGGCACCACCGGCTCTTCCCCGGCCAGGGCGCCTTCGACCTGCCCGCCTTCCTCGGCTCCGTGCTGGCCGCCGGGTACGCCGGGCCGCTGTCGCTGGAGGTCTTCAACGACGTCTTCCGGCAGTCCGACCCGGCCCGGACGGCGGTGGACGCGATGCGGTCGCTGCTGGCCCTGGAGGCCGCGCTGCCGGTCGACCCGCTGGTGCTGCCCCCCGCCCCGGCCCTGACCGGGCACGCGTTCACCGAGCTCGCCGTCGACGGTTCCTCCGGGCCGGTGGTGGCCGACGTGCTGGGCCGGCTGGGGTTCGCCCACACCGGGCAGCACCGGTCCAAGCCGGTGCAGCTGTGGGAGCAGGGCAGCGCGCGGGTGCTGCTGAACGCCGGTGCCGCCCGCCCCGCCGACGGCGAGGCCGCGGTGGTCGCGCTGGCCGTGGAGTCGGTGGACCCGACGGGCTCGGCCGCCCGGGCCGAGGCGCTGCTGGCGCCGGTGCTGCCGCGAACACGGGGGAACGCCGAGGCCGAGCTGTCCGCGGTGGCCGCCCCGGACGGCACCCAGGTGTTCTTCGCGCGGACCGGGCCCGACGGGTGGCCGGCGGACTTCCTGCCCACCGGGGAGACCTCCGCCGGCGCCGGGCTGACCCGGACCGACCACGTGGGGCTCACCCAGCCCTTCGACGCCTACGACGAGGCCGGGCTGTTCTACGACTCCGTCCTCGGCCTGGACGCCGGCAGCGGGTCCGAGGTCGCCGCGCCGTTCGGCCTGGTCCGATCCCGCGGGGTCACCACCCCCGACCGCGGCGTCCGGCTGGCGCTGTCCGTGTCGCTGCTGCGCCGCGGCGGCGGCTGGGCGCCGGGGGTGCCCGACCCCCAGCACGTCGCCTTCGCCACCGACGACGCCGTGGGCACGGCCCGCGCGCTGCGCGCGGCCGGGGCGCCGCTGCTGGCGGTGCCGGCGAACTACCACGACGACCTCGACGCCCGCCTGGACCTCGACCCGGCCCTGCTGGCCGACCTGCGCGAGCACGGCCTGCTCTACGACGCCGACGCCGACGGCGCCTTCCTGCACCTCTACACCGAGGTGCTGGGCGGCCGGGTGTTCTTCGAGGTGGTGCAGCGGCTGGCTGGCTACGACGGGTACGGCGCGGTCAACAGCCCGGTCCGGATGGCCGCCCACCGGCGGGCCCGTCAGGAGACCCGGGCAGCGGCTCCCAGCACGCGGTCCAGGTAGGCGTTGCCGAGCACGCCGGCGGGGTCCAGGCGGTCCCGGACGGCGACGAACTCGTCGAACCGGGGGTAGCGCTGCGCCAGCACCGCGGCGTCCAGATCGTGCTCCTTGCCCCAGTGCGGGCGACCGCCGACCTCCCCGGCCAGCGCGGCGAAGGTGCCGAAGTAGTCGGTCGGGTCGCTGCGGGCCGGCACGTGGACCGCCACGTAGGCGGTGTCCCGGCCCGACGCGGTGGACAGCGGGACGTCGTCGGCAGCGGCGTAGCGGACCTCGGTCGGGATCGGCAGCCGCCAGCCGCGCGCCGCGGTCAGCCGGGCCAGCTCCCGGAGCAGGTCGGCCACCGACTCGCGCGGCACGGCCTGCTCCATCTCCCGGAACCGGAACCGGCGGGTGGAGACGAAGACCCGGTGGGACAGGTCGGTCGCCGTCCGGGGGCTCAGGGCGGTGGAGGCGAACCGGGCCAGCGGCGGGACCAGCGCGGGGACGGCGCGACCGGCGGCGATCAGCGCGGAGTAGGCGCCGTTGGCCAGCACCTCGTCCTCCCACAGCACCTGCCGGCGGGGCAGCGGCGCGAGACCGGCCGAGACCGGCACCCGGGTGTTGCGCTTGGCCAGGCACATGTCGGTGTGCGGGAACCAGTGGAACTCGACGTGGTCGGTCGAGGTCATGAACCCGTCCAGGTCCTCCAGGACCTCCGCCAGCGGCATCGGCCGCTCGTCCATCTGCAGCGCGAAGGCCGGCTCGGCCTGCAGCGTGACCGTCGCCAGCACCCCGAGCGCCCCCAGGCCGACCCGGGCCGCGGCGAACACCTCGGGCTCGACGGTGGCCGAGCAGTCCAGGACCGCGCCGTCGGCGGTCACCAGCTGCAGGGCGCGCACCTGGGTGGCCAGCCCGCCGAACCGTGCGCCGGTGCCGTGGGTGCCGGTGGACAGCGCCCCCGCCACGGTCTGCCGGTCGATGTCGCCGAGGTTGGTCAGCGCCCAGCCCTCCCGGGCGAGCACCGCGTTGAGCCGGTGCAGCGGCATCCCGGCCTGCACGGTCACCAGGCCGTCGGCGGTCAGGTCGACGAGGTCGGCGTGCCGGTCCAGCACCAGCTGCACCTGCTCGGGCCGGCCGATGCCGGAGAACGAGTGCCCGCTGCCGATCGGCCGCACCCGGCGACCGGCGACCGAGGCCTCGTGCAGCACGGTGGCGATCTCACCGGTGGTGCGCGGCCGCCGGACGTCGATGCCGTCGGCCCGCTGGTTGCCCGCCCAGTTCCGCCACCTCATGCGGGTGGACGCTGCCCGGCGGCGTCCGGCGGGTCAAGCACGCCGGTCACCGGGCGCGTTGCACCCGCGCCTCGTCGAAGACCGGCTCCGGGGTCTCGCGGACCCGGCCGTCGGAGCCGAAGACCAGGAACCGGTCGAAGGAGCGGGCGAACCAGCGGTCGTGGGTGACCGCGACGACGGTGCCGTCGAAGGCGGCCAGCGCCTGCTCCAGGGACTCCGCGCTGAGCACGTCCAGGTTGTCGGTGGGCTCGTCGAGCAGCAGCAGGGTCGCGCCGGACAGCTCCAGCAGCAGCACCTGGAACCGGGCCTGCTGACCACCCGACAGCGACCGGAACAGCGAGTCCCCGGCCGGGGCCAGCCCGTACCGGCGCAGCACGGCCATCGCCCGCCCCCGGTCGATCCCGGGTCGGCCGGCCTCGCCGTGCCAGAGCAGGTCGGTGAGCGTGCGCTCCATCCACTCCGGGTGCGCGTGGGTCTGGGCGAAGAACCCGGGGACGACGCGGGCGCCGAGCTTCCACGTGCCGGTGTGGTCGACGTCCTGACCGGCCAGCAGCCGCAGGAAGTGCGACTTGCCGGCGCCGTTGGAGCCCAGCACCGCGACCCGGTCGCCGTAGTCCAGCTCGACGTCGAAGGGCTTCATCAGCCCGGTCAGCTCCAGGTCGGCGGCCACCAGCACCCGGATGCCGGTGCGGCCACCCTTCAGGCGCATCGCCACCTCCTGCTGCGGCGGGCGCTCCGGCGGCGGGCCGGCGGCCTCGAACTTGGCCAGCCGGGTCTGCATCGCGTGGTACCGGTTGGCCATGTCCGGGGAGTTCGCCGCCTGCTGCTGCATCGTGCGGGTGAGGTCGACCAGCCGCTGGTGCTCCTCCTCCCAGCGCAGCCGCAGCTCGGCCATCCGCTCGTGCCGGGCCTCGCGGGCGGCCGGGTAGGTCTGCCAGTTCCCGCCGTGCACCCACGCCGTCCCGCCCTCCACGGTGACCACCCGGGTGGCGACGGTGTCCAGCAGCTCGCGGTCGTGGCTGACGAACAGCACGGTCTTGCGGGTCTCGGCCAGCCGGGCCTCCAGCCAGCGCTTGCCGGGGACGTCGAGGTAGTTGTCCGGCTCGTCGAGCAGCAGCACCTGGTCGGGTCCGCGGAGCAGGCACTCCAGCGCCAGCCGCTTCTGCTCACCGCCCGACAGGGTCTGCAGCTCGCGGTACTTGCACTGCTCGTAGGGGACGGCGAGCGCGGCGACGGTCACGGTGTCCCAGGTGACCTCGACGTCGTAGCCGCCGACGTCGCCCCAGTGCGCGAGCGCGTTGGCGTAGGCCATCTGGGTGGGCTCGTCGTCGGCCTCCATCATCGCCAGCTCGGCGGCCTCGACGGCGTGCCAGGCGTCGCGGACGGCGGGCGGTGCCAGGTCCACCAGGAACTGCTGCACGCTGGTGGCGTCGCGGACGGAGCCGATGAACTGGCGCATCACGCCCAGCCCGCCGACCAGGGCGACCGACCCGGCGTCGGGGGTCAGGTCGCCGGTGATGATCCGCAGCAGGGTGGTCTTGCCGGCGCCGTTCTCCCCCACCAGCGCGGCGACCGCGCCGTCGCCGACGCGGAAGGAGACGTCGTCCAGCAGGACCCGCCCGTCGGGCAGGGTGAACCGGATCCCGGTGACGTCGACGTATCCCACGCCGACCAGTGTCCCGGACGACCGGGCCGGGTCAGCCCAGCAGGATCGAGAACACCACCGCGCCGGCGGCGAGCACCATCGCCAGGACGACGATCCCCGCCACCACGCGTTGCTTGTCCCGGTCCATCACAGTCCGGCCTCGTCCAGAGGCTCGGCGCGAGCTTGCTCGTGCTGAGGAGGACGAGGTCCTTCGACCATCATGGGCGGGACCGTACCGGGGTCAGACCGAGGCGGCGGGCTGGAACTCGGTCGGCGCGAAGCCGGCGGCCTGCTCCATCTCGCGCACCAGCGGCAGCACCTTGGCGCCGAAGTACTCGATCTCCTCCTGGAAGTGCAGGAAGCCGGTGAGGAACAGGTCCACGCCGTGCCGGCGGAACTCGACGATCCGCTCGGCGATCTGCTCCGGCGTCCCGATCAGGTTGGTCTTGAAGCCGTCGTTGTACTGGACCAGGTCCTCGAACGAGGAGTCCGCCCACATGCCCTTCTTGTCCCCGGTCGAGCTGCCGGCCTGGGCGACGGCGTCCCGGAACCCCTCGACGGCGGGCCGGTCGGCCTTCGCGACGATCTCGCGGAGGGTGTCGTGCGCCTCGGCCTCGGTGTCCCGGGCGATGACGAAGCCGTTCAGGCCGAACCGGACCCGGCGGCCCAGCGGGTCGGCCACGGCGCGGACGTCGCGGATCTGCTCGTCGATGCCGGCCAGGTCCTTGCCGTTGGAGAAGTACCAGTCCGAGACCCGGCCGGCCATCTGCCGGGCCGCGGTGGAGTTGCCGCCCTGGAAGACCTCGGGGTGCGGGCGGCCCGGCGAGGACAGCGGCTTGGGCTGCAGGTCGAAGTCGCGGAAGCGGTAGAAGTCGCCACCGAGGGTGTAGCCGTCCTCGGTCCAGATGCCCTTCAGCGCGCTGATGAACTCCTCGCTGCGGCGGTAGCGCTCGTCGTGCTCGAGCCACGGCTCGCCCATGGCGGTGAACTCGCCCTTGAACCAGCCGGAGACGACGTTGACGGCGAACCGGCCGTTGCTCAGGTGGTCGGCGGTCGCACCCAGCTTGGCCAGCACACCGGGCTGCCACATGCCGGGGTGCACGGCGGCGATGACCTTGAGCCGCTCGGTGGCCAGCAGCAGCGCCAGGGAGAAGGACACCGACTCGTGCTGGAACGCGGCGCTGTAGCTGGCCATGTAGCGGACCTGGCTCAGCGCGTACTCGAACCCGACCGCCTCGGCGGTCTGGGCGAGCTTCTTGTTGTAGTCGTAGCCCCAGTCGGTGCGCTGCTCGATGGTCGAGGTGACCAGGCCGCCGCTGACGTTGGGGACCCAGTAGGCGAACTTCGAGGCCTGGAGCTCGTCGTCGGGGGTGGTGGGTGCGCTCATGGCAGGGGTGTCCTCACGGAGGTGGGGGGAGACGTGCGTGGGCCGGTGCGGGAGCGGGAGCTCAGCGCGGACGGGCGGTCGTGCACGCGGTGCTGGAGACGCGGCAGAAGTCCACGACGCGGCGTCGGGTCAGCTCCTGGGTCGGCACCCGGCCAGGAAAGCACACCGACCTGGTGGACTTCACCTCGAGACGGGTCGCGTCCCCCACAGGAGCGTGTCCAGCGCGGTGCCGCCGGGGGTCTCCCGGCGCACCTGCTCGCACCGGTCGACGTCCAGCAGCGCGGCCACCGGGGCCAGCCGGTGGACCGAGTGCAGGATCGCCGGGTCCTGCGGGCCGCCCCCGCCGTGCGCCACGTTGTCCACGTCGTGGCCCAGCACGAGCAGGTGCCCGCCGGGCCGCAGCCAGCCCACCGCACGGGTCAGCAGCGCGGCGGTCTCGGCCTCGAGCAGGTGCAGGTAGGCCACCAGGACGAGGTCCAGCGACGCCTCGGCGGCCCGCCACCCCGCCACGTCGGCGACGGCCCACTCGACGTCGTGGCCGTAGGGCGTCGAGCGGCCGAGGTCCAGGCCGACGGCGGAGAAGTCCACGGCGGTGACCCGCCAGCCCCGGGCGGCCAGCCACAGCGCGTGCCGGCCCTCCCCCGCGGCCAGGTCGACGGCGTGGCCCGGCGGCAGGTCGCCGCACAGCTGCGCCACGACGGGGTTCGGCGTCGCCGACCACTGCTGCTTGTCGGCGTACCGGGCGTCCCAGTCGGTGGCGTGCACGGGCGGGAACGTAGCCCCCGAGCCTGTGCGGCGGGGGGCTCCGCTGCGCGGCTCGTCGGACGACGTGAGCCCGGTCGCGGGCTTCCGCTGGACGGGGTCGCCGGCGCCGGGTGCCCGCGGGTCGACCCCGAGGATGGTCCGGTGCCCCCCGTCGTCCGCCGCGCGCTGCCGCACCTGGTGGGCCGGCGTCCCCCGACGGCGGCGGCGCTGTGGGCCGCCGGCGGGCGCAAGGCGGTGTCGGCCGCGTTCTCGGTGGCCGTGCCGCTGGGCCTGGGCGTCGCCACCGGGCACGCCGACCTGGGCTCGGCCGCTGCGCTGGGCGGGCTCACCGCGATCTACGGCCACCAGCTCTCCTACCGCCGCCGGGCCCGGGTCGTCGCCGGCTGCGGTGCGGTCCTGGTGCTGGCCGTCGCGCTCGGCGGGCTGACCGGCGGGACGCCGTGGCTGCTGTCGGTGGTGCTGGGCCTGCTGGCCGGCGCCGCCGCGGCGGGCACCGCGGTGCTGCGGATCGGGCCGCCGGGCGCGCTGGGCGTCGTCCTCGTCGGGGGCAGCGCCAGCGCGCTGGGTGCGGCGCCGACCGTGCTGGCCGGGCACGTGGCCGCCGCGGCGGCCGGGGCGCTGCTGGCCTGGGTGGTCGTGGTGCGGCCGTGGCTGTGGGACCCGGCCGGTCCCGAGCGCCGGGCCGTCGCCGCCGCGGAGGCCGCCGTCGCGGGCGCGGCCGCCGTCCGGCCGGCCGTGGTGGCCCGGGCCCTCCGCGCCGCCGACGCGGCCGTCGCGGGGGGCAGCCGCCGGCGGGCCTCCCTGCGCCCCCGGGTGCGGGAGCTGGAGGCGCGGTTCCTGCAGGAGCTGCCGGTGGCCGACGTCCCGGCGCCGCCGGGTGACCCCGGTCCGGCGCCCGCGTCCCGCGCCTTCCCGGCCTGGGTGGCCACCTCGACCCGGATCACCGTCGGGGTCACCGCGGCCGGGCTGCTGGCGGCCGGGCTGGGCCTGGCCAGCACGTACTGGGCCTCGACGACCGCGGTGGCCATCCTGCTGGGCACCGACGCCCGGGCCACCCGCGCCCGGTCGGTGCACCGGATCACCGGCACCCTCGTCGGCGTGGGCGTCGCCGCGCTGCTGCTGGCCGCCGACCTGCCGGTGGGGGTCGAGGTGGCCGTGGTCGGCGTGCTGCTGATGGGCGTCGAGCTGCTGGTCGCCCACCAGTACACCCTCGCCGTCTCCTTCATCACCCCGCTGTCGCTGCTGCTGGTGCACGTCGGCGTGCCCGACCGGACCGGCACCGAGCTGATCACCACCCGGCTGGCGGAGACGCTGGTCGGCATCGCGCTGGCGCTGGCGGCCGGCCTGCTGCTGCTCCCCCGCGCGGCCAGCCGGCGGTTGCCCGGCGTCGTCGCGCTGGCCGGCCGCCGCACCGCCGAGCTGGTGGCCGGGACGGGCGACGAGCAGGCGCTGCACGCGGCCCTGGACACGCTCAACGAGGTGGCGACGGCGGCCCGCGCCGAGCTCCGCCCGGCACCCGGGACGGCGGAGTGGTTGCGCCGCGGTCGGTGGACCAGCGACCTGGGCTGGGGCCTGCTGGCCGCTCGGGCGCGCGGCGAGGACGACCTGGCGGACGTCCTGGCCGACCGGGTGCGCGCCGGGCGCTGAACCGTTTCGGACCCCCCCTGGGCCGGGGAGGTCCGGGAGGCTGCGCGTCCAGAGAACGGCGTCGTCGTCCCCCCTGTCCCCCTTCTCCAGGGAGAACCATGCCTCCGGTCCGCAAGGCCGACCAGTCCGCCCCCGCCCAGGTCAGCGCCTCGGGTGTCCCCTTCGAGGCCGCCGAGGTCGACCGCGACCCGCGGGCCCAGGGCGGTGACCACCTCACCTCGCCCAACGGCGTGCGCATCCCGGACACCGACCACGCGCTCAAGGCCGGCCGGCGCGGGCCGACCCTGCTCGAGGACTTCCACCTGCGGGAGAAGATCAGCCACTTCGACCACGAGCGGATCCCGGAGCGGGCCGTGCACGCCCGCGGCGCCGGCGCGCACGGCGTGTTCACCGCCAACGGTTCGGCGGCCAGCATCACCCGGGCGCCCGTGCTCGCGGAGAAGGGTCTGGAGACGCCGGTCTTCGTGCGGTTCTCCACCGTGCTGGGCTCGCGCGGCTCGGCCGACACCGCCCGGGACACCCGCGGGTTCGCGACGAAGTTCTACACGAAGGAGGGCACCTGGGACCTGGTCGGCAACAACATGCCGGTCTTCTTCATCCAGGAGGCCATCAAGTTCCCCGACCTGATCCACGCCGCGAAGCCCTCCCCGAACCGGGAGATCCCGCAGGCGCAGTCGGCGCACGACTCGTTCTGGGACTTCGTGTCCCTGCACACCGAGGCCACCCACCACACGTTGTGGAACATGAGCGACCGGGGCATCCCCCGCAGCTACCGGATGATGGAGGGCTTCGGCGTCCACTCCTTCCGGCTGGTCAACCAGGACCGCGAGACCGTGCTGGTGCAGTTCAAGTGGACCCCGAAGCTGGGTGTGCACTCCCTGACCTGGGAGGAGGCGCAGCTGGCGATGGGCACCGACCCGGACTTCCACCGCCGCGACCTCGCCGACGCCATCGAGGCCGGCGCGTTCCCTGAGTGGGAGCTCGGCGTCCAGGTGTTCCCGGACAACGAGGAGCAGACCTACGAGGGCATCGACCTGCTCGACTCCACGAAGATCGTGCCCGAGGAGATGGTCCCGGTGCAGACCATCGGGACGCTGCGGCTGACCGGCAACCCGACGAACTACTTCGCCGAGACCGAGCAGGTCGCCTACAACACCGGCCACGTCGTCCCGGGCATCGAGTTCACCAACGACCCGCTGCTGCAGGGCCGCAACTTCTCCTACCAGGACACCCAGCTGACCCGCCTGGGCGGCCCCAACTGGACCCAGCTGCCGATCAACCGGCCGCAGGTGCCGGTGAACGACAACCACCGCGACGGCTTCATGCAGCAGGGGATCCCCACCGGGGAGGCGCCCTACAGCCCCAACACCGTGGACGGCGAGAGCCCGCAGCCCGCCGACTGGGAGGAGGGCGGCTACGTCGTCGTGCCGCGGGAGGTCCAGGGCCAGGTCGTGCGCGAGGTGGCCGCGTCCTTCGAGGACCACTTCAGCCAGCCGGCGATGTTCTACGCGTCGCTCTCGGACGTGGAGAAGACGCACACGATCGAGGCCTACACCTTCGAGCTCGGCAAGGTGTACGAGCAGGCGATCAAGGAGCGCGTGCTCGGCGTCCTCGCCAACATCGACACCGAGCTGGCCACCCTCGTCGCCGAGGGCCTCGGCCTGCCGGCGCCGAAGGGGAAGGTGGCCGAGCACCTGCCGCCGTCCCCGGCACTGGCCCAGGTGACGGGCGAGTCGTTCCCGCTGGACGGCCGGCTCGTCGCCGTCGTCGCCGGGCCGGACTCCGACCTGGCCGGGATCGCCGCGCTCCGCGAGGCGCTGGACGCCGAGGGCGTGCAGCTCAAGGTGCTGGCCCCGCGCGGCGGGAAGCTCGGCACGGGCAAGAACCAGCAGGTGGTCGAGCGGACCAACGTGACCGCCCGGTCGATCGAGTTCGACGCCGTCGTCGTGGCCGACGGAGCACCGAAGGACGGCGACATCAAGGCCACCGTCCTGCTCCAGGAGGCGCTGCGGCAGCTCAAGCCGTTCGCGGCCTGGGGCGACGGCGCCGAGGTGCTGACCACGGCCGGCGTGTCCGGACCCGGTGTGTTCACCGGCAAGGGCGTCGACGACGTGGTGGCCGACCTGGTCGCCGCCATGGGCCAGCACCGGGTGTGGGAGCGGGCCGACCTGGTCACCGCCTCCGCCGTCCCCCCGGCCGTCTGACCGCCTGAACTGCAGAACGGGGTTTCCGCCCTCATCCAGCTCTGGATGAGGGCGGGAACCCCGTTCTCGGGGTCAGGGACGCAGGCGCAGGGTCTGGCCGGGGGCGAGCTGGGCGCAGCGGTCGACGTCGGCGTCGGCGACGTAGCCGATGACCGGGTAGCCGCCGGTGACCGGGTGGTCGGCCAGGAACAGCACCGGCTGCCCGGACGGCGGCACCTGCAGCGCCCCCCGCACCATGCCCTCGCTGGCCAGCTCGCCGTCGCGCCGGCGCTCCAGCGCCGGCCCGGCCAGCCGCAGCCCGACCCGGTTGCTGTCGCCGGTGACCTCCCAGGCAGTGGCCGTGAGGGTCCGGTGCACGGCGTCGGCGAACCAGTCCGCCCGCGGCCCGGGCCGGACGGCGACCACCAGCTCCTCCGGGACCGGCTGGGCGACCGGGGCGAGGTCGACCCCGGGCCAGTTCCCCGCCGTGCCGACCGGCAGCACGTCGCCGACCGCCAGCGGCGCCGGACCCAGCCCGGACAGCAGGTCGGTCGACCGCGACCCCAGCACCGGCTCGACGGCGATCCCGCCGCGCACCGCCAGGTAGCTGCGCAACCCCGTCGTCGGCGGCCCCAGCCGGAGCGTCGAACCCGCCGGCAACCAGGTCGGCGCCCCGTACGGCGTCCCCGCGCACCGGGCGCCGGTCAGCGCCACCCACACCCCGGTCTCGGCCCGCACCGCGAGCCCGCCGGCGGTCACCTCCAGCACCGCCGCACCGACGTCGTTGCCCAGCAGCCGGTTGGCCAGCGCCGCCGACGTCCGGTCGCAGGCACCGGACCGGCCGATGCCCTCGGCCGCCCGCCCCGGTCGGCCGAGGTCCTGCACGGTGGTCAGCGGCCCCGCGGAGAGCACCGTCAGCACGTCAGGACACGTCCCGGAAGCGGACCCGCACGCCCGGCCGCAGCAGGGCCGCGGGCTCGCGGTCGACGTCGAACATCGCCAGGTCGGTGCGGCCCAGCAGCTGCCACCCGCCCGGGGACTCCCGCGGGTAGACGCTGCTGAACTCCCCGGCCAGCGCGACCGACCCGGCCGGCACCCGGGTGCGGGGGCTCGCCCGCCGCGGGATCGCCCAGTCGCCGTCCGCCGCCGTGGCGTAGCCGAACCCGGGCGCGAACCCGCAGAACGCCACCGTCCAGACCGTGCCGGTGTGCCGGGCGACCACCTCGGCCGGCGAGCAGCCCAGCACCTCCGCCACGTCGGCGAGATCCGCGCCGTCGTAGACCACCGGCACCTCCAGCTCCTCGGCCTCCGGCCGCGCCCCGGGCACCGGTCGGGCGTCCCGGACCCACCGGGTGACCGCGTCGACCGACGTCCGGGTCGGGTCCAGCGCCACCAGCACGGTGCGCCCGGCCGGGACGACGTCCAGCACGCCGTCCGGGGGCTGCCCGAGCGCCGCGTGCAGCGCGAGCACCTGATCCAGGTCGTCGAGCTCGGCGAGGACGGCGGCGTCCCCGCTGGGCAGCACCCGCATCAGCTGAACGGGGCCAGCGACAGCCCCGCACCGGTGAGTGCCTCGCGCACCCGGCGGGCGATCTGCACCGCGCCGGGGGTGTCCCCGTGCACGCAGATCGAGCCCGGCTGAAGCACCAGCTCGCCGCCGTCGACGTCCCGGACGGGCTGCCCGGTCGCCATCGCGACGCAGCGCGCGGCGATCTCCTCGACGTCGTGCAGCACCGCGCCCGGCAGCCGCCGCGACACCAGCGCCCCCTCGGGGGTGTAGGCCCGGTCGGCGAAGGCCTCGGCGACCGTGGTCAGCCCGGCCTCCTCGGCCAGCCGCAGCCAGGCCGAGCCGGGCAGCCCCAGCACCGGCAGGGTGCGGTCGACGTCGACGACGGCGGCGACCACGGCGGCGGCCTGCTCCTCGTGGGTGACGATCGCGTTGTAGAGCGCGCCGTGCGGCTTGAGGTAGCGGACCCGCGAGCCGGCCACCCGGGCGAACGCGTCGAGCGCGCCGAGCTGGTAGATCACGTCCTGGGTCAGCTCGTGCGGGTCGACGTCGATGAACCGGCGGCCGAACCCGGGCAGGTCGCGGTAGCCGACCTGCGCACCGATCGCGACGTCGTGCTCGACGGCCCGCTCGCAGACGCGCCGCATGATCTTCGCGTCGGAGGCGTGGAAGCCGCAGGCCACGTTGGCGCTGGTGACGATCTCCAGCAGGGCGTCGTCGTCGCCGAGGGTCCAGGAGCCGAAGCCCTCGCCGAGGTCGGAGTTGAGGTCCACGGTCGCAGGGTCCACGGCACTCATGAGAACAGGTCGATGACGGGGCGGACGGAGTTGACCGCGAGGTACAGGGTCAGCAGCCAGGCCACCCAGCCGATGCCCAGCAGCCAGCGCGGGTACCGGTAGCCGCCGAGCAGGTCGGTGCGCCGGGTCGCCACCCACAGCAGGACGGCGATCCCGATCGGCAGCAGCAGCCCGTTGAACGCCCCGGCGAAGACCAGCAGCGTGGTCGGTGCGGCCCCGATCAGCAGGAACGCGCCGGAGGTGACCGCGATGAACCCGACGACGAGCAGCGTCCGGGTGCGGTCCGACGTCCCGGTCCGCGAGGTCACGAAGGACACCGAGGTGTAGCTGGCGCCGATGACGCTGGTGATCGCCGCGGCCCAGAGCACGACGCCGAACACCCGCATGCCCACCTCGCCGGCTGCCTGGCCGAACGCCGACGCCGCTTGGTTCTCCGGGTCGAGCGCCGCGCCTCCGGTGACGACGCCCAGGATGGCCAGGAAGAGCACGATCCGCATGACCGCGGTGATCAGGATGCCGGTGACCGAGCCCCGGGTGATGTCGCGGACGTGCTCGGGCCCGGTGACGCCGGAGTCCAGCAGCCGGTGCGCCCCGGCGTAGACGATGTAGCCGCCGATCGTGCCGCCCACCAGCGTGGTGATCGCCAGGATCGACACGTCCTCCGGCAGCACCACGTTCCGCAGCGCCTGCCCGACCGGCGGTCCTGAGGTGATCGCGATGTAGGTGGTCAGCGCGATCATGACCAGCCCGAGGACGACGACGATCCGGTCGACGGCCACCCCGGCCTTCTTGGACAGGAAAATGCCGATCGCGACCAGCGCGGACAGCGCGCCGCCGATCTTCGGGTCCAGGCCGAGCATGGCGTCCAGCCCGAGGCCGGCGCCGCTGACGTTGCCGATGTTGAACACCAGGCCGCCGACCAGCAGGAACCCCGCCATCACCCAGCCCAGGCCGGGCAGGACCAGGTTGCCCAGCTCCTGCGCCCGACGTCCGCTGACGCCGATGACCCGCCACACGTTCAGCTGCAGCGCGATGTCCACCAGGATCGAGATGACGATCGCGAAGGCGAAGGCCGCGCCCAGCTGGACGGTGAAGGTCGTGGTCTGGGTGATGAAGCCCGGGCCGATGGCCGAGGTGGCCATCAGGAACATGGCGCCGAGCAGGGTGGACCGGGTGCTCGTGGCCAACCGCCCGCCCCCGGCCGGTGGTGCCGCGCCGGTGGCGGGCGCGTCGTCGGGCTGGGTCATCGCGGGTCTCCTCGGCAGGACGGGGGGTGAGCTGCGCCTCAACCTAGAGAGTTGTTGAACAATCCGACAAGAGGTGACATCAACGATTGACTAGCCGGACACGCGACCGTCACGGCACGATGGCGGCGTGAGCACCCAGCAGTCCTTCCTCGACGAGCTGGCCGCCGAGGTCTCCGGGCTGCGCCGGGCGAGCACCGCCGAGCGGGTGGCCGAGATCCTGCGCCGCCGGGTCACGGAGGGCGACCTGCCGCCGGGCAGCCAGCTCTCGGAGGAGCAGCTCAGCGCCGTCCTGCAGGTCTCCCGCAACACCCTGCGCGAGGCGTTCCGGCTGCTGGGCCACGAGGGCCTGCTGGTGCACCGGCTGCACCGCGGGGTGTTCGTCACCGAGCTCAGCGACGACGAGCTGGCCGACGTCTACCGCGTGCGCCGGGCGATCGAGTGCGACGTCGTCCGGCGGCTGGGCGGGACGGCCCCGGACCCCGAGGTGCTCGAGCCGCTGCGCGCCGACGTCGCCGACGGCGCCGCGGCCGCCGCCCGCGGCGACTGGACCGGCGTCGGGACGGCGAACATGCACTTCCACTCCCACCTCGTCGCCCTCGCCGGCAGCCCCCGGCTGGACGCCACCACGAGCCGGTTGCTCGCGGAGCTGCGGCTGGCCTTCCAGGGCGCGGACGCCGAGGCGATGCACGCGCCCTACGTCGAGCGCAACGGCGCCCTGCTGGACCTGGTCGCCGCCGGCCGCACCGCCGAGGCCGCCGCGGCGCTGGAGGACTACCTCGACGTGTCCCTCGCCCACCTGACCGATCTCCGCCGTGACCACGAGGAGCAGCCATGACCGCGACCACCCCTGCCCAGGCCCGCGCGGCGTTCCGCGGCGGCCTCGCCGTCCCGTCCTCGGGCTGGGCGCCCGGCCTCACCCAGGCCAACCTGGTCGTCCTGTCCCGCGACTGGGCGTGGGACATGCTGCTGTTCGGCCAGCGCAACCCGCGCCCGGTGCCGCTGCTGGACGTCACCGACCCCGGCAGCACGACGACCGTGCTCGCACCGGACGCCGACCTGCGGACCGACCTGCCGCGCTACCGGGTGTGGCGGGACGGCGAGCTGGTCGACGAGCCCACCGATGTCGTCGACCTGTGGACCGAGGACCTGGTGGCCTTCCTGGTCGGCTGCAGCTTCAGCTTCGAGACCGCGCTGCTGGACGCCGGCGTCCCGGTGCGCAACATCGAGCAGGGCCGCAACGTGTCGATGTACCGGACGAACCGGGAGTGCCGGCCGGCCGGGCGGCTGTCGGGGCCGCTGGTGGTCTCGATGCGGCCGGTCCCGGCGCACCTGGTGGCCACCGCCGTGCAGGTCACCGCCCGGATGCCCGAGGTGCACGGCGCGCCCGTGCACGTCGGGTCGCCCGGAGCGCTGGGCATCGCCGACCTGGACCGGCCCGACTTCGGCGACCCGGTCGACGTGCAGCCCGGCGACGTCCCGGTGTTCTGGGCGTGCGGGGTGACCCCGCAGGCGGCGCTGATGGCCTCCCGGCCGCCGTTCGCGATCACCCACGCACCGGGGCACATGTTCGTCACCGACGTCCCCGACTCGGCCTACCGGCAGCTCTAGATGAGTAAGTCCGAATGACACGGGTGTGATTTCAGGGCGGAGGGTGCTGGGGTACGGGTTGTGACGACCGACCTCAACACCCTCCTGACCTCACTCTATGTCCGCATCGACGACTACCTGGGCCCTCGCTCACGTGTGGGGCGCCCTCCGCGGCTGACCGACGCCGAGCTGCTCACCTTGGCCGTGGCCCAAGCGCTACTGGGAGTCCATTCCGAGGCCCGCTGGCTGCGGCAGGTCCCGGCTGCACTGCCCGGTGCGTTCCCCTACCTGCCCGAGCAGTCCGGTTACAACAAGCGGCTGCGTGGGGCGTTACCGCTGCTCAAGCGGCTGATCCGGGTCCTGGCCACCGACACCGACCTGTGGGCCGACCCGGTGTGGCTGGTGGACTCCACCCCGGTGGAGTGCGCCCGATCCCGGCCCACCGTGCGGCGCTCGGAGCTGGCCGGGGTCGCCGGCTACGGCTACTGCGCCAGCCACTCCCGCTGGTTCTGGGGCCTACGCCTGCACCTGGTGTGTACCCCGGCCGGACTCCCGGTCACCTGGGCGCTGGCCGATCCCAAGATCGATGAACGTCAGGTGCTGATGTGCGTCCTGGACTACGACGGTGACCTGATCACCGAACGGCCCGGGCTACTGGTGCTGGCCGACAAGGGCTACATCTCCGCCGAACTGGACGACTACCTGCACGCCCGCGGCGCCGACCTACTGCGCCCCTCCTACCGCAACCGCCCACCACGCCCCGGCCAGCACCTGCTCAAACCGGTCCGACAACTGGTCGAATCGGTCTTCGACACCCTCAAAGGCCAGCTCGACCTGGAACTCCACGGCGGTCGCACCCTCACCGGTGTCACCGCACGCATCGCTCAACGACTGCTGGCCCTGACCGCCGCGATCTGGCACAACCGCGCCACCGGCCAACCAGTCACAAGATCACTGATCGCCTACGACCACTGATCCAATCGGACTTACTCATCTAGATGAGTAAGTCCGAATGACACGGGTGTGATTTCAGGGCGGAGGGTGCTGGGGTACGGGTTGTGACGACCGACCTCAACACCCTCCTGACCTCACTCTATGTCCGCATCGACGACTACCTGGGCCCTCGCTCACGTGTCGGGCGCCCTCCGCGGCTGACCGACGCCGAGCTGCTCACCTTGGCCGTGGCCCAAGCGCTACTGGGAGTCCATTCCGAGGCCCGCTGGCTGCGGCAGGTCCCGGCTGCACTGCCCGGTGCATTCCCCTACCTGCCCGAGCAGTCCGGTTACAACAAGCGGCTGCGTGGGGCGTTACCGCTGCTCAAGCGGCTGATCCGGGTCCTGGCCACCGACACCGACCTGTGGGCCGACCCGGTGTGGCTGGTGGACTCCACCCCGGTGGAGTGCGCCCGATCCCGGCCCACCGTGCGGCGCTCGGAGCTGGCCGGGGTCGCCGGCTACGGCTACTGCGCCAGCCACTCCCGCTGGTTCTGGGGCCTACGCCTGCACCTGGTGTGTACCCCGGCCGGACTCCCGGTCACCTGGGCGCTGGCCGATCCCAAGATCGATGAACGGCAGGTGCTGATGTGCGTCCTGGACTACGACGGTGACCTGATCACCGAACGGCCCGGGCTACTGGTGCTGGCCGACAAGGGCTACATCTCCGCCGAACTGGACGACTACCTGCACGCCCGCGGCGCCGACCTACTGCGCCCCTCCTACCGCAACCGCCCACCACGCCCCGGCCAGCACCTGCTCAAACCGGTCCGACAACTGGTCGAATCGGTCTTCGACACCCTCAAAGGCCAGCTGGACCTGGAACTCCACGGCGGTCGCACCCTCACCGGTGTCACCGCACGCATCGCTCAACGACTGCTGGCCCTGACCGCCGCGATCTGGCACAACCGCGCCACCGGCCAACCAGTCACAAGATCACTGATCGCCTACGACCACTGATCCAATCGGACTTACTCATCTAGGCCTCGTCCGGCTCCGGCGGGGTCTCGGCCCCCTCGCGCTCGTCGCGCTCGGCCCACTCCAGCAGCGGCGCGATGTCGAACACCTCGCGGTCGATGTCGGCGTGCAGGTCGCCGAGCTCGGCGAAGCGGGCCGGCACCGTGGCGATGGTGAAGTCACGCGGGTGGGCGTCGTCCACCTCGTCCCAGCGGATCGGCGTGGACACGGTGCCCTCGGCGTTGCCGCGCACGCTGTAGGCCGCGGCGATGGTGTGGTCCCGCGCGTTCTGGTTGTAGTCCACGAACACCGCGGTCGGGTCGCGGTCCTTGCGCCACCAGGTCGTCGTCACGTCGGCCGTGCGCCGCTCGACCTCGCGGGCGAAGGCCAGCGCGCCCCGGCGGACGTCGGTGAAGCCGTGCACCGGGGGGATGCGGACGTAGACGTGCAGGCCGTTGCCGCCCGACGTCTTGGGGAAGCCGACCGCGCCCAGCTCGTCGAGCACCTCGTGCACCACGGAGGCGACCCGGCGGACCGCGGCGTAGTCGGCGTCGGGCATCGGGTCCAGGTCGATCCGCCACTCGTCGGGCAGCTCGGTGTCGGCCCGGCGGCTGTTCCACGGGTGGAACTCCACCGTCGACATCTGCACCGCCCAGGCCACGTGCGCCAGGTGGGTCACGCACAGCTCGTCGGCGGTCCGGTTCCAGCGCGGGAAGTGCACCCGCACGGTCTCGATCCAGGGCGGCGCCCCGGCCGGGACCCGCTTCTGGTGCACCTTGTCGCCCTCTACGCCCTTGGGGAACCGGTGCAGCATGCACGGCCGCTCGCGCAGGGAGTTCAC
Source organism: Klenkia terrae (assembly GCF_900491935.1). GTDB lineage: Bacteria > Actinomycetota > Actinomycetes > Mycobacteriales > Geodermatophilaceae > Klenkia > Klenkia terrae. The sequence goes on from NZ_UEXK01000004.1 coordinate 977,219, forward strand.
GATCCCGGGGCCGACGGCGAGGTAGTAGTCGAGCAGGTCCTTCTTGGTCTCCCCGCGCGCTGGGAAGTACACCCGGTCCGGGCTGGACAGCCGCACGTCCAGACCGTCCACCTCGACCTCGATCGCGTCGCCGGCCTTGGTCATGCGGGCAGTCCTACCGCACCGGCCGACAGGTCCCACAACGAGCGCGCGCGGCGGTCGTCGGTGGCCCAGGGCATCGCGGGGGCCGGTGACCGGTCGGCGTGGAAACCGCCGTTGCGCCAGCCCTCGTCCGCTGTCGCCAGCCACACCAGGGTGTCCGCGCCCTGCGCCGGGGTGCGGAAGCTGCGGGACAGCCCCAGCTTCCAGGCCAGCCCGGACAGCCCGCCCGACCGCGCCCCGAACGACGTCGCGACCGCGCCCGGGGTGTAGCAGGTAGCGGTCACGTCCGGCGCCCAGCGACGGGCCAGCTCGCGGGTGGTCAGCGCGTTCATCGTCTTGGCCCGCGAGTAGGCGAGCATCCCCGAGTAGGGGCGCGGCGGGTCCGCGGTGACCGTCCGCGGCAGCGGACCGATCCGGTGCATGAAGGACGACGTCGCCACCACCCGTCCGCGGGCCGCGCGCAGCGGCTCCTCCAGCAGGCGGGTCAGCAGGTACGGGGCGAGGTGGTCGACCTGGAACGTGGTCTCGAACCCGTCGACCGTGGTCACCCGCCGCGGGAAGGACCCGCCGGCGTTGTTGGCCAGGACGTCGATCCGCGGGTGCCGGGCCACGAGGTCGGCGGCCAGCGCCCGGACGTCGTCCAGCCGCGAGAAGTCCACGGTGTGCCGCTCGACCTCGCGGTGGTCGTCGGGGTGGCCCTGGGTCTGCAGCTCGTCGGCGACGGCGGCGGTCTTGTCCGGCGACCGGCCGACGACGACCACCTGCCACCCGTCGCGGTGCAGCCGGCGGGCCGCCGCCGCCCCGATGCCGTCGGAGGCACCGGTGACGACGGCGACGCGGGCCTGCGTCAGCTCGGGCGCTCCACCAGGACGACCGGGATCGAGCGGTCGGTCTTGCGCTGGTAGTCGGCGTAGTCGGGGAACGCGGCGACGGCGCGCTCCCACCAGACCGCCTTCTCCTCGCCGTGGATCTCGCGGGCGACGCCGTCCCAGACCTGGTCGCCGTCCTGCACCGTCACCTCGTCGGGGTGCGCGGTCACGTTGAAGTACCAGGTCGGGTGCTTGGGCGCGCCGCCCTGGCTGGCGACCATCGCGTAGACGCCGTCGTGCTCGACCTTCATGAGCGGGTTCTTGCGCACCTTGCCGCTCTTGGCACCGCGGGTGGTAAACACCACGACGGGCTCGGGGCGGTTCGGGAGGGTGTTGGCCTCGCGTCCGCCGCTGCGCTCGTAGGCCTCGACCTGGTCGCGGACCCACTTCTCCGGGCTGGGCTCGTACTCGCCTTCCAGTGGCATGCCCCGCCCCTAGGGCCGCCCGGCCGGCCCGGCACCAGCACCGCAGCGCCCCCGATCGCGGAACCGGCGCGCCTGCCAGCCGAGGACCAGCACGGCCGCGGTCGCCATCGCCGCTCCCCCGCCGGCGAACGCCGCTGCGACCGCCGCGCTGCGGGTGTCCGGCTCCCCCGGCGCACCGGCCAGGCCCCCGGCCAGGGCAGCCAGCCCCACCACTCCCCACGCCCAGCCGCGACCGGCCACCACCGGAGCCGCCGGCGTCCGGCGCCACCACAGCGCGCACCAGCCCAGCAGCACCAGGCCGCCCAGCACGCCGCCGCCGTCGGCCAGCCAGCTGTAGACCGGCACCCCGGCCACCGGCTCGTACAGCGCCGGCACCAGGTCCACGCCCCACCGCCGCGGGTGGGTGAAGGCGTCCAGCACGACGTGGGTCGCCGCGCCCACCACCACGGCCGGCGCCACCACGAGCAGGTCCCGCCACCCGGTCAGCCGGCCGCGCAGCCCGAGCGGGACGCCGGCCAGCCGGGCCCGCAGCGGCGCGGGCGAGGACGCCACCACCGGCCGGCTCAGGACGCCGTGCCACAGCGCCCAGACCAGCAGTCCGGTGAGCAGGTCGACGGTCACGACCGCCGTCCAGGTGTGGGTCCTCCACAGCGGGTCCACCGGCAGGTAGGCCGGCAGGTCGGGGACGACGCTGCCGATCACCAGCGCCGACGCCGGCAGGCGGGTTCGCAGGAACGGGAGGACGGCGGCCGGGTGGCTGCCGGTGAAGGGCACCGGCTCAGCCCGCGCTGTCCTCAGCCCTGCGCGAGGGTGTGCGCGACCAGTGCGTTGGCGTGCCCGTGGCCCATGCCGTGCTCGGTCTTGAGCCAGGCGACCAGCTCCATGTGCTTCGCCCCGGGCTGCTCCGCCCGGCGGGCACGCACCGCCTCCTGCCACTCACCGATCGGCCGGCCGTACTTCTTCTCCATCGCGGGGAAGTAGCTGGCGGGTCCCTGCACCTTCTCGGTCACCGGTGCAGTGTGGCGCGCTCGGCCCGCGGACGGCAGGGTGGGCGCCATGGTGGATTTCGGCAAGCTCGCGAAGCAGGCGCAGGACGCCCTGGCCCAGGGTGCGGACAAGCTCGAGACGGCGGTCAAGGACAACGCCGGGCGGATCGAGGGCGCGGTGGACAAGGCCGGCCAGTTCGCCAAGGACAAGATGCCCGACCGCGCGGCCCAGATCGACAACGCCACCCAGAAGGCCAAGGCCGCCGTCCCCCGCCACGCGGACGGCACCTCGGCGACCCCCGACATCCCGCTCGCGACGGACACCGAGACGGCGGCCCCGGCGTCGACGGCGACCCCCACCGCGCCGACCGCTGCCCCCGACCCGCTGCCGACGCACACGGCGCCGGACACCAGCGCGCCGTCCTGGGCACCGCCGGGCACCACCCCGACCGTCCCCTCGGCCACCCCGTC
>NZ_UEXK01000004.1:980482-1176763 GCF_900491935.1 Klenkia terrae
CCGCGCCGGGAGCCCGCGCCCGAGCCCGACTCGAGCGTGGTGGCCGACGTCCTGGGGTCCTCGGCGTTCAAGGCGTTCGCCCGGTCGGCCGCGTCGGCCCTGGGCCGGGAGATCACCCGCGGCATCTTCGGCACCCGCCGCCGACGGTGAGCGCGGTCAGCCGTTGGGCGGGCGGATCAGGCTGACCACGACCAGCCCGGCGAACACCACCGCGAACACCCAGGCCGGGACGCCGAGCATCCACGAGGTCAGCAGCGCCGACAGCAGGCAGACGCCACCGACCACGCCGATGGTCATGAACCTGCTCTCGGCTCCTCGGTGACCGGCCACGGGGCCACCCTCACAGCGCCGGGTCACAGGAGCGTCACGGGTCGAGAAGCGTTCCCCACCTGTGATCTGCCAGGGTGACCCGGTGACCGAGCAGATCCCGCGGGTGGTGGTGCGCGGCGAGACCACCCTCCGGGTGCGCCCGAGCCACGCCACGCTGAGCATCACCGTGACCGCCCGGGACAAGCGGCGGGACCGTGCGCTGTCCCTCCTCGGCGACCTGCAGCGCGGGGTCACCGACCTCCTCGCCCAGCACGCCGACCTGGTCACCCGGCACTCCACCGCCTCGGTCGGCGTGCACCCCGAGCAGGCCGAGCGGAACCGGATCACCGGCTACCGGGCCTCGGTCACCACCCAGCTGCGGCTCGACGACGTCGACCGGGTCGGCGAGGTCGCGGTCGCCGCGGCCGCGCTCGAGGGCAGCTCGCTGTGGGGCCCGAACTGGCGGCTGGACCGCGACGACCCGGCGCACGACCAGGCCAGGACCGAGGCCATCGCCGAGGCGGTGGCCCGGGCCCGCGGCTACGCGGCCGCGGTCGGCAGCACCGTCACCGGGCTGGTCGAGCTGCGCGACGTCGGCACGGGCGCCCCGGCGCCGGTGATGATGGCCAGCGCGGCCCGGGGACGGGCCGGCGCGGCCGCGGCACCCGAGCTGGAGCTCGAGCCCACCCTGCAGGAGGTGCACGGCGCGGTCGAGGCCGTGTTCCTGATCTCTCCCCCCAACCTCGAGGAGCTCTAGATGGTGCGGTTCCGCGAAGGCGCGAAGCTCGACACGTCCGGCGTGCAGGACCGCCGCGGCGGAGGCGGTGGCCGCGGGCTCGCCGTCGGCGGCGGGGGCATCGGGATCGTCGGCATCATCGCCTTCGTCCTCGTCCAGGTGCTCGGCGGCGGGGGCTCGGGCGGCGGAGGCGGCGACGTGGCCAGCATCCTGTCCCAGCTGCAGGGCGGCGGGGGCGGCACGGCCGACAACACCGAGCTCGAGCAGCAGTGCCGGACGGGGGCCGACGCCAACGACAGCGCCGACTGCGCGGCGGTGGCGATCATCGACTCCATCCAGGACTACTGGACGACGGCGCTCCCCGACACCCTCGGCACGCAGTACGCCGACACCCCGACGGTCTTCTTCTCCGGCTCGGTGCAGACCGCGTGCGGCGGGGCGACCAGCGGGTCCGGGCCGTTCTACTGCCCCGGCGACCAGCTGGTCTACGTCGACCTGACCTTCTTCGACCAGCTGGAGACCCAGTTCGGCGCCCGCGGCGGCACGTTCGTCGACGCCTACGTGCTGGCCCACGAGTACGGCCACCACGTGCAGAACCTGCTGGGCACCAACCAGCAGGTCACCCCGGGCGAGACCGGTCCGACGTCGGGCACGGTCCGGCTCGAGCTGCAGGCCGACTGCTACGCCGGGGTCTGGGCCAACCACGCGACGACGACGTCCGACGACGGCCAGGAGCCGTTGATCACCGAGATCACCGACGACGACGTGGCCCGGGCGCTGGACGCCGCCAGCCGGATCGGCGACGACTTCATCCAGACCAACCTGGGCAACGGCACCGTCGACCAGGACGCCTTCACCCACGGGTCCAGCGAGCAGCGCGAGCGCTGGTTCTCCACCGGCTACAGCTCCGGCGACCCGGGCGCCTGCGACACGTTCGGCACCGACGACCTGGGATGAGCGACCTGCACATCGCGGTCGAGGGCCCGGTCGCCACCCTGACGGTGGACCGGCCGGCCAAGCGCAACGCGATGACCCGGGCGATGTGGGCGGCCGTCCCCGGCCTGCTCGCGCAGGTCGTGGACGACGTCCGCGTGCTGCTGGTGACCGGGGCCGGTCCCTCGTTCTGCGCCGGGGCCGACATCGGCGAGCTGCTCGGCGGGGAGGACCCGACCGACCCGATGGCCGGCCTGCGCGCGGACAACCTGGCCGCCCAGGCGGCGATCCGGGCGTTCCCGCACCCGACGCTGGCCGTCGTCCGCGGGCACTGCATCGGCGGCGGGGTGGAGCTGGCCGCCAGCTGCGACCTGCGGTTCGCCGACGACACCGCGGTCTTCGGGGTCACCCCGGCCCGGATCGGGGTGGTCTACCCGCCGGCCCCCACCAAGGCGCTGGTCGACCTGGTCGGACCGGCGACGACGAAGTACCTGCTGTTCTCCGGGGAGCTGCTCGACGCCGTCGCCGCGCTGCGGGTCGGGCTGGTCGACGAGGTGCTCCCCGTCGACGGGCTGGCCGACCGGGTGGCCGCGTTCGCCGCCGTCCTGGCCGGGCGGTCGGCGCTGACCCAGCGGGCCACCAAGGAGGTGGTCGCCGAGCTGACCACCGGCGGGGACGCCGAGCAGGTGGCCGACCGCTGGTTCGGCGAGACCATCGCCTCCGGCGAGCTGGCCGAGGGCGTGGCCGCGTTCGCCGAGCGCCGGGCCCCCGCCTTCCCGTGGGACGGCGGAATCAGCGCCGGCTGACGCTGTTGGAGCCGGTATGACCACCATCGGCATCATCGGGGCCGGCCTGATCGGCTCCCAGCTCGCCCGCATCTCCACCGACGCCGGCTACGACGTCGTGATCTCCAACTCCCGCGGCCCGGAGACCCTGGCCGACCTCGTCGCCGAGATCGAGGCCCGGGACACCCGGCAGGGTGCGATCTCCGCGGCCACCGCCGCCGAGGCCGGCGCGGCCGGCGAGGTCGTCGTCGTCACGGTGCCGCTGAAGAACCTGGCCGACGTCCCGGTCGAGCCGCTGGCCGGCAAGACCGTGATCGACACGAACAACTACTACCCCGAGCGGGACGGCCACATCGCCGAGCTCGACGAGGAGTCGACGACCACCGCGGAGATGGCCCAGCGCCACCTGCCGACGTCGAAGGTCGTCAAGGCCTTCAACCACATCTACTCCGAGCACCTGACCAGCAAGCGCAGCGAGAGCGGCACCCCGCACCGCCGGGCCCTGGTCATCGCCGGGGACGACGCCGACGCCAAGGCCTGGGTCGCCGACTACATCGACCGGATCGGCTTCGACACCTACGACGTCGGCCCGCTCGCCGAGGGCTGGCGCATCCAGCGGGACACCCCCGGCTACGGCCCGGAGTACGACGTCGAGCAGCTCCGCCAGGCCACCTCGGAGGCCGAGCGCTACCGCGACATGTGAGCGACGCAGGCCGCGCCGCCGCCGCCTCAGACGGTGAGCGCGGCCTCGTCGGCCGCGACCGCCGCGTTCCACTCCGGCTTCTCGGCCTGCCAGCGGTCCTCGGTGCGCCCGACCCGCCAGTAGCCCGACACGCTGAGCAGCTCGCGCGGCACCTCCCACCGGGACCGGACGACGCGGCGCAGCTCCCGCACGAAGCCGGCCTCGCCGTGCACGAAGACGTGCGGCACACCGCCGGGCAGCTCGGTGGCCAGCACCGCGGCCGTCAGCGCCGCGCCCACGGGCTGCTCGCCGCGGTGCACCCAAGTGACCCCGGGCAGGTCCTGCTCGTCGGCGGGACCCTCCACCTCGACGAACACGTGGGCGACCGCGCCGGCCGGCAGCCGGGGCAGGGCCGCGGCGATCGCCGGCAGCGCGGAGTCGTCGCCGACCAGCAGGTGCCAGTCCGCCTCGGCGGCCGGGGCGTAGGCCCCGCCGGGCCCGGCGAACTGCAGCAGGTCACCGGGGCGGGCAGCGGCGGCCCAGGGCCCGGCCACGCCCTCGTCCCCGTGGGTGACGAAGTCCAGGGTCAGCTCCTGCGCAGCGGCGTCCCAGGCGCGGACGGTGTAGGTCCGGCTGACCGGCCACAGCTCACGCGGGTGCTCGGCCTGCACCACCTCGGCGTCGAACGGCGCGGCGTAGGGCGCCCCGGCCGGGGGCAGCTGCAGCTTCACGTAGTGGTCGGTGAAGTCCCCCGCGCCGAAGCCGGCCAGGGCCTCGCCGCCCAGCACGACCCGGACCAGATGCGGGGTCACCCGCTCGGTGCGCACGACGGTGCCCACCCGGGTCACCCGTCGCTTCTTCGGTGCCTGCGTCACGTACGTCCTCCTGGTTAGGCTGCCCTAACCGTACGCCACGCAGGCACCGCGCAGCTCCGGCCTCAGACGAAGGCGCTGAGCCCGGTGACCGACCGGCCCACGATGAGGGTGTTCATCTCGCGGGTGCCCTCGTAGGAGTACAGCGCCTCGGCGTCGTTGAAGTACCGGATCACGTTGTTCTCCAGCACGATGCCGTTGCCCCCGAACAGCTCGCGGGCCATGGCCACGGTCTCGCGCCCGCGGGCGGTGACGTAGGCCTTGGCCAGCGCCGCCTGGTCGTCGCGCAGGTCGTCGGTCTCCTGCAGCTGGGCGATCCGCACGACCATGCCCAGGCTCGCGGTGACGTTGCCGAGCATCTTGGCCAGCAGGTCCTGGATCAGCTGGAAGCTGCCGATCGGCTTGCCGAACTGGACCCGCTCCTTGGCGTAGGCCAGCGCGTACTCGTAGGCACCCATCTGGCAGCCGACGCCGGACCAGGCCACGCCGCCGCGGGTGACCTTGAGGACCTTGTTGACGTCCTTGAAGGTGTTGCCGCCCTCGAGCTTGTGGTCGGCCGGGATGCGGCAGTCGACGAAGGTGATGTCGGCGTTCTGCACCGTGCGCAGCGCGAACTTGTCCTCGATCTTGGTGGCGGTGAAGCCCGGGGTGCCCTTGTCGACCACGAAGGTCTTCACCGCGTCGTCGGCCTCGTCGCGGGCGAACACCACGACGTGGTCGGCGAAGGTCCCGTTGCCGATCCAGCGCTTGGCCCCGTTGAGCACCCACGAGTCGCCGTCCCGGCGGGCGGTGGTGCGCAGGCCGCGGGCGACGTCCGAGCCGCCCTCGGGCTCGGTGAGGGCGAAGGCGCCGATCTTGTCCATCGACATCATCTCGGGGATCCAGCGCTGCCGCTGCTCCTCCGAGCCCAGGATCATGATCGAGCCCATCGCCAGGCCGTTGTGCACGCCCAGGAACGTGGCGATCGAGGGGTCCACCCGGGACAGCTCCAGGGCCTGGAACCCGCCGTACAGCTTGGACGCCGGCAGCCGGCCGTCCCACTCGTAGGCGCGGCCCACCACGTCGATGGAGGCGAACTCCGGGATGAGGTCCATCGGGAACTCGGCGGCGGCCCAGGCGTCGTTCACCCGCGGCCGGACCTTCTCGTCGAGGAAGTCCCGGAGCGTCTGCAGCTCCTTGCGCTCCTCGTCGGACAGCAGGGTCTCGTACCCGAAGAAGTCCCCGGTGAGCAGGTCGGCGGTCATGTGGTGGATCTCCCTCGTCGACGACGGCGTCTCCCCACCGATGGTCCGCCGGTTACCCGCCGGTAGCCACTCCAGGCGTGCCCGGTCCGGGTGACCTTGCCCCCAGGCCCCCTAGGCTCGCCGCGACCACCCACCGAGCACGGGAGACCACGTGCGGTTCCTGCAGGGCACGGCGCTGGGCGTCGCGATCGGCTCCGTCTTCGCGGCGACGGCCGACGTCTACCGGCCCTACGCCGTCGTCCTCGGCGTCGTGGCCGTCGTGCTGGTCGTCGTCCTCGCCTCCCGGGACGTGGCCCGGCCGGCCCGGCGCGCCCGACCCCGGCCCGCCACCCCGGCTGCCTCGGGACCGCGGGCACCGACCGGGTTCTTCGTCGGCCGCCGGCTGGGTGACGCCCTGCTGTGGCTGGCCCAGGAGCACGGGGTGTCCGTGCTCGAGCAGGTCGAGGTCACCGAGGACTCCGTCCTGGTCACCGACCTGGGTCCCCGCGGCCGCCGGACCAGCGCGGTGGAGTTCGTCGACGGTGCGCTCACCGTCGACCAGGACGACCTGCCGGTGGAGCCCGGGGCCGGCCTGGACACCTCGGGCCGGTTCCAGGCCCGCGACCTGGCCCCCGACGTGCTGGCCCGCGCCCTCGAGCGGGCCGCGCGGCAGCACGCCGCGTCGTGGACCGACGTCGCCGACCTCAGCGCCCGCATCGAGCAGCCCGACCGGTTGCGCGCCGAGGTGACCGTGCAGCTGGTCAACGGCGCCGACGGGTTCGAGGACGAGACGCTCTGGACGTCGGCAGCCGGCGACCTGCTCTACCTGCAGCGGTCCCCCGCGTGAGCGCGCCCGCCAGCACCGTCGTCGTCCCGGGCGAGCCCGCGCCGCGCCGACCCGGCGGCTTCGTCCTCGGGCTCGTGCTCGGCCTCGCCGTCACCCTCGGCGTGGTGGGGGCCGAGAAGGCCGGCGTCCTGCCGCACCTGTACAGCAGCTCGTCCACGGAGTCCGACGGCGACGACGACGTGCCGTTCACCGACCCGGATCGGCTGCAGGCCGCGCTGGACGCCGCCGTCGACGACGCCGGCACCACCCGGGTCACCCAGCTGGTCGTGGAGGACAGCACGTTCTCTGCCGTGCTCCTGGACGCCGACACCGGCCTGTGGACCCGCTACCAGGAGTACGACTTCGACGCCCCGGGCGAGGGACGCGCCGAGCCGCTGCCCGCGCAGCCGCCGGCCGAGGCGGAGTTCGCGCTGTCCGACGTCTCCGCCCCCGCGCTGGTGGAGGCACTGAGCACCGGCAACCGCGCGCTGGGCGGCGAGGACGACGACGTGGACCTCCTCGAGCTGGTGGTCGAGCGGCCCTTCCCCACCTACGGCGACCTGCTGCTCACCGTCTCCCAGCCCTACTCCGGGGCCGGCGACCGGGTGTGGCTGTCCGCCGACGGCACCGTGCTCCGGGCCGAGATCGGCTGACCGGGCGCCGCTAACCTGCCCGCATGGTCTCCCTGGGCACGCCCCTGTCCCCCTCGGCCACCCGCGTGATGCTGCTGGGCAGCGGCGAGCTGGCCAAGGAGGTGCTCATCGCGCTGCAGCGCCTGGGCGTGGAGACCATCGCGGTCGACCGGTACGACGATGCCCCCGGGCACCAGGTGGCCCACCACGCGCGCACGATCACCATGAGCGACCCCGAGCAGCTGCGGGCGCTCGTCGAGGCCGAGCGGCCCGACGTCGTCGTCCCCGAGATCGAGGCCATCGCCACCCCGACGCTGGTGGAGCTGGAGGCCGAGGGCGTGCGCGTGGTGCCGACCGCGCGGGCCGCCCGGCTGACCATGGACCGGGAGGGCATCCGCCGGCTGGCCGCCGAGACCCTCGGTCTGCCCACCAGCCCCTACCGGTTCTGCGACTCGCTGGCGGAGCTGCAGGACGGCGCCGCCGCGGTCGGGTTCCCGTGCGTGGTCAAGCCGGTGATGTCGTCGTCGGGCAAGGGCCAGAGCACGGTGCGCACGGCGGACGACGTCGAGGCGGCCTGGACCTACGCGATGGCCGGCAGCCGGGTCGCCGGCACCCGGGTCATCGTCGAGGGCTTCGTCGACTTCGACTACGAGATCACCCTGCTCACCGTGCGCTCACAGCGCGAGGGGCAGACCGTCACCGACTTCTGCGCACCGATCGGGCACCGGCAGGAGTCCGGCGACTACGTGGAGAGCTGGCAGCCCCAGCCGATGAGCGAGGTCGCGCTCGAGCGCGCCCGGGCGATCGCCGCCGCGGTGACCGGCGACCTCGGCGGGCTGGGCCTGTTCGGCGTCGAGCTGTTCGTCCGCGGCGACGACGTCTGGTTCTCCGAGGTCAGCCCGCGCCCGCACGACACCGGCATGGTCACCATGACGACGCAGTGGCAGGACGAGTTCGAGCTGCACGCCCGGGCGCTGCTGGGCCTGCCGGTGGACACCTCGCTGCGCAACCCCGGCGCGTCCGCGGTCGTCTACGGCGGGGTCGAGGCGGTGGGCATCGTGTTCGACGGGGTGGACGAGGCGCTGGCCCTCCCCGGCGTCCAGCTGCGGTTGTTCGGCAAGCCCGAGAGCTTCACCCGCCGCCGCATGGGCGTGGCCCTGGCCCGCGCCGAGGACGTCGACGCTGCGCGCGCCACCGCCCGGGAGGCCGCCGGCCGGGTGCGCCCGCGCGCCTGATCAGGCCTCGCCCCGGAACGCCAGCGCCGCGCCGGCGGCGTCGGCGAACCGGCGCGGGTCGGCGGTCGCGTCGAACGGGCTGACCGCCACGGACGCCCGGCCACGCGTCACCACCCGGCGCCAGGTGCCGACCACCTCGCCGTCCTCGACGAGCATCGGGGCGAAGACCCCGTTCCCGCCGGGGACCACCGTCTGCCAGTGCTCGGCGGCCAGCACGTGCGAGCGGTCGGTGACGCCGAGCAGCAGCTCGTCGAAACCGGCCAGCGCACGGACCCCGTCGGGCCCGGCCGCCGGCGGCTCGCCCAGGGTCCAGAGCACGGCCCCCTCGCACCGCACCTCGGTCAGCTCGTCGCGCACCGCGGCGAAGCCCGCCCGCACCTCGGTCAGCGTCAGACCGGTCCACCAGGCCAGGTCGCGCTCGGTGGCCGGACCGTGCCCGGCCAGGTACCGCCGGACCACCTCGGCGACGGCCGCCGCCCGGTCACCGACGGCCTCGCCGGGCGCCCACTCGTCCAGCAGCACGAAGGCCTGCAGCGCCCCGCCCGCGGTCTCCCCGCGCGGCGGGCCCAGGCACAGCAGGCCCTGGTGGGCCAACCGGCCGTAGAGGTGCGGCCCGCGCTGCCCGGTGACGTCGAGGCCGGCCGCGGTCCACGCGGCCAGCAGCTCGGGCCGGGTCAGCGCACCGCCCCCGGCCAGCTCGGCGCGGGCCACGTCGCCGGCCCGGTCGACGTCGTCGTCGGTCAGCCCGAGCTGGCGGTGCCGCGGCTGAGCGGTGCGCACCTGGCGCCCCGCGGTCAGCCCGAGCAGCAGCCGCAGGTCGGCGGGGGTGGTGGCGAACAGGGTGCCGCGCATCGGCCACGCGCGGACCACCTCGCCGGCGGCGAAGGACGCCCAGACGTCGGCGACGGTGCTCCCGGGCACCCGGGAGCCGATCGCCCACTCGGCCTGCCGCAGGTCCTGCGCCTGCATCGCCAGCAGGCCGGCCACCGCGGCGACCACTCCGCCCCGTGGACGGGTCAGGCCCAGCGCGGCCAGCCGCATCCGGCGCAGGGCGGTGACGTCGACGTCCATGGGGCCTCCGGGGGTCGGACGGCGACGGTAGCGGTGCGCACCGACATCCACCCCGGCTCCGTCCACGGGACCGGCCGCCGTCCACAGGTCGACCGCGGACGTCGGGGTCCTGCGGCACGCTGCTGGTCATGCGCACCCCGTGGCGGAGCACCGGCCGCCCACCCGTCGACCCCGACCCGCTGGAGCTGCTCCGCGCGGCGGGCCGGCTGGCCCGCGACCCCGACGCCGGCGACCTGCTGGACCCGCTGGTGAGCGCGCTCGCCAGCGCCCACCCCGCCCTCGACCTGCCCGGCGCGGAGACCACGCTGGCCGACGGGGTGGCCGCCGCCTACGACCGCGGCTGGCAGCCCACCGACGTGGTGCACGTGGTCCGCCGGCGGGTCAGCCAGCGGGCCGGCCGGCTCGCCGCCGCCGTCGTGGTGGCCCAGGCGCGCACCACCCGGGCCGCCGACCGGGCCCCGCGGGCGTGGGCCGACCAGCTCGACGCCCTGGGTCCCGCGGCCGGGCTGGCCGGCTGGTGGGCGGGCACCGGGGTGGACCCGGCCACCGGGTGGCGCGACGTCGTCCGGGTGCTGGGCCTGCTGCCGGACCTGCCGCGGCTGGAGCACCTGCTGCCCGGCCCGGCCGGCTGGCCGCAGCACCGCCGTGCCGACACCCCGGTGCCGACCGGCCCGGTCGACGAGAAGGCGCTGGGCCGGGTGCGGGCCCTGCTGGCCAAGGCCGAGCGCACCGAGTTCCCCGAGGAGGCCGATGCCCTGACCGGCAAGGCCCAGGAGCTGATGAGCCGGTACGCCATCGACAGCGCGGTGCTGGCCGACCAGCGGGGGCCCGACCTCGGGGCCGACGTGGTGGCCCGGCGGCTGCACCTCACCGACCCGTTCACCGGCGCGAAGGCCCAGCTGCTGCACGCGGTCGCCGTGGCGAACGGCTGCCGGGTCGTGCTGCTGCGCGAGCTCGGCATCGCCACCGTGGTCGGCCTCCCGGTGGACCTGGAGCTGGTCGACCTGCTGTTCACCTCGCTGCTGCTGCAGGCCACCCGCGCCCTGGCCGACGCCGACGGCCCCCGCACGGCGGTGTTCCGGCGCGGCTTCCTGGTCGCCTACGCCGCCCGCATCGGGGAGCGGCTGGCCGTGGCCGGCGAGCGCGCCGCGGCCGGCGCCGCGCAGCAGCACGGCGGGTCCCTGGTGCCGGTGCTCGTCCGACGCGAGGCCGCCGTGCAGGGCCGGGTCACGGAGCTGTTCCCGCACCTGCGGCGCACCCGCAGCCGTCCGGTGGACGCGGCCGGCTGGTGGGCCGGCCGGCGGGCGGCCGACGGCGCCGACCTGGGGACCGGCCGCACCCCGCTGCCGGGGTGAGGTCAGCGCGGGACGGGACCGGTGGAGGCCCGCACCACGAGGCGACCGGGCACGACCACCGGCCGGCCCTGGAACCACCGGTCGGCGGCCCCCATCCGCTCGACCAGCACGTCGACGCAGCGGGCGCCGACCTCGGCGAAGTCCTGGTGCACGGTGGTGAGCGGGGGCCGCAGGAACTCGGCCTCGGCGATGTCGTCGAAGCCGACCACGCTCACCTGCCCGGGCACGTCGACCCCGGCCTCGGCCAGCGCGCGGACCAGGCCGAGCGCCATGTGGTCGTTGGCCACGAACACCCCGGTGACCTCGGGCCACCGCCGCTGCAGCTCCAGGCCGGCCGCGTACCCGGACCGCGCGCTCCAGTCACCGACCAGCGGCTCGCGCAGCCGGAGCCCGGCGGCGGTCATGGCCTGCTGCCAGCCGTCCAGCCGGGCCTCGGCCTCCAGCCAGTCCAGGCGGCCCCGGACGTGGGCGATCTCGGTGTGCCCCAGGTCGAGCAGGTGCCGGGTGGCCTGCTGCGCGCCGTCGAACTGGTCCACCACGACCGACGGCACACCGGGCGCCGTCCCGCCCTCGACGGCGACCGCGGGCAGGTCGGCCGGCAACCCGGCCATCACCTGCACCGCGGCGCGCTGCGGGGCGAGCACGACGACCCCGCACACCGACTGGGCGACCAGCCGGTCGACCGCGTCGGCGAAGGCCTGCGGGTGCGGGTCGGGCACGGTGACCACCTGGGTCTGGTAACCCGCGGCCCGGGCGGCCTGCTCCAGGCTGAACAGGGTGCTCGCCGGGCCGTGCAGCGTGGTGTCGAACGCGATCACGCCGATGGTGTCGGACTGCCGGCGGGCCAGCGCCCGGGCGGTGAGGTTGCGCCGGTAACCCAACTCGGCCATCGCCGCCAGCACCTTGGCCCGGGTCTCCTCCTTGACGTAGGGGTGGTCGTTGAGCACCCGGGAGACCGTCTGGTGGGAGACACCGGCGAGCTCGGCGACGTCGGCCATGACCGGTCGTCCGGGTCTGTCCTCCACCGCAGCCTCCTGCTCCGCACACGTCGCGCGCATCGTGGCACGGGAGAGCGCCGCTGTTAGCGTTCACAGACCCGCTGCCGTCCGCCAGGAGCCACGCATGCCTTCCCCGCACCCCAGCGGCACCCAGCACGAACTCGTCCTGGACGACGTCCGCGCGGTGGTCACCGAGGTCGGCGGCGGGCTGCGCAGCCTCGCCGTGGCCGGCCGCGACCTGGTCGTCGGCTTCCCCGTCGAGGTCCCGCGCCCGCTCTACCGCGGCTCGGTGCTGGCGCCGTGGCCCAACCGGGTGGCCGACGGCCGCTGGACCTCGGGCGACCAGGTGCAGCAGCTGGCCCTCACCGAGCCCGACCGCGGCAACGCGCTGCACGGCCTCACCTGCTGGAGCGCCTGGGAGCTGCTGGACCGCACCGCCTCGACGCTGCGGCTGGGCGTGCGGGTCTGGCCGCAGCAGGGCTGGCCGCACCTGCTGGACGTCGTCGTGGGCTACGAGCTGACGCCGGCCGGTCTCCGCTGGACCGTGGAGGGGCGCAACACCGGGGAGTCCGCGGCGCCGTGGGGCAGCTCGGTGCACCCCTACCTCGTGGCCGGTCCCGGCCGGGTCGACGACTGGGAGCTGCAGCTCGACGCCGCGCGGGTGCTCACCGTGGACGACGAGCGGCTGCTGCCGACCGGCCTGGCCGACGTCGAGGGCACCGACCTGGACTTCCGGACCAGCCGCTCGCTGCGCGGGCTGGCCGTCGACCACGCCTACACCGGGCTGGGCGCCGCCGAGCGTGCGACGGCGACCGTGCGGGCCGCCGACGGCGGCGGGGTGGCGATGCACTGGTCGACCGCCGAGCTGCCCTGGGTGCAAGTGCACACCGCCGACCGTCCCGACCCGGCCGACGACCGGGTGGGGCTCGCGGTCGAGCCCATGACCTGCCCGCCGGACGCGCTGAACTCCGGCACGGACCTGGTGGTGCTGCAGCCCGGGGACACGCACTCCGCGAGCTGGGAGATCGAGGCGCTGCGGTCGTAGCGTCGGGGCATGGATCTGCCCCCGGCACTGCTCGAGCTGCTCCGCTCCCCCGCGCCCTGCTTCATCGCCACGCTGATGCCCGACGGCGGGCCGCAGATGACCCAGACCTGGGTGGACGTCGACGACGCCGGCCGGGTCGTGGTCAACACCGTCGCCGGCTTCCAGAAGGTGCGCAACGTCGAGCGGGACCCGCGGGTGGCGCTGAACATCGCCGACCCGGCGAACCCCTCGCGGTACTTCGGGGTGCGAGGCCGGGTGGTGGCGATGACCACCGACGGCGCCGCGGAGCACATCGAGGCGCTGGCGCAGAAGTACCTGGGCGGCCCCTACCCGTGGTTCGGCGGCCGGGACCAGCAGCGGGTGGTGCTCACCGTCGAGGCCGACACGGTGCACTCACCGCAGGGCTGACCAGCTGATCGCCCGGTGGGACGGCGCCCTCGTCCGCCGTCCCGCCGAGCCCGGTCAGCTCGTGAAGATGCTGACACCACCCGGACCGACCAGCAGCCCGACGACGATGAGCACGATCCCCCAGAGCAGATGCTTGCGGAAGGTGCTGGAACTGTCGACGAACCGGATCCACCGTGCGGACCGGCCGGTCGGCACCCGCCCCGCCCGAGGATCATGGCCCGGCGTGAGCCTGCCCGACGCCCTGTCCCGTCTGCCCAAGGCCGAGCTGCACCTGCACGTGGAGGGCACCCTCGAACCGGAGCTGGCCTTCGCCCTGGCGCAGCGCAACGGCGTCCGACTGCCCTACGGCGATGTCGAGGAGCTGCGCCGGGCCTACGACTTCGCCGACCTGCAGTCGTTCCTGGACCTGTACTACGCCTGCATGCCGGTGCTGGTGACCGCCGCGGACTTCCACGACCTGACCGCCGCCTACCTGGCGCGGGCGCACGCCGACGGGGTGGCACACGCGGAGCTGTTCGTCGACCTGCAGGTGCACCTGGGCAACGGGGTGTCCGCCGACGACGTGCTGGACGGGATGACCTCGGCGCTGGCCGCGGCGGGCGAGCGCTGGGGCATGACCGGGGGCGTCATCCTGTGCGTGGTCCGCGACCGACCGGTCGAGACCGCGCACGCCGCGCTGGACGCGGTCGCGCACCGGGTGCACGACCTGGTCGGCATCGGGCTGGACTCGGCCGAGGTGGGCTACCCGCCCTCGCTGTTCGTGTCGGTGTTCGACCGGGCCGCCGCGATGGGCCTGCACCGGGTGGCGCACGCCGGCGAGGAGGGTCCCCCGGCCTACGTGCGGGAGGCGGTCGAGCTGCTCGGCGTGGAGCGGGTCGACCACGGCATCCGCGCCGTCGAGGACCCGGACGTGCTGGCCCTGCTGGTGGGGCGGGGCATCGCGCTGACGGTGTGCCCGCTGTCCAACGTGCGGCTGCGGGCGGTGCCCGACCTGGCGGCGCACCCGATCCGGGCACTGCTGGACGCCGGTGTCCAGGTGACGGTCAACTCCGACGACCCGGCCTACTTCGGCGGCTACGCGGCCGACAACTACGCCGCGCTGCTCGCGCTGGGATTCACCGCCGAGGAGTTCGCCGGTCTGGCGCGCACGTCGGTGCGGGCCTCGTTCGCCGCCGACGACCGCAAGGCCGAGCTGCTCGCCGGCATCGACGCCTGGGAGGCCGCCGGACCTGTCTGACCCGCGGGCCACACTGGCCCGGTGCCCTTCGTCACCCGACCGCACGTCGAGCAGCTGGCCGACCGCCGGTGGCGACTGACGGAGCCGTTGGTCTACCGCGGACGCCGCGAGGACTGGGTGGTGCCGGTAGGGTTCGTCACCGACTTCGCATCGGTGCCGGTGCCGGTGCGCTGGCTGATCCCGGCCGACGGCCCGTGGACGGCGGCCGCGATCGTGCACGACTGGTTCTGCTCGGTCGGCATCGAGGCCGGGGCGATCAGCAGCGGGGACGCCGACGCGGTGTTCCGGCGCATGTGCCGGGAGCTGGGCACCCCGATCCCGCGGCGGTGGCTCATGTGGGCCGGGGTCCGCTGGGGTGCACTGGCCTCGGCGGTCCGCCGGCCGGGCATCGCGCGGGACCTGCCCGGCGTCGTTGCCATCTCCCTGGTGGCGGCCCCGCTGGTGCTGCCGGTCTCGCTGGTGGTCGCGGTGGGGCTGCTGGTGGACCTGGCCGCCGACGTCGTCCTCCGGTTCGTCGGCGGCCTGCTGGGGCGCCGCCCCGACCCGCCCGGGCCGTGGCTGGAGGAGGGCAGCGCTGTAGCCCCGCCCATGGGCAGTAGCTAGCGCACGACGGCCGGCCTTGGTTCAGACGAGGCGGGGTTCGAGGAGGATCTCGGTGCCGTCGGGGCGGTGGGTGCGCCATCGGCCACCAGGATCTCGCTGCACCCGGAAGCCGTGGTGGACCTTGGTGTGGTGCCGTTCGCACAGCAGCGCCGAGTTCTCCAACGAGGTCTCCCCGCCGTGCGCCCAGTGCACGAGATGGTGCACATCGGCCCAGTGGTGGGGTGCGCCGCAGCCGGCGAACACGCAAGTCTCGTCCCTCGCCACGACTGCTCGCCGCAGTGCCGGGGTGACCACCCGGTGGGCGCGGCCCAGGTCCAGCGGGACGCCGTCGGGGCCCATGACGATCCTCGACACCACCGCGTCGCAGGCCAGCCAGCGGGCCCGGGCGGCGGAGATGACCGCACCGAAGCCGGTGCTCGCCGTCCCGGGCCCGGTGCCCTCGCCGACCAGGTCCTCGACACCGACCGTGATCACGACGTGCGGCTTCTGGGTCCGCAACGTGGGCAGGTCGCCGGCGGCGAGCTGGTTGTCCGCGAGCTGCACCAGCGCGTCGGCGTTCTGCTGCCACCGCGTGCGCAGGTCACCCTGCGGCCGGTCGGCCTGCACGATCGACTCCAGCGCCGCCTTGACCTTCTCCCCGCCCACCGCATCCAGGTCGAACCGGCCGGTCACGCTGCCGTCGGCGTGCGTGGCCACGCTGAGCCGCCGATCCTCGGTCGGGTCGGGCTCAGCACCGTCGGGGTCCAGGGCGGCCTCGAACGCCTTGACCGCCACCGCCAGGGTCTGGTGCGACGAGGAGACCGCCAGCGCTGCCCACGTGCGGTCGAACGCGGCCAGGTCGACGTCCTGCTCCGCCGCCCGGGCCCGTTCCTGCTCCCCCACCGTCGAGGCCACCACGTCGACCTGCGCGGCGGTCACCGCACCCTCGGCGAACCCTGCGGCCAGCGCCGGGAAGTGCTCCAGCGCGCGACCGGTCCGCACGATCCGGCTCGCCTCGGCGGCCGAGAGCCGCAGGTGACCGATCAACCAGGACCGCATCGACACCAGCCCGTCGTGCTCAGGGGCCTGGGTCAGCTCGGCGTGCCGGGCGGTGCGGGCGATCTCGGCATCCAGCCGGTTGCGAGCTGCCACGAGCACCGCCGTCCGCTCCAGGGTCTGACCACCGGTGAGCCCGTGCAGGTCCTCTGCGCCGAAGCTGTCCAGGGCCGACCCGAGCTCGCTCACGACACCTCCCCGGCATTCGAATGTGTGTTCGAAGTCTACCGCGAGGGGGTGTCAGCGACAACACGAAAGACCAGTTCAGAGCCGGGATCGGGCCTCATCCGCGGTGCGTCAGGGCCCCCCGGGCGGCCTGCTCGGCGAACGGGTGGCCGAAGAACCCGGGCAGGCCCCCGGTGTGCAGCCAGACGGTCCGCTCCCCCGGCCGGACGTCGCCGTCGGCCACCGCGGCGACCAGCCCGGCCATCGCCTTGGCCGTGTAGGTCGGCTCCAGCACCAAGCCCTCCGTGCTGGCCGCCGTCCGGATGGCGTGCTCCCCGGCCGCGGTGAGCGCCCCGTAGCCGGCGCCGACCTGGTCGGACCGCAGCCGCAGGGCGCCGACCGAGCCGCCGAGCGCCTCGACCAGGGCGGTCACCCGCTCGACCGGGTCGTCGACGGCCCCGGTGTCCACCCCGAGGACCCGCTCGGCGCCGAGCCCGGCGACCAGCCCGGCCATCGTGCCGCCGGACCCGACGGCGGTGACCACGTGGGCCAGGTCCGGCGCCTGCTCCTCCAGCTCGGCGGCGCAGGCCAGGTACCCCCGGGCACCGGTCGGCGAGGACCCGCCGAGCGGGATGAGGAACGGCCGCTCCCCCGCGCCGCGCAGCTCATCGGCCACCGCGACCGGATCCCCGCCGAGGACGACCCGGGCACCGAACAGCCCCTCCAGGGCCAGGTTGCCGGGGCGCTGCGGGTCGGCGTCGCCGGCGAGCACGAGCACGCACCCCAGCCCGCGCCGGGCGGCTGCCGCGGCGGTCATCCGGGCGTGGTTGCTCTGCACCCCGCCGCTGGTGACCAGCACGGACGCGCCCGCGCCCTCGGCCTCGGCCACCAGGTGCTCGAGCTTGCGGATCTTGTTGCCGCCGCCGAGGTCGGTGAGGTCGTCGCGCTTGACCCACAGGTCGCCCGGTCGGAGCCCGACCGCGACGGCGAGACGAGGTGCGGCGTCCAGCGGGGTGGGCCAGTGCGAGAGGGCGACGGTCACCCCGGGATGGTCGCCCCGGGCGGTAGCCTGCGCGCGCCGACGTCGTCCAGGAGGTCCCGTGCTGGGTCGCAGTTCGTTCACCGCCGACGAGGTCGCTGCCGCCCGCGCCGACGTCGCCGGCCAGCTCGCCGCGTTCCGTGCCGTGCCGGCGGGGCCCGAGCGGGATGCGCTCGAGCCCCGCTTCGCCTCGGCGGTGCTGCTGGCCCTGGACCGCCGCTTCGTGCACCGGACCCGGGGCCTGTCGGGGAAGAAGGGCACCCCGTTGAACGAGCTGGAGCTGGTCGCCGACGGGCTGATGGGCGACGGACAGCTGCCGGCCAGCACGGTGATCAGGTACGACGCGGCCGCTGCGGTCCTCGGCCTGGCGGTCGGTGCGGAGATCGCCCCGTCGGCCGACGACGTCGAAGCGCTGGCGGCCGCCGTCCTCACCGAGCTGGACGCGACCGCCGGCTGACCCTCAGGCCGGGGCGCGGCCGGGCTGCAGGTGCTGGGTGAACCAGTCCACCTGGACCGCCGAGGAGATCGCGAACCCCTCGACGTAGGCGTCGAAGTGCCCGCCGGGCAGGACGACCAGCTTCTTCGGCTCCCGCGCGTCGTGGAACCCGTCGATGGCGATCTTGGTGGGGGTGAGGACGTCGTCCTCGGCGACGCACATGAGCAACGGGGTCGGCGCGATCAACCGGATGTAGGCACCCGGCTGGTACTCGGAGAACCGCTCGACGCTGCGCAGCGTGCAGGAGTTGACGTAGCTGGGCGCGCGCAGCTCGTGGGTGCCCATGAACCAGAAGTAGGAGTCCGGGGTCGGCAGCGCGCTGGGCGCCATCGGGTCGGCGTTGACCACGTCGATCATGGCCGGCGCCTCGCCGCGGGCCCGGGCGCGCCGGTCCTCGTCGAAGCCGGCCCGGGCACCGCGCACGAAGTCCGCCCGCACGAGCTGCCGGAAGTTGGCGTCGCCGTCCACGACCGGGACCTGGGCGCTGACGCACCGCACCCGGCGGTCGGTCGCGGCCACGACGAGCACGTGGCCGCCCGAGTAGCTCGAGCCCCAGATGCCGATCCGCTCGGCGTCCACGCCCGGCAGCGTCTCGGCGAAGGTGATCGCGGTGCGGAAGTCGTCGATCTGGTCGTGCGGGGTGATCTCGCCACGGGGTTCCCCGCCCGAGGCGCCGAGGTTGCGGTTGTCGTAGACCAGCACGTGGAACCCGGCGGCGGCGAAGACCTCGGCGTAGACGTCCAGGTACATCTCCTTCACCGCGGCGAAGCCGTGGCACATCACGATCACCGGGGCGGGGTCGGTGGTGCCCGGCCGGTAGTGCCACCCGCGCAGGGTGACGCCGTCGGCGTCGAACTCCACGTCGGTGCGCTCGGGTGCGGGCTGGGTGCTGGTCACGGGTGGTCCTCCACGGCGTCGTGGGCAGGTCCGGGTGGACCGGCGGTGGCCGAAACCTAGGGACGCCGACGGCCCAGGGCCATGGACGGGGACGCCGTCCACCCGACTCTGCGCGCCAACCCCCCGCGCAGCCCTCGCCAGCGCGGTGCCAACCTCCCTAGGGTTCGGGCACTCCGTCGACGAGGACCGAGGTGGTGGCCGTGACCGACGAGGTCCGGACCGTGCAGGGGGTGGGCCGCGCCCAGGCGCAGGACGCGTGGGGCCGACTGCTGTCGTCCACGCACCTGCCGTGGAGCATCGCCGAGCTGGACGCCGACGCCCCCGGGTTCCGGGCCACCGTCCGGCGGCGCCACCTCGCCGACCTGGTGCTGGTCGACTGCACCTGCGACCCCTGCTCGGGCACCCGGCGCGCGCACGACATCGCGGCCACCGACGGCGAGTACCTGGTCATGCTCATGACGCTGTCGGGACGGGAGGTCGTCGGCCAGGGCGGGCGCCAGGCACAGCTGCGCCCGGGCAGCGTCGTGGTCTGGGACTCCACGACCCCGGCCGAGTTCGTCGTGCAGGAGCGGTTGGTCAAGCGCAGCCTCGTCGTCCCGAAGGCGGCGCTGGCCGAGGTCGGGTCACGCGGGCTGCTGCTCACCGGCACGGTCCTGGACAGCAGCGCCCCCGCCGTCACCCTCCTCGGCGCCTACCTGGACGGGCTGTCCAGCACGCTGGACGACCTGCCGCTGGCCGCCCTGCCGGCGGCCCGGAACGCCACGATCGAGCTGCTCGCCGCCGCCCTGCAGGACGCACCGGCCGGACCGCCCGGGCACCCCGCGGTCGTCCGGGCGGCCGCCGAGGCCCACGTCGACCGGCACCTGGGCGACCCGGCGCTGGTACCGGCCTCGGTGGCGGCCGCGCTGGGGGTGTCGCTGCGCACCCTGCAGCGCGCCTTCGCCCCCACCGGCGAGGGCGTCGCCGGGCACATCCGGACCCGACGGCTGGCCCGGGCGAGGGACGAGCTGCTCGCCGGCCGCACCGTCGCCCAGCGCTGGCACTACGCCGACGCCAGCCACTTCTCCCGCACGTTCAAGCAGCAGTTCGGCCACAACCCCAGCGAGCTGCCGGGGCCGGCCGCCCGTGCACGGTGATCTCGAGGAGCCCAGCACCATGACCCACACGCTCATCGCCCTCTACGCCCAGCCCGAGGACCCGGCCGCGTTCGACCGGCACTACGCAGAGACCCACAGCCGGCTCGGCCTGGCGTTCCCCGGGCTCCGCTCGTTCACCGGGACCCACCCGGCCCCGGGTCCGGACGGCGCACCGGCCCCGTTCCACTTCGTCGCCGTCCTGGAGTTCGACGACCAGGCCGCCCTGGACGCCGCCATGGCGGGGCCGGAGGGGCAGGCCGCGGTCGCGGACCTGGCGAACTTCGCGGGGGCCGGGGTCACCCTGGTCAGCGGGGAGACCACCGTCTACCGCGAGCCGGTCAGGGGATGAGTCCCTCGGCCCGGTAGCGGTCGAACAGGCGCAGGAACGAGTCCTCGGTGCGCACGTAGCCGGTGAAGCCGAGCAGCCGGGAGCGGCTCATGTCGGCGAGCACCTCGATGTCGCGACCGAGGTCGGAGTCGGTGTGCCACCACGACGCGACCCGGGCGAGGTCGGGCTCGACCAGCCCGTGCTCGGCGACGACCCGGGCCCAGACCGGCTCGGCGTCGGCCATCTGCTCCTCCAGCGGCCGCGGGGCGTCGGAGTAGCCGATCGGCTCGACGTCGAGCGCGGCGGCGAGCCGGGGCCACATCCACCGCCAGCGGAAGACGTCCCCGTTGACCACGTTGAACGCCAGGTCCGCGGCGGCCTCGGTGGTCGAGGCCCAGATCATGTGATCGGCGAGCTGGCCGGCGTCGGTCATGTCGACCAGGGAGTTCCACTGGGTCTCGGACCCCGGAAACACGAACGGTCGGCCGTCGGCGCGGCAGATCGCGGCGTAGGCGGCCAGCGTCGAGCCCATGTTCATGGCGTTGCCGACGGCGTGGCCGATGACGGTGTGCGAGCGGTGCACGCTCCAGGTGAAGCCCTGCTCGGCCGCCGCCTCGAAGAGGGCGTCCTCCTGGGCGTAGTAGAAGTTCTCGACCGGCAGCCGGTCGGCGTCCTCGTGGAACGGGGTGTCGGGCATCTCGCCCTGGGCGTAGGCCTCGAATGGGCCGAGGTAGTGCTTCAGCCCGGTGACCAGCGCGACGTGCCGCACGCTGCGGCCCGGCGCCAGCGCGGCCAGCAGGTCGGCGACCATCGCCCGGTTGACGACGATGTTCTCGGCCTCGGTGTCCTGCTTGGACCAGGCGCAGAAGAACACGTGGGTCGGCCGCAGCTCGCCCAGCGCCTCCGCCAGGGAGTCCGCGGAGCGCAGGTCGGCGCGGACGTGCCGGGCACTGGAGCCCTCGACCGGGTTGCGGGAGAGGCCGGAGACCTCCCAGCCGCCGGCGGTCAGCTTCTCCACCAGCGCGCTGCCGGTGATGCCGCTGGCGCCGACCACGAGGGCGTGGGCGCCGAGGAAGGGTGGGGTGGGGGTGGTCTGCAGGGTGCTCATCCTTCAGGGCAGCACCGCGGGCCGTCGCCGTGTTCCGTGGCGCGCACGGGGGATGATGGGGCGATGGAGATGCTGCGCCGCCTGCAGGCCGAACGACCCGTCGTGTTCTGGCTCGTCCTGCTGGTCGGCTTCTGGGTCGCGTTCCGACTGCTGATCTTCGTCGCGGAGCTGATCCTCGGCCCGTTCGGCCTGCCGGGCTGGGCTCCACTGGCGCTGGTGCTCGTCGGGCTCGTCGTCGTCGCCCGTAGGCAGAACTCCCGCTAGCCCGGAGACGAGTCAGGCCGTCCACCCAGCGGGTGGACGGCCTGTTCACGTGGGTGGAGCTGAGGGGACTCGAACCCCTGACCCCCACACTGCCAGTGTGGTGCGCTACCAGCTGCGCCACAGCCCCTTGCGACCCGGTCTGGTGTGTCCGAGCCGTTGACAACCATACAGTCCCCGGACGGCCACCCCCGAGGAGGGTCCCGGTCATCGGCGTGGCGTCCCGCTCCCCACGGCGGGAACCCGGTTGACCTGCCGTCGGACCATGGATGCGTGCGCGTGGTCTTCACCCGGATGGCCGACCGGCGCCCGGTGGTCACCCCGCTGACCCGGGACGACGGCGTCGCCTTCACCCTGCGCGGCGCCGGCGGCGGTGACGACCTGCCGCACGACCTGGTGCACCTGCTGGTCGAGACCGAGCTCCGGGTCCGCGACGGCATCTGGGGCGCCATCGCCGACGGCGTCGTGTGGGGCTCGATGACCCACGTCTCCGGCCGTCAGCGCCCGCACGCGCGGGAGCGCTCCGACCAGCTGAAGAAGGACCGGCACGGCGCGGTCGGCCGGGCCGAGGCGCTCGCCGACGTGGTGGCCCGGCTGTCCCGGTCCGAGCCGGTGCAGCGCGGCGAGGCCTCGTGGGTGCCCGCGGCCGAGCTGCGCCGGGCCGCCGACGCGCTGGCCGCCGCCCGGCAGCGGTGGCGGGCCCTGGCGCCCGGGCAGACGTGGGAGCTGCACTGGACCACCCCCACCGGGCGACCCTGAGCTGCCCCGCGGGGCCCGGCGCACGCCTCGGGGGCGATCATGGACGACGTGAGCCGGGTGCTGGTCGTCGACGACGACCCTCAGCTGCTGCGCGCGCTGCGGATCACCCTGCGGGCCGCCGGCCACGAGGTGGTCACCGCCCCCGACGGGACGACGGCGCTGCGCGAGGCCGCCGCCAGCCACCCCGACGTCGTCGTCCTGGACCTGGGCCTGCCCGACCTCGACGGCACCGAGGTGCTGGCCGGGCTGCGGCCGTGGTTCACCGGCCCGGTGCTGGTGCTCTCGGCCCGCTCGGACAGCCGGGACAAGGTCGACGCACTCGACGCCGGCGCCGACGACTTCGTGACCAAGCCCTTCGACATGGACGAGCTGCTGGCCCGGCTCCGCGCGGTGGTGCGCCGCCGACCCGCCGAGGGCGGCGAGGCGGTCGTCGCGACCGAGCACTTCACCGTCGACCTCGCGGCCCGGCAGGTGACCGCGGACGGCGTCCCGGTGCGGCTGACCCCCACCGAGTGGGCGCTGCTGTCGGAGCTGGTGCGCGCCCGCGGCCGGCTGGTCGGCCAGCGCCAGCTGCTGCAGTCGGTGTGGGGGCCGGCCTACGAGACCGAGACGAACTACCTGCGGGTCTACCTGGCCCAGCTGCGCCGCAAGCTCGAGCCCGACCCGGCCCACCCCCGCTACCTGCACACCGAACCGGGGATGGGCTACCGCTTCACGCCCTGAGGCGATCGATCAGATGTCGACGCCGCGGTCGCGGAGCCACTCCTCCGGGTCGACGGGCTCGCCGTTGATGCCCCCGGAGTGCACCTCGAAGTGCAGGTGCGGCCCGGTCGACTGCCCGCGGCTGCCCACCAGGGCGATGGTCTGGCCCATCTCGACCGCGTCGCCGGCGGAGACCGTGATCTCCTCCATGTGCCCGTAGATCATCACGTCGCCGCTGACGCCCAGGATGTAGACGGCCAGTCCATAGCCGCTGGCCGCTCCGGCCTTGATCACGACGCCGTCCTCGGCTGCGTACTCCGGGGTGAGCATCGGGGCGGCCAGGTCGATGCCCCTGTGCATGGTCCCCCAGCGCTGGCAGAAGCAGGTCGTCATCCGGGCCCCGTCGACGGGCATGACCGCGTCGGGCCGGGCGGCCTCGGCGGCCGCCGCGGCCTCGGCGTCCCGCTGGGCACGGGAGGCGGCCACCTCGGCCAGCCGTTGCTGCGCCTGCGCCTCGGTGATCGCCATCTGCGGCATCACCTCGGCCTGCTCGTCGAACAGCGAGGTCTCCGAGGCCTCCAGCGCCTGGACGACGTCGGCGTCCACCGACGAGGCACCGGCCTCCGGTGCGACGGGGACACCGAGGACACCGGCCAGGGCGCCGCCCAGCGCGAGGGCGACCAGCAGGGCGGCCGGACGACGCCGCAGGTGTGTGCCCGGACCATGCCCGACCCCGTTGCCCCGAACGGCCACGCTTGCTCCCCCTGTGCGTCCCGACCACCCCGCGCGGTCGACAGCGCACAACGTAACGAGCCGTGATGCCTCTGTGACCCCCTGGTCGGCGTGCCGCCCGCGACACGCCGTCTGGAGAATGACAACGGTGTAGTTCAGCCGCGCCGGTGCGGTGCGGGCGCGGGCGCGGGCACCGCCAGCGGGACGCCGGTGGCGTCCCGTGCCGCCGTCCGGCGGGCCAGCACGGCGACCCCGACCACCAGCCCGACCACGCCGACCACCTGGCCGGTCGTGGCCAGCACGCCCGGCGCCAGCCGCTCGCCGTACACCGGCGCGGCCAGGCCGACGGCGACCAGCGGTTCGAGCACCGCCATCACCGGCAGGCACTCGATCAGCGCGCCGGACTGGTAGGCCCACTGCGCGAAGGTGATCGAGGCGGCCCCGGAGACCAGCAGCAGGTAGGTGGTCCAGCTGGTGAGCAGGTCCCCGGGCGGGCGGGCGACGACGTCCTTGAGCAGCAGGCCGGTGATGCCGAAGCCGAACCCGGCCCCGAGGCCCAGGGCGAGCGCCTTGTGCGGGGCCCGCGGGCGCAGCGCCCACAGCGCGGCCAGCACCATCACCGCCGCCGCGGCCCCCACGCACATCAGCAGCGGACCCGGCCGGGCGTAGGACCCGCCGTGGTCCGGGCGGGCCGACAGCACGAACAGCCCCAGGGTCACCGCGACCACCCCGGCGGAGATCCACTGCCCCCGCTCCGGCAGCACCCGCCCCGGGTGCCGGCGGTCGACCAGGGCACCCAACGCCAGGGAGATGACCAGCCCGCCGGACAGCAGCGGCTGGACGACGACGACCGGACCGAACTTGAGCGCCGCGGCGTGCAGCAGGAAGCCGCACAGCGCCGCGGCCTGCCCGCCGATCCAGGCGCGGTTGCGGACCAGCTTGCCGACCAGCCGCAGGACCGCGCCCTCGGGCAGGTCCTGGCCGGCGGTGGTCGCCGCCCGGTGCTGCACCACGGTGGAGACCGCGAACGCGCACGCCGACAGCAGCGCCAACGCCACGGACAGGCCCAGGTGGGGCTCCACCCCGGGGGGTGGCCCCCCGCCGGCCGTCAGCAGCTGCACCCCGTCCACGACTGCGAGCCTGCCACGACCGTCCCGCGCACGCGGCCCAGACCGGGACCGGTGCCCCGGCGGAGGGGCCGGCGTCGGCGGTGCGCGACCGGCGGGCGGCGGCCGCTCCCCCGACGGCCAGCCCGATCCCGCCCGCCAGCAACACCACCACCGCGGCGCGGGCGAGCAGGGCCGGACCGGTGGCCGGCACGGTCGCCGCCCGCCGCACGTCGACGCCGGGCAGCACCTGCCCGGGGCGGCGGTGGTCACGGCCAGGACGGCGGCGCGGCGGAGGGCGCAGGACCTGCTCGTCCCCGGTGGGACGTCCTGCGGATCAGCCGACGGGACCGTGCTGTCGGCGCACCGACGGCCGACGGCTGGCGGCTGTCCGCGCACCTGGGCGACCGGCAGTCCGCCGACGACCTCACCCAGGGATCGCCGAGGTGCCGGTGGGCACCGTCCGCTCCCGGGTCGCCCGGGCCCGCGCCGACCTCGTCGCCGCGCTGGACGCCGGATCGGCGGACGCCGCGCACGGGTAGATGAAGGCCCGGTGAACGGTGGGTGGCCAGGAGGGGTCCTAAGCTCCGCGCGTGCCCTTCAGCCTCACGCCCAAGGACTCGAGCTTCTACGAGATGTTCGCCGTCTCGGCGCGCAACCTCGTCGAGGCCACGTCGGTCCTCGGTGACTTCGTGCACGACCACGCGCGGCGCGAGGAGCTCGCCCGCAAGCTGCGCGACCTCGAGCACGCCGGGGACAACGCCACGCACGCGGTCTTCCGCCAGCTGAACTCCAGCTTCGTCACCCCGTTCGACCGGGAGGACATCTACAACCTGGCCAGCGACCTGGACGACGTCATGGACGCCATCGAGGCCGCCGCCGACCTCGTCGTCCTCACCGGCCTGGGCACGCTGCCCGCCGAGATGGGCCAGCAGGTCGCCCTGCTGCAGCGCTGTGCCCAGGTCACCGCCGACGCCATGCCGCGGCTGAAGGCCATGAAGGGCCTGTCGGACTACTGGATCGAGGTCAACAGCCTGGAGAACGAGGCGGACAAGCTCTACCGCCGACTGCTGTCCCGGCTGTACTCGGGCGAGTTCGACGCCCTGGAGATCCTCAAGCTCAAGGAGGTGGCCGACCAGCTCGAGGAGGCCGCCGACGCCTTCGAGCACGTCGCCAACGTCGTCGAGACCATCGCGGTCAAGGAGTCCTGAGCCCACCGTGGACGGGCTCTTCCTGGCGATGGTCGTCATCGTCGTCGTCGCGCTGGCCTTCGACTACACCAACGGCTTCCACGACGCGGCGAACTCGATCGCCGTCGCGGTGTCCACCAAGGCGCTGACCCCGCGGGTCGCCCTCGCGCTGGCCGCGGTGATGAACCTGGTCGGGGCGCTGATCTCCACCGAGGTGGCCAAGACCGTCGGCGCCGGGATCATCGACACCCCGTCCGGGTCCGGCGGCCTGCAGATCGTCTTCGCCGCGCTCATGGGCGCGATCACCTGGAACCTGATCACCTGGTACTTCGGGCTGCCCAGCTCGTCGTCCCACGCGCTGATCGGCGGCCTGGTCGGCGCGGCGCTGGCCGCGGTCCACTCGGTGCAGTGGGCGGGGATCATCGAGAAGGTCGTCATCCCGATGGTGCTCTCGCCGCTGGTCGGGTTCGGCCTGGGCTACCTGTTCATGCTGGCGATCCTATGGTCCTTCCGGGGCGCCAACGTGACCCGGGCCAACCGCGGGTTCCGCTACGCACAGATCGTCAGCTCGGCGACCATGGCGCTGGGCCACGGCCTGCAGGACGCTCAGAAGACCATGGGCATCATCACCCTCGCGCTGGTCACCTCGGGCCAGATCGACAGCTTCGAGGTACCGCTGTGGGTCATCCTCGCCGCGGCCCTGGCGATCAGCGCGGGCACCTACGCCGGCGGCTTCCGGATCATGCGCACGCTGGGCCGGCGGATCATCCAGCTCACCCCGGCCGGCGGCTTCTCCGCCCAGACCGTGGCCTCGGCGGTCATGGTCACCACGGCCACGGTGTTCGCCGTCCCGGTGTCCACCACGCACATCACGACCACCTCGATCATGGGCGTGGGCGCCACCCGGCGGCTGTCCGCGGTGCGCTGGGGCGTCGCTGGCAACATCGTCGTCGCGTGGGTGCTGACCCTCCCCGCGGCCGGCGCCGTCGCGGCTGCGGTCTACTACCTCACGCACGCGATCGTCGGCTGACAGGAGTCCCGTGGGCGACCTGCGACTGGGGACGGCGCAGGGTCGCTGGACGGTGCTGGCCACCGTGCTGGCCTCGGCGATGGCGTTCCTGGACTCCACCGCGGTCAACGTCGCGCTGCCCACCATCGGCCGCGACCTGGACGCCTCGCTGTCCGGGCTGCAGTGGACGGTCACCGGCTACACCCTCGCGCTGGCCTCGCTCGTGCTGCTGGGCGGCGCGCTGGGCGACCGGTTCGGACGGCGACGGGTCTTCCTGGTCGGCGTGGTCTGGTTCGCCGCCACGTCGCTGCTGTGCGGCCTGGCGCCCTCCACCGGCCTGCTGGTGGCCGCCCGGGTGCTGCAGGGCATCGGCGGGGCGCTGCTGGTGCCCGGGTCGCTGTCGATCATCCAGGCCTCCTTCGCCCACGCCGACCGGGCGAAGGCCATCGGCCTGTGGTCGGGGCTGGGCGGGATCGCCGGGCTGGGCGGCCCGTTCCTGGCCGGCTTCCTGGTCGACACCGTCAGCTGGCGGTGGGTGTTCCTGCTCAACGTGCCGCTGGCCGTCGCCGTCGTCCTGGTGGCGCTGCGGCACGTGCCCGAGAGCCGCGACCCCGCCCACCACGGCCGGTTCGACGTCGGCGGCGCCCTCACCGCAGCACTCGCCCTCGGCGGGGTCACCTACGCGCTGATCGACGCCGGCGCGGGACCGGGCACCTGGGTCGCCCTCGCGCTCGGGCTGGCCGCCGGGGTCGGGTTCGTCGTCCAGGAGCGCCGGGCGGCCGACCCGATGCTGCCGCTGGGCGTCTTCGCCGACCGGCAGTTCACCGGGGCCAACCTGACCACGCTGGCGGTCTACGGCGCGCTGGGCGGCATGTCCTTCTTCCTGGTGCTGCAGCTGCAGACCGTCCTCGGCTACGACGCGCTGGCCGCCGGGGCCGCCGTCGTCCCGTCGATCCTGATCATCTCGCTGCTGTCCTCCCGGGCCGGTGCATTGGCCGGCCGGATCGGACCCCGCCTGCCGATGACCGTCGGCCCGCTGGTCGCGGGGTCCGGCGTCCTCTACCTGTCCTTCGTGGACGCCGGCACCGGCTGGGTGACCGGCGTGCTGCCCGGGTCGGTCCTGTTCGGTCTCGGGATGGCGGCCACCGTGGCCCCGCTGACCGCGACCGTGCTGGGCGCCGCCCCCAACCACCTGGCCGGGGTGGCCAGCGGGGTGAACAACACCGTCGCGCGGGCCGGCCAGCTGCTCGCCGTCGCCGCGCTGCCCCTGGTGGTGGGCCTGTCCGGCGACGACTACGCCCGCCCGGACGCCTTCACCGACGGCTATGCGCTGGCCATGCGGGTGTGCGCCGGACTGCTCGCCGTGGGCGGCCTGGTGTCGTTCCTGACCATCCGGGACGACGTCCTGGAGCCCGATCCCACCTGACGGGACGTCCCGTTGCCTTCTTTGTGCATCGGGCTGGTAGACATTGACCTCGTGTCGACGACCCGCCTGCTCCCGGGGGACCTCCTGGTGAGCCGCATCCACGTCGACCTCGTGCGCGTCACCACCACGGCCTGTCCGGCCCGCTGACCACACCCGGGGCACCGCTGCCCCGACCTCCGGCGCGGGTGCGCGGCCGGGGGACTCCCCCCTGTCGCGACCCTCCCCTGGAGCTCCACCGTGCGCACCCTCATCCTGTTCGCCCTCGTCGGCCTGGGCGCCCAGCTCGTCGACGGCAGCCTGGGCATGGCCTACGGCGTCACCTCGACGACGCTGCTGCTGGCCGTCGGCGCCAGCCCGGCCGCCGCGTCGGCCACCGTCCACCTGGCCGAGATCGGCACCACACTGGTGTCGGGCGCCTCGCACTGGCGGTTCGGCAACGTCGACTGGAAGGTCGTCGCCAAGATCGGCATCCCCGGTGGTGTCGGGGCCTTCGCCGGCGCGACCTTCCTGGCCTCGCTGGACACCTCGGTCGCCGCCCCGCTGATGAGCGCGATCCTGCTGGTGCTGGGCCTGTACGTGCTGATCCGCTTCACCTTCCGCGGCCTGAACAAGCAGAACCTCGGCAAGCCGATGCGCAAGCGCTTCCTCGGCCCGCTGGGCCTGGTCGCCGGCTTCGTCGACGCCACCGGCGGCGGCGGGTGGGGGCCGGTCGGCACGCCGGCGATCCTGGCCAGCGGCCGGATGGAGCCCCGCAAGGTGATCGGCTCCATCGACACCTCGGAGTTCATCGTGGCGCTGGCCGCCTCGCTGGGCTTCCTGTTCTCCCTCGGCTCGCAGGGGATCGACGCGACCTGGGTGGCCGGCCTGCTCATCGGCGGCGTCATCGCCGCGCCGATCGCCGCCTGGCTGGTCCGGCACGTGCCGCCGCGCCTGCTGGGTTCCGCGGTCGGCGGGATCATCGTGTTCACCAACACCCGGTCGCTGTTCAACGCCTTCGAGGTCGCCGACGCCGTCCGCTGGCCGGTCTACGCGGTGATCGTGCTCGGCTGGGTCGCCGCCGTCGTCCACTCGTGGCGGGTCTACCGGGCCGACACCGAGGCCGAGTCGGTCGAGGCGGCCGCCAAGCTCGAGCAGGGGGGGCGGGGCGGCCCGGTCGGGGCGGGGGCGCGGGGGGCCGGTGGGCGGGGCGCCCGGGCGGGGGGGGGGGGCGGGGGGGCGGGGCCGGGAGGGGGGCGGGGGCAGGGGGGGCCACCCCGGCGGGATGGGGCGGCGCGCCGAGGGCATGGGGGACGGGGGCCCGAGCTGGGGCCGGGCAGGATCCGGATGCCGTGCCGGGCCCNGTGGGTCTGCATCCACACCCAGGTGTCGGCGACCGAGTCCCGAACCGGCCGGCTGGGCAGGCCGAGCTCCCGCGCCCGGCCGGTGTCGACGTCCCAGGCAGTGCGGGCCACGTCGGCCGGCAGCCACAGCGGCAGGTGCTGCCACGGCTGCACCCCGGCGGCGAGCAGGTCCGCCTCCGGGACGACGACCCACTCCGCGTCGCCACCGGTGACCTCCCGGCAGGTGTCCAGCAGCCCGCCGAGGGTGGTCATCCCGGCCGGGCCGGTGGCGTTGACAGCGCCGGACCGCTGCCCGCACACCTGCACCAGCCAGCCGGCCAGGTCCCGGGCGTCGACCAGCGCGATCGGCTGGTCGAGGGCGTCGGGGACGACGACCGGCCCGCCGGCCGCGATCCGGTCCAGCCACCAGCCCAGCCGGTGGAGCGGGTCGAACGGCCCGACGACCAGCCCGGCCCGGGCGGTGAGGAACCGGTCGCGGAGGGCACCACCCAGCACCCGCTCGGCGTGCGCCTTGACGGGCCCGTACTCGTCGTCGTCGGTGTCCCAGGTCGGCTCGTCCTCCCCGCGCAGCGGCCCGGGCGGCCAGCCCCGGTAGGCGTTGAGGCTGCTGACGAAGGCGTAGCCGGCCGGGTCCAGCGCGGTCGCGTGCTCGGCGGCCGCCCGGGTCTGGCACGAGGTGTCCACCACCAGCTCGGGCGCCCAGGCCAGCACCTCGGCGGGGAGCGGGTCGTCCCGGTCGGCGTGGAAGGCGCGCACACCGTCGGGCGGCTCCCCCGACACACCCCGGGTCAGCGTCGCGACGTCGTGACCGGCTGCGCGCGCGGCGTCGACCACGTGCCGGCCGAGGAAGTGGGTGCCGCCGAGGACGAGGAGTCGCATTCCCCCACCCCATCGCGGCGGCGACCGGGCGTCCAGCCGGTTCGCGCAGGGCCGATGCGTTGCCCGCGACCGACCGGGTAGGGGTGCAGGGCGACGGCGCCGACCACGGCGCCGTGCACAGCCGTGGAGGTAGCACCCGCATGTCCGTGATGGCCATCATCGGAGCCGGTCGGGGCCTGGGCGCCCAGGTGGCGCGCACATTCGGCGCGCAGGGGTACGACATCGCGCTGATCGCCCGCAACCAGCAGCGGGTCACCGACCTGGCGCACGACCTCTCGGCCGAGGGGATCACCGCCGGCGGGTTCGTCGCCGACGTCCGCGACCCCGACTCGATCACGCACACGCTGGAGACCGTCGCCCAGGCGATGGGCCCGATCGAGGTGCTGCAGTACAGCCCGCTGCCGGACAAGACGTTCCTGCGGCCGGTGCTGGAGACCACCGTCGCCGACCTGGTCGGGCCGGTGGAGTTCTCGATCTACGGGCCGGTGGCCGCCGTCCGGCAGGTGCTGCCGGGCATGCGCTACCTGCCCAAGGACGCGAAGCCCTCGATCCTGTTCGTCAACGGCGGGTCGGCGACCGTGCCGAACAAGGGCGTGGCGGGCACCAGCATCGCCTTCGCCGGGCTGACCGCCTACGCCCAGCTGCTGCACGAGGTGCTCGGCGAGGAGGGCATCCAGGTGTCCCAGCTGGTCATCCCGGGCGCGCTGGTCGAGGGGGACCCGGTGAAGGGTCCCGACGTGATGGCCGGCCACCTGTGGGACCTGCACACCCTCCGGGACGCCTTCCGGTTCACCGTCGAGGGCTCGGACTAGCGGGCCAGCACGGCCCCGTCCGCGGTGGGGACGGCGACGCCGCGCGTGGTCGGCGTCCGCTCCCCCGCCTCGACGGCCAGCGGCAGCCGGTTCTCCGCCGGCGGCAGCGGGCAGGTCGCCAGGTCGGTGTAGGCGCAGGGCAGGTTCGTCGCCCGGTTGAGGTCGACCACGACCCGGCCGTCGGCGTCGGGCACGACCTGGAGGGACCGGAAGGCGTAGGTGGTGTCCCCGGAGGTCTCGTCGGAGAACAGCACCATCAGCCGGCCCTCGCCGTGCCCGGGGAACGCCCGCAGCGACAGCGGCCGGCCGTCCAGCTCGAACTCCACGGTGCCGGGGGCGTCGTAGACGTGCTCGACGCCCTCGAAGGCGCCGCCCACCGTGGTCGGCTCGGGGGCGGCGAAGGGCACGAAGCGGCCCTCCACGGCCCACCGCGGGTCGGCCGGGTAGGCGGGCGTGCCGGGGTGGGCCAGCCGCAGCGGGGACTCCGGGTCGCGCAGCCGGACGACGTGCCGGCCACCGCGCTCGGCCACCTCGACGACGGTGTCGCCCGCGGTGGCCAGCACGCTCTCCCGCAGCCCGAGCGCGCCGAACACGTGCTCCCCCACCACCGGCCGGTCGCCGACCGCGAGCTGCTCGTCGGCAGCCAGCTCGACCACCACGCCGCGGTCGCCGTCCGACCAGCGCCCGGGCACGCCCTCGATCGCGATCGGCTGGTCGGTGAGCCAGGCCAGCGCGGTCACCGACAGGAAGCCGTGCGGCGCGGTGAGCGTGGCCTCCTTGGCCTCGTGCCACTGCGCCCAGTCGGCGGCGAACGTGTCGGACTGGGTGTCGGGCAGCGTGCTGGTCACGGGTCCTCCAGGGGGTGGTCGTCTCCCCTGCCCCAACCGGGACCACCCGCCCGGCGATTCCCACCGGATCGGTGGGATTTCAGCCGGCGGTCTGCACCGGGATCTCGCCGGTGCGCAGGGCAGGGTGCCGCCCGGCCGCGGTGAGCACGGCGCGGGCGGTCAGCGCGGTCCCGGGGACAGCGGCCATCCGCAGCGCGCGGGCGCTGAACAACGCCTCGGTGGCCGGCGGCACGACCAGCAGCTCCAGGTGCAGCTGGTCGGGGCCGCAGGTCAGCGACACCACCTGGGGGTCACCGGTGCCGAACCCGCCGACCCGCACGATCCGGTCCCCGACCGCCAGCTTGCGCGGGACGGCGTGCCAGGTGCTGAACGGGTAGGTGAACCGGGTGACCAGCACGCCGCGCCGGGCCAGCGCGGCCACCAGCTCGGGCAGCTCCAGCGCCAGGTCGGTCGACCGGGGCCACCACGCACCCCGCAGACCGGGGCCGGCATCGGTGCGCAGGCTCACCCGGACGTCGATCCCCCCGCGGAAACCCGGGAGCTCCTGCTCACCGACCCACGCCGCCCGGTCCGCCACCGGCACCACCCCTCGCTCGATCCCCACCAGGCAACGCTAGGCGCGGCACCTGGGCCCTCCGGCGGGACACGCCACGTCCCAGCCGCCCCGCGAGCCACACGGCCAGCCCTCACGGTGGGTGACCACGCGAGAGCGAGCCACCTCACCCCGGGACGACGACGCCCCCGTCACCTCGGGGTGACGGGGGCGTCGGACGTGCCGGGGGGCGACTACTCCGGCTTGGGCTTCTTGTTGCGCGAGCGGCCGCGGGTGGTCTGGTCCAGCTCGACCTTGCGGATGCGGACGACGGTGGGGGTGACCTCCACGCACTCGTCCTCGGCGCAGAACTCCAGCGCCTGCTCCAGGTTGAGGATCCGCGGCGGGATGAGCCGCTCCAGCTCCTCGGAGGTGGACTTGCGCATGTTGGTGAGCTTCTTCTCCTTGGTGATGTTCACGTCCATGTCGTCGGGACGCGAGTTCTCACCGACCAGCATGCCCTCGTAGACCTCGGTGCCGGGCTCGACCATCATCGAGCCGCGCTCCTGCAGCGAGAACATCGAGTACGTGGTCGCGACGCCGGAGCGGTCGGCCACCAGGGACCCGGTGGGCCGCGCGCGCATCTCGCCCAGCCACGGCTCGTAGCCCTCGAGCACGTGGTTGAACACGCCGGTGCCGCGGGTCTCGGTGAGGAACTCGGTGCGGAACCCGATCAGGCCGCGGGAGGGCGCGATGTACTCCATGCGGGCCCAGCCGGTGTCGTGGTGCACCAGGTTCTCCAGCCGCGCCTTGCGCACGGCCAGCGCCTGGGTCAGCGTGCCGACGTACTCGCCGGGGGTGTCGATGGTGACCCGCTCGACCGGCTCGTGCACCTTGCCGTCGATGACCTTGGTGACCACCTGCGGGCGGCCGACGGTCAGCTCGAAGTCCTCGCGGCGCAGCTGCTCGACCAGGATCGCCAGGGCCAGCTCGCCGCGGCCCTGCATCTCCCAGGTGTCGGGGCGCTCGGTGGGCAGCATGCGCACCGAGACGTTGCCGACCAGCTCCTGGTCGAGGCGGTTCTTGATCAGGCGGGCGGTGACCTTCTTGCCCGACTTGCCCGACAGCGGCGAGGTGTTGATCCCGATGGTGATCGAGATCGACGGCTCGTCGACGGTCAGCGCCGGCAGCGGGCGCGGGTCGTCGGGGTCGGCCAGGGTGTCGCCGATGCCGATGTCCTCGATGCCGGCGATGGCGACCAGGTCGCCGGGGCCGGCGCTGTCGGCCTGGACACGGGTCAGGCCCTCGGTGGTCAGCAGCTCGGTGATCTTGACCTTGGTGATGGTGCCGTCGACCTTGCACCAGGCGACCTGCTGGCCGCGCTTCATCTCACCGGAGTGGATGCGCAGCAGCGCGAGGCGGCCGAGGAAGGGCGAGGCGTCGAGGTTGGTGACCTGCGCGCGCAGGGGCTCCTCGGCGTCGTAGACCGGGGCCGGGATGGTGTCCAGCAGCGTCTTGACCAGCGGGCCCAGGTCGGGGCTGTCCGGGACGGTGCCGTTCTCCGGCTTGTTCATCGACGCCTGGCCGGTGCGGCCGTTGCAGTAGACGATCGGGAACTCGAGGGTCTCCGCGGGCAGCCCGGCGTCCTCGAGCAGCTCCATGAACAGCTCGTAGCACTCGTCGACGACCTCGTCGATGCGCGCGTCGCCGCGGTCGGTCTTGTTCACCGCGAGGATGACCGGCATCCCCTTGGCCAGCGCCTTGCGCAGCACGAAGCGGGTCTGCGGCAGCGGGCCCTCGGAGGCGTCGACCAGCAGGACGACGCCGTCGACCATGGACAGACCGCGCTCGACCTCGCCGCCGAAGTCCGCGTGGCCCGGGGTGTCGACGATGTTGACGATGACCGGGTCACCGTTCTCGTCGGCCAGCCGGATCGCGGTGTTCTTGGCGAGGATGGTGATCCCGCGCTCGCGCTCCAGGTCCATGGAGTCCATGACCCGGTCCTGCGTCGAGTCGTTGTCGGTGCCTTCGCCCTTGGCACGACCGAGGGCACCGGCCTGCCGGAGCAGGGCGTCGACGAGGGTCGTCTTGCCGTGGTCGACGTGGGCCACGATCGCCACGTTGCGCAGGTCGTTACGGGTGGGCATGCGAAGAGCACCTCAGGAAGATCGGGGTTTCGCAGCGCTGCACGCCGCGGGGTCGCCGACCGGCGACCCTCCCATGGTAGGCGCTCCGGAGGGGATGCCCGGCGTGTGCGCTGTCACGCACCCCTCGGGGGGAGGCGCGACCCGCCCCGGCTCACCTGTCGGCGACCCCGTAGCTGATCCCCGCGGCGACCACGGTGACCAGGCCAACGGCCAGCCAGGCCGGCCAGCCGACGCCGATGGCCAGCACGTGGGCCAGCACGAACGCCACCAGGTAGACCGCGGCCAGGCCGGCGGTCACGGCCCAGCCGCGGCGCCGGCGCCACAGCCACCCGGCCGCGACGCCCCCGGCGACGAAGACCAGACCGCCGAGTGCCCGGACGCCGGTGCCCTGCGCGATGCCGAACCCGGCCGCCAGCCCGACGGCCACCGGGAGCGCGCTGGGCAGCGAGGTGAGCGGGGACGTGCGGGACGGGGTGCTCGTCGTCATGGACCCAGTCTCCCCCGTCAGGACGTCGCCGCCGCGACCGCGGCCGACAGCCCGTCGGCGGACAGGTCGGTGAGCGTGGTGCCGTCCACGAACACCGTCGGGGTGCCGGTCACGCCGTCCTTGGAGGCCTGGTCGGTGGCCCGCTCCACCCAGCCGCCGTAGACCTGGTCGCGGATGCCGGACTCGACGGCCTCCGCGCTCGCCCCGGCCTGCTCGGCGTAGGAGATCAGCTGGTCGTCGGTCAGTCCGCTGCCGGTGGCCTCGTCGGGCTGGTTGGCGTACAGCAGGTCGTGGAACCGCTCGAGCACGTCGGTGCCCGAGGTGGAGGCGACCACGGCCGCGGCGTTGAGGGCCCGGGTGGAGTAGTCGTCGTTGCGCGAGGAGTCCAGGAAGGCCATGCCGTGGTAGACGATCCGCACGGTGCCGGCGGTGACCAGGTCCTCCAGGGTGGAGCCGGCGGCGTCCTCGAAGTCCCTGCAGTTGGGGCACTGGTAGTCCTCGTACAGGTCCACCGTGACCGGGGCGTCGTCCGGCCCGACGGCGAACGTGTAGCCGTTGCCGTCGGCCACGGTGCCGCTGGGCACGGCCGCGTCCGCGGCGGTCGACGTCCGGGCGGTCTGCACGACGATCGCGACCACGACGGCGATCACCACCACGGCGGCGGCGATCGAGCCGCCCAGGATCGTCCGGCGGCGGCGCTGCTCGGCGGCGCGCTGGGCGGCCTCGGCCTCCCGCTTCGCGGCGATCCGCCGGCGGGCGGTCTCCTTCTTGCTCGACGTGCTCATCTCGACGTGCTCATGGTGTGGCGGGCTCCAGACGGTGGGCGAGGGCGAGACGGGAGTGCGGCCAGCGGGCGAGGGCCAGGGCGACCAGCAGCAGCGCGGTGTCCCGGGCCACCTCGGCCGGGTAGGCGGTCTGGCCGGCGTCGACCTGGCCGCCGCCGC
This sequence comes from Klenkia terrae, assembly GCF_900491935.1. GTDB lineage: Bacteria > Actinomycetota > Actinomycetes > Mycobacteriales > Geodermatophilaceae > Klenkia > Klenkia terrae. The sequence goes on from NZ_UEXK01000004.1 coordinate 1,016,811, forward strand.
CGAAGCAGCCGCAGTCGATCTGCAGGCCGCGCGCCCAGGCCGAGCCGATGCCGACCAGGAAGACCACCATCAGCACGGCGGCCGCGACCGCCGACGCCCGGACGAGGACGCCGGCCAGCAGGGCCAGGCCGACGACGACCTCCAGCGCCGGCAACCCGAAGGCGACCGGGCCGACCAGGCCCTCGGGCAGCAGCCGGTAGGCCCGCACGGCGCGGACGGCCGCCGCGGGATCGGGCACCTTGAGCGCCCCGGCCACCACCAGGACGCCGCCCAGCAGCAGCCGGGCAGCCAGCGCCAGCCAGGGACGCACCTCGTCGGACCGCACGACAGCACAGTCGTCGCCGGACCCCCGGGAGTTCCTGGGAACCGGCTGCGGATCTGCCCAGGACCTGCTGGTCAGGGCCTGCACGCGCCGGTCCGGACGCGGCGAGGGCCCCGGGGTGTGGTCACCCGGGGCCCTCGTCGGTCGTGCGGCGGCGTCAGGTCGACGCCGCGGTGGTTCAGCTCGCGCGGAGCACGGCCTCGATCTCGAGCTCGACGGAGATCTTGTCGCCGACGACGACGCCGCCGCCGTCCATCGGCATGTCGATGTCCACGCCGAACTCCTTGCGGGAGATCGTGGTCTTGCCGGAGAAGCCGGCGCGCGTGCCGCCGTAGGCGTCCGGGCCGAAGCCGTTGAGCTCCAGGTCCAGGGTGGTGGGCTTGGTGATGCCCTTGATGGTGAGGTCGCCCTCGACGGTCCAGTCGTCGCCCTTGGGCTTGATCGACGTGGAGCGGAAGGTCATGACCGTGTGGTTGCCGGTGTCGAAGAAGTCGGCGGACTTGATGTGCGCGTCGCGCTGCTCCTGGCGGGTGTCGATCGAGTCCATGTCGATCGTGGCCTCGACGGTCGAGGCGGCCGGGTCCTCGGCGGTGACGAGGGTGCCCTCGAACTTGGTGAAGTACCCGCGGACCTTGCTGACCATCATGTGGCGGACGGAGAACCCGACCGTCGAGTGGCTGGCGTCGATGTCCCAGGTGCCGGCCAGGTAACCGGGGATCTGCGTGCTGGTCATGTCTGTCTCCAAGTCGTTGAGCGTTTGACTGCTTCGCCGGACCGTAGCGTAGTTGAAGGCTTGAGCATTCCGCTAGTACCCTTCTGGGCATGTCCGCAGAGGTGTCGGCTCCGTCACAGCCGCGTTGGCTCAGCCCCGAGGAGCAGCAGGCCTGGCGGGCCTGGCTCTACAGCACCCAGCTGCTGCAGGACCGCCTGGACCGCGAGCTGACCCGCGAGACCGGCATCTCCCATGCCTACTACGAGATCATGGTGCAGCTCTCGGAGACCCCTGGCCGGTCGCTGCGGATGAGCCAGCTCGCCGAGCGGTGCCTGTCCTCCCGCAGCCGGCTCTCGCACGCGGTGTCCCGGCTGGAGGAACGCGGCTGGGTGCGGCGCCAGGTGTGCGAGAGCGACGGCCGCGGCCAGCTCGCCGTGCTCACCGACGAGGGGTTCGCCGCCCTGGAGCACGCCGCGCCGGTGCACGTGGAGAGCGTCCGCACGCACCTGTTCGACCAGCTCAGCCCGGCGCAGATCGCGGCGCTGGAGGACATCGGCCAGACCCTGCTGGCCCACCTCGACCCGACGCGCTGACCCCGGGCGCCGCCCCCGGGGTCAGCGGAAGAACTTGTCCGGGGTGAGCGGCAGGTCCCGGACCCGGCGTCCGGTGGCGTGCGCGTAGGCGTTCCCGATCGCCGCCGCCGACCCGACGATGCCGACCTCGCCGATGCCCTTGGCGCCCAGCGGGTTGTGCAGCTCGTCGACCTCGTCGACCCAGCTGATGTCCACCTCGCCGACGTCGGCGTTCGTGGCGACGTGGTACTCGGCGAGGTCGTGGTTGGCGTAGTGGCCGTGGGTCGCGTCGAGCACCGCCTCCTCGTGCAGCGCCATCGACAGGCCCATCGTCATGCCGCCGAGGAACTGCGAGCGGGCGGTGGTCGGGTTGATGATCCGGCCGGCCGCGAAGACCGCGGTCATCCGCGGCACCCGGACCTCGCCGGAGTCCCGGTCCACCCGGACCTCGGCGAAGTGCGCACCGAAGGCGTGGCTGGAGTACTGCTCGGCCTCGTCGCCCGGGCCGGAGGACCCGGTCACCGTCAGGCCGCCGGGCGGCACCTCGCGGTCGCGCAGCTCCTGCGCCGCGGCGATGATCGCCGGCCCCCACGAGGTGATCCCGGTCGAGCCGCCCGCCCCCGAGGCCTTCGGCAGCCGGCTGTCGCCGATCCGGAGGTCGACGTCGTCCATGGGCACGCCGAGCGCGTCGGCGGCGATCTGGGTCAGCGCCGTCCAGGCGCCGGTCCCGATGTCGGAGGCGTCGATGCTGACCACGAACGGCTTGCCGGGCACGGCCTCGATCCGGGCCTGCGAGGGCCGGCGGCGGGTCGGGTAGGTGGACGCGGCGACCCCGGTGCCGACCAGCCACCGGCCGTCCGCACGGACGCCGGGCCGCGGGTCGCGGTCGGCCCAGCCGAACCGCTCCGCACCCTGGCGCAGGCAGGCGACCAGGTTCCGGGTGCTCCACGGCACGTCGCGCTCGGGGTCGCGCTCGGGCTCGTTGCGCAGCCGGAGCTCCACCGGGTCCATGCCCAGGGCCTCGGCGAGCTCGTCGACCGCGGACTCCAGGGCGTACATGCCCGGGGCCTCCCCCGGCGCCCGCATGATCGTCGGCGCCGGCACGTCCAGCTTGGCCAGCCGGTGCGTCGTCCGGCGGGCCGGCGCGGCGTACATCAACCGGGTCGCCGTCGCCGTCTGCTCGGCGAACTCCGCGTTCTGCGAGGTGTGCTCCACGACCTCGTGGCTGATCGCGGTCATGGTGCCGTCGGGCAGCGCGCCCAGCCGCAGCCGCTGGATGGTCGGGGTGCGGTGGCCGACCAGGCTGAACATCTGCTGCCGGGTCAGCTCCACCTTCACCGTGCGGCCGGTGACCTTGGCGGCCATCCCGGCGATCAGCTGGTGCACGTGGGTGAACGCCTTGGACCCGAACGCGCCGCCCACGTAGGGCGAGGTGATGTGCAGCTGGTCGGCGGTGATCCCGAACGCCTCGGTGATCACCGGGACCAGGTTGTGCGGGCCCTGGTTGGCGTCCCACATCCGCAGCACGTCCCCGTCCCACCGGGCCACCGTCGCGTGCATCTCGATCGGGTTGTTGTGCTCGTTCGGCGTCTCGTAGGTGACGTCGACCGACACCGGCGCGGCGGCCAGCGCGGCGTCCACGTCGCCGATGACCGAGTCGGTCTCGAAGCCGCCCATCAGCTTCTCCGGCGGGTACAGGTCGTCCCGGTCGGCCCGCAGGTCGACGTCCGGGCGCTGCGCGTCGTAGCGCACCACGACCCGGCCGACGGCGTCCCGGGCGACCTCGGAGGTCTCGGCCACCACGACGGCGACCGGCTGGCCGGCGTACTGCACGCGGTCGGACTGCAGGACGAGGAGCTCCTCCGCGACGTCCCCCAGCCGCGGCGCGTCCTCGTGCGTGAGGACGGCGAGCACCCCGGGCACCGCCTGCGCGGCCGAGACGTCGATCGAGGTGATCCGCCCCTTCGCCACGGTGGACTGCACCAGCGCGACGAACACCGCCGAGCCGTCGACCTCGTGCTCGTAGGCGTAGGGGGCCAGGCCGCGGACCTTGGCCGGGCCGTCGATCCGGCGGACGTCGCTGCCGACGGCCCGCTCGGTGGTGGCGGTCATGCGCGGGCCTCCGCGAGCTGGACGAGGGTGCGGGTGATCATGTTCGTGGCCATCGGGACCTTGAACGCGTTGTCGGCGAGCGGCGCGGCGGCGGCCAGCTCGGCCTCTGCGGCTGCGGCGAAGGCGGCCTCGGTGGCCGGTCCGCCGCGCAGGGCGTCCTCCGCGACGGTCGCCCGCCACGGCTTGTGCGCCACCCCGCCCAGGGCGATCCGGACGTCGCGGACGGTCGAACCGTCGAGGTCGAGGGCGGCGGCGACGGACACCAGCGCGAAGGCGTAGGAGGCCCGGTCGCGGACCTTGCGGTAGCGCGAGCGGGTGGCCCACGGCAGCGCCGGGACGTCGATGGCGGTGATCAGCTCGCCGTGCGCCAGCGTGGTGTCCCGCGCCGGGTCGTCGCCGGGCAGCCGGTGCAGCTCGGCGATCGGCACGGTGCGCTCGCCGTCGGCGCCCAGCACCCGGACCGAGGCGTCCAGCGCCCGCAGCGCGACCACCATGTCCGACGGGTGGGTGGCGATGCAGGTGTGCGGGGACGTCGGGCCCTCGTGGGTGGCGCCCAGCACGGCGAGGTTGCGGTGCAGGCCCTCGACCGCGCCGCAGCCGGAGCCGGCGTCGCGCTTGTTGCACGGCATCGTGGTGTCGGTGAAGTAGGTGCAGCGGGTGCGCTGCAGCAGGTTGCCCCCGGTGGTGGCCCGGTTGCGCAGCTGCCCCGACGCCCCGGCCAGCAGGGCCTGGGCCAGCAGCGGGTAGCGCTCGCGCACTCGGGGCTCGGCCGCCAGGTCGGCGTTGGGCACCGCGGCCCCGATCCGCAGCCCGCCGTCGGGCAGGTCCTCGACCTCGGTGGAGGTCAGCTGCCGGACGTCGACGAGCACGTCCGGGGTGGCCACCCCCAGCCGCATGAGGTCGACCAGGTTGGTGCCCCCGCCCAGGTAGGCCCCCTCGGGCTCCCCGGTCAGCAGCGCCACCGCCCCCGCCGGGTCGATGGCCTTCTCGTAGCGGAACTCCCTCACGCGCGCACTCCCTGCTCGACGGCGACCTGGGCGACCGCGGGGACGATGTTCGCGTACGCCGCGCAGCGGCACAGGTTGCCGCTCATCCGCTCGCGGATCTCGGCGTCGGTGAGGTCGGTCCGGTCGGCGACCAGGTCCTCGGTCACCGCGCTCGGCCAGCCCTGCGCGGCCTCGGCCAGGACCCCGGCGGCCGAGGTGATCTGCCCGGGCGTGCAGTAGCCGCACTGGTAGGCGTCGTGGTCGACGAACGTCTCGTGCAGCCGGTGCGGGCCGTCGGCGGCCAGCCCGTCGGACGTCGTCACCTCCTGCCCCTCCGCGGTGACGGCCAGCACCAGGCAGCTGTTGACCCGGCGGCCGTCCAGCAGCACGGTGCAGGCGCCGCACTGGCCGTGGTCGCAGCCCTTCTTGGCGCTCGTCGCCCCCAGCCGCTCGCGCATCGCGTCCAGCAAGGAGGTGCGGGTGTCGACGGTGAGCGGCCGGTCGGCCCCGTCGACCCGCAGGGTGATCTGGGTGTCCACGCAGCGGTGGTGCCCCGCCGTCCCCCTGCCCGAAACCGCGGGGACCCTCAGGCCAGGTCGGCCGGCGGTGCCGGCCAGCCCAGCCCGACGCCGTCCAGCGGGGCGGTGAAGGCCGCGGGGCGCTTCTCCAGGAAGGAGGCGACGCCCTCCGCGGCGTCCGGACCGCTGCCCAGCTCCACCAGCGCCCGGGACTCCGCGCGGTGCGCGTCCCACGGGCTGGCCGCCGACAGCATCGACCACAGCAGCTGCCGGGACACCGCCACCGAGACCCCGGAGGTGTTGTCGGCGATCTCGTGGGCGAGGGCGTAGGCGGTGTCCAGCAGCTCGGCGTCCGGCACCACCCGGGAGACCAGCCGCCCGCTCAGCGCCTCGGCTGCGTCGAAGACCCGGCCGGTGGCCACCCACTCCATGGCCTGGCTGATCCCGACCACCCGTGGCAGGAACCAGCTCGAGGCGGCCTCGGGCACGATCCCGCGGCGGGCGAAGACGTAGCCGAACCGGGCGGACTCCGCGGCGATCCGGATGTCCATCGGCAGGATCATCGTGGCCCCGATGCCGACCGCGACGCCGTTGACCGCGGCGATCACCGGCTTGCGCAGCGCGGCGAACGGCAGCGCGCCGATGCCGCCCCAGTCGCGGGCGACGCCGTCGATGGTGCCGGCCTCGTCGGCCTGGGCGCTGCGGTCGAAGGTGCCGGCCCGCTGCAGGTCGGCACCCACGCAGAAGTCCCGGCCGCGGCCGGTCACCACGACCACCCGGACGGCGTCGTCGGCGTCGGCGACCGCGGCCACCTCGCCGAGCTCGCGGGCCATCAGCGGGGTGTAGGCGTTGCGCCGGTCGGGCCGGTCGAGGGTCAGCGTGCCGACCCCGCCGTCCACGGCCCAGCTGACCTGCTCCCACTGCCTCATGCCAGGGCCCCCGCGAGGACGAGCCCGGCGACGACGTCGGTGTGCTCGGCGGCGTCGCCCAGCAGCAGCCGGTCGACCTTGGCCCGCCGCCAGTAGAGGTGCGCGTCGTGCTCCCAGGTGAAGCCGATGCCGCCGTGCACCTGGATGCAGGTCTCGGCGGCGCGCTCCAGCGTCTCGGCGGCGAACGCCTTCGCCGCCGCGGCGGCCAGCGGCAGCTCGTCGGGGGCCGCGTCGGCGGCCCAGGCCGCCCACCAGACCAGCGAGCGCAGCTGCTCGACGCCCACCCAGGCGTCGACCAGCGAGTGCTTCACCGCCTGGTAGGACCCGATCGCCCGGCCGAACGCGTGCCGCTCCTTCGCGTAGGCAACGCCGACCTCGACGGCCTTCCCGGCGGTGCCGAGGTCCTCGGCGGCCAGCGCGACCAGGGCGACGTCCCGGGCGCGAGCCCACAGCCGGGCGGCGTCGGGCACGAGCACCTGCGGGTCGGTCAGGGTGACGACGCCCAGGCCGCGGGTGGCGTCCATCGGCCGGCCGGTCACCACGTCGCCGCCGCCCACCACCAGGGCACCGTCCACCAGCGCCAGGAAGGTGTCGGCACCGACGGCGTCCAGCGCCGGGGTGGAGCCGTCGACGACGCAGAACGCGCGGGACCCGTCGGCCAGCGCCGCGGCCAGCTCCGGCTGGTCGGCCAGCAGCACGGCGGCGCGGGCGGCGGTGACCAACGACGGCCCGGCCAGGACGGCGCCGGCCTGCTCGGCGACGACGGCGAGGTCCAGCAGCGAACCCCCCGCGCCGCCGGCGGACTCAGCGACCGTGATCCCGGTGAACCCGATGTCGGCCAGCGCCTTCCTCCCGGGCGCCACCGGGCCGTCCTCCAGCGCGGCGCGGGCCTGCGCCGGGGACGCCTGGCCGCCGAAGAACTGCTTCGCGCCGGCGGCTGCGTCGAGCTGGTCCTGGTCGAGGTCGAAGTTCACCGAGTGCTCCCGGAGGCGTTGAAGGGGCGGTGCTTGTCCTCGCGCGGCTCGGGCGGGAGGCCCAGCACCCGCTCGCCGATGATGTTGCGCAGCACCTCGTCGGTGCCGCCGGCGATCGCGATGCCCGGCAGCCACGCCTGGTTGCGCTGCCAGCGGCCGGCGCCGTCCTCCCCGCTGCCGTCCCCGGGTGCGGCGGCGAAGACCGCGTCGTCACCGAGCAGCCGGACCCCGGCGTCGGCGACGAGCTTCGCCGCGGCGGTGCCGGCGAGCTTGCCGGCGCTGGCCTCCGGGCCGGGCAGCCCGCCCTGGCTGATCGCGGTCAGCCGGCGGTAGCCGGTGTACCGGTTGGCCAGCGCGGCGACCGCAGCCCGGCCGACCGCCTGCCGGGCCAGCACCTGCCGCTCGGCGGGCAGGCCGGGCAGCTTCTCCCCCGCCAGCCGGGCCAGCGACTCGATCGACAGGCCCAGGTCGTTGCCGCCGCCGCCGACGGCCACGCGCTCGTTGAGCAGCGTGGTCAGCGCGACCCGCCAGCCCTCGCCCGGCTCGCCCAGCCGCTCGGAGTCCGGGATCCGGACGTCGTCGAAGAAGACCTCGTTGAAGTCCGACTGCCCGCCCATCTGGCGCAGCGGGCGGACGGTGACGCCCGGGGCGTGCATGTCGACGACGAACATCGTCAGCCCGCCGTGCTTGGGCCGGTCGGGGTCGGTGCGGGTCAGCAGGATGCCGAAGTCGGAGACGTGCGCGAGCGTCGTCCAGACCTTCTGGCCGTTGACCACCCAGTCCTCGCCGTCGCGGACGGCGGTGGTGCGCAGCGCGGCGAGGTCCGAACCGCTGGCCGGCTCGCTGAACAGCTGGCACCAGACGTCCTCGGCGCGCAGCAGCCGGGCCAGGTACTTCTCGTGCTGCTCGGGGGTGCCGTGCGCGATGACCGTCGGCCCGCACATGCCGATCCCGATGTGGTTGATCAGGCTGGGCACCCGGGCGCGGGCGAGCTCCTGGCCCACGATCGCCTGCTGGGCCAGCGAGCCGGCCTGCCCGCCGTGCTCGGCGGCCCAGGCCACCCCGACCAGCCCGGCGTCGGCCAGCACCCGCTGGGTGCGGCGCAGCGCCTGCTCCTGCTCGCGGGGGTCGGCGGCCTCCTCGCCGGCGTCCAGGTGCACCAGGTCGGCCGCGTGCTCGGCCAGCAGGTCGCGGACGCGCGCGCGGTAGGCGGCCTCGTCCGGTGTGTCGTCGAAGTCCACGGCGGGACACCTCTCCTCGGTGAGTGGTGGTGCTCCTGCGCATCCTCCGGTCGGGTCACGGAACGGTCAACCCTGACTGCCAGCGGCGTAGACTGCGCCGATGGAGACCCGCAGCCGGAGCGAGCGGAGCGCCGACAGCCGCGCCCTCATCCTCGACGCCGCCGTCGCCTGCCTGGTGTCCGACGGCTACGCCGGGGCCTCGACGCTGGCCGTGCAGGCCCGCGCGGGGGTGTCCCGCGGCCGGCTGCTGCACCACTTCCCCTCACGGGAGGAACTGCTGGTCGCCGCCACGTCGCACCTGGCCGAGACCATGCTCACCGAGGCCGCCGACCACGCCGTCGCCGTCGGCGCGGGCATCACCGACGAGGCCGAGCGCGTCGACCGGTGCGTCGAGCTGATCTGGGCGACGTTCTTCGAGCCGCCGTTCTGGGCGGCCATGGAGCTGTGGAACGCCGCCCGCACCGACGAGGCGCTGCGGGCGGCGCTGCGGCCCCAGGAGCGCCGGCTGCGGGTGGCGATCCGGGGCGTGGCCGACCGGATCTGGGGGCCGCAGGTGACCGCGCACCCCCGCTACCCGGTGGTCTCCGAGCTGCTGTTCACCTCGATGCGCGGGGTGGCGATGGCCTACGCGTTCGAGGACCGCCCGCCGGCCACCGACCCCCACGTAGCGCTGTGGCAGTCGATGGCCCGGGAGCTGCTCGAGGACTAGCGGGGCGCCATCCGGATCGCGCCGTCGAGCCGGATGACCTCGCCGTTGAGCATCGGGTTGGCCACCACGTGGGCGACCAGCGCGCCGTACTCGTCGGGCTCGCCGAGCCGGGCCGGGTGCGGAACCTGGGCGCCGAGGGAGGCCTTGGCCTCCTCGGGCAGCCCGGCCAGCAGCGGGGTGTTGAACAGGCCGGGGGCGATGGTGACCACCCGGATGGCCTCGCTGGCCAGGTCGCGGGCGATCGGCAGGGTCATGCCGACGATGCCGCCCTTGGACGCCGAGTAGGCCGCCTGACCGATCTGGCCGTCGAACGCCGCGACCGACGCGGTGTTGACGATGACGCCGCGCTCCTCGCCCAGCAGGTCCACGGCCAGCATCCGCTGGGCGGCGAGCCGGATGACGTTGAAGGTGCCGACCAGGTTGACCTGGATGACCTTCTGGAACGCCTCGAGCGGGAAGGCGCCCTTCTTGCCGGCGGTCTTGATGCCGTTGCCGATGCCGGCGCAGTTCACCGCGACCCGCAGCGGGCCGAGCCCGACGGCGAGGTCCAGGGCCGCCTCGACCTGCTCGGGCGAGGTGACGTCGGCGGCGGAGAAGTGCGCGCCGATCTCCGCGGCCACGGCCTCGCCGGCCGAGCTGGGCAGGTCCAGCAGCACGACCTGGGCTCCGGCGTCCCGCAGGCGGCGGGCGGTGGCCAGGCCGAGGCCGGAGGCACCTCCGGTGACGACGGCGACGGCGTCGGTGACGTCCATGGTTCTCCTTCGATCGGGGCGTGGCAGTCAGGGTTGACCGTAATGGATGGCGGGGGCCAGCATGACGCCGACCACACATCCCCCCGGCCCCAGGGAGCCCGCGTGCAGCAGACCCGGCACGACACCGGTTGGCGCGGCATGACCATGAGCTCCCAGCTCGGCCGGCACGCCCGGTCCACCCCCGACGCCGTCGCCCTGCGCTTCGACGGCCACGGGCTGACCTACGCGGAGCTGGACGAGCGGGTCACCCGGCTGGCGCACGCGCTGGCCGACCGGGGGGTGCGCACCGGCGACCGGGTCGCCGTCCTGGCGCTGAACGGGCCGGAGGTGTGGGAGAGCTACCTGGCCGGCGTGCGGCTGGGGGCGGTCGTCGTCCCGGTGAACTTCCGGCTGGTGGCCGACGAGATCGCCTACGCCCTGACCGACAGCGGCGCGGTGGCGATGGTCGTCGACGCGGCGATGGCCGAGGTGGCGGCCGCGGCGCGCACGCAGGCGCCGGGCGTGGCCACGGTGCTGCAGGTCGGGGAGGAGTACGAGGCGGCCCTCGCCGCGGCGTCCGCGGAACCGCTGGACGTCGAGGTCGACGAGAACGGCCCCGCGTTCATCATGTACACGTCGGGGACGACCGGGCGGCCCAAGGGCGCCGTGCTGACCCACCGCAACCTGCTGATGCACGCCTTCAGCCAGGTGGTCACCAACGGCGTGGACCCGACGACGGAGAAGGTGCACGCGCCGGGCACGCCGATGTTCCACATCGCCGGGCTGGCCGGTGGTCTGCCGCCGCTGCTGCTGGGCGGCACCCACGTGGTGCTGCGCTCGGGCGGGTTCGACCCGGTGGCGACCCTGGACCTGATCGAGCGCGAGCGGGTGAACAGCATCTTCCTGGTGCCGGCGATGTGGGCCGCCGTCGTCGCCGTCCCGGGGATCGCCGAGCGCGACCTGTCCTGCCTGCGCCGGGTGAGCTGGGGCGCCGCGCCGGCGTCGACCACGCTGCTGCGCACGCTGATCGACACCTTCCCGCAGGCCGAGGTGATGACCGCGTTCGGGCAGACCGAGTGCAGCCCGGTGACCACGCTGCTGCGCGGTGAGGACTCGATCCGCAAGCTGGGGTCGGTGGGCACGCCGATGCTCAACGTCGAGGTCCGGGTCGTGGACGAGCTGATGCAGGACGTGCCGCCGGGCGAGGTCGGCGAGATCGTCTACCGCTCGCCGATGGTGATGAGCGGGTACTGGGGCAAGCCGGACGCCACCGCCGAGGCGTTCACCGGGGGCTGGTTCCACTCCGGCGACCTGGTGCGGCAGGACGAGGACGGCTACTACTTCGTCGTCGACCGCAAGAAGGACATGATCATCAGCGGCGGCGAGAACATCTACTGCGCCGAGGTGGAGGACGTCCTCGCCGCGCACCCCGGGGTGGCCGAGGTGGCGCTGATCGGCGTCCCGGACAGCAGGTGGGGCGAGGCGCCGCTGGCCGTCGTCGCGCCCCGCGACCCGGCCGCGCCGCCCACCGCCGCCGAGCTCTCCGCCTGGTGCCGGCAGCGGCTGGCCCGCTACAAGTGCCCCCGGGAGTACTCGGTCGTGGGGGCCCTCCCCCGCAACCCCAGCGGCAAGGTGCTCAAGACCCAGCTCCGCACCGAGCACTCCGCCGGCGACCTCGTCGCCGCCCCCGCCGTCTGACCACCGAGTGACAGCTGAGCGCTGCTGACGGGCCGTCGTAGCGACGCTCAGCTGTCACTCGACGCGGTGAGCGCTGCCGCGATGCGGGCCAGCAGCATCGCCGGGCGGTGGAGGTCGGCCGCCGTCACGAACAGCACCCGCCAGCCGGCCGCCTGCAGAGCCTCGATGCGCCGGCGGTCAGCCGCGATCTGCGTGGTGTGCCAGGCGCCCTCGTACTCCAGGGCGATGCGGTGCGCGGGCCAGGCGAAGTCCACCCGGCCGAGGAACCGCCCGGCATCGCGGACCTCGAACTGGGCCACCGGGCGCGGCAGGTGCGAGTCGTGCAGCACCATCCGCAGCCGGGTCTCCTGCGGTGAGCCGGCCAGGCCGTCTGCCCGGTCGACGGCTGCGCGGGCCCGTCGGCACCCCCGACCGGTCAGGCCCGCCGCCGACTCCCGCAGGGCGGCGAGGCTGGTCAGGCGTTCGGCGACGCACCGGTCGAGCAGCACAACAGCCTCCACCGGGTCCAGCCGGGTGGCGAGCTCCAGCGCGGTCGCCTCCGGGGTGGCCACCAGGACGGCGCCCCGCCGAAGCACCTGCTCAGCCGGCAGCGACCGCCGCCGGACGACGACGCCGGCGCAGCTCGGACGTGGGACCCCGGGCGCGACCGTCAGCTCCACGGGGTCGTCGACGCCGGCCAGGTCGGTCAGCCCCCAGAGCACCGCCGCGCTCGCGCCCGTCACCACCGCACCCGGCACCAGGGTCGTGGCCGCGATGCGGGCCAGCAGCGCGTGGTCGACGGCGCAGGTGGCATCGACGTAGACGTCGGGGAAGACCCGGCGCCAGGCCGAGCTGCGCAGCTCGCCCGGGGTCAGCAGCCCCCGTGCGACGACGTCGCTGCCCCGGAACCACCGGCCGACCAGCGCGGTCGGACGACGGGGTGCACGCACCGCCGCAGCGTGCCCGAGAGCCGCGCTGCGCAGGTCGAGCCTGTGGACAGGCCACCGAGTGACAGCTCAGCGCGGCCTGCACCCGGGCGTTGACCGCGCTCAGCTGTCACTCGGCGGCTACTTGCCCTGCCAGACCGGGGGGCGCTTCTCGGCGAAGGCGCGGGCGCCCTCCTGGGCGTCGGCGGAGGTGAAGACGGCGTCGACGACGGTGGCCTGGTGGTCGAGCAGGTCGCGGTCGGTCCAGCGGACGGCGCCGGCGACCAGCTGCTTGGTGGCCTTGATCGCCAGCGGGCCGTTCACCGCGATCCGGGCGGCGAGCTCACGCGCCCCGGCCAGCGCGCCGCCGGGCTCGGTGAGCTGGTTGACCAGGCCGAACCGGTGCGCCTCCTCGGCGCCCATCGGGTCGCCGGTCAGCGCCAGCTCCATCGCCCGCTGGTACGGCAGCGTCTTGGGCAGCCGGAGCACGCCGCCGCCGGCGGCGACCAGCGAGCGCTTGACCTCCGGGATGCCGAAGCGCGCCTCCCGGGAGGCCACCACCAGGTCGCAGGCCAGCACCAGCTCGAAGCCGCCGGCCAGCGCCCAGCCCTCGACGGCGGCGATCAGCGGCTTGGCCGGCGGCGCCTCGGTCAGCCCGGCGAACCCGCGGCCGGGCAGGGAAGGACGCTCGCCGCGGGAGAAGGCCTTGAGGTCCATCCCGGCGCAGAACACGCCGCCGGCGCCGGTGAGCACCAGCACGGCGACGTCGTCCCGGGCGTCGAACTCGTCGACGACGGCGGCCAGCGCCTGCGTCGTCGCCAGGTCGACGGCGTTCTTCGCCTCCGGCCGGTTGAGCGTGATGACGCCGACGCCGTCGGACACCTCTGCGAGCACCGTGTCTGCCATGCCGGCATGTCTGCCAGGTCGGGGCCGGGCAGTCAACCCTGACCGTCAGCCCCGACCCGGGGCCGGATCAGGTGGAGGGGGACAGCTCCCGCTCGATGTCGGCCAGGCTCCGGTTCTTCGTCTCCGGCACGGCCTTCACCACGTAGACCAGCGACAGCACGGTGATGACCGCGTAGACGCCGAACGTCGCGGTCTCCCCGATGGCCGAGATGATCGACAGGTAGCTGACCGCGACCACGAAGTTGGCCACCCAGTTCGCCATGGTGGCCACCGACGAGGCCCGCCCGCGCACCGCCAGCGGGAAGATCTCGCTGATCAGCAACCAGACCACCGGGCCCAGGCTGACCGCGAAGGACCCGACGTAGAAGGCCAGCACCACGGTGGTGGCGATCGCGCCCGCCCCGGCGATGTCGAACAGGAACGCCACGGCCAGCCCGGCCAGGCCCAGCACCATGCCGCTCATGCCCCAGATCAGCAGGGCGCGCCGGCCGACCCGGTCGATGACCTTGATCGCCACGATCGTCATGACCACGTTGGTCAGGCCGACGACCAGCAGCGCCAGCAGCGCGGCCTGCGAGCCCAGGCCGGCGTTCTCCAGCACGGTCGGGGCGAAGTAGATGACGGTGTTCACACCGGTGATCTGCTGGACGATCGCCAGGGTGACGCCGAGGATCAGCGCCGGCCGCAGCTTGGGCGCGAGCAGCGAGCGCTTGGCGCCCTTCTCCTCCTCGGTGGCGGTGCCGCGGATGTCGTCGATCTCCTCGGTGATCGCGTCCTCGGAGTCGCGCAGCGTCCGGAGCACCTCGCGCGCCTCGTCGTCGCGGCCCTGCCGGACCAGCCAGGCCGGGCTCTCGGGCTCGCGGATCATGCCCAGGCCCAGGACGACGGCCGGTGCCAGCGCCAGGCCCACGCTGATCCGCCAGTCGCCGCTGCCGGCGAGGAAGTAGGCGACCAGCTGGGAGACCAGGATGCCGATGGTCACCGACAGCTGGTTGAGGCTGACCAGGGCCCCGCGCCGCTCGGGGGGCGCGATCTCCCCGATGTACACCGGGACGACGAAGGACGCCGACCCGACGCCGACGCCGATCAGGAACCGCGAGAGCAGCAGCACCCAGAACGCCGGGGCGACGATCGACAGCAGCAGGCCCACGACGAACACGACGGACGTCGCGATGATCGCCCGGCGCCGGCCCAGGGTGTCGGCCACCCGGCCGGCGATCAGCGCCCCCACCGCCGCCCCGACCAGCAGGATCGACACCACGGTGCCCTGCAGGAACGGGGTGTCCAGCGTGAAGTCGTCGCTGATGTTGGGCAGGACGCCACCGATGACACCGGTGTCGTAGCCGAACAGGATGCCGCCGACCGCGGTCAGCGACGCGGCCTTCGTGACGGCCCGGCGGTGGGCCGCCGTGGCCTCGGTGCTGCTGGTCATCAGGGATCCCCGTCTCGTTGCAACTCTCAACCAGTCGTGATCATCCGCCTGCCCCGCCGGTCCGGCTACCCGAGGCGGTCAGCCGGTCCAGACCTCGCGCACCTGGTCGGCCACCGCCTCCGCCTGGGCCCGACCGGCCTGCGCGGAGGGGGCCCGCGCGGCCGGGTCCAGCACGTTCTTGCCGATCGCGGCCGTGGACCCGGCGTCCGGGCGGACGACGACCACCCGGCCCCCCAACCCGCCCACCTGCTCGTCGACCCCCGTCATCGGGCCGATGCCGCGGGTGATCGGCGCCAGCACCACCACCCGGTCGTAGCCGGCGGCCAGGTCGACGTTGGCCACCGACCGGACCCCGCCGTCGACGAACCGGCGGCCGCCGACCGTGATCGGCGGGTAGACCCCGGGCACCGCGCAGCTCGCGGCGACCGCGGAGACCAGGTCGACCCCGGAGTCCCGGGTGAACGTCTCGAAGGCGCCGGTGGCGGCGTCCACCGCGGTGATCGTCAGCGGCTCCCGCGGCCACTCGGTGCTGGGCAGCCGGGCGGTGATCGCGGCCCGCCGGGCCTCCTCGGTGGGCGTGCGGCCCGCGGCGGCCGCGGCGGTCGCCAGCGCACCGAGCCGGGCCCGGAACGCCTGCTCGTCGCGACGGTGCCGGAGCATCGCCAGCCCGAAGCGCAGCAGGGTGCCGCGACCCATCGCGGCGGGCGGGCCGGTCTCGACCGAGGGCCCGAGCTGGGCCCGGTACAGCTCCTCGCGGGACGCCGCGCTGCGCAGCTGGGCACCGACCACCGAGCCGGCCGAGGTGCCGACGACCAGGTCCGCCGTCCGGAGGTCGACCCCGGCGTCGCCCAGCCCGGTCACCACCCCGATCTCCCAGGCGATCCCGGTGATGCCGCCGCCGCCGAGGACCAGTGCCGTCCGCCCACCGCTCATGGGCGCCAGTGTGCGGCACCGGCCGGGCTCGACAACCGCTGTGACCCGGGCCACCATCGGCCGGGTGACCGACCGCTGGCCCGCCGGGCTCCCCCGCACCCTCGACTACCCGGCCGTACCGGTCGGCTCCGTGCTGCGCGCCGCCGTCCGTCGCTGGGGCGACCGCACGGCCTTCGTCCACCACGGCGTCGAGCTGACCTTCACCGAGCTGGGTCGCCGGGCGCACGCGGTGGCCGCGGGGCTGGCCGAGCGCGGGGTCGGCCGGGGGGACGTGGTCGCCGTCCACCTGCCCAACTGCCTGCAGTACCCGGCGGTCTACTACGGCGTGCTGCTGGCCGGGGCCACCTTCTCCCCCACCAACCCGCTGCTCACGCCCACCGAGCTCGCCCACCAGCTGGCCGACAGCGGTGCCCGGACGCTGATCACCTGGGAGGCCTGCCTGCCCGCCGTCCGGGCCGCGCTGGCCGACACCGCGGTGCAGACCGTCGTGGTCACCGGGCCGCAGCAGATCGCCGACCCCGACGCCGCCGTCGAGCTGCCCGAGGGCGGCGTGGACCTGGCCGAGCTGCTGCGCGCCGACCCCGCCGACGCCCACCGGGACGCCGACCTGGACGTCGCGACCGCCGTGGCGCACCTGGCCTACACCGGCGGCACGACCGGGGTGAGCAAGGGCGTGGAGCTCCCGCACCGGCAGGTCGTCACCAACGTGCTGCAGTCGGGCTGCTGGGCCTCGGGCTCGCTGCCGGCGCTGGACGCCGAGGGCGACCTGACCCTGGACCAGGTGAGCAGCCCCGAGGAGTTCCCGGTCCGGCTGGGCACCGCCTGCGCGATCAACCTGACGCCGTGGTTCCACGCCATGGGCGTCATCGGCTACCTCAACGGCCAGGTGCTCAGCGGCGCCACGGTGGTCATCCACGACCGGTTCGACCCGGTCGCCTACGTCGCCGACGCGGTCGCCCACCGGGTGACCGGCATCGGCGGTGCCCCGCCGGTGTTCGCCGCGCTGCTGCAGGTGCCCGGCATCGCCGAGGTCGACCTGACCAGCGTGCGCGGGTTGTCCAGCGGGGCGGCACCGCTGGCCGTCCCGCTGATCGAGCGGCTGACCGCGCTGTTCCCGCAGGCCGTCATCGGCGAGGGCTACGGGCTGACCGAGGTGACGATGCAGGCGACCGGCAACCCGGCCGCCCGCAGCGGGCTGCGCAAGGCCGGGACCGTGGGCCTGCCGGTCTTCGACACCGAGATCAGCATCCGGCCGCTGGAGGGCGGTGCCGCGCTGCCCGCCGGCGAGCGCGGGGAGATCTGCATCCGCGGTCCGCAGGTCATGCGCGGCTACGCGGGCCGGCCGGAGGCCACGGCGCTGTCGATCGACGCCGAGGGCTGGTTCCACAGCGGCGACGTCGGCGTGCTCGACGAGGACGGCTACCTGGCCGTGGTCGACCGGACCAAGGACATGCTGCTGCACAAGGGCTACAACGTGTTCCCCCGCGAGCTGGAGGAGATCCTGGTCGGCGTCCCGGGCGTCGCGGGTGCGGCCGTCGTGGGCCGGCCCGACCCGATGGCCGGCGAGCTGCCGGTCGCCTACGTGGTCCGCCGGGCCGACGACGCCGGCGCCGCGCTCACCGAGGCCAGCGTGATGGCCGCGGTCAACGACCGGGTGACGCCATACAAGCGGCTGCGGGACGTCGTGTTCACCGACGCCATCCCGGTGTCGGCGGCGGGCAAGGTGCTCAAGCGGGTGCTGGCCGACCGCGAGCGCGCCGCCGCGGGATGACCCGTCCGGGGTGTCCGGGGCAGCCGGGCACCCCGCCGCTCACTACTGTCACGCCCGTGACGAACCGGTGCTGACCGACCACGGCGGTGTGCAGCTCGCGCACACCGAGCAGTCGCCGTTCCGGCAGGTCGGCAAGCGGGTGGTCATCGCCACCGTCGTGCTGGTGGCCACCGTGCTGATCGTCTACTTCGACCGCGAGGGCTACCGCGACAACAACGGCGACGAGCTGTCGCTGCTGGATGCCACCTACTACGCCACGGTCAGCCTCTCGACCACCGGCTACGGCGACATCACGCCGATCACCCCCGGCGCGCGGCTGGTGAACATCCTGATCATCACCCCGCTGCGCGTGCTGTTCCTGCTCATCCTCATCGGGACCACCCTGGAGGCGCTCACCGCGCGCTCCCGGGAGGAGTTCCGGGTCCGTCGTTGGAGGTCCTCCGTGCGCCAGCACGTCGTCGTGTGCGGGTACGGCACCAAGGGCCGCAGCGCCATCCGCGCGCTGCTGGCCAACGGGACCGAGAAGGAGCTGATCGTCGTCGTCGACCCGAGCCCGACGGCGATCGACGAGGCCAACTCCCTGGGCTTCACCGGCATCGTCGGCGACGCCGGACGGGCCGACGTGCTGCGCCGGACGTCGATCGAGAAGGCCCGGGCGGTGGTGGTGGCCGCCAACCGCGACGACACCGCCGTCCTCATCACCCTCACCGTGCGCCAGCTCAACCCCACCGTGCCGATCACGGCCAGCGTGCGCGAGGAGGAGAACGCCAGCCTGCTGCGGCAGTCCGGTGCCGACTCGGTGATCACCTCGTCGTCCACCTCGGGGCGACTGCTGGGCCTGGCCACCGACAGCCCGCGGGTGGTCGCGGTCGTGGAGGACCTGCTGACGTCGGGCCACGGCCTGGACCTCGCCCAGCGGACGGTCACCAGCGCCGAGGTCGGCATGGGCGCCCGCCAGCTGCGCGACGTCGTCCTGTCGGTCACCCGGGGCGGCCGCACGCTGCGCTTCGACGACCCCAAGATCGGCACCCTGCAGTCCGAGGACGTCCTCGTCGTCGTCCGCTCGCACGCCTAGCTGCTCGCACTCCTAGCCGCGCCGCACCCACGTGCGGGTCGGCTCGGACCGCCCGCGCAGCACGACCTCGTCGGCGCACACCCAGTGCTCGCGCTCGGCCGGGTCCGCCGCCTGCACGGCCGCGTCGCTGGCCACCGCCCGCCCGGTGTGGTCCTTGGCCAGCTCGGTGAGCCGGGCCGCGGAGTTCACCGCGTCGCCGATGACGGTGTACTCCGAGCGGCTGTCCGCCCCGATCTGACCGGCCACGACGTCGCCCCAGGCCACCCCGACACCCCCCTCGACCTCGCCGGCCTCGCCGACCGCGGTGCAGATGGCGCGGGCGGCCCGCAGCGCCGCCCCGGCCGCGTCGTCCAGGGTCCGCGGCGCACCGAACACGCACAGCGCGGCGTCGCCCTCGAACTTGTTGACCAGCCCGCCCTCCGCCGACGTCGCGTCCACCACGACGGCGAAGAACCGGTTGAGCAGCCCGACCATCTCCTGCGGTCCCAGCTGCTGGGCCAACCCGGTGGAGCCGGCGACGTCGACGAACAGCGCGGCCACGGTGCGTGTCTCGCCGCCCAGCTCGACGCCCTGCTCCATCGCCTGGGCGGCCACGGTGTCGCCGACGTGCCGGCCGAACAGGTCGCGCAGCCGCTCGCGCTCGGCCAGCCCGGCGGCCATCGAGTTCACCCCGGCCTGCAGCAGGCCGATCTCCCCCGCGTCGTCGACGACCACCCGGACGTCGGTGGCGCCGTCGCCGATCCGCTGCACCGCCCGGCGCAGCTCGCGCAGGGGCGACCCGACCGCGCGGGCGATGAGCAGGGTGGCCAGCAGCCCGATCACCAGGCTGACGCCGGGCAGGAACAGCGCGGTGAATCGGCCGGGCGTGCCCTGGCCGGTCGGGTCGAGCACCAGCAGGATCAGACCGACCATGGGCACCGCGCTGGTCAGCCCCCAGGCCAGCAGCAGGCGCCGGCGGACGCTGAGCGTGCGCGGCTCGTCCGGCGGGTGGGCGGCCAGCGCCCGGGCGGTCACGTGCCGGGCGGCGCGGGCGACGAGCAGGTAGCCGACCCCGGCGGTGACCACCCCGCCCAGGACGACGGACAACCCGATCCGCAGCCCCACCAGCGGCTCGGGGTAGACCACGGCCGCCACGACCCCCAGCCCCACGGCGGCGACCGCCCAGATCACGGCCACCAGCCGGCCGATGTCGGCGGGCAGCCGGAGGGCGACCAGCGCCTCCTCGGCGGTCGGTGCCCGCCCGGCCCACAGCCACCGGTTGGTCTGCCGCTGCTGGCGCAGCCCCCACAGCACGCCGACCGGGATGGCCAGCACCAGGTAGCCCGCCCCGGCGACCGCGGTGACCAGCCGCCCGGTGGGCGAGTCGGCGTCCGAGCCGCCGTTGACCCCGAGCAGCAGCAGGGTGACCACCCCGGCGCCCACCACGTTGGCGGCGACGACCAGCAGCACGATGCCCGGGGCGACCACCCGGTCGGCGGGGACCACCCGGCGGATGCCGGGGACGACCACCCGGAGCAGCACCGCGAGCAGCCGGCGCACGGCCCGGGTGATCACGACGGCTCCACGCGCTGCTCCAACGAGCGGGGGGACGCCGGGACACGCTGCACCGCGCCACGGTGCACGGCACGGGGCGCCCGCGCCACCCTGCCCCCCACCTGCGGGGGGAGGCTGCGCTTGCCGGCACCGGCCACCGGGCGGAGGGTGGTTCGGTGACCGACACGGACCGGAACCAGGACGGTTCCCAGCTCAAGCAGGCCGTCAGCGGCAAGCTCCTCTACGTCTTCATCCTCGGCGACGTGCTGGGGGCCGGCATCTACGCCCTGGTCGGCGAGGTGGCCGGCGAGGTGGGCGGGGCGGTCTGGCTGCCGCTGCTGGTGGCCCTGGTGCTGGCGCTGCTGACCGCGGCGTCCTACGCCGAGCTGGTCACCAAGTACCCGCGGGCCGGGGGTGCGGCGGTGTTCGCCGAGCGGGCCTTCGGCGTCCCGCTGCTGTCGTTCCTGGTCGGGTTCTGCATGCCCGCCGCCGGCGTCCCCAGCGCCGCGGGCCTGGCGCTGGCGTTCAGCGGGGACTCCCTCCCCGTCTTCCTCGACGTGCCCGCCGTGCCCGCCGCGGTGGTCTTCCTGGTGCTGGTCGGGCTGCTCAACGCCCGCGGCATCCAGGAGTCCATGCGGGCCAACCTGGTCATGACCTGCGTCGAGGTGTCCGGCCTGGTGCTGGTCGTCGTCCTCGGCGCGGTCGTGCTCGGACGCGGGGACGGCGACGTCGGCCGGGTCACCGAGTTCCCCGACGGGGTGTCGGCCGGCTCGGCCGTGCTGGCCGCCGCGGTGCTCGCCTACTACTCCTTCGTCGGCTTCGAGACCTCGGCCAACCTGGCCGAGGAGGTGCGCGACGTCCGCCGGGTCTTCCCGCGCGCCCTGTTCGGGGCGTTGCTGACCGCCGGGGCGGTGTACGTGCTGGTCGGGCTGGCCGCCTCCGTGGTGCTCGCGCCCGACGACCTGGCCGCGTCGTCCGGCCCGCTGCTGGCGGTCGTGCAGGCCAGCGGCGTCGGACTCCCCGACCAGGTGTTCAGCGCGATCGCCCTGGTCGCGGTGGCCAACGGCGCCCTGCTGACCATGATCATGGCCAGCCGGCTGGTGTTCGGGCTCGCCGAGCAGCGGCTGCTGCCCCCGGTGCTGGGCCGGGTGCTGCCGCGCCGCCGCACCCCCTGGGTGGCGATCGTGGCCACCACGGTGGTGGCCATCGGGCTCACCCTGACCGGGGACCTGGCCACGCTGGCGACCACCGTCGTCCTCCTGCTGCTGCTGGTCTTCCTCTCCACCAACGTCTCGGTGCTGGTGCTGCGCCGGGACGCCGTCGAGCACGACCACTTCCGAGCCCCCGTGGTGCTGCCCTACCTGGCGATCGGGTCGTGCGTGCTGCTGCTGTGGCAGCAGGAGGCGGGGACCTGGCTGCGCGCCGGGATCATGCTGCTGGTCGGGGTCGGGCTGTACCTGCTGGCCCGGCTGGCCGGCCGGCGCAGCGAGCAGCCCGCCCGGACGTGACGTGATCGGCGGGCGAGCTGGGTTGGCCGCGGGCCGCGCACCGGCGAGGATCGCGGGTGCCGCCCAGCCGAGGGAGCCCGATGTACCAGCCCACCCCGAACGACATCGCGCTGATGGCCGGCCGCGCCGGCTACGTGCTCAAGGGCAATGACCGCGGCCGCTTCACCGTCGCCTCGCCCACGCTCTACCCGCACATGTGGAGCTGGGACGCCGGGTTCGTCGCCCTGGGCATCGCCACGGTGTCGGTGCCGCGGGCGCTGGACGAGCTGCGCACCCTGCTCGGCGGCCAGTGGACGACCGGGATGATCCCGCACATCCTGTTCCACTCCCCCAGCGACTACTTCCCCGACCCGGACCGCTGGCGCACCCAGGTCGCCGCCGCCCGGCCGGCCGGGGTGCTCACCTCGGGCATCACCCAGCCGCCGATCCACGTGATCGCGCTGTCCCGGATCCTGCACGACGCCCGGCGCAAGGGCGGTGCCGACCAGGAGCTGGCCGAGGCCTTCGTGGTGGAGACGTTCCCGCGCTGGCTGGCCTGGCACCGCTACCTGGCCACCGCCCGCGACCCGTACGCGCACGGGCTGGTCGAGATCCACCACGGCTGGGAGTCCGGGATGGACGACTCCCCGCGCTGGGACGCCCCCTACGCCCAGGTGCACCCGGGCCCAGACATGCCGCCGTTCGTCCGCCGGGACCTGGCGCACGTCAGCGACCCCTCGCAGCGTCCCTCGGACGGCGAGTACGCCAAGTACCTGTGGCTGGTCGAGCAGAAGGTCCGGGCCCGCTACGACGACGCGGCCTACCGGGCCACCGGCGACTTCGTGGTCGGCGACGTCCTGGTGTCGGCGCTGCTGGCCGCGGCGTCGGACCTGCTGGCCGACATGGGCTCGGAGCTGGGCATCGTGGACGGCGTCGAGGAGTCCCGGGCGATCGCCCGCCGGTTCCGCACCGGGGTGCTGCGCTCGGTGGACCCGGGCACCGGCCTGGCCCGCGACCTGGACCTGCGCACCGGGCGGTACCTGGACGTCGACTCCGCCGCCGGGTTCGCCCCGCTGGTCTGCGGCGGGGACGAGGCGCTCATCCGCCGCCAGCGCGACCTGCTGCTGGGCCCCCGCTGGTGCGGGCACTCCCGGCTGCGGTGGCCCGTCGTCCCGTCGGTGTCGCCGGCCTCGCCGCACTTCCGCGAGCGCACCTACTGGCGCGGACCGCAGTGGCCGGTGCTCAACTGGCTGATGGCCTGGGCGCTCAACCGGTCCGGCGAGCAGGAGGCGGCCAACGCGCTCCGGCTGGCCGGGCTGGCCCAGCTGGTCGAGTGCGACTTCGCCGAGTACTACCAGCCGATCACCGGCGAGCAGCTGGGCAGCAGGGACCAGTCGTGGACGGCGGCGATCGCCCTGGACTTCCTGGCCGCCCGCCGGCCCGGGCGCCGCAAGCACGTCCGGCTGCTGACCAGCGAGCTGCCCGCCGTCACCCCGGCCGGTCCCCCGCGCCGCGCGGGCTGACCAGCTGGGCCTCGATCGCGTCGGCGAGCGGGGCCAGGACGGCGGCCGGCAGCGCGTGGCCCATGCCCGGGACGGTCACCACGTGCGCGTTCCCCAGCGCGTCGGCCAGCCGTCGGGCGTTGGGCGGCGGGTACGCGGGGTCGGCCGGCGCCTCCACGACCAGCACCGGGACGGCGACCGACGCCAGCTCGGCGCCCCGCGCCAGCCCGGACTGGTCGGCGGTGGCGTGGGCCGTCGCGGGCAGCAGACCGCCGGAGTGCTCGGCCACCCGCAGCTCCTGCGCGCGCCACTCCGCCGGGTCGACCGGGATGCCGTCGCCGTGCAGCAGCCGCCAGTGCTCGACCCGCCAGGCCAGCTCGGCCTCGTCGTCCCGGGGCTCGCCCATGGTCGCCCAGAAGGCCAGCAGCTCCGCCGACGGCCCGGGCGCGGGCTCGCCGGGCGCCCCGCCGAGCGGTCCGGTGCCGAACAGCGTGGCGCTCAGCAGCCGGTCGGGGTGGTCCAGCAGCAGAAGCTGGGTGAGCAGGCCGCCCATCGACATGCCGACCACGTGCGCCCGGTCGATCCCCAGGCCGTCGAGGACGGCGACCGCGTCGTCGGCCAGCTCCCGCAGCGCGTAGGAGCTGCCCGCGGTCGACCGGCCGGTGTCCCGGTGGTCGTACCGGACGACCCGGTACGACCGGGCCAGCCGGTCGACCAGCGCGTCGGGCCAGAACAGGCCCGACGACGCCGCGCCCATCACCAGCAGTACCGCCGGCGCCCCGGGGTCGCCCCGCTCCTCGACCCACAGCTCGACCCCGTCGGCGACCGGCACGGTGCGTTCCATGCCGCCACCGTGCCGGACCCCGGGCCGGGGCGCGACTGCTTTCCGGCTGCCTCAGGCCGGCCGGGCCAGCAGCTCCGAGAGGTTGGCGTCGACGGCGTCCAGGTAGGTCTTCTCGAACCCGAACAGGCCGAAGTGCCCGGCGATGCTGGGCAGCACCCGCAGCTCGGCGCCGGGGACCAGCTCGGCCTCCCGCCGGCAGTCGCGGACCGGGAAGAACATGTCCTCGTCGATCGGCATCACGAAGGTCACCGCGGTGATCCGCCCCAGCGCCGCGGCCAGGTCGCCGTCGGTGTGCCGGGCGACGTCGCCGCGCTGCCACTTCCAGCCCATGCTCAGCAGCGCGTTGGGGTCCATCGCGCCGAAGACCGCCTGGGTGAAGCGCTCCTGGAACTCGGTGAAGGTGTCCCAGTGCACGTCGGGCAGCTCGATGCCCCTCCAGAACCCGGACCGCCAGAACTCCGTGGACAGCCCCATGATCGCCCAGATGTCGGCGTGCCGGCGCAGCCCCGCGGCGACCTCGGCGTTCGAGCTGTACTCCCCGCCGGCCCAGCCGGGGTCCGAGGTGATCGCGTCCATCAGCGCCTGGGTGAACAGGTAGTCGTGCGGGGTGTTCTGCGCGGTGCCGGCGATCGGGGCGCACCGGGCGACCTGGTCGGGGTACCGGACGGCCCACTCGTAGGCCTGCTGCGCACCCATCGACCCGCCGACCACCAGTGCCCACCGCTCGATGCCCCACAGGTCGGCGGCCAGCTGCCGCTGCGCCCGGACGTCGTCCCCGATCCGGACCTTCGGGAACCTCGACATCGCGATGGAGGGGTCGTCGGTGGTGTGCGGTGACGTGGACAGCCCGTTGCCGATCTGGTTCACCACCACGATGAACCACTTCTCCGGGTCCAGCGCCCGGCCGGGGCCGAGGTAGACCTGCCACCAGGTGGCGTGGGTGCCGCTGAACCAGGTGGGCACCAGGATCGCGTTGTCCATGGCCTCGTTCAGCACGCCGTAGGTGGCGTAGGCGAGCTGGAGGTCCGGGATGGTCCCGCCCTCCTCGAGGTCGAAGGACCCCAGCGAGTGCATCTCGTAGGGGCCCTGGACCTCAGGTGCGTAGAACGGGTTCTCGAGCACGGACAGCTCCTCGTCGAGCCGGGTGGGGTGACGCCGCTCACCCTCTCCCATGACCGGCGACGGCGACAGCCCCGCGGTCGGGCAGGATCGACGCCATGCCCCGCCCGCTGCCGCCGCTGCCCACCACCGTCGTCGGGAGCCTGCCGCAGCCCGGGTGGTTGATCGACCGGGACCGGCTGGGCCACCAGTTCCCGCCACGGGTCCGGGCCGCCGAGCTGTGGCGCATCCCCGAGGCCGACCTCGCCGAGGCGCAGGACGACGCCACGCTGGTCACCATCCGCGCGCAGGAGGCGGCCGGGCTGGACATCGTCGGGGACGGCGAGATCCGCCGGGAGTCCTACTCCAACCACTTCGCCACCGCGCTGGAGGGCATCGACCTGGACAACCCGGGCACGGTGCGCAACCGCTCGGGCCTGGACATCCCGGTCCCGCGGATCACCGGCCCGATCACCCGGCCGCGCCCGGTGCAGGCCGACGACGTGCGGTTCCTGCGCGCGCACACCGACCGGGCCGTCAAGATCACCGTGCCGGGGCCGTTCACCATGGCCCAGCAGGCGCAGGACGACTTCTACGGCAGCGACCGCGAGCTGGCGCTGGCCTACGCCGACGTGGTCCGGGCCGAGATCGCCGACCTCTTCGCCGCCGGCGCCGACGTCGTCCAGCTGGACGAGCCGTGGCTGCAGGCCCGGCCCGACGTGGCCCGGCAGTACGGCGTGGAGGTGCTCAACCGGGCGCTCGAGGGCGCCACCGGCACCACCCACGTGCACCTGTGCTTCGGCTACGCCGCGATGGTCGCCCAGCGCCCCGACGGCTACTCCTTCCTGCCGGAGCTGGCCGACGTCACCGCCGACGCGATCTCGGTGGAGACCGCGCAGTCCAGCCTGGACCCCGCGACGCTGGCCCCGCTGCGCGGGAAGGGCATCGCGCTGGGCGTGCTGGACCTCTCGACGCCCGAGGTCGAGACGCCGGTGCAGGTCGCCGACCGGGTCCGCCGCGCCCTGGACCACGTGGACGTCGAGAAGCTGGTGCTGTCCAGCGACTGCGGCCTCAAGTACCTGCCGCGGGAGGCCGCCGCGGGCAAGATGCGGGCGCTGGCGACGGCGGCCGAGCTCGTGCGCGGCGAGCTGTAGCGCCGTGCTCGTCGCCGGGCTGGTCCTCGCCGGCATCGCCGCCGCCGTCCACCTGTACATCTTCGTGCTCGAGTCCCTCGCCTGGACCGGCGACAGGGCCCGGGCCACCTTCGGCACCACGCCCGAGCAGGCGCGCGAGACCCGGTCGATGGCGTTCAACCAGGGCTTCTACAACCTGTTCCTGGCCGTCGAGATCGCCGTCGGCATCGTGGTCGTGGCCGCCGGCGGCACCGCCGTGGGCGCCACGCTGGTGTTCGTCGGGGCCGGGTCGATGGTGGCCGCCGGGCTGGTCCTGCTGCTGTCCGACCGCAGCAAGACCCGGCCCGCGCTGATCCAGCTCACCCCACCGCTGCTGGGCATCGTGGCGCTGGCGGTGGGGCTCACCTCCTGAGGCCCTCAGTCCTCGGGCAGGTCGGCGAACGCCTTCTGCATCCCCCGGTACCAGTCCATCGACTTCTTGGGGTGCCGCCAGCGGCCCTTCATCGCGTCCCGGGCCTCCTGGTGGCTGGCGTCGCCGGCCTTCTCCGCCTCCTTGAGGTGCTGGTCCTGGGCGTTGATGACGGCGTTGGCGTCCTCGCCGCGGTGCGCCAGGTCGCAGGGGCCACCCAGCTGGGCGCAGGTCATGGTCTTCACGTCTCGGTCCTCTCTCGGGGGTGTTCATCTCCCTGACGACGGCCGTCGTCCGGGTGTGACCGGCGCTCGACCCGGGACAGCAGGTCGGGCTCGGCGCGGAAGGTGATGGCCTGCACCACGCCGTCGGCGACGGCGAAGTCGAAGACCACCTTGGCCTCGCCGCGGTGGTACCAGGCGTAGCCGGCCCGGCCGTCCACGAGCACCGGCAGCGCCGCGTGCGCACTGCCGTCGAAGAAAGCGGCCACCGCGTCCCTGCCCTCGATCCGCTCCGGGGTGCCGGCCTGCAGCGCGGCGGCGTCGGCGGTCACCCCGGCACCGGGCGCCAGCAGCTCGAGCAACCGGGCCAGGTCGCCGCCGCGGGCGGCGGCCATGAAGGCGTCCACCACCACCCAGTCGGCCAGCCGGTCCTCGGCTGCGGGCTGGGCGATCCGGGCGCGGGCCCGGGAGGCCAGCTTGCGGGCGGCGGCCGGGGTGGTGTCCAGGACCGCGGCGATGGTGGGGAACGCGAACCCGAAGCTGTCGTGCAGCACGAAGGCCACCCGCTCCCGCGGCGGCAACCGGTCCAGCACCACCTGCAGGGCCAGCCCCACGGTGTCGGCGAGCGCGACCTCGTCGGCGGGGTCGGCCACCGGATCCGGCACGTCCTCCAGCTCCTCGACGGGCACCGGGGTGCGGGCCTTGAGCCGGTCCAGGCACAGCCGCGTGGTGACCGTCGTCAGCCAGGCCGGCAGGTCCAGCACCTCGGTCTCCGTGCGGTGCAGCCGCAGCCAGGCCTGCTGGACGACGTCCTCGGCCTCGGACCGGTCACCCAGCACCCGCGCGGCCAGGGCGGTCAGCCTGGGCCGCTCCGCCTCGAACTCCTCGACCATCTCCACAGCCTCCTGACGACCCGGCCCCACGGGGTGTGACCGGGTCGGAATTGTCGCCCGGATGCGGTAGACAGCACGCCGTGGACAGCCCCGCGACGCACCCGGCCGACACCCACGACCTGATCCGGGTGCTGGGCGCCCGGGAGAACAACCTCAAGGACGTCGACGTCGAGATCCCGAAGCGGCGGCTGACGGTCTTCACCGGGGTCTCCGGGTCGGGCAAGAGCTCGCTGGTCTTCGCCACCATCGCCGCGGAGTCCCAGCGGCTGATCAACGAGACCTACCCGGCGTTCCTGCAGGGCTTCATGCCCAGCCAGGCCCGGCCCGACGTCGACCTGCTCGACGGCCTGACCACCGCGATCATCGTCGACCAGGAGCGGATGGGCGCCAACCCGCGGTCCACCCTGGGCACCGCGACCGACGTGAACGCCCTGCTCCGCATCCTGTTCGCCAAGATCGGCACCCCGCACATCGGCTCGGCGCAGGCGTTCTCGTTCAACACCGCCACGGTCAGCGGCAAGGGCGGGGTGACCGTCGAGAAGGGCGACCCCGAGGCCGGCCGGAACATCGAGCGCAAGGAGTTCCGCGTGCAGGGCGGCATGTGCCCCCGGTGCGAGGGCCGCGGGTCGGTCACCGACTTCGACCGCACCGCGCTCTACGACGACACCAAGACCATCAACGAGGGTGCGCTGACCATCCCCGGCTGGTCGATGGACGGCTGGCAGGGCCGGATCCTGCGCGGTTGCGGCCTGTTCGACTGCGACGTCCCCATCCGCGACCTGCCCGAGCGCGAGCTGCGCGCTCTGCTGTACCAGGACGCCACCAAGATCAAGGTCGAGGGCATCAACCTGACCTTCCTCGGGATCATCCCGCAGATCCAGAAGACGTTCCTCAGCAAGGACGTCGACTCGATGCAGCCGCACATCCGGGCGTTCGTCGAGCGCGCGGTCACCTTCACCACCTGCCCGGACTGCGCCGGCACCCGGCTCAACGACACCGCCCGCTCGTCCCTGGTCGCCGGCAAGAACATCGCCGAGCTGTGCCAGATGCAGATCAGCGACCTGGCCGACTGGATCCGCCGGCTCGACGAGCCGTCGGTGGCCCCGCTGCTCGGCGGCCTGCGGGACACCCTGGACGCGTTCACCGACATCGGGCTGGGCTACCTGTCGCTGGACCGGCCCGCGGGCACGCTGTCGGGTGGTGAGGCCCAGCGCACCAAGTTGATCCGGCACCTGGGCAGCTCGCTGACCGACGTCACCTACGTCTTCGACGAGCCCACCATCGGGCTGCACCCGCACGACATCGACAAGATGAACGCCCTGCTGCTGCAGCTGCGCGACAAGGGCAACACCGTGCTGGTCGTCGAGCACAAGCCCGAGACGATCGCGATCGCCGACCACGTGGTGGACATCGGCCCGCGGGCCGGCACCGCCGGCGGGCAGGTCGTCTACGAGGGGTCGCTGGCGGGTCTGCGGGCCAGCGGCACGCTGACCGGCACGCACCTCGACGACCGGGCGACGCTGAAGCCGACGGTGCGCACGCCGACCGGGGTGCTCGAGGTGCGCGGGGCCAGCACGCACAACCTGCGCGACGTCGACGTGGACATCCCGCTGGGCGTGCTCACCGTGGTGACCGGGGTCGCCGGGTCGGGCAAGAGCTCGCTGGTGCACGGCTCGGTGGCCGGGCGCGAGGGCGTGGTGAGCATCGACCAGACCGCGATCAAGGGGTCCCGGCGGAGCAACCCGGCCACCTACACCGGGCTGCTGGAGCCGGTGCGCAAGGCGTTCGCCAAGGCCAACGGGGTCAAGCCCGCCCTCTTCAGCGCCAACTCCGAGGGCGCCTGCCCCTCCTGCAACGGCGCCGGCGTGATCATCACCGAGATCCCGACGATGGGCACCGTCTCCACGCCCTGCGAGGAGTGCGAGGGCAAGCGCTTCCAGGCCGCGGTGCTGGAGTACCGGCTCGAGGGCAAGAACATCGCCGAGGTGCTCGCGCTGCCGGTCACCGAGGCGCTGGAGTACTTCGGGACCGGCGCGGCCAAGACCCCGGCCGCGCAGAAGGTGCTGGGCCGGATGGTCGACGTCGGGCTGGGCTACCTGACCCTCGGGCAGCCGCTGAACACGCTGTCCGGCGGCGAGCGCCAGCGGCTGAAGCTGGCGATCCAGATGGGCGAGGGCGGCACCGTCTACGTGCTCGACGAGCCCACCACAGGCCTGCACCTGGCCGACGTCGACCAGCTGCTGGGCCTGCTCGACCGGCTGGTCGACGCCGGCCGGTCGGTGATCGTCATCGAGCACCACCAGGCCGTGATGGCCCACGCCGACCAGATCATCGACATCGGTCCCGGCGCCGGCCACGACGGCGGCCGGGTGGTCTTCCAGGGCACCCCCGCCGAGCTGGTCGCCGACCGCGGCACCCTCACCGGCCAGCACCTGGCCGCCTACGTCGGCGCCTGACCGGCGGCGGTCGGCGAACCGCGCCCGCCTCCGTCAGCCCCCTGCCGGGCCGGCGACCAGATAGCCGGCCCACCCGTCGTACCCGCCGCCGTGGCGACCGACGATCTCGACGATCTCCCGGGTGAACGCGTCCGCCGTGTCGAGGTCGGCGGCGTCGATGCGGGAGAACTCGATCCGGGCGCGCCGCAGACCCCGCTGCACGCCGTCCACCCGGAACCCGGCCGCCTCCAGGTCGGACTGCACCGCGGCCGCGTGCGTGCGGGGGACGACGACCAGGTGGTCCAGCGGTCGCGGGGACGCTGGGTGGTCCCCCATCCCGATCCGCTGCTGCACCAGCGCAGCGTTGGCCTCGTGGTGCTCGGTCAGCTCCGACGTCATGGCTGCGGACGGTAGCCACCGGGCGGCCACGACGCAGCAGAGCCCGGGCGGTCCGTGGACCGTCCGGGCTCTGCCTACCTCTGCAAGGGGTACTGCTGTGATGGTGGAGGTGGCGGGAATCGAACCCGCGTCCTTCGACGCGCGACCAGGGCTTCTCCGAGCGCAGTCCGCGTAGTCCCTGCTCGACCTTCCCGATCCCACGAACAGGTCGGGACGACAGGCCCAGTCGCTGTGTGGTGTCCCGTGCCGGTCCGCGACCGACCAGCACGGTGAGTCATCTAGCTGATGCCAGGATCCGGGCCGATGACGAAACCCGGGCTGACAGACTCACTCTGGCTGCTTACGCAGCGAGAGCGAAGTCGCGCTGACTGGAGTCGGCGCTTGTGTGTTTTCCAACGCGTGGTTAACGAGCTCATCGTTGGCTTCCTCGGCTCGCTTCCCCTGGTGACCCGACCGAAGTCGAGACCAATCACCCCCTGTGCAGTTGTACGGAGATCGTAACCCGCCATCCGCCCGGAAGCTTCCCGATTCACCCCGGGGGCGGGTCAGATCCAGTCGCGGCGTTTGAAGATCACGTACAGCGCCAGGCTGATGCCGAACATCAGGGTCAGCGCGAACGGGTAGCCGAACACCCAGGTCAGCTCGGGCATGTGCTGGAAGTTCATGCCGTACACCCCGCCCACCAGCGACGGGGCGAAGAGGATGGCCGCCCAGGCCGAGATCTTCTTGACCTCCTCGCCCTGGGCGATCGAGGTCTCCGAGAGCGTCTTCATCTCCTCGTTCTGCCGCTGCGCGACCAGGGTGGCGTTGACCGTGAGGATGTCCCGCAGCTGGGAGCGGAAGGCGTCGACCCGCTCGTTGATGCCGGTGACGTGGTCGGCCACGTCGCGCAGGGCGGCCCGCAGGTCCTCGTCGACGGCGTACTTCTCGAACCCGGCGGTGATCGCCGCGCAGATCCCGGCCAGCGGGGCGGTGGCCCGCTGCACGTCGAGCACCTCCTGGGACAGCTCGTAGATCCGCCGGGACACCTTCGGGTCCCCGCGGAACACCTCGAGCTCGATCTCGTCGATGTCCTTGTCCAGCCCGGCCAGCACCGGCAGGTACCCGTCGACGACGGCGTCCAGGATCGCGTAGAGCACCGACTCGCTGCCCTTGGCCAGCAGCTCGGGGTCGCTCTCCAGCCGCCGGCGGACCCGGGCGAGGTCCGGGGACTCGGCATGCCGGATGGTGATCACGAAGTCGCGCCCCAGGAACAGGTGCAGCTCGCCGAACTCCACCTCCTCGCGGGCGTCGAGGTACCGGGCGGCCTTGAGGACGACGAAGAGCGTGTCGCCGTAGCGCTCGAACTTGGGCCGCTGGTGGGCGTGGATGGCGTCCTCGACGGCCAGCTCCGGCAGGTCGAACAGCTCCGCGAGCTCGCCGACCTGGTGCGGCTCGGGCCGGTACAGCCCCAGCCAGGCCAGCCGGTTCTCCGTGAACCCATCGGTGAGGCGCAGCCAGGTGCGGCTCTCCTCCGGCGACTCCGGGGTGTCCACCCGCCGGCCGGCGCTGTAGACGGCGTTGTCGATGAGCTTGGGCGCCCGGCCCGGCAGCTCGAGCCGGGTGACCGGCTCGGGGGCCAGCCCGGCGGGGCGGGGACGGCGGGTGAGCGTGCTGAGCGCGGTCAGCGGGGCGGTGAGCGGGGGACGGCGGCGGTCNCCCCCGACCACCGCCGCGCCCCGCCACCGGTGGCGCGACGCGGCGTTGCTGGGCGGGGCGCTGCCGTTCGTGCTGGTCGCCCTCGCCCGGTCGACAGCGTTCGCCGAGGGCGACACCTACTGGCAGATCACCACCGGCGCCGAGGTCCTGGCCCGGCGCACCACAGCGCTGGTGGAGGACGACAGCTGGAACGCCGCCGGGACACCGTGGCACCCGAACTCCTGGGGCTACGACGTCCTGGTCGACCTGGCCTGGCGGCTCGGCGGCTGGGCGGGCCTGGGCTGGTTCACCGTGCTCACGGTGTCCCTGGTCGGCGTCGCGGTCGTCGTGGTCGGACGCCGGCTGGGTGCCGCGGCGCCCGCGCTGGCCGTGGTGTCCACGCTGGCCGTCGTCCCGCTGACCGCCTGGCTGTCGGCCCGGCCGCAGACGGTCAGCTACGCCGCGCTGGTCCTCCTCGTCGGGCTGGCCGCCCGGGTGCTCCTGGGCACCGGACGACGGTCGGCCCTGCTCGGGGCCGCGGGCCTGGTCGGGCTCACCGCGCTGTGGGTCAACCTGCACCTGGCCGCGCTCGGCGGGTTCGCCGCGGTGGCCGGCGGGGTCGGTCTCGCCGTCCTCGCCGGACCCGTCCGCACCGCCGTCCGCGAGCGCCGCTGGCGGGACGTCGCCGGGCAGCTGGTCCGACCCGCCGTGGTCGTCGGAGCGGTGGGCCTGGGCTGCCTGGCCTCCCCGCTCGGCACCGGCATCGTGGCCGCGGCCGGGCACACCGCCGACGAGTCCACGGCGCTGATCGACGAGTGGGCCCCGCTGTGGCGGGCCAAGCCGGTGCTGGCGATGACCTGGGTC
Organism: Klenkia terrae; assembly: GCF_900491935.1. Classification (GTDB taxonomy): domain Bacteria; phylum Actinomycetota; class Actinomycetes; order Mycobacteriales; family Geodermatophilaceae; genus Klenkia; species Klenkia terrae. The sequence goes on from NZ_UEXK01000004.1 coordinate 1,049,832, forward strand.
GCCGCCGCGCTGTGCCTGGCCGTGCTGGTGCTGGCCTGGCGCCGGGCGGCCGCGGCCGACCGGGTCCCCGGGTGGCTGCCCTGCTGGGTCGGGGCGGTCGCGGTGCTGGTGATCGGCGGGGTGACCGCCGCCCGCTTCTCCCCCATGGCCGTGCTGGTGGCCCTGCCCGCGGTGGCCGCCGTGCTGCCCGCGGTCACCCCGGGCCGGGTGCCGCGGCTGGTGCGCCGGCTGTCCTGGGCGCTGCCGGTGGCGATCGGGGCGACGGTCGTCGCCGTCGCGCTCACCAGCCCCGGCTCGTTCGGACGACCGGGACCGCTGTTCCCGACCGCGGCGACCGTCGCGGCGATCCCCGACGGGTGCCGGGTGCTCAACGAGTACGACGAGGGCGGTCTGCTCACCCTGCTCCGCGGGCAGGACGGCGTCCTGGTCTCCGCCGACGGCCGCAACGACGTCTACGGCATGCCGGCGCTGCTGGCCACCGAGCGGCTGATGGACGGCGCGGACGGCGCGCTGGACACGCTGACCGCCGCCGGGGTCGGGTGCCTGCTGCTCACCCCCGACCGGCCGCTGGTCGCCCAGGCGGTGGCCGCCGGCTGGGCGGTCACCGCCCGGGACGACGCCCGGGTGCTGCTGGTCGCGCCCTAGCTGGAGCCGACCTCGCCCTCGGGCGGGGGCACCTGCAGCGCGACCAGGAACCGGCTGACCATCGCGTAGCCGCCGATGGTGACCATCAGCTCGACGATCTCGCGCTCGCTGAACTCCGCGCGGACCTGGTCGAACAGCAGCTCGGGCACCTCGATGCCCCAGGTCGAGGCATCGGTGAGCTCCAGCACCAGGTTCTGCCGGGCGTCGAAGTGCGTCGAGGGGTCCTGCTCGTACAGCGCGTCGATCTGGGCGTCGGTCACCCCGGCGCGGCGGGCGGCGTCCTTGTGGGCGACCCACTCGAAGGCCGCGTTGTTCAGCACGGCCACCCGCAGGATGGCCAGCTCGCGCAGGTCGGCGGCCAGCGACGACCGGTGCCGGAGCGCGCCCAGCAGCTCGTTCCAGCCGTCGGCGACCGGCGGGCTGTGCAGCAGCAGCCGGTCCAGCGCGGACAGCTCGCCGCCGCGGCGGGCCGCCATCCGCTCGGCGACCGCGGCGTCGTCCGGCGCGACCTCGGGGAAGGGCAGCCGGGCCGGGCCGGTCGCCTCGTGGTGGGTGCCGCTCACCGCTGACCACCCGCCAGGACGCCGGCCGGGTAGGCGCCGTTGCCGACCAGGGTGCGGGCCATGCCCTTGGCCAGCTCCACCACCCGTGCGGTGCGCTCGGGCCCCAGGTGCTCGAAGGGTTGGGTGCTCATCGTGTCCGTCGCCTCCTCCACGGCCCCGCGCAGGGCCACGCCGTCCTCGGTCAGTGCTCCGTGCTCGTCGACCAGCCCGCGGGCGACGAGGCCGTCCTGGGCCGCCGCCCACTCCTCGGGCGACCAGCCCCGGGTGCGCTGGGCGGCCTCGACGGTGAACCCGCGGCCGGTCGCGGTGTGCGTCACCAGCGCCTCCAGCCCGGACAGCCCGTGCAGCTGCAGCGCCATCAGGTGCCCGTCGCCGCGGTGCTCGCGCAGCAGGGTCACCGCGTGCCACAGCCGGACCACCGGGTCGGTGGGCCACTCGAGGTCGGCGTGCCCGGCGTACAGCGGGCGGGCCTCGGGGGTCAGCACGGTGGACGCCTCGGCCAGCAGGTCGCCGAGCTCGACGACGTCGGCCAGCGGGGTGTCGCCGAGCAGCCGGGTCAGGGAGTCCCCGGCGCTGGCGAACCGGGCGGCGACCACGGTCTCCGGGGTGGCCAGCGTCCAGCAGCGGGGCACGTGCCGGGCCACCAGGGCCGGCGCGAAGTTGTAGAAGGTCGCCGTCACCACACCCGGGGACACCGCGCCCATCGGGGCGGCCCGGCCGGCGAAGTAGGTCATCCGGCCCGGCCGCAGCCCGGCCGCCGCGAGCTGCTCGTCGAGCTCGGGGCTGAAGTAGTGGTGGGAGTGCAGCGGCTCGATCGCCCGGTGGGCGCGGGCGGCCAGCCGGGCGTCCACCCCCGCCGGTGTGAGCTGATCCACAGTGACCATGCCCGGACCCTACTGGTCGGTCACCCCTGCGGTGCGAGCTGGACCGACCACGAGACCTGGGTGCGGCGGACCCGGAAGCCCATGGCCTCGTACAGGCCCTGCGCGTCGCTGACGTTGTCGGTGTCGACCTCCAGCGACGCGCTCGCGCACCCGGCCGCGGACGCCGCGGCCAGCGCCGCGGTGATGACCGCCTTGGACAGCCCGCGCCCGCGGGCGGCCGGCACCACGCCGATCTGGCCGTAGTAGGCGTCGACCTCACCGGTGGCCGCGGTGTCCGCGTCGTGCACGTACGCGAGCACGTAGCCCAGCACGTCCCCGTCGCCCACGGCGAGCACCGACAGGTCGGGCCGGAAGGCGCGCTGCCCGGTGAACATCGCCTCCCACGAGGTGCGGTCGCGCTCGCTGGAGCCGTAGTGCTCGGTGAACGCGGCGTTGTGGGCGTGCCGCACCTGCTCGTCGCGCGCCCAGTCGAAGGGCACCAGCTGCACGCCCTCGACGGTGCGGGGCTCGGGCAGCCCGGTGAGCGGTCGGGACATCTGCTGGAACCAGCGGGCCGGTGCGAACCCGGCCCGGCGGAGCAGGCCCTCCTGGCCGGCGATGGTCGACTGCGCCAGCACGGTCAGCCGGCCCGGCGCCTCCGGGTGGCGGGCGGCGTGGACCGCCGTGCCCCGGGCGACCTGCCAGTCCAGCAGGGCGCGGCCGATGCCCTCGCCCCGGCGGTCGGGGTGCACCCGGCCGTCCAGGTGCACGGCGTAGGCGTCCCGAAAGGTCGGCGGCGCCACCGTGGTGCCGACCGCGACGACGTCGTCGCCGTCCAGCACCACCCGCAGGTCGTGCTCGACCTCGACGTAGGGGGCGAACCAGTACTCGGCCAGGTCGTGCGCGTCGTGGTGCTCGCCGGTGTCGTCGACCTGCTCGGCCGCGGCGTACAGCGCGGCGACCGCCGGCAGGTCGTCCCGGGTGAGGGGGCGGTCGGTGAGTCCGGCGGGGAAGGGCACGGGTACCGACCCTAGGGGGTGAGCCCGAACAGCCGCGCCCCGTTGCCCCACAGGACCGACCGCAGCCACCCCTCGCCCAGACCCAGCCGGTGCAGGGCGGCGAGCTGGTGGGCGTAGGGGTACGGGATGGTCGGGAAGTCGCTGCCGAGCAGCACCTTGTCCCCCAGCGCCGCCAGCCGCGGCAGCAACGCGCGGTCGAAGGGCATGAGCGCCTCGGTGAAGTCGGTGGCGAACATGGTGGTGTCCAGCCGGACGCCGTCGTAGGTCTCGGCCAGGGTCAGGAACTCCGCGTACTCCGGCATGCCGAGGTGCGCGATCACCAGCTGCAGCCGCGGGTGCCGCTGGAGCAGCCCGGCCATCGGCGCGGGTCCGGTGTGCTCCCCGGCCAGCGGCCCCGACCCGCAGTGGATGACCACCGGGGTGCCGGCGTCCTGTAGCGCGGCCCACACCGGCTCGAGCAGCGGGTGCCGGGGGTCGAACGAACCGACCTGCACGTGGACCTTGAACACCCGGGCGCCGGCCCCGATCGCCGCGGGAACGTAGTCCGCGGCCTCGGGCTCGGGGAAGAAGGTGGCCGACTGCAGCACCTGCGGGTGGTCCTGGGCGAACGCCGCCGACCAGTCGTTGAGCCCGGCCGCCATCCCCGGCTTGTGCGGGTAGTTCAGCGCCGAGAACGCCCGGACGCCGAGCTGCGCGAGCTGGGCCAACCGCTCGTCGACGGTCCCCGGGTAGGTGACCGGCCACGGCGCGCCGTAGTGCGTCTCCGCCTGGGCGAAGTACGCCCACACCGCCGCCTGCACCCGCTCGGGCATGAAGTGCACGTGCACGTCGACCATCCCGGGGATCCCCAGCTCGGCCAGGTACCGCGGGACGTCGGCGTCGTCGACCGGCGGGTGCACCACGACGTCACCCTAGGACGATCCCGAAAACCGGACTGCGTAAAAACTTGCACTGCGTCCAGTTTTCGGTCTAGCCTCCTCCCGTGGCCAGGACGACAGGACAGCGGTGCGTGGTCGACGCCGTGCAGGGCCTGCGCGAGCGCAAGAAGCTCGCGGCCTGGCGCACGATCCGGTCCACCGCGCTGCGGTTGATCGGCGAACGCGGCTTCGACGCGGTCAGCGTGGAGGACATCGCCCGGGAGGCCGGCGTCTCCCGCACCACGTTCTTCAGCTACTTCCCCAGCAAGGAGGCCGTCCTCTTCGACCTGGACCCGGTCGAGGTCCAGCGCTGGCAGGAGATGCTCGACCAGGTCCCCGACGACGTCCCGCTCTGGACGGCGATGACCGACGTCGCCCTCGCGCTGGCGGCGTCCCTGGCCGACCGGTTGCCCCTGCAGAAGCGGCTCACCGCCCAGTCACCGGACGTGTGCTCCGCCGCGCAGGGCACCTGCGACACCTTCTACCCCGACCTGCACGAGTGGCTGACCCGGCGGTCCCCCGACGCCGACCGGGTGCACGCCGCCCTCGTGCTCAACACCGCCGTCGCCGCCGTCGCCACCGCCATCGAGGCCTGGGACGTCGACGACCCCTTCGAGGACTTCCTGCAGATCCTCCGCGACTGCCTGCGCTGGGCCGGCGCAGGTCTCGCCCACCCCGTGGGCTGACCACCCCTCACCGGCACCCCTCNTGCGATATCGGTACGGTGTCTCCTGCACAGTAGTCACGGCGGCTTGTATGCTGTTTTTTTTTTGGAGACGAGCCGGCCCCCCCAAATACCAAAGAAGGGCGCTTCGCCGGCGGCGCCAGTTGTGAAAAAGAGCCGGCCCCCCCCCCCCCCCGGCCGCCCCCCCCCCCCCCCCCCGCCCCCCCCCCCCCCCCCCCCCCGGGGCGGCCCGCCCCCCCCCCGCCCGGCCCCGCCCCCCGCCGATGGCTCGCGCTGGCGGTCATCGCCGTCGCCCAGCTGATGATCGTGCTCGACGTGTCGGTCGTGAACATCGCGCTGCCCGACGCCGGTGCCGACCTCGGCATCTCCGCGGCCAACATCCAGTGGGTCGTCACCGCCTACACGCTCACCTTCGGCGGGCTGCTCCTGCTCGGCGGCCGGATCGCGGACTTCATCGGCCGCAAGCGGGCCTTCCTCGTCGGGCTGGGCGGGTTCGCCCTGGCCTCCGCGCTGGGCGGCATCGCGGCCAACCAGGAGCTGCTGTTCGCCGCCCGCGCGCTGCAGGGCGCCTTCGCGGCCCTGCTCGCACCGGCCGCGCTGTCCCTGCTGGCCGTGACCTTCACCGACCCGCGGGAGCGGGCCCGCGCCTTCGGGGTCTTCGGCGCCATCTCCGGCGGCGGGGCGGCCATCGGCCTGATCCTCGGCGGGGTGCTCACCGAGTACGCCTCGTGGCGCTGGACGCTCGGGATCAACGTGCCCATCGCGGCGGTCACCGCCGTCCTCGCCGTCACGCTGGTGACCGAGAGCCGGGCCACCGGCGACCGGCGCTTCGACATCCCCGGCGTCCTGCTGTCGGCCGCCGGGCTGGCCAGCCTGGTCTACGGGTTCAACAAGGCCGCCGAGGAGGGCGTGGGCTGGGGCGACCCGGTCACCCTGACGCTGCTCGCCGCCGCCGCGGTGCTGCTCGTCGGCTTCGTGGTCCGCGAGCGGAGCACCAGCCACCCGCTGCTGCCCCTGCGGGTGGTGCTCGACCGCAACCGCGGCGGGTCCTACCTGGTCTTCCTGCTGGTCGGGGCCGCCATGTTCGCGATCTTCCTGTTCCTGACCTTCTACTTCCAGCAGACCCTGGGCTACACCCCGCTGGAGTCCGGGTTCGCCTTCCTGCCCTTCAGCGGCGGCATCATCCTGGGCGCCGGCGTGGTCTCCCAGCTGCTCCCCCGCGTCGGGCCGCGGCCGCTGATGGTGGTCGGCCTGCTGCTGGCCGCGGTCGGCATGCTCTGGCTGACCCGCATCGGGGTGACCAGCTCCTACGTCACCGAGGTGCTCCCGGCCGAGGTCGTCATCAGCCTCGGCCTGGCCGCGGTTTTCGTGCCGGCGTCCAGCACCGCCCTGGTCGGGGTCTCCGAGCAGGACTCCGGGGTCGCCTCCGCGGTGCTCAACACCGCCCAGCAGGTCGGCGGCTCGCTGGGGCTGGCGCTGCTGAGCACGTTCTACGCCTCGTCGGTGACCGGCTACCTCGCCGAGAACCCCGGGGAGTCACCGGCCGCCGCGTTCGTGCACGGCTACCACGTGGCCTTCGTCTGGGGCGCCGGCTTCCTGGCGCTGGCCCTGCTGCTCGGCGCCGTTCTGGTGTCCGCGCGCAAGGACGACCTGCCCGCCGACGCGGCGCTGGCGGTCTGACCGACCGCCGGCCACGTCAGCGCAGGGTGACGACGACCTTGCCGCGGACGTGGCCGGCGGCCACCAGCTCGTGCGCCTCGCCGGTGCGCTCCAGCGGGAACGCCTTGGCCACCGGGACCCGCAGCTGGCCGTCGTCGGCGAGGCGGGCCAGCTCCTCCAGGTCGTGGGCGTCGGGTCGCACGAAGACGTACTGCCCGCCCAGGTCGTTGACCGCCGGGTCGACCACCGAGGCGATCCGGGCCGGGTCGCGGACCTGGTCCGGGGCGTCGGCCAGCGTCGCCCCGCCGACCAGGTCGAGGACGGCGTCCACCGGCTCGGAGAGCTGCTCGCTCAGCGGGCCGTCGGCGTAGTCGTAGACCTCGGCGCAGCCGGCCTCGCGGAGGAAGCCGTGGTTCTTCGCGCTCGCCGTGCCGATCACGTGCGCACCCAGCGCCACCGCGATCTGGACGGCGTTGAACCCCACCCCGCCGGCGGCGCGGTGCACCAGCACCCGGTCGCCCTCACCGACGTCGAGCACCTCGGTCAGCGCCTGGTAGGCGGTCAGCCCGGCCAGCGGCAGCGCCCCGGCCTCGGCGAAGGACAGCGACTCCGGCTTGTGCGCCAGGCACCGCTGCGGCGCGGCGACCAGCTCCGCGCAGGTGCCCAGGCCGACGTCGTCCCGGCGCACGTAGCCGAACACCTCGTCGCCGGGGGCGAACGCGGTCACGGCGGGACCGACCCGCTCCACGACGCCGGAGACGTCCCAGCCCGGCACGACCGGGAAGTGGTGCGGGAACAGCTCCGCCAGCCCGCCGGACCGGATGCCCACGTCGACCGGGTTGACCCCGGCCGCGTGCACCCGGACCAGGACGACGTCCGGACCCACCGGCGGGACCGGCAGGTCCTCGCGCAGCTGCAGCACCTCGACACCGCCGAAGGTGTCGTAGGCGATCCCCCGCATGGTCCCGCTCATCGTCGTCCGCCCCTCTTCACGTACTGGCCGAACGCCCGCTCCATCTCCCGGCGGCTGTCCTTCTCCGCGAGGTCCTGGCGCTTGTCGTAGCTCTTCTTGCCCTTGGCCAGCGCGAGCGTCGCCTTGGCCCGGCCGTCCTTGAAGTACAGGTCCAGCGGGACGAGCGTCAGCCCGCCCTCCTTGGTCTTGCCCACCAGCTTCTCGATCTCGCTGCGGTGCATGAGGATCTTCCGCTTGCGGCGGGGGGTGTGGTTGGTCCAGGTGCCCTCGGTGTACTCCGGGATGTGCACGTGGTGCAGCCACACCTCGCCGTCCTCGACCATGGCGAACCCGTCGACCAGCGACGCGCGACCCATCCGCAGGCTCTTGACCTCCGTGCCGGTCAGCACGAGCCCGACCTCGTAGGTGTCGAGGATCGAGTAGTCGTGCCGCGCCTTCTTGTTCTGGGCGATGAACTTCCGCCCCTGTTCTCGCGGCACTCTGCACCTCGTCGTCCTCCGGACGACACCGCTCCAGGTGCCGTCCCCAGCTGCGACGAGCGCACCCCGGGCATCGATCGCGGGAGCCTCCGGCCCCCACTCCTCAACCCGCCCCCGCAGGGCGCCTCGCCTTGGTCCGGGGTCAACTCTACGGTCGCCCCGCAACTCACATCGCCGCTAGAGCCGCACGTACAGCCGCAGGGTCACGTACGCCGCGATCGCCGCGAGGGCCATGCCGGCACCGGTGATGACCGGGCTGATCGTGGCGATGACACCCCAGTCGACCGGCGGGATGATCCCGGCGCGGATGGGGCCGGCCAGGGTGCGGTCGATGAAGAGCACCTTGGTCAGCACCAGGCCCACCGTGGCCAGCAACCCACCGAGCAGGCCGGCGAGCGCGGCCTCGAGGATGAACGGCAGCTGGGTGTACCAGCGGGAGGCTCCGACGAGTCTCATGATGTTGGTCTCGTTGCGCCGGTTGAAGGCCGCGAGCTGGATCGTGTTGGAGATCAGCAGCAACGCGGCCAGGGCCTGGACGACGGCCACCGCGATGGTCGCGTTCCGGGCACCGTTGAGCAGGCTGAACAACCGGTCCAGGAAGTCGCCCTCGTCGCGCACCTGGTCCACGCCGTTCTGCCCGTTCGGGAACTCGGCGGCGATCACCGAGTACCGCTCCGGGTTGACCAGCTCGACGCGGAAGCTCTCGGGCAGCGCGTTCGGGTCGGTGTTCTCGACCAGGGCCGGCTGCTGGGAGAACTGCTCGGTGAACCGCTGGTAGGCCTCGGCCTTGGACTCGTAGATGTAGTTCGCGACCTCGGGCGAGGAGTCGAGCTCGGTCGCGATGGACTCGCGCTGCTCCTCGGTGACGTCGTCGGTCAGGTAGATCGAGACCTGGACCTTGTCGTAGTAGATCGCTCGCATGTCGCTGATCATGTTGGCGATGACCAGGCCGGTGCCCATGAGGGCCAGCGAGATGCCGGTCGTCAGGATCATGGCGACCGTCATGGTCAGGTTCCGACGCAGCCCGGTGGCCACCTCGGAGAGGACGAAGTTGACGCGCATGGGTTCCTTCGGGAATTCGGGGGGTCAGCGACCGACGCCGTAGACGCCGCGCGACTGGTCGCGGGACACCTGACCGTCGTTCAGCTCGATCACGCGGCGGCGCATCGAGTCCACGATGTGGTAGTCGTGCGTGGCCATGACCACGGTCGTGCCGGTGCGGTTGATCCGCTCCAGCAGCAGCATGATGCCCTGGCTGGTCTCGGGGTCCAGGTTGCCGGTGGGCTCGTCGGCCAGCAGCACCAGCGGCCGGTTCACGAACGCGCGGGCGATCGCGACGCGCTGCTGCTCACCACCGGACAGCTCGGTGGGCAGGCGCTCGGCCTTGCCCTCCAGGCCGACCATCTCCAGCACCTCGGGCACGACCCGGCGGATGGTGCGCTGGGGCTTGTTGATCACCTCGAGGGCGAACGCGACGTTCTCCGCGACCGTGCGGTTGCGCAGCAGCCGGAAGTCCTGGAAGACGCAGCCCATCGTGCGGCGCAGCTTGGGCACCTGCCACTTGCTCATGGTGTTCAAGGTCTTGTCGTTGACCTTGATCGTGCCCTTGGTCGGGTTGTCCTCCTTCAGCAGCAGCCGCAGGAACGTGGACTTGCCCGATCCCGACGAACCGATGAGGAAGACGAACTCGCCCTTGTCGATCTCCATGGAGACGTCGTCCAGGGCCGGCCGCGGGCTCGTCGGGTACACCTTGGTGACGTGTTGCAATTCGATCACGGGGACTGACCGTACCCGCCGAACCTGGTCATCCTGGTCGGCTCGCCGTGCTGCGGGCGGAGCCTTACACCTCGGCGGCTTACTGCTCCTGCTGCTTGCGCCAGCGGATGCCGGCCTCGACGAAGGCGTCGATGTCCCCGTCGAGCACGTTGGAGGGGTTCCCGCTCTCCACCTCGGTGCGCAGGTCCTTCACCATCTGGTACGGGTGCAGGACGTAGGAGCGCATCTGGTTGCCCCAGCTGCTGCCCTCGCCCTTGAGCGCGTCCATCTCGGCCTTCTGCTCGCGCTGCCGGACGACGAGCAGCCGGGCCTGCAGCACCCGCAGGGCCGCGGCCCGGTTCTGGATCTGGGACTTCTCGTTCTGGCAGGACACCACGATCCCGGTGGGGATGTGGGTCATCCGGACGGCGGAGTCGGTGGTGTTCACCGACTGCCCACCGGGGCCCGAGGACCGGAAGACGTCGACCCGGATCTCGTTCTCGGGGATGTCGACGTGGTCGGTCTGCTCGACGACGGGCAGCACCTCGACCCCGGCGAAGGAGGTCTGCCGGCGGCCCTGGTTGTCGAAGGGCGAGATGCGCACCAGGCGGTGGGTGCCCTGCTCGACCGAGAGCGTGCCGTAGGCGTAGGGCTGCTTGACGGCGAAGGTGGCCGACTTGATCCCGGCCTCCTCGGCGTAGGAGGTGTCGTAGACCTCGGTCGGGTAGCCCTTGCGCTCGGCCCAGCGCAGGTACATGCGCAGCAGCATCTCGGCGAAGTCGGCGGCGTCCACGCCCCCGGCCTCCGACCGGACCGTGACCAGCGCCTCGCGGGAGTCGTACTCCCCGGACAGCAGGGTGCGGACCTCGAGCTCCTCGATCGCCTTCTGCAGGCTCTCGACCTCGCGCTCGGCCTCCAGGCGGGTGGCCTCGTCGTCCTCCTCGGCGGCCATCTCCCACAGCACGGCGACGTCGTCCATCCGGCTGCGCAGGTCCTCGACCCGGCGCAGGTCGCCCTGCAGGTAGGACAGCCGCGAGGGCAGCTTCTGCGCGGCCTCGACGTCGTCCCAGAGGTCCGGCGCGGCGGACTGCTGCTCGAGGTCGCGGATCTCGTCGCGCAGGTCGTCGAGCTTGAGGACGGTCTCGATGGACTTCAGCGTGCCGTCGAGGGCGTCCATGCGGGAGGAGAAGTCGGCAGCCACGGTGGTCCAGCCTAGTCGTCACCGGCCGGGCCGGCCGACGGCTCAGCCCGCGAGGTGGCCCCAGTCCGCGGCCAGGTCCACCCACGGGCCGCGGGCGACGACCCGGCCGGCCTCCAGGACCACCACCTGGTCGGCCAGCGCCAGCGCCGACCGCTTGGAGCTGGCGCCCACCACGGTGGCCCCGCGCTCCCGGAGCGCGGCCCACAGCTCGAGCTCGGTGCGGGCGTCCAGCGCCGAGGACACGTCGTCGGCCAGCACCAGCTCGGCCCCGGTCGCCAGCGCCCGGGCCAGCGCGAGGCGCTGCACCTGGCCGCCGGACAGCCGTACCCCGCGGTGCCCGACCAGGGCCCCCACTCCCCCGGCCTCGGAGACGTCGCGCTCCAGCCGGGCGTCGGCCAGCGCGCCGCCGATCTCGCGGGCGTGCCCCAGGGCGACGTTGTCGGTGATGGTGCCCGACAGCACCCGCGGCACCTGGGCGACGTGCGCCACCTGGCCGGGCCGCAGGAACAGCTGGGGGTCACCGACCTCGGTGTCGTTCCAGCGGATCGAGCCCTCGTGGTCCACCAGCCCGGCGAGTGCGCCGAGCAGGCTGGTCTTGCCCGACCCCACCCGGCCGACCAGCAGGGTGAGCGAACCGGCCGGCACCTCGAGGTCGACGTCGGCCACGCCGACGGTGCCGTCGTCGTGCACAGCGGTGACCCGGTCCAGGCGCAGCCGGCGCAGCGGCACCCGGTCGGTGTCGACCGGTGCCGGCGCGGACCCGGCGACCAGGTCGACCCCCGCCGGCACGCCGACCAGGTCGTCGCTGCCGGCCAGGGCGGTGGCCTCCCGCAGCCAGGCACCGGCGATCGGCCGCTCCACGACCGCGAGTCCGGCGGTGATCCCGTACCAACCCGACCCGGCGACCGCGGTGCTCACGGTGAGCGCGGTGGCCAGCCCCCACACGTCGAGCAGGTAGAAGCCCCAGGTCGCCACGATGCCGACCTGCACCAGGACGACGGCCGCGCCCTCCAGCAGCGTGCGGATCCGGGTCTCGCGCACGGTGGCCGCCACCCGCAGCGCGTCGACGGACTCCAGGTGCTGCTGCACCGGGCCGGTCGCGGCGGCGAGCTTGACGGTGCGCACCGCCTCCAGGGCCGAGGCCAGCGACCGCCCGAAGGCCGCCCGCCGGTCCCCCGCCAGCCGACCGGCCCGCCCGGCCGCCGGGGCGCCCAGGAACGCGACCAGCACCGCACCGACGATCACCCCGCCGGTCACCGCCCCGGCCAGCGGCTGCCCGGTGACCGCGATGGTCAGCCCGGTGACCGCGGCGCCGATGCCGACGTCGATCCAGCGGTCGGCCCAGTTCATCAGCCGGTCGGAGTCCAGCGCCCGGGCGGTCACCTCGCCGGCCGGCGTGCGGGCCAGCCGGTACTGCTCGGTCTGCCCGCGGAGCACGGCCAGCCGTAGCCGCAGCGTCACCGACGTCCACCAGATCGGGTACAGCCAGAACGCCCACGCCACGAACAGCGACGACCCCAGCAGCGACAGGGCCAGCAGCACCGAGACCCCGGTCGGGTCCTCGCCGCGCTGCAGGCCGGCCACCAGGTCGCCCCACAGCGCCCCGGTGAACACGCCGTAGGTGCCGGTCACCGAGGCGCCCAGGAACGCGATCGTGCCCACGACGCCCCAGCGCGGGTGCGCCAGGATCGCCCGCGTCACGGTCCGGGCCAGCCGGACCCGCGGGGTCGGCGGCTGCGGACGGGGGGCCCGCCGCTCCGCGCGGGAGAGCAGGCCGGCGTCGTGCGCGACGGGGACCTCGGCCACCTCGGCGGCCTCGTCGGCCGGCGGGCCGTCCAGGGTGCCGGCGCTGCCGGCGGCCACCAGCAGGTCGCGGAACGGCCCGAGCGAGGCGGCCAGGTCGGCGCGCGGACCCTGCTGCACGATCCGGCCGGACTCCAGCACCGCGACCGCGTCGCACCAGCGGGTGGTGCCCAGCCGGTGCGCCACGACCACCCCGGTCCGGCCGGCCAGCAGCCGGCGGGCGGCGCCGGTGACCAGCTCCTCGGTGGTCGGGTCCATCCGCGCGGTGGCCTCGTCGAGCACCACCACCCGGACGTCGCGGACCAGCAGCCGGGCGAAGGCCACCAGCTGCTCCTGGCCCGCGGACAGGGTGATCCCGCGCGGGCCGAGCACGGTGTCCAGCCCGTCGGGCAGCGAGGCCACCCACCGGGTCAGCCCCAGCTCGGCGACCGCCCGGTCGACCACGGCGCGCGGCAGGTCGGCGAACAGGGTGATGTTCTCGGCGAGGGTGGCGGCCAGCAGCTCGGTGCGCTGGGTGACCACGCCGACGCCGGCCCGCAGCTGCTCGAGGTCCAGCGTCGTGACGTCCTGGCCGCCGACCAGCACGGTGCCCGCCGGCGGGTCGACCGCGCGGGACAGCAGCTTGGCCAGCGTGGACTTGCCGGCCCCGCTGCGCCCGACCAGCGCGCAGGTGGTGCCCACCGGCACCGTCCAGCTCTCGACCTGCAGGCTGAACGGCTCCCGGTGGCCCTCGGTGCGGTAGGAGAAGTCCAGGTCGCGCACCTCGATGCCGGCGCCGGTCAGCGGCAGGCCGCCCTGCGGCTCGGGCGCCGCGGACATCAGCGTGCGGATCCGGGTGAGCGCGCCGATGCCCTCGTGCATCTCGGGCAGGTGGTGGTTCACCTCGTCGAGCCGGCCGACGAACGTGGTCACCAGCAGCCACAGGGTGACCAGGGTGGCGACGTCGAGCTCGCCGCTGCCGACCAGCGCGATCGCGGTCAGCGCCAGGGCGGCGAGCATGCCGTGCAGCACCAGCCCGCTGCGCAGCGCGACCATCGCGCCGATCCGGGACGTGCTGGTGTTCCGGCGGACGATCTCGGCGGAGCGGCGGGCGAACTGGGCGACCACGTGCGGCTGGCCCAGCGAGGTGCGGACGTCGTCCCGGCCGGCGACGGCCTCCTCGAGCTGGGCGGCGCCGTCGGACCACGCCTCCTCCTCGACGGTCTTGGACGCCGCCAGCCTGGAGGTGAGCCCGCGGACGGTGGCCAGCACCAGCAGGGCGACCAGCGGGAAGGCGATCCAGGCCGGCCACCAGACCAGCCCGGCGGCGACCCAGGCCAGGCCGGAGCGGAACACCGCGCGGCCCATCGCCCAGCCGGTGATCCGCAGCAGGGTGGCCAGCTGCCGGGTGTCGTCGTCGACCCGGTCGATCAGCTCGCCGACGCCCTGGCCCTCCAGCGTGGTCAGCGGTTGGTGCAGGGCGGCGTCGAGCAGGTCGGCGCGCAGCACGCCCTCGGCGCGGCCGACGGCGGTGGCGAACAGCGTGCGGCCGACGACCTCGCCGACCGCCGAGCCGACCAGCAGCACCGCCAGCGCGGCGAGCAGCGACCCGGTCGGGCCCTCGGCGATCCGGCCGGCGACCACGGTGCCCAGGGTCTCGGCGACGGCGGCCAGCACGGCGGCGACCGCGGCGACCGTCGTCGCTGGCCCGGCGAGCCGGCGCCAGCCCAGGGGCGCGTGCTGCCGCATGAGCTGTCGCCTCCCCCGTCGTCCCGCCGTCGTCCGTCGGGCAGCACGCTACGGACGGGGTCCGACAGCCGCGCCTGGTTTTCCGGCAGGGTCAGCCGGTGAGGGCGGCCCGGCGGCGGCTGCGGGAGCCCAGCCAGCGCGGCAGGTCCTCGGCCGGCATGGGTCGGGCGATGACGAAGCCCTGCGCGTAGGTGCAGCCCAGGGCGGCGACGGTGGCCAGCTGCTCGGGGGTCTCGACGCCCTCGGCGACGCTGCGCATGCCGCAGGCCCGGGCCAGGCTGACCACGGTCTCGACCGCGGCCGCGGACTGGCTGGCCTGCTTGTGGCCGACCCCGGCGATGCCCTGCACCAGCGACTTGTCGATCTTGAGGATGCCGGCGGGCATGGAGACGATCTGGCCCAGGCAGGAGAACCCGCTGCCGAAGTCGTCGATGGACACCTCGATGCCCGACACCCGCAGCTCGGCGAACTGCTCGGCGGCGCGCTCGGGGTCCTCGGCGACGCTGGTCTCGGTGAGCTCCAGCACGAGCCGCTCGGGGCGCAGCCCGCTGCTGGCCAGCACGGAGTTGACGTCGGAGACCAGGGTGCCCGAGCCCATGTGGGTGGCGCTGATGTTCACCGCGGCGGTCAGCGGCAGGCCCATCGCGTCCCAGCCGGCGGCGTCGCGGGCGACGGTGGCGAGCACCCAGCGGGTCAGCTCGTCGACCAGTCCGCTGGCCTCGGCGACCGGCACGAACTCCGAGGGCGGCAGCAGCCCGCGCTCGGGGTGCTGCCAGCGGACCAGCGCCTCGACACCGGTCACCGTGCGGGTGCGCAGGTGCAGCAGGGGTTGGTAGTGCACGACAAGCTCGCCGGCGCCGATCGCGTCGCGGAGCTCGGTGGTCACCCGCAGGCGGCGCTGGGCGGCGTCGCGCAGCTCCTCCTCGAACAGGGTGACGGTGTTGCGCCCGGCGGCCTTGGCGGCGTACTTGGCCAGGTCGGCGTCCCGGACGAGGTCCGCGGCGCTGCTGCGCTGCCCGCCGGAGACGGCCACGCCGATGCTGGCGGTCAGCGGCACGGTGGCCCCGGCGACGGTGAAGGGCTCGGCGAACACTGCGCGGCAGCGCTCGGCCAGCCGCAGCGCCTCCTCGGCGTCGACGTCCCGGCAGAGGACGACGAACTCGTCGCCGCCCAGCCGGCCGACGGTGTCGAGCTCGCGGGCGGCGCGGGCCAGCCGGGCGGCGACCTGGCGGATGAGCAGGTCGCCGGTGTCGTGGCCGAGGGTGTCGTTGACGGCCTTGAACTCGTCGACGTCGAGGATCAGCACGGCCGTGCCGCGCTCGTCGCCGCTGGTCAGCTCGGCCTCGACCAGCTCCTGCAGGTGCACCCGGTTGGGCAGCTCGGTGAGGTGGTCGTAGAGCGCGCGGCGGGAGCTGTCGCGGACGGCCTCCACGCTGGCGGTGATGTCGGTGTGGGTGAGCACCAGCTGGCCGGACTCGTCCACCCGGCTGGCCTGCACGTGCACCCAGCGGCCGACCGGGGCCGGGCCCAGCGCGACGTCGATCGACACCGGCGGGCCGCCGTGCGCGGTGAGCTCGCCGAGGCCGGCCAGCAGCGTGCGGACGTCGTCGTCGTCGCGGGCGGCCAGCACCGCCTCGGCGTAGTCGTCGCCGGCGGCCAGCGGGAGCGCGGCGCCCTGCTCGAGCTGGCCGGCCCACGCGGCGTTGACCAGCAGGACAGTGCCCTCGGAGTCCAGCAGCGCGGTCGGCGACGGGAAGGCGTCCAGCACCGAGGCGGGGACGGCGGGCAGGGCCGGCGCGGGGCGGCGGGACCGGTGCCCGCCCGTACGGCCGCCGTCCGCGAGGGGGACGACGGGTGACGACACGTGGCCCAGCGTAGGGAACGGCGGCCGATCCGTGCGCATCCTCGGTTCCCGGACGTGGTCCGAAGGTGTGTCGACGCCTCCCCCGCCCCACCGGTCACAGCGCGTCACGCTCTGTCAGGGGTCGGTGTACCGGTCGCGCTCGACGACGAACTGCCCGGTCGCGGTGTTCGCGTCCACGAACTCCGGCAGCAGGGGTACGCGGACGGTCACCGTGACGCAGACGCTGAACTCCTCGCCGGGCACCAGCGAGGGTGCGTAGCCCCCGTTCGTCGCGGTGCACTCGACCCCCGCCGGCAGGTAGGCGACCCGGACGTCGGTGGCGTCGACCGACTGGTCCTCGACCGCCAGGGCCGCGGCCGCCTCCGCCCGCGCCTCCCCGGTCACCGGGTCCGGCGCGGTGCCGATCGCCCGGCCGGCCTCCCGCGCCGCGGCGTCGGCGGCGAAGACCCCGCGCTGGACGGCGGAGAACCCGGCGACCAGGTAGACCAGCGGCAGGAACACCACGATCGCCACGAAGACGAACTCGACGATCGCCGACCCGCGCTCGCCGTCGTCCGCGTCGGGGCTCACGGGGCCTCCTCCACCGCGCGGCCGGTGACCTCCAGCGGCAGCAGGTCGCCGAGTGCGGCCAGCAGGCTGGGCACCGCGCCCGAGCAGCGGACGACGACCAGCACCAGGCCGGTGCCGTCGACCTCCTGGTCGCTGGTGCAGGTCAGCCCCGCCGCCGTCCCCGCGCTGGTCGCCGAGCCGATGATCTCCAGTGCCCGCGGTGCGCCGGCCCCGGTCGGCACGTCGGCGCCGGCGGCGTACCGAGCGCCCTCCTGGGCACTGCTGGTCGCGACGTTGCGGACGTGCACGTAGACCGCGACCTGCAGCACCGCGAGCAGCAGGACGACGACCAGCACCGACACCAGCGCGAAGTCGACGACCGCGCTGCCCCGCTCCCGGTCCTGCGTTCGGTGCAGGCGGGCGGGGTCAGCCACCACCGCTGGTGACCGAGGTCAGCGCGGTCTGCACGGCGTCGACGATCGCGGTCCGGAAGGGGATGAGGATGGCCAGCACGAGGGCGGCCGTCATCACGGTGATCATCACCCACCCGGGGACGTCGCCCCGTTCGGGGTCGTCGCCCCGCAGACGGTGCACGAGGGCGGTGACCACCAGGGTCAGGAACGGCATGCGGGTCTCCTCACTGGGCCAGCGTCACGATGCTGATCAGGCCGGGGAACAGGGTGAACAGGACGGTCACGGGGAGCACCAGGAAGACGACCGGGACCATCATCTGGATCTCCTTGGTGCCGCCGGCCTCGAGCAGCCGGCGCTTGCCGGCCTCGCGGACGTCGGCGGCCTGGGCGCGGAGCACCTCGGCCAGCGGAGTGCCGCGCTCGATCGCGACGACCAGGCCGTCGACGAAACGGGCCAGCGCGTCGACGGAGGTGCGGTCGGCGACCTGCTGCAGGGCGGTCACCAGCGGCACCCCGGCCCGGGCGCGGCCGAGGGCGCCGCCGAGCTCGCGGGCCAGCTCGCCGCCGGACAGCCGGGTCACCCGGGCGATGGCCGCGGTCGGGCTCTCGCCGGCGGTGACGGCGAGGGCAAGCAGCTCGGCGACCACCGGGAACTCGGCCAGCAGCAGGGTCTCGCGCCGCTGCACCTGCTGGGTGAGCCACCAGTCGCGGCCCAGCACCCCGCTGAGCAGGCCGCCGACGCAGACCAGCGCGGCGCTGAGCAGGTTCAGCCCGCCGGTCGCCCCGGCCACCAGCAGCGTGGTCAGCCCGCCGGCGAGCAGCCCGAGGCCACCCCAGACCACCTGCTCGACGCGGAAGTCCTCCACCGTGGTGTCCGAGCCCAGGGCGGCCAGTCGGCGTCGCACGGCGACCCGGCCGCCGAGCAGGCGGTCCACGACGCGGGCGCCGTCGGTCAGCGCGGGGCCGAACACCCGGCGGGCGGCCGAGAGCATGCCGGGCTCGGTGGCGGTGCCCAGCAGCCGGGACGGCGGCGGGGTGTCCTGGACGTAGGGCGCCAACCGGTCGACCAGCCGGACCGGCCGGGCCGGCGGTGCGTACCGCAGCACGAGGACCAGGCCCAGCGAGGTGGTCAACC
This sequence comes from Klenkia terrae, assembly GCF_900491935.1. Lineage (GTDB taxonomy): Bacteria > Actinomycetota > Actinomycetes > Mycobacteriales > Geodermatophilaceae > Klenkia > Klenkia terrae. Next base: position 1,068,083 of record NZ_UEXK01000004.1, read on the forward strand.
CGAGCAGGACGCCGACGACGCCGGGGGTCACTGCAGCACCCGCACGTCCTGGGGCAGCCGCCCGATCCTCAGCATGAGCCGGTAGGCGACCAGGCAGACGGCGCCACCGCCGACCAGGATCGCGGTGCCGACCGGGCTGTCGTAGGCGGCCAGGGTCTGCCGCTGGGTGGCCAGCAGGAGCAGCACCGCCCAGGGCGCGGCGACGGCCAGCCGTGCGGCCTGCACGATCCAGCCCTGCCGGGTCTCCAGCTCGGCGCGGGCCCGGGCGTCCTCGCGCAGGAACGTCGCCAGCGTGCGCAGCACTCGGCCCAGGTCGCTGCCGCCCACCTCGCGTGCCACCCGCAGGGTCTCGACGATGCGGTCGCCGACCGGGTCGGCGAGGTCGTCCTTGAGCCGGTCGAGGCACTCGGCGAACCGGCCGGTGGCCCGGTGGTCGGCGGCGAACCGGGCGAACGGCGCCCGCAGCACCTCGGGCCCGCGGGTGGCCAGCGCGGACAGCGACTCCGGCAGCGACAGGCCGGCGCGCACCGCGGAGGCCAGGTTGTCCACGACCTCCGGCCAGACCTCGCGCAGGTCGGCCCGGCGCTTGCCGGCCAGCCGGCGGACGAGCAGGTAGGGGGTGGCCGCGCCGAACGCGCCGAAGGCCAGAGAGATGGTCACCGTCGCGGTGGTCACCAGGACCAGCACGGCGACCACCAGGCCCAGCACGACCTGCAGCGCCAGCAGCTGGGCGGGGTTGATGCCGGTCAGCCCGGCGGCGGACAGCAGCTGGGCGCGGCGCCCCGGCCGTCGTCCGGTGGTCCGGCGCTGCGGCGCCCGCGGTCCGCTGCGCCAGACCAGCAGCAGGCCGACCCCGAGCGCCAGGCCCAGCAGTGCCCCGGGGACGGTCACCGGTGGTCCTCGAGCAGGCCGGCGAGGTCGAACCCGTGGGCGGCGAACCGCTCGGGGTGCGGCGGGTAGCCGTCGGCCCGGACCAGCCGTCCGTCGCGGGTGGTGAACACGTCGGCGGTCTCGATCACGGTGCCCTCGGCGCGGCCGGGGAGGGCGACCACCTCGCGCACCCGCCGGTGCCCGGACGGGTCGGTGCCCACGTGCACCACCAGGTCCACGCTGCTGGCCACGGTGGGGACGACGAAGGCGTGCCCGATGTTCTCCCCCGCCAGCAGCGGCAGGGTGCACATCTTGACCACGGCCTCGCGGGCGCTGTTGGCGTGCAGGGTGCACATGCCGGGCAGCCCGGAGTTCAGCGCGATGAGCAGGTCCAGGCACTCCTCCTGGCGGACCTCGCCGACCACCAGGCGGGAGGGCCGCATCCGCAGCGCCTCCTTGACCAGGCGGCGGAGCGGGATCTCCCCCGCGCCCTCCAGGTTGGGCTGGCGGGTCTGCATGGCCACGACGTCGGGCAACGGGATGCGGAGCTCGAAGACCTCCTCCGCCGTGATCACCCGCTCGCGGGCCGGGATCGCCGCGCAGAGGCAGTTCAGCAGGGTGGTCTTGCCGGCCTGGGTGCCGCCGCTCACGAGGATGTTCAGCCCGGCCGCGACCGCGGCCTCCAGGAAGCGGGCGACCTGGGCGGTCAGCGTGCCCAGGGCGACCAGCTCGTCCAGGCTGTGCGCCTGGAGCACGAACTTGCGGATGTTGACCGCCATGTGCCGGCGCGTGACATCGGGGATCACCACGTGCAGCCGCGAGCCGTCGGGCAGTGTCGCGTCGACGAACGGGGTCGACATGTCGACACGTCGACCCGAGGTGCGCAGCATCCGCTCGACCAGGTCGGCCAGCTCGCCGGCACCCAGGATGGTCGTGGTCAGCTCGCTGCGCCCCCGCCGGGCCACGAACACCCGCCCGGGCTCGTTGACCCAGATCTCCTCGACCTCGGGGTCGTCCAGCCAGCGCTGCAGCGGGCCGAACCCGGCGACCCGGTCCAGCACGTCGCGCAGCACGCCCTCGGCGTCGGCCAGCGGCGGCAGGGACGACGACAGCGACCGCTCGGCGTAGTCGGCGACCACCTCGCGGACCAGCGTCCGCACGGGGCCGGGGTCCACCGCGGGGTCCAGGCCGCGCCGGCGGACCAGCTCGCGCACCTCGGCGTCCACCAGGTCCAGCGCGGTCGACGCGGCGGGCAGGACGGGCACGCAGCGGAACCTACGAGACCGGGAGGACTCGCGGGGGCCGGATCAGCCGACCTGTGGACAACCGGGCCGGCCCGTACCCGATCGGGTGAACGCCCTGCTCACGCTCGTGCTGGGTGCCCGGCACGCAGCGTGACGACCCCCATCGAGGGATTCCGGAACGGGTTCGGCAGGTCGGCCCGTAGGCTGCCCCGACCAACCCTCCGGAGGTGCCCCGTGGTCCAGCCAACCGGCAGCGCCTCGCTGCTCGACACCGCCGTCGCGCGCTTCTACGACCTCGTGCTGGACGACCCCCGTCTGGCGCACTGGTTCTCCGACGTCGACATGACCCGGCTGCGCCGGCACCAGGCCGAGTTCCTCGGCACCGCCCTGGACGGCGGCGCCAGCCGGTACGACCTGCGCCGCGCCCACGCCGGTCTCGGCATCGACGACGCCGCCTTCGACCGGGTGGTCGAGCACCTCGGCGCCGCCCTGGCCGCCGTCGGGATCGAGGACGGCCACCGCCGCGACATCCAGCAGGCGGCGGCCGGCCTCCGCGACCAGGTCGTGGAGGCCTGACCGGACCCGGTCAGAAGGTCAGGACGAGCCTCCCGCGCACGCCGCCGGCCTCGAGCCGGGCGTGCGCCGCCGCGGCCTCGGCCGCCGGCACCACGTCGGCCACCCGCAGCGTGACCTCGCCGGACTCGGCCTGCTGCCGCAGCCGGTCCAGCGCCGCGGTGTTCTCCGCGTAGTCGCGCACCATCACCGGCTCGAAGCGGATCCCGCGGCCGGGGTCGACGTCGTCCCCGCGGTAGCCGCGCACGGTCGAGACCACGCCGCCGTCGCGGACCACCCGCGCGCCCGCGGCGCCGAGCAGCGCGCCGTCGGCCAGGCCGTCGACCCCGCCCGGGTAGCGGTCCAGCACCGCGTCGGCGAACCCGTCGCCGCGCTCGAGCACCACGTCGGCGCCCAGGGACTTGACCAGCTCGCGGTCGGACTCCGCGGCGTCGGCCACCACGACGAGCCCGTCGACCTTGGCCAGCTGCACCACGTAGCCGCCGAACGCACCGGCTGCGCCGCTCACCGCGAGCACCTGCCCGGCGCCCAGGCCCATCCGGTCCAGCGCCAGCCGCGCGGTGAGGCCGTTCATCGGCAGCGAGGCGGCCGCGGTGTCCTCGACACCCGACGGCACCGGCACGACCGACCCGGCCGGCAGCGCGATCTGCTCGCGGTAGCCCCCGTGCGCCCCGCTCGGGACGACGATCGCCATCACCCGGTCACCCACCTGCAGCGGGGTCTCGGTGCCCGGCCCGATCTCGTCGACCACGCCGGCGACGTCCATCCCCGGGATCCAGGGCATCTCCTTCGGGGCCTTCGGGTGCTGGGCGTAGGTGCCGTTGCGGGCGTAGGTGTCCGTCGGGTTGATCGCGGCGGCCCGCACGGCCAGCCGCACCTGACCGGGGCCCGCGTGCACCTCCGGCACGTCGAGCAGGTGCAGGGCCTCGGGCCCGCCGAACTCGGTCACTCCCACAGCTCTCATACCCGGGGACAAGTCGTCGCCGTCGCCGGGGATTCCAGGCACGGGGTTCCACAGCAGGCGTGCAGGCGATCCTGGGCGCACCGTCAGGAACCGGCCGCACCGTGTGCCCCATGCCCCCGCAGACCGCCGCCCCGGTGCTGGACGTCGTCGTCCCCGTGCACGACGAGGAGGCCGACCTCGAGCAGTGCCTGCGCCGCCTGCACGACCACCTGGCCACCCTGCCGTTCAGCTCGCGGATCACCGTGGCCGAGAACGCCAGCACCGACGGCACCCTGGCGCTGGCCCACCGGCTGGCCGGCGAGCTGCCCGGCGTCCGGGTGCGGGTGGAGACCGAGCCCGGGCGCGGCCGGGCGCTGAACCGGGCCTGGCTGGCCAGCGACGCCGCCGTCCTGGTCTACATGGACGTCGACCTGTCCACCGACCTCAACGCGCTGCTGCCGCTGGTCGCCCCGCTGATCAGCGGGCACTCCGACCTGGCGATCGGCACCCGGCTGGCCGGGTCCTCCCGGGTGGTCCGCGGCGCCAAGCGGGAGTTCATCTCCCGCAGCTACAACCTGCTGCTGCGCGGCACCCTGGCCACCCACGTCTCCGACGCCCAGTGCGGGTTCAAGGCCATCCGCGCCGACGTCGCCGCCCGCCTGCTGCCGCTGGTCGAGGACACCGGCTGGTTCTTCGACACCGAGCTGCTGGTCCTCGCCGAGCGGGCCGGGCTGCGGATCGCCGAGGTCCCCGTCGACTGGGTGGACGACCCCGACAGCCGGGTGCACATCGTCTCCACCGCCCGCGCCGACCTGGCCGGCATCGCCCGGATGTGGCGGGCGTTCACCACCGGCCGGCTGCCGCTGGCCGACCTGCGCGCCCAGATCGGCCGCGGTCCGCTCGTCGAGCCCGACCTGGACGGCGTCCCGGCCGGGCTGCTCGGCCAGCTGGTCCGCTTCGCCGTGATCGGCGTGGTCTCGACGCTGGCCTACCTCGCGCTGTTCGTCGGGCTGCGGCACACCTTCGAGCCGCAGGCCGCCAACCTGGTCGCCCTCGGCGTCACCGCGGTGGCCAACACCGCGGCCAACCGGCGGATCACCTTCGGCATCCGCGGCCGCGGCGGCGCGGCCACCGCCCAGTTCCAGGGCCTGCTGGTGTTCGCCCTCGGCCTGGCGATGACCAGCGGCACCCTGGCCGCGCTGAACGTCTGGGACCCGCGGGCACCCCGGCTGACCGAGCTGGCCTTCCTGGTCTCGGCCAACCTGGCCGCCACCCTGCTGCGCTTCGTGCTCTTCCGGGCCTGGGTCTTCCGCACCCGGGCCGCCCGCCCCCAGGGCACCCCGGTCACCGCCGACGTCCTGCCCGGCCTGCCGGTCAGCGCCCGGTGAGCACCGTCCTCGACCCCCCGGTCGGGGTTGCCACGCCGGTCCCCGCCCCGCTCCGGGCCGGCGACCCGGGCTGGGTGCGGCCCGCGCTGCTCACCCTGCTCGGGGCCACCGGCGTGCTCTACGTCTGGGACCTGGCCGCCTCCGGGTGGGCCAACGCCTTCTACGCCGCCGCCGTGCAGGCCGGGTCGCAGAGCTGGTCGGCGGCCTTCTACGGCGCCTCGGACGCCGCGGGCGCGATCACCGTGGACAAGCCGCCGGCCTCGCTGTGGGTCATGGAGGCCTCGGTCCGGCTGTTCGGCCTCAGCTCGTGGTCGCTGCTGGTGCCCCAGGCGCTGATGGGCGTGGCCACCACCGGGGTGGTGTACCTCGCCGTCCGCCGGGTGGTCGGCCCCGGGGCGGGTCTCCTGGCCGGGGCGGCGTCCGCGCTGACGCCGGTCGCCGTCCTCATGTTCCGGTTCGACAACCCCGACGCGCTGCTGGTCCTGCTGCTCACCCTCGCGGCCTACCTGCTGACCCGCGCCGTGCAGTCGGGACGACGGGCCACGCTGGTGGCCGTCGGCGTCCTGATCGGGTTCGCCTTCCTGACCAAGACGCTGCAGGCCTTCCTGGTCGTGCCCGGGTTCGCCCTGGTCTGGCTGGTCTGCGCCCCCACCGTGCTGCGCCGCCGGCTGGTCGACCTGGCCTGGGCGACCCTGGCGATGGTGGTCGCCGGCGGCTGGTGGGTGCTGGTCGTGGAGCTGGTGCCGGCGGACTGGCGGCCCTACATCGGCGGCTCGCAGACCAACTCGGTGTGGGAGCTGATCTGGGGCTACAACGGGCTGGGTCGGCTGACCGGCGACGAGACCGGTTCCGTCGGCGGCACGATGGGCTGGGGCGAGACCGGGCTGGGGCGCATGTTCGACGCCGAGATCGGCGGCCAGATCTCCTGGCTGCTGCCCGCGGCGCTCGTGCTCGCGGTCGCCGGCCTGGTCGCCGTCGGCCGCCGGCCCCGCACCGACCCGGCTCGCGCCGGGCTGCTGGTCTGGACCACCTGGCTGCTGGCCACCGGCCTGACGTTCAGCCTGATGGCCGGCATCTTCCACGCCTACTACACCGTCGCGCTGGCCCCGGCGATCGCCGCGGTCGTCGGCATCGGCGGCGGGCTGCTCTGGGCGCGCCGCGGCTCCTGGTGGGCACGGCTGGTGCTCGCCGGCACGCTGGCCGGCACCGGGGTCTGGTCGTGGGTGCTGCTGACCCGGACGCCGAGCTTCGTGCCGTGGGTCGCCCCGCTCGTGCTGGCCGCGGCGCTGCTGGGCGCGGGCGCGCTGCTCGGGGTGCACCGGCTGCCGCGGCCGCTGGTCGGGGTGGTCGTCGCGCTGGGCACCCTGGCCGCGCTCGGCGGGCCGGCCGCCTACGCGGTGGACACCGCGAGCGCCCCGCACACCGGGTCCATCGTCACCGCCGGGCCGACCGGGATCAGCCGGTTCGGCAACGCCCCGGCCCGGCCGGCGAGCACCGCCCCCCAGCCGCACCCCGGTGCCGGCGGGCCCGGGTTCACCCCCGGCGGCGGGAGCACCCGCGGCAGCCTGGTCGGCGCCAGCGACCCCAGCGCCCAGGTCGTCGCCGCCCTGCGCGGGAACGCGTCGTCGTTCACCTGGGTGGCAGCGGCGATCGGCTCGCAGAGCGCCGCGGGGTACCAGCTGGCCACCGGCGACCCGGTGATGGCGGTCGGCGGGTTCAACGGCAGCGACCCCTCCCCCACCCTCGCGGAGTTCCAGCAGTACGTCGCCGCCGGGGACATCCACTGGTTCGTCGGCGGCTCGGTGGGCCGCAGCTCCAGCGGGTCCAGCTCCTCGGCCGACATCCAGGACTGGGTCGCCCAGAACTACCCGGCCAGCACGGTCGACGGCGTCACCCTCTACGACCTCAGCCGCCGGATCGACTGATCCAGGGGGCGAAGATCTCGCGCGCCACCGGGTCGGGCGTGCGGTAGGTCAGCACGGAGCCGTCGTGCAGCAGCACCGACAGCACCAGCGGGTCGGCCGGCCCGGGGCGCTCGGGACCGCTGAGCACGACCGCGCTGACCTGCTCGGCCCCGATCCGCCGGACGCCCTCGAGGCCGGCGGCCAACTCGGCGGAGGAGCGCGCCCGCCGGAACAGCGGCGTGCCCGGACGGCGCCGCACCCGATGCCCTGCCCGGCGGGCCGCCATCGCCTGGGCGTGGTCACCGGCGGCCTGCTGCCGGTCCCGGGCGCGGAACCGGGCGATGAGCACGGCGGAGAACAGCAGCAGGCCCAGCGCGCCGATCGAGAGCACCAGCGACAGCGGGCCCACGCCGTCGAACCGGCCGGCCAGCTGGGACAGCAGGACGAGTACGCCGAACCCGCCCAGCAGGAACAGCAGCTGGCGCAGCTGAGCCCGGGTGTCGGACAGCCCACGGGCGAACCCGGGCAGCTCCACCCAGCCGTCGTCGAACACCGACAGCCGCCACCAGTCGCCGGCGGCGTCCTCGGCCGACACCCAGCCGCGCCGCACGGGACCCGTCAGCGCTTGCTGGCGTAGGTCTTGAGCAGACCGCGGCTGATGATCGTCTTCTGGATCTCGCTGGTGCCCTCGCCGATCAGCAGGAACGGGGCCTCGCGCATGAGGCGCTCGATCTCGTACTCCTTGGAGTAGCCGTAGCCCCCGTGGATCCGGAAGGACTGCGTGGTGACCTCGGCGCAGTACTCACTCGCCAGCAGCTTGGCCATGCCGGCCTCGACGTCGTTGCGCTTCCCCGAGTCCTTGAGCTTGGCCGCGTTGACCATCATCAGGTGGCTGGCCTCGACCTTGGTGGCCATCTCGGCCAGCTGGAAGGCGATCGCCTGGTGCTGGGCGATCTTCTTGCCGAAGGTCTCCCGCTGCTGGGCGTACTCCACGGCCAGCTCGAAGGCCCGGATGCTGATGCCGCAGGCGCGGGCGGCGACGTTGACCCGGCCGACCTCGACGCCGTCCATCATGTGCGCGAAGCCCTTGCCGGGCACGCCGCCGAGGATGTCGTCGGCGCTGGCCTGGTAGCCGTCGAACACCAGGCTGGTGGTGTCGACGCCCTTGTAGCCCATCTTGTCGATCTTGCCGGGGATGGTCAGGCCGGGCTTGACCTCGCCGAACCCGGTGGGCTTCTCCACCAGGAACGTGGTCAGGTTCTGGTGCGCCTTCTCGGCGCCCTCGTCGGTGCGGACCAGCGCGGCGACCAGCGTGGAGGACCCACCGTTGGTCAGCCACATCTTCTCGCCGTCGATCGTGTAGTTCCCCTCGGCGTCCTTCTTGGCCCGGGTGCGGATCGCGGCGACGTCGGAGCCCAGCCCCGGCTCGGACATGGAGAACGCCCCGCGCACCTCGCCGGTGGCCATCCGGGGCAGGTAGCGCTCCTTCTGCTCCTGCGTGCCGTGCTGGATGAGCATGTAGGCCACGATGAAGTGGGTGTTGATCACCCCGGAGACGCTCATCCAGCCGCGGGCGATCTCCTCCACGACCAGCACGTAGGTCAGCAGCGACTCGCCCAGCCCGCCGAACTCCTCGGGGATCATGAGCCCGAACAGGCCCATCTCCTTCATCCCGTCGACGATCTCCTGCGGGTAGGTGTCGGCGTGCTCGAGCTCCTGGGCCCGCGGGATGATCTCCCGGTCGACGAACCGGCGGACCGTGGACAGGATCTCGGTCTGGATCTCGGTCAGGTCGGCGGTCTGGGCCAGGCGGGTCATGGGTGCTCCTCGCGGGGGACGACGGTGTCCGTGGTTACCGGTGAGTATGCGTCAGGGGTGCGACGCTGACGGCCGCACCCGCACCGAGGAGGACCAGATGAGCCAGCCGGACGACGGCTTCTACCGCGGCGACCCGCAGATCCGGCCGGCCCCCTCCGGACCGCCTCCCGCACAAGGCCCGCCTCCCGGCTACGGCCCGCCGCCCGGGTACGGCCCTCCCCCGGGGTACGGCCCCCCNTATTAATAAAATCGTAGGCCTTCATTCGAGATCCTCACTGGTCACGGGGCAATGGAAATGTGTATAAGATTCAGGATCAACCTGGTCCGGCGGCCGACCAACACCACCGCGATCCTGGCGCTGGTGTTCGGCTTCGTCTTCGGGCCGGTCGGCCTGGCGCTGGGGATCTCCGCCCGGCGCCAGATCCGCCGCACCGGGGAGGAGGGCGACGGTCTGGCGCTGGCCGGGATCATCGTCGGGTCGATCGGCACCGCGGTCTACGGCTCGCTGATCCTGATCTGGGTCTGGGCCTTCATCGCCCTCACCAGCTTCGGCCCGTAGGTCAGTCCTCCGGCGGGGTGAACGACGAGGTGCGGGACATCGCCGCCGCCCGGCCCTTGCCGGCGATGACCAGCGCCATCTTGCGGCTGGCCTCGTCGATCATCTCGTCGCCCAGCATCGCCGAGCCCTTCTTGCCGCCGGCCTCGCTGGTCGCCCACTCGTAGGCGTCCAGGATCAGCTCGGCGTGGTCGTAGTCCTCCTGGGAGGGCGCGTAGATCTCGTTGGCCGCGTCGATCTGGCCCGGGTGCAGCACCCACTTGCCGTCGAAGCCGAGCATCGCCGAGCGCTTGGCGACCTCCTCGAAGGCCGGCACGTCGCGGACCTGCAGGAACGGCCCGTCGATGGCCTGCACGCCGCGGGCGCGGGCGGCCATCAGGATCTGCATGAGGATGTAGTGGAACGGGTCGCCCGGGTAGTCCGGGTGCAGCGCGCCCACCACCAGGGACTTCATGTTGATCGAGGCCATGAAGTCGGCCGGGCCGTAGATGATCGTCTCGATCCGCGGGCTGGCGAACGCGATCTGGTTGACGTTGATCAACCCCTGCGCGGTCTCGATCTGCGCCTCGATGCCGATCTTCCCGACCTCGAGGCCGTTGGCCTTCTCGATCTGGGTGAGCAGCATGTCCAGCGCCTGCACCTGACCGGCGTCCTGCACCTTGGGCAGCATGATCGCGTCCAGGTTCGCCCCGGCGCCGCCGACGACCTCGATGACGTCCTGGAACGTCCACTCCGTCGTCCAGTCGTTGACCCGGACGGTGCGGATCTTGTCGCCCCAGCCGCCCTCGTTCAGCGCGGCGACGATGTTCTTGCGGGCGCCGGGCTTGGCCAGCGGCGCGCAGGCGTCCTCCAGGTCCAGGAACACCTGGTCCGCGGGCAGGCCCTTGGCCTTCTCCAGGAACCGGGGGTTGCTGCCCGGGACGGCGAGGTTGGAACGGCGGGATCGGAGCTCGGCCACGGTGCCTCCACGATCGACGATGGTTACCGGACAGTAACCAAGGTCTAGGTGATCGGCTCCGTGGCGGTCGGCGGCCGGGACGCGCGGACCACCAGGGCCACGCCGACCACGACCAGCGCCATCCCGGGCAGCGCCAGCAGCGGGGGCAGCTGGCCGAGCAGCACCAGCGCCACCAGCAGCGAGCCGGGCACCTCCAGCAGGATCGCCAGGCCGACGACGGTCGGCCCCACCGAGGACACCACCAGGTTGAGCACGGTGTGTCCGAAGAGCTGGGCCACGACCGTGATGCCCGCGATCAGCCACCAGTCACGGGCGCTGAACCCGACCAGCGGGACGCCGACGACCACCGCGGCCACGGCCACCACCGCGGCGCAGGTGCTGTAGCAGACCACCGAGTACGCCGAGGTGGTCAGCCGCTGCCGGGCCGAGGCCCCCGCGAGCACGTAGCCGGCCGCCGCGATCGCGCCCAGCAGCGCCAACCCGTCCCCGGCCAGCGCCCGCAGCGAGACGGTGACGTCGACCCCGGCGATCAGCGCGGCGCCGACCACGGCCAGCGCGAGCCCCCACCAGACCTGCGCGGGCAACCGGACGCCGGTGAACCGGGCGGCCACCGCCGTCCAGACCGGTGTGGTGGTGACCAGCGCGATCGACGCGGCGACCGACGTCATCGACAGGCTGGGCAGCCAGGCCGCGAAGTGCGCGGCAAGGAACAGCCCGGCCAGCACCGAGCTGCGCAGGTCGCGCAGCCGCAGACCGGCCAGGCCCGGCCGCTCGCGGGTCAGCAGCACCGGCAGCAGGGCCACCGCGCCGGCCGCGTTGCGCCAGAAGGCGATGGCAAGCGCGGGCGCGACCACCAGCGCGGTCATGGGCCCCGACAGCGAGATGCCGACGACGGCCACCGCCATCAGCCCGAGGTCCCGCCCGCCGGGACGGTGCAGCGCCCAGGCCTGGGTGGTGCTCACGCGGGGACGGCGATCGTGCCCGACGCGACCGGGTGCACCCGGCCGGCGACGGTGGCGGCGACCGCGCGGCCGTCCTGCACGACCACGGTGCCGTCGAGCACCGAGGGACGGCGGACGGCGGCGCCCTGGTGCAGCCGGTAGGCGCTGGTCCCCTCCCCCGCGAGCCCCTCGGCGGCCAGCCACGCACCGGTGGCCAGCGCCGCGGACCCGGTGGCCGGGTCCTCGCCCCACTCCAGGCCGCCGGCGAACACCCGGACGGTGTGCTCGTCGTGCTCCCCCCGGGCCAGCACCGAGACACCGCCGAGGACGCCCGGCAGCAGGGCGGCGAGCGCCCGCGGGTCGGCGACGGCCCGGTCGAGGGCGTCGGGGTGGACGTCGAGGTGCGCGAACTCCAGCCCGCAGCTGGTCAGGTGCGCCGGCCGGCCGGTCACGTCGTCCGCGGTCAGGCCGACGGCCGCGGCCAGCGCCGCCGGGTCGGGGCCGGGCCGGGAGCGGGGGGCGCCACCGGTCAGCCGGGCGCCGTCCGCGGTGACGTCGAGGGGGACGACGCCCTCGCCGCACTCCTGCTGCACGGTCCCGGCCGGCAGCAGCCCGAGCCGGACCAGGGTGTGCGCGGTGCCGACGCTGGGGTGGCCGGCGAAGGGCAGCTCGGTCTCCGGGGTGAAGATCCGCACCGCGTAGCCGCCGGCGTGGACAGCGGTGACGAACGTGCTCTCGGAGAAGCCGAACTCCGCGGCGAGCGCCTGGCACTGCTGCGTGGTCAGCCCGCCGGCGTCCAGGACGACCGCGAGCTGGTTGCCGGTGAACGGTCGCGGGGCGAAGACGTCGACGACCTCGAAGGACAGCACGGCGGCGACGGTAACCTCCCCTCCCGGGGCCCCCGCCGGTGGTCGAATCCCGTCCTGTGCACGCTGGAGGCGCCGTGACCACCGTGCTGAGGGCCTACGTCTCCCGGGTCGCCGGGCTGACCGTGTTCGACCCGTCCGGCGACCGGGTCGGCAAGGTCCGCGACGCCGTCGTGGCGCTGCGGGTGGGCACCGCACCCCCGCGCATCCTGGGCCTGGTCCTCGAGGTGGTCGCCCGCCGGCGGATCTTCCTGCCGATGGGCCGGGTCACCCGGATCGACGCCGCCGCGGTCACCCTGAGCACCGGCACGCTGAGCCTGCGGCACTTCGAGCAGCGCGCCGGGGAGACCCTGGTGCTGGGCGAGCTGCTGGACCGCCGGGTGACGATGACCGAGGACGGCCGGCCCGCCGTCGTCGTCGACGCCTCGATGGAGCAGAACCGCACCGGCGACTGGGTCATCACCCGGCTGGCCGTCGCCGAGCCCGGCCGGTTCGGCCGCCGCGGTCAGCTGCACCAGGTCGCCTGGGACGAGGTCGCCGGGCTGTCGCTGGAGGAGGCCGGGCAGAGCGCCGAGACGCTCATCGCCACCTACCGCGAGCTCAAGCCCGCCGACCTCGCGCACCAGCTGCAGGGCCTGCCGGACAAGCGGCGCAACGAGGTCGCCGAGGCCCTGGACGACGGCCGGCTGGCCGACGTGCTGGGCGAGCTGCCCGAGGCCGAGCAGATCACCATCCTGCGCAGCCTGGACGAGGACCGCGCCGCCGACGTCCTGGAGGAGATGGACCCCGACGACGCCGCGGACCTCCTCGGCGAGCTGCCCGGCGCCGACCGCAACCGGCTGCTGAGCCTCATGGAGCCCGACGACGCCAAGTCGGTGCGCCAGCTGCTGGACTACTCCGAGGACACCGCCGGCGGGATGATGACCAGCGAGCCGGTCATCCTCGCCCCCGACGTGACCATCGCCGAGGCGCTGGCCCGGGTGCGCTCGGAGGAGATCACCCCCGCGCTGGCCAGCCAGGTGTACGTCTGCCGGCCGCCCTCGGCCACCCCGACCGGTCGCTACCTGGGCCTGGCGCACATCCAGCGGCTGCTCCGCGAGCCCCCGTTCACTCTGGTCTCCGGCGTGCTCGACGACCTGGAGCCGCTGCGCCCGGAGGCCCCGCTGGCCGAGGTCACCCGGTACTTCGCGACCTACAACCTGGTGGCCGCCCCGGTCGTGGACGCCGGCGGCCGGCTGCTGGGCGCGGTCACCGTGGACGACGTCCTGGACGCCCTGCTGCCCGACGACTGGCGCGAGCGGGCCCGGCGTGGCTGACGCGCGCGAGACCGCCCGGCGGGCGGACCTGCAGCTCGACCAGCCCGGCGGCGTCCGCGGCTGGCGCCCCACCTTCAACCCCGACGCGGTGGGCTTCTACGCCGAGCGGATCGCCCGGTTCCTGGGCACCGGCCGCTACCTGGCGATCCAGACGATCATCGTGATCATCTGGATCGCGATCAACATCGCCTGGATCTCGCTGCGGTTCGACCCCTACCCGTTCATCCTGCTCAACCTGGCGTTCTCCACCCAGGCCGCCTACGCCGCCCCGCTGATCCTGCTGGCCCAGAACCGGCAGACCGACCGGGACAAGGTGCAGGTCGAGGAGGACCGCGCCCGGGCCGAGCAGACCCGTGCGGACACCGAGTACCTGGCCCGCGAGCTGGCCTCGCTGCGCGTCGCGATCGGCGAACTGGCCACCCGCGACTTCATCCGCAGCGAGCTGGACCGGCTTGCCCCGCCTGACGACGAGGCCGCGGCCCGCCGCCGCAAGGAGCGCAAGCGCAAGCGCGAGCAGCAGACCCGCGAGGCCCGGGAGCACCGGGTGGACCGGGACAAGGGCGCCGACCGGCCCTCCTCCTGACCCGCGCTCAGCCGGCTGCCAGCCCGGCGAGGACCTGCAGCTGCCGGCGCATCATCACCAGGTCGCCCCAGCACAGCGCCGCCGCCACCGGGCGGGGCAGCGGCTGCACCCGCAGGACGGCGACCAGCCGGCTCGTGCCGGCGGCGGCCCCCGGCAGGGCGGCGTAGCTGACCACCATGTCCCCGCTGGCCCGCGCCACCGGTCTCGGCGGCAGCACCAGGGTGAGCTCGCGGCCGGGGACGAAGGCGTGCAGGCGGAACACCGTGGCCACCCGCTGGCCGACCTCGAGCTCGTCCAGGCCGGGGGTCAGCGTCCGCGGGCTGCGCCGGCCGAGGTTGTCGACCAGGTCGTAGCTGTAGGGCGCGGCCCGCAGCTGGCACAGCCAGCGGAACGCCACCTCCACCGGGGCGGCGACGTCCACCCCGCGCAGCCAGCGGCCGGGGGCGTCGGGCGCCAGCTCGTCGCAGCCGTAGGTGGCCGCGGCCTCCGCGTCGGTGACTCCCCAGCGCTCCGGCAGCCCGCTCACCGACGCACCACCTGCAGGGTCGCCAGGGTGGGGTCGGCGGCGTAGGCGATCCGGACGCCGGCGTCCGCGGCGGCGGCCAGCGCAGCCAGGGCGGCCGCGGTGACCTCCTCCCCCGGCGCCAGCACCGGGATGCCCGGCGGGTACGGCGCGACCAGCTCGGCGCAGACCCGGCCCACCGCGTCGGCGAGCGGGACGGCCTCCCGGTCGGCGAAGAACGCCTCCCGCGGCGGCAGCACGGGCACCGGCACCACGCCGTAGACCGCGGCCCCCACCACCGGCCGCGGGACGCCGCGGTGCCGCTGCACCGAGGCGGTGACGACGTCGGTGAACGCGCCCAGGCTGCGGTCGTCGTCGGCCAGGGTGACCACCGCCTTGACCAGGTCCCGCTCGGCGGCCTCCACCGGGAGGCCGGCGGCCAGCAGGTCCCGCTCCACGGCCAGCCCGTCCGCGCCGGTGCCCGGCAGCACGAGGGTGAGCACCAGCGGGTCACCGTCCACCAGCACGAGGCCGGACACGTCGGCCAGCCGGTCGCGGGCCCGCCGGGCGGCGGCCATCGCCGCGCCGAGCAGCTGCTCGCCGTCCCGGGCCAGCAGTGCGCGGGCGGCGTCGGTGCTGGCCAGCACCGCGCCGGCCGGGCTGGTGGTGGCGGTGGCCTCCACCCCGGCGTCCAGCCGGACCGGGTCCACCCGCTGGGTGCGGGCGAGCACGAGGGCGGCCTGGCTCCAGGCCGGCAGCGTCTTGTGCGCGCTGGTGACCAGCACGTCGGCGCCCAGCTGCAGGGCGTGCCGGGGCAGGTCGGGGTGGAAGCCGAAGTGCGCCGCCCAGGCGCCGTCCACGACCAGCGGGACGTCGTGGGCGTGCGCGGCGTCGGCCAGCCCGGCCACGTCGCCGACCGTGCCGACGTAGGAGGGGTCGCCGACGAACACCGCCCGGGCGCGGGGGTGCTCGGCCAGCGCACGGGCCACCGTCGCCGGGGCCACGCCCAGCGGCAGGCCGGTGGCCGGGTCGACGTCGGGCCGGACCCACACCGGGACCAGCCCGGCCAGCACCAGCCCGATCAGCATCGACCGGTGCAGGGTGCGGCTGACCACGACCTCGTCGCCGGGGCGGCCGACCGCCAGCGCGACCGCCTGGTTGGCGTGGGTGGCCCCACCGGTGGAGAACCGGCAGACGTCGGCCCCCCACAGCCGGGCGGCCCGCGCCTCGGCGTCGGCCAGCACCCCGGCGTCCAGGTGCACCGTGTCCAGTCCGCCGTACAGCGGGACGTCGCCGGCCACCACGTCGCCGACCAGGTCGTGGCGCTGCTTGTGGCCGGGGATGGTGAACGGGGTGACCGGCTGCTCGCGGAAGCGGAGCCAGGCGTCCAGCAGGGGGGCGTCGCCGCGCAGCCCACGGGGGTCAGCGGACACGCGGCAGCACCTGCAGCAGGGCGGTGGTGAAGGCGCGGACCTGGCGCAGGTCGACCCACTCGTCGACGGCGTGCAGCCCGCCGCCGGAGGGCCCGCACACCAGGGCCGGGCACACCTGCTGCCAGAGCGCCGCCTCCATCCAGTAGGGGGCGTCGAGGGTGCGGCCGGTGCCCAGTGCGCCGCCGAGGGCGTCGGCCAGGTCGGCCGCCGGCCCCTTGTCGTCCAGCTGCCAGGGTTCCCGGGCCGCGACGAGGTCGACCTCGGCTGCCCAGTCCGGGGCCAGCAGGGCCCGCACCTCGGCCAGCGCCGACGCCGAGTCCTCCCCGGGCACGGTGCGCCGCTCCACCAGGCACTCCGCGGCGTCGGCGACGACGAAGGGAGACGTGCCACCGCGGACGACGGTGACCATGAGCTCACCGCCCCCGGCCCGCACCGCGCCCGCCCGGTCCTCGACCGCCGCCAGGAACCGGCCCAGGTGCGCGATCGCGTCGACCCCCAGGTCGCGCTGCGAGCTGTGCGCGGCCCGGCCGGTGAACCGGACCCGCAGCACGACGAACCCGCGCAGCGTGCGCGCGAGGGCCAGGTCGGTGGGCTCGCCGACCACGCAGACGTCGGGGCGCACGCCCAGGTCGGGCAGCGCGGCCAGCACGGCCTCGGTGCCGGTGCTGGCGTCCTCCTCGTCGGCCACCAGGGCCAGCACCGCCCGCACCGGCCCGTCCACCAGACCCTCGGCGGCCGTCACCAGGGCGGCGACCCCACCCTTCATGTCCGCGGCACCCCGACCGGACAACCGGTCGCCGTCCACCCGCGGGGCGAACGGCCGGGCCATCCCGGTGACCCCGACGGTGTCCAGGTGCCCGTTGAGCAGCACCGTCGGGCGTCCCGCGGGACCGGGCGGCACGGCGACCAGGCTGGGCCGGTCGCCCGGCCCGGCCGACGGGACGACGGTGGTGGCGAAGCCGGCGCGGTCCAGCCGGTCGCGCAGGTGGGCCACGATCCGCCGCTCGCCGGCGGCGCCGGGCACCAGGCCTGGGTTGACGCTGTCGATGCCCACGAGCTCGGCCTTCAACGCGGTGGCCACGGCACCCGGATCGTCCACGGGCCCGAGCCTGCCACCCGGTCAGCCGAAGTAGAGGTGGTGGTGCAGCCGGCACCCGGGGTTGAACGGGGCCGCGCAGTGCGGGCAGCCGTCGGCCACCGTGTAGTCCGCGATCGACAGGGTGCCGCGGCAGACCCCGCACAGCACCGCGTGCACCGACCGGTCGTCGGCCGGCCAGACGACGGCGGGGTGGTCGGCGCACGCCGCGTGGCACAGGTGGCAGCCGTAGTAGGGCTCGCAGCAGGCGAACCGGATCGCCACGACGTCCAGGTCGGTGCGGTAGTGCGCGCAGCGGGTCTGCTCGTCGACGAGCTCCCCGGCCACGGTGGTCACCCGCCCGACCCTAGCCAGTGCACGCCGGCCCCGGTCAGCCCCGCCAGCAGCAGGACGACGACGAAGGGCGCCCGCAGCGCCAGCGCGACCGCGGCCACCACGAGCCCGGCCAGCCGGCCGTCCACCACCAGGGCCGACCCGGAGGTCGCGGCCTGCACCGCGACCAGCGCGGCCAGCAGCGCCGCCGGCACGAAGTCGACCACCCGGGCCACCACCGGGTGCTCGACCCACGCGGCCGGCACGCTCAGCCCGGCGACCTTCAGCAGGTAGCAGCCCAGCGACCCGAGCAGCACCGCCAGCCAGAGCCCGCTCACCGCCGCCACCGCCCGGCCAGGGCCACCGCGACGACGGCGGTGATCACCTGCACCCCCGCCGGCACGAACGGGGTGAGCGCCAGCGCGACCACCGCGCCGCCCAGGGCCACCCGCCGCTGGGCGGCCGGCTCGGCCCAGCTCCGCTGCAGCCGCGGCCACAGCAGCGCCAGGAACGCGGCCGGGACGACGGCGTCCAGCGCGGCCAGCGACGCCCCGGTCAGCGCGTCGGCACCCAGCGCACCGATCAGCGTGGTGATGTTCCAGCCCAGGAAGATCGACCCGCCGCCGACGGTGAAGGCCAGCCGGGCGTTGGCCCGGTCGGGGGCGGCCAGGGCCAGCGCGGTGGACTCGTCGATGACCAGGTGCGCCGTCCCCAGCCGCCGCAGTCCGCCCCTGGGCTGCAGCAACGGCACCAGCCGGACGCCGTAGATCGTGTTGCGGGTGCCCAGCAGCACGGCGCTGCCGACCGCGGCCAGCACGCCGCCGCCGGCGCCCAGCACGCCGACCAGGGCGAACTGCGAGGCACCGGTGAACATCAGCAGCGACAGGGCGCAGGCCTGCCAGGCGTCCAGCCCCGCGGCGACCGCGGCGGCCCCGAAGGCGGCGCCGTAGAGGCCGACGGCCACGCCCAGCCCCAGGGCGTCCCGGATGGTCGCCCGCCGGGCAGCGCGTGCGGGGTCCGTCACGAGCCCGGACTCTAGGACGCCGGCCGCCGTACAGTGGTGGACGGCCTGCTGCGCAGGTCGCCGCCCCGCTCGGGTGCGGGCGACCGGGACGACGCGGGCCCCCACCGATGCGAGGAGACCCACCACCGCATGTCCGAGACGCTGACCGCCACCCCGGCCGCCGACGCCGTCAACGCCGCCCTGGCCACGGTCCAGGACCCCGAGATCAACCGGCCGCTCCCCGAGCTCGGCATGATCAAGGACGTCCGGATCGGTGCGGACGGCCTGGTCGAGGTGGACGTCTACCTGACCGTCTCCGGCTGCCCGATGCGCGAGACCATCACCAGCCGGGTCACCGAGGCCGTCTCCGGCGTCGCCGGCGTCACCGGCGTCAAGGTCGGGCTCGACGTCATGAACGACGAGCAGCGCGCGGAGCTGCGCAAGACCGTCCGCGGCACCGACGCCCCCGAGGCCGTCATCCCCTTCGCCCAGCCCGGCTCGCTGACCCGCGTCTACGCTGTCGCCTCCGGCAAGGGCGGGGTCGGCAAGTCCAGCGTCACGGTGAACCTGGCCGCCTCGCTGGCCAAGCGCGGGCTGAGCGTCGGCGTCGTCGACGCCGACATCTACGGCCACTCCGTCCCCCGCATGCTGGGCGTCGAGGACAAGCCGACCCAGGTCGACAACATGATCATGCCCCCGCAGGCCTACGGGGTGAAGGTCATCTCGATCGGCATGTTCACCCCGGGCAACACCCCGGTCGTCTGGCGCGGGCCGATGCTGCACCGCGCGCTGCAGCAGTTCCTCGCCGACGTCTGGTGGGGCGACCTGGACGTGCTGCTCATGGACCTGCCCCCGGGCACCGGCGACGTGGCGATCTCGGTGGCCCAGCTGGTGCCCAACGCCGAGATCCTGGTCGTGACCACCCCGCAGCAGGCCGCCGCCGAGGTGGCCGAGCGCGCCGGGGCGATCGCCACCCAGACCCACCAGCAGGTGGTCGGCGTGGTCGAGAACATGTCCTGGCTGGAGCTCCCCGACGGCTCCCGCATGGAGCTCTTCGGCTCCGGCGGCGGCCAGGCGGTCTCCGACGCGCTGACCAAGACCCTCGGCGCCCGGGTGCCGCTGCTGGGCCAGATCCCGCTGGACACCCGGCTGCGCGAGGCCGGCGACGCCGGTGCGCCGATCGTGCTCGCCCAGCCCGACGCCCCCGCGGCCCAGGCGCTGGAGAAGATCGCCGAGGGCCTCGCGGTCCGCTCCCGCGGTCTGTCCGGGATGTCGCTGGGCCTCACCCCCGTCCGGAGGTAGGCCCGCGGCCTCGGGGCCTAGGTCGCGTCGGTGTCGTAGGGCGCCGGCTGCGACCGGTCCCGGGGCGCGCCCGCCCGGGACAACGCGCTCGCACCGGCCACCGCGGCGGTCCCGGCGACCGCCGCGGTGGCCGAGGTGCGGCCGCTGCCCCGGGTCACGACCGGCCCGTCGTCGCCCATGAGCTGGTCGCGGATGAACGTCTTCGGGTGGTACTTGCGCAGGTCGAGGTCGCGCAGCTGGTCGAAGTCGTCGCCCAGGCTGTCCTGCAGCTGACCGCGCGCACCGGTGACCATCTCGCGCACCTTCTTCAGGCCCTGCGCGGCGTCCTTGGCCAGGGTGGGCAGGCGGTCGGGGCCGAAGATGAACAGCGCGGCCAACCCGAGGACGATGATCTCGCCCCAGCCGATCGAGTCGAACACCTGCTCATCCCCTCCCGCGGGTCGTCGAGGGCAACTGTAGGCAGCGTGCCTGGGTGTCGGCTCAGGCCGTGGTGAGCGTGGCCTGGACCTCGGTCGAGGAGCCGCCGTCGCGGACCAGCTCGACGGTCACGGTGTCCCCGGGGGACTTGCTGTCCACGGCCACCTGCAGCTCCTCCGAGGACCCGACCGGCGTGCCGTCGACGGCGATGATGACGTCCTGCTCCTCGATGCCGGCGGCCTCGGCGGGGCTGCCGGGCTCCACGTTCACCACCAGGGCGCCGTCGCGGGCGCCGTCGGTGACCGACCGGGCCTGCACCCCGAGCGAGGCGTGCACCGCGGTGCCGGTGCTGATCAGCTGCTCGGCGATGTCCCGGGCGGTGTCGATCGGGATGGCGAAGCCGAGCCCGATCGAGCCGCCGGTGGTGCCGCTGCCGCCCAGCGAGGCGATGGCGGTGTTGATGCCGATCACCGCTCCGGTGCCGTCGACGAGGGCGCCGCCGGAGTTGCCCGGGTTGATCGGGGCGTCGGTCTGGATGGCGCTGATCACCGCGTTGGTGTCGCTGCCCTCCCCCGACAGCCGCACCGGCCGGTCCAGCGCGCTGACGATCCCGCTGGTCACCGTGCCGGCCAGGCCCAGCGGCGAGCCGATGGCCACCACCGGGTCGCCGACGACGACCGAGCCGGCCGTGGCGAGGGAGGCGGCCACCAGGCCGGGCTTCTCCACCTTGATCACCGCGATGTCGCTGGCCGGGTCGCGGCCCACGATCCGCGCGTCGGACCCGCTGCCGTCGGAGAAGACCGCGCGGATCTCGGCGCCCTCGACGTCGTCGGCGCCGGAGACCACGTGGTTGTTGGTGATGATGTAGCCGTTCTCCGCGTCGACGACGACGCCGGACCCGGTGGCCCCGGAGTCACCGACCCGCACCTCGATGGAGACGACGGCGGGGCCCACCTGCTGGGCGATGTCGGCGACCGAGCCGGGCGCCCGGCTGATCCCCGGGGAGACCTCGGACAGCTGGGTGTTGGCGGTCAGCAGCGGCGACTCGGTCGCGGTGCGGCCCAGGTACCAGCTCAGCGTGCCGCCGAGGGCGGCGACGAACAGCAGCGACAGGACGGCGATCACCGCGACCGGCAGCGTGATGTCGCCCAGCCGCAGCCGGCGGCGACCCTTCGCGTCGACCTGGATCGGCCCCTGGGGCTCGGACTCCTCGACGTACTCCGCGGGCCGGCCCAGGCTCGAGGGGGCCAGCGGGTCGCGCCACGGGTCGGCCGCGGCGTCGGGCTTCCAC
Source organism: Klenkia terrae (assembly GCF_900491935.1). Classification (GTDB taxonomy): domain Bacteria; phylum Actinomycetota; class Actinomycetes; order Mycobacteriales; family Geodermatophilaceae; genus Klenkia; species Klenkia terrae. The sequence goes on from NZ_UEXK01000004.1 coordinate 1,089,399, forward strand.
CACGGACCCGACGACGTGCGCCGGGCGCCGGGGCGGCCACCGGGCGGCAGGCCCAGGCCGCTCTGGCCGTCGCGGGGGGCGAAGGCGCGCAGCACNGGCCACGGGGCGGTCACCGGCGAACGAGCCCTCGACGTCGGCGGGCCGGCCGAAGGCGGCCTGCTGCTCCGGCGGCGGGGGCGGGACGGGACGGTGCCCCGGCGCCGGGGCTGCCGGGCGGTCGAAGGACCCGTCGGTCCCCGCCGGCCGGACGTACCCGGCGTCCTCCGGGGCTCCTGCGGATCGCTCGGTCAGGGGGTGCCGCCGGTCAGCTCCGTGCCGACCGTGACGGTGCGGACGACCGGCGGGACGACGGCGGTGCGCTCACCGGACGTCGCCGCGCTGCCGGTGTCGGGGCGGGCCACCGGACCGGGCTGGCCGCCGCTGGGCAGGCTGACCGCCAGAGCCACCACGCCGACGCCGATCCCGGCCAGACCGGCGGCCACGCCGCGGCGCAGCCAGCGGGCCTGCCCCGGACGGTCGGGGGTCTCCTGCGGGGTGAGCGGTGCGGAGAACCCGCCGCCGATCACCCGGTCCGGCGAGGCGAGCAGGGTGCCCGAACCGCCGAAGCCGCCCGAGGCGGACACGTCGGCGGTGAACGGGATGGCCTGCAGCCGGCTGAGCAGGTCACCGGGGACGGCGACGTCGCGGCTGGTGTGCAGGGCCTCCTTGGCCTCGCGCTGGGCCTCGACGGCCAGCCGGCACTGGGCGCACCCGGTGAGGTGCCGGGCGGCGCGGCCAGCGGCGACGCCGGACAGCTCGCCGTCGACCAGCGCGGCGATGGCCTCCTGGGCCAGGTGGCTCACCGGGATGTTCACCGCAGCCCCTCCTCGAGCACGGGACGACGGCCCGGTGCCAGGTGGGCCAGGGCCTCGCGGAGCTGCACCCGCCCGCGGTGGATTCGGCTGCGCACCGTGCCGAGCTTGATGCCCAGCGTGGCGGCGATCTCCTCGTAGGTCAGGCCCTCGATGTCGCACAGCACGACCGCCACCCGGAACTCCGGCGACAGCGCGTCGAGCGCGGCCTGCACCTGGGGGTCGAGGTGGGTGTCGGTGTAGACCTGCTCGGGGCTGGGCGCGCTGCCGGGGAGCCGCTCGGTGTCCTCGGGGAGGGCGTCGAAGCGGATCCGCTGGCGCCGCCGCACCATGTCCAGGAACAGGTTCGTGGTGATCCGGTGCAGCCAGCCCTCGAAGGTGCCCGGGGAGAACGACGCCAGGGAGCGGAACACCCGGACGAAGGTCTCCTGGGTGAGGTCCTCGGCGTCGTGGGCGTTGCCCGAGAGCCGGTAGGCCAGGCGGTAGACCCGGGCGGAGTGGTCGCGGACGACCTGCTCCCAGGTCGGGGCCACCCAGACGTCGGCAGCAGCGGGCTCGGTCACCACCCCAGCATCCCAGACCGCGGCGGACCCGGCCGGGTCGGTGGGTGTCGACGACGGGCCGGTCGACTCGGACGAGGGACGCTTCAGGCGCACACCCGTACCAACGGACGAGCAGGTACGCCGTGTTCCCGCCGGGTCCACGGCGGTTCCCGGTGCGCCCGTCGGCGGCCGGGGCCACTACCCTCGCCGGGTGACCAGCGCCGCCGGACCGCCGCCCCCGGGCGGGCAGACCCCCGACGCGGCGGCGTACGCGGACACCTTCGCCGCCGAGTCCCCCGCGCTCGCCCAGGCCCGGCACCGGGCCACCGCCGCGGTCGACGCGCTGGGCACCGTGCCGCCGGTCGAGCCCGCCGTCGGTGCCGTGCTGGCCGTGCTGGCCGCCGGGGTCGGCGCCCGCTCCGTGGTGACCATCGGCGGCGGCGGCGGCGTCGCCGGGCTGTGGCTGCTGCAGGGCATGCGGGCCGACGGCGGGCTGACCGCGCTGGGCGCCGACCCGACCGAGCTGCGCGCCGCCCGCCGCACCTTCACCGACGCCGGGCTGCCCAGCGGCCGCACCCGGCTGATCTTCGGCACGGTCGGCGAGGTGCTGCCGCGGTTGTCCCCGGCCGCCTACGACCTGGTCTGCTGTGCCGGTCCCCCCGCGGAGTACAGCAAGCAGCTGCCCGCGCTGCTGGGCCTGGTCCGCGCCGGCGGGTCGCTGGTGCTGCACGGCATCAGCGCGTCGTCGGTGGGCGACCGCTCCCAGCGCGACCCGCAGACCGTCGCCTGGCGCGAGCTGGTCCGCGCGGTCAAGGACGACGAGGACCTGGTCCGCGCGGTCATCCCGGTCGGCGCCGGCCTGCTGGTCGCCACCAAGCGCAGCTAGAAGAGGTAGCGCTCCACCGGCTCCCACGGGCCACCGAGGTAGCGCCAGAGCCCGAGGCCCACGGCCGGCACCCGGTACGGCGTGAAGTCCGCGGCCAGGTCCGCGTGCAGGGCGCGGGCCACCTCGGGGGCGACCTTGTTCTGCACCGTCACGTGCGGGTGCCGCCACTGAGCGTCCTGCCGGGTCAGCCACGGCGCCCAGGACCGGGCCAGCGCCGTCCGCAGGTCGGTGACGTCGTCCGAGCGCAGGTCGAACGCGACCCCGCCGCCGAGCAGGCGCAGCCCGGCCACCTCGACGTCGAACCCCGGCCGGTCGGCCGCGGCCGCCAGGTCGGCCCGGACGGCGTCCTCGTGCTCGCCGGGCACCGCGTGGAACAGCGTGACGTGCGCGGCCAGGTGGTTCCGGTCGGCCGGGAAGTGCCGCTCGCGCAGCCCGTCGAACCGCTGCTGGGCCTCGGCGTCCAGCAGCAGCGTGACGACCAGGGGCTGCACCGTGGCTCAGTCGAGGATGGCGCGGGCGCCCTTGCCGAGCACGGTCACGCCGCCGGCGCTCACGTGGTAGCGGGAGCGGTCGGCCTCGTGGTCGACCCCGATCCGGGCGAACGGCGGGACGACGACGTTCTTGTCCAGGATCGCCCGGCGGACCACCGCGCCCTCGCCGATGTGCACGCCGTCCATGAGCACGCTGTCCTCGACGCTGCTGGAGCCGTCGACCCGCACCCCGGGGCTGACCACGGACCCGCGGACCGACCCGCCGGCGATGATCACCCCGGCGCTGACCATGGAGTCCTCGGCGCGGCCGCCCAGCACGAACTTCGCCGGCGGCAGCTGCGGGGGCAGCGTGTAGATCGGCCACCGGTCGTTGTAGAGGTTGAACACCGGGGAGACCGACCGCAGGTCCATGTGCGCGTCGTAGTAGCTGTCCATGGTGCCCACGTCGCGCCAGTAGCCGTGGTCGCGCTCGGTGGCGCCGGGGACGACGTTGGTGGAGAAGTCGTACACCCACGCCTCGCCCTTGTCGGCCAGCATCGGCATGATCGAGCCGCCCATGTCGTGCACGGAGGCGTCGTCCTCGGCGTCGGCGCGCAGCGCCTCCAGCAGCGCCTCGGTGGTGAACACGTAGTTCCCCATCGACGCGAAGCTCTCCTCCGGGGAGTCGGGCAGGCCCGGCGGGTCGGCCGGCTTCTCCAGGAAGCCCTTGACCTTGCCGTCGGCGTCGGCGTCGATGACGCCGAACTCGGTGGCCTCGTGCCGCGGCACGCGCAGCCCGGCGACGGTCACGCCGGCCCCGGTCTGCAGGTGCTGGTCGATCATCTGCGCGGGGTCCATGCGGTAGACGTGGTCGGCACCGAAGACGACGACGATCTCGGGCCGGGCGTCGTGGATCAGGTTCAGCGACTGGAAGATGGCGTCGGCGCTGCCGGTGAACCAGCGCGGCCCGAGGCGCTGCTGGGCGGGCACCGGGGTGATGTAGTTGCCCAGCAGGCTGCTCATCCGCCAGGTCGTGGTGATGTGCCGGTCCAGGCTGTGGCTCTTGTACTGCGTCAGCACGGCGATCTGCCGGATCTCGGCGTTGACGAGGTTGGAGAGCACGAAGTCGACCAACCGGTAGTTGCCCCCGAAGGGCACCGCCGGCTTGGCCCGGTCCTGGGTGAGCGGGGAGAGGCGCTTGCCCTCTCCACCAGCCAGGACGATGCCGAGTACCCGCGGGCTGCCACGCATGTGGTGAACCTAACGGCTACCCCGGCCAGGTGCGCACCCGGTGCCATGCTGTCCGCGTGAAGCTCAGCCGCGCACTCCCCCGCAGCGCCGCGATCGAGGCCGCCCGCCGGGCCGCCGACCTCGCCGTGGCGCGCTGCCTGGTCGACCTGCGGGCCGCCGTCGAGCTCGACCGCGGCACCGACGAGGCGCTCGTGGTCTTCCGGCTGCAGCGCAGCGGCGACGCCCTGGGCCTCTCGGGCGTGGACGTCGTCGCCGGTGGCCGCGCGCGCACGCTGACCCCGGTGGGCCCGCAGCTGGCCGACTGGACCGCCCTCTACGGCGACCTGCTGGAGAGCATCGGCCGCTGGACCGGCACCCCCTGCCCGGAGGGCCTGGTCGTCGCGCTCCGCCGCGGCAGCGCCGACCTGGTCGGCTACCCGGGCGAGCACTGCGACCACTGGGACGGCGGCCCGGACCTGGCCGTCGAGCACCCCGCGCCCGACCCGATGGCCGGCTGGCACGAGCCCCCGTACCCCGAGTGCTGCGCGGCCCACCGGGTGCACGCCGCCCTCGAGGAGCTCGGCGCGCCGGTCCCGTCGGTCCGCGGCGACTTCGACTGCGACGACCCCCAGGACTGATCGCGGTTCCCCGGGGGCCCGCGACATCTAGGGTTCGGCCCATGCGCGTGGGAGTCGTCACCAGGGAATGGCCGCCGGACGTCTACGGAGGGGCCGGGGTGCACGTCGAGCACCTCGTGGCCGCGGTGCGCGGGCTCGCCGACGGACCCGAGCTCGACGTGCACTGCTTCGGCGGGCCGCGCGAGGACGCCACCGCGCACGCCGTCCCGGCCGGGCTGGCCGAGGCCAACGGCGCGCTGCAGGCCGTCGGCGTGGACGTCGAGATCGCCGCCGCGCTGGCCGGGGCCGACCTGGTGCACTCGCACACCTGGTACGCCAACCACGCCGGCCAGCTGGCCTCCCTGGTGCACGGCATCCCGCACGTGGTGACCGCGCACTCCTTGGAGCCTCGCCGGCCGTGGAAGGCCGACCAGCTCGGTGGTGGTTACCGGCTGTCCTCCTGGGTGGAGCGCACCGCCTACCTGGCCGCCGACGCGGTCATCGCGGTCAGCAACGGCATGCGCACCGACGTGCTGGACGCCTACCCCGAGCTGGACCCGGACAAGGTCCTGGTCGTCGGCAACGGGGTGGACGCCGAGGCCTACCGGCCGGTCCACGACGACGACGTCGTCCGCTCCGTCGGCGTGGACCCCGACCGGCCCTACGCCCTGTTCGTCGGCCGGATCACCCGGCAGAAGGGCCTGGTCCACCTGCTGGCCGCGGCCGAGCAGCTGCCGCCCGACGCCGGGCTGGTGCTGTGCGCCGGCGCCGCGGACACCCCGGCCGAGCGGCAGCAGGTCGCCGACGCGGTGGCCCGGCTGCAGCAGCAGCGCACCGGCGTGGTCTGGATCGAGGAGATGCTGCCGCGCCAGAAGCTGGTCCCGCTGATCACCGGCGCCACGGTGTTCGTCGTCCCGTCGGTCTACGAGCCGCTGGGGATCGTCAACCTGGAGGCCGCCGCGTGCGGCACCGCCGTGGTCGCCTCGGCCGTGGGCGGCATCCCGGAGGTCGTCGACGACGGCCGGACCGGGTTGCTGGTGCCCTACGACGAGGCCGACCCGGCCGCGTTCGCCGCCGGTCTCGCGGCCCGGATGACCGAGCTGCTGGCCGACCCCGACCGGGCCGCCGGCATGGGTGCGGCCGGCCGGGACCGGGTGCTCGCGGAGTTCGGCTGGCCGGCGATCGCCGAGCAGACCGTCGCGGTCTACCAGCGGGTCCTGGCCGCGAGGAGCTAGCCCAGGGTCAGACCGCCGCCGTCCCGATCAGGCCCTTGCGGGTGACCAGCCCGGCCAGCTGGTCCTCGGTCAGCCCCTCGGTGCCCTCGGGACGGCGCGGCAGCACCATGTACCGGGACTCCGCCGAGGCGTCCCAGACCTCGATCCGGGTGCCCGCGGGCAGGTCGAGGCCGAACTCGGCCAGGACCGACCGCGGGTCCCGGACGACGCGGGAGCGGTAGGCCTCGGACTTGTACCAACTGGGCGAGGGCCCCAGCAGCGCGATCGGGTAGCAGCTGCACAGCGTGCAGACCAGCACGTGGTGCTCGTCCGGTCCGTTGGCCACGACCTTGAGCCGCTGCTCCTGCAGGCCGCCGGCCATCGACAGGCCGACCTCGGGCAGCGCGGCGTTGGCGTCGGCCAGCAGCCGGTCGCGGAAGCCGTCGTCCACCCAGGCCCGGGCGACCACGCGGGCGCCGTTGGCCGGCGTCCCGCCCGCCGCGAACTCGTCGATCCGGGTGTCGATCTCCCCCGCGTCCAGCAGACCGCGGGACTCCAGCAGCGCCTCGACGTGCCGGACCCGGGCCGAGATCAGCGAGCTGCCGTGGTCGTCGCTCATGCCCGTCCCTCCGTGTCGTGGTCGAGGTGGTCGTGCCAGAGCTCGACGGTGACCCCGTGGTCGCCGTCGCCGAACAGGTCCCGGGCGGCGAACCGCACGTGGTAGACCGGCTGGGCCGGGACGTCGAGCCCGCGGGCCCGGTCGTCGGCCAGCGGGTGCGACCCGGCCACCTGGACGACGGTGCCCGTGGCGCCCCGGGCGTATCGGGGCAGCCGGGTGTGCCCGGCCGGGTCGGCGGTCCGGGTCCGCACCCGGTCGCCGGGCGCGTAGGCGGTCACGGCTCCAGGTCCCCGGGCGCCGCGACACCCTTCTCGACCAGCAGCGTGCTGATCGCGGCGAACCAGCGCTCGTAGTAGGAGGACCCCAGGAACTGCGCCACCGGCAGCCGCTCCTGGGCGTCCCGGAACTCGTCCAGGTTGTAGACCCCGCGCTTGATCAGCGCCCCGTTGAGCGCGAAGACGTGGGCCTCCCAGTCCTCGTGGAACCGCGGCTCGTCAGGCTCCTCCACGATCGCGGGGAACCCGGCCATGCCACCGACGTCGTTGATCCGGCTCACGCGACCGTCCTACCACGGGACGCAGACGGCGACCGGCTGCGTTGCACCCGGCATGGACGACGTCGGGCTCTCCCTGCTGGACCGCACCCGCACCCGGGTGGGCAGCAGCGACGCCGATGCGATCGGGCACACCGTGGAGCGGGCGCGGCGGGCCGAGGCACTGGGCTACGACCGGTTCTGGGTGGCCGAGCACCACGGCGTGCCCGGGGTGGCCGGGTCGGCGCCGGCCGTGCTGCTCGCGGTGCTGGCGGGGGCCACCTCGCGGATCCGGCTGGGGTCGGCGGGCGTGATGCTGCCGCACCACCAGCCCCTCGTCGTCGCCGAGCAGTTCGCCACCCTGGCCGCGGTGGCACCGGGCCGGGTCGACCTGGGCGTGGGCCGCTCCCCCGGCTTCACCGCCCCGGTCCGCCGGGCGCTGCGCCAGCAGGACACCGACTTCGCCGCCGACGTCGCGGAGCTGCGCGCCCACCTGGCCGGCACCGCGGAGATCACCGCGCACCCGCGGCCGGCCGCACCCGTGCCGGTGTTCGTGCTGGCCACCGGGCACGGGCTGCAGGTCGCCGCGCAGCTGGGCCTGCCGGTCGTCGTCGGCGGCCCGGTGCTGGACGACCCGGACGCGCTGGACCGGTACCGGCAGGCGTTCGTGCCCTCGGCCGCGCAGCCGGCGCCGTGGGTCGGCGTGTCCGCGGACGTGCTGGTCGCCGGGACCGCCGCCGACGCCCGCCGGCTGGCGCTGCCCGAGGCCTGGGCGATGGCGCAGGCCCGGACGACGGGCACCTTCCCGGCCCTGCAGCCGGTGGACTCGATCGGGGCGATGACCCCGGCGCAGCGGCGCTACGTCGAGCAGTCCCGGTCGATCACCGGCACGCCGGCCCAGGTGGCCGAGCAGGTCGGCGAGCTGCTCGAGCGGACCGGCGCGGCCGAGCTGGTGGCCTCCTCCAGCACCTACGACCGCGGCGCCCTGGCCGAGTCCGACGCGGCGCTGGCCGAGCTGCTCAGCCGTGCAGCGTCGCCCGTGCTCGGCTGAGACCGGCGCCGTCCGGGGCCCGCAGCACCGGGATGGTGCCCAGCCGGTCGACCACCGGACCGCCGACCGCGGCGTCGACCAGCAGGATCTCCGCGACCCGGTCGGGGTGCGCGGTGGCGAACTCCTCGTACAGCGCCGGGTCGTGCTCGCCGGTGTCCCCGACGAGCGTCCAGTCCACCCCGGGCATGTCTTCGGCGAGCCGCAGCAGCGACCCGCGCTTGTGCGCCTGGCCGTCCCGGAACCACCGGTCGGGCTGCAGGCCCCAGTCGGTGAGCAGCAGCGCCCCGGGCGGGAAGCCGTTGCGCTCGAGGAACGCGGACAGCGGACCGATCAGGTTCCACGGCCCGTTGGACAGGTACAGCACCGGCACGTGCTCGCGGCCGGCGGTGAGCTCGCGCAGCAGGTCGGCCATCCCCGGCACCGCGCGCCGGTTCCGGCTGCGCTGCACGAACGTCCGGTAGGCCGCGCGCAGCGGGTGCGCGATCTCGGTGACCAGCACGGTGTCGTCGATGTCGCAGACCACGCCGCGGTGCGCGTCGATCGAGGCCAGGTGCAGCGGGGCGGTGGCCGACCGTCGTCCGGTCCCCATCCGCACCGGGACCGACGGGCGGCCGGTCAGCGGGTCCGGCACCTCCAGGACGGCGTCCAGCAGCCCGTCGTCGTCGCTGGTGAGCTGCTGCCGGACACCGGCGACCTCCACGTCCACCCCGGTGCGCGGCGCCTCCAGGGTGAGGAAGCGCTGCCAGCCGGGGATCCGCAGCCGGGACTCCGGGTGGGTGCCGGCCGGCGCGAGCAGCCCCCGGCCGAGCACCCGCCCCCGCCCGCCGCTGCCGTACCCCGGGTACGGGATGGCCACCGGCGTCCAGCCGAAGCCCCGGGCGATCCGTGACGCGAGGTCGCGCAGCCCGGTCTCCAGCCGGTAGGCCGCGGTGATCGCCCGGCTCACCGGCAGAACTCCGTGACGGCCACGGCGACCTCCGCCGGGGCGGAGAAGAGCAGCCCGTGCGGCCCACCGGGGACCACCTGCAGCCGGCCCTGGGGCAGCACGGCGGCCAGGTCCTCGCACCAGCGCTGGCCGGCGACGGGGTCGCGGCTGCCGCGCAGCACCAACGCCGGGACGTCGACCGCGCCCATCGACTGCTCCTCCGGGCGCCGGAGCGCGTGCCGCAGCACGGCGACCATGGTCAGCGGCCCGGCGCGCAGGTAGTCCACGACGGCGACGAGCAGCAGCGCCGGCCGCTCCCGTGGGGCGTCGCGCAGCAGCCGCCAGGCCTGGCCGACCCAGGTGGGCGCGGACGGGTCCCGCGTCGGGCCGACCAGGACCAGGTGCCGGACCCGCTCGGGCCGCGCCCGGACGGCGGCCGCGACCACCTGCGCGCCCAGCGAGTGCCCTACCAGGTCGACCTCGTCGAGCCCGACGGCGTCCAGCCAGCGGTTGAGCGCGTCGGCGAGCCCGGTGACGCCCAGCGCGCGACCACCCCCGCGGGTGCGGCCGTACCCGGGCAGGTCGGGGGCGAAGGTGCGCCGGTCGCGGCCCAGCAGGCGCAGCGCCGGGACCATCGACCGGCCCGACATGCCCAGGCCGTGCACCAGGACCAGCGGACGGCCGCCGGTCCCGGACTCGCGGTGGTGCACCCGGACGGTGCGCCCGGTGCGCAGCTCGACGGGGGTCCACACGTCGGCCGGCACCTGCGCACCGTATGTCCTCCTACCGTGGGCGGCATGGCGCGCGTCGTGGTGGTGGGGGCCGGGCTCGGCGGACTGGCCGCGGCCGCGCGGCTGGCGGCGGCCGGGCACACGGTGACGGTGCTCGAGCAGGCACCGGAGGTGGGCGGGAAGCTGGGCTGGTTCGCCCGCGACGGGCACGGCTTCGACACCGGCCCCTCGCTGGTCACGCTGCCCCAGGTCCTCCGCGACCTGTTCGCCGCCACCGGCGCACCGCTGGACGACGTCCTGGACCTCGTCCGGCTCGACCCGGCGGTCACCTACCGCTTCGCCGACGGCACCCGCGTCGCCGTCCCGGGTGACCTGTCGGGGGCGCGCGAGGTCCTGGGGCCGGAGTGGTCGGCGCTGCTGGACCGGGCCGGCGAGATCTGGCGGGCCACCGAGCAGCCGTTCCTGCGGTCCCCGCTGCAGGGCGCCCGCACGCTGGCCCGGCTGGCCCGCTCCGCCGACGACGTCCGCACCGTCGCCCCGTGGTCCTCGCTGCGCGGGCTCGGCGCGCAGTACCTCACCGACCCCCGGCTGCGGGTGCTGCTGGACCGGTACGCCACCTACTCCGGCTCCGACCCGCGCCGGGCCCCGGCCGCGCTGGCCACCGTGCCCTGGGTGGAGCAGGCGTTCGGGTCCTGGTACGTCCGCGGCGGGCTGCGCCGGCTGGCGCTGGCCGTCGCCGAGCGGGCTGCGCAGTGCGGCGCTGTCGTCCGCACGTCGACCCCGGTCACCCGGGTGCTCGTCGAGGGCGGCCGGACGACGGGCGTGCAACTGGCCGGCGGTGAGCGGGTCCCTGCCGACGCGGTGGTCGTGAACGCCGACGCCACCGCCCTCTACGACCGCCTGCTGCCCGCCGACGCCCCGGTGCGCCGGGCCCGGGCGACGCTGGCCCGGGCGACGCCGTCCTCGTCGGGCTTCGTGCTGCTGCTCGCGCTGCGCGGCCGGACGCCGGACCTGGCCCACCACACAGTGCTCTTCCCCGACGACTACGACGCCGAGTTCGACGGCCTGTTCACCGACCCGCGGCCGCTGGCCGACCCCACGGTCTACGTCAGCGCCCCCGACGACCCGGCCACCCGACCCGACGAGGACAGCGAGTCGTGGTTCGTGCTGGTCAACGCACCGCGGCACGAGCCCGGCCGCGGCGTCGACTGGGACGCGCCCGGCCTGGCCGACTCCTACGCCGACCGGGTGCTCGCCGTCCTCGCCCGCCGCGGCCTGGACGTGCGCGACCGCATCCGGTGGCGCGAGGTGCGCACCCCGGCCGACCTGGGCCGCGCCACCGGCAGCGTGGGCGGGTCGATCTACGGGACGTCGTCCAACGGCGCCCGCGCTGCCTTCCTGCGGCCGGCCAACGCCTCCCCGCTGCCGGGGCTCTACCTGGTCGGCGGCAGCGCCCACCCCGGCGGCGGGCTGCCGCTGGTGACGCTGTCGGCGGAGATCGTCGCCGGCCTGGTCGGCCCGGCCTAGCCGCGCCCCGTCCCTAGCCCCTCGCCGCGCCCAGCCCCAGCACCGCGGCCAGGCCGAGCGCGCTGCGCGGGGCGTACGGGGTCCGCCACAGCCCGCCGTGCGCGGCGGCGTAGGCCTCGTCCTGCCACGGCAGGTCGTGCCGCGGCCCGCCGTCGGTGTGCAGGTCGTGCACCAGCAGCGCGGCCATCAGCACGTTGGACGTCGCCGGCTCGAACACCTCGACGCCGAACCGGTGCGCCCCGGCGTACGCCGCGGCCAGCGCCCGGTTCTTCAGCACCGACCGGGTGCGGGTGGGCGGCGCGACGTTCATCGACACCACCGCGCCGGCCGCCCGCGCACTGGTCGCCCGCCAGCGCTGCAGCCGCTTGGCCAGCGCGTAGTTCGGCCCCTGCTGCGGCACCAGGCTGTCGGCGATCCCCGGGTCGGTGCCCGGCACGTAGGCCCGCTGCAGCAGCCGGCCCGCCGACAGCGTGCGCAGCGGGCGGCCCAGCAGCTTCGCCGTCCGGCCGCGGTCGGCGTAGGCGGCGACCGAGGCCTCCACCGCCTCGCCCGGCACCACGAACACGTCGGTCGGGGTGGCCAGGAAGGCCAGGGCCAGGTCGGGGCGCTGGGCCCGCAGCCGGAGGGTGAGCACGTCGACGGCGGTGGACACCCGCACGTTGGTCGCGCCGTCGGCGTAGACGTAGTTGCCCAGCACCGGGACGCCGTCCAGCCCGCCCAGCCAGTCGGCGACGGCGGGCACCTCGCCGATCAGGTCGGCCCCGCGGACGCCGTGCGCCGTGGGCAGCAGCAGCGTGCCGGCACCGCGGCGGGCGGTGTCGAGCACCCGGTCCCACAGCTGCGGGCGGGGCAGGTCCACCGCGGCGACGGTCGCGCCCCACCGCAGCAGCGCGGTGAGCGGACCCATCTCGGCGCCGGCGCCGAGCACGGCCACCGTCCGGCCGGGCAGCGCCAGCCACTCCGGGTGGGCCGCGACCGCGGCGACGGCCTCGGCGCAGCTGGGCTCCACGGCCCCGCCGGCCACCCAGGCGTCCAGCTGCCGGGCGAGGTCGGCGCCGCCGAGCCGGCGGCCGCGGAACGGCACGGTCAGCTCCCGCTCGGGCTCGGCCGTCCCGTGCACCGTCTCGGTGCCCAGGTGCCGGTCCGGCGCCGACGACGCCAGCACCGACAACGGCTGCTCGGCGCCGCCGACCACGACCCGCATCCGGTCGTGCAGCGAGGCCAGCCCGGCGTCGGCGATGCCCACCGCGGCCTCCCGGGAGGCCAGCCCGGCCTCGACCAGGCGGCGCAGGTGCGGCAGGTAGCCAGCCCGCCAGTTCGTCTCCTGCTCGGCGGCCCGGGCGCCGGTCGGGTCCACCGCCCGCAGCGCGTCGGCGACGACGGCGCGACCCAGGGACGCGGTGCTGCGTCGTCCGTCGGGGCCTGCGGGGAAGACGACTCCGTGCTGCGCGGGCTCGGTCCCCCCCGCATCCTGCCCGACACCGGCGGGTCCGTGGCCCGGTCTGCCGACCGGGCCACGGCGGGCTCAGCGGCCCTCGTCGCCGATCTTGGAGTCGGCGGCGTCGCGACCCTTGGCGATCTGGTCGGCGTGCCCGCCCGCCTTGCCCTCGGCGAAGTCGGCGCCCTTGTCCAGGGCTCCGTCGCTGGCCTTCTCGCCCTTGTCGCTGCCCAGGAAGTCCTTGGCCTTGTCTCCGAGTCCAGCCACGGTGCTCTCCTCCCTCACGGTCGCGCCGGACGGCGCGGCTCTCCCTCGACCGTGCCCGCCGCCGGGGGTCGGAAACCCTCCAGCCACCGCAGCAGCGTGGCGACCGCGAATCCGGTGGGGCCCTTGACGGTGCCGCCGTGGTCCGCCGCGGCCCGGGCCGGTCCGGCGATGTCCAGGTGCGCCCACGGCAGGTCGCCGGCGAAGGGCTGCAGGAACAGCGCGGCGGTGGTCGCGCCGGGGTTGCCGGGCGCGTTGTTGGCGTCGGCGACCGGGCTGTCCATCTGCGGTCGCAGGTGCGCCACGTGCTCCTCGCCCAGCGGCATCCGCCACCACGGCTCGCCCGCTGCCCCGCCCGCGCCCAACAGGCCGTCGGCCAGCTCGTCGTCGGTTGCGTACAGCGCCCCGGTGCGGGCGCCGAGCGCGGTGCGCGCGGCGCCGGTCAGGGTGGCCACGTCGACGAGGAGGTCGGCGCCGAGGACGAGGCGGGCGTGCGCCAGGGCGTCGGCGAGCACCAGCCGGCCCTCGGCGTCGGTGTTCCGGACCTCGGTGGTGCGCCCGCCGACGTGGGTCAGCACGTCCCCGGGTCGGTAGGCCGACCCGGACACCGCGTTCTCCGCCAGCGGCACCACCGCGGTCACCCGCACCGGCAGGCCCAGCCGGGCCACCGCGTCCACGACGGCCAGGACGGCGGCACCGCCGGCCATGTCGGTGTGCATGTGCCGCATGCCGGCGGTGGTCTTGACCGAGATGCCGCCGGTGTCGAACGTGATGCCCTTGCCGACGAGCACCACGTGCCTGCCCGCGGCGCCCGGCGGGGTGTGCTCGGCGACCACCAGCCGCGGCGGTCTGTCCGAGCCGCCGCCCACGGCGAGCAGGCCGCCGAAGCCCCCGGCCCGCAGCTGCCGGGGTCCCAGCACGGTCGTGGTGACCCGTTCGTGGCCGGCCAGCCGCTCCCGGGCGGCCTCGGCCAGCCAGTCGGGATCGGCGGTGTCCGGCGGGGTGGCCACCAGCTCGCGCGCCCAGGTCACCGCCGCGGCGGTGACGAGCCCGCGGTGCAGGGCGTCGACCTCGGCCGGCCCGGCGGTCGGCACGACCAGGGTCACCCGGGCCAGCCGCGGCGGGTGCGAGGTGGACGTCTGGCGGAACCGGTGGCCGGCCAGCAGCACGGTCTCCGCGGCGACCCGGACGAGCTCGGGACCGGCGCCGGCCGGCAGCGGGAGCACCAGCCGGGTGGCGCCGTGCTCGGCGAGGGTCTGCGCCCGGCGGACGGCGACCGCGACGTAGCTGCGCAGGTGGGCCGGGGTGGCGTCGCCGACCCCCACCGCCACCAGCGACCGTGGACGCCGACCGGGCACCGGCAGGTTGGTGATGCCGCCGGGCGCGCCGCCGTTGCCGGTGTCGGCCAGCGCGCCGGCCACCCACCCCGGGTCCAGGTCGGCGCCGGCCAGCCAGTCCGGCAGCGCGCCCCGGGCACCCACGGGCACGGCGAGGACGTCGTCCTCGGTCAGCTCGGGGAGGCTGGTGGCCAGCTTGACCCGGGGTTGCGGGGCGGTCGACCCGCCCGGATCGACAGCGGCCCCGGTCGCCGGCGTGCTGCCGGCGGCCGGGGCCGTCTGATCTCGTGTGGGACTGGTCAGCTGATCGCGCCCTGGAGGGCCTCGGAGAGCGCTGCCGCCTCGTCGGCGGAGAGCTCGACCACCAGCCGGCCCCCACCTTCCAACGGGACGCGCATGACCAGGCCGCGGCCCTCCTTGGTGACCTCGAGGGGACCTTCACCCGTGCGCGGCTTCATGGCCGCCATGCGTGCCTCCTTCACCGGCCACCCGCGTCCCCGTGGTGGGTCGCGGTGTGGCTGTCCGTCAACTGCTGAACCAGAGCTGGCGTCCATTCTCCTGCATGCCGGTCGGACCACCAACATGAGCCCTCAACCGACGCCGGCCAGCCCCGCCCGGAAACACGTCGCGACGTGGTCGTCCACCATGCCGGTGGCCTGCATCAGGGCGTGCGCGGTGGTCGGCCCGACGAAGGCGAACCCCCGCTTCTTCAGGTCCTTGGCCAGCGCGGTGGACTCCGGCGTCGTGGCCGGCACGTCGGCGAGGGTGGCCGGGTTGGGCCGCGGTGGCGGGGCGTAGGACCACAGCAGCTCCGACAGGCCCTGGGGCACCTGCTGGGCGGCGCGGGCGTTGCGCCGGGCCGCCTCGATCTTGGCCCGGTTGCGGACGATGCCGGCGTCGGCCATCAGCCGCTCCACGTCGGCGTCGGTGAAGTCGGCCACCGCGTCGATGGAGAACCCGGCGAACGCCGCCCGGAACGCCGGTCGCTTGCGCAGGATGGTGATCCAGGACAGCCCGGACTGGAAGGCCTCCAGGCACAGCCGCTCGAACAGGGCGTCGTCCCCGCGCAGCGGCACCCCCCACTCCTCGTCGTGGTAGGCGACGTAGTCGGGGGTGCTGGTCGCCCAGCCGCAGCGCTCCGGTTCCACGCCCGGGAAGCTAGCGCTCCCTCACTCGGGCCGGCTGAGCAGCCAGGCGGAGACGGCCAGCAGCAGCCCGCCCACGCCGGCGACGACCACGACGTCCAGCCAGACCGGCGCCGTCCAGCTGCCCCACCGCAGCGCGACCTCCGCGGCGACGACGAGGACCGGTTCGAGCTCGGGCTCGGCCTGATGCTCGACGGGCTGCAGGCCCGGCTGGACTCCCGCGCTGCGTCGCGGGGCGGGCCGAACTAGCGTTCGCCGGCGTGCGCATCCTCGTCACCGGTGGGGCCGGCTTCATCGGTTCCCACGTCGTCGCCGCCCACCTCGACGCCGGGCACGAGGTGCGGGTGCTCGACGCGCTGCTGCCCGCCGTCCACCCGGTCTACCCCGACGGCCCGCCCGGCCTGGACGGCGTCGAGCTGGTGGTCGGCGACGTCCGCGACGCCTCGGTGGTCGACCAGGTGCTGCGCGGGGTCGATGCGGTCAACCACCAGGCGGCGATGGTCGGGCTGGGCATCGACGTCCAGGACATGCCCAAGTACGCCGGCATCAACGACCTGGGGACGGCGGTGCTGCTGGCCGGGATGGCCCGCGCCGACGTCGGCCAGCTGGTCTTCGCGAGCTCCATGGTGGTCTACGGCGAGGGCCGTTACGAGTGCGCGGAGCACGGGGTGGTGCCGGCTGCGCCGCGGCGCCGGTCCGACCTCGACGCCGGGGTGTTCGACCCGCCCTGCCCGGCGTGCGGCCGGCAGCTGACCTGGGGCCGGGTCGGCGAGGAGACCCCGCCCGACCCGCGCAACACCTACGCCGCGACCAAGCTCGCCCAGGAGCACCTGTCCTCGGCGTGGGCCCGGTCCACCGGCGGCACCGCGGTCGGGCTGAGGTACCACAACGTCTACGGCCCGCGGATGCCCCGGGACACCTTCTACGCCGGGGTGGCCTCGATCTTCCGCTCCTCGCTGGAGGGCGGCCGCGCCCCGCAGGTGTTCGAGAACGGCGGCCAGATGCGCGACTTCGTGCACGTCACCGATGTCGCCCAGGCCAACCTCGGGGCGTTCCAGCACCCGCCCGAGGAGTCCACGCTGCGCACGTACAACGTGGCCAGCGGCACCCCGCACACCGTCGGCGACATGGCCGCCGCGCTGGCGGAGGCGTTCGGCGGGCCGGCTCCCGAGGTCACCGGCCAGTACCGCATCGGCGACGTCCGGCACGTGGTCGCCAGTCCCGCCCTGGCGCAGGACGAGCTGGGCTTCTCCGCCGCCGTGTCGTTCGCCGACGGCATGCGTGAGTTCGCCACCGCCGAGCTCCGGGCGGCACCGCAGGAGCCCTGAGCGTTCCCGCGGGAACGCGTTCTGTCGGACCCCTGGGCCATCCTTCGATCAAGTGTTCGATCGGAGAGGTGGATGGCGATGACCACGACGACGGTGCTCGACCAGATGAACTGCGCGAGCGACGACCCGCCCTCGGGCGGTCTCGCCCTGCCCGAGCTGGCCGCCCGGCTGTGCTCCGGCGCCGTGGCCATCTCCGCCTCGACCGCCGCCTGGCTGCTGCTGGTCGCCGAGTTCGACCGCCGCGAGGGCTGGGCGGTGCCCGGCGTCGCCTCCTGCGCGCACTGGCTGTCCTGGCAGTGCGGCATCGCGCCCGGCACGGCGCGGGAGCACGTGCGGTTGGCCCGCGCGCTGCCCGGCCTGCCCCGGGTGACCGACGAGCTGGGCGCCGGCCGGCTGTCCTACGCCAAAGCCCGGGCGATCGCGCGGGTGGCCGACGCGGCGACCGAGTCCGACCTGCTCGACCTGGCGCAGAACTGCACCGCCGCCCAGCTCGACCGGGTGGTCGCCGGCTGGCGGCGGGCGGACGCCGTCAGCACCGACCTGGCCCGCGGCCAGGCCGACGAGGCCCGCAGCGCCGTCCGCAGCACCGTGCTGGACGCCGGCGGGTCCGACGACGAGGCCGACGCCGCCGGGAGGAAGGCCGCGGCAGAGGTGTGGACCGCGTGGTGGCCCGAGGGTGCCGACCCGGACGCCGTCCCGGCCCGGTGGGAGCAGCGGTTCGACTGGCACGACGAGGGCGACGGCAGCGTGACGCTGCGCCTGCGGCTGTCCGCGGAGGACGCCGCCGAGGTGGTGGCCGCGGTCGAGCACCGCGCCGAGGTGCTCACCCGCCGCGAACGCGTCGCGGCACGGGCCGAGGACGAGCATTCCCCGGACTGGGCCGGCTGGGTCGCGGGGGACGACCTGCCCGCCGGCCGGGCGGCCGCCGGTCGGGGTCGGGAGATCGCCGCGGCCCGTCGGTCCCGGGTCACGGTCGCCCGCACCACCGCCTTCCTCGACCTGGTCCGGGCCGGCGCCGGTGCCGTCGACACCCACCCCGGCGACCCGGCCCGGCGCGAGCTGCTGGTCCGCGTCGACGCCGTTGTCCTGGCCGACGACACCGCGGCCGGCCAGGCGGCGCTCGACGGGGTGGCCGCCCTGAGCCCCAGCCAGGCCCGCCGGCTGGCCTGCGACGCCGCCGTGACCACGGTGCTCGTCGAGGGCGGCCAGGTCATCGCCTCCGGCCGCACCCGTCGGTTCGCCAGCTCCGTGCAGCGCCGCGCCCTCCTGCTGCGCGACGGTGGCTGCGCCCGGCCGGGCTGCACCGAGACCCGTCCCGAACGCCTGCACGCCCACCACCTGGTCAGCTGGCTGGCCGGCGGCCGCACCGACCTGGACAACCTGGTGCTGCTGTGCGACCGCTGCCACGGGCTGGTGCACGACCTCGACGTCACCCTGCACCGCCACGGGGCCCGGCTGAGCGCGTCGACTCCCGACGGATCGAGGATCTGGGCCGTCCCGGACACCCCCGCGGCGGCTCCTGCGCCGGCGTCCAACCTGCCGCCGTCCTGGGAGGCCAACGGCGCCCGCATGGACCTGCGGTACGTGGTCGGCACGATCCTGGCGAACCGGGCCGCGCTCCGCCGCCGGCAGGTCGCGGACCGCGCGGCCTGAGACGTTCCCGCGGGAACGTCTCAGGCCGGCGCGACCGGGACCGGGTCGGGCTCCGGCACGCGGGAGCGGCGGGTGGCCAGCACGCAGCCGACCAGGATCACCGGCAGCCCGACGGCGATGCCCACGGTGAACGGCTCGTCGAGCAGCAGCACGCCCAGCAGCACCGCGACCGCCGGGTTGACGAAGGTGATCACCAGCGCCCGCTGCGGCCCCACCTCGCGGATGAGCCGGAAGAACAGCACGAGGGCCAGCGCGGTGCAGACCAGCCCGAGGACGACGACGGCGGCCAGCGCGTCGACCGGCGCACCGGCGAACTGGCCCAGCCGCGGGACGGCGAACGGCGCGTAGACCACCGCGGTCACGACCAGGGCGACGGCGCTCGCGGCCACCCCCGGGACGTCGGACAGCTGCCGGCTGATGATCAGCGGCGCCGTCCCGTACCCGATGACGGTGAGGACGACGGCGCCGATGGCCACCAGCTGCGCCCCGCGGACGTCCAGGCCCAGCAGGGCGACGATGCCGGCGACGCCCAGCAGCATCCCGCCGATCCGCACCCGGGACAGTCGCTCCTCGTCCCCGAGCAGCCGGCCGGCCAGGGCGGCCACGAACGGCACCGTCGCCACCAGCAGCCCGGTGAGCGAGGAGGACAGCGACTGCTCGGCGATGCTCAGCAGCAGCCAGGGCCCGGTCATCTCCAGCACCGTGAACGCGAGCAGCGGCCGCCAGTGCCGGGCCAGCCCGCGCAGCTGTCCGCGGACGAGGACCAGCGGCACCAGGACCAGCGCCCCCAGCACGCACCGGCCGAAGACGACGAGCACGGGGTCGAACTCCCCCACCGCGACCTTGATCAGCAGGTAGGGGATGCCCCAGATGACCGACATGGCGACGAACAGCGCCCAGCCCCGACGACTCACCGCGTCATCCTGCCTCCCGCCGCGCCCGGCGTCAGCAACCCGACCTGCCAGCCACCGCCGGTTTCCGGCCAGGTCACCACTCGGTGCGGACGGCCACCTCGATGCCGATCGCCAGCGTGGCGCCCAGCGCCAGCCAGACCCGCCGTCCGCGGGCCGGCAGGAACGCCGTCGCGGTCAGCACCCAGACGTAGAACGGCAGCCAGATCCGCTCGGTCTCCCCGCGCACCAGCCCGGTGACGTCGCTGACCAGGATCCCGACCAGCGCGGCCAGCGGCAGCAGGGCCAGCCGGTGCCGGCGCAGCGACGCCAGCCCGGCGATCGCCGCCGGCCCGATCGCCAGCAGCGCCACAGCAAGGTTCGAGAACAGGAAGAACTCGACCGGACGGTTCGCGTAGGAGGGGCCCGAGCGCACCCGCTCCCCCGCGGCGTGGAACCCGTCCAGCCACCAGTAGCCACCCAGCGCGAACAGCCCGACGACGACCAGGACGCCGACCGCCCCGACCCCCAGCACCCGGACCACCCCGCCCCAGCCGAGCCGGCCGCGGTGCACCAGCACGACGACCAGCGCGAGCAGCCCGAGCGCGGTCAGCCCGAAGGACAGGAACAGCGCCAGGCCCAGCAGCAGCCCGCCGGCCAGCGCCTTGGCGTCCCGGCGCCACCCGGTCGACACGGCCGCGGTGGCCAACCCGGCGATGCCCCACGCCGACACCCCGGCGAAGAAGGCGTCGGCGCTGGTCGCGACCCACAGCGACAGCGGGGCCAGCACCAGGAACGGCGCGACCGTGCGCGCCCGCACCTCGTCGGCGACCGCGCGCACCGCCAGCAGGACGGCGGGGACGGCGAGGGCACCGCCGACGATGCACAGCGCGGCGTCCCACCCCAGCCCGGACAGCCCCAGCTTCTCCAGCACGACGAAGGCCAGCAGCGCGCCCGGCGGGTGGCCGGCCACGTGGGTGGTCCACGGGTCGGCGGAGTCGGCCGGGACGGAGTCGGTGAACGTGGCCAGGAACTGGGCGATCGAGCCGACCCGGGGGACGTCGTTCGGGTACTCGTAGCGCACCGACAGCGGCTCGGTCAGCCGGTCGGGTCCACTGGTCAGCGCCAGCGCGACGGCCCAGCCGGCGGCGACCACGGCCGACCCGGCCGCCAGCACGCCGAAGCGCACCCGCGCGGCCAGCGCCGGGCCCACGAGCACGACCACCGCGGCCAGCACGACCGGGGGCAGCATGCGGGCGCTCGGGTCCAGCGGCGCCCACTCCCCGCGCAGCAGGTAGCCGCCCAGCAGGTGCAGGATCGTGCCGCCCTCGGCCAGCCGGCGCCCGATCGACGTCATCAGCCAGACGAACAGCCCGGCGGCGACGACGGCGACCACCGGCAGCAGCTGCCGCACCCTCGTCCCCGCGCTGGTCACGACGTCGGACTCTAGGTGGCTCGGCCCGTCCCCGATGAGTCCGCCCGCCCCGCAGGGTCCATTCCCCGACAGCCACCGACGAGGAGGACCCGATGTCGATCACCGCAGCCCTGGCGAGCCTGACCGTGTCCGACCTGGGCCGGGCGGAGGCCTGGTACGCCGCCCTGGTCGGCCGCGACCCCGACGCCCGGCCGATGGAGGGGTTGCTGGAGTGGTACCTGCCCGGCGGGTCCGGGGTGCAGGTGTTCGCCGAGCCCGACCGCGCCGGCCGGTCGGGGGCGACGCTCGCCGCCGAGGACCTGGACGAGGTCGCGCGCACCCTCGCCGCGGCCGGCGTCGAGCACGCCGGACCGGAGCCGGTGACGTCCGGCCGGATCCTGCGGCTGGCCGACCCGGACGGGAACCGGGTGGTGCTCACCGGGCGGTGACGATCACCCGCGGCTAGCGTCTGCGCGTGCCCGACGTCGTCTTCCCCTGCCTGGACGAGGCCGGGGCGCTCCCCTGGGTCCTCACCCGCCTGCCCGAGGGGTACCGGGCGATCGTGGCCGACAACGGCTCCACCGACGGCTCCGCCCAGATCGCCGCCGACCACGGCGCCACCGTCGTCCACGTGCCGCAGCGCGGGTTCGGTGCCGCCGCGCACGCCGGGCTGGAGGCCGCGACGGACGAGATCGTGTGCTTCTGCGACGCCGACGCCTCGATGGACCCCGCCCAGCTGCCCCGGGTCGTCGGCCCGGTCGCCGCGGGCGAGGCTGACCTGGTGCTGGGGCGGCGCCGGCCCAGCTCCCGCGCGGCCTGGCCGGTGCACGCCCGGGTCGCCAACACCGCGCTGAGCGTGCTGATGCGCCGCCGCACCGGCCTGCGGCTGCACGACCTGGGCCCCATGCGCGCCGCCCGGCGCACCGAGCTGCTCGCCCTGGGCATCACCGACCGCCGTTTCGGCTACCCGCTGGAGATGGTCACCCGCGCCTCGGACGCCGGCTGGCGGATCCGCGAGCTGGACGTCGACTACCACCCGCGCGCCGACGGCACGAAGTCCAAGGTCACCGGCACCGTGCTCGGCACCGCCAAGACCGTCCGCGACATGTCCCGGGTGCTCTCCCGATGACCCAGCTGCTGGTGATCACCAAGGCGCCGGTGCCCGGGCGCAGCAAGACCCGGCTCACCCCGCCCTGCACCCCGCTGCAGGCCAGCACGATCGCCTCCGCCGCGGTCGCCGACACCCTGGACGTCGTCCGGGCCACCCCGGTCAGCCGCCGGGTGGTCGCGCTGGACGGCGCACCCGGTGACCTCGACCTGCACGACCTCGTCGTCGTCCCGCAGGTGGAGGGCGAGCTGGGGACCCGGCTGGCGGCCGCGTTCGCCACCGCGATGACCGGGGACGGCGACCTGCCGACCCTGCTGGTCGGCATGGACACCCCGCAGATCACCCCGGATCTGCTGACCGACTGCCTGGCCCGCCTGGTGACCGCCGGACCCGGCACCGCCGTGCTCGGCACCGCGCCCGACGGCGGCTGGTGGGCCCTGGGCGTGCACTCCCCCGCGGCCGCCGCCGTCCTGCCCGACGTCCCGATGTCCCGGGAGGACACCGCGGTGAACACCCGGGCCGCGCTCGAGGGCGCCGGGTTCACCGTCGTGGACCTCCCGGTGCTGACCGACGTCGACCACTGGCCCGAGGCCGTGGAGGTCGCCGCGCTCTGCCCGGAGGGCAGCCGCATGCGCCGCACGGTCGAGGAGATCGCGCTCGCGCTCTGACCCGTCCGGATCAGGCCCTGCATCCGAACCCTCCGGTGCGGGTAGTGCCCGGTCGACATCATCAGCGGGTCGACGTGCGCCCCACCGAGGAGGACCGTTGACGCGACCGCTGGACCGGGTGCTCGGGGCACGGCTGCCCGACCCGCCCGATGCGCTGCGCCGCGGCCCGCTGGCCGAGGACGCCTTCCCCAGCCCGCTGCACACCGAGCGCCGGGCCTCCCGGGTCGGTGTCTGGCTGGGCAGCGGGTTCGTCATCTGCTTCCTGACCGGCATGGTCAGCCACCTGATCCAGCAGCCGCCGAGCTGGTTCGTCTGGCCGGCCGGCCCGGTGTGGCTCTACCGCGTCAGCCAGGGCACGCACGTCATGGTCGGGCTGGCCCTGATCCCGCTGCTGCTGGTGAAGCTCTGGACGGTCTACCCGAAGCTGTTCAGCTGGCCGCCGGCCGCCACGCCGGCCAAGGCGGTCGGTCGGCTCTCCATCCTGGTCCTCGTCGGCAGCGCGGTGTTCATGCTGGTCACGGGCCTGCTCAACATCGCCCAGTGGTACCCGTTCGGCTTCTCCTTCAAGACGGCGCACTACTGGACCGGCTGGGTCGCCGTCGGCGCCGTGCTCACCCACGTGGGGTCCTACGCCCCGCAGATCCGGCGCGGGCTGGCCCGTCGCGGCACCGCGGCGTCGGTGGCCGGGCTCGCCCCCGCCGAGGTCGACCGGGCCTACGCGCAGACCGACGCCGAGGAGGAGGGCGCGGTCAGCCGCCGCGCCTTCGTGACGACGGCGGTCGTGGCCACCGGCGCGGTCGCGCTGACCCAGTGGGGCCAGACGATCTCCCCGCCCGCCCAGGTCTCCGTGCTCGCCCCCCGCATCCCCGGCGTCGGCCCGCAGGGCCTGCCGGTCAACCAGACCGGCATCACCGCCGGGGTGACCGAGTCCGCCGTCGACCCCGCCTTCCGGCTGGTCGTCGAGGGCCCCACGCCGCTGAGCCTGTCCCTCGCCGACCTGCAGGCCTTCCCGCAGCACACCGAGCGGCTGCCCATCGCCTGCGTCGAGGGCTGGAGCGCGAACGCGGAGTGGACCGGCCCGCGTCTGCGGGACGTCCTGGCCGCGGCCGGGCTCCCCCGCGGCGCGGTGGTGCACGTCGAGTCGATCCAGACCGGCGGGTCCTACCGAGTGTCCACCGTGTCCCGGCCGCACTCGGCCAGCGACAAGACCCTGCTGGCGCTGCAGCTCAACGGACAGGTGCTCGACATCGACCACGGCTACCCGGTGCGGCTGATCGCCCCGAACCGACCCGGCGCGATGCAGACCAAGTGGCTGGGCCGGATCGCCCCCGGCGCGGCCGGGGTCGGCTCGTGACCGCCGAGACGCTCGACCCGGTCCCGGGCCCCGAGCTGACCACGCCGGCCCCGGACCCGCGCTACACCAGCGACGAGCGGCGGCCGCTGCACTCCGCGCTCACCCCCTGGTGGCGGTGGCTGTTCCTGGTCCCCGGGCTGCTGGCGGTCGCCGTCGGCGGTTACGGGCTGTGGACGTCGCTCAGCGCGACCGCGCTGGAGAGCTGGGGCATCTGGTTCGTCGGCAGCGCCCTGCTGCACGACCTGGTGGTCGCGCCGCTGTGGATCGTGCTGGGCTGGCTGGCCGCCAAGGTGCTGCCCCGCCCGGCCCGGGCCCCGATGGTGGTCGGCGCCGCGGTCAGCGGGTCGGTCAGCCTGGTCGCCCTGCCCTTCGTGCTCGGCTTCGGCGGCGACGCCGGGGACACCTCGTTCCTGCCGCGCGACTACGGCCTCACGCTGGCCGTGGTGGTCGGCGTGGTGCTGGCGACCAGCGCGGTCTGGGCGGTCGTCCGGGTTCAGCGGGCGCGCGACTCCGCGTAGCGGGCGAACCGGCGCAGCGACAGCCGGACGCCGGCCACGAACGCCGGCTTCACCAGCGGCCAGCTCAGCCGGCCCAGGGCGCCCAGCGGCAGCTCGAGGGTCTCGACCCACACGAAGGTCGAGCCGCCGTCCCGCTCGCGGACCTGGAAGCTCCCGGTGCCCCGGACCACCCGACCGGTGTGCCGGACGTCGACGACCGACGGCGGCTCCCACCCGGTGATCGTCATCCGGTCCAGCACGCCCAGCCGGCGACCGCCCGGCAGCGGCAGCCCGGTGCGCGCCTCGATCCGGCCCCCCACCTCCTGGGCCTCGCCGTCCACGGTGGTGACGTCGGTGAGCAGCATCCACTCGCCCTGCGTGGTCCAGTCGACCAACGCGGCGAACACCTGCTCCGGCGGTGCGGCGACGTCCACGGTCTCGACCAGTTCATGCACGGGGTGATTCCTCCTCGGCGACCACGGGCGGGGATGCCGCGAGATCGGCCCGCAACCGGGCGATCTCGACGTCGCGCTCGTCGATGGTCTGCGCCATCTGCTCCAGCAGCCAGTCGACCTCGGTCATCCGGTACCCGCGCACGGTCACCGAGACCTGCAGCGCCCGGACGTCGTCCCCGGTGACCGGCCGGTCGTCGGGCAGCTCGACCGGCGACCGGTCCAGCTCGGCCGGGGGCTGGGTCTCGCCGCGACCGAGCAGCAGGGCGGCGCCCAGGAACAGCAGCCCGCCGACCAGCACCAGCCCCACGACGAAGACGACGAAGGTCAGCACCGGCTCACCCCTCGACCGGGGCCGGCCCGCCGGAGTCCTGCCCGGCGGCCTCGCGGGAGGCCTCGGCGTCCTGGATCACCCGGACCGCCTCGGCGACGTCGTCGGTCACCGTGATCAGGTCCAGGTCCTTCGGCGACACCGTGCCGTGCTCGACCAGCGTGCCGCGGATCCAGTCCAGCAGCCCCGACCAGTAGGCCGACCCGAAGAGGATCACCGGGAACCGGGTGACCTTCGTGGTCTGCACCAGGGTGAGGGCCTCGAAGAGCTCGTCGAGCGTGCCGAACCCGCCGGGCAGGATGACGAACGCCTGGGCGTACTTCACGAACATCGTCTTGCGCACGAAGAAGTAGCGGAACGCGATGCCGACGTCGACCCACTCGTTGAGCTCCTGCTCGAACGGCAGCTCGATGCCCAGCCCGACCGACATGCCGCCGGCCTCGCAGGCGCCCTTGTTGGCCGCCTCCATGGCCCCGGGCCCGCCGCCGGTGATCACCGCGTAGCCGGCGTCGGCCAGCGCCGCGCCCAGCTCGACGCCGGCGGCGTAGAACGGGTCGTCGGGCTTGGTCCGGGCACTGCCGAACACGCTCACCGCGCGGGGCAGCTCGGCGAGCAGGCCGAAGCCCTCGACGAACTCGGCCTGGATCCGCAGCACCCGCCACGGGTCGGCGTGCACCCAGTCCGACGGGCCGCGGGAGTCCAGCAGCCGCTGGTCGGTCGTCGTCCCCTCCTGGCGCGGGTCGGGCTCGCCGCCGCGCAGCTGGACCGGGCCGCGCGTGCGCGCCCGTCGTGTGCCGTTGTCGCTCATGCCGGGCTCCCCGTGATGAAGGCGGTCAGGGCGTCCTCCGCCGGCTGCAGCCGGTCGACCCGGACATGCTCGCCGCGCTGGTGCGCCTGGTTCGGGTCACCGGGACCGTAGTTGACCGCCGGGATGCCGAACGCGGCGAACCGCGCGACGTCGGTCCAGCCGAGCTTGGCCCGCGCCGGTCGGCCGACCGCGGCCACGAACGCCGCGGCTGCCGGTTCGGCCAACCCGGGCAGCGCACCGCCGCTCATGTCGGTGACCTCCAGGGTGACCCCCGCGGCCAGCACCTGCGCGAACACCTCGCGGACGTGCGCCTCGGCGGCGTCCTCGTCCCGGTCCGGCGCGAACCGGAAGTTGACGGTCACCCGGCACTCGTCGGGGACGACGTTGCCGGCCACCCCGCCCTCCACCTTCACCGCGTTAAGCCCCTCGCGGAAGTGCAGCCCGTCGATGTCCACCTCACGGGCCTGGTAGGCGGCCAGGGTGGCCAGGATCGGCGCCGCCCCGTGGATCGCGTTGGTGCCCAGCCAGGACCGGGCGCTGTGCGCCCGCTCGCCGGGCACGGTGAGGACGACGCGCATCGTGCCCTGGCAGCCGCCCTCGACGTCGCCGTCGGTCGGCTCGAGCAGGATCGCCAGGTCGCCGTAGAGCCACCCGCGCAGCTCGCGGGCCACCCGGCCGAGGCCGTTCTTGACCGCCTCGACCTCCTCGTTGTCGTAGAACACGAAGGTCAGGTCGTGCGCCGGCTGCGCCCCGGGGACGCCGAACAGCCCGGCCAGCCGCAGCATCACCGCGTCGCCGGCCTTCATGTCGCTGGTGCCGCAGCCGTGCAGCCGTTCCACGCCGTCCACCGTCTCGAGGTGGCTGGGCACGTTGTCGGCGATCGGCACGGTGTCCAGGTGCCCGGCCAGCACGATCCGCTCGTCCCGGCCGAGGTCGGTCCGGGCCAGCACGTTGTTGCCGATCCGGACCACCTCCAGCCCACCGAGGGCCCGCAGCGCGGTCTCGACGGCGTCGGCGAGCGGTCCCTCGGTCCCGGACACCGAGGGGATGTCCACCAGGGCCCGGGTCAGCGTCAGCACGTCGGCGGTCAGGTCGAGGGCCGGAGCGGTCACGGGGGCGAGCCTAGGCGTCGCCTAACCTCGGTCCCCGTGACCTCTCCTGCGCAGCCCACGGGCGCGACCGCTGTCGGCCTGGCCACCGTGACCACCGCCGGGGTCGTGCTGGACACCTGGTACCCGGCCCCCGCGCTGGGCGCCGCCGACGCCACCGGCACCGCCCAGCTGGGGACGCTGGAGGTCGAGGCCGAGCTGGGCCCGGAGTTCGGCTCGCTGGTCCGCTTCGACGACCCGCGCGGCGTGGAGGTCGTCGGCGTCCGGACGACGATCGCCGACCTGTCCGCCGCGCCGGTCGACGCGCACGACGTCTACCTGCGGCTGCACCTGCTCTCCCACCGCCTGGTCCGCCCGCACGGGCTCAACCTGGACGGCCAGTTCGGGCTGCTGACCAACGTGGCCTGGACGTCGGCCGGACCGGTCGAGGCCGCCGACTGGACGCCGGTGCGGGCGGCGAAGCTGCGGGCCGCGCACGGCCACGTCACCGTCACCCACGTCGACAAGTTCCCCCGGATGGTCGACTACGTGCTGCCCGCCGGCGTGCGGATCGGCGACGCCGACCGGGTCCGGCTCGGCGCCCACCTGGCCGAGGGCACCACGGTCATGCACGAGGGCTTCGTGAACTTCAACGCCGGGACGCTGGGCCCCTCGATGGTCGAGGGCCGCATCTCCGCCGGCGTCGTCGTCGGCGCGGACTCCGACATCGGCGGTGGCGCCTCGATCATGGGCACGCTGTCCGGCGGCGGGAAGCAGGTCGTCTCGATCGGCGAGGGCTGCCTGCTCGGCGCCAACGCCGGCATCGGCATCTCCCTCGGCGACCGGTCGGTCGTGGAGGCCGGCTGCTACGTGACTGCAGGCTCGCGGATCGCGCTGCCCGACGGCTCCGTGGTCAAGGCAGTCGAGCTGTCGGGCCGGCCCGGTCTGCTGTTCCGCCGCAACTCGGTCTCCGGCGCGCTGGAGGCACTGCCCCGGGACGGCGACTGGGGCGCGCTGAACGCCGCCCTGCACGCCAACTGAGGGCTCAGGTCAGTCCGGCGGGCTCCGCCGGCGGCGCGGTGAGGTGCTCCAGGAGGACCACCACGAACTCCTGCGGGCGCTCCACGTGCGGGGAGTGCCCCACGCCGGGCAGCACCACCTCGCGGTAGGCGCCGCCGGTCGCGGCGTAGCGGTCCAGCACGGCCCGGGTCTGGGTGACCATCGGCTGCGGCGGGAACTCCGTGGCCCCCGGCCAGCCGGGCACCGCACCGATCGAGCCCAGGAACGCCAGGTCGAACGCGGAGGCGTCGCTGACGATCTGGTCGGCGTCGCCCCGGATCCACAGCACCGGCGGCTTGACCGCCAGCTCGGTGATCGCCGAGACGTCGAACACCGGCGGAGCCATCGTGTTGAGCACGCCGCGGCCGCCCGGTGCGGCACCGGGCCACGCCGGGACGGCGACGACGTCGCCCGGGTAGTTGTCCTCGCCGGTCGCCGTGGTCAGCATCGAGGCCACGAACACGTCCTCGAGCCCGGAGTCGATCGGCATGCTGTCCGGCGCCACGTAGAAGGCGCGCAGGATCGACCGGGGACTGGTGGGGGCGTCCGCGGTGGTGTCCCCCGCGGCCAGCGCCGCGACGAAGTCCGGGTTGGCCCCGCCCGCGCCGGCCCCGGTGCCGTCGGGGTGCACGAGCTGCCCGTCGGGCCCCGCCGTCCCGCCGAACCCGTAGGGCGAGACCGGCGCGACCAGGGTCACCGAGGCGACCCGCTCGGCGTGGTCGAGCAGGAACTGCAGGACGACGCCGCCGCCCATGCTCCAGCCCACCAGGTGCACCCGCTCCAGCCCCAGGGCGGTGACCAGCGCGTCCAGGTCGTCGGCCCAGTCACGGACCCCACGGGTGGCGTCCACCGGGGCGGTGTCCGTGCCGCCGAAGCCGCGCAGGTCCACCGCCAGCGCCCGCTGGCCGGGGTCCAGGGCCTGCAGCGGCTGCTGCCAGAACAGCGCCGAGCTGACGTTGCCGTGCACGAGCAGCACCGCCTCGCCGCCACCGTGCGGATCGACGTCCTCGCGGTGCAGCACCTGCTGGGTCACCCGCCCGGTCCCGATGCGCGACGCGACGATCCCCGGGAGCAGGTGCTCGGTCATGGCGCACAACCTAGCTACCGTGGGTGCGGTGACCAGCGCACGGCCGGCGGCACCCCCTGCGTGTCGGTGTCCCAGGACAGGCCGACCACGGCGACGACCACGACCAGCAACGGCGCCCAGAGCCCGGCCATCCNGACGACCACGACCAGCAACGGCGCCCAGAGCCCGGCCATCCGGCCGCGGCCCGGCGCCGGAAGAAGCGCCGCGGCCGGATGGCCGGGCTCTGGGCGCCGTTGCTGGTCGTGGTCGTCGCCGTGGTCGGCCTGTCCTGGGACACCGACACGCAGGGGGTGCCGCCGGTGGCCGGCCGCTGCTCGGTCGCCGGGTCGGCCCTGACGCTGACCAACGAGCAGGCGGCCAACGCGGCCACCATCGCCGCGGTCGCCCGTTCCCGCGGGCTGCCCGCGCGGGCGACGGTCATCGCGCTGGCCACCGCGCAGCAGGAGTCCCGGCTGCGCAACCTGGACTACGGCGACCGCGACTCGCTCGGGTTGTTCCAGCAGCGCCCCTCGCAGGGCTGGGGCACCGAGG
Source organism: Klenkia terrae (assembly GCF_900491935.1). Taxonomy (GTDB): domain Bacteria; phylum Actinomycetota; class Actinomycetes; order Mycobacteriales; family Geodermatophilaceae; genus Klenkia; species Klenkia terrae. Next base: position 1,119,046 of record NZ_UEXK01000004.1, read on the forward strand.
CGCAGGTGCAGGACCCGGTCTACGCCACCGGCAAGTTCCTCGACGGGCTGGTCGAGGTGCCCGGCTGGGAGACCGGTGACCTGACGCTGGTCGCCGACGCCGTGCAGCGGTCGGCCTTCCCGCTCGCCTACCGGCAGTGGACCGAGATGGCCGAGACCCTGGCCGGGGCCCTGCAGTCCGAAGCGCCGGCCGCCCTGTCGTGCACGTTCTCGCCCCCGGACGCCGCCGGTCCTGTCGACGACCGGGCCGCGGCCGTCGCGGAGGCGGTACGGGGTGAGGCAGGCCCACCCACGGTCGCCGCCGGCGGGGTGATCACCGTGGCCGATGCCGCCTGGCCCGAGGTGACCTGGGCCGTCGCGCACGCCCAGCGGCTGCAGCTGAGCCAGGTGCGGTTCGCCGACTGGACCTGGACGCCGGACATCGGCTGGCAGCAGAACACCGGGCAGGACGCGGGCGCCTTGGTCCTGCAGCTCAGCACCTGATCGAGGACGCCGGACTGTCGTAGGTGCATGGCACGGTCGCCCGGTGGCAGGCGCCGAGCAACCCCCTCCGCGGTGGGCAGATGTCGATCGCGCTCGCCTCGAGCAGCTGCTCGCCAGTGGTCAGACCCCGGATGCCGTCGCCGCCGCCTACGGCCGCAGTGGGTCCCTCGTCCGGCTGGTCGCACGACGGTGGGGACTGGACCCCCGTTCGCTACGAGCGCGCAGCACCGGACTCTCGGTCACGCACCCGTCGGTGGCCGCTCAGTTCATCGAGGTCGTGGACGGCGCACCTGCGGGATCAATCCCTTCCGACCTGGCATCCGGCAGCGGTGCTCGTTGTCGGTGGCGGTGCTCGTCCTGCCGACACGAGTGGGTGACCTCGGTCGTCAACCGGACCAGGCGCGGCTCCGGATGTCCGGAGTGCGCGAGGGTCCGCGGAGCTGCCAGCGCACGGCGCCGTCCGGCCAAGACGCCGAGCATCGGCGATGCGCGGCCCGATCTGGCGGCGGAGTTCGTGGAGAACCTGACCCGAGCGGACCGCGACGCCGACTCCACGCCGTGCGGATCACACGACCGGGTGCTCTGGCGGTGCGTGGTCGACCACAGCTGGGAGACGACGGCTCGCCAACGCGTCAAGTACGGGACGCAGTGCCCCGTGTGCCTGTCGTCGCTCCGGGTCAGCCGCCTCGAGCACCGGGTGGCCGCAGCCGTAGCCCTGGCCACCGGTCTCCCGGTCGAGGTCGACGCGGTGGTCCTGCGTGCCGGAGGCGGGCCGGTCGAGCGCATCGACCTCGTGGTCGACGACATCGACCTCTACGTCGACCTGGACCCGACCCGGTGGCATGCGCCCACCGAGGCGCAGGCGCGCGATGCCCGGAAGGTGGTCCGGTTGGCCGGTCGCCGCTACGTGCGGATCCGGCCGCGGGGTCTACCGGTTCTTGCCCTCCCCGGGGACCTCCGCCTGCGTCAGGTTCCGCTGACGTCGGAGGACGAGACCGATCCATGCGCTTGGGCGGCAGCCATCATCTCGGTGATCTGCTCGTACCGACCCGACACCCCGTCGGTGATCCCCGTCGGGGCCCCGCTGGACGACGCCGTCGCCCGGGCCGACGAGAGATGGAGAGAGCTCCGTGCGGGCCTCCGCGGCCACTCCCTCCTGACCGAGCACCCGGAGGTCGCCGCCGAACTCGTCGGTGTCGTGGGCAGGCCGGCCCTCAGCGCTGCTCACCTGCCCCCGGCCGGTGATGACCGCGGCATCTGGAGGTGCGGCGGGTGCGGGGGCACCTACGAGGCTCGGGTCGCCAACCGGACGCGCCTCGGTACTGCATGTCCGTCGTGCTCCGCCCGCCGGGGCGCGAGGAAGTCGTCCACCCCGGCTCCGGGCACGAGCTTCGCCGATGTGCATCCCCAGCTGGTCGGCTACTTCCTGGAGGACGTCACGGCCCCGGGCCGAACCCTGTCCGAGATGAAGCCGAACAGCATCGACCGCTGCCTCTGGACCTGCCCGCACTGCGGACAGGTCTGGACCGCCACGCCGCATTCACTGAACAGGAACCCGCGCCGAAGCTGCCGGGCCTGCAGCGGCCGCCGTTCAGCTGCAAGCCGCGCCCCAAGGTGACGCCCCAGCTCAGCTTGTCAGCCGCTCCACGGCGGCGTCGATGCGCTCGTCGGTGGCGGTCAGCGCCATCCGCACGTGCCGCTCTCCCGCCGGGCCGTAGAACGACCCCGGTGCGACGACCACGCCCAGGCCGGCCAACCGGTCGACCGTCGTCCAGCAGTCCTCGTCGCGGGTGGTCCACAGGTACAGCCCGGCCTCGGAGTGCTCGACCCGACCGCCCCAGGCCTCGACCGCGGCGCGCAGCCGGGCCCGCCGGGCGCCGTAGCGGGACCGGGCCAGCTCGACGTGCGCGTCGTCGCCCAGCGCGGCGGCCGTCGCGGCCTGCACCGGACCGGGCACCAGCAGGCCCAGGTTCCGGCGGGCCTCCCAGACCCGCGCGACCAGCGCCGGGTCACCGGACAGCAGCCCGGCCCGGTAGCCGGCAGCGGTCGACTGCTTGGACAGCGAGTGCACGGCCAGCAGGCCCTGGTGCGAGCCGCCGGCCACCGACGGGTGCAGCACCGAGGTCGGGACGACGTCCCAGCCCAGCTCGACGTAGCACTCGTCGGCGACCACGGGCACGCCGCGCTCGCGGCCCCAGGCCACCCACGCCCGCAGCTCCTCGACCGACAGCACCCGGCCGTGCGGGTTGCCCGGGGAGTTCAGCCACACCAGCACCGGGTCGGCGACGTCGTCCGGGGGCACGTCGCTGCGCAGCACCGACAGCCCGGCCACCACCGCACCGACCTCGTAGGTCGGGTAGGCGACCTCGGGGATCACCACGGTGCCCGACCCCAGCCCGAGCAGGGTCGGCAGCAGCGCCACCAGCTCCTTGGAGCCCACCGTCGGGATGACCGACGGCACGGCGCCCAGCGGGTCGGCCAGCGTCACGCCGAGCCGGCGCCGCAACCAGCCCGCCGCGGCGAGCCGGACGTCGGTCGTGCCCAGCGCCGTCGGGTAGCCCGGCGCGTCGGCCGCGGCGGACAGCGCCGAGCGCAGGACGTCCGGGGTCGGGTCCACCGGCGTGCCGATGGACAGGTCGACCACCCCCCCGGGGTGCTCGGCCGCGCGAGCGCGGGCCGGGCGCAGGGAGTCCCAGGGGAAGTCCGGCAGCGAGCGGGAGCTCACTCCCCCTGCGGCGGCAGCGCCGCGACCAGCGGGTGGTCCTTGGCGATCTTCCCGGTGCGGGCGGCGCCGCCGGGGCTGCCCAGCTCGGAGAAGAACTCCACGTTGGCGTTGTAGAAGTCCTTCCACTTGTCCGGGACGTCGTCCTCGTAGTAGATGGCCTCGACCGGGCAGACCGGCTCGCACGCCCCGCAGTCCACGCACTCGTCGGGGTGGATGTAGAGCATCCGCTCGCCCTCGTAGATGCAGTCCACCGGACACTCGTCGATGCACGCCTTGTCGAGGACGTCGACGCAGGCCTGGGTGATGACGTAGGTCACGGGGGTTCCTCCGGGGGTACGACCAGTTCGCTCTAGGGTCGTGACCAGTATGGCGCCGTTCCCGGCGGTGCCGAGGTCAGGGTTGCCTATCCCGCCACCCCGGGGAGGGAGACCGTGGGACAACGACGGAGTCCGCTGGACGTCGCCGAGCTCGAGCTGGTCGCCGCGCGAGGCTGGCGGGGGTCGGAGACCGAGCCCCTGGGGCAGTGGCTGCTGCGCGCCGGCGGGGGTGGTTTCACCAGCCGCGCGCACTCGGCGCTGGTCACCGGCGACCCCGGCCTCCCGCTCGCCGACGCCGTCGACGTGGTCGCCTCCTGGTACGCCGACCGCGGGTTGACCCCGTGCGCCCAGCTGCCCGGCCGGCAGTCCCGGGCGGCCGACGCCGCGTTCGCCGCCGCCGGGTGGGCCCGCGACCCCGACACCCTCGTGCTCACCGTGCCGCTGGACGACGGAGAACCCACCCCCGCCGTCCCGGTGGAGCTGTCCCCCGCCCCGGACGACGCCTGGCTGGCCGCGGCGCGGCGGGGTGGCGATCCGGTCCCGGCCGACGCCCGCGGCGTGCTGACCAACGCCGAGCAGTTGGCCTTCGCCGGGGTCCGGGACGACGCGGGCACCGTGCTCGGCGTCGCCCGCGGGGTGCTCGTCGACGACTGGTTGGGCATCAGCGCCGTGTCGGTGGACCCCGCAGCCCGGCGCGGGGGTCTGGCCACCTCCCTCACCCGGGCGCTGCAGGCCTGGGCGGTCGACCGGGGTGGCCGCTGGTGCTACCTGCAGGTGGTGGCGTCCAACGACCCGGCCCGGGCCCTCTACCGGCGGCTGGGCTTCATCGAGCACCACCGCTACCACTACCGGCGGCCACCTGTCGGCTGAGCACCCGGCCGACCGCGAACGAGGCGAACAGCACCCCGACCAGCAGGAAACCCAGCCCCACCAGCTGGGCGGCGGTGGTCTCGCCGGTGATGAGCAGGTCGCCCTCCGGCCGGCGCACCGACGCACCCACCGCGACCACCGCCCAGGCGGCCGCCGGCAGCAGGGCGACCACCCGGGAGCCGGACAACCGGTGCGCCCAGGTGACCAGCAGCAGGTTGCCCAGCGCCGCGCCGAGCACCGACAGCGGCACCGGGACCGGACCGATCCGCAGCGGCAACCAGAGCACCTCGACCGCGGCCAGCCACGACGCGACGACGACGGCCAGCAGCCCCCAGCCGACCGTCCGCAGCGCCCTCACAGGCCGGCGAACAGGTCGGTCTCCCAGCCCCGCGGGCCCTCCCCCGGGCCGCGCTGCCCGCGGACCAGGCGGTAGTACTCGGTGGTGAGCACCTGCTGGCCCAGGTTGTTGGACAGCGCGTAGAACTCGCCGTCCAGGGTCAGCTGGGTGGCGTGCGCGGCCATGCCGGCCGCCTTCTGCGCCAGGAACGCCGACCCGTCGAGCTCGCAGGTCACGTCCTCGTCGGCCGCGGCGAACGGGATCTCGCGGGCGTCGGTCACGCCGTCGTAGCCGGTGTCGGCCGCGGCGAGGGCGTCCAGCCCCTCCTGCAGGACCGAGATCGGGACGCAGGTCCAGTAGACCTTCGCCACCTCGTGCGCGGTGCCCAGGTCGGGGCGGTAGCCGCCGTCCGCGGCCGCCTCGACGGCCAGCGTGGTGACCCGGTGGGCCTGGATGTGGTCGGGGTGGCCGTACCCGCCGTGCTCGTCGTAGCCGACGACCACCTGCGGCCGGACCTCTCGCAGGACGGCGACCGCGGCGCCGACGGCCTCGTCGAGGTCGGCGTTCCAGAACGCCCGCGGGTGGTCGTTGGCCGGCGTCCCGATCATCCCGGAGTCCCGCCAGCGGCCGGTGCCGCCGAGGAAGCGGTGGTCGGCCACGCCCAGGGCGGCCATTGCGTCAGCGAGCTCGCCGATCCGGTAGCCGCCCAGCTGGTCGGCCTGGTCGGCGGCCAGCCCGGCGAGCTCGGGCACCAGGATCTCGCCCTCCTCCCCCAGCGTGCAGGTGAGCAGGGTGACGTGCACGCCCTCGGCGACGTAGCGGGCCATCGTGGCCCCGTTGTTGATCGACTCGTCGTCGGGGTGGGCGTGCACGAGCAGGAGGCGACGGTCGGGGAGCACCCGACCATCGTCCCCTACAGGACCTTGGTGGCCTCCGCGTAGTGGCAGGCGCTGGTGTGGCCGGTGCCGCGGGACTCCAGCAGGGGCTCCACGGTGAGGCACTTCTCGCGCTGGGTGTCGGTCAGCTCGCCGGCGAACTTCTGGCAGCGGGTGCGGAACCGGCAGCCCGAGGGCGGGTTGGCCGGGCTGGGCACGTCGCCGGTGATGATGATCCGCTTCCGGCTGCGCTCCAGGCGCGGGTCGGGCAGCGGGATCGCCGACAGCAGCGCCTGCGTGTAGGGGTGCGTGGGCCGGTCGAACAGCTCGTCCCGCGGCGCGACCTCGATGATCTTGCCCAGGTACATGACCGCGACGCGGTCGGAGATGTGCCGCACCACGGACAGGTCGTGCGCGATGAACAGGTAGGACAGCCCCAGCCGTTCCTTCAGGTCCTCGAGCAGGTTGATCACGCCGGCCTGGATCGACACGTCCAGCGCGGACACCGGCTCGTCGAGCACCAGCACCTTCGGCTCGAGCGCCAGCGCCCGGGCGATGCCGATGCGCTGCCGCTGGCCGCCGGAGAACTCGGCCGGGTAGCGGTTGGTGTGCTCGGGGTTGAGCCCGACCGTCTCCACCAGGGACCGCACCCGCTCGCGGAGCTCGGCCTCGTCCTTGGTCAGGCCGTGGATGATCAGCGGCTCGGCCACGATGTCGAAGACCGGCAGCCGCGGGTTGAGCGAGGCGTACGGGTCCTGGAAGACGATCTGGATGTCCCGGCGCAGCGGACGCATCTGCTTGCGGTCCAGGCCGACCAGCTCGCGTCCCTGGAAGACCACCGAGCCGGCCGTGGCCGGCTGCAGGTTCAGGATCGCCCGACCGGTGGTGGACTTGCCGCACCCGGACTCGCCGACCAGGCCGAGCACCTCGCCGGGGTACAGGTCCAGGTCCAGGCCGTCGACCGCGCGGACGGCGCCGACGGTGCGCTGGAGCAGCCCGCCGCCCTTGATCGGGAAGTGCTTCTCCAGGCCACGGACGCTCAGGATGGGCTCGCGGGTGGTGGTCATCGACGGTCTCCGTCCTGGGTGGTGGGGTCCAGCAGCGACCCGGTGGCCGTCGACCGGCCCGGGTCGCTGCGCTCGCCGACGGGGTCACCGGGCGCCCCGGTGTCGGTGGTGCCGGCGGCGGCCGAGAGGTCCACCGGCGCCTCGGAACCGAGCACGGTGTCGTCGGCGGTCACGTCGAAGACCGCGGCGGCCTCGCCGTGGGCCTTGCCGACCTCGTCGGTGCGGATGCAGGCCGCGCCGTGCCCGCCGCCGACGTCGAGCAGGTCGGGCTCGACGGTGTCGCACTCGGCGACGTGCAGCGGGCAGCGGGGCGCGAAGGGGCAGCCCGGCGGCATGTTGACCACCGAGGGCGGGGAGCCCTTGATCGGGGTCAGCCGCTGCTTGGTGGAGGCGTCCAGCCGGGGCAGCGAGCCGAGCAGCCCGAGCGTGTAGGGCATCCGCGGCTCGTAGTAGATGTCCTCGACGCTGCCGATCTCCACCGGCCGGCCGGCGTACATGACCAGCACGCGGTCGGCGATGCCGGCCACGACGCCGAGGTCGTGGGTGATGAGCACCATCGCCGCGCCGGTCTCGGTGAGCGCGGTCTGCAGCACCTCGAGGATCTGCGCCTGGACGGTGACGTCGAGGGCCGTCGTGGGCTCGTCGGCGATGATCACGTCGGGCTGGTTGGCCATCGCGATGGCGATGACCACGCGCTGGCGCATGCCGCCGGAGAACTCGTGCGGGTAGGACCGCACGCGCTCGGCGGCGTTGGGGATGCCGACCATCGCGAGGAGGTCAGCGGCCCGGGCCTGCGCGGCCTTGGACGACAGCTTGGAGTCGTGGGTCCGCAGGGTCTCCTCGATCTGGAACCCGACGCGGTACACCGGGTCCAGCGAGGTCATCGGGTCCTGGAAGATCATCGAGACGCCCTTGCCGCGGACCCGCGACATGGCGCGGTCGCTCTGCCCGAGCAGCTCCTGGCCCCGGTACTTGACCGACCCGGTCACCCGGGCGGATCCCGGGAGCAGGCCCATGACGGCCAGCGAGGTGACCGACTTGCCCGACCCGGACTCACCCACGATGCCCAGGACCTCGCCCGAGCGCAGGGTGTAGTCCACGCCGCGGACGGCGTGCACGAGGCCGTCCTCGGTGGGGAACCGGACGTTCAGGTCCTCGACGGCCAGCAGCGGCACGTCGGGGTCGACGGGGCGGGGGTCGGTGCGCCCCTGCTGCAGTGCTCCGGTGCTGGTGCTCACGTGATCCCCTTCAGGCCCGCACGCGGCGGTTGCTCGGGTCGAAGGCATCCCGGATCCCGTCGCCGATCAGGTTGATCGACAGCACGATGACCAGCAGGGTGATGCCCGGGAAGTAGAAGAGCCACGGCCGCGTCGAGGCGGCCTGCACGCCGTCGGAGACCAGGCGGCCCAGCGACGTGGAGCTCGGGTTGTTCACGCCGAAGCCCAGGTAGGTCAGCGACGCCTCGAGGATGATCGCGGTGGCCGCGGCCAGCGTCGTCCAGACGATCAGCGAACCCAGGGCGTTCGGGATCAGGTGCTTGAAGATGATCCGGCTGTTGGACGCCCCCAGGGCGTGCGCCGCCTCGACGTACTCCTTCTCGCGCAGCGAGAGGAACTGGCTGCGCACGATCCGGGCGAGGTCCAGCCAGCCGAACAGGCCCAGGATGATGCCGACGCCCAGCGGGGTGCGCGCCTCGCCGAAGTTGCTGGCCACGACGATGAGGACGACCAGCAGCGGGACGGTGAGGATCAGGTCGACGAAGCGCATGAGCACGCTGTCGACCCAGCGGCCGAAGTAGCCGGCCAGGGCGCCGACGAGCAGGCCCAGGGGCAGCGCGATGACGATGAAGAGCAGCACGATGAACAGGGAGCGCTGCACCCCGATCATCAGGCCGGCGAGCAGGTCGCGGCCGATCTCGTCGCTGCCCAGCGGGTAGCCCTGCACGCCGGGCGAGACCGACTGCGCGCCGCTGTTCTGGGTCGAGTAGCTCGTGCCGTACACCAGCGGGCCCAGGAAGCCGAAGGCCAGCAGCAGGAGGAAGACGACCAGCCCGGTCATCCCCACCTTGTTGCGGACGAACCGGCGGACGATCTGCTGGCGCTGGCTGCGCGCCTTGACGGTGAACTCCCGCTCGACCCCGGGTCCGGGCGTCTGTGCGGCGGCCGCCTCGGTGGCGGCCTGGGTGGTGGTCATGGGTCTCCTCCGACCGTCAGGCGAGACGGATGCGCGGGTCGAGGACCGCGTACAGGACGTCGGCGATGAGGTTGAACAGCACGACGAACACGGCGCTGATCAGCAGCCAGCCCAGGACGACGTTGATGTCGTTCTGGCCGATGCCGTTCTTGAGCAGGTACTCGCCCATGCCGTGCCAGACGAAGACCTGCTCGGTGATGATCGCGCCGCCGAACAGCGTGCCGATCCCCAGTGCCACGACGGTGGTCAGCGGGATGAGGGCGTTGCGCAGCCCGTGCTTCATGACGGTCCGCCGGTAGGTCAGGCCCTTGGCCCGGGCCAGCCGCATGTAGTCCGACCCGAGGACGTCGAGCATCGCCGAGCGCTGGAAGCGGCTCCAGGCGGCGAAGGACAGCAGCGCCAGGCAGATGGTGGGCAGCACGAGGTGGCCCAGCCGGTCCCAGAAGATCTCCGACGGTGTCCCGTAGGACGCGATGCCCGGTGATTCCTCGCCGAGGGTGTAGAGCACTTGTCGCCCGAAGGCGTCGTTGATGCCGCCGGCCACGAACTCCTTGAGCAGCGCGGCGAACCAGAACGTCGGCAGCGCGATGAGGAGGTAGGCCAGGAAGGTGAAGGCGTAGTCCGAGGGCTTGTACTGCCGGACCGCCCCTACCACGCCGACCAGGATCGCCAGGACGACGGCGATGAGGACGGCGAAGAAGATCATCTTGCCGGTGATCCAGAGTCGGCCCCACAGCTGGTCGGTGACCGCCGTCCCGCCGATGGTCTGGCCGAAGTCCCCGGTCAGCGCGCCGGACAGCCAGTTCCAGTACCGCACGAAGAAGTTGTCGTTCAGCCCGAACTGCTCGCGCAGGTTGTCGAAGAACGCCTGCGGCGGGCGCGGGTTCTGGGTGTAGTACCGCGACAGCGGGTCGAAGCTGGCCGCGCAGAGCGCGAAGACCAGGAACGAACTGGCGATCAACACGAGGACCGAGGCGATGATCCGCCGGATCGTGAAGAAGAACATGCGGGGACCTTACGCCGGGAGCGGAAGTCGTCCGGTGGGAACGACCAGTTCAGCTGGGACGTCCGGACACAGCACGGCCCCCGGGGGGAGCCCCCGGGGGCCGTGGCTGCGTGCAGGTGGTGCGGTTCTCAGGTGGTGCGTGCTGATCGGCCGATCAGCGGGTCACTGCACCGTCCACGTGTCGGCGTTCCAGAGCGGACCGGCCTGGGTCGAGTTGTCCTCGACGCCGGAGATGGAGCTCTGGTAGGCGATGAACGTGGGCTTCTGGTACAGCGGCACCGTCGCGACCTGGCCCCAGAGCAGGGCGTCGATCTGGTTGCCCAGCTCGGCCTGCGCGTCGGGGTCGGGCTCGGTCTGGAACTGGGCGAACAGGTCGTCGATCTCCTGCGTGCCCTGGCGGGAGTAGTTCTGCCCGATGGCGTCGCCCTGCGGCTGCTCGTAGATCGACTGCGTGGCACCGCGGAACGGCGACCCGACCCAGGCGAAGACGGCGGCCTGGAAGCCACCGGCCTCCAGCGAGGTCGGCTTCTCGGCGCCGGCGAAGATGTCCGGGTTGGCGTTGAAGGTCGCCTCGATGCCGGCCTCGGCCAGCTGCGGGATCATGACGTTGATCGTGGTCTCGCGCAGCGGGTTGTTGGCCGTGGTGTCGATCTGCACGGTCAGCCGCTGGCCGTCCTTGGCGTAGACGCCGTCGGAGCCGAGCACCCAGCCGTCGCTCTCCAGGAGCGACTTGGCCATCGCGGTGTTCTGGGTCTTGTACTCGTCGGGCGCGGTGTCCTGGTACTGCGGCTGGTTGTTGAAGAAGATCCGGTTCTCCAGCACCTCGGCGTCGGAGGAGAACTGGCCGACGGTCTGGTCGACGATCTCCTGCCGGTCCAGGGCCATGGTGAAGGCCTGGCGGACGGCCAGCGAGCTCAGCGGGCCGTACGTGGTGTTGAAGTCCAGGTGCTCGAAGGAGAGCCCGAAGTTCACGTCGCTCTCGACGGCCGGCGACAGGTCCTCGATCTGGCTGACCAGGTCGAGCTGGGGCTGCGGGTAGATGACCCCGAGCTCCTGGTTGCTCATGGCCTGCACCGCGGCGGTCGGGTCGTTGCCGATGTTCTGCACGACCAGCTGGGCCAGCCCGGTCGGCTCGCCCCACCACTCGGGGTTGGGGGTCAGCGTGACGATCTGACTGCCGACGTCGATGTTCTCGGCCTTGATCTGCCAGGGGCCACCGGAGATGTCGTCCATGATGCCGTCGGCGATCGGCCAGCCGTTGGTGATGCTCTCGCACAGCGCGGCCGGGTCGTCGTTGTCCATGACGTGGGCCGGCAGCAGGTTGCCGAACAGCGACTGCCAGTCGGAGAACGGCGTCGTGTAGGTGACGGTGACGGTCTTGTCGTCGTCGCCCGAGGCCTCGACGGAGGCGATCTGCTCGTAGCCGGTGGTGCCCAGCAGGGCCGGGCAGCCGCCGTCGGCCGGGTCGCTGGAGCGGTTCGCGCGCCAGGTGAACTCGAAGTCCGCCGCCGTGATCGGGGTGCCGTCGCTCCACACCGCGTCGGGGTTGATCTCGTAGGTGTTGACCTGGCCGCTGCTGGTGTCCAGCTCGGGCTCGGAGGCCAGCAGGTCCTGGTCCCAGTCGACGCTGAAGTCGGGGTTGACCACGTACGGGCCGGGCAGCACCCGGATCAACAGGTTGGCCACCGAGGTGGCGTTGCCCGCTGCGATGTAGGGGAAGAGGTTCTCCGGGAAGTCGGTGGACTCACCGAAGATGACCCGGCCGGAACCGCTGTCGCCCTCACCGCCACCGCTGTCGCTGCTGCCGCCGCCACAGGCCGACAGCACCATCGCGCCGGCGATGCCGGTGGCGACGAGCGCTGCTCCGCGCTTGCTGAACTTCACGTTCGATTGCCTCCCTCGACCCGCACCTGCGGGGGGATCTGACCTGGTCTGCCCGTCCGGAGGCGATCGCATCCGGATCGAGCTGGGGACGAGCCGTGACGGACCTGGCCAACAGCTGTCGGACCCGGTACGTCCCGGCGAACACTAGGCACGCCCGTGGGGGCAGTCCACGACCGTCACCGTTTTGTGACCTGGGCTCACGACCTGCACGGACGAGCCCGTCCAGGCCGCAACAAGCACGCAACACGGGCGTCACGACCGGACGTCTTGCGGTGCCGATCCGCGCTCGTCGAACCGCTTGCGGCACCTCGGGTACCGGGATCCGCCGGTCCGGTGCCAGCAGACCCACAGGTGCGGGCATGTGTGGGCCCGCCGGGGCCGGGTAGTCGTGGGTGGACCGAAGCTGCCGACGTGAGGAGCACGCCATGAGCGCCGTGGACAAGATCAAGAACAAGGCCGAAGAGCTGCTGGGCCAGGGCAAGGAGGCCACCGGCGAGGCCACGGGCAACCGCGACCTGCAGGCCGAGGGCCAGAAGGACCAGGCCAGCGGCAACGCCAAGCAGGCCGGCGAGAAGGTCAAGGACATCTTCAAGTAAGAGGTCCTGCACGAGAGGCCCGTCCCGCACCTGCGGGGCGGGCCTCTCGGCGTTCAGAGGCGGTCGAGCAGGGCCCGGACGGCGGGCAGCAGCGGGCGGTCGGCCGGGATCCAGTCCAGGGCGTCGAGCTCCCCGGCGGTCGCCCAGCGCAGCTCGCTGTGCTCGTGGTCCACCGGGTCGCCGGCCACGATGCGCCCCCACCACACCCGCAGCGTCGAGGCGCCGGGCGCACCGCCGGCGACGACACCCGGCAGGGGCACCTCCCCCAGGAACGCCTGCGGGGCGATCTCGACCGAGAGCTCCTCCCGGCACTCGCGCACCAGCGCGGCCAGCTCGGACTCCCCCCGCTCGACCTTGCCGCCGGGGAACTCCCAGAGCCCGGCGAAGGGTCCGGCCCCCCGCTGGGCGACCAGCACGCGGCCGTCGGACACCAGCGCCGCGCCGACCACCTGGACGACGTCCTCGGCCCGGCGCTGCGCGGCGGCGGCGAACAGGTCCAGGTGGGCCTGCATCGCGCCGAGCACGTGCCGGCGCACGACCGTCTGGTCCAGCAGCCGGCCGAGGAACCCGGGCACCCGGTTCACCCACTCCACCTGCTCGTCCACCAGCGTGCCCGCGCCCGTCGGGTGGAACCGCCGGGTGTGCCGGACCTGCGCCAGCAGGCCGCCGGCGCCGCGGTGCTCGTCGGCGTGCGGGCGGTCGGTGGCGACCTCGGTCAGCGCCCACGGCCAGGGGCGCCCGAGGACCCGCCCGACGTCGAACGCCACGGTCAGCGGCGCCTCCACCAGCGTGGTGAATCGCAGCTGGAACACGGGTCGAGTTTCCCAGACCCGGCAGGATGACCTCCGTGCGCATCTCCGCCCGGGTCGACTACGCCGTCCGCGCCGCCATCGAGCTGGCCGCGGCCAGCCCCGACGCCCTCACCTGCGACCGCATCGCCACCGCCCAGGGCATCCCCTCCCGCTTCCTGCAGGCGATCCTCGGCGACCTGCAGCACGCCCGGCTGGTGACCAGCCAGCGCGGCCGCGACGGCGGCTACCGGCTGGCCCTGCCGCCCTCGGAGGTGTCGATCGCCCGGGTCATGCGGGTGGAGCAGGGCTTCCTCGCCGAGGTGCACGGCCAGCGGCCGGAGGACGCCACCTACCCGGGCGTGGCCAAGGAGCTCACCAGCGTGTGGGTGGCCGCCCGGGACTCCTACCGCCGGGTGCTCGAGCAGGTCACCCTGGCCGACGTCGTGGCCGGCAAGCTGCCCGACGCCGTCGCCGAGCTGGCCGAGGTGGAGAGCGCCTGGCGGTCCTTCGGGGCCACCCCCGTCGACTGAGAGACTGCCCGGCATGACTGGTGTCGCCGTCCTGCTCACCGGCTTCTCCGGGGCCGGGAAGTCCACGATCACCGACGCCCTGGTGGCCGAGCTGGAGGCCGGGGGCACGGCGGTGACGGTCCTGGACGGCGACGTCGTCCGCACCCACCTGTCCAGCGAGCTGGGCTTCTCCCGGGCCGACCGGGACCTCAACATCCGGCGCATCGGCTGGGTGGCCGGCGAGGTCGTCAAGCACGGGGGCACGGTGGTCATCGCCGCGATCGCCCCGTTCGAGGAGGCCCGCGAGCAGGCCCGCGCGCTGGTCGAGCAGCACGGCCGCTTCGTGCTGGTGCACCTGTCCACCCCGCTGGAGGTCTGCGAGGCCCGGGACGTCAAGGGCCTCTACGCCCGGGCGCGGGCCGGGGAGATCACGACCTTCACCGGGGTCAGCGACCCCTACGAGGTGCCGGTGCGGGCCGAGCTGCGGGTCGACACCTCCCGGGTGCCCCTCGCCGAGGCGGTCGCGCAGGTCCGGGCCGCCATGGCCGGTGTGGGAGACTCGGCGGCGTGACCGACCGCGGGACGCCTCTGGTGGCGCGCCTGCACATCGATCTGGGGCGCGTCGTGAGTGCCGCCTGTCGCCGCTCCCGCTGAGCGCACCGCACCCCAGTCCCCCGCAACGCCGCGCCCGTCCCGCGCGAAGATGGAGTCCTCCCGTGTCCTCCCCCACCCGCCCCAGCCGCCCGGCCCAGAAGGGCCAGGGCCAGTGGGCCCTCGGGTCCCGCGAGCCGCTCAACCCCAACGAGCGGATGAAGAAGGACTCCGACGGCCTCGACGTCCGCCAGCGGATCACCGACATCTACTCCCGCACCGGCTTCGACGGCATCGACCCCGGCGACCTGCGCGGCCGGATGCGCTGGATGGGGCTCTACACCCAGCGCGCCCAGGGCATCCCCGGCGGCAAGACCGCCGTGCTGGAGCCCGAGGAGCTCGAGGACTCCTACTTCATGCTCCGCGTGCGGATCGACGGCGGTCAGCTGTCGGCCGACCAGCTGCGGGTCATCGCCGGCATCTCCACCGAGTTCGGCCGCGGCGTCGCCGACGTCACCGACCGGCAGAACGTGCAGCTGCACTGGATCCGCATCGAGGACGTCCCCGAGATCTGGGAGCGCCTCGAGGCGGTCGGGCTGTCCACCACCGAGGCCTGCGGCGACACCCCGCGGGTGATCCTCGGCTGCCCGCTGGCCGGGGTGCTCGACGACGAGGTGCTCGACGCGACCCCCGCCGTCACCGAGGTCGTCGACAAGTACCTCGGCGACAGGGAGTTCTCCAACCTGCCCCGCAAGTTCAAGTCATCGATCTCCGGCTGCGCGCACCACTGCACCAACCACGAGATCAACGACGTCGCGTTCGTGGGTGTGCGCAACGCCGCGGGCGAGGCCGGCTACGACCTCTGGGTCGGCGGCGGGCTGTCGACCAACCCGCGCTTCGCCGAGCGGCTGGGCGTCTTCGTCCGGCCCGACCAGGTCTCCGACGTCTGGGCCGGGGTCTGCGCGGTCTTCCGCGACTACGGGTACCGGCGCTCGCGCACCCACGCCCGGATCAAGTTCCTCATGGCCGACTGGGGCCCGGAGAAGTTCCGCCAGGTGCTGCAGGACGAGTACCTGCACGAGGCGCTGCCCGACGGCCCCGCGCCCGACCGGCCGGCCACCGACCAGCGCGACCACGTCGGCGTCCAGAAGCAGGTCGACGGCGCCAACGCGCTGGGCTTCGCGCTGCACACCGGCCGGATCGGCGGCGAGCTGCTGGCCACCGTCGCCGACATCGCCGAGCAGTACGGGCAGGGCCGGATCCGGACGACGGCCGACCAGAAGCTGGTCATCCTCGACGTCCCGGACGACGCGGTCGAGGACGCCGTCGCCGCCCTGGCCGCGCACGACCTGCAGGTGCGGCCCAGCGTCTTCCGCCGGCAGACGATGGCCTGCACGGGCATCGAGTTCTGCAAGCTGGCGATCGTGGAGACCAAGGGCCACGCGAAGGAGCTGACCGCCGAGCTCGAGCGCCGGCTGCCGGACTTCGACACCCCGCTGACGATCAACGTCAACGGCTGCCCGAACTCCTGCGCCCGCTTCCAGACCGCCGACATCGGCTTCAAGGGCATGGTCGTCGGCGGCGAGGAGGGCTTCCAGGTCCACCTCGGCGGCCACCTGGGCTTCGAGTCCTCCATCGGCCGCAAGCTCCGCGGGAACAAGGTGCTGGCCACCGACACCGCCGACTACGTGGAGCGGGTGCTGCGCGGCTACCTCGAGCACCGCACCGACGGCGAGTCCTTCGCCGCCTACGCCACCCGGGCCGACGAGGACTGGTTGCGCTGACCGCGCCGGGAAGGGTTCGGCAGCTGCCGCCGTTCTACTGCCCGTTCTGCGGCGAGGAGACCCTCCGACCGCGCGAGACCGAGGGAGAATGGCACTGCGGGTCCTGCCTGCGGACCTTCACCCTCCGGACGACGGGAACGGGAGTGCAGCAGCCGTGACGACCGCGCTGATCGAGCCGACACCGGAGCTGGCCGCGGAGGCCGACGCCCGCTTCGAGGGCATCGCCGACCCGGTGGAGCAGGCGCTGGCGGTGCTGCGCTGGGCCGGGGAGACCTTCGGGGACTCCTTCGCGCTCACCTCGTCGATGGCCGACGGGCTGCTGGCCCACCTGGCCGCCCGCGCCCACCCCGGGGTGCAGGTGATCTTCCTGCAGACCGGCTACCACTTCGCCGAGACCATCGGCACCCGCGACTGGATCGCCTCGGTGATGGACATCCGGGTGCTGTCGGTCGAGGCCGAGAAGACCGTCGCCGAGCAGGACGCCGAGTTCGGGCCCGCGCTGCACGACCGCGACCCGGACTTGTGCTGCGACCTGCGCAAGGTGCAGCCGCTCGCCCGCACGCTGGCCGGGTTCAGCGCCTGGGGCTCCGGCGTCCGGCGCGACGAGTCCGTGACCCGGGTGGGCACCAAGGTCGTCGACTGGGACGCCAAGCGCGGCATGGTCAAGGTCAACCCGCTGGCCGCCTGGAACCAGGACGACGTCGACGCCTACGTGCACGAGCACCAGGTGCCGGTGAACCCGCTCGTCGAGATCGGCTACGCCTCGATCGGCTGCGCACCGTGCACCCGACCGGTGGCCCCCGGCGAGGACCCCCGCGCCGGCCGCTGGGCCGGCCGCGGCAAGGTGGAGTGCGGCCTCCACACCTAGGGGCGACACTCCTGGCATGACGCGACCGCAGGCCCTGTCCCCCGAGGAGGTGGCCACCGCGGTGGCCGAGCTGACCCACTGGGACGGCGACGTCCAGGGCATCTACCGCCGGGTCGAGTTCCCCTCGTTCCGGGCCGCCGTGGACGCCGTCGTGCAGATCGCCGACGTCGCGGAGGAGATGGACCACCACCCCGACCTGGACCTGCGCTACGACTGCGTCCGGATCGCGGTGGTCACCCACGACGCCGGCGGGGTCACCGAGCTCGACGTCGAGCTGGCCCGCCGGGTCGACGCCCTCTTCCCGGGGACCAACGGCGACTGACCCTCAGCCGATCGGCAGGACCAGCAGCTCCAGCAACCGGTCGGCCTCGGCGTCGGGGTCACCGGTCAGCCCGGTGTGCACCGGCGAGGGCTGGACGACGGTCGAGCGCGGCGCGGTGAGCCAGCGGAACCGGGGCCCCAGCGCCTCCCGGCCGGCCGCGCCCGCACCGGCGGCACCCGCGCAGACGTCCGCGGCGGCCTGCAGCGCCCAGGCCACTGCCACCGGGTCCGCGGTCGGGTCCAGCGCCCGCAGCCGCGCCAGGTCCAGGTGCACCCGCGAGCCGAGGTAGTCCCGCTGCCGGCAGTAGACGAGCACCCCGGCGTTGAAGCTCTCGCCCCGGTCGACCCGGGGCACCACCCGGAGCACGGCGTACTCGTAGGTGTTCACCGCTGCCGGACCCCGGGCGGGGGCGGCGGGCCCAGCCAGCCGGGACGGTTCTGCCCGCGGGGCTCCGGGGCCCGCCCGCGGGAGCCGTCGGCGGCGGCCTGGACCAGCGCCGGCAACCAGGCGGGACGGGCGGCCAGCCGGGCCAGCAGCTGGGCGGTGTAGCGCTCCCGGGTGACGTCGGGCGCCTCCGTGTCCTCCCCCGTCCGCCCGGGACCGCGCAGCCAGGCATCGGGCACCAGCGCCAGCACCCGCTCCAGCAGCGGCCGGGTGACCAGCGGGCCGAGCGCGGCGTCGGCGGCCCGGACGTCGGGGTGGGACTCGACCAGCGCGTGCTGGCTCGCGTCGTAGACCCGGTCGACCGCGGCCGGCGCACCGGGCCAGTGGTGGTGGAAGGTCAGCGCGGCACCGTGGTCGATCAGCTGCAGCCGGCCGTGCCAGAAGAGCATGTTCGGGTTGCGCCAGGACCGGTCGACGTTGCCGACCAGCGCGTCGAACCACAGCACCCGACCGGCCAGCTCCGCGGGCACGTCCGGGCCGTGCGCGGAGAAGTCCAGCGCGCCGGGCAGGTAGTCCATGCCCAGGTTGGTGCCGGCGGAGTGCCGGAGCAGCTCCTGCACCTCCTGGTCGGGCTCCCCCACCGCCAGCTCGGGTGCGACGTCCACGGTGACCAACGCCGGCACCGGCAGGGCGAGCGCCCGGGCGAGCTCGCCGCAGATCACCTCGGCGGCCAGCACCGGGACGCCCTGGCCGGCCGCCCGCCACTTCACGACGTAGGTGCCCAGGTCGTCGGCCTCGACCAGGCCGGGCAGGGACCCGCCCTCGCGCAGCGGGAGGACGTAGCGGGTGGCGGTGACGGCGGCGAGCACAGTGCCCGCCACGCTACCGGGGCCCTACCGTGCAGCCATGCCGCGACGCCGTCCGCTCGTCATCGTCGGCACCGTGCTCCTGCTGGCCGCCTGCGGCACCACCGGCCTGCGCGAGCTCCCGGTGGTCGGCGCCACCGGCATCGGCGACCCCTACTCCCCCGGGGACGGCAACGGCGGGTACGACGTCGACCGCTACGACCTCGTCGTCGGCTACGACCCCGGCACCGACGAGCTGACCGGGACCGCCACGATCACCGCCCGCACCACCGGCACGCCGCTGTCGAGCTTCTCCCTGGACCTGGTCGGCCTGGAGGTCGCCGCGGTGCAGGTCGACGGCACCGACGTGCAGGTCAGCCGGGACGACGACGAACTGGTCGTCTACCCCGGGCAGGTCGTCGTGGACGGCGACTTCACCGTCCGCGTGGAGTACTCCGGCGTCCCCGAACCGGTCGAGGACGGGCCGGGTGAGTCCGGGGTGGTCACCACCGACGACGGCGTGCTGGTGGTCGGCCAGCCCGACGTCGCCGCCACCTGGTTCCCGGTCAACGACCACCCCAGCGACGCCGCCGCCGTGCAGCTGTCGGTGACCGTGCCCGAGGACCTGGTCGCGGTGTCCAACGGCGAGCTGGTCGACCGCGGCGACCCGGTGGACGGCGAGCGCACCTGGGTGTGGCGCAGCGACCAGCCGATGGCCCCGTACCTGGTCACCCTCGCCGTCGGCGACTTCGACCTCACCGAGCGGGAGGTGGACGGCATCACCTACCGGGACGCCGTCGCCGCCGGGCTGTCCGACCGCCGGGCGCAGAACGCCCGCGCCGCGCTGGACCAGCAGCCGGCGATCCTGGACTTCCTGGCCGGGGTGTTCGGCTCGCCCTACCCGTTCACCGAGGCCGGCGGGATCGTCACCGCCTCCTCGCTGGGCTTCGCGCTGGAGACCCAGACCCGGCCGATCTACGCCCAGGACTTCTTCGGCTCGGCGTCGGGCGCCGAGCTCGTCGTGGTGCACGAGCTGGCCCACCAGTGGACCGGCGACGACCTGCGGCTGGACCGCTGGCGCGACATCTGGCTCAACGAGGGCTTCGCCACCTACGCCGAGTGGGCCTGGACCGAGGACCAGGGCGGCCCGACGGTGGCCGACCAGCTCGCCGACATCACGGCGATCCCGGACGACGACCCGTTCTGGGAGCAGGCCATCGGCGACCCCGGCGCGGCGTCCGACGAGCTGTTCAGCGAGGCGGTCTACCTGCGCGGCGGCGCGCTCCTCGCGGCGCTGCGGGCCGAGGTCGGCGACGACGACTTCGCCGAGCTGCTGTCCCGGTGGACCACCGACCGCGCCGGCCAGGCGGTGACCACCGGGGAGTTCACCGACCTGGCCGACGAGGTCTCGGGCACCGACCTCGGCGGGTTCTTCGACGCCTGGCTGGGCGCCGGCAAGCCACCGGGCTACTGAGCCGAGGGACCGAACCGCTCCACCCGGACGGCGGACGGCGCGAACCCCATCCCGACCAGCAGCTGGCTCGCGGTCTCGGCGAACCCCGAGGAGCCGCAGACGAACGCCGTCTGCCCGTCCTCCCACAGCGGCAGCAGGTCCACCGCGGTCAGCCGCGCGGCCGGCCGGATGCCGTGCTGCTCGCGGGTGAGCACCACCACCGCGCCGGCGGCCAGCAGCTCGTCGGCGTAGGGCAGCTCGGCCAGCGTGCGGGCCGACACCGCCACCCGGAGCAGGTCCAGCCGGTCGATCGACACGGCGTGCCGGACCATCGCCACCAGCGGGACGACGCCGGTGCCGCCGCCGACCAGCAGCGCCGGGGTCCGCCCGTCCCAGGCAAACCAGCCGCCGATGGGTCCCCGCACCTCCAGGGTGTCCCCGGGCTCGGCGACGTCGGCCAGGTAGGTGGACACCTCGCCGTCGTCCAGCCGCTCGACGAACAGCTCGACCAGCGGGTCCGACGGTGCCGAGGCCACCGAGTACGACCGCTGCGCGGTGTAGCCGTCCTCGGCGGTCAGCCGCACCACGTAGTGCTGCCCGGGCAGGTGGTCCACCCGGTCGGCGACGTCCAGCCGCAGCTGCACCGTGCGGGCCAGCGGCCGCTTGAGCCCGGCGATCGTCGCGGTGGTCCAGGAGGTGACCTGCTGCAACGGCCCCGTTTCAGGGACCCGCGGCGTGCGGAGCGCGTCGTGGGGGGGAACGGGGTCCTTCATCAGTCGCCCTGGTAGCGCTGCTGGCGCCACGGGTCGCCGCGGTCGTGGTAGCCGTTGCGCTCCCAGAAGCCCTGCTGGTCCCGCTTGAGGACGTCGAGCTTGGTGACCCACTTCGCGCTCTTCCAGAAGTACAGGTGCGGCACCAGCAGCCGCACCGGACCGCCGTGCTCGACCGTCAGAGGCTTCCCGTCGAACTCCCACACCAGCCAGGCCTTGCCGCCGACGAGGTCCTCGATCGGCAGGTTGGTCGTGTAGCCGGACTTGGAGGTCGCCATGACGAAGGCGCCCTCGGCGGTGGGCCGGGCGACGTCCCACAGCGAGTCCAGGGAGACCCCGCCGAACCGGGTGTCGAACTTCGACCACGTGGTGACGCAGTGGATGTCGCCGCGGTACTCGCTGGCCGGCAGCGCGTGCACGCCGTCCCAGTCCCAGGTGGTCGGGTTCTCCACGTTGCCGGCGACGGTGATGCTCCAGGTCTCCGGGCTGATCCGCGGGGTGGGCTCGGCGGGCCGGCCGGGGCCGGTGGGGGCGCCGTCGGACCGGCCCCCGCTGGGCGGCGNCGGGGGCCTCGATCTCGGGGGTCGGGTGGTGCGGGAACACGGTGCCGCGCTCGATCGTTCCCGGTAAGGCTCACCTTGCATGAGCCGTGTCACGCCGCGTTCACCTCGGCGTGACCTGTGCATGGTCGTACCGTGGGCCCGTGGCGACAGTGACGACGCAGCAGGCAGGACAATCGGCCGGGGCCAACCCCGGGCCGAGGCGGCAGCCGAAGACCGGGCGGTTCAGCTCGTCGGTCTTCAAGAAGGCGACGATGGCCGTGACCGGCATCATCTTCGTCCTCTACCTCATCGCGCACATGGTGGGGAACCTCAAGGCCTTCGCCGGGGCGGAGACCTTCAACAACTACTCCGAGTTCCTCCGCGAGCTCGGGGAACCGATCCTGCCGCGGCTGACCGTGCTGACGATCATCCGGGTGGTCCTGCTCGTCGCGATCGCGACGCACATCTGGGCCGCGGTGTCGCTGTGGCGCCAGGCCAAGCGGGCCCGCCCGATCGGCTACGTGACCAAGAAGCGCGTGCAGCAGAGCTACGCGTCCCGGACCATGCGCTGGGGCGGGATCATCCTCTTCCTGTTCATCGTGTGGCACATCCTGGACCTGACCCTCGGTGCGGTGAACCCGGCCGGCCGCGACTCGCTGCCCTACGGCCGCCTGGTCGAGGGGTTCCAGAACCCCGTCGTGGTCATCTGGTACGCCGTCGCGCTGATCGTGCTGGGCTTCCACATCCGGCACGGCGTGTGGTCGGCCACCCAGAGCCTGGGGCACAGCAACAAGCGGCGCGAGCGGGCCCTCAACGTCTTCGCCACCGCCTTCGCGGTGGTGCTGATCGGTGGGTACCTGCTCATCCCGTTCTCCGTCCTCTTCGGCATCATCGACTGACAGGAGCACCGCCATGGCACTCGAGCTGTTCCTCGAAGGCGACCCGATCGCCGACACCAAGGCCCCGCGCGACGTCCCCATCGGGGAGCGCTGGAGCGAGCGCAAGTTCCGCGGCAAGCTGGTCAACCCGGCCAACCGCCGCAAGCTGACGATCATCGTGGTCGGCACCGGCCTCGCCGGTGGCGCGGCCGCCGCGACGCTGGCCGAGGCCGGCTACCACGTGAAGTCCTTCTGGTTCCAGGACAGCCCCCGGCGCGCGCACTCCATCGCCGCGCAGGGCGGGATCAACGCCGCCAAGAACTACCGCAACGACGGCGACAGCGTGCACCGGCTGTTCTACGACACGGTCAAGGGCGGCGACTTCCGCTCGCGCGAGGACAACGTCCACCGCCTGGCCGAGATCAGCACCCAGATCATCGACCAGTGCGTGGCCCAGGGCGTGCCCTTCGCCCGCGAGTACGGCGGCCTGCTGGACAACCGCTCCTTCGGCGGTGCCCAGGTCTCGCGCACCTTCTACGCCCGCGGCCAGACGGGCCAGCAGCTGCTGATCGGGGCCTACCAGGCCTTCGAGCGGCAGGTGGCGGCCGGCAGCATCGAGACGCACTCGCGCACCGAGATGCTCGACCTGGTCGTCGTCGACGGCAAGGCCCGCGGCATCGTCGTCCGGGACCTGGTCACCGGCGAGGTCACCACGCACCTGGCCGACGCCGTGGTGCTGGGCACCGGCGGGTACTCCAACGTCTACTACCTGTCCACGAACGCCAAGGGCTCGAACACCACGGCGATCTGGCGGGCGCACAAGCGGGGCGCGCTGTTCGCCAACCCCTGCTACACGCAGATCCACCCCACCTGCATCCCGGTGTCGGGTGACTACCAGTCGAAGCTGACCCTGATGTCGGAGTCGCTGCGCAACGACGGCCGCGTGTGGGTGCCCAAGGAGCGCGGCGACAGCCGTCCTGCCCACGAGATCCCCGAGGACGAGCGCGACTACTACCTGGAGCGCAAGTACCCCGCGTTCGGCAACCTGGTGCCCCGCGACATCGCCTCCCGGCAGGCGAAGAACGTGTGCGACGAGGGCTACGGCGTGGGCCCCGGCGGGCTGGGCGTGTACCTGGACTTCACCGACGCGATCCAGCGCCTGGGCCGCAAGGCCGTCGAGGCCAAGTACGGCAACCTCTTCGACATGTACGCCCGGATCACCGGGGAGGACCCCTACGAGTCCGGCATGCGGATCTACCCGGCCGTGCACTACACGATGGGTGGTCTGTGGGTCGACTACGACCTGCAGTCGACGATCCCCGGCCTGTTCGTGATCGGCGAGGCCAACTTCTCCGACCACGGCGCGAACCGGCTCGGCGCCAGCGCCCTCATGCAGGGCCTGTCCGACGGCTACTTCGTGCTGCCGAACACGATCACCGACTACCTGTCGGCCGGTCCGTTCGAGAAGGTGCCCGCCGACCACCCGGCGATCGTCGAGGCCGAGGCCGGCGTGCACGCCCAGGTCGAGAAGTTCCTGTCGATCAACGGCACCCGCACGGTGGCCTCGTTCCACCGCGAGCTGGGCAAGCTGGTCTGGGACTACTGCGGCATGGAGCGCACCGCGGAGAGTCTCCGCAAGGCCCTTGACCGGATCCCCGAGATCCGCAAGGAGTTCTGGACCGACGTCAAGGTCGCGGGCACCGCGACCGACTTCAACCAGAACCTCGAGCACGCGGCCCGGGTCGCCGACTTCATCGACCTGGCCGAGCTGATGTGCATCGACGCGCTCCACCGCGAGGAGAGCTGCGGCGGTCACTTCCGGGCCGAGAGCCAGACCCCCGAGGGCGAGGCGCTGCGCGACGACGAGAACTTCGCCTACGTCGCGGCATGGGGGTGGACCCCGGAGGGGGAGCCCCCGATCCTGCACAAGGAAGCCCTCGAGTACGAGTACGTCCACCTCGCACAGCGGAGTTACAAGTGATGCAGCTGACCCTGAGGGTCTGGCGCCAGCCCTCCCCCGCCGTCAAGGGGAAGATGGCCAACTACCACCTGACCGACGTGTCCCCGGACATGTCCTTCCTGGAGATGCTCGACGTGCTCAACGAGCAGTTGATCCTCTCCGGTGAGGACCCGGTGGCCTTCGACCACGACTGCCGCGAGGGCATCTGCGGCAGCTGCGGCCTGATGATCAACGGCATCGCGCACGGCCCGGAGCAGACCACCACGTGCCAGCTCCACATGCGGTCGTTCTCCGACGGCGACACCATCGACATCGAGCCGTGGCGCTCCGGGGGCTTCCCGGTCGTCAAGGACCTCGTCGTCGACCGGTCCGCCTTCGACCGGATCATCTCCGCCGGCGGGTTCATCTCGGCCCCGACCGGCACCGCGCCCGAGGCGCACGCCACCCCGGTGCCCAAGGTCGATGCCGACGCCGCCTTCGACGCGGCGACCTGCATCGGCTGCGGTGCCTGCGTGGCGGCCTGCCCCAACGGCTCGGCCATGCTCTTCACCGCCGCCAAGGTGACCCACCTCGGACTGCTCCCCCAGGGCCAGCCCGAGCGGGACAGCCGGGTCGTCCGCATGGTCGCCCAGCAGGACGCCGAGGACTTCGGTGGCTGCACCAACATCGGTGAGTGCTCGGCCGTGTGCCCCAAGGGCATCTCGATGGAGACCATCTCGCGGCTGAACCACGACCTGCTCGGCGCCCTGCGCGCCGGGGCGGTGCCGACGAGCTGATCGACCCCTCGCGGGTGAAAGGGCGGTGGACCTCCGGGTCCACCGCCCTTTTCCGTCGTCCGGGGGCGATCTGACGACGGATTCCCCAAACGGTGGCCATCGGTGCCACCATGGGGCCACCGACGACGTGAGGGGTTCTGCGATGACCGACCTGCTCGACCAGACCGCGCTGCAGCAGCGCCGGCACCTGGTCACCGAGATCCCCGGCCCCCGCTCGCAGGAGCTGATGGCCCGGCGCAACGCCACGGTCTCGGCCGGCGTCGGCACCACGCTGCCGGTCTTCGTGTCCCGCGCCGGCGGCGGCGTGGTCGAGGACGTCGACGGCAACACCCTCATCGACCTCGGCTCGGGCATCGCCGTGGTCAGCGTCGGCAACGCCGCGCCCCGGGTGGTCGAGGCCGTGCAGGCCCAGGTCGCCGACTTCACCCACACCTGCTTCATGGTGACGCCCTACGAGGGCTACGTGGCCGTCTGCGAGGCGCTCGCCGAGCTCACCCCCGGCACGCACGCCAAGAAGAGCGCGCTGTTCAACTCCGGCTCGGAGGCCGTGGAGAACGCGGTGAAGATCGCCCGGCACGCCACCGGCCGGCAGGGCGTCGTCGTCTTCGACCACGCCTACCACGGCCGCACCAACCTCACGATGGCGCTGACCGCGAAGAACATGCCGTACAAGCACCGCTTCGGGCCCTTCGCCGGCGAGGTCTACCGGGTGCCGATGAGCTACCCCTTCCGCGACGGCCTGTCCGGTGCCGACGCCGCCGCCCGGGCGATCTCCCAGATCGAGGTCCAGGTCGGCGCGGGCAACACCGCCGCCGTGCTCATCGAGCCGGTGCAGGGCGAGGGCGGGTTCATCGAGCCGGCCCCCGGCTTCCTCACCGCGATCAGCGAGTGGTGCACCGCGAACGGCGTCGTGTTCATCGCCGACGAGATCCAGTCCGGCTTCTGCCGCACCGGCGAGTGGTTCGGCTGCGACGCCGAGGGCGTCGTCCCGGACCTGGTGACGACGGCGAAGGGCATGGCCGGCGGGCTGCCGCTGGCCGCGGTGACCGGCCGCGCGGAGATCATGGACGCCGTGCACCCCGGCGGCCTCGGCGGCACCTACGGCGGCAACCCGGTGGCCTGCGCCGCGGCGCTGGGCTCGATCGAGACCATGCGGGCCGAGGACCTCAACGGCGCCGCACGGGCGATCGGCGAGCGCATGCTGCCCCGGCTGCGCGCCCTCGCCGAGCGGTTCCCGGCGATCGGGGACGTCCGGGGCCGCGGGGCGATGATCGCCCTGGAGCTGGTCCGGCCGGGCACCACCGAGCCCGATGCCGCCCTGGCGGGCGCGGTGGCCAAGGCCTGCCACGCGCAGGGCGTCATCGTGCTGACCGCCGGCTCCTACGGCAACGTGCTGCGCTTCCTGCCGCCGCTGGTCATCGGGCACGACCTGCTCGACGAGGCCCTCGACGTCCTCGAGGCGGCGTTCGAGCAGGTGACCGAGCACTGATCCGCCGGCTCGACGGGCCCGACTGGGCCCTGCTCCGGGACGTCCGGCTCCGCGCCCTGGGCGCGGACCCGGCGGTGTTCGCCTCCTCGCTCGGAGTCGAGCGCGGGTGGCCGGCGGACCGGTGGCGGGAGCTGCTGGCCGCCGGCCCCTGGTTCGTGGCGCACCCGCTCGGCCTCGTCGGCGGTGCGGTGGCCGCCCCCGACCGGGCCGAGCTGCGCTCGATGTGGGTGTCGCCGTCCGCACGGGGCCAGGGGGTCGGCGCCGCGCTGGTCGAGGAAGTCGCGGACTGGGCGGCCGGGCAGGGCGCCGTCGTGCTGGAGGCCCGGGTCTTCGACGACAACGCGGCGGCCATCGCCCTCTACGAGCGGTGCGGCTTCGTCGTCGCACCGGGCACGACGGTCAGCCGGTGGCACCCGCCGCGCACCTGGCGGACCTGGGTGCGCGCGCTGCCCGGCCGGGGCTGACCCGACCGGGCAGCGCGACGGTCGCTCAGCCCGCGTGCTTCTCCATCGCGGCCAGCACGCCCGCCACGGCGAAGTACTTGTTCGTGCCCAGGTCGCGCACGGTCACGATGCCGAACGCCTCCTTGAGCTTGGCGGCGTCGCCGTCGCTCACCCCGGCCAGCGCCGCCACGGGTGCGTCCAGGATCTCGCCCAGCGGCTTGCCCTCGTATGCCTTGTCCAGCGCCTTGTCCAGCACGACCTCGACTGCCACGGTGTCCTCCACGGTCTCGGGAGACCGCACCCGGGTGGGCGCGGGTCGCGGCGAACCTAGCGCAGTCCCCTGCGCGTTGTGCCCTCCCCGGGACGGTCCTAGCCTGCGGGTGCACCCGCCCCTCCCCCCGAGGTCAGGAAGCCCCGTGAAGAAGCTCATCAACGACCCTGCCGACGTGGTCGCCGACGCCCTCCGGGGCATGGCGGCCGCCCACCCCCGGCTCCGCGTCGACCACGAGAACCGCGTCGTGTTCCGGGGTGATGCACC
Source organism: Klenkia terrae (assembly GCF_900491935.1). Lineage (GTDB taxonomy): Bacteria > Actinomycetota > Actinomycetes > Mycobacteriales > Geodermatophilaceae > Klenkia > Klenkia terrae. Next base: position 1,146,341 of record NZ_UEXK01000004.1, read on the forward strand.
CGTGCAGGGCAAGGTCGGCCTGGTCTCCGGCGGCGGCGCCGGGCACGAGCCCATGCACGGCGGGTTCGTCGGCCCCGGCATGCTCGACGCCGCCTGCGCCGGCGAGGTGTTCACCTCCCCGGTGCCCGACCAGATGGTCGCGGCCACCCAGGGCGTCGACGGCGGCGCCGGCGTGCTGCACATCGTGAAGAACTACACCGGCGACGTCATGAACTTCGAGATGGCCGCCGAGCTCGTCGCCGCGGAGTCCGGCACCGAGGTGGTCACCGTCGTCGTGGACGACGACGTCGCTGTGCAGGACAGCCTCTACACCGCCGGGCGGCGCGGGGTCGGGACGACGGTGCTGCTGGAGAAGATCGTCGGTGCCGCCGCCGAGGAGGGCCGGCCACTGGCCGCGGTCGCCGACCTGGCCCGCCGGATCGACGACTCCGGCCGCAGCATGGGCATGGCGCTGACCTCGTGCACCGTGCCGGCCGCGGGCAAGCCGACCTTCGAGCTGCCCGAGGGCGAGATGGAGATCGGCATCGGCATCCACGGCGAGCCCGGCCGCCGGCGCGTGCCGATCGCCCCGGCGCGCGACGTCGCCGCCATGCTGGTGGAGCCGATCCTGGCCGACCACACCTTCTCCGACGGCGTCATCTGCTTCGTCAACGGCCTGGGCGGCACCCCGCTGATCGAGCTGTACGTGGTCTACGCCGAGGTCGCGGCGATCCTGGAGAAGTCCGGCATCGGCATCGCCCGCTCGCTGGTCGGTCCGTACATGACCAGCCTGGAGATGGCCGGCTGCTCGGTCACCCTGCTGCAGGCCGACGACGAGCTGCTGCGGCTGTGGGACGCGCCGGTCGACACCCCCGGGCTCCGGTGGGGCGCATGAGCGACGCGCCCACCACCGAGCAGCTCACCGCCTGGATCACCCGGTTCGCCGAGCTGGTGCACGAGCACCGGGACGAGCTCACCGCGCTGGACTCCGCCATCGGGGACGCCGACCACGGCTCGAACATGGACCGCGGGATGACCGCCGTCGTGGCCGCGCTGACCGAGGCTCCCCCGGACGACCCGGCGGCCCTGCTGAAGAAGACCGGCGCGACGCTGGTCAGCAAGGTCGGCGGGGCCAGCGGGCCGCTGTACGGGACGCTGTTCCTCCGGATGGCCGGCGCGGTCGGCGAGGGCTTCGCGCCCGCGCTGCGGGCCGGGTTCGACGGCGTGCTCGCCCGGGGCAAGGCCGAGCCGGGCGATAAGACGATGGTCGACGCGCTGGGCCCGGCCTGCGACGTCCTGGACGCCGGCGGGTCGGTCGCCGAGGCCGCGCAGGCAGCCGCGGACGGCCGGGACGCCACCGTGCCGTTGGTCGCCCGCAAGGGTCGGGCCAGCTACCTGGGCGAGCGCAGCGCCGGGCACGCCGACCCGGGCGCCACCTCGACGGCGTACCTGCTGCAGGCGGCCGCGGAGACGCTGTCGTGAGCGTGGGGGTGGTCGTGGTCTCGCACAGCCGGGCGCTGGCCGACGCCGCGGTCGAGCTGGCCCGGCAGATGCTGCCCGGCCGGGAGCTCGCGATCGAGGTCGCCGCCGGGATGGACGACGGCTCGCTGGGCACCGACGCGGTCGCGGTGTCCGAGGCGATCACGGCGGCGGACTCCGGCGAGGGCGTCGTCGTCCTCATGGACCTGGGCAGTGCGGTGCTGTCGGCGGAGACCGCGCTGGAGCTGCTGGACGACGAGGTGCGCGAGCGGGTGCTGCTGTCGGCCGCACCGCTGGTCGAGGGGCTGGTGGGCGCCGTGGTCGTCGCCGCCGGGGGCGCCGGCCGGGACCAGGTCGCCGCCGAGGCGGCCCGCGGGTTGGCGCCGAAGGAGGCGCAGCTCCGGTGAGATGTCCTAGCCTGAAGGCTGTGACCTCGCTGAGCGCCCCCGGGACCCTCTGATGGCCAGCGGCCTGTTCGCCCTGTTCGACGACGTCGCCGCGCTCGTCCGGTTGTCCGCCGCGTCGCTGGACGACATCGGCGCCGCGGCCGGCCGGGCCGGGGTCAAGGCCGCCGGCGTCGTGGTCGACGACACCGCGGTCACCCCGCGCTACGTCCAGGGCCTGGAGCCCGCCCGCGAGCTGTCGATCATCGGCCGGATCGCCAAGGGCTCGATCCGCAACAAGCTGCTGATCATCCTCCCGGCGATCCTGCTGCTGAGCCAGTTCCTGCCGTTCCTGCTCACCCCGATCCTCATGCTGGGCGGCACCTACCTCTGCTACGAGGGGGCGGAGAAGCTGTGGGAGAAGTTCTCCGGCCACCACCCGGAGGAGGCCGCCGCCGAGGAGACCGACGTCGACCCGGCGGAGCGGGAGAAGACGGTCGTCGCCGGGGCGGTGCGGACCGACTTCATCCTGTCCGCCGAGATCATGGTGATCGCGCTCAACGAGGTCGAGGACGAGCCGTTCGTCTCCCGGGCGATCATCCTGGTCGTCGTCGCGCTGCTGATCACCGCGCTGGTCTACGGCGTGGTCGCGCTGATCGTGAAGATGGACGACGCCGGCATCGCGCTGGCCGCGAAGAAGTCCACCGCGGTCGCCGCGTTCGGTCGCGGGCTGGTCAAGGCCATGCCCATCGTGCTGGCGACGCTGGCCACCGTCGGGATCGCCGCGATGCTGTGGGTCGGCGGGCACATCCTGCTGGTCGGCGCCGAGGAGCTGGGCTGGGCCTGGCCCTACGACCTGGTGCACCACGTCGAGGTGGCCGTGCACGACGCCACCGGGGCGCTGGGCGGGGTGCTGGGGTGGCTGACCAACACGGCGCTGTCCGCGGTGGTCGGGGTCGTGGTGGGCGCGGTCGTGGTGGCCGTGCTGCACGTCGTCCCCAAGCGCGGCGGGAAGGCCGCCGCGCACTGACCTCCGGTCAGTCCCGGACGGCCTGCCCCAGGTCCCGGGCGGCGGCCACCAGCCTGCGGTCCCGAGACCACAGCACCGACCCGGGCACCAGCCGGACCGAGCCGAGCAGGTGGGCGTCGACCGGACCGAGTCCTCGGCCCCACAGCCGCTCGGCCTCGACGAACGAGGTGAACTCCTGGTGCGACAGCTGCGGGAACGGGCGCAGCTGCCGCAGCGCCCGCAGGACGTCCGTACGTCGCTCCAGCCGACCCATCGCCAGTTCCTCGGCGACGAGCGGGTGGTGTCCGACCTCGTCGGCGGCGAGTGCGTCGACGAGCGCGGGCTCCGAGGCGTGCAGGTGGTCGATCCAGATCGACGTGTCGACCAGGATCACGGCTCGTCGGGTCGCCGGCGGGGTCCTGCCTGCGCATGGGGATCGGAACCGCCGAGAGCCGCCAGTCGCCGCCCGCTCTCGATCCGGACCAGCAGCTCCAGGGACTCACGCAGCAGCGCCGAACGCTCGGACACCCCGGAGAGCTCCTGCGCCCGCGCCACCAGGTCGTCGTCCAGGGTCACCGTCGTCCGCACGACCGCCTCCTTCGCATCATCAGAAACTGCACCAGATGATGCGCTCGATGATGTCGGCGGTCAAGGTCAGCCGCCGCGGGCGAAGAGCTCCGCGGCCTGGGCGTCGTCGACGAACGGGTACTTCACCTTGAACTGGGCCAGGGCGTCGGGCACCGAGAGCACATGCGTCTCGCGCCGGCCGGCCGCGTCGACGGTCTGCACGGTGACCATGTCGTCGTTGATCGGCACCCAGTGGGTCTGCGCGTAGTCGGTGAACACGTTCGGCACGACCAGGACCCTACGACCGGGTCAGGCGGGCACCAGCGCGTCGGCGAACCGGGCCTCCAGCGCCTCGGTGATCGCCGTGCTCAGCCACCCCGCGGCGGTGAACAGGTCGCCGTCGGAGCGGTCGGCGGAGAGGGTGCCCGCCGAGGTGCCGAGCTGGTGCAGCGCGTCGCAGACCGTCGTCGTCATGCCGTGGGTATCGGCAGGTCGGACCGTAACCTCGACACCGTGGACCGACGTCGCTTCCTGGCCCTCACCCTGGCGGGTGGGGCCGCGCTGACCGGTTGCGGGTCGACGCCGTCCGCGGCGCCGAGCAGCACGACCACGACTCCCCCGCCGCCCACGACGCCGCCACCCACCACCCCGCCGGCGCCGTCCTTCCCGGCGCCGCAGCTGACCAGGGTGCCGATCCCGCCCGGGCGGCTCACCGAGCTCCCCGGCGACGGGTCGCTGCTGGCCTGGACCGTGGACGACGGCGACGACAGCTCGGTGGTGCGCGCCTACACCGAGTTCGGCCGGGACACCGGCACCCGGCTGACCTTCTTCCTCAACGGGAGCAAGCCGGCCTGGACCGAGAACGCCGACCTGCTGCGCCCCCTGGTCGCGGACGGCCGGATCCAGCTGGGCAACCACACCTGGAGCCACGCCGACCTCACCTCGCTGTCCGCGGCCGGGGTGCAGGACGAGCTGCAGCGCAACCACGACTTCGTGCTGAGCACCTACGGGGTCGACATGCGGCCCTACTACCGGCCGCCCTACGGCTACCGGGACGCCTCGACCGACGCGGCGGCCGCCGAGATCGGCTACACCTGCCCGGTGCTCTGGTACGGCTCGCTGTCGGACTCCGGGCTGCTCACGCCCGACCAGGTCGTCGGCTTCGCCGACCAGTGGTTCCTGCCGCAGCACATCGTCATCGGCCACCTCAACTTCACCCCGGTGACGACGGTCTTCCCGCAGCTGACCCAGATCATCGCCGACCGCGGCCTGACCACCGTCACCCTGGACGACGTCTTCGTGCGGCCCACCGGCTGACCCGGCGCCTCGCACCCGGTCACCCAGTGGCGACCGGACTGGCTCGTCGTCGCCGTCCTGGCCGGGGTGGTGGTCCTCGTCGTCCGGGCCAGGTGGCGGCTGCACGCGGCCGGGCAGCCGTGGCCCCCGCTCCGGGACGCCGCGCTGGGCGGCGGGGTGCTGCTCGGGGTGTGGGTCAGCTGCGGGTTCCCGGAGGCCCGGGCCCAGCAGCTGATGTGGGTGTGGACCCTGCAGTGGCTGCTCCTGCTGCTCGTCGTCCCGGCGCTGCTGGTGGCCGCCCAGCCGGTCGCGCTGGCCCGGGCCGCGCACGGCCCGCGGTCGGTGCTGGTGCGGGTGCTCGGGTCTCGGGTTCTGCGGGTCGCCGGCCACCCCGCGGTCGGCCCGCTCTACGTGCCGCTGACCGCCGGGGCGCTGTACTTCGGCGGGCTCGGACGGCTCGTCGTGCCGCACCAGCACGCGGGCTGGGTGCTGCACGTGGCCCTCCTCGCGCTGGGGGCGCTGATCGCGCTGCCGCTGGTCGACCGCGAGGACGCCCGCACCTCGCTCGCCGTCGGCGCCGCGCTGTCGGTCGGCGTGGTGGAGCTGCTGCTGGACGCCGTGCCCGGCATCGTGCTCCGCCTGGAGACGCACCTGACGATCCCCTGGTTCGGCGTGGGCCGACCAGGGTGGCTGGTCGACCAGCAGCACGCCGGGGCCCTCCTCTGGACGGTCGCCGAGTGCCTGGACCTGCCGTTCCTGGCGCTCACCGTGCTGCAGTGGATCCGGGTCGAGCGGGTCGAGGCCCGGCAGGTCGACGCCGTGCTCGACCGCGCCGACCGGGACGACCCGGACGCGACGACGACGCCCTGGTGGCTCTCCGACCCGGCCCTGCGGGACCACTACCGCGCGCCGGCCGGCCCGGGCCCGACGGTCAGGGGGGTGGAAACCTCCACCGGGGACCCGTGACGACGGGGACGGTCTCCGCGTCGGCGGGCCTCGCGGTGTGATCTGGTGCACCCATGACGATGACAGCTCCGCTGGCGCCGACGACGACCTCCCCAGACGTCGCGGGCTCCGCGCTCGCCGACGAGCTCGCGGCCGGGCTGCCGGCCGGTGCCGTGCTGACCGACCCCGACGTCGTGGCTTCCATGAGCCGCGACCAGGCCGCGTGGGCCCCGCACGGTCGGCCCGCCGCGGTGGTCCGCGCCACCTGCACCGCCGACGTCGTCCACGTGGTGCGCACGTGCCTGCGCCACGGCGTCCCGGTCGTCGCCCGCGGTGCCGGCACCGGGCTGTCCGGCGGGGCGAACGCGGTCGAGGGCTGCGTCGTCGTGTCGCTCGAGCGGATGGACCGGGTGCTCGAGATCAACCCCCTGGAGCAGCTGGCCGTCGTCCAGCCCGGGGTCGTCAACGACGACCTGCGCGCCGCGGTGGCCGAGCACGACCTCTGGTACCCCCCGGACCCCGCGAGCTCGCCCTGGTCGACGATCGGCGGCAACGTGGCGACCAACGCCGGGGGCCTGTGCTGCGTGAAGTACGGCGTCACCCGCGACTACGTGCTCCAGCTCGAGGTCGTGACCGGCCGCGGCGAGGTCGTCCGGCTCGGTCGGCGCACCGCCAAGGGCGTGGCGGGCTACGACCTGATGGGCCTGGTCGTCGGGTCGGAGGGCACGCTCGGGATCGTCACCGAGGTCACCGTCCGGCTGCGCCCGCTGCCCGCCCCGGCCGTGACCGTCGCCGGCTTCTTCTCCTCCGTCGTGGCCGCCGGCGCGGCCGTGCGGGCGGTGGGCGAGGCCGGCCTGGTGCCGTCGGCACTCGAGCTGGTCGACCGGCACTGCCTGCGGGCCGTCGACGAGTGGAAGAACATGGGCCTGTCCACCGAGGCCGAGGTCGTCCTGCTGGGCCGGTTCGACGAGCCGGGCGAGCTCGGCGAGGGCCTCGCCGAGCAGATGGTGGCGTGCTTCCGCGCCGCCGGCGCCACCTGGGCCGAGCGGTCCACCGACGAGGCCGAGGCCGAGGCGCTGTTCGCCGCGCGGCGGCTGGCCTACCCGGCGCTCGAGCGCCTGGGACCGGTCCTGACCGAGGACGTGTGCGTCCCCAAGGAGCAGGTGCCCGAGATGCTGGCGCGCATCGAGCGGACCGCGGTCCGCCGGGGCGTCGTGATCGCGAACATCGCCCACGCCGGCGACGGGAACCTGCACCCGCTGCTGGTGACACCCCCGGGGGACGTGGAAGCCAGGGCACGCGCCGAGGCCGCGTTCGACGACATCATCGCCGACGCCCTCGCGCTCGGCGGCACCGTCACCGGCGAGCACGGCGTGGGTCTGCTCAAGCGCGACGGGCTGACCGCCGAGCTGTCCGCCGAGGTGCTCGCGATGCACCGCGCCGTCAAGGCCGCCCTCGACCCCGCCCACCTGCTCAACCCCGGCAAGGTCTTCTCGTGAGCGCCACCACCGAGGTCGTCGAGACCGCGGCCGGACCCTTCGAGGTGCTGACCCGGCCCGGCACCACCGAGCCGGTGCTCGCGGTGCACGGGGTGTCCAGCAACAGCCGGCTGTGGGCGTGGGTCCTGGACGCCGCGCCGGAGGTCAGCCTGGTCGCCCCCGACCTCGCCGGCCGCGGCGGGACGCCGGCGCGACCGGGCCCGTCCTCGGTGCCCGCGCACGCCGAGCAGCTGGTGGCCCTGCTGGACGCACTCGGGCTCGACCGGGTCCACCTGCTCGGCATGTCGCTGGGCGGCTTCGTCGTCGCCGAGCTCGCCGCCCGGCACCCGGACCGGGTCGCCACCGTCACCCTGGTCGACGGCGGGCTGCCGCTCGAGGTGGGCGAGCAGGGACCGCCCCCGGCGGCCGCGGTGGCGCCCCGGCTGCGCGCCCAGTACGCCGACGACCGGGTCTGGGCCGACGAGGCTGCCTACCTCGAGCACTACCGGGCAAGCGTCGCCCCGCTGACCGGGGCCGACGACCCGCGCATGCTGGCCCTGGTGGCGCACGACCTCGCGCAGGTCGACGGCGGGCTGGCCGTGCACCGCGACCTGGAGACGGTGGTCGACGACGCGGTCTCGGTCTTCGCCTCGTCAGCCCCGGCCCAGGCCCTCGCCGCCGTGCGGGCGCCGGTCAGGCTGGTCCACGCGCCGTGGAGCAACGGGGCCGGTTCGCCGCCGATGTACGCGGCCGCGCACGTGGCCCGCCTGGTCGCCGCGACGCCGTCCCTCGTCTCCGCCGAGCTGGTGGAGGACGTCGACCACGCGGCGATCATCATGACCGACCACGGCGCAGCGGCCTGCGCAGCGGCCCTGCGCGGCAACCTCGGGCCCATCTGACCCAGCGGTCCCAGGGGTGGATGCATCGCCCATACGAGGGGGTCGTCCGTGGAGAGGATCCCCGTCGTGCAGCCACCGCGGAGTGCCTAGCGTCACAGCCAGCGGCGGCGGCGAGCCGGCCCGGACCAGGAGAGACCATGACGACGAGCAAGATCCCCACCACCGCCGTGCCGGGCGAGCCGACCGAGGCAACCACGGCACCCGCGCCCCGCATGCGGCGGATGTCCTTCAGGCTCCTGATGGTCTACGTCGCGATCCTGGCGGTGAACTCGGGTGGCAACGGGATCCTGCTGCCGAACATCGTGGCGGGGATCGACGAGGCCGGGAAGATCGGCAACCTCGCGATCGTCACCACCGTCGCCTTCGTCGCCAACATCTTCGCCCAGCCGATCGCCGGCGCCCTGTCCGATGCCACCCGGTCGCGCTTCGGCCGCCGCACGCCGTGGATGGTGGCCGGCGCCCTGCTGACCGGCGGGTTCGTCCTGGGCCTGCCGATGGCGCAGTCGGTGTTCACCGTCGCGCTGGTGTGGCTGGTCGTCCAGGTCGGCGTCAACGTGCTGCAGGCGGCCGCGACGGCCGTCGTGCCCGACCGCTACCCGGCGGCCCGCCGCGGCGGGGTCTCGGCGATGATCGGCGTCGGCATCACCATCGGCAACGCGGTCGGCGTGACCGTGGCCGGCAGCACCGCCGGCCAGGGCTCCCTGCCCTACGTGGTCCTGGCCGGCCTCGTCGTCCTCGTCGTCGGCGTCTTCGTCGTGGTCAACCGGGACGAGCCCAGCACGCACCTGCCCCACGAGCGCACCGGCGCCCGGGAGTTCCTGCGCGGGTTCTGGGTCAGCCCGCGCCAGCACCCCGACTTCGCCTGGGCCTTCGCCTCCCGCTTCCTCATGGTGATCGGGTTCTTCGGCGCCCAGACCTTCGGTCTCTACATCCTGCGCGACTACATCGGCCTGGGCGACGAGGAGTCCAACTCCTTCGCCGCCACGATGGGCGTCGTCCTGCTCGTGGGTGTCCTGCTCTCGGCGTCGGTCAGCGGCTGGCTCTCCGACCGCGTCGGCCGGCGCAAGCCCTTCATCGTCTGGTCCTCGGTCGTCATGTCGATCGCCCTCGCCGTCCCCCTCGCCGTGCCCACGACGACCGGCGTCCTGGTCTACCCGTTCCTGCTGGGCCTGGGCTTCGGTGCCTACATCTCCATCGACCTCGCCCTCATGACCGAGGTCCTGCCCGCCCGCCTCGGCGGGGGCAGCGCCGGGCGCGACCTGGCCATCCTCGGTCTGGCCACCACCGTCCCGCAGGCCATGAGCCCCTCGATCGCCGCGGGCCTGGTCACGCTCACCGGCGGGTACCCGGTCCTCTTCGTCTCCGGCATCGTCTTCGTGATGCTGGGCGCGGTCGCCATCCGCCGGGTCAAGGCCGTCCGGTGACGGGGCACCCGGCGCCCTGACCCCGGCCGTCCCGGTGGGCGAGGATGGGGTCATGGCCCCCGACGTCGCACCGACGGTCGCCGAACTGCGTCGCCGGGCCGACGAGCTGGTCGTGCTCAACGACCTGGCTCGTCGGCTCGCCGCGTTGCACGACACCCGGGACGTGCTCGACGAGGTGGCGCGGCAGGCCCGGCGGCTGCTCGGCGTGGACGTCGCCTACATCATGCTGCTGCGCGGCGACCTGCTGCGGATCGAGGTCGTGGACGGCGCCATGGGCTCGGCGATGCGCGGCATCGAGCTCGAGCGGGGCCAGGGCCTCGGTGGGCAGGTCCTGGCGACGGGGCGCCCGCTGTGGAGCGTGAGCTACCTCCAGGACGACCGGTTCCCGCACACCGACGGCGTCGACTCGGCGGCGACCAGCGAGCAGCTGGGCGGCATCCTCGGCGTCCCCCTCGTCGTCGGGGACCACACGCTCGGCGTCCTGCTCGCCGCCGAGCGCCGGGCCCGGGCCTTCGTCGCGCACGACGTCGAGCTCCTCGCCGGGCTCGCCGCGCACGCGGCGCTGGCCCTGCGCACGGCCGACCTCTTCGACCGGGAACGGGCCGCGGCGGCCGAGCTGCGGGCGGTCAACGCCAGGCTCCGGGAGGTGAGCGCCAGCCGGGAGCGCGCCAGCGACCTGCGCGACGTCCTCAACGAGGTCGTGCTCCACGGCGAGGGACTCCCGGCGGTCGTGGCGGCGCTGCGCCGGTCGGCCGGCCTGGTCGTGGAGATCCGCGACCACGACGGCCGGACCCTGGCGGGTGGACCGTCCCCCGAGGGCGGGCTCGTCGTACCGGTCGAGCTGCCGGGGGGACACGGCGGCGACCTGGTCGCGGCGCCGACCACGGTGCCCGAGGAGGAGGCCGTGCGCCTGCTCCGGATCGGGGCCACCACGGTGGCGGTCCTGCTGGCGTCGGAGCGCTCCGTCGCCGAGGCCGAGCTGCGCACCCGCGGCGAGTTCGTGCACGCCCTGCTCTCCTCCGGGGCCGACGAGGCCAGCCTGCTGCGCCGGGCCCGCGCCAACGGCATCGACCTGCACGCGGTGTCCACCGTGGCCGTGGTGGACGCCGAGCCGGTCGGTGCCGCCGCGGCCGGGACGTTCGCCGCCCGGCTCGCCGCCGAGCTGCGCGGGTGGTCCGCCGCCCACGCCGGGCAGGTCGTGGTGCTGCTGCCCGTCCCCGTCGAGCAGGCACGCGCTGCCGTGGCGCGGCTGTCGGCCGCCGACGTCGCGACACCGACCACGGGGCTGGCTACCGGCGCGGGCGGTCCCGCGGGCATCCGGGCGAGCCACGAGGAGGCCCGGCAGACCGCGGCCCTGCTGATCGCGCTGGACCGGGCAGGCTCCTGCGCCGCGGCCGACGACCTGGGGCTGTACCGGTCGCTGTTCAGCCGCTCCGGTCGCGCCGACCTCACGGCGTTCGTCCGCGCCACGGTCGGTCCCCTCCTCGACCACGACCGCGACCGGCAGCGCGACCTGGCGGTGACGCTGGAGACCTACCTCGAGCTGGCCCGCCACCACGCGCGGACCTGCGAGGCGCTGCACATCCACGCCAACACGCTGTACCAGCGGCTCGACCGGATCACCGAGGTGCTCGGGCCGCGGTGGAAGGAGCCGGGGCGGGCCCTGGAGCTGCAGGTGGCGCTGCGCCTGCACCGGCTGATCGCCGAACGGGCCGACTGACTCCTCCACCCGCACCGCTGGACCACGGAGGACTTCTCCATCCCCTGCCGGCCCGGACCCGGTTAGCGTCCGGACCCATGACGACCCTCCGCCCGACCCGCCCGCGCGCATCGTGAAGCTGGCGACGCAGGTCCACGGCGCGGGTCCGCGCCAGGTGGCCCTGGTCCACGGGCTCGGTGCCGACGGCGCGACGTGGCGCGGGCTCACCGAGCGCCTCGTCGCCGCGGGCGGGGTGGCCGTCACCACGGTCGACCTCCGCGGGCACGGGGACAGCGACCGGGCCGAGGACTACTCCGTCCGCGCGTTCGCCGACGACCTCGTCGAGAGCCTGCCGGTCGGGCTGGACGTCGTCGTCGGGCACTCCCTGGGCGGCTCGGTGCTCGAGCGCGCGGTCGCGCGGCTGGCCCCGGCATCCGCGGTCTACCTCGACCCCGGCTTCCGGCTCGGGCTGCCGACCGCGGGCCTCGCCGGGCGGCTGTTCTGGGGCACCGCCCCGGTCAGCCTGGCGGTGGCCGCGCTGGCCCAGAAGTGGCGCAGCCGGGGCCGTCCCGCCCTGTCCCCCGCCGACGCGGTGCTCCGCGACGCGGCGACCGCGCGCTTCGACCGAGGCATGGCCCTCCGCGTCTTCCGCGACGTCGCCCACGCCCCGGCGCCGGTCGCCCCGCCCGCCGTCCCCTCGACGATCGTGCTGTCCGACGACTCCCGCGCCGTGCTCCCGGACGCGACGGCGGCGCGCCTGGAGGCACTCGGCTGGGACGTCGCGCGGGTGACCGGGGTCGGGCACGACTTCTGGCTGCAGGACGCCGACCGCACCTGGGCGGCGGTGCGCGAGGTGCTGCTGGGCGAGCGGGCCGACTGAGGGGTCGGTACCGCAGAGCGACGTCGTAGCGGAAGGACCTCGACGTCCTCGACCATGCGTGAGCAGTGGACCCTCCTCGTCGCACCCGAGGGTGACGCCCGGCGGGGCGCCCAGGGGTGGTGGGCCGCGGTGGAGCGGCCCTATGCCTGGAGCATGGCTGGGCTGGCGGCGTCCGACGGTGAGGTCATCACGCGTCCGGTGCGTGACGACCGCGCCGCTCTGCTCGAAGCGATGCGCCGCACCGGATCCGAGGCGCTGGCCGGACGGATGGTCGGCACCCTGTCCGGCGGCGGACGCCAGCGCGTGCTGGTGGCCTGCGCCCTGGCCAGGACGCGCCCACCTGCCGCTGGACGAGCCCACCGACCACCTCGGGGCCCGCGCCCAGCTCGAGCTCGGGGAGCTGCTGGGCGCCCTTCCCCAGACCAGGGTCGCGGTGCTCCACGACCTCGATCACGCCCTGGCCCACAGCGACCAGGTGGCGATGGTGGACAGCGGCATCCTGGCGGCCACCGGCCCACCCGGGGCGCCGCAGCTGCCCACCGCAGGCACGTCGCGGCCCACGGGAGGCCGCGACGGTCAGGAACCGGCGACCACAGCCAGGTCGTGTGCGATGGCGCTGGAGCCGTCCGCGGCGTTGAAGGCGACGTGGGCCTGACCGTCGTCGCCGTACAGCAGCACCAGCGACGAGTGCTGCTGGCCCTCCTCCTCAGCGAGCGGCACCCCCGCCTCCAGCTGTGCCGCGTCGATCTCGGACTGGGTGCCGGTGAGACCGACGAACGGGGCGGCCGCCCCGGAGCTGAACCGTCCGAGGTACTCACCCAGGACCGCCGGGGTGTCGCGCGCGGGGTCGGTGGTCACGAAGACGACCTGCACCTGCTCGGCGACCGCCGGGTCCACGGTCTGCAGGGCGATCGCGACGTCGGCCATCGTGGTGGGGCACACGTCGGGGCAGTTCGTGTAGCCGAAGAACAACAACGTCGGCGCATCCCCGGTGCGGGCCGCGAAGTCGTACGCGGCACCGGACTGGTCGGTCAACGTGAAGGTCGGCTTCTGGAACGGGGTGGCGAGGTTGAGGCCCTCGTAGGGGTTGTCGGGTGCCGAGAGGGTGGCCGGCGCCGGTGGCATGGACATCCCGGCCATGCCGCCGCCGTCGGCGGTGGCGCCCGTGTCCGGGGAGCTGGCCGGGGTACCGCAGCCGGCCAACAGCAGGGAGGCGCTGAGCAGGGCGGCCCCCAGCAGGGTGCGGCTCCGGTGGGTGCTGCGCATCGGTCTGTGCCTCGTTCTGTGGTGAGGGAGGTGTGTGGGGTGTTCAGTCGTAGCTGTGCCCCTCCGGGCCGCGGGGCACGCGTCGGGGGTCCCGGCCAGGCGCCCCCCGGCGGGCTACGTCGGGGAGAGCCCGCCCAGACGGCCCGGAGGACCCATCCTCACGTCTGCACCTGGTGCTCCCGACGCAGGGGGACGGGGGCCTCCGTGGTGCGGAGGACCCACCGGGGTGCACGCGAGCGCTGCTCCGGCCACCGGGCTCGGGCGACGGCCGCGGACCGCACCGAAGCGCGTGGACGCCCGTGCCACGCCAGCGCTGCCACCAGCAGGGTCCCGGCCAGCAGGAGCAGGTGCCCGGCGGCACGACCAGTACCCACCTGGCTGGCCAGGAGGTCCCGCACGGTGACGAAGGTGAGCACCGAGGTGAAGAACCCGAGCAGCGGCAAGGCGCCTGCCGCCAGCCTGGGCAGGCCCGCGACGACGACGAAGGCGAAGGCGAGCGCGGCATTCCAGGCGCCGCTCTCGTGGGCGACGTGCATCGGGGCCGACATGGTGCCCGCCCCCCCGAGGAGCGCCGGGAGGCTCAGCGCCGTCTGCCCAGCCCCGACGGCCAGGAGGGCCAGGCGCAGCGTGGTCGACGCCCACGACCTGGACCGACCTGCGCGGCCCGCCATCTCGGGCAGCCGGGTCAGGACCGCCATCGTGAGGTCCGGGACCGGTACGGCGGGAGCCATCCGGACCCGGCGGGTCGCCTCGACGGCGGCATCGGACCATCCCTGGCAAGCCAGGCAACCGCTCAGGTGCTCCTCGACCCAACGGTGGGGGAGGTCACCGGCCTCGCCGTCCATCCGGGCCGACAGCGATTCACGGAACGACGAGCAGTCCATGGTTCAGTAGTCGTCGCAGGGGGCGGCTGAGTTCCGCCGCTCACCGACTTCGACGGGATGGACGTGGACCAGCTCGAGGTGTGGGCGGCGCGGGCCGCGGGGGGTGACGTCGCGGCCACCGCCGCGCTCGTGCGCGCCACGCAGACCGACGTGTGGCGGTTGTGCTCGCGGCTGGTGGACAGGCAAGCGGCCGACGACCTCACCCAGGAGACGTACCTGCGGGCCATCCCTGCGTTGGCCGGGTTCCAGGGCCGGTCGAGTCTGCGCACCTGGTTGCTGTCGATCGCCCGCCGGGTGTGCGCCGACCACCTGCGCTACAAGCAGCGGCGCAGGCTCGTGTTCGTCGGGGGTGGCCAGGAGGTGGAGTCCCTGCTGGGCGAGCACCCCGCCGTCACCGACGAGGTCGGCGGCACGGTGGCCGCCCGTGATGCCCTGGATCGGCTGGAGCCGCAACGGCGGGAAGCCTTCGTGCTCACCCAACTGCTGGGGCTTCCCTACAGCGAGGCAGCCGAGGTCATCGGCTGCCCCGTCGGCACCATCCGTTCGCGGGTCGCCCGGGCCCGGGCCGACCTCGTGGCCGCCATGGTCAGCCACGCCGAGCCCCGCCGCCGAGCCTGATGCCCGGAGGGCACGGACCGGTGGGCACAGGTCTCGTCGCCGGGCACCGAGGCCGAGCTGTCGGCAGACTCGCCCGAGATAACGATGAGGTCACGGCTGGGGGGTCTCGGAACCCCTGGTCCGGCTCGGGCGACTGAGGGAGCGAGCCCGCACCAGCGGGCTCGCGAGTTCCGCCCGCCGTGGTGCTCGGGAAGCCGGTGTGATGCCGGCGCGGCCCTCGCCACTGTGATCAGGTGGTCTCGCTCCTCGCCTTCGCCCACTCGTGGGGCCGAGGCAGCCACTGGACCCGCACGTCGGCGGTCCGGGAAGGCGGGGTGAGACCGACACCTGTCAGCCAGGAGACCGGCCACGGCATCGGGAGTCATCCACGAGGTGCTGGCGGAGACATCTGATGACGCTGCGTGCTGTCCTGTCCACGAAGGTCCGGCCCGTGACCGCCCTGTCCATCGCCGCACTGGCGTTGAGCGCCTGCGCGACCACCGGCGGCGGAGGTGACGCCGCCGCGGACCCCGAGGCCCCGGCCACGTTGACGATCGCGACCAGCTTCGCCATCGACGACCTCGACCCGCTGGAGAACGCCTTCTGGGGCCCGGAGTTCGGCTACGTCGAGTTGCTGATGCGCCCGACCCGCGAGGGCACCCCGGAGCCATGGGTGCTGTCGGACCTGCAGAGCACCGATGACACCACCTGGACGCTGACGCTCAACGAGGGCGTGGCGTTCACCGACGGCGCCGGCTTCGACGCCCGGGCCCTGGCCGATCTGCTGACCTGGACGGCGGAGAACGTCGACAGCTTCGCCAGCGCCTCGGCGCTCGCCTCGGCGGAGGTGACGGGGCAGGACGAGGTCACGGTGACCACCTCGCGGCCGGTGCCGACCCTGGCCAGCGTGTTCGCCGACGAGTCGATGGTGCCGGTGTTCGACGTCGCCGGCTACGAGGACCACCTGGCCGCCGGCGACGCCCCCTCGGCGCTGGTGGACGCCGACCTGTACACCGGGCCCTACGCGGTGCAGAGCCTGGACGACCAGGCCGCCGAGCTGGTCCCGGTGGCGGGCTACTGGGGTGGCACCCCGGCGCTGAGTGCGCTGACGGTGAAGTTCGTGCCCGAGGCCAGCTCGCGGGTGCAGGCGGTGCAGACCGGGGAGGCCGACCTCGCGCTGTACATGCCGACCGCGATCGAGCAGACCCTGGAGGGCCGCGACGATGCGGTCTGGGTGACCGGGGAGCCCACCGGCTCGACCTTCTCGTTGAGCTTCAACACCCGCTCCCCCGGCTGGGACGACCCCGCCGTCCGCACCGCCGCGCTGCTGGCGGTGGACTACCGGGCCCTGGTCGAGGATGTACTGGACGGACTGGCCGACACCGCGACCAGCGTCTTCGCCCCGTCCCTGCCCTACGCCGTGGACACCCAGGAGACCGCCCTCGCCGCCGCCGCCGACCAGCTCGAGGCCGCAGGCTGGACCGCCGGCGCCGGCGCCGGCGCCGACGGCACCCGCACCAGGGACGGCGTCCCGCTGACCCTGCGGCTGCTGAGCTACCCGCAGCAGCCGGACTCGACCACCCTGGCCGAGGCCCTGCAGGTGCAGCTGGGCGAGGTCGGGATCGACGTGCAGGTCAGCCAGGTCGACGACGTCACCGCCGCCCGCGAGGGCAGCGACTGGGACGCCGCGATCGTCGGGGACTCCCTGGTCTCCTTCGGTGGCAGCCCGGTCGAGGGACTCACCGACGGGCTGGTCACCGGGGGCAGCGAGAACTACGGCGGGGTCTCCGACGCCACCCTGGACGACCTGGTCGCCCGGCTGTCGGTCAGCTTCGACGACGCCGAGCGCACCGACCTGCTCGAGCGCATCCAGACCGTCATCCACGACCAGGGCTACTTCGCGGCCACCGTGTTGCGACTGCCCGCGGTGGTCAGCAACCAGGCGTGGTCGGGGTACGAGACCCCGATCAGCAACCTGTGGGTGACCGCGGACACCGCACCCGCCGCGGCGTGACCCGCGCCGCCCTGCGGCGGCTGGGTCAGGCCCTGGGGACGGCGGCCGGCGGTGCGATCCTCACCTTCGCACTGCTGGTCGCCGCCCCCGGCGACCCCGCCCGCCGGGTGCTGTCCGCCCGCGGCGTGCAGGACCCCACGCCGACGGCCGTGGCCCAGGTCCGCGCCGAGCTGGGCGTGGACCAGCCCCTGCCGCTGCGGTTCTGGGACTGGCTCACCGACCTCACCCGGGGCGACCTCGGGGTGAGCTGGCGGACCGGGCGGCCGGTGACCACCGAGCTGGTCGACCGGCTGCCCGCGACGGCGATCCTCGCGGTCTCGGCCCTCGGGCTCGCCGTCGTGCTGTCCCTGGCGCTGGGGTTGCTGGCCGCGGCCCGCCCCGGCGGCTGGCCCGACCACGTCGCCCGGGTGCTGTCCACCGCGGTGCTGGTGGTGCCGGGGTTCCTGCTCGGCGTCGTCGTCCTGGATGTGCTGGTCGTCCGGGCAGGGCTGGGTCGGGTCATCGCCGACGGCACCTGGAGCACGGCCTTCCTGCCGGCGCTGGTGCTGTCGCTGGGGGCAGCAGCCAGCTGGTCCCGGGTATTGCGTGCGGGTCTGCTGGAGGCACGCGGCGCCGCGCACCTGCGGGTCAGCCGGGCCCGGGGTGCCGGCCCCGCCCGCCGCCTCGTCGTCCACGAACTGCCCAACGCGCTGCCGCCGTACCTGACCCTGATCGGGCTGGGCAGTGCCGCGCTGCTGGGCGGGGCGCCGATCGTGGAGACGGTGTTCACCTGGCCCGGGGTCGGCCGGTACACCGTGGAGGCGATCACCGGCCGGGACATGCCGGTGGTCACCGGCTTCACCCTGCTCGCCGTCCTGCTCTACGTGGTGGTCAGCCTGGCGCTGGACCTGCTGGCGGCCGCGCTGGACCCCCGACTGCGCGCGAGGGTGGCGGCATGAGCGTGCTGCCCGCGATGCTCCGGCCCACCCCAGCGGGCTCACCCCAGCCGGTCGCGGTCATCGGGGTCTGGCCGCGGCTGCTGGCCCGGTGGGACGCCCGGATCGGGCTGGGACTGCTCGCTGCCCTGGTGCTCGTCGCCGTGCTGGGCCCGCTGCTCACCGTGGATCCGAACGTGCCCGACTACACCGACAAGGTCGCCCCACCCGGTGGCGGTCATCTGCTGGGCACCGACGGCGCCGGCCGGGACCTGCTGGCCCGCACCGTCGCCGGCACCCGCACCTCGCTGGGCGCCGCGTTGCTCGTCGCCGCCCTGAGCGCGCTGATCGGCCTGTTCGTCGGGGTGGTCGCCGGCGTGCTCGGCGGCTGGGTGGACGCCGTCCTGTCCCGGCTGACCGACGTGCTGCTGGGCCTGCCCGGCCTGGTGCTCACCCTCGCGGTGGTGGGGCTGCTGGGTCCTGGGTTCGGCAACCTGGTGCTGGCGATGACGCTGGCCGGCTGGGCCGGGCTGGCCCGCCTGGCCCGGGTGCACGCCCGCACCGCACTGACCCGGCCGGACGTCCTGGCCGCCCGGATGGCCGGGGTCGGGGAGCTGCGGATCGCGGTGGGCCACGTGCTCCCCGCAGCCGCCGCGCAGGTGCTGGTCCTGGCCACCCTGGGTGTCGGCGAGGTCGTGCTGGCCCTGGCCGGGCTGTCGTTCCTGGGGCTGGGCGCGCAGCCACCGACCGCCGAGTGGGGTGTGATGCTGGCCGCGGCGCGGGACACCCTGGCCTTCGCGCCGTGGCAGCTGATCGGCCCCGGCCTCGGACTGGTCGCCACCGTGCTGGCGGCCACCCTGCCGTCCGAGGCGCTGCGCGACGTCACCGACCCGGGGACCCGCGCGTGAACGCCCTGGAGGTCCGCGGCCTGACCGTCACCTACCCCGATGGCTACCGCTGCCTGGTCGGCGTCGACCTGGTGGTTCCCGAGGGCGGCCGGGTCGGCCTGGTCGGTACCTCCGGGTGCGGCAAGACCACCCTGGTGCGGGCCGTCCTGGGCCTGTTGCCGCGCGGCACCCACGTCGCCGGCTCGATCCGGGTCGGCGGCGCCGAGGTGCTCGGGCGACCCGAGCGGGAGCTGCGGGCATTGCGGGGCACCGCGGTGGGCTACGTCGCCCAGGACCCGTTCGCCGCCTGCGACCCGCTGCGCCGGGTGTCCTCCCACGTCGCCGAGGCCTGGCTCGCCCACGGCCGACGCCCACCCGAGGGCGCAGTCACCGCGCGTCTGGCCGACGTCGGGATCACCGACGTCGTCCGGCGGGCCGCCCAGCACCCCCATCAGTGGTCCGGCGGCATGCTGCAGCGCGCCACGACCGTGGCCGCCGCGGCGCACCGGCCGCCGTTGACCCTGGCCGACGAGCCCACCAGCGCCCTGGACGCCGAGCTCGCCGACGACGTGCTGGACCTGGTCGCCGACGCCGGCCGAGCGCTGCTGCTGGTCAGCCACGACCTGGCCCTCGTCGCCCGGCACACCGACTCCCTGGTCGTGCTGGACGGTGGCCGGGTGGTCGAGGACGGCCCCTCGGCCCAGCTTCTCACCGCACCCCGGCACCCGGTCACCGCTGCGTTGGTGGCCGCATCCACCCCACCGCCGCGCACCGTGGCGGCCCCGACGGTCGGCGCGCCGCAGGTGGTGCTCAGCGGAGTGACCCGGTCCTACGCCGGCCATCCCGCCGTGCACGGGGTCGACCTGCAGGTGCGGGCCGGAGAGGTGCTGGGCGTCGTCGGCCGGTCGGGGTCGGGCAAGTCCACCCTGCTCCGCGTGGCCGCCGGCCTGGAACGTCCGGACGCCGGCCGGGTGCAGCTCGGCGGGGAGGACGCCTGGACGTCGGGCCGGGCGACGCTCCCACGCCGCGGTTGGGCCATGCCGGTCTTCCAGGACCCGGTGGCTTCCCTGGATCGCCGGTGGCCGCTGTGGCGCACGATCACCGAGCCGCTGCCCGGCCGCTCCAGCCGCGCCGTCCGACGGCGGCGGGCGGCCGCGGAGTTGGCCAGGGTGGGCCTGGCCGGGGTCGACGTCGACCGGTTGCCCGGGACCCTGTCGGTCGGGCAGTGCCAGCGGGTGGCCGTCGTCCGGGCGCTGGTCGCCGGACCGGCACTGCTGGTGGCCGACGAGCCCACCGCCAGCCTGGACGTCGACAGCGCCGCCGTGGTCGCCAGCCTGCTGCGTGCCGCCGCCGACGAGGGCTGCGCGGTGCTGGTGGTCAGCCACGACCGGCCCCGGCTGGCCTCCTACGCCGACCGGATCGTGACGATGTGGGACGGAGAACTCACATGACCGACTTGCTCGCCGTCACCCTGGCACGGGTACCCGCCGCCCACCACGGACCACTCGTCCCAGGCCCCGACGACCTCCGGGTGCTGGCCACGCTGTGGTGGTGCTCGGTGTCCGACCGGTACGTCGTGGCCGCCGCGGCGTCGCTGCTCGCGACAAGCCGGGCACTGTCCCCGCGGGTGGACGACGTCACCCTGCACCGGCTCCCCGACAGCCGCGTCACCGGCGGCACGTCGGGGGTCGAGCTGATCGGCGAGGACCCGGTGACCGCCCTGGGTGCCGCGATCCGGGTCACCTCGAGCGACGTCCTGCCGCGGGTCGCCGAGGCCGGCCAGATGCGGGAGAGGCCGCTGTGGGCCATCGCCACCGACGCCCTGGGCAACCGGTTCCTGTGGGCCGGTCGAGCCGTGGGCCTGGACGCCTCGCCCACCGCGACCGCGGTCGCCGCCGCAGTCGGTGTTCCCCTGGCCCCGAACTGGGCACCAGCAGATTCACCCGCCGCGCCTCGTGCTGCCTGCTCCCCGAGGCCCCGGGCCGGTCCGCGTGTGGCTCGTGCCCGGGCCGAACCCCCGCCGACCGCCACCGGCGGTTCCAGGTAGCCGCCTGGGACCGGGGCGCGACCGGGCGACGCCGGATGCGGACCGGCGTCCGCCTCGGCCGGCGAGTCCGCTACGCCGAAGCCGAGTGCGACCGGCTGCTGCCGATGCTCGGCGCCCACGTCGAGGTCCACCTACCCGACGGTGACCGCGACGCCCAACAGCTACAGCCACCTGTGGCCCGACGCGGACGACCGCACACGAGCCGCCACGGAGAGCCTGATGGCGGCCTCGCTGGACTCCCCTGCGGACCATCTGCGGACCAGATGACTGGCGCAAGCCCCTGAGCTGCAGGTCCACCGCGATTCAGACGTTGAAGCGGAACTCCACGACGTCGCCGTCCTGCATCACGTACTCCTTGCCCTCGATGCGCACCTGGCCCTTGGTCTTGGCCGCGGCCATCGACCCGGCGGCCACCAGGTCGTCGAAGGACACGACCTCGGCCTTGATGAACCCGCGCTGGAAGTCGGTGTGGATGACCCCGGCGGCCTGCGGCGCGGTGGCCCCGACCGGGATCGTCCACGCCCGGGACTCCTTGGGGCCGGCGGTCAGGTAGGTCTGCAGGCCCAGGGTGGCGAAGCC
The DNA here is from genome assembly GCF_900491935.1 of Klenkia terrae. GTDB lineage: Bacteria > Actinomycetota > Actinomycetes > Mycobacteriales > Geodermatophilaceae > Klenkia > Klenkia terrae. The sequence goes on from NZ_UEXK01000004.1 coordinate 1,167,567, forward strand.
GACCCGGGCGAGCTGGTGCAGGCCCGGCTCGTCCTGGCCGACGGCGGCCAACAGCTCGGCGGCCTCCTCGTCGGGCAGCTCGGCCAGCTCGGCCTCGGTCTGCGCGTCCAGCACGATCGCCTCGGCCGGGGCCACCAGGGCACGCAGCTCGGCGAGCAGCTCGTCGTTGGACAGCTCGTCGCTGTCCACGTTGAACACGTAGAGGAACGGCTTGGTGGTCATCAGGCCCAGCTCGCGCAGCGGCTCGCTGTCCACCCCGGCGCTGAAGAGCGTCTGCCCGCCGTCCAGGACCTGCTGCGCGGCGACCGCGGCGTCGTACAAGGCCTTGCGGTCCTTGTCCTTGCGCATCTCCTTCTCCAGCCGCGGGACGGCCTTCTCCAGGGTCTGCAGGTCCGCGAGCAGGAGCTCGGTGTTGATGGTCTCGATGTCGTCCTTGGGCGAGACCTTGCCGTCGACGTGCACCACGTCGGGGTCGGCGAAGACCCGGATGACCTGGCAGATCGCGTCGGACTCACGGATGTTGGCCAGGAACTTGTTGCCCAGCCCCTGGCCCTCGCTCGCGCCCCGCACGATGCCGGCGATGTCGACGAAGGACACCGTCGCCGGGATCTGCTTGGTGCTGCCGAACACCTCGGCGAGCTTCGCGATCCGCTCGTCGGGGACGCCGACCACGCCGACGTTGGGCTCGATCGTCGCGAACGGGTAGTTCGCCGCGAGCACGTCGTTCTTGGTCAGGGCGTTGAAGAGCGTCGACTTGCCGACGTTGGGCAGACCGACGATCCCGATGGAGAGAGCCACGTCGGACCAGGGTACGGGGCCCCGGCGGGGTCAGCCGACGGCGACCGCACCGCGGCGCAGGGCGGTCGCCCGGTTCTCCGCCGCCCGCTGCCACGCCCCGAGCCACAGCGGGACGGTGTGCTCGGTGAGGTGCTGGTCGAGGACCGTCCGGTGGGCCGCCGCCGCCTGCTCGCGGCGCCATTCGGGGTCCTGCACCGCCTTGGTGATCGCCTTGGCCCAGTCCCGGGGCGCCTTGGCCCGCCAGCCCAGGCCCAGCCGCTCGTACTCCGCCGTCGCCGACCGCACCGCGTACACGCCGCGGGCGGAGTACTCGAGCACCTTGAGCCAGCTCTTCGCGCTGGTGAACCGGTCGTCGCGCATCGGCGCGATGCCGATGTCGAAGAGCTCGCCCAGCGCCTGGACGTAGCTGTCGACATCCGTCAACCACGCGACCTCCCGCGGGTCCGCGGACAGCCCGAGCGCCTGCTGGAGGTCGAGCTTGTTCCCCAGCACCGAGAAGCGGCTGCGCCCGGCGGTGGCCACCAACGCCTGCTCGAGGCCGGAACCCATCACCTGCAGGTCGTCGGCCTGGCCCAGCACGTTGCCCGTCCACACGACCTCGGCCAGGCCGCCCGACCGCTCGTAGGCCGGCGGGAGCTCGGCCAGGCGCCGGGGAACAGCGTTGGGGACGACCGCGCCACGACCGTGCCGCGCGTACTCCTGCAGCAGCGCCGGCGTCGACACGGTCACCAGGTCGGCCTCCCGCGCGCAGTCCGCCGCGCGCCGGGCCATCCCGTTGCCCGCCACGCCGAAGCCCGGGTGGCCGAACGGGATGCCGGAGAGGAGCTCGTCGATCTCGACCACGACCGCCACCCCGCGCGCCTGCAGCATCCGCATGCACTGCAGCAGCTCGACGGTCTTGGGCAGCTGGAGCACCACCACGTCGGCGCCCTGGTCGTCGACGTCGAGCACGACCGGGTCGGCACCGGAGCTCATGGTCGTGGCCAGGCCCTGCACCACCGTCACCCCGACCCCGACCCCGGCCTCGTTCACCGCGCGCGCCGGCTCCTCCACCCGGTGGTGGTTCAGGCCGGAGTTCTTGTTCTGGCACACGACGACGCGCACGGGGCCCCACCAGGTTCGACAACACGGACACCGGGGTTATCGGCTCGGCCTCCCCACCGGGTGACCACCGTGTCCGATTCCCGCCAGAGCTGGGCCCTGGGCGCTGGCATGCTCGATCCCGTGACCGAGCTGCTAGAGGGACGCGGACTGGACGCCGATCGCTGCTACCGCGCCGTGACCAGCCGGGATGCCCGGTTCGACGGGTGGTTCTTCACCGCCGTCCGCACCACCAGGATCTACTGCCGACCCTCGTGCCCGGCCCGTACCCCGCTGGTCGGCAATGTCGAGTTCCACCCCACCGCGGCCGGTGCGCAGGCCGCCGGGTTCCGGGCCTGCCGGCGCTGCCGACCCGACGCGGTGCCGGGGTCGCCGGAGTGGGACGTCCGGGCCGACGTGGTGGCCAGGGCGATGCGGTTGATCGCCGACGGCGAGGTCGAGCGCAGCGGGGTGGCCGGGCTGGCCGCGGCGCTGGGCTACAGCGAGCGCCAGCTCCACCGCCTGGTCGTCGCCGAGCTCGGGGTGGGGCCACTGGCCCTGGCCCGGGCGCAGCGGGCCCAGACCGCCCGCGTGCTGCTGGAGACCACCGACCTGCCGGTCGCCGACCTCGCCTTCGCCGCCGGGTTCGCCAGCATCCGGCAGTTCAACGACACCGTGCGGGAGGTCTTCGCCACCACACCCAGCGCCCTGCGCGGGTCCCGCCGCCCGGCCGCCGGCCCGTCCGGGTGGCTCACCCTCCGGCTGGCCGCCCGGGCCCCGTTCTGCGCCGCCGAGGTGCTGCTCTTCCTGGGCGGGCACGCCGTCGCCGGGCTCGAGGAGTGGGACGGCGTGACCTTCTCCCGCGTCCTGGACCTGCCGCACGGGCCCGCCGTCGTCCGGCTGTCCCCCGCCGCGGACGGCGTCTCGGTCACCGCCCGGCTGCGGCTGGCCGAGCTGCGCGACCTCGGCGTCGCCGTCGCCCGCTGCCGGCACCTGCTGGACCTGGACGCCGACCCGCTCGCCGTCGACACCGTCCTGGCCGCAGACCCCGCCCTGGCCGGGCTGGTCCGCGCGGCACCGGGCCGGCGGATGCCCACCCACCCCGACGCGGTCGAGGGCGCCGTGCGCGCCGTGCTGGGTCAGCACGTGTCCCTCGGCGGCGCGCGCACCTTCACCGCTCGGGTGGTGGCCGCGGCCGGGACGCCGCTGCCCGAGCCGGTGGGCACGCTGACCCACGCCTTCCCCCGCCCCGGGGCGCTCGTCGATGCCGACCTCGGCGCCGTGGGGCTCACCGGCAGCCGCCGGCGCACCGTGCACGCCCTGGCCGGCGGGCTCGTCGCCGGGGAGATCGACCTGGGCGCCGGGGCCGACCGCGCCGAGGCCGGGCGCGCCCTGCTGGCCGTCCCGGGGATCGGGCCCTGGACCGTGGCCCTGGTCGGGCTGCGCGGACTCGGCGACCCGGACGTCTGGCTGCCCGGCGACCTGGCGCTGCGCCGGTCCCTGACCGCCCTCGGCAGCTCCGACGCCGACGCGGCCACCCGCTGGCGCCCCTGGCGCTCCTACGCCGTCGCGCACCTGTGGGCGATGTCGGCCCCCGCCCTCTTCACCCGCCACCCGACCCCGGAGGTCCCGTCGTGACCGCACTGCACGCCACCACCAGCACCCCGATCGGGCCGTTCACCGTGCTGGTCGACGACGCCTCCGGCGCGGTCCTCGCCAGCGGGTGGACCGCCGACGTCGACGACCTCGTGCCGGTGGTGCACCGCTCCCTGCGGCCGGCCGCGGTGGCGGCCGCCGACCGGTTGCCCGTCCTGGACGTCGTCGACGCGTTCCACGCCGGGGACGTCGCGGCCATCGACGGCGTCGTCGTCTCCCAGCGCTCGGGGCCGTTCCTGCAGGAGGCGTGGGAGGTGCTGCGGACGGTGCCGGCCGGCCGGCCGGACAGCTACGCCGCCTTCGCCGCGCGCTGCGGCCGCCCGGCGGCGGTCCGCGCCGCGGCGGGTGCCTGTGCCCGCAACGCCGCCGCCCTCTTCGTGCCCTGCCACCGGGTGCTCGCCACCGGCGGCGGGCTGGGCGGCTTCCGCTGGGGGACGCCGGTCAAGCGGTGGCTGCTCGACCACGAGGCCGCCCACGTCGCCCGCGCCGCCTGAGCGATTCTGTCGGACCCCTCCGGCACCCTGCGGGCATGGACGTCACCGCCCTCCTCCTCGGCCTGCTGGTCGGTGCACTGCTGGCCACCGCGGTGACCCTCGGGCTGGTGAGCCTGCTGCGCGGGCGCGCGCCGCAGCCCGACGGACTCGAGCCGGTGCACGAGTCCCTCGACCACCTGCACCGGCTGCTGGCCGGCATCGAGCGCGACCGGGCCACCGCGCACGGCGAGCTGCGGGAGCAGGTGGGCACGGTGGGGCAGACCTCGGCGCAGCTGCGCCAGGAGACCGCTGCGCTGGTCACCGCGCTGCGCACCCCGCACGTCCGCGGCCGGTGGGGCGAGGTCCAGCTGCGCCGGGTGGTCGAGGTCGCCGGGCTGCTCGAGCACTGCGACTTCGTGCAGCAGCCCGCGGCCGTGAACGACCTGGGCGCCGGGGTGCGGCCGGACCTGGTGGTCACCCTGGCCGACGGCAAGCAGGTGGTGGTCGACGCCAAGGTGCCCTTCGCCGGCTGGATCGAGGCGGTGCAGGCCACCGACGAGGCGGTCCGGGTGCAGCGGGTCGCCGACCACGCCCGCCAGCTCCGGACGCACGTCGAGGCGCTGGCCGCCCGCCGCTACCCGACGGCGTTCGACTCCGCCGCGCCGTTCACCGTCCTCTTCGTGCCCTCCGACGGGTTCCTGACCACCGCACTGGAGGCCGAGCCGGGCCTGCTCGAGCACGCCTTCGGCCGGGACGTCGTCATCGCCACGCCCAGCACGCTGCTCGCCCTGCTGCGCACCGTGGCCTACTCCTGGCGCACCGAGCGGCTGGCCCGCGACGCCGCGGCGGTGCTCGAGGTGGGCCGGTTGCTGCACACCCGGCTCGGCACGCTGTCGGGCCACCTCACCCGGCTGGGCTCGGCGCTGGGCTCGGCGGTGGGCCGGTTCAACGACACCGTGGGCAGCTACGAGCGGTCGGTGCTCAGCACCCCCCGCCGGTTCGACGACCTCGGCGTCGCGGCCACGCCGGTGCCGCAGCCGCCGGCCCTGGAGGCCCAGGTCCGGGCGCTGCACCCACCCGTGGAGGACCGGCCCGGCGACGACCTCCGCTACGGCTGAGCGGCTGCATCCCCCGCCACCCGGGGGCACGACGCGCGCGGCACCGGCTGACCTCCAGCTCCCGGACAGGTCCGGCCGTTACCGTGACGCGATCGATCGGCGGCCACACATGGGTGCTGCCGGGAGCGAGGGGGTGCAAGATCGCACCGGTCAGTGCTGTCGAGTCCAGGCGGGAGGACGCTGTGCGAGCCGAGCGCAGCCACCGGGACGACCTCGGTGGCGGGGTCCCCCGTCCTAGGTCCCCACAACCCCGCAGCCGGTCCGCCGAGCGCGGTGGCCACGACGAGTGGTCCTACGAGCAGCCCGACCCCCGGGCACCCCGCAACCCGCGCCCTGCACCGGGCGCCCGCGACGGCCAGCGCGCACCGCGCCGCGCGGCCCCGCCCCAGCGCGGCATCCGGGGCGCCCTCGGCGTGCTGGGGGCCTTCCTGGTCACCCTCGCCGGCGCCGCCGCGGACTCCTACGTCGGCGTCGGGCTCGGCCTGATCACCACGGTCGCCCTCGTCGGCTCGGTCGCCGTCGCCACCCTGCTGGTGCGCCGCCGCGACCTGGCCACCATGGTCGTGGCCCCGCCCCTGGTCTTCGTGGGCGTCGCGGTGGCCAACATCGTGCTGGCGCCCTCGGCGACGTTCTCGCTGCCGACGGTCGCCACCCTGCTCATCCGGGGCTTCCCGGCGATGGCCATCGCCGTCGCCGCGGCGCTGGTGCTGACCGTCGTCCGGCTGGTCGCACGCCGCTGACCGGCCCCCTCCACGCAGCAGGCACCCACCCGGTACGCCGGGTGATGGCCTGCTGCGTCGGCGGGGTCAGTCGGCCGAGGTGTCCACGGCCAGGGCCTGCCGGCGCTGCTTGAGCTCGTGCGGGAGGGCGAAGACCAGCCGCTCCTCGGCCGCCTTGACCGTCTCGACGTCGGGGTAGCCGCGCTCGCCCAGCCAGTCCAGCAGCTCACCGACCAGCACCTCGGGCACCGAGGCGCCGCTGGTGACGCCGACGGTCGAGACGCCCTCCAGCCAGGCCTCGTCGACCTCGGAGGCGTAGTCGACCAGGTAGGACGCACGGGCGCCGGCCTCCAGCGCGACCTCGACCAGGCGGACGGAGTTCGAGGAGTTGGTGGAGCCGACCACCAGCACCAGGTCGCACTCCCCGGCCATCTGCTTCACGGCCTGCTGCCGGTTCTGCGTGGCGTAGCAGATGTCGTCGCTGGGCGGGGCCTGCAGCCCGGGGAAACGGTCCTTCAGGCGGTCCACCGTCTCCAGGGTCTCGTCGACCGACAGCGTGGTCTGGGACAACCAGACGACCTTCTCCGGGTCCCGGACCTGCACGTTGGCGATGTCGTCGGCGCCGTCGACCAGCTGGGTCCGCTCGGGCGCCTCACCCATCGTGCCCTCGACCTCCTCGTGCCCCCGGTGGCCGATCAGCAGGATGTCGAAGTCGTCCTTGGCGAAGCGCTGGGCCTCCTTGTGCACCTTGGTGACCAGCGGGCAGGTCGCGTCGATGGTGCGCAGCTGGCGGGCGGCCGCCTGCTCGTGCACCGCCGGGGACACCCCGTGCGCGCTGAACACGACGACGGCACCCTCGGGCACCTCGTCGGTCTCCTCCACGAAGACCGCTCCCCGACGCTCCAGGGTGGCCACGACGTGCTTGTTGTGGACGATCTGCTTGCGGACGTAGACCGGTGCGCCGTGGATCTCCAGCGCCTTCTCCACCGCGATCACCGCGCGGTCCACCCCGGCGCAGTAGCCACGGGGATCGGCGAGCAGGACACGTCCGCGAGCAGGAGCCATGCCACCACTGTAGGAGCCCCCCGCAGCCCCGCAGCGCGATCCGCCGTGCTCTGGGGCACGCTGGTGGCATGGCCCGTGAGATCCCCGAACCCGTCCGCGCCGTCGCCGGGCTGGCCGCCACCCTCCTCGACGAGGCGCGCAAGCTGCCGACGACCCTGCCCGCCCTGCCCGTCCGGGCGATCGGGCTGGCCATGCAGACGACCCTGAAGCTGCAGCAGGAGTACTCGGGCCTGGTCGCCCGGGGCGACGAGGTCCTCACCGGCCTGCGCGGCGACGCCGAGCCGGGTCTGGCCACCTTCGACGACGAGGACGCCCCCGCCCCGGCCCCGGCCGAGGGCGGCCTGGGCTCGCGCGCCTCGGCCTTCGACCGCGTCCCGGTGGACGCCGAGGACTCCTTCGACACCGACGACGCCTACCCCGCCGACGCCGTCGAGGACGTCGAGGACGAGCCGCAGACCCCCCTGCTGGTGGTCGACGAGGCCGCCGCGGTCGGCGACGACGACCTGACCGACGAGACGTTGGCCGCCGAGGAGCTCGCGGCCACCGCGCTCACCGCCGAGCTGGGCGGTACCGACTTCTCCGACGTCGACGTGGCCGCCCTCCCCGACGACCCGGCCGCCGACGAGATCACCTCCACCGTCGACGAGCTGGCGGTGAACATGAGCGACGACGCCGCCGAGGACGACGCGATGATCGCCGCCTCCGAGAAGGCCATCGAGGCCGTGCACGAGTCCGCCGCCGAGGCGCCGGTCGCCGGCTACGACGGGTTCACCATCGCCCAGCTGCGCGGCCGGCTGCGCGGCTACCAGCCGGTCACCGTCGACGAGCTCCTCGCCTACGAGCAGGCCAACCAGGCCCGCCCGCCCTTCCTGACCCTGCTGCGCAACCGGCAGGAGAAGCTGGCCCGCGAGCGCGGCTGAGCGCTGCACCTCCCGGACGACCCCCAGCCGACGTCCGGCCGCCGCACAGCACGACGTCCCACCCTGGGCCGGTGAGCCTGCCGACACCCGCCTCCGCCCTGCTGCGCGGGACGGCGGCGCTGGTGTCGGCAGCGGTGCTGGTGGGCAGCGGCTACGGGTGGCAGGTCTACCGGGCCCTGGACGCGAGCGTCACCCGGGTCGACGCCCTGCCGGCCGGGCAGGCCCCGGCCGCCGAGGACGCCGCGCAGAACATCCTGCTGGTCGGGGACGACCACCGCCCCGCCGACGCGAGCCCTGAGCTGCTGGCCGAGCTGGGCACCCAGGAGGACGGCGGCAGCACCAACACCGACACGCTGATCGTGCTGCACCTGCCCGCCGGCGGCGGCGCACCGACCGCGGTGTCCATCCCGCGGGACTCCTGGGTGCCGATCGCCGGGCACGACACCGCGAAGATCAACTCGGCGTTCGCCGACGGCGCGGCGGACGGCGGCGACGCGGGCGGGCTGCAGACCCTGGTCGCCACGGTGCAGCAGCTGACCGGGCTGACCGTCGACCACGTCGTGCGGATCTCCCTGCTCGGCTTCTACCAGGTCGCCCAGGCCCTCGGGCCGGTGCAGGTCTGCCTGGACGCACCGGTGGACGACAGCTACTCCGGCCTGCAGCTGCCCGCCGGGGTCTCCACGCTGGACGCCTCCCAGGCCCTGGCCTTCGTGCGGCAGCGGCACGGGCTCCCGCACGGCGACCTGGACCGCGAGGTCCGGCAGCAGTACTTCCTGTCCGCCGAGGCCGCAGCGATCACCTCCAGCGGTCTGCTGCTGTCGCCGTCCCGGCTCGACGGCCTGGTCACGGCGGTGGGCGCGGCGGTGCAGACCGACCCGGGCCTGGACCTGCTGGCGCTGGCCCAGCGGCTTGCGCACACCAGCCCGAGCAGCATCCGGTTCACCACCATCCCGGTCACCGGCACGCCGACCATCCGGGTGCACGGGCACGACGTCTCGATCGTCGCGGTCGACACGCTGGCCATGCCGGCCTTCGTGGACTCGGTGGTCGGGGACCCTCCGGCCTTCACCGCGGCCACCCCGGCCGACCCGACCACGGTCCAGGTCCAGGTGCTCAACGGCACGGGCGCCGCCGGGCGGGCCGGCACCGCCGCGCAGGCGCTGGCCGGCCTGGGCTTCGGCACCGTCACCGGGGACGCCGCCGCGACGACCACGCTCACCGCGATCAGCTACCCGCCCGGCAGCGAGGCCGCCGCCCGTGCGGTGGCCTCGCTGCCGGGCGGGTAGCTGATCGCGGTGAGCGTGGTCGTCGCGGCGGCGTCCCCGGTGACGGTGCCGAAGCCCAGGCCGGCCAGCGCCCGTGCCGTTG
>NZ_UEXK01000004.1:1176773-1236659 GCF_900491935.1 Klenkia terrae
CGGCCCCGGGGGCCGCCGGGCGGGCCGGCGCCGCCGCGCCGGCGCTGGCCGGCCTGGGCTCCGGCACCGTCACCGGGGCCGCCGCCGCGACGGGTGCCGAGGGGGGCGCCGTCGCGGCGGATCCGGCGCCCGACGGCGGCCACAGCTTCGACACCTCCACCTGCATCGACTGAGCGCGGCTGCGCTCAGCAGACCAGCGCCAGGTCGCCCTCCCGGAACGGGCAGTCCCCGCCCGCCGGCACGCCGAGCACCGTCCGGTCGGCCGCCGGGAAGTCCGGGGTCGGTCCCTGGGCGAGCACCGGGGCCATCGCGTCGTGCCAGATCTGGGCGCTCTTCCCCCCGCCGAAGCCACCGACGTCGACGTTCTGGTCCGGGTCGAACACCAGCACGCTCGCGGTGTAGTCGGGAGTGGACCCCACGAAGGCGACCGACACGTTGCCCTGGGTGGTGCCGGTCTTGCCGGCGATGTCGTGCCCGGAGACCCGCGCCCGGGAGGCGGTGCCGATGTCGGACTCGACGTCACCGCGCATGACCTGGGCGAGGGTGTGGGCCACCGGCGCCGGCAGCGCCCCGGGCGTGCAGTGGTCCCCGGTGTCCAGGGCTCCCCCGCTGCCGGCCAGCTGGGTGCCGCCGGGCCCGAGGACGGCGGTCACCGGGGTGGGGTCGCACCGGGTGCCGCCGGAGAACACCGTGGCGTAGGCGTCGGCCAGGTCCAGCGGGCTGGTCGCCTGCGGTCCCAGGGTGAACGAGCCCTGCTCGCCGTCGACGATCTGCTGGGCGTCGTCGTCGGTCAGCGACGCCAGGCCGAGGGTCTGCGCCTCGTGCACCGGTCCCGCCACGCTGCCGAGGTGGTCCTCCAGGCCGACGAAGAAGGTGTTGGAGGACTCGACGAGTGCGTCGGCCAGGTCGAGCGTCGCCGGGTAGTGCCCGGCGTTGCCCACCGTGTACGGCACGCCCCGGGTGCCGCCGTCCCGCTTGTAGACCGTGGACGTGTACGGGTCCGAGGTGGTCTGGGTGAACGATGCGGTGTAGCCGTGCTGGAGGGCGTACGCCGCGGTGAACAGCTTGTAGGTCGATCCCGACCCGCGGGCGGCCGCCGTCGGCAGGTCCACCGAGGTGCACCCGTCCCCGGTGCAGCCGTAGGTCCGGTTCACGCTCATCGCCAGCACGTGCCCGGTGCCGGGCTGCACGACGTCGTAGACCGCGGCCAACGAGCTGTCCCGCGGCACCGTGCGGACGACGGCGGCGTCGCCGGCCTGCTGGACGCCCGGCGCCAGCGTCGTGCGGATGGTCAGCCCACCGCCGTCGAGCTCGGCGTCGGTCAGGCCGAGCGTGCCGGTGAGGTAGGTGCGGAGGTAGCTGCAGAAGAACCCGCCGCCCAGCGCCTGTGCGCAGCCCTGCGGCGGCGCTGCGGTCGGCGTGGTCGCCACCGGGGCGGCCGTGTCGGCGGCCAGGTCGGCGTCGTCCAGGTCGCCGTGGTCGTGCATCCGCTGCAGGACGACGTCCCGGCGGGCCTGCGCCGCGTCCGGGTGGGCGATCGGGTCGTCGGCCGACGGGTTCTGCACCAGCCCGGCCAGGGTGGCCGCCTGCAGCGGCGTCAGGGCCGATGCATCGACCGAGAAGTAGGTCCGCGCGGCGGCCTGCACGCCGTAGGCCCCGTGCCCGAAGTAGACCGTGTTGAGGTAGCGGGTGAGGATCTCGGACTTGCTGAGCCGGGCGTCCACCGCCAGGGCCAGCCGGGCCTCGGTCAGCTTGCGGGCGACCGTGTCGGCGGTGGCCGCCTGCTGCCCGGCGGTCGTGGTCGCGTCCTGCAGCAGCACTTGCTTGACCAGCTGCTGGGTCAGCGTCGACCCACCCTGGGCGGCCCCGCCCGAGGACAGGTCGGCCACCAGGGCCCGCAGCGTGCCGATCGGGTCCACGCCGCCGTGGGAGTAGAAGCGGGAGTCCTCCACGTCGACCAGCGCGGTGCCCATGACCGGCGCGATCGCGTCGGCGGCGACCGGCACCCGGTCGCGGTCGTAGAAGTCCGTGATCAGCGAGCCGTCCGCGGCGAGCACCTGGGTCACCGCCGGCAGGGGCTGCTCGGTCACCTCAGCCACGGTGGCCGCCGACAGCGGCCCCTGGCGGTCACCGACCGCCTGCCCGGCCGCGTCGGCCACCAGCACCCAGGGCACCACACCGGCGGCGACCAGCACCCCGGCGACCACCACCGCACCGACCAGTCCACCCCACGTCCGCACCCGCACCGCAGCAGGCTGCACCCCGGTCCTGGCCGGGGCCTGGGAGCGGGCTGGCAGCCGCCGCGGCCGGCACCTGGCAGGCTCGACCCGTGACCGCCCCCTCCTCCGCCGAGCAGCCGTGGCCGGTCCGCACGGTGGCCCGCAAGGTCGCCGAGTACATCGGCCGGCTCGGCGAGGTGTGGGTGGAGGGCCAGGTCGCCCAGCTCTCCCGGCGGGGCGCGGCGACGGTCTTCCTCACCCTGCGGGACACCGCGGCCGACCTGTCGGTCCCGGTCACCTGCCCGCGCGACGTCGCCGACCGGCCGGGGCTGGCGCTCACCGAGGGTGCCCGGGTGCTCGTGCGGGCCCGGCCGGACTACTACATCGCCCGCGGGTCGTTCTCGCTGCGGGCCACCGAGATCCGGGCGGTCGGCCTGGGCGAGCTGCTGGCCCGGATCGAGCGGATCCGCGGGCTGCTGGCCGCCGAGGGGCTCTTCGACGCCGTCCGCAAGCGACCGCTGCCCTTCGCGCCGGCCGTCGTCGGGCTGGTGACCGGCAAGGACAGCGCCGCCGAGCGCGACGTCCTGGTCACCGCGCGGCGGCGCTGGCCGGCCGTCCGGTTCGCCGTCCAGCACTGCGTCGTGCAGGGGCCCTCGGCCGCCGGCGAGGTCATGGCGGCGCTGCAGCGGCTGGACCGCGACCCCGAGGTGGCCGTCATCGTGCTGGCCCGCGGGGGTGGGTCGGTGGAGGACCTGCTGCCCTTCTCCGACGAGGGCCTGGTGCGGGCGATCGCCGCCTGCCGCACGCCCGTGGTCACCGCCGTCGGGCACGAGACCGACACGACGCTGGTCGACCACGTGGCCGACGTCCGGGCGGCCACCCCCACGGATGCCGCGCACCGGGTGGTCCCGGAGATCGGCGAGCAGCGCCGACTGGTCGACGGGTTGCGCGCCCGGGCGCTGGCCCTGGTGACCGGCCGGCTGGACCAGCAGCAGCGCTGGCTGGACCAGGTGCGCAGCAGGCCGGCGATCGCCGAGCCCCGGCGGCTGCTGGCCGGCCGGGACGACGACGTCGCGGCACTCCGGCTCCGGGCCACCCGGACGCTGGTCCACCGGGTCGACCTGGCCGTCCGGGACCTGGAGCACGCCCGGGCCCGGGTCACCGCGCTGTCCCCGCAGGCCACCCTGGAGCGCGGCTACGCCCTGGTGCAGACCGCGGACGGCGGGCTCGTCCGCGACCCCGACGACGTGGCCGACGGCCAGGCGCTCGCGGTGCGGGTGGCCGGCGGTCGCATCCCGGTGCGCGTCGACCGGCAGGATGGGCAACCGTGAGCACGCCCGGGACACCTGACGACGCACCGCCGACCCAGAGCTACGAGGACGCCCGCGAGGAGCTCGCCGACGTCGTCCGGAAGCTGGAGGGCGGCGGGCTGACCCTCGAGGAGTCCCTGGCCCTGTGGGAGCGCGGCGAGGAGCTGGCCGGGGTCTGCCAGCACTGGCTGGACGCCGCCCGCGAGCGGCTGCAGAGAGCCAGTCCGCAGGACGACTGACGCCTGTGCGGCCCCGTCCCGGGTTCCCTCGCGAGCCTGCGGGCGGAGGGCTGGACGGGGTCCTTCCGTCAGCCGGCGGAGTAGACGGCCACCGCTGCGGCCAGGGTGCGCAGCTCGTCGTCCGACGCCGAGCCGGTGACCACCGCGACGACGTCGTCGCCGGCGTCCAGCCGGTAGGCGGTCTCCTCCCGCTGGGTGGTCAGCTGCGTCCAGTCCCGGCCGCCGATCTGCACGGTGCCGACCTCGTCGGCACCGCTGAGCACGGTGTCCAGGTCGTCGGCCCGGGGGTCGTCCCCGACGACGTAGCCGGCGTACTCCTCGTCGGGGGTGACCCAGCCGATGGCCAGGGTCACGGGGTCGCCGTCCTCGGTGGCGGCGCCGGCGTCGGTGCGGATGCTGGTGGGCCGCCAGTCCTCGGGCAGGTCCAGCGGCACCAGCAGCGGGTAGCTCGCGCGTGCGGCGGCCAGCTGGATGCCGGACTGGATCTCGACGGGGCGGACGGGGTCGGCGGAGTTCTGCCGCAGCGCCACCAGACCCACCAGGGCCAGCACGATCACGGTCAGCGGGAGCAGCGAGCGGACCATGTTGGCGGCGGTGAACTTGGCCGCGCGCTCGTCGGCCGAGGTGCGGACGACCGCGGCCTGGGTGGCGTCGGGAGCCTGCTGACCCTGGGGTGCGGTGTCGGCCATGCACCTAGGATCGCAGCAGCGCTCCCCCATCCCGTCGCCCGGCGGTGCTCCACCGGCGCGGCGGCCTCCCGAGGAGGTCCTCGTTGTCCCTGCCCGTCCCGGACGGTCCGGTCCCGACCTACCACTCCGCCTTCCACGAGCAGACGCCGCCCACGGGCATCCGCCCCGACCGCAACCTCGCCATGGAGCTGGTCCGGGTGACCGAGGCCGGCGCGATGGCCGCCGGTCGCTGGGTGGGCCGCGGTGACAAGAACGGCGGGGACGGCGCGGCGGTGGACGCCATGCGGGCGCTGATCCAGACCGTCAGCATGCGCGGCACCGTCGTCATCGGGGAGGGCGAGAAGGACGAGGCCCCGATGCTGTTCAACGGCGAGGAGGTCGGCGACGGCACCGGGGCCGAGTGCGACGTCGCCGTCGACCCGGTGGACGGCACGACGCTGATGGCCAAGGGCATGCCCAACGCCGTCTCGGTGCTCGCGGTGGCCGACCGGGGCGCGATGTACGACCCGTCGGCCGTGTTCTACATGGACAAGATCGCCACCGGCGCGATCGCCGCCGACGTGGTCGACATCCGCTTGCCGGTGAAGGAGAACATCCGCCGCGTGGCCAAGGCGAAGAAAGCCTGGCCGGCCGACGTCACCGTGGTCATCCTCGACCGCCCCCGGCACGAGAAGCTGGCCCAGGAGGTCCGCGACGCCGGGGCCCGGATCAAGTTCATCTCCGACGGCGACGTCGCCGGCGCCATCGCCGCGGCCCGCGAGGGCACCGGCGTGGACCTGCTGCTGGGCATCGGCGGCACGCCCGAGGGCATCATCACCGCCTGCGCGCTCAAGTGCATGGGCGGCGCCCTGCAGGGCCGGCTCATGCCCAAGGACGACGAGGAGAAGCAGAAGGCCATCGACGCCGGCCACGACCTGGACCGGGTGCTCGACATCGACGACCTGGTCCGCGGCGACGTGTTCTTCGTGGCCACCGGCATCACCGACGGCGAGCTGCTGCGCGGCGTGCAGTACCGCTCGGGCGGGTGCACCACGCAGTCGCTGGTCATGCGCTCCCGGTCGGGCACCATCCGGGCCATCGAGAGCCTGCACTCCCTCGAGAAGCTCAACCAGCTCTCGGCGGGCGACCCGCCCTACTGATCGACGGCGACGCGACGACGGCCGGGCCCCCACGCGGGGGACCCGGCCGTCGTCGGTCGTGGGGGGTCAGAAGTCCGAGCAGTCGAACACCGAGGACTGCTCGGTGTAGGGCACCCGCCCGCCGCAGCTCTCGGCGTACATCTCGTAGACCGAGCCGATGTCCGAGCTGAAGTACAGGTCGTAGCACCCCTCGACGTCGCCGTCGAAGCACTGCTGCGCGTACCCGTCGAGCTCGGGGTCGTCGCCGAGACCGTCCGGCGAGGTGGGCGTGCCCTCGACGATGGTGCCGTAGATGTCGCCGTCGTCCGACGAGCTGCTCGCCGACGAGGAGCTGGAGGACGACGAGCTGGAGGACGACGAGCCGGAGGACGACGAGCTGGAGGACGACGAGCTGGTCGACGCCGCGGTGCTCGTGGGCGCCGTGGTCGTGGTGTCGTCGTCGTCCCCGCCGAGGAAGACCACCAGGCCGACCACGATCGCCGCGATCACCACGACGGCGGCGATCGACGCGGCGATGATCGTGTTCTTGTTGTCCTTGGGCGGCTGGCCGTAGGGCGCCTGACCGTAGGCCGGCTGCTGTCCGTACTGCTGCTGCCCGTACTGCTGCTGCCCGTACTGGTCCTGCCCGTACTGCGGCTACTGCCCGTACTGGGGATGGCCGTACCCGGGCTGCCCGTACTGCGGCTGGCCGTACCGGGGCTGCTGCCCGTACTGGTCACCACCCCACGGCTGCTGACCGTCGGCGGGCGGGTAGGGGGGCTGCGACATGCGGTGGACTCCTCGGTTCCGGTGGCCAGCGGATCCTAGGGATCCGCTGGCCACCAGGCCACTTCCCGTGACCGTCCGGTGACCTACCGACGGCGACGGAGCCCGCGCGCGGCCGGGGTCAGCCGGGGAACGCCGTCCGGCAGGTGACGCCGGTCCCGACTGCCTGCCGGCCGGCGCAGGAGTCGCCGTAGTCCCGGTAGACCTGCTGCTCGGGCGCGGAGGCGGCGAAGTAGAGCGAGTCGCAGTCGCTCATCGAGCCGCCGTAGCAGCTGCTGGCCAGCGCGTTCAGCGACGTATCGGTGCCGAGTCCGTCCGGGCTCGCGCCGGGGGGCGGGATGTCCCCGCCGGACGAGCCGCCGCTGCCGTCCCCGTAGGTGGACGCGCACTGTCCCGCGGACGGGTCGTTGCGCCCGCCGCAGGTCTCGCCGTAGGTCTCGTAGTCCGAGCCGACGTCGGAGGTCAGCCACAGCGTGTCGCAGGCCGCCCAGTCCTCCGCGAAGCACTGCTCCGCCAGCTGGTCGAGCTCCGCGTCGTCCCCGAGGCCGCTGGGGGCGGTCCCCTCGGGCACCGACCCGGACCCGCCGCCGGACCCGCCGCCGGACGACGAGCTGGACGACGACCCGGACGAGCTCGAGGACGAGGCAGCCGACGACGAGGCCGAGGTCGAGGTGGGTGCGGCGGTGGTGCCGGAGTCGTCGTCGTCACCGAGGAACAGCACGAGCCCGACGACGATCGCCGCCACGACCACGACCGCGCCGATGGCCAGGGCGATCAGCGGGCCCTTGCTCTTCGGCGGCTGCTGGCCGTAGGGCTGCTGGCCGAACTGCTGGTCGGGCTGGCCGTACTGCGGCTGCCCGTACTGCGGCTGCCCGTACTGGCCCTGCTGGCCGTACTGGTCGGGCTGGCCGAACTGGGGCTGCTGCCCGTACTGGCCCTGCTGCCCGTACTGGTCGGGCTGGCCGTACTGCGGCTGCCCGTACTGGCCCTGCTGCCCGTACGGGTCGGGCTGCTGCCCGTAGGGCGGCTGGGATCCGTCGTTCGGGGGGTACGGGGGCTGGGACATGGCGGTGCTCCTCGATCGGCGTCGCCGCGCAGCGTAGGCAACCGGTGACCGGTCCACCAGTGCCTGCGGCACGGGTACCCCGGCCGGTTGTCTAGGGTCGGTGCCGAACCGACCGACGTTCCCCCGGGAGAGCAGCGTGGCCACCGAGCAGGACTTCCGCATCGAGCACGACTCCATGGGCGAGGTCCGGGTGCCGGCCCACGCCAAGTGGCGTGCGCAGACCCAGCGCGCCGTGGAGAACTTCCCGATCAGCGGCACCCCGATCGAGCGCGAGCTGATCGGTGCGCTGGCCGCCATCAAGGGGGCCGCCGCTGCGGTGAACGCCTCGCTCGGTGTGCTGCCCGACGACGTGGCCGCCGCCATCGGCACCGCCGCGGCCGAGGTGGCCCGCGGGGACTGGGACGACCACTTCCCGATCGACGTGTTCCAGACCGGGTCGGGGACCTCGTCGAACATGAACACCAACGAGGTCATCGCGACGCTGGCGTCGGAGGCCTCCGGGCTGTCGGTGCACCCCAACGACCACGTCAACGCGTCGCAGTCCTCCAACGACGTGTTCCCCTCCGCGATCCACATCGCCACGACCCGGGCCGTCGTCGTCGTCCTGGTGCCGGCGCTGGAGCACCTGGCCGCCTCCCTCGAGCGCAAGGCGACCGAGTTCGCCACCGTGGTGAAGAGCGGCCGCACGCACCTGATGGACGCCACCCCGGT
This sequence comes from Klenkia terrae, assembly GCF_900491935.1. Lineage (GTDB taxonomy): Bacteria > Actinomycetota > Actinomycetes > Mycobacteriales > Geodermatophilaceae > Klenkia > Klenkia terrae. The sequence continues at coordinate 1,184,912 of NZ_UEXK01000004.1, forward strand.
CACCCTCGGCCAGGAGTTCGGCGGGTACGCCGCGGCGATCCGGTACGGCGTGGAGCGGCTGCAGGCCTCCCTCCCCCGCATCGGCGAGCTGCCGCTGGGCGGCACCGCGGTCGGCACCGGGATCAACACCCCGCCCGGGTTCGCCGCGGCGATCATCGAGCGGCTGGCCACCGAGATGGAGCTGCCGCTGACCGAGGCGCGCGACCACTTCGAGGCGCAGAGCTCCCGCGACGGCCTGGTCGAGGCCTCCGGCCAGCTCAAGACCATCGCCGTCGGGCTGGTCAAGATCTGCAACGACCTGCGCTGGATGGGCTCGGGCCCCCGGACCGGCCTGGGCGAGATCGCGCTGCCCGACCTGCAGCCCGGCTCCTCGATCATGCCCGGCAAGGTGAACCCGGTCCTGCCCGAGGCCGCGATCCAGGTCGCCGCCCAGGTCATCGGCAACGACGCCGCGGTCACCTTCGCCGGCACGACCGGCTCCTTCGAGCTGAACGTGACGCTGCCGCTGATGGCCCGCAACGTGCTGGAGTCCATCCGGCTGCTGGCCAACGTCTCCCGGCTGCTGGCCGACCGCTGCGTCGACGGCATCACCGCCGACGTCGAGCAGTGCCGCACCTACGCCGAGAGCTCGCCGTCCATCGTCACGCCGCTGAACAAGTACATCGGCTACGAGGAGGCGGCGATCGTGGCCAAGACCTCGCTCAAGGAGCAGAAGACGATCCGCCAGGTCGTGGTGGAGCGTGGCTACGTCGAGCAGGGGAAGCTCACCGAGGAGCAGCTGGACGCCGCCCTCGACGTGCTGTCGATGACCCACCCGTGACACCCGCTGCCGACTCGGTGGTGCCGCGGCATCCCCGAGTCGGTAGCGTCCTGACTCAATGAGCGCCACAGCAGACACCGAGGTAACCGGTCCGGCCACGCTGCACTACCCGGGGGGTGAACTGGAGTTCCCCCTGCGCGCCGCGTCGGAGGGTTCCGACGGCTTCGACACCAGCAAGCTGCTGGCCACCACCGGCAACGTGGCGCTGGACATCGGGTTCGTGAACACCGCGGCCTGCAGCTCGGCGATCACCTACATCGACGGCGACGCCGGGATCCTGCGCTACCGCGGGTACCCGATCGACCAGCTGGCCGGCAAGGCCAGCTTCGTCGAGGTCTCCTACCTGCTCATCCACGGCGAGCTGCCGACCCCGGCGCAGCTCGAGGAGTTCGACGGCAAGATCCGCCGGCACACCCTCTTGCACGAGGACCTCAAGCAGTTCTTCAAGGGCTTCCCGCGCGACGCGCACCCGATGCCGGTGCTGTCGTCGGCGGTGAGCGCCCTGTCGACCTTCTACCAGGACTCGCTGGACCCCTTCGACCACGACCAGGTCGAGATGAGCACCTACCGCCTGCTGGCGAAGCTGCCGACGATCGCGGCCTACGCCTACAAGAAGTCGGTCGGTCAGCCGTTCCTCTACCCGGACAACTCCCTCGGGCTGGTGGAGAACTTCCTGCGCATGACCTTCGGGTTCCCCGCGGAGCCCTACGACCTGGACCCCGAGCTGGTCAAGGCGCTGGACATGCTCTTCGTGCTGCACGCCGACCACGAGCAGAACTGCTCGACCTCGACGGTGCGGCTCGTGGGCTCCTCGCACGCCAACCTGTTCGCGTCGGTCTCCGCCGGCATCAACGCGCTGTTCGGCCCGCTGCACGGCGGGGCCAACCAGTCGGTGCTGGAGATGCTCGAGGGCATCAAGGCCGACGGCGGCGACATCCCGGCCTTCGTGAAGCGGGTCAAGGACAAGGAGCCCGGCGTCAAGCTCATGGGCTTCGGGCACCGGGTCTACAAGAACTACGACCCGCGCGCGGCGATCGTGAAGAACACCGCGGACTCCGTGCTGGACAAGCTGGGCGGCAACAGCGAACTGCTCGACCTCGCCCGGCAGCTCGAGGAGGTCGCGCTCACCGACGACTACTTCGTGCAGCGCAAGCTCTACCCGAACGTCGACTTCTACACCGGCCTGATCTACCGGGCCATGGGCTTCCCGACCCGCATGTTCACCGTGCTGTTCGCCCTGGGCCGGCTGCCGGGCTGGATCGCCCAGTGGCGCGAGATGATCGAGGACCCGGCCACCAAGATCGGCCGCCCGCGGCAGCTCTACACCGGCCCCACCGAGCGCGCGTTCGTCCCGCTCGACCAGCGCTGAGCCGGCCCCGGAGGACAGATGGACGACGGGGACACCTTCCGCGTGCCGCCCGTGCCGCTGGCCTCCGGGCGCCTGCTGCCCGACCCGGACGGACGCACCGTCGTCGCGGTGGAGCTGGTCGTGACCACCGCGGACGGCGGCACCGTCCGGATCGCGCTGCACGACCGGCACGGTGCGTGGTGGGCTCCCCCGGACGGGTGAGAGCGGGCTCCCGGGCGGGGTAGCTGCCTCAACCGGTGCCGTCGACGTCCCGATCCCCTCCGTGGACACCGGTCGACCGACTGCCCGCCACCGGCGCGGGCGCGACCGGGTGCCGGGGGGAGCACCGTGCCAGCGCGCTCGCCTGCCCCTGCCCGGCGACCGGCCGCCCCGCGGCCGGCGACCCGGACACCCGAGGAGCTCGCCCGGGCCCGCGCCCGCGCGCGGGCGGCGGCCCGTCGGCAGGCACTGGCCGCCCGGGCGCAGCGCAAGGCCGACGCCCGCGCCCGGCGCCTGGCCGCGGTCGTCCGCTGGACCCATCGCACCGGCGCGATCGGCGGCGCCCTGGCCGTCGTCCTCGTCGCCGCCGTCGTGATGTCCGGCGTGCAGCCGGAGACCCCGGCCGCCGCCTCCATCGCCCTGGACCCCGCGGCCGCCGCGACCCAGCTGCGGGACGACCTGACCGCCACCACCACCGACCTGCACGCCGCCCGGGTCGCCGTGTCCGCAGCCGAGAACGAGCTGGCCGCCGCGCGCGCCGCGCAGACCACCGCGCAGGCCGACCTGGCCGCCGCCCGGACCGCCGTCGGCACCGGTGCCGGCGCGCTGTACCAGGGCACCCCCGTCGACCGGGCGGTAGCCGCCGGTTACCCGGCGGGCACCGACCCCGCCGTCGCCGGCTCCCTCGCCGTCGCGGCGCAGCGGACCGGGCAGCAGCTGGCCGGGCTGACCGTCACGGCGCAGTCCACCGCGCGCACCGCAGAGGCCGCCGCCGGGCGCGTCGCCACCGCCGAGGCGGTCCTCGCGGCCGCACGCCGGCAGGTCGCCGAGGTCACCACCGCTGCCCGCGACCGGGCCACCGCGCTCGACCCGGTGGTGACCGTCGCCCTGGCCGGGCTGACCGTCGGCCCCTCGTCGGCCGACCAGCAGGCCACCGACGGCGCCGCCCGCGCCGCCTGGCAGGCCCGGCTGGCCGCGCTCACCGCGGCCGGCATCACCCTGCCCACGGCCCAGCAGCTGCGCGCCGGCGACCTGCCCGGTGGTCTGACCCCGGCCCGCGACGCCTCCGGCGCCCCGGTGCCCGGCGTGGCCGCGGGCGTCGTCGACGGCGCCGTCGTCCCCGTGCCCTCCGCCGAGGCCGCCGCGGCGGTCAGCTTCGCCTTCGCCCAGCTGGGCACGCCCTACCTGGCCGGCGGCACCAGCACGACCGGCGTGGACTGCGCCGGCCTCGCCGACACCGTCTGGACCGCCGCCGGGACCGCCCTGGGCGCCGACCTGGCCACCCAGTGGACCGGCGGGTCCGTCGTGCCCGGCGACCGGCTGCAGGCCGGCGACCTGGTCTTCGGGGTCGACGACCTCACCGGGCTGGACGACGTCGGCATCTCGGTGGGCGCCGGTCTCGTCGTCACGGCCTCGGCCGCCGCGCACCAGGTCGTCGTGTCGACCCTCCCCGAGGGCGCCACCGGCATCCGGGTCACCGTGCCCGCGGCCACCCCCAACGCCCTGCCCCCGGGCACCGGCACCCTGCCGGCGACCTGCGGGGGGCCCTCGACCCCGGTCACGGCCGCACCGGTCGACCCGGCCTGGGGCGGGTGGTCCAACGGCCGCATCCCGACCTCGACGTTGTGCCCGATCGGCGGCGGGCAGCTGCTGCGGTGCGACGCGGCCGCGCCCTACACCGCGCTGTCGCAGGCCTACCAGCGCGCCTTCGGCACCCCGCTGTGCATCACCGACTCCTACCGCTCCTTCGGCGCGCAGCAGGACGCGCACCGCCGCAAGCCCGGCATCACCGCGGTCCCCGGCACCTCGAACCACGGCTGGGGCCTGGCGGTGGACCTCTGCGGCGGGGTCAACGGGTTCGGGACCGCCCAGCACCAGTGGATGGCGACCTACGCCGGCTACTTCGGCTGGGTGCAGCCGGACTGGGCGCAGGCGACCGGGGAGAACCCGGAGCCCTGGCACTGGGAGTTCGGCGCCCTCCGCAGCTGAGCGGAGGCCCTAGCTCAGGACCAGGGGAGGTCCGAGAGCTCGCGCCAGCGCAGGACGGCGCACGGCTCGACCGTCTCGCCGGCCAACCGCCGGGCGACGGCCTGACCGGCCCAGGCGACCGGCCGGCCGGGGGTGATGACGACGCTGCCGTCGGACAGCCGCAGGCCCAGCGCCGCGGCCCGGGCCAGGACCTGCTCAGGGGCGCTGAGCGCAGCTGTGGCCAGGTGCGGCTGGTCGGCGTCCAGCAGGAGGACGGGGCCCTCCGCCGTGCAGCGGACCACCACGTCGGCAGCCCGCGCGCGGGCCGCCTCCTGCACGGAGAGCACGTCGAGGACGGCGGTGAACGGGTGCGGGGTCCAGGCCATCAGGCCGGTGCGCCGCTGCACGGCCACCTGCCAGGCGAGCTCGTCACCGGCCGGACCGGCCCACCCGAGGACGGCGATGCCGCGGCGGGCGGCCTCGGCGTCGGTGACCGGGCGCTCGTCGAGCCAGCGGTCGAGCGCGGCCGCGAGGCCGGCGGGGCCCAGGTCGAGCTGGCTGCCGACGATCCCGCCGGCCAGGTCGCCCAGGTCGGTGCGCCGGGAGCGCTCCTCCTCCTCGACCACCAGCTCGGGGTGGCGCGGGTCGTCCTCGTCGAGGACCAGCCGCAGGCCCGGGCGACCGGCCGCGACCAGCAGCCGGGCGGCGTCCACCAGGTCGCCGAGGTCGCAGGTCCGGCGGTCCAGCCGGGGCAGCAACCGGAGGGCCGCGCCCAGGGTCGACATCGAGCGGGGGTCAGACGCTGCGGCCACCGGTGAGCGCAGCGCGCACCGGTGCCGGCAGCTCGGGCAGGCTGAGGGTGCAGGCGAGCTCCATGGCCGACAGCCGCACGGGGAGGGTGTCGGGGTCCCAGCCGGTCACCAGGCGCACGCGGGCGGCCGACGACGGCCAGACCACGTCGCGGGCCCGGGCCACGTGCAGCTCGGTGAGGACGTCGACGAGGCGGTCCGCGGTGCTCGAGGGCAGGTCGGCCCGCTCGAGCGCGGTCTCCAGCGCAGCGGCGAGGGCGTCGCGGTCGGCCGCCGACAGCCAGTGCGGCACCAGGACGACCCGGGTCTCCTGCTCGAACACCATCGACATCGCGGCCACGCTCCCGTTGCGTCCCTGGACGGCCCCTCGCGGCGCTTCCGTCCCACTGACCTCATCTATCGGCAGCAGGAGGACCTCATCAATCCGAGTCACCCGGCCAGTTCGAGCAGGCGGTCCTTGAGGACCCGCTCGGCCCGGTCGGCGTGCACGTTCATGTTGCGCACCGACGTGCCGAGGTCGGCCGACAGCTGCGTCTTGGTCTGCCCGCCCCACGTCGTCAGGTACCAGGTGACCCAGCCCAGGACGTTGGGCTGGCCGGCACGCTGGTCGGGCCGGGCGGTGACGTCGGGCGCGCAGGCCGCCGTCAGCGCGTGGGACAGCAGCGTCTGCTCGGCCTCCCCGAGGATCTCGTCGGGTGCCTGGGCGGTGTCGGGGAGCAGGTGGTCGGCGCCGTCGGGCACGCCGTCCAGCGACTGCAGGTTGCGCAACCCGTTGAGGGTCGCCACGGACTGGGCGTTCTTGCGCAGGACCGCCACGCTCTGGCCCAGGATCTCGGCCAGCTCCCGCTCGGTGGGGCGGCGCTGGTGCTCGGTGGTGAAGGAGGCGATGGCCTTCTGCTGCTTGTTCTCCGTGTCCGTGGCGGTCCGGCCGAAGGCGGCCCGGCCCAGGTCGTGCACCCACTTGGACAGCTGGGTGGCCAGGAACGCCCCGAACGGCACGCCCTTGGTCTCGTCGTACTGCGCGACGGCCTTGAGGACCCACTCGCTGACCTGCTGGACGACGTCGTCGTTGTCCGGGATGTGCAGCCGGATCGTGCTCATGTTGCGCTGCAGCCGCTTGAGGCTGACCGGTCCGTAGTGCCGGCACAGGTCGGCGAGGAACTGCGGCGGCAGGTCGCGCGGCGCCCGGCGGCGCACGCCGCTCTCGGCCCGCAGCCCGACCGTGCGGTGCCCGTGGACGGCGCACCAGTTCTTCACCAGCGCCGACAGCGTGGCCGCGTCGCCCGCGTCGCCGTCCACGCGGTACAGCCCCTCGCCCTCGTCGAGGGTCACCGTGGTGCCGGCGGGCAGCGCCTGGCGGAACTCGGCCAGCGGCAGCTCCCGCTCGGTGCGGAAGTGCACCCGGTCCCGCAGCGTGATGGGGGTCGAGGCCCACGCCTCGTCCTCGGTCATGCCCCCGAAGACCAGTGGGGGGTGGGACCTGCGCAACGGCTCGGACACCGGGTGACTCCTGTCGTCGGGTCGGGATCTCGGGGAAGACGGACTGCGCCGGTGCGCCGGTGCGGTCCGCGGGATCGCGACTCGGTGAGAGGACGAGTGCGACGGTCGATCGGGGTCGTGCTGGGGTCAGGCGCTGACGGCGCCGAGCACCTCGGTCTGCCAGACGGGCGCGGCCGTCCAGGACGACCGGTCGCCGGCCCGCAGGAAGGGGGCCACGACGGCGCTCTCCTCGGCGGTGGGCTCGGTGGCGTACACCGGCATGTGGTCGTAGAGGACCGTGAACAGGTCCGAGACGAAGCCGTAGGCGGCCTGGGCGGCCGGGCTGAACCGGGCCACCTCGAGCCGCGGACCGAGGTCGACGGCGACGGTGATGCGCAGGACGCGGTCGTCCTTGCTCAGGCCGGCCAGGGCGACCGGCACCCCGGCGTGCTCGGTGGCCAGCTGGGCCAGGGCCACGAGGCACTTGCGCGCGGCCGCCCGACGCGGGCGGAGCTGGACGTGCACGACCAGGTGGTCGGCACCGTCCGGCTCGGCCGCGTCGTCCTCGGGCGCACCCTGCTCGGGCGCGAGGCCCAGCACGGTGCCGTGGATGGTGCCCTCGCCGGCGTCGTCCCGCGGTGCGGTCGCTGCGGTGTCGGTTGCGCTGTGTCGCATGTCCGTTGCCCCCTGTCACGTGCTTGAGGCAAGGATTGCGCACCGGGGGGCCGGACTTGAGCCAAATCGGGGTTCGTGTCGCCCAACTACGGACGATTTCGTGGGCAGATCACGCCAAGGAAACGGCCGCCGTGTCGCCGGTGTCGGCAGGCTTCGGTGTGCCGGTCGCCGAACGGGTGCCGCCGAGGGCCGCGGTCAGCGCGCCGACCGCGTCGGCGGCCACGCGCACCGCCAGACGGCGGGCCGCCGCGATCTGCTCGTAGACCTCCTCGCGGTGGATCGACACCTCGCGGGGGGCCTTGAAACCCAGCCGGACGGTGTTGCCGCGGACCTCGACGACGTGGACCTCGATGTCGTCGCCGATGCGGATGGTCTCGCCGATGTTTCGGGTGAGCGTGAGCACCTGGACCCCTCCATGGGTGTCGGTGGTCGGCCGGCGTCCTGCCAGCCGTGAGCCAGTCGTCCCACCACCATGATCGGCAGTGGCGCAACCCCCGGCGGGACCGGTGGGACGACTGGGGCGTGCGGGGACGATGAGGCGTCGATCAGCGGATGTAGTCCACCAGCGACGTCTGCACCGACTGCGAGCTGGCCGCCAGGGCGGCCTGGTAGGCGTTCTGCCGGAGGGTGAGCTCCAGGTAGGCCTTGGCCGGGTCGATGTCCTCGACATCGGCCAGCTGGGACTTCAGCGCCAGCACGTTGTCCGCGTTGACCGACTTCACCGTGTCGACCCGGTTCACCCGGACACCCACCTCCGTGCGTGCCGTCGTCAGCCGCGCGAGTGCGGTGTCGATGTCGGCTAGGCGGCCGGTCAGGTCGCCGGTGGGTGTGAAAGTCATCTCCCTGGAGATGTTGCCGACCAGGGCGAACAGGTCGTCGCCGCCGACACCGAAGGCGCTCGGCCCGTCGATGTCGGTCCGCACGCTCTCCGTCGTGGAGATCCGGATGTTCTGGGGGACGCCGGTCCGGCCCGTGAAGGTGCCCGCCGCGCTGTAGGCGTCCGTCCCCGACGTCGCCCCGCCGAACACCGGCCGGCCGTTCACGGTGCGGTTGGCCATGGCCAGCAACCCGTCACGGAGGCCGGCGACCTCGGTGGACAGCGCCTGCAGCGACTGCGGGCTCTGCGAGCCGGTGCTGGCGGCCTGCGTGGTGAGGTCGCGGACGCGCCGGAGCATGTCGCCCATCGTGCCCAGCGCACCGTCGGCGGCGGCCAGCGTGGTGGAGGCCTGCGAGATGTTGGACGTGTACTGGTCGTTGGCGGCCAGGTCCGTCCGGGTGCGCATGGCCGTGGACGTCCCGCTCGGGGAGTCCGAGGGCCGGGTGAGCGCCTTGCCCGACGAGATCTGGTCGTTGAGCTTGGCGATGGCAGAGAGGTTCTGGCCCATGTTGCGGATGTTGATGTCCGCCAGGGTCCGCTGCGTGATGCGCATCAGGTCACCTTCCGACCAATCCGGTCTTGTTGATCAGGACGTCGAGCATCTCGTCGATGGCGGTCACGACCCGGGCGGCCGCGGCGTAGGACTGCTTGAAGACGAGCAGGTTGGTCATCTCCTCGTCGAGGGAGACCCCGCTGACCGACAGGCGGGACTGGTCCACCTGCTTGAGGACGCTGGCTGCGGTGGTGCTCAGGCTGATCGCGCTCCGGGACTCGATGCCCAGGGTCGTGATCATCGAGCGGTAGGTGGCGTCCGCACTGTTCGTCTGCTTGGCGAGCTGGGCGACCTTGTCCGCGAGGTCCCCGTCGGCCGAGGCATCCTTCACGGCAAGACCATCCATGACGGGCATCTTGGCGGCCGCTGCGACCTTGGCCGGGTCGGTAAGGAGGACGCTGATGTCCCGTGCGTTCGTGCCGTCGTAGAGCTTCCTGCCGCCGATGCCGTCCTGGTCGTACCCAGTGGTGACCAGGTCGTTGACGCCCTTGATCACGGCGCTCGCTACGCCGTCGAGCTTGGCCTGGTAGCCCGGCAGCACGGTGTTCATCGCGGCGAGCTGGCCGCCGACCGTGCCGCCGGGCTGCAGGACGGATCCACCGGGGACGATGGACAGCCGCACCGGAGTCGTGCTCATCGTGTCCGGCGACGTGCCACCGGTCAGCGCTATGCGGGACACCCCGGAGCCGCTCACCAGGGTGTTGCCGCCGACGACCACGTCGACCATCCCGTCGGTGGTGTCCGTCGCCGTGGCCCCGAGGCTCTGGGAGAGGGAGGCCACCAGGACGTCGCGCTGGTCCATCAGCTCGTTCGCCGGGTTGCCGCGGGAGACCGTGGCCTGGATGACCCGGTTCAGGTCGGCGATCTGGGTCAGGGTGGCGTTCGCCTCGGCGATGACGTCGTCCGCGTTGGTGCGGGTGCTGGTCCACTGGTCGCTGATGGCCGAGCTTGCCGTCCGCAGACCGTTGGCCAGGTCCTTGGCGGAGGCGAGGACGGCGATCCGCGACGTGGTGTCGGTGGGGCGGGTGGACAGCTGACTCCACGCCGTGGACGACGCGGTCAGCAGGCTCTGGATGCCGGTGGTGCCCGGCTCGCCGAAGGAGGTCTCGAGCTGGTCGAAGGCGGCGGCGGTGGTCGCGGCCTGGGCGGCCCGGCCGGACTCCTGCTGGGTGCGCCGCTCGAGGAAGGCGTCCCGGACCCGGATGACCTTGTCCGCGCTGACGCCGTTGCCCAGGCTGTCCTCGCGGGCCTGCAGCCCGTAGGCCGAGGCGCTGGACAGCGACTGCATCTCCACCCGCTGCCGGGTGTAGCCGACGGTGTTGGCGTTGGCCACGTTCTGGCTGGTGACCTCGATGGCCTTCTGCTGGGCGGCGAGCGCCCGGGAGGCCACATTCAGCGTGGAGAAGCCGCTCACAGCGCGCCGTCCAGGCTGACGGAGCGGTTGGCGCCGGCGGTGGTACGCCCGGAGGCCGAGTAGGTCCGGACGTCGTTGGGCCGGACGCTGAGCAGTGCCTCGTCGATGGCGGCCAGGCCGTTCGCGATCAGGTCGCGGTTGGCGTCGGAGAGCCCGCGCAGCTCGCTGACCAGGACCAGCAGCGTCTCGTGGTGCTTGATGAGCAGCTCGTCCCAGGGAGCGCCGGCGTGCTCGGCGAGGGTGCGCAGCGAGGGGTTGGCGGGCAGGCCCAAACGCTCGGCCAGCACCTCGCCGACCGCGGCGCGCTCGACCTCCAGGGTGCGCAGCTGCTCCAGCACCACCTCGATCTCGTGGGCGATGCGGGGCAGCCAGCGGTTCTTGCCGGAGACGATGAGGTACTGCTTCTCCTCCGCCTTGAACAGCAGCAGGTCCAGGAGTTCCTGTTCCCGCCAGAGCAGGGTCGACAGGTGCTGGTAGTCCACCGGGAGCTCCTCTCGTCGTCGGGGTGGTGCGGCGCCGGGCTGCGTCACCGCGGACCGGTCTCGAGGGCTGTCTTCGGCAGAACCCGACGACGGTTCAGCCGAAGTCTCAAGTTCGGTGACGGAGTTGCCGAGGAGGGTCAGGTGTGACTCGTGGGGCGCCGAGATAGGGGACGTGAACACGTCCCGCCCGTCGCCTCCCCAGGCGGGCCCCTCCCGGTCGAGCCGCCCCCCGGTCGCAGCCGGGGCCGGTGTCGACGCGCTCGTCACCGAGCACCTGGCCCTCGCCCAGTACGCGGTGAACGCCGTCGCGGCCCGCATCTCCCTGCCGGCGCACGTGAGCCGGGAGGACCTGCTGTCCTGCGCGCAGGTCGCGCTGGTGGAGGTGGCCCGTCGCTACGACGAAGCCGCCGGCGCCACCTTCGCCACCTATGCCCTCCCCCGCCTCCAGGGCGCGGTGCTCGACGAGCTGCGCTCCGGTGACTGGGCGAGCCGCTCCGTGCGGGCCGCCGCCCGGCGCAGCGACAGCGCCGCCGACGCGCTGTCGGCGAAGCTCGGCCGACCGCCGACCCGCGCGGAGCTGGCCGCCGAGCTGCAGGTGTCCCCCACCGAGCTGTCCGCGCTGCAGGTCGACGTGCACCGGGCCGTGATGGTGAGCATCGACGCCAGCACCGGCGAGGACGGGACCGGCTTCGACGTCCCCGGGACCGGCGACTCCCCCGAGCGCGCGGTGGTCAAGCGCGAGCGGGCCCGGCACCTGCACGAGGCGATGGCCGCCCTCCCCGACCGGTTGGGCGAGGTGGTCGAGCGCAGTTTCTTCGGTGACGAATCACTGACCGACATCGCGGTCGACCTCGGGGTCACCCTCTCCCGGGTCTCGCAGATGCGTGCCCGCGCCCTGACGCTGCTGCACGCCGCGATGAGCGAGGCGTGGGAGGAGCGACCGGTGGCGCCGCAGGGCGGCGTCCGCGCCCGCACCCAGCAGGTCGGCTACGTCGCCCAGGTCGTCGCCCGCACCGGTGCCGGCGCCGAGCGCAGCCGTCCCGTCGGCGCGCGGGCGTTCTACCCCCCGCCGCGGACGGCGGCCGGGGTGCGCAGCGCCTTCGGCCAGCCGGCCTGACCCCTCCGGGCCGGACCGGCGAAGTTCTTGCCCGGTTCGGCTCAAGCACCACCGCACTCCAGCCGTAAACACATCCGTACCACCCGCAGCACGGATGCAGCGGGAATCATCCAGCACCGCCCCCATCCAGGAGGATCACCATGGGCATGCGCATCAACACCAACACCGCCGCGATGAACGCCTACCGCAACCTGTCGGTCAACGACTCGGCGATGAGCAAGTCGCTGGAGAAGCTGTCCTCGGGTTTCCGCATCAACCGCGCTGCGGACGACGCTGCGGGCCTGGCCATCTCCGAGGGCATGAAGTCCCAGATCGGTGGCCTCAAGGTCGCCGTCCGCAACACCCAGGACGGCGTCAGCGTCGTGCAGACCGCGGAAGGCGCGCTGGCCACCACCCAGGGCATCCTTCAGCGCATGCGCGACCTGTCCGTCCAGGCCGCGAACGACGGCGGTCTGTCGACCGAGGCCAAGGGCAACATCCAGTCCGAGATCACCCAGCTGAACTCCGAGCTGACCCGCATCGCCGGCACCACCAAGTTCAACGGTAAGGCGCTGCTGGACGGCACGTACAGCGGTACCTTCCAGGTCGGCGCTAACGCCGCCGAGACCATCTCGGCCAGCGTTAAGTCGACGGGTGTCTCCGGCGCCGTCAGCAACTGGGCCAACGGCGCTGCCGCCACCACGGCGGCGGCTGCCACGTTCACTCTCAACGGCGTCACGACCACGACCGCTGTGTTGACGGCATCCACCAACGCCAACACCATCGCCACGCAGCTGAACAACGACAACCAGTTCAAGCTGGCCTACACCGCGACGGTCGACAGCCTCGGCGGTCTCCAGGTCAAGGCCAAGGACGCCGCGGCGACCGGTGCCATCACCGCAGGCGGTGGAATCAACGCGGCGGGCACGAACACCGCGGCGGCTGCAGCGGCCGGCGGGTTCTCCGCCGCCGACCTGGGCGTGGCAGCGATCGACGTCACGGCCGTCGGCGGCCCGGATGCTGCTCTCGGCCTGCTCGACAAGGCCATCAGCGCCGTCTCGACCTCGCGTGCCAGCCTGGGTGCCATCCAGAACCGGCTCGAGCAGACCACGGCCAACCTGAACATCGCCGTGGAGAACCTGACCGCCAGCCGCTCGCGCATCGTCGACGTCGACATGGCGTCGGAGATGACCGAGTTCAGCAAGAACCAGATCCTGGTCCAGGCCGGCACCTCCATGCTGGCCCAGGCCAACCAGTCCGCCCAGTCGGTCCTCAAGCTCCTGCAGTGAGCTGAGGCGGGGTAGACACCCGCAGCACAGCACTCCCGGTGAGGGGGGTGGCCACCTGGCCGCCCCCCTCACTGCTGTGCCGGGCTCCCCCGAACGGGTGGACGCCGGCCCTCGGCTCAACTCCCGCCCGCGGCAGCCGATGTAGAGGGAGAACCACCGACCGCGACACGATCCACGAGGAGGACAGCGCCATGGTGACACTGGGAGTCGACGGTCTGGTCTCCGGACTGGACACGACGTCGATCATCACGAACCTGATGAAGGTCGAGGCCAAGCCGCAGGACCTGCTGAAGACGCAGCTGTCCGCGACCCAGGCCAAGGCCGCCGCCTACCGGGCGGTGAACACCCGCTTCGACGCGATCCGCACCGCCGCCGAGGCCCTGACCAGCGCCGGGCTCGCCGCGGCCCGCACCGCGACCACCACCTCATCGACGGTGACGGCCAGCGCATCGGCCACCGCCATCGAGGGCTCGAGCGTGAGCTTCCGCGTCGAGCAGCTGGCCACGAACAAGCAGATCCGCAGCACCACGACGTGGTCGTCCCCGACGGCGCAGGTGCAGCGTCCCGACGCCAAGCCGGCCTGGCCCATCAAGGTGCTCGACAGCAGCGGCGCCACCGTCGGCCGGATCGACCTGCCCTCGGACGCAACGCTCGCCGACGCGGTCACCGCCATCAACGCCAGCGGCTACGGCGTCCGCGCCACGATCATCCAGCTCGGCGCCAACGAGTTCCGCCTCCAGGTGAGCAGCGAGGGCACCGGGGCGGCCGGGGCCCGGACCCTGCTCGGCGACGGCGAGACGGCCGCGGCGGGGAACGATCCGGGCACCGCCGAGTCGGGGTTCTCGGTCATCCGCGAGGCCACCAACGCGATGATCTCCCTCGACGGCCCCGACGGCCTCCGCATCGAGTCCGCCACCAACACCTTCACCAACGTGCCCAACGGCGTCTCCCTGACCGTGAGCAAGGTCGACACGTCGTCCGCAGGGCTCACGACCGTCACCGTCGGGTCCGACAGCTCCGCGATCACCGCGAAGGTCAAGGCGCTCGTCGACGCCGCCAACGGCGCACTGGGCGTCATCAAGGGCTACACCGTCTCCACCGCCGGCGCTGCGACCGCCACCCTGCAGGGCGACAGCACGCTGGTACAGCTGTCCAGCCAGCTGCTGACCTCGATCTCCTCGGCCATCGGCGGGAAGAGCGCCAGCACGGTCGGCCTGCAGCTGGCCAAGGACGGCACCATCACCTTCGACGCCTCGGTCTTCGCCGCCAAACTGGCCAGCGACCCGACGACCGTCGCCAAGCTGATCAGCGGCACCGGGGCGACCACGGTCAACGGCGTCAGCACGCCGGCCGTCACCGGCATCGCCGGCCAGCTCGCCGCGCTGGCGAAGACCGCGAGCGACTCCTCCACCGGCACCCTGGTCGCGCTGGCGAAGGGTCGGGACTCCCTGGCCACGACGCTGCAGACGCGGATCGACGCCTTCGACATCCGGCTCGAGGCCCGCCGGACGACGCTGACCAAGCAGTTCACCACGCTCGAGACGGCGCTGAACACCATCAAGAACCAGTCCTCCTGGCTCAGCTCGCAGATCGGCCAGCTGTACAACCCCAACAAGTCGTCCTGACGCCCCCGCTCCCCCGAAGCCCAGGAGAACCCCGAATGACCGCCGCGCTGCGCTCCCGCTACCAGTCCTCCGCCGTCGAGACCGCTTCCCCGCAGCGTCTGCTCGTCATGCTGTACGACCGCCTGGCCCTGGACCTGGTCCGGGCCGAGGCCGCCCTCGCCGCGGGTGACCGCATCGAGGCCAGCTCACAGCTGATGCACGCCCAGGACATCGTCCTGGAGCTGCACAGCACGCTGAACCCCGAGGTCTGGGAGGGAGCCGGCGCGCTCAGCTCCCTCTACACCTGGCTCTACAGCGAGATGGTGCTCGCGAACGTCAAGGGCGACGCCCGCCGCGTGGCCGACTGCCGCACCGTCGTCGAGCCGCTCCGCGACGCCTGGGCAGAGGCCGCGGCCACCCTCGCCTCGAGCGCCGGGTGAGCCTGCCCGCGCTGCGGGCCGTGAGCGCGTACGACCCCTGGCCGGCGACGGCGGCGAACCGGGCCGACGACCAGCAGGACGGGCACCGGCGCCGCTCGGACACACCCCCGCGCACCTGGGCCGAGGCGCTGGACCACCTCGACGAGGACACCGAGTCCGCGGCACGCACGCTGGCCGGGGCCTCGCCCGAGGAGATCGCCGCCTGGGGACGCCGGTCCACCGACTGGGTGCCGCCGACCGGCCTGGGCCCGTTGCCGGCCGACCTGCGCGAGCGCGCCGCCCGGCTCCTGCAGCACCAGCTGGCCGTCGCCGAGGCCCTCGTCGAGGGCATCACGCAGTCCCGCCGGCAGCGGGACCTGGCGGCCCGCATGTCGCAGAGCCCCCGCCGTCCGGAGTCCTCCTTCATCGACCGGCCGGTCTGACCCGCCGACCGCAGATCACCACAGGACCCCCCACCGACGACCCCGTCGGACTGGGGGGTCTCGTGCGTCCGGGCCCGGTCCTTCGGCAGAACTCACCATCTCTACGGTGACGCCGGCGACGAGGACACCG
Source organism: Klenkia terrae (assembly GCF_900491935.1). Taxonomy (GTDB): domain Bacteria; phylum Actinomycetota; class Actinomycetes; order Mycobacteriales; family Geodermatophilaceae; genus Klenkia; species Klenkia terrae. The sequence continues at coordinate 1,200,537 of NZ_UEXK01000004.1, forward strand.
CACCAGCGCCCACCCCCGACCGTCCCGCACCGACAGTCACACACGTCGCCACGGCCACGATGGTCACGACCGGCTCGCGGGCTGCCGATGACGAGTGCACAGGCGGACCTGCCTCCCCACGGTCCGCGCAGCACCCGGAGGTAGTCAGATGGAGCGCGTGACGCCCGAGCGGACGGTCGTCCGGTGATCGGCATCTCCGACACCACCATGACCACGCTGCACGCGGCCCTGACCGGGCTCGCCCAGCGCCAGCGGGCCAGCAACGACAACATCGCCAACATCAACACCCCCGGGTTCCTGGCCGGCCGGACGGACTTCGAGTCCTCCCTCCGCACCCAGGTCGCCGACGGCGACACCCCCGCGATCACGGGAGGCTCGGTCAGCCGGTCCCTGGCGGCGACCCGGACCGACGGCAACAACGTCGACCTGGACTCCGAGACCGTCATCGCGACCGAGACCGGCCTGCGCTACCAGCTGGCCCTCCAGGCCCTCAACGGCAAGTACGACCTGCTGAGCTCGGCGATGAGGACCCAGTGAGTGCTTTCGACGCCCTCCGCATCGCGGGGTCGGGCATGACGCTGCACCGCAAGTACCTGGACGCGGTCTCGGACAACATCGCCAACATCAACACCGCCGCCGCCCCCGACCAGGAGGCGTTCAAGGAGCGGTTCATCGTCGCCCAGGCCGTGGACTACGGCTCGGGCACCGGCGGGGTGCGAGTGGCCGGTGCGGCCTTCGGCAGCAGCGAGGGCAAGCTCGTCTACTCCCCCGACAACCCGCTCGCCGACGAGGGCGGCTACGTCCGGATGCCCGACATCGACCTCGGCACCCAGATGACCAACCTGCTCATCGCCCAGCGCGGTTACCAGGCCAACATCAGCGCGATCTCGCGTGCCACCGACGCCTACAACGCGGCCCTCTCCCTCGGGAAGAACCTGTGACCCTCAGCCCGCTCGCGATGACCACCGGGTACGGGACCGGTGTCACCTCCGGCTACTACAACAACGGCGCCAGCAACAGCGTCCCGCCCTCGGACATCAGCGGCATGCTCACCAGCGGCCTCGGGTCCATCGGGTCCACCGGCACCACGGGCACCGCGGCGACCCAGGTCCCGACGACGGCCGACGGCAGCTCCTTCGCCGACATCCTGACCCAGTCCATCGGGCAGCTGCAGGGTCTGCAGGGCACCGCGGACACCTACGCGAAGCAGGCCGCCACCGGTGACCTGCAGAACGTGCACGACTACATGATCGCGGCCAACGAGGCCAAGCTCGCCACGACCGCCGTCGTGACCATCAAGAACAAGGCCGTCGAGGCCTTCAACGACATCATGCGGATGCCGGTCTGATGCCCGCTGCCCTGGCCGGTCAGCTCGACCGGGTGCGCACCACGCTGGCCACGATGACCTTCCAGCAGAAGGCGCTCGCCGGCGTCCTGGTGCTCGGTCTCGCGCTCGGCTCCTTCTTCTTCGTGCGCTGGGTGACCACGCCGACCTACGAGCCGCTGTTCTCCAACCTGTCCTCGACCGACGCCGCGGCCATCACCGAGGAGCTCACCGCCGAGGGCGTGACCTACGAGCTGCAGGGCGCCGACACGATCCTGGTGCCCAAGGAGCAGGTCTACAGCCTGCGCCTGGCCATCGCCGGCAAGGGCCTCACGCCCAGCGCCGGCAGCGACAGCGGGTACGCGCTGCTCGACGAGCAGGGCATCACCACCAGCGAGTTCGAGCAGCAGACCACCTACCAGCGGGCGCTCGAGGGCGAGCTCAACAACACCCTCGAGTCGATCAACGGGGTGAAGACCGCCTCGGTGCACATCGCGATGCCCAAGGACGAGGTCTTCGTGACCGACACCAGCGACCCGACGGCCGCCGTCCTGCTGGAGCTCACCCCTGGCACCGAGCTGTCCGGGGAGCAGGTGACCTCGGTGGTCAACCTGGTCTCCAGCAGCATCAGCGGGATGCAGCCCTCCGGGGTGACGGTGACCGACCAGAACGGCACGCAGCTGTCCGCCGGGACCGGCGGGGCCAGCACCGGTAGCCAGGCCGACGACACCGCCACCTTCCAGACCACCCTGCAGGCCAACGCGCAGCGGCTGCTGGACCAGGTGCTCGGCGCGGGCAACGCGATCGTCACCGTCGCCGCGACGATGAACTTCGACCAGAGCCAGAGCACCGCGACGACCTACACCTACCCCACCGAGATCCCGGCGTTGTCGGAGTCCAGCCAGACCGAGACCTACACCGGGTCCGGCGGCGGCGCGGCCGGCGTCCTGGGCACCGACGGCACCACCGGTGCGACCACCGGCGGCGGGGACGGGTCCTACAACAAGGACAACACCACCACCAACAACCCGGTCAACACCGAGGTCACGAACACCATCGCGGCCCCGGGACAGGTCGAGCGGCTCACCGTGGCCGTGGCCGTCAACTCGGCCGACGGCAGCGCCGTCCCCAACGGGACCATCCAGGACCTGGTCAGCCAGGCCGTCTCGCTCGACCCGGCCCGCGGCGACCAGATCACCGTCGCCTCCATGGCCTTCAACACCAGCGCCGCGGAGGCCGCCCAGGCCGGTCTCGCCGCCGCCGACGCGGCAGCGGCCAGTGAGCGGATGTGGTCGCTGGCCAAGACCGGCGCGATCGTGGGCGGCCTGCTGCTCCTCGTCGTCCTGGTGTGGCTGCGCAACCGCAAGAAGAAGGGCGACCTGGACGACTACGAGGAGTACGACGCCGACCTGGACGACGTCGACGCCCTCCAGATCCCCAGCACCCGGGACGCCCGTCACGACCTGCGGACCTCGGACGCGATCGAGGCCCTCGAGCGGCAGCGGCTGCGCGGTGAGATCACCACCATGATCGAGGCTCAGCCCGACCAGGTGGCCTCCACCCTGCGCGGTTGGCTGGCCGAGAGCCGCACATGAGCCTGGTCAGCGTCGAGCAGATGGTGGGCCTGGAGCCCGGGGGCGACCCCGACCGGGCTCCCGTCCGCCTGCCCCGGCGCGACATGTCCGGCCTGCGCAAGGCCGCGCTCTTCCTCGCCCAGATGTCCCGCGAGGAGGCCGGCGCCGTCATGGCCCAGCTCACCCCGGACGAGATCGACGCGCTCACCGGCGAGCTCATGCGCCTCAAGGACGTCGCCCCCGACGACGTCCAGGACGTGCTCTACGAGTTCCACGAGCGGATGATCAACCCGCCGGCGCTGGGCGCGGGCGGCATCGACTTCGCGCGCCAGGCCCTCACCGCCGGCCTGGGCGACGCCGAGGCCGAGGCCGTCCTCGGCCGGCTGCAGACCATCTACGTCGACCCGCCGTTCACCAGCCTCCGCAACGCCGACACCCGGCAGCTGCTGTCCTTCCTCCGGGAGGAGCACCCGCAGATCATCGCGCTGGTGCTCGCGCACCTGCCGGCCGCGCAGGCCGCGGAGCTGATGAGCCGGCTGCTGCCCGAGCGGCAGGCCGACGTGGCGCTGCGGATCGCCATGATGGACCGCACCTCCCCCGAGGTGGTCCGTCTGGTCGAGGACGAGATCAGCCGTCGCATGGGCTCCCTGCTGGCCAGCGCCGAGCTGACCTCCGCGGGCGGCGTCGAGACCCTGGTCGAGATCATCAACCGCGCCTCCCGGCCGACCGAGAAGTCGATCCTGGAGTCGCTGGCCACCACCGACCCGGACCTCGCCGAGCGCGTGCGCTCGCAGATGTTCCTCTTCGAGGACATCGTCGTCGTCGACGACCGCTCCATGCAGCTGGTGCTGCGGGAGGTCGCCGCCGCCGACCTGGCCTCCGCGCTCAAGGGCGTGCGGGACGACGTCCGCGACAAGGTCATGCGCAACCTCTCCGAGCGCGCCGCGCTCGACCTGCAGGACGAGATCGAGCTGCTCGGCCCGGTCCGCGCAGCCGCCGTCGGCGAGGCGCAGGCCCGGGTGGTCGCGGTCCTCCGCACCATGGAGGAGTCCGGTCAGATCACGATCGACAGAGGGGGTGACGACGATCTCATCGCCTGAGGGAGCCGTGCTGCGCGGGGAGTCCACCGCCCGCGCCGTGGCCTGGGACCGCACCGCGGGACCGGGCCGGCCGGGCCGCGTCCTGCCGCCGCCGGTGGAGCGGCCCGTGCTGTCCCGCACCGACCCCGACGGGTCGTCGGCGGTCCTGCGGGCCGGCGAGGCCTCGGTCGCCGTGCCGCACGTCGCCGAGCGGCGCAGCGGTGCGCGGATCGGCCGGCGGGCCGGCGACGTGCCCGCGCCGCGGCTGGAGGACGTCTACGCCGACGAGCTGCACCGGCTGCGCGAGCAGGCCCGGACCGACGGGTGGGCCGCCGGGCACGCCGAGGGGCTGGCCGTCGCCGCGGACGCGGTCGCCCGGGTCGAGGCCGAGGCGGCGCAGCGGCTGGCGCAGACCCAGCAGCGCTGGGAGGCCCGGATCGCCTCGACCGTCGCCGCGCTCACCGCGGCCTGCGCCCAGGTCGACGCCGCGCCCCCGCTGGGCGGCGAGACCTTCGACCAGCTCGTGCTCGGCGCCACCCTGACCCTGGTCGAGGAGGTGTTCGCCCGGGAGCTCGCGGTCAGCGCGCAGCCCGGCACCGACGCCCTCCACCGCGCCCTGGCGCTGAGCCCCGAGGACGGACCGACCGTGGTGCGGCTGAACCCCGACGACCTGCAGCGCATCCCGGCGCCCGTCCTGGCCGGCCTGCCGGCGTCGGTCCGCCTGCTGGCCGACCCCCGGGTCGAGCCGGCCGGGGCCGTCGCCGAGACCGGCGTCTGCCGGGTGGACGCCCAGCTGGGCCCGGCGCTCGCGCGGGTCACCGAGGTGCTGCGCTCGTGAGCGTCGCCGACGTCGTCGCCCGCGCCCGCACCGCGGCCCGTCCGCTGTGCACCGGCACGGTCACCGGCGCCATGGGCCTGACCATCTCCGTCGAGGGCGTCACCGCCGCGGTGGGCGACATCGTGGAGATCGGCGGCGACCCCGCGGCCCGGACCGAGCCGCTGCGCGCGGAGGTCGTCGCGCTGCACCGCGACCGGTTGACCTGCATGCCCCTCGGCGAGGTCGCCGGGGTGCACGTCGGCTCCCGGGTGCGCCCCACCGGCGCCCCCCTGCAGGTGCCGGTCGGCGAGGCCCTCCTCGGCCGGGTGCTCGACGGGCTGGGCCGACCGGTGGACGGCGGTCCCCCGCTGGCCGGCCGGGCCCGCTGGGTCGACCTGGCCACCCAGACCCCGCACGCGCTCACCCGCACCCGCGTGCAGGACCCGCTGTCCTTCGGCGTCCGCGCCCTGGACACCCTGGTCCCGGCCGGGCGCGGGCAGCGGCTGGGCATCTTCGCCGGGTCCGGCGTCGGCAAGTCCACGCTGCTGGCCCAGATCACCCGGGGCACCGACGCCGACGTCCGGGTCATCGGGCTGATCGGCGAGCGTGGCCGCGAGGTCCGGGAGTTCCTGGAGGAGAACCTCGGCGCCGAGGGCATGGCCAACACCGTGGTGGTGGTGGCCACCTCCGACGAGCCGCCGCTGGTGCGGTTGCGCGCCGCGTTCGTGGCCACCCGGATCGCCGAGGACTTCCGTGACTCCGGCCGCGACGTCCTGCTGCTGATGGACTCGATCACCCGCACCGCCATGGCCCAGCGCGAGGTCGGCCTGTCCGCCGGGGAGCCCCCGGCCACCCGCGGGTACCCGCCCAGCGTCTTCGCGATGATGCCCAAGCTGCTGGAGAAGGCGGGCACCGGCACGGTCGGCTCCATCACCGGGCTGTACACCGTGCTGGTCGAGGGCGACGACCACAACGAGCCGATCGCCGACACCGCCCGGTCGATCCTGGACGGCCACGTCGTGCTCACCCGGCAGATGGCGACCGCCGGGCACTTCCCGGCGATCGACGTGCTGGAGTCGATCTCGCGCGTCGCCTCCGCGGTGACCCCTCCGCACCGGATGGCCGACGCCCGCGAGGCACGCCGGCTGCTCGGCGCCCTGCGGGACGCCCGCGAGCTCATCGAGATCGGCGCGTACACCGCCGGCAGCGACCCGCTCGTGGACCGCGCCCGCGTGCTGGAGCCCCAGCTCACCGGCTTCCTGCGCCAGTCCGTGGAGGACAGCACCTCGCCCGACGAGGCCTGGGCCCAGCTGCACCGCATCGTGTCGGGCACGTGAGCCGCAGCTCCTCGTTCCGCCTGCAGTCGGTGCTCGAGCTGCGGCGCGCCCAGGAGCGCGCCGCGGGGGTCGCGGCCGCCGAGGCCGCCCGCGCGGCGGCCCGGCACGAGCAGCAGGCCGCCGACGTCGCCCGCGCGCTGGGCACCGCGGCGGTTCCCCAGCACCTGGACGGCGCCGCCTTCGTGGCGACCATGGTCGGGTTGTCCGCCCTGGCCGCCGATGAGGTGGGTGCACGGGCGACCGCCCGGGCCACCGCCGAGCAGGCCGCGGCGGTGCGCGCCGCCTGGACGTCCGCGGCCCAGGCCACCAAGGCCCTGGAGCGGCTGGCCGAGCGGCACCGCCTGGCGACCGTCCGCGCGGAGCTGGCGGCCGAGGAGCGCGCGGTCGACGACATCGTCACCGGGCGGTACCGACCCCGCACCGACGGAGAGGAGGGCACGTGGAGGGACTGACCGCGGTCCAGAACCGGATCGCCGAGATCCAGAGCCGCATGGCCTCCTTCGCCGCCGGTGGACCCAACGCCGCCTGGCTGTCCGCGGCGTCGGCCGCCGGGCTGACCGGCCCTACCGCGGCGACCGCCACCACGGGCACCAGCAGCACCGCCGCCGGGCCCACCGCCGAGACCGCGGTCGTGGACGCGGCCACCAACTACCTCGGGGTGCCCTACCTCTGGGGCGGGACCGACCCGACGAAGGGCCTGGACTGCTCCGGGTTCACCCAGCGGGTCTTCGCCGACGTGGGCATCACCATCCCCCGGACGTCGAGCCAGCAGGCGACCGCGGGCACCGCCGTCCCCAGCCTGGCCGACGCCCGTCCCGGCGACCTCGTGTTCTTCGACTACACCTCGTCCCGCCCCGGCATCGACCACGTGGGCGTCTACCTGGGGAACGGAAAGATGATCTCCTCGCCGCAGGAGGGTGACGTCGTCAAGGTGCAGGACGTCGGCACCCCCACCGTCATCCGTCGTGTGCTGCCGACCGCCGCACCGGCCGCACCGACCGCGAGTCCCTCGGCGCTGTCCGGGGTGCCCTACAGCGACCTGTTCACCGCGGCCGCCGCGAAGTACGACGTCCCGGCCTCCCTGCTCGCCGGGGTGGCCAAGGTGGAGTCCGGCTTCGACTCCACCGCGGTCAGCCCCGCCGGCGCCCAGGGCCTCATGCAGTTCATGCCGGCCACCGCCGCCGGCCTCGGCGTCCGCCCGATGGACCCCGCCTCCGCCATCGACGGCGCGGCCAAGTACCTCAGCCAGCTCACCGCCCGCTTCGGCTCCACCGACCTGGCGCTGGCCGCCTACAACGCCGGGCCCGGCGCGGTCGCCTCGGCCGGCGGCATCCCGCCCTACCCGGAGACGCAGAACTACGTCCGCAAGGTCACCGCGGCCGCGGCGGCGTACGCATGACCGCCGCCCTCGGCCCGTCCACCGCGCCGGTCACGGCCGGCCCGACCGGGTCGGCGCCCGTGGGCGACCCCGCGTCCGGCGCCGCCTTCGCCGGTCTCCTGCAGGGCGAGGTCACCGCGCAGCGCGGTCCCGCCGGCGACGCCGACGCCCGGCCCGATGCGTCCGCCGGGGACCCGGACGACACCGCCACCCCCGACACGGCTGCCGCGCCCACGCTCGTCCCCCCGGCCTGGTTCCTGCTCGCCGTGCAGTCGTCGGTGACCGCCACGCCGGCCCCGGTCGTCGAGGCCACCCCGACCGCAGGCCTCGCCGCCGTCCCGGCCGCGGTGCTCCCGTCGGGTGCGGCGGTGCCGGTCCCGACGCCCCCGGGCGACGGGACGGCGACGTCGACCGCCGCGTTCCCGTCCCTGGCCGCCACCCCCGTGGTGGCCGGCGGCGCGCCGGTGCCCGCAGCGCAGCAGCAGGTGGCCGCCGGTGCGGCCCTCCTCGCTGCGCCCACCAGCGGCTCGGCCGACCCAGCCGTCGGCGTCCCGGCAGCACCGGAGGCAGCCCTGCCGCCCACGGCCGTGCCGCTCGGCACCACGCCGCTCACCACCGGGCCGCTCAGCACCGCTCCGCCCACCGCCTCGCCGGCCGCCGCGCTGCGCGCCGCCGGTCCGCCGCCTCCCGCGCCGACCGTCACCACCGGCCCGGCGACTGCCGACGCCGCTCTGCCCACCACCGGCACGACGGTCACCACCGGCGTCGTCACCTCCATCGGACCGGCCGCAGCGGTCACCGCGGCCACCGGTCTGCCCACCATCGGCCGGCCCCTCCCCGGGATCCCGACCTCCGGCGACCCCGCGCCCGAGGTCCCCGGCCCCGCAGCGGCACCGGTCGACGGTGCGCCGGTCCCGGCGACCCCCGACGCCGCGGCGGACTCCCCCGCAGCCCTGCTCCCGGGCCAGGGCCTCCCCGCCGCCCAGCCGCCGGGAGACCGGGGACCGGCGACCGGTGACGGCGGCGTCGACGCAGCCGCGGTGACCCCGGGCACCGCAGNTCCCCGACCCGCCCTCCCCGACCCAGGAGCCCCCGTGCTGCGTTCCATGTTCTCGGCCATCTCCGGCCTGCGCGCCCACCAGACCAAGATGGACACCGTCGCGAACAACATCGCGAACGTCAACACCGTCGGGTTCAAGACCCAGAACACCGTCTTCGAGACCACCCTCACCCAGGTGCTGCGCAGCGGCCGCGGCCCGGACGCCACCGAGGGCGGCACCAACCCGGCCCAGGTCGGCCTCGGCGTGAAGCTCGCCGCCATCACGACCGACTTCGGCCAGGGCAAGACCCAGAACACCGGCCGCGCGCTGGACTTCATGATCCAGGGCGACGGGTTCTTCGTCACCGAGAACCAGGGCCAGCAGCTCTACACCCGCGCCGGCTCCTTCACCTTCGACGGCGCCGGCAAGCTGATCACCTCCGACGGCAACCGGGTGCAGGGTTGGATGGCCGACGAAGCCGGCAAGATCGACACCGGCGGCACCCTGGAGGACCTGCAGGTGCAGTACGGCGCCGCATTGCCGCCCCGTGCGACGACCTCGGTCACCATGAGCCGAAACGTGATGATCGATGCCGCCGCCGTCAACGGCGCGGACACCAACGTCCGGGTCGCCAAGGCCACCGTCTACAACGCGGCCGGTGTCGAGCAGCGGCTCAACCTGACGTGGACCCAGAAGACCGTCAACAACACCAACGGCAACAGCACGTGGACCCTCAAGATCGCCAACGAAGACGGGACGACCACGCCGACGCCGGTCACCGCCGACGTCGCGTTCACTGCGGGCGGGGTTCCCACGTTCTCCAACCTGAGCGCCGGAACCACGGCCGGCAACAAGATGACGATCCCCGGCTGGGGCAACGCGGCCGGTGTCACCTTCGACTTCGGCCAGGTGACCGCTCAAGCCGCCGGGACGGCGATCTCGGCAGTCGACCAGGACGGCTTCACCGCCGGCAGCCTCTCGAGCTTCGCGCTCGCCGAGGACGGCACGATCACCGGCGTCTACACCAACAACGAGCGACGGGCGATCGGCAAGCTGGCGCTGGCCACCTTCGACAACCCGTCCGGCCTGATCAACATGGGCAACACCAGCTACGCCATCGGCGACAACTCCGGCGTGGCGCTCATCGGTGCGGCCGGCACCGGGTCGCTGGGCACGCTCACCTCCGGCGCACTGGAGATGAGCAACGTCGACCTCTCCGAGGAGTTCACCGGGCTGATCATCGCCCAGCGAGGCTTCCAGGCGAACAGCAAGGTCATCACGGCCTCGGACGAGCTGCTGCAGGACCTGGTCAACCTCAAGCGCTGACCGGCGTCCAGCACGTAGACGGCCCGGTCATCCCGAAGGGGTGACCGGGCCGTCCCGCTTCAGAGATCGGTCGGACGCGCCGACAACACCACTGCGCCACCCACGACGACGACTCGGAGCAACCGGTGATCTGCCTGACCCGCCTGAACGGGGAGCCCTTCGCGCTCAACCCCGATCTGATCGAGCGGGTCGAGGCACACCCCGACACCGTCATCTCGCTCAACGACAACGTCCGCTTCCTGGTCCGCGAGAGCCTGCAGGAGGTCCTGGTCGCCATCCGCGACTGCCGGGCCGACGTGCTGGCCACCGCCTACGCCATGGACCGCGGCACCCACCCCCGCCCGCTGGTCACCGTCGTCCCCGACGACACCGACTGCGACCCCACCGGGGACGGCGACCACGCCGTCCTGCCCTTCCCCCACCGCGAGGAGCGCTGACATGGATCCGGCAACCTTGATCGGCGTCGGCATCGCGCTGGTCGCCATCCTGGCCTCGATGATCATGGAGGGCTCGTCCCCCCTGGCCATCCTCCTGCTCCCGCCGATCATCCTGGTCTTCGCGGGCACGTTCGGCGCAGCCGTGGCCGGCTTGACGATGCCCGACGTCAAGAAGATCGGCGGCTGGATGAAGCAGGGCTTCATGCCCGCCGCCGTCCCGCCCGCCGCCGAGAAGATCCAGATCCTGGTCACCCTCGCCGAGAAGGCCCGCAAGGAGGGCCTGCTGGCCCTGGAGGGCCCGATCAAGGAGATCCAGGACCCCTTCCTGCAGCGCGGTCTGCAGATGGCCGTCGACGGCACCGACCCCGAGGACCTCCGCACCGTGCTCGAGGCCGAGATCTCGGCCAAGAAGGCCGAGGACAAGGTAGCGGCCAAGTTCTTCACCGCCATGGGCGGCTATGCACCCACCATCGGCATCATCGGCACGGTCATCGGGCTCATCCACGTGCTGGAGAACCTCAACCAGCCCGACAAGCTCGGGGAACTGATCGCCGCGGCCTTCGTCGCCACGCTCTGGGGTGTGCTGTCGGCCAACGTCCTGTGGCTGCCCGCCGGTGCCAAGATCGTGCGCACCAGCGACCTGCAGGCTGCCCAGATGAAGCTGCTCGTCGAGGGCATCTCGGAGATCCAGGCCGGCACCAGCCCGCGCACCGTCCGGCAGAAGCTCACCTCCCTCGTGCCGCCCAGCGAGGCGGCCGCCATGGCCAAGGCCGCCGCATGAGCGGGCACGACACCGGCAAGAAGGGCCGGCGTCGGCACGAGGAGCACGAGGAGGAGGAGCACGAGAACCACGAACGGTGGCTGGTGTCCTTCGCCGACATGATGACCCTGCTGACCGCGGTCTTCATCGTCCTGTACTCCATCAGCCAGGTCGACCAGCTCAAGTTCGCCGCGTTCGCCGAGGGCCTGTCCACCAGCTTCGGTGCACCCACCTCGATCCTGGACGACGGCTCGGTCACCACCCAGCCCAGCGTGCTCGACGAGCTCAACTCCCCGATGCAGATCGACAACCGGACCGACCCCACGCAGACCGTCGACCCGGAGACCCAGGCCACGGCGGACGCCGCCGCGGCGGCCGCGCAGTCGGCGCAGACCCAGGCCGAGGCCCAGGCCCAGTTCGACCAGCTCGCCGCGGCCCAGGCCGCGATCACCGCCGCGCTCACCGCCGCCGGTGACGCCCAGGCCGCGACCTTCCAGATCACCGAGGACGGGCTGGTCGTGCACCTCGTGGCCGACCAGGTGCTCTTCGGCGCCGAGCAGGCCGACCTGCGCGGGGAGGGCAAGGCCGTGCTCGACGCGCTCGCCCCGACCCTGGCCGCGCTGCCCAACGACCTCAAGGTCGAGGGGCACACCAACTCCCTGCCGGTCACCCCCGGTGGCCGGTACCCCTCCAACTGGGAGCTCTCGACGGCCCGCGCCACCACCGTGCTGCGGTACCTGATCGAGACCGACGGGCTGGACCAGAACCGGATGCAGGCGGCCGGCTTCGCCGCCACCCGCCCCCTGCTGCCCGACGCCGACCCGGCCTCGGTGTCGGTCAACCGCCGGGTGGACGTCGTCGTCCTCTCCACCGCCTCCGCCGAGGCCAGCTCCCTCCTCCCCGGGCTCGCCTCCCAGGCAGCCGCCCCGTCCACCACCGCACCCACCGCCGGAACCCAGGAGAGCACCCCGTGACCGCACCCACGAAGGAGCGGCCGGTCGCGGCCGCCGACACCAAGGGCAAGAAGTCCAAGGGCGCCAAGGACGTCGCCGAGGACGGGGAGGTGGCGAAGGGCGGCAAGCTCAAGCTGATCATCATCGCCGTCGTCGCGCTGCTCGCGATCGGCGCCGGGCTCTACTTCTTCGTCTTCTCCGGCTCCGGCGAGGAGGCCGAGCCCGCCCCGGTGGCCGGCATCGTCCTCCCGCTGGACTCGGTGACGGTCAACCTGGCCGGCGCGGGCTACCTGAAGATCGGGGTCAGCCTGCAGCTGACCGAGGAGGCCGGCGAGGAGGCCCCCGACGGCTCGCGGGCCACCGACATCATCATCGACATGTTCTCCGAGGCCCAGCCCACGGACGTGACCGGCAACCGCGACGCGATGAAGGCCGAGCTCGAGCAGCGGATCGAGGAGGCCTACAACACCGAGGAGGCCGGTGACCTGGTCATGGGCATCTACTACACGGAGTACGTGACGCAGTAACGCCTGCGGCGGTCAGGGTCCCCACCCTGACCGCCGATGAAGGGTTCGTGACCCTCGCCGACGCCGCTCCCGCACCCCGCGGGGCGGCGTTGCTGGCGTCCAGGCGGCGTCGCGGCGAGCCCCGGAGCTACGACTTCCGGCGGCCCACCAAGCTCTCCCGCGACCACGTCCGGGTGCTGCAGAACCTGCTGGAGTCCTTCGCCCGGCAGACCGCCAACAACCTCACCCAGGTGCTGCGCACCGAGGTCAAGGTGGAGCTCGGCGGCATCGACCAGTTCGCCTACGACGACTACATCGCGCACCTGGACAACCCGGTGTTCATGTCGGTGATCAGCTTCGAGCCGCTCCAGGGCCGGGGGCTGATGACCTGGTCGCTGGACGTCGCGATGGCGATGATCGACCAGCTGCTGGGTGGGTCCGGCGCCGCCGACCAGCCCCAGCGCCCCATGACGGGCATGGAGACCCGCCTCACCCGCTACCCGGTCGAGCGGGTGCTGCACGAGCTCGCCCTGGCCCTGCGGCCGGTCATCCGGGTCGACTTCGGCCTCGAGGGCTTCGAGTACCAGCCGCAGCTGGTCCAGCTCGCCGTCGGCAGCGAGACCGTCGTCGTCAGCTCGTTCACCCTGACCCTCGGGGACCGCGAGACCGAGGCGACGATCATGATCCCGTTCGCCCCGTTCGCCACCGCGCTGCACGACGCGACCTCCCCGCAGCTGTCCGCGCAGGCACTGCGCGAGCGCAAGCAGGCCACCGAAGCGCTGTCCGAGCGCCTGGGCGCCGTGCCGGTCGAGGTCAACGCCCGCTTCCGGCCGATCAAGGTGCCCAGCGCCGACCTGCTCAGCCTCGCCGTCGGCGACGTCCTCCTGCTCCGGCACCCCCGGGACAGCCCCCTCGAGGTCACCACCAACGACGTCGTCTTCGCCCACGCCGTCGCCAGCAACCACCGCCGTCGGCTGGCCGCCGAGATCGTCGCCACCCCAGCCGGACACACCAGCACTGCGAGGGACCCCCAGTGAGCACCGACGACGCCGCCACCATCTCCACCGCCGTGGTCTCGGCCGCCCAGGCCGCCGGGGCACTGCTGCCCTCGACCTCTCCGCTGACCTGCGGGTCCCCGGTCGACGACCCGGACATCGCACCGCTGCCCGGGGACTCCCCCGCGGCCATCACCGCCCGGCTGTCCGGCGAGGTCAGCGGGGACGTCGTGCTCGTCGTCGCCGGCTCCGTCGTCGAGGCGCTGGCCAACTCCCCGGTCGGCAAGCTCGACGTCGCCGCGGCCATGCGACCCGCCCTGGAGGCCGCGGCCGCCGTGCTGGGCCGGGTCACGGTCACCAGCGAGCGGATGGAGGAGCCCGAGGCGGCCCTCGACGGGCTGCGCGACAAGGGCGTGTTCCTCGCCGTCCCGCTGCTGGCCGGCGGCGAGCACCAGGCCACCCTCGCCCTGCAGGTCACCCTGCCCCGGCCCAGCGCCGGGACGCAGCGCGGCAGCCTGGAGCTGCTGCGCAACGTGGCCATGGAGGTGACGGTCGAGATCGGCCGCACCCGGATGACCGTGCAGGAACTGCTCTCGCTCTACCCCGGCGAGATCGTCGAGCTCGACCGCGCGGCCAGCGCGCCGGCCGACCTGCTCGTCAACGGCACGCTGATCGCCCGCGGGGAGGTGGTCGTGGTCGACGAGGAGTTCGGGCTGCGGATCACCGAGGTGGTCACCGACGCCGCGGCCGCCGAGCTGGGCCAGGCGTCGGCATGACCTGGATGATCATCCGGCTGATCCTGACGCTGGCCTTCGTCGCCGGCGTCCTGTGGTTCGCCGCCCGGGTGGCCAAGAAGCGCGGCCTGGGCGGTGGCAGCTCGCTGATCGAGGTCGTCGCCCGCCAGCGGATGGGCCGGAGCAGCACGGTCGCCGTGCTCCGGGTCGCCGACCGCGTGCTGGTGGTCGGCACCACCGAGGAGCACGTGACGCTGCTGGCCGAGATGGACGGCGAGGTCGTCGAGGAGATGCTCGCCGAGGCCGAGGAGGAGCGCATCGCGCAGTCCGCCGCCCGCCGGGCCGCGCTGACCGCCCGCCGTCCGGTCGCCGTGCTGGAAGCGTCCGACGACGACGCCCCCACCACGCAGATCGCGCTCCCCCGCCTCCCCGGTGTCCCCGGTGCCCGGCGCCCCCGGAAGGCCCCCTCGGTCACCCGGCACGGCAGCGGTCTGGTGGCCGGGTCGGTGTTCGACCGCGCCGCGTGGACCCAGGTCGTCGAGGGCCTGCGCGAGAAGACGGTGCGCCGCTGATGCCTGCGCTCCTCACGGAGCGCGCCGGCCGTTGGACCACCCGGGTGGGGGTGGTCACCGCCGCGGGCGCGACCCTCCTGGTCCTGCTGGCCTCCGCCGCCCTCGCGGTGGACGACCCCACGGCGCCCACGGCGCCGGTGGCCCCGACCGTCCCCACCGGCGGGCTGGACATCAACATCGGCGGCAACAGCCCCTCCAGCGCGATCACCCTGATCCTGGCGATCACGGTGCTGTCGATCGCCCCGTCGCTGCTGCTGCTGGTGACCTCGTTCACCAAGATCGTCGTGGTGCTGTCGCTGACCCGCAACGCACTGGGTCTGCAGAACTCCCCGCCCAACCAGGTGCTCACCGGGCTGGCGTTCTTCCTCACGCTGTTCGTGATGGGCCCGGTGATCGCCGACATCAACAACCTCGCCATCCAGCCCTACCTGGACGGGCAGCTGTCGGTCGGCCAGGCCTACGACGTCGGGGTCGAACCGCTCAAGGACTTCCTGCTGGCCAACACCCGCGGGGACGAGCTCAAGCTCATGGTCGGGCTGTCGGGCGAGACCATGCCCGCCGACCCCTCGTCGGTGACGATGCTGACCCTCGTCCCGGCGTTCGTGCTCAGCGAGCTCAAGAGCGCCTTCATCATCGGGCTGGTCGTCTTCATCCCGTTCCTGGTGCTCGACATGCTGGTCAGCGCCGCGCTGATGGCGATGGGCATGATGATGGTGCCGCCGGTGATCGTGTCGCTGCCGTTCAAGCTGCTGCTGTTCGTCGTCGTCGACGGCTGGGCGCTCATCACCACCGCGCTGGTGGGCTCCTACGGGAGCTACGGGTAGTGAGCGACGCCCAGATCACCGACCTCGCGGTGCAGACGATGATCGTGGCGGCGAAGGTCTCCGCCCCGATCCTGCTGACCGCGCTGCTGGTCGGCTTCGCGATCTCGCTGTTCCAGGCGGCGACCCAGATCCAGGAGCAGACCCTCTCCTTCGTGCCCAAGCTCGTCGCGGTCGCGGTCGCGCTGGTGCTGACCGGCAACTGGGTGCTGTCGGAGCTGGTCTCGTTCACCCAGCACCTCTTCGAGACCCTGCCGGCGCTGCTCGGCCGGAGCTGACCGCGTGGACCTCGACATCCCCGAGGCCACGCTCGCGGCCCTGCTGCTGGCCACCGCCCGCACCGCCGGGTTCGTGCTGGTGGCCCCGCCGTTCAACTCCAAGGCGATCCCCGCACCGGTCAAGGGCGCGATGTCGGTCGCCCTGGCGCTGGTGGTGCTGACCCAGGTCGAGGCCCAGCTCGGCGACCTGTCCACGGGTTACCTGGTGGTCACCGCGCTGACCGAGGTGGTCATCGGGGTGGCGCTGGGCTTCGTCGTCCAGCTGTTCTTCAGCGCCGTCCAGCTGGCCGGCGACATCCTGGACGTCACCGGTGGCTTCTCCCTGCAGCCGGCCTACGACCCGCTGTCGATGAGCACCACGTCCACGATCGGCCGGTTGCAGAACCTGCTGGCCACCGCGCTGCTGTTCACCAGCGGCGGGCACCTGATGCTGGTCCGGGGCCTGTTCACCTCCTACGAGGGGCTCCCGCTGGGCGCCGTGCTGCCCGGCGACCAGATCGGGGAGACCGTCGTGCACGCCATGTCGACCATGTTCCTGGCCGCGGTCCAGATCGCCGGCCCGCTGGTCGCCGTCCTGCTGCTGGCCGACGTCGCGCTCGGCCTGGTCTCGCGGGCCTCGCCGCAGATGAACATCTTCGCCCTGGGGTTCCCGGTCAAGATCATGCTGACCATGGTCATGCTGGGTCTGACCTTCCCGCTGCTGCCCACCGCCCTGGACTCCCTCCTGGAGACCGCCACCCGGGCGATGCTCGCCCTCGAGGCCGGCTGACGCCGTGGCCAAGGACGGTCCGGGCGGTGAGAAGACAGAGAAACCGACACCGCAGCGCCTGAAGAAGGCGCGCAAGGACGGCCAGATCCCGCGCACGCAGGAGCTGGGCACCTGGCTGGGCGCGGTGGCGGCGAGCTTCCTGCTGCCGGCGATGGTCGGCAGCTCCTACGACGGCGCGAAGGCGCTGTTCCTGCAGATCGGGGAGGTGGCCCGGCAGCCGGCGATCTCCTCGATCGACCTGCTGCTCGGGCAGGCGCTGTCCACGTTCCTCACCGCTGCGCTGCCGCTGGCCGCCGGCGTGATGGTGGTGGGCGTGCTGTCCTCGGCAGCGCAGGGCGGCGTCGTGTTCGCCAGCAAGCCGCTGAAGCCGACCGCCGCCAAGCTCAACCCGTTCCCCGGCCTCAAGCGCATGTTCGGCGGCCAGGGTCTCTGGGAGACGGTCAAGGCGCTGATCAAGACCATCGCCATCGGCGTGGCGATCATGTTCACCGTCGACGACGCGAAGTCCCTGGTCGCCTCGTCGGGCTCGATGCCGCTGGGCACGGTGGCCGCGGTCTTCACCGACTCCGCGCTCCTGATGCTGCGGGTGGCCGCCATGACCGGCCTGGTGCTCGCCGTGGCCGACTACATGGTCGTGAAGATGCAGAGCACGAAGAAGCTCAAGATGAGCCTCTACGAGATCAAGCAGGAGAACAAGCAGCAGGAGGGCGACCCGCACGTCAAGGGCCACCGCCGCGCGGTCGCCCTCGCCCAGGCCCGCAACCGCATGATGACCGACGTGCAGACCGCCGACGTGCTGCTCACCAACCCCACCCACGTGGCCGTCGCGCTGAAGTACTCCGCCTCCTTCGGCGCCCCCCGCGTGGTGGCCAAGGGATCCGGCGAGGTGGCCCGCCGGCTGCGCGAGGTGGCCGCCGAGCACGGCGTGCCCCAGGTCCGGGACATCCCGCTGGCCCGCGCGCTGCACGGCAGCTGCGACATCGGCCAGGAGATCCCGCCGCAGCTGTTCACCGCCGTCGCCCGGGTGCTGGCCTTCGTCATGCAGCTGGGCTTCAAGGGCATCACGGGCGGTGTCCACCAGCCCGGCTTCACCCCGCCGGACACCACCGGGCTGCCGGTCGCCGGCCGGCGCCGGGCCGAGCCGGTCTCCACCGGGGGCACCGGCGGCGTGGACGGCGTCGGCGGGGTCTGACGCCTTCCCCCCGTGACGGGGCGGTCACGGGGACCCCCGTGGCTGCCGATGAACAACCACGTGAAGTGGACGAAGGCTGCCGTGCCGATCGGCGTGGTGATGATCGTCCTGATGCTCGTCGTCCCGATGCCGGCGGTGCTGCTGGACCTGCTCATCGGGCTGAACATCGCGGCCTCGCTGCTGATCCTGCTCGTGGCGATGTCGATCAAGCGCCCGCTGGACTTCGCGGTCTTCCCGTCGGCGATCCTCATCGCCACCCTGCTGCGGCTGGCGCTGAACGTCTCCTCCACCCGGCTGGTGCTCTCCGACGGCTACGCCGGCGCGGTCATCGAGGCCTTCGGGAGCTTCGTCATCGGCGGCTCGCTGGTCGTCGGCCTGGTGATCTTCCTGATCCTGGTCGTCATCCAGTTCGTGGTGATCACCAAGGGCGCCGAGCGCGTCGCCGAGGTCGGCGCACGCTTCACCCTGGACGCGATGCCCGGCAAGCAGATGGCCATCGACGCCGACCTGAACGCCGGGCTGATCACCGAGACCCAGGCCCGCCGGCGCCGCGCCGACGTCACCGCCGAGGCCGACTTCTACGGCTCGATGGACGGTGCCAGCAAGTTCGTCAAGGGCGACGCCATCGCCGCGATCATCATCGTGCTGGTCAACCTGGTCGGTGGCCTGGTCATCGGCATGGTGCAGAACGGCCTGAGCGCCGGGGACGCCGTCAGCACCTACTCGCTGCTGGCCGTCGGCGACGGCCTGACCTCGATGGTCCCGGCCCTGCTGCTCTCGACCGCCACCGGCATCGTGGTCACCCGCTCGGCCGCCGACGGCGACCTGGGCTCGGACATGATCGCCCAGCTCGGCCGTACCAAGCAGCCGCTGCGGATCGCCGGCGGCGCGCTGCTCGGCCTCGGGCTGATCCCCGGCCTGCCCAAGTTGCCGTTCCTGCTCACCGGCGCGCTGTTCCTCTTCCTGGCCTCCCGGGTGGACGAGAACCCCCCGGTGGAGGACGAGAACCCCACCCCGGCCGCTGACGAGCCCTCCCCGGACTCCCCGGAGTCGATCGCCGAGAAGATGCGGGTCGACCCGCTGGAGCTCGAGGTCGCCTTCGACCTGGTCGAGCTGGTCGACACCGCCCGCGGCGGGGACCTGCTGGACCGGGTGAAGGCGCTGCGCCGCAAGGTCGCCATGGACACCGGCCTGGTCATCCCCCTGGTCCGCACCCGCGACAACCTGGACCTGCCCGCGTCCCAGTACGTGGTGTGGCTCAACGGCGTCCCGGTCGCCAAGGGGACGTCGCCGGCGGGCACCGTGCTGGCCATCGGGGATTCCCTGGAGGGCCTGCCGGGCAAGCCGACCCGCGAGCCGGTCTTCGGGCTGGCCGCCAAGTGGGTGCCCGCCGAGCTGCAGCGCCAAGCCGAGATGGCCGGCGCGACCGTCGTCGACCGCTCGTCGGTCATCACCACGCACCTGGCCGAGGTCGTGCGCCAGAACGCCGCCCAGCTGCTGGGCCGGGAGGACGTCAAGTTGTTGATGGAGATGGTGCGCCGCTCGCACCCGGTGGTGGTCGAGGAGCTCACCGGGGCCGGCCTGACCCTGGGGCAGGTGCAGCAGGTGCTGCAGGCCCTGCTCGAGGAGGGCGTCTCCGTCCGCGACCTGGTCCGGATCTTCGAGGCGCTGTCGCTGCGGGCCAAGAGCGCCACCGACCTGGACAGCCTGGTCGAGGCCGCCCGCGGCGCGCTGGGCCCGGCGATCAGCCAGCCCTACGTCACCGAGGACGAGAAGCTCTACGTGATGACCCTGGACCCGGGCTTCGAGCAGCGCCTGCTGTCCGCGGTCCGCCAGGGCGAGCAGGGCGCGGTCCTGGCCCTGGACGCCGGTGCGGTCGACGCCCTGGCCCGCGGCGCCAGCGACCTGCTCGACGACGCCGAGAAGCTCGGCATCACCGCCCTGCTGGTCTGCTCCCCCCAGGTCCGCCCGGCCCTGGCCCGGCTCATGCGCCAGGTCGTGGCCCGCTGCACGGTCATCTCCTACGGCGAGGTCAGCCGTACGGCCCAGATCGAGACGATCGGAGTGGTGAACGGTGCCGTCGCACTCGCCTGAAGCGCCGTCCGGGAACACCCGTGACGAGGCCATCGCGGCCGCCCGTGCCGAGTACGGCCCGGGTGTCCGCATCCGCGGCGTCCGCCGGATCCGCAGCGGCGGGGTCGCCGGGTTCTTCAGCCAGGAGCGGTACGTCGCCGACGTCGTGCTGCCCGGCGCCGGGGAGGACGACGCCCGCGTCCCCGTGACCGGCGGCGAGCCCGCCGGTGGCAAGCCGGCCGGTGGCAAGCCCGCCGGTGGAAAGCCGGCCGTCGCGGCCGCCCGCCCCAAGGTGGCCCCGGCCCGCAGCGCCACCCCGACGGTGGTCGCCGAGCTGCCCCGGACCGCCGGCGCCCCCGCCGCCGAGACCGACGGCTGGCCGTCGTCCGGGCTCTCGGTGGACGACCTGCTCGAGGTCGCGCTGCAGGTCCGCGGTGCCCAGCGCACCGCGGCCACTGCTGCGCCGGCCCCGGTCGACCCGGTCGACGAGCTCGCCGAGCTGCTGGGCCCCGGCGGCTCCGACGTCGCGGTCTACTCCCCCACGTCGGTGGCCCGTCCGGCCGGCAAGGCCCGACCGGCCTCCACCCCGCAGCCCGCCCCGGCGCCGGCCGCTCCCCAGCCGGAGCGTCGTCCCCTGGCGACCCGCCGCGCCGAGGAGCCGGTCGAGCCCGCCGCCCCCGCGTGGGAGCGGACCTCCCGGTCCGGGCGACCGACCGCCGACCCGGCGGTGGAGCCCGAGGTCGACAGCGACGCCGGCGGGGCCCCGCCGTCGCCGTTCGCGGCGGCACTGATGCGCGTGGTGACCCAGGACGACGAGGTGCAGGCCGCGGTGGCCGACGCCGAGGAGCACGAGGAGCAGCGGGTGGCCGCCGAGCAGCACGACGTCGCGTCGAGGACGGACAGCGGTGCCCTGGACGACCGGGCCGCCGCCGTGCGGGCCGCCGCCGAGCGCGCCGAGGCCGCGGCCGTGGCCGCCGCCCGGGCCGGCACCACCCCGCCGATCGCGGTCGCCGCGCTGACCGCCGCCCCCGAGGCCCTGGAGGCACCGGCAGCACCGGTGCGCAGCCCCGAGGAGCGACGCGCAGCCGCCCGGGCCCGGGCCGCGGCCCGTCGCAGTGCCCGGCCCGGCCCGGCCGCCTCCGAGCCGTCGACGCCGGAGGTGCCCGTGGCTGCGCCCACCGCTGCCCCGGAGCCGATGTGGGACGCCACCAGCATCATCGAGCTCGCACCCCGGGCCGGCATGCCGGCCGCCGCCCAGCGCCCGCCGGCACCGGCGGTGACCCGGGTGACCGCGGCCCGCGCCGGGGCCGCCCAGCTCCGCGAGGCCGCCATCCGCGCCGCCGGGGAGCTGGCCGAGCGCCAGGTCGCCGAGGTGGGACCGGCTCCCGACCTGCTCGACGACTTCGTCGACGCCGACCTGGCCGCCCAGCGCCCCGCGCAGCCGGCTCAGTCGGCACTGCCGGCTCAGCCCTCCCTCGGTGACCGCGCGGCCCGTCTGCGGTCCGTGCTGGCCGCCGCCACCCCGCCGGCCGACCAGCCCGCCGCCGACCTCCCGGTGCTGGCCGAGGCCGCCCCGGCCCGTCGGACCCTGCCCGCCGTGGCCCCGTCGGCACCCGTCGACACCGCCCGGCACGAGGCCGAGCGCCTCGAGGCCGAGCGGGTCGAGGCCCTACGCGTCGAGGCCCAGCGCATCGAGGACGAGCGGCTCGAGACCCTGCGCATCGAGGCCGAGCGGATGGAGACCGAGCGCGCGGCCGCCCAGGCCGAGGTCCGACGGGTCGCCGCCGAGCAGGCCCAGGCCCGCCGGGCAGCTGCCCAGGCCGCCGCCGCCGAGGCCGCCCGGACCGAGGCACGCCGCATCCAGTCCGAGCTCGCCGAGGCCCGCCGGGTCGCCGCCGAGCAGGCCGCGGCCGAGGACGCCCGCGCCGAGGCCGAGCGCACCGCGGCCGCCGAGGCACGCCGCGCCGTGGCCGAGAAGGCCGCCACCGGGCGTGCCGCGGCCCTGCGCACCGCCGCCGAGAAGGCCGCCGCCCAGCGCGCGGAGGACCAGCGCCGCGCCGCCGCCCAGGCCGAGGCGGACCGCCTCGCCGCCGAGCGGGCCGAGCGGACCGCCGCCGAGCGCGCCGCGGCCACCCAGCGCGCTGCCGTCGAGGAGGAGCGGGCCGCCGCCGAGCGGGCCGCCCGCGAGGCAGCGCAGGCCGAGGCCGCCCAGGCCGAGGCTGCAGAGGTCGAGGCCGCAGCGATCGAGGCCGCCCAGGTCGGGACCGAGCTGCCCTCCCCCGCCGTGGGCGACAGCTCGGAGATCGGCCGGCGCCGGACCCGGGCCGAGCGCCGGGAGGCGGCCGAGCGGGCCCGCGCGGCCGGCACCGTCCACCGCGTCGACGCCCCCGCGCAGGACGACGTCCCCGCGCCCGTCGAGATCGACCCGCTGTGGGGCACCCCGGTGCGCCGTCCCCTGCCCGTCCCGTCGGTCATGCCCGACGGCGGGCGGCACAGCACCGCGACCGGCCTGCAGCCGGCCGTCACCGCCGCCGCCGCGGACGACACGGCCCCCGTGGTCGACGAGCCCCGGCCGATCTACTCGGCCGGTTCCCGGTACGACGAGGTGCTCTTCGGTGCCTCCCGCGGTGCGTCGCGGACCGGTCAGCCCGACCCGCTGGAGGCCCTGCGCGCCGCGGCGCTGGCCGGGGGCGCCGTCACCGGCCGCCGTCGCCGCGCCGAGGAGGCCGGCCGGCACCGGACCCTGCCCACCCAGGTCGACCTGCCCGTGGTCGGGGCCGCCCGGTTGACCGCCCTCGACGACCCGGCCGAGGCGACCTCGGGGTTCATCGAGTCGCTGCAGGCCGTGGCCGACAGCGAGTTCGCCGAGGCGCCCGCGCAGGCCGCCGAGGTCTCCGACGTGCTCGTGCAGGAGATGGCCCACGAGATGGCCGCCGGCATGGCCGAGGAGCTGGCCCGGACGGCCAGCGACCCCTCGCCGGTCGCCGACGCCACCTCGGTGCTGGCGTCGCTGAGCGCCGTCCTGCCCGCGGCGGCCCCCCGGGTCCGCGGCCAGCGCCCGCCGGTGCCGGCCGGGTCGGCGACCCGGTCCCGGGTGCTGCCGCCGCACCCCTCCACCCGGATGCGCGGCACCCGGGTGGACGCCGTGGACGCCGTCGACGCCGGCGGTGCCGGCCAGGGCTGGGCCACCATCACCCACCTTAACCGCGGCACCGACGGCCCGGCCGAGGGCGGACCCGCCGGGCTCGCCGCCCTGGGGGTCCCCCCGTCGGTGCTCGGCGCGGACTTCGCCGCCGAGGCCTCCCGCCGGGGCACCTTCGCCGCCCTCGCCTCGGCCCTGGGCCGGGCGCTGCCCGCCGCCCCGGCCATCCCGTCCGAGCCGGGCGACGTCCTGGTCGTGGTCGGTCCCGGCGCCGAGGCGCTGGGCGCCGCCCGCGCCCTCGCCGTCGCGCTGCGGCTGGACCCCTCCCGGGTGCTGTGGTGCACGCGCGGCCCGCTGGCCGGGCTGGCCGCCGCCGACGCCCAGATCTCCGGTGCCGCCGCGGCCACCGAGGTCCGGGCGCTGCTGACCGGCTCCGACGTGCCCACCGTGGTCGCCGTCGACGTCCCGCTCGGGGACGCCGGCGGGGCCCGGGCGGCGCAGATGGTGCAGGCATGGGACGCCCCCGCCGTCTGGGGCGTCCTGGACTCCACCCGCAAGCCCGCCGCCCTGCGCAGCTGGCTGGCCGGCCTGCCCCGGGTCGACGCGGTCGTGGTCACCGACACCGACTCCGCACCCGACCCGGCCGCGCTGCTCGAGGGCCTGCCCGTGCCGGTCGCCGTCGTCGACGGCGCCCGGGCCACCCCGCACCGCTGGGCCGCTCTGCTCTGCGAGCGGCTGGCCGGGCGGCGATGAGCCCGCTGCGCTGGGACGTCCTCGGCGCAGCCCTGCTCTTCGCCGTCCCGGTCCTGCTGCTGGGTGCGACGGGCGTGCTGGACCCCGACGACGTGCTCGACCGGTTGCCCTGGTGCCTGCTGGCCGGGTGGGTGGCCAGCAGCCTGCTGCGCGCGGTCTTCCCGGCGCCCAAGCCGGAACCGCAGCGGCGCCGGCGCCGCCGTCCGGCCGCCGAGGAACCCGCCGACGCCTGACGCCGGCCCGCGGGCGTGGATCAGCTGGGTTCAGCAGAGTCCGTCCTGGCTCACCGACGCCGGTGAGCCAGGACGGAGTTCGATCAGCTGAGCTGATCCACGCCGGGACGCTGCCCTAGAAGGGGATGTCCTCGAGCATCTCGGTGACCAACGCGGCGATCGGCGAGCGCTCGGACCGGGTCAGCGTCACGTGGGCGAAGAGCGGGTGGCCCTTGAGCGCCTCGATCACCGCGGTGACGCCGTCGTGCCGACCGACCCGCAGGTTGTCCCGCTGCGCCACGTCGTGGGTGAGCACCACCCGGGAGTTGGTGCCCAGCCGGGACAGCACGGTCAGCAGGACGCCGCGCTCCAGCGACTGCGCCTCGTCGACGATGACGAACGAGTCGTGCAGCGAGCGGCCGCGGATGTGGGTCAGCGGGAGCACCTCGATCAGCCCGCGGGCCAGCACCTCGGTGAGCACGTCGCTGCTCACCAGCGCACCCAGGGTGTCGAAGACCGCCTGCGCCCAGGGCGCCATCTTCTCGCCCTCGGAGCCGGGCAGGTAGCCCAGCTCCTGGCCGCCGACGGCGTACAGCGGCCGGAAGATGACCACCTTCTTGTGCGCCCGCCGCTCCATCACCGACTCCAGCCCCGCGCACAGCGCCAGCGCCGACTTGCCGGTCCCGGCCCGGCCGCCCATCGAGACGATGCCGATCTCGGGGTCCAGCAGCAGGTCCAGCGCGATCCGCTGCTCGGCCGAGCGGCCGTGCAGGCCGAAGGCCTCGCGGTCCCCGCGCACCAGCTTCACGTGCTTGTCGGCGGTCACCCGGCCCAGCGCCGAGCCGCGGGAGGAGAGCAGGACCAGCCCGGTGTGGGTGGGCAGCTCGGCGGCCGCGGGCACGAACAGGGTGCCCCCGTCGTAGAGCACCGAGATCTCGTCGTCGGTCAGCGACAGCTCGGCCATCCCGGTCCAGCCGGCGTCCACCGCCCCCAGGCCGCGGTACTCGTCGGTGTCCAGGCCGACCGCTGCCGCCTTGACCCGCAGCGGGACGTCCTTGGTCACCAGGCACACGTCCCGGCCCTCGGCCCGCAGGTTCAGCGCGACGACCATGATCCGGCTGTCGTTGCTGTCGTTGCGGAACCCGGCCGGCAGCACCGAGGCGTCGGAGTGGTTGAGCTCGACGTGCAGCGTGCCGCCCTCGTCGCCGATCGGGATCGGGGCGTCCAGCCGGCCGTGCTGCACCCGCAGGTCGTCCAGCATCCGCAGGGTCTGCCGGGCGAACCAGCCCAGTTCGGGGTGGTGCCGCTTCTCCTCCAGCTCGCCGATCACCACGAGGGGGACGACGACGTCGTGCGCGCCGAAGCGGGCCAGCGCGCCCGGGTCGGACAGCAGGACGGAGGTGTCGAGGACGTACGTGCGGCGGTTGGTCACGAGTCGACTCCTGGAGGGCGCTGGACGCGCCCCGCATCGAAGGTGGCCGGGCCCCGGCGCAGAGGCCGTGGACCGGCCCCCCTGGTCGACAGCTCGCATCGGACCAACCGGGCCTCCCGTGTCCGGGGAGTCGGGCTCCCCTGACACCCCGGACGCTAGGCCGCCGAGATGTCCGGCGGGTGACTTCCGGCCAACTCCTCACCCCGGCGTGTCGGTCAGCCGGACTCCTTGCGGAACTGCGACGTGCCGTACCAGGCACCCAACCCGGCCAGGACGACGGTGAACAGCGCACCCCAGCCGACGTCGGGCGCACCGAAGTCCCCGGCGAACAGCGACCGGGCGCCGTCCACGATGTGGCTGAACGGCACGACGTCCGACACCGCCTGCAGCCAGCCCGGCGCCAGCGTCATCGGCAGCAGGATCCCCGACAGCAGCACGACCGGGAACAGCACGGTGTTCAGCAGCGGGGCGAAGGCGTCCTCGCTCTTCAGCGTCAGGGCCAGCGCGTAGGACACCGCGGCCAGCGACCCGCCGAGGACGGCGACCAGCACGATCGTGAGGACGACGCCGCCCACCGACGCGTCCAGCCCGAACGGCACGGCGACCAGCACCAGCACCACGCCCTGGACGGCGAGCACCAGCACGTCGCGCAGCACCCGGCCCAGCAGCAGCGCGGCCCGGGGGGCCGGGCTGACCCGCTGGCTCTCGATGACGCCGGCCCGGTACTCCGCGATCAGGCTGAACCCGACGAACGCCGAGCCGAACAGGCCCAGCTGCACCAGGATCCCGGGCACGAAGACCTGGTAGGCGTTGGCCCCGCCGAGCTGGCCGGCGATCGGCTCGAGCAGCGGGCCGAACAGCACGATGTAGAGCACCGGCTGCATGAGGCTGATGACCAGCCAGGCCGGGTTGCGCAGCGAGGTGCGCATCGCCCGGACGAAGACCGTGCCGGTGTCGCGGAGCATGGTGCTCATCGGGCGGGCTCCTGCTGGGGGGCGGGCTCGGCCGGGTGCTCGCCGTCGCGCAGCGAGCGACCGGTGACGGTCAGGAAGACGTCGTCCAGGCTGGGCCGGCGGCTCTCCACCCCGGCGACCTCGATGCCGGCGGCGTCCAGGTCGCGGAGCAGGGCGACCAGCGCCGACCCGCCGGCCGGCACCCGGCAGCTGACCCGGTCCCCGTCGACGGTCGGTGCCTCGGCCCCGGGCAGCGCGCCCATCCGGCCGGCGACCTCGGCGGCGAGGTCGGCGCGCGGCACGGTGACGGTGAGCAGGTCGCCGCCCACCGAGCTCTTCAACTCGTCAGGGGTGCCGCTGGCCACGATGGCGCCCTTGTCGATGACCAGCACGCGGTCGCACAGCGCGTCGGCCTCGTCCAGGTAGCAGAAGGACCCTGCTGCCCCCCACCCCTCGCAAGCTCGGCGCGGGCCCCTACAGCAGGGCCGGCCGCGCCTGCGGGTCCAGCCCGGTGGTCGGCTCGTCCAGGAAGACCAGACCGGGGACGTGCACCAGGCCCATCGCGATGTCCAGGCGACGGCGCTGGCCACCGGACATGGCCTTGGGCTGGCGCTCCCACAGGCCCTCGAGGTCCAGCTCGGTGAACAGCCGCTTCCCGCGCTCGGTGGCCTCGGCGGTGCTGACGCCGTAGAGCCGGGCGTGGGAGACCAGCTCCTCGCCGGCCCGGTTCTCCGGGGCGGTCGAGCCGGCCTGGGACACGTAGCCGATCCGGCGGCGCACCCCGACCGGGTCGGTGAGCAGGTCGCAGCCGGCCACGGTGGCCGTGCCCGCGGTGGGCGTCAGCAGCGTGGTCAGCATCCGCATGGTGGTGGTCTTGCCGGCCCCGTTGGGTCCGAGGAACCCGACGATCTCGCCGGCCTCGACGTCCAGGTCGACGCCGGCCACGGCCTTGACCTCGCTGGCCTGCTTGCCCCGCTTCTTGCGGAAGGTGCGGGACAGCCCGCGCGCGTGGATCACGCGGGGAGTGTCCTCCCCCGGCTCAGCGCGGTCGAGCGTTTTCCGACCGGCGCGGCCGCAGCGCCACCGCCGCCCACAGCACCGGGACGGCGAGCACCGGCCACTGCAGCGACAGGTCGCCGACCCAGAGCAACCCGACGACGAGGAACACCAGCAGGCAGGCCGCGCTCCACAGCCCGAGAACCCGCTTCTCCCCCGCGGTGTGCCTCACCCGGTCAGCTCGGCGGTGATCCGCCCCGGGGTGAGGGGCTCGTCGAGCAGCCGGAGGAACCGGTCGGCCACCGGCTGCCCGGCCGGTCGCGCACCCAGCCAGCGGGCCAGCAGGTCGTAGCCCTCGACGTAGGTGGTGATGTAGGCCCGCCACAGCGGGTGGGTCAGGAAGCGCAGCTGCTGGGTCGCGCGGTCCTGGCTGACCAGCGACCAGCGCTGCAGGTGCGCGGTGACCGCGTCGCTGCCCAGACCCTGGTCGTGCAGCATGACCGCGGCGTCCTGGCGCACGCGGTTCAGCGGGGCCGCCGCGGCGGCGATCCGCTCGGCCAGCTCGCCGTCCAGCCGCAGCCCCAGGTCGGCCAGCACCTCGGCGGCCCAGGGGCCCCACCCAGCACCCACCGCGGCCTCCAGGCCCAGGTCGGCCAGCCCCTCGGCCATCAGGCACTCGGGGGTGTTGACCAGGAACACCGTGTGCTCCAGGTGGTCGTCGCGCCGGACCAGGCCCAGCTCCTTGCGGCAGTGCTCGGTGTGGTGCCCCGGGTAGGACTCGTGCGCGACCAGGTGCGGCAGCTGGCTCATCCGGTGCGGCAGGTCGGCGTTGATCGCCACCCGCGAGCGGAACTCGCCCTCGTAGTAGTTGAAGCCCGACCACGGCTTGTCGGTGACCACCTCGTACTGCACCGTCTCTGCCTCGGGCAGCCCGTAGGCCGCCCGCGCCCGGTCGCGCAGCGCGCTGGACAGCGCGTGGACGGCGGACTCCAGCGACGCCGGCGGGCACTCCTCGCGGCGGCGGTGCTGGGCGTACCGCTCGGCCAGGCTGCCCGAGCCGGGCAGCAGCTCCTCCAGCTCGGCGTGCGCGGCGGCGTAGTCGGCCGGGTCGCCGAGCTCGACGTCGACCTGGAAGTAGGCGCGGACCTCCTCGCGGTAGCCGACCGGCTCGCCGGCCATCGTCCGGGCGGTGCACTCCAGGGCGGTCAGCTGGGCGCGGAGGTGCGCGACCCGGTCGGCCGGCAGGTCGGTGGAGTCCAGCTCGCGCAGCAGACCGCGGGCCTGGTTGCGCAGCAGCTGCGGGGTGGGCGCGGGCTCGTCGGCGACCGCGGCCCGGATCCGCCGGTCGCCGGTGTAGGCGTCGACGAAGCCCTCCTCGAGCCGGTCGAAGCGCAGCCCGAGACGGACGTACTCCAGCGGGACGTCGACCGCGTCGGTGAGCATGCCGCCAGTCTCCCAGCCGGTCTCAGCCGCCGAAGCGGCGCTGCCGGGCGGCGTAGTCGCGCAGCGCCCGCAGGAAGTCCACCCGCCGGAACTCGGGCCAGTAGACGTCGGTGAAGTAGAACTCCGAGTGCGCGGTCTGCCAGAGCAGGAACCCGGACAGCCGCTGCTCCCCGCTGGTCCGGATGACCAGGTCGGGGTCGGGCTGGCCGCGGGTGTAGAGGTGCCCGGCGATGTGCTCGACGTCCAGGGTCTCCACGAGCTCGGGCAGCGTCGTCCCCCGCTCGGCGTGCTCGGCCAGCAACGAGCGGACCGCGTCGGCGATCTCGCGCCGCCCGCCGTAGCCGACCGCGAGGTTGACGTAGGCGCCCGACCGGCCGCGGGTGTCCTCCTCCGCCTGCTTGAGCACCGCCGCGGTCTCGGCCGGCAGCAGGCCCAGCGCGCCGACCGCGTTGAGCTCCCAGCGCCGGTCGGGACCCGACAGGTCGGCGGCGACACCCTCGATGATCCGCAGCAGCGGCGTCAGCTCCGGCTCGGGGCGGGCCAGGTTGTCGGTGGACAGCAGGAACAGGGTCACCACCTCGACCCCGGTCTCGTCGCACCAGCCGAGGAAGTCCACGATCTTGTCCGCACCGCGCCGGTGGCCGTCGTTGACGTCGTCCAGGCCGGTCGCCCGGGCCCACCGCCGGTTGCCGTCGACGATCACGCCGACGTGCCGGGGGGCCGCGCTGCGGTCCAGCCGGCGGACCAGTCGGCGCTCGTACAGCGCCGTCAACGCCTCACGCACCTGCTCGCGGGCCCCCACGGAAGGTCACCCTAGGACCACGGCGGGCACACAGGGAGGGCCGGACGGCGTCGGACCTCACAGCACCCCCGGCAGCCTCACAGCCACCGCGGCTGTCGCCGGCCCGGCCACGGCCTTAACCTCGGTGCATGAGCGTGCCGAGCCGATCGACGGAGACCGTCCGGGTGTCCTCCGACGGGACCGAGCTCGAGGCACCGCCCGGCCAGGCGGTGACCACGGTCCTCGCCGAGGGCGAGCAGGTCGAGGCCGTCCGCCCCGCCGGGGAGTGGCAGGACAGCGACTACGGCGACCCCGACTTCGACCACCCCGACACCCGCCCGCGGCTGCGCGGCTGGCTGCACCTGTTCGCCGCCTTCGGCTCGGTGCTGGCCGGCGCGGTGCTCATCCCGCTGGCCTGGGTGCACGGCGGCGTGCGGGCCGGGCTGCCGGTCTCGCTGTACTGCCTGACCATCCTCGGGCTGTTCGGGATCAGCGCGGCCTACCACCGCCGCCGCTGGTCACCGCGCGGGTGGAAGCTCATGAAGCGGCTCGACCACTCGATGATCTTCCTGTTCATCGCCGGCACCTACACGCCCTTCGCCGCCCTGTCGGTGCCCTACCCGACCAACTGGTGGATCTTCGGCATCGTCTGGACCGGCGCCCTGGCCGGGATGTCGCTCAAGCTCGTCTGGCCGACCGCACCGCGCTGGCTCGGCGTCCCGATCTACATCGCGCTGGGCTGGGTCGCGGTGTTCGTGCTCGGCGACATCCTCGACCTGGCCGGGGTCACCGCCATGGTGCTGCTGGCCGCGGGCGGGCTGCTCTACACGGTCGGTGCGGTCACCTACGCGATCAAGAAGCCCAACCCGTGGCCCGGCGTCTTCGGCTACCACGAGGTGTTCCACGCGATGACGATCGTGGCCGCCACCTGCCACTACATCGCCGTCTACTTCGCCATCTTCAACAGCCCCTTCCTGTAGGGCCACGGTTCTCCCCACCACTCGCGAGCTCGCGGCGGGCCCCTGAACCGGGCCTGCCTACGGCGTCGGCACCGCCGGGTCAGCTGCGGGCGGGGTCGGCGTCGGCAGCGGGACCTCGGTCTCCTGCGCGTTGCCGTACTGGTCGTACGCAGTGACCACCTGAGCCTGCGGGTAGGCGTTGTCCGGCTGGGCCGGCCCGCTCTGCGGGCGCACCTCGCTGCCGTCGATGGTGTAGGTCGACAGGTTGTCGATCGGGCGGCCGTCCTGGTCGTAGAGGAGGACCCCGGTCAGCGGCTCGCCGTCCGGGCCGTACGGGACGATGTTGGTGATCGGCGTCCCGTCCTCGTGGGTCAGCGTGGTCGGCCCGGTGTCGTAGGAGACCTCGGAGGCGTAGTCCGGGGACGGCGCGGCGGCGACCAGGCCCACCGTCGCCACCAGCGCGCAGACCGCCAGGACCAGGTTGGCGGCGGCGGTCGCGTGGGTCAGCGGCGTCCCGGCCGCGCGGGTGCGCAGGCCCCAGCGGACCGACCAGGCCACCGCCCCGGCCGTGACCAGCCACCCGATGACCCCCAGCCCCAGGGTCGGCAGCGGCAGGTCCACCGGGCCGGTGAACACCGCGTCGACGGCCGCCACGGCCGCCCAGCCGCGGACCACCCACCAGGCCGGCCGCAGCTCGGGCAGGAACTCCCGGACGGCGACGACGGCCGAGTGGTCGCCGTACCGCTCGCGCAGCCGCTCGATGAGCCCCCGCCGGGCGGTGCCGGTCGGTGCGTCGGGCGTCGTCTCCGGCAGGCCGGCCGCCCGGCGCAGCTCCGCGGCGTAGTCGGCCGGGGACCCCAGTCGGTCGGTCAGCGGGCCGGGGGTCTCCGCGGCGACCTCGACCAGGTGCTCCTCCAGGTCCTCGAGCAGCTCCTCCAGCCGGGCGGCGGGCACGTCGGCGAGGGCCTCGCGGACCTGCCGGGCGTAGGCCGCGACCTCCGGGTCGGTGGTCGTCTGCGTGCCGGTCGGTGCGCTCATGCCGCCACCTGGGCCTTCCCGGCGAGCAGTGCCGCCATCGTGTCCGCGAACCCCGACCAGGTCTTGGTCGACGTCTCCAGCTGGGCGCGGCCCGAGGCGTTCAGGCCGTAGTACTTGCGGTGCGGTCCCTCCACGGAGGGGACGACGTAGGAGGTGAGGTGCCCGGCGGCGTACAGCCGGCGCAGGGTGCCGTAGACCGACGCGTCGCCGACGTCCTCCAGGCCACCCGCGCGCAGCCGCCGGACGACGTCGTAGCCGTAGCCGTCCTCGCCGTCGAGCACGGCCAGCACGGCGAGGTCCAGCACCCCCTTGAGCAACTGCGTGGTGTCCATGCGCCCTCCGGGCCTCGTCGGTGGATCGCACACTACCGCGCACCGCGCACTACCCCGGACACGCAGGTACCGGTGTGTCGGAACCCGACCGTCCCGTCGCGGCGTTCCCCGCCAACCCCGACGATCATCGAGGGCCGCCGCGCGGCCCGCACCGGACGCTCGAGGAGAGGGCAACCACCATGACCCAGTACGCCGAGTACGACGACGTCCTCGAGGGGAAGTGCCCGTTCGGCGGGAACACCCTCGGCGGCGCGCAGACCTCAGCCCCGACGCTGTCGGACTGGTACCCCCAGCGCCTGCGGGTCGAGCAGCTGCACCGCGACGGCGCGGCCGCCAACCCGCTGTCCGACGAGGACTACGCGGCCGCGTTCGCCACGGTCGACCTGCCCGCCCTCAAGGCCGAGATCACGCAGTTCCTCACCACCTCGGTGCCCTGGTGGCCCTCGGACTACGGCAACTACGGGCCGCAGATGATCCGGATGGCCTGGCACTCGGCCGGCACCTACCGGATCGCCGACGGCCGCGGCGGCGCCGGGCAGGCGATGCAGCGGTTCGCCCCGATCAGCAGCTGGTGGGACAACGGCAACACCGACAAGTCCCGCCGCCTGCTGTGGCCGATCAAGCAGCGGTACGGCGCGGCGATCTCCTGGGCGGACCTGATCGTGCTGACCGGCAACTGCGCGCTGGAGATCATGGGCTTCCCGACCTACGGCTTCGCCGGTGGACGGCGGGACGCCTGGGAGGCCGACGACGCCACCTACTGGGGCCCCGAGCACATCGACATGACCGCCCCGAGCTCCTACGACGACATGGTCAGCCGCGACCAGCGGTGGACCGGGTCGCCCGGGGACGCCGACTACGAGCTGCAGCAGCCGCTCGCCGCCTCGCACCAGGCGCTGATCTACGTCAACCCCGAGGGCCCGGAGGCGAACGGCGACCCGGCGGCCTCGGCCGTGGACATCCGCATCACCTTCGGTCGGATGGCGATGGACGACGAGGAGACCGTCGCGCTGATCGCCGGCGGGCACGCCTTCGGCAAGAGCCACGGCCAGGTGGCCGCCGCCCGGATCGGCGCGCCGCCGGAGAACGCCCCGATGGAGGCCATGGGCCTGGGCTGGCACAACCCCCAGGGCGCCGGCAACGGCGCGGACACCATGACCAACGGCATCGAGGGCTCCTGGACGCCGGACCCCACGACCTGGGACAACGCCTACCTGGAGAACCTGTTCGGCCACGAGTGGGAGCAGACCCGCAGCCCCGCGGGGGCCCTGCAGTGGACCCCGGCCGACCCGGCCGCGCCGCGCACCCCCGACGCGCACCGCCCGGGCGTCGAGCACCCGCTGATGATGATGACCAGCGACATCGCGCTCAAGGTCGACCCGGTCTACCGGGAGATCTGCCAGCGGTTCCTGGCCGACTTCGACGCCTTCACCCTGGCGTTCTCCAAGGCCTGGTACAAGCTCACGCACCGCGACATGGGTCCCAAGGCCCGCTACCTGGGGCCCGAGGTGCCGGCCGACGACCTGCCCTGGCAGGACCCGCTGCCCGCGCCCACCGGCACCCCGCTGGGCGCCGACGACGTCGCCCGGCTGGCCCAGGCGGTCCGCGACACCGGCCTGAGCACCTCCGACCTGGCCTACACCGCCTTCTCCGCCGCGGTCACCTACCGCGACAGCGACAAGCGCGGCGGCGCCAACGGCGCCCGGCTGGCGCTGGCCCCGCAGAAGGACTGGGTGGTCAACCGGCGCACCGTGCCGGTGGTCGCCGCGCTCCGCGAGGTGGCCTCCCGGGGCGGCGCCAGCCTGGCCGACGTGGTCGTGCTGGCCGGGTGCGTGGCGGTCGAGGACGCCGCCCGCGCCGCCGGGCACGACGTCCGGGTGCCCTTCACGCCGGGCCGGGTGGACGCCACCCAGGAGCAGACCGACGTCCCGACGTTCGAGTGGCTGGCCCCGCTGGCCGACGGCTTCCGCAACTACACCCAGCCCGACCTCGCCGAGGTGACGTCGGTGTCCCCGGAGCAGCTGTTCCTGGACAAGGCCGACCTCCTGGGGCTCAGCGCACCGGAGTGGGTGGCGCTCACCGGTGGCCTGCGCGCGCTGGGCTGCAACCACGACGGGTCGTCCACCCTGACCGACCGGGTCGGCGTCCTGACCCCGGACTTCTTCGGCACGGTGCTCAGCCCCGACCTGCGGTGGCGTGCGCTGGAGGAGGCCGGCACCCAGTTCGCCCTCGACGACGTCGACACCGGTGCGCAGGTGCACCGGGCCACCCGGCACGACCTGGTGTTCGGCGCCAACGCCCAGCTGCGTGCCGTCGCCGAGGTCTACGCCAGCCGCGACGGCGAGGCCCGGTTCGTCCGGGACTTCGTCGCCGCCTGGGACAAGGTGATGATGGCCGACCGGTACGACGTGCGGGCCGGCTGACCGCGAGGGCCTGCGCGCCGGTTCAGCCGGCGCGCAGGTCCGCGGCCGGGAACGGGGGGCGGTGGTCCAGCTTCACCGACAGCCGGCCGGCGGTGCGCCAGGCGCGGGCGGTCAGGTCGCGGTCCTCGTCGGTCACCAGGTTGCCCATGACCCGCAGCGCGACGGTCATCAGCACGCGCGAGCGCATGCCCACGGGTCCCGCCGCCGGCAGCAGCCGCGGCAGGGTGAGCAGCCCGGCCAGCCGGCGGGCGATGGAGAACGCCTCGCCGTAGTGCCGGCGCAGGGTGGCGGGCCACGCCAGCGACCAGTCGTCCTCGTCCAGCAGCCCGGCCAGGGTCCGGCCGGTCTCCATGCCGTAGTCGATGCCCTCGCCGTTGAGCGGGTTCACGCAGCCGGCGGCGTCGCCGACCAGCGCCCAGTTGCGGCCGGCCACCCCGGACACCGCACCGCCCATGGGCAGCAGGGCCGAGGCCTTGGCCCGCACGTCGCCGGTCAGCTGCCACTCCTCGCGGCGGCCGTCGGCGTAGAAGTCCAGCAGCGGCTTGAGCTGCACGCCGGCCGGCCGCTTGGCCGTGGCCAGGGTGCCCACGCCGATGTTGACCTCGCCGTCGGACAGCGGGAACACCCAGCCGTAGCCGCTGAGCAGCTCGCCCTGGGTGCCGCGCAGCTCCAGGTGGCTGGAGATCCACGGGTCGTCGCTGCGGGCGCTGGTGACGTAGCCGCGGGCGGCGACGCCGTAGGCGGTCTCCCGGTGCCACTCCCGGCCCAGCACCCGGCCCAGCGGGGAGCGCACGCCGTCGGCGACGACCAGCTTGCGGCAGGCCACGGTGCGACCGTCCTCGAACACGACGGCCGACACCCGGTCGCCGTCGCGCTGCACGTCGACGGCGCGGGCGCCCTCCATGGCGGTGGCCCCGTCGTCCAGGGCGACCTGCCGGATCTTGGCGTCCAGCTCGGTGCGCGGGACGGCGCTGCCGTGGTCGGGGAGGGTCCCGCCCGGCCAGGGCAGCAGCAGCTCCTGGCCGAAACCGGCGGCCCGCAGGCCGCGGTTGGTCCCGTGCGCGCGCACCCACTCCCCCAGGCCGAGGTGGTCGAGCTCGGCGACCGCGCGGGGGGTCAGGCCGTCGCCGCAGGTCTTGTCCCGCGGGAAGACCGCGGCGTCGGCGAGGACGACGTCGTGCCCGGCGCGGGCGGCCCAGGCGGCGGCGGCCGACCCGGCCGGCCCGGCGCCGACGACCAGGACGTCGGTGCTCTCGGGGGTGGTCACCCCCCCAGTCTCCCCGGCGGGGCGATCGAGGGGGTGACCACGGTGCGAGACCTGCCGCTCAGCCGGGACTCAGCCCAGCTTCGGGCCCTGGGCGCGGACCTCCTCGACGGACTGCATGGCCTCGCGCAGCTGGGTCAGCCACTCGTCGGCGTGCTGGCCGACCAGCCGCACCGACCACACCAGGGCGTCCGAGCGCGAGCGGGCCACCCCGGCGTCGACGAGGGTGTCCAGCACCAGCCGCTCGGACTGCCGCAGCCGGGTCATGACCGGCGCCGAGACCGTGGTGAACAGCTCGGTGACGTCACCGCAGCGGGCTCCCCAGGACACGGTGCGCCCGAAGCGCTCCTGGGCCGCCTCGGCGACCTCGACCCGGCGGGCGCGGGTGTCCTCGCGGAACCGGGCGATCCGGCCCGAGCGGGCGGCGTCG
>NZ_UEXK01000004.1:1236664-1344885 GCF_900491935.1 Klenkia terrae
TTTTTTTAAAGGAAAAAGCGGCCATGCGAGATCCCCTCGGGCCGCGTGGCCGCGAAGATGTGAAAAAGGGACAGGCCCGCGACCGGGGCCCCCGCCGCGACCGGGGAAGCCGCGGCCGGCGCCGGCGAAGGCGGCCGCGAACGGGCCGCCCGGGGGGAAGGGGCCGCCGCCGTGCTCGCCGCGCTCGCGGCCGTGGCGGTGGTGGCCCAGGGGGGAGGGATGGGGACGCATGGCGCTCTCCAGGGGTGCGGAGGGCCCGCCGATCGGGTCCTGCTGTGCATCAATGTAAGCGTGTAATCAAGTAATGCAAGTGGTTGAGCGAGCGACAGCGACCGCGGACGGCGACGGATCAGGCCCGGTCGGCGGTCTCCGGGTCGGGCGGGGCGTTCTCCCCCTCGTCGGGCTCGCGCTCCTTGCGCCGCAGCAGCAGGGAGGTGAGGCCCAGCAGCAGCACCAGCACCCCGAGGACGCCGATCTCGATCATCCGGTCGTCGAACCCGGCGGTCCCGACCTTGCCGGCGGCCTCGACGCTGAGCACCACGATCTCCTTGATCGAGGCGATGATGCCGACCAGCAGGAAGGGCTCGGCGATCAGCTCGCGCTTCTCGACCGTCGTCCGGACCGCGAAGAGCAGCTCTACGACGATGAAGACCAGCAGGAGCACGTCGAGCAGCTCCAGCACCGGCGTGTCGGAGAAGTCCGAGACCAGTCCCCAGGTCGTCTTCCCGGCGAGCACCAGCAGGACCAGCGCCGTGACGACGAGGAACAGCGCGATCCCGGCGTAGACGACGTTCTCGGCGAGCTCGAGCACCCGGGTGCCCACCCGCCCGAAACCCGGCGGGTGCCCCTGCTTGTCGTCCCTCTGCACGGCCACGGCGTGAGCATGGGGCACAGCGGGGCCCCACGCCTCAGGACGCGGCGGTGGGCCCCTCGTCCGGGTCGGTGCGGCGCGGCGGCTCGATGGCCAGGGGCTGCCGGCGCAGGACGTCGAGCAGCTCCTCGCCCGGCCGCGGCTCGAACAGCTCCGAGGCGTCGTCGGGCACGTGGACCGGGGCCTCGGCGGGGTCGAAGCTGACCGGCAGGCGCTTGAGGTGCTTGCCCATCGAGCGGCCCAGCAGCAGGACGGCGACGAGGAGGACGACGGTCAGCAGGGCGCCCAGGGGGCCGGACTTGCCGATGTCCTCGGGCAGCTGCTCGCTGGCGGCCAGCACGGCCATGCCGACGGTCATCGGACGCCGACCTCGCTGCGGATCCCCGCGAACAGGTCGTCCTCGGGGGTGGCGCTGTCCACCGTCGAGCGGGCCAGCTCGAAGTCCTCGGTCGGCCACACCCGCTGCTGCATGTCCATCGGCGTGGAGAACCAGCGCCCGGTCGGGTCGATCTGCGTGGCGTGGGCGATCAGCGCGCGGTCGCGGATGCCGAAGTACTCACCGCACGGCACCCGGGTGGTGACCCGGTGGGAGATGTCCTTGGCCGGGTCCCACTTGTCCAGCATCTCGGCGTACGGGGAGTCCAGGCCGGCGGCGACCATCGCCTCGTGGATCGCCTTCGTCCGGGGCAGCGTGAAGCTCATGTTGTAGTACAGCTTCCCTACCTGCCAGGGCTCCCCCAGCTCGGGGTACCGGTCGGGGTCGGCGGCCGCCTCGAAGGCGTGCACCGAGATCTCGTGGGTCTTGATGTGGTCGGGGTGCGGGTAGCCACCGCGCTCGTCGTAGGTGGTCATCACCTGCGGCCGGAAGCGGCGGATGAGCTCCACCAGGGGTGCGGCGGCCTCCTCGAGCGGCACGAGGGCGAAGCAGCCCTCGGGCAGCGGCGGCATCGGGTCGCCCTCGGGCAGCCCGGAGTCGACGAAGCCGAGCCACTCCTGGCCCACGCCGAGGATCTCGCGGGCGGCGGCCATCTCCTCGGAGCGGATCTGCGGCAGCCGCTCCCACACCTCGGGTCGGTCCATCGCCGGGTTGAGCACGGAGCCGCGCTCACCGCCGGTGCAGGTGGCCACCAGGACGTCGACGCCCTCGGCGACGTACTTGGCCATCGTGGCCGCACCCTTGCTCGACTCGTCGTCGGGATGGGCGTGCACCGCGAGCAGTCGCAGCTGGTCCGGTTGGGTCACGTGCTCCATGGTCCCACCCGCGCGCGCCCGACGTCGGACACCCCGAACGGGCCTGCCCGGTCTCCGAACCCGTCACCGGGAGTGCGGCAGAGCACACCGGGGTGTTAGCTTGGTCGTTCGTCCGCAGCCGCTCCCCGCCACGGGGGGCGGCTCTTGAGTTGTAGGAGCACCCACATGGCCACCATCGACGAGCAGGACCAGGGCGTCTGGCTGACCCAGGAGGCCTACGACCGTCTCAAGACCGAGCACGACGAGCTGGTGGCCGGCCGCACCGCGATGGCCGCGGAGATCAACGCGCGCCGCGAGGAGGGCGACCTCAAGGAGAACGGCGGCTACCACGCCGCCAAGGACGAGCAGGGCAAGCAGGAGGGCCGGATCCGCCAGCTGGTGGACCTGCTCCGCAAGGCCCGGGTGGGCGAGCCGCCGAAGACCGCCACGAACGCCGCGCTGGGCACCGTCATCACCATCGCCTTCGACGGCGACGAGGACGACACCGAGAAGTTCCTGCTCGGCTCGCGCGAGATTGCCGGCACCACCGGGCTCTCGGTCTACTCCCCCGAGTCCGCCCTCGGCGCCTCGATCCTGGGCGCGGAGCCGGGCAGCTCGGTGACCTACCAGGCGCCCAACGGCAAGGACATCACGGTGAAGGTGCTCGCCGTCGAGCCCTTCGTGCCCTGAGCGCAGCGCCCTGAGCAGCACACCGGACGCGCACGACGCCGACGACCCCGGGAGCCCGCGCTCCCGGGGTCGTTCGCGTGCCCGGGAGAACACCACGTTCGCCTGCGTGCACTGCACGCGGACGGTGCCGCCCAACACCGACGGCCACTACCGCAACCACTGCCCGTACTGCCTGTGGTCCCTGCACGTCGACGAGGTGCCCGGCGACCGCGCCAGCACCTGCCGGCAGGCGATGGCGCCGATCGGGCTGGTGGAGAAGTCCGGCAAGGGCTGGCAGGTGGTGCACCGCTGCACGGCCTGCGGGCACCACCAGCCCAACCGCCTGGTCCGCGACGGCGAGTCCCCCGACGACCTGGACCTCGTCCTCGACCTGCCCTGGCTGTGACGACGGGAGGGCCGGGCCCTCCCGTCGTCGGTCACCCCAGCCCGCGACGCCGGAGCAGCGGGGCCGGGTCGGGCTCGCGGCCGACGACGGCGCGGAACGCGCCCAGCGGGTCGACCGAGCCCCCGCGGCTGAGCAGCTCGCCCCGGAAGGTGTCGCCGTTGGCCCGGGTGAGGCCGCCGTTGGCCTTGAACCACTCGACGGTGTCGGCGTCGAGCACCTCGGACCAGATGTAGGAGTAGTAGCCGGCCGAGTAGCCGCCGGCGAACACGTGGGTGAAGTACGTGGTGCGGTAGCGCGGGGGCACCAGGTCCGAGGCCACACCCGCGGCCTGCAGCGCCGCGGCCTCGAACGCCTGCGGGTCCTCGACCACGGTGTCCGGGGTGATCCGGTGCCAGGCCTGGTCCAGCAGCGTCGCCGCCAGGTACTCCAGCGTGCCGTGCCCCTCGCCCCACAGCGACGCCGCCTCGATGGCGGCGACCACCTCGGCGCCCAGCGGCTCACCGGTCTCGGTGTGCACGGCGTAGTGGGCCAGCACCTCGGGCCACAGCGCCCACATCTCGTTCACCTGGCTGGGGAACTCGACGAAGTCGCGCGGCACGCTGGTGCCGGAGAACCGCGGGTAGGTGACCGCCGAGGACAGCCCGTGCAGCGTGTGCCCGAACTCGTGGAACAGCGTGGTGACCTCGTCGAGGGTGAGCAGCGTGGGCTGCCCGGCCGCCGCGCGGGTGACGTTGAGGACGTTGAACACGACGGGCTTCGCGTCCAGCAGCCGGGACTGCGACACGAACGAGCTCATCCAGGCACCGCCGCGCTTGCCGTCGCGGGCGTAGAAGTCGCCCAGGTACAGGCCGACCGGCTCGCCGGCTGCGTCCGCGACCTCCCAGACCCGGACGTCGGGGTGGTAGCCGTGGAGGTCGGGGCGCGGAGTGAAGGTGTAGCCGTAGAGCAGCCGGGCAGCGTGGAAGACGCCGTCGACCAGCACCCGGTCCAGCTCGAACCACGGGCGCAGCGCGGCGGTGTCCACCGCGTAGCGGTCCCGGCGGACCTGCTCGCTGTAGAAGGCCCAGTCCCAGGCGGCCAGCTCGACCCCGTCGGCGGCGGCGAGCTCGGCGAGCACCTCGCCCTCGGCCCGGGCGTTGGCCACCGACGGCGGAACCAGGGTGGCCAGCAGCGCGTCGACCGCGGTGGACGTCTTCGCCGTCTGGTCGGCGGCGACGAGGTCGGCGTGCGTGTCGAACCCGAGCAGCCGGGCGCGGACCGCCCGCACGTGCGCGATCTGCGCGGCCACCGGGCCGTTGTCGTGCTCCCCGGTCGACGCGCGGGTCACCGACGCCTCGTGCAGCCGGCACCGCAGGCCCCGGTCGGCCAGCTTGGCCATCGCCGGCTGGCCCGAGGGCAGCACCAGGGTCAGCAGGTAGCCCTCCCGGCCGCGCTCGGTGGCCGCCGTGGCCGCAGCCGCGATCTCGGCCTCGCTCAGCCCGGCCAGCTCGGCCCGGTCGGTGACCAGCACCGCGGCGGCCTCGGTGGCCACCACCAGGTTCTGCCCGAACGTCGTCGACAGCTGGGACAGCTGCTGGTTGAGCGCGCGCAGCTGCTCCCGCCCGGCCTCGTCGAGCTGGGCCCCCGCGAGCACGAAGTCCAGGTGGTAGCGCTCGACCAACCGGACCGCCTCGGCGTCCAGGCCGTGCCCACCGGCGGCCACGGCCGCGTGCACCGCGTCGATCCGGGCGAACAGCTCCGGGTCCAGCCGCAGCGCGTCGGAGTGCGCCGCCGACAGCGGGGACACCTCGCGCTCGATCTCGCGCAGCCGCTCCGAGGAGTTCGACGACGCCAGTGCGTAGAAGACGACCTGGGCCCGGTGCAGCAGCTCCCCGGACCGCTCCAGGGCGACCACGGTGTTCTCGAACGTCGGCTCGTCGGCCGAGCCGGTGAGGGCGGTGACCTCGGCCCGCTGCGCGGCCATGCCGGCCAGCAGCGCCTCGCGGCAGTGCTCCAGGGTCAGCTCGGCGAAGGGCGGCAGCCCGAACGGCAGCGGGGACGGCTGCGCCAGCGGGTTCTCGGCGGGGAGGTCGGCGGTGGGGTGCGTCGTCGCGGTGCTCATCACCGGCCAGTGTGCCCCGCCGCCGCCGGCCGCCGCGCTCACCGACTGCCGGCCCGGAGGTAGGCCCGCACGGCCAGCGGCACGAACACCGCCAGGATGACCACGGCCCAGATCAGCGTGTAGAGCACCGGGTTCTGCAGCGACCAGGCGTCGGCGACCGGGACGCTGTCGGGCTGGTTGCCGAACAGGTCGCGCGCGGCCTGCACCACGGTGGAGACCGGGTTCCACTCGGCGAAGGTGCGCAGCACGGCCGGGAAGCTCTCCAGCGGCACGAAGGTGTTGGCCACGAACGTCAGCGGGAAGATCACGATGAAGCTGGCGTTGTTGACCACCTCGGGGGTGCGGACCAGCAGCCCGACCAGCGCCATCATCCAGCTGACGGCGAAGGCGAACACCAGCAGGATGAGGAACCCGCCGATCGCCTCGGGCACCGAGCTGTTGATCCGCCAGCCCACGAGCAGCCCGGTCAGCGCCATGACCACGATCGAGATGGCGTTGAGCCCGAGGTCGGCGACGGTGCGGCCGATGAGCACCGCCGACCGGGACATCGGCAGCGAGCGGAACCGGTCGACCAGGCCCTTCTGCAGGTCCTCGGCGATGCTCGCCCCGGTCGTGGTGGACCCGAACACGACGGTCTGGGCGAAGATCCCCGGCAGCAGGAACTCCGCGTAGGTGATGCCGTCGGGCAGCTCGATCGCGCCGCCGAACACGTAGCGGAACAGCAGCACGAACATGATCGGCGACAGCGTCGCGAACA
Organism: Klenkia terrae; assembly: GCF_900491935.1. Lineage (GTDB taxonomy): Bacteria > Actinomycetota > Actinomycetes > Mycobacteriales > Geodermatophilaceae > Klenkia > Klenkia terrae. The sequence continues at coordinate 1,242,699 of NZ_UEXK01000004.1, forward strand.
CGATCAGGTCGGGGACCCGCTTGACCTTGATCAGGTTGCGCCGGGTGATGACCAGGCTGTCGGTCAGGGTGTGCGACAGGGCGCTCATCGGCTCGGCTCCTCGGCGGGGGTCTCGGCGTCCTCGGCCGCGTGGCCGGTGAGGGTGAGGAAGACGTCGTCCAGGTCGGGACGGCGCAGACCGACGTCGAGCAGCGCGACGCCGCTGCCCTCCAGCAGCCGCAGGGCCTCGGCCAGGGTGGCCGCGCCCCCGGTCACCGGCAGCGTCAGCCGCCGGGTCTGCTCGTCGCGGTGCGGGGTGTCCAGCGCCAGCGGGCGCAGCAGGTCCGCAGCCGTCGCCAGGCCCTTGACCGAGTCGACGGTCAGCTCGAGCCGCTCACCGCCGACCTGGGCCTTGAGCTCGTCGGCGGTGCCGCGGGCGATCACCTTGCCCCGGTCGATGACCACCATCCGGTCGGCCAGCCGGTCGGCCTCCTCCAGGTACTGCGTGGTCAGCAGGATCGTGGTGCCGTCGCTGACCAGGTCGGCGATGAACTCCCACATGCCCAGCCGGCTGCGCGGGTCCAGCCCGGTGGTCGGCTCGTCGAGGAAGAGCACCCGCGGCCGGGCGATGAGCGAGGCGGCGATGTCCAGCCGCCGCCGCATGCCGCCGGAGTAGGTCTTGGCCGGTCGCCGGGCGGCGTCGGTCAGGTCGAACCGCTCGAGCAGCTGCCCGGCCCGGGTGCGGGCCTCCTTCTTGCCCAGCCGGTGGAGCCGGCCGACCATCTCGAGGTTCTCCTCGCCGGTGAGGTACTCGTCGACGGCGGCGTACTGCCCGGTCAGCCCGATCACCCCGCGCACCCGGTCGGCCTGGGTGACCACGTCCAGGCCGGTGACCTCAGCCCGGCCGCCGTCGGGGGCCGACAGCGTCGACAGGATGCGGACCACCGTCGTCTTGCCCGCGCCGTTGGGCCCGAGCAGCCCGAGCACCGTGCCCTCGGCGACGGTCAGCGAGACCCCGTCGAGGGCGGTGAAGTCACCGAACCGCTTGACCAGGCCCTCGACCACCACGGCATCGCTCATGACCGGGACCGTAGGTCGACCCACCGACAGAACCTGCGCACGTCCGCTCCCGACCGTCCCGGAGCCCCGGTCCGGGGTGCTCGGGGGTGGGACCGCGCGCGGCGGCCGAGCTCATCGGCGCCCGGTCGGGTCAGCCGTCGCTGACCGCGTACCCCACCCGCTGCAGCGCCGCGACCACCTCGCGGGCGTGGTCGGGGCCCCGGGTCTCCAGCACGACGGCGATCTCGACCTCGCCCAGGTCCAGCTGGGCCGTCGTCCGCTCGTGCTCCACCGACAGGACGTTGGCCGAGACGGCGGCCAGCTCGCGCAGCAGACCGGCCAGGGAGCCCGGCCGGTCGGGCACCCGGACGCGCAGGGACTGGTAGCGCCCGGCGGCGGCCATGCCGTGCTGGACGACCTTCATCATCAGCACCGGGTCGATGTTGCCGCCGGACACCACCGCCACCACCGGCGCGGCGAAGGCCCCGGGGTCGGCCAGCACCGCGGCGACCGCGGCCACCCCGGCCGGCTCGACCACCAGCTTGGCCCGCTCCAGGCAGAACAGCAGCGCCCGGGACAGCTCGGCCTCGGTCACCGTCCGCACCTCGTCGACCAGCCCGGCCACGTGGGCGAGGGTGAGGTCGCCGGGGGCGGCCACCGCGATGCCGTCGGCCATCGTGGTCATCGACGCCAGCGGGACCGGCACCCCGGCCACCAGCGACGCCGGGAAGGCCGCCGCCGCGGCCGCCTGGACGGCCACCACCCGGACGTCGGGCCGGGTGGCCTTGACCGCGGCGGCGATGCCCGCGACCAGCCCGCCGCCGCCGGTGCAGACCACGACCGTGGCCACGTCGGGGCACTGCTCCAGGATCTCCAGCCCGACGGTGCCCTGCCCGGCGATGACGTCGGGGTGGTCGAAGGGGTGGATGAACACCGAGCCGGTCTCGTCGGCGAACTGCCGCGCGGCCACCAGCGGCTCGGTCAGGGAGTCCCCGAGCTGGTGGACGGTGGCCCCGTAGCCGCGGGTGGCGGCCAGCTTCGGCAGCGGCGCGGTCTCGGGCATGAACACGGTGGCCGCGGCCCCGAGCTCGCGCGCCGCCAGCGCCACCCCCTGCGCGTGGTTGCCCGCGCTGGCGGCCACGACCCCGGCCGCGCGCTCGACGTCGGTCAGCCGGGCGATGCGGGTGTAGGCGCCGCGGATCTTGAACGACCCGGTGCGCTGCAGGTTCTCGCACTTGAGCCACACCGGGCCGCCCACCCGCTCGGCCAGGGCCCGCGAGTGCTCCAGCGGGGTCCGCCGCACCACCCCGGCCAGCAGCGCGGCCGCGGACTCGACGTCGGCACCGGTGACCAGGGGGAGGGCGGGTTCGCTCACCCCCCGATCCTGGCACCCGCGCTCAGGACGTCGTGCTGATGAACACCGGGACGAAGACCGCCACCATCATCACGGCCATCAGCTCGTCGAGGGCCTTGGCGACCGCTCCCCCGGCCCAGTCCCCGGCCCGCACCGCGTCGGCCCGCGCCTGCAGCTGCGCGCCGTCCACGTCCGGGAAGAGCGTGGGCGCCAGCTTCGTGACCGACAGCATCGAGACCAGGGTCGCCGTCCGGCGGTCGGGCTGCGCGCCGTCGACCAGCACGGCGCGCACCCGGCCGCGGATCTCCCGCTCCACCGACGGGTCGGCCTCCGGCCAGCTGCTGGTCGGGAACAGCCCCAGGACCTTGCCGCGCTCGTGGGTGAGCACCCCGTCGGCGACGAGCTCGTCGAGCAGCTGCTCGCGCAGCTTCGCCCCCCGGTCGGTGAAGGTCATGGTGGTGAGGGCCCCGATGGCCTCCTTGGGCGCCTTGCCGTGGACGGTGTCGACGACCTCGGCGAGCAGTTCGTCGGTCGGCCGGGCGGCGCCCGTGCGGCGCAGGCGCCCAGGCTCGACCTCGCCGCCGGCGTCGAGCTGCAGGTCCAGCGCGCCCGCCGCGACCAGCTCGACGACGGCCGTACCGGCCAGCGCCGCGTTCAGCGCCGAGCCGTCGACGACCGGCTTGCCCTCCACCTCGTCCAGCGCCAGCAGCAGCAGTTCGCTCGCGGTGCTCCGGGTCATGGCCCGACCCTGGCAGGACCCCCACCTGCACGCACCCCGGATGTCGCACCACCGTCGTACCGTGAGTGGGGTGACGGAGACCCCCGCACCCACGACCCTCGGCGAGCTGCGCGACAGCGGCGCCGTCCCCGTCGGCGTCAAGGCCGAACTGCGCACCAACCTGCTCGCCCGCCTGGCCGCGGGCGAGCCCACCCTGCCCGGCATCGTCGGGTTCGACGACACCGTCCTGCCCGAGGTCGAGCGGGCGCTCATCGCCGGCCACGACCTCGTCCTGCTCGGCGAGCGCGGCCAGGGCAAGACCCGCCTCATCCGCACCCTGGTCGGCCTGCTCGACGAGTGGACGCCGGTGCTGGTCGGCAGCGAGCTCAACGAGCACCCGCTGGCCCCGGTCAGCGTCTGGGCGCACCGGCAGATCGCCGAGCACGGCGACGCCACCCCGGTCGGCTGGCTGCACCGCAGCGACCGGTTCGGCGAGAAGCTGGCCACCCCCGACACCAGCGTCGGCGACCTCATCGGCGACGTCGACCCGATCAAGGTGGCCGAGGGCCGCACCCTCGGCGACCCCGAGACCGTCCACTACGGGCTGGTGCCGCGCACCAACCGCGGCATCTTCAGCATCAACGAGCTGCCCGACCTGGCCGAGCGGATCCAGGTGGCGCTGCTCAACGTGCTGGAGGAGCGCGACATCCAGATCCGCGGCTACCGCGTCCGGCTGCCGCTGGACCTGCTGCTGGTCGCCAGCGCCAACCCCGAGGACTACACCAACCGCGGTCGGATCATCACCCCGCTCAAGGACCGCTTCGGCGCCGAGGTCCGCACGCACTACCCGATCGAGCTGGCCGACGAGATCCGGCTGCTGCAGCAGGAGGCGCAGACCAGCTGGCTCGGCGACGGCGCGCTGGACACCCCGCTGGTGCCGGCCCACCTGGTCGAGATCATGGCCCGGTTCACCCGGCTGGTCCGCGAGTCCAGCCAGGTCGACCAGCGCTCGGGCGTCAGCGCCCGCTTCGCCATCGCCGGGCTGGAGACGGTCGCCGCCTCCGCCGTCCGGCGGGCCGCCGTGGCCGGCGAGACCCGGCCCGTGGCCCGGGTGGTCGACCTGCCCGCCGTCGTCCCGGCCAGCCGCGGGAAGGTCGAGTTCGCCGACTCGGGCTCCGACACCGACGACGAGCGCGAGCTCGAGGTGCTCGAGCACCTGCTCCGGCAGGCCACCGCGCAGACCTTCCGGGCCCGCTGCGGCGGCCTGGACCTCACCGGGCTGCAGGAGCACTTCACCTCCGGCGAGGTGGTCGAGTCCGGCGACCTGGTGCCCGCACCGCGGCTGATGAGCCAGGTCGGCACCGTGCCGAACCTGGCGCAGCTGCTGGGCCGGCTGGGTGTGCCCGAGGGCGAGGAGTCCGCCGAGCAGGCGGCCGCCGCGGTCGAGTTCGCGCTCGAGGGTCTGTGGCTGACCCGCCGGCTCGCCAAGGACACCGACGGCAACCGCACCGTCTACGGGAGCTGACCGTGCCCAGGGGGAGCCGCGGCTACCGCTACGGCCGGTGGCGGGGCGGGGAGGACCCGCTCGCCCCGCCCTACGACCTGGGGGACGCCGTCGACGAGATCGGCGACCAGGTGCTGGCCGGCAGCAGCGTGCGGGAGGCGCTGCGCGATCTGCTCCGGCGCGGGCTCGACGGCCGCCGCGGCCTCGACGACCTGCGTCGCTCGGTGCGGGACCGGCTGCGCAGGGCCCGCGAGGCCGGGAGCATGGACGGGACGCTGACCGAGGTCCGCGAGCTGCTGGACCGTGCGCTGGAGGCCGAGCGGCGTGAGCTGTTCCCCGACCCCGACGACGCCGCCCGGCTCGCCGAGGCCGAGCTCGACGCGCTGCCCGAAGACACCGCCGGGGCGGTGCGCGCGCTCAAGGACCGGCAGTGGAGGTCCCCGGAGGCCGCGGAGGCCTACCGGCAGATCCAGGACCTGCTGCAGAAGGAGGTGCTGGACAGCCAGTTCCAGCACATGAAGCAGGCGCTGCAGCAGATGAACGCCGAGGGCCAGGACGGCACCCAGGCGGTCAAGGACATGGTCGCCGACCTGTCCGCCCTGCTGGACGCGCACAACCGCGGGGAGGACACTGACCAGCGGTTCGCCGACTTCATGGACAAGCACGGCCAGTTCTTCCCCGACGACCCGCAGACCGTCGAGGAGCTCGTCGACTCCCTCGCCCGCCGGGCCGCCGCGCAGGAACGCATGATGGCCGGCCTCTCCCCCGAGCAGCGGGCCGAGCTCGGCGAGCTCATGGGCCAGGCCATGCAGGACATGGGGCTGGCCGCGGAGATGGCGCACCTCAACGACGCACTCCGGCAGGCCCGCCCCGACCTGCCGTGGGGCCGACCGGGCCAGGTGCCCGACGGGGACCAGGGCCTGGGCATGGGCGACGCCACGACCGCCGTGGCCGAGCTGGCCGACCTGGAGGCGCTGTCCAGCCAGCTGTCCCAGGGCTACGCGGGGGCCAGCCTCGCCGACGTCGACGAGGAGCTGGTCGAGCGCGCGCTCGGCCGGTCCGGGGTCGACGACCTCGCCGCACTGCGCCGGCTCGAGCGCGAGCTCGAGCGGCAGGGCCACCTGAACCGCACCGAGGGCAAGCTGGAGCTGTCGCCCAAGGCGGTCCGCCGGCTCGGGGCCACGGCCCTGCGCCGGGTGTTCGCCCAGCTGGACTCCACCGGCCGGGGCGAGCACGACGTCGCCGACGCCGGCGCGACCGGCGAGCTCACCGGGGCCAGCCGCGAGTGGCGGTTCGGCGACGAGCAGCCGCTGGACGTCGTCCGGACGGTCCGCAATGCGGTGCTGCGGACGGCGGGGGAACCGCACACCGACGGCGACCGCCGGGTGCAGATCGCCGTCGAGGACTTCGAGGTGGTGGAGACCGAGCGGCGCACCGGCGCCGCCGTGGCGCTGCTGGTCGACCTGTCCTACTCGATGGCGCTGCGCGGCACCTGGGGCGCGGCCAAGTCCACGGCGATGGCGCTGCACTCCCTGGTCACCACCCGGTTCCCGCAGGACGCGATCGAGATCATCGGGTTCGCCTCCACGGCGCAGGTGCTGCGGCCCGAGACGCTGGCCGAGCTGTCGGTGGACACCCTGCAGGGCACCAACCTGCAGCACGGCCTCATGCTGGCCCGCCGCTTCCTGGCCCGGCACCACGACGCCGAGCCGGTCATCCTGGTGGTCACCGACGGCGAGCCGACGGCCCACCTGGAGGACGACGGGTCGCCGTACTTCTGCTGGCCGCCGATGCCCGAGACGATCGCGAAGACCGTCGCCGAGGTGGAGCGGGTGGCCCGGTCGGGCGCGACGATGAACGTGTTCGCGCTGGACCCGGAGCCGGCGCTGGTGCACTTCGTGCAGGACATCACGCAGCGGGCCGGCGGCCGGGTCTTCCTGCCCGACGGCGACCGCCTCGGTGAGTACGTCGTCGCCGATTATCTGCGCACCCGGAGGGGGCGGCGAAGCCGTTAGGCCCGGTGCAGGGGCCCGGCCCGCGCGGAGCGTGGGTCGGGTGGCACCGGGTCCTTCTGCTGCGGACCCGGAGGGGGCGGCGGGCCCGCTGAGGGAGACTGACCGGGTGAGCACGGTCAGGATCGAGCGGGTGGGCGTGCAGGCGACCTACGACCTGCGCGCCCGGGTCCTCCGGCAGGGCCGGCCGGTGCAGATCACCGGGGACGACGCCCCCTCGGCGATCCACCTGGCCGCCCTGCTGGACGACCGGGTGGTCGGCGTCGTCCGGTTCCAGCCGCAGACCTGCCCGTGGCGGGACGCGGAGTACGCCTGGCAGCTGCGCGGCATGGCCACCGACCCCGAGGTCCGCGGGATCGGTGCCGGCCGCGCGCTGGTGGCCGAGGGCCTGGTGCAGATCTCCCGGGCCGGCGCCGACCTGGTGTGGTGCGACGCCCGCGAGGCCGCGGTGGGGTTCTACGAGAAGATCGGGTTCACCGTGGTCAGCGAGCCCTACGACATGCCCCCGGTCGGCCTGCACCTGGGGATGGTGCTGGACCTGCCGATCAGGTGAGCGGGTGCTCCCCGGAGGAGCTGATCCCCGGGATCTCCCCCGCGCGGAACGCGTCGACGAACAACCGGTGGTCGGCGCGCACCCGCGCCGCGTAGGCGTGCGCGAACCCGGTCAGGTCCTCGACCAGCTCCTCGCGCCGGTGCCCGACCAGCGCCAGCACCGCATCCTCGACCTGCACGTCGACCGCCTCGTGCTCGGCGTCGGCGTCCCCGATGCAGTGGATCTTCGCCGTCGCGCGACCCAGCTGCGCCACCACCTCGACGATCTCGTCGGGCTCGGTGAGCTCCTCCCAGTCCAGGTCGTTCTCGTAGGGGGAGAGCTCGGAGACCAGGAACCCGACCCCCCGGATCACGGTGTGGCCCAGGAACGGGGAGGCGTGCGACTGCATCGCCCGCTGCGCCGAGACGGTGCGCTCGCCCTCGTGCTGGAACAGCGCCCGGACCTCGGGGTCGGTGACGATCCGCGACGGCGCGGCGGTGCCGGCCTGCTTGAGCGACAGCACGACGTCGTTCTCCAGCGCCTGGTCGTAGCCCTCCAGCAGCACGGTGTAGGCCGGCAGCCCGGCGCTGCCGATGCCGAACCCGCCGGTGCCCACGACGTCCTTGACGTCGTAGGCGACCTCGCGGCGGCGGACGCCCCGGGGCACCGACTCCCGGTAGAGGTCGACGGCGGCCAGCACCTCGGCCCGCTCGGCGTCGTCGAGCCGCCGGTGCCGGCGGATGTCGGAGAACCGGCGCTGGTGGTCCTCGACGACGGTCAGCCGCTCCAGCAGGGAGACCCGGGTCTGCTCCGCCGTGGCCAGCACCAGCTCGCGGACCGCCCCGGTGGTGGTGTGCCGGTCCAGGGCGAAGTCCCGGTCGGCGTCGGTCCCGGCGAACACCGCGACCTGGTCGAGGTAGGACTCCAGGTAGACCCGCAGCACCGCGGCGATGACGTCGTCGGACAGCGCCTTGCGCCAGGCCAGCAGCGCGAAGCTGGCGCAGAACCGGCGCAGGTCCCACGACAGGTGGCCCAGGTAGGACTCGTCGTAGTCGTTGACGTCGAAGACGACCCGGCCGGTGCCGTCCATGTAGGTGCCGAAGTTGGCGGCGTGCAGGTCGCCGTGGATCCACGTCCGCGACGTCCGCTCGTCGCTCCACTGGTCCTCGGTGTCCACCAGGTCGGCGTAGAACAGGCAGGCCGACCCGCGGTAGAACGCGAACGGGTCGGCGGCCATCTTGCGGAACTTGACCCGGAAGGCGTCGGCGTCGGCCGCCATGAGATCGGAGAAGGCATCCACCAGCACCTCGACGATCCGCGCGCGGCGGGCGTCCTCGTCCTCGACGGGCAGGGCGGCGGGGTGCTCGGTCACCGGGTCACCGTAGGGGCGATAACCTCGCCGGGCAGGGTGGACGACGACGGACTGGGGACGGTGGACCGGTGACACGGGCGAGCAGGGCGCGCAGGCTCGCCACGGGTGCGGTCTACGGCGGGGGCGGCGTCGGGCTGGCCGGCGCCGGGCTGGTGGCGCTGCTGCGCCAGGAGGCACGGCTGGCTCGCAACCGGGTGTCCTCCCGCGCCGCCAAGGGCGACCCGCCCACCGGCGAGGGCCGCTACGGCCACTACCGCGGCGCACCCCTCGTCCTGGCGGTCCTCGGTGACTCCAGCGCGGTGGGCCTCGGGGTCGACCGGGCCGAGCAGACCCCCGGCGTCCTGGTCGCCGCGGCGCTCGCCGAGCTGGCCGAGCGCCCGGTGCGGCTGGTCAAGGTGGCCGTGTCCGGTGCCCGGTCGGCCCACCTGGCCGAGCAGGTGGCCAAGGTGCTGCCGCAGCGGCCCGACGTCGCGATGATCATGATCGGCGCGAACGACGTCACCAGCCGGTCCAAGCCCGCCCTCGCCGTCCGCGACCTCGCCGCGGCCGTCCGCGCGCTGCGGGCCGCCGGGTGCGAGGTCGTCGTCGGCACCTGCCCCGACCTGGGCACCATCCGGCCGGTCGCCCAGCCGCTGCGCACGCTGGGCCGCCGGTGGAGCCGCCAGCTGGCCGCCGCGCAGACCATGGCCGTGGTCGCCGAGGGCGGGCGCACCGTCTCCCTCGGCTCGTTGCTGGGGCCCTCGTTCGCCAGCGACCGGTCGATGTTCTCCTCCGACGAGTTCCACCCCTCGGCCGCCGGCTACGCGGCCGCGGCGGCCTGCATGCTGCCCTCGGTCGCCGACGCGATCGGCGTCTGGCCGGCCGCGGCCGACCGGGGACCGCGCTCGCTGCGCCGGGACAGCGTCCGGCCGATCGCCCGCGCCGCAGCCAGCGCGGCCGGCCGGTCGGGCACCGAGGTCCAGCCCACGTCGGTCGACGGCGAGGACGTCGGGCCCCGCGGCCCCTGGGCGCGGCTGCGCCGGCGCCGCCCGCCGCAGCTGCCCGAGGCCACCCCGGTCGAGCAGCCCACCGGAGTTACCGGGCAGTAGCACCCGGGGTACGTTCGCGGTCGACCCGACGCCACCACGCGGGTGGCGCCCCACCGTGGAGGTAACACGTGCCCGAAGCCGTCATCGTCGCCGCTGCCCGCTCCCCCATCGGCCGCGCGTTCAAGGGCTCGTTGAAGGACCTGCGCCCCGACGACCTCGCCGCCACCATCGTGCGGGCCGCGCTGGACCAGGTGCCCTCGCTGGACCCCCGCGACATCGGGGACCTGATGCTGGGCTGCGGGCTGCCCGGCGGCGAGCAGGGGTTCAACATGGGCCGCGTCGTGTCGGTGCTGCTGGGCATGGACCACCTGCCCGGCACCACGATCACCCGGTACTGCTCCTCCTCGCTGCAGACCACCCGGATGGCGATGCACGCCATCAAGGCCGGCGAGGGCGACGTCTTCATCTCCGCCGGCATCGAGATGGTGTCCCGGTTCGCCAAGGGCAACTCCGACGGCCTGCCCGACACCGAGAACCCGGTCTTCGCCGACCGCAAGGCCCAGGTCGCCGCGGTGGCCGAGTCCGGCGCCGACTCCTGGACCGACCCGCGCACCGAGGGGCAGATCCCCGACGTCTACATCTCCATGGGCCAGACGGCGGAGAACCTGGCGCTGCTCAAGGACGTCTCGCGGGCCGAGATGGACGAGTTCGCCGTCCGCTCGCAGAACCTGGCGGAGAAGGCCATCGCCGACGGCTTCTGGGCGCGCGAGATCACCCCGGTCACCACCCCCGACGGCACCGTCGTCAGCACCGACGACGGCCCGCGGGCCGGCACGACGCTGGAGGGCATCTCCCAGCTCAAGCCGGTCTTCCGGCCCGACGGCCGGGTGACCGCCGGCAACGCCTGCCCGCTCAACGACGGCGCCGCGGCGCTGGTCGTCATGAGCGACACCAAGGCCGCCGAGCTGGGCATCACCCCGCTGGCCCGGATCGTCTCCACCGGCGTCACCGGGCTGTCGCCGGAGATCATGGGCTACGGGCCGGTCGAGGCCAGCAAGCAGGCGCTGGCCCGGGCCGGGATGACCATCGACGACATGGACCTCGTCGAGATCAACGAGGCCTTCGCCGCCCAGGTCATCCCGAGCTACCGGGACCTGGGCATCGACATCGACAAGCTGAACGTGCACGGCGGCGCCATCGCGGTCGGCCACCCGTTCGGGATGACCGGCGCCCGGATCACCGGCACGCTGCTCAACGGCCTGCGCTCCACCGACGGCACCTTCGGCCTGGAGACCATGTGCGTCGGCGGCGGCATGGGCATGGCGATGGTGCTCGAGCGTCTGAGCTGAGCTGACCCCGCAACGCACAGCGGCCCGGCCCCCTGACGGGGACCGGGCCGCTGTGCTGTGGTGCGGGGTTACTCGCGGAAGTAGCTGAGCAGGCGCAGGATCTCCAGGTACAGCCAGATGACCGTGACCAGCAGGCCGAAGGCGATGTACCAGGCGACCTTGGGGGCCACGCCGCGGCGGATCGCCTCGTCGGCCATGTCGAAGTCCAGCAGCAGCGAGAACGCCGCGACGCCGATGACTACCAGGCTGAAGATGATCGCGATCGGGCCGCCCGAGCGCAGGCCCAGGCCGTCACCGCCGCCGATCCAGGCAGCGAGCGCGTTGACGATCGCCAGCGCCAGGACGCCGAACATGGCGCCGACGATCCAGCGGGTCAGCTTCGGGGTGACCCGGATGGCACCGGTCTTGTAGACCACCAGCATGCCGAAGAAGACACCGAAGGTGCCGATCACGGCCTGCATGACGATGCCCGGGTAGATGCTGTTGAACGCCTCGCTGATGGCGCCGACGCCGATGCCCATGAGGGCGGCGTAGGCCAGCGTCGCGGCCGGGTTGGCGATCTGCTTGAACGAGATCACCAGGCCGACGACGAACGCGATCAGGACGGCGGGCAGCGCCAGCCCCATCGCGGCCTGGCCGGGGACGGCCCAGATCGCGGCGGCGGCCAGGACGGTCACCAGGAACGAGATGCCGGTCTTGGTGACGACGTCGTCCATCGTCATGTACTGCGCGCCCGTGGCCGCGTACGGGTTCTGCTGGGTGTACGGGCTCTGCTGGTACGGGTTCTGCTGGGCCGGCGCGCCCCACGGCTGCTGCGTGGCGGGCTGGCCGTAGCCCATGGTCCCGTTCTGGGCACCCGGGCCGTTGGGGGCGCCGGGGAAGCCCCGGCTGAAGGCCGGGTTGCTGCTGGGCATCGTCATCTCCTCGAGGTGCCTGAAGTCGGGTGCGTGGGCGGGAGGAACTACCCACTCGTCATGCACAACGCCCCGGCCCGCCCGAGGGTTCCTGGGCGCCGGCTGGACGTGATCACACCGTGACCACGCCCAGCCGGCAGGTGCTCAGTTCCCCTGGCCCGGACCGCTGCCCGCCTGCGCGGTCACCAGCACCGCGTAGGCCACGGCGTCGGAGTTCTGGTCCAGCGCGACCTGGCTGATGTTGTCCAGGTCGTCGCAGGCCTGGTGGTAGCAGGCGTCGTAGGGCTGACCCGCCGTGCCGCCGTAGGCCGCTGCCTGCTCCGGGGTCTTGATGCCCTCGGCACCGGAGAACAGGCCGCCGGAGGGGATCCCGGCGTCGGCGAAGGCCTGGTAGTCGCTGCGGCCGTCGAACTCGGTGTCCTCGTAGGCGATGCCGCGGGAGTCGTAGAAGTCCTCGAAGGTCTGCTCGATCGCCGCGGACTCCGGGCTCACGTAGCCCTCGGGCGCCGGGAACGAGGAACCGTCGCTGTCGTAGACGAAGTTGGCGTAGTTCGTCGACCCCAGCATGTCGAAGTTCAGGTACGACCCGATCCGGGCCAGCTCGTCGTCGGACAGGCTGTCCACGTAGGCCTGGGAACCCAGCAGGCCCAGCTCCTCCGCGCCCCAGAAGGCGAACCGGACCGGGTGCTCGAGCCGGGTGTTGGCCAGGTTCTGCGCCACCTCGAGGATGGTCGCCGAGCCGCTGCCGTTGTCGTTGATGCCCGGGCCCTCGGGGACGGAGTCCAGGTGGCCGCCGACGACGACCACGCCGTCGGAGGACCGGCCGGGCAGCTCGGCGGTGATGTTCTGGGACACGTTGGTCTCCGTGACGACCTGCACATCGAGGGTCGCCGTGGTGCCCGGCTCCAGCAGGCCCGCACCGGTCTCCGGGGTGGCGAACACGACCGGGACGTCGACGGCACCGCCCAGCGTCGGGTTGATCAGGCCGGGTGCGTTGTTGTAGACCACGACGCCCGAGGCGCCGGCCGCGACGGCGTTCGCGACCTTGATCGCGAAGGTGCACGTGCCGCGCTGGACGAGCGCGATCGAGCCGGTGGCGAAGCCGGCGAAGTCCGCCGCCTCGCAGCCGCTGGTCCCCGAACTGACGTCCACGCCGGTGACCGGCGCGGTGACCGCGGCCGAGGCGGTGCCGTCGATCGGCACGTAGTCGGTGTCCAGCGCGTAGGTCGCCGGGCTCGGGGTCACCCGGGCCAGGGATCCGGCGTAGCTGACCTCCTCGTACGTGAAGTCGGTGACGCTGACCTCGTACCCGGACGCCTCGAGGGTGTCGCGCACGTACTCCACCGACGCGGTGTTGCCCGAGGTGGTCGAGGCCCGGTTGCCGTCGTTGCCGTCGGCGATCGCCTGCAGGTTGGCGAGGTGCTCGGTGACGCCGGCCGGCGTCACGCAGGTGAGCAGCTTGTCCACGCTGGCGTTCACCCGGTTCTGGCAGCCGTTCACCGAGGGCGCGGCAGCGGCCGGGGTGGCCACGAGCACGGCGCCGGAGACGGCGAGGGCTCCTGCGGCGCCGGCGGCGAGGAGCCGCCGCCGTCCGGGGCGGTCTGGTCGTTCGCTGGTCATCGGTTCGTCCTCCCGCCGGGGCGGTCCACCACGCTGTGGATCCGCTGTGTGGGTCGACCGTGTCCGAGTGCACCGGTGAGGACAAGTCTTGACTTGCCGAGCCGCAACCGTTACCGACGCTCAGCAACCACCGGTGCCCTCGGTGGGGTTCGAACCCACACTGGGACCCTTTTAAGGGGCCTGCCTCTGCCGGTTGGGCTACGAGGGCCGTGCTGCCGCGTCATCCTCTCGCGAGGTCCACGGCCCGGGTGAGGACGGCGTCGAGCATGGGCTCGGTGAGCCGCCCGGTGAAGGTGTTCTGCTGGCTGACGTGGTAGCTGCCCAGCACCGTCAGCGGCCCGCCGGGGGCGTCCAGGGTGACCTCCGCACCGTGGCCGAACTTCGGCCTGGGCCGCGGGATGACCACTCCCGCGGCGGCGAGCACCGGCAGCAGGGCCGACCAGCCGAACCCGCCGAGCACCACGAGCACCCGCAGCCGGGGCAGCAGCGCGAGCTCCCGGGCCAGCCAGGGCGAGCAGGTGTCCCGCTCGGCCGGGGTCGGCGCGTTGTCCGGCGGGGCGCAGCGGACCGCGGCCACGATCCGGCAGTCGGTCAGCTCCAGGCCGTCGTCGGCGGCCACCGAGGTGGGCTGGTTGGCCAGCCCGGCCCGCCACAGCGCCGCGAAGATCCAGTCCCCCGACCGGTCGCCGGTGAAGATCCGGCCCGTCCGGTTGCCGCCGTGCGCGGCGGGGGCCAGCCCGACGACGCCGATCCGGGCGTCCGCCGGACCCATCCCGGGCACCGGACGGCCCCAGTACACCTGGTCGCGGAAGGCGGCCCGCTTCACCACCGCGACCTCCTCCCGCCAGGCCACCAGGCGGGGGCAGGCCCGGCAGCCGCAGACCCGCTCGTCCACGGCCGCCAGGTCGACCGCGGTGCGTGCCCCGCGGACGACGCCGGCCGGGGTGCGGGTGACGGGGTAGCCGTCGGCGTCTCGTGCCACCCACCCAGCAGAGCACAGCCGGGCACGGGATGATCCCGGGGTGGCGAAGAAGCAGAAGGTCAAGACCCCGGCGCTGTACAAGCTGCTCGGCCCGGTGATGGCCATCCCGACCGGGATCGTGGTCAAGAAGGTCGCCGACCAGGCGTGGATCGCCGTCCGCGGCACGCCGCCGCCGAAGAACCCCGACGTCCCCGGTGTGAGCTGGAGCGACGCGCTGGCCTGGGCCGCGGTGTCCGGTGTGCTGGTGGCCGTCGGCCGGTTGGTCGCCGCGCAGGGTGCCGCGAAGGCCTACACCGCGCTGACCGGCAAGTTCCCCGCCAACGCGAACTCCGACAGCGCGGCCTGACCCCTCACCACCCCGAGCCCAGGCACACCAGGGTCGTCGGGAGGTCGGCGGTGGCGCCGGCGAGCGCGAGCGCCGGTGCCTCCCCGCCGGCCAACCGTCGGTGCACCTCGGGGAGCACCTCGCAGGCGACCTCGTCGCGCACGCTGGCGGCCGAGGCGACCACGCAGTGCGCCCCGGCGTGCAGCCACGCGCGGGCCAACCCGTCGGTCTCCTCCCCCCACCGGACCGCGGTGCGGCCGCCCTCGCACGCCGAGAGCACCACCAGGCCGGGGGTGCGGGGCAGCCGGTGCGCGTCGTGGCCGAACCAGGGGCCGTCGGCCAGCTCGACCCGGGAGAACGACGGGTGCTCCCGGTGGTGGCGGCCGTGCGCGGCCACGTGCAGGACGTCGGCCGTCCCCGCGTCGGTCGACACCTGCTCGACGGTCGCGTCCTCCCCCACCCGCACCGTCGCCGCGGGCCAGGCGGTCGCGGCCCGCTGCACCTCCTCGTCGGCCCGCGGCACACCCGGTCCGGCGGCGAAGGCCGCCACCCGGGGCCGGGCCGGCCACGGGCCGGTCCGCACCCAGGCGGCCAGCGACGAGGGCACCGTGCAGGGCCGCCCGACCAGGCCGGGGAGCATGCCCCACGGCACCGCGCGGAAGGCGCCGGGCACCGAGAGCACCACCGGCCGGCCGGTCGGCAGGTCCATCGGTGTCACCAGCAGCTCCGCCAGGGCCGCCAGCCGGGTCCGCAGCCCGGCGTCGACGGCCCGGGCCAGCGGGCCGGCCGGCTCGCCGGCGGCGGTCTCCAGGTCGGGGCCCAGGCCGCCCAGCAGCGCGGTGACGGCCCGGGTCGGGCCCAGCCCCACCACCCGGCCGGGTCCGCCGTCCCCGACGACGACCGCGGCCACCGTCTCCTCCGTCCAGCAGTAGGCGACCGCCACCACCCCCCGCCCGTCGGCCGCGGCCCGGACCGCAGCCAGGTCGACCCGGGGCAGCACCGCACCGCTGCCGGCCCGGTGCCACAGCCGCCCGCGCAGCGACTCCATGAGCTCCCGCTCCCGGCGCTCGTCGTCCGGGCCCTGCCCGAACACCCGCAGCCGGCGCACCTCGGCGAGCTCCCGCGCGACCGCCGGGTCGGGGGACGGGCTCAGCGGCGGCACCCGGGTGACCAGGTCGCGGGCCCGTTCGGTCCAGGCCAGCAGCAGGTCGGGGCGGCCCGAGCCCGCCGCCACCCGCAGCCCCCGGTGCAGCAGCGGGAGGGCGTGCAGCAGCAGGCTGGACCGCAGGTCGAGGCTGCCGAGCCGGGCCTGCTCGGCGGCGAGGTCGTCCAGCCCGGCCCCGGCGATCGCCAGCACGGTCCGGTGCCGGCCGCGGGCCGCGGCGAGGTCGGCCCGCACCGTGCGGGCCAGCAGCCGCACCGGGGCCGGGGCCGCCGCGGGCACCCCGGACCGCAGGACCCGGGCCGCGCCGTCCAGGTCCCCGCCGCTGATCCGGACCGCCGCGGCGTGCAGCCGCAGACGCGTCCGGTCCTCCCGGGCGCCGCGGGCACCGAGCGCACGGACGGCGTCGTCGATGGCCGGGAGCAGCCGCGGGTCCGGCCGGTGCACCGCCGCGGCCGACAACGCCACCCCGTCGGCGAGCGCGGCCCAGGTCCCGGCACCCCGTCCGCGGAACCGGCGGGCCGCCCGACGTGCCGCCGCGGCGGCCCGGGCGGCGTCGTGGTGCAGCAGGGTCCGGGCGAGCAGCAGCTCGGCCTCGGCCTGCGGCTGCCGGACCCTGGCCCGGCCGTAGGCGGCCGCCGCCGCCACCAGCAGCCGCTCGGCGTCGGCCGGCATGCCGGCCGCCAGCAGGGCGGCGGCCCGGTCGGTGTCGCAGGTGGCCGCGTGCAGCGGCGATACCCGGGCCAGCACCTCCCGCGCGCCGTCCATCCGGCGGATGGCCGGCACCAGGTCACCGGCCAGCAGGTCGGTGTACCCCAGGTTGTGCCGGGCCTTGGCCTCGTCCAGCGGTGCGCCGCAGGCCCGGAAGGCGTCGCGGGCCAGGGTGAAGTCCTGCCCGGCGCGGACCAGGTCACCCCGCTGCAGGTGCACGTTGCCCCGGTTCAGGGCCACCTGGCCCAGCAGGGCCGGCTCGTCGGCCAGGTGCCGGATCGCCCGGCCCAGGTCGCGCAGCGCGTCGTCGGTGTCCCCGCGGCGCATGGCGACCAGCCCGGCCTGCCCGACCAGGACCGCCCGGGTGCGCTCGCCGACGCCCGGGCGCGCGGCGGCGGCCCGGATGCTGGCCAGCGCGAGCACCGGGTCGCCGGTCTCGGCGTCCAGGTAGGCCAGGGTGCCCTCGATGCGCGCGGCGAGGTCCGGGTCGGGACGACGGCCGGCGGCCTGCCGGAGCGCCCGTCGCGCAGCGGCCAGCCGGCCCGCGTTCGTCTCGCCGACCGCCCGGTCGTACAGCTGGGCGGCGGTCGGGGGCACGCCGGGCCGGGGCGTCACCCCGGGGAGGTCCCGCCGGCGGGCAGGCTGGTGATCGCGGCGGTGGTGGTCGTCGTGATCAGGGTGCGGGCCGCCCGGACCCGGGCCCGGGCGCTCTCCGGGGGCTCCTGCGCACCGGGGGCCGGCAGGTCCGGCTGCAGGGCGGTAGCCAGGGCCCCGGCCACCAGCGGTGCGGCGAAGGAGGTGCCGCTCCACACCGCGAATCCGCCGCCGAACCCGTCGGGGTCGATCGACGCCCGGGGCCGGCCGGCGAACCGGGTGGCGGCGGCCGGCTGCAGCCCGCCCTGCGTCGACGGCACGGCGCTCACGACCGCCGCACCGGGCGCCCAGGCCCCCACCCACGGACCGTCGTTGCTGAACAGGGCCACCGAGCTGAGGTCGGGGTTGAGCGCACCGACGGCGAGCACGGGTTCAGCCGTCCCGTCCGGCTCCGGGACCGCCGGGGTGCCCGACGCCCAGGGCGCGAACGCGGCCGGGAACATCGGCCGGTCGGTCGCGTCGTTGCCGGCCGAGCAGACCACCTGGGTGCCGCACCGGCCCAGCACGGCCAGCAGCTCGGACATGGTCGGGTCGAACAGGCCGTCGGTCGGCGTCTCGTGGTAGTAGCCCATCGACAGGTTGAGCACGTCCACCGGCCGGCCGCGCGGGTCCCCCGCCGCGTGCCAGGTGACCAGCTGCGCGATTCGTGTGAGGGCGGTGACCAGGTCGCTCTCGTCGACGGAGCCGTCGGGGGCGACCGCCCGCCAGACGAGGAGGTCGGCGTCCGGGCACGCCTGGTGCACCAGACCGGCGACGAAGGTGCCGTGCCCGCTCGCCGGGTCGGTGCCGCCGTCCAGCGGCCCGACGAGGTCGGGGTGGGTCTGCGGGTCCAGCGCCGGGTCGACCAGCCCGATCGGCTCCCCGTCGCAGGTCACCCCGCGCTGCACGGCGCGGTCCAGCCAGGGGTGGGCACCGCACCCGCTGTCGAGCAGCGCGACCACGGGACGACGGCGGGCGGCGAACGCGGTGTCCGGCGCCCGGACCGGCGCCGGACCCGCCCAGGCGACCGGTTGCAGGCCACCGCTGCCCGGCACGGCGTAGGACTCGATCGGGACCTGGCTGCCGACCCCGTAGGGGTTCGACCCGTGGAAGGGGTTCGACCCGTGGAAGGGGTTGGCGCCCAGCGGGGTCAGCAGCACGACGTGGTCCAGCCCGACCCCCGGCAATCGCCCGTCGGCCAGCACCCGGGCACGGTGCAGGACGTCGGCGGCGTCCGGTGCCGGTGCGGTCGGGTCCACGGCGCGCAGCCGCAGGCGGCGCAGGCCCAGCGCTCCCCCGGCCGTGCCCAGCCGGCCGGACCGGCCGGCCCGTTGCTCCGTCGTCTCGGCCAGCTCCACGGGGACGTGCTCCGGGTCGGCCTCCAGGCGGCCCCCGGCCAGGCAGGCGGCGTCCACCAGCACCTCGGCGACGTCGGCGGCCAGCCCCGACACCAGCAGCCGGTCGCGGCGGTACCCGGTGGGGAAGCAGGGGGCGTCCCCGAGGAACCCGGCCGGGAGCGCTGCGGCACGGGCCAGCGGGGTGCTCAACCGCGCCTGCCACCCCGGCTGCGGCGTGGCCGGTGGTGGGTTCATGCGGGGACCTCTCCGGTGCCTCAGAGCAGGAAGGACGGCGTGGCGACCCGCCGGGCCCGGCCGCCGTCGGCGGGCAGCCGCACCTCGAGGACGGCCGACCCGGCGGCGGCCTCGGGGAACTCGAACCGCCCGGTCTCCTCGATCGGCGCGCTCAGCTCGACCGCGCCGCTGCGCAGCACCGCCGTCCCCGGTCCGCCCGGTGCCAGCCAGCCGTCCAGCCGCCGGCGGTCCCCGTCGACCGTGACCCGGACGAGCATCTCCAGGCCGTAGCGGCTGAACCGCAGCGCAGCGGCCGGTTCGCCGGCCCGCACGGCGACCGTCGTCCCGGCGGGGTCCAAGAGCGCGAAGAGCTCGACGTCGTCCCCGACGCCCGCCGCGGCGAGCCCGGCGAGCACGTCGTCGACCAACCCCGGCGGCACCGGGTCCGCGTCGGTCCACATCCGGGCCAGCTCGTCGAGCAGCTCGTCGTCGGTCACGCCGGCACCTCGCCCAGCGCGGTGCGCAGCTTGGCCAGGCAGCGGCCCCGGGTCGGGCCGATGCTGCCCACCGGCATGCCCAACCGCGCCGACAACAGGGCGTAGTCCGGTCGCCGGTCGAACGCCACCACCCGCAGCAGCTCCTGGCAGCGGGCGCTCAGGGTGCGCACGGCCTGCCACAACCGGCGCGTCTCGACCCCGGCGAGCGCGACGTCCTCCGCGGGCGGGGCCGGGTCGGCCCACCGGTCGAGGACCGCGTCCTCCGCGCCCACGGTCCGCCCGCCCGCCGCCGTCCGGCGGATCGACTCGCGCCGCACCGTCGTGACCAACCAGGCGCCCACCGACCGGGGGTCCTGGATCGACCCCGCGTGGCCGACCAGCGCCAGCCAGGCGTGCTGCACCACGTCCGCGGCGTCCTCGGCGGGCAGCCGGCACCCGCGGGCCACCTGCCAGAGCACCGGCGTCAGGGTGCGGACCAGCTCGTCCATCGCCGTCGGACGGCCGTCGTACCAGGCGGTGAACAGCTCGGCGGCGCGGTCCCAGACGTCGTCCCCGGCCGGGGGTCGGACGGCCCGGGGCGCGGTCATGGGGTGCATCATGCTGAGGCCCGGTGCCGGGCCGCAACGCCTTCCTGCCCGCCACCGACGATCGTCGTGCGGTCGACCAGCACCTTCGAGCCGTTGACGACGACCCGGGCCGGCGACCGCCCGTTGAAGGCGCAGGCGGTGACCGCCGTGTAGGCGCCCATCGTGGGGGTGACCACGAGGTCCCCGGGGGCCAGCGCGGGCATGGGGTAGCCGCGGGCGATCACGTCGCCGCTGTCGCAGGTGGGCCCGGCGAGGGTGACCGGGCCGGCGGGCACCGCACCGGCCAGCTCGGTGGCCGCGAGCAGCAGCGGCTCGGCCTGCTCGGACAGCACGTTGGAGAAGCTGCCGTAGATGCCGTCGTCGAGGTAGACCCAGCGCCCGTCGGGGCGGTCGGCCACCCCGACCACCTGGCTGACCGCGGTCATCGCGTCGGCGACGACCACCCGGCCCGGCTCGGCCAGGACGGTCCACCGGCCGACCAGCGGGGCCAGCAGGGGCCCGATCGCCGCCGCGAGCTCGGTGACCGCCAGGACGGGCGACCGGTACCCGGCCGGGAACCCGCCGCCGATGTCGAGCACCTGGAAGGCCCGGCCGTGCCGCTGCTCGAGCAGGTCCATCAGCTCGACGGTGCTGGTGATCGCCGCGCGGTAGGGCTCCGCGGCGTCGAGCTGGCTGCCGACGTGGAAGCTGAAGCCGGCGAGCGGGCGGCCGAGCTCGACCGCCAGTGCCGCGAGCCGCTCGGCGGTCGCCCGGTCGGCGCCGAACTTGCTGGACAGGTCGACCTGGGCCGCGGCGTTGCGGTAGGCCAGCCGCAGCAGCACCCGGGTGTCCGGGGGCAGGGCCGTCGTCTTGCGCAGCTCGGTCTCGTTGTCCACCACGACGGTCCGGACGCCGGCCGCGGCCACCTGGGCCCGCTCGGCCGGGGTGGCGACCGGGTTGCTGTAGAGCATCCGCGCGGGCCCCACCCCGAGGTCGGCCAGGGCGGCCACCTCGGCCGGGCTGGCCACGTCGAAGGACGCGCCGGCGTCGCGCAGGGCGGCGAGCACCGCCGGGTGGTCCAGCGCCTTGACCGCGTAGTGCAGCCCGACGCCGGGCAGGGCGTCGGCGAGCTGGCGGTACCGGGCGACGGCGACCGCCGGGTCCAGCAGCAGGATCGGGGTGCCGTGCTGCTCGGCCAGCCGCCGGAGGCCCTCGCCGCCGTGCCGGCCGGCGAGCTCGGTGGCCCGCTGCTGCCGGAACGGTGCGGCGGTCACGGCGGCCACGGCGCTGGGGCGCGGCAGGCGCCAGCCGAGCCGGTCGGTGACCCGGTACCCGACGGAGGCGACCAGGTAGAACACCACGTCGGCGACCACCTTGCCGGCGACCAGCCCGAGCGCCGGGTGCGGCGCCACGGCGGCCCCCCAGTAGAGCAGCGCGGGCCGGACCAGCAGGGAGTCCACCAGCTCGGCGGGGAGGAACTCGACCAGGCCCAGGCCCAGGCTGCGGCGGAGCACCCCGCGGCGGACACCGGCCCGGCGCTGCTCGGCGACGATGCGCACCAGCGAGACGCCGTAGAAGGCGACCGCCGAGCCCAGGTTGCCGGCGATGGCCGTGGCGACCAGCGACCCGGTCAGCTGCAGGGTGGTCAACCCGACCCCGAGCAGCGCGACCAGCGAGGCGATCTCGCTGGGCAGGTAGCGGCGGACCCAGAAGCCCACCCGGGTCCGCACCCGGCCGGGGCCCCCGCGCAGGACCGGCCCGCCCCGGCGCCAGCCGGCCCGCTCGGTGAACCGGTAGGACGAGGCCGCGATCACGTAGAAGAACAGGTCGGCGACCACCTTGCCGGCCAGCAGCCCGAGCGCGGCCGGCGGCACGACCGTCGCCCCCACCCACAGCGCTGCGGGGCGGACGAGCAGGGAGTCCAGCACCTCGGCCGGGCCGAACTCGGCCACCCCCAGGCCGACGGTCCGGCCGACCAGCGTGCGGCCCCGGGCACCGCTGCGGCGCTGCTCGGCCGCGATCCGGCCCAGCGCCACGGCGTAGAACCCGAGGTTCTCGGCCACCGTGGCGGCCACGGCGGTGCCGACCAGCGAGCCGGTCCGCTGCAGGGTGAGCAGGCCGACCAGCAGGAGCGCCGCGGTGCCGGCCAGCTCGGCGGGCAGGTAGCGGCGCACCCAGGGGGCGAGCCGGCGGAGGGAGGCGTGGGCCAGGAGCGAGGTCATGCCCCCCGGGAGGCCTCGGCCGCCGTCCTGATACCTCCGGGTCGGGCCTAGCGCACCAGGGACAGCGCGATGCCGTCGAGGATGTCGTGCTCGCTGACCACGACCTCGTCGACGGCGAGGGCATCCATGATCACCCGCAGCACCAGCGCGCCGCCGCCGATCACGTCCACCCGCCCCGGGTGCATGACCGGCAGCGCCGCCCGCCGCGCCCGGGTGGAGGTGAGCAGCCCGGCGGTCACCGACCGGACGGCGCCGACCGGGACGCGGGCGCCGTGGATGGCCGCCGCGTCGTAGGCCGGCAACCCCAGCGCCAGCGCGGCCACCGTGGTCACCGAACCGGCCAGCCCGACCAGGGTGGCGGCCTGGCCCACCGGGACGTCGGCGACCACCGCGGCCAGCGCCGTCCGGATGTCGGACTCGGCGCGCTGGATCTGGTCGGCGTCGGGCGGGTCGCCGTGCAGGTGCCGCTCGGTCAGCCGGACGCAGCCGACGTCCACCGACCGCGCCGCCCGCACGCCGTCGCCGTCCCCGAGCACGAACTCGGTGGACCCGCCGCCGATGTCCACCACGAGGTAGGGCGCCGCCGGCGCGGGCGTGCCGTGCGCGACGGCGGCCGCGGCCAGCGACCCGGTCGCGCCGAGGAAGGACAGGCCCGCCTCCTCCAGCCCGGGGACGACGTCGGGCAGCTGGCCGAGGGTGGCCTGCACCATGCCCTCGAAGTCCGCGCGGTTCGCGGCGTCCCGGCTGGCGCTGGTGGCCACCATCCGGACCCGCTCGGCACCGAGCTCGCGGATCTGCGCCGCGTACCCGGCCAGCACCACCCGGGTGCGCTCGATCGCCTCGGGGGCCAGCCGGCCGGTGGCGTCGACGCCCTGGCCCAGCCGGACCACCTCCATCCGGCGCAGCACGTCGGTGTGCGGGCCCTGGGCCGGCACGTCGGCGACCAGCAGCCGGAGGGAGTTCGTGCCGCAGTCGATCGCGGCCACCCGGGTCACGAGCCGGACCCCTCGGCGTCCGGGGCGGCGTCCTGGTTGGGGGCGGCGCACGGTCCGTGCGACCACCACTCCCCCATGCCGGCCAGCGCGCGGTCCCCGATCGGGTTCACGCCCGGTCCGGCGGCCAGCGAGTGCGCGGCCAGCGCGTGCAGGCACTTGACCCGGTCGGGCATCCCGCCGGCGCTGGCCCGGGTGGGCAGCACGTCGACGGCGTCCCGGGTGGCCAGGAAGGCCTCGTGCGCGCGGGCGTAGGCCGCGGCGAGCTCGGGGTCGGTGGCCAGGTCGGCCTGCCACTCCTTCATCGCCCCGGCCGACTCCAGCCGGCTCGCGGCCGCCGTCGCCCGCGGGCAGGTCAGGTAGTAGACGGTCGGGAACGGGGTGCCGTCCTCGAGCCGGGGCGCGGTCTGCACCACGTCGGGCTGGCCGCACGGGCACCGGTGCGCCACGCCGGTCAGCGCCCGGGGGGTGCGGCCGAGCTGCCGGGCGACGACGTCGCGGTCCTGCGGACTGACTCTCTCGCTCACCCGTGGAGTCTCCCAGGTCCTCCGCAGACCCGGACCCGCCTCACCGCCGCCAGCGCGAGACGGCCGCGGCGACGGCCGCCGCCAGCCCGGCCTGGGCCGCGGTCGACAGACCCGTCGCGATCGCCGGCGCCCCGATGTCGGCCAGCCCGGCGTCGCCCAGCCCGCCACCGCCGACCAGGGCCAGCAGCCCGGCGCCGACCCCGACCCCGACGCCGGTCACCACGCCCCACAATGCCGCGGTGACGACCCCGCCGTCGGCGTCGGTCAGCCGCCGGGCGGTCGCCGTCCCGGCCACCAGACCGGCGAGCACGGGGAGGGCCTGCGAGACGAAGGCCAGCAGCGGCACGGCCTGCGTGTCGGGCAGCGCGGCCAGCAGCGGCACCGCCGGGACGGCGCCCAGGGTGACCCCGGCGGTCGAGACGAGGGTGCCCGCCCCGACGGTGAACCCGGGACCGGCCGCCAGCCCGAGGACGGCGGCGGCCGCGTTGGGCAGCAGCAGGGCGCTCAGGCCGACCAGGCCCACCGCACCGGCACCCGCCCCGCCGAGGCTGGTGGCCAGTGCGGCGGCCCCGCCGACGTCGGCGGCCAGCGCGACCGCGACCACCGCCAGGGCCAGCCCGACGAGGGTCAGCAGCCCGGCCAGGACCCCCCGGGCCACCGCCCGGCCGGGCCCGGGGAAGCGGTCCACCAGGTCCCCGGCGGCCCCGGACTCGCGGGCGGCACCCCAGCCGGCCGCGACGCCCGGGAGCACGAGGGCGCCCAGCACCGTCGACGGCCACCGGACGGCCGCGTCGGGGGCGTCCAGGACGAGGGCGAGCAGCACGGTGAGGACGGCGTGGACGCCGACGACCGTGCCGACCACCGTGCCGACGCCGCGGGGGTCGACGACGTCCCGGCGGGCGACCACCGCGCGGGCCGCGCTCGAGGACCCCCAGGCCACGGCGGCGGTGAGCAGCAGCGGCGCCAGCGCGACGGTGCCGGAGGACAGCTGGAGGGCGGCGCCGTGCGCCAGCAGCCAGAGCCGGCCGGCCAGGGCGAGGTCGGCACCGACGGACAGGCCACCGGCGGGGTCGAGCGCGGCGACGACCACCAGGGCGAGGGTCGGCACGACCAGCCCCACCACGGTGACCGCCGCGGACGCCGCCGCGGCGAGGGCGGCCAGCGGCAGCCGGGCGCGGTCACCGCTGCGGGCGGAGGTTCGGGTCAGCAGCTGGCGCACCCCCCCACTCTCGCAAGTCCGGGGCGGTCGCGGCGCCCGCCCCCGCCGACAGCGGCCGATCGACACCGGGCCGGGACGCACAGACCCGCCCCGGCGGTGCCGGAGCGGGTCTGGTCGTGCGCGGAGCGGGGTGGGTCAGGCGTCGCCCGAGGGCTTCGGCCGGTCGCCGTCGCCGTCGGCCTCGTGCGGCGGGGGCGGCGGGGACGGCGACCGGCCGAAGCCCTCGGGCGACGCCTGACCCACCCCGCTCNGTGGTGCCGGCTGCGTAGGTCGGCGGCGCCGGGGGCTGCCCGCCGGCCGGCGGGGTGCTCCAGCCGCTGGCCGAGGAGCCGGTCGACGGCTGGCCGTAGGACGGCGAGGAGGGCGCCGCCGGCGGGGTCGGCTGGCCGTAGGACGGCGTGGCGGACGGGGACTGGCCCCAGCCGGACTGCGCACCCTGCTGGCCGGGCTGCTGACCGGCCTGCTGGCCCTGCTGCTGACCGGGCTGGCCGTAGGAGGGGGTGGCCGGGGAGCCGTACCCGCCGGGCTGACCGGACTGCTGACCGGACTGCTGACCGAAGCCGGCGGACTGCTGCGGGGCGCCGTAGCCGCCCTGCTGGCCGTAGCCGCCCTGGCCGGGGCCGCCCTGCTGGGGAGCACCGTGGCCGGGGCCGCCGTGGCCCGGCTGGCCGAACTGCGGCGCGGGCTGGTTGGCCCACTGGGAGGCGTTGGCCAGGCCACCGGGCAGCGCCGGCTTGTTCTTCAGCTCGGGCAGCAGCCCGAGGACGGCGAAGGCCAGCGCCGCGGCCGACACCAGGAAGGTGAGCAGCGCGAAGATGCTGAACCCGGCCTCGAAGGTCTGGATCCACTCGATGAGGGTGAGCAGGAACGCGAGCCCGGTGAGGCCGACGGTCACGAAGCTGCGCGGGAAGCCGAGCTTGAGGTCCAGGAACGCCGGCAGCAGCGCCCACACGGCGGCGGCCAGCAGCAGGACGAAGGAGAAGACGATCAGCCCGGACTCGAAGCCGTTGACGCTGTAGCTGTAGCCGAAGCCGAAGTCGCCGCTGAACCAGGGCAGCAGGGAGAACAGCAGGTACAGCAGCGCGCTGCCGGCCACGACGTAGTCGCCGACCTTGAGCTTCTTGAGGTCGAAGCCGCCGCCGGAGGAGGAGGGCTGGCCGAAGCCGCCCTGCTGGCCGAACGAGCCCTGCTGGCCGTAGGCCGGCTGCTGGCCGGGCTGGCCAGGCTGGCCGTAGCCGCCCTGGGGAGCTCCGTAGCCACCCTGGCCGGGGGTCGGCTGACCGGGCTGCCCTGGCTGGCCGTAGCCGCCGGGCTGCTGGCCGTACCCCGCCGGGGGCTGACCGGGCTGGCCGTAACCGCCGGGCTGGCCGGGCTGGCCCGGCTGGCCGTAGCCACCGGGCTGCTGGCCGTAGCCGCCGGGACCCTGCCCGGGACCTCCCGGCGTCTGGTCGGGTCCGCTGCTGGTCATAGCTCGGCTTCTCTCCTGGGGTCGTACGGGTTGGACGTGATCAGGATGTCAGGATCCCGCCACGCATGGTCTCCACGCGCCGGACGGCCCGCAACCGCGCCGCAGCGGGACACCCTCGTGCGAGGGGGCCCCGCTGCGGCGGTGACGTGCGGTCTGGCTCAGGCGCCGAGGAGCTCGCGCATCAGCCGGGCGGTCTCCGAGGGGGTCTTGCCGACCTTGACGCCGGCGGCCTCGAGGGCCTCCTTCTTGGCCTGCGCGGTGCCGGCCGAGCCGGACACGATCGCGCCGGCGTGGCCCATCGTCTTGCCCTCGGGGGCGGTGAAGCCGGCGACGTAGCCGACCACGGGCTTGGTGACGTTGGCCTTGATGAAGTCGGCGGCCCGCTCCTCGGCGTCGCCGCCGATCTCACCGATCATCACGATGGCCTCGGTCTCCGGGTCGTCCTGGAAGGCCTGCAGCGCGTCGATGTGCGTGGTGCCGATGACCGGGTCGCCGCCGATGCCGATGGCGGTGGAGAAACCGATGTCGCGCAGCTCGTACATCATCTGGTAGGTCAGCGTGCCGGACTTGGAGACCAGCCCGATCTTGCCGGCCTGGGTGATGTCGGCCGGGATGATGCCGGCGTTGGAGCGGCCGGGGCTGATCAGGCCGGGGCAGTTGGGCCCGATGATCCGGGTGCTCTTGCCCTGGGCGTAGGCCCAGAACTCGGTGGAGTCGTGCACCGGGATGCCCTCGGTGATGACCACGCACAGCCCGATGCCGGCGTCCACGGCTTCGACGACGGCGCCCTTGGCGAACTTCGGCGGCACGAAGACGACGGTGACGTCGGCCCCGGTCTCCTTCATGGCCTCGGCCACGGAGCCGAAGACCGGCACCGACGTGCCGTCGAAGTCGACGGTCTGGCCGGCCTTGGAGGGGTTCACGCCACCGACGACCGCGGTGCCGGAGGCCAGCATGCGCTGGGTGTGCTTGCGGCCCTCCGACCCGGTGATGCCCTGCACGATGACCTTGCTGTTCTCGGTGAGGAAGATGCTCATGTCAGAAGTCCTTCGGGGTCAGCGAGTCGGGATCAGGCGGCGGCGAGCTCGGCGGCCCGGCGGGCGGCGCCGTCCATGGTGTCGACCACGGTGACCAGCGGGTGGGCGGCCTCGGCGAGGATCCGCCGGCCCTCCTCGACGTTGTTGCCGTCGAGCCGGACGACCAGGGGCTTGGTGGCCTCGTCGCCCAGGATGGCCAGCGCGGAGACGATGCCGTCGGCGACCGCGTCGCAGGAGGTGATCCCGCCGAAGACGTTGACGAACACGCTCTTCACCGCGGCGTCGCCCAGGATGATGCCCAGGCCGTCGGCCATGACCTGCGCCGAGGCGCCGCCGCCGATGTCCAGGAAGTTGGCCGGGCGCACGCCGCCGAACTCCTCGCCGGCGTAGGCGACGACGTCCAAGGTGCTCATGACCAGGCCGGCACCGTTGCCGATGATGCCGACCTCGCCCTCGAGCTTGACGTAGTTGAGGCCCTTCTCCTTCGCGGCGGCCTCGAGCGGGTCGGCGGCCGCGGCGTCCTCGAGGGCGTCGTGCCCGGGCTGCCGGAAGGCGGCGTTCTCGTCGAGGGTGACCTTGCCGTCCAGCGCGAGCACGGTGCCGTCGGGCGCCTTGGCCAGCGGGTTCACCTCGACCAGGGTGGCGTCCTCCTTGGAGAACACGTCCCACAGCTTGATGGCGATCTCCACGACCTGGTCGCGCACCTCGGCGGGGAAGTTCGCCGCGTCGACGATCTCCTCGGCCTTGGCGCGGTCCACGCCGACGGAGGCGTCGACGGGGATGCGGGCCAGCGCCTCGGGCTTGGTGACCGCGATCTCCTCGATCTCCATGCCGCCCTCGACGCTGGCCATGGCCAGGAAGGTGCGGTTGGACCGGTCGAGCAGGTAGGAGAAGTAGTACTCCTCGGCGATGTCGCTGGCCTTGGCCACCATCACCTGCCGGGTGATGTGGCCCTTGATGTCCAGGCCGAGGATGTCGGTCGCCCGCGCCTTGGCCTCCTCCGGGGTGTCGGCGAGCTTGACGCCACCGGCCTTGCCCCGGCCGCCGACCTTGACCTGGGCCTTGACGACGACCTGGCCCGCGATGTCGCGGGCGATGGCCTCGGCCTGCTCAGGGGTCTCGGCGACGCCGCCGGGGAGCACGGGTACGCCGTGCGCTGCGAACATGTCACGGGCCTGGTACTCGAAGAGATCCACGAAGAGGCACCGTAACGCCCCCGCAACCTCGCTGCCGACCCCTCGTCGCAGTCCGTGGGACGCATCACAGGCGCCGGAGGTCCTCCGGCTCGTCGTCCTCGACCGCCGGCCGACCGGGGCCCGGCTGCCACCGCCAGGCCAGGACGGCGAGACCGACCGCGGCGATCCCCAGCAGCAGCAGGCCGATCCCCGGCACCGTCCAGTCCAGGTCGGTGGAGTGCAGCGCGTCGCGCCAGCCGGACAGCCCGGCCTGCAGCACCACGACGGCCAGCGCCAGCAACCCGCCGACCGCGGCCAGCCGAGGGCGCAGCGAGGCGGCGACGCCGGCGCAGAGCAGCAGCCCGGCGGCCAGCACCAGACCGCCCAGCAGCGCGAGGCCGGGTCGCTCGAGCAGCGCACGGGGCCCCTCGGTGGTCACCACGGTGACCAGCCCGGTGGCCGGGTCGGTGACCAGACCGTCGGGCACGTCGGCCGCGGGGAGGGCCAGGCACAGCGCCGCCACCGCAGCCAGCAGCACGGCCGACCCGGCCAGCGCGGGGCGCAACGCGTCCAGCGCGCCGCCGTCCTCCATGACCGTGCGCCCCCAGGCGAGGACGGCGACCACCCCGGCGAGCACGGTCAGGGCCAGGGCGACGACGCCCAGCACCCAGCCGGCGCCGGTGACCACCGTGCTGGTGACCACCAGGTCACCGGCCAGCACCTCGACGCCGGGCCGGGTGGTGGAGGCGGTGCCCTGGTACAGCTCGATCAGCAGCCGGCCGGTCCCCAGCCCGCCGGCCACCGCGGCGTAGGCCAGCCCGAAGCGGGGCACCCGGCCCAGCGCGGTCAGCACGCCCACGGCCAGCGCCACCAGCGGGGTGACCAGGGCGACCAGGACGTCGAGCGGGCCGGTGGCCAGCGACAGCGGCTCACCCCCGACCACGAGGTACCCCGGGAAGACCGCCACGGCCCCGACCAGGCCGGCCAGCGCCAGCAGGGCACCGGCCACCCGGGCGGTGACCGGCACGTCGCCGACGACCAGCCCGTCCGCGGGCACGGCGGAGGTCCCGCGGGCCGGGGGCCGGGCGGTCCGCGTCGCACCGCCGCGGGGTGCGGCCCTGCGGGCGGTCGCGGAGCTCCCTGGCGTGGTGCCGTCCTTGCGCGTGGCCACGGGGTCCTCCTGGGGTCGTGGTCGCGAGCGGCCGAGACCGCATCGTGATCGTGTCGGGGTGTCGTCGTGTGTGACGTCGGGCACACGAGGGCATTACCGTCACGTGAACGGGGCACGCATGGTGAGCCCCAGCACATCCCGGCGCCCGCCGGGTCGACCCAGGAGGTGCCGGTGACGACGTCCGCGTCCGTCCCAGCCTGGCACGGCGCCTCCTCGGTGGTGGCCAACGGCGTGTCCGGCGTGGCCGGTGCCGCCCGGACGCTGCGCAGCCTGTGCACGCCCGCGACGCTCACCGGCGGCCTGACCGAGCTGGCCTGGGTCAGCGCGCACGCCCTGCTGTGGCCGCTGGGGACCCGGGCGGAGACGCCGGTCGCCGACGAGCGGATCCGCCCCGAGTGGCAGCCGCCCGCCGTCCGCGCGTTCTTCGCCGCCGACCCGCTCGCCGCCCGGGTGCCGGTGGTGCTGGTCCACGGCATGGTGGACAACCGGTCGATCTTCACGGTGATGAGCCGCTCGCTGCGCCGTCGGGGCTTCACCTCGGTGAGCACCTGGAACTACAGCCCGCTGGTGCAGGACGTGCGCGTGGCCGCCGACCAGCTGGCCCGGCACCTCGAGCAGATCTGCGAGCAGACCGGCCACGAGCGCGTGCACCTGGTCGGGCACTCCCTCGGCGGGATCGTCGCGCGGTACCTGGTGCAGTGCGCGGGCACCGAGCGGGTGGCCTCGTTGACCACCCTGGGCTCCCCGCACGGCGGCACGCTCTGGGCCCACGCGGTGCCGACCCCGCTCATCCGGCAGCTGCGGTCGGGCTCGGACCTGCTGGCCGAGCTGGGCCGACCCGCACCGGGCGTCGACATCCCGGTGACGGCGGTCTACAGCGACCTGGACCAGATGGTCCTGCCGATCGTGCACGGGCGCTGCGACCACCCCGACCTGCGGGCGCGCAACGTGCTGGTGCACGGCGTGGGGCACATGTCCCTCCCGATCCACCGGGCCGTCGTCGACGAGGTCGCCGCCACCCTGGCCGGGCACCGCAGCACCGACCGCAGCACGGACGTCGTCGCGGCCTGACGGTCCCGCGCCCGATCCCGGGCAGGTTCTGCCCACGGTCGGTGACGGTTGGGACGTCCGGTGTCCGCAGCACCCCCGCGCGCACTGCGTGTGACGAGAAGTCGACAGACCGACACGCCGCGCACGTCCCCGGTCGCAGCCGTCACACGTGGTCACAATGCGATCACGCTGCTGGCATTCCTGCCGGCACCCGACGCCGGCCTCGCCGGCAGTCGACCCGCTCCCCCGGGGGCGGGCCCACCACGGAAGGCGGTGCCCCGGATGTCCCGACATGGCCTGGTGGGTCACCCGCGGCCCGGCCGCCCCGTCCGCGACCGCTCGGTGCTCGAGGCACCCGCACGGGAGTCCGTCGAGGACCTCCTGGACGCCCTCGACCCCGACGTCCCCACGGCCTCGACCGACGACCCGCTGGACGGCGGGCCGAAGCCGGTGACCACCGTCGTGGCGTCCCGCGAGCCGGCCACCACGCCGCGCCCGGGTGGGCGACACCGCCTCCCCCAGCCCCCTCGGCGGCGCGGGCACCTGCTCCTGGCGGCGCTGACCGTCGGTGCCGTCCTCGCCGCGGTGCTCGGCAGCACCGGGTCACCGACCCCCGCGACGCCGGTCGCCGACGCCGGGGACTACGGGCTGTCCTCCTCGGACTCGAACTTCGCCGGGGGCACCGAGGACGCCGACGCGCGCCGTGACCTCACCGCCGCCGAGGCCAGTGCCCGCCTGGCCGACCTGGCCGCCTCCCGCGCCGAGCGGGAGCCGGACTTCGCGCTGCCGACCGACGGGATCCTGACCACGTGCTTCTGCATGCGGTGGGGCCAGATGCACTGGGGCCTGGACCTGGCCGCCCCGCTGGGCACCCCGATCGTCGCGGCCGCCGACGGCGTCGTGCTCCGCTCGGGCCCGGCCAGCGGGTACGGCAACGCCATCTACATCCAGGACGCCGACGGCAATGTCGAGATCTACGGCCACATGCGCTACCTGTTCGTCTCGGCCGGGGACGTCGTCTCCGCCGGGGACCTCATCGCCAAGGTCGGCAACGAGGGCCAGTCCACCGGCCCGCACGTCCACTTCGAGGTCCACGTCGGTTCCATGACCGGGCGGCCCACCGACGCCGCCGAGTGGTTGAACGACCGAGGCATCGACGTCCCGGGAGCGTAGGAGTCCGCCCCGCGCACCGCGCCGAAGGCGCTGACCGGCGACGAGGCGGGGCCGGAGGCTCCCCGAGGAACCGGTCGACCGGCAGCCGAGGGCCGGCACGGTCGTGAGAAGGGGGCCCGGAGGGTCCCCGCCGATCGACGGGCACGCTCGCCACAACGGGGGCACGGCTCCTGGCCGCGGTGCGATCCGGAGGATCGCCGTGTCATCGCCCCTCCCGCTCGTCAGAGCTTGACCACCGGCGCATATCTCAGGACCAAGCGCTTCGTCCCGCCGCTGCCGAAGTCGACGGTGGCCTGGGCCTTGTCGCCGACGCCGTTGATCTCGACGACAGTGCCGAGCCCGAAGGCGTCGTGGCTGACCCGGTCGCCGACGTCGACGCTGATGACCTGGCGGTTGCCCACCCCGCCGCGCAGTCCGCCGGTGGACAGGCCGGTGGCGGCGACCCGGCGCTGCGCTGACCCGTAGGCGGCCGAGGGCTTGGGGTCCACGCCGGTCCAGTGCACGGCGTCGCCGGGCAGCTCGTCGAGGAACCGGGACGGCGGGTTGTAGGCGGGCTGGCCCCAGGAGGTGCGGACCGTGGCGCGGGACAGGAACAGCCGCTCGCGGGCCCGGGTGATGCCCACGTAGGCCAGCCGGCGCTCCTCCTCCAGCTCCTTGCTGTCGCCCAGGGCGCGCAGGTGCGGGAAGACGCCGTCCTCCAGGGCGGTGAGGAAGACGACCGGGAACTCCAGGCCCTTGGCGGTGTGCAGCGTCATCATCGTGACCACCCCGGCGTCGTCGCCGGCGACGGGGATCTGGTCGGCGTCGGCCACCAGCGACACCTGCTCGAGGAAGTCGGTCACCGTGCCCTCGGGGTTCACCGCCTCGAACTCGGCGGCGACGCTGACCAGCTCGTGCAGGTTGTCCACCCGGCCCTCGTCCTGGGGGTCGGTGGAGGACTCCAGCTCCGAGAGCAGCCCGCTGCGCTCCAGGATCGACTCCAGCAGCGCGCTGGGCCCCGAGCCGGTGGCCAGCAGGTGCTCGAACTCCTCCAGCAGCGAGACGAACTCCTGGATGTTCTTGAGCGAGCGGGTGGCCAGGCCCGGGGCCTCCTCGGCCCGGCGCAGCGCGGTGGCGAACGCGATCCGCTCGCGGTCGGCGAGGGTCTCCACGCAGGCTTCGGCGCGGTCACCGATGCCGCGCTTGGGGGTGTTGAGCACCCGGCGCAGGCTGACCACGTCGGTCGGGTTGCTGACCACCTTGAGGTAGGCCAGCGCGTCGCGGACCTCCTTGCGCTCGTAGAAGCGCACCCCGCCGACCACCTTGTAGGGCATGCCGACCCGGATGAACACCTCCTCGAAGACGCGGGAGGCGTTGTTGGTGCGGTAGAAGACCGCGATGTCCTTGGGCCGGGCGTCACCGGCGTCGACCAGCTTGTCGATCTGCTCGGCGACCCAGGCCGCCTCGTCGTGCTCGTTCTCCCCGACGTAGCCCTCGATCAGCTCGCCGTCCCCCGCGTCGGACCACAGGTTCTTCGGCCGGCGCGCGGTGTTGCGGGCGATGACCTGGTTGGCCGCCTTGAGGATGCGCTGGGTGGAGCGGTAGTTCTGCTCCAGCACGATCGTGGTGGCCTCGGGGTAGTCGCGCTCGAACTCGTCGATGTTGCGGATCGTGGCGCCGCGGAAGGCGTAGATCGACTGGTCGGCGTCGCCGACCACGCACAGCTCGGCCGGCGGCACCGGGCCGCCCGGGAACCCGACCAGCTCGCGCACCAGCGCGTACTGCGCGTGGTTGGTGTCCTGGTACTCGTCGACCAGCACGTGCCGGAACCGGCGGCGGTAGTGCTCGGCGACGTCGGGGAAGGCCTGCAGCAGGTTGACCGTCGTCATGATCAGGTCGTCGAAGTCCATCGCGTGCGCCTCGCGCAGCCGCCGCTGGTAGAGCGCGTAGACGTCGGCGAGCACCTTCTCCGGCGGCGTCTGCGGGGCGAAGGACTCCTCGTCGACCAGCTCGTTCTTCAGGTTCGAGATCTGGGTGGCCAGGCTGCGGCCCGGGTAGCGCTTGGCGTCGAGGTCCAGGTCGCGGGCGACCATCGTCATCAACCGGACCGAGTCGCCCTGGTCGTAGATGGTGAACGAGCTCTTCATGCCGAGCTTGGCGGCCTCGGCGCGGAGGATGCGCACGCACATGGAGTGGAAGGTCGACACCCACATGGCCCGCGCCCGCGGCCCCACCAGCTGGGCGACCCGCTCCTTCATCTCGCCGGCGGCCTTGTTGGTGAACGTGATGGCCATGATCTCGCCGGGCGTCGCGCCCCGGGCGCCCAGCAGGTAGGCGATCCGGTGGGTCAGCACCCGGGTCTTGCCCGACCCGGCGCCGGCCACGATGAGCAGCGGCCCGCCCTCGTGGACCACGGCGTCGCGCTGGGGGCCGTTGAGCCCGGCGAGCATCCGCTCGAGCTCGCGGCCCATCTGCCCGGGTGTCCGGCGGGGCAGGGCGGCGGTTCCGGGGAGGGAGATCTGGGGGCTGCTCATGACGCCTCCGAGCTTAGGCGTCGGCACCGACACCGACCCGGGCCAGCGACCGTGCTGGCCACCACCCGCGCGGTGTGGCAAGCTCCCCAGCGTGCTGAGCGCGCAGGAGTTTTACTACGGCCACCGGGTCCCGGTCGCCGTCCCTCAGCGCTAGCCACTGACAGACGAGACCCCGGGCCCAGGAGCCCGGGGTTTTCGCGTCTCCGGGGTGCTGGGCCTCCCCCACCAGGAGGAACGACCATGAGCACGACCCTCGACGGCACCCCCACCCCGGCCGACCCCGCCGGGCGCATCGGCGAGCTGCGCGTGGAGATCGACGCCTGCGACGCCGAGATCATCCGCCTGGTGCAGCAGCGCCTGGCCATCTCGAAGGAGATCGGGTCGCTGCGCCGGGAGAGCGGGGGCACCCGGCTGTCGCTGTCCCGCGAGCAGCAGGTGCTGGCCCGGTTCCAGCAGGCCCTCGGCCCCGACGGGGCCACGCTGGGCATGATGCTGCTGCGCCAGGGCCGCGGCCGGCTCTGACCCGGGAACACCCGCCCCGCGCCCGGGCTTGAGCCCCGTGTGACCGCACCCGCCCAGCCCCCCGCCGAGCACGTGGACCGCGTCCTGTGCGTGCTGGCCCACCCCGACGACGTCGACTTCGGCAGTGCCGGCACCATCGCGACCTGGACCGACGCCGGCACCGAGGTCGTCTACTGCCTGGTCACCGACGGCGACGCGGGTGGGTTCGACGACACCCCGCGCGACCGGATGGGCCCGCTGCGCCGGGAGGAGCAGACCGCCGCGGCCGCCCAGGTGGGCGTGACCGAGCTGCACTGGCTGGGCTACCCCGACGGCCGCGTCGAGCAGACGCTGGACCTGCGTCGCGACATCTCCCGGGTGATCCGCCAGGTCCGCCCCGACCGGGTGGTCACCACCTCGCCGGAGCGGATGTGGGACCGGGTCGGCGCCAGCCACCCCGACCACATGACCGTCGGCGAGGCCACGATGCGGGCGGTGTACCCCGACGCGCGCAACCCCTTCGCCTTCCCCGAGCTGCTGGCCGACGAGGGCCTGGAGGCGTGGACGGTGTCGGAGGTGTGGCTGTCGGCCAGCCCCCGCGCCGACCACGCGGTCGACGTCACCGACACCGCCGAGCGCAAGTTCGCCGCGCTGGAGTCGCACGTCACCCAGGTCGCCCACCAGCCCGAGGGCCAGCTGCGCGAGTTCGTCACCGGCTGGATGCGGCAGACCGCCCGCACCCACGGCCTCCCCGAAGGCCGCCTCGCCGAGGCCTTCCACGTCGTGCACACCGCCTAGGCGAGCTTGCGGTCGACCGCCCAGCGGGTGAGCTCGTTGCGGTTGGACAGCTGCAGCTTGCGCAGCACGTTGGAGGCGTGGGACTCCACCGTCTTCACCGAGATGAACAGCCGCTGGCCGATCTCCCGGTAGGTGTAGCCCCGGGCCAGCAGCTGCATGACCTCGCGCTCGCGGGCCGACAGCAGGTCCAGGCCCGGGTCGACGTCCGGCTCGGGGGCGGGGGCGGCCGGTCCGGCGGCGAAGGCGTCGAGCACGAAGCCGGCCAGCCGCGGGGAGAACACCACGTCGCCCTCGGCCACCCGGGCCACGGCGTCGCGCAGGTCCGGCCCGGAGATGGTCTTGGTGACGTAGCCGCGGGCGCCGGCGCGGATGACGGCGATGACGTCCTCGGCCGCGTCGGACACCGACAGCGCCAGCCACCGGACGTCGGGCAGCTCGGCGCGCAGCGTCTCCAGCACCGCCCGGCCACCCCCGCCGGGCAGGTGCACGTCGAGCAGGACGACGTCCGGGCGGGTCTCCCGGACCCCGGCCACCGCCCCGGCGACGTCGGCGGCCTCGCCGACCACCTCGACGGCGTCGCCGAGCTCGGCGCGCACGCCCGAGCGCACCATCGCGTGGTCGTCGACCAGGAAGACGGTGATCACGACGCGCTCCGCGGCAGGGTCAGCTCCACCTCGGTCCCCTCCCCCGGGTTCGAGTGCACGACGGCGGTCCCGCCGACGCGCTGCAGGCGACCGACGACGGAGTCCCGCAGCCCGCGCCGGTCCTGCGGGACCCGGGCCGGGTCGAACCCGGTGCCGCGGTCCCGGACGAAGACGGTGAGCGCCGACGGCGTCACCTCGGTGTAGAGCGCGACCTCGCCGGCCCCGGAGTGCTTGGCCGCGTTGACCACGGCCTCCCGGGTGGCCTGGCCCAGCGCCGCGACGGCGTCGTCGACCGCGGTGTCGCCCACGACGACCGGGTCGACGGTGACCACGTGGTCGGCCTCGACCTCGGCCACCAGCCGCTCGACCAGCCCGGCCCAGGTGCCCCCGGTGGCCACCTGCGGGGCGTAGAGCCAGCTGCGCAGCTCGCGCTCCTGGCTGCGCGCCAGGCGGGCCACCTGGGTGGGGTCGGCGGCGTGCCGCTGCACCAGCGCCAGGGTCTGCAGCACCGAGTCGTGCAGGTGGGCGGCGACCGCGGCGCGCTCCTCCGAGCGGATCCGGGCGGCGCGCTCCTCGGCGCGGGAGTCCAGCAGCCGCCGCCAGAGCGGCGCGGTGGCCAGCGCGATGCCGACCAGCACGACCAGGGTGGCGGCGAACCCGTTGCGGGCGTTGACCAGCGGGCCGGTGGTGGCCAGCAGCAGCACCACGCCGCCGACGCCGAGCAGCACGCCGACCACCAGGCCCCACCGCCCGGTGGAGCGGGTCAGCGTGCGCTCGGTGTCGAGCTGGTACCAGATCACCGCCAGCCCGGCCCCGGCCAGCAGCAGCGGGACGACGACGTCGCCGCGACCCCAGCTGGACAGCCGGCTGGTGAGGGTGACCGCGGCCAGCCCGAGCAGCACCACGCCGACCAGCTGGCGGCGACTGGGCGACGCCGGCCGCGGCGGCCGCTCCGACCCGGCCGGCGCGGCCCGCATGGTCAGCCACAGCAGGGCGTAGGCGACGACGCCGATGCCGGTCAGCGACATCAGGACGAAGGCGACCCGGACGAGCAGCGGGTCCAGCCGGAGGTGGTCGGCGGTGCCGGCGGCCACCCCGCCCAGCAGCCGGCCCGAGCGCGGGCGCAGCAGCGGTGGTCGGGCCGCGGGGAGGGCGCTGCCCGGCGGCAACGTCGTCGTCCCCGGGTCGGTCACGTGATCATCGTGTCACCGCCGGCCCGCCGGCCACACCCGGTGACACCCTGAGTTCCCCCGGGGCAGGACCAGGGTGTCCCCGGGTTCCGCCGGGGTCCGGGGCGGCCCAGGGTCGGTGCATGCCCCTCGCCACGCTCGGTCGCGCGCTGTGGTCCGCGCCGTCCGGGCCGGCTCCGCTGGCCCGGTTCGCCCTCGCCGGCGGCACCGCGACGCTGGTGCAGTCCGCGCTCTTCCTGCTGGCCGGGGGCGGCCAGACCGCCAACCTGCTGGCCACCGCGGCCGCGACCGTGCTGGCCAACGAGCTGCACCGGCGGGTCACCTTCCACGCCGGCGGCCGGACGCCGTGGTGGCGCGCGCAGTGGACCGGCGGCGGGGTGGCCGTCGTCGGCCTGGCCACCACCAGCACCGTCCTGCTGCTGTGGGAGAGCTGGGTCCCCGACGCGCCGGACGTGGCGGCCCTCGCGGTGCTCGTGGGCGTCACCACCACGGTCGGGCTGGTGCGCTTCCTGGTGCTCCGCCGGGTGCTGTCCCCGAGCTGAGGACCAGGGTCGGATCCGGGGGTTCCCCGATGGTGCCGGCCCCCTCCCGTCGACAGGCTGGTGCCCATNACCGGCATCGACGCCCTGCTGTGGCGGGTCGGCTT
This sequence comes from Klenkia terrae, assembly GCF_900491935.1. Lineage (GTDB taxonomy): Bacteria > Actinomycetota > Actinomycetes > Mycobacteriales > Geodermatophilaceae > Klenkia > Klenkia terrae. Next base: position 1,280,913 of record NZ_UEXK01000004.1, read on the forward strand.
CATCGCCCTGGTCTTCGCCGGCGGCACCGGCGTCGTGGTCTACCTCCTGCTGTGGGTGCTGATGCCCCGCCGCCAGGACGGCGAGGCCGCGGCCGCCGCCCCGGCCCGCGTCGAGGCCGGCCCGCCCGAGCCCCGCTCCCCCGTCCCGGGGATCACCGTGGCGGTGCTGCTGATCCTGGTCGGCGTGCTGGCCCTGGCCGCCCGGGTCACCCCGTGGACGCCGGGCCCGGTGCCCTTCCTGGCCACCGCGCTGATCACGGTGGGCATCGGCCTGGGCGTCGGTGCCTTCGTCTCCGGCCGCAGCTCGCGCGGCCCGCTGATCGCGCTGGGCGTGCTGCTGTCCTTCGCGCTGCTGGTCGCCTCGGCCACCGACGGCGACGGGTTCCGCAACGGCCGGGACCGGGGTCTGGGTGACCAGAGCTACACCCCGCAGGACGCCACGGCCGTGCAGCCCCGCTACGAGTCCGGGGTCGGTGACTTCGAGCTCGACCTCACCGACGTCGACCTCGCCGACCTGACCCAGCCGGTCACCACCACCGTCAACGCCGGGGTGGGCGACGTCGAGGTCGTCGTGCCGCGGTCGGCCGACGTCCGGGTGGAGGTGTCCAACGGCCTGGGGAACGCCGACGTGTTCGGCCGCAGCTCGGACGGCGGCACCTACGCCGGCACCGGCGACCAGCCGTGGACCGGCGACGACACCGCCGAGATCGTGCTGACGATCGAGTCCGGCATCGGCGACGTGACGGTGTCCCGTGGCTGACCCCATCGGCTCCGCGCCGCCGACCACCGACCAGCCCACCGACCCGTCACCCGACCGTCAGGAGACCCCCGTGAACCCCACCGGCGAGCACGCCACCACCGAGCACCCGACCACCGAGTTCGGCACCGACCACCCACGCGGCGCACAGGCCACCGCCGTCGCACCGCCGCTCGTCGGACCGACCGGCTACGCCACCTGGCAGGAGGCCCAGGCGCAGCCGGACCCCGTCGCCCGGCCCGGGCGCCGGTCGCCCGACGTGGTCGCCCTCGTCAGCGGTGCGCTGTTCGTGCTGGTCGCCGTGCTGGCGCTGGTCGGCACGTCGCTGCCGGGCTGGGTGTTCGGCGGCGGCCTGGTGGCCACCGTCCTCGTCGTCCTCGGCGCCGGCCTGCTCGTCTCGGAGCTGCGCCGCATCAAGCGGTGACGAAGGTGACCCGATGGAACGGCCCCGTCCCAGGGGCCCCGGGCGCGCGGAGCGCGTCAGGGGGTGGGACGGGGTCCTTCTTCTACTCCCACTCGATGGTGCCCGGGGGCTTGCTGGTCACGTCCAGCACCACCCGGTTGACCTCGGCCACCTCGTTGGTGATCCGGGTCGAGATCTTCGCCAGCACGTCGTAGGGCAGCCGGGTCCAGTCCGCGGTCATCGCGTCCTCGCTGGACACCGGCCGCAGCACCACCGGGTGGCCGTAGGTGCGGCCGTCGCCCTGCACGCCCACCGACCGGACGTCGGCCAGCAGCACCACGGGGCACTGCCAGATCTCCCGGTCCAGCCCGGCCGCGGACAGCTCGGCCCGGGCGATGGCATCGGCCTTGCGCAGGATGTCCAGCCGCTCCGCGGTCACCTCGCCGACGATCCGGATGCCCAGGCCGGGACCAGGGAACGGCTGCCGCCAGACCAGCGAGCCGGGCAGCCCGAGCTGCAGGCCGACCTCGCGCACCTCGTCCTTGAACAGCGTGCGCAGCGGCTCGACCAGGGTGAAGGTCAGGTCCTCGGGGAGGCCGCCGACGTTGTGGTGGCTCTTGATGTTCGCCGTCCCGGTGCCGCCGCCGGACTCGACGACGTCCGGGTAGAGCGTTCCCTGCACGAGGAACTCGACCGTCTCGCCGTGGGCCGCGGCGTCGGCGACCACGTCGGTGGCTGCTTGCTCGAACACCCGGATGAACTCCCGGCCGATGATCTTGCGCTTCTGCTCCGGGTCGCTGACCCCGGCCAGCGCGGTCAGGAACTGCTCGCGGGCGTCGACGACCCGCAGGTCGGCCCCGGTGACGGCGACGAAGTCCCGCTCGATCTGCTCGGTCTCGCCCTCGCGCATCAAGCCGTGGTCGACGTAGACGCAGGTCAGCTGGTCGCCGATGGCCCGCTGCACGAGCGCTGCGGCCACCGCGGAGTCCACGCCGCCCGACAGCGCGCACAGCGCCCGCTTGCCGCCGATCTGGGCGCGGATGGCCTCCACCTGCTCCTCGACGACGTTGGCCATCGTCCAGGACTTCTCGAGGCCGGCGATGTCGAAGAGGAAGTGCTCGAGCACGGTCTGGCCGTGCGCGGTGTGCTTGACCTCGGGGTGGAACTGCACGCCGGCCAGCCGCCGGTCGACGTCCTCGAAGGCGGCCACGGGGGCCCCGGTGGAGGTCGCGGTGACGGTGAACCCGGGGGGTGCGGCCGAGACCGCATCGCCGTGGCTCATCCAGACCGACTGCTCCAGCGGGGTCTCGCCGAACAGCCGGTTCGCCGTGGTCACGGTCAGCGGGGTGCCGCCGTACTCGCGGTCGCCGGTGTGCGCGACGGTGCCGCCGAGGGACTGCGCCATGGCCTGGAAGCCGTAGCAGATGCCGAAGGCGGGCACCCCGGCCTCGAACAGCGCCGGGTCGACCTGCGGGGCACCCTCGGCGTAGACGCTCGAGGGCCCGCCGGACAGCACGATCGCCGCCGGCTTGCGGGCCAGCACCTCGGCGACCGGGACGTCGGAGCCGACGAGCTCGGAGTACACCCCGGCCTCGCGGATCCGGCGGGCGATGAGCTGGGCGTACTGCGCACCGAAGTCGACGACCAGGACGGTCGGGAAGTCCATGCTCACCCTTCGATGACCAGGTCGACCCGCTGGAACTCCTTGAGGTCCCGGTAGCCGGTCTTGGCCATGGTGCGGGCCAGCGCGCCGAACAGGTTGGTGCGCCCGTCGGACTCCAGGGCCGGGCCGTTGAGCACCTGCTCCAGCGGCACCGACCGGCCCACCGGGGCGGACACCTCGCCGCGCGGCAGGCGGGGGTGCGCGGCGACGGAGTCCCACCAGGCCCCGCCGGCCGGCGCCTCGGTGGCCGAGCGCAGCGGCTCGCCGAGCTGGACGGCGTCCGCACCGCAGGCCAGGGCCCGGGCGATGGCGCCGGAGGTCTCGATCCGGCCGTTGGCGATGACGTGCACGTACCGGCCACCGGTCTCGTCCAGGTAGTCCCGGCGGGCCGCGGCGGCGTCGGCGATGGCGGTGGCCAGCGGCACCCGCACGCCCATGACGGCGTCCCCGGTGGAGGCGCTGTCGGCACCGATGCCCACGATCACGCCGGCCGCGCCGGTGCGCATCAGGTGCAGCGTGGTCTGGTAGTCCGCGGCCCCGCCCACGATCACCGGGACGTCGAGGTCGGCGATGAAGTCCTTGAGGTTGAGCGAGTCGCCCTGGGTGGTGACGTGCTCGGCGGACACGATCGTGCCCTGGATGACCAGCAGGTCCACCCCGGCCGACAGCACGGCCGGGGCCAGCGCCTCGGTGTGCTGCGGGCTGATCCGCACCGCGGAGGTGACCCCGGAGTCGCGCAGCTCCTTGACCCGGGCGGTGACCAGGTCGGGCTTGACCGGCTCGCTGTAGAGCTGCTGCAGCAGGGCGGTGGTCGACGTCCCGGAGCCCGCGGCCTCGAGCAGCTGCCGGTAGACGTCGGTCGGGTCGTCGTACCGGGTCCACAGGCCCTCGGCGTTGAGCACGCCGAGCCCGCCGGCCTGCCCGACGGCGACGGCGGTGGCCGGGCTCATCACGGCGTCCGACGGGCTGGCGACCAACGGGATGCCGAACCGGAAGGCGTCGATCTGCCACGCGGTCGAGACGTCGTCGACGTCCCGGGTGCGGCGGCTGGGGACGATGGAGACCTCGTCGAGGTCGTAGCCGCGGCGGGCGAAGCGGTTCAGCCCGATCTCGACGTTGTCACGCACTGGCACTGAGGGTCACCGGGCCCGGTAGTTGGGAGCTTCGACGGTCATCTGGATGTCGTGCGGGTGGCTCTCGGTCAGGCCCGCGGCGGTGATCCGCGTGAGCTGACCCTTCTCCTGCAGGTCGGCGACGGTGGCCGCGCCGGCGTAGCCCATCGAGGCCCGCAGGCCGCCGACCAGCTGGTGGGCGACCCCGGACAGCGCGCCGCGGTAGGGCACCTGGCCCTCGATGCCCTCGGGGACGAGCTTGTCGTCGGAGAGGACGTCGTCGGCGAAGTAGCGGTCCCGGCTGTAGGACTGGTTGCCGCGCTTCTGCATGGCCCCCAGGCTGCCCATCCCCCGGTAGGACTTGTACTGCTTGCCGTTCATGAAGACCAGGTCGCCCGGGGCCTCCTCGACGCCGGCGAACAGGCTGCCCAGCATCACGGTGTCGGCCCCGGCGACCAGCGCCTTGGCGATGTCGCCGGAGTACTGCAGCCCGCCGTCGGCGATGACCGGGACGCCGGCGGGCTTGCAGGCCAGCGAGGCCTCGTAGACCGCGGTCACCTGGGGCACGCCGACGCCGGCGACCACCCGGGTGGTGCAGATCGAGCCCGGGCCGACACCGACCTTGACGCCGTCGGCGCCCGCGTCGACCAGGGCCTGCGCCCCGGCGCGGGTCGCGACGTTGCCGCCCACCACCTGCACGCCGAAGTCCTTCTTGACCCGGGCGACCATCTCCAGCACGGCGCGCTGGTGGCCGTGCGCGGTGTCCACGACGAGGACGTCGACCCCGGCGTCGACCAGCAGGCCGGCGCGCTTGTAGGCGTCCTCGCCGACACCGAGGGCGGCGCCCACGACCAGGCGGTTGTCGGCGTCCTTGGTGGAGTTCGGGTACTGGTCGCGCTTGATGAAGTCCTTGACGGTGATCAGCCCGCGCAGCCGGCCGGCGTCGTCGACCAGCGGCAGCTTCTCCACCTTGTGCTGGCGCAGCAGGGCCAGCGCGGTCTCGCCGTCGACGCCCACGGGGGCGGTGACCAGCGGCAGCGGGGTCATGACATCGCCGACCAGGCGGTTGGTGTGGTCGGACTCGAACCGCATGTCGCGGTTGGTGACCATGCCGACGAGGACGCCGTCGGCGTCGACGACCGGCGCGCCGGAGATGCGGTAGCGCCCGGACAGCGCGTCGACGTGGGCGAGGGTGTCGCCGGGCGAGCAGGTGACCGGGTTGGTGATCATCCCGGACTCCGAGCGCTTGACCAGGTCGACCTGGCCGGCCTGCTCCTCGGCGGCGAGGTTGCGGTGCAGGATGCCCACGCCCCCGGCCCGGGCCATCGCGATGGCCATGCGGGCCTCGGTGACGGTGTCCATGGCGCTGGAGACCAGCGGGATGGACAACCGGATGCCGCGGGTGAGCAGCGAGGACGTGTCGACCTCGGCGGGGACCACGTCGGAGGCGCCCGGCACCAGCAGGACGTCGTCGTAGGTCAACCCCAGGGGCGCGAACTTCGCCGGGAGCTCGGGGGTGCTGGCGTCGGGCTGCACGGGTGCCGCCACCTCTCGTCTGGTGGTGCGGGCGCCGGACGGCGCACGGGGACCCCGACGATCGTAGGCTGCCGCCCCCGTCACACCCCAGGGACGGTTAGCCTCGACCGGTGACCTCGTGGGACGACGCGTTCGGTGCCGACGGCGGCGAGGACGCCCCGCCGCCGCCTCCGTTGACCATGGAGGAGCGGGCGGGGGTGCTCGACGACCTCGCCGAGCTGGAGGTCTTCCGCACCCTGCTGGAGCACACCGGGGTCAAGGGCATCGTCGTGGACTGCCCGGACTGCGACGAGGAGCACCACGTCGACTGGGCGCTGATGCAGGCCAACCTGCGCCAGCTGCTGGACGAGGGGCAGACCGGGCGGCACGAGCCACCCTTCGACCCGGACCCCGACGACTACGTCAGCTGGGACTACGCCAGCGGGTACGCCGACGGCGTGGCCGCCCGCGCCGACGCCGAGGAGCCCACCGAGGGCCGCACCCCCGGCCGCCACGCCCGCGAGGACTGACTCAGCTCATCATCCCGCGGCGGAAGCCCGTCGCGACGGCCTCGGCGCGGTCCTTCGCGCCGAGCTTGCGGAACAGCCGGCGGGCGTGGGTCTTGATGGTGTCCTCGGAGAGGTAGAGCTCGCGGCCGATCTGGGCGTTGGACTTGCCCTGGCTCATGCCGGTCAGCACCTGCATCTCGCGCACCGACAGCGACACCGCCGGGACGTCGACGCGGACGGCGGCGCGGACCGTGGTGGGCGCCGAGGACGACGCCAGCGCGCTCGAGCCGCTCCAGGCCGGCGCCGACGAGGCCCCGACGGTGGACAGCGGACCGGTGTGCGGCGGACGACCCGGCTCGACCCGCAGGCCGGCGCGGGAGATGCCCAGCCCCATCTCGACCGGGGAGGCGTCCCACCGCAGGTACCCGCGGGCACCGAAGGCGACGGCGGCGCGGACGCTGTCGGCGTCGTCGGGGGCGCCGAGCACCAGCACCGACAGGCCGGGGTGGTTGCGCAGCACCTGGGTGGCGACGGCGAGGCCGTTGTCGGTGGCCCGCTGGGTCCCGACGAGCAGGACGTCGGGCTGGCGGGTGGCCAGCCGGGCCTGCAGCGAGACGGCGTCGCCGACGGCCTCGACCCGACCGACGAAGGGCAGCGCGACCAGGCGCGAGGCGACGTCGTCCCGGACCCGCCGGCGCTCGTCGAACACCCACACGGTGGCACCGCCCATGGTGGCCGTGCCCCCGCCGTTGACCGCGTTGCGCGTCCTGTCCTCGACCACGTCTGCTCCTGTCCTCACCCGGCTGCACCCGATCGGGTGCGTCCGGTGTCCCTCGACCGGTGGTCGACGGGCTGAGGACCCACCTTGAGCGTCGAGGGGGGTGCTGCCCAGCGGGTGTCACCCCGGGGGGTGAGGCCCGGGCCGCCGACCACCCGAAGCACACATCGGTGGATCCCGCAGAAGAAGGATCACCGGACGGGGTTTGGCCGTGATCACCGGCGGGCAGATGCCCAAGAGCGCCGGGCAGCACCCCGGTCAGCCCGAGCACAGGAGGACCACGCATGGCCGACATCCGCCGTCTCCCCACCCCCGTCGCCGAGGTGTGGGACTGGCAACTGCACGGCTCCTGCCGTGGCGAGTCCACCTCCCTCTTCTTCCACCCCGACGGCGAGCGCGGCCCGGCCCGGGCCCGTCGCCAGGCCGCCGCCAAGGCCGTCTGCGGGACCTGCCCCGTCATCGACGCCTGCCTCAAGCACGCCCTCAGCGTCCGCGAGCCCTACGGCGTGTGGGGCGGCATGAGCGAGGAGGAGCGCACCCGGCTCATCGCCGCGGAGAACTCCCCGGTGCGCGTCGGCGTCTGAGACGCCCCAGAGGCCGCTGGGCCTCCCCCCGAACCCCCGAGAGGGCCGGTCGACCACGGATGGTCGACCGGCCCTCTCGGCGTTGCGCGGCTGGTCGCTCATCGTCGGGGCGACCAGCCGCCGGCCCCGTCCCGAGGGCCCCGGGCGCGCGGAGCGTGTCCGGGGGTGGGACGGGGTCCTTCCTCAGTGGGAGTGGCCGTGCCCGCCGTGGCTGTGGCCGTGGTGGCCGCCGCCGGCGTGCTCGTGGGTGTCCTCGGGTGCCTCGACGACCGCGGAGTCCGTCGTCAGGATCATCGCCGCGATCGAGGCGGCGTGGCCCAGGGCGGCCTTGGTGACCTTGACCGGGTCGATGACCCCGTCGGCGGCCAGGTCGCCGTACTCGCCGGTGGCGGCGTTGAAGCCCTGCCCGACGCCGAGCTCGCGGACCTTGCCGACGACGACCGCACCCTCGAAGCCCGCGTTGGACGCGATCTGCGAGAGCGGGGAGTCCAGCGCCTTGCGCACCGACCGGGCGCCGGTCAGCTCGTCACCGGTGAGGGTGAGCGCGTCGACGGCCGCGGCGGCGTGCACGAGTGCCGAGCCACCACCGGGGACGACGCCCTCCTCCACCGCGGCGCGGGTGGCGGCGATGGCGTCCTCGATCCGGTGCTTCTTCTCCTTCATCTCCACCTCGGTGGCCGCACCGACGCGGATGACCCCGATGCCGCCGGCGAGCTTGGCGAGGCGCTCCTGCAGCTTCTCGCGGTCCCAGTCGGAGTCGGTGGACTCGATCTCGCGGCGGATCTGGGCCACCCGGTCGGCCACGGCGGTGGGCTGGCCGCCGCCGTCGACCAGGACGGTGTCGTCCTTGGTGACGGTGAGCCGGCGGGCGGTGCCCAGCACCTCGAGGCCGACCTCGGAGAGCTTGAGGCCGACGTCCTCGGACACGACCTGGCCACCGGTGACGATCGCGAGGTCCTGCATGAACGCCTTGCGCCGGTCGCCGAAGAACGGCGACTTCACCGCGACGACCTTGATGGTCTTGCGGATGGAGTTGACGACGAGGGTGGACAGCGCCTCGCCCTCGACGTCCTCGGCGACGATGAGCAGCGGCCGGGCGCCGGTGCCGAGCACCTTCTCCAGCAGCGGCAGCAGGTCGGCCAGGGCCGAGACCTTGCCGGCGACCAGCAGGACGAGGGCGTCGTCGAGGACGGCCTCCATCGACTCCTGGTCGGTGACGAAGTACGGCGACAGGTAGCCCTTGTCGAAGGCCAGGCCCTCGGTCACGACCAGCTCGGTGTCCAGGGTGTTGGACTCCTCGACGGTGATGACGCCGTCCTTGCCGACCTTCTCCATGGCCTCGCCGATCAGGTCACCGATGACGGAGTCCTGGGCGGAGATGGTGGCCACGTGGGCGATGGCGCGGCGCTCGTCGACGGGGATGGCGACCTCGTCCAGCGCGGCCTGCACCGCGGCGACGGCGGCGTGGATGCCCCGGCCCAGCGCGGTCGGGTTGGCGCCGGCGGCGACGTTGCGCAGGCCCTCGTGGACCAGTGCCTGGGCCAGCACGGTGGCGGTGGTGGTGCCGTCGCCGGCCACGTCGTTGGTCTTGGTCGCGACGTTCTTGGCCAGCTGCGCGCCGAGGTTCTCGAACGGGTCCTCGAGGTCGACCTCGCGGGCGATGGTGACGCCGTCGTTGGTGATGGTCGGGGCGCCGAACTTCTTGTCGATGACCACGTTGCGGCCACGGGGGCCGAGGGTCACGCGGACGGCGTCGGCCAGCTTGTCGACGCCGCGCTCGAGGCCGCGGCGGGCGTCCTCGTCGAAACGGATGATCTTGGGCATGGGGACCTCTTCGATCTGGGGGTTCTGGGGGTGGGACGCGAACCGCCCCGGGACCCGGTGGTGCTCGGGTCGCCCGGGGCGGTTCGGTGGATCAGGTGTCGCGGGGTGAGCTCAGCTCACTTGACGACGACGGCCAGCAGGTCGCGGGCCGAGAGCACGAGGTAGTCCTCGCCGGCGTAGCGCACCTCGGTGCCGCCGTACTTCGAGTAGACGACGACGTCGCCCACGTTCACGTCCAGGGGGACGCGGTTGCCGTTGTCGTCGATGCGGCCGGGGCCGACGGCGATGACGGTGCCCTCCTGGGGCTTCTCCTTGGCCGTGTCCGGGATGACCAGACCGGAGGCCGTGGTGGTCTCGGCCTCGTTGGCCTGGACGACGACGCGGTCCTCGAGCGGCTTGATGCTGACCTTGGTGGCGGTGGTCACAGGGTGACTCCCCCTTCTCGTCCGACGAGCAGTGGATGGTGCTGACGCTGTGGCACGGGGGCCGGGGTCTGCCGTCGCGGGGGTCAGGCCCGGCCCGTGTCGATTGGCACTCTACCCACCCGAGTGCCAGCTGCTCAAGCGGGTCGGCCGCCGCACGCCCAGGAGGGTGGGCCAGGCTGTGCCGATGCCCTCGCAGGTACGCGCCGAGCAACCGGTCACCGCGGCCGAGACCGTCCGCCAGCTGCGCGCGCTGGCCACGCCCGAGGGCACGGCCGCGCTGGCCCGGGCCGGCCGGCTGCTGGCCGACCGCACCGACGTGGTGACCGCGCTGTCCCGCCTGCGCGCGGAGTTCGGCGCCGAGGTCGGGGGGCCGGCCTGGGGCGTGGCCCGTCAGCGGGAGAAGGCCCGGCCGGCCTTCGGGGCGGACACCGACCGGCTGCTGTTCACCGGGGACACCCTGGAGCAGGCCGGCCGTCCCGAGCTGGCTGCCCGCCGGGCCGCCCGCCTGCTGGCCGGCGGGGTCGCCGACGCCGTCGACCTGGGCTGCGCCTCGGGCACCGAGACGATCGCGCTGGCCCGGGCCGGGGCGTCGGTGGTCGCCGTCGACCGCGACCCGGTTGCCCGGGAGCTGACCGCGCACAACGTCGCCGCCCTCGGGCTGACCGCCCAGGTGCGCGACGCCGACGTGGTGGAGCTGGTGGCCGCCGCCCGCGACGGGCGGGTGGCCGACTGCACGGCCGCCGTCCTCGACCCGGCCCGGCGGGCGGGGGGACGCCGGATCCTGGACCCCGACGGCTGGTCCCCGCCCTGGTCCACGGTCACCGAGCTGCTGGACCGGGTGCCCCGCTCGGTGGTGAAGGTGGCCCCGGGCCTCGACCACGACCGGGTGCCCGCCGGCGTCGAGGCCGAGTGGGTGTCGGTGGGCGGCTCGATCGTCGAGGCGCTGCTGTGGGGCCGTGGCCTGTCGAGCACCTGGCGGCGGGCGACCGTCGTCCGGTCCGGGCAGGTGCACGAGCTCGCCGTGGACGCCGACCCCGGCCGGGCACCGGTCGCCGCGCCGCGGGGGTGGCTGCACGAGCCCGACCCCGCCGTCATCCGGTCGGGGCTGGTCGCCACGGTGGCCGAGCGGCTGGGGGCCACGCTGGTCGACGGGCAGATCGCCTACCTGACCTCCGACGCCCCCGCGGACTCCCCGTGGGTCAGCTCCTACCGGGTCACCGACGTGCTGCCGTTCTCGGTCAAGCGGCTCAAGGCCCTGCTGCGCGAGCGCGGCATCGGCCGGGTGGTGGTGAAGAAGCGCGGCTCGGCGGTCGAGCCGGAGGCCCTGGTCAAGCAGCTGCGCGGCAAGGGCGAGGGGCGGGCCGTCGTCGTGGTGACCCGGGTGGCCGACGTCCCCACCGTCCTGCTCTGCGAGCCCTAGATGAGTAAGTCCGAATGACACAGGTGTGATTTCAGGGCGGAGGGTGCTGGGGTACGGGTTGTGACGACCGACCTCAACACCCTCCTGACCTCACTCTATGTCCGCATCGACGACTACCTGGGCCCTCGCTCACGTGTGGGGCGCCCTCCNGAATGACACGGGTGTGATTTCAGGGCGGAGGGTGCTGGGGTACGGGTTGTGACGACCGACCTCAACACCCTCCTGACCTCACTCTATGTCCGCATCGACGACTACCTGGGCCCTCGCTCACGTGTGGGGCGCCCTCCGCGGCTGACCGACGCCGAGCTGCTCACCTTGGCCGTGGCCCAAGCGCTACTGGGAGTCCATTCCGAGGCCCGCTGGCTGCGGCAGGTCCCGGCTGCACTGCCCGGTGCGTTCCCCTACCTGCCCGAGCAGTCCGGTTACAACAAGCGGCTGCGTGGGGCGTTGCCGCTGCTCAAGCGGCTGATCCGGGTCCTGGCCACCGACACCGACCTGTGGGCCGACCCGGTGTGGCTGGTGGACTCCACCCCGGTGGAGTGCGCCCGATCCCGGCCCACCGTGCGGCGCTCGGAGCTGGCCGGGGTCGCCGGCTACGGCTACTGCGCCAGCCACTCCCGCTGGTTCTGGGGCCTACGCCTGCACCTGGTGTGTACCCCGGCCGGACTCCCGGTCACCTGGGCGCTGGCCGATCCCAAGATCGATGAACGTCAGGTGCTGATGTGCGTCCTGGACTACGACGGTGACCTGATCACCGAACGGCCCGGGCTACTGGTGCTGGCCGACAAGGGCTACATCTCCGCCGAACTGGACGACTACCTGCACGCCCGCGGCGCCGACCTACTGCGCCCCTCCTACCGCAACCGCCCACCACGCCCCGGCCAGCACCTGCTCAAACCGGTCCGACAACTGGTCGAATCGGTCTTCGACACCCTCAAAGGCCAGCTGGACCTGGAACTCCACGGCGGTCGCACCCTCACCGGTGTCACCGCACGCATCGCTCAACGACTGCTGGCCCTGACCGCCGCGATCTGGCACAACCGCGCCACCGGCCAACCAGTCACAAGATCACTGATCGCCTACGACCACTGATCCAATCGGACTTACTCATCTAGACCGAGACCGTGGTGATCGGCAGGGAGCTGTCCGCGCCCAGGTCCGGTGCGGACGGCGCCACCCCGGCCTCGACCAGGCGAGAGCCCAGGGCCGCCACCATCGCGCCGTTGTCGGTGCACAACCGGCGGCTGGGCACCCGCAGCACGATCCCCGCCGCGTCGCAGCGCTCCTGGGCGACGGTGCGCAGCCGGGAGTTGGCCGCCACCCCCCCGCCGATGACCAGGTGGTCCACCCCGTGGTCGCGGCAGGCCCGCACGGCCTTCGCGGTCAGGACGTCGACCACCGCCTCCTGGAAGCTCGCCGCCACGTCCGGCACCGACACCGTCGTCCCGGCCCGCTGCTGGGCCTCGACCCACCGGGCGACCGCCGTCTTCAGCCCGGAGAACGAGAAGTCGTAGAGCGCGTCCCGCGGGCCGGTGAGGCCGCGCGGGAAGGCGATGGCGCGGGGGTCGCCGGCCAGCGCCTCCCGGTCGATCGGCGGACCACCCGGGAAGGGCAGGTCCAGCACCCGGGCGACCTTGTCGAAGGCCTCGCCGGCGGCGTCGTCGATGGTCTGGCCCAGCGGCTGCACGTCCTGGGCCAGGTCGGGCACCAGCAGGATCGAGCTGTGCCCACCGCTGACCAGCATCGCGATGCTGGGCTCGGCCAACCGACCGTGCTCGAGCTCGTCGACGGCGACGTGCGCGGCCAGGTGGTTGACCCCGTACAGCGGGACGCCGAGGGCGAGTGCGTACGCCTTGGCCGCGGCGACCCCGACCAGCAGCGCACCGGTCAGCCCGGGCCCGCTGGTGACCGCCACCGCGTCCACGTCGCCCAGCCCGACCCCGGCGTCGGCCAGCGCCCGGTGCACGGTCGGCACCATGGCCTCCAGGTGCGCCCGGGAGGCGATCTCGGGGACGACGCCGCCGAACCGCTCGTGCTCGGCCATGGAGGTGGCGAGGGCGTCCGAGAGCAGGGTCCGCCCCCGCACCAGCCCGATCCCGGTCTCGTCGCAGCTGGTCTCGAAGCCGAGCACCAGCGCCTGGGTCCCCGCCTCAGCCACGCTTCATCACCAGTGCGTCCTCCCCGCTGAGCGGGTAGTAGTGCGGCCGCACCCCGATCGGCACGAAGCCGCGGCGGGCGTACAGGCCCTGGGTGGCCTCGTCGGTGGCCCGCACCTCGAGCAGGACGACGGGGCTGCGCCGGTCGGCCTCGGCCAGCAGCGCGTCCAGCAGGCGGCCGCCGATGCCCTCCCCCTGCCGGCTCCCGGTGACCCCGATCGTGGCCACGTGCGCCTCGTCGGGGTAGGCGATCAGCCCGGCGTACCCGACCACCTCGTCGCCGTCCACGGCCACGGTGTAGCTGCGGGTGTCGGTCATCGACAGCTCCTCCAGGTACATCGACCGGGTCCAGGTGTCGGGAGCGAAGAGCTCCTCCTCCAGCACCATCACCGCGGTCAGGTCGTCCCGGGTCATCGGCCGCAGCTCGATCACTGCGACACCGCCTTGCGGTTGATGTTGGGGACGGCGTCGGGCCGGCGCAGGTAGAGCGGGGTCAGCGGCGCGGGCGGGCCGGCGGGGACCGCGCGCAGCAGCCCGGCGGTGGAGACCTCGGTGGCGGTCACCGCGCGGCCCAGGCGCTCGGCGAAGCGCTCGTCGCCCACCACCGGCAGGTCGGGCAGCTCCAGCTCCTCGGGCCGGTCCACCGCGGGGTCCCCGAGGGGGACGTCGCCGTAGGCGCGCCAGTAGACCTCCTTGCGACGGGCGTCGGTCACCACGACCCGGGGGCCCTCGCCGACCGCGTCCAGGGAGCAGACGCCGTGCACGGGCACGCCGACCACGTCGCCCAGGGCGGCGGCGGTCACGATGCCCACCCGCAGCCCGGTGTAGGGACCGGGGCCCAGGCCGACAACCAGCCGGCCCACGTCGCGCAGCGCGACCCCGGCCCGGGCCAGCACCTCGGACACGGTCGGCGTCAGCAGCTCGGCGTGCCGGGTGCCCGAGGCCACCCCCGCCTCGGCCACCACCCGGTCGCCGTCGGCCACCCCGACCACGAGGGTCGGCGTCGCGGTGTCGATCGCCAGGGTGAGCACGACGAGCCAGGTTAGCCGGGCCGGCTCAGGGCAGCGTGGACTCGTCGACGTCGGGCAGCTCGCGCGGCCAGGACGCCGGGTCCTCCGCCAGGTCCAGCAGCTCCAGCAGACCGCCCGGGTAGACCGTCTCGCCGGTGGTGGCCAGCTCCTCCCGGGTCCACCACCGGTGGCCCACCAGCGTGCGCTGCTCGTCCTCGGTGTGCCCGGCGGTGGAGACCGCGAAGGCCGGCACCCGGACGACGTAGAACGTGTCGTGCTGGTCGACCACCACGTCGCTGAAGCCGTGCCGCGCCCGGCGCCGGGCCAGCGGACCGAGCACCGCGGCGCGGTCGACCTGCAGGCCGGTCTCCTCGGCCAGCTCCCGCACCGCGGCCGTGACGTCGTCCTCGCCGGGGTCGATGCCCCCGCCCGGGGTCATCCACCAGGTGACCACCGGGTCCAGGCCGGCGTCGCTGTCGTGGAACAGCAGCACCCGGTCGGCGTCGTCGAGCAGCAGCACCCGCACCGTGGCCCGCTGCCGGACCGGGCGCAGGTCGGCCAGCCGGGAGGTCCAGGACGGGCCGTGCGGCACCAGGGTCGCGGTCCGGACGTCGGCTCCGTCCTGCGCCCCGTCCCGCCCCCGGTCGAGCTCCACCACCAGGTGCTCGTCGGCCAGCTGCTCGACCATGCCGTGCCCCCACTCCACGACGGTGACCGACTCCTCGACGGTCGCGTCGAGGTCCAGGTCGTCGACGTCGGCCAGCGAGCCCAGCCGGTAGGCGTCCACGTGCACCAGCGGCAGCCGCCCGCCGCGGTGCACCCGGGCCAGCACGAAGGTCGGCGAGGTGACCGGCCCGGGCACCTCGAGACCCGCGCCGATGCCCTGGGTGAGCGCGGTCTTGCCGGCGCCCAGCGGACCGGCCAGCACGACCAGGTCCCCGGCGCGCAGCAGCCCGGCCAGCTCGACGCCGAACGCCCGGGTCTCCTCGACCGTGGCCAGCCGGCGGGTCACCGGGGTCATCGGGCCGCAGCCACCCGGCGCACCAGGTCGGTGATCGCCGCGGTCACCTCGTCGGGGTGCTCGAGCAGCACCAGGTGGCCGGAGTCCGGGACGACCCGGTAGCGGACGTCGCGCGCCCCGGCCGCGGTCAGCGCCGCGACGATCCGGTCGCTGTGCCCCTGCGGGATGAGCTTGTCGGCGTCGCCGGTGAGCACCAGCACCGGGATGGCCGCCAGCGGCTCCAGCGCCGCCGAGGCGTCCAGCCCGACGAGGGCCGGGTAGAACTCCGCGATGACCTCGACCGGGGTGCCGCCGATCATCGCGTCGACGTAGTCCACCAGCCGCGGGTCGACGTCGTCCCCGGCGAACGACAGCGCCTTGGTCGCCCAGCTGACGACGTCGGCGGCCGCGCGCCGGACGAACTCCGCCCAGCCGGGGCGGTGCCGCATCACGTACCCGGCGACCGGGAAGACCGCGGCGCGCAGCCGGGTGACCACCCCGGGCAGGCCCAGGTCCAGGTCGTCCAGGCCGCCGGCCGAGGTGGACACCAGCGCGACGCCGACCACCCGGGTGCCGAAGAGCTCGGGGCGGCGGGCGGCCAGCTGCAGCAGCGTCATGCCGCCCATCGAGTGGCCGACCAGCACGACCGGACCGCGCGGCACCCGGGCGTCCAGCACCGACACCAGGTCGTCGGCGAGCTGGTCGATCGTCGAGCGGTCGGCGTCCCCGCGCGCGGAGGCGCCGTGGCCGCGCTGGTCGTAGAGCACCAGGCGGGCCTGCGGGGCGTGCCCGTTGCCGGTGGCCAGCGAGCGGCCCAGGTCGCGGCGCTGGAACGTCCACGACGCCATGGACAGGGAGTAGCCGTGCACGAGGACGACGGTCAGCGGGGCGTCCTCGGGGCCGACCTCTTCCACGTGCAGCAGCACCCCGTCGGTGGCGTGCACGAGCTCGGTGCGGTCGGCGGCGCGGCTGCCGGTGCCCAGCGGGTCGTCGGCGCGCTGCACCGCGGCCGGCCGGTCGGTGGGCTCCGGTGCCTCGAGCGCGGGCAGCGGCAGGTCACCGGGGACGGTGCCGACCCGCTGGGCGCGGACCCGGGACGACGCCGCGCGGGTCACCGCCACCCCGACGGCGGTGCCGGCCGCGGCCACGCCCAGCACGCCGCCGAGGATGCCGACGGTCCGCGGCGTCGGGTGCGGGGCCTTCACGACGGCACCCCGGCCGTGCCGGTGTAGCGGCGGGCGAACCGACCACCGACCCGGGTGACCAGCTCGTAGTGGATGGTGTCGACGGCGTCGGCCCAGTCCTGCGCCGTGGGCTCGCCGGCGTCCCCGGGACCCCACAGCACCACCTCGTCGCCGGGGGCGGCGACGTCGTCGCCGAGGTCGAGCACGAACTGGTCCATGCAGACCCGGCCGGCGATCGTGCGCCGGGCGCCGGCGGCCAGCACGGGGGCGCGGTTGCCGCCGGCGCGGGGCACGCCGTCGGCGTAGCCCACCGGGACCAGCGCCAGGTTCGTCTCGGCCGTCGTGTGGTGGGTGTGCCCGTAGGAGACCCCGGTGCCGGCCGGCACGCGCTTGGTCAGCGCGACCCGGGCGCGCACCGTCATGGCCGGGCGCAGGCCGTGGTCGGCGGGGTCGCCGCCGAGGGGGTCCAGGCCGTAGACGGCCACGCCGGGCCGGACCAGGTCGTACCAGGTGTCGGGCAGCGCCAGGGTGGCCGCGGAGTTCGCCAGGTGCCGGCGGGCGGCGGTCAGCCCGGCGGCGCGGGCCAGCGCGGTGGCCTCCTCGAACACCGCGACCTGGGCGGCGATCGTGGGGTGCGTCGGCGCGTCGGCGTAGGCCAGGTGGCTCCACAGCCCGGTGACCTCGACGGCGCCGTCGTCCTGCGCCCGGGCCGCGGCCTCGACCAGCCCGGGCCAGTCCGCCGGGGTGGCGCCCTCGCGGGACAGGCCGGTGTCGACGAACAGGTGCACCCGGGCTGTGGTGCCGGTGGCCCGCGCCGCGGCGACCACCTCGGCCAGCGCCCACTCCGCGTTCACCGACAGCTCGACGTCGGCGCGCAGCGCGGCGGCGTAGTCCGCCCCCGGCACGTGCTGCCAGGACAGCACCGGCGCGGTGACCCCGGCGGCCCGCAGCGCGAGCGCCTCCTCCAGCACGGTGACCCCGAGCGCGTCGGCTCCCCCGGCCAGCGCGGCCCGGGCAGCCGGCACCAGGCCGTGGCCGTAGCCGTCGGCCTTCACCACCGCCATCAGCGGTCGGCCGACGTGGGCGCGCAGGACGGCGGTGTTGGCCGCGATCGCGTCGAGGTCGACCACGATCTCGGCCCGCTCGTTCTCGGTCACGCCGCCCATCCTCCCAGCCCGCCCCCCGCCGGGGGCGGGGTGCGGCTCAGGCGCCGGTGCGGAGCAGGTGGACGGCGGCCGGGAGGTGGGCGACGACGTCGGAGGCGATCAGCGGCCCGGCCGCGGCGGCGAGCTGGCCGGCCCGGCCGTGCAGGTGCGCCCCGGCCGCGGCGGCCTCCACCGCGGGCAGCCCGGTGGCCAGCAGCGCACCGACGACGCCGCTGAGCACGTCGCCGGTGCCGGCGGTGGCCAGCCAGGGCGTGCCGGTGCCGTTGACGAACGTCGTCCCGTCGGCGTCCGCGACCACCGTGGCGTCGCCCTTGAGCAGGACGGTCACCCCGAGGTCGGCGGCCGCGGCCCGGGTCGCGCCGATCCGGTCGGCGCCCAGGTCCCAGCCGAAGCGGGTGAACTCCCGGTCGTGCGGGGTGAGCACGGTGGCCGCGGACCGGCCGCGGACCAGCTCGGGTGACCGGGCAAGCAGGGTCAGGGCGTCGGCGTCCACCAGGACCGGGAGGTCGGTGGCCAGCACCTCGGCGAGCGCGGCCTGGGCGTCGTCGTCCGTCCCCGCCCCGGGACCGACCACCCAGGCCTGCACGCGGCCGGCGTCGGCGGGCCGGCCGTCGGTGACGATCGCCTCGGGCCAGGCAGCGCGCACTCCGTCCACGGCGCTGCCGGCGTAGCGGACCAGGCCCGGCCGGGTGCGCAGCGCGGCCCCGGTGCACAGCACGGCGGCCCCGGGGTAGGTGGCCGACCCCGCGTGGACGCCGACCACGCCCTGGGAGTACTTGTCGTCGCCCGAGCCGGGGTCGGGCAGCAGGTCGGCGACCTCGGCGTCGGTGAGCTGACGTGCCGACGGCGCGGGCAGGTCCAGGCCGAGGTCGACCAGGTGGACCCGGCCGGCGTACCCGCGTCCCTGGCCGACCACCAGGCCGGGCTTGACCGCGCCGAAGGTCACCGTGTGCTGCGCCGGGAAGGCCTCGCCGGCCACCGCGCCGGTGTCGGCGTCCACCCCGCTGGGCACGTCGACGGCCACCAGCAGGCCCGGACCGGCGACCGCCCGGGACACCGCGTCGGCCGCGGCCGGGCGCAGCCCGCCCCGTCCGCTGATCCCGGTGATGCCGTCGAGCACGAGGTCGGCGCGGTCCAGGCCGGCCGCCGCGACGTCGCGCACCACCCGTCCGCCGGCCCGGCGCAGCCCGGCCAGACCGGCCGGGTGCGCGCGGTCGGGGTCCAGCAGCAGCGCGGTGACGGCGGCCCCGCGGCGGGCCAGGAACGACCCCGCCCACAGCGCGTCGCCGCCGTTGCCGCCCGCGCCGACCAGCAGGACCACCCGCAGCCCGGCCCCGCGACCGGCCAGCCGCAGGCAGACGGTCGCCAGGCCGGTGGCCGCCCGCTGCATGAGCGCGCCCTCGGGCGTGCGGGCCAGGACGGCGGCCTCGGCGGCCCGCACCTGGTCGGCGGTGTGCAGGGCGGTCACGACGGCATCTCGGGCAGGGACTCCGCGATCACCACGGCCGAGGCCATGCCCCCGTCGTGGCTGAGCGACACGTGCCACCCGGTGACGCCCAGCTGCGCGGCCCGCGCGGCGACGGTGCCGCGGACGGTCAGCAGCGGGCGACCGTGGTCACCGACGACGACCTCGGCGTCGTGCCAGTGCAGGTCGCCGGGGGCACCGAGGGCCTTGGCCAGCGCCTCCTTGGCGGCGAACCGCGCGGCGAGGGACTCCCCCGTGCGCGGTGCCCCCGAGGGCGTGACCTGCTCGGCCGCGGTGAACAGCCGGTTCCGCAGCCCGGGGGTGCGCACCAACGACTCGGCGAACCGCTCCACCGGGCAGACGTCGATGCCGACGCCCACGATCACTCGACGGTGACGGACTTGGCCAGGTTGCGGGGCATGTCCACGTCCAGACCCCGGGTGTCGGCGATCTCGCAGGCCAGGATCTGCAGCGGCACGGTGGTGACCACCGGCGCCAGCAGCGTCGGGGTCCGCGGCACCCGGATGACGTGGTCGGCGTAGGGCACCACCTCGTCGTCGCCCTCCTCGGCGATGACGATGGTGCGGGCCCCGCGGGCGCGCACCTCCTGGATGTTGGACACGACCTTGCCGTGCAGCGACTCCCGGCCCAGCGGGGACGGGGCGACCACGATCACCGGGGTGCCCTGCCCGACGAGGGCGATCGACCCGTGCTTGAGCTCGCCGGCGGCGAAGCCCTCGGCGTGGATGTAGGCCAGCTCCTTGAGCTTGAGCGCACCCTCCAGCGCGACCGGGTAGCCCACGTGCCGGCCCAGGAACAGGATCGTCGGCTCGTCGGCCAGGGAGCGGCCCAGCGCGCGGACGTCGTCCATGCCGGCGAGCACCTCGCGCACCTGGTCGGGCAGCTTGCGCAGCTCGGTGACCACCGCGGCGACCTCGTCCTCGTACTTCAGGCCGCGCACCTGGGCCAGGAACAGGCCCACCAGGTAGCAGGCCACGACCTGGGTCAGGAACCCCTTGGTCGAGGCCACGGCGACCTCGGGCCCGGCCCGGGTGTAGAGGACGGCGTCGGACTCGCGCGGGATGGTCGACCCGTTGGCGTTGCAGATGGCCAGCACGCGGGCCTGCTGCTCCTTGGCGTGCCGCAGCGCCATCAGGGTGTCCATCGTCTCGCCGGACTGGGAGATGACGACGACCAGCGTGGAGCGGTCCAGGACCGGGTCGCGGTAGCGGAACTCGCTGGCCAGCTCCACCTCGACCGGGATGCGCGTCCAGTGCTCGATGGCGTACTTCGCGATCAGCCCGGCGTGGTAGGCCGTCCCGCAGGCGATCACGAAGATCTTGGTGATGCCGCGCAGGTCCTCGTCGGAGATCCGGACCTCGTCGAGCACGATCTCCCCGCGCTCGCCGAGGCGGCCGAGCAGGGTGTCGGCGACGGCCTGCGGCTGCTCGTCGATCTCCTTGAGCATGAACCAGTCGTAGCCGGCCTTGCCGGCGGCCTCGGCGGCCCAGTCGACGGTGTAGGCCAGCGGCTCGACCCGGTTGCCGGCGAAGTCGGTGACGGTGACCCCGCGGGTGCGCTCGATCTCCACCACCTGGTCCTGGCCGAGCTCCAGGGCGTTGCGGGTGTGCCCGATGAAGGCCGCGACGTCCGAGCCGAGGAAGTACTCGCCGTCGCCGACCCCCACGACCAGCGGGGAGTTGCGGCGGGAGGCGACCAGCGCGTCGGGCTCGGCGACGTGCGTGGCGACCAGGGTGAAGGCGCCCTCCAGCCGGCGGGACACCACGCGCATCGCCTCGGCCAGCCGGCCCGGGCCCTCGGGGACCGTCGGGTAGACCGCGGCGAGCAGGTGCGCGACGACCTCGGTGTCGGTCTCGGAGCTGAACTCGACGCCGGTGGCCTCCACCTCGGCCCGCAGCGAGGCGAAGTTCTCGATGATCCCGTTGTGGATGACGGCCACCGAGCCGTCGGCCGACACGTGCGGGTGCGCGTTGCGGTCGGTCGGCCCGCCGTGGGTGGCCCACCGGGTGTGGCCGATGCCGATGGTGGAGGCCGGGAGCGCCTTCTCGGCGAGCTCCTTCTCCAGGTTGGCGACCTTGCCGGCCTTCTTCGCGGTGGCCAGCGCGCCGTCGGCGAGCAGCGCCACCCCGGCCGAGTCGTAGCCGCGGTACTCCAGCCGCCGCAGGCCCTCCAGGACCACGTCCAACGCGTTCTGAGGACCGACGTACCCCACGATGCCGCACATGGTGACCGACAGTACCGGGCCCCGACCGGCCCGCGGTCGGTGTCGGACCGGGTCAGCCGACGGCGGCGACGACCGCGGCGAGCTGGTGGGCGACCCGGTCGGCCTGCTCCTGGGTCGGTGCCTCGACCATCACCCGCACCAGCTGCTCGGTGCCCGAGGGGCGCAGCAGCACCCGCCCGGACTCGCCGAGCTCCTCCTCCACCGCGTTGACCGCGCGGGCGACGTCGTCGCTCTCGCTCACCGCGATGCGGTCGGCGACGGGCACGTTGACCAGCACCTGCGGCAACTTCTGGACGACGCCGGCCAGCTCGGCCAGCGAGGCGCCGGTGCCCTTCATCCGGGCCATGAGCGACAACCCGGTGAGCAGGCCGTCGCCGGTGGTCGCGTGGTCGAGGAACACCAGGTGGCCGCTCTGCTCGCCGCCCAGGGACAACCCGCGCGAGCGCAGCGCCTCGAGCACGTACCGGTCCCCGACGGCGGTGGTGGCCACCGCGATGCCCGCGTCGCGCATGGTGTGGTGGAACCCGAGGTTGCTCATCACGGTGGCGACCACGGTGTTGCCGGTCAGCATGCCGGCCTCGTGCAGGCCCAGCGCGCAGACGGCCAGGATGCCGTCGCCGTCGACCAGCTCGCCGTCCGCGGTGACCGCCAGGCAGCGGTCGGCGTCGCCGTCGTGGGCCAGGCCCAGGTCGGCGCCGAACTCGCGCACCGCGGCGCGCACCGGGTCCAGGTGGGTGGAGCCGACGCCGTCGTTGATGTTCCAGCCGTCGGGGTCGGCACCGATGACGTGCACGGTCGCGCCGGCCCGCCGGTAGACCTCCGGGGCCAGCTGGCTGGCCGCGCCGTGCGCGCAGTCCACGACCACCGTCAGGCCGGCCAGCGAGCCCGGGACGGCGGCGAGCAGGTGCTCGGCGTACCGGCTCGCGGCATCGGGGACGTCGCGCACCCGGCCGATGTCGGCACCGGTCGGCCGGTGCCCGGCGTCCCCGCGGCGGCGGTCCTGGCCGGGCCCGAGGGTGACACCGCGCTCGACGGCGGCCTCGACCGCGTCGGGCAGCTTGTGGCCCCCGCGGGAGAAGAGCTTGATGCCGTTGTCGGGCATCGGGTTGTGGCTGGCCGACAGCATGACGCCGAGGTCGGCGTCCAGGGCTGCGGTGAGGTGGGCGACGGCCGGGGTGGGGAGCACCCCGACCCGGAGCACCTCGGCTCCGGCGCTCGTCAGGCCGGCGACGACCGCCGCCTCGAGCATCTCCCCGCTCGCGCGGGGGTCGCGGCCGACGACCGCGACGGGACGCGAGGTCCCGTCGCGGTCGGCGAGCACGCTGGCAGCCGCTCGGGCCACCGCCAAGGCCAGCTCGGGCGTGAGGTCGGCGTTGGCCAGACCCCGCACACCGTCCGTGCCGAAGAGGCGACCCACGGCCGACCCGGTCAGCGCTTGGAGTACTGGGGCGCCTTGCGGGCCTTCTTCAGGCCGTACTTCTTGCGCTCGGTGGCGCGCGGGTCACGGGTCAGGAAGCCGGCCTTCTTCAGGGCCGGGCGGTCCTCGATCTCGACCTCGATCAGCGCACGCGCGATCGCCAGGCGCAGCGCGCCGGCCTGGCCGGAGACGCCACCGCCCTTGAGCAGCGCGACGACGTCGTAGGTCTCGCCCTTCTCCAGGATGACCAGGGGCTCACGGATGAGCTGCTGGTGCACCTTGTTGGGGAAGTACTCCTCCATGGTGCGGCCGTTGAGCTTGAACTGGCCGGTGCCGGGGAGCAGGCGCACCCGGACGATGGCCTCCTTGCGGCGGCCCACGGTCTGGATCGGGCGGCCGTCGGCGTCGGTGACGTTCTGCGCCGTCAGGGGGGTGCTCACTGGGACACCTGCTTGATCTCGTAGGTCTGGGGAAGCTGGGCGGCGTGCGGGTGCTCGGGCCCGGCGTACACCTTGAGCTTGGAGAGCATCTGCCGGCCCAGCGAGTTGTGCGGCAGCATCCCCTTGACGGCGCGCTCGACCACGCGGTCGGGACGGGTCTTGATCTCGTCGCCGACGTTGATCGCGCGCAGACCGCCCGGGTAGCCGGAGTGGCGGTAGGCGACCTTGGCGTCGCGCTTGGAGCCGGTCAGGGCCACCTTGCCCGCGTTGATGACGACGACGAAGTCGCCGGCGTCCACGTGCGGGGCGAACTGCGGCTTGTGCTTGCCGCGCAGGAGCTGCGCGGTCTGGCTGGCCAGTCGACCGAGCACCACGTCGGTGGCGTCGATGACGTGCCAGGCCCGGGTGATGTCACCGGGCTTGGGGGTGTACGTGCGCACGGGGGCCCACTTCCTCGTCGTCGGGTTGGCTGGTGGGTTCGCCTCACCGAGCACGGGAGACGGATCGACGGCGCGCGAGCACCAGCCGGCAGTGCGCGCCAGCGATGGACGATACCAGCCGGGACGGGTGGTCCGGTCAGCCGTCGATGAGGTCCCGCTGCTGCGGCAGCAGGGCGTTCATCTGCGTGTAGTCGTCGGCCGCGGCCAGGCCCTGGACGTCGATGCTGGCCAGGTAGCTGCCGTAGCCGACGTAGCAGCGCTGGTAGAAGCTCTCGGAGCTGCTCTGGAACGAGAAGCACGGCGCCTCGGGGATGGCCGGCAGCGCGAACGGCGTGCCGCCGAACGCGGTCGCCTCGAGCTGGGCGAACCCGGTGTACACGGCGTTGGTCTGGGCCGAGGTCGGGAAGGTGTACAACGACACGGCGTAGTCCAGCGACGCCGCCTCGTCGTAGCTGGTGCGGTAGTAAGCGCCGGCGAAGCCGTTGGCCGACAGCAGCTGGCGCTCCACGGTCGGGTCGATGGCCAGCCGCAGGTAGCCCTCGAGGTCGTAGGAGCCGGTGAACCTGGTCTGGTCGCCCGGGGTGGTCAGGGCGAACCCGGCCAGCCCCAGCGGGTCGACCGGCAGGTCGGGCACCTGGTCCTGCGGGGTGGGCTGGAACCCGGCCACCAGGGAGATCTGGTCCTGCAGCTGGCGGACCAGCAGGTCCCGCGCGGACCCGGCCGGGCCGTCCAGGTAGCTGTAGGCGAGCATCCGGCCGGTCGCGACCCAGGCCTGGACGGTGTCGGTGGGCGCGCCGGCGGAGTCCGACCCGCCGGTGGCGATGGCGCCGCTGACCCCGAGCTCGGGCAGGTCGACGGACTCGTACTCGGCACCGCCGAAGTCCAGCGAGATCTCGTTGAGGGCGTCGGCCGCCGCGACGGCCGACTCGGGGTCGGACACCTCGGTCAGCAGCACCAGCGTCGCGTTGTCGGCGGTGTCCTGCGAGCAGTTGCCCCAGCCGGCGACCAGGCCCCACCGGTCGAGCTCCTGCCCGGCCCGCCCGTCGCCGAAGTAGATGCCGTCAATGCTGTTCCCGGTGCCGAACGGCCCGCTCGGGAAGCAGCTGTCGGTGCGCTCGGGGGACACGGTCACCGGCAGCGAGGTGACCGCGGCGATCCGGCGGGCCTCGGCGCCCGTACCCGGACCCACCTCCGGCGCCGGGGTCACCTGGCCGGTGGGCGCAGGCGCGCTGGACGAGGCCGACGTGCTCGTCGGTGCGCTGCTGCCGCTGGTCGCGGCCGGGCTGGCGGTGCCCTCCACGGTGCTGGTGCAGCCGGCGAGCAGCAACGCGGCGAGCAGGGCCGTCGCAGCCGGACGGCGGTGGCGGCGGGCGGTCGGCACGTCGGTGAGCCTAGGGGTCAGACCACCTCGCGCAGCCGACCGGTCTCCACGTCGTAGACCGTGCCGCGCACCACGTGCGAGAGCAGGTAGGGCGTGCCGCGCAGGATCTCCATGGACTCCCGGACGTCGGAGTCCACGTCGGTGAAGGTGCGACCGGTCCACGGCGGGCGGTGCCCGGTGGTCCGCTCCACGAGGTCGGCCAGGCCCTGGTCGTCGGTCTTCTGCATGCCGCAGTCCGTGTGGTGGACCAGCACGACCTCGCGGGTGCCCAGCAGGTGCTGGGAGATGGTCAGCGACCGCAGCGTGTCCTCGGTGACCACCCCGCCGGCGTTGCGGATGACGTGCGCGTCCCCGACGTCCAGACCCAGCAGCGGGAACAGCGGCATGCGCGAGTCCATGCAGGCCACGACGGCGACCTGGCGGGCCGGGGCCACCGGGCGGGAGCCCGGGAACCGCTGGGCCCACTCGGCGTTGGCGGTGAGCATGCGGTCGATCTCGGTCACCTGGACCCCCAGTCCTCCGGGCGGGCCGCGCGGGTGCGGCACCGGGCGAGCAGCAACCTATCCCCGGTCGGGACGGTCCGCGCGTGCTCCCGGTCACCGGGCATCGGCCAGGATGGGGCGGTGAGCACCCCCACCGACCACCGCCGCACGGTCGACGAGCACCGGGCCGTGGTCGCCCGCCTGCTGGCGTCGGCCTCCCCCGGGACCGAGGAGGTGCCGCTGACCGCGGCCGCCGGGCGGGTGCTGGCCGAGGACCTCGCCGCGGCGGTCCCCCTCCCGGTGTTCCCCAACTCCGCGATGGACGGCTACGCCGCCCGGTGGGCCGACGTGGGCGCCGCCTCGGCGTCCGCGCCGGTCCGGCTCCCGGTGGCCGAGGACCCCCCGGCCGGGCGGACCGACGTCCCGCCGCTGGCCCCGGGCACCGTCCACCGGATCATGACCGGGGCGCCCGTGCCCGAGGGGGCCGACGTCGTCGTCCCGGTCGAGGAGACCGACGGCGGCACCGGCACGGTGGTCATCACCTCCTCCCCCGCGGCCGGGGCCTACCTGCGGCACGCCGGGGAGGACCTCGCCGCCGGGGTGGTCGCGCTGCCCGCCGGCACGGTGCTGGGCCCGTCCCAGCTGGGGCTGGCGGCGTCGGTCGGGCGCGCCTCGGTCCTCGTCGCGCGCCGGCCCCGGGTCCTGGTGCTGTCGACCGGCAGCGAGCTGGTCGCCCCCGGCACCCCGCTGGCCCCCGGGCAGATCTACGAGTCGAACTCGCTGCTGCTGGCCGCCGCCGGGGACGCCGCCGGCGGCGAGGCCCGCACGCTGCACTTCGTCCCCGACGACGTCGACCAGTTCCTCGCCACCGTCCGGGCCGAGCTGGCCGACGCCGACCTGCTGCTCACCAGCGGTGGGGTGAGCATGGGCGCCTACGAGGTGGTCAAGGACGCCCTGGGTGCGCTCGGCACCGTGGACTTCGTGAAGGTCGCCGTGCAGCCCGGCGGCCCGCAGGGCAGCGGCACCGTCGACGGCGTGCCGGTGGTGACCCTGCCCGGGAACCCGGTGAGCTCCTCGGTGTCCTTCGAGGTGTTCGTCCGCCCCGCGCTGCGCCGGGCGCTGGGCATCCGGCAGCCGGAGCGGCTGAGCACCACCGCCCCGCTCGCCGGGCCGCTGACCTCCCCGGCCGGCCGGCGGCAGTACCTGCGCGGGTCCTTCGACGGCGCGCAGGTGTCCCTGGTCGGCGGGCCCGGTTCGCACCTGGTCGCCCACCTGGCGCGGGCCGACTGCCTCGTCGTCGTCCCCGAGGACGTCACCTCGCTGCCGGCCGGCAGCGAGGTCCAGATCCTGCTGGTCGAAGGAGCACTCCGGTGAGCTTCACCCACCTCGACGAGTCCGGCGCAGCCCGGATGGTCGACGTCACCGCCAAGGCCGTCACCGCCCGGGTGGCCACCGCCGCCGGCCGGGTCCTGGTCAGCCCGGAGGTCGTGGCCCTGCTGCGCGGCGAGGGCGTGCCCAAGGGCGACGCGATCGCCGTCGCCCGGATCGCCGGCATCGCCGGGGCCAAGCGGACGCCCGACCTCATCCCGCTGTGCCACCCGGTCGCGCTGCACGGGGTGACCGTCGACCTGGAGGTCACCGACGAGGCCGTGGAGATCACCGTGACGGCCCGGACCGCCGACCGCACCGGGATCGAGATGGAGGCGCTCACCTCGGTCGCCGTCACCGGGCTGACGGTCATCGACATGGTCAAGGCCGTCGACCCGCGCGCGGTCATCACCGACGTCCGGCTGCTGGCCAAGTCCGGCGGCAAGAAGGGCGACTGGACCCGATGACGCTCCCCGCCGGCGCCCGCGCCGTCGTCGTCACCGCCTCCAACCGGGCGTCCGCCGGGGTCTACGAGGACCGCTCCGGCCAGGCGCTGGCCGCCGGGCTCCGCGAGCTGGGGTTCGAGGTCGAGGGCCCGCACGTCCGCCCGGACGACGTCGAGGCCCTCGCCGCCGTGCTGCGGGAGGCCGTGGCCTCGGGTGCGGACGTCGTCCTCACCACCGGCGGCACCGGGCTGACCCCCACCGACGTCACCCCGGAGGCCACCCGGCTGGTGCTCGAGCGCGACGCACCGGGCATCGCCGACGCCGTGCGCCGGTACGGCCAGCCCGCCGTCCCGACCGCGGTGCTGTCCCGCGGGCTGGCCGGGACCGCAGGCCGCACGCTGGTGGTCAACCTGCCCGGGTCCACCGGCGGGGTCCGGGACGGGCTGGCCGTGCTCGGGCCGCTGCTGCCGCACGTGGTGAGCCAGCTGCGCGGCGGCGATCACTGAGCCGGCAGCACCAGCCGGCGGGTGTGGCTGTAGACGTTGCACCCGTCGCCGCGCAGGAACCCGATCAGGGTGATGCCGGTGGACTCCGCCAGCTCCACCGCCAGGGAGCTCGGTGCCGACACCGCGGCCAGCACCGGCACCCCGGCCATCGCGGCCTTCTGGGTCAGCTCGAAGCTGGAGCGGCCGCTGACCATCAGCACGTGCCCGGCCAGCGGCAGCCGGCCGGCCCGCACCGCGTCGCCCACCACCTTGTCCACCGCGTTGTGCCGGCCGACGTCCTCGCGCAGCGCCACCAGCTCGCCCTCGGCGGTGAACAGCCCCGCCGCGTGCAGGCCACCGGGCCGGTCGAAGACGGCCTGGGCCGCGCGCAGCCGGTCCGGCAGCGCCAGCAGGGTCTCCAGGGGCAGCCGGGTCTCGTCGGCAGGGACGTCGAAGACCGTCTTGGTGCGGATGGCGTCGATGCTGGCCTTGCCGCAGACGCCGCACGAGCTGGTCGTGTAGAAGTTCCGGTCCAGCGCGGTGTCCGGGGCCTCGACGCCTGGCGCGAGGTCGACGTCGACCACGTTGTAGGTGTTGCGGCCGCTGTCGTCGACGGAGTCGCAGTAGCGCAGCGAGGAGACGTCGTCCAGGGAGCGGATGACGCCCTCGGTGGCCAGGAAGCCGTGCACCAGGTCGAAGTCGTCCCCCGGCGTCCGCATGGTCACCGCCAGCGGTGTGCCGTCCAGCCGGATCTCCAGCGGCTCCTCGCTGGCGACCGTGTCGGGACGGGTGGTGTGCTGCGCGCCGCGGATGCGCAGCACCGGCGTCCGGCTGGTGACTCGTCCCACCTGCCCGACGGTACCCACCGCCGGCGCCTAGCGTCCGGGGCGTGACCGCGCTGCCGCCCTACGCCGCCGTCGTCCTGGCCGGGGGGCGGGCCGCCCGCCTCGGCGGCAGACCCAAGCCGCAGCTCGAGGTCGGCGGGCGCACCATGCTCGCCGCGGTGCTCGCCGCGGTCGCCGACGCCGCCGAGCGGGTGGTCGTGGGCCCGCCGCAGCCGGTGCCCGACGGGGTCGTCGTGGTCCGGGAGCAGCCGCCCGGCGGTGGCCCGGTCCCGGCGATGCGGGCCGGGCTGGCCGCGGTGACCACCGACGTCGTCGCGGTCCTCGCCGCCGACCTGCCGTTCCTGACCCCGGCCGTGGTGCGGGGCCTGCGCGAGCGGCTGACCGGCGACGGCGTGCTCGTGGTCGACCCCGCCGGCCGGGACCAGCTGCTCCTGGGTGTCTGGCGGACGGCGGTGCTCCGCGCGGCGGTGGCCGACGTCGCCGGCCCGACGTCGGTGCGGGCGGTGCTGGCGCCGCTGGCGGTGCGCCGCCACCGGCCCGAGCCCGTCCCCGGTGAACCCGCGCCGTGGACGGACTGCGACACCCCGGCCGAGCTCGACCGGGCCCGCCGGGTGACCCCGCCCTCCTCCTGACTGCACGGACCCCACGGTGGGTAGGCCGGGGAGCATGCGCATCGTCATCGCCGGAGCCCACGGCCAGATCGCCCGCCGCCTCACCCGCCTGCTCGCCGGGCGCGGGGACACCGTCGTCGGCATCGTCCGCAACCCCGACCACACCGCCGACCTGACCGCCGACGGCGCCGAGCCCGTCGTCCTGGACCTCGAGCACGCCGGGGTGGACGACGTGGCGGCGGTGGTCCGGGGCGCCGACGGCGTCGTGTTCGCCGCCGGTGGTGGCCCCAGCAGCGGCATCGCCCGCAAGGACTCCGTCGACCGGGGCGCCGCGGTGCTGCTGGCCGACGCCGCCGAGGCCGCCGGTGTCCGGCCCTACCTGCTGGTCTCCTCCGTCGGCGTGGAGTCCGTCGCCGACGGGGCCACCCCCGAGGGCGTGGACGAGACCTTCGTGGCCTACCTGCGGGCCAAGCTCGCCGCCGAGGAGGCCGTCCTCCCCCGCCCGGGCCTGGACGTCACCGTCGTCCGGCCGGTCACCCTCACCGACGACCCCGGCACCGGCCGGGTCGAGCTGGCCCGCACCGTGCAGCGCGGCGAGGTCACCCGGGACGACGTCGCCGCCGTCCTGGTCGCCTTGCTCGACGAGCCCAAGACCGGCGCGGTCGTGGAGCTGCGCGGCGGGGACACCCCGGTGACCGAGGCCGTCGCCGCCGTCCTCTGAGTCAGCCCTCCTCGTCGCGGCGGGCCCGGGTCACCCGGGTCCGCGCGGCGAGCTGGTCGGCGGGCGGGTAGTCCACCTGCACCAGGGTGAGGCCGCCGGGCGGCGCCACCGGGACGTCGTCGGCGCGGGTGGTCCGCGACAGCAGGGACGCCGGCCAGTCCGGTCCGCGCCTCCCCTCCCCCACGGCCAGCAGGCCACCGACGAGGCTGCGCACCATCGAGTGGCAGAAGGCGTCGGCCGAGGCCGCCACGGTGACCAGGTCGCCGTCCCGCGTGACGTCCAGCGCGGTGAGCACCCGGATCGTGGTCGCGCCCTCCCGGCGGCGGCAGAACGCGGCGAAGTCGTGCTGGCCCAGCAGCATCGCAGCCGCCACCCGCATGGCCGGCACGTCCAGCGAGCGCGGCCAGCCGACGGTGTCGGCCCGGCGCAGGGGCGGCGGCCCGGCCACCGCATCGGTCAGCCGGTAGCGGTAGTGCCGCCCCAGCGCGGCGAACCGGGCGTCGAACTCCGCCGGGACCACCTGGACCCCGGTCACCGCGATGTCCCCGGCCAGAACGCCGCGCAGGCGGCGCAGCAGCTTCGGCTCGTGCTGGGCCCACAGCCCCGCCGGCAGGTCGGTGTGCGCGACCTGGCCGGTGGCGTGCACCCCGGCGTCGGTCCGGCCGGCGACGGTCAGCCCGACGTCGTGCCGGAGCACCATGGCCAGGGCCAGCTCCAGCTCGCCCTGCACGGTGCGCTGGTCGGGCTGCCGCGCCCAGCCGTGCAGCGACGTCCCGTCGTAGGAGACGTCCAGCCGGATGCGGACGAGCCCGCCACCGGGGTCGGTGGCGGGCTCGTCGGCCGTGCTGTCGTTCAGCGGTGCATCACTTCGGGTCGGGCTCGGACTCCCCGCCGGGGGCCGCGTCGCCGGCGGTCGCGCCGTCGGCGGTCTCCGCGGCGTTCAGCTCGGCGGCCGCGGCGTCGGCGACCTCGGGCGAGAGGTCGTCGTCGGCGACGACGACACCGTTCTCGGCCGTCGGCTCCGGGTCCGTGGTGGTCTCGTCCTGCGCCTCGTCGTCCGGGCTGAAGACGTCGGTGGTGGTGGCCTCGGCGTCGGCCTGGTCGCTGGCCTCGTCGGCGATCTCCTGCGAGGACGCGGAGACCTCGCCGGCGGCCGCGGCGGAGCCGGCACCGGAGGCGAACCGGGTGCCGCGGGCGCGCTCGGCCTCGCCGACGGCCTGCTGGCCGACGGTCAGGGCCTCGACGAGCTCGATGACGGCCATCGGGGCGTTGTCGCCCTTGCGGGGACCGACCTTGGTGATCCGGGTGTAGCCACCGGGACGCTCCGCGAAGCGCGGCCCGATCTCGGCGAAGAGGTGGTGGACCACGTTCTTGTCGCGGATGGTGGTCATCACCTGGCGACGGGCGTGCAGGTCGCCGCGCTTGGCCATCGTGATGAGCTTCTCGGCGAGCGGGCGCAGCCGCTTGGCCTTGGTCTCCGTGGTGGTGATCCGGCCGTGCTCGAACAGCGAGGTGGCCAGGTTGGCCAGCATGAGCCGCTCGTGCGACGGGGATCCGCCGAGGCGGGGGCCCTTGGTGGGGGTGGGCATGAACGTTCCCTTCTCAGGCCGCCGGAGAACACTGCCGGCCGCGCGTCTTCTGATGGGTGGTGCTCCGGTCCCGGTGGTCCGGTCCCGGCGGGAACCCGGAGGGGACGACCACGGATGGCCGCCCCCTCCGGGGTCCGTCGATCAGAGCTGCTCGGTCTCCCGGAAATCGCCCTCGGTGTACTCCTGGCCGTCGGCGTACTGCGCCTCGCCCGGGTAGCTGTCGTCGTAGGTCTCGTCGTAGCTCTCCACCGAGGTGGGGACGAACCCGGGCGGGCTGTCCTTGAGCGCGAGGCCCATGGCGGCCAGCTTCAGCTTGACCTCGTCGATGGACTTCGCACCGAAGTTGCGGATGTCCAGCAGGTCGGCCTCGGAGCGGGTGACGAGCTCACCGACGGTGTGCACGCCCTCGCGCTTGAGGCAGTTGTAGGAACGGACCGTGAGGTCCATGTCCTCGATCGGCATCGAGAAGTTCGCGATGTCGGCGGCCTCGGCCGGGCTGGGCCCGACCTCGATGCCCTCGGCGTCGACGTTCAGCTCGCGCAGCAGGCCGAACAGCTCCACCAGGGTCGAGCCGGCCGACGCGATGGCGTCGCGGGGCTCGATGGAGGGCTTGGTCTCGACGTCGACCACCAGGCGGTCGAAGTCGGTGCGCTGCTCGACACGGGTGGCCTCGACGGCGTAGGTCACCTTGCGCACCGGGGAGTAGATCGAGTCGACGGGGATCCGCCCGATCTCCTGGCCCGGCTGCTTGTTCTGGGTGGCCGGCACGTAGCCGCGGCCGCGCTCGACGACCAGCTCGATCTCCAGCCGGCCCTTGGCGTTCAGGGTGGCGATGTGCAGGTCCGGGTTGTGCACCTCGACACCGGCCGGGGGCGCGATGTCGGCGGCGGTGACCTCACCGGGGCCCTGCTTGCGCAGGTACATGGTGACCGGCTCGTCGGAGTCGGAGCTGACGACCAGACCCTTGAGGTTCAGGATCAGCTCGGTGACGTCCTCCTTGACGCCCGGCACGGTGGTGAACTCGTGCAGGGTGCCCTCGATGCGGATGCTGGTGACGGCAGCGCCGGGGATCGAGGACAGCAGGGTGCGGCGCAGGGAGTTGCCGAGGGTGTAGCCGAAGCCCGGCTCCAGCGGCTCGATGACGAACCGCGAGCGGGAGGCGTCGATGGTCTCCTCGGTCAGGGTGGGGCGCTGTGCGATGAGCATGGTTCTCCTCAGTGCCTCCGGCGACCGCTATATGACGCCGGTGGGTGGTCGTGCAGGTGGGGCGGGCATCTGTCCGCCCGCCCCACCGTCGTGCCTTACTTCGAGTACAGCTCGACGATCAGCTGTTCCTGGACCGGGGTGTCGATGACCTGCCGGGCCGGGATGGAGTGCACGAGGACCTTCAGCTGGCTGCTGATGACCTCGAGCCACGCCGGCACCGGACGCGAGCCGGCCTCGGCCTGGGCGACCTGGAAGGGCACCATCTCGGTGGACTTGGTGGCCACCTCGACGATGTCGTTGGCCACCACGCGGTACGAGGGGATGTCGACCTTGCGGCCGTTCACCTTGATGTGGCCGTGGCGGACCAGCTGGCGGGCCATGTCGCG
This sequence comes from Klenkia terrae, assembly GCF_900491935.1. GTDB lineage: Bacteria > Actinomycetota > Actinomycetes > Mycobacteriales > Geodermatophilaceae > Klenkia > Klenkia terrae. The sequence continues at coordinate 1,313,946 of NZ_UEXK01000004.1, forward strand.
CGACTTGGCGAAGCCGGCGCGGTAGACCACGTTGTCCAGGCGGGACTCGAGGATCTGCAGCAGGACCTCACCGGTCTTGCCGGACTTCTTGTTGGCTTCCTGGTAGTAGCCGCGGAACTGCTTCTCCAGCACGCCGTAGATGCGACGGGCCTTCTGCTTCTCGCGCAGCTGCAGGAGGTACTCGCTGTCCTTGGTGCGACCGCGACCGTGCTCACCCGGGGGGTAGGGACGGATCTCGATCGGGCACTTGGCGGACTCGCACTTGCTGCCCTTGAGGAACAGCTTCATCTTCTCGCGCCGGCACAGGCGGCAGTCGGCTCCGGTGTAACGGGCCACGGTGGGTCTCCCTGGGTTTTCTGAAGAGTCAGGCGAAGGCGCGGGTCAGACCCGGCGGCGCTTCTTGGGGCGGCAGCCGTTGTGCGGCTGGGGGGTGACGTCGGAGATCTGCCCGACCTCGAGGCCCGTGGCCTGGAGGGAGCGGATGGCGGTCTCGCGGCCGGAGCCGGGACCCTTCACGAAGACGTCGACCTTCCGCATGCCGTGCTCCTGCGCCTTGCGCGCGGCGTTCTCGGCAGCCATCTGCGCCGCGAACGGCGTCGACTTGCGCGAGCCCTTGAACCCGACGTGGCCGGCCGAGGCCCAGCTGATGACGTTCCCCGTGGGGTCCGTGATCGACACGATCGTGTTGTTGAAGGTGCTCTTGATGTGCGCCGCGCCGTGGGCGACGTTCTTCTTCTCCTTGCGGCGCACCTTCTTGGCGCCTGCCGCGCGTGCCCTGGGAGGCATGACTCTCTTCTCTGTTCGTGGCCTGGGTGGAGCGGAGGTGGTGCACCCGGCCGCCCCCTCTGCGGGGGCACGACGGCCGGGTAGGTGAGCCGGTGAGGGCTACCGCTGGGTCAGCGGGCCTTCTTCTTGCCGGCGATCGTCTTGCGCGGGCCCTTGCTGGAGCGCGCGTTGGTCTTGGTGCGCTGTCCGCGGACGGGCAGGCCGCGGCGGTGCCGCAGACCCTGGTAGCAGCCGATCTCCACCTTGCGGCGGATGTCGGCGGCGACCTCGCGACGGAGGTCACCCTCGACGCGGAAGTGCTCGTCGATGTAGTCGCGCAGCTTCAGCAGGTCCTCGTCGGAGAGGTCCTTGGCGCGGAGGTCCGGGCTGACACCGGTCGCGGCCAAGGTGGCCTTCGCCGAGGTCGGGCCGATCCCGTAGATGTAGGTGAGCGCGATCTCCATCCGCTTCTCGCGGGGCAGATCGACGCCGGCCAGTCGTGCCATGTTCTGTACTCCCTCAGCCCTGGCGCTGCTTGTGCCGGGCGTTGTCGCAGATGACCATGACCCGGCCGTGCCGGCGGATCACCTTGCACTTGTCGCAGATCTTCTTGACCGACGGCTGGACCTTCACCGGGCCGCCCTCATTTCTGGTAGTTCGTGGGTCGCGGGTCCGCCGGTGGGGCGGACCGCGGAGGTCACTTGTAGCGGTAGACGATGCGACCGCGCGTGAGGTCGTAGGGCGAGAGCTCCACGACCACGCGGTCCTCGGGCAGGATGCGGATGTAGTGCTGGCGCATCTTGCCGCTGATGTGCGCGAGCACGCGGTGCCCGTTCTGGAGTTCCACCCGAAACATCGCATTGGGGAGCGGCTCGACGACTCGACCCTCGACCTCGATGGCCCCGTCCTTCTTCGCCATTCCCTGCACGACCTCCCGGTCTGGTGTCTCCGGCACGCATGCCGACTCGCGTCCACCCACGCCGGTCTCGGCGCGGATGGTCTGGTGCTGGGTGTCTGGTGCGGGCGGTCTCGCAGAGGGCGCCCGGCGGCATGCGGCCACAGCACAACGACGGACGGCGCGAACGCCAGCGGCCACTGTACCCCGGCAGCCCCACGGGCTCCAACCCCGGGTCAGGTGCGCGCGGTCACCCCGAACGGCGCCAGCCCGGCGACGCCGCCGTCCTCCGCGGTGAGGACCCACGGGCCCTCCGGGGTGATCGCCACGGTGTGCTCGAAGTGGGCGGCCCGCGAGCCGTCCTTCGTCACCACCGTCCAGCCGTCCTCGAGCTCGAGGGTGTCCGGGTCACCGACGGTGACCATCGGCTCGATCGCCAGGGCCAGGCCCGGCACCAGCTTGGGCCCGCGGCCGGCGCGGCCGTAGTTCAGCACGTGCGGGTCCTGGTGCATCTCCGTGCCGATCCCGTGCCCGCCGTAGTGGTCGACGATGCCGTAGCGGTGCGGCTCGGCCAGGATCGAGTCCTCGACGGCACTGCTGATGTCGGTGAGCCGGCCACCGACGAGCGCCTTGGCCAGCCCCGCCCACATCGACCGCTCGGTGGCCGCGATCAGCGCGGCGTCCTGCGCCGAGGGCTCCCCCACCGTCAGGGTGATCGCGCTGTCGCCGTGCCAGCCCTGCAGGATCGCCCCGCAGTCGATCGAGATGTTGTCGCCCTCGGCCAGCGTGCGACCGGCGACCGGGATCCCGTGCACGACCTCCTGGTTGACCGACGCGCAGATGCTGCCGGTGAAGCCGTGGTAGCCCAGGAACGACGGGATGGCCCCGGCGGACCGGATGTGGTCCTCGGCCACCGCGTCGAGCTCCCCGGTGGTCACCCCGGCGCGCACCTCCGCGCGGACTGCGGCCAGTGCGCCGGCGACCACCAGCCCCGCGGCCCGCATGAGCTCGACCTCGTGCATCGTCTTGATCTGGATCATGCGTCCACTCCACTTGGCCAGCAGCGGCACCCGCGACAGCAGGTTCGCGGTCACCCCGGGCACCCGCTCATCGCGCTGCGGGCTGCCCGGCCGTCCCGTCGTCGTCGGCGTCCGCGGCACCCAGCGCGCCCAGGGCACGACCGGTCACCTCGTCGATCTCGCCGATGGCGTCGATGGTCGCCAGCAGGCCCTCCTGGGCATACCACCCCGACAGCGGAGCGGTCTGCCGGCGGTAGACCTCGAGGCGGTGGCGCACCGTCTCGGGCTTGTCGTCGTCGCGCTGCACCGGCTTGCCGTCGACCACGACGACCCGGCCGCTGAGCCGGCGGACGAGCTCGTCCTCGTCGACCACGAGCTCCAGCACGCAGTCCAGCCGGTGGCCGAGGTCGGTGAGGGAGTCCCGCAGCTGCTCGGCCTGCGCGATCGTGCGCGGGAAGCCGTCGAGCAGGAACCCGGCCTTCGCGTCGGGCTCGGCCAGCCGCTCGCTGACCATGGCCACGGTGAGCTCGTCGGGGACCAGGTCGCCGGCGTCCATGTAGGCCTTGGCCTGCTGGCCCAGCTCGGTCTGGCCGGTGACGTTGGCCCGGAAGATGTCGCCGGTGGAGATGGCCGGGACGTTCAGCCGGCCGGCGATGATCTGCGCCTGGGTGCCCTTGCCCGCGCCGGGCGGCCCCAGGAGGACGACGCGCACTACTTCAGGAACCCTTCGTAGTTGCGCTGGTTGAGCTGCGTCTCGATCTGCTTCACCGTCTCCAAGCCCACTCCCACCATGATCAGCACTGCGGTCCCGCCGAACGGGAAGTTCTGGTTCTGCCCCTCCTGCGTGATGGAGAGGAACAGGTTGGGCAGCACTGCCACCAGCCCCAGGTAGATCGAGCCCGGCAGGGTGATCCGGGACAGCACGTACTGCAGGTACTCCGCCGTCGGCCGGCCCGGGCGGATGCCGGGGATGAAGCCGCCGTAGCGCTTCATGTCGTCGGCGCGCTCCTCGGGGTTGAACGTGATCGACACGTAGAAGTACGTGAAGAAGACGATCAGGCCGAAGTAGATGGCGATGTGCACCGGGCTGGACTGGTTGATCACGTACGTCTCGAAGAACTGACGCACCGACCCGGCCGAGTCACCCTGCAGCTGGCTGATCAGCTGCGGCAGGGACAGCAGCGACGAGGCGAAGATGACCGGGATGACACCGGCCTGGTTCACCTTCAGCGGCAGGGAGGGCGACGTGCCGCCGGACATCCGCCGGCCGACCATCCGCTTGGCGTACTGCACGGGGATCCGGCGTTGGGCCTGCTCGACGTAGACCACCGAGGCGATGACCACCAGGGCCAGCACGCAGACCAGGGCGAAGACCAGGCCGCCGCGGGACTGCAGGATCGAGCCGCCCTCGGCGGGGATGCGCGCGGCGATCGAGGTGAAGATCAGCACGGACATGCCGTTGCCGATGCCCTTCTCGGTCAGCAGCTCGCCTAGCCACATGATCATGGCCGTGCCGGCGGTCAGCGCGACGACCAGGACGACGGTGGTCCAGATCGAGTCCGAGGGGATGAGCTCCTGCTGGCAGTTCGGGAACAGCTGGCCGCTGCGGGCCAGCGCGATGATCCCGGTGCTCTGCAGGACGGCGAGGGCGATCGTCAGGTAGCGGGTGTACTGGGTCAGCTTGGCCTGACCCGACTGCCCTTCCTTCTTCAGCTGCTCGAACCGCGGGATGACCACGACCAGCAGCTGCACGATGATGCTCGCCGTGATGTACGGCATGATCCCGAGCGCGAAGATCGACAGGCGCAGCAGTGCACCGCCGGAGAACAGGTTGACCAGCGAGTAGACGTCCCGCTGGTCGGAGGCCTGGGCCTGGTCGAGACAGCTGTTGATGGCCTCGATGGACACCCCCGGACCGGGGACGCTGGCGCCCAGCCGGTACACGGCGATGATCGCCAGGGAGAACAACAGCTTGCGCCGGAGGTCTGGCGTCCGGAACGCCGCGGCGAACGCCTGCAGCACGTGCCCTCCCCGAGTCGGTCGTGCGAGTGTAGGGACCACTCTGCCCCCCACCGCTCGCGGGCTCGCGGCGGGGCCCTGCAGAGCGGCCGGGACAGCAGAAGACCCCCCTGCCCGCACCGCCCGGACTCACCGGGCGGTGCACGCAGGGGGGATCGACCTCAGATCTGGGTGGTGCTGCCCCCGGCCGCGGCGATCTTCTCGGCCGCGGAGGACGAGAACGCGTGCGCGTGGACCTGGACCTGGACGCCGCCGAGCTCGCCGGTGCCCAGCACCTTGACGGGCTGGCCGCGGCGCACAGCGCCGGCGTCGGCCAGCGAGTCCGGGTTGATGGACCCGCCGTCCGGGAACAACGAGGCGATCTTGTCCAGGTTCACGACCTGGAAGACGACCTTGTTGCGCGGGGTGAAGCCGGAGAGCTTGGGCAGACGCATGAACAGCGGCGTCTGACCACCCTCGAAGCGGGCCGAGACCTGGACGCGTGCGCCCGAGCCCTTCGTCCCGCGACCGGCGGTCTTGCCCTTGGAGCCCTCACCACGACCCACGCGGGTCTTCTTGGTGTGGGCGCCCGGGGCCGGACGCAGGTGGTGGACCTTGAGAGTCATCGAATTCCCCTGCTCAGCTGATCTCTTCGACGGTGACCAGGTGCGGCACCGTGGCGACCATCCCGCGGATCTCGGGACGGTCCTCCTTCACGACCGTGTGGTTGATCCGCTTGAGGCCCAGCGAACGCAGCGTCTGGCGCTGGTTCGGCTTGGCGCCGATCGCGGACTTCACCTGGGTGACCTTGAACTGGCTCACTGTCAGACCCCCTGGCCTGCACGGGCCCGCAGCATGGCCGCGGGGGCGACGTCCTCGAGGGGCAGACCGCGGCGGGCCGCGATCTCCTCGGGACGGACGAGGTCCTTGAGGGCCTGCATCGTGGCGTGCACGATGTTGATCGGGTTCGAGGACCCCAGGCTCTTGGACAGCACGTCGTGGATGCCGGCGCACTCGAGGACGGCGCGCACCGGACCACCGGCGATGACGCCGGTACCCGGGCTGGCCGGCTTGAGCAGCACGACACCGGCAGCCGCCTCACCCTGCACGGGGTGCGGGATGGTGCTGGCGATGCGGGGCACCCGGTAGAAGTGCTTCTTGGCCTCCTCGACGCCCTTGGCGATCGCCGCGGGCACCTCCTTGGCCTTGCCGTAGCCGACACCCACGGTGCCGTCACCGTCGCCCACGATCACCAGGGCGGTGAAGCTGAAGCGCCGACCACCCTTGACGACCTTGGACACGCGGTTGATGGCCACGACCCGCTCGAGGAACTGGCTCTTCTCGGCCGGACCGCCGGGGCCGCGGCCCCCGCCGTCCCGACGGTCGCGGCGGTCGTTGCCGCCCTGACCGCCCTGGCCACCGCCGGTGCCACCGGCACCGCCGGCGCCACCGCCGCGTCGCTGTGGTCCTGGCATCAGACGTTCCCCTCGATCATCACGTTGTCGAGCAGCTGGGTGCTCATCAGAAGTTCAGCCCGCCCTCGCGGGCGCCGTCGGCGAGAGCCGCCAGCCGCCCGTGGTAGCGGTTGCCGCCGCGGTCGAAGACGACCGCGGAGATGCCGGCCGCCTTGGCCCGGTCGGCCACCAGCGCGCCGACCTGGCGAGCCAGCGCCGACTTGTCCCCGGCGGTGCCGCGCAGGGCGGCGTCCATCGTGGAGGCGCTGACCAGGGTGATGCCCTGGGTGTCGTCGACGACCTGCACGTGGACGTGGCGCGAACTGCGCTTGACGACCATGCGGGGGCGCTCGGGGGTGCCGGCGACCCGCTTGCGGAGCCGGTTGTGGCGCCGCGCACGCGAGATGCGCCGCGCGGTGCTGGCGTCGGTGCCCACGGGCTTGTGCGCCCGGGACACCTTGTCGTTGGTCTTGGTCTGTGCCATCACTTGCCCGTCTTCCCGACCTTGCGCTTGATGACCTCGCCCTGGTAACGCACACCCTTGCCCTTGTACGGGTCGGGCTTGCGCAACTTGCGGATCTTGGCGGCGACCTCGCCGACCTGCTGCTTGTCGATGCCGGCGACCTTGAAACGGGTCGGGGCCTCGACGGTGAAGGTGATCCCCTCGGGGGCCTTGATCAGCACCGGGTGGCTGAACCCGAGCGCGAACTCGAGGTCGGAGCCACGGGCCTGCACGCGGTAGCCGACGCCGACGATCTCGAGGGTCTTCACGTAGCCCTCGGTCACGCCGGTGATCATGTTGGCGATCAGGGTGCGGGAGAGGCCGTGCAGCGCACGGCTCTCGCGCTCGTCGTCCGGTCGCTGCACGAGCAGCGCGCCGGAGTCGTCCTTCTCCACGAAGATCGGGGAGGCGACGGTGTGCGCGAGGGAGCCCTTGGGGCCCTTCACGTTGACGGTGCGACCGTCGATCGCGACGTCGACACCGCCGGGGACGGTGACCGGGAGTCGTCCGATTCGAGACATGGGGTGCGCTCCCTTACCAGACGTAGGCGAGGACTTCCCCACCCACGCCCTTCTTGTTCGCCTGCTTGTCGGTCAGCAGACCGGTCGAGGTGGAGATGATCGCCACCCCGAGACCGCCCAGGACCTTCGGCAGCGCCGTGGACTTGGCGTAGACCCGCAGGCCGGGCTTGGACACGCGCCGGACGCCGGCGATGCTCCGCTCGCGGTTGGGGCCGTACTTGAGGTCGACGACCAGCTCCTTGCGGGTCTGGCCGTCCTTCTCGACGTCGTTGACCTTCCAGCCGGCGATGTAGCCCTCCTGCTGGAGGATCTCCGCGACCTTGGTCTTGAGCTTCGACGAGGGCATGGCCGCTGCGTCGTGGTACGCCGAGTTCGCGTTGCGGATGCGCGTGAGCATGTCCGCGATCGGGTCGGTCATCGTCATGTGTCGGTCGTGCCTCTCTCGCCGCGGTTCCCGCCGCACGGTGCGGGGGCCTCTCGGCGATCGGTGGTGCGTGGGTGGTGACCTACAGGGAGGAGGTCACCAGGAGGACTTGGTCACGCCGGGGAGCTCGCCCGCGTGGGCCATCTCCCGGACGCAGATGCGGCACAGCCCGAACTTGCGGAAGACCGCGTGCGGACGGCCGCAGCGCTGGCAGCGCGTGTAGCCGCGGACCTTGAACTTCGGCGTGCGAGCCGCCTTGTTGACGAGCGCCTTCTTGGCCATGGTGTCTCCTGTTCCCGGCTCAGCGAGTCGTCTGGACGACGGTCTGGCCGGCGAAGGGGAAGCCGAGCAGGCTCAGCAGCTCGCGACCCTCCTCGTCGTTGGTGGCGGTGGTGACCAGCGTGATGTCCATGCCACGCGGGCGGTCGATCTTGTCGACGTCGATCTCGCGGAACATGGACTGCTCGTTGAGGCCGAACGTGTAGTTGCCGTGCCCGTCGAACTGCTTGGAGTTCAGACCGCGGAAGTCACGGATGCGGGGCAGGGCCAGACTGAGCAGCCGGTCCAGGAACTCCCACATGCGGTCACCGCGCAGGGTGACCTTGGCGCCGATCGGCATGCCCTCGCGCAGCTTGAACTGCGCGATGGACTTGCGGGCGCGGACGACGGCGGGCTTCTGGCCGGTGATGGCGGTGAGGTCGCGGACCGCGCCGTCCATCAGCTTGGCGTCGCGGGTCGCCTCGCCGACACCCATGTTCACCACGATCTTGGTCAGACCGGGGATCTGCATGACGTTGGCGTAGCCGAACTCGCTCATCAGGGCCGGCGCGATGTCCGAGCGGTAGTGGGCGAGCAGCCGGGGCAGCTCTCGGGTGGGTGCGCTCATGATCAGAGGTCCTTGCCGGTTCGCTTCGAGACCCGGATGTTGCGTCCGTCCTCGTCCTTGCGGTAGCCGATGCGGGTCGGGTTGCCCTCGGAGTCGACGACCATCACGTTGCTCACGTGGATGGCGGCCTCCTGGGTCACGATCCCGCCCGACTGGGAGCCGCGCTGGCTGGTGCTCACGCGGGTGTGCTTCTTGACGCGGCCGATGCCCTCGACGAGCACCTTGCCGGTCTTCGGGAAAGCGGCGATGACGCGGCCCTTGGCGCCCTTGTCCTTGCCGGACAGGACCAGGACCTGGTCGCCCTTCTTCACCTTCAGCGAGGGGGTCTTCTCAGCCATGATCACAACACCTCCGGGGCGAGCGAGATGATCCGCATGAAGCGCTTGTCGCGCAGCTCGCGGCCGACGGGCCCGAAGATGCGGGTGCCGCGCGGGTCACCGCTGTCGCGGATGATGACCGCGGCGTTCTCGTCGAAGCGGATGTAGGAGCCGTCGGGACGACGACGCTCCTTGACGGTCCGGACGATGACGGCCTTGACCACATCGCCCTTCTTGACGCCCGCACCGGGGATGGCGTCCTTGACGGTGCCGACGATGACGTCGCCGATGCCCGCGTAGCGACGACCGGAGCCGCCGAGAACGCGGATGCACAAGATCTCCTTGGCACCCGTGTTGTCGGCGACGCGGAGTCGCGACTCCTGCTGGATCACTGCATAGCTCCTGTGGTGTCTGGGGTGACCGCCGGGCCGGAACGGTGAAGCGGCGGTCGGGACGCACGTGCGACAGCCGGCGGCTCTCGCCGCCGGCCGTCGGGTCCCGGATGTCGGCACGCCCGTGGGCGTGCCAGTTGACCAGCGTACGCGCAACGACTCCCCCGCCACCAGCGGGGGCGTCGTCGCAGCGGACTCGGGCCTACTTGGCCTTCTCGATCACGGTCACCAGGCGCCAGCGCTTGGTGGCCGAGGTGGGCCGGGTCTCCATGATCTGGACGCGGTCGCCGATGCCGGCGGTCCCGTCCTCGTCGTGCGCCTTCAGCTTGCGCGTGCGGCGCAGGATCTTGCCGTACAGGCCGTGCTTCACGCGGTCCTCGACCTCGACGACGATGGTCTTCTCCATCTTGTCGGAGACGACGAGGCCCTCACGGACCTTGCGGAAGCCGCGACCGGCCAGGCCGGGACCGGAGGCGATCGCCTCGTTGGTCTCGTCGGTGGTCTCGCTCATGCCACACCCTCGCTCGGGGCGACCGACAGACCCAGCTCGCGCTCGCGCATGATCGTGTAGATCCGGGCGATGTCGCGGCGGACGGTCTGCAGACGCCGGTTGTTGTCCAGCTGGCCGGTGGCCACCTGGAACCGCAGGTTGAACAGTTCTTCCCTCGACTCACGCAGACGCGTGGCGAGCTCGTCCACCGAGAGCTCACGGAGCTCCGGGGCGGTGAGGCCGGCAGCCATCACACCTCTCCTTCACGGGTGATGAAGCGGCACTTCATGGGGAGCTTGTGGATGGCACGACGCATCGCCTCGCGGGCGATGGGCTCGTCGACGCCGGACAGCTCGAACATGATGCGGCCGGGCTTCACGTTGGCGACCCACCACTCGGGCGAGCCCTTGCCGGAACCCATGCGGGTCTCGGCCGGCTTCTTCGTCAGCGGGCGGTCCGGGTAGATCGAGATCCACACCTTGCCGCCGCGCTTGATGTGGCGGGTCATGGCGATACGGGCGGACTCGATCTGACGGTTCGTCACGTACGCGGGCTCGAGGGCCTGGATCGCGTACTCGCCGAAGTTGATCGCGGTGCCGCCCTTGGCCCGACCGGTGCGGTCGGGACGGTGCTGCTTGCGGTGCTTGACGCGACGCGGGATCAGCATCTGTCAGCCCTCCTGGGTAGCGGTTGCCTCGGCACCCGCAGCCTCGGCGGTCGCGGTGCCCTCGGCGCCGGCGGCCTCGCCGACGCTCTGCGCCGGAGCAGCCTCGACGGTGGGCTCGACCGTGGTGGCGGTGGTGTCCTCGGCCGGGGCCTCGGCGCCGGTGGCGTCCTGCGGCTCGGCCGCAGCGCGACCGGCCTCGGTGCCGCCGGCGGTGGTGCCGGTGGAGCCGGACCGACGCGGGCGCTGGGCGCGCTCACGACGCTCCTGGCGCTGGGCGAGGGCCTGGAGGGCCTCGCGCTCGGCCCGGGAGCCGCTCGCGTCGCCCTTGTAGATCCAGACCTTCACGCCGATGCGGCCGAAGGTGGTGCGGGCCTCGTAGATGCCGTAGTCGATGTTCGCCCGGAGGGTGTGCAGGGGCACACGACCCTCGCGGTAGAACTCCGACCGGCTCATCTCGGTACCGCCCAGGCGACCGGAGCACTGCACCCGGATGCCCTTGACCTGCGGGCTGCGCTGGGCCGACTGCATGGCCTTGCGCATCGCACGACGGAAGCTGACCCGGCTGGAGAGCTGCTCGGCGACGCCCTGGGCGACCAGCTGCGCATCGGACTCGGGGTTCTTGACCTCGAGGATGTTCAGCTGCACCTGCTTGCCGGTGAGCTTCTCCAGCTCGCCGCGGATGCGGTCGGCCTCGGCGCCGCGGCGACCGATGACGATGCCGGGGCGCGCGGTGTGGATGTCGACGCGGACACGGTCACGGGTGCGCTCGATCTCCACCTTCGAGATGCCGGCGCGCTCCATGCCCTTGCCCATCAGCTTGCGGATCGCCACGTCTTCCTTGACGTAGGCCGCGTACAGCTTGTCGGCGTACCACCGGGACTTGTAGTCGGTGGTGATCCCCAGGCGGAACCCGTGCGGGTTGACCTTCTGACCCACTAGCGGGTCCCTCCCTTCGAGTTGGTCTTCTGCTGCGCGGCAGGACCGTGCTGGCCCGTGTCGCGGCGTGCCTTGCGGGACCGTGCGGCGAGCTCGGCGCTCGAGGCGACCTCGCTGACCTCGACGGTGATGTGCGCCGTGCGCTTGTTGATCCGGAACGCACGCCCCTGGGCGCGCGGACGGATCCGCTTGAGCGTCGGGCCCTCGTCGACGTAGGCGGCGCTGACGACCAGCGCAGCCGGGTCGAGCTGCAGGTTGTGCTCGGCGTTGGCCACCGCGGAGGCCAGGACCTTGGCCACCGGCTCGCTGGCCGTCTGCGGGGCGAAGCGCAGCAGCGCCAACGCCTCGTCGGTGGGCAGGTAGCGGACCATGTCCACCACCCGCCGTGCCTTCATCGGGGTGACGCGGACGAACCGGGCCGTGGCCCGGGCGACCGGTGCGTCGGTCCCCAGCTGGGAAGTCATCTCAGAATCTCCTCGTCCGCTCAGCCGCGCCGCGACCGACGGTCGTCCTTGACGTGCCCACGGAAGGTGCGCGTGGGCGCGAACTCGCCGAGCTTGTGCCCGACCATGGCCTCGGTCACGAAGACCGGGACGTGCTTGCGACCGTCGTGCACGGCCATGGTGTGGCCGAGCATGTCCGGGATGATCGTCGAACGCCGCGACCAGGTGCGGATGACGTTCTTCGTGCCCTTCTCGTTCTGGGCGTCCACCTTGGCCAGCAGGTGGTCGTCGACGAACGGGCCCTTCTTCAGGCTCCTTGGCATTGTCTTCCCCTACCCGCTCAGCGCTTCTTGTTGGTGCGACGACGGCGCACGATCATGGCGTCGGAGGCCTTGCGCTTGCGCGTGCGGCCCTCCGGCTTGCCCTTCGGGTTGACCGGGTGGCGACCACCGGAGGTCTTCCCCTCACCACCACCGTGCGGGTGGTCGACCGGGTTCATCGCGACACCGCGGACGGTCGGGCGCTTGCCCTTCCACCGCATGCGGCCGGCCTTGCCCCAGTTGATGTTCGACTGCTCGGCGTTGCCGACCTCGCCGATCGACGCGCGGCAGCGCACGTCGACGTTGCGGATCTCGCCCGAGGGCATCCGCAGCTGGGCGAACCGGCCCTCGCGGGCCACGAGCTGGACGCTCGTGCCGGCCGAGCGGGCGATCTTGGCCCCGCCACCGGGCCGCAGCTCGATGGCGTGGACCACGGTGCCGACCGGGATGTTGCGCAGCGGCAGGTTGTTGCCGGGCTTGATGTCGGCGTTGGGGCCGCACTCGACCGTGTCGCCCTGCTTGAGCTTCGCCGGGGCGATGATGTAGCGCTTCTCGCCGTCCGCGAAGTGCAGCAGCGCGATGCGCGAGGTGCGGTTGGGGTCGTACTCGATGTGCGCGACCTTGGCCGGCACACCGTCCTTGTCGGCCCGGCGGAAGTCGATGAGGCGGTAGGCACGCTTGTGCCCACCACCCTGGTGGCGCGCGGTGACGCGACCGTGGACGTTGCGACCGCCCCGGCCGTGCAGCGGGCGGACCAGCGACTTCTCGGGGTGGTCGCGGGTGACCTCGGCGAAGTCGGCGACGGACGAGCCGCGGCGGCCCGGCGTCGTCGGCTTGTACTTACGGATGGCCATGGTTCCTACTCAATCCCTGTCTGGTCTCGTGGCAGTCGCTGGTCCTCGGCGCCCTCAGGCGCCGGGGCCGCCGAACAGCTCGATGCGGTCGCCAGGGGCAACGGAGACGATGGCGCGCTTGGTGTCCTTGCGCTTGCCCATCACGGCGCCCTTGGAGCGCTTCCGCTTGCCCTGACGGTTGATCGTGTTGACGGCGAGGACCTTCACGTTGAAGACCTGCTGAACAGCGATCTTGATCTGGGTCTTGTTCGCGTCCGGGCGGACGATGAACGTGTACTTGTTCTCGTCCAGGAGCCCGTAGCTCTTCTCGGAGATCACCGGGGACAGCAGGACGTCCCGGGGGTCGCGGACGCTCATGCCTTCTCCTCGGTGTCTGCGGGAGCCGTGGCCGGGGCGACCGACGGCACCTCGCTGTCGATCTCGTGGGTCTCCAGGTCGGGGAGCTCGGAGCTGCTCGCGCTGCCCCGTCCACCCTTCGCCGGACCGGCCACGTACTCGGCGAGCGCGGCCTCGGTGAAGACCACCTCGTCGGCACACAGCACGTCGTAGGTGTTGAGCTGGCCGGCCTCGATCAGGTGCACCCGCGGCACGTTGCGCAGGCTCACCCAGTTGAGGACGTCGTCGCGGTCGAGCACGACCAGCACGCGCTTGGCGGTGCTGATCGCGTCCAGCGCGGCGAGCGCGGACTTGGTCGAGGGCGCATCGCCGGCGACGAAGGCGCTGACCACGTGCACGCGGTCCTCGCGGGCCCGGTCGGAGAGGGCACCGCGCAGGGCGGCGGCCTTCATCTTCTTGGGGGTCCGCTGGTCGTAGCTGCGCGGCTGCGGGCCGTGCGAGATGCCACCGCCCTCGAACTGCGGCGCGCGCAGCGAGCCCTGACGGGCGCGACCGGTGCCCTTCTGGCGGTACGGCTTGGCGCCGGTGCCGCTGACCTGGGCCCGCGTCTTCGTGGCGTGCGTGCCCTGGCGGGCGGCGGCCAGCTGGGCCACCACCACCTGGTGCATGAGCGACACGTTGGCGTTGGCGTCGAACAGCGCACCCGGGAGGGTGGCGGTGCCCGTCTTCTTGCCGGTGGCGTCGACCACGTCGACGCTGCGGTCGGCGCGCTCGGTCGTCTGCGAGCTGGTCACTTGGTGTCACTCCCCACGGGGCCGCCCTTGACCGCGGAGCGGACGAGGACCAACCCACCCTTCGGACCCGGGATGGCGCCCTTGATGAGCACCAGGCCCTTCTCCGTGTCGACCTTGTGGATCTTCAGGGACAGCGTGGTCGTGGTGACCGCGCCCATCCGGCCGGCCATGCGCATGCCCTTGAACACGCGACCCGGGGTGGCGCAGCCACCGATCGAGCCGGGCGAGCGGTGCTTGCGCTGCACGCCGTGTCCCGCGCCCAGGCCCTTGAACCCGTGGCGCTTCATGACACCGGCGGTGCCCTTGCCCTTGCTCTTGCCGATCACGTCGACGGTCGCCACGTCGGCGAGCACGTCAGCGGTCAGCTCCTGGCCGATCGTGTAGTCGCCGGCGTCCTTCGTGCGCAGCTCGACCAGGTGCCGTCGCGGCGTGACGCCCGCCTTGGCGAAGTGCCCGCCCTCGGGCTTGTTCACCTTGCGGGGGTCGATCGCGCCGAACCCGATCTGGACGGCCGAGTAGCCGTCCACCTCGGGGGTGCGCACCTGGGTGACCACGCACGGGCCGGCCTTGACCACGGTGATCGGCACGATGCGGTTGTTCTCGTCGAAGACCTGGGTCATCCCCAGCTTCTCGCCGAGGAGACCACGGAATGTGCTCGCCATTGTCTCGGTGCCCCTACTGGATGTTGACGTCGACCGAGGCCGGGAGGTCGATGCGCATCAGCGCGTCGACCGTCTTCGGCGTCGGGTCGAGGATGTCGATGAGTCGCTTGTGCGTACGCATCTCGAAGTGCTCCCGCGAGTCCTTGTACTTGTGCGGGGAGCGGATGACGCAGTACACGTTCTTCTCGGTCGGCAGCGGCACCGGGCCGACGACGCGCGCTCCGGTCTTCGTCACCGTGTCCACGATGCGCCGCGCCGAGGCATCGATGGCCTCGTGGTCGTAGGCCTTCAGCCGGATGCGGATCTTCTGTCCCGCCATCGCCTTGTCTCGCTCCTGCCGATCGGGTGTTGCTGGAAGTCGTAGCTGGGTCGGGTGACCCGGGATCGTGCGCCCGGGACTACCCGGGTGGTGGGTGGCGGCCGGTCACGGCCGCCACCCACCGGGGGACTACTTGTTGATCTTGACGACCCGGCCGGCGCCGACGGTGCGACCGCCCTCGCGGATGGCGAAGCGCAGGCCCTCCTCCATGGCGATCGGCTGGATCAGCTCGACCGACATCTCGGTGTTGTCGCCGGGCATGACCATCTCGGTGCCCGAGGGCAGCGTGACCACGCCGGTGACGTCCGTCGTCCGGAAGTAGAACTGGGGACGGTAGTTGTTGAAGAACGGCGTGTGACGGCCGCCCTCGTCCTTCGAGAGGATGTAGACCGAGCCCTCGAAGTTGGTGTGCGGGGTGATCGAGCCGGGCTTGACCACGACCTGGCCGCGCTCGACGTCCTCGCGCTTGATGCCGCGCAGCAGCAGGCCCACGTTGTCGCCGGCCTGGCCCTGGTCGAGCAGCTTGCGGAACATCTCGACGCCGGTGACGGTCGTCTGGGTCGAGGTCGGGCGGATGCCGACGATCTCGATGGTCTCCGACACCTTGACGATGCCGCGCTCGACGCGCCCGGTCACCACGGTGCCGCGGCCGGTGATCGTGAAGACGTCCTCGACGGGCATGAGGAACGGCTTGTCGATCTCGCGCTCGGGCTCGGGGATCGCGGTGTCGACGGCGTCCATGAGCTCCATGAGCTTGTCGGCCCACTCGGCGTCGCCCTCGAGCGCCTTCAGCGCCGAGACGCGGACGACCGGCAGGTCGTCACCCGGGAACTCGTACTCCGAGAGCAGCTCGCGGACCTCGAGCTCGACGAGCTCCAGGATCTCCTCGTCGTCCACCATGTCGGACTTGTTCAGGGCCACGACGATGTAGGGGACGCCGACCTGGCGGGCCAGGAGCACGTGCTCCTTTGTCTGCGGCATCGGGCCGTCGGTGGCGGCCACGACCAGGATCGCACCGTCCATCTGCGCGGCACCGGTGATCATGTTCTTGATGTAGTCGGCGTGCCCGGGGCAGTCGACGTGCGCGTAGTGGCGCTTCTCGGTCTGGTACTCGACGTGGGCGATGGAGATCGTGATCCCACGCGCCTTCTCCTCGGGCGCCTTGTCGATCTGGTCGAACGCGGACGCCTCGTTGAGGTTCGGGTACTTGTCGTGCAGGACCTTGGTGATCGCCGCGGTGAGCGTCGTCTTCCCGTGGTCGATGTGCCCGATGGTGCCGATGTTGACGTGCGGCTTGGTCCGCTCGAACTTGGCCTTGGCCACTGGGGTTCCTCTCCGTAAGTGTCTGTCGCAGTGCTGCTGCTGAGTCTGTGGGGTGCGGGCGGGCGCCCGCCGGATCGGGCCGCCGAGGATCAGCGGCCCGGCCCGGTCACTCTCCAGTCGCCTTGGCGATGATCTCCTTGGCGACGTTCGACGGGACCTCGGCGTAGGTGTCGAACACCATGGTGTAGCTCGCCCGTCCCTGGGTGCGGCTGCGCAGGTCACCCACGTAGCCGAACATCTCCGACAGCGGCACCAGTGCCTTGACGACGCGAGCACCGGAGCGCTCGTCCATCGCCTGGATGGTGCCACGACGGGAGTTCAGGTCACCGATCACGTCACCCATGTTGTCCTCGGGGGTGACGACCTCGACGGCCATCAGGGGCTCCAGCAGGGCCGGGCTGGCCTTGCGGGCGGCCTCCTTGAAGGCGATCGAGCCGGCGATCTTGAAGGCCATCTCCGAGGAGTCGACCTCGTGGTACGCGCCGTCGAGCAGGGTGGCCTTGACCCCGACCATGGGGTAGCCGGCGAGGATGCCGTACTGCATGGCGTCCTGCATGCCCGCGTCCACCGAGGGGATGTACTCCCGGGGGATGCGCCCACCGCTGACCTTGTTCTCGAACTCGTAGGTCGCCGAGTCCGCGGTCATCACCAGCGGCGCGAGGGCGATCTGCACCTTCGCGAACTGGCCCGAACCACCGGTCTGCTTCTTGTGGGTGTAGTCGTAGCGCTCGACGGTCGCGCGGATCGTCTCGCGGTAGGCCACCTGCGGCTTGCCGACGTTGGCCTCGACGTTGAACTCACGCCGCATCCGGTCGACCAGGATCTCCAGGTGGAGCTCGCCCATGCCCGAGATGACGGTCTGGCCGGTCTCCTCGTCCAGGCGGACCTGGAACGTCGGGTCCTCCTCGGCGAGCTTCTGGATCGCGGTGCCCAGCTTCTCCTGGTCGCTCTTGGTCTTCGGCTCGATGGCCACCGAGATGACCGGAGCGGGGAAGGTCATCGACTCCAGGATCACCGGCTTCTGCGGGTCGCAGAGGGTGTCCCCGGTCGTGGTGCCCTTCATGCCGTTGACGGCGACGATCTCGCCGGCGCCGACACCGGCACGCTCCTCACGCTTGTTCGCGTGCATCTGGTAGATCTTGCCGACCCGCTCCTTGCGGTCCTTGGTGCTGTTGAGCACCGGGGACCCGGCGTCGAGCCGGCCGGAGTAGACGCGGATGTAGGTCAGCTTGCCCAGGTGCTGGTCGGTCTGGATCTTGAACGCCAGCGCGGAGAACGGCTCGTTCTCGTCGGCGTGCCGCAGGACCTCGGTCTCGCCGTCCAGTGCCGTGCCGACGATCGCCTCGACGTCCAGCGGGCTGGGCAGGTAGTCGGTGACGGCGTCGAGCATGGGCTGGACGCCCTTGTTCTTGAACGCCGAACCGGTGACGACCGGGTTGACCTCGCCGGCGATGGTCGCCTTGCGGATCGCGGCCTTGAGCCGGTCCACGGCGATCTCCTCGCCGCCGAGGTAGTCCTCCATGAGCGAGTCGTCGAAGTCCGCGATGTTCTCGAGCAGCTTCTCGCGGTACTCCGCGGCCTGCTCGGCCAGGTCGGCGGGGATCTCCTCGATCGCGTAGTCCTCGCCCAGCTTGGTCTCGCCGCGCCAGGTCAGCGCCTTCATCTGGACCAGGTCCACGACGCCGACGAAGTCGGCCTCAGCGCCGATCGGGATCTGCAGCACCAGCGGGTTGGCCGCCAGGCGCTCGATCATCATGTCGACGCAGCGGAAGAAGTTCGCACCGGTGCGGTCGAGCTTGTTGACGAAGCACATGCGCGGGACGCCGTACTTCTCGGCCTGCCGCCAGACCTGCTCGGTCTGCGGCTCCACGCCGGCGACACCGTCGTAGACCGCGACGGCACCGTCGAGGACGCGCAGCGAGCGCTCCACCTCGACCGTGAAGTCGACGTGCCCGGGGGTGTCGATGATGTTGATGTCGAACCCGTTCCAGGTGCACTTCGTCGCGGCCGACGTGATGGTGATGCCGCGCTCCTGCTCCTGCTCCATCCAGTCCATGGTGGCCGCGCCGTCGTGGACCTCACCGATCTTGTAGTTGATCCCCGTGTAGAAGAGGATCCGCTCGGTGGTGGTGGTCTTGCCGGCGTCGATGTGCGCCATGATCCCGATGTTCCGGGTCTTGGTGAGGTTGGCCATTGCCTGCCCTTCCTGCTCTGTCCTGGTCGCGGGGCCCGGGGGTCACCCGGGGTTCGCCGCGGGGTGGCGGCTGGTGGCGCTGGTGGGTCTCACCAGCCGCCGGTGATCACCAGCGGTAGTGCGCGAAGGCCTTGTTCGACTCGGCCATCTTGTGCGTGTCCTCGCGGCGCTTGACCGCGGCACCGAGGCCGTTGCTGGCGTCGAGGAGCTCGTTCATCAGGCGCTCGGTCATCGTCTTCTCGCGACGCGACCGGGAGTACTGGATGAGCCAGCGCAGGCCGAGGGTGGTGCTGCGCGAGGCGCGCACCTCGATCGGGACCTGGTAGGTGGCGCCACCTACGCGCCGGCTGCGGACCTCGAGGGCGGGCTTGACGTTGTCCAGCGCGCGCTTGAGGGTCACGACGGGGTCGGTGTCGTTCTTGGCCCGGACGCCCTCGAGGGCGCCGTAGACGATCGCCTCGGCGATGGAGCGCTTGCCGTCGACGAGCACCTTGTTGACGAGCTGGGTGACCAGCTGCGACTGGTACACCGGGTCGACGACGAGCGGACGCTTCGGCGCGGGGCCCTTGCGCGGCATTAGCTCTTCTCCTTCTTCGCGCCGTAGCGGCTGCGAGCCTGCTTGCGACCGCGGACCGCCTGGGTGTCCAGGGAGCCACGGATGATCTTGTAACGGACGCCCGGGAGGTCCTTCACGCGGCCACCGCGCACGAGCACCATCGAGTGCTCCTGCAGGTTGTGGCCGACACCGGGGATGTACGCGGTCACCTCGACGCCGCTGGTGAGCCGGACGCGAGCGACCTTGCGCAGCGCCGAGTTCGGCTTCTTCGGCGTCGTCGTGTAGACGCGCGTGCACACGCCGCGACGCTGGGGGGAACCCTTCAACGCCGGGGTCTTGGTCTTCTCGACCTTGTCCTCGCGGCCCTTGCGGACCAGCTGCTGGATCGTGGGCATGGGTGGCCTTGAACTCCTGCCTGCGCTGGGTCGTGCTCTGGATGAGTGCGTTGCTCGTCGTGCTGGGGTGGTCCGGAGCGGTGCTCCGGTCCTGCTCCTGGCCCTACCCGCACCCGTCGTCCGGCCCCCGCGCTCGGGCGTGTCGCCTTTGCCGGGATCCGGGCTGCTGGTGAGTCGGACTCCTTCGCCCCTCGCGCCTGGTGCACGATCCCCTGGCCCCGACCGGAGCCGGGGCGGGACCCCCTGGCATCCAGGCGATCCGAGGATCGACCGGGCACCCAGGTGCGCCGCGAGCGGGAGCAGGCCCAGGTGAACCTGGGCACGGCTGACCACGATACCCGGGCGGTGGAACCCGGTCAAAGCCGGGTCCGTCACGCCAGTGCGGGCGCCGCTGCCGGGTCCGCCGACCGGGGCCGGGGTGGACGAGGCGTGCGGGCCCGGCCGTCGCGAGGGGGTGTGCACCCCCGGGCTCCGGCCGGCCGGGATCGAACCGCAGGCGACGCTACCCGCCGGCCGCCGTCCTGTCAGCCGCCGACACCCGGAGCTTCCTCGTTGTCGGACCCCGCGCCTACGGTCGGGAGCCGAACCGTCACAGGCAGATCACCCACCCCGGAGGCCACCGTGCGCGTCGACACCGCCCGCGAGCTCAAGGCCGCGCTGTCCCGCCGGCTGTCGGAGGCGCCGCCCGGGACGGTGGTGGCCAGCGACGCACCGGGGTCCTGGAGCGGGGTCGCCCTGGGCCTCGCACCGGTCGGCCCGGACCAGGTGCACCTGGCGGTCCGGCTGCTCGCCGAGGCCGACGTCCGGCTGGTCCTCGACGGCCTGGACGACGCCGCCCGCGCCGAGGTCGACGTCCGGGTCATCGGGCCGGTCCGCCCGCAGCGCTCCCCCACCCCCGAGGAGCTCCAGCGGCGCACCCGCCCGCTGGTGCCCGGCCTGTCGGTCGCCCACCCGACCGTCACCGCCGGGACGCTGGGCGGTTTCGTCCGGCGGTCGGGCACCGCCGGGCTGCTGGTGCTGTCCAACAACCACGTGCTGGCCGCGAGCGACGCGGCCGCCGAGGGCGACCCGGTGCTGCAGCCCGGCCCCGCGGACGGCGGCACCGACGCCGACCGGGTCGGCACGCTGACCGCCTTCGAGCGCTTCGTGGCCACCGGCAACCTGGTCGACGCCGCGGTGGCCGCCCTCGACGAGGGCGTGGACGCCGACCCGGCCGGCTACCCGGGCGGGGCCCTCCTGGCCGACGTGCTCGCCGCCGAGGACGTCGACCCGGACGAGGCGGTGGAGAAGGTCGGGCGCACCACCGGCCACACCCGGGGCCGGATCACCGCCGTCGAGGTGGACGGCGTCGGCGTGCAGTACGACGCCGACGTGGTGCACACCTTCGACGACCAGCTCGAGATCGAGGGCGTCGACGGGTCCTTCAGCGACGGGGGCGACTCGGGCTCGGTGATCTGGCGCAGCAGCGACCGTGCGCCGCTGGGCCTGCTGTTCGCCGGGTCCACCCAGGGCGGCAGCAACGGGGGCGGCGTCACGTTCGCCAACCCGCTCGCCACGGTGCTGCGGGTGCTCGGGTTGACCTGGGTGTCCGGGGCCTGACGGGTCGGTGGGCCTGGACCGGGGACGGGAGCGGGTCCACCATGGGTGGATGACCGACCGACCCACCGCCCGCGCCGCCAAGGCGGTGCTGACCGCCCGGCTCGCCGGTGCACCCGGGATCGCCGGGGTCGGGCTGGCCAGGCAGGACGCCGACTACGTGCTGCGGGTCGACCTGGCCGAGGCGGCCGCCGGTGCCCGGGTGCCCGGCACCGTCGACGGCGTCGCCGTGGTCACCCGGGTGATAGGCACGGTCCGCGCGCTGCCGGCCACCTGACCCGAGCGGCACCTCCGTGCCACGCTGCCGGTACGGACGGCGTCGACGAGGACGCCCCGCCGACGAGGAGGACCCGCGTGCGCATCGGCATCCAGACCAGCTACTCCGGTGACTTCCGGCAGACCGCCCAGGAGATCGTCGACCTCGAGCAGGTCGGCCTCGACGTGGCGATGGTCGCGGAGGTCTACACGTTCGACGCGGTGAGCCAGCTCGGCTACCTCGCCGCGGTCACCGACCGGGTCGAGCTGATGAGCGGCATCCTGCCGATCTACAGCCGCACCCCGGCGCTCACCGCCATGACGGCCGCCGGCCTGGACTTGGTCTCCGACGGGCGGTTCACCCTCGGCCTGGGCGCGTCCGGTCCCCAGGTCGTGGAGGGCTGGCACGGCGTGCCCTACGACGCCCCGCTGGCCCGCACCCGCGAGGTGGTGGAGATCTGCCGGTCGGTGTGGCGCCGGGAGCGGCTCGAGCACGCCGGGCCGAAGTACACGATCCCGCTGCCCGCCGACCAGGGCACCGGTCTGGGCAAGCCGCTCAAGCTCATCAACACCCCGGTCCGGGAGCGCATCCCGGTGCTGCTGGCCGCCATCGGCCCCAAGAACGTCCAGCTGGCCGCGGAGGTGGCCGAGTACTGGGAACCCATCTTCTTCCACCCGGAGAAGGCACATGACGTGTGGGGCGCCTCGCTGGACGCCGGCAAGGCGCAGCGCGACCCCGCCCTCGGCGAGCTCGGCGTCGTGGCCGGTGTCCCGGTCGCCATCGGCGACGACGTCGAGGGACTGCTGGAGTTCGTCAAGCACGGCGTCGCCCTGTACGTGGGCGGGATGGGCGCGAAGGGGAAGAACTTCTACAACGACCTCGCCGTCCGGTACGGCTTCGCCGAGGAGGCCGCCACCATCCAGGACCTCTACCTCGCCGGCCGCAAGGAGGAGGCGGCCGCCGCGGTGCCCGACGAGCTCGTCCGGCAGACGTCGCTGATCGGGCCGGAGTCGTGGGTGGCCGAGCGGGTGGCCGCCTTCGCGGAGGCCGGGGTCACCGTGCTCACCGCCCAGCCGCTCGACGACACCCCGGCCGGCCGACGTCGCACCATCGAGACGTTGGCCCGCATCGCCCGCTAGGCACCCCGCGAACGCGAGAGGCCCCGCAGACCATCAGGTCTGCGGGGCCTCTGCGTCGGCGGATCAGCTCCGCCAGTCGTACTCCTCCAGGCGGACGGCCTCGCCGCTGCCCGAACCGAACACGTCGGGGCTGTAGTACTGCCCGTCGTCGTAGCCGGCCATCGTGTAGACCGCGGCGCGGGCCTCCTCGGTGGGCTCGACCGTGATGTTGCGGTAGCGGCTGATCCCGGTGCCGGCCGGGATCAGCTTGCCGATGATCACGTTCTCCTTCAGACCGCGCAGGCTGTCGCTCTTGCCCTGGATCGCGGCGTCGGTGAGCACCTTGGTCGTCTCCTGGAACGAGGCCGCGGACAGCCACGACTCCGTCGCCAGGGACGCCTTCGTGATCCCCATGAGGACCGGACGGGCCGAGGCCGGCTCGCCGCCCTCGGACACCACCCGACGGTTCTCCGTCTCGAAGATGGTCCGCTCGATCAGCGCACCGGGCAGGAAGTCGGTCGCGCCCGAGTCGATGATGGTCACCCGCTTCAGCATCTGGCGGATGATCACCTCGATGTGCTTGTCGTGGATCGACACGCCCTGGCTGCGGTAGACCTCCTGGACCTCGCGGACGAGGTGCAGCTGCACCTCGCGCGGGCCCATGATCCGCAGCACCTCGTGCGGGTCGACAGCACCCTCGGTGAGCTGCTCGCCGACGTCGACGTGGCCGCCGTCCTCGACGCGCAGCCGCGACCGGCGCGACAGCTTCTCGTACACGACGTCCTCGGACCCGTCGTCGGGGGCGATGGTGAGCTTGCGGAACTGCTCGCCGTCGTCGATCGACACGGTGCCCGCCACCTCGGCGATGGGGGCCTTGCCCTTGGGGACGCGCGCCTCGAAGAGCTCCACGATGCGCGGCAGGCCGTGGGTGATGTCGTCACCGGCCACACCACCGGTGTGGAAGGTGCGCATCGTCAGCTGCGTGCCGGGCTCGCCGATCGACTGGGCGGCGATGATGCCGACCGCCTCGCCGACGTCCACGAGCTTGCCGGTCGCCAGCGACCGGCCGTAGCAGGTGGCGCAGGTGCCCAGCAGGGACTCGCAGGTGAGCACGCAGCGCACCTTGACCTCGCTGATGCCGGCGTCGACCAGCTCGGCGATGAGGACGTCGCCCAGGTCGGCACCGGCCGTGGCCAGCACCGTCCCGTCCGAGGCCTCGACGTCGGCGGCCAGGGCCCGGGCGTACACGCCGGTCTCGACGTGCGCGTCGCGGGTGACCTTGCCGTCGAGGACGGTGCCGATCGGCATCAGGACACCGCGCTCGGTGCCGCAGTCCTCCTCGCGGATGATGACGTCCTGCGACACGTCCACCAGACGACGGGTGAGGTACCCGGAGTCGGCGGTGCGCAGCGCGGTGTCGGCCAGGCCCTTGCGGGCGCCGTGCGTGGAGATGAAGTACTCCAGCACGGACAGACCCTCGCGGAAGTTCGCCTTGATCGGCCGCGGGATGATCTCGCCCTTGGGGTTGGCGACCAGACCACGCATGCCGGCGATCTGGCTGATCTGCATCATGTTGCCTCGGGCGCCCGAGTTGACCATGACCCACACCGGGTTCGTGGTGGGGAAGTTGTCCACCATCGCCTGGCTGACCTCGGCCCGCGCGCGGGTCCAGATCTCGATGAGCTCGGCACGACGCTCGGAGTCGGTGATGACGCCGCGCTCGTACTGCTTCTCGATCTTGCGGGCCTCGTCCTCGTGGCGCTCCAGGATCGCGGCCTTGGCCGGCGGGGTCACGACGTCGTCGATGGCGATCGTGATGCCCGCGCGGGTGGCCCAGTGGAACCCGGCCGCCTTCAGGGCGTCCAGGGTCGCGGCCACCTGCACCTTGGCGTAGCGCTCGGCGAGGTCGTTGACGATCGCCCCGAGCTCCTTCTTCGGCACCTGGTAGTTGACGAAGCGGTAGTCCTCGGGCAGGGCCTCGTTGAACAGGACCCGACCCAGCGACGTGCTGACGATCGCCGGCCCGCCCGGCTCCCAGCCCTCGGGGGCCTCCCACGCGTCGTTCTTCGGGCCGTTGTCGACGCCGAAGACCTCGTCGAGGCGGATGAGCACGCGCTCCTGGATGCCGATGGCACCCCGGTCGTAGGCCATGACGGCCTCCGAGGCGGACCCGTAAGCCTTGGGCAGCTCGTCGGCACCGCGCTCGTCGGCCGCGGCCTTGAGCGTCGTGAGGTGGTAGATGCCCAGCACCATGTCCTGGGTCGGCGCGGTGATCGGACGACCGTCGGCCGGGCTCAGGATGTTGTTCGAGCTCAGCATCAGGATCCGGGCCTCGGCCTGCGCCTCGGCCGACAGCGGCAGGTGCACCGCCATCTGGTCACCGTCGAAGTCCGCGTTGAACGCGGTGCACACGAGCGGGTGGATCTGGATGGCCTTGCCCTCGACCAGCTGGGGCTCGAAGGCCTGGATGCCCAGGCGGTGCAGCGTGGGTGCCCGGTTGAGCAGCACCGGGTGCTCGGTGATGACCTCCTCCAGCACGTCCCACACGACCGGGCGCGCACGCTCGACCATCCGCTTGGCGGACTTGATGTTCTGGGCGTGGTTGAGGTCCACGAGCCGCTTCATCACGAAGGGCTTGAACAGCTCCAGGGCCATCTGCTTGGGCAGACCGCACTGGTGCAGCTTGAGCTGCGGGCCGACGACGATGACCGAACGGCCGGAGTAGTCGACGCGCTTGCCCAGCAGGTTCTGGCGGAACCGGCCCTGCTTGCCCTTGAGCAGGTCGCTCAGGGACTTCAGGGGCCGGTTGCCCGGGCCGGTGACCGGACGGCCACGGCGACCGTTGTCGAACAGCGCGTCCACGGACTCCTGGAGCATCCGCTTCTCGTTGTTGACGATGATCTCCGGGGCGCCCAGGTCGAGCAGGCGCTTGAGCCGGTTGTTCCGGTTGATCACGCGGCGGTACAGGTCGTTCATGTCCGACGTGGCGAACCGGCCACCGTCGAGCTGGACCATCGGGCGCAGGTCCGGCGGGATCACCGGGACGGCGTCCAGGACCATGCCCATGGGCGAGTTGCGGGTCTGCTGGAACGCCGCGACGACCTTGAGCCGCTTGAGCGCGCGCAGCTTGCGCTGGCCCTTGCCGTTGCGGATGGTGTCGCGCAGCGAGACGGACTCGGCGTCGAGGTCGAACTCGGCGAGCAGCTTCTGCAGCGCCGCGGCACCCATGCCGCCCTCGAAGTACTCCCCGAAGCGGTCGCGCAGCTCGCGGTAGAGGCCCTCGTCGGCGATGAGCTGCTTGACGTCGAGCTTGCGGAAGGTGTCCATGACCTCGTCGAGACGGTCGATCTCCCGCTGCGAGCGGTCGCGCATCTGGCGCATCTCGCGCTCGCCGCCCTCGCGCACCTTGCGGCGCACGTCGGACTTGGCGCCCTCGGCCTCGAGCTCGGCGAGGTCGGCCTCCAGCTTCTGCTGGCGACCCTCCACGTCGGCGTCCCGGCGGCTCTCCAGGTTGTGCTTCTCGGCGCTGATCTCGGCCTCGATCGTCGGGAGATCGCGGTGGCGCGCCTCGTCGTCGACGTTGGTGATCAGGTAGGCCGCGAAGTAGATGATCTTCTCGAGGTCCTTGGGCGCCAGGTCGAGCAGGTAGCCCAGCCGGGACGGCACACCCTTGAAGAACCAGATGTGGGTCACCGGGGCGGCGAGCTCGATGTGCCCCATGCGCTCACGACGGACCTTGGCCCGGGTCACCTCGACGCCGCAGCGCTCGCAGATGATGCCCTTGAACCGGACCCGCTTGTACTTGCCGCAGTAGCACTCCCAGTCCCGGGTGGGACCGAAGATCTTCTCGCAGAAGAGGCCATCCTTCTCCGGACGCAGGGTCCGGTAGTTGATGGTCTCGGGCTTCTTCACCTCGCCGTGGGACCACTGGCGGATGTCGTCACCGCTGGCGAGGCCGATGCGCAGTTCGTCGAAGAAGTTGACGTCGAGCAACTGATTACCCCTTTCCGGGGCTAGTTCTTCGTTTCTTGAGTCACGAGGGGTGGCCGGCCGGCCCGCTGGTCACGGGCCGGCCGGCGGTCGATCAGACGTCCTCGACGGACGACGGCTCGCGGCGGCTGAGGTCGATGCCCAGCTCCTCCGCGGCCCGGAAGACCTCGTCGTCGGTGTCGCGCAGCTCGATGGCCTGCCCGTCGCCGGAGAGCACCTCGACGTTGAGGCACAGCGACTGCAGCTCCTTGAGCAGCACCTTGAACGACTCGGGGATGCCCGGCTCGGGGATGTTCTCGCCCTTGACGATGGCCTCGTAGACCTTCACGCGGCCGAGGATGTCGTCGGACTTGATCGTCAGCAGCTCCTGCAGCGCGTAGGCAGCGCCGTAGGCCTGCATGGCCCAGCACTCCATCTCGCCGAACCGCTGACCACCGAACTGCGCCTTACCACCCAGCGGCTGCTGGGTGATCATCGAGTACGGACCGGTCGAGCGGGCGTGGATCTTGTCGTCGACCAGGTGCAGCAGCTTCAGGATGTAGACGTAGCCCACCGAGATCGGCTCGGGGAAGGGCTCCCCGGAACGACCGTCGAACAGCCGGGCCTTGCCGGTCTCCTTGACCAGGCGCTCGCCGTCGCGGGTGAGCGTCGTCGAGCCCAGCAGGCCGACGATCTCCTCCTCGCGGGCGCCGTCGAACACCGGGGTCGCGGTCCGGGTGCCGGGAGCGGCACCGCGGGCGCCGGCGGGGAGCTTCTTGGCCCACTCCGGGTCGCCCTCGACCTGCCAGCCCGTCTTGGCGACCCACCCGAGGTGGGTCTCCAGGACCTGGCCGACGTTCATCCGGCCGGGCACGCCCAGCGGGTTGAGCACGATGTCGACCGGGGTGCCGTCCTCGAGGAAGGGCATGTCCTCCTGCGGGAGGATCTTGGAGATGACGCCCTTGTTCCCGTGCCGGCCGGCGAGCTTGTCGCCGTCGGAGATCTTGCGCATCTGGGCGACGTAGACCCGGATGAGCTCGTTCACGCCGGCGGGGAGCTCGTCGCCGTCCTCGCGGGAGAACACGCGGACGCCGATGACCTTCCCGGACTCACCGTGCTTGACCTTGAGGCTGGTGTCGCGCACCTCGCGGGCCTTCTCGCCGAAGATGGCCCGCAGCAGGCGCTCCTCGGGGGTCAGCTCGGTCTCGCCCTTGGGCGTGACCTTGCCGACGAGGATGTCGCCGGGGACGACCTCGGCACCGATCCGGATGATCCCGCGCTCGTCGAGGTCGGCGAGGACCTCCTCGGAGACGTTGGGGATGTCCCGGGTGATCTCCTCGGCGCCCAGCTTGGTGTCGCGGGCGTCGACCTCGAACTCCTCGATGTGGATCGAGGACAGGACGTCGTCCTGCACGAGGCGCTGCGACAGGATGATCGCGTCCTCGTAGTTGTGGCCCTCCCACGGCATGAAGGCGACGAGCAGGTTCTTGCCCAGCGCCATCTCGCCCTGGTCGGTGCACGGACCGTCGGCGATGACCTGGCCGACCTCGACCCGCTGGCCCTCCTCGACGACCGGGGACTGGTTGATCGACGTCCCCTGGTTCGAGCGGCGGAACTTCAGCAGCCGGTAGGTCTGCCGGGTCCCGTCGTCGGCCATGACGGTCACGTAGTCGGCGGTGGAGTCCTCGACCACACCGGCCTTCTCCGCGGTGACGACGTCACCGGCGTCGACGGCGGCACGCAGCTCCATGCCGGTGCCGACCAGCGGCGCCTCGCTGCGCAGCAGCGGGACGGCCTGGCGCTGCATGTTGGCGCCCATGAGCGCGCGGTTGGCGTCGTCGTGCTCCAGGAACGGGATCATCGCGGTGGCGACCGAGGTCATCTGCCGCGGCGACACGTCCATGTAGTCGACGTTCTCGGGGGCGACGTAGTCGACCTCGCCGCCCTTGGTGCGCACCAGGACGCGCTCCTCGGTGAGCCGGTCGCCGTCGAGCAGCGAGTTGGCCTGGGCGACGACGAACCGGTCCTCCTCGTCCGCGGTGAGGTAGTCGATCTTGGTGGTGACCAGACCGCCCTCGACCTTGCGGTACGGGGTCTCGATGAAGCCGAACGCGTTGACCCGCCCGAAGGAGGACAGCGACCCGATCAGGCCGATGTTCGGGCCCTCCGGGGTCTCGATCGGGCACATGCGGCCGTAGTGGCTGGGGTGCACGTCGCGCACCTCCATGCCGGCGCGCTCACGGGACAGACCACCCGGGCCCAGCGCCGACAGGCGGCGCTTGTGGGTCAGGCCCGCGAGCGGGTTGGTCTGGTCCATGAACTGCGACAGCTGGCTGGTGCCGAAGAACTCCTTGATGGAGGCGACGACCGGCCGGATGTTGATCAGGGTCTGCGGCGTGATCGCCTCGACGTCCTGGGTCGTCATCCGCTCGCGGACCACGCGCTCCATGCGGGACAGGCCGACCCGGATCTGGTTCTGGATCAGCTCACCCACCGTGCGCAGGCGCCGGTTGCCGAAGTGGTCGATGTCGTCGACGCCGTGGTCGGGCTCGCCGGCGTGCAGCTTCACCACGTACTCGATGGTGGCGACGATGTCGTCCTCGGTCAGCGTCTGCGTCGGCTGGGGCACGCCCACGCCGAGCTTCTTGTTGACCTTGTACCGACCGACGCGGGCCAGGTCGTAGCGCTTGGGGTTGAAGAACAGGTTCTCCAGCAGCGCCTGGGCCGACTCGCGCGTCGGCGGCTCGCCCGGACGCAGCTTGCGGTAGATGTCCAGCAGCGCCTCGTCCTGGCCGGCGATGTGGTCCTTCTCGAGGGTGGCCAGCATCGTGGGCGACCACTGGAAGTGCTCGCGGATGCGGTCCTCGGTCCAGCCCAGCGCCTTGAGCAGCACGGAGACCGGCTGGCGGCGCTTGCGGTCGATGCGGACGCCGACGGTGTCGCGCTTGTCGACGTCGAACTCCAGCCACGCACCCCGGCTGGGGATGACCTTGGCGGAGAAGACGTCCTTGTCGCTGGTCTTGTCCAGGGTCTTGTCGAAGTAGACGCCCGGGGAGCGGACCAGCTGGGAGACCACGACGCGCTCGGTCCCGTTGATGACGAAGGTGCCCTTGTTCGTCATGATCGGGAAGTCGCCCATGAACACCGTCTGGCTCTTGATCTCGCCGGTGGTGTTGTTCATGAACTCCGCGGTGACGAACAGCGGGGCCGCGTACGTCATGTCCTTGTCCTTGCACTCCTCGAGGGACGCCTTGACGTCCTCGAAGCGCGGGTTGGAGAAGGACAGCGACATCGAACCGCTGAAGTCCTCGATCGGGGAGATCTCCTCGAGGATGTCGGCCAGACCGCCGACGGCGGTCTCCTGCTCCTCGGGGGTAAGCGTCGCCTTCCACTCCGGGCTGCCGACCAGCCAGTCGAAGGAGGCCGTCTGCAGCGCCAGGAGGTCGGGGACCTCGAGGGGCTCGTGGATCTTCGCGAAGGAGACGCGCAGCGGCGCGCCCGGGATCTTCTGCGCGGCGGTGCCGGCGGTGTGCGCGCTGTTCTGGGGGTCGTCCGGGATGATCTGATCGGTGCTGGTGGTGTCCGTGCTGGTGGGGCTGGAGCCTGCCAAGATGCGTCCTTCCAAGGACCTCACGACGTGCGGGCGGTCGGTGCGGGTCGTCGTCGGCGGTGTCGGCGCTGGCACCCGACGGCCACGGAGCACCCGTTCGACCTGGTCAGCGCGAGGTGTCCCCGTCGTGTTCCGGAGCACCTCTGGTGACCCGGCTCGGCGGGTTGGCAGTCAGAGGGCAGCGCAACAGGAGACCCTACCCCTCATCCGGGCCGATGTCATCCCCGGGGGTGGGTGGTCCCCGGGGATGATGCCAGCGGCGCGCGCCCGGCGGAACCGGCCACGCCGACGACGACCCGGCGCGCGCTTCAGCTCGAGGTCAGCAGGGTGAGCTCGCTGATCTTCCAGTCGCCGTCGACCTGCAGCATCGTCACCCGGACGGTCTGCGTGCAGGACTGGGCGCCGTCGTCGGTGACCGTGCACTCCGACCCGGCCGGCGCGGCCTGGGTGCCGGAGTTCACCGACTGCACGACGTACTGGCCGAAGACCACCAGGGTCGCCTGGTCCTGGGACTCGTTCACCTGCTGCAGGCCGACCTCGAGGACGTCGTAGCTCGTGGTCGCCGACACCTGCTCGTAGGTGTCGATGATCCCGCCCGAGGACAGGTCGGACTCGTACTGGTCGCGCAGGTCGCCGGTGAGGGCGTCGAGCTTGCGCTGCACGCTGCCGTCGGAGTCCTGGTAGTCGTAGGCGTAGACGTCCTCGACCCCGCTGCGGGCCGCGGCGAAGATCGCCGGGTCCACCGACGTCGGGTGCTGGCGCTGGTACAGCAGCCAGCCCCCACCCGCGGCGGTGAGCACGCACAGCAGGGCGAGGACCAGGGCGAGGGTGCGACCGCGGCGGGGGGCGGCGCGGCCGGGCTTCCGAGAGTCCTCGGTCCTGGCCCTGTCCCTTCTATACATCTTCCAGCCCCCGAGCCCACAGAGGAT
>NZ_UEXK01000004.1:1344895-1363609 GCF_900491935.1 Klenkia terrae
GGCCGGGGGCGCGGGCGGGCGCCGTCGCCGGCCGGGTCCACGTCGGGGGTGTCGGTCATCGCGGGGTCACCGTCCGGAGATCCCGGACAGCAACCAGCGGTCGCCGTCCTTGGTCAGGTCGACCTCGATGCGGTAGCGCTGCACCTGGGCCTGCTGGGAGGCACCCGTGGTCTGGGTGGACTGGATGACCATGAACACCGTCGCGCTGGCGTCGTCGGCCGCGCCGACCGCGGCGCCGACGACCTCGGTGTTCACCACGGCCTGGGAGTCGGTGATGTCCTGCCGGCGGCTGTTGAGCTGGTCGACGGAGTCGGTCGCCAGGTCGCCGGTGGTCACCGCCTGGATCTGGGAGATGTCGTCGTCCAGGGTCAGGTAGTCGAAGGAGGCCACGTCCACGATGCCGGCGCGGGCGGCCTGCAGGGCGTCGACGTAGTCGGCGGTGGCCACCGCCGACGTGCCCGGCCGGGTGAACCACAGGAAGCCGGTCCCGGCCAGCAGCAGGACGAGCAGGGCGGCCAGCACGGGCACCAGCGGGAGGGTCGCCCCCCGCCGTCCGCGCGCCGGCTGCTCGTCGTCGGCGGCGGCGGTGTCCCCGGCGGCGGTGTCCTCGGTGTCCTCGGACGCCGCACGGCGGGCGTCCCGCCGTGCGCGGCGGCCACCGGGGGCCGGGGTGTCCGCGGCGTCCCCGGACGCCTCGGGCTCCTCGACGGCGTCGGTCGTGCTCGCGTCGGTCGTGCTCGGGGCGGTCGTGCTCGGGTCGGTCGCCTCGGTGTCGGTCGTCCCCGGCTCGGCCGGTTCGGGCGCGCGGGCGCCCACCCGGGTGTCGTCGGTCACGGGGCGCTCCTCTCGGTCGGTGCTGGGGTGGTGGGGCCGGTCGGGGGCAGGTCACGGTAGCGGGCCGGGCTGGCAGGGCCGCCCGGCCGCGGGGCGGCTGCCCCGGAGGGGTCAGCCGGCGGTGGTGGCGAACGGGGACGCGCTGAGCAGCCCGCCGAGCAGGCTGTCCAGCAGACCGGACACCGCCGTGCCCCCGCCGGTCGCCCCGCTCTGCGGGCCCGGGGACCCGACGCCGCCGGACCCGCCGATGTTCTGCTCGCCGCGGATGCTGGACCCGCTCTCGTCGACCCCGTCGGACGGGTCGGGGTCGACCCCGCCCACGACGTCGCAGCGCACCGCGGAGGTGTCCAGGCCGGCCACCGCCTCGGGCGAGGTGGTGGAGCCGGTGGAGACGTACCCGGTGGTGCACGGCTGCGGGTCGCCGGAGTTCAGCACGAAGCCGAAGTGGGCGCGCATCATGCCGTCGGCGTCGCGGCGGACGACGCTGAACCCGCCGGTGACGACCTCGGGGTAGGTGACCAGGAGCTGCTCGACGCCGTCCAGCCGCGGGGTGGTGACGTCGTTGAGCAC
Organism: Klenkia terrae; assembly: GCF_900491935.1. Taxonomy (GTDB): domain Bacteria; phylum Actinomycetota; class Actinomycetes; order Mycobacteriales; family Geodermatophilaceae; genus Klenkia; species Klenkia terrae. The sequence goes on from NZ_UEXK01000004.1 coordinate 1,346,300, forward strand.
GTCGACGTTGCGGATGAGCGAGCTGAGGCCGGGGCCGGCGTCGGTGACCAGCTGCTGCAGGGCAGCACCGGCGTCGGGGGCGTTGACCACCAGGCTGCGCAGGTCGGCGTCGCTGCTGACCAGGGTGTCCGACAGCAGCCGCAGGTTCGCCGCCCAGTCGGCGATCGCGCTGCGCGAGTCGGCCTGGGTCTGCAGGACCGTCTGCCCGTCGGTGATCAGCTGCAGCGTCTGCGGCAGGGACTGCTCGGCCCGGGTCAGCAGCAGGTTGCCGTTGTCGATCAGCCGGGACAGGTCGTCGCCGGAGCCGTCGAAGGCCACGCCCAGCTCGTCGACCACCGTGCGCAGGTTGTCCAGGTCGATCGACCCGACCAGGCTGTCCACGTCCTGCAGCAGCTGCTCGACCGGGATCGGGATCGACGTGCGGTCCACCGGGATGACCGAGCCGTCGCCCAGGTACGGGGCGTCGTCGCTGGCCGGTCGCAGGTCGACGTACTGCTCCCCCACCGCGCTGCGGTTGGCCACCGCGACCGCCGCGTCGGCCGGGATCTCCGGGGCGTCGCGGTCGATGGTCAGCTCGACCTCGACCCCGTCGTCGGTGAGCCGCATGTCGCTGACCCGGCCGACGGCCACGCCCCGGTAGGTCACCTCGGCGTTGACGAAGATGCCGCCGGAGTCGGTGAACTCCGCGGCGACCTGGTAGCCGCCGCCGAACAGCAGGCGGTCCAGGCCGACGTAGCGGAAGCCGACGAAGCTCATGCCCAGCAGCGCCACCAGCGCGAACGCCAGCAGCTGGAGTCGGGTGGTCCGGGTGATCACTGCGTCGCCCCCGTCGTCAGGCCCGGGATGGCCGGGAGGCCGAGCAGGCTGCTGCCGCTCGTGGTGCTGGGCACCAGGTCCGTCAGGGCGGTCAGGTCGGGCAGCGTGGGCAGGGTGAAGGCCGAGGAGCCCGACGAGGTGCCGCCGGAGGTGCCCGTGGGGGCGGGCTGGGCGCCGCCGGGGCTCCCGGCCGCACCGCACGCCCCGCCGGCCAGCTGGGCCGGGTCCAGGAGCACCAGGGCGCCGGTGGTCTGGTCCACCACGTAGCGGCAGAACAGCTCGCGGAGGTCGAGGTTCAGGTCGGCCGTGAGGTTGGTGAACAGGGCGTAGCCCCCGGTGCGCTGGTCGGTCCGGTACTGCAGCGAGCTCAGCGAGCTGGCCGGGAACGGGTAGGTGAGCAGCAGGTCCAACGACCCGGCGAGGTCGGGACCGGCCGCGGCGAGCTGGCTGAGGATGGGCTGCAGGTCCTGCAGGTTGGCCACCGTGTCGGCCCCGGTCTCGTTGATCACGCGGGTGCCCACGTCACCGAGCTGGGCGAGGGACTGCAGCATGGAGACCAGCAGCCCGCGCTGGTCCTCCAGCACGCTGAGCCCGGGCCCGATGGTGTCCAGCGCGGTGGTGAGCGTGCCGGTGTTCGCCGCCAGGGTGGCGGCCAGGGCGTTCACGCTGTCCAGGGCCCGGTTGATCTCCTCGCGCTGGACGTCGAGCCCGGCCACGAAGGTGTCGAGCTGGTCCAGGGTGTTGCGGACGGCGTCCTCGCGGCCCTCCAGCGCCTGGCCCAGCTCGGAGGTGATGGTCTGCAGCTGGGTCAGGCCGCCGCCGTTGAGCACCAGCGACAGGGCGCCCAGGACCTCCTCGACCTCGACGTTGCGGTTCGTCCGGTCCAGGGTGATCAGCGAGCCGTCGCCGAGCTCGCCGGTGGGCGCCTCGTCCCCGCCGGGGGCGGCGAGCTCCACGTACTTCTCCCCCAGCAGCGAGCTCTGCTGGATCATCGCCACGGCGTTGGCCGGGAGGTCGACGTCCCCGTCCACCTCGACGGTGACCACCGCGGTCCAGTCGTCGCCGAGCTCGACGTCGGTCACCTTGCCCACCGGCACGTCGGACACCCGGACGGCGGACTGCGGCACCAGGTCGAGCACGTCGGCGAACTGGATCTGCACGCTGTACGGGTCGTCGCCGGTGTCGGCGCCGCCGGGGAGGTCGAAGGAGTAGGCACCGCGGAAGCCGCAGCCCGACAGCAGGACGGCGGCCGACACCAGGGCGGCGGCGCGCCGGGTGGAGGAGGTCACGAGGTCGCTCCCGGGATCGGGATCTGCGGCAGGCCGGGCAGCGAACCGCCGCCGGGCAGGCCGGTCGAGGGCGAGAAGATCGCGGTCAGCAGCTCCTGCAGGTCCGGGATGCCGTTGCCGTTGAGGTCGTCCAGCGTGGCGTCGGCGTTCGCGTCGCCGGACAGCAGCCGCGCGCAGACCTGGTCGATCGGCGGCAGGCCGAGCAGGGTCGCCACGTCGTTGAGGTTGACCCCGGCCAGCTGCAGGCGGCCGGCCTGGCCCAACAGCTGGCAGACCACCACGTCGGCGTTCTGGCTGCCCAGGGAGTTGTCCCGGGTGTCCAGCGTCCCGTAGTCGGGGTTGTAGGCGTGCGCGAGGTTGCCGATCGCCGCCGGGGCGACGTCGAGCACCTGGGCGAGGGCCTGCCGCTGCTGGACCAGCGTGAGCGTGACCGCCGAGAGCCGGTCGACGTTGGTGGTCAGCAGCGCCGTGTTCTGCTGCACGAAGGTGGCCACCTGGCCCAGCGCGGAGGACAGCAGCGAGATCGCCGACGCGAGGTCCTCCCGCTCGCCGGCGAGCTGCTCGGCCACCGCGGCCAGGTTGGTGTTGAACTGGCCGACCTGGCTGTCGATCGTGGCCAGCGCGGTGGTGAAGGTCTGCAGGTTGTCCAGCGACCCGAACAGGTCGTCCCGGTTCTCGGCCAGCGTGCGGACGGCCTGGGAGAAGCCGGTCAGCGTGGTGTTCAGCGCCTGCCCGTTGCCGTCCAGGTTCGCCGCGCCGACGTCCACGAGGTCCGACAGCGCACCGTCGGCATTGGCCCCGGTCGGGCCCAGCGCGACCGACAGGTCGTCCAGCGCGCCGTAGACCTGGTCGAGCTCCACGGGGGTGGCGGTGCGCTCGAGCGGGACCTCGGCGCCGTCGGCCATCCGCTCGCCGCCGGAGTAGACCGGGGCGAACTGCACGTACCGGTCGGCCACCAGGGACGGCGCGAGGATGACGGCGTCGGCGTCGGCCGGGATGGCGTACTGCTCGTCGACCAGCATGTCCACCCGCACCCGGTCGCCCATCGGGACGACGTCGGTGATCTCGCCGACGTCGATGCCCAGCACCCGGACGTCGGAGCCGGTGTAGAGCCCGACCGTCTGGCCGAACCACGCGGTGACCCGGATCTGGCCGGCCGGCCGCAGCACGGCCCAGCCCAGCGCGCCGACCAGCACGACCGCGGCGGCCAGCGCGACGAAGCGCTGGAGGCGGGCGGTCACGGCGAGCACCCCAGCAGGCCGCCGGAGCCGCCGGCCACCGTCCCGCAGAGCACGCCGCCGACGACCCCGGGGATCAGGTTGTCCACGAAGCTGTCGAACCAGCGGCCGTTGCCGAGGGTGTTGGTGAAGACGGTGACGAAGGGCGCCAGGTTGGCCACCGTGTCCCCCAGGTTCTGCCGGTTGCGCTCGAGGATGTCGGTCACGGTGGACAGCTGCGCCAGCGCCGGGGTCAGCGCGGCCGTGTTGTCCTGCACCAGCCCGGACAGCTGGGTGGACAGCGTCTGGGTCGTGGTGAGGATCGAGTCGATCAGCTGGCGCCGTTCCTGCACCTCGGTGAGCAGGGTGTTGGAGTCCAGGATCAGCTGGGTGAACTCGCCGTTGCGGTCGGCGAGCACCTGGGTCACGTCCCGGGTGGCGGTCAGCAGCTGCTGCAGCTGGGCGTCGCGGCTGGCGATGGTGTCCGACAGCCGGGACAACCCGTCCAGCGAGGTGCGCACCTCGTCGGGGGTGTCGGCGAAGGTCTCGCTGAGCACCTCGAAGGACTGCGCCAGCTGGCCGGTGTCCACGTCGTCGATGGTCTGGGCCAGCCCGTTGAAGGCCTGCACGACGTCGTAGGGCGACGCGGTGCGCTCCAGCGGGATCCGGTCGTCGGGGTCCAGCGCGGCCTCACCGCGCGGCACCAGCGCCAGGTACTTGGCGCCCAGCACCGTCTCGATCTTGATCGCGGCCTCGCTCTGGTCACCCACGAAGGCGTCCCGCACCCGGAACTCGACGGTGACGGCGCCGTCCTCCAGGGACAGGCTCTCCACCTGGCCGACCTTGACCCCGGCCACCCGCACCGGGTCGTCGGCGCGCAGGCCCGCGGCCTCGCTGAACTGGGCCGAGTAGACGGTGCCGCCGCCGATCAGGGGCAGCGACTGGGCGTTGAAGGCCAGCAGCACCAGCACCGCGATGACGGTGAGGCTGATCGCGCCGATGGTGACCGGGTTGCGGTCGCGGAAGGGCTTGGACTGCCGGGCCATCAGCTGCACCCCGCCGCGCCGTTGGCCGCCCCGCCGGGGGGCAGCTGGGTCTGCCCGACCACGGGCAGGGTGACCAGGCCCGACGCCGAGCAGAGGTAGAAGTTGAACCAGCTGCCGTTGACCGCGGTCCGGGTGAGCAGGTCCACCTTGGTCGGGGCCAGCTGCAGGAAGCTCTCCAGGACGTCGCCGGTGTCGGCGAGGTTGGTCGACAGGTCACCGAGGGCGGTGATGTCGGCGGCCAGCGGCGGCCGGGCATCGGTGAGGAACTGGGACGTCGTGGCGGCCAGCCCGTCGATGGTCTGCAGCGAGTCGAAGATCGACTCCCGGTCGGCGGTGAGGCCGGAGACGAACTGCTGCAGGGAGACGACCAGGTCCGACAGCTGCTGGTCGCGGGCGGCCACCGTGCCCACCACCGTGGTCAGGTTGTCGATGACGCTGCCGATGACCTGGTCCTTGTCGGCCAGGGAGTTGGTCAGCGAGCCGACGTGGGCCAGCAGGCTCTGCACGGTCCCGCCCTCGCCCTGGAAGACCTGGATCAGCTCGTAGGACAGCCGGTTGACGTCGTCCGGGCTCAGCGCCTGGAACAGCGGCTGGAACCCGCCGAACAGCACGGTCAGGTCCAGCGCGGGCTTGGTCTGCGCGACCGGGATGACGTCGTCGGCCGACAGCGTCTGCCCGCCGGCGCCGTCCCCCTCGGTCAGCGCCACGTACCGCTGCCCGACCAGGTTGCGGTAGCGGATGGTCGCCTGCACCGAGGTGGGCAGCCGGACGTCGGAGGCGACCTCCAGGCCGATCTCGGCCATCGGCGTCTCGCGGTCGTCGGTGAGCCCGATGTCGGTCACCTGGCCGACCCGGACCCCGGCGATGCGCACCTCGTCGCCGGCCACCAGGCCCGCGACGTCGGTGAACTGCGCCCGGTAGGTCGTCTGCTCGCCGTAGCCGGCGTTGGTGATGGTCGCCAGCAGCACGTAGCTGGCCAGGATGGTGACCATCGCGAAGACGACGAGCTTGACAATTGGTGCGGTCAGCCCTCTCACGGCACCATCACCTGCGTCCCGCGCAGCAGCGGCGCCAGGCTGGAGGCCGCGAGGTCGGACACCGCGCTGGGGTCCACCCCGGTCTGGTAGCCCAGCAGGCTGCGGACGAAGTCCAGCTCGGCCGTGGAACCGGCCAGGCTGTCGCCGCTGGTCCCCCCGTCGGTGAGCCCGGTGGGGAACGCCGAGGCCAGGGAGAGGTCGGTGCCCACCGCGGAGCCGTCCCGCCCGGTGCGGGTGTCGGTGAAGGGCAGGTCCGTCGGCCCGCTCCCGCCCAGGCAGCGGGGGTTGCCCGAGACCGGGTTGTCGGTGGAGTCCACGCCGTCCAGCGGCGGGACCGGGCAGTAGTACTCGCCCTGGGCTGCCGCTGCCATGACCCCGTCGATGTCGCCGAGCCCGCGGCAGTCCGGACCGGACACGTCGTCGTAGGAGGGCTGGTCACCGGGGGCGTAGGGGTTGCGCGGCGGGAGCGTCACGGTCAGGTTCAGGTTCAGCGCAGGGTCGCCGTCGGCGCCGAAGGCCTCGCTGATCATCGGGTTGAACCGGGTCAGCCCGTTGAGCAGGCACGGGTACTCCGGGGAGTACCGGGCGAACAGGGAGAGCACCGGGCGCGACCCCTGGGCCAGCTGGATGAGGGACCCCTCGTTCTGCTGCAGGAAGCCCGCGGCGGTCTGCGCCGAGGACCCGACGACGGTGAAGGTGCGCCGCAGCTGCTCGGCCTGGTCGACCACCGTGCTCGCGGTCACCGACAGGTTGTCCAGCACGGCCAGCACGTCGGGTGCGGCCGCCTGGTAGGTGTCGGCGACGTCGGCCAGCAGGGAGACGTCGGACTGCAGCTCGGGCAGCACGGTGTTGAGCTGGCCGACGTAGGTGCCGGTGTCGGCGAGGTTCTCCCCCAACCGGTCACCCCGGCCGCGCAGGGCGTCGGCCACCGCGCCCAGGGTGTAGGACAGGTCGCCGGGGTCGACGGCCTGCAGCAGCGGCAGCAGGTCGTCGATCACCCGCTCGAGCTCGATGGCGTTCTCGCTGCGGTCCTGGCTGATGACGTCGCCGGCGGCCAGCCGCTCCGGGCTCGGGTCGTCGGGCAGCACCAGGGAGACGAAGCGCTCGCCGAACAGCGTCTTGGGCAGCAGCCGGGCGCCCACGTTGGCCGGGATCTGGTCCAGGTACTCCGGCTGGATGGCCAGCTCGATGGTCGCGCCGTCGGCGCCGGCGTCGACCGACCGGACCTCGCCGACGATGACCCCGCGGATCTTGACGTCGCTGGCGCTCTGCAGCTGGTTGCCGATCGTGTCGGTCTCCAGGTCGACCCGGACCGCCCCGCTGAACGCCTTCTGGTAGGTCGCCACGGCCAGCCCGAGCAGCAGCAGGATGACGACCAGGAAGGCCAGCCCCTGCAGGCGCTGCGTGACGATCGCACCTCTCCCCCGGCTCATCCTGCGATCCTCACCGTCGTCGTGGAGCCCCAGATGGCCAGGGACAGGAACAGGTCGATGACCATCACGGCCACGATGGAGAACCGCACCGCGCGGCCCACGGCCAGACCCACGCCGGCCGGGCCGCCGCCGGCCCGGTAGCCGTAGTAGCAGTGCGACAGGATGATCACGACGCTGAAGACGAGCACCTTGACGAAGGACCAGAGCACGTCCTGCGGTGGCAGGAACAGGTTGAAGTAGTGGTCGTAGGTGCCCGCCGACTGCCCGTACACCGTGGTCGTGATGGTGCGGGTGGCGAAGTAGCTGGTCAGCAGGCCGATCACGTACAGCGGGATGACGGCGACGAAGCCGGCCACGATCCGGGTGGTGACCAGGAAGGGCAGCGACGGCACGCCCATGACCTCGAGGGCGTCGATCTCCTCGTTGATCCGCATGGCGCCGATCTGCGCGGTGAACCCGCACCCGACCGTCGCCGACAGCGCGAGCCCGGCCACCAGGGGCGCGATCTCGCGGGTGTTGAAGTAGGCCGAGAGGAACCCGGTGAACGCCGAGGTGCCCAGCTGGTCCAGCGCCTGGTAGCCCTGCAGGCCGACCTCGGTGCCGGTGAAGAAGGACAGGAACGCGATGACCCCGACCGTGCCGCCGACCACGGCCAGCGCGCCGGTGCCGAAGCTGACCTCGGCCAGCAGCCGGAACGTCTCGCGCTTGTAGCGCTTGAGCGTGCGCGGGGTCCAGCCCAGCGCACGGCCGTAGAAGCTGACCTGGTCGCCGAGGTCCTCCAGGGTGGACATCGGGCGCCGGTAGACGGTGCGCACGATGCGGCGGGTGCGCACCTTGACCCGGTCGACGGGTGAGAGCAGGGCCATCGTCACTGCCCCTTCGGCGGCACGAGCTGGAAGTAGATCGCGGTGATGACGAAGTTCACCGCGAACAGCAGCAGGAAGGTGATGACGACGGACTGGTTGACCGCGTCGCCGACCCCCTTGGGTCCGCCACCGGCCCGCAGGCCCTTGTAGGAGGCGACGATGCCGGCGATCAACCCGAAGATCAGGGCCTTGATCTCCCCCGACCAGAAGTCCTGCACCTGGGCCAGCGCGCTGAACGAGGCCAGGTAGGCCCCCGGCGTCCCGCCCTGCAGGATGACGTTGAAGAAGTAGCCGCCGGTCACGCCGACCACCGAGACCAGCCCGTTGAGCAGCACCGCGACCAGCATCGAGGCCAGCACGCGGGGCACCACCAGGCGCTGGATCGGCGAGATGCCCAGCACCTCCATCGCGTCGATCTCGTCGCGGATCTTGCGGGCGCCGAGGTCGGCGCAGATGGCCGACCCACCGGCGCCGGCGATCAGCAGCGCGGTGACGATCGGGCTCGCCTCGCGCAGCACGGCCAGCACCGACGCCGACCCGGTGAACGACTGGGCCCCGAGCTGGCGGGTCAGCGAGCCCAGCTGCAGGGCGATGACCGCGCCGAAGGGGATGGCGACCAGCGCGGTGGGCAGGATCGTCACCGAGGCGACGAACCAGGTCTGCTGGATGAACTCGCGCAGCTGGAACGGGCGGCGGAACACCGCCCGGATGACGTCCAGGGCGAAGGCGAACAGGTTGCCGCTGGCCCGCAGCGGGCGCAACGGCGACAGCTTGCCGTCCAGCAGCCCCGGTGCCTTGGGCTTCTCGCCCGGGGTTGCCGTCACGGACGGCCCCGCGGGTCGGGGACGACGAGCTCGGCGCCGTCCTCGGTGCGCCACTCGCGACCGCCGGCCGCGGTCGGGGCGTAGCTGCCGGAGTCGGCGAGGGCGAGCAGGTCCGCGGGCAGGCTGGCGCGGATGGCGTCGGCGGTGGCCGGGTCGTAGGTGTGCAGCATCCGGGCCACCCGCTCCTGGCGGCGGCGCACGGCCTTGCGCTCGGGCAGGCCCGGGGAGGGCTCCAGCTGCGGCGGCACGGCCTCGCCGCCGGAGGCGCCCTTGGGGCCCACGCCGTTGTGCTGGTCCCCGCCACGCGCCTCCAGGGCGGCCATCTCGGCCTCGACCTGGGCGACGTCCTTCTCCTCGCTCATCCCGATCGGCCCCTCGCGGCGGCCGTTGAGGAACTGGCGGACGACGGGCTCCTGGCTGGTGAGCAGCTGCTCGCGCGGGCCGAACATCGCCAGGTGCCGGCGGAAGAGCAGACCCAGGTTGTCCGGCACCGTGCGGGCGGTGCCGATGTCGTGGGTGACGATCAGGAAGGTGGCGTCGATCTGGGCGTTGAGGTCGACGATCAGCTGGTTGAGGTAGGCCACCCGGACCGGGTCCAGGCCGGAGTCCGGCTCGTCGAAGAGGATGACCTCGGGGTCCAGCACCAGGGCGCGGGCGATGCCGGCGCGCTTGCGCATCCCGCCGGAGATCTCGCCGGGGAGCTTCCCCTCCGTGCCGGCCAGCCCGACCATGTCCATCTTCTCCATCACGATGGAGCGGACCTCGGACTCGCTCTTCTTGGTGTGCTCGCGCAGCGGGAAGGCGATGTTGTCGTACAGGTTCATCGAGCCGAAGAGGGCGCCGTCCTGGAACAGGACGCCGAACAGCCGCCGGACGTCGTACAGGTCGCGCTCGGAGCAGCTGACGATGTCGGTGTCGCTCATGACGATCGAGCCGCGCTCGGGCTTGAGCAGGCCGACGAGGGACTTCAGGAACACCGACTTTCCGGTGCCCGACGGGCCGAGCATCACCGAGATCTCGCCCGGCGGGAGCGTGAGGGTGACGTCGCTCCAGATGTTCTGGCTGCCGAAGGACTTGGTCAGACCCTCGACGTGCACGGCGACACCCACGGTCGACCTCCTCCACCGGCTCCGGTGCCGGATCCTCGCCACCCGCACAGCTGCACGGGCCCCGGCATCATGCGGCCACCGGGACGGCGGCGCATGTCTACCGGGGAGTAACGAAGGACGAGGTTAGTGGTTACGCGCGTCACGGCAATCGGGTGGCCCCCGTCTCACCCCGATCGTTACCAGGGCACGCAGCAGGGGCCGCCCCCCCGAGGTGGAGGACGGCCCCTGCTGGTGTGCGGTGGTGCTGGTGGTCACCCGCGGGCGACCGGCCCGGCGAGCGCCGGGCGGGGTGTCACTTGACGGTGACGGTGGCGCCGGCGCCCTCGAGGGCAGCCTTGGCCTTCTCCGCGGCGTCCTTGGCGACCTTCTCCAAGACGGGCTTGGGCGCGCCGTCGACCAGGTCCTTGGCCTCCTTGAGGCCCAGGGAGGTGAGACCGCGCACCTCCTTGATGACCTGGATCTTCTTGTCGCCGGCGGCCTCGAGGATGACGTCGAACTCATCCTGCTCGGCAGCGGCCTCGGGGGCGGCGCCGCCGCCGGCCGGGCCGGCGGCAGCCACGGCCACGGGGGCGGCAGCGGTGACGTCGAAGGTGGTCTCGAACTCCTTGACGAAGTCCGACAGCTCCAGGAGCGTCATCTCCTTGAAGGCGTCGAGCAGCTCGTCGGTGGACAGCTTGGCCATGTCTTCTCCTACTGGTCAGTCGTCGCTGGCCGCGGGCGCGGCGTCAGCGTCGGTGTCGGGGGTGGTGGGTGCAGCAGCGGCGTCCTCGGCCGGAGCGTCGGCGGCGGGCAGGGTCTCCCCGGCCGCCTCCTTCTTCTCCTGCAGGGCGGCGGCGAGACGGGCGACCTGCGACAGCGGGGCCTGGAACAGCCCGGCAGCCTTGGTGAGGTTGCCCTTCATCGCGCCGGCCAGCTTGGCCAGCAGGACCTCACGGGACTCGACGTCGGCGAGGCGGGTGACCTCGGCGGCATCGACCGTGCGGCCCTCGACGACCCCGCCCTTGACGACGAGGGCCGGGTTGGCCTTCGCGAAGTCACGGATCGCCTTGGCGGCCTCTACCGGGTCACCGGCGATGAACGCGATGGCGGTGGGGCCGGTGAGCAGCGGTGCCAGGTCGGCGTGGCCGACCGAGTCCGCGGCCCGCTTCGTCAAGGTGTTCTTGACGACGGCGTAGCTGCTGCCCGCACCGAGGGAACGACGCAGCTGGCTCAGCTGCGCCACGGTCAGCCCGCGGTACTCGGTGAGCACCGCCGCACTCGAGTCCTGGAACCGGCTGGTGATCTCCGCGATCGCCGCATCCTTGGCCTGCGTGGGCATGGGCCTCCTCTCTCAGTCGGGGCGACCACCGGAGGAGGCACGGCGCGCACACGATCGAGAGGGCCGGAGACGACGGACGCCCCGGCGCGAGGCGCACGGGGCGTGTGCCGGTGCAGGGCACCGGCAGACGATCCGTTCACCTGCGCGGGTCGCCCGGACGGATCCGGGACCTTCGATCGCACGCGGACGTGCGACGACCAGCGGTCTGGGGGGAACTCGCGCAAGAGTACGCCATCGACACGACCACCCGGTACCGGCATCCGGCGCACCCCCGTCGTCCGAACACCGGAGGATCTACCCGGACGCCCCGCCGCACGACAGGAGCACACCCCGCATGAGCAGCACCCCCCAGAACCGGCCCAGCACCGACCGCTCGGTCGCCGGCCGGTTGGCCGGCCTGGTCGGCGAGGTCTTCGGCGGCCGCCTGCCGGTCCGCATCCGCGCCTGGGACGGCAGCGAGGCCGGCCCGGTCGACGCCCCCGTCGTCGTGCTGCGCAGCCGCACCGCCCTGCGCCGACTGCTGTGGGACCCGAACGAGCTCGGCCTGGCCCGGGCCTACGTGGCCGGGGAGATCGACGTCGAGGGCGACCTGGCCGAGGGCCTGTCCCGGGTCTGGTCGCTGGTCCGCGAGCGCCCGCCAGCCCTGCCCACCGTCCGCGACCAGGTCCGCTGGGCCCGGACGGCGGTCCGCCTGGGCATCGTCGGGCGCCGGCCGGCGGCGCCGCCGGAGGAGGCCGTGCTCTCGGGCGAGAAGCACTCCACCGACCGGGACAGCGACGCGATCAGCTACCACTACGACCAGAGCAACGACGTCTACCAGGCGCTGCTCGACGAGCACATGGCCTACTCCTGCGCCTACTTCCGCGAGGACCCGGCGACCGACCCGGGCGCCGCCGACGGCAGCTACACCGTCACCGACGCGCAGCGGGACAAGCTCGAGCTGGTCTGCCGGAAGCTGGGCCTGGAGCCCGGCATGCGACTGCTGGACGTCGGCTGCGGCTGGGGCTCGATGATCCTGTACGCCGCCCAGCACCACGGCGTGCACGCCACCGGGGTGACCATCTCCGCCCAGCAGCGCGACCACATCGAGAAGGTCGTCGCCGAGCGCGGCCTGGCCGACCGCGTGACCGTGCGGCTGCAGGACTACCGCGACGTCCCGCTGCCGGCCGAGGGCCCCTACGACGCGATCAGCTCGATCGAGATGAGCGAGCACGTCGGCCAGGAGCAGTACCCGGTCTACGCCGACACCCTGCACCGCCTGGTCCGCCCCGGCGGCCGGGTGCTGGTGCAGGCCATGAGCCACCCCAGCGCCCCCGGCGGCGGTGCCTTCATCGAGCGCTACGTCGCCCCCGACATGCACATGCGCCCGACCTGGCAGACCGCGGAGATGCTGGCCCGCCCGGGCCTGGAGCTGCGCGACGTGGAGAGCATCCGCGAGCACTACGACTGGACGGTCCGGGCCTGGGCCCAGCGCCTGGAGGACCGGTGGGACGACGTCACGGCCATCATCGGCGAGGCCGGCGCCCGGATCTGGCGGCTCTACCTGGCCGGGGGCGGCCTGACCTTCGCCGAGAACCGGATGGGCGTGGACCAGCTGCTGTTCGTCAAGCCGCGGCCGGACGGCCGCAGCGACATGCCGGCGACCCGCCGCCGCTGGTAGAAGGACCTGACCGCCCCCCACGGCGCGCTCCGCACGCCGCGGGCCCCTGCGGTCAGGCCGTTCCATAAGCTCAGACCCCGGCGGGCACCTCGCCGGGCGGCAGGGTCGAGCAACCGGCCCGGGACGAGGAGCTCGTGATGGACGTCGGGGTCGACTGGGGCGCGCTGGGCGTCAACGCGCTGATCACGCTGGCCGTGCTGCTGGTGGTCTTCACCGGCACCTGGCTGCTGGCGCTGCGGCTGGGCCGGCACTCGGTGATCGACGTGGTCTGGGGCATGGGCTTCGTCGTGGTGTCCCTGGTCGGTCTCCTGGTCGCGCAGGCCGGTGACCACGGGGACCTGGGTCGCCAGCTGCTCGCGCTGGCGCTGACGACCGCGTGGGGCGTGCGGCTCGCCGTGCACATCGGCCGGCGCAACGGCACCAAGGAGGACCCGCGCTACGAGGACATCCTCGCCCGCGCGAAGGGCTCACCGGCGGCGCACATCTACCGGCGGGTCTACCTCAGCCAGGTCGCGGTGCTGTTCGTGGTGTCCCTGCCGCTGCAGGTGGCCGCCTACCAGGAGGGCCCGGCGACGTCCGGGTGGCCGCTGGTGCTCGCGCTGCTGGGCGTCGTCGTCTGGTCGGTCGGGTTCACCTTCGAGACCGTCGGCGACTGGCAGCTCGAGCGGTTCAAGGCCGACCCCGCCAACAAGGGCGTGGTCAACGACCGCGGGCTGTGGCGGTACACCCGGCACCCCAACTACTTCGGCGACGCCTGCGTCATGTGGGGGCTCTGGCTGCTCACCGCCGGCCACTGGTCGGGCCTGGTCTTCGTCATCTGCCCGGTGCTCATGACCGCCAACCTGGTCAAGGGCTCCGGCGCGGCCATGACCGACAAGCGGATGAAGAGCTCCCGCAAGGGCTTCGCCGAGTACGTGGAGCGCACCAGCGGCTTCGTGCCGTGGTTCCCCAAGGGCTGAGTTGATCGCGATCCTCCGGATCGCACCGCGGCCACGGGACGCACCCCGGTCGGGCTGAGCCGCTGCGCGTTCCGCGGGAGGAGGTCTCCGACCCCCGTCCCGCGGAACGTCGCCTGGGGGCACCTACCGGCGGACGTCACCGGACTCGACTGCTGCAGGCTGGGTCAACCCTCGCCGGCGCCCCTTCGGCCAGGTCGTGGCCGCGGGGAAGGGGCGCTGCGGTGGGTGGACCCAGGCTGCTGCAGACGGGATGCCCGACTGCCCCGACCCGGGTCGGGAACGCAGGACGCCCCCCGCAGCTGGGCTGCGGGGGGCGTCCTGGCGTGCGGCTGTGCTCAGACCTGGGAGGCCTCGTCGACCAGCAGGTTGCGGGTGCGGTTCGGGTCGACCTGGATGCCCGGGCCCATCGTCGTGGAGACGGTGACCTTGCGGACGTACCGGCCCTTGGCGGCCGAGGGCTTGGCGCGCAGCACCTCGTCGAGGGCGGCGGCGTAGTTCTCGACCAGCTTGGCCTCGTCGAAGGAGACCTTGCCGATCACCAGGTGCAGGTTGGACTGCTTGTCCACCCGGAAGTTGATCTTGCCGCCCTTGATGTCGTTGACGGCCTTGGTGACGTCGGGGGTCACGGTGCCGGTCTTCGGGTTCGGCATCAGGCCACGGGGGCCGAGGATGCGGGCGATCCGGCCGACCTTGGCCATCTGGTCCGGGGTGGCGATCGCGGCGTCGAAGTCCAGGAAGCCGCCCTGGATGCGCTCGATCAGGTCCTCGGAACCGACGACGTCGGCGCCGGCGGCCTCGGCCTCGGCGGCCTTGTCACCGGTGGCGAACACGATGACGCGGGCGGTCTTGCCGGTGCCGTGGGGCAGGTTGACCGTGCCGCGGACCATCTGGTCGGCCTTGCGCGGGTCCACCCCGAGGCGGATCGCGACCTCGACGGTGGCGTCGTACTTGGTCGGCGACGTCTGCTTCGCCAGCCCGGCTGCCTGCAGCGGGCTGTACAGCTGGTTGGCGTCGACGAGCTCGGCTGCCTTGCGGTAGCCCTTTCCGTGCTTGGCCATGGGGAACTCCTCATCCGCCCGGTTCGTCCGGGCGATCGCGTGGTGAACGGGCCTGGCCGGCCCTCCCACGGGTGCTGCTAGTTGACGGTGATGCCCATCGACCGGGCGGTGCCGGCGATGATCTTCTCGGCCTGGTCGATGTCGTTGGCGTTCAGGTCGGCCATCTTGACCTGGGCGATCTCGCGGACCTGGTCACGGGTGACCGAGGCGACCTTGGTCTTGTGCGGCTCGCCCGAGCCCTTCTCGACACCGGCGGCCTTGAGCAGCATGCGCGCGGCCGGCGGGGTCTTGGTGATAAAGGTGAACGAGCGGTCCTCGAAGACGGAGATCTCGACGGGGACGACGTCGCCGCGCTGGGACTCGGTCTCGGCGTTGTACGCCTTGCAGAACTCCATGATGTTGACGCCGTGCTGGCCGAGCGCCGGACCGACGGGCGGCGCAGGGGTGGCCGCGCCGGCCTTGATCTGGAGCTTGATGACCGCGGTCAACCGCTTCCTGGGGGGCATGACTTCCTTCTATCTGGGGTGACGTGACTGCATGGCCTTGGTTGCAAGGCCTCGGTGCAGGGTCCCATTCCGCGCGGAGCGTGGACTGGGGGGCACCGAGGTCCTACAGCTTCTGGACCTGGCTGAAGGAGAGCTCGACCGGGGTCTCGCGGCCGAAGATGGAGACCAGCACCTGCAGCTTCTGCTGCTCGGCGTTGATCTCGTTGATGGTGGCCGGGAGGGTCGCGAACGGCCCGTCCATGACCGTGACCGACTCGCCGACCTCGAAGTCGACCAGCGGCGTGCTCGGGCTGCCGGGCGTGGCCGACGGGGCGTCGGGGGTCGCAGCCTTCGCCGTGTTCGCCGGGACCAGCAGCTTCACGACCTCGTCCAGGCTCAGCGGGGAGGGACGCGAGGTGGCGCCGACGAACCCGGTGACGCCGGGGGTGTTGCGGACCGCGCCCCACGAGTCGTCGGTGAGGTCCATCCGGACCAGCAGGTAGCCGGGCAGCACCTTGCGGTTGACCTGCACCCGCTTGCCGTTCTTGATCTCGGTGACCTCTTCGGTCGGGACCTCGATCTGGAAGATGTAGTCCTCCATGTCGAGGCTGGTGATCCGCGACTCGAGGTTGGTCTTCACCTTGTTCTCGTAGCCGGCGTAGGAATGGATGACGTACCAGTCGCCGAACGCCGTCGCCAGCGCCTTGCGCATGGCCTCGGCCGGGTCCTCGTCCTCCTCCTCGGCGGTCGCGAGGACCTCCTCGGTGAGGGGGTCGTGGTCGGGCGCCGGCTCCAGGGTGGTGTCGCCCACCAGGGCGTCGTCCACCGCACCCCGGGCGTTGCCGCTGCCGCCCGCGACGGCGTCGGCCATCGGGTTGTCGGCGGTCAGGTCGGCGGTGTCGACCGAGCCCTCGGCCGCCCCGGTCTCGCGCACGCCGGTCTCGGCGTCGACGGCACCGGTCGTGGCGTCCGTGTCGGCGTCGGCCGTCGGCTCCTCGGTGGCGGCGTCGACGGCCTCGTCGGTCTCGCGGGGGTCGGTCACGGGGTGGGTCTCTCTTCTGTGCGTCGGTGGTGCGTGCTCTGGTCGGTGTGCCGGTGCGGCCGGCCCGGCGTCAGCCGAAGACGGCGATGACGCCCTGGGCGAAGAGGATGTCCAGCCCGGCCACCAGCGCCACCATCACGGCGACGAAGACGATGACCACCGTGGTGTAGGTGATCAGCTCGCGCCGCCCGGGCCAGATGACCTTGCGGAGCTCGGCGACGACCTCGCGCAGGAACCGGCCGATGCTGCGCTTCTCGCGCAGCTCCGCGGCGCGAGCCCGCTCGGCGTCGGCCCGGGTGCGGGTCTCGTCCTTCTTGCCCACGGCGCTCTTGCCTGCGGTGTCACCGCGGGCGGGGCGGGTGGTCCGTGCCTCGCTGGCGGGTCGGCCGCCGGGACGGTCGCGCCGGCGGACCCGGGGGGCCTCGGCCTCGTCGTCGTCCTCGTCGTCCCCGGCGGTGATGGCACCGCGCCGGCGACGGGTGGGGGTGGCGACGACCTTGTCCTCGTCCTCGACCGCCTCCTCGGCGACCTCGTCCTCGGCGGCCTCGAGCTCGGCGGCGTCGTCGACCCCGGGGGTCTCGGCGTCGATCTGCTCGTCGGTGAGCTCGCCGTCGGCGGGCTCGGCGACACCGTCGGCGGGCTCGGAGCGGGGACGACGGGGCGTGCGCCCGTCCTCGGTGCCCGGCTGCTCGTCGCTCACTGCGCCTCGCCTCGTCGTCGGTGTTCGTCTGGTGGGTGATCCGGTCGGCCGGCCCGGGAGGGCCGCTGACCTGCACGCCGGCGGACCGGCGGACGGGCAGGGGTGACAGGACTTGAACCTGCAGCCTGCGGTTTTGGAGACCGCTGCTCTGCCAATTGAGCTACACCCCTAGGCACCCGCGCGGAGCGGGCGCCGGGGGTCGTCCCCCGCCGGTGGCGCAGACGGACCACCCGTTGCGCAGGTGGTACCGGGGCACGCCGGTGGCAGGGTGCACGAACCCCAGGCGAGAAGTGTACGTGACCCGGTGCGGGGGCGGCCACGGCCCGGTCCGACCGTGGTCGGCGGGGGGCCTGCGGCTGGCTCTTATACACCTCCTACGCCGCCCACGAGACGCCTTGTCGTACGCCTCGGGCGCCCCCGAGCATCTCAGCCGCCCCCACGACCCGACTCC
>NZ_UEXK01000004.1:1363619-1388436 GCF_900491935.1 Klenkia terrae
CGGACTCAGACGCCGCGGCAGAGACGTGCGAGAACACCGCCACCGTTCCTTGGACTTTTTTTTTTTTTCGGGCCGCCCGCACCCCCCGAGATCCCAAAAAGGGGTATCGTCGGCGGCGTCAGATGTTTATAAGAGACGGGGAGGGTCGGGCTGACACGATGTGCCCATGACCGCCCCGACCGCCCCGGGGCCCGGCACGCCGGGGCCCCAGCAGCCGCCCGTCTCCCCCGCCGACCGCCGGGTCTCCCGGCGGATCGCCTCGATCGCGGAATCCGCCACCCTGGCCGTCGACGCCAAGGCCAAGGCGCTCAAGGCGGCCGGCAAGCCGGTCATCGGGTTCGGCGCCGGCGAGCCGGACTTCCCGACCCCGGACTACATCGTCGAGGCGGCCGTCCAGGCGGCCCGCAACCCCACCTACCACCGCTACACCCCGGCCGGCGGGCTGCCCGCGCTCAAGGAGGCCATCGTCGCCAAGACGCTGCGCGACTCCGGCGTGCAGGCCACCCCGGCCGACGTGCTGGTCACCAACGGCGGCAAGCAGGCCGTCTACGAGGCGCTGGCCACGATGCTCGACCCGGGCGACGAGGTGCTGCTGCCCGCGCCCTACTGGACCACCTACCCCGAGGCCATCCGCCTCGCCGGCGGCGTGCCGGTGCCGGTGGTCGCCGACGAGCAGTCCGGCTACCTGGTGTCGGTGCGGCAGCTCGAGGCCGCGCGCACCCCGCGCACCAAGGTCCTGCTGTTCTGCTCGCCGTCCAACCCGACGGGTGCGGTGTACCCGCCCGAGCAGGTCGAGGAGATCGGCCGGTGGGCCCTGGAGGCCGGCCTGTGGGTGCTGACCGACGAGATCTACGAGCACCTGACCTACGGCGGGGTGACCGCGCCCTCGATGCCGGCGGTGGTGCCGGAGCTGCAGTCGCGCTGCGTGATCGTCAACGGGGTGGCCAAGACCTACGCGATGACCGGCTGGCGGGTGGGCTGGATCCTCGGGCCCTCCGACGTGGTCAAGGCCGCGACGAACCTGCAGTCCCACGCCACCTCGAACGTGGCCAACGTGTCGCAGGCCGCGGCCATCGCCGCGCTCACCGGCGACCTCGCCGCGGTGGACACCATGCGGGCGGCCTTCGACCGCCGCCGGCAGACCATCGTCTCGATGCTGCGGGAGATCCCGGGCATCGCCTGCCCCGAGCCGCAGGGCGCGTTCTACGTGTACCCGTCGGTGAAGGCGCTGCTCGGCCGGGAGATCGCCGGCCGGACGCCGACCAGCAGCGTCGAGCTGGCCGAGGTCATCCTGGAGGAGGCCGAGGTCGCCGTCGTCCCCGGGGAGGCCTTCGGCACCCCCGGCTACCTGCGGCTGTCCTACGCGTTGGGCGACGACGACCTGGTCGAGGGGATCAGCCGCATGCAGCGGCTGCTGGGCAGCGCCGGCTGACCCGCAGGGCCCCCTCGCCCACCGAGGGGGCCCTCAGAGCTGGACGACGGCCCGCGCGAGGCTCAGGACCTTCTCGCCGCCGCTGGTGACGGTGAGGTCGACGCGTACCCGGTCGTCGTCCAGCAGCGCGGCGACGCGCCCGGCGACCACGACCTCGGCACCGAGGGCGTCGTCGGGCACCACGACGGGGCGGCTGAACCGCACCGAGTACTCGACCAGCGCACCGGGGTCACCGGCCCAGGCGGTGACGGCCCGGGCCGCGAGGCCGGCGGTGAGCATGCCGTGGGCGATGACGCCGGGCAGGCCGACCTCGGTGGCCACCCGCTCGTTCCAGTGGATGACGTTGAAGTCCCCCGACGCGCCGGCGTAGCGGACCAGGTCCGCCCGGGTCACGGTCGAGGACTGCACGGGCAGCTCGGTGCCGACCTCGACGTCGGCCAGGCGCACCACGGCGGCCATCAGGCACCGCCCCGGGCGACGAGCATCGCGCTGGTGCGGCAGACGGGCTCGCCGTCCTCGGTGGCCAGGTCGACGCGGGTGGTGAGCATGTCGTTGCTGGCCACGGTGCGGACCGCCTCGATCGAGGCGGTGGCGACCAGCCGGTCACCGGCCCGGATCGGGCGGTGGTGGACGAACTTCTGCTCGCCGTGGACGACGCGGCTGTAGTCGATCGAGACGTCGGGGTCGTCCAGGACGACCTCCCCGGCGCCGAGGCTCAGCACGATGGCGAACGTCGGCGGGGCGATCACGTCGGGGTGCCCGGCCGCGCGCGCGGCGACCGGGTCGCGGTAGACCGGGTCGGGGTCACCGAGAGCGGTGGCGAACTCGGCGATCTTCTCGCGACCGACCTCGTACACGGCAGAGGGCGGGTAGCTGCGCCCGACCAGTCCTGCGTCCAGCGCCATGCTCCCCGCCCTCTCGACGATCCGTACGACCTGCGGTCAGCGGGTCTCGCGGTGGACCGTGTGCTTCTTGTCCGTGGGGCAGTACTTCTTCAGCTCGAGCCGGTCGGGGTCGTTGCGCCGGTTCTTGCGGGTGATGTAGTTGCGGTTCTTGCACTCCTGGCAAGCCAGGGTGATCTTCGGACGGACATCGGTGGCTGCCATGAGCGTTTCCTCGCCTTGTTCTGGTCAGGTGGCGTGCGGGGGTCCCCACACGCCGACGGACCCCGGGTACGGGGTCCGTCATGGGTAGCGGCGACCGGACTTGAACCGGTGACACAACGATTATGAGCCGTTTGCTCTACCAGGCTGAGCTACGCCGCCGCGATCGTTCGGGCCGGTCGGTGGACCGACCCGGGCTGATCGGAGCCCCTTTACGGAATCGAACCGTAGACCTTCTCCTTACCATGGAGACGCTCTGCCGACTGAGCTAAAGGGGCCTGCCTGCTCCCCCAGGGCCCTCTCGGACCCTCGCGGAGCGTGCCGTGGAACTCTAGCAAACCCTCACGAGCGGACGAACAACCGGCGGTGCGGGGCACCGGGTGTCGCCGACCGGACGCCGGTCCGGGCCAGCAGCCAGTTCTCCAGCCGGTCGTCGGGCAACGGGCGGCTGACCAGGAATCCCTGCAGCTTGTCGCAGCCCATCTCGGCCAGCAGGTCGCGGGTGACCTCGTCCTCGACGCCCTCGGCGACCACGCGCAGCCCGAGGTTGTGGGCCAGCTCGACGATCGAGCGGGCGATGAACGACTCGCTCTGACTGGTGGACATGCCCAGCACGAAGGACTTGTCGATCTTGAGCTCGTCGATCGGCAGCTGGCGCAGCTGCGACAGCGAGGAGTAGCCGGTGCCGAAGTCGTCCATCGACAGCCGCAGACCCAGCGAGTGCAGGTCTGCCAGCACGGTGGAGTTGCGGACCGAGTCGTCGACGACGATCCCCTCGGTCAGCTCCAGGGTCAGCAGCGACCCCGGCACGCCGTGGTGCCGCAGCGCGCCCCGCACGCGGTCCACCAGGTCGGGCTCGGCCAGGCAGCGGGCCGACAGGTTCACCGCGACCGAGAGCGCGATGTCCTGGTCCAGCCACTTGCGGCAGCGCTCGAGCGCCAGGTCCAGCACGTAGTCGGTGACGGCCCCGATCCGGCCGATCTGCTCGGCCAGGCCGATGAAGTCGTCGGGCGGGACGTTGCCGTAGCGGGGGTGGGCCCAGCGGACGAGGGTCTCGACCGAGACGATGTCGGAGGTCCGGGTGTCCACGATGGGCTGGAAGACCACGGTGATCTGCTTCTCGGCCATCGCCGACTCGAGCTCCGTGCCCAGCTGCAACCGGCGCAGGCTCTGCTGGTCCAGCACCGGGTGGTAGCTGGCCACCCCACCCGAGCTGTGCCCGGCCAGCAGGGCGACGTCCGCGCGCTGCATGAGGGTGCCCGGGTCGACGCCGTGCACCGGGGCCGCGGCGACGCCGAAGGTCAGCAGCACGTCCAGGTCCAGCCCGGCCACCCGGGCGCGGGTCGCGGCCGCGTCGCGCAGCCGGCGGGCGGCCCGCTCGGTGGCCGGCAGGCTGAGCCCGGGCAGCAGGACGGCGAACTGGCCCCCCTCCATGCGGGCGACCAGCGCCGCCGGCGGCGCGTGCTCGCGCAGCAGCCCGGCGGTGACCAGCAGCAGCTCGTCGCTGGCCGCGTGCCCGAGCGTGTCGGTGACCTCGGAGTAGTTGTCCAGGGAGGCGAACACCAGCCCGGCGCGCTGCTCGGCGTCGCCGGACCCGAGCAGGGTCTCGATCTCGGTGGCCAGGCGATGGCGGTTGGGCAGCCCGGTGAGCCCGTCGTGGTCGGCGTCGTAGCGGATCCGGGTCAGCAGCTGCTGCTGGCGGATGGCGGCGTTGACGTGGGTGAGCATCGAGTCCAGTGCGGCGCGGTCGCCGGACTCGAAGGACACGACGTCGCTCTGCCGGTCGCACACCTCGAGGTAGCCGTACTCCCCGGCCGCGGTGACGATCGGTGCGCCGAGGACCTCCTGGGCCGCGCGGCGTTGCAGGGCCTCGCGCTCCTCGGCGTTCGCCTTGGCCGCACGCAGCAGGACGGGGCCACCGTTGTCCTGGTCGACCGCCAGTCGGCGGACGAGGTCGTCGGGGTCGCTCGGCCCGGCGTACCAGTCCCCCTCGTCCCCCGCGCGGTCCACGACCAGGCGCGGTCCCTCGTCCAGGTACGGGGGCAACCACAGCGCGACGCGGTCGGCGTTCAGCAGCTCCCGCACGGCCCGGACCAGCTCGCGCGTCCCGCCCTCGTCGGGAGCGACCGCCTCCACCCGCCGGGCGAAGTCGTGGACGGACTGGACGCTCCGGCGCTCGCGGACGGCGGTCGCGGACTGCCGGAAGACCAGCAGCACACCGGCGAGCACCGGGCCCAGCAGGAACCAGGCCGACGGGTGCTCGTCGGTGACCAGCAGCGCCACGACCGCGATGGCCACGCAGAGCGGTCCGACCACCAGGCTCGGCGCCAGGGCACCGAGCCAGAAGCTGTTCGGGGGCCGCCCCTCCACGAGGGCGATCGCGGCGCCGACCATGAGCACGTCGACGACGCCGACGGCCACGACGGCGAGGACCAGGACCGCCCACGTGACCGGGTCGGCCACCGACGTCAGGGACAGGAACTGGACGACGGCCGAGGCCACCGCCACCTCGACGAGGGCGAGGGCGAGATTGAAGGCCGACTTGGGCCGGGCGTAGGGCTGGCGCAGGATGACGATCGCGAGCGCGAGGACCCGCGCCACGGCCGTCCACAGCCCACCCACCTCGACCAGGCCGATCACCAACGGGAACTCGACCGGGCTGAAGACATAGGTCTGCCGGCGGAACTCGACGTCCATGGTGCTCAACGTGGTCACCACGAACGCCAGGGCGAGCAGGACGACCAGGACGACATCCGGCCGGGTGGCCGAGCCCGCGAAGGTGGGCACCCCCACGGCGACGGCGACGGCAGTCGCCAGGACCGCCGGGGCCCACGGTCGCCGGAAGAGCGGCACCCTCGGGGTGCGCGCGTCCGGGAGCTCGGCCAACGTCACGTCCTGTCTATCGGCAGACGCGCCGAGGCTAACAGTGAGTGACGATTCCTCCTGTGCCGTCTCACCCGCCCGGGGCAGGGGACGCGCGCGCCCCGCGGGGTGCGCGCCGTCCCCGCCCGCTCGGGACCTGCGGGTCAGCGGCCCCAGCGAGCGCCGCGGCCCCACCGAGCGCCGCGGCCCCAGCGGGCGCCGCGGGTGCTGGTGGTGGTGGTGGACATGGCGATGGTGCTGGACATGACGCCTCCTCAGGCATGGCAGGACTGCTCGGGATGCGGCAGCCGCCCACGCGGGGGCAGAGCAAGGTCGGCACGGACCGCTGTGGGAAGACTGCGATCCGTCACCCGTTCGAGCAAGTGCTTGACATCACGACCGGGTGACGGTCTGCAGCGTCGTCACTCTACGGTGACCTTCGAGCACTTCGTGTCACCTGATGGGTGTCATCCGACCGGTGGGGCCCCCGGTGCGGGGCAACCTGCACCGGATGAGGCCATCGGGACGGAACGGCATCGTCCGCGACACGCGCGGCACCGGCCGCTCGTCGCGGTTCCCGGCGGCACCCCACGCGCCGTCACCCTCCGCAACCGAGCGCGGCCCCCGCGCCACCCCGCACCGCCCGGGACCGGGCCGACGGCCGCCGTCCCCAGGTCGGGGGTGGTCGGGCCCCGACCTGCGCCTACGGCCCTAGAGTGCGCCGGATGGGCAGCAGGACGGCGGGGTCGGAGCAGGGCTCCAGCCTGCCCTTCGTGCTGGTCTGCTGGCTGGTGGCCGCGTTGATGGCCTTCGGGGCGATCGCGGCCTCCGACGCCTTCCTCGAGCAGCAGCGCGTGCAGTCGGTCTGCGACGGCGCCGCGCTCGCCGCGGCCAACCAGACCGCGGCGGCGGCGGCCTACGCGCAGGGCGTGGACGGGTACCTGCCGCTGGACCAGGCCTCGGCCGAGGTCGCGGTCGCCGACCAGCTCGCCGACGGCGGCAGCCGGCTGGACTCGTGGTCGGTCGCGGTCGACGGCCTCGAGGCCACGGTCACCTGCACCCGCTCGGTGCCCATCGCGTTCGGGTGGCTGTTCCTGGGCGGGCGGCCGCTGGAGCGCACCGCGGTGGCCAGCGCGCAGGCCCCCACCGCCTGAGCACCCACCGCACGACGACGGCCCCCGACCGGGTGGGTCGGGGGCCGTCGCACCAGGCGTGGCGGGTGAAGGATTCGAACCTTCGTAGGCTAAGCCGACGGATTTACAGTCCGTTCCCATTGGCCACTCGGGCAACCCGCCGTGTGCTGTGGTGCTCGACGAGCGTACAAGACCGGTTCGGCCGCCCCACCGGGTGGCCCGGCCGCACAGGAGGAGACACCGACATGGCAGATGCGTCCTTCGACGTCGTGAGCAAGGTCGACCGCCAGGAGGTCGACAACGCCCTGAACCAGGCCGGGAAGGAGCTGTCCCAGCGGTTCGACTTCCGGGGCACCAACGCGGCCATCGCCTGGGCCGGCGAGGAGGGGGTGACCCTGACCGCCGACACCGAGGAGCGGGTCGCCGCCGCCCTGGAGGTCTTCCGGGAGAAGCTCGTCAAGCGCGGCATCTCGATGAAGGCCCTGGACGCCGGCGAGCCCCAGGCGTCGGGCAAGACCTACAAGATCTCGGCGACCATCCAGCAGGGCATCGCCTCGGACAAGGCCAAGCAGATCGCCAAGGCCATCCGCGACGAGGGTCCCAAGGGCGTCCAGGCCCAGATCCAGGGCGACCAGCTCCGGGTCAGCGGCAAGAAGCGCGACGACCTGCAGGCGGTCCAGCAGCTGCTCAAGGGCAAGGACTTCGAGATCGCCCTGCAGTTCGACAACTACCGCTGACCGGTGAGGGAGGGGCCCGGACGCCCCTCCCTCAGCCGCGCTCGCGGGCCATCTGCTCCAGGCGGGCGATCCGCTGGTCCATCGGCGGGTGGGTGCGGAACAGCGACGCCATCCCGGCCCCGCGGAAGGGGTTGGCGATCATCAGGTGGCTCTGGCTGACCAGCTTCCGCTCCTGCGGCAGCGGACGGGCGGTCACGCCCTGCTCCAGCTTGCGCAGCGCCGAGGCCAGCGCCAGCGGGTCGCCCGACAGCTGCGCCCCCGAGGCGTCGGCCTGGTACTCCCGGCTGCGGCTGACCGCCATCTGCACCAGACCGGCGGCCAGCGGCCCGAGCAGGACCAGCAGCAGGCTGCCGACCGCGTTGCCGCCGCCGCGCTCGTCGGAGCGGCCGCCGAGCACCGAGGAGAACATCGCCATCTGGCCCAGGAAGGTCACCGCGGTGGCCATCGCACCGGCGACCGAGCTGATCAGGATGTCGCGGTTGTGGACGTGGGACAGCTCGTGGGCGAGGACCCCGCGCAGCTCGCGGCGGTCCAGCAGCTCGAGGATCCCCTGGGTGCAGCAGACCGCGGCGTTGCGGGGGTTGCGCCCGGTGGCGAAGGCGTTGGGCTGGTTGGTCGGGCTCACGTAGAGCCGGGGCATCGGCTGGCGCGCCCCGGTGGCCAGCTCCCGCACGATCGCGTACATCTGCGGCGCCTGCGTCTCGGTGACCGGGAAGGCGCGCATGGACCGCAGCGCCAGCCGGTCGCTGTTGAGGTAGGCGTAGCCGTTGATCCCCACCGCGACCACCAGGGCCACGACCAGGCCGCCGCGCCCGCCCACGGCCGCGCCGGCGGCCAGGATCACCCCGGCCATCAGGCCCAGCAGCAGGGCCGTCCGGAGGCCGTTGTCCCAGCGGTGCACGCCCGCTCAACGCGGCCGGGCGGGAGGCCGTTCCCCGGACCCGGGGGGCCTCGGAGGTTTGGGTGGGCCATGCGTGAGCAACCATCCGGTCATGAGCACCGACACCGACACCGGTGAGCAGAGCCTCGTCCGCGACCACGGCCACGCCCACCGGGACCCGTCGGCGCTCAACCGCGCCTCGGGCCTGGACACCCGCTCGCTGGTGGCCCGCGTGGCCGCCGAGCGCCCGCGGGAGGTGGGCCTGGTCGTCGACGCGCTCACCGGCCCGGACGCCCACGGGCGGGAGGTGACCGAGCTGCTGCAGCTGGTCGTGCAGACCGCCCGGGAGACGATCGGGGACTGCGACTCCGCCGGCGTCACCGTCGTCCAGGAGGGCACGCCGTTCACCTCGGCGTGGACCGACGAGCGCACGCTGGCCGTGGACCGCGACCAGTACGACGTCGACGACGGGCCCTGCCTGGAGGCCTACCGCACCGAGACCTGCGTCCGGGTCACCGTCGCCGAGGCCATGGAGGCCTGGCCGGACTTCACCCGGGCGGCCCAGGCGGACGGCGTCCTGGCCTTCCTGGCCTCCCCGCTGGTGGTCGACGGGACGCGCTTCGGCGCGCTGAACCTCTACAGCCGCTCGCGGGACGGGTTCGACGACGGCGACGAGGCCCTCGCCGCCCTGATCGGCCGGATCGCCAGCGGCCTGGTGGCCGGTCAGCTGCGCCAGCACCGGTCGGCCACGTTGATCTCGCAGCTCGAGGAGGCCATCGCCTCGCGGGCGGTGATCGAGCAGGCCAAGGGCGCCATCGCGGTGGTCCGCCAGGTCACGCCGGACGAGGCCTTCGCCGTGCTGCGCGGGGTCAGCCAGGACACCAACGTGAAGCTGCGCGAGGTCGCCGCCCGCACCCTCCGGGAGTTCGGCGCACAGCTCGGCTGACCTGCGCAGGTGAGGGCACCCTGTGTCGTGCACCACGTGCAGGTCCTGGACGCCCGGCCGGTCGTCGTGTGGACGTAACCTCGGCCGGTGGAGGTACACCCCTGATGACCCACAGCACCCCAGAGACGTCCGCCGTCGAGGCACCGCCGTCGGCCCCGGGCGGGCTCGTCAAGAGCGTCGTCGCGCTGGACCGCGTCGTCATCCGCCTGGCCGGTGACTCCGGCGACGGCATGCAGCTGACCGGCAACCGGTTCACCAGCGAGACGGCGGCCTTCGGCAACGACCTGTCGACGCTGCCCAACTTCCCCGCCGAGATCCGGGCGCCCACGGGGACCCTGCCGGGGGTGTCCAGCTTCCAGCTGCACTTCGCCGACCACGACATCATGACCCCCGGGGACGCCCCCGACGTGTTGGTCGTGATGAACCCGGCGGCGCTCAAGGCCAACATCGCCGACCTGCCCGGCGGCGGTCTGCTGATCGCCGACTCCGACGAGTTCACCGCGCGCAACCTGGCCAAGGTCGGGTACGCCGAGAACCCGCTGGAGGACGGGTCGCTGGACGGCTGGCAGCTGGTCAGCGTGCCGCTGACCTCGATGACCACCGACGCGCTCGCCGGCTCCGGCCTGGGCAAGAAGGAGGCCGAGCGGAGCAAGAACATGTTCACCCTCGGCCTGCTGTCCTGGATGTACCACCGGCCCACCGAGGGCACGGTCCGCTTCCTGGAGCGCCAGTTCCGCAAGAAGCCCGAGATCGCCGCGGCCAACATCGCCGCCTTCCGCGCCGGCTTCAACTACGGCGAGACCACCGAGGCGTTCGCGGTCTCCTACGAGATCGCGCCCGCGCCGATGGCAGCGGGAACCTACCGGAACATCTCCGGCAACCAGGCGCTGGCCTACGGCCTGGTCGCGGCCGGCCAGCGGTCGGGCCTGCCGGTCTTCCTCGGCGCCTACCCGATCACCCCGGCGTCGGACGTGCTGCACGAGCTGAGCAAGCACAAGTCCTTCGGCGTCCGCACGTTCCAGGCCGAGGACGAGATCGCCGGCATCGGCGCGGCCCTGGGGGCCAGCTTCGGCGGTGCCCTCGGGGTGACGACGACGTCGGGCCCGGGTGTGGCGCTCAAGGGCGAGACCATCGGGCTGGCGGTGATGACCGAGCTGCCGCTGGTCATCGTGGACGTCCAGCGCGGCGGACCCTCGACCGGGCTGCCCACCAAGACCGAGCAGTCGGACCTGCTGCAGGCCCTGTTCGGCCGCAACGGCGAGGCCCCGGTGCCCGTGGTGGCCCCGCGGTCGCCGGCGGACTGCTTCGACGCGGCGATCGAGGCCGCGCGGATCGCGCTGACCTACCGGACGCCGGTCTTCCTGCTCTCCGACGGCTACCTGGCCAACGGCGCCGAGCCGTGGTCGGTGCCGGCCGCGGACACCCTGCCCGACCTGCGGGTGGAGTTCGCGACCGAGCCCAACGGGGAGAACGGGGAGTTCCTGCCGTACCTGCGCGACCCCGAGACCCTGGCCCGGCCGTGGGCGGTGCCCGGCACCAAGGGCCTGCAGCACCGGATCGGCGGCCTGGAGAAGGCCGACGGCACCGGCAACATCAGCTACGACGGCGCCAACCACGACTTCATGACCCGCACCCGGCAGGCCAAGGTCGACGGGATCGCGGCGTCGTTGCCGCCGACCGAGGTCGACGACCCCGACGGCGACGCCACCGTCGCCGTCATCGGGTGGGGCTCCACCTACGGGCCGATCGGGGCCGCCTGCCGGCGGATCCGCCGGTCGGGCCGGTCCGTCGCGCAGGTCCACCTGCGCCACCTCAACCCCCTGCCGGCCGACCTCGGCGACATCCTGCTGTCCTACGACCGCGTGGTGTGCCCCGAGATGAACCTCGGCCAGCTGTCCCTGCTGCTGCGCGCCAAGTACCTCGTCGACGTGCAGAGCCACACCCAGGTGACCGGCCTGCCCTTCCGGGCCGCCGAGCTCGCCGCCGTCCTGCAGGACGTCATCGACAGCACCGGAACCGAGGCCACCGCATGACCACCTCACCCATCGACGAGCACGTGCACGAGCTCGGCATGCCCGCGTTCGACCAGCGGATCGCCGACGCGGTCGCGAAGTCGGTCGAGCTGGGCGGCGAGAAGCAGACGGCGCTGAAGGCCAAGAACCTCAAGACCGACCAGGAGGTCCGCTGGTGCCCCGGCTGCGGGGACTACGTGATCCTCAACGCCGTCCAGTCGTTCCTGCCCAGCCTCGGCATCGCCCGCGAGGACATGGTCATCGTGTCCGGGATCGGCTGCTCGTCGCGGTTCCCGTACTACATGAACACCTACGGGATGCACTCCATCCACGGCCGGGCGCCGGCGATCGCGACCGGGCTGGCCGCCTCCCGCCCGGACCTGTCTGTGTGGGTGGTCACCGGGGACGGCGACGCGCTGTCCATCGGCGGCAACCACCTGATCCACACCCTGCGCCGCAACGTGAACCTGACGATCCTGCTGTTCAACAACCGGATCTACGGGCTCACCAAGGGCCAGTACTCCCCCACCTCGGAGATCGGGAAGGTCACCAAGAGCACCCCGATGGGGTCGCTGGACCACCCGTTCAACCCGGTGTCCCTGGCCCTGGGCGCGGACGCCACCTTCGTGGGCCGGGCGATGGACTCCGACCGCAAGGGGCTCACCGACGTGCTGCGGCAGGCCGCCGAGCACCAGGGGACGTCGCTGGTGGAGATCTACCAGAACTGCAACATCTTCAACGACGGCGCCTTCGAGCTGCTCAAGGACCCGTTGACCGGCACCCAGTGGTCCATCCCGCTGGTGCACGGCGAGAAGCTGGTCTTCGGCCCGGACGGCGCCTCGTGCGTCGTCGCCGACGGGTTCGGCGGGCTGCGGATCGCCGAGACCAACCAGGTCGACGAGTCCGACATCGTGGTGCACGACGCGCACCGCACCGACCCGAGCTACGCCTTCGCGCTGTCCCGGCTGTCCAGCCAGGACCTGCGCTACACCCCGATGGGCGTGTTCCGGTCGATCCAGAAGCCGACCTACGACGCGATGATGAACGACCAGCTCGAGGACGCCCGGTCCGGCCAGCCCGCCGACCTGGACGCCTTGCTCCGCGGGTCGGACACGTGGACAGTAGGGGCGTGACTCGCAGACACACGTACTTCGTCGTCGGACACACGCACCGATGACCGCCGGGACGGACAGCGTGGTCGGTCCCGGCCCCCGGACGGCGACCGGCCGGCTGGTCGAGGACACCGTCCTCGGTCTCCGGATCGGGGCGATGCGGGCCGGGGGCATGGCGCTCGCGCTGCGCGGGGACCGGGTGGCCCGGCTGCTGCACCGGCCGTGGCGGCTGGACCCCTACCCGGTCTACGCCGAGCTGCGGGCGGCCCAGCTCGCCGGTGGCCCGGTACGCAGCCGCACCGGGCTCACCGCGGTGGCCACGCACGCCTCGGTCGAGGCGGTGCTGCGCGACCGGCAGCTGGGCGTGCGGCTGTCCGACGGGGCCAGCCGGCTCGGGGACGGCGACGGGCCCTCGCTGATGGAGCCGGTCGACCTGTCGCTGCTCACCCTCGACCCGCCCGACCACACCCGGTTGCGCCGGCTCGCCCAGCCCGCGTTCGCGCCGCGGCGGCTGGCGCACTACCGCGAGGTCGCCGAGCGGGTCACCGCCGAGCTGCTGGACGGCGCCCTGGCCCGCGGCGGCCCGTTCGACCTGGTCGCCGAGCTCGCCTCGCCGCTGCCGATCAAGGTGATCTCCGCGCTGCTGGACGTCCCCGACGTCGACGCCGGCCGGTTCGCCCGCTGGGGGCTCGCGCTGGGGTCGTCGCTGGACGGCGTCCGCTCCCCCGCCCACGTGCGCGAGCTGACCCGGGCCACCGCGGGCATGCGCGCCCTGTTCGGCGAACTGCTCGAGCAGCGCCGGGTGCACCCGGGCGAGGACGTCATCTCGACCCTGGCCGCGGCCGTCGACGGCGGCACCGCGACCGCCGACGAGGTGCTGGCCATGGCGCAGCTGCTGCTGGTCGCCGGGTTCGAGACCACCACCAACCTGATCGGCAACGCCGTGCAGGCGATGCACCGGGCGCCCGACGAGTGGTCCGCGCTGGTCGCCGACCCCGGCCTGGCGGCGGCCGCGGTCGAGGAGACGCTGCGGTACGACCCGCCCGTGCAGCTGACCGCGCGGTTCGCCCACTCCGACGTCGAGGTCGACGGCCGTCCGCTGCGCCGGGACAGCGGGGTGCTGGTGCTGCTGGCCAGTGCCAACCGCGACCCGGCGGTGCACCCGGACCCCGACCGCTTCGACCTGCACCGCGAGCAGGCCGCCGCGCACCTGGCGTTCTCCGGCGGCGTCCACTACTGCCTGGGCGCCCCGCTGGCCCGGCTGGAGGGCGAGGTGGCGCTGCGGCTGCTGGCCGAGCGGGCCCCCCGCCTGCGGCCGGCCGGCGCCCCGGTCCCCCGGGTGGCCACGGTCCTCCGCGGCCCGCTGCACCTGCCCGTCACCGCCTGACCCCGGAGAGGGCGTCGGAGAGGGCGGCGGACAGCACGGCGAGGGCGTCGGGGAGGTCGGCCCGGGCCGGGGCGGCCCACCCGACGACCAGCCCGGCCCGGGTGTCGCGCACCTGCTGCTCGGCCAGGCTGCCGACCGCGACGCCGTGGCCGGCCAGCTCGGCCACGACCGCCTGCTCGTCGGCCCGGGTCGGCAGCGGGACGACCAGGTGCGCGCCGGCCGCGTCCCCGGTGGTCGTGCCGCCGGCGACGGCCACGGCCGCCCGCACCAGCTCCCGCCGGTCGGCCAGCTCGCGGCGCAGCCGGCGCAGGTGCCGGGCCAGGTCGCCGGACCCGGCCAGCGCCGCGAAGACCCGCTGACCCGACCGGCCCGGGCGGACGCCGGTGTCGCTGCGCCGCTGCACCAGCCGGTCGCGCACCGCGGGCGGGGCGACGACCCAGCCCAGTCCCAGGGTCGGGCTGACCACCTTGGACGCCGTCCCGAGGTGGACGACGACGTCGGGGCCCAGCGCGGCCAGCAGCGGCAGCGGGGCGACGTCGTAGCGGAGCTCGCCGTCGTAGTCGTCCTCCCACACCGTGAACCCCTCGGC
This sequence comes from Klenkia terrae, assembly GCF_900491935.1. Taxonomy (GTDB): domain Bacteria; phylum Actinomycetota; class Actinomycetes; order Mycobacteriales; family Geodermatophilaceae; genus Klenkia; species Klenkia terrae. The sequence goes on from NZ_UEXK01000004.1 coordinate 1,377,813, forward strand.
GCGGGCCCGGTCCAGCAGCGCCGTGCGGCGGGCCGCCGGGAGCCGGCCGCCGAGCGGGAACTGGTGGGCCGGCGTGCAGTACACCGCCGCCAGGCCGGGCGGGACCCGGTCGACCACCAGGCCGTCGTCGTCCACCGGGAGCGGCACCACCTCGACCCCGGCGGCCCGCAGCGCCCCGACCGCCCGCCGGTACCCGGGGTCCTCGACCCCGACCCGGGACCCGCGCGGCAGCAGGGCCGCCAGCTCGGCGACCGCGGCCGAGGTGCCGCCGGCGGCCAGGACGTCGGCCGGGTCGGCGGGCAGGCCGCGGTGCCGGAGCAGGTGCTCCACCACCGCGGTCCGGAACGCGGGGTCGCCGACCGGGTCGTAGCCGGGGTCGGCGTCCCGGTCCCCGGCCGCCCGCCAGGCCCGGCGCCAGGCGGCGCGGTCGAGCACCTCGGTGCACGGCGACCCGGGCCGCAGGTCGACCCGCGGCCCGCCCGGCGTCGGCACCGGGGTGCGTGAGGGCGGGGCCGCCGCCGGGCCGCCCACCACGAAGGTGCCCACCCCGCGCCGGCCGGCGAGCCAGCCCTCGGCGAGCAGCTGGTCGTAGGCCGCGGCGGTGACGGTGCGGCTGACGCCCAGCAGGGTCGCCAGCTCCCGGGTGGAGGGCAGCCGGTCGCCGGCGCGCAGGGCGGGCGCCGAGCGCAGGCCGTCGGCGAGCTGGACGGCCAGCGGGGTCCGCGCGGACCGGTCCAGCACGACGGGGGGCGGCTCGGTCATCGGTGGCCTCCTGGAACTGCGACGGATTGGCCATCGGAGGATGCCACGACGTCGGGCACGCTGTCCGGTGTGACCAGTGCGCCGTTGTCCCCCACCGCCCGCTCCACCGTCCGGCGCAACGCCGTCCGGGCCCGCACCGACCGCGCCGACCTGCACGCAGTCCTCGACGCCGGGTTGATCGGGCACCTGGGCCTCGCCCTGCCGACGGGTCCGGTCGTGCTGCCCACCGGGTACGGCCGGGACGGCGAGACGCTGTACCTGCACGGGTCCAGCGGCGCGGCTTCGCTGCGGGCCGCCGCCCAGGGGGTGCCGGTGTGCTTCACGGTCACCCACGTCGACGGGATCGTCTACAGCCGGTCGGCGTTCCACCACTCGATGAACCACCGCAGCGCCGTCGTCCAGGGCACCGCCCGGCTGGTGACCGACCCCGACGAGCGCTGGCACGGGCTCGCGGTGCTCACCGAGCACCTCGCGCCGGGCTCCTGGGACTCCAGCCGGCAGCCCGACCGCAAGGAGCTGGCCGCCACGACGGTGCTGGCGCTGGACCTCACCGAGGCCAGCGTCAAGGTGCGCACCGGCCCGCCCGGCGAGGACGAGCGCGACCTGGTCGACCCGCAGGCCGACTGGGCCGGCGTGCTGCCGCTGCGCACGGTCTGGGGCGACCCGGAGCCCTGCCCGCTGCTCCCCGCCGGCACCCCGGTGCCCGCGCGGGTCAGCTCCCGGGGGTGACCCGCAGCAGCTGGTCGGTGCCGTCGCCGTTGTCGGTGGTCAGGTACAGCGCGCCGTCGCCGCCCAGCTGCGGGCTGCGCACCCGGCCGTAGTCGCCCTCCAGCTCCGGGATGCGGAACTGCTCGACCAGCGACCCGTCGTCGGCCAGCCGCAGCGCCAGCACCCCGGTGTCCTTCTGCACCCCGAGCAGGAGCAGGCCGTCGTAGCTCCCCCACTGCTCACCGGTGAGGAAGGTGATGCCGGAGACGGCGATGGTGGGGTCGCCCGAGCTCCACACCGCCGGGACGGCACCGGGGATCTCGGTGTCGGTCATCGGCACCGACTCGTCGTACTCCCCCGAGCCGACCGGGTCCCAGCCGTAGTTGCCGCCGTCGGTGGCCAGGTTGACCTCGTCGTCGACCTGGCTGCCCTGCTCGGCGGTGTAGACCGCGTCGGTGCCCGGCTGGACGGCGATCCCCTGCACGTTGCGGTGCCCGTAGCCCACGATCGCGTGCGAGGTCGGGTCGGTGAGCTCGAGGAACGGGTTGCCCGCCGAGGGCTGCCCGGTCTGCGGGTCGACCCGCAGCAGCTTGCCGGCCAGCGTGGACAGGTCCTGCGGGTTGGTGCCCCGGGCGTTGTCCCCGGTGCCGATCAGCAGCTGGCCGCCGGCGTCGAACCGCAGGCGGCAGCCGCCGTGCCGGCCGGAGTCCGCGTTGACCGGGATGCCGCCCACCAGGGGGTCGGCCACCCGGGTGGCCGACGTCCAGCCCTCGTCGACCGTCCACGCGGTCACCTCGATGCCCGGACCGCCGTCCGCGCCGCCGTCGGCGACCCCCATGCAGGTGTAGAAGCGGCGCTGCGCGTCGAAGTCCGGGTCGAGCACCAGGCCCATCAGCCCGGTCTCGCCCTCGGCCCACAGGTCGTCGAGGTCGGCCGCCACGGTCTGCACGGTCCCGTCGGGGAGCACCGCGGTGAACCCACCGCCGCGCTCGTCGAGCAGGAGGGTGCCGTCGGGGGCCTGGGAGACGTCCCACGGGTGGTCCAGGCCGTCGGCGAGCACCTCGACCTGCAGGGCGGGGGCGTCCGACGGCGCCGCGGTGGCCGCCTCGTCGGCGTCCGAGGTGGCCGACGACCCCGCCGAGCAGCCGGCCAGCAGCACCAGGCCGGTCAGGAGGGCGGTCGATCGGGCGGCGCGGCGGGTGTTCATCACCCCCAGTGTCGCCGGAGTGCAGCGACCGCGCAGGGGTCGCTCAGGCGCTGCGGGTGACCACGTAGTCGCACAGGGCCGACAGGGCCTCGCGGACCTCGCCGTCGGGCACGCTGCCCAGCCGGGCACGGGCCCGGTCGGCGTAGGAGTCCAGCACCTCGGTCGCCCGGGCCAGCGACGCCGACGCCCGCAGCAGGGCCAGCGCCTCGGCGTGCAGCGCGTCGTCGGTGATCGGTCCGGCCACCAGCTCGCGCAGCCGGGCCTCGGCCGGGTCGTCGCCGGCGAGGACGAGCAGCACCGGCAGGGTGGCGATGCCCTCGCGCAGGTCGGTGCCCGGCGACTTCCCGGACGTGCCGCTCTCGCTGACGATGTCGATCAGGTCGTCGGACAGCTGGAAGGCGACCCCGACCTCCTCGGCGTAGGCCGTGAGGTCCTCGACGACGGCCGGGGCGACGCCGGCGAACGTGGCGCCGAAGCGGGCCGAGGTGGCGACCAGCGAGCCGGTCTTGTCCGCCAGCACCGACAGGTGGTGCTCGATCGGGTCCTCGCCGGCGGCCGGGCCGACGGTCTCCCGGATCTGCCCGGTGACCAGCCGCTCGAACGTTCGCGCCTGGATGCGGACCGCCTCGGGGCCGAGGTCGGCGAGCAGGTCCGACGCCCGGGCGAAGAGGAAGTCGCCGGTCAGGATGGCGATGCTGTTGCTCCACCGGCTGTTCGCGCTGGCCGCCCCGCGGCGCACCGCGGCCTCGTCCATGACGTCGTCGTGGTACAGCGTGGCCAGGTGGGTGAGCTCGCAGACCACCGCGGCGGAGGTCACCTCGGCGGACTCCGCGTCGCCCAGCTGGGCGGCCAGGAGGGCGAGCACCGGGCGGAACCGCTTGCCGCCGGCGGTCATCAGGTGCGCGGCGGCCTCGGCCACGAACTCGTGGTCGCTGGCCACCGCGGTGTGCAGCGCGGACTCCACCCGCGCCAGGCCCGCCGCGAGCGACTCGCCCAGCGGTCCGTCGGGCAGCCAGGAGCCGACGGTGGACGCCGGCCTGCCCGGCCGGTTCCACGTCTGCGTCTGGCTGCCGTCACCGGGGGAGGTGAGGGCGCTGGCTCCGCTCATCGCCGGTGAATCTAGTCTCCGCAGGCCCGGGCGCCGACGGCTGCCCTACCCGACCAGCGTGGCGGCGCGGTCGGCCAGGTCCAGCACCGACCCGGGGACGACGCCCAGCACCAGCGTGGCGGCCACCGTCACGGCCAGCACGATGGTGGTCGGCAGGCCGGGGACACCCACGGAGGGGCCGTCCTCGGCGGGCGCGGAGAAGTACATGAGCACGACCAGGCGCAGGTAGAAGAAGCCCGCGATCGCGCTGGTGACCAGGGCGCCGACGGCCAGCGGCCAGGCGCCCACCTCGATCGCCGCCCGGAAGACCGCGAACTTGCCGGTGAACCCGCTGGTGAGCGGGATGCCGGCCAGGGCCAGCAGCAGGAAGGTCATCACCCCGGCGGTCAGCGGGGACCGCCGGGCCAGGCCGGCCCACTGGGACAGCTGGGTGGCCTCGCCGTCGCCGTCCCGGACCAGGGTGACCACGGCGAACGCGCCGATCGTGGTGAGCCCGTAGGCCAGCAGGTAGAACAGCGTCGCCGACAGCCCGGAGCCCGTGCCGCCGCCCAGGCCGATGACCCCGGTGAGCAGGAAGCCGGCGTGCGCGATCGAGGAGTAGGCGAGCATCCGCTTGACGTCGGTCTGGGTCAGGCCCAGGACGGCGCCGACCACCATCGACACGATGGCGATGCCGTAGACCAGCGGCCGCCAGGTCCAGTCCGCCGTCCCGAAGGCCACGTAGAGCAGCCGCAGGATCGCGCCGAACGCGGCGACCTTGGTGCAGGCGGCCATGAACGCGGTGACCGGGGTGGGCGCGCCCTGGTAGACGTCCGGCGTCCAGGTGTGGAACGGCGCGACCGAGGCCTTGAACATCAACCCGACGATCAGCAGCCCGAGGCCGAGCACGAGCAGCGTGCCGGTGCCGTCGGTGCTGACCGACTCCCGGATCTCCGACAGCCGGATGCTGCCGGTCGCGCCGTAGACCAGCGCCAGGCCGTAGAGGAAGAACGCCGAGGCGAAGGCGCCCAGCAGGAAGTACTTGACCGCCGCCTCCTGGGACAGCAGCCGCCGGCGTCGGGCCAGACCGCAGATCAGGTACAGCGGGAGGCTGAGCACCTCCAGGGCGATGAACATGACCAGCAGGTCGTTCGCCGCGACGAAGAGCATCATGCCGCCGACGGCGAAGGTGGCCAGTGGGTAGACCTCGGTCTGCACCCGCTCGTCGGTGAGCAGCTCGCGGTCCCGGGGGCTGCCGGCCGGCACCGCCGCCGAGGCGACGAACGCCGACTTCGCCGGGTCCAGGCCGCGCTCGGCGAACAGCAGGATCGACAGCGCGGCCAACCCGGCGATCGTGGCCTGCAGGAAGAGCCCGGCGCCGTCGACGGCGAGCGCGCCGCCGGCGGTCACCTCGCTGCGCCCGGCGATCAGCAGGGTGGAGACGAACCCGCCGACGGTGCCGACCAGGGCGAGGGCGACCTGGGTGGGCTGGCGGACGTGCCGCGGGGCGAAGGACTCGACCAGGACGCCGACCAGTGCGGCGCCGAAGACGAACAGCAGCGGGGTGAGCGCGGCCAGGGAGAGGTCCGGTGCCTCGATCATCAGTTGGCCCCCTGCTCGGCGGTGGCGGGGGTCGTCCCCGCCGGGTCGGAACCGATGTCGGTCATGGTGGCGGCCACGGCCGGGTCGATCAGGGCCAGCAGCGGCTGCGGGTAGACGCCGAGGCCGATGATCAGGGCGATCAGCGGGACGACCACGGCCAGCTCACGGCGCCGCAGGTCGGGGAAGGGCTTGTCGACGACGACCCCGCGGGACGGGCCGTGCATGGTCCGCTGCACGACCAGCAGGACGTAGAGCGCCGCCAGCACGATGCCGACCGTGGCGACGACGGTGAACACCGGGCGGGTCGGGAAGGAGCCCAGCAGCACCAGGAACTCCGACACGAAGCTGTTGGTCCCCGGCAGCGCGAGGCTGGCCAGGCCGGCGACCAGGAACACCCCGGCCAGGACCGGGGCCTTCTTGGCCACTCCGCCGTAGTCGCTGATCCGGGCCGACCCGCCGCGGCTGATCAGCATGCCCACGGCCAGGAAGAGGATCCCGGTGGAGATGCCGTGGTTGACCATGTAGAGCACCGCACCGGTGCCGCCCTCGGCGGTGAAGGCGAAGATGCCCAGCGCGATGAAGCCGAAGTGCGCGATCGACGTGTAGGTGACGAACCGCTTGAGGTCGGTCTGCCCCATCGCCAGGATCGCGCCGTAGATGATCCCGGCCACGGCCAGGCCCAGGATCCAGGGCGCGAACGTCCGCGACGCGTCGGGGAACAGCGGCAGGCAGTACCGGATGAACCCGAACGTGCCGACCTTGTCCAGCACGCCGACCAGCAGCACGCCGCCGCCGATCGGGGCCTGCGCACCGGAGTCGGGCAGCCAGGTGTGGAAGGGCACCAGCGGGGCCTTGATCGCGAAGGCGACGAAGAACCCGAGGAACAGCAGCTTCTGCACACCGGGGTCGATGTCGAGCTGGCGCAGGGCGTCGAAGGCGAACGTGCCCTCGCCCAGCTCGGTGTTGCTGACGACGTAGAGGCCGATGACCGAGGCGAGCATGACCAGCCCGCCGAGCAGGCTGTAGAGGAAGAACTTCGTCGCGGCGAACTGCCGGCGGGGGCCGCCGAAGCTCCCGATGATGAAGTACATCGGGACGAGCATCGCCTCGAAGAACACGTAGAACAGGAAGACGTCGGTGGCGGCGAAGACGCCGACCATCATCGCCTCGAGCACCAGCAGCCAGGCGAAGTAGGCCTTCATCGAGCGGCCCTCGGGGCCGGTGTCGGCCCACGAGGCGATCACCACGACCGGCACCAGCACACCGATCAGCAGCAGCATGACCAGCGCGATGCCGTCGACGCCGAGGGCGAAGTCGACCCCGAACGCGGGGATCCAGGAGACCGACGTGGTCAGCTGGAACCGCTCGCCGCCGGTGTCGAACGCGACGGTGGCCAGCACCGCCAGCAGCAGCACCAGGCCGCTGACCGCCAGGGCCACCTGCTTGGCCGCCGCGTCGCGGCCCCGGGGCAGCGCGGCCACGGCCGCACCACCGACCGCCGGGACGGCGATCATCGCGAGCAGCCAGGGGAAGTCGCTCACGACTGGTTCTCCTCGGTCGGGGACGTCGGGGTGGCGGTCATCCCGCGGTCACCGCCAGGAGGGCGCCGGCCACCAGGACGGCGCCGCCGAGCATGCCGAGGGCGTAGGAGCGGACGAAGCCGGTCTGCGCCCGCCCGAGCCGGGACGACGACCCGCCCAGGCCGGTGCCGATGCCGTTGACCACGCCGTCCACCCCGCGGTCGTCCACCCAGAGCAGCGCCCGGGTGAGCCACATCCCCGGCCGCATGAAGACCGCCTCGTTGACCCTGTCCGCGTACAGGGCGTTGCGGGCCGCGCGGACCGGCAGCGACACCCGGGCCGGCGCCGTGGTGGGCACCTCGCGGCGACCCACGAACACCCAGGCGGTGAGCGCGCCGAGGGCCACCACCACGGTGACCAGCACGCTGACCACCAGCGGCGGGATCGCAGGCGCGGCGGCCTCCTCGGGCTCGCCGAACACCGGGGCCAGCCAGTCGGCCAGCGGGGCCAGCTGCACCAGGACGAACCCGGCCGCGACCGAGCCGACGGCGAGCACGACCATCGGCAGCGTCATGACCGCCGGGGACTCGTGCGGGTGCACGCCGTCCTCCCAGCGGGGCTTGCCGAAGAACGTCAGAAGCATGAGCCGGGTCATGTAGAACGCGGTCAGCCCGGCACCGAGGACCGCGACCCCGCCGAGGAGGTAGCCCGACACCCCGCCGCGGTCGAAGGCCGCCTCGATGATGGCGTCCTTGGTCCAGTAGCCGGACAGGAACGGGAACCCGATGAGGGCCAGGTAGCCCAGCCCGAACGTCACGAAGGTGGTCTTCATCTTCGTGGCCAGCCCGCCGAACCGGCGCATGTCGGTCTGGTCGCCCATGCCGTGCATGACCGACCCGGCCCCGAGGAAGAGCCCGGCCTTGAAGAAGCCGTGGGTGAGCAGGTGCGCGATGCCCGCCGCGTAGCCGATCGGGCCCAGGCCGACGGCCAGGAACATGTAGCCGATCTGGCTGACCGTGGACCAGGCCAGCACCTTCTTGATGTCGTCGTAGGCGCAGCCGGCGATCGCGCCGATCATGATCGTGATCGCGCCGATGACCACCACCACGGTCTGCGCGACGGGTGCGGCGTCGAAGATCGGCGCCGACCGGGCGATCAGGTACACCCCGGCGGTGACCATGGTCGCCGCGTGGATCAGCGCCGAGACCGGGGTGGGGCCCTCCATGGCGTCGGGCAGCCAGGCCTGCAGCGGGAACTGGCCGGACTTGCCGCACGCCCCCAGCAGCAGGAGCAGCCCGATCGCGGTGACCGTCCCGCCGGCCAGCAGGCCGACCGAGCCGAGCACACCGGCGTAGGACGTGGTGCCCAGCTGGGTGAACATCAGGAAGATCGCCAGGGCCAGGCCGACGTCGCCGACCCGGTTCATGATGAAGGCCTTCTTGGCCGCGGTGGCCGCGGCCGGGCGGGTGTACCAGAACGCGATCAGCAGGTAGGACGCCAGGCCGACGCCCTCCCAGCCCACGTAGAGGGCCACGAAGCTGTTGCCCAGCACCAGCAGCAGCATCGCCGCGACGAAGAGGTTGAGGTAGGCGAAGAACCGCCGCCGCGCGGGGTCGTGCGCCATGTAGCCGACCGAGTAGACGTGGATCAGCGCGCCCACCCCGGTGATCAGCAGGGCGAACGTCATCGACAGCGGGTCGACCAGCAGCCCGGCGCTGACGTCCAGCCGGCCGGTGGAGATGAAGGTGAACAGGTCCACCCCGACGCTGCGGCCCGACGTGCCGGCCAGCTCGACGGTGCACAGCACCGCGAGCACGAACGAGGCGGTCACGGTGGCGATGCCCAGCAGGTGGCCCCAGCGGTCGGTGCGCCGGCCGCCCAGCAGCAGGACGGCGGCACCGGCCAGCGGCAGGGCGATCAGCAGCCAGGAGACGGCGAGCAGCCCGGTGGCGGGCACGGGATCCATGTCGGCGGCCTCAGTACTTCAGCAGGTTGGCGTCGTCGACGGAGGCCGACCGCCGGGTGCGGTAGATCGACATGATGATCGCCAGCCCGATGACGACCTCGGCGGCGGCGACCACCATGACGAAGAAGGCGATGACCTGGCCGTCCACGCTGCCGTTGGCCCGCGCGAAGGTGACCAGGGTCAGGTTCACCGAGTTGAGCATCAGCTCGATGCACATGAAGACCACGATGGCGTTGCGGCGGACGAGCACGCCGACCGCGCCGATGGTGAACAGGATCGCGGCCAGCACCAGGTAGTTGGTCAGGGTCACGACGACGCCCCCCGGGTCGTGCCGAGCGCGGCGTCGGGTCCGCCCCCGGTGTGGTCGGCGGCGGGCAGCTCGTCGACGACCTGGGGCTCGACCCCGGTGGCGTAGCTGGCCTCCGACGGGCTGCCGTCGGGCAGCCGGCCGGGCGCGGCGATGGAGTTGGCCCGGGCGTAGACGCCGGGACCGGGCAGGGTCTGCGGGTGGTCGGCGGTGAGGAACCGGGCCCGGGAGCGCTCCTTCTGGGTGAGCCGGCTGCCCGGCTCGCGCTCGATGTGGGCCAGCACCATGGCGCCGACCGCGGCGGTGATCAGCAGCGCGCTGGTGACCTCGAAGGCCAGCAGGTACCGGGTGAACAGCAGCCGCGCGATGGCCTCGATGTTGCCGTCGGCCGCGCCGCCGGCCCCGCCCTGCACACCCTCCAGGCCCACCACGGTCATGCCCTCGGTGGCCCGGGCGATGCCGGCCCCGACCAGCCCGGCGAACCCGACGCCGAGCACGGTGGCCGCGACCCGCTGGCCCCGGAGGGTCTCCACGACCGAGTCGGAGGAGTCACGGCCGACAAGCATCAGCACGAAGAGGAACAAGATCATGATGGCGCCGGTGTAGACGATGATCTGCACCGCGCCGAGGAACGGCGCCTCCTGGACGACGTAGAACACCCCCAGCGCCAGCATCGTGTTCACCAGGAACAGCGCCGAGTGGACGGCGTTGCGGGCGAAGACCATGCCGAGTGCACCGGCCAGGGCGATCGGTCCGAGGATCCAGAAGACGACGGTCTCCGCCGTCCCGATCTCGATGCCGGCCCCCATCAGGAGCCGGCCCGCAGGTAGTAGTCGCGCTCGTCGTCCCCCAGGCGCATGGGGTGCGGCGGCTGCTCCATGCCCGGCAGCAGCGGGGCCATCAGCTGCTCCTTGGTGTAGATCAGGCTGGCCCGGTCGTCGTCGGCCAGCTCGAAGTCGTTGCTCATGGTCAGCGAGCGGGTGGGGCAGGCCTCGATGCACAGCCCGCAGAAGATGCAGCGCAGGTAGTTGATCTGGTAGACCGCGCCGTACCGCTCGCCCGGGGAGAACCGGGCCTCGTCGGTGTTGGTCCCGCCCTCGACGTAGATCGCGTCGGCCGGGCACGCCCAGGCGCACAGCTCGCAGCCCACGCACTTCTCCAGGCCGTCGGGGTGCCGGTTGAGCACGTGCCGGCCGTGGTAGCGCGGCTTGGTGACCTTGGGCTCCTCCGGGTACTGCTCGGTGGTCACCTTCTTGAACATCGTCGAGAAGGTCACCCCGAAGCCCTGGGCAGGGGCGGGCAGCCGGCTGGTGCGCGCGGCCGGCGCCCCCCCCCCGCCCACGGGCTCGGGGGCGTCTTTTTTATTCATCTTCCAACCCACGCGAACAGAGAGGGCTTTGTATGTCGTCTTTTTCCTGGAAAAAAAAACTACTGCTTTATTTTTAACTCTATTTATCATCACCTT
>NZ_UEXK01000004.1:1388446-1427738 GCF_900491935.1 Klenkia terrae
GCTCCCGACCGCCGGGGTCGTGCGGGGCGGTTCCTTGCCCGCCCCCCCCACTCCCACCGAGCCCCCCGGATTCCCCGCCCTCACCGCCGCGCCCGGTCCCCCCACCCCCCCCGCCCCCGAGTTCCTGCCCGCGCTCCGCACGGGGGTTCCCGGCCCCCGCCCGCCCCAGCGCAGCGGTCCGGCCCGTGCCGAGGGCGGCTTCCCGATCCCGCCGATGGACCTGGTCGTCCCGCCCTCGCCCCGCCTGGGCGCCAAGGAGCCGGGCACCGCCGGTGCGGACCGCGGGCAGCACCTCGGGCTCGGTGGGGTTGGTGGACCCGGCCGCGGCGTTGAGCGCGGCGATCCGGGTGTCCTCGTTGGACTTGCGGGAGGCGATCAGCAACCCGCCCAGCACGACCGCGGCGATCGGCAGCCCCACGTAGAGGGCCACCTCGCCGCTGGACAGGTTCGCCTCGCGGGACACCGTGCGCATGGTGGCCACGGCCAGGATCCAGACCAGCGCGGTCGGGACCAGCACCTTCCAGCCGAAGCGCATGAACTGGTCGTAGCGCAGCCGGGGCAGCGTGCCGCGCAGCCAGATGAAGACGAACAGCGCGGCGATCACCTTGAGCAGGAACCACAGCAGCGGCCACCAGCCCGAGTTCGCGCCGTCCCAGATGGAGATCGGCCACGGGGCCCGCCAGCCGCCGAGGAACAGCGTCGCGGCCAGCGCCGAGACGGTCACCATGTTGACGTACTCGGCCAGGAAGAAGAGCGCGAACTTCAGCGACGAGTACTCGGTGTGGAATCCGCCGACCAGCTCGCTCTCGGCCTCGGGGAGGTCGAAGGGTGCCCGGTTGGTCTCCCCCACCACGGCGATCACGTAGATGACGAAGGAGACCGGCAGCAGGACGGCGTACCAGCTGGGACCGTCGAAGGTGAGCCCGAAGAAGTCCAGCCGGTTGGGCCCGGCCTGCGCGGCGACGATCTCCGAGGTGCTCATCGTGCCGGCGTAGAGGAACACCGCGACGATCGACAGCCCCATCGCGATCTCGTAGCTGACCATCTGTGCGGCGCTGCGCAGGCTGCCCAGCAGCGGGTAGGTGGAGCCGGACGCCCAGCCGCCGAGCACGATGCCGTAGACGCCCATCGCCGAGCAGGCCAGCACCACCAGCACGCCGATGGGGGCGTCGATGAGCTGCAGCGGGGTGCGCTCGCCGAAGATCGAGACCATCGGCCCCAGCGGGATGACCGAGAAGGCCAGGAACGCCGGGATGGTGGCGATGACCGGGGCCAGGAAGTAGACCGGCTTGTCCGCCAGCGCCGGCATGATGTCTTCCTTGAACGCGAGCTTCAGCCCGTCGGCCAGGCTCTGCAGGTAGCCCCGCGGGCCGACCCGGTTCGGCCCGGACCGCTGCTGCATCCGGGCGACGACCTTGCGCTCGAACACGATCGCGAACAGCGTCATGACGACCAGCAGGCCGAAGACGCCGACGATCTTGACCAGCACCAGCCACCAGACGTCGTTGCCGAAGTCGGCCAGGGTCGGCGAGTCGGTCGCGGCCAGCACGGTCACGGGGACGGTCATGCGGCACCTCCGGAGCTGATGGAGACGACGCCGCCGGGGCCGACGCCCAGGCCGGCCCGGACGTGGCTGCCCGGGGAGCGCATCGGCAGCCAGACCACCCGGTCGGGCATCTCGGTGATCCGGGCGGGCAGGGTGATCGCGCCGAGCGGTCCGGTCACGGTGACCGGCTCGCCGTCGGTGACCCCGAGCCGGACGGCGGTGTCCTTGCCCAGCCGGACGACCGGCGGGCGCGAGGTCCCGGCCAGCGCCGGCTCGTCGCGCTGCAGGGTGCCCTCGTCCAGCAGCTGCCGCCAGGAGGCCAGCACCGCCTGCTCGGCGCCCACCCGCGGGCTGCCGGCGGGGGCGACGTCCAGCCCGCGCACCTCGCGGGACCGGCCGGCCCCGCCGAGGGCGACCAGCTCGCGGCGGGCGTCGTCCACCCCGGCCAGGCCCAGGCGCACACCCATCGCGTCGGCCAGACCGGTGAGCACCCGGGAGTCGGTGAGCTGCCCGCTGCCGTGCAGGGTGGCGTCGAAGGCGCGCACCCGGCCCTCCCAGTCCAGGTAGCTGCCGGCCTTCTCCGGGGCGGCGGCCACCGGCAGGACGACGTCGGCGTGGTCGGTCACCGCGGACGGGAACAGCTCGAGGCTGACCACGAACCCGGCGGTGGCCAGCGCGGCCTCGGCGAGGGCGGGGTCGGGCAGGTCGGCCGGGTCGACCGCGCCGACCACCAGCCCGCCGAGGCGGCCGTCGCGTGCCGCGGTGAGGATGCCGGTGAGGTCGCGGCCTGCCTTGCGGGGCAGCTCGACGCCCCAGGCGGCCTCGACGTCGGCGCGGTCCTCGGCGTGCTCGACGGCCCGGCCGCCGGGCAGCAGGGAGGGCAGCGCGCCGACCTCCACCGCACCGCGCTCGCCGGCCCGCCGGGGCACCCAGGCGACCCGGGCACCGGAGGCGGCGGCCAGCGCGGACAGCGCCGACAGCGCGCCGGGCACCTCGGCCAGCCGCTCGCCGGCCAGCACGACCGCACCCTCGCGGCGCAGCGCGGTGGCGGCCTGCGCCCCGACCCCGCCGGCGGACTCGGCGGCCAGGGCGCGGAGCACCGCGGCCTCCAGGCCGGGCGGGGTGGCCAGCAGCGTCGCGTCGAGCTTCTCGTCGGCGCCGGTGGCGAACGGCGCCACGTCGAAGACCGCCAGCGCCCGCTCCCGGACGGCGCGGCGCAGCCGGAGGAAGACGATCGGCGACTCCTCCTCCGGCTCGAACCCGACCATGAGGACGGCGGGGGCGGCGACCAGCTCGTCGTAGGTGACCGCACCGGCGCCCGGCGCGGTGCCGGCGACGTGCGCGGCCAGGAACGCCAGCTCCTCCGCGGAGTGCGCGCGGGCCCGGGCGTCGACGTCGTGGGTGCCGAGGGCGACCCGGGCGAACTTGGCGTAGGCGTAGGCGTCCTCGACGGTCAGCCGGCCGCCGGGCAGCACGCCCACCCCGCCGTCCGCACGCGCGGCGGCGAGCCCGGCGGCGGCCGCGGCCCAGGCCTCGGGCCACGACGCCGGCTGCAGCTCGCCGTCCCGGCGGACCAGCGGGGTGGTCAGCCGGGCGTTCGCCGCGGCGTAGCGGAAGGCGAACCGACCCTTGTCGCAGTTCCACTCCGTGTTGACCGCCGGGTCGTCGCCGGCCAGGCGGCGCAGCACGGTGCCGCGCCGGTAGTCGGTGCGCTGGGCGCAGCCCGAGGCGCAGTGCTCGCAGACGCTGGCCTCGCTGCGCAGGTCGAAGGGCCGGGAGCGGAACCGGTAGGCCGAGCTGGTGAGCGCCCCGACCGGGCAGATCTGCACGGTGTTGCCGGAGAAGTAGGACTCGAAGGGCTCGTCCTCGTAGATGGCGACCTGCTGCAGCGCGCCGCGGTCGAACAGCTCGATGAACGGGTCGCCGGCCACCTGCTGGGAGAACCGGGTGCACCGGGCGCAGAGCACGCAGCGCTCGCGGTCCAGCAGCACCTGGGAGCTGATCGGCAGCGGCTTGGGGTAGGTCCGCTTGACGCCCTCGAACCTGCTCTCGGTGTGCCCGTTGCTCATCGCCTGGTTCTGCAGCGGGCACTCCCCGCCCTTGTCGCAGACCGGGCAGTCCAGCGGGTGGTTGACCAGCAGCAGCTCCAGCGTGCCGGCCTGCGCGGACTCGGCCACCTCGCTGGTCAGCTGGGTCTTCACCACCATGTCCGGGGTGACCGGCACGGTGCAGGAGGCCACCGGCTTGCGCTGGCCCTCCACCTCCACCAGGCACTGCCGGCAGGCACCGACCGGCTCCAGCAGCGGGTGGTCGCAGAACCGCGGGATCTGCACGCCGATCTGCTCGGCCGCCCGGATGATCAGCGTGCCCTTGGGCACCGCGACCTCGAAGCCGTCGATGGTGCAGCGGACGTGGTCCTCGGGGGTGTGCGGGCCGGGCACCGCGGGCACCTGCGCGCGGGCGGGTTCGGGCGTGGTCATGCCATGGCTCCCACGGGCTCGAGCTTCAGGGTGCGACCCAGCCGGCCCTGCTCGTCGGCGGGGAGGAGCGCGACGTAGTCGTCGCGGAAGTACTTCAGGCTCGACGCGATGCAGCTGGTGGCGCCGTCGCCCAGGGCGCAGAACGACCGGCCCAGGATGTTGTCGCAGGTGTCGGTGAGCAGGTCCAGGTCGCGGGCGGTGCCGTGCCCGGCGACCAGCCGCTCCAGGATCTGGACCAACCAGTAGGTGCCCTCCCGGCACGGGGTGCACTTGCCGCAGCTCTCGTGCGCGTAGAACTCGGTGAACCGGAGGGTGGCCTCGACGATCGAGTCGGTCTCGTCGAAGACCATCAGCGCCGTCGTGCCCAGCATCGAGCCGGCGGCGGCCACCGAGTCGAAGTCCAGCGGGACGTCGAGGTGCTCGGGGGTGAAGTACGGGGTGCTCGACCCGCCCGGCGTCCAGAACTTGAGCTCGTGGCCCGGGCGCACGCCGCCGGCCATCGCCAGCAGCTCGCGCATCGTCGTCCCCATCGGGGCCTCGTACTGGCCCGGGTGCACGACCCGGCCCGACAGCGAGTAGATCTTCGGCCCCGGCGACTTCTCCGGGCCGAACTCCTTGAACCAGGCCGACCCGCCGCGCACCACGAACGGGACGCTGGCCAGGGTCTCCACGTTGTTCACCACGGTCGGGGCGCCGTAGAGGCCGGCGACGGCGGGGAACGGCGGCTTGAGCCGGGGCTGGCCGCGGCGGCCCTCGAGGGAGTCCAGCAGCGCCGTCTCCTCGCCGCAGATGTAGGCACCGGCACCGGCGTGCACGACGACGTCGAGGTCGAAACCCGAGCCGTGCACGTCGCGGCCCAGGTGGCCGGCGGCGTAGGCCTCCGCGACCGCGGCCTGCAGCCGGCGGTGGGCGTGCACGGCCTCGCCGCGGACGTAGATGACCGCGTAGTGGCAGCGGATCGCGTAGGAGGCGATGGCCACGCCCTCCACGAGCCCGTGCGGGTCGGCCATCATCAGCGGCAGGTCCTTACAGGTGCCCGGCTCGCCCTCGTCGGCGTTGACCACCAGGTACTTGGGCTTGGCCGCCGGACCGGTCGGGGTCTCCCCCGGCTTGGGCTGCGGGATGAAGCTCCACTTCATGCCGGTCGGGACCCCGGCACCGCCGCGACCGCGCAGGCCGGAGTCCTTGACCAGGGTGACCAGCTCGTCGGGGGTCATGCCCAGCGCGGTGCGCCAGGCCGAGTAGCCCTCGGTGCGCTCGTAGGTCTCGATCGTCCAGCTGCGCTCCTCGGCGTAGCGGACGGTGAGCACGGGGGTCAGCGGCATGGTCAGACCTCTCGCTGGACCGACGTGCCCGAGCCCGACTGGGCCTGGCCGTCGGCGTCGGGGGCGGGTGCGTCGCGGTCGGCGGCCGCGCGGCCGGCCGGCTCGGGGCGGTCGGGGTGGTTCTGCTCCGCGCCGGACCGCTCGGCCGGGTTGCCGGCGGCGGCGACCTCGGCGTCGGCGGCCTGGGCCCCCGGCGTCCCGCCGTCGCCGGTGGGCGTCCGGTCCGGGGTGCCGGCCTCGGCGGGCGCAGCGGTCTCGGCGGCCGGCATGGCGGGTGCGGCCTCGCCGCGCTCGGCGGCCAGCCGGACGCCGCGCAGCGTGGGGACGCCGGCCGAGGGCCCGTCGACGGCTGCCTGGGCGGCCGCGGCGTCGGCGTGCTGGGAGAACCCGGCCAGCTGGCGGGAGACGCCGCGGAAGTCGGTCAGCGGCGCGCCGCGGGTGGGGTCGGGCTTCTCGCCGCGGCGCAGGGCGGCGACCAGCTCGAGGGCTGCGGCGACGTCCTGCTGGTCGTAGAACTCGTAGTCGACGGTGACGACCGGTGCGTAGTCGCAGGCGGCCAGGCACTCGGCGTGCTCGAGGGTGATCGTGCCGTCGGCGGTGGTCTCGTCGTGGTGCACACCCAGCTCGGCGGCGACCTCGTCGTAGATCTTCTGCCCGCCGAGCACCGCGCACAGCGTGTTGGTGCAGACGCTGACCAGGTGCCGGCCGGTCGGGCGGCGCTTGAACATCGTGTAGAACGTCGCGACCGCGCCGACCTCGGCCTTGGTCAGCCCCAGCTCCTGGGCGCACAGCGCGACGCCCTCGGGCGAGACGTAGCCCTGCACCGACTGGACCAGGTGCAGCATCGGCAGCAGGGCCGACCGCGGCACCGGGTAGCGGGCCATGATCTCCCGGCACTCGGCGCGGGTGGTCTCGGTCAGCGGCGGCAGGTCGCCGTGCACCTCGACGGCGCTGGAGTCCAGCCCGGTGACGGCGGTGCCCTCCGAGGAACCCGGCAGCGCGCTCATCGGTCCACCCCTCCCATGACCGGGTCGATGGAGGCGATGGCCGCGATGACGTCGGCGATCATGCCGCCCTCGCTCATCGCCGCGGTCGCCTGCAGGTTGACGAAGCTGGGGTCGCGCACGTGCACCCGGAAGGGCCGGGTGCCACCGTCGCTGACCACGTGGAAGCCGAGCTCGCCGCGGGGGGACTCGATGGCCTGGTAGACCTGCCCGGCCGGCACCCGGAACCCCTCGGTGACCAGCTTGAAGTGGTGGATCAGGGCCTCCATCGACTGGCCCATGATGTGCTTGACGTGGTCCAGGGAGTTGCCCATGCCGTCGGCGCCGAGCGAGAGCTTCGCGGGCCAGGCGATCTTCTTGTCCTCGACCATGACCGGGCCCGGGCGCAGCCGGTCCAGCGCCTGCTCGATGATCTTCAGCGACTCGGTGACCTCGGCCATCCGGACCAGGTAGCGGCCCCAGGCGTCGGCGGTGTCGGCGGTGGGCACCTCGAAGTCGTAGGTCTCGTAGCCGCAGTACGGCTCGACCTTGCGCAGGTCCCACGGGAGGCCGGCGCTGCGCAGGATCGGCCCGGTGACGCCCAGGGCGATGCAGCCGGTGACGTCGAGGTAGCCGACGTCGCGCAGCCGGCGCTGCCAGATCGGCTGGCCGGTGAGCAGCCGGTGGAAGCCCGCGGCCCGCTCCGGCATGATCGTCAGGAACTCGCGGATCTTGGCCTCGATGCCCTCGGGCAGGTCCTGGGCCAGCCCGCCGGGGCGCACGTAGGCGTGGTTCATCCGCAGCCCGGTGATCTCCTCCAGCAGGTCCAGCACGAGCTCCCGCTCGCGGAACCCGTTGGTCATGCCGGTGAGCGCGCCCATCTCCATGCCGAAGGTGGCCAGGCCGACCAGGTGGCTGGCGATCCGGTTGAGCTCCATCACCAGCACCCGGATGGTGGTGGCCCGCTCGGGCACCTCGATGCCCAGCAGCTTCTCCACCGCCAGGCAGTAGGCGGTCTCGTTGAACAGCGGCGCCAGGTAGTCCATCCGGGTCACGAAGGTCGTGCCCTGGGTCCAGGTCCGGTACTCGGTGTTCTTCTCGATGCCGGTGTGCAGGTAGCCGATGACCACGCGGGCCTTGGTGACCGTCTCGCCCTCGAGGTCGAGCACCAGCCGGAGCACCCCGTGGGTGGAGGGGTGCTGCGGGCCCATGTTGACGACCAGCCGCTCCTCGGCGAGCGGATCGGACCCGAAGGTCAGGTCCCAGTCGCCACCGGTGACGGTGTAGACGCGGCCCTCGGTGGTCTCGCGGGAACCGGCGTAGGGATCGGTGGTGGTCACCGGTAGGACCGCCTCTCGTCCGGGGGCGGGATCGTCGCGTCGTGGTACTCCACGGGGACGCCGCCGAGCGGGTAGTCCTTGCGCTGCGGGTGCCCGTCCCAGTCGTCGGGCATGAGGATCCGGGTGAGCGCGGGGTGGCCGTCGAAGACGACGCCGAACATGTCCCAGACCTCCCGCTCGTGCCAGTCCGCGGTCGGGTAGACCCGGGTCGAGCTCGGCACGTGCGGGTCCTCGGCGGTGACCGCGGTCTCGAGCCGGATCCGGCGGCGGTAGGTCATCGAGGTCAGGTGGTGGACGACGTGCAGCCGCTCCCCCGTCGGACCGCCCGCGTCCAGGTAGTCCACGCCGCTGACGCTGCTGCACAGCTCGAAGCGCAGGGCGTCGTCGTCGCGCAGCGCCTGCAGCAGGACCAGCAGGTGCTCGCGGTGCACGAACCAGGTGATCTCGCCGCGGTCGACCAGCACCCGGCGGACGGCGGCGTCGTAGGTCGCCTGGCCGACCGCGTCGGCCAGGGCGTCGGCGACCTCGTCGAACCAGCCGCCGTAGGGCCGGTCGGTGGAGTGCAGCGCGACGGCTCCGCCGGGCTCGACCCGGACCAGGCCGCCGAACCCGGAGGTGTCACCGCTGCCGGTGACGCCGAACGCGCCGGTGCGGAACGGGCTCTCGCTCACCCGCGCTCCCCCGGCAGCAGGACGGCGTTGCCCCCGCGCTGCTCGATGGCGAACTGGCCGGTGCGGCCGCGGGCGGCGGCGTCCTCGTAGGCCTTCCGGGCGGCCTTGTCGGCCCGCACGGTGGAGGGCATCTCGATGTGCAGGTCCTTCGCCGTCCCGTCCGCGCGGGCGGCGGCGAGCGCGGCGGCCCGCTTCTCGCCCAGCGGCTCGTGCTGGATCTTGTGGTGCAGCTTGAGGATCGCGTCCATCAGCATCTCCGGGCGCGGCGGGCAGCCCGGCAGGTACATGTCGACCGGGACGATGTGGTCGACGCCCTGGACGATCGCGTAGTTGTTGAACATGCCGCCGGAGCTGGAGCACACGCCCATCGCCAGCACCCAGCGCGGCTCGGGCATCTGGTCGTAGATCTGGCGCAGGACCGGGGCCATCTTCTGGCTCACCCGGCCGGCCACGATCATCAGGTCGGCCTGCCGCGGCGAGGCGCGGAAGACCTCCATGCCGAAGCGGGCCAGGTCGTAGCGGCCCGCGCCCGAGGCCATCATCTCGATGGCGCAGCAGGCCAGCCCGAAGGTGGCCGGCCACAGCGAGGACTTGCGGGTCCAGTTGACCAGCTTCTCGACGCTGGTGAGCAGCACGCCGCTCGGCAGCTTCTCCTCGAGGCCCATGTCAGTCCCATTCCAATCCGCCGCGGCGCCAGACGTAGGCGTAGGCGATGAAGACGGTGGCGATGAAGACGACCATCTCGACCAGGCCGAAGACCCCGAGCTGGTCGTTGGCGACCGCCCAGGGGTAGAGGAAGACGATCTCGATGTCGAAGACGATGAACAACATCGCGGTCAGGTAGTACTTGATCGGGAAGCGGCCGCCGGTCAGCGGCTGGTCGACCGGCTCGATCCCGCACTCGTAGGCCTCGAGCTTGGCCGAGTTGTAGCGCCGCGGGCCGATGAACGGCGCCGCGGTCACCGAGAACAGGGCGAAACCCGCGGCCAGCACGAACAGACCGACCAGCGGCGCGTAGGTCGCCAGCATCAAACCCTCCCCCGACCGATCTGCTTGTGAATTAGTTCACAAGTGGACACGGCTCGACCCTATGCCCGAGGTCACACCTCGCGGAAGGGACCCCCTCCCGGCGCGTCGTGACCAAGGGCACCCTCACCGGTGCAGCCGCAGGTCAGCGGGCCGGGCGGGCCGGCCGCGGGGTCAGCGGGAGGGCGTCAGGCGGTGCAGGACGTCGAGGACGCGGTCGACGCCGTCGCCGTCCCGGCCGTCGGAGAGGTTGCCCATCAGCCGCAGCGCGATCGACACCGCGGCCGGCCGCTTGAGGCCGTGCGCGGTGGCGAAGCGGACCAGCTCGGGCCGGGCCAGGCCCTTGAGGAACAGCCCGCCGAGGCGGTGGTGCGCGCCGAACTCCCGGCGCAGGGTCTCCGGGTAGCGGCGCAGCACCGCCTCCCGGGCCGGGCCCTCGGGTGCGGCCAGCGCAGCGAGGACGGCGGCGGCGCCGGTGCGGCCGGTCTCCATGGCGTAGCTGATGCCCTCGCCGTTGAACGGGTTCACCGTGCCGGCGGAGTCCCCGACCAGCAGCAGCCCGCGGGTGTAGGCCGGCCGCCGGGACAGCGAGGTGGGCAACCCGGCCCCGCGCAGCGGGGTGCCCAGCGCCTCCGGGTCGATCCCCCACGACGCCGGCAGCGACCGCAGCCAGCGCCGGTAGACGGTCCGGGTGTCGTCGTCCCCCGCGTACCGGGTGTCCAGCAGGCCGAAGCCGACGTTCGCCGTCCCGTCGCCCATGCCGAAGAACCAGCCGTAGCCGGGCATCGACTCCACGTCCGGGCCGTGGTCGGTGAGGTCGAAGGAGATGTCCAGGTACGGGTCGTGCGAGCGGGTGGTCGGCAGGTACTGCCGGACGGCGACGCCCAGCGGTACGTCGGTGCGGCGGTTGAGCCCGACCGTCTTGGCCAGCCGGCCGCTGAGCCCTTCGGCGGAGATGACCAGCGTGGACCGGAACTGCTCACCGTCGGCCGCTCGGACCCCGCAGACCCGGCCGGCGTCGTCCAGCAGCGGCTCGGCGACCGTCACCCCGAACCGGACCTCGGCACCGGCGGCGACCGCGTGCCGGGCCAGCTGGGCGTCCAGGTCGGCGCGGGTGCGGATCAGCCCGCCGGCCGGCCACCGGGCCAGCTTCGGCCAGTCCACCTCGACCACCTGGCCGCCGCCGTGCACGCGCAGCCCGCGGTGCCGGACCCAGCCGTCGTCGGCGACGTCGACGCCCATGGCCGCCAGCGCGGCGACCCCGCGCGGGGTCAGTCCGTCGCCGCAGACCTTCTCCCGCGGGAAGTGCGACTTCTCCAGCACCAGCACGTCCAGCCCGGCCCTGGCCAGCCAGTAGGCCGCGCTGGACCCGGCCGGTCCGGCGCCCACGACCACGACGTCCCGACGCTGCTCTGCCACGCCGGGAGTCTAGGTCGGCCGGCTCAGGCCGGGCCGGGCGCGATCGGGTCGGTCGGGCTGGGCACCGACGTACCGCTGGGCGTCGCCGTCCGGCAGTACCTGCCGACCACCCGCTCGCACGACCNACGGGGCCGGGATCGGGGGTGGGCGGGAAGGTCATGCCCGACCAGTGCCCGTGACCGGGCTCACCCAACCGTCGCCGGCTTGCGGCCCCGGTGCAGCGCCACGATGCCGCCGGTCAGGTTCCGCCAGGCCACGTCGGACCAGCCCGCCGCCTGCAGCTTGGCCGCCATCGGGCCCTGCGCCGGCCAGGCCCGGATCGACTCGGCCAGGTAGACGTAGGCGTCGGGGTTGCTGCTGACGCCGCGGGCGATCGACGGCAGCGCGCGCATCAGGTACTCCAGGTAGACCGTGCGCCACGGCGTCCAGGTGGGGGTGGAGAACTCGCAGACCACCAGCGTGCCGCCCGGGCGGACCACCCGGAGGAACTCCCGGAGCGCGGCGTCGGTGTCGGCCACGTTGCGCAGGCCGAAGGAGATGACCACACCGTCGACGCTCTCGTCGGCCAGCGGCAGCGCCATCGCGTCGCCGGCCAGCATCGGCACCGAGCGGTGCCGGCCGGCCCGCAGCATGCCCTGGGAGAAGTCGCAGGCGATCGCCCGCACCCCGCCCGAGGCCAGCTCCACGGTGGAGACCCCGGTGCCGGCGGCGACGTCCAGCACGGTCTGCCCGGAGCGCGCACCCAGCGCCGCCCGGGTGGCCCGGCGCCACCCGGCGTCCAGCCCGCCGGACAGCACGGTGTTTGTCACGTCGTACTTGCCGGCCACCTGGTCGAACATCGCGGCGACCTCGGCGGGCCGCTTGTCCAACGTCGCCCGGTAGCCGTGTGGCGGATCTCCTGCGGTCACACCCGACGACGATACGGCGGACGCTCCTACTGTGGACGGCGTGAGCACGCTGGCCGGGACGACGACGCGCGAGGTGGTGACCACCCCGCTCGGGCAGCGGCGCAGCGACCTGCTCACCAAGCTGCCCGCCGAGGGTGCGCTGGCCTGGGTGCGCGGCGGCGAGGGCCTGGTCGGCTGGGGCGAGGCCGCCCGCCTGGAGGTGTCCGGCCCCGACTCCCTCGCGCAGGCCGAGCGCTGGTTCGCCCGGTGGTGCGCGGAGGCCCACGTGGTGGACCCGGTGCAGCTGCCCGGCTCCGGTCCGGTGCTCTTCGGCTCGGCGGCCTTCGACCCCGAGCGCGGCACCTCGGTCTTCGTCGTCCCCGCGGTGGTGCTCGGCCGGCGCGACGGGCAGACCTGGGTGACCACCACCGGTGCACCGGACGGCCCCGACGGCGCCGACCACGAGGTGACCGAGTTCCCCGCCCAGGCCGCCGACACCTCGATCGGCCGGCTCAGCTACGCCGACGGCGCGGTCGACGCGGTGACCTGGTGCGGCGTGGTGGCCGCGGCCGTCGAGCGGATCGCCGCCGGCGAGCTGGGCAAGGTGGTGCTGGCCCGCGACGTCCTGGTGACCGCCGACCACCCGCTGGACCCCCGCCGGCTGCTGCTCCGGCTGGCCGCCCGGTTCCCCTCCTGCTGGACCTTCGCCGTGGACGGCCTGCTCGGCGCCACCCCCGAGCTGCTGCTCAGCCGCACCGGTGGCGTCGTGGAGTCCCGGGTGCTCGCCGGCACCGGGTCACGGGCCGCCGACCCCGCCGCGGACGCCGTCCTGGCCGAGGCCTTCGCCGGCAGCGCCAAGGACCACGCCGAGCACCGCTACGCGATCGACTCCCTCGCCGACGCGCTGCGCCCGTTCTGCACCGACCTCGAGGTGCCCGACGAGCCCTCGGTGCTCACCCTGCCCAACGTGCGGCACCTGGCCAGCGACGTCCGCGGCCACCTGCGCGCCGACGGGCCGGGGCTGCTCGCGCTGGTCGACGCCGTGCACCCCACCGCGGCCGTCGGGGGCGCCCCCACCGGCGCGGCGCTGGCCCTGATCCGGGAGATCGAGGGCATGGACCGCGGCCGGTACGCCGGGCCCGTGGGCTGGGTGGACGGCCGCGGGGACGGCGAGTTCGGGCTGGCCCTGCGCTGCGCCGAGCTCACCGGCGGCGCGGGCGGCGCGGAGGCCCGGCTGTTCGCCGGCTGCGGCATCGTCGGCGACTCCGACCCGATGGCCGAGCTGGCCGAGACCCAGGCCAAGCTCGCCGCCGTCCAGGCCGCCCTGCAGGACTAGCTCTGCCCGGCGTGGATCAGCTGGGTTCACGACCGTGCGTCCTGGTTCACCGGCGCCGGTGAACCAGGACGGAGCCTGCTGAACCCAGCTGATCCGCGCCCGGGAGGGGCTCAGGCGAGGGCGGCGTGGGCGGCGTCGCGGAGCTGGGTGGCCAGGTCGGCCTCGGCCTGCTGGTCGCCCCGGACGACGACCACCCGCGGCCCGCCCAGGGCCAGCGCACCGGCCAGCTGCGCCGGGTCGTGCACAGCGGTCGCAGCCCAGCCCATGGCCCGGGCCAGCGTCACCAGGTCGCGGCCGTGCGGGGTGCCGAAGACCCGGCGGTAGCCTGCGGCGTGCTCGGCGCGGCCCGGTTCGAGCTGGGCGAAGATGCCGCCGCCGTCGTTGTCGGGCACCACCACGGTCAGGTCGGGCACCGGCTCGCCGTCGCCGACCAGCAGGCCCTGCAGGTCGTGCAGGAACGTCAGGTCG
Organism: Klenkia terrae; assembly: GCF_900491935.1. Lineage (GTDB taxonomy): Bacteria > Actinomycetota > Actinomycetes > Mycobacteriales > Geodermatophilaceae > Klenkia > Klenkia terrae. Next base: position 1,401,928 of record NZ_UEXK01000004.1, read on the forward strand.
CCCATCAGCGCGAAGGCCGGCCCGCCGCCGGCCCCCTGGTGGGCCAAGGCCGCGCCGATCGCCGTGGACAGCGTGCCGTCGATGCCGGCGACGCCCCGGTTGGCCAGCACGGTCAGCCCGGACCGCGGCACCGCGTACCGGTCCACGTCGCGGACCGGGTTCGACGACCCCAGCACGAGCAGCGCCCCGGCCGGCAGCGCGGCCACCAGGTCGCGGGCCAGCCGGGCGGCGGTCAGCCGGGGGCCGGCGTCGATCAGCTCGTCGACGACGGTGCCCACCCGCTCGGCGGCCGCCGTCCACTCCTGCGCCCAGCCGTCGGGGGCCACGTGCCCGGAGACGTCCAGCTCGCCCAGCACCGCGCCGGGGTCGGGCAGCACGCCGCCCACCCGCCGGGTGCCGCGGCCGGCGTCGGGCCAGCCGGGGTGCGGGGACACGGTGTCGACGACGACGTCGGGGTGGGCCAGCAGCGCCGAGACCGGGCGGCTGAGCGTGGGCCGGCCGACGACGACCACCCGGTCGGGCCGGTGCGCCGCGGCCCAGGACGCCGCGCCGAGCAGCAGCACCGCGCCGCGCACCGAGCCGGTGCCGCCCCAGGTGCCGCTGCTGGGCTCGCCCAGCACGGGCCAGCCGCGCTGCGCGGCGACCACCGAGGTGCTGCGGCCCAGGGAGACGGGGGCGTCGCCGGCGACCACCAGGGTGCGCCGGGCCCGGCCGGGCGCGCGGGTGGTCGGTGCGGGGGCGCTGACCACCATCGCGCGCGGGCCGCTGCCCGGGGCGGCGTCGGTCCACGGGGCGTCGTCGGCGCGGCCGGCCCAGACCCCCGACGGCAGGGCCGGGCGGGGGTCGTGCCCCTCGGGCAGCAGCGGCTCGCGCAGCGCCAGGTTCAGGTGCACCGGCCCTGGGTCGCCGGACAGCGCGCCGATGGCCACCAGGACCGCCCGGGCGGCGACCGAGCGCCAGTACCGGTTCTGCGGGGCCTCCCGGCCCTCCTCGGGGACGCCGAGGTCGGCCGCCCACCGGACGGCGCCGCCGTAGAGGCCCACCTGGTCGATCGTCTGGTTCGCCCCGGTGCCGCGCAGCTCCGGCGGCCGGTCGGCGGTGAGCAGGAGCAGCGGGATGCCGGACTGGTCGGCCTCGAGCACCGCGGCGTGCAGGTGGGCGGTCGCCGTCCCCGACGTGGTCAGCACCGGCACCGGCCGGCCGGACGCCTTGGCCAGCCCGAGGGCGAGGAAGGCGCCGGTGCGCTCGTCGATGCGCACGTGCAGCCGCAGCCGGCCGGCCAGCTCGGCCTGGTGCAGGGCCAGCGCGACCGGCGCCGACCGGGAGCCCGGGCAGACGACGGCGTCGGTGACGCCGTCGCGGACCAGCTCGTCGACGAGCACCCGGGCGACCGCGGTGGCCGGGTTGAGCGGGGCGGTCACGGGGCGGCCCCCCGGTCCAGCCGCGCCCGCCACCGGCGGTCGGTGTCCGGGTCGGCGGCGACGTCGTCGAGCCGGTCGGGTTCGACGGCCCGCACCGCAAGAGCGCCGTCCACCGGGACGAGCCGGTCGGAGGCCACGTCGCCGGTCAGCAGGGCGAGGGTGCCCAGCCCGCAGGCGAAGGGCAGCTCGGGCAGCGCCGCGGCCAGCGCCAGGCCGGCGGCCAGCCCGACCGAGGACTCCAGCGCCGAGGACACCACGCACGGCAGACCGTGCGCCGCGGCGACCTCGAGCGCGGCCCGCACGCCGCCGAGGGGCTGCACCTTGAGGACGACGACGTCGCACGCCTCCCGCAGGTCCACCCCCAGCGGGTCAGCGGACCGCCGGACCACCTCGTCGGCGGCCACCCGGACGTCGATCCGCCGGCGCAGCGCCACCAGCTCCTCGACGGTCGCCACGGGCTGCTCCACGTACTGCAGGTCGAAGCGGTCCAGGGCTCGGATCCGCTCGACCGCGGTGTCCAGGTCCCACGCGGCGTTGGCGTCCACCCGCAGGCCGCCGGCCGGCCCGAGCGCGTCGCGGACGGCCTCCACCCGCGCCTCGTCGTCGGCGGCGGTCTGGCCGGGCTCGGCGACCTTGACCTTGGCCGTCGCGCAGCCCGAGGCGGTGACCACCGCGTGCGCCTGCTCGGGGCCGACCGCGGGCACGATGCAGTTGACCGGCACCGAGGACCGCACCGGGTCCGGCCAGCCGAGCGTGGCGGACTCCACGGCGCTGGCCCACCAGCGGCGGCTCTCGGCGTCGTCGTAGTCCCAGAACGGGGAGAACTCCCCCCAGCCGGCCGGGCCGCGGACCAGCACGCCGTCCCGGACGTCGATCCGGCGGAACCGGGTGCGCAGCGGGGTGCTGAAGACCCGCACGTCGGTCAGGCCCTCGATCACCGGTCCAGCGTAGGCGGGGACCGCCGTACCCTCGCTGCTCGTGGCCCGGCACCTCTCCCTCGTGCACGCGCCGGCCCTGGGCCCCGCGGTGCTCGACGACGTCTGGCCGGCCGTGCAGGCCGCCCTGGACGGCGATGCCCCGCTGGCCGTGCTCCCCGCCGGCGAGGGCCCGCAGGCCGCCGCCCGGGCCGTGCTGGCCGCCGACGAACCGCTCGAGGACGGCGCCGACCTCGTCGTGGTCACCTCCGGCTCCACCGGCACCCCGCGGGGCGTGCTGCTGTCCGCCGGCGCCGTGCGGGCCAGCGCCACCGCGACGCTGGACCGGCTCGGGGGCCCCGGCAGCTGGCTGCTCGCCCTCCCGGTGAGCGCCGTCGCCGGCCTGCAGGTGCTGGCCCGGTCGGCCCTGGCCGACACCACCCCCACGGTGCTCGGCCCCGGCGACCGGCTCACCGACGCGGTGGCCGCCATGCCGGCCGGCCGCCGGTACACCGCACTGGTGCCCATCCAGCTGCGCCGGGCGCTGACCGCCGAGCCCGACGCACTGCGCGCCCTCGACGCGGTGCTCGTCGGCGGTGCCGCCACCGACCCCGACCTGCTCACCGCCGCCCGGGACGCCGGGGTCGCCGTGATCACCACCTACGGCATGAGCGAGACCGCCGGCGGCTGCGTGTACGACGGCGTCCCGCTGGACGGGGTGGCCGTGCGGGTCACCGGGCACGGCGTGGAGCTGGCCGGGCCGCAGCTGGCGCTGGGCTACCGGCTGGACCCGGTGGCCACCGCGGCCGCGTTCAGCAACGACACCGACACCGACGGCCGGCGCTGGTTCCGCACCCAGGACGTCGGCACCCTCGACGGCGTCCGGCTGACCGTGCACGGCCGGCTGGACGACGTCGTGGTCACCGGCGGGGTCAACGTCTCCCCGCAGGCCGTCGAGGCCGCGCTGCGCGCGCACCCCGCCGTCGCCGACGCCGTGGTGGCCGGCCGGCCGGATCCCGAGTGGGGGGCCCGGGTGGTCGCCGCCGTCGTGCCGGCACCCGGCGCCGTCCCCGAGCTGGTGACGCTGCGCTCCTGGGTGGCCGAGCGGCTCGGGGCGCCCGCGGCGCCCAAGGAGCTGCACCTCGTCGCCGCCGTCCCCCTGCTGCACACCGGCAAGCCCGACCGCCGCGCGGTCACCCGCCTGATCGAAGGAGCCTGATGGCCACCCCCGCCCAGTGGCTGGCCGGCGCCCGCCCCAAGACGCTGCCGGCCGCCGTCGCGCCCGTGCTCGTCGGCACCGGCGTCGCGCAGGCCCTCGACGGGTTCCGGCTGGTGCCCGCCCTGCTCGCGCTGGTGGTCGCACTGGCCCTGCAGGTCGGGGTGAACTACGCCAACGACCACTCCGACGGCAAGCGGGGCACCGACGCCGACCGGGTCGGCCCGATGCGGCTGGTCGGCTCCGGGGCCGCCTCGGCGCAGGCTGTGCTCGTCGCCGCGCTGCTGGCCTTCGCCGTCGCCGGGGTCGCCGGGCTGGCACTGGCCGCGTACTCCAGCTGGTGGCTGGTCGCGGTCGGCGCGGTCAGCATCGCGGCGGCGTGGACCTACACCGGCGGCCCGATCCCCTACGGCTACCGCGCGCTGGGCGAGGTGTTCGTCTTCGTGTTCTTCGGCCTGGTCGCCGTGGTCGGCACGACCTTCGGCCAGACCCGCACGGTCGAGGGCCTGGCCTTCGCCGCGGCGGTCCCCGTCGGGCTGCTGATCACCGCGATCCTGGTGGTGAACAACCTGCGCGACGTGCACGGCGACGCCGCGGTCGGCAAGCGCACGCTGGCCGTCCTGCTGGGCGAGCGGGCCACCCGGTGGTTCTTCACCGGCCTGCTGGTCGCCGCCTTCGTGGTGGTCGCGCTGATCGGCCTGGCCCGCCCCTGGGCGCTGCTCGGCCTGCTGGCCGCACCGCTGGCCGTCCCCCCGGCCCGGACCGTGCTCGCCGGCGGCACCGGACCGGCGCTCATCGCGGCGCTGTCGGGCACCGGCCGGGTCACGCTGGTGACCGGTGTGGTGCTCGGCCTGGGCCTCGCGCTCAGCTGACCGTGTCGTCGGTCCCGGCCAGCCGGGACCGCAGGTCCTCCTTGGCCGCCTTGCGGGTGACCGAGCGGGCCAGCATCGCCTCGGTCAGCCGCTCGCGCAGCGGCTTGAGCAGCACGAACGACAGCGGCATCGACAGCAGCAGGCCGAACAGCAGGCCGGGGAAGCTACCCAGCCCGAGCAGCCAGAGGATGCCCACCAGCGCTGCGGCCAGCACCAGCCGGCCCAGCGTGTAGAGCGCCAGCAACGGCCACACCGACGGCGCCTGCGCCGGCCCGCCCGTCGGGCTCACCGGACGGTTCGGCTCACTCTTCGCGGCCATGACGGCCCTCCCACTTGGTCGACAGCACGACGGTCGTCCGGGTGCGCGAGACGCCCCGGATCCTGTTCAACGCATTGATGGTGTCCTCGAGTGCCGGGATGTCGGTCACCCGCACTTTGAGGACGTAGCCCTCGGTCCCCGCCGTCCGCCAGCAGTCCTGCACGGCGGGCAGCTCGGAGACCGCCTGCAGCATGCCCACGTCGTCGATCTCGTCGCTGTCGATGATCCCGACCAGCGCGGTGACGCCCAGCCCGACGGCCGCCGCGTTGACCACCGCGGTGTAACCGGTGATCACCCCGGCGGACTCCAGCTTGCCCACCCGCTCGTGCACCGCGGGGGCGGACAGACCGACCTGCCGGGCCAGCTCGGCGTAGCTCGCGCGCCCGTTGGCCTGCAGCAGCGCGAGCAGCTGCTCGTCGACGGCGTCGATGTCGTCCTCCGGGGTCGGTGGGGGTGGGCTGGGCGGCTGACCGCCCCGAGTATCGCCGGGGCGCCTACCCTGGGGTTCCGGTGGGTCGTGCACGGCGGGGAGAGGTGGACCAGTGGTCTTCTTGGTCATGCTGGTGATCGCGATCGCGGTCGTCGTGCTGGTGATGCGTGCTGCGGCCGTCCAGGGCGGCGACCAGGGCGGCGGCCCCGGCGGTCAGCGCCGGCCGCGCACCCCGCGGGGCCCGAAGCCCCCGCCGCGGATCATCGCCCCGGACGACGACCCGGACTTCCTGCGCGAGCTGGACCGCCGCACCCGCCGCGACGACGGCAGCACCTCCGCCTAGGGAAGGACCCCCTCGCCCCCGGTACCGCGCTCCGCGCGGCACGGGCCCCTGCGAGGGGGCCGGCTAGGCGACGCTGGTGGAGCGGCCCGACGCGCCGCCGCCGAACAGGCGACGCCAGCCCTGCCGGCGCACCGGCTGCTCCTCGGCCGTGGCCGCCCCACCGTGGGCCTGCTCGTCGGCCTCGCGGGCGGTTGCCTCGTCCAGCACGGCGAGCACCGACCCGTCGTCCTCGGGAGCGCGATCGACAGATCCGGCCGGTCGGTCCCCCGGCCAACCCAGACCCTCGCCGCGGCCCGGGGCCGACGGCCAGCCGACCTCGGTCGCCCGCAGCGGAGCATCGCCGTGCCCTCCCGGTCCGGTGCCGGGCTGCCGGCGCTCCAGCGCATCCGCCACCAGGGGGTGCACGGTGGCCCCGTCATGGGCCGAGTGCTTACCCACGGTGGGGTCCTGAGCGGTCGTCCATCCCAGCAGCGTCCCACGGAACTGCAGGGACGGCACCCGAAACGCTCCCGTAACCCCGGAAAGGATGACGGAGAGTGATCAGGAGCGGGTCACTTCAGCCCGCCGTAGGAGTGCAGGCCGGTCGACACCATGTTCACGTACAGCAGGTTGAAGACCATGACGCCCAGGCCCACGACGTTCACCCAGGCCGACGGACGACCGCGCCAGCCGGCGGTGGTCCGGGCGTGCAGGTAGGCGGCGTACACCACCCAGGCGATGAAGGCCCACGTCTCCTTCGGGTCCCAGCCCCAGAAGCGGCCCCAGGCGCTCTCGGCCCAGATGGCGCCGGCGATGACCGCGAACGTCCAGATCGGGAAGCCGAAGACGACCGTGCGGTGCGCGGTGCGGTCCAGCGCGGCGGCCGAGGGCAGCCGGTGCACGATCCGGGACAGCGGCTGCTCGCCGGCGGCGACCTTGGCCTCGTACCGCGAACGCACCAGGTACATCACGCTGGCGATGCCGGAGACGAAGAAGATGCCGAAGCCGAGGATCGCGGTGGTGACGTGCACGGCCAGCCAGGCCGAGCGCAGCGCGGCCACCAGCGGGCCCGCCGAGGCATAGAGGAACAGCCCGATGCCGACCATCGAGAGCACGACCGGGGCGAGCACGAAGACCCCGATGTGCCGCAGGGACGGCGTCCGGACGGCAAGCACCAGGTAGACCACGACGGCGACGAGCACGACCGCGGTGCCGAACTCGTACATGTTGCCCCAGGGCAGCCGGCCGGTGGCCGTGCCGCGGGTGACCAGCACCCCGGCCTGGACCAGTGCACCGAGCGCGGTCAGCCCCATGGCGACCATGCCCCAACGCCGGGCCTTCGCGGGCTCGTCGTCGACGTCCCCGCCCGCGGCGGGGTTCACCGGGGCACCGCCGCCGGCGGCGACCAGCTCGCGGGCGGGGGCCTTCCGGCCACCGAAGGCGAGCTCGGCGCAGAAGGCCACCACCGCCAGCGAGTACAACCCGACCGCGATCGAGAAGAGCGTGTCCGACAGCGCGGCGAGCGATTCGTCTGTCACGAGCTGGGGTTCTCCTGACTGCGGGTCCGGCGGGCGAGTGCCGCCGCGACGTCGTCGGTGAGTGCGGTGAAGCGCGGTGCGGTGTCGGCGCTGCCGCGGGTGAGGGCCCCGACCGCCACGACGGTACCCGGACCGTCGGGGCCGGCGGTCGCGCGGGCGAACACCCGCTCCCGGCGCAGCAGGAGCATCCCCAGCAGCCCGACCAGGATGGCGACGGCCGCGCCGAGCACCCAGACCTGGCCCGGGTCGTGGGACAGCTGCATGGCGGCGAACTCCTTCACCCCGGAGAACGTGACCACCGTGCCGTCGGCCAGCGTGGTGGACTCCCCGACCTTGAGGTTGGCCTGCCCGACGCGCTCGAGGGTGCCGCGGTCGATCTGGGTCTGGTCGATGGAGTAGACGCTCTGCGGCAGGCCGGAGTCCAGGCCCAGGTAGCCCTCGTAGATGATCAGGGCGACCTGCGGGTCCAGCGGGCGCGGGTCGATCGAGGTCAGCACGCCGCCCTGCACGGAACCGGTCGGGGCGAAGAAGCCCTCGAGGGCCAGTTGGGTGTCGGTGCCGGGCACGTCGGGCAGCTTGAGCGCACCCTGGCTGCCCAGGGTCTGCAGGTCCGAGGGCAGGAACGGGGCCGAGATGTCGGTGAAGGACTCACCGTCCGGGAACGTCACGCTGAACACCGGGGAGAACCCGTGCCCGGTGACGTACACCCGGCCGCCGTCGGCACGCAGCGGGCTGTTGACCCCGATCGTCGTGTTCCGCGAGGCAGAACCAGCCAGGCCGTAGTCGATGTCGGCGGTGAAGGAGGCCGCGGTGAGGTTCTCCTCGTAGACGGCCCGGAAGTCCTGGAGGGTCACGCACAGCGGCGTCATGTCCGCCGCGTCCACCAGGGCTCCCTCCCGGTAGTTGTCGTACTGCTGGAACGTGTTGCAGAACCGGTCACCCTCGGTGACCAGGATGCTGCCCTCGTAGCCCCACAGCTTGCCGCCGGCCAGGCCCAGCAGGAGGGCCAGCAGGGCGAAGTGGAACACGACGTTGCCGGTCTCCTTGAGGAACCCCTTCTCCGCCGAGAGCTCGGGGCCGTTCTTGCCGTCCCGGCGGACCACCCGGAACCGGCGGACGCGCAGCTCCTCCTCCACGACGTCCAGGGCCGCCGCGGCGTCCAGCTCGGAGTCGATCGTGCGGTGGTCGGGGAGCCGGTGCAGGTGCCGCGGGGCCGGCGGGGGCGCGGCAACGACGGCCCGCGCGTGCTCGATCGCCCGCGGGACCACGCAGCCGATGAGGGAGATGAACAGCAGCAGGTAGATGGCGGCGAACCACGGCGAGCCGAAGACGTCGAAGAGGAACAGCTTGTCCAGCACCGGCGCGAGGTCGGGGTGCTCGGCGAAGTAGCCGGTGACCTGGCTCTGGGACAGCGACCGCTGCGGCAGCAACGACCCGGGTATGGCCGCGACGGCGAGCAGGAACAGCAAGATCAACGCCGTCCGCATGGCCGTGAGCGACCGCCACCAGCGCAGCAGGGTCGACCGCACAGCGCCCCACCGGGACGGGGCGGACGGCGGCACGGGGGCCGCCGCGGCCTTCTCGATCGTCGTCGTCACAGGAAGAACCCTCCCAGACCGGTCGCGGCGAGCCAGGAGCGGAACCAGATCATGCCCTCGGTCCAGAGCCCGCTGAGGAGGAGGAGACCGACGACCACCAGCACGGCACCGCCGAACCGGCTGACCGCGGCGGCGTGCCGGCGGAGGAACCCGGTGGCCCCGACGGCCCACCGAGCCCCCAGTGCGACCACGACGAAGGGCAGCCCGAGGCCGAGGCAGTAGGCGACGCCCAGCAGCGCCCCGCGCCCGGCGGTCGCCTCGGCGAAGGCCAACGAGTTGACCGCCGACAGCGTGGGGCCCAGGCACGGCGTCCAGCCCAGCCCGAAGACGACGCCCAGGAGCGGCGCTCCGGCCAGCCCGGTGGCGGGCCGGATCGACAGCTTCTTGGTGCGCTGCAGGAACGGCAGCCACCCCAGGAAGCCCAACCCGACGAGGACCGTCACGCCGCCCATCACCCGGGTGATCTCGTCGTTGTAGACCAGCAACCAGCGCCCGAGCCCACCGAACAGGGCACCGAAGGCCACGAAGACGGCGGTGAACCCCAGCACGAACAGCAGCGCCCCGGCGACCATCCGACCGCGCGGGGGCCGCTCGTCGGTCCGGACGGCGGTCGCCACGGCGCCCTCGCCGGCCGGCTGCGGCGCGTGGGCGCCGGTGCCGACCAGGCCGGTCACGTAGGAGAGGTAGCCGGGCACCAGCGGCAGCACGCACGGCGAGGCGAAGCTGATCAGCCCGACCAGCGCGGCGACCGCGGCAGCCACGAGGAACGGCCCGTCGAGCACGACCTGCTGGAAGGTCTCCCCCACCGGTCAGCCCTCCGCGACGAGCGCGTCGAGGGTGGTCCGCAGGTCGTCCTGGCTGACCTCGCCGGTGTAGACCGCGGCCACCCGCCCGTAGCGGTCCAGCACGATCGTCGACGGGATAGCCGAGGCCGGGTAGTCCCGGAAGGCCAGCGCGACCTCCCCGGCGGGGTCGAAGAGCGAGGGGAAGGTGATGCCCTGGTTGTCCACGAACGCCTCCGCGAGCTGCTGCTGGTCCTTCACGTTGAGCCCCAGGAACTGCACGCCCTGGTCGGCGACGTCGTCGTAGACCTCCTGGAACTGCGGGGTCTCGACCCGGCAGGGGGCGCACCAGGAACCCCAGAAGTTGAGCACCGCGACGTCACCGTCCAGCTCTGCGGAGTCCCAGTCCCCGCCGTCGAGCAGGGTGCCGGAGAACTGCGGCGCCGAGGCCCGCTCGCCCTCGGCGATCACCTCGCCGGCCGGGGTGCCGGCGACGAACCGGAACTCCCCGCCGTTGTTCACGTCCACCTGGTCGGCCCCGGTCGAGCAGCCCGCGACGGCCAGGACGGCGGCCAGGGCGACGAGCAGCTTCCTCATGCCCCACCCACCGTGCCCGTGCCGGCGGGCCCCGCGGGCTCGGCGTAGTCGACGCGGACCAGCTCGTCGCCGGCGTAGGTCAGCGAGGTGACGCTGGCCAGCCCGCACTGCCGCTTGCGGGGGTCGTGCAGGTAGCTGCGGCCCTCGACGGTGAGCCGGAGGGTCCAGATCGGCAGCTGGTGGCTGACGCACACCGCGGCCGAGCCGCGGGCGGCGTCCCGGGCGGTGTGCACCGCACCGAGCATGCGCGCGGCGATCTCGCGGTACGGCTCGCCCCAGGACGGCGTGGACGGGTTGCGCAGCCGCCACCAGTTGCCCGGGTGCTTGAGCGCGCCGTCGCCGACGCCGAAGGTCTGGCCCTCGAAGTCGTTGCCGGCCTCGATCAGCCGGTCGTCGGTGGCGATCGGCAGGTCCAGCAGCTCGCCGATCGGCGCGGCGGTCTCCTGCGCGCGCTGCAGCGGGGAGGCCACCAGGTGGGTGATCGGCCGGTGCCCGCCGAACCACTCCGCGGCGGTGCGGGCCATGCCGTGCCCGGCCACGGAGAGGTGGAACCCGGGCAGCCGGCCGTAGAGCACGCCGGTGGGGTTGAACACCTCGCCGTGCCGCATCACGTGCACGGTGGTCAGCTCGGCGGTCACGGCTGCAGCGCCTGGGCGTCGTGCGAGACCGCCGGGGCGGTCCCGGGGGCGGCGGCCGCGGCGGCCCGGGCGGCGGCCGGCAGCGCGTCCAGCACGTGCTGCACGGCCTCGTCGTCCATCGCGGCGTTGACGAACCAGGACTCGAACGCCGACGGCGGCAGGTAGACCCCGGCAGCCAGCATCGAGTGGAAGAACGCGGTGTGCCGGGCGGTCTCCTGCGTGCGGGCGTCGTCGTAGTCGCGCACCTCGCGGCCGTCGGGCACGAAGAAGACGGAGAACATGGAGCCCGCGGACTGCATGCGGTGCGCCACCCCGGCCGCGGTCAGCTCGGCGGCCACGGCCTCGCGCAGGGTGCCGGCGACGGCGTCGCAGCGGGCGTAGACCTCGTCGGTGCACAGCCGGAGCGTGGTGAGCCCGGCGGCGACCGCGACGGGGTTCCCGGCCAGGGTGCCCGCCTGGTAGACCGGCCCGACCGGGGCCAGCTGCTGCATGAGCTCGCGCCGGCCGCCGAAGGCCGCGGCGGGCAGCCCGCCGCCCATGACCTTGCCGAAGGTGACGAGGTCGGCGTCGTAGTGCTCGGCGCCGCGCCAGCCCGAGCGGCTGACCCGGAAGCCGGTCATCACCTCGTCGACGACCAGCAGGGCCCCGTGCGCGGCGGTGATCCGGCGGAGCGCGGCGTTGAAGCCGTCCGCCGGGGGGACGACGCCCATGTTGCCGGCGGCGGCCTCGGTGATGACGCAGGCGATCTCGGCGCCCCGCTCGGCGAACACGGCCTCGACCGCGGCGACGTCGTTGTAGGGCAGCACGACGGTGTCGGCGGCGGCGCCGGTGGTCACGCCCGGGGTGTCCGGCAGACCGAGGGTGGCGACGCCGGAGCCGGCCGAGGCGAGCAGCGCGTCGACGTGGCCGTGGTAGCAGCCGGCGAACTTGACCACGACGGCCCGGCCGGTGGCGCCGCGGGCCAGCCGGATCGCCGACAGCACGGCCTCGGTGCCGGAGTTGACCAGCCGGACCTGCTCGACGCCGGCCCGCTGCACGATCTCGGTCGCCAGCTCGACCTCGCCGGCGGTCGGGGTGCCGAAGGAGAACCCGCGGGACGCCGCGTCGGTGACCGCGGCGACCACCTCGGGGTGCGCGTGGCCCAGGATCATCGGGCCCCAGGAGCTCACCAGGTCGACGTAGCGGCGCCCGTCGACGTCGGTGATCCAGGGACCGGAGCCCGAGGCCATGAAGCGCGGGGTGCCGCCGACGGCGCGGAACGCGCGCACCGGGGAGTTGACCCCGCCGGGGGTCACCGCGGCGGCGCGCTCGAACAGGTCGGCCGAGGCGGGGGCGTCGTACGGGTAGGTCACGGCTCCACTGTCCCAGGCTGCGCATCCGGGCCGGCGGCCCCCGTCAGAGCTGTGCGCAGGGCAGCGGTCAGCTGTGCGGGGCGCCGGGTGGGCACCAGCACCGTCGTCCCGTCGGTGCGGCGCAGCGGCAGGCCGACCCGGCCCTTGGGCACGTCGGCCCCGCCGCCCAGCACCGGGGCGCCGACGTCCACGCCCGCCACGCCGTCCACGGACGCCGGGTCGAGCTCGGTCAGCGGCAGCCGCTCCCGGCCGACGGTGAGCCCGGCCTCGGGCCCGCGGTCGACGACGGTGACCGTCCACACCCGGTTGGCCGACACCGCGCCGGTCGCCACGATGCCGAGCACCACCACGACGGCGAGCACCCACAGCAGCAGCGGGACGTCGCCGCCGGGCAGCACGACGTCGGCCACGGCCAGCACCACGAAGATCGCGGCTAGACCGGCGAACGTGCGCCAGGAGCCGCCGGGCTCGGTGTAGGCCGGCTCGGTGCTCATCGGAGCCAGCGCGCTGCCTCGACCGCCCAGTAGGTCAGCACGGTGCCCGCACCGGCACGGCGGATCGAGGTGAGGGTCTCCAGGACTGCGCGGCGGCGGTCGATCATGCCGTGCGCGGCGGCCGCCTCGACCATCGCGTACTCCCCGCTCACCTGGTAGGCGCTGACCGGGACGTCCACCGCATCGGCGACCTGCCGGACGATGTCCAGGTAGGGCAGCGCGGGCTTCACCATGACGGCGTCGGCGCCCTCGGCGAGGTCCTGGGCCACCTCGCGCAGCGCCTCGGCCGCGTTCGGCGGGTCCATCTGGTAGGTCGACCGGTCCCCGAACTGGGGGGCGCCCTCGGCGGCCTCGCGGAACGGGCCGTAGAAGCCCGAGGCGTACTTGGCCGCGTAGGCCAGGATCGGCACCTCGGTGAAGGCCGCGGAGTCCAGGCCGGCCCGGATCGCGGCGACCTGGCCGTCCATCATCCCGCTGGGGGCCACCAGGTGCGCCCCGGCCTGGGCCTGGGCGATCGCGATCGCGGCGTACCGGTCGAGGGTGGGGTCGTTGTCCACGACCCCGGCGGGGGTGACCACGCCGCAGTGCCCGTGGTCGGTGTACTCGCACAGGCACAGGTCGGCCATGAGCACGAGCTCGTCGCCCAGGTCGGCCCGCAGCTGCTGCAGCGCCACGTTGACGATGCCGTCGGCGGCGTCGGCCTGGGAGCCGACCGGGTCCTTCTCCGACGGGATGCCGAAGAGCATGAGCCCGCTGATCCCGACCTCGGCCGCCTCCTGCGCGGCCCGCCGCACCGAGTCCAGCGTGTGCTGGACGACGCCGGGCATCGAGGAGATCGGCACCGGCTCGGTGATGTCCTGCTTGACGAACACCGGCAGGGCGAAGTCGGCGGGGGCCAGCCGGGTCTGCGCGGTCATCCGGCGCAGCGCCGGCGTCGAGCGCAGCCGCCGTCCCCGCGCGAAGCCCGGCGAACCCCCGCCGGTCACTCCGCTGCCCCGCCCTCGGCCTCGGCCCGGCGGGCCTCGGCGTGCGCGGCGAGCGCGTCCACCAGCGGGCCGACCGCGGCGGTCTCGGGCTGGACGTCGACCCGCAGGCCGAACTCCGTGGCGCTGGCCGCGGTGGCCGGGCCGATCACCGCGACGACGGTGCGGGCGTGCGGCTTGCCCGCGATGCCGACCAGGTTGCGCACGGTCGAGGACGAGGTGAAGCAGACGGCGTCGAAGCCGCCGCCCTTGATCGCCTCGCGCACCGCGGCCGCCGGCGGGGCGGCCCGCACGGTCCGGTAGGCGGTGACGTCGTCGACCTCCCAGCCGCGGTCCTTCAGGCCCGCGGTCAGGGTCTCGGTGGCGATGTCGGCGCGGGGCAGCAGCACCCGGTCGATCGGGTCGAACACGTCGTCGTAGGGCGGGAAGTCCACCAGCAGGCCCTCGGAGGACTGGTCGCCGGAGGGGACCAGCTCGGGCACGATGCCGAACTCGCGGACCGCCTGGGCGGTCTGCTCGCCGACGCAGGCCACCTTGACCCCGGCGAACGCGCGGGCGTCCAGGCCGAGCTCGGTGAACTTCTCCCGGACCGCGCGGACGGCGTTGGTCGAGGTGAAGATGATCCAGCCGTAGCGGCCGGTGACCAGGCCCTTGACGGCACGGTCCATCTGGGCCGGGCTGCGCGGGGGCTCCACGGCGATGGTGGGCACCTCGACCGGCACGGCGCCGTAGGCCCGCAGCCGCTCGCTCATGTCGCCGGCCTGCTCCTTGGTGCGGGGCACCAGCACGCGCCAGCCGAACAGCGGGCGGGACTCCCACCAGCCGAGCTTGCCGCGCTTGTCCACGACCGAGCCGACGGTGACCACGACCGAACCGGTCATCGACTCGGTCCCGGCGTCCTTCTCGGCGATCGCGGCCAGCTTGGCCACGACGCTCTTCTGCGAGGTGCCGGTGCCGTCGGCGGTGACCACGACCGGGGTCGAGCCGGGCAGGCCGCCCTCGACCAGGCCGGCGGCGATCCCGGGCAGCGACTCGGCGTGCACCTGCAGCACCAGCGGGCTGCCGGTGCCGGCGCTGGCCGCGGCCAGGGCGCCCAGGTCGACCGGCTCCTCGCCGCGCAGGTCGGCCTGGACCGACCCGGCGCCGATGGCGACCCCGGCGTAGGCCGGCACCGCGGTGCCCACGGCCACGCCCGGGACGACGTCGAAGGGCACGCTCGTCCGGGTGACCGCGAGGGTCTCCTTGACCACGGCGTCGGTGGTGAACGGGTCACCGGCGACCAGCCGGACGACGACCGAGCCGTTCTTGGCGGCCGCGACGGCGGCCTTGGCCACCTCGGCCGGCTCGCCGGTGGCGACGGTCAGCTCGAGGTCGGGGTGCACCTCGCGGATCGCGTCGGTCAGCGGCGTCGGGACGTCGGCGTCGGCCAGCACCAGGTCGGCGGCGGCCAGCGCGTCGGCGGCGCGGGTCGTGAGCAACCCGGGGTCGCCGGGGCCACCGCCGACGAAGACGACTCGGCCGGTCTGCTTGCGTGAGCGCGTCATCGCGTGCTCTCCATCTCCGACCCCGGGGTGGGGTCGCTTGCGGTCGAACAGGGGGAATGGGGTGTGGCTGGGGTGCGGGGCGTGCGGTGGTTCACCGGCTGGCCGCCACGAGGGCGGCCGCACCGCGGTCGAGCAGCTCGGCGGCGAGCTCGCGGCCCAGCCGGGCCGCGTCGGTCGCCGGCCCGGACGTCGAGCCGCGGACGGCGTCGCTGCCGTCGATCGCGGTGACCGAGGCCCGCAGGTAGATCTCGTCGCCGCCGTCCTCGGCCTCGCCGATCTCGGCGTGGGCCGCGACCGGAGCACTGCACCCGGCCTCCAGGGTGGCCAGGACGGAGCGCTCGGCGACGACGCAGGCCCGGGTCCCGAGGTCGTCGAGGCCCGCGAGCAGCGCCCGGGTGACCTCGTCGTCGCTCCGGCACTCCACGGCCAGGGCTCCCTGCGCGGGGGCGGGGAGAACCTGGAGCGGGTCGAGCACCTCGGTGACCGCGTCCAGCCGGCCGAGACGGGCCAATCCTGCCCGGGCGAGGACCACGGCGTCCAATTCGCCGGAGGTCACCTTGCCCATCCGGGTGTCCACGTTCCCCCGGATCGGCACCACCTCCAGGCCCAGGCCCAGCGCGCGCAGCTGGGCGACCCGGCGGGGGGCGCCGGTGCCGACGGTGGCGCCGGCGGGCAGCTCGCCGAGGGTCAGGCCGTCCCGGGCCACCAGGGCGTCGCGGGGGTCCTGGCGCGGCGGGATCGCGGCGATGACCAGGCCGGGGTCCTCGGCGGTGGGCAGGTCCTTGTAGCTGTGCACGGCCACGTCCACGGTGCCGGCGTGCAGCGCGTCGCGCAGCGCGCTGACGAACACCCCGGTGCCGCCCAGCTGGCTGATCGCCGCGGCCGACCGGTCACCGGCGGTCGTGATGTGCACCAGCTCGACCGGGCGCCCGCTGGCCGCGGTGATCGCGTCGGCCACGTGCCCGGACTGGGTGAGGGCCAGCTCGCTGCGCCGGGTGCCCAGCCGGATCGGCGCGCTCACGGCAGGTCCCGGTCGGCCGCGAGCTGGTCGCGCGCGCCGGTCCCGGCCGGGTCGACGGTCACCGCGTCGGCCAGCACCGTGGTGTCGGCGTCCAGCCCCAGGCCGAACAGCGCCCGGAGGGCGTCGGCGTAGTCGGTGCCGCCCGGCGAGCTGGCCAGCTCCTTCACCCGGACGGTGGGCTCGTGCAGCAGCTTGTCGACCACCCGGCGCACGGTGCGGGCGACCCCCGCCCGGGACCGGGCGGCGGGGGCGGGCAGCCGGGGGGGCCACCGGAGCAGCTCGGCGTCGACGACCACGGCGGCCTGGCTGCGCAGGGCCGACACGGTCGGGGCCACCGCGGCGGCCAGCCGCTCGGCCCGCAGCAGGGAGGTCTCCAGCTCGACCAGGGCGTGCGCGGCGGCGATGTCGTCGGCGGCCACCGAGCCGGCCACCGGCTCGCCGGGGCGCGCGGCCCGCTCGCCCTGCAGCATCGCCAGGTCCACGACGTGCACGCCGGGCAGGGTGCCCACGGCGGCGTCGACGTCGCGGGGCAGGGCCAGGTCGACCACGACCAGCGGCCGGTCGCGGCCGACCATGGCCGAGGTCACCAGGTCGGTGCCGATGACCGTGCCGGTCGCGCCGGTGCAGGTGACCAGGACGTCGGCGTCGGCGAGCTCGGAGCCGAGGTCCTCGAGGTCGACGGCGCGGCCGCCCAGGGAGTCGGCCAGCCGCAGCGCCGTGCCCGGCGTCCGGCTCGTGATCGTCACGGCGGCGCCGCGCCGGGCCAGGGTGGTGGCCGCCAGCGCGCCCATCGACCCGGCGCCGACGACGAGCACCGGCCGACCGGCCAGGTCGCCGATCCGGTCGGTGACCCGGTCCAGGGCCACCGAGACCAGCGATGCGCCGGCCCGGTCGATGCCGGTCTCGCTGTGCACCCGCTTGCCGACCCGCAGCGCCCGCTGGGCGATCGGGTGCAGCTCGCGGCCGATGGTGCCCTCGGCCTGGGCCAGGGCGTAGGCCGCGCGCAGCTGGCCCAGCACCTGGGTCTCCCCGACCACCATGGAGTCCAGCCCGGCGGCCACGGTGCACAGGTGGCCGATGGCCTGGTCCTCGTAGTGCACGGTCACGTAGGGCGAGAGGTCCTCGACCCCGGCGCCGGCGTGCCGGGCCAGCACCCGGCTGACGTCGGTGACGCCGCCGTGGAACCGGTCGACCTCGGCGAAGATCTCGACCCGGTTGCAGGTGGCCAGCACCAGCGCCTCTGACACGTGCTCGCAGTCCAGCAGCTCGTGCAGGGTCTTCACGGTGTCGTCGCCGTTCATGGCGACCTGCTCGAGCAGGGTCACCGGCGCGGTCTGGTGGCTGATGCCCACGGCGAGGAGGCTCACGGGAGAGCCACCTGCTCGGTCTCCCGGTCCGCCACGAGGTGCACACCCTTCTGCTGGTCCAGGAACGCCAGCACCTGCAGCTCCACCGACAGGTCCACCTGCCGGACGTCGACCCCGGCGGGGACGACCAGCGCCACCGGCGCGAAGTTCACGATGCTGCGGACGCCGGCGGCGACCAGGCGGTCGCACACCTGCTGGGCCACCACGGCGGGGGTGGTCACCACCGCGATGGTCACGCCGTGCTCGGCGACGACGTCCTCGAGGTCGTCGACCGGGCGCACCGCGGTGCCGCCGACGACCTCGCCGACCCGCGCCGGGTCGGCGTCCAGCAGCCCCACGAAGGAGAAGCCGCGGCTGCCGAAGCCGGCGTAGCCGGCCAGCGCCGAGCCCAGGTTGCCCATGCCGACCAGCACGCAGGACCGGGCCTCCTCGACGCCCAGGGCGCGGGCCAGCCGCTCGCGCAGCGCCGGGACGGCGTAGCCCACGCCGCGCACCCCGCACGGGCCGAGGTAGGACAGGTCCTTGCGCAACCCGGCCGGGTTGACCCCGGCGGCCGAGGCCAGCTCGCCGCTGGAGACCGAGCTGCGGCCACCCTCGGCCAGCCCGGTGAGCACCCGCAGGTACACCGCGAGGCGGGCGACGGTGGCCTCGGGGATGACCCGGGCCCGCGGCTCGCTCATGCGCTCTCCTCGATCGGCCCGCTCGGGGCACCCCCGGGGACGGCGGACGGGCAGGGTCCGGGCGTCTCCACGGCGAGCCGCGCACACGGGGCGGTGTCGCGGACATCGGGGGGTGTCTACCGGCCCTCTGCTGGCTCCGGCGCTGCCCACGGTAACCGCTTGTGAACGTCGGAACAAAGTTCGCGGGCGCATCCCTGCAGGTCACCGCCGTCCGGTGTGTCCGACGCCACCCGTGCGGCGGCCAGCTCAGCCCGCCGCGAGGTCCCGGCGCAGCCGGTCGACGTCGACGGTGAAGTAGCTGTGCTCCCGTCCGTCGAGCAGGACGACGGGCACGCGGTCCCCGTACTCGGCCTGCAGCTCGGGGTCGGCGTCGACGTCGACGGGGGTCACGGTCAGCCCGTGCTCGGCCGCCACCCGGTCCAGGGTCTCCGCGGCGACCTCGCACAGGTGGCACCCGGCCCGGGTGAGCAGCTGCAGCTCAGCCATCGACGCCCTCCGCGTGCTGGGTCTCCTCGGCGACCAGGTGCAGCCCGAGCTCGCGCAGCCGGGCCCGGCTGACCTTGCCGGTCAGCGAGTGCGGCAGCTGGTCCACGAAGTGGATGCTGCTGGGGATCTTGAACCGGGCCAGCGAGCGCGCGGCGAACGTGCGTAGGTCCGCGGCGTCCAGCGCGGACCCCTCGGTCCGGACGACGACCGCGCGCACCGACTCCCCGGTGCGCTCGTCGGGCAGCCCGATGACCGCGGCCTCGGCGACCTCGGGGTGGGTCTCCAGCACCCGCTCGACCTCCAGCGGGTACACGTTGAACCCGCTGACCAGCACCAGGTCGCGGCGGCGGTCGACCAGGTGCAGGTCGCCCTGGGCGTCGCGGTAGGCGATGTCCCCGGTGAGCAGCCAGCCCTCGTCGTCGGGACCGTCGGCGCCGTCGGGCCAGTAGCCGGCGAACAGGTTCGCCCCGCGCACGCACACCTCGCCGGCGCTGTCGGGCGGGTCGTCGCCGAACGGGTCGCCGAAGACGTCCTCGCGGACCTTGCTGCCTGGGTCCGGGCCGGCACCGGGGCCACCGGCGCTGTCCCGCAGCACAAGCTCCACCCCGGGGACCGGCGCCCCGATGCAGGCCGGCTTCGCCCGGCCGGTGACCAGGGTCGTGGCCAGCACGGGCGCGGCCTCGGTGAGCCCGTAGCCCTCCCACACCGTGACCGCGGCCCGGTCCCGCATCGCCGTCCAGACCCGGGGGGCCAACGGCGCGGACCCCGAGCTCGCCGTGTGGACGGCGGCGAACGCCCGGCGCAGGGCGGTGTCGGACCCGGCGGCGTCGGCCGCGGCCAGCCAGGCCTGGTACATCGGCGGGGCGGCGGGCACCGCGGTGACGCCCTCGGCGGCCATCAGCGCGAGCGTGCCGGTGGGGTCGAAGGCGGGCACGACCACCCCGCAGGAACCGGTGGCCGCGACCAGGCCGAGGCCGCCGTTGAGGCCGTAGACGTGGAACAGCGGCAGGGCCAGCAGCACGACGTCGCCGGGGCGGACCGGGGCCGGCTGCACCGCGAGCACCTGCTGCTGGTTGGCCAGCAGCGCGGCGTGCGTGAGCATCGCCCCGCGCGGGCTGCCGGTGGTGCCGCTGGTGTAGCCCAGCAGCGCGAGTGCCTGCGGGTCGTCGGGGTCGACCGGCGGTTCCCCGTCGGCGGCCGGCGGGCCGACCACGACGGCCGCCCCGGCCAGCTCCTCGCGGGGCTGCGCGGTGACCAGCGCCCGTGCGCCGGAGTCGGTGAGCAGGTGCGTCAGCTCGGGGTCGGTGTAGGCGGTGTTGACCGGGACGACGACCAGGCCGGCGCGCAGCGCGCCCACCACGGCGAGCACCCAGTCGATGCCGTTGGGCAGCTGGACGGCGACCCGGTCGCCGGCGGCCATCCCGAGCCCGGCCCACCCCGCGGCGGTGCGGTCGACCTGCGCCGAGAGCTCCGCCCAGGTCAGCCGGCGGTCCCCCTCCACGAGGGCCGGTGCCGACCCGTGGGCCTGCGCCGCGGCGCGGACCAGACCGTGGAACGTGCGGGCTGCTGGGGCCACCGGGGCACACCCTCCTCCACCGGGGCGGCCGGGTGGCCGCTGGCCGGTCTCCTTCTCGCGTGGACGCGGACGCCCGATGTTGTCACCATGGGGCCGACCTGCGCAGGTCAGGGCCCGGGTGCGGCCGCCGGGTCCTGCGCCGCCGACCACGACGGAGGGACCGCATTGCCCCTCCAGGGTCGAGCCGGCGGTGCGGCCGCCGACGTGTCGGGCCGCGACCCCGCGCGTCCCCGGCCGACCCCGCGCCCCCGCACGACGACACCGGTCCCCCGCCGCCCGGTGGACGAGCAGCCGACCGGCGCCCACCGGGCGCCCGCTCCCCCGCCGGTGGTCCGTCCCCCGGCGCCGGTCGNGGCGGGCACCACCGTCCCCGCCCTGCCCACGCCCGCGGTGACCACCACCGTCCCGCCGCTGATCGACGTGCCCCTGCTGCCCTCGACGACGATCTGCGTCGGCGGCCTCATCTGCATCGGCGACTGACCGCCCCTCGACCACATCGGCCACCCCCACCGCCGGGGCCGGGGTGTCGGCGGGGGCGGCTAGGGGCGGGACCAGCGTGCGGGGTCGTGCCCCGCGGTCTCGAGGAGGGGGGCGGACGCGTGGTCCGAGTGCCGTTCCGCGGTCGACGCGCCCGCCTGCCGGGTGACCTGGCCGACGAGGAGACCCGCGCCCTCGTCGCCGGCGCCGCGGCCGCCGCAGCCGCCCAGGTCGAGGCCGCACCCGTGGTCGAGCCCGACCGCACCGGTGCCGCGTTCTTCGACTGCGACAACACGATGATGATGGGCGCCTCGCTGTTCTGGTTCGCCCGCGGGCTGGCCGCCCGCAAGTACTTCACCGGCCGCGACGTGGCCTCCTTCATCTGGCAGCAGGCCAAGTTCCGGGTCGCCGGGTCCGAGTCCGCCGTGGACATGCACACCGTCCGGGACAACGCGCTGGCCTTCATCGCCGGCCGGTCGGTCGAGGAGATCTCCGCGGCCGGCGAGGAGATCTACGACGAGCTGATGGCCGACCGGATCTGGGCCGGCACCCGGGTGCTGGCCCAGGCCCACCTGGACGCCGGGCAGCGCGTCTGGCTGGTGACCGCCACCCCGATCGAGCTGGCCTCGGTCATCGCCCGCCGCCTCGGGCTGACCGGCGCGCTGGGCACCGTCTCGGAGATCGTCGACGGCAAGTACACCGGTCGGCTGGTCGGCGAGCTGATGCACCACGAGGCCAAGGCGCAGGCGGTCCGGGCGCTGGCGGAGCGGGAGGGGCTGGACCTCACCCGGTGCACGGCCTACAGCGACTCGTCCAACGACCTGCCGATGCTCTCCCTGGTCGGCACCGCGGTCGCGGTCAACCCGGACACCGAGCTCAAGGCGGTCGCCCGGTCCCGCGGCTGGGCGGTCAAGGACTTCCGCACCGGCCGCAAGGCCGCCCGGATCGGCGTCCCCACCCTGGGCGCGGCCGCGCTCGGCGGCGGTGCGGTCTCCGGTGTGCTGGCCCTCCGACGCCGCAACCAGTGGCCGTTCTGACCCGGTGACCGGACCGGTCGGCCCGCTGGGGGCGGTGGCCGCGCAGGCCTGGGCGGACCTCGGCGGGGACGCCGCGGAGCTGGACCTGGTGCGGGCCACGCCGGCCCCGCTGCCCTCCCGCCTGCAGGCCGGCGCCCTGGCCGTGGACGCCGTCGGCGTCGTCTCGCTGGCCGGGCAGCTGTGCGCCGCCGACCGGGTGGGCCGGGATGCCCGGCCGCTGCAGGTCGACGGGCTCGCGGTGGCCGCCTCGTTCGGCAGCGACCGCCTGTTCCGGCTGGACGGCGCCGCCCCGACGGCGTTCGCGCCGCTGTCTGGGTTCTGGCCCGCTGCCGACGGGTGGGTCCGCACCCACGGCAACTACCCGCACCACGCGGCCCGGTTGCGGTCGCTGCTGGGCCTGGACGACGCGGCCGGACCCGACCAGGTCCGCGCCGCGCTGGCCCGCCGTCCGGCGCAGGAGCTGGAGGACGCGGCCGCCGGGGCCGGTGCGCTGGTGGTCGCCGTCCGGAGGCCCGAGGAGTGGTCTGCGCACCCCCAGCAGCACGCCGTCGCCCGGCGGCCGCTGGTGCTGCGCGAGCTCCTGGGGCCGGCCGCACCCCGGCCCTGGGCCGGCGTGGGCACGGCGCCGCTGGACGGCGTCCGGGTGCTGGACCTCACCCGGGTGATCGCCGGGCCGGTGGCCGGCCGGGACCTGGCCCTGCTGGGCGCCCGGGTGCTGCGGGTCGACCCGCCCGAGCCGCGCGAGATCGAGTGGCAGCACCTGGACACCGGGCAGGACAAGCACTCGGCGCTGCTCGACCTGGCCCGCGAGCCCGAGGTGCTCGACGAGCTGCTGCGCGGCGCCGACGTCGTCCTCACCGGGTACCGGCCCGGGTCGCTGGACCGGTTCGGGTTGACCCCGGCGGCCCTGGCGGAGCGGCACCCCGGCGTCGTGGTGGGCAGCGTCAGCGCCTGGGGCACCTCCGGGCCGTGGACGCACCGCCGCGGCTTCGACAGCTTGGTGCAGGCCACCACCGGGATCGCCGTCGTCGAGAGCCCGGACGGCGTCGTGCCGGGTGCGCTCCCGGTGCAGGCGCTGGACCACGCCTCGGGCCACCTGCTGGCCGCCGGGGTCGCCGCCGCCCTGCGGGACCGGGCCCGCGGGGGTGGGTCGCACGCGGTGTCGGTCGCGCTGGCCCGGACCGCGCTGGCCCTGCAGCAGCCGGGGACGGGGCCGCGGTCGGCGGGCACGCCGGCCGAGCTCCCCGTGGTCGGCGCCGGGCGGGTGCGGTGCGCCGCCCCGGTGCTCGCGCACGAGGGGGCGCCGCACGACTACGCCCGGCTCGGTGCCCCGTGGGGCGGTGACCCGGCGCGCTGGTGGTGACCCGCTCAGCTGAAGACGGAGCGGCGCTGCAGCAGCAGCTGGTAGAGCGACTGCTGGATGGTCTCGCGGACCTGGTCGGTCAGGTTGAACACCAGCATCGGGTCGTCGGCGGCACCGGGGCCGTAGTGGGCGGTCTCGATGGGCGTGCCGAAGGCGATGAACCACTTGGACGGCAGCGGCACCAGGCCCAGCGGCCCGAGCAGCGGGAACGTCGGGGTCACCGGCAGGTAGGGCAGCCCCAGGATCCGCGCCGCGGTCTTGGCGTTGCCGATCATCGGGTAGATCTCCTCGGCCCCGACGATGGCGCACGGCACGATCGGCGCCCCGGTGCGCAGCGCCGCGGTCACGAACCCGCCCCGGCCGAACCGCTGCAGCGTGTACCGCTCACTGAAGGACTTGCCGATGCCCTTGAAGCCCTCCGGGAAGACGCCGACCAGCTCGCCGTCGGTGAGCAGGCGCTCGGCGTCCTCGTTGCAGGCCAGGGTGGCGCCGAGCTTGCGGGCCATCGCGCCGATGAACGGGAACTGGAACACCAGGTCCGCGCCGAGCAGCCGGAACCGCCGGGACGCCGGGTGCTCGTCGTGCAGCGCGACGGTGGTCATCAGCGCGTCGAGCGGGATCGTGCCGGAGTGGTTGGCCACCACGAGGGCGCCGCCGACGTCGGGGATGTTGGACAGGCCCTGGGTCTCGACCCGGAACCACTTCTGGAACAGCGGGCGGAGCACCGGCATGAGCAGGTGGTCGGCCAGGTCGGGGTCGAAGCCGAACTCGTCGGTCTCGTACTCCCCGGTCAGGCGGCGGCGGAGGAACTCCAGCCCGCCGGCGACCTGGTCGTCCCAGCCGGGCTCGGCGGCGGGGGGCTCGACCGGATCGTCGGGGCCGTCGGGGTGCAGCCGGATGACGCGGGCCTCAGGCATCGCGCACCGCCCGGAGGCCGCCGACCGGGGTCGGCGCCGACCGCTGGCTCAGCGAGCTCCACACCGAGGCCAGGCGGCCCACGGTGGCCTCCGCGGTCTGCACCACGGAGCCCACCACGTCCCGGTCGACCACCGGGACGACGGTGCGGCCGTAGTCGGCCAGCGCCTGCGCCGTGGTGTACCGCGGGGTGTAGCCGAACTCCTCGCGCAGCACGCGGGTGTCGACCACCCGGCCGAAGTTGAGGAACCGGAGCTGCTCGGGCGAGTAGTCGGTGATCCGCGCCTGCCGGGTCAGCCGACCCAGCGGCGCCATGGCCTGCTCGGGCAGGGGCAGCGGCACCCGGCCCAGCCGACGGATCGCCTGGGACAGCAGCACGGTGCCCCCGGCGCCGACGTTGACGGTGCCGGCGAAGTCGCCGGTGGTCGCCTTCACCAGGACCGCGACGGCGTCGTCCTCGTGCAGCAGCTGGACCCGGGCGTCAAAGCCCAGCGCGGTGGGGACGACGGGCATCCGCAGGAAGCCGGTCAGCAGCGAGTCGATCCGCGGGCCGATGAAGTTGGTGAACCGCAGCACGGCCACCCCGACCTCGGGGCGCCGGCGGGCGAAGGACCGGACGTAGCCCTCGATGTCCAGGCTGTCCTTGGCGAAGCCGCCGCCGGGCACCCGACGGGCCTGCATCGTCTCGGTGAAGACGGCGGGGTCGCGGGGGCTGGCCCCGTAGACGGCGCTGGTCGACTTGAGGACCAGGCGGCGGACCGAGGGCACCCGCTGGCAGGCGGCCAGCAGCTGCATCGTGCCGATGACGTTGAGCTCCTTCATCGACGTGCGGCCGCCGCTCCCCCCGGGGGTGGAGCTGATGTTCATGTGCACGACGGTGTCGACGCCGGCGGCGGCGATGACCTTGCCGATCAGCGGGTTCCGGATGTCGGCCCGCACGAACTCGGTGCGACCGAGGCGGCGCAGCGCCTCGGGGCCGGGGGTCACGGTGTCCACCCCGAGGACCCGCTCCACGGAGGGGTCTGCGGCGAGCTCGGCCGCCAGCGCCCCGCCCAGCCACCGGCTCACACCGGTGACGAGGACGACCGCGGGCGGCACGAGCCTCAGCTCACTTCTTGTTGCGACGCTGGATGCGCGTCTTCTTGAGGAGCTTGCGGTGCTTCTTCTTCGCCATCCGCTTGCGGCGCTTCTTGATGACCGAACCCATGGTGATGCTCCCGACGTCGAGGTCGCGCGGGGCCCGGAGCGATGACCGGAGGTCATGCCGGGCACCGCGCGAGGGTGTTCAGCTCGTGTGCGGCGGCCACCTGCGGCGAGGTGGACGACGCTCGACGGTCGAGACTACCTGGTGCCCCGGCGGGGCGGCCCCGTCGCGTGGCCGGGCCGCGGCCGGGTCACTGCGGGCGGCGGGCGCCGGGAGCGGCCGGGGACGTCGAGGTCCCTCCGGGCCGCGGTGGAGCGGTGCTGCCGTGCTGCCGTGCGGGTGGAGCGGGCGCGACCGCCCGCGGGGAGCCGCCGTCGGATCCCGACGACGGCGACCCCGTACGGAGGCGACGCTGGTGGTACAGGTGACGCGGTGGAGCAGCCCTCTTAGGCGATGTCGGTGTACGCGTCGCGCAGGTAGTCCTGCACGGCGCGCTCGGGCACCCGGAAGGAGCGGCCGACGCGGACGGCGGAGAGCTCACCGCCGTGCACGAGGCGGTAGACGGTCATCTTGGAGACCCGCATCATCGCGGCGACCTCGGCGACGGTCAGGAAGGTGACGGCCGAGCGCTGCGGCTGGGCCGGCAGCTGACGGTTCACCGGGGCGGCGGCCGGATGGGCGGCGGGCACCGGGCGGGCGACCGAGGCGGCCGAGACCGGGCGGCC
>NZ_UEXK01000004.1:1427938-1469960 GCF_900491935.1 Klenkia terrae
GCCCGCCTCGACCTCGGCCTGGTGGCCCCGCACCCCGCCAGCCCCCGCCCGGTGCCCGTCGAGCTGCACCGCCGCCGCCCCACCTGAGCCCAAGCGGGTCCGGAACGCCTGGCGGTAGGCGCGCGGGCTGATCCCCCGCCGCCGGGCGAAGTGCTCGCGCAGCCCGGCCGCCGTCCCGAAGCCGGCCAACCGGGCCACCTCCTCGACCGGGGCGTCGGAGTCGGTCAGCAGCGTCTCGGCCGCGGCCAGCCGCCGGGCCAGCAGCCAGGCGTGCGGCGTCGTCCCGGTGGTGTCCTTGAACCGGCGGGCGAAGCTGCGCGGGCTCATCAGCGCGCGGCGGGCCAGCACCTCGACGGTGAGGTCCTCGGCCAGGTGCTCCTGCGCCCAGCCCAGGACGTCGCCGAGCAGGTCGTCCTCGCAGCGGGCCACCGGGGTGTCGACGTACTGGGCCTGCCCGCCGTCGCGGTGAGGGGGCACGACCATCTCCCGGGCCAGCGCGTTCGCCGCGCCGGGGCCGTACTCCCGGCGCACCCAGTGCAGCAGCGCGTCGACGCCGGCGGCCGTGCCCGCGCCGGTGATGATCGAGCCCTCGTCGACGTAGAGCACCCGGGGGTCGACGTCCACGGCGGGGAACCGAGCCGCCAGGTCGTCGGCCACCCGCCAGTGCGTCGCCGCCCGCCGGCCGTCCAGCAGGCCGGCCTCGGCGAGCACGAAGGCACCGCTGCAGTGGCTGATCAGCTGCCCGCCGCGGGCGTGCACGGCCCGGAGCGCCGCCAGCACCGCCGGCGGGCAGGCGCTGTCGGTGTCGTGCCGAGCGGTCACCACGACCACGTCGGAGACCGCCAGGCGGTCCAGCCCGTGCTCGACGAGCACGGTGAGGCCGGTGTCGGTCCGCACCGGGCCGGGGACCTCCGCGACCAGCGCGTAGTCGAAGGTCGGCAGACCGAAGCGCGTGTTGTCGTAGCCGAAGACCTCGCTGGCCGAGCCGAGCCCGAAGGCGCCGAGGGTGCCGTTGCCGGCGAGGACGCTCACCACGAGGGTTCGGGACACGTCGACCATCATGGCAGGAAATCGGCGATCGGGGTCATGACTGCCACTCGTGGGGACGACGGGGCCGCACCAGGCTGGTCGCATGCTGCTGATCACCTGCCCCGCCACCCGCTCCGACGAGCTCGTCGCCGACCGGCTCGTGCGGCCGGTGGCCGACCCGCGCACCCGGCCCGGCGTCGTCGCGGTCGCCGTGGCCTGCCCCTGCGGGCGGGAGCACGTCTACCTCACCGGCCGGCGCATCGAGGAGGCCCGGGCCCGGCTGGCGGGGGCCGCCCATGATCGACGAGCGGACCGACGCATCGCCGCGTAGCTTCGAACGCATGAGCGAATCAGACTCGAAGGTCAACACCGGCCAGCCCGGTGACCCCACGGCCGAGAAGGACCCCTCCGACTGGGTGACCGGCGACGAGCCGGCCACCGGGGCGCAGAAGAGCTACCTGTCCACGCTGGCCCAGCAGGCCGGCGAGGAGGTCCCCGAGGACATCACCAAGGCGGACGCCTCGATCAAGATCGACGAGCTCCAGGAAGAGACCGGCCGCGGGAAGTAGCCGGACCCCCTCGGCCCCCTCGCAGGGGCCGAGGGGCTAGGACTCGAACTTGTAGCCGAGGCCTCGCACGGTGACCAGCCACTTCGGGGTCGCCGGGTCGGGCTCGATCTTGGCGCGCAGGCGCTTGACGTGGACGTCGAGGGTCTTGGTGTCGCCCACGTAGTCCGCGCCCCACACCCGGTCGATGAGCTGGCCCCGGGTCAGCACCCGGCCGGCGTTGCGCAGCAGCAGCTCGAGGAGGTCGAACTCCTTGAGCGGCAGCGAGATGGTCTCGCCGTCCACGGCGACGGTGTGCCGCTCGACGTCCATCCGCACCGGACCGGCGGCCAGCGCGGCGTCCACCGGCAGGTCGGTCTCGCTGCCCCGCCGCAGCACGGCGCGGATCCGGGCGAGCAGCTCCCGCGCGGAGTACGGCTTGGTGACGTAGTCGTCGGCGCCGAGCTCGAGGCCGACGACCTTGTCGATCTCGGTGTCCTTGGCGGTCAGCATGATGATCGGGACCGCGCTCTTGGCCCGCAGTGTCCGGCAGACCTCGGTGCCCGACAGGCCGGGCAGCATGAGGTCCAGCAGGACGATGTCGGCACCGCCGCGGTCGAACTCGGCCAGGGCGTCGATCCCGTTGCCGGCGACGACCGCCTCGTAGCCCTCGCGGCGCAACATGTAGGACAGCGCGTCCGAGAAGGACTCCTCGTCCTCCACGACCAGCACTCGGGTCATGACCGTCCTCTCTGCACATCTGTCGGGGTGACGGCCGCGCGGAGCGCGTCGACACGATCGCGGGAGATCCCCGCGGGGTCCGTGGTGGGGATCGGGTCGGGCTCGGCCGGGGCCAGCGGGATGCGCAGGGTGAACGTCGACCCCAGGCCCTCCTCGCTCCACACCGTGACCGACCCGCCGTGGTTGGTGGCCACGTGCTTGACGATGGCCAGGCCCAGACCGGTGCCGCCCGTGGCGCTGGCCCGGGACTGGTCGACCCGGTAGAACCGCTCGAACACCCGAGCCCGGTCCGCGCGCGGGATGCCGATGCCCGAGTCGGTGACCGCGATCTCGGCGAAGCCCGAGCGCGCCCGGGTGCCGACGGCGATCTTGGTGGCGTCCGGGGAGTAGGCGACCGCGTTGGCCAGCATGTTGGTCACCGCGGTGGCCAGCTGGGCCTCCACGCCGCGCACGACCAGCCCGGTCTGCTCGCCGACGGCCAGCTCGATGCCCTTGGCGGCGGCGGCCAGCCGGGTGCGGTCCACGGCCTCGGCCACCACGTCGTGCACGTCGATCGGGGTCAGCTCGGGCAGCGGCTCGGCCCCCTGCAGGCGGGAGAGGTCGATCAGCTCGCGGACCAGGCGGGACAGCCGGTCGGCCTCGTGGGTCATCCGGGCGGCGAAGCGCTGCACCGTCTCGGGGTCGTCGGCCGCCCCCTGGGTGGCCTCGGCGAGCAGCAGGAGGGCACCGACCGGCGTCTTCAGCTCGTGCCCGACGTTGGCGACGAAGTCCCGGCGCACGGCTTCGACCCGGCGGGCCTCGGTGACGTCCTGCAGGACGAGGGCGACCGGGCCGCGCTCCAGGGCCGGGCCGCTGTCCAGTCGGACGCCGTGCACGCCGACCATCCGGGGCCCGGTGCCGACCAGGTCCCCGGGCAGCTGGACGTCCGAGCGCCGGCTCCCGCTGCGGCGGACCTCGTGCGCCACGGAGACCAGACCGGGCACCAGCAGGCGGGAGCCCCGGACGATGCCCAGCGCACGGGCCGAGGGGTTGGCCAGCAGCACCGAGTCGTAGAGGTCCAGCAGCACCACGGCGGGGTCCATCAGGTCCAGCAGCCGGCGGGCGAGCACGGTCTCGTCGTCCACCGGGGTGGGCGACCCGGGCAGGTAGTCCGGCGCGGGACCCGTGGGGTCGGGACGCTGACCACGGGTGAGGAGGCGGGCGACGAGGACGCCGACCGCACCGCCCAGCACGAGGCCGGGCGCCGGCCACAGCAGCGGGTGCACGCCTCGATGCTAGGCCGCCGGGGGGCCCGCGCCCGGCCTCCGGAGGGGTGATCACCCCCCGCGGGAGGGAGTGTTCACGGGCCGGTGGGCCGTCGTTCACCTGCGCGCCCCGGCGCGGGAACCGATCAGTCCCTAGGCTCGTCCCCGGGCGCCCGAGCCGCAACCAGCCGGTTGCGCCGCGCCCGACGACGCCGTCTGCCCCGGGCCCGCCCGCCCGGCAGACCTGGAGGGGAACCGTGCGCGACAGCTACCGGGAAGAACTCGACGACATCAACACGTGCCTGGTGGAGATGACCAACTCCGTCGGCTCGGCGATGAGCAAGGCCACCACGGCCCTGCTGGACGCCGACGTGGCCCTGGCCGACCTGGTCATCGCCGGGGACCAGCACATCGACCGGGTGCGGGAGAACGTCGACGAGCGCTGCTTCACGCTGCTCGCGCGGCAGGCCCCGGTGGCCACCGACCTGCGGGCGATCACCACCGCGATGGCCACGGTGCAGGACCTGGAGCGGATGGGCGACCTGGCCCAGCACATCGCCAAGGTCGCCCGGATGCGCTTCCCGGACCACGCGGTGCCGCAGGAGGTCCGCCCGGTCTTCCTGGACATGGGCCACATCGCCGAGAGCCTGGTCGCCCAGGCCGGCACGATCATCGCCAAGCGCGACATCGAGGCCGCCGTCCAGCTCGAGGCCGAGGACGACCTCATGGACCGCAACCACCAGCAGCTGTTCCGCGAGCTGCTGGGCAACGACTGGCCGCACGGCATCGAGTCGGCCATCGACATCACCCTGCTGGGCCGGTACTACGAGCGCTTCGCCGACCACGCGGTCAGCGTCGCCCGCCGGGTGGTCTACCTGGTCACCGGCGAGCGCCCCCTCCCGGTCGCCGCCGCCAGCTAGCGCACCGCACCACAACGAAGGGCCCCGGGACGTCGTCCCGGGGCCCTTCGTCGTCAGGGGTCCTTCACTTCTTGCCCTGGGCCGCCACTGCCTTGATGGCCTCGGCGGCCGCCTCGGGGTCCAGGTACCGGCCACCGGGGTTCGTGGGGACCAGGTCGTCGTCCAGGTCGTAGCGCAGCGGGACGCCGGTGGGGATGTTCAGCCCGACCACCTCGTCGTCGCCCATGCCGTCCAGGTGCTTCACCAGCGCCCGCAGGCTGTTGCCGTGCGCGGTGACCAGCACCGTCTTGCCGGACCGCAGGTCCGGCACGATCGCGTCGTACCAGTACGGCAGCATCCGGACGACGACGTCGGCCAGGCACTCGGTGGCCGGCCGGGCCTCCGGCGGCAGGAACGCGTAGCGCGGGTCGGCGTCCTGGCTGTACTCGTCGTCGGCGGCGATCGGCGGCGGCGGGGTGGCGTAGCTGCGCCGCCAGGTCATGAACTGCTCCTCGCCGTACTCGGCGAGGGTGGCGGCCTTGTCCTTGCCCTGCAGGGCGCCGTAGTGCCGCTCGTTGAGCCGCCAGGAGCGGGTCACCGGGATCCACTGCCGGTCGGCCGCGGCCAGCGCCAGCTCGGCGGTGGTGATCGCCCGCTTGAGCAGCGAGGTGTGCAGCACGTCGGGCAGCAGCCCCTCGGCGGCCAGCAGCTCACCACCCCGCGTCGCCTCGGCGCGGCCCTTCTCGGACAGGGACACGTCGACCCAGCCGGTGAAGAGGTTGGCCTTGTTCCACTCGCTCTCGCCGTGGCGGAGGAGCACCAGAGTTCCGGTCACGTCGTCCATCCTGCCCGACGGCTCAGCCGGCGAGCAGGGGCCAGGCCAGCCAGAGCTCCAGGAGCAGCGGCGGGCCCAGCCCGGCCAGCAACCAGGGGCTGCGCACCCGGCGGCCGGTGCTCCACCGGATCACCGCCACCACGGCCACGCACAGCGCGACCGTCGCGGTCCCCCAGCCGACCGCCGCGCCCACGTCCCCGGTGAGGAACTGGGCGAAGGCGAGCTGCACCGCGCAGGCCAGCAGCGGGTAGACCAGCGCGGAGGCGAGCACGACCCCGGTCAGCGCCCGGGTGCGCCCCCGCAGCTCGGTCTCGTCGGCCACGGTGCAGCCCTCAGGTGAGCGTGCCCGCCCGCCAGCGGCGGGCCGCTGCGGCGAGCTGGTCGGCCGTGCGGGCCAGCGCGTGGCCGGTGCGGGTCACCCGGTCGGCCTGCTCGCCGTCGACGTCGTCCAGCTCGTCGGCGTGCGCGGCGCGGCCGCCCGCGACGACCCAGCAGAAGGCAGCGGCGCGGTCCAGCGCGACGTCCAGGTCGCCCTCGAAAACCCCGGTCAGCACGGCGTCGGCGAGGTCGCGCACGCCGTCGGGGCCCGGCGGGTCGGCCAGGCCGGCGACCACCTCGCGGGGCAGCACGCGCCCGCGGCCGGCCTCGAACTGACGGGCCGCCGAGACCGGGTCACGCTGCACCCAGGCCCGCAGCAGGTACAGCCGCCACAGCGCACCGGGCAGGGAGATCGCCGGGGCGTCGGCCCACAGCTCGGCCAGCTCGTCCAGGCCCTGGTCGTCGGCCAGGGTGACCAGCCGCCGGGTGACCTCGGGGTCATCGGTGGCGCGGGCCCGGTCGACCAGGGCGTAGGCCACCCCCCGGGCGGCCTCGGTGGTGGCGATCGGATCGACCTCGCCGGCGAGGTGCGCCCCGAGGGTGGCGCGCAGCAGCGGTCGGCGGTTCCGGGCGGCCATCGGTCCTCCTCGTCGGTGACGGCCGCGGTGGTGGACGACCCCCACCGTTTGTACGTGGCCGATCGCCGTCGGGCCACCCCGGTTCACCGTCCGGGGTCGCGCCCCAGGAAGCCCATCAGCCGGTCGACGGCCGGTGCGTCGTCGGGCACGGCGACCTTGGGCCCGTACTGGCCGGACTGGCGCAGCATCTCGTCCATCGGCTGCATGCCGGCCAGCAGCTCGGCGCACTCCGCCTCGTCCAGGCCCGACTCCTGACCGCTGGCCGTGGCCAGGTCCCAGGTGTGGAAGAGCACGTCGGTCGTGTAGAACCGGTCGACCGCGTCACCCAGGGGCAGCGTGCCCAGGTGCTGGTGGGTGAACGGCTCGGCCGCCCGCGGCGAGGCCAGCAGTGCCTGGACGGCGGTCGCGTGCCGGGTCCAGTCCTCCGCGGGGTCCCCGGTGCGGTCGACGGCCAGGGTGATGTCGTCGGCGGCCAGCAGCGCGGGCAGCCACTCGACCAGGTGGCCGACGACCTCGGCCGCCGTCCAGCCCTCGACCGGGGCCGGTGCGGTCCAGTCGGTGACCCCGCCGACCACCGCGCCGAAGCGGCCGGCGATCCGGGCGTGCCGGTCCGCGGCGCTCACGCCTGCACCAGCGGCGCGTCGAGCAGCAGCGCGTCGAGCTTGGCGTAGCCCTGGTCGACGCCGATCTCCATGCCGCTGCGCAGCCAGGCGTCGCGGCCCTCGAAGGAGTCGACCAGCGACTGCGCGTGCAGCCGGGTGCGCCCCTCCCCCAGGTCCTCGAAGCGCAGCGTCTCCAGCGAGACGTCCTCCGGCATGCCCTCCCAGGTGAAGGTCTGCACGATCGTGTCGGTGCCGATCCGGTGGAAGCAGCCCCGGAAGGCGTACTCCTCGCCGTCCCGGCCGGCGACGTAGCGCCACTCGCCGCCGTCCCGGGCGTCCCAGCGGTCGACCCGGGTGTCCATGCCGTTCGGGCCCACCCAGCGGGCGAACAGCTCGGGGTCCAGGTGGGCGCGCATCAGCTGCGCGACGGTGCCGCGGAAGTCGCGGGTGATGCGGATCAGCGGCAGCGCCGCGTCGGCGGCGATGGTCGCCTGCGGGGCGGTGGTGGTCACGACAGGTCCTCCTCGGTGGTGTCGAGCTCGGCCAGGACGGCGTCCAGGCGGGTGTAGCGCTCCTCGGCCCGGCGCCGGTAGCGCTCGATCCAGGCGGTCATCAGGTCCAGCACCTCGGCCTCCAGGTGGACCGGGCGGGTCTGCGCCGCACGGCCGCGGGTGACCAGGCCGGCACCCTCGAGCACCTTGAGGTGCTTGGAGACGGCCTGGGTGCTGACGTCGTAGGGGGCCGCGAGCTCGCCCACCGTGGCGTCGGCGACGGTCAACCGGGCGACCATGTCGCGCCGGGTGGGGTCGGCCAGGGCGGCGAACACCCGGGAGAGCTGGTCGGCCATCACCCCTCCGTCCTCAACCGTTCGGTTGCAGAAGACGTTAGCCCGCGAGGCGCCGGTCGTCAACCATGTGGTTGCCGATCAGGGACGGCGGCGGCCGGGCAGCCAGACGAGGCACACGACGGCCGCGACCACCGCCGAGGCCGCCGTCCCGACCGCGGTGACGTGCATGGCCTCCACGAACGCCTGCCGCGCCGGGTCGACCAGCCCCTGCGCGCCGGCGCCGGCCAACCGCACCGCCTCCAGCGTCGCCACCACCGACTGCCGGGCCTGCTCGCGGGCGTCGGCGGGCAGCACGTCCACGGCATCGCCCAGCCGCGCTGCGTAGACCCCGGCCACCAGCGACCCCAGGATGGCCACGCCGAGCGCGCCGCCCACCTGGCGGACGGTGTTGTTCACCGCTCCCCCGGCGCCGGCCTTCTCCCGCGGCACCACGCTCATGATCGACTCGGTCGCCGGCGCCAGCACCGCCCCGAGGCCCAGCCCCTGCACGAAGAGGACGACGAGCACCAGCCAGATCGGCGGGTCGGTGTCCAGCAGCTGGTTGGCCGCGAACGCCGAGGCCATCAGCCCGAAGCCGGCCGCGCACACCAGCTTGGCGCCGAACCGGTCGGCCAGCACCGACGCCCGCGGCGAGGCCAGCGCGATGGCCACCGCCATCGGCACCAGGGTCGCCCCGGACTGCAGCGGGGAGAACCCGAGCACGCCCTGCAGGTAGTAGACGAGGTAGAACGTGGCGCCCTGCAGGGCGAAGAAGTTCAGCGCCAGCGCGGCGGCCGAGGCGGAGAACGCCGGCAGCCGGAACAGCGAGACGTCCAGCGCGGGGTGCGTCGTCCGCCGCTGCCACCAGACGAACGCCACCAGCAGGACGACGCCGCCCAGCAACGGCACGAGCACGCCGGGCGTCGTCCAGCCGACCCCCTCGCCGCCGCGGATGATGCCGAAGACCAGCGAGCCCAGCCCGGCGATGGACAGCAGCACCCCGGGGACGTCGAGCCGGCCCGGCGCCGGGTCCCGGGACTCCGGCACCAGGGTCACGCAGCCGACGGCGCCGACCGCGGCCACCGGGATGCCCAGCAGGAACACCGCACCCCACCAGAAGTGCTCCAGCACCAGGCCACCGGCCAGCGGGCCACCCGCGATGCCGATGCCGGCGGCGCCGGCCCAGATACCGATGGCCCGGCTGCGCTCGCCGGCCGGGAAGACGTTGCTGATCACCGCCAGGGTGGCCGGCTGCACCGCGGCACCACCGACCCCCATCAGCGCACGCCAGGCGATCAGCTCCTGCGCCGACCCGGAGAACGCGGCGAGCACCGAGCCCAGCGAGAAGATGCCCAGCCCGATCAGCAGCGCCCGGCGGCGGCCGATCCGGTCGCCGATCACGCCCCAGCTGAACAGCAGGCCGGCGAAGACCAGGATGTAGGCGTCGATGGCCCACTGCAGCTGGCTCTGGGTGGCCGACAGGTCGCGCTGCAGGGTGGGCAGGGCGACGTTGAGCACCGTGTTGCCCATGATCACCACGAGCAGGCAGACGATCATGGTGGTCAGCACCCACCAGCGCCGCCGGTAGCCCGGTGGGGCCGCCTCGGTCCCCCGCGCTCGACGAAGTCCGCGAAGGCCTCGAGGTTGCGCAGGGACTCCCCCCGCTTGACCCGCCAGGCCCACTCCCGACGGATCGAGGTGCCGAACCCGATCTCCAGCATCGTGTTGAAGTGGTCGTCGGCGTAGCTGAGCACCGCACCGAGCAGCCGGTCGATCTCCTCGGCGGTGACCGCTGCGGCCGACAGCCGACCGGTCAGGTAGACGTCTCCGGCGGTGTCGATGGAGTAGGACACGCCGTACATCCGCGCGTTGTGCTGCAGCAGCCAGGTCCACAGCTGCTCGCGGTTCTCGTCGGGCTGGCGGCAGACGAACGCCTCGATCCGCAGACCGTGCTCGCCCAGCACCAGCCCGCAGACCGTCTTGAGCTTGTTCGTGCCGGGCAGGTCGACCAGGAACCGCCCCGGCGCCGGGTGCTCGTAGACCAGCTCGGCGTCGCGCAGCGCGGCGTCCACGAGGGCCTCGAGCTCGGGCAGCACGCTCACCGCGCCGTCCCCCCGACCGAGAACGCCCGGACGGCGTCGCGCACCCGGTCCCGGGGCGAGCGGACCACGGCCCGCATCTCGCCCATGGCCGCCGTGTAGGCCTCGACCAGGGACCCGGCGGTGCGGTCCCAGCTGAAGCACTCCGCGTGCTGGCGGGCACCGACGGACAGCACCTCGCGCTGCTCGACGACCTTGCGGATGGCGGCGGCGTAGTCGGCCGGGTCGTGCCCGTCGACCAGCACGCCGGAGACCCCGTCGGCGACGGCCGTGGGCAGCCCGCCGACGGCGGCGGCGACCACCGGGGTGCCGCAGGCCTGCGCCTCCAGGGCGACCAGGCCGAAGGACTCGTTGTGGCTGGGCACGACCGCGACGTCGGCGGCCCGGTAGTGGTCGGCCAGGGCCGCCGGGCCCTGCGGCGGCACGAACCGGACGACGTCGGCGATCCCGAGGGAGACGGCGAGCTCCTGCAGTTGGCGCGGCTCGGCCAGCCCGCTGCCGCTGGGGGCGCCGACGACCAGCACCTGCAGCCTGGCGCGCAGCGCGGGCTCGTCGGCCAGCAGCCGGGCCGCGGCATGCAGGAGGACGTCGGGGGCCTTGAGCGGCTGGATCCGGCCGACGAACAGCAGCACCAGGGCGTCGTCGGCCACGCCGACCGCCCGGCGCGCGGCGGCCCGGTCCCGGCGGTCGGTGAACCGCTCCAGGTCCACCCCGGGCGGGACGACGAGGGTGCGCGCCGGGTCGGCGTCGTACCAGCGGACGAGCTGGCGGGCCTCCTCGACGGTGTTGGCGATCAGCCGGTCGGCCTCGGCGACCACCTGCTCCTCGCCGATGACCCGGGCCATGGGCTCGGGGGCGTCGCCCTCGGCCAGCGCGGCGTTCTTGACCTTGGCCAGGGTGTGCGCCGAGTGCACCAGCGGCACGCCCCAGCGGTCCCGGGCCAGCCAGCCGACCTGCCCGGAGAGCCAGTAGTGGCTGTGCAGCACGTCGTAGAAGCCGGGTTCGTGCCGGGCCTCCTCGCGCAGCACGGCGGCGGTGAAGGCGCACAGCTGGGCGGGCAGGTCGTCCTTGCCCAGGCCCTCGAAGGGTCCGGCGGACACGTGCCGCACGGTCACCCCGGGCACCATCTCCACGACCGGCGGCAGGTCCGACGACGTCGCCCGGGTGAAGATCTCCACCGCGATGCCCCGGGCGGCCAGCCGGCGGGACACCTCGACGACGTAGACGTTCATGCCGCCGGCGTCCCCGGCCCCGGGCTGGTCCAGCGGGCTGGTGTGCACGCTGAGCGTGGCCACCCGGCGGACCTGCGGCGGGCGGGGGTGCCAGGGGCCCACAGGGCGGAGCGGGCGCCGAGCAGGCACGTCGACTCCTCCCCGCCGGGCGCCCCCGGCGGGCACCTCTGCGACACCCCATCCTGCACCAGCAGACTGGGCCCATGCCTGCCGAGACTCGAGCCCTCCCCTTCCCCGGCGACGGACGTGTGGCCGTCGTCACCGGCGCGTCCAGCGGGATCGGCGCCGCGACCGCCCGCCGGCTCGCCGCCGACGGCTTCTCCGTGGTCCTCGGGGCCCGGCGGATGGACCGGCTGACCGAGCTCGCCGGGGAGATCGGCGGCCGCGCGGTCGAGCTCGACGTGACCGACGCCGACTCGGTGGCCGCGCTGGTCGCCTCGCTGGACCGGGTGGACGTGCTGGTCAACAACGCCGGCGGCGCCTTCGACGCGGCACCGGTGGCCGACGCAGACCTGGACTCCTGGACCCGGTCCTTCGAGGTCAACG
Organism: Klenkia terrae; assembly: GCF_900491935.1. Taxonomy (GTDB): domain Bacteria; phylum Actinomycetota; class Actinomycetes; order Mycobacteriales; family Geodermatophilaceae; genus Klenkia; species Klenkia terrae. Next base: position 1,439,493 of record NZ_UEXK01000004.1, read on the forward strand.
TGCTGGGCAGCGTTCGGGTGACCAAGGCCCTGCTGCCGGCCCTGCGGGCGTCGGGCGCCGGCGACGTCGTCTTCGTCGGGTCGACCGCGGGCCTGGTCAGCTACGAGGGCGGGGCGAGCTACACCGCGGCCAAGCACGGCGTGCACACCCTGGCGGAGACCCTGCGGCTGGAGCTGGTCGCCGAGCCGGTGCGGATCGTGGAGATCGCCCCCGGCATGGTGAAGACCGACGAGTTCGCGCTCAACCGCACCGGCGACGCCGCGAAGGCCGCCAAGGTCTACGAGGGCGTCCGCGAGCCCCTGGTCGCCGACGACGTCGCCGACTGCATCGCCTGGGCGGTCACCCGGCCGCACCACGTCAACATCGACCTCATGGTGGTCCGCCCGCGCGCCCAGGCCGCCCAGCACAAGGTGCACCGCGAGTCCTGAGCGGCGGGCTCGAGCGCGGCCTCAGGGTCGGACGGCGGTGGGTTCGGGGACCAGCGTCACGCCGAAGCGGTCCCGGACGGCGTCCACGACCTTCCCCGCGAAGGCGAGCAGCTCGTCGGCCGTCGCACCCGGCTCGGTGGTGAGCGCCAGCGAGTGCCGGGACGACGTCCCGACGTGGCCCTGCCGGGTGCCGCGGCCGAACCCGGCGTGCTGCACCAGCCACGCCGCCGACAGCTTCACGTCGTCGCCGGCCGGCCAGCTGGGGCAGCCCTCCACGGCCATCGAGGCCGGCACCACCGGGTTGGTGAAGAACGACCCGGCGCTGCGGGAGTCGGGGTCGGCGGGGTCCAGCACCATGCCCTTGCCCCGGCGCAGCTCGAGGACGGCGGCCCGGACGTCGGCCAGCGGCGCCCGCTCCCCCACCTCGACGCCGAGCCGGCGGGCGAGCTCGGCGTAGCCGACCGGCATCGACAGCGGCGAGGACTGCAGCCCGAACGTCACGGTGAGGACGACGAACACCCCGGGGTGCTGCTTGAGCGCGGAGTCCCGGTAGCCGAAGCCGCACTCGACGGGGGTCAGCGTGCGCACCGAGCCGTCGCGGCGGTCGAGGACCTGGACGGCGGTGATGGTCTGCGCGACCTCCTGGCCGTAGGCGCCCACGTTCTGCACGGGCGTCGCCCCGGTGCTGCCCGGGATGCCGCTGAGCGCCTCCATGCCGGCGAGCTCCTGCGCGACGGTGTGCGCCACCAGGTCGTCCCACGGCTCGCCGGCCTGCACCTGCACGGCGTCCCCGGTGCGGACCACGCCCCGGGACCGGACGGCGACGACGTCCCCGGGCCACCCGGCGTCGGGGGCGACCACGTTGGACCCACCGCCGAGCACCAGCAGCGGCCGGCCGGCGGCGTCGGCGTCGCGGACGGCGGCGACCAGCTCGTCGGCGTCGTGCACCTCGACCAGCCGGTCCACGGGTCCGCCCACCGCCAGCGTGGTCAACTCGGCCAGTCGGGTTCCCTGATGCACCTGCACGGCTCCACGCTAACCGCCGCGCGACTACCCTCCGGACCGGTGAGCAGCGACCACTCCCGCAAGGCGGTGCTGCCCCCCACCCGCAAGCAACCCCGGCTGGCCGCCGGCCGGGCCCGCGCGCTGGGCCTGCCGACCCGCGGGACGACGAACGCCAACCGCCTGCGCCGGGTGGACCGCTGGCTGGTGGCGACCCAGGTCCCCCGCCTGCGCGACGCCGCCCGCCCGCTCGTGGTGGACCTGGGCTACGGCGCGTCGGCGGTGACCACCCTGGAGCTGGTCGACCGCCTGGGGTCCGAGGTCACCGGCCTGGAGGTCGTCGGGCTGGAGATCGCCCCCGACCGGGTCGCCTCCGTGGCCGACGACCGGGACCCGCCCCGGGTGGACTTCCGGCTCGGCGGGTTCGAGCTGGCCGGGCTGTCCCCGGTCCTGGTCCGCGCGTTCAACGTGCTGCGCCAGTACGACGAGGAGTCCGCCGCCCGCGCCTGGACGACGATGTGCGCCGCCCTGGGCCCCGGCGGCCTGCTGGTCGAGGGCACCTGCGACGAGTGGGGACGGCGGGCGTGCTGGGTGGCGCTGGACGACTCCGGGCCGCTCACCCTGACCCTCGCCGTCCGGCCCTCGGACATCGACCGGCCCTCCGACCTGGCCGAGCGGCTGCCCAAGGCGCTGATCCACCACAACGTGCCCGGCCAGCCGGTGCACGCCTTCCTGACCGCCCTCGACGCCTGCTGGGCCGCCGCGGCCGGGCTGTCGACGTTCGGCCCGCGGCAGCGCTGGGTGGCCGCGGTCGAGGCGATGGCCGCGCAGGGCTGGCCGCTGGTCGGGTCCAGCCGGCGCTGGCGGCACGGCGAGGTGACCGTGCGCTGGTCGGCGGTCGCGCCGTCGTGAGCCGACGCGAGCGCCGGACCAGCGGCCCCGAGCACCCGCTGCTCCCCGGTCGGGTGCCGACCGCCGGCGGGGTGGCCGAGATCCTCGGCGACGCCGACCGGGACCGCTCCTTCGTGCTGATGCTCGACGGCGTCCCGCAGTCCCACGTCGACCTGGACGAGCCCGAGCACCTGGAGTTCGAGTACGTGCGCCGGATGGGCCACGTCGTCGACCTGGCCGCCGACGAGGGTGTGCCGCTGGACGTCGTCCACCTCGGCGGCGGCGCGCTGACCCTGCCGCGCTACGTCGCGGTGACCCGGCCGGGCTCGCGCCAGCGGGTGGTCGAGCTCGACGAGCCGCTGACCGAGCTGGTCCGGGAGCACCTGCCGCTGCCGAAGGGCGCGCGCATCCGGGTCCGGGCGGCCGACGCCCGGGCCGGGCTGGAGGCGTTGCCCGACGCGAGCGCGGACGTCGTCCTGGTCGACGTCTTCGCCGGTGCCCGCACGCCGGCGCACCTGACCAGCACGGAGTTCGCCGGCCAGGTCGCCCGGGTGCTGCGCCCGGGCGGGGTGACCGCGTGGAACGTCTCCGACGGACCGCCGCTGCGCTTCCTGCGCACGCAGGCGGCCACCCTGGCCGCGGTGTTCGGCCACGTACTGCTGGTCGCCGAGCCCGGCACGCTGCGCGGGCGCCGGCACGGCAACACAGTGGCGGTGGCGTCGGACGCCGAGCTGCCGGTCGCCGCGCTGACCCGGCGCTGCGCCGGGGACCCGATGCCGTCCCGGGTCGTGGCGGGGGTCGACCTCACCGCGTTCGTCGGGACGGCGCTGCCGGTGGCCGACGCGACCGCCGTGCCCTCGCCCGAGCCGCCGGCGGGCATCTTCGCCTGATCTGCCCAGGCACCGTCCAGGCAGTCGCCTTACGGTGTAGCCATGACCTCTCCGGCGTCCCGCAGATTCTCCCGCGACACCCAGCACAAGGTCGTGGCGGGGGTGTGCTCCGGGCTGGCCCGGCGCTTCGGCCTCTCGCGCACCGTCGTCCGGGTGGCCTTCGTGGTCTCCTGCGTCCTGCCGGGGCCGCAGTTCATCGCCTACCTGGTGCTGTGGGCGGTCATGCCCCGCGGCTGAGCCGCGGGTGGGTCACCAGCTGCTGTTGCCCGACTGCAGGCCACGCAGCGCCGGCCGGACGTCGACCAGGTAGACGATGATCCCGACGATCGCCGGCAGGCCCAGGAACGACATCACGCCCATGCCGTAGACGACCAGCGTCGCGATGGCGGTGATGGCCACCCAGGCGGGCTTGCTCAGCTTGCCGGCGGCGACGTAGCCGGCGGCCGGCCGGATGATCGCGTCGACGGTGGCCCAGGCCCCCAGCCCGAGCACGGCATAGGTGATGACCGCGAACAGGGCGTTGTCGAAGGCCGGCATGGCGCCAGGGTAGACCGCGGACACGCGTCAGGGCCCGCAGCGCGAGGCTGCGGGCCCTGACGGCGGGGCGGGTCTCCTCAGTTCGAGGAGGGCGCCGAGCTGCTGGCCGACGGCGCGTTGCTGGACGCCGAGGGGGCGGTGCTGCTGGCCGACGGCGCGGTGTCCTTCGCCGCAGCGCTCTTGGCCGGGGGCACCAGGGGCGAGGGCCGCCCGGCCGCGGGCTTCCGCGCGGTGCGCTTGGCCGGGGCCTTGGGGGCGGTGGCCTTGGGTCCGGTGGTCGAGCGCACGGTGCGCTTGGTGCTGCGCGCCTCGGTGCGGACCTCGTCCTTGGCCTCGGCGGCGGCCTTGCTGGTCTGGCTCTTGGCCTTCTGGGCGACCGAGGTGGCCTTGTCCGACGCCGCGGCGACGGTCTCGTCGGCGGTGTCCAGGACGTCCTCGAGGGCGTCCTCGACGGCGTCGACCGAGCGCTCGGCGCGGCTCACGACGGAGCGGAAGCCGGGCTGGCGGCGCAGGTCCTCGACGACCTCCTCGCCGCGGGCGGCGAGACCGGAGACGGTGCTGAGCGCCTGCTGGCGGACGGCCTCGGCCAGGCCGACGACGGTGCCGCGCCCCTCGGCGACGGTGCCCTTGACGGCCTCGGGGCGGGCAGCACCCTGGGCGCGGTCCGCGGCGACCTCGGCCTTGCCGCGGGCCTGGCTCACGGCGGAGAACGCCTTGTCGCGGGCGCCCTCGGCCCGGGTGCGGACCTCCTTGGCGGCCAGGTCGGCCTGCACCTGGGCCTCGCCCGGCAGGGCCTCGGCCTTGCTGCGGACGGTGCCCAGCACCGAGCGGACGGTGCCGACGGCGACGTCGCCGGCGCCGATGGCGGCCAGCACCCCGGTGCGACCGGCCTCGACGACCAGGTCGGTGGCGGACTTCGCGGTCAGCCGGGCGTCGTCGGCGGTGCGGGCGGCGCGCTTCTTGGTGCGGTCGCGGGTCTCGGTGGTGCTCATGGGGACTCCTCCTGGGAGGTCTGCGGGGTGGGGGTGACGGGGGTGCTGGCCAGCGACTCGTAGAGGTCCAGCAGCACGTTCTTGTGCCGCTCGCTCAGCGCCGGGTCCGACCGGATCGCGGTGACCGTGTCGGGCGTGCCGGACCGGCGGTCCAGGATCCCGGCCTGCTCGTAGAGCGTCTCGGCCGAGATCTTCAGGCCCCGGGCGATCTGGGCCAGGATCTCCGCCGACGGCTTGCGCAGTCCCCGCTCCACCTGCGAGAGGTAGGGGTTGCTGACCCCGGCGGTGCGGGCCAGCTCGCGCAACGACACCTGGGCGGCGTTGCGCTGGGTGCGGATGAAGTCGCCCACCTGGGAGCTGACCGCGGTCGACACGGTGGTCGCCTCGGCAGCGGCGGACTCGACGGCACTGGTCACGCTCTCGCGGACCGAGCTGACGATCTCCGACGGGTTCTGCACACCGACGACGCTAACCCAGGGTGCTAGCTCCTGCAAGCACAGGTGCTAGCAGTGTGACGAACCGCTCATGGAGTCGCAGCGCTCGGGGAACGATGCGCAGCGACTCCGCTCAGACCAGTGCGGCGGACGGCCGGACCTCGCCGACCACGCCGTCGCCACCGCTCACCGGGGTCACCGCGAACGGCGCCAGCAGCTCGGCGTCGACGCCCAGGCGGGCCAGCCCGGCGCACAGCGCGGGCATCCGACCGCGGTCGCCGCCGTCGTCCAGCTTGAGCGCGACCGCGCCGACGCCGGGGAGGGCGGCGACGTGCACGCCGTCCGCACCACCCTTCATGAGCAAGCCGGGCACCGCGCCCATCAGCAGGGTGTCGTCCTTGCCGGTGCCGGCGACCAGCCACGGGTGGGCCCGCACCGCGTCGGCGACCGAGCGACCGGCCGTGCCCGGCTCGGCCTGCACCAGCGACAGGACGCCGCGGGCCAGCGCGGTCACCGACAGCGCGTGCTGCGGGGCACCGCACCCGTCGACGACGACGGCGCTCACCGGCTCGCCGCCGGCCTCGCCCAGGCGGGCCTCGATGGCCTGCTGCAGCGGGTGCGCGCGGTCCAGGTAGCCCTGCGTGGGCCAGCCCGCGGCGACGCAGGCCGACAGCATCGCGGCGTGCTTGCCCGAGCAGTTCATCGCCTCGCGGGCCGGCGCGCGGCCCTCGACCAGCCAGGTGGCCCGCTCCCGCTCGTCGGAGGGCAGCGCGGCGGGACAGCCGAGGTCGTCGGGGCCGAGACCGGCCGCGGCCAGCATCGCCAGCGCGAGCTCGACGTGCCCGGGCTCCCCGGAGTGCGAGCCGGCGGCGATGGCCAGCTCCTGCGTCGACCGCGGCACCCACCCGGCGTCCAGGTAGGTGGTGGCCTGCACGGGCTTGTTCGACGAGCGCGGCAGCGTCGGCACGTCCACCGCGCCGACCGCGTGGGTCACGGCACCGTCGGCGTCCAGCACGACCAGCGACCCGCGGTGGGCCGACTCGAAGAAGCCCGACCGCCAGACCTCGACCAGGACAGGGTTGTCCGGGAAGTTAATGGCGACCCTCCGCGGCGAGGAGCTGGGCGACGTCGGCCTCGCCGTCGCGGTAGCGGCGGCCCAGCTCGCCGGCCAGGGAGTCCATGACGTCCTGCACGCCGCGGCGCCGCTCGGACAGCCCGCGCTCGCCGGCGGCCAGGGCGCGCGCGGCGGTCTCGAGCTGGTCGTCGGGCAGGTCGGCGATGTCGGAGAGGTCGACGCCGGGGGCCAGCGAGTTCACCCAGTGCTCGAGGGCGACCGGGTCGCTGGGCTGCACCGTCTGGTGCCGGCCCAGGCCGTGCGCCGGGCCGCGGCCCTTCTCCGAGAGGATCTCGGGCAGCAGGTCGACCAGCGAGCGGCCGTCGTGCTCGGCGCGGCGCTGCAGCTCCCGGCGGACGATGTCCAGCCGGCCCTGCAGCAGGCGCCGGGTGTAGGAGAGGTCGACCTCGGACTGCTCGGCCTGCCGGCGCAGGGCGCGGACGTCGAGCATGCCGCGCTGCTCGATGCCCTCGAGGAAGGCCGGGGCGAGCAGGGTGTCGACGGCGGTGCCACCGGCTGAGGACGGAGCGGTCATCGGGATGCCTCCTGGGGTGCGCGGATGCCCAGCAGCTCGCGGGCCTCGGTGGTGGTCAGGGCGGGTCGTTGGGCGATCCGGGCCAGGCCGGCGGCGCGGGCGACGAGCTGGGCGTTGTCCCGCACCGGCTCGCCGGGGGCGTAGGTCAGCGTGTCCTCCATGCCGACCCGCAGGTGCCCGCCGGCCGACAGCGCGGCCAGCATCACCGGAAGCGAGGTCCTGCCGACCCCGGTCGCGGCGAAGGTCCAGGACGGGTCGATCGCGGGCAGGCAGGCGGCCAGCGCGCCGGTGGTGCCGGGCATGCCGCCGGGGACGCCCATGACCAGGTCGACGTGCACGTGCCCGCCGTGCGGCAGGCCGTGCCGGTCGAGCAGCCGGGACAGCGTGGCCAGGTGGCCCAGGTCGAAGGCCTCGTACTCGGGGACGATGCCGCGGTCGCGCATCTGGGTGTGCAGCTCGACGATCAGGTCCCACGGGTTGCTGAAGACGTCGCGGCCGAAGTTGACCGTGCCCAGCGAGAGCGAGGCGGCGTCCGGCTCGGCGTCGAGCACGGCGACCCGGTCGGCCAGCGGGTCGGTGACTGCGCCGCCCGAGGACAGCTGGACGACGAGGTCGGTGGACTGCCGGACGGCGTCGACGACCTCGCGCACCCGCACCAGGTCCAGCGTGGGCCGGGTGTCGAGGTCGCGGACGTGCAGGTGGACGACGGCGGCGCCGAGCGCCTCGCAGTCGCGGGCGGTGGAGACCACCTCGTCGACGGAGACCGGCAGCGCGGGGACGTCGGCCTTGGCCGACTCGGCCCCGGTGGGGGCCAGCGTGATGAGCGTCCCTGCGCGGGTCCCTCGCGTCGCCGTCCCCGTGGTCACCGACCGATCGTCGCAGACCGGACCGCCCGCACGCGCTCCCGGGCCGCCGCGACCGTGTCGTCGGTGGTGACGACCAGGTCGTCGGGGTCGACGACGGCGACGCTGCCGCCGACCCGGAGGTCGGCCGCGCCCTTCTCCAGGGTGGCCGACTTGACCAGCGCCAGGCCGACGACGCCCAGCTCGTGGTGCCGGACGACGGTGCCCAGCCGGCCGACCTCGCGGGTGCCGGCGGTGACCGGCGTCCCGGGCTCGGGCAGGTGCTCCTCCATGCCGTCCAGGTGCACCAGCACCAGCCGGCGCGGCGGACGGCCCAGGTTGTGCACCCGGGCGACGGTCTCCTGGCCGCGGTAGCAGCCCTTCTCCAGGTGCACCGCCGTCTGCAGCCAGGGCGTCTCGTTCGGGATGGTGCGGTGGTCGGAGTCGGTGCCCAGCCGCGGGCGGTGCGCCTCGACGGCGAGGGCGGCCAGGGCGTCGACCCCGGCGAGCACCGCCCCCCCGGCCAGGAGGGTGTCGGCCCGGGCGTCGAGCTCGGCGCGCGGCACCAGCAGGTCCACGGTCGGCACGCCGTCCCCGAGCGGGGGCATCCGGCGGACCCAGCCGCCGTCGGTCGCGAGCACCTCGTACGGCGCGGCCGGGACCGGCAGGCCGGCGGCGGTCAGCACCTCGTCGGTGCGCGGCCCGACCAGGGTGAGCACGGCCCACGCCTCGGTGACCAGCGCGGGCTCGACGCGGAACATGAACCGCATCCGGTCCAGCCAGCCGGCCAGCGCCGCGCCCGTGCCGGGCTCGGTGTCCAGCCACGTGGTGCCGGCCAGCTCGGCGACCACGACGTGGTGCTCGACGTGGCCCTGCGGGGAGAGCACGAGCGCCTCGGTGCCGGCGCCGTCGGGCAGCCGCTCGAGGTGCTGGCTGAGCAGGCTGTGCAGCCAGGTCAGCCGGTCGGGCCCCGGGACGGCGACGACGTCGCGGTCGCTGCGGTCGACCAGCACGACGCCCTCGGCGGCACGGCGCTGCTCGGGCAGCGGTTCGCCGTAGTGCGCGGCGACCTCACCGCCCTCGGCGGCGACGGCGGCGGGGCGGGACAGCAGGGGGGATGGCACCTCAGGACTCCGATCCGGCCGCACGGCAGTCCCGGCAGGTGCCGGACAGCGCCACGTGGCCCACGTCGAGGGTGTAACCCAGGTCGGCGGCCAGACGTTCCGCGACGCCGTCCATCACCGCGGGGTCGACCGAGTCGATCCGGCCGCAGCCGGAGCAGACGACGTGCAGGTGCGGGTGCTGGGCGGCGTGGTAGACCGGCGCGCCCTTGCCGAGGTGGGTGTGCCAGACCAGGCCCAGCTTCTCCAGCAGCTCGAGGTTCCGGTAGACCGTCGAGGTGTCGGGGGCGGCGCCGTCCGGGCCGGCCTGCTCCTTGAGCCAGGACCCGATCTCCTCCGGCGTCCCGTGCTCGAGCGCGCCGACCGCGGCCAGCACGCGCTGCCGCTGGGTGGTCAGCCGCAGCCCGCGGGCCCGCAGCTGCGCGGCCAGCGGGGGCGCCGTCGCGGGCTCGTGGCTGTGGTCGGTCACGGGGCGAGCCTAGGCCCGGTCCCACCAGGCCAGGACCCGTCGAGCACCCAGCGTCACCCACCGCGAGGGCTCCCCCTCGGGCACGTCGACGGGGAACCAGACCGCACCGGGCTGGACCGGCCCCTGCAGCCAGCGACCGTCGGGCTGCCGGCCGGCGCGCAGCAGCTCGACAGCGTCGGCGGCCCGCGGGTCGGGGTCGGTGCCGTCGAGCAGGGAGGCCGAGCGCAGGTGGTCCAGGGCGCGCAGCACGTCGTACCGCCAGCGGGAGGGCGCGGTCGGCGGGACCAGGCACGGCTCGAGCATCGCGCCGCTGGACAGCCGCCGGGTCAGCCGGCGCGCCAGGAGGTGCTCCTCGCCGCGGTGCCGGGCCGCCCGCAGCTCGTCGCTGCCGCCGGTCGCCACCTCGTCGGCGAGCAGGCCGCGGACGGCGTTCAGCGTGGAGTGCACCGACGAGCGGGTGGTGCCCTCGACCCACTCGCAGTTCCAGCCGCCGTCGTCCAGCTGGTGCGCGGGGAACCAGGCGGCCAGGGCCTCGACGTCGACCCCGAGCCAGACGCCGGAGGCCAGGGTGTTCGCGTTGATGCAGACGTCGACCTCGCCGCCCCAGTACGGCAGGTCGTCGTACTCCCAGGTGCAGTTCTGGGCCAAGCGGTCGGCGGTGTCGGCGAGCGCCGCGGGGTCGCAGCCCCAGTCGCGCAGGGCGGCCAGCGACCAGGTGGTCGCCGTCCAGGGCTGGCCCTCGCCCTCGGCCGGCCACTGCACCTCGCCGTCCACCTTCGGGAAGAACGCGCCGCCGGCCCACTGGCCGTCGGGGTCCTGCAGCGCGAGCAGCCGGGCGCCCCAGCCCTCGGTGGCCACCCGGGCCCGCGTCGCCCGCCAGACCGGCTCGGGTTCGCCGGCGAGGTCGCGCTCGACCTGCCAGCGCAGGGCCGGGTCGCTGTCCAGGAGCCAGGTGAGGACGTCGTCCGCCATGCCGGGACGGTAGTGCGCTCCTAGGGTCGGGTGGGTGTTCTTCCTCTTCGGGTTCGGCAGCAAGCAGAAGGACCTCGGTCCCGGCTCGACGCGCACGTGCCCGCGGTGCGGCAACACGACGGTGTGGGCGCGGGTGAAGCAGTACAAGCAGTTCACGGTGTTCTTCGTGCCGCTGGTGCGCTGGAAGCGGCAGCAGCTGGAGATCTGCACGATCTGCGGCACCGCGGTGGTGGTGTGAGGCAGGCTGGGCCCGTGGACGGACGGCGTGCGGTGGCGGTCTGGCGGGACGGCGCGGCGGTCAGGGTGCCGGCCGACCAGCCGGTGGTGACGGCGTTCGACGCCGGGCTGGCCCGCGGGGACGGCGTGTTCGAGTCGGTGCTCGTGGTCGGCGGCGCGACGCCCCGGCTGGCCGACCACCTGGCGCGGCTGCAGTGCTCCACCGGTCTGCTGGACCTGCCCCCGGTCGACGACGCGACCTGGCGGGAGCTGGTCGCCGCGGCCGTGGACGGCTGGCCGGCCGAGGTCGAGGGCGTGTGCCGGCTGTTCCTCACCCGCGGGGACGGCACCTCGCCGACCGCGCTGGCCCTGCTGGCCGAGGTGGCGCCGGACGTGCTGCGCCAGCGCGCCGACGGGGTCGCCGTGGTCGCGCTGACCTACGGGCTGGCCGCCGACGTGCGGGCCTCGGCGCCGTGGCTGCTGGGCGGGGCGAAGACGCTGTCGTACGCGGTCAACATGGCCGCGCAGCGGCACGCGCACGCGGTCGGCGCCGACGACGTGGTGTTCACCTCGGCGGAGGGCCGGCTGCTGGAGGGCCCGACGTCCACGGTCGTCTGGGCCGCCGACGGCGTGCTGCACACCCCGCCGCTGGACAGCGGCATCCTGGCCGGCACCACCCAGGCCCGGCTGTTCGCCGCCGCGGAGGCCGACGACTGGCCGACCGCGGTCACCGCCGGGACGGTCGCCGACCTGCACGCCGCGGACGCCGTCTGGCTGCTGTCCGGCATCCGCGGCGCCGCGCCGGTGACGTCGCTGGACGGCGTGGCCCGCGGCGACGCCGGCCTGACTGCCCGGGTGCAGGAGCTGCTCGCCCGCTGAGATCAGCGGTCGTCACCGGCCGTCCCCGTCGTGCCGCCCCGCCGAGGAGCAGATGTGCCCGGACCGTCCACGAGCGAGCAGTCCACCGCCCCACGCCGTCGCCGGCGACGGGTGCTGGTGTCCGGACTGGTGGTCGCCGTGGTCCTGGTGACGGTGGTCGTCGCGGTGGTGGCGTGGGTCCGTCGCGCGCCGACCGGGGGGAGCGTGGCCGAGGGGTCCGACGCCTTCCGGCGGTGCTGGGAGCTCAGCACCACGGGGCAGGACGACCTGCTGGCGCCGACGGGCACGGGGACGTGGGACGCCGAGGAGGAACGGCGGTTCTGGTCGCAGCCCGCAGCCCTGGACTGCGCGGTGGAACGCCTCGAGGAACCGGTGCGCGCCCGGGCGCTGCAGGAGGCGTTCCCGTCCCGGGAGGACGGCGCCGACGTCCAGGCGCAGTGGCAGGCGGTCGCCGACTACGCCACGTGGCTGACGGTCGAGCAGGACATGGACAGCGCACAGGTGCTGCTGCGGGCCGGCGCCGTGCTCACGGCGCTGTGGGTGGCCGAGGACGACACCAGCTCGTACGCCGAGGGGTTCGTCGACGTCGTCGTGCTGGCGGACATGTCGGCCCGGGGTGAGCTGCCCGGCTACCGACCGTGGTTGCAGGAGACGGACCGGACGGACGACGCCCGCGCCCTCGCCGACTACCTCGACGACGACCTGGTCGCCGACCGGCCGGAGAACGACGATCCCTACCGGCTGAGCCGTGACCGCGCGGATGCGCTGCTGTACGCGATCCGGTGAGCACCGGCACGGACGTGACCATGACGTGGGACGGCGACGGTGATCGGGACCCGTTGTCGGCCCCGACGACGACCGACCTGACCGCAGCGATCGAGCGGTTGGACGGTGCGGGTGGAGCCTCGTCACCGTCCACCGCGCGGACGGTGACCTCGTCGTCGGGGGCTCGGCGGCTCGTGGCCTGATCGTGTACGCCGATCTGGGGCCCGGGCGCTGCTGGACCGCGCTGGGGACGGACCGGGCCGGCGAGGACGAGGTAGAGCTCGTCGCCGGCGGTCAGCCCGGGAACTACCCCAGTCGGGTCGTCCTCGGACTCGACGCCGCCGTGGCCGCCGCCGCGGCCTTCCTGACCACGGGCAGCCTGGCGCCCGAGATCGGGTGGGAGGAGAACTGAGCCCCGCGCACCACCACACCGGACCGGTCAGGCCAGGTCAGGTCAGGTCAGGTCAGGTCAGGTCAGGTCAGGTCAGGTCAGGTCAGCAGCGGTCCGATAATGATTTCGGTGCCGTCGGGGCGGTGGGTGCGCCATCGCTGCCCAGGTGGGGCGTCGTCGTCCTTCGTCACCCGGAACCCGTGGTGCACCTTCGTGTGGTGGCGCTCGCAGAGCAGCGCGGAGTTGTCCAGGCTGGTGTCGCCCTGGTCGAGCACCCACTCGGCGAGGTGGTGGACATCGCACCAGTGCGTCGGGGCGTGGCAGCCGGCGAAGACGCAGTGACCGTCGCGCTGCTCGACGGCACGTCGGATGTGCGGCGGGACGACGCGCTTGGTCCGGCCGACGTCCAGCGGCAGCCCGTCGGGGCCCATCACGATCCGGGTGACCGCGGAGTCGCAGGCGACCCAGCGGGCGCGGGCGGCCGAGATGCGGGCGCCGAAGCCGGTGGTGGCGGTGTCGTGGCCGGCGACGGGGTCGACCAGGTCCTCGAGGTCGACGGTCACCACCACGTGCGGCTTGACGGTGCGCAGGAACGGCAGCGCTCCGGCGGCGAGGGTGTTGTCGGCCCACTGGACCAGCGCGTCGCCCTGCTGCTGCGCCCGGTTCCGCAGGTCGCCGCGCGGCCGGTCGGCCTGCACCATCGACTCGATCACCGCGGCCACCTTCTCCAGGCCGACCGCGTCGAGGTCGAACCGGCCCGACCCGCTGCCGTCGTGGTGCCGGGTGATCGTCAGCCGCCGCTGCTCGGTGGGGTCGGGTTCCGGGCCGTCGGGGTCCAGGGCGTTGCGGAAGGCCTGCACCGCCGTCCCCAGCTTCGCGTGCGGCAGGGTGCGTGCGACCTCGGTCCAGGCCTCATCGAAGGCGTCCAGGTCGATGCCCTGCTCCTCGGCCGCGGCGACGTCGCCGGGCCTCAGACCGTCCGCGACGATGCCCACCTGCGCGGCGGTCACCGCGCCGTCGGCGAAGGCGGACTCGAGCCGGGGCAGGTGCTCCAGAGCCCGGCCGGCCCGCACCACCGCAGCTGCCGCGCCCGGCGAGAGGTGGTGGTGCCCGCGCAGCACCGACTGCATCGTGCGGAGTCCGTCGTGCTCGGCGGCCCCGACCACGTCGGCGTGCCGCACGGTGCGCACCAGCTCGGCCTGCAACCGGTTGATCGTCTGCGAGATCTCCGCGGTGCGGTCGAGGAGCTGGCCGTCGCGCAGCTCGTGCAGGTCGTCGGCGGCGAGCGCGTCGACAGCGGAACGTAGCTCGCTCACCACACCTCCTCCAGTCGAACACCTGTACGAATAGTAACCCAAGCGGGACTGGTCCGCAAGACGAACCTGCAGATCAGAGGCCAATTGATCGGGAAAGGCCGGCCCCCCGGGCTGCCCGACACGGTCCCGCCACCGAGGTCGCAGGTTGACCACCGGGAACGGACAGGACGACTGTTGCGCGGACCGTCCCCGTCGCACCGGTCCTGCTGCTCAGCGAGGCCCGAGAGCCGACAGACGGCGGAAGCTGGACCAGGCGCCACCGGCGAGGAGGACGACATGGAGAAGGTCACCGGCATCGGCGGCTTCTTCTTCGCCGCGACCGACCCCGGCGCACTCGCGCAGTGGTACGCCACGACGCTCGGGGTCGACCCCGCCCCGGAGTCCTACGAGCATCCCAGCTGGTGGCAACTGGCCGGCCCCACCGTGGTCGCGCCGATGCCCCGCGACGCCGAGCACCTGCAGCGCTCGAACGGCACGTTCGCGGTCACCTTCCGGGTCGCCGACCTCGACGCGATGGTCGCCCAGGTGCGCGGCCACGGGGTCGAGGTCGTGGTGGACCCGACCCCCTACCCCAACGGCCGGTTCGCCGACCTGGCGGACCCCGAGGGCAACGCCGTCCAGCTCTGGGAGCCGGCAGGGGTCGACCTCCGGCACCCCTGAGCGCACCGGGGACGATGACCGGGTGCGTCCCACCCCCTCCGCCTGGCTGCTCACCGGGGCGGTGGTCACCGAGGTGGTCGGCACCCTGGCTCTCCGGGTCTCGGACGGCTTCACCCGCTGGCTGCCCACCGCGGTCACCCTCGTCGGCTACGGCGTCTCGCTCTGGCTGTTCTCCCTGCTGCTCGACCGCGGTGGCGTCGCCCTCGGCACGGCCTACGCCACGCTGACCGGTGTGGGGCTGGCCGCGGCGACGCTGGCCAGCGTGCTGCTGTTCCGCGACCCGTTGACCGCCGTCCAGCTCCTCGGCATGGGCGTGCTGGCGGCCGGGGTGCTGGTGCTGCAGACCGGCGGCCCGGCGGAGCGCACGTGACCGGGGCGGCGCTGGCCTGGCTGGCCGGCGCGGTCGCCGCCCAGGTGGTCGGCATCGGCTCACTGCGGGCCTCGGCGGGGTTCCGGCGCCCGGGGTTCGCCGTCCTCACCCTGCTGGGCATCGGCGTCTCCGTGGCGCTGATGTCCCGGGCGCTGGTCAGCGGGGTGTCCCTCGCCGTGGGCTACGGCATCTGGACCGGGTCGGGCATCGCGCTGGCCACCCTCGGCGGCGCCGCCGTGTTCGGCGACCGGCTGGGTCGGCGCGAGCTGCTCGGGGTGGGGCTGATCGCGCTCGGGGTCGTGGTCGTGCACGCCGGCGGTTAAGCTGGACGACGGGGCGCCGGGGAGTCTGGTCGGCAACTCCTCGACCGACCCCGCACCCCGGAGCCGCCCTGTGACCAGCCCCACCCGCCTGTTCTCCCGAGGCACCTACTCCGAGGCCGTCCGCATCGCGGCCCTGCTGCGCCGGGAGACCGTCGGCGGCGTCCTGCTGATCCTCGGCGCGGTGATCGCCCTGATCTGGGCGAACACCCCGTGGTCGGCGGCGTACGAGACGCTCCGGGACACCCGCGTCGGCCCGTCCGCGCTGCACCTGGACCTGACCCTCGGCACCTGGGCCGCGGACGGCCTGCTGGCCATCTTCTTCTTCGTCGCCGGGCTGGAGCTCAAGCGCGAGTTCGTCGCCGGCGACCTGCGCGACCCCCGCAAGGCCGCCCTGCCGGTCGCGGCCGCGGTCGGCGGCATGGCCGTCCCCGCGGTGATCTACACGGTGATCAACCTGGGCAGCAGCGACGGCGGGCTGACCGGGTGGGCGATCCCGACCGCGACCGACATCGCCTTCGCCCTCGCCGTCCTGGCGGTCATCAGCACCCACCTGCCCGCCGCGCTGCGGACGTTCCTGCTGACGCTCGCGATCGTCGACGACCTGCTGGCCATCACGATCATCGCGATCTTCTACACGTCGTCGCTGGCCTTCGGGCCGCTCGCCCTGGCCTTGATCCCGATCGCGCTGTTCGGGTTCCTGGTGCAGAAGCGGGTCCGGCACTGGTGGCTGCTGCTGCCGCTGGCCGTCGCCACCTGGGTGCTGGTCCACGAGTCCGGTGTGCACGCCACCGTCGCCGCCGTCCTGCTCGCCTTCACCGTGCCGGTCGTGCGCAGCGACGCAGCCGGCGGTCCGGACGCCGGGCCCGGCCTGGCCGAGCACTTCGAGCACCGCATCCGGCCGATCTCCGCGGGGATCGCCGTTCCCGTGTTCGCCTTCTTCTCCGCCGGGGTCACCGTCGGCGGGCTCTCCGGCCTGGGCGCCTCGCTCACCGACACCGTCGCCGTCGGCATCGTCGTCGGCCTGGTCGCCGGCAAGGCCATCGGCATCACCGGCGCCACCTGGCTGGTCAGCCGGTTCACCAAGGCCGAGCTGGACACCGACCTGCGCTGGCCCGACGTGATGGGGCTGTCGCTGTTGGCCGGCATCGGGTTCACCGTGTCGCTGCTGATCGGCGAGCTCGCCTTCGGCTCCGGGTCCCTGCGCGACGAGCACGTCAAGGTCGGCGTCCTCACCGGCACCCTGATCGCGGCCCTGCTGGCCACCGCCGTGCTCAAGCCGCGGGACCGCGTCTACCGCCGGATGGCCGAGGCCGAGGCCCGCGACGACGACGGCGACGGCATCCCCGACGTCTACCAGGAGCACGGCCGAGACGTCGCGCAGACCTCACCGCGGGAGACCGTCGACGAGGCCGCCGAGCGCCGCCGGAACCCCTCCGCGGAGAGCTGAAAAAGGGTGTTGCGCGGCCGCGGAGCACGGTCGTACCGTGGCTGCACACGAGAGAGGAGGTGGTCCGAACAATTGATGTCGTTCAGGACTCGTGAGGTGGCTGTCCGCTAGCCGCCGTCCAGATGGGCCGCCCGCTCAGCACCGGATCAAGCCGGTCTGACGCGCGTGGCATCGCCCGTCCGTCGAACGGCGGCGAGCGAGAACCGGACAGTCACCCGACCCCCGGGCCGCCGACCCAGTCCAGTCGGCCCGCGACCTGCCAGAAGTGCTCATCGAGCCGGCAGGGACCGCGGAGCAGCCCGGGGGTTGTCCGTGTCCGGGGTCGGTCAGACCGCGGTCGGCCAGCGGAACCGCTGGGCCGCCACCACCCCGGCCGGCAGGTCCGCCTCCAGCGGGCCCAGCACGTCGGCCAGCTGCTGCACGGTCAGCTCCGGCCCGGCCGCGCCGAGCGCAGCGACCGCCGGCCACGGGGTGCGCCAGTCGCCCAGGCCCTGGTCGTCGGCGACGCCGTCGACGTAGGAGTCCACGACGCCGTACAGCGACTCGGCGTCCACCGGCAGCCCTGTACCCGGGTCGTCGGGCAGGTCCGAGGGCACCCGGGACCAGGCGGCGCCGTCCCAGCCCAGCACGAACGCGATCTCCTCGGTCCGCCCGCGCAGCGGCTCCGACCACCACCCGGGGACGTCGGCCACCAGCGTGCCGTCCGGACGGCGGGACGGGCGGTCGACGGCGGTCCGGTCGCACCCGAGCAGCACCGCCCGGTCCGGTGCGCTGACCACGACCTCGGCCCAGTTGCCGCCCCCGTCGTCCCAGCGCCAGTGCCCGTCGCGGGCCCGGGCGGCGTCGGGGAACCCGAGCGCGGTGACGACGGCGGACGCCGCGGCCCACCGGTCGCGCAGCTGGTCGAGGGCGGGCAGGTCGACGACGGCGAGCTCCACGCCCGCGACTGTAGGACGATCGCCGGCATGGACGCGCTGACGGTGGAGACCCGGCTGACCTCGGTGCTGGGCACGTGGGCGGCGGCCAGCGTCGCCGTCGGCGCCGTGCTGTCGGTGCGGGAGAGCACCCGCGGGTTCGGCCGGCAGACCGCCGCCTGGGGCGCGGTCGACGGGGCGATCGCCGCCGTCGGCACCCGCAACCGGCGGCGCCGCGGACCCACCGACCCGGCCCGGCTGCGGAAGGTGCTGCTGGTCAACGCCGGGCTGGACGTCGGCTACCTGGCCCTGGGCGCGGCGCTGCTGCGCACCGACCGCTGGCGGGGGGACGGCGCGGCGGTCGTCGTCCAGGGCGCGTTCCTCCTCGCCCTGGACTCCGCCGCCGCGGCCGCCATCCCTACAGGCGGCTGAGCTCGTCGGCCAGGTCGTCCAGGCCCAGGCTGCCCTGGGACAGCGCGGCCATGTGCCAGGCCTTCAGGTCGAAGGCGTCCCCGCGGGCGGCCTGCGCCGCGGCGCGGCCCTCGAGCCAGGCCCGCTCCCCCAGCTTGTAGCTGATCGCCTGCCCGGGCATGCCCAGGTAACGGACCAGCTCGCTGTCCAGGAAGGCCTCGTCGCGGCCGCAGTACTCGCCGAAGAACGCGCGGGCCAGCTCCGGCGTCCAGGGCTGGCCGCGGTGCTCGGTGAGCGCGCCGTCGGCGTCGTCGGGGATCGGCAGCTCCAGGTGCATGCCGATGTCGACGACCACCCGGACCGCGCGCATCTGCTGGGCGTCCAGGTAGCCCAGCCGGGCACCGGGGTCGGTGAGGAAGCCCAGCTCGTCCATCAGCCGCTCGGCGTAGAGCGCCCAGCCCTCGAGGTTGGCGCTCACCCCGCCGACCGCGGTCTGGTAGGTCGACAGGTCCTTGGCCACGTACGTCCACTGGGCCAGCTGCAGGTGGTGCCCGGGGACGCCCTCGTGGTACCAGGTGCTCACCAGGTCCCAGAGCGGGAAGCGGTCCTTGCCCAGGGTCGGCAGCCAGGTGCGGCCGGGCCGGGAGAAGTCCAGCGACGGCCGGCTGTAGTACGGCGCCGCGGCGCTGCCGGGCGGGGCGATCATGGCCTCGACGCGCTTGATCGGCTCGGCGATGTCGAAGTGCGTGCCGTCCAGGGCGGTCATCGCCTCGTCCATCATCTGCTGCAGCCGCTCGCGGATCGCCTCGACGCCCTCGACGGCCTCGCCGTGCTCGCCCAGCCAGCGCATCGCCTCCATCGGCGTGGCACCGGGCCGCACCAGGTCGGCGGCGGCGCGCTGCTCGCCGCGGATCCGGCGGTGCTCGGCCCAGCCCCAGGCGTAGGCGTCCTCCAGGCCGGTGCCGGTGCCCAGGTCGCTGCCGTTCCAGCGCCGGGCGAAGCGGGCGTACCGCTCGCGGCCGACGGCGTCCGGCGTGCCCTGGGCCTGGGGCAGGTAGACGTCGCGCAGGAAGTCCCGCACCTCGGCCACCGCCCCGTCGGCGGCGGCCGCGGCGGCGTCCAGCTCGGCCCGCAGCTCCGCGGGGCCCTCGGCGACCAGGCCGGCGAAGTACGGGCCGCTCAGCCACTCACCCAGCTGGCCGACGACGGTCTCCACCTGGCGCGGGGCGGCGAAGAGCCCGCGCGACGCGCCCTCGGTGAGGGTGGCCAGGTAGCCGCGGTAGGCCTCGGGCACCCGGGCCGCCCGGCGACCGAGCACGGCCCAGTCCTCGGTGGTGGCCAGCGGCATCATGGAGAACACCTGGCGGACCGAGTGCACCGGGGAGAACAGGTTGGACAGCTCGCGCAGCCCCTCGTCGGCCTCGTGCATGTCCAGCGCGGAGGTCAGCCGCTCGCGCAGCAGCCGGGCGCAGCGGAACTCCACCGGGTCGTCGGCCAGCGCGGGGTCGGCGGCCAGCACCCGGTCGAGCTCGGCCAGGGTGTCGCGGACCAGCTGCGCGTCGGCCTCGAGCCCGGCCGGGGACAGGTCGGGCAGGCGGTCGTCACCGGGGCGGGTGCCCAGCGCGGTGGCGGCGATCGGGTCCAGGTCGCAGAGGGCGTCGACGTAGGCGTCGGCGACCTGGCGGGGGGTGCTCGCGGGGGTGCTCATCGGATCCTCTCCAGGCGGGCGGACATGACCGGGCGCAGCTGGCCGTCCGGTCCGGCCCGGTCCACGGCGTACATCAGCGCGCCCTCGACGATCCCGTAGAGCCGGGCCGCCTGGGTCACGTCGGGGTGGTCGGGGGTGCGGGCCAGCACGTCGCTGGTCAGCTCCCAGCTGGTCGTCGTCCGGGCGGTGCCGACGTAGATCTCCACCAGGCCCTCGGGGTGGGCGACGAGCAGCTCGACCTCGTCCTCGCCGCGGGGGCGCCAGAAGCCGGACTCGCGCACGTCGGGACCGCCGACCGTGCCGTCCTCGGCGATGGTCCAGGTGCGGGACTCGTAGGCCAGGAAGTCGCGGCCGTCGTGGGCGAAGCGCACCCACTGGCCGAACCGCTGGTCCCCGGCCGGGCCGACCAGCACGCCCTCGCCGTGCCACTCGCCCAGCAGCGGCAGCACCGACAGCAGCCCGTGGGCGACCTCGGGTCCGGTGCGGACGTCGGTGGTCTCCTCGACGGGCAGCTCGGTGGGCCCGGTGACCGGCTGCTCGGGCAGCCCGGCGGGGGTCGGGTCGGTCACCGGGTACCCCCGGTGCGCTCGCGACGGGTCGACCGGGCCGCACCGACCGCGCACCACAGCGCGGCGAGTGCGGCCAGGGCGACGAGAACCCAGGCAGTGACCAGACCCATGCCCGCCACGGTAGCCACGGCCCGACCGGCCCGCGGCACGGGAGTCAGACCGGCAGCGCCCCGGCGGTCCGCGCGACGACGTCCGCCCACGGCGTGGGCCCGGTCCCCAGGACGGCGGTCGTCGCGGTGCCGTCGACGACGAAGTCGGCGTCCCACTGGTGCCGGATCGCCACCACCTCGCGCAGGAACGGGACGACGGCACCCAGGGCGGTCAGCAGCGGCCACGGCGTCTGCGACACCTTCGGCGCCGGGGCGCCGAACGCGGCGGCGAAGTCCCCCAGCGCCTGGCGCTGGCTGCGGGACGGCGTGCTGGGCACGACCCACGCCTTCCCCCAGGCCCGCTCGTCGGTGCCCAGGGCGGCCAGCGTCGCGCCGACGTCGGGCAGGTAGGCCCAGCTGTGCTGCACGTCGGGGTCGCCGATCACCCAGACCCGCTTGCCGGCGCGGACACCGGGCAGGTTGCGGACCAGGTAGGACTGGCCGGCCGGGATGTCCGGGCCGACGAAGTCCGACGCCCGCGCCTCGGCCACCCGCACCCGCCCGGCCTCGTGCGCAGCCAGCATCTGCGCCCACATCGCCGCCCGGACCCGGCCCTTGACGTCGGTGGCCGCCAGCGGGCTGTCGGCCGTCATCGGCCCGGTCGGCCGCCCGTAGCCGTACAGGTTGCCCATCGCCACCAGGACGGCGCCGCTGCGCTCGGCCGCGGTGAGCAGCGCCGTCGCGATCGGCGGCCAGTCGGTGGCCCACCGGTGGTAGGGCGGGTTGACCGCGTTGTAGAGCGCATCGGCGCCGGCCGACGCCGCGGCGAGCGCCTGCGGGTCGGCGGCGTCCACCGCCCGGTGCTCGACGTCGGCCGACGACGTCCCGCCGCTGCGCGACAGCACCCGCACCCGGTGCCCGGTGCGCACCAGCTCCTCCGCGACGGCCGAGCCGACCGGTCCCTTGCCCACGACCACGTGCAGTCCCACGACGTCTCCCTCGCTCGACGAGAGCGGTGCTCTCGTTCTGGAGCGACCATGGCCTCTCCCCGACCCGATGTCAAGAGCACTGCTCTCGTACCGGATCGGTGCTATCGTCCGGCACGTGGTGAGCACGGCGAGGGAGCGCGCCCGCGCGGCGCTGACTGCGGAGATCCTGGAGTCCGCGCGCGGTCAGCTGGCCACCGTCGGGGCCGCGGCGCTGTCGCTGCGCGCGGTGGCCCGCGACCTCGGGCTGGCCTCCTCCGCGCTCTACCGGTACTTCGCCAGCCGCGACGAGCTGCTCACCGCCCTGATCATCGAGGGCTACGACGCGATCGGTGCCGCCGCGGAGGCCGCCGACGTCCCCACTGCGCAGCCCCGCACCCGCTGGCACGCCATCTGCGCCGCCGTCCGGGCCTGGGCCCTGGCGCACCCGCACGAATACGCGCTGCTCTACGGCTCCCCCGTCCCCGGCTACGCCGCGCCGCAGGACACCGTCGCCGCCGCCGGTCGGGTGGGGACGGCGCTGGGCCGGGTGCTGGGCGACGCCGCGCGCGCCGGGGTGCTGCCGCCGGCCGAGCACCGCCGGACGTCGTTGGTCACCCCGGCGGCAGCCGAGGCCCTGGGCGGCGAGCACCCCGACCTCGACGACGCCGTCCGGGCGCGGGCGCTGCTGACCTGGAGCTCGGTGTACGGGCTGATCAGCTTCGAGCTGTTCGGCCACTTCGCCGGGGTCGTCACCGACCTCGACGCCTTCTTCACCGAGCAGGTGGGCGAGCTGGCCGACCTGCTCGGGCTGTAGCGGTCCTCCTACGCAGAAGTCCGTCCTCCCGCACCAGATCTGGCGCAGGAGGACGGACTTCGGTGCACCCCCCTGATCAACGCTGGGGGGACTGCCTTCAGGCGATGGCGAGGGTGGTCTCGTTCAGGCCGACCTCGGCGGACAGCACGCGCTCGGCGCGGCCGACCGGGGCCAGCGAGCGCAGCTTCCAGTCACCGGGGGCGGCGAAGAACCGGAACTCGCCCTCCGGCGAGGTCACCACCTCGGCGGTGAACTCGTCGGTGGAGTCGAGCAGCCGCACGTAGGCACCGGCCACCGGGGCGCCGTCGTGCCAGACCGAGCCCTGGATGACCGTCTGGGTGGACAGGTCGATCCCGGCGAGCGCGCCGCCCTGCTTCGGGGCCCCGCACACGGTCAGGCCCCCTTGGCGATCGGGACGCCGACGAGCGAGCCGTACTCGGTCCACGAGCCGTCGTAGTTCTTGACGTTCTCGTGGCCGAGCAGCTCCTTGAGCACGAACCAGGTGTGCGAGGAGCGCTCGCCGATGCGGCAGTAGGCGATGGTCTCCTTCGAGCCGTCGAAGCCGGCGTCGGCGTAGAGCGCGGCCAGCTCCTCGTCGCTCTTGAAGGTGCCGTCCTCGTTCGCGGCCTTGCTCCACGGCACGTTCACGGCCGAGGGGATGTGGCCGGGGCGCTGGGCGCCCTCCTGCGGCAGGTGGGCCGGGGCGACCAGCTTGCCGGCGAACTCGTCGGGGCTGCGCACGTCGACCAGGTTCTTGGTGTCGATCGCGGCGACGACCTCGTCGCGGAACGCGCGGATCGAGGTGTCGGGCTCCTGCGCGGTGTAGGTGGTGGCCGGGCGGGAGACCTCGGCGTCGGACAGCGGGCGGCTGTCCAGCTCCCACTTCTTGCGGCCGCCGTCGACCAGCTTCACCGCGTCGTGGCCGTAGAGCTTGAAGTACCAGTAGGCGTAGGCGGCGAACCAGTTGTTGTTGCCGCCGTAGAGCACGACGGTGTCGTCGTTCGAGATGCCCTTGCTGCTCAGGAGCGCCTCGAACTGCTCCTTGTCCACGAAGTCGCGGCGCAGCGGGTCCTGCAGGTCGACCTTCCAGTCGAGCTTGACGGCACCCTCGAGGTGCCCCTTGTCGTAGGCGCTGGTGTCCTCGTCGACCTCGACGAAGACGATGCCGGGCTCACCCAGGTGCTCCTGGGCCCAGTCGGCGCTGACGAGAACGTCTGCACGGCTCATGGTGGTTCCTCCTGCGGTCGGCGATCAGGGGTGTGCGGCGGGACGGGCCCGCCGGGCGAGCAGGTAGAGCTCGCAACCGAGGCAGAAGCCCACGGCCGCGTTGAGCAGGGCCGCCACGAGCGCGAGCCCGGTGGCGACGGCGCCGACGAGGGGGGCGCCGGCGAGGTAGCCGACGGTGCCCACGAGGGCGAAGCCGAACCCGACCAGCTGGGCGAAGCGCGGGGGCGCCTCGTCCTCGGTCTCGGTCGCCGGCCCCAGGCGGGGCGCGACGAGGGTGCGGAAGAGGAGCCCGTAGGGGGCGTGCCGCAGACCGGCGAACGCGCCGACGGCGAAGACCGCCGCCTGGACGGCGAGCAGCCAGCCGCTGCCGGTGAGCAGGACGACGGTGGTGATCCACGCGCCGAAGCGCGGGCCTCGGACGTCGATCCGACGGGCGGGTGTCACGGGGTGGGGGCCTTTCGACGGCGGTCAGGGCGCGTCGAGGCGGGTGGTCAGCCTCGGGAGGAGGCCCGACACAGGCAGCTGCCCAGACGGCACAGGTCGACTGTGCGTCGCTGAGTCAGCAGGGTGCCCACGGCGGGGAGACTAGCAAGGGCCATCACACGGGGTCCGTCGCCGGTGCGTGCGCGGCCACCAGGGCCTGCAGCTCGTCGGGGCGCGGTGCGCCGCTGCTGCGGCCCAGCAGCTCGCCGCCGCGACCCAGGTAGAACAGCGTCGGGGTGCGCCGGACGTCCAGCGCGCGGACGGCGTCCAGGTGGCTCTCGGCGTCCACGTGCACGGCCGCGAGGCCCGGGTGCCGGGTCTGCAGCTGCGCCAGCCGGGCCTTGGTCGCCCGGCACGGCGCGCAGAAGGCGGTGGCGAACTGGACCACCGTCAGGTCGGCGTCCTCGGGCCGCACGCCCAGCGACCGCAGCACCTCGACGTCCTCGCGTCCCTCGGTCACGCCCGCTCCCGTCGTCCGCACCGCACCGCTGCGGGTCCGCAGCCACCAGGCCGCGACGCCGGCCAGCAGCAACGCGACGAGCAGCACGACAGCTCCGGTGGTGTCCATCCCGCCCAGCAACACGACCGGACCGGTGGGGATTCCCTACTGCAGGACGACGTCGGTGGCGGCCACCGTGACGTCGACCCCGCCGTCGGTGGTCTGCAGGCCGGTGAGCTGCAGGCCGAAGGGCAGCGCGGGCAGCGTGTACCGGAAGTCCAGCAGGTCCTGGGCCTGGTCCAGGAGGAAGTCCGGGACGTCGATGCCGGCCCCGGCGGCGGAGTCCACGGTCACCACCAGGTCCTGCCCGTCGAGGGCGACCTGGCCGGCCGCGGTCAGCGGGATGGTCTGGCCGAGCACCTCGACGGTCTTGGTGATCCG
The DNA here is from genome assembly GCF_900491935.1 of Klenkia terrae. Lineage (GTDB taxonomy): Bacteria > Actinomycetota > Actinomycetes > Mycobacteriales > Geodermatophilaceae > Klenkia > Klenkia terrae. The sequence continues at coordinate 1,464,150 of NZ_UEXK01000004.1, forward strand.
CAGCCCGTCGCCCTCCCGGGTCAGCGTGGTGTCCCCGCCCAGCTGCGCGGCGAGCAGGTCGTAGGGCACCGAGGCCCGGCCGTCGACACGGTCCACCGGCAGCTGGGAGACCTGCCCGCCCAGCACGTCGGACAGCGGCAGCCGCACGCCCTGCAGCGAGACGTCGGCGCTGGTCCCGGCGGGCTGGCCCAGCTCGTCGGCGGTCAGCGAGATCCGCACGTCGTCGTAGCGCCCGGCGACGGCCTGGGTGAGGAACGGGAAGCCTGTGATGTCCACCTCCGGCTCGCCGGCGAGCTGGCCCTGCGCGGCGACCTGGGCGGCGACCTGGTCCTCGGCCAGCAGGACGCCGACCCGGTCGGCGGCCACCAGCAGCACGACGAGCACCCCGACGGTGATCAGCAGACCCTTCACCGGGGCCACTCTCCCAGGCTCAGAGGCTGGTCTGCAGCGCCAGGAAGAAGGCCACCGGCGCGGCGGCGGCGAACGGCAGCACGGCCTGCACCAGCGGCAGCGCCACCCCGCGCTGCGGGCGCTCGGCGACCACGTAGGACGCACCGACCGCCACCAGCGCGGCCACCCCGCCGATCGCGGCGCCGTAGGTGGCCGCCGACAGGGCGTCGACCAGGTCACCGGGCTGCCGGCGGAGCAGCGCGACGGCGACGCCGGCCAGCACACCCAGCACCAGGCCGAGCAGCCCGCGGGGCACGCCGTCGGCGATCACCGGGCGGGGCAGCACCAGGTCGACCAGGTGCCCGACGACCAGCGCGGCACCCACGACCAGCGCCGCGCTGGCGGCCAGCCGGTCGCCGTCCGGGGTCCGGCCCAGGGCGAGCAGGACCGCCAGCGCGGCGACGCCGCAGACCAGCAGCAGCACCCCGGCCAGGGACGCGACGAGGTACCGGCGCGGGGCCGGCCGGGCCATCTGGTGCACCACCGCGAGCAGGAAGCCCGGACCCAGCACCAGCAGCAGCCGGCCCAGGTCGGGGCGGTCGGGCAGGCCCAGCAGCAGGTCGGCGCCCACCGCGACGGCCACGCCGATGCCCAGCGAGCCGACGAACCCGCGGATGCCGGTGGCCAGCACCCAGGCCGCCACCAGCGCCAGCTGCAGCACCAGCACCGCGGCCAGCCGCCCGGTGTCGCCGAGCAGCTCGGGCAACCCGACGAGCAGACCGGTGGCCAGCACGACGGCACCGGCCGCCGGCAGGTGGTGGGCCATCCGCGGCAGCGGGGTGTCCAGGGCCGTGTGGCTCACCGGCCGGGGCTCGCTGCGGGGGTCACCCGGTCATGCTCGCAGAGCGGGTCGCGGCCGACCGCGTCCCGCGCCCACCGACCGATGCGCTCGGCCAGCGGCCCGGTCATCCCGTTCTCCGCGTGCCCCATCCCGGGCACCACCCAGACCTCGGCGGCCGGCCCCGCGGCCTGGGCCAGCGTGCGGAAGTGCTCCAGCGGGAAGTAGGTGTCCCGGTCGCCGTGCACGAGCAGCAGCGGGGTCGGGGCGATCCGGCTGACCAGCTCGACCGGCGCCGGCGGGTTGCTCGGCCACGGCGGGGCCAGTCGGACGCCGAGCACCCGCGACCCCAGCCGCCGCCCGACGGTGGTCTCCAGCAGCCAGTGCACCCGGCGCATCGGCAGGGTGTCGCGTCGGCCCCGCTGCAGGGGCCCGCCGCGAGCCTGCGAGTGGTGGGGGGCAGCGGGGTCCTTCTGCTGGCGCAGCGCGGCACCCCCGCCCATGGAGAGCCCGACCGTGACCACCGTCGTCGCGCCGTCCTCCCGGGCGGCCCGGACGGCGGCGTCCACGTCGAGCAGCTCGGGGTCCCCGCCCACGCCCGAGGCCCCGCCCGAGCGGCCGTGGCCGCGGAAGTCCAGCCCCCGCACCTCCCCGAAGCGGCGCAGGTAGCCGGCCAGCCGGAGGAACGGGGCGCGGGACGTGGAGTTGGTGAACCCGTGCGCCAGCACGAAGGTCATCGGCCGTTCACCGGCCGTCGGTGGACGCGGGAGGTCGGCCGGGACCACGATGCCGTGCAGCCGCACCCCGTCCGAGGTGCCGACCGTCACGTCACGACGAGGTATCGCCGGGGTCACATCTCGGTGCACGTCGGATATCCTGCCGTCTCACCCCGACATCGGCGTCGACGGACACCATGAGGAGACGGCATGCGGCTCGTGCTCATGACATCCGCCCGCCAGGCGACCACCGAGGTGCTCCCCGCCCTCGGTCTGCTGGCCCACCAGGTCCGCGTCGTGGCCCCCGAGCTGTCGAGCCTGCTCGACGGCGACGCGGGCGACGTCGTCCTGGTCGACGCCCGGCACGACCTGGTCTCGGCCCGCACGCTGTGCGGCCTGCTCGCCTCGACGGGGGTGGCCGCCTCGCTGGTGGCCGTGCTCTCCGAGGGCGGCCTGGTCGCGCTGTCCGCCGACTGGGGCGTCGACGACGTCGTGCTGGACACCGCCGGCCCCGCCGAGGTCGACGCCCGGCTCAAGTGGGCCTCGGCCCGCCGCGCCGCCGCCAGCGCCCCCAGCACCGTCGACGAGGGCGGGGTGACCAAGGCCGGCGAGCTGGTGATCGACGAGCACAGCTACTCGGCCAAGCTCCGCGGCCGCCCGCTGGACCTGACCTACAAGGAGTTCGAGCTCCTCAAGTACCTGGCCCAGCACCCGGGCCGGGTCTTCTCCCGCGCGCAGCTGCTGCAGGAGATCTGGGGCTACGACTACTTCGGCGGCACCCGCACGGTCGACGTCCACGTGCGTCGGCTGCGGGCCAAGCTGGGCAGCGAGCACGAGGCGCTGATCGGCACCGTGCGCAACGTCGGCTACAAGCTCGACCAGCAGGTCGCCGACGCCACGGCCGCCGCGGCCGAGACCACCGACGCCCCGGTCTCCTGACCGGGCACCGGCACGACCCCCTCCCCGACGCCGTGACCGCGGTGTCGGTGGACGTGCTGCGCCGGGCCGAGGGTCGAGTGCTCGACCTCGCCGTCGAGCTGCTCGAGACCGCCACCCGGGTGGACGGCGTCCGGCCGGTCAGCGAGGAGGCCGAGCTCCGGCTGCGGCACGGCGGGCCCGACGACGGTCGTGACCTGGTCCTGGGCCAGGAGGGCCGGGCCGCTGCCTACGCCCGCCTGGACCGGGACGGCGACGGGTGGCAGGCCGAGTTCGTCGTCCACCCCGAGCTGCGCCGGCGCGGGCTGGGCACCGTCCTCGCGGAGCGCCTGGAGGACCTCGCCGGGGACGCGCCGCTGGCCGTCTGGGCGCACGGCGAGCTGCCCGGCTCGACCGAGCTGGCCACCTCCCGCGGCTGGACCCCCACCCGGACGCTGCTGCAGATGCGCATGCCCCTGGCCGGCGTGGACCCCGACCCGCGGCCGCAGCTGCCCGACGACGTCGTCGTCCGGCCGTTCCGACCGGGGATCGACGAGGCCGCGTGGCTGCGGGTCAACGGCCGGGCCTTCGCCCACCACCCCGAGCAGGGTGGCTGGACTGCGCACGACGTGGCGCTGCGCGAGGCCGAGCCCTGGTTCGACCCGGCCGGCTTCCTCCTCGCCTGGCGCACCGCCCCCGACGGCACCGAGACCCTGCTCGGCTCGCACTGGACGAAGGTGCACCCCGCCGGCGAGGTGGCCGACGAGCCGGTCGGCGAGATCTACGTGCTCGGGGTGGACCCCGACGCGCAGGGGCTCCGGCTGGGCCGCGCCCTGACCGACCTGGGGCTGGCGCACCTGCGGTCGCGCGGGCTCACCGACGTCCTGCTGTACGTCGAGCAGGACAACGCCACGGCCGTCCGCCTGTACGAGGGGTCCGGCTTCACCCGGTTCGCCGTCGACGTCCAGTGGCACCGGGCAGCACCCCGCTCCTGAGCCGGGTTCCACTCGAAACGCCCGAGTTCACCTGCTGGACGTGACCTGTCCCTCACCCCGACGGCCAACCCTCAGGGCCAGTTCATCCGCCGTTCACCGAGCCAGCCAGATCCGTCCACCTCGGCTCCCTAGCGTCCTCGTCTGTTGGAACCCACTGCCCGGCACCGACGTCCGGGCACCACCAGTCGAAAGGCCCTGAGTTGATGCTCAGCACCAAGACGCGCGCCGTGACCTTGTCCGCGGCGTTCGCCAGCACCCTCGCCCTCGCGGCGTGCGGCGCCTCCAACGAAGGCGGCTCGGCCGACGCCGCCGGTGGCAGCAGCAGCGAGGAGCAGCTGAGCGGCACCCTGAACGGCGCGGGCTCCAGCGCCCAGCAGGCCGCCATGCAGGGCTGGACCGCCGGCTACTCCGCCCTTCAGTCCGACGTGACCGTGAACTACGACCCGGTCGGATCCGGCGGCGGTCGCGAGCAGTTCCTCTCCGGCGGCGTGGACTTCGCCGGCTCGGACGCCGCCCTCACCGACGAGGAGCTCGCCACCGCCGAGGAGCGGTGCGGGTCCGACGGCGTCTTCGAGCTCCCGGACTACATCTCGGCCATCGCCGTGGTCTACAACCTGCCCGGCGTGGACGACCTGAACCTGTCGCCCGACACCCTGGCCGGCATCTTCACCGGCACGATCACCACCTGGGACGACGCGGCCATCGCCGAGGACAACCCGGACGCCGACCTGCCCAGCACCACGATCACCCCCGTCCACCGCGCGGACGACTCGGGCACCACGAAGAACTTCACCGACTACCTCTCCAAGGCCGCCGGTGACGTGTGGACCGAGGAGCCCGACGGCGAGTGGCCGCTGTCCGGTGGCGAGGCCGCCAACCAGACCTCGGGCATGGTCTCCGCCGTGACCGCCGGTGAGGGTGCGATCGGCTACGCCGACGAGTCCCAGGCCGGCGACCTCGGCGTGGCCAACATCGGCGTGGGCAGCGAGTTCGTCGCCCCCTCCCCCGAGGCCGCCGCGGCCGTCGTCGAGAACTCCGAGCTGCAGTCCGGGCGCGGTGAGTTCGACTTCGCCTACGACATCAACCGCACCACGACCTCTGCCGACGAGTACCCGATCGTCCTGGTCAGCTACCACATCGGCTGCGTCAGCAACGACGACGCCGCCCAGGCCGACCTGCTCAAGTCCTTCCTCGGCTACGTGATCAGCGAGGACGGCCAGCAGGCCGCCGCCGACGCCGCCGGCAGCGCCCCGCTGTCGGACACCCTGCGCGAGCAGGCGCAGACCGCGGTCGACGCCATCACCTCCGGCAGCTGATCCCCGTGCGGACGGCCCGGACGCCGACCTGCCCAGCACCACGATCACCCCCGTCCACCGCGCGGACGACTCGGGCACCACGAAGAACTTCACCGACTACCTCTCCAAGGCCGCCGGTGACGTGTGGACCGAGGAGCCCGACGGCGAGTGGCCGCTGTCCGGTGGCGAGGCCGCCAACCAGACCTCGGGCATGGTCTCCGCCGTGACCGCCGGTGAGGGTGCGATCGGCTACGCCGACGAGTCCCAGGCCGGCGACCTCGGCGTGGCCAACATCGGCGTGGGCAGCGAGTTCGTCGCCCCCTCCCCCGAGGCCGCCGCGGCCGTCGTCGAGAACTCCGAGCTGCAGTCCGGGCGCGGTGAGTTCGACTTCGCCTACGACATCAACCGCACCACGACCTCTGCCGACGAGTACCCGATCGTCCTGGTCAGCTACCACATCGGCTGCGTCAGCAACGACGACGCCGCCCAGGCCGACCTGCTCAAGTCCTTCCTCGGCTACGTGATCAGCGAGGACGGCCAGCAGGCCGCCGCCGACGCCGCCGGCAGCGCCCCGCTGTCGGACACCCTGCGCGAGCAGGCGCAGACCGCGGTCGACGCCATCACCTCCGGCAGCTGATCCCCGTGCGGACGGCCCGGACGCC
>NZ_UEXK01000004.1:1470197-1520461 GCF_900491935.1 Klenkia terrae
TAGCTATGTCACTCGGCGCTATGCATGAGTTAAGGTCTCGTATCCTCGTATTCTTCTTGTGTACTCCTAGATTGATCCTCGCCACTGTTGTCTTCGAGATTTTTTTTTTTTTAAAAAGCCCGGCCCCCCCCAGATACCCACAAAGGGGGTTCCGCCGCCGGCGTCAGGTGTGAAAAAGAGACCCCCCCCCCGCCCCCCCCCCCCCCCCCCCCCCCCGCCGCCGCCCCCCGCCGCAAGCTGCCCCGCTACGGCGGGGTCGGGCTCTACGCCGCCGGCCTGGTCGTCGCCGCCGCGCTCACCCTGCTGTCGGGCTGGTCCTGGGGCCTGTTCGCCTTCTACGGCCTGGTCCTGGGCACCCTGGCCACCTACGTCGGCTCCCGCGTCGTCGAGGGCTCCCGCAAGGCCACCGACCGGCTGGTCACCGCACTGGTCAGCTCGGCGTTCGCCATCGCGATGGTGCCGCTGGTCTCCCTGATCTACACGGTGGTCAGCAAGGGCGTGACCCGGCTGGACGGCACCTTCTTCTCCAACTCCATGGTCGGCGTCGTCGGCGAGGGCGGCGGTGCCTACCACGCGATCATGGGCACGCTGATCATCACCGCCCTGGCCACGCTGATCTCGGTGCCGGTGGGCCTGCTGGCCGCCATCTACCTGGTGGAGTACGGCCGGGGCAAGCTGAAGAAGGCGCTCACCTTCTTCGTCGACGTGATGACCGGCATCCCCTCGATCGTCGCCGGTCTGTTCGCCTACGCGCTGTTCGCGCTCTTCTTCGGCCCCGGGGTGCGCTTCGGGCTCGGCGGGGCCGTGGCCCTGTCGGTGCTGATGATCCCGGTCGTCGTCCGGTCCTCGGAGGAGGTCCTCAAGCTCGTGCCCAACGAGCTGCGCGAGGCCAGCTACGCCCTGGGCGTGCCCAAGTGGCGCACGATCACCAAGATCGTGCTGCCCACCGCCATCGCCGGCCTGGGCACCAGCGTGACGCTGTCCATCGCCCGGGTCATCGGCGAGACCGCTCCCCTGCTCGTCATCGTCGGCATCACCGCGGCGACGAACTTCGACCCGTTCGACGGGCGCATGGCCACCCTGCCGGTCTACGCCTACTACCAGCTGACCCAGCCGGGTGTCCCGCCGCAGTTCGGGATCGACCGGGCCTGGACAGCAGCGCTCGTCCTGATCATCATCGTCATGGCCCTCAACGTCGTGGCCCGCCTGATCAGCCGCTTCTTCGCCCCCAAGACCGGTCGCTGACCGAGAGACCTGGAGAGAACTCGACATGGCCAAGCGCATCGACGTCTCGGACCTGGACATCTTCTACGGCAACTTCAAGGCCGTGGAGGGCGTCAACGTCTCCATCGAGCCCCGCAGCGTGACCGCGCTGATCGGTCCCTCGGGCTGCGGCAAGTCCACGTTCCTGCGGTCGCTGAACCGCATGCACGAGGTCATCCCCGGCGCCCGCGTCGAGGGCAAGGTCGTCATCGACGGCCAGGACCTCTACGGCTCCGACGTCGACCCGGTCGACGTCCGCCGCCAGATCGGCATGGTCTTCCAGCGCCCCAACCCGTTCCCGACGATGTCGATCTACGACAACGTCGTGGCCGGCGTCCGGCTGAACGCCAAGAAGATGAAGAAGAGCGACCTCGACGACCTGGTCGAGTCCTCCCTCAAGGGCGCCAACCTCTGGAACGAGGTCAAGGACCGCCTGAACCGGCCGGGCTCGGGCCTGTCCGGTGGTCAGCAGCAGCGGCTGTGCATCGCCCGCGCGATCGCCGTCCAGCCCGAGGTGCTGCTCATGGACGAGCCCTGCTCGGCCCTGGACCCCATCTCGACGCTGGCCATCGAGGACCTGATGACGGAGCTGAAGGACCGCTTCACCATCGTCATCGTCACGCACAACATGCAGCAGGCCGCCCGCGTCAGCGAGCAGACCGGCTTCTTCAACCTCAACGGGGTGGGTCAGCCCGGTCGGCTGATCGAGTTCAACCCGACCGAGAAGATCTTCTCCAACCCGGACCAGAAGGCCACCGAGGACTACATCTCGGGCCGCTTCGGCTGATCCGCGACCACCCAGGACCCCCGTCGACCCCGGTCGGCGGGGGTCCTGCGCGTTCGGGGACCTCCCTGCGCCGGAAGGCCCGGGGGGATCAGCCGCAGGTGGCGGTGGGGACCGTCGCGGGGGCCGCGGTGGTGGGGACGGCGGCGCCGACGGCCACCTGCTGCACCGCCAGGTCCGGCGCGGCGACGACGAGCTGCACGCCACCGCCCACCGCGGTGCTCGACTCCAGCACGGCACCGGGGACGGCGGCGGCCACCGTGTGGGCCTGCTCGACCGCCTCGGGGGCGTAGCGGACCACGCTGGTGGACGTCACCGCGGGCTCCGGCGCGCCCTGGCCGACGACGAAGCCCTGCGCCGCCAGCGCCGCGGCGGTGGTGGCGCCCGCGCCGGTGGTCGGGGCGGTGCTGTCGCCGGTGGCGTCCAGGACCGTCACCGTGACGGCACCGGGGGCGACGGGCACGCCGGCGTCGTCCGAGGCCGGGACGGTCGCTGCCTCCGTGGCCTCGCCGGCCTCGGGCAGCTCGCCGGTCCGGATCACGGCCTCGAAGAGGTCCCGGGTGCCGGGACCGTCGAGCAGGAGCTGGGCGGTGCCGCCGCCGACCGGCACGTAGCCCACCCGGGCCACCGGGAGCGAGGCGCGCTGGACGGCCCCGGCCGGCAGGTCGCGCAGCGTGCCCTCCAGGGCCCGGAGGTCGGCCAGCGAGGTGTCCTCGTCGAGGGTGACCGCGTCGGCCGCGGCCAGCAGCGTGGAGGTGGCGCGGACCGGGTTGGCCAGCAGGCCGACGTCCACGGTGGGCAATGCGTCGGTCGGGCAGGCCGGGCTGCCGGCCCCGTCGCGGCCGAGGTCGACGTCGAGCAGGTGGTCGATGCGCAGGCCGGACAGCTGCTGCACCGCGCGCACCAGGCAGGAGGGCCCGCCCTGCAGCAGCGCGTCGGCCAGCGGCTCGGTCGTCGGCTGCCGCAGCTCGCCGTCGGCGGCGCGGCACACAGGGGTGTCGACCAGCGCGGTGGCGGGGACGTCGAGCAGCAGCGCGGACTCCTCGTCGGCGGCCACCCGGAGCAGCTGGGCGGTGACCGCGCCGGGGCCGTCGGCGCCCGGGGCGCCGGTGCCCAGCACCAGCCAGGTCGTCACCCCCACCTGCAGCTGCGGGGCGAGCACCTCGGGCCCACCCGGCGACAACGCGGCGACCCGGTCGGTCGAGCGGTCGGCGTAGAAGTACAGCCCGACGTAGAAGCCGCCGACCAGCCCGACCAGCACGCCGACGACCACCGCGGCCCGCACCAGCCGACGGCGCAGCGGGCTCATCGCGGCCCGGCGGTCGGCCCGGCTCAACGGGGCCGGCGGCTCCGCGGGCAGGTCCCGGCCCGGGATGGGCGGCAGCGGGGTGGCCGGCCGCAGCCCGGGCAGCGGGGGCACCGGGGCGGAGTTCCGGACGGCGCGCTCGGTGCCCGGCAGCGGCGGCACCGGGGCGGAGTGCTGCCGGGCGCGCTCGGTGCCCGGCAGCGGCGGCACCGGGGCCGAGGTGCGCATCGGGGCCGGCGCCCGCTCCGGCTCTACCGGCGGCGCGACCGGCACCGGGGGCAACGTCGGCCGGGGTCCGGCGGTCTGCGCGGGCACCGCGCTGGTCTGCGGTGCCCGCGCATCCACCTCTGAGCCCGGCGCCGGAACGCCCCGGCGTCGTGCAGTCCGTCGTCCGCGCATCATCAAGAACAACCTCGCATNCGACGGCGGCGGGGTGGTCGTGTTCGGACGGGGCGAGGACGACGGCGCCGGGCGGGACGGCGGGGCGCTCGAGGGGGCCCGTCGATCGGCGCGCCGGCGCCCACCGGACCCGGCAGCGACGGCGGCCCAGGACCGGGCCAGCAGCGCGTCGACGGTCAACTGCGCGTCGGTGGTGGCACCGCGGGCGGGCGCCGGGGCAGCCGCGTCGACCTCGGGACCCTCGTCGGGTCCGCCGAGCCTGCCGTCGTCCGCCACCGGTGTGGACACCCTCGTCGTCGTGGTTCCCGGTCGAGGGGTCCCGTGCCGAGACGCCCCGCGTGGACGCTCCCGCAGCGTCACCGTTCGCCTACAGAGTACGGATCGAACTACAGCTGTGGGATTCCCACGCCCTGCCGTCGACAGATCGACAGGGAGTCACGTCGCCGGCGGTCCGATCGCGCACCACCGATCCGCTGCGTAGCGTCGCGACCGTGAAGATCCCTCTGCTGCCCGGCCCGGCCGACCTGGTGTCCGCCGCCGAGGGGCTGCGCGACCTGGTCACCGAGTCCCTCGCCCTGGTGCCGCGCGTGGTCACCGCCGTCGGCCAGGCCGAGCTGCTGCTGGACCGGGTGTCGGTGCTGCTGGCCCGGGTCGAGGCCGTGGTCGACCGCGCCGAGGACGCCGTCGCGGGGGTCGCCGTCGTCAAGGACCGCGCCGACGCCGCGATCACCGGGGTGGAGCAGACCAAGCACCGGGCCGACGCCGCCATCGCCGGGGTGCAGACCACCAAGGACGCCGCCGACGCGGCCATCGCCGGCGTGCAGTCCACCCGGCACGCGGCCGACGAAGCCATCGCCGGGGTCGCCGGCACCCGGGCGGCGGCCGACGCCGCGATCGCCGGCGTGGACGGCACCCGGGCCGCCGCCGACCAGTTGGTGGGCCGGGCGTCCGGGCTGCTGGACACCGCGACGCCGCTGGTGGCCGCCTACGAGCCGACGCTGGAGAAGCTGGCCCCGCTGCTCGCCCGCTTCGCCGATGACCTGGACCCCGCCGAGGTCGAGGCCCTGGTGAAGCTGGTGGACCGGCTGCCCACCCTGGTCACCCACCTCGACGAGGACGTGCTCCCCGTGCTCGCGACGCTGGACAACGTGGCGCCCGACGTGCACGCCCTGCTGGACACCGTGCAGGACCTGCGCGAGCTCGCCAAGGGCTTCCCCGGCTCGAAGCTCTTCCGCCGCCGGGGCGCGGAGGAGATCGCCGAGGAGGAGGCCGAGGAGCGCGGCCGGCGCTGAGCCGGCCGCGCCCGGGGCTCACGCCGGGGGCGGCGCCTCGGTCTCGTACCCCAGCGCCCGGACGACCTCGCCGACCCGGGTGTAGGTCTCCCCCTCGGGGAGCCGGGACAGCTCGTCGGCCACGGCGTCGGGTGCCCGGTGGTCCCGGGCGGCCTCGACCAGCTCGGGCCCGGTGGCCGGGAAGTCGGCCCGGTCCAGCCAGCGGGCCAGCTCGGCCCGCAGCCGCACGGTGTCGGGGTCGACGCCCTCGGGGGTGCCGCCCAGCAGGGCGCCCCCGGCCGACCGGTCGACGCCGGGCTCGTCCTCGCCCGAGGGCTCGGGGTCGGTGAACTCCTCGGCGTGCGTGGACCGGCCGGCCCGCACCAGGCCCTCGACCTCGGACGCCATCTCGTCGTCCAGGCGCGGGCTGTGGGTCGTGCTGCGCTCGGCGGAGACGTCCCCGCCGTCGGCGCTCACTTCTTGTCCAGGGCGTCGGGCTTGTGCACCGCCGTCTTGCCCGACTTGTCGCTCTCCACCTCGTACTGCGGCTCGTCCGGGCTGGCCTTGACCTTGCGGCCGGCCGCCTCGGTCTCCGAGGTGATCTTCTTGGTCACGGTGCCCTCGGTCTCGGTGCCGTGGGTCTTCCAGGTGACGTCGTCACCCTTCTTCAGGTCGTCGCTCACGGGTCCTCCAGGGGTCGGGATCCAGCGCTACCCCCGCCGCCCCCGGCTGCACACCTGGGTGCGCGCGGGCGGGTCTCCCCCGTCGTGGTGAGCCGGGCCGCGCAGCCGTTCCGGTCCGGCCGGGGCGCCCCTACGGTGATCATCGGTCGACCCGGTCGGTCCCCTCCCCCGGGGCCGTCCGGGTCGGCTCTCCCTAGGCTGGCTGGTCGTGACCGCCCCGCAGGGAACCCGCCCCGTCGACGTGCTGACCGTCGTGTCCGCCGCGTCCGTGACCCCGGCCGTCCGGCGGGTCACCCTGCGCGGGGCGCCGGAGGTGGTCGCGGCCGCCGGCCCGACGCTGGCCCTGCTGGTCCCCCGGGTCGACGACACCGCCCCGCGCTGGCCCGACGTCGCCCGGGACGGCCGGATCGTCTGGCCGCAGGGCAGCCACGGGGTCAGCCTGCGCAGCTACACCGCCCGCCGGCAGGACCCGGTCACCGGCGAGGTGGACGTCGACTTCGTGCTGCACGGGGACGGCCCGGCCGCTGCGTGGGCGACCGCGGCGGCGCCCGGTGCGGTGCTCGGGGTGGCCAGCACCGCCCCGCTGGGGGCCGCCACGGCCGGCTGGCTGCTGCTGGTCGCGGACGAGACCGCCGTCCCCGCCGTCGCCCGCATCCTGGCCGCGGCCGACCCCGGCACCCGGGGGCTGGCCCTGCTCGAGGTCGCCGGGCCGGCGGAGGAGCAGCCGCTGGTCGCGCCGCCCGGTGTCGAGGTGCGCTGGCTGCACCGCGGCGACGTCGAGCCCGGCGCCTCCACCCTGCTGGTCGACGCGGTCGCCGGCCTGGACCACCCGGGCACCGACGACGTCTTCGCCTGGGTCGGCGCGGAGTCCGCCGCCGTCCGGGCCGTGCGCGCCGACCTCCGCGGGCGCTGGGGGCTGGGCCGCACCCAGCACCACGCGATCGGGTACTGGCGGCGCGGCCGCGCGATGTCACCCGCCGGGTGAGGTCTTCGCAGCGACCTCACAGGTAGCGTCCAGGGCGACCTCAGCAGCTGTCCCGATCGTGTGCACCATGACGACGACGGCGCCCGAGCGGTCCCTGGGAGGACAGATGTCCGGCAGCACGGGGCAGCGAGCGCCCGAGGCACGACTCCTGGTCGTGGACGACGAGCCCAACATCCGCGAGCTGCTGTCGGCCAGCCTGCGCTATGCCGGCTTCGAGGTGGCCACCGCGGCCGACGGCCAGCAGGCCCTCGCCGCGGCCGCCCAGTTCCGCCCCGACCTGCTGGTGCTCGACGTGATGATGCCGGGGCTGGACGGCTTCGGCGTCGTCCGCCGGCTGCGCCAGAACGGGACCCACACCCCGGTGCTGTTCCTGACCGCGCGCGACGCGGCCGAGGACAAGGTCTCCGGGCTGACGCTGGGCGGCGACGACTACGTCACCAAGCCGTTCAGCCTCGACGAGGTGCTGGCCCGCATCCGCGCGGTGCTCCGCCGCACCCAGGGCGCCCGGAAGGTGGAGGAGGCCCCGCGGCTGACCTTCGCCGACATCGAGCTCGACGAGGAGTCGCACGAGGTCCTCAAGGCCGGTGAGCTGATCAGCCTGTCGCCCACGGAGTTCAAGCTGCTGCGCTACCTGATGAGCAACCCGGGCCGGGTGCTGTCCAAGGCGCAGATCCTGGACCACGTCTGGAACTACGACTTCAACGGCGAGGCCAACGTCGTGGAGTCCTACATCTCCTACCTGCGCCGCAAGATCGACACCACCGAGCCCCGCCTGCTGCACACCCTGCGCGGCGTGGGCTACTCGCTCCGGCTGCCGCGCGGGAGCTGACATCTCCAGCACCGACACGACGACGTCGCCGACGGGCGGGGAGGACACCTCCCCGCCCGTCCCGGCGTCCAGGAGGTCCCAGCCCCGGGTCCCGCTGCGGCTGCGGCTGGTCGCGCTGCTGGTCGTGCTCGTCGCGGTGGCGCTGGCGGTCACCGGCTACGTGGCCACGTCGCAGCTGCGCCAGTACCTCATCGGGCAGCAGCAGACCCAGCTGCAGGACCAGGTGCGCTCGCTGGGCGAGCGGATCGCCAACACGATCCAGCTGTGCAACACCGACATCCGGTACCCCGGGCCCACCCTGATCGCCTGCGCGAACGACGACACCTCGGCGATCGTCCAGGGCGGGGGCGGGGACGGATCGCTCCCCGACGTCTCCGGGATCACGCCGTCCTCCATCGGCTCCTACGACGACGCACCCTTCACCCTGCCCTCGCGCGACGGCACGACGTCCTGGCTGCTGATCTCCGCCGACCTGACCGACAGCACGGTCATCACGGTCGGCATCGACCTGTCCGACGACCAGCGCATCCTGGCCCGCCTCATCCTGGTGCAGCTGGTCGTCGGCGCGCTGGTCCTGGTGCTGCTCGGCGTCGCCGGCTACGTGCTGGTGCGCAACTCCCTGCAGCCCCTCGTCGAGGTCGAGCACACCGCGGCGGCGATCGCGGCCGGTGACCTCTCCCGCCGCGTGCCCGAGGGCGACGACCGCACCGAGGTCGGCCGGCTGGGCCGGGCGCTGAACGGCATGCTCGCCCGGATCGAGGGGGCCTTCCAGGCGCAGGCCGCCTCCGAGGAGCAGGCCCGCACGTCCGAGGGCCGGATGCGCCGCTTCGTCGCCGACGCCAGCCACGAGCTGCGCACCCCGCTGACCTCCATCCGCGGGTTCGCCGAGCTCTACCGGCACGGGGCCTCCGGCGGGGCGGGTGGGGACAATCCGGAGACCGGCCGGATGATGGGCCGGATCGAGGCCGAGGCCACCCGCATGGGCGCCCTGGTCGAGGACCTCCTGCAGCTGGCCCGCCTGGACCAGCACCGCCCGGTGGAGTCGCTGCCCGTCGACCTGGGCGAGCTGGCCGCCGACGCCGTGCACGACGCCCGTGCCGTGCAGCCCGACCGGTCCGTCGAGCTGGACCTCACCGACTCCCTGACCGACGTCCCGGTCGTGCTGGGCGACGAGGGCCGGCTGCGGCAGGTCATCGGCAACCTGGTCACCAACGCCCTCACCCACACCCCGCCCGGCACGCCGGTCACCGTGCGGCTCTCCGAGGAGCCCGGCGACCCGGACGCCGTCACCGTCACCGTCGCCGACCAGGGCCCGGGCATGTCCGCCGAGGACGCCGAGCGGGTGTTCGAGCGCTTCTACCGGGCCGACGCCTCGCGCACCCGTGCGGCCGGCGGCACCGGCCTGGGCCTGTCGATCGTCTCGTCGCTGGTCGCCGCGCACCACGGCACGGTCACGCTGACGACGGCACCCGGCGAGGGGGCCGCCTTCGCCGTCCGGCTGCCCCGGTCGGGTCCGGCCGGTCAGGACTGACCGGCCGCGGGTTACGGTCCGCGGGTGAGCACGGAGACCGGGTACGACCCGGAGTTGATGGCCGCGGTGACCGAGCTCGGGAGTGCGCTGCGCGGGTTGGTGGCCGCCTCCGTGCGCACCACCGTGCCGCCGGCGGAGCTGGTGCAGGTCGCCGCGACCGCCCGGGAGCTCGCCGAGCGGCTGGGCACCCGGACCCGCGAGCGGCACCAGCTGCCGGAGCTGGACGACCCGATCGCCTTCCGCCGGGTGTACTCGCCGGTCACCGGGGTGGGCAGCGCGGTCGCCCCGCCCCTGCAGATCCGGCCGGACGCCGACGGGCCGGGCGTCGTGGCCGAGGCATCCTTCGGGCTGCAGTACGAGGGGCCGCCCGGGTTCCTGCACGGCGGGATGAGCGGCCTGCTCATGGACCAGATGCTGGGGACGGCGGCCATCCGCGCCGGCCGGTGGGGCATGACCGCCCACCTGGAGCTGGACTACCGCGGGCCGGTGCCGCTGGACACCCCGGTCGTGCTGCGCGGCTGGGTCGCCGAGGAGCACGGCCGCCGGACGACGATGGCCGGCTCGATCGCGCTGGCCGCCGAGCCGGAGCGGGTGCTGGTCGAGGTGACCGGCGTCTTCGTCACCCCGCGCGAGGACACGCTGGCCACCTACTTCGGCGACGTCGTCGACGCCTCCGGGCAGCACCGCCCGCCGGGCCGCGCCACCGACGCCACCGCGCTGCACGAGGACCGGTAGTGGACGACGTCCAGCTCGCCGCCGCGGCCGCCCGGGCCGCCGCCGACGTGCTGCTCCCCCTCCGCGGCGGTCAGCTGCGCGACGGCGCGCTCGGGGACGCCGGGGACGCCGCGGCGCAGCGGGCGATCGCCGCGCTGCTCGCCGAGCACCGGCCCGGGGACGCCGTGCTCAGCGAGGAGGCGACCGACACCGCTCAGCGGCTGGGCGCCGACCGGGTCTGGATCGTCGACCCGCTGGACGGCACCAAGGAGTACCGGGCCGGCGACCGGCACGACTGGGCGGTGCACGTCGCGCTGTGGGAGCGCGCAGCCGGCGACCTCACCGTCGGGGCGGTGGGGTTGCCGGCGCTGGGCGAGGTGCTGACCACGCATCCCGCACCCGTCGTCCCGCCGGTGCCCGCCGGGCCGCTGCGGGTCGCGGTGTCCCGGTCCCGCCCACCGGAGGTCGCCCGGGCCGCCGCGGCCGCGCTGGACGCCGTCCTGGTCCCGATGGGGTCGGCGGGCTACAAGACGCTGGCCGTCGTCCGCGGCGAGGCCGACGCCTACGTGCACGCCGGCGGCATGTACCAGTGGGACTCGGCCGCGCCGGTCGCCGTCGCCCGGGCCGCAGGCCTGTTCACCTCGCGGCTGGACGGGTCCCCGCTGGTCTACAACGCGGCCGACACCTGGCTGCCCGACCTGGTCGTCTGCCGCCCCGAGCTGGCCGGACGGGTGCTGGCTGCGGTCCGCTGACCGGCATGGCGGAGACTGGTCGCCGGAATCCCCACCACACCGGTGTGGTTGGGCGGTTCGACCGCCGTCGCCGAGCACCCCGGAGCACCCGCGCGTGAGCACCCCCGACCTGCACCTGACCCAGCTGCAGACGCTCGAGGCCGAGTCCGTGCACGTGCTGCGGGAGGTCGCCGCCGAGCTGGAGCGCCCGGTGCTGCTGTTCAGCGGCGGCAAGGACTCCATCGTCATGCTGGAGCTGGCCCGCAAGGCGTTCGCGCCGGCCCGCATCCCGTTCCCGGTGATGCACGTGGACACCGGGCTGAACTTCCCCGAGGTGCTGGCCTTCCGCGACCGGCGGGTCGCCGAGCTCGGCGTCGAGCTGGTGATCGCCTCGGTGCCCGACGCGATCGCCGCGGGGACGGTGAAGCAGGAGCCCAACGGCTCGCGCAACCGGATCCAGACCCCGGTGCTGCTGGACGCCGTCGAGGAGCACGGCTTCACCGCGCTGTTCGGCGGGGCCCGCCGGGACGAGGACAAGGCGCGGGCCAAGGAGCGGGTGTTCAGCTTCCGCGACGAGTTCGGCCAGTGGGACCCGAAGAACCAGCGCCCCGAGCTCTGGGACCTCTACAACGGCCGCATCCACCTCGGTGAGTCGATCCGGGTGTTCCCGCTGTCGAACTGGACCGAGCTGGACATCTGGTCCTACATCGCCCAGGAGCAGATCGCGATCCCCGACCTGTACCTGGCCGCCGAGCGCGACGTCGTCGACCGCGGCGGCATGCTCTACGCGGTCAACGAGTTCATCACCCCCAAGGACGGCGAGCAGGTCGAGCGCCGGTCGGTGCGCTACCGGACCGTCGGCGACGCCAACCTCACCGCGGCGGTGCCGTCCACCGCCTCGACGGTCGAGGAGGTCATCGCCGAGATCGCGGTGACCCGGCTGACCGAGCGCGGCGCCACCCGGGGCGACGACAAGGTCAGCGACGCCGCCATGGAGGACCGCAAGAAGGAGGGCTACTTCTGATGGCGCCTGCGGCGGCGGACCACGAGCCAGCGCACCAGGGCGACCAGCAGGGCCACCCCGAGCAGCCAGCCCACGACCTCCGGGACGCCGGCGCCCAGCGGGGCACCGAACGCGGCGTCCAGCCCCCGGCTGAGCAGCACGGTGAGGCCGTAGCCGACCAGGTAGCCCACCAGGACGACCAGCAGTCCGGGGACCAGCGGGGCGAAGAACACCCGGTGAGCGTCCGCCCGTTGCACCTCGCCCGCCAACCCGACTCCCAGGAGGTGGCCGCGTGAGCGCCCCCGAGATCCACGACGAGCTGGCCGCCGCGGCCGCCGAGATCGCCACCGCCCGCAAGGACATGCTGCGGATCGCCACCGCCGGCTCCGTGGACGACGGCAAGTCCACGCTGATCGGCCGGCTGCTCTACGACTCCAAGGCGGTCTTCGAGGACCAGTACGAGGCGATCTCCCGGGCCAGCCGGGGCGACCACGTCGACCTGTCGCTGCTCACCGACGGCCTGCGCGCCGAGCGGGAGCAGGGCATCACCATCGACGTCGCCTACCGGTACTTCACCACCCCGCGGCGCACCTTCATCCTGGCCGACACCCCCGGGCACGTGCAGTACACCCGGAACATGGTCACCGGCGCCTCCACCGCCGACCTGGCGATCGTGCTGGTCGACGCCCGCAAGGGGATGCTCGAGCAGTCCCGCCGGCACGCGTTCCTGGCCTCGCTGCTGCGGGTGCCGCACCTGGTGGTCGCGGTGAACAAGATGGACCTGGTCGACTGGTCGGAGGACGTGTTCACCGCGATCCGCGACGAGTTCACCGCGTTCGCCTCCAAGCTCGACGTCCCCGACCTGACCGTCGTCCCGATCTCCGCGCTGGCCGGGGACAACGTGGTCACGCCGTCGGGGCGGATGCCCTGGTACGACGGGCCCTGCCTGCTGCACCACCTCGAGCACGTCGAGGTGGCCAGCGACGTGAACCTCGACGACGCCCGGTTCCCGGTGCAGTACGTCATCCGGCCGCAGTCCGACGCGCACCGCGACTACCGCGGCTACGCCGGCACCGTCGCCGGCGGGGTGTTCCGGGTCGGCGACGAGGTGCAGGTGCTGCCCAGCGGTCTCACCACGACCGTGTCCGCGATCGACGGACCGTCCGGCCCCGTCGAAGCCGCGTTCCCGCCCATGGCGGTGACGATCCGGCTGGCCGACGACGTCGACGTCTCCCGCGGCGACCTGCTCTGCCGCCCGGATGGCGCGCCCACGGTCACCCAGGACGTCGAGGCGGTGGTGGCCTGGATGACCGACGAGCCGCTGCGGGTCCGGCAGAAGCTGGTGCTCAAGCACACCACCCGCTCCGTGCGGGCGGTCGTGAAGTCGGTGCACCACTGGCTGGACGTGAACACCCTGGACCACGACGTCGAGGCCGACCAGCTCGGGCTCAACGACATCGGCCGGGTCACCCTGCGCACCACACAGCCGCTGTTCGTCGACGACTACGCCCGCAACCGCGCCACCGGCCGCTTCATCCTGGTCGACGAGGCCACCAACGCCACGGTCGGCGCCGGCATGCTGTAGCACCGGCTCGTCCGGCCCGGCTGCAGGGACCCGCGGCGTGCGGAGCACGTCGCGGGAGGCAGTCGGGTCCTTCTGCCTCCGGGCCCCCTCCTCGCGGTCACCGTGGTCACGCTCCCGGCCTCGCGACGAGGCCAGGAGCGTGGTCCGCAGTGCTACGCGGCGGTGGACTCCGCGGTGCTCGCCTCGGTCTCGCCGGCGGCCACCTTCAGCGCCCGCTGGGTGAGCAGGCGGGCCAGGTGGGAGCGGTACTCGACGTCGGCGTGCATGTCCGACGAGGGCGAGGTGCCCTCGGCGGCCAGCGCGGCGGCCTCCTCGATGCTCTTCCCCTCGGCCAGCGCGGCCTCGACGGCCTCGGCCCGCAGGACGACGCCGCCCATGTTGGCCAGCGCCACGCCCACGGAGCCGTCGGGCAGGTGCACCGCCGCGGCGGCCACGATCGGCCAGTCGTTCTCCCGGCGGGTGAACTTCTCGTAGCCCCAGCCGGCGCTGCCGGTGCGCGGCACCCGCAGCTCGACGATCAGCTCCCCCTCCTCCATCGCGGTCTCGAAGAAGCCGAGGAAGAACGCGGTGATCGGGATCTCCCGGCGCCCGTTCGGCCCTGCGACCACCACGGTGGCACCGAGCGCGAGCAGCGCGGTCGGCAGGTCCGAGGCGGGGTCGCAGTGCGCGACGGTGCCGCCCAGGGTGCCGCGGTGCCGGACCTGCGGGTCGCCGACCCGGGAGGCCACGTGCGGCAGCAGCGGGACCTCGGCCTGCGCGACCTCGGACTTCTCCAGGTCGTGGTGCCGGGTGCCCGCCCCGATGGCGACCTGGTCGCCGTCCACGCGGACGTAGTTCAGCTCCTGCGCCCCGGAGATGTCGATCAGCACGGTCGGCACGGCCAGCCGCAGCTTCATGATCGGCAGCAGCGAGTGCCCGCCGGCCAGGATCTTCGCGTCCTCGCCGTGCTCGGCCAGGGCCGCTACTGCCTCGTCGACGGTGGACACCCGCACGTAGTCGAACTGCGACGGGATCACGCGCTGACCTCCTGCTGCGACGAGGGGACCTGGCCCGCGGCCGGACCGGCCTCGGCGGCCTTGAGGACCGCCTGCACGATGTTGTGGTAGCCGGTGCAGCGGCAGAGGTTGCCCTCCAGGCCCTCGCGGACCTCGCGGTCGGTCGGGTTCGGGTTGTCGGCCAGCACCCCGATCGAGGCCATGACCATGCCCGAGGTGCAGAACCCGCACTGCAGGCCGTGCTCGGAGCGGAAGGCGGCCTGCACCGGGTGCATCTCGCCGTCGGTGGACAGCCCCTCCAGCGTGGTGACCTCCGACCCCTCGGCCTGCAGGGCGAGCACCGTGCAGCTCTTCACGGTCAGCCCGTCGACGATCACGGTGCACGCACCGCAGGACGTCGAGTCGCAGCCGATGTTGGTGGCGGTCAGCCCCAGGTTGTCGCGCAGGTGGTGCGCCAGCAGCATCCGCGGCTCGACCTCGTCGGTCCGCTGCTGCCCGTTGACGGTCATCGAGACCTGCATCAGTTGGTGCTCCCCTTCTGGGCTTCCTGGATCGCGCGCCAGACGCGCATGGAGGTGGCGGGCATGTCGACGTGTCGGACGCCGAGGTGGGCGACCGAGTCGACGACCGCGGACTGCACGGCCGGGGTGGACCCGATGGTCCCGGCCTCGCCGATCCCCTTGGCACCCAGCGGGTTCATCGGGGTGGGCGTGGCCATCTCGACCAGCTCGAAGCTCGGCAGCTCGGTCGCCGAGACGAACGGGTAGTCGGCGAAGGTCGACGTCTGCGGGTTGCCGTCCTCGTCGTAGAGGATCTCCTCCAGCAGCGCCTGCCCGACGCCCTGCGCGATCCCGCCGTGCCGCTGGCCCTCGGCCAGCAGCGGGTTGATGATCGTGCCGGCGTCGTCGACGGTGACCAACCGGGTGACGACCGCCTTGCCGGACTCGACGTCGGTCTCCACGACGGCCACGTGCGCGCCGAAGGGGAACGTCGGGGCGTTCGCGGTGAACGTGGTCTGCACGATGAGCTGCTCGTCGGCGGCCAGCTGCGCCCAGGTCACCCCGACCCCGGGCGTGCCCTTGACCGACAGACCGGCGTTGGCCAGGTCGACCTCGAGGTCGTCGGGGTTGGCCTCCAGCAGCTCGGCGGCCCGCTTGCGGGCCACCTCGACCAGCTCGACGGCGGCCTGGTGCACCGCGGCCCCGCCCTGCTGCAGCGAGCGGGAGCCCATGGTCCCGCCGCCGTCGGGGATCCGGTCGGTGTCGCCGTGCAGCACGGTGATCTTCTCCACCGGGATGCCCAGCTGCTCGCTGGCCAGCATCGCCCAGGTCGTGGCGTGACCCTGGCCGTGCGGCGACGTGCCGGTGAGCACGGTCGCCGTGCCGTCGGCGTGCACCTCGAGCTCGGCGTTCTCCGACGTCCCGTGGCCGGAGTCGGCCCCGGTGATCTCGACGTAGGCCGAGACGCCGATGCCCAGCTGGCGGGTGTCGCCGCGCTCGCGGCGGCGGGCCTGCTCGGCCCGCAGCTCGTCGTACCCGGCCGCCTGCAGCACCCGGTCCAGGGCGGCCTCGTAGTCGCCGCTGTCGTAGGTGGCGCCCGAGGAGGTCTGGGTGGGCTCGGTGAACGTCGGGATGAAGTTCTTCCGGCGGACGTCGGCGGGGTCCATGCCGATCTCGGCGGCGAACAGGTCCATGGCCCGCTCGACGGCGGCGGTCGCCTCGGGCCGGCCGGCGCCGCGGTAGGCCCCGATCGAGGTGCCGTTGGTGACGTAGCAGGTGGCCTGCGCGTGCACCTTGGGGATGTCGTAGACCGCGGCGGCCATCAGCATGGTCAGCGTCGGCAGCACGGTCCCGATCCGCGGGTAGGCGCCGCAGTCCTGCGACACCTCGAGGCTGTAGGCCTGCACCCGGCCGTCGCGGCTGCCGCCGATGGTGACGACCTGGTCCTGCGCGCGGCCCTGAAGCATCCCGGTCATGTTCTCCGAGCGGCTCTCGGTCCAGCGGACCGGCCGACCGGACTGCTGGGCCAGCCAGGCCACGAAGGCGTACTCCTGGTCGGCGCCGATCTTCGCGCCGAAGCCACCACCCACGTCGGGGGTGATCAGGTGCACCAGCGCGGGGTCCAGGCCCAGCCAGCCGGCGATCTGGCCCTTGGCCTGCTGGGCGCCCTGGTTGGTGCACCAGATGGTCACCCGGCCGTCCTCGCCCCAGGCGGCCGAGGCGGCCCGGGTCTCCAGCGGCGCGGCGGCCACCCGCTGGTTGACGATCTCGCGGCGGACGACGACCTCGCAGTCGGCGAAGAAGTCCTCGGGCGCCGGCTCGCCGAACGCGGCGACCTTGTTGGTGCCGACCGCGGGGAACAGGATCGTGCCGTCGGTCTTGGCCGCGGCGGTGCCGACGACGGCCGGCAGCGGGTCGATGTCGACGACCACCATCTCGGCGGCGTCCTCGCCCTGGTAGCGCTCCTCGGTGAGGACGACGGCCACCAGGTCGCCGACGAAGTGCACGCGCTCGCCGACCCCGACCAGCCACGGCCGGGAGAAGCCGGCGTCGAGGAAGGGCAGCGGCGGGGCCACCGGGGGCAGGTCGCCCAGCTCGGCGGCGGTGTAGACGCCGACCACACCGGGGGCCTCGGCGGCCGCCGAGGTGTCCACGGAGGTGACGGTGCCGTGCGCGACGGTGGAGCGCACGAACGTGGCGTGCACCGCGCCGGCGAGACGGGGGTCGGTGAGGTCGTCGGTGTAGACCGCCCCACGGGTGAGGAAGAGGGGGTCCTCCGTGCGGACGACCCTGGTGCCGAGGATGCTCATGCGCTCGCTTCCGCTGCTGGACGAGGGGGTGGAACGCGCCCCGACCGACAGCTCGGACGGGGTGCTCCCGGTCACTGTCGCACGGCGCGTGTGAGCGGGACCACCCCTGTGGGCACCGAGTGCCACCGACCCCGGTCGACGTCCCCGCCCGGGCGGCGTGGTCTGCTGGCCGGGTGGGTGCACAGGGTCCGGTCGCGACGTCCACGACGGCCCGGGTCGCACCCTGGTTGCTGGTGGTGGCGGTGGTCGTCGTCGCGCTGAACCAGCGGCCGGCGGTGGTGGGCGTGGCCCCCCTGCTCGGCGACCTGCGGGCCGACACCGGCCTGTCCAGCGCGCTCGGCGGGCTGCTGACCTCCCTGCCCGTGCTGTGCTTCGGCGCCTTCGCCCCGGTCGCGCCGCGGCTGGCCCGCAAGGTCGGCCTGGAGACCGCCGTGGCCGCCTCGCTGGTGCTGCTGGCCGTCGGGACGGCGCTGCGGCTGCTCACCCCGGTCGGCGCGCTCTACGGCGGCACCGTGGTCGCCGGCGGCGCGATCGCGGTGGCCAACGTCCTGGTGCCCGCCTACGTCAAGCGCGAGTTCGCCCAGCCCGGTCTGGTGATGGGCGTCTACTCCGCCGCGCTGAACATCGGCGCGGCGCTGGCCGCCGGGCTCACCGTGCCGCTGGGCCGGGCGCTGGGCCTGGACTGGCGGGACGCGCTGGCCATGTGGGGCGTGCTGGCCGTCCTGGCCCTGGCGGTCTGGCTGCCGGTCGCCGGGACCGGCCGGGCCGCCCGCGGTGCGGTGGCCGCCCCCGGTGCGTCGTGGGGCCTGCTCCGGCACGACCTGGGCCGGCGGGTGACGCTGTTCCTGGGCATGCAGAGCACGCAGTTCTACGGCCTGTCCGCCTGGCTGCCGACGCTGCTGACCGACGCCGGCCTGCCGACCGCGGAGGGCGGGCTGCTGCTGGCCGTGGCCACGGTGACCGGCGCCGTGGGCGCGTTCCTGGCGCCGACGCTGGCCGGGCGGCTGCAGCAGGGCTCCCGGGGGCAGCGGCCGCTCGTGGTGCTGCTGCTGGCCTGCTACGCCGCGGGGCTGGCCGGGCTGCTGGTGCTGCCGGCGACCGGGACCCTGGTGTGGGTGTCGCTGTTCGGGGTGGCCCAGGGCGGCGGGTTCGCCCTGGCCCTGACGCTGATCGTGCTGCGCAGCGCGACGCCGCTGACCGCGGCCCGGCTGGGCGGGGTGGCGCAGTGCCTGGGCTACCTGGTGGCCGCCACCGGCCCGGTCGTGCTGGGTGCGCTGCACGACCTCACCGGTGGCTGGTCGTGGTCGCTGGGCCTGCTGCTCGTGCTGCTGGTGCCCATGGCGTGGGCGGGGTGGGGGGCGGCCCGCGACGTCGTCCTGCCGGAGCCGTCGCGGGCCTGAGCCCTACTCGGTCGGCTTCGGGGCGTCCGAGGGGTCGCCGTCCCAGTCCTTGCCCGCGTTCTGGGCGTTCTCCGACGCACTGTCGGTCTGCTCCGCGACGGTCTCGACCATCTCGCGGTCGCTGAGGCCCTCGCCGGCCGCCTCGGTGTGCGACTCGAGCTGGCCCTCGGCACTGTGCTTGCTCATCGTGTTCTGGACCCTTCGTCGATGGACGGTCCCGTGTGCCGTCCCCGAAGTCGGGCGATCACAAACAGTCCCGGTCAGCCGAGGGCGTCGATCGCCTTGTGGATGCGCTGCTCGCTGATGGAGCGGGGTGTGCCCACCGACGGTGCGAACAGCGACACCCGCAGCTCCTCCACCATCCACCGGATCCGGGCGACCGGGTCGTCGGGCCCGCCGACCGAGGGCACCCGGGTGCGCAGCCGGCGGTACTCGTCGGCGGCCGCCTCCACCTGGGCCTGCCAGACCGCGTCCCGCCCGGCGTTGGCCGGCAGCTTCTCCAGCCGCACGGCCATCGCCGCCAGGTACCGGACGGCGTCGCGCAGCCGCCGGTGGCCGAGGGTGGCCACGAAGCCACGGTGCAGCAGCCCGGTCATCTGCGCCCGCAGGTCGGCCACCACCGCGGCCGGCACGCCGCGACCCGGTGCCGCACCGATCGCGATCGCGGTCTCGCGCGCCTGGGTCAGCACGGCCTCGACCCGGCGCACGGTCTCGGCGGTGAGCGTGTGCAGCTGGGTCCGCGAGGCCTCCACCAGCGCGGCGAACGCCTCCGATGTCCGCGGCGGACCGCCGTGCAGCGCGATCAGCTCGTCGGCCGACGCGTCCACGCAGTCGGCCACCAGCGCGGGGATCTCGCCGTCGGGGTTGAACTGCAGCGCCAACCGGGTGCGCGGCTGCAGGGACTTGACCACCTTGGTCGCCGGCGACCCGACGGCCAGCAGCAGCATCCGGCGGGCGCCCAGCCAGGTCAGCCGGGAGGCCTCGGCCGCGGTCGGCACCACCCGGACGCCGACCGTGGCGCCCTCGTCGACCAGCGCCGGGTACGCCGTCACCAGGTGGCCCTGCCGGTCGACCTGCACGGTCTCGGGCAGCGTGCCCAGCGTCCACGAGGTCAGCCCGGTGCGGGACACGTCGGCCGACGCCCGGGCCAGCGACCTCCGGGACTCCCCGGCCACCTGGCGACGCAGCGCCGCCAGGTCCTTGCCGGTGGCCAGCGGCCGGTCCCGGTCGTCGAGCACCCGGAACGTGGCCCGCAGGTGGTCGGGCACGCTGTCCGGCGCCCACGCGTCGTGCGGCACCTGCACCGCCACCGCGCGGCGGATCTCCCGCTCCAGCGCCGGCAGCAGCGGCTCGGTGGGCTCGACGTGCGGCAGCACCTCGCGCACCCGGTCCGGGATGGGCACCAGTCCGCGGCGCAGCTGCTTGGGCAGCCCGCGCAGCAGCGCGGTCACCAGCTCCTCGCGCTGGCCGGGCACCGTCCAGGCCAGCGAGGCGCCCGAGGTCTGCTCGGCCACGGTGTCCAGCACGCCGAGCGGGACGTCGACGGTGACGCCGTCCTCGGCCGCACCCGGGTCGAAGGCGTAGCTCAGCGGCAGCACCAGGCCCTGGGTCAGGTGCACCTCGTCGGGGAAGTCGCCGGCCGCGACCTGCTCGGCGACCGCGGCGTCGGTGACCATCGCCGGGGTGAAGTCCAGCAGGTGCGGGTGCTGGCGGCGGGCCTGCTTCCACCAGGTGTCGAAGTGCCGGGCGCTGACCACCTCGGCGCCGACCCGGGCGTCGTACAGCTCGAACACCGTCTCGTCGTCGACCCGCAGGTCGCGCCGGCGGGCCCGCTCCTCCAGCTCGGTGACCTGGGAGATCACCGCCTGGTTGTGCGCCCAGAACCGGTGGTTGGTCTGCCACTCCCCCTGCACCAGCGCGTGCCGGATGAACAGCTCCCGGCTCACGACGGGGTCGATCGAGCCGTACTGCACCCGGCGGCCGACCACCAGCGGGATCCCGTAGAGCGTGACCCCCTCGGTGGCGACGACGGAACCGCGCTTGGCGTCCCACCGCGGCTCGCTGTACTGCCGCTTGACCAGGTGGTCGGCCAGCTTCTCGATGGTCTCCGGGTCGACCCGGGCCACCCGGCGGGCGAAGAGCCGGCTGGTCTCGACCAGCTCCCCGGCGACCACCCACCGCGGCGGCCTGCGGGTCAGCACCGACCCGGGCGCGATGACGAACCTCGCGCCGCGGGCACCCAGGTACTCCCGGGAGCCCCGCCGCTTGTCCCCGGGCGAGGCGTCCTTCCCCAGGTCCTGCTGCAGCCCCACCTGGGACAGCAGCCCGGACAGCAGCGCGGTGTGCACCCCGCGCTCGTCGGGCTCGGCGGCCAGCTCGCCGGTGGTCATGCCCAGCCGGCGGGCGGTGCCGCGCAGCTGGCCGTGCAGGTCCTGCCACTCCCGGATCCGCAGCCAGTGCAGGTACTCGCGCTTGACGGTCCGGCGGAACTGGTTGCCCGACAGCTCGGCCTGCTTCTCGCCGAGGTAGCGCCACAGGTTGAGGATCGAGGTGAAGTCGGAGTCCTCGGCGGCGAAGCGGGCGTGGCTCTGGTCGGCGGCGGCCTGCGCGTCGGCGGGCCGCTCGCGCACGTCCTGCACGGTGAGCCCGGCGGCGATGACCAGCACCTCCTCCAGCACCCCGCGCCGGTCGGCCTCCACGACCATCCGGGCCAACCGCGGGTCCAGCGGCAGCGCGGCCAGCGCCCGCCCGGTCTCGGTCAGCTTCCCCTCGGGCGTCAGCGCGCCGAGCTCCTCCAGCAGCGCGATGCCGTCGGCGACCGAGCGGCGGTCCGGCGGGTCGAGGAACGGGAAGTCCTCGACCTCGCCCAGGCCCAGCGAGGCCATCTGCAGCAGCACCGAGGCCAGGTTGGTGCGCAGGATCTCCGGGTCGGTGAACTCCGGGCGGCCCTCGAAGTCCTCCTGCGAGTACAGCCGGATGGCGATGCCGTCCGAGGTGCGCCCGCAGCGGCCCGAGCGCTGCCGGGCCGAGGCCTGGCTGATCGCCTCGATCGGCAGCCGCTGCACCTTGGTGCGATGGCTGTAGCGGCTGATCCGCGCCGTCCCGGGGTCCACCACGTAGCGGATGCCGGGCACGGTCAGCGACGTCTCGGCCACGTTGGTGGCCAGCACGATCCGCCGTCCGGTGTGCGCCTGGAAGACCTTGTGCTGGTCGGCCGCGGACAGCCGCGAGTAGAGCGGCAGGATCTCGGTGCTGCCCAGGGCCGCCTCGCCGAGGGCGTCGGCGGTGTCCCGGATGTCCCGCTCGCCGGCCAGGAACACCAGCACGTCGCCCGGCCCCTCGGCCACGAGCTCGCGGCAGGCGTCGACGATCGCCGTCGTCTGGTCCCGGTCGGGGTCTGCCTCGGGGTCGTCGGGGTCCACGACCGGCCGGTAGCGGACCTCGACGGGGAAGGTCCGGCCCGAGACCTCGACGACGGGTGCGTCGCCGAAGTGCTTGGCGATCCGGTCGACGTCGATCGTCGCTGACGTGATGATGATCTTCAGGTCGGGACGGCGGGGCAGCAGCTGGGCCAGGTAGCCGAGCAGGAAGTCGATGTTCAGCGACCGCTCGTGCGCCTCGTCGACGATGATCGTGTCGTACTGGCGCAGCAGCCGGTCGCGCTGCACCTCGGCCAGCAGCACGCCGTCGGTCATCAGCTTGACCAGGCTGGTGTCGCTCACCTGGTCGGTGAAGCGCACCTTGTAGCCGACCACCTCGCCCAGCGAGGAACCCAGCTCCTCGGCGATCCGCTCGGCCACGGTGCGGGCGGCGATCCGGCGCGGCTGGGTGTGCCCGATCCGGCCACGCACGCCGCGGCCGAGCTCCAGCAGGATCTTGGGCAGCTGGGTGGTCTTGCCCGACCCGGTCTCGCCGGCGACCACGACGACCTGGGCGTCGCGGATCGCATCGGCGATGTCGTCCTTGCGCTGGCTGACCGGCAGCTGCTCGGGGTAGGTGACCACCGGGACGGCGGCCGCGCGCGCCGCGATCCGGGCCTCGGCGCGGACGACGTCGGCGGCGATCTGCTCGTGCTTGCGGGCGCGGGCCGCCGGGTCGCGCACCCCGCGGAGCTGGTCCAGACGGCGGCGCAGCCGGTGCTCGTCCTCGAGGGTCAGCGCGGGCAGCCGGGACCGCAGCTCGTCGTGCTCGGTGCTCACGGCGGTGCCGTCGTCCTCTCGTGCGGGGATCGCGACCCGCCGGTACCGGGGTCGCTCCCCCAGGGTCCCACCCGCCGGCCACCCGGTCGTCCCGGTTGCGCCGCGCAACGGGTTGCGCACATCACATCAACATGCACCCTGCAACTGATTGCATGTACCGCGCAACGAGTTGTATCGTCCAACCGTTCCGCCACCGCGGAGCCGTACCTCCCTCCCCGAGGACCGCATGACCGACTCCCTCACCATGGCGCCCTGCCAGGTGCACGACGCGGGTGCCCACGCACTGTCCGACGAGGTGTCCCGCCTCATGCGCGTGGTGCACGCCCTGAAGACCACCATCGCCGGCCAGGACGACGCCGCCCGCGAGCGCGCCGCGCACGTGCTGCTCTTCCCGCTGGTCCGCTACGGCCCGCAGCGGCAGAGCGCGCTGGCCGAGATGGTGCACGCCGACCCCTCCACCGTCAGCCGGCACGTCGCGCTGCTCGTCGAGCGCGGCCTCGTCCGGCGCGTCGCCGACGCCACCGACGGCCGGGCCAGCAACCTCGTCGTCACCGACGCCGGCGAGGCCGTGACCGCCACGATGCGCGCCGAGCGCGAAGCCCTCTTCGACCGGGTCACCAACGACTGGACCGCCGAGGAGCTGGGCACCTTCACCAGCCACCTGCACCGGTTCGTCGACGACCTCACCGCCGTCCTCCCCGAGCTGACCACGATCGCCCAGCCCGATCCCTCCCTCCCCACCCCCGAGAAGGACCGATGACCCAGACCACCGACCGCGCAGGCGCGGCAGCCGACAAGCGCGACGCCCGCGCGGCCGCCGCGGCACCGGACGCCTCCGGGGCCTTCACCCACCGGCAGATCATGACCATCCTGGTCGGCCTGCTGCTGGGCATGTTCCTGGCCGCACTGGACCAGACCGTGGTCTCCACGGCCATCCGGACCATCGCCGACGACCTGCAGGGCTACGACCTGCAGGCCTGGGCGACGACCGCCTTCCTCATCACCTCGACGATCGCCACGCCGCTCTACGGCAAGCTGAGCGACATGTACGGCCGCCGGCCGTTCTTCATCTTCGCGATCAGCGTCTTCGTCGTCGGGTCGTTCCTCTGCGGCATCTCGACCTCGATGTACGAGCTCGCCGCGTTCCGCGCCCTGCAGGGCATCGGCGCCGGTGGCCTGATGTCGCTGGCGCTGACGATCATCGCCGACATCGTGCCGCCCCGGCAGCGCGCCAAGTACCAGGGCTACTTCATGGCCGTCTTCGGCACCTCCTCGGTGCTGGGCCCGGTCATCGGCGGCTTCCTCGCCGGTCAGGACTCGATCCTGGGCCTCGCCGGCTGGCGCTGGATCTTCTGGGTCAACGTCCCGCTGGGCGCCATCGCGCTGGCCGTCGTCTTCAAGAACCTGCACCTGCCCGTGCGCAGCAACCGGCACAAGATCGACTGGCCGGGTGCGCTGGGCCTGATCGTCTTCCTGGTCCCGCTGCTGATCGTCGCCGAGCAGGGCCGCACCTGGGGCTGGACCGACCCGAAGGCCCTGATCGCCTACGTCGTCGGCGCCCTGGGCTTCGTCTGGTTCTTCCTCGCCGAGCGCTCCTACGGCGACGACGCCCTGCTGCCCATCCGGATGTTCAAGAACCGCACCTTCACGATCAGCGCGCTGTCCTCGATCGTGCTGGGCGCCGGCATGTTCGGCGGCATCCTGCTGCTCCCGCAGTACCTGCAGATCGTGCACGGCTCCAGCCCGACCGTGGCCGGCCTGCAGATGATCCCGCTGGTCGGCGGCATCATGCTCGGCTCGATCTCGGCCGGCCAGATCATCGCCCGCACCGGCAAGTACCGGCTGTTCCCCATGGTCGGCGTCGTGCTCATGGTGATCGCGCTGGTGAGCCTGTCGTTCATCGTCGACTCCGACACCTCGGTGTGGTCGCTGGTGCCGTTCATGGTCCTGCTGGGCGTCGGCCTGGGCTGGAACTTCCAGCCGATCATCCTGGCCGTGCAGAACGCCGTCAGCCCCCGCGAGATCGGCGTGGCCACCTCCTCGGTGACCTTCTTCCGCCAGATGGGCGGGACCCTGGGCACCGCGGCGTTCCTGTCGGTGCTGTTCTCCGCGCTGGGCGACAAGGTGCCGGCGGCCTACGCCCAGGCACAGGGCACCGAGGCCTTCCAGGCCGCGGCGGCCGCGAACCCGGACCAGGCGGCGCAGCTGCAGGGTGCGGGCACGGACCTGGCCGACACGTCGATCTTCCAGCGCATCGACGCGACGCTGGCGGCCCCGTTCAAGGACGGGTTCTCCAGCTCCATCGACCTGGTGTTCCTCATCGCCGCGGGCGTCGTCGCCCTGGGCTTCCTGGTCCTGGTCTTCCTGCCCCAGCTCGAGCTGCGCACCACCTCGGGCATGCAGGGCCAGGCCGAGGGCGAGGGTTCCGCGGACGCCGCCACCCGGTCGGCCAACGCCGCCGGCGCCGCGGCACCCACCTCGGCCGCCGCCACGGGCGCTCCCTCCCAGGACGGCGCCCCGACCGCGGACCCCGCGCAGGACACGGACACGCTGACCGACACCGGTCGGCACGCCCGGGTGGCCGACCAGCCGCTGGGCCGGCACGAGGACACCGCCGCGGCCGACCACGGCAAGCACGAGGGGGACGGCGACACCCCGACCGGCCTGGCCAGCATCCCGGCCGACCACCTGCCCGGTGACCGCCGCGACAGCTGATCGACCAGCACCGCACCGAGGCCCCCGACCGCACCCCGCGGCCGGGGGCCTCGTGCGTGCACGGGCCCGGAGGGGCAGGGTGGGCGCATGGCCACCGACCCGCTGTTCCCCGGCTCCGCCGTCGTGCACACCGACGTGGAGCACGAGCACGGCGGGACGACGGTGCACGCGGTCACCTTGGGCGAGGGGCCGCCGCTCCTGCTGCTGCACGGCTACCCGCAGACCCACGTCATGTGGTCCTCGGTCGCCCCGGACCTGGCCCGCGACCACACCCTGGTGGTCCCGGACCTGCGCGGCTACGGCGACTCCGGCAAGCCCGCCGACGGCGAGGGCCACGCCGGGCACTCCTTCCGCGCGATGGCCGCCGACGTCGCCGCGCTGATGCGGGAGCTGGGCCACGAGCGCTACGCCGTGGTGGGCCACGACCGCGGCGCCCGGGTCACCCATCGGCTGGCCCTGGACCACGCGGGTGCCGTCGAGCGGGCCGCCGTCCTCGACGTGCTGCCGACCACCCACGTCTACGGCCACGTCGACCGCCGGCTGGCCACCGCCTACTACCACTGGTTCTTCTACCTGCAGCCCGAGCCGGTGCCCGAGCGGCTGATCGCCGGCGACCCGGTCGGCTACCTGCACAGCCTGCTCGGCGGCTGGGGCAGCGCGGCGCTGGACGCCTACTCCCCGGCCCAGCCCGCCGAGTACGAACGCTGCTTCGCCGACCCCGCCACCCGGCACGCCATGCTCGAGGACTACCGGGCCGGCGCCTCGGTCGACCTGGAGCACGACGAGGCCGACGCCGCCGCCGGGCGCCGGGTCACCTGCCCGCTGCTGGTGCTGTGGGGGTCGAAGGGCGTCGTCGGCACCGGCCCGGACGACGTCCTGGCGGTCTGGCGGGAGCGCGCCGACGACGTGACCGGCCAGGCCGTCGACGCCGGGCACTTCCTGGTCGACGAGCGCCCGGCCGAGACCGTGGCCGCCCTGCGCGCCTTCCTCTGACGCCCGGCCTACCGTGGCGGGCGTGGCCGACTCCCTGATCCTGTCCCGTCGCGACCTGGACTTCCTGCTGCACGAGTGGCTGCAGGTGGAGACCCTGACGGAGCGGGAGCGGTTCGCCGGGCACGACCGGGAGACCTTCGACGCCGTCCTGGACCTGGCCGCCGAGATCGCCACGGAGCACTTCGCGCCGCACAACCGCAAGGCCGACGAGAACGAGCCGCACGTCGTCGACGGCAAGGTGGTGTTGATCCCCGAGGTGGCCGCGGCGCTCAAGGTGTTCGGCGAGGCCGGGCTGGCCGCGGGCACGCTGCCCGAGGAGCTCGGCGGCATGCAGCTGCCCCAGGTGGTCAGCAAGGCCGCCACCGCGTGGTTCCAGGCGGCCAACGTGGGCAGTTCGGCCTACCCGTTCCTCACCATGGCCAACGCCCACCTGCTGCTCGCCCACGGCAGCCAGGAGCAGATCGACACCTACGTCCGGCCGATGGCCGAGGGCCGCTGGTTCGGCACGATGGCGCTGTCCGAGCCGCAGGCGGGCTCCTCGCTGGCCGACATCACCACCAAGGCCGTGCCCCAGGACGACGGCACCTACCGGCTCACCGGCACCAAGATGTGGATCTCCGGCGGGGACCACGAGCTCAGCGAGAACATCGTCCACCTGGTGCTGGCCAAGGTCCCGGGCGGACCGGCCGGGGTGAAGGGCATCTCGCTGTTCGTCGTCCCGAAGTTCCTGCCCGAGGGGGACGGCCTGGGCGAGCGCAACGACGTCGTGCTGGCCGGCCTGAACCACAAGATGGGCTACCGCGGGACGACGAACACCCTGCTGAACTTCGGCGAGGGCGTGCACACCCCCGGTGGCGCCCCCGGTGCAGTCGGCTGGCTGGTCGGCAGCGAGAACCGCGGCCTGGCGGCCATGTTCCACATGATGAACGAGGCCCGGGTCGGCGTCGGCCTGGGCGCGACGGCGCTGGGCTACACCGGCTACCTGCACGCCGTGGAGTACGCCCGCACCCGCACGCAGGGCCGCCCGCCGGCGGGCAAGGACCCGGCCGCTCCCCCGGTGCCGATCGTCGAGCACAGCGACGTGCGCCGGATGCTGCTGGCCGCCAAGAGCTACGTCGAGGGCGGCCTGGCGTTGGGCCTCTACTGCGCCAAGCTGGTGGACGAGGAGACGACCGCCGACACCGAGGACGCGCGGGCCCGGGCGCACACGCTGCTCGAGGTGCTCACCCCGATCGCCAAGAGCTGGCCGTCCCAGTGGGGGCTGGTCGCCAACGACCTGGCCATCCAGGTGCACGGCGGCTACGGCTACACCCGCGACTTCCCGGTCGAGCAGTTCTACCGGGACAACCGGCTCAACCCCATCCACGAGGGCACCGTCGGCATCCAGGGCCTGGACCTGCTCGGCCGCAAGGTGGTGGCCGGCGGCGGCGAGGGGCTGCGGGTGCTGGCCGAGACCATCACCGCGACGACGGCCCGGGCGGCCGGCACCGAGTGGGCGGGGTTCGCCGCGGAGGTCGACGCCGCGGTGACCCGGGTGGGCGAGGTGACGGCGGCGCTCTGGGCGGCCGGCGACCCCGACGTCACCCTCGCCAACGCGACGGTCTACCTGGAGGCCGTGGGGCACGTCGTCGTGGCCTGGCTCTGGCTGGAGCAGGTGCTGGCCGCGGGTGACGCGACCGGTGACTTCTACGCCGGCAAGCGCGCCGCGGCGCGGTACTTCCAGCGGTACGAGCTGCCCCGCACGGGGCCGCAGCTGGACCTGCTGGCCAGCCTGGACCGGACGACGCTGGAGGCGCAGCCCGGCTGGTTCTGAGCTAGGCCGAGACCGGGGCCGAGGCGGGCTCGGCGGCGTGCCGGGCCCGGGGGGCGGAGGCGGTGCGCTTCTCGGCCTCGTAGCGGGAGGTCGAGTGGGTCCCCATCATGATCACCACTCCGGTCAGCAGCAGGAACCCCACGAGGGTCACGAGCGGCCACAACACCATCGGGTCTGTCTCCCCATCCTGTCGAACAAGCACCAGCAGTCACCGGCGCGACGTCCGAAACCGTCCTGCCCGCATCTTCGGCATCTGAACCCCGTTCCTGCAGGAACCCAGGTGAACGTTGGGTAACGCTCCTCACGGCCCGCGCGGTCGTGGTCTGATGCAACCGTCTCCGTCGTCGACCCACCCCCAGGAGGACCCGTGCGCACCCGCACCCCCGCGGCCGGGCTGCTGGTGCTCACGCTGGCACTCGCCGTCACCACGCTGTCCCTGCTGCAGTCCCTCGTCGTCCCGATGCTGCCGGTCATCGCCGAGCAGCTGGGGGTGGGCGCCGGCGCCGCCGGGTGGGTGCTGACGGCGAACCTGCTGGCCGCGGCGGTGCTCACCCCGGTGATCGGCCGGCTGGGCGACACGCTCGGCGAGCGCCGGGTCGTGCTCGGCGTCCTCGTCGTCATCAGCGTCGGCACGCTGCTGGCCGTCCTGACCACCTCGCTGCCGCTGCTGCTGGTCGCCCGGGTGCTGCAGGGGGCCTCCTACGGGCTGTTCCCGCTGTCCATCTCGATCCTGCGCCGCGAGCTGCCCGCCGCCCGGCTGACCGTGGCCATGTCGATCGTGTCGAGCACGCTGGCCGTCGGCGGCGTCATCGGCCTGGTGGTCACCGGCCTGCTCACCTCCGACGGCGGGGACTACCACCGCCCGTTCTGGCTGGGGCTGGGCATCGCCCTGGTGGCCCTCGCGCTGGCCGCCTGGGCCCTGCCCGACCGGCCGGCCAGCGCCACCGGCGGCGTCGACTGGTGGGGCGCCGTCGTCCTCGGGGCCGGGCTCGTGCTGCTCCTGCTGCCGCTGTCCCAGGGCCACACCTGGGGCTGGGGCTCCCCCGGCACCATCGGCTGCCTGGTCGGCGCGGTCGTCGTGCTGGCCGGCTGGGTCGTGCTGCAGCGCCGCCGGACCCACCCGCTCGTGCGCCCGCAGCTGCTCACCGACCGGCGGATGCTGGTGCCCAACATCGCCGGGCTGATGACCGGGTTCGGGCTGTTCGCCTCCTTCCTCGCGGTCACCCAGTTCGTCCAGGTGCCGGCCGCCGCGGGTTACGGGTTCGGGGCGTCGACGCTCGAGGCGGCCGTGGTCTACCTGCTGCCCGGCGGCGTCGCGGGCATCGTGCTGGCCCCGTTCGCCGGGCAGGTGGTCGCCCGGATCGGCGGGTTGACCACGCTGCTGATCGGCGCCGGGTCCGGGCTGGTCGGGTTCACCCTGTTCGCCACCGCGCGGGCCACGCCCTGGGTGGTCGTGCTGGTCGGCCTGCTCACCCAGCTCGCGGTCACCGTGGCCTTCGCCGCGCTGCCGGCCCTGGTCGTGCAGGCCGTGGAGCCGGCGGAGACCGGCGTGGCCAACGGGGTCAACTCGATCACCCGCTCGGTGGGCAGCGCCCTGGCCAGCGCGCTGATCATCACCGTGGTCGCCGGGTCGGCCGACGCCACCGGGTTGCCCAGCAGCGGGTCCTTCACCGTGGTGGCGATCCTCGGCGGCGGCAGCGCGCTGGTCACCGCAGCCGCGGCGCTGTGGGGCCGGGCCGGCGAGCGGCGCGCCGGGGGACGGCGACCCGATGAGCTCGAGGACGTCGAGCGGGCCACCGCGTGCGCCGGGGAGTGGTCCCCGGTCAGCGGGATCCGCTGAGGCGGGTCAGCCCGCCGACGGGCAGCGCGGGGGCAGGTTCTGCGCCGCCCACCCGGCCAGCTGGTCCAGCACCGGGGTCAACGAGCTGCCCGTCGCGGTGAGCGCGTAGGTCACCCCGACCGGAGGGCCCTCGTCCACCGTGCGCTGCACCAGACCGGCCGTCGCCAGCTCGGAGAGCCGGTCGGACAGCACCGAGTCGCTGATGCCGCCCACCGCCCGGCGCAGCTCGCTGAACGTGGCGGGGCCGCCGCTGAGCACCCCCAGCACCATGCCGTTCCAGCGCTTGCCCAGGAAGCCGAACGCGTGCGCCAGCGCCGCGTCGCAGGCGCGGGGCTCGTGCTGCACGTCGTCGACCACGGGTGGAGCGTACTCGTGCTAGCTTCTGCGGCGTCGCTCTGTTTTTCCTAGCGACCTCTACGAACCTAGCGAGGTAGCCATGTCCCTGTTCCGCCTGGACGCCAGCATCCGCACCGAGGGCTCCGCCAGCCGCGCCATCGCCGACATCGTGGAGGCGAAGTGGCAGGCCGGGAACGCCGACGCCCCCGTCACCCGCCGGCACGTGGGCACCGAGCCGCTCCCGGCCGACGCCTGGGGCGCCGCGGTCGCCGGCTCCTACCTGCCGGCCGACCAGCGCACCCCTGAGCAGGCCGGGGCCCTCGCCCTGGCTGCCACGCTGACCGACGAGCTGGTCGACGCCGAGGCACTGCTGCTCGCCGTCCCGCTGTACAACTTCGGCGTCTCCCAGCACGTGAAGACCTGGGTCGACCTGGTCATCACCGACCCCCGCATGGGCCCGCGGGCCGAGCCCGCACTGGCCGGCAAGCCCGCCGTCCTGGTGACCGTGCACGGCGGCAACTACAGCGCCGGCACCCCGCGCGAGGACTGGGACCACGCCACCGGCTGGCTGCGCCGCATCCTGGCCGACGTCTGGCAGCTCGACCTCACCGTGGTCACCCGGGAGTTCACCCTGGTCGGGGTCAACCCGGCGCTGGACGACTTCACCGAGATGGCCGCCGAGCTCAAGGAGGCCGCCGAGGTCGAGGCCGCCGAGCACGGCCGCCGGCTGACCTCGGTCCGCCAGGCGGCCTGACCGGTCCCGGCGGGGGCTGCGTCCCCCGCCGGACCGGTCCGTGGTTCCCGGGCGCACGGGCGGGGCACGGCGGCATGGACGGGGAAGCAGACCACCGCCCACACCGACCGCCCGGAGCACCGATGTCCAGCAGCGCACACACCGGCCGACCCCGCACCGCCGACCCGGCCCCCGGCGACGAGCAGATCTCCGCCGGCGGCCGGGCCGACCACGCCCCGACCGGCGCACCGGGGAAGGCCACCACCGGTGGCACCTTCCGCCGGCTGCTCAGCGAGACCAGCGAGGACAACCTCACCGACTGGGCCGCCTCGCTCACCTACTACTTCGTGCTGGCGATGTTCCCGGCGCTGATCGCGCTGGTCTCGATCGTCGGGCTGGTGTTCGACCCGCAGCAGGTCACCGACGCGCTGACCCAGGTGCTGAACCAGGTGGCGCCCGGGACCGCGGCGGACACCTTCAGCGGGGTCATCGAGCAGGTCGCCGGCAGCACGTCGACCGCCGGCATCGGCCTGGTCGTCGGCCTGGCCGGGGCGCTGTGGTCGGCCTCGGGCTACGTCGGGGCGTTCACCCGCGCGGCCAACGTCATCTGGGAGACGCCCGAGGGACGGAAGTTCTACGTCCTCAAGCCGCTGCAGCTGCTGATCACCCTGATCGGCATCCTCTTCGTGGTGCTCATCGCGCTGTCGGTGGTGGCGACCGGCCCGCTCACCGACGCCATCGGCAACGCCCTGGGCCTGGGCAGCACCGCGACCACGGTCTGGGACATCGCCAAGTGGCCGGTGATGGTGGTCATCGTCGCGATCATGATCGCCGTCCTGTACTGGTCGACGCCCAACGTCCGGCTGCGCGGCTTCCGCTGGGTCTCCCCGGGTGCGGCGTTCGCGCTGGTCGTCTGGATCGTCGCTTCGGCGCTGTTCGCCTTCTACGTGGCCAACTTCGGCAGCTACAACAAGACCTACGGCGCGCTGGCCGGCGTCGTGGTCTTCCTGGTCTGGCTGTGGATCACCAACCTGGTCCTGCTGATCGGCCTGGAGCTCGACGCCGAGCGCGAGCGGACCATCGAGCTGCGCGAGGGCGTGCCCCGCGCGGACAAGGAGATCCAGCTCGACGCCCGCGCGGAGCCCGAGGAGCAGAAGACGACCTGAGGGTCAGCCCTGTTCGGCGGACCGGCGCATCGACCACATCTGCGCCGGCCGCTCGAACTGGGTGGCGATCTCCCAGCTGACGTGCGGCGGGCCGGTCTCCTTGCGGAAGTTGCCGACGGCGACCCGGGCCAGTGCGGGGTCGGCGGCGACCCGGGCGGCCAGCTCCCGCGCGCGGGGCTCGACGTCCTCGGCCGGCAGCGCGGCCCAGGCCAGGCCGAGCTCGGCCGCCCGCGCACCGCTGACCTCCTCGCCGAACAGCGCCATCGCGGCGGCGGCCTCGCGCCCGACCAGCCGGGACAGCAGCACGAAGTGACCGCCACCGGGGTGCAGCCCGCGCTTGAGGAACCCGCAGATCAGCCGGGCGTCGGTGGCCACGACCCGCAGGTCCGCGGCCAGCAGCATGTTCATCCCGGCACCCACGGCGGACCCCCGGACCGCGGCCACGGTCGGGACGGCGACCTGGCCCAGCCGGTAGAACGAGTCGTAGATCGCGCCCATGCCGTCCCAGGCGGCCTCGGCGGCGGGGTCCTGGCCGGCGTCCAGCAGGGTCTGCACGTCGCCGCCGGCGCAGAAGCTCTTGCCGACCGCGGTCAGCACCAGCGCGCCGACGTCGGACCGGCCGTCGACCTCGTCCAGCACCGCGATGAACTCCGCGGCCATCGCCGGGGTCAGGGCGTTGCGCCGGTCGGGCGCGTTGAGGGTGACCACGGCGACGCCGTCGGCGACCTCGAGCAGGACCTCGGGCACTCGTACCTCCACGGGACAGGGCCCCGGCAGCTCTGCCGGGGCCCTGTGATCAGACCATGCCGCTCAGGGAGCGGTGCGCTCCTCCTCCAGCCGCTGGGCGCCGGTGGTGGTCTTGAGCGCCTTCTCCTTGATGAACAGGACGACGATCAGGGCCAGCGCGGCCAGCGGGGTCGCGATGAGGAACAGCTCGGCGGTGGCGTTGCCGTAGGCGTCCTGCACCAGGGTGCGCACCTCGGCCGGCAGCGTGGAGACGTCCGGGACCGCGGCCTCGCCGGAGCCCGATCCGCCACCGAGGGCACCCAGGTCGGAGGCGACCCGGGCGGCCAGCACGGCGCCGAGGACGCTGACGCCGATGGTGCCGCCCAGGCTGCGGAAGAAGCTCAGCACCGAGGTGGCCGAGCCCAGCTGCGCGGCGGGGACGTCGTTCTGCGCGGCGAGCACCAGGTTCTGCATGAGCATGCCGACCCCGGCGCCCATGACCAGCATGTAGACCCCGATGAGCACGATCGAGGTGTCCGCCGAGATGGTGGCCAGCGCCCCGAAGCCCAGCGTCATCAGCGCGGCGCCGACGACCAGGTAGCGCTTCCAGACGGCGGTCCGGGTGATCAGCTGGCCGGCGACGGTGGAGGAGACCAGCAGACCGAAGATCATCGGCAGCGAGAGCAGCCCGGCGGCGGTCGGCGAGTAGCCCAGCGAGATCTGGAAGTACTGGCTCAGGAACACCGTCCCGCCGAACAGCGCGATGCCGACCAGGGCGCTGGCGACGACGGTGAGGGCGACGGTGCGGTTGCGGAAGATCGTGAGCGGCACGACGGGGTCCGACACCCGGGACTCGACCCAGACGGCGAGGGCCAGCACGACCAGGCCGCCGGCCACCAGCAGCGCACTGGGCACCGACACCCAGTCGTAGCTGTTCCCCGCCAGGGTCACCCAGATCAGCAGCGTCGAGACGCCGGCGGTGATCAGCAGCGCGCCGAGCCAGTCGACCCGGACGCCCTCGCGCGTGACCTGGGTGAGCTTCAGCGTCTTCTGCAGCAGCACGATCGCCAGCAGCGCGAACGGCACGCCGATGAAGAAGCACCAGCGCCAGCCCAGCCAGGAGGTGTCCACCAGGACGCCGCCGATCAGCGGTCCGGCGACGGTGCCGACGGCGAAGACGGCGCCGAAGATGCCGGCGTACCGGCCCAGCTCGCGCGGCGGGATCATCGCGGCCATCACGATCTGCACCAGCGCGGTCAGACCACCGGCGCCGATGCCCTGCACCACCCGGGCGGCGATGAGCATGGTGGTGTCCTGAGCGAGGCCCGAGGCCAGCGAGCCGACGACGAACAGGCCCAGCGAGGACTGCACCAGCAGCTTCTGGCTGAACAGGTCGGCGAGCTTGCCCCACAGCGGGACGGTCGTGGTCATCGCCAGCAGCTCGGCGGTGACCACCCAGGTGTAGACGGACTGGCTGCCGCCGAGGTCGGCGATGATCGTGGGCAGCGCGTTGGACACGACGGTCCCGGCGAGGATCGCCACGAACACGCCCATCATCAGGCCGGACAGGGCCTGCAGCACCTGGCGGCGGTCCATCACCGCCCGGGTGCTGGCAGCGGTCCCGGCGGCCGGGTCCTGGGTGGTGGTCACGGGTGTGCCTTCCTGTTCTGGTTCGCGACGGGGTGGGTCAGGGGGTGGGCAGGCCGGCGGCGAGGGCGTCCAGCGCCTCGTCGACGACGGCGGCCAGCGGGGTGTCGGGCATCCGGTGCCAGCGCATGACGGCCACCCGGGTCGCCGCGGTCAGCACGGCCGCGACGAGGGCCGGGTAGAGGTCGGCGTCGACGTCGGTGCCCGTGCGGGCCGCGACCGCGCCGGCGATCGACCGCTCGTCGCTGGCCGACAGCTCGACCAGCCGGGGCAGCAGCGCCGGGGTCGCGGCGAAGACGGCGAACCGCGCGCGCCAGGTGCCGGCGTCGGCCTCGAACCGCTCGAGCTCGGTGCGCAGCGCGGCCCGGACGGCGTCCAGCAGGTGCAGCGCCGGGTCCTGCTCGGCCAGCCGCTCCGCCAGGCCCGGCCGGCCGGCGCCCTCGGGCTGCAGCAGCGCCTCCTCCTTGGAGGCGAAGTGGTTGAAGAACGTCCGGTAGGACACGTCGGCGGCCCGGGTGACGTCCTCGACGGTGACGTGGTCGAAGCCGCGCTCGGAGGACAGCCGGAGCACCGCGGCCGCCAGCGCGGCCCGGGTGTCGGCCTTCTTGCGCTCGCGGAGCCCGGTGGTGGTCACCGACGACATCAGACACCTTCGCTGCACACTGTGCAACGTTGCCCAGTGTGCATCCGATCACCGCGCGGCCGACGCCGTCCGGACGGGTCCGGGATGGTTTGATCCCCGAACAGGCACGGGCGTGGAGGGTGGCGGGTGAGCGAGGACAGCGACGCGGTCCCGGCGTCCCAGACGCTGGACCGCGGCATCCGGGTGCTCGAGCACCTGGCGGCGACCCGCGAACCGCAGTCCATCGCCACCGTGGCCGCCGCCGTGGGCGTGCACCGCTCGATCGCCTACCGGCTGCTGCGCACGCTGGAGGCGCACCGGCTGGTCGAGCGGGACGCCGAGGGCAGCTACGGGGTCGGCCTGGGCGTCGTCGGGCTGTCCCGGTCGGTGCGGCGCACCCTGCAGGCCGCCGCTACCCCCGAGCTCGCCCGCCTGGTGCGGGAGCTCGGCATGACCGCGTTCCTGGTGGTCCGGGACGGCGACGAGGCGGTGACGGTGAACGCCGTGGAACCCCGCGACTCCCCCGCGCACGTGGCGTTCCGCCCCGGCAACCGGCACCCGGTCCACCTGGGCGCGACCGGGCTGGCCCTGCTCATCCCCGAGCCCCCCGGCGACGACGACCGGCCGGTGCTGCTGGCCGCGCGCGAGCGGGGCTGGGTGTCGTCGCTGGGCGAGGTCATCGCCGGCATGCGGTCGGTGGCCGCGCCGGTGCGACGTCCCGACGGCTCGGCCGCCGGTGCGCTGGCCGTCATCTTCGTGGACCAGGCCGTGGACGACGGCCAGATCGGCCCGGTGCTGGTGTCCGCCGCCGATCGCGTGTCGGCGGTCCTGGGCTGACTACCGTGCAGGCATGACCGACCCCGCTCCCGACCCCGACCGCGTGGCCGATCCCGACCCCGGCGCGACCCCCGAGAAGCCGAAGACCCCCGTCTGGTGGACGGCGGTCCCGGTGCTCGTGGGCGCCTACGCGGTCTACGGGCTGGCGCAGGGCGACACCGGCTCGATCTGGCCCTGGGGCGACATCGTCATCC
This sequence comes from Klenkia terrae, assembly GCF_900491935.1. GTDB lineage: Bacteria > Actinomycetota > Actinomycetes > Mycobacteriales > Geodermatophilaceae > Klenkia > Klenkia terrae. The sequence continues at coordinate 1,506,307 of NZ_UEXK01000004.1, forward strand.
TGGTCGTCGCGCTGGTCCTGCTGGGCGTCGTGCTGGCTCCCCGGCTCCGCGGCCGCCGCTGACCCGGTCGGGGAACGACCGGTCCCCGAAGAGGACGGCGCGGGCCACCGCCCGCCCCGGCGGGGTCCGCAGCAGCGGGAACCCGGCGCTCACCAGCGCCGGCGAGCGGACCGCGGACAGGCCCCGGCGCAGCAGCAGGCGGCCGCGGAACCGCTCCGGCAGCGCCGCGCCGTCGTAGCCGGCCAGCACCTCCCGGGACGACGTGCGCAGCGCGCGGTCCAGCACCTCGACGGCCAGCGCGGCCTGCCGCAGGCAGGGGTCCAGGCCACCGGCGGTGAGCGGGGAGACCGCCCCGGCGGCGTCGCCGACCAGCAGCCCGGCCGGCCCGGCGATCCGGCGGAGCAGCCCGCCGACCGGGATCGGGCCGCCGCGCTTCTCCACGTCGTCCGGGCGCGGGACGTCGGCGAGCCCCGGCGCGGTGGCGGCGAACTCCTGCAGCGCCGCCCGCATGCCGCGCGGGAAGCGGTCGGCGTGCCCGGCGACCCCGACGTGGGCGTGCTCGCCGTCGTCGACCACCCAGGCCAGGTAGCCCGGCGCCACCGTGGGGTCCAGCACGCAGTGGAAGGTCGGCGGCCGGTCGTGCCGCGGCACCGGGTAGACCTCCTCGGCGCCGGCCAGCAGCAGCCGGTTGCGGTCCAGCCCGAGGTCCGCGGCGACCCGGGAGCGGGCGCCGTCGGCACCGACCAGGAAGCGGGCCCGGACCCGGCTGGTGCCGCCCGGGCCGACCAGGGTGGCGGTGCCGTCGTCCCACCCGTCGTAGCGGGTGCCCAGGGCGAGCAGCACGCCGGCGTCGACGGCGTCGCGGGCGGCGGCGAGGTAGAGCGGGCCCATGTCACCGACCCGGAACTCCTCCCGCGGGCTGTCCAGCGTCACCGGACCGCGCAGCCCCGGCGGGTAGAGCACCACCCGGTGGATCGGTGGGCCGAGGCAGTCCTCGGGCAGGTCGAAGTCGGCCAGGGTCTTGGCCACGAAGATGCCGGTGGTGCGGATCGCGCCGTCCAGGGCGGCCCGCCGGTCCACCAGCACGACGTCGTGCCCCTGCCGGGCCAGCCCGGTGGCGGTGTGCAGCCCGGCCAGGCCGGCACCGACCACGAGGACGTCGACGGCGGTCACGTGCGGTCGGCGGTGTCGGGGACCCACTCGAGCAGGTCGCCGGGCTGGCAGTCCAGCACCCGGCACATCGCCTCCAGGGTGCTGAACCGCACCGCCTTGGCCCGGCCGTTCTTCAGCACCGCCACGTTGGCCGGGGTCAGGCCGACCAGCTCGGCGAACTCGGTCACCCCCAGCCCGCGCTGCGCCAGCGCCACGTCGATGCGCACCCGGATCGGCATCAGATGACCCCGTCCAGGTCGCTGCGCAGCGCGGTGGCCTGGCGCAGCAGCGAGCGCAGCACCAGCACGACAAGCTCGACGACCACGATGCCGACGAGCACCAGGAAGAGCAGCAGCGGCAGGCCGGGGTCCTCGGCGGCGAACCCGACGAGCACGAAGCCGACCGCGAAGACCGCACCCCCGGCGGCGGTGGCCCGCACGATGAGGTCCACCCAGGGCAGGGCGTCGGTGGTGAAGATGCGGTCGCGCTCGACCATGCCCAGCAGCTTCCAGGTGGCCACCACGACCACCTCGAACCCGAGCAGGGTGCCCACGGCGACCGCGGTCAGCGGCCAGCGCGCCCAGGCCAGGTCGGCGTCCTCGCGGGCCAGGGCGGCGAACTGGCCCGGGAAGGCGAAGGTCTGCAGGAACACCAGCAGGACGAACAGCAGGACGAGGGCGATCCGGAGCAGCGGGACGACCCCGACACGGCGCGACATGCATCGAGTCTCGATAGATACCTATCGAAAGTCAATCGCTTCCCACCCGTGTCGCCCGGGTGGGTCAGACCAGGCCGTGCTCGTGGGCGAAGACGACGACCTGCACCCGGTCGCGCAGGCCGAGCTTGCGCAGCACCGCGCCGACGTGGGTCTTCACGGTGGACTCCGACAGGTAGGCCGCCCGCGCGATCTCGCCGTTGGACAACCCCTGCGCCACCGCGGCGAACACCTCGCGCTCCTTCTCCGTCAGATCACCGAACACCCGCGGCACCGGCGACCGCGCCGGCGGCCGGCTGTCCAGCAGGGTGGCCAGGTCGCGCGGGGCCAGCACGGCGTTGCCGGCGTGCACCGTACGGATCGCGTCGCGCAGCTGCAGCGGCGTCGTGTCCTTGAGCAGGAACCCGCTGGCGCCGTGCCGGATCGCCGTCGCCGCCCGGTCGTCCAGGTCGAAGGTGGTCAGCACCACCACCCGGACCGGGCGGGCCCGGGCGGCCACCGCGTCCGGGGCCAGGATCCGGCGGGTGGCCTCCACGCCGTCCAGCTCGGGCATCCGCAGGTCCATCAGGACGACGTCGGGCGCCAGCTCCTCGACCGCGCGGACCGCCTCGTGGCCGTCGCCGGCCACGCCGACCACGCGCATGCCCTCCTGGGCATCGACGATCACCTGCACGCCGGCGCGGAAGAGCTCCTGGTCGTCGACGAGCAGCACCCGGATGTCGTCGTCCACACCGGCATCCTGCGTCACCGGCGGACCGGCAGCCGGGCGGTGACGGCGAAGCGGTCGGGTCCGGGCTCGACGTCCAGCCGGCCGCCGACCGAGGCGAGGCGGTCCCGCATGCCGACCAGGCCGCGCCCACCCGGGGACGGCGCGGCGCCGTCGGTGCCGTTGGCCACCCGCAGGCACAGGCCGTCGTCCCAGATCCGGTCGACCTGCACCGGGGCGTCCCGCCGGCCGTGCCGCAGGGCGTTGGTGACCATCTCCTGCAGCACCCGGTAGGCCACCTGCGCCAGCTCCGGCGGCAACGGCTGCGGCCGCCCGGTCTGCGCGTCGACGACCTCCCGGCCGCTGCGCCGCACGCCCTCCACCAGGTCGTCGAGGTCGGCGAGCACGACGTCCGGCGTCCGGCCGTCGGACCGGGTGGCCTGCAGCACGGTGCGCACGTCCTGCAGCGAGCTGCGGGCCGACGTCGCGATCACCGCCAGGGTCTGCTTGAGGCGGGCCGGGTCGTCGTCGGGCAGGTACTGGCCGGACTCGGCCTGGGCCAGGATCACCGCCAGGGAGTGCCCGACGACGTCGTGCACGTCGGCGGCCAGCCGGGCCTGGTCGCTGCGCAGCCGGGCGACCTCGGCGCTCTCCTGCTCGCGGGCCTCGGCGGCCAGCTGCTGCTGCTGCGAGGTCCGCGCCCGCACCAGGAACCGGACGGCGAGCCCGGCCAGCCACGGCAGCGCCAGCGTGCCCAGCCCGAGACCGACGACGCCGACCTGCAGCGTGGTGCTGCTGGAGATGAGCGGGGCCAGGGCCTCGCGGAAGCTGCCGCCGCTGCCGGGGAACCAGCCGTCGCGGAACAGCAGCAGGCCGATCAGCACGCCCAGCGGCAACGAGATGCCGGCGACCGCGACGGTGGCCGGCCGGCCCCAGCGGGCCGCGCCGAACGCGACGAGGGCCAGGGCGACCTGGGTGACCAGCGGCGGCACGTAGGTGACCACCTGCAGCGCGCAGGTCAGCCAGGCCAGCCCGATGCCCAGCGACGGCAGCCGCCGCCAGGTGAGGACGGCGGCCACGGTGCCCAGCACCACGGCGGCCAGCTGCGCCCCCTGGCCGGGCAGGAACGGCAACAGCCGGACGACGTCGACCAGCCCGACACCGGCGACGACCAGCGCCGGCAGGGCGTCGACCAGCCAGCCGCGGGGGGCGGGGCCGTCCGGGGGTGGCTGCACAGCACGAGCATCGCTGCCCGCGGCCGATCGGACATCCCCCTGGGGTACCGGTCGGTCGGCACCGGCGGCCCGATCCCGGCACCGCGGGTGGAGGTGGCCGGGGCCCTGGGCGGCGAGCGTGGCTGCATGCCCCGCACCCGCCGTCCCCTGGCCCTGCTCCTGTCGTCGCTGGTGCTGGCCGCCTGCGCCAGCACCGCCGTGGCCGGTTCGCCGTCCCCCACCATGACCACCCCGGAGGGCACGGTGATCGGCCCCGAGGACGGCTACCTGCCCGACGGCACCTCGCTGTCGCCGTTCGACACCAGCCAGGCCGCGGTGTCGAACCTGGAGCGGGCGCTGCTGGACGCCCTGCAGGACGCCACCACCGCGGCGGCCGGGGACGGCGTCCAGGTGCAGGTGACCAGCGGCTGGCGCAGCGCCGCGCTGCAGCAGTCGCTGTTCGACCAGGCCGTGGCCGAGCACGGCAGCGTGGAGGAGGCCCGCCGGTTCGTGCTGAGCCCCGAGCACTCCCAGCACGTCACCGGCCGCGCCGTCGACGTCGCGCCCTACGAGGCGATGGACTGGTTGAGCCGGTTCGGGTCGGACTACGGGCTGTGCCGCACCTACGCCAACGAGGCGTGGCACGTCGAGCTGGCGACCTCGCGCGGCGGCGAGTGCCCGGAACCGCTGGCCGACGCCACGGCCGGGTGATCAGCCGATGCTGGTCAGGCGAGGCCGCGCACGGCCCGCTTGCGCTCGTACATCCCGGTGTCGACGACGGCCAGCGCCTCGTCGACCGACTGGCCGGCGGCCATGACCACCACGCCGACCGAGGCCGAGGTGATCGCCGTCCCGCGTCCGGGGACGGGCACCTCCAGCCGGGCCAACCGCTGCCGCAGCCGGGCGGCCACGGGTCCGCAGCCCGGCGGGAGCAGCGCGACGAACTCGTCGCCGCCCAGCCGGCCGACGACCCCGCCGGGCGGCCGGCACACGCCCTCCACGACCCGGACCACCGCCTGCAGGACGACGTCCCCGGCGGCGTGGCCCAGGGTGTCGTTGACGGACTTGAAGTCGTCCAGGTCCAGCAGCACGACGACGGCGCCCTCGACCGCGATCGCCTCGGCGGCCTCGAAGAACCCGCGCCGGTTGGCGATCGCGGTCAGCGGGTCGGTGCGTGCCTGGTGCTCCAGCTCGTCCTGCAGCGCGGTGCGCCGGTCCACCTCCTGCGCCAGGCGCGCGTTCGCGGCGGCCAACCGGTTCTGCAGCCGGACCCACGGGATGGCCGTGATCGGCGCGATGACCAGCGGCATCAGGAACGGCAGCCCGTGCGCGACCAGCTTCACCGGCAGCGCGTCGAAGGTGAGCCCGAGCGCGAGGTAGGCCAGGTGCGTGATGACGACCGACGCGATCGTGCCGGCGACGACCAGGCGGACCACCGCCCGCACCCCCGACGGTGGGCGGTCGTCCGGTCGGGCGGCATCCGGTCCGGACGTGGTCACGGGGTGATCATCGACCACGACGCGCGATCGGCGTAGAGCTCGACCGGGGGACGCCGCGACGGGAGTGGGCCCCGTGGGGATCGAACCCACAACCCGCGGATTAAAAGTCCGCTGCTCTGCCAGTTGAGCTAGAGGCCCGCGACGGATCGCCGCCCGACGAGCCTACGGTCCCGCGGCGCGACGGCCCGGCGATCCCGTGCCGCGCCCGGTCACCGGGGAGGGATCCGGTCACCGCGTGCCGTGACCGGATCCCTGCCGGGTGACCGACTGCGGCCGCGGTGACCGAACGCAGCCGCCGGGGTCGGTGGTCACCCGTTCAGGGCCCGGTCGGCACCGATCGAGGGATGCCGCGACCACGCAGGGTCACCTAGCGTCGGCGGAGTCCCGGTGCACCCTGCAGGAAGCGAGCACGCCATGACCGGCAAGGACCAGGTCGTCACGACCCGGCCGCTCGTCCGCGGCAGCGTGCTGCCCCAGCGCACCGGGGGCCGACCGCTGCGCGCCCGCCTGCGCCGTCGCCGTCCCGCCCCGGCGCCCTCGGGCCCGAAGCTGCTGGTGCTCGTCCCCGCGCACGACGCCGCTGCGACCGTCGCCGACACCCTCGCCTCGCTGCAGGCGCAGACCCGGGTGCCGCACCGCGTCGTCCTGCTCGCCGACGGCTGCACCGACGACACCGAGCAGGTCGCCCGCCGGTTCCCCGGGGTCACGGTCATGCGCACCGTCGAGAACACCGGCGGTCGCGCCGGCGCGCTGACCCAGGGCTGGCGCCGCTGGCAGACCGGCCACGACCTGGTCGCCGTCGTCGACGCCGACACCGTGCTGGCCCCCGACTGCCTCGAGCTGCTCGTCGCCGACCTGGCCACCGCGCCCCGACCGGGTGCCGCGACCGCCCGCTTCGGGTTCGACCAGGGCCTGGGCTCGACCCCCGTCGCCCGCCTGCTCGTCCGCCGCCACCACCGCGAGCACACCGCCTGGATCACCCGTGGGCTGGCCGGCGACCGGTCCGACCACGCCCTCGGCGGGCAGGTCGCCGTGCTCGACGCCCAGGCCCTCCGCGACCTGACCGCCGAGCAGGGCACCCCGGGACCCTGGACCGGCACCGACGACCAGCTGGTCCGCGCCCTGCGCCGGGCCGGCCGCGACCCCCGCACCTCCGCGGGCGCCCGGGCGCACGCCGGTCCGGTGCTCACCCTGCGCACCCTCGCCGGCCACCGGCGGGCCGGCGAGGTGCGGACCGCCCTCGCGCTGCGCACCCGCTTCCGGCGCAGCACCGCGGCCGGGCTGCACCGACCCCAGCTGACCCTGCTGGCCGGCCTCGCCGTCCGGCTCGTCGTGCTCGGCGCGCTGGTCGGGGTGGTCCCGTTCGCGCCGTGGTCCTGGGCGCTGCCGCTGGCCGTCGGCGCGGTCGCCGGGACCGTCCGGGCACTGCGGGCGCCGCACCGCACCGTCGCCGACGTCCTCGGCGGGCTGCTGCTGGTCCCGGCGGAGCTGGACTTCTGGCTGCGGGTCACCGGCACCGCCGGCGCCTGGCTGCAGGTGCTCCGCGGCCGTCCCCGCACCCTGTCTCTCCTATCCTTCTCCCGCTTCTTACCCCCCTCTCTTCGCAGCACTCTGGGGGCGTGGCACACATACACAAACAAACACAGCAGACAGATCTGGGGACCTGAGCCCGCAGCGTAAGAAGGAGTAGGACACGTAGGCGATGGAGGGCACAGTCGGAAGANCGCACCCCCTGATCCGGGGTGGCCGGCTCCCCCTCCGGCCCCCCTCCCCACTAGCCGCAGACCCGGTCCACCAGCTCCTGCAGCTGCGCCCGTTGGTCGTCGGACAGCGGCAGGTCCACCACCGCGGACTCCCCCGCCGCCTCGACGGCCACGGCGAACACGAACGGCTTCTTGGTCTCGGCCAGCACGTGCGGGTCGCAGGTGGCCAGCCCGACCGTGAGCGGCAGGGTCAACTCGTCGTCCCCGTCGGCCAGCGTCGCCGGCAGGTCGGGCACCGCCGGCTCCAGCAGCACGCTGCGCCCCACCGACGAGACGACGACGTCCCCGCCGTCGTCCACCCGGGTGAGGACGACGGACCCGCTGACCCGGTCGCCGTCGGGCACGAGGCCCTCGACGGAGAGCGTGACGTGCTCGGCCAGCCGCTGGGCGGCGCACTCCGCGTCGAACACCAGCTCCAGGTCGTCCCCGGCCAGCGGCACCGTGACCTGCTCCGGCCCGCTCCCCCGGTCGAGCTCGACCACCGCGGCGACCGGCTGGACGGCGGCGGCGCAGTCGACGGCGCCGAACGGCACCGGCAGGTCGATCGTCCGCCGCGGGGCGTAGACCGCCGTCTGCGCGCTCGCCGGCTGCGGCGCGAAGGCCGGGCTGGACAGGGCCACCGAGGTCAGGGTGAAGCCGGCGTCCCCGGTGTCGGTCAGCCGCACGTGGACCTGCCCGCCGACCGCGGCGTCGGTGCGCAGCAGCACCACCTCGCCCTCGACGCCGGGCACCGCGGGCAGGGTCACCGCGGGGGTGTCCGTCGTCGGCGCGGCGGCCGGCGCGTCGGCCGGTGCCGAGCACCCCGCCAGCACCACCAGGAGGACGGCGAGGGAAGGCAGCCCGGACCTCATGCCGCGCACCCTAGAGCGCCGTGTCGGTTGCCTGTGACAACCATCACCGGACTACCGTCCCGCACGGGGAATGCACATCCGTCTCCTGGGTTACCCACGAACGGAGTGCGAAGAGTTCTCCGCACCACCACCGCGAACCTGGAGTCACCGTGACCTGCCCGAGCCTGCTCCGCCGCCACCCCGCGGTGGAGGTCGTCTCCGAGGCGGCCGAGGGTCTCCGGGCGCAGTCGGAGCACCGCGCCGCCCGGCTGGTGCAGCGGCTGCGGGACGGCGACCAGGGCAGCGCCCAGTTCGTCCGGTTCGCCTTCGTCGGCCTGCTGTCCAGCGTGCTCTACGCCGCCCTGTTCGTCGCCTTCGACGGCATCGGCGACCAGCCGGCCAACCTCGTCGGCGCGATCGCCTCCACCCTGCTGGCCAACGAGCTGCACCGCCGGCTCACCTTCCACGCCGGCGACCGCGTCGGCTGGTTCACCGCCCAGTGGGAGGGCGGCGGCCTGGCCGTCGTCGGCCTGGTGGCCACCTCCCTCGCGCTGGCCGGCCTGGACCACCTGGTCGGCGAGGCGTCCTGGCAGGTGCAGGTGCTGCTGATCGGCGCCGTCACCGGGGCCATCGGCGCCGTCCGGTTCGTCGCCCTGCGGGCCTGGGTCTTCACCTCCCGCCAGCTGCGCCACAGCTGATGCGCGGCCCCACCGGGGCCTCGCTACCGTCTCCCCGGTGACCGACCCGACGCCCGCCACCCCGGACGAGGACGCGGACGAGACCCCGGTCGAGACCGTCGAGCGCCGTCCGCGCACCGCGCTGCGGACCACGGTCCGCTGGTTGCAGCGCATCGTCGTGGCGCTGGTCGGCGCCACCCTCGGCGTGCTGCTGCTGGGTCGCGTCGAGGCGCCCATCGGTCCCTTCGACGCCACCGTCGCCTTCACCCCGGCGACCACCGGCGGCGCCGAGCTGGAGATCCCCCCGCTGGGCGCCCTGGCCGTCGACGCCTACGACGGCCCGCTCCGCCTCGACGTCCAGCTGCGCCGGGTGGACCAGCTGCGGGCGCAGGCGCTGGCCACCGACCCCAGCCAGCTCGACGGCGTGGTCGACCGGGTCAGCGCGGACCTGAGGGACGCCGTCACCGAGCTGGCGTGGCGGACCGCCGCCGCCGGGATCGGCGGAGCTGCGCTGTTCTCCCTGGTGGCCCTGCGCCGCCGACGGGAGCCGCTGATCGCCGTCGGCATGTCCACCGTCCTGCTGGCCGGCACCGCCGGGCTGGGCGCCGCGACCTGGCGGCCCGAGGCGCTCAGCCAGCCGACCTACACCGGCCTGCTGGTCAACGCGAACAGCCTGATCGGGAGCGCCCAGGACATCGTGGCCCGCTACGACGCCTACCGAGCCTCCCTGGAGGACCTGGTCACCAACGTCAGCACGCTGTACTCCGCAGTCTCCACGCTGCCCGACCCCAGCGGCACCGGCGAGAGCGTCGCCCTGCTGCACGTCTCCGACATCCACCTGAACCCGGCCGGGGCCGACCTGATCAGCCAGGTCGTCACCCAGTTCGACGTCGACGGCGTGCTGGACACCGGCGACATCGTCGACTGGGGCAGCCCCGCGGAGAACCAGACCTTCGGCTGGATCGGCGACCTCGACGTCCCCTACGTCTACATCCGGGGCAACCACGACTCCGCCGTGACCGCCGCCGCGGTCGCGGCCCAGCCGAACGCCGTGGTCCTCGACGACACCGCGACCACCGTCGCCGGCATCGAGGTCGTGGGCGCACCGGACCCCCGGTTCACCCCGGACAAGGACGCCACCGGGGCCACCGAGACGCTCGAGGAGTCCGGCGAGCAGCTCGCCGACCTCGTCGACACCCTCGACGAGCCGCCGTCGATCGCGCTGGTCCACGACCCGAAGCAGGCCCCGCCGCTGGACGGCCTGGTCGACCTGGTGCTGGCCGGGCACACCCACGAGCGCGAGGTCTCGGTGCTCGACGACGGCACCCGGCTGATGGTCGAGGGCTCCACCGGCGGTGCGGGGCTGCGCGGCCTGCAGGGCGAGGACCCGACGCCGCTGTCGTGCACCGTGCTGTACCTGGACCCGGCCACCGGCGAGCTCACCGCCTACGACGAGATCACCCTCGGTGGGCTCGGCCAGTCCGAGGTCACCATCCAGCGGACCTACGTCGACCCCCTGCCCACCGGCGACGACGAGGACGGCGGGGACGAGGACGGCGAGCCCACGCCCTCGGACGGGCCCACGCAAGGTCCCGCGCAGCCGACCGGCTGACCCCTACGCTGCCGGGCATGACGCCCCTCCGCGCCGCCCGGTTCGCCGTCCCGCTGCTCGCCGCCGTCGCCGTGGCCGGCTGCTCGCTCACGTCGAACAACGTGAGCTGCTCGGGCAACGAGTGCACGGCGACCCTCACCGGCTCGGGCAGCGAGGCGACGATCCTGGGCAACTCCCTGGTCTTCGCCGGCACGCAGGACGGCCGGGCCACGCTGTCCGTCGGCGACGCCGAGGTCTCCTGCGCGGCCGGGGAGTCCGTCACCGCCGGCCCGCTGTCGCTGACCTGCACCTCGGTGGAGGACGACAGCGTGGAGCTGACCGCCAGCCTCGGCTAGTCCTGCACGTCGACGACGATGCGGCTCGGGCCGGTCAGCGCGTAGACCCGGAACGGCCGCTCCGCGTCCAGCCCGACGTAGGCCAGCGCCTGGCCCTCGAACGTCGAGTCGAACCAGACGCCCTGCACCGGACCGCCCTGGCCCGGGTAGGCGCCCCGGCCCACCTCGGTGACCTCCGGCGCCTCGTAGGGGTTGGTGATCCCGGTCAACGTGACCCGCAGGAACGTCGTCCCGGGCACGTCGACCGGCTCGCCGCTGCCCTCGGCCGTCGCGGCGTCGACGTAGGCGACGTCCCAGCCCGGGGCCGCGCTGCCCGACACCTCGAACACGACCCGGTCGAAGCCGTCCTGGTCCCCCACCCGGAGTGCGGTGACCACGGTCGGTCCCTCGCCGGCGGTCGCCTCGCCGGTGTCCGGGGAGGTGTCGGCCGGGAAGGTCGACGGCTGCGCACCGCCGGCGCCCTCGGGGTCGCTGCCGCTGGGCGTCGCCGTGCCCGGTGCGGAGGTCGACGTCGCCGACGTCGCCGCGGCCGACGACGTGGCGCCGGCCTCCTCGGCGTCCCCTCCGCCGCACCCGGCCAGCAGGACCAGGGCGGACAGCGGGACGGCGGCCATGCCTCGGGCCAGAGCGGAGCGGCGCATGCGCCCACAGTGGCAGCCCCGGCGCGCGGGACGGGAGACCGGCGCGCGGTCGGCTCGCCCGGACAGGTGAGGCTGCCCTGCCGTTTCGGCCGGGCCACCACCGGGGAGTGCCCCCGGCGTCCCGCCCGCCCACCGGAAGGTCCCCCGTGCTCGACGTCACCGACTTCATCCTCGAGGACCACCACACCATGCGCCGCCAGTTCGCCCTGCTCGACGACGTCTGGGACGACCCGCGCGCGCTGGGCCTGGTCTGGAAGGGCCTGGCCCGCCTGCTCGACGTGCACGCCGCGTGCGAGGAGGAGGTGTTCTACCCCTACCTGCTGAAGTACGGCGACTCCGGCGACGACGACAGCACCGAGGGCGACGTCGTCGACGAGACCGACGACGCGATCGGCGACCACGACGAGATCCGGGACGCCGTGGCCGCTGCAGGCAAGGAGGAGCCGGGCACCGAGGCCTGGTGGACAGCGGTGCGCAAGGCCCGCGAGGAGAACGACGACCACCTGGCCGAGGAGGAGCACGACGCGCTGCCGGACTTCCGCCGCAACGCCTCCGTCGAGCTGCGCGCGGAGCTGGCGCTGCGCTGGCTGGACTGGCGCTACGCGCACGACTCCGGCGAGGGGATCACCTACGACAAGGACCCCGAGGCCTACATCGCGGAGTACCGGGCGCACCCGGTCGCCGACCCGGTCGACCACCCGGTGGCGGCCACCTCGGTGACCCACGGCTGACGTCCCCGCGACCCGCGCGGCCCCCCTGTCACGGGGGGCCGCACCGGGCATGTATGGTTCTCCATGCCTCCAGCGAGCACGAGCCCTCATCGTCTAGTGGTCCAGGACGCCGCCCTTTCAAGGCGGTAGCACGGGTTCGAACCCCGTTGGGGGCACGCACCACAGCAGCACAAGCAAGGCCCTGTAGCGCAGTTGGTTAGCGCGCCGCCCTGTCACGGCGGAGGTCGCGGGTTCGAGTCCCGTCAGGGTCGCCGACCGATGTCCACGGATCACACCCGGGGATGCCGGCAGCGGGCCAGGTAGCTCAGTCGGTACGAGCGCTCGCCTGAAAAGCGAGAGGTCGGCGGTTCGACCCCGCCCCTGGCCACACCCTCCCTGCATTCCCCCGGTCACAGCGACGGCACAGTCCGCGCACCGGCCCCCAATGGTCCCGGCCGGGACAGTCCTCCTCCTCACCCCGAGGAGGACCCGTGGACCCGATCGACCCCCGCCGCACCGGCATCCGCCGGCTGCGGCTGACCACCGTCGCGGTCGCCGGCAGCGCCCTGGTGGGCACCGCGGCGCTGACCGTCGTGGTCGCCCAGGCCCACCCTGCCGCCGCCACGTCGGCGGAGTCCGCGTTCGGCGGCTCCTCCGCCGTCGAGCCGGCCCCGGGCGCACCCAGCGGGCTCGGGCACGCCTCCGGGGACGCCGACGCCTCGAGCGGCGCCTCGTGACCGCGGTCCGGGAGCGGGCCGTCGCCACCGCCGACTGGACCGCCTGGACCTGCCGGGTCCGGCTGGCCGTCACCGACCCGGCAGCGCTGGCTCCCGCGACGGCTCTCGTCCGCGCCGAACTCGACGCGGTGGACCTGGCCTGCAGCCGGTTCCGGCCCGACTCCGAGCTCGCCGCCGTCGACGCCGCTGCCGGGCGCTGGACGACGGTGGGCCCGCTGCTGGCGCAGGCGTTGGCGGTGGCGCTGCGGGCGGCCCGGCTGACCGGCGGCGCCGTCGACCCCACCGTCGGCGGGGCGATGGTGGCGCTCGGCTACGACCGGGACCTGGACGCCGTCGACCCCGGGTCCGTGCCGCCGGTGCTCGCCCCGGTGGCCGGGTGGCAGACCGTGGAGCTGGACGTCGACGCCGGTCGGGTACGGGTGCCCTACGGCGTCCGGCTCGACCTGGGCGCGACCGCCAAGGCGTGGACCGCCGACCGGGCAGCGGCCGCCGTCGCCCGGGCGGCCGGCGCCGGGGCCCTGGTCTCCATCGGCGGGGACGTCGCCGTGGCCGGGCCCGCCCCGGTCGGCGGGTGGCGGGTCCGGGTGGAGGACGTCGCCGGCGACCCGACCGACCCCGGGTCCCCCGGTTCGGCGGTGGTGTCCCTCACCGACGGCGGCCTGGCCACCTCCGGCACCCGCGCCCGGCGCTGGCTGCACGGCGGCGTCGAGGTGCACCACCTGCTGGACCCGCGGACCGGGCTGCCCGCGGCACCGTTCTGGCGCACCGTGGGCGTCGCGGCCGACAGCTGCGCCGGCGCCAACGCCGCGAGCACCGCCGCCGTCGTCCTCGGGCAGGCCGCGGTGCCGTGGTTGGGCCGGCTGGGCCTGCCGGCCCGGCTGGTCAGCGAGCACGGCGACGTCCTCACCACCGGGGGGTGGCCGGCGTGAGCGTGCTCTCCGACGGCGGGTTCCTCTGGTACCTCAACCGCTCCACCGGCCTGGTCGCCCTGCTGCTGATGACCCTGACCGTCGTGCTGGGCGTCGTCGTCCGGCGCCGCGGCCGGCTGCCCGGGCTGGCCCGCTACGGCGTCGTGGGCCTGCACCGCAACGTCTCGCTGGTCTCGACGGTGCTGCTGGTCGTGCACGTGGCCAGCGCCGTCGTGGACGGCTACGTGAGCATCGGCTGGCTGGACACCGTGGTGCCCTTCGTGGCCGGCTACGAGTCGCTGTGGGTGGGGCTGGGCACGCTGGCCGTCGACGTCCTGCTGGTCGTGGTCGCCACCAGCCTGCTCCGCGGCCGGCTGCCCGTCCGGGCGTGGCGGGCGGTGCACCTGACGTCCTACGCCCTCTGGCCGCTGGCGTTCGCGCACGGCCTGGGCGCCGGCACCGACCTGGGGTCCGGCTGGTTGCTCGCCGGCGCGCTGGCCTGCGCCGCCGCGGTCGCCGCCGCCACCGGCGTCGCCGTGGCCGACCGGCTGCGGTCCCGCTCCGCCCTCGACCGCGCCCCCGCCGCCCTGGCGCAGGCCCGCGCCGCCCTCGCCACCGGCCCCCCCGCGGCCGGGGGCGAGGGCGGCGCCCGTGCC
>NZ_UEXK01000004.1:1520471-1537181 GCF_900491935.1 Klenkia terrae
TCCGGGAGGCGGCCGCCCCGCGGCCGCCTCCCGGAACAGGTGATCCCGATGAGCGCCCCACCCCTGACCCGCGGACTGCTCGGCACCGGCGAACCCGGGCTGACCGGCCACCTGACCGCCCACGGGCCGCTGCCCGCGGTGGCCGACCTGGCCGCCGCGGCCGGTGACCTCACCGGCCGCGGCGGAGCCGGGTTCCCGACCGCGCGCAAGCTGCGTGCGGTCACCGACGCCGCGCGGGCCACCGGCCGGGCCGCGGTGGTGGTCGGCAACGGCGGGGAGGGCGAGCCGGCCGCGGCCAAGGACGCCGTCCTGCTGGCGCGCTCGCCGCACCTGGTGCTCGACGGGCTGCACCTGGCCGGCCGGGCCGTCGGTGCCGACACCCTGGTGCTGGCCGCGGCGCACGCCGCGCTGCCTGGCCTGGACCGGGCGCTGGCCGAGCGCGGGGACCGCGCCCGGGTCCGGCTGGTCGGCCTGCCGGACCGGTTCCTGGCCGGGGAGGAGTCGGCGCTGGTCTCCGTCGTGGACGGCGGTCCGCCGCTGCCCCGCACGAAGGTGCCGCCGGTCCGCGAACGAGGCGTCGGGGGCCGGCCCACCCTGGTGCTCAACGTCGAGACCCTCGCCCGGCTCGCGCTGCTGGCCCGCGGGGACGACGCCGGCGGGCACACCCTGGTCACCCGGCACACCGCCGGCCCGCACGGCCGGGTCACCGACGTCGCCGAGGTCCCGGTGGGATCCCGCCTGGCCGACGTGCTGCCGCTGGCGGGCGCCCGGGCGGTGCTCGTCGGCGGCTACCACGGGAGCTGGCTGCCGACCCCGGTGGCGGCCGACCTCAGCCTGGACCGGGACTCCCTCGCCTGCGCGGGAGCATCGCTCGGCGCCGGCGTGCTGGCCGCCCTCCCCGCGGACCGGTGCGGCCTGCGGGAGACCGCCTCGGTCGTGGCCCACCTGGCCGCGCAGTCGGCGGGGCAGTGCGGGCCGTGCCTGAACGGCCTGCCCCGGATCGCGGCTGCCCTGGAGCTGCTGGCCCGGCCGGCCCCGGCGCCCCACGGCCTCCTCGACGACGTCCACCGCTGGTCCGGGCTCGTCGTCGGGCGCGGGGCCTGCAGCCACCCCGACGGCAGCGTCCGCTTCGTGGCCAGCGCCCTGCGGGTGTTCGCCCCCGAGCTGGCTGCGCACGCGGCGGGCCGGTGCTCGGCGACGACGGCCGCCCCGTTCCTGCCGGTCCCGGGCGGTGCCCGGTGAGCGAGCGGCTGCGGGTGGACCCGGTCGCCTGCACCGGGCACGGGGCCTGCGCCGACCTGCTGCCCGAGGTGGTCCGGCTCGACGAGTGGGGCTACCCGCTGCTGGCGCCCGGCGACCTGCCCGCTGGGCTGCACCGGCCGGCCCGCCGCGCGGTGGCCGCCTGCCCGGCCCGTGCGCTGCTCCTGGACCGCCTGGTCGAGCCTGGTCCGGGCACCGGACCTGGACAGACACTTCCTGGACAGCTCACAGGAAGTGCGCAGGATCGGGCTCCACAGTGGTGACCATGACCGCGATGGACACCCGCCCCGTCACCAGCTCCCGGGCCCAGCTGACCCGCCCCGACGGCAGCGCCCTGCGGGTGCTCGTCGTCGACGACGAGCGCTCCATCTGCGAGCTGCTCTCCCTGGCCCTGCGCTACGAGGGCTGGGACGTCCGCACCGCCTCCGACGGCACCGAGGCGGTCAAGGTCTCCCGCGACTTCCGCCCCGACGCGGTCGTGCTGGATGTCATGCTCCCCGACATGGACGGCCTGGAGGTGCTGCGCCGGCTGCGCGCGGACTCCCCGCTGGTGCCGGTGGTCTTCCTGACCGCCAAGGACGCCGTCGAGGACCGCATCGCCGGGCTGACCGCCGGTGGCGACGACTACGTGACCAAGCCGTTCTCCCTCGAGGAGGTCGCCGCCCGCCTGCGCGGCCTGCTGCGCCGCACCTCCCGCGTGGTGGCCGACGACGGCCTGCTGGTCGTCGGTGACCTGACGCTGGACGAGGAGTCGCACGAGGTCACTCGCGGCGGGGACGACATCCGGCTCACCGCCACCGAGTTCGAGCTGCTGCGCTACCTGATGCGCAACCCCAAGCGCGTGCTGTCCAAGGCCCAGATCCTGGACCGCGTGTGGCAGTACGACTTCGGCGGCCAGGGCAACATCGTCGAGCTCTACATCTCCTACCTGCGCCGCAAGATCGACGCCGGCCGCACCCCGATGATCCACACGCTGCGGGGCGCCGGCTACGTGATCAAGCCCGCCCCCGCCGCCTGACGGGACACGTGACGCCCCCGACCGCGCCCGCAGCAGGACCCGCCCGACGGCGGGCCTCGCTGCGGGCGCGGTTGCTGGTGGCGTTCGTCGTCCCCACGCTGCTGGTCCTCGTGGTGGTCGCCTTCGCCTCGACCGCCGTCCTGCGGCACGAGCTCATGCGGCAGGTCGACGACCGGCTCGCCGCGGCCGGCTCCCGGACCGAGCAGGTCGCCGGCGACTACGACGACGACCCGCCGGCGCCCCCGGCCGGCGAGCAGCAACCCGCCGACTACTTCGGCCCCGGGCAGGGCGAGGGCACGCTGATCGCCAGCTTCGCCGACGGCGTGTGCACCTACTCCGGGGTGATCGAGCGGACCGGCGAGAAGCGCACCCTCGGCGATGCGCAGGTCGCCGCCCTCGACGGGGTGAGCGGGGACTGGTCCCCCACCACCGTCGACCTGGGCGACGGGCTCGGCGAGTACCGGGTGGTCGGGTCCACCACCCCGTCCGGCGAGCTCGTCGTGACCGGGCTGCCGCTGGGCAGCGTCGACCAGGCCGTCGGCTCGCTCATCGTGGTCGAGGTCGTGGCCGGGCTGGTGGCGCTGCTGGCCGCCGTGGTGGCCGCCGCGGTCGTCATCCGGCGCACCCTGCGCCCGCTGGACCGGGTCGCCTCGACCGCCACCCGGGTGGCGGAGCTGCAGCTGTCCACCGGGGAGGTGCAGCTGGCCGAGCGGGTGCCCCCGGAGGACACCGACACCCGCACCGAG
Source organism: Klenkia terrae (assembly GCF_900491935.1). Lineage (GTDB taxonomy): Bacteria > Actinomycetota > Actinomycetes > Mycobacteriales > Geodermatophilaceae > Klenkia > Klenkia terrae. The sequence continues at coordinate 1,523,496 of NZ_UEXK01000004.1, forward strand.
GTCGGCCAGGTCGGCACCGCGCTCAACCGGCTGCTGGACCACGTCGAGGGCTCGCTCGCCGCCCGGCAGGCCTCGGAGACCCAGGTCCGCCAGTTCGTCGCCGACGCCAGCCACGAGCTGCGCACCCCGCTGGCCTCGATCCGCGGCTACGCGGAGCTGGTCCGCCGCCAGCACGCCGACGTCGAGCCCGAGGTCGGGCATGCGCTGCGGCGGGTGGAGTCCGAGGCGGTCCGCATGTCCGGGCTGGTCGAGGACCTGCTGCTGCTGGCCCGGCTGGACGCCGGACGCGACCTGGTCACCGAGGAGGTAGACCTGGCCGCCCTCGTCGTGGACACCGTCTCCGACGCCCACGTGGCCGGCCCCGACCACACCTGGCGGGTCGACCTGCCCGACGTGGGCGTGCTGGTGCCCGGCGACGGCGCCCGCCTGCACCAGGTGCTGGCCAACCTGCTGGCCAACGCCCGCACGCACACCCCCGCCGGGACGACGGCGACCGCCCGACTGCGCACCGAGGGCGGCTGGGCCGTGCTGCAGGTCGAGGACGACGGCCCGGGCATCCCGCCCGACCTGGCCGCCCACGTGTTCGAGCGCTTCGCCCGCGGCGACTCCTCCCGCTCGAGGCAGGCCGGGTCCACCGGCCTGGGCCTGGCCATCGTGAGCGCGGTGGTCGGCGCCCACGAGGGCACGGTGACCGTCACCAGCCAGCCCGGCCGCACCGTCTTCACCGTGCGCCTGCCGCACGCCACCGAGGTCGCGGCCGACCCCGAGTCCGACCTCGACGGTGACACCGACGACCTGCTCCTTGACGACCGGTGACCGCGGACGCTTGATCGTCGCCGGGGCGGGTAGGGGACGTAGGTGACGAATCCCACCGATCCGCCGCCCTCCGCCGTCCCCGCCGGGGGCGAGCTGCCCGTCCCCGACGTCACGGTCGAGCGGACCGCGCAGGACACCGTGCGGGTCACGGTCACCGGAGAGTTCACCGCCGAGGCCCGCCGCCCGGTCATCCGGACCGTCACCGACCTGCTGCTGGGCGAGGACCCGCCGTCCCACCTGCTGCTGGACCTCAAGCCCGTCACCTTCCTGAACTCCGCGGGCCTGTCCACGGTGGTGCAGCTGCACCGCATGCTGGAGGGGCGCGGCTCCGAGCTGGAGCTGCTGGTCGGCAGCACCGTCGTGGCCCGGCCGCTGCAGCTGTCCGGGCTCTGGCACCGCTTCCACGTCCGCGACGAGCGGGCCCCCGGCTCCTGAGTCAGCCGGGCCCGGCGCGCAGCGCCCGGGTCATGCTCTGCAGGGCCGCGAAGGCCGTCGACCGCTCGGCCGGCGTCAGCCCGGACAGCATCCGGAGCTCCACGGACCGGACGGCGGCGGTCGCCGCCGCCAGGCTCTGCCGCCCGCGCGGGGTGAGCCGGGCCGGGAGCACCTTGCCGACGGCGGCCTCCGCCGGGCGGCTCACGTAGCCGTCCCGCTCCAGCCCGTGCACCAGGACGTTCATGGACTGCCGGGTGACAAACGCGCCGCGGGCGAGCTCGGAGTTCGACGAGCCCGGGCGCTGGGCCAGCAGCTCCAGGCAGGAGTAGTGCGTGATGGTCATGCCCAGCGGCCGCAGCACCTCCTCCATCGCCGCGCGGAGCGCGCTGGCGGCCTCCTTGAGCAGGTAGCCCATCGACGTCGGCAGGTCGATGCCTCGACTCATGTCAGCATCCTGACATAGCGTCTGCGTGTCAGACAACTGACACGTACCCGAGGAGCGCACCCATGCCGGTCACCGGCCCCGACTTCATCTCCCTGCAGGTCAGCGATCTGAACGCTGCCCAGGCGTTCTACGAGCAGTACCTCGGCCTGGTCCGCTCCCCCGCCGGCCCCCCGCACGCGGTCGTGTTCACCACGACGCCGATCGCGTTCGCGCTCCGCAGCCCGCTGCCCGGGGTCGACCTCGGCTCCCTCCCCCAGCCCGGCATCGGCGCCGCGGTCTGGCTGCACGCCACCGACGTCCAGGACATCCACGACGCACTGGCCGCCGACGGGCACCGGATCGTCTCCGCACCGATCGACGGCCCCTTCGGCCGGACGTTCACCTTCGCCGACCCCGACGGCTACCACGTGACCCTGCACGACCGCGCCTGAGCAGGGTCAGAAGGCGTAGCGGACGGTCAGCCAGGGCGTCCGCTCGGCGACGAGGTCGAGCAGGCGCTGCACCCAGACAGCCTTCCAGCGGGCCCGGTAGCGCACGTTGTCCATCCCGTTCTGCGAGCGCTTGACCTCCTGGACGTCGGGGCGCCAGAGCACCTCCTCCCCGCGCGGGTGCCACCCGAGGTTGACCTCGTGCAGGCCGGCGTTGTGGGTCAGGAAGATGACCTCCGCGGCGCACTGCGCCTTGGCCCGCGGGCTCAGCACGTCGTCCAGGTGGTCCAGCAGGGCGGCCCACTCCTCGAGCCAGCCCTCGTGCACGATCACCGGCGAGAGGTTGAGGTGCACCTCGTAGCCGGCGGCCACGAAGTCGTCGACGGCGGCGACCCGGTCGCGCACCGGGTCGGTCCGCACGTCGACCAGCTTCGCCATCGCCTCGGGCATCACCGAGAAGCGCACCCGGGTGCGGCCCTGCGGGTCCAGGTCGAGCAGGTCCCGGTTGACGTGCTTGGTGGCGAAGCTGGCCTTGGCCGTCGGCATCGCGGCGAAGGCGGTGACGAGGTCCGCGACGTTGTCCGACACCCGGGCGTCGACGCTGGCGTCGCTGTTCTCGCCGATGTCGTAGACCCAGGCGGTCGGGTCGCACTGGTCGGGCGCGGCCTTGACCCCCTGCCGGGCGACGTGCCGCTGCAGGTAGCCCACGACCTCGTCGATGTTGGCGTAGACGGTGATCGGGTTGGCGTAGCCCTTGTGCCGCGGCACGTAGCAGTACCCGCAGGCCATCGCGCAGCCGTTGGCCGTGGAGGGCGCGATCCAGTTGGCCGACCTCTCGTTGCGCCGCGCGGTCAGGGTCTTGCGGACGCCGAGGGCGAGCACCTCGGTCTTGGTCCGCACCCAGCGCTCCACGCTGGTGTCGGCACCGTGCACCTGCGGGATGCGCAGCGCGGACTCGACCTCCACCACCTCGGCCTCGGGCCACCGGGAGACCACCTGCTGCCCGCGCGGCAGCGCCAGGGCGGCCGGCTCGGCGTAGATGGTCCGCACCTGCAGCAGGTCGCGCCGGTCGGTGCCCACCACCCCATCGTCGTCGCCGGTCGGGCTGCCCGCACGGCTACGGTGCCCGCTGTGACGCAGGCGCTGGACGACGGACCGTTCTTCCACGGGACCAAGGCCGACCTCCGGGTGGGCGACCTGCTGACGGCCGGGTTCCGGTCCAACTACCGGCCCGAGGTCGTGATGAACCACGTCTACTTCACCGCCCTCCGCGACGGCGCCGGGCTGGCCGCGGAGCTCGCCGCCGGCGACGGGGTGCCGCGGGTCTACGCCGTCGAGCCGACCGGGGCGTTCGAGGACGACCCGAACGTGACCGACAAGAAGTTCCCGGGCAACCCCACCCGGTCCTACCGCAGCGCCGCCCCGCTCCGGGTCACCGGCGAGGTCACCGACTGGACGCGGCTGGCGCCGGAGGCGCTGCAGGCCTGGCGGGACCGCCTGGCCGCGCTCCGCGCCGACCAGCGCGGCGAGATCATCAACTGACCCCGAGGGCGGGACGACGAAGGCTGCGCAGGCCGGTGCGGATCTCCTCGACCAGGATCCCGGGCTGCTCCATCGCGGCGAAGTGGCCACCGCGCGGGGCCTCGCCGAGGTGCACCAGGTCGGCGTAGGTGTCCTGGATCCAGCTGCGGGGCAGCCGCGGGACGTCCCGCGGGAACACGGTCACCGCGACCGGCAGCTCGAGCCGCGGGCCGGCCATGGTGGCCGCCCTGTTCTCCCAGTAGATCCGGGCAGAGGACGCGGCGCTGTTGGTGAACCAGTGCAGCGAGATGGCGTCGAGCATGGTGTCGACGTCCAGGGCGTCCTCGGCGAGCCCGTCGTTGTCCGTCTTGGACTGGAACTTCTCGTAGATCCAGGCCGCCTGGCCGACCGGGGAGTCCGCCAGGGCGAACCCGACGGTCTGCGGTCGGGTGCCCTGCAGGTGGTTGGAGCCACCGAGCTCACCGCCGTAGCGGGCCAGGCCCGCCACGGCCCGGCGCTCGTCGTCGGAGAGCTCGTCGGGGATCTGCGCGGGGAAGGCGTACTGCGTGTTGAGGTGGATCCCGAGCAACCCGGCCGGTCGCAGCGCCCCGAGGGTCGTGGTCACGACGGCGCCCCAGTCCCCGCCCTGGGCCGCCCACTCCTCGTACCCGAGCCGGGTCATCAGCTCCACCCAGGCGTGCGCCACCCGGGTGACGTCCCACCCGGTCCCGGTGGGCTTGCCGGAGAACCCGGAGCCGGGCAACGCCGGCGCGACGACGTGGAAGGCGTCCGCGGCGTCGCCGCCGTGGGCCACCGGATCGGTGAGCGGGCCGATCACCTGCATGAACTCGACGATCGACCCCGGCCAGCCATGGGTCAGCAGCAACGGCACCGCGTCCGGGTGCGGTGACCGGACGTGGACGACGTGGATGTCCAGCCCGTCGATCGTGGTGAGGAACTGCGGGAAGGCGTTGAGCGCGGACTCGAACCGGCGCCAGTCGTAGTCCTCCTGCCAGTAGCGGACCAGCGACCGCAGGTCCCCGGAACGGACGCCCTGCGACCAGTCGTCGACGGTCTCGGGGTCCGGCCAGCGGGTGTCGGCCAGGCGCCGACGCAGGTCCGCGAGCGCGGAGTCCGGCACGGCGGCGACGAAGGGTCGGAGCTCGGGTGCGGGCACGGTTCCTCCTGGGGTCCTCTGCACATCGGTGTGCAATGCACACTGCTGTGCAAGTTACCGATCTGCACACCGCTGTGCAAGACTCGCCGCGTGGTCGTCTACAACCGGACCCGGATCCTCGACGTGGCGCTCGAGGTGCTCGGGCAGGACCCCGACGCCGCGATGGCCGACATCGCCGCGGCGGCCGGTGTGGTGCGCCGGACCGTCTACGGCCACTTCCCCTCCCGCACGGACCTGGTGCTGACCCTCACCCGGCAGGCCGCGGGGGAGCTGTCGGGCACCCTCGCCGACGCCGAGGTCGAGGCGTCCGGGAGCACGGCGGACACCGTCTGGGCGGGCTTCGTCGGCCGGGTGTGGCCGCTGGCCCGCCGCTACCGGTTGCTGCTGGCGCTGCGCCGCGGCGAGCACGGCCCGGACATCCACGCGCTGCTCGCCCCGGTCGAGGAGACCCTCGCCGACCTGGTGCGCCGGGGCCAGGACGAGGGGGTGCTCGGCCGGCACCTGCCCGCGCGCGTGCTCAGCCAGCTGGCCTTCTCGACCGTCTTCACCGTCGCGGAGAACGCCCTGTCCGACCCTGCCCTGGACGCCGCGGCGGCCACCGTCACCAGCCTGCTCGTGCTGGGTGTCCCCGCCGAGCGCGCGCGGACCCTCGCCGGGGCCTGAGCCGGAGCTCAGGCCGGGACGACCGCCGGGACGGCGCCCTCCGCCAGCGTGACCCGGCCCTTGCCGTGCTGCTTGGAGCTGTACATGGCCGCGTCGGCCCGCTGCAGCAGCTCCTCGGCCGACTCCCGCCCGGTGCGGGTCAGGGCGACGCCGAGGCTGGCGCCGACCTGGGCCGGTCCGCAGGCCAGCTGCACCGGCCGGCTGACCGACTCGCGCAGCCGGCGGGCCAGCGCCAGCACCGGGCCGCGGTCGCCGCCGTCGGAGCAGACCACGACGAACTCGTCGCCGCCGAGGCGGGCGAGCACGTCGTCGGGCCGCAGGCAGTGCGCCAGCCGCGCCGCGACGACGACGAGCAGGTCGTCACCGGCGGCGTGCCCGAGGCGGTCGTTGACGGCCTTGAAGCCGTCGAGGTCGATGAACAGCGCGGCGACGCCGGGACCACCGGCCCGGGCGCGGGCCAGCGACTGGCCCAGGTGGTGCACCAGCGCGACCCGGTTGGGCAGCCCGGTGAGCGGGTCCTCCTCGGCCCGCCGGCGCAGCTGGTCGTGCAGGTCGCGCATCTCGGTGGAGGACACCTCGATCGAGCGCTCGAGGGTGTACCGGTCCTCGTCGGCCTCGGCGTAGGCCCGGGACACCACGGCGAGCAGGTCGGCCCACTGGCCGTCGTCCGGGGTGCCGTCGATGCCCAGCCGGCGCAGCTGGCGGGTCAGCAGCCGGTGCAGGTCGGGCGGGGGGCGGTCACCGCTCACGGATCACCGACACGGTCATCGTCTGGTTCTGCATCGTCGCGCCGCCGCGGGTCGCGGTGGTCAGCTCGCCGTAGGAGTAGAAGCCGACGGTGACCGGCGGCGGCCCGCCGTCGCCGAGGGCCTCGGCGACGGCCTCGAGCTCCTCCTCGCAGCGCTGCCCCAGCACCAGGCGACGGCCCACGCAGCTGACGACGAGGGCGAACGCGTCGCCGTCCCCGGCGCCGAGCCGGGCGATCTCGGCGGCCTCCTCGGCGGCGCCGACCAGCCGGTCGGTGCTGCTGCGCATGAGCTGGGCGCGGGAGCCCTCGGGCACCTCGCCGGCGAAGGTGATCGACTGCTCGTCGGCGTCCACGGCCAGCACGGTGCGCACGGACTCGTGGTCGGCGCCGGGCGGCCGGACGCCCAGCGGGAAGAGCAGGGCGGTGGCCGGCAGGCCACTGGCCCGGTCGCCGAGGTAGGTGCGGTAGAGCTCGAGGGCCGGGCGGTGGTCGAGCTCGTGGACGACCGTGCCGCGGGAGCGGGTGACGACGCGCTCGGGGCCCAGGACCGACCAGCCGCCGCGGGCACCGTGGCCCACCTCCACGGCGTCGCCGGCCAGGCCGACCGCGACGACGTGGCCGCCGACCGGCACGCCGTCGACGAGCACCCAGGTGCTGGCGAACCGGTCGCCGTCGCCGGCGAGGCCGCCGACCACGACCGTGCCGACGGGCAGGCCGGCGGACAGGCCGTCGGCCAGCGCCGAGCCGTTGACCTGCAGGCCCTCGCTCAGCACCAGGACAGCGGCGAGGTCGGCGTCGTGGTCGGCCAGGCGCTTGCCCAGCAGCAGGCCCACGTCGCGGGAGTCGTCGGCGGTGACCGGGGCGGTCTCCACGTGCACCCGGGTCGCGGCGAAGCGGAGGACGGCGACGGTGAGGGTGTCGTCGTGCAGCTCGCTGCCGGACACCTCGCCGGACGTCGAGCAGCCGGCGAGCGAGGAGGTCGGGTAGGCCGCGCGCAGGTCGGCCAGGGCGGGGTGGCCGGGCTCGTGCCGCAGACCGCTGGGACCGAGCACCAGGACCAGGGTGGCCGGGCCGTCCCACGCGGGGAGGGGCGCCGACCAGCCGGTCGGGGAGGCCCATCGGCCCGAGAACACGTCCATCGTCACCCTCCACGGGACGCGGTGCCCCTGCAGCACCATCGGCCTGACCAGGGCCCGGTGGAGGGCTCCGGCCCCGCCCTCACCCCGAGGGAGGAGGGCTCGTGGTCGGTCAGAGCCGGGGCAGGTGGTGGGCCAGGTCGGGGTGCGGACCCAGCGGCTCCGCCGGGACGACGGTCTCGGCCTCGTCGAAGAAGGTCCCCAGCGGGAGGCCCCACCGGGCGCTGCGGCGCAGGGCCCGGGTCGCGGCCACCGTCACGCCGACGTCGCCGACCCGGCCGGTCAACCGCCCCGGCCCACCCGGGCGCACCCGGTCGAGCAGCTCCGCAAGCCCGCCCGGTGCCCACCGCACCGGTCCGTCGAGGATGACCTGGCTGCGGGCCCGCGCGAGGACCGACGCGGACGGCTCCCCCGCGTGCACCCTCGGGTCGCCGTCCAGCAGGTCGGGGTCCACGCCCCACACCTGCAGGTCCACCCCCGCCGCCAGCAGCGACCGGACCCCCAGGACCGTCGCGTCGTCGTCGGCGCCGGGCGCCATCCGCGCGACGACGGCCGGGTACCGCCACCAGCCGCCCACCCCGCGGGCCGCCGGGTCGGGCAGCAGCCGGGCCAGCGACCGGGTCTCGGCGTTCTTCTCCCGGCGGGCGGCCACCGGGTCGTCCCCGCGCAGCCCCCAGTCCGGGCCGTCGTGCCAGGCCACCGCCCGCTCGCGGTGGGCCAGCACCGCGCCGGCGGTGAACAGCCGGTGGGCGAGCTCCCAGTCCTCGCCGCCGTAGCCGCCGAAGGTCTCGTCGAACCCGCCGACCTCCTCGAAGAGCGCCCGCGTCGTCCCCATGACCGCGCTGATCACGAACCGGTAGGAGCGGTCGTCGGCGTCCAGCAGCGACCCGGACTCCCGCAGCCAGGCCGGCTCGGTCAGCTCCTCGGGTGCCGGACCGCCGACGAACCAGGCCCGCAGCCGGTCCGGCGTCCCCCCGGTCAGGTCGGCGTGCCGGCGACGGCCGGTGACCAGTGCGTCGGGCAGCAGCGCGGGCAGCGCCGAGAGCTCCTCGACGTAGGTCTGCTCGGGCACCGTGTCGCCGTCGACGAACAGCAGCACCTCGCCGTCGGCCGCCCGGGCGCCCAGGTTGCGCGCGGCCGCGGCGCGGAACCCGCGGTCCTCCTGGCGGACGACGACCACGCCGGCCGGGACCACCGGCGGCTCCGGCGACCCGTCGTCGGCCACCACCACCTGCAGCCGGCTCGCCGGGTGGGTCTGCAGCGCCAGCCCGGCCAGCACCAGGTCCAGCTGCGCCTGCGCCCGGTAGTGCGGCACCACCACCGACACCGTCGGCGGCTCCGCCGGTCGGGCGTCGGCGAGGGACGACCAGTCGTTCCCGCGCACGGTCACGCGGCCCTGACCGCCGTCCAGACCGCGCGGTAGGCGGCCACCGTCTCCGGCATGGACGGACCCACCGGCGTCCCCGGGTCCAGCCAGGTCCGCGCCGGGTCGGCCAGCGCCGCGGCGAGTGCGGGCGCCAGCTCGTCGTAGAGCCACAACGTCCCGGGGGACCGCTGCGCCACCTCGCGGGTGTAGGCCACGTCGGGCACCAGCGGACGCCGTCCGGCCGCCAGCCAGGAGCCGATCGACCCCGACGCCGACACGTGCCGGTGCGGCGCCAGCGGCACCGACGCCGCCCGCAGCTGGGCCGGCAGCTCGGCGTCGGGCACGTACCCGGTGACCGTGAGGGGCCCCAGCTCCGCGAGCGAGGCGACCAGGTCCTCGTGCCCGTCCGACGGCTTCCCCAGCGCGGTCAGCCCCGTCCCCGGCGGCAGCGCGCGCAGCGCCTCCTCGTGGCCCTTCCCCGGGTACAGGAAGCCGAGCACGACCACCTGGCCGTCCGGCGGCGGCACCGGCCCCGGGGGCAGCGGCTGCACCGGCAACGGCACGACCGTCGGGACGACGTCGGCGAACGCCCGCAGCCGGGCGGCCTCGTGCTCGCTGTTCACCACGACCGCGGCGCAGGCGCCCACGACCGCCGCGTAGGCCGCCGCCCGCCGCCGCTGCAGCACGGACCCGTCGTGCGGCGGGACGTCGTGCAGGGTCACCACCACCGGCCGGCCCATCGCGACGGCCCGGGCCACGAACGCCTCCGCCGAGGTCTCGGCGGTGTGCCCGAACAGCCGGTCGGTGTAGTGCACGTGCACCACGTCGGCGTCCCCGCGCGGTCCGCCGTCGGCCTCGGCGAGCTCCCGGGCGTACCGGACGACGCCGTGCTCTGCCGGGCCGACCAGCAGGTGCTCGACCCGCACGCGGGTGCCCTCAGGTCCGGGCATGGTGGTCGGCGGCGACCCGGCCGTAGACGTGGTCGTGCACCCGGCGCAGCTGGGTCCGCTGCTCGGCCCGCCAGGCCGGGTCCGCCCGGGCCGGCCAGGGCCGGGTGACCGCGACGAGCACCGCGGCGGTCAGCGAGCCGGTGTCCAGCCCGCGCACCTCGTCGTTGCCGTAGAGCACCACGTCGTCCCACTGGTCGGCGTAGTGCCCGCAGGTGGGCGCCACGACCCGGGTGCCGACGTCCCGGCAGGCCTCCAGCCAGCCCGAGTGCGTGCCGAACCGGTGCGGCAGCACCGACACGGCCAGCGTCTGCAGGTAGGTGGTCAGCTCGTCGTCGGCGAACCGCCCGTGCACGACGAGCTCGTACTCCCCCGCGTCGGCGCCCTCGACCAGACCGGGCACCCGCAGACCCAGGTCGACGTCGTCGTGCACGTCGACCCGCAGCCGGCCGCCGGCCGACACCGCGCCCGACGCGGCCGCCCGGACGACGTCCAGCGGGTCGAGCAGGTTGGTCCGCAGCGACTTCAGGTGCACGCCGACCAGCCGCGGCTCCCGGCCGACGTCGGGCAGCGGGGTGACCAGCCCGGGGTGCGCGACGACGATGCAGGACCGGGAGAACCGCTCGGCGATCTCGTCGGCGGCGCCCTCGGTCAGGGTCAGCACGACCTCGGCGGCCCCCAGCAGCGCGGCCAGGTGCCGGTCGTGCCGCTCCCGGGTGGAGTGGTGCGGGTTGCGCAGGTCGTGCACTGTCACCACGAGCGCCACCCGGCTGCGGCGGACCGTCTCGGTCCAGGCCAGCATCTCGTCGGGGGTCAGCCCGTCGAAGCCGAAGTGCAGGTGCACCACGTCGACCTCGTCGGCGTGCGCGGCGAGGTAGGCGGGGTCCAGCCACGGGCTGGGCGCCCACGGCTCCCCGGGCGGCGGGGGCGGCCCGACCCGGACCACGTTCGCCGGCAGGACGGCGTCCAGGTAGGGGTGGGCGTAGGGCACGGTGGCGACGCGGATCACGCGGCCACCCACCCGTCGGCGGTGCGCCGGACCAGGCCGCGGTCGGCGAACGCCTCGAGCCAGCCCTGCATCGGCCACCAGCCCCAGCGGTCGGCGAAGACCCGACCGTTGACCAGGACGTCGTCCAGGTGCTCGACCGGGGGGCGGGACACCGCGTGGTGCTGGTGGAAGGCCCCCGCGCCCCCCACCCAGCGCAGCGGGACCCCGGCGGCGTGGGCGGTCTCGGCGAAGTCGGTGTCCTCGCCGCCGTAGCCGGCGTACTCCTCGCAGAAGCCGCCCAGCCGGGTCCAGGTGGCGCCCGTCAGCGCGAACGACAGCGACCAGAACAGCCGGTGGTCCTCGGCCACGAGCACTTCGCCGTCGGCGGGGACCGGGCGGGCCGGGTGCGGGTCGGCCAGCGTGTGCAGGGTCGCCAGGTCGTAGTCGGCGGCGGCCGGCAGGTAGGTCACGGGGCCCGAGTCCAGCACGTCGTCCTGTGCGGCCGCGGCGTACCGGGCCACCAGGTCCGGGCCGGGGATGCAGTCCACGTCGAGGAAGACCAGGAGCTCGGCACCGCCGGCCAGCGCGGCGTCCGCGCCGGCGTTGCGGGCGGCGGCCAGCGGCAGCCGGGCGCCGGCGGGGACGTCGAGGACCCGCGCGGCGGTGCCGACCACCGCGCGCACCTGCGCGTCGCCCATCGCCACCACCACGTGGTCGTCGGCCGGCCGGGTCTGCCGGGCCAGCCCGGCCAGCTGGCGGGTCAGGTGCGCATGACGGCCGTGGACGACGGTGACCACCGCCGTCCTCACGTGCGGGCCACCGCGGCGATCTCGGCGGCGGCCCGGCGCGCGGCGTCGCCGGAGGACCAGCGCGCCCAGCCGTCGCCGCCCAGCGCCCCGGCCTGCTCGAGCAGCCGCGGCCAGGCCGAGGCCCCGGGCCAGCGGGGCAGCCCGACGGCGATGCCCGAGCGGTGCAGCGCGTCGGTGCTGCGGTGCTGCTCGCGGAAGGGCCGCTCCTGCGCCACGACCACGGCCGGACGGCGGGCCGCGGCCACCTCGGCCAGGGCGTTCTGCCCGGCGTGGGTGACCACCACGTCGGCGGCCGACAGCACCGGCCACGGGTCGGCGGACCAGCCGCCGGGGCCGCCGAGCACCGTCCAGGTCAGCCCGGGGGTGACCGCGCGCAGTGCCGCGACGTCGGCCTCGGTGACCGCGTTGCCACCGCTGCCGGCGAGCAGCACGGCCGTGCCCGGTGCGGGGTCGGCCGGCGGGCGGGCGTCGAACCGGGAGACGGCGCCGACGTGCACGACCCGGTCGCCCAGCCGGGCCAGCCACGGCGGGTCGAGCACGTCCTGCGGCCAGAAGGCCAGCACCCGGTCGGCGACGGTGTAGCCGGTGGTGTGCGGGGCGTCGGTGCGGTCCCCGGGCATGGCGGTGACCACCACGGGCACGCCCATCAGCCGCAGGAAGACGCTGACCTCGACCGACACGTCGACGACGACGGCCGAGGGCCGTGCCTCGTCGACCCAGGCGGCCAGCCGGGCCATCCGCTCGCGCATGCCGTCGTGCCCGCGCGGGGCCCAGTGCAGCGCCCCGCCGGCGGTGACCTCCTCGACCGGGTGCCCCGCGTCGTCGGCGAGGGACACCCACCCGGCGAACGGCGCCCCCGGGTCCGGCAGGGACGACAACCCCGTGACCGGGAGGTCGAGCTCCGCGGCGACGGCGGCCGCCCGGTGCAGGTGACCCCGGCCCTGGTGGTGGACGTACCAACCGATCACGGGGTCCTCCTCAGGCAGTTGCCACCGCCGGCACGGCCAGCGACTCGTAGAGCTGCTCGTACCGGTCGACCATGGTCTCTACCGAGCAGTGTGCCCGCGCCCGCTCCCGGGCAGCTGTGCGCGAGAGCTGCTCGGCCTGCGGGATGGCCTCGGCCAGCGCGGCGACGTCGCCGGCGGGGACCAGCCGCCCGCACGCGGGGGTCAGCACCTCCGGGATGCCGCCCCGGGCGAAGGCGACGACCGGCGTGCCGCAGGCCAGCGCCTCGGCGACCACCAGGCCGTAGGGCTCGTCCCAGCACGGGGTCACCAGGGCGACCGACGCCTGCCCGACGGCCCGGGCGAGCTCGGGGTGGCCCAGGTGCCCGAGGTGGGTGACCCCGCGGCCGAGGAAGGGGGCGATGGTCCGCTCGAAGTAGCCGCGGTCGACCACGGGACCGGCGATCTGCAGCTCGCGACCGGCGGCCAGCGCCGCCTGCACGGCCAGGTGGGTGCCCTTCTCCGGCACGATCCGCCCCGACCAGATCAGCGGGCCCCCGCCGGGACCGGCCGTCCAGCGGTCCAGGTCCACGCCGTTGGGCACCACGCCGACCTGCTGGCGGACGCCCGCGGCGGGGCGCCAGGCGGCGGCGGGGTGCTCGCTGACCGCCACCAGGTGCGCCGGGGTCGGACCGCCGCTCTGCAGCGCGGACTCCAGCCACGGGGTGGGCGGGCAGTGCAGCGTGGACACCATCGGCACCTGCAGCGCGGGCGCCATGGCCAGCGGCAGGTAGTGCAGCGCGTGGTTGTGCACCAGGTCGAAGTCGTGGGCCCGCCGGCCGGTGAGCTCGAGCATGAGGGACAGGTAGGCGTGGTGGTCCTCGAGGAACACCTCGGGCGCCATGCTCACGTCGGCCCGGGCGGCCGGGCTGATCTCCAGGCGCCGCACGGCCAGGTGCTCGACGGGCAGCGCGGGGTCGGTGCCCGGACCGGCGAAGAGGGTCACGTCGTGCCCGCGGGCGACCAGCGAACGGGTGAGCTGCCAGACGTGGGACTCCAGCCCGCCGGCGAACGGCTCGGCGATCGGGTACCGGCTGGAGGCGATCAGCGCGATGCGCAGCGGTCGCCCGGACTCGACCCCGTGCTCGAGCCGGTCGGGCCGGGTCGCCGGGACGGCGTGCAGGCGACCGCGGCGGGACAGCGGCGCGCGGTGCGCGCCCCGGCTCTTATACACACCCCCCGGCTCTTTTACACATCTAGGAC
>NZ_UEXK01000004.1:1537330-1695294 GCF_900491935.1 Klenkia terrae
GGTGCGTGGAACCCCGCCGGTGGTCCCCCGCCGTGGGCCGTGCAGCCCTCCAAGCGCAGCCGGAAGAAGCCGCTGCTGATCGGCGGCGCGGTGCTCGTGGTCCTCCTGCTGGTCGCCGGCGGGCTGTTCTTCTTCCTGCGCGGCGACGACTTCAGCTACGCCGGGCGCACCGTGGTCGAGCCCCAGCAGGTGATCGACGACGCCGAGGCGAAGCTCGACTCCTACGCCGAGGGCCGGGGCGGGGTGACCAGCGACGACAGCGGCTGCTGGTTCCGCTACCTGGACGCCGACACCTCCGACGTGCAGGACGACCTGGTGTGCGGCCCGGTCCTGTTCGTCGACGGCGACCCCACCGCCACCTACCTCCTCTTCGCGCTCACGCCGTCGGCCGGCGACGGCGACGTCACCTTCGAGGTGGCCGCCGAGCCCACCGACCCGCAGCCGCAGGAGCTCACCGACCGCGAGCTGCTGGCCAGCCCCGACGGGGACACCCCGCCCGACGGCGCCGGTGACCTCGAGGTGCCCCAGCCCCCGCCGGCCGAGGCCGGCTACACCGCCGAGGGCCCATTCGACGACGTGGAGCTGACCGCGCCCGAGGGTCCGGCCACCCTGTCCGGCGCCTCGGCGCGGGTGACGATCACCGGGTTGGCGCAGGCCGACCGGGTCGGCACCGGAGACGACGCCCGCTCCCCCGCCGACGGCGAGGTGTTCCGGGTCGTCGAGTACGTCGTGGACCGCGGCGAGGGGTACGCCAGCGACGCCCCGACCCTGTCCTACGTCGTCGACGGCGGCGAGACCGTCCCGGTCGACTCCTCGGTGGTCACCCCCGGGGCGACGGTCGAGGCCCTGGTGTCCGCCCCCGAGGACGCCGACGTCCAGCTGGTGGTCGTGGACGGTGTGGACACCCAGAGCCTGTCGATGGTCGACGGCTCCCCCGGCCCGGACAACCTGCAGGTGACCACCCGGGTCAACCGGACCGCCGACGCCATCCCGGCACAGCAGATCCCGGGCGTGATCAGCGCACCTGGCCGGGTGACCACGCCGTTCACCTTCACGGTGACCATCCAGAGCGCGACCCTGAGCTGGTTCGCCGGCACCAACGTGACCGCCCGCCCCTCGGGGCCGGACCGCGCCTGGCTGGTGATCGACACCGACCTGGTGGCCGACACCTTCAGCGCCGGGGAGGGTCCCTCGCAGTACTTCACCCTCACGCTGCCCGACGGCACCGTGGTGGCGGCCCAGGACATCGTCGACGACCCCGCCCTGGTGGGCACCGCGTTCGACGTCCCCGCCGACTTCACCGCCGGCACGATCACCTTCGGCGGGGTCTTCACCTACCCCGACACGGCGACCGTGGACTTCCAGCCCGGCACCCTGTCGTTCCCGGTCACCGTCGCGGCCGGCTGACCCGGCGTCGCACGGTGACCGGCCGGGCCGGTCACCGTGCGGCTGCGGGGCTCAGCCCCGCAGCTCGGCCAGGATCGGCTTGGCGACGGCGAGGGCGTGGTTGGCGGCGGGCACCCCGGCGTAGACGGCCGTGTGCAGGCAGACCTCGGCGATCTCCTCGTCGGTGAGCCCGTTGTGCACCGCGGCCTTCACGTGCAGCGCGAACTCGTCCCAGTGCCGCAGCGACGCGGTGATCGCGAGGGTCAGCATCGAGCGGGTGCGCCGGTCCAGGCCGGGCCGCTGCCAGAGGTCGCCCCAGGCGACCCGGGTGATGAAGTCCTGGAAGTCGGCGGTCAGCGGGGTCACCGCGGCCACCGCGCGGTCGACGTGCGCGTCGCCCAGCACCTCCCGCCGGGTGCGCATCCCGGCCGCGCGGCGCTCGTCGTCGGTCGTCGGGCCGGTGGTCGGGGTGCCGGCCGGGTCGGTCATGCCGCACCGCCCAGGTGGGCCAGCAGCGCGTCGGTGACGTGCTGGGGCTGCTCGATGTTCGCGATGTGCGCGGCCGGCGCGACGGTCAGCAGGGCCGCGCCGCGGATCCCGGCGGCGATGGCCTGCTGGTGCTCCGGCGGCAGCGCCGGGTCGTCGGCCCCGCTGATCACCAGGGTGGGCGCGGTGATCGCGTCGAGCTGGTCGCGCAGGTCCAGCGCACCCACGGCGGCGCAGCAGCTGGCGTAGCCCTCGTCGTCGCTCGCGGTGATGGTCTCCCGCATCCGGGCGACGAGCTCGGGGTTCGCCTCGGCGAAGGCCGGGGTGAACCAGCGGCCCACCACCGCCTCGGCCAGCGCGCCGGTGCCCTGGGTGCGGGCGGTCGCGGCGCGGTCGCGCCAGGCGTCGGGGTTGCCCGGGTACGCCGAGCTGCACAGCACCACCAGGCGGTCCACCCGCTCGGGGTTGCGGGCGGCCAGCCGCAGGCCGGTCATGCCGCCGATGGACAGCCCGACGACGTGCGCCTGGGGGATCCGCAGCCGGTCCAGCAGCGCCAGCACGTCGTCGGCCAGGTCGTCGACGGTGGAGTCACCCTCCGGCGACGGCGACCGGCCGTGCCCTCGGGTGTCGTAGCGGACCACCCGGAAGCGCTCGGCGAGGGCGGCGACCTGCGGCTCCCACATCTCCAGGGTCGCGCCCAGGGAGTTGGACAGCAGCACGACGGGGGCGCCCTCGGGGCCCTCCACCACGGCGTGGACGTCGATCGGGGGCACGGGCTCTCCTCAGCTGCGGGTGATGGTGTGCTCGGCGAGGGCGGCGTCCACCTGGGCGCCGGCCTCCCCGACGTCCGGGGTGGTCGCGGCGACCAGGGCGGCGACGTCGACGTCGGTGCGCTCGGCGACGACGTCGGCCAGCGACCGACCCTCCCGGGCAGCCTGCCGCACGGCCTCCGCGGCCGCGTCGTGGGCGGGGCCGCGACCCAGCGACCCGGTGAGCGCGTCGGCCAGCGCACCGGCCAGCTGCGCGCCGCCCGCGGCCTCGACGACGGCGGCCATGCGCGCAGTGTCCAGCCGCAGGCCGCCCAGGCAGTCGGCCAGCCAGGCGGCCGCCGAGCCCACGGTGGACAGCAGCTCCGACAGCGTGGGCCACTCGCTGTGCCAGGCCCCGGCCGACCGCTCGTGCTCCTGCTCCATCGCGCCGAGCAGCGTGCCGACCAGGCCGGGGGCCCGCCGGGCGCACGCCCGCGCGGAGACGGCGGCCACCGGGTTGCGCTTGTGCGGCATCGCCGACGACCCGCCGCGCCCCTCCCCGGACTCCGCGGCCTCGGCCACCTCCGTCTGGGCCAGCAGGACGACGTCCAGCGCGACGGTGGCCACCACGCCGGCGGCGGTCCCCAGCGCGCCGGCGAGGTCGGCGACCGGCAGCCGGACGGTGAACCACGGGACGGCGGTCGTGGTCAGCCCCAGCTCGTCGGCCAGCGCGGCCCGCACGTCGAGGCCGGAGCCCGAGCTGGCGGCCAGCGTGCCGACCGCCCCGCCGTACTGCACGGGCAACGAGGCGTCCACGGCGGCCAGCCGGGCGCGGGCGCCGACCAGGCCGGTCAGCCACGCGGCGGCCTTGAGCCCGGCGGTGGTGGGCAGCGCCTGCTGCAGCAGCGTCCTGCCGATGGTCACGTCGTCCCGGTGGTCGGCGGCCAACCGGGCCGCGGCCTGCGCGGCGGCGGCCAGGTCGGCGTCGATCGCGGCGATCGCCCGCCGGGCCACCAGCACCATCGCGGTGTCCACGACGTCCTGGCTGGTGGCGCCCACGTGCACGGCACCCGCGGCGTGCGGGCCGACCGCCTCGCCGAGGACCCGGACCAGCGGGGGCACCGGGTTGCCGGCGTCGGCCGCCCGGGCGATGACCGTGGCGATGTCGAGCGCGCCGGGCTGCGCGGCGACCCGGGTGACCTCGGCGGCGGCGGTCTCGGCGACCAGCCCGCAGCGGGCGGCCGCGCGGGCCAGTGCCGCCTCGACGTCGAGCATCGCCTGCAGCCAGGCGTCCCCGGTGACCGCAGCGGCAGCACCCCCGCGCGCGAACGTGCCGTCCCACAGTCCGGTCATGCCGTCATCCTCACACCGCGAAGAAGACGGTCTCGCTGTCGCCCTGCAGGTGGATGTCCAGCCGGTAGCCGTCGTCGGTGGGCTGCGCGACCAGCGTGGCCCGCTGCTCGGGCGACAGCCCCACCAGCACCGGGTCGGTCCCCAGGTCGTCGTCGGCGAAGTAGACCCGGGTGACCACGCGGTCCAGCAGACCGCGGGCGAAGACCGAGACGTCGACGTGCGGGGCCTGCAGCCCGCCCTCGCCGTCGGGCACCGGGCCCGGCTTGAGCGTGCGGACGGCGTACTCCCCGCCCGGTGTCGCCGACCGGGCGAACCCGCGGAACCCGGGGGTGGACGACGACCCACGCGGGTCGTCGGCGTGGGCGAAGCGGCCGTCGGGGTCGGCCTGCCAGGTCTCCACCATCGCGTCGGGGACCACGTCGCCGTTGCCGTCGAACACCGTGCCGCGCAGCCAGATCTCCCCGGTCGTCCCGGGGGTGACCGCGTCGGCGCCGTCCGGCCAGGTCAGGCCGATGGCCAGGTACGGGCCCACCGTGGCGCTGGGCGTGGTGCGCAGCAGCAGCGGCTCGTCGAGGAAGCCGGACCCGCGGCGGGGGGTGCCCGGGCGCCGGTCGTTGGACTCGTCGGCGTCGCGGACCAGCGGTGAGTCGTGCTCGAACGCCATCAGGGAAGTCCTCTCGTCGTCACCGCTGCGGCGACGCCTGCACCGGGCCTGCGTCCGCGTCCAGCCGAGTCGCTCACGCGACGTACCCGTCGTCGTCGGTCTCGAAGGGTGTCTGCTCGGTGCCGCGCAGCACGATGTCCCACCGGTAGGCCAGCGCCCAGTCCGGCTGGGTGCGGGACAGGTCGAAGGTGGCGATCGCCCGGTCGCGGGCGGTCGGCGGGATGGCGTTGAAGATCGGGTCCTGGCCGAACAGGGGGTCGCCCGGGAAGTACATCTGGGTGACCAGCCGCTGGGTGAAGGCCCGGCCGAACAGCGAGAAGTGGATGTGCGCCGGCCGCCAGGCGTTGTGGTGGTTGCCCCACGGGTAGGCGCCGGGCTGGATGGTCGTGAACTCGTAGCGGCCCAGGGCGTCGGTGACCACCCGGCCCAGGCCGTCGAAGTGCGGGTCCAGCGGGGCGGGCCAGTTGTCCACCACGTGCCGGTAGCGCCCCGCGGCGTTGGCCTGCCAGATCTCCAGCAGGGCGTCGGGCACCGGCCGACCACCGCTGTCGAGCACCCGGCCGAACACGATGATCCGCTGGCCCAGCGCCTCGCCACCGGCCCGCAGCGTCAGGTCGGCGTCCCCGGCGGCCAGCCGGTCCTCGCCGAGCACCGGCCCGGTGATCTCGGTCAGCCGGTGCGGCAGGTCGACGGGGGTGCGCAGCGGCGCCCGCAGCCCGGTCGAGCGGTACGCGGGGTGCGCGACGGGGGTGCGCTGGTCGGCGGCCTCGCGCAGGTACGCGGGGACGACCAGCGGAGATGTGGTCCCGGTCATGCCCGGCAACGTACGACCTGCGCCGGATGTCTGGCACCCTGACCTTCCCGCTCAGTGGAAGAGGTGCGCATGGCCGGTGGCAGCGCCGCAGCAGGCCGGTCGGTGACCTCCCGCGCGCTGCGGGTCCTGGACGCCTTCGACGGCGACCACCCCCGGCTCAGCCTGTCCGAGATCGCCGACCGCAGCGGCACGCCGCTGACCACGGCGCACCGGTTGCTGGGCGAGCTCGCCGCCTGGGGGGCGCTGGTCCGGCGACCGGACGGCCGCTACGAGATCGGCCGCAAGCTCTGGGACCTGGGGCTGCTCGCGCCGGTGCAGGCCGAGCTCCGGCAGGTCGCCAGCCCGTTCCTGCTCGACGTGCACACCGCCACCCGGGACACCGTCCACCTGGCCGTCCGGGACGGGCCGACCGCGCTCTACGTCGACCGGGTGTCGGGCCGGGAGTCCGTCCCGGTGGTCAGCCAGGTGGGCAGCCGGTTGCCGCTGCACGCGGTCGGCGTGGGCAAGGTGCTGCTGGCCGCCGCCCCGGACGAGGTGGTGGAGCAGGTGCTGCGGTCGCTGGACCGGCAGACCCGGCACACCGTCGTCGAGCCCGCCCGGCTCGCCCGCGAGCTGGCCGAGGTCCGGCGCACCGGCTGGGCCCGGACGTCGGAGGAGATGAGCCTGGGCGCGGCGTCGGTCGCGGTCCCGGTCACCGTCGTCCGGGGGTCGGGCGGGCGCGCGGTGGTCGCCGCCGCGCTGGGCATCGTCGTCCCGACGCACCGGGCCGAGCGCGACCTGCCCCGGCTGGTGCCCGTCCTGGAGGTCGCGGCCCGCGGGATCGGCCGGGAGCTGGCCCGCACGGAGGAGTTCCGCTGACGCTTCCGGTCAGCGGGAACGAGGTGTCGCCGTGCCGACGTCACCGTGGTCACACTCCTGCCATGCGTACCCAGGTGGGGATCATCGGCGCCGGGCCGGCCGGACTGCTGCTCTCGCGGATGCTGGCCGTGCAGGGCATCGAGTCCGTGGTGCTGGAGAACCGGTCCCGCGACTACGTCGAGGCGCGGATCCGGGCCGGAATCCTCGAGCAGCACACCGTCGACACCCTGCGCGACGTCGGCATGGGCGCCCGGCTGGACCGCGAGGGCCTGGAGCACGACGGCATCTACCTGCAGTACCCGGGCACCCGGCACAAGCTGGACTTCCCCGAGCTGTGCGGGCGCAACGTGTGGATCTACGGCCAGTCCGAGGTGGTCAAGGACCTCATCGCCGCCCAGCTGGACGACGGCCCGCCGCTGCTGTTCGAGGTCACCGACGTGCAGCCCCGCGACGTGGACACCGACTCCCCCTCCATCGCCTTCACCGACGCCGACGGCGTGGCCCAGGTGCTCGAGTGCGACGTCGTCGCCGGGACCGACGGCTTCCACGGCGTCTCCCGGCCGATCGTCACCGCAGCGACCGACGGGAAGCTGTGGGAGCGCACCTACCCCTTCGCCTGGCTGGGCATCCTGGCCGACGTCGCCCCCAGCACCGACGACCTGATCTACGCCTGGCACCCCGACGGCTTCGCGATGCACTCGATGCGCTCGCCGTCGGTCTCGCGGCTGTACATCCAGGTCGACCCGACCGAGAAGATCGAGGACTGGTCCGACGACCGGATCTGGGAGGCGCTGGCCACCCGGATGGCGCTGCCGGGCTGGGAGCTGCAGACCGGGCCGGTGACCGAGAAGTCGATCCTGCCGATGCGGTCGTTCGTGTCCTCCCCGATGCGGCACGGCCGGCTGTTCCTGGCCGGGGACGCCGCGCACATCGTGCCGCCGACCGGCGCCAAGGGGCTGAACCTCGCCGTCGCCGACGTGACCCTGCTGGCCGCGGCGCTGGTCCGCCTGCTGGCCGAGAAGGAGACCGACCTGGTCGACGCCTACTCGGACAAGGCGCTGGCCCGGGTCTGGCGGTGCACCCACTTCTCGTGGTGGATGACCTCGATGCTGCACACCCACGGCGACGAGTTCGACGCCCAGCTGCAGCTCTCCCAGCTGCAGCGGGTCTGCACGTCGGAGGCGGCCGCCCGCGAGCTCGCCGAGATGTACACCGGGCTGCCCGTCGCCCTCTGAGGCTCACGCCCGGACGTCGACCCGCTCGGGCTCGGCCGCCGTCGCCCGGCCGGAGCCGGCCAGCGTGCCGAGGACGCCGACCACCGCGTAGGCGGCCATCACCCAGCACGCCTGGGCCACCCCGCTGCCGCCGAAGTAGACGATGCCCCGCACCGCGTCGGTGCCGGCGCCCGGCGGCAGCCACGGGCCGATCGCGGCCCAGAACGGGGGCAGCAGCGGCGCCGGGTAGGCCCCGCCGGCGCTGGGGTTGCCCAGGATCACGAACAGCACGATGGCCAGCCCGATGCCGACCAGACCGGTCCACACCTGCAGGGCCATGGTGAGCGCGCCGACGCCGAAGACGAGCAGCGCGCCGAACAGGGTGAGCGCCAGGGTGTGCCCGCCGTCCAGCGCGCCGAGCACCGGGCCGGCGATCAGCGCCCCGCCCAGGCCGCTGACCAGCGAGTAGACCGCCAGCGCGGCGAGCCGGGTGGCACCGCGCCCCCGGGTCAGCGGCCGGGAGCCGGCGCTGATCCCGATGATCGAGGCGACGAGGTAGCCGCCGACCACCCAGCCCACCGCGAGGTAGAACGCCGACAGGCCGCGGGCGTCGCCGTCCCCGGCCGGGATCGCGTCGGTGGTGGTGAGCGTGCGGGACTGCGCGCCCTCGACCTGGGTCAGCACCTGCTCCAGCGCGCTGCTCACCGCCCCGCCCTCCGCGCCGGCGACCAGCAGGGTGTCGGCGGTGCCGGTCCCCGGGAGGAACACGCCGTCGACGTCGCGGTCGGCCAGGGCCTGCCGGGCGGCGTCCTCGGTGTCGTAGGCGGTGGCGGCCACCGGGCTGCCGGTCAGCCCGTCGAGCTGGTCGACCAGGGAGTCCGCGGTGCCGGCCGGCGCCCCGGCGGGCGCGACCACGGCCAGCGGCACGTCGCGCGGGACCGGGGAGTGGAAGGCGCCGACGTAGCTGAGCACGAAGCCCAGCTGCAGCAGCAGGACGCCGACCACCAGGACGGCGGCCCGCCGGGTGACCCCGGGCAGAAGTTCGCGGCGGGGCGCCTCGTGGTGTCCGTGCTGGCTCATCGTCTCTCCCTCGATACCGGTGCGTATCCGATACGCACGAGTATGCTCTCCGCCGTGGACGACGCAAGACCAGACGACGTGACGGTGCGCACCCGGCCGCGCCGCGACGAGGTGCGTGCCCGGGTGCTCGCGGCGGCACGCACCGTCTTCGCCGAGCGCGGCTTCGCCGGCGCCAGCACCGACCAGGTGGCCGCGGCCGCGGGCTTCACCAAGGGCGCCGTCTACTCGAACTTCGGCAGCAAGGACGACCTGTTCCTCGCGCTGATGGACGCTGAGGTCACCGCCCGGGTCGTCGCCGTGGAGCACGCGCTGGCCGGCACCGCCGACCTGGCCGGGGCGCTGGCCGCGGTGGGCGGTGAGCTGTCCCGCCGCGACCCCGGCTGGCAGCTGCTCTACCTGGAGTTCTGGCAGCGGGCCGTGCGCGACGTCGACGCCCGGGCCGCCTTCGTCGCCTCCCGGCGGGACCTGCGGTCGCGGGTGGCCGGGGTGGTCGAGCAGTTCCTCGCCGACCACCCGGTGCGCACCGGGTGGGACGCCGAGGGCCTCACCCTGGTGCTGATCGCGCTGACCAACGGACTGGCCCTGGAGGCCCTGCCCGACCCGGACGCGGTGCCCGCCGACGTGCTGCCGCGGGTGCTCGCCGACCTGCTCGACGGCGACCCCGGCCGGTGAGCAGGAGGCGGCTGGGACGGGTGGGACCAGGATTGGCACACTCTCCGCAGCCGTCCGGTGATGTTCGGTGACATCTGTCGGGGCGACGGACCGGTCGGTCACCTAGCGTCGACACCATGATGTCGACGCTCCTGATCATCGGTGGTGTGCTCCTGGCACTCGTCGGGCTGCTCGCGCTGATCGTCAAGCTGAGCGCCCGTCCCGCCGACCGCCGTGGCTCCACGACGGCGTCGCGCACCCCCTCCTGGGTGGTCGACACCGGGCAGAAGCACCCCGGCGCCTGGGAGCCGCTGTCCAACACCAGCACCCAGATCCGCGCCACCCGCTGAGCCCGGCGCGCGGGACCGGGTCGCGGGAGGGTCAGCCGGCGCCCCGCCGCGCCAGCTCGTGCCGGGCGGCATCGCGGCGCGCCCGGGCCACCTGCAGGCCCTGCTCGATGGCCGACCGGTCCCAGCTCTCGGGCAGCGGGCTCATCGCCCGGCCGTGCCGGCGCAGCACCGGCACCCGCGGGCGGCCGGCCGGGACCAGCTCGAGCAGCCGCTCGGCGGCGAGCACCCCGGCGTCCGCCGCGAACGCGTGCCGCGCCAGCTCCGGACCGTCGAGGCCGGCCGGGTCCGCGGCGGTGGCGTCGGCAGCGGCCCAGGTCAGGAACAGCCAGTCGGCCCCGCCGAGGCCGGTCCCCCCGCCCGCCGGGGCCAGGCGCGCCAGGGTCGGCACGGGCTGCCCGCACGTCGGGCACCGCCACGACAGCTGCCACCCCTCCCCGCTCGCGTCGGCGACCGGCTGCAGCACGTGCCGGACCAGCGGGGGCGTGGTCGGGCACCGGAGCACCTGCCCGCCCGGGTGCTGGCGCGCGGCGCACAGCAGCTGGGCCTCGAGCTCGTCGGCCACCGCGGTGCCGTGCCGCAGGGCCACCCGCTGCGGCCACGCCCGGGCGGCGGGCAGCCGCAGCAGCACCCACGGCAGCCAGAGGTAGGCCACCACGACGTAGGGCAGGACCGCCGTCCACGGCGCCGGCCGGTCGTCACCCAGCAGCATCGCCACGAGCGCGGCGGTGTAGACCAGCAGCCCGACCACGCCGAGCCGGGCCAGGAAGAAGCCGTCGGCGTAGCTGCCGGTGTGCACGACCCGCTTGAGGCCGCGCCAGGCCAGCGCAGCCAGCAGGACGGGCACCCCGACGACCGGCACGAGCCCGACGACGCGGACGACGCCCCACAGGTCGCTGCCCAGCAGCTGGCCGGCGAGCAGCACGGCGAGGGCGAGCAGCGCCACCGGGGCCACGGCCAGCAGCGCCGCCGCCCCGAGCACCACGGCCGGGGGACGCACCTGCCGGACGCCGGCCAGCACCGCGCCGACCGGCGGCCCGAACCCGCGGGGCGGCCCGGCGCCCTGGACGGCCTTGGCCGACTCCATGAGCGGGGGCAACGGCCGGGACACGGCCCGAGGGTGCCACGCACGGGGACGACGACGGCCCGCCGGCGATAGGGTCGCCGGGATGTCCGCACCCGGTGTCACCCCGCCGCCGTCGTCCGCGGCCGACCTGCTGCTGCCG
The DNA here is from genome assembly GCF_900491935.1 of Klenkia terrae. Taxonomy (GTDB): domain Bacteria; phylum Actinomycetota; class Actinomycetes; order Mycobacteriales; family Geodermatophilaceae; genus Klenkia; species Klenkia terrae. The sequence goes on from NZ_UEXK01000004.1 coordinate 1,548,159, forward strand.
GTCGGCCACTCCCTGGGACTGGGCGACCAGGGCGCCGTCGAGGTCCGCCTCGGCGCCTCGGTCGAGGAGCTGCCCCTCGAGGAGTTCTCGCTGTGGGCGCTCGCGCACGGCGACCCCGACGGCGGCGACGAGCCGTGGGGCGCCGACCGGGTGCTGGCGGCCGCGGAGCAGGCCGGCCTGGCCGACGCCGGGACGCACCTGGACACCCTGGAGCAGCGCGGCCTGCTGGTGCGGGCCACCCCCGGCGAGGCCTCCGCCCGGGCCCTGGCCGACCGGGTCCGGCTGCTGCCGCTGGCGCTGGGCCTGGGCAACACCCGGGTGCAGCCGCAGGTCTACCGCCTGGGCCGGTCCGGGGAGGTGCTGGCGGTGGGCAGCTCCACCACCTACGACCTGGTCACCTGGGCGCACATGGAGACCAGCCTGTGGCGGGCCTGCGTCGCCTCCGGGGCGGTCGCGGCCCGGGCCGGGGCCACCGACCCCGGGCTCGTCGACCCGGACGAGCTGCTCACCGGCCTGCTCTCGACGCTGCACCCGCTGCTCAGCACCGGCACGGTGTGCCTGGACACCTGGGGGGTGGCGGCGTGACCCTGCTGCTGCGGGTCGGCCACGCCCTCGGCCCGTTCCACCCCGCACCCGGTGAGTCCGCCCGGCACCACGTCGTCCGCATCGGCTGGGAGACCCCGAAGCTGGTCGGCGAGGCCGAGCGGACGGCGTGGGAGCACGCCCTGGGGCACCCCGACCCCGGCACCGACCCCGCGGTGGTCGACGCCCTCGTCGCCCGCGGGCTGGTCGCCCGGGTGGACGACACCCGCGAGGCCCGGATCGCCTTCGCCCGCGCCCACCGGGTGCAGCCGCTGGGGATGGGCACGCTGGCCACCGAGGACGGCGGCCGGGTGCTCGGCACCTGGTCGCGCCCGTCGGCGACCACCGACCCCGAGGCCTTCGACATCTGGGCGTGGGCCCACCTGTTCCCCACCCTGGAGGCCGCGGCCGCCGGGCTGGCCGGGGCGTCGTCCGTCGCCGACACCGGTGGTCCCCAGCCGCCGACCGGGGACGCCGTGCTGGACCGGCTGCTGGACCGCCTGCCCGAGCTGCTGGCCGCCGAGCTGGTGTACCTCGACGTCCCCCGCGACGCCGTCGCCGAGCCGCGCCCGTGACCGCGACGCTGGTGCTCCCGCTCGGCCGGCAGCTCACCGTGCTCGACCTGTCCCCCACCGGCCACCCCGACCCGCGGTCCGCGCACGGGTACGTGCAGCTCGCCGGCCGCACGGTCGGCCTGTCCGGCGCCGCCCTCCACCTCTGGTCGGCCTGCCACGGCCGCAGCGACCGCCCGGGGCCGCAGGGACGGGACGACGCCGCGGCCCTCGCCGGCCAGTGGGGCCTGGACCCGGCGGACGTCGCCGACGGCTGGGCGGAGCTGGCCGCCGCGGGCGCCGTCGTGGACCTGGTGGACGACGCCGACGGCCGCCGCGCGTGGGCCCGGGCGCACACGATGCACCCGCTGGTGCCCGGTCTCGGCGAGGTGCCCGGGGAGTCCGGTCTGCACCAGCTCGGCCTGCCCGGCGAGCCGGAGCTGCCCCGGGTCCAGCTGGCCCGCGTGCTGCGCGACGTGTGCGCGTGGGGACCGCTGTTCGCCGACGTCTGGGCCGACGTCGACTGGCACGCCGCCGGGTACCGGGACGCCGGCGCCGCGGAGCCCCGCACGACCGATCCCGACCTGCTGCTCGCCGACCTGGTGGCCTCCCTGCCGGCGCTGCTGCTCGCCCGGGCCGCCCACCTCGACCCGGCCGTCGGGGGTGCGGCGTGAGCGCCGCCCCGCTGGTGCTGCCGGTGGGCTTCCGCCTGGGTGCCGAGACCCTGCCGCGACCGGTCCCCGGCTCGGTGCGGTTGGGCTGGCGGCGCCTGGGCCTGGACGCCGACGAGGCCCGGGTCTGGGACCTCGCGCACGGCGCGGTGGAGGACACCGACCACGGCCGGGACCTGCTGGTGGAGCGGGCAGCCGGCCTGGGGGTGGCCTCCCCGGCCGATGTCGTGGCCGGGTTGCTGGCGCGCTCGCTGCTGGTCGAGCTGCCCACGGGCGGACCCGACCTCGCCGCGGCCGCCGGGCGGCTGCGGGCCCGCCCGCTGCTGCTCGGGCTCGGCTCCGGCCGTGACGGCACCACCGGCCTGCTCGGCCTGCCCGGGTGGCCGGTGCTCGAGCTGCCCCGGTCCAGCGTGCGACGGTGGGAGGACACCGCCGCCTCGCCGGACCTGGTGGCCGCCGCCGAGCTCGCCGTGCTGCGGGAGTGGGACCGCGTCCACCCCGACGCCGACGCCGAATCCGCCCCGGTGCCGACCGCCGACGAGGTCGCCGGTGCGCTGGCCGACGTCGTCGCCGACCTGCCGGCCCTGCTCGCCCGCAGCTGCGGGTACCTCGACCTGGCCGACCCCGCGGCCTGACCCAGCGGCCCGGGGCGCTGCCCGTCAGCTCCCGGTGGGCACCCGGCGCAGTCGGCCCAGCAGGTCGGCCACCGGCCGCAGCCGGAGCGCGGCGGTGGCCGCGTCGGCCTCGGACTGATCCAGCTGCCGCGGGCCCCGGCCGGTGAGCAGCGCCGGGACGCCCACCAGGGAGACCGGCAGCTCGCTGAGCAATGACCGGGTCCCGGCGCGCTCCCCGACCACGACGGCGCCGGCCAGCCGGGCGGCCGGCGGGCGCAGGGCGGCCAGCGCCAGTCCGGCCGCTGCCAGCACGGCCGCGGGCACGCCCCACCAGAACGAGGCACCGGGGACGTCGGACAGCACGAGCACCGGGCGGTGCCCCGGCCCCGGGTCGACCCACCGGACCAGCAGGTCCGCCTGCGACCCGCCCGGCGCCACCACCGTCACGACCGCGGCGGTGGTGCGCCCCACGCCCCCGGGCCAGTCGTCGACGTCGACGACCGGCTGCTCCGCGCCGGCCACCGGCGGCGGCGCGGCGTCCGGGGCGGACCCGTACGGGGTGGGCCTGTCCCTTATACACATTTCCGAGCCCACGCGACCAGACGAGACCAGACATGCCGGCCTCTGCCTGAAAATGAAAAACCCACGAGACGCTACGCTATCTCGTATGCCGTCTTCTGCTTGAAAAAACAACCTCCNGGGGGTCGGGGTGCCGGGGGTCGGGATGCCCGGCGTCGGGGTGCCCGGCGTCGGGGTGCCCGGCGTCGGGGTGCCCGGCGTCGGGGACATGTCGCGCGGGCCCGCGGTCGGGGGCTGCTCGGCCGGAGTCGTCGTCGTCGGGGCCTGCGTGGTCGGGGACTGCGCAGGGGTCGCGCAGGTGCACGGGGCTCCGGGCGGGCAGTCGCAGGCCTCCTCGGGCCACCACCCGGTGGCGTTGGCGACGGTGCGCACCCACCGCCACAGCTGCGCGTCCTGGCCGGTGGAGACGACCACCCCCACGAACGCGCCGCTGACGGCGGCCAGGGCGGCCGGGACCGCGGTCCGGCGCCGGGCGGCATCGGGCCCGGCGTCGAGCAGGCCCAGTCGGCGGGCCTCCTCGAGCACCTCGGCCACCCGGACGCCGCGCGCGTCCGGCGGGGTGGTGCGCAGCTGCTCGGCCTCGCGGGCCAGCACCGCGAGATCGCGCGCGGCACCGTCGTCCACCGGCGGGGTGCCGTCCGAGGGTGCGGGCCCGTGCGTCAGCCGGCCGAGCGCGGACTCCACGGTGGCCACGAACGCCGCCGCCCGGTCCAGCACGAGCTGCAGCAACCGCGGGCGGCGCGACCGCGTGACCGCGTCGTCCAGCTGGTCCCGGGCCGCGGCCAGGTCGGCCCGGGCCTCGGCGCGCCGGGCACGGGTCAGCGCCTCCGCCTCGTCCACGGCAGCCTGCCGGGCGGCCCGCTCGAGCTGCGACCAGCGGGCCCGCCGCGCCTCGGCGGCCTTGGCCCGGGCGGCCTCGCGGTCGAAGCCGGACCTCCCCGCCAGCGCGTCGCCCCCGGCCGCGACCACGGAAGCCAGTCCCGCCGCGGCGGCGCCGACGGTGGCCGCGAGGGCCGGCACCGCCGACGCCCCCAGCGCGCTCCACGTCTGCGGCTGCACGAGGGTCAGCGGGCTCAGGTCGGTGGCCGTGACGAACACCGTGACCGCACCGCCGACCACGACGGCGGCCGGCCCGAGGGCCCGCGCGACGGCCACGGGGTAGCGGGGTCGGCCAGCGGCCGGCTGCGCCGGCGGCGGCGGCGCGTCGTCCCGCTCCTCGACCTCGACGGCGGCGCTGGGCGTCGGCGGCGCCGTCGGGACGACGGTGCGCGGGCGTCGGCGGGCAGCGGCGCGGTCCCGGTCCAGCCGGTCCAGCCGGTCGTGCCGGTCGCGGTTCTCGGCCTGCTGCGCGGCCAGCTCCGCGGTGGCCGCCGCCCGGGCCGCGGCGCGCTGGGCGTCACCGGCGTCGAGCGCGTCGGCGGCGTCCGGGGACCACAGGCTGCCGGGGCGCTTGCCGCGCTCCTTGCCGAGGGCGGTGGCCCGCTCCGCCACCGCCGCCGACACCGCCAGGGCCACCGGGCCGAGCGCTAGGCCGACCGCCGGTGCGACCCCGAGGGCCGCGGCGCCCAGGACCGCCCCGGTCACCGAGGGCAGCACCGACGAGGCCAGTCCCTTCGCCACCGCCCAGCCGGGGGCGGGGACGGCGCTGGGCAACTCGTCGATGCCCGCCAGCCGCAGCTGCAGGGCCGGGTCCAGCGCCGCCCGGCGGTGCGGCCAGCCGAGCTCGTCGGGGTCGGTGATGAGGCCGAGGTCCAGCGGCGCGTCGAGCCCGAGCCCGGCCGCTGCCTGCCGCGCCCGGGCCACAGCGGCGGTGCGGCTGCGGCCGCGGGCCGCGTCGACGGCGTCCAGGGCGCTGGTCAGGTCGGCCAGCCGCGCCCGGTCGGCGTCGGACAGCGACGTCGGGTCGACCGGACCGGTGCGCGGGCCGGGCACCAGCTGGTCGCCGGTCGGTCCGCCGTCCGGCTCGGTGGTGGCCGGCGCGACGTCCGCGGCGGGGTCCGGTGTCGCCACCGGCCGGCCGGCCGCGGCGTCGGCGAGCAGCGCGTCGAGCCGGCGGGCCACCCGCTCCGCCTGCTGCGAGGCCGCCTCGGTGCGGGCGTCCAGAGCTCGGCCGGCTGCCGACCGGGCCGCGTGCTCCGCGGCGGCGCGGACGGCGCGACGGGCCTCCTCGACGGCGGTGCGCCGGCCCTCCAGCACCGCCTTGTACCGGGCCTGGGCGTGCTCGACGACCGTGGTGAGCCCGACCGAGGCGAGCGCGGCGACGAGGCCGCCGACCGCCGCGACCGGCAGGGCGAGGCCCAGCGACGTCGCCACGACGAGCCCGACGCCGGCGACCGTCGCGGCGGCCAGGGGACCGGCCGCCGCCTTGGCCGCCCAGGCCCGGCGCGCGGGGGTCGCGTCCGGACCGACCTGCGGGGGGACGGCGAGCTGGTCGGCCCGCGCCTCGCCGGACGTCGTCCGGTCCCGCCGCCCGGGGGTCGCCGCGGGGGTCACGCCGGCCAGCCGCTCGGCGAGCAGGGCGCGTGCGCCGGGTCGGCCCGTCGCCGCCGGGCGGCCGGCGACCGCGGCCAGGTCGTCGAGGGCACGCAGCGACGCGGCGGTGTCGGCGACGTCCCCGGACATCCGGCGGACGGCGTCGGCGACGGCCAGGTCGTGCACGGCCAGGGCGTCGGGGGGCAGGCCGCGGCGGACGTCGGCGGCGGCCCGGAGCAGCTCGGTCAGCCGGGCGTGCACCCGGTCGGCACGCAGCGCCGCGACCTGGCCGACCAGCGCGGCGCCCCCGGTGATGCCGGCGGTGACCACCCGCCCGAGGTCGCCGGTGGCCAGGCCCACCGCGGTGGCCGTCCCGGCGGCGGCGGCGGCGGCCACCACCCCGCCGAGCAGGACCTTGCCCACGGCCCGGCCCGTCGTCGGCAGCCCGCTGGGCAGCACGGCGGGGTCGCCCACGAGGCCGAGGAGGGCGACCGCGGCACGGGCCTGCGGCGGCAGGGCGGCCACGGTGGCCGCGAAGGCCGGGGAGCCGCCGGTGCGGGTGCCGTCCGGGCCGTACCGACCCTCGTCCAGGCCCAGGGCTGGCAGCAGCTCGGCCGCCACCGCGGCCACCTCGCGGCGCACCGCGGCGCGCGGCGAGGTGGCCTGCTCGGCCAACCGGACGAGGTCGGCGACGTCGGACTCGCTCAGACCGGCGAGCGCACCTGCTCCAGGTCGGTCACCTCCGACTCGGCCACCTCGATCTCCCACCCCATCTTGTCCGTGCGGGTCAGCCCCAAGCGGGTCGCCGTCGCCGGGTCCCCGTCCCAGGCCAGCAGGAGCCGGCCCGGCGGGTCGCTGCGGGACAGCACCCAGAACGTCTCGCCCCGCCACCTGCACCGGGAGGTCAGCTCGAACGCCGTCGCCTCCGTCGCGGGCACCAGCCGGCGCCAACCCCGCACCCGGCCCGGGGTGAACTCCGGGTCCTCCTGGCTGTCGGCGAACACCACGAACCGGTCCGGGCCGCTCACCGACCCCCGGTAGGTCCGGCCCTGCCATTGCACGTAGGACCCGTCCGGCAAGGTCCGTGCCCGGTCGTCCATGTGTCTCCTCCGTCTGGACCAGCAGTGCGCCGGTCGTGGTCGCCAGCCAGCTCTCGCTGTCGAGGTCGTAGGTGCCCAGGTGGACCTCGCGCCCGTCGGCGACCGCCCACAGCTCGGCGCCGTCGGTCAACCGGACCGCGGTGCCGGTGTGCGCCTCGGGCACCCGGTGGTCGACGCTCCCCGTGAAGCCGGTGCCGGTGAACGGCGCGTCGTCGGACCGGGTGTAGGGCAGGCCCTCGGGCCGGGCGTCGGCCATCGCCGGGCCGAAGGGGACGGCGAGCTCGGCGCCGCGCTGGAAGCGGAGCGCAGCCACCACGGGGACGTCGTCGGTGAACGGCGTCCCCCGGTAGTCCAGGCGCAGCCCCTCCACGATCGCGGCGACGGTGGTGAGGCCGGCGACGTCCTGCAGGCGGGCCGTGAAGCCGAAGGCCGTGGTGTGCGCGAAGCGGGTGCGGCCGTCGGATCCGTCGGACGTCTCGTCGGAGAGGTACCGGACGGCGTCGGACAGCGGCATGACGCGCTGCACCGGCGTGCCCGGCGCCAGCGGCACCGACATCCGGACGTCGTGCAGCTGCTGCCGCTCCTCGGGGGTGAGGTCCTCGGCCCGGGTCCGGCGCAGCTGGTCGAACCGGTCCGTGGTCATCCCGGGGGGCAGGTGCTGGGCCACGACGTCGTGGAAGGCCGGCGGCAGGTCCAGCGTGCCCAGCCCGAACGCCGGCGGGACGACGGGGTCGCCCCCGGGGGTCAGCGAGTCGTCAGCAGGGCCGTCAACGTCGGCTCGTCCGGCAGCGTCTGCCCGAACCGGGCGGCCGCCGTCTCGGCCTCCGCCCGGCCCACCCGGCGGGTCCGCTGCGTCCCCTCGGCCGAGTCGACCACCGCTCTGGCCTGGGCCCGACCGGTCGCCTCCTCCCAGCTCCTCCGCTTGTGGCTGAACATCACCACGCCCGGCACCGGTCCCTCGCTGGCCATCACGTTGACCGGGCTGCCCGTCACCTCGTCCTGCAGGACCTCGTACCGCCACGGGTGCTCCGCCACGATCGCCTCCCATCCCCTCGATCACCCGGGCCAGCCGGTCGGCTGCCCGGGGGTCCACCCCCGCCGCCCCGAGGTCGTCGACCACGCCGACGCCCTCCGGCAGCGCCCCCAGGTACTCCGCCACCATCGAGCGGAACCCGCCGTCGGTCGGCCACACGTCCTCCGGGCGGCTGCTGCGGGGCGGGCCGAACGCGTCGACGCCGTCCGGCAGGACGGTGTCGGCCCCGGAGGCCATGACCGCGGAGACCATGCGGGCCGTGGCGTGCAGCCGGTCGGTGGCCGACACCTGCGGCAACCGGGCGATCTCGTAGTCGCGGTGGGTCGACTCGCCGACCGCGGCGCTCGCGTGGGTGGGGAACTGCAGCTCGACGAGGTGCCCGTCGGGGCTCACCAGCGGGACGTTCAGCCCCAGGAAGCTGTTGCCCGCCAGCCAGTTGTTCTTCGTCTCCACGACCGAGTACCCCCGCGCCGCCAGTGCGTCGAGCACGGTCGTGACGCGGGGGCCGTAGCCCTCGGGCGCGCTCACCACGGAGAACCGCACCAGGTCCTTGGCCCGGTCGAGGAACTGCTCGAGGCCGGTGACCGAGCCGTCGTCCAGGGCTCCGTCGAACTTCCGCGCGACGGACTCCGGGCCCTTCACGCGGTACTGCTCCTTGTGCACCGCCGCGTCGCCGTCGAGGCCGCCGACGACCGCGTGGAGGTCGGTGCTCACCCGGGCGGCCACCTCCTGCGCGCGCTCGAGGCGGGCGTCCAGCAGCGCCCGGTCGTCGGCGGACAGGCCGGCCAGTGCCTGCGCGGCCGCGGCGTCGGCGGCGTCCAGGGCTGCCTGCACGGGGTCCGGGTCGCCGGTCGGCAGCGCAGCAGGATCGCCACCGGTCAGGTCGCGATCGACGCCCGGTCGGGCCACCGGCCCGTCGTCGCCTGCCGGTGCCGGAGCCACCCGCCCACCCAGGGCGCGCGGTCGGTGGTCCCCGTCGTCTCGCCCGTCACCAGGTCGATCGTCAGCTGCTGGTCCATCGCGTCCGGGCTCGGCCCGTACCGGTAGGTGATCTCCCGGTCGTCCATCGATTCCCTCTGCACGAACGTCGCCGTCGCCATGGGACAGGCCCTCCCGCGTCTCCCCGGTGCGCGGCGTGCGCACCGATCCCCGGTCGACCACCTGCCGGGGATCCGGAGCGGTCCGGGGGTCGTCCTGCTCCGCCTCGGCGGGGTTCAGCTCTGGATCGCTCCGCCCGTGGGCCAGTCCCCCTCCCGCATCCAGCGGAGGGTCAACTTGGCCGCGATCGTCGCCCGATCCCTCGGGTCCCCGTCCCCCTTCGGCGGGGCCTCCGGGTCGGCGGGGTCGATCGTCAACGTCCAGGTCAGATCGCCCTGATCGGTCCCCCACCGGTAGGTCACCGTCGACGGCGTCGAGGTCTCCCGTCGAAAGCGCATCAGCAGAGCCATGGCGGTCACCCCAGGTATCGGTGTTCTCGTAGGTGGGTCCACGTCGTCCGCGGTGCCAGTCGTGCTCGGCCTGCGCGACGGCGTGCGCCTGCGGGTAGGTCCAGTCCGGGTGCCGGGCCATGTGCTCGGCCTCGGCCAGCTCGTGCAGCAGGAGCTCGACATCGCGGGGGTCGGCCTCCCGGGTGAGCCGGATCCACGCCTCGGCCATGTCCGCGTTGGGGTCGAACCGGCCCATCACGTGCTCGCCCGGCACGAGGTCGCCGTTGTCGTCGAACACCCCGAGCCGGTGCTCCTCGTGGAAGACGTGGTCCTTGACCCGGGTCACCTCCTCGGCGGTGAACCCGGTGCGACCGTCCTCGCGGGGCACCTCGGCGGTGGCGCGCACGATGTCGGCGACGTCGCGGGTGTCGGCCCGGATGGTGTCGTAGGTGCTCTCGGCCCAGGCCTCCGCGCGGAGCTCGGACCGCGGCCGGACGGCCCCACCGGCCTGCGCCGGCGGTCCCTCGATCTGCTCCGCGGCCCCGGCTGCGGGCGGCGTCTCCCCGGTGCGCGACGGGGGCGACGCCTCCCGGTCGGACACCTCGGCGGGCGAGTTCAGCCCTCCGGCGACTCCTGGTCGGTCGCTGGCGGCGGCGCGCTGACCAGCGTCGATCCCGCGGCCACCGCCGTCGCGTCCTCCATCCGGAGCAGGAGACCCACCCGCTGACCGGTCTCCGGCTGCGGGACGTGGAACTCCAGGCCGCGGATCGCCACCATGGCCCCGCTGTCCACCGCCTGCATCCAGTCCCCGACGGAGACCGTCCCGGCCGTCAGCAGGCCCATCGCCACCGGGCCGCGATGCGGCACCTGGAACACCCGCTCCACCACGACCCGTGCCGACATGTCCGCCCTCCCGGTAGCGCGCCCACGCGTCATCCTCCACGCCGTACGCCTCGGCCTCCAACGCGGCACGGCCCGTCGAGTCGCCGGCTCGACCCTCGCGGATCTGCACGACGTGCTGCATCTCGTGCGCGACCGTCCGCACCAGGGACTCCTCGGTCGCGAAGGCAGCCGGGGCGAAGATGATCTGCGGCTGGCCGAACGGCGTGTTCGTCGACGCCATCGCCCGCGAGTAGTCGTACCACTCGACGCTCGCTTCGTCGGTGGCCACCAGGACCTCGACGGAGGTGAGGTCGAGAGCCAACGCGGCGGCGACGTGCTGCACCGAGTCCAGGCTGATCTCGACGTGCGCGCCCCCGTCCAGTGCCTCGGAGTTGGTCATGCCGCCGGCGCTGCTGCTGTGCAGCGGGCCGTCGACGCCCACCTGGGCCGCCGGCCCCTGGGGTCGTCCGTCGTCGGGGCCGGAGTGGTCGCCGCGGGATCCGGTGCCGCTGCGGTCCACCGCCGCCTGGTGGATGGTCGCGAGGGCCTGGACGACGTCGGCCCGGGTCAGCGGGTCGGCGCCGGTGGCGGCGCCCTCGACCGCCACGGCAGCGGTCAACGCGTCGATCTGCTGGTCCACGCGGGCGACCCGGCGCGCGTCCCCCGCCGTCGCGGCGGCCGGCGCAGCGGGCGACGCGTCGCCAGGCGCGGCCGGCGCGGCCGGCGCGGTCGGCCCGGATCCCGGCGGACCGGTCGGGCCGGCCGGGTCCGAGGGGTCCGTGGAGGCGGCGGGATCGGTCGCGGTGGACGCATCGGTGTCGGCGGCCGCACCGGTCGTCGGGGTGCCCGTCCCGGTCTCGGGCGAGCCGTCCCCGGCGCTCGCCGGGTCGGCCTGCCCGGGGGTGCCGGTCGTCGGCGTGGCGGTGGGCGCGGACGGGGTCACCGGGGACTGACCCGGCGTCGACTGGCTCGGCGCGGACTGACCCGGCGCGGACTGACCCGGCGCGGACTGACCCGGCGTCGACTGGCTCGGCGCGGACTGGTTCGAGGCTGGCTGGCCCGGCGTCGACGTGGCCGGCGCGGGCTGGCTCGGCGCGGACTGAGCCGGTGCCGACTGGCCCTGCGCAGGTTGCGCCGTGACCGGCTGGCCCGGCGCGGAGGTGCCCGTGCCCGAGGTGCCCGTGCCCGAGGTGCCCGTGCCCGAGGTGCCCGTGCCCGAGGTGCCCGTGCCCGAGGTGCCCGTGCCCGAGGTGCCCGTGCCGGACGGGTTCTGCGTCGACGGCGGTCCAGCAGGAGCAGCGGTCTGCTGCTGCCCGTCGGTCCCGACGGATGTCTGCGCGCCGGGGGTGTCGGTGCTCGGAGCAGACACATCGGTACCCGGGGCGGACACGTCGGTGCCCGGAGCCGAGACATCGGTGCCCGGGGCTGCGACATCGGTGCCCGGGGCTGCGACGCCGCTGGTCGGGGCCGCGGGGCTCCCGCCGTCGGTCTGCGCGGCGGCCGCGGGTGCTGCGGCCTCGACCGCCGCGACGAACACGGTGGCCTCGCCCGGCGGCAGCATCGTGGCCAGCCTCGCCACCGGCCAGGGCTTCCCGTCGCTGAGCGGCGACGACTTCCTGGGCGCCGCGCTGGGTGCCACCNGGACCCCCCGGTCCCCGATGCACCAGACCCGGCCGTCGCACCGGACCCCGCGTTCGAGCCGCCGGTGCCGGACGAGCCCGCCGAGGCGGTCCCGCCCGCGGTGGCACCGGCGCCGGCCTGGCCCGGGGCCCCGACCGGCGAGCCGGTGCCCAGCGCGCCGTTCTGCGCGGCCGCCCCGGCCAGCGCGTTGAGGTGCAGGTTGGTCAGCGTCGTGGCCGGGTGGGCGGCGGCGTTGATCACCGCGGGGTTGAACGGGCTGACCGTGCCGTACCGGCCGGTGGCACCCAGCGCGGCGCCCAGGAAGTCGTCGCCGCTCAGCGACGGGAAGCCCTGGCCGGTGGCGAGGCTGGCCACGATGCTGCCGCCGGGCGAGGCCACCGTGTTCGTCGCGGCGGTCGAGGCCAGCCCGGTGCCGGTCCGCGCCAGCCGATTGCCGGCCCCGGGGAGGTTCGCGCCGTCGACCCCGCGGCCGATGCGGCTGAGCCCGGTCCGGCCGATGATCGGCGCGATCGCGCCGGCCCCGATCAACCCGCCGGCCCCGCCGCCGATCCCGGCGGCGACCGTGGAGAGCACGTTCCAGTCGGTGCGGGTGCCCTGGGCGAACTGGATGCCCTGGCTGATCGCGTCGATCGCGACCTCCTCGAGCACCTCCTCCACGACCTCGTGGGCCAGGTGCCGGGCGACGTCCCGGGCCGTCGTCCGGGCGACGGCGTTCGCGGCCCCGCGCGCGGCGGCCGCGGTGATGGCCCGGGTGGCCGCGGCCCGGCCTGCGGAGGACACCAGCTTGGAGATGGCCTGGCTGACGACGGTGCGCGCGGTCTGCGCGATCGGCCCGAGCGTGGCCAGCGAGACCCCGCCGGCCCAGGCCATGAGCAGGGCGATGAAGGCGGCGGCGACCGCGACGGCCACGGCGACGTTGATCGAGATCTTGGCGTACTGCAGCTCGGTGCCGAAGGACCTGGTCTGCATCCCCATCGCCGTGGCGTTCTGGATGTGCCCGACCAGGCCGAACTCCGGCGAGGACAGCAGCTGCTGGGCGAGGTCCTGGAAGCTCTCGGTGGCCGGCGCGTCCCAGCCCTGCATCAGCAGGGTGGCCGCGTTCATCAGCTCCTCGGCGCCGGTGGACAGCGCCTCGGCCAGGCCGTCCCACTCCTCGGTGAGCTCCCAGACCGCCGACTCGCTGCCCTCGGGCCACTTCGAGCCCGCGAAGATCATCGACAGCAGGTCGTTCCACCAGCCGTCGGACCCGCCCAACCAGGCGAACGGGCTGGTGACGTCGTCCGGGTGCTCCACCGTCACCTCCCTCCGCGATCCGTGCCTGCCGGGGGCGCCGGAGCCGGCGCTGGGGCGTCCCTAGGGGCTAGAGCCCGCTCTCGACCGGCACGGTCACGGCGGCGGCCTGCTCGGCGTCCGAGGCCAGCGAGGCGTCGACGGCCTGGTGGGCCTGCTGGCCCAGCCGGGTGATCTGGTCGGTGGTGCCGGAGACGGCGTCGAGCGAGGGCTGCGCGCCCTCCAGGTACGCCGCCTCGAACTCGGGGCCGCCGCTGTCGGACCCCCACGGCTTGGCGGCCTGCCCCGTCTCGATCGCCGAGATCCGGGCCTGCACGGCCGTGGTCAGCAGCTGCGCGGAGGACTCCCAGGCCAGCAGCCCGCTCGCCGCCACCGGGGGGTCGATGAACACCTCGTCGTAGGCCATGTCAGCTCATCTCCTGCCGTGCATCTGGTCGGTCACGATCTCGGTCAGCGCGTCGTCGTCCCCGCTGATGGTGGCGCGCAGCTGGTCGGCGTCGGCGACACCGGCGAAGGTCTGCACCACCTGCTCCTGGGCCGCAGCAGTCGCCCGGTGCACCGTCTCGGTGATGGTGTCGGCCAGGGTCCGGGAGTCGGGACGGCGGTAGATGCGCGGGTCCAGGTCGAGCCGGACCAGGTCGCCGCGGGCGCCGACGGTCACCGACACCAGGCCGTCCGGCGACGTCTCGGTCACCTGGACCGCCCGCGCCTGCCGGGCCAGCTCCGGGCCCTGGTCCATCAGATGGTGCAGCTTGACCTGCAGGCCCGCGGAGTACTCGCGGAAGGCGTCCAGGTCGGGTCCCACGGGCATGCTCACGGCCGGACCTCCCCTCCCGGTCGGCGATCGGCACCGACCTCCGCACGATACTGGCGCCCGACACCCGCCCGCGCGATCCCGCGTCGGGGGACTGCGCCCGATCGGAGGACCACGGTGGCCGTACCCGGGGCGTCCCGCGCCGCCGTCGCGACCGGCGCGTCGCTCGCCGTGGCGGCCGCCTCGGTCGTGGTCGCCGTCGCCGCGGCCGGTCCGGCGGCCGCCGCGCAGGTCTGCGACCAGCCACCGGTGGCCGACACCGTGCAGGCCGCCGTCCCGTGGTCGCAGCAGGCGTGGGACCCGGCCGCCCAGGTGTGGCCGTTCTCCACCGGCGCGGGCGTGACCGTCGCGGTCCTGGACACCGGGGTGCAGACGTCGAACCCCCAGCTCGCGGGCCGGGTGGCCGGCGGCGTCGACCTGGTGTCCGGCGGCACCGCCGACGTGGACTGCGTGCCGCACGGCAGCGGCCTGGCCGGGGTGGTGGTCGCCGGCCAGCAGGCCGGCGTCGGCCTGCGCGGGCTGGCACCCGACGCCACGGTCCTGCCGGTCCAGGTGGCGCAGGCCGCGGTCGGCGAGCCGGGCACCACCCCGGTGGACCCGGGGGTCATGGCCGCCGGTCTGGACGCCGCCGTGGCCGGCGGTGCGCAGGTCGTGCTCGTGGGGCCGGTCGTGTTCCGCGACGACCCGCAGCTGGCCGACGCGGTGCAGCGGACCCTGGACGCCGGCGTGGTCGTGGTGGCCGGCGTCGGCGACGGCCACGAGGCCGACCGGGACGGCGAGGGGCCCACCGCCGCCCTCGCCACGCCCTACCCGGCGGCCTACCCCGGCGTGCTGGGCGTGGCCGCCGTCGGCAGCGACGGGCTGCGCGCCGACACCTCGCAGATCGGTGACTACGTCGACCTCGCCGCACCCGGCGCGGAGGTGGTCTCCACCGGCACCGCGGCCCAGCAGGTGTACGACGGGACGGCGTTCGCCGCGGCCTTCGTGGCCGCCGCCGCCGCGCTCGTGGTGGCCGAGCCCGGTCTGGTGCCGTCCGGTGCCGACCGGCCGGCCGCGGTGCAGGCCCGGCTGGCGGCCACCGCGGTGCCGCCGCCGTCACCGGCCGGGTACGGCGCGGGGCTCCTCTCCCCCGGGCGCGCGGTGACCGAGGACCTCGCGGCCGCACCGCCCCGGCAGGACCCCGGCTACCAGGCGCCCCCGGTGGACGAGGCCGCCGTCGCGGCCGCCCGGGCCGCCGAGGACGCCGCCGACCGCTCGGCGCTCTGGGCGCTGGCCGCCGGGGCGGTCGCCGTCCTGGCCGTGCTCACCGCGCTGCTGCTGCCGCGGGCGCGCCGCCGCCGGTGGCGCACCGGCCGGGCGGCCCCCACCGCGGTCGAGCCGGAGCCTGCGGGGCACATCCCGTCGGCCGCGCTGTTCGAGCCGCCGCGCTGACCCCGGGGACGCGACGGGCCGCCCCGGGGGATCCCGGAGCGGCCCGATCGTGCTGACCCGTGCGGGTCAGGCTGCGTGCGTCAGGCGCTGACCACCGAGACGTTGGTCTGCTCGGTGCCCGACGAGGTGTCCGCGGCGGAGTTCAGCCCGGTCACGAAGGCCTGCAGGGCCTCCTTGATGCGGGTCGAGGCGCCGTTCCACTGGTCCTGACGGGCCCGGTAGGCCTCCTGGGCATCGCTGTCCCAGGTGCCGATCAGGTTGTTGACCTGCGTGTTCAGGTCGCTGAGCTGGGAGTCCATCGTCGCCACGGTGCCGCTCACCATGGACGCGGCCTCCTGCTGCTGACCCCAGTTGACCCGGTACTGGCCACCACTCATCGCTGGTCCTCCTCGCTCAGACGCCGGTCAGACCGGCGGTGATGCCGCTGGTCTGGCTGTTGACGGTGTTCATCTGCGACTGCTGCTGCTCGTCGGCGCTGGTGTAGTTCCCCGCGGCCGTGTTGATGTCCGCGCTGATCCCCAGGAGTGCCTGGTTCAGCTTCTTGGTCTCCTCCGCCACCGTCTGGCTGGTGGTGGTGAAGGCGGTGCCGCCGAGCCCGAGCCAGGTCGACTGCAGCGTGCCGAGGTTGTTCATGAGGCTGCTGATCGCAGCGGTGAGGCTCATGGACACCTCCTCGGCGCGGCCGGCGAACTGCGCCATGACCGCCGCATCGGTGGTTGTCTGCTGTCCTGCCATGCCGTGTGCTCCTCGTCTGCGAGTCCGTCCGCGGTCGACGTGCCGTCGTCGCCCGGGGGCGCCGACGCCCACGGAACCTACCGGTCCGGTCGCCGCGCTGCCGAACCGAAGTGGTCACGGCTGTGGACAGCCACCCGGTCGGGGGATCAGGCCGACGCCGCCGCCGCGGTCTCGGACAGGGCCGGTCCCGGCGCGATCCGGGCGACCAGCTGCTCGGGCATCGGGACCGCGGTCGAGGCGTCGTAGCCCAGGGCCGCGGCCTCCAGGGGCGAGGGCACAGGGTAGGCCCGGCCCTCGTCGGTGACCAGGAACAGCGCCCCGGTGGGCGCCTCCGCCGACGCCCGCGCGGACACCAGCGCCCCGCGGCCCGGGGGGACGACGACGAGGTCGGCGAGCGTGGTGCCGCCGGTCGTGGCGCCCGGCCCGGCGACGCCCCCGGTCGTGTCGACCCGCGCCCCGATCAGCACGCCACTGGGGTCACCGGCGTCGTCGAACCCGGCGCAGACGGTCTCCTCGGACCCCGCGACGTCCGCCGCCGTCGGCACCTGGGCGGGCGGGTCCGCGGGCTCGGCCTCGGGCAGCTCGACGCTGTCGACGCCGGTCACGTCCACGGCGGACAGGGTCAGCGCGGTCGGCTCCCCGCCTGGGTAGGCCTGCTGCGCGGTGAGCGGGTCGGCCAGCAGGATCCGGGCCTGCACCTCGGTGATCTCCACGACGCGGTCCAGGTCGACCTGGTACCACTGCGCGCTCTCGCCGTCCCCGACCCGGCCCACCTGGCCGACCAGCGCGCCGGGCACCGCCGCCGACGGGACGCCGCGGCCGGCCACCGGCTCGGGCTCCAGCGCGCGGCCGGCCGGCAACCCGGACAGCCACGCCGACCCGACGTCGACCTGCGGGACGTCCCGCAGCGAGAGCGCCAGCAGCACGGCCGCCTCGTCGACGACCAGGTGGTGCCGGCCGCGCCACACCAGCTGCAGCTCGCCCGTGCCCCGGTCGCGGACCAGCAGGACGTCCTCTCCGAGGGAGCGCCCGCCGCCGGTGCCGCCGCCGACCAGCAGCGCGGTCGAGGGCGTGGACTCCCCGCTGGCCGAGCTGACCGGCGCCGCGCACAGCGTCCAGGGCGCGCCCAGCAGGTCGTCGGCCGCGGGGAGCGCGTCGGGGGCGCCGGTGATGCCCAGCCGCGGGCCACGCGGGACGCCGTCCAGCGAGGAGGAGGACACCGACACCACCTCGGTGCTGCCGGTGAGCAGGGCCGCGGAGGCGAAGTTGGCCACCTGGTGCAGCCGCATCGTCCCGTCGTCGTCGGGCAGGTAGACGAACCGCGTGCCCGTCTCCTCCTCGACGACGACCGCGCCGGCGCTCTGCCAGGTCGTGTTGCCGCCGGGGTTGATCACCCCGATCACGCCGACCACGGCCAGGACCAGGACGGCGACCATCACGCTGCCGAACGCCGCCCCGCCCATCCGGCGGCCCGGGGACTGCAGGGGGTCGCTCTCGCGCAGCACCAGGCCCGAGACCACCCGCTGGGTGAGGAACTGGTAGCTCTGGAACAGGTCCCGCCGGCTGGCCACGACGCCCTCAGCCGTACAGCCCGCGGACGTACCCGTACAGGCCCGCCACCAGGCAGGCCACGGGCACGACGGCCAGCGCCACCAGCACGTCCAGGACGTCGGCGAGCCGGCCCAGGTACGGGCTCGGCGCGCGGTCCTGCAGCCGCAGCCCGGCGACCAGCGCCAGCAGGGCGAGGACGACGAGCACCGGCACCAGGACGGTCAGCCGCTGCCCCGGCTCCAGGGCGAGGGCGGCGACCACCAGCAGCACGACCCCGCCCAGCCCGGTGGCCAGGAACGGCAGGCGGTGCCGGGACGCCGGGAACAGCCGGGCCCGCAGCAGCGCGCTCACCGTCACCAGCGCGACCAGCACCAGCGCCGACGTCCGCCCCGACGCCACCAGGACGGCACCGGCGGCCAGCGCGGCCGCGGCGGTCCCGGTGAGCAGGCCGGTCAGGATCTCGTCGGCCCGCCGCACCCGCGCGGCCACCCGGGAGCGCGGGACCTGGGGGCCGTCGGCGAGCAGGTCCTCGGTGGTGGTCGGCAGCACCGGCATCGGCACCTTGCCCAGCCGGACCGACAGCAGCGGGACGGCGGGGATCAGCACGACGGTCAGCGAGACCACGAGCGCGGCCGCGTCCAGCGCGTCCACGGCGCCGGTGAGCGCCGCGGCGGCCGCGACCGCGCCCAGGACGCCGAGCGCGATGCCGGCGACCGGCCCCTCGGCGGACACCGAGACCGCGCCCAGGACCAGCAGCGAGACCGCGACCAGCGCCAGCGCGGCGGACAGCCACTGCCACGGGCCGAGCTCGCCCAGCGGCTGCGCCCCGAGCCCGACCACCAGCGCACCGCCGGCCACGGCCAGCTGCGCGACGGCGCCGAAGGGCACCGCTGCGCCCGCGTCGCCCGTCGCCCGGGCCAGCAGCAGGGCGACCACCAGGGCCACCGCGCCCAGCCCGAGCAGGACGGCGCCGGCCCGGCCCCAGTCGTCCGGTCCGGTCGTGGCCACGACCAGGCCGGCGACCACCAGGCCGGCCGTGCCGGCGGCGATCCCGGCGCGGCGGGTGGCCGCGCTGCCCCAGCTGCGGCTGCGGTCGCGGGCACTGCGGGCGATGGCGTCGACGACGTCGTCGTAGTCGAGCTCGGGCCACTGCTCGCGGCTGGGCACCAGGTGCAGGACGTCGCCGTCCCGGACCTCCTGGGCGACCAGCGACCGGTCGGGCTCGACGGGGGTGCCGTCGGGACGGCGCAGCACCCACCCGCCCTGCTCCTGGCCGAGGTCGGCGAGCTCGCCGCCGGCGTGCCGCAGCAGCATCGGCAGCAGCTCGGCGACCGCCACGCCGTCGGGCAGCGCGACGTCCACCCGTCGGGTGGGGGCCGCGACGGTGATCCGGGCGAGCCCGGAGCCGACCGCCCGGGTCACGAGACGGGTGCGACGGTGACGGACACGCCGTCGGGACCGGGGGACAGCGTCGCGGTCACGGTGCGGGTGTCGTCGGAGGCGGTCACCAGCAGCTCGTTCTCCACGTCCACCGTGAAGCCCGCGGCCGGCAGGGCCTGGGCGTAGAACGCCACGCCCTCCTCCTTGTCGATCCCGTCGATCTCGATCTCCCACTCGCCGCCGGTGACGACCGGCTCCCCCGGGGTCAGCCCCGGCGGCACCGGGATCTCGCCGCCGCCGAACTCGTCCGGGACGGCGACCGTGTCGTACTCGACCGCGGGCGCACCGGCACCGTCGTCCTCGGTGCTGCCCCCCTCGCTGCTGCCTCCCTCGGACTGCCCGGCGGCCGACGACGACGCGGCCCCGACCTCCTCGTCGACCCCGCCGCCGCACCCGGCGAGCAGCAGGGCGGAGGCGGCCGCGGCCAGCAGCAGTCGGGCGGGGCGGTGGCTCATCGGCACTCCAGGGCTCGGGTCGCCGGCGGGGACGGCGTCGGGCGGGCGGCCCATACGATACGGACGGGCCTCCCGCCGTCGGGGGAGCCGGGCGAGGAGGGCCGAGAGCTGAGCACCGTCGTCGTCCGACGCCGTCCGCGCCGGGACGCCCCGGAGCTGCCGGCCGGGGAGATCGTGCTCGACCCCCCGCCCGAGCTGCCCACCGAGGGCGGCCGCAAGTGGTCCCAGATGCTCATGGTGCTGCCCATGCTGGCCGGTGCCGGGGCCATGGCATTGCTGTTCACCAGCGGGCGCGGCGGGCCGCTGGGCTACGTGGCCGGCGGGCTGTTCGGCGTCTCCGCGCTGGGCATGGTCGCCATGGGCTTCATGAACGGCGGCGGCGGGGGCAAGAAGGAGATGGCCGGCAAGCGCCGGTCCTACCTCCGGCACCTGTCCCTGCAGCGGCGCTCGGCCCAGCGGGCGGCCGAGCAGCAGCGCCGGGCGATGCTCTACCGGCACCCCGACCCCGACCAGCTGTGGACCACCGCGGCCAGCCACCGACTGTGGGAGCGGCGGGCCGACCACGCCGACTTCGGCGTCGTGCGGATCGGGCTGGGCCCGCAGGCGCTGGCCACCCCGGTGGTGCCGCCGCAGACCGGGCCGCTGGACGAGCTGGAGCCGCTGTCGGCGGCCGCGCTGCGCCGGTTCGTGCTGACCTGGTCCGCGGTGCCCGACCTGCCGGTGTCGATGGCCCTCAACGGGTTCGGCCGGGTGCACGTCCTGGGCCCCGTCGAGCAGCAGGAGGCCCTGGCCCGCGCGGTGGTCGCCCAGCTCACCACCCACCACAGCCCCGACGACGTCCTGGTCGCCGTGTGCGCCGGCACCGACCGGCGCGAGGCGTGGGAGTACGCCAAGTGGCTGCCGCACGCCCAGCACCCCGAGCGGTCGGACGCCCTGGGCCGGGTGCGGCTCATGGCGCCGACCCTGCCGGCGCTGGAGGCCCAGCTCGACGACCTGGTCGCCGTCCGGCCGCGGTTCAACCCCAGCGGACCGGTGACCACCGTCGGCGGCCCGCACGTGCTCGTCGTCCTGGACGGCGGGGAGACCGCCGGCTCCGACCACCTGGCCAGCGAGGGCGGGGTCGAGGGCGTGACCGTGCTGGACCTGACCACCGCACCGCCCCGGCTGCTGGACCGCGGCACGCTGGTCCTGGAGGTCACCGCCGACGGCCGGCTCAGCAGCCGCACCACCGACGGCGAGGTCGAGCTCGGCCGGGCCGACGCGCTCACCGGTGCCGCCGCCGAGTCCCTGGCCCGGCAGCTCGCCCCGCTGCGGCTGTCGGCCGGCGGCACCGGCGAGAAGGCGATGACCGCCACCACCGACCTGGCCGACCTGCTCGGCATCACCGACCCGTTCAGCTTCGACGTCTCCAGCGGGTGGGCCCCCCGCCCCAACCGCGACCAGCTGCGGGTCCCGATCGGTGTCGGCGCCGACGGCGCACCGCTGGAGCTGGACCTCAAGGAGAGCGCCCAGGACGGCGTCGGGCCGCACGGCCTGCTGGTCGGGGCCACCGGGTCCGGCAAGTCCGAGCTGCTGCGCACCCTGGTGCTGGCCCTGGCCTGCACGCACGACTCCGAGACGCTGAACTTCGTGCTCAGCGACTTCAAGGGCGGGGCCACCTTCACCCGGCTGGACCGGCTGCCGCACACCTCGGCGGTCATCACCAACCTGGCCGACGAGCTGCCCCTGGTCGACCGCATGACCGACGCCATCAACGGCGAGCTGGTGCGCCGCCAGGAGCTGCTGCGCTCGGCCGGCAACTACGCCTCGTTGCGGGACTACGAGCGGGCCCGGCTGTCCGGGGTGCCGCTGGCCCCGCTGCCCAGCCTGCTCATCGTCTGCGACGAGTTCAGCGAGCTGCTGAGCGCCAAGCCCGACTTCATCGACATGTTCGTGCAGATCGGCCGGGTGGGCCGCTCGCTGGGCGTGCACCTGCTTCTTGCCTCGCAGCGCCTGGAGGAGGGCCGGCTGCGCGGGCTGGACACCCACCTGTCCTACCGGATCGCGCTGCGGACCAACTCGGCCATGGAGAGCCGGGTCGTGCTGTCGGCCCCCGACGCCTTCGAGCTGCCCCGCGCCCCCGGGTTCGGCTACGTCAAGTTCGGCACCGACCCGCTGGAGCGGTTCCGGGCGGCCTACGTGTCGGGCACCTACCGCCGGGCGTCCGCCGCCCCCGACGTCGGCACGTCGGCCGGCCCCGCGGTGCTGGCCTACGAGTCCTCCTACGTGGCGCCGGCGCTGCCGGTCCCCACCGAGGACGACGACGCCGACGTCCCGGACCCGACCGAGGTCGACACGCTGGGCGAGAGCCTGCTCGACGTCCTGGTCGACCGGCTGGAGGGGCAGGGCACCCCCGCCCACCAGGTGTGGCTGCCGCCCCTGCAGGAGCCCCCGACGCTGGACCAGCTGCTGCCGCCCCTGGTCACCGACCCGGCCCGGGGCCTGACCGTCGACAACCCCGACCTGACCGGCACGCTGCGCGCCCACGTCGGCGTGGTCGACCGCCCCGCCGAGCAGCGCCGCGACCCGCTGGTGCTGGACCTGACCAGCAGCGGCGGGCACGCCGTCGTCGTCGGCGGTCCGCAGAGCGGCAAGAGCACCCTGCTGCGCTCGCTGATCACCTCGCTGGCGCTGACCCACACCCCGCGCGAGGTGCAGTTCTACTGCTTCGACTTCGGCGGCGGCGGGCTCGGTGCGCTGCGCCGGCTGCCGCACGTCGGCGCGGTCGCCGGCCGCAACGACGTCGCCGTCGTCCGGCGCACGATCGCCGAGCTGCGCGGCCTGCTGGCCGCCCGCGAGGCGCGCTTCGCCCAGCTGGGGACCGAGAGCGTCGCCGCCTACCGGCGCGGGCTGCGCGCCGGGCGGGTGGCCGACGACCCGTTCGGCGACGTCGTGCTGGTCGTCGACGGCTGGTCCACCATCCGCGGCGAGTTCGAGGACCTGGAGCCCCTGGTCACCGACCTGGCCACCCGGGGTCCCTCCTACGGCCTGCACGTCGTCGCCGCGGCGTCGCGCTGGCTGGACCTGCGGCCCGCCGTCCGCGACCTGTTCGGCACCAAGGTCGAGCTGCGGCTCGGCGACACCTCGGACTCGATGATCGACCGCCGGACGGCGACCAACGTGCCCACCGGCACCCCCGGCCGCGGCCTGGAGGCCGGCAAGGCGCACATCCTCACCGCGCTCCCCCGCATCGACGGCGAGCAGTCCGCCGACGACCTCGCCGCCGGCCAGGCCGACCTGGTCGACCGGGTGGCCGAGGCGTGGACGGGGCCCGCCGCACCCGGCGTCCGGCTGCTGCCCGACCACGTCGCGCACGAGCAGCTGCTGTCCGACCCCAACCGCGGGTTCGCGGTCGGCATCGCCGAGGACGACCTGTCCACGGTGCACCTGGACCTCACCGGCGACCCGCACCTGGTCGTCTTCGGCGACGCGGAGTCGGGCAAGAGCGCCTTCCTGCGCTCGTTCGCCCGGCGGATCAGCGAGCAGTGCACGCCGCAGGAGGCCCGGATCGTCGCGCTGGACTACCGGCGCAGCCTGCTCGGCGCGATCAGCCCCGATCACCTGCTGGCCTACGGCACCTCCGGGCCGACCGCGACCACGATGGTCGAGGAGATCACCGGGGTCATGCGCACCCGGCTGCCCGGCCCGGACGTCACCACCGAGCAGCTGCGCAACCGCAGTTGGTGGACCGGACCCGAGCTCTACCTCCTGGTCGACGACTACGACCTGGTGGCCAGCGGGACCCCCAACCCGCTGGCCCCGCTGCTGGAGTTCATCGCCCAGGGCCGCGACGTCGGGCTGCACCTGGTCGTCACCCGGCGCAGCGGCGGTGCCGGGCGCGCGCTGTTCGAGCCGGTGCTGCAGCGGCTCCGGGAGCTGGCCAGCCCCGGCATCGTGCTGTCGGGCAACCGCGAGGAGGGCGCCCTGGTCGGCTCGGTGCGCCCCGGCCCGCAGCCACCCGGACGGGGCTGGCTGGTCACCCGCCGGGGTGGGACGCAGCTGGTCCAGCTCGCCTGGTCCCCGCCGACCTCCTGATCCTGGTGCCCGACGACCGCCGTCGGGTGGGCGGGACCACCCGGTCCCGTTAGCATGGCGGACCGATGCCGCCACCCGGCGCGGCTGACGCGAGGAGGGCACGTGGCCGAGGGCACCGACGTCACCCTGGACGCCGTCCGTGAGTACGCGCTGTCGATGCGCACCGACGGCATGTCGGCCGTCGGCGAGGCCGGGAAGCAGATCGGACCCATCGCCGGGGCCTCCGTGGGGCTCAGCGGCGTGCCCGGCTCGGGCGCCGCGCAGGCGCACTACCGGCAGCTGGCGCAGTCGCTGACCCTCTACATGCAGGACGTCGCGCTCAACGCCCAGGCGCTGTCCAACATCGCCACGATCGTGGCCTGGAACTACCAGCACGGCGACACCAGCCAGGCGGCCCAGATGAACAGCGTCAACGGCGCGCTGTACCCGCCGGCCGGCACCAGCACCCTGTCCAGCGAGCTCGCCGCCCAGCAGGCCGCGGCGGAGGCGGAGCATCGCCGGCTCGCCCAGCTGTACCGCCGCATGGGCGAGGAGCCGCCCGGCTCGCCGTACACGACCCCGGCTGGTGTCACGCTCACCGGCCCGGCCGCCGACCAGGCCCGGGCCGACGCCGCGGCCGCCGCCGCCGAGCAGCCCGCCGGCGGCGCCGGCCCCGCGGGCCTGACCCCCGTCCAGCGGATGAACCTGGCCAACGACACGATCGAGGACCACCAGGAGGCGGTCCGGCAGGCCAGCGCCACCCAGCAGGTCACCGGCTACGACGAGTACGGCAACCCGATCGTGGAGTACGTCGCGCCGGACAGCTACGAGGAGGCCAGCGGCGCCGGCGAGGAGAACACCAGCACCGCCGGTGAGTACCAGGAGGCGCTGGACTGGGCCGAGCAGGAGCGCGAGGACGGGTACGACGCGACGGTGACCGTCGGCGAGGACGGCGAGGTCCACACGGAGACCGACCGTCCGCCGACGCCGTACAACGACTGGTCGCAGACGTCGGCGCCCTCGTCGCCGTACTCCACCGGCTGACCGTGCCGACCGATCCCGGCGGCCCGGTCAGCGTCTCCTACCCGGTCGACGCGGCCGACGCCTCCGACGACCACAACTTCAACACCCTCGACGTGACCACCATGTACCGCTACGTCATGCTCGAGGACCCGACGTCGCTGACCGCCGCGGCCGACGGCTGGTCCGCCCTGGCCGGGGTGCTCGAGGGCCAGGCGGCCCTGCTGCGGAGCAAGGGCACCACGCTGGCCGCCGACTGGACCTCCGACGCCGCCGGGGGCTTCCAGGNGCCGTACCCGGACCGGCCGCCTGCGCGCCGGGCAGGTCGTCGCCGTCGAGATCGCCCTGGTCGCCGCCGTCGCCGCACACCGCCAGCCCTGGCCGGTGCTGGTGCCGGTCGCCGTCGCGGTGGTCGCCGTCCTGGCCCTGTCGCTGACCCGCTGGTCGGGCCGCTGGGGCTACGAGTGGGCCGGCCTCCGCCTCCGGCACGGGCTGCGCCGGCGTCGCCGGACCCTGCCCGCGCAGGCCCCGGCACCCCGCCTCGCGGAGGCCGTGCTCGACGCGGTCGTCGACGGCGGCTGGCTGGACCAGCTGGACCTCGACGGCGTCCCGGCCGCGCTGTGGGTGCACGACGGCGGGCTGTCCGTGGCGGTGGGGGTCCCCTCGACCGGGGACCGGCCCTACCTGGCGCGGACCGTCGTCCTGCCGCCGGTCCCCGCCCTGCTGCCGGCCGCGGACGAGGGCGGCCCCCGGTTCACCCTGCAGGGGCTCGAGCAGGTCCACCCGGCCGGCGTCGGCGAGGGACCAGCCGCCCTGTCCTACCGGGAGCTGACCGGTGGGCGGGTGCCCGCCGTCTCCCGCTGCTGGGTCGCCGTGCAGGTGCTCCGCGGGGCCGACGACGAGGACCCGGCCCTGCGCACCGCCCTGGCCAACGCCGCCCGCCGGGTGGTGCGGCGGCTGCGCAAGGCCGGCCTGCGGGCCGTCCCGCTCGCCCCCGAGGACGCCGTGACCGGGGTGCTCGGCCTGCTCGGCGACCAGGTCGGGCCCGCCCCCGCCGTGCACGAGCGCTGGTCCAGCTGGTCGGCCGGCGGCCACCGGTGCGTGACCAGCGCGCTCGACCTGCCGGCCGACCGGGTGTCCGAGCTCCCCGCCGCGGTCGCCGAGCTGCGCGAGCGCACCCTCGCCGCCGGTACCGCGACCATGCTGGCCGTGGCCGCCCGCCGGGGTGACGACGGCTTCGTCGACACCCAGGTCACGCTGCGGACCGTCGTGCCCGACGGGGGCACCGGGCCCGAGGTGCTGGCCGGCGCCGTGGGCGCGGGTGTGCTGCGGCGGCTGGACGGCCGGCAGCGCGCCGGCGTCGCCGCCACCCTCCCCCTGGGCGGGTTCCTCCGGTGAGCGGCGAACCCGGCACCCTGCCGGTGCCCGCCCTCGAGGTGCTCCCGGCCACCGCGACCACGGCCGCCGGCACCCGGTCGCTCGTCGGCGGCGGCGGGCTGGTCGTCGGCGTGGACGACGCCGGCCTGCCGGTCGTGCTGAGCCTGTTCCGGTCCGAGCCGACCGCCGCGGTGTGCCTGGGCGGGCTGGGTCTGGTGCAGCGGCTCGTGCTGCGGGCGATGGCCCTGGGCGCCGTGGTCAGCATCGAGTCCGACCGCCCCTCGGCGTGGACGGCGCTGGTCCGGCTGGCCGCCGCCGACGGCCAGGTCGTGGTGGTCCCGCACGACCGCGGCCGCCAGGCACCGGCCGGCGACGAGCAGCCGGGCACGCCCGGCCGGCCCCGCCTGCTCGTGCTGGACGGCGACGCCGCGGCCGCGGGGGACTCCCGCCGGGCCGGGCGCTGGTCGGCGGTGCTCACCTGCGTGGACAGCACGCACGAGTGGGGCCGCGGCGCGCTCGGCTCCGCGGACGTCGTGGTCTCCCGGCCGCTGTCCCGCACCGAGGCCCGGCAGCTCGCGCGGGTGCTCAACCTGGACGAGACGCTGCTGCGGTCCACCGGCCGGGACGACGCCCTGCTGCTGGCCTCGCGGGCCGGTGTCGTGCAGGTGCAGCACCGGGTCACCGGCGTCGAGCAGTGGCTCGTCGGCGCCGCCACCGGCCGCGGCTGACCCGGTCAGCCAGCGGCGAGGGTCTGCTCCTCGCGCACGCCCCGCACCTCGTCGGCCGGGACCCAGCGCCGGTGCACCCCGCGCTCGACCTGCTCGAACCCCAGTGCCCGGGCCGGCGCGCCGGTGCCGAGGTGCTGCAGCAGCAGCTCGGTGCCCCGCTCGTCGACCACGGCGCAGTCCGCGCCGCGCCAGGTGCCGACCCGGCGCAGGTGCACCAGCACCTCGCACCCGGCCAGCGGCAGCTCGCGGACCCACTCCCCGGCGGCCGGGCCGGGGACGAAGCCCGGTCGCTCGGATGGGGACAGCAGCCAGACCCACCAGCCGTCCGCCCGCAGCTCCGGCGCCGCCCGGTGCTCCTCGCCCTCGACCCGGGCCCGCCAGCTCATGCCCGCTCCCCCGCCGGCACCGGCACGAGCAGCCGCCACCGGCCGTGCAGGGCGTCGTAGCGGGCGCGCTGGGTCTCCGCGCCGTGCCGGTCCAGCTCCACGAGCCCCGCGCCGTGCGGCAGGGCGACCTGGTCCACCCGGTACTCGCGCACCGGCGTCGTCCGGCCGGGCCCGAGGCCCATGGCGTCGCGGTCGACGCCGTACAGCCCGGCGCCCAGGACCGGCCAGCGCAGCAGGTGCACCGATCCCTCGTCGGTGACCAGCGCGAGCTCCTCGTCCGCCCGTCCCAGGGCCTGCAGCAGCACCGTCGGCGCCCCGACGTGCTCGAGGTCCGCGGCGCGCTGCACCTGGCCCGAGGCACGGGCGTCCCGCTCGTGCAGCAGCGGGTCGATGCCGGCGATCGGGACCACCTGCTGCACCCAGACCACCTCGCCGGGGGCGGCCGCCACCTCGTCGGCCAGGTCGGGGGCCAGCAGCCGGGAGACCGTGCCCGGTTCCAGCAGCAGCGGGTGCGGGGTGCCGAGGTCCACGGCCAGGCCCCAGGCCGGGTCCGGCCAGTGCAGCACCAGCTCGGCGAAGGAGGCCACCTGCCAGGGACCGGCCGGCGCGCCGGCCGCCATGAGCTCGGGCGACGTCCAGACCGTGACCCAGTCCCGACCCTCCGACTGGGCCAGCGGCCAGGAGGCCGCGCCGTCCGTGCTGGCCGGCACGACCAGGTCGGCGCCGCGCAGCAGCGCCAGTCGGGCGGCCTCGTCCCCGGACTCGGCGGCGAAGGCCCACAGCTCGGCGAACGGGAGGTCGTCGACCGGCGGCTGCTCGTCGTCCATCGGTCCCCAGCCTAGGGCTCCGGTACCGTCAGCAGCCCCATGAGCCCACGCCTGCAGGTGTCCGCCACCCGTCCCGGTAGCTACCCGACGCTCGCCGAGGCGCTCCTCGACGCGGCCGACGGCGACACCGTGGTCCTGTCGTCCGGCGAGCACGTCGGCGAGCTCGACCTCCGCGGCCGGGCCCTGGTGCTGGAGGCCGACCCGTCGGCCACCGCGGCCGTCGGCGGGGGCCCCGACGCCCCCGCCGAGGGCGCCGTCCGGCTGACCGGCCGGGGCTACGACCCCACCGTCCGGGTGCACGGCGGCCGGCTGACCCTGCGCGGGCTGGTGCTGACCGCCGACGAGGGGCACGTCCTGGACGCCGTCGACGCCGAGCTGGTCGTCGAGGCCTGCCGCCTGGAGGCCGGCGTCGGCGCCGCCCTGCGGGCCACCGACCGCAGCCGGCTGATCGTCACCGGGTGCGTGCTCGTCGGCGGGGCGCAGGGCCTGGTCGTGGAGGACAGCGGCGGAACGGTCGTGCAGACCACGATCACCGGGTCCGCCGACGACGGGGTCGTCGTCCGGCTGGGCGCGGACCCGGAGCTGCGCGACTGCGTGGTCCGCGACAGCGGTGCCCGCGGGGTGTACCTGTACCAGTCGGCGCGGCCGACGCTGGTCTCCTGCGAGATCACCGGCAGCGGCGGCACCGGGATCGCGGTGGCCTCGGGCAGCACCGCAGTGCTGCAGCGGTGCGCCGTCCGCGGGACCGGCGGGGTGGGCATCGACTTCGCGGCGGGCACGGCCGGCCGGGTCGAGGGCTGCCGCACCGAGCGCACCGCCGAGCCGGGCGTGCACGTGGACCCGGACGCCGACGTCACCGTCGTCGAGGCGGCCACGGCCGCCGCGGCGGGCGTCGGGTCCGACGGCTCGGCCGGCGGTGACCCCGAGCGGGTCGAGGAGCTGCTCGCCGAGCTCGACGCGATGGTCGGCCTGGAGGGGGTCAAGGCCGAGGTCCGCTCGATGATCGACGAGATCCAGGTCAACGAGTGGCGGCGCAGCGCCGGGCTCGCGGTCGGCGGCGCCAGCCACCACCTGGTGTTCGCCGGGGCGCCCGGGACCGGCAAGACCACGGTCGGGCGGATCTACGGGCAGCTGCTGGCCGCGCTCGGCGCCCTGCCCGGCGGCCCGCTGAAGGAGGTCTCCCGGCGGGACCTGGTCGGCCAGTACATCGGGCACACGGCGGAGAAGACCGCCGCGGTGTTCGACGAGGCCGCCGGCGGGGTGGTGTTCCTCGACGAGGCGTACACCCTCACCCGGCAGGCCGGGGGCGGCGGCAACGACTTCGGCCAGGAGGCCGTGGACATGATCGTCAAGCTCATGGAGGACCGGCGGGACACCCTCGCGGTGATCGCGGCGGGCTACACCGCCGAGATGATCCAGTTCCTGGAGGCCAACCCCGGCCTGGCGTCGCGGTTCGTCAAGACCGTGGAGTTCGAGAACTACGGGCCCGAGGAGCTGACCCTGATCATCACCCGGATGATCAGCGCCGGGGACTACCTGCTGGACGACGCCGCCGTCCCCCTGCTGCACGACCACTTCGCCGGGGTGCAGCGCGGGGCCGACTTCGGCAACGCCCGCGAGGCCCGCAAGCTGTTCGAGAAGCTGCGCAAGGTGCAGTCGGCCCGGCTGCGCCAGCTCGGCGAGCGCCCGACGGTGGCCCAGCTGCAGACCATCACCGCCGACGACGTGGCGATCGCCGTCAGCTCGTAGCCGTCAGCTCGTGGCCAGCGACGCCCCGAACGCCGAGGCGGCCAGCCGGACGGCGGCCGCCCGGGTGCGGTGGTCCAGCAGCTCCAGACGCAGCTGGCTGCCGGTGGCCAGGTGCCGGTCGGCCGGCACCGAGAGGAAGTCCCCGGCCAGCCCGGCGAACCGGGCGCGGGCCTCGGCGAGGTCGATCGCCGCCCCGCCGGCCGGCACGTTGGTGACGGTGACGATGCTCCGGTCGGCCAGCGCCTCGAAGCCGCTGGTGCGCAGCCAGCGCAGCACGTTGTGCGCGGCCAGCATGCCGTCGACGCTGGGCGAGGTGGCCAGCACCAGGCTGTGGCAGCCGCTGACCACCCGGCGCATGAGCGGGGTGGCGAGCCCGGCGCCGCAGTCGGTCACCATCACCGCGAAGTGCCGGAAGACGGCGTTCATCGCCTGGACGTAGACGTCCTCGGTGAGCGCCGCGCTCTGCTCGGGGTCCCGGCCGCTGGGCAGCACCCACGCGCCGTCGGCCGAGCGGGCCAGGGCCCCGGCGAGCACCTCGAACCGGCCCGGGTCGCCGGCCGCGGCCAGCTCGTGGGCCGAGGCCTGCAGCGGGACGCCGGTGCGCAGCGCCAGCGACCCGAAGGTGGTGTCGGTGTCGAACAGCAGCACCGGGTCCTGCCGGGAGCGGGCGATGGTGCTGGCCAGCAGGACCGACAGGGTGGTCTTGCCGACGCCGCCCTTGAGCGCGATCACGCCGACCCGCCGCGGCGAGGGCACCGGCGTCCCGAGGAACGCCGTCCAGGCGGTGAGGTCGGCGTTGCTGGGGGTGGGTTCGCCCTCGGCCAGGCCACGGCCGAACAGCCGGCGGCGCGGCGCCGGGCGCGGGGCGTCCAGGCCGGCGACACCGGGGTCGAGGTGCGGGGCTCCGTGCTGGCCGGAGTAGGGCATCGGGGGGTACGGCGAGCTCACGGTGCCAGGAACTCCTCGGACCACATGCGGTCAAGATACGACGCCGCCCCGTCCGTCCGCGGCCCCGACGCACTCGTCCGGGTCACAGCTCGGTCATCAGCTCCGCGGCCCGCTCGCCGACGGCCACCGCGGTGGCCGCCGGGCCCCGGGTGGGCACGGTGGGCAGCACCGACGTGTCGGCCACCCGCAGCCCCTCGACCCCGCGGACCCGCAGGTGCTGGTCGACCACGGCACCCGGGTCACCGGCCGGCCCCATCCGCGCGCTGCCGGACAGGTGGATGGCGGTCGCCAGGTGCGCCCGGGTCCAGCGGTCGAGGGCGGCGTCGTCGGCCAGCACGTCGTCGGGCAGGTCGGTGCGCCCCTGCACCAGTCCGGCCATCGCGCCGGTGCCCAGCAGGTCGGCGGCCAGCCGGACCGCCCGGCGCATCCGCTCCCGGTCGGTCGCCGTCGACAGGTAGCGGTACCGGATGCGCGGCTGGACCGACGGGTCGGCGCTGGTCAGGCCGACCGTCCCGCGGCTGTCCTCGGCCTGCAGCGCGACGCCGAGGTACAGGTCGTCGCGGGTGCGGGCCTGCTGCCAGACCTTGGCCGGCGAGGTCCCGCGCAGCGCCCGGAGGGTGGCCCCCGGCCGGCGCAGCACCTCCGCGAGCCCGGACAGGGCGTGCCCGTCGGAGCGGGACAGCATCACCTTCGAGAACGGCTTGAGCCAGGGCATGACCTCGAGGTGGTCGGGGGTGTTCAGCGCGGTGGTCAGCGGCAGCATGCCGCGGGGCATCGGCGTCCGACGGGTGGGTGACCAGGTGACGTATAGGTCGGGGTGGTCGGTGACGTCGGCGCCCACGCCGGGGACGTCGGCCAGCACGTCGACCCCGACCGCCCGCAGCGCGTCGGCCGGTCCGATGCCCGACAGCATCAGCAGGTGCGGGGTGCCGACCGCCCCGCAGCTCAGCACGACCTCCGCGGCCCGGTGCTCGGTGCCGTCGGCGGTGCGCACGCCGACCGCCCGGCCGTGCTCCACCAGCACGCGGACGACGGGGCTGTCGCCGCGGACGGTGAGCCCCGGGGAGTCCCGGCGGGGCGACAGGTAGGCCATCGCGGCGTTCACCCGGACGCCGTCGCGCACGTTCAGCGGCACCGGCCCCACCCCGGGCGGGGCGTCGGCGTTCTTGTCCGGCTCGGCCGGGAAGCCCAGCTCGAGGCAGGCCGCGGTGAAGGCGTCGGTGATCGGGTGCGGGTCGGTGACCCGGCTGACCGGCAGCGGGCCGGTGGTGCCGTGCAGCGGGTCGGCCTCGCTGCGGTCGAACGCCGGGCGCAGGGCGTCGGCGGACCACAGGTCGTTGCCGAGGGCGGCCCAGCCGTCGCAGTCCTCCCGCGTGGCCCGGATGAAGTAGGTGCCGTTGAGCGCGCTGGAGCCGCCGAGCACCTTGCCGCGCGGCACCGGCCAGCGGACGCCGTCGGTCAGCTCGCCGGTGAGGTCCCAGTTGGCCGGGTGCCCGGGGACGGCGGCCCCCATGGTGGCGGCCTCCCGGATCGTGGCCGGGAAGTCCTCGGGACGGCGGTGGTCGGTGCCGGCCTCCAGCAGCAGCACCGAGCGACCGGCGTCCACGAGGCGCGCGGCCAGCGCGCACCCGGCGGACCCGGCGCCCACCACGACGACGTCGGTCACAGCCCGAGGACACCCGGGAGGTCGAGGCGGCGGACCTTGCCGGGGGAGGTGCGCGGGAGCTCGTCGAGTCGACGTGTCGACTTGGGGCGCTGGGCCGGGCCCAGCCGCTCCCGCGCCCAGGCGGCCAGCTCGTCGGGGGTCGCCGTCCCCACGTAGGCCGCGACGACCCGCTGGCCCCAGTCGTCGTCCGGGACGCCGAACACGGCGGACTCCACGCCCCCGGGGTGCGCGTCGAGCACCGCCTCGACCTCGGCCGGGTAGACGTTGACCCCGCCGGAGATGACCAGGTCCTCGCGGCGGCCGTCCAACCAGACGGTGCCGTCGTCGTCCACCCGGCCCAGGTCGCCGACGGTGACCCAGTCGCCGTCCCAGGCGGCCGCGGTCTTCTCCGGCGCGCGCCAGTACTCGAACCGGGCCCACCGCGGGACGGCGCACCACAGCTGGCCGCGCTCGTCGGTGGACAGCGTGCGGCCGGGGCGGGCACGGCCGACGCTGCCCGGGCGGGCCAGCCAGTCCTCGGTCGTGCAGACGGTGAACTGGGCCTCGGTGGACCCGTAGAACTCGTGCACGGCGCCGTCGGGGAGGGCCGCGACGACCGCCCGCTTGACCGGCTCCGGGCAGGGGGCGCCGGCGTGGGCGAGCAGCCGGAAGCTGGACCAGTCGACGTCCTCGCGGAGCAGCCGCTGCAGGTGGGTCGGCACGCAGAAGGTCGTGGTGGGGGCCTGGTCGGTGATGGTGCGGGCGGCGCGCGCTGCGTCGAACGGCCCGGGCAGCAGCACCTCGCCCCCGGCGAGCAGGGTGTGCGCGGCGAACCGGAGCGGCGCGGAGTGGTGCAGCGGGGAGAGCACCAGGTGCCGGTCGTCCGGGCCGAAGCCCCAGAGGTTGATCTCCTCGGTGGCCAGGGCGCGGGCGTCGTCGTCGGCCAGGACGCCGGACCACACGCCCTTGCGCCGTCCGGTGGTGCCCGAGGTGTAGTGCATCGGCCGGGCCAGCGGGAACGGGGCGAGGTCGGCCTCGGTGTCGCCGAGCAGCTGCCCGGGGTCGTCGCCGACGTCCAGCGCGGGGTCGGCGTCGGCGACCAGCTCGGCCCGCTCGGCGGCCGGCAGCGCCGGGTCCAGCACCACGGGGACGACGCCGGTCCGCAGCGCCCCGAGGACGACGGCCAGCAGCTCCGGCGAGGCGGTCGCGGAGACGACGAGCCGGTCCCCCCGGCCGATGCCGCGGTCGGCCAGCGCGCCGGCGACCCGCCGCTGGGCGGCCGTGCTGTCCGCCGCCCGGACGACGGGCACCTCGTTCATCCCTGCACCCTCGCACGGGCCACGCGGTTCAGCGACGGCCGTTGCGCCGGCTCCAGCTGCTCCAGGACACGTCGTGGTTGTGCGCGTTGCCGAGCACCTCGGCGTCCCGCCGGCCCTCGCGCGCCTGGTACGAGATGTCGCCGGAGTGGGTGACCGTGGATCCTCGCTTGCGCACCGCCCGGTCCATCGACCAGCCGACCACCAGCAGGACGACGAGCACGCCCACCACCGCAGCCCAGAACCCCATGGCCGAGTCTGGCATCCCGCCTTCGTCGCGGTCACCCTCCTGGCGAACCCTGCCGCCTGCGCATACGCCTGCCGCCTGCCGCCCTCCGCGGCGGACCTTCCCTCACGACCTCCCACCGTCGTC
This sequence comes from Klenkia terrae, assembly GCF_900491935.1. Taxonomy (GTDB): domain Bacteria; phylum Actinomycetota; class Actinomycetes; order Mycobacteriales; family Geodermatophilaceae; genus Klenkia; species Klenkia terrae. The sequence goes on from NZ_UEXK01000004.1 coordinate 1,581,849, forward strand.
GCGGTTGCCGTCCTGGAGGGCCCTGCCGCCTGCGCCTGCCGCCTTCCGCCTTCCGTCTTCCGCGGCGGACCTTCCCTCACGACCTCCCGCGCGGGCCGTCGCTGCAGGGACGCAGGGGAGGGCTCGGGGCGGTGCAGGCGTCCGTCGCTGCAGGGACGCACGGGAAGGCTCGGGGCGGCGCAGGCGCTCGTCGCTGCGGTCCCCGATGGCCCCCGCGCAACCCGGCACCCCAGCATCGCAGCTACCTCAGACACCGGGTCGACAGCCTGTGGACAACCTTCTGAGCTGCGGATTTATCTTGCTCGGGCTGATCAGGCCCGGTAGACTTCGAACACATATTCGAACAGCGCGAGGAGGTGGTGGCGGTGCAGCAGCAGGTGGTCGGGACCCGGATGGGGCTGTCGGTGGGCATTGCCCAGGTCGAGGTCTTCGCGTCAGCCGCCGCCCACGCGGCGGTGCTGGAGGCCGAGCAGGCGACCCGCATCGCCGCCGGCCTCGCGCCCGCGGGTGCCACCCTGCGATCGACCCGGTTGTCCGAGCTGCTGGTCACCCCCGACACCGGCCGGGCCAGGGTGCACGCCGTGCTGCGCGACGTCGCCGACGCCCAGGCGCAGCTGCACGCCCTGCAGGCTGCAGCGATCGCCCGCCTGGCCGAGCTGCAACCGGCGCAAGAACCGCTGCCCGGCAGCCGCCGCAATGACCCGGCCGACGCCGACCGGCCCGACGACTGGGTCGCCGACGAGGTCGCCGTCGTGCTGGGCATCGGGGNTGTCGACACCCACCCACCCCGACACCCTCACCGACCTCCTCGGACCCACCCCGAAGCGGTTCCGCAGCCTCACCCCCGAGCAACGAGCAGCTCGCCGAGCAGCAGCCGCCGACCGCGCGCGCCTGGCCGCCGAGATCGAGGCCGAGCTCGACGCCGCCCTCGCTCGTCGAGCCGACGAGACCCAGCGCGGCGACCACGTCTCGACCGACTCCGCCGAGCGGGCCGCCGAGCACCGAGCCGCAGAGGGCAGCGATCCCAGCGCGGACCCCCCACCCTTCTGACCGTCCGGATCCGCAGCCGGGCGGCACGACGGGGGCACCGGAGTCGACGGAGCAATCCGAGGCCGGGCGGCACGTCGGAGAACCCCGGCCACGACGGACGTTCCTCCGGCCTGGACAGCCCGGCGGGCTCGGGGTGGGATGCCCGGTCAGGGGCAGCGATCCCCGATCATCGACGGCACGTCGTGGGCCAGCCGGGCGCGGCGGACATCGGTCACCGACCGCAGCGGGGCCAGCACCTCCACGACCGGCGCGGCGAAGACACCCGGGACGTCCCGCTCGCCCAGGCCGGGGTCCGGGACGTACACCAGCCGTTCGCGCACCAAGTCGAACGGCACGTCCACCCCGCGCGGGTCCAGCCGGTGCCACCGCCGGTCCACCCAGACCGCCGCCAGGCCGTGCACGACGTGCCCGCCGGAGCCGTCGGCCAGCCGCTGGTAGCAGAGACCGGACGGGATCCCGCGCGACCGCAGCAGCGCCACCAGCAGGTGCGATTGCGCGTAGCAGAGCCCCACGCCCGCCTCGGCCACCTCGGAGGCCCGGACCGTCACCCGTGGGTCGTCGACGTCGGAGGAGTGCGCCACCCGGTCCCGCACGTGCTCGAAGGCGCGTCGGGCGTAGGTCGCGTCGTCCGGGCCGTCGGCGGCCAACCGGTCGTGCAGCGCCCGCACCACCGGGTGGTCCAGGTCGACCACGTCGTCACCGGCGAGGTAGCCCTCCGGCGCACCGGTCCGCAGGTCGGCGATCACGCCACCCGCCAGTTGTCCCCCGCACCGCACACGACCTGGCCGGTCGCCGACAGCTTGGCCAGCGTCGCCCGGGTCGACTGCTCGGCGGCCGGCCACACCGCGCGCGGCACCTCCGCGTACACGTGGGCGACCAGCTCGGCGACCGTCCGGTCCCCGCCGAGCAGGGCCTCCAGCAGCTGGAACTCCCGGTAGGCCCGGTGCGCCGCGTAGAACTCCAGCACCGACCCGACGTCCTCGGTCAGCTCGGGCCCGTGCCCGCAGTACAGCGCCGCCGGCCCGAGCCGGTGCACCCGGCGCAGCGAGTCCAGGTAGGCCAGCACGTCGCCCTCGGGGTGCGTGACCACCGACGTCCCCCGGCCCAGCACGTGGTCCCCGACCAGCACCGACCCCGTCTCGGTCCGGAAGGCCAGGTGGTCCCGGGTGTGCCCCGGGGTCGCGACGACGGCCAGCGACGTCCCGGCGAGGGTGACCGTGTCCCCGTCGGCGAGCACCCGCCCGTCGGGCCCGGCCACCTCGGCCGAACCCGCCGCCACCTGCACGCTGAACCGCGCCGCCCACGGCAGGGCCGCCTCGGCGTGGTCCCCGTGGTGGTGGGTCACCAGGACCGCGACCACCTCGGCGGCCCGCGCCGCCAGCACCTCGCGCACCGCGGCCAGGTGCACCGGGTCGTCGGGCCCCGGGTCGACCACGACCACCTGACCGCTGCCGGGCGCCCCCACCACGTAGGTGTTGGTGCCGTCCAGCGTCATCGGCGAGGGGTTCGGGGCCAGCACCCGGGTCACCAGCGGCTCGGGCTCGGCCGTCCGGGGCAGCTCACCGGGGGCAGGCAGCGACCAGCTGCGGCGGGGATCGACGGGGGCGTCCACGGCACGACGGTAGCCAGCCCGGACGCCCCCGGGTCGGCCACGCCACCCGTCCGGGGGCACAGCTGGTCCGTAGCCTGGACCCATGCGCCTGACGACGACCCTGAAGACGACCCTCTCCGCGGCTGCCGCCCTCGCCCTGCTCACCGCGTGCGGTGGCGGCTCCGACGACGAGACCACCGCCCAGGGCAGCTCCAGCTCGTCCTCCTCCGCCGCGGCCCCCAGCTCCAGCGAGGAGTCCGGTGGCGACGACAGCGAGGCCGCCGCGTTCTGCAGCGAGGCTGAGGGTGCCTTCGCCGACCTCCAGTCCGCGACCACGAGCGCCGACCCCTCCACCATCCCGGCCCTGTTCGCCGAGGCCTCCGCCCGCCTGGACGCCATCGAGCCCCCGGCCGAGATCAGCGAGCCCTGGGGCGTCCTGACCGGCGCGCTGGACACCGCCGTGGCCAACGTCCAGGGCCTGGACCTGAACACCCCGGAGGGCCAGCAGGCCTTCGTCGCGGAGTTCACCCAGCTGCAGACCACGGCCACCGACGCGCAGGCACAGGTCGAGACCTACGTGACCGCCAACTGCGACGTCCCCACCGAGAGCGCCTCGCCGACCAGCTGACCCACCACGACGCACGAGGCCCGATCCCCCCTCGGGGGACCGGGCCTCGTGCGTTCAGCAGCCGCGGATCGAGACACCGCGGGCGGACATCCACGGCACGGGGTCGATCGCCCCGCTGTACATCGCCCCGTTGGGGTGCACCTCGAAGTGCAGGTGCGGACCGGTCGACTGGCCCTCGTTGCCCACGTCGGCGATCTGTTGACCGGCCTGCACCCGCTGCCCGGCAGAGACGTAGTACCGGCTGATGTGGCCGTACACGGTGACCGCCCCGTCGGCTCCCAGGATGTAGACCGCGTAGCCGAAGCCGGTCGCGGGACCGGCGCGCTGCACGGTCCCGGCGGTCGCGGCGTAGACCGGGGTCCCGATCGGGGCAGCCATGTCCACCCCGTTGTGCGTGGTGCCCCAGCGAGCGCCGAAGCAGCTGCTGGTCCGGCCGGCGGCCGGCAGCACGTACCCGGCCTGGGCCGAGCCCGAGCCCGAGGACGACGAGGCCGCGGCCGCGTTGCGGGCGGAGGCGGCGGCCGCAGCGGCGGCGGCCGCGGCGGCCTGCTGGGCGCGGGCCGCGGCGGCCTCCTCGGCGGCCTTCTGGTCCACCCATGCCTGGTAGGCGTTGCGGGCGCCCTGCAGGGACAGCAGCTGGATCTGCGCGGCCTGCAGCTGCGCGTCGTAGTCGGCCTTCTCGGCGCTCACCGAGGCGAACACCGACTGCTGGGAGGCGACCTGACTGTCGGCCGTGGTCTTGGCGTCGGCCGCGGCCTGCTCGGCGGCGGCCTGCTGGTCGCGGGCCTGGCGGGCGGCGGAGTCGGCGTTGGCCTGGGCCACCTGGGCCACCTCGAGCTCGCCGAGGACGTCGACCTGGTTCTCGGCGACCCAGTCCAGCAGCGCGGCCCGCTGGATCAGCTCACCCGGCCCGGCGGCGTCCAGCAGGGCCGCGGTGGTGGTGAGGGCGGTCCCGTCCATGTAGCTGTCGCGGGAGAACACCGAGATGCGGCCCTGCGCGGCGGTCACCTCGGCGGTGGCAGCGGCCAGCTGCGCGGCGGTCTGGTCGGCGGCCGCCTGGGCGACCGCGAGGGCCTCCTGGGCCACCTCGTAGGCGATGCCGGCCGACTCGGCCTGCACCTGGGCCTGCTCGAGCTGGGCCTGGGCGGCGGCGGCCAGACCGGCGATCCGACCGACCTCGGCCGCGGCCGCGTCCTGGGCGGCCTGGGCCGCGGTGATCTCGCCGTCGCTGGGGTTGCCCGGGGCCGGCGGGGCCGCCGCGGCAGGCCCGGCGAGGCCGAGCACGACGACGGCGGACGCCAGGACGGCGACGAGCGTGGTGCGCAGCGGGTGCTGCGGCATGGTGGCGCTCCCTGGGGAAGAGGGATGGCGTACGAGCCGCTGGACTGTCCCACCCGCCCCACGAGTCACACGCGCAACACGCCGAGGCAGCCTGGACTGGTCCGTCACGACCCGTGCGTTGCTGTCCCACTCCCATCGACACGGAACCGGAGCAGCTTGAATCCCCCGTCAGCCGAGGAGGGGATCGCGCTCCAGCTCGTGCGCGAGGGCGTCGAGCTCGGCCCCGCCGGACATCAGCGTGGTCAGCTCGTCCCGGCTGACCTCGGCCTTCTCCCGCTCCGCGATGCTGCGACCCCGGCGGAGCACCAGGAACCGGTCACCCACCGGGTAGGCGTGGTGCGGGTTGTGGGTGATGAAGACCACTCCCAGACCGCGCTCCCGGGCCGCCGCGATGTAGCGCAGCACCACCCCGGACTGCCGGACACCCAGGGCCGCGGTCGGCTCGTCCAGGATCAGCACCCGGGCACCCAGGTGCACCGCCCGCGCGATGGCCACGCACTGCCGCTCGCCGCCGGACAGCGTGCCGATGGGCTGGTCGACGTCGCGCAGGTCGATGCCCATGGCGGCCATCTCGTCCTTCGCCGTCTGCTTCATCAGGCCGACGTCCAGCATCCCGAACGGGCCCTTCCGGAGCTCGGAGCCCAGGAAGAAGTTCCGCCACACCGGCATGAGCGGGACGACGGCCAGGTCCTGGAAGACCGTCGCGATGCCCAGCGCCAGCGCGTCGCGCGGGCTGGACATGTGCTGCTCCACCCCGTCGACCCGGTACGTGCCCTCGGAGTGCTCGTGCGCCCCGGCCAGGATCTTGATGAAGGTGGACTTGCCGGCGCCGTTGTCGCCCAGCACGCAGGTCACCTGGCCGGCCCGCACGGTCGTGGTGACCCCGCGCAGCGCGACCACCGACCCGTACGTCTTGCCCAGGTCGGTGACCTCGATGAGCGGCGCGGTCGTGTCGGTCGTCATCGCATGCGCTCCGCTCTCGTGCGGACCCAGTTGTTCACCAGCACCGCGGCCAGCAGCATCACGCCGAGGAAGGCGTAGAGCCAGTTGCTGTCCCAGCCGGCGTAGACCACGCCCTGCCGGGTCATCCCGTAGATCAGCGCACCCAGCGCCGCACCGACCGCCGAGCCGTACCCGCCGGTGAGCAGGCACCCGCCCACCACCGCGCAGATGATGTAGATGAACTCGTCGCCGACGCCGGTCGAGGACTGCACGGTCGAGGACTGGAACAGGCTGATCATGCCGACCAGCCAGCCCGCCGCGGCCGTGGTCATGAACAGGCCGATCTTGGTCCGGGCCACCGGGACGCCGGTCGCCCGGGCGCTGTCCTGCGCCCCGCCGACGGCGAAGACCCAGTTGCCGGCCCGGGTGCGCAGCAGCACCAGCGTCGCGACCGCGGTGACCGCGAGGAACCACAGCACCGAGACCGAGATGCTGGCCCCGCCCACCTCGATCACGCCGCCGAACAGCGGCCGGACCGAGTCGAAGTTCGGCACCTTGGCGAAGCCCTGCACCGCGACCTGGCCGTAGACCAGCTTCACCAGTGCGAGGTCCAGCCCCTGGAGCACGAAGAACGTGCCGAGGGTGACGATGAAGCTGGGCAACCCGGTGCGGACCACCAGCACGCCGTTGAGCGCGCCGATGGCCAGCGCGACGACCAGCGCCAGCAGCACCGCGACCCAGACGTTGAGCCCGAAGCCGGTGGTGGTGACGCCGACGAGCAGCCCGGTGGCCCCGGTCATCGCGCCGGCGGAGAGGTCGAACTCCCCGCCGATCATCAGCATCGCGACCGCCACGGCCATGATCCCGAACCGGGACGCCGAGTTCAGCCAGGTGCCCACGCCCGAGGGCGTGAGGAACTGGTCGGCGACGGCGGTGAAGAAGATCAGGATCGCCAGCGCGGCGACCGCCGCCCCGACCTCGGGACGACGCAGGACGCGGGTGACCCGCCCGGTGGGGGCCGGCGGTCCGTCGACGTCCCGGGTCGGGGCGACCGTGCTCATCGGGTGCCGTTGGCGGCGAACTCGGCGACCTCGGCGGCGTTGTCCTGGGTGATGAAGGCCGGGCCGGAGTTGACCGGCTGGCCACCGCCCACCACGTTGCCGTTGGTCGCGAAGAGGTAGAGGAAGGAGACCGGCAGGTAACCCTGCACGTAGGGCTGCTGGTCGACGGCGAACGTGATGTCCCCGGCGGTGATCGCGTCGGTCACGTCGGAGGAGATGTCGAAGGTGTCGATCTCCGCGGAGGTGCCGGCGTCGCCCTGGGCGGCGACCGCGGCGACCGCGACCTGGCCCTGCAGCGCGAGCACCACGCCGACGTCGGGGTCGGACTGCAGCTTGGACAGGATGGTGTCCTGCACCTGGGCGGTGTCGGTGCCGTCGACCTGCAGGTTCTCGACCTGACCGCCGTAGGTGGCGGCGACCGCGGAGCAGCGGTCCTCCAGGCCCACGTTGCCGGCCTCGTGGATGACGCAGAGCACCTTGCCGGTCTGGCCCTCGTCGTTCAGGCGCGTGCCGACCGCCTGGCCGGCGGTGGTCTCGTCCTGGCCGACGTGGGTGATCGCGCCGAACTCGGCCGACTGGCCCTGCCCGGAGTTGATGGTGATGACCGGGATGCCGGCGGCGACGGCGGCCTCGACCGAGTCGCGCAGCCCGTCGGGGTTGGCCATCGACACCACGATGCCGTCGACGCCCTGGGAGACGGCGTTGTCGATCAGCTCGGCCTGCCGGGTCGGGTCGGGGTCGCTGTTGTAGTCGACGGTGATGCCCAGGTCGTCGGCCGCGCGGTCGGCGCCGGAGCGGACGACGTCCCAGAAGGAGTCGCCGGGCGCGCCGTGGGTGATGACGGCGATGTCCAGGTCGACCGACCCGGAGTCCGAGGACGACGTGTCCTCCTGGCCGGTGCCGCTGCAGCCGCTCAGGGCCAGGACACCGGCGACGGCGAGGACGCCGGCCGATCGGGTGATGCGCATGGTGGTGGTGCCTCTCGTTGCAACAGCGCCCGCGACCGGGCATACCAGTGGATGAGTATGTATGCCTCGCCGCCGGACGCCGGCACGCCCCGCTCTCAGGGGGTGAGCAGGCTCATCTCGAAGCTGTACCGACCGGCCACGTAGACGTGCCGGCCGAACTCCACCGGGGTGCCGTACCGGTCGTAGGACGTGCGCTCCATCGTCAGCAGCACCCCGCCCACCTGCTCGTCCAGCAGGTCGGCCTCCGACTCGGTCGCCGCCCGCGCGCCGATGACCTGCTTGGCCGAGTGCAGCACGATCCCCGAGGACCGGATCAGCGCGTACAGCCCGGTCCGCTCCAGCTCCTCGGTGCCGAGCTCCAGCAGGCCGACCCGCAGCCAGTTGGTCAGCCGGGCGATCGGCGCGCTGCCCGCCGAGCGCAGCCGCACCACGGTCACCGCGTCCATCCCCTCGGGGATGGCCAGCGCGCGGGCGATCTCCGGGTCGACCGGGCCGACGTCCAGCGAGAGCACCCGGGTGACCGGGTCCTGGTCGGCCCGCACCAGCTCGTCGAAGCTGCTGGTCGGCTCGGGCGCCGGCAGCACCAGCGGCTGGCCGACCCGGGTGCCGGCGCCCCGGCGGCGGACGATCAGCCCCTTCTCCACCAGGTAGCGCATGGCCTGGCGCAGGGTCGGCCGGGACAGCCCGAGCGAGTCGGCCAGCGCGACCTCGTTGTCCAGCCGGGTGCCCGGCGGCAGCCGACCCGAGGCGATGCCCTGCTCGAGGTATCGCGCGACCTGGCGGTACAGCGGCACCGGGCTGGTCCGGTCGAGCTCCAGCCCCGCGACGACGTCGGGGGTGCCCTCGACCGAGCCCATCGTGTTCCTCCTGGTGTCGGGTACCAGCCTGGCACGGGGGCGGCTCGTAGTGTCACGGGCGTGGACGTCCTCGCCTCCGGTCACGAACAAGTCGTCTTCTGCGCCGACCCGGAGTCCGGGTTGCGGGCGGTGATCGCCATCTACTCCACCGCCCTCGGCCCCGCCCTGGGCGGCACGCGCTTCTTCCCCTACGCCTCCGAGGAGGCCGCGGTCACCGACGCGCTGGCGCTGTCGAAGGCCATGGCCTACAAGAACAGCCTGGCCGGCCTGGACCTCGGCGGCGGCAAGGGCGTCATCATCGGCGACCCCGCGGTGCACAAGACCGAGGCCCTGCTGCGCGCCTACGGCCGGTTCGTCGAGTCCCTCGGCGGCCGGTACCTGACCGCCTGCGACGTGGGCACCTACAACGCCGACCTGGACGTCGTGGCCCGCGAGACCCGCTTCGCGCACGGCCGCTCGCTGGCCCACGGCGGCTGCGGCGACTCCTCGGTGCTCACCGCGTTCGGCGTCTTCCAGGGCATGCGGGCCGCGGCGCAGCACCGGTGGGGCTCGCCGTCGCTGGCCGGGCGCACCGTCGCCGTCGCCGGGGTCGGCAAGGTCGGCTCCTGGCTGGTCGACTCCCTCGTCGAGGACGGCGCCGCGGTCGTCGTCACCGACGTGGACCCGACCGCGGTGCAGCGGGTGGTGGCCAAGCACCCCGGCGTCCGCACCGCCGCCGACACCGCTGAGCTCGTGCGCACCCCGCACGACGTCTACGCGCCCTGCGCCCTCGGCGGCGCGCTGGACGACGAGACCGTCGCCGTGCTGCCGGCGGAGATCGTGTGCGGCGGCGCCAACAACCAGCTGGCCCACGAGGGCACCGCCCAGCTGCTGGCCGACCGCGGCATCCTCTACGCCCCGGACTACCTGGTGAACGCCGGCGGGGTCATCCAGGTCGAGGACGAGCGGCACGGCTTCTCCTTCGCCCGGGCCGAGGCCAAGGCGACCACGATCTTCGACGTCGCCCTCCGGGTCTTCGCCGCCGCCGACGCCGACGGGGTCTCCCCCGCGGTCGCCGCCGACCGGCTCGCCGAGGACCGGATCCGGTCCGTCGGCCGGTTGGCGACCATCCGGTTGCCCCGTCCGGGCTGAGATCCACCTCACTCCGGGCCGCTCTGACCAGCCCGTCCGGGGGACGCGCGGGTCGGACGTGTGCCGAGCCCCGATCCGTGACGTAAGCTCCTCCTCGGACACAATCACTCAGTCGGGGTCGCCACACGGGCCGTCCAAGCCCAGTGCTGGACGCCCGCCACTCCGTAACGAGGGGGTCGAGCCATGGGGCGCGGCCGAGCGAAGGCCAAGCAGACACGCGTGGCCCGTGAGCTCAAGTACAGCTCACCATCCACCGACCTGACTGCTCTGCAGCGGGAACTCGGTGGTCAGCCGTCGACCTACACCACCCCGGTGGCGAAGGACGACGACGAGGACGACATCGCCTCGAGGTGGATCGACGACGAAGCGGACGACGACTGGGCAGCCAGTCGCTGATCCGCTGCGCCGCCGGGCACAGCAACGCACCACCGCACTGCCGACGAACACACTGCCGACACCGTCGTCCCCCGGGACGGCGGTGTCGTCGTGCTGTCAGCGGTAGGAACCGACCAGACGGCTGGGCACGGCCTGCACGTCGCCGCGGGGACCGATCTCCCCGGCGACCCACGCGGGCACGCCGCGGTCGGTGAGCAGGGCGACCGTGCGGTCGGCGGCCTCGGGGGCGACGGCGGCGACCATGCCGACGCCGCAGTTGAACGCCCGCTCGGACTCGCCCCGCGGCACGCCGTGGGCCTCCATGAGCTGCACCGCCGCGGGCAGCGCCCAGGTCGAGCGGTCCAGCACGGCCACCAGGCCGTCGGGGACGACGCGCCCGGAGTTGGCGGCCAGCCCGCCCCCGGTGATGTGCGCGAAGGCGTGCACCGCGTCGACACCCAGCTCGGCGACCAGGGCCAGGCAGTCCAGCGCGTAGATCCGGGTCGGCTCCAGCAGCGTCGCGCCCAGCTCCCGGTCCAGCCCGGCCGGGGTGGCGTGCAGGTCCAGCCCGGCGCTGGCGACCACCCGGCGGACGAGGGAGTAGCCGTTGGAGTGGAACCCCGAGGACGCCATCGCGACGACGACGTCCCCGCTGCGCACCCGCTCGGGGCCCAGCACCGCGTCGGCCTCGACCACGCCGACCGCGGTGGCGGCCAGGTCGTACTCGTCGGCGTCCATCAGGTCGCCGTGCTCGGCGGTCTCCCCGCCGACCAGCGAGGCACCGGCGAGCCGGCAGCCGGTGGCGATGCCGGTGACGATCGCGGCGATCCGCTCCGGGACGACCTTGCCGCAGGCCACGTAGTCCTGCAGGAACAGCGGCTCGGCGCCGCAGGCCACCAGGTCGTCGACGCACATGGCGACCAGGTCGATGCCCACGGTGTCGTGCCGGTCCAGCTGCCGGGCCAGGGCGATCTTCGTGCCGACGCCGTCGGTGGACGACGCCAGCAGGGGCTTGCGGTACTTCTGGGTGTCCAGCGCGAACAGCCCGGCGAACCCGCCGAGGCCGCCGACCACCTCGGGCCGGTTGGTGGCCTCGACCGCGCTCTTCATCAGCGTCACGGCGCGCTCGCCGGCGTCGATGTCGACGCCGGACTCCGCGTAGGTGAAGCCGCCGGTCACGGGCGGCGCAGCGCGTCGTCGGCGCCACCGGAGGTGCTGGGGCTGCCGGCCTGCTGACCGGTCCACCCGCTGACGGCGCGGGCCGCCTCCCGGTCGACGTCGTCGAGCACCGGCAGCGTGCGCCGGGTGATGCCCTCCAGCACGTGCTTGCCCAGCACCTCGGGCTCGCCCAGCGGGATCGGGTACTCCCCGGTGAAGCAGGCCGAGCACAGCCGGTTGGCCGGCTGCTCGGTGGCCGCGATCATCCCGGCCTCGCTGACGTAGCCCAGCGAGTCCGCGTTGATCGAGGCGCGGACGCCGTCGACGTCCAGGCCGTTGGCCACGAGCTCGGCCCGCGAGGCGAAGTCGATGCCGTAGAAGCACGGCCACTTCACCGGCGGCGAGGCGATCCGCACGTGCACCTCGACGGCGCCGGCCTCGCGCAGCATGCGGATCAGCGCGCGCTGGGTGTTGCCGCGCACGATCGAGTCGTCCACGACGACCAGCCGCTTGCCGCGGATGACGTCGCGCAGCGGGTTGAGCTTGAGCCGGATGCCCAGCTGCCGGATGGTCTGGCTGGGCTGGATGAACGTGCGGCCCACGTAGGAGTTCTTCACCAGGCCCAGGCCGTAGGGGATGCCCGAGGCCTCGGCGTAGCCCACGGCGGCCGGGGTGCCCGACTCCGGCACCGGGATGACCAGGTCGGCCTCGACCGGGTGCTCCTTGGCCAGCCGGCGGCCGATCTCGACCCGCGCGGCGTGCACGCCGCGGCCGGAGATCGTGGTGTCCGGGCGGGCCAGGTAGACGTACTCGAACACGCAGCCCTTGGGCGAGGCGGGCGCGAAGTGCTGGGAGCGCAGGCCGTCCTCGTCGATGGCGATCAGCTCGCCGGGCTCGACCTCGCGGACGTAGGAGGCGCCGACGATGTCCAACGCCGCGGTCTCGCTGGCCACGACCCAGCCGCGCTCGAGCCGGCCCAGCACCAGCGGCCGGACGCCCTGGGCGTCGCGGGCGGCGTAGAGCGTCGTCTCGTCCATGAAGGTGAAGCTGAACGCCCCGCGCAGCAGCGGCAGCACCTGCATCGCCGCGGCCTCGACCGACAGGTCCTGCTTCGCCGCGATCAGCGCGGTGACGATGTCGGAGTCGGTGGTCGAGGAGAAGGCACCGGAGACGCCCTCGTCGGCGGCCCGGCTGGCCAGCTCGGCGGTGTTCACCAGGTTGCCGTTGTGGCACAGCGCGATGCCGGTCCCCGACCCCGTCGTCCGGAACGTCGGCTGGGCGTTCTCCCAGGTCGAGGCGCCCGTCGTGGAGTACCGGGTGTGCCCGACGGCCAGGAAGCCGCGCAGGCTGCTCAGGGTCGACTCGTCGAAGACCTGGCTCACCAGCCCGAGGTCCTTGTAGACCACCACCGAGGCACCGTCGGAGACCGCGATGCCCGCGGCCTCCTGACCCCGGTGCTGCAGGGCGTAGAGACCGAAGTAGGTCAGTTTCGCGACCTCCTCCCCCGGTGCCCAGACACCGAAGACGCCGCAGGCGTCCTGGGGTCCGGCATCCTGGGGGTCGAGGTCGTGCGTCAGCCGTCCATCACCGCGAGGCACGGTTGCGAGGGTACCGGGGCCAGGTGGACGCACCAGCCCCCGACGCGTGAACCTCAGCTCACCCCAGCAGTTCGCGCAGCCGCCGGGCGTTGCGGACGGCGTGCCCCTCGCCGTCGTTGTTGAAGTAGCCGACCCCCTCGGTGCCCCGCCACTCCCGGATCCGGTCGGCCCACCAGTGCAGGTCCTCGTCGCTGTACGAGCCGGCGTAGAGGTGCTCGTGGTCGGGTCCGTGCCACCGCACGTAGGCGAACGGCGCGGTCACCCGCAGCACGCAGGGGATGCCGGCGCCGCTGACCACGCAGTAGGCCGCCCCGTGCCGCGCGAGCAGGTCGAACACGTCGTCGTGCTGCCAGGTGGGGTGCCGCAGCTCGACCGCCACCCGCAGCCAGGGCGGCAGGTGGGCCAGGAACCAGGCCAGCCGGTCGTCGTCGCGATGGTGGTCGGGGCGCAGCTGGACCAGCAGCACGCCGCGGCGGTCGGCGAGCTCGTGCCAGCCCGCCGCCATCCGGCCGATCCAGGTCTCCGGGTCCAGCAGCCGCTTGGCGTGGGTGAGCCCGCGGGCGGCCTTGACGCTCATCGCGAAGCCCTCGGGCAGCCGGGAGCGCCAGCCGGCGAAGGTGGTGTCGCGCGGCCAGCGGTAGAACGACGCGTTCAGCTCGACGGTGTCGAACTCGGCGACGTAGCGCGCGAGCCGGTCCCGGGACGGCGTCCCCGGTGGGTAGAGGACGCCGTCCCAGTGGTCGTAGCTCCACCCGGACGTCCCGATGCGGGGCCGGGGTGCATCCACGTCAGTGGATGTTGTCGACCTCGTCGGCGACGACCGTGTCGTCGCCGTGCCCGGTCTTGACCACGGTCTCGCCGGGCAGCGTGAGCAGCCGCTCCTGGATGGAGTTCAGGATCGTCGGCTTGTCGCTGTACGAGCGCCCGGTGGCACCGGGCCCGCCGCAGAACAGGGTGTCGCCGGTGAAGACGGTGTCCAGCTCGGGGGCGTAGAGGCAGGTGCTGCCCGGGGAGTGGCCCGGGGTGTGCATGGCCACGAGCTGGGTGCCGGCGACGTCGAAGGTGGTGCCCTCGACCAGGTCGTGGTCCGGGGCGGCGTCGGGGTGCACGACGTCCCAGAGCATCCGGTCCTCGGGGTTGAACCAGATCGGGGCGCCGGTGGCCTCGCGCAGCGCGACCGCGGCGGTGATGTGGTCGTTGTGCCCGTGGGTCAGCACGATCGCGCCCAGGGTGCGACCGCCGACCGCCGCCAGGATCGGGGCGGCGTCGTGCGGGGCGTCGATGACCAGCACGGTCTCGTCGTCGCCGACCAGCCAGACGTTGTTGTCCACGTCGAAGTCCTGGCCGTCGAGGCTGAACACGCCGCTGACCACGGTCTTGTCGATGCGCGCCGGCATCAGAAGACCACCACCGAGCGCAGCACGTCGCCGTGGTGCATCTTCTCGAACGCGGCCTCGACGTCGCCGATGCCGATGGTCTCGGAGACGAACGCGTCGAGGTCGAAGCGGCCCTGCAGGTACAGGTCGATGAGCATCGGGAAGTCCCGGCTGGGCAGGCAGTCGCCGTACCAGGAGGACTTCAGCGCACCGCCGCGGCCGAAGACGTCGATCAGCGGCAGCGTGATCTCCATCGTCGGGTTCGGCACGCCGACCAGGACGACGGTGCCGGCGAGGTCGCGGGCGTCGAACGCCTGCTGGTAGACCGCCGGGTGGCCCACGGCGTCGATGGCGACGTCGACGCCGAACCCGCCGGTGAGCTCCTTGATCGCGGCGACCGCGTCGGTCTCCTTGGAGTTCACGGTGTGGGTGGCGCCCATGCCCTTGGCCCACTCGAGCTTCCGGTCGTCCAGGTCGACGGCGATGATCTTCGCCGCGCCGGCCAGCCGGGCACCGGCGATCGCGGCGTCGCCGACCCCGCCGCAGCCGAAGACGGCCACGGTGTCCCCGCGGCCCACGCCACCGGTGTTGATCGCGGCACCGACGCCGGCCATCACGCCGCAGCCCAGCAGGCCGGCGGCGGTCGGGGAGGCGGCCGGGTCGACCTTGGTGCACTGCCCGGAGTGGACGAGGGTCTTCTCGGCGAACGCGCCGATGCCCAGCGCCGGGGACAGCTCGGTGCCGTCCTTGAGCGTCATCTTCTGCGTGGCGTTGTGGGTGTCGAAGCAGTACCAGGGCTTGCCCTTGGCGCACGCCCGGCACTTCCCGCACACCGCGCGCCAGTTGAGGATGACGAAGTCACCGACGGCGACGTTCTCCACGCCCTCGCCCACGGCCGAGACCACGCCGGCGGCCTCGTGGCCGAGCAGGAACGGGAACTCGTCGTTGATCCCGCCCTCCCGGTAGTGCAGGTCGGTGTGGCAGACCCCGCACGCCTGCACGTCCACGACCGCCTCACCCGGCCCGGGGTCGGGGACGATGATCGTCTCGAGACTGACGGGGGCTCCCTTGCTGAGGGCGACGACGCCCTGCACCTCGTACGGCATGCACCGCAGCCTATGGGTGGGGTCCGACGGCGGTCCGACGGCTTCCGCCCTGCGGACGATCACGGCGAGGTCTCGTTCGCCGCGCGAACGGTTGCACCCCGCACTACCGTCCCCCCGGCATGGCCCGCGTCACACAGCGGGCGCCCAGCTCACCCGGGGGTCGACCCCGGACAGGAGGACCCACCGTGGCCGTTCCCGGCTTCCTGGCCCGCGACCGCATCGTCGCGAAGCCGGGCTTCAACCGCTGGCTGATCCCGCCGGCGGCCCTCGCCGTCCACCTGTGCATCGGGCAGGTCTACGCGACGAGCGTCTACAAGGCCGCCCTGGTGGCCGACTTCGAGTCCTCGCTCACCGCGATCGGCGCCATCTTCTCGATCGCCATCGTGATGCTGGGTCTGTCGGCGGCGCTGTTCGGCACGTGGGTGGACCGCAACGGTCCCCGCGCCGCCATGTTCACCTCCGCCTGCTTCTGGTCGGTCGGCTTCCTGGTCGGCGCCGCGGGCATCGCCACGAACCAGCTGTGGCTGCTCTACCTGGGCTACGGCGTCCTCGGCGGGATCGGGCTGGGGATCGGCTACATCTCGCCGGTCTCCACGCTGATCAAGTGGTTCCCGGACCGCCCGGGCCTGGCCACCGGCATGGCGATCATGGGCTTCGGCGGTGGCGCGCTCATCGCGACCCCGCTGTCCCGCCAGCTGATGAGCCTCTACGACTCCAGCTACGACGGCACCGCCGCGACCACCCCCAGCGGGTCCGCGGTCGCGCTGCTGTTCGTCACCTTCGGCCTGGTCTACCTGGTCTTCATGATGTTCGGCGCCGCGATCGTCCGGGTGCCCGCCGAGGGCTGGAAGCCCGACGGCTTCGACCCCTCGACGGTGAAGAGCAAGGCGCTGGTCACCACCGACAGCGTCTCGGCGGCGAATGCGATCAAGACCCCGCAGTTCTGGCTGCTGTGGATCGTGCTGTTCTGCAACGTCACGGCCGGCATCGGCATCCTCGAGCAGGCCAGCCCGATGGTGCAGGACTTCTTCCGCGACGGGGACGCCTCGCTGGTCACCGCCGCGGCCGCGGCCGGCTTCGTCGGCCTGCTGTCGCTGTTCAACATGGCTGGCCGGTTCGTCTGGTCCTCGACGTCGGACGTCATCGGCCGCAAGGGCATCTACATGGTCTACCTCGGCGTCGGGCTGCTGCTCTACGTCGCGCTGGCCACCGTCGGCAGCTCGGCCGTGTGGTTGTTCGTGCTGCTGGCCGCGCTGATCATCAGCTTCTACGGCGGCGGGTTCGCCACCATCCCGGCCTACCTGCGCGACCTGTTCGGCACCTACCAGGTCGGCGCCATCCACGGCCGGCTGCTCACCGCCTGGTCGGCCGCCGGTGTCGCCGGCCCGCTGATCGTCAACGGCGTCCTGGACACCCAGGGCACCCCCGGTGAGCTCGTCGCCGGGGACTACCGGATCGCGCTGTTCATCATGGTCGGCCTGCTCGCCGTCGGGTTCGTGGCGAACCTGCTGGTCAAGCCGGTCGCGAGCAAGTGGCACGAGCCGAAGTCCCAGACCTCCCCCACCCCGGAACGGAGCGCCGCCCGATGAGCTCACCCGAGCGCAGCAGCACCCCGATGGCCCTCATCGTCGTCGCCTGGGCGCTGGTGGTGATCCCGCTGCTGTACGGCCTGGTGCAGACCATCCGCACCGCCAGCGCGCTGTTCACCGGCTGACCCGACCGGCACCGACGCCCCGTCCACCCCCGCGGTGGGCGGGGCGTCGTCGTGTCAGGCGGGGGGGCCGGCGCGGAAGGGCCGCAACGGGAGGACAACGGCTAGGTCGGCGCGGTTGCCGCTGGCGGCCACCCGGCCCGCGGCCACTGCCTCGTCCCAGGTCTGCAGGCCTGCCACCAACCGCAGCCAGGTGGCCGCGTCGGTCTCCACGACGTTGGGCGGGGTGCCGCGGGTGTGCCGGGGCCCCGGGATGCACTGCACGGCCACGTGCGGGGGCACCCGGACCTCGACCGACCGCCCCGGGACCTGCTGCGCCAGCCAGCGCGCCGTCGTCTTCACCGCCGCCCCGAGCACCGCGCGGGCCGGCTGGTCGGCCTCCCCGCGCAGCCAGGGCAGGCACGGCGCCAGGGCCTCGCGCAGCGCCTCGGCCGGGATCGGCGGCGTCCCGGCCATCAGCTGGTCGGGACGGCGCCCGCCGGGACGGAGCCGACCACGGCCTCGGGGGTGTCGAACAGCGTGGGCAGCGTCGTCGACCAGGCGGTGTGCAGCTCGTCGAGCGGCAGCTCGAGCAGGCCCTCGACGACGAGCGCGTCGCCGCCGGTGGTGCCGAGCTCGGTCACCGGGACGCCGGCCGCCTGCGCCGCGGCGAGCACCGCGGCGGCGTCGGCGGTGGTGACCACGGCGCGGGCCACGGACTCGCCGAACAGCGCGGCCGTGGGGTCACCGTCGACCGACACGGTGGCGCCGACCCCGTACCGCAGCGCGGACTCGGTCAGCGCCTGCGCCAGGCCGCCGTCGCTCAGGTCGTGCGCGGAGGACACCAGCCCGTCGGCGGCCAGCGACGCGAGCAGCCCGCCCAGCGCGCGCTCGGCGTCCAGGTCGAGCCGCGGGGGCAGGCCCCCGAGGTGGCCGTGCACGACGGAGGCCCAGGCCGACCCGCCGAACTCCGGACGGGACTCCCCGAGCAGCAGCAGGGTCTCCCCCGCCGTCGTCCAGCCGCCGCGCACGCGCTGCCGGACGTCGGCGTGCACCCCGAGCACCCCGATGACCGGGGTCGGGTTGATCGGCACGTCGCCGGTCTGGTTGTAGAGGCTCACGTTGCCGCCGGTGACCGGCAGGCCCAGCGCGCGGCAGCCGTCGGCCAGGCCGCGGACGGCCTCGGCGAACTGCCACATGACCTCGGGCTCCTCGGGGGACCCGAAGTTCAGGCAGTTGGTGACCGCCAGCGGGACCGCGCCGGACACAGCGACGTTGCGGTAGGCCTCGGCCAGGTTCAGCTGCGCGCCGGTGTAGGGGTCCAGCCGGGCGAACCGGGCGTTGCCGTCCAGCGCCAGCGCGATGCCCCGGTTGCTGGTCTCGTCGATGCGGACGACGCCGGCGTCCTCGGGCTGGGCCAGCACCGTGTTGCCCTGCACGTAGCGGTCGTACTGCTCGGTCACCCAGGACTTGTCGCAGCCGTCCGGGCTGCCGACCAGGGCCAGCCAGTCGGCGCGCAGGTCGGTGGACTCCGCCGGGGGGACGGCGGCCTGCAGCGCGTCCAGGTCGGCCGGGCGGGCCATCGGTCGCTCGTAGACCGGGCCGTCCAGGGCCACCGTGCGCGGCGGGACGTCGACGATCCGCTCGCCGTGCCAGTCGATGAGCAGGCGGTCGCCGTCGGTGACCTCACCGATGACCGTGGCCAGCACGTCCCACTTCCGGCAGACGGCGAGGAACTCCTCGACCTTGCCCGGCTCGACGATCGCGCACATGCGCTCCTGGGACTCGCTCATCAGGATCTCGGCGGCGGTCAGCGTGGAGTCGCGCAGCGGCACCGTGTCCAGGTCGATCCGCATGCCGCCCGAGCCCGCGGCGGCCAACTCGGAGGTGGCGCAGGACAGGCCGGCGCCGCCGAGGTCCTGGATGCCGGTGACCAGGTCGGCGGCGAAGATCTCCAGGCACGCCTCGATCAGCAGCTTCTCGGTGAACGGGTCGCCGACCTGCACCGAGGGCCGCTTGGCCGGGCCGTCGGCGTCGAAGGTCTCCGACGCCAGGACCGAGACGCCGCCGATGCCGTCGCCACCGGTGCGGGCACCGAAGAGCACGACCTTGTTGCCCACGCCCTCGGCCTTGGCCAGCCGGACGTCGGCGTGCTTCATGACGCCGACGCACAGCGCGTTGACCAGCGGGTTGCCGATGTAGCAGTCGTCGAAGAGCAGCTCGCCGCCGATGTTGGGCAGGCCCAGGCAGTTGCCGTAGCCGCCCACGCCGGCCACCACGCCGGGCAGCACCCGCGCCGTGTCGGGGGCGTCGGCCCGGCCGAAGCGCAGCGAGTCCATGACCGCGACCGGGCGGGCGCCCATGGTGAGGATGTCGCGGACGATGCCGCCGACCCCGGTCGCCGCGCCCTGGTAGGGCTCCACGTAGCTGGGGTGGTTGTGCGACTCGACCTTGAAGGTGACCGCGTAGCCGTCGCCGACGTCGACCACGCCGGCGTTCTCGCCCATGCCGACCAGCAGGGCCTCGCTGCGCGGCAGGTCGCCGAACCGGCGCAGGTGCACCTTGGAGGACTTGTAGGAGCAGTGCTCGCTCCACATCACCGAGTACATCGCCAGCTCGGCGGTGGTCGGGCGGCGGCCCAGGATCTCCCGGATCCGGCCGTACTCCTCCTCGCGGAGGCCCAGCTCGCGCCAGGGCTGCTCCTCGTCCGGGGTGCCCCCGGCGCGGGTGACGGTGTCGACGGTCATGCGGAGACGGCTCCCTGGAGCACGGAGGTGAAGAAGCCCAGCCCGTCGGTGGAGGGACCGGTGAGGTCCTCGACCGCGTGCTCGGGGTGCGGCATGAGCCCGACGACCCGGCCGTCGGCGCTGGTCACGCCGGCGATGTCGCGGGAGGACCCGTTGGGGTTGCCGCCGACGTAGCGGACGACGACCCGGCCCTCGCCCTCGAGGGCGTCCAGGTCGGCGTCGGCGCCGACGTAGCGGCCCTCGCCGTTCTTGACCGGGACGACGATCGTCTGGCCGGTGGCGTAGGACGACGTCCACGCCGTGTCGGCCCGCTCGACGCGCAGGCCCTGGTCGCGGTTGCGGAAGTGCAGGTGGGAGTTGCGGGTCAGCGCGCCGGGCAGCAGGCCGGCCTCGCAGAGCACCTGGAACCCGTTGCAGATGCCCAGCACCGGCATGCCGGCGCGGGCCCGGTCGACGACCGCCCGCACCAGCGGCTGGCGGGCCGCGATGGCCCCGGCGCGCAGGTAGTCGCCGTAGGAGAAGCCACCGGGCAGGACGACGGCGTCCACCGCGCCCAGGTCGTCGTCGGCGTGCCACAGCGGCACGGCCTCGCCGCCGGCCAGCCGGACCGCGCGGGCGGCGTCGACGTCGTCCAGCGAGCCCGGGAAGGTCACCACCCCGATGCGCACGTCAGCTCTCCGTCAGGTGCAGCTCGACGTCCTCGATGACCGGGTTGGCCAGCAGGGTCTCGGCGATCTGGCGGAGCTCGGCCTCGTCCGGGGTGCCCTCGACGTCGAGGACGAAGTGCTTGCCCTGCCGGACGCCGGTCACCCCCTGGTGGCCCAGCCGGCCCAGGGCGCCGAGCACGGCCTGTCCCTGGGGGTCGGAGATCTCGGGCTTCAGGACGACGTCGACCACGACACGGGGCACGCGACGAGGGTACCGGGGCCCGAGCAGGCCCTTCCCCGGTGCGCGGCCGGGTGGGCCGGATCGCTCGCGGCGACTTCGCCGTTCGACTTGGTTTCGGAACCACTGCTGCCGATACCCCGGGTGTCATGACCGGACGACCCAGTTCCGGTGCACCGCGGTCCGAGGGAGTCCAGTGAACCTGCGCAAGCGCTCCGGCGTCGTCGCCCTGATCATCGTCGCCATGCTGGGCGGCGGCGTGGCCTTCGCGGCCTGGATGGTCACCGGCACCGGCGCCGTCAGCGGCGTGGCCGGGACGACGGTGAACTTCACCGTCGCCGCCACCACCCCGGCGTCCTCGGTGCTCTACCCGGGCGGGGCGGCCGCGCTCGCCGGCACGATCACCAACGACAACGCCTTCACGGTGCGGGTCACGTCGGTGACCCTGGGGACCCCCACCACTAGCTCGTCCAGCTGCCCAGCCAGCAACATCACGCTGCCCCAGACGACGATCACCGGGCTGACCCTCGACGTCCTGGCCAACTCGAACAGCGCGGTGCTCTCGCTGCCCCTGGCGGTGACGATGCTTCCCACCGCCGCCGAGGGCTGCAAGGGGGCGGTGTTCACGGTGCCGGTCACCGCCACGGGCACGACCATCCCCGCCTGACGTGCGGCGCGGACGTCTCCGGCAGGGAGGGGTACGGCCGTGAGCGGACGGCACCGCCGGTCCACCGGCCGCCGGGGGGCGGGCCGGGTGGTGGTCCTGGCGACCGCGCTCGCCCTGCTCCTCGGCGGCACCGGGGTCGCCTGGGCGGCGTGGAGCGCGACGGGCGGCGGTTCCACGCAGGCCCGCGCCGTGACCCCCGTGGACCTCACCGTCACCGCGGTGCCCCAGCTCAACCCCATCTTCCCGCGGACCGGGACGACGTACGCCAACCCGGCCACGGGGACGATCGGGTTCACCATCACCAACGCCAACCCCTACCCGGTCTCGCTCACCACCCTGACCCTGGGCAACGGGGTCGCCACGGACACGGCGGCCTGCCCCGCGGGGAACGTGCTGCCCGTGGTGGCGTCGATCAACCGCTCCGGCGCCGCCGCCATCGTGGTGGCCGCCAACTCCACCAGCGCCGCCGTCGTCCTGACCGGCGCGGTCTACATGAGGGCCGACGCCCCCAGCGGCTGCGCCGGAGCGACCTTCACCGTGCCGGTGACGCTCTCAGGCACCTCGCTGTGAGCCGACTCCCGTGGGGCCCCCTCGCCGCCGTGGTGGCCACCGCGGTCCTGCTCGTCGGCGGTGCCACCGCATCCCGGGCGTCGTGGGAGGCGTCGACGGCCATCGGCAGCTCGACGTCCGTGGCCGCCGCGACGATCCCCTCGGTGGGGACGGTCACCGCAAAGCGGACCGACGGCACCCTCGGCTTCACCGTGGCGGTGTCCTGGACCGCGGTGGCCGTGGAGGGGGTCCCGGTCCGCGGGTACGAGGTGGCCCGATACGTCACCCCGCTCCTCGGCACACCGACCCGCACGCCGGGCTCGGGCGCCTGCGACGCCCTCCTGACCGTCACGTCCTGCGTGGACACCGGCAGCCTGCTGGGCCTCGGCGGCGCGCTGACCTACATCGTCACCCCGGTGTTCGCGACGAACTGGCGGGGCACCCCCGTCACCTCCAACACCGCGTGAACGGACCCACCGCGGCCCCGCCGGCGGCAAGACCTCGTCTCGACGCGATTCCGGGTCGGTCCTGCCGATGGTCCCCCCGAGAACGCCATGTCGGCGCAGCGGAGCAGGACGGAGCAGGGACGTGAACGACGTGCAGACCACCGGCCTGTCCCGGCCCGAGAGCGGCTCCACCGTCGAGGTGGTGACCGGCGGGTCGACCGCACCCGCGCACAGCCAGGTGGAGAGCAGCCTGGAGCAGGAGCTGGTCCTCGAGGTCGGGGTCGACGCCTCCGGCCGGCGGGTCCGGTTGTCCCTGGGCGCCGAGGTGTCGGTCTGGTGGAGCCCGGTCGAGGTCCCGGTCCGCTGCCGGCCCTACCAGATCGTCGACGTGCGGGGCGGGACAGTACCCACCTGGCGGCTGCGCCCGGTCGGCTCGGCCGTCGACGGCGACCGGCGCGCCACCCCTCGCGCCCCGCTGCACGTCCCGGTCGGGCTCGCCATGCCCTCGGGGCTGCTGCTGGGCGAGACCGCCGACCTCAGCGAGGGCGGCCTGCGGGTCATCTTCCCGGCCGAGCCCACCGCCGGCTTCGGCGACGTCGCGCACCCGCTGCCCGACACCGGCGAGCGGGCCGTCCTCGCCATCGCGCTGGACGGCACCCGGGTCGAGCTGCGCTGCCGGGTCGTGCACCGCAGCCGACTGGCCGACGGACGCCGTCAGCTGCGCGTGGCCTTCGAGGACCTCTCCGACGAGGTCCGCAGCCGGCTGCGCACCACCACCGCCCTCGAGCTCGCGCGGCGCGCGACCCGGTGAACGGACGGGACACGCGACCGTGAACGACGTCTTCGGCCAGGACCGCCCCGAGCGCGGCTCGGTGCTCCACGTGGTGCTCGAGGGGGTGCCCCTGACCAGCACCGCCGGCGCCTCCAGCGAGCACGAGCTGGTCGCCGAGGTCCCGCTGTCCCGCTCGGGCCGACGCGCCCGGGTCGCCCTCGGCGCGATGCTGCAGGTGTCCTGGGGTTCCCGCGGCAAGGTCCGCACCCGGACCTACCAGGTGGCCGATGTGGTCACCCCCGTGGGCGGCCGCCCGGACTGGCGGCTGATCCCGGTGGCACCGGCCGACGAGGGCACCCGGCGCGCGGTGCCGCGGCACACCGTCGCGCTGCCCGCGGTGCTCGTCGTCGACGACGTCCGGCTGGCCGGCGAGACCGTGGACATCAGCGTCGCCGGCGTCCGGCTGAGCTTCCCGCCGGCCGACCTCGCCACCCATCCGCTGCCCGAGCCCGGGACGGAGGGGGACCTGGCCGTGCTGGTGGCCGGCGAGCGCACCGCCGTCCCGGTGACCGTCGTCCGGTCCGGGCTGCTGCCCGACGGCACCCGCGACGTCCGGGTCTACCTGACCGGAGACCTGGACACCGACCGGCGCCGGCTGCGCGACTTCATCCTGGCCGCCGCACCGGAGGACGACGTCCCGGCCGGTCCCCAGCCCGAGCCCGAGCCGCAGCCCGAGCCCGAGCCCGAGCCCGAGCCTGCTCAGTCGAACGAGGAGCCGGTCAGCGCCTCGTAGGCCGCCACGTAGCGCTCCCGCGTCGCCGCGACGACGTCGGCGGGCAGCTCCGGCGGCGGGGACTGCCGGTCCCACCCCGACGAGGTCAGCCAGTCCCGCACGAACTGCTTGTCGTAGGAGGGCTGCACGGCGCCCGGTGACCAGGTGACCGCGGGCCAGAAGCGCGAGGAGTCCGGGGTCAGCACCTCGTCGGCGAGCACGAGGGCGTCCCCGGCCACGCCGAACTCGAACTTGGTGTCGGCCAGCACGATGCCGGCCTGCTGGGCGACCTCGTGGCCGCGCCGGTACAGCGCCAGCGTCAGGTCGCGCAGCCGCTCGGCCTGGTCCGCACCGACCAGCTCCACGGTGCGCGCGAAGGAGATCGCCTCGTCGTGCTCGCCCACCTCGGCCTTGGTGGACGGGGTGAAGACCGGCTGCGGCAGCCGGGAGCCCTCGACCAGGCCGGCCGGCAGCTCGACGTCCACGATCGCGCCGGTCCGGCGGTACTCCACGGTGCCCGAGCCGGACAGGTAGCCGCGGGCCACGCACTCGACCGGCGCCATCTCCAGCCGGCGGACCAGCATCGCCCGGCCGGCCACCTCGGCCGGCACGTCCGTGGCGCTGAGCAGGTGGTGGGTGGCCCCGAACGCGGCGAGCACGTCGGCGAGCTGGTCGAACCACCACACCGACAGCCGGGTCAGCACCGCGCCCTTGTCCGGGATCGGGGTGGGCAGCACGTGGTCGTAGGCCGAGATGCGGTCCGAGGCGACCAGCAGCAGCCGGTCCTCCCCCGCGTCGTAGACCTCCCGCACCTTGCCGCGGGCCACGAGCGGCAGGTCGAGGGTCACGACAGCGCCGCGAGCCGCTCGAACAGCGGGTCGAGGTTCGCCACGTACCGCTCGGGCCGGCAGATGTCGTCCAGCCGGGCCTCGTCCAGCGCGACCCCGTCGGCGGCCGCCCGGGCCCGCAGGGTCTCCCGGAACGGGGTGCCGGTCTGCCAGGTCTGCATCGCCGCGCCCTGCACCAGGGCGTAGGACTGCTCGCGGCCCATGCCGGCCTCGACCAGCTCCAGCAGCACCGCGGAGGTGTAGATCAGCCCGCCGGTGGAGTCCAGGTTGGCCCGCATCCGCTCGGCGTCCACGACCAGGTTCTCGACCAGGCCGGCGGTGAGGTCCAGCAGGTAGTCGGTGGTGATCGAGGCGTCGGGCAGGAAGACCCGCTCGGTGGAGGAGTGCGAGATGTCGCGCTCGTGCCACAGCGGGATGCCCTCCATGACCGGCACGATCGCCGCGCGCACGACCCGGGCCAGGCCGGCGATGCGCTCGGAGCGGATCGGGTTCTTCTTGTGCGGCATCGCGCTCGAGCCCTTCTGGCCCGACCCGAACGCCTCCGACAGCTCGCGCACCTCGGTCCGCTGGCCGTGCCGGACCTCCAGCGCGATCGCCTCGCAGACCGTGGCGATGATCGCCAGCGCGGAGACCCACTCGCTGATGCCGTCGCGCAGCACCACCTGGGTGGAGGCGTCGGCGGCCCGCAGGTCCAGGGCCCGGGCGACGGTCCGCTCGACCTCGGGGTCGATCAGCGAGTAGGTGCCGACCGCGCCGGAGATGGCGACCACGCCGACCGCGGTCCGCGCCGTCCGCAGGCGGTCGCGGGAGCGAGCCGCGGCGAACGCGAGGTCGGCGACCCGGTGGCCCCAGACGTCGGGCTCGGCGTGCACGCCGTGCGTGCGGCCGACCTTGAGCGTGTTCCGGTGGGCCAGCCCGTGGTCGCGCAGCGCGGCGACCAGCCGGTCGGCCTTGGCCAGCAGGACGTCGGTCGCGTCGGTGAGCTGGACGGCGAGGGCGGTGTCCAGCAGGTCAGAGCTGGTCATGCCGTGGTGGACGTAGGCGGCGGCGCTGCGCGGCTCGGTGTTGTCCGCCCAGGCCGACAGGAAGGCGATCACGTCGTGCTGGGTGGTCGCCTCGATCTCGGCGACGGCCTCCGGCGTGGGGGCCGGGGCGGCCCGCACCGGCTCGACGACGTCGGCGGGCACCCGCCCCGCGGCGGCGTGCGCCTCGAGGACGAGGGTCTCGACCCGGCACCACAGCTCGTACTTGTGCTGCTCGCTCCAGACCGCCCCCATCTCGGGCAGGGTGTAGCGGTCGATCATGCGGGTACCAGGTCGTGTCGAAGCAGCACGCGGGACATCTTCCCGCACGCTGTCCTCGCTCCGCACCACACCCGTCCCACCACCGCCCCACCGGGCCCGGCACCTTCGAGGTCCTCCGTGTTGAACCGTGCCCGCCACCTCACCGACCGGGCTCGCGAACGCATCAGGGCGGCCCGCGAGCACGACCCGCACGCGCTGCCCGAGGGCACGGTCCTCCTGATGGACGACGGCAGCCGCGCCGTGGTCGAGCACGTCCCGGACGCCCACCCGGCGCCCCGGACCGGGGAGTCCTCGGCCACGGCCGCCGCCGGGCGCACCACCACCCCCGACCGCCCGGCCGCCGGGGCCGGCGCACCGACCGGGAGCAGCTCGGCGCCGGACCCGGCCGACGAGCACCCCGCGGGCAGCCCGCACCCCGACGCCCCGGACGCCGACGTCGTGGACGGCGTCAGCGGTCCGCCGGCACCAGGTTCAGCACCCCCCGCCCCCGGGCGGGACCGCAGCCGTGGCTCGCTGCTCGGTCCGGAGGAGCCGACCGAGGCTGCGGCCGAGGTGCCCAACGGCCTGCGCGTCGCCGCGGCCTGGTCCTGGCGGGCGATCGCGGTCGGCGCCGCGCTGTACCTCCTGCTGATGGGCGCCGCCTACGTCGCCGTCGTCGTCGTGCCGGTGATCGTGGCGCTGCTGCTGGCCGCCCTGCTCCAGCCCGGCGCGGCCTTCCTGGTCCGGCACGGCTGGCCGCGCGCCGGGGCCGCCACGCTCATGCTGCTGGTCGGCCTGGGCGTCGTCGCCGGCATCGTCACGCTCGTCGTCGAGCAGTTCGCCGCCGGCTACGACGACCTCGCCTCGCAGGTCGGCGAGGGCCTGGACCAGATCCAGACCTTCGTCGTGGACAACTTCCCGGTGTCGCAGAACCAGCTCAACGACATCATCGCCAACGCGATCACCAGCGCCCAGGACGCCCTGGTGAACAACCGGGACACCCTCACCGCCGGTGCGCTGACCACCGCGGCCACCCTCGGCGAGGTGCTCACCGGCTTCGCGCTGGCCCTGTTCACGCTGTTCTTCCTGCTGATGGACGGCCGCGACATCTGGCTCTGGTTCGTCGGGCTGACCCCGGTCAACTCCGCGGCCTACGTCGACGAGGCCGCCCGCCGCGCGTGGCGGACGCTGATCTCCTACGTCCGGGCCACCGTCGCGGTCGCCGCGTTCGACGCCGTCTTCATCGGGATCGGGCTGACCCTGCTGGGCACCCCGCTGGTGGTGCCGCTGGCCGCGCTGGTCTTCCTCGGCGCCTTCATCCCGATCATCGGGTCGTTCCTGGCCGGATCGGTCGCGGTGCTGGTCACCCTGGTCGCGGTCGGGCCGGTCAAGGCGCTGATCGCGCTGGGCATCATCGTGCTGATCATGCAGCTGGAGGGCCACGTCCTGCAGCCGCTGCTGCTGGGCCGCGCGGTGTCGGTGCACCCGCTGGCCGTGGTGCTCGGCATCGCCGCCGGCCTGCTCATCGCCGGCATCTTCGGGGCGCTCATCGCCGTCCCGGTGATCGCCTGCGCCAACGTGGCCGGCACGTACCTGTCCCGGCGGCACCAGGGCCGGCGTCCCCCGGAGCCGGACACCCGCCGGCACCGCGCGGCGGTGGCCAACCGCAGGTAGGGCTCAGACGGTGATCCGGCCCTCCTGGGCGGCCAGGCCGATGTCGGTGCGCCAGTGCGCGTCGGCCAGCCCGACGCCGGCGACCCGCTCGTAGGCGATCCGGCGGGCGTCGGCCAGGTCGGTGCCGACCGCGGTCACCGCGAGGACCCGCCCGCCGGCGCTGTGCACGCTGCCGTCGGCGGCCAGCCGGGTGCCGGCGTGCAGCACGCCCTCGCCGTCGGCCCCGGTGATCGGCGAGCCCGTGCGCGGCAACTCCGGGTACCCCGGGGCGGCCACGACCACGGTCACCGCGGCGCCGGGTGACCACTCCAGCGGCGGGTGGTCGGCCAGGGTGCCGGTGGCGGCGGCCAGCAGCAGCCCGGCCAGCGGCGTGCGCAGCAGCGGCAGCACGACCTCGGTCTCCGGGTCGCCGAAGCGGGCGTTGAACTCCACCACCCGGGTGCCGCGAGAGGTCAGCGCCAACCCCGCGTAGAGCAGGCCGCTGAACGGCTCGCCGCGGCGGGCCATCTCGTCCACCGTCGGCTGCAGCACCGTCGCGAGCACCTCGTCGACCAGGCCGGCCGGCGCCCAGTCCAGCGGGGCGTAGGCGCCCATGCCGCCGGTGTTCGGGCCGCCGTCCCCGTCGTCGCGCCGCTTGTGGTCCTGGGCCGGGACCAGCGGCAGCACCGTCGTCCCGTCGGTGACGGCGAACAGCGAGACCTCCGGGCCGTCCAGGTACTCCTCGACGAGCACGGAGTGCCCGTCGGCGAGCACGGCCAGCCCGTGGGCCTCGGCGGCGGCGCGGTCGGTGGTGACGACGACGCCCTTGCCGGCGGCCAGGCCGTCGTCCTTGACCACGTACGGGCTGCCCGGGGCGTTGAGCTCGGCGACCTCGTCGAGGGCGGTGTGCAGCTCGGCCTGGCCGCCGACCGGCCAGGCCCGCGCGGTGGGGACGCCGGCCGCGGTCATCACGTGCTTGGCGAAGGCCTTGGAGCCCTCGATCTGCGCGGCCTGCGCACTGGGCCCGAAGCAGGCGATGCCGGCGTCGCGGACGGCGTCGGCCACGCCGGCGACCAGCGGCACCTCGGGTCCGACCACGACCAGGTCGGCTCGCCACGCCGTGGCCAGCGAGGCCACGTCGGCGGGCTCGGCGGCGGCGACCGGGTGCGTCTCCGCGATCGCCGCGGTGCCCGCGTTGCCCGGGGCGCAGGCCAGGGCGGTGACCGCGGGGTCGTCGTGGAGGGCCACGCACAGGGCGTGCTCCCGGGCTCCGGATCCGATCACCAGCACGCGCATGGGGCTGGACGCTACCGGGGGCGGCGCGGCCGGTTCACCGTCTCTGCCCGGCCCCGCCGCGGCGGGCGGCACCGCGGTCGGCCCTGCGCTGCCTGGTCCGCTCCGCCTCGGCGCGCAGCCTGCGCCAGGCGCGGTACCGGGCGGGGTCCAGGCGGCCGTCGGCCAGCGCGGCGGCCAGGGCGCAGCCGGGTTCTCCGCCGTGGCCGCAGTCCCGGAACCGGCAGCCGGTGAGCAGCTCCGCGACGTCGGCGAACGCGGCGTCCAGGCCCTCGTCGTCGGCCAGCTCGAGCTCGCGCAGCCCGGGGGTGTCCACCAGCAGGGCGCCGCCGGGCAGCACGTGCAGCTCCGCGGCGGTCGTGGTGTGCCGGCCGCGGCCGTCGGCCCGGATCTCGTGGGTGGTCGCCCGCGCACCGCCGGCCAGCGCGTTCAGCAGGGTCGACTTGCCCGCGCCCGACGGCCCGACGACCGCGCAGGTGCGGCCGGGGGCCAGCCGGGCGCGCAGCTCCGCCAGCCCGTCGCCGGTCACCGCGCTGAGGGCGAGCACCGGCACGCCCACGGCGTCCTCGGCCACCCGGGCCACGGCGGCCGGCACGTCGTCGCACAGATCGGCCTTGGTGAGCACGAGGAGCGGGGTGGCCCCGCTGCCCCACGCCATGGCCAGGAAGCGCTCGATCCGGCGCACCCGGGCGTGCGCGACCAGGGTGTCCACGACCAGGACCGTGTCGAGGTTGGCGGCCAGCACCTGGGCGGCCGAGGTGCGGCCGGCCACGGTGCGGGTCAGCGCGCTGCGCCGCGGCAGGACCTCGGTGACCCGCTCGGCGGCCACGGCCACGGTCACCCAGTCGCCGACCGCCGGTGCCGCGTCGTCCCGGAGCCGCGGGTCCAGCGGCAGCCGCGCCCGGCCCTCCGCGGTCGCGACCGTGAGCAGACCCCGGTCCACCCGCACGACCCGGCCCAGCCGGGAGCCCGCCGGCGGGGTCGGCGCGGCGGTGCCCCAGGCCGGCACGGGAGGTCGCAGGACGGTCACACGGGGATGCTCCGCCGCGCCGGTCGTGGCTGTCGACCGGATTCCCGGACCCCTCCGGGGAGTGATGCTGCGCACACCAGGTGTACGGAACCCCTGTTCAGACCGAAGTACTGACATATCCAGGCGATTGTCAGCCGGTGTTCGCCATCAGGACACCTGGGGAGGGTGTTGTGGGCTCCATGCGCGAGACCGGTCTGCAGACCGTCCCCGGCACCACCCTCCGGGCGCCCCGGCGCCCGCCCGTCGTGATCGGCCACCGCGGTGCGGCCGCACACCGGCCGGAGCACACCCGCGCCGGCTACGAGCTCGCCGCCGACCTCGGCGCCGACCGCATCGAGCCCGACGTGGTCGTGAGCCGGGACGGCGCCCTCGTCGTCCGGCACGAGAACGAGCTGTCGCTGTCCACCGACGTCGCCGCCCGCCCCGAGTTCGCCGACCGCCGGCGCACCCAGGAGGTCGCCGACGAGGAGTGCACCGGCTGGTTCACCGAGGACTTCACCCTCGCCGAGCTGCGCACCCTGCGGGCGGTCGAGCGCTGGCCGCACCTGCGCCCGGGCAACACGCTCTTCGAGGGCACCGTGCTGACCCTCGGTGAGGTGGTCGAGCTCGCCCGCGCCCGCGGCATCGGGGTGCAGGCCGAGCTGAAGAACCCGAGCTGGTCGTCGTCCATCGGGCTGCCGCTGGCCGAGCTCGTCTGCGCCGAGGTGGGTGCCGCGCCCGACGTGGTGCTGCAGAGCTTCGACGCCGCCGGCATGCGCGAGGTGCGCACCCGGCTCGGGTCGGCCGACACCCTGGTGCAGCTGATCGGCGACGAGGCCCACCACGACCACCAGGTGACGCTGGTCGGGCTGCGCGAGATCAGCACCTACGCCGCCGGGATCGGCCCCTCCAAGCACCGCATCCTGCTCCGCGACGAGCGGGCCATGATGATCGGCGTCTCCGACCTGGTCGCGCAGGCGCACCGGGCCGGCCTGACCGTCGCCCCGTTCACCGTCCGGGCGGAGAACGCCTTCCTGCCCGCCCACCTGCGCCGCGGCACCGACCCGGCCGGCCTGGGCGAGGCCGGCACCGAGGCCCGCCTGCTGCTGGCCCTGGGCGTGGACGGCGATCTCCGGGTTGTCGGTGATCAGCCCGTCCACGCCCAGGGCCAGCAGCAGGCGGGCCTCNCCGCCCTGGCCGCCCCCGCCCTCGCCCCCGTCCGCCCCCGCGAGTAGCCCCCGCGGCGTGGATCAGCTGGGTTCACCACCGTGCGTCCTGGCTCACCGGCGTCGGTGAGCCAGGACGGACGTGGATCAGCTGAGCTGATCCACGCCGAGCTCAGTCCAGGAGGTCGTGGATGAGGACGTTCTCGTCGCGGCCGGGGCCGACGCCGATGACGCTCACCCGGGCGCCCGAGAGCTCCTCGATCCGCCGCACGTAGGCCTGCGCGTTGGCGGGCAGCTCGTCGAAGGTGCGGCAGTGGGTGATGTCCTCGAACCAGCCCGGCATCTCCTCGTACACCGGCTTCGCGTGGTGGAAGTCGGTCTGGGTCATCGGCATCTCGTCGTGCCGGACGCCGTCGACCTCGTAGGCCACGCAGATCGGCACCGTGTCCAGGCCCGACAGCACGTCGAGCTTGGTGAGGAAGTAGTCGGTGATCCCGTTGACCCGGCTGGCGTAGCGGGCGATGACGGCGTCGAACCAGCCGCAGCGGCGGTCCCGGCCGGTGGTCACGCCGACCTCGCCGCCCTGCTTGCGCAGGTACTCCCCGTTGGCGTCGAAGAGCTCCGTGGGGAACGGGCCCGAGCCGACGCGGGTCGTATAGGCCTTGAGGATCCCGACGACGCGCTCGATCCGGGTGGGCCCGATGCCCGAGCCGGCCGAGGCGCCACCGGCGGTCGGCGAGGACGACGTCACGAACGGGTAGGTGCCGTGGTCGACGTCCAGCAGCGTGCCCTGCGAGCCCTCCAGGAGGACCCACTCGTCCCGGTCGAGGGCGTTGCCCAGCAGCAGGCGGGTGTCGGTGATCCGGTGCTTGAGGACCTCGGCGTAGCCGGCGTACTCCTCCACGACCTCGTCGACGTCGATCGCCTTGCGGTTGTAGACCTTGACCAGGATCTGGTTCTTCTCCCGGAGCACGGCCTCGAGCTTGTCCCGCAGGATGCCCAGGTCCAGCAGGTCCTGCGCGCGGATGCCGACGCGGGCGACCTTGTCGCCGTAGGCCGGGCCGATCCCGCGGCCGGTGGTGCCGATCTTGGCCTTGCCGAGGAAGCGCTCGGTGACCCGGTCCAGGGCACGGTGGTGCGGCATGATCAGGTGCGCGTCGCTGGAGATGACCAGCCGCGAGGTGTCCACCCCGCGCTCCTCCAGGCCGGCCAGCTCGCCGATGAGCACCTGCGGGTCGACGACGACGCCGTTGCCGATCACCGGCGTGCAGCCCGGCGTCAGGATCCCCGAGGGGATCAGGTGCAGCGCGTACCGCTCGCCGTCCGGGGTGATCACGGTGTGCCCGGCGTTGTTGCCGCCCTGGTAGCGCACGACGTAGGGGACGCGGCCGCCGAGGATGTCGGTGGCCTTCCCCTTGCCCTCGTCGCCCCACTGGGCACCGATCAGCACGACAGCCGGCATCGGGTGGTTCTCCTTCGTCGAACGGGCCCCGGAGACTCCCGGCTGGCAGGTGGCAGGGTACTGCCGTGAGCGTCTCGCGGTTCGACCTGCGGGGGCTGGCCCCCGGTCAGGGCCCCTCCCGCCGGCACGTCGCGTCCGTCGTGGACGGGGTCGACGGCGCCGTGGTCGTGCAGGGACCGGTGCCCGCGCTGGCCGCCGTCCTGGCCCGGTTGTGGAAGACCGACCGGCTGCCCGCGGTGGCCGTGGGCTGGGAACCGGTGGACGGCGACGCCGACTGCCGCGGGCTGGCCCGCGCCCTGGGCCTGGGCGACGGCGCACCCCGCGAGCTGCCGCTGGTCCGCGACGACCACGGCGGGGTGCTGCTGCACCACGGCCGGATCGAGGCGGCCGGCGGGTCGGCGCTGCGCAAGCGGTTCGGCGCCCAGGCCCACCACGACGACGCCCGGGTCGCCGACGGCCCGGTCACCCGGATCGAGGCCCGTCCGAGGTGGGACGCCGACGAGCTGTCCGTCGCCGTCGTCACCGTCCCGATGCGCCCGGCCCGGCGGACGACGGGCCGCGCGCTGCAGGTGGCCTGCGACCCGGCGCGGGTGCTCCGGGACGGCGTGGCCCTGGACCGCGAGGTGCAGCGCTGGACCTGGTACGCCGACGACCGGGTCCGCTGGCGGCTGCAGCCCTGACCCCTCCGGGGGGAGACCCCCTCCAGCCGACGGCCCGGCGCGCCGACGACACCGGTGCACCCCCGAATCCGTTGGAAGGTCCACCGTGTCCCGCTGCGCCACCTGCCTGTGCACCGCCCCGACGACCGCCTGCGACACCCGCCGGGCCCTCTTCGCCTCCCGGGTGAGCCACAGCCTGGCGACGGTGCGCTCGGTCGCCCGCCGCCAGGGCGTCGTCCTGCGTCCCCTGGCCCCCGGCCTGCTCGAGGCCGAGGGCGACGACCTGCCCGCCCTGGTCACCGAGGTCGCGGCCGCGCTGTCGTCGGTGGAGTCCGCCGAGGTGCGCTGCCTGCTGACCGGCGCCACCGGCAGCGGGCCCGACCTGCTGGTGCAGGCGCTGACCGCCCCCAGCCTCGCCGCCGCGGCCGCCCGGCTGCGGCACGCCGACCTCGTCCCCCTCTTCGCCGACGAGGAGGCCCGCTTCCACGCCGAGTACCAGCCCATCGTGCGGATGGACGACGGCGGCGTGGTCGGCCACGAGGCGCTGCTGCGGGCCACCGGCGTCGACGGCGCGCGGATCATGCCCGACCAGCTCTTCCCGGCCGCCGAGGAGGCCGGCTGGACGCACGTGCTGGACCGGGTCGGGCGCACCACCGCGATCCGGGACGCCGGCCCCTGGCTGGCCGAGGACCTGCTTTTCATCAACTTCGTGCCGACGTCGATCTACCGCCCCGAGGTCTGCCTGCAGACCACCGAGCGCGCCGCCGAGAAGGCCGGTCTGCGGCTGGACCAGCTGGTCTTCGAGGTCACCGAGGGCCACGTGGTGGACGACGTCGACCACCTGGCCCGGGTGTTCGAGCACTACCGCAGCCGCGGCTGCCGGGTGGCGCTGGACGACCTGGGCTCGGGCTGGTCCTCCCTGGCGCTGCTGGTCCGCCTGAAGCCCGACATCGTGAAGCTGGAGCGGGCGATCGTGCAGTCGCTGCCCGAGCCGGCCGCCGTCGCCGTGGTGTCGGCGGTCGTGGACATCACCCACTCCTACGGCGGCCTGGTGCTCGCCGAGGGCGTGGAGACCGAGGAGCAGGCCCGGGTCGCCCGCGAGCTGGGCGCCGACCTGGGGCAGGGCTGGCTGTGGGGCCGGCCGGTCCGACCGACCACCGCCGTCGCCGCCGTCCCGACCCGGGCCCTGCCCGGCACCGCGCCGGACCCGTCGTGGCCCGACGCCGCCGTCGCGCTCGACCCGCGGGCCGAGCAGCCGCAGGAGCCGGCGCGCCCCGCCGACCGGGACCTGCTGGCCCGCGCGGTCGGGCTGACCGGGAGCTCGGTGGTCGTCGTCGACGCCCTGGCCCCGGACATGCCGATCGTCTACGTCAACGACGCGTTCGCCGAGGTCACCGGGTACCCGGCCGAGGACTCGGTGGGCCGCAACTGCCGGTTCCTGCAGGGGCCGGAGACCGACCGCGCCGCGCTGGACGAGCTCGCCGCCGCGCTGCGCGCCGGGCAGCCGCACCGGACGACGCTGCTCAACGTCCGCCGCGACGGCACCACCTGGTGGAACGAGCTGCACCTGTCCCCGCTGCGCGACGCCGGCGGCCAGGTCACCCACTTCGTCGGCTTCCAGCACGACGTCAGCGACCGGGTGGCCGCCGAGGAGGCGCTGCGCGAGCGGGCCGGCACCGACCCGCTGACCGGCACGCTCAACCGCACCGCGCTGCTGAGCGAGCTGGACCGCCAGGTCCGGTCCCCCGGCGCCGGGCCCGTGGTCCTGTTCGTCGACCTCGACGGCTTCAAGCGGGTCAACGACCGGTTCGGCCACACCGTCGGCGACCTCGCGCTCGGCGCGGTCGCCGACCGGCTCCGCTCGGTGGTCCGCGGCGGTGACCTGCTCGCCCGGCTCGGCGGCGACGAGTTCGTCCTCGTGCTCGGCGAGGTCGACGTCCCCGCGGACGACGACGGGCCGTCCTCCGCGCTGGCCGGCGCCCTGGCCGCCGCGCACCGGGTGGCCGCCGACGTCGAGCGCGTGCTGGCGGTGCCGGTCGAGCTCCCCGGGGGGCCGGTGACCATCGGCGCCTCGGTCGGCGTCGCGGTCCACCCGGCCGACGGCGAGACCCCGGCCGACCTGCTGCGCGCCGCCGACCTGCAGATGTACCGGGCCAAGGCGCGCCGGGCGCACGCCCGGGCGACGGCGGACCGGCCGGTCTAGCGGTCGGTGCCGTCCACCGGGGCGAGGACCGGCGCCAGCGGGGTGGCCGTCGTCGCCCCGGCGGCGCGCAACGCGGACCGCCCCGGGCCGAGCAGCACCACGCCGAGCAGCAGCCCGACGCCGCCGAGCACCAGGATCGGCACGCCACCGCGCAGCGCGTCCCCGCTGACCAGCGCCAGCACGGTCGGGACGACGAAGCCCGCGTACACCGGCAGGTAGAACGCGCTGAGCAACGCCCCGCGCCGGTCCGGCGGGGCGACCCGGTCGCAGACCGCCACGCCCGAGGTCATCCCCAGGCCCTCCCCCAGGCCGATCAGCAGGCAGGCGGGGAGCACCCACGGCCACCCGCCCGGCTGCACGGCCAGGTAGCCCAGCCCGCAGCCACCGGCGGCGAGGCCGGCGGCCAGCGGGCCCGCGCGCACCGGTCCCAGCCGGGTCGCCAGCGGGGTGACCAGCGCGGCGCTGCCCTGCACCAGCAGGGCCGAGACCCCGACCAGGGCGAACACCGCGCCGAAGCCGGCCGCGGCCACCAGCAGCGGGAAGACCGTCAACGACAGGACGGCGTAGGTGTAGACGGTGAGCCCGACCGGCAGCAGGTAGGCCCAGAACGCCCGGCGGGCCACCGGCGGCACCCCGAGCGCCAGCCGGCCGGGACGGCGGTCGGTCATCGTCTCGGGCACCCCGCGCAGCCCGACCAGGCCGACCAGCAGCAGCACCGCCGAGGGCGCGAGCGCCACCAGCTGGGGAGCCGGACCCCACTGCACCAGGAAGCCCGCGACCAGCGGCCCGGCTGCGAACCCCGACGCCATCACCGCGCTGGCCACCGCCGCCGCGCGCCGCACCCGGGCGGGACCGGCGTCGTCGTCGGAGGCGGACAGCTCCCGCAGCCAGACCGTGCCGACGGTGAACACCGCACCGCTGGCCAGCCCCTGGGCGATCCGGCCCACCACCAGGAACGTCACGCCGCCGACGTCGGCGGCCACCAGCACCAGCGTGCAGACCAGGGCGGCCAGGACACCGCCGAGCACCACCCGGCGACGGCCGTCGCGGTCCGACAGCGGGCCGGCCAGCAGCAGCGAGGGCACCAGGCCCGCGGCGTAGGCGGCGAAGAACAGCGTGAGGGTCAGCGCACCGAGGTCCAGGACGTCGGCGTAGCGCAGCAGGAGGGGGGACGGCGACTGGGTGCTGACCGCGGTGGCGAACAGCGCGACCAGCAGCCGGCGACGGTGCCGGGCGGGGTCCACCCCCGCACCGTAGGGCCGCGGGGCACCACCGCGGGGGGTCGTGGGGGAGACTGGTGCTCCCGCCCCCGTAGGAGGCCCCCCTGTCGCGCTCCACCCCTGGTCCGTCCCGGTGAGCACCGCCCAGCGCCCGGTCTTCGGGGCGCCCGCGCGCCGGCCGCCCTCGCGCGGCCGCCGGATGCTCACCCGGCCCAGCACGCCCGCGCTGATCGGGGTCGTGGTGGCGCTGGTGGTCTTCGGCGCGCAGGCCCCGCAGCTGCTGGGCACCGGGGGGCTCGCCTCGCTGCTGGACGCCACCGCCCTGATCGGCATCGGCGCCGTGGCGGTCACGCTGCTGCTGGTCGCCGGGCAGTTCGACGTCTCCATCGGCGTGCTCGCGGTGGCCAGCAGCGTGGTCGCCGCGCTGCTGATCTCCGAGGCCGGATGGGGGGTGTGGCCCGCGCTGGCGGTGTCGCTGCTGGCCGCGCTGGCCGTCGGCGCGGTCAACGGGGCACTCGTGGTGTTCACCGGGCTGCCCAGCTTCCTGGTCACCCTGGCCACCTTCCTGGTGCTGCAGGGCGGCACGCTCGTGGTGGCGCAGTCGGTGGCCGGCACCTCCCTGGTCGACCAGGTCGAGGGCGGCACCGGCTGGGCGTCGGCCGAGGTGGTGTTCGGCTCCGGGCTGCTGGTCGGCGACGGCCGGTTCCGGGTGTCGATCGTGTGGTGGCTGCTCGCGGTCGGCCTCACCAGCTGGCTGCTGCGCCGCACCCGGTTCGGCAACGCCGTCTACGCCCTGGGCGGGTCCCGGCGGGCGGCCCGCGAGCTCGGCGTGCCGACCGCCTGGACCACCGTGGCGCTGTACCTGGTCACCGCCACCGCGGCCTGGCTCCTGGGCACGCTGGCCCTGGTCCGGCAGTCCGGCGTGCCGGTGACGCCGGAGTTCGGCAACGAGATCGAGTACATCGTGGTGGCCGTCATCGGCGGCTGCCTGCTCGGCGGCGGGTACGGCTCGGCGGTCGGCGCGGCCGCCGGCGCCCTGCTCTACGGCACCGTCCGGACCGGCATCGGGGTGGCCGGGTGGGACCCGCGGTCCTTCCAGGTCGTGCTCGGCGTGCTGCTGGTGGTGGCCCTGCTGGCCAACGGCGTGGCCCGCCGCCGGCTGGTCGCGGTGCCGCGGTCGTGACCGGTCCCGAGCGGGTGGGCGCCGTCGAGGGCCAGGAGCCGCTGCCCTTCCCCGACTCCCCCGGCGGCCTGCCCCCGGTGCCCGGCGCCCCGGTGCTGGAGCTGCGCGGGGTGACCGTGCGCTACGGCAGCGTGCCGGCGCTGGACCGGGTCTCCCTGCGGATGCACCCCGGCACGGTCACCTGCTTGCTGGGCGAGAACGGCGCCGGCAAGTCCACGGTGGTCCAGGTGGTGTCCGGGGTCCGCCGGCACGACGAGGGCGAGCTGCTGGTCGACGGCCGGCCGGTGCGCTTCCGCCGTCCCCGGCAGGCCCGGTCCCGCGGCATCGCCACCATCTGGCAGGACCTGGCCGTCATCCCGCTGATGACCGTCTGGCGCAACTTCTGGCTCGGCGACGAGCCCACCCGCGGCATCTGGCCGTTCCGCCGGATCGACGTGGACGTCGCCCGGGACGGCGCGGCCCGCGCGCTGGCCCGGGTCGGGCTGCCGGGGCTCAACGTCAACCAGCCCGCGGCCTCCCTCGCGCCGGGCCAGCGGCACAGCCTGGCCGTGGCCCGGGCCCTGCACTTCGGGGCCAAGGTGCTGGTGGTCGACGAGCCCGCGGCACCGCTGACCGTCGCGCAGCACGCGCTGGTGCTGCGCACCGTCGTCGGCGCCCGGGACGCCGGCCTGGCCGTGCTGTTCGTGACCTCGACGCCGGCCTACGCGCACCTGGTCGGCGACCGGTTCGTGCTGCTGGCCGGCGGCCGGGTGGCCGCCGACCTCACCCGGGAGGACGTCGACGTCGACGGCCTGACCCGGCTGGTGAGCGGCGGCGAGGCCCTGGCGACCCTGACCGCCGAGCTCCGCCGCCGCCCCGACCCCCTGGTGACGTGATGGAACGGCCCCGGCGCAGGGGCCCGCCGCGAGGTCACGAGTGGTGGGGGGCGCCGGGGTCCTTCTGCTTCGCGATCGCCAGCCAGGTGTCGACGACGGTGTCCGGGTTCAGCGACATCGACTCGATGCCCTGCTCGACCAGCCACTGGGCGAGGTCCGGGTGGTCGCTGGGGCCCTGGCCGCAGATGCCGACGTACTTGCCGCGGGCCAGGCAGGCCTTGATCGCCATCTCCAGCACCGCGAGCACGGCCGGGTTGCGCTCGTCGAAGGTGGCCGCGACCAGGCTGGAGTCCCGGTCCAGGCCGAGCACCAGCTGGGTCATGTCGTTGGAGCCGATGGAGAACCCGTCGACGTGGTCGAGGAAGGCGTCGGCGAGCAGCGCGTTCGAGGGCAGCTCGCACATCATCACCACCGACAGGTCGTTCTCCCCGCGGACCAGCCCGTGCGAGGCCAGCAGCTCCACCACGCCCTCGATCTCGGCGACGGTGCGCACGAACGGGATCATGATCTTGACGTTGGTCAGGCCCATCTCGTCGCGCACGTGCTTGAGCGCCGCGCACTCCATCGCGAAGCACTCGGCGAAGTCCGCCGACAGGTACCGGGAGGCGCCCCGGTAGCCCAGCATCGGGTTCTCCTCGTGCGGCTCGTAGGCCTCGCCGCCGAGCAGGTTGGCGTACTCGTTGGACTTGAAGTCGCTCATCCGCACGATCACCGGCTCGGGCGCGAAGGCCGCGGCGATCATCGAGATGCCCTCGGCGACCCGCTGCACGAAGTAGTCCCGCGGGCTGGGGTAGGCCGCGATCTGCTCGGCGACCTCCTCGCGCAGCCGGCCCTCGAGGGAGTCGAAGTCCAGCAGGGCGCGGGGGTGGATGCCGATCTGCCGGTTGATGATGAACTCCAGGCGGGCCAGGCCCACGCCCTTGTGCGGCAGCCGGGAGAACGCGAAGGCCTGCTCCGGCGTCCCGACGTTCATCATGATCTTGGTGGCGATCTCCGGCATCGCGTCCAGCCGGGTCTCCTCCACCTCGAAGTCGACCAGGCCCTCGTAGACGTTGCCGACGTCGCCCTCGGCGCAGGAGACGGTGACCTCCTGGCCGTCGGCGAGGGTCTTCGTGGCGTCGCCGGTGCCGACCACGGCCGGGATGCCGAGCTCGCGGGCGATGATCGCGGCGTGGCAGGTGCGCCCGCCGCGGTTGGTCACGATCGCCGAGGCACGCTTCATGATCGGCTCCCAGTCGGGGTCGGTCATGTCCGCGACCAGCACGTCCCCGCGGGCGAAGTCGGCCATCTGGTCGATGTCGGAGAGCACCTTCACCGCGCCGGCGCCGATCTTCTGCCCGATCGCCCGGCCCTCCACGACCACCGAGCCGGTCCCGGTGAGCTTGTAGCGCTCCAGGGAGCTGCCGGTGCGGGAGACCACCGTCTCGGGGCGGGCCTGCAGCACGTACAGCTCGCCGTCCAGGCCGTCCTTGCCCCACTCGATGTCCATCGGGCGGCCGTAGTGCTCCTCGATGGTCACCGCGTAGCGGGCCAGGGTCAGCACCTCGTCGTCGGTGAGCGAGAGCTTCCGGCGCTCGGCGTCGTCGACGTCCACGAACTCCGTCGTCCGGCCGACGGTGGCGTCGTCGGTGTAGACCATCTTGGTCGCCTTGGCGCCCACGCCCCGCTTGAGGACGGCGGCCTTGCCGGCCTTCAGCGCGGGCTTGTAGACGTAGAACTCGTCGGGGTTGACCGCGCCCTGCACGACGCCCTCGCCCAGGCCGTAGGCGCTGGTGATGAACACGGCGTCGGGGAAGCCGGACTCGGTGTCCATGGTGAACATGACGCCCGACGAGCCGATGTCCGAGCGGACCATGCGCTGCACGCCGGCGCTGAGCGCCACCGCGTCGTGGTCGAAGCCGTGGTGCACCCGGTAGGCGATCGCCCGGTCGTTGTAGAGGCTGGCGTACACCTCGCGGATCGCGGTCAGGATCGAGTCGATCCCGCGCACGTTGAGGAAGGTCTCCTGCTGCCCGGCGAAGCTCGCGTCGGGGAGGTCCTCGGCGGTCGCGCTGGACCGGACGGCGAAGGACAGCTCCTGGTCCACGGCGAGCTGCTCGTAGGCCGTGCGGATGTCGGCCTCGAGCTGCTCGGGGAAGGGCTGGTCGACCATCCAGCCGCGGATCTCCGTGCCCGCCGCGGACAGCGCGCGGACGTCGTCGACGTCCAGGGAGCCCAGCTTCTCGGTGATCCGCTCGGCCAGCCCGGTGTCGCCGAGGAAGGAGCGGTAGGCCGACGAGGTGGTGGCGAAGCCGTCGGGCACCTTGACCCCGGCGTCGGCCAGGTTGGAGATCATCTCGCCCAGCGAGGAGTTCTTGCCCCCGACCTCCTCCAGGTCACCCATGCCCAGGTCGGCGAACCAGCGGACGTTCTCGGTGCTCATGGGGTTCCTCTCCTCGGGGCGGTGCCCTGCCGGCGGCGCAGCTTGGCCAGGGTCTGGATGACCACCGCGGCGATCTCCTCGACGGAGGCCGCCGAGGTGTCCACGGTGGGGAGCTTGTGCCGGTCGTACATCGCGATGGCCTGCCGCAGCTCGTAGCGGCACTGCTCCTCCGACGCGTACCGGGAGTTCGGACGGCGCTCCTGGCGCACCCGGGACAACCGGGTGACCGTCGTGGTCAGCCCGAAGCACTTGGCGGCGTGGTCGCGGACCGGGCGGGGCAGGTCGGTGGACTCCAGGTCCTCGTCGACCAGCGGGTAGTTGGCCACGAAGAGCCCGTGCTGCAGCGCCAGGTACATCGCGGTCGGGGTCTTCCCGCAGCGCGAGGGCGCCAGCAGGATCACGTCGGCCCGCTCGATGGCCCGGAAGGTCTGCCCGTCGTCGTGCTCGATGGCGAACTCGACCGCGGCCATCCGGTCGTTGTACCGACGGACGTCGCCGACCCCGTGCAGCCGCCGGGCCTCGCGCACGCCCGGGGCACCGAGCAGGGACTCGACCCGGTCCATGTGCATGCCGAAGAAGTCGATGATCGGCACCCGGCTGGTCAGCAGCACGTCGCGGACCTCGGTGTCCGCGGCCGTGGTGAACGCCAGCGGCATGACCGGCCCCTGCGCCGCCTCGTCCAGCTTGGCCACCACGTCGCGGGCCATCTCGACGCTGGAGATGAACGGGATCAGCTCGGTCTCGANGAGCCCGACCAGGGACTTGCGCGGGCGGCGTCGGATGTGTATAAGGGCCAGGTCCCCCCGCGCCCGCCGACCGCCCCTCCCCCGCAGACTCACGCCGTCCAGGGATCTTCCCGCCCTGCAGGGGCACAGGATCCCTGGACGGCGTGATCCTGCGCCGGGGGTCAGCTCGCCCGACGGACGCGACGGGGCTCGTGGGTCACCGTGAACCGTCGAGGTCCGGGCAGCGGGTGCGCGAGCATGGCCTCCAGCCGGGCCACCGCGGCGGCCCAGGCGGCATCGGACCGCAGGTCCTCCTCCGCCACCCGCCAGAACCGCACCCCGGCCGCGCCCGCCACCTCGGCCCGGCGCTTCTCCTCCCAGTGCTTCTGCTCGGTGGTCAGCCCGCCCCAGGGCTCGCGGTACTTGACCCGCCCGTCGCACTCCATGACCACCGCGGCGTCGGCCCACCACCCGTCGGCCTCGATCGCCCGGCCGTCGACCCGGATCGTCACCAGCAACTCCGGCTCGACGATCCCCGAGGCGAGCAGCCGGAGCCGCACCCTCGTCTCCAGCGGTGACTCCACGCCGGCCCGGCACAGCTCCGCGACGCACCGGGCCGCGGCGGCGCCGCGCCAGCCCTGCATCCCGGCGACCACGGCCGCCAGGTCGGCCGACGGCAGCCGGTCGTCCCAGCGGGCGGCGTCGGCGATGACCATCGCGTGGTCGAACCGCTCCAGGCGGGCGCAGTCGGCGACCGTCCGGGCGAGCGAGGTCACCGGCAGACCGTCGTGCTCGGTCGCCGCGTCCGGGGGCATCGGGGCCATGGACATGCGGAACCCCGGTCCGCGCATCGTCTGCGTCGGGTCCAGCAGCGTGACCTCGGGATCGGGGCCGGCTGGGAGCGGCAGTCCCCACACCACCGCCGCGCTGAGCCCGCCGACGACGGCGCTGTCCCGACCGAGGGTCAGCAGCACCGCGCGACAGGCGATGACGTGCCGCCGGTGCCGGGACCGGGCGGCCGCGAGGTCGGCGGCCGCGATGTAGGCGCCTCGACGGAGGCGGACCCACTCGCCGCGGGCCACCCGGGTCCGGATCTCCTGGTCGCCGATCCCCGCCCGCTGCAGGTCCCGGCGGGTGACGACGCCGTGCTGGCGGTCGGCGGCGGCGCGGACGAGGGGGTGCACGCCCGGGATCGTGACCCGGAGTGCGCCGCCCGCCCAGCCCCGTCGGCGGCCCTGTGGACAACCGGTCCGTCACCCGGCCGCAGACTCACGCCGTCCGGGGATCCTGTGCCCCTGCAGGGCAGGAAGATCCCTGGACGGCGTGAGTCTGGTGCGACTAAGGCGCGAGGGTGGGGTCGCAGTCCCGCAGGAGCTCGGTCAGGCGCTGGGTCTCGGCGGTCTCGCCGATCGCCTCGCTGGCCTTGGCCAGCTCGGTCACGCAGCGGAGGAAGCCCTGGTTGGGGGCGTGCCGCCACGGCACGGGGCCGAAGCCCTTCCAGCCGTTGCGGCGCAGGGCGTCCAGGCCGCGGTGGTAGCCGGTGCGGGCGTAGGCGTAGGCCTCGATGGTCCGGCCGCCGGCCAGCGCCTCCTCGGCCAGCGCGGCCCAGGCGGCGCTCACCGTCGGGTGCGCCGCGGCGACCTCGGCGGCCGGGGTGCCGGCGGCCAGCGCGGCGCTGGCCTCGGGGGTCTCGGGCAGCAACGTCTCGGGCGGGGGGCCCATCAGGTCCCGGTGCGCGTGGGTCATGCCTGGGACTTCCCCGCCGACAGGAGGTCCTCGCACGCGGTCTGCACGCGGGCGGCCATGCCGAGCTCGGCGGCCTTCATGTAGGTGCGCGGGTCGTAGAACTTCTTGTTGCCGACGTCGCCGTCCACCTTGAGCACCCCGTCGTAGTTGGCGAGCATGTGCCCGGCGATCGGCCGGGTGAAGGCGTACTGGGTGTCGGTGTCGACGTTCATCTTCACCACGCCGTAGCTCAGCGCCTCGCGGATCTCCTCCTGCGAGGAGCCCGAGCCGCCGTGGAAGACCAGGTTGAACGGCTTGCTGCCGGCCTCGAGGCCCAGCTCGGCCACGACGACCTCCTGGCCCTCCTTGAGGATCTCCGGGCGCAGCTGCACGTTGCCGGGCTTGTAGACCCCGTGCACGTTGCCGAAGGTGGCGGCCAGCAGGTAGACGCCCTTCTCGCCCAGGCCCAGGGTCTTCGCGGTCTGCACGAAGTCGCCGGGGGCGGTGTAGAGCTTGTCGTTGATGTCGTGGGAGACGCCGTCCTCCTCGCCGCCGACGACGCCGATCTCCAGCTCCAGCACGATCTTCGCCGCGGAGGTCTTGGCGATCAGCTCCTCGGCGATGGACAGGTTCTCGTCCAGGTCGATCGCCGAGCCGTCCCACATGTGCGACTGGAACAGCGGGTTCTCCCCGCGGTCCACCCGCTCCTGGGAGATCGCGATGAGCGGCCGGACGTAGGTGTCCAGCTTCTCCTTCTGGCAGTGGTCGGTGTGCAGCGCGACCTGGACCGGGTACTGCTTGGCGACGACGTGGGCGTACTCGGCCAGCGCGGTGGCGCCGACGACCATGTCCTTGACCCGGGTGCCGGAGATGAACTCCGCACCGCCGGTGGAGAACTGGATGATCCCGTCGCTGCCGGCCTCGGCGAACCCGCGCAGCGCGGCGTTGACCGTCTCCGAGGAGGTGCAGTTGATGGCCGGGTAGGCGAATCCGCCCTCCTTCGCCCGGCTGAT
Organism: Klenkia terrae; assembly: GCF_900491935.1. Classification (GTDB taxonomy): domain Bacteria; phylum Actinomycetota; class Actinomycetes; order Mycobacteriales; family Geodermatophilaceae; genus Klenkia; species Klenkia terrae. Next base: position 1,626,298 of record NZ_UEXK01000004.1, read on the forward strand.
CATGTCGGCGTAGACCTCGGGGGTCGCGATGGGCACGGTGACGCTCCGATCGAAGAGAGGACGAGCTGCTCGCGGGCCAGTATCCCGCCCGATGTGGGGACGACGACAGCGGGCGAGCGGTGCACCCGGCAGGATCGCTCTCCGTGAGCACCGCCCTCTCCCCCGCCCGACGGCAGCTGGTCCCGCTGGTGGGCTGGCTGATCACCCTGGCCGCCGCCCTGCTGTCGATCCCGCTGACCGGCGACACCGTCTGGGCCCGCGGCGTCATGGACGGCGGCTCCGAGGTGACCGCGACCCAGGGCGTGCTGGTCGCGGTCGCCGGCTACGAGGCGACGGTGATCCTGGCCTTCGCCGGGCTGGGTGCCGCCGTCTTCTTCGGCCTGGCCGCAGCGCCCTGGTCCCGGGCGACCCGCTGGGCCCTGACGACGGTCGTGGCGGCGGTGGTGCTCGCCGGGGTCGTGGCCACCCTCACCCAGGAGCAGGACGCCCCGTCCGGCGAGCTGATCGGCGCCCTCGTCATCTCGCTGGTCCCGGCGGCCCTGCTCCTGCTGCTGGCCTGGCGGCGGTGGCGCCTCACCAGCGCCGTCATCGCGCTCGTGGCCGTGGCCGTCGGGGTCCTCGCGCACGCGATCACGCTCGTCCGCCTGCTCACCTCGGCGGGCTCCCCCGCGCTCGGGGCCTGGGCGATGGGCGGGCTGCTGCTGGTGGCCCTGGGCGCCACCGGGTGGGTCGTCCGGTCGCTGGCCCGGGTCGACCCCGCTCGGGCAGGATCTGCCGCGTGACCAGCCCGTGGCCGCCCGCGCCGGCGCCCGGCACCGGTGCGCCGGGTCGGACGGGCGTGCTGGTCGGGTGGCTGCTCGTGCTGGTGACCGCCGTGGCGGCGTTCGCCGCCGCCGTCGCCCAGCTGCCGTGGGCGTCCGGGGAGCTGCTCAGCGCCCGGACGACGGACTTCAACGCCGGTGACCTGGTGAACCTCGGCGACGGCGCGCTCCCGTTCGCCGTCGTGGCCTCGGTCCTCGGCCTGGTGCTGGCCGCCTGGTTCGGGGTCGCCGCGGTGCCCGCCGGCCGGGTCGGGCGGATCGGGGTGACCGTCGGCGTCGCGGTGGTCGTGGGGGTGCTGATCGCTGCCGGCATCGCCGACGTCGACGAGTACTCGCCCCTGGGCGAGACCCTGCTCATCCTGCTCCTGGTAGCGGCGCTCCCGGCCGTCGTGCTGCTGGTCCTGGTCTGGCGGGGGGCCCGACGGGCCGCCGGGGTCACCGCGGCCGTCTTCGCCGGGCTCGCCCTGCTCGGCGCCGTGGTCGCCGCCCTCCAGCTCGTCGGGGGCACCGCGACGGTCGAGCCGGGCACCTGGGTGGCGGTGGTGCTCGCCCTCGCGGGCCTCGGCAGCGCCGTCCTGCTGGCCCGGTCGGCACCCCGGCGGGGCGTCAGCCCCGCTCGGGCCGGCTGACCACCCGGGCGGCCACCGACACCGCGTCGTAGGTCGGGGAGAACGGCGGGGCGTAGGAGATGTCGGCCCCGGCGAGCTCGTCGGCGGTCATCCCCGACCAGATCGCGGTGGCGAACACGTCGATCCGCTTGCCCGCACCCGACCCGCCGAGCACCTGCGCGCCCAGCAGCCGGCCGGAGCCCTGCTCGGCGATCAGCTTCACCGCGATGTCCTCGGCCCCCGGGTAGTACCCGGCCCGGGTCGTCGCCTCGACCGTGTCGTACCGGAAGGCGAAGCCGGCGGCCTCGGCCTGGGAGGTGCACAGCCCGGTCCGGCCGATCTCCAGGTCGCCCACCTTCGTGAGCGCGGTCCCCAGCACGCCGGCGAACCGGGCCGGCCGGCCGGCGATGACCGACCCGGCGACCCGGCCCTGCTTGTTGGCGTGGGTGCCCAGCGCGACGTGCGCGGGCTCCCCGGTGAGCCGGTGGTAGGTCTGCACGCAGTCGCCGGCGGCGAAGACGTTGTGGTGGGTGCGGCTGCGCATCGAGGCGTCGACGTCGATCCCGCCGGTCACGCCGATGCCGAGGCCGGCCTCGGCGGCCAGCCGCGACTCGGGCCCCATGCCCAGCCCGAGGACGACGACCCGCGCGTCGTAGGACCCCACGTCGGTGCGCACCCCGCACGCCGTGCCGTCCGCGTCGCGCAGCACCTCGCGCACCGCCTGGTCGGTCTGCACCGTCATCCCCTGGGCACGCATGGCGGTGCAGACCCGCTCGCCCATGTCGGCGTCCAGCAGCCCCATCGGCAGCGGGTCGGCCAGCACGACGGTGACGTCCAGCCCGCGGACCTGAAGCATCTCGGCCATCTCCAGGCCGATGTAGCCACCGCCCAGCACGACCGCCGGGGCGCCCGCGGGCAGGTCGGCGATCCACGCGCGCAGGGCCTCGCCGTCGTCCAGCCGGTGCACGCCGAACACCCCGGGGGCGTCGAGGCCCTCGATCGGCGGCCGGGTGGGCCGCCCGCCGGTGGCCACCAGGAGGGTGTCGTAGTCGAAGGTGCGGCCGTCGTCGCTGGTCACCCGGCCGGCGTCCAGGTCGATGCCGGCCGCCCGGGTCGCGGTGTGGACGACGAGCCCGCGCTCCCGGTGCTCGGCCGGGGTGCGGGCCACCAGGTCCTCCCGGGAACCGACCAGCCCGCCGACCCAGTAGGGGATGCCGCAGGCCGAGAAGGAGGTGTCGTGGCCCTGCTCGAGGACCACGATCTCCCGGTCCTCGTCCAGCCGGCGCGCCTGCGCCGCCGCGGACATCCCGCCCGCATCTCCCCCGATGACCACCAGCCGTTGTCTCGACACCGTGCCCAGGTGCCCCGGTTCAGCCCGCGCTGAACATCTTGCCCGGGTTGAGCAGTCCGTCCGGGTCCAGCGCGCGCTTGACCGACCGGTGCACGTCCAGCCCGACCGGGCCGATCTCGCGCTCCAGCCAGGCGGTCTTCAGGCTGCCCACCCCGTGCTCGCCGGTGATCGTGCCGCCCAGCGACAGGCCCAGCTCCAGCACGTCGTCGAAGGCGGCGAAGGCCCGGGCGCGGTGGTCGTCGTCGGTGGGGTCGAAGCACATCGTCGGGTGCATGTTGCCGTCGCCGGCGTGCCCGACCACCCCGATGACCAGGTCGCGGGCCCGGGCGATCGCGTCGCAGCCGTCGAGGAACGCGGCGATCCGCGACCGCGGGACGGCGACGTCGTCGATCAGCGTCGTGCCCAGCTGCTCCAGCGCGGGCAGCGCCATCCGGCGCGCGGCCAGCAGCAGGTCGCCCTCGGCCGCGTCGTCGGTGACGTGCACCAGGTCGCAGCCGGCGTCGCGGCAGAGCTGGGCCAGGACCTCCATCTCGGCCAGCGCGGCCTCGCCGCCGGCGTCGGACTGGGCGACCAGCAGCGCGTGCGCGTCGCGGTCCAGCCCGGCCTTCATCATGTCGTCGACCGCGCGGATGCAGGTGCGGTCCATGACCTCGAACAGGCTCGGCACCACCCCACAGCTGACGGCGGCCTCCACCACCTGCCCGGTCTGCGCGGTGGTGGAGAAGGTGGCGACCAGGGTGACCGGGGTCTGCGGGGCCGGGCGCAGCGACAGCGTGGCCTCGGTGATCACGCCCAGGGTGCCCTCGGAGCCGACGAACAGCTTGGCCAGGTCGTAGCCGGCCACGCCCTTGACCGTGCGCCGGCCGGTGCGCAGCACCCGGCCGTCGGCGAGCACGACCTCCAGGCCCAGCACGTAGTCGGTGGTCACGCCGTACTTCACGCAGCACAGGCCACCGGAGTTGTTGGCCAGGTTGCCGCCGATCGTGCACCAGTCGTAGGAGCTGGGGTCCGGTGGGTAGAACAGCCCGTGCCGGGCCACCTCGTCGCGCAGCGCCTTGTTCACCACCCCGGGCTGGACGACGGCCAGCCGGTCGGCGGTCGACACCTCGAGGACGGCGTCCATCCGGGTCATCACCAGGGTGATCGCACCGTCGACCGCGTTCGCGGCACCGGCCAGCCCGGAGCCCGCGCCCCGCGGCACGACGGGCACGCCGTGCGCGGAGGCGATCGTCATCACCGCCGACACCTCGGCGGTGGTGCGCGGCAGCACGACCGCGGCCGGGACACCGGACAGCGCCAGCATCGCCTGGTCGCGGGCGTAGGAGGCGGTCACGTCGGGGTCGGTCAGCACGCTGCCGGCGCCCAGGGCCGCGGTGAGCTCGGCCAGCCACGCCGGGGTGGGCGCGGTCGGCGACGTCGTCGTCGCTGTGGTGGCGGTCACCTCCTCACCGTACGACCTGGCACCGACACGCCCGCCGTCGTCCAGGGAACCCACAGCCGGCGCACGTACGGTCCCGCCCCGTGAGCTCCTTCCTGGACCCCGAGCACCTGGTCAACACCTTCGGCCTCATCGGGCTGGTGGTGATCCTGTTCGCCGAGTGCGGGCTGCTCGTCGGGTTCTTCCTGCCCGGGGACTCGCTGCTGTTCACCGCCGGGCTGCTGGTCGCCGGCGGGGTGTTCACCGTGCCGCTGTGGGTGCTGCTGGTCGCGCTGCCGCTGGCCGCGATCGCCGGCAACCTGGTCGGCTACTGGATCGGCCGGCGGCTCGGGCCGGCGGTGTTCAGCCGCCCGGACAGCCGGCTGTTCAAGGCCGAGTACGTGCACAAGTCGCAGGCCTTCTTCGACCGCAACGGCAGCCGGACGATCCTGCTGGCCCGCTTCGTGCCGATCATCCGGACCTTCGCGACCGTCATGGCCGGCGCGTCGCTCATGGACTTCCGCCGCTACGCGGTGTGGTCGGTGATCGGCGGCGTGCTGTGGGCCGGCGGCGTGACGCTGCTGGGCTACTGGCTGGGCCAGGTCACCGTCGTCCGGGAGCACGTCGAGCTGTTCATCCTGGGCATCGTCGCGCTGTCGCTGGTCCCGGTCGTGATCGAGGTCGTCCGCAACCGGCGAGCCGGCTCGGCGGCCTAGGCCAGGCCCAGGTCCGAGAGGTCGAAGGCGGCGCGGTACTCGTAGCCGGCGGCCTCGACCGCCGCGCGGGCACCGCGGTCGACGATCACCGCGACCGCCACCACCTCCGCGCCGGCCTCGGTCAACGCCTCCGCCGCGGTCAGCGGGCTGCCGCCGGTGGTCGAGACGTCCTCCACGACCAGCACCGCGCGCCCGGCGACGTCCGGGCCCTCGATCCGCCGCTGCAGCCCGTGCGCCTTGCCCTGCTTGCGCACCACGCAGGCGTCCAGGAAGCCCTGGCCCTCGGCGGCCGCGTGCAGCATCGCCGTGGCCACCGGGTCGGCGCCCAGCGTGAGCCCGCCGACGACGTCGTAGCGGAGGTCCGCGGTCAGCTGGCGCATCACCCGTCCGACCAGCGGTGCGCCCTCGTGGTGCAGCGTCAGGCGGCGCAGGTCGACGTAGTAGTCGGCCTCGCGCCCGGAGGACAGCGTGACCTTGCCGTGCACCACCGCGAGCTCGGTGATCAGCTCCTGCAGGCGCGTCCGGTCGGGGTGCGGGGTGGTCGCCGTCATGCGGCCGACCCTACTGAGGACGACCATCCGGGCATGACGACCTCCTCGGACCGGATCGGTGCGGCCGTCCTGGCCGCTGGCTCGGCGCTGGTGGGCGGGCTGGCGACCGACCCGGGCAGCCGCTGGTTCCGCGGCCTGTCCACGCCGTCGTTCTACCCGCCGCCGCAGGCCTTCGGCATCGTGTGGAGCGCCCTGTACACCGGGATCGCCTGGGCCGGCGGCGAGGTGCTGGCCAGGTCCGACGCCCAGCAGCGGCACGACTTCGCCCGCGCCTACGCGGCCAACCTGGCCCTGAACACGGCGTGGACGCCGCTGTTCTTCCGCGCGCACCGGCCGTGGCTGGCCACGCTCGAGTCCGCCGCGCTCACCGCGTCCACCGTGGACCTGGTGCGCCGGGCGGACCGGGTCAGCCGACCGGCCGCGGCCGCCCTGGCGCCCTACGCCGCGTGGACGGCGTTCGCCACCGTGCTGTCCGGGGCCATCGCCCGGCGCAACTGATCACGCCTCGGGGCTGAGCACCTGGTCGACGACGTAGACGGTGGCGTTCGCGATCTGCACGTTGCCGCACACCACGGTCGCGTCGACCGCGCCGAGCACGGTCTGGTCCGCGGAGACCACCGGGGCGTCGGCGGACCCGGTCACCGTGACGGTGTCGCCGAGCAGGGTGGTGTGCTCCCCCACCAGCTCGTCCGGGCTCAGCCGGCCGCTGATGACGTGGTGCTGGAGCAGCGAGGTCAGCCGCGGCAGGTCGGCGACGAGGGCGTTGAGCTGGTCGGCCGGGACGGCGTCGAAGGCCGCGTTGGCCGGCGCCAGCACGGTGATCTCGGTCTGCGCGTCCAGCGCCGCGGTCAGGTTCGCCGTGCCGACCACCGAGGCCAGCGTGCTCAGCAGCGGGACGGCGGCCAGGGCGGTGCCGGCCGGCAGCGTGGCCGCGGCGGCCGGGTCGACCTGCAGCTGCGCGCAGCCGGCGCCGATCGGGCCGGTGGCCGTGGCCGGCGCGGACGTCGTGGTGGCCGTCGAGCTGCCGGCCGCGTCGTCCGTGCCGGCGTCGGAGGAGCAACCACCGACCACGAGGACGACGGTGGCCGCGATCAGGGCGCCGCGGGCGCGGCGGGTGCTGGTCATGGTCGGGGGCTCCTAGCGGTCGGGGACTGGCGACCAGTGTCCGGCATCAGCCGGCCTGCACCTCGACGGTGTGCCAGCCCGTCGCGCCGTCCGGGAACGGCGGGGCTTGCTCCTCGGGCTGCCGGCGGCCGTCGGCGTCCGTGGCCCGCACCGACACCTGGTGCGTGCCGCGGTCCAGGTCCACCGGCAGGTACCACTGCCGCCACAGGTCGGGGCCGACCTCCGGGGACAGCTCGGCCTCGCGCCAGCGGCCGTCGTCCACCCGCACCTCGACCAGCTCGATGCCGGTGCCCTGGGCCCAGGCCACCCCGGCCACGACCACCTGGCCGGCGTCGACGTCGCGGACCGGGGTGTCGATCCGCGAGGCGATCTTGATCGGCCCCTCGGCCGCCCACCCGCGCTGCACCCAGTAGGCGTCCTGGGCGTCGAACGTGGTGGCCTCGATGCCGGTCAGCCACTTGCACGCCGACACGTAGCCGTAGAGCCCCGGGACGACCATGCGCACCGGGAACCCGTGCTCGACCGGGAGCGGCTCGCCGTTCATGCCGAAGGCCAGCATCGCGTCCGCGATGTCCAGCGCGGCGCGGGTCGGCGTCCCGATCGTCATGCCGTCGCTGGAGCGGCACAGCAGCTGGTCGGCACCGGACCGGATGCCGAACTCCTGCAGCAGCGGCCCCAGCGGGACGCCCAGCCACCGCGCGGTGCCGGCCAGCGTGCCGCCGACCTCGTTGGACACGCAGGTCAGCGTGATGTCCCGCTCGACGACGTCCGGGCGGTCGAACAGCTCGGCCAGGGTGATCGAGCCGGGCCGGTCGAACATGCCCGACAGGGTCAGCGACCACCGGCTGGGGTCCAGCTGCGGCACCTGGATGGCGGTGTCCACCCGGTAGAAGTCGGCCGCGTCGGTGATGAGCGGTGTCAGGCCGTCGACGGCGCCCACCAGGTCCGCGCCGTCGGGCAGGCGGGGGGCGGGGTCGGTGGCCCGGGGCAGCACGAGGTCGGCCCGGGCGTCGGCCACCGCGAGGCGGCGCTGGAGCACCAGGCCACCACCGCCGGCGACCACCGCCGTCCCGAGCGCTGCCCCGGTGGCCAGGACGAAGCCGCGGCGGCCGGCCGCCGGCGCACGCCCGGCGGCGCCGAACCGGGTGAGCAGCGCCGGCAGGACGACGGCGCCGGCCGCGGCCGCCAGCAGCGGGGGGGCCACGTCCAGCGGTGACCCGGCCGGCGCGGTGGCCGCCGCCAGCGCGCCGAGCAGGCCGAACACCACGACGCCGGCGATCCCGGCCCACCGCCGGAGCCGCCCGGCCAGGCCCGTCGCGGCCGCCCACAGCCCGACGACGACCAGCACGCCGGCCACCAGCACCGCCTTGTCGGCCGTGCCGAACGAGGCGATCGCGAACTGCTTGAGCCCTTCCGGCGTCGCGGCGACCGCGGCGTCGGCCACGGCCACCACCGGGCTCTCCGCGCCGAGCAGCCCGGCCGCGAACTCGCCGACGCCGAGGGCCACCGCGGCCGAGAGCACCCCGGCGAGGGCGGCAGCTGCGCGGGTGGGGGCCACGACCCGGGGTTCGTGCTGGGTCGCCGGGGGGTTCACGTCACCAGTGTGCTGGCTCGTGCCAGGGTGGAGCGGTGACCGACCGGACGCCTGCTCCCCCGTCGGTGCGCGTCGCCGTGGGCACCCTGCTCGCGCTGGCCCTGCTGCTGGGCATCAGCGCGGCGCTGACCCTGCTCGGCCAGGACACGGTGGTCGACCGCTTCGTCGCCGCGCAGCCCGAGCTCGACCGCGCCGCGGTCACCCGGTCGCTGGTGCTCGGCCAGCTCCTCTACCTGGTGCTGGCCCTGGCCGCCGGGGTCGGCGCGGTGGCCCTGCTGCGTGGCCGCCCGTGGGGCCGGTGGCTGGGGGTCGGGGCCGCGCTGTTCCTGGGCCTGCGCACGCTGCTGTCCACGCTCACCGCCGGCGGGACGACGATCCTCTCGCTGCTGGTGCTCGTGCTCTGCGTGGCCGCGGTCAGCAGCCTGCTGGCCCGCACCACCCGGGCCTGGCTGCCGGCCCGCCGGACGGGCTGACCGCGGGGGCCCTGCGACCCCCGCGGTCCTGTGCCTGGGCGCTCAGCGGCCCTTCATGGCCGCGTACCACTGGCTCGAGGCCTTCTGGGCCAGGAAGAAGATGCCGGCGGCGATGAGCAGCAGCTGGAGGATGCTGGTGATGGTGATCAGCGCGACGCCGGTGCCGGCGACGTTGAACACCGACAGCAGGCTGATCCCGCCGAGCACGAAGAGCACGATCCGGGCCCAGTTCTTGCCCTGGTAGGCGAACCAGATGACCGCGCAGTAGGCGGCGAAGATGATCAGGCCGAAGACCGCGCCGGCCGTGGCCGCCCCGGTGCCGATGCCCGAGAGCGACGCGTCGACCGAGTTCGGGTCGATCCCGGCGTCCCGGTAGGCGTTGTCCAGGATCGTGTCCAGGTTGGCGAAGGTGATGATCGACCCGATGAGGCCGATGACCGTGGCCGCGACGAAGGCGTAGACGCCGTTGGTCACCGTCGAGGGCCGCGGCGGCGCCTGGCCCGGGGCACCGAAGCCGGCCTGCGGGGCCGACGGGTAACCGCCCTGGCCGTAGCCCTGCTGGCCGTAGCCCTGCGGCGGCTGCTGGCCGTACCCCGGCGGGGGCTGCTGGCCCTGCTGGCCGTAGCCCTGGGGCGGCTGCTGGCCGTACCCCTGCGGGGGCTGACCGGGGCCACCCTGCGGGGGCTGCCCCCACGAGCCGTCGGGCTGTCCCTGTCCTGCGGTCATGCGTCCTCCTCGTCCGGACCCGGCGCGCGCCGGGCGCAGTGATCATGGCGGGCCAACGAGACGGTGGCGAGCCGGGACGGCACGACGGGGTGCACGACGGGCCCGCCGACGGCGTGTCGGCGGGCCCGTCGCGGCGGGGTCAGGCGGTCAGCTCCCGCGAGGCGGGGTCGATCGGCTCCTCGGGGGTGGCCGCACCGGACCGCCGCACGGTCAGCCCGGCGTCCAGGTCCCCGGCGACGTCGACGACCACGGTGTCGCCGTCCCGGATGTCCCCGGCCAGCAGGGCGCGGGCCAGCTGGTCGCCGATGGCCGACTGCACCAGGCGGCGCAGCGGCCGGGCGCCGTAGACCGGGTCGAACCCGTTCATCGCCAGCCACTCGCGGGCGGCGTCGGAGACCTCCAGCACCAGCCGGCGGGCGGCCAGCCGGCGGGCCAGCACCGCGACCTGGATGTCCACGATCCCGGTGAGCTCCTCGGTGCCCAGCGCCCGGAAGACCACGACGTCGTCCAGCCGGTTGAGGAACTCGGGCTTGAAGTGCGCCCGCACCACCTCGTCCACCGCGCGCCGCTTGGCGTCGGCCGGGATCGACTGGTCGGCGATGACCTGCGAGCCCAGGTTCGAGGTCAGCACCAGGATCGTGCTGCGGAAGTCGACCGTGCGGCCCTGGCCGTCGGTCAGCCGGCCGTCGTCGAGCACCTGCAGCAGGACGTCGAACACGTCGGGGTGCGCCTTCTCGACCTCGTCGAGCAGCACGATCGTGTACGGACGGCGCCGCACCGCCTCGGTCAGCTGGCCACCGGCCTCGTAGCCGACGTAGCCGGGGGGCGCCCCGACCAGCCGGGACACCGAGTGCTTCTCGGAGTACTCGCTCATGTCGATGCGGACCATGGCGCGCTCGTCGTCGAAGAGGAACTCCGCCAGCGCCTTCGCCAGCTCGGTCTTGCCCACCCCGGTCGGGCCGAGGAACAGGAAGGACCCGGTGGGCCGGTCGGGGTCGGCGACGCCCGAGCGGGCCCGCCGGACGGCGTCGGACACCGCGCGGACGGCGTCGGGCTGGCCGACGACGCGCCCGGCGAGCACGTCCTCCATGCGCAGCAGCTTGGCCGTCTCGCCCTCCAGCAGGCGGCCGGCCGGGATGCCGGTCCAGGCCTGCACCACCTCGGCGATGTCGTCGGGGCCGACCTCCTCCTTGAGCATCGACGCCTCGCCGGTGCCGGCCGAGGCCTCGACCAGCGCCTTCTCCAGGGCGGGGAGCTGGCCGTAGCGCAGCTCGGCCGCGCGGGCGAGGTCGCCGTCCCGCTCGGCGCGCTCGGCGTCGGAGCGGACCGTCTCCAGCCGCTCCTTGGTCTCGCGGATGCGGTCGATGGCGCCCTTGTCCTGCTGCCAGCGGGCGGTGAGCTCGTCCAGCAGCTCGCGGCGGTCGGCGAGGTCCTCGCGGAGGGCGACCAGCCGGGCCCGGGAGCCCTCGTCCTCCTCCTTGGCCAGCGCCATCTCCTCGATCTCCAGCCGGCGCACCACGCGCTCGACCTCGTCGACCTCGACCGGACGGCTGTCGATCTCCATGCGCAGCCGGCTGGCGGCCTCGTCGACCAGGTCGATGGCCTTGTCGGGCAGGAAGCGGGCGGTGACGTAGCGGTCGGACAGGGTCGCGGCGGACACGATCGCGGCGTCGGTGATCCGGACGCCGTGGTGCACCTCGTAGCGCTCCTTGAGCCCGCGCAGGATCCCGATGGTGTCCTCGACGGTGGGCTCGCCGACGAACACCTGCTGGAAGCGGCGCTCCAGGGCGGGGTCCTTCTCGATGTGCTCGCGGAACTCGTCCAGCGTGGTGGCACCGACCATCCGCAGCTCGCCGCGGGCCAGCATGGGCTTGATCATGTTCCCGGCGTCCATCGCGGAGTCCCCGCTCGCGCCGGCGCCGACGATCGTGTGCAGCTCGTCGATGAAGGTGACGATCTCGCCGTCGGACTCGGTGATCTCGGTCAGCACGGCCTTGAGCCGCTCCTCGAAGTCACCGCGGAACTTGGCCCCGGCCACCATGGCCGACAGGTCCAGGCTCATCAGCCGCTTGCCCTTGAGGCTCTCCGGGACGTCGCCGGCCACCATCCGCTGGGCCAGGCCCTCGACGATCGCGGTCTTGCCGACCCCGGGCTCGCCGATCAGCACCGGGTTGTTCTTCGTGCGCCGGGAGAGCACCTGGACCACGCGGCGGATCTCCGCGTCGCGGCCGATGACCGGGTCCATCTTCCCGTCCCGCGCCCGCTCGGTGAGGTCGACGGCGTACTTCTCCAGCGCCTGGAACGTGCCCTCGGGGTCCGCCGAGGTCACCTTGCGGTTGCCCCGGACCGTGCGGAAGGCGGCCAGCAGCGCGTCGTCGGTGGCCCCGGCGCCGACCAGCACCGACCCGGCCTCGCCACCGACGGCGGCCAGGCCGACCAGCAGGTGCTCGGTGGAGACGAACTCGTCGCCCAGGGCGGTGGCCTGCTCGCCGGCCGCGTTGACCACCCGCAAGAAGTCCCGGGACGGCGACGGCGCGGCCACCGTGGACCCCGAGACGCTGGGCAGGCGGCGCAGCGCGGCGTCGGCCTTGACGCGGACCTCGCCGGGGATGGCGCCGGTGGCCTGCAGCAGCGGGCCGGTGATGCCGTCGGCCTGGTCCAGCAGCGCCAGCAGCAGGTGCAGCGGCTCCAGGCCGGCGTGGCCGCGGTCCACCGCCAGCCGCTGGGCAGCAGCGATGGCCTCCTGCGACCGGGTGGTCAGCTTGTCCATGGTCGGTGCGTGTTCCTCTCGTCCGGGGGCTCTCGAAGGGGGCAACGAGCGTCGGGTTGAGTCTGTTCCACTCAACCCTGTGCGGGCATCCGGAACGGGTGGGCGTCACATGGTTGGCCAACGCCCCTTAAGCTGGGGCGATGTCGGACACGCCGTCACCCAGCGTCGAACTCGACGACCAACTCTGCTTCGCGCTGTACGCAGCTTCGCGTGCCGTGACGGCCCGCTACCGGCCGATGCTCGACCGGATGGGGCTGACCTATCCGCAGTACCTGGTCATGATGCTGCTCTGGGAGTCCGACGGACAGACCGTGGGGCAGCTCGGCAGCCGGTTGGCGCTGGACTCGGGCACCCTGTCCCCCCTGCTGAAGCGGCTCACCGCCGCCGGCCTGGTCACGCGGCACCGCCGGGTGGACGACGAGCGGTCGGTCTCCATCCTGCTCACCCCCGAGGGGAAGGCGCTGCACTCGCAGGCGCTGGAGGTGTCCGGCGAGATCATCGGCGCCCTGGGCATGACGATCTCGGAGTTCGACCACCTCAAGACCGAGCTGCGCACCCTGACCGACCGCGTGACCGCCGACGGGAACACCGCGCACAGCTGATCGGTTGTGCACAATTGAACAGGGTGGCCGATCGTCGGTCGCCCTCGACGACGAAGGAGCACCGATGCCGACACGCACCGCACGCACCGCCTGGAACGGCACGCTCGAGGAGGGCTCCGGCCAGGTCGAGCTGTCCAGCTCGAAGGTCGGCACCTACGAGGTGTCCTTCCCCAAGCGCGCGGCCGACGAGGCCGGCGGCACCACCTCGCCCGAGGAGCTCATCGCCGCGGCGCACTCCTCCTGCTTCGCCATGCAGCTCTCGGCCCTGATCGCCCAGGCCGGCGGCACCCCGGAGTCCCTCGAGGTCTCCGCCGACGTCTCGCTCGGCCCGGACTCCGCCAACGGCGGCTTCAAGCTCACCGGCATCGCGCTCACCGTCCGCGGCGAGGTCAGCGGCCTGGACGCGGCCGGCTTCGAGAAGGCCGCCCAGGACGCCAAGGCCGGCTGCCCGGTCAGCAAGGCCCTCACCGGCGTCGACATCACCCTGGACGCCGCGCTCGTCTCCTGATCCACCCGCACCACCCCGACGGCCCCGTCTCCCCCTGGGGAGGCGGGGCCGTCGTCGTCCCGGGCGTCGACCCCCGCGACGCACGAGAGGCCCGCCCCCGGCTGGGGACGGGCTTCTCGGTGGTGGTGCAGCGGATCAGCTGCGGGTGTCGACCCGCTCGCGGCCCGCCGACTCGTGCCGGCCGTGGTGGTCGTCGAGCTCCGTGCCGACGATCGCGGTCACCCGCACCGGCTCGGCCGGGCCGTCGACCCCACCGGCGGTGTGCCGACCGGCCAGCTGCTGGTCCACCGCGGACGTGCTGTCCGTCGGTGCACTCTGCTGGGCGACCCGCTCGTCGCCGCTCTCGGTGCGCAGCGCCACCTCGTGGATGAACACCACGGCGAGCACGGTGATCACCGACAGCAGCGCGGCGATGAGGAAGATCCGGCCGGTGGCGTCGCCGTAGGAGACCCGGATGAGGTCCTGGATCGCCGGCGGCGCGTCGTTGAGGGTGGCCAGGCCGACGTCCCCGCCCCCGGCCTGGGCCGCCGCACCGGCGGGCAGGCCGTCGGTGATCAGGGTGGTGACGCGGGCACTGAGCACCGCGCCCAGCACCGAGACGCCGATCGTGCCGCCCAGGCTGCGGAAGAACGCGACCGCCGAGCTCGCGGCCCCGAGGTCGGTGGCGGCCACGGTGTTCTGCACGGCCAGCACCAGGTTCTGCATCGTCATGCCGATGCCCAGGCCCAGCACGGCGAGGAAGACGCCGAGCAGCACCATGTTCGTGGTGTGGTCGATCGTGGACAGCAGCCCGAACCCGGCGGCGACGAGCACTGACCCGGTGACCAGGTAGGCCTTCCAGCGGCCGTAGCGGCTGATCAGGATGCCCGACACCGTGGAGGAGACCAGCAGGCCGCCGACCATCGGGATGGTGAGCAGGCCGGCCGCGGTGGGCGAGTAGCCGCGGGAGATCTGCAGGTACTGGCCGAGGAAGACCGTGGAGCCGAACAGGGCGACGCCGACCGCGACGCTGGCGACGATGGCCAGGGTCGTGGTGCGGTCCTTGAACAGCCGCAGCGGGACGATCGGCTCCTTGGCCCGAAGCTCGGTCACGATGAACGCGGCCACGGCCAGCAGCCCGCCGCCGACCATCAGCAGGGTCTCGACCGACATCCAGGCGAAGGTGTCACCGGCCAGCGTGACCCAGATCAGCAGCAGGGAGACGCCAGCGGTCAGGAAGGCCGCACCCAGGTAGTCGATGGACACGTCGCGCTTGATCGTGGGCAGGTGCAGCGTGCGCTGCAGCAGCACCAGGGCGACGACGGCGAACGGGACGCCGACGAAGAAGCACCAGCGCCAGCCCAACCAGCTGGTGTCCACCAGCAGACCGCCGATCAGCGGGCCGCCGACGGTGGCCACGGCCATCACACCGCCGAGCAGGCCGGAGTACCGACCACGCTCGCGGGGGCTGATCATCGCGGCCATCGCGATCTGCACCAGCGCCTGCAGGCCACCCAGGCCCAGGCCCTGCAGCACGCGCCAGCCGATCAGGGTGGGCACCGACTGGGCGAGCCCGGCCAGCATCGACCCGAGGACGAACACGACGATCGCGATCTGGATGAGCAGCTTCTTGCTCATCAGGTCGGCGAGCTTGCCCCAGATCGGGGTGGACGCGGTGCTGGCCAGCAGGGTCGCGGTGACCACCCAGGTGTACTGGCTCTGGCTGCCGCGCAGGTCGGTGATGATCGTGGGCAGGGCGTTCGAGACCACCGTCGAGGACAGGAACGCCACGAAGAGCGCGAGGAGGAGACCCGAGAGGGCCTCCAGGATCTGCCGGTGGGTCATCCGACCCTGTTGCTCGGCCGACGGCAGGTCGGCGGTGGTGCTGGCCATGCGAGGAGCTCCTGCGGGTGAGGTGTGCGGGGTGGCGGGGTCGGCGACGGTGCTCATCCGACGGCCGCCGGTCGGGGGGNGCGGCAGCAACACCCTGAAGATGCGGCTGCAGTCCTTCGTGCTCGCCGCCCGCCCCGGCGAGCTGCGCGTGGCGGGCGGGGCGGCCGACGGCGAGGTCGGCGGTGAGCCGCTCGAGGAGGCGGCACAGCGTGTCGGCCTCCTCGTCGGTCCAGTCGGCCAGCGCGGCGGTGGCCCAGTCGGCCCGGACCTCACGGGTGCGGGCGAGCGCGGCGGCGCCGGCCTCGCTGAGACCGATCAGGCTGGCCCGGCCGTCGAGGGGGTCGGGACGGCGCTGGACGTAGCCGGCGCGCTCGAGCGCGGCGACCTGGCGGCTGGCGACCGAGCCGTCGACGCCGAGGCCGGCGGCCAGGGCGCTGCAGCGCTGCTCGCCGTCGCGCTCGAGCGGCACGAGGACCGCCCAGCCGAAGCTGGGCAGGTCGCCGTAGAGCTCGTGGGCCGCGGCGTGCGAGAGGTGCCGGCCGGCGCGGATGAGCTGGCTGAGCCCGGCGGTGAGCCGGTCGGCGGTGTGCTGCGCGAGCTGCACGGGGGACCTCCAGGAAGTTGCTTGCTTGCTCCAACCATGTTCACACCGATGGTTGTTGTCTGCAACCTCATTGCCCGGAGACCTGCCTCACGACGCACGACGGCCGCGTCCCCCGGGTGCGGGGACGCGGCCGTCGTGGCGGTCGTGGCGGTGCGGGTGGGTCAGGTCGTGGTCGGGGCGCCGATCTGCGCCTCGCGGGCCTCGCCGAGCCGGTTCAGCCGGCCGAGCAGCGCGCCGAGGGCGGCGACGTCGTCGGTCGCCCAGTCGGCCAGGTCGGCCTCCCAGCGGGCCCGCCGGGCGTCGCGGATCTCCGACAGCCGCCGGTGGCCCTCGGGCGAGGTGGACAGCACCTGGGCGCGGCCGTCGTCGGGGTCGGCCACCCGGTCGACCAGGCCGGCGTCCACCAGCGAGGCGACCTGCCGGCTGACGGTGGACTTGTCCAGGCCGAGCCGGACGACGACGTCGCTGGCCCGCAGCGGCCCGGCGTCGTCGAGCAGCACGAGCAACCCGTAGGCCGCGCCGTCCAGACCGCGGTGCAGCTCGCTGGCCAGCCGGCCCTGGATCGCCCGCGCCCGGCGGAGCAGCAGGGCGATCTCGCGCTCGAGCTGGACGTGCGCCTCGTGCGCGGCGGGGTCGGTGGTGGTCGTCGCGGTGCTCACGTCGTGCTCCACGTGCGCGGGGCCCCCTGGGTTCCCGGCCGGGTCCGCGGCGCTCACCGGCTGCTCCGCGGACCGCGCGGGCGCCACACCACCAGGGCGGTCCCCGGCGCGGGGTGGCCGAAGTCGGGCCGGAACGCCGACTCGGCGGCCATCGCGCGGCGCTGGGCGTCGTCGACCTCGGCCAGCAGCTCGCGCACCCGGTCCTGCAGCGCCTCGACCTGGGACTCCAGCTCGATGATCCGCTTGATGCCGGCCAGGTTGACGCCGTCCTCCTGGCTCAGCCGCTGCACCTCGCGGAGCAGCGCGACGTCGCGGGGGCTGTAGCGGCGTCCGCCGCCGGCGGTGCGGCCGGGGCTGACCAGGCCGAGGCGGTCGTACTGGCGCAGCGTCTGGGCGTGCATCCCGGCCAGCTGGGCGGCCACCGAGATGACGAAGACCGGGGCGTCCTCGGCCACGGACCGGGGTTCGGTCACCTCATGCACCCCCTCCGGCACGGACGGCGGCGGTGACCGCCGGGCGCGGGTCCTCGTCGAGCTGGGCGGCCAGCGCCTCGACGGCGGTGCGCGCCTCCGGGCTGAGCGCGGCGGGCACGGCGATCGACACGGTGACCAGCAGGTCACCGGCGCGGGACTTGCCCTGCACGCCGCGGCCGCGGACCCGGAAGGTGCGTCCGCCCGACGTGCCGGCGGGGACCTTGAGGGAGACGGTGCCCTCCAGCGTCGGCACGGTGAGGGTGGTGCCCAGGGCCGCCTCGGCGAAGGTGATCGGCACGTCGAGGGTCAGGTCGTCGCCGCTGCGGCCGAACAGCTCGCTGCCGGTCACGTGCACGACGACGAAGAGGTCACCCGCTGGGCCGCCCCGCCGTCCGGGGGCTCCCTTGCCGGCCAGCCGGATGCGCTGGCCGTCCTTCACCCCGGCCGGGATGCGGACGGTGATGGTGCGGACCTGGTCGGTGATCCCGCTGCCCTTGCAGGTGGCGCAGGGGTCGTCGACGACGGAGCCGCTGCCGCGGCACTCGCGGCACGGCTCGGAGAACGCGAAGGCGCCCTGGCTGCGGCTGGTGACCCCGGCCCCGTTGCAGACCGGGCAGGTGTGCGGTGCGGTGCCGGGCTTCGCGCCGCTGCCGTGGCAGGTGGGGCACGAGCCGGGGCTCTGCATGCGCAGCGGCACGGTCACGCCGAGCACGGCCTCGTCGAAGGCCAGCGTCGCCTCGGTCTCGACGTCCTGGCCGCGGGCCGGGCCCGACGCGGCCTGCTGCCGGCTCCGGGTCCCGCCCGGGGCGGCGCCGCCGCCGAAGAGCCCGCCGAACAGGTCGCCCAGACCGCCGCCGCCGGCGCGGGTGCCGGCCCCGCCCTGACCGGCGGCGCCGAACAGGTCACCGAGGTCGAAGGGCTGGCCGGCGCCGCCGCTGGGGTAGCCGCCGGCGGACGGGAAGCCGCCGCCGGCGCCGCCGGGCCGGAACCCGCCGCTGCCGAACAGCCGGCGGGCCTCGTCGTACTCGGTGCGCTTCTGCGGGTCCGAGAGCACGCCGTAGGCCTCGGAGGCCTCCTTGAACTTGGCCTCGGCCGCGGCGTTGTCCGGGTTCTTGTCCGGGTGCAGGTCCCGGGCCAGCGCGCGGTAGGCCTTCTTGATGGCGGCCGCGTCGGCGTCCTTGGCGACGCCCAGTGCGGCGTAGTAGTCCTTCTCGATGAAGTCCCGGGTGCTCATCGGGCGCCCCCCTCCTGCTCGGTGTGCGTCCGGTGACCGGACGGGTGAGTGCGGGTGCGGCCGGGGCGACGGTCCGTCGCCCCGGCCGCGGTGGTGCCGGTCAGCCCGCGGGGGTCTCCCCCGCCGCGTCCGGCGCGGGCGCTGCGGGCTGCTCGGGGTCGGTGACCCCGACCATCGCGGTGCGCAGCACGCGGTCGCCGCGCCGGAAGCCCGGCCGCAGCACGGTGGTGGCGGTGGGCACGGCGACGTCGGCCGACGAGTCGTGCAGCACCGCCTCGTGCAGGGCGGGGTCGAACGGGTCGCCCGGCGTCCCGAACGTGGTCACGCCCAGGCCGTCGAGCAGCCCCAGCACGCGGTCGGCGACGACCTTGAACGCACCGGTCAGGTCACCGTGCTCGCGGGCCCGCTCGATGTCGTCGACCACCGGGATCAGCTGGCCGGCGAACCGCTCGGCGGCCTGGTCCACCACCGCGACGCGGTCGCGGTCGACCCGCCGCCGGTAGTTGGCGTACTCCGCCGTCACCCGCTGCAGGTCCTCGGTGCGCTCGGCCAGCTGGCGGGCGGCCTCGTCGGCCGGCCCGTCGGCAGGTGCGTCTGCTGCATCGAAGACCTCGGCGGTCACGGCATCGGGCTGGTCGACCTCGGGGGCCGGACCGGTCTGCTCGCTCATCTGCTCCCCTGGGGTGACTGTCGACCCTGGCTGGGCGCCGGCCGACGGGTCCTCCACGGACCCGCCGGTCGGCACCCTGACCTGGCCGCTGGTCGGGTCGATCCGACGCTTGTCGTTGATCACGACGCGCGGGGTCTCCTCGTCCTGCGGTCGGTCGCTCACTTCTTGTCGGTGTCCTCGTCCACGATCTCGGCGTCGACGACGTCGTCGTCGTTGCCGGCCGCGGCGCCGGGGGCACCGGCGTCGGCACCGGGCTGACCCTCGGCACCGGCGGCGTTCTCGGCCTGCTGGGCGTACAGGGCCCCGCCGACCTCCTGGGAGATCCGCGCGACGTTCTCCTGCGCGGTCTTGATCGCGGCGATGTCCGAGCCACCGAGGGCGGAGCGCAGGTCGGTCAGGGCGGAGCCCAGCTCGTCCTTCTTGTCCTCGGGGATCTTGTCGCCGTTCTCGGCCAGGAACTTCTCGGTCTGGTACTGCAGGGACTCGGCCAGGTTGCGGGTCTCGGCCTCGTCGCGGCGCTTCTTGTCCTCCTCGGCGTGCGCCTCGGCGTCGGCCATCATCCGGGCGATGTCGTCCTTGGGCAGGGCCGACCCGCCGGTGATCGTCATCGACTGCTCCTTGCCCGTGCCCAGGTCCTTGGCGTGGACGTGCACGATGCCGTTGGCGTCGATGTCGAAGGCCACCTCGATCTGCGGGACGCCGCGGGGCGCCGGGGGCAGACCGGTCAGCTCGAACATGCCGAGCTTCTTGTTGTAGGCGGCCATCTCGCGCTCGCCCTGGAACACCTGGATCTGCACGCTGGGCTGGTTGTCGTCGGCCGTCGTGAAGATCTCCGAGCGCTTGGTCGGGATCGTGGTGTTGCGCTCGATGAGCTTGGTCATGATCCCGCCCTTGGTCTCGATGCCCAGGGACAGCGGGGTGACGTCGAGCAGCAGGACGTCCTTGACCTCGCCGCGGAGCACGCCGGCCTGCAGCGCGGCACCGATGGCGACGACCTCGTCGGGGTTGACGCCCTTGTTGGGCTCCTTGCCGCCGGTCAGCTCGCGCACCAGGTCGGAGACGGCGGGCATCCGGGTGGAGCCACCGACGAGCACGACGTGGTCGATCGAGGCCACCGGGATGCCGGCGTCGCGGACCACCTGGTTGAACGGCGCCTTGGTGCGGTCCAGCAGCGACTGGGTCATCCGCTGGAACTCCGCGCGGGTGATCGTCACGTCCAGGTGCAGCGGGCCGTCGGCCCCGGCGGTGATGTAGGGCAGGTTGACCGTCGACGACTGCGCGCCGGACAGCTCGATCTTGGCCTTCTCGGCCGCCTCGCGCAGACGCTGCATCGCCAGCTTGTCCTTGGACAGGTCGATGCCGTTGGCGGCGTTGAACTGCTTGACCAGGTGGTCCATGACGGCCTGGTCCCAGTCGTCGCCACCGAGCTGGTTGTCACCGGCGGTGGCCTTGACCTCGATGACGCCGTCGCCGATCTCGAGCAGGCTGACGTCGAACGTGCCGCCGCCGAGGTCGAAGACCAGGATGGTCTGCTCGGTCTCGCCCTTGTCCAGGCCGTAGGCCAGCGCGGCCGCGGTGGGCTCGTTGACCACGCGCAGGACGGTCAGGCCGGCGATCTCGCCGGCCTCCTTGGTGGCCTGGCGCTGGGCGTCCTCGAAGTAGGCCGGGACGGTGATGACGGCCTCGGTGACCGGCTCGCCCAGGTAGGTCTCGGCGTCGCGCTTGAGCTTCTGCAGCACGCGCGCGCTGATCTCCTGCGGCGTGTAGTTCTTGCCGTCGATGTCGGCGGTCTTCCAGTCGGTGCCCATGTGCCGCTTGACCGAGCGGATGGTGCGGTCGACGTTGGTGACGGCCTGGTTCTTCGCGGACTGGCCGACCAGCACCTCGCCGTTCTTGGCGAAGGCGACGACCGACGGGGTGGTGCGGGAGCCCTCGGAGTTGGCGATGACCGTGGGCTCGCCACCCTCCAGGACGGTGACGACGGAGTTCGTGGTGCCGAGGTCGATGCCGACAGCTCGTGCCATGGGGGAGTTGGCCCTTCTCGTGCGGTGGTCAGGTCTGGTGCTGGCTGGTCGTCTCGCGACCACCGGGCCTTGCGCCCTGGCCGCTCAACTTTCCTGCCCACCGTAACGGCAGACCCCGGGGTGGTGTTCCCGGGGGTCGCCGGAGACCTGCGCCACAGCGGCACGGCTGGGCGACCCGCGCGGTCAGGGGCGCGGCAGGCGGGTGACCACGAGGTCCCGCCCGGCCTCCTTGGCCACGTAGAGCAGCCGGTCGGCGCGCAGCAGCACCGCGTCGACCGAGTCGGCGTCGCTGAGCACGCTGACCCCGAAGCTCGCCGTCATGGCCAGCCCGCCCGGGAAGCCGCGGGCGGCGATGTCCCGGCGCAGCCGCTCGGCGACCGCCACCCCGGCCTCCAGGTCGGCCCGCGGGACCACGACGAGGAACTCCTCGCCGCCCCAGCGGCCGAACACGGCGTCCGGGCGCAGCGAGGACAGCACGACGTCGGCCACCTCCTGCAGCACCAGGTCGCCGACGTCGTGGCCGTACCGGTCGTTGACGGCCTTGAAGTGGTCCAGGTCGAACAGGACGACGGCGGTGCTGCCGCCGGCGCGGCGGTCCTGCACCGCGGTGTGCAGCGCGTCGATCAGGCTGCGCCGGTTCGGCAGCCCGGTCAGGACGTCGGTGTGCGCGAGCTCCCGCAGCCGGGCGGCCTCGGCCCGGCTCAGCGCCAGGGCCTCCTTGCTGCGGGCCATGAGGAAGGCCAGCATCGCCAGCACCACGACGTAGCCCAGCGCGCCGGCGAGGTCCAGCGCGTAGTTCCGCATCCCGGGCTCGACGGGCAGGAACCGCACCGTGCCGACGACCAGCGCGATCGCCGGGCCGGCCAGCGAGGCGACCACCGCCCAGCGCACGTCGAACCACAGGTGGGCCAGCACCACGAGCAGGCACAGGTTGGCGAAGACACCCGGGAACAGCGAGGCCCACGCGGCGGCGTCGTCGGGGGCCGCGGCCAGCTGCAGGGCCATCGTGGTCAGCCAGACCACCGCGAGGACGACGAACCCGCCGACCTCCACCCACCGCACCCGGGACGGCCACCACACCAGCAGCGCCCCGGCGCCGAGCAGGAACAGCGCCAGCAGCGGGAAGGACACCGTCCGCTCGAGCTGCTGACCCCCGGGGCGGGCGATCTGCCAGGCGCAGCCCAGCAGGCCGAGCAGGCAGATCGCGAGGTAGACGCGGCGCCGCACCTGCCCCTGCACGCGCCGCCTCCCTGTCGCCACCCCCCTGCGCCGGGTGATCGACGCAGGTCGGGCGGTCGCCAGAGGTTGTCACGCCCGCCCGGGCGCGGCAACGCCGACCCGCGGACGGGCGCGCCCCCGGTGTCGGTTACTCGCCAGTAGCCTGTCGGTGCGCTGGGCTATCGTCCGCGCCAGTCACCGTCGTCGTCCCGACGCTCGGGGAGAGGGAGTTCCGTGGGCCCGTTGCAGATCGTCCTGGGCACGCTGTGCGTGCTGCTGCTCGTCGTCGCCGTCGTGCTGGCGACCCAGGCGGTGCGGAAGATGCTGGCCGTCATCAAGACCGGCCAGCCCGACGGCACCCGGTTCGGCCCCGTCGGCCCCCGGTTGAAGAACCTGGCCGTGGAGTCCCTGGGGCACACCCGGATGCTCAAGTGGTCGACCATCGGCGCCGCGCACTGGTTCGTGATGGTGGGCTTCTACGGCCTGTTCCTCACCCTGGTCGAGGCCTTCGGCGAGGTCTTCTCCCCCAGCTTCCACCTGCCGCTGATCGGCACCTGGGGCGTCTGGAACCTCTTCGTCGACGTCATCGGCGCCGGCACGGTCATCGGCATCCTGGTGCTGATCGTCATCCGGCAGAAGGACCACCCGCGCCGCACCGGCCGCAACGGCCGCTTCACCGGGTCCAACGAGGGCCGCGGCTACTTCGTCGAGGCCGTCGTCCTGGTCATCGGCATCTGCATCCTGTCGATCCGGGCCGCCAAGATCGCCTCGGGCCTGGACGACGCCCCCGGCTGGTCGCACCCGGTCAGCTCGGCGCTGTCGAACCTGTTCCCCGACAGCCCCGACCTGGTCAGCGTCATCGCGTTCGTGAAGATCGTGGTCAGCCTGGTCTGGCTGATCGTGATCGCGCGCAACCTGACGATGGGCGTGGCCTGGCACCGGTTCAGCGCCTTCTTCAACATCTACTTCAAGCGCGAGGACGACGGCGGGGTCGCGCTGGGCGCCCTGCAGCCGATGACCTCGGGCGGCGTGCCGATCGACTTCGAGGACCCGGACGAGGACGCGACCTTCGGCCGCGGCAAGATAGAGGACTTCACCTGGAAGGGGATGCTGGACTTCACCACCTGCACCGAGTGCGGGCGGTGCCAGAGCCAGTGCCCGGCCTGGAACACCGGCAAGCCCCTGTCGCCGAAGATGGTGATCATGGACCTGCGGGACCACCTGTACGCGAAGGCGCCGTACCTGGTCGGCGCCCGCGAGGTGGGTGACGGCAAGGGCGACTCCGCGGGTGGCGAGTCGGTGATGACGCCCGAGGCGCCGTCGGCGGAGCAGACCTGGTACTCCGGCTTCGCCCGCATCGAGGGCACCAACGACGCCCAGGCCGAGCGCCCGCTGGTCGGCACCCTCGAGGAGGGCGGGGTCATCGACCCCGACGTGCTGTGGAGCTGCACCAGCTGCGGGGCCTGCGTGGAGCAGTGCCCGGTCGACATCGAGCACGTCGACCACATCATGGACATGCGCCGCTACCAGACGCTGATCGAGTCCAGCTTCCCCTCCGAGGCCGGCGTGATGCTGCGCAACCTGGAGAACCGCGGCAACCCGTGGGGCGTCAGCCCGTCCACCCGTGACGAGTGGATGAAGGACATGCCCTTCCCGGTCCGCCAGGTCGAGGGCGCGATCGACGACGACGTCGAGTACCTGTTCTGGGTCGGCTGCGCCGGGGCCATCGACGACCGGGCCAAGAAGGTCACCAAGGCCGTCGCCGAGCTGCTGCACACCGCGGGCGTCGAGTTCGCCGTGCTGGGCTCGGGCGAGACCTGCACCGGTGACCCGGCCCGCCGGATGGGCAACGAGTTCGTCTTCCAGCAGCTGGCCGCGGAGAACGTCGAGACGCTGAACACCGTCTTCGAGGGCCGCGAGACCGGCCGCCGCAAGATCGTGGCGACCTGCCCGCACTGCTTCAACTCGATCAACAAGGAGTACCCGCAGCTGGGCGGCGACTACGACGTCGTGCACCACACCCAGCTGCTGGGCCAGCTCGTGGAGGAGGGCCGGCTGGTGCCGGTCACCCCGATCGACCGCAAGGTGACCTACCACGACCCGTGCTTCCTGGGCCGGCACAACAAGGTCTACACCCCGCCGCGGGAGATCCTGGACAGCGTCCAGGGCCTGCGCACCCAGGAGATGCACCGCTGCAAGGACCGCGGGTTCTGCTGCGGCGCCGGCGGTGCGCGGATGTGGATGGAGGAGAAGATCGGGACGCGGATCAACATGAACCGCACCGAGGAGGCGCTCGAGCTCGAGCCCGACGTCATCTCCACCGCCTGCCCGTTCTGCATCACGATGCTCAGCGACGCGGTGAACACCAAGAAGGAGAAGGGCGAGGCGGCCGAGCACGTCGAGGTCCTCGACGTCAGCCAGATCCTGCTCCGCGCGATGGCCCCGGTCGGGGCCGCCGCAGCCGGCACCGCGTCGGGCCCGACGCCGGGCTCCGAGGGCCCGGAGGACCGGGGCACCGCCCCGCAGGGCACCGAGCACGGCGAGACCCAGCAGGGCCAGTCCGGCCCGGGCGCCGCACCCGCCGAGTAACCGCACCCAGCAACACCCCGCAGCCGACGAAGGACCTGGCCCCACCCCACGACACGCTCCGCGTGCCGCGGGCCCCTGGGGCCAGGCCGTTCCATCCCGTCACCAGGGACACTGGACGCCGTGAGCTTCATCTTCGGCGGGGTGCGGGGGCGCGAGGACCCCGAGCTGGCGGCGGGCAACCGGCGCTCGGCGAACCACTACGCCCGCGACATCGGCGACGAGCGGGCGCTGGCCGGTGACCGGCCCACCATCCGGCGCGGGAACCACTGGGCGTGGCTGGCGGTGGCGGTGGTCGCCCTGGCGGTGCTGGCGTTCACCAGCTCCCGCGGCGCCGACGAGGTGCCGCTGACGGCGAACTGCAGCACCCCGGCGATCGGGGTCTCCTCCAGCCAGGTCGTCCGCGGCCAGACCATGTACGTCCGGCTCACCGGTCCCGATGACACCGACTTCGTGCTGACCGTCGACGGCGAACCGGTCCGCGGCGACGCCGGGTCGACGGTGGACTACACCGAGACCCCGGCCGGCCCCGCGCTGCGGCTGGCCCAGTGCCTGTCCCCCGACCTCGCCCTGGCCGTCCCCGCCGGCGACGGCGCGCACGAGCTCGCCCTGCAACGGCTCGCGGCCGACGGCTCCACCATCCAGGTCGCCGCGGTCACGATCCAGGTCAGCGGCACGGGCTGACGACGACGGGCAGCCCGGCAAGGTACACATCACCCGTGCTGCTCCACCTGCGGATCACCTCCCCGGCCGACCGGACCGAGGCCGTCCGCACGCTGCTCGCCGACGACCCGGGCACCGCCCACCTGGCGCTGCTGCCCGGCTGCTCGGTGAGCCCGCCCGGCGACGTGTTCCTGGTCGACGTCGCCCGGGAGTCCGCCGACGGCGTCATCTCCGCGCTGCGCGAGCTGGGCATCGACCGGGACGGCGGCATCGCGATCGAGTCCGTCGACGCCGCGGTCTCCCGGCCGGCCCAGGAGGCCGAGGACCGGGCGCCGGGGGACGGCGCGGACGCGGTGGTCTGGGAGCAGGTCGTCCGCACGACGGACGCCGACTCCTCGCTGTCGGTCGCCTACGTGGCCTTCCTGACCATCGCCACGCTGCTGGCCGCGGTGGCCATCGTCAACGACTCGGCCGTCCTGGTCATCGGCGCCATGGTGCTGGGGCCCGAGTTCGCCCCCATCGCCGCGCTGGCGGTCGCGGTCGTGCACGGCCGGCGCTCGATCGCCCGCCGGGCGGTGATCGCCCTGGTCGTCGGTTTCGCCGTCGCGATCGCGGTCACCACGGCGGTGGCCGTGCTGGGCCGGGCGCTGGGCTGGTACGGACCCGAGCTGCTGGACGCGGCCCGGCCGGCGACCGGCTTCATCACCCAGCCCGACCGCTGGTCCCTGGTCGTGGCGGTGCTGGCCGGCATCGCCGGCGTGCTGTCGCTGACCTCGGCCAAGTCCGGCGCCCTGGTCGGGGTCTTCATCTCGGTGACCACGGTCCCGGCAGCCGGGGACATCGCGCTGTCGCTGGCGCTGGGCGGCGGTCGGGAACTCGGCGAGGCCGCGGCCCAGCTGGGCATCAACCTGGTCGGCATCCTGGTCGCCGCACTGGCCACGCTGGCCCTGCAGAAGGCGGTCTGGCGACGGGTGCCCCGCACGGTGCCGCACCGGTTGGCCGACACCGCGGCCTGACCTCCGCCGGCGCGCACGCCGCTGACCTGCGGCGACACGCCGCGGGCCGGACGTGCCACCATGTCAGCCGTGACCGCGACCCCGGCCGTGTCCGCCTCCCCGGCGGCGCTGCTGCACCACGTGCGCACGGGTCGCGCGCGCAGCCGGGCCGAGCTGGTGGCCCTGACCGGCGCCTCCCGCAACACCATCAGCGGCCGGGTCGACCAGCTGATCGGCGCCAACCTGCTGGCCGAGGGCGGCCGCGGCTGGAGCACCGGCGGACGGCCGCCGACGCTGCTGCAGTTCAACAGCGAGGCCGGCTGCGTGCTCGCGGTGGACCTCGGGGTCACCAGCGTCGACGTCGCCGTCACCGACCTGTCGGCACGCGTGCTGGCGACGGCCGGGCACCCGATCGACATCTCCGAGGGACCCGCGGCCGTGCTCGGCGAGGCGAGCCGGCTGGGCCGCCAGGTGCTCGCCGAGGCCGGGCTGCGCGACGCCGACGTGCGCGCGGTCGGGGTCGGGGTGCCCGGCCCGGTCGAGTTCTCGACCGGCCGGCCCTCGCACCCGCCGATCATGCCGGGCTGGCACGACCACCCGATCCCCGAGGCGTTCGCCCGCTGGGCGGCCCCGGTCTTCGTCGACAACGACGTCAACGTGATGGCCCTGGGCGAGCTGGGTGTCGAGGGCTCCGACCAGGACGCCCTCGTGGTCAAGGTCGGCACCGGGGTCGGCTGCGGCGTGATCGTGGCCGGGCGCGTCTACCGGGGCGCGCAGGGCAGCGCCGGGGACATCGGGCACATCCACGTCCACGCAGCCGACGGCCGCAGCGTGCTGTGCCGCTGCGGCAACACCAACTGCCTGGAGGCGCTGGCCAGCGGGGCCTCGCTGCTGCGCGACGCCCTCGACGCCGGCCTGCCGGTCGCCAGCACCCGGGACGTCGTCGCCCTCGCCGTCCGCGGGGACGGCCCGGCGCTGGAGCTGGTGCGAGACGCCGGCCGGACGATCGGCACCGTGCTGGCCGCGCTGGTCAACTTCTTCAACCCGCACCGGATCGTGGTCACCGGCGGGGTGGCCCAGGCCGGCCTGCCGCTGCTGTCGGGCATCCGGGAGTCCGTCTACGCCCGCGCGATGCCGCTGGCCGCCCGCACCCTGGACATCTCGGTCAGCGACGCCCCGGAGCTCTCCGGGCGGGTCGGCGCGGCACTGATGGCCATCGAGGGCTACCTGGACGACGAGTCCGTCCGGCAGGCCATCACCAGCTGACCGGCGGCCGAAACCGGCAGCCCATCTCGTTTCGGTAACGGTTCACCGGGACCTGGGTCACACACGCTCAGCCAGACCATAGGTTGACGCTGCAACGGACTAATGCTCATTGCTGAGCATAAGTGGAGGCGGTGGGAGTGAGCGGCGTGCTGCTCGAGATGCAGGGGATCGTCAAGACCTTCCCCGGGGTACGGGCCCTCGACGGCGTCGACCTCGACGTCCGCGCGGGCGAGGTGCACTGCCTGCTCGGCCAGAACGGCGCGGGGAAGTCCACGCTGATCAAGGTGCTGGCCGGCGCGCACCAGCCCGACGAGGGGACCATCCGGTGGGAGGGCGAGCCGATCCGGCTCACCGACCCGCAGGCGGCGATGAGCCGCGGGATCGCGACCATCTACCAGGAGCTGGACCTGGTCGCCGGCCTCTCCGTCGCCGACAACGTCTTCCTCGGCCGGGAGCGCTCCCGGTTCGGCCTCAGCCGACCGGCCGCCGACCACCGGGCCACGGCCGCGCTGCTCACCCGGCTCGGCCACCCCGAGATCCGGCCCGGCGCCGAGGTCGGCACGCTCTCGGCGGCCAGCCAGCAGATGGTGAGCATGGCCCGCGCGCTGTCCCAGGACGCCCGGCTGATCGTCATGGACGAGCCCTCCGCGGTGCTGGACAACGAGGAGGTCGAGCGGCTGTTCACCGTCGTCCGCGACCTCACCGCCGACGGGGTGGCCGTCGTCTACATCTCCCACCGGCTGGAGGAGATCCGGCAGATCGGCGACCGGATCACCGTCATCAAGGACGGCGCGACGGTGGCCACCGGCCTGCCCGCCCGGGAGACCTCGACCCGCGAGGTCATCTCCCTGATGACCGGCCGCACCATCGAGTACGTCTTCCCCCAGCGCACCGAGCGCGCCGCGGCCACCGCGGCGCCGCTGCTGGAGGTCGAGCACCTGACCGTGCCCGGCCACGTCGACGACGTGTCCTTCACCGTCGCGCCCGGGGAGATCCTGGGCCTGGCCGGGCTGGTGGGCTCGGGCCGCTCCGAGGTGCTGGAGGCCGTCTACGGCGCGCGGCGCCCCAGCACCGGCCAGGTCCGGGTCGGCGGCAAGCGGCTGCGCCCCGGCGACGTGGCCGCGGCGGTCGGCGCGGGGGTCGGGCTGGCCCCGGAGGAGCGCAAGAGCCAGGCGCTGCTGCTCGGCGAGCCGATCTACCGCAACATCACCGTGTCCAGCCTGTCCCGCTTCGCCCGCGCCGGCTTCCTGTCCGGCCGGGCCGAGCGGGCCGCCGCCCGCGAGCAGACCGACGCGCTGGACCTGCGCCCGGTCGACGTCGACCGCGAGGTCCGCACGCTGTCCGGCGGCAACCAGCAGAAGGTAGTGCTGGCCCGTTGGCTGCTGCGCGACTGCCGGGTGCTGCTGCTGGACGAGCCCACCCGCGGCGTCGACGTCGGCGCCCGGTCGGAGATCTACGCGCTGATCCGCGCGCTGGCCGACCGCGGCGTGGCCGTCGTCCTGGTCAGCAGCGAGATCCCCGAGGTGCTCGGTCTGGCCGACCGGGTCCTCGTGCTGGCCGACGGCCGCGTGCTGGCCGACGAGCCGGCCACCGCACTGGACGAGCACCGGGTCCTGGACCTGGTCATGCAGGGGCTCCCCACCGGGGCCACCCACACCATCGAGGGGCACGTGGCATGAGCGAGCAGACCACCACCGGCAGCACGACCACCGCGTCGGACGCGCCGGCACCCAGCACCCCGACGTCGTCGGGCGCCGGCCTCCTGGCCGGCCCGGTCGGGCGCAACCTCGGCCTGGTCGTCGCGTTCGCCCTGCTGTGCATCGTCGGGATCATCACCGCCGGCGACCGGTTCGCCAGCACCGACAACGTGCTGACCATCCTCCGGCTGGCCGCCGTCGTCGGCGTGGTCAGCATCGGGATGACCTTCGTGATCATCGGCGGCGGGATCGACCTGTCCGTCGGCGCCCTGGTCGCGCTGGCCTCGATCTGGGCCACCACGCTGGCCACCCAGGCGCTGGCCGCCGACACGCACTGGATCCTCATGGCCGGCGCCGCCGTCCTGGTCGGTGCGATCGCCGGGCTGGTCAACGGGGTGGTGATCGCCTACGGGAAACTGGTGGCCTTCATCGCCACCCTGGCCATGCTCGCCGCCGCCCGCGGCCTGGCCGAGATCATCGCCAACCGGCGCACCCAGATCGTCCAGGACCAGGACTTCCTCCGGTTCTTCTCCAGCAGCCCGCTCGGCGTCCCGACGCTGGTCTGGATGTTCGCCCTGGTCGCCCTCGCCGGCTGGGTGCTGCTCAACCGCACCACCTTCGGCCGGCGCACCTTCGCCGTTGGCGGCAACGCCGAGGCCGCCCGCCTGGCCGGCATCCGGGTGCAGCGGCACACGGTCGCCCTCTACGTGCTGTCCGGGGTGACCTGCGGCCTGGCCGCGGTCATGCTCATGGCCCGGACGACGACCGGCAGCTCCACCCACGGCACGCTGCTGGAGCTGGACGCGATCGCCGCCGTCGTCATCGGCGGCACGCTGCTGATCGGTGGCCGCGGCACGATCGTCGGCACCGTCCTGGGCGTGCTGATCTTCACCACGCTCAGCAACGTCTTCACGCTGAACAACCTGTCCAGCTCCGCCCAGGCCGTGGCCAAGGGCGTGATCATCGTGGCCGCCGTCCTGCTCCAGCAGCGGGTCGCCGCCGGCCGTCGGCAGCGCCGCTCGCCCAAGGCCCTGCCGCCCACCGCTGCGGAGGGCGCCCCCGCCGGAGCTGGAGGCCTCGGGGGTGTTGCCGGTGCAGCCGGCGACCATGACACCGGCGCCGAGCAGGGCGACGGTGCTGGTCAGCAGGCGACGGTGTCATGGTCGCCGGCNTCCTGACCCCTCCCACGGCACCACCCACCCCCCTCAAGGAGAAACACATGTCCGCACGGCACCGTCGCCTGCTGACCAGCACCGTCGCCCTGCTCGGCGCCGGTGTCATGGTCGCCGGCTGCACCGGCAACACCCCCGAGGCCTCCAGCTCCGGCGGGGGCGGCAACAACGCCGCCAGCTCCAACGACGACGCCGGTGACACCGTCACCATCGGCTTCTCCGCCCCGGCCGCCGACCACGGCTGGATGGCCCAGATCACCGCAGCCGCCCGGGCCGAGGCCGACGGCTACGACGACGTCGAGCTGGTCGTCGCCGAGGGCACCAACGACGTGTCCGCCCAGATCGCCCAGGTCGAGACCTTCATCAACGACGGCGTCGACGCGATCGTGCTGCTGCCCTTCGACGGTGCCGCGCTCACCCCGATCGCGCTGGAGGCCATGGAGGCCGGCATCCCGGTCATCAACGTCGACCGCGAGTTCGACGACCCGGACGCCGCCCGCGTGACGATCCTGGGCGACAACTACGGCATGGGCGTCTCCGCCGGTGCCTACATCTGCTCGCAGCTCGAGGACAAGCCCGACGCCGTCGTGGCCGAGGTCGCCGGCATCGACTCCCTGCCCCTGACCCAGGAGCGCAGCCAGGGCTTCTCCGACGCCCTCGCCGACTGCGGCCTGGACGTCGACAACCGGGTCGCCGCGGAGTTCACCGTGGAGTCCGGCGAGGAGGTCACGGCGAACCTGCTGCAGGCCGCCCCGCAGATCGACGCCATCTGGAACCACGACGACGACCAGGGCATCGGCGTCCTGGCCGCCATCACCAACGCCGGCCGCGACGAGTTCTTCATGGTCGGCGGCGCCGGCTCGGCCAACGCCATGCGCAGCATCCAGGCCGGCGACTCGGTCCTGCAGGCCACCGTCATCTACCCGGCCAGCCAGGCCGCGGACGGCGTCCGGCTGGCCCGCCTGATCGCCCAGGGCAAGGCGCTCTCGGACCTCATCGACGTCGAGGTGCCCCGCCAGATCACCCTGTCGGCCCCGGTCGTGACCGCGGACAACGTCGACCAGTACATCGACAGCGCGTTCGAGTCCTGATCCCCCGCCGGGGTGCGCGGCCCGTCCGCGCACCCCGGCTCCCCACGGAAGGACCGGCATGAGCACCCCCCTCCGCGTCGCGATGATCGGGCACGCCTTCATGGGCAAGGCCCACTCGCACGCCTGGCGCACCGCGCCCCGCTTCTTCGACCTCCCGCTGCGCCCCGAGCTCGCCGTCCTGGTCGGCCGCGACGCCGAGCGGACCGCCGCCGCGGCGGAGCAGCTCGGCTGGGCCGAGACCGCCACCGACTGGCGCGCGGTCCTCGAGCGGCACGACGTCGACCTGGTCGACATCTGCACCCCCGGCGACACCCACGCCGAGATCGCCATCGCCGCGCTCGAGGCCGGCAAGCACGTGCTGTGCGAGAAGCCGCTGGCCAACTCGGTCGCCGAGGCCGAGGCCATGACCGCCGCGGCCGACCGCGCCGCCGCGCACGGCGTCCGGGCGATGGTCGGGTTCACCTACCGCCGGGTCCCGGCCATCGCGCTGGCCCGCCAGCTCGTGGCCGAGGGCCGGATCGGCCAGGTCCGGCACGTCCGGGCCGCCTACCTGCAGGACTGGATCGCCGACCCCGAGGCACCGATGTCGTGGCGGCTGGAGGCCGACAAGGCCGGCTCCGGGGCGCTGGGCGACATCGGCGCGCACGTGGTCGACCTGACCCAGCACATCACCGGCGAGACCGTCACCGGGGTCAGCGCGGCGCTGGAGACGTTCGTGAAGGAGCGCCCGTTGCCGGCCGCGGCCGGGTCGCTGTCGGGCACCGCCGGAGAGGGCACCGGCACGGTCACCGTCGACGACGCCGCCGTGTTCCTCGCCCGCTTCTCCGGCGGCGGGCTGGCCACCTTCGAGGCCACCCGCTTCGCCCTGGGCCGCAAGAACGCCATCCGCTTGGAGATCAACGGCTCCCTGGGCAGCCTGGCGTTCGACTTCGAGGACATGAACGTCCTGCACTTCTTCGACGGCGCCGACCCGGCGGCCACCGCCGGCTTCCGCCGGATCGTGGTCACCGAGCCCGACCACCCCTACGTCGCCGGCTGGTGGCCGGCCGGCCACGGGCTGGGCTACGAGCACGCCTTCACCCACCAGGTGGTCGACCTGGTCGGCGCACTCGCCGCGGGCGAGCAGCCCACGCCGTCCTTCGCCGACGGGCTGGCCGTGCAGCATGTGCTGGACGCCGTGCAGCGCAGCGCCGCCGACCGGTCCACCTGGACCCCCGTCGTCCTTGACCCGAGGAGTTCCTGATGCCCCGCCCCGTCACCCTGTTCACCGGCCAGTGGGCCGACCTGCCCTTCGCCGAGGTCTGCGAGCTCGCCTCCGGGTGGGGCTACGACGGCCTGGAGATCGCCTGCTGGGGCGACCACCTCGACGTCGTCCGGGCCACCGAGGACGACGGCTACCTGCGCGCGAAGAAGGACCTGCTGGAGCAGCACGGCCTGCAGGTCTTCGCGATCAGCAACCACCTCAACGGCCAGGCCGTCTGCGACGACCCGATCGACGAGCGGCACGCCAACATGGTCGACCCCCGCGTGTGGGGCGACGGCGACCCCGAGGGTGTCCGCCGCCGGGCCGCCGAGGAGATGAAGGCCACCGCCCGCGCGGCGCAGGCCCTCGGCGTCAAGACGGTCGTCGGGTTCACCGGGTCCTCGATCTGGAAGACCGTGGCCATGTTCCCGCCGGTGCCCGAGTCGATGGTCGAGGCCGGCTACCGCGACTTCGCCGACCGGTGGAACCCGATCCTCGACGAGTTCGACGCCGCCGGCGTCCGGTTCGCCCACGAGGTGCACCCCTCGGAGATCGCCTACGACTACTGGACGACGGTCGCCACCATGGAGGCCATCGGCCACCGGGAGGCCTTCGGCCTCAACTGGGACCCCAGCCACTTCGTGTGGCAGGACCTGGACCCGGTCGGGTTCCTCTGGGACTTCAAGGACCGGATCTACCACGTGGACTGCAAGGACGCGAAGAAGCAGGTCGGCAACGGCCGCAACGGCCGGATGGGCTCGCACCTGCCCTGGGCCGACCCGCGCCGCGGCTGGGACTTCGTCTCCACCGGGCACGGCGACGTCCCCTGGGAGGCGTGCTTCCGGATGCTGAACACCATCGGCTACGACGGCCCGATCTCCGTGGAGTGGGAGGACGCCGGCATGGACCGCCTGGTCGGTGCCCCCGAGGCCCTGGAGTTCGTCCGGAAGCTGGCCTTCGACCCGCCGTCGGCCGCGTTCGACGCCGCCTTCTCGCGCAGCTGACCCGCCGCCCGCGCACCGCGGGCGTCGAGGAGACTGGACCCTCGTGAGCACCGCAGCACCAGCCCCCGCCGGATCCTCCCGACGGGGGCTGGTGCTCGTCGCCGTGGCGATCGTGCTGACCGGGTTCAACCTGCGGACGGCGGTCAACGGCGTCGGGCCGGTGCTGCAGGAGATCGAGGACGGCCTCGGCATCTCCTCGGGCGCCGCCGGCCTGATCACCACGATGCCGCTGCTGTGCTTCGCGGTCATCGGGTTCGCCGGTCCCCCGCTGGCCGCCCGGTTCCGCGACGGGCACGTGCTGGCCGCCGCCCTGCTGGTGATGGCGCTGGGCGTGGTCGGCCGGGCCGCGGCGCCGTCGTTCTGGCTGTTCCTGCTGGGCACCGTGGCCACCATGGTCGGCGGTGCGCTGGGCAACGTGCTGCTGCCGGGCATCGTCAAGCACTGGTTCCCCGCCCGGACCGGGCTGCTGGTCGGCGCCTACAGCACCACCATGGCCGTCGGCGGTGCGGTGGCCAGCGTCTCGACCGCGCCGATCGCCGCCTCGGTGGGGGTCGACGGCTGGCGGTGGGCGCTGGGCGTGTGGGCGGTGTTCGCCGTCCTGGCCGTCGTCCCGTGGTTGCTGGTGCCGCGCCGGACGTCGGTGGGCGGGGCACCGCGCGGCGTCCGGCTGCGCCTGCTGGTGCGGTCTTCGCTGGCCTGGCAGCTGGCCGTGTTCTTCGGCCTGCAGGCGATGCAGGCCTACGTGATCGTCGGGTGGACGGCGCAGTACCTGCGCGACGAGGGCATGTCCGCGGCTGCCGCCGGCGTGCTGGTCGGGGTGAACGCGCTGATCGTGATCCCGCTGAACGCGCTGGTGCCGTCGGGTGCGGTGCGGCAGTCCTGGCAGCGGCCGATGCTGGTCGGCTTCATGGCCTGCTACCTGGTCGGCTGGACCGGGCTGCTGCTGTCGCCGCTGACCCTGACCTGGCTGTGGATGTCGATGCTCGGCATCGGGATGGGCACCTTCGCGATGGTGCTGTCGCTGCTCGGCCTGCGGGCGCGCACGCCGGAGACGGTGAACGCGCTGTCGACCGTGGTGCAGGGCTGGGGCTACGCGATCGCCGCGGCCGGCCCGGTGCTGGTCGGGCTGCTGCGCGGGCTGACCGGCGGCTACACCGGCATGTTCGTGCTGGTCTACGCCGGGGTGGCCGGGCTGTTCGTGACCGGATGGCTGGTCTGCGCCGACCGCCAGGTCGACGACGAGGTGCCGGGTCTGCAGACGTCCACGACGCCGACCGGGTCCCCCGCGGTCGAGGCGGCCGGCGTGGAGTCCCCGGTGGTGCTCGAACCCCGCGGCTGACCCGGGTTTCGGCTCAAGCCGGAACACAACTGTCCGATGAGGGGGCGACACCCCCACCGGACGGAGCCTGCATGACCACGACCGAGGCGACCGCCAGGGCCAGGACCGCCGTACGACCCACCGGGGTCGAGCGCAGCTTCGGGGCCGACGAGCTCATCGTCTCCAAGACCGACCGCCGCGGCGTCATCACCTACGCCAACGACGTCTTCCTGCGCGTCGGCGCGTACTCCCTGGACGAGGTCATCGGGCAGCCGCACAACCTCATCCGGCACCCCGAGATGCCCCGCGCGGTGTTCCACCTGCTCTGGGACACCATCAGCCGCGGCCACGAGCTCTTCGCCTACATCAACAACCTGGCCGCCGACGGCGCCCACTACTGGGTGCTCGCCCACGTCACGCCCTCGGTCGACGAGCGCGGCACGATCGTCGGCTACCACTCCAACCGCCGCCGGCCCTCCCCCGGCGCCCTGGCCCAGATCCGCCCCCTCTACGCGGCCCTGCTCGCCGAGGAGCGCCGGCACTCCACCGCCAAGGCCGCCGTCACCGCCTCCGCCCAGCTCCTGGACCGGCTGGTGGCCGAGAAGGCCGCCGGCTACGAGGACATGATCTGGTCCATCATCGCCGCCCAGGAGAACTGACATGGCCCTGCACCGCCCCTCCCGCGGCCGCGACGACGCCGCCGAGCTCGCCGTCTACCGCGCCTTCGTCGCCCAGCTCACCGAGGACTGCGCCGCGGCCGCCCGCGGTGACCTCGAGGCCCGCAGCCGCCCGGTGCCCGGGTCCGCCGACATCCCCGCCCTCGTCGCCCTGGGCGACGGCGTCAACCGGGTCCTGGACGTCTCCGACGCCTTCGTCCGCGAGGCCAGCGCCTCCCTGACCTCGGCGTCCGAGGGCCGGTTCCACCGCAAGGTCCTGCTCACCGGCCTGCCCGGCTCCTTCAAGCGCAGCGCCGCCACCATCAACGCCGCCCGCGACGCCATGCGCGACTCCGCCGGCCGGGTGGACGCCGCCGCCGTCGCCCGCCTGGAGCTGGCCGACGAGTTCGAGTCCGTGGTGCTGTCGACCTCGGAGGGCGTGGCGACCGCGGCCACCGAGCTGTCGGCGACCGCCGCCGGGCTGACCGGGGCCGCCGGGGCCGCCAGCACCGAGGTGGGCGCCGCGCGCACCACCATCGACTCGCTGACCCGCTCGTCCCAGGAGATCCAGCAGGTCATCGCGCTGATCGAGACGGTGGCCGGGCAGACCCGGCTGCTGGCGCTCAACGCCACCATCGAGGCCGCCCGGGCCGGCGAGGCCGGGCGCGGCTTCGCGGTGGTCGCCAGCGAGGTCAAGGACCTCGCCGACCAGACCGGCCGGGCCACCGAGCAGGTCACCGAGCAGGTCGCGGCCATCCAGGCCTCCTGCGGGGACGTCGCGGCGGTGATGAGCTCGGTCGGGGACACCGTGCTGGCGATGACCGGGCTGGTGGAGGGGATCGCCGCCGCCGTCGACGGCTCGCACTCCCTCGGCGGGGTCACCGACCAGACCGGGCTGTCCCGGCTGGCCGAGCAGCTCAGCTCGGAGATGACCGGCTTCCTGGCCGCGATGCGGCACTGACCGCCGGCGCGGGATGAGGACCTCCTCATCCCGCGCTCACCGCGGTGCCACCGACGGGCCGCAGGGTCGGCCGGTGACCTCCTCGCTGCTCGCCCCCGCCGCCGGCCCGGACCTCACCTCCGCCTGGCCGGGGACGCTGCAGCTGCTGCTGGGCGAGGCGGCCGTGGACCTGTGGACGGCGGCCCTGGCACCGACCGGGGCGGCGCTGCGCGGGCTGCGGGCGACGTCGGTCTCGCTACGCACCGACGGCAGCGCGACGGTGCAGTACGCCGCGGCGCTCGAGGTCGCCGGCCGTCCCGCCCGGGACCCCCTCGCCGCCCCCCCCGGCAGCCGGATCCCGCCCGGCGCCGCGGTGCTGGCCGGCGACGTCGACGGCGCCGAGACCCGGGTCGGCCTGTGGCGCTGGCCGCACGACCCCGCCCTGCCGGCACTGGCGAGGGCCACCTCGACCGCCGCGGTGGGCCGGTGGCTCGGCGCGGCCGACGCCGTCCTGCGGGTGCGGGCGTACCGGCCCGGCCGCCGGGCCGTGGTCGAGGTGACCGCCCCGGACCGGCGCTGGTTCCTCAAGGTGGTCCGGCCGGCCGAGGTCGCCGGCCTGCTGGCCCGGCACCGGGTGCTCGCCGGCGCGGTGCCCGCTCCCCCGGTGCTGACCGCCACCGACGACGGCGTCTTGGTCCTGCCGGCACTGCCGGGCACCCCGGCCCGCGCGCTGCTCGCCGACCCGACCGCCCGCCCGGCGGCGGCGACGCTGACCGCCCTGCTCGACCGGCTGCCCGGCGAGCTCCTCGCGCTGCCCCGGGTGCGCGGGCCGCTGGAGCGGGCCGGCGGGCACGCGGCGGTGCTGGCGCTGGTGCTGCCGCACCTGCGGCACCGGTGGGACCGGGTGGCCGGTCGGCTCGCCGACGCCGACCCGGGCACGCACCCGCTGGTGCCGGTGCACGGGGACCTCTACGAGGCCCAGCTGCTGGTGGACCGGGGCGAGGTCACCGGCCTGCTGGACGTCGACGGTGCCGGGGCCGGGCACCGCATCGACGACTGGGCCACCCTGCTGGGGCACATGGCGGTCGCCGGGGCGCACGGGTACCGCGCCGAGCTCGCCGCGGCCCTGCCGTGGGGGCCGGCGGAGCTGGCGCCGCGGGTCACGGCGGTCGTGCTGGGCCTGGCCACCGGGCCGTTCCGGGTGCAGCAGCGGGGGTGGCCGCGGGCGACCGAGGCCCGGCTGGCGCTGGTCGAGCAGCTGCTCGACGGGGCGTGAGAGAGGGCTCATCGAGCTCTCCCGGTGGCCTCACGGCGGCTGCGCAGAGTGGTCCCCGTCAGCATGACCACCGATCGAGGAGGACCCCCGTGAACCGCCCCGCCACCTGGAAGACCATCACCTTCGGCGTCGCCCTGCCCGGCCTGGGCATCGCCGGTGCCGGCGTCGCCGTGGCCGACGACGACGCGCCGGCCACCCAGCCGACCTCGGTCTCCGACGTCCCCGCCGACGACACCCCCGGCGACGTCACCCCCGACACCGCGACCCCGGACACCGCGACGCCCGACGACAACACCCCGGACACCGCGACCCCCGACGACGACACCCCGGACGACGCCGACGACACCCCCGACGCCTGACCCAGCCGTGGGGATGGGCGACCGGCTCAGACCAACCGGTAGCCCATCCCGCGGACGGTCTCGATGCGGGCAGCACCCAGCTTCTTGCGCAGGTACCGGACGTAGACGTCGACCACGTTGCTGCCCGGGTCGAAGTCGTAGCCCCACACGTGGGACAGCAGCTGCTCGCGGGCCAGCACCTGGCCAGGGTGCCGCAGGAAGGTCTCGGCCAGCGCGAACTCCCGCGCCGACAGGTCCACCGTGCGACCACCGACGTGCGCCCGCCGGGGGCGCAGGTCCAGCGCGAGGTCGCCGACGGTGAGCACGGTCAGCTCGCCGCCCTGCCGGTCCGGGGCCAGCCGCAGCCGCACCCGGGCGAGCAGCTCCTCGAACCGGAACGGCTTGGGCATGTAGTCGTCGGCACCGCCCTCGAGCCCGGCGACGGTGTCGGTGACCGAGTCCCGGGCGGTGAGGACGACGACCGGGACGGCGCTGCCCTCCGACCGCAGCGCGCGCAGCACCGCGAAGCCGTCCAGCACCGGCAGCCCGATGTCCAGCACCACCAGGTCGTGGTCCCCGCTGCGGGCGGCGTCCAGCGCGGACAGCCCGTCGCCGACCACGGTGACGGTGAACCCGTTGGCCTTCAGGCCCTTCTCCACGAACGAGGCGATGCGCGGTTCGTCCTCGGCGACCAGGATCCGGCTCACGGGGTCTCTCCTCCAGCTCGTGGGTCGTCGGCGGTGGCCAGGGCGTCGTCCACCGTGCCGTCCGGGGTGTCGGCGGGCGGGGCCGGCCGGGCGGGCAGCACCAGGCTGAAGGTGGCGCCCTGGCCGGGCACCGAGTCCAGCGCCACCCGCCCACCGTGCGCGGCCGCGATGGCGGTGACGACGGCGAGGCCCAGCCCGGCGCCGTCGGTCCGCCGGGCGCCGGCCGACCCCCGGCCGAACCGGGCGAAGATCCGCTCGCGGTCGGCGTCGGACACCCCGGGGCCGGTGTCGGCGACCCAGAACCGCAGCTCGTCGCCGGTCCGACGGCTGCCGATGCCGATCCGGTCGCCGGGCTCGGTCACGTGGCAGGCGTTGTCGGCCAGCGCGACGACGGCCTGGGTCACCCGCTGCGGGTCCAGGACGGCGTCCAGCTCGGCCGCGGACTCCAGCACCCACTCCCGGTCGCCGAGCCGACGCACCTTGGAGACCACCTCGGCGGTGAGGGCGGCGATGTCGACCGGCTGCGGGCGGACGAAGGCCGGCTGCTCGGCCCGCGCCAGCAGCAGCAGGTCGGAGACGATGCGGTTCATCCGCTCGAGCTCGTCGTCGACCAGCGCGACGGTCTCCCGGACGTCGGCCGGGTCGGTCGGGTCGAGCACCTCGAGGTGGCCGCGGACGATGGTGATCGGCGTCCGCAGCTCGTGGCCGGCGTCGTCCAGGAACCGGCGCTGGGCGGCGACCCCGCCCTCGACCCGGTCGAGCATCGCGTTCACCGACCGGGCCAGGTCGGCCAGCTCGTCGCCGGGGCCCTCGGCCACCTCGATCCGGCCGGACAGGTCGGTCTCGGTGATGCCCTGGGCGGTCGCGGCGACGTCGCGCACCGGGCGCAGGATCCGCCCGGCGACGACCCACGCGCCCCCGGCGGCGGCCAGCGAGGTCAACCCGCCGACCAGCAGCATGAGGCGCGCGGTGTCGTCGGCGGGCTGCCGCTCCTCGTCGGCGAAGAAGGCGGCCACGACCACGCCGGTGGCCGGGTCGTCGGCCAGGCTGACCGGCACCGCGAGGTACAGCACCTCCCCGGCCCCGGAGGCGTAGGTGCCCGAGGTCGTGGTGGTCGCCGAGCTGACCAGCGCGGTGAACGCCGGGTCCTCGGCCAGGCGGACCGGGGCCTCGATCCGGCTCTGGAACCGGTAGGTGCCGTCGACGTAGCCGAGGAACTTCTCGTTGGGCCGGGCCTGGTTGTAGGTGATCACCGCCTGCAGGACGTCGGCGACGGAGGCGAACCCCTGGCCGGTGCCGGGGTCCAGCCCGTTGTCGACCAGGGCGCGGAACTCGGTCACCTCGGCGCGCAGGGACTCGGCCATCCGGGCGTCGGTCTGGGCGACCAGCAGCCGCCAGGTGACGAAGGTGACCGCGGCGAGGGACAGCAGGACCAGCAGCAGGACCCAGCCGATGATGCGGGTGCGCGCAGCACGGGGCGACCACCGTCGCCGACCCCGGCTGCCGCGGTCAGTCCTCACCGTCGTCGACACCGTCGTCCGGGTCGTCGTCGTCATCGTCGTCATCGTCCAGCGGCGGCGGGGGGACGACGTCGGTCGGCCCCGCAGTCCCGGTCGGCGAGCTGGTGACCGGGGCGGTGGGCGAGGGCACCGCGGTCGGCGCCGGCACGGAGATCGGGGCGGGGACCCGCCCGATGCCGGTGGCCGAGGGCTGCAGCGCCAGCCAGCCCACCCCGAGCAGCACCGCGCCCAGCGCGGTCACGAGGACCACGAGCAGGGCAGGCCGGGTGCGCACCGCCCCAGCGTGCCGCACGCTGGGGCGGCACCCGTGAGACACCGATGAGAGGACTCTCATGTCCAGCACCACCGACGCCGCCGTCCCGCTGCCCGGCGACCGCTCGATGCGGGCCACCGTCGTGCTGCCCGACAGCGAGGCGCCGGCGGGTGGCTGGCCCGGCGTGCTCGTGGTCCACGAGGTCTTCGGCGTGACCCCGGAGATCACCGCGGTCGCCACGATGTTCGCCGACCGGGGGTGGGTCGCCGTCGTCCCCGACCTGGTCAGCGCCGGGAGCCGGATGGCCTGCCTGCTGCGCACCGCCAAGGAGATGGTCGCCCGCCGCCCGGGCCCGGTCATCGACGACCTGGTCGCCGTCCAGCGGTGGCTCGCTGCGCGCGACGACGTCGCGGCCGACCGGACGACGGCGATCGGGTTCTGCATGGGTGGGCAGTTCGCCCTGCTGCTGGGCACGCTCGCGCCGGACGGGCTCGCCGCGGTCAGCGCCAACTACGGGCAGCCCCCGGCCGACGACGTCGACCTCACGCGGTGCCCGCCGGTGATCGCCAGCTACGGGGAGCGGGACCGGTCGCTGCCCGGCGCCGGCCCGGCGCTGCAGGCCCGGTTGACCGCCGCCGGGGTGGCCAACGAGGTGCACACCTACCCGGGGGCGGCGCACTCCTTCCTGACCGGTGACCACCGGCTGCTGGGCTTCGTGCCGCTGCCGGGCACCCGGTACACCGCGTCGGCGGCCGAGCAGGCCTGGCCGCGGATCTTCGCCTTCCTGGAGGAGCACACCGCCCCGCACGGGTGACACCCCCTCCAGATCGCGGCCCGGCGGCCGATGGATCCCCGAGGTGTGCACCGGGCACGCCGGAGGGAGCCGTCCGTCGTGGGCAGTGCGTGGGGTGCCGACCGCAGGATCCTGGCCGCCGGGATGGCGGCCACCGTGGTGGTCGGCTTCGTCGTCGCGGCCGCCGTCGACGCGCTGGCCGCCCCCGAGGTGGCCGTCGCCGAGGGCTACGGACCCGGTGACGGCCTCAGCCGCTGGGTGCTGGGCACTGCCGACCCGGTCGCGCTCGTCCCCGCCGCCGAGGCCACGCCCGGTGTGGTGAACGCCCAGCCGCTGTTCGACGGCGGGGTGCTGGTCGCCACCACCTCGGCCGACCCGACCGGTCTGGCCGCGATCCCCGGTGTGACCTCGGTCGAGCCGTCGGTGTCCGCCGAGCTGATGGCCGACCCGACCGACCCCTACTGGTCGGACTACGGCTACAACCTGGAGAACACCGGCACGAACTTCTACAACCAGACCGGGACGCGGGACGCCGACGTCGACGCCACCGCCGGGTGGGCCGCGACCACCGGCACCGGCGAGGTGGTGGCCGTGCTCGACTCCGGCTACGACCTCGACCACCCGGACATGTCCGGTGCCCTGTGGAGCAACCCGCTGGAGGCCTGCGGATCGGTCGACACCGACGGCAACGGACTGGCCGGGGACTGCAACGGCTGGGACTTCACCCGCAACGCGCCGATCACCGACGCGACCGAGAGCGGCTCGCACGGCGTGGCGGTCAGCGGTGTCGCCGCGGCGCGGGCAGGCAACGGGATCGGCTCGGCCGGCGTGGCCCCGGGGGCCAGCATCATGCCGCTGGTCATCGGGAGCGGATCGACGGTGGACGTCAACCTGGGCGCGCAGGCCATCCGGTACGCCGTGGACCACGGCGCCACGGTCATCAACGCCTCGTGGGGCGGGCCCACGCTGCTGCCGGCCCTGCAGTCGGCGGTGGCCTACGCCGGGGCGAACGACGTCCTGGTCGTGGCCGCGGCGGGCAACGACGCGGTCGACCGCGACGCCACGCCCATGTACCCGGCGTCGCTCCCCGACCCGGCGATCGTGTCGGTGGGCAGCTCGACCGCGGCCGACACGCTGTCCGCGTTCTCGGCCTGGGGTGCGACCTCGGTGGACCTCATGGCACCGGGCACGCTGGTCTTCCTGCCCTGGCCCGACGGCGGGTACCGGCTGGCGTCGGGCACGTCGTTCTCCGCCCCGGAGGTGGCCGCCGTCATCGCGCAGTACCGCAGCCTCATGCCCACGGCCACCGCGCAGGACATCAAGCAGGCGCTGCTGGCCGACGTCGACCCGATCCCGGGGTTCGTCGGCCGGTCGGTCTCCGGTGGCCGGCTCACGACGAACGGGCTGGCCGCGCTCGGCACCACCCAGGTGCGCTGGACCTACAGCTCGATGACCGGCGCACCGGGCCCGGTGCGCCCCGCCCTGACCACCAGCTCGAACCTGCCGACCGGCGACTACACCGCCGTGCTGGGTCTGGGGATGC
This sequence comes from Klenkia terrae, assembly GCF_900491935.1. Classification (GTDB taxonomy): domain Bacteria; phylum Actinomycetota; class Actinomycetes; order Mycobacteriales; family Geodermatophilaceae; genus Klenkia; species Klenkia terrae. The sequence continues at coordinate 1,669,375 of NZ_UEXK01000004.1, forward strand.
GGGTGGACGGCCAGGTCTACGCCGTCGCCGGGCAGCCGCTGACCGTCGGCGGCTCGACCGTGGCCACCGACGACACCGGGACGGCGGCATTCCCGCTGGGCGCCCGCGGCCCGGCGTCGGGCGCCCTGGTCCTCTCCCCGACCACGACCCTGCTCGAGGGCCGCTACGTGCTCACCGTGCAGCTGCTGCTCGACGGTGACCCGTTCGGCCGCGCCTCGGCCGCCCCGCTCACGGTGGCGACGGCACCGACCCCGACCCCGACCGCAAGCCCGACCAGCGCCCCGACGACCGGCGGCCCGGCCCCCACGACGGCCGCGCCGCCGACCGGGACGTCGCCCGGCGGCAGCTCCCCCACCTCTGGACCCGGCGCGACCGGATCGCCCGCGCCCTCGGGCACGGCCGGCCCGAGCAGCACACCGGCCGCGCCCACCACACCGGGCAGCGGGTCCGCACCGACCACGGCTGCCGGACCGACATCGACCGCAGGTCCGACCGCCGCCCCGACGGCGGCACCCAGCACCACCCGCCCGGCCGTCCCGACGGCCACTGCACCCACCAGCGCCGGGCCGACGTCGACCACGACGCCGACCACCGGTGCTGGCCCGACCAGCAGCACCCCGGGCGCGGGTCCGACGAGCACGTCTCCCCGACCGACCACGACCGCGGCCCCGACCGCGGTGGGGACCGCCCCGCCCAGCGGCGGCACCGTCTACCCGGGTGTCGGGGACTTCCTGGTCACCTCGGTCAGCCCCGACCACGTGGACGTGGCCGGTGGCGCGCAGGTCACCGTGGTCGGCACGTTCCCGTCCCGGCCGACCGTGCTCGTCGGCTCCACCACGACGGCGACGGTGGTCTCCTCCAGCGCGACGCAGGTCGTGTTCACCGCGCCTGCGCGGGTGGCCGGCAGCTACACCCTGCTGCTGTCCACGTCGGACGGGAAGAGATCCCAGCTGACCGGCGCACTCACCTACGTCGCGGGCACGGCTGCGCCGACCACCGCGGCGCCGACCAGCACGTCCGCGCCGGCAACCCCGACGGTCGCCGTCCCCTCGCCGACCCCGTCGGGGCCGGTGATCGTCACCGGGCCGGGCGGGCAGCGCCTGGTCGGTACGGCGTTCTTCAGCTCCATCCCGGCCTCGGTGTGGACGGTCGACTGCTCGTCGTCCTGCTCCGGGACGCTGCTCTAGGTGTTGCTCGTCATGACGTTGGTGACGCCGGCGTGGAGGCGTGAGGCGGGTGGTCGGTTCCCGGCGGCGGTGTGTGGTCGGTGGTAGTTGTAGTGCACGGTCCAGACCGCGATCGCCCGGGCTCGTTGGGCTTCGGATGTCCAGGTGCGGGCGTAGAGCAGCTCCTCGGCCAGGATCCGCTGGTAGCGCTCGACCTTGCCGTTGTGCTTGGGCGTGAACGGCCGGGTCCGCTGGTGGCGGCTGGCNGCGATCGCCCGGGCTCGTTGGGCTTCGGATGTCCAGGTGCGGGCGTAGAGCAGCTCCTCGGCCAGGATCCGCTGGTAGCGCTCGACCTTGCCGTTGTGCTTGGGCGTGAACGGCCGGGTCCGCTGGTGGCGGCTGGCGTCGAACAGTGACCTGGTGAACGCCCCGGCGCGGTAGCAGGACCCGTTGTCGGTGATGACCCGGGTGATGCGGCCGATGCCGTGGGCGCGGAAGAACGCGCGGGCGCGGGCGAAGAACGCGATGGCGGTCTTGGCGGTCTCGTTGGCCAGGGGTTCGGTGTAGGCCAGTCGGGAGAACCCGTCGATGGCCGAGTGCAGGTAGACGTAGCCGGCCTTCTGGCCGGTCTTGGCCGCGGCGGTCTTGGCGCGTGCGGCGGCGCGGTCACCGTCGCTGCCGCGGCCGTGGGCGCGCCATCCGCCGCCGTCGGGGATGCGGCCGACCTTCTTCACATCGACGTGGATCATGTGCCCGGGGTAGCGGGCGGTGATCTTGCCTGGGGCGCGGTTGTTGTCCCCGTCGGGGTCCAGGAAGCGGCGGCGGTTGATGCCCAGTCGGGCCAGCCACCGTCCGACGGTGGCAGCGCTGATGTCCACACCGTCGCCGTTGAGCTCGGCGGTGATCAACCGCGCGGACCACTTCTTCTCCCGCCGCAGCGCCTCGATGCGGGCTACCACCTCGCCTTCGGTCTGGGTGGGGCTGGCGTGCGGGGCGCTGGAGCGGTCCAGCAGCCCGACCTCGCCAAGGGCGTCGTAGCGGTTCTTCCACTTGGACAGGCACTGCCGGGACACACCGGCCTCAGCAGCGATGTGCGCGATCGGACGGGTAGCGCACCGGTCGATCAACCGCAGCCGGCCAGCAGGGGTCAGGGGCGCGTTAGCGTGGGACAAGACGGGTCTCCGGGTCGGTCAGGACGTGTGGTCAGCGCTTCACATCCTGCCGCCGGGGACCCGTCCTACGTCCCGGCCCCTACCGCCCCGCTGTCAACAACCTCATGCACCGCAACATCCTAGGCGCGACGGGCGGTGACCGCCCAGAGCGGGTCGCCGCGGCCGGCCGGGGTGCGCAGCTGCACCTCGGGCTCGGTGAACCCGCCGGCCCGGCGCAGCAGCTCGACGACCAGTGCCCCGTGCTGGGCGTCGGAGGTGCCGAGCCAGCCGTGCACGGCCTTGGTCGGGAAGCAGCGGTTGGAGAAGGTGATCGCCACGGTCCCGCCGGGTCGCAGCACCCGGACGGCCTCGGTGAGCACCTCGACCGGACGGGTCAGGTAGTCGATCGAGACGCAGCAGACGACGGCGTCCACGTCGGCGTCGGGCAGCGGGATCCGCGGGTCGGCGTTGAGGTCGTGCACGATGCGCTGGGTCGCGGCCGGGTTCGCGTCGAGCTCCGCGGCGTTCATGCCCAGGACGACGAGCTCGACCGGCGGCTGCTCGAAGTGCGAGACCCACGACGACATCAGGTCCAGCACCCGGCCGGTGAGTCCGAGCTCGGTGTACAGCGCCCCGACCGCGGCGATCGCGCGGTCGTCGATGTGCGTGACCAGGCGGGGCGGGCCGTAGAAGACGGTGTCCGGCGTGGGGTCGTCCCGGTCGAAGAAGCCGGGCGGGAAGCCGTCGTACGGGTCGGTGGTCACCCGTCGAGTCTGCGGCCGGTGCGGGGGTCTCCGCCGGGCGGAGCGGGCGCTGCGGTAAGGTTCTGGAGCGCTCACGCGGGTGTAGTTCAATGGTAGAACATCAGCTTCCCAAGCTGACAGTGCGAGTTCGATTCTCGTCACCCGCTCCACGTGAAAGGCCCCGGTCCGTCGTGGATCCCGGGGCCTTCGTCGTCGCTGCCGCCGGGCCGACCGACGTGAGCACCCGTCACCGAGAGCGGGTCGATCCGGGCTGCGGCGTAGCTTGAGGGCTCAACCAGTCGTCCCGAGGAGTTCCGCCGTGCCGCTTCCCGTCCTCCAGGTGATCGCCGCCAGCACCCGTCCCGGCCGCAAGGGCATCGCCGTCGCCCGCTGGGTGGCGCAGCAGGCCGAGGCGCACGGCGGGTTCGACGTCGAGCTGGTGGACCTGGCCGACGCCGGTCTGCCGGTGCTCGACGAGCCCAACCACCCGCGGCTGGGCCAGTACACCCAGCAGCACACCAAGGACTGGTCGGCGACGATCTCCCGGGCCGACGCCTTCGTGTTCGTCTTCCCCGAGTACAACCACTCGATGCCCGGCGGTCTGAAGAACGCGCTGGACTTCCTGTTCCACGAGTGGGCCGACAAGGCCGCCGGCCTGGTCTCCTACGGCGGCGTCTCGGCCGGCACCCGCTCGGCCGCTGCGCTCAAGCCGGTCCTCGGCGCGCTGCGCATGGTGCCCGTCGTCGAGGCCGCCACCATCCCGTTCTTCACCCAGTTCATCGACGAGGACGGCGTCTTCACCGGCAACGCGGAGCTGGAGGCCGGCGCCACGGCGATGCTCGACGAGATCGCCCGGCTGACCGCGGGCCTGCAGACCGTGCGCCGCTGACCGGCAGGCACGAGGCTGTCGGGATGGACCTGCGGACCCTCCCGACCGCCGACCTGGACGCCGGTGAGCTGGTCGCGCTCCGCGCCTTCCTGGACGGCGTCTTCACCGACGGCTTCCGGGACGACCACTGGAGCCACGCCCGCGGCGGCCTGCACGTCCTGGCCACCCGCAACGGCGAGCTCGTCGGGCACGCCGCGGTGGTCGGCCGCCAGCTCCTGGTCGGCGACCGGACCCTGCGCACCGGCTACGTCGAGGCCGTGGCGGTGGCCTCCTCGGCGCGCCGGCAGGGGGTCGCGACCGCACTGATGACCGAGGTCGAGCGGTTGGTGCGGGGCGGCTCCGAGCTCGGCGCGCTGGCCGCCAGCGTGGACGGCGTCGGGCTGTACGAGGCCCGCGGCTGGACCCGGTGGCAGGGCCCGCTGTGCGCCCTGACCCCGGACGGCCGGACCGAGGGCGACGCGTCCCGGGTCTACGTGCTGGCCACGCCGGAGACCCCGATCGCCCTGGACCCGACCATCCCCCTGGTCTGCGACTGGCGGCGCGGCAGCCTCTGGTGAGCTAGCGGGTTGTGCGCGCCGATTGCCACAGCGTGCCGACCCGCCGGAGCGGTGGGACAAGCGGTGCGCACGGTTCGTCCGGGACGCCGGAGGGCTGGCGGCCCGGCGTGCCAGCCGTCACGATCGACGCGGCGGATGTGAGACGGCATCGTTCCGCTCGTGCCCGCCCGACCAGGCCCTGCCCCCGCCCGGTCGCCCCCGGGTTCAGGCCGGCAGGAGCAGCGTGGCGTAGAGCGTCAGCCCAGGCCCGAAGGCCATGGCGACCACCGGCCCGTCGACGTCCCCGAGGTCCTCGAGGACCAGCAGCACCGTCGCCGACGAGCAGTTGCCGTGCTCGGCGAGCACCCGGCGCGAGGGCGCCATCTGCGCCTCGGTGAGCCCCAGCTGGTCGCGGGCGACGTCCAGGATCCGCGGGCCACCGGGGTGCACCGCCCACCCGGCCACGTCCTCCACCTTCAGGCCGGCGGTGTCCAGCAGCTCCTGCACCACGTCGCCGACGTGCCGGGCCAGCACGTCGGGCACCCGCGGCGACAGGCCCATCTTGAAGCCGAGGTCGGTGACGTCCCAGGTCATGTGGTCGGCGGTGGAGTGGTCGGTGCGCGCCACCGTCGCCGCCACCCGCATGCCGCGGCGGGCGTCGGGCTCGAGCACCACCGCGCTGGCCGCGTCGCTGAACAGCGCGTGCGCCACCACCTGCGACAGGTCGTGCCGGGCCGGCTGCACGTGCAGGCTGGTCAGCTCGCAGCACAGCAGCACCGCCGGCCGGGACCGCGCGGTCACGTAGTCCCCCACCGCGCCCAGGCCGGGCAGTGCCGCGTAGCAGCCCATGTGCCCGACCAGCAGGCGCTGCACCCCGGCCGGCATGCCCAGGTCGCTGGCCAGCCGGATGTCCAGACCCGGGGTGGCGTACCCGGTGCAGGTGACGACGGCGAACAGCCCGACGTCCCCGGGTGCCAAGCCCGCGGAGTCCAGCGCGGAGGCGACCGCCTGTTTGCCCAGCGGGAGCGCCTCGGTGATGAACCGCTCCATCCGGGCGCCGGTGCCCCACTGCGACAGGTCCTCGTGCACCGGGTTGGCCACCGCGTGCCGGGTCCGCACCCCGGCGGCGTCGAACACCCGGCGGGCCGACCGCAGGCTGGCGTAGTGCTCGGCGAAGAAGCCGTCCCACACCTCGTCCTGGGTGTAGGTCGCCGGCAGCGCCCGGCCGGCACCGGTGATCACGGCGCCGCTCATCGGGGCCGGTCCTGGGGAAACGTCACTCCTCGACGGTACGGGCGGGAGCGCCGGGGCGCTTGCGGCCGTAGCCGGCGAACAGGATGCCGCTCCAGCGCATCGGCACCATCCGCACGGTGGGCCGCCGTCCGCGCTTCCAGGCGACCAGGTCGCGCACCGACGGCCGCAGACCGACCAGCCGCAGGTCCAGGCCAAGGCGGTCGGCGGCGGCCAGCAGCCGGCGGCGGTCGACGAACAGTGCCGCGTCGTGGATGCCCGGCGGCGGCCCGCCCGGGATGCGCTCGGCGATGCCGATGGCCACCGGCCCGGCCAGCCGGGAGTCCGCGATCGCGTCGACGACCAGGGTCCCACCCGGCCTGAGCAGCCGGGCGCACTCCGCCAGCACCGCGACGTCGTCCTCGACGTGCTCGAGGATCTCGCCGCAGACGACGACGTCGGCGCACCCGTCGGCCAGCGGCACGGCCAGCACGGACCCGCGGACGGCGGCCACCCCGTGCTCTCTGGCCAGCCCCAGACCGGCCGCGCCGAGGTCGACCCCGACGTGCCGGTAGCCCAGCCTGCGGACGTGCGGGGCCATCAGACCGCCGCCGCAGGCCAGGTCCACCAGGACGGCGTCCGGGGACGGCGCCGGCGGCAGGTGCTCGGCGCGGGAGGCGGCCAGCCAGTGCAGCATCGCGAACCCACCGGCCGGGACCCACCACTGGTCGGCGAGCTGGTCGTACTGGGCGGGGTCGTTCCTGGCCAGCGGCACCCCCGGGACGCTACTTCTTCACTGGGTCGTGACCCCAGTTCATCAGCGAGTACCGCCAGCGGGAGTCCTCCATCGACTCCGACGTGGGCCGCTGGGCCAGGTGCCGCTTCACGTAACCGGTCACCTTCCGCATGTGCTCGTGGTCGTCGTCGGTCAGGTCGGCCACCTTCGTGTGCAGCAGCTCCACGATCCGGCGCCCGGACTCGTGTCCGGTCGACTCCCCCGACCCGCCGGACTTCTGGCCCACCGACTTCGACTCGTCGGTGTCCAGGAAGTCCTCGAGCTGCTTCGCGGTCATGTTCACCGCCTCGTGGAACCCGTCCCGGGTCTGCTTGTCGTCGTCGGCCACGCCGTCCTCCAGGTGATCGGTGCTCCCCACCGGGGTACCGCCTGGCCATGGAGGGGAAACCGGGACCGCAGCACACCGCCCGCGATCGGGACGAGACCCCTGACCAGGTGCTCGACCGCAACACCGGTGAGCTGCTGCAGGAGCTGCGGGTCACGATCACCGGCGTCCAGGTGCTGTTCGGCTTCCTGCTGACGCTGCCGTTCAGCTATCGCTTCGGCGACCTGGACGGCCTGGAGACCGCGCTCTACACGGTCACGCTCATGGCCACGGCGCTGTCGACGATCGCGCTCATCGCCCCGGTCCCGGTCCACCGACTGCTCTTCCGGCGGCGCGAGCGGGCGGCGCTGGTCCGCGTCGGCGACCGGCTGCTGGTGGTCGGGCTGGCCCTGCTGCTGCTCGGCGTGGTCAGCGCGGTGCTGCTGGTCCTGGACGTGGTGCTCGGCTGGACGGCGGCCCTGGTCGGCGGCGGGGTCGTGGCGGTCGCGGGCCTGGTGACCTGGTACGCGGTGCCGATCCGCATCCGCACCCGGAGCGACCGGGATGATCAGCTGCGGTGAGGACGGCGCCTGGCCGACCGGGCCCCCGGCGGCGCCACCTAGGCTCCCGACCGTGATCCAGCTGTGAGCGTGACCGTCGTCGGCAGCCTCAACGAGGACGTCGTGGTGACCGTCGACCGGCTGCCCGGCCGCGGCGAGACCGTCATCGGCACCGGCGTCCAGGTCCTGCCCGGCGGCAAGGGCGCCAACCAGGCGGCCGCGGCCGGTCGGCTGGGCCGCGGCGTGCACATGGTCGGCCGGGTCGGTGCGGACGACGCCGGGGACCGGCAGCTGGCCGCCCTGGCCGAGGCGGGCGTGAACGTCGGCCGGGTGCACCGGACCGACGGCGTCCCGACCGGCTCGGCGACCATCCCCGTCGAGGCCGCGGGCGGGGAGAACCTGATCGTCGTCGTCCCCGGGGCGAATGCCGCGCTGACCGCGGCCGACGTGGACGTCGAGAGCGTGCACCGGGCCGGCGTCCTGCTGCTGCAGCTGGAGACCCCGCTGGAGACCGTGCTGGCCGCCGCCCGCGCCACCGGGGGCACCGTGGTGCTCAACCCGGCCCCCGCCCAGCCGCTGCCGGCCGAGCTGCTGGCCGCCGTCGACGTGCTGGTGCCCAACGAGCACGAGCTGGTCCAGCTGGCCGGTGCGCCGACCGCGGAGCGCTCCCCCGCGCAGCTCGCCGAGCTGGCCCGCGGCCTGGCCGCCCGCTCCGTCGTGGTCACCCTCGGCGGCGCCGGGGTGCTCGTCGTCCCGGCCGAGGGCCCGGCGCTGCACCAGCCGCCGCTGGCCGTCGAGCCGGTGGACACCACCGGCGCCGGGGACTGCTTCAACGGCGCGCTGTGCCAGGCGCTGTCCCGCGGCGACGACCTGCCGACCGCGGTGGGCTACGCCGCGGTCGCCGCGGCGCTGTCCACCACCGGGCCGGGCGCCCGGGGCGGGCTGCCCGACGACGACGCCGTCCGGGCCGCGCTGCCCCGACTGCCGGGGGCGCGCCAGGTCTGAGGTTGGCCCGCGCACCGATCGGGCACGGCACAGCCATGACCGACACCACGCCCACGCACCCCGAGGACCCCGCCGAGGGCGCCGACCCCACCGGTCCCGACGGCGCCGGCCGCACCCCGCACCCGGACGAGCCCGCCGAGGGCGGCGACGACGAGGCCGACGCCGCCGCCGGCCTGGACCCGGAGAACCGGGTCACCGGCATCTGAGCTCAGTAGGACCGGGGCAGCCGGAGGTCGTGCTGGGCGATGAAGTTCAGCACCATCTCCCGGCTGACCGGCGCGATCCGGGAGAACCGGGACGAGGTGATCAGCGCACCGATCCCGGTCTCCTGGGACAGGCCCGTCCCGCCGTGGGTCTGCACCGCGGCGTCCACGGCGTGCACGACGGCCTCGGCGGCGGCGTACTTGGCGCTGTTGGCCGCCGACGCCGCGTCCTTGCCGGTGTCGATCAGCCAGGCGGCCTTGAGCGTCATCAGCCGGGCCAGCTCGACCTCGACCTGCGCGGCGGCCAGCGGGTGCGAGACGCCCTGGTGCGCGCCGATCGGGGTGCCCCAGACCCGGCGGTCCCTGGCGTAGGCGGCGGCCTTGTCCAGCGCCAGCCGGGCGGTGCCCAGCGAGTAGGCCGCGCCCATCACCCGCTCGGGGTTCAGCCCGGCGAACAGCTGCGCGATGCCGGCGTCCGGGGAGCCGACGAGGGCGTCGGCGGGCAGCCGGACGTCGTCCAGGAAGAGCTGGAACTGGTGCTCGGGGCTGACCAGCTCCATCGGGATCGGGGTCCGCGACAGGCCCGGCGCATCGACGGGGACGACGAACAGCGCCGGCCGCAGCGTGCCCTTGGCCGAGTCGGCCAGCTTCGCCACGACGAGCACCGCGTCCGCGACGTCGACGCCGCTGATCCACACCTTCTGGCCCTTCAGCACCCACTCGTCGCCGTCCCGGCGGGCGACGGTGGTGATCTCGTGGCTGTTGGACCCGGCGTCGGGCTCGGTGATGGCGAACGCCATGGTCAGCGAGCCGTCAGCGATGCCGGGCAGCCAGCGGTCGCGCTGCTCGGGGGTGCCGGAGCGGGCGATGATCGTGCCGCAGATGGCCGGGCTGACCACCATCATCAGCAGCGGGCAGCCGGCCGCCCCGAGCTCCTCCAGCACGATCGACAGCTCGACCATGCCGCCGCCCCCGCCGCCGTGCTCCTCGGGCAGGTTGACGCCCAGGAACCCGGCCTTGCCGGCCTCGTCCCACAGCGCCCGGGTGGTCCCGCCGGTGCGGGACTGCTCCAGGTACCAGGAGTGGCCGTACCGGCCGGCCAGGTCGGCCACGGCCGTGCGCAGGTCGCGCAGCTCATCGCCCTCGTCGAAGTCCAGGGTCACGGGGACACCACCTCACGGCGCAGCTGCGCCTTCGCGATCTTCCCGGCGGGCGTCGTCGGCAGCTCGCCGCGCACCTCGAACCGGCGGGGGCCCCTGTAGGTGTCTCTTATACACATTTCCGCGCCCACGAGACCAACGAGGGTTTCGTATGCCCAGCTCTTNGCGGTGCCCAGCGTCCGGCAGACGGTGTCCAGGTCGTCGGTCAGCGGGCTCATCACGCAGGCGCCCGACGTCTCCGACAGCCCGAACAGGTTCTGCACCACGGCGCCGGGGAACGCAGCGCCCATCGCCCGGGCCAGCGGCGGGGCCACGCTGGGGCCGCCCCCCACGGCGCTCCGGGCGCTGGGGACGTCCCGCGGGGGCTTCGCCTGCTCGGCCAGCATGAGCACGTACATCGTCGGCACGCCGGCCACCACGGTCACCCGGTGCGCGGCGACGGCGTCCAGCGCGGCGGCCGGGGAGAAGGCCGGCAGCATCGCGATCGACGCCCCCGAGGTCAGCGCCGCGAGCACCGTGCAGGTGATGCCGCCGACGTGGTTGAACGGCAGGTTGGACACGAAGACGTCGGTCGGGCCGGCCTGCTGCCGGTCGCGCTGCCCGATGGCGGAGGCCAGCAGGCTGCCGTGGGTGAGCACCGCGCCCTTGGGCCGGCCGGTGGTGCCCGACGTGTAGAGCACGACGGCGGGGGTGTCCGGGCCGAGCTCGACCTCGGGCACCGCGGCGTCGACGTCGCAGAGCGAGGCGAAGCCGTCCGGGCCGTCGTCGCCGAACCAGATGACCTGCAGGCCGGGCAGGTCCAGCGAGGCGTACAGCGCCCGGACGTCGACCCCGGGCAGCTCGCCCTCGCTGACCACCAGCGTCGTCCCCGACTGGCCGAGCATGTGGGTCAGCTCGGTCTCCCGGTACCGCGGGTTCAGCGTGACGACGGCGGCTCCGGCCCGGACGGCGCCGAAGAAGAGCACCAGCCAGTCGGTGGTGTTCAGCCCGGACACCGCCACCCGGTCGCCGGGCCGGATGCCGCGGGCTGCCAACCCGGCCGCGCACCGGTCGGCCCGGGCGTCGAGCTCCCGGACGGTGACCGGGTCGGCCCCGCCGAGCAGGAAGGGCCGGTCGGGCGCCTCGCGCAGTGCGGTGGACAGGTCCATCAGGTCTCCCCCTCCAGGACGGTGAGGACCGCGCCGGCCTCCACCTGGGCACCGACGACGACGTCCACGCTGGTCACGACGCCGTCGGCGGGCGCGGTGACCGGGTGCTGCATCTTCATCGCCTCGAGCACGAGCAGCCGCTGGCCGGCGGTGACCCGGTCCCCGACGGACACGTGGACGGCGACCACGGAGCCGGGCATCGGGGCGACCAGCGACCCGGCGGCGACGGCGGCCGACGGGTCGGGGAACCGCGGCAGCACCCGCAGGGGCACCGACCAGCCGTCGCCGTCCACCCAGACGTCGTCCCCGTGCACCGCGACGGACAGCCGGCGCTCGACGCCGTGCACGGTCAGCACCACCTCGTGCGGCTCGGCGGACACCAGCTCGACGCCCTCGGGGCCCTGCAGGCCGTCGCGGGTCAACCGGTAGCTGACCTCGGCCGTCTCGAACGCCGTCCGCTGCGGCTGCGAGACCACGTTGCGCCACCCGCTGGGCAGGTCGCCCAGCACGGCGGCGTCCCGGCGCCGTCCGGCGGCCAGCGCCAGCGCAGCGGCGAGCGGGGCCAGGGCAACCTCGTCGTCGCTGGCCAGCGGTGCGGCCAGCACGTCCAGGCCGTGCCGGTCGAAGAACGCGGTGTCGGTCTCCCCGGCCAGGAACGCCGGGTGCCGCAGCGAGCGGACCAGCAGGTCGCGGTTGGTGGTCGGGCCGTGCAGCCGCGCGTTCGCGAGCGCGGCGGCCAGCCGGGCGGCGGCCTCGGCCCGGGTGGGCGCCCAGGCGACGACCTTGGCCAGCATCGGGTCGTAGTGGGTGGAGACCACGCTGCCGGCGACGACCCCGGCGTCCACCCGGATGCCCGCGGCGGGCGGCACCGCGAACGCGGTCCCGGGGACGTCGAAGCCGTGCACCGGTCCGCTGACCGGCCGCCAGTCCTGCGCCGGGTCCTCGGCGTAGAGCCGGACCTCGATCGCGTGGCCGGTCGGCGCCGGGGGCTCCGCGGGCAGCCGCTCGCCGGCGGCGATCCGCAGCTGCCAGGCGACCAGGTCCAGGCCGGTGACGCACTCGGTGACCGGGTGCTCGACCTGCAGCCGGGTGTTGGTCTCCAGGAAGAAGAACGCCCCGTCGGCGCGGACCAGGAACTCCACGGTGCCGGCGCCGACGTAGTCGATCGCCCGGGCCGCGGTGACCGCCGCGTCGCTCAGCGCGGCGCGCAGCTCCGGGGTGACGAACGGCGACGGGGTCTCCTCGACCACCTTCTGGTGCCGGCGCTGCAGCGAGCACTCCCGCTCCCCCAGCGACCAGACGGTGCCGTGCGCGTCGGCCAGCACCTGGACCTCGATGTGCCGGCCGGCCTCGACGTAGGGCTCCACGAACACCGTCGGGTCGCCGAACGCCGACGCGGCCTCGGCCCGGGCCGTCTCGACCTCCGCGTCCAGGTCGGCCAGCGCGCGCACGATCCGCATCCCGCAGCCGCCGCCGCCGGCCGACGCCTTGACCAGCACCGGCAGGTCGGCCTCCGTGACCTCGTTCAGCTGCAGCACCGGCACACCGGCGGCGGCCATCAGCGCCTTGGCCTCGACCTTCGAGCCCATCGCGTCGATCGAGGTGGCCGGCGGGCCGATCCAGGTCAGCCCGGCGTCGACCACCGCCCGGGCGAAGTCGGCGTTCTCCGACAGGAACCCGTAGCCCGGGTGCACCGCGTCGGCGCCGGCGGCCCTCGCCGCGGCGACCAGCAGGTCGGCGCGGAGGTAGGTCTCCGCCGGCGTGGCCCCGGGCAGCCGGACGGACCGGTCCGCCTCGGTCCGGTGCGGGCTGCCGGCGTCCGGGTCGCTGTAGACGGCGACCGTGCCGATGCCCAGGTCGCGGCAGGTCCGGAACACCCGCCGCGCGATCTCCCCCCGGTTGGCCACGAGCACGCGGGTGACGGTCACGGGCGGAACACCCCGTAGGCGGGGGTGCCGTGGCCGGCGCCGGTGCCGGCGACCTCGCCGGACGCGATCGCGGACAGGCACATGCCGAGCACGGTGCGGGTGTCGCGCGGGTCGATGATCCCGTCGTCGTAGACCCGGCCGGACAGGAACTGGGGCATCGACTCCGCCTCGATCTGGGCCTCGACGGCGGCGCGCATGGCGGCGTCGCCGTCCTCGTCGAACGGGGTGCCGCGGGACTCCGCCGCGGCCCGGGCCACGATCGAGAGCACGCCGGCGAGCTGGGCCGGGCCCATGACGGCGGACTTCGCCGTCGGCCAGGCGAACAGGACCCGCGGGTCGTAGGCCCGCCCGCACATGCCGTAGTGGCCGGCGCCGTAGGAGGCGCCCAGCAGCACCGACAGGTGCGGCACCCGGCTGTTGGAGACGGCGTTGATCATCATCGCGCCGTGCTTGATGATCCCGCCCTGCTCGTACTCCTTCCCGACCATGTAGCCGGTGGTGTTGTGCAGGAAGAGCAGCGGGGTGTCGCTGGCGTTGGCCAGCTGGATGAACTGGGTGGCCTTCTGCGCCTCGGCGCTGAACAGCACGCCCTGCGCGTTGGCCAGCACGCCGACCGGGTGGCCGTGGATGCGCGCCCAGGCGGTGACCAGCGAGGGCCCGTAGCGCGGCTTGACCTCGTCGAGGTCGGAGTCGTCGACGACCCGGGCGAGCACCTCGCGGGGGTCGAAGGGCTGGGACAGGTCGGTGCCGACGACGCCGAGCAGGTCGTCCTCGGCGTACCGCGGCGGCAGCACCGCCGAGGGCGCCGGCCCGCGCTTGCGCCAGTTCAGCCGGGCGACGACCCGGCGGCCGATCCGCAGCGCGTCCACCTCGTCGACCGCGACGTGGTCGGCCAGCCCGGACACCCGGCCGTGCATCGCCGCACCGCCCAGGGACTCCTCGTCGGCGACCTCGCCGGTGGCCATCTTCACCAGCGGCGGGCCGCCGAGGAACACCTTCGCGCCGCCGTCGACCATCACGACGTGGTCGCTCATGCCGGGCACGTAGGCCCCGCCGGCGGTGGAGTTGCCGAAGACGATCGCGATCGTCGGGATGCCGGCCGCGGACAGCCGGGTGAGGTCGCGGAACAGCTGCCCGCCCGGGATGAAGATGTCCTTCTGGGTGGGCAGGTCGGCGCCGCCGGACTCCACCAGGTTGACCAGCGGCAGCCGGTTCTCCCGGGCGACCTGCATGGCGCGCAGCGTCTTCTTCAGCGTCCACGGGTTGCTCGACCCGCCGCGGACGGTGGGGTCGTGCGCGATCACGACCACCTCGACGCCCTCCACCACGCCGACGCCGGTGACCACGCTGGCGCCGACGGTGAAGTCGGTGCCCCACGCGGCCAGCGGGGAGAGCTCCAGGAACGGGCTGTCGGCGTCCAGCAGCAGCTCGACCCGCTCCCGGGCCAGCAGCTTGCCCCGCCCCCGGTGCCGGGCGACGGCCTTCTCCCCTCCCCCGGCGACGGCGCGGGCGTGCTCGTCGTCCAGCGCGCGCAGCGCCGCGAGCACCGCGGTCCGGTTGGCGGCGAACTGGTCGCCGGCGGTGTCCAGGGCAGAGCGGAACACGGTCATGCGGGGGCCTCCGAGTAGCCGAGGAGCCGGCCGGCCAGGTCGGTGAGCACCTCGGTGGCGCCGCCGCCGATGCCGAGGATCCGGACGTCTCGGAAGTGGCGCTCCACCTCCGAGTCGCGCAGGTAGCCCATCCCGCCGTGCAGCTGGACGGCCTGGCTGCAGACCCACTCCCCGGCGGCGACGGCGGCGTTCTTGGCCAGGCAGGCCTCGGCGGCGACGTCCTCCCCCGCGGCGTGCCGGACGACGACCGAGCGGGTGTAGGTGCGGGCCAGCTCGACCCGGGAGTGCATCTCGACCAGCCGGTGCACCACGGCCTGCCGGCCGGCCAGCGGGACGCCGAACGTCGTCCGGTCCCGGGTCCAGGCGCGGGTCAGCGCCAGCGCGCGGTCGGCGACGCCGTAGGCGTGCACGGCCAGCGCCAGCCGCTCGGTGACGAACTGCCGGGTGATCTGGCCGAACCCGCCGCCCTCCGGGCCGACCAGGTTGCCCACCGGCACCCGGGCGCCGGCGTAGGCCAGCTCCGCGGTGTCCGAGCAGTGCCAGCCCATCTTCGCCAGCGCCCGGGAGACGGTGAACCCGGGCGTGCCCCGGTCGACGACCAGCAGGCCGACCCCCCGGGCGCCCGGCCCGCCGGTGCGCACCGCGGTGGTCACGAAGTCCGCGCGGGTGCCGCTGGTGATGAAGGTCTTGGTGCCGTCCACGACGAAGGAGTCGCCGTCCCGGACCGCGCGGGTGCGCAGCGCGCCGACGTCGGAGCCGGCGTCGGGCTCGCTGACCGCCAGCGACCCGATCAGCTCCCCGGCCAGCGTCGGCCGGACGTACCGCTCGACCAGGTCGGGATCCCCGGCGGCGACCAGGTGCGGCAGCGCGATCGAGTGCGTGAACAACGCCGCCAGCAGCCCGGACGACGCCCCGGCCGCGAGCATCGCCTCCAGCACGGTGACCACGTCGACCAGGTCACCGCCCTGCCCGCCGACCTCCTCGGGGAAGCCGATGCCCAGCAGCCCGGCGTCCGCGGCGGCCCGGTGCAGCGCGCGCGGCACCGCGCCGGCGGTCTCCCAGGCGTCCAGGTCGGGCAGCACGTGCCGCTGCACGAACCCGGCGGCCGACTCCCGCAGCTGCACGCGCTCCGCCGACTCCCAGCTCACAGCAGGGCCTCCGGGATATCCATCTCGCGCCCGCGCAGCCACTCGCCGACCGCCTTGCCCTGCGGGTCGAACCGGGTGCTGGCGGCCACCCCCTGACCGAGCAGGCCCTCGACCACCACGTCGACCGCGCGCAGGTTCGGCAGCGGGTGCACGGTGACCGGCAGGTCCGCGGCCTCGGGCAGCAGCTCCCGGACGACGTCGGGGGTCAGCGCGGCGGCCAACCACGCGGCGCCCTCGTCGGTGCGCGCCCAGAGGCCGACGTTCGCCGTCCCGCCCTTGTCGCCGCTGCGGGCCCGGGCGACCGCACCCAGCGGCGCGCGCCGGGTCGGACCGGGCTCGACGGACGTGGCGGGGACGGCGGGCAGGTCGGCCAGCGGTGCGGTGACCGCCGGCGGCGGGATGTCCACCCGGCTGCCGTCGGGCAGCACCGCGACGTGCGGCACCGCGGTCTGCGGCACGTAGGCCGGCGCGTAGACGCCGTACGCCGAGCCCGACCCGGGCGGCGCGGTCAGGTGGAAGCCCGGGTAGGAGGCCAGCGCCATCTCCACCGCGGCGCCGGAGAACGCCCGGCCGACGACCTCGGCGACCGGGTCGGTGGCCTGGGCGCGCAGCAGCACGCTGGCGCCGGCCTCGGTGTCGGCGTCCGGGCGCTGCACGCCGACGGTCGACCAGACCAGCTCGGCCGGGCGCGGGTCCAGCGCGGCCTCGAACTGGGCCCGGGCCAGCGCCGCCTTGGCCTCGATCCGGTCGCCGGTGAGCACGAAGGTGACCTCGTTGCGGTGCCCGCCCAGGGCGTTGAGGCAGACCTTGACGTCCGGCGGCGGGGCCTCGCCGCGGACGCCGTCCAGCAGTACCCGGTCCGGGCCGTCCGGGGTCAGCCGCACGGTGTCGAAGCGGGCGACGGCGTCGGGGCCGGCGTACCGGGCGCCGGTGATCTCGTAGAGCAGCTGCGCGGTGACGGTGTCCACGTCGACGACCCCGCCGGTGCCCGGGTGCTTGGTGATCACGCTGGACCCGTCGGCGCGCAGCTCGGCCAGCGGGAAGCCGGGGTGCAGCAGCTGCTCCAGCGGGTGCTCGTCGAAGGCGGACAGGTTGCCGCCGGTGGCCTGGGTGCCGCACTCCAGCACGTGCCCGCAGGCCATCGCGCCGGCGATCGCGTCGTGGTCCTCCCGCCCCCAGCCGAAGTGCGCGATGCCCGGGCCGACGACCAGCGAGGCGTCGGTGACCCGCCCGGTGACCACGACGTCGGCGCCCGCGCGCAGGCACTCGGCGATGCCGAACGCGCCCAGGTAGGCGTTGGCGGTGATCGGCTCGCCGAACCCGAGCTCGGCCGCGCGGGGCAGCAGGTCGTCGCCCTCCACGTGCGCGACCGCCGTCGGCACGCCGAGCCGGTCGGCCAGCGCGCGGACGGCGTCGGCCAGCCCCGCCGGGTTGGTGCCGCCGGCGTTGACCACCAACCGCACGCCCCGGTCCCGGGCCAGGCCCAGGCACTCCTCGAGCTGGGCCAGGAAGGTCCGGGCGTACCCGCGGGAGGCGTCGCGAGCCCGGTCCCGGCCCAGGATCAGCATGGTCAGCTCGGCCAGGTAGTCCCCGGTGAGCACGTCCAGCGGGCCGCCCTCGAGCATCTCCCGGACGGCGGCCCGCCGGTCGCCGTAGAAGCCCGACGCGTTGCCGACCCGCAGCGCCGGCGGCGTCACCGGGCCTCGCTGCCGGCGCCGGGCTCACCGGCGAAGGCCTGGGCGACGGCCATCCAGCGGGCGGCGGCCTCGCCGGTCGTGGCCAGGTCGAGCGCGGCGAGGGGACGGCGCTGGGTGACCCGCAGGCAGAAGTCCAGCGCCGGGCCGGTCACCCGGTCGGCCGCGGACTCCTCGCCCCAGCTCCACACCGCCCCCGACGGCGCGACGAGCTCGACCCGCACGTCCTCGGTCGGGGCCGGCAGGCCGTGCTGGGCGTGCGCGAAGCCGCGGGTGACCACGCCCAGGTGCGCGACCGCCCGCAGCCGGTCGGTGGCCGAGACCGGCAGCCCCAGCGCGTCGGTGACGTCGACGCCGTGCGCCCAGGTCTCCATCAGCCGGGCGGTGGCCATCGACGCGGCGCTCATCGGCGGGCCGTACCAGGGCAGCTTCTGCCCCGCGGGGACGGCCGCGAGCGCTGCGGCCCGGGCTGCGCGCCCGGTCCGCCAGCGCTCGAGCAGCTCGGCCGGGGGGACGGCGGCGCCGGCCGCGGCCTCGGCGTCGACCAGGCCGTCGGTGTCCGGGAGCGCGCGGAAGGCCGTCGGGTCGGTGGCCGCCAGCGCGGCGACGTCGTCGGTCCAGGCCAGGTGGGCGACCTGGTGGGCGACGGTCCAGCCCGCGGCCGGCGTCGGGGTGGCCCAGCCGGTGTCGTCGAGACCGGCGACCACGTCGTCCAGCGCCCTGCTCTCGGCGTCCAGATCGGCCAGCAGACCCTGCAGCAGCGACACCCGAGATCTCCCTCGCCAGGCCGGGCGGTCAGCACTGACCGCCCGTACGGTCAGCTTGGCCCGACGTCCTCGTCGGCGTCAAGACCCGCGACCGCGCGACCGGCGGCGAGCGCCTCGTCGACCACCGCCACCACCGCCCCGGCGGGGTCGGCCAGGTCGGCGGCGCGGCTCGGGTCGGCCAGCAGCCCGCCCAGGTAGGTGTCCACGTAGGACGCCGCCACCGCCGCCACCGGCTCGGCCCCGGCGGGGTCGAACCAGGTCCACATCCAGTGCACCGAGCCGAACAGCTGCAGCGTGCGCAGCCGGGCGTCGCCGGGCCGGAAGTCCCCGGTGCGCTCGCCCTCGGTCAGGACCGACACCACCAGCTGCCGGTACTCGTCCCGCAGCCCGCGGGAGGTCTCCATGCCCGGGGCGGCGGCGAACCGGCGCACCTCGCGCTGGAAGGCGATCGTCGCCGTCCGGTCGACGACCTGGTAGCGCACGCCCAGGTGCAGGAAGGCCGCCAGCCGCTGGGCCGGCCCGGGCAGGGCGTCCCAGACCACCCGCACCTCGGCCAGCCGGCGTCGCATGTAGGTCTCGTGCAGCTCGGTGAGCAGCTGCTCCTTGGTGCCGAAGTGGTGCACGATCGTGCCCTTGCTCAGCCCCAGGCCGGCGGCGAGGTCGCCGAAGTTCGTGCCGTCGTAGCCGCGCTCGGCCACCATCGCGGTGAAGGCGTCGAGGATGTCGCCGCGCCTGCTGCCGCGCCGCACGGGTCCGCCCACGGCGCCGACCGTACCGGGCACCGGCCCCGGGCAGTCAGGGTTGACCGTGCGCCCGGTCACACCGCAGGATCCCCCGGTACACCCGCCGCCGAGCACCCCGAGGGAGCGCGCCGTGTACCCCGGCACCTACGCCGACCGCACGCCGGACAAGGCGGCCGTCGTCGTCGCCGAGACCGGGCGGGTGGTCACCTACGCCGAGCTCGACGACCGGTCGACCCGGCTCGCCGACGTCCTCCGCCGGCAGGGGCTGGGCCCCGGCGACCACGTCGCGTTCATCGCCGACAACACCCCCGAGGTCTTCGAGGTCTACTGGGCCGCGCTGCGCTCGGGCCTGTACGTCACCGGGGTCAACAACCACCTGACCGCCGACGAGGCCGCCTACATCGTGCGCGACTGCGGCGCCCGGGTGCTCGTGGCGTCGGCGGGTGCCGGCGCCCTGGCCCGGGGCGTCGCCGAGCGCTGCCCCGACCTGGGCCTGCGGCTGGCCTGGGGCGGCCCGGTCGAGGGGTACGAGGACTACGAGGCGGCCCTGGCGGCGGCCTCGCCCGAGCGGCCGGCCGTGCAGCCCGCGGGCGCGGACATGCTCTACAGCTCGGGCACCACCGGCCGGCCCAAGGGCGTGCTGCCCAACCTGCCCACCCACCGCATCGACGAGCCCGGCGACGTGTTCACCGCCGTCTTCGGCCCGCTCTACGGGTTCGACGCCGACACCGTCTACTACTCGGCCGCGCCGCTCTACCACGCGGCGCCGCTGCGCTTCGGCGGCATGCAGCACCGGTCCGGCGGCACCGTCGTCATGGCCGCGAAGTTCGACGCCGAGACCGCGCTCGGGCACATCGAGCAGTACCGCGTCACGCACAGCCAGTGGGTGCCGACCATGTTCGTGCGGATGCTCAAGCTGCCGGCGGAGGTGCGCGAGCGGTTCGACGTGTCCAGCCAGCAGGTGGCCATCCACGCCGCCGCGCCGTGCCCGGTCGAGGTCAAGCAGCAGATGATGGAGTGGTGGGGGCCCATCCTCGACGAGTACTACTCCTCCACCGAGGGCAACGGCGTCACGATCATCCGCCCGCAGGACTGGCTGGCCCACCCCGGCACCGTCGGCCGGGCCGCCCTCGGCGTGCTGCACATCTGCGACGAGGAGGGGACCGAGCTCCCGCCCGGGGAGATCGGCACCGTCTGGGTCGAGCGCGACGCCATGCCCTTCAGCTACCACGGCGACCCGGAGAAGACCGCGGCCGCGCAGCACCCCGACCACCCGACCTGGTCGGCGATCGGCGACATCGGCCGGGTGGACGACGAGGGCTACCTCTACCTCACCGACCGCAAGGCCTTCATGATCATCTCCGGCGGGGTGAACGTGTACCCGCAGGAGGCCGAGGACGTGCTCGTCATGCACCCGGCGGTGGCCGACGTGGCGGTGATCGGCATCCCCGACGACGACCTCGGCGAGGCCGTGCTCGGGGTGGTGCAGACCGTCGAGGGCGTCGAGCCCTCGCCGGACCTGGCCGCCGACCTGATCGGCTTCGCCCGCGAGCGGCTGGCCGGCTACAAGGTGCCCCGGCGCATCGAGTTCATGGCCGAGCTCCCGCGCAGCGCCGCCGGCAAGCTGGTCAAGCGCCGGCTGACCGAGGTGTACCGCTGATGTTGCTCGACGCGTCGCTGACCACCGCCGAGGACCCGGCCGCCACCGCCCGCGACCTGGAGGAGCGGGGCTACGCCGGGGTGTGGGCCTCCGAGGTCGCGCAGGACCCGTTCCTGCTGCTGCACACCGCGGCGCTGGCCACCTCCCGGGTGTCGGTGGGCACCGGCATCGCGGTGGCCTTCGCCCGCTCGCCGATGACGCTGGCCTACACCGCCTACGACCTGCAGCGGTACAGCCGGGGCCGGTTCGTGCTGGGCCTGGGCACCCAGATCCAGGCGCACGTGGAGCGCCGGTTCTCCATGCCCTGGTCGGCCCCGGCCGCGCGGATGCGGGAGTACCTCGGCGCGCTGCGGGCGATCTGGGCGACCTGGACCGACGACGTCCCGCTGCGGTTCCGCGGCGAGCACTACCGGCACACGCTGATGACCCCGATGTTCACCCCGGCCCGGCACGCCTGGGGCGCCCCGCCGGTGCACCTGGCCGCGGTCGGCCCGCTGATGACCCGACTGGCCGGCGAGGCCGCCGACGGGCTGCTCGCGCACTCCTTCACCACCGAGCGCTACCTGCGCGAGCGCACCCTGCCCGCCCTGCACGAGGGCCTGGACGCCGAGGGCCGGTCCCGGGCCGACGTCCAGGTCAGCCTGCCGGGGTTCGTCGTCGGCGGCCGGGACGACGCCGAGCGGTCGGCCGCCGCGGCCGCGGTGCGCGGCCAGATCGCGTTCTACGGGTCGACGCCGGCCTACCGCCCGGTGCTCGAGCTGCACGGCTGGGGCGACCTGGGCGACGAGCTGCACGCGCTGTCGACGTCGCGCAGCGAGGACAAGTGGCAGGCGATGGCCGACCTGGTGGACGACGAGGTGCTCGGCACGTTCGCCGTGGTCGCCGACCCGGACGAGGCCGGCGCCGCCCTGCTGGCCCGGTTCGACGGGCTGGTCGACCGGTTCAGCATCTACCCCGGCACCGGCGTCCCGCTGGCCGCCTGGGACCCGGTGGTGCAGGCCCTGCGCTGACCCGACTGGACGGCACCCTGCCCGGTGTGGTGACATTGCTTCCGAGAATCATTGTCAACAAGCTGCGCAGGAGTGCCATCGTGTCCCGCCGTCCCACCGTCCTGGCCCTGCTGGCCGCCTCGTCCCTCGCCCTCGCGGCCTGCGGTTCCGACGGCGGCAACTCGACCCTCACCACCGAGGCCGACACGGCCAACTGCCCCGGCGACGTGCTCGACGTCGTGGTCTCGGTGAACCAGTGGGGCGACATCGCCCGGGCGCTGGGCGGCGACTGCGCGACCGTCACCACGGTCATCAACTCCACGGCCGTCGACCCGCACGACTACGAGCCCAGCACCGGCGACATCGCCTCCTTCGAGGACGCCGACCTGGTCGTGGTCAACGGCGCCGACTACGACCACTGGGCCTCCGACGCCCTGGCCAACCTGGACCCCGAGCCGGCCGTCGTCGACGCCGCCGAGGTCGTCGGCGTGGCCGACGGCACCAACCCGCACCTCTGGTACTCCCCCGACTACGTGCAGCAGACCGCCGCGGCGATCACCGCCGAGCTGACCGAGCTGTCGCCCGACGCCGCGGACCACTTCGCCGGCCGGGCCGCCGCCTTCGCCACCGACCTGGAGCCCTGCACCGCCGAGCTGACCACGATCCAGGGTCTGGCCGCCGGCAAGAGCTACGCCGCCACCGAGACGGTCTTCGACTACACGGCGGCCGCCGTCGGGCTCACCGACGCCACCCCCGAGGGCTACCGGGACGCCGCCAGCAACGAGAGCGACCCGTCCTCCGGTGACGTGGCGGCGTTCGAGGCCGCTCTGTCCGACGGCAGCATCGACGTGCTGGTCTACAACACCCAGACCGAGGGCAGCGTGCCCGAGCAGCTGCGGGCCGCCGCCGAGGCCGCCGACGTCCCGGTGGTCGAGGTCACGGAATCCGTGCCGGACGGGGATGATTCCTTCGTCGAGTGGCAGCTGGCCCAGCTGCAGCAGCTCGCGGACGCACTCGGTGGGGGTCAGTGACGCACGGATCGACCTCGGAGACCCCGCCTGCCCTCGTGCTGGACGGGGTCTCCGTCGTGCGCGGCGGGCGCACCGTGTGGACCGAGGGCGACCTCGCCGTCCCCGCCGGCGCGGTCGTCGGCGTGATCGGGCCCAACGGCGCGGGCAAGACCACCCTCTTCCAGCTGGCCCTGGGCCTGCTGCCGGTGGCCACCGGCCGGATCGAGGTGCTCGGCGCCCCGCCCCGGCGGGGGAACCGCCGGATCGGCTACGTGCCGCAGAACTACACCGCCGCGCTCGGCGAGGCCGTGCGTGCCCGCGACCTGGTCGGCCTGGGGCTGACCGGCAACCGGTTCGGCATCCGGCGCAGCACGCCGGCCGAGCGCGCCCGGGTCGACGACGCGCTGCGCCGGGTCGGCGCCGCCGGCTACGCCGACCGCCGGATGAGCGAGCTGTCCGGCGGCCAGCAGCAGCGGGTGGCGATCGCCCAGGCGATCGTGGACGACGCCGACCTGCTGCTGCTCGACGAGCCGCTGGCCAACCTGGACCTGCGCAACTCCCAGGAGATCGTCACCCTGCTCGGTGAGCTGCGGCAGGAGCGGGCGGTGACGATCATGGTCGTCGCGCACGACCTCAACCCGCTGCTGCCGGTGCTCACCGACGCGGTCTACCTGCTCGACGGCCACCCGCACCACGACGTCATCGGCGAGGTCGTGACCGAGGAGCTGCTCACCCACCTCTACGGCACCCGCGTGCGCGTCGTCCGGACCGCGCAGGGCGACCTGTTCACCCGCAGCGGCTGAAGGAGCCCTCCCGTGCGCTACCAGGAGAACTGGCTCCAGATCCTGCAGACGACCTTCATGCAGCACGCCCTCGTCGGCGGCAGCCTGGTCGCCCTCACCGCAGGCCTCATGGGCTACTTCGTCATCACCCGGCAGAACGCGTTCGCCGCGCACGCCCTGGCCCACATCGGCTTCCCGGGCGCCACCGGCGCGATCCTCGTCGGCGCCCCGGTGACGCTGGGCCTGGCGGTCTTCTGCGTGGGCGGCGGGCTGCTGATCGGCCTGTTCGGCAAGCGGGTGGCCGAGCGGGAGATCGCCACCGGCACGATCCTCGCCTTCGCCACCGGCCTGGGCGTGCTGTTCGCCTCGCTGGCCACCGCCAACGCCTCCACCACGACGAACGTGCTCTTCGGCAACCTGCTGGCGATCAGCACCGACCAGCTGTGGCTGTTCGGCGGGTTCACCCTGCTGGTGGTCGTGGCGCTCGCGGTCATCGCCCGGCCGCTGGTGTTCGCCTCGGTCGACCCGGCCGTCGCTGAGGCCCGGGGCGTGCCGGTGCGCGCGCTGGGCGTCGCCTTCGTCGTCCTGCTGGCCCTGACCGTGACGATGGCCGTGCAGGTCGTCGGCACCCTCCTGCTGTTCGCGCTGGTGGTCACCCCCGCCGCGGCGGCGCTGCGGCTCACCGCCCGGCCGGGGCTCGTGGCGGCGCTGTCGGTGGCGTTCGCGCTGGCCTCGGTGTGGATCGGCCTGGTGCTCTCGGCCGTCGTCGACCTGCCGCCGAGCTTCTTCGTGGTCAGCGTGGCGGTGCTGATCTGGGGTGCGGTGCTGCTGGGCACCCGGGAGCGTCACCGGGCCCGGCCGACCGACCCGGTGGCCGGCGGGCACGACACCGTGCCCGCGGTGCCCGAGCACACGCACTGACCCCTCCGGGGGTGCCACGCGCCACCGGTGGTCAGCGGGCGGTCACCGGGTGCATCCTGGGGCGATGACGAGCCCGGACCAGCCGCAGCGCAGCGGCACCTCCTCCACCGACCCCGCCGAGGGCAGCGAGCCCACCGCCGCACCGGTCATCCGGATGCTGGCCAACCCGCGCCGGGTACGACGCGCCTGACCCCCTCGGCAGAGTTCGGCCAGGCGTGACCGCCCAGTCACAACGGTCCCCTCCGTCTCCGGTGGCACGGGCGGCTCACCAGTACGTATGACCCTGAGTTGTGGCGCCGACACACCGGCGTGCCGCGAACTGCTCCGTCACGGAGACGTGCACCATCGCTGACGTGACCGCCGCCCTCGCCCTCGACTACAGCCCCGCGCCCAGCGACGCCCACGGCTCGCTGGCCGCACCGATCCCGGTGCGCCGCAGCCGCGAGGAACGCCAGGCCATCGTGCTGGACACCGCCGAGCGGTTGTTCTCCGGCCGCAGCTCGCGCAGCGTCGGCATGGACGAGCTGGTCCGGGAGACCGGCCTGGGCAAGATGACCGTCTACCGGCTCTTCAAGAGCAAGGACGACCTGGTCGGGGCCTACCTCTCCCGCAAGGCCGCCACGCTGCTGGGCTACATCGACTCCCAGCTGGGCGGCTTCGCCGACGACCCGCGCGGCGCCCTGCTGGCCGTCGTCGACGTGGTGGAGAAGGACGTCACCCGCACCGGCTTCCGCGGCTGCCCGTTCACGAACGTCAGCAGCGAGTACGACGACCCGCAGCACCCGGCCCGCTCGGCCGCGGCGGACTACAAGTACGAGCTGCACATGCGCCTGGTCCACCTCGCCGAGGAGCTCGTCCCCGGGCACGGCGACGACCTGGCCTCGCAGCTGCACCTGATCATCGACGGCATGCAGCTGTCCGGTGGCCTGCTGGGTCCCGACGGCCCGGCCAGCCACGGCCGCCGCCTGGCCGAGCGCCTCGTGGACGCCGCGGTCGCCGGCGCCTGACCGCGACGGTTCGAGCCGGTCGCGCCGGGGCAGCAGTGCCTGCGTGACCGACCGATCCCGCCCCGACCTCGACGACACCACCGTCGAGGCGCTGGGCAAGCTGTCCGAGGCGCTGGAGACCGTGGAGCAGGCCCGCGGCTTCCTCTACGCGTTCCACCAGCTCTCCGGCAAGGCCGACATCCTGCTCGGCGAGGCGCTGGACTCCTTCCGGGAGGCCGGCGCCACCGCGCTGGCCGACGACCTGGAGCGGGACCTCCTGGGCCGCGACGTGGTGGCCGACCGGTGGACCTTCCAGGTCGTCGAGGACTACGACGACGGCTACTGGACGGCGTTCCGCGCGGCCGACGCCCGGGCCCGCACCGAGCTGTCCGGCGGCGACCGGCACGTGCTCGAGGCCCGAGCCGACCACGCCGGCCCCGCCGGGCTGGGGGCGCCACCGGTCCGCCACCCCCCCGCGGCCCGCCCGGTGCCGCCCCAGGCCGCCGGCCCGCGCCGCGCCGCCGGCCCGCCGCACGGCGCCCCGCGCCCGGCCGCGCAGGCTGCCGCCGCCGCCGCGGAGCTGCCGGGCGGCGCCGCCGCGGCGCCGGGGCGGCCCCGCGGCCGGCGGCGCCCCCCCGGCGGTGGGGGGGAGGAGAGGGAGGGGGGGCGCCGGGGGGGCGTGCGGGGGGGGGATGAGCAGGGCCGAGGCGCCGGGCCGGGCCGCCTCCGCGGTGAGCGCGCGCGGGTGCAGCAGCAGCCGGCGGCGGCGGGCGGAGAGGACGACGCAGGGG
>NZ_UEXK01000004.1:1695304-1764115 GCF_900491935.1 Klenkia terrae
GGCTGCTGCCCCCGCCGCCGGCCACCGCGCCCGCCCCCAAGCGCCGCGGGGGCAGCAGCCTGGGCCGGACGCTGGCCGGGGTCCTGCTGGTCACCCTCACCGTCGTCCTGGTGCTCTTCGTCGTCTTCAACACCCAGACCGTGCGCGTCTCGCTGGTGTTCGGCGTCGTGGACCTGCCGCTGGTCATCGCCCTGCTGGCCGCCGCCGTCCTGGGCGCCCTGATCGTCGCGCTGCTCTCGATCCGCGCCCGCCGCCGCGACCGCTGACCCCTCGGGGCGAGCCGGCTCGACACTTGTTACCGGCGGGGAATAGGGTTTGTTACCCCCGGGGACGAACGGCCCGGCGGGAGCCCGACGCGCCGGGAGCAGCCAGATGGGCCACTACACCGCCAACTTGCGGGACCTCGAGTTCAACCTCTTCGAGTTCCAGTCCACCAAGGACCGCTTCGGCACCGGGCCGTTCGCCCAGATGGACGCCGCGACCGCCCGCGGGGTGCTCGACGAGGTCCGCCGACTGGCCGAGGGCCCGCTGGCCGAGAGCTTCGTGGACGCCGACCGCCACCCGCCGGTGTTCGACCCGGCCACCCACACGGTGACCATGCCCGAGTCGTTCAAGAAGTCGATCAAGGCGATCGACGACGGCGAGTGGTTCCGCCTCGACCTGCCCGAGGAGCTCGGCGGGTTCGGTGCTCCCCCGAGCATGCGCTGGGCCGCCTACGAGATGATCCTGGGCGCCAACCCCGCCGTCTTCATGTACGGGTCGGGCCCGAGCTTCGCCTCCGTGCTGCACGGGTTGGGCACCCCGGAGCAGCAGAAGCTCGCCGAGCTGATGATCGAGCGGCACTGGGGCGCCACGATGGTGCTCACCGAGCCCGACGCCGGCTCCGACGTCGGCGCCGGCCGCAGCCGCGCGGTGCGCCAGGACGACGGCACCTGGCACATCCACGGCGTGAAGCGGTTCATCAGCTCCGCCGAGCACGACATGGCCGAGAACATCGTGCACCTGGTGCTGGCCCGGCCCGAGGGCCACGGCCCGGGCACCAAGGGGCTGTCGCTGTTCGTCGTCCCCAAGTTCCACGTGGACGTGGAGACCGGCGAGCTGGGCGAGCGCAACGGCGCCTACGTGACGGGCGTGGAGAAGAAGATGGGCCTCAAGGTCTCCACCACCTGCGAGCTCACCTTCGGCGACGGCCCGGTGCCCGCGGTCGGGACGCTGGTCGGCGAGGTGCACGACGGCATCGCGCAGATGTTCCAGATCATCGAGTACGCCCGGATGTTCGTCGGCACGAAGGCGATCGCCACGCTGTCGGCCGGCTACCAGGTGGCGCTGGACTACGCGAAGTCCCGGGTGCAGGGCGCGGACATGACCGCGACCAGCAAGGATGCCCCGCGGGTCACGATCACCCACCACCCCGACGTCCGCCGCTCGCTGATGCTGCAGAAGGCGCACGCCGAGGGCATGCGGGCGCTGTACCTCTACACCGCCACCTTCCGCGACCAGGTGATGGAGGCCGAGGCGGCCGGCACCGCGGACAGCGACGAGGCGAAGCTCGCCGAGAAGCTCAACGACCTGCTGCTGCCGATCGTGAAGGGCTACGGCTCGGAGCGGGCGTCGGCGCTGCTGTCGGCCGAGTCGCTGCAGACCCTGGGCGGATCGGGCTTCCTGCAGGACTACCCCGTCGAGCAGTACGTGCGCGACGCCAAGATCGACACCCTCTACGAGGGCACCACGGCGATCCAGGGCCAGGACTTCTTCTTCCGCAAGATCGTCAAGGACGGCGGAGTGGCGATCGGCTGGCTGGCGTCGCAGATCCAGCAGACCCTGGACGCCGAGGCCGGCAACGGGCGGCTCAAGGAGGAGCGGGCGCTGCTGGCGACCGCGCTGGACGACGTCCAGGGCATGCTGACCACGATGTTCGGCCACCTCGGCCAGGCCGCGCAGGACATGCGCAACGCCTACCTGGTCGGCCAGAACACCTCCCGCTTCCTGCTGGCCGCCGGCGACCTGGTCACCGCGTGGCTGCTGGTCCGGCAGTCCGAGGTGGCGCTGGCCGCGCTGGCCGGGGAGGTCTCCGAGCGGGACCGGCACTTCTACGAGGGCAAGGTCGCGGCCACCCGCTTCTTCTGCTCCCAGGTGCTCCCCAAGCTGACGGCGGAGCGGGCCATCGTGGACCGCACCGACAACTCCCTGATGGACGTCGACGAAGCCGCCTTCTGACCCAGCTCGGCGTGGTTCCTGCTCATCCCGGCCGCAGGATGCCCAGGAACCACGCCGTGCTCACCCCTCGCTCGCGCGGCGATGGGTGAGCCGCGGCCGCGCGGGGCAGGGAGCGGGGCATGAGCGACCCGATCACCAACCCGGCCGATGCCCCCTCCGACGACAACCTGGTCGACGGCCGCCCCGGCGACACCGTCCCCGGCAGCGACGACACCACGCTGACCACCGACGACGCCGCCCAGGACGACGACTCCGAGGCCCAGCCCGACAACTCCTGAGTCAGATCCAGCCGTGGCGGCGGGCGGCGTCCACGGCGGCGTGCCGGTTGGCGGCGCCGAGCTTGCCGGCCGCCGACGACAGGTGGTTGCGCACCGTGCCCACCGATAGGTGCACCTTGGCCGCGATCTCCTCGACCGTCGCCCCGCCGGCGGCGAGCTCGAGCACGTCGGCCTCGCGAGGGGTGAGCGGTGAGTCCCCGGCGCTGATCGCCTCGGCGGCCAGCTCGGGGTCCACGTAGCGCCCGCCGGTGTGCACGGTGCGCACCACCTGGGCGAGCACCGCGGCGTTCACCGTCTTGGGCAGGAACCCGCGCACGCCGGCCGACAGCGCCCGCTTCAGGTGCCCGGCCCGCCCGTGCCCGGTCACGATGACCACCCCGCAGCCTGGCAGTGCCTCGGCGAGGTCACCGGCCACCGAGATGCCGTCCCGGTCGGGCATCTGCAGGTCCAGCACCGCGACGTCGGGCCGGTGCGCCCGGGCCATCGCCAGCGCCTCCGCGCCCGAGGCCGCCTGGGCCACCACCTCGAGGTCGTCCTCCAGCCCGAGCAGGGCGGCCAGCGCCGTCCGGATGAGGTTCTCGTCGTCGGCCAGCAGCAGGCGGATCACGCCGGCACCTCCGCGACCAGCACGAAGTCGGCGCCGACCCGCTGCGCCGAGAGGCGCCCGCCGGCGGCGGCCAGCCGCTCGGACAGGCCCGTGAGCCCCGAGCCCCATGCCCCGACGTCGCCGGTGGCGGTGTTGGTCACGGTCAACGACACGTCCGGGCCCGACTCCACGACCGCGATGGTGCACGACCCGCCGGACCCGTGCCGCAGCACGTTGGTCACCGCCTCGCGCACGACCCAGCCCAGCACCACTTGCGCCTGCTCGGTCAGGTCGGCGTCCTCGCCCTGCACCACGCAGTCGATGCCGGCCGCGCGCAGCACCGAGCGCGCACCGGCGAGCTCGGAGCCCAGGTCGACCGCCCGGTAGCCGCGCACCACCTCGCGGACCTCGGCCAGCGACGACCCGGCCAGCGCGCCGATCGCGGCCACCTCGTCGGCGGCCTCGGGCCGGCCGCGGCGCACCAGCTGCTCGGCGAGCTGGGACTTCACCGCGATCGCCGACAGGTTGCGGCCCATCACGTCGTGCAGGTCGCGGGCGAACCGCAGCCGCTCCTCGGCGACGGCCAGCTGGGCCTGCACCCCGCGCGCCCGCTCCTGCTCCCGGACGACGTCCAGCAGCCAGACGCTGAACCGGAACGCCCCGACGAACCCGACGAGCGCCACGACGATCGACAGCCCCACGATCACGGCCCCCAGGAGCGGGACGCCGCGCGCCGCCCCGACCGCGGCCGACAGCACGCCGGCGACGAGCGACCCGCCGACCAGGGGCCGGTAGGGCACGGTGACCGACAGCGCGACCAGCACACCCGCGGCGACCAGCCCGACGAACCACGGCCCCGCCGGCGACGGCACCCCGTCGGCGTCCCGGGCGGCGGTGACCTGCAGGCCGAGCCCGACCGTGGTCGCCCCGGCCACCAGCGCGACCACCAGTGCCGGACGCGGGACGACGGCCCGCCGGAACCCGGTCTCGGCCACCACGATGCACGCCCCGGTGGTGACCAGGGCGGCCACGGCGAGGGCGAGGTCCCAGACGACACCCCGGCCCCGGTAGGCCGACACCGTGGCCAGCAGCAGCACGAAGGGCAGCCCGACCAGCGTGACGTGGAACGACCAGCGGGTGTAGATCTCGATCCGGTCGGTGTCCGACCGGCTGCTCCACCAACGCGTCAGGCCCGGCACGGCAGCCATGCTGCCGTGCCGGGCCGGGGTGGCGCGCACGGTCACCGGCGCGGCGCCCAGCGGAACCCGCGGCGGGCCAGCACCGCGGCCACCACGATCCAGGCCACGAGGACGCCTGCCGGGAAGACCGCCCAGGTCCAGACGGACACGTCGCCGATCGGCTCGCCCTCCCAGGTGGTGCCGGAGAAGCCCAGGTGCAGCAGGTCCACGACCGGGGTCACCGGGAGGAACCGGGCGATGCCCGACAGCCACTCGGGCAGGGTCGACAGCGGGAAGAACATGCCCGACAAGGCGCTGGAGACCAGGACGATCGGCAGCGTGGTGATCTGCGCGGACTCCGCGGTGCGGGTGAAGCCGGTGCTCGCGATCGCCAACAGGACCATCAGCACGAGCCCGGCCAGGACGCCGACGACCACCAGCAGCGGCTGCACCGGGGCCGACCACTCGCCCAGCGCGACGACGCCGGCGGTGACCACGACCAGCTGGCCGACGGTGACCAGCAGGGTGGGGACGGCGGTCGCGGCGAGCACCTCGCCGTCGGAGAGCTCCCCGGTGCGCATCCGCTGCAGCACCAGGTCCTCCCGGCGGGCCACGTAGGTGGTGACCAGGTTGTAGTAGGTCAGGTAGACCAGGCTGATCACCACGGCGGCGGTCAGCAGCGTGGGGCCGAGGCCGACCTCTCCGCCGCCGATCCCCAGCGCGGGCACCGCCGCGACCAGCAGCAGCGGCATGAGCACGGAGTTGAAGACGGCGGTGCGGTTGCGGACGAGCAGGCGGGCCTCGGCGCCGGCGGCGGCGCGCAGCCGGGCCGGGCGGGACGGTCCGGTGGGTCGGGTGGCGGTGGTCGTGGTCATGTCGGTCCTCTCCTGGGTGGTGGGGCGGGTGGTCGGTGCGGCGCTCACGCGGCCTCCCCGACCCGGCCCTCGGCGACGGCCAGGAACGCCTGCTCCAGCGACGCGGCGGTGGCCTGCAGGTACCGCAGCACCACGCCGTGCTCGGCGGCCCAGGCCAGCAGCTCGGCCAGCACCGGCTGCAGCGCCCGGGTGTGCCACTCGTACCGGGGACCGGTGGACACGACCTGGACGGCGGTCGGCACCGGTGGCTGCGGGGTGCCCGCGTCGAGGGTGAAGCGGACGACGGCCGGCTGGGTCTCGGCGATCTCCTCCTGGGTGCCCGAGAGCACGATCCGGCCGGCCTTGAGGATGGCGACCCGGTCGGCCAGCTCCTCGGCCTCCTCCAGGTGGTGGGTGGTCAGCACCACGGCGGCCCCGCCGTCCACCATGTCCTGGACCAGCCGCCACACCTGCCGGCGGCTCTCCGGGTCCAACCCGGTGGTCGGCTCGTCGAGGACGACCACGTCGGGGCGGCCCAGCACGGCCAGCGCGAGGTCCAGGCGACGGCGCTCGCCGCCGGACAGGCTGCGCACCCGGACGTCGGCCCGGCCGGTCAGCCCGACCTGGGCGATGGCCTCGTCGGCGTCCCGCGGGGCGGACAGCGTGCCGGCCCAGCTGCGCACGGTCTCGGCGACGGTGAGGTCGCCGGGCAGCCCCGAGCTCTGCAGCAGCATGCCCATCCGGGAGCGGACGGCGGTGCGGTCGCGCACCGGGTCGGCGCCGTGGATCCGGACGCTGCCGCCGCCGGGCGCCGCCAGGCCCTCCAGCACCTCCAGCGCGGAGGTCTTGCCGGCGCCGTTGACGCCGAGCAGGGCGAACACCTCCCCGGGCCGGACCTCGAAGGGGATGCCGCGGACGGCCTCGAAGTCGCCGTAGCTGCGGCGCAGGTCGGTGACCTCGATCGCGGGGACCGCGGTCGAGGGTGCTGCGGCGGTGGTCTGCATCGTCGTCCTCCAGGGGCTCGATCGGTCACCCCTGACGTTGCCCGCCGTCCCGCCCCCGGGCAGGTGCCGTCCCTCACGACCTGCGGCGGCTCCTGCACGGTCGACCCATGACGAACCTCATGCCCGGACGCGGTCGGTGTCCGCGGCGCGGAGGCGACCGCGCAGCGCGAGCACCGTCAGGCCGGCGACCAGCATCATCACGCCGACCACCCAGAGCCCGGCCCGGGAGTTGCCGGTGGCGTCGAGCAGGAAGCCGGTGATGTAGGGCGCCCCGAAGCCCGAGCTGTTGCCCAGCGTGTTCACCAGTGCGATCCCGGCGGCCGCGCCGGCGCCGGCCAGGAAGGTCGAGGGCAGGTACCAGAAGACCGGCAGCGCGCAGAAGACGCCGACCGCGGTCACGGTGATCACCGCCATCGTGGCCAGCGGGGACTCCATGTACAGCGCGACCGGGATGCTCACCGCGCCCAGCAGGGCGGGCAGCGCGACGTGCCAGACCCGCTCACCGGTGCGGTCCGAGTGCCGGGACCAGAACACCATCGCCACCGCGCCGACGGCGAACGGGACGGCGACGATCAGCCCGTTCTCCAGGATCGAGAACTCGGTGTCGAAGGACTCGGCGAACCCGGCGACGATGGTCGGCAGGAAGAAGCTCAGCGCGTAGAGGCCGTAGGTGACGCCGAAGTAGACCAGGCCCAGCGCCCACACCCGGGGGTCCCGCAGCGAGTCCCGGACCCGGTGCTTGCCCGACGCCTGCGTCGCCTGCTGCTCGGCGGCCATGGTGTCGTCGAGCCACCGCCGCTCGTCGGCGGCCAGCCAGTCGGCGTCCTTCGGCCGGTCGGTCAGGTAGAACCACGCCGCGACGCCCAGCACGACGGCGGGCAGGCCGAGGACCAGGAACATGATCCGCCAGCCGGCCAGGCCGAAGAGGCCGTCCCAGTACTGCAGGATCGCCCCCGCGACCGGCGCACCCAGGGCGCTGGAGGCCGGCAGCGCGATCATGAACAGCCCGGTCAGCCGCACCCGCACCGAGCGCGGGACCCAGAACGTCAGGTACAGCATGATCCCGGGGAAGAACCCGGCCTCGGCGATGCCCAGCAGGACGCGGAACGCGTAGAGCATCGGGGCGTTCTGCACGAAGGCCATCGCGGCGGCGATCAGCCCCCACGTCACCAGGATGCGGGCGATCCAGCGGCGGGCGCCGAACCGGTGCAGCGCGATGTTGCTGGGCACCTCGAAGAGCAGGTAGCCGATGAAGAACAGCCCGCTGGCCAGCCCGAACATCGTCTCGGTCAGCCCGAGGTCCGCGCTCATCGTGAGCTTGGCGAACCCGATGTTCGTGCGGTCGACGTAGTTGAGGAAGTAGGCGAGCCCCAGGAAGGGGATCAGCCGGACGGCGACCTTGCGCACCACCCGGGCCTGCATCCCGGCGTCCGTGTCCTGCGTCGTCACCGACCCACCCCCTGCGACCGCGGCCACCTCGTCGTGGCCGGGACCCACCCTAGGAGTCCGGCGGCGCGGCGGCTGACTAGGTTCGGGGCATGGCCGACGACCGCTGGATCGACCTGACCGGCACCGCCAACACCCGCGACCTCGGCGGCCTGCCGCTGGCCGGCGGCGGGACGACGGTCCCCGGGCGGGTGCTGCGCAGCGACGACCTGCAGGAGCTCACCCCGACCGACGTCGAGCTGCTCACCGACCGGTTCGGGCTGACCGACGTGGTCGACCTGCGCACCAGCGCAGAGGTGCGCATGGAGGGCCGCGGTCCGCTGCGCGCCGTGGCCGGGGTCGACCACCGGCACTTCTCGCTGATCCCCGAGGTCGGCGAGTACACCGACGTGTTCGCCGACGACGACGCGGCCGGCGACGTCGACCTGCCCGCCGACTGGGTGGAGACGCTGCTCCCCCGCACGGCGGGGCCCGGCGACGAGGACGAGCCGCCGTCGGTGAAGGCCTACCTGGGCTACCTCTCCGACGGTGCGGACAACGTGGTCGGCGCCCTGCGCGCGGTCACCGCCGCCCCCGGCGCCTCGGTCGTGCACTGCGCGGCGGGCAAGGACCGCACCGGCGTGGTGTGCGCCCTGGCGCTGAGCGTGGCCGGGGTGCAGCGGGAGGCCGTGGTCGCCGACTACGCGCAGACCGCGGAGCGGATCGAGGGCGTGGTGGCCAAGCTGGCCGCGCGGCCGACCTACGCCGAGGACATGACCCGCCGGGACGTCGCCAGCCACACCCCGCGGGCGGAGACCATGCGGCGGGTGCTCGACCTGCTCGACGAGCGGCACGGCGGCCCGCTGGGCTGGCTGGACGCGCACGGCTTCGGCCCGGACGAGCAGGCCGTCCTGCGCCGCAAGCTCACCGAGGACTGACCCGACCCCGGACAGCGGACGACCCCGCACTCCCTGGTGGGAGTCGGGGTCGTGAGCTGTCGGCCCCCTCGTAGGGCCCCGCGGCGTGCGGAGCGCGTCGTGGGGGACGAGGGGGTCCTTATCGGGTGAAGCTGGAGAACTGGGTGCTGTTGGCCAGGGTCAGCAGGTCGTCGCGCATCGCGGGGCTGCTGCTGCGGGCGAGGGCGGCGTCCAGGGCCCGACGGGTCCGCGACGCCTGACGACGCTGACGCCAGGTGCTGGTCACGCTGCTCATGGTGGTTCCTTCTTCCGTGCTGCTGGGTGGTTGTTACACCTGCATTAAAGCAGGCGGAGCCGCTTCTATTCCAACGGAACACAGGTCACGTCGGCGTTTGATCTACGGATGTTCACCCGAAAGCAGCAGGAACCTAAGAATCGTGCCGCAGGACACACCCCAGCGGTGGCCTGCGCCACCCCCGCCGTCCGGCGCTGTGTCCAGGCCCACCCGGACCCTCGGGCGCGTCGCCTCACCACCTCCCGGGAACGGCAAAGGAACCTCTGCACCCCCCTTCGTCGCGGAGAGGGGGTGCAGAGGTTCCTTTGCCCGACGAGCGGGCGGGTGCTGCGTCAGGCGGCGTCGACGACCTCGCGGACGGCGGCGCGGGCGGCCTGCGGGTCGGCGGCGGACAGCGCGACCTCGGCGGCCCGCTGGCAGGTGGCCAGCGTGACGGTGCCGAGCTTCGCGCCCACGCCGGCGACCGAGGAGGCCGCGCACGACAGCGAGGTGATGCCCAGCCCGACCAGCACGCAGGCCAGCAGCGGGTCGGCGGCGGCCTCGCCGCAGACCCCGACCGGCTTGCCGGTCCGCTGCCCGGCCTCGGCGGTCAGCTGCACCATGCGCAGCAGCGCCGGCTGCCACGGGTCGGTCAGGTCGGCCAGGTCACCCGACAGCCGGTCGGCGGCCAGCGTGTACTGCGA
This sequence comes from Klenkia terrae, assembly GCF_900491935.1. Classification (GTDB taxonomy): domain Bacteria; phylum Actinomycetota; class Actinomycetes; order Mycobacteriales; family Geodermatophilaceae; genus Klenkia; species Klenkia terrae. Next base: position 1,704,742 of record NZ_UEXK01000004.1, read on the forward strand.
CAGGTCGTTGGTGCCGATGGACAGGAAGTCCAGGTGCTCCAGGAACCGGTCGGCCAGCAGCGCCACCGAGGGCACCTCGACCATCACGCCGGGCACCATGCCCCGCTCGCGCACCAGCGCGGCGAAGTCGGCAGCCTCGGCGACGGTGGACACCATCGGCGCCATCACCCACGGCGCGGCACCGGTGGCCTCCGCCGCCTGCTTCACCGCGTCGAGCTGGCGGGTGAGGATGCCGGGGTTCAACCGGGTGGTGCGCAGCCCGCGCACGCCGAGCGCCGGGTTGGCCTCGTCGGCCGGGGTGGCGAAGGCCAGCGGCTTGTCGGAGCCGGCGTCCAGGGTGCGGACGACGACCTTGCGGCCGGCGAAGGCCTCGAACACCGCGGCGTAGCCGGTGGCCTGCTCCTCGACCGAGGGCTCCTCGCTGTGGCCCAGGAAGGCCAGCTCGGTGCGCAGCAGCCCGACGCCCTCGGCGTGCGCCGCCGCGGCGGCCCGCGCCCCGGCGCCGTCCTGCACGTTGGCCAGCACCTGGACGGCGTGCCCGTCGGCGGTGGTCGCCGGGCCCTCGTAGCCGGCCAGCGCGGCGGCCGCGGTCTTCGCGGCCTCCACGCGGGTCTGCGCGTCAGCCGGGTCGGGGTCGACGGTGACCGTGCCCTGCTCGCCGTCGACCAGCACGACCGCACCCTCGGGGACGTCGGCCAGGCCGCCGACGGCCACCACGCAGGGCAGGCCCAGCTGGCGGGCGATGATCGCGGTGTGGCTGGTCGAGCCGCCGAGCCGGGTGGCCAGCGCGACCACCCGGGCGGGGTCCAGGCCGGCGGTGTCGGCCGGGGCCAGGTCGTCGGCCAGCAGCACCGACGGGGTGTCGGGCATGGTCACGCCCGGCTCGCTCTGCCCGGTCAGCTCGGCCACGATCCGGTCCCGGACGTCGTTGACGTCGGTGACCCGCTCGGCCATCAGCCCGCCGAGGCTGGTGAACAGCTCGGCGAACTGCTGGGCGGCGCCCACCGTGGCCACGGCCGCCGAGGCGCCGGCGTCGATCCGCTGCTCGACCGTGGACAGCAGGCCGCGGTCCTTGGCCAGCCCGGCCGTCGTCTGCAGCACCGCCGCGCTGACCCCGCTGGCCGCCGCGGCCCGCGCGGTCAGCCGACCGGCCACCAGCTCGGCCGCCGCGGAGAACCGCGCCCGCTCGCCGGCCCGGTCCGCCTCGGCGACCGGGGCGTCGTCCTCGGTGGGCAGCTGCACCGCGCCGTGCGGGCGGATGACCGGCCCGAGGGCCACACCGGGGACCACCGGGGTACCGGTGAGCACCGTCGGCCCGCCGGCCTCGGTGCTGGTGACGTCGGGGTGGGTGGTCGACATCGAGGACCTCTCTCTGGGACTGCGCGGGGGGAGACGGCGGGACGGACGCGGCGACGGCGACGCGGGTGGAACGGTGGTGACGACGGGCTGGCGGGTCGGCGACCGAGGGGTGGACGCTGACCGGACTGCCCGGTGACCAGAGTCACGACTCGCCCTTGACTTGTCAACGTAACGGACGTAAAACAACACCAACACACATCCGAACCCACACAAACGGGCAGGCGGACGTGACCGACGCAACGCTGGGACGGAGGTGACCGTGTACGCCGAGGAACGCCAGCAGGCCATCGCCGGACTCGTCGCGCAGCGCGGGCGGGTCGCCGTCACCGCGGTCGCCGAGCGGTTCGGCGTGACCACCGAGACCGTCCGCCGCGACCTCGCCCTGCTCGAGCGCTCGGGGATGCTGCGCCGGGTGCACGGCGGCGCCGTCCCCACGAACGCGCTGACCGTCCTGGAGCCCGCCCTCGGCGAGCGGCGCAGCACCCGCACCGAGCAGAAGCGGCGGATCGCCCTGGCCGCGGTGGACCTCGTGCCGCAGAACGACGGCAGCCTGATCCTGGACGGCGGCAGCACCACCGCCGCGCTGGCCGAGGTGCTGCCCGCCGGCCGCCGGCTGCTCGCGGTCACCAACTCGGTGCCGATCTCGCACCGGCTGTCGGTCGCCCCCGGGATCGACCTGCACGTGCTGGGCGGGCGGGTCCGCGGCATCACCCAGACCGCCGTCGGTGAGTCCACCGTCGCCGCCCTGGCCGACCTGAAGGCCGACGTGGTCTTCCTGGGCGCCAACGGGGTCACCGGTGCGCACGGCTTCACCACCCCCGACGAGACCGAGGCCGCCTCCAAGCGCGCCATGGTCCGCGCCGCCCAGCGGGTGGTCGTGCTCGCCGACAGCTCGAAGCTCGGCCGCGAGCACCTGGTCCGCTTCGCCCGCATCGACGACGTCGATGTCCTCATCACCGACGACGAGGCCGACCCGGACGTCGTCACCGAGATCGAATCGCACGGGATCGAGGTCCTCACCGCATGATCGTCACCCTGACGGCGAACCCCAGCCTGGACCGGACGCTGGCGCTGCCCGGTCCGCTGGAGCGCGGCAGCGTCGCCCGCCTGGGCGCCAGCAGCACCGAGCCCGGCGGCAAGGGCGTCAACGTCTCCCGTGCGGTGGCCGCCGCCGGCGCCGACGTCGTGTCGGTGCTGCCCGCCGCCGACGACGACCCCATCGTCCGCGCGCTGCAGGCCCTCGGCCTGCGGCTGGCCACCGTCGGCATCGGGACGCCGGTGCGCACCAACTACACGCTCACCGAGCCCGACGGCACGACCACCAAGCTCAACGAGCCCGGCGCCGTCCTGGACGAGGCCGCCCGGGCCGCGCTGGCCGCCGCGGTCGCCGAGCACGCCGTCGGCGCCCGCTGGGTCGCGCTGTGCGGCTCGCTGCCGCCGGGCACCCCGGTCGACTGGTACGCCGACCTGGTCCGCGCCGTCCGCCGCACCGGTGCCCGGATCGCCGTGGACACCTCCGAGGCCCCGCTGCTGGCGCTGCTCGCCGCCGGCCCGGACGCCGCGCCGGACCTGCTCAAGCCCAACACCGAGGAGCTCGCCCAGCTGGCCGGGGTGAGCGAGGCCGAGGTCGTCGCCGACCCGCAGGCCGCGCTGGCCGCCGTCGCCGTCCTGCACGAGCGCGGGGTCCGCGAGGTGCTGCTCACCCTCGGTGCCGACGGCGCCCTGCTGTCCACCGCGGGCGGCGAGCTCTTCTCCGCCCGCCCGCCGGCGATCACCGTGCGCAGCACGGTCGGCGCCGGCGACTGCAGCCTGGCCGGTTACCTGCTGGCCGACCTCGCCGGCGCCTCCCCCGCCGACCGGCTGCGCAGCGCGGTCGCCTACGGAGCGGCCTCGGCGTCGCTCCCCGGATCCGCCGTCCCCACCCCGACCCAGGTGGACGGTGCAGCAGTACAGGTCACCCCCGGCTTCGCCGGTTCTGCACCGTCCCTCTCCCACTGACACACCCCCCGAACCCAGGAGACCTCCCGTGTCCGCACTCATCACCTCCGACCTGGTGGCGCTCGACGTCAGCCCGGGCGCCGACAAGACAGCGGTCATCCGCCAGCTGTCCGAGCTGGTGGCCGCCAGCGGCCGGGCCACCTCCGCCGACGGCCTGTACTCCGACGCGATGGACCGGGAGGCCAAGGTCGCGACCGGCCTGCCCGGCGGCATCGCGATCCCGCACTGCCGCTCCGCCGCCGTCACCGAGGCCTCGCTGGCCTTCGCCCGGCTGACCCCCGGCGCCGACTTCGGCGCCCCGGACGGCCCGGCCGACCTGGTCTTCCTGATCGCCGCCCCGGCCGCCGGCGACGCCGACCACCTGACGCTGCTGTCCGCGCTGGCCCGCGCGCTGGTCCGGCCGGAGTTCGTCGCCTCGCTGCGCGCCGCCGGCTCGGCCGACGAGGTCGTCGCCCTGGTGCAGGACGTCGTCGCCCCCGCGCCGACCGCCGCACCCGCCACCGTCGCCCCCCCGGCCGCGGCCGCCCCCGCCGCCGCGGCACCGGCCGCCGCCGGCCCGACGCTGATCGCGGTCAGCGCCTGCCCGACCGGCATCGCGCACACCTACATGGCCGCCGACAAGCTGGCCGCCGCCGCCCGCGAGATGGGCGTCGACCTGCACGTGGAGACCCAGGGCTCCTCGGGCTCCACCCCGATCGACCCCTCGGTGGTCAGCAAGGCCGCCGCGGTCATCTTCGCCGTCGACGTGGGCGTCAAGGACCGGGAGCGGTTCGCCGGCAAGCCGGTCATCCAGTCGGGCACCAAGCGGGCCATCCAGGAGCCCGAGGTCATGATCCGCGAGGCCCTCGCCGCGGCCCAGGACCCGAACGCCCGCCGCGTCCCCGGCACCGGCGTCGCGGACTCCCCGTCCTCCTCGGGCGGCAAGCCCAGCACCGGTGCGGAGATCCGCCGCTGGCTGCTCACCGGCGTCAGCTACATGATCCCGTTCGTCGCGGCCGGTGGTCTGCTCATCGCGCTGGGCTTCCTCTTCGGCGGCTACCAGATCGTGCTCACCGACCCGGACTCGGCCGGCGGCCAGAGCTACGCGCTGAACTGGGCGCTGAACAACAGCTTCTTCAACCTGCCGGTCGCCGGCGACGTCGGCTCCGGCCTCAACGACGGCCTGCTCGGCTACCTGGGCGCGCTGTTCACCGTCCTGGGCCAGGCCGCCTTCGGCTTCCTGGTCCCGGCCCTGGCCGGCTACATCGCCTACGCCATCGCCGACCGGCCCGGCATCGTGCCCGGCTTCGTCGTCGGTGCGGTCTCCGGGACCGTCGGCGCGGGCTTCCTCGGCGGCGTCGTCGGCGGCATCATCGCCGGCTTCGTGGCCCTGTGGATCAGCAAGTGGAAGCTGCCCGCCGGCGTCCGCGGGCTGCAGCCGGTCGTGATCATCCCGCTGCTGGCCACCCTGATCTCCAGCGGCATCATGGTGCTCTTCCTCGGCCGACCGCTGGCCGCGGCCCTCACCGGCCTGGGCAACTTCCTCAACGGCCTCACCGGCGCCTCGGCGATCCTGCTCGGGATCATCCTGGGCCTGATGATGTGCTTCGACCTGGGCGGCCCGGTCAACAAGGCGGCCTACGTCTTCGCCACCACCGGCCTCACCGCGGCGATCGCCGGTGACGGCGGCCGCCAGCAGCTGGTCATCATGGCCACGGTCATGGCCGCCGGCATGGTGCCCCCGCTGGCCATGGCGATCTCCACCGTCGTCCGGCCCAAGCTGTACACCGCCGCCGAGCGCGACAACGGCAAGGCCGCCTGGCTGCTGGGCCTGTCCTTCATCTCTGAGGGCGCCATCCCGTTCGCCGCGGCCGACCCGCTGCGGGTCATCCCCTCGATGATGCTGGGCGGTGCCACCACCGGCGCGATCGTGGCCGGTGCCGGCGTCGAGCTGCGCGCCCCCCACGGCGGCATCTTCGTGTTCTTCGCGATGAGCAACTTCTTCCTGTTCATCATCGCGGTGATCATCGGTGCGGTCGTCGGCGGCGTCGCCGTCACGCTGGCCAAGTCCGTCGGCCGCACCCCCGAGGCCGCCCCGGCCGAGGCCACCGAGGCAGCGATGGTCGGTGCCCCGTCCTCGACCACGGGTGCCGCGGTCGCCGCGAGCTGACAGGATCGACCCCGACCCCGGGGCGCGGGCGGTCCGCCGTCCGCGCCCCGCACCTCACTCGACGAAGAGGAGCGCACCTCCATGCCCAGCAAGACCGTGACCGTCGGTTCCGCCGTCGGCCTGCACGCCCGTCCCGCCGCCCTGATCGCCGAGGCCGTCGGCAAGGCCGGGGTGCCCGTCACCCTCGCCACGCCCGGCGGCAACCCGGTCGACGCCGGCTCGCCGCTGATGATCATGACCCTGGGCGCCAAGAAGGGCGCCGAGGTCGAGGTCTCCAGCGACGACCAGGCCGCCCTCGACCAGATCGCCGCGATGGTCGAGCGCGACCTCGACGCGGAGTAGCACCGCACCGCACGAGCGAGGGAGCCCTTCCCGAACGGCCAGGCAGCTGGCGTTCGGGAAGGGCTCCCTCGCTCGTTCCCGGGGTGGCTACAGGACGAGCGCCACGCCCGGGTCGTGCAGCACGGCGCCGATGTCGGCCAGGAACCTCGAGCCCAGCTCGCCGTCGATGATCCGGTGGTCGAACGACAGCGCCAGCTGGGTGACCTGGCGGACCTTGATCTTGCCCTTGTGCACCCAGGGCATCTCGCGGATCGCGCCGAAGGCCAGGATCGCCGACTCGCCGGGGTTGAGGATCGGCGTCCCGGTGTCCACGCCGAACACGCCGACGTTGGTGATCGTGATCGTGCCGCCGGACATCGCCGTCGGGCTGGTCTTGCCCTCGCGCGCGGTGGCGGTCAGGTCGCCCAGCGCACCGGCCAGCTCGGCCAGGGACAGCCGGCCGGCGTCCTTGATGTTGGGCACGATCAGCCCGCGCGGGGTGGCCGCGGCGATGCCCAGGTTCACGTAGTCCTTGACCACGATCTCCTGCGCCGCCTCGTCCCACGAGCTGTTCACCATCGGGTGCCGGTGCGCGGCCAGCAGCAGCGCCTTGGCCACGAACAGCAGCGGGCTGACCCGCAGACCGGCCAGCTCGGGACGGGACGCCAGCCGGGTGCGCAGCGCCATCATCCGCGTGACGTCGACGGTGAGGAACTCCGTGACGTGCGGGGCGGTGAACGCGCTGGTCACCATCGCCGCCGCGGTGTGCTTGCGGACGCCCTTGATCGGGATCCGCTGCTCGCGGCCCTCGGTGCCGGCCTCGGCCGCGGGGAACCGGACGACGGTCCCGGCGTCGGCGGCCAGCTCGGCCGGCGTCCGGGCGGGGGTCGCTGCACCGGACTGCGCCCCGGACCGGGCGGCGTCGACGTCGGCGCGGGTGATGACCCCGCCGGCACCGCTGCCGGTGACCGTGGTCAGGTCGACCCCGAGGTCCTTGGCGTACTTGCGCACCGGCGGCTTGGCCAGCGGGCGCGGGGCCCGGCGTCCGGGCGCGACCGCCTGCGACGACGCGGCCTCGGTGTCCGTGGCGTGCTGCTCGGCGGCCCGGCCGATCTCCAGCCCGCCGTGCCGCACCGGCTTGCTCGTCGCGTCCGGTGCCGTGGCCAGCAGCGGCGGTCGCTCGGTGCCGCCGCTGCCGTAGTCGGCCTCGGGCAGCACCTGCGGGGCGGTCGCCCGCTCGGCCACCGCGGCGCCGGCGTTCCGGGGACGGCGCTTGGCCTCGGTGTTCTTGGGGCCGTAGCCGACCAGCACCGAGGTGCGACCGCCGGGCGCGGGCCCGCCGATCAGCCCGGCGGCGGGGGTGTCGTCGTCCGCGGCCGCTGCGGGTGCGTCCCCGCCGATGTCGATGGTGATGATCGGCGAGCCGACGTCGACCGTCGTCCCCGGCTCGTGCAGCAGCTCGACCACGGTGCCGGCGTACGGGCTGGGCAGCTCGACGGCGGCCTTCGCCGTCTCCACCTCGCACAGCGGCTGGTTGGTCACGACGACGTCGCCGACGGCCACCAGCCACTGCAGGATCTCGCCCTCGGTCAGGCCCTCGCCGACGTCGGGCAGCTTGAACTGGCGCAGGTCCGGCATCAGAACTCCATCGAGCGGTCGACGACGTGCAGCACCCGGTCCAGGTCGGGCAGGTACTCCTCCTCGAGCTTGGACGGCGGGTAGGTGACGTCGTAGCCACCGACCCGCAGCACCGGGGCCTCCAGGGAGTGGAAGCAGGTCTCGGTCACGCGGGCGGCGATCTCGGCGCCCAGGCCCAGGTTGGTCTGCGCCTCGTGGACGACGACGCAGCGGCCGGTGCGGCGGACCGACTCCTCGACCGGACCCAGGTCCAGCGGGGACAGCGTGCGCAGGTCGATGACCTCCAGCGAGCGGCCCTCCTCGGCGGCGGCCTCGGCGGCCTGCAGCGCCGTCTTCACCATCGGGCCGTAGGCCAGCAGCGTGACGTCGTCGCCGGCCCGCACCACCCGGGAGCTGAACAGCGGCGGCGGGGTGGCCTCCAGGTCGACCTCGGCCTTGTCCCAGTACCGGCGCTTGGGCTCGAAGAACACCACCGGGTCGGGGCTGGCGATGGCCTGCTGCAGCATCCAGTAGGCGTCCGAGGGGTTGGACACCGCGACGACCTTGAGCCCGGTGGTGTGCGCGAAGTAGGCCTCGGGGCTCTCGCTGTGGTGCTCGACCGCGCCGATGCCGCCGCCGAACGGGATGCGGATGGTGATCGGCATGGGCAGCCGGCCGCGCGAGCGGGCGTGGATCTTGGCCACCTGGGTGACGATCTGGTTGTAGGCGGGGAAGACGAACCCGTCGAACTGGATCTCCACGACCGGCCGGTAGCCGCGCATGGCCAGCCCGACCGCGGTGCCCAGGATGCCGGCCTCGGCCAGCGGGGTGTCGACCACCCGCGCCTCGCCGAAGTCCTTCTGCAGCCCGTCGGTGATCCGGAAGACCCCGCCGAGCTTGCCGATGTCCTCGCCCATGAGCACGACCTTCGGGTCGTCCTCCATGGCCTTGCGCAGGCCGGTGTTGAGGGCCTTGCCCAACGTCAGCGTGGTCACGAGGCGAAGCCCTCCTGGTAGGCGAGGAACTCCGCGCGCTGGGCGGCGATCTCGTCGGTCTGCTCGGCGTACACGTGGTCGAACATCTCGGTGCCGGCCGGGTCGGGCATCTCCAGCGTGCCCTTGCGGATGCGGACGGCCAGCTCGTCGCCCTCGGCCTCGACCGAGGCGAAGAAGTCGGCGTCGGCCTTGCCCGAGCGGGACAGGTGGGCCTTGAGCCGGGCGATCGGGTCGCGCAGCTTCCACTCCTCCAGCTCGTCGGCCAGCCGGTAGCGGGTCGGGTCGTCGGAGGTGGTGTGCGCGCCCATCCGGTAGGTGAACGCCTCGATGAAGGTGGGGCCCGAGCCCTCGCGCGCCCGGGCCAGCGCGGCCCGGGTGACGGCCAGGACGGCGAGGACGTCGTTGCCGTCGACCCGGACGCCGGGGAACCCGAAGCCGGCGGCGCGGCGGAACAGCGGCACCTTGGACTGGCGCTCGATCGGCACCGAGATCGCGTACTGGTTGTTCTGGCAGAAGAACACGACCGGGGCGTCGAAGGTGGCGGCCCAGATCATGGCCTCGTTGACCTCGCCCTGGCTGGTCGCGCCGTCGCCGAGGAAGGCGATCGCGGCCCCGTCGCCGCCCGCCGTCCCCGAGTCGCGCTGGATGCCCATGGCGTAGCCGGTGGCGTGCAGGCACTGCGCGCCGATGACCACGGTGTACAGGTTGAACTTGGTCGCCAGCGGGTCCCAGCCACCGAGGTCGTTGCCCCGGAACAGGCTGATGACGTGCAGCGGGTCGACCCCGCGGGCCCACGCGACGCCGTGCTCGCGGTAGGTGGGGAAGGCCATGTCCTGCGCGCCCAGCGCGCGGCCGGCGCCGATCTGCGCGGCCTCCTGGCCCAGCAGGGAGGCCCAGATGCCGAGCTCGCCCTGGCGCTGCAGCGCGGTGGCCTCGACGTCCCACCGGCGGACCAGTGCGAGGTCGCGGTAGAGGGACAGGAGCTCGTCGTCGGTGACGTCGATCGCGTAGTCCGGGTGCTCGACCCGTTCGCCCTCGGGCGTCAGCAGCTGCACCAGGTCGGGTTGGGCAGGCAGGTGCGGTGCACCCGCCCCGGGTACGGGGTCGACCATCTCGCCGAGCGCGGTCACGGCTGTTCTCCTCACGTCGCAGAGCTCCGTGTGCAGCACATCACTGCCCGGCCGAGATGCGCAAGGCAGCTGCCCGGATCTGAGCAGGATGATCAGTCGGACCGGGATGTGGCGTGGCACACTGAGCACCGTGAGCGGGATCGATGCCACCGACGCCCGGCTGCTGCTCGCCCTGTCCGAGGATCCGCGGGCCACGGTGATGGCGCTGTCGCAGACCCTCGGGCTGGCCCGCAACACCGTGCAGGCCCGGCTGACCCGGCTCGAGTCCGGCGGGGTGCTGGACCCCTTCGAGCGGCGCGTGCGGCCCGAGGCCCTGGGCTACCCGCTGGGCGCCTACGTCACGGTGACGGTGGTGCAGACGTCGCTGGCCGAGGTCAGCGCCGGGTTGGCCGACATCCCCGAGGTGCTCGAGGTCATCGGCCTGTCCGGGGCGGCGGACCTGCTCGTGCAGGTGGTGGCCCGCGACGCCGACGACCTGTGGCGGATCAGCGAGCAGGTGCTGGCCATCCCCGGCGTCCAGCGCACCGACACGAACCTGGCGCTGCGGCGCTTCGTCGACCACCGGATGACCCCGCTGCTCAGGCGCGCCGCCGGGCGCTGACCGGCGGTGCAGCCCGGTTAGGGTGCGCCGTGCGGATCCGCCCTGTGCTCGTGCTGGTCGTGCTGCTGCTGGCCGGGTGCCGGATCGACGGGACGGCGTCCCCCGCGCCCGACGGGTGGGAGTTCGTCTCCGAGCAGCCGTGCGCGGACGCCGGGGCCGACGGTGCGTCCGACTTCTCCTGCGTGACCCTCAGCGTGCCGGTCGACCACGCGCAGCCGGCCGGCGAGCACTGGGACGTCACCTTCGGCGTGCTGCGGGCGGAGGGCGAGCGGAAGGGCGTCTACGTCACCGCCACCGGCGGGCCGGGGTCCAGCGGTCTGGACGTGGCCGACTCCTACGCCGCGGCCTTCCCCGACGACGTCCGGCAGGGCTTCGACGTCGTCTTCCTCGACCAGCGCGGGATCGGGCTGTCCCAGGAGCTGCGCTGCGACGACACCTACTACTCCTACTCGGGGTTCGTGGACACCTCGTCGACCCCCGCCGAGCGGGACGCCTTCGCCGACGCGAGCACCGGCTTCGGCGAGGACTGCTTCGCCGAGGCCGGCGTCGACCCGGCCACCGCACCCCGCTACGCCACCGCCCAGGCCGTCGAGGACCTGGAGGACTTCCGGCAGTGGCTGGACGCCCCGGAGCTGACCCTCTACGGCGAGAGCTACGGCACCCAGTACGTGCAGACCTACGCCGCCGCGCACCCCGACCGGGTCGCCGGGCTCCTGGTGGACGGTGTGGTGGACCTGGCCACCGACCAGCCCGAGTTCGCCGTCGAGCAGGCGCAGGGCCAGTCCGACGTCCTCGTCGCCACGCTGGCCCGGTGCGACACGAACCCCGTGTGCGCGGCCGTCGCACCCGGGGACTCCCTCGCCGACTACGACGCCCTGCTCGCCCGGCTGGCCGCCGACCCGGTCACCCCGCCCGGGGGCGACCCGGTGGACGACTACACGCTGCGCGCGGCGGCGGGGTCGTCGATGGGTGACCCGTACGCCCGGCAGGAGTTCACCGACGCGCTCAACGACGCCCTGGTCGGGGACTTCGCCGGTCTCGACGCACTGGGCAACGGCGGCTACGGCCCGACGTCGGACTTCTCCGACGCGCTGTACTACGCCGTCGAGTGCCAGGACTACGACGTCGTCCCCGAGGGCGGCGACCCGCGGGCGGTGCTCGACGACTGGCTGGACGCCGGGGCCGCGGCGGGGGTCGACCAGCTGCGGCTGAGCAGCTTCTACGGCGACGTGGACTGCCTGTTCTGGCCCGGGTCGACCACCACCCCCGACTTCGCCCGCCCGGCACCCGTGACCGACCCGCCCTACCCGGTGATGGTGCTCAACGCCGACACCGACCCCGCCACCCCGTTCGTCGGTGCGCGCAGCGTGTTCCGCGACCTGGTGCCCGGCGCCGGACCGGCCGACGCCGCGATCGTGCAGCTCTACGGCCCGCACGTGATCTACGGCCGGGGCGACCCGTGCATCGACGAGCCGGTGGACGCCTTCATCACCACCGGCCAGGTGCCGGCGCAACGGGTCACCATCTGCACCTGGTGACGGTTTCCACCTCCGGCCCGCCCGGGTAGTCCGCCCGGCATGGCGAAGAAGACCCCTTTCGGTGCGATCGGCAAGGGCAGGCGCGGCATCTCCACCGGTGGGTGGTTGGTCCGCGGCGCGGCTGCCGGCGCGGCCGGGACGACGGTGCTGAACACCGTCACCTACCTGGACATGGTGCTGCGCGGCCGCGGCACCAGCAGCACCCCGGAGCAGACCGTCGAGGCGCTCGCGGACAAGGCCCACGTCGGGATCCCCGGCGAGGGCGAGACCCGGGACAACCGGGTCTCCGGCCTGGGCCCGCTCACCGGGATCGCCGCGGGCGTGGGGGTCGGCGTGCTCGCCGGGTTGGCCCGCGCGGCGGGCTTCCGGCCGAACCCCGTCGTCGGCGGCCTGGTGGCCACCGTCGGGGCACTGGTCGGCGCGAACGGCCCGATGGCCGCGCTGGGCATCAGCGATCCGCGGACCTGGTCGGCCACCGACTGGGCCGCCGACGTCGTCCCGCACCTGGCCTACGGCTTCGCCACCCACGCCACCCTGGCCGCCCTCGACCGCGCCTGACCGCCGGCCTCGAGTGACAGCTGAGGGTGGTTCCGGCGCCCTCGAGACCGCGCTGAGCTGTCACTCGGTGCGCTGGCCCCCGGGTTCAGCAACGGCCGTCCTGGCTCACCGGCGTCGGTGAGCCAGGACGCACGTCGGTGGACCCAGCTGATCCACGCCGCAGGGGTCAGCGCCAGCCGGCGGGGTCGACGCCGCCGGGGACCGGGGCGGCGGGGTCGTAGGGCTGCCGGGTGAAGACGAACGTGGCCAGGTCCAGGTGGTCGTCGGCGATCCGCAGCGTCTCGCCGGCGTAGTAGCCGTCCAGCCCGACCCAGCTGCCGTCGGCCCGCCGGGTGAACCGGCTGGCCCGTCCGCCGCGGCCGGGCAGCGGACCCAGGTGCAGCAGGCCGCCGGCCTGCGCGCGCAGCACGTGCGGCGCCGGGCCCCAGAACCAGACGCCGAGGACGTCCAGCGGCACCGGCGGCGGGGACGGCGTCCACGCAGGCCCGACGTACGGCTCGGCGGCCTTGAGGTCGGCCAGCAGACCGGGCACGAGTGGGTCCAGGCCGCTGGTGGTGTTGGCCAGCATCACCGCGCCGGCCGCCTCGGACCGGTCGACGAACACCCCGGCCAGGAAGCCCGGCATCGACCCGCCGTGCCCGACCAGCGTGGTGCCCTCGACCCGCACCACCTGCAGACCGAGCCCGTAGGCCGACCAGCCGGGCGCGGAGAAGTCCACCCCGGCGGGCACGGTCATCTCCGCCAGCGTGCCGGGGGCGAGCACGTCGCCGGTGTCGCCCAGCAGGAAGGCGGCGAACCGGCCCAGGTCGGTCAGCGTCGCCCACAGCTGGCCGGCCGCGTCCATCACCCCGGCGTCGTGCTCGGGCTCGGGCAGGACGACGTCGGCCCACGGGTGGACGGCGGTGCCCTGCGCGGCGGCACCGGACGGGCGAGGCGTCGTCCGGGTCATGCCCAGCGGTGCGAGCACCTCGGCGGTGACCGCCTCGACCCACGGCCGGCCGCGGTGCCGGGCGACCAGCTCGCCGAGCAGGCCGAAGCCGAGGTTGGAGTAGTGGAACCGGCGCGCGGCCCCGAGGACGACGTGCTCGGGGCCCAGCTGCAGGTCGGCCAGCGACCCGCCGGGCACCCGCTCCCACCAGCCGCCCGGGCTCTCGCTGGAGGCGCCGGCCAGGTGCGAGAGCAGCTGGCCCACGGTGCGGTTGCCCAGCGGGGTGCCGGGGACGTGCCGGTCCAGCGGGTCGTCCAGGCCCAGCCGGCCCTCGTCGCGCAGCCGCATCACGACCACCGCGGTGATGCTCTTGCTGATCGAGCCCAGCCGGTACTGCACGTCGATGTGCGGGTCGGCGACGTCCCCGCGCCCGGCCGACCAGGCCAGCCCGCCGTCCCGGACGACGCCGGCCACCAGGCTGGGCGCCCGGCCGTCGCGCTGCACCTGGGCGGTGCGGGCCAGCAGGGTGCGTGCGGTGGTGGGCTCGACCATCCCCGCAGGCTAGGTGGTGGTGACCGGTGCGCCCACCGGCAGCCGACCGTCGCGGACGGCCCGCCGCTCGAACCACACGGTCATGAACGGCGGCACCGAGGAGACCAGGGCCAGGACGACGGTCGGCAGGTCCCACCGCAGCACGCGCCAGGCGACCAGCGCGAGCACCACGTAGACCACGAACACCGCCCCGTGGATCGGCCCGGCGACCTGGACACCGACCTCCGACGTGCCCAGCACCCACTTCACGAACATGCCGGCCAGCAGCAGCGCCCAGCTCACCGCCTCGGCGAGGGCGACGACGCGGAAGGCACGGGCGACGGTCCGGGGTGCGAGGAGGGCGGCCACGACCTGTCCCAACGAGGCGGGCCCGGCCGGCGTCCCCGGGTGTGACGGACCCCGCACCAGACCCCCGCACCGGACCCCCGCACACGGCCCCGGACACGACGGAGCCCCGGTCACCGAGGTGACCGGGGCTCCGTGCTGCTGCGGGGTGGCTCAGCCGGCGAGGCGGCGGTACGCCGTGGGCGAGGAGCCCATCGCGTCGATGCTCGACACCTTGACCACGTCACCGGACGTCGGGGCGTGCACCATCATGCCGTTGCCGATGTAGATGCCGATGTGGCTGACCGGGGAGTAGAACGCCACCAGGTCACCAGGCTGCAGCTCGCCGCGGGAGACCGACTGCCCCATCACGGCCTGCGCCTTGCTCGAGTGCGGAGCGGCGATGCCGGCAGCGGCGTAGGCGTACTGCACCAGCCCCGAGCAGTCGAAGCTGTCGGGCCCGGCAGCGGCCCACACGTACGGGTCACCCACCTGGGCCAGTGCCGTGTCGACGGCGGTCTGCGCAGCCGCGGAGTTCGCGACCACGGAGCCCACCGGGCTGGTGGGGGCACTGCTGGAGCCACTGGAGCTGCTGGCGGCGGGCGCGGTGTCACCCGCGGCGGCGACGGCGGCGCGCTCGGCGGCGGTCAGCGCGTCGTACTGCGCCTGGTAGTCCGCGATCTGGGCGTTCAGGTCGGCCTGCTGCGCGGTGACCGCGTCCAGCTGGGCCTGGGCCTGCGCAGTGGTCTGCTCGGCCTGCTGCTGCGCGGCGGCGGCGGCCTCGTCGGCCTGCTGCGCCTCGCTGAGCACGTCGGTGTTGTGCTGGGAGAGCAGGTCCAGTGTCGCGGTCTGCTCGACGAACTCACCGGCCGAGGTGGAGGTGAGCAGCGCCTGCAGCGAGGTGAGCTGGCTGCCGCCCTGGTAGGCGGTGCGGGCGACGTCGGTGACCGAGCCGCGGGCGGCCTCGAGGGCGGCCTGGGCGGCCTGCGCGGTGGCGGCGGCCTGGTCGGCGGCGGCCTGGTCGGTGTCCAGCGCGACGCGGGCGTCGTTGAACTGCTCGGTGAGGACCTCGAGCTGCTGGCCCCGGTCGACGATCAGCTGCGCGGCCTCGGCCGAGGTCGTCGGCTCGGCGGTGTCGCCGGGGGCGGCCACGGCGGGGCTGGCGGTCAGCAGGACCCCGGCGGCGGCGAAGAGGGTGATGACGGCGCGGCGCCCGCGGAGGGCAGGGCGACGCGCGGACAAGCTGGTACTCGCCATGTGCGGCGGGTGGTCCCTTCTTCCAACGAGCCGCCTACCGAGTTAGCTGACGGATTCGGACGGGAAGTTCGCCCGGCACGTCGACCTGGGTGGTCGTCGTGCTTCACCCCAGTGCTGCGGTGGGTCCCCGGTCCACGTCCGCCCCGGTGGTGCTGGAGGGGCGGCTGTGGTTCGGCGGCGTCCGGCCGGTGCCACCAGGGAGAGGTGGCGGAACGATCCGTCCGGACGTGGCGACGGTAAGGGGGTTGCCGACTCGTGACAAGTGAGGCCCCCGCGATTGTGGACTTCTCCACGTCTGCGCCCGGAACACGCCATGAGCACGCTCACAACGCGTGAGCGGACGACTGCGACCCCGCCGGTCGGTCACCATGCCGGGATGCGCTTCGACGTGGTGGTGGTGGGCGGCGGTCACAACGGTCTGGTCGCGGCGGCGTACCTGGCCCGGGCCGGCCGGTCGGTGCTGGTCCTGGAGCGCCGGGCCGGCCTGGGCGGGGCGGCGGTGAGCGAGCAGGTCTTCCCCGGCGTCGACGTCCGGTTGTCGGCCTACTCCTACCTGGTCAGCCTGCTGCCCGACCGGGTCGTGGCCGACCTGGACCTCGACGTCCGGCTGGCCGACCGGGCGGTCAGCTCGGCCACCCTGCTCGGCGACCGTGCACCGGTCGTGGAGCGCGACCCCGGCCCGGTCACCGCGCAGTCGTTCCGCGACCTCACCGGGTCCGACGCCGAGTGGGCCGGCTGGCAGCGCTTCTACGACCGGCTGGCCACCCTGGCCGAGGACCTCTCCCCCACGCTGGTCGAGCCGTTGCCGACCACCGCCGAGCTGGAGCGTCGGCTGCGCGACCGGCAGCTGTACCGCGACCTGCTCGAGCGCCCGCTGGCCGACGTGGTCGCCGACCACCTGGACTCCGACGTCGCCCGCGGGATCGCGCTCACGGACGGGCTGATCGGCACCTCCGCCGACGTGCACGCCGCCGACGGGCTGGCCGGCCGCTGCTTCCTGTACCACCTGGTCGGCAACGGCACGGGCCTCTGGCGGGTGCCGGTCGGCGGCATGGGGGCGGTCAGCGGCGCGATGGCCGACGCCGCCCGCCGGGGCGGCGCCGAGCTCCGCACCCGGGCGACGGTGACCGCGGTCGAGACCCGCGACGACGGCGTCACGGTGCACTGGACCGACGACGACGGGACGACGCACGCGGTGGACGCCGGCCACGTGGTCGCCGGCTGCGCGCCGGCCGTGCTCGACGAGCTGACCGGGGCGGCGCCGGGCCCCCGGCCGGTGGGCGCCCAGCTCAAGGTGAACATGGTGCTGACCCGGCTGCCCCGCACCCGGTCGGGCCTGGACCCGGCGGTCGCGTTCGGCGGCACCTGCCACGTCGACGAGGCCGCCTCGCAGATCGACGCCGCCTGGGCGCAGTCCTCGGCCGGCCGGCTGCCCGACGTCATCCCGTTCGAGGTGTACTGCCACTCCCTCACCGACCCCTCGATCGTCGGGGACACCGGGCTGCACACGCTGACCCTGTTCGGGCTGCACACCCCGGCCGACCTGTTCACCGCCGACCCGGTCGGCACCCGCGAGGAGGCGGTCCGCCGTGTGGTGGCCCAGCTGGACGCCCAGCTCGAGGAGCCGCTGGCCGACTGCCTGGCCACCGACGGGGAGGGCCGCCCGTGCCTGCAGGCGTCATCCCCGCTGGACGTCGAGGCCTCGCTCGCCATGCCGGGCGGGCACATCTTCCACGGCGACCTGGCCTGGCCGGTGGCGACCGAGGCGCAGCCGGCGGGCACCTGGGGCGCGGCCACCGCCCACCCGCGCGTGGTGGCGGCGTCCAGCGGCGGCACGGTCCGCGGCGGTGCCGTCAGCGGCCTGGGCGGCTACGCGGCCGCCCGCCACCTGTTGGGGTGACCCACCGGACATCCCGTCCACAACCGTGACGCCCGCCGGGCTCAGGGATGGGATGATCCGGAGGTGACGGTGTCCATGCTCGACCGGGCCATCTACTCCTTCGGGGATGTGGACCGCCTCGTCGGCCTGCCCGCTGGCACCGCCCGTCGTTGGCTCGACGGGTACGAGCGCTCAGGGTCCCGCTACGAACCCGTTCTCCGCGAGCACTCCGACGGTTCGGCGGCCGTCACCTGGGGTGAGCTCGTCGAGGCCCGCCTGCTCGCCGAGTTCCGTTCCCGCAAGGTGTCCATGCAGAGGATGCGTCCGGCGGTCGCTGCCCTGCGCGACGAGTTCGGGCGTTACCCCCTGGCCCATGCGCGCCCCTTCCTGACCGTCGACAACCGAGAGCTCGTCCGCCGCATGCAGGATCGACTCGAGCTGGACCCCGACCTGAGTCTCGTGGTCGTTCGCAACGGTCAGGTGGTCCTGTCGGCCGCTGCGGAGCGGTTCCAGCACTCGGTGCACTACGAGGACGACGCCGTCGCACTCATCCGGCCTTCCGCAGCGACACCTGACGTGACCATGGACCCCGCCCGGTCCTTCGGGCAGCCGACTGTCCGAGGAATCCGTACCGACGCCATCGCCGAGGACTTCCGCGCCGGCAGCGAGAGGGACGAACTGGTCGAGCTGTACGACTTGACGCCGACCTTGGTGGATCAAGCGATTCGATTCGAGCTGATCGCCGCCCGCGACGCCGCCTGACCGGTGGCCGCGCTGGCGGGGGTCACGTTCTTCGCCGACGAGAACTGCCTCGGCATGGCCCGTTGCCTCTTGAAGGAGGGCCGGGACGACGTCGTGCACCCGGGCCACGTCCTGCTGCCCGACGTACCTCTCGGTTGCCCGGACCTCGAATGGATGGCGACCATCGCACGCCACGACCTCGTCGTCCTCACCCGCGACAGACGCATCCGGACCCGGCCGGCGGAGTTGACCGAGTACCGGTCTCAAGGCCTGCGCGTGGTGTTCCTCGCCGGGAAGACCGATCGACGACCCAGCGAACAGGCGGCACTGTTCCTGCGACACGAGACCCGTCTGCGACGGGAGATGGTCAAGCGAGGCCCTGGTCCATGGGCGCTGACGATGAGCGAACGCGACCTCCGGCCGATCGACCTGCCCGACAACTGACCACCTGCTAGACAGCGGGGGTGGAGACGACCGGCGCGGTGCTGCGCGGCGAGGGTGGCCGGTACGAACTGGTGACGCTGGAGGTCGGCGACCCCGGCCCCGGTGAGGTGCTGGTCGAGATGGCCTACGCCGGGCTCTGCCACTCCGACGAGCACCTGCGGCACTCCAACGCCGGCGGGAAGTACCCGATCGTCGGCGGCCACGAGGGCTCGGGCGTCGTCCTGGCCGTCGGGCCGGGCGTGCGCCGGGTCGCCCCGGGCGACCACGTGGTGGCCAGCTTCCTGCCCGCCTGCGGCACCTGCCGGTGGTGCGCGTCGGGCCGGTCCAACCTGTGCGACCTGGGCGCCACCATCGCCACCGGTCAGCTGCCCACCGGCACCTGGCCGTTCCGGCTGGACGGCGAGCCGCTGGGCGGGTTCTGCATGGTCGGCGCGTTCGCCCGGCACTCGCTGCTCAGCGAGGCCTCCTGCATCCGGATCGACCCGTGGCTGCCGCTGGACACCGCGGCGCTGATGGCCTGCAGCGTGCCCACCGGGTGGGGCTCGGCGGTCTACGCCGGCGGCACCCGCCCCGGGGACACCGTCGTCGTCGTCGGCTGCGGCGGGGTGGGCGCCAACGCGGTGCAGGGCGCCGTCCACGCCGGGGCGTCGAACATCGTCGCCGTCGACCCGGTCGCGTTCCGCCGGGAGTTCGCCGAGTCCGTCGGCGCCACGCACGCCGTCGAGGACACCCGGAGCGCGGCGATGCTCGCCCGCGAGCTGACCCGGGGCAACGGCGCCGACGTCGTCGTCCTCGCGGTCGGGGCCACCGCCGCCGAGGGCACCCGCCAGGCCGCCCGCTGCCTGGGCAAGGGCGGAACGCTGGTGCTGACGGCGCTGGCCGACATCGGCTCCGACGTCACGGTGTCGCTGCAGGGCAACGGGCTCACCGTCTACGAGCACCGCATCCAGGGCGCGCTGTTCGGCAGCTGCAACGCCCACCGCGACGTCCCGATGCTGCTGCGGCTGGCCAGCGAGGGGAAGCTCGAGCTGGACCGGCTGGTCACCCGCCGGTACGCCCTGGACCAGCTCGAGCAGGGCTTCGCCGACCAGGCCGCCGGCGAGACCATCCGCGGCCTGCTGGTGCACGCGGACTGATCAGCCCTTGACCGCCCCCTCGTTGGCCCCGCCGACGAAGTAGCGCTGGAAGACGAAGAAGACGACGGCCACCGGGATGGTCATCAGCAGCGCGGCACCCAGGGTGAGCGGGAACTGGTTGCCCGAGCCCAGCTGGCCGGTCGTCAGCGTCGCCACGCCCTTGGTCAGCGTGTAGAGGTCCCGGTCCTGGGACGCCACGATGAAGTGCGGCAGCTCGTTCCACGACGCCTGGAAGCTGAGGATGGTCAGCGTGATCAGCGCCGGGCGGGCCATCGGCAGCACGACCGACCAGAACACCCGGAAGGTGCCGGCGCCGTCGATCCGCGCCGCCTCCTCGATCGAGGCCGGGACCGACTCGAAGAACTGCTTCATGATGAAGATGCCCGCGGCGTCGGCGACCAGCGGCAGGAACAGCGCCACCGGGGTGTCGTAGATGCCGAGCTGGTTGAGCACCAGGAACTTCGGGATCAGCAGGACGACGCCGGGCACCGCCATGACCGCCAGGACGGCGCTGAACACCGCCGACCGGCCGCGGAAGTGCAACCGGGCCAGCGCGTAGCCGGCGAGGGAGTCCAGGAACACCCGCAGGCCGGTGACCAGCACCGACACCCAGACCGAGTTGAACGCCCACAGCCCGAAGTCGGTGTCGAACAGCCGGCCGAACGCGGCCGCGGTGAGCGGGTCGGGCAGGAGCGCCAGCGGGTTGTTCGTGGCGTCGCCGTTGGTCTTGAACGACGTCACGACCTGGATGAGGAACGGGTACAGGTAGACGACGGAGAAGAAGACCAGCACGACGTAGGCCAGGAAGCGGCCCACCTGCCGGCCGGGCAGCCGGCGGCGGGGTGCCTCCGGCGCTGGGGCGTCGTCGACGGGGGTCTCGAGGGTGGTGGTCACGCGGTCACCGTCCGGCCTGGAAGAAGGTGGTCTTGGACGACGCCGCCCGGGCCCGCTGGGTGGCCTTGAGCGCCTTCTTCTCGGCGGCGGCGTCCTTGTCGCGCATGAGGAACCGCTGCACCGAGGTGAGCACGATGATGATCGCGAACAGCACGAACGACATCGCGGCCGCGCGGCCCCACTGGCCGCTGACGAACGCCGAGGTGTAGCTGAGGAACGCCGGGGTGAGCGTGGTCTTGGCCGGGTTGCCCTGGCTGATCAGGTAGACCTGGTCGAACACCTGCCAGGTGCCGATCAGGCCCAGGGTGATGACGAGGAACAAGGTCGGCCGCAGCGCCGGCAGCGTGACCGCGCGGAACCGCTGCCAGGAGTTGGCGCCGTCCATCACCGCCGCCTCGCGGACGTCGTTGGGCACGTCCTGCAGCGCGGCCAGGAACATCAGCATGTAGCCACCGGCCGACGTCCAGACCACCAGCAAGATCAGCGCGGCCAGCGCGATCGACGGCCCGGACAGCCAGTCCCACCAGGACAGCCCGAGCGGGCCGCCATCGGTCAGCGCGGCCGGCGGGGAGTCGGCGTCCCAGAACCCGAGGCCGTCGCCGATCAGGTGCAGCAGGCCGCGGGAGTCGCTGAACCAGTTGGGCCCGTCGATGCCGACCAGGCCGAGCAGGCCGTTGACCGCCCCGCCGCCGGTGAACAGGAAGATGAACACCAGGCTGATCGCCACCGAGCTGGTGACGGTCGGGAAGTAGAACGCCGTCCGGAAGAAGCCCTTGGCCCGGATCTTCGAGTTGAGCACCAGCGCCAGGCCGAGCGCGATCGCCGTCTGCAGCGGGACCACCAGCAGGACGTACCAGGCGTTGTTGCGCAGGGCGGTCATGAAGTCCTGCCGGGCCAGGCCCGGCTCGGTCAGGATCGCGGCGTAGTTGTCGAACCCGACGAAGCCGACCTGGCCGGTGAACGGCGATCCCCGCCCGCGCCAGTCGGTGAGGCTGACCCAGAACGCCATGAGGATCGGGATCAACACGAAGAGCCCGATCAGCACGAGCTGCGGGGCGGCGAAGGACCAGCCGGCCCGCCCCTGCCCGGCCCGGGACGAGCTGCGCCCCGACCCCCGCGGGGAGGCGGTCGCCAGGGCCCCTGCGGGAGCCGGGGCCGCGGTCATCCGCCGATCGCCTGCTCGAGGTTGGTCTGGGTGGACTGCAGGATCTCGGCCGGGTCACCGGTCTCGATCGCCCCCAGCTGGCTGTCGAAGTCCTGCAGCACCGGCTCGACGCCCGGTGCGTTGACCGGCCCCTGCGCGTAGTCGGCACCCGCGATGTAGGCCTCCCGCTCGGGGAACTGCTGCAGGTAGGCGTCGGCCAGGGACTGGCGCGAGGGGAGCACACCGGTGTCCTGGGTCAGCGGGGTCATCGCGTCGGCGCCGGTCAGGTAGGTGGCCAGGTCGACCGCGGCGTCCTGCGCGTCGCTGTCGGCGGCCACGGCCAGGCAGTTGGTGAACGACAGCGTGCCCGAGCCGCCGGGGCCCTCAGGCAGCGGGACGACGGTGTAGCCGACGTCCGGGTAGTCGTTGGCCATGCCGCCGACCAGCCAATTGCCCTCGATGGTCATCGCGGCCTTGCCGGTGCCCAGGGCCTCCACGCCGTCCCCGGCGTCGACGTCACCCGGGAAGCTGAAGCTGCCGGCCTGCAGGTTGGTCTGCAGGTACTGCAGCGCCTCGAGGTTCTCCGGGCTGTCCGCGGTGACCTCGCCGCCGTCCTCCGACAGGAACCAGCCGCCGCCCTCGACCATGAACGCACCGACCCGGTCCCGGGTGGCGTTGACGACCAGGCCGGTCTGCTCGCCGGTGGTCAGCCGCTGGGCGACCGTCGCCAGCTGCTCCCACGTGGTCGGGTAGTCGGCCTCGGTCAGGCCGGCGGCCGACCAGGCGGCGTCGTTGATCTCCAGCGCCAGGGTGGAGAAGTCCTTGGGCAGGCAGTACTGCGTGTCCTGGTAGGTGAACGCGTCGACCAGGTTCGGGTAGAAGTCGTCGAGGTCGTCGACCTGGTCCAGGTAGGGGAACAGGTTGCCGGCGTCGGCCTGGTCGGCCAGCCGGCTGGCGTCGAGGTAGAAGACGTCGGGCGGGTTGCCGCCGGCGAAGCCCTGGGCCAGCTCCTGGGAGAGGTCGGCGGCGACCTGGACGTCGACGGTGTTGCCCGACTCCTCCTCGTAGGCGTCGACCTGGGACTGCACGGCCTGGGTCTCGGCGTCGCCGGAGCTGGCGATGAGCATGGTGAGCGAGGCGCTGCCCGACTCCTGCTGCTCGGCGCCGTCGTCGAAGCCACCACCGCAGGCGGCGGCCAGGGACAGCGCGGCGACGGCGACGGCGGCCTGCGCGGACCGGCGGATGGGGTGTCTCACTCGGGGTTCCTCCTCTGCGGTCGGCCGTCGGCGTCGGTGCCGTCGGCCGGGTGGTGCGGGGTGGGTCGGGTGGTCAGTGGGTGCCGGACGGCGGGAACGGCAGGCTCGCCGCGGACGGCGCGGCGTCGTCACCGCGCTGCGAGCTGGCCCGGACGACCAGCCGCGGCGGCAGCAGCACCGGCTGGTCGGCGGCCGGGGAGCCGGGCGGGCCGGGGTCCAGCTGGCCGCGGAGCAGCTCGATGCAGGCCGCGGCGGCCGCGACGACCGGCTGGGCGACCGAGGTGAGCCCCAGGGCGGCGGCGACCGGGCTGTCGTCGAAGCCCACGACGGCGACGTCCCGGCCGGGTCGGCGGCCGAGCTCCTGGACGGCGCCCAGCGCGCCGAGGGCGAGGGAGTCGCTGGCGCAGACCAGGGCGGTCACCCCGCGCGCGGCGAGCAGGCCGAGGGCGGTGGCCTGGGCGACGGCGAGATCGTCGGGGAGCCCGGCCTCCAGGCCGGCGACGGGCAGGCCGGCCGAGGACATGGCGTCCACCCAGCCGGCCCGCCGGTCGTCGCCGGTGCCCGAGCCGGCCGGCCAGCCGAGCCAGGCGATCCGGGTGTGCCCCTGGGCGACCAGGTGCTCGACGGCCGCGCGGGTGCCCGCCGCGCCGTCGACGTCGACCCAGCTGCGCCCGTCCGGGTCGTCCCAGGGCCGGCCGAAGCTGGCCACCGGCAGCCGGCGGCGGCGCAGCCAGGCGGTGCGCGGGTCGCCGTGGGAGGTGCCGGTCAGCACGAACGCGTCGACGGCGAAGGAGGCGACGAGCTCGTCGTAGGCGCCCACCTCGGCCTCGGCGTCGTCGGCGGTGAAGAGCACCAGCCGCTGGCCGGACTCCTCGGCGCTGCGGGTCAGCGCGTGCAGGAACTGGTCGAGCACGCTGCCGCCGAAGGCCTCGCGGACCGGCTCGATGCGCATGGCGATGAGCTGCGACCGGTGGCTGCGCATCTGCTGGGCGGCCCGCAGCGGGCGGTAGCCGACCTCGTCGATGACCGCCCGGACCCGGTCCAGGGTGGCCCCGCTGACCAGGTGCGGTGCGTTGAGCACGTTGCTCACGGTCTGCTTGGAGACCTGGGCGAGCGCAGCGACGCTGGCGAGCGTGGGCCGCTCGACGCCGTCGTCGGGGTGCATCGCTGTCTCCTTTGGACCGATCCAAGTGATCGGAGGCACAGTGCGCCGGGTGCAGGGTGGCTGTCAAGTGCGAGCTCGGTGCAGCTTGTGCGATCCGGCCGGGTTCGGGTTGGATCGGTCGAATGACGAGCGACGCGGGCCTGCAGCCGACCGTCCACGAGCTCGACGTCTGCCTGCGGGCCCCGGTCACCGTGCTGTCGGCGCGGGACGGCGCGGTGCGCGGGCAGGGCGCCGAGGGGGTGTTCTGCGGCGACGTCCGGGCGCTGTCGGTGGTCGGGGTGACCGTGGCCGGTCGTCGTCCCGACGGCATCGGCGGGGGCAGCACCGGTCCGGGCACCAGCACGCACGTGGCCGTCGTCCGCGGGCTGGGCGACCCCGGCCCGGACCCGACGGTCCGGCTGGAGACCGTGCGCACGCTCACCGCCGACGGGCTCACCGAGACGCTGCGGCTGGTCTCCACCGCCGCCGCACCGGTGACCGCCGAGGTGGTGCTGACCCTGGCCACCGACCTGGCCACCGTGGAGGAGGTCAAGAGCGGCCACCTGCGCCCCCTGCTGCGCCCGGACGGCGACGGGTGGTCCGGCCGCGGGGTCACCGTCGCGGTGCCCGGCCTCCAGGTGGACGGCGAGGTGGGCCGGCTGCGCTGGTCGGTCGTCGTCCCGCCGCGGGACGCCGTGGAGCTGACCTGGTCGGCGACCGTCACCGACCCCGGCGGGGTGACCACGGCCCCGCGCACCGCGGCCAGCTGGTCCACCCCGCGGGTCACCGCCGACGACTCCCGGCTGGCCGCGCTCGTCGAGCAGTCCCTGGAGGACCTGGCCGGGCTGCGGATGACCACCACGAGCGACCCGGACGACGTCTTCGCCGCCGCCGGGGCCCCCTGGTACCTGACCCTCTTCGGCCGGGACAGCCTCTGGACGGCGCGCTTGCTGCTGCCGCTGGGCACCGAGCTGGCGGCCGGCACGCTGCGCACCCTGGCCGCCCGGCAGGGCACCCGCCGGGACGACGCCACCGGCGAGGAGCCGGGCAAGATCCTGCACGAGATCCGCCGTCCCCCGGTGGCCGAGGAGGGCACGACCCCGTTCCTGCCGCCGGTCTACTTCGGCACCGTCGACGCCACCCCGCTGTGGGTCTGCCTGCTGCACGACGCCTGGCGCTGGGGCCTGGACCCGGCCGTGGTCACCGAGCTGCTGGACCCGCTCGAGCGGGCGCTGGGGTGGCTGGCCACCGACGGCGACCCCGACGGCGACGGGTTCCTGGAGTACCTGGACCGCTCGGGCGCCGGGCTGGCCAACCAGGGCTGGAAGGACAGCGCGGACTCCGTCCGCTTCGCCGACGGCACGATCGCCGAGGGACCGATCGCGCTGTGCGAGGCGCAGGCCTACGCGCACGAGGCGGCCCTGGCCGGTGCGCACCTGCTGGAGGCGTTCGGCCGGCCCGGCGCCGACCGCTGGCGAGCCTGGGCCGCCGACCTGGCCGAGTGCTTCCGCGGCGCCTTCTGGGTCGCCGACGCCGAGGGCCGCTACCCGGCGATCGCGCTGGACGGCGCCAAGACCCCGGTGGACGCCCCGACCTCGAACATCGGCCACCTGCTGGGCACCGGGCTGCTCACCGCCGGGGAGTCCGCCGAGGTGGCCGCCCGGCTCGGGTCGCCGGCGATGGACTCCGGGTTCGGGTTGCGCACGATGGCCACCACCGCCGGCGGCTACGGCCCGCTGACCTACCACTGCGGGTCGGTCTGGCCGCACGACACCGCGATCACGCTCACCGGGCTGGCCCGCGACGGGCACGACGCGGTCGCCGGGTCGCTGGCCCGCGGGGTGCTGGCGGCCGGGGAGTCCTTCGCCTGGCGGCTGCCCGAGCTGTTCGCCGGCGACGGCTCGGACGTCGTCCGGCGAGCGCTGGCCTACCCGGCCTCCTGCCGGCCGCAGGCCTGGTCGGCGGCCGCCGCGGTCGCCGTGCTGACCGCCGTGCTGGGGCTGCGGCCCGACGTCCCGGCCGGCCGGCTCGTCGTCCGGCCGCTGCAGCCGGCACCGCTGGGCGCGGTCCGGGTCGAGGGCCTGCGGATCGGGTCCGACGACGTCACGGTGACCGTGTCTGCCGACGGCGCTGTCGAGGTGACTGGCTTCTCCGGGGAGGTCGCCGTCGGCTGACCAGGCTCGCCGGGCGCCGCGGCCCCGCGGGTGGTGGAGTTGGGGCGATGACCGTCCGCCCGTCCTGGCACGCCCGATGGCGGTCGGAGGCCCGTTTCCTCATGGGATCGGTGCGGCGGGGCCTGCGCGGGCGGGACCTCGCGCTGATCGCGGCCGGGCTGACCTTCTACGCCGGCATCTCCGTCGTCCCGCTGCTGCTGCTGGCCCTGGCGCTGACCTCGCTGCTGGCCGGTGCCGACTGGGTGCGCGGGAAGCTGGACCTCCTCGGCGGGGTGCTGCCCGACCAGCTCGGCGCCCCGGACGCCCTCGCCCGGCTGGCCGAGGCCGGCACCACGATGACCCTGCTCGGCGGGGTGCTGGCCCTGCTGCCGATGACGTTCTACGGCGAAGGGCTGCGGCGGGCGCTGCTGCGGTTCACCGACGAGCGGGACACCTACACCGGCTGGCGCGGCCGGCTGGCCGTCGTCCCGCTGCTGCTGGTCTCGCCGTTCCTGCTGTACCCGGTGCTGCTGGTGGTGCCGGTGCTCGCCGACCTGCAGGCCACGGCCGGGTTCGGCGCGCGGGTGGGCGGGGTCGCGCTGGGCTTCTACTCGGTGCTCTTCGCCCTGGTCGGGCCGCTGGTGTGGGGGTTCCGGTTCGTCGCGGCCGGGATGCTGCGCTGGGGCGCGGTGCTGGTCGGCGCGTTCTTCACCGCGGCGTCGCTGGCCGGGTTCCTGCAGGGCTTCGTGCTCTTCCTGCGGCTGCCGCTGTCCATCGGTGCCCCGTTCGGCGGGCTCGACGTGGTCGGCGGGGTGGTCGCGCTCGGGCTGTGGCTGTTCCTGCTGCACCTGGTGGTGATCGCCGGCTGGCTGCTCACCCAGGCGCTGGACCAGCGGCTGGCCCGCGGGCGGCCCTGAGCGCGAGCACGACCGGCGCGACCGAGCCGGGCAGCAGCACCTTGCCCGGGCCGGGGAGGACGACGTCCAGGGTGACGCCGTCGGCCGGCCGGTAGGGCTGCGTCGCGAGCAGGGGCCCGACCGCGCGGCGCAGCCGGGACACCTCGGCCCGCACCGTCACCGTGCGCGCCGGGTCGCCGAACAGCGCCCCGGCGAGCTCGGCGGCGGTCAGCCCCTGCGGGGCGCGGGCCAGAGCGAGCAGGATCTCGGCGTGCCGCGGGCCCAGGACGTCGACCCACGACCCGGTGGGCGCGTCCACCCGGAGCCGGGGCCGGTCCCCGGCGAGGTCGAGCAGCACGGCGGTGTCGGCGCCGGACAGGTCGTCGTCGTCCAGCCGGACCAGCCACCCGCCGGGCAGCGGCTCCACCCGGCACGGGCCCAGCACCGGCAGCAGCCGGTGCCCGCCGTCCAGCCCGGCCGGCAGGGCCACCCGGGCCGGACCGGCGAACCCGGTGGCCGCCGCGGTGCGGCCGTCGTGGGCCAGCACCAGCGCCCGTCCCTCGGCCCGGGCCAGCAGCGGACCGGCGATCCGGCGAAGCTGCTCCAGCGACCGGTCGTGCGCGGCCCGCACCTCGTGCTCGGCCAGCGCGGCGACCGCCGACACCAGCGCGAGCACCCCCGGGTGGGCGGTGCGCGCCGGCCCGGACAGGTCGACCACGCCCAGCAGTGCGCCGCCGACCGGGTCGCGCAGCGGGGCGGCGGCGCAGGTCCACTGCTGGTGCCCGTCGACGAAGTGCTCCCCGCCGTGCACCCCGACCGGGGTCCCCAGCACCAGGCAGGTGCCGATCGCGTTGGTGCCCACGGTGGGCTCGTCCCAGGCCGCCCCGGGGACGAACCCCAGCCCGTCGGCGCGGCGCCGCACCTCCGGCGCCCCGCCCTGCCACAGCACGGTGCCGTCGGTGCCGGCCACGACCAGGAGCTGGCCGGAGGCCCGGGCGACCGGTTCCAGGCGGTCCCGCAGCACCGGGATCACCGGCGCCAGCGGCCCGGTGAACCCCAGCCGGGACCCCTCGGCGTCCGACACCCCCGCCGGTCCGCCGGCCCCGCCCGGGTCCACGCCCGCCGCGGCCACCCGTCGCCACGACGCGTCGATGAGGGGGCGGGGCACGGCACCAGGGTGTGACCTGGACCACCGGGAGCGCAACCCTTCGCAACCCTGCTGCAGCGACCGGCGCGGGTGTGGCATGGACCCCGGGACGGCGACGAGGCCGTCCGAGCGAGGAGGCACCCGCATGACGCAGACCCTGGAACGCCCCACCGACACCCCCGCCGCCCGCGTCGCCGC
This sequence comes from Klenkia terrae, assembly GCF_900491935.1. Taxonomy (GTDB): domain Bacteria; phylum Actinomycetota; class Actinomycetes; order Mycobacteriales; family Geodermatophilaceae; genus Klenkia; species Klenkia terrae. The sequence goes on from NZ_UEXK01000004.1 coordinate 1,733,101, forward strand.
ATGGCTCGACGCCTTCCAGGCCGCCCTGGACGCCCGGGACGCCGACGCCGCCGCCGAGCTGTTCGCCCCCACCTGCTTCTGGCGCGACCTGATCGCCTTCACCTGGAACATCACCACCGCCGAGGGCCGGGACGCCGTCCGGGCCCGGCTGACCGAGGTCACCGACCGGGTCGCCCCGACCGGCTTCCGGGTCACCGAGGGCCAGGAGCCCACCGGTGCGGACGGCGTCGACGAGGCCTGGATCCACTTCGAGACGTCGGTCGGCCGCGGGCGCGGGCACCTGCGGCTCCAGGACGGCAAGGCCTGGACGTTGCTCACCACCCTGTACGAGCTGACCGGCCACGAGGAGCCGGCCGGTGCCGGCCGCCCGCGCGGCGCCGAGCACGGGGCGAACAAGGACCGGCAGACCTGGCTGGAGCGCCGCGAGGCCGAGGCCACCGAGCTCGGGTACACCCGCCAGCCGCACGTGCTGGTGATCGGCGGGGGCCAGGGCGGGATCGCCCTCGGCGCCCGGCTGCGGCAGCTCGACGTCCCGACGATCGTCGTCGACCGGCACGCCCGGCCCGGCGACCAGTGGCGCAGCCGCTACAAGTCCCTCTGCCTGCACGACCCGGTCTGGTACGACCACCTGCCCTACCTGCCGTTCCCGGAGAACTGGCCGGTGTTCGCGCCGAAGGACAAGATCGGCGACTGGCTGGAGATGTACACGAAGGTCATGGAGCTCAACTACTGGAGCTCCACCAGCGTGGAGTCGGCGTCCTGGGACGAGGCCGCCGGGCACTGGGACGTCGAGGTCGTCCGGGACGGCGAGCGGCTCACCCTGCACCCGACCGAGCTGGTCTTCGCCACCGGCATGAGCGGCAAGGCCCGTATGCCGCGGTTCCCCGGGATGGACCGGTTCCGCGGAGAGCAGCAGCACTCCTCCGCCCACCCCGGACCCGAGGCCTACCGGGGGAAGAAGGTCGTCGTCGTCGGGAGCAACAACTCCGCGCACGACATCTGCGCGGCGCTGTGGGAGCACGGCGCCGACGTCACGATGGTGCAGCGCAGCTCCACGCACATCGTCACCAGCCGCTCGCTGCTGGGCACGATGGAGGGCCTGTACTCCGAGAGCGCCGCGGCCGCCGGGGTCACCACGCACCAGGCCGACCTGACCTTCGCCTCGCTGCCCTACCGGATCATGGGCGAGTTCCAGAAGCCGCTCTACGACCAGATCCGGATCGACGACGCCGACTTCTACGCCCGCCTGGAGGCCGCCGGCTTCCAGCTCGACTTCGGCGACGACGACTCCGGCCTGTTCCTCAAGTACCTGCGCCGGGGCTCGGGCTACTACATCGACGTGGGTGCCTCCGAGCTCATCGCGGACGGCTCGGTGAAGCTGGTCGGCGGCCAGGTCCGCGAGCTGACCGAGGACGCCGTCGTCCTCGAGGACGGGACGACGCTGCCGGCCGACCTGGTCGTCTACGCCACCGGCTACGACTCGATGAACGGGTGGGTGGCCGACCTCATCGACCAGGAGACCGCCGACCGGCTGGGCAAGGTCTGGGGCCTGGGCTCGGACACCACCAAGGACCCGGGCCCGTGGGAGGGCGAGCAGCGCAACATGTGGAAGCCCACCGCCGTCCCGCACCTGTGGATGCACGGCGGCAACCTGCACCAGTCCCGGCACTACTCCCTGTACCTGGCCCTGCAGCTCAAAGCCCGGTACGAGGGCATCCCCACCCCGGTGTCCGAGCCGGCCGCCGTGCACCACACGAGCTGAGGAGCGCGCGATGAGAGCAGCACGCTGGCACGCCCGGGGGGACATCCGGGTCGAGGACATCCCCGAGCCGGATCTCCGACCCGGGCACGTGGCGATCGACGTCGCCTGGTGCGGGATCTGCGGCAGCGACCTGCACGAGTACCTGGAGGGGCCGATCTTCATCCCGCACGGCACCCCGCACCCGGTGTCGGGCGAGATGGCGCCGCTGACGATGGGGCACGAGTTCTCCGGGACCGTGACCGCGCTGGGCGAGGGCGTCACCGACCTCGCGGTGGGCGACGCGGTCGTCGTCGAGCCCTACGTGATCGCCGACGACGTCGACACCACGCCCGGCCAGCCGTACCAGCTGTCGCACGACATGAACTTCATCGGGCTGGGCGGCCGCGGCGGCGGGCTGAGCGAGAAGGTCGTGGTCGACCGGCGGTGGGTGCACCCGGTCGGGGACATCCCGCTGGACCAGGCCGCCCTGGTCGAGCCGCTGGCCGTGGGCTACCACGCCTACCGGCGCAGCGGGGCCGGCGCCGGGGACGTCGCGCTGATCGGCGGGGCCGGCCCGGTCGGGCCCCTGCTGGCCGCCGTCCTGCGGGCGGAGGGGCTCACCGTGGTCGTGACCGAGGTCAGCGCGGCGCGCAAGGCCAAGGCGCTCGAGACCGGGGTGGCCGACCACGTGCTGGACCCGACCGAGGGGTCGGTGGCCGACCGGGTGCGCGAGCTGACCGGCGGTCGGGGTGCCGACGTCGGCTTCGAGTGCTCCAGCGTGGACGCCGTCCTGGACACCCTGCTGGACGGCGTCCGGCCCGGCGCGGTGATCGTCAACGTGTCGATCTGGGGGCACAAGCCGGCGGTGGACCTGCAGAAGCTGGTGCTCAAGGAGATCGACCTGCGCGGCACGATCGCCTATGCCGGCGACCACCCCGCCACGATCGAGCTGGTGCGCAGCGGCAAGGTCGACCTGGCCCCGTTCATCACGGCGAGGATCGACCTCGCCGACCTGGTGGAGCAGGGCTTCGAGACGCTGGTCCACCGCAACGACACCCAGGTCAAGATCCTCGTCCACCCCTGAGGCGGGTCGAGTGCACGACTGCGGTGGTCTCCGGGGCTCCGGGACCACCGCAGTCGTGCACTTGGCGTGCGGTCAGTTGGTGGGCTGACCGGGGATGGACGGCGGGCCGGCGCCCGGGCCGCCCGGTCCCGGTGCCGGTGGTGCCGGTCCGGGTGCCGGGGGCGCGGGTGCGGGNCCCCGGCCGGCGGGCGCGCGGTGGTCGGCCAGGTGGTCACCATCCGGGTCAGCAACGGCGCCGGGGGTGTGTAGGAGGCGCCGTTGCTGACCCGGATGGTGACCACCTGGCCGACCACCGCGCGCCCGCCGGCCGGGGGGCTGGTGCCCAGCAGCGAGCCGGACGGCGTGCTGCCGTCCACGGTCACCGTCTGCGGCACGACCCCGGCGTCGGCCAGCGCCGTCCGGCAGGAGCTGACCGAGCCGCAGCCGGGCACCGGCCGGGTGTTGCCGTTGACCACGGCCGGGTCGGCGGGCGGGAACTCACCGCTGCCGCGGGCGTCGAGGATCGGCGCCATCGCGGCCCGCCAGATGGTCGCCGGCTTGTTGCCGCCGAAGCCCCCGACGTCCTGGTTCAGCTTGGGGTTCAGCACCATCACGCTGGCGGTGATCTCGGGGGTGTAGCCGACGAAGGCGGCGGAGAAGTTGTCCTGCGACGTCCCGGTCTTGCCGGCGATCTGGTGCCCGGCGACGTAGGCCCGGGACCCGGTCTGGCCGGGGTTCCCCGGCTCGACGTCCCGGCGCAGGATCTGGTTGATCGTGGTGGCCACGCCGGGCGCGATGGCCTCGGGGGTGCACTGGTCACCGCGCACCAGGGGCTGGCCGTCGGCGGCGAGCAGCGGCTGGCCGGCGCGGTCCAGGACGGCGGTCACCGGGGTGACCAGGCAGCGGGTGCCGCTGGCGGCGAAGGTCGAGTACGCACTGGCCAGGGCCAGCGGGCTGGTCTCCTCGGCGCCGAAGGTGAACGAGCCGCGGTTCTCGTCGATGACCTGCTGGGCCAGGCCCGGCCGGCTGAACTGGAACAGCCCGGCCGCCTCGGCCATCCGCACCGGCTCCTCGACGCTGCCGAGGGCGTCCTCCAGGGCGAGGAAGTACGTGTTGGAGCTCTGGTAGAGCGCGGTCGACAGGTCCAGGGTGCCCGAGTACCGGCCGGCGTTGCGCACGTCGTAGGGCTCCGCGCCGTCCCGGTAGACCCGCGAGACGTAGGGGTCCGAGGTGGTCAGCGTGTAGTACTGCGAGTACTGCCGGGCCAGCGCGGCGGCCGCGGTGAACACCTTGTAGGTCGAGCCCGACCCCTGGCTGGCGGCCACGTTGAGGTTGTAGGACTCCTGCGCCGGGTCGGTGACGTCGTAGCCGAACACCCGGTTCACGCTCATCGCCAGCAGGTGCCCGGTGCCGGGCTGGACGGCGGTGAACATCCCGGCCAGCGAGTCGCCCATCGGCAGGGTCCCCAGGACCGCGGCGTCCCCGGCGCGCTGCAGCTCGGGGTCCAGCGTGGTCTGGATGGTCAGCCCGTCGTGCTCGAGCTGCTCCTGGGTCAGGCCGAGGGTCTGGGTCAGGTAGCGCTGCACGAAGTCGCAGACGAACGGGCCCACCGCGGCCTGCACGCACCCGCGCGGCGGCGCGGCGCCCAGCACCAGGGTGAGCGGCTCGGCCTGCGCGGCGGCGGCCTCGTCGGGGGTGACCATGCCCTGCTCGGCCATCCGGTCGAGCACCTGGTCGCGCCGGGTCGTGGCCGCCTCGGGGTTCACCGTCGGGTCGTCGCTGGTGGGGCTCTGCGCGAGCCCGGCCAGCATCGCGGCCTGCGGCAGCGTGAGGTCGACGGCGTCCACGGAGAAGTAGATCCGCGAGGCGGCCTGGATCCCGTAGGCGTTCTGGCCGAAGTAGACGATGTTCAGGTAGCGGGTGAGGATCTCGTCCTTGCTGTAGGTCTCCTCCAGCGCCAGGGCCAGCCGGGCCTCCCGCAGCTTGCGGTCCAGCGTCTGCTCGGTGGCCGCCGCGGCCTCCTCCGGGGTGTCCGCGGTCTGCAGCAGCGTCTGCTTCACCAGCTGCTGGGTGAGCGTCGACCCGCCCTCCTGCACGTCGCCGGCGGACAGGTTGGTGACCGCGGCCCGCAGCGTGCCCTGCACGTCGAGCCCGTGGTGCGAGTAGAACCGGGCGTCCTCGATGGCCACCATGGCCTGCTTCATGACCTCGGCGATCCGGTCGCCGGTCACCGGGGCGCGGTTCTCGTCGTAGAACCCGGTGATCGGCTCGCCGTTCGCCGCGGTCATCACCGTGTTGCCGGCCGGCGTCCGGTCGGTGAGCTCGACCGGCAGGGCATCCAGCAGCGAGGCCGAGTTGCGGGCCGTGACGCCGAGCCCGCCGACGACCGGGAACAGCACCGCCGCGACGAGCACCCCGGCCAGGACGACGGCGGCCAGCAGCTGGACCAGCGTGCCGATCCGGCGGGCCACGCCCATGTCCCACCTTCCTCGCAGGTCACCGGGGTCCCACAGAACCAGAGAACGCAGATGTTCCACAACCATGCCTTGTCCGGCAAGGCATGGCCGGATAGCTTGTCCAGCATGGCATCGCTGACCGAGCCCGCGGCCTTCGTGCTCGCGGCGCTGGCCGACCAGCCCCTGCACGGGTGGGGCATCACCGCGGAGGTGGAGCTGTTGTCGGCCGGCCAGGTCGCCCTGCGGGTGGGCACCCTCTACGGCCTGCTCGACCGCCTGACCGCCGAGGGTCTGGTCGAGCCCGACCGGGAGGAGCTGCACGCCGGCCGGACCCGCCGCTACCACCGGCTCACCGACGCCGGCCGCCGCGCGCTGGAGGCCGAGGCGGTGCGCCAGGAGGCCAATGCTCGCGCGCTGCGCGCCCGGCTGCGGGTGCGGCCGGCATGAGCGCCGTCCCCACCCTCGAGGACCGCTACCGGCGCCTGCTGCGCGCCCTCCCCGAACCGGCCCGCAGTCGCTGGGCCGACGAGATGACCGACACCTACCTGACCGCCACCTGCGCCCACGACCCGGAGTTCGCCGAGTTCGGCTCCCCGGACCTGGCCGACCGCCTCGACGTCTGGGGTCTGGCGCTCCGGCTCCGGCTGGGCGGGCCGGGGTCCTCCGCCCGGGCCTCGCTGACCGGCGCCACGGTCCGCTGGGTCGCCCTGCTGGGCACCCTGGCCGCCGCCGCCCCGGCCGCCCTGGCCCAGCTCGCACGCACCCTGGACCCGGGCCCGCCCTGGGTCACCGGCTGGCACGTCCCGTTCAACACGCTGGCCGCGGTGCTCGCGGTGGCGGTGTTCGGGTGCCTGGTGCACGGCTCGGTGGTCGCCCGGGCGACGGCCGGGGCGCTCCTCGCGCTGCACCTGTTCGCCGCCATCACCACCAGCGCCCCGATCGGATCCACCGTGGCGTTCCTGCTCCCGGCCGCCGTCCCGCTGCTGGCCGCCCTGGCCGTGGACCCGGTGCGGGTGGACCGACCCGGGTGGTGGTGGGCCGGCGCCCTCGGCGCGCTCCTCCTCGTGGGCGGGCTGCCCTACCTGTCCCTCCTGGCGCCGGTCTGGCTGACCTCTGACGCCGTCGCGGCGGTCGGGCTCACCGTCGTCGGCGCCGTGGCCGTGGTGCGGACCGCCGCCCCGGCCGCGGGTGCGGTCGCCGTCCTGGGGCTGCTGACGCTGCCCGTCCTCCTGCTCCCGCTGGTCGTCGGCGGCGGGCCGGCCGGGTACGTCGCCGTCCAGGCCGGGGCGGTGGCCCTGCTCGCCGCGACCACCGTGGTCTGCGCCGTGACCGCCGTCCGCGCGGTGCGCCGGTTGCCGTCCCCGAGGACCTGACACCCGGGCCGAGACCTGCGCGCAACCTGGAGCGGGCATCCTGGTGGGCCACCCGCCCGTCCCGCCCAGGAGNGACCCGCACCGACGCCTTCGTCCGCCCCGCCGACCTGGCCGCCGCGCTGCAGCTGCTCGGCGAGCGGCCCGACGCGGTCGTCGTCGCCGGCTCCACCGACTGGGGCGTCGAGGTCAACCTGCGCGGGGTGCGCGCCCCGCTGGTGGTGGCCGTCGACCGGCTGGCCGAGCTGCGCGGGGTCTCGGTGACCGACGAGGTCGTCGAGATCGGCGCCGCGGTCACCCTCAGCGAGATCGCCGCCCGGCTGGACGGCGCCGTCCCGTTGCTGGACCTGCTGCTCCCCCAGTTCGCCTCGGTGCTCATCCGCAACGGCGCCACGCTGGGCGGCAACCTGGGCACCGGCTCCCCCATCGGCGACACCGCGCCGGGGCTGCTGGCCCTGGGCGCCTCGCTGGTGCTGGTCTCGTCCGACGGCGAGCGCGAGGTCGCCCTCGCCGACTACTTCACCGGCTACCGGCGCAGCGTGCGGACGGCGGGCGAGCTGATCCGCGCCGTCCGCATCCCGCAGCCGCAGCCCGGGCTGGTCGGGTTCACCAAGATCGCCAAGCGGCGGTTCGACGACATCTCCAGCGTCGCGGTCGCGTTCGGCCTCGACGTCGTGGACGGCGTCGTCGCCGCGGCGCGGATCGGGCTGGGCGGGGTCGCCGCGACGCCGATCCGGGCGCTGGCCACCGAGCAGGCCCTCGTCGGCCGCCCGTGGCCCGACGTCGCCGCGGCCGCCGACGTGCTCGGCGGCGAGGGGACCCCGCTGGACGACCACCGGGCCAGCGCCGCTTACCGCGCGGCCATGCTCCGCCAGTCGCTGCTGAAGTTCGCCGCAGAGAACGAGGTCCCGGCATGAGCGCGTTGTCCCAGCGACCCGCCGGTGCCGTCGTCGGCACCGCCGTCCCGCACGAGGCCGCCGCCCTGCACGTGACCGGGCTGGCGCTCTACACCGACGACCTGGTCGGCCGCACCAAGGACGTGCTGCACGCCTGGCCGGTCCAGGTCATGCACGCCCACGCCCGGGTCACCGCGCTGCGCACCGACCCGGCGCTCGCCGTCCCCGGGGTGGTGCGGGTGCTCACCGGCGCCGACGTCCCCGGGGTGAACGACGCCGGGGTCAAGCACGACGAGCCGCTGTTCCCCGACGAGGTCATGTTCTACGGCCACGCGGTGTGCTGGGTGCTCGGCGAGACGCTGGAGGCCGCCCGGCTGGGCGCCGAGGCCGTCGAGGTCGAGGTCGAGCCGCTGCCGGCGCTGGTCACCGTCCGCGAGGCGATCGAGGCGGAGGCGTTCCAGGGCGGGCAGCCCCGGCTCGAGCGCGGCGACGTCGAGCAGGCGCTGACCGCCTCGGCGCACGTGTTCTCCGGGGAGATCGAGTTCGCCGGCCAGGAGCACTTCTACCTGGAGACGCACTGCGCGCTGGCCCTGGTCGACGAGAACGGGCAGGTGTTCGTGCAGTCGAGCACCCAGCACCCCTCGGAGACCCAGGAGATCGTGGCCCACGTGCTGGGGCTGACCAGCAGCGAGGTCACCGTGCAGTGCCTGCGGATGGGCGGCGGCTTCGGCGGCAAGGAGATGCAGCCGCACGGGCTGGCCGCGATCGCCGCGCTCGGTGCCCGGCTGACCGGCCGCCCGGTCCGGCTGCGCCTCACCCGCAGCCAGGACATCACCATGACCGGCAAGCGGCACGGCTTCCACGCCCGCTGGCAGGTCGGCTTCGACGACGAGGGCCGGCTGACCGCGCTGGACGCCACGCTGACCTCGGACGGCGGCTGGAGCCTGGACCTGTCCGAGCCGGTGCTGGCCCGCGCGCTGTGCCACATCGACAACGCGTACTGGATCCCCGCCGTCCGGGTGAACGGCCGGATCGCCAGGACCAACAAGACGTCGCAGACCGCGTTCCGCGGCTTCGGCGGCCCGCAGGGGATGCTCGTGATCGAGGACATCCTGGGTCGCTGCGCGCCCACCCTGGGCATCGACCCGCACGAGCTGCGCCGCCGGAACTTCTACGCCGTCGGCCAGGAGACGCCCTACGGCCAGCCCGTCCGGCAGGCCGACCGCCTGCTGCGGACCTGGGACCAGGTGCTGGACACCGGCGACTTCGCGGCCCGCACCGCCGAGGTCGCGGCGTTCAACGCCGGGTCGCTCCACGTGAAACGAGCCCTGGCCATCACCCCGGTCAAGTTCGGCATCTCGTTCAACTTCACCGCGTTCAACCAGGGCGGCGCGCTGGTGCACGTCTACAAGGACGGCTCGGTGCTGATCACCCACGGCGGCACCGAGATGGGCCAGGGCCTGCACACCAAGATGCTGCAGGTAGCGGCCACCGCCCTCGGCGTCCCGCTGTCCCGCGTCCGGCTGGCCCCCACCCGGACCGACAAGGTGCCCAACACCTCGGCGACGGCGGCCAGCTCCGGGGCCGACCTCAACGGCGGCGCGGTGAAGAACGCCTGCGAGCAGATCCTCGCCCGGTTGTCCCAGGTCGCCGCCGAGCAGCTGCACGTGCCGGCCGCCGACGTCCGGTTCTCCGGCGGGGTGGTGCGCGGGCTGGCGCCCGGCGGCCCGACCGTGCCGTGGGAGGACGTCGTCCGGCTGGCCTACTTCTCCCGGGTGCAGCTGTGGGCGGCCGGCTACTACCGGACCGAGGGCCTGCACTGGGACTCCGCAGCCATGCGCGGCGAGCCGTTCAAGTACTTCGCGCACGGGGTGGCCGCCGCCGAGGTCGAGGTCGACGGGTTCACCGGGGCCTACCGGGTGCGCCGGGTGGACATCGTGCACGACGTCGGCGACTCGCTGTCCCCGCTGGTGGACATCGGCCAGGTCGAGGGCGGGTTCGTGCAGGGCGTGGGCTGGCTGACCCTGGAGGACCTGCGCTGGGAGGACCGCGAGGGCCCGAACCGCGGCCGGATCAGCACGCAGTCGGCCAGCACCTACAAGCTGCCCAGCTTCTCCGAGATGCCCGAGGACTTCCGGGTCTCGCTGCTGGAGTCCGCGCACGAGGAGGGCGCCGTCTTCGGCTCCAAGGCCGTCGGCGAGCCCCCGCTGATGCTGGCGTTCAGCGTCCGCGAGGCGCTGCGCCAGGCCGCGGCCGCGTTCGGCCCGGCCGGCACCGCCGTGGACCTGGCCTCCCCGGCCACCCCCGAGGCGGTGTTCTGGGCGGTCGAGGCGGCCCGGTCCGGCGAGGGCGCGCACCTGCGGGACGGCGGCGAGCAGCCACCGCAGCCGACCGGTCCGCCGATCCGGCCGACGTCCGAGCGCGTGCTGAGCGAGTCCTGATGCGGTGGGACCGCGCCGTGCAGGCGCTGCGCGACCGGCGGGAGCCGGGCGTGCTGGTGACCGTGGCGACCGTCCGCGGGCACTCGCCGCGCGAGGCCGGCGCCAAGATGGTGGTCACCGCCGACGCCCAGCACGGCACCGTCGGCGGCGGCAACCTGGAGGCGGTCGCGGTCGAGCGGGCGCGGGCGCTGCTGGCCGGGGGGGAATTCGCCACCCAGGTCGTCGAGGTCGCGCTGTCGGACAAGGCGCCCTACCAGCACGGCGTGCAGTGCTGCGGCGGCGAGGTCGGGCTGCTGCTGGAGCCGCTGCCCGTCGTCCCGGCGGTGGCGGTGTTCGGCATCGGGCACGTCGGGCTGGAGCTGGCCCGCATCCTGGCCCGCCACGACCTCGACCTGCACCTGGTCGACTCCCGGCCCGACCAGCTCACCCCCGAGCGGCTGGCCGTGCTGGACGACGCGCTGGCCGCGGTGCACGTGCACCAGGTCCCGGTGCTACCCGAGCTGGTGCTCGCCGAGCTGCCGGCCGGCACCCACGTGCTGGTGATGACGCACGACCACGCCGAGGACGCCGCGCTGTGCGACGCCGCGCTGCGCACCCCCGGCCTGGCCTCGATCGGGCTGATCGGCTCGGCCGGCAAGTGGGCCCGGTTCCGCCGCACGCTGCTGGCCGACGGCGCCCCGGACCCCGACCGGATCACCTGCCCGATCGGGCTGCCCGAGCTGGCCGGCAAGGAGCCGGCGGTCATCGCGGTCAGCGTCGCGGCCGCCCTGCTCGGGGCGTTCACCCGCGTGCCCTCGTGACCCTCTACCGCGGCTCGTTCCTGGACACCCCGGTCGCCGGGGAGCTGCGCACCGAGCTCGACGGCGGGCTGCTGGTCCGCGACGGGGTCGTCGTCGCCCGCGGGGTGGTGCACGCGCCCGCCGGCGAGGAGGTCGTCGACCTGACCGGTGGCCTGGTGCTGCCCGGGTTCGTCGACACCCACGTGCACTACCCGCAGGTCCGGGCGATCGGCGGGCTGGGCATGCCGCTGCTGGACTGGCTGGAGCGGTGCGCGCTGCCCGAGGAGTGCCGGCTGGCCGACGTCGGCTACGCCCGCACGGTGGCCGCCGAGTTCGTCGACGGCCTGGCCCGCGCCGGGACGACGTCCGCGCTGGTGTTCGGCTCGCACTTCGCCCCGGCGGTGGACGCGCTGTTCACCGAGGCCGACCGGGTCGGGCTGCGGGTGACGTCCGGGCTGGTGGTGAGCGACCGCCTGCTGCCCGAGGCGCTGCTGACCACGCCGGAGCGGGCCCTGGCGGAGGGGCGCGCGCTGGCGGAGCGGTGGCACGGCGTGCGGCGCTCGCGGTACGCGGTGACCCCGCGGTTCTCGCTGTCGTGCAGCCCGGAGCTGCTGGAGTCCTGCGCCGACCTGCTGGGCGAGGTGGACGGCGCGCTGGTCACCTCGCACGTCAACGAGAACCTGGCCGAGGTGGCCGCGGTCGCCGAGCTGTTCGGCGGGTCCTACGTGGACACCTATGACAAGCCCGGGCTGTTGGGACCGCGGTCGGTGCTCGCGCACGACGTGCACCCCACCGACGGCGAGCTCGACCTGCTGGGCCTGCGCGGGACGGCGGTGGCGCACTGCCCGACGTCCAACGCCGCGCTGGGCAGCGGGCTGTTCCCGCTGCGCCGGCACCGGGCGGCCGGGGTGCGGGTGGCGCTGGGCTCCGACGTGGGCGCCGGCACCGGGTTCTCCCTGCTCAAGGAGGGGTTGCAGGGCTACTTCGGCCAGCAGCTGCTGGGCGCGGCCGGGGAGCCGCTGACCCCGGCGGACCTGCTGCACCTGGCCACCGCCGCCGGCGCCGACGCCCTGGGGCTGGACGACGTCGGCGACCTGTCGGTGGGCAAGCGCTTCGACGCCGTCTGGCTGCGCCCGGATGCCGGGAGCACCCTGGACGTCGTCCTGAGGTCGGCGGCCGGGCCCGACGACGCCCTCGCCAAGGCCTTCGCCCTGGGCGGCCCGGCCGACATCGCCGGCGTCTGGGTCGACGGCGACCGCATCCGCGGGGTGTCCGCGAATCCCTGAGGGTGTCCGTCCATCACGACGGACGAGGACCCACAGGAATGCGCGGACACCCCGACCGGACCCGGCCGTGGACTTGGATCGACCCGCGACCCAGTCGGCGTGGCGATCCTGGACCAGCGAGGTCGCCGCGGGTTGCCAGAAGGGCATCCGGCGGTCATCGGGTCGCGTCGTGGCGCGACCCGATGACGGTGGGGTGACCCTCTGCGCAGGGTGGGTCAGTCGGCTTCGTCGATGAGGCGGTCGCGCTGCTCGGCGACGTCGTACTCGGCGGCCGGGAAGCGCGGGGCCAGGTCGCCCACGGCCTCCAGCAGCAGCCGGCCGACCGCCCAGTTGCGGTACCACTTGCGGTCGCCGGGGACGACGTACCAGGGGTTGGCCTCGGTGCTGGTGCGCTCGATGGCGATCTCGTAGGCGCGCTGGTAGTCCGTCCACAGCGCGCGCTCGTCGATGTCGCCGGGGTTGAACTTCCAGCGCTTGGTGGAGTCGTCCAGCCGGGCGAGCAGCCGCTGCTTCTGCTCCCACCGGGAGATGTGCAGCATGCACTTCACGATCGTCACGCCGGCCTCGGCCAGCTGGTCCTCGAACCGGGCGATCTCCTTGTACCGGCGCTCGATCACCGCCGGGCTGGCCAGCTCGCGGACCCGGCCGATCAGTACGTCCTCGTAGTGCGAGCGGTCGAAGACGCCGAGCAGCCCGGGTGCGGGCACCGCCCGGCGGACCCGCCAGAGGAACCCGTGCCGCAGCTCCTCGGCCGACGGCTTCTTGAAGCTGGTGATCAGCACGCCCTGCGGGTTGACCGCCCCGGCGACGTGCTTGATCACCCCGCCCTTGCCGCTGGTGTCCATGCCCTGCAGCACCAGCAGCACGCGCCGGTCGCCGCCGGAGACGCCCTCGGCGTAGAGCCGCTCCTGCAGCAGCGAGAGCTCCGCGCCGTCGGCGGCCATCTGGTCGCGGGTGGCGTCCTTGTCCCCGGGGGCGTGCGGCGTGCCGCGCGGGTCGAGGTCGGCCAGCGACACCGGGCCGGACGGCGCGCGGAGCACCTCGCGCAGGGAGGTCGTCGTCTTGGCCATGATCAGCACCCTAGTTCCGGTCGCGTGCCGCGGCCCGGGCGCCGTCAGCCGACCAGCAGCTCCGGCAGGTCCTCGCGGTGCAGCACGACCAGGCTGCTGACGGCCCGGGTGAGCGCCACGTAGAGCCGGTGCAGCCCACGGGGCTCGGCGGCCACGATCGCCGCGGGCTCCACCACCACGACGGCGTCGAACTCCAGGCCCTTCACCAGCGTCGCCGGGACGACGACCACCCGCGCGGGCTCGCTGCCGTCGTCGACCAGCGCCTCGACCTGCAGCCCCTCCGCCCGCAGCGCGGTGACCAGCTCGTCGACCCCGGCGTCCGCGCAGACGATCCCGACCGACCCCTGCGCGACCTGCGCGACCACCTCGGCCACCGGGCCGGCCAGCGAGGACACTGACCGCAGCTGCAGCGACCCCGGCTCCGAGCGGACGGCGGTGGCCGGCGCCAGCCCGGGCACGAGCGTCGGCAGCAGCCGGTTGGCGAACTCGAGCACCTCGGCCGGCACCCGGTAGCCCCGGGTCAGCGGCCGGACGACGGTGTCCGGGCGGCCCAGCGCGGCCAGCGTCTGCGTCCAGTCGGCCACCGACCAGGGGCTGGTCGCCTGCGCCAGGTCGCCGAGCACGGTCAGCGACCCCGCGGCCAGCCGGCGGGCCACCGCGCGGCACTGCATCGGCGAGAGGTCCTGCGCCTCGTCGACCACCACGTGCCCGTAGCCCGGCGTCCGCTCCAGCAGGCCGGCCACCTCGTCGACCAGCACGGCGTCGGCCGCCGTCCAGCGGGTGGACCGCACCGACCGGGCGGGTGCGCGCCGCAGCAGCTCCTGCTCCTCGTCGGTCAGCACGCCCCGGGCGGCGCGGGTGGGGTCGGCGAGCACCGCGGCGACCAGCCCCGCGGCGTCCACGGCCGGCCAGTGCTCGTCGCAGAACGCGCGCACCTCGGCCGACCGGGCGCAGCGGCGGGTCTCGGCGTCGGTCGGGCTGCCGCCGGCCTCCTCCTTCTGCCGGCGGGCGTCCTCGGCCAGCGACAGGCCCAGCCGCTCGCGGCCGGCGCCGTAGGAGATGTCGGCCCGGCGCAGGTCGTCGACGTAGCGCCGCAGCCGCTCGACGGGGATGCGGTAGCGCCGGCCGGACAGCGGCACCTGCACCGAGTCCTGCGGCTTGGCCACCCCGCGCCAGACCGCCCGGTGCAGCACCTCGGCCAGCCGGGCGTCGCCCTTGAGCACGGCCACGTCGTCCGGGTCCTGCGCGCGCACGGGCACCCGGCCGGTCAGGTCGGCGACGGTGGCCTGGTCGACCTCCACCTCGCCGAGGGCGGGCAGCACCTGCTCGATGTAGCGCAGGAACGCCCGGTTGGGGCCGACGACGAGCACGCCGGTGCGGGCCAGCTGCTCGCCGTGCGTGTACAGCAGGTAGGCCGCGCGGTGCAGGCCGACGGCGGTCTTGCCGGTGCCCGGTGCCCCCTGCACGCAGATCGACTCCGCCAGCGGGGCGCGCACGATGTCGTCCTGGTCGGGCTGGATGGTGGCCACGATGTCGCGCATCGGGCCCGACCGCGGCCGCTCGATCTCCTCCCGCAGCAGCTGCGACTCGCCGTCGTCCCCGGTCAGGGACTCGTCCTCGTAGGAGGTCAACCGGCCGTCGGCGAAGCCGAACCGGCGGCGCCGGGTCAACCCCTGCGGGTCGGCCGCGCTGGCCTGGTAGAACGGCCGGCTCATCGGCGCCCGCCAGTCGATGACCACCGGGTCGCCGGCGGCGTCGCGGACGTGCCGGCGGCCGACGTGGAAGGCCTCGTCCGGGGTGTCGGTGCGGCCGAAGAACGGCGGCGCCCCGCGGGCGGCGGCCAGGCTGCGCAGCCGCTCCGCCCGGGCGGCACCCAACCGCTCGGACGCCCAGGCGTCCACCCCGGCGTCGGCGGTGGCCGCGGTGGCGGTGTGCATCTGCTGCAGACAGGCGGCAGCCAGGTCGAGGTGCGCGCGCTCGGCGGTCAGGACGGCGTCTTCGGGCACGGTCGGAGGACGCTACGCCCGACCGGCCGGTGAGCTCAACGGGTTCCGGTGGCGGCCCGGGATCCCTAGGGTCGGGCCGTGCCGCTGACCTTCGCCGGGACCGTCGACCGGACCGCCCTGCACCGCGCCGCGCTCGCCCTCGCCCCGCTCGTCGGCGCGCCCGAGGTCGCCGCCGCCTGGGACCGCGAGTCCGCGCTGCCCGGGATGACGGTGGGCGGGGTGGCCCGGCACCTGGTCGGCCAGTTCGAGGCCGCCGTGGAGTTCCTGGGCATCCTCCCGCCCCCGTCGCACGCCCCGGTGGTGACCCTCGTGGAGCTGTACCGCCGCACCGACTGGTTCACCGCCCCGGTCGACGCCCCGGAGAACACCTCGATCCGCGACGACTTCGACGCCATGGCCGCCGGCGGGCAGGCGGACTCCGTCGCCGTGCTCGCGCGCAGCACGGCCTGGCTCCCCGACGCGGTGGCCGCAGCCGGGCCGACGACCTACGTGCCCTGGCAGGACTGCTCGGTGTCCACCGACGACTTCCTGGTGGTGCGGGCGATGGAGGTCCTGGTGCACGCCGACGACCTCGCCGCCAGCGTGCAGCTCCCGCTGCCGGACCTGGACGACGAGCTGACCCACCCCGCGCTGGCGCTGCTGGCGGTGCTGTCCGCCCGGCAGCACGGCACGCCGACCGCGCTGCGGGCACTGGCCCGGGCCGAGCGGGCCACCGGCCCGGCGGCGGCGTTCGGGCCGGTCGCGGGCTAGTCCGGGCTGCGCTGGAACAACCGGGCCAGCACGATGTCGGTCCGGGTGCCGGTCACCCCGCGCAGCGCACGCACCCGCTGGATCGTGGCGTCCAGGTGCCCGATGTCGCGGGCCAGGACGTGCAGCACCGCGTCGGCCACCCCGGACACCGTCCAGGCGCTGACCACCTCGGCGATGTCGGAGAAGTCGGCGCGCAGCCGCGCCGGGGACACCACGCCGGAGTACTGCACCTCCACGTAGGCCTCCGTCGACCAGCCCAGCGCACCCGGGTCGACGATCGCGGCGAACCCGCTGATCGCCCCGGACCCGACCAGCCGGTCCACCCGGCGCTTGGCGGCCGGTGCGGACAGCCCCACCGCCTCCCCGACCTCGGCGAACGTCGCCCGCCCGTCCCGGCGCAGGTGGTTCACGATGCCCCGGTCGATGTCGTCGAAGGTCTCCACCGGCGAATCGTTGCACCAGGTGCCTCGCACAAGCAACGGATCGCTGCCGACACGCAATCCGCGGGCATCGCCTGCGCGCACCGCAGGCCGGACCATGGACATCACCCGAGCCGAGGAGCACCTGCGTGTCCGCGCCCACCGCCCTGCCCGCCCCGTCCGCCGTCCGCACGGCGCGCACGCGGCACTACGTCGTCTGCCCGCCGACGTACTTCGACGTCGTCTACGCGATCAACGCCTGGATGGACCCGAGCACCCCGGTGGACACCGACCGCGCGCTGCAGCAGTGGGCCGACCTGGTGGAGCTGTACCGCTCGCTGGGCCACCGGGTGGACGTGCTGCCCGCCGTCCCCGGCCTGCCGGACATGGTGTTCGCCGCCAACGGCGCCCTCGTCGTGGACGGCGTGGCCTACGGCTCCCGGTTCGCCCACCCGCAGCGCGCCGCCGAGGCCGCGCACCACCGCGACCTGCTCGCCGAGCTGGGCATCCCGGTGCACGTCGCCGAGCAGGTCTCCGAGGGCGAGGGCGACCTCGTCGTCGTCGGGGACGTCGTGCTGGCCGGCACCGGCTTCCGGACGACGCGCGCCGCGCACGCCGAGCTGGCCGCCCTGATCGGCCGCCCGGTCGTGACCCTGGAGCTGGTGGACCCGCGGTTCTACCACCTGGACACCTGCCTGATGGCCCTGGACGACACCACGGTGGCCTGGTTCCCCGGCGCTTTCTCGGCGGCCGGCCAGGACGTCGTCCGCACGCTGTTCCCCGACGCCGTGGAGGCCGACCTGGCCGACGCGCTGGTGCTCGGCCTCAACGGGGTCAGCGACGGCCGGCACGTCGTGCTGCCCGTGGCGGCGACCGGGCTGGCCGCCCAGCTCGCCGCGCGGGGCTACGAGCCGGTCGGGGTGGACCTGTCCGAGCTGGCCAAGGGCGGGGGCGGCGTCAAGTGCTGCACCGCCGAGATGCGTGTCCGCACCGATGTGGAGGAGCTGTCGTGACGACGTTCGTGGGGGTGGCCGACACGGCCGCCGTGCTGGGTGCGACCGGGGTGGAGCGGGCCATCGGCCAGGTCGCCGAGCGGGTGCACGCCGACTTCCTGCGCTGGGAGCAGTTCGACAAGACCCCGCGGGTGGCCAGCCACTCCCCCGTCGGCGTCATCGAGCTGATGCCGGCCGCCGACCGGGAGACCTACGCCTTCAAGTACGTCAACGGGCACCCGACCAACCCCGAGCGCGGCTTCCAGACCGTGACCGCGTTCGGCGCGCTGGCCGACGTGGACACCGGCTACCCGCTGCTGCTGGCCGAGATGACGCTGCTGACCGCGATCCGGACGGCGGCCACCTCGGCCGTCGCCGCCCGCGCGCTGGCCCGACCCGATGCCACCCGCCTCGCGCTGGTCGGTGCCGGCAGCCAGGCCGAGTTCCAGGCGCTGGGCATGCGCTGGGCACTGGGCATCACCGAGCTGAGCGTCTACGACCCCGACCCGGCGGCCACCGCCAAGCTGGTCGCCAACCTGGAGCCGCTGGGCTTCACCGTGCACGTGGCCGGCAGCTCCCGCGAGGCGGTGACCGGCGCGGACGTCGTCACCACCTGCACCGCGGACAAGAGCCGGGCCACCGTGCTGGACGCCGACGCGGTCGCCCCCGGCACGCACCTCAACGCCATCGGCGGCGACTGCCCCGGCAAGACCGAGCTGCCCCGCCCCCTCGTCGAGGCCGCCACCGTGTTCGTGGAGTACCCGCCGCAGACCCGGGTGGAGGGCGAGATCCAGGTGCTGCCGGCCGACTCCCCGGTCACCGAGCTGTGGCAGGTGCTGGCCGGTACCCGCCCCGGCCGGACGTCGGCCGAGCAGGTCACGCTGTTCGACTCCGTCGGCTTCGCCGTCGAGGACTTCAGCGTGCTGTGCTGGCTGCGCGACGCCGTCCGGGGCACCCCGTGGGGCCAGGAGCTCGACCTGGTCGCCGACCCGGCCGACCCCAAGGACCTCTTCGCCCTGCTGCAGCGGACCCCTCAGCGCGTGTAGGGGAAGAACCCGCGGCCGGTCTTGCGACCCAGCAGTCCGGCGTCGACCATCCGCAGCAGCAGCGGCGGCGGGGCGTACAGAGGCTCCTTGAACTCGGCGTACATCGACTGGGCCACCGCGGCGGTGGTGTCCAGGCCGATGAGGTCGGCGAGCGCGAGGGGCCCCTGCGGGTGGGCGCAGCCCTGCACCATGCCGGCGTCGATGTCCTCGGCGGAGGCGAACCCGGACTCCATCATCCGGATCGCGGACAGCACGTAGGGGATCAGCAGGGCGTTGACGATGAACCCGGCCCGGTCCTTGGACCGGATCGTGGTCTTGCCCAGCTGGTCCTCGGCGAACGTGGTCACGGTCGCCAGGGTCTCGTCGCTGGTCAGCAGGCTGGCCACGATCTCCACCAGCGGCAGCACCGGTGCCGGGTTGAAGAAGTGCACGCCGACGACCTTGTCCGGCCGCTTGGTGACGCTGGCCATCTTCACCAGCGGGATGGAGGACGTGTTCGAGGCCAGCAGCGCGTCCGGCGGCAGGATGTCGTCCAGCTTCCGGAACAGGTCCAGCTTCAGCGACTCGACCTCCGGCGCGGCCTCGATGACCAGCTCGGACTGCGCGGTGGCCTCCAGCTCGGTGGCGACGTCGACCCGGGCGAACGCGGCGTCCGCGTCCTCCTGGCTGAGCCGGCCCGAGGTCGCGGCGCGCTGCAGCGACTTCTCCAGCCGGGCGCGGAAGCGCTCGACGCCGGCCGGGTCGGCCTCGACCACGACGACGTCGCACCCCGCCCGGGCGCTGACCTCGGCGATGCCGGCCCCCATCGTCCCGCCACCGATGACCGCGATCCGCTGCACTGTGCCTCCTGCTCGACGTGTGCCGCCCACGGTGCCACGCCCCGCGAACCTGCGTGCACCGGACCTGGTGGCGTCGTAGGGTGCTGAACGGCCGTCCACGGTGGACGGCGACGTGCGTGCGGGCGGGTCCCGCGGGGAGCGAGGTGGCCGCGATGGCCTGCACGACCTCGAGCCGGACCCGCGTCCGGCGCCGCTGACCGCACCACCGACGACTCCCGCGGGAGCCGGTGCGGCAGCGTGCCCGGGGCGGGCTCAGCGACCACCCCCCCCTCCTCCCGCACCGGAGTCAGCTGTGCACCCCCTCACCGAGAAGCAGATCCGCGCGTCCTTCGTCAACGCCTCCCGCCGCGAGGCGGCCACGGCCACGCTGCCCGACCTGGACGCCGTCCCGTGGGCCGACCTGGACCTGCTGGGCTGGTCGGACCGCAAGGCCCCCCTGCTCGCCTACGTCGTCCTCGAGCTGGACGGCGTCCCCACCGGCGTCCGGTTCCGCACCCCGACCGCCGAGCGCGGCCGGACCCGCCGCGGCGCGATGTGCACCTGGTGCCAGGACGTCCGCACCACCGAGGCCGTGCTCGTCGCGGCCCGCCGGGGCGGGGCGTCGGGCAAGGCCGGCAACACCGTCGGCACGCTGGTCTGCGAGCAGTTCGACTGCTCCGCGCACGTCCGGTGGACACCCCCGCGCCGCGACCCCGACCCGGCGACGGTGGCCGCCGACCTGATCGGCGTGGCCGAGCGGGTCGCCGGGCTGCGGGAGCGGTCGGCGGCGTTCGTCCGCCTGGTGGCCGCCACCGCCTGAGGCGTTGCGTGGACGTCCAAGCATCCGGCGCGTAGGTTGCTTGGACGTCCACGTATCCAGCGCCGGAGGACCCCCTCGTGACCGATCTGCACGTGCCCCAGAACCCCGTCCGGTTCGTCACCGCCGCGAGCCTGTTCGACGGGCACGACGCCGCGATCAACGTCATGCGCCGGCTGCTGCAGAGCCAGGGCGCCGAGGTCGTCCACCTCGGCCACGACCGCAGCGTGGCCACCGTCGTCCGGGCGGCGCTGGAGGAGGACGCGCAGGGCATCGCGCTGAGCTCCTACCAGGGCGGGCACGTGGAGTACTTCAGCTACCTGCGCGAGGAGCTGGAGCGGCAGGGCGCGGGCCACGTGCAGGTCTTCGGCGGGGGCGGCGGCGTGATCGTGCCCGAGGAGATCGCCCTGCTGCGCTCGCGCGGCGTGCGGATCTTCGCCCCGGAGGACGGCCAGAAGCTGGGCCTGCCCGGGATGATCAACACCCTGATCGAGGCCTGCGACGTCGACCTGGCCGCCGAGGGCCCCGACGTCGAGGCGCTGCTCACCGGCGACCCGGCTGCCCTCGCCCGGGCGATCACCGTGCTGGAGGCCGGCCGCTCCCCGGAGCTCGCGCAGCGGCTGGCCACCGAGGCCGCGCAGCGGCACGTCCCGGTGCTGGGCATCACCGGCACCGGCGGGTCGGGCAAGTCCTCGCTCACCGACGAGCTGCTCCGCCGGCTCCGGCTGGACCAGGAGGACAAGCTGCGGATCGCCGTCCTCGCCGTCGACCCCTCCCGCCGGCGCGGCGGCGGCGCGCTGCTGGGTGACCGGATCCGGATGAACGCGCTGGAGACCGGCGACCGGGGCTCGACGTTCTTCCGCTCGCTGGCCACCCGGACCGCCGGGGCACAGGTGCCCGAGCACCTGGACCACGTGATCGACGCGGTGAAGGCGGCCGGCTACGACCTGGTCGTCGTGGAGACCCCGGGCATCGGCCAGGGCGACGCGGCGATCCTGCCCTACAGCGACGTCAGCCTGTACGTGATGACGCCGGAGTTCGGCGCCGCCTCGCAGCTGGAGAAGATCGACATGCTCGACTTCGCCGACGTCGTGGCGATCAACAAGTTCGAGCGCCGCGGCGCCGAGGACGCCCGCCGCGACGTCGCCCGGCAGATGGTCCGCAACCGGGAGGCCTTCGGCCAGAGCTGGGAGACCATGCCGGTCTTCGGCACCAGCGCCGCCCGGTTCAACGACGACGGCGTCACCGCGCTGTTCCAGGAGCTGAAGACGCTGCTGGGCGGCAAGGGCCTGCCGCTGGGCTCCGGCGTGCTGCCGCAGGTCGACGTCCGGGCGTCGTCCGGGCTGACCAGCGTCGTCCCGACCGCGCGGGCGCGGTACCTGGCCGACGTCGCGGACACCGTGCGCGGCTACCACCGGACGACGGCCGAGCAGGCCGCCCTCGCCCGGGACCGGCAGCACCTCGGCACCGCCGCCGCGCTGCTGGACGGCGACGCCGCGGACGCCGCCCGGGCGAAGGCAGAGTCGATCGACCTGCTGCCGGCGGTCGGTCACCTGCTCGAGGAGTGGCCGCAGCTGGTCGAGGACTACTCCGGCGAGGAGTACACCTACACCGTCCGCGGCAAGGAGATCGCCGTCCCGCTGACCCGGGAGACGCTGTCGGGCAACCACGTGCGCCGGGTCTCGCTGCCGCGCACCGAGGACCACGGCCAGCTCGTCGGCTGGCTGCGCTCGGAGAACGTGCCCGGCCGCTTCCCGTACACCGCGGGCACCTTCCCGTTCAAGCGGCAGGGCGAGGCCCCGGCCCGCATGTTCGCCGGCGAGGGCGACGCGTTCCGGACCAACCGGCGCTTCCAGCTGCTGAGCGAGGGACAGCCGGCGACCCGGCTGTCGACCGCGTTCGACTCGGTGACCCTCTACGGCCGCGACCCCGACCCGCGCCCGGACGTCTACGGCAAGGTCGGCACCTCCGGTGTCTCGATCGCCACCGTCGACGACATGAAGGTCCTGTACGGCGGCTTCGACCTCTGCTCGCCGACCACGTCGGTGTCGATGACGATCAACGGCCCGGCGCCGGCGATCCTGGCGATGTTCCTCAACACCGCGATCGACCAGCGGCTGGCCGAGCACCCCGACGAGGACCCCGACGACGTGCGCGCCTGGGTGCTGGCCAACGTCCGCGGCACGGTGCAGGCCGACATCCTCAAGGAGGACCAGGGCCAGAACACCTGCATCTTCTCCACGGAGTTCGCGCTGCGCTGCATGGCCGACATCCAGGAGTGGTTCATCGACCACCAGGTGCGGAACTTCTACTCGGTCTCGATCTCCGGCTACCACATCGCCGAGGCCGGGGCGAACCCCATCAGCCAGCTCGCGTTCACGCTGTCCAACGGGTTCACCTACGTCGAGGCCTACCTGGCCCGCGGCATGTCGATCGACGACTTCGCGCCCAACCTGAGCTTCTTCTTCTCCAACGGGATGGACGCCGAGTACACCGTCATCGGCCGGGTGGCCCGCCGGATCTGGGCCGTCGCGATGAAGGAGCGGTACGGCGCGAACGCCCGGGCCCAGCAGCTGAAGTACCACGTTCAGACGTCGGGCCGGTCCCTGCACGCGCAGGAGATGGACTTCAACGACATCCGGACGTCGCTGCAGGCGCTGTGCGCGATCTACGACAACGCCAACTCGCTGCACACCAACGCCTACGACGAGGCCGTCACCACGCCCTCGGCGCACTCGGTCCGCCGGGCGCTGGCCATCCAGATGATCATCGACCAGGAGTGGGGCCTGGCGATGAACGAGAACCCGCTGCAGGGCTCGTTCGTCGTCGACGAGCTCACCGACCTGGTCGAGGAGGCCGTGCTGGCCGAGTTCGACCGGATCGCCGAGCGCGGCGGCGTGCTGGGCGCCATGGAGACCGGCTACCAGCGCGGCAAGATCCAGGACGAGTCGATGCTCTACGAGCACCGCAAGCACGACGGCTCGCTGCCCATCGTCGGGGTGAACACCTTCCTGGACCCGCACGCCGGGGAGGAGGCGCCGGCCACCGTCGAGCTCGCCCGCGGCACGGAGTCGGAGAAGCAGTCCCAGCTGGACCGCCTGGCCGACTTCCACGCCCGGCACGCCGCCGAGGCCCCGGCCGCCCTCGCCGCGCTGCAGGAGGCCGCCCTGCACGGCGGCAACGTCTTCGAGGCGCTGATGACCGCGGTCCGCAGCTGCTCGCTCGGCCAGATCAGCGACGCGTTCTTCGAGGTCGGCGGCCAGTACCGGCGCAATGTCTGATCCGATCGAGGAGGCGGGCCGGCAGTGGCGGGAGCGGGGGTGGGGCGACGCCGCGGACGGGATGCTCGCGGTCACCTCGATCATGCGGGCGCAGGCGATCGTCCTGGCCCGGGTGGACGCCGTCCTGCGCCCGCTCGGGCTGACCTTCGCCCGCTACGAGCTGCTGCAGCTGCTGTCGTTCACCCGTGAGGGGTCGCTGCCGATGACCAGGGCCGGTGCGCTGCTGCAGGTGCACCCGGCGTCGGTCACCAACGCGGTGCAGCGGCTGGAGGTGGCCGAGCTGGTCACCCGGCGTCCCTCGCCGTCCGACGGTCGGGTGGTGGTCGTCTCGATCACCGACGAGGGACGGCGGGTGGCGGCCAAGGCCACCGACTCCCTCAACAGCGAGGTGTTCACCCGCCCCGGCCTGCCCGCGGACCGGGTGCGCGACCTGGTCGACGTCCTCCGCGAGCTCCGCGCCGACGCCGGCGACCTGGGGTGATCGACGACCTCGGCACCCCGGTGCCGCTCCCCCGGCCGCCGCGGCGGGTCGTCTCGCTGGTGCCGTCGCTGACCGAGGCGCTGGCAGTCACCGTGCCCGAGCGGCTGGTCGGGGCCACCGACTGGTGCACCCACCCCGCCGGGCTCGACATCGCCCGGGTACGCGGCACCAAGAACCCCGACCGGGCGGCGATCGCGGCCCTGACCCCGGACCTGGTGGTGGCCAACCAGGAGGAGAACCGGCAGCTCGACGTGGAGCGGTTGCGGGCGGCCGGCATCCCGGTGTGGGTGACCCGGATCGAGACCCTGGAGCAGGCACTCACCTCGATGGGCCGGCTGTTCGACGAGGTGCTCGACGTCGGGACGCCGGACTGGCTGGCCGCCGCCACGCAGGCCTGGGCCGAGCCGGCGCCCCCGGGACCCCGGGTCGCCGTCCCGGTCTGGCGGGACCCGTGGATGTGGGTCGGTGCGCGCACCTTCACCGGTGACCTGCTGGCCCGGCTGGGGTGCACCAACGCGGTCACCGCCGAGCGCTACCCGAAGCTCGAGCCGGCCGACGTCGACGCCGACCTCGTCCTGCTGCCCGACGAGCCCTACGTCTTCACCGCCGGCGACGGGCCCGAGGCCTTCCCCGGCACCCCGACCGCGCTGGTCAGCGGGCGTCAGCTCACCTGGTACGGACCGTCCCTGGCCACCGCCCGCACGGAGCTGCTCGCCGCCGTCGCCCCGTGGACCTCCCCACGGACCGGCCGACCGGGCTACAGTCAGCTCTGACCGTTCGAGCGCCGGCAGCGGAGCCGGTGCCCCGTGAGAGGAGTCGCCCGATGCGCGACGCAGTCATCGTCGAAGCCGTGCGCACGCCCGTGGGCAAGCGCAACGGCGGCCTGTCCGGCGTCCACCCGGCCGACCTGTCGGCCCACGTGCTGGCCTCCCTCGCCGCGCGTTCCGGCCTCGACCCCGTGCTGGTCGACGACGTCGTCTGGGGCTGCGTCTCGCAGTCGGGCGAGCAGACCTTCGACATCGCCCGCACCGCCGTGCTCGCCGCGGGCTGGCCGGAGTCGGTGCCCGGCACCACGGTCGACCGGCAGTGCGGGTCCTCCCAGCAGGCCGTGCACTTCGCCGCCGCCGGGCTGGTCGCCGGCCACTACGACGTCGTCGTGGCCGGCGGCATCGAGTCGATGTCCCGGGTGCCGATGGGCTCCTCGCGCGGCGACCAGGACCCGATGGGCCCGCAGTTCATGGCCCGCTACGGCGGCGTCAGCCCCAACCAGGGCATCGGCGCGGAGATGATCGCCTCCCGCTGGGGGCTGTCCCGCACCCAGCTCGACGAGTTCGCCCTCCGCTCCCACGAGCGGGCCGCAACCGCGCAGGACGAGGGCCGCTTCGACGCCCAGATCGCGCCGGGGGACGCCCCCGAGGGCAAGGTCTCCCGGGACGAGGGCATCCGCCGCGGCGGCAGCGTCGAGGCGCTGGCCGGGCTGAAGACCCCGTTCCAGGCCGACGGCGTGGTCTCCGCCGGCAACGCCAGCCAGATCTCCGACGGCTCGGCCGCGCTGCTCATGATGACCAGCGAGAAGGCCGCCGAGCTGGGCATGACCCCGATCGTGCGGGTGCACAGCGTGGCGCTGGCCGCCGACGACCCGGTCATCATGCTCACCGCGCCGATCCCGGCGACCAAGAAGGTGCTGCAGCGCTCGGGCCTGCGCCTGGACGAGATCGGCGTCTTCGAGGTCAACGAGGCCTTCGCCTCGGTGCCGCTGGCCTGGCTGGCCGACATCGGAGCCGACGAGAAGGTGCTCAACCCGGTCGGCGGCGCGATCGCCCTGGGTCACCCGCTCGGCGCCTCGGGCGCCCGGATCATGACCACGATGGTCCACCACATGCGCGACAACGGGATCCGCTACGGCCTGCAGACGATGTGCGAGGGCGGCGGCCAGGCCAACGCCACCATCCTCGAGCTGCTCTGACCCTCGGCGGGACCTAGGGCGTGTCTCCAAAGACTCTGGTCCAGATGGTGATGGCTCGTAGGACGGCGCCGCCGCGGTAAACGATGGCGAGCTTGTCGTAGCGGGTGGCCAGGGCGCGCCACTGCTTGACGGTGTTGAAGTTGCGCTNCAACTAGGGCGTGTCTCCAAAGACTCTGGTCCAGATGGTGATGGCTCGTAGGACGGCGCCGCCGCGGTAAACGATGGCGAGCTTGTCGTAGCGGGTGGCCAGGGCGCGCCACTGCTTGACGGTGTTGAAGTTGCGCTCGACGACGTTGCGATCGCGGTAGAGCACCGGGTCGAAGGCCGGTGGTCGCCCACCGGCTGAGCCTCGGCGTTTGCGGTTGCGGATCTGGTCGCTGGGCTCGGGGATGACGGTCTGGATGCCGCGGGCACGCAGCGCATGGCGGTGCGCCCGGGCGGAGTAGGCCTTGTCGGCCAGCACCGCCGTCGGGCGGGTGCGGGGCCGCCCGCGTCCCGGGCGGGCCACCTTCAGCCGGGCCATCAGCTGGGGGAAGACCGGGGAGTCGTTGGCCTGCCCGGCGCCGACGAGGACGACCAGCGGGCGGCCGTCATGGTCGACCAGCGCGTGGATCTTGGAGGACAACCCGCCGCGGGAGCGACCGATCGCGTGATCAGCCGGCTCGTCGTACAAGCCCTGGAACTGGGCGTCTACCGCGCGCAGGCCGCCGGCGAGCAGCTGATTCTTGTCATTCGGCTGAGCCCCCCGCGCTCCCAATAGACCCCGCGGCGACCTCCGCAGCAGGCCCAGCAGCGGAATTGGGGCGCTCCCCGCGGGGCAAGTTGGTGGCGTGCTGATGGGCCCGGTTGATCGTGGAATCCACGCTGACCACCCAGTCGACCGCACCGACGGCATCGGCCTTCGCGACCAACGCCTGATGCACCCGATCCCACGTGCCATCACCGGAGAACCGGCGGTGCCGCTTCCACACCGTCTGCCACGGACCGAACTCCTCGGGCAGATCACGCCAAGCAATCCCGCACCGGTAGCGGTAGATCACGCCCTCCACGACCTGCCGATGATCCCGCATCGGCCGACCCCGACCCGAACGCTGCGGGGGCAACAACGGCTCCACCAACGCCCACTGCTCATCGCTCAGCAGCTGTTTCCTCGACACCACACCAGCCTCGTCCATCCCTCATCAAGACCTTTGAAGACACGCCCTAGTCCCCAGGGCCGTGCGGGTCCACCACGTGGACCCGCACGGCCCGGAACGACCCCGGGGTGGACAGCAGCACGGCCTTGGTCGGCTCGCCCACCTCCACCGGCTCCAGCCGGCGCAGCGCGGCCAGGCCGGTCAGCCGCCGGTCGGCCAGCACCTCGTCCACGAGACCGCGGTCGCCCCCGGTGGCCAGCCCGACGCAGGTCGCGACGTGCGGCCCGAGCACCCGGACGGCGGTCTCCACCGCGTGGTCGACGACCGCGTCGGTCTGGTTGCCGCGCCGGCGGGCGAAGCGCTGCTGGGACCACCCGCCGGCCGCCGTCCGGCCCTGCACGAGCCGGGCGTCGACCTTGGAGACCACCAGGTCGCCGCCCTCGAAGACACCCACCGCCCACCGGCCGCGGCGGACCAGCAGCACGGCCACCCGGTGCCGCGACCGCGCGGCGGCGCCGAGCCGGGCCAGCGGCGTCGGGCCGGGGCCGTCCCAGCCCAGCGGCGGGTCCAGCCGGAGGACGGCGTCGTCCACGCAGGTCACCGTCACGCCGTCGGCATCGGCGACCACGTCGGCGAACGCACCGTGCCGGCCGGCCGCGTTGTCCAGCCACCGCTCCAGCCGCTCCGGCGGCACCAGCACGAGCCGGCCACCCCCGGCGGCAGGTCGGGATCGGGTCACCGGGCCCACCCTGCCAGGTGGGTCAGGCGGTCGTGGCGGCCACCGCGTCGACCCGGGCCCGCCACCAGGCCTCGAACGCGTCGGCCGGCATCGCCGGCGCGTAGAGCCAGCCCTGCGCGTGCGGGACGCCGATCTCGGCGACCAGCTCGCGCTGCGCCGGGGTCTCGATGCCCTCGGCGGTCACCTCGGCCCCGACCGCGGCGGCCAGCCCGACCACGCCGCACAGCAGGGCCCGGGCGTCGGGCGCCGTGGTGGCCACCGTCCGGTGCCGACCGGGCAGCAGGGACCGGTCGAGCTTGAGCACCCCGAAGGGCAGCCGGCCCAGCAGCCCGACCCCGGCGTGCCCGGCGCCGAAGTCGTCGAGGGCCAAGGTCACGTCGGCGTCGGCGAGGGCCTGCACGGCGGCCAGCCGTGGCGCGGTGAGGTCCAGCTCGTCGTGCTCGACCACCTCGAGCATCAGCCGGTCGGCCGCGGTGCCCGACAGCGCGCAGGCCTGCTCGACGGTGCCGACCAGCCCCGGCGCGTGCAGGCTGGACCGGCCCAGGTTGACCCCCACCCGGTGCACCCGGAGCCCGGTGGCGTCCCAGGCGGCCAGCTGGCGGAGCGCGGTGAGCAGCACGTGGGTGTCCAGGCAGGCACCGAGGCCCACGGACTCGGCGACCCCGACGAACGAGTCCGGGGGCACCAGGCCGAACCGGGGGTGGCACCAGCGGACCAGCGCCTCGGCGCCCAGCGGCGCCCCGTCGGCGACGGCGACCACCGGTTGGTAGTGCACCTCCAGCGAGCCGTGCCCGGATCCGCCGTCCAGCACGGCGCGCAGGCTGCGCGCGAGCGGCGTCCCCGTTGTCGTCACCCACGCATTGTCGGACGAATCCGTCCGGAACTGCAGCCCAGCAACCAGGTTTCCCCCGCAGGGGGTGACGCACGGTACGCACACCCCTCCGTCAGGTGCGCGTACTGCACGGCCTGTCACGCCGTGGCGGCGCCGTGCCCCCGCACGTGCGGCAGCCCCGCGGCCACCCAGGCGTGGAACCCGCCGACGACGTCGGTGGCCGTGGCCAGCCCGATGGAGCGCAGCGCGTCCGCGGCCAGGCTGGAGGTGTACCCCTCCGAGCACAGCACCAGGACGTCGACGTCGTAGCCGGTCGCCTCGGGCAGCCGGGCGTCGGAGTGCGGGTCGAACCGCCACTCCAGCACGTTGCGCTCGACGACCAGGGCGCCGGCGACCCAGCCCTCCCGGTGCCGCTGCGCCGCGGGCCGGATGTCGACCAGCAGCCCGCCGGCGGCCATCCGGGCGGCGGCCTGCAGCGGGTCCACCCGCTCGATCCGGGAACGCGCGGCGGCCAGCAGGTCGTCCACCGACACCGCGCCGGCCGGGCGGACCGGGGCCGGACGGCGGGCGACGACCGGGTCGGCGGCGGCAGCGGCGTCGGCCGCGGGACGGGGCAGGACCGCGGTCACCAGTCCACCCCCGCGCGCTCGGTGCCGATGCGGACCAGGCCGGTCTCGTCGACCTTGTAGGTGTTCATCAGGCTCAGCCGGGGTGCGTAGACGTGCACGCTCACCGCCGGCTCGTGCAGCGTGTTGACCACCTGGTGCACGTAGTGCGGGCCGAAGAAGCGGACCCGGCCGGCGGCCAGGTCGGCCGTGCTCTGGTGCGGGGTGCGGCCCGTGCCGCGGGACACCACGCGCTCGGTCAGCGTGCCGCGGGCGACCGCGAAGGCGCCGGCGGAGCTGCCGTGGTCGTGCAGCGGGGTGCCCTGGCCCGGCAGCCAGGACAGCAGCCAGATCTGGGCGCTGTGCAGCTCGGCGTGCAGCGACGGGTCGAGGGCGGCGGCGACGTCGGCCGGGTCCAGCAGCGAGGTCCAGCGGGACTCCTCGCGGTACTCGACCCGGTCGGCCCAGAGGTCCGTCCGGACGGCGAGGGCGACGGCGAGCGCGGCGGCACCGGCCGGGGCGGTGGCCGCGGCGGTGGTGGAGGCAGGGGTAGGCGAAGGGGGCAGCACGGTGGTCACGAGATGTCCTCGGATGGCAGGGCGCGGCCGAGCTCGACGGTCGGCGCGCGGGGTGACGGTGGTCGGGGCCTGAGGCGGGTCAGCAGCCCGGACAGAGCGCGCTGGCGACACGCAGCAGGTCCACGGCGGACCTCCGGTGCAGCTCGAGCGAGTACGTCACGCCCTGGAGGCAACCACACGGCGCCGTCCGTGGCAACCAACCACACCGATCTGGTGCACTTTTCGCGTGCCCCGCAGGGTCAGCGGGCGAGGGCGGGCGTGCCGGCGTGCTCGGCGGGGACGACGAGCAGCCGCTGGAACGCCGCGACCACCACCCCAGCCATCGCCGCGGCGACCGTGGCCACCAGGAACGCCCGGTTCGCACCGGCCTCGTCGACCACCTGGCCGGCCACCGACGCACCCAGCGCGACCCCGATGGCCAGCGCGGTGCCGATCCAGGTGAACGCCTCGGTGACCGCCACCCGCGGCACCAGCACCTCGGCGAGGGTGAACGCGCTGATCAGCGACGGCGAGACGGCCACCCCAGCCAGGACGACGAACGGGATCATCACCCACAGGTCGTCGACCAGCAGCAACGGCAGGCTGAGCACCACGAACACCGGCAGGACGACGAGCAGCCGCAGCCGGACCGGGGCGCGGAAGTGCACGGTGCCCCACCCGATGCCCGAGACCATCGAGCCGATGGCCAGCGCGGCGATCAGCAGGCCCGAGTACGACTTGGCGCCGACCTCGTCGGCGAAGGCGACCAGCGCGATCTCCAGGGTGCCGAGGATGGTGCCCACGGCCAGCCCGACGACGAACAGCACCCGCAGCCCCGCCGTCCGCATGGCCGAGGGCCCCTGCCGGCTGGCGTGGCCGTGCGCGGGCGGTTCGGTGCGGGCCTGCGCGGCGAAGGCCAGGCTGCCCACCACGGCCAGGCCGAAGGCGGTGACGACGCCCGAGGTGGTGTGGCCCGTCGTCGACAGGAAGGTGACCAGCACCGGGCCGACGATGAAGACGAACTCGTCGACCACCGACTCCATCGCCAGGGCGGTCGGCAGCCGGGGCGTCCCGCGCAGCAGGTGGGTCCAGCGCACCCGGATCATTGAGCCCACCGGCGGGATGCACGCCCCGGCCAGCGCGCCGGTGGCGAACACGATCCACAGCGGCCAGCCCTCCCGGACGGAGAACAGGAACCCGAACCCGGCGAGGACGAAGACGACCAGCAGGGGCAGCAGCACCCGGCGCTGGCCCAGGGTGTCGGCCAGCCGGCCGAGGACCGGACCGCTGATCGCGGCTGGCTCTTATACACATCCGATGGTTCTTATACACATCCGACGCTAGAACTCTTGTGGGGGCGGGTCACTTAAAAAAAAACAACAACCTCTACTACAGTCCATCGGCCCCATACAACCCACTCCATCTAGCAATCAAACCCTCCAGCAGACGCCTGATACCACTTCACTCG
>NZ_UEXK01000004.1:1764125-2039956 GCF_900491935.1 Klenkia terrae
AAGGCGCACCAGACGGTCGCCGCGGCAGCGACTGAGGTGGTGGAGAGCCAGGCGCTGACCGGCGACCGCACCCCACGCCCGGGCGAGGGTCAGGACGGCGGGCGCTCCAGGGGCGGCCGCTGGTACGGCGTGGCCGTGGGGTACGCGTTGGTGCCGGGGCCCGACGGCGACCGCCAGGCCTCGGGCTCCGAGCGCGGCAGGACGGTGTAGTCGTCGTCCCGGTCCTCGCGGTCGTCGCGCTCGTCCCGGGTCTCGCGGACCCGGCGTCGGCCGCCCGGCAGCAGGCCGACCACGACCAGCAGCGAGCCCAGCAGCAGCGCGATGCCCAGCTGCAGCACGACCGGCAGGCCGGCCTGCAGCTGGTCCACCCCGGTGCGCACGTCGGCGTAGAACGCCGGCCGCACCCAGGCGGCGATGCCGGCGGCCAGCAGCAGCAGGCCACCGACCAGCGGGGCGAGCGGGGACATCCGGCGCAGCACGACGAGCAGCCCCAACAGGACGCCGGCGACGCACAGCAGCGTGAACCCGGTGGTGCTGACCCGACCCTCGCGCGCGGCGACCTCGCCCAGGCCGAAGACCAGCACGACGGAGGCCACGGCGACCAGCACGACACCGAGGAAGAAACCGAACAGGTGCCTCATGGCCACAAGCTAGCCGCGTCGGGGCCCGCCGTCGACGCTGACGGCGGGCCCCGGCGCGGCGGTCAAGAGAGGCGGCTCTCGAGGATCGACAGCTCGTCCCACATCGTCGTGGGGAGCTTGTCGCCGAACTTCTGGAACCACTCGGTGATCTGCGGGATCTCCGCACGCCACTCGTCGGTCTTCACCGCGAGCGCGGCCTCGACCTGGTCGCGGGACATGTCCAGGCCCGCGACGTCGAGGGAGTCCGGGGTGGGCACGTGGCCGACCGGGGTCTCGACGGCGGCCGCGGTGCCCTCCAGCCGCTCGACGACCCACTTGAGCACCCGGGAGTTCTCCCCGAAGCCCGGCCACAGGAAGCCGCCCTCGTCGTCCCGGCGGAACCAGTTGACGTAGAAGATCGACGGCAGCTTGGCGGCGTCGGCCGACTTGCCGGTCTCGACCCAGTGGTTGAAGTAGTCGGCGGCGTTGTAGCCGATGAACGGCAGCATCGCGAACGGGTCGCGGCGGACGACGCCGACGGCACCGGTCGCGGCCGCGGTGGTCTCCGAGGACAGCGTGGCGCCCATGAACACGCCGTGGTTCCAGTCCCGGGCCTGGCTGACCAGCGGGATGGTGGTCTTGCGGCGGCCGCCGAAGAGGATGGCCGAGATCGGCACGCCCTTGGGGTCGTCGTACTCGGTGGCCAGGATCGGGCACTGGGTGATCGGGGTGCAGAACCGGCTGTTGGGGTGGCTGCTGGGCTCGTCGGAGTCCGGCGTCCAGTCGCGGCCCTTCCAGTCGGTCAGGTGGGCCGGCGGCTCGTCGGTCATGCCCTCCCACCAGACGTCGCCGTCGTCGGTGAGCGCGACGTTGGTGAACACCGAGTTGCCCTGGTCGATGGCTCGCATCGCGTTGGGGTTGGTGTCCCAGCCGGTGCCCGGGGCGACCCCGAACAGGCCGAACTCCGGGTTCAGCGCGTAGAGACGGCCGTCCTCGCCGAACCGCATCCAGGCGATGTCGTCGCCGAGGGTCTCGACCTTCCACCCGGGGATGGTCGGCTCGAGCATGGCCAGGTTGGTCTTGCCGCAGGCGCTGGGGAACGCGGCGGCGATGTAGTGGACCTTCCCCTCGGGGTTGGTCAGCTTGAGGATCAGCATGTGCTCGGCCAGCCAGCCCTCGTCGCGGGCCATGGCCGAGGCGATGCGCAGCGAGTAGCACTTCTTGCCCAGCAGGGCGTTGCCGCCGTAGCCCGAGCCGTAGGACCAGATCATCCGCTCCTCGGGGAACTGGACGATGTACTTGGTCTCGCTGCAGGGCCACGGGACGTCGGCCTGGCCCTCGTCCAGCGGGGCACCGAGGGAGTGCATGGCCGGCACGAAGGGGCGGTCGGTGCCCATGGCCTCCAGCGCCGCGGTGCCGATGCGGGCCATGACCCGCATGGAGACGACCACGTACTCGGAGTCGGTGAGCTCGACGCCGAACATCGGCGCCTCGGCCTCGATCGGGCCCATGCAGAAGGGGATGACGTACATCGTCCGGCCGCGCATGCACCCGCGGTACAGCTCGGTCATGACGGCCTTCATCTCGGCCGGTTCCATCCAGTTGTTGGTGGGACCGGCGTCGGCCTCGTCGACCGAGCAGATGTAGGTGCGGTCCTCGACCCGGGCGACGTCGCTGGGGTCGGACTGGGCCAGGAAGCTGTTCGGCTTGGCGGCCAGCCGGGTGAAGGTGCCCGCGTCGACCAGCTGGTCGGTGAGCCGGGCGTACTCGGCGTCGCTGCCGTCCACCCACACCACGCGGTCCGGGGTCGTCAGCTCCGCCATCTCGGCCACCCAGGCCAGCAGCCGGGTGTGGGTGGTGGGGGCGTTCTCCAGACCGGGGGTGGCCACGGACGTCACAGGGCGTCTCCATCCTCTGTTCCCGTCGGCGCGGAGCTCGCGCCGGCGGTGGTGCGTCGCAGCCGCTCGGCGGATGCGATCTGTGGAGGCTAGCGCCGCGGCGGGGGCTCCGACAGCCGAAACGGGTGAGACGTATCTGACGTCTACCCGCGGGTAATACGTCTGGGACGTCTACGGGTCGGCACGGGCCGGTTCGGAGCTCCCCGGGCCGGGCAGGACACGCCCATGACCGTCACCGATCCCGACGTCCCGGACCCCGCGAACGACCCCCGCGCCCTGCAGGCCGACCCCGGCGCAGCCGGTCAGGGCGCCGACCTGGCCTCCACCGAGGACGACCCCGAGGCCGCCGGCACCGACGAGCCCGACGTCGCCGACGACCCCGCCGGCGCACCCGACGAGCAGCTCACCGAGCAGCAGGCCTGACCCGGTCGTCCCGCGCACCGGCCCTCAGGGTCGGGCGCGGGCGGCGAGGGCGGCCAGGGCGGCGGCGACCTCGGTCGGTGCCTCCAGCGCGGTGAGGTGGCCCGACCCCGGGACGACGACGGCCTCGGCGTCCGGGCGCAGCGCCTGCAGCGCGGTCAACCGCTCCGCCGGCGGGGTGGGCCCGTCCAGCTCGCCGAACAGCAGCAGCACCGGACCCGGGAAGTCGCGGACCGCGGCGGAGGTGTCCGGGCGGGCAGCCAGCGCGCGGCAGACCCAGGCGACCTCGGCGGGGTCCATCGAGCGGATGACCGACTCCACCCGGCCGGCCAGCTCCGGCCCCGCGTGCGGACCCAGGCCCTCGGCGACCGAGTCGAGCACCACCTCGATGCCGTGCTGCTCCAGGTCGTCGGCGGTGCGGCGGCGGTCGGCCGGGACGTCGGGCGGCCCGACCTCGGTGGTGGTGTCGCACAGCGCCAGCGCGGCGACCCGCCCCGGCACCCGGCCGGCGAGCAACGCCGCGACGTAGCCGCCGGTCGACAGCCCGGCGACCACGGCCCGGTCCAGGCCCAGCTCGTCGAGCAGGGCCAGCACGCCGTCGACGGCGAGATCCAGCGACGGCTCCCCGACGGTCGGCGAGCCCAGGCCGGGCAGGTCCACCGCGATCGGCCGCAGCGGGGCCGGCAGCGACGCGGCGACGTCGTCCCACAGCCGGTGGTCCAGCGGGAACGCCGGCAGCAGGACGACGGCCGGGCCGGTGCGGTCGGGGAACGGGTCGGCGTGCCGGAGGGCAGGGCCGGGAGCCGGGGACTCGGTCATCGCCCTCCCCTACCCCGGCTTCAGAACCGGAAGCGGCCGACCTCGTAGGGGTAGCGCACCACGACGTCGCCCATGGAGACCTTGCCGCGCACGACCAGGTGCAACCGGCCCGGCTGCGGACCGCCCGGCACCTTGCTCTTCACGCTGCCCAACCCGACCACCACGCCGTCCACGTCGGCTGTCGCGCCGTCGGGCAGGAGCAGCCGGGCCGTGCCGGCGCCCAGCTTGAGCCGCACCTCGACGACCTGCTGCGGCACCACCGCACGGGAGAAGTCCAGTACCGCGTCGCCCATGGTGCTCTGCACCTCGAACACCGGGGGCACCTGCCACCCACCGGTGCGCTTGACGTCGCCGACGGTGGACTTGAGCACCACCGGCGCCGGGTCCTCCGGCGGCGCCGGCTGCCACACCGCCGGGGCGCCGGGCTGCGCGGCGAGGCCGGTCGGGTGCTCCGGGGGCAGGTCGGCCAGCGGCGGCTCGAGGTCGTCGGCGTACAGCGCCGCGTAGACCTGGCCCAACCGCTCGTCGAGCTCGGCGAAGGTGATCCGGCCCTCGGCCATGGCGGTGTGCAGGCGCTGGGCGGCGTGCTCCCGGTCGGCGTCGGAGATCCGGTACCGGCGCGACTCCTCCATGCCCCGACCCTAGGTCACCGGGACGTCAGGTCACACGCTGCAGCTGTCGCCCTCGCAGCCGGCGGCCGGGGGCACGGTGGCCAGCGGGTGGCTGTCGGCCCAGGCGCGGTCCAGCAGCTGCAGCAGCACGTCGGGGTCCTGGGCGCCGGAGGCGCCGTAGGTGCGGTCGACGACGAAGAACGGCACCCCGGTGGCACCCAGCGCGCGGGCGGTGGCGATGTCCTCCTCGACGGCGGGCAGGTACCGGCGGTCGGTCAGCGCGGCCCGGGCCTCCTCGGCGTCCAGGCCGACCTCGGTGCCGAGCTGCACCAGCGAGTCGACGTCGAACACCGACGTGGACTGCTCGAAGTGCGCGTGCAGCAGCCGCTCCTTGAGCTCGCCCTGCAGCCCGTGCTCGGCGGCCAGGTGCAGCAGCTGGTGGGCCAGCAGGGTGTTGCCGGCGACCCCGTTGGCCAGGTCGTAGTGCAGCCCCTCGCGGAGGGCGAGGGCGTCCATCGAGGTCATCTGCTCGCGCATCTGCTCCTCGGTGCGGCCGTACTTGCGGGCCAGCGCGGGCAGCGTCGGGTGCACGTCGCCCTCGGCGACGGACGGGTCGAGCTGGAAGCTGCGCCAGGTCACCTCGACGGCGTCGGCGTGCTCGAACCGGGCCAGCGCGGTCTCGAACCGGCGCTTGCCGATGTAGCACCACGGGCAGACGACGTCGGACCAGATCTCCACCTTCACGTGCGCGCCAACAGCTCTTCCCCGCGCGGTGTTCCCGGGCCAGGATCGGGGGTGTGTTCGACCACCTGGGCATCCCCTGCGCCGACCCCGAGGCCGCGCTGGCCTTCTACCTGACCGCGTTCGCGCCGTTGGGGTTCCGGGAGGCGATGCGCTTCCCGACCCCGGCCGGCCCGGTCATCGGCCTCGCGGACGGCGACGGCCCTCCGCACTTCTGGCTCTCCCCGCACGGCGGCGCCACCGCGGGTGAGGTCCACCTGGCCTTCGCCGCCCCGGACCGGGCGGCCGTGGACGCCGTGCACGCCGCCGCGGTGGCCGCCGGGTTCGAGGTGCTGCACGCACCGCGGGTCTTCCCGGAGTACCACCCCGGCTACTACGGCACGTTCCTGCGCGACCCCGACGGCAACAACGCCGAGGCCGTGCACCACACGGTCGGCTAGAGCCGGCCCAGCAGCGCCAGCAGGCCGACCACCAGGCCGGCGACCACCAGCAGGGCGACGGTGACCCCGGCGACCCAGAGGCCGATCTTCGCGTCCCGCGGGAGCGACTCGTCCCAGCCCTGCTCGCGGGCGGCCCAGCGGACCAGCTCCCGGCCCTCGCCGAGGCGGAAGTCCCACCCGGCGGCGACCCCGAGGGTGCCGTCGTCGCGCAGGCCGTACTCGCGGCCCTTCTGGAAGCCGACGGCTCGCCCGGAGGTCATCTCGGCCGTGCCGCGCAGCACGAACCGCGGCTGCCCGCCGCCGAGCTCCACCCCGGCCTGCCAGTCCAGGTCGAAGGTCCGGTCGTTCACCGTGAACCGCTTCGCCGCCTCGTCCAGGCGGACCTGGTGGGTGACGGTCTTGCGAAGCCCGTTGCGGAAGGCCAGCGTCGTCCACTGCGCGTCGACGGCGTCCAGGACGACGTCGAAACCGCCCTCGGCCGGGACGACGGTGTACGGGCTGGACCCGGCCAGCTGGTGCACGCGCGAGGCGAACGCCCAGCCGGCCGAGCCCGGGGTCGGACCGGTCAGCGGACGCCGACCAGGTCGACGACGAAGACCAGGGTCGCGCCGGGCTTGATGACCCCGCCCGCGCCGCGGTCGCCGTAGGCCTTGTGCGCGGGGATGGTCAGCCGGCGGCGGCCGCCGACCTTCATGCCGGCGATGCCCTCGTCCCAGCCGGCGATGACCATGCCGACGCCCAGCCGGAACTCCAGCGGGTCGCCGCGGTCCCAGGAGGCGTCGAACTGCTCGCCGCCCTCGTGGGTCACCCCGACGTAGTGCGCGGAGACCAGGCTGCCGGAGGTGGCCTCGGCGCCGTCGCCGACGGTGATGTCCTCGATCACCAGGTCGGCGGGGGCCGGACCGGTCGGCGGCTCGACGTCGGGGCGGGTCAGCTCGGCCACGGGGGCCTCCTCGTGCACGGAGCCGGGCGGGTCCCGGCGTTCGCCGACCACCCAACCAGACCGCTCAGCGCAGCGCGGGCTCGCGGTCGAGCGGTACCACCTGGGCGACGACGGCGGTGACGGCGGCGCGCAGGTCGGCGGCGGCACCGGCCTCCCCGGCGAGCTGGCGCACCAGCGCCTGCTGGAACAGGCCGTCGAACAGGGCGTACATGACCGACGGGGTGACCAGCGGCGTGGTGCCCACGAGCTCGGCGAACCGGGTCACCACCCGCCAGACCATGCGCTCGAGGCTGGCGTCGATGGCCG
Organism: Klenkia terrae; assembly: GCF_900491935.1. Taxonomy (GTDB): domain Bacteria; phylum Actinomycetota; class Actinomycetes; order Mycobacteriales; family Geodermatophilaceae; genus Klenkia; species Klenkia terrae. Next base: position 1,770,924 of record NZ_UEXK01000004.1, read on the forward strand.
CGACGTCGGCCCGGAAGGTCTCCTCGAACATCGACTGGTTGCGCAGGTCGTACCAGAGCCGGTGCATCTGCGGCTCCTCGACCAGGGTCTGCGCCAGCTTGTCCAGGAACCCCTCCTGCAGCTGCGCCGGGGTGGTCGCGGTCGCCACGACCTGGTCGTAGCGGGTCACGCAGATCGCCTTGTACTCGCGCACGCAGTGCGTGATCAGGTCGACCTTGTCCCGGAAGTAGTAGTGCAGGACGCCGTGGCTGAACTCGGAGTTCTGGGCGATCTCGCGCAGGCTCGTGCGGGCGTAGCCCAGCTCGGCCAGCGTCCGCAGCGTCGCCGCGGCCAGCTCGGCCCGCCGCGCCGCGAACTTGTCCACCCGCTCGGTCATCCCGCCTCCCTCCGTGGTCCGGCCGAGGGTAGCCCGACGACCGATTCTTGACGATCGTCCAAGAAACTCTTGACAGTCGTCAAGACACCTAGCGAGCATGGCCCACGTCACAGCACGACCGCCGGCCAGCGTGGGCCGGGGCGTGGGTGGCGCGACGACACGGAGGTTGGTCGATGTCCGTCTTCGACCTCGCAGGACGCAAGGCACTCGTCACGGGGGGTGCGCGCGGTCTGGGGCAGGGCATGGCCGAGGCGCTCGCCCGGCACGGCGCGTCGGTGGTCATCGCCGACCTGCTGGACTCCGACGGCAAGGCCGTCGCCGAGCAGATCGCCGAGACCCACGGCGTCACCACCGGCTTCGTCCCCCTGGACGTCACCGACGAGGCCAGCTGGGAGGCCGGCACCGCCGAGGCCGCCGAGCAGCTCGGCGGCCTGGACGTGCTGGTCAACAACGCCGGCGTCGAGATCTCCGCGCTGATCACCGATTTCAAGCCCGCCGACCTGCGCACCATGCTCGAGGTCAACGTGCTGGGCACCGCGCTGGGCATCAAGCACGGCCTGCGCGCGATGCGCCCCGGCGGCGTCGCCGGGTCCGGCGGCTCGATCGTCAACATCTCCTCGGTCGCGGCGACCATCGCCTTCCCGGGCATCTCCGGGTACTCGGCCACCAAGTCCGCCGTCGACCGGCTGACCCGGGTCGCGGCCGCCGAGTCGGGCAAGCTCGGCTACGGGGTGCGGGTCAACTGCGTGTACCCCGGCCTGGTCCCCACCACGATGGGCAACCAGCTCGCCGTGGACATGGCCGAGCTCGGCCTGTTCCCCTCGGTCGAGGAGGCCGTGGGCACCGTGATCGCCCTGACGCCGTCCGGCCGGCTGGGCGAGGTCGCCGACATGGCCGACGCCGTGGTCTTCCTGGCCTCGGACGCCGCCCGGTTCGTCAACGGCGCGGGCCTGCCCGTGGACGGCGGGATGGGCTCGTGACCGCCGCGACCGACAGCACCCCCAAGCCCAAGCCCAAGCCCGTCGTCGTCTACGGCGCCTCGGGGTACACCGGCCGGCTGGTCTGCGAGTACCTGCGCGAGCTCGGCGTGCCCTTCGTCGCCGCCGGCCGCGACGCCGCCCGGGTCCGCGAGGTGGTCGAGAAGATCCCCGGCATCGAGACCGCCTCCTACGAGGTGGTCGAGGTCGAGCACACCGTCGAGGCGCTCACCGAGCTGTTCCGCGGCGCGCAGGTGGTCTGCAACATGGTCGGGCCGTTCATCAACCTGGGCCCGCAGGTGGTCGACGCCTGCCTGGCCGCCGGTGCGCACTACCTGGACACCACCGGCGAGCAGGACTGGGTGCTGGAGTGCCAGCAGCGCTGGGGCACCGAGTTCGCCGACGCCGGGCTGCTGCTCTCCCCCGGCATCGCGCAGATGTACACGACCGGCGAGATCGCGATCAACATCGCGCTGGAGACCCCGGGCCTGGACACCCTCGACGTCCTGGTGCTGTGGAAGGGCTTCCCGACCACCGCCTCCACCGAGACCATCTTCACCATCCTCAAGGCGGACTGGTTCCACCTGCAGGAGAACCAGTACGTGCAGTTCGAGCCGACCACCACGTTCGACGTCGTCGTGCCCGGCAGCCACGAGCTGGCGCTGGCCGTGCCGTGGGGCGGCACCTCGCACCCGGTCTGGTTCAAGGACGACCCGCGGGTGTCCACGGTCAAGGTCGCCGGCGGTGTCATGAACAAGCCGGTCATGGAGGCCGTCGTGGCCACCACCGCGATGGTCGAGAGCGAGATCAAGACCCTGCCCCGCGACCAGTGGGACGAGAAGCTCGCCGAGATCGCCAAGGCGTGGAGCGCCGGGATGCCGCCGCGGGAGAACCCGCGGCTGAACACCTCGATCGACTCGGTCCACGCCTCGGGTCCGCTGGGTCGCAAGCACGTGGTCATCCACGGCAACAGCAACTACAAGCAGACCGGGTTGCTGCAGGCCTGGGCCGCGATGTCGCTGCTGCAGCAGAAGCCGCTGCGGGCCGGGTTCGCCTCGGGCTGCCAGGCGTTCGGCCACCGGCAGCTGCTCGGGGTGCTGCGCCAGTTCGGCCTGGTGCTGGAGCCGGTCGTCACCGAGCACCGCTGATGTCGCTGACCTCTGCGGGCCTGACGTCGTGGCTGGACAAGGGCGCCTCCCTCGGCCGGGACGCCCCGTGCCTGACCGCCGGAGACACCACCTACAGCTACGGCGACGTCCAGGAGGTCAGCTGGCAGGTCGCCCGGGCGCTCGCGCGCTCGGGCGTCCTGCCCGGCCAGAGCGTGGCGGTGCTGTCCGCCAACGACCCGGTGGCGTTCTCCTGCGTGTTCGGCATCGCCCGCGCCGCGGCGGTCTGGGCACCGGTCAACCCGCGCAACCAGGCCGCGGAGAACCAGGAGCTGCTGGACCTCTTCGGCTGCACCGCGCTGCTGTACCAGGCCGCGTTCGCCCCGCTGGTGGCGCAGATCCGCCACCAGCTGCCCGCGCTGACCACCCTGGTCTGCCTGGACGCCCCCGACGGCGACGTGCCCTCGCTGCCGCAGTGGCTGGCCGACGTCCCGGCCGAGCCGGTCGAGGTCGAGCCGGTGGACGACGTGGTGATGGTGGTCGGCACCGGCGGGACGACGGGGCGCCCCAAGGGCGTGCTGCTGACCTCGCGGTCGATCGAGACGATGTCGGCGATCACGCTGATGAGCTACCCGTTCGCCGGGCGACCGGTCTACCTGGCGCTGGCCCCGCTGACCCACGCCGCCGGGGTGCTCTGCTTCCCGGTGATGGCGCTGGGCGGGCACGTCGTCGTCCTCCGCAAGCCGGTGCTGGACGACTTCCTGGACGCCGTCCCCCGGCACCGGGTGACCCACACGTTCCTGCCGCCGACGCTGGTCTACCTGCTGCTGGACCACGCCCGGCTGGACGCCACGGACCTGTCGTCGCTGCAGTGCTTCTGGTACGGCGCAGCGCCGATCTCGGCGGCCCGGCTGGCCGAGGCGCTGCAGCGGATCGGGCCGATGGCGCAGCTGTTCGGCCAGTCCGAGGCACCGATGATGATCTCCACGATGGCCCCGGCCGACCACTTCCGGCCCGACGGCAGCGTTGCGGTCGAGCGGCTCACCTCCGCCGGGCGCCCCTCGCCGCTGGTCACCGTGGCGATCATGGCCGAGGACGGCACGCTGCTGCCGACCGGCGAGCGCGGGGAGGTCGTCGTCCGCAGCTCGCTGGTGATGGCCGGCTACCTGGGCGACCCCGCGGCCACCGCGGCGGCCGGCGCGCACGGCTGGCACCACACCGGCGACATCGGCTACCTGGACGCCGAGAACTGGCTGTACGTCGTCGACCGGGCCAAGGACATGATCATCACCGGCGGGTTCAACGTGTACTCCGCCGAGGTCGAGAACGCCCTCATGGCCCACCCGGACGTCGCCGACTGCGCGGTGATCGGCGTCCCGGACGAGAAGTGGGGCGAGCGGGTGGTCGCCGTCGTCCTGGCCCGGCCCGGGGCCGTGCTCGACCCGGCCGCGGTGATCGCGTCGGTCAAGGAGCGGATCGGCAGCGTGAAGGCACCCAAGGAGGTGCTGGTGTGGGCCGACCTGCCGCGCTCCACGGTCGGCAAGGTGCTCAAGACCGACGTCCGCGCGACGGTGCTGGGCACCCCATGACCGCCGCCCGGGCCGTGCCGATCCCGGCCCGGGCGGCTCGACCACCCGGGGGTCGTCGGGGGCAGCGACGACCCCCGGGGTCCTCCGGTGAACGCTGCGTTACGTCTGCCGCGCCCTCCTTGCCCGGTGCCGGCCGGCAGGTTTGCATCAGGGCAGAGCCGCGGCAGCTGCCGTGCGGCCCTCCCTCCCGGGGGACACCATGACCAGCACCCTGACCGAGCTCGACCGCGAGGCCCGCATGGGCGCACCCGGCCCGCTCACCACCGACCGCGAGGTCCGGCAGATCTCCCTGGCCGACTTCGGGGCCCGCCGGGCGGAGATCACCGCCCAGCTGTGGGCCGCCGCCACCGACATCGGCTTCTTCCAGGTGGTCGACCACGGCATCTCCCCCACCGAGGTGGATGCCGCCTTCGCCGCCTCGCAGGCGTTCTTCGCCCTGCCCGCGGAGGTCAAGGCGCAGTACCCGTTGAAGAAGGGCCTCAACTCCGGCTACGAGTTCAAGTCGCAGGTGCGCCCGTCGGTGGGCACCGCCGACCAGAAGGAGTCCTTCCAGCTCACCCGGCCGCACATGGCCGGTCTCTGGCCGACCGACGACGAGGTCGAGGGCTTCCGGGAGACCCTGCTGGCCTTCGAGGCGCACTGCCGCGAGGTGGCGATGGCGGTGCTGTCCTGCTTCGCCGACGTGCTCGGCCTGCCGCGGGACTTCTTCGCCGCCCGGCACGACCCGGCCAACCCGCAGTACCAGTCCACGCTGCGGCTGATCCACTACATGGCCTTCCCCGACGAGCTGCTCGACGTCCCGGGGACCTGGCGGGCCGGTGCGCACACCGACTTCGACTGCCTGACCCTGCTCTTCCAGCGGGAGGGGCAGGCCGGGCTGCAGGTGCTGCCCGGCACCGAGGCGGTGGCGCCCTCGGCCGACGGCTACGCGTGGACGCCGGTCCCCGCCACCGACGAGGCGATCACCTGCAACATCGGGGACATGCTCATGCGCTGGAGCGACGACCGGCTGCCCTCGAACTTCCACCGGGTCGCCGCGCCGGCCCGGGGCGAGTCCACCGACCCCCGGTACTCGATCGCCTTCTTCGCCCAGGCGGACAAGGACGTGGTGATCGAGCCGCCGGCCGGCAGCCACGAGCCGATCACCGCCGGGGAGTTCCTGCTGCAGCGGATCCGGGCCAACTTCCGGGCCTGACCGCCGGTCGCAGCCGGGCACGTCCGGGCCCGGCTGCGACGATCGCGGGGTGCACCCCTCGACGGCGGTCCGGCGGCCGACCCGGACCACGGCCCGCTGGACGGCGGGGGCAGCAGCTCTCGGCGCGGTGGTCGGGGCGGCGGCCAAGGTCGCCGACGCCGTCGGGCCGGGCTGGCTGGCCGACCTCGGGTCCTACCCGGCCGCCTGGGTGCTGGCGGTCGCGCTGCTCGGCTGCCGCGCGCCGTCCACCCGGGCTGCCGGGGTCGGTGCGGCGGCGTTCTTCGCGGTGATGAGCGTGGCCTACTACGGGTGGGCGGTCGTCGTCCTCGGGTTCGGGCTGCGCGCCAACGCCGTCCTGCTGGCGGCCTGGCTGATGCTGTCGGCGACCGCGGTGCCGCTGTTCGCGGTGGCCGTGCGCTGGGCGGCGACCCGACGGGGCGCGCTGCCCGGGGTCCTGCTCGCCGGGGCCGGGGCGCTCGCGGTGGCCGACGGCACCGTCGCGCAGCTGTGGCTGGCCGCGGTCGGGGAGCTGCCGGCCGGGACCCCGCTGCACCCGGTGCAGGCCGTCGCCGGGGTGCTCGTGGCGCTGGTCGTGGCCGGCGCACTGCCGCGGCACGGCCGGACCCGGGCGGTGGCGCTGGTGCTGCTGGTGCCCGCGGCCTGGATCGCGGCGGCCGGCCTCCGGGTGCTGGCCGGCCTGCTGCCCGGCTGACCCCGGACGCCGGACGGCCCGGCGCCCCTGTCGGGGAGCCGGGCCGTGCGGTGCGGTGCGGTGCTGTGCCGTGCTGTGGGTCAGTCGCCCAGACCGGCGCGGTCGACCTTGCGGTGGAAGCGCATGCCGGCCAGGCCACCGAGCATCGAGCCGACCAGCGCGACGGCGGCGACGAGCAGCGCGACGACGATCGCCGTGGTGGTCAGGTCGCCCTCGTTGACGGGCAGCCGGGGGAAGGCGTTGAGCTGGCCGAGGACGTCGTACTGGTCACCGGCGACGGCGGCCAGCACGGCCACCACGACGGCGATGACGACGGCCCAGCCGAAGACGGCGATGCCCTGGCGGATGCCGTGGAAGCGGGCCATGCGGCCGGCGACGTAGCCACCGCTGTAGTAGGCCAGGAAGAGGATCACCAGCAGCGCGATGCCGCCGCCCAGCCCGACCGACGACGGGTCGGCGCTGGCCTGGTCGGCCGCCTCGGCGAGGGAGGTGTCGGTGGCCAGGCCGACGGCGGTGCCGGCGGCGGCCACGAGGGCGACGAGCAGCCCCGACATGCCGGTGGCGGTCAGCCAGCCGAAGAAGGCGGAGCCGATCTTCACACCGCCGGCGCGGCTCTTCTCGGCGGCGACGACGTCGTGCCGGCTGGGGGTCACGACGGTGGGCTCACCGGCGGCGTGCGCCGCGGCGGGGCGGGTCTCGGGGTCGAGCGACACGAGGTCTCCTGGTGGGTTCGTCCGCGGGTGCGGGGGTGGTGGGTGCCGCACCTCACGGCGAGGGCGAGCTGTGCGAGGCCGGACCGGGGGGCTGATCAGCCCCCCGGCCCTACCGGCCCCGTCCCGAGGCTCGTCCCGAGCGTGCTCGGGATGAGGAGGACGGGGTCCTTCGATTACTTGAAGATGTCCTTGACCTTCTCGCCGGCCTGCTTGGTGTTGCCGGCGGCCTGGTCGCGCTGGCCCTCGGCCTGCAGCTCCTCGTTGCCGGTGGCCTTGCCCACGGCCTCCTTGGCGTCGCCGACGAGCTCCTCGGCCTTGTTCTTGATCTTGTCGATGGCGCTCATGTCTGAACTCCTCGTCGTCGGGCGCCGGAGCGCCGCGGGGGTCACGGACGATGGATCGCCCGCCATCCGATCGACCACCACCGTTCCTACGGCGTAAGTCGAACCGGACAACCCGTCATTACGCCGTAAGGCGCCCTGGCAAACCTGGCGAACGCGGACTACTTCGTTCCGTCACCCGATCGGGGGCCGACATGCCGGGGGCGACACGCGGTGCCAAGCTCAGATGGACGACGACCCGTGATCGACAGGAGGACCGTGCCACCGCGCCCACCCGGCCCCACCGAGGAGGAACCGCTGCAGGACGGCGCGGTCGTCGCGGGCGGGATCGAGCCGCCCGACCACCCGGACGACCCCGACCTGCCCGAGAACCGCGGGCTGCGGGCCGCCGAGGACGCGGTGGGACCGCCGGACCTGGGCACCCGGGTACCGCTGGACCGGGCCCGGATCATCGACGGCGCGATCGCGTTCGTCGACGCGCACGGCCTGCCGATGCTCACCATGCGCCGGCTCGGTGCCGCGCTGGGCGTCGAGGCCATGAGCCTCTACCGCTACGTCCCCGGTCGCGAGGACCTGCTCGACGGGGTGGTGGACACCGTCGTCGACGAGCTGTTCGCCGACCCGGACGTGCTCTTCGAGCCCGAGCACGGCTGGCAGGACTACCTTCAGCGCCTGGCGCACGGGGTGCGGCGGATCGCCCTCACCCACCCGGCGCTGTTCCCGCTGGTCGCCACCCGGCCGCCGTCGGCGCCCTGGGTGCGCCCCCCGCTGCGCAGCCTGAAGTGGGTGGAGTCGCTGCTGCGGGCGCTGCACACCAACGGGTTCTCCAGCGTGCAGGCGGTGGTGGCCTACCGGGCCTACACCAGCTTCCTGCTGGGCCACCTGCTCCTCGAGGTCGCCCAGCGCGGGGTGGCGATCAACGCCATCGACGACCCGGACGGCTCCCCCACCGCGAACCCCATGGACCTCGTGGAGTTCCCGCTGATCTCCGAGCTGCAGCCGCTGCTGTCGCTGGACGAGACGCTGACCGAGTTCGAGGAGTCCCTGGAGAGCCTGCTCGACCGGCTGCAGACGATGCTCGACACCGGCGCCCACCACCTGCCCCCGGTCACCGCCGACCCCCAGGTCGACGTCGACCTGCCCCAGACCGGCATCTGAGCCGGCGCCACGAGTTCCGCACCGACCGGTTCCGCCTGGGGGTCACCCGGGTAGGTGGCGGTGCATGAGCCTGCTCGGATTCCTCGACCGCGTCGCCGACAGCCCCGCCCTGGACGGCGTCGACCGCCCTGCCCGCACCGCCGTCGCGAAGGTCCTGCGGCCCACCGCCGTCAAGGACGCGCTGCACGGCACCTGGCTGGGGCACCCGCTGCACCCGGTCCTCGCTCAGGTGCCCGTCGGCAGCTGGATCTCCGCCGGCGTGCTGGACGCCGTCCCCCGGTTGCGGCCGGCCGCCGCGGTGCTGATCGGCACCGGGGTGGCCGCCGCCGTCCCGACCGCGCTGGCCGGGGCCGCCGACTGGTCGGAGCAGGAGGTGGGCGTCCGCCGCGTCGGCGTGCTGCACGCGGTGCTCAACAGCGCCGCCCTCGGGCTCTACGTCGGGTCGCTGGTGGCCCGCGGGCGCGGCGCCGGCACGGCCGGCCGGGTGCTCGCCTACGCCGGGCTGGCGCTGGCGAGCGGGTCCGCCGCGGTCGGCGGCCACATGAGCTACGCGCAGAGCTCCGGGGCCTCCCACTCCGCCGCGGCCGCCCGCTCGCTGACCCACGAGTGGGTCGACCTGGGGCCGCTGGACGACCTGCCCGACGGCCGGCCGGTGCAGCGCGCCGGGGAGGGCCAGGGCGAGCCCGTGCCGCTGGCCGTCGTGCGCCGCGGCACCCGGGTGGACGTGTTCCTCGACGCCTGCTCGCACCTGGGTGGCCCGCTCTCCCAGGGCGAGGTGACCCGGGTGGGGAGCCGCGACTGCCTGGTCTGCCCGTGGCACGACTCCGCGTTCGACCTCGACCTCGGCCAGCCCCGGCGCGGGCCGGCCGCCGTGCCGCAGGAGAAGCTCGCCGTCCGGGTCGAGGCCGGCCGGGTGCAGGCGCGGCTGCGCGGCCGGCACACCGGCGAGGACTGACCGGGCGGGTCAGCCGGCGCGGAGCCGGGCCGCCTGCCGGGTCAGGTGGTCCCGCTCCGCGGCGTTCCCCGCCCGGGCCGCGGCCTGCACGTAGAGCTCCGTCGCACGCGGCAGGTCGCCGTCCTGCTCGACCAGGTAGGCCTCGACGGCGGTCCACCGCGGCACGGTCGCCGGGACGGCGGCCAGCGCGGCGAGGCCGGCCCGCGGGCCGTCGGCCTCGCCGACCGCGACCGCCCGGTTCAGCGCGACGACCGGGCTCCCCGCGGTGAGCCGCAGCAGCTCGTCGTACCACTCGACCACCTGCACCCAGTCGGTCTCCTCGGCCGTCGGCGCATCGGCGTGCAGGGCGGCCACCGCGGCCTGCGCCTGGTACTCGCCCAGCCCGTCCCGGGCCAGCGCGGCCTGCAGGATGCCGGTGCCCTCGGTGACCAGGTCCCGGTCCCAGCGGCTGCGGTCCTGCTGGGCCAGCGGCATCAGGCTGCCGTCTGGGGCGGTCCGGGCGCCCCGGCGGGCGTGGTGCAGCAGCATCAGCGCGAGCAGCCCGGCCACCTCCGGGTGGTCGACGGCCGCACGCAGCTGCCGGGTCAGCCGGATGGCCTCCGCCGCCAGGTCCACGTCGCCCGAGTACCCCTCGTTGAAGACCAGGTAGAGCACCCGCAGGACGACGCCGACGTCACCGGGGCGGTCCAGGCGGACGCCGGCGACGGTGCGCTTGGCCCGGCTGATCCGCTGGGCCATCGTCGCCTCGGGCACCAGGTAGGCCGCAGCGATCTGCCGGGTGGTCAACCCGCCGACCGCCCGCAGGGTGAGCGCGACCGCCGCCGACGGCGACAGCGACGGGTGCGCGCACAGGGCGTACAGCTGCAGCGTGTCGTCGGTGCCCGGCACCGGCCCGGGCTCGGGCTCCTGCTCCGCCACGGCCTCCTCCCGGCGCCGCCGGGCGACGTCGGACCGGGTGGCGTCGAGGAACCGGCGCCAGGCCACGGTCACCAGCCACGCCCGGGGCTCGCGCGGCGGGTCGACCGGCCAGACGCGCAGCGCCTCGACCAGTGCCTCCTGCACGGCGTCCTCGGCCATCGCGAAGTCGGCCCCGCGGCGGACGAGGACGCCGATCACCTGCGGCACGAGCGCCCGGACGTCGTCGATCACTCGGTGATCGTGGCCGGCACGCCGTAGAACGGCCGGACCTCCAGCCACTCGTGGATCGGGCGGCCGCCGGCACCCGGGGCGGCCGACAGCTCGCCGGCCAGCTCCACCGCCCGCTCCCAGGTGTCCACGTCGATGACCATCCAGCCGGCGATCAGGTCCTTGGTCTCGGCGAAGGGACCGTCGACGACCGGCGGCCGGCCCTCGCCGTCGTGGCGGACCCAGGCCCCGGTGGGGGCCAGCGCCTGGCCGTCGACGAACTCCCCGTCGGCCTGCAACCGGGTCGCGAAGTCGTCCATGAACTGCATGTGCGCCGAGACCTCCTCGGGCGTCCAGCGGTCCATCGACACGTCGTTCACCGGGCTCGGCGCGCCGCGGTAGTGCTTGAGCAGCAGGTACTTGGCCATCTCGGTCTCCTCGTCGTCGGGCGGCCCATCCTGGCCGCTCCACCCGGGGGACGGAACCGGTGCGCGGTTCTCGACACCGGACCGGGGACCGGGGTCAGGGATCGCCCAGCAGCGACCAGACGTAGTGCACCGTCCGCAGGTCGGTACCGGGTCCCTCGTGCTCGCGGGACACCTGCTCGAACCGTTGCCAGACCGCGGCGACCTCGGCCCGCAGCGCGCGCTGCTCGTCCCGGGTGAGCCGCAGCCGGCCCATGCCCAGGGCCATCTCGGTGTCGTCCCCCGCCCTGCCCTCCTCGGCCCGGCGCTCGAGCGTGCCCAGCACCCGCGAGCGCAGCGGGGAGAGGTAGGTGTCGACCAGGGCCACCCGGCCGGCCGGGTCGTCGAAGGCGCTGAGCACGATGTCGTAGACGTGCGCCGGGGCCTCCCAGCGGCGCTCGCGGGCGTCGGGGCCGGGCTCCGCGCGCCGGACCAGGCCCACCCGTTCCAGCTCGCGCAGGTGGTAGCTCATCGAGCTCGGGCTCACCCGGGTGAAGACGGCGAGCTGGGTGGGCGTCATCGGCCGCTGGAGGGCGAACAGCTCCTCGAAGGCGATGAAGCGGACGGAGGAGGAGAGCACCCGCAGCTGGGCGACGTCCCGGATGACCAGCGTCTCGGCCTTGTCGGTCATGCGCCCCCCTGCCTCGCCGGGTCCGGCTCGCGGTCGTCCTGGGTCCTCCGTCGTCCACAGCGAATCAGGTCCCCGCCGGTCGGCGCCAGGCCGGTCCGGCTCACGGCGTCCCGCCCAGGGCCGCCCGGGCGGTGCGGCGCACGGCGTCGGCGACCCGGTCGAGGCCGGGCGAGCGCAGCTTCCACTGCTGCCAGCACAGCACGACGTCGACCGCGCCGGCCGGGTCGAGGACCACCAGGCCGTCGTCCGGGCCGGTCTGCAGGTCGGGCAGCATGCCCCAGCCCATGCCGAGCCGGACGGCGGCCAGGTAGTCGGCGCTGGAGGGCACGTGGTGCACCGGCGGCGCGGGGCGGTCGTGGGTGCGCCGGCGCAGGTAGGCGTCCTGCAGGTCGTCGGTGCGGTCGAAGGCCACCGTCGGGGCGCGCCGCAGCTCGGCCGGGGTGGCCCCGGCGGGGAACCACCGCTCGACGAAGGCCCGGGTGGCCCGCGGGCGGTAGGTCATCGCCCCCAGCCGCTCGACCGAGCACCCCGGCACCGGCTCGGGGTCGGCGGTCACCGCGGCCATCACCGTGCCCTCGCGCAGCAGCCCCGAGGTCATCGTCTGGTCGGCCACCCGGACGTCGAGCTGGACGTCGGCGGCCAGCGGTGCCACCCCCGGTAGGAACCACGTGGCCAGCGAGTCGGCGTTCACCGCCAGCGGCAGCACCGGCGGGCCGGCCCCCGGTGCCCCGGTCAGCTGGGCGGTCGTGTCGGCGACCAGCAGCTCGACCTGCCGGGCCAGCCGCAGCACGGCGGTGCCGGCCTCGGTGGGGACGACGGGGCGGCTGCGCACCAGCAGCACCTGGCCGGTCGCCGACTCCAGCGCCCGGATCCGCTGGCTGACCGCCGACGGCGTCACGTGCAGCACCCCGGCGGCGGCGTCCAGGGTGCCGGTCTCGACGGCGGCCACCAGGGCACGCAGCTGCGGGAGGTCCATCGACAGCGCAGCTTACGGCGCTGCAGTTCCCGTCGTGCTGCTGTCGCACGGGGAGTCCTAGCGTCGTGGGTGTGGGAGCTGCTGCACTGGCCGGGGTCGGCCTGGGTCTGTCGTTGATCGTCGCCATCGGGGCGCAGAACGCCTTCGTGCTGCGCCAGGGCCTGCGCCGGGAGCACGTGGCCGCCGTCGTCGCGGTCTGCGCGGTGTCCGACGTCGTGCTGATCCTGGCCGGGGTGGCCGGCACCGGGGCGGTGCTGGAGCGGGTGCCGTGGCTGGTCACCGTCGTCCGGGTGGCCGGGGCGCTGTTCCTGGCCGGCTACGCGGTGCTGGCCGCCCGTCGGGCGCTGCGGCCCACGGCGCTGGCCGCCGAGGCCGGTGGCGCCCGGGCCTCCCGCGGCGCCGTCCTCGGCACGGCGCTGGCGCTGACCTGGCTGAACCCGCACGTCTACCTGGACACGGTGCTGCTGCTGGGCTCGGTGGCCGGCACGCACGGTGCGGACCGCTGGTGGTTCGCCGTCGGGGCCTGCGCGGCCAGCCTGCTCTGGTTCACCGGGCTGGGGTACGGCGCCCGCGCGCTGCGCCCGGTGTTCGCCCGGCCCGCGGCCTGGCGGGTGCTCGACGGGGTCATCGCCGTGGTCATGGCTGCGCTGGCGGCGTCGCTGCTGCTGGGTGCCGCCTGATCCCGCCCCTCCGCCGCGGCGTGGATCAGGTCCGACGACGACCGTGCGTCCTCCGCCACCGACGTCGGGTGCGGAGGATGCACGGTCGTCGTCCCACCTGATCCACGCCGGGTGCTCACGTCGAGCCGGGGCCCGGCGGACCCGGCTCCCAGCACACCCACAGCCCACGATGCCGAACCGGCAGCGTCCTCCCAGGCTGCCACCGGTAGAACGGGGCCATGAGCAGCAGGAGGCAGTTCCTCGGCCGGGCCGGGCNGGCTGGGGGTGGGCGGGCTGATGGTCGGCGGCGCGGTGGGCGGCACCGTCGGCGCGCTGGTCGCGAGCAGCGACGACGAGGTGCGGGCCGCCGAGCGCGAGCGGGCCCAGCAGCAGTTCACGGAGGCCGGCGGCGCCGCCGACGAGGGCGAGGCGGTCGCCCGCCTGGGCACCCACCGGGTCGTGTGGAACACCGCGGTCAGCTCGCCGATCGCCTGCATCAGCTTCGACGACGGCCCCACCCCGGAGTACACGCCGCGGATCCTGGAGGCGCTGGCCGCCGCCGGGGTGACGGCCACGTTCAACGTGATGGGCTACAACGCGGTGCAGCACCCCGACCTGCTGCGCGAGGTGGTCGCCGCCGGCCACGAGATCGGCAACCACACCTGGACCCACAAGGACCTCACCACGCTCACCGCGGCGCAGACCCGGGACGAGCTGATCCGCTGCCGGGACGAGGTGTCCGCGCTGGTCGACGTGCCGTTCACCAGCTTCCGGCCGCCGCGCGGGGAGATCACCGGGTACGCGCTGCGGGTGGCCGCGGAGCTCGGCTACGACACCTACATCTGGTCGGTCACCCGCGGCCCCGGGGACTCCGGCTCGGTGACCCACATCGGTGACTACATGGGGCAGACGGTGGTCGCCGGCGACGTGCTGGGCCTGCACGACGGCATCGGCCAGGGCACGTTCGACCCCGACGCCTCCTTCGCGAAGGCCCTCGCCGACCGCCGGGAGCTGGAGGTGCAGGCGCTGCCCTCGGCGCTGCAGCAGATCGCCGACCGCGGGATCACGCTGATGAGCGCCAACCGCCTCTTGGCGCTCAGCGACCCCGAGCCGATCGGCGGCCAGCCGGCGGTGCCGGGGAACTGACGCCGGCGGCGGCGCAGCGGGCGGCGAGGTCGGTGAACGCCTGCGCCAGCTCGCGGGGGTGTGCGTCGGAGACCGGTGCGTCGAGGCGGAGCAGGTGCGCCGCCAGGCCGGTCCAGGACCAGGCACCGGCCGACACCCGGCAGCGGTCGTCGTCCAGCGGCTCGACCTCGGCGTCCCCCGCGTAGGGCAGGACCTCCGACGCGGGGACGGCGAGCACCACCCGGCCCCGGCACGGCCAGTCCCCCGCCGGGTCGCGGGAGCCGCGGAAGAGCGCGGCGACGAAGGCACCCGGGTCCCCGCCGGGCACCTCGCGCGGGGTGAACCGCGCGCCCAGCGGCGTGCGCGGCGTGATCCGGTCCAGCCGGAAGGTGCGCCAGTCGTCGCGGTCCAGGTCCCAGGCCAGCAGGTACCAGCGGCCGCCCCGGGCGAGGACGGCGTGCGGCTGGGTCCGGCGGACGGCGTCCCCCAGGTCGAACCGCAGCTCCTGCCGGGCGCGCACCGCGCCGCTGACCGCGACGAGCACCTGCGGGTCGACCTCGGGCACCGGTGCGGCCGGCAGCGGCGCGACCTGGACGGCGTCCACCCGGTGCCGCAGCCGGGCGGGCAGCACCTGCCGCACGGTGGCCAGCGCGCGGTGGGCGGCGTCCCCGGGGGCCAGCTGCAGCGCCACGGCCAGCGCCACCGCCTGCTCGTCGTCGAACAGCAGCGGGGGCAGGTCGGCGCCGGCGGCCAGCCGGTAGCCGCCGTCGGGACCCATCGCGGCCTGCACCGGGTAGCCGAGCTCGCGCAGCCGGTCGACGTCCCGGCGCACGGTCCGCGGGCTGACCTCCAGCCGCTGCGCCAACAGGGAGCCGGACCAGTCGCGGCGGGACTGCAGCAGCGACAGCAGCGCCAGCAGCCGGCCGGGGGTTCCGCTCACCGCCCCAGCATGCCCCCCGTATAGGTCAGGAACTGGCCGCCACCCCCGGCACAGTGGTCGCCATGAGCATCACGACGACCACCCACCTCAACTTCCGCGGCCAGGCCCGCGCCGCCCTGGACCACTACGCCGCCGTGTTCGGCGGCGAGGTCCAGGCCTTCACGTTCGCGCAGGGCGGCACCGACCGGGACCGGGCCGACGGCGCCGTCGACGACCAGGTCATCTGGGGCGGGGTCACCTCGCCGGCCGGGTTCTCGATCATGGCCTTCGACGTCCCGCCGGGCCGCGCCCACGACCAGGGCACCGACGCCGTCTACGTCTCGGTCCGCGGCGACGACCCCGCGGAGATCACCCGGTTCTTCGACGGCCTGGCCGAGGGCGGCACCGTCCGCGCGGCGCTGGGCCCGGCCGCTTTCTCCCCGCTGTACGGCATGGTGACGGACCGGTTCGGCGTCACCTGGGTGCTCGACGTGGTCGCCGCGTACTGATCCGGCCGGCGGGGGGTCAGACCCGGACGACGATCCCCCGCCGGGCCAGCACCTGGCACACCGCCCACACCACCACGACGGAGAACGCCGCGTAGAGGTAGGCCGACGTCGTCGCGCTGGTGAGGTCGGTGAGCCAGCCGTCGACCAGCGGCTGGAACCGGTACCGCAGCACCGCCCGGAACAGCAGCTCGGACAGCACGAACGCCACGATGGCGTTGAGGCCGAGCACCTCGGCCGGGCGGAACGGCCGGCGCACCCCGCGGACGTCGACCAGCCAGATCGCCACGGCCAGCACCAGCAGGCCGATCCCTCCGGTGACCAACACGAACGACGGCGTCCAGAGCCGCTTGTTCACCGGCAGCAGCGGCGCCAGCAGCAGGCCGAGCACCAGCAGCACCCCGGCGCCGGCCACGATCCGGGACAGCGCGCCGCGGGCACCCCGGTCCAGCAGCACCCGGCCGGCCAGCACGCCGAGGAACACGGTGACCGCGCTGGGCAGGTAGGAGTGCGGCGCCTCGGCCGAGAAGTCCAGCCCGAGCAGGTCGTCGAACCAGTGCGCCCACGAGAGGTCGGGCTCGACCGCCGTCCGGCCGGACCCGGGGACCGGCAGCAGCACGGCCACGGCGGTGAGGACGGCGAGCACCCCCGCCGCGGTGGGCACCTGCGCCCGCCGCGGCAGCCGGAGCAGCAGCCAGCACAGCAGGTAGGCCCCGGCGATGTGGCCGAGCACCCCGGCGCCGACGACGTCGAACCCGTACTTGGCGCCGACGACCAGGACCCCCAGGACGGCGAGCTTGAGCACCCGCACGAGCACCGCGCGCGGCCGGTCCGCCCGCCGGGAGAACGGCATGGACACCCCGACGACCAGCAGGAACACCGGGAAGACCACGTCGGCGACCCGCAGCCCGTGCCACGGGGCGTGCACGAACTGGGTGCCGATCGAGCTGTTGCCGCGGTTGTCGACGAAGAGCATGCCGACGACGGCCAGCCCGCGGGCGACGTCCACGCCGTGCAGCCGCGGTCTGTCCATGCCGCCCATCGTCGGGCCGCACAGCCGGTCCGCACCGGTCCGACAGCAACCCGGGAGCAGGTCCACAGCTGTTTCCCGGGCTGCGGGCGTCCTGTGGTCCCCGCACGTCGAACCCAGGAGGAAGCCATGCAGTCGACCACCACGATGCTGCGCGAAGAAGCCCGCACCGTCCCGCTGACCACCGCGCCCGACCAGCTCGCCGGCACGCTCGATGCCCTCGCCGGCTACGAGCAGGTAGCGCTGACCAGCGTCGCCACGCTGATGGGCGGCCCCGACGTCTCCGGGCTGCGCGCGGTCATCGCGGCCACCCAGGACGCCGCCGACCTGGCCGCGGTGACCCGGCACATCCTGGCCCGCAACACCCCCGCCGGCAGCGCCGTCGTCCGCTCGATCCTGGGGACGACGGTGCACGCGCTGGACCGCAGCGCCCACCTCGGCGCCCAGCACCTGGAGCTGCGCACCTGCCGCCTGCAGGCCGAGGCCGCCGCGGAGACCGCGCACCGCTGCCGCCAGCTCCGCGCCCACCTCGCCTGACGCCCCCGGCTTGGATCAGCTGGGTTCACCGACGTGCGTCCTGGCTCACCGGCGTCGGTGAGCCAGGACGGCCGTGGATCAACCCAGCTGATCCACGCCGGGCGCCGGGTCAGGTGAGGGGGGACCTCGGCAGCATGCGGTCGCTGATGATCCGCTTCTGGATCTCGCTGGTGCCCTCGAAGATGGTGGTCAGCCGGGCGTCGCGCCAGTGCCGCTCCACCTGCCGCTCGGTGGTGTAGCCGTTGCCGCCGTGCAGCTGCATGGCCTGGTTGGTCACCCGCACCGCCATCTCGGTGGCCTGCAGCTTCACCATCGCGGCCTCGCGCTCGCACGGGACGCCGACGTCGAGCAAGTGCGCGACCTGCCGGTAGAACGCCCGGGACTCCTCCACCTGGGCGGCCATGTCGGCCAGCGCGAACCGCAGCGCCTGGAAGTCGCCGATCGGGTGGCCGAACTGCTCGCGCTCCTGCAGGTAGGTGGTGGTGTCCTCCACCGCCGCGCGGGCCAGCCCCACCGCGCGGGCCGCGGTGTGCACCCGGGCGGTGTTGAGGAAGGCCTGCGCCTCGGCGAACCCGGCCTTGGAGCCGCCGTCCCCGTCGCCGTCCCCGGGTCCGACGATCAGGTCGTCGGCGGGGATCCGGACGCCGTCGAACTGCAGGTCCCAGGTCAGGAAGCCGTGGTAGCCGACCTTGTCGATCGGGTAGCCGATCAACCCCTCGGGGAAGGTGCCGCGCTCCTTGGCCAGCAGCACGTTGCGCAGCCCGCGGGAACGGGACTCCCCCGGCTGCGGGTCGGCCACCCGGACCAGCACCTGGATGAAGTCGGCGGCCTTCGCGTTGCCGCACCAGCGCTTGTGCCCGGTGATCACCCACTCGTCGCCGTCCCGCACGGCGCGGGTCTGCACGTTGGCGAGGTCGGAGCCGGCGTCGGGCTCGGACAGCGCGACGGCGCCGATCCACGAGCCCGCCGCCGACTTCCGCAGCAGCGCGTCCCGTCGCTCGGCGTCGGCGACCGACGTCCCCATGCCCTGGGACCGGGCCAGGATCGAGGCGACGCTCATCCACGCCCGGGCCAGCTCCTCGCTGACCATGCAGTACTCGAAGACGCCCAGGCCCATCCCGCCGTGCTCACGGTCGACGGTGATGCCGAAGTAGCCCAGCTCGCCGAGCCGCTCGAGGATCCGCTGCGGGATCTCGCCCTTCTGCGGGTCCAGCTCGTCGGCGACCGGCAGCACCTCGTCCATCGCGAACGCCCGCGCCTGCAGCTGCAGGGCCTCGCGCTCGGGGGTGTGCCAGGGCGGCAGCAGGTCGGGACGACGGGGCTCCATCTCGACGGTGCCGGTGGTCGTCTCGTCGGTCGAGCTGGTCACAGCGGGTCTCCTGCACGTCGTCGGGCGGGGTCGCCGCCGAAGTTACCGTCCGGTAACCGAGATCGCCCCCGGTCCCGACCCAGATCACACCGCAGTCGGTCACCCGAGCGGGATCCGGTCACCGCACGCCGTGACCGGATCCCTGCAGGGCGACCGGCTGCCGGGCGGCCGACCGTCGACGGAAGACCGCGCAGCGCTGCACCGTGAAGCTGACCGCCACCAGCGCGAGCTCGGTGAGCAGCTTGGCGGCCAGCAGCGGGACACCGAGCCACGTCAGCCCGCTGATCACCGCCAGGTTGGCCAGCAGCAGCGCGCCGGCCAGCGCGACGTAGCCCAGCACCGACCGCCGGCTGCGCGCCGCCCCGAACACGACCCGCCTGTTGACCTGGTAGTTCACCGTCCCGCTGAGCATCCGCGCGCCGACCACCGACAGCCACAGCGAGCCGGTCACCGCTCCGAGAACCAGCAGCGCGACCAGGTCGACGACGAAGGCCGACAGCGACGAGGCCAGGAACAGCGCGAGCGGGCGGTAGACGCGCAGCGAGTCCCGGACCGGCGAGAAGTGGGACGACGCGTTGCCCGCCAGGTACACCGTGGTGATCGGCAGCTGCTCGATCGGCGTCCCCCGCCGGGCGGCCTCCAGCAGCACCCGCAGCTCGTACTCGAACCGGTCGCCGGGCACGGCCAGCAGCCAGGGCAGCAGGTCGGGGGCGAACCCGCGCAGCCCGGTCTGGGTGTCGGCCAGCGCCCGGCCGGTCGCCGCCCGCACCAGCACAGCCGACACCCGGTTGCCGACCCGCGACCGCAGCGGCACGCCGGCCCCGTCGAAGGACCGCACCCCGAGCACGAGCCCCTGCGGTGCCCGCTGCGCGACGCGGACGACGTCCTCGGGCAGGTGCTGGCCGTCGGCGTCGGCGGTGACCGCGGCGGCGGACGGCGACACCAGCAGCACGTGCGCCAGCCCGGTCCGCAGCGCCGCACCCTTGCCCCGGTTGACCCCGTGGTGCAGCACGACGGCGCCCAGGGCCCGGCAGGCGTCGAACACCGGCGTCGGCGCGGACCCGTCGTCCACCACCATGAGGTCGATGGACGGGTCCAGCCGGGCCACCGCGGACAGCAGCGCGGGCAGCCGCTCGTCGGGCTGGTAGGCCGGGACCAGCAGGACGACGCCGGTCACGCGATGTAGAGGATGTCGGAGGTGCCGCGCTCGGAGCCCTTGCCCAGCGGGTCGTTCACCAGAGCGCCGTCGAAGAGCATCGTCGAGGAGCCGCCGCCGTCGATGTTGTAGGCGGTGACCGCGCCCAGCCCGACGAAGATGTCGGCCAGCTCGGGCAGCGTGACGCCCTCGCTGTAGCCCTCGCTGCGGCCGTCGACGACCACGAACACCAGGTGGTTGGTGTCGATCACCCCGACCGCGGTGCGGGGCTGGTCGCCCTGGATCGAGTGGTTGCCGACGTTGGTGTCCACCTCGACCTCGTCGATGCCGGCCACGACGGCGCCGGCCTCGACGATCGCGGGCCCGAAGGACAGCGTGTTCCAGACCCCGTCGGCGGCCAGCTCGGCCGCCGTGGTCGCGGTCTCGTCGTAGATCCGCACGGTGCCGTCGCGGTAGAACGCCATGCCCTCGCGGGCGCCGGCGTCGCGGTAGGCGACCCCGTTGCGGATGACGATCCCGGTCTCGCGGAAGCCGTAGTAGTCGCCGTTGACCGCGAACACCGCACCCACGCCGGCGGCGATGTCGCTGGGCTCGTCGACGATGTTCAGCCCGAACTCGTCGTTCGCGAACGCCGAGCGCAGCACGGTCGCGTCGGTGAGGACGACGTCGGCGACGAAGTAGGTGACCGTGGAGTCCCCGCTGCCGGTCACGACGGTCGAGATGCTGATCGTGGCCTGGTCGGAGGTGTAGGTGGCGCCGTCCACCGAGCCGTTCGAGGTCGACGTCGTCCCGGTGTCCACGCCCGAGGCCGCCTCGTAGGCCGACGCGTCGGAGATCTCCACGTGGTCGACGACGAACCGGTCCAGCGCCCACCAGCTGCCCCCGCCGGCCGCGGCGAGCAGGACACCGGCGGTCCCGCCGAGGAAGCCCCGGCGGCTGATCCGGCGGGGAGCGGGCGGCGCGGGAGGGGTCTGCGTCGGAGTCATGGGGACGACGGTCGGGCGCCTCCCCCAGCGCCGGCTGTGCGACCGGTGTGCACCAGATGCGCACAGGGAGCGCTCAGCGGGGAGCGGGCGCGGGCACAACCGGCGGCCCGAGGGTGGGCATCACCTGAACCCCGGACGGACGGATCGTCATGCCCCAGCTCGTGCTCATCGCCGCGGACCTCGTCGCCATCGGCGTCCTGGTCCTCGGCGTCTACTTCCCCCGGCACCGCCGCCGCGACCTGGTGGCGGCCTACCTCGGGGTCAACGTCGGCGTGCTCGCGGTGGCCACCGCGCTGTCCTCGAGCACGGTGGGCGTCGGGCTGGGGCTGGGCCTGTTCGGGGTGCTGTCGATCATCCGGCTGCGCTCCACCGAGCTGGCCCAGACCGAGGTGGCCTTCTACTTCGCCGCGCTGGCGCTGGGCCTGCTGGGCGGGCTGGGCGCGGGCACCACGGGCGCGGAGCTGCTGGTCGCCGGGCTGATGGCGCTGGTCGTCGCGGTCATGTGGGCCGGCGGGCACCCGCGGCTGATGCGCCGCTACCGGCAGCAGCAGGTGGTCGTGGACCGGGCGTTCACCGACGAGACCGCCCTGGTCGCGCACCTGGAGGGCCTGTTCGACGCCCGGGTGCACCAGGTGACCGTGCAGCAGGTGGACCTGGTCGACGACACCACCACCGTCGACGTCCGCCTCGAGCTCGGCGCCCGCAGCCCGGCGGTGCCGGTGGAGCCGCGGATGACCGGACCGCTGCACCGGGCCGACGTCCGGTGAGCACCTCCCTGACCGGGCTCGGCGCGCTGCCGCCGGTCTCCCTCGAGGAGCTGGTCGGGACGGCGGCGCTGCTGACCCGGGTGGACCGCAAGTACGTGCTCACCCCGGCCGATGCCGCCGCGGTGCTCGGCCGGCTCCCCGACGCCCGGGTGCTCACCATCGGCGACCGGCGGACGTTCGGCTACGACTCCCTCTACGCCGACACCCCCGACCTCGCCGGGTACCACCTGGCCGCCCGCGGGCGACGCCGCCGGTTCAAGGTGCGCCGACGGACCTACACCGACACCGGCGACAGTTGGGTGGAGGTCAAGACCCGCGGGCCGCGCGGGTCGACGGTCAAGGAACGCGTCGCCGCCGACGACCTCGCCGGGGCCCGCGGGTTCGTCGACGACGTCCTGCGCAGCTCCGGCGTCGGGGACCTGACCGACCGGGAGCTGGTCCCGGTCCTGGGCACCCGCTACTCCCGGTCGACCCTGCTGCTGGCCGGCGCCCGGGTCACCGTCGACACCGACCTGGTCTGGCGCACGCCGTCCGGGGGCCTGCTCCCGCTGACCGACCGGGTGGTCGTGGAGACCAAGTCCGGCTCCGCACCCTCGGCCGCCGACCGCCTGCTCTGGCGGTCCGGCCACCGCCCCGCCCGCATCTCCAAGTACGGCACGGGCCTCGCTGCCCTGCACCCCGACCTGCCGCGCAACCGCTGGCACGCCACCCTCACCCGACACCTCCAGGAGACCTCGTGACCCTGCGCCGACTGCGCGCCGCCCTCGTGGCCGGCGCCGCCGCCACCCTGATCGCGGCCTGCGGCACCACCGACACCTCCACCACGACGACGGCGGCGACCACCGCGGCCTCCGCGGAGGTCACCGCCGCGGCCGGCACCACGATCGACGCCGCCCTGGCCGCGAACGACGGCTGGGTGACCTCGTCGGGGACCACCTCCGACGGGCAGGCGATCACCCTCGGCGGCGACACCGCCACGAGCGACGCCGCCGGGGTGACCGTCGACGGCAGCACCGTGACCATCACCGCGGCCGGCACCTACGTGCTCACCGGCGACCTGACCGGCCAGGTCGTGGTGGACACCGCGGACGCCGAGGACGTCGTCCTGGTGCTCGACGACGCCTCGATCACCTCGCCGACCAGCGCGGCGGTCGCGGTGACGAACGCCGAGACCGTCGTCCTGTCACTGGCCGACGGGACGACGAACACGCTGGCCGACACCGCCGACCACGCCGACGACGGCACCAGCGCGGCGATCGACTCCGCGGCCGACCTGGTCGTCACCGGCACCGGCACGCTCGAGGTGACCGGCGCGAGCAACGACGGCATCAACAGCTCGGACGGCGTGACCGTCGAGTCGGGCACGGTCACCGTGGACGCGGCCGACGACGGCATCCGCGGCCAGGACTCGGTCGTCGTGCTCGACGGCGACGTCACCGTGACCGCCGGCGGCGACGGGCTGAAGAGCGACGACACCGAGGACCCCACCCGCGGCTACGTCTACGTCGCCGACGGCACCGTGACCGTGACCGCGGAGGGCGACGGCATCGCCGCCTCGACCGACGTCCTCGTGGGCGGCGGCACCCTGGACATCACCACCAGCGGCGACCCGTCCGGCGACACCTCGGTCAAGGGGGTCAAGGGCGACGTGAGCGTGGTGGTCGGCGGCGGTGACCTGACCGTCGACGCGGCGGACGACGCCCTGCACTCGAACGGGGCCATCTCGATCACCGGGGGCACCCAGACGCTGACCGCCGGGGACGACGGGGTGCACGCCGACGTCGACCTGACCATCTCCGGCGGCACCCTGGACGTCGCCGAGGCCGTCGAGGGCCTGGAGAGCGCGGCCATCACCATCGCCGGCGGCGACACCACGGTCACCACCTCCGACGACGGCGTCAACGCCTCGACCGGGACCAGCACCGACTCCGGCGGCGGCATGGGCGGGGGCATGGGCGACGACGGGAGCACGCTGACCATCAGCGGCGGCACCCTGGTGGTCGACGCCGAGGGCGACGGCCTGGACTCCAACGGCTCGACCACGATCACCGGCGGCACCACCACCGTGTACGGCCCGACCGGCAGCGGGAACGGGGCGCTGGACTCCAACGCCGGCATCACGGTCAGCGGCGGCACCCTGCTCGCCGGCGGCAGCGCGGGCATGGCCGAGACCCCCGACGCCGACTCCGCGCAGGGCTGGCTGGCCTGGTCGGGCACCGCGTCGGCCGGCTCGACCGTGGAGGTCACCGACAGCTCGGGCACCGTGGTCGCCACCTACACGCCGACCAAGGACGTGCAGTCGGTGGTGATCTCCTCCCCCGACCTCACCACCGGCGAGACCTACACGGTCACCGTGGACGGCGGCAGCTCGACGACGGTCACCGCCGGCGAGGGCGCCAGCACAGGGATGGGCGGCGGAGGCGGCGGCGGGATGCCCGGCGGCGGTGGCGGCCGCCCCAACGGCTGACCCCGGGCCGGCCGGTGGCCTCAGCGGGCGCCGCGGTCCGCTGCCAGCCGGACGTAGTGCTGCACCACCTCGGCGTCGTCCACGGCTCCCATGTTCAGCGCCTTCTCCGGCGGCACGCCCTGGAACAGCCGCTTGAGCGGGACCTCCAGGCGCTTGCCGGTGCGGGTGTGCGGCACGCCGGGGACGACGAGCACCTCGTCGGGCACGTGCCGCGGGCTGGCGTCCCGCTTCACCGCCTCCCGGATCTCGGCGACCAGGGCGTCGGTGAGCTCGAACCCGGGCGCGAGCTGCACGAACAGCGGCATCCAGTAGCCGCCGTCGCGCTGCTCCACGCCGAGGACGACGCAGTCGGCGATCGCCGGGATGGACTCCACCGCCGCGTACAGGTCCGCCGTCCCCATCCGGACGCCGCCGCGGTTGAGGGTGGAGTCCGAGCGGCCGGTGATGATGCAGCTGCCGGTGGGCAGGATCTCCAGCCAGTCGCCGTGCCGCCACACCCCGGGCCAGGGCTCGAAGTAGGCCTCCCGGTACCGCTCCCCGGAAGGGTCGGCCCAGAAGTACAGCGGCATCGTCGGCATCGGCTCGGTGACCACCAGCTCGCCGAGCTCGCCCACCACCGGCTGCCCCTGCTCGTCCCAGGACGCCGCGGCCACCCCCAGCATCGGCCGCTGCAGCTCGCCGGCGACCACAGGCAGCAGCAGCGAGGAGCCGATGAACCCGGTGGCCACGTCGGTCCCGCCGGACAGCGACCCGAGGAACACGTCGGGCTTCACCGCGTCGTACACCCACTCGAAGGTCGAGGCCGGCAGCGGCGACCCGGTGGACCCGATGCCCGCCAGTGCCGCGAGGTCGTGGTCGTCCCCGGGCCGCAGTCCGGCCTTCTCGCAGGCGGTGAGGTACCCGGCGCTGGTGCCCAGGTAGGTGGTGCCGCACCGGGCGGCCACCGCGAACTGGGCGTCCAGCGAGGGGAAGCCGGGGGCGCCGTCGTGCACCACCAGGGTCGCGCCGGTGAGCAGCGAGCAGGCCGCGATGTTCCACATGATCCAGGCGGTGGAGGCGTACCAGGAGAACCGGTCGCCGGGCCCGATGTCGATGTGCAGCCCGGCCTGCTTGAGCTGCTCGACGGCCACGCCGCCGTGCCCGTGCACGATCCCCTTCGGCAGCCCGGTGGTGCCCGAGGAGTAGACGATCCACAGCGGGTGGTCGAACGGCAGCGCCTCGAACACCGGCGGCTGGACGTCGACCACGGCGTCGGCCCAGGCCAGCGCACCGACGGGCAGCTCGTCGGGGAACAGCCGCGGCAGCCCGATCGTCGTCCGCACGGTGGGCAGCGAGGCCTGCAGCTGGGCGACGACGTCCCGGCGGTCGTGCTCGCGACCGCCGAACCGGTAGCCGTCGACGGCGACCAGCACCACCGGCTCGATCTGCGCGAACCGGTCGAGCACGGCGCGGGGCCCGAAGTCCGGTGCGCAGGCCGACCAGACCGCACCGACCGCGGCGCAGCCGAGGAAGGCGACGACGGCCTCGGGCACGTTGGGCAGGTAGCCGGCCACCCGGTCGCCGCGCTGCACGCCGAGCCGGCGCAGGGTCGCGGCGAACGCACCGACCTGCCCGCGCAGGTCGGCCCAGGACAGCTCCTCGGGCTCGGCGAGCCCTTCGGCGGTCTCCCGCACGGCCACGATCGCCGGCCGCTCGTCGGTGGCGTGCCGCAGCGCCAGCTGGGCCAGGTTGAGCGTCCGCTCCGGGAACCACTGCGCGCCGGGCATGGTGCGGGACCCGAGCACCTCGTCGTCCCGGACCGGTTCCTCGCCCTCGAACACGTCGAACCAGGTGGCGACGTCGGCCCAGAACTGGTCCAGGTGCGAGGTCGACCAGGCCCAGACCGCGTCGTAGTCCTGGCCCAGGGACAGGCCCCGGCGCTCGTCGACCCAGGCGGCGAACCGGCCGAGCTGGGAGGCGGCGATGGACTCGGGTGTCGGCGACCACAGCGTCACGCCACGCACCCTGCCAGATCCCGGGGGGTTCGACCGGTCCCGGAGCGGGCACTGGGGCCGGGACGACGAGCCGACACCTTGGAGACACCTGTGCCGACCCGCCCGCCGACCCGAGACCGTGGCCGGCAGCCCCGCACCATCCCGCAGACCGAAGCAGGCCGACCGTGAAGCGCTCGTTCGTCGTCCTCGGTGGTTCCGGTGACCTCACCGGTCGGTTGCTGCTGCCCAGCCTGGCCGAGCTCTACCAGCGCGGCGTGCTCGACGAGGCCGTCGAGGTGCTCGCGGTCAGCCAGCAGGACTGGGACGACGAGGCCTACCGGGACTGGGCGCGGGAGCGGCTGACCGCGCACGCCCCCGACCTGGGTGCCGACGAGCGCGAGCGGGTGGTCGCCCAGCTCGGCCACGAGCACGGCGACGTCACCAGCCCCGACGACCTGCGCCGGGCGCTGGCCCGGGTGGACGGCGTCCCGGTGGTCTACCTGGCGCTGCCCAACACCGTCTTCCTGCCCACGCTCACCGCGCTGCGCGAGGTCGGGCTGCCCGAGGGCGCCCGGGTCGTGGTGGAGAAGCCGTTCGGCACCGGCATCGAGGACGCCCGGCAGCTCAACGAGGTGCTGCACGGCCTGGTCCCGGAGTCCGGCGTGTTCCGGATCGACCACTTCCTGGCCAAGCAGACCGTGCTCAACGTGCTGGGCCTGCGGTTCGCCAACCGGGTCTTCGAGCCCGTCTGGAACGCCCAGCACGTGGACTCCGTGGACATCGTGTTCGACGAGGACCTCGGGCTGGAGGGCCGGGCCGGCTACTACGACAAGGCCGGCGCCCTGCGCGACATGCTGCAGAACCACCTGCTGCAGCTGCTCGCCGTCGTCGCCATGGAGCCGCCGCAGTCGCTGGACGCCGCGACCCTGCAGGCCCGCAAGTCCGACGTGCTGCGCGCGGTGCAGGCCGACGTCGCGACCAGCGTCCGCGGCCGGTACACCGCCGGCACCATCGTGGGCCGCGAGCTGCCCGACTACGTCTCCGAGGACGGCGTCGACCCCGCCCGCGGCACCGAGACCTACGCCGAGTTCACCGTCACCGTCGACAACTGGCGGTGGAGCGGCGTCCCGTTCCGGCTGCGCACCGGCAAGGCGCTGGGCACCCGGCGCAAGGAGATCGTCGTCCGGTTCAAGCCGGTGCCGCACCTGGCCTTCGCCGACGAGCAGCCCGAGCCCGACGTGCTGCGGCTGCAGCTGTCCCCCGACGGCATCGCGCTGGAGATCAACCTCAACGGCGCCGGGGACCCGTTCGACCTGGAGCGCGAGGTGCTGCAGACGACCTCGCCGCCGCAGGACCTGCCGGCCTACGGCCTGCTGCTGAAGGAGATGCTGTCGGGCGACCCGACGCTGTCGATCTCGGACGTCGAGGCCGAGCAGGGCTGGCGGATCGTGCAGCCGGTGCTGGACGCCTGGGCCGCCGACGACATCCCGCTGGTCGACTACCCGGCCGGTTCGGACGGCCCGGCGTGAGCACCGCGGGACCGTTCGTCCCCGGCGAGCGCAACGTGCTGGGCGGGCCGCTGGAGCAGTGCGGCACCGACCCGGTGACCGGCTTCTACCGGGACGGGTACTGCTGCACCGGCCCCGAGGACATCGGCAGCCACACCGTCTGCACGGTGGTGTCGGCGGAGTTCCTGGCGATGCAGGCCGCCCTGGGCAACGACCTGGGCACCCCCCGCCCGGAGTACGGCTTCCCCGGGCTCACCCCCGGTGACCGGTGGTGCGTGGTGGCCGCCCGGTGGCGGCAGGCCGCGGAGGCCGGGTCGCCGGCAGGCGTGGTGCTGGCCGCGACCAACGCCCGCGCCCTGGAGGTCGTGCCGCTGGAGCTGCTGCGCGCGCACGCCGTCGACGTCCCCGACGACCTGTCGGGCTGGCCGGAACAGCCGCCGAGCCTCCCCGGTTCGGCCTGATCATGAGCGATCTCCTCTCCTCCCCCGTCCGCACGCTGCAGGGCGACCCGACGACGCTCGGCGAGCTCACCGGCGGACGACCCGCACTGGTGGTGAACGTGGCCAGCAAGTGCGGGCTGACGCCGCAGTACACCCAGCTCGAGGCGCTGCAGCAGGAGTACGCCGACCGCGGGTTCACCGTCGTCGGCGTGCCCTGCAACCAGTTCGCCGGGCAGGAGCCGGGGACGGCGGCCGAGATCGAGGAGTTCTGCTCGGCCACCTACGGCGTCACGTTCCCCATGACCGACAAGCTTTACGTCAACGGCCCGGACGCCGACCCGCTGTCCCGGGCACTCACCGCCGTGCCGGACGCCACCGGCGAGGCCGGGCCGGTCGCGTGGAACTTCGAGAAGTTCCTGCTGTCGGCGTCCGGCGAGGTCGTCGGCCGGTTCCGGCCGCAGACCCAGCCGGACTCCCCCGAGGTGCGGACGGCGATCGAGGCGCAGCTGACGGTGTAAGTCTTTCCCCACCAGGACGGTTGCGCACCACCGGTCCGGGGCACCCACGGTGCGACGTGCTCCGTGACCGCGGAGCTGCACCCCACCGTGGAGGACATCGCATGATCCCGGCAGGCAACATCCGCGACTGGCGCGGCGAGAACGTCGTCGACCCCGAGGGCCACAAGATCGGCACCCTGGAGTCCATCTACGTCGACGTGGTCACCGACCAGCCCTCCTTCGTCGGGGTCGAGGTCGGCGGCCTGATCGGCGGCAAGAGCCTGGTGTTCGTCCCGCTCAAGGACGCGACCGTCGGGCCGCGCGAGGTCCGGGTGGCCTACCCGCGCGACCTGGCCAAGGCCGCCCCGAGCATCGACACCGACGGCGAACTCACCGCCGAGGAGGAGCCCAAGGTGTTCGCGCACTACCAGCTGCCCTACTCCACCGGCGTCAACGGCGAACGGCAGCTCGCCCGCCGCTGACGCCTCCTGGAGGGGTGGGCCCTGGGCTCACCCCTCCAGCGCAGCGGGGTCCATCCACACGGCTTCCCAGACGTTGCCCGACGGGTCGGCGAAGCTGGTGCCGTACATGAAGCCGTGGTCCTGCGGGTCGCTGAACGGGCGTCCTCCGTGCGCCAGGGCCTTGGCCAGCAGGTCGTCGCACTCCTCGCGGCTGGCCGCGGACAACGCGTTCATCACCGACACGTGCTGGGCGGGGTCGCCCGCGCTGGCCCCGGCCGGCAGGAACCCGGCGAACTTCTCCCGGGTCATCACCATCGCGGTGATGTTCTCCTCGATGACGAAGGACGCCGTCTCGTCGTCGGAGAACTGCAGGTTCTGCTGGAATCCCAGGCCCGCGTAGAACGCCTTGGCCGCCGCCACGTCGGCGACGGGCAGGTTCACGAAGATCATGCGCACGGTGTGCTCCCTCGGTCGGTTCGGGCCGGTCCTCCTGGCCCCGTCACCACCAAGACGACCACGGCGCCGAGAACTCATCGCCGCGGCTTGCGCGTCCCGGAACCGCGCTGTCGCGCACCCGCCACGCCGCTGCGCGCCCACGCCGCCCATCCCGCGCCGACCCCGGCCTGGCAGCGCACCCGCCCGAACACTGCGCGCCCATGCCGCCCACTGCAGCCGCGATGCCGCCTGCCCGCGCACCCGCCGCGTCGGTGCGCGCCCACGCCGCCACCGCACCGTGGCTGCGCAACGGCCGGCAGCAGCGGGCCGAGAGAGGCACCAGCGACACGCCACCGCCACGCATCCCAGCCATCCGCGGGTAGCTGGGCGTGATTGCTGTGCATTCGAGCTGCGGAATGCACAGCAACCACGCCGAGCCTCCGCCTCGCGCCGCCTCCGGCAACAGCTGGATGCCGCCGCTGCGATCAACCCCGCTGGGGGCAGGCGGGACGTGGTCGCCACCCATGTCGACCTCCCGGTGTCGAGCTGGGCGTGGTCGGTGCGCATTCCACCCGCCGAATGCCCAGCAACCACGCCGAGCTCCCATCCGCCGGCGGGGAGCGGGTCAGGTGAGGGGGTCGGACGTCGTCCCGTCGGTCGTGGTGCCGTCGGTGGTGGTGCCGTCCTGGTCGGGCGGGGTGCCCACCCGGCCGCCGTCGGGCGGGGTGCCCATCGGCCCACCGCCCCCGGGGAACTGCTGGTCGGTGGTCGTGGACGCCGTCTCCGGCGCCGTGGCACGACCGACGGCGAACCCGCCCCCGCCGACGGCGACCAGCCCGACGACCGCCGCCGCGACCAGCGCAACCCGCGCCCGGCCCGTCCGCCGCGCAGGCCGCTCACCCGCCTCGCCGGCGGTGTCGGCGGGGTAGTCGGGGACGGGCACGGCGGCCGGGGGCGCCGAGGGGGGCTGGGCGGGGCGGGGGNGTCCCGCTTGCCGCCGGCGACCAGCGTGGCGCCGTGCGCGACCGCCCGCTGCACCTGGGCATCGAGGGTCTCGGCAGCGCGCAGCGAGGACAGCGGGCCCAGCTCGGTCTCGGCCTTCGTCGGGTCGGCCGGCACGATCGCGGTCATCTTGGCGGTGACGCCGGCCAGGAAGTCCTCGTACAGGTCGGCGTGCACCACGAACCGCTTGGCCGCGTTGCAGGACTGCCCGCTGTTGTCCATCCGCGCCTCGACGGCGGAGGAGACCGCGCCGTCCAGGTCGTCGGTGGACAGCAGGATGAACGGGTCGGACCCGCCCAGCTCCAACGCGACCTTCTTCAGGTGCCGGCCGGCCACCTCGGCGACGGCGGTGCCGGCGCGCTCCGAACCGGTGAGCGACACCCCGGCCACCCGCGGGTCACCGATGATCGTCGCGGCCTGGTCGTTGCTGGCGTAGACGTTGACGTAGGCGCCCTCGGGGAACCCGGCGTCGAGGAAGATCGTCTCGATCGCCGCGGCGGACTCCGGGCACTGCGGGGCGTGCTTGAGGATGATCGTGTTGCCGATCGCCAGGTTCGGTCCGGCGAACCGGGCGACCTGGTAGTACGGGAAGTTCCACGGCATGATCCCCAGCAGCGGCCCCAGCGAGGCCCGGCGGATGACCGCGGTGCCCTCGGAGCCCGCGACCAGGTCGATCGGCTGGTCGGCGGTGATCCGCTCGGCGTTGTCCGCGTAGTACTCGTAGATGTCCGCGGCGAAGTCCACCTCGCCCTCGGCGGCGGTGATCGTCTTGCCCATCTCCCGCACGATCAGGGCGGCCAGCTCATCGCGCCGCTCCCGGTGCAGCTCGGCGACCCGGCGGACCAGCGCCCCCCGCTCGGCGGCCGTCGAGCTGCGCGACCAGCCGCGGTGCGCCGACGTCGCGGCCGTGATCGCCCGCTCCACCTGCTCGTCGGTGGCGGTCGGGTAGCTGGCGACGGTCTCCCCCGTGGCGGGGTCGACGACGGCGTACTCGCTCATGGAGGGCTCCGATCAGAGGTTCGGGTCGACGGTATGGCAACACACCTCGACGCGGGTGGCAACAACGGATAGCGTCGCCGGGACGCCGCAGATCGACGGTTTCCGTCGCCGACCCAGGAGGACGTCGTGGCCCGCTACGGCCCGCAGTTCGGTCCGGACATCACCTTCCTGGGCGTGGACCGGTGCGACCACACCGACCCGGCGTCGATGGCCGGCGCCGACGTCGTCGTCCTCGGGGCGCCCTTCGACGGCGGGACGAGCCACCGGCCGGGCACCCGGTTCGGGCCGCAGGCGATCCGGATGACCGACTACCTGCCGCACGACGGCTCCCGGCCCAGCCTGGCGCTGCGCACCGACGGGCTGCGCGACCTGCGGGTGCTGGACGCCGGCGACGTGGAGATGTACTCCGGCGACATCGAGGTGGCGCTGCCCGCGCTGCGCGCCGCGGTCGCCGACGTCGTCCGGGCCGGGGCGATCCCGGTGGTGCTGGGCGGCGACCACTCCATCGCCTTCGCCGACGCCGGCGGGGTGGCCGACGTCCTCGGGCAGGGCCGGGTCTCGATGATCCACTTCGACGCGCACGCCGACACCGGGGACATCGAGTTCGGCTCGCTGTGGGGCCACGGCCAGCCGATGCGCCGGCTGATCGAGTCCGGCGCGCTGCGCGGGGACCGTTTCCTGCAGGTCGGGCTGCGCGGCTACTGGCCGCCGCCGGAGACGCTGGACTGGATGGCCCAGCAGCGCATGCGCTCCTACGAGATGACCGAGATCGGGCACCGCGGGCTCGCCGCCTGCCTGACCGAGGCGTTCACCATCGCCACCGACGACTGCGACGGGGTCTTCCTCTCCGTCGACATCGACGTCTGCGACCCCGGGCACGCACCGGGCACCGGCACCCCCGAGCCCGGCGGGCTGACCGCCCGCGAGCTGCTGGACGCCGTCCGCCGGATCTGCCTGGAGCTGCCGGTGGTCGGCATCGACGTCGTCGAGGTGTCCCCGCCCTACGACCACGCCGACATCACCGCCGCGCTGGCCAACCGGGTGGTGCTCGAGGCACTGAGCGCGATCGCCCGCCGCCGCACCGGCGTCCCGTTCGACCCCTCCCTCCCGCTGCTCGACCAGAGGAACCTCCCGTGACCGCACACCCGCTCGATCCGTTGACCGCCGACGAGTTCCGCGCCGCGGCCGCCGTCCTGCGCCGGGAGAAGGGCGTGGGCGAGGGCTGGCGGTTCGCCGGCATCGAGCTGCGCGAGCCGGCCAAGGACGTCGTCCGCAGCTGGCAGCCCGGCGACCCGAACCCGCGCGCGGCCCGGGTCACCTGCTTCGACCGGGCGGCGAACGCGGCCTACACCGCGGTCGTCTCGCTGACCGACGACGCCGTCCTGGAGTGGACGGCGGTCCCGGGCCAGCAGCCCAACATGACCGTCGACGAGTGGCACGAGGCGCACGTCGCGCTGATCGCCGACGAGCGGGTCATCGCCTCGCTGGCCGCCCGCGGCATCACCGACCTGGACCTGGTGCTGATCGACACCTGGGCCTACGGG
This sequence comes from Klenkia terrae, assembly GCF_900491935.1. Lineage (GTDB taxonomy): Bacteria > Actinomycetota > Actinomycetes > Mycobacteriales > Geodermatophilaceae > Klenkia > Klenkia terrae. Next base: position 1,803,622 of record NZ_UEXK01000004.1, read on the forward strand.
CACTCGCTGATCCCGCAGCAGTTCGCCGACCGCCGGGTGGGCTGGACCGACGTGTGGGTCCGCGAGACCCCGAACGGCAACCCCTACGCGCACCCGGTCAACGGGCTGCACCACGTGGTGGACCTCAACACCATGGAGCTCCTCGACATCGAGGACACGTTCTCCGTCGCCGCCCCGACCGGTGCGATGGGTGAGTACATCCCCGCCCTGGTGCCCGGCCTGGTGCAGCGCGAGGACATCAAGACCTTCGAGGTCACCCAGCCCGAGGGCGTCTCGTTCGCCCTGGAGGGCAACGAGCTGACCTGGCTGGGCTGGTCGATGCGGATCGGCTTCAACCACCGCGAGGGCCTGGTGCTGCACCGGGTCGGCATCGACGGCCGCTCGGTCGCCCACCGGATGAGCTTCGCGGAGATGGTCGTGCCCTACCGCGACCCGGGCGAGGACCACTACCGGCGCACCGCCTTCGACATCGGCGAGTGGGGCCTGGGCTTCATGACGACGTCGCTCGAGCTGGGCTGCGACTGCCTGGGCGAGATCACCTACGTCGACGCCGTGCTGCACGACAGCCACGCCGAGCCCTACGCGATCAAGAACGCGATCTGCATCCACGAGGAGGACGACGGCGTCCTGTGGAAGCACGTCGACGAGAACGCCGGCGCCGAGGTGCGCCGGTCCCGCAGGCTGGTGGTCAGCTTCCACGCGACCGTGGCCAACTACGAGTACCTCGTGTACTGGCGCTTCTACCAGGACGGCCAGATCGAGTGCGAGGTCCGGGCGACCGGGATCATGGTGACCTCGACGTTCGAGGGCACCCCGCCGCCGCACGGCACCGTCGTCGACGACCACACCACCGCGCCGATCCACCAGCACTTCATCGTGGCGCGGCTGGACATGGAGGTGGACACCCCGGACAACACCGTCGTCCAGGTGCACACCGAGGCACCGCCGACCGGACCGGGCAACCCCTACGGCATGGCGCTGGTCTCCCGGTCGACGCCGGTCACCACCGAGGGCGGCTACGACCTGGACTGGGCCTCGCAGCGCGGCTACAAGGTCACCTCAGCGTCCCGGCGGAACGCCTGGGGCGCCCCGACCAGCTACAAGCTGGTGCCGACCGCGGCGATCCCGGCGCTGGCCGGGCCCGGGTCACCGCTGATGCAGCGGGCCGGGGTGGTCGCGCACCCGGTGTGGGTGACCCCGTTCGATGCCGCGGAGCGCTGGCCCTCCGGGGAGTTCTGCAACCAGAGCTCGCAGGACGCCGGGCTGCCCGAGTGGACGAAGGCCGGCCGCTCCACCGAGGCCACCGACGTCGTCCTGTGGCACGTGTTCGGGCTGCACCACGTGCCGCGGGTCGAGGACTGGCCGGTCATGCCGGTGGACATCGTGCGGTTCGAGCTCAAGCCCACCGGCTTCTTCGACCGCAACCCGACCCTGGACGTGCCGCCCTCGAAGGGCTCGCACTGCCACTGAGGTCACCCTCGGCTGGCCGCCGCCAGGTCGAGGGCGGCCAGCGCCAGCACGTCGGCGGCGGCGTGGTCGGCGGTGACCGGGTGCGTCCCGGTCACCACCGGCAGGTCCAGCACGGCGCGCAGGCGGGCCGCGGCGGCGGCGAGGGGCTCGTCGGTGACGACGGCGAACTCGGCCCGGCCGCAGCGGGCCAGCCACTCGCCCTCGACCAGGGCGCCGGACAGCGCGGCGGTGACGTCGAGCAGCAGGGCGGCGCCCAGCGGGACGAGCGCGGGGGACGGCAGCCCCACCAGCACGACGCCGGCGACGGCGGGCCCGCCCGCGGCGGGACGGCGCAGCGCCAGGACGTCGAGCAGCGCGGCCCGGCCGGGCAGCAGGGTGATGGCGTCGAGCTCCGGCGGGGCGGAGCGCTCCAGCAGCGTGGTCACGCCTCCGTCGTCGGCAGGTGCCGACCGGAGCTGTAGCGCCGGGGTCAGCCGGTGGGGGTGCCGGGTGAGGTGACCGGGCGGAAGGCGCCGGTCGACGGGCCGGGCCACAGCGCCTCGAGGACCTCGACGGTCTCGTCGCGGGCCGAGGACGCCGCCCCCACGGTGCGGTACCGGGTGGGCGGGATGCCGTCGACCATGTCGTCGAGGACGTCGGCGACCACGACGGTGACGTTGTCCGAGGCGGGGGCGGCCAGGGCGGCACCCAGCAGGGTGGCCGCGGCCTGGTCGGGGTTCTCCGCGACGGCCAGCAGCTCGGCCATCACCTGCGGCGGCAGCGCGCCGGACAGCCCGTCGGAGCAGACCAGCAGCCGGTCGCCGGGCTGCAGGTCGACCGAGAGCACCTCGAGGCCCTCGACGTCGTCGGTGCCGCCGTGCAGCGCCGCGTAGACCGCCGAGCGCTGCGGGTGCACCAGCGCCTCGGCCTCGGTGATCGAGCCGGCGTCGATGAGGGCCTGCACCAGGGTGTGGTCGCGGGTCAGCTGCACCAGCTCGGGCGCCCGCCAGCGGTAGGCCCGGGAGTCGCCGATGTGCACCAGCACGGCGGCGTCGCCGACCACGCCGATCGCCGACAGCGTGGTGGCCATCCCCTCCAGCCGGGGCCGGTGGCCCACGGCGGTGCGGATCCGCTCGTTGCAGGCGGAGACCAGGTCGGCCAGGCCGCCGTCGGGCAGGTCGGCCTCGAGCTCCCGGCCCATCGGGGCCAGCCAGCCGATGACCAGCGAGGAGGCCACGGCACCGCCCACGTTGCCGCCGACGCCGTCGGCGACGGCGACCAGCGAGGGCGACACCAGACCCGAGTCCTGGTTGTCCGGCCGGGGCCCGGTGTGCGAGCGCGCGGCAGCGTGCAACGACAGCGCCACACCCACCCCCGTTCCTCGCCTCGACCCGGTCCCGCGCAAGTAGACCAGCCGTGGGCCGCCGTCGCCCGCGCGATCGACGCGGCCCGACCCGCACGGGGGATCAGGGAGCCGGGCTCAGCGCCCAGAGCACCTCGGCCGGTTCGGCGTCCGAGCCGTTGCGCCAGGTGTGCGGCGTCCGACCGGGGAAGGTCAGCGCGTCCCCCGGCTGCAGCGCGATCACCTCGTCGGCCAGGACGACGTCCAGCGACCCGGCCACCACGTAGACGAACTCCACCGCCGACCGCAGCGTGTAGAGGTCCGCCCCGCCGGTGCCGCCGGGCTCGAGCCGGGAGTGGATGACCTGCAGCTCCCGCTGGGTGCCCGGGGTGAGCAGCGTCTCGTGCACCCGCTGCCCGCCGAACGCGATCGGCGGGCCGGGGCCGGCGCGCACCAGCTGGGTGGACGGCGGGTCGAACAGCTCGCCCATGCCCAGGCCGAGCACCCCGGCCACGGCGACCAGCGAGGCCACCGACGGCGACACCTCGTCGCGCTCGAGCCGGCTGATGAACCCCTTGGTCAGCTCGGTCGCGGAGGCGACCTGGTCCAGGGTCAGCCCGCGGGCCTGCCGGGCCGCCCGCAGCCGGGCGCCGATCCGGGCCTCGGGCGGGGTCGGTCGGGTCACGGCTGCACCTGCATCGCCACCGCGCGCACCGGGGCGCCGTCGGCGCCGGTCAGCCGCAGCGGCAGCAGGGAGACGAACGGGTCGGCGAAGTCGACGGCGGCGAGGTTGGTCAGGTTCTCGCAGATCACCCCGTCGACGGCGGCGACCAGGTGGTGCACCGGGTAGCCCTCGCCCGGGTCGTCGTCGGTGGGCGTGAGGTCGATGTTCGGGGCGTCCAGACCGATCGTGCGCACCCCGGCGGCCAGCAGCCGGCGGCAGGCGTCGGCGTCCAGGAACGGGTGGTCGAAGTAGGCCGGCGTGCCGTAGTGCGCCGACCAGCCGGTGTGCAGCAGCACGATGGAGCCCACGGAGATGCGGTCGTCGGCGACGTCGTCCCAGGTCAGCCGGCTGCGTGGCGCCCGGCCGCGGACGTCCACGACCACGGCCGACCCGGTCAGCCGGGTGAGGTCGAGCTCGTCGACGCGCAGGCCGTCGGGGGCGAAGTGGAACGGGGCGTCGACGTGCGTGCCGGTCTGCGAGCCCATGCGCACGGCCTGCACGTTGTAGCCGTCGGCGGCCACCGTGGTGTGCGGCTGCGAGGCGAACACCGGGTCCCCCGGGAACACCTGCGTGCCCGCGTCGACCGGGACGGACAGGTCGACCAGCCGTGTGACGCGCACGTGTCCTCGTTTCGTCCCGGTGAACTTTCGTTGCCTTGCGGGCAACAGTGGCCTTACGGTACCGGCCGGTGGCCCCCGTCACCCCCGACCGAGGAGAGCCGCGATGGCCCCCAGCGCAGACCCGACCCGGCGCCCCCGCGCGCTGGAGGTCGAGCAGCACGGCATCGACACCATCCCCGACGCCGAACGCACGTCGCGGCCGCTGGACCTGCTGCGCATCCAGTTCGGCGGTGCCAACACCTTCGCGACCATCATCCTGGGCACCTTCCCGATCCTGCTCGGGCTCTCGCTGGGCCAGGCGGTGCTCGCCACGGTGGTCGGCGTCGTCCTCGGCGGGCTGGTGCTCTCCCCGATGGGCCTGTTCGGCCCCAAGACCGGGACGAACAACGCGGTGTCGTCCTCGGCGCACTTCGGCGTCCGCGGCCGGATCCTGGGGTCGTTCCTGTCCCTGCTGACCGCGATCGCGTTCTACTCGATCTCGGTCTGGGTCTCCGGCGACGCCCTGGTCGCCGCGGGCAACCGGCTCTTCGGCCTGCCCGACGGCGACCTGACCCGCGCGCTGGTCTACGCCGTGCTGGGCGCGCTGGTGATCGTCGTCGTGGTCTACGGCTACCAGTTCATGCTGCTGGTCAACAAGGTCGTGGTGGTCGGCAACACGGTGCTGATCCTGCTGGGGATCGTGGCCTACGCGAACGTCTTCGACCTGTCCTACGACCCGGGCCCGGACGCCTACGCGCTGGGCTCCTTCGCCCCGACGTTCGTGCTGTCGGTGCTGATCGTGATGGGCAACCCGGTCTCCTTCGGCGCCTTCCTCGGCGACTGGTCGCGCTACATCCCGGCCGACACCTCCCGCCGGTCGCTGCTGTCGGCGACGGTGGTGGCCCAGCTGGCCACGCTGGTCCCGTTCCTGTTCGGCGTGGGGACGGCGACGCTGGTGGCCGGTGAGGTCGACTACGTCTTCGCGCTGGTCCAGGCCTCGCCGCTCTGGTACGCCCTGCTGCTGATGGTGGTCGCCGTCCTCGGCGGGCTGTCCACCGGCGTCACCTCGCTGTACGGCACCGGGCTGGACTTCTCCTCGGTGCTGCCGCGGCTGTCCCGGGTGCGCGCCTCGCTGGTCATCGGGGCGCTGAGCTTCGTGTTCATCGTGGTCGGCCGACTGGCCTTCGACCTGGTCGGCAGCGTGAACGCCTTCATCGGCGCGATCGTCATCTGCACCACGCCGTGGATGGTGATCATGACGCTGGGCTACGTCGTCCGGCGCGGCTACTACGACCCGGCCGCCGTCCAGGTGTTCAACCAGGGCCGCGAGGGCGGCGTCTACTGGTTCTCCGGCGGGGTGAACTGGCGCGGGATGGTGGCCTGGATCCCCTCGGCGGTGATCGGGCTGCTGTTCGCCAACTACCCGCCGCTGATCGTCGGGCCGTTCACCAATGCGTTCGGCGGGGTCGACGTCAGCCTGCCGGGGGCGCTGCTGCTGGCCGCCGTCCTCTACCTGGGGTCGTTGTTCCTCTTCCCGGGGCCGCGCTACGTCTTCGGGCCGCAGGGCCCGCGCTGGGTGCCCCGCGCGGCGGGCGAGGCACCGCCGATCACCGACCCGGTCCGCCGGCCCGGTGCGGACCTGCCGGCATGACCCCGCTCGAGGCGCTGGACGCGCTGGTCGCGGCGTTCGCCTCCTCCGACGAGGACGCCTACTTCGCCTGCCTGCACCCCGAGGCCACCTTCGTGCTGCCCGGCAGCCCCCGGTTCGGCTCCCGCGAGGAGTACCGGGACGCCTGGCGCACCTGGGTCGCCGAGGACGGCTTCCGGGTGCTGGCCTGCACCTCGACCGACCAGCAGCTGCAGTGGGTCGGGGAGACTGCGCTGGTCACCCACCACGTGACGACGACGGTGGCCACCCACGAGGGCGAGGCCACCACGCAGGAGCGGGAGACCGTCGTCCTCGCCCGGGACGGCGCGGGCTGGCTCGTCGTCCACGAACACCTCTCACCGTCTGGAGACACCCCGTGAGCACCCCGATCGGCCCCGTCGACGCCACGAAGGTCCCCCGCTACGGCGGGCCGGCCACCTTCGCCCGGCTGCCCCGGCTCGACGAGGTCTCCCGGGCCGACGTCGCGGTCGTCGGCATCCCGTTCGACTCCGGCGTCAGCTACCGCCCGGGCGCCCGCTTCGGCCCGGGCCACGTGCGGGCCGGGTCCAAGCTGCTGCGCCCGTACAACCCGGCGCTGGACGCGATGCCGTTCGGCACCCAGCAGGTGGCCGACGCCGGCGACCTCGGGGTGAACCCGTTCGACATCGAGGAGGCCATCGGCACCATCGACGCCGGGATCAGCGCGCTGCGGGCCGACGGCGCCCAGGTGCTGACCCTGGGCGGGGACCACACGGTGGCGCTGCCGATCCTGCGCTCGGTGGCCCGCGACCACGGACCGGTCGCCGTCCTGCACTTCGACGCGCACCTGGACACCTGGGACACCTACTTCGGCGCCCCGTACACGCACGGCACCCCGTTCCGCCGGGCCAGCGAGGAGGGGCTGATCGACCTGGAGCGGTCGATGCACGTGGGCATCCGCGGCCCGCTGTACTCCAAGCAGGACCTGGAGGACGACGCCGTGCTCGGCTTCCAGGTGGTGCGCAGCGACGACTACGAGGTCGACGGCGTGGCCAGCGTCGTGGAGCGGATGCGCCGCCGGCTCGGCGACGGCCCGGTCTACGTGTCGGTGGACATCGACGTGCTGGACCCGGCGCACGCCCCGGGCACCGGCACCCCCGAGGCCGGCGGGCTGACCAGCCGCGAGCTGCTCAACACCCTGCGCGGCCTGGTCGGCCTGGACGTCGTCGGCGCCGACGTGGTCGAGGTGTCCCCCGCCTACGACCACGCCGAGCTGACCGCGATCGCGGCAAGCCACGTCGCCTACGAGCTGCTCAGCGTCCTGGCCCTCAACCGCTAGACGCCGAGGCCGCCGACCAGGGCGCCGATCGCGAAGGTCACCGCCATCGCGATCGCGCCGCCGGCGACCAGCCGGACGACGGCCCGGGCCACCGGCGACCCGCCCAGCCGCGCGCCGACCGCACCGGTCAGCGCCAGGGCCAGCAGCACCACGAGGAAGGTCACCGGCACCCGGGCGCCGGGCGGGGGCAGCAGGATCGCGGCCAGCGGCAGCAGCGACCCGACGGTGAAGGCCACCGCGGAGGCACCCGCGGCGTGCCAGGGGTTGGTGAGCTCGTCGGGGTCGATGCCCAGCTCGGCCTCGACGTGCGCGGCGAACGCATCCTTGGCGGTCAGCTCCTCGGCGACCGTGCGGGCGGTCTGCGGCGACAGGCCCTTGGACTCGTAGATCGCGGCCAGCTCGGCGAGCTCCTGCTCGGGCATCTCGACCAGCTCGCGGCGCTCCTTGTCCAGCAGCGCCTGCTCGCTGTCGCGCTGGCTGCTCACCGACACGTACTCGCCCAGCGCCATCGAGACCGCCCCGGCGACCAGGCCCGCGACACCGGCGGTGAGGACCGGGGCGTGCGCCGTCGTCGCCCCGGCCACGCCGACCACCAGGCCGGCGGTGGACACGATGCCGTCGTTCGCGCCGAGGACGCCGGCGCGCAGCCAGTTGAGCCGGGTGCCGAGGGCGCCGGCGTGCGGCTCCCCGGTGTGGGTGACGGGCAGATCGGTGCTCACGGCGCGACGGTAGGGCTCCCCGGCACCGCGTGCCAGCAAGGTCAGGCTCGGCTGCGTGCCCTCAGTCACCGTCCGCCGAGGCGGTGTCGGACCAGGTGGCCTCGGCGCCGGAGTGCCCGATGCGGACCACCTGCTGGGTCACCCCGACCACGGCGACCACGGCGAGCACCGCGGCCAGGACGCCGACCAGCCGCGGCCCGGCCGGACGACGGCCCAGCACGTAGACGGCGACCGCCATGACGAAGAGCCCGACCATCCACGGCAGCAGCCCGTCGGCGAGGCGGGAGTGCGCCTCGATCAGCTCGCTGCGGCCCAGCGCGTGCTCCAGGTTCTCCCCGCTCTCCGTCGACAGCGGCACCAGCACCACCCCGACCAGGGCGACCAACGGCGTGACGATGCCCAGCCGGCGGCGGGCGGCCGGCCAGAGCGCGTGCAGCAGCACGAGGAGGGCGCCCAGCGGGACCAGCACCACCGTGGCGTGCACGATCAACGGGTGCGCGGGCAGGCCGAACAGGGTCTCGGGCACAGGGTCCTCCGTGAGGGGTGGTGACTGGCGCCCATCAACCCATGCGCACGTGTGCGCAGCCTGTGGCTCAGACCGCCGGTCCGGGGTCGGCGCGGCGGGTGCCCCAGGCGTAGGTCTGCTTGCGCAGCCCCAGGTAGAGGAAGGTCTCGGTCGAGGTGACGCCCTCGACCGCGCGGATCCGGCTGACGGTGTCCAGCAGCTGGGTGTCGTCGGTGCAGACCACCTCGACCAGCAGGTCCAGCGAGCCCGCGGAGATGACCACGTAGTCGACCTCGTCGAACCCGGCGACCACATCGGCGACCAGGCGCGAGTCGCCCTCGGTGCGGATGCCCACCATCGCCTGCCGCGGGAAGCCGACCTGCCGCGGGTCGGTCACCGCGACGATCTGCATGACGCCGGAGTCCTGCAGGCGCTGCACCCGCTGCCGGACGGCGGCCTCGCTGAGCCCGACCGCCTCGGCGATCCGGGCGTAGGGACGACGTCCGTCCTGCTGCAGCTGCTCGATGATCGCGCGCGAGGTGTCGTCCAACGCCATCGGCGGACGCTCCGACATCACGGCCTCCCCCACGGATCCCGTCGTGCACGGGTCTTCCGACGACGGGAACAGTAGCGACCCGACCCTCGACCGCGCATGCCTCTGCTCAGTCGCGCCGGATCGCCCGGCCGCGCACCCGCCGCTCGAACCGGTCGATCCGGCCGCCCAGCGGCCGGCCCAGGTAGCGGCCCAGCACGACGCCCGCGGCCAGTGCCAGCCCCACTGCGGCCGCGCCCACCAGGCGGGCGGTGCCGCCGGGCACGTCGCCGTCGACCACCACGGCGAACAGGCCGCGGTAGATGGCCAGACCCGGCAGCAGCGGCACGATGCCGCACACCGCGACCAGCAGCGCGGGGACCCCGAGCCGGTCACCCAGGGCCTCGCCGGAGAAGCCCACCACGACCGCGGCGGCAGCAGCGGCCACCGCGGGGCCGGCGCCCACCAGGCCGGCGGCGCTGGAGGTCGCCCACGCCGCCGCGCCGGCCAGCACCGCGACCGCCATGGCCCGCGGCCGGGCGAAGGAGGCCAGCGCCCACGACCCGCCCATCGCGGCCGCGGCGGTCAGCGACACGACGAAGGGGACGGCGACCGTGGCCGGGTCGATCACCCGCAGCGGCACCTCGAACCGCTGGGCGACGTCCAGCACCGCGGCGATGCCGACGACGATGCCGGTGGTCAGCGTGACCACCTCGAAGGCCCGGGCCGCGGCCGTCACCGGGAAGCCGCTGATCGCGTCCTCCGCGGCGCCCACCAGCGACAACCCGGCCAGCAGCACCACGATGCCGGCGGCGACCACCAGCGACGCCCGGACGTCGATCCCGGCCACCACCAGCAGCACCGCCGTGCCGGTGGCGATGGCGGCGCCGGCGGCCTGCTGGAAGAACACGGGCAGACCCCGTCGGTTGAGCGCCCGGATGGTGCGCTCGACGGCCGCGGTGGTGACCGCCGCGACGAGGGCGACCAGCCAGTCGCCGCCGAGCAGGAAGGCCACGCACGCGGCCACGCCGGACCAGCCCAGCGCGTGGATCTGCCGGCGGTAGGGGTTCGGGGCGGCCAGCACGTCGTCCAGCCGGCGGTGGGCCTCCTCCAGCGGCAGGCCCCCGGTGGTGACCTGGGCGGCGAGCTCGGCGATGCCCCGCAGCCGGGTGTAGTCCACGCCCCGGGGCCGGACGATCCGCATCAGCACCAGCGGCGGGACGTCGTCGGGGTCGTAGCCGATGGTCAGCGAGGTGAAGGTCATGTCCACCTGGCAGTCGGTGAGCCCGTAGGCCGCCGCCACGCGCAGGACGCCGGCGGTCACGTCGGCCGCCGAGGCGCCCACGGCCATCATCGACTCGCCGATCCGCAGGGCCAGCGACAGCGCCGACCGCGCGGTCTCGACGTCCACCCCGCTGGGCCGGGCGCGCAGGGCCAGCGGCTCGGTGGGCGGCCCGGTGCCGGACACCGCCCGGCGGGCCGCATCCGGCAGGCGTCCCCAGCGAGGCCGGGGGACGGCGGGCCGATCGGTCACCCTCCGGAGGCTACGGACACCTGTGCGTCAGCCGGACAGGGCGAGGGTGCTGCGGGCCTGGCGGGCGACGGCCTCGTCGAGCATCCGGCCGTCGGCACCGATCGCCACCCCGGGGGACGCCGCCAGCCGGGTCAGCACGTCGCGGGCCTCGGCGACCTCCTCGGGCGTGGGCCGGCAGACCCGCTCCACCACCTCGACCTGCGCCGGGTGGATGCACGCCCGGCCGCGGAAGCCCATCGCCGTGAGCGCCCGGGTCTGCGCCTCGAAGGCGGCCAGGTCGCGGAACTCGGTGGACACCGCGGCCGGCGGCGGCGCGATGCCGGCGGCGGCCGAGGCGAGCACGACGGCGCTGCGGGCCAGCAGCAGCTCGGCGCCGTCCGGGCCGGGGGTGACGCCGAGGTCGGCGGCCAGGTCGACCTCGCCGAGCTGCAGGCAGCGCACCCGCGGCCCGCCGGCCAGCGCGGGGGCGGCGAGCACCCCGGCGGCGCTCTCCACCAGCGGGCTGACCCCGATGCCCCCCGGCGAGCGCCCGGTGGCCTCCTCGGCGGCCAGCAGTTGGCTGTGCACCCGCTCCAGCAGCTCCCGGGACGCCGCCTTCGGCAGCACGACGCCGGTCAGCCAGGGCGCCCGGGCCACGGCGTCGACGTCGTCCCGACCCCGCTCGCCGGTGTTGACCCGTACCCACACCTGGGCCGCCGGCCGCTCCCCGAGCAGGGTGAGGACGGCGGCCCGGGCGGCGTCCTTGCCGGCCGGCGGGACGGCGTCCTCCAGGTCGAGGACGACGGCCCCGGCCCCGGTGGCGACCGCCTTGGCGAACCGGTCGGGCCGGTCGCCGGGCACGTAGAGCCAGCTGCGGACGGTCACCCGACGACCGTCGTGCCCGCGACCAGCGACTTGGCGATGACGGTGCGCAGCACGTCGTTGGTGCCCTCGCCGATCGCCATCAGCGGGGCGTCGCGGTAGAGCCGCTCGACGACGAACTCGGTGGAGTAGCCGTAGCCGCCGTGGATCCGCATGGCTTCCAGGGACAGCGCCAGCGCGGTCTCCGAGGCGAACACCTTGGCCATGCCGGACTCCGCGTCCACCCGCTGGCCGGCGTCGGCCTTGGAGGCGGCCCAGTAGGTGAGCAGCCGGGCGGCCTGCAGCTGGGTGGCCATCTCGGCCAGCTTGAGCGCGATGGCCTGGAACTCCGCGATCGGGTGCCCGAACGCCTCCCGCTCGCCCGCGTACTTCAGCGCCGCGTCGTAGGCGGCCTGGGCGACGCCGACGCTGCGGCCGGCGATGTTGAGCCGGCCGATCTCCAGGCCGCTCAGGGCCTGCTTCATGCCCAGGCCCTCGACGCCGCCGAGCAGGTCGGTGGCCGGCACCCGGACGTCGACCAGCGAGATCTCGCAGGACTCGGTGCCCTTGTAGCCGAGCTTGCCCAGGTCCCGGCTGACCTCGAAGCCCGGGGACGACGTGTCCACCAGCAGCAGCGACATGCCGCGGTGCCGGGGCTCGGCCTTCGGGTCGGTCTTCACCAGCACCGGCAGCACGTTCGCGTGCCGGGCGTTGGTGATCCAGGTCTTGGTGCCGTTGACGACGTAGGTGTCGCCGTCCAGCACCGCCGTCGTGGCGATGCCCTGCAGGTCGGTGCCCGCGCCGGGCTCGGTGAGGCCGACGCCGGTGCGCCACTCGCCGGTGGCCAGCTTGGGCAGGAAGCGCTGCTTCTGCTCCTCGGTCCCGTGCTTGGCGATCATCCAGGCCGAGAGCCCGTGGCTGCCGAGGATGCCGGCGATGCCCATCCAGCCGCGGCTGATCTCCTCGTAGACGAGGGTGAAGCTGACCATGTCCAGCGCCAGGCCGCCGAACTCCTCGGGCGTGGTCAGGCCGAACAGGCCCATCGCCTTCAGGTGGTCGACGATCTCGGTCGGGTAGCGGCCGGTGCGCTCCCACTCCGAGGCCACCGGCACGATCTCGCGGTCGACGAAGCGGCGCAGCGCCTGCTGGAAGTCGCGCTGCTCCTCGTTGAGGGTGAAGTCCACGTCAGTGCTCCTGGTGTCCGAAGGCGCCGGCGGCGGCCAGTGCGGCGACCTTCTCGGGTGGGTAGCCGAGCAGGTCGGTGATCGCATCCTGGTGCTCGTTGCGGTGCGGGGCGCGGCGGTGCTCGGTGGGCTGGTCGCCGAAGCGGACCGGGCTGCCCACCTGCCGCACGGTGCCCCAGTGCGGGTGCTCGGTCTCCAGCAGCAGCCCCCGGGCGGCGGCCTGCGGGTCGGCCAGCGCCTGGACCACGTCGTTGATCGGGGACGACGGCACCCCCGCGGCCTGCAGCAACGCCATCCAGTGCGCCACCGTGTCGGCGGCGAACACCGCCTTGAGCTGGGGCAACAGCTCGGCGCGGTGCACGTCGCGGAGCTGGAAGGTGGCGAACCGGTCGTCGTCCCCCAGGTCGGGCCGTTCGAGGACGGCGACCAGCCGCTGCCAGAACTTCTCCTTGGCGCAGCCGACGACCAGCCAGCCGTCGGCGGCCTGGAACGCCTGGAACGGGACCAGCGAGGGGTGCGCGGAGTCGACGGTGCGGACCGGTTCGTACCCCGCCGTCATCGCCCAGGTGGCCGGGTAGGTCAGCAGCGACATGGCGGTGTCGTAGAGGGAGACGTCGCAGTCCCCGCCGACGCCGTCCCGCCGCGCGGCGTGCAGCCCGGCCATCAGCGACAGCGCGGCGACGAAACCGCTGGAGAAGTCCACCAGCGACAGCCCGGTCTTGGTCGGCGGGCCGTCGGGGTCGCCGGTCAGGCTCATCCAGCCGGCGATGCCCTGCAGCACGTAGTCGTAGCCGGGCTCGGCCGCGCGCGGGCCGGTCATGCCGAAGCCGGTCAGGCTGCAGCAGACGACGGCCGGGTTGAGGTGCGCGAGGTCGGCGTACCGGATGCCGATCTTGGCCGGGACGTCGCCGCGCAGGTTGGACCAGACGGCGTCGCTGGTGCGCACCAGGTCCTCGAACACCGCGCGCCCGGCCGGCGTGGAGATGTCCAGGGACAGGCTCTGCTTGTTGCGGTTGAAGGTCTCGAAGAACAGCGACTCCTCGCCGTGCACGTACGGCGGGACGTAGCGGCCGATGTCCCCGCCGGTGCGCGGGTCCTCGATCTTGATGACCTGGGCGCCGAGGTCGGCCAGGTGCACGCTGCCGAACGGGCCGGCGCCGTACTGCTCCAGGGCGATGATCCGCACGTCCTCCAGCGGCCTCATGCGGTCAGCGGCCCGGTCTTGGCCTCGGGGAAGTGGCCCTGCCCGATGCCGGACTCCCTCGTGGCGACCATGACCGAGCGCTTGAACGAGATGCACTCGTCGCCCTCGGAGGTCAGCCCGCGGGTCACCATCGACACGATGCCCGCGTAGGGCCGGGACTTCGACGCCCGCAGGCCGGTGCACAGGCTCTCCGCGTAGAGGGTGTCGCCGACGTAGACCGGGTGGGTCAGCCGGACGTCGGTCATCTCCAGGTTCGCCACCGCGTTCTGGCTCATGTCCAGCACGCTCAGGCCCAGCGTCAGGGCGATGGTCAGCCCCGAGTTCACGATGACGCGGCCGCCGGTGATGGGGTTCTGCGCGGCGAGGTGCGCGTTCACGTGCTGCTGGTTGGTGTTCATCGTCAGCATGGTCAGCCAGGTGTTGTCGGCCTCGGAGATCGTGCGGCCGAGCGGGTGCTGGTAGACGTCGCCCACGACGTAGTCCTCGAAGTACCGACCCAGGACGGCTGGGTGTGTGGTCATGGAGACCTCCCTCGACAGCCGGACGGTAAACGTCTGATGATTACGCGCGCAACCCCTCGACCCGTGGAGGACCGATGGACGACGCCCGCACCAACTCCGTGATCCGCCGGGTCGACCGCCCCGTCGTCCCCGGGGGCACCCTGTCCGGGATCCGGCTCGGGGTGAAGGACAACATCGACGTCGCCGGCGGCTCGACGACCTGCGCGTCGGCGTTCTTCGCCGACCGGGTGCCCGGCGCGGACGCTGAGGTCGTGCAACGGCTGACCGCCGCCGGCGCCCAGCTCGTGGCGACGCTGAACCTGAGCGAGTTCGCCGTCGGGGTGACCAACCAGAACTCCGCGGCCGGGCCGTGCCGGAACCCGTGGGACCTCGACCGGGTGCCGGGTGGCTCGTCGGGCGGGTCGGGTGCGGCGGTCGCCGCCGGGGTGGTGGACCTGGCGCTGGGCACCGACACCGGCGGGTCGATCCGGCTGCCGGCCTCGGCGTGCGGGGTCGTGGGGCTGCGGCCCACGATCGGCTCGATCCCGACCGACGGCGTCTTCCCGGTCTGCGACGACGTGGACACCGTCGGCCCGCTGGCCAGGGACGTCGCACTGGTGGCCCGGGCGCAGCGGGTGCTGACCTGCTCGACGGCGGCGCTGCCCGCACCCGCCGTCCCGCGCCGGATCGGGCTGCCGGTGCAGCTGCTCACCGACGTCGACCCCGGCGTCCGGGCGGTGGTGGACGCCGCGGTGGCGGTGTTCGGGGCCGAGGTCGTGCCGATCGAGGTCGAGGGCCTGCTCGACGCCCAGGACATCGTCTACACGCTGGTCTACGCCGACCTGGCCCGGATCCACGCCGACCGGCTGGCCACGGAGCCGGACCGGTTCCACCCGGACACGCTGGTCCGGGTCGGCCTGGGCCGCGGCATCACCGCTGACGAGCGGGCGGCCGCCGTCCTCGCCCGGCAGGCGCTGCAGGACCGGATCTCCGCGGCGCTGGACGGCGTCGACCTGCTGCTCACCCCCACGATGCCGGTCGACGTGCCGCGCGCCGACCCCGACGACGTGCTGCGGGTGTCCCGGCGGCTGGGCCAGCTGACCTACCCGTGGTCGCTGCACGCCGGGCCCACGCTGGCGCTGCCGGTGGGCCGGCACCCGCAGTCGGGGATGCCGGTGGGCGTGCAGCTGACCGCGCCGGTGGACGCCGAGGACGTGCTGCTCGCGGCCGGGCTGTGGTTCCAGGAGCAGACCGCCTGGCACACCGCGCGGCCGCCGGCGGTCAGCCGCTGAGGCCGAGCACCAGGTCGCGGACCTCGGCGGGCCGGGAGAGGAACGGGTGGTGCCCGGCGTCGATCTCCACGACCCGGCCCGCCCGCTGCGCGAACTCCCGCTGCCGGTCGGCCGGTGTCCCCCGGTCCTGGGTGCAGACCAGGTAGGTCGAGGGCACGTCGTGCCACGCGGCCGCCCCGACGGTCTGGCCGAGGACCTGCACGCCCTGCCGGGCCAGGCGCTCGGTGGCCTGCTGCTGCACGTCGCTGGCGCAGTCCTGCAGGAACGTGTCCACCAGCAGCTCGGGCCGGACGGCGAAGGTGCCGGCATCCGGGTCGACGGCGAGGAAGGGGGCCGGGCCGCCGTCCCCGCCGAAGTCGGCCAGGCACTGCCCGACCTCCGGCAGGTAGCTGGAGACCAGCAGCAGGTGCCGCACGGCGCCCACGCCGGCGGCGGCCTCGGCGGTGACGATGCCGCCGTAGCTGTGCGCCACCACCACGGTGGGCTCGTCGCTGCCGGTCAGCACGGCGCGGACGGCGGCGACGTCCTCGGTCAGCCCGGGTCCGCCGGTGCCGGCGGCCGGGCCGGTCTCGCCGCAGCTGGGCAGCGCCGGCGCGACGCTGGCGACGCCCCGCTCGGCCAGCAGCTCCGCGGTGCGGTGCCACCACCACGCGCCGTCCCGGACGCACGCCCCGTGCACGAACACGACCCTCATCGCTGCTCCCGAATGTCTCGACTCCGTCACCGAGAACGCTAGACGTAGCGATCGTTACGCGAAAAGCTGTGGCGGTGGGACGACGACCGCAGCCGGAGATCCGGGAGCAGCTGCTGGACGCCTGCGCCGACCACGCGCTCGCCCACGGCCTGCCCGACCGGACCGCCCCGTTCGTCGCGGCCACCGGCACGTCGGCCCGGATGCTGCTGTACCACTTCGGCACCCGCGACCAGCTGCTGCGCGCCGTGCTGGAGCGCGCCCGGCACCGTCAGGTCGCCGCGTACCAGGACCTGCTGCGGGCCCGCCCCGGCGAGCCGTACCCCGACACCCTGGCCCGGGCCTGGGCCGGCATCTCCGGCCCGGACGGGGCGCCGTTCCTGCGGGTGTTCTCACCCCTGCGCGAGGACGCCGACCAGCAGCTGTGGCCGGAGTTCCGCCGGCTGGCCACGACCGACTGGCTGGGCCCGCTCGAGGCCGGGCTGGCCACCCTCGGTCGTCCCGAGCTCGCCACGCTGGTGCTGGCTGTGATCCGCGGGTTGCTGATCGACCGGCAGGCCACCGGCGACGCCGAGCGCACCGACGCCGCCTTCGCCGAGTTCCTGACCTCGCTCAGCCCGAGGTGACGACGAGCTCGTTGCCCTCGGGGTCGACGACCCGGCCCTCGTCGACCAGCCGCCCGCCCGCGGCCAGGGCGGTGTCGATCCTGGCCCGGACGGCGTCCTCGGGCACGGTGAGCACGAGGTGCAGGCGGTTGCGCTGGCGGCGGCGGTCCTCCTCGGCCGGGTCGAGGGGCTGGAAGACCATGACCGGTCCGAGCCGGCGCGGGTCGTGGATCTCGGTGAGCCCGGGCCGCTCGTCGGCGACGTAGCCGAGCACTGCCGTCCAGAACGCCTGCACGGCGGCGACGTCGGCGGCGTCCAGGAACAGCTGCCTGAACCGCGGCAGCTGCGGGTCGGCGACGGCGCCGAGGTCGCGGGCCGCGGACTGCAGGCGGGTGGGCAGCGCGGGGGCGGCGGCCGCCGAGCCGCAGACGCCGTCCTCCCACTGGGCCTTGCCGCTGGCGAGCACGACGAGGTCGGGTCGGACGTCGACGAGCAGCGGCAGCCCGGTGCCGGCGACCAGGTCCGCGGCGGCGGCAGCGAGCCGTGCGGGTGAGTCGGTGCGGTAGCAGGCCATCGCGCTGAACACGGCCCACCACTCCTCGGCGCCCTCGCCCAGCGGTCCGCCGGGCAGCAGGTCGACCTCGTTGCCCTCGGGGTCGGCCTGTCGGACGCCGTACGGGCCCACCCCCGCGCCCAGCCCCAGCTCCGCGACCACCGGGGCGGGGCGGACGACGTCGAGGTGGATCCGGCTGCGCAGCGGTCGGTGCTCGTCGGACCGCCGGATCAGCAGGGCCGGGTCGCGATCCGCGGGGTCCAGCCCGAGCACCGACCCCCAGAACCGGGCCGCGCCCGCCGGGTCCGCGGACTCCAGGACGACGTCCAGCCGCTGCAGTGCCCCGGGATCGGCGGTCAGCCCGAGGTCGCTCGCGGCCGCCGACACCGCGGCGGTGTGCTCGGCGGAGTCCAGCCGCACCCGGGCGCCGCCAGCCCGGACGTCGACGGCACTGCCGGGCGCCAGTTCGGCGATGCGGCTGGCCAGCGCGGCTGCCTGCACCTGGGACGGCGCGACGAACCACGCCGTCGCCGAGCCGCCGATGCTGCGCCAGCCGGGGTCCGCCATCTCGGCACCGTAGTGCCGCACAGGCCCGCCGCGCGACGGTTCCGGAACGGTGCCAGGGTGGAGTGGTGGAGGAGTTCCAGGTCGGCGACACCGTGCAGATCACCCGGGCGGTCGGCCTGGGCCAGGTCGGCACCGTGGTCTGGTGGTACGCCGATCGGGAGCAGTGGCTGGTGCGCATCGGCACCGCCCAGGACTACTACCGCCCGGACGAGATCACCCACTTCCGGCCCTGAGCTGGGTACATCGCTCAGGCGCCGGTCGACACCGTCCCGAGGCCGAGGGGCAGCAGCGCCGTCCCGCTGAGGCATCGGCCGCAGCAGGACCGCGTTCCGGTCGAGGAATTGGAGTCCATCGGCACACCAGCGCCCAGCCACAGGCGTATCTAGCGGCCAGCGGGCGTCCGGAACCACACGTCACCCGTTGGCACCGTCAATGAAGCGCCGGCCCCGCGCTCTGCTCCGGGGACAAGCAGTGCCATCCGGCCGCACCCAGTCCGCGAACTCGACAAGCAGCCCTCGCGGCCACCAACACACTACCGGTCGTTCTTACTCTCCGACAGCGCCAGTTTCGGTGGCAATGAATCCCTGGGTCTCCGCATAGGCGCGCAGTGTTTGACAGAACTCCACTTCATCCGCCAGTTCGTCAACAATCACCTCGGCGAGCGTCTCACGGTCACTGCCAACAGCTAAGGCCCACCGTTCGATGAGGCAGTGCAAGGCCTCGATCCGTTTCGCTCTTTCAATGAGTAGCGCCACGCGGCGCAGCTTCAACTTATCGACTGTCCGCCGGCCCAATTCGTCCCCGGGGCGCCCCTCGATACACGGCCCCACAATTGCGAGATGCGCACTCGGCTCATCAGAGTAGGGATTGAGTAGAGGTGCTGACGCATCGTAGTATGCACCCTTCGCTGTATTGCAGACCGGACATGCGAGCGTGAGATTTCCCCAATCGACCACGAGATCTGGGCGCCGGCTTTTCGGCAAGATGTGCTCGACGTGCAGATAGGCGACACTACTGATTTTCGATTCGCAGTAAGCACATTTTTCGCTAGTTTCGGCAATAAGCAGACTCAGAATCTCACGGTGTCGCCACGGGGAAGGCTTTGAGTCATCTGCGGCCGCCGCGTAGTCCGCCGCCCAGGTCGACCCCTTTGATTGCAAGACCGCTGGCCCCGCATCCTTAGTCAGCTTACGCATCGCCTGCTCGACTCAACGAGTTAACAGCTGCCGGAAATTGATCTTGCAACCCAACGCTTCGCATCGCCAACTGAAGTGACCGCAGATTTTCGGCAGTCGCTCCACCTATCTCAAATGCCGCCATTGCTTCCGCCAGCGCCCCCTCCACCCACATTGGGATTGTCGTGCTCATTCCCAGGACCCGCTGGAGGGTCTCGTCCGCCGAGGCTGACTTGTTGGCCTGATCCAACAGTCTGCTACTGATTCCGGCGCCAGCAACGTCCTCTAGGACATACACGTGACTATCCGCAACCGATGTAACGATGAACGGAGAATGGGTGGCAATAATGAATGAAATCGTGGGAAAGGCGGAAAGAAGGCCCGGGATTAGTGAACGCTGGAGGCTGGGGTGCAAGTGATTCTCAGGTTCATCCATGCAGACGGTAAAGGCGCGGTAAGCGCGGCTTCGCAGCAGCAATTGCCAACTAAGTTCGATGATGGAACTGATTCCGCCAGAGACGGCGTCCATCAAGAATTCGCCGTTTGTCGTCACGACGACAATGTCTGGAGATCGCACAACTAGCCGCACGAATCCGAACGACCCCGGCAGGACTAACGACAGTACTTCCTGGAAAGATTCCCACACATCTCGAGCTTCAGGATTGGCTTCGACGGACTCCGAATCCCGCCCGAACAGTGCTGCGGCAATCAGTGCTTCCTTCATGGCGGTCAGTGGATTCTTGGCGGTGTACGCGCCAGAATATCTGTTCAGAATCTCCGCGAAAAATTGCTCGAAAACTACGTCCGCCGATGAGAACTGTGCAGGGATGTTGACGAGAGGCTGGTAACGACTAATCGAGCGGTGCGAAGAGATATATAGACCCGGAACAGCCTGCTGCTGGTTCAGATTTAGTGTCTGCTCGGCGGAGGACGGGTCTGGATAAAGCAACAGATCGGTTTGGCCCCCCAGTTCGTACCAAAGGGTCCCCACGCTTCTTACACCAGCACGCTCCTCCGCTCGCCCGTCCGAGCGCCAGTATTGCCGACCGCCACCTTCCGGAACGCCCAGTAGTTGACTTTGCCAGTTGAAGTGCCGGCCGAGAATATTTAAAAGGGTGGTCTTACCAGAGGCGTTAGCGCCCGTGATGACCGTCAAGCGCGGGTGGAACGCTAAATCAATCTCACTAAATTGGCGCCACGATCTTATTTGTAGACGCATGAATGCTGGACGATCGCCCATTTGAGGATTGACCATTATTCGCACATCACCCTTCTGCTACCCGAGAAGCCCCCCGAACATCGGAGCATAAGATCGGCCATCAACCTCGGCTCAAGCGGTCCATCTGCAGATACGCGCCAGTCAGATGGTCAAGGTGCCGCCGCATGGCGGTGATCGCCCCGTCGGCGTCCCGCGCCGCGACCAGGTCGTGCAGCTCCGCGTGGTCGTCGGCGACGCACGACCAGAACCCGTCCGGCGCGTGGTCGCGGCCGAACCGCGTCGCCAGCACCCGGAACAACGGCGCCGTGATGACCTCCAGCAGCGGGTTGCCGGTCGCCCGCAGCAGCACCAGGTGGAAGTCCTGGTTCGCGGAGTAGGTCGCCTCGCCGGTGGACTCGGCGGGGTCGAACTCCGCCCGCCGCAGGTCCTCCAGCTGCTCGTCGGTGCGGTGCCGCGCCGCCTCCCCGGCGGCCGGCACCTCCAGCAGGTGACGCAACGACATCAGCTGCCCGACCGTCACCCGCTCGGCGGCGGCCATCAGCGTCACCCCGGTCTCCAGGTGCGCCGAGAGGTGCCCGACCGTCGGCACGCTCACGAAGCTCCCTCCCGAGACACCCCGGGTGGTCTGGATGAGGTCCTGCGACGCCAGCGACCGCAGCGCCTCGCGCACCGTCGACCGACCCACCCCGAAGTCGGCGGACAGCTCCTGCTCGTTGGGCAGCCGCGACCCCGGCGCCAGCTCGCCGCTGAGGATCCGGGCCCGGATGGTCCCCGCCAGCACGGCGTACGCAGGCCCCGTCACCCGACCCATCCTGCCAGCGCGCACCCGGTTCACACGGTGTTGACAGGGCCGGCGTTGACGGCGGCAATCGTCTGACACTTGGATGGAGCTCCCCGACCCGAGGAGCTCCCCCGGTGCCCGCCACCTCCCGCATCGCCGTCGTCTTCTACTCCTCCACCGGCAACCTGGCCGCCATGGCCGAGGCCATCGGGAAGGGCGCCGAGGAGCACGGCGCCGAGGTCCGGCTGCGGATCGTCCCCGAGCTGGCCCCACCCGCCGCGATCGCCGCCAACCCCAAGTGGCAGGCCTTCGTCGACGAGGCCCGCTACGAGACCGCCACCCTCGACGACCTCGAGTGGGCCACCGGCATCGCCCTGGGCAGCCCCACCCGCTTCGGCCTGCCCGCCGGCCAGCTCAAGGAGTTCCTCGACACCACCGGCGGCCTGTGGTTCCAGGGCAAGCTCGCCGACAAGGTCGGGACGGCGTTCACCAGCGCCTCCACCGGCCACGGCGGCCTGGAGTCCACGATCCTGGCGATGAACAACGTGCTCTACCACTGGGGCTCGCTGGTCCTCCCCCTCGGCTACGGCGAGCGGCACCTGATGAAGGAGTCCGGCAACCCCTACGGCGGCTCCTTCGTCTCCCGCTCCGGCGCCGCCCCCGACGACGTGGCCCTGGAGGCCTGCCGGCTGCAGGGCGTGCGCCTCGCCAAGTTCGCCGGCATCGTCGCCGACGGGCTCGCGGGATGACCGCCGAGCCGGTCCTGGTCGGCATGGGCCGGCTGGCCTCCACCGAGCGACCCGGGCTGGTCCTGGTCGACTGCCAGAAGCTCTTCACCCTGGACCCGGCCGTCTCCGCGGCCGCCGAGGGCTGCGGCCGGGCCGCCGCGGCCGCCCGCGCCGCCGGCGTCCCGGTCGTCTGGCTGCGGGTGCTCTTCGAGGACGACGACGAGCTCGGCCCGGTCTGGACGGCGAAGGCCCCTGCCCTCAAGCAACTGCGCCCCGGCGCCGAGCTGGCCGAGTTCGACGACCGCGTCGGGTACGTCGACGGCGACCCGGTGGTGACGAAGAAGCGGGCCTCGGGGTTCGTGCACACCGTGCTCGACGACCTGCTGCACGAGCTCGACGTCCACACCCTCGCCGTCGCCGGGTTCACCACCGCTGGCTGCGTGCGGGCCACCGTCGTCGACGCCGCCTCGCTGGACTACGCCCCCGTCGTCCTCGCCGACGCCGTCGCCGACCGGTCCACCGCGATCCACGACGCCGCGCTGGTCGACCTGGACGCCCGGTACGCCGACGTCGTGCCCGACGGCGCCGCCTGGTTCCGCGCGCTGGGGTCTACCGCCGGCTAAACGTCTGACCTATGGTCGCCGTCACAGGAGGGAGTCACCCATGAGCCTCGCCCGCCAGGTCGCCGACGTCGTCGCCCGCACCACCTCGGACGACGTCCCCACCCCCGTGCTCGACCGCGCCCGCCACCTCGTCCTGGACGCCGTCGGCCTCGCCTTCGCCGCGTCCGCCCACCCCTTCGCGGACACCGCCGCGCAGGCGCTGGGCTCCTTCGGCCCCGGCGACGTCCCCGTGCTGGGCAGCAAGACCCGGCTGCCCGCCCGCGACGCCGCCGTCCTCAACGGCGTGCTGGTGCACGGCCTGGACTTCGACGACACCCACATCGGCGCCGTCACCCACGTGTCCGCCTCGGCGCTGCCCGCCGCGATCTCCGCGGCCGTCGCCGCCGACGCCAGCACCCGCGACCTGCTGCTGGGCTACGTGCTCGGCGTCGAGGTGGCCGCCCGGGTCGGCCTGGCCGGCGCCGGTGCGTTCCACGACCTCGGCTTCCACCCCACCGCCCTGGCCGGCGCGTTCGGCTCGGCGGTCGCGGCGGGCTCGGTCACCGGCCTCGCGGAGGACCAACTGGTCGCCGCGCAGGGCGTCGTCGGGTCCATGGCCGCCGGGCTGCTGGAGTTCCTCGAGGACGGCTCCTGGACCAAGCGGCTGCACCCCGGCTGGGCCGCGCAGTCCGGCATCACCGCCGCCGCGTTCGCGAAGGCCGGGTGGAGCGGCCCGGAGGCCGTCTACGAGGGCCGCTTCGGCCTGTTCGCCACCCACCTCGCCGGCCGGGAGACCCACCCCGAGCTGGTCGCGGCCGGCCTGGGCGAGCGCTGGGAGACCGCCGAGACCGCGGTCAAGCCCTACCCGATCTGCCACTTCGCGCACGCCTTCGCCGACGCCGTCCTGCTGCTGCGCGAGCAGCACGACCTGCGCACCGAGGACGTCGCCGCGATCCGCTGCGCCATCCACCCGGTGCCCGGCAAGGTGGTCTGCGAGCCCGCCGCGGCGAAGTGGGAGCCGCGCGACGAGTACGACGCCAAGTTCTCGCTGCCCTACGTCGTCTCCACCGCGCTCGCCTGCGGCCGGTTCACCCTCGCCGAGCTCGAGGACGACGCGCTGCGCGACCCCGAGGTGCTCGCCCTGGCCCGCAAGGTCGAGGTCGTCCCGGACCCGGACAGCGCCTTCCCGGCCGCCTACTCCGGCTGGGTGCAGATCACCACCACCGACGGCCGGGTGCTGACCCACCGCGAGCAGGTCAACCGCGGCCACGCCGACCGACCGCTCACCGACGACGACGTCGTCACCAAGTTCCGCGGCTCGATGGCCCCGGTGGCCGACGAGGCCACCACCGAGCGGGTGCTGGCCGCCGTCCTGTCCCTGGGCCGCGAGGCCACCGACACCTCCGCCCGCACGTTCGCCGAGGCCTGCGCCGCCGGCTGACCCCCAGACCCCGGCAGCGACGCCGGCCCACCCCACCTTCTAGTCACAGGAGCAGGCATGGACTTCGGCGTCTTCATCCCGATCGGCAACAACGGCTGGTTGATCAGCGAGAACGCTCCGCAGTACATGCCGAGCTTCGAGCTGAACAAGCGGATCGTGCAGGAGGCCGAGGCGCAGGACTTCGCCTTCGCGCTGTCGATGATCAAGCTGCGCGGGTTCGGCGGCAAGACCGAGTTCTGGGACCACAACCTGGAGTCGTTCACCCTGATGGCCGGCCTGGCCGCGGTGACGGAGAAGATCAAGCTCTACGCCTCGACCGCTGTCCTCACCCTGCCGCCGGCGCTGGTCGCCCGGATGGCCACCACCATCGACTCCATCGCGCCGGGCCGGTTCGGCATCAACATCGTGTCGGGCTGGGCGTCGGGCGAGTACTCGCAGATGGGCCTGTGGCCCGGCGACCAGTACTTCGGCGAGCGCTACGACTACTCCACCGAGTACGTCCAGGTGCTGCGCGCGCTGTGGGAGACCGGCACCTGCGACCTGGACGGCAAGTACTTCCAGATGACCGACTGCAAGCTGTCCCCGCAGCCCAGCGCG
The DNA here is from genome assembly GCF_900491935.1 of Klenkia terrae. Lineage (GTDB taxonomy): Bacteria > Actinomycetota > Actinomycetes > Mycobacteriales > Geodermatophilaceae > Klenkia > Klenkia terrae. The sequence goes on from NZ_UEXK01000004.1 coordinate 1,827,971, forward strand.
CCGATCGACATCGTGTGCGCCGGCCAGTCCGAGCGCGGGATGCAGTTCTGCGCCGAGCACGGCGACTACAACTTCATCCTCTCCCCGGGCGTGAACACCCCCGAGACCTACCGGGAGCCCACCGAGAAGCTGGCCGCCGCCGCGGCGAAGAGCGGTCGGGACGTCGGCTCGCTGCCGCTGTTCATGGCGATCATGGCCGACACCGACGAGGAGGCCCAGGCCAAGTGGCAGAGCTACCACGACGGCGCTGACCTGGGCGCGCTCGGCTACATGAGCGAGGAGGGGTCCAAGGACACCTCGGCCGACTCCGGCGGCACCGCGCGGACGATCAACCTCCCCGAGGGCGCGGTCAACTTCAACATGGCCACGCTGGTCGGCTCGCCGGAGACCGTCGCCCGGCAGATCGACGAGGTCGCGAAGATGCCCGGGGTCAAGGGGATGATGTTCACCTTCGACGACTTCGAGAAGGGCGTGAAGACCTTCGGCGAGAAGGTCCGGCCCCTCCTCGGCTGATCTCCCCGGCGGGGCCCCGACCGGGCCCCGCCGGTCCGCCTGCCCGGAAGGACCCCCGTGACCTCGTTCGTCGCCCCCCGCCCGAACCCGCGCGCCCGGCTGCGCGAGCTGCTGGCCGCTCCCGGCCCGCTCATCGCCCCCGGCGCCTACGACGCGTTGAGCGCCCGGCTGGTGCAGCAGGCCGGTTTCGACGTCGTCTACATGACCGGCTTCGGGACGTCGGCCTCGCTGCTGGGCCGCCCGGACGTCGGACTGCTGGGCGGTGCGGAGATGACCGACAACGCCCGCCGGATGGCCCAGGCGGTCGACGTCCCGCTGATCGCCGACGCCGACACCGGCTACGGCAACGCGCTCAACGTCGTCCGGACGGTGCGGGAGTACGAGCAGGCCGGCGTCGCCGGGCTGCAGCTGGAGGACCAGGTCTCGCCCAAGCGCTGCGGCCACATGGCCGGCAAGGCCGTCATCGACGTCGAGGAGGCCGTGGCGAAGGTGCGGGCCGCCGTCGCCGCGCGCACCGACCCCGACCTGGTGGTCATCGCCCGCACCGACGTCGCCCAGGTCGAGGGCACCCGGGCCGCGATCGACCGCGCGCTGCGGTTCGCCGACGCCGGCGCCGACGTGCTCTTCGTCGAGGCCCCGCGCACCGCCGAGGACGTCGAGCTGGTGGCCACCGAGCTGAAGGGCCACCACCTGCTCTTCAACTGGGTCGAGGGCGGGCAGACCGAGGGCCTGACCATGGAGCGGGTCGCCGAGCTGGGCTTCTCCCTGGTCCTGTTCCCGATCAGCACCCTGCTCGCAGCCACGCACGCGATGCAGGCTGCGCTCTCGACGCTGAAGCTGACGTCGTCCACCGCCGGGGCGCCGATGGGCGACTTCGACGGCTTCCTGCAGACCATCGGCCTGCCCGAGCTGCGCGCCGACGAGGCCCGCTTCGCCGGCTGACCCCACCCCGGCGGGGTGAGGGTGGCTGTAGTCGCTACACATCAGACCTTTCCCCGCCGATGGTGCGGTCATGCAGGGGATGGCGGGCAGGGATCCGCGACGCCGGGGCCCCCGGCGCGACCACCCCGGCTGGTCCACGGCCAGCCGGGTCGCCGTCTGGTCGGCGACGGTCTTCGCCGTGCTGGCCGTCGGCGGTCTCGCGGTGTCCCCCGACCTGGCGAACCCCTGGCAGGGGACCCTGGCTCCCGTCGCCTTCGGGCTGTTGTCGACCCTGTGCGCGGTCGTGGCCGGGTGCGCCGCGGTGCGGGCGACCACGCTGGCGCCCCTCTGGGGCTCCCTCGCCGTCGTCATGCTGCTGTTCACCGCGGCCGACCTCGCCTACGTGGCATCGCCCTCCCTCGGGGCCGGCCCGTCCTGGGTGGACGGCGTCTACGGCGCCGCCTACCTCGCGCTGCTCGCCATGCCCTTCCTCTTCCTCCGCCGGCTGCGGCTGCGCCCGCACCCCACGGTGTGGGTCGACGGGCTCACCACCGGCCTGGGCGCGCTCGCGCTGGCCGCCGCCCTCGTGCTGGCCACCGTGGACGACGCGGACGCCGCGACGATGCTGGCCCTGGGCTACGTCGGCGCCGACCTGCTGCTCATCGCCCTGCTGGCCAGCCTGGGCTCGGTGCTGGGCTGCCTGCGCAGCGTGCTGCTGCCGGTGCTCGCCGTCGGGCTGCAGCTGGTCGCCGACCTGGGCCAGTACCTGGCCGGCGGGCTCGGCGCGCCGTCGGACCTGCTCTACGTCACCGGCCCGGTCCTGCTCGCCTGGGCGGCGCACCGTTGCCCGCCGGACTGGACCGTCCGCGAGCAGTCCTGGCGGCTGCGGCTGGAGGTGCGCCGCATCGTGCTGCCCGCGGGCGGGGCGACCGCCGCCCTGGTGGTGCTCGCCTGGAGCGCGCTGCACCCGCTGGGCCCCGCCCCGGTGCTGCTGGCCGTGGCCGCGCTGGTCTCGATGGCCACCCGGACCGTGCTCACCCTGCGCGCCACCGAGAACTTCTACGAGCTCCGCGCCCAGGCCCTCAGCGACCCGCTGACCGGGCTGGGCAACCGGCGGACCCTGGACGCCGCCCTGGCCGACCTGCCCGACGACCTCCCCGCCGCCCTGCTGCTGCTGGACCTGGACAGCTTCCGGGACGTCAACGACGGCCTGGGCCACGCCGCCGGCGACGAGGTGCTGCGCCTGCAGGCCGCCCGGCTGACCGGCGGCGACCAGACCGGGCGGGTCGCCGTCCGGCTGGAGGGCGACACGTTCGCCCTGGTGCTCCGCGGCACCGGGCCCGAGGAGGCCCGCCGGGTCGCCGAGGAGATGGCCACCCGGCTGCGGGCACCGCTGCAGGTGGACGGCACCCGGGTCCGGCTCACCGCGAGCGTCGGCGTCGCCGTCACCACCCCCGGCCGGCCGTCGGGTCCGCTGGCGCTGCTGCGCCGGGCCGACGAGGCCCTCACCCAGGCCAAGCACCGCGCCGAGGCGGTCGTGGTGGACGACCAGACCCCGGCGCACCCCGGGGTCGAGGTCTCCCGGCTCCAGCTGGCCGACGAGCTGCACACCGCGATCAGCACGGCCCAGCTCGTCCTGTGGTTCCAGCCCCAGCTGCACGTGGCCCCGGCGGGCCCGGTCGGCACCGGCGGCCGCACCACCACCGTCGCGGGCTGCGAGGCCCTGGTCCGCTGGGAGCACCCCGACCGCGGCCTGCTCGGCCCGGAGACCATCCTGTCCGCCGCCGAGCACGGCCGGCTGCTGCCCGCCCTCGGCGACGCCGTCCTCGGCATGGCCGTGGCCGCCGTCGGCGGCTGGTGGGCGCGGTTCCCGGTGCCGGTCTCGGTCAACCTGTCGGCCACCGACCTCGGCGACCGCCGGCTGCCCGAGCGGGTGCACGGACTGCTGCAGCAGCACCACCTGCCGCCGTGGGCGCTGACCATCGAGGTCGTCGAGGACACCCTCATGGTCGACCCCACCCGGGTCGCCGAGGTGCTGCGCGACCTGCGCGACATGGGCGTCGGCGTCGCCCTGGACGACTACGGCACCGGGTACAGCTCGCTGTCCTACCTGCACGAGCTCCCGGTGGACGAGCTCAAGCTCGACCGGTCGCTGACCCGTGACCTGGCCACCAACCCCACCGCGACCGCCATCGCCCGGCACAGCATCGCGCTGGCCCACGACCTGGGCCTGCGGGTGGTCGGCGAGGGCATCGAGGACCCCGAGGCGCTCGACGCGCTGGTCGCCCTGGGCTGCGACACGGTGCAGGGCTACCTGACCGGGCGCCCCATGCCGTCGGCCGCCTGGACGACCTGGCTGGCCGAGCAGGCCGCGCCGGTCCTCCCGGTCGCGCCTGCGCCGATCCCCGGCTGAGCCGCGGGGTCAGCCGCGGCGGGCCGCGAGCACGCCGTGCACCGTGAGGACGTCGAGCCGCACGTGCTCGGCCCGGCCACGGAGCCAGGCCGGCTCGTCACCGGTGAGGAAACGGGTGACGACGCTGACCGCGAGGTCCTCGGCCGCCGCGCCCATCCCGACCAGGCGGTGCAGCCGGCCGAGCACGTGCGCGAGGTGATCGATCGGCGGTGCGGGGGCGGACGTCACGGGGCAGAGCCTCTCATCGTGCACAATCCGATGTGGTTCTTCCTACCTTTGCACATCCGGAACACTTCAATCCGTAACGACGCGCCAAGCCCCCCGATCAGGTGAGGACGACGAGCAGGTCACCGCCCTCGACCTGCTGCACGGCGCCGATCGCGACCCGGGAGACCGACCCCGCCCGCGGTGCCGTGATCGCGGCCTCCATCTTCATGGCCTCGATGGTGGCCAGGGTGTCGCCGGCCGCGACCTCGTCGCCCTCGCCCACCTGCAGGGTGACGACGCCGGCGAACGGCGCCGGCACCTGGCCCGGGTCGGACCGGTCCGCCTTCTCCGCCGCCTTGACCGCGGAGTCCACCGAGCGGTCGCGCACGCTGACCGGCCGCAGCTGGCCGTTGAGCGTGCACATGACGGTGCGCATGCCGCGCTCGTCGGGCTCGCCGACCGCCTCCACCCCGATCAGCAGCCGGACGCCGGGCTCCAGGTCGACCGCGTGCTCGGTGCCGCGGCGCAGCCCGTAGAGGAACTCCTTGCTCGGCAGCACGGAGGTGTCGCCGTAGGCCTCCCGGTGCGCCTCGAACTCCTTCGTCGGCCCGGCGAACAGCAGCCGGTTGAGGGTCGGCTGCGGCGTGCTGCGCAACCCGGCCAGGTCCTCGTCGGACAGCTCGGCGGCGGGCTCCGCCGCCCGGCGGCCCTCCAGCGCCTTCGTGCGGAACGGCTCGGGCCACCCGCCGGGCGGGTCGCCGAGCTCGCCGCGCAGGAAGCCGACCACCGAGTCCGGCACGTCGAACTTCGCCGGGTCGTCGGCGAACGCGGCGACGTCGACGCCGGCGCCCACCAACTGCAGCGCCAGGTCGCCGACCACCTTGGACGACGGCGTGACCTTGACCAGGTGGCCGAGCAGCCGGTCGGCCGCGGCGTAGGCGTCCTCGACCTCCTCGAACCGCTGACCCAGGCCCAGCGCGATCGCCTGCTGGCGCAGGTTGGACAGCTGCCCGCCGGGGATCTCGTGGGTGTAGACCCGCCCGGTCGGGCTGGGCAGCCCGGACTCGAACGGCGCGTACACCCGCCGGACGGCCTCCCAGTACGGCTCGAGGTCGTTGACCGCGGTCAGGTCCAGGCCGGTGGCGTACGGGGTGTGGTCGGTGGCCGCGACGATCGCGCTCAGCGGGGGCTGGCTGGTGGTGCCGGCCATGCTGGCGACCGCGCCGTCGACGGCGTCCACCCCGGCCTGCCAGGCCGCCATCAGCGTGGCCAGCTGGCCACCGGCGGTGTCGTGGGTGTGCAGGTGCACCGGCAGGTCGAACCGCTCGCGCAGCGCGGTGACCAGGGTGGCCGCGGCCGGCGGCCGGAGCAGGCCGGCCATGTCCTTGATCGCCAGCACGTGCGCCCCGGCCTCGACGATCTGCTCGGCCAGCCGCAGGTAGTAGTCCAGCGTGTAGAGCTGCTCGGCCGGGTCGGACAGGTCGCCGGTGTAGCAGAGCGCCACCTCGGCCAGTGCCGTACCGGTCTCCCGCACGGCCTCGATCGCCGGCCGCATCTGGGAGACGTCGTTGAGCGCGTCGAACACCCGGAACACGTCGATGCCGGTGCGGGCGGCCTCGTGCACGAACGTCGTCGTCACCTGGGTCGGGTACGGCGTGTAGCCCACGGTGTTGCGCCCGCGCAGCAGCATCTGCAGCGCGATGTTGGGCACCGCCTCGCGCAGCGCGGCCAGCCGCTCCCACGGGTCCTCGTGCAGGAAGCGGAGCGCGACGTCGTAGGTCGCCCCGCCCCAGCACTCCAGGGACAGCAGCTGCGGCGTGGTGCGGGCGACGTGCGGGGCCACGGCCAGCAGGTCCTTGGTGCGCACCCGGGTGGCCAGCAGCGACTGGTGGGCGTCGCGGAACGTGGTGTCGGTGACCGCGAGCGCGCGCTGGGCCCGCAGCCCGGCGGCGAAGGCCACCGGGCCCAGCTCGCGCAGCTGCTGCCGGGAGCCGGCCGGGGGCTGGCCGACCAGCTCGACGGCGGGCAGCTTGCTCATCGGGTCGACCAGGTGCGGGCGCTCGCCGTGCGGGGCGTTGACCGTGACGTCGGCCAGGTAGGCCAGGAGCCGGGTGCCGCGGTCGGCGGACTGCCGGGCGGTCAGCAGCTCCGGGCGCTGCTCGATGAACGAGGTGGTCACCCGGCCCTCGCGGAAGTCGGGGTCGTCCAGCACCGCCTGCAGGAACGGGATGTTGGTGGCCACCCCGCGGATCCGGAACTCGGCCACCGCCCGGCGGGCCCGGGCCACCGCGACGCCGAAGTCCCGGCCACGGCAGGTGAGCTTGACCAGCATCGAGTCGAAGTGCGCGCCCACCTCGGCGCCCATGGAGGAGCCGCCGTCCAGCCGCACCCCGGCGCCGCCGGGCGAGCGGTAGGCGGTGATCCGGCCGGTGTCGGGGCGGAAGCCGTTGGCCGGGTCCTCGGTGGTGATCCGGCACTGCAGCGCCGCCCCGCGCAGCTGCACGGTGTCCTGGCTCAGCCCCAGGTCGGCGAGGGACTCCCCCGAGGCGATCCGCAGCTGGGCCTGCACCAGGTCGACGTCGGTGACCTCCTCGGTGACCGTGTGCTCGACCTGGATGCGCGGGTTCATCTCGATGAACACGTGCTTGCCCGCCTCGTCGAGCAGGAACTCGACGGTGCCGGCGCAGGTGTAGTCGATGGCCCGGGCGAAGGCCACGGCGTCGGCGCACATGCGCTCGCGCAGCTCGGGGTCCAGGTTGGGCGCGGGCGCCAGCTCGATGACCTTCTGGTGCCGGCGCTGCACTGAGCAGTCGCGCTCGAAGAGGTGGATGACGGTGCCCTGGGTGTCGGCCAGGATCTGCACCTCGATGTGCCGCGGGTTGACCACGGCCTGCTCGATGAACACCGTCGGGTCGCCGAACGCCGACTCGGCCTCGCGCATGGCGGCCTCGACGGACCCGCGCAGGGCGCCCTCGTCGTCCACCTTGCGCATGCCGCGCCCGCCGCCGCCGGCGACCGCCTTGACGAACAGCGGGTAGGGCATGTCCCGGGCCTGGGCGATGAGGGTGTCCACGTCGTCGGTCGGCTCGGTCGAGGCCAGCACCGACAGCCCGGCGGCCGCCGCCGCGGCGATCGCGCGGGCCTTGTTGCCGGTCAGCTCGAGCACGGCGGCGCTGGGGCCCACGAAGGTGATGCCGGCGTCGGCGCAGGCCGCGGCCAGGTCGGGGTTCTCGGACAGGAAGCCGTAGCCGGGGTAGACGGCGTCGGCGCCGGACCGCTTCGCGGCGGCCACGACGGCGGCCACGTCGAGGTAGGCGCGGACCGGGTGGCCGGGCTCGCCGATCTCGTAGGACTCGTCGGCCTTGAGCCGGTGGACCGAGTTGCGGTCCTCGTGCGGGAACACCGCGACGGTGCCGGCCCCCAGCTCGTAGGCGGCGCGGAACGCCCGGACGGCGATCTCCCCGCGGTTGGCGACCAGGACCTTCTGGAACACGGGGACTCCCGGGGAGCGGCGACGGGTGTGGGCACCGTAGCGGCAGGGCACGACAGGACGGTGACCTCTCCGCGCACCGCCCTCGTGACCGGCGCCTCCAGCGGCATCGGTCGCGCCACCGCCCTCCTGCTGGCCGAGCAGGGCGCCTCCCTGGTGCTCCTGGCCCGCGGCCGCGCCGCCCTCGACGAGGCCGCCGCCGAGTGCCGGGCCGCCGGCGCCGCCGACGTGGTGGTCGAGACCTGCGACGTCAACGACCGGGAGGGCATGGCCGCCGTCGTCCAGCGGGCCGGTGCCCTCGACCTGGTCGTGCACTCCGCGACCGTGATGGCCTACGGCGACGTGGAGGACCTGCCGCCCGAGGTGTTCGAGCAGGTCGTGGACACCGCCATCCACGGGACGGCGAACGTGGCGCGGCCGGTGCTGGCCACCTTCCGCCGGCAGGGCCGCGGCGACCTGGTCGTGGTCAGCTCGCTGCTGGCCTCGATCACCGCGCCGACGATGGGTGCCTACGCCACCGCCAAGTGGGGTCAGCTGGGGCTGATCCGCACCTTGCAGCAGGAGACCCGGGACGTGAAGGGGATCCACGTCTCCGCGGTCTCCCCGGGCGGGGTGAACACCCCGATCTACTACCAGGCCGCGACCGTGCTCGGGAACACCGGCCACCCGCCGCCGCCGGTCTACTCCCCGCGCCGGGTCGGCCAGGCGATCCTGGCCGTCGCCGAGAAGCCGCGGCGGCTCAAGCAGTCCGGCATCGCCAACCCGGTGATCATCGCCGGCTACCGGCTGGTGCCGCAGGTGTTCGACACCCTCGTCGGCCCGCTGCTCAAGGTGTTCGGGATGAGCCGGGACTCGGTGCCGCCCACCGACGGCAACGTGTTCGAGTCCCGCCCGGAGGAGAACGCCGCGAAGGGCCCCTGGCGCGACATCTGAGCCACGTCAAGCCAACTGGACATCCAGCCCTCCTATATCAAGTAAAGTAGGCAACTACTTGATGTAGGAGGCTCGGTGGACGTAGCCAGGTTCCGGAACAGCCCGGTGGGATCACTCATCCCCATCCGCGGCACGGATGGACGCAGCGGCAGGGAGTACGACCACGCCGCGTTCCTCCCGGATGCCCTCGATGCCGAGCCTGCCCTCACGTCCGAGACCTGGCGAGCAGTCAGCCGCGCCAACCGTGCGCTGGGCAGGCTTCACCAGGCTGGTCGCCAGGTTCCCGCGCCTGCCCTCCTGAGGCGCCCGACGCTGCGCCGCGAGGCCCAGAGCACCTCGGCTCTGGAGGGCACGTTCGCCCCGCTCGAGGACGTGTTGGCGGCCGGAGCCGAGAGCGCGGACCCAGCGGCTTCCGCCGACCTGCTCGAGGTCCTCAACTACGTCTACGCCGCGGAGGATGCCTTCGAGTGGCTGTCCGAGGGTCGTCCGCTCACCGTCTCCCTGCTCGAGGACCTCCAGGGCAGGCTGGTCGCCGGGACCGGGGCGGACACGGGCCGAGCCGGGCATGTGCGTGCCATCCAGGTCGCCATCGGCAGCCCGGACGGCGGCATCGAATCCGCGCGTTTCGTCCCGCCGCCGCCAGGTCCGGCCCTCGAAGCCGGACTGCGAGATCTCCTCACCTGGATCACCGAGGATGAGCCGCGTGACGCAGTCGTCGCCGCTGCCCAGGCCCACTACCAGTTCGAGACCCTGCACCCGTTCAACGACGGCAACGGACGCATCGGGCGATTGCTCGTCGTGCTGCAGCTGCTGCACGACGACGTCCTGGACGAGCCGCTCCTCAGCATCTCCCCCTGGTTCGAGCAGAGGCGCCGTGAGTACCAGGACCACCTGCTGGAGGTCAGCCGAACCGGCGACTGGGACGCCTGGGTCCGCTTCTTCGCTCGCGGCCTGGAGGCGTCGGCGACCGATACGGCACATCGCGTGGATGCACTCCTGCGGCTCCAGGAGCAGTACCTCTCGCTCGTGCGTGCCTCGGCGACGCAAGGTGTGGTCAGGGACATCGCGGAGTCCCTCATCGCCTACCCGTACCTGGACGTACCCGCCACGGCGCGCAGGACCGGCCGGACCTCCCAGGCCATCCTGACGGCGATGAACAAGCTCCTCGAGCTGGGGGTCCTCGCCGAGAGACCACCCGCTGGGCGCCGTCGTCGATTCGTCGCCCTCGACGTGGTCCGAGTGCTCAGCGCTCCCCCGACAGACTGACCGCCGCCGCCCGGCACGTCCGGTCGACGTCAAGAGCGCTGGACATGGACGGTGCTCATATCAAGTTTTCTGCTCAGAACTTGATATAAGCACCGTCAAGGAGGCCGGTACGGTGCCGCTCGTGGAGCTGCTGGGCACCCTCACCGCCGTCGGCTGCGCCCTGGTGGGCGGGGTGTTCTTCGCGTTCAGCGGGTTCGTGATGCCCGCGCTGGGGCGGCTGGACGACGGGGCGTCGGCGATGCGGGCGGTGAACGTGACCGCCGTCCGGCCGCCGTTGATGGTCCTGCTGTTCGGGACGGCGGCCGCCTGCGTCGCCGTCCTCGTGGTGGGCCCCGGCGTGCTGCCCCGGGTGGGTGCGGGGCTGTACCTGGCCGGCACCGTCGGGGTGACGATCGCGGCGAACGTGCCGCTCAACGACCGCCTGGAGCGGGATCCGTCGACCTGGCCGGCGTACCTGCGGGCGTGGACGCGGTGGAACTCGCTGCGCACGGCAGCGGCGACCGTCGCGTCGGTGCTGCTCCTCCTCGCCTGAGGCGTCATGTGACGGTGACGCACCATTCCCGGCCTCGAATGGTGCGTAGGCGTCATGTGACGGCGGGCGGGTGCACGACGGAACCCGCAGAGTGGGGTGGTGAACCCCTTCGACGCGGCGCGGGCCGCCTTCCGCGGGCGCGTCTCCGGCGATCCCACCGGCGCACCCGACTGGGTCCGGGAGATCGCCACCGTCGGCACGGGTGACGGCTGGTTCGACCCGGACGGCGTCGTCTGGCGGGTGCACGGCGACCTGTCCACGCTGGTCGGCGGGGTGGCGGCGCTGCTCGGCCAAGGCGCGCACCCCCTCGCGTTGGCCGGCGTGCAGCGGCACTCGGCCTACCGCGAGGACCCGTGGAAGCGGCTGGCCGGCACCGCGCGCTGGCTCGTGGTGAGCACCTTCGGCTCGGCGCAGCTGGCCGAGCGGGAGTCCGCCCGGGTCCGTGGCATGCACCGCCGGGTGAAGGGCACGCTGGACGACGGCCGCACCTACTCCGCCGGCGACCCCGACCTGCTGCGCTGGGTGCACCTGGCCTTCACCGACGCGTTCCTGGCCGCGCAGACCGCCGTCGGTCGGGACATGAGCCGGTTCGGCCCGCGCTGGGGCGACGACTACGTGCGCGAGTGGGCCCGCACCGCGGAGCGGCTGGGTGCCACCGACCTGCCGACCACCCGGACCGAGCTGGCCGAGGCCATCCGCGGCTACCGCCCGGTGCTGGAGCCGGTGCCCGACGACCTGCTGGCGTTCCTGCAGGCCCCGACCGGGTTGTCCGCGCCCGAGCGGCTGGTCTACGCCGGGTTCTCCGGCGGCGCGGCCCGGCTGGTCTCCCCCACCATCGCGCCGCTGGCCCGGGTGCCCGGTCGCGCGTCCCGGTCGCCGCTGGACCGTGCCCAGCTGCTGGTCACCGAGGCCCAGCTCCGCGCGCTCAACCTGGCCCTGGGCTCGCACAGCCCGAGCGAGGAGGCCGCGAGATGGCGCCTGGGCACGGGCCCCGCTCCCGCCTGGGCGACCTCCCTGGCGAGTTGATCATCGTCAGCTGCAGGTGAGGACGCGCACTCCTGGGCGTGTCCGGGCTGCACCTGGCGATGATCAACTGCGGCGCTGAGGGGAGGATGGCCCCCGTGAGCTTCTCCCGGCTGGTCGAGGACGCCGTCGGCCGGTTGGCCGGGGTCGCCGAGCGCACCCCCGTGCAGCGCAACCCGCGGCTGTCGGCCATCACCGGCGCCGACGTCTGGTTCAAGCGCGAGGACCTGCAGGTCGGCCGCTCCTACAAGGTGCGCGGCGCCTACAACACGATCGCCCAGCTCGACCGGGGCAGCGCCGTGGTCACCGCCAGCGCCGGCAACCACGCGCAGGGCTTCGCGCACGCCTGCGCGACGCTGGGGGTGCGCGGCACGGTCGTCGTCCCCGGGACGACGCCCAAGCAGAAGCGGCAGCGGATCGCCGCGCTCGGCGGGGACGCGATCACCCTGCTGGTCGACGGCGACACCTACGACGACTCCGCCCGGGTCGCCGCCGACCTCGCCGCCCGCACCGGCGCGGTCGTCGTCCCGGCGTTCGACGCGCTGTCCACCGTCGCCGGGCAGGCCACCGTGGCCGTGGAGTTCCTGGCCCAGCTGGCGCGGGTGCCCGACGTCGTCGTCCTGCCGGTCGGCGGCGGCGGCCTGCTGGCCGGCTGCGCGACCTGGCTGCGCGAGCACGCGCCCGGGACCCGGGTCGTCGGCGTGGAGCCGGCCGGGGCCGCCGGGATGGCCGCCGCGCTGGTCGCCGGGGAACCGGTGACGCTGGCCGAGATCGACACCTTCGTCGACGGTGCCGCCGTCCGCCGGGCCGGGGAGGTCACCTTCCCGCTCGTGCGCGACGCCGGGGTCGAGGTGGTCGCGGTGCCCGAGGGCGCGGTCTGCACCGAGATGCTCGACCTGTACCAGGTGGACGGCGTCATCGCCGAGCCCGCCGGGGCGCTCGCCGGCGCCGCCCTGGCGTCCGGGGTGGTCACCGTCGACCCGGGGACGACGGTGCTGGCGCTGCTGTCCGGCGGGAACAACGACGTCAGCCGGTACGCCGAGGTGGTCGAGCGCTCGCTCGTGCACCGCGGGCTCAAGCACTACTTCCTGGTCGAGTTCCCGCAGGAGCCCGGGGCGCTGCGCCGGTTCCTGCACGAGGTGCTGGGCCCGGACGACGACATAGTGCTGTTCGAGTACCAGAAGCGTGACAACCGCGAGACCGGCGCCGCGCTGGTCGGCATCGAGCTCGGCGCCGCCACCGGCCTCACCCCGCTGCTGGCCCGGATCGCCGCCGGTCCGCTGCGCATCCAGCACCTGGCCCCCGGCACGACGGCCTACCGCTTCCTGGTCTGACCCGGGCAGGATGCCGGGATGACCGGCGTCCCCGAGGGCTTCGACCACCGCGTCCGCAAGGACGGCGACGTCGAGGTCACCCACCACGGCCGACCGGCGGCCACCCTCCGCGGGGCCGCGGCCGCCCGGTTCCTCGCCGACGTCGCCGCCGGGGCGGACCCCCAGCAGCTGATGGCCCGGGTGACCGGCAACTACGCCCGCGGCAACGAGCGCACCGCCCGCCAGCACCCCCGCAACCGGGGGCGCTGAGGCTCAGTCGACGAGGTCCAGCGCCGCGGCGACGACCGCGTCGGTGTCGATGCCGTGGTGGGCGTAGACGCTGGCCAGGTCGCCGGACTGGCCGAACCGGGTCACGCCCAGGTGCACCGCGGGCACCCGGTGGACGCCGGCCAGGAACGCCAGCGTGTGCGGGTGCCCGTCCAGCACGGTGACCATCGGGGTCGCCCGCTCGGCCGGGAAGGCCTGGTCGAGGACGGCGGTCGGGGCGTCGTCCTGCCCGCGGCGGGCCTGCAGCGCGCGGAACAGCAGCCCCGGGCTGGTCACCACGACCACGTCGGCGGGGTGGCCCAGCCCGGCGAGCCGGTCGGCGGCGGCCAGCGCCTCGGGGACCAGGGCGCCCATCGTCACCACCGTGACGGACGGGTCGGTCACCCGGCGCAGCGCATACGCCCCGGCCACCACCTGGCGACGTCGGCGCTCGCGGGCGGCCGGGTCCTCGGGGACCGAGGCCAGCGTCTGGTCGACCGGGCGGGTGGACAGCCGCAGGTAGGCGCTGGTGCCGTCGGGCCGGCCCAGCCGGCCGAGCGAGGCCAGCAGGCACCACTCGGTGTCCAGGGCGAACGCCGGCTCGTAGGTGACGACGCCGGGCTGCTCCAGGCCGATGGACGGCGTGGTGATCGACTGGTGCGCCCCGCCCTCCCCGGCCAGCGTCACCCCGGACGGCGTGCCGACCAGGATCGACTGGCCGCCGGCGTAGACGCCGAAGCTCCACGGCTCGAGCGCCCGGGAGACGAACGGGTCGTACATGACCCCGATCGGCAGCAGCGGCTGGTCCCACCGGTTCCACGTGGAACCCAGCTCGCCCATCAGCCCGACCAGGTTGACCTCGGCGATGCCGAGTTCGACGTGCTGGCCCGACGGGCGCTCGCGCCAGTGCAGGATCGTCTCGGGGTCGTCGGAGAACCAGTCGCGGCGGTCCTCGGCCGACCAGACGCCGACCTTGTTCACCCAGCCGCCCAGGTTCGTCGAGGACGACACGTCGGGGCTGACGGTGACCACCCGGGCGCCGGCCTCGGGCGCGGCCCGGTTGAGGTCGAGCAAGGTGCGACCGAGCGCGGCCTGGGTGGTCGCCGTCCCGCTCGGCGTCCGGCCCAGGTCGCTGGGGACGGCCGGGGCCTTCGCGCCCTCGTGCTCGGTGCGCCGCAACCGGGCGGCTGCCCCGGCCAGCAGCTCGGCGGGCGCGGAGCCCGGGTCGAACGGCGCCCACGGGTCGGCCGGGTCCACGCCGACCCGGGCGGCCAGCTCGTGCAGCTGGGCCTCGCTGAGCAGCGCGGAGTGGTTCTGCGGGTGGCCCTCGGTGGCCAGCCCGTAGCCCTTGAGCGTGTAGGCCAGCACCACGGTGGGCCGGGTGTCGTCGATCTGGCCGAACGCGGCACGCAGCGCGGCCAGGTCGTGCCCGCCCAGGTTTCGGACGGCGGCCACCAGGTCCTCGTCGGCCACCCCGGCGATCAGCCCGGCCACCGCTGCCGCGCCCTCGCCGTCCCCGGGCAGGTGCTCGCGCAGCTCGGCGGCGGTGCGCCGGAGCATCCGCTGGTACTCCGGGTTGGTCATGGTGTCGATCCGGTCGCGCAGCTCGGGGCCGCCGTCCCGGGTGAACAGCTCCTCCAGCAGGGCGCCGTACTTGACGGTGAGCACCTGCCAGCCGGCGGCGGCGAACATGCCCTGCAGCCGGGTCGCGCCGAACGTGGGCACCACCCGGTCCAGGGACTGCCGGTTGAGGTCGACCACCCAGACGACCTCGCCCAGCTCGGCGACCATCGGGTCGACCACGGCCTCCCAGACCGCGCCCTCGTCGAGCTCGGCGTCCCCGACCAGCGACCACTGGCGGCCCGCGCCGCCCGTGCCGAACTGGGTGTTGACGTAGCGGCGGGCGATCGCGCCCCAGATCGGCGCGGTCGCCCCGATCCCGACCGAGCCGGTGGAGTAGTCCGCCGGGACCGGGTCCTTGAGCCGCGACGGGTAGGACTGCAGCCCGCCGAACTCCCGCAACGTGGTCAGCTTCTCCGCCGGCAGCTGACCCAGCAGGTACTCCAGGGCGTGCAGCACCGGCGAGGCGTGCGGCTTCACCGACACCCGGTCCTCCGGGCCCAGCGTCTCCAGCCACAGCGCGGTCATGATCGTGGTGATCGACGCACTCGACGCCTGGTGCCCGCCCACCTTCAGCCCCGAGGGGTTGGGCCGCACCCGGTTGGCGTGGTCGACGATCGCGCTGGCCAGCCACAGCACCCGCTGCTCGACCTGGCGGAGGGTCGCGTCGTCGGTGCCGGGGTGCGCGGTCATGCCCGCCAGCATGCCCACCCGCACCGGCCTAGGGTGCGGGCGGGTTGTGCGCCCGGCCACAGCCCAGGACGCCGTCGTCCGGGTCGACCCCTGGGAGCCACCGTGGACCACGCCGAGCTGTCGGCCGCCTTCCTGTCCGACCCCGCCCCCGGGCGCCCGGCGCCCCGCGTGCCGACCGGCCCGGCCCGGGCGCTGCGCGACGCCGCGGAGCCGCTGGCCACGATCGGGTTCTGGGGCCGGCAGGCCTACGACGCGGTCGCCGCGCTCGGCCTGGAGTTCCTCACCGGCTACGTCTGGGGCCGGACCGCGCCGATGGGCGAGCCGACCGCGCCGGTGGTCGTCGCCGCGTTCGGGGTGTTCGAGCCCGGGCTGGTGACCTCACTGTACGAGCAGGCCCGCGGGATCGCCTCCCGCGCCGACGTGCTGGCCGCCCGCGAGCAGGGCGCGGTGGCCTCGCTGCACCAGGTCCTCGGCGACGTCCCGACCCGCGGGGTCGAGGCCGCGGTCGCCCAGCTGCGCCGGGCCACCGACGTGGCCGTGTCCGACGTCGCCGGCCGCCCGCTGGTGGCCGGCCTGGCGTCGCTCGACTGGCCGGACGACGCCTGGGGCCGGCTGTGGCACGCGCTGAACATCCTGCGGGAGCACCGCGGCGACACCCACCAGGCGGCCAACGTCGCGGCCGGGCTGACCGGCGTCCAGATGAACCTGGTGACGGAGTACTGGATCGGCTGGGAGCCGCGCGCCTACGCCGGCACCCGCGGCTGGTCGGCCGAGGTCATGGACGCCGCCGACGCCGACCTGCGCGAGCGCGGCTGGCTCGCCGACGGCGCGCTCACCGCCACCGGGCAGGCCGAGCGCGACCGGATCGAGCAGGCCACCGACGCGGCGATGGACCGGGTGCTCGCCCCCGTCGGCGACGACCTGCCCGCGCTCACCGCGCAGCTGGCGGCCTGGTCGGACGTGGTGGTGGCGGCCGGCTCGGCGCCCTCGGACCCCTACAAGCGCGTCTCCGGCTGAGACCGGGCGGCGATCGCCACCAGGTCGCGGGCCGGACCCGCCGGTGGGGAGTGGGCCGGACCGGTCCACACCGCGCGCAGCTCACGGGCCAGGTCCACCCCGGCGACCGGGACCTCGACCAGCCGCTGCTCGCGCAGGTCGGCCGCCACCGCCAGCCGGGACAGCACGGCCGGCCCCAGCCCGGCCCGGACCGACTCCCGGACGGCGGTCGCGGTGCTCAGCTCCATGGTGGGGACGGCGGACGGCGACGCCCCGGCCGACGCGAGCGCCTGCTCCAGGGCATGGCGGGTGCCCGACCCGACCTCCCGGGTGACCAGCGGGGTGCGGGCCAGCACGGCGGCCGACACGCTCCGCCGCGCGGCCCAGGGGTGGTCCGGGGCCACCACCAGCACCAGCCGGTCGGTGCCGACGACGCGCCGGGACAGATCGGCCAAGGGCTCCGGCCCCTCGACCAGGCCGAGGTCCACCGCCCCGTCGCGGACCAGCTGGGCCACCGCGGCGCTGTTGGTGGCGGTGAGCGTCACCTGGACCGGGTCGGCGCGGTCCCGCGCGCGCAGCGCGGCCAACCAGCCCGGCACCAGGTGCTCGGCCACCGTCATGCTGGCGGCCAGCCGCAGCCGGGCGGTGCCCTGGTGCCGGAGCGCGGCGAGCCCGGCGTCCAGGTCGTGCGCCGCCTCGACCACCCGAGTCGCCCAGGCGGCGAACGCCGTGCCGGCCTCGGTCAGCCGGGTGCCGCGGGCCCGCCGGTCCAGCAGGGCGACCCCGGCCCGCTGCTCCAGCGCGCGCAGCCGCGCCGAGGCCGCCTGCTGGGTGATGCCGTGCACCCGCCCGGCGGCGCCGATGCTGCCGGTGGCGACCACGTCGAGCAGCAGCTCGAGGGCGCCGAGGTCCGGGACGTGCGGGCTCAGCGGCACCCGGCGAGGCTAGGTCCGGCGACGCAGATGCACAAGCACGGCTTGTGCATGCACGCCCACGCCGTGCCTACCGGACCGGCCGGCGGGGGCGCACCGTGGAGCCATGACCAGCACCGTCGCCGCCGAGCCCTCCCCCGCGCCGGTCCTCGACCGATCCCGGTGGGCCGGCGTGGCCGCCATCGGTCCGAACTGGTTCGCCGCCCTGATGGGCACCTCGATCGTGGCGACCGCCGCGGCCACGCTGCCGGTGCAGGTCCCCGGGCTCCGCCTGCTGGCGCAGGCGGTCTGGGTGCTGGCCGCGCTGGTGCTCGTCGCCCTGGTCGCGGCCACCGCGGCGCACTGGGTGCACCACCCGGCGGCCGCCCGCGGGCACGCCTCGGACCCGGTGATGGTGCACGCCTACGGCGCCCCGCCGATGGGGCTGCTGGCCTTCGGCGCGGCCACCCAGCTGGTCGGCCGCGACCTGGTGGGGGCCCGGGCGGCGCTGGCGGTGTTCGCCGTCCTCTGGGTGCTGGGGACGGTGGGCGGGCTGGTCACCGCGGTCGCCGTCCCGGTGGCGCTGTTCACCCGGCCCGGCCGGTCCGGGGAGGCGTCCGGCAGCTGGCTGCTGCCCGTCGTGCCACCCATGGTCTCCGCGGCCACCGGCGCCCTGCTGGTGCCGGAGCTGCCCGCCGGCCAGCTGCGGACGACGCTGTTCACCCTGTGCTGGTCGATGTTCGGGCTGTCCCTGCTGGCCGCGTTCGCGGTGACCACGCTGATCTGGGGGCGGTTGGCCCGGCACGGCATCGGCCCGGCCGCCGCGGTGCCCACGCTGTGGATCGTGCTCGGGCCGCTGGGCCAGGCGGTCACCGCCGCCAACAACCTCGGCGCCCAGGCCGACCTGGCGCTGCCCGAGCCCTACGCGACCGCGTTCCGCGCGGCCGGGCTCGTGCTGGGCCTGCCGCTGTGGGGCTTCGCCCTGCTGTGGGTCGGGGTCGCCGCCACCGTGACGGTGCGGACCGCGCGCGCCCACCTGCCGTTCAGCCTGGGCTGGTGGTCGTTCACCTTCCCGGTCGGCACCCTTGTGACCGGCACCTCGGGGCTGGCCGCGCACACCGGGGAGACCTTCCTGCAGGTCGCCGCGGTGCTCTTCTTCGTCGGGCTGCTGGTCGCCTGGGCGACGGTCGCCGTCCGGACCGGGCGCGGGATCGCGTCCGGCGTCCTGCTCCGGCCCTGACCCACCCCAGCGTCGATCAGGGGCTCTGATCGAAGTCCGTCCTCCTGCACCAGATCTGGTGCAGGAGGACGGAATGTGGTGCACCCCCCTGATCAACGCTGGGGGACGGGGGTGCGGCTAGGGCTCGACGGTGACCTTGATGGCGGTGCCGGCCTTGACGATGTCGAAGGCCTCCAGCGCCCGCTCCAGCGGCAGGCGGGCGGTGATCAGGTCCTTGACCGGGACCTGGCCCGACGAGATGTACTCCAGCGCCCGCTTGTTGTGCTCGGGGGCCGAGCCGTTCGCGCCGTGGATGTGCAGCTGGCGGTAGTGCACGACGTTGGAGTCGCAGGTGATCGTCGGGTTGGTCTTGGGCAGCCCGCCGAAGAAGGAGATCCGGCCGTTGCGGGCCGCCATCGCGATGGCCTGCTCCTGGGTGACGTTGGCCGCGGTCGCGGTGATGACGACGTCGGCACCCCGGCCACCGGTCAGCTCCATGACCCGCTCGACGACGTCGACCTCGGCGCCGTTGATGGTCTCGTCGGGCTGCACGGCGTCGGCGCTCATCTGCAGGCGCTCGGCGTTGACGTCGACCAGGAAGACCTTGCCCACCTTGTGCACGCCGCGGGCGATGCGGATATGCATGCAGCCGATCGGGCCGGCGCCGAAGACGACGAGGGTGTCGCCCTCCTCGATGCCCAGCAGCTCCTGGGCGTTGATCGCGCAGGCGAAGGGCTCGGCGGCCGACGCCTCGTCGTAGCCGACGTTCTCCGGGATCCGGTTGAGGCCGTCGACCTTGAGCACCTGCTGCGGCACGATCATGTACTCGGCGAAGCCGCCGTCGTACTGGTAGCCGACCGAGGTCTGGTTCTGGCACACGGCCATCCAGCCCTTGCGGCACTCGTAGCACTCACCGCACGGCACCGCGGCGATGACCTGGACGCGGTCACCGGCGGCCCAGCTGCTGCCGTACGTGCTGTTGACGTCGGCGCCGACCTCGACGACCTCGCCGGCGATCTCGTGACCGATCGTCCGCGGCGGGGTGAGGTTCTGGTGGCCGTTGTGGAAGATCTTGACGTCGGTGCCGCAGGTCGAGCAGTTCTTGACCTTGATCTTGATCTCGCCCGGCCCGCACTCGGGCTCCGGCACGTCCTCGAGACGGACGTCCTCCGGGGCGTAGAACCGCAGTGCCTTCATCGTGTCCTCCACAGGTGCCGGGACGGGCGGTCGGGACGACCGGGGAACGCCCGGTGTGCCGTGGATCACCCTAGTGATGCCGCCCTCTGGCTCCGATCGTACGCATCCGGGCCCGGAGAGATCCGTGAACGGTGCTTGACCGGGCGTGAAACGACGTATACAAATCAATTCACAGATTCGTGACAGCTGTCACAGACTGTGCCTACGATCCGCACCTCAGCCGTCCGCGATCCGGTCTCGGCCCCATCCAGAAGAAGGTCATCCATGGCCAGCACAACCGACGCCGCCCCCCGTGGTGGCGCCCGACTGCACGTGCAGCGCTTCGGCACGTTCCTGTCGAACATGGTGTTGCCGAACATCGGCGCGTTCATCGCCTGGGGGCTGATCACGGCCCTGTTCATCCAGACCGGCTGGGTGAAGCTCATCGGCGACGCCTTCGGCTACGACGGCGGCTACGGCTTCGTCTCGGTCCTGGGCGCCTGGACCAACGCCGACGGCACCCCGATGCACGACAGCGCCGGCATCGTCGGCCCGATGATCACGTACCTCCTCCCGCTGCTGATCGGCTACACCGGCGGCCGGATGATGTACAACGACTCGCTGCGCGGCGGCGTCGTCGGCGCGATCGCCACGATGGGCGCCATCACCGGGGCCAGCGTCCCGATGTTCCTGGGCGCCATGGTCATGGGCCCGCTCGGCGGCTGGTCGATGAAGAAGCTCGACGCGCTGTGGGCGCACAAGATCCGCCCCGGCTTCGAGATGCTGGTCAACAACTTCTCCGCCGGCATCTGGGGCGGCATCCTCGCCGTCGTCGGCTTCGTCGTCGCCGGGCCGTTCGTGCAGGGCTTCAGCACCTTCGCCGGCAACGTCGTGGACTTCCTGGTCGAGCGCAACCTGCTGCCGCTGACCTCGATCTTCATCGAGCCGGCCAAGATCCTGTTCCTGAACAACGCGATCAACCAGGGCATCCTCACCCCGCTGGGCACCACGGCGGCGCAGACCGACGGCCAGTCGATCCTGTTTCTGCTCGAGGCCAACCCCGGCCCGGGCCTGGGCCTGCTGCTCGCCTTCGCCGTCTTCGGCCGCGGTGCCGCCAAGTCCTCGGCCCCCGGCGCGATCCTCATCCAGTTCATCGGCGGGATCCACGAGATCTACTTCCCGTACGTGCTGGCCAAGCCGAAGCTGATCGCCGCGGTGATCCTCGGCGGCATGGCCGGCGTGTTCACCAACGTCATCTTCGGCTCGGGTCTGCGCTCGCCGGCCTCGCCCGGCTCGATCATCGCCGTGTGGGCGTCCTCGCCGCCGAGCAGCCTGCTGGGCGTCACCGCCTCGGTCATCGTCGCCGCCGGTGTCTGCTTCCTGGTCGCGTCCTTCCTGCTCAAGATCGACAAGGGCACGGACGACGGCGACCTGAGCGCAGCGACCGCGCAGATGGAGGCCAACAAGGGCAAGAAGTCCTCGGTGTCGGGCATGCTCGCCGGCTCCGGTGCGGCGGGGAACGGCCCGATCCACTCGATCGTGTTCGCCTGCGACGCCGGCATGGGCTCCTCGGCCATGGGCGCCTCGGTGCTCCGCAAGAAGGTGCACGGCGCCGGCTTCACCGACGTCACCGTGGTGAACAAGGCCATCTCGAACCTGAGCGACGACGTCGACCTGGTGGTCACCCACCAGGACCTCACCGACCGGGCCCGGCAGAGGACCCCGTCCGCGACCCACGTCTCGGTCGAGAACTTCATGGCCAGCCCGCGCTACGACGAGATCGTCGAGCTGCTCCAGCGGCAGAACGGCTCCGGTGCCGGCACCCCGGCGGCGGCGTCCTCGGCCGGCGGGGTGGACAGCGGCCTGCTGGCCCGCGAGTCCATCGTGCTCGACGCCTCCGGCGACAAGGCCGCGGCGATCGAGCAGGCCGGTGACCTCCTGGTCGCCGCCGGTGCCGTCGACACCTCCTACGTGCGGGCCATGCACGAGCGGGAGACCTCGGTGTCGACCTACATGGGCAACCTGCTGGCCATCCCGCACGGCACCAACGAGGCCAAGCCCGCGATCAAGCGGTCGGCGATCTCGTTCGTGCGGTTCCCGCAGGGCGTCGACTGGAACGGCAAGCAGGTGAAGTTCGTGATCGGCATCGCCGGTGCCGGGGACGACCACCTGAAGCTGCTGGGCCGGATCGCGGAGATCTTCACCGACGACGCCCAGGTGGCCCGCCTCGAGCAGGCCCGCACGCAGGACGACGTCCTCGCCGTCCTGGGGGCCATGCAGCCCGCCTGACCCGCAGCACCCCGCACGACGCGGCCCCCGGTCCTCTCCTGGATCGGGGGCCGCGCTGCGTCGGGGCCCGGTGCGCGGCGGGCAGGATCGCGGCATGGGCGCACCACTCACCGTCGTCACCGGGGGCAGCCGCGGGATCGGCGCCGCCACCGTCGCCGCACTGGCCCGGGCCGGGCACGACGTCGTCGTCGGCTACCGCTCGGACGGCGCCGCGGCCGCGCGGGTGGTCGCCGACGCCGAGGCGGTCGGCGTCCGGGCGGTGGCGGTCCGGGCCGACGTCACCGACCCCGCCGACGTCGACCGGCTGTTCGCCACCGACCTCGGGACGCCGACCGGGCTGGTCGCCAACGCCGGGCTGACCGCGCACCTCGGCGACCTGGCGGACACCCCGGTCGACGTCGTCCGCACGGTGCTGGAGGTCAACCTGCTCGGCGCCGTGCTGTGCTGCCGACGGGCGGCCCAGGTGATGGCCACCGACCGGGGCGGGGCCGGCGGCGCGGTCGTCTGCATCTCCTCCTCCGCGGCCACGCTGGGGTCCCCGCACGAGTACGTCCACTACGCCGCCGCCAAGGCCGGCGTCGACGCACTCGTCGTCGGGCTGGCCAAGGAGCTGGCCGCCTCCGGCGTCCGGGTCAACGGCGTGGCACCGGGTCTGGTGCGCACCGACATCCACACCGGCGCCGGCGACCCCGGCCGGGTCGACCGGGTCACCGGCCGGGTCCCGCTGGGCCGGGCCGGCGAACCCGACGAGATCGCGCCCGCCGTGGTGTGGCTGCTCGGGCCCGACGCCGGCTACGTCAGCGGCACCGTGCTGCGGGTGGCCGGCGGGCTCTGAGCGTTGCAGCAGGTTGCACCTGCGGCGTCCTCCGTGACGCGGGTCACCGCTGGGCGACGGATGCGTTTATGGTCACATCGGCACGTGACACCAGGTGCCACCAGGCGAGCGAAGCAGGAGCAACGATGCCCACCACCACCCGCGCCTCGATCATCCGTCAGTCCCCGGGCGAGTACGAGACCGTGACCCTCGAGCTGGACGACCCCCGCAAGGGCGAGGTCCAGGTCAAGATGGCCGCCTCCGGGCTGTGCCACTCCGACGACCACCTGCAGACCGGTGACCTCCAGGTCATGACCTACCCCTTCTGCGGCGGCCACGAGGGCTCCGGCGTCATCACCAAGGTCGGGCCGGACACCCCCGGCTTCGAGGAGGGCGACCACGTCGTCTTCTCCTTCGTCCCCTCCTGCGGGCAGTGCTCCGCCTGTCGCCGCGGCGACTTCAACCTCTGCGACAAGGGCGCCCTGCTGCTGGTCGGCTCGCGCTCGGACGACGCCGAGGACTTCCGCATGAAGCTCGACGGCCAGAACGTCGGCCAGATGTGCGGCATCTCGACCTTCTCCGAGTACACGACCGCCGACGTCGCCTCGGTCATCAAGATCGACAAGGACATCCCGCTCAAGTCCGCCGCCCTCGTCGGCTGCGGCGTGCCCACCGGCTTCGGCACCGCGGTCAAGGCCGGCGGGGTCAAGCCCGGCGACGTCGTGATCGTCATGGGCATCGGCGGGATCGGCATCAACGCCGTCCAGGGTGCCGCCCACGCCGGCGCGACCAACGTCATCGCCGTCGACCCGATCCCGTTCAAGCGCGAGATGGCGCAGGAGTTCGGCGCCACCGACGTGTTCGAGAACATGGAGCAGGCCACCGAGTTCGCCCAGTCCATCACCGAGGGCCAGGGCGCCGACGTCGCCCTGATCACCGTGGGCGTCCTCAAGCCCGAGCACCCGGCCCAGGGCCTGGCGTCCATCCGCAAGGGCGGCACCGTGGTCGTCACCGGTCTGGGCAACATGGCCGAGACCACGCCGATCTCGGCGTTCGACCTGACCCTGCTGCAGAAGCGTCTGCAGGGCGCGATCATCGGCGCGCAGTCGCCGCACTCGGACATCCCGAAGCTGCTGCGCATGTACCAGGCCGGTCAGCTCAAGCTCGACGAGCTGATCACCAAGGAGTACACCCTCGACCAGGTCACCGAGGCCTACCGCGACATGCACGAGGGCAAGAACATCCGCGGCGTCATCGTCTTCGACTGACGGAACGCCTGATGGAGTCGCAGAGCTCGGTTCCCGATGCTCTGCGACTCCATCAGCGGGCGTAGCGGGTGGCGGCCTTCTCGCGGGCGCGGGCGGCGAGCACCTCGCGGTCGCGCGGGGGTGCCGACGTCGTCAGGTCCTCGAGCAGGTGCCGGGTCGCGTGCGCGATCTCGGCGACCGCCCGGTCGAAGGCCTCCTGGTTGGCCTGCGACGGCTTCACCGATCCGCTGACCTTGCGCACGAACTGCAGCGCGGCGGCGTCGACCTCGTCGGGCGTCGTCTCCGGCGCGAGGTTGTGCAGGACCCTGATGTTGCGGCACATGCCGGTCACGCTAGGCCGCCGGCACCCCCTCAGGCCAGGGCGAACTCTGCCGGGGCGACCGAGGTCGTCACCGCGCCGCCCTTGGCCAGCGCCCGGCTGATCACCAGCCGCTGGATCTGGTTGGTGCCCTCGAAGATCTGCATGACCTTGGCCTCGCGCATGTAGCGCTCCACCGGGAAGTCCCGGGTGTAGCCGAACCCGCCGAGCACCTGGACGGCGTCGGTGGTCACCTTCATCGCGTTGTCCGTCGCCACCAGCTTGGCGATCGACGCCTGCCGGGAGTAGGGCAGGCCGGCGTCCTTGAGCCGGGCGGCGTGCAGGGTCATGGCCCGGGCGGTCTCCACCGCGGCGGACATGTCGGCCAGCACGAACGCCAGGCCCTGGTGCTCGATGATCGGGACGCCGAAGGTCTCCCGCTCCTTGGCGTAGGCCAGGGCGTCGTCCAGCGCGCCCTGGGCCAGCCCGACGGCGACCGCGGCGATGCCCAGCCGGCCGGCGTCCAGCCCGGCCAGCGCGATCGGCAGGCCCTCGCCCTCCTCGCCCAGGCGCCGGTCGGCGTCCACCCGGACGCCCTCGAAGCGCATCAGGGCGGTGGTCGAGCCGGTCAGGCCCATCTTCCGCTCGGCCGGGTCGGCGGACAGGCCCGCGCTGTCGGCCGGGACCAGGAAGCAGGAGATGCCGCGGGAGCGGTGGTCCGACGTCCGGGCCATGACCTTGTAGAAGTCGGCCTGCCCGCCGTGCGTCGTCCAGGCCTTCTCGCCGGTCAGCACGTAGGAGTCCCCGTCCCGGACGGCGGTGGTGCGCATCGCGGCCGGGTCGGAGCCGGCGTGCGGCTCGGACAGGCAGTAGGCGCCCAGCAGCTCGCCGCCCAGCATGTCCGGGAGCAGCCGCTGCTTCTGCTCGTCGGTGCCGCGGGTGGCCAGCCCGAAGCAGGACAGCCCGTGCACGCTCACCCCGACGCCGACGCTGGCCCAGACGCTGGCGATCTCCTCGAGCACCTGCAGGTAGACCTCGTAGGGCTGCCCGCCGCCGCCGAACTCCTCGCCGTAGGGCAGGCCCAGCAGGCCGGCCCGGCCCAGGGTGCGGAACACCTCCCGCGGGAACTGCTCGTCGGCCTCGGCGGCCGCCGCCCTCGGCGCCAGCTCCTGCTGCGCGATCTCCCGGGTCAGGGCGAGGAGGTCGGCGGCCTCCTGGGTGGGGACCAGACGCTGGACCGGCATGACGGGCACCTCTCATCAGTACTGCAGGACTCCGTGCAGTACAGAAGATAGCCTGGACGACGTGACGACGGCCAGAGCGGCGACCCGGGGACCCGCGCGCCGCGAGGCGGTGCTCGACGACCTCGTCGCGCTCTTCCTGGCCGAGGGCTTCGCCGCGTTCACCCTCGACGAGCTGGCCCGCCGCCTGCACTGCTCGAAGTCCACGCTGTACGCCGTCGCCGGCAGCAAGGAGCAGCTGGTGGTGGCCGCCGTCCGCCGGTTCTTCGCCCGGGCGACCGTCGCGGTCGAGACCCGCGCCGCCGAGCCCGCCGACGCCGCCGGGGCGATCGAGGCCTACCTGCTCGCGGTGAGCGAGCAGCTCCGCCCGGCGTCGGCGACGTTCTTCGCCGACCTGGCCGCCTTCCCGCCGGCCGCCGAGGTCTACGCCCGCAACACCCGGACCGCGGGACGGCGGGTGCAGCAGCTGGTCAGCGACGGCGTCGCCGCCGGGACCCTGCGCCCCGCGCACGCCTCGTTCGTCGGGGCCGCGGTGACCGAGGTGATGTCGGCGATCCACGCCGGTCGGATCGCCGCGGCCACCGACCTGGACGACGCCGCCGCCTACGCCGAGCTCGCCGCCCTCGTCGTCGCCGGCCTGCACCACCCCTGAGGGCACCGCTGCCCGGGGTTGACCCGGGCGGCAGACCGGCGGGTAAGGTGAGGCTTACCGATCATGGCCCTCCGGGGTCGGAGCCCGCCAGCCCTGGAGACGCCCGTGCCCGAGGTCGCGCCTGCGCCCGAGGTCACCTCGCGGCGCACCGACGCGGAGCTGGCCGCCGACGCCCGGCAGGAGCAGCGCCGCCGCGGGGTGCTCCACGGCCCGGCGACCCGGCTCGGCGGCCTGTGGCTGCTGGTGGTGCTGGCCGTGGTCGCCGCCGGGCTGAGCATCGCCGTCGGCACCCGGTCGATCGGGCTGGGCACGGTCTGGCAGGCGCTGACCGACTCCGGGATGGCCGGCGACGAGGCCGTGATCATCCGCGAGCTGCGCATCCCGCGGACGCTGCTCGGGGTGCTGGTCGGGCTGTCCCTGGGGGTGGCCGGTGCGCTCATGCAGGGCCACACCCGCAACCCCCTCGGTGACCCCGGCCTGCTCGGGGTGGCCGCCGGCGCCTCGGCCGCCGTCGTCACCGCGATCTTCCTGCTGGGCATCAGCACGCCGTCCGGCTACGTCTGGTTCGCCTTCCTGGGCGCGCTGCTGGGCTCGGTGGCGGTGTTCGCCATCGGGTCCAGCGGCCGCGGCGGGGCCACCCCGGTCAGCCTGGCGCTGGCCGGCGCGGCCATCTCCGCCCTGCTCTACGCCCTGGTCCGGGCGATCCTGGTCAGCGACCAGCAGACCCTGGACAGCTTCCGGTTCTGGGTCGTCGGCTCGCTCGCCGGCCGGGACGCCTCGATCGCCTGGCAGGTGCTGCCGTTCATCGCCGTCGGCCTCGTGCTGGCCATGCTGAACGCACCGGCGCTGAACCTGCTCGGCCTCGGCGAGGACGTCGCCCGCGGGCTGGGCCAGAACGTGCTGCTGGCCCGGGTCGTCGGCATCACCTCGATCACCCTGCTCACCGGCGCGGCGACGGCCGCCTGCGGTCCGATCGGCTTCGTCGGCCTGGTCGTCCCGCACATCGCCCGCGCGGTCACCGGCCCCGACCACCGCTGGCTGGTGCCCTACTCCGGTCTGCTCGGGATCGTCCTGCTGCTGGTCGCCGACGTCGTGGGACGGGTCGTCGTCCGCCCCGGCGAGCTCCAGGTCGGCATCGTGCTCGCACTGGTGGGCGCACCGTTCTTCATCGCCCTGGTCCGCCGCCGGAAGCTGTCGGCGCTGTGACCACGACGATCAGCACCCGCGGACCCGGCGTGCACACCGACCGCCGCCGGGTGCTCCGGATCGGCCCGGTGTCCGGGGTGGTCCGCACCCGCCAGCTGCTGGTCCCGCTGATCACCCTCGTCGCCCTCGTGCTGGTCAGCGCGGCCAGCCTCGGCCGGGGCGACTACCCGATCGGCCTGACCGACGTGCTGCGCACCCTGGTCGGGATCGGCGACCCCACCCAGCAGTTCATCGTCACCGAGCTGCGCGCGCCGCGGATCGTCGTCGGCGTCCTGGTCGGGCTGGCGCTGGGGATCTCCGGCGCGCTCATCCAGACCTTCGCCCGCAACCCGCTGGCCTCCCCGGACACCCTGGGCATCAACGCCGGCGCCTCGGCCGCGGCGGTCGCGGTGATCGTCCTGGGCGGGAGCAGCAGCTCGGCCGGCCAGCTGCTCGGCGGGCTGGGCCTGCCGGTGGCCGCCCTGGCCGGCGGGCTGCTCACCGCCCTGCTGATCTTCGGCCTGGCCTGGCGCAAGGGCGTCGACGGGTACCGGCTGATCCTGGTCGGGGTCGGGCTGTCCTCGGTCGGGCTCGCCGGCGTCGACTGGCTGCTCACCCGCTCCGACATCACCGACGCCGCCGCGGCCACCGTCTGGCTGACCGGCTCGCTCAACGCGCGCACCTGGGACCAGGCCTGGCCGCTGGGCATCGCCCTCGCGGTGCTGGTGCCCGTGGCGCTGGCGATGAGCCGCCAGCTCGGCGTCCTGCAGTTCGGCGAGGACACCGCCCGGGCGCTGGGCATCCGGGTCGGCGCCGCGCAGGCCGTGGTCGTGCTGGTCGCGGTCTCGCTGGCCGCCGTGTCGGTCGCCGCCGCCGGCCCGGTCGGCTTCGTCGCCCTCGTCGTCCCCCAGGTCGCCGTCCGGCTGGCCGGGGGGTCCCGCCCGCCCCTGCTGGCCTCCGCGCTGCTGGGCGCCCTGCTCGTCGTGGGCGCCGACCTGCTCGCCCGCACCGTCCTGCCCGTCGCCCTGCCGGTGGGGATCGTCACCGCCGTCATCGGGGCCCCGTACCTGCTGTGGCTGCTCGTCCGCGGCCGCCGCGCCATAACGTGAGGACACACCGATGACCGCCACGCTGACCAAGCCGCTGCTCGACGAGACCGGCGCACCCCGGGTGCGGCTGGCGGCCGAGCAGGTCCGGCTGGCCTACGGCGAGAACGTCGTCGTCGACTCCCTCGACCTCGCGCTCACCGACGGGTCGTTCACCGCGATCGTCGGCCCCAACGGCTGCGGCAAGTCCACCCTGCTGCGCGCCCTGGGCCGGCTGCTTCGCCCCAGCTCGGGCCAGGTGGTGCTCGACGGCAAGCCGATCGCCAAGACCCCCACCCGCGAGGTGGCGAAGGTGCTCGGCATGCTGCCGCAGACCCCTGTCGCCCCCGAGGGCCTGACCGTCGCCGACCTGGTCGCGCGCGGCCGGCACCCGCACCAGTCCTGGCTGCGCCAGTGGTCCCGGGACGACGAGGACGTCGTGGCCGAGGCGCTGCGCTGGACCGACATGGCCGAGCTGGCCGACCGCCCGGTCGACGCGCTGTCCGGCGGTCAGCGGCAGCGCGCCTGGATCTCCATGGCACTGGCCCAGGGCACCGACCTGCTGCTCCTGGACGAGCCGACCACCTACCTCGACCTGTCGCACCAGATCGACGTGCTGGAGCTGGTCGAGCGGCTGCACACCGAGCGCGGGCGCACCGTCGCCGTCGTGCTGCACGACCTCAACCTGGCCGCGCGCTACGCCCGCCGCCTGGTCGCGATGAAGGACGGCGTGCTGGTCGCCTCGGGCACCCCGGCCGAGGTGCTCACCGAGGAGCTGCTCGCCGAGGTGTTCGACCTGGAGGCCCGGGTCATCCCCGACCCCGTGTCCGGCACGCCGATGGTCGTCCCGGTGCGTCGCCTGCGCTGAGGCATCCGCCCAGCTCAGCGGGCTGCGGGCAGCTCAGGCAAGGCTTCGTTTCGTGGCGGGGCCGCTGTCGCGCTGCCAGGGTGGCGCCATGACCAGCACCCAGCAGATGCCCGAGGTCCAGGACTGCTCCGTGAGCAGCTGTTCCTACAACGCCGACTCCGGCTGCCACGCCGGCGCCATCACCATCGGCGGCGACCACGCCCACTGCGGCACGTTCGTGGAGATCTCGTTCCGCTCCGGGATCGAGCGCACCGGCGTCGTCGGCGCCTGCCACCGCAGCGAGTGCGTGCACAACGAGAAGCTGGAGTGCGGCGCGGCGTCGGTCCAGGTCGGCTCGGCCGCCGACAAGGCCGACTGCCTCACCTACTCCGCCCGCTGAGCCTCAGGGCAGCAGCGGGGCGAGCGCCTGCGCGTCGGGCAGGGTCTCCAGCAGCACCTCGCCGGCGGGCGTGACCCGCAGGACGGCGTCGGCCACGGCCAGCACGGCCACCGGGTCGTCGTCGTCCACCACGACCGTGGCGCCGGCGCCGGCGAGGTCCTCGAGCGCCGACAGCACGAGCCGCCGCGCGCCCGAGTCGAGCCCGGCGGTGAGCCGCTCGACCAGCACGATGCGGGCCTGCGTGCTGCGGACGGCGTCGAGCCGGTCCAGCAGCGGGTCACCCGGCTGCGCGCCGAGGCGGGTCACCCGCAGGCCGCCGTGGCCCCCGGCGCACCGGGCGGTGTTCTCGTCCAGCGCGCCGCAGACCTGCGCGCGGACCGCGGCCGGGCCCAGCAGGGCGACGACGCTGGCGACGGGGAGCTTGAGCGGCACGGACGGACCTCCGGGAGCGGGTGGTGAGGTCAGGCTAACCTGACTTCACCACCCGGGTCCAGGATCAGGGTCTGGGCAGCGGAGACCCCACGTCCTTCGCCGAGGCGCTCCCCGGCCGGCGACCGGCGACGGTGCGGCTGGGCGTCGGCCCGTCGGCGACGCCGTCGCCGTCCTCGTCCGGGGCGTGCTGCACGGAGAGCACGAAGTCGTCGCCGTGGGTCTGCAGCCCGTGGACGACGGCCTGCTCGACGGCCTCGGTGGCCACCACGCTGCGCAGCATCATCGGGTCGCTGCGCAGGTCCTTGGCCAGCGAGAACGCCAGCCCGATCATCACGAAGACGAACGGCAGCGCCACGATGATCGTCAGGTTCTGCAGCCCGGTCAGCCCGGCGTCCCCGCCGATGAGCAGCATGATCGCGGCCACCGAGCCCATGACGACGCCCCAGAACACGACGACCCACTTCGAGGGCTCGAGCGTGCCCCGCTGGCTGAGCGAGCCCATCACGATCGAGGCGGCGTCCGCGCCGGAGACGAAGAAGATCGCCACCAGCACCATGACCAGCACCGTGGCCACGGTGGCCAGCGGGTACTGCTCCAGGACGCCGAAGAGCTTGCCCTCGTCGGTGCCCTGGTCGGCGATGTCGGTGCCGGACTGCTGCGCGGCGATGCCGGCCCCGCCGAAGACGGCGAACCAGACCAGGCTGACCGCACTGGGCACCAGCAGGACGCCGGTGACGAACTGCCGGATGGTGCGGCCGCGGCTGATCCGGGCGATGAACAGCCCGACGAACGGGGTCCAGCTGATCCACCAGGCCCAGTAGAAGACGGTGTAGCCCTGCAGCCAGGTGGCCATGGCGTCGCCGCCGGAGGCCTCGGTCCGGGCGGCCATCTCGCCGAGGTCGGAGAAGTAGCTGCCCAGCGCCGTGGGGATCAGGTTGAGGATCAGCACGGTCGGGCCGACGACGAACACGAACACCGCGAGCACCAGGGCCAGCACCATGTTGGTGTTGGACAGCCACTGGATGCCCCGCGAGATGCCCGAGACGGCCGAGGCGACGAAGGCCATGGTCAGCACGGCGATGATGACGACCAGGACGCCGTTGCCGACGTCCCCGGCCCAGCCGAGGATCTCGACGCCGGAGCCGATCTGCAGCGCGCCCAGGCCCAGCGAGGCGGCCGAGCCGAACAGCGTGGCGAAGATGGCCAGCACGTCGATGACCTTGCCGGCCGGGCCGCTGGTGCGGCGCTCACCCAGCAGCGGGGCGAACGCGGCGCTGATCAGCTGCTTGCGGCCGCGCCGGAAGGTGCCGTAGGCGATGGCCAGGCCGACGACGGCGTAGATGGCCCACGGGTGCAGCGTCCAGTGGAACAGCGTGGTGGCCATGGCCGTGGAGACCGCGGCGGCGCTCTCGCCCTCGACGGTGCCCGGGGGCGGGGAGGTGTAGTGCGCCAGCGGCTCGGAGACGCCGAAGAACATCAGGCCGATGCCCATCCCGGCGCTGAACATCATGGCGATCCAGGAGACGGTCGTGAACTCCGGACCCTCGTCGTCCCGGCCCAGCGGGATGCGCCCGTAGCGCGAGGCGGCCAGCCAGATCACGTAGACGACGAAGCCCGACGCGGCCAGCACGAAGAACCAGCCGAGGTTGGACTCGATCCAGCCCAGCGCCGACGAGCTCGCCGACCCCAGACCCATGGGGCTCGCGAAGCCCCACACCACGAAGGCCAGGGCCAGGGCCGCGGAGACGCCGAAGACGACCGTGTCGAGCCGGCCCTTCTCGTCCGCGCGGGCCGGGGGCGGTTCGGCGATCGCCGGGTGCTCGCCGGTGTCGGCGGGGGCGCCGCCGGTGCGGCTCGGCTCGTCGCCGGGGTCACCGGCCGTCGGGTGGGTACGTGGTGCGGTGGTGGTCACGATCGGGTGCGGCGCACGGGTCTCGGCGCCCCTCCATCCGGGCTCGGGAACAGGTCTCGGCCGGCGTCCCCGCAGGTGGGACGGCCGGGCCGACTACCCACCGTCCGCCCCACCCGCACCGGAACGCAAACCGAGCCCGCCCACAGCAACCCATTCGTGACCCGGCCGGTACCCCATCCCGGGCGCACCGGCCGGACCTGCTACGAGGTCAGCCGGCGAGTGTCTCCTGCAGCTGCGGGACCAGCCCGTCCAGGGCGTACGGGATGCTCAGCACGTCGTTGTAGGAGATGGCGCCGCCCTCGGTCGACGGGCTCAGGTAGAGCACCCGGCCGGCCTGCACGGCGGGGATCGCCGAGAACACCGGGTCGGCCTCGAGCTGGGCCTGCGTGTCCTCCAGGGAGAACAGCGCGGGGACGACGAGCAGGTCGGCGTCCAGCAGCTGGGCCTGCTCGGCCGAGACCGTCGTGAAGAAGCTGTCCGTCTCCAGCGCGGAGACGTCGTCGGTGAGCTCGAAGCCCAGGCTGCGCAGGAACTCGACCCGGGTGTCGCCGGCCACGTAGACGCCGTACCCGCCGGCGCCGGTGGTGTCGGGGACCACCACTGTCACGGTCTTCCCGGCGAAGTCGGGGTTGGCCTGCGCGGCGTCGGCCAGCTGGGTGTCGACGTCGTCGAGCAGCGCCTGCGCCTCGTCCTCCTTGCCCAGGGCCTGGCCGATGGCCAGCGTGGCGTCCTCGCGGTCGACCAGGAACGCCGTCGACCCCTCGGGCCGGGCCAGCACGGGCACCAGCGCGGAGAGCTGGTCGTACTCCTCCTGCTCG
This sequence comes from Klenkia terrae, assembly GCF_900491935.1. Classification (GTDB taxonomy): domain Bacteria; phylum Actinomycetota; class Actinomycetes; order Mycobacteriales; family Geodermatophilaceae; genus Klenkia; species Klenkia terrae. The sequence continues at coordinate 1,860,705 of NZ_UEXK01000004.1, forward strand.
ATGCCGCCGCCGATCGCGATGACCAGGTCGGGCTGCAGGGCGAGCACGTCCTCCACCGACGGCGTCCCGCTGACCGGGAGCACCTCGATGTCCCCGGCGGTCGCGGCGGGCTCGTCCTGCGCCCACGGGCCCAGGCCCGGCACGGTGGCGTCGGGGAAGGCGGCGAACTCCTGGAAGGCGACCGGGGTGACGCCGAGGGCGAGCACGGTGTCGACGTCGGTGTAGCCGGTGACCACGACGCGCTCGGGCGCGGACTCGATGGTGGTCTCGCCGAACGCGTTGGGGATGGTGACCGGGAAGGCCCCCTCTGCGGCGGCCGACCCACCGGCACCCTCGGCGGTGTCGTCGGAGGACGACCCGCCGCAGGCGGTCAGGACGAGGGCGGCGGCCGCGGTGACGGCGGCCAGGGCGGTGCGGCGGGACATGGTCTTCCTCAGCTGTCGACGATCGGTAAGGCAAGCCTCACCTGAGGACGGCGGTGTGGCCAGCCCGTCGGCGCGGTCGAGACCGGATCGTGATGCGCTCAACCACCCAGCTCGGCCAGCAGCGCGGTCCGGATCGCCGGCCGGGAACCGAAGACCAGCAGGAAGTGGGCCTCCCGCGCCAACCGCTCGGCCGGGTGCCCCCGGGAGACCGACCGGCTGCCGACGGCGACCGCGAGCAGCCCGGTCGCCCGGTGCGCCAGCGCCGCCGCCGCGGCCCGGGCCCCCGGCAGCTCCGCCGGTCCCGCGGCGTCCAGCCGGGACCGGACGGCGGCCAGGTCGGCGTCCAGCCCGGGCAGCTCGGCCAGCCGAGCGCAGCGGGCGGCCACCCCCAGCGCCAGCGACCCGTTGGTCCGCAGGTTGCCCGGGTCCGCGGCCTGCCAGTCGGCCAGCGGGACCGAGCGGACCAGCCGGTCGGCGGGCACCCGGTGGTCGTGCAGCCGCAGCTCGACGGTGGAGCTGGCCTGCACCGCGACCAGCTGCTGCGGGATCACCTCCAGGGTCGGGCCGGTCTCGGCGTCCACGAGCAGGAAGTGGCAGACGTCGTCCGGCGTGCGGGCGGCGACCAGGACGACGTCCACGTGGTCCCAGCCGGTGACCCAGGGGACGCCGCCGTCCAGCACGAACGCGTCGCCGTCCCGCCGGGCGGTGATCGCCACCGGCTCGGGCCGGGTGGCCGCCAGCAGCGCGATGCCCGACCGGACCCGACCGGCGCAGAGGTCGGCCAGGTAGGCCTCCGCCAGCGGCGACCCGGCCACCATCGCCGGCACGGTCAGGTGCTGCAGGAAGATGAACGTCGAGGACAGGTCGCCACCGGCCAGCGCCTCGGTGACCGCGTGCACGGTGCGTGCGTCGGCGCCCAGCCCGCCGTGGGAGACCGGCCCGGTGAGGCCGTAGAGCCCGGCCGCGGCCAGGGAGTCCAGGACGGCGTCGGGCACCGCGCCGTCGCTGTCCACCGCGGTGGCGCCGGGGAACAGCAGGTCGTCGGCGAGGGCGCGGGCACGGGCGACGATGTCGGACACCCGCACATGCTGCCCCGCCCCGGGCAGCGGCACACTGGGGAGCGATGGACGTCCTCGCGATCGCACCCCTGGCCAACCTGACCGACTGGGTCCGTGGCCGGGGTCTCGCGGTGGTGCTGATCGTCATCGGCTCGGTCCTGCTGGCCCGGCTGGTGACCTGGGTGGGCGGCAAGGTGACCGCCCGGATCGACGCCAGCGCCGGCGGCGGCGACGCCCTGGTGCGCTCGGAGGCCGCCAAGCACCGGCACTCGCTGACCCAGGTGCTGCAGTGGGTCGCCGTCGTCGTGATCTACACCGTCGCCACCGTCACCGTGCTGTCGACGCTGGGCCTGCCGGTGACCAGCCTGGTCGCGCCCGCCACCGTGCTGGGCGTGGGCCTCGGGTTCGGTGCGCAGCGCGTCGTGCAGGACGTCCTGGCCGGGTTCTTCCTGATCACCGAGCGGCAGTACGGCTTCGGCGACGTCGTCTCGATCGCGGTGGTCGGCGGCGGCGACCCGGCCGAGGGCACCGTCGAGGACGTCACGCTGCGGATCACCCGCATGCGGTCGGTGAACGGCGAGGTCGTGATCATCCCGAACGGGCAGATCGTCAAGGTCGTGAACCTCTCCCGCGACTGGGCCCGGGCGGTCATCGACGTCCCGGTGCCGGCGTCCACCGACGTCACCCACGTGCAGGACGTGCTCCGCGAGGTCGGCGAGCAGGCCTTCGCCGACGAGCAGCTGGCCAAGCTGCTGCTGGACACCCCGAGCGTCATGGGCGTCACCAGCCTGGGCCTGGACGAGGTCAACGTGCGGATCGTCGCCCGCACCCTGCCGGGCAAGCAGTTCGACGTCGGCCGCGACCTGCGCTCCCGGATCGCGCTGGCCTTCCGGCGCGAGGGGATCGTGGTGCAACCGCAGAGCCCCGAGGAACCCGTCACCGGCCACGACCCGCGGGAGGTGCCGTCGTGAGCGAGCGCCAGCCCACCACCCCGGTCCCCACCGTGACCTCCGCTGCCACCGTCACCGCCGAGCCGGCCACCCGTCGCGCCCGGGTCTGGCCCCGCCGGGTGCCCGCCCGGATCGGCCGGGCCCGCACCTCCACCGTGGTGCTCGCGGTGCTCTTCGTGGCGCTGTTCTTCGCCTGGGACCCCTCGGCCATGTCCACCTCGCTGAGCGACCCGGCGCCGGCCAGCACCGAGCAGCCGGCCCCGACCACCGACGCCCCGGCGCCCACCACCACGACGACCGAGCCGACGCCCACGACGAGCGGGGGGACGACGTCCGCGCCGCCGAGCACCAGCTCCACCACGACCGCGCCGAGCACCACCACCGAGGACGACGAGTCACCGACCAGCACCCCGGCACCCACCACCACCGCGCCGGCGCCCACGACGACCGCCCCGCAGACGACGACACCGCGCACCACCGACGACCCACCCACGTCGGCCGCCCCCACCAGCTGACGCTCGGTCAGAAGGGCCCGCGCTGGACGGCACGGAGCAGGCCGGCCACCTGGCCCAGCAGCACCCGTCGCTGCGCCACCTCGGGGTCCAGCCGCCGCTCCAGCGCGACCGGGTCGAACGTCGCCGGCCGGCGGACGAACGCGAAAGAGCGCCCGGCGCCGGACTCACCGTGGGTGGCCGGCGTCGCCGCGGGCACGGTCGGCAGCCAGGTGGCGCCCAGGCCGCCGGCGCGCGCGACCGCGTCCTCGACACCCCGGTCCCACCGCAGGCCGGCGAGGTCCGCCGCGCGGTGCAGCAGCGCGGCGACCACCAGCACGTCCCGCCGGTCCACCCGGCCGACCTCGAGCATGGCCAGCGCGTAGGCCGCGGTGGTGAGGGTCGACCGGTGGCAATCGCGGGCGACCCGCGTCGCCGCGTCCTCCACCCACCCCAGGAGCACCCACGACCGGTCCCGGCTCAGGCCCTCTGCCTGGACAGCGGCTCGCCAGTCCCGGTCGGCGAGCGACTCCTCGACCTCCCGTTCCCATGGGCTGCCGATCGCCGGCACCCCGTTGCCGGGGTGTGCATCCAGCAGCCGGAGCACCGACAGCTGCCCGACCTCGTCGGGTGCCCGCCCCGGCCCCCGCCGCCACCAGCCCATGCGGTGATCAGAGCATCACCGGCCCAGGAGTCAAGACCGGGCCGATCAGGACGCCGCCGAGGCCGAGTTCACCGGGGCGCAGCCGCTGATGACTCGTCGGCGGGTCACCACCTGCGGCACCTGCTCGGCGGGTGAGCGGACGCGTCAGGGCCGCAGCGGGAACAGAGGGGGGTCGGGGGTGTGCAGGTCGGGGAGCAGGTCACCACGGGGGTCGGTGAGGGCGCCGGTGATGATCTCCCGGCCGTCGGGTCGGGAGGTGCGCCAACACCGCTGGCCCGGGTCCCACAGGAGCGTGTAGCCGTGGTGGACCTGGGTGTGGTGGCGTTCGCAGAGCAGGGCGGTGTTGTCCAGGCTGGTGGCCCCGCCGTCGATCCAGTGGACGAGGTGGTGGGCGTCGCACCACCAGGAGGGGGCATGACAGCCGGTGAACACGCAGCCGCCGTCGCGGACCTCAGCGGCGCGGCGGATGTGGGCGGGGACCAGGCGCACGGACCGGCCGACGTCGAGGGGGAGGCCGTCGGGGCCGAGCAGGATGCGGGCGATGTCGGCATCGCAGGCGGCGTGGCGGGCGACGGTGTTGCTGGCGGTGGCACCGGAGCCCAGGCGGGTGGCGGCGTGCTGGGTGGTGGGGTCGGCGAGGTCCTCGAGCTGGATCAACGTCGTCAGCTGGGGGCGGCTCTTGCGCAGCACGGGCAGGTTCCCGGCGGCCAGCTGCAGGTCGGCGAGCTGGACCAGCGCGTCGGCTGAACGCTGGTCGGGGGTGCGCAGGTCCCCCTCGCAGCGCCCGGCGGCGGCGATGGCCTCCAGGGCTACTTCGACCTTCTCCCCGCCGGCGGCATCCAACGATCCGCGCAGGATGCGGGAGCCGTCGGGGCGGCGGGTGATCCGCAGCGACCGACCCTCGGTCGGGTCGACCGGCTCGGGACCGTCGGGGTCGATGATGTCGGCGATCCGCTGGCACACCTGAGCCAGCGTCCGCGGCGCCTGCACCGCGGTGTCGGTGACGACCCGGTCCACCGCGGTCAGGTCGACCCCGGCCGCGTCAGCGGTGGCCCACACGTCGGCGGTCAGGATCTTCCCGACGACGGCGAGCTGACCGGCGGTGACCGCGCCGGTGGCCGAGGCGGCACCGAGCACCGTCATCCGGTCGATCAGGCGTCCGGCTGCCAGCACGGCGGCGGCTTCGGGGCCGCTGGCGGCGACGTGCCCGCGCAGCCAGGGCTTCATCCCGGTCAGCCCGTCGGCAGCGGCGGCGTCGAGGGTCTCGGCGTGGGCCACGACGCGGGCGAGCTCGGTCTGGGCGATGCCCACCAGGCGGGCCAGTCCACGGGCCCGGCCCAGCAGCTCGGCCGACGAGGTCCCGGGGCCCAGTCCAGCACCGGCGGCGGACAGGGCCGCGGCGATGGCTGTCGCGACGTCCTCAGGTGGTGGTTCGGGCAGTCGCTGCGCCGCGATCATCGGCGAGGTAGCTGCCGGTCGTTCGGCGCCCAGCGCTCCNACTCTCGTCACAGCTGTCTCATCTTCATATTTTTTTTTTATAGTCCCGCTCTCACCACAAAGATCCACACCCGGGACGCGCGCCCGCCCGCTTCGTTGATAGAGAGGGACGTGTCCCCCCCCCCCCCCCCCCCCCCCCCCCCCCCCTTCGGCTGGGTTTCAGCAGCCCCCCCGCCGATGTGGTCATCGGACAACAAGAAAACCGAGGTCAACCGCCACATCCGCCCATCGATGGCTGGTGATCGATCGGGGTGATCAGCCAGCGTCGATCGACAGCTCGCCACGCAGCGGCGGCCGGCTCAGAAGGAGGTGACGACCGTGACGCCCGGCGTCCGGCCGACCTCGACCAGGGCGGCACCGGCATCGGCCAGGTCGATCTCGCGGGTGACCAGGTCCTGCGGGCGCAGCCGACCCGCGGCGATCATCGACAGCATCGCGGGGTAGTCGGCGGCGGCCATGCCGTGGCTGCCGAGCACGGCCAGCTCGCGGGCGACGACCAGCTCCATCGGGACGACGGCCCGGCCCTCCGAGGGCGGCAGCAACCCGACCTGCACGTGCCGTCCGCGCGGGCGCAGCGAGCGGATCGACGCCTCGCAGGTGGCGGGGGAACCCAGGCAGTCCAGCGCGACGTGCGCGCCGCCGCCGGTCAGCTCGCCGACGCCGTCCGCCGAGGGCAGGACGTGCTCGGCGCCCATCGCCGCGGCCAGCTCCCGCGCACCGGGCGAGGGGTCGACGGCGACCACCCGCGCCCCGACGGCGACCGCGACCTGGACGGCGGAGAGCCCCACCCCGCCGCAGCCCAGGACGGCGACCCACTCCCCCGGCGCCACCCGGCCGACCCCGGTGACCGCGCGGAAGGCGGTGGCGAACCGGCAGCCGAGGGCGGCCGCGGTGGGCATCGCGAGGTCCTCGGGCAGGGCGACCAGGTTGACGTCGGCGGCGTCGAGAGCGACCAGCTGCGCGAAGGAGCCCCAGTGGGTGAACCCGGGCTGGGTCTGCCGCAGGCACACCTGACCGGCGCCCTCCCGGCAGGGCGGGCAGCTGCCGCAGGCGCAGACGAACGGCACCGTCACCCGGTCGCCGACCGACCAGCCGCGGACGTCGGCCCCCACCGCGGCCACCGTCCCGGCCAGCTCGTGCCCGGGCACGTGCGGCAGGACGACGTCCGGGTCGTGCCCCGACCAGCCGTGCCAGTCGCTGCGGCACACCCCACTGGCGCCGACCTCGACCACCACCCCGCCCGCGGACGGCGCCGGGTCGGGCACCTCGCGGACGGTCAGCGGGCCACCGAACTCCTCGAACACCAGGGCGCGCACGGCCCCGAGGATGTCAGGCGGGGAGCTGGGGGTGCTGCGCGTCGGCGCGGGCCCGGGCCGCGCGGGCGCGGGCCTCCAGCGCAGCGGCCTCGGCCTCGGCGGCCTCGCGCTCCAGGTCCGGGACGGCAGGGGCAGCAGCGGCGCGGGCGTCGTCGTCCTTCATGCCGCCCATCTCGCCCTTGAAGATCCGCAGCGAGCGCCCCAGCGAGCGGGAGGCGTCGGGCAGCTTCTTGTAGCCGAAGAGCAGGAAGACGGCCAGCACGATGAGGCCGATCTCGGGTGCACCCAGGTTCATGCCCCCACGGTGCACCGCCGACCTGTGCAGCAGCTGGACGTCAGCCGTCGACGAAGCGACGGAGCAGCCGGGCCAGCTCGGCGCGGTCGGCCGCGGGGAGGCCGGACAGCGCGGCCCGGGAGTCCGCGGCGCGGGCGGTCCGGACCTCGTCGAGCACCCGACGACCGCCGTCGGTCAGCCGGACGAGCACCGCACGCCGGTCGGTGGGGTCGGGCACCCGCTCGACCAGGTCCCGCCCGGCGAGGGCGTCGGCCACCTCGGTCGCCGAGCGCGGCGCGATCCGCAGCGCCTCGGCCAGGCCGGACAGCCGCAGACCGTCGGTGCGCCCGACCACCATCAGTGCGCGGACCTGGTGCGGCGAGAGGTCCCACGGCTCGAGCACCTCGCGCCAGCGACCGCGCAACGAGCGGGCCGCGCGGACGATGAGCTCGCCCAGGTCGTCGTCGGGGACGGGGTTCGGCACGCGGGAATGCTAGCGGAACAACGAGCATTACCTCACCGTGAGGTAACCTCACCAATATCCCCGACAGAGAGGGGGACGTGGATGCCACGCCCCGAGACCCGGCCCGCCGCGGCCGACAAGTCACAGCTCGAGCGCTCCCCCGTGTCCTTCCGACGCGTGCTGGCGCTCTTCCGCCCCCACCGGCTGCAGGTGGGCACCGTCATGGCGCTGATCGTGCTCAGCTCGCTGATCGCCCTGGCCACCCCGTTCCTGGTCCGCACCGTCATCGACGACGCGCTCCCGCACTCCGACGTCCGGCTGCTCGCCTGGGCCGTGGCCGGCATGGTCGCCGTCGCCGCGTCGACCGCGCTGCTCGGCGTCGTCCAGACCTGGCTGTCGACCACCGTCGGCCAGAAGGTCATGCACGGCCTGCGCACGTCGGTCTTCACCCACCTTCAGCGCCAGTCGCTGGGCTTCTTCACCCGCACCCGCGGCGGTGAGGTGCAGTCCCGGCTGACCAACGACATCGGCTCCATGCAGTCCGTGGTCACCTCGACCGCGACGAGCCTGGCCTCCAACGCCACCACCGTCGTCGGCACCGTGGTCGCCATGGCCGCGCTGAGCTGGCGGCTGTCCCTGCTGTCCCTCGTCGTGCTGCCCCCGGCGATCTGGCTGACCCGCAAGGTCGCGCTCATGCGCCGCGAGGTCACCGGCGAGCGCCAGCGCCGGATGGCCGACATGCAGACCCAGGTCGAGGAGGGGCTGTCGATCTCCGGCGTCCAGCTCGGCAAGACCCTGGGCACCGGCCCCGCGCAGTCGCAGCGGTTCGCCCGCACGTCCGAGGAGCTGGCCGCCCTCGAGGTCCGCTCCCAGCTGGCCGGCCGCTGGCGGATGGCCACCATGAGCATCGTGTTCGCCGGGATCCCGGCGCTGATCTACCTGTTCGCCGGCCTGCCCGCGACGTCGGGCGGCATGACGATCGGCACCCTGGTCGCCTTCACAGCGCTGCAGGGCACGCTCTTCCGCCCGCTGATGGGCCTCCTGGACGTCGGTGGCCAGCTGGTCACCTCGATGGCGCTGTTCAGCCGGGTGTTCGAGTACCTGGACCTGCCGGTGGACATCGACGACCCGGCCCGGCCGGTCGCCCTGCCGCACGTCCGCGGCGAGGTCCGGCTCGAGCACGTCGGGTTCTCCTACGACGGCGGCCGCCCCGCCCTCACCGACGTGGACCTGGTCGTCCCGGCCGGCAGCACGCTGGCCCTGGTCGGCGAGACCGGCTCGGGCAAGTCCACGCTGGCCTCGCTGGTGTCCCGGCTCAACGACGTGACGACCGGCCGGGTGACCATCGACGGCGTCGACGTCCGCGACCTGTCGCTGGCCGAGCTGGCCCGGGTGGTCGGCGTGGTCAGCCAGGAGACCTACCTGCTGCACACCACGATCCGGGAGAACCTCCGGTACGCGAAGCCCGACGCCACGGACGAGGAGATCGAGCAGGCGGCCCGGCGGGCCCAGGTGCACCAGGTCATCGCCGCGCTGCCCGACGGCTACGACACGATGGTCGGCGCCCGCGGCCACCGGTTCTCCGGCGGGGAGAAGCAGCGGCTGGCCATCGCCCGCACGCTGCTGCGCGACCCGCGGGTGCTGGTGCTCGACGAGGCCACCAGCGCGCTGGACAACGAGACCGAGCGCGCCGTGCAGGCCGCCCTCGACGAGGTCGCCCGCGGCCGGACGACGATCACCATCGCCCACCGGCTGTCCACCGTCCGCGACGCCGACACCATCGCGGTGCTGGACCACGGGCGGGTGGTGGAGCAGGGCACGCACGACGAGCTGGTCGCCGCCGGCGGCCGGTACGCCGCGCTGGCCGGGGCTGTCGCCGTCCCGGCGTAGGAACCTCTACCGTCGACGGGTGCCCGATCCCGACGCCGCGACCCGCGCCCGCTGGGAGCGCCTGTGCGCCCTGCTCGACGACGACCCCGAGCTCTGGCCGACCGTGCAGGCCACCCTGGACGACCCGCCCGCCGACCCCTGGACCGCCCTGCTCGACGGCCTGGACGACGTCGGCGCGCTGGCCTACCTCGACGCCGGCGACCAGGGCGAGGAGCTGGCCGACGCGCTGACCCGGGTGCCCCGGGTGGTGCGGGCCCGCCTGGACCTCGGCCCGGTCACCGACACCGACGGCGACGTGCCCACCGCCGTCCGGGCCGCGGACGCGGTGCTCGCACCGGCCGGGCTCTGCCTGGTGCACCTGGCCGAGGACTCCGACGCCTACCCGCTGGTCGTCGTCCCGGCCGCCGACAAGGCCGAGATCGAGCGCCTCGCGCAGGAGCTGGGGCACGACACCACCCTCGGGTGACGCGGGGGCCTGGACCCCTCTACCATCCTCTGTGGCTCACGAGAGGCAGCGACAAGCACCTGGCTTGCTGCCCGGCAACCGCTACTCCGTCTGCGGTGCTCCCAGGGGAAGAGCCGGTCGGACGGCACCCGCCGCCCGGCAACCGACGGAGTGCCCGCGCGCCGCGGGCCCTCCCGACACCCAGGAGGACGGCGCATGAGCGACAACTGGAGCTTCGAGACCCGGCAGATCCACGCCGGAGCCAGCCCCGACCCCACCACCGGCGCCCGGGCGCTGCCGATCTACGCGACGACCAGCTACCAGTTCCGCGACAGCCAGCACGCCGCGGACCTGTTCGCCCTCGCCGAGATGGGCAACATCTACACCCGGATCATGAACCCGACGCAGGACGCGCTCGAGCAGCGCGTCGCGTCGCTCGAGGGCGGCGTCGCCGCGCTCGCCGTCTCCTCCGGGCAGGCCGCCGAGACCCTGGCGATCCTCAACCTGGCCGAGGCCGGGGACCACATCGTGGCCTCGGCGTCGCTGTACGGCGGCACCTACAACCTGCTGCACCACTCGATGCCCAAGCTCGGCATCACGGTGTCCTTCGTCGAGGACCCCGACGACCCGCAGGCCTGGCAGTCCCTGGTGCAGGACAACACCCGCGCCTTCTACGCCGAGACCATCGGCAACCCCAAGGGCGACGTCCTGGACATCTCCGCGGTCAGCGAGGTCGCGCACCGCAACGGCGTCCCGCTGATCGTGGACAACACGATCGCCACCCCGTACCTGATCCGGCCCATCGAGTTCGGCGCCGACATCGTCGTGCACTCGGCGACGAAGTACCTGGGCGGGCACGGCACCGCCGTGGCCGGCGTGATCGTCGACAGCGGCAACTTCGACTGGACCGCGGGCAAGCACCCCATGTTCACCACCGCCGACCCGACCTACCACGGCGTGGTCTACGCCGACCTCGGTGCGCCGGCCTTCGCGCTCAAGGCCCGGGTGCAGCTGCTGCGCGACCTCGGCCCGGCGATCAGCCCGTTCAACGCCTTCCTGGTGGTGCAGGGCATCGAGACGCTGTCACTGCGGCTGGACCGGCACGTGTCCAACGCCCAGCGGGTGGCCGAGTGGCTGGAGGCCCGGGACGAGGTGCAGTCGGTGCACTACGCCGGCCTGGCCTCCTCCCCGTGGCACGCGGCCGCGCAGAAGTACGCCCCCAAGGGCCCCGGCGCGGTGCTCGCGTTCGAGATCGAGGGCGGCGTCGAGGCCGGCAAGGCGTTCGTGGAGGCCCTCGAGCTGCACAGCCACGTGGCCAACATCGGCGACGTGCGCAGCCTGGTGATCCACCCGGCCTCGACCACGCACTCCCAGCTGACCCCCGAGGAGCAGCTGACCACCGGTGTCACCCCGGGCCTGGTCCGCCTCGCCGTCGGCCTGGAGGGCATCGAGGACATCCTCGCCGACCTCGACGCCGGCTTCCGGGCCGCGAAGAGCGCCTGAGGTGACGGGCGCGCCCTCGACCCGGCTGCCCGCGCGCTCGGGCGGCTGGGTCGAGGGCGACCCGGTCGGGGACCGGCGGTTCGCCGACGTCGGCCCGCTGCAGCTGGAGCGCGGCGGCTCGCTGCCCGCCGTCCGGGTGGCGTACGAGACCTGGGGGACGCCGGGTGACCCCGCCGTCCTGGTCGAGCACGCCCTGACCGGGGACAGCCACGTGGTCGGGCCGACCGGACCGGGCCAGCCCACCCCCGGCTGGTGGGACGGCCTGATCGGGGACGGCGCCCCGCTGGCCGGCACGTTCGTGGTCTGCGCCAACGTGCTGGGCGGCTGCCAGGGGACGACGGGGCCGTCGTCGGCCGCGCCGGACGGCCGGCCCTGGGGCTCCCGGTTCCCGGAGATCACCATCGCCGACCAGGTCGAGGTCGAGGCCCGGCTGGCCGCCGCGCTGGGCGTGGACCGGTGGGCCGCGGTCATCGGCGGGTCGATGGGCGGGATGCGTGCCCTGGAGTGGGCGGTGTCCCGTCCGGACCAGGTGGCCCGGCTGTTCTTCCTGGCCTCGGGCGCGGTGGCCACGGCCGACCAGATCGGCACCCAGACCACCCAGCAGGTGGCCGTGACGTCGGACCCGCGGTGGGCCGGTGGGGACTACGCCGCCGGCGAAGGACCGGTCGCCGGCCTGGGCACCGCCCGGCGGATCGCCCACCTGACCTACCGCAGCGCGTTCGAGCTGGAGACCCGGTTCGGCCACGACGTCCAGGACGACGGCCGCTTCGCGGTGGCCAGCTACCTGGAGCACCACGCCACCAAGCTGGCCCGCCGGTTCGACGCCGGCAGCTACGTGCTGCTCACCCAGGCGATGAACACCTGGGACGTCGGCCGCGGACGCGGCGGGGTGGAGGCGGCGCTGGCCCGGGTCACCGCGCACTGCCTGGTGGCCGGGATCGACACCGACCGGCTGTACCGGGTCGAGGAGCAGCAGCGGGTGGCCGACGCCCTCGGCGTCCCGCTGCGGGTGGTGCCCAGCCCGTACGGCCACGACGGCTTCCTCGTCGAGGTGGCCGCGGTGGGCGCCCTGGTCCGGGAACTGCTGGCAGCCCCGGACCAGGGCGGTCACCTCACGCCAGGATGATCGACAGCGACCCGCTGCCGTAGCCGGTCACGGACACGTCGAGGTCCAGGCGGTTGGTCGAGCCGGTGAGCGCGGCGATGTCGGCCGGCACCGCCTCGCCCGGGGCGTAGAGCCGGTCCAGCTTGGAGTGCAGGACACCCCCGGCGTTGAACAGCGAGGCGGCCACGTTGACCACCTCGTGCAGCACCTCGACCTGCATCTCGGAGAGCTCGCCGTCGGAGACGGAGTCCTCGCAGCCGCCCTTGGGCAGCAGCGCGAGGGCCCCGGCGCACCAGGCCGCGAGCGGCAGGTCGATGAGGACGACGGCGTTGAGGCCGTAGCCCGGGTCGACGTAGGTCGCGAACGCCGTCGGGCGGGACGGCGTCGGGGTGACCGGCGCACCCGGGGCGACGGTGATGCCCCGGCCCAGCAGACCCTGGAGCAGGTCCAGGACGGCCTTGTTGGTCGGCAGCCCGGTCTTGACCGGGGCGCTCACGCCAGCACCGAGTCCAGCTCGTCGCGGAAGGTGTCCGCGGTGAACGGCTTGGCGATGAGGAACAGCGCGCCGGCCTGGGCGGCCTGCTCGCGCATCTCCGGGGAGCCCTCCGAGGTGACGAAGCCGAAGGGGACCGTGGAGCCCTGCGCCCGCAGGGCCTTCAGGCACTCCAGGCCGGACATGTTCGGCATGTTCCAGTCGGACAGGACGAGGTCGGGGGCGTCGCTGCCGACCTTGGCCAGGCACTCGACGCCGTCCTCGGCCTCGACGATGTCGACGTCGTCGTACCCGGCCTGGCGGAGCGTGCGGATGACGATCTGCCGCATCACGCGGCTGTCGTCGGTGACGAGGATCTTCACAGCGGGACCTCCGTGGTGAACACGGGCGCCTCCGTGGCGCCCTGGATGGTGATGGCCAGGTGGTGACCGCGCCAGCTGGCGGCGACGCGGCAGGTGTCCTCGTCCGATGCGCGCAGCGGGGCGGCACCGGTCTCGGGCAGCCCCAGGACCGAGGGGCCCGGGAGCAGGGACTTCACGTTGCCGCCGAGGATGTTGGCCAGCTCGCGGAGCACGTCGTCGACGTCCTCCTCGGTGGCCTCCTCGTCGGCCCGCATCTGCAGGACCGACCGGGTGAGGTCGGCGGTGCCGGCCTGGTCGCAGGTGAGCACGACCAGTCCGTTCCAGGGGCCGGTGACGGTGACCCAGGCACTGGGACCGGCCACGGGCGGGCCGTCGAGGCCGTACCCGGGGACCAGGTACTCCTCCTCGCCGACCAGCGCGCTCCACACCTCGCCGGCGACCGCGGTGACCGTCTCGCCGTCCAGCAGGTGGGTGATCGGGGCGCTCACGCCGGCACCTCGGTGGGCAGCAGGCCCAGCAGCGCCAGCTTGTCGCCGATGGCGTCGGCGGTGAACGGCTTGATGACGTACTCGTGGGCGCCGGCGGCCAGCGCCTTGACGATCTGGCCGTGCTCGCTCTCGGTGGTGACCATCATCAGCGTCACCGAGCGCCAGGCCGGGACCGCCCGGACGGCGGAGACGAACTGCAGCCCGTCCATCACCGGCATGTTCCAGTCGATGCAGGCCAGGTCGGGGACCCAGCCCTCCTCGAGGACGTCGAGGGCCTCGCGACCGTGGCCGGCCGGCCGGGTCTCGTAGCCGAAGCCCTCCAGGATGGAGGCGACGATCCGGCGCATGGCGCGGGAGTCGTCGATCACCAGCGCTCGCATCTCATTTCCCCTTCGTCGGTCGGTAGGCGGAGCCGCGGCCGCAGGGGACCCGCTCCCAGGAGTCGTCGACGCCCAGCGTCGTCTCGGCCGCGCCCAGGAAGAGCCAGCCGTCCGGGCGCATGACCTGCCGGACCTTGCGCAGCACCTCGCGCTTGGTCGGCGGGTCGAAGTAGATGAGCACGTTCCGCAGGTAGACCACGTCGAAGGGACCGAGCCGGGGCAGGGGGCCGGCGAGGTTGAGCTCGCTGGCGGTCACCATCTGGCGGAGTGCGGGCGCGATCTCCCACTCGGTGCCGACCCGGCTGAAGTGCCGGACCAGCATGGGGGCGGGCAGCCCCCGGTTGACCTCGAGCTGGCTGAAGCGGCCGGCCCGGGTGCGGGCGACCATGTCGCGGGACAGGTCGGTGGCGGTGATCCGGACGCGGCTGGCGGCGCCGGGCATCGAGTCGGCCAGCAGCATGCCGATCGTGTAGGCCTCCTGCCCGCTCGAGCAGGCCGCCGACCAGATGGCGATCGGGTCGGTGGGCCGGCGCGCGGCCTGCAGCGCGGGCATGACGGTGCTGGTCAGCGCGGTGAACGGGTCGCCGTCGCGGAACCACGAGGTCTCGTTGGTGGTGAGCGCCTCGACGATCCGGCGGTTGGTGGCCGGGTCGGGCCGCGCGCGGCAGCGCTCGACCAGCTCGGACACCCCGGACAGGCCGAGCTGGCGGGCCAGCGGCATGAGCCGGGCCTCGACCAGGTACTCCTTGCCGGGGGCGAGCACGATGGCCGACTCCCGGCGGACGAGCTGGCAGACCCAGTCGAAGCCGGGCGTGGCGAGTGCGGTGGTCATGATCGGGCTCCCACCAGGGTCGAGGGTCGGGACGAGGACAGGCGGAGGATCGCGTCGCAGACCCGGTCCAGCGGGACGACCTCGTCGGCGTGGCCGGCCTGGGTGACCGCGCCGGGCATGCCCCAGACGACGGAGGTGGCCTGGTCCTGGGCGACGACGGTGCCGCCGACCTCGCGGATCCGGCCGGCGCCGAGCTTGCCGTCGGAACCCATGCCGGTCAGGACGACGGCCAGCACGGCGCCGTCGTAGGCGGCCGCGGCGGACCGGAAGAGCACGTCGACGGCCGGGCGGCAGAAGTTCTCCGGGGCGGCCTGGTCCAGCACGGTGCGCCGGACGCCGGCCCCGGGGGACACGGTGAGGTGGAAGTCGCCGGGGGCGATGTGCACGGTGCCCGGTGCGATCGGCGTGCCGGCGACGGCCTCGACGACGCTGAGCGCGCTGAGCCGGTCCAGCCGGCCGGCGAACTGCTTGGTGAACACCGGGGGCATGTGCTGCACGACCAGCACCGGCAGCGGGAAGTCGCGGGGCAGCCGCGGGATGACCTTGGTCAGCGCGTCCGGTCCCCCGGTGGAGGACCCGATGACCANCCGGACCCCGATCATCATGTTCTCCACGCTCACCGAGCGCGGGGCCACGGCCACCCTGGACGCGCTGGCGGCCGGTGAGGACCTTGATCCGGGGGATCAGCTGGTCCCGGACGCTCTCCTTGGACTGGGTGATGCTGCCGACGTTGGCCGGCTTGGTCACGTAGTCGTCGGCCCCGGCCGCCAGCGCGTCCAGGGTGGCCGTGGCCCCGCGCTCGGTGAGCGTGGAGAACATGATGATCGGGGTCCGGCGGCCGAGCTTGCGGATGGCGGCGACGGTCTGGATGCCGTCCATCTCCGGCATCTCGATGTCCATCGTGATCAGGTCGGGGCGCAGCTGGTCGAGCTTGGCCAGCGCGACGCGTCCGTTGACCGCGGTCCCGACGACCTCGATGGCCGGGTCTGCGGCCAGCACGTCGGTGACGATCTTGCGGACCACGATCGAGTCGTCGACCACCATCACGCGGATCGGGGGCACGGCATCCTGCTCTCTGCTGGGGCCGGCCCGCGGGCAGCCACTGGTTGGAGTTTCGGCACGGGACCGGACTACTTGAGCCGGTCGGCTCAGGAGGGCGCGCGGTGCAACCCGGGCGGGTGGTCCCCCTCGGCGAGCAGCCACGGCAGCAGCAGCTGGTCCAGCGACGGGCCGTCGAGGAGGTCGCTCATGGCCACGGCCTGCACGCAGCCGCTCACCGCGTTCCACAGCCCGCGGGCACCGTCGGCGGGGGTGAACCCGGCCGTCCGGAAGGCGCCGACGGCCATCAGCTGGGCCGCGCCGAGCGCCCGGGTCCGGCCGGAGACGTGCGCCGCCCAGGCGGCGCCGTGCATGGCGGCCGCCCAGGGTCGGCGACCGTCCCGGACCTCGTCGGTGGCCACCCGCCAGCGGCCGAGGGAGAGCTCGTCGAAGGCGGTGACCCGGGCCAGCAGGTGGGTGACGGCCTCCGCGCGGGGGCCGAGGTCGGGGTCGGGCACCGGGCCCACCCGGGCGACGGCCTGCGCCGCGGTACGACGGTCGCGGTCGGCGACCGCGGCCGAGCCCCAGGCGGCGACCGCCGCGTCGGCCAGCACGTCGGCGGCCAGCTCGCGCACGTCGACGCCCACCAGGACGGCGGCCGCGGACTCCGGACCCAGCACGTCCTCCCGGAGCACGCGCTCGATCGATGCGGCGTCCCCGATCGTGCCCTGCTCCAGCAGCGCGACCAGCGCCTCCGAGCGGGCCTGCGGGTGGGCCTGCGCGGAGCGCAACCCCGGCACGCCGGCGGCGGCCAGCTCGCGGATGCGGGCCGACCGGTCGGCCCACCGGGTGCGCTGGGCGGCGGTGCCCGTCGCGACCGGGTGCTGCGCGGCCCAGCCGCGCAGGTGGTCGGGGGACGCGCCCATGCCGGCGAGCAGGACCGCCGCGGCGTCGGGACCGCCGGGCAGGCGGACCAGGTCGAAGCCGAGGGTCGCTGCGCTGACCAGGGAGTAGGGCATGACGGGGACCTCGTCCTGGTCAGTGGGTGAAGCGGCCGACGGTGGTCCGCAGGTCCGCGGCCATCCGGGACAGCTCGTCGACGGCCACCCGGGTCTGGGACAGCGCCTGCGTCGTGGACTCCGCGGCGGTGGAGACCCCGCCGATGTTCGCCGCGATCTCCGTCGTCCCGCCCGCGGCCTCGGCCACGCTGCGCGACATCTCGTTCGTCGTCGCCGTCTGCTCCTCCACCGCACTGGCGATCGTGAGCTGGTAGTCGTTGATCTGGCCGATCACGGTCCCGATCCGCCCGATCGCGGCCACCGCGCCACCGGTGTCGGCCTGGATCGCCTCCACCCGCCGCGCGATGTCCTCGGTCGCCCGGGCCGTCTCCTGCGCCAGCTCCTTCACCTCGTTCGCGACGACGGCGAAGCCCTTGCCGGCCTCGCCGGCCCGGGCGGCCTCGATGGTCGCGTTCAGCGCCAGCAGGTTCGTCTGCTCCGCGATCGACGTGATCACCTTGACCACGTCGCCGATCTCCTTCGACGACACACCCAGCTTGGTGATCGTCGCGTTCGTCGCCTCGGCCTCGCTCACGGCCTCGGCGGCCACGCGGGCGGCCTCGTTGGCGTTCTGCGCGATCTCCCGGATCGACGCACTCATCTGCTCCGCGCCGGCGGCGACGGTCGCGACGCTGCGCGAGACCTCGTCGGCGGCACCGGACACCGCGCCGGACTGCACGCTGGTCTCCTCCGACGACGCCGAGATCTGCGCCGCCGAGGCGGCCAGCTGCTGGCTGGAGGCGGCGACCGCGTCGGCGGCGCCCACCACCGAGGCCATCACCCCGCGCAGCTGCTCGGCGGCCACGTCGAGCGCGGCCCCGGTCCGGCCCATCTCACCCGCCCCGGTCAGCCCGGTGCGCCGGGTCAGGTCCCCGGAGCCCAGGCCCTCGGCGACGTGCCGGATCCGGTCCAGGGGTCGGGCCAGCGAACGGGTGACCCGCCAGGCCAGCAGGGCCGCGAGCAGCACCCCCAGCACGCCGGCCGACCACAGCAGCCAGGTCGCGCGGGTCTGGGCGGCGGACTGCTCGGCGCCCAGCGCGTCCAGCCGGGCCTGCGCCGAGGTGGCGATCGTGTCGGCGATGCCCAGCACGATCGTGTAGGCCTCACCGGCCTCGCCGCCGTTGATCGAGGTCTGCGCGGTGGCCAGCCCGGCCTGCGTGCCCGGCCGGATCCACTCGACGACCTGGTCGTCCCAGGAGAAGTAGCTGTCCCAGGCCGGCTCCAGCTCGTCGAACGCGGCCCGCTCGGCCCGGTTCATCCCGGAGGTCTGGACGTCGGCCAGCCAGGCGTAGACCGAGGCCTTGCTGGCGAGGAAGCCCGCCCGGTTGTACGAGTCGTCCTGCAGCGCGGCCTCGGGACCGAAGGCGGCGACGTCGGCGAGGACGAAGCCCTGCCACCCGGTGGCGTCGGCGATCTGGAAGCGCATGGTCTCGGCGTCCCGCAGGACGCCGTCGGCGGCGCCCACCTGCTGGGCGAGGTCGCGCTGCTGGCTCACCGCGGTCACCCCGCCGGCGGCGCAGGCGAGGACGACGAGGGCCACGCCGCCGAAGGCGAGGCCGAGCCGGGCGCGCAGCCCGAGGTCGGCCGCGCGGCGTCGGAGCGAGCGGGTCACGAGGTGCTCCGGTGGGTGAAGCGGCCGACGGTGGTCCGCAGGTCCGCGGCCATCCGGGACAGCTCGTCGACGGCGACCCGGGTCTGGCCCAGGGCCTGCGTGGTGGAGGTGGCTGCCCCGGAGACCCCGGTGATGTTGGCGGCGATCTCCGTCGTGCCGCCGGCGGCCTCGGCCACGCTGCGCGACATCTCGTTGGTCGTCGCCGTCTGCTCCTCGACCGCACTGGCGATCGTGAGCTGGTAGTCGTTGATCTGGCCGATGACCGTGCCGATCCGGCCGATCGCGGCCACCGCACCACCGGTGTCGGCCTGGATCGCCTCCACCCGACGCGCGATGTCCTCGGTCGCCCGCGCCGTCTCCTGCGCCAGCTCCTTGACCTCGTTGGCCACCACCGCGAAGCCCTTGCCGGCCTCCCCGGCACGAGCGGCCTCGATGGTCGCGTTCAGCGCCAACAGGTTCGTCTGCTCCGCGATGCTCGTGATCACCTTGATCACGTCACCGATCTCCTTGCTCGACACACCCAGCTTCGTGATCGTCGCGTTCGTCGCCTCGGCCTCGGCGACCGCGTCCGCGGCCACCCGGGCCGCCTCGTTCGCGTTCTGCGCGATCTCCCGGATCGACGCCGACATCTCCTCGGCACCGGCGGCCACCGTGGCCACCGACCGGGACACCTCGTCGGCCGCCGACGACACCGCGCCGGACTGCACGCTGGTCTCCTCGGCACCGGCCGAGATCTGCGCCGCCGACGACGACAGCGCGTCGCTGGAGGCGGCCACCGCGTCCGCCGAGGCGACCACCGTGGACATGACCGACCGGAGCTCGGCGAGGGCGGTCCGCAGCGCCGCGGCGGTCTGGCCGAGCTCGTCCTGCGAGGTCACCACCGGGTCGACGGTCAGGTCGCCGGCGGCGAGGGCGTCGATGGAGGCCCGCAGCGAGCGCAGCGACGCCAGCATCCGGCGCACGATCAGCACGGTCAGCCCGGTGGCCACGGTGAGCCCCGCCGCGAGCGCGATCCAGATCGTCCACACGGCGGACGAGGCCTCGTCCTCGCCGGCCTGGGCCCGGGCCTGCGCCACGGTGGCCTGCGCGTCGGCCTCCGCCTGCAGGGGCTCGACCACCGCGGTGGTCTGCGGCCGCACCTGGTCCTGGAACACCTCGGCGAAGCCCGCGGCGTCGCCGTCGTCGGCCAGCGGGAACAGGGTGTCCTCGGCCAGCGCGTAGTAGGCGGACAGCTGGTCCTGGAACTCACCGAAGGCTGCCGGGTCCGCGGCGGACGGGGCGTAGGCGCTGATCTGGTCGTCGATGTCGGTGCGGCGGTCGGCCAGGTCGGTGACCAGCTCGGCCCGCACGTCGGCGTCCGCGATGCCGTACTGGATGACCCGTGCCCGGTCGCCCTGGAAGCTGCGCTGGATCTCGGCCAGCTGCGTCAGCGGGACGATGGTGCCGCGGTACAGCTGCTGGCCGGAGTCGCGCAGCGACCCGATGCTGCTCGCGGCCAGCACCGCCAGGCCCACCGCGACCAGGGCGAGCGTGAGGACGGCGGCACCGATCTTCACGCCGAGCGGTCGGTCGGCGGTCCGTCGCCGGGCGGGCTGCCGGTCGGCATGCATGAGGTCTCCTGGGGGTCTGCGTCGCACTGCTGCTGCGCGGGGTCGATCGGTGGGTGGTGCGGGCGACGCTGTCCCGCGGGGCGGTCCGGACCGGGCAGGTGGCCGCGGTCCGGACCGGTGGATCAGTGGGTGAAGCGGCCGACGGTGGTCCGCAGGTCCGCGGCCATCCGGGACAGCTCGTCGACGGCCACCCGGGTCTGGGACAGCGCCTGGGTCGTGGACTCCGCGGCGGTGGAGACCCCGCTGATGTTCGCGGCGATCTCGGTGGTGCCGCCGGCGGCCTCGGCCACGCTGCGCGACATCTCGTTGGTCGTCGCCGTCTGCTCCTCCACCGCGGAGGCGATGGTGAGCTGGTAGTCGTTGATCTGGCCGATGACCGTGCCGATCCGGCCGATCGCCGCGACCGCCCCGCCGGTGTCGGCCTGGATGGCCTCGACCCGGCGGGCGATGTCCTCGGTCGCCCGGGCGGTCTCCTGCGCCAGCTCCTTGACCTCGTTGGCCACCACGGCGAAGCCCTTGCCGGCCTCACCGGCGCGGGCGGCCTCGATCGTGGCGTTGAGCGCCAGCAGGTTGGTCTGCTCAGCGATGCTCGTGATCACCTTGATCACGTCACCGATCTCCTTGGAGGACACCCCGAGCTTGGTGATGGTCACGTTGGTGGCCTCCGCCTCGGTGACCGCCTCGGCGGCCACGCGGGCGGCCTCGTTGGCGTTCTGCGCGATCTCCCGGATCGAGGCGCTCATCTGCTCGGCACCGGCGGCCACCGTGGCCACCGACCGGGACACCTCGTCGGCGGCACCGGACACCGCGCCGGACTGCACGCTGGTCTCCTCCGACGACGCGGAGATCTGGGCCGACGAGGCCGACAGCTCCTCGCTGGAGGCAGCCACCGCATCGGCCGACGCCGCGACGGAGGCCATCAGGGCGCGCAGCTCCACCATGGCGCTGTCCAGCGAGGCGCCCATCAGGCCGAGCTCGTCGCGCGAGGTCAACCCGGCGCTCACGGTGAGGTCGCCGCCGGCGAGGGCGTCGGTCACCGCGCGCACCCGGCGCACCGACCGGGCGATCCCGGTGGCCACGAACCACCCGACCGACAGGGCGAGCAGCACCCCGATCCCGAGCACCACCAGGCTGAGGGTGCGGGCCGAGGACGCCGACGAGGCCGCGCTCGCGGCTGCCGCGGCGGCCTGCTCCTGCTCCAGGGCCTGCAGCTGTGCCAGGTCGTCGGTGACGGTGTCCAGCACCGACTTCACCTGCTGGTCGTTCGCCCGGGCCCAGCCCTCGTAGTCGCTGGCGAGGGCCAGCGGGGCCAGCACGTCGTCCACCAGCCCGGTGGCCGTCTGCAGCTGCTCCGTCGCGTCGTCGACCAGCGCCTGCTTGTCGGCGTCCATGGTCGTGGCGGTGTAGTCCTCGAGGTGGGTCCGGAACTCGTCGGCGGCCGTGGTGACCGCCTGCAGCGCGGTCCGGGTCGCCGCGGTGTCCGTGGCCAGGATGGCGTTGCGGTTCTGGATCCGGAGGTCCTGCACGTCGTTGGTCATCGCGCCGATGGCGGCGACGCCCTCGAGGTTCTGGCTGTAGAGGCGCTGGGTGGTGTCGGCGGCGTCGCCCAGGGCGACGATCCCGACGACCCCGATGGTGACGGCGACCGCGGAGGCGGCGCCCACCGCGGTGAGGACCTTGACCTTCACGCTGCGGTCGGACCAGATCCGGCTGACCGAACCGGGGCCCGTGGTGGTGACGGGGGTGGACACGGAGGACTCCTGGTTCAGGAAGGGTCTCTCGACCCGGGAGGGGGGAAGGGGTGGGCCGGCGTCAGGGGCTGACGACGCGGGCGACGTCCAGGGCCAGCAGCAGCCGGCCGTCGAGCTTGTAGGCCCCGCGGATCAGCTCCCGGGCCCGCCCGTCGAGGGTGTCCGGCGGCTGCTCGAAGTCGACCGCGTCGACGTGGACGACGTCGGCGATCCCGTCGACCAGGAAGCTGACCGCCTCCCCGTGCATCCGGACCACGATCACCACGGCCTCGGCGCCCTCGGCGCGGGCCGGGCGGCCCAGCCGCTCGCGCAGCTCGATCGCGGTGACCACCTGGCCGCGCAGGTTGATCAGGCCGGCGACGGCCGGCGGGGCCAGGGGGACCCGGGTGAGCTTCTGCGCCCGGAGCACCTCCTGCACGTGCTCGACCTCGACGCCGTAGAGGTCGCCGTCCAGCCAGAAGGTGGCCAGCTGGGCAGTGCCCTGCGTGGTTGCCGTGCTCATGTCAGACCGCCATCAGGTCGTCGGAGGCCGCGGGGGCGGCGGTGTCGAAGGCGTAGAAGCCGGGGTCGGCCGCGAGGATCGCGGCGCGGACGTCGAGCAGCTCGGTGACCTTGTCGCCGAAGACGGCGGAGCCGAGCAGGCCCATGTCGTCGATGTCGGAGTGCTGGACCTCGGTGTCGTCGACGATGTCGAGGATCTCCTCGACCACGATGGCGACGCTGCGGTCGCGGTCGGCGTAGACGATGACCTCGAGGGTGTCCTTCGTGGGCTCGTCGCCGTAGCCGTAGGACGACGCCGCACCCAGGTGCTGGTCCAGCCGGACGATCGGCAGGATGGCGCCGCGGTACTGCACGACCTCCCGGGAGCCCACCCGCTCGACCGTCGCCGTCTTGATCTGCTCCAGGCGGGTGACGGTGTCCAGCGGGATCGCGACCCGGCGTCCGCCGCCGATCGCGGCCAGCAGCATCCGGGTCCGCTCGGTGCCGACCGTCGCGGTGGCCGCCGCGGCGCTGGCCGCGGTCCGCTGCTCGGCCCGCTCGACGGTCTCGGCCCGCAGCGCCCGGCGGGCGAGGGCCTGGACGTCGAGGATCAGGGCGACGGTGCCGTCGCCGAGGACGGTGGCCCCGGAGTAGAGGCCGATGGCCTTGAGCTGGGCACCGACTGCCTTCACGACGATCTCCTCGGTGTTGATGACCCGGTCGACGACCAGGCCGAAGCGGCGGCCCTCGGACCGCAGGACGGCGATGACGACGTGCCCGTCGTGGCGCTCGGAGCTGGTGCCGAACACGTCGGTCAGCTGCACCAGCGGGAGCAGCTCGCCGCGCAGGCGGTAGACCCGGGCGCCACCGATCTCCTCGACCGCGGTGGCGGCCTTCTCGGCGTCCAGGCTGACCAGCTCCTGCAGGCTGACCTGCGGGATGGCGTAGCGGTCGCCGGCGCACTCGATGGTCAGCGCCGGCACGATGGCCAGCGTCAGCGGGATGCGCAGCCGGGTGCAGGTGCCCCGGCCGGGCTCGGACTCGATCTCGATCGTGCCGCCGATGGCCTCGATGTTGGTCTTGACGACGTCCATGCCGACACCGCGGCCGGAGACGTTGGTGACCGCGGCGGCGGTGGAGAACCCGGGAGCGAAGATCAGCTGCAGGATGTCCGAGGTGGCCATCCGGGACAGCGCGTCGGCGGTCACCAGGCCCTTGCGGACGGCGCTCTCGCCGATCTTCGCCGGGTCGATGCCGGCGCCGTCGTCGACGACCTCCACCACGACCTGGCCGGACTCGTGCCGGGCCCGCAGGGTCAGCACGCCCTCGGCGGCCTTGCCGGCGGCCCGGCGGGCGTCGGGCTTCTCGATGCCGTGGTCGACGGAGTTGCGGACCAGGTGGGTCAGCGGGTCCTTGACCGCCTCGAGCAGGGTCTTGTCCAGCTCGGTCTCGTTGCCCTCCATCGCCAGCCGCACGGACTTGCCGCACTGCTGGCCGAGGTCGCGGACGACGCGGGGCAGCTTGGACCAGATGTGGTCGATGGGCTGCATGCGCGTCTTCATGACGCCCTCCTGCAGCTCGCTGGCGATCAGGTTCAGCCGCTGGCCGGCCCGCACCAGGTCGGTGTCGGCCTGGCGCGAGACGTACTGCACGATCTGGTTGCGGGTCAGCACCAGCTCCCCGACCAGCTGCATCAGGGCGTCGAGCAGGTCGACGTCGACCCGGATGGTGGAGTCGGCGACCGCGCGGCGCGGGGCGGGCTCGTCCTCCCCGCCGAGCGGCTTCACGGCGGCGACCGGCGCCGGCGCGGGGACCGGGGCCGCGGCCGGGACCGGGACGACGGCCGGGGGTGCGGCGGCGGCCGGGGCGGCGACCGCGGCGAGCTGGTCGGCGGCGACCTCGAGCGCGGCCAGTTCCTCCTCGACGACCTCGGCGGCGGCCTCGACCACGGCCTCGGCGGCGACCGGGTCGGCGGCGGGCGCCTCGGCGGCGGGCCCGTCCTCCATGGAGGCGCTGATCAGCTCGACGGCGCGGCTGACGTCGACCGAGCCCTCACCACCGGTGGTCTCGATGGAGCCGAGCAGCTCGCGGACGGTGTCCACCATGGTCAGCAGCGCGTCGGTGCGGTGCGGGGTGAGCTGCAGGGCGCCGTCCCGCAGCCGGGACAGCATGTTCTCCCCGACGTGCGCGACCTGCTCCAGCTTCCCGAAGGCCAGGAAGCCGCTGGTGCCCTTGATCGTGTGGATCGTGCGGAAGATGCTCGAGAGCCGCTCCCGGGAGTTGGGCTCCTGCTCGAGGGCGACGAGGTCCCGGTCGAGCTGGTCCAGGTTCTCGTGGCTCTCCACGAGGAAGTCCTCGACGATGTCGTCCAAGCCGTCCACGGTGGTCCTCTTCCCTGCTGCGCCGGGGGCCGTCAGCCCCTCCTTGTCAGGGTCCACAACGGCACGGACCGAGCAGTTCTCAACCCGAGAGCTCAAGTTCGGAACCGCTTTTCCCGATACGCGCGGAGGAATGCCGGTGACCATTCCCGCACCGGGCGGCGACCCGGCGCGCCGACCCCACCCCTATGGATGAACGCGCAGCTCAACGGCATACCCGGTCACGGATCAATGCCCGCGCTGATCGGTCACCGCCATTCCGGGTCGACGTGTCGACAGCCCGCGGGACGGTGACCGACACCCGTGTCGACAACCATTCCGGAGCCATTCCCGGACGGGCGGGTGGACGGGGTCGCGGCCGAGCGGACCGGCCCGGCCCCGCAGCGCCGTAGACTCGCCGGAATGAGCACTGCCGCCGGCGAGGCCGCGCGCCGTCGGACCTTCGCCGTCATCAGCCACCCGGACGCCGGGAAGTCCACCCTCACCGAGGCCCTGGCCCTGCACGCCCACGTGATCGGCCGGGCCGGTGCCGTGCACGGCAAGGCCGGCCGCGGGGCCACCGTGTCCGACTGGATGGACATGGAGAAGGCCCGCGGCATCTCGATCACCTCCGCGGCGCTGCAGTTCGCCTACCGCGAGGCCGTGGTCAACCTGGTCGACACCCCCGGTCACGCCGACTTCTCCGAGGACACCTACCGGGTGCTCACCGCCGTCGACGCCGCGGTGATGCTGGTCGACGCGGCCAAGGGCCTGGAGACCCAGACCATGAAGCTCTTCGCGGTCTGCAAGCACCGCGGGATCCCGATCATCACCGTGGTCAACAAGTGGGACCGCCCCGGCCTGGACGCCCTGGGCCTGATGGACGAGATCAGCGAGCGCACCGGGCTCACCCCGACACCGCTGACCTGGCCGGTCGGCATCGCCGGGGACTTCCGCGGCGTGCTGGACCGGCGGGACGGCTCCTACCGGCACTTCACCCGCACCGCCGGCGGCGCCACGATCGCGCCCGAGCGCGTGATGACCGCCGACGCCGCGCTGGCCCAGGAGGGCGACGCCTGGACGACGGCGGTCGAGGAGGCCGAGCTGCTCGGCGAGACCGGCGCCGACCACGACCAGGAGCTGTTCCTCGCCGGCGCGACCACTCCGGTGCTCTTCGCCTCCGCGGTGAGCAACTTCGGCGTCGGCCTGCTGCTGGACACCCTGGTGGACCTCGCTCCCCCGCCGGCCGACCGGCCCGACGCCGACGGCAAGCCGCGCGCCCTGGACGACCCGTTCAGCGCCTTCGTCTTCAAGGTGCAGGCCGGCATGGACACCGGCCACCGCGACCGGCTGGCCTACATGCGGGTGTGCACCGGGGTCTTCGAGCGCGGCATGGTCGTCACCAACGCCGCGAACAACCGGCCCTTCGCCACCAAGTACGCCCAGCAGGTGTTCGGCCGCGACCGGGAGACCATCGAGACCGCCTACCCCGGCGACGTCGTGGGGCTGGTCAACGCCCAGGCCCTCGGCGTCGGGGACACCCTCTACACCGACGTGCCGGTGGTCTACCCGCCGATCACCACGTTCGCCCCGGAGCACTTCGCGGTCGCCCGGGTCGCCGACACCAGCAAGTACAAGGCCTTCCGCAAGGGGATGGACACCCTGGCCGGCGAGGGCGTCGTCCAGGTGCTGGTCTCCGAGCGCCGCGGCGACGGCGCCCCGGTGCTCGCCGTCGTCGGGCCGATGCAGTTCGAGGTGGCCCAGCACCGGATGGAGCACGAGTTCGGCGCCAAGGTGAGCCTGGAGAACCTGCCCTACTCCCTGGCCCGGGCCACCGACGCCGAGTCCGCCCCCGAGATCGCCAAGGCCCGCGGCGCCGAGGTCATGTCCCGCCCCGACGGCGAGCTGCTGGCCCTGTTCACCGACAAGTGGTCGCTGCGCGCCCTGCAGCAGAACAAGCCGCACCTCACCCTGACCCCGCTGGTGGCCGCAGAGCTCTCGTGATCAGAGGGGTCGCAGGGCGCGGTGCTGTTCCAGCCGGTCGGTGTAGCTGACGGCGTTGGCCCGGATCCGCTCGACGGCGGCGTCCCCCAGGTCCTTGACGACCTTCGCCGGGACGCCGGCGACCAGCGACCCGGGCGGCACCTCGGCGCCCTCGGTGACCACGGCGCCGGCCGCGACGATCGACCCGGACCCGATGTGCGCGCCGTTCATCACCACCGCGCCCATCCCGACCAGGACGTCGTCGTCCACCCGGGCGCCGTGCAGCACCACCCGGTGGCCGACGGTCACCCGGTCGCCCAGCACCAGCGGGAAGCCGGGGTCGCTGTGCAGGGTGGACCCGTCCTGGATGTTGGAGTCGGCGCCGACGACGATCGACTCGGCGTCGGCCCGGAGCACCGCGCCGTACCAGACCGACGCCCGCGGGCCCAGGCTCACGTCCCCGACGACCACGGCGGTCGGCGCGACGAAGGCGGCGGGGTCCACGGCGGGGACGCGGTCCCCCAGGGCGGCGATCAGCGGTTCGGCCATCTGCCCTGCCTACCGCACGGGATCAGGCGCGGGTGCGGCGGGCCTTCAGCACCTCGAGCCGCTCGGCGAGCAGCTCGTCGAGGTCGGTGATCTCCCGGCGCTCGAGCAGCATCTCCCAGGGGGTCTTGCTCACCCGGGGCGGTCCGGTCTTGCGGGCCCGGCCGCGCGGCGCCTCGTCCTCGTCGGTCGGTGCGGCCACCGGGGTGTCGGCGGTGACCACGAGGGCCGAGGGCCGCCCGTGCCGCGGGCAGGTCCAGATCGCCGGGGGGATGGCGTCGGCCGCGAACGTGACCTTGACCTGGTGGTCGGTCTCGCAGATGTACGTGTGGGTGGCGGCCTCGGCCAGCACCGCGCCCCGGACGCTCTCCAGGCTCGTGGTGCCCATCCGGGAACCGCGCAGGTTGTCGGGCACGGTGGCCTCCTCGTCGGGTGCTGCTGTCTGCGTCCACCTAACCGTTCCCGGTCAAGCTTAAACGCTGTTTACGCACCCCACGGTTCAGCTCAGCGGACTGGGCACGATCCGGGGAGTCCGGGGGGCCAGGTCGTCCTGGCCGGCGGCCCGGCGGGCGGACACCAGCTGGGACACCCGGTTGCGGGTGACCCCGGCCTCGCGGGCCACCGCGGACGGCGCGTGGCCGGCCTCGACGGCGGCCACCAGGGCCGCCTCCCAGCGTCGCTGTGCCTCGCGGGCCGCGGCCTGGGCCGTCGGTAGCGCAGAGCATCGTTGAAGTTCTCGGATCTTGGGCTTGAGGTGGGGGTCGCCTGATCCGAGGAGTTCCTGGTGGTTGTCACTACCCTTGCCCTGACCGTTGAGCTGCCTGAGCTGGGTGGTTCGTTGACCTGGTCGCAGCTGGAGGCGTGGGCGGTGGCGATGCGCGATGAGGTGCCCGCCGCCGCGGTAGCGGCGGCTGTGGAGGAGCTGCAGGACAGGCTGATCGACCGGGTGTGTGGTCCCAGATGGCTGCCGGTGTGGGACCTGCCGGCGCCGTTCGGGTGCCCGGGGTGCGGGGTGATGAGCGACTTCGCCCGCAAGGGCAAGCGCACCCGTCCGCGCCGGCTGGACACCGCCACCGGGATCGTGCGCATCCAGTTGGCCAACGTGGGGTGCCGGTCGTGCGGGCGGGTGTTCGCCCCGCTGCTGTTGTTGTTGGACCTGTCGGGCCGGCGACGCACTGATCGGTTGATGGTCGAGCTGGCCGAGTTGGCCACCCAGATGTCCTTCGCCCGCGCCGGGGCTGTGGCCGCGCAGTTCGGGGCACCCGGGACGGCCGGGCGAGCGCACTCGGCTGTGGCCGACCTGGCCCCGATGCTTGATGGGGTGGGGTGCGCAGACCTACCTGGTGCCCCCGGGCGGGCCGAGGTGGTGATCCTGGATGGCACCGGCATGCGCGCCGGTCGCCGCAGGCTGGGCGTGGACACCAACATCGCCATCGGGCTCACCGCCCGCACCGGCCCACGCCGCCGCCGCCGCGCCACGGTCAACCTGCTCGGGCTGACCCTGGGCCAGCCGTGGTCGGCCATGGCCACCCAGCTGCGTGCGGTGGACCCACCGGCGATGGTCGTCGTGGACGGGGAGCTGGCGATCACCCGACTGGCCCAGGACGTGTGGCCCGACGCCCCGATCCAGCGCTGCTGGTGGCACCTGCCCCGTGCGCTGCGCTGGGCCCTCTACGCCGACAAGGCACCGCACCCCTGGGCCAACGCCCAGCGCGCCGGACTGGTCGACCTCCTGCACCGCGTGGCCCGCGAACGACTCACCCACGCCCAGGCCTTGGACCTCTACGACGCCTTCGTCGACACCATCACCGACGCCGACCACCACGCCGCCGCACAGCTGCTCACCGGCGCCCGCGACCAGGTCTTCACCTGCCTGCGCCCCGAACTCCGACAACGACTGGCACCCCTGGGCGGACCCGAACTGGGCTCCGGAGTCATCGAGCGCGTCATGCGCGAACTCAACGCCCGCACCGACATCGGCGGCACCCGCTGGTCAGTCGAGGGCCTACGCGACCTGGTCACCATCCAACTGGCCCGGATGACCGACCACCCCGCCTGGACCACACTGACCCAAGCTCTACGCCCGACCAACACCATCGACTTCAAGATCCACACCCTGAAGTTCAACGCTGCTTGACGCTACCGGGCCGTCTGCCGCTCGGCGTCGGCGACCCGGATCGCGCGCACCGCAGCATCGATCGTCGTGTCAGGGTTGCCGGTCATCCCGCCACGATAGGCGCAGTGCGGACCGAAGGGGTCACGAACCCGCCGTGACCTGGCCGGATGCCCCCCGCGGCGACCCCGCCCTCAGGCCTGGGCGACCGGGTCCCGACCGGGCACCGGCTCCACCGGCGCCGGGTCCCCCTCCCCCGCCCGGACGAGCACGATGCCGGCCAGGACGACGACCCCGCCGACCAGCTGCACCGGCCCGGGCTGCTGCCCCAGCGCCAACCAGGCGAACAGGACGGCGAAGAGCACCTCGGTCAGCCCGACGAAGGAGCTGGTGCGCGAGCCGAGCCGGCGGATCGCGGCGACGCCGGTGGCGTAGGCGAACGCGGCGGCGACCAGGGCGAGGCCCAGCAGCGGCACCAGCCAGCTGACCTGCGTGCCGGCCAGGTCGACGTCGGCCGCGGTGGTCCGCCAGGGCACCAGCCCGACCGCGGCGGCCGCGCCGAGCACGACCGCGCCGATCGCCAGCCCGCCCCAGGCGCTGACCAGCGGGGGCAGCGCGCCGTCGGTCCGCCCGGAGACCACGAAGTAGACGGCCAGGCCGACCGCGGCGAGCAGGCCCCAGAAGACACCGAGGAGGTCGATCTCGGCGCCGCGGACCACGTCCAGCACCAGGACCAGACCGGCGATCGCCACGACCACCCCGGCGGCGGTGACCGGGCTGGGCCGCTGGCCGTGCCGCAGCCAGGTCCACAGCACCACCAGGACGACGCCGGAGTACTCCAGCAGCAGGGCGACCCCGACCGAGAGCCGGCCGATGGCCAGGAAGTAGGCCAGCTGGCAGCCGGCCACGGCCAGCAGCCCGAACGCGACCACCGACCCCAGGTTGGCCCGCAGCAGCGACCACCGCCCGCGCAGCTGCAGCAGGGCCGGCACGGTGAGCACCAGCGCACCCAGGCCCACCCGGAGGGTGACCGCGGCGGCCGCGCTCCACCCCGACGACAGCAGGGCCGACGCGAAGACCCCCGAGGTGCCGAAGGCGGCCGCGGAGGCCAGGGCGAGCAGCAGTCCGGTCAGGCTTGCACGACGATCGGGCACGACATCTCCTCGGGAGCTGTGTCAGGACCGATACGACCTACACTCCTGACGAACGGGACGCTAGCAGAGTCAGGAGCAACATGCGCTTTGCCCATGACACGGAGGTCGGGCTCAACGCCGCGGCCGAGCTGGTGAACACCGCGACGGGGTCCGGCACGGGCACCGAGCTGCTGCCCGACCCCCCGGCGCTCGCCGCGTTCCTGGACGCCTGGGGGTTCACCGGCGACCGGGCCGGCGACGCCGCCGAGCTCGCCGGGGTGCACGCGCTGCGGGCCGAGCTCGCCGAGATGTGGGACGCCGACACCGAGGGCGTCGTCGCCGTGGTCAACCGGCTGCTGCGCGACGGGCAGGCACAGCCGCAGCTGGTCCGGCACGACGACTGGGGCTGGCACGTCCACGCCACCGAGCCGCACGCACCGGTCCCGCACCGGATGGCCGTGGAGGCCGCGATGGCCGTCGCCGACCTGGTGCGCGCCGAGGAGCTGGACCGGCTGGGGCGCTGCGAGGCCGAGGGCTGCGGGGCGGCCCTGGTCGACCTGACGAAGAACCGGTCCCGCCGGTTCTGCGACGCCAGCTGCGCCAACCGCACGCACGCCGCGGCCTACCGCGCCCGC
This sequence comes from Klenkia terrae, assembly GCF_900491935.1. Classification (GTDB taxonomy): domain Bacteria; phylum Actinomycetota; class Actinomycetes; order Mycobacteriales; family Geodermatophilaceae; genus Klenkia; species Klenkia terrae. Next base: position 1,891,657 of record NZ_UEXK01000004.1, read on the forward strand.
CGCGCCGCCGGCTGATCCGCGGGGACCTCCCCCCGGCGCGCGCGCCGTCCGCGGGCCACCTCGGTGGCCAGCGCGTCCAGCGGCTGGTCGAACGGGTCGCCCAGCCGGTCCAGCCACGCCCGCACCGCCACCACCCCGCCGTCGTCCACGGCGTGGAACCGGCGGGTGCCCTCGGGCCGCACCCGGACCAGGCCGGCGTCGCGGAGCGCGGCCAGGTGCTGGGAGACCGCCGGCTGGGAGATCCGGCCGCGCTCCTGCAGCCCGGCCACCAACTCGCCCACCGTCCGCTCGGTGCCGGCCAGCAGCTCCAGGATGCGGCGGCGAGTCGGGTCGCCGAGGGCGTCCAGGGCCTGCGCGGCAGCGGTCACCCGGCCTCGGGCGTCCCCGTGTAGAACGCGGCGGTCGCCCGGGCGGCGGCCCGGGCCTGCGCCTCGTCGTCCCCGTCGGCGACCGCCGCGTCGCCCCAGCCGGCGGCCGCGGCACCGACGAACACCGCACCCTCCGGGGTGGTCGGGAAGGCCAGCCCGGTGGCCGGGTCGACCGGGGCGCCGGACTCCAGGTGCAGGCCCAGCGCCATCAGGCCCAGGTCCCAGCCCACGCCGACGGCGCCGGGGCCGAACTGCGTCCACATCTGCGGGTCCACCGGCGCCTCGTGCGCCAGCTCCAGCACGGTGCCGCCGTCGGCCTCGGTGAGCGTGACGGTCAGCCAGGACACCATCTCGCCGAACTCCCAGGTCGCCGCGAAGGACTCCGGCGCCCGGCACTCCTGCACGGTGCCGCCGGCGTTGCCCTCCAGCTGATAGCGACCGCCCTCGCGCAGCTCCCCGGTCACCGGGAGGAACCAGCGGGGGATGCGCTCGGCGCTGGTCACGGCGTCCCAGAGGTCGGCCCGGTCGGTGCGGTAGGTCCGGCGGGCGACGGCGACCCGGGTGGGGACGCCGTCCCGCTCGGCGGAGCGCACCTCCCGCACGACGAGTCCGGCGGTGGCTGCGGGGTCGGTCAACATAAGCTGCAACTTATCGACGTCTGCCCGCGGCGGCAAGCCCCTACAGGTCGACCTCGGCGAGCACCCGCGGGATCTGGGGCGGCAGCTCGCGGGCGAGGAAGCCCATCCGGCCGACCTCGGCGGCCAGCCGCTCCCCGGCCCGGCCGTGCAGGTGCCCGGCCCAGACGGCAGCCTGGGCGGGCTCGGCACCGCGGGCGAGCAGCCCGGCGACCGTCCCCGCCCGGACGTCGCCCGAGCCGGAGACGCCGAGCCCGGCCCCGCCGCTCTCGTCCCGCCACAGCCGGCCGTCCGGGGCGGCCACCCAGCTGGTCTCCCCGCCGAGCGCGACCACCGCCCGCGCCCGGTCGGCCATCTCCCGCGCCGCGACCGGCGGGTCCTCGACGTGTTCCACGTGCAACCCGAACGCCAGCTCGGTCGGGTTCGGGGTCAGCACCACCCGGCCGTCCAGGTGGTGCAGGCAGGCCGGGTCGGCGGTGACCGCGGCCAGGCCCAGCGCGTCCAGGGCCAAGGGCCCGGGCACCTCCGGCAGCAGCCGCTGCACCAGCTCCCGGGTCTGCTCCTCGTCGACCATCCCCGGGCCGACCAGCACGGCGGCCGCGCTCTGGGCCAGGTCCAGCACCCGGTCGGCGGCGTCGGCGCGGATCGCCCCCTCCTCGGTCTCCGCCAGCCCGCGCACCAGGGCCTCCGGCAGCGCCGACGAGGTCACCGGCGCCAGGCTCCGCGGGACGGCGACCTGCAGCTTCCCGGCCCCCGAGCGCAGCGCGGCCTCCGCAGCCAGCAGCACCGCACCCAGGGTCTCGGTGCTCCCGCCGACGACCAGGATCGAGCCGCGGGCCTCCTTGCCTCCGGTCGGCTCGGGCAACCGCCAGCCGCGCAGCACCTGCGGGGTGACCAGGGTGGACTCAGGGGTGCGGGACATCGGGCTCCTCGGTGACCGGGGTGTCCGCCAGGTGCTCGACGGAGTTGAACGCCTCCAGCGACCAGCCCTCGCCGCCCGCGCGGTAGCGGGTGACCGAGGTGTTGGCGACCTGCTCGTGCCGGTCGATCTCCAGCAGGTGCTGCTCGTCGAGCTCCTCGAGCACGTAGCGGAAGACCATGACCACCGCCTGGTGGCTGACCAGCAGCAGCCGCTCGCCGTCGTGCCGCAGCGCCTCGGTGGCCAGCACGCTGCGGACCCGCAGGGCGACGTCGGCCCAGCTCTCGCCGCCCGGCGGCCGGTACCAGAACTTGCCCAGCAGCTGCCGGCGCTCCGCCTCCTCCGGGTAGCGCTCCCGGATGCCGTGGGAGGTCATGCCGTCGAAGGCGCCGAAGTCCCGCTCGCGGAGCCGCTCGTCGAACCGGACCGGCAGCCCGAGCCCGGCCGCAGCCCGTCGGGCGGTGTCGGCGGCCCGGACGAACGGCGAGCTCAGCACCGCGGTCGGCGGCCCGTCCTGGGCGGCGAGCCAGCGGCCCAGCGCGTCGGCCTGCTGCTCGCCGGTCGGGGACAGCGGGACGTCGGGGTCGCGGACGTCGAGGTCGAGCCGGTCCACGCCGAGCTCGTGCGCGCGGGCGTCGGCGAGGTTGCCCTGGCTCTCCCCGTGCCGGACCAGCCACAGTTGCTCTGGGCCGGGCGGTCTGCGGGTCACCGGACCTGCCTGACCGCCCGCACGAGTTCCGAAACCTGGGAGGGGTCCGCCGTGGAGCACGAGTTCGAGGTGCGGGTGTTCGCCGACGGCGCCGAGCTGGACGCCTGGCTCGACGAGCACGGCGCGACCGCGCCCGGGCTGTACGCCCGGCTGGCCAAGAAGGGCGCCGACTTCCCGTCGATCACCTGGGAGCAGCTGGTCGAGGGCCTGCTGTGCCACGGCTGGATCGACGGCCGGGGCAACCGGTACGACGACACCAGCTGGACCATCCGGACCACCCCGCGGCGCCCGCGCAGCATCTGGTCGGCGAAGAACGTGGCCACCGTGGCCGAGCTGGTGGCCGCCGGCCGGATGCGGCCGGCCGGGCTGGCCCAGGTCGAGGCCGCGCAGGCCGACGGGCGCTGGGAGCAGGCCTACGCCGGGTCGGCCGGGATGACGGTGCCCGACGACCTGGCCGCCGCGCTGGCCGCGACCCCCGGCGCCCCGGACCGGTTCGAGGCGATGACGAAGGCGCAGCGGTACGCCGTCCTGCACCGGGTGCACACCAAGCGGACGGCGGCCGGCCGGGCCGCGGCGATCGCCGACCTGGTCGACCGGGTGGCGACCGGGAAACGCATCTGACGACGGTCTCGTCAGGGAGGGGGTCCGATCGCTACGCTCCCAGGCGTCGACCCGTCCCCCGACGACGGAATCCGCAGCCACCGGGAGTGCAGCCATGACCACCACCGAGCAGTCGGTCACCGAGCCCGGGCGGTACGGCCCGGGCGACATGGACAACCTGTGGCTGCACTTCTCCCGGATGGGCTCCTACACGCAGCAGGCCCCGCCGGTGATCGTGAAGGGCGAGGGCGCCTACATCTGGGACGACCGCGGGCGGAAGTACCTGGACGGGCTGGCCGGGCTGTTCGTCGTCCAGGCCGGGCACGGTCGGCGCGAGCTGGCGCAGGCCGCCGCGAAGCAGGCCGAGGAGCTGGCCTTCTTCCCGATCTGGTCCTACGCGCACCCCTCGGCGATCGAGCTGTCCAAGCGGCTGGCGGCCGCGGCGCCCGGTGACCTCAACCGGGTCTTCTTCACCACCGGCGGCGGCGAGGCCGTGGAGACGGCGTGGAAGGCGGCCAAGCAGTACTTCAAGCTGGTCGGGAAGCCGGCCAAGCACAAGGTGATCAGCCGGGCCATCGCCTACCACGGCACCACCCAGGGCGCGCTGTCCATCACCGGGCTGCCGGCGCTCAAGCAGGACTTCGAGCCGCTGGTCCCCGGTGCGTTCCGGGCCGCCAACACCAACATCTACCGGGCGCCCTACTTCGGCGACGACCCGAAGGCCTTCGGGCAGTGGGCCGCCGACCAGATCGAGCAGGCGATCGTGTTCGAGGGCCCCGACACCGTCGCGGCGGTCTTCCTGGAGCCGGTGCAGAACGCCGGCGGCTGCTTCCCGCCCCCGCCCGGGTACTTCGAGCGGGTGCGCGAGATCTGCGACCGGCACGACGTGCTGCTGGTCTCCGACGAGGTCATCTGCGCCTTCGGCCGGCTGGGCACCACGTTCGCCTGCGAGAAGTTCGGCTACGTGCCGGACATGATCACCTGCGCCAAGGGGATGACCTCGGGCTACTCCCCCATCGGCGCGATGATCGCCAGCGACCGGGTGATGGAGCCCTTCCTGCGGCCCGGCGTCTCGTTCCCGCACGGCTACACCTTCGGCGGCCACCCGGTGAGCTCGGCGGTCGCGCTGGCCAACCTGGACATCTTCGAGCGGGAGGGCCTCAACCAGCACGTGCTGGAGACCGAGGGCGCGTTCCGCCGCACCCTGGAGAAGCTGTCCGACCTGCCGATCGTCGGCGACGTCCGCGGCGACGGCTTCTTCTACGGGATCGAGCTGGTCAAGGACAAGGCGACCAAGGAGACCTTCGACGACGCCGAGAGCGAGCGGCTGCTGCGCGGGTTCCTCTCCGGGGCCCTGTTCGACGCCGGGCTGTACTGCCGGGCCGACGACCGCGGCGACCCGGTCATCCAGCTGGCCCCGCCGCTGACCGTCGACCAGCCCGAGTTCGACCTGATCGAGCAGACCCTGCGCTCGGTGCTCACCGAGGCCTGGTCCCGCCTGTAGGGCGGTGATCAGCTGGGCTGATCACCGTGCGTCCTGGCTCACCGGCGCCGGTGAGCCAGGACGGCCGTGGATCAGCTGAGCTGATCCACGCCGCTCAGCGCTCGGCGGGGACGCAGAGGACCGGGCGGTCGGACAGGTGCAGCAGCTTGTGCGGCACCGACCCGAGGATCGCGCCGCGCAGCGGGGTCTCGCCGTACGTGCCCACCACGATGACCCGCGCGTCGTGCTTCTCGGCGGCGTGCAGCAGCGCGTTGACCGGCTTCTCGTCGACCAGCTCCAGCACGGTGCGCACCCCGGCCTCCTCGGCGTCGGCCACGGCGTGGGCCAGCGCGGCCTGGCCGATCTCGGCCAGCGCCTGGGTGTGCGACCCGGCCTCCTCGCCGACCACCCCCGGCGGCGCGGCGCCGTAGACCAGGACCAGCGGCTCGTCCAGCCGGGCGGCCAGGTCGAGGGCCAGCCCGAGGGCGCGCCGGGCGCCCGGGGACTCGTCGTAGCCCAGCACGATGCTCATCGGTGCGTCTCTCCTCGGTCGGGTGCGGTCACGGGGCGGGGTCCTCGACGGCGGCCGCGGTGCGGCCGGCCTCGATGTCGGCCTGCAGGCGCTCGGCGGTCGTCGTCTTCTCGTCCCAGAACCGGGCGTCCTTGAGCCGCCAGACGAGCATGAACACCACGCCGACCAGGAAGATCCCGATGCCGATCACCAGCGGCGGGCCGAGGCCGAACCACGCGGTGCCCAGGTCGGAGTTGGCCGGGTCGGCCAGGTCGCCGATCGACTCGATCAGCAGCCAGATCAGCATCGCCGCTCCGACCAGCGGGCCGACGCCGATCAGCACGAAGTCCTTGACGCTGCGGGTCAGCTGGCGGCGGTGGAACACCGCGCAGGCGATGCCGGTCAGGGAGTAGTAGAAGGCGATCAGCAGCGACAGCGCGGTCAGCGAGTCGAACAGGGCGTTCTCGCTGATCAGGTTGACCACCACGTACCAGGCGGCGGCGATGACCGCGACCAGCCAGGTGGAGACGTCGGGGGTGCGGAACCGCGGGTGGATGCGGGCCAGCGAGGCGGGCATCGCGTGCCGGCGGGCCATCGACAGCCCGGTGCGCGAGGCCGGCAGGATCGTCGTCTGCGTCGAGGCGATCGCCGAGGTGGCCACCGCCAGCAGGAGCACCCAGTCCCAGCCGCCGAGCACCTCGGTCGCCATCGTGGCGAAGATGGTCTCGGCCTCGTCCTCGCGGGAGGCGAGGAAGTCGGTGCCGAAGTAGCTCAGGATCGCCACCGTGACGCCGAGGTAGGTCACCAGCAGGACGACGGTGGACACGATGGCCGCCTTGCCGGGGGTGGACTCGGCGTCCGAGGTCTCCTCGGTCAGGTTGACCGCGGACTCCCAGCCCCAGTAGATGAACACCCCGAGCAGCAGCCCGCCGGTGAGCGCGGCACCGCCGGCGCCGAAGGGGTTCAGCCAGGACAGCGACGGGGTCAGGTTGCCGCCGTCGGCCTCCCCGTTGCCGGACAGGCCGGCGACGAGGGCGACGACGGCGAACACCAGCAGGGCGCCGACCTGGGCGATGATCAGGCCGTTCTGCAGCTTGGCGCTGGTCTCGGTGCCGATCACGCAGATCCAGGTCATGGCGAAGATCAGCAGCACGGTGAGGGTGCGCACCAGGAAGGTGTTCTCGGCCAGCCCGTCCAGCTGCAGGGCCAGCAGGCCGAACCGGACGCCGGTGTCGGCCAGCGAGCCGATGACCAGCACGCCGGTCATGGCGATCGCCCAGCCGCCCAGCCAGCCGATCCAGGGGCCCATCGCCCGGGTCACCCAGGAGAACGTCGTCCCGCAGTCCTGGTCGGCGCGGTTGAGGTAGTAGAAGGCCGACGCGATCAGCAGCATCGGCACGAACGAGGCCAGGAAGACCCCGGGCGCGTAGACGCCGACCAGGGCGACGACGGCGCCGACCACGGCGGCCAGCGAGTACGCCGGGGAGGTCGACGCCAGGCCGATCACCAGGGCGTCGACGAAGCCGATCGCGCCCTGCTTCAGCTGTGGCTGGGCACCCGGCTCGCTCACGGCTGGCTCACTGGTTCCGTCATGCCACGGTTATCGCAGGTGGATCACCGCTCCACAAGGGTTTCGCGTGTTACGAGTTCGCACGGCGACGGAAGCCGTCGCGCCCGTGTCGGTCGTCACCTACGCTCGGCCTCCCCTCCCGAGAGAAGGACAGCATGCGGATCCTCCTGGTCGGCGCCGGTGGCGTCGGCAGCGCGTTCGCCGCGATCGCGGCCCGCCGGTCGTTCTTCGAGGCGCTGGTCGTGACCGACTACGACGGCGCACGGGCGGAGGCCACCGCCTCGGCCGTGGACGACGAGCGGTTCAGCAGCGCCGGGTCCGTGGACGCCGGGGACGCCGACGCCGTGGCCGCGCTGCTGGCCGAGCACCGGTGCGACGTGCTGATGAACGCCGTCGACCCCCGGTTCGTCATGCCGCTGTTCCGGGCGGCGCTGGCCGGCGGGGCGACCTACCTGGACATGGCGATGTCGCTGTCCCGCCCGCACCCGGAGAACCCCTACACCGAGACCGGCGTGAAGCTGGGCGACGAGCAGTTCGCCCTGGCCGGGGAGTGGGAGGCCGCCGGGCAGCTGGCGCTGGTCGGCATGGGCGTGGAGCCCGGGCTGTCCGACGTGTTCGCCCGGTACGCCGCCGACCCCCTGTTCTCCGCCATCGACGAGCTCGGCGTCCGCGACGGCGCGAACCTCGAGGTGTCCGGCTACGAGTTCGCCCCGTCGTTCAGCATCTGGACGACGATCGAGGAGTGCCTCACCCCGCCGGTCGTCTACGAGGAGGGGCGCGGGTTCTTCACCACGGCACCGTTCAGCGAGCCCGAGGTGTTCGAGTTCCCCGAGGGCATCGGCCCGGTGGAGTGCGTGAACGTGGAGCACGAGGAGGTGCTCCTCATGCCGCGCTGGGTGGACGCGAAGCGGGTCACCTTCAAGTACGGCCTGGGCACGGAGTTCATCGACGTCCTCAAGGCGCTGCACAAGGTGGGCCTGGACCGCACCGACCCGGTGACGGTGAAGGGCGTGCAGGTCAGCCCGCGGGACGTCGTCGCCGCGTGCCTGCCCGACCCCGCCCGCCTGGGGGACCGGATGTCGGGCAAGACCTGCGCCGGGCTGTGGGTCACCGGCACCGGGAAGGACGGCGAGCCCCGGCAGGTCTACCTGTACCACGTGGTGGACAACGAGTGGTCGATGCGCGAGTACGGCCACCAGGCGGTGGTCTGGCAGACCGCGGTCAACCCCGTGGTCGCCCTCGAGCTGGTGGCCGCGGGCACCTGGAGCGGCGCCGGCGTCCTGGGCCCGGAGGCGTTCGACAGCCAGCCGTTCCTCGACCTGCTGACCGCCTACGGCTCGCCCTGGGGCATGCGCGAGGGCGGCTGATCGACCTCACCTCCCAGCCTGCGCCCAGCCGCCGTCCAGGTGCGCTGGGCAGGGTGCGCGGGTGACCGCCCTCCTCGGCCTGGTCGCAGGGTCCCGCGGCGTGCGGAGCACGTCGTGGGGGGCGATCAGGTCCTTCTGGCTCTCTTCGTCGGGTTCGTGGTGCCGGCCGCCGCCGAGCAGGGCCGGGTGTCGGTCTGGCTGCTCGGTGCGCTGGTCGTGGCGGCCGCGGTCCTCGGGGACTCCGTGGGCTACGAGGTCGGCCGGCACGCCGGTCCCCGGCTGCTGGCCAGCCGGATCGCGCGCCGGCACCAGGAGGGCATCGACCGGGCCACGGACACCCTGGCGCGCAAGGGTGGCCCCGCCGTCCTGCTCGCCCGGCTGACCGCGTTCCTCCGGGCGGTCACCCCGGCGCTGGCCGGCGCGGCGGGGATGCGCTACCGCACGTTCCTCACCTGGAACGCGGTCGGCGGCCTGCTGTGGGGCATCGGCGCGGTGCTCATCGGCTACCTGGCCGGCGCCTCGTGGGAGAGCGTGGCCAGCACGGTGGGCACCACCGGCGCGGTCGTGGTCGCCGCGGTGGTCGTGGTCGGCCTGCTGGTGTGGCGGGTCCGCCGGCACCGGTCGACGCCGACCGCCGCCTGAGGACGGTCCGCCCGGCCGGGGGATGGTCCGCGGCCGGCGCCGGACCTGCCCCCGGCGGGGCGGACGTCGGTCAGGCGGTGGGGCGGCGGGCGCCGGCGTAGCCGGGCATGTCCACGCTGGTGACGGCGACCGGCCGGCTGGACACGCTGGCGTGCACCATCTGGCCGTTGCCGATGTACAGGCCGATGTGGCTGACCGGGCTGTAGTAGTAGACGAGATCGCCGGGCTGCAGGTCCTGCCGGGCGACCGGAGCACCCATGCCGGACTGGGTCCGGCTCGAGTGCGGCAACGAGAGGCCTGCTGCGGCGTAGGCGAACTGGGTCAGACCCGAGCAGTCGAAGCCGCCGGGGCCGGCACCCCCCACGACGTAGGGCTTCCCGACCTGCGCCAGGCCCGTCTGCACGGCGATCGCAGCCGCCTCGGTCGGCGCGGCGGCGGGTGCCGCGGCCGCCGCGGCTGCGGTGGCGTCCGCGTCGACCTCCGGGCCGACGGCCGTGCGGGTGACCGCAGCCTGCTCGACGGCGGACAGCAGGGCGAAGTCGGCCTGGTAGCGGGCGAGTTGGCTGTTCAGCTGGTCCTGCTGCGCCTGCAGGTCGGCCAGCGCGGCGTCGGCCGCGGACTGGGCCGCTGCGGCAGCGGCCCGGGCGTCGGCCGCCACCTGACGGGCGGCGGCGACCTCGCCGAGCACCGCGTCGGTGTGGTCGGTCAGCTGGCTGATGGTGGACACCCGGTCCAGCATCTCGTCGGCGGACCCGCTGGTCAGGACGGTCTCCAGGCCCGAGGGCACCCCGTCGACGAAGCCGCTGCGGACGATGGCGTCGACCTGCGGCTGCAGCTGGGACACCGCCGCGTCGGCGACCTGGACCGCGGTGTCCGCGGTGGCGACGAGGGCCTGCTGGTCGGCGACGGCGAGCTCGGCGTCGTTGACCTGCTCGCTGAGCACCTCGACCTGCTGGGCGGTCTGCGTCACGGCGGCGGCGGCCTCGGCGGCGGTGGCCGGTACGGCCACGGCCGGGCCGGTGGCCAGCGTCAGCAGGACGCCGGTGACCACGGCCGGGACGGCGACCCGGGACCAGCGACGAGCGGTCGATCGGGGTGTCATGGGATGTCCTCCGGGTCGCGCTCGGGCACTCGGGGAGGGGTGTCGTCGCCGAGCGAGTCGACACGCAACGTAACTAGACGAGTGCCCGCCGTCCCGTACACCGCGGGGTGTGTCTGTCCCACCGGCCCCACGCGTCCCAGGCTCTGGTCACCGTCGGTGGCGGTCGTCCACCTGGCGGGTGCCGCGCAGCGCTGCGGCGATGTCCGCCACGTCGTCCACCCGACCGGTGACGATGGCCGTCACCAGGTCGACCGCGGCTTCGGGACCGATGCCGGCGGGCTCGTCCAGCAGGCCCATGAGCGCGAGGCAGGCCGCCAGGGCGAAGGGCCGGTTGCCGCCGGCCAGCGGTGCACCCGCGGCCAGGGAGTGCAGCAGCGCCGCGCCCTTCTCCGCCGGCGTCGGGTACACCTCCACCCCGTCGGCCACCGCGTCGACCCGGGCAAGGGCACCCACCAGCAGGCCGGGGTCGCGGACGACGACGTCGGGCCCCACGACCCGGACGGCCACCTGCAGCAGCGCGTCGAGGGTCAGTCCGTCCACCGGGACAGCTCCTCGATCGCCGCGGCGTAGCGGTCGAGCTCGACGTCGAGCACCACGTCCAGCGGCGTCCGCCGGGCATGGGCGGCCAGGTACTCCTCCAGCGCGCGCTTGGCGACCTCCTGCATGGAGGCGTGCTCCACCCGCGCCTGCCTCCGCAGGGCCTCCACCTGGCCCGGCGTCAACCGCAGCGTCATCGCCATGGGTTCGCTCCTGACAGAGCACGCACCTGCCGGCGAGTGATACCACCGGTGGTGTCATGCGTCACACACAACCCTAGCGGGTGCACGTTGCGTGATCGCGACGGAACGGTCCGTACATCACGGCGCCGCGACACGCCGTGTTGGGGCGCTTCGGTACCGGAACCGTGGCGCGGTGCTTGCGGTGGTCCCTAGATGAGTAAGTCCGATTGGATCAGTGGTCGTAGGCGATCAGTGATCTTGTGACTGGTTGGCCGGTGGCGCGGTTGTGCCAGATCGCGGCGGTCAGGGCCAGCAGTCGTTGAGCGATGCGTGCNCGCCACAGCTGCGGGATGGTGGGCTCGGTCAGCCGGGTGGCGCCCGAGCGGTAGCCAGTGAGCAGCCGCAGCTGTGGCGGGCACCCGACGAGCCCCCCGCCGAGCCCGTCGCCGGCTGCCGCTACGCCGACCGGCGGCACCTCATCCACCCCCCCCCCCCCCCCCCCGACGCCCCCCGCGCCGCCGCACCCCCCGGAGCCCGCGCCGGCTCCCGCCTCGGCCGCGGACGCCACGGCCACCGCACCCGCTGCGACGTCGGAGTCGACCGGGGCCACGGTGACCGACCCGGCGACCGGGACCGCGGGCGCCGCCGTCGCCCCGTCCGGGCCGACCGCCGCGGTCACCGGGCCGCTCTGCACGCCGGAGCCCGAGGCCGTGGCCGGCTCCCCGCGCTCCGCCGCCACCGCACCCGGCCGGACGTCCACCGCCCTCACCGAGTACGCCGTCATCGCCCCGGCCGGATCCAGCTCACCGGCCCCGGTCTCCGTCGACGCCGCCGGGCGACCGGCCCCGACCGGACCGGCGCCGCTGCCGGCGACCGGCATCCCCGACGCACCGGTCGCCGTCGCGGCGCCCTGCGCACCCTCCGGCGGTGCGGCCAACGGCCAGACCGCCACCGGCCCGGGCACCGCCACCGCGGTGCTCGCCGCCGACGTCCCCGCCCTCGCGGCCGGGGCGGCCACCGCGCGCACCCTCGCCGCCGTGGCACCCGTCGCCGACCTCGTCGGCGACCCGGGCTCCCGCCCCGACTAGGCACCGCCGCCGCGCGAGCCGCCCCGTCCCCGGTGTGCCCACGGGGGGCACACCACGACGGGCGACCTCCACGGCCTGGCCAGCCTGGTCCACCGCGCAGCAGCCCCGCACCAGCCGAGCAGACCTCGGCCTCCGGCACCACGGGTCAGCAGTCCAGACGGGGGCTCGACCGCACCACCTCTGCACCACCCCTCCCGCACCACCAGCTCGTGCGCAACGACGCACACCAGCGACAAGGAACACCTGACATGAATCGATCCGTGCGCAACGGCTTCGCCGTCGCCACCATGGCCGGGGGTGTCTGGCTCCTCGGGCAAGCGGTCGCCTCGGCCGACGAGGTCGCCGCCACCAGCACCGCCGACGAGGGCTCGGCGGTCACCACCACCGACACCCCCACCCAGAGCAACGGCGGCGAGGCCGTCGGCAACACCGCGACCAACGACGGCAACGTGTCGGGCGGTGACGGCTCGAACAGCGGGTCGGCCTCCAGCGGTGCCACCGTCGCGGTCGGCCAGGACGACCACCGCAGCGACGGCAACGGTTCGCCGACCACGACGACCGGGGCAGCGACGAACACCAGCACCGGCGGCGACGGCGGCGCGGCCACCAACAGCACCACGGCCACCGGGGACACCTCCGCCGACGGCGGCACCGCCACCTCACCCGCCGTCCAGGCCTCCGCGGAGGCCGTGGGCAGCGGGGGCGGCGGCGGGGGCGGCACCCCGTCGGTCGCCAGCTCCAGCTCCAGCTCCGGCTCCAGCTCCGGCTCCAGCGGCGCCGACACCTCGGTGCACGCACCGACGTCGGCGAACGGCGGCTACGCCGAGGGCAACGTGGCCACCAACAGCGGCAACGTCCGGGGCGGGGACGGCGGGAACTCCGGCGAGGCGTCCAGCGGTGCGGGGGTCGGTGTCGGCTGCGAGAACCTCCACAGCGACGACAACTGCAACCCGATGACCACCACCGGCGCCGCCACCAAAACCAGCACCGGCGGCACCGGCGGCGCGGCCCCCAACCCCCCCACCGCCACGGGGAACACCTCCGCGGACGGCGGCACCGCCAGCGGCGGGGACGGCGACGCCACTTCGGAGGCCGTCGACTTCGGTGACTTCCTGGCCTGGCTGCGGGGCTACGGCTACCCCGACTGGGACGGGGTGGGCTGGTACGACAGCCTCTTCGCCGAGACGCTGGCGACGGCACCGACCCGGGCCAACGGCGGGGTCGCGGTCGGCAACGAGGCCTCGAACTCCGGCAACGTGGTGGGCGGGGACGGCTACAACAGCGGTCAGGCCACCACCAGCGCCGTCGTCTACGTGGTGTGCTTCAACTACAAGAGCACCAACAACTGCAGCCCGGTGACCATGACCGGCCCGGCCACCAACACCAGCACCGGCGGCAACGGCGGCGCGGCCACCAACACCACCTCCGCCAGCGGCACCACCTCGGCCGACGGGGGCACGGCGACCGGGGGGTCCACCACCGGGTCCAGCGAGTCGGTCGGGTCGGGCACCGGTGCGGTGACCGCTATCAACAACCCCACCCGCGCCATGGGCGGGGAGGCGTACGGGAACTGGGCCGACAACAGCGGCAACGTCGTCGGTGGGACCGGCGCCAACTACGGCGTCGCCGACAGCAGCGCGACGGTCGTCGTCTTCTGCTTCAACTACAAGAGCGACGACAACTGCAACCCGGTGACCACCACGGGCGCCGCCACCAACACCAGCACCGGCGGCAACGGCGGGGCGGCCACCAACCACACCTCCGCCAGCGGCGACACCTCCGCCGACGGCGGCCGGGCCATGGGCGGCGACGTGACGGTCAGCTCCGAGGCCGTCGGCTTCGGCAGCAACGGCGCCGGCACGCTGGTCAACGCCCCGACGCAGGCCAACGGCGGCTACGCCGAGGGCAACTGGGCCACCAACAGCGGCAACGTCCGGGGCGGGGACGGAGGCAACTACGGCATCGCCACCAGCGGCGTCGAGGTGACCGTCTACTGCTTCAACTACAAGAGCAACAACAACTGCAACCCCGTGACCACCACCGGCGCCGCAACCAACACCAGCACCGGCGGCAACGGCGGCGCGGCCACCAACACCACCTCCGCCAGCGGCACCACCTCCGCCGACGGCGGCCGGGCCATGGGCGGCGACGTGACGGCCAGCTCCGAGGCCGTCGGCTTCGGCAGCTCGTCCGCCGAGACCGTCGTCGACGCACCGACCCGGGCCAACGGCGGCTACGCCGAGGGCAACGACGCCGACAACAGCGGCAACGTCCGGGGCGGCGACGGAGGCAACTACGGCATCGCCTACAGCGGCGCCTCGGTCACCGTCCACTGCTGGAACTACAAGAGCAACGACAACTGCAACCCCGTGACCACCACCGGCGCCGCCACCAACACCAGCACCGGCGGCAACGGCGGCTCGGCCACCAACACCACCTCCGCCAGCGGCAACACCTCTGCCGACGGTGGCTGCGCGGTCCACGCGGCCGGTGACTGCCCCAGCGAGGAGCCGACCGCCCCGGTGCAGCCGGAGACCCCGTCCCCGGTCCAGCCGGTCGCCCCGGCCCCGGCCCCGGCGGAGCACGTCACGCCGGTCGCCTCGGGTTCGGGCAGCCACGGCACCTCGGGTTCGACCAGCCAGGGCACCTCGGTGAGTGCTTCGCACTCATCCGCGGCGACGCTGGCCTACACCGGTGCCGACGTCACCGACGCCCTCGGCCTGGGCCTGCTGGCCCTGGCCGGCGGCATGGGGCTCGCCCTGGCCGGTCGCCGGCGCACGACCGTCTGACCGGTGTCCGGTCCGCCGTCCCGTGAACCCGGACGGCGGACCGGACACCGCAGGACCCGCAAACGATCATGGGGTTGTTGCCCGCTCGACACGCACAGGCGGCGTGCCGGGTGGCGACAACCCCATGATCGTTGTCCGGGGTGGGGTCAGCTCAGGTCGACGCCGGGGTAGAGCGGGTGGGCGCCGACGATCTCGCTGGCCCGGGCGTGCACGCGCTCGGCGACGCCGTCCTCGATCGTGTACTTGACCTTGGACTCGCCCACCGCGGAGGTCGCGGCCAGCACGTCGGCCATCAGGTCGCCGACCTCGGCCAGCTCCGCCGTCCCCAGCCCGCGGGTGGTGAGCGCGGGGGTGCCCAGCCGGATGCCGGAGGTGTACCAGGGGCCGTTCGGGTCACCCGGGACGGCGTTGCGGTTGGTGACCAGCCCGGACTCCAGCAGCGCGGACTCCGCCTGCCGACCGGTCAGCCCGGTCGCGGAGACGTCGGCCAGCACCAGGTGGTTGTCGGTGCCGCCGGTGACCAGGGTGATGCCGCGGCGCAGCAGCGACTCGGCCAGCGCGCGGGAGTTGTCCACGATCCGCTGGGCGTAGTCGGCGAACTCGGGACGACGGGCCTCGGCGAACGCGACGGCCTTGGCGGCCATGACGTTGGCCAGCGGGCCGCCGAGCACCAGCGGGCAGCCGCGGTCGATCGAGGGGGCGTACTCCTCGGTGGCCAGCACCATGCCGCCGCGGGGGCCGCGGAGGGACTTGTGCGTGGTGGTGGTGACCACGTGCGCGAACGGGATCGGGTTCTCGTCGCCGGTGAAGACCTTGCCGGCGACCAGCCCGGCGAAGTGGGCCATGTCGACCATGAGCGTGGCGCCGACCTCGTCGGCGATGTCGCGCATGGCGGCGAAGTCGACGCGGCGCGGGTAGGCGGAGTAGCCGGCGACCAGGATCAGCGGGCGGAACTCGTTGGCCTGCTTGCGCAGCGCGGCGTAGTCGATGAGGCCGGTCTCGGGGTCGGTCCCGTAGCTGGCCTGCTCGAACATCTTGCCGCTGATGTTGGGGCGGAAGCCGTGGGTGAGGTGGCCACCGGCGTCCAGGCTCATGCCGAGCATCCGCTGGTCGCCCAGCGCCCGGCGCAGGTTGGCCCAGTCGGCGTCGGTGAGCGCGTCGACGTTCTTCACGCCGGCCTCGGCCAGCGCCGGGGTCTCGACCCGGTGGGCCAGGATCGACCAGAACGCGACCAGGTTGGCGTCGATGCCCGAGTGCGGCTGCGGGTAGGCGTACTCCGCGCCGAACAGCTCGCGGGCGTGCTCGGCGGCCAGCCGCTCGACGGTGTCGACGTTCTGGCAGGCGGCGTAGAAGCGGCGGCCGGGGGTGCCCTCGGCGTACTTGTCGCTGAACCAGTTGCCCATCGCCAGCAAGGTCGCCGGGGAGGCGTAGTTCTCGCTGGCGATCAGCTTCAGGCTGTCGCGCTGGTCGGCCAGCTCCTGGCCGATGGCGGCGGCGACGGCGGGTTCCACCGCGCCGATCACCTCGAGTGCGCTGCGGAAGGCGGTGCTCTCGGGCGACGGTGTGCTGGTCATCGGGGCTCCTCCGGGGATCGCTGGGTGCCCAGGCGCGCGGCGGTCCGTCGGGACCGCTCCCCGGTGGTGTCCCACCTGTGCGCCAGTCACGGCCCGGCACGAGGGTACCGGGCCGTGCAGGCGCACGGGACCGGTCAGCTGGCCGGGGAGACCGAGCTCATGTTGAAGTCCGGGACGCGGAGCATCGGCATGGCCGCCCGGGTGAACCAGTCGTTCCACTCCCGGGGCAGGGTCCGCTCGGTGCGCGAGGCCTGGGTGGCCCGGCCCAGCAGCGAGACCGGGGACTCGTTGAACCGGAAGTTGTTCACCGCGCCGGTCACCTCGCCGTCCTCGACGAGGAAGACGCCGTCGCGGGTGAGCCCGGTGAGCAGCAGGCTCTGCGGGTCGACCTCGCGGATGTACCAGAGCGTGGTGAGCAGCAGCCCGCGCTCGGTGCTCGCGATCATCTCCTCGGTCGACGCGGTGGCCTGCGGGTCCTCCAGCACCAAGTTGTCCAGCGCCGCGGTGGGCGGCGCGGTCTGCTGCAGCGCCCAGGCCCGCGGCCGGATCAGGTTGGTCAGCGTGCCGCCGGAGATCCAGTCGATCGCCGGGGTGGTCATCCCGTTGTCGAACACCGACGAGGAGCCCGACGAGCCGCCGACCACCTGGAACGGGGCGCACTCCAGCCCCGGCTCGGCGGGGTCGCTGCGCAGGGTCAGCGGCAGGCCGCAGATCCGCTCGCCGATCCGGTTGCCGCCGCCGGGCTTGGCGTAGACGTTGCGGCCCTCGTCGGCGTCCCGTGCCTCCATCGTCCAGTAGGCGTAGATCATCAGGTCGCTGACCGCCGAGGGCGGGAGCAGCGTCTCGTACCGGCCGGCCGGTAGGTCGACCCGGCGCTGCGACCAGGCCATCTTGCGCTGCACGTCGGCGGCCAGCGCCTCGATCGAGACGTCGGTGAAGTCGCGGGTGCCGACCCCGGCCCAGACCGAGCGGCCGAAGTCCCGACTCTTGCCGTTGAGCTCGACCCGGCCGGTGGGCTGGTCGTGCCGCAGCCGCAGGCCGGTGGAGGTGCCCAGGTAGGTGGTGGACAGCTGGTGCTCGGCGAACCCGAACAGCAGCTCGTCGCGGCCGCCGGCCTCGCCGAAGGCCTGGCCCAGCGCCGGGGCGACCTCGCGGAACACCTCGATCGACGTGGTGGCGGGCTCGGCGTCCCAGTCGCCGGCGGCCGTGGGGGCCATCGGGGCGCCCGGGCTGATCAGCGGGACCGCGGCCTCGGCCGGGCCGGCGTCGCGGGCGGCCTGCTCGCTGGCGGCGACCAGCGCGGCGATGTCCGGGGTGCCGGTGCGGGCGACCGTGCCCGCGGCCATGCCGGCGCCGCCGTCGACGAGGGAGATGACGACGACCTGGCGGGAGCGCATCGCCCCGTTCGTGGTCAGGCTGTTGCTCGCCCAGCGGAGGTTGGCCTCGGAGCTGTCGACGACGTAGGTGATCTGCCCGTCGACCGTGCTGGCGGCCAGGGCGGCCTCCACGATCTGCTGGCCCGTCATGGCGGTCACTGCCCGCCCTCCTGCACCGTGTTGAGGATGGTCGTGCCCTCGAAGAGGGCACTGGGGCAGCCGTGGCTGACCGGCGCCACCTGCCCGGGTTGGGCCTTGCCGCAGTTGAAGGCGCCGCCGAGCACGTAGGTCTGCGGGCCGCCGACCCTGGTCATCGAGCCCCAGAAGTCGGTGGTGGTCGCCTGGTAGGCGACGTCCTTGAGCTGGCCGGCCAGCTGACCGCCCTCGATCTTGTAGAAGCGCTGGCCGGTGAACTGGAAGTTGTACCGCTGCATGTCGATCGACCAGCTCTTGTCGCCGACGACGTAGATGCCGCGGTCGACCCCGGCGATGATCTCCTCGGTGCTCGGCCCGTCGGGTGCGGGCTGCAGGGAGACGTTGGCCATCCGCTGCACCGGCACGTGCGCGGCGCTGTCGGCGAAGGCGCAGCCGTTGCTGCGGCCCATGTCGCGCAGCCGGGCCATGTTGCGGTCGACCTGGTAGCCGACCAGCACGCCGTCCTTGACGATGTCCCACTGCTGGCCGGCGACGCCCTCGTCGTCGAAGCCGACGGTGGACAGGCCGTGCTCGGCGGTGCGGTCACCCGTGACGTTCATCAGCGAAGAGCCGTACTGCAGGCTGCCCAGCTTGTCGACGGTGGCGAACGACGTCCCGGCGTAGGCGGCCTCGTAGCCCAGCGCGCGGTCGAGCTCGGTGGCGTGCCCGATCGACTCGTGGATGGTGAGGAACAGGTTGGACGGGTCGACCACCAGGTCGTACCGGCCCGGCTCGACGCTGGGCGCCTTGGTCTTCTCCCGGAGCAGCTCGGGCATCTCGGCGATCTCGCCGCGCCAGTCCCAGGTGTCACCGGTCAGGTACTCCCAGCCGCGGCCGGCCGGCGGGGCCAGCGTGCGCATCGACTCGAAGGCGCCGGTGGCCCGGTCGACGGTCAGCGCGGTGAACGTCGGGTGGATGCGGACCCGCTGCTGGCGGGTGCGGGTGCCGGCGGTGTCGGCGTAGTACTTCTGCTCCTTGACGTGCATGACGTCGGACTGCACGTGCTCCACGCCGTCGGCGGCCAGCAGCCGCTCGGACAGCTCGACCATCAGCCCGGTCTTCTCCGCCTCGGGGACGGCGAACGGGTCCACCTCGTAGGCCGAGACCCACTCGGCGTCGGGGTACACCGGCTCGGGGGCCAGCTCCACCCGGTCGGTGTTCACCGCCGCGGACACCTGCGCGACCAGCACGGCCTCCTCGGCCAGCCGGACGGCCTCGGCGGCGGTCAGCACCACGCCGGCGGCGAAGCCCCAGGTGCCCTCGTGCACCACGCGGACGGCCAGGCCCAGGTCCTCGCCGTCGGCGGCGGCCTCGACCCGCGCGTCGCGCAGCCGGATGGTCTGGGTGCGGATGCGCTCGACCCGGATGTCGGCGTGCTCGCAGCCCAGGTCGACGGCGCGGGTGAGGGCGGCGTCGGTGAGCGCGGACAGCGGGAGGGCCAGGAACGAGTCGTCCACGGAACGGGGTTGTGACACAGGTCCTGTCTACCAGCCGGGGCCGACAGGAACACTCGAGTTCGTGAGCACTGCTGAGGACCCGTACCGCATCGCGATGGTCTGCCTGGGCAACATCTGCCGCTCCCCGATCGCCGAGGTGGTGCTGCGGGAGATGGTCGCGGCGGACGGGCTCGACGGTGTCGTCGTCAGCTCGGCCGGCACCGGCCCGTGGCACGTCGGCGGCCCGATGGACCCGGGGTCGGCCGCCGTCCTCGCCGAGCACGGCCTGGACCCGACGCAGCACGTCGCGCAGCAGATGACGCCCGACCGGGTCGGCGAGTTCGACCTGCTGGTGGCCATGGACCGGTCGAACCAGGCCGACCTGGAGGAGATGGTCGGCGACCGGCGTCGTCCCCGGGTCGTGCTGCTGCGCGACCTCGACCCCGACGGCGACCCGGGCCAGTCCGTCCCGGACCCCTACGGCGGCGGGCCCGAGGGCTTCGCCACCGTGTACGCGCAGGTCGAGGGGGCCTGCGCCGGCCTGGTCGCCCGGTTGCCGGAGCTGGTCGCGGACCGGTGACTCCCACCCCGCCGACCGGGGTAGAGCAGGGCGATGCCTGACGACGACGTCTCCCTGACCTTCGGCGGGACCGCCACCACGCTGCTGCGGCTGGGCCCGTTCACCCTGCTCACCGACCCGAACTTCCTGCACCGCGGCCAGTGGGCGCACCTCGGGTACGGCCTGCGCAGCCGACGGCTCACCGACCCGGCGATCACGCCGGCCGACCTGCCCGAGCTCGACGGGGTGCTGCTGTCCCACATGCACGGCGACCACTGGGACCGCATAGCCACCGCGGAGCTGGCGAAGGACCTCCGCGTGGTGACCACCCCGGAGGCGGCCCGGTGCCTGGCCGACCGCGGGTTCACCTCGACCGAGGACCTCCGGCCCTGGCAGACCACCTCCCTCGACCGGGACGGAGCGGTGCTGCGGGTGACCTCGGTGCCCGGCGTGCACGGCCCCGGCCCGCTCGCCCGGCTGCTGCCGCAGGTGATGGGCAGCGTGCTGGAGCTGGTCCGGGACGGCGAGGTGCGCTGGCGGGGCTACGTCAGCGGGGACACCCTGCTCCGCCCGGTGCTGGCCGAGGTGCTCGAGCGCTGCGGACCGCTGGACGCGATGGTGCCGCACCTGGGCGGCACCAAGATCGGCCCGTTCCTGGTCACGATGGACGCCCGCCAGGGCACCGACCTGGTCCACCTGCTGCGGCCGGGGGTGACCGTGCCGGTGCACTACGACGACTACGGCGTCTTCCGCGACCCGCTGGGCAACTTCGTGCACGAGGTGGCGCGGCGGCGGGCCCCGGGCGTCGTCCGGACCGTGGCGCGGGGGCAGACGGTCTCCCTCCGCGCCTGAGTCAACCGCGGGCCTCCTGCGCGCGGCCGGTCCCTCCGTGATCAGTGCTGGTGGTCATCCACGAAGGCGATGTCGAAGGCCTTGTTGGTGATGAAGAGGAACGTCACGTCGGCGTCGTCCGTCGCCCCGTGCTGCATGGTCCCGCCCTCGGGGAACCAGACGAAGCTGCCGACGCCGTGGTCGCCCTGGTGGGTCCGCAGGGTGCCCTCCAGGACGTAGACGCCGTGCGCGCACGGGTGCGTGTGCCAGGGGTTGGTGAACCCGGCGCGGTAGACCATCTTCAGCACCGTCACCCCGGTCTCGGGATCGCTGACCAGGGGCACGTGCTCCAGCTCCGCCCCGATGGCCGGGACCGGGAAGAGCTCCCAGGCCGCGGTGGTCGTGTCGACGACGGTGAGCTCGACGGGCTGCGTGGCGGTCACGGGTTCTCCTCCGGGGGCACTGGCTGACCGGGCCGACCCTCGTCCCCCCGGGTTGCCCCTGGGTCACGGCCGGAACACGTTCGCGGGTCACCGCGACCGCGCCGGCCCCCTCACCCGCGCGCCTCGGCGGCCAGCCGGAGGGCCCGGGTCTGCACCTGGGCGCGCAGCTCCGCCTCGTCGACGGTGGTGGACACGCCGTCCCGGACCACCTGGCGGCCGGCCACCCAGGTGTCCCGGACGTGCCGGGAGCCCACCGACCACACCAGGTGGGTGATCAGGTCGGTGATGTCGCCGACCGGGGTGAAGGCGATGTCGTCGGTGTCCAGGTGCACCAGGTCGGCCCGCCGGCCGACGACCAGCTGGCCCAGGTCGGGTCGGTCGACCGCGTCCGCGGCGGCGCCGGTGGCCAGCCAGAACGCCTCCGGTGCGGTCAGCGCCAGGGCGTCCCGCTCGCGGAGCCGGGCCAGCTGGGCGGCCAGCCGTAGGTCCTCGAACAGGTCCAGGTTGTCGTTGGACGCCGGACCGTCGGTGCCCATCCCGACCCGGATGCCCAGGTCGAGCATGTCCCGCAGCCGTGCGGTGCCGCTGGCCAGCTTCGCGTTGGACCCGGGGCAGTGCGCCACGGCGACGTCGTACTCCCGCCACAGCTCGAGGTCGGCGTCGTCCATGTGCACGCAGTGGTCGCCCAGCACCCGCCCGCCGAGGACGTCGTGCGAGGCCAGCAGCGAGGGCACGCTCAGCCCGTGCTCGGTGAGCAGGTCGGCGCCCTCGGTCGCGGTCTCGGCGACGTGGATGGTCAGCAGCAGCCCGTGCTCGCGTGCGGCCAGGCCGGCCTCGCGCAGCACCGGCAGCGGCACCGTGTAGGCCGAGTGCGGCCCGATCCCGTACTCCACCTGCGCGTCCGAGGACGACGCGAGCCCGACCGCGGTCTGCAGCTGCTCGTCGAAGGTGCCGTAGCCGGGCAGCCCGATGAGCGGGTTGGCGACGATCGAGCGGGCACCGGTCGCCCGCACCGCCGACGCGATCCGCTCGGGCTGGAAGTACATCTCGACGCTGGTGGTCACCCCGTGCCGCAGCATCTCCGCCGAGGCCGCGGTCATGGCGACCTCGATGTCCTCCGGGGTCAGCCGGGCCTCCCGCGGCCACATGACCTCGCGCAGCCAGCGGTCCAGCGGCAGACCCTCGCCCTGGCCGCGGAACAGCACCATCGGCGCGTGCGAGTGCGTGTTGACCATCCCGGGGGTCAGCACACCGGGCAGCCGGGTCACCTCGGCGTCCGAGGGGGGCGCGTCGGCCGCGGGGCCGACCCAGCTGATCAGCCCGTCCTCGACGTCCAGCACGGCATCGGGGACGACGGTGCCGGCCCGGTCACCGACGACGACGGCCCGGGCGGTGAATCGCTGCGTCATGCCCCCGGACGCTAGCCGCCGATACCGTGGGCGCATGTCTGTCCTCGCCGCGACCTCGTCCGACCAGGGTGGCATCACCGGCTTCCTGCTCGACCTGATCGAGACCCTGGGTCCGGTCGGGGTCGGGCTGACCATCTTCATCGAGACCGTCGTCCCGCCGATCCCCAGCGAGGTCGTGCTCAGCGCGGCCGGGGTGCTGATCAACGACGGCCGGATGGCGCTGGTCCCGACCATCCTGTTCGCCACCCTGGGCTCGGTGCTCGGCGCCGCGGTGCTCTACCAGGTCGGCCGGTCCCTGGGCCCCCGCCGGTCGCACGCGTTCCTCGACCGGCTGCCGCTGGTGAAGACCGCCGACGTGGACCGGACCTTCGAGTGGTTCGAGCGGCACGACCGCCCCGCCGTCTTCTTCGGCCGCATGGTGCCGATCGTGCGCAGCTTCGTCTCGGTGCCGGCCGGGGTGGTCAAGATGCCGTGGGCGCAGTTCCTGGCCTACACGACGCTGGGCTCGCTGATCTGGAACTCGCTGCTGATCGGCCTCGGGGTGGCCCTGGGCGACGTGGTCAACGACTACCTGCAGTACTTCGACTACGTCATCTACGTCGCCGTGGTCGCCGTCGTCGTCTGGTTCGTCGTCCGCGGGGTGCGCGAGCGCCTGCACCAGGGCGACGCCGAGCCCGACCGCAGCGCGGCCGACCGCCTGCTGGAGACCGAGCGGCGCCGGGACGACGAGGACCGGTGACCCGCACGCGGCCCGTGGTGGTCGCCTTCGACGTGAACGAGACGCTGCTGGACCTGTCCCCCGTCCGGCAGGCGCTGGTCGACCGCGGGGTGTCCGCCGAGCTCTTCCCGGCGGTGTTCTCCCGGACGCTGGGCACCGGGTTCGCCGGGACCGTCGCCGGCAGCTGGTGCCGGTTCCGCGACGCCTTCGACACCGCGCTGGTGCAGCTCACCGACCTGTCCGCCGCCGACCGGTCCGCGGTGGCCGACCGGTTCGCCGACACGTCCCCGCACCCCGACGTGGCCCCCGCCCTCGAGCTGCTGGCCGACGCCGGGGTCCGGTTGGTCACGCTGACCCACGGCGCACCCGGGATCGCCGAGGCCGGCCTCGCCCGCGGCGGGGTGGCCCACCTGGTCGAGCGGTCGCTGTCCTCGGAGGCGATCCGGGCCTGGAAGCCGGCCCGCGAGGTCTACCTGTGGGCCGCCGGGGTGTGCGACGTCGTCCCGGCGGACCTGGCGCTCGTCGCCGTCCACGCCTGGGACGTGCACGGCGCCCAGCGGGCCGGGCTGACCGGTGGGTGGTCGGCCCGCACCGAGCGCCGGCACGCGCCGGTCTTCGACCCGCCGCACGTGTCCGGCGAGGACCTGGTCGCGGTGGCGCAGGGCCTGGTGTCGCTGCCCCCGACCGGGTGATCGGGCAGGCCGGGCGCGCGCTGCTGCACTAGCGTGATCGCGTCCGACCGGCACCGGCCGGTACCTCGCCGACTCCCGATGGGGGCCCATCCGTGTCCGACCGCCCAGCCGACCCGACCCCCGACGATCCCGCCGCCGAGGCCGGGACGCCGTCGGAGGAGGCCCGCCGGAAGACGGACGGCGACCGCTGGCAGGCCTCGCTGGACAGCTGGTCCACCGACGGCGCGCAGGCCGGCGCGGACGAGGAGCGCGGCACCCAGGAGATCCGGCTGTCCCCACCCCCCGGCGGCCCGGCCGCCGAGTCGTGGGAGCAGACCGCCCAGCAGCCCAGCGTGCCCGCCGAGGAGCGCTCCTGGGAGCAGCACTCGCAGGAGCACATCGCATCCTGGCAGCAGCCGCCGTCCTGGCAGCAGGCCGCCGAGGCCGAGCGCCCCCGCACCGAGGCGCCGGCCGAGCAGCCAGCGCCCAGCTGGCGACCGGCCGACCAGCCCGTCGGCCAGCCGGCCTCCTGGGAGCAGCAGCCGTCCTGGGAGCAGCAGCGCTCCTGGGAGCAGGCGCCGCAGCAGCAGGTGCCGTCGCACCAGGTCAACCAGCAGGCCCCGCAGCAGCCGGCCTGGGAGCCGCCGCCGGGCGCCCGTCCGTGGGAGCAGCAGCTGCAGGCACCCCAGCCCGCCGCCCCGGCCGCCCAGCCCGNCAGCGATGAGAGACACGTATAAAGTTGCAGTAGCAGAGGGACTATGTGGATGAGTAAGATGGTGATAAGAGTAAGAGAGGGGGCGAGAATTTTTTTTTTTTTAACGGTATGCGCCGCCAGCGTAACATGCATAGTGGTTAGCGTCGGCAGCTTCGTATGTGTGTAAGGGACAGAGCCAGGGCAGCGCCACCTGGACGCCGGACCAGCAGTCCGGTCAGCCGCAGCCCGCCGGTCCCCCGCCCTCGTTGACCTCGCAGTCGCTGCTGCGCCAGGCCGCCGAGACGCCGACCCGCGGTTGGCGACGGTTCCTGCACAAGGCCAGCGGTGGCACGGTGAACCCGGGTCTGTCCCAGGCCGAGATCGAGCACCGCGCCCTGGTGCAGCGGGTGACCACGCCGGTGCGCGGCAGCAACCGCATCGCCGTGGTCTCGCTCAAGGGCGGCATCGGCAAGACCACCACCACCTGCTGCCTCGGCCTGACGCTGGCCCACCACCGCGGTGACCGGGTGGTCGCCGTGGACGCCAATCCCGACGCCGGCACGCTGGCCGAGCGGCTGACCAACGTCACCGACGTGACCGTGCGCGACCTGCTCGCCGCCACCGACCGGATCCGGTCCTTCACCGACGTCTCGGCGTTCACCTCGCTGGCCGGCCGGCTGCAGGTGCTGGCCAGCGACCAGGACCCGGCGCTGTCGGAGGCGTTCAGCGAGGAGGAGTACACGACCGTCGCGGACATCCTGGCGCGGTACTTCAACATCATCCTGACCGACTCCGGCACCGGCCTGCTGCACTCGGCGATGTCCGGGACGCTGGCCATCGCCGACTCCCTGGTGGTCGTCGGCGCCCCGTCGGTGGACGGCGCCAGCCGGGCCAGCAAGACCCTGGACTGGCTGATCGCGCACGGGCACGAGGAGCTGGTCTCCCGGTCGGTGGCGGTCATCTCCAGCGTCCGGCCGAACACCGGGGACGTGGACATGGGCATGGTGCGGGCGCACTTCGCCGCCCGCTGCCGCGCCGTGGTGGAGATCCCCTACGACACCCACCTGGTCACCGGCGGGCTGATCGACCTCGACCGCGTGGGTGCCCCGGCCCGCCAGGCCTACCTGGAGCTGGCCGCGCACGTGGCCGACGGCTTCGCGCTGCCGCCGCTGACCCGCCGGCCCGCCACCGCGTGAGCCCCCGCGACGTCGACACGCCCCTGGGCCCGGCCCGGGTCACCGTCGACGACCCGGCGGGCCCGCCGGTGGGCACGCTGCTGCTGGGCCACGGCGCCGGCGGCGGCATCGAGGCCCCGGACCTGCTGGCCGCCACCGACGCCGCCGTCGCCGGCGGCTGGCGGGTGCTCCGGGTCGAGCAGCCCTGGCGGGTGGCCGGCAAACGGGTGGCCGCGGCTCCCCCGCGGCTGGACGAGGGCTGGACGGCGATCCACGCCGGCATCGTCGACCTGCTGACCGGGCCCGTGGTCTTCGGCGGCCGCAGCGCCGGGGCCCGGGTGGCCTGCCGGACGGCGGGGCCGCTGGGTGCCAGCGCCGTGCTGTGCCTGGCGTTCCCGCTGCACCCGCCGGGCAAGCCGGACAAGAGCCGGGCGCACGAGCTGACCGGCGTCGACGTCCCGGTGCTGGTCGTGCAGGGCGACAGCGACGCGTTCGGCGGCCCCGCCGAGGTGCAGGGCGCGCTGGGCGACCACCGGGCGCAGGTGGTGGCCGTGCGCGGCGACCACGCGCTGAAGGCCGTCCCGTCCGCCGTCCGGTCCGCCGTCGCCACCTGGCTCGCCGCCCTCGCCTGACGCCCTGGCCTCAGCATGGATCAGGGGGGTGCCGCAAAGTCCGTCCTCCTGCACCAGATCTGGCGCAGGAGGACGGAGTTCGCGGCACCCCCCTGATCAACGCTCCGGGGAGCGGGTGGGGCTACTTGCGGATGCGGCGGACCAGCAAGGCGACCAGCACCAGGGCGCCGACGCCGATCGCGGCGGGCTTGGCGAACTGGGTGAACGCCGCGCCGCCGGCGACCTCGAGCAGGTCGATCGGCTCGGGCTCGGCCTGGACCGCCCGGGGGCGGGAGGCGGCCGGACCGCTGGTGCCGGGCTTGTTCGCCGGACCCGTGGTGCCGGTCGGCGGCTTGGACGGCGCCTTCTTGGCGGGCTTGGCCGCCTCGCCCGCCGCGTCGGCTGCCTGGTCGGCGGCGGCCGCGGTGGCTGCCCCGGCCTTGCGGGCGGCCTCGGCGATCGGGGTGTCGGCGTCAGTGCTGGCCACGGACTCCGCGACCTCGCCGACCGCACCGGCGGCGGTGGCGGCGGCCTCGGCCGCCTTGCCCTTGACGGTGGGCTCCTGCTGCTGGGCGGCGGCCTCGAGGTCGAGGGCGTGCTGCTCGTCGCTGGTGCCCAGCTGGGCGGCCAGCTTGTCGGCGAACTGGCCGAGCAGCTTGTTGCCGACGTCGGTCATCACGCCGCGGCCGAACTGGGCCGGCCGGCCGGTGATGTTCAGGTCGGTGAGCACGTTGACCCGGGTCGAGGTGCCCTCGTCCTGCAGCTGGGCGGTGACGACGGCCGCGGCCGTGCCGTTGCCGCGCTGGTCCTTGCCGCGGGCGTCGATGACCGCCTTGTGGGTGGCCTCGTCCTTCTCGATGAAGGAGGCCTTGCCGGCGTAGGTGAGGTTGATCGGGCCGAGCTTGACCTTCACGCGTCCGGTGAAGTCGTCGCCGTCGACGGAGTCCAGCGCCGCACCGGGCATGCACGGAGCGATCCGCTCGATGTCCAGCAGCACCTTCCATGCGTCGTCGATGGGGACGGGGACGAGGAAAGAGTTCTCCAACTGCACTGGTGGACCTCCGGGTGGTGTGTGCGGACGACGGCCGGCCCACCCGCGAGAGGGGTGGACCGGCCGGCGTCCGGGGGACGTGCTGGAGCCTGCTGGCGACGCTACAGCCCGGCGGCCGCCCGCACCGCTCGTCCGGTCAGCACCCTGGCCAGGTGCTGGCGGTAGTCGGCCTGCGCGTTGAGGTCGCTGCTGGGCTCGGTGCCCTCGGCGGCCTGCGCGGCGGCCGCGGTGACGGTCTCCAGGCTGACGTCGGCACCGACCAGGGCCTGCTCCACGGCGGTGGCCCGCAGCGGGGTGGAGCCCATGTTGGTCAGGCCGATCCGGGCCTCGGCGATCGTCGAGCCCTCCCGGCGCACCGCCGCGGCGACGGCCACGATCGACCACGCCTGGGCGACCCGGTTGAACTTCTCGTACCGGACCCCCCAGCCCTCGCCGAGCTTGGGCACCCGGATCTCGACGAGCAGCTCGCCGTCCTCCAGCGCCGTCGTCAGGTAGTCGACGAAGAACGCCGCGGCCGGCACCGAGCGCCGCGCACCACCGGGACCGGCGATGACGAACTCGGCGTCCAGCGCCAGGGCCACCGCCGGCAGGTCACCGGCGGGGTCGGCGTGCGCCAGGGCGCCGCCGAAGGTGCCGCGGTGCCGGACGGCGGGGTCGGCGACGGTCTCGGTGGCCTCGGCGATGAGCTTCCCGTACCGGGCGATCAGCGGGTCGCGGAGGATGTCCGAGTGGGTGGTCATCGACCCGATGACGAGCGAGTCGCCGTCCTCGCGGACGCCGCGCAGCTCGGTCACCTTCGTCAGGTCGACGACGGTCTCGGGTGCGGCCAGCCGCAGCCGCATGACCGGGATGAGCGACTGCCCACCGGCCATGATCTTGACGTCCTCCCCGCCGGCGGCGATGGCCGACAAGGCCTCGTCGACGGTGGTGGGGCGGGCGTACGCGAACGCAGCGGGGATCACTTCGCCTCCTCGTAACCGGACTCGGTGGTGCGGGCGCCGCCGTAGGCGTTGCTGCCCTCGGCAGCGCGTGCCCCGCCGTCCCCGCCCTGGTGGATGGCCCGCCAGACCCGCTCGGGGGTCAGCGGCATGAGGATGTCCTTTACCCCGAGGTGCCGGACGGCGTCCAGCGCGGCGTTGACCACGGCCGGGGTGCTGGCGATGCAGCCGGCCTCGCCGACGCCCTTGGCGCCCAGCGGGTTGCTGGTCGCCGCGTGCGTGGTGTTGCCGGTGTGGAAGGTCGGCAGGTCCATGGCCGAGGGCACCAGGTAGTCCACGAAGGTGCCGGTGGTCAGGTTGCCGTCGGCGTCGTAGATCGCCTCCTCGTACAGGGCCTGGCTGATGCCCTGGGCGAGCCCGCCGTGCATCTGGCCCTCGACGATGATCGGGTTGACGATGTTGCCGATGTCGTCGACGCAGGCGTACTTGCGGATCTTGACGAACCCGGTGTCGGTGTCGACCTCCATCGCGCACAGGTGGGTGCCGTGCGGGAAGGAGAAGTTCACCGGGTCGAACGCCGCCTCGGCGTCGATCGAGGGCTCGATGCCCTCCGGGTAGTCGTGCGCGGCGAAGATCGCCAGGGCGATCTCCTGGATGCCCAGCCCGGCGCCCGGCGTCCCCTTGACGGAGAACTTCCCGCCGGAGAACTCCAGGTCGTCCTCGCTGGCCTCGAGCAGGTGCGCGGCGATCTTGCGGGCCTTGGCCACGACCTTCTCGGCGGCCTTGACCACCGCGGTGCCACCGACGACCAACGAGCGCGAGCCGTAGGTGTCCAGGCCGCGGGCGCTGACCGCGGTGTCGCCGTGCAGCACCTCGATGTCCTCGAAGGGCACACCCAGCTGGTCGGCGGCGATCTGGCTCCAGGCCGTCTCGTGGCCCTGGCCGTGCGGGGTGGAACCGGTGATGACCTCGACCTTGCCGGTGGGCAGCATCCGGATGGAGGCCTGCTCCCAGCCGCCGGCGCCGAAGGCCAGCGAGCCGAGCACCCGGGAGGGGGCCAGGCCGCACATCTCGGTGAACGTCGAGATGCCGATGCCCAGCTGGACCGGGTCACCGGACTCGCGGCGCTGCTTCTGCTCCGCGCGCAGCTCGTCGTAGCCCAGCAGCTCGAGCGCGGCCTGGGTGGCCTGCTCGTAGTCGCCGGAGTCGTACTGCAGGCCCGCCACCGAGGTGAACGGGAACTCCTCGGCGTTGATCCAGTTCTTGCGGCGCAGCTCCATGGGGTCCATGTCGAGCTCGACAGCCAGCTCGTCCATGATCCGCTCGATCGCGAACGTGGCCTCGGGCCGACCGGCACCGCGGTAGGCGTCGGTGGGCACCTTGTTGGTGAACACGCCGTCGCACTCGAAGCGGTAGGCCGGGAACTTGTAGATGCCCGGGAACATGAAGGCGCCCAGCGCCGGCACGCCCGGGGTGATCAGCCGCAGGTAGGCACCCATGTCGGCCAGCAGGCGCACCCGCAGGCCGGTGACGGTGCCGTCCTTCTTGGCGGCGACGTCGATGAACTGGACCTGGTCGCGCCCGTGGTGGGCGGTCATCAGGGACTCCGAGCGGGTCTCGGTCCACTTCACCGGCTTGCCGAGGCGGCGGGCCACCAGCAGCGCCAGGATCTCCTCCGGGCAGACCTGCAGCTTGCCGCCGAAGCCGCCGCCGACGTCGGGGGCCACCACGCGGAGCTTGTGCTCGGGGATGCCGGTGGTCAGGGCGCCCATGACCCGCAGGATGTGCGGGATCTGGGTGGCCGACCACAGCGTGTAGTTGTCGCCGGAGACGCCGACCACGGCCGAGCGCGGCTCCATGAACGCCGGGATCAGGCGCTGCTGGACGAAGCGGCGGGACACGGTGACCTCGGCGTCGGCGAAGGCCGCGTCGGTGTCGGTGCCCGTGCCGGCCTCGCCGGCGTCGAAGACGAAGTGGTAGCTGGTGTTGGAGCTGGTGGAGGCGTGGACCAGGTCGGCGCCGTCCTTGACGGCCTCCTCCATGTCCAGCACGACCGGGATGTTGGTGTAGTCGACGTCGATGGCCTCGACGGCGTCCACCGCGGCGGTGCGCGTGCGGGCGACGACGATGGCGACGGCCTCGCCGACGTGGTTCACGGTGTCCACGGCGATCGAGGGGTGGCCGGGGTTGACCATGTCCGGGGTGACCGGCCAGGCGCAGGGGATGCTGCCCTGCTCGTCCTTGAAGTCCTGCCCGGTGAAGACCGCGACCACGTTCGGGCGGTCCTTCGCGGCGCTGACGTCGAGGTTGCTGATCGTGCCGTGCGCGACCGGGCTGCGCAGGAACGCCATGTGCAGCATCCCCGGCAGGACCATGTTGTCGGTCCAGTTGGTCTTGCCCGTGATGAGTCGGCCGTCCTCCTTGCGGAGGCGGGCCGAGCCGACCTCCTTGGCCGGCTCGGTGACGGTGGTGGGCTCGTCGGTGAGGGTCATGCCTGTGCTCCCGTCGTGGTGGAGCTCATCTCGCCCGCGGCCTGCTGCACCGCGCGGACGATGTTGACGTAGCCGGTGCACCGGCAGAGGTTGCCCTCGATGCCCTCGCGGATCTCGTGCTCGCTCGGGTTCGGGTTGTTCTTGAGCAGGTCGATCGAGGCCATGATCATCCCGGGCGTGCAGTAGCCGCACTGCAGGCCGTGCTGCTCGTGGAAGGCCTTCTGCATCGGGTGCAGGGTCGCGCCGTCGGCGATGCCCTCGATGGTGGTGACCTCGCTGCCGTCGGCCTGGACGGCCAGCACGGTGCAGGACTTCACGCTCTCGCCGTCCAGGTGGACGGTGCAGGCGCCGCAGTTGCTGGTGTCGCAACCGACGACCGTGCCCACCTTGCCGAGCTGTTCCCGCAGGTAGTGGACCAGGAGTGTTCTGGGCTCGACGTCGTCCACGTAGGACGCCCCGTCGACCCGCACGTTGATCTGCGTCATGTACTCCGCCTCGTTGCAGGGTCGTGTGACAGCGGTCGCCCGCCACCTGGCCCGAGTGTGCCGACGGACACAGTCCTTAGGCCACGCTTACCTGGCGGACCGCACTCGGGACAGCCCGCGTGTGCGGAGACAACAGGCCTGTGGGTCCGCAGAGGCCGACCGGACGGCGACCGGATGCCGCAGCTGCTGGAGCGTGCAACGTTGCAGGCCTGTTGCAGCTCAGCCGGCGCGGAGCTCCCGGCGGCGCAGCGCGGCCGACCAGGCCAGCACCCCGAGCCCCAGCACCGCCAGCACGACACCGACCACCGCGGTGGACTCGTACCCCCACCCGGCGGCGATGACCGCCCCGCCCAGCAGGGCGCCGACGCCGTTGGCCGCGTTCAGCGCGGAGTGGTTGAGCGCGGCGCCCAGCAGCTCGGCGCCCACCGCGACCTCCATCAGCCGCAGCTGCAGGGTCACCACCAGCACCGACGTGACGATCGTGATGCAGAACGCCAGGACGACGAGGGACACCGGGTTGCGCGCGGCCACGTACACCGCGCCCAGCAGCACCCCGGTGGCCGCCATCGACCAGACCAGCGAGCGGAACAGGGCGACGTCGGCGAGCTTCCCGCCCAGCACCGTGCCGAGCACCCCGCCGACGCCGAAGCAGAGGAGCACCACCGGGACGAACCCTGCGTCCATGCCGGCCACCTCGGTGGTCAGCGGGGCGATGTAGGCGTACAGGGCGAAGAACCCGCCGAACCCGACGACGGCCACCCCGAGGGTCAGCCAGACCTGGGGACGGCGGAGCGCGCCCAGCTCGCTGCGCACGGTGGCCTCGGGGTTGCCCGGGGTGCGCGGCACCAGTGCCAGCACCGCGACGACGGTGAGGACGGCGAGCACCACCACCGCCACGAACGCCGTCCGCCAGCCCAGGTTCTGCCCGAGCCAGGTCGCCGCGGGCACCCCGGCCAGGGTGGCGACCGACAGGCCCAGCATCACCGAGCTGACCGCGCGGCCCTTGAGCTCGGGCGCCACCAGGGAGGCGGCCACCAGCGAGGCCACGCCGAAGTACGCCCCGTGCGGCAGCCCGGCCACGAACCGCGCGGCCAGCAGGGTGCCGTAACCGGGGGCGGCGACGGTCAGCGCCGTGCCCACCAGGAAGGCGACCAGCAGGCCCAGCAGCAGGCCCTTGCGCGGGAGCCGGGCCGCGGTCGCCGCGATCACCGGGGCGCCGACCACCACGCCGAACGCGTAGGCCGAGACCAGGTGGCCCGCGGTGGGGATGTCGACGGCCACGCCGTCGGCGATCTCGGGCAGCAGCCCCATCGTGACGAACTCGCTGACCCCGATGCCCACCGCGCCCAGGGACAGCGCGGCGATGGCCAGCACCGCGCGGCGGGTGTCGAGGGCGGCGGGGCGCGCGGCGGTGGCGGTCACGTGTTCAGAGCTTTCCACCCCGCCCCGCGGGGCCCGGGGATCAGCGGGGGCGCGGGGTGCGGCGCAGCCGGAGCAGCTGGTTGGCCGCGGCGGCCCGGCGGGGCGAGCTCACCGGCAGCACGTCGAGCAGGGCCTGCCAGACGGCGGCGTCGTCGGCGGCTTCGGGGAGCCGACTGTACCGCAGCAGCAGGTCCGGGCGGGGCGCGCGCAGCAGCGCCGCGCGCAGCGAACCCGTCAGCCGGGCGCGGGCGGCCCGCACCCCGGGCGCCTCCGAGCGCGGCAGCACCGGCCCGGCGTAGCGCTCCAGCGCGGTGGCCACCGCGCCGCGGGTCAGCAGCCGGCGGACCTGGTCCAGGTCG
The DNA here is from genome assembly GCF_900491935.1 of Klenkia terrae. Classification (GTDB taxonomy): domain Bacteria; phylum Actinomycetota; class Actinomycetes; order Mycobacteriales; family Geodermatophilaceae; genus Klenkia; species Klenkia terrae. Next base: position 1,924,598 of record NZ_UEXK01000004.1, read on the forward strand.
GTGTCCAGCGGCGAGGTCAGCCGGTACGGCCGGGACCCGACGAGGTCCTCGCCCAGCAGCTTGCGCACCCGGGACAGCTCGGCCCGCACGGTGACGGCGGCGGCGTCGCCGGCGTGCACCTCCGCGGCCAGCTGCTCGGCGCTGCGGCCCTCGCCGGTCACCGCGGCCTCGGCCAGCAGCAGCACCAGCTCCGAGTGCCGCAGCGACAGCTCGGTGCGGCCGGTGCTGGTGGTCAGGCGGGCCCGCTCGCGGCCCAGCACCTCCAGCAGCGGGGTGGTCGGCACCCGCCGCGGCGGCAGGGCCGGGCCGCCGGCCAGCTGCTCGCGGTGCTGCCAGCGCAGCTCGGACTCCGCGGCCGCCACGGTGGCCCGGACCAGGGTGAGCACGTGCGGGCTCGCGACGTGGTCGCCACCGGTCACGTCGATGGCGCCCAGCAGCACGCCGGTCACCGGGTGGTGCACCGGGGCGGCCGAGCAGCTCCAGGGCTGCACGGTGCGGCTGTAGTGCTCGCTGCCGAAGATCTGCACCGGGGTGTCCAGCGCCAGCGCGGTGCCCGGGGCGTTGGTGCCCACGACGTCCTCGCCCCAGCGGGAGCCGGCGACGAAGTGCATCCGCTCGGCCTGGCCGCGCAGCTGCCGGTCGCCCTCGACCCACAGCACCCGGCCGGCGGCGTCGGTGACCGCCACGATCATCTTGTCGGCCTCGGCGTCGGCGACCAGCAACCGGCGGATCACCGGCATGACCGCGGCCAGCGGGTGCGCCTCCCGGTAGGCGACCAGATCGTCGTCGAGCAGGTCGACCGGGGCGGCCACGCCGTCGGGGTCCACGCCGTTGCCCAGGCTGCGCCGCCAGGACTCCCAGACCACCGGGCGCACGTGCCGGCCGGTCGGGCCGCGACCACCGCGGGTGACCAGCGCCTCGTGCGCAGCGCGCAACCGCCGGGTCACCACCGGGGTGGGCGCGCCGTCGGGCAACGCGAGCCAGGGGTTCACCGTGGTCACGCGCTCACCCGTGGCTGCTCTGCCCAGTGGCTCATGTCATCGCCATGGTGACCTGCGCGGCCCGAATCCGCCAGGACTCAGTCGCCGGCCTCCCACCGCGGCAGCTGCCACGGCCGGACGACGACGGCCAGCACGACCCCGGCGAGGGCGAACGCGGCCACCACCACGGCCCCGATCGCCGCGCCGTCGTTGCCGAGCACGCCGACCACCGGGGCGACGACCGCGCCCACGCCGAACTGGACGGCGCCGAGCATGGCGGCCGCGGTGCCGGCGGACTCGCCGTGCCGGCTCAGCGCGATCGCCGGGGCGTTGGGCAGCGCCAGCCCGCTGCCGGCCAGCACGACCCAGATCGGGATCGCCACGCCGAACAGGCCGCCGGTGCCGGTGGAGGCCAGCACCAGCAGCACGACCCCGGCCGCCCCGGCCAGCGCGAGACCGCCGACCAGGATCGCCTGCGGCTGGAACCGGCGCAGCAGCACCGGGTTGAGCTGGGTCGCCCCGATCAGCCAGACCGCACCGGCGCCGAACAGCAGGCCGAACTGCTGCTCGTCCAGGCCGAACTCGTCCTGGTAGACGAAGGAGGCACCCGAGACGTAGCTGAAGAGCCCGGCCATGGTGAGCCCGGCGACGCCGACCAGGCCGACGAACACCCGGTCCCGGAACAGGGCGGTGTAGGCGCGGGCGGTGCCGCGCAGGCCGCTGCTGTTCCGCCGCTCCGCGGGCAGGGTCTCGGGCAGCGACGCCCCGACGACGAGCACGAGCAGCAGCCCGTAGACCGCCAGCGCGACGAACACCCCGCGCCAGGAGGTGTAGCGCAGCAGCTCCCCGCCGAGGGTGGGCGCGAGCACCGGGGCCGCGCCGATGACCAGGAACAACCGGGACAGCAGCGTCGCCGCTGCCCGTCCGGTGTAGAGGTCGCGGACGACCGCCAGGGCGATCACCGCACCGGCCGCCGTCCCCACGCCCTGCAGCACGCGCAGCGCACCGAGCACCGCGATGTTGGGGGCGATCAGCACGAGCAGGGAGGCCACCACGTGCAGCGCGGTGCCGGCGATCAGCGGGCGCTTGCGGCCGAACCGGTCGGCCAGCGGGCCCAGGACGAGCTGGCCCAGGGCCAGGCCGAGCAGGGTGCCGGTCAGCGTGAGCTGGACCGCGGCCGACGTCGTCCCGAGGTCGTCGGCGATGGTGGGCAGCGCCGGCAGGTACATGTCGATGGTCAGCGGCCCGAGCGCGACGAAGGCGCCCAGGGTGAGGGCGAGCTTCAGCCGGCTCGGCGGCGTGACGGTGGTCGCGGGCGCGGTCTGCCCGGCGGTGCTGGTGGCGGTGCTGATGGCGAGCTCCTCGGCGTCGTCGTGCGGATGGCCCCCGCAGGGACTGCACAGGGAGGCCCAAGGCGCGGCCGGCCGGAGGTGTTCCCCGAACCGCGCGGCGTCACCCGGTGTTCACGTGCGCGGCGGACGGGCCGGGAGCAGCGCGCGGGGGTCGCGGGCCCGCAGCGCGCCGCGCCACAGCCCGACCCCGTAGGCCAGGTCCTCCAGCCGGCGGCCGGCCGCGAAGCGCAGCAGGCCCACCTGGTGCCGGTGCGGCCACCAGGCGCCGACCGCGTCGACCACCGCGGCCGCCGCGGCCAGCCGGCGGACCTTGCGCACCCCGAGCAGCGGGACGACGAGCGGCCAGTGGTGCCGGGTGACCGACCGGGCCAGCGTCCGGCCCGCCGACCAGGTGCCCCGGACGACGAGGCCGGCGGCCAGCTGCACCGGTGGCGGGTCGCCCAGCCGGTCGGCCAGCCGCCGGGTCGCCACGGCGAGCACCCCGGCCGCGGCGACCGCGCCGGGCCGGCCACCGAGCAGCACCAGGCCCCAGGCCGCCGCCGACCACGGGGACATCACGACCGGGGCGACCGCCGCCCCGTGCCGCTCGGCCAGCAGCGCGGCGCCGGTGCCGTAGTAGGCCCGCCGCCGCAGCCAGTCCGCCGTCCGCGCGGGGTGCTCGTGGGCGACCCGGGCCGCCGGCTCGTAGCGCACCCGCCAGCCGGCCGCGGCCAGCCGCCAGACCAGGTCGACGTCCTCGGCGACCTGCATGGACTCGTCGAAACCGCTGTCCAGGGCTATGCGCCGGACCAGCAGGGCCGCGCTGGGCACGTAGGACACCCCGGTCAGCGGCGCCACCGGCGCGGGGTGGGCCCCCATGTCCAGGGCGCTGACGGCGTCCTCGTACCCGCTGACCCAGCCCCGGCGGTCGGCCGGCAGCGCCACGACCCGGGGCGCGACGACGGCCAGCCGGGGGTCGGCCAGGTGCGCGGCGAGCACGCCCAGCCATCCCGGGACCGGGACGCAGTCGGAGTCCAGGAAGGCCACGGCGGGCGTGGTCGCCGCGGCCAGGCCGGCGTTGCGGGCGGCCGAGGGACCCCGGGCGGTGTCGTGCCGGATCACCCGTGCGCCGTGCGCGGCGCAGACGGCGGCCTGCGCCGCCGGGTCGGCCGACCCGTCGTCCACGACGAGCACCGGGACGCCGGGCAGGTCGGCCCGCAGCGCGGCCAGCAGCCGGGCCAGCTCGGCGGTGCGGTCCTTGACCGGGACGACGACGGTGGTGCCGGCCGGGTCGACGGGGTCCAGCGCCGGGTGGGCCAGGCCGGTGTCCAGCAGCCGGGCGGCCAGCGCGGCCGTCGTCGGGTCGGTGACCACCAGCTCGTCGCCGGCCAGCAGGGCGCGGGCGCGGGGGGCCAGCCGGAGCAGCCGCAGCGGGGACCCGCCGAGCAGGGTGGCGCCGCCGTCCCGCCGTCGGGTGCGGGGGTCGAGCACGACCCGGAACCCGTCGGGCAGGCGCCCGGCGGGCGGTGGGGCGATCGGCGCGGTCATCGGCGGTCCCACACGGCCGGGGCGCACCAGGCGGCCAGACCCAGCAGCAGGCCCCACACCCAGAACCAGGGTTCCCAGAGCAGCGCCCGGGTCAGCAGGACGCCGTCGGCCGGCGGCGTCGTCGGGGTGACCGCACCGGTGAGGACCAGCAGCACCCCCACCTGCTGGGCCAGTCCGTAGAGCACCAGCACGGCGGCCCCGGCCCAGGCGGTGCGCAGCAACCAGCGCCGGGGCAGCCGGCCGGGACAGGTGGCCAGGACGACCCCCAGCGCAGCGCCGACGGCCTTCGCCAGCCCGGTCACCCAGGCCAGGGCCAGCACGGTCGGGTCGCCCTCGCGCGCGAGCTCCTCGATCCGGCCGCCCAGGCTGCTGATCCCGACGGTGGACCCCAGGCCCCACGCGAAGGAGAGCAGCGCGAAGAGCCCGCCGACGACCGCGGACGCCCAGCCGGGCCACCGCCACGCGGGCCGGTTCACCCGCGCAGCCGACCGTCGGGGCCGAGGTCCCAGCCGTCGACCGCGGCGACCAGCCGGTCCACCAGCCCGGCGAGGAACTGCTCCCCCTCGCCGGCCGACGCCCCGGTCGGGTCGCCGAGCACGCCGTTCGGGCTGACCGCGGCCACCCCGCCGGACCGCAGCCGGGGCAGCAGCTCGGCGATCGGCGCGGTCTCCCCGGGTTCGGCCAGGTCGGTCCGCACGGCGGCAGGTTCCACGTGCAACAGCAGAGAGGTCTCGGTCCGGCCGGCGTGCGCGTCGCCGCCGGGCACGCCGCAGGGGAACCAGGCGACGTCCCGGCCCTCGTGCCGCAGCAGCGGGACGGCGGCCCGCAGTGCCTCCAGGTTGCCGCCGTGCCCGTTGACCACCAGCAGCCGGCCCGCCCAGCGACCGGCCGACCGGCCCAGCTCGACGAGCACCGTGGTCAGCGCCTGCGTGCCGATCGACACCGTGCCCGGGAAGCCCTCGTGCTCACCGCTGGCGCCGTAGGCCAGCGGCGGACCCAGCAGCAGGTCCGGCCGACGGTCCACCAGCCCGGCCGCGGCCGCCGCGGCCACCGTGGTGTCGGTGCCCAGCGGCAGGTGCGGGCCGTGCTGCTCCACCGACCCCAGCGGGACGACGACGGTCGGCCGGTCGCCCAGCTCGGGCGACCGGGCACCCGCCAGGCTCACCACCGCTGCGCCACCGCGCGCTCGGCCGATGCGACGGCGGCCGCCACCCCGCCCGGGGCCAGGCAGTCACCGATCCGGTGCACCGGGACGCCGTCCGGCACGGCCGGGCCGTCCAGCGGGGTCGGGTGGGTGGCGGTCACGACCCAGTCCACCACCCGGGTCTCGACGGTGTCGGTGAGGTGGTGCAGCAGGGTGACCTGCCGCCGCCCGTCCGGGCGCGCGGCCACCGCCAGCGGGACCCGTTCGACGGTCTGGGTGATCCCGGCCGCGGCGGCCCGGCCGTGCCAGAGCTCCCGGTCCAGGGTCGGGCCCAGCTCCTGCGCGGCCACCAGGGCGCCGGTGACCACCTCCACCCGGCACCCGCGGGCGGCGAGCAGCTCGGCGGTGGACGAGGCGTGCGGACCACCCAGGTCGTCCACCACCAGCACGTCCCCGGTCGGCGCGGCGTGCCCGGCGAGGACGTCGGCCACGTCGACCACCCGCTCGTCGTCCCCGGCCCAGGCGGGTGCACCGGGCACGGCCCCGGTGGCCAGCAGGACGACGTCGGGTGCCAGCTGCCGCAGCAGGTCCGCCGTCGCCGCGGTGCCGGTGCGGACCTCGACCCCCAGCCGACTGCACGCCCGGGCGTCGGCGTCGACGAACCCGGCCAGCTCCCCCCGCCCGGGCGCCGAGGCAGCCAGCCGCAGCTGACCGCCGAGCTGGTCGGCGGCCTCCAGCAGCACCACCCGGTGCCCGCCCGCGGCCGCGACCGCGGCCGCGGGCGGGCACNTCTTCGAGGGCACCAGCGAGATCCAGAAGCGGATCATCAGCGACCGCATGCTGCCGAGGTCCCCCCTCACCTGACCCGGCGCCCGGCGTGGATCAGCTGGGTTGATCCACGGCCGTCCTGGCTCGCCGACGCCGGTGAGCCAGGACGGCGTCTGGTGAACCCAGCTGATCCACGCCGGGAACGGCGTCAGTCGCCGAAGACGGCGGTGAGGGCGCGGGCGACGTCGGTGTGGTCGCGGACCAGCCGCACCCGGCCGCGGCCCACCTGCGCCAGGTCCCGGCCGAGGTCGACGTCCTGCTCGCCGCTGGTGTCCAGCAGCACGTCCAGCCGGGGCAGGCGGGCGGCGGCGATCCGGGGGTCGGGACCGGCGTTGTGCACGCAGTCGCTCAGCAGCAGCACCCGGGCGTCGCGCGGCGGCACCCCGGCCAGCAGTCGTCCGGCGGTCTCCAGCGCGAACGAGACGTTGGTCAGGCCCTGGGTGGGCACCCGCAGCAGCAGGTCGACCACCGCGAGCGGCTCCACCGGGGCCCCCAGCGGCACCAGCCCTGCCGCGTCGGACCAGAACGCGACCACCCCCAGGGCGTCCCGGCCCAGCTCCCCGGCCAGCGCGCCCACCGTGGCGGCCGCGGTGCGCAGCCGTTCGCCCTTCATCGAGCCGCTGACGTCGACCACCAGCACCACCGACCGCCGACGGCGCAGCCGCTCCCGCACCACCAGGTCGTCGTCCTCCGGCCAGGGCTTGCCGGCGACCGACTCCAGGGTGCGCTCGAGGTCGAGGGCGTCCGAGCCCCCGGCGAACCGCACGCTGGACAGCTCCCCCCCCCCGCGCCGGGCCCGCCGGTCGCGCGGCGGGCGCGGCACGGCCAGCCGGCGCGCGATCTGCCGGGCCCGCTGCCGGGTCACCGCGTCGGCCTCGGCGAGGGTGTCCAGGTCGGCCAGCGCGATCAGCTCGGCCGGCTCGTCCGTCGTCCCCGGGGCCGAGCCGCCGCCCTGCACCCGCGCCCGCTGCCGCCGCCGGTCACCCGACGACAGCGCCAGCCCGGCCCCGCCCCGGGCGGGTTCGTAGGTGCTGGGCTGCTCGGTCAGCTGCTTGGGACGGCGGCGCAGCGGCCGCATCCCGCGCGGGGCCCCGGGCCGGTCCCGGCGGGTGACCGGCGAGTCGGCCTCGACGGCTCTTCAACCGGGCTCCGCCGCGGCCGGCTGCAGCAGGAAGTGGTCCTCCCAGATCTCCCGCAGCACGCCCTCCGGCGTCCGCTCGGCGATCTCGTCGAGGTGCACCCGGCCGCTGAGGGCGACCACCATCGCGTCCCACACGGTGCCGGTGTAGTCCACGGGCAGGCCGCGCAGCTCGTCGGTGTCGGGCACGGCGACGCCGCGCATCGCCGCCAGCTGGGCGGTGACCAGGGCGAGATCGATGGCCCCGCGCACGCTGCTGCCCTGCCGGACGTCGTCCCGCTCCCGGGTGGCCCGGGTGAGCGCGACCGCGTCGGTGACCAGCCGGCGCTCGGTGATGCCGGTGCGGCGGGCGACGATGCCGCGCTCGGCCTCGGCGTCCTGGTACCCGACGGCCAGCCGGCACATGCGGTCGGAGACGGAGGTGGGCATGCGGGTGGTGCCGACCGCGTCGTAGGGGTTCATCGAGGCGATCACCCGGAAGGTGCCGACCGCCTCGACGGTGCCGACCGTGGGCACCGTGATCGTCCGCTCGGCCATCGCGGTGAGCAGGGTGTTGAGGGTGTCCTCGGGTGCCCGGTTGAACTCCTCGACGTAGAGGAAGCCGCCGGTGCGCATGGCCTCCACCAGCGGCCCGGCCACGAAGTTGTCCGGGGTGTAGTCCTCGCGGAGCACCCGGGCCGGGTTGTGGTGGCCGACCAGCCGGGTGGGCGTGAGGTCGGCGTTGCCCTCGACCAGCAGCAGGGGGATGCCCCACTCGGCGGTGATCGCCCGCAGCAGGGTGCTCTTCGACGTCCCGGGCGGGCCCTCGACGAGGACGTCGCGCCCGGCCGCCACGGCGGCCAGCAGCAGGTCGAGCTCGCGGTCGCGGCCGACGAGGTGGGTGGCGACGCGCTCGCGGACGGCGCGCACGTCGAGGGTGGTGTGGTCCATGGGGTCCCGTCGTGAGGGGGCGGCCGGGGTGTCCCCCCGGCCGCCCCGGTGGTCACTTGACCGTGTAGCCGGCGTCGACCGGGAGGGTCACGCCGGTGATGTAGCGCGCCTCGTCGGAGACCAGGAACAGGATCGCGTTGGAGATGTCGACCGGCTCCACCCACGGGACGGGCAGCGCGTTGGTCGACTCGAAGATCGGCGCCGCCTTCTCCCGCGAGGGCGCCGGGTCGTCCGGTGCGAACAGCCCCCACGTCTTCTGGTTCTGGATCATCACGGTGTCCACCCCGGTCGGGTGCACGCTGTTGACCCGGATCGAGTGCTGGGCGAACTCGTTGGCCAGCGTCCGCATCACGCCCACGACGCCGTGCTTGGCCGCCGTGTAGTGGATCGTGTTCGGCGTCCCCTTGAGCCCGGCCGTCGAGCTGGTCAGCACGATCGACCCGCCCCGGCCGCCCTCGATGAGGTGCGGCAGGGCCACCTTGCAGGTGTTCCAGACGCCGGTCAGGTTGATGTCGATCATCTCCCGCCAGGCCTCGTCGGAGAGCTCCAGCGCGGGCTGGATCTCGAACACCCCGGCGTTGCCCAGCACGATGTCCAGCCGGCCCAGCTGGGCGACGCCGTCGTCCACCGCCGCCTTCATGGCCGCGGTGTCCCGGACGTCGGCCTTGGTGGCCACGATCCGCCGGTCCAGCGCCTCGACCTGGCGGACGGTCTCCGCCAGGTCCTCGTCGGTGGCCGGCGGGTACATGCCGATGCTCTCGATCGGCCCGCAGACGTCGACGGCGATGATGTCGGCGCCCTCCTGGGCCAGCCGCAGCGCGTGGCTGCGGCCCTGGGACCGGGCCGCGCCGGTGATGAACGCGACCTTGCCCTCGACCCTCCCCGTCACTTCTGCACCGCGCCGGCGTCGACGGGCAGCTGGACGCCGGTGACGTACCGGGCGTCGTCGCTGACCAGGAAGAGGATCGCGTTGGAGATGTCGACCGGCTCGACCCACTCGATCGGCAGCGCGTTCATGACCTTGAAGGACTCCGCGGCCTCCTCCCGGGTGACCTCGGACTTCGGCTTGTCCGGCCGGAAGAGCCCGTAGGTCTCCTCGTTGTGGATCATGTCGGTGTTCACCGAGGTCGGGTGCACCGAGTTGACCCGGATGCTGTCCGGCGCGAACTCGTTGGCCATCGTCTTCACCAGCCCGACGACGCCGTGCTTGGCCGCCACGTAGTGCGCCAGGTTGGCCAGGCCCTTGATGCCGGCCGTGGACGACGTCAGCACGATCGCGCCGCCCCGCCCGCCGGCCTTGATGTGCGGCACCGCCGCCCGGACGGTCTTGAAGACACCGGTCAGGTTGACCGCGATCATCTCGTCCCACATGTCGTCGGTCAGCTCCTCGACCGGCGCGAACGTCGCGATGCCGGCGTTGGCCAGCACGATGTCCAGCCGGCCGAGCTGCGCGACGCCGTCGTCGACGGCGCCCTTGAGCGCCGCCGAGTCCCGGACGTCGGCGACGCTGGCCACGATCCGCCGGTCCAGCGCCTCGACCTGGCGGACCGTCTCCGCCAGGTCCTCCTCGGTGGCCATCGGGTAGCCGACCGACCCCATCTGCGCGCACAGGTCGACCGCGATGATGTCCGCGCCCTCCTGCGCCAACCGGATCGCGTGGCTGCGGCCCTGGCCGCGTGCCGCACCGGTGATGAAGGCGACCTTGCCCTCGAGCTTGCCCATCAGTTGTTCCTCTCGTCGGGTCCCCCGCTGCGTGGCTGTACGCGGTCCGACCCAGCGGAGGTCGGACCGTCAGGGCCCCTGCGGGGCCGCGGCCCTCGGCCGCCCGGTTCGTGGCTTCCACGCCGCCGGGCCCCGCAGGTACCAGGGCTTGCTGACCAGCAACGAGTCCAGCGCCGGGGTCACGCTCACGCCTGCACCGGCACCCGGTCGGCCACCGCGAGGGCGGCCCGACGGCCCTCCAGCACGGCGTCGAGCACCGTCCGCGGGGCGACCACGTCGCCGGCGAACCGTGCCCGGCCCCCGTCGGGCAGCACGGTGCCGGGCAGCCGGTGACCGGCGTCGACCACCACCGCGCAGGGGACTGCGGTCACCGCACCGGTCCAGCGGTGCGCCAGCTCCGCGACCCCGTCGGCCCAGCCGCGCAGCAGCACCCCGGTCTCCCGGCGGACGCCGGCGCGGGCCAGCCGGCGGTTGGCGTCCACCAGGTCGCCGGTCGGGCCCAGCCGGGTGCCCACGACGTCGTCCGGGGTGGCGATCACGACCTCGCGGCCGCCGGCGGCCAGCAGCTCGGCCACCCCCACGCCGACCGGGCCGCCGACCGGGTCGTGCACCAGGACCGGGCCGGGCGGCAGGTCCGCGCCGGCCAGCACGTCCGCGGCCGGGACGGCGCCGGCCACCACGGGGGTGCCGGGGAGGCCGCCCGTGGCGACCACGTCGGCGTCCTCCGCCGTCCCGGGGCGGAACCGCACCCCGAGCCGCGCGCACTCCGCGACCGACCAGTCGGCGAACACGCCGAACCGCTCCCGGCCCGGCGCGGCCGCGACCACCGGCAGCAACCCGCCGACCGCCGGGGCGACCACCTCGACGGCGAACCCGCGCAGCGCCAGCACCCGGGCCGCCTCCAGCCCGGCCGGCCCGGCCCCGGCGACCACCACCCTGCGGCCGTCGCCCGGGGCCCCGAGATCGACGTCGGGCTCGGTCAGCTCGTGGCCGCTGAGGGGGTCGACCACGCAGCTGACCGGCGGGTTCCGGGTGTCGAGCACCTGGCACGCCTGGTTGCACAGCAGGCACGGCCGGGGATCGCGCCCGGCCCGCACGGTCGTGACCAGCTCCGCGTCGGCGACCAGCGCCCGGGTCATCTCCACCGCGGCGAAGCCGGCCGCCAGCAGCTGGTCGGCGGAGGTGGGGTCGACCACCGACCCCTGGGCGACCACCGGCGTGCGGCCGGCTGCGGCGAGCAGTTCCACGTGGAACCTCGGCGTGCGCGACGCCGTGGGCCGGTAGGCGGCCTGGTCCAGCGCGCTGCCGCGGACCAGGGTGAGCAGGTCGACCAGCGGGGCCAGTTCGGCCACGAGCGGGCGGCACCCCTCGGGCGTCAGCCCGGCCCAGGGTGCCGACTCGTCCACCGACAGCCGCAGCGCCAGCACCCGGTCGGGTCCCTGCGCGGCCCGGACGGCGGCCAGCACCTCGCGCAGCAGTCGGGACCGGTCGGTGCCGTGCACGTCGTCCCGGTGGTTGGTCAGCGCGGAGAGGAACTGGCGCAGCAGGGACCGCGGTCCGGCGTCCACCTCGACGCCGTCCAGCCCGGCGGCCACCGCGGTGGCCGCGGCCCCGGCGAACCCGGCGACCAGCGCGGCGCACTCCGCCGACCCCATGGGCACCGGCACCTGCCGGCTGACGACGTCGGGCTCGCGGGAGGGACCCCACAGCGGCGCCTGCGTCCACGCCGAGGAGCCCTGGCCGCCGGTGTGGGTCAGCCCGGCCAGCACCACGGTTCCTTGCGGCCGGCAGGCGTCACCGACCGCGGCCCAGCCCGGGGCGCAGTCGGCGGCCAGCGGTGCCCGCTCGTACGGGTGGTCCGAGGGGTGCACCGACGCGGCCTCGACCACGACGACCCCTGCCCCGCCCGCGGCCCGCCGCGCGTAGTACGCGACGTGCCGCGGCGAGAGCGCCCGGCCGGAGCCGAGGTTGGTCTCGTGCGGGCCGAACAGCACCCGGGAGGGCGCCGTCCGACCCGCGAGGACCCAGGGGTCGGTCAGAGGCACGGGCTACCGCAGGTCCATCCCGGCCAGCGGCGACTCGTCGCAGATCTTGGCCGGCGGGATCGAGGGCATGCCCAGCAGCGTGGGCTGGCCGCGGACCGGGCCCTTGTGGGAGTGGTCGATGTGCGACTTGGGGGTGATGAGCTCCAGGTCGCGGGCGGCCAGGGCGGTCTCGCCGTAGCCCTGCACGCACTCGGGGTCCGGGCCGTCCAGGGGCAGGCCGGTGAAGAACTTGGCGGCCATGCAGCCACCCCGGCAGGAGTCGAAGTGCTGGCACTTGGTGCACGCGCCGCCGGTCTGCGGGTTGCGCAGGTCGGCGAACAGCTCGGACTGCTGCCACACGGTCTGGAAGCCGCCCGGGCTGCGCACGTTGCCGGCCAGGAAGTTCTCGTGGATGGCGAACGGGCAGGCGTAGACGTCCCCGACCGGGTCGATCAGGCACACCACGCGGCCGGCGCCGCACAGGTTCAGCCCGGGCAGGGCCTCACCGAACGCGGACAGGTGGAAGAACGAGTCACCGGTGAGGACGCCGTCGCCGTTGGCCAGCAGCCACTGGTAGAGGTCCTTCTGCTGGGCCATCGTGGGGTGCAGCTCGTCCCACACGTCGGCCCCGCGACCGGAGGGTCGCAGGCGGGTGATCCGCAGCTGCGCGCCGAAGGAGTCGGTGAGCTCCTTGAAGGCGTCGAGCTGGCCGGCGTTCTCCCGGGTGACGACGACGGAGACCTTGAAGTCGTTCATCCCGGCCTCGGCCAGGTTCTCCAGGGCGGTGATCGCGGTGGCGTAGGAGCCGGTGCCGCGGACCCGGTCGTTGACGGCGGCGGTGGCGCCGTCCAGGGAGATCTGCACGTCGACGTAGTCGGTGCGGGCCAGCTGCGCGGCGCGCTGCTTGTTCAGCTTCACGCCGTTGGTGGAGAACTTGACCCCGACGTCGTGGCCGATGGCGTAGTCCAGCAGGTGCCAGAAGTCCGGGCGGACGGTGGGCTCGCCGCCGCCGACGTTGACGTAGAAGACCTGCATGCGCTGCAGCTCGTCGATGACGCCCTCGGCCTCGGCGGTGGACAGCTCGCGGGGGTCACGCCGTCCCGAGGAGGACAGGCAGTGCGCGCACGCCAGGTTGCAGGCGTAGGTGAGCTCCCAGGTCAGGCAGATCGGGGCGTCCAGGCCGTACTCGAACTGGTCGATCAGCTTGCCGCCGGTCGGCCGCTGGGCCGGGGCGCGCGGAGGCAGGACTGCCGTCACGGGGTGCTCCTCTTCTCGATCATCTGGGAACGCGAGAGCGTCGCGAGCGCGGTGACGTAGGCCGGGTGCTGGGCCTCGGGGACGTCGCAGGCGCGCAGCGTGCTGGGGACGTCGGGGTGGTCACCGAGGGCCTTCACCACCGCCACCAGGGGCTGGGACTTCAGGAACGACAGCTTGCGGTTGCCGAAGTGGTAGACCAGCGCGCCGAAGGGCTCCGGGCGCAGCGCCACGGACGCGGACTTCTGCCACGGCAGGGAGGGGTCGAAGGGGAGTTCGTCGGCGGGGATCGTGACCTCCCCCGCGGCCGGCGTGGTGCCGGCCGCGGGGTCGGTGACGAGTGCGGTGTCGGCCAACGGCTCAGTACACGCCGCACATGCCGTCGATGGAGACCTCCTCCACCAACGAGTCCTCGACGAGGACCTCCTCGGTGGCGGGGGCGGTGGTCTCGGCGGCCTGCGTCTGCTCCGGCACGGGTGCCTCCTGGTGAGCTGGGTCACTGACCCCTCCGACCGTAGTGGCACCGAGTGCCACCGACAAGAGGGACGGCACCTCCCGGTCCCCGGAGGTGCCGAGGGGGATGATCGGGACCGTGACCGGTCCCGCCCCCGACGCCCGCGAGGCCACCCGCGCCCGGATCGAGGCGGCGGCGCTGGACCTGTTCACCCGGCACGACTTCGAGACGGTGACCGCCGACGAGGTCGCCGACGCGGCCGGGATCAGCCGGCGCACCTTCTTCCGGCACTTCGCCACCAAGGCCGACACCGTGTGGGGGGACTTCCATGCCCACGTCCTGCGGCTGGAGGGGATGCTGGCGGCCACCTCCGACGACCAGCCGGTGCTGGCGTCGATCTGCGCGGCCTACGTCGAGGTCAACGACTACGCCGACGCCGACCTGCCGCTGCTGCGCGAGCGGATGCGGCTGATCCTCACCGAGCCGGCCCTGCAGGCGCACTCCCAGGTGCGCTACGCCGACGTCGACCGGGTGGTCGCCGAGCACGTCGCGCGGCGCACGGGCACCCGGGCCGACGGCCTGGTCCCCCGGCTGGTCGCGCTGTCCACGCGCGCCGCCGCGACCACCGCGTTCGAGACCTGGCTGGCCGGCGACGGCTCGCTGGCCGACGACCTGCACGCCGCCTTCGACCAGCTGGCCGGCGGCTTCCCCACGCTCCGGTAGCCGCCCGGGTCGGCGCAGGGGGTCACCTGGCAGTCATCGGGTCGGCCCGTGACGCGACCCGATGACGGTGGGGTGACCCGCGGCGGGCGGGACCAGGACGTCAGCCGGCGAGGAAGCCGCGGAGGCCGTCCAGCAGGCGGTCGACGTCGTCCTGGTCGGTGTAGGGCGCCAGGCCGATCCGCAGTCCGCCGGTGTCGCCCAGGCCCAGGTGGCGGGAGCACTCCAGCGCGTAGAACGACCCGGCCGGGGCGTTGACCCGGCGGGCGGCGAGGTAGCGGTAGGCGTCGGCGGCGTCCCGGCCCTCGAAGGTCACCAGCAGCGTCGGCGTCCGGTGGGCGGCCCGCGACCACAGGGTGACCCCGGGCAGCTCGCGCAGCGCGTCCTCCAGGCCGACCCGCAGCGCGTCCTCGTGCTCCTCGACGGCGTGGAACGCCGCCAGCAGCCGCTCCCGGCGCCCGCCCGACGTCCCGGCCAGCGAGGCCAGGAAGTCGACCGCCGCGGTGGTCCCGGCCAGCAGCTCGTAGGGCAGCGTCCCCAGCTCGAAGCGCTCGGGGACCGCGTCGGTCGAGGGCAGCAGCTTGTCCGGGTGCAGCGTCTCCAGGAACGCCGGGGCGGCCACCAGCGCGCCGCAGTGCGGGCCCAGGAACTTGTACGGCGAGCAGACGAAGGTGTCGCAGCCCAGCTCGGAGAGGTCCACCGGCACGTGCGCGGTGAGGTGGACGCCGTCCACGTGCAGCAGCGCACCGGCGGCGTGCACCACGCCGGCGATGGCCGGCAAGGGCGGCCGGGTGCCGATCAGGTTCGACGCGCCGGTGACCGCCACCAGCCGGGTGCGGTCACTGACCACCGCGGCCACGTCGGCGACGGTGAGCTCGGACGTCGCCGGGTCGAAGTCCACCCAGCGGACGGTGGCCCCGGCCCGCTCGGCGGCCTGCACCCACGGCCGGACGTTCGCGTCGTGGTCGAGCCGGGTGACCACGACCTCGTCGCCGGGCCCCCACCCGGCGGCCAGCGTGCGGGCCAGGTCGTAGGTCAGCACGGTGGCGCTGCGGCCGAACACCACGCCGCGCGGGTCGCCGCCGACCAGGTCGGCGATCGCCCGGCGGGCGCCCAGCACGACGTCGTCGGCGTTCCGCTCGGCCTGCGTGGTCGCCCCGCGGTTGGCGGTGGGCTGGACCAGGGCGGCGTGGACGGCGTCCGCGACCGGCGTGGGCACCTGCGTGCCGCCCGGTCCGTCGAAGTGCGCGGCGCCGCCCAGCAGGGCCGGGAACTGCGCGCGGAGGGCGACGACGTCGAGGCTCATGCCGGCGATCCTGCCGTACGCGCCGGGTCGGGCGGAGGGGTCAGGCGCGGGGTCCCACGGCGGCGACGACGCGGTCCGGGCGGACCAGCACCCACCGGTCGCGCAGCGCGGGTCCGAGGTCGGGCAACGCCCCCCGGTGCAGCACCCGGGGCCGGGCCCCACCGGGCAGCGCGGGCAGGTCGGGCACCTCGGTGGTGCACACCAGCAGCGCCCAGCCCGGCCCGAGGACGTCGTCCAGCCGGCGCCCGCCGCGCAGCACCGCGGTCGGCAGCAACCGCCCCACCCCGCGGGAGGGCCCGATCCGCGGGCGGTCCACCCAGGGTCCGCGGCGCAGCGCCGGGGTCCCGGCGGCCAGCAGCGTGCGCGGCAGTGCGCGGGCCACCGGCCGGCGCAGCCGGGCGGCGCGGGGACCGCCGGCGGTCATCAGCCAGCCGGTGAGCGCGGCCAGCCGGATCAGCGCGACGGCGTGCGCGGCCCGCTCGGTCCGGTGGGTGTCCAACAGCGACTCCGGCGCCCCGGCCAGGACGGCGTCGACCTTCCAGGCCAGCTGGTGGGCGTCGCGCAGGCCCAGCCCCAGGCCCTGGCCGATGAACGGCGGGGGGAGGGGGGCGGCGTCCCCGCACAGCAGCACCCGGCCCGACCGCCAGCGCCGGGCCACCCGGGCGCCGTAGGTGTACTCGGTGGCCCGCACGACCTCGCAGTCCTGCGCGCCGAACCGGGCCAGCTCGGCGGTGAGGTCCAGCGGCCGGTCGGTCAGCCGGAACTCGGCCCGGTAGCGCAGCCCGGTCACCGGCATGAAGGTGGCGGCCCGGTCGGGGTCGCAGACCTGGTGGACGCCGGGCCAGACCGGCAACGGCTCGTCGGCCAGCAGGTCCACGACGTACCACCGGTCGGGCCGGGCCAGCCGGCGCTGCCCGCCGCCGACCGCCCCGGCGACGGTGCTGCGCGCACCGTCGCACCCCAGGACGACGTCGGCGGTGAGCTCGGACCGGTCCGTCACCACCCGCGCGCCCCGCCGGGTGCGGTGGACGGCGGTCACCTCGACGCCGGTCTCGAGCACCACGCCCGGCGTCCGCCCGACCGCGGTCCGGAGCAGCTCCTCCAGGTCGGGCTGGTGGAACATCGACGCCGCGCCCGGCCCGCGGGGGAACTCGGCCAGCACCCGGTGGTCGGCGTCCAGCAGGCGCAGGCCGGCGCCGGGCGCGCTCACCGCGGCGAAGCCCGTGGCCACCCCGGCGTCGGCGAGCACCCGCACCGCCTCGCCGTCCAGGTGCACGGCGCGGGGCACCCCCGGGGGCTCCGGACGGCGCTCCAGCACCCGTACCTCGTGGCCGCGGCGGCCCAGCAGCAGCGCTGCGGTCAGCCCGACCGGGCCCGCGCCGACGACGATCACCGCGCCGACGACGCCACCTCCGCCGGGTGCCGGTACAGCAGGAGCGCGACGTCGTCGTCCTGGTCGTCGCCGATCAGCTGGTCGACCAGGACCGCGGCGAGCACGCCCGGGGAGAGCTCGCGACCGGCCACCACGGCCTGCACCGCCCGGGCGATGCCCTCGTCCAGCGCCTCGGCCCGCCGCTCCACCAGCCCGTCGGTGTAGAGCAGCAGGCTGTCGCCCGGGGTCAGCGGCACCTGCGCCTCGGGCCGCAGCCGGCCGGGCAGCACCGCCAGCGGGAGGGACTGCGCGCCGTCGAGCATCACCGCGCCGCCGTCGGCGTCGGCCAGGACGGCGGGCAGGTGCCCGGCGCTGCTGTACCGCAGCACCCCGGCAGCCCGGTCGACGACGGCGCAGAACACCGTGCTGCACGCCGCCCCGGGGACCAGGGCGGCGAACCGGTCCAGCGCGGCGAGCACCTGGGCCGGGCCGTTGGCCTCCAGCAGCAGGGCGCGGCCGGCGCTGCGGAGCTGGCCCATCACCGCGGCGGCCGGCAGGCCGCGCCCGACGACGTCGCCGACCACCACGCCGAAGACGTCGTCGGCCAGCTCGACCACGTCGTACCAGTCGCCGCCGACCTCCAGCGCGCTGGCCGCCGGCTCGTAGCGCACGGCGAAGCCCTCGGGCAGCTCGACCCGGCCGAGGATGGACCGCTGCAGGGTCACCGACACCTCGGTGGCGGCCCGGGCGACCTCGCGCTCGGCCTCGGCCCGCTCGGCCGCGCGGCGCCGCTCGGCCTGGTAGGCCTGCGCGTCGGTGACCACGGCGGCGACCTGCCCGGCCACGAGCTCCAGGAAGGCCAGGTAGTCGTCGTCCAGGCGCAGGTGGGGGGCGACCCCGGCGACCAGCACGCCGACCGGCGCGGACTGCCCGGCCACCACCAGCGGCAGCGCGACGGCCACGTCGACGTCCTCGTCGTCCAGCGGACCGGGCGGGGCCAGGCCGGTGAGCCGGCCGGCCATGCCGGTCTCCACGGTCCGCCTGCCGCTGGTCAGCGCCGTCCAGGCCCAGTCGGCGACCGACCCCGAGGGCAACCGCTCGACCAGGGCGACGGGCCCGGGCACCGGTCCCCGGGTGGTGGCGGCCAGGTGCGCCGACCGCCCGTCGGGGTCCAGCAGGTAGACCAGCCCGAACGGCACGTCCTCGGCGGCGCGGGCGAGCACGGACATGGCCGCCTGCGCGGCCAGGTCGCTGTCGCCGTGCCGGCCCGAGGCGATCCCGGCGAAGCCCTGCAGCGCGGTCAGCCGCCGCGCGCCGAGCACCCGCGCCGTGGTGTCGGTGGTCGTGTTGAGCACGCCCACCACCTCGCCGCCGGGGGCGGTGATCGGGGAGTAGGAGAAGGTGAACCAGGTCGCCTCGTCGAAGCCGTGCCGGTGCATGAGCAGCGGCAGGTCCACGTCGTAGGTGGCGGTGCCGTCCAGCACGCCGACCAGGCGGTCCCGGAGGAGCGGCCACAGCTCGGCCCAGACGTCGGCGCACGGCCGGCCCATCGCTGCCGGGTGCTTGTCGCCCAGGATCGGGGCGTAGCCGGCGTTGTAGACCATGACCAGCTCGGGCCCCCACATGACGAGCATGGGGAAGGGGTTGTTCAGGCAGATGCCCACGGCGGCCCGGAGGGACTCCGACCAGCTGCCGACCGGGCCCAGCGGCGTGGTCGACCAGTCGGTGGCCAGCACCAGGTCGCGGATCGCGGCGTCGGTGCCGTGGGTGAACAGCGTCTGCGTCTGGTCCGGCACCTGCTCCCCCGTCCCGCCCCCGGGCACGGTGAGCTGCACCGATCATGCCCCACCCCGGGGCCGCGGGTGGGCGGCCGCGCGGCGCCGGTGCGGTCCGGTCCCCCGGGTCAGGAGGTGCGGACCGCCTCGGCGCGCGCGGACAGCAGGGCGGCGGCCTGCACCAGCGGCACCGGGCGGGACCACAGGTAGCCCTGGCCGTAGGTCGCACCGGCGGAGGTGAGCCAGTCGGCCTGGTCCCGGTCCTCCACGCCCTCGGCGACCGTGGTCAGGTGCAGCGACTGGCCCATGGCGATGATCGCCTCGGCCAGCGAGGCCCCCTGCTCGTCGCCGACGACGTGGTCGACGAAGGACTTGTCCACCTTGAGGATGTCGACCGGGAGGTCGCGCAGGTAGGACAGCGAGCTGTAGCCGGTGCCGAAGTCGTCGATGGCGATCCGGATGCCCATGGCGCGCAGCTGGGCCAGCAGCGGGGCGACCACGTCGGCGCCGGCCAGGACCGCGGTCTCGGTGATCTCCAGGACCAGCTGCTGGGGGGCCAGGCCGCTGTCGGCCAGCGCGGCCTGGACCAGCTCCACGAAGCCGGGGGCGGCGAGCTGGGCGACCGCGACGTTGACCGACATGGCCACGTGCGGGCGGCCCGGCTGCTGCAGGGCGACCGCGGCGCGGCAGGCCTCCTGCAGCACCCAGGTCCCCAGCGGGACGATCAGCCCGGAGTCCTCGGCCAGCGGGATGAAGTGGTACGGGGCCAGCAGCCCGCGCTCGGGGTGCTGCCAGCGGACCAGCGCCTCGAAGCCGTGCACGGTCGGGGCGGTGTCCTCGCCCGGCCCGAGGGTGATGGTGGGCTGGAAGTGCAGGACCAGCTCGCCGACGTCCAGGGCACGCTGCAGGTCCGCGCGCAGCTGCAGCCGCTCCAGGGCGGCGGAGTGCAGCGAGGCCTCGTAGACCGCGGTGCTGTGCTTGCCGCCGTCCTTGGCCAGGTACATCGCGACGTCGGCGTGCTGCAGCAGCTCCTCGCCGGTGACGCCCTCGGCGAGGACGTCGGCCAGCCCGACGCTGGCGCTGATCAGCAGGGTCTCGCCCTCCAGGGTGACCGGGCGGGACAGCCAGTCGTGGATGCGGTCGGCGACCTCGCGGGCGCCCTCGATCCCGGTGTCCTCCAGCAGGAGGGCGAACTCGTCGCCGCCGAGCCGGGCCACGGTGTCGCCCTCGCGGGCCACCGTGCGCAGCCGGGCGGCCACCTCGACCAGCAGCTGGTCGCCCGCGGCGTGGCCGAGGCGGTCGTTGACGTCCTTGAAGTCGTCGAGGTCGCAGAGCACCACGGTGAGCTCGCGCGTGCCGCGGCGGCGCAGGGCGTGGTCCAGGCGGTCGCCGAACAGCCGGCGGTTGGACAGCCCGGTGAGCGGGTCGTGCAGGGCCTGGTGGGTCAGCTGGGTCTCCAGCTCCACGCGGGTGGTGACGTCGCGCAGGGTCAGCACCAGCCCGCCGACACCGGGGTCGTCCAGGAGGTTGGTGAACACGCCCTCGACGTGCACGGTGCGGCCGTCGGCGCGGACCAGGCGGAACCCGACCTCGGCGTCGGCCTCGGGGCGGGCGTCGAGCAGGGCGACGAGCGGCTCGGCGTCGGCGCGGAGCACCCGGTCGTGGATCGGTGTGCCCAGCAGCTCGGCCACCGGCACGTCGAACAGGCCGGCCGCGGAGTCCGTGGCGTAGCCGACCCGGCCGTCGGTGCCCAGCACGACGATGACGTCGGCGCTGCGCCGGACCAGGCTGGCCAGCCGGCCCTCGCTGGCGACCAGGGCGGCCTGCTCGGTGACCTCAGCCTGCAGGCGGCGATGCCGGCCCACCAGCCGGCGGAACCAGACCATCCACCCGACCGAGGCGATGACCAGCATGCTGACGTAGGCGACGATGGCCTGGACGTCGAGCGAGGCGGCGTGGTCGGCGAGCTCGGCGTCGAGGTCGGTGACCGCGAGCCGGGCCTCGTTGAGCACTCCGGGCGGACCCTGCACGGCAGCACCGGCAGCTGCGACCACGGCCACCTGGTCGGCGGGGGCGCCGAGGTCGGCCAGTCGGGCCGAGGCCTGGTCGAGCGAGGCAGCCAGTGCGGCGGCGTCCACGGGCATCGCGACCGAGAGCTGGCCGACGGCCTCGGCGACGACCGCCCGCTGCGCGGCGACCGGGGTCGCCCGCGAGTACACGCCGTACAGCAGCACGAACTCGACGCCGATCACGGCGAGCGTGCCCAGCACCGTGACCAGGATGCGCCAGGGCGAGCCCTTCGGCTTCGTACCTGCTGCCTCGTGCGGGGTCATGGTTCCTCCGTGCGGCACCCGGGCGGCGCCTCGAGGACGGATTCGGCACGAGCGGGTCCGTCCTTGACCCGCGGCGGACGGGGTGACCCGTGCGGGTGACCTGGGTGGGTTAGCCGATCCGGGCCATGGGTAGAGGCGTCCTACCCGTCGCAGACGTCCGTCGGCGACCACCTCACGTCAGGAGCACCACCATGGGCATGATCGGCTTCCTCGTCTTCGGGCTGGTCGTGGGCGCCGTCGCCCGCCTGATCAAGCCCGGCAAGCAGAACCTCTCGATCCTGGCCACGCTCGGCCTGGGCATCGTGGGCTCGCTCATCGGTGGCGTCGTCGCCACGCTGCTGGGCACCGGCAAGTTCACCGAGCTGAACGTCATCGGCGCGATCGTGGCCATCGTGGCCGCCGTCCTGCTGATCGGCGTGGCCGAGAGCGTCACCGGCAAGCGGTCCGTCCGCCGCTGACGCACCCTCTACCCGAGGACCCCGGATGCGTGCTGGCATCCGGGGTCCTCGCACGTCCGGGGTCGGGTGTCACCGATCGGTGACCGGTCCCACCGGACGGTGACGTACCCGCAGGTGAGAGCGGTGGTTGGCGGGGGCAACATGTTGGTCATGACGAACCGGACGACCCGACTGGCCCTGCCCGTGCTGCTCGCCGGCGGCCTGGCGCTGAGCGCGTGCTCCTTCTCCGGCGGCACCGAGGACGGCGAGGCGAGCTCCTCGCCCACCACGACGGCGGCCAGCAGCCCCACCACGCCCGCGGCGACGACCGCGGCGGCCCCGTCGTCCACCGGGTCGGCGCCGGCCGTAACCGCCGCGCCCGAGCCCAGCGGCGCGGACCCGACGACGGCCGGGGGCCCCGACCGCTGCCACACCAGCGAGCTCACCGGGTCGCTGGCCCAGGGCGACGCCGCGGCCGGCAACCGGTACGCCACCCTCACGCTGACCAACACCGGCGGCGAGGTGTGCACCGTCTACGGCTACGGCGGCATCGGCCTGGTCGCGCAGGACGGCAGCGCGGCACCCACCCAGCAGGTCCGGGTCGACCCCGCCCCGCGCACCGTCACCCTGCAGCCGGGCCAGGCCGTGGCCTCCACGCTGCACTGGACCGTCGTCGCCACCGGCTCCGAGCCGACCACCGGCGACTGCGAGCCCACCCCCGGCCGCCTGACGGTGATCCCGCCGGACGAGACCGACTCCCTGTCGGTCACCTGGTCCTACGGCCCGGTCTGCAGCGCCGGCCAGATCGAGCAGTCGGCGTACGTCGCCGCCTGACCCTCAGACGGGGAGGCTGAGGCGGACCACTGTCCCCTCGCCGACCCGGCTGTCGGCGGTGACGTGGCCGCCGTGCCGCTCGACGACGGCGCGGACCAGAGGCAGGCCCAGGCCGCTGCCGGGGACGGCGCGGGCCGAGGGCGAGCGGTACATCTCCTCCCACACCTGCGGCAGCTCGTCGGGCGCGATGCCCTGCCCGGTGTCCGCGACCTCGACCACCACCGACCCGGCCGCCTCCCGGGCGCGGACCTCGACCCGGCCGCCGGGCGGCGTGTACTTGAGCGCATTGTCCAGCAGGTTCGCCACGGCGAGGGAGAGCAGGTCGGCGTCCCCGGGCACCGGCGGCAGCGGCCAGGGCGCCCGGGGCAGGTCCAGCGCGAGCTCGCGCTCGGCGGCACCGGGCAGGTCCCGGGCCACGTCGACCATCTCCTCGATGAGGTCGGCGAGGTCCACCGGGCGGCGGTCCAGCCGGGCGCTCTCGATGTCGGCGATCTTGCGCAGGTCGGTGGTCAGCCGGCTCAGCCGCAGCACCTGCTCCTCGATGGTGCGCACCGCGGCGGCCTGTGCCGGGTCCGACCCGGCGGCCACGTTGGCGGTGGCCGCCCGCATCGCGGTGAGCGGGTTCTTCAGCTCGTGGTCCAGCCGGGACAGCAGCAGCCGGCGGTCCTGCGCAGCCTCGGCCGTGCGGTCCCGCAGCCGCCGTCCCCAGCGGCGGTCCCGCACCGTGGCCACCAGCAGCACGAGGACGGCGACCGCCGTGACCGCACCGCCGGCCGCCAGCGCCCAGTCCCCCGGCAGCGCGCCCACGTCGTACCGCTCGCCCGGCAGCCGGCCGGTCTGCCCCAGCCAGGCCAGCACCGCCCCGGCGACCAGCGGGAGCACCGCGACCACCCAGCCCACGGTCCGGGCCATCAGCCGGCCTCGACGGTGCCGACGAAGCGGTAGCCCTCGCCCGGCACGGTGACCACCAGCTGCGGGTCGGCCGAGTCGACCTCGACCACCCGGCGCAGCTCGGCGACCCGGGTGTCCACCGTGCGGGTGCTGGTGTGGAAGGACCACCCCCACACCTCCTCGAGCAGGCGCTCGCGGGACACCGTCTCGCCGGGGTGGGACATCAGGAAGGCCAGCAGCGTGGTCGCGCGGGGGGTCAGCACCACCTCGGCGTCGTCCCGGAAGACCCGCTGGGAGGTGCGGTCCAGCACCAGGGACCCGCTGCGCAGCCGCTGGGCCGCGGTCAGCGACCGGCCGGCCGGCGGGGTGCCGCGGCGGAGCACCGCACGGATGCGGGCGACCAGCTCGTGCGGGTCGAAGGGCTTGTTGAGGTAGTCGTCGGCGCCCTCCTCCAGGGCCATGGCCCGCTCGCCGGACTCACCGATCTGGGTCAGCAGGATGATCGGGACGGTGCCGCCGCCCTGCCGCACCTCGCGCAGGACCGAGCGGCCGTCCCGCCCGGGCATGAGGACGTCGAGCACGACCAGGCTCGGCGCGGAGTCGGCGATCCGGGCCAGCGCGGCGTCCCCGTCACCGGCCACCACGACCTCGAACCCGGCCCTGACCAGGAACGGGGCCAGGTTGTCGGTGATCGCCGTCTCGTCGTCGACCAGCAGGATGGAGGGCACGGTGGCCGATTCTCACCCCCCGTCGCGGGGTCCCGCGCGGGCCGTCCCCGCGGCCGCCCGGATCCGGGCATGCCGCCCCGGCCGGCCCGGGTAGCCGGGTCGGGCAGGCATCCCCCGGACCTCGACACCCCTGGAGCACCCCATGGCCCGCAACACCCTCTCCCGCTCGCTGCACGACGTCGGCCTCGCCGCCTGGTTCGGCGGCACGCTCGCCAACGCCGTCGCGCTCAACGCCGCCGCCTCGGAGGCCGACGGCGACCAGGCCACCGGCGACGTGGCCAACACCGGCTGGGACCGGTGGACGCCGGTCAACGCCGTCGCGATCGGCGCCCACCTGCTGGGCAGCGTGGGCCAGCTGCGCGCGAACGCCGGCCGGGTCGCCGGTCAGCCGGGCGTCGGCACGATGTCCACGGCCAAGACGCTGCTGACCGTCGCCGCCCTCGGCGTCACCGGCTACAGCCGGCTGCTCGGCCAGCGCGTGTCCGCCGCCGGTGCACCCGGCCGCTCGGGCACCAAGCCCAGCAAGAAGACCAAGGCCGACGCGGCCGCCGCCCAGCTGCAGCTGGACAAGCTGCAGTGGGTCGTCCCCGCCCTGACCGGTGCGCTGGTCGCGGTGAGCAGCTACGCCGGGGAGCAGCAGCGCCCCTCCGAGGTGCTGGCTGGCCGGACCGCCGGCGCCCGCGCCTGACCCCCCGGGTGACCGGCGCCGGCTGGCCCGTCAGCCCAGCAGGCGGGTGAGGGCCGGGCCGGTGTCGGTCACCGAGCGGACCATCTCGGCCCGGCCCGCACCACGGGCGGCCAGCGCCCGGGACGCCGCCTCGGCCTCCTCGGTGGGCAGCGGGCACAGCACGTGCAGGGTGTCGATGCCGGCCAGCGCGGACTCCGGGGGGTCACCGGCGGTGTGCAGGCAGTCCGACAGCAGGACGACGACCCGCTCGTCCACCACCGCCGGTGCCAGCTGCCGCCGGGCCGCCCGCAGCGCGCCGGCCAGGTCGGTCATCCCGTGCCCGCGCAGCGAGACCAGCCGGCCGACCAGCTCCTCCGCGGCCACCCGCCGGCCCAGCGGCTGCAGCTCGGTCACGTCGCCGGCGAAGCTGAGCACGCTGGTGGTCAGCTTCTCGTCGCCGGCCAGCACCACCCCGGCGGCGGCCACCGCGGCGATGGCCACGCCCAGGCCCTGCATCGAGCCCGAGGCGTCGACAACCAGGCAGACGGCGCGGCGGTGCCCGGTCCAGGTCCGGGTGACCAGGTCCTCGGTCGCCGGCGGCCACTCCCCCGTCCAGCGGTCCAGCGTGCGGTCCAGGTCGAGGTCGCCGTCGGCCCGCCGGTTGGGCACCAGCCGGCGGGTGCCGCGGGAGCGCGTCGTCCCGACCCGGGCGACCTGCACGAAGACCCGGCGGGCGAGCCGGTGGGCGGCAGCCCGCAGCTCGCGGGCGGTGGCCCGGCCGAGGTCGGCGAGCAGGGCAGCGGCGTCGTCCGGGCGCTCGGCGAGCAGGGCGGAGAAGGCGCCCTCGTCGAGCTCGCCCACCTCGGGGCTGACCTGGTCGAACTGCTCGTGCTGGCGCTGCAGCTCCTGCCGCGGGGTCGACCGGGACCGCTGGGCGTTCTTCCGGTCGCGCGAGGAGGAGCTGGGCGAGTCCGGGCCCGCAGGCTGCTGCGCCTGCGGGCCCTCAGCTTTTCCCGGGTCGCGGTCCTCGTCGTCGTCGGGTTCCTCGGGCGGTGGCGCGTCGGCGGGCCAGAGGTCGTCCAGGATCTGGTCGAGCACCGACTCCGGGGTGCGGTCGACGCCGTCCACGACCTTGATCCGGCCCGACAGCGCGGCGTGCACGGCGTCGCGCACCGTCTCCCGGCCGTCGACGAGCTCCTCGCCGCGCATGCGCAGCAGGCCGTCGAGCAGCAGCACGAGGTCGTTGGCGCCGCGGACGGAGGACCCGGTGCGCAGGTCGCGGTGCTCGCGGGTGGCGCGGACGAGGGCGACGGCCAGGACGACGAGCCGGGGGTCGGCCCCGGTCACCTGGCTGACGATCGCTCGCTCGGCGTCGGCGTCCTGGTAGCCGAGCACCACGCGGCACATGCGGTCGGCGATGGCCTGGCCGACCCGGGCGGTGCCGATGGCGTCGAAGGGGTTCATCGCCGCGATCAGCCGGAAGCCGGCTGCGGCCCGCACCCGCCCGAGCCGCGGGACGGCGATCTCGCCCTCGGTGAGCACGGTGATGAGGACGTTGAGCGTCTCCTCGGGGATCCGGTTGAGCTCCTCGAGGTACAGCAGCCCGGACCCGCGCATGGCCGTCAGCAGCGGGCCGTCGGTGAAGCTGGTCGGCACGTAGCCGTCGGTCATCACCGCGGCCGGGTCGTACTGGCCGACCAGCCGGGCCGGGGTCAGCTCGGCGTTGCCCTCGACGAAGACCACCTCGGTGCCGACGTCGGCGGCGATCGAGCGCAGCAGGGTCGACTTGCCGGTACCGGGCGGGCCCTCGAGCACCACGTGCCGGTCGGTCTGCAGCGCGACGGTGAGCACCTCGCGCTCCCGGCGCAGCCCGATGACGTCCATGCCCGGATACTGCCTCGGCGGTGGTGGCGGTCACACGGCGGGGTCCACCACCAGCTCCGCCGGCCCCAGCCGCAGCACGCCGTCGGTGAGCGGCCGGCAGCGGACGCCGCCGCGGCCCCGCAGGCCGCGGTGCGCGCCGGGGGCGAGGACGACGTCCATCCAGCGGCACGGGTTCGCCGCCCGGCCGCCGAGCAGGGTCACCCCGCCCAGGGTGAAGGTGCGCCCGCGCAGGGCGTCGACGTCGGCCCCGCGGAGGACGACGTT
This sequence comes from Klenkia terrae, assembly GCF_900491935.1. Lineage (GTDB taxonomy): Bacteria > Actinomycetota > Actinomycetes > Mycobacteriales > Geodermatophilaceae > Klenkia > Klenkia terrae. The sequence goes on from NZ_UEXK01000004.1 coordinate 1,951,162, forward strand.
GCGCCGGGCCAGCAGCGGGTCGAACGGCGGGACCCCGAGCTCGGCGGCCAGCGCATCCAGCGATTCCACCGCGAGCACGGTGACCGATGCGTCGCGGTGGGCGGGCTTGCCGGCGTACCGGTCGCCCACGGCCCCGAACCCGGCCCGGACGACGAGCGCGTCGCGCCGGTCGTCGTCCTGCGGGGGCACCTCGGTCCCCGGCCGCCTGTCGTACCGGTGCTGCCCGGACGCCATCAGCCCCACGATCTCCACGTCGGCCACACCCCTGATCCTGGCACCGGCGCGTAGGCTCCCCGGGCCCTGACTCGCGTCCGCCGTCGGGACGACGACGGGGACGGAGGCAGCGATGGGCGACGCCCTGCCGCCGAACGCCCTGCCCGCGACCACCCCGCTGCCGGCGGCACCCGACCCGGCGTTCGACCGGTTCGCCCGGCTGGTCCGCGCGACGCTGGGTGTGCCGGTCGCGCTGGTCAGCCTGGTGTCGGTCGACGAGCAGGTCTTCCCCGGCGCCGAGGGCCTGCCCGAGCCGTGGCAGACCGCCCGCAGCACCCCGCTGAGCCACTCCTTCTGCCAGCACGTGGTGACCTCGGCCGAGCCCCTGGTGATCAGCGACGCCCGCGAGCACCCCCTGGTCAGGCACAACCTGGCGATCCCCGACCTGGGGGTCGTCGCCTACGCCGGCATGCCGCTGGTGGCCGAGGACGGCACCGTCGTCGGCTCGTTGTGCGCCATCGACGACCAGCCGCACGACTGGACCGAGCGCGACCTCGACGTGCTGCGGGGCCTGGCCGAGGCCTGCAGCTCCGAGCTGCAGCTGCGCGCGGCCCAGCAGCGCGCCGAGACCGTGCGGCGCGGGCACGAGGCCGACCGCGCGCGCTGGTCGCTGGCCATGGACGCGGGCCAGGTGGGCAGCTTCGACTGGCACCTCGCGACCGACGAGCTGACCTGGGACCAGCGCCTGATCGACATCTTCGGGCTGACCGAGGAGACCTTCGACGGGAACATCGCGGCGTTCAACCGGGCGGTGCTGCCCGAGGACGCCGAGCGGGTCGGCCAGGCCATCGCCCGGGCCATCGACACCCTGGGCATCTACGAGGCCGAGTACCGGATCGTGCTCCCCGACGGCGGCACCCGCTGGGTGCAGGCCCGCGGGCAGGCGCTGGCCGACGCGACCGGGACCGCGGCGCGGCTGATCGGCGTCGCCTACGACACCACGGCCGTGCACGACGGCGAGACCCGCACCTCCCGGGTGCTGGAGGCCATGCCCACCGGCTACCTCTCGATGGACCACGCATGGCGGTTCATCGTCGTCAACAACGCGGCCGAGCGGCTCGTCGGGCTGCACCGCGACGAGCTGCTGGGCCGCAGCGTCTTCGACGTGTTCCCCGGGACCACGGGCGGCCCCTTCGAGCGGGCCTACCAGACCGCGGTCGACAGCGGTCAGCCGCAGCTGGTCGAGGCGTACTACCCGGCCCCGCTGGACGCCTGGTACGAGGTGCTGTGCTGGCCCTCCCCGGACGGGCTGTCGCTGTTCTTCACCGACACCACCGAGCGGACGCTCACCACCCGGCGGGCCGAGGCGGCCGCCGCCCGGCTCGCGATGCTGGCCGCCGTCGCCCGCTCGCTGCTGGACGCCCCCGACGTCCCGGGCACCGTCGCCGAGCTGCCCCGCCTGCTGGTCCCGGTGCTCGCCGACGGCTGCATCGTGACCCTGCTGTCCGACGACGGCCGCCCCCGCGACGTCGGCTCCTGGCACACCGACCCGCCGCAGCGGTCCCTGCTGCAGCGCTACGCCCGCACCCGGATCGCCGCGCAGTCGATGGTGTCCCCGCTGGCCCGCGCGCTGACCAGCGGCGACGTGGTCCGCGCCTCGGCGGCGGAGGTCCGGGACGCGCTCGCCGAGGGCGAGGCCCGCGACCTGCACGACCAGCTGGAGGCCGGGACCTGCCTGGTGCTGCCCGTGCTGGGCCGGGACCGGGTGCGCGGCGCCCTCACCCTCTACCGGGCCCCCGGCCGGCCGCACGACCCCGACGACGAGTCGACCGCCCGCGAGATCGCCGACCGGGTCGGCCTGGCGCTGGACAACGCCGACCTGCTGGCCCGGCAGTCCCAGGTCGCCGAGGGCCTGCAGCGCAGCCTGCTGACCGACCCCCCGGCGCCCGAGCACACCCAGATCGTCGTGCGCTACGTGCCGGCCACGCAGTCGGCCAAGGTCGGCGGCGACTGGTACGACGCGTTCCTGCAGCCCAGCGGCATGACGATGCTGGTCATCGGCGACGTCGTCGGCCACGACATCGAGGCGGCTGCGGCCATGGGCCAGCTGCGCGGCCTGCTGCGCGGCATCGCCGCCTACAGCGACGCCGGCCCGGCCGAGGTGCTCCGCGGGCTGGACCGCGCGATGGACGTGCTGCAGGTGTCCACCCTGGCCACCGCCTCGGTCGCCCGGTTCGAGCAGACCCCCGAGGAGCGCCGGGACGGGCTGACCCGGATGGTGTGGTCCAACGCCGGCCATCTGCCCCCGGTCGTGGTCCACGAGGACGGCCGGATCGCCGTGCTCTCCGACCGCCGCAGCAACCTGCTGCTCGGCGTCGACCCGAGCACCACGCGGACCGAGCGCTCCGTCGTCCTGGGCCGCGGGTCGACCATCCTGCTGTTCACCGACGGGCTGGTCGAGCGCCGCGCGAGCAACCTGGACGACGACCTGGTCCGGCTGCAGGACGCGGTCGCCGACCTCGCCGGCGCGACCCTCGACGAGCTCTGCGACGGGCTGGTCGGCCGGCTGGTGGACGGCCGCAACGACGACGACATCGCGCTGGTCGCCGTCCGGCTGCACCCGCAGGACACCCCGCCCACGACCTGACGGGCCCCGCCCGGGCCGCGGTGGCCGGGCGGGGGCGGCGTCAGCGCTCCGCGCTGGCGTGGATCGGGCCGTCGGCGCCGGTCAGCCGCTCGCCGGAACCGCCCCAGCGGCCGGCGATGATCTCCGCGGCGATCGAGATCGCCGTCTCCTCCGGCGTCCGGGCGCCCAGGTCCAGCCCGATCGGCGAGGACAGCTTGGCCAGCTGGACGTCGGTCAGCCCGGCCTCGCGCAGCCGGTCCAGCCGCTCGTCGTGGGTGCGCCGGGAGCCCATCGCGCCCACGTAGGCGACGTCCAGGTCCAGGGCGACCTCCAGCAACGGGACGTCGAACTTCGGGTCGTGGGTGAGCACGCAGAGCACCGTGCGCTCGTCGATGCGCCCGGCGTCGACCTCGGTCTGCAGGTAGCTGTGCGGCCACTCCACGACGACCTCGTGCGCGTCGGGGAAGCGCCGGGCGGTGGCGAACACCGGCCGGGCGTCGCAGACGGTGACCCGGTAGCCCAGGAACGCCCCGACCCGGGCGACGGCGGCGGCGAAGTCGATGGCGCCGAAGACGACCATCCGGGCCGGCGGGGCGAAGGAGGAGACGAAGAGCGTCAGGTCGTCGCCGCGGCGCTCGCCGTCGTGCCCGAAGTTCAGGGTGGCGGTGCGGCCGGCGGCGAGCATGCCGCGGGTGTCGGCGGCGACGGCGTCGTCCAGCCGCTGCGAGCCCAGCGTGCCCGAGGTGCGGTCGTTCCAGACCACGAGCCGGTTGCCCAGCCGGTCGTCGGCGCCCTTGACCACGGTGACCACGGCGACCGGCTCGTGCCGGCCGACGCTCTCGGCCACGTCGCCGAGCTCGGGGAAGGACTCGCGGGAGATCGACTCGACGTAGACGTCGAGGATCCCGCCGCAGGTCAGGCCCACGGCGAAGGCGTCGTCGTCGCTGACGCCGTAGCGCTCCAGGGTCGGCGCCCCCGAGGCGACGACGTCCTTGGCCTCCTCGTAGACCGCGCCCTCGACGCAGCCACCGGAGACGCTGCCCACCGCGGTGCCGTCCGGGCCGACCAGCATCGAGGCACCCGCCGGGCGCGGGGCCGACCGCCACGTCGCGACCACCGTGCCCATGCCGACGGTCTCCCCCGCCTGCCACCAGCCCACGAGGTCGTCCAAGACATCACGCATTCTCGATCACTCCTGCCAGTTCCTCGAAGGCCGCCAGGCTGTGGCCCGCGACGAAGTGGTCAACAGCGGGCAAGGCCGCCTGCATCCCGCCGGTCAACGGCTCGTACCCGGCCCGGCCCTTGTGCGGGTTGACCCAGACCACGCTGTGCGCCAGCCGGTGCAGCCGGGCCATCTGCTCGCCCAGCAGCTCGGTGCCCCCGCGCTCCCAGCCGTCGCTGCACACCACGACGACGGCGCCGCGGGCCGTGCCGCGCTGGCCCCACCGGTCCAGGAAGGCCTTGAGCACCTCGCCGATCCGGGTGCCCCCGGACCAGTCGGGGATGGCGTGCCCGCTGGCGGCCAGCGCCTTGTCCGGGTCGCGCAGCCGCATCTCGCGGGTGACCCGGGTCAACCGGGTGCCGATGGTGAACACCTCGGTCGAGGCCGGCCGGGCCCGCGCGGCGGCGTGCGCGACGCGCAGCAGCGCGTCGGCGTAGGGGCTCATCGACCCCGAGACGTCGACCAGCAGGACCACCCGGCGGGGGCGCGGTCGTGGCCGTCGGCGGCGCAGCGCGGTGATCTCGCCGCCGTCGTGCAGCGCGTGCCGGATGGTGCGGGCCATGTCCACCGAGCCGTGCCGGTCGGGCCGGCGGCGCCGCGAGGGCCGCATCGGCGCGGCCGGCACCAGCAGGGCGAACAGCCGGCGCAGCTGGTCCCGCTCGGCGACGGTGAGCTCGGAGACGTCCCGGGTCCGGAGCACCTCGGCCTCGCTGGCCGCCGCCTGCAGGTCGGGGGCCTCCTCGTTCTCCTCGCCCGAGCCCGCCGAGGCGCTCAGCGGCGCCGACTCGGCCAGCCGCTGCTCCTGCCGGGCCGACGTCCGGCTCTTCCGGGGCGCCTCGCCGGCGAAATAGGCGGCGAAGGCCGCGTCGTAGCGGTCCAGGTCGTCCGGGCTGCCGCACAGCGTGAGCCGACCGGACCAGTAGACGTCGGTCGGGTCGAGCACGTCGAGGTGGCCGACCGCGGCCAGCATCGCCTCGACCCGGTCGGGCGAGGCGGCCACCCCGGCGTGCCGCAGCGTGCGGGCGAACCCGAGCACCACCTCGACGACGTCCCGCTGGGGCCGGTCGGCCAGCCCGAAGGCCAGTTCGGTCACCCGAACAGGGCTCCCCGGGTGAGGGCGTGCACCCGGTCGGTGTCCTCGCGGTACTTCAGCACCGCACCCAGGGTGCGGGCGGCGGTGTCGGGGTCGAGCTCGCGGGCGCCGAGGGTGTGCAGCGCGGTCGCCCAGTCCATCGCCTCGGCGATGCCCGGGGGCTTGAGCAGGTCCAGGCTGCGCAGCTTAGCCGTCGCCCGGGCCACCTGGCGGGCCAGCTCCTCGGTCACCTGCGGCAGCCGGCTGCGCAGGATGGCGACCTCGCGCTCGAAGTCGGGGTGCTCCAGCCAGTGGTAGAGGCAGCGCCGCTTGAGGGCGTCGTGCACCTCGCGGGTGCGGTTGGAGGTGAGCACCACCAGCGGCGGGACGGCGGCCCGGACGGTGCCGAGCTCGGGGATGGAGATGGTGAAGTCGCTGAGCAGCTCGAGCAGGAAGGCCTCGAACTCGTCGTCGGCGCGGTCGATCTCGTCGACCAGCAGCACGCTCGGGGCGTCCTCCAGGGCCTGCAGCAGCGGTCGGGCGAGCAGGAACCGGCGGTCGTAGAGCCCGGCCTCCAGCTCCGCGGTGTCGCCGCCGGACCCGGCGGCCTCGGCGGCACGCAGGTGCAGCAGCTGCCGGCCGAAGTCCCAGTCGTAGAGCGCCTGGCTGGCCTCCAGCCCCTCGTAGCACTGCAGCCGGTACATCGGCCGGCCGGTGACCTCGGCCAGCGCGTGCGCCAGCGCGGTCTTGCCGACCCCGGCCTCGCCCTCGAGGAACAGCGGGCGGTGCATGGCCAGCGCGAGGTAGGCCGCCGTCGTCAGGCCCTCGTCGGGCAGGTAGCCCGTGGCCCGCAGCGCCTCCGCCAGCGCCTCGGGGCTGGCGGCGGCGCTGCGGGCCCCCTGCCGCCTCCCCCACGGTGCCGCTGCGGCGGCGGCCTCCCCCGGCCCGCCCTCTCACCGCCGTCTCGCCCACGGGGGCACCGCCAGGGCTGGCACGGACGCGCCCCCGCTCTCGTCTAGCCCAGCCTGCGCGCGCNGGGCCGGGCGGGGCGGGACCTGTGTGGGCTGGCTCACCGGCCCACTTTCCCACGTGCCGGCCCGGCGCACGTTGCAGCCCCGTTGCAGCGCCCGCCGACCACCCGCCCTTGCGGCCTTTCTGGTTCCACCTGGGCTTTCGGGTGGACGGACCCCCGGCGGTCGCCGAGAAGCCCACGACGCGTGGAAGGAACCGCGCGCCGCTCGACCGAGGAGAGTGCCCCGTGTTCGCATCCCGCACCGCCGCCCGCACCCAGGCGGTGGGCCCGAGCGAGGCCGAGCTCGACATCGAGGCGGTCAGCGCGGTGATCACGGCCCTCGCCGCGGCCACCGACACCCGGGGGTGCGGTGGTCGCCGCCCTGACGGCGGTGCGCGAGGCGTTCGGGTACGCCTACGGCTCCCACTGGGCCGTCGACCCGGCGGCGGGCGTGCTGCGGTTCTCCTCGGAGTCCGGCTCGGTCAGCGACGAGTTCGCCCGGGTCACCGCCACGGCGACCTTCGCCCGCGGGGTGGGGCTGTCCGGCCGCGCCTGGTCCGGCCGTGACCTGGTGGTCACCAGCGACCTCGGCGAGGTCGTGGACTGCGTGCGCGCACCGGTCGCCCAGCGGGTCGGCATCCGGTCGGGCATCTGCTTCCCGCTCTTCGCCGACGGGCAGGTCACCGGCACCATGGACTTCTTCTGCATGAAGGAGCTCACGCCGTCCCCCGGCCGGCTGCGCACGCTGCGCCTGGTCGGGACGCTGGTCTCCCAGGCCATCGCCCGCTTCGCCGCCGCCGAGGCCGAGGCGAAGACCGCGCAGGACGTCGCCGCCGTGACGACCGTGCTGCAGGAGCTGACCACCGCCACCGACGCCGGGACGGCGCTGCGGATCGCCCTGGACACCATCCGGGAGGGCTTCGGCTGGATCTACGGCTCGTTCTGGCGGGTCGACGCCTCGGCGGGCGTGCTGCGCTTCGACCGCGAGTCCGGCGACGCCGGCCCGGAGTTCCGCGCGGTCACCCTGTCGGCCACCTTCGCCCCCGGCGTGGGCCTGTCCGGCCGCACCTGGCGCAACCGCGACCTGTTCTTCGTCCCCGACCTGGGCCAGATGACCGACTGCGTGCGGGCACCGGTGGCGCAGCAGGCCGGCGTGCGCTCCGGGGTCTGCCTCCCGGTGGTCGCCGGCGGCGCGATCATCGGCACGATGGACTTCTTCGCCACCTGGACCATGGTGCTGTCGCCCGGGCGCGAGGCGGCCCTGCGCAACACCGCCTACCTGCTGGGCCAGGCCCTGGACCGGATCGCCGCCACCGAGCGGCTGGCCACCGCGGGCAAGGAGCTGGTCGTCTCCATCGAGGAGGTCGAGCGCAACGTGCTCTCGGCGACGAACGTGGCCAGCGAGGGCCGCACCCTGGCCGAGGAGGCCAACCGGGTGGTCGCCGCGCTCGGTGAGTCCAGCCAGCAGGTGGGCCAGGTCGCGCACACCATCGGCGCCATCGCGGCGCAGACCAACCTGCTCGCCCTGAACGCCACCATCGAGGCCGCCCGCGCCGGCGAGGCCGGCCGCGGCTTCGCGGTCGTGGCCAACGAGGTCAAGGAGCTGGCCCGGGAGACCGCGGTGGCCACCACCGACGTCACCGCCAAGATCACCGCCATCCAAGAGCAGGTGGACGCCGTCGTCAGCTCGCTGGCCTCGATCGGCGGCGTGATCGAGACGATCAACGAGACCCAGGCGGTCATCGGCGGGGTGCTGACCGAGCAGGTCGCGGTCACCCGGGCGATCCTCGACTGATCCCGGGCAGGCAGGATCGGGGCCCCACCCCTGCACCGAGGAGTCCCCGTGATCGTCGCCGTGACCTACCGCTACACCGAGGACGTCGCCCTGCGGGACGAGGTCCGCGCCGAGCACCGCGACTACCTGCGCGGGCTGGCCGACGCCGGCTCCCTGCTGCTCAGCGGACCGTTCGGGGCCGGGGCACCGGCCGGGGCCCTGCTGCTGTTCCGCGCCGAGGACGAGGCACAGGTGCAGGGCTGGCTGGACGCCGACCCGTTCGCCGTCCGCGGGGTCGTGGCCAGCTCCACCCTGGCCGAGTGGGACCCGGTGCTCGGCTCGCTGACCGGCGCCCTCTGACCGGTCCTCAGGCGGCGTGCGCCGCCTGGGCCGGGACCAGCGCCCACAGGGCGGCCGCCAGGGCGTCGTCCTGGTGGAAGAAGGGGGCGTTCGTCCGCGGCCGGGCGAACGCGGCCACCTGGGCGCCCGACGTCCAGAAGCCCACCGCGTGCACCCGGGCGGCCGACCGGCCGTGGCGGTCCACCAGCCGGTAGCCGGCGTCGACGTGCAGCCGCCCGGTGCCGGGCTGCTCGGCGGCGGTCCCGCGGGCCTGCAGGGCGCGCAGCAGCGGGTCGGTGGTCCGTGCGACGTCGACGGCGGGCACCCGGGCCTCGACCAGCGCAGTCGCGGTGGTCACCTCGTCGGTGCTGGCCGAGCGGGCGACCCAGCGGTCGCCCTCCAGCGTCACCACGGTGTCCGCACCGGTGAACCGGACGACGCCGGCCTCGCACAGCGCCAGCAGTTCCGCCAGCCGCGGGGACGGCGGTCCGCTGGCGAGGTGGCTGAACAGGTTCATCCACCAGCCGCTGACGTCCTCGCGCGCCGACCGCTCGGTCAGCCGGCCGGCCCGCACCAGCCCGGCGATCGTGCCGTGGCAGAACAGCAAGGCGGTGAAGACGGCCTGGTCGGCGCTGTGCGCCGGGTCGGCGGCGCGGGCCAGGTCGGCCCGGACGTAGCCGCGGACCCACTCCTGCAGCTGCTCGCCGGTCGCGAACCGGGCTCCGGCCAGCGGGCGGTCCAGGGCGGCGAGGTCGAACCGGTCGGCCGGGTCGAGGACCGCCGCGGCCCACGGGTCCTCGCCGGCGGCGTACCGCGCGGCGAACTCCTCCCACGGCATCGCCACCCGCTCCGGGTGCGCCCGGAACAGCTCGGTGGCGTGCGCCCAGCCCAGCTCGCGGGCGATCACCGGGGCCAGGTCCGCCCGCAGGTCCAGCGGGCGGTCGCCGAACCGGGCGGTCAGCTCGTCGGGGGTGAAGAAGCGCAGCGGGACCGGCGGGCCGGCCCAGTCGTAGTCGAGCTTGGCCTTGTAGGGGGTGCCGCGGCGGGAGCCCACGTGCAGCACCGGCTCCTGCCCCGAGGGCAGGTAGACCAGCCGGCCGTCCGGGTCGGTCCGGAACCGTCCCCCGCGACCGCCGGTCAGCAGGGTGACCAGGTCGACGAAGGCCAGCCCGGCCCCGCGGACCAGCACGTCCTCACCCGGGCGGAGCACGGAGAGGTCCAGGTCGGCGGTGTAGGCGGTGGGCACGTGGGTCAGCCCGGCGGCCGCGGCGGCGTCGGCCAGCTCGACCTCGCCGTCGGTGCGGGTGCGGTCGAGGTGCCCCTGGGCGAGCACGACGGTGTCGACGTCCAGCCGGCCGCCGTCGGCGAGCTGCACCTCGACGGCGGTGCCGTGCTCGACCAAGTCGACCGCCCGGGTCCGGTGCCGGTGCACCGTCACCCCGGGCAGCGCGGCGAGGCGGTCGAGCACCCACCCGAGGTAGCCGCTGACCAGCCGGCGGGACGGGAAGGTGCCGGGGGTGGTCCGGCGGGCCTGCGCGCCGTCCTCGCCGGGCAGCTGCGCGCCGACGTCGGCGGCCCACTGCGCCACGGTGGCGCCGGGGACGACCCGGCCGGGCACCGTGACGGAGTCGTCGGGCAGCACGGTGACGTCCCGGGCCAATGAGTTGGCCCACAGCAGGTCAGACTGCGCGGTCCGCCAGACCCGTCCGCCGCCGGGCGGGAACGGGTCTACCAGGTGCACGACGAGGTCGTCGCCACCCGCCCGGGAGGCGAGGCGCTCGAGGACGCCGACGGCGGTGGGGCCGGCACCGACGAGGGCGACGGTGAGGGTGTTCGGGCTGGTCACGAGGGGACTCCGGGGCTGGCGGCGGACGGTGGGCGAGGGCCTACCGACAGCGGCCCAGCGCGCTGCCGGTGCGGCACAGGTCCACGTGGCGACGGCGGACGAGCGGCTGGTCGGGCATCGCGGACCTCCTCTCCGGAGCGGGTGGACGACCTCATTCTCCACCAAGTCGATCGGATTTGACGCATCGGCCCGGGTTGTCCTACGTTCCTGCACAGGTTCTGAGCGCCAGCGACAAGCCCCGGCTCGCTGGCCGGCAACCCTCCGCTGCGGTGGGGTGCCCCGGGTGACGACCTGGCGACGGTGCACGACTGTCGCAAGTGCAGCCCCGCCGGTCGGCGGGGGACGAGGAGACGACGTGGAGATCACCGAGACCGCCCCGCGGTCCGTGCTGCTGCCTGTCCTCCTCCTGGTCGGGCGGCGGGTCATCGACCTGGTCCGTACCGACAGCGCGCTCTGTCGCTGACCTGTTCCCGCGCTCCCCCACCCACGCCCGGACATCTCCCTCCCCGGGCGGGGTCCCGGCACCGTCCCAGGAGTCCCCGCATGTCCTCAGCACGCCTGCTCGGCGTCGGCGCCGACGTCGACGTGGTCGTCGTCCACCCCGACGACCCCCTGGCCCGACCCCTGTTCGCCGAGCTCGCCGTGGAGTACGACCGCCGCTACGGCGACCTGTTCGGCGGCGCCGAGCAGGAGCTCACCCGCTACCCGGTGGAGCAGTTCACCGCGCCGCTGGGTGCCTTCGTGCTGCTGCTCGAGCACGGGGTCGCCGTGGCCGGTGGCGCCTTCAAGCCGCACCCGGACGACGGCACCGTCGAGGTGAAGCGGATGTGGACCGCCGCCGCCCACCGCCGGCGCGGGCTGGCCCGCCGGGTGCTCGCGGAGCTGGAGGCGGTGGCCCGGGACCGGGGCGCCGCCCGCGTCTTCCTGACCACCGGACCCCGGCAACCCGAGGCCCGGTCGCTCTACCTGGCCGCCGGCTACACCCCGCTGTTCGACCCCGCCGTCCCCCGGCCCACGGACCTCGCGACCCTCCGGTCGCTCCCGGTCGCCGAGCGCATCTACGCCTTCGAGAAGGACCTCACATGACCCTGCTGGAGAACCGCGCCGACGCCCCGCCGGCCGGCACGCCCTACGACCGCCTCACCGTGGTCAAGGCCAAGAACCCCGGGCGGTGGGTGGCCACCGCGGTGGTCGCCGTCCTGCTGGCCATGGTGGCGAACTCGCTGATCACCAACCCCCGCTGGGAGTGGGGCGTCGTCTGGGCCTACCTGGGCGAGGTCTCGATCGTCGAGGGCGTCTGGATGACGATCAAGCTGACGCTGATCACCGCCGTCCTCGGGTTCGCCCTGGGCACGGTGCTCGCGCTGATGCGGCTGAGCCGGTCCCCGCTGCTGCGGGCGGTGAGCTGGGGCTACACCTGGGTGTTCCGCTCGGTGCCGTTGATCCTGCAGCTGCTGCTCTGGTACAACCTCGCCTACCTGTACCAGTCGCTGGACATCGGCATCCCGTTCGGCCCGTCGTTCGCGTCGGTCGAGACGCTGTCGCTGATCGACAAGTTCGGCGCCGCGATCCTCGGCCTGGGGCTGCACCAGGCCGCGTACTCGGCGGAGATCGTCCGGGCCGGGATCCTCTCGGTGGACCAGGGCCAGCACGAGGCGGCGGCGAGCCTGGGCATCCCGCGGCGCCGGCAGTCCACGAAGATCGTGCTGCCGCAGGCGATGCGGACCATCGTGCCCACCGCGGTCAACGAGATCATCGGCCTGTTCAAGGGCACCTCGATCGTCTACGTGCTGGCCCTCGGCGAGCTGTTCTACACCGTCAGCGTGATCTACGGCCGGACCCAGCGGGTGCTACCGATGCTGGTGGTGGCCGCGATCTGGTACGTCGTGCTGACCACCGTGGTGACGGTGATCCAGTACTACGTCGAGCGGTACTACGCCAAGGGCGCGGTCCGCACGCTGCCGCCGACACCGCTGCAACGGCTGCGCGGCAACCTGACCGCCGGGCTGTCCCGCGTCCGGTCCACCTCCGACCGCGACCCGGTGACCCGGTGACCGCGGTGCAGGCCCGCCCGGGCCGCGTCGAGGTGCACGGGGTGCACAAGTCCTTCGGCACCCACGAGGTGCTGCACGGGGTCGACCTGGTCGTCGAGCCGGGCAGTGTGACCGTCGTCCTGGGGCCGTCCGGGTCGGGCAAGTCGACGCTGCTGCGGTCGATCAACCACCTGGAGACCGTGGACCGCGGGTTCGTGGCGCTGGACGGCGAGCTGGTCGGCTACCGCCGCAAGGGCGACAAGCTGCACGAGCTCAAGGAGAAGGAGCTGCTGCGCCAGCGCACCCGGTTCGGCTTCGTCTTCCAGTCCTTCAACCTCTTCCCGCACCTGACCGCCCTGGAGAACGTCGTCGAGGCACCGGTCTCCGCGCAGGGCCGGCCACGCCGCGAGGTCGAGGCCGAGGCCCGCGAGCTGCTGTCCCGGGTCGGGCTGGCCGACAAGGCCGACGCACACCCCCGGCAGCTGTCCGGCGGGCAGCAGCAGCGGGTGGCGATCGCCCGGGCGCTGGCGATGAAGCCCGCCGTCCTGCTGTTCGACGAGCCCACCTCGGCGCTGGACCCCGAGCTGGTCGGCGAGGTGCTGGCCGTCATCGCCGACCTGGCCCGCACCGGCACCACGATGATCGTGGTCACCCACGAGATCGGCTTCGCCCGGCAGGCCGCCGACCAGATCGTCTTCATGGACGACGGCCGCGTCGTCGAGCAGGGCACCCCCGCCCAGGTCCTCGACGACCCGCAGCACGAGCGGACCCGGGCCTTCCTGGCCAAGGTCCTCTAGCTCCCGCCCCCTACCCCCCGACGGCGCACCCGCGTCGCCGGTAGTCGAAGCACGCCCAGAAGAGGAAGAACCACCGTGACTGCACACCTGCGACGCAGCACCGTCGCACTGTCCCTGGCCACCGCCGCGCTCCTGGCCCTCGGGGCGTGCAGCAGCAGCGCCGAGATCGAGGAGGAGGCCCGGACCGGGGACGCCGCCGACGGCGCCGCCATCTCGGTGAACACGAGTCCCGAGCAGGACCGCATCCACTCCACCGTCGACCCCGCCGCGGTGGCCCTGCTCCCCCCGGGCGCGTTCGACGACGGCGTCCTCCGGGTCTCGGTGACCCAGGGCGCCGTACCGCTGGCGTTCTACGCCGACGACAACTCCACCGTGATCGGCAGCGAGACCGACCTGGCCACGCTGTTCGGCGACGCCCTCGGCCTGCAGGTCGAGTTCGTGGTCAACGACTGGTCGAACTGGCCGCTGTCGGTCCAGTCCGGCGACGTCGACGCGGTCATCTCCAACGTGACGGTCACCGAGGAGCGCAAGCAGCTCTACGACTTCGCCACCTACCGGTCCGACGTGCTCGGCTGGCTGGTCGGCGCGGACTCCGGCCTGCAGATCTCCTCGGCACCCGACATCGCCGGCCTCACCGTCGGAGTCGCCTCGGGCACCAACCAGGAGCAGATCCTGCTGGCCTGGGACGCGGAGAACGTGGCTGCCGGCCTGGCGCCGGTGACCATCGACTACTACCCGAAGTACGACGACGCGATCCTGGCGCTGCAGTCGGGCCGGCTGGACGCCTACGTCGGGCCCAACCCGACGGCGGCCTACAGCGCGGCCACCGCACCGCAGGACTTCGCCATCGCCGGCACCACCAGCGGCGGCTGGCCGGCCACCGCCGACATCGCGGTCACCACCGTCCGGGGCAACGGCTACGCCGCGGCCTTCCAGGCGGCGGTCGACCACGTCATCGCCGACGGCACGTACGCCGAGGTCCTGGCCCGCTGGGGCCTGCAGGACGAGGCCGTCGACAGCTCCCAGCTCAACCCGCCCGGCCTGGGCGCCTGACCGAATGAGGATCCACGTGAAACCCCTGCGCATCGCCGCTGCCCTGCCCGTCGCCGCCGTCCTGCTGCTGACGGCCTGCACCAGCTCCGCCGACATCGAGGCGGAGGCCCGGGCCGACAGCACCGGCTCGTCGGAGACCGTCCTGGTCGTCGACACCTCGCCGGAGCAGGCCGACCGCGTCCGCACCGACGAGGACCCGGACGCCGCCGAGCTCGTGCCCGCCGACATCGCCGAGGACGGCGTCCTCCGGGTGGGCATCCCCGGCGCCGGCGACCCGCCGCTGGGCTTCCTGGCCGACGACAACAGCACCGTCGTGGGCAGTGAGGTCGACATCGCCCAGCTCGTCGCCGACGGCCTGGGCCTGGAGCTCGAGGTGGTCAACACGACGTGGGAGGGCTGGCCGCTGGGCGTGCAGTCCGGCGACCTGGAGGCGGTGTTCTCCAACGTCGGGGTCAACGCCGACCGGCTGCAGCTGTTCGACTTCGCCACCTACCGGCAGGGGATCATGGCCTTCGTCGCGGCCCCGGACACCGACCTGTCCATCGCCGGCGCGGAGGACATCTCCGGGCTGCGGATCGGGGTGGGCTCGGGCACCAACCAGGAGCGCATCCTGCTCGACTGGAACGCGCAGCTGGAGTCCGAGGGGCAGGAGCCGGCCCAGCTGGAGTACTACGTCAGCGCGGGGGACGCCCTGCTGGCGATCCAGTCAGGCCGGCTGGACACCTACCTGGGGCCGAACTCGAACGCGGTCTACCAGGCCTCGGTGGGCGACGTGGAGGTCGTCGGCACGGTGAACGCCGGCTGGCCGAACACCACCTACGTCGCGGCCACCACGCTGAAGGGCAACGGCCTGGTCACCGCGATCCAGGCCTCGCTGCAGCACGCCTTCGACGACGGCACCTACGAGCAGACCCTGGAGCGCTGGGGTCTGCAGGACGAGGCGGTCGACGCCCCCGAGATCAACCCCACGGTCGCCTCCTAGCAGCCACCCCCACCCCGCAGCGTCGATCAGGGGGTGCCGGGAACTCCGTCCTCCTGCGCCAGATCTGGTGCAGGAGGACGGACTCCGAGGCACCCCCTGATCATCGCTGCGGGTCGGGAGGTTCGGCCCTCTCCCTCAGGCGGACTGGAGCGGGCGGATCACGTCCAGCGTGTCCCCCAGGGAGTCCGCCTCGACCTCGAGGTCATGGCGACTCTGCAGATTCAGCCAGAACTGGGCGGATGTACCGAAGTACCGCCCGAGGCGCAGAGCGGTGTCCGCGGTGATGCGCCGCTTCCCGTGCACGATCTCGTTGATCCGTCGCGGCGGTACGGCGATCGCGATGGCCAGGCTGTGCTGCGTCAGACCCAGCGGCCCGATGAAGTCCTCCATCAGCACCTCCCCCGGATGGATCGGGGCCAACTTCTCAGTGGTGGTCAACGATCTCGACCTCCTCGGGTCCCGCGTCGGTCCAGCGGAAGCAGATGCGCCACTGCTGGTTGATCCGGATGCTGTGCTGCCCCGCCCGGTCGCCCTTCAACGCCTCGAGCCGATTGCCCGGTGGCACCCGGAGTTCGTCCAGGGTCACCGCCGCATCGACGACCGCCAGCTTGCGCAGCGCGACCCGCCGGATGGCCAAATCCATCGACCGCACGGGCTCACGTCTCCAGAGCCGCTCCGTGGGCTTGTCCCCGAACGATCGGATCACGGGTCCAGCATAACGCGGTGCGTCAATGACGGCGCGCGTCATGCCGAGCCCGCGCTGACCGGGATCGCGTTGGGCCAGCCCGCCGTGGTCGGCAGGCTGGCCCGTCGCGGTCAGAGGGCGGTGCGGGTCCAGTCGCTCGTGTACTCGAGCCCCGACCGCTGGAAGAGCTGGGTGACCGGGCAGCGCCGCTCGGTCTCGGCCTGGAGCTTCGCGAACGTCTCCTCGTCGGCGTCGGTGGCCACGGTGGCCCGCACGGTGACGGCGTCGAAGTTCGCGTTGCCCTCCTCGCCGGCGACCATGACCGCGGTGTCCAGGTCGCCCTGCACGTCGAAGGTCTAGGCGCCCAGCGCGACGCCGAGCTCCTTGGCCACGATGGAGGCGGTGATCTGGTTGCACGAGCTCAGCGCCGCCAGCGCGTAGGACAGCGGGCTGGGCGAGGCGTCCGCGCCGCCGAACGCCGGGTAGGTGTCGACGTCGAACTCGTGCCCGGCGTCGCCGCCGACGGTCACGCGCTGGCCGACGCCGGTGCCCTCCGCGTGGTGGGTGAAGGGGACGACGCTCGCCTTGGGACGGGTGGCCACGGGTGGTTCTCCTCGGTGCTCGGGGATCTGTCCGCCGGGGTTCGGCGGGCGTTCGGGGGGCGGTTCAGCGGGTCGGGGCAGGTCCGCAACCGGCGCCGCGGGCGACCGCGGACAGGTCGGCGCCGGCCAGCCCGGCCACCGGACGCGGGTCGGCCACCGGCTGGTGCCGCCCGTCGACGACGGCGTAGGCGACGGCGGGCCCCTCGGCGACGAACCGGGCGACCGCCTCGACCAGCCGGGCGACGTCGTCCGCGGACGTGCCGACGCCGACGCTGGCCCGCAGCGCTCCGCCGGGGACGCCGAGCCGGGCCACCAGCGGGTGCGCGCAGAACCGGCCGTCCCGGACGCCGATTCCGTGCTCGGCGGAGAGGTAGGCAGCGACGAGGCCCGGGTCGGCGCCCTCGACGGTGAAGCTGACCACGCCGGTGGGGTCGACCGAGTCCGACCAGATGCGCAGCAGCCGCACCCCGTCGACCTGCGACAACCCGTCGACCAGCTGGGTGCGCAGCGCCCGCTCGTGGTCCTCCAGCGCGCCGGGGGCCAGGGCCGCGAGCTCGTCGCAGGCGGCGGCCAGCGCGACCGCGCCGAGCACGTTGGGCGAGCCGCCCTCGTGCCGGTGCGGGGCCGCCACCCACGTCGTCGCGTCCACGTCGACCTGGGCGACGGCGCCGCCGCCGGGGAGGTAGGGCCGGCCGGTGTCCAGCCAGTCCCGCCGGCCGACCAGCGCGCCGGTGCCGAAGGGTGCGTAGAGCTTGTGGCCGGAGAACGCGACCCAGTCCGCACCGGACTCCACGAGGGAGAACCGGCGGTGCGGCACCAGCTGGGCGCCGTCGACGACCACCAGGGCACCGGCGGCGTGCGCCAGCTCGGTGACCCGGCGCAGCGGGAGGGACTCCCCCGTCACGTTCGAGGCACCGGTGACCGCGACGAGCACGTAGCGCCGGGCGGCCAGCGCGTCGGCCAGGCGGGACAGCGTCCCGGCCACCGTCGGTGCCGCCTCGAGGACGTCGCACAGGTCGCGGGAGCGCTGCTGCCACGGCAGCAGGTCGGCGTGGTGCTCGACGTCCAGCACGAGGACGGCGCCGTCGGCGGGCAGGCAGCCGGCCAGCAGCGCGAGGCTGTCGGTGGTGTTCCGGGTGAGCACGCAGACGTCGTCGGACCGGGCCCCGACGAACGCGGCCACGGTGTCCCGGGCCGACTCGTAGAGCGCGGTGGAGACCTGGGAGAGGTAGCCCGCGCCACGGTGCACGCTGGCGTAGAGCGGCAGGGCCTCGGCGACCCGGGCGGCCACGGAGGCCAGGGCGGGAGCGCTGGCCGCGACGTCGAGGTTGGCGTAGCCGACCGACCCGCCGGTCACGAGCGGGACGCTGGTGGCCGCGTCGGCCGTGGGCAGCAGGGCCGGGGTGGTGCGGCGGTCGAGGAGGACGGACATCGAGGACTCCTGGAGGTCAGGGGCCCGTGCTCGCGACGGGACCCGCGCTTGCGGCTGCGCTGCGCAGCCGCCAGGTCGTCACCCGGAGCACCCCATCGCGGTGGAAGGGTTGCCGACCAGCGAGCCGGGGCTTCGCGCTGGCACTCGTGACCTGTCGTAGACCCTACCAGTCAATCCCGATCGACTTGATGCGCATTGGTCTGCGCGCGCCCGGCCGGTTGTCCGACCGGCCCGGGCGGCAGCGGGATCAGAACGCGGGGATGACCGCACCGTCGTACTCGTCCTCGAGGAACTGGCGCACCTCGTCGGAGTGCAGCAGCTCCTCCAGCGTCTGGATGCGCTCGTCGGACTCGTCGCCGGCCCGCACCACCAGGAGGTTGGCGTTCGGGTTGCCCTCGGCCTCCTCCAGCGCCAGGGAGTCGTCGGCCGGGGACAGGTCGGCGTCGATGGCGTAGTTGCCGTTGATCACCGCGATGTCGACGTCGGCCAGCGAACGGGGCACCTGGGCGGCCTCGACCTCGGAGATCTCCAGGTCCAGCGGGCTGCTCTCCACGTCCAACGAGGTGGGGGCGGCGTCACCGGTGTCGGCCAGCACGACCAGGTCGTTGGCCTCCAGCAGCCGGAGCGCGCGGGCGGCGTTCGTGGGGTCGTTCGGGATCGCCACGGTCGCGCCCTGCTCCAGCTGCGACAGGTCGGTCAGCGACTCCGAGTAGATGCCCAGCGGCTCGACGTGCACCGGCTCCAGGGCGGTGAAGTCGTAGCCGGCGGAGGCCTCCTGCTCCTCCAGGTAGGGCACGGTCTGGAAGAAGTTCGCGTCCAGCGAGCCGTCGTCGAGGGCCACGTTGGGCTGCACGTAGTCGGTGAACTCGACGACGTCGAGGTCCAGGCCGGCGTCCTCGGCGAGGTTCTCGTCGATGAACCGGAGGATCTCCGCGTGCGGCACCGGCGAGGCGCCGACGCGCAGCGGCTCGTCCGGCGCGGAGATCTCGGCGTCGCCGCCCCCGCAGGCGGCGAGGACCGCGGTGGCGGTGAGGGCGGACAGGGTCAGGGCGAGGCGACGCACGGTGCGGTTCTCCAACGGGTCGGGACGGGCGGGTGTCATCGGCGCGCCAGGCGGCGCGCCCAGGTGTCGCCGCCGAACTGCAGCGCCTGGACGACGACGAGCAGCAGGGCGACGGTGAGCAGGGTGATGTCGGTGCGGAACTGCTGGTAGCCGAACCGGATGGCGAAGTCGCCCAGGCCGCCGCCGCCGATGGCGCCGGCCATGGCCGAGTAGCTGATCAGCGCGACGACGGTGACCGTCGTCCCGGCGACGAGGGAGGGCAGCGCCTCGGGCAGCAGCACCGTGCGGACGACGTCCCGGCGGCGGGCGCCCATGGCCAGCGCGGCCTCGACCTTGCCGTGCGAGACCTCGCGCAGACTGGTCTCCACCAGCCGGGCCAGGAACGGGACGGCGCCGACGGTGAGCGGCACGATGGCCGCCGTCGACCCGATCGTGGTGCCGACGAGGCCGCGGGTCAGCGGGGCGACCAGGACCAGCAGGATGATGAACGGCAGGGACCGGCCCAGGTTGACCAGCAGGCCGAGCACCCGGTGCAGGACCGGCCGCGGGGCCAGCGCGCCGGGTCCGGTGACGGTGAGCAGCACGCCGAGCGGGATGCCCAGCAGGACGGTGATCACGGTGGCGACCGCGACCATGTAGAGGGTCTCGCCGGTGGCGTCGAGCAGCTGCGGGGCGATCCGGGACCAGTCGCTCACCGGGCCACCTCCGCCGCGACGCGCTCCACCCGGGAACCGTCGTCGCGCAGCTGGGCCAGTGCCCGGTCCAGCCCGCTCTGGTCGGCGCCGGTGACCCGCAGCAGCAGCCGGCCGTGCCGCCCGCCGGCCACGGTCTCCACCGAGCCGCCGGCGACCTCGACGTCCAGGCCGAGCCGGCCGACGAGCACCTGCAGCACGTGGGTCTCGGGCGCGGTGTCGGTGACGGTGACCCGGAGCAGGGTGCCCGCCACCCGGTGGTCGGCCACCGGGGCGGGCAGCAGCGCGGCGGCCAGCGGGGAGTCCCCGCGGGCCAGCACCTGGTCCAGCCGGCCGCCGTCGACGACCCGGCCGGCCTCCAGCAGCACCGCGGTGTCGCAGACGGCCTTGACCACGGCCATCTCGTGGGTGATCAGCAGGACCGTCAGCCCGAGCTCGTCGCGGACCCGGCGCAGCAGCTCCAGCACGCCGGTGGTGCTGGCCTGGTCCAGGGCGGAGGTGGCCTCGTCGCACAGCAGCACGGTGGGCCGGGCGGCGAGCGCGCGGGCGATGGCCACCCGCTGCTTCTGCCCGCCGGACAGCTGCGCGGGGCGGGCCTGGGCGCGGTCGCCCAGCCCGACCAGGTCCAGCAGCTCGCCCGACCGACGGCGGCGCTCGGCGCGGCCGACGCCGGCCAGCTCCAGCGGGTGCTCGACGTTGGCCGCGGCCGTGCGGGAGTCCATCAGCTCGAAGTGCTGGAAGACCATGCCGATCGAGCTGCGGGCCCGGCGGACCTCGTCGGCCGGCAGGTCGGTGAGCACCCGGCCGTCGACGGTGACCGTGCCGGACGTGGGCCGCTCGAGCAGGTTGACCAGCCGGATCAGGGTGGACTTGCCCGAGCCCGAGGGCCCGACCACGCCGGCGAAGTCACCGGCCCGGACGGTCAGGTCTACGCCGTCCAGGGCCACGACCTCGGGGCCGCGGCCGCGGGCCGGGAAGACCTTGCGGACGTCGTTCAGTTCGATCACGGAGCGGATTCCTCGCAGGGATGAGGCGGTCGGCGCGGACGCGGGCAGGCAGGTGCCCGGGGTCGGCGGCGCGGCGAGAGAGGGGTGTGCGGCGGGTCAGCGACAGAGCCAGCTGGCGGTGCCGGCCAGGTCGACGGCGAGGTCGCGCGTCAGGAGCAGCCGGTGCACCCGTCCATGGTGCCCTCACAGGTGCAATCCCCACAAACCAGGTGCACTTTGTGTGAGGCACCCCTCAGCCGTCGTGGACCTTCGATGCCGGTGGTCTGCCCCTCCCTCGGCCGTCGATCCGCTGGTCGGATGCCCCGCCGCCGCGGCCCGCCGAGTCGACCATCCCGATCGGCGTGGTGCACTCCACCGGTGGAGATGCACTGGTTCCTGCCCACCCGCGGCGACAGCCGGGACGTCGGCCCGGCCACCACCGACCGGGGCCACGACGCCGCGGCGCTGCGGCGCCGGCCGACCCTGGACTACCTGGGCGCCGTCGCCGGGGCCGCCGAGCAGGCCGGCTTCACCGCCGTCCTCACCCCGACCGGGTCCGGGTGCGAGGACGCCTGGGTGACCTGTGCGGCGCTGCTGGACCGCACGCAGCGGCTGGAGTTCCTGGTCGCCTTCCGGCCCGGGTTCATCCTGCCCACGCTGGCCGCGCAGCAGGCCGCCACGTTCCAGCGGCTGTCCGGCGGGCGGCTGCGGCTCAACGTCGTCACCGGCGGCGACCCGGTGGAGCAGCGGGCCTACGGCGACTTCCTCGACCACGACGCCCGGTACGCCCGGACCGCCGAGTTCCTCGACGTCGTCCGGCGCAGCTTCGCCGGCGAGCGGTTCGACCTGGCCGGCGAGCACGTGCGGGTCGAGGGCGCCGGGCTGACCACCCCGCCGGAGACCGCGCCGCCGATCTACCTGGGCGGCGCGTCCGGGCCGGCCGAGGACGTGTCGGCCCGGTACGTGGACACCTACCTGACCTGGGGCGAGCCGCCGGCGATGGTGCGCGGGCGGCTGGACCGGGTGCGGGCCAAGGCCGCGGCCGTCGGCCGGGAGCTGCGGTTCGGCATCCGGCTGCACGTGGTCAGCCGGGACACCCCGGAGGAGGCCTGGGCGGAGGCCGACCGGATGCTTGCCGGGATGCCGGCGAGCGCGATCGCGGCCACCCAGGAGCGCTTCGCCCGGATGGACTCCGTCGGCCAGGCCCGGATGACCTCGCTGCACGGCGGCAGCACCGGGGACGGTGCCCGGTCCCTGGAGGTGGCGCCCAACCTCTGGGCCGGGATCGGGCTGGTCCGCGAGGGCGCCGCCACCGCACTGGTCGGCAGCCACGAGCAGGTCGCCGAGCGGATCAGCGAGTACGCCGAGCTCGGGTTCGACGAGTTCGTGCTGTCGGGCTACCCGCACCTCGAGGAGGCCTGGCGGGTCGGCGAGGAGGTGCTACCCCTCCTGCGCTGACCCCGGCGCCCGGAACCCGGCGAACGTCGTCGTCCGGCGGAGCCGGAAACCCAGGTGCTCGTACAGCGCGATCGCCCCGGTGTTGCTGGCCGAGGCGTGCAGGAACGGGGTCTCCCCGCGCTCGCGGATGCCGTGCGCGACGGCCAGCACCAGCCGGGTACCCAGCCCCTGCCCGCGGTGGCCGGGGTCGGTGCACACGGCGCTGATCTCGGTCCAGCCCGGTGGGTGCAGCCGCTCCCCCGCCATCGCCACCAGCTCCCCGCCCCGGCGGATGCCCAGGTAGGTCCCCATCTCGCGGGTGCGCGGCAGGAAGGGCCCGGGCTTCGTCCGCTCGACCAGCGCGGTCATCTCCGGGACGTCGGCGACCCCCAGCACCACGGCCTCCCCGTCGGGGGTGGCCGCGATGCCGTCGTCCACCAGCTGGACCCCGGGGATGGCGAACAGCTCGGTCCACCCGGCCGGCGCGGTCGCCGGGAGGGTGAGCACGACGGCGCCGCCGGGACCCGCCAGCGCCGCGACGTCCGCCCAGTCCTGGTCGCTCGGGTCCGGGGGGAGCGCGCCGAACGGGCAGACGTCGGCCGGGTAGCGCGCCACCCGGCCGACCCGCTCGGCGAACCGGTCATGCGGGCCGATCAGGGAGGACCAGGCCGCCTGGTCCAGGGGATGCGCCTCGGTCACCCGGCCAGTGTCCGCGCGCCCTGGTCGCGGTCGCGCAGCGGCAGGCCGAGGTGGTCGCGCAGCGTCGTCCCCTCGTAGTCGGTGCGGAAGACGCCCCGCTCCTGCAGCAGCGGCACGACCTGCTCGACGAACGGCGCCAGCCCGCCCGGGGTGATGTGCGGGGCGAGCACGAAGCCGTCGCTGGCGTCGGACTGCACGAACTCGTCGATGGTGGCGGCCACCGTGGCCGGCGTGCCGATGAAGGACTGCCGACCGGTGACCTCGACGATCAGCTCCCGGGTGGTCAGGTGCTCCGCCTCGGCCTTCGCCCGCCACTCGTTCGCCGTGGCCACCGGGTCGCGGTGCATGCGCACGCTGGCCCGGCCCCGGGCGATGGTGTTCTCCCCGACCACCGGGTCGACCGAGGGCAGCGGGCCGTCCGGGTCGTGGTCGGACAGGTCCCGGTTCCACAGCTGCTCGAGGAACGTGATCGCCGTCGCCGGGGAGACCTGGGCCAGCCGGACCTCCTGGGCGAGCTCGGCGGCCTCGGCCTCGGTGTCGCCGAGCACGAAGGTCGCCGCCGGCATGATCAGCAGCTCGTCGCGGGAGCGGCCGAACCGGGGCAGCCGCCCCTTGACGTCGGCGTAGAACGCCTGCCCGGCCTCCAGCGTGCTGTGCCGGGAGAAGATCACGTCGGCCGCGGCGGCCGCGAAGTCCCGCCCCTCGTCGGAGTCCCCGGCCTGGAAGACCACCGGCCGACCCTGCGGGCTGCGGGGGACGTCGAACTGGCCGGCGATGTCGAAGAAGGGGTCCCGGTGCGCGAAGGCGCCGGGGTGCGGGTCGGCCAGGAACCGCCCGCCGTCCTTGTCCGCGACGACCTCGTCGCCCCGCCAGGACTCGAAGAGCTCGATCGCCGTGGCCAGGAACGACTTCGCCCGGTCGTACCGGTCGGCCTGGGCCAGGAAGCCGCCGCGGCGGAAGTTCTCCCCGGTGAAGGCGTCCCAGGAGGTCACCACGTTCCAGGCGGCGCGGCCGTCGGAGAGGTGGTCGAGGCTGGCGAACTGCCGGGCCACCTCGTAGGGCTCGTTGAAGGTGGAGTTGATCGTGCCGGTCAGCCCGATCCGCTCGGTCACCGCGGCGAGGGCGGCCAGCACGGTGAAGGTGTCGGGCCGGCCGACGACGTCCAGGTCGTAGATGCGGTCGTTCTGCTCGCGCAGCCGCAGGCCCTCGGCCAGGAAGATGAAGTCGAGCTTGCCGGCCTCGGCGATCTGCGCGAACTCGCGGAACGAGTCGAACTCGATGTGGCTGCCCGACGCGGGGTCGCTCCAGACGGTGGTGTTGTTGACGCCGGGGAAGTGCGCGGCGAGGTGGATCTGCTTGGTCATCGGGATCCCTCAGGCGTGCGCGTAGCGGTTGGCGGGGCGGGTCAGGCCGAGCAGCCCGCGCAGGGTGTCGGCCTCGTACCCGGTGCGGAACAGCCCGCGGCGCTGCAGCTCGGGCACCAGGGCGCGGGTGATCTGCACCAGGTCGTCGGGGAGCACGGCCGGCCGGAGCCGGAAGCCGGTCAGGCCGGCGCCCTGCCAGTCGGCCAGCAGGTCGGCCAGCTGCGCCGGGGTGCCGGTGAACACGTGGGCGTCGCTGCGGTACGGCGTGCCGGCCCGCTCGTCCAGGCGCTGCAGCCGGTCCCGCGCCGCGGTCTCGTCGTCGTCCAGGACGACGACCAGGTCGCCGAACACGTGCACGGTGGCGGCGTCCCGGCCGGCGGCGGACTGCTCCGCGCGGACGGCGGCGACCAGGCGCGCGGCGTCGGCGGCGTCGGTCGGGGTGACGAAGCCCAGGTCGGCGGAGCGGCCGATCAGCCGCCACGGCACCTCGGCGTGCCCGAGCGCGGCCACGACCGGCTGGCCCTGCGGCGGGCGCGGGGTGATCGAGGGCCCGCGAACGGAGAAGTGCCGCCCCTCGACGTCGACGTAGTGCAGCTTGTCGACGTCGACGAACCGGCCGGTGGCGGCGTCCCGGATCTCGGCGTCGTCCTCCCAGCTGTCCCAGAGCCGGCGGAGCACCTCGACGTACTCGGCGGCCTCGTCGAACAGCTCGGTGACCAGCTGGCCGGTGGCGGCGGTCGACCGGTCCAGCGGCGGGAACTCCCGGCGGCCGCAGTTCGCCGCCGTGTCCGGGCGGGCGGCCACCTGGACCCGGACGCCGGCCCGGCCGGTGCTCACGTAGTCCAGCGTGGCGATCGCCTTGGACAGGTGGAAGGGCTCGGTGTGGGTGACCACGGCGGTCGGCAGGAAGCCCAGGTGCCGGGTCGTCGGAGCCACCCGGGAGGCGACGAGGACGGCGTCGAGCCGGCCGCGCACCCGGTCGGTGCGGTCGTCGGGGGTGAACGGGTCGTCGGACTGCAGGTTCAGCGCGTCCTCGATCGTGACGGCGTCGAGCAGGCCGCGCTCGGCCTCCTGGGCCAGGTCGGTCCAGTAGCCGGCGGTGAGCAGCTCGGTCGGTCGGGCCGCGGGTTCGCGCCAGGCGGCCGGGTGCCAGCCGGCGCCGTCGAGGGCGGCGACGAGGTGGAGCGGGGACGAGGGGTCGGGCACGTGCTTCCTCCGGGGACGGGCTGGTCAGGGGTCGGGACGGCGATCGGGTCGCCGCGCCCGCCGTCAGAACCCGTCGAAGGCGTCCGACCGCCGACCGGGCCAGAACGGCTCCAGGTCAGGTCGGATCACCCCACCAGGGTGCACCCCCGGACCGGGCGACGGCAAATCCCTACCGGTTCGATGGACAAAGTGGGGTTGCTGGTAGGAAGACCGCCGTGAGTGCCGAGCGGTTGCCCCAGTTCGTGATCGCCGGCGCGCCCAAGGCCGGCACGACGGCGCTGCACGCGGCGCTGGCCACCCACCCGGGGCTGTACCTGTCCCCGGTCAAGGAGCCGAAGTTCTACCTCACCGACGGCCGACCGCCGCCGGCCCGGACCCAGCGCGGACCCGGCGACGCGCACAGCGCGCAGGAGTGGGTGTGGCGGCGGGACCGCTACCTGGACCTGTTCCGCCGGGCACCGGCCGACGCGGTGCGGGGCGAGAGCACGCCGTTCTACCTCTACGACCGGGCGGCCCAGCGCCGGCTGGTGGCCGACGTCCCGGACGTCAAGGTGATCGCCGTCGTCCGCGACCCGGTGGACCGGGCCGTCTCCAACTGGGTCCACCTCCGCGCCGACGGCCTGGAGCCCGAGGCCGACTTCGGCCGGGCCGTGGCGCTGGAGGACGAGCGGGTCGCGGCCGGCTGGGCACCGTTCTGGCACTACACCCGGATGGGCCGCTACGGCGAGCAGCTGCGCAACCTGCTGACGCTGGTCCCCCGGGAGCAGCTGCTGCTGCTGCGCTTCCGCGAGGTCGTCGCCGAGCAGGCCCGCACGCTGGACCGGGTGAGCGCCTTCCTCGGCGTGGCCACCGGGGTGGCCCGCGCCGTGCCGGCGGAGAACGTGAAGCCCTACGTCGCCGACCCCCCCCGCTCCCGCCGGCTGGCCCGGCTGGCCCGGGCCGGCGCCGCGGCCGGGGCGCACGTGCCCCCGCAGGTGTGGCGGCAGGCCGGCCGCCCCCTGCTGACCGCGCTGCACGCCGGGGCCACGGAGCGCCCGCCGCTGCCGGTCGAGGTGCGGCGGGCCGTGCTGGCCCGGGTGCTCGACGACATCGCCCTGCTCGAGGAGGTCACCGGGGAGTCCTTCGAGGACTGGCGCGGGGACACCGGTCGCGGGGACTACGCCAGCCGGGCCGCGGCCCGCGAGGCAGACTCCGGCGCGTGAGCCTGCCCCTGGACGTCGACCGCTTCCTCGCCGACGCCGCACTGGTGCTGGCCCCCGAGGACCCACGCCCGGGTTCGTGGGCCGGCGGCCCGAGCGCCCAGTTCGTCGCGGGCACCTGGTGGGTGGCCTACCGGCTGCGGCGACCGGTCGGCGAGGGCCGCGGCTTCGCCAACGTGGTCGCCCGGTCGACCGACGGCGTGCACCTGACCCCGGTCGCCACCGTGCTGCGGGAGTCCTTCGCCTGCGACTCCCTCGAGCGCCCGGCCCTGGTGCACACCCCCGAGGGCCGGTGGCGGCTCTACGTCAGCTGCGCCACCCCGGGCACCAAGCACTGGCGGGTCGACCTGCTGGAGGCCGACACCGTCGAGGCACTGCCCACCGCCGCCGCCCGCACCGTGCTGACCTCGGGCCCGGTGCCGGGTTCCGCGGTGAAGGACCCGGTGATCCGGCACGACGGGTCGCGCTGGCACCTGTGGGCCTCGGTCCACCCGCTCGACGACCCCGACGCCACCGACCGGATGACCACCGAGCACGCGGTCAGCGCCGACGGCGTGGCCTGGACCTGGGTGGACACCGCGCTGACCGGCACCCCGGGCGAGTGGGACGCCCGCGGGGTCCGCTTCGCCGCGGTGCTCGGCGACTGGGCGCTCTACGACGGCCGGGCGACCGCCGAGGAGAACTGGGAGGAGCGCACCGGCATCGCCGTCCGCGACGGCGACACCTGGACGGCGCTGCCCGGTGGCCCGCACCTGCAGGGCCCGGACGGCGGCCTGCGGTACGCCGACGCCGTCCCGCTGCCCGGCGGCGACGTCCGCTGGTTCTTCGAGATCACCCGCCCGGACGGCGCGCACGAGCTGCGCACGGTGCTGCTGCCCGGCTGATGTCGGTGCCGCCGGGCATGATCACCGGGTGGACGGATCCCGGGAGGCGACGACGGCCCGCCTGCGCCCCCTGCTCCGCGCGGTCCGCGAGGCGCTGGAGGCCGGGGTGGCGGTCAGTCGCCGGATCCACCGGGAGCACGGCTGGCAGACCGCCGCCGACCCGCACCTGGACCGCCAGCTGGTCCGCCGGCACGCCGTGGAGCAGCTGCGGCCCTGGTCGGCGTCGATCGGCGAGCAGCTGACCTTCGACGTCGGCGACGGCGGGGGCGAGAACCTCGGGCTGCCGATGAGCGGGCTGATCATCACCACCGACCACGACGTCGTCCGGGTCTGGTACTCCGAGGACGGCGAGCTGCCGCCGGCCGACACGGCGGCGCTGCGCGCGTTCTACGCCCAGACGCCCACCACCCAGCTGGCGCTGGACGGCACCCCCGCGGCCGGCAACCACCTCGCCCTGCTGTGGGCCGACCGCGACGGGGTGCTCAGCCGGCTGGAGCTGGTCCGCCCCTGGGGGCTGGCCGGCCGGCACCCCGAGGCCGACTGGCGGGTCGACCTCCTGCGCGCCTAGACCACGTGCTCCTGGTCCGGGGTGCCGAGCACGCGGGGCCAGTTCGCCGGGACGACGACGTCCTCCGGTCGCAGGTCCTTGACGTCGCGGTGGCCCAGGCCCAGGACGGCGGAGTCGATGCCGCTGCGCAGGATGTCCAGCACGTTCTCCACGCCGGCCTGGCCGTTGGCGGCCAGGCCCCACAGGTAGGCGCGGCCGATCATCGCGGCCTTGGCGCCCAGGGCGAGGGCCTTGACGACGTCGGAGCCGCGGCGGATGCCGCCGTCGGTGACCACCTCGACCTCGTGGCCCACGGCCTTGGCGATCGCCGGCAGCGCCCGGATGGGGGCCGGGGTGCCGTCCAGGTTGTTGCCGCCGTGGTTGGAGACGGAGATGGCGGTGACCCCGGCGTCCACGGCGCGGTGGGCGTCGTCCACGCGCATGACGCCCTTGAGCATGAACGGCCCGCCCCACTGCTCGCGCAGCCAGGCGACGTCCTCCCAGGTCGGCAGCGGGGTGCCCATCCACTCCCCGTACGCGCCGAAGAACGTCGGCGCGGGGCCGCCGCCGGCCGGGGCGAGGTTGGGGGTGGTGAGGTCGGGGATGGCCCCGGTCTTCAGCCAGGTGTAGAGCCACTGCGGGCGCAGCGCGACCTCGGGGCCGAACTGCAGCGCGGCCTTGAGGTTGACCTTCTCCGGGATGGCCGGGGAACCCCAGTCGCGGCCGTTGGAGAACGACCAGTCCAGGGTCATGATCAGCCCGACGGCGCCGGCGGCGCGGGCACGCTCCATGCGCTGCACGAGCACCTCGCGCGAGCCGACCCAGTACATCTGGAAGAACGTCTGCGGGCTGGCCGCGGCGACCTCCTCCACGCTCTTGGAGGCGAACGAGCTCAGTCCCATCGTGATGCCGCGGGCGGCGGCAGCGCGGGCGACGGCGACCTCGCCGTCGGGGTGCACGGCCTGCACACCGGTCGGGGAGATCATCACCGGCATCGACAACGGCTGGCCCATCACCGTGGTGGACAGGTCGCGCTCGCCCTGCAGACCGGCGACGTGCGGGGCGAACCCCAGCTCGGCGTAGGCGCGGGTGTTGTCCTCCACCGTCCAGCCGCGCTCGGATCCGGCGATCAGCGCGCCGTACACGGACTTCGGCAGCCGGCGCTTGGCCCGGCGCTGGGCCTCCGCGACGGTCTCGAACCACTGGTTGGCCATGCGTGTCCTCCTCGGAAGGGACTGTGCTCTGGAGCACAGCATGCCCTAGTGGCACTCAGTGCCACCACCCCTGGACGGCGCCGACCCGCCCCGGCGGAGGCCGGGGCGGGTCGGTGGGTGCGGTGGGGCGTCAGCGGGTGCGGCCGCGACCGCCGTCCTCGACCTGCTCGATCTCCTCGTGCGCGACCTGCTCGTTCACCGTCTGCTGGTCGGTGACGGTCTCGGTGCCCAGCCGGACGCGCTCGACCGGCACGGTCTCCTTGTCCACGACGGGGCGCTCGGCGTGCAGCGTGACCTCGTGCTCCTCCTCGGACAGCGCGGGGCCGTCGAGGGCGGCACCGCGGTTGGCCTCGGTGATCGGCTCGCGCTCGACCCGGACCTCCTCGTGGGAGACCGGCACGGTGCGGGTGACGTTCTCGGTCACCACGTACTTGCGCAGCCGGGCCCGGCCGACCTCGGCGGACTCGGTGCCGACCTGCAGCCGCTCCTCCGAGCGGGTCATGGCGTCGTCCGTGGTCGGGCCGGAGGTGTCGCGGCCGACGGTGCCGGCGGTGGTGCCGGGGCCGTCCTCGGTCGAGCGGGTCGCGTGCTGCCCGCGGTCGTCGAGGTCGTCGCCGAGGCGGGGAGTGCCACCGTCGGTGCGGGTGCCGCGGTCGTCGAGACCGTCGGCGCGCCCGCCGGTGGTGCCCATCTGCTCACCGACCCCGTAGTGGCGGTAGAGCTCCTGCTCCTCCTGCGGGGGCAGGTGCTGGTCGGCGTCCACCTTCGGGGCGTCCTTGACCGCGGCCTTGGACACCGGGACCCGCACGCCGCCGTCGGTCAGCTGGGCCTCGCGCAGCGGTACGAACGTGGACTTGGTGCCGAAGAGCCCGGTCTTCACGGTGACCCACTCGGGGGTGCCGCTCTGGTCGTCGAGGAAGACCTCGGTCGCGGTGCCGATGGTGTCGCCGTCGCTGTCGACGACGTCGTTGCCGATGACCCGGTCGATGTCCTGGGTGGAGATCATGTGGGGTGCTCCTCTGCGCTCGGGAAGGGGGGAGGTGACGTGCCTCACCGTCTTGCTGCCCACCCATGGGGGAGCTGAAAACCTGGATCCGGCTCGGTTCGATCCGGAAACATGGATCCGCGCGGGAGCCTGCCACGCTCGCCCGGTGGACCTCCTCCAGCAACTGCCCCGCGCCGCGGCCTGGACGGCGGGGACGGTGCTGCACCCGGCCGGCGCGGTGGCCGCGGCCGGTCTCCTGGTGGGCTCGGTGCTCACGACCGGCTCGCCGTCGGCGGGCGCCCGGATCGCCGACGGGCTGCTCTGGGGCGCCGGGCCGGAGAACTCGTTGCTGGCCCTGGCGGCGTCCGGGGTGGCGGCGGCCACGTCCCGCGAGCGCGCGGTGACCACCGCCGAGCACGGGTGGGCCGCCGAGGAGCTGCTCGGCGACGCGCTCCCGCCGCGGGAGCGGCTGGTCCTCACCGACGCCCTCGGTGCGGGCGGGCGGGCGTTCGTCTTCCCGCGGTGGGACGGCGCGATCACCGTGAACGTCGGGCCGGAGCTCTTCGCGGACCCGGTGCGGGCCGACCCGCACACGTTCCTGCACGAGCTGGTGCACACCTGCCAGGTGCACCACGCGTCGTCCCGGCGGGCCTTCACCAGCGCCGCCGTGGTCACCCAGGTGCGGCACTCACTGGGCCGGGACGCCTACGCCTACGACCTGCCGGTGCGCCCGCTGGCCGCGTACGGGATGGAGCAGCAGGCCCAGCTGGCCGCCGACTGGTGGCGCGGGCGGCCCGGGCGCTGGGGCCGGCCGACGGCGCTGCGCGGGCACACCCGCCGACCGAGGGACCCGGCCAGCCCGTGGGCGGCCTGCGTCGCCGACCTGCGTGCGGCCCGGTTCTAGCGGACCTTCTGCTTGATCGCCTGGACGGCGGTGTCCTTGGTGCTGGGCTGCGAGGCGTTGTTCTTGGCCTTGGCGGCCTTGGGCTTCTTGGCCTCGCGGCCGCCCTTGTTCTTGCCGGACATGAGGACTCCTGGCCACCGGCACGCCGGCGGACGGTCACGGAGCGTGGTCCGAGGTGGCGTGCGCCTGCGGCTGGAGGGGGAACGGTACGCCTCCCGCGTGTCGGTCCTCGCCGCTGCGCCGCCCGCTGCGCAGACTCGGTCGGTGCCTCCTCGCTCGCAGTACGACAACCTGGTGCACCCGCGGACGGTCAAGAAGCCCCCGGTGCAGGTCGAGGCCGAGAAGGACCTGGTCGTGGAGGACCCCAGCTCGGGGTTCGTCGGGGCGGTGGTCCGCTGCGAGAAGGACGTCGTCCACCTCGAGGACCGGTTCGGCCGGGTCCGCGGCTATCCCCTCGGTCCGGGCTTCTGGGTCGAGGGCCGGCCGGTGACCCTGGTGCGGCCGAAGCAGAACACCCTGTCCGGCCCGCAGCGCAGCGCCTCGGGCTCGACGTACGTGGTCGGCGCCCGGGCGCGGGTCGCCCGTGAGGGCCGGATCTACGTCGAGGGCAAGCACGACGCCGAGCTGGTGGAGAAGGTCTGGGGCCACGACCTGCGCATCGAGGGCGTCGTCGTCGAGCCGCTGCACGGGGTGGACGACCTGCCCGGCATCGTGCGCGAGTTCCGGCCGTCGTCCGGCCGACGGCTGGGCGTGCTGGTCGACCACCTGGTCACCGGGTCCAAGGAGACCCGCATCGCCGCCCAGGTGACCGGCTCGCACGCCCTGGTGGTCGGGCACCCGTTCATCGACATCTGGCAGGCGGTCAAGCCCTCCGTGGTGGGCATCAAGGCCTGGCCGACCGTGCCCAAGGGTGAGGACTGGAAGGGCGGTGTCTGCCGCCGGCTGGGCTGGGAGGACGACACGGGCTACGTCTGGGCCCAGCGCATCCTGGCCCGGGTCAAGACCTGGACCGACCTGGAACCCCAGCTCATCGGCCGCGTCGAGGAGCTCATCGACTTCGTCACGACCGACTGACCCACCCGGCGGTCCGCCGGATCCGTGACCCTGCAGATCGACAACGCCCACTCGCCACACCCTGGCGCGCCGCCGTTGCCCATCTGCAAGCTCGCCGGGCGCTGCGGTCGATCACCCCAGGACCAGCCGGTCACCCGGCAGCCGTTCGGTCACCGCACACGGTGACCGGATCCCTCCCGGCCGACCGCCTGTCCCTCGCCGCGCCCCGATGCCCCGGGCGTGGCGACCATCGCCCACGGACTCACGCCGTCCAGGGATCCTGTGCCGCTGCAGGGCCACAAGCCCCCTGGACGGCGTGAGTCTGAAGCCCACCGACCACCGCCGACGACCGCCGAATCAGCCGGGGACGCGACAGAGCCCGGACGTCGCCGGTCGCGGCGGTCGGAGACCTCCCGACCGGCGACGTCGCGGGAGCTCAGCTCAGGCCGGGGACGGCACCTGGCCGCGGTGCGATCCGGAGGATCGCGATGCGATCGCTCAGCTCGGGATCATGTTGAACGTGTCCGGGTCCGGGCCGGTGCGCTCGTCGCGGTTCAGGGTGCTGATCGCGGTGATGTCGTCCTCGGAGAGCTCGAAGTCGAACAGGGCGAAGTTCTCCTCCACCCGGCTGCGGGTGACCGACTTCGGGAAGACGATGTCGCCGCGCTGGATGGCCCAGCGCAGGGTGACCTGGGCCGGGGACTTCCCGTGGCGCTCGGCCACGCGCACGATGGCCGGGTCGTCGAGGACCTTGCCCTGGGCGATGGGCGACCAGGCCTCGGTCAGGATGCCGCGCTCGGCGTTGTACGCCCGCAGCTCGTCCTGGGTGAGGTAGGGGTGCACCTCGATCTGGTTGACCGCCGGGGTGATGTCGGTCTGGTCGCGCAGCCGGTTGAGGTGATTGGTCTGGAAGTTGGAGACGCCGATCGCGCGGGCCTTGCCGTCGCGGTACAGCTGCTCCATCCCCTTCCAGGTCTCGACGAAGTCGACGTCGATGCCCGGCAGCGGCCAGTGGATGAGGAACAGGTCCAGCTGCTCGACCTGCAGGTCGGCCAGGGACTGGTCGATCGCCTTCGCCACGTCGGCCTCGGCGTGGAAGCCGTTGTTCAGCTTGGAGGTGATGAAGACGTCCTCGCGGGCCAGGCCGGAGTCGCGGAAGCCCTCGCCGACCTCCTTCTCGTTGCCGTACATCTCGGCGGTGTCGATGTGCCGGTAGCCGACCTCGAGGGCGGTGCGCACCGCCTCCCGGGTGTTCTCGGGCTCGATCTGGTAGGTGCCGAAGCCCAGCTGGGGGATCTCGACGCCGTTGTTCAGGGTGATGTTCGGGACGTTCGCCATGACGTGTGCCATGCCCTCGTGCGCAACGGATATGCCTGGTGCGACCGAGGTCGCGCGCTCAGAAGTAGTCGCGCAGCTGCGGGGCCTGCCCGCAGGCGAGCAGGTCCAGCGCCGCCGGGTCGCCCGGGCCGGTCACCAGACCGGCCGTCGCGGCCCCGCGCCCGCTGCCGGCGCCGGTCCACAGCAGGGCCAACCCGCGCGGCCCGAGGACCCGGTCGGCGGCGTCCGTGCGGGTCAGCCGGCCCTCGCCCGCGTCGAGCTCCAGCCGCCAGCTGCCGGAGTTCCAGGGCGCCACCTCGTCGACCACCGTGAAGGACACCGCGCCCCGCGCCTGCGACGGCCACCCCCGCGCGGCGACGGCCCGCTCGGCGTCCACCAGGCGGTGCATGAAGACCTGGGTGCCGCGCGCCGTGGCCCGCTCCAGCGGGAGGACGCCCGAGACGGCGTCCCCGAGCAGCAGCGGGACGTCGACGGTGCGGGTGACGGTCCGCCACCCGGCGAGGACGTCGACCAGGGCACGGGCGGCGGCCGGCGTGGTGGCGAGCAGGTCGCTCACGTCCAGGGCGGCCTCGGCGCCGTAGCCGCGGCCGCGCTCGTAGCCCAGCACGCCGGTGACCACGCCGTCCTGCTCGGCGAGGGTCAGCAGGTCCACGCCGTCGCCGAGGGGCTGCTCGTCCCTCGCCGGCAGCTCCCACCGGCCGCCGCGGCGGCTCAGCGGGCCGTCGAACCCGCGGGCGACCTGCTCGTACAGGTCGACGACGGCGGCCCGGTCGGCCGGCGTCCCGGGCCGCAGGACGACGCCCTCCGGGGCGCGGAGCACCGGGAGCGCGGCGGTGTCAAGCACCGCGGAGCCGAGCAGTCCGGTGATCTCCCAGCCCAGCGACCGGTAGGCCGCCGAGACGGTCGGGTACAGCGCGCTGACGGCGGCGCCGCGATCGCGGGCGGCGGTCAGCGCGGCGGTGAGCAGGGTGCGGGCCACCCCGCCGCCGCGGACCTCCGGGGCGACCGCGACCCCGCTGATGTCGGCCGGGGGCCCCTGCCGGCCGCCCCCCCAGGAGTTCTCCTCGTGGTCGGTCACCTTGCCGACCAGGCGGCCGGTGGCGTCGTCGTAGGCGCCCCACCGGTGCGTCTCGGGCAGCACCGCCAGCGCCCGCGGCGGCGCCTCCGCCGGGCCGCCGAAGGCCCAGCGGCCCAGCGTCCAGGCCTCGGCCAGGTCGTCGGCGGTCATCTCGCGGATGGTGAGGGGCACGGCACCGACCTTCTCAGAGGCGCGGGCCGGGGGCGCGCGCCGGTAGGTTTCGCGCATGCCGGTGACGCTCACCTCGGTCGCGCAGCTGGCGGGCGTGTCGGTGAGCACGGCCAGCCGGGCACTCACCGGGCACCCCAGCGTGCAGCCGGCCACGCGGACCCGGGTCGTCGAGGCGGCGGCCAACCTCCGGTACCGCCCGAACCGGATGGCGGCCGCGCTGCGCACCCGCCGGTCCGGGCTGGTCGGCCTGGTGGTGAACAACCTCTGGAACGCCACCTTCAACACGGTCGCGGAGACCCTGCAGTCCTGGGGCGCGGAGGCCGGCTGGCAGGTGCTGGTCTGCACCACCGGCGGCGACGCCGACCGGGAGGCGGCCTTCCTGGACACGGCGCTGGACCACGGGTTCGACGGCGTGGTCGTGGCCGGGTCCGGGGCCAACCACGACCGGGTCAACGCCTTGCTGGACGCCGGCACCGCGGTGGTCACCACCAACCGCGAGGTGCCCGGCGCCCGTGCCCCGTCCGTGGTGCTGGACTACCGGCGCGCCGCCCAGCTGGCCACCGAGCACCTGCTGGCCGCCGGGCACACCCGGATCGCCACCGTCTCCGCCACCGACGCCGTCACGTCGGGCCGGGAGCAGCACGCCGGGGTGGTCGCCGCGCTGGCCGCCGCGGGCCTCCCGCTGCTGCCCGACCTGGTGCACCGCGGCCCGTTCACCACCGAGTTCGGGCGCGCGGCGGTCACCGCCCTGCTGGCCCACCCGACGCCGCCGACCGCCCTGCTGGTCACCAACCACGAGGCCGCCGGCGGGGTGCTGCCGGTGCTGACCGGCCAGGGCACCGTGGTGCCCCGCGAGCTGTCGGTGGTGATGACCGAGGACGAGCCGTTCTTCGGCTGGTGGCCGCCCCGCCTCACCGCGGTGGACAACCGGGCCGCCGAGCAGGCCCGGACGGCGGCCGAGCTGCTGCACGCGCAGCTCGACGGGACGGCCGCACCCGGCCCGTCGCAGCGGCTGGTCGAGCCGGTGCTCGTCGTCCGGGACTCGGTCGGGCCCCCGCCCCGCTGACCGGGATCAGGCCGGGAGCTGGTCCCGCACCACCCGGCCGTCGGCGACCACCATCGCGATGCCGCGCAGGGCGGAGACGTCGCTGGTCGGGTCGGCGTCGGTGACCACCAGGTCCGCCGCGGCCCCGGTCACCACCTCGCCGATCTGCCCGGACAGGCCCAGCAGGCGGGCCGCCGTCGACGTCCCCGCCTGGAGGGCCAGCAGCGGGTCCAGGCCGGCCTCGACCAGGAACTCCATCTCGCGGACGGCGACCACGGTGTCCTCGATCGGCTCGCCCGGCGGGTAGTCGGTGCCGGCCACGATCGTCACGCCGGCCTCGACCGCGCGCCGGATGCTGGCCAGGTGGCCCGGCCCGGTCTCCATCGCGGTGTCGATCTGCTCCCGGGTGAAGGAGTGGTCGGCCATCCACTCCGGGCAGCGGGTGACGCACAGCGTCGGGGTCAGGAACACCTCGCGGCGGGCCATCTCGGCGGCCACCTCGGCGGACAGCTCGTAGGCGTGCTCGAAGGACCGCATCCCGGCGTCCATGGCCTGCGCGATCGCCGCACCGGCGCCGGCGTGGGCGACCACGTAGGTCTCGAACTCCGCGGCGGCCCGGACCACGGCGCGCATCTCTGCGGGGGTCATCTGCTCGGAGCCGAAGCCCTCGTCGGGGTCCGCGATCCCCCCGGTGATGAAGACCTTGACGTGGTCCGCCCCGGCCTCGAGCTCGGCCCGGGCCGCGGCGTAGAACTCGTCCTCACCCGAGGCATAGGCGCAGCCCCCGCCCACCCCGTGCCCGCCGACCGCGCTGACCGCCCGGCCGGCGCCGACGATCCGCGGCACGTCGACCCAGCCCTCCCGGGACGCGGTGCGCAGCAGCAGGTCGGCGCGGTTCACCTCGTGCACCGACCGGAGCGTGGTCACCCCGGCCTGCAGCGCGTCCCGGGCCCGGGCGAAGGACCGCAGCGTGGTGACACCCGGGTCCTCGGCCTCGTCCAGGGCGGAGAACGGGTAGACCACCGACAGGTGGCTGTGCACGCTGACCAGCCCCGGGGACAGGTACCGCCCGCCCAGCGAGCGGGTCTCCGCCCCCTGCGGGGCGGCGTCGGCGATCGCGCCGATCGTCCCGTCCACCAGCTCGACGGCCCGGCCGCGGGCCACCTGCCCGGTCAGCACGTCCACCACGGACGCGTCGGTCAGCCACACGGTTCCTCCTGCGGGTCGGTCTCGGTGTCAGGGGCGGGGCGCACCAGGCGCCCGGGGTCCAGGCCGGTCAGGTCGACCGGCGGGGCGTGGCCGCTGAGCAGCGCGCCCACCACGTCGGCCCACAGCGGGGCGAACGTGAAGCTGTAGGTGCCGCCGACGGCGAGCAGCCCGTCGCGACCGGGCACCCACCCCGCCACCGGCATCTCGTCCGGGGTGGCGGCCAGCGGACCCGGCCAGACGTGCTCGACCGGCCGGTCGACCAGCCCGGGCAGCACCCGGGCGAGCTGGCCCAGGTTGCCGGTCACGCTGGCCGGGTCGGTGCGCGGTTCGTCGTCCAGCGTCCAGGGCAGCGCCGGCCACCCGCCGCCGACGATCGTCCGCCCGGCCCGGTCCTGCTTCACCGAGAAGCCCTCCCCCACGTGCTGGACCAGGTGGGGGAGCCGGGCACCCCCGGCGCCGAGCCGGAGCGCCTGGATCGCCAGCGGCGTCATGGCCAGCGCCAGCCCGACGAGCTCGACCACCCGGCCCATCCACGGCCCGGCCGCGTTCAGCACCCGGGGTGCGTTCCACGTGGAACCGCCGGCGTGCACCGTCCAGGTCTCGCCGTCCCGGGTCAGGCCTTGCACGGCGTGGTGCGGCACGACGGTGGCCCCGGCGCGGGTGGCAGCGGCCAGGTACGCCGGGGTGACCAAGGCGGGGTCGGCGAAGCCGTCGGCGGCGCACCAGGTGGCCGCGCGCACGCCCGGGCCGAGCAGCGGCAGCGCCCGGCGGGCGGTGTCGCCGTCCAGCACCTCGGTCACCACGCCCGCGTCTGTCTCCCAGCCGTGCTTGCGGTGCAGGTCGGCCACCTGCTCGTCGGTCTCGGCCACCATGAACCCGCCGGTCGGGGAGAACCCGATGTCGGCGTCCAGCTCGGCGGCGAGGTGGGTCCACCGCTCGCGGGCGGCCCGCTGCAGCGGCAGCAACCGCTGCACGTCGACCGGGACGGCCTGCCCGGGCCGCCGGGTGTGGATGCCCTGGGAGTGCAGGTTGGCCGCGCTGGCGCCCGAGCCCTGGCCGTTGGGCTCGCCGCTGTCGAGGACGACGACGTCGAAACCCAGCGTCGTCAGCCGGTGGGCGGCCGCCGCGCCGACGATCCCCGCGCCGATGACGACGACGTCGGCCGTGCCGCTCACGCGGTCAACCCGACCCCGGCCAGAGCCGCGCGCAGGTCGGCCAACCGGCCGGCGTCGGTGAGCGGCAGCAGCGGTGGCCGCACGTACCCGCCGCCGGGCTGCCCGAGCACGTGCATCGCGGCCTTGACCTGCGATGTCGGCGAGGCGAACTTGGCGCTGTAGTCGCTGTTGACCAGCGCGGCGACCAGCAGCCCGTACCGGTCCGAGCAGGCCCGGGCGGTGTCCAGGTCGCCGGCCCAGACGGCGTCGTAGAACGGCGCCGCGAACGGCGCCCCGACCGCGCCGCCGTCGATGTTGCCGTCCCCGCCCAGGCCGGTCAGGAACGCCATCCCCCGGCGGTGGACGAACCGGCCGAAGAACCGGACCCGGTCCATGACCGCCTCGCAGCCCTCCAGGCACTTGATCTCGTCACCGGTGCTGTCCTTGACCGCGACGACCCGGTCGAGGTCGGCGAGCTGGTCCAGCACCGCCACCGAGAGGTCCACGGCCGTCCCCCGGGGCCAGTTGTAGACCATCCACGGCAGGTCCACGGCCTCGGTGACGGTCCGGTAGAAGGCCAGCACCTCCTCGTCGGAGGGGTGCACGTAGGGCGGCGGGGTGGTCAGCGCACCGTCGGCGCCCGCCGACCGCGCGTGCTCGGCCAGCCCGATGGTCTCCGCCGCCGTGTAGCTGTTGCAGCCCACCACCACGGTGACACCGGACCCGGCCAGGGCCGCCACGGCGACCTCGGCGACCCGGCGCCGCTCGGCGGGGCTCTGCGCGAACCACTCCCCGGTGGTGCCGTTGACCAGGACGCCGTGCACGCCCTGGTCGCGGTAGAGCTGCAGCGTGGCGGTGATCGCCGGCTCGTCGAGCTCCCCGGTGGCGCTGAAGGCGGTGGGCGCGGCGGCCCAGTAGCCCCGCCAGTCGACGTCGTCCCTGTCCACGGTGCTCCCCTAGACCGTCAGCGGTGCGGCGGGCAGGTGGCGCCCGCGCGCGGTGTCGTCCACGACCCGTCCGCCGTCGACCACGACGTGCCCGCCGACCACCACGGTCGTCGGCCAGCCGGTGACCGTGCGGCCCTCGTAGGGCGTGTAGTCGGTGGCCTGGTGCAGCCCGGCGGCGGTGACGGTGCGCTGCGCGGCCGGGTCCCAGACGGCGATGTCGGCGTCGGACCCGGGGAGCAGGCTGCCCTTGCGCGGGTACAGGCCGTTCAGCCGGGCCGGGGCGGCTGCGGTCACCTCGACGAACCGGGTCCAGGGCATCCGCCCGGTCGCCACGAAGGCGTCCTGCACGACGACGAGCCGGGTCTCCACGCCGGGGAGGCCGTTGGGCATCACCCGCACGTCGTGGTCGACGCTGGTCTTCTGCGCCGTGTCGTAGCAGCAGTGGTCGCTGCCCACGGTGGCGATCGTGCCGCTCACCAGCCGGGTGCCCAGCTCCGCGACCGTGGCGGCCGAGCGCAGCGGCGGGCAGCAGACGAACCGCTCGGGGTGCTCGCCGCGGTAGGCCGAGTCGTCCAGCGTGAGGTGGTGGGCCACGGCCTCCGTGTACGCCCGTACCCCGCGCCGCCGGGCGGTGGCCACCTGGTCGACGGCGGCCGCGGTCGACTGGTGCACGAAGTAGACCGGGGTGCCCAGCGCCTCGGCGATGGCCAGCACCTCGGCCACCGAGGCGTCCTCGGCCAGCTCGGTCCGGGTCTCGTGGTGGTGCGCTGCGGAGATGCGGCCGGCCGCAGCCTGCACGGCCTGCTGCTCCTCGATCAGGTGGTTGGCCTCGCAGTGCGCGACGACCATCCCGCCCAGCGGCCCGAGGGTCTTCATCACCCGCAGGAACGTGTCCTCGTCGGCCATGGACTCGCCGCGGTAGGTGGTGAACATCTTGACGGTGCGCAGACCCTCGTCGCACAGCTGGCGCAGCTGTTCGGCGGTGGTGCCGTCCCACTCCACGACGCTGGCGTGCAGCGCCGAGTCGCAGAGCCCCTGGTCGGCCTTGGCCCGCTGCCGGACGGCGGCGTCGGCGGGGGCCTCGCCGGGGCGGGGGATGGCGAAGTCGACGATGGTCGTCGTGCCCCCGGCCACGGCGGCCGTGGTGCACTCGCGGTGGTCGTCGAGGCTGGTGAAGTCCCCTGAGGTGAACCCCACGTGGCAGTGCGGGTCGACCCCGCCGGGGACGACGACGCGGCCGGTCGCGTCCAGCTCGTCCGGCCCGCGCACGCTGCCCGGTTCGACCAGGGCCTGCACCCGCCCGCCGGCCACCACGACGTCGGCGGCACCGGACCAGCCATCGGTGACGACGGTCCCGCCCCGGACCACGAGGTCGGGCGTCACGCCAGCGTCTCCCGGTAGGCGCGCCAGCCGCCGTGGCCGGTCATGTCCTCGCCGGCCACGCCCTCCCGCACGACCATCGAGCAGGTGCCGCTGCCGTCGGCCAGCTCGATCACCGAGAGCTCGAGCTCCGGCGGCTCACCGGGCAGCAGCCGCTCCCGCAGGTCGGCGTAGTCGACGGCGTACAGCTCGCCGGCGATCTCGGTCCCGCCCTCGGCCACCGGCACCAGGCCCGGGAAGTCGCCGAAGGAGTGGAAGCGGTACCGGGCGGCCGTGCGCACCTCGCCCAGGAACTCGGCGTCGGCCAGCGCCGGGGCCAGCGACCCACCCCGCATGGCCTGGCCGTTCACGAACATCCGGACGGTGCTCATCCGGTCCTCCTCCTGCGCGGGGCCGCGCGCACCCGCGCGGACGACGACCGTGGAAAGGATTCCACGCACCGACCGTAGGGGTCCCGACCCATCAGGCACCAGCACCAGGAGGCGCTCGGTGGAAGATGTGATGTGCCCGCAACACGCGCCGGACCGGTCCGTTCCACTGGTGGGAAGCTTCCCAGGTCGCGCGGCTGGCTAGGCTGCCCGACGTGCCAGCTCCCGACGTCACCGTGCGCGGTGCGCTCAGCCAGTCCGAGGGCGAGGCGGTGTGGGCCGCTGTCGCCACCGTCTACGCCGGGTTCCTCGGTGGGGACGCCGGTGCCGTGGACGCCGTCCTCGCCCACGACGTCACCATCTGGAACCACGACCACGTGCCGCTGATGCAGGGCACCGCCGACCTGGACGCCGTCCGCGCGGCGCGGGTCACCGACCCCGCCCCGGGCCCCGCGGTCGCCGCGCTGGCACCGCACACCGTGCTGGTCGACGCGCACGGCGACGTGGCCTGGTGCCGGCACCTGCTCGACGTCGCCACCGCCGACGGGTCGACGTCCACCGCGCGGGTCACCGACGTGCTCCGCCGGGACGGCGAGCGGTGGACGATCGTGCACCACCACGAGCAGGAGATCCCGCCGCACGGCCTGCCGTGAGCTAGAGCTCCGGCGGGGTGCCCAGCAGCTCCCAGCGCTGCATCGCCAGCGGCACGTTGCCCTCCAGCCACAACCGGTCGTGGAAGGCGCGCAGGTCGAACTCGTCCCCCTGCGCGGCGACGACGTCGGCCAGCAGCTGCTGCACCTGCACCTTGCCGACCAGGTAGGTCAACGCCTGCCCGGGCGTGCCGGCGAAGAACGCGGCCTCCTCGCGGGCGGTCTCGACGTCGACCGGCACCCGCTCGGCCAGCATCCGGGCCGCGGTGTCGATGCTCATCGAGCCGGTGGCCAGCCCGACGTCGAGCAGCACCCGCAGCGCGCGCAGCCGGAGGAACCGGGCGACGACGACCCGGCTGTGCGGCGCGTCGGACCACAGCCCGGAGTCCAGCAGCATCTCCTCGTCGTAGAAGGCGATGCCCTCGTTGGACTGGGAGTCCACGTACTCCCGGCGCACCGGGTCCGGGTGAGTGGCCGACCAGGTCAGCTGCAGCGCGTGCACGCCCTCGTGGGCCACGCCCAGCCGTGGGTCGAGCATGTTCGCCCGGTAGAAGAAGGGCAGCTCGGGAGCCGGGTCCGGGGCGTAGCTGACCGGGTCCTGGCCCAGCCGGGAAGGACCGAGCAGGTCGTCGGTCACGCCCATGCCGGCCAGCGGGGCCAGCCAGGGGGGCCGGGGCGCGAAGAGGTAGCGGCCGGCCCAGGCCGGCACGGTGAGCAGGCCCTTCTCGTCGTACCAGCGGCGGACCTCGGCCTCGGCGGCCGCCTCGTCGGCGCAGTGCGCGGCGACGTCGACCGGCAGCGGCGGCACGGGGACCCCCGCGGCGGCCGCCGTCGCGACCGCCTCCATGGTCACCGCGCGGGCGAACTCGGCCTCGGCGACGGTGACCATCCAGTCCACCGACTCCGGGGCCAGCGTGACCTCGCGCAGGAACTCCTCGAACGCGGCCCGCCCGACCGGCGCGAAGGGCGCCATGCGGGGCAGCTCCGCGGTCAGCCAGCCGGCGAGGGCATCGAGGGCGTCCGCGGCCGGGCCGGCGTCCAGGTCGGGCACCGGCAGCGCCGCGACCGCCGCGCGCAGCCGGGTCCCGGCGTCGGCGAGCATGTCCAGGGCGACGGCGGCGAGCTCGGCCTCCGCGCCGCCGGCCAGCTGCGCCTGCGCGGTGGCCACCTGCGCGGGGACGACGGCGAGCAGGTGCGCCAACTGCGCCACCCGCTCCGGCCCGAACGGCGGGGGCTGCAGCAGCGCGTCGAAGACCGGGCCGAGCGCCTGGTCCACCCAGAAGGAGGCGTCCCGCTCGGGCGAGCGGAGCACGTCGAGCTCCCAGCGCACCCGGGCCAGCGTGGACCCGACCAGCGCGTGGTCCACCCGGGTGGCGACGTCGGCGCCGGCCAGGTCGATGCCGGCCCACCGCGCGTGCAGCTCGGCGCGCCGGGCGCGGGCGGCCTCGACGCCGGCCGCGGAGAAGTCCGGCGCCCAGCCGGCCGGGCGCTCCTGGCGCGGGATGTCGTCCCGGGACCGCGGCGCCTGCACCCGGCGCCAGGCCCAGACGTCGGCGGCCAGGGCCTGGACGTCGTCCCACCCGGGGCGGGACGGGTCGGGGANTACATCCGCGAGCGTCGGACGTGTCTAAGAGACAGCCCCGGGACGTTGCCCGGGCGGGGCCCCGCCGCCCCCGACCCGTCCCACCCGGGGCGGGACGGGTCGGGGACGGCGGGGCCCACCACGGGCACGGTCACGAGGGCACTCCGGTGGTCGAGCGGTCGGGGGCCCCACGATCGGGGGCCAGGATGCAGGCGGCCGCGTGCCCGGGCTCCTGCACCCGCAGCACCGGCTCCCAGCTCGAGCAGTCCGGCGTCACCAGCGGGCAGCGGGGGTGGAACCGGCACCCCGACGGCGGGGCCGCCGGGTCCGGCACGTCGCCCGGCAGGTCCGCGGGCAGCCGGCCGCTGCCGTCCGGGGTGGGGACGGCGTCGATGAGCGCGCGGGTGTACGGATGCTGCGGGTCCTCCCACAGCGTCGCGGTCGGGCCGACCTCGACCACGGTGCCCAGGTACATCACCGCCGTCCGGTCGGCGACCTGCCGGACGATGGCCAGGTCGTGGCTGATGAACACCACGGCCACGCCCTCGGTCCGGGCCAGCCCGACCAGCAGGTTGGCCACCTGGGCCTGGGCCGAGGCGTCCAGGGCCGAGATCGGCTCGTCGGCCACGATGACCGAGGGGTCCGCGGCCAGCGCCCGGGCGACGGCCACGCGCTGCCGCTGGCCGCCGGAGAACTCGTGCGGGTACCGGGTCTGCATGGCCGGGTCCAGCCCGACCCGCTCGAGCAGCGCCCCGACCGCGGCCGGGGCCCGGCGGCGTCCGCCGCCCCCCGCCAGGCGCA
The DNA here is from genome assembly GCF_900491935.1 of Klenkia terrae. Taxonomy (GTDB): domain Bacteria; phylum Actinomycetota; class Actinomycetes; order Mycobacteriales; family Geodermatophilaceae; genus Klenkia; species Klenkia terrae. The sequence continues at coordinate 1,994,806 of NZ_UEXK01000004.1, forward strand.
GGGCGTCGGCGATCTGGTCGCCGACCCGGCGACGGGCGTTGAGCGAGGAGTACGGGTCCTGGAAGACCATCTGCAGCCGCCGCTGGGCGACCGGGCGGGCCCGGCGGCGCAGCGCCTCGACCGGCTGGCTGTCGAAGACGACGGTGCCCGCGGTGGGCGCGACCAGACCGACCAGGGCGCGCGCCAGCGAGGACTTGCCGCAGCCGCTCTCGCCCACCAGGCCGAGCACCTCGCCGGGCTCGACGGCGAGGTCCACCCCGGCCACGGCGCGGACGGGGCGCCCGGATCCGGGGTAGGTGACCTCCACCCCGGTCGCGGTCAGGATGCTCACGAGACAACCTCCCGGACGGGTGCGTACGGGTCCACCGGGCAGGCCGACAGCCGGCCCGGGGCGATCTGCAGCAGGGCCGGGACGTCGGCCGCGCACGTGTCCCGGGCGCTGGCGCACCGCGGGTGGAACGGGCAGCCCGACGGGACGGCGCCCAGCGCCGGCGGGCTGCCGGGGATCGGCCGCATCGCCGCCGACCCGCCCTCGGGCAGCGCGTCGAGCAGGCCGTGCGTGTAGGGGTGCCGGGCCGAGGCGAGCACGTCGGCCGTCGTCCCGGACTCCACGACCCGGCCGGCGTACATGACCACCAGGCGGTCGGCGATCGAGGACAGCACGCCCAGGTCGTGGGTGATGATCAGGACGGCGAGTCCGCGCTCGCGGCGCAGCCGGTCCAGCAGCCGGAGGATGCCGGCCTGCACGGTGACGTCCAGCGCCGTCGTCGGCTCGTCGGCGATCAGCAGCGAGGGCCGGGCAGCCAACGCCGAGGCGATCGCGATGCGCTGCCGCATCCCGCCGGAGAACTCGTGCGGGTAGCGGGCCAGCGCGGCCCGCGGGTCGGGGATGCGCACCTGGTCCAGCAGGTCCGCGGCCTCGTCCCGCGCGGCCTTCCTGCCGACGCCGTGGTGGTGGCGCAGGTGCTCGGTGAGCTGCCGCTCGATGGACAGCATCGGGTGCAGCGCCGTCCGCGGGTCCTGGGCCACCATCGCGACCTCGCGGCCGCGGACCGAGCGCAGCTGCTTGTCCGACAGCGTCAGCAGCTCCCGGCCGGCCAGCCGGATCGAGCCGTCGGTGCGCGCGCCGTGCGGCAGCAGGCCCAGGGTCGCCAGGGCCGTCATCGTCTTGCCCGAGCCGGACTCCCCGGCCACCCCCAGCACCTCGCCGGCGTGCACGGTCAGGTCCACGCCGTCGACGGCGGGCAGCATGGCCCCGGTCCGGGAGGGCAGCCGGACCCGCAGGCCCGACACCTCCAGCAGCGGGGCGGTCATCCGCGCAGGGCGCGCGCGGTGCGCGGGTCGAGGGCGTCGCGCAGGGTGTCGCCGAGGAAGTTGAAGGCCAGCACGACGGTCAGGATGGCCAGGCCCGGGAAGAGGCCGACCCACCAGCTGTCGAACACCGCCGCCCCGGCCGAGACCATCGCGCCCCACTCGGGGGCCGGCGGGCGCGCACCCAGGCCGAGGAAGGACAGCCCGGACAGCAGCAGCACGGCGTTCCCCACGTCGAGGGCGGACAGGACCAGCACCGGGCCCAGCACCGTCGGCCGGACGTCGACGGCCAGCGTGCGCAGCGCGGAGGCGCCCAGCAGCCGGGAGGCCTGGATGTGGTCGGACTCGCGGGTGGACAGCACCAGCCCGCGCACCACCCGGGCGTAGGAGGGCCAGGTGACGATGACCAGCGCGAGGACGGCGTTGCGCAGCCCGGCGCCCAGAGCGGCGGTGACCGCCATCGCCAGGATGATCCCCGGGAAGGCGAAGACCAGGTCGGTCAGCCGCATGATGCCGCCGTCGACCCAGCGCCCGAAGTAGCCGGCGACCGCGCCCAGCACGGTGCCGACGACCGTGGCCAGCACGACCAGCAGCAGTGCCAGCGGGACCGACAGCCGCGACCCGTAGAGCACCCGGGAGAGCACGTCGCGGCCCAGGTTGTCGGTGCCGAACAGGTGCTCGGCGGAGGGCTCCAGCAGCTTGGGCGCCACCTGGGCCAGCGGGTCGTAGGGCGCCAGCGCCGGGGCGAAGACCGCGATCAGCACCCAGGCGGCGATCACCACCAGGCCGATGACGGCCAGCGGGCGCCGCCACGGGGAGCGGGTCAGCGTCCGGGCCGCGCGCTCCTCCCCCGCGGCGGCCGCCGCGCCGGGGACGTCGACGTCCCCGGCGAGCGGGGCCGCGGGCACGAGCAGCGGATCGGGCCCGGTCACGAGAGCCTCAGCCTGGGGTCGATGACGCCGTACAACAGGTCCACCACCAGGTTGATCAGGATGTAGATGACCGCGACGACGACGCTGACGCCCATGATCGCGGGCAGGTCCAGGGCCAGCGCGCTGGTGTAGGCGTAGGCGCCGAGCCCCCGCCAGCCGAAGATCTGCTCGACCAGCACGGTGCCCGAGAGCAGCCCGGCGAAGGCCACGCCGGTGACGGTGACGACCGACAGCAGCGCCGGGCGCAGCACGTGCCGCCGGACGACGGTCAGCTCGGGCAGGCCCTTGGCGCGGGCGGCCCGCACGTACTCGTCGCCGAGCACCTCCAGGACGGCGGCCCGGGTGAACCGCAGCAGCACGCCGACGGTGAACGAGGCCAGCACGAGGGCCGGCAGCACCAGCCGGCTGACGGCGTCCCCGAAGGTCGCCCAGTCCCCGGCCAGCAGGGAGTCGACCGTGTAGAAGCCGGTCACCTGCGGCGGCGTCGGCGCGCCCGGGGACAGCCGGCCCCCGGCCGGGAGCAGGTCGAGCTTGAAGCTGATCCAGTAGTAGGCGATCAGGGCCAGCCAGAAGGTCGGCACCGACACCCCGGACAGCGACAGCACCCGGAGGACCTGGTCGGGCCAGCGGTCCCGGTAGAGCGCCGCGACGATGCCGAACCCGACGCCGAGGACGACGGCGACGAGGATCGCCGCCAGGGCGAGCTCCATCGTGGCGGGCACCTTCTCCGCCAGGTCCGAGGCCACCGGGTTGCGGGTCTGCTGGGAGGTCCCGAAGTCACCGGTGAGCAGGTTGCCGACGTAGGTCAGGTACTGCTCGGGCAGGGACTTGTCCAGGCCGTTGGCGGCGCGGAAGGCCGCGACGGCGTCGGGGTCCTCCGAGGCGCGCTGGCCCAGGTTCGCCGTGACCGGGTCGCCGGGGACCGCCTGGGTGAGCAGGAAGGACACCAGGGTGACGCCGATGCACAGCAGCAGCCCGGCGGCCAGCCGTCGGGCGACGAAGCGGAGCAGGGCCCGCCGGGGGCGGCGCGGACGGGCCGCCGCGACGCCGGGACCGGGGGACGTGTCCCCGGTCCCGGCGTCGCGCGGTGCGGTCGTGGTCAGCTGATGTCCGCGAGGTCGACCGTCCAGCTCGGGTTGAACGCCACGCCCTCGAGGGAGGACGAGTAGGCGAGCACCTGGGCCGGCTGGATGAGCGGGTAGAACGGGCCGCTCTCGTTGAGCTGCTGCTGGATCGTGGTGTAGGCGTCGACGCGGGCGTCGTCGTCGAACTCGCTGGACACGGCGGTGGCCGCGGCCTCCAGCGTCGGGTCGGCACCGGCGGCCCAGCCGGCGCGCAGGCCGACGAGCTGGCCCGGGGTGAAGACCAGGTAGTCCGACGGGTCCGGGTAGTCCGGGCCCCACGACCACAGGCCCATCTCCTCGGTGCCGGCGCGGTAGCCCTCCAGCGCCGTCTGCACCGGGGCGGGGGCCAGCTCGACGGTGATGCCGACCTCGGCCAGCTGGGCCTGCACCGCGGCGGCGAGGTCACCGAAGTCGATGCCGTTGACCTGGATCTCGCTCGGGTAGGACAGCGTCACGGTCGGGTCGCTGATCCCGCTGGCGGCCAGCGCCTGCTCGGCCCGGTCGGTGTCCCGCTCGACGGCGTCGGAGGGGTCCAGCGCACCGAGGAACGTGGTCGGGATGACGCCCGGGGTCTGCGAGGAGCCCTCACCGGCCAGGTCGACCAGCGCGGAGTAGTCGATGCCGTAGCGCACCGCCTCCTGGAAGTCCGGGTTCGAGGTGATCGGCGAGACCGCGGGGTCGTTGTTCGTGTAGACGAAGAAGACGTTGGCCGACGGCGAGCTGTCGACGGTCACGTCGCCGCCCCCGAGCTCGGCGGCCTGGTCGGCGGAGAGGTCGACGACCAGCTGGGCGTCACCGCTGCGGACGTTCACCGACTGGACCGAGGCCTCGGTGTTGCGCAGCACGATCCGGTCGTAGGCCGGCTCCTCGCCCCAGTACTCCGGGTTGCGGGTCAGCACGACCTGGTCCTGCACGTCGAAGGACTCGATGACGTAGGGGCCCGAGCCCTGGGACTCGCCGTTCAGCGCGTCCTCGGCGGTGTCGGCGGTCTCGGCGCCTTCCTGGTCGCTGCCGCCGGCCTCGGTGACGGCCGCGGAGTTCACCACGCCCAGCGCGGGGTTGGTCAGCTTGAACGGCAGCGCCGGGTCCGGGGTCGCCGTGGTCAGCGTGACCGTGGTGTCGTCGACCTTCTCGACCGTGACGCCGTCCAGCAGGAACGAGGGGTTGCCCTTGACCTGGATGACCCGGTTCAGCGAGAAGACGACGTCGTCGGCGGTCATCGGGGTGCCGTCGGAGAACGTGACGTCGTCGCGCAGCGTGAAGGTGTGCGTCAGGCCGTCCTCGGAGATCTCCTCGTCGGTGGCCAGCAGCGGCACCGGCGTCGTCGAGTCGGTGCCCTCGAAGGTGTAGAGCGTCTCGTAGATGACGTGGTCGATGATCTGGCCGGTCGGCTCGAACATGCGCGCGGGGTCGCTGGTGGTCAGCTGGAAGGACGTGTCGACGACGAGCGTCCGGTCACCGGACGCCGACCCGGCGTCGTCCCCACCTCCTCCGCACGCAGAGAGGCCGAGCGCGGCGACGAGCACCGCGGCCACGGGGTAGAGGGGGCGGCGCATGACGACCTCCGGGATCGAGCGGACTGACGCCTCCACGGCGGGACCGGTCAGCATGGGAACGTTCCCAACGAGTCGGTACGGTAGCGCCGCAGATCCCCCGATTGGGTTACGGAGAGATCACATGTCGCAGGACCCGGACCACACCCCCACCAGCACGGACGCCAGGGTGCTGGACGGCACCGGCTGGGAGGCCGCGGCAGGATATGCCCGCGCCGCCCGCAGCGGGTGCTGCATCGCCGTCAGCGGCACGACCGACCACGGGCCGGACGGCTCCGCGGCGCACCCCGGCGACGTGCACGCCCAGGCGCACGCCTGCCTGACCCGGGCGATCGCCGCCGTGCAGCAGCTGGGCGGCACCCGCGAGCAGGTGCTCCGCTCCCGGCTGTTCCTCGCCCCCGGCGCGGACTGGGAGGGCGCCGCACGGGCGCACGCCGAGCTCCTGGGCGACGTGGCCCCGGCCAACACCACGCTGTACGTCGGCGGCCTGGTCGGCGAGGGCTTCCTGGTCGAGGTCGAGCTGGACGCGTGCACGGGATGACGACCTCGCTGCGGTTGAACAACGACCTGTCGGTCGCCCAGTTCGTCGAGCTCACCGTCACCGCCGAGCGGCTGGGCTTCGACCAGGTGTGGGTGTCCGACGACCTCTTCCTGCGGTCGGCGCCGGTGATGGTGGCCGCGGCCGCCGTCGCCACCTCCCGGGTCGGGCTGGGCATCGGGATCATGAACCCGTACTCGGTGCACCCGGCCGAGATCGCGATGACGTCGGCGACGCTGGCCGAACTGTCCGGCGGCCGGTTCCTGCTCGGCGTCGCCGCGGGCGCCGAGGAGTTCCTGGGGTGGGCGGGCATCCCCCGGCCCAAGCCGCTGACCCGCACCCGGGAGGCGGTCCGCGCGCTGCAGGTGCTCGGCGCCGGCGGCCGGCCGGTGGAGCACGAGGACACCGGCCCGGGCTGGACGGCGGAGGCGCACCTGCGCTTCCCGGCCGCCGCCCCGGTCTACGTCGGGGCGATGAGCCCGAAGATGCTCGGCATGGCCGGTGCGGTGGCCGACGGCGTGCTGCCCCTGCTCTACCCGCCCGAGCACTTCCCCACCGCCCGCGACCTGGTGCACGCCGGGGCGGTCGAGGCCGGCCGGGACCCCGCGTCGGTCGACCTCGCCGCGGCCTTCTGGGTGTCCGTCGACGAGGACCGCGCCGCCGCCGAGCGGGCGCTGGCGGAGAAGATCGCATACTACGGCGCCTCGTTCTCCCCATATCTGCTCGAGCGGGCCGGCCTGGCGGTGGCCGACTTCGCCGGCATCCAGGCCGCGCTGGCCGCCGGCGAGGTCGGGCGGGCCACCGACCTGGTCACCCCGCAGATGCTCGGTCTGGGCATCGCGGGGGACGCCGACGAGGTGGTCCGCCGCTGCCGCTGGCTGCAGGACGAGGGCGCCACCCACCTGTCCTTCGGCCCACCCCTGGGCCCGGACCCGGTCCGCGCGGTGACCGTCCTCGGCGAGCAGGTGCTGCCCCGCCTCTGAGCCTCAGCGGTGCAGCAGCGGCAGGACCCGGGTGCCGATCAGCTCGACGCCGCGGTCGTCGGTGAGCCCGTGCGGGGTGCCGAACTCGACCCGGGAGGCGCCGGCGTCGACCAGCAGCTGGGCCTGGACGGCGACCTGCTCCGGCGTCCCGGAGAACGCGAAGAGGTCCAGCACCTCGTCGGGCACCAGGCGTCCGGCACCCTCGGAGTCCCCGGCGTCCACCCGGGCGGTCACCTCGGGCAGCAGCCCGTCGGGCAGCGTGACCGTCGGGTCCAGCCCGGCGACGACGGCGAGGTACATGGCGACCTCGGTGCGCGCCCGGGCCCGGGCGGCGGCGCCGTCCTCGTCGACCACGGTCACCGCGCCGACCACGATGCCGACCGCGTCGTCGGGCCGGCCGGCCCGACGGGCGCCGACCGCGGTCCACTCCCGCATCACCCCGACCATCGCCGGGTTGGCCGAGCCGCCGACCTTGAGCTCGTCGGCGACCTCGCCGGCCAGGGCTGCGGTCTGCGCGCCCCAGGTGCCGACCAGGAACGGGGGGACGACGTCGGGCAGCGGGTAGCGCAGCGTCGTCCCGGCGGCCAGCGGGAAGAGGTCGCCCTCGACGCCGTCCGCCGACCCCGACAGCAGCGCCCGGATCAGCGCCACGGCCTCCCGGAGCTGCGCGACCGGCCGGGCCTGGGACACCCCCAGGGCACCCAGCCAGGTGCCGCGGGCCAGCCCGCAGTACGCCCGGCCGCCCGACAGGCGGTCCAGCGCGGCCAGCTGGCCGGCCAGCTCGTAGGGGTGCGTGGTGAACGGGTTCCAGCAGGCCGCGCCCAGCCGCACGCGCGAGGTGGCCGCAGCCATCTCCAGCAGCGGCACGACCGGCGGCTGGTAGAGCAGGTCGCCGAAGACGCTGATCACGTCGATGCCGTGCTCCTCGGCCGCCGCGGCCAGCCGGGCGTAGTCCCCGGGGGCCTTGTCCGACTGCAGGCCCAGCCCGATCTCCGTCACGTCAGGTCACCCGACCGCAGCGCCACCCGGCGGGACCGCTCGATCCGCATGACCAGCCGCTCCTCGGGGTCCGGGCAGGCGACCAGGGTGTCGCGCTCGAGCCAGTCGGCCGCGGGGAGGTCGCGCTGCTTGGCCGGCAGCAGCGGTAGCACCGACTGCAGGGCGTAGACGCAGAAGTGCTTCCCGGCGGGGATGCGCAGCTCGGCGGAGTTGGTCAGCTCGAAGGAGTCGCCCACCGCCAGACCGCAGACCGAGCGGCCGCCGATCGAGTCGACCACCACCCGCAGGTCGTACAGCTCCATGTCCGCCACGCCGTCCGGCTCGGTCATCGGGCCCTCCTGGTCAGGTCGGTGGAGTCGTCGCGGACCACCCGGCCGCCCTTCATCACCCAGCGCAGCGTGCGCAGGGCGGCCACGTCGGCCGTGGGGTCCTCGTCGACCAGCACCAGGTCGGCGAACCGGCCGGGGGCCACGACGCCGACCCGGTCCTCGGCGCCCAGCCAGCGGGCCGGGGCGATCGTGGCGGCCTGCAGCGCGCGGGCCGGGGTCATCCCGGCCGGCGCGCCGAGGACGGCCATGTGCTCCAGCTCCCGGACGGTGGCGCTGGTGCCCTCGAAGTCCCAGAACGGCGGCATGTCGCTGCCCAGCAGGACCTCGACCCCGGCCTCCAGGGCCATCCGGTAGCTGGCCGCGTGCTGATCGGCCGCACCGAGCGAGCGGGCCTGCATCCACGCCGGCACACCCAGCTCGTCGAAGAACGCCCCGCACCGGGTGACCACGAGGGTCGGCACCAGCGCGGTGCCGGCGGCCGCCATCTGCGCCGCGACCTCGGGGGTCAGCTGGTAGCCGTGCTCGACGCAGTCCAGCCCGAGAGCGACCGCGCGGGCGATGACCGCGGCCGGTCCGGCGTGGGCGGTGACCTTGCGGCCCCAGTCGTGCGCGGTGGAGATCACCGCGGCCAGCTCGTCGTCGGTGAGCTGCGGGGTGGAGATCTGCTCGTGCTCCCCGGCGATGCCGCCGCTGACCATGACCTTGACCAGGTCGGCGCCCAGCGCGACCTGCGAGCGCACACCGCGGCGGAAGGAGTCCGCCCCGTCGCACTCCAGGGTGTCCGGCGAGCCCGCGCCGTGCCCACCGGTGCAGCAGAGTGCGCGGCCGGCCGTGAACACCCGCGGCCCGCGCACCTCGCCGGCCTCGATGGCCGCCCGCAGCGCGAAGTCCGCACCGGACTTCTCGGCCACGCAGCGGACCGTGGTCACCCCGGCCAGCAGGGTCCGCTCGGCGCCCGAGGCCATGTACAGCGCGAGCTCGTGCGGGCCCATCGCCTCCACCCGGTCACCGGCGGCACCGGGCAGCGAGATCGACAGGTGGGTGTGCAGGTTCAGCAGGCCGGGCAGGAGGTAGCCGCCGCCCAGGTCCACCCGGACGGCGTCGGCGGGCACCGGGACGTCGTCGGCGCGGCCGGCCGCCACCACGCGGTCGTCGCGCACGTGCACGGCGGCGTCGGGCACCAGCCGGCCGGCCTCGCTGTCGAACAACGTCGCGTGGTGCAGGAGCAGGTCGGTCACCGCAGCGCCTCCTCGGGCTCGCGCACGGCCACCGCGGCCGGGCGCCGCAGCACCATCGCACCGACCAGGGCGAGCACCCCCGCCGCCGCCGCGCCCAGCGCGGGCACCAGGAACGCCGCCTCCGCCCCCCAGGCGTCGACCGCGGCGCCGGCCAGCGCCGCACCGGCGGTGACGCCGAGGGTGAGGCCGGTCGACGTCCAGGTCAGGCCCTCGTTCAGCGCCGCGCGCGGCACCCGGGACTCCACCAGCGACATCCCGGAGACCAGCACCGGCGCGATCGCCAGCCCGGCGAGGAACGCGGCGGGCACCAGCCAGGTCAGCGAGCCGACGAGCAGCAGCCCCTGCGCGACCAGCCCGAAGAAGACCGCGCACGCCACGAACCGCGCGGTCAGCGACCCGGGGAGCCGGACGACGCCGTAGAACAGCCCGGACACCAGGCTGCCGCCGGCGTAGGCGGCCAGCGCGACGCCGGCCATCACCGGGGCGCCCTCGTCCTGCGCGAACCCGACGACCACGACGTCCATCGCGCCGAACACCGTGCCGACCGCCAGGTACGCGGTGGCCACGACCAGCAGTGCGGGCCCGATGACCGACGTCCGGGTCCGGGACTCACCCACCGGGGTGCGCTGCACGGGCGGCTGGGTGGTCTCCTGCCGGGCCAGCCAGACGGCGCCGGCGACGCCGACCACCAGCCCGACGACGAAGCCGGCCGGCGGGGCGATCAGCGCGGCCAGGAAGGTGATCGACGGCGGGCCGACGACGAACACGACCTCGTCCACGACCGACTCGAACGCGAAGGCGGTCTGCCGGTCGTCGGAGTCCGGCAGCGCGTGCGCCCACCGCGCCCGGACGGCGGAGCCGACGTTGGCCCCGCACGCACCGGTCAGCGCGGCGAGCACGAACCAGGACCAGCGCGGCGCGTCCAGCACCACGGCCGAGGCGAACACCAGGCCGAGCACCAGGTAGGCCGCCGAGGACACGACGAGCACCCGACCCTGGCCGACCCGGTCCATGCCGCGGGCCCACTGCGGGCTGCCGACCGCGAAGGCCAGCGCCAGCGTGCCGGAGACGGCGCCGGCCAGGCCGTAGCTGCCGGACTCCCCGGCGACCAGGAGCACCGAGCCCAGTCCGACGGTGGACATCGGCACGCGGGCCAGCCAGCCGGCGAAGGAGAAGGACCGCGAGCCCGGGACGGTGAAGATGCGGGCGTACGGGGAGAACGGGTTGCGCACGGGGATCGATCTCGACTTCCTGGCCACAGGCGGAGACAGGGGGGCCTGCCGGACTCCCGGGTGGCACCCCCGATGCTAGCGACGGCGTCCATGCAGGATGCCCGCGTGGCCACCTCCCGCGCGTTGCGCCCGCTCACCCGCCGCCGGGACGACGTCGACCCGCACCGCGCGGAGAGCCGGGTCACCGCCTACGTCTACGGCACCGTGCTCGTGCTGGCCGCGGTGGTCGGCACCTCGCCCGAGGCGGTGGACGACGGCGCCGCGGTGCTGCTGGTCGTGGGCACCGTGCTGTCGACCTACCTGGCGCACGTGCTCGCGCACTCGGTCGGATCGCTGCTCACCGGCGGTCAGCACCGGCAGCTCTCCCACGCCGTCCGGGACGCCACGCCCATCCTCAGCTCGGGGTCGCTGCCCGCGCTCGTCCTGCTGGCCACCGCGCTGGGCTGGCCCCCGGAGGTGTGGGGGCAGTCGCTGGCCGCTGCCGTCGGGCTGGTCCGGGTGGCCGGCATCGGGCTGGTCTACCGGCGCCTGCAGGCCGACGTCCCGCTGGGCCGGGCCGTGCTGATGGGTGTGGTGGCCGCGGCGGTGGCGCTGCTCGTCGTCGTCCTGAAGCTGACGCTCACGCACTGAGCAACGTGCTGCAACCCGCCGGTGCGGGCTGTGGGAGCCCGGAGATCCGCAGCCGCGGAAGCAGGGGTGACCGCGGACACAGCCGTGACGAGCCCGCGACCGGGCGGCTCTACAGTCGGGAGGGTGACGACGCCGAGCCCGCTCCCCGACCCGGTGGTCCGCATGCCCGCACCCGCCCCGGGCAGCGGCGGGCTGGTCGACCGGCACGGCCGCACCGCGACCGACCTGCGGGGCTCGCTGACCGACCGGTGCAACCTGCGCTGCAGCTACTGCATGCCGCCCGAGGGCCTGGACTGGCTGCCCAAGGTCGAGCAGCTGACCGACGACGAGGTCGTCCGGCTGGTCCGCATCGGCGTGGAGCACCTGGGCATCGAGGAGGTCCGGTTCACCGGCGGCGAGCCGCTGCTGCGCCCCGGCCTGCCCGGCATCGTCGCGGCCACGACCGCGCTGCTGCCCCGGCCCGAGGTCAGCCTGACCACCAACGCCGTGGGCCTGTCCCGGATGGCGCCGGCCCTGGCCGCCGCCGGGCTGGACCGGCTCAACGTCAGCCTGGACACCCTGGACCGCGACCGGTTCAAGCAGCTCACCCACCGCGACCGGCTGCCCGACGTGCTGGCCGGCCTCAAGGCCGCCAAGGAGGCCGGGCTCACCCCGGTCAAGGTGAACACGGTGCTGCTCAAGGGCATCAACGAGGACGACGCCGTCCCGCTGCTGGAGTACTGCCTCGAGCACGGCTACGAGCTGCGCTTCATCGAGCAGATGCCGCTGGACGCCCACCACGCGTGGACCCGCGCCGAGATGGTGACCGCCGAGGACATCCTGGCCAAGCTGTCGGCCACGCACACCCTCACCCCGGACGTCGAGGAGCGCGGCGCGGCCCCGGCCGAGCGCTGGCTGGTCGACGGCACCGACCTCACCGTCGGCGTCATCGCCTCCGTCACCCGCAGCTTCTGCGGCGCCTGCGACCGCACCCGGCTCACCGCCGACGGCCAGATCCGCAACTGCCTGTTCGCCCGCGAGGAGTCCGACCTGCGGACGGCGATGCGGGACGGCGCCACCGACCAGGAGCTGGCCGACCGCTGGCGGATCGCCACGCTGACCAAGCTGCCCGGCCACGGGATCGACGACCCGTCGTTCCTGCAGCCCTCGCGCCCCATGTCGGCGATCGGCGGCTGAGCGGTGGGCCAGGGCAACACGGTCACCGTGCGCTACTTCGCCGGGGCCCGCGCCGCGGTCGGCGTGGACACCGAGACCCGGGACGCCGGTTCGCTGGACGAGCTGGTGGGCCAGATCGTCGACGCGCACGGCGAGAGACTCGAACGGGTGTTGACGGCGTGTTCGTTCCTGGTGGACGGAACGTCGACGAGGGACCGTACGTTGGTGCTCTCACCCGGGGCGGTCGTCGACGTGCTGCCCCCCTTCGCCGGAGGCTGATCCACCCCGCTCGTGAGCTCGTTGCCTCACAGTCCTGAGACATCTGCCCGGAGCGCGCCGTGATCGAGTGGCTCCTCGTGCTCGTCGGGGTCGTGCTGATCGCCGCCTGCGCCGCGTTCGTCGCCTTCGAGTTCTCCCTGGTCACCGTCGACCGCGCCACGGTCGAGCGCCAGGTCGCCGACGGCGACAAGGGCTCCGAGGGCGTCCTGGCTGCCCTGCAGACGCTGTCCACCCAGCTGTCGGGCGCCCAGCTCGGCATCACCGTCACCAACCTGGCCGTCGGCTTCGTCGCCGAGCCCTCCATCGCCGCCCTGCTGCGCGGCCCGCTGGGCGCCGCCGGGCTGGGCGAGGGGGCCGCTCGGTCGGTCTCGATCACACTGGCCCTGGTGCTGGCCACCGGGCTGACCATGGTGTTCGGCGAGCTGGTGCCCAAGAACATCGCGCTGTCCGAGCCGCTGCGCACCGCCCGCGCGGTCTCCGGCTTCCAGCGCGGCTTCACCCGGTCGACCTCCTTGGTGATCCGGGCGCTGAACGGCTGGGCCAACGCCGTCCTGCGCCGGCTGTTCGGCATCGAGCCGCAGGAGGAGCTGGCCTCGGCCCGGTCCCCCGAGGAGCTGACGTCGCTGGTCCGCCGGTCCAGCAGCCAGGGCACGCTGGAGGCGACCACCGCCCAGTTGCTCACCCGCAGCCTGGCCTTCGGCGAGCTGCGCGCCTCCGACGTGGCCACCCGCCGGCTGCAGATGACCACCATCCCGGCCGACGCCGCCGTCTCGGCCGTGCTGGACGCCGCCCGCGAGTCCGGGCACTCCCGCTTCCCGGTGGTCGGCGACGGCGTGGACGACGTCGTCGGGCTGGTCCACGTGAAACACGCGCTGTCCGTCCCCCGCGCCGACCGCCGCACGGCGAGCGTCGCGTCGGTGATGGTGCCCGCGCTGCACGTGCCCACCAGCCGACGGCTGGACGACCTGCTGACCGACCTCCGGCAGGGCAGCCTGCAGATGGCCGTGCTGGTCGACGAGTACGGCGGCACCGACGGCGTGGTCACCGTCGAGGACCTGGTCGAGGAGCTGGTCGGCGAGGTCGCCGACGAGCACGACGAGCCGGAGGTCCCCGGCCTGACCGACCTGGAGGACGGCACCTGGTCGGCCAGCGGCCTGCTGCGCCCGGACGAGGTCCGCGAGGCCACCGGCCTGCAGGTCCCCGACGACCACAGCTACGAGACCCTCGGCGGGCTGGTGCTCCGCCAGCTCGGCCGGATGCCCGAGGTCGGCGACCGGGTCGAGGTCATGCGCGAGCTGCCGCCCGAGCTGGCCGACGACGTCGACGACGAGACCGGCCTGGGCGGTGTCTGGCTCGAGGTGGTCGCCCTGGAGGGCAGCCGGGTCGACCGGGTGCTGGTCGGGGAGATCCCGCCCGTCGGCGAGGAGACCGCGCCCGCCGCCGTCGAGGAGGGGGCGACCCGATGAGCGACTGGATCGGGCTCGTCGTGGCCGTCGTCCTGCTGGGCGCCACCGCCTTCTTCGTGGCCGCCGAGTTCGCGCTGATCCCCGCGCGCGGGTCGTCCATCGAGCCGCTGGCGGGGGCGGGCTCCCGCCGTGCCCGCACCACGCTGGCCGCCATGGAGCAGGTCTCGCTGATGATGGCCGCCGCCCAGCTGGGCATCACGGTCTGCTCGCTGGGGCTGGGCGCGATCGGCGAGCCCGCCGTGGCACACCTGCTGGAGCCGGTGTTCGCGGCGCTGCGGGTGCCCGAGGGCGCCGTCTACCCGATCTCGTTCGCCATCGCGCTGTCGGTGGTCGTCGCGCTGCACGTGGTGATCGGCGAGATGGTGCCCAAGAACCTGGCGCTGGCCGGCCCCGACCGGGCCGCGCTGGCGCTGGCCCCGCCGCTGAAGATCGTGGCGACGGTGCTCAAGCCGTTCCTGCTGGCCATGAACGCGATCGCCAACGCCGTCCTGCGGCTGGTCGGCGTCGAGCCCAAGGACGAGGTCGCCAGCTCCTTCACCCGCGACGAGGTCGCCGGGCTGCTCGACCAGTCCCGCGAGGGCGGGCTGCTGGACGCCGCCGACCACGACCTGCTGACCGGCGCGCTGACCCTGGAGGACCGGGACACCCGCTCGGTGCTCATCCCCCGCGCCGAGCTGGCCGTGCTGGCCCCGGACGACGACGGGCTGGTCGTGGAGCAGCTGGCGGCCACCACCGGGTTCTCCCGGTTCCCGGTCCTCGTCGGCGACGAGCTCACCGGGTACGTCCACCTCAAGGACGTGCTGGTGGCCGAGGGCGAGCCCGACGTCCGGGTCGCCGACATCACCCGCCCGCTGCCCCGGGTGGACGCCACCACCGACCTGCGGACGACGCTGCAGACGATGCAGGCCGGCCGGGCCCAGCTCGCCGCCGTCGTGGACGAAGGCCGGGTGCTCGGCGTCGTCGCCCTGGAGGACATCCTCGAGGAGCTGGTCGGCGAGATCAGGGATTCGGCCCACCGATGAGAGGAGCACTGGGATGAGCGTGTTCGACAAGGCCAAGGCCAAGGCGGAGGAGCTGCTCGGGCGGGCGACGGAGGTCTACGGCGAGTCGCACGGCGACGCCGCCGCCGAGGTCGCCGGGGAGGCCCGCCGACTGGAGGGCGAGGCCGACGAGGAGGCCGCCGAGCGCGCCGACCAGCAGCGCCGGCACCCCGACGACGACGGCCTCGCCGGCGCCCGCTGACGGACTGACCGGCCGGCGGCTCAGCGCAGCCGGACGGCGACCAGCGCGACATCGTCGTCCGGCCGGCCGTGCACCAGCCGCTCGACGACCTGGTCGCACAGCACGTCCAGCGGGCAGCCGGCGAGCTCGGCGACCACCGCGCGCAGCCGGGCCAGCCCGGTGTCGAGGTCCTCGTGCCGGCGCTCGACCAGGCCGTCGGTGAACATCAGCACCGTCGACCCCGGCGGCAGCGCGACCACGTGCTCGTGCCGCGCGGCCAGGCCGTCCACGCCGAGCAGCAGGTCGCCCTGCCAGGGGTCCGGTGCGCCCAGCGAGCCGTCGGCGTGCAGCACGACCGGGGACAGGTGGCCCGCGCTGGACCAGACCATGGTCGCGCCGCCGCCCTCGACCTCCGTCAGCCGGGCGACCGCGCAGGTGGCCAGCGTCGGGAAGTCCAGGTGGTCCATCGCCACGTCGAGCCCGCGCAGCACCTCGCCGGGCCCGGCGTCGGAGTAGGTGGCGATGCCGCGCAGCAGCCCGCGCAGCTGACCCATCGCCGCGGCGGCCGCCGTGTCGTGCCCGACGACGTCGCCGATGACCAGGGTCATCGCGCCGCTGGGCGAGCGGAAGGCGTCGTACCAGTCCCCGCCGACCCGGGCCGCCTCGGCCGCCGGGGTGTACCGGACGGCGACCTCGGCCCCGGCGGGCCGGAACGGTTGGGTCAGCAGGCTGCGCTGCAGCTCTTCGGCGAGGGCGGCCTGCTGGCGGTAGAGCCGGCCGTTGTCCAACGCCAGCCCGATCCGGTCGGCGCACTCCCGGGCGGCGGCGAGGTCCTCCGGCGCGGGGGCGTGCCCGGCCGACCACCAGAGGGTGATCACGCCCAGCGTGCGCCCCCGGCCGAGCAGGGGCAGGTAGAACCCCGTGCCGGTGGCCAGCTGCGCCTGCAGCCGGCGGGCCTCGCCGGGCGGCAGGCTGTCGGCGACCTCCGCGGCGGTGACCGGCATCGGCTCCTGGGCCTGCATCGACCGGATCAGCGGGGTGGTCGAGGGCAGGGCCCCCAGCCGCAGCTCGCTGTACCGCTCCAGCACCGGCCGCAGCTCGGCGTCGGCGTGCCAGCACCCGACGTCCCGGGGGCGGCCGGCGTCGTCCAGCACGGTCACCACGGCCCAGTCCGCCAGCACCGGCACCAGCAGGCGGGGGATGCGGCTCATGCTCTGCACGGCGTCGGGCGACCCGACGACCTCGGCGCTGACCTGGGCCAGCACCGCCAGCCGCTCCTGCGCCCGGTGCCGCTGCGTGGTGTCGGTGAAGAAGACGTTGATCCCGCCCTGCTCGGCGGGCACGACGCGGACCTCGAACCACGCACCCAGCGCCGCGGAGAAGGCCTCGGCCACCTCGGGCACCCGGGTCCGGGCGACCCGCCGGTAGGTGCGGCCGAAGGCGCTCTCCTCGTTGCCGGGGAAGGCCTGCCAGGCGTTGCGGCCGAGCAGGTCGGCCCGGTTGCGGCGGAAGGTCCGCTCGGCGCCGGCGTTGACGTAGGTGATCGTCCAGTCGGCGGCGAACTGCAGGAAGCCCATGGGCATCCCCTCGAGAACACCTGTACCCGCCTGCCGCACCACCCGGGTCCCCTTTCCCGACGGCGCTCAGCCTAGGGGCAGGACACCCATTCCTCGGCCCCGTCGGTGAACACCTGGCGCTTCCAGATCGGCAGCCGGGCCTTGATCTCGTCGACGAGCTCCGCGCAGGCGGCGAACGCCTGGCCACGGTGGCTGGTGGAGACCGCGCAGGCCAGGGCCACGTCGCCGATCGCGAGCAGGCCCACCCGGTGGCTGACCGCCACGGCGTGCACCTCGGGCCGGGCGGCGAACTCCGCGGCGATCTCCTCGACCAGCGCCTGCGCGGTCGGGTGGCCGACGTACTCCAGCTCGGTGACGCCGCGTCCGCCGTCGTGGTCGCGGACGACGCCGGCGAAGCTGACCGTGGCCCCGGCGGCCGGGTGGGCCGCGGCGGCCTCGTGCGCGGCGACGTCCAGGGGCTGGTCGCTGATGGTGGCGATCACGGCTGGACCGTACTCGGCGGGACGTCCCAGTCGGCCGGGTCGGCCAGGCCGGTGCAGTCGACCTCGGTGACCTCGTGGTCGCGCAGGTAGGCCCGGGCGCCCTCGTCCCCGGTCGCCGAGGCGGCCACGCCGGCCCAGTGGTCCCGGCCGATCAGCACCGGGTGTCCCGGGACGCCGTCGTAGGTCGGGACGACGAGCGCGTCGGGCGCGGCGTGCCCGCTGATCCGCGCCAGCGCCTCGGCGGTCATGCCGGGGACGTCGACCAGCATGATCAAAGCCGCCTCGATGCCGCCGCCCAGGGCCTGCAGCCCCTGGATGCCGGTGCGCAGCGAGGACGCCATGCCGGTCTCCCAGTCGCGGTTGCCGACCACGGTCGCGCCGTCCAGGTCGGCGCGCTGCCACACCTCGACCATCGCGGCGCCGAGCACGACCAGCACGGGGTCGCAGACCGTGCGCGCCGTCCGCACGGCCCGCTCGACGAACAGCGACCCCTCGTGCTCGACCAGTGCCTTGGGCATGCCGTAGCGGGAGCCGCCCCCGGCGGCGAGGACGAGCGCGGCGACCGACACGACCCCACCCTCTCAGGAGGTGCCGGACCGCACCTTGCCCACGTACTCCTCGAAGGTGATCGGGCCGCCCTCCCCGGCGGTGCGGGCGGCGTCGGGCAGCACGTCCTGCACCACGTCCAGCCGCTTCCACGAGGGGCGGGGCGCGTCGCCGCCGGCATCGGGGACGTACTCGCTGGCCCGGACCCGCTGGTGCACGTGCACGTACCGGCCGCAGTTGGGGAACACCTCGTCGACGACGGCCCGGGTGACCAGCGTGGCACCGGGCCAGCGGGCCAGCAGCTCGTCGTCCGCGCTGACGGTGGCGGTGGCCTGCACCCGGACCCGGTCCGGGGTCTCCAGGTCGATGAACAGCAGGCCCACCTGCCCGGTCTCGGTCGCGTTGCCCATCGACAGGAACATGCCGTTGCCGTCGTAGTGCGGGAAGGCCAGCGTGCGCTCGTCCAGGACGGCGACGACGCCGGTGGGCCCGCCCTTGTAGGACACCGTGGGCCGGCCCTGCCCGTCCACGGTGGACAGGAAGAAGAAGTCCCGGGAGGCGATGAACGCCGCCGACCCGTCGTCGAGCCGGTCGGCGACGACCGCGGCCTCGAGCCGGTCGGCCAGCGGGCGGGAGCCGAAGTGGTCCTGCCAGGTCCGCTGCGGTGCGGTGTAGAAGTCGGTCACGGGTGCCCCCTCGTCCGCGGTCCGCGACGCTGCGGACCGGTCGGCCCNGTTGTTAAAAAGAGCCGGGGCCGCCCCCCCCCCCCCCGGTGACCCGGTCCGCGCTCGGTCGGCCACCTGACCACATGCGTGCCTTCACGGATGCGCAGGTAGCGTGGCAGTCGTGACCGCCACGACCGCCGACCGGCCCGTGCTCGTCGACCGGCGCCCCCGCCTGGCGGTGGCCTGGACGCTGCCGGAGGTCCGCTGGGCGGCGGTGTCGCTGGGGCTCTTCGCGGTCGGCGTGCTGCTGCAGCTGGCCGGGGCACCCGCCGTGGTCTGGTGGGCGGCGTACCTGGCCTGCTACGCCGCGGGCGGCTGGGAACCGGCGGTGGCCGGCGTGCAGGCGCTGCGGGAGCGAACGCTGGACGTCGACCTGCTCATGGTGGTGGCCGCCCTCGGCGCCGCGGCCATCGGCCAGGTCTTCGACGGCGCCCTGCTGATCGTCATCTTCGCGACGTCCGGCGCGCTGGAGGCCTTCGCCACCCGGCGCACCCGCGACGCCGTCCGGGCGCTCACCGACCTGGCCCCGGAGCAGGCCTGCCGGCTCGAGCACGGCCGGGAGTCCACGGTCCCGGCCGCGGAGCTCGAGGTCGGCGACCGGGTGCTGGTCCGCCCCGGCGACCGGCTACCCGCCGACGGCACGGTCGTCGAGGGAGCCTCGGAGGTCGACCAGGCCTCGGTGACCGGCGAGCCGCTGCCGGCGGACAAGCAGCCCGGCGACGAGGTCTTCGCCGGCACCGTCAACGGCACCGGGACGCTCACCGTCGAGGTGGGCCGGCCGGCGCACGACAGCGTGGTGGCCCGGATCGCCGACCTGGTGGCCCAGGCGTCGGAGACCAAGGCCGGCACGCAGTTGTTCATCGAGAAGGTGGAGCAGCGGTACTCCGTGGGCGTCGTCGTCGCCACGCTGGCGGTCTTCGCCGTCCCGCTGCTGCTGGGCGCCGACCTGCAGAGCGCGCTGCTGCGGGCGATGACCTTCATGATCGTGGCGTCGCCCTGCGCGCTCGTGCTGGCCACGATGCCGCCGCTGCTGTCGGCGATCGCGACCTCTGGGCGGCACGGCGTGCTGGTCACCTCGGCGGTGGCCATGGAGGGCCTGGGCAGCGTCACCGCCGTCGTGCTGGACAAGACCGGCACGCTCACCGACGGGACGCCGGCCGTGGTGGCCGTCGGCGCCGGGCCGGGGTGGGCGGAGTCCGAGCTGCTGTCCCTGGCGGCGTCGGTCGAGGTGCCCAGCGAGCACCCGGTCGGGCGGGCGGTGCTCGCCGCGGCGCGGGAGCGCGGCCTGGCGACCCGGCCGGTGCAGGGCTTCCGGGCGGCCGTCGGCCGCGGGGTCGTCGGGACGGTGGACGGCCGGGTGGTCGCGGTCGGTTCGGCCACGGACGACGGCCCGCCCGGTGCCGCCGCCGAGCAGGCGCGCGGCCGCACGGTCGTCGCGGTCACCGTGGACGGCGACCCGGCCGGCTGGCTGGCGCTGGCCGACCGGCTCCGGCCCTCCGCCGCCGGCACCGTGACCGCGCTGCGGGGGCTGCTGGGCCGCTCCCCCGTGCTGCTCACCGGGGACACCGCGCGCGCGGCCGGGACCCTGGCCGCCGAGCTGGGCATCACCGACGTGCGGGCCGGGCTGCTGCCCGGGGACAAGGTCGCCGCGGTCCGGGAGCTGCAGGCGCAGGGCCACCGGGTGCTGGTGGTCGGCGACGGGGTCAACGACGCGCCGGCCCTGGCCGCCGCCGAGGTCGGGGTGGCGATGGGCGGCATCGGCTCCGACCTCGCGGTGGCCAGCGCCGACGTCGTGGTGGTCCGGGACGACCTGGGCACGCTGCCGGCGCTGGTCGCCCTGTCCCGGCGGGCGCGGCGGCTGGTGGTGCAGAACCTGGTGGTCGCCGGCCTGGTCGTCGTGGCGCTGGCGACCTGGGACCTGGTCGGCCACCTGCCGCTGCCGCTGGGCGTGGCCGGGCACGAGGGGTCCACGATCCTGGTGGCGCTGAACGGTCTGCGGCTGCTCCGCCGGGGAACCTGGCGGCCCTAGCCGCGCGGGAGGCGGCGGGACTGCCGCGCGGTCGCGACCAGCCGGCCCTGCTCGTCGTGCAGGTCCGCCTCGTCCACGCACGACCAGCCGTCGCTCCAGGCCGTCCACTGGTCCACCCGGACCCAGGCGCCGACCGGCGGCGGCGGGCCCACCAGGTGCATCGTCAGCTCCACCGTCGGCAGTCCCACGGGCTCGGTCCGGACGGCGAACAGGCTCGGCGGCAGGGCGTCGACCACCAGGCCCAGGGCGACGAGCGGGTCGGTCACCCCGGCCGAGGGCCGGACCCGGCACCAGACCGTCAGCCGCGGCTCGCTGCCCCCGGCCAGCGGTCGGCCGGTACCGACCACGCGGAAGTCCAGGTGCTGGCTCATCGGCACGTAGGCCACCGGCAGCACCAGCTCCTCCGCCGCGGCCGGGCCCACGGCGTCCGCGGGCAGCTCCGGGACCGGGACGGGGCCCTCCGCCGGCGCCCCGGCCGGCGACGAGGACAGCAGCACCTGGGCCACGGCGCACAGCACGCCGGCCTGGCGCGCCTCGACCCGGATGCTCGACGTCGCGCCCAGGCGCTCGGGGACCGACCGGCCCTCCAGGTCGGCGTCCGGGACGACGGGGGCCAGCAGGTGGGTGGCCGCCGTCCGCACCCGGACCTCCTGGCCCGGCCGGCCGTGGTCCTGCACGCAGGCGAGCGCCGAGGACAGCAGCGCGCCGACCACGACGCCGCCCTGCACCGCCGCGAAGGACCGCCAGGTGGGGTCCCAGCGGTGCACCGTCGGGGCGGGCGGGGACGGTGCGGTCGACATGCCGCGGACAGTACCGCTGGCTTCAGTCAGAGCAAGTCAGCGACGCACCAGGCCTGGCCCGGGGGTCACCTCGACCTCACCCCGACCCACCCGGTGCCCGGCCGCGCACCGGACCTCGACCCGCAGCTCGGCACCGCAGTCGGCGTGCGCCATCCGCAGCGTCGGCCCGGCCTCGGGGCTGGCGTACTCGTCGCCCCACTGCCGCAGCGCCATCAGCACCGGCACCAGCGCCTGCCCCTTCGCGGTCAGCCGGTACTCCTCGCGCGCCCGGCTGCCCGGCTCGCGGTAGCTGCGCCGCTCCAGCAACCCCTCGCCGACCAGGTCCTTCAGCCGCCGGGCGGCCATCGGCTCGCTGAGGCCGACCCGGCTGACGAAGTCGCCGAACCGGGTGGTCCCCAGGCTGGCCTCGCGCAGCAGCAGCAGCGTCGAGCGGGCGCCGACGAGGTCCAGCGCCCCGGCGATCGAGCACCCCTCCGACGTCCAGGTGTCCCGCTCGCCCAGGAAGTCGTCCACGAGGCCGAGCGTACCCCTGACTTGCTGCTGGTTCAGCCAGCCGGTCTACGCTGGCTTCATCCCACGTGCGCCAGCTGTACCGAGGAGCCCCCGTGCCCACCGTCCGTGACCTGTCCACCAGCACCGCCTTCGTGACCGGCGCCAACCGCGGCCTCGGCCGGCACCTCGCCGCCGAGCTCGTCCGCCGCGGCGCCACCGTCTACGCCGGCGCCCGCGACCCCCGGTCGGTGGACCTGGCCGGGGTGACCCCGGTCCAGCTCGACGTCACCGACCCTGCCTCGGTCGCCGCGGCCGCGGCCGCCGCACCGGGGGTCGACCTGCTGGTCAACAACGCAGGCAGCTCGACGGGCGCCGACCTGCTCACCAGCCCGCTCGACGACCTCAGGGTCGAGCTGGAGACCCACTACCTGGGCTCGCTGGCCGTCACCCGCGCCTTCCTGCCGTCCCTGGTCGAGCACGGCGGCGCGGTGGCCAACGTCCTGTCCGCGCTGAGCTGGGTCTCCTTCCCGGCGGTCGGGGCCTACGCCGCGGCCAAGTCCGCCGCCTGGTCGATGACCAACGGCATCCGCCAGGAGCTCGCGCCCCGCGGCGTCACCGTGACCGCGCTGCACGTGGGCTACATGGACACCGAGATGGCCGCCGGCGTCCAGGACCCGAAGTCCGACCCGGCCGACGTCGCCCGCGCCCTGCTCGACGCCGTCGCCGCCGGCGCGCACGAGGTCCTGTTCGACGACGTCAGCCGGCAGGTGCAGCAGGGCCTCGCGGGCGGCGTCGGCGCGCTGTACCCGCAGCTCGACGCCGCCTGACGCGCGGGCCGGAGCCGGGCGACCCCTCCCCGCGACTCGCCGCGCCCTGCGGAAACGGTGCTATACACGGTCAGGCCGCCAGACACGGGGGCTCAGGTCTCGTCGGTCAAACAGGGCGCCGGCGAGGCTGGCCCGGACAGCAGGTCGCCCTCGTCGACCACCCAGACCTGGGCAGCCCCGTACGGGGTGCTGCGGGTGCGCACGGGCTCGATCCGGCGGTAGACCCCGATCCAGCGCGGACCGGCGTAGACGAGCCGTCCCCGCAGCTGGTCGGTCGGGATCCGGTCCACCTGGCCGTGCCGGGGCCCGCCCACGTGCAGCACGAGCTCGGCAGGACGGGCGGGCGGCACGACCCGCGGACGAGGTCGGGCGGGGTGGGATGGGTGCTGCTGCAACGGCATGGAGTGGTCGCCTCCCGGCGGCCGTCGCCCGGCAGCTCACGGGCCGGCGACGGCGTGGTCTCGCACGACGCAGCCGGCCCCTCGACTGCGCCCCCCACGCTAGCCAGCCGCGGCGATCCGGCAACCCGGAGGACCAACCTGTGCGCTCCCGGTGGACTACGGTGATCGCCAGGCCGCCCCGGCGGTGCTCGTCCAACCAAGGGCGCATCCGCCAGCCCGAGAGGGATGGCCTCCGTCGGCGTCCCCACCGGGACGCCGGGATGGATGTGACCCCGATGGACGCGAACCGGAACGCCCGTGCCGACACCTCGTCCGGCGACCCGGCCGACATGGACGACGAGACCCACCGCGCCGCCCGGAACCAGGTGCCCACCCCCCAGCTGGGGACGGTGGACAGCGAGGGCGTGGACGCCCTCGGCCGGCTGCTGCTCGGCTCGGAGTCGGTGGCCTCGGTGCTGCACCGCGCGGCCAGCTACGCACAGCGCACCCTGCCCGTCGCGGAGGAGGCCTCGGTGACCCTGACGACCGGCCCCCGGCGCGCCTCGGCGGCCTGGACAGGGCTGATGGCCTTCGAGCTCGACGAGTGCCAGTACGGCCTGGGCTACGGGCCGTGCCTGGAGGCCGCCGTCACCGGCCGCGCGGTGGTCATCTCCGACACCGCGACCGAGACCCGGTGGCCGGCCTTCGCCGAGCTGGCGGCCCGGCAGGGCGTGGCGAGCACGCTCTCGGTACCGATCCCGGTCGGGGACAGCGCCCAGGCCGCGCTGAACCTCTACTCCACCAGCACCGCTGCCTTCGACGACCCGCTGCTGGTCTCCAAGGCCATGCACACCGCCGGTCAGGCCGCGGCCGCCATCGCCAACATGCACGACCTGGACCGGGCCCGCACCGAGATCGCCAACCTGCAGCTGGCGCTGGAGTCGCGCGCCGGCATCGAGCAGGCCAAGGGCATCCTGATGGCCATCCACGGCTACGACGCCGACAAGGCCTTCGAGGTGCTGTCCCACCGGTCGCAGAACAGCAACCGCAAGCTGCGCGACATCGCCGCCGAGATGATCGACCAGGTGGTCCGCGAGCAGCCGGCTCCCGGGGCGGGCACCGACCGGGCCTGAACCCGGCTCAGGGCGCGTCGGCCTCGGCCAGCAGCGCGTCCACCGGCAGCGAGCGGTCCAGCACCGCGGCCGCGACGTCGTCCACGTCGGTGCCCCGCCCGTAGGCGTACGCCCGCAGCAGCGCCAGCGCCTCGGGGCTGTCGACCCGCAGCGAGACGTTGACGAAGCCCATCGCCTGCCACACCAGGGACCGGCGCTGGGCGGCCGGGGAGTCCAGCCACGCCGGACCCCCGGGCCGACCGGGCCCGTTCGCCTCCTGGAACACCCGGGTGACCTCCCGGGTCACCACCAGGGCGTCGGAGACCGACAGCTCGCCGACCCGGTGCGGCGGGACCACGTAGAGGTCCAGCACGCCCACCTCGGCCAGCCCGTCCTCCAGCGGCAGGGCGATCACGCCGCGGACCGGGGTGCGGGCGACCAGCTCCGCGGTGAAGACCGGCCACCGCTCCGCCAGCTCGGCCTCGTCGGCGACCAGCGCCCGCTGCTCGGCGTGCGCGGACAGGCACGGGCCCTCGCCCACGGTGAACTGCAGGCGCTCGGCGGACGCGGCCACCGGGTCGCTGGCACCCAGCGGCAGCCGGCGACCGGTGGCGAAGTACAGGCTCAGCCCGACCCCGGCGACCGGCAGCACCTGGGCGGCCGCCTCGGCCAACCGCTGCGGCACCAGCTCCGCCGCCGGCAGCCCCCCCGCCGATGCGGCCATCGCGGCCCGGAACGTGTCCAGCACGGTCGACCTCCTCTCCTCGGGACACCATCTCCGCTCTTCCTGCCCCGGCGCTCCACCGCCGTACACACCGGTTGTTCCCCTCGCCGACCGGACCGGGCAGGATGGGCGGCGCTGCGTCGAGTGCCACCGGCGCAGCGCCACGAGAGGCCACCGCCGTGACCGCGGACGCTGCCGGGCTGGACTTCGCCGCCCTGTTCTCCGCCCTGCCGACCGCCTACCTCGTGATGTCCCCCGAGCTGGTGATCCTGGACGCCAACCCGGCCTACCTGCACCTGCTGGGCCGCACGCGCGCGGAGCTGGTCGGCCGGTACGTCTTCGACGCGTTCCCCCCGTCGCCGGACACCCTGGACGACGACGGCGGCAACCCGCTGCAGCGGTCCTTCGAGCGCGCCCGGGACACCGGGGTGCCCGACCCGCTGCCGATGTTCCGGTACGACGTGCTCGACCAGACCACCGGTCAGGTCCGCCGCCGCACCTGGTCCCTCACCAGCGTCCCGGTCCGCGGCCCCGGCGGGACCACCCGGTGGGTGCTGCAACGGGTCATGGACGTGACCGACTACGTGGCCGACCTCGTGGCCGGACGGGCGCGGCCCGGGGCGCCCGACGGGTGCGATCCCTGGGCCCGCGTCGACGAGCTCGAGGCCGACCTGTTCGCCGGCACCCGCGAGCTGCGCAGCGCGCTCGCCGCGCAGGAGGCCACCGCCCGCCGGTTGGCCGCCCTGGCCGAGGTCGCCGTGCAGCTCGGCGCGGTCGAGACGGTCCAGGAGGTCACCGACGTCGTCGCCGGCACCGGGTTGGCCGCGCTGGGCGCGGTCGGCGGCGCCCTGGCGCTGCGCGAGGACAGCTCCTCCGTCGTCCGGCTGACCGTCGCCGGGGCCCGGACCGACGGTGCCGCGGCCGGCGCGCGGGCGTTGTGCAGCTGGGTGGTGCAGCACGACCGACCGGTCGCCCTGACCGGGCCGGACGGTGCCCGCAGGTGGTCGGCGGAGACCGGTGCCGAGGTCGAGCTGCCCGGGTCGGCCACCTGGCTGGCCGCCCCGGTCCGCGGCGCCGGCCGGGTCCTCGGTGCGCTGCTGGCGACCTGGGACCGACCACGGCCACCCGGGGACGACGAGGCGCAGCTGGTGGAGGCGCTGGCCAGCCAGGCGGGGGACGCCGTCCGCCGGATCCGGGGCATCGCGGCCGAGCGCCGGGCCGCCGCCAGCAGCCGGGCCGTCGCCGAGACCCTGCAGCGCTCCATGCTCAGCGCCCCGACGGCGCCGCGCGGGGTCCAGCTCGCCGTCCGCTACCTGCCGGCCTCGCACGCCGCGCAGGTGGGCGGTGACTGGTACGACGCCTTCCTGCAGGCCGACGGCGCGGTGAACCTGGTGATCGGGGACGTCGTGGGCCACGACATCCACGCAGCCGCGGCGATGGGCCAGCTGCGCAGCCTGCTGCGCGGCATCGTGGTGGCCGGCAGCCCCGGTCCGACGGCGGCGCTGGCCACCCTGGACACCGCGATCGCCCAGCTCGACCTGCGCACCTACGCCACGGTCGGCCTGGCCCGGCTGGAGCAGGACCCGGACGACCCGTGCCGCGGGACCACCCGGCTGCGGTGGGCCAGCGCCGGGCACCCGGCCCCGGTGGTCGTGGACTCCCGGGGCGCGGCGGTCCCCGTCCCCGACCCGGCCGGGCACCTGCTGCTGGGGGTGGACGCCGGCTGCACCCGGGGGGACGTCGTGGTCACCCTGGACCAGGGCTCGACGGTGCTGCTGTTCACCGACGGCCTGGTCGAGCGCCCGGGCGAGGACGTCGCCCGCGGGGTGGCCCGCCTGCAGGACCTCCTCGTGGAGCTGGCCGGCCGGGACCTGGAGCAGCTGTGCGACGAGGTGCTGCACCGGCTGGTCGACGGCCACCCCGCCGACGACGTCGCCCTCGTCGCCGCCCGGCTGCACCCCGGCGCAGGGGTCCGACCGGCCTAGCCCCCGGCCGGTCCGGCCGTGGTGCGGGCGCCGCGCTCGTGGGCCGCGACCAGCTCCTCGGCCACCTCGCGCAGCTTGCGGTTGGTGTGCTGGCTCTGCCGCTTGAGCGCCTCCAGGGCGACGGCGGCGTCGCAGTCGGCCCGGGCCATCAGCAGACCGGTGGCCTGCCCGATCACCGTCCGGCTGACCAGGGCCTGCTCGAGCTGGCCCACCTGGTCGCGGTGCTCCTCCAGCGACTGCGTCGTCGCCAGCGCTCCGGCGAGGAGGTCGGCCCACTGCTGGCCGATCTGCCGGTCGGCGTCGCCGAGGGCCCCGGGGGTGCGCGCGTACAGGTTCAGCGCGCCCGGGGTCTCCCCGCCGGGGAGCGGGAGGGACAGGGTGGCCCGCACTCCTGCGGCCACCGCGCGGGCCGGGTACCCACCCCACCGGCGCTCGGCGACCATGTCCGGCACGGCCACGACCACGCCCTCGCGCATCGACTCCAGGCACGGCCCGACGCCCAGCTCGTACTGCTGGGCATCACCCAGCCGGGCCAGCTCGCCGGCACTGGCGATCGTCAGCGGGCCCCCGGCCCGCTGCACCGTCAGCCCGCACGCGTCGGCGCCCGGCGCCAGCCGGACGACGGTGTCCACCAGGTCCCCGAGCAGCGCTCGACCGGCGCCCGCCGGTCCTGCGCCCTTCTCCCCGACCCGGTCCAGGACAGGATCACCGCCGTGCATGACACGCCTCCCACGCATCGTGGCCGTCCCCGAGACCTGGAGACCGCCGAGACGGATTCTGCCGGAACCCCGCGAGGCCTCAGGACGGGGGTCGCAGCGCGAACCGGAGCGCCGTGTGGTCGAGGGTCCGGGGCAGCGGCCCGGTGTCCGGGGCGCTGCGGCCCGCGGTCTGCACCGGCTCGTCGGGGCCGAGGAGGGCGGCCAGGACCACCGAGGACGTGTGCAGCACCAGGTCCCGCCCCGGGCAGCGAGCCGGGCCCGCGCTGAAGGGCACCATCGACCGCAGCGAGGCGCTGGTCCCCGCCGGCGCCGTCTCGTCCAGCCACATCCGGGGGACGAACCGGTCCGCCTCGGGGAGCTGCTCGTCGTCGCGGTGCAGCAGCGAGGAGACCAGGACGAACGTGGTGCCGGCCGGGGCGGTCCGCCCGCCCCAGTCCGTGGGCCGGGTGGTCTCGCGGAGCACCGCCAGCGTGGTCGGCCACAGCCGGACCGACTCCAGCACCGTCGCGCGCAGCAGCGGCAGGTCCGGTCGCCCGGGCACGGCCGCGGCCACCTCGGCGCGCACCGCCGCGGCGTGCTCCGGGTGGCCGGCGAGCAGGGCCGCCGCCCGGTGCGTCGCGATCCCGGCGGCGTCCCAGGCGAACAACCAGTGCGCCACCTGCGAGGGCAGGTCGAGGTCCGCCCCGTGCTCCCCGCCGGCGGCCGCCGTGACGGTGGCGGCCAGGCTGCCGGGCTCGGCCCGGTCCAGGTGGTCCTGGACGGCGGCGAGCAGCCGCCGCCGGCCGTCGTGGTCGGTGCGGCGCAGGTAGGCCCAGTTGGCCCGCCCGCGCAGCCGGGCGAGCTCGTCGGTCAGCCCGACGTCGTCCCGGGCGCCGTCCCCCAACGTCACCCGGCGGGTGATCCGGGCCCAGGCCTCGGTGAAGGTCGGCCAGTCCCAGGAGCCCGCCCGGCGCAGCGGGGCCAGCTCCTCGGCGGCCACCGCCCCGATCGCGGCCGCCTGCTCGTGCAGCGGCACGTCGAGCTGCAGGACGTCCTCGTTCCAGCGCCGCCGGGCCGCCCGCGGCGCCCCGTCGCTGATCAGCACCCCGCCGGGCTGGAAGTGCTGCAGCGCGGCCCGCTTCTCCGTGGTCGCCGGCGCGAAGGGCTCCGGGCTGCCGGCCAGGACCCGGGCGGCGTCCTGCGCCCCGGTGAGCAGCGCGACGCTGCGGCCCGGGATGCGGAGCACCAGCGGGCCCCGGCCGTACCGGGCCCGGGCGCGCTGCAGCGCGCGCACCGCCCGGTCGTCGCCCTGCCACCGGTCCAGCAGCCGCACCACGGCCGGGCGCCGGACGATGATGCCCTGGGCCAGCATCGGGGCCAGGACGCCGGCGACCAGCCGGGCGGTCCCGCCGGCGCCCAGGCGGACCGGCGCGGCCGACGAGGTGCCCGGCTCCTCCACGGCCCGGTCGTGCTGCGCCTGCTCCACCATCCGTGCCCTCCCGGGGGTCCGGCCGCGACTGCGCGGCTCGTCGTCCAGGAGTTCCTGACCGTGCCCGTCGGCCGGCAAACAGCGTGTGCGGCGACCGGCTCAGCGGGCCGGGGCCACCGGCTTCTCCAGGCAGGCCCAGACGTGCTTCTGCGCGGTGTCGTGGTGCACGCCGTGCGCGTCGGCCAGGTCGGCGACCACGTGCAGGCCGTAGCCACCGGCACCGGCCGGGCGCTCGACGGCCGGGGTGGGCAGCCGGTCCGGTGCGCTGTCGCTGACCACGACGACCCAGCAGTCGACGTCGTCGCACACCTGCAGCCGGGACGGCGGGGTGCCGTGCCGCACCGCGTTCGAGGTCAGCTCGTCGATGACCAGCACGGCCTTCTCCACGGCGTCCTCGCCCGCGTCGCCGGCGGAGGGCGGCAGCGAGGCGGTCAGGAAGGCCCGCACCTGCCGGCGGACGGCGCTCAGCGCGCGCAGGGACTCCAGGACCAGGATCAGCCGGTCCGCGGTCGCCGGCTCGGGGACGGGGCTGTCCCGCGACCAGGACGCCGCCGCCAGCACGTGCTCCTGCGCGGACATCCGTGCACGATCGGCCACGCCCACCCTCTCGGTCATATGGTCGGCGGACGGGGTCCGCGGGCGGTGCCGGGCGCACCTGCCACGACCTGCATGCCCGTTATCGGCACTTCCACTCCTGGAGCGGTCAGCTGCTCCGCGGCGGGGGGACGTACCCCTCCGGCGCGACGCGCACCGCCAGCAGCGCGATGTCGTCGTCGTGCCCGTGCTGGTTCTCCGCGAGCACCACGTCGAGCAGGGCGTCCAGCGGCAACCGGTGGTGCTCGGTCAGGGTCCGCCGCAGGGCTGCGATCCCCCGGTCGACGTCGGCGCCCAGGTGGCGGTGCTCGATCAGCCCGTCGGTGTAGAGCAGCAGGGTGTCCCCGGGCTGCAGCTCGGTGGTCCAGTCGCGGCGGGCCCGCTCGCCGTCCACCCCGACCAGGAGGTCCGGACGACGCTCGAGCAGGGTGGTCGACCCGTCCGGGTGCAGCAGGACCGGTGCGGGGTGGCCGGCGTTGGACCAGTGCAGCGTGCGGGCACCCTCGGCGCCCGCCTGCTCGATGCGGGCCAGCACGACGGTGGCCAGGCCGGCGACGTCCAGCCCGGCGACGGCGCGGTCGAGCCGGCGGAGGGTCTGCGAGGGTCGCTCGCCCCGGTCGTAGGCGAACGCGCGCAGCAGGGTGCGCAGCTGACCCATCGTGGCCGCAGCCTGCATGTCGTGGCCGGTCACGTCGCCGATCGCCGCGACGGTGCCGCCCTGCGCGGTGCCGAACGCGTCGTACCAGTCCCCGCCGACCTGGTCGCCGGCGTGGGAGGCCGCGTACCGGGCCCTGAACTCCAGGCCGTCGACCTCGGGGAGGTGGGTCAGCATCGCCGCCTGCAGCGTCTCGGCGACGACGCGCCGGTCGGCCAGGCTCGCCGCGGCGCGCGTCGCGGCGTCGGAGGACTGCACCCGCAGCGTCCGCAGCTGCAGCTCGGAGCTGCACGCCACTGCCAGGTCCTCCAGCGCGGTGAGCTCCTGCGGGGTCCACCGCCGCGGCCGGTGGTCGATCGCGCACAGTGAGCCGACGACCTGGCCCAGGGCGTCGAGCAGCGGCATGCCGGCGTAGGCGATGACGCCGAGGTCGGCGATCGCCGAGTTCTCCCAGACCAGCGGGGTGATCCGGGCGTCCTCGACCAGCAGCGGCGCCCCGGAGCGGACCACGTGCTGGCAGAAGCTGTGCGTCAGCGGGGTGCGCCGGGTCGAGGCCCACGGCTCGGGCAGCCCCAGCGCGCCCGGGAGCACCTGCTCGTCGACGTCCACGAACGACACCAGCGCCACGGGGACGCCCAGCAGCTGGCGGACCAGCCGGGCGAACCGCTCGAAGGCGGGGTCCGGGGCCGGGACGGCGACCACCGGGAGCTGGGCGGGGAGTCCGCCCAGGACGGTGTCGGTCATGCGTCCTCCCGGGCGTCTGGGCACGGTGCCCGGGCGACGGTGCCGAAGCTACCCGCGCCGGCCGCGGCTGTCTGCGTCCCCTGGCCCGCCGGGGTGACCCCGTCGGGGACCCGGGTCACGATCGGTCGCCGACGATCTAGCCTGACCCCGTGCACCCCCGTTCGAGCGCTCCGGGCGACGCCTGGCCGCCGGCGGGCACGGCGATCTCCGAGGTGGAGCTGCAGGAGCTGCGGGGGCGGGCGGGGGTGGCCACCGACATCTGCTTCACCATCTCCGACCCCCGTCTGCCGGGCAACCCGCTGGTCTGGGTCAACCCGGCGTTCGAGCGGGTGACCGGCTACACGGTCGAGGAGTCGGTCGGGCGCAACTGCAAGTTCCTGCAGGGCCCGGACACCGACCAGGCCGCGGTCACCCGGTTGGTCGGCGACCTGGCGGCGCGCGGGTCCTCGGCGGTCACGCTGCTCAACCACCGGGCCGACGGCACGGCCTTCTGGAACTACGTGGTGGTCAACTCGGTGATCGACCGCGCCGGGGAGCTGGTCGGCTTCGTCGGCGTGCAGACCGACGTCACCGCCCGGGTGGTCGCCGACGCCGAGCGGGCGGCGGCGCTCGCCGCCGAGCAGAGCGCCCGCCAGGCCGCCGAGCGGGCGCAGGCCGTGGCCGAGGCCGCCCGGGCGCGGATGACGCTGATGGCCGAGGCCACCACCGCCCTGGGCGCGAGCCTGGACATGACCGAGCTGCAGCAGCGGCTGGCCCGGCTCTGCGTACCGCTGCTGGCCGACTGGGTGGCGATCTCCGAGGTCGACGAGACCGGGGTGGTCACCTC
Organism: Klenkia terrae; assembly: GCF_900491935.1. Taxonomy (GTDB): domain Bacteria; phylum Actinomycetota; class Actinomycetes; order Mycobacteriales; family Geodermatophilaceae; genus Klenkia; species Klenkia terrae. The sequence goes on from NZ_UEXK01000004.1 coordinate 2,026,481, forward strand.
GATCACCTGCGAGCACCGGGCCGGCGAGGCCGCCCGGGAGCCGACGGAGCAGATGTCCGCGCAGTTCCTGGGCCGGCGCTTCCCCGACACCTCCCCCACCGCCCGGGCCATGGCCACCGGCCGGCCGGTGGTCGTCTCCGGGCTGACCGCCGAGGCCATGCAGCCCTGGACGCGCGGGCTGCACGGCACCCCGGTCCTGGACGACCTGGGCACCGGCTCGGTGGCGGCCTTCCCCCTCACCTCCCGCAGCGGCACCTGGGGCGTCTTCGTGCTCGTGCGCCAGACCCCCGAGGGGTTCGACGAGGACGACGTCGAGGTCGCCCAGGACCTGGGACGCCGGGCCGGGCAGGCGCTGGACAACGCGCGCCGCTACGCCCGGGAGGCCTCGGTCGCCGAGACGCTCCAGCACGCGCTGCTGCCGGAGCTGCCGACCATCCCCGGCGTCCTCGCCGCGGCGCACTACACCGCCGCCTCCACGACGGCCTCGGTCGGCGGCGACTTCTACGACCTGCTGCCGCTGCCCGGTCGGTCGGTCGGCGTCGTCATCGGCGACGTCACCGGGCACGACATCACCGCGGCCGCCGCGATGGGCCAGCTGCGCGGGCTGCTCCGGTCCGAGGCGTGGGCGGTCGACGCCCCCGACCCGGCCGAGGTGCTCGGCCGGGTCGACCGCCTCCTCGAGGTCCTCGGCCTCCCGGTGATGGCCACCGCCCTGCTGCTGCGGGCGACCCCGCCGGCCACCGGGGACCCGCACGGCTCCTGGACCGTCGAGTGCGCGAACGCCGGCCATCCGCCGGCGCTGCTGCGCACCCCCGACGGCGAGGTCTCGGTGTTCTGCGACGAGCACGGCATGCTGCTGGGCACCGGGATGTCCCAGGAGCGACCGGCGCGGACCGCGACCTCCAGCGAGGTGCCGGCCGGCAGCCAGCTGCTGCTCTACACCGACGGCCTGGTGGAGCAGCCCAGCGCGGCCGGCTCGGCCGAGCGGGACATCGACGAGGGCATGGACCGGTTGGGCCGGCTGTGGGCGGCGCTGCCCCGCACGACGCACCCCGAGGACGCCTGCCGGGCCTTCGACGACCTGGTGGTCGAGCGGTCCGACGACATCGCGCTGCTCGTCGTCCGGCTGGGCACCGCTGCCGGCTGAGCCAGGTCCTCAGGCCGGGCGCGGCCGGGCCAGGTAGAGCGCCGCCGCGTTGCCGCGCAGCACGGCGTCGTGGTGCTCGGCCGGCACAGCGTCGGCCAGCAGCCGGAGGTCGACGGGCTCGAACGGCCGGCGCGCGCGGGTGGAGGGCAGGTCGGTGCCGGCCAGCAGCGCGCCCGGGTCGACCGCCACGACGGCCGCGGCCACCGCGGCCGGGTCCAGGTCGACCCGGCCGAACCCGGTGGCCTTGACCTTCACCCCGGCGGCCACCAGGTCCAGCAGCGCGGGTGTGCCGTCGGCGTGCAGCCCCAGGTGGTCGACCACCACCGCCGGCAGGGCGCGCAGCACCCCGGCCAGCCCGGGCAGCTCGCGGGCGTCGACGTAGAGCTCGGCGTGCCAGCCGGCGACCTCGTGCCCCCGGCGGGCCAGCCGGTCCAGCTCGGCGACCGGCGCCGACCCGCCGCGGGCCAGGTTGAACCGGACCGCCCGCACCCCGGCGGCGTCCAGCCGGAGCAGCTCCTCGTCGGTCACCGAGGCCGGCAGCTGGGTGACCCCGACGAACGACGGTCCGAGCAGCATTAGCGCCCGGACCAGGTAGCTCTGGTCGAAGGCCTGGAAGGACCCGGAGACGACCGCCCCGCCCACCACGTGCAGGTCGGCGACCGCGGCCCGGTAGTCGGCCACGGTGAACGCCGGCGGCAGGTAGCCCTGGTTGGGCACCAGCGGGAACGCCGGGTCCACCACGTGCAGGTGCGCGTCGAACAGCGGCGGGGGCACCCCCGGCAGCGTAGGAGCGGCCCGGACCTGCTCCACTACGTCGTCGTCCGACCGCTGCCGTGGAGCCTGCCCCGTGTCCCTGCTCGACGTCCTGCCGCCCGACGGTTCGGCGACGGCGCTGCTGGTCCTGCTGCTGGCGGCCTTCGCCGCCGGATGGGTGGACGCCGTCGTGGGCGGCGGCGGGCTGGTGCAGCTGCCGGTCCTGCTGCTGGTCGGCGGGCTGACCCCGCTGCAGGCCTTGGCCACCAACAAGCTGGCCTCGATCGCCGGCACCACGACCAGCGCGCTGACCTACCTGCGGCGCACCCGGACCGACCTGCGGACGGCCGCCCCGATGGCCGTGGTCGCCCTGCTGCTGAGCACGCTGGGCGCCTCGGTCGCGGCGAACCTGCCGACCGCCGCGATCAAGCCGGTCATCGTGCTGGCCCTGGTGGCCGTGGCCGGGCTGATCGCCACCCGGCCCTCCCTGGGCGAGCTGGCCCGGCCGCGCCGGGAGGCGGCCGCGCACTACCTGCTGGCGATGGTGCTGGCCGCGGTCATCGGGTTCTACGACGGGGTGCTCGGCCCCGGCACCGGCACGTTCCTGGTCATCGGGCTGATCGCCGTGGTCGGCTACGACTTCCTGCACGCCAGCGCCACGGCCAAGGTGGTCAACGCCGCGACCAACCTGGGCGCCCTGCTGTACTTCCTGCCCTCGGGCGCGGTGCTGGTCGGCCTCGGCCTGCTCATGGGTGCGGCCAACGTGGCCGGCGCCTACCTGGGGGCCCGGATGGCGATCGCCAAGGGCAACCGGTTCATCCGGGTCGTGTTCCTGGTGGTCGCCGTCGCGCTGATCACCCGGCTGTCGGTCGACGTCTGGCAGGACCACCGGAGCTGAGCGTCAGCCGCCGTGCGGGTCCGAGCGCAGGGCGAGCAGGGCTATGTCGTCCTCGGCGTGGTCGGTCACCACGGCGATCAGCTCGTCGCACAGCTGCGCCAGCGGCAGACCCCGCAGGCCGACGACGTGCCCGACCAGCCAGGCCTGGGCGTCGTCCAGGTTGCCGGTCCGCCGCTCGACCAGGCCGTCGGTGTAGAGCAGCAACCCGTCCCCGGGGCGGAGGTCCAGGTCGTGGTCGGTGCGCGGGCTGCCGGGGACGGCGCCCAGGATCCGCTCCACGCGTGCCCCGACGGGGACCGCACCGCCCGTGGCGGGCACGAGCAGGGGCGGCGGGTGGCCGGCGTTGGACCACCGCAGCCGGTGCACCCCGTCGGTCGGCTCCGGCTCGACCCGCACCACGACCGCCGAGGTCAGGCGGTCGACCCCCAACCCGGCCATCGCGGCGTCCAGGGCCTCCAGCACCCGGGCCGGTGAGTGCTGGGTGAAGGCGATCCCGCGCAGCAGGTTGCGCACCTGGGCCATCACCGCGGCCGCGCTCTGGTCGTGCCCGGCGACGTCGCCCACCACCAACCAGGTGGCCCCGTCCTGGCCGCGGAAGGCGTCGTACCAGTCGCCGCCGATCTCGGCCTCCGTCGTGGCCGGGCGGTACCGGACGGCGATGTGCAGGTGCTCGGGCTCGACCGGGTCGGTGAGCAGGCTGCGCTGCAGGGCCTCCGACATCGTCCGGCTGGTCTCGGCCGCCGCCCGCTCGGCGAGGTGGGCGAGCGTGTCGCCCAGGACGCCGGCGACCTGGTTGGCGACCAGCTCCTGGAAGGTGCGGTACGCCTGGTCCTGCACCAGGTGCGGGCTCAGGCCCAGCACCAGCACGCCGACCGCGGCGCTGCGCCCCGGTGGCGTGAGCGGGAGGGCGACGGCGGTCCGGACCGGTCCGTCGCCGATCTCGGCCGGCACAGCGCCCCACCTGCCGTCGAGGTCCTCGGCGGTCTGCCGGCCGGTCAGGGCGGTGCGCAACCACGCCTCCTCCGCCGTCCCCGGCGCGACCGCCGGGACACCGTGCCCGCCGTGCAGCAGCAGCGGGCTCCCCGGGTCGTCGACGTCGGTCAGCAGGTGTACGCCGGCCAGCGGCAGGTCGGTCCGGTGCTCGGCGAGCACCTCCACCACGGCCGCGACGGCGGCGCCCAGGTCGTCGTGCCGGGCGGCGCCGGTCTGGCCCAGCTGCTGGGCCAGCTGCAGCCGCCGGGTGGCCAGGACGCGCTCGGTGGTCTCCAGGACGGTGTCGAGCAGACCGACGACCTCGCCGTCGGCGTCGATCAGCGGGCTGTAGGAGAAGGTGAAGTAGGTCTCCTCGAGGAACCCGTTGCGGCTGCTCATCAGCAGGAAGTCCTCGAAGTGGTTGGCCACCTGCTCGGTGACGACCTGCTCGACCATCGGGGCCAGCGTCGGCCACTCGTCGGCCCACACCTCCGGCAGCGGCCGGCCCATCGCCGGGTGGAGCGCACCCATGAGCGGTGCGTAGGCGTCGTTGTAGACCATCACCAGCTCGGGCCCGGCCATCACCAGCATGCCGAACCGGGTGTTCATCGCCGTGCTGATCGCGGACCGCAGGGTCGGCGACCAGGTCTCCGGTGCGCCGATGGCCGTCGTGGCCCAGTCCGTCCCGGCGAACAGCGCACGGCACGGGGTCGGCTCGGCCGGGCCGAGGACGGCCCGGAGGGCGGCCTGCGGTGCCGGACCTCCCGGGGTGACCACCCGGACATCGTGCCGGACGACGCGCGCCGGTGCCCAGGGGGTCGTTGTGGCAGGGGGTCGCGCCGTGGTTCCCTGGGCACGAGCTGCCCCGGACCCGGCAGCGCGCAGACCGGCGGCGGGACCCCCGTCGCCTCGCGCGCCATCGGATGGTCCAGCAGAGGGCACCGCGTCGGTTGCGCGAGGTGGGGTCCCGCCGTCCCCCCTCACGGCACGAGCAGGATCTTGCCGCTGCTCGTGCGGGACTCGGCGAGGGTCAACGCAGCGGCGGCCTCGGCCAGCGTGAACCGGGCCGCGACGACCGGGGTCAGGACACCCTGGTCCAGGAGCTCGAGGACCGCCGCGAGGTCGGTCTCCAGGTGGCGGCGGAAGCGGGCCCGGCGGACGGCGTGCCCGGACCACAGGTCGTAGAAGGTGGCCCGCCGGCCGTTGGGCAGCGCCGACCACCACAGGTTGCGGCCGATCGCCTTGGCGAACGGCAGCCCGAGGCTGCCGGTGCCCGAGACGGCGTCGATGATCGCGTAGGAGACCAGGGTGCCGCCGCGGGCCAGCAGGCCGAAGGCGGTGCGGGTGGTCTCGCCGCCCACGTTGTCGAAGACCGCGGCCACGCCGTCGGGGGCCAGGGCACGCACCCGGGCCGCCAGGTCGGGGTCCGCGTAGTCGACCGGCTCGACCCCGGCCGCCCGCAGCGCCTCGTGGTGGCGGGGCGAGGCGGCACCGATCACCCGGATGCCGGCGTGCTGCGCCAGCTGCGCGAGCACGGTGCCGACGCCGCCGTTGGCGCCGAAGACCAGGACCGTCTGGCCGCGGGTGACCCGGGCGGCGCGGTGCAGCATCTGCCAGGCGGTGACGCCGTTGACGGTGAGCGCCTCGACCAGCCCGGGGTCCAGGTGGTCGGGGACGACGACGCTGTCCCGCGCCCGGACGACGGCGTGCCCGGTCCAGGCGCCGGTCTTGGTCATGCTGGCCACCCGGGAGCCCACCAGCTCCGCGGCGACGCCCTCGCCGGTGGCCAGGACCCGACCGACCAGGTCGTAGCCCGGGGTGAACGGGAAGGCCGGCTGGCCGAAGTAGCGGCCCCGGCGCATCGCCTGCTCCGCGTAGCTGACGCCGGTGGCCTCCACGGCCACCAGCAGCTGGCCGGGCCCGGGCGGGGCGACCGGGGCCTGCACGACCTGCAGCCCCTCGGGCTCGACGAGCCCGGGCAGGACGACCCGGGTGGTGGTGGACGGCAGGGCGGGGGTGCTGGTCATGTCGGGCTCCTCGGTGGTTACTGATCGGTCAGTCACAAAGCAGGGCAGTACGGGTGCCCGACCGGCGGGGACCGGCTCAGGGGGCGTGCGCGATGCCGGCGGTGATGGTCTGCGCCCAGCCGCCGTCCGCCGGGTCGAGGTCGGCCTGGACGACGAGATGGCAGAGCTGCCCGTAGGCCAGGAACCGCTGGACGGCGACCGGGTCGGCGCCGGAGTCCCGGGTGACGGTCTCCACGACGCGGGCCAGGCCGCGGTGGACGGCGTCGCGCACCTCGGGGACGTCGCAGGCACTCTGCGCGTGCACCTGGATCATGATCAGGCTGCGGTCGCGGATCAGCTCGACGTAGGCCGCGGTCATCGCGTCGAGCCGGGCCGCCGGGTCCTCGGCCGCGCCGGCCCGCACCGCCGTCGACAGCACCTGGGCGACCTGCTCGTAGCACCGGTCGACCGCCGCGACGAACAACCCGACCTTGCCGGCGAACAGCCGGAACACGTAGGCCGGCGAGACGCCGGCCGCGGTCGCGACGTCGGCCACCGGGGTGGCGTGCAGCCCCTTGTCGGCGAAGACGCCGAGGGCCGCGACGGTGATCCGCTCACGCTGCTCCTCAGCGGTGGAGCGGAACCCCGCGCCGGTCGTCGTCATGTGAGTGAGTGAACAATCACAACCTCGATCCGTCAAGCACGGGTAGGTCCGGGCTGCCGGGGTAGATGGTTGAGGACGCAACCGTCTCCCCAGGAGGACTCCCCGCATGACCAAGATCGCTGTCGTCTACTACTCCTCCACCGGCAACACCCACCAGCTCGCCCAGGCGCTCGCCCAGGGCGCCGAGGACGCCGGGGCCGAGGTACGCCTGCGCCGCGTGGCCGAGACCGCCCCCGACGCCGCGATCAACAGCAACCCGGCCTGGCGCGCGCACGCCGACGCCGTCGCCGACGTCCCGCTGGCCCAGCCCGAGGACCTGGAGTGGGCCGACGGCTACGCCCTGGGCACCCCCACCCGCTTCGGCACGCCGTCTGCGCAGCTCAAGCAGTTCATCGACACCCTCGGTGGCCTGTGGGCGACCGGCAAGCTCGCGAACCGCGGGGCGACGGCGTTCACCAGCGCGCAGAACACCCACGGCGGCAACGAGTCCACGATCCTGACCCTGTTCAACGTGTTCTCGCACTTCGGCGCGGTCATCGTGCCGCCGGGCTACACCGACCCGCTGCTGTTCGCCGCCGGCGGCAACCCCTACGGCACCTCGGCCCCCTCGGCCGGCAACGCCGACGCCGCCTCCGACGAGGCGCTCGCCGCCGCCCGCTACCAGGGTCGCCGACTCGCCGAGATCAGCGCCAAGCTCACCGCCTGACCCGGCCGCACCCGGGTGGGACGCCGTCCTGCCCGGGTGCACACCGGACTACCGTGGGCCACCCATGCCCGAAGGTGACACGATCTACCGGCTCGCCCGGCGCCTCGGCGTCCTCACCGGGACCGAGGTGCTGCGCAGCGACTTCCGGGTCGCCCGGCACGCCACCGCCGACCTGAGCGGCGCCCGGGTGCTCGGCACCGTCCCGCGCGGCAAGCACCTGCTCACCCGCCTCGACCTCGCCGGCGAGGCGCTGACGCTGCACACCCACCTGCGCATGGACGGCGAGTGGAGCGTCGTCGGCGCGGGGAAGATGCTGCCGCGCCGGATGATGGGCGACGCCCGGCTCGTGCTGGAGACCACCGGCGCCACCGCGATCGCGCTGCGGATGCCGGTGGTCGAGCTGCTGCCCACCGCCGCCGAGGACACCGTCGTGGGCCACCTGGGCCCGGACCTGCTCGACGACCACCGCGACGTCGCCGACCTGGTCGCCGCGGCCACGGCCAACCTCGAGGCGCAGCCCGACCGCCCGCTGGTCGCCGCCCTGCTGGACCAGCGGGTGCTCACCGGCCTGGGCAACGTCTGGGTCAACGAGCTGGCCTTCCTGCGCGGGCACCTCCCGCTCACCCCGGTCGGCGAGGTGCAGGTCGAGCCGCTCGTCAAGCTGGCCGCCCGGGCGATGCGCTTCGCCGTCCAGCCCGGCGGGCCGGGCCGGGTCACCACCGGCAACACCCGCCCGGGCCAGCGCTACTACGTCTACGGCCGGACCGGCGAGCCCTGCCGGCGGTGCGGCACGAAGCTCGAGTTCTCCGCGGAGATCCCGAACGACCCCGAGGTCCGGCACACCTGGTGGTGCCCCAGCTGCCAGCGCTGAGCGCTCAGCGCGGGTAGACCGCGACCTCCGAGGCCTTCACCGAGGCCCACACCTGCGCGCCGGGCACCAGCCCCATCTCGGCGAACGCGGTCGCGGTGACGTCGGCGGTCAGCGGCACCGCGCCGGCCAGGTCGCAGCGCACCGTCGACCCGTGCGGGGTGGCCCCGGCCAGGGTCGCCGGCCACACGTTGCGCGGGCTGCCGTCGGGCCGGGACAGGTACAGCGAGACCGTCTCCGGCCGGACGGCGACCAGCACCGGGCCCTGCGCCGGCTCGGCCACCGCGACCTCGCCCCCGCCGTCCAGGGCGACCGTCGTGCCCGACGCCGTCCCGGGCAGCAGGCTCAGCCCGACCAGCCGGGCCACGTAGTCCGTGCGCGGGCGCCGGGCCACCTCGACCGGCGTGCCCTCCTGGACGACGACGCCGTCCTCCACCACCACCACCCGGTCGGCCAGCGCCATCGCGTCGACCGGGTCGTGGCTGACCAGCACGGTGCACCCGGCGAAGTCGGCCAGGTGCCGGCGCAGCTCGGCCCGCACGGTCAGCCGGGTGCGGGCGTCCAGCGCGGACAGCGGCTCGTCCAGCAGCAGCAGCCGCGGCTCCCCCACCAGCGCCCGGGCCAGCGCCGCCCGCTGCGCCTGCCCGCCGGAGAGCTGGGTGGGCCGCCGGTCGCCGAACCCGGCCAGCCCGACGCGGCCCAGCCAGCCCTCCGCGGTCGCCCGGGCCGGCGCCCGCCGCACACCCCGGGTGCGCAGCCCGAAGGCCACGTTGTCGCGCACGCTGAGGTGCGGGAAGAGCAGGTGGTCCTGGAAGACCATCCCCAGCGGCCGCTCGTGGGCCGGGAGGTGGTGGGTGTCGTCGTCCCAGACGTCGGCGCCGACCGTCACCCGGCCGCCGTCGGGCGGGAGCAACCCGGCCAGCACCCGCAGCACGGTGGACTTGCCGGCCCCGTTGGGCCCCAGCACGGCCAGCACCTCGCCGTCGGCCACCGCCAGGTCGACGTCGACCAGCAGGACACCCCGGCGGACGACGACGTGCGCGTGCAGGCTCACGTGACCGGGCTCCCGGAGCGGCCCAGCCAGCGGTCGCGCAGCAGCAGCAGGGTCGCCAGCGACACGAACAGCAGCACCAGGGACAGCACGATCGCGCCCTCCGGGTTGGACTGCAGCGCCAGGTAGACCGCCAGCGGCATGGTCTGCGTCGTCCCGGGGAAGTTGCCGGCGAAGGTGATCGTGGCGCCGAACTCGCCCAGCGCGCGGGCCCAGCAGAGCACCGCACCGGCCGCGACGCCGGGGGCGACCAGCGGCAGGGTGACCCGGCGGAACGTCGTCCAGCGGTCGGCGCCGAGCGTGGCGGCGGCGTCCTCGAACCGGGCGTCGGCGGCCCGCAGCGCGCCCTCCACGCTGATCACCAGGAACGGCATGGCCACGAACGTCTCGGCGATGACGACGGCGGTCGTGGTGAACGGGATGGTCACGTCGAACTGCTCGTGGAGGACCCGGCCGATGATCCCCTGCCGGCCCAGCACCAGGAACAGCGCGACGCCGCCGACCACCGGGGGCAGCACCAGCGGGACCGTCACCAGCGCCCGCAGCACCGACCGCCCGGGGATCGTCGACCGGGCCAGCACCCACGCGATCGGCACACCGAGCACCAGCGACACCAGCGTGGCCAGCGTCGCCGAGACCAGCGACAGCCGCAGCGCCTGGCCGACCTGGGGCTCGGTCAGCTGCGGCCAGAGGTCCGACCAGGGTGCCCTGATCAGCAGCCCGAGCAGCGGCAGCACCAGGAACGCGACGCCGAGCAGCGCCGGGACCAGCAGCGGGGCGGGGACCCCGGTGCCCCGGCGCCGTCGGCGGGGAGCGGTGCGGGTCAGGACGACGGGCTCCGGAACCCCGCGTCGGTGAGCGCCTGCTGGCCGGCGTCGGACTCGACCAGGTCCAGGAACGCCTGCGCGGCGTCCGGGTTGGTCGCGGCGGTCAGCGTGGTGATCGGGTACTCGTTGACCGCGTCCTCGGCCTCGGGGAACTCGATGCCCTGCACGCCGGACCCGGCCGACTGCACGTCGGAGGCGTAGACCAGCGCGGCGTCGACCTCGCCCAGCTCGACCTTGGTCAGCGCGGCGCGCACGTCCTCCTCCAGGGTGTCCGGCTGCGCGGTGATGCCCGCGGCCTCGAACACCTGCTCCGCGGCCGCGCCGCACGGCACGTCGGGGGCGCAGATCGCCAGGGTCAGGTCCGCGTCGGCGAAGTCGGCCAGCCCGGTGACGTCGCCCGGGTTGTCCGCGGGGACGGCGATCTCCAGCACGTTCTCGGTGAACACGGTGGGCTCGTCCGAGTTGAGCCCGGCGTCGGTCACCACGGTCATCTGGGTCTGGTTCGCGCTGGCGAAGACGTCGGCCGGCGCGCCCTGGGTGATCTGGGTGGCCAGCGCGGAGCTGCCGGCGAAGTTGAACGTCACCGTCAGGTCCGGGTTGTCGGCCATCAGCTGGTCGCCCAGGTCGGTGAAGACGTCGGTCAGCGACGCCGCAGCGAAGACGGTGAGGGTGCCGGTGAGGCCACCGCCGTCCGCGCTCGTGCCCGCGGCCGCGGCCTCGGTCGGCTCGTCGCTGCCGCACGCGGTCAGGGTGAGCAGGCCGGCAGCGGCCAGGGCCAGGGGGACGCGCAGTCGCACGGGGGTGCCTCTCATCAGGGGACGTCGACGCTGACCTGGGTGGCCTTGACCGTGGCGACGGCGCGGACGCCGATCTCCAGCCCCAGCTCGTCGGCGGCCTCGCGGCTCATCAGCGAGACCATCCGGTAGGGCCCGCACTGGATCTCGACCTGGGCCATCACGGTGTCCCGGACGACCCGGGTGACGATCCCGGTCAGCCGGTTGCGGGCGCTGGAACCCCGGGTCGTGCCCGGAGCCGGCGCCTCGTGCAGCTCGGCGGCCACCCGGGCCAGGTCGGTGCCGTCGACCTGCGCGGGGCCGGCACCGCGGTGGGCCACCAGCCGGTCGCCGTCGATCCAGCGGCGGACGGTGTCGTCGCTGACCCCGAGCAGCTGGGCGGCCTCGGCGATCCGGTAGGTGGCGGTCACATCGCGCACCCTAGACACGCACCGGCGGCGTCACAACACCGCATCCCCCGCAGGTGCGGAACGGAGACCGCCGGAGGTCAGCGCAGGCCGGCGAAGAGGTCGTCCACGACGTCGGTGCCGGTGCGGACCGGCCGGGCCTGCACGAAGGCCTCCCGGCCCATGGCCGCGGTGAAGACCTCCATCGGCAGCCTGAGGAAGAAGATGTTCTCGACCTGGCTGGCGTGCGCGGCCAGCGCGTCCCGCTTGGCCTGGGCGAAGGCGGTGCAGTCGACGTCGGCGGCGACGTCGGCGTCCTCGGCCCCCATCGCCGGCATCTCCTGGCCCTCCTCGGCCTCGGGGAACTCCTCGCCCGCGGCACGCATCATCTCGCCGAACCGCGCGAAGTCGCTGCGCCGGATGGTGCTGTAGTAGAGCCGGGCATCCGAGCCCGACGCCTCCAGGGCGGCCACGGTGATCCGGTGGGCCTGGATGTGGTCGGGGTGGCCGTAGAAGCCGTTCTCGTCGTAGGTGACCACGACGTCGGGCCGGTGCTGCGCGATCAGCTCGGCCAGCCGGGCGACCGGCTCGTCCAGCGGCGTCGTCCAGAAGGCGCCGGGGGCGTCGTTCTGCGGCCAGCCCATCATCCCGGAGTCGTGGTAGCCCAGCTGGTGGGCGTGCGTGACGCCCAGGATCCGGCAGCTCTCCGCCAGCTCCGCCGCGCGCTGGGCCACGACCTCCTCGGCCGAGTGGCCCTCCTCGCCCGGCTTGACCGAGCCGGCGTCGCCCAGCGCGCCGTCGGTGCAGGTGACGAGCACCGTGGTCACGCCCTCGGCGGCGTACCGGGCGAGCACGCCGCCGGTCGACGTCGCCTCGTCGTCGGGGTGGGCGTGGACGGCCATGAGGGTGAGCGGACGGGACACGGACGACCTTCCGGGTGGGGGGTGTGCGGGACCAGTGTGCGCGGCGTCGACGGAACGAATCCGGCCGCTGACCTGGGAGGTGTTTGACGATCTCGCGGGCCGGGGCAGCAGGCCGTGGTGACCGACCGCGACATCGCCTCGTGACCAGCACCAACATCATTCCCGCGCGCCCCGTCGCCGGCCCGCCCGCCGCGGTGCGCCCCCGCCGCATCCGGGAGCGAGCCCGCGAGCTGCTGGGCGACCCGGCGGCCGCGTTCCGCCCGGGCCAGGAGGACGCACTGCAGGCGGTGTGCGCCGGCCGGGACACCCTCGCGGTGCTGCCCAGCGGCGCCGGCAAGTCCCTGGTGTTCACCGTGGCCGGCGAGCTGCTGGACGGCCCGGTCGTGGTGGTCTCCCCGCTCATCGCCCTGCAGCGCGACCAGGTGCAGCGGCTGGACGCCCTCGGGCTGAGCGCGGCCCTGCTCAACTCCGCGGAGTCCGCGACCGCGCAGCAGGCCGCCCTCGACGGCCTGCGGGACGGATCGGTCCGCTACCTGTTCCTGGCCCCCGAGCAGCTGGCCCGCACCGAGGTGGTCGCCGCGCTGCACGCCACCGCGCCCGCCCTGCTGGTGGTCGACGAGGCGCACTGCGTGTCGGCCTGGGGCCACGACTTCCGCCCCGACTACCTCCGCCTGGGCGCCGTGGTCGAGCAGCTCGGCTCCCCCACCGTGCTGGCGCTGACCGCCACCGCGGCCCCCCCGGTCCGCGCCGAGATCGTGGAGCGGCTGCGGATGACCGAGCCGGCCGTCGTCGTCGCCGGCTTCGACCGGCCCGAGATCCGGCTCGAGGTCGAGCACCACGCCGACGCCGACCGCAAGACCGCCGCCCTGCTGGACCGGGCAGTCGCGGAGTCCGCCCGCGGCACCGGGATCGTCTACAGCGCCACCCGCCGCGGCACGCTCGAGCTGGCCGACGCCCTGGTGGCGCGCGGGCTGCGGGCCCGGGCGTACCACGCAGGGCTGCCCAAGGCCGAGCGCGAGGACGTGCAGCGGGCCTTCATGGCCGACGAGCTGGACGTCGTGGTGGCGACCACCGCGTTCGGCATGGGCATCGACAAGCCCGACGTCCGGTTCGTGCTGCACGCCGAGCCCGCCGACTCGGTGGACAGCTGGTACCAGGAGATCGGCCGGGCCGGCCGGGACGGCCAGCCCGCGGTCGCCGTCCTCTTCTTCCGGCAGGAGGACCTCGGCCTGCGCAAGTTCTTCGCCGCCGGGGTGCCCGCCGAGGAGGACCTGCAGCAGGTGGCCGGGCTGGTCCGGGCCGGTGCGGCCGCCGGCGCACGGGTCGACGTCGGCGCGCTGCGGGCGGAGACCGGCAAGGGCGCCAGCCCGATCACCAAGGACCTCAACCTGCTGGACCAGGTGGGCGCGGTGGTGCTGGCCGACGACGGCACGGTCACCCCCGCCCCCGACGGACCGGCCCCCACTCGGCGTGCTCCCCGG
>NZ_UEXK01000004.1:2039966-2055563 GCF_900491935.1 Klenkia terrae
GGGAGGATCATGGGAGGAATGGAAGGGAATACGAAGAAACGGAGGGGAAGCAAAGGGAATGTCGTCGGCGGCGACGGATGTGTATAGGGGACAGGGGCGCCGGGGCGCGCGGCGGCGGCCGCCCGCGAGCTGGCCGAGCACCGGCAGCGGGTCGACGCCAGCCGGGTGGAGATGGTGCGCGGGCTGGCCGACACCACCGGCTGCCGCCGCCAGTACCTGCTGGGCTACTTCGGCGAGGAGCTGACCGAGCCCTGCGACAACTGCGACACCTGCTCGGCCGGCACCGCCACCACCCTCGAGGCGACCGACGGCGAGTTCGCCGTGGACACCGCCGTGGAGCACGCCGAGTGGGGGCCGGGCGTGGTCATGCGGACCGAGGGCGACCGGGTCGTCGTCCTCTTCGAGACCGCCGGCTACCGGACGCTGGCGCTGGCCGCCGTCCGGGAGCACGACCTGCTGCGGCCCCGGGCGGCCTGAGGTCCTGGTTGCCCGGCGGGGGCGACGGGTAGGCGACGAGGACGTCGAGACCGCGGCGACCCGCACGACCACAGGAGGTCTCGATGAACCCGATCGACCCCGCCGCCCACTCCTCCCGCTGGACCTGGCCGCAGCTGCTCGCCGGCGCGATCGGCGCGGTGTACACCGCGGTCGGCGTCGCCGGCTTCGCGAAGACCGGCTTCGCCGACTACTGGGACGCCATGGACAGCCTGCTGGGCTTCATGGTCACGCCGTTCCACAACACCGTGCACCTGGTGATCGGCCTGGCCGGGCTGGCGCTGGCCAGCACGCTGCCGCGGGCCCGGGTCTACGGCTGGCTGCTGGCCGTCGGCTACGGCGCGACGTTCGTCTACGGCCTGTTCGCCGTCGGCGAGAGCTGGGACCCGCTGGGCATCAACACGGCCGACAACTGGCTGCACGGCGTCTCGACCCTGCTCGGTCTGCTGGTGGCCCTCGGCCCGGTGCGCCGCGACGAGTCCCCGGTGAAGGAGGTCCGAGCCGGGAACCGCTCGGAGCCCTGACCCGCCCGCCGGACCGGTGTGACCCCGGCTACGGTCGGCAGCATGGACTTCGCGCTGTCGGCCAAGGCCGAGGACGTCACCGGCCGCATGTGGGACTTCATGCGGGAGCAGGTCTTCCCCGCCGAGGCGGTCTACCACGCCTGGCGGCACGAGCGCGGGCGCGACGACCACGGGCTGCCGCCGGTGGTCGAGGAGCTCAAGGCCGAGGCCCGCTCGCGCGGGCTGTGGAACCTGTTCCACCACGAGCTGGCCGGGCTGTCCAACCTGGAGTACGCCTCGGTCGCCGAGATCACCGGCTGGTCGCCGGTCATCGCCCCCGAGGTCATCAACTGCGGGGCCCCGGACACCGGGAACATGGAGACCCTGATGCTGTTCGGCACCCCCGAGCAGAAGTCGCAGTGGCTGGAGCCGCTGCTGGCCGGGGAGATCCGCTCGGGCTTCGCGATGACCGAGCCCGACGTCGCCTCCTCCGACGCCCGCAACATCTCCACCTCGATCACCCGCGACGGCGACGACTACGTCATCAACGGCCGCAAGTGGTGGATCACCGGCTCGGCCGACGAGCGCTGCGCGATCTTCATCGTCATGGGCAAGACCGACCCCGACGGCCCCGCGCACCGCCAGCAGTCGATGATCCTGGTTCCCCGCGACACCCCGGGCCTGGAGATCGTCCGGCACCTGCCGGTGTTCGGCTACCAGGACCAGCACGGCCACTCCGAGCTGCGGTTCACCGACGTCCGGGTGCCCGCGACCAACATGCTGGCCGGCGAGGGCGACGGCTTCATGATCGCCCAGGCCCGCCTCGGCCCCGGCCGCATCCACCACTGCATGCGGGCCATCGGCATGGCCGAGCGCGCCCTGGGCCTCATGGTCCGGCGCACCCAGGACCGGGTGGCCTTCGGCCGACCGCTGGCCGAGCAGGGCACCGTCCGCGAGCAGATCGCGCTGTCCCGCATCGAGATCGACCAGGCCCGGCTGCTGGTGCTCAAGACCGCCGACCTGATCGACAAGTACGGCGCCAAGGGCGCCCGCACCGAGATCGCCGCGATCAAGGTCGCCGCACCCAAGGTCTGCCTGGACGTCATCGACCGCGCCATCCAGGTGCACGGCGGCGCCGGCGTCAGCGACGACACCCCGCTGGCCGAGTTCTGGGCCCACGCCCGCACCCTGCGCATCGTCGACGGCCCCGACGCCGTCCACATCCGCTCGGTCGCCAAGGAGGAGCTGGCGCGCGAGCGCCCCTACGCCGGGTGAGGCGTCTCGCGGACGGCGGTCACGCTGGGTAGGTTCGGCAGCACCATGGGGGACGACGACCTGCACGCCGAGCAGCGCGCTCGGCGGATCATCGACGCGCAGCTGACCGCAGCCGGGTGGTACGTGCAGGACCAGGCCGCGCTGAACCTGTCGGCCGGCCAGGGGATCGCCGTCCGGGAGAAGGTCATGGCCGCCGGCCACGGCCGCGCCGACTACCTCCTTTACCTCGACAAGCGCGCGGTCGGCGTCGTCGAGGCGAAGCCGGCCGGGACCACGCTGGCCGGGGTGGCGTGGCAGTCGGCGAAGTACGCGACGGGCCTGTCGGCGCAGACCAGGTTGCGGGCGGTGACGCTCGGCGATCGGCTGCCCTTCGTCTTCGAGGCCTCGGGCAGCGAGCTCTTCATGACCAACGGCTACGACCCCGCACCGCGGTCGCGCCGGTTGTTCACCTTCCCCCGCCCCGAGACGTTGGCCCGCACCGTCCGGGACGGAGCGACCTGGCGCGGCCTGGTGCGCACCCTCCCTCCGCTGGAGATAGCGGGACTGCGGCCGGCGCAGATCGAGGCCATCGCCGGTGTCGAACGGTCTCTGGTCGAGCAGCGGTTCGACCGATCGCTCATCCAGATGGCCACCGGTGCTGGCAAGACCTACACGGCCGTGACCAGCTGCTACCGGTTGCTGAAGTACGGCGGCTTCAAGCGGATCCTGTTCCTGGTGGACCGCAACAACCTGGCCACGCAGGCGCTCGGGGAGTTCCAGAACTACGCCATCCCGGACGACGGGCGCCGGTTCACCGAGGTGCACAACGTCGACCTGCTCACCGGGGCGGGCATGGTCGGTTCGTCGTCGGTGGTCATCTCCACGATCCAGCGCGTGTACGCGGCACTGCGAGGCGAGCAGGTCACCGCGGACGACGACCCCCAGCTGGACGGCTACGTGCCCGACCAGCCGGTCACCGTGGCCTACAGCGCCGCCCTCCCCCCGGAGGCCTTCGACCTGGTGATCGTGGACGAGGCGCACCGGTCGATCTACGGGGTGTGGCGCGGGGTGCTGGAGTACTTCGACGCCCACCTGGTCGGGCTGACCGCGACCCCCGTGAAGCAGACCTTCGGCTTCTTCCGGCAGAACCTGGTCTCGGAGTACACCTATCCGCAATCGGTGGCCGACAACGTGAACGTCGACTTCGACGTCTACCGGATCCGCACGGAGATCTCCGAGAACGGGTCGACCATCGACGCGGGCACCGTCGTCCCGAAGATCGACCGCCGCACCCGGGTGCAGCGTTACGAGACGCTGGACGACGAGGTGACCTACTCGTCCACCCAGCTCGATCGTGCGGTGACGTCGAAGGCGCAGATCCGGCTGGTGCTCGAGACCTTCCGCGACCGCCTGTACACGGAGATCTTCCCGGGCCGGTCGACCGTGCCGAAGACGCTGATCTTCTGCAAGGACGACAACCACGCCGAGGAGGTCGTGCGTACGGTGCGGGAGGTCTTCGGCGCTGGCGACGACTTCGCCGCCAAGATCACCTACGCCGGGCAGGACCCCAAGGGTGACCTGAAGAAGTTTCGGACATCGTCCACCCTCCGCGTCGCGGTCACGGTGGACATGATCGCCACCGGCACTGACGTACGACCGTTGGAGTGCGTCTTCTTCATGCGTGACGTGAAGTCGGCGGCCTACTTCGAGCAGATGAAGGGTCGCGGTTCCCGCACCATCGCACCGACGGACTTCCAGCTCGTGACGCCGGACGCCGAGCGGAAGGACCGGTTCGTTTTGGTCGACGCGGTCGGTGTCACCGAGCATCCGCAGATGGATGCGACCCCGCTCGAGCGGACGAAGTCGGTCTCGCTGGAGCGCCTGCTGGCGAAGGCGGCGGCCTACGAGCTGACCGAGGACGAGACGGCGACGCTGGCCTCGAGGCTGGCGAAGCTGGAGTTCGACCTGACGCCAGCGGAGCGGGTCGAGCTCGACGAGCTGGCCGGCGGGTCGCTGCGTACCGTCGTCCGCGGGCTGGTGGCGGCGGTGGACCCGGACGAGCAGGCGCGCGCCCGGGAGGCCGACCCGGCCGACCCGGAGGGAGCGGTGCGACAACTGCTGGACGATGCCGTCGAGGGTCTGGCTGCCAGGCCGGAGCTGCGCGCCCGGATCGTCGAGCTGCGACGGACCCACGACCAGGTGATCGACGAGGTCAGCGTCGACGTCCTGCTGGATGCGCACGGGGTCGTCGACACCGAGCAAGCGCAGTCGGTGGTGGCGTCGTGGCGGGCCTACCTCGACGAGCACCGGAGCGAGATCACTGCACTGCAGCTGCTGTTCGAGTCTCGGGAGGCCGGACAGCGGGTGTCCTACGCCGAGCTGGCCGAGTTGGCCGACCGGATCAAGCGACCCCCGCACAACTGGACGGCTGATCTCATCTGGCAGGCCTACGAGGCGGTGGAGGTCGGCCGGGTGCAGCACACCGATCGCCGTACCGTCACGGACTTGGTGTCCCTGGTGCGCTTCGCGCTGGGGACCGACGACGAGCTGACGCCCTACGCAGCGCGGGTGGCCGAGCGGTACCAGGCATGGTTGGCGCAGCAGGAACAGGCGGGGGCAGTGTTCGACGAGCGACAGCGGTGGTGGCTGGACCGGATGGCCGAGGTCGTCGCCTCCTCGGCGGGCATCTCCGCGGCGGACCTGGAGAACGTGCCCTTCACCGAGCACGGCGGGGTCGACGGTGCCGTGCGTGACCTGGGTATCCGCGCCGGCGAGCTGCTGGGCTCTATGAATCGTGAGCTCACCGCGTGACGGCTCTGGTTCCCCTCAGCCGATACGTCCGATCCGTGGAGGCGGGTCGATCGTTCGGTCCGCCGGCGCCACCGGCCGACCCGGACGGCTGGGGCGTCATCAAGGTCAGCGCGATGACCTGGGGTCGGTTTCGACCCGACGAGAACAAGGCGGTTCCCGCCTACTTGGTCAACCCCAGGTTTGAGATCAAAACCGGAGACTTGCTGGTGAGTCGGGCAAACACTTCTGAGTATGTCGGAGCCCCCGTCGTTGTCGGCGCCACCAGGCCAAGGCTCTTGCTGAGCGACAAAAGCATGCGGCTCTCTGCTGTCCCGGGCACAAACCCCGCTTGGTTGCGGTACATGCTGATGGCACCCTCGGCCCGCCGCCAGATCGAGGCACGGGCGACGGGCACATCAGACTCGATGAGGAACATCTCGCAGGCTGGCCTTCTCGCGGTCCAGCTTCCTGACTGCCCCGACTCGGAGCAGCGGCGGATCGTGGAGCTTCTTGAAGACCACTTCTCCCGCCTCGACGCTGCCGACTCCTACTTGTCCGCTTCTCTGGACCGGCTCAGCAGGCTTGAGACCGCACAGCTTTCCGCGCTCATGGAGCAGGCAGGTACGGTCCGCGACCTAGGGCTTGCTGACCTGCTCGAGGTTCCACTCACCAACGGCCGATCCGTGCCTACGCGTCAGGATGGATTCCCCGTGCTGCGCCTCACCGCCATTCGGTCCAGCACTGTGGACACCACCCACAGCAAGGGCGGTGACTGGTCGGTGGACGAAGCCAGGCCCTTCCTCGTCGAGAAGGGCGACTTCTTGGTGGCCCGGGGAAACGGAACCCTTCGCTTGGTCGGCCGCGGTGCGCTCGTGGACGCGGTTCCCGAAGAGGTTGCGTTCCCCGACACCATGATCCGGATCAGACCTGATGTCACCCGTCTCCACCCCGAGTTCCTGCGGCTGGTGTGGAACGCGCCCCGGGTTCGACGACAGATCGAGGCTCAGGCTCGCACCACGGCCGGAATCTACAAGATCAATCAACAGCACGTTCGTGGCATTCGGTTGGACCTTCCTGACCTTCCCGGTCAACACCGCGTGGTGGCCGATATGTCCGAGGCCATAGCCGCCCGCAACCGCGTCCACGAAGCGCTCCATCTGGCTCGCCGGCGATCCTCGGCTCTGCGACGGGGGTTACTGGAAGCTGCGTTCACCGGCCGGCTCCCCGGGCAGTCCAGCGACGTCGACCTGGCCGGTTTCGTCGCGCCACCCGAACCGCACGGGGCAGGGGTTGCGAGGTGACCCCGTTCGACGGGAGACGAGGAGTTCAGGCAACCGCGCGACATCGAGCGACTCGTCTGCGAGCGGGGCACAAAGTCTGAAGACCTTGACCAACCCTGGTTCGACGCCGTGGAGCACGAACGCCGCCACACCGCCGAAGCGCTGCACGAACTGCAGTGGTGCAGCTCACCTGCGCCAGAAGCCGAGCAACTCTTGGCAGAGGCGCCCGCCCAGGTCCCAATGTCCCTTTGTTAGAGACATGCGAGGGTGTTCCGGTAGCCTGATGTCTCTTGGATAAGGACATAGGGACATGCCTCGCCTCTTCGCCGTGCCAGACCTCGATCTCGACGACCACGCCGCCATCGCCGGTGTGCACCAGATGCGCGCCGACCTGGCCTCGGTGCTCCGGGCACCTAGGAGGTGGCAGGGCGGGCTGCGCAAGACCAGCCAGGCACGCGCCATCCAGGGGTCCAACAGCATCGAGGGCTACTCCGTCAGCACGCAGGACGCTGCAGCCGCGGTCGAGGACGAGGCGCCGCTCACCGCCGACCAGAAGACCTGGGCCGAAATCCTCGGCTACCGCCGCGTCCTCACCTACGTACTGAACGTCGCCACCCTGCCCGGTTTCCTCATCGACGAAGCCACCCTCAAGGCCCTGCACTTCATGCTGCTCGAGCACGATCTGAGGAAGGGGCCGGGGCAGTACCGTCAGCGCGCCATCTACGTGCGTGACGACATCCGAGACGTGACCGTGTATGAGGGGCCCGACAGCGACGACGTCCCAGCACTTATGGCATCGCTCGTCGAGAGCCTCGAACGGTACCGGGACGCCGATCCACTGGTCCGCGGAGCCCTCGCCCACTTGAACCTGGTGATGATCCATCCCTTCCGGGACGGCAACGGTCGGATGGCCCGGGCACTCCAGACGATGACGCTCGCCCAGGACGACGTCATCGAGCCGGTCTTCTCCAGCATCGAGGAATGGCTC
The DNA here is from genome assembly GCF_900491935.1 of Klenkia terrae. GTDB lineage: Bacteria > Actinomycetota > Actinomycetes > Mycobacteriales > Geodermatophilaceae > Klenkia > Klenkia terrae. The sequence continues at coordinate 2,047,277 of NZ_UEXK01000004.1, forward strand.
GGAGCCAACACCACCGACTACTACCGGGTGCTGGCTGCCACCGGGCAGGGCTCGTGGCACCCGGAGAACGACGCCCACCTGTGGGTGAAGTTCAATGTGCGCGCCCACCATATGCAGGCGCAGACCCTGCGGCGGCGCTTCGACGAGGCCGAACGCACCTGGGTCGCGCTCGACGAGCTCACGGCCCTACACAAGCTCCCCGACCGTGTCGCCAACCTGCTGTTCGAGGCATTCCTCGGCCTGCGCGTGCAGCGCAGCACCTACATCAAGCACACCAACCTGGAGAAGCGCACCGCCACCCGCGACCTGGCCCAGCTCACCGACCGCGGCCTGCTCGACGCCGTCGGCCAGACCCGCGGCCGCTACTACGTGGCCGGCGACGAGCTCCGGGAGCTGCGTGCCCCCACCCGCCCCGCCCGCCGACCCGTGGACGACCCGTTTCCGGGCCTGATGGACCAGATCCCCCGCGTCCCTGTCCAGACGGCCCGTACGGTGACCGCCGAGCCGCACGAGGGGGGAGCAGGATGACGCAACCGACGGTCGACGCGCGCAGGCTGATCGACAAGCTGTGGAGCTACTGCAACGTCCTGCGCGACGACGGTGTCTCCACCATCGAGTACACCGAGCAGCTGACCTACCTGCTGTTCCTCAAGATGGCACACGAGCGGGAGACCCGGCCGCTGGCACCGGAGCGGATCGTCCCGGCGCAGTGCTCCTGGCAGCGGCTGCTCGACGCCGACGGCGACGAGCTGGAGACCACCTACCGGCACATCCTGGAGACCCTGGCCAAGCAGCCCGGCGTTCTCGGTGTCGTCTTCCGCAAGGCGCAGAACCGTATTCAGGACCCGGCGAAGCTCAAGCGTCTCGTCGTCGACCTCATCGACCGCGAGAACTGGTCCGCCTCGGGCACCGACGTCAAGGGCGACGCCTACGAGTCGCTGCTGGCCAAGGGCGCCGAGGACATCAAGTCGGGTGCCGGCCAGTACTTCACACCCCGTCCGCTGATCGAGGCGATGGTTGACGTCGTCCGGCCCACCCCCGACGACACCGTCGTCGACCCGGCCGCCGGCACTGGCGGGTTCCTCCTCGTCGCCCACGAGCACGCCTCACGGCACGCCGCAGACCTCACCCCCACCCAGCGCACCCACCTGCGTGACCGGTTCGCGCACGGGACCGAGCTGGTCGACGGGACCGCCCGACTGGCGGCGATGAACCTGATCCTGCACGGCATCGGCGCCCCAACCGGCGACAGCCTCATCGAGGTCAAGGACTCGCTGCTCGCCGACACCGGCCAGCGCTATTCGGTCGTGCTGTCCAACCCGCCGTTCGGGCGGAAGTCCTCGATCACCATGGTCGGGGCCGACGGCCGGGAAGCTCGCGAGGACCGCGAGATTGAGCGGCCCGACTTCGTCGTCACCACCGCCAACAAGCAGCTCAACTTCGTGCAGCACATTGCGACGATCCTGGCGATGTACGGCCGCGCGGCCGTCGTCCTGCCTGACAACGTGCTCTTCGAGGGCGGGGCAGGCGAGACGATCCGCCGCAAGCTGCTGCGCGACTACGAGCTGCACACGATGCTCCGGCTGCCAACCGGCATCTTCTACGCCCAGGGCGTCAAGGCCAACGTGCTGTTCTTCGACAAGCGCCCGGCTGCCGACCACCCGTGGACAGAGCGACTCTGGGTCTACGACCTGCGCACCAACCAGCACTTCACGCTGAAGCAGAACCCGCTGCGCCGCCATCACCTCGACGACTTCGTCGCCTCGTACGCACCCGGGCGGCCACGCAGCGAGCGGGTGGAGAGCGAGCGCTTTCACTCGTTCGGCTATGACGAGCTCATGGCCCGGGACAAGGCCAACCTCGACATCACCTGGTTGCGCGACGCCTCGCTGGATGACGTGGACGACCTGCCCGCGCCGGAGGTCATCGCCCGCGAGATCGTCGACGACCTGGCCGCCGCCCTCGCCGAGTTCGAGGCCGTCGCCCTCGCACTGGAGGACAGAGCCTGACTGCGCTGCGTGGATCAGGTGCGACGAGCAGCGTGCATCTTCAGCCACCGACGTCAGTGGCTGAGGATGCACATTCGTCGTCCCAGCTGATCCACGCCGAGCATCAGGGGGTCTGGGCGCGCTTCACCAGGAAGCCGCCGATCCCGGCGAGCACCAGGGCCACCACGATCTGGGCGAACGCGACCGCGGACTCGTCGCGGGAGAACCAAGTCGGGGAGGACAGCAGCAGCACGACCGCGATGCCCAGCAGGAGCAGCCCCACCAGGCGTTCGCGGCGGGCGTTGCGGGTGCGGGGCTCACTCATGCCCCCACCCTATGGAGTCGCAGCGCTCGGGGAACGATGCGCTGCGACTCCATCAGGGGTGGATCAGCGGACGCCGAGCAGGTGGTCCATGGCGAGCTGGTCCAGCCGCTCGAAGGCCATCCCGCGGGCGGCCATGGCCTCGATGTCGAACGACTCGGCCCGGACGTCGGCCAGGGTCTCCCCCGCGGCCAGCGTGGACTGCGACAGCTCGGCGACGCGGGAGTCCAGCAGCGCCTGCTGCACGTCGGGGTCGGCCCGGAACGCGGCGGCCTTCTCCTTCAGCGCCAGGTAGTTGGCCATGCAGCCGCGGGCGGACTCCCACACGCCGTCGAAGTCCTCGGTGCGCGGGGGCTTGAAGTCGAAGTGCAGGTAGCCGTCGTAGCCGCCCTGCTCCAGCGCGTCGACGGTCCAGAACGCCCCGCGCAGGTTGCCGGCGCCGAAGCGCAGGTCCTGGTCGTAGCGGGGACCGTGCTGGCCGTTGAGGTCCACGTGGAACAACTTGCCGTGCCACATCGCCTGGGTGATGCCGGCGGCGAAGTTCAGCCCGGCCATCTCCTCGTGCCCGACCTCCGGGTTCAGCCCGACCATCTCGGGGTGCTCGAGCTCGTTGATCAGCGCGATCGCGTGGCCGATGGTCGGCAGCAGGATGTCCCCGCGGGGCTCGTTCGGCTTGGGCTCGATGGCGAAGCGCATGTCGTAGCCCTGCTCGCGGACGTACTCGCAGAGGGTGTCCATGCCCTCCTTGTAGCGCTCGAGCGCCGCCGCGATGTCCTTGGCGGCACCGGACTCGGCACCCTCGCGACCGCCCCAGAAGACGTAGGTGGTGGCGCCCAGCTCGGCGGCCAGGTCGATGTTGCGGGCGGCCTTGGCCAGGGCGTACCGGCGCACGTCGCGGTCGTTGGCGGTGAACGCGCCGTCCTTGAACACGGCGTGGCCGAACAGGTTGGTGGTGGCCATCTCCACGCCCATGCCGGTCTCGGTCAGCGCGGTGCGGAACCGCTCGAGGACGGCGTCGCGGGTGGCGTCGTCGGGCACCAGGTCGTCGTCGTGGAACGTGACCGCGGCGGCACCCATCTCGGCGAGCTTGTGCACGGCCTCGACCGGGTCCATGGGCGGCCGGACGGCGCCGCCGAACACGTCGACGCCCTGCCAGCCGACGGTCCAGAGCCCGAAGGAGAAACGGTCGGCGGGAGTGGGGGTGCGGGTCATGCGTAGGCCTCCATCAGCGGGACGGTCGTGGGATCGGAGAACACCGGCTGCAGCGCGACGTGCGCGCCACCCCGGACGGCTGCGGTGAAGCCGAGGGTGGACAGGACCACCCGGTCGGCGTCCTCGACCCGGGCGGCGAGCGCCGCGCGCAGGGGGTCGAGCAGGAACTCGCCGACCACGGCGAAGTACCCGCCGAGGACGACGACGGCGGGGTCGAACAGCGACACCAGGACGGCGGAACCCACGCCCAGCCCGGTGCCGATGTCGGCGAGGGCGGCCAGCGTGCGGGCGTCGCCGGCGCGGGCACGGGCGCGGACCTCGGCGAGCCGGTCCTCGAGGTCCCGGCCGGGGTCGCGCAGCGGGTCACCGGGGTCGGCGGCCGCGCGCAGCAGGGCGGCCAGGCCGACGACGGTCTCCCAGCACCCCCGGCGCCCGCAGCCGCACGGCTCGTCGCCGGGGGTGAGCGCCAGGTGGCCGATCTCCCCGCCCAGCCCGGTGCTGCCGCGCAGCAGCCGGCCGCCGGTGACCACGCCGCCGCCGACGCCGATCTCGCCGGTCAGGTAGACCAGGTCGGCGACGTGCGCGTGCGGCCCGGCCGACCACTCGGCCAGCGCGGACAGGTCGGCGTCGTTGGCCACGGTCACCGGCAGCCGCTGGCCGGCCAGCCCGGCCGCGACGTCCACCCCGACCCAGCGGGGCAGGTTGGGCGCGGTCCGGACGACGCTGCCCTGCACCCCGCCGGGGAACGCGACGGTGACCCCGACGGCGGGGTGCTCGGTGCGGGCCTGCCAGATCATCGCCGAGGCCCGGGCGAGCACCTGGGCCGGCGGCAGGGCCGCGGTGTCCACCGCGAGCCGGTCCTGCCAGCGGACGGCGCCGGCCAGGTCGAGCACGAGCACGGCCAGGTAGTCGACGTTGACCTCGACGCCGATCCCGCAGACGCCCCGGCCGTCCAGCTCGACCAGCGTGCCGGGCCGCCCGACCGACCCGGGCCGGTGCAGCTCGCCCTCGGCCACCAGCCCGCGGTCGACCAGCTCGCCGACCAGGCTGGACACGGTGGCCTTGGTCAGCCCCGTGTCGGTGGCCAGCCGGGCACGGCTGCGGGGGCCGTCGTCCCGGAGGTGGCCGAGGACGGCGGCCAGGTTGGCGCTGCGCACCTGGGCCTGGGTCTGCACCGCTGCCCCTCCCGTCGTCCTGGCTATTCGTTCGGTCGTTGCACTATTGTCTGCGTCACGCTCGACCGTCAACCCAGGAGGTCCCCGTGCCGCTCGTCGCCGGTGTGGACAGCTCGACCCAGGCCTGCAAGGTCGTGGTCCGGGACGCCGGGACGGGCGAGCTGGTGCGGCAGGGTCGCGCGGCGCACCCCGTGGGCACGGAGGTCGACCCGCGGGCCTGGGAGGCGGCGCTGGCCGACGCGCTCGCCGAGGCCGGTGGGCTGCACGACGTGAGCGCGCTGTCGGTGGGCGGCCAGCAGCACGGCATGGTCTGCCTGGACGACGCCGGCGACGTGGTCCGCCCGGCGCTGCTGTGGAACGACACCCGCTCCGCCGACGCCGCGGCCGACCTGGTGACCGAGCTCGGCGGGGGCCAGGCCTGGGCGGACGCCGTGGGCGTCGTCCCGGTGGCCTCCTTCACCGGGTCCAAGCTGCGCTGGCTGGCCGATGCCGAGCCCGCCAACGCCGACCGCACGGCGGCGGTGTGCCTGCCGCACGACTGGCTGACCTGGCGGTTGTCCGGCGCGGCCGGGCTGGACTCGCTGGTGACGGACCGGTCCGACGCCAGCGGCACCGCCTACTGGTCGGCCCGCACCGGGGAGTACCGGCAGGACCTGGTGGAGCTGGCCCTGCGCGGCCGCAGCCCCCGGGTGCCGCGGGTTGCCCGGCCCGACGAGCGGGTCGGCCAGCACGGCTCGGTGGCCCTCGGCCCCGGCGCCGGCGACAACGCCGCGGCCGCCCTGGGCCTGGGCGCCGGGCCCGGCGACGTCGTCGTCTCGATCGGCACGTCCGGCGTGGTGACCGCGGTGTCCGCCGTCCCGGCCGCCGACCCGACCGGCACGGTGGCCGGGTTCGCCGACGCGACCGGCGCGCCCCTGCCGCTGGTCTGCACGCTCAACGCCGCCCGGGTGCTCGACGCCGCGGCCGCGATGCTGCGGGTCTCCCTCGACGAGCTGGCCGACCTCGCGCTGTCCGCCCCGGCCGGTGCCGACGGCCTCGGCCTCGTTCCCTACCTGGAGGGCGAGCGGACGCCGGACCTGCCGCACGCCACCGGGTCGGTGCACGGCCTGACACTGCGCACCTCCACCCCGGCGCACTGGGCGCGGGCCGCGGTCGAGGGCCTGCTGTGCGGGCTGGCCGACGGCATCGACGCGCTGGTCGCCCAGGGCGCGACGGTGGACCGGGTGCTGCTGGTCGGCGGCGGGGCTCGGTCGCGGGCGGTGCAGGAGATCGCGCCGGCGGTGTTCGGCCGGCCGGTCGCCGTCCCCGCGCCCGGGGAGGCCGTCGCCGACGGCGCGGCCCGCCAGGCGGCGTGGGTGCTGACCGGCGAGCTGCCCGGCTGGGTCGGCGCGGAGACGCGCACCGTCGAGGCCGACCCCACCCCCGCCGTCCGCGAGCGCTACGCCGAGGGCCGCGACCGCACCGACCGCTGACCGCTCCCCGGGCGTGGATCAGCTGGGTTCACCGGGGTCCGTCCTGGCTCACCGGCGCCGGTGAGCCAGGACGGAGTCCGATCAGCTGAGCCGATCCACGCGGGGGGCGCTAGATCGCCGCGGGGTAGCGGGAGTGCTCCGGGAAGTTGCCGTAGAGCAGCTCGTTCGCCGGGCCCTGGGTGACGGCCTGCACCAGGAGCTCGCCGCCGACGAAGCAGCCCAGCCAGGAGGCGCCCCGGCCACCGAAGGGCTCGGCGCGGTCGCCACGGGAGCGGGGCTTGTTGATGCCGACCTTGAAGGCCTGCACCTCCCGAGCCAGCCGGTGCGCCTTGTTCCTCGTCGTCGCAGGCGATCGAGGCGACCAGCGCCCCGTTGGAGGCGTTCATCTGGGCCAGCAGCTCGGCCTCGCTGTCCACCACCACGATGGTGTCCACCGGGCCGAAGGGCTCGGAGTGCATCAGCGCCGAGGCCCCGCCCGGGGACAGCAGCGCCGCGGGGGCGACGTAGGCCGAGGTGTCCTGGCCGGCGATGAACCGGCCGTCGGCCAGGTCCCCGCGCCACAGCGGGACGGCGCCGCGGTGCATGGCGTCGGACACCCGGTCGCGCAGCTCGGCGGCCTTGCCGGCGCTGATCACCGGACCGAAGTCCAGGGTGGGCAGCTCGTCGCCGTCGTTCTCCACGGCCAGCGGGTGCCCGAACCGCAGCGACTGCACCACCGGCAGGTAGGTGGCCAGGAACTGGTCGACCAACTCCCGCTGCACGACGTAGCGGGGGTAGGCGGTGCAGCGCTGCTTGCCGTACTCGAAGCCCTTCTTCAGGTGCGCGGCCAGGCCGTCCCAGTCGGAGAACTCCCAGATGCCCCAGGCGTTGAGCCCCTCCTGCTCGAGCATGTGCCGCTTGCCGGTGTCCAGCAGCCCCGCGGCGACCTTGCCGCCGTTGGACCGGCCGCCCACGAACGCCAGCGCACCGATCTCCGGCGAGCGCACCAGCACGCTGGACAGCTCCGCCCCGCCGCCGGACAGCAGCGTCACCGGCAGGCCCTCCCTCGCCATCAGGGCGTGGGCGAGGGTCAGGCAGGTCGCCCCGCCCTGGGACGGGGTCTTGGCGATGACGGCGTTGCCGGCCAGCAGCTGCACCAGCTCGCTGTGCACCAGCACCGACATCGGGTAGTTCCAGCTGGCGATGTTGGACACCGGCCCGTCCAGCGGGGTCCGGTCGCCGAGCATCGAGTCGATCTCGTCGACGTACCAGCGGACGCCGTCCAGGGCCCGGTCGACATCGGCGCAGGCCAGCTTCCACGGCTTGCCGATCTCCCAGGCCAGCAGCAGCGCCAGGTCGTCCCGGGCGTCGGCCAGCGCGTCGACCGCTGCGGTCACCCGGGCCTTGCGCTCGGCCACCGGGGTCGTGGCCCAGTCCCGGTGCGCGGCGGCCGAGGCCAGCACGGCGTGCTGGGCCTCCCCGGCGGACACCTTGGGCAGCCCGGTGAGCTTGGACCCGTCCACCGGGGACACCAGCGTCTCCGGGTCCCCGATCGGCCGCCAGGTGCCGTCCACCAGGTTGTGCAGCCGGTCGGTGCCGAACGCGTCCGGGGCCCGTCCGGAGGAACGGCCGAGGACCGCGGCCCACTCGGTCCCGGGTTTCACGTGGAGCGACGTCGTCGTCATGTCCGCACTCTGCCAGCCGCCGCGTGTCCTGTGGGTGATGGCGATCACCGTTGAGAAGACGGTCACACCTGCCGATGCGGGGGAGAATGAACCTTCATCCACCCAGCGAGGAGTTCTGCACCCCCATGGCCACCATCGAGGGAACCGCCGTCCGCAAGCTCGTCATCGCCTGCGACGCAGGCATGGCCAGCAGCGTGCTGATGAGCGTCCAGCTGCGCAAGAGCCTGGGTGGGGTCGTGGTCGAGCACAGCCCGCTGGACGCCATCCCGGCCGACGCCGACGTCGTCCTCACCCACGACAAGCTCGCCGCCCGGGTCCGCGAGACCGCCGGCGACCGACCGGTCATCTCCTACGGCCAGGTCATCGGCGACCCCGCCGTCGCCGAGATGGTGCGCGCGATCAACGCCGGCGAGCCGATCTCCGCCTGACCCCCGGGCCGACCCAGGGCCGGCAC
>NZ_UEXK01000004.1:2055570-2260192 GCF_900491935.1 Klenkia terrae
CCCCACCCGCCCGGTCCGCAGCTCAGCCGCGGTGCCGGCCCTGGGTCGGTCCGGGGACCGGCTCGTCGGTCTGCGCGGCCCGTTCGTCCTCCCGCTGCAGCCAGCGCCACCGACCCGTGGCGCTCAGCTCGGCGGTGAGACCTGCTGCGTCCCGAGCGGCCCGGGCTGCATCGGTCAGCTCGAACTCACCGGTCCGCGGCCCCCGGGCATCGACCCGGCCCGCTGCCCGGGAGGCCAGCCGGCGCTCCCGCCGAGTGGGCAGGGCGGCGGGGTCCAAGGGCACCGGGAACCCGGCGCCCGGGTCGTCGTCGGTCGGCGTCATCGTGTCCCCCTGCATCCCGTCCCGGCTGCGCTTCCGCGCGACCATGGCACAGCCACCGGCCGCCGGTCAGGCCGGCGGCCGCCCGTTCACCCTCGGGTGGGCGGCTCGCCGGCGTCGATGGCCGCCTGGGCGGCTGCGGGGTCGTAGGCGCAGGCGTCCGCGACGTCGGCGACCGCACCCGTCGTGGGTGCCGCGCCGCTGGTCGGCGCGGCCGAGGTGGTCGTCGCCGGGGCCGGTGCCGCGGACGTCGGGGCGGCCGTCACCGGCGGCGCGGTGCCCAGGGCCTGCTGCACCAGCAGCCGGATCTGGTCGTAGTCCGGGTAGGCCGGGCTGATCACCGTGTCGTCGAAGACCACGCTGCGGATCCCGGCGTCCTTGACCAGGAAGGCGATGTCGACGAAGTCCCCCAGCACCGACTGCGGGATGTCGGTGCTCACGATGTCCGTCGTGGTCGCGGCCAGCTGCTGGTAGCGGGTCAGCAGGGTGACCGGGTCGGCCGCGGCGACGATGGAGTCCAGCACGCAGCGCTGCCGGTCCATCCGCTGGTAGTCGGTGAGGCCGAACCGGCCGCGGGAGAAGGCCAGCGCGGTGGCGCCGTCCATCTCCTGGTCCGGGCCGGGGGCGATGTAGGCGTCGGGCAGCGTGCCGATGCTGGGCTCGCCGCCCACCGGCACGTAGTAGTTGACGTTGACCGTGATGCCGCCGAGGGCGTCGACCAGCTGGCTGAACCCGTCCAGGTTGACCAGCACGTAGTAGTCGATCGGCAGGCCGAGGGCCTCGCCCACGCCGAGCTTGAGCCAGTCGGCACCCGGGTTGTCGCTGGGCGCGCCGAGCGCATCGGGGTAGAGCGCCGGGCCGTTGCGGTAGACCGCGTTGAGCAGGCTCTCGCTCTCCTCGCCGGCGTCGAACCCGTCGGGGAACAGCTCGGCCAGCTCGGTGCCCTGCGGGAACGGCAGGTCCTCCAGGTTGCGGGGCAGGCTGAACAGCGTGGTCGCGCCGGTGGCGGTCTCGATGCTGGCCACGATCACGGTGTCGGTGCGCACGCCCTCGCGCCCGTCGCCGCCGTCCCCGCCCAGCAGCAGGATGTTCACCCGCTCCTTGTCCCCGAAGGGGTTCACCGGGTCGGCCGGCTCCACGACCGTGGCGCTCTCGGAGTCGGCGAACACCGTGTCGACCAGGTTCCGCTGGGCGCCGGCCAACCGGACCGCGGCCACCGCGGGGACAGCGACCCCGACCATCAGCAGCACCACGAGCAGCACCCCGGCCGCCCGCTGCAGACCAGGCAGCCGCCGCGGCACGAGCAGCCGGTAGCCGAGCACGACGACGGTGATCCACAGGACGGCCAGCACACCCACGCCCACCATGACCCCGAGCAGCAGGTCCGGGTCGACGGCGGCGCGGACGGCGGTGCGCCGGCCGGCCGTCGCCAGCCAGGCCAGCCCGCCCAGCAGCACCACGAACACGGCCAGGACGACGGCACCGGTGCGGCGCCACCCGGCGGCCAGCAACCCGGTCCCCGGGACCAGGGCGCCGAGCACGGTGAGGCCGGCCGCCCGGCCGAAGCTGCGGGCCGGACGGCGCCCCCCGGCCGGGGGGGCGGACCGGTCCCGGGCAGCCTCGGGCGACCGGCGCGGCACGTCGGCGGCCACCGGGCGGACCCAGGCGGTCGCGACGTCGTCCTCGTCGGGGGTCGGCTCCGGCCGGGCAGGACGCTCGGGCTCGACCGGGGACAGCCCGGCCGCGGCCCGGGCGCGCGCGGCGAGCTCGGGGTCGGTCTTGCCCTCGGCTCGACGGCCTCGTCGGGTCCCGGGGGCCGGCGGGCGCCCGGCGTCGAGCTCGCGGCGCGGGATGCGGGCGGTGCTGTCGATCGGGTCGCTCGGGTCGGTCGGACCCATCAGGCGTTCACCCGCACGCTCTCGCCCGCTCGCAGTCCGGTCGGCACATCGACCCATGATCGCACCGCAACCGCCCGCACTTCCCCGTCAGCCGCGAACACAACCCTTTCGCGGCAGGATCACCAGCGCACCGGCAGCGCGTCCAGACCGAACACGATCGACCGCTGACGGAACGTCAGCATCTCCGGTGCGATGTCGACGGCCAGACCGGGGAAGCGCTGCAGCAGCGCAGGGAAGGCGATCTGCAGCTCGAGGCGGGCCAGCGGGGCGCCGAGGCAGTGGTGGATGCCGTGCCCGAAGGCCACGTGCTGGGTCGGCGTCCGGCGCAGGTCCAGCCGGTCGAGGTCGGCGGCCAGCCGGGGATCCCGGTCGGCGCCGGCCAGCGAGCAGAGCACCAGGTCGCCGGCGGCCACCTGCTGGCCGGCGAGCTCGACGTCGGCCCGGGCGAACCTCGGGAAGGCGACCTGGACGACGGTCAGGTGGCGCAGCAGCTCCTCCACCGCACCGGCCACCGCGGCCGGCTCGTCGCGCACCAGGGCCGCCCGCGCCGGGTCCCGCAGCAGGAGCAGGCTGCCCAGCGCCAGCATGCTCGCGGTGGTCTCGTGCCCGCCGACCAGCAGGCCGTCGACCAGCCCGGCGAGCTCGACGTCGTCGACGGCGTCCCCGTGGTCGCGCACCAGATCGCCGAGCAGGCCCGGGCCGGGGGCCGCGCGCTCGCGGGCGACCAGGTCCTGCAGGTGGGCCAGGCCATCGGCGGCGGAGTCCAGCGGCGCCAGGATCGACGCCAGCAGGTCGAACCGGCCGGTGGCGATGTCGGCGAAGGCCTCCTGGTCGGCGCGGGAGACCCCGAGCAGCTCACCGATCACCATCGCCGGCACCGGGGTGGCGAACTCGGCGACCAGGTCGGCCCCCGGGCCGGCCGCGGCCAGGACGTCCAGCCGCTCGTGCACGACCCGCTCCACGGCGGGGGCCAGGGTGGCCAGCCGGCGGGCGGTGAAGGCCGGCGCCAGCATGCGGCGCAGCCGGGTGTGGTCGGGCGGGTCGCGGAAGCCCAGCCCGCCCGGGTCGGCCAGCCCCAGGTCGCCGTCGTCGTCCCCGCCGGCGGCGGCCAGGTGGGCGAAGTCGTTGCTGAAGGCCTTGGTGTCGGCGAGCACCGCACGGACGTCGGCGTGCCGGGTCACCAGCCAGACCGGGTTGCCGAACAGGTCCAGCCGGGTGACCGGCCCCTCTTCGCGGCGGTCGGCCAGCCAGCCCACGGGGTCGACGTCCACCCGGGTCAGCGGGGCGAAGACGTCGTCGATCGCGAGGTCGGGCATGCCGGCTCAGTCGTGGTGGGGCTGGTCGTGGTTCCCGGGCAGCGCTGTGACGTCCAGCTCGAAGTGGATCGTCTGCAGCAGCGCACCCGGCGTCCGCTCGTCGAGCACCTCGCGGACCGGCATCGAGCGCCAGAAGGCCTCCGCGCCGGGGACGGCGGCGTCGGTGTGCAGGTAGACGGTCCGGTAGCCGGCCTCGACGGCGGCCCAGCGCGCCGCGGCGGCCACCAGGGCCCGGGCCACCCCGCGCCGGCGGTGCTCGGCCAGCACCCACACCCGGGCGAGCTGGGCGACCGACCGGCCGGCGTAGTGGTCGACCAGCACCTGCGGGCTGCGGGGACCGCCGGCCTTGACCGCGGTGGTGCCCAGCAGCGTGCCCTCGGCGTCCCGGGCCAGGAACAGCGCCTGCCCCGGCGTCCGCAGGTACGCCGTGGCCGGGTCGGCCAGGTCGGCGTGCCACTCCGGGCGGAAGCCGTAGCCCAGGTCCTCCCCGAGGACGCGCACCATCAGCGCCCGGGCGGGGGCGACGTCGTCGGGTCCGGCCAGGTCCACGGAGAGTCTCGTCGCGAGCATCGGGCAAGAGCGTGCCACACCCGGTGCGCGGGTAGCGTGGGACTCCTCGGCCCATCTCGGAGGTGCACGGTGTCCCAGAACCCGACCACGGCGGCCCTGCTGGCCGAACTCGAACCGGTCGTCGAGGAGAACCTGAACCGGCACGAGAAGATGGCCCAGGAGTGGCACCCGCACGACTACGTGCCGTGGTCCGAGGGCCGCGACTTCGCCTTCCTGGGCGGCGAGGACTGGGCGCCCGAGCAGTCCCGTCTCGACGCGACCGCCAAGGCCGCGATGATCACCAACCTGCTCACCGAGGACAACCTCCCCAGCTACCACCGGGAGATCGCCACCCGGTTCAGCCGGGACGGCGCCTGGGGCACCTGGGTCGGCCGCTGGACCGCCGAGGAGAACCGGCACGGCATCGCCATCCGCGACTACCTCGTGGTCACCCGCGGCGTCGACCCGGTGGAGCTCGAGCGGGCTCGGATGGACTACATGACGTCGGGCTACGACTCCGGGGACAAGACGCCGCTGGAGGCGGTGACCTACGTGTCCTTCCAGGAGCTGGCCACCCGGGTCAGCCACCGCAACACCGGCAAGGCGACCAACGACCCGATCGCCGACCAGATGCTCGCCCGGATCGCCAAGGACGAGAACCTGCACATGGTCTTCTACCGGAACATCGTCGCCGCGGCGCTCGAGATCGCCCCGGACGAGACCATGCGGGCCATCGCCGACGAGGTGATCGGCTTCGAGATGCCCGGCGCCACGATGGCCGGTTTCCGGAAGAACTCCACGATCATCGCCAAGGCCGGCATCTACGACCTGCGGCTGCACCACGACGATGTCGTCGCGCCGATCCTGCGGCACTGGAAGGTCTTCGAGCGCGAGGGCTTCGGCCCCGAGGGCGAGAAGGCCCGCGAGGACCTCGCCCAGTTCATGGTCGGGCTGGATGCGCAGGCGACGAAGTTCGTGGAGTCCCGGCAGCGGATGCGCGACCGCCTGCAGGCCCGCGCCGACGAGCAGATCGCCCCCCTCGCCCAAGCCTGAGGCGCCGCCTTAGGGTCGAGCGGTGCGCCTGGCGACCTGGAACGTGAACTCCGTCCGGACCCGGGTCGACCGGGTCACCGCGTTCCTCGAGCGCAGCGGGGTCGACGTCCTGGCGATCCAGGAGACCAAGTGCCGGGACGACCAGTTCCCGCACATGCCGTTCGAGGCGATCGGCTACGAGGTCGCCCACGTCGGGCTCAACCAGTGGAACGGCGTCGCGATCGTGTCCCGGGTGGGCATCGAGGACGTGCAGATCGGCTTCGACGGCATGCCGTCCTGGTCGGCCAAGGAGGGCCTGGACCCCGCCCCCGAGGCACGCGCGATCGGCGCGACCTGCGGCGGCGTCCGGACGTGGTCGCTGTACGTGCCCAACGGCCGCCAGCTCGGCGACCCGCACCTGGCCTACAAGCTCGACTGGCTCGCGGCGCTGCGGGAGAACGCCGCCGGCTGGCTGGCCGCGGACGCCGACGCGCAGATCGCGCTGACCGGCGACTGGAACATCGCCCCGGAGGACGGCGACGTGTGGGACATGGCGGTCTTCGCCCACTCCACGCACGTCAGCCCGCCCGAGCGCGCCGCCTTCGCCGCGGTCGTCGAGGCCGGCTACGCCGACGTCGTCCGTCCGCACACGCCGGGTGAGTACACGTACTGGGACTACACCCAGCTGCGCTTCCCGCGGCGCGAGGGGATGCGGATCGACTTCGCGCTGTGCTCCCCCGCCCTCGCCGCTCGGGTGACCGGCGCGGAGATCGACCGGCAGGAGCGCAAGGGCAAGGGCGCCAGCGACCACGCCCCGGTGGTCGTCGACCTCGCCGACTGACCGCGGGGGCCTCGCTCCCGGCGCGCACGCCCGGCATGCTCACCGCGTGACCGCACCGGTGACCGCCGCCCCGGTCCGGCACCCGTGGCTGTGGTCGGTGGCGGTCGCCGTCGGCTGGCGGGCCGTCGTCGTCGTCGCTGCGCTGGGACTGTCCCCGATGGCCGTCGCCGCGTTCCCCGACCTCGGTGCCGTGGTGGTCAACCTGCTGGCCTGCGCGGTGCCGCTGGCGGTCGTCGCCCGGCTGGGCTGGTGGCGGATGCCGTGGCTGCGCGAGGTGCGGCCCCGCGCGTGGTGGCCGCTGGCGCCGCTGGCTGTCGTCTACGCCGCGCGCATCGTGTTCGGCTGGGAGCTCGGCCCGGTCGAGGCGATGAGCACCGTCGTCCTGGTGCTGGTCGCGGCGACCAGCGAGGAGCTGTGGTCCCGCGGCGTCGTGCAGGAGCTGCTGCGCGCGGTCAGGCCGCTGTGGCGGGCGGTCGCCGTGGGCGTGCTCTTCGGCGTCGGGCACGTGCTGTCGGGCGTCGTGCTGGGCCGCGAGCTGGACTACCTGGCCTTCCAGGTGCCGCACGCGACCATCCAGGGCTTCGCGCTGGCCGCGCTGCGGATGCACGTGGTGTCGATCTGGCCGCTCGTCGGGCTGCACGCGCTGAGCAACCTGCTGGTGCTGGCCGAGGCCCCGGGCGCCGTCCCGGTCTGGTGGGAGGCCGGCCAGCTGCTGCTCACCCTGGCGTTCGGGCTCTGGCTGGTCCTCCGGTACGAGCGGCGCCCGGTGGAGGTCAGCGCGCCTGCAGGTCGGTGAACGACCCGTCGGCCTGGGGCAGCTGCACCCGGGTGGCCTCGCCGTTCATGCCGGAGTGCACGACGACGGCGACGACCGTGCCGTCGTCCAGCGTGGTGGTCAGCTCGCGCTCGCCATAGACGACCTTCGCGGCGTCGACCTGCGTGCCGTCGACAGCGAGGTCGACGCGGTTGACGACGACCAGCTTTTGGTCGAACCGCACCTCGACGGTGTGGCCCTGGATCTCCCCGGTGTACGTGGTGGTCGACAGCACGTCGTCCCCTCTCGCTCGGTTGCGTTCGTGGAGTTAACGTAACCCGCATGGCCCGACCCCGCGACCCCGAGATCGACCGCGCCGTCGCCCGGGCCTGCTTCGCGCTGCTCGCCGAGGAGGGCCGGGCCGGGCTGACCCGGGAGCGGATCGCGCGGCGGGCCGGGGTCAGCCTGCCCGCGCTCACCCGGCGGTACGCCACGGTCGAGGACGTCCTGCTGGCCGCGCTGCGCGCCGAGCCGGAGCCCCGGCCGCTGCCCCCGGTGAGCTCGCTGCGGGAGTTCCTGGTGGCCACGCTGCACCGGACCGCCGCGGGCCTCGCGGAACCGGGCGTCCGGCGGGCCTCCACCGAGCTGCTGGCCGCCGCGGCCGGCGACACCCGGATCGGCGAGGCCTTCGGCGACGCGCTCGCCGACGTGCGGGCCGAGGGCCACCGGTGGGTCGAGGACGCCCGCCAGCGCGGCGAGGTCCGGGCCGACCTGGACGCCGACACCGTGCTCGACCTGGTGGCCGGTGCGGCCTACTACCCGCTGCTGTGGCGCGGGGAGCTGCTGGCCGAGGACCACGTGGCCGACGTGGTGGAGCTGCTGCTGGCCGGGGCGGCGCCCCGGCCGGCTACCTGACGACGCCGATCGGCCCGGTCGGGGTCGGCGGGGCGGGCTTGCCGAAGGGGTGCACCGAGCTGACCGCGACCAGCTTCTCCACGGCCCGGCGCCAGCCGGCCGGCCGGGGTGCCCGGGCCTGCTGCTCCAGCTGCGCGATCCGGGCCTCGAGCTCGTCGACCCGGCCCGCGGCACGCACCGGCGGCACCGGCGCCGGACGGGCCAGCTCGGCCAGCTGGCCGGTGATGGCCTGCACGACCTCGGCGGCGTCCACCGGGCTCAGGTGCACGGTGCCCACGCAGACGCTCTCGCGCCAGATGCTCAGGTTGATCGCGTGCAGCTCGGGGTGCCGGGTGATCCGCACGCCACGGCCCTGACCGCGCCGGTCCAGCACCCACGACCCCATCCGCGTCACCGCCGGCACCGTCATGGGTCGACGGTCCTGCCCCCGGGCGCCGACGTCAAGGCAGACCCCCTCGGCCGGGGGAAGCGAGCCCCCGCCGTCCGGTGTTGGAGGAGGTGATGACCACTGCTCCCGCGCCCACCCGCCTGTGGACGCCGTCCCGCGTCCTGGTGACCCGTTCCGCCGCCGCCCTCCCCCACGGCCGCCAGGTGCTGGAGCGGGTGCAGGCGGCCGTGGGGGAGGGCGGCGGCGGAACGGGTCACCAGGACGCGGGACGGCGNCCGCGCAGGGGGCGGGGGCCCGCCCCCGGGGGGCGGCCGGCGGGGCGGCCCCCCCGGGGGGGGGGAGGCGGCCCCCCCCCTCCGGGTGTGGGGGGGGGTGCGCCCCCCCGCCCCCGCGCCCCCCCGCCTGTGGACGCCGTCCCGCGTCCTGGTGACCCGTTCCGCCGCCGCCCTCCCCCACGGCCGCCAGGTGCTGGAGCGGGTGCAGGCGGCCGGCGTGCCCGACGTCCAGGTGCTCGCCGGCGACCGGCTGCCCAACCTGCGCGGGGACGGCGACCGCGCCGCCTTCATGGCCGCCAAGGACACCCTCGCCGTGGTCGTGGGCGCGCCGTCCAAGCGCCGGCTGCAGCCGATCCCGCCGTCCGCGGACTGGCGCTTCGACCTGGCCGAGGGCTGCCCCGCGCACTGCCAGTACTGCTACCTGGCCGGCTCGCTCACCGGCCCCCCGATCACCCGGGTGTTCGCCGACCTGCCCGACGTGCTGGCCTCCCTCGACGGCTACGTCGGCCGCGGCGAGGTCACCTCGGGCACGGCCGAGCGCGGCCACGA
This sequence comes from Klenkia terrae, assembly GCF_900491935.1. Lineage (GTDB taxonomy): Bacteria > Actinomycetota > Actinomycetes > Mycobacteriales > Geodermatophilaceae > Klenkia > Klenkia terrae. Next base: position 2,064,407 of record NZ_UEXK01000004.1, read on the forward strand.
GGGGACGACGTTCGAGGCGTCCTGCTACACCGACCCGCTGGCCATCGAGCACCTCACCGGCGGCCTGGCCACGGCGATCACGCACTTCGGCACCCACGACTGGCCCGGTCCGGTGCAGCTGCGGGCCACCACCAAGTTCGACGACGTCGAGTCCCTGCTCGAGCTCCCCCACCGCGGTCGCACCCGGCTGCGGTTCTCGGTCAACGCCGCCTCGGTGGCCCGCCGCTTCGAGGGCGCGACCTCCCCGGTGCCGGCCCGGGTCGCCGCGCTGGGCCGGGTGGCCGAGGCCGGCTACCCGGTGGGGCTGACCATCGCCCCGATCATGCCGGTCGAGGACTGGCGCACCGAGTACGGCGAGCTCCTGGACTCCGTCGCCGCCGTCCTCCCCCACCACGCCGACCTGACCGTCGAGTGCATCACCCACCGGTTCACCCCGAACTCCAAGGCGACGCTCACCGACTGGTACCCGCGCACCAAGCTGGAGATGGACGAGGAGCTGCGCACCACCAAGCGCGGCAAGTTCGGCGCGGTGAAGCACGTCTACCCCAAGGACGTGATGACCGAGCTGCGCGGCTGGTTCACCGACGCGGTCGAGCGCCGCCTGCCCGGCGCCCGCTTCCTGTACTGGACCTAGGCTCGCTCCTCGTGCTCGTGCTGCTGCCCCCCTCGGAGACCAAGCACCCCGGCGGGGACGGCGCCCCGCTGGACCTCGCCGCGCTGAGCCACCCGGAGCTGGACCCGGTGCGGGAGCAGTTGCTGGGCGGCATCGAGGCCCTGGCCGGCGACGTGCCGGCCTCCCGGAAGGCGCTCGGGGTCAGCGCCGCGCAGGACGCCGAGATCGCCCGCAACGCCGCCGTCCGGACGGCGCCGACGCTGCCCGCCCTGGACCGGTACACCGGCGTGCTCTACGACGCGCTGGACGTCCGGTCGCTGACCCGGGCGCAGCGGGTCAAGGCCGACCGGCGGCTGGCCGTCGGGTCGGCGCTGTTCGGCCTGGTCCACGGCGGCGAGCCGATCCCCGCCTACCGCCTGTCGGCGATCTCCCACCTGCCGGGTCTCCCCCGGCTCCGGGCGCTGTGGCGGCCGGTGCTGGGCCCGGTGCTCGCGGCCGCGGCCGACGGGCTGGTCGTCGACCTGCGCTCGGGCAGCTATGCCGATCTGGCACCGGTCCCGGGTGCGGTGACCGTCGACGTGCTCAGCGAGCGGGCCGACGGCTCGCGCGCGGTGGTCAGCCACTTCAACAAGGCGCACAAGGGTCGGCTGGCCCGGCTGCTGGCCACCACCCGCGCCGAGCCGGCCGACGTGGTCGGCCTGGTGGCCCTGCTCCGCCGGGGTGGGTTCCACGTGGAACGGGCTCGGGGCAGCGCGGCGCTGACCCTCGTCGTCCCGGCCTGAGCGGGACGGCGCCGGGCGCCGCAGACTGGACGCATGATCTTCATCTGCGTCCGATTCCCGGTGAAGCCCGAGCACGCCGACCAGTGGCCCGAGCTCACCCGCGCGTTCACCGAGGGCACCCGCGCCGAGCCCGGCAACCTCTTCTTCGACTGGTCGCGCAACGTCGAGGACCCGACCGAGTACATCCTCATCGAGGGCTTCGCCGACGACGCCGCCGAGGCGCACGTGACCAGCGACCACTTCAGGACCGCCCAGGCAGAGCTGCCGCAGTACCTGGTCCGCACCCCGAAGGTCCGCAACATGCAGATCCCCGGCGAGCACTGGGACGACCTGGGCGAGTTCACCGTCTCCTGAACGCAGGACGCCCCCCGGCGGTGCTGTGCCGGGGGGCGTCGAGGACCTGCGCTCAGCTCACAGACGCGCGGTGTCGATCACGAAGCGGTAGCGGACGTCGGAGTGCACGACGCGCTCGTAGGCCTCGTCGATCTGGTCGCCGCCGATGACCTCGACCTCGGCGCCCAGGTGGTGCTCGGCGCAGAAGTCGAGCATCTCCTGGGTCTCGCGGATGCCGCCGATCTTCGAGCCGGCCAGCGAGCGGCGGTTGGTGATGAGCGAGAACGCGGCCTCGGTCATCGGCTGCTCGGGGGCGCCGACCTCTACCAGGGTGCCGTTGACCCGGAGCAGGCCCAGGTAGGCGTCCAGGTCCAGGGTCGCCGAGACGGTGTTGACGATCAGGTCGAACTCACCCTTGAGCGTCTCGAAGGTGCTCTCGTCGCTGGTCGCGTAGTAGTGCTCCGCGCCGAAGCGCAGGCCGTCCTCCTGCTTCTTCAGCGACTGGGACAGCACGGTGACCTCGGCGCCCAGCGCCGCGGCGATCTTGACGCCCATGTGGCCGAGCCCGCCGAGGCCGACGATGGCGACCTTCTTGCCCGGGCCGGCACCCCAGTGCTTGAGCGGGGAGTACAGCGTGATGCCGGCGCACAGCAGCGGGGCGGCCTGCTCCAGCGAGATGCCCTCGGGGATGCCCAGGACGTAGTTCTCGTCGACGACGATCTGCTCGGAGTAGCCGCCGTCGGTGGGCTTGCCGTCCTGCATGCCGCCGTAGGTGCCGGTCTCGCCCTTCAGGCAGTACTGCTCCTCGCCGGCCAGGCAGTTCTCGCACTCGCGGCAGGAGTCGATGAAGCAGCCGACGCCGACCCGGTCGCCGACGGAGTACTTGGTGACGTCGGAGCCGACCTCGGCCACGACCCCGGCGATCTCGTGCCCGGGCACCAGCGGGTAGTTGGCGGCACCCCACTCGTCGCGCGCGGTGTGGATGTCGGAGTGGCAGATGCCGGCGTAGGCGATCTCGATCCGGACGTCGTTCGGGCGGACGTCGCGGCGCTCGATGGTGGTGCGCTCGAAGGAGCCGCCGGCGGAGGCGGTGGACCGGGCGGTCACGGTGGTGGGCACGTGGATCTCCTCGGTTCTCGGTACGGGGGGAGCGCCGGGATCCCTGCGGACCCAGCAGCGCCCACCCCACCTACCCGCATGCGATCTGTTGCACACGACCGATCCGGGCGACCTGGGTCACGCCGGGCGACGAGTGGGGTCAGACGTCCTTCTGGAACCAGGCGACGTCGACGTACCGGCCGAACTTGTGGCCGACCTCGCCGAACGTGCCGACGTGGCGGAAGCCGAACGCCCGGTGCAGGGCCTCCGACGCCGGGTTGGGCTGGGCGATGACCGCGATCGCCCGGTGCACGTCCTCCCCCGCCAGGACCTCGAACAGGGCCGCGTACAGCGCGCGGCCGAGACCCTGGCCCACGGCGTCCGGGGCCAGGTAGACGCTGGTCTCCACGGTCGCGTCGTAGGCCGGCCGGGGCCGGAACCGGCCGCTGCTGGCGAACCCGACCACGGCGCCGGCGCGCTCGGCGACCAGCACGCGGTGCCGACCGCCCGCATGGTCGGCCAGCCAGGCCCGCCGGTGCTCGAGGGTCGGCGGGACCAGGTCGAACGTGGCCAGCGTGTGCAGCACGTGGTGGTCGTAGACGGCGCTGATCGCCGCGGCGTCGGCGTCGGTGGCGGGTCGGACGGTCACCGGGTCAGTGTGCCGACGTCCCGAGATCTCTCACCACTGAGATACTTTCCGCGCTACGGTCGCCCGGTGACCGACGAGCTGTGCACCCGCCCCGCCACCGAGCTGGCCGCGCTGATCCGCACCCGCGAGGTGAGCGCCCGCGAGGTGCTCGAGGCGCACCTAGCCCGCATCGACCGGTACGACGGCCAGGTCAACGCGATCGTGACCCGCGACGACGACGCCGCGCGCGCCGCGGCCGACGACGCCGACGCCCGGCTGGCGGCCGGCGAGGCGGTCGGCCCGCTGCACGGCATCCCGGTGGCGCACAAGGACACCCACCAGACCGGCGGGATGCGGACGACGTGGGGCTCGCCGCTGCACCGGGACACCGTGCCGGCCCGCGACGAGCTCGTCGTCGCCCGGCTCAAGGCCGCCGGGGCGATCCGGGTCGGCAAGACCAACGTGCCCGAGTTCGCCGCCGGCTCGCACACCTTCAACACCCTCTTCGGCGCCACGCACAACCCCTACCGGCACGGGCTGTCCGCCGGCGGCTCCTCGGGCGGGGCGGCCGCGGCGCTGGCCGCAGGGTTCGTGCCGCTGGCCGAGGGCAGCGACATGGGCGGCTCACTGCGCAACCCGGCCGCGTTCAACAACGTCGTCGGGCTGCGGCCGACGCCGGGCCGGGTGCCCTCGCACCCGACCGCGATCGGCTGGTCGCAGCTCTCGGTGCAGGGACCGATGGCCCGCACCGTCTCCGACGTCGCGCTGGGGCTGTCCGTGCTGGCCGGCGCCGACCCGCGGGTGCCGATCTCGCTGACCGACCCGGCCGCCGCCTTCGCCGACCCGCTGCCCACCGAGCTGACCGGGCTGCGGATCGCCTGGACGCCGGACCTGGGCGGCCGGGTCCCGGTGGACCCGGCGATCACCGAGGTGCTGATGGCCCAGCTGCAGGTCTTCCGCGACCTGGGGGCCACGGTCGACGAGGACTGCCCCGACCTGACCGGTGCCGACGAGGCGTTCGGCGTCCTGCGGGCCTGGCTGTTCGAGGCCTCGTTCGGCGACGCCGTCCGCCGCTCCCCCGACCTGGTCAAGGACACCATCAAGTGGAACGCCTCGGTCGGTGCGGCCCTCACCGGTGCCGACGTCGGCCGCGCCGAGGTGGCGCACACCAAGCTGTACGAGCGGGTGGTCGAGTTCTTCACCCGCTACGACGTCCTGCTGGCGCCGGTGACCCAGGTGCTGCCTTTCCCCGTCGAGCAGGAGTACCCGCCGTCCGTCGCCGGCGTGGAGTTCGCCGACTCCCGGGGCTGGATGCGCTCCTGCCCCCTGATCAGCCCCCCCGGCTGCCCGGCGCGGAGCGCCCCCGGCGGGTCCCCCCCCGCCGGCCTGCCGGTGGGTCTGCAGGTCATCGCCGCACCCCGGGCCGACCGGCGGGTGCTGGAGGTCGGCCACGCCTTCGAGCAGGCCACCGGCCACGGCCTGCGCCGCCCCGTGCTGTGACACCGCGATCCTCCGGATCGCACCGCGGTCGACGGCCGTCCCGACCGCCGCTGAGCCGCTGCGAGTGATCCGGTCGGGAGGGCTCCGCCCCCCGCGACCGGATCACGCCGGCACCCTGCCGTCCCCGACCCGTGTGCGGCCTCGGCACGCATCTGAACCGCGACTGCGCGGACGGTGCGCGACTGCGGGGTGACCGGATGGTCGGCAGGATGGGGCTGGTGACCTCCGCGAACCCGCCCTGGTGGACCTCGGCCGTCGTCTACCAGGTGTACCCCCGCTCCTTCGCCGACTCCGACGGCGACGGGATCGGCGACCTCGAGGGCATCCGCGGCAAGCTGGACCACCTGGCCGACCTGGGCGTGGACGTCGTCTGGCTGTCACCGGTGTACCGCTCGCCGCAGGACGACAACGGCTACGACATCAGCGACTACCAGGACATCGACCCCGCGTTCGGCACGCTGGACCAGTTCGACGCGCTGCTCGCCGACGCGCACGCCCGAGGCATCAAGATCGTGATGGACCTGGTGGTCAACCACACCAGCGACGAGCACCCGTGGTTCGTGGAGTCCCGCAGCTCGACGGTGAGCCCCAAGCGCGACTGGTACTGGTGGCGGGACGCCCGCGAGGGCATGGACGCCGGCACCCCGGGCGCCGAGCCGACCAACTGGCAGTCCTTCTTCTCCGGGCCCTGCTGGGAGCTCGACGAGACGACCGGCCAGTACTACCTGCACCTGTTCAGCCGCAGGCAGCCCGACCTGAACTGGGAGAACGCGCAGGTCAGGCGGGCGGTCTACGAGATGATGCGGTGGTGGCTGGACCGCGGGGTCGACGGCTTCCGGATGGACGTGATCAACATGATCAGCAAGCAGCCCGACCTCCCCGACGGCCCGCCGATCCCCGGTACCCCCTATGGCGACGGCAGCGTGGCGACCTTCTTCGGCCCACGGCTGCACGAGTTCCTCGCCGAGATGCACCGCGAGGTGTTCGCCGGTCGGGACGCCGACCTGATCACCGTCGGCGAGATGCCCGGCGCCACGGTCGAGCAGGCCCGCCTGGTCACCGACCCGGCCCGCGCCGAGCTGGACATGGTGTTCCAGTTCGAGCACGTGCAGCTGGACCAGGGCGCGTCCAAGTGGGACCACCGGCCGCTGCGGCTGACCGACCTGAAGGCCTCGTTCGGCCGCTGGCAGGCCGGTCTGGCCGACGTCGGCTGGAACTCCCTGTACTGGGACAACCACGACCAGCCGCGCGCGGTGTCCCGGTTCGGCGACGACTCCCCCGCGTACCGACGGGACTCCGCGACGTGCCTGGCCACCCTGCTGCACGGCCACCGCGGGACGCCCTACGTCTACCAGGGCGAGGAGATCGGCATGGCCAACTCCACCTGGTCCTCGGTCCGCGACTTCCGGGACATCGAGACGCTCAACCACGTCGCCGAGGCCACCGCGCTCGGGGCCGACCCGGAGGAGGTGCTGGCCACCCTGCGCCCGGCCAGCCGGGACAACGCCCGCACCCCGGTGCAGTGGGACGCCACCGAGCACGCCGGGTTCACCACCGGGACGCCGTGGATCGGGGTCAACCCCGACCACGTCGAGTGGAACGTCGCGGCCCAGCGGGAGGACCCGCACTCGGTGCTGGCCCACCACCGGGCGCTGATCGCGCTGCGGCACGCGGACCGCACCGTGCAGCTCGGTGACTTCACGATGCTGCTGCCCGACCACGAGGACGTGTACGCCTTCACCCGCAGCCTGGACGGCGACACCCTGCTCGTGGTCTGCAACGTGTCGGCCACCCCGTACCCGCTGGCCGAGCTGCTGCCCGAGGCCGTCGGCGACGAGCTCGTGCTGGGCAACCGGGACCACCTGCCCGACCACGACGACGCCGTCCTCGGGCCCTGGGACGCCCGGATCCTGCGCCTGCGCTGACCGCCGACCGCGGCGGGCTCCTCTAGCCTCGGTCCCGGTCGGGGTGGGGAGGACGGAGGAGCGGATGGCGGGCGTGCCGTACGGCACGGCGAAGGAGGCCCTCCTGCAGGCCGCGGTCACCATCGCGGCCACCCGGGGCCTGCGCGGCCTGACCTACCGGTCGGTGGCCGCCGCGGCCGGGGTGACCCACGGGTCGGTCCGCTACCACTTCGGCAGCTGGGACGCCCTCGTCGAGGAGGCGCTGCTGCACTGCGTCGGCCCGAGCATCGACGACATCCACCTGCGCTCCCCCGGCCTCGGCTTCGGCGAGCTGGCCTCGGGCATCGTCGAGATGGTCACCGGGCACCCCGAGGTCCAGGCGTTCCAGTTCGAGCTCTACCTGGAGGGCCGCCGCCGGCCGGAGATCGCCGCGGTCATGGAGCGGGTGAACGCCCGCTACCGCGCCGCGGTGCGCGAGGAGCTGGTGCGCAACGGGCTGGGCGACCCCGACCTCGCCGAGCTGGTCTTCCTCACCATCGACGCGTTGGTCCTGCACCAGACCGCGTTCGGCGGGGCCGAGCGCACCGAGCGGGCGGTCGCGGCCCTGCGCCGGCTGCTGCGCAGCCATGCCCACCTGGATGCCGACCAGCACGCCGACCAGCACGCCGTCGACCCGGCAGGATGGTCCGGGTGAGCCAGCCACCGCCCTGGAACCAGCCCCAGCCGTGGAACCAGCCGCCGCCCTGGGGCCACCAGCCCGCCGGGCCCCCGCCGCGGGCCGACGGTGGCGGCGTGCCGCTGCTGGTGCTCGGCCTGGTCACCGCCCTGCTGGGCCTGCTCGGCGCGTTCCTGCCCAACTACAGCTACGGCGACGGCATCGGGAGCTACAGCCCGCTGCTCCAGTCGATCAACGGCGACACCTTCTTCCAGGCCGCCGGGTTGGCGCTCCTCGCCGGCGTCGTCCTGCTGGTCGTCGGCGCGCTGCTGCAGCGTCGCCGGGTGGGGGTCGGCACCGGGCTGCTGCTGGTCGGGGCCGGGATCGTGCTCCAGGCGGGCGGCGGCCAGCTGCTGGGGTTGTTGCAGGCCGCCGTCGACCCCCGGCTGAGCAGCGGCATCGCCGTCGGCGGTGTCCTGCTGGTCCTCGCCGGCGCCACCGCGGTCGCCACCGTCGTCGTCGGTCTGCTCCGGCTGGCCCGCCTGCGCTGACCGCCCGGCGGTCACCCTGGGTGGCCGGGGACGCCCACCGTCACCGGACGGATCAGTTCCGCACCCGATGGGGTGGTCACCGGGCCCGGGGCAGAGCGGGTGCCCGGAGCGGTCGTTGGACTGGGTGCACCGGTGCCCGCCGCGGCGCCCAGACCCACCGGAGGATGCCGTGCCCTGCCCGTCCCCCTCCCGCGCCCCGCGCCGGGCGGCTGCCCCGCGGCCCGGGCCGGGGGGGGGGGCGGGGGGCGGCGGGCGCCGCCCGGGGCGGGGGGCGGGGGGGGCCCCTGGGGCGCGGGGGGGGGGTGTGCGCGCGCGCGCCCGCCGGCCCGGACGGTCCGGGTACCGTCGTGGCGGTCGGGGCCCTCACCCGCGGCAGCGCCGACACCGCACCGCNCGGTGGTCAGCGGTGACGCGGGGATCGGTCCTCGTCGTCGAGGACGTCGTCGAGACCCGGGAGCTGGTGGCCTGCGCGCTGGGCCGGGCCGGGCTCGGCGTCCGGGCCGTGGGGACCGCGCGGGAGTGCCGGGCGGAGGTGGCCGCGGCGCCGCCCGACGTCGTCGTCCTGGACCTGGAGCTGCCCGACGCCGACGGCACCGAGCTGTGCCGGGAGCTGCGCACCCGGACGCACGCCTACCTGCTGCTGCTCAGCGCGCAGGCCGACGAGGTCGACGTGCTGGTCGGCCTGGCCGCCGGCGCCGACGGGTACATGGCCAAGCCGTTCTCCACCCGCGAGCTCACCGCCCGGGTGCAGACGTTCCTTCGCCGCCCGGCCACGCTGCCGGCCGGCCCCGCGGCCGGCCAGGTCACGGTGCGGGTGCCGGCGACGCGGACCACGGTGGGCGACCTCGAGGTCGACGAGGCCACCCGCGAGGTCCGGGTGCGCGGGGCCCTCGTGCCGTTGACCCGCACCGAGTTCGACCTGCTGCACGCGCTGGCCCGCCGGCCCGGCCGGGTGCTGCCGCGGGAGGTGCTGCTGCACGAGGTCTGGCACAGCGACTGGGAGGGCAACCTGCGGCTGGTCGAGGCGCACATGTCCAACCTGCGCCGCAAGCTCGCCGTCGGCGGGCTCGGCCGCCCCGAGCTCCGCACCGTCCGCGGGGTGGGCTACCGGCTGGTCGCCTGAGCCGGTCAGCACGTGTAGGTCACCGTCCCGGGCACGGACAGCCAGCCGTAGTCGGTGACCGCCACGACCGAGAAGCTGTGGGTCGCGGTGCTCAGCACCGCCTTCGTGGCCGCCCTCGAGGTGCTCGTGCCGCCGACCGTGACGACGGGGCGGGCGCTGCCGTTGACCGTCTCGGTGACCCGGTAGCCGGTGACCCGGGCGGTGGTGCTGGCCGTCCAGCCCACCCGCACCGTGTAGCCGGTGGTCAGCAGGCTGCAGCTGGTCGACCCGGCGGTCGAGGTGCCGGTCGGCGGCGCGACCGTCGCGGTGCCGACCGAGACCGGGGCCACGACGGACGCGGTGAACCGGGCCGACGCCGTCCCGGGGGCACCCGTCACCACCGTGGCCACCACGCCGAGGACCAGCGTCCACCGGCGCACCCCGGCGGTGCTCACGCGGTGCGCCCGGGCCGGGCCGGTCGCCACACCGCGGCCAGCGCCCACCCGGCCAGCAGGACGGGCGCACCCCAGACCAGGGCGTAGGACACCGGCGGGGTGCGCAGCAGCTGGATCGCGCGGCCCACCGCCGGGACCACGGCGCGCACCCGCCAGGCGGTGTCCCCCGCCGCGAAGGTCGCCGTCCACGGGTCGGCGGCGTCGTTCGCGTCGCCCCGGGTGGTGATCGTGACGGACCCGTCCGGCCGGACGTCGGCGGACACCACCCGGTGGCTGACCACGCGCCGGTCACCGACCGGGATGTGGAAGGTGAGCACCATCCCCGGCTCGATCTCGGCCACCGGCAGCGCGGTGTCCACGACCACGTCGCCGGGCTCGATCCCCGGCGCCATGCTCGGGGTGAGCATGGTCGCCGTCCGGTAGCCCAGGACGTGCGGGCCGACGGCCAGCGCGGCGAAGGCGAGCACCGCCAGCACCAGCACCAGGTCGGCCAGGCGGCGCAGCACCGCTCGGGCGCGCAGGACGGCGGTCACGGGGCTCCTCTCCCGGTCGACGGCGGGGTGCGGGCGGGCGCGCCCGGGTCAGCGGGCGGTGCCGGCGCGCTGGGTGCCGACGAACTCCAGGGCGACGACCGCGGTCTTGGCCTGGAACGTGTTGTCGGCCGCCTGCGGCAGCGCGAGGGACACGACCAGGTTGGCGGTGCCGGCGGCCGGCAGCGCTGCGGGCACAGCCAGCGCGGTGGCGGTGCCGAGGACCGGCCGGGAGGCGAGCACCGGGGTCGTGGTGCCGGTGCAGGTGTAGGTGTACGCGGGCGCCGTCCCGGCCTCGGTCCACGGCACGGAGCAGGCGTCGATCGTCATCTGCAGGCCGTTGGTGGCGTCGCTGGTGAGCAGGCTCGCGGTGGTCGCGGTCGTGTTCAGCACGATCGTGGCCAGCGCCTGGTCGCCGGTGTTGGACAGCGTCACCGCCCGGCTGATGGTGTCGCCGGGCACGATGTTCGCCGCGGTCACCGACAGCCGGTTGGCCGCCGTGCCGGTCGCACCGAGGGCGATCGAGACGGTGCCGGTGTTCACCGTCTCGGTGGCGCTCGTGCTGCTGGTGAAGGTGCCGAACGTACCCAGCCCGGCGACGGCGGCCGCCGCCCCGACCACGCACAGGGAGACGGCGATCTTGCCCCCGGTCGAGCGGGCGGTCCGGCGGGCGAGGGGCGTGGTGGCGCTCATGGGGGCTGCTCCAGGTCGGTTCCGTCGACCGGCGTCCACCGGCGTCGGGACCGACCCTGACCGGCCACCCTCGTTGCGGCCTGCAGCGTTCCGCAATGTTTCCGCAGGGTCGGCGCGGCGTCAGCCGCGGGCGCGCAACCCCCGCAGCGTGCGGACGGCGACCACGAGCTCGGCCAGCTCGTGCGCCTCGCCGGCGGCCAGCTCGGCCAGCTGCGCGGCGGCGCGGCGCTGGCCGGTGTCCCAGCGCTCCGCCCAGCGGGCGACCAGGGCGCCCGGGTCCTCGTCGTCGGCGCGGCGCCCGCGGAGCACCTCGGCGGTGAGCGCGGCCTGCTCGGCCGTGAGGTCGTCGCGCAGGGAGGCGCGGGCCATCGCCGGCCAGCGGCGGTCCCGGGGGAGCCCGATCACCAGCTCGCGCAGCGGCACCAGGTCGAGCCTGGCCCCGACGTGCTCCCAGACCCGTCCGGTCAGCTGGATCGGCGCGCCGGTGTCCTCGCAGACCCGGGTGAGGTCCAGGGCACCGGGCAGCAGCGGGGCGACCGCGGCGGTGGCGGCCAGGTCGGCCGGCACCCCGGCGGAGCGGAACCCGGCGGCCCGCTCGGCGTAGGCGTCGGCATCGGCCCCGAGCAGCCACTGCGGCAGCTGCTGGGCCACGGTGGCCACCGCACCGGCGAAGCGGGCGGTCACCGTCGCGATCGGCGCCCCGGGCTCGGCGGACAGCTCGGGCAGGTGCAGCAGCCAGCGGGCGGCCCGCTCGGCCAGCCGGGTGGCCTCGGTGCGCAGCTGCACCTGGACGGCGGCCGGCACCCGGTTGTCCAGCGGCCGGGCGGCGTCCCAGAACCGGTCGACGTCGAACACCGCCCGGGCCACCGCGTGCGCCCGGACGACGGCGACCAGCGGCGCGCCGGTCTCCTCGGCCAGCCGGAACAGCCCGGTGACCCCGGCGACGTTGACCGCCCGGTTGACCAGCGCGGTGGTGATGATCTCCCGGCGCAGCGGGTGCTGGGCGACCGCGTCGGGGAACCGCTCGCGCAGCGGGCCCGGGGCGTACTCGGTGAGCAGGCGGTCCAGCGCCGGGTCGTCGGGCAGCGTGGAGTGCAGCACCGCGGCGTCCGCCTCGAGCTTGGCGTAGGCCAGCAGCACCGAGAGCTCGGGCGAGGTCAGCGCCTGGCCGTCGCGGCGCCGCTCGGACAGCGCCCGGCCGTCGGGCAGCGCCTCCACCGCCCGGTCCAGCCGGCCCGAGCGCTCCAGGGCCCGCATGAACCGGGTGTGCGCGTCGAGCAGGCTGCGGGCCGAGGCGGACTCGGCGGCCAGCGTGGCGTTCTGCGCGTAGTTGTCGGTGAGCACCTGGGCGGCGACCTCGTCGGTCATCGAGGCCAGCAGCTCGGCCCGGCCCTCGGCGCCCAGCTGGACGGCGCCCAGCGCGATCTTCAGGTTGACCTCGTGGTCGGAGGTGTCCACCCCGGCGGAGTTGTCGATCGCGTCGGTGTTCACCCGCCCGCCGGCCCGGGCGTACTCCACGCGCCCGCGCTGGGTCAGCCCCAGGTTGCCGCCCTCGCCGACCACCCGGACGCGCAGCTGCTCGCCGTCCACCCGCACCGCGTCGTTGGCCTTGTCGCCGACGTCCAGGGCGCTCTCGGTCGTGGCCTTGACGTAGGTGCCGATGCCGCCGTTGAACAGCAGGTCCACCGGGGCCAGCAGCACGGCGCGGATCAGCTCGGCGGGGGTCAGGTGCTCGACGTCCTCGGCCAGCCCCAGCGCCTCGCGCATCGGCCCGCTGACCGGCACCGACTTCGCCGTCCGCGGCCACACGCCGCCGCCGGCGCTGATCAGCATCGGGTCGTAGTCGGCCCAGCTGGACCGGGGGAGGGCGAACAGCCGCTGCCGCTCGGCGAAGGACGTCGCAGCGTCGGGGGTGGGGTCGACGAACACGTGCCGGTGGTCGAAGGCGGCCACCAGGCGCAGGTGCTCGCTCAGCAGCATCCCGTTGCCGAACACGTCGCCGCTCATGTCGCCGACGCCGACGACGGTGATCTCCTGGGTCTGGGTGTCGATGCCCAGCTCGCGGAAGTGCCGGGTGACCGACTCCCAGGCGCCGCGGGCGGTGATCCCCATGGCCTTGTGGTCGTAGCCGACCGACCCGCCCGAGGCGAAGGCGTCGCCCAGCCAGAAGCCGCGCCGGATCGCGACGGCGTTGGCCAGGTCGGAGAAGGTCGCCGTCCCCTTGTCGGCGGCGACGACCAGGTAGGTGTCGTCGCCGTCGTGCCGGACCACGCCCTCGGCCGGGACGACGGCGCCGTCGACCAGGTTGTCGGTCAGCGACAGCAGCGCGCCGATGAACAGCTCGTAGCAGGCCTTGCCCTCGGCCAGCCACGCCTCCCGGTCGGCCGGCGGGCGCAGCAGCACGAAGCCGCCCTTGGCGCCGGTGGGCACGATGACGGTGTTCTTCACCGTCTGCGCCTTGACCAGGCCGAGGATCTCGGTGCGCAGGTCCTCCCGGCGGTCGGACCACCGCAGTCCGCCGCGGGCGACCGCGCCGAACCGCAGGTGGACGCCGGTCACCCGGGGCGAGGACACCCAGACCTCGCGGGCCGGGCGCGGCTCGGGCAGGTCGGGCACCGCGTGCGGGTCGAGTTTGATCGCCAGCGGGGTGCCGTCGGTGAACGCACCGGCGACGTAGGCGGTGGTCCGCTGGGTCGCCCGGACGGCGGCCAGCAACGCGGTGAGCACCCGGTCGGCGTCCAGCGACGAGACCGCCCCGATCCGGTCGGTCAGCCGGTCGACGATCGCGCGCTCGGCGCCGGCCCGGTCGCCGGTCTGCCGCGGGTCGAAGCGGACCGCGAACAGGTCGACGACGCCGGAGACGATCTCCGGGTGCCCGGCCAGCACGGACTCCACGTAGCCGGCGGAGAACGGCAGCCCGCCCTGGCGCAGCCACTGCACGTAGGCCCGCACCACGGCCACCTGCTGCCAGGTCAGCCCGGCGACCAGCACCAGCGCGCCCAGGCCGTCGTCCTCGGCGTCCCCGCGCCAGACGGCGGCGACGGCGTCGGTGAACCGGCGGGGGAGGGAGTCCAGCGCCGGGACGTCGGTCGTGGGCGTGGCCAGGCCGAAGTCGTACACCCAGGCCAGCGGGGCGCCGATCCGGTCGATCTCGTAGGGACGCTCGTCGACGACGTCCACCCCGAGGTGCTGCAGCACCGGCAGCACGGCCGACAGCAGCAGCCGCTCGCCGACCCGGAAGACGGTCAGCCGGCGCTCGCCGGGGGCGGCGTCGCGGGGGGTCCACAGCCGCAGCGAGAGCTCGCCGGGCTGCAGGGACTCCAGCCGGTCCAGGTCGCCGACGGCGGTGGAGGCGGGGAAGTCGGCCTGGTAGGCGGGCGGGAAGGCGTCGGCCACCTGGGCCAGCCGACGCTCGGCGTCCACTCCGTACTCGGCGGTGAGGACGTCGGACAGGTCGTCGGTCCAGCTGCGGGCCGCGGCGGCCAGCTGCCGCTCCAGCTCGGGGACGTCGACCTCGGGCAGCGCGGCGACGCCGCGGCGGGCCTGCACCCGGACGACGAAGTGCAGCCGGGTCAGCACCGACTCGGTGGAGCGGGCGGTGTACTCGATCGAGGAGCCGCCGAGGGTGGACAGCAGCAGCTGCTGCATCGCCAGCCGGACCTCGGTGGTGTACCGGTCGCGGGGCAGGTAGACCAGCGCGGAGAAGAACCGGCCGAAGGGGTCCCGGCGGAGGAACAGCCGGGTCTGCCGGCGCTCGCGCAGGTGCAGCACGGCCAGCGCGACCGGCAGCAGCTCCTCCACGTCGACCTGCAGCAGCTCGTCGCGCGGGTAGGTCTCCAGGACGTCGAGCAGCTCCTTGCCGGTGTGGCTGCCGGCGTCCACCCCGGAGCGGGCCAGCACGGCCGCGGCGGTGCGGCGGACCAGCGGCACCTCGGTGACGCTGGCGGTGTAGGCCCCGGTCGGGAACAGCCCGACGATCCGGTGCTGGCGGATCCGCGAGCCCTGCGGCCCGGGCAGCGCGATCGCCACGACGTCCAGCCAGGCCGGGCGGTGCACGGTGGAGCGGACGTCGGCCTTGGTGACCAGGACCCGCCGTCCCAGCGCACCGCGCGCCGCGGCGCTGACCGGCACCACCGGGGTGCTCATGTCGGTGTCGGCGCGCAGCACACCCAGCCCGCTGGCCGGCACGGCGGTGGTGGCCGCCTCGCCGCCGGCGTCGACCAGGGCGACGTCGCGGGCGCCGAGGAAGACGAAGTTGCCGTCGACCATCCAGCGCAGCAGGGCCGCGGCCTCGTGCGGGTCGTCGACGGGGTCCTCGGTGGTCGAGGCCGGCTCGGCGTCCAGGAAGTGCCCGTTCTCCTGTTCCAGGAAGTGGGCGAGGTCCAGGGCGCGGGCCTTGAGCTTCTCGGCGTCCTCGTGCACCCCGCGGACGTCGGCCAGCACGGTGCGCAGGCCGGCGACCAGGTCGTCGGCTGCCTCGTCGTCGATCGCGCCGGCCAGCACGACCGCGATCCAGGACTCGTGGATCGCGTCGGCGGGGTCGGCGCCGTCGCAGAACTGCAGCAGGTTGCCGGCGATGTCCCGGCGGACGGACACGACCGGGTGGACGACGTGGTCCAGCACGACCTTCTGCCGGACGACCTCGGCGGCCACCGAGTCGACCAGGAACGGCATGTCGTCGGTGACCACCCGCAGCACCGAGGCACCGCCGACGGTGCGGTCCACGGCCACCAGCGCAGCGCCCTGCGGGCGGACCGCGGCGAGGGCCAGGTGGTCCAGCGCCAGGCGGGCCAGCGAGCCCGGGTCGTGCCCGACCACCTCGGCGGCCGGCTCCCCGCGGAAGTAGGAGTGCACGACCGCGGGGACGTCGTCGTCGGTCAGCCCGGCCGGGAGCTCGGGCACCTCCTCGGTGGCCAGCGCCTCGCCGGCGAGGTCGAGCAGGTGCGCCTTCTCGGTGCGCGCGGCCTCCAGGGCGGCCATGTCGGCGGGCCGGATGATGTCCGGGGCGGGCTCCGGGGTCGTCGAGATCGGCTGGTGGACGGTCCCGGGACGAGCCATGACCCGACGCTAGTGCGCTGCGCTGCCGCGCGTCACCAACACGCCACGGTCAGCGCTTGACCTCCAGCGGCAGGACCAGCTCGGCGATCCAGCTGAACAGGGCGATGAGGAAGCCGCCGACGACCGCCGTCCAGAAGCCGTCGACCTCCAGGCGGTCGCTGATCGCCGCGGTGATGCCCAGCAGCGCCGCGTTGATGACCAGCAGGAACAGCCCCAGGGTGAGGACGACGAACGGCAGCGACAGCAGCCGTACGACCGGGCCGACCAAGGTGTTGACCACGGCGAACAGCAGCGCGACCCAGAGGTAGGTGCCGACCTCCCCGAAGGTCCCCTCGGTGTTGCCGATGACGGTGATGCCGGAGACCAGCTGGGTGACCACGTAGATGATCACGGCCAGGACGACGACACGGAGCGCGAACTTCACGATCGTGGACACGGGGAGAAGGTAGCGGCGACCACCCCCGCCTGCGCGGACCTACGCTGCGGCCGTGACCACGCACACGGACGGGCACCTCTCCACCGGGCAGTACTGGCAGGGGTGGGTGCCCGACGAGGTGACCGGGGTCGTCGTCCTGGTGCACGGGCTGCACGAGCACGGCGGCCGGTACGCCCACGTCGCGGAGCGGCTGACCGCGGCCGGCTACGCCTCGTACGCCGCCGACCACCCGGGGCACGGCCGGTCCCCGGGCAGCCGCGGCAACATCGGCTCGATGGCCGCGACGGTGGCCGGCGTCGACGAGTTGGCCGGGCTCGCCCTAGGCCGGCACGCCGGCGTCCCGCTGTTCGTCTACGGGCACAGCATGGGCGGGCTGGTCGCCGCCCAGCACCTCACCGGGTCGCCGTCGGTGCCCGTCCGCGGTGCCGTGCTGTCGGCCGCGGCGCTGGACCTCAGCTCGGCCAGCCCGCTGCAGCAGAAGGTCGCCCCGGTGCTGGGCCGGCTGCTGCCCGACCTCGGCGTCCTCACCCTGGACGCCGACGCGGTCAGCCGGGACCCCGCCGTCGTGGCCGCCTACCGGGCCGACCCGCTGAACCGGATGGGCAAGGTCCGGGCCCGCACCGGCGCCGAGATGATCACCACGGTGGCCGCGATGCCCGAGCGGCTGCGCCGGCTGACCATGCCGGTGCTGGTGATCCACGGCGGTGCCGACCGGCTGGTCCCGCCGGCGGCGAGCGAGTTCGTGGCCTCGACGGTCTCCTCGGCCGACGTCACGCACACCGTCTACGACGGGCTGTTCCACGAGCCGCACAACGAGCCCGAGCGGGACCGGGTCCTGGACGACGTCGTCGGCTGGCTCGACGCGCACCGGGTCTGACCATCTCTACGGCTGTCTAAGTTCGAGCGTAGAGAGCCCGAGACCGGTCTAGGGACCGAGCAGGGCCGCGACCAGCAGCAGCACCGGGATCGAGCCGGCGGTCGTCACGGTGACGGTCTGCTGCGCCATCCGCTCGCCCACGCCGTAGGCGACCGCGTAGGTGTAGACGTTCTGCGCGGTCGGCAACGCGGCCAGGACCACGATGACGAACAGCTCGGCGCCGCCGATGCCCACCGCGGCCGCCAGCGCCCAGGCCACCCCGGGCATGACCAGCAGCTTGAGCGCCGAGGCCAGCAGCACCGCGCGCCGCTCGGGTCCGCGGCCGGGCACCGGGGCGCCGTGCAGGGAGACCCCGTAGGCGAGCAGCACCGCGGGGACGGCGAAGGAGGCCAGCAGCTCCAGCGGGTCCAGCACCAGGTCGGGCACGGTCCAGCCCAGACCGCTGACCACGAGGCCCAGCACCGAGGCGATCAGCACCGGGTTGCGGAACGGGGTGGTCAGCCGGACCCAGCGGGCGGTGCCGTCGTCGGGTCCGGTGAGGTCGAGCAGCACCACCGCGACCGGCACGAGCACCACGAGCTGGAACAGCAGCAGCGGCGCGACCAGGGTGGCGTCGCCGAGCACGTGGACGGCGATCGGGATGCCCAGGTTGGCGGAGTTGACCATGCCGGCGCCCAGCGCCCCGATCGTCGTCCGACCGGCGCCCCAGCGGCGGACGACGCCCACGACCCCCATCGCCCCGGCGCACACCAGGGCGGCCGCGGAGGTGACCCAGAGGGTGCCGGAGAAGATCTGCCCCAGGTCGGCCGCGACCAGCGTGGTGAACAGCAGCGCGGGCGTGGCGACCCGGAACGAGGTCTGCGCCAGGACCAGCTGCGCGCCCGGCGGCAGCACCCCGCGCCGGGCGGCCAGGTACCCCACGGCGATGACCACCCCGATCACCACGAACCCGGTGAGCACCCCCGTCACGCGCAGGAGTCTGCCCCGACCGGGGTTCCGGCCCTCATCCACGCCCCGCAGCGGGCGGGAACCGTGCTCCCGGTGCCATCAGGTGCCCGGAGGGTCCCCGTGCACCGGGCGCGGCCGTCGAGTGTGCGCTGAGCGCTGTTCCCAGCACCCGCAGACCGCGCTGAGTGCTCACTCGACGCCGCCGGCCGTCGATCGACGCTCACCGATCACTCCGGCTCAGGGGTGATCGATACCCGTCGATCGACGACTGGCGCGGGGGAAGTGGGCGCCGAGTGCGCGCTGAGCGCTGTTCCCAGCCCCCGCAGACAGCACTGAGCGCGCACCCGACGCCGCAGGCCGTCGATCGACGTTCACCGATCACTCCGGCCCAGGAGTGATCAGCAGCCGTCGACCGACGGCGGGGAGGATGGGGGCGTGGGGGAGCGGATCAGCGCGGCGCAGGCGGTGCGGGCCGGGTTGCTGGTGGCGATCCTGCTCGCCGGCGCCGTCGTCGCGCTGACCACCGACCTGCCCACGGTCGACCAGCTGCGCGGCCGGGTCGCCGACGCCGGATTGCTGGGCTGGGCAGCCGTCGCCGGGGGCACCGCGGTCGCCGTCCTGGCGCCGATCCCGCGGACGGCGCTGGCCCTGCTGACCGGGATCCTGCTGGGGTTCTGGCCGGGGCTGCTGGTCACCGTGGTCGGCGCCCTGCTGGGCGCGCTGATGGGGTTCGGGCTGGGTCGGGCGCTGGGCCGGGACACCCTGCTGCGGCTGGCCGGCCCCCGGCTGCGCAGGGCCGACCAGCTGGCGATGGAGCGCGGGTTCACCGCCGTCCTGCTCGCCCGGCTGACGCCGGTGCTGCCGTTCTTCCTGGTCAACTACGCCGGCGGGCTGTCCGGCGTCCGGCTGCCGGTCTACCTGGCGGCGACGTTCGTCGGGCTGCTGCCGGGGGCGGTGTTCAACGTGGCGGTCGGCTCGGTGGCCGGGTCGCTGGGAGAGTGGGGGCTGGCCATCGCGGTCGGGCCGGTGGTCGTGGTCGGCGTGGTCCTCGGCGTCCGGTGGTGGCGGCGTCGAGGTCGGTCTGCGGCCGTCTCGGTCGAGGGCTAGACAGCCGTAGAGAGCGCGATCGTCGTCGTCACCCGGACGACGGACGGCGTCGGCGGCACCGACCCGAACCCGAACCGCACCGGCGGCCGGACGTCGGCGAGCCCGCCCAGGTCGGCGCCGTCCCAGGTCGCGGACGCCGAGCGGAGCGCGTGCAGGTCCTGCACGCCGTACCACTCGGTGCGCCCGTTCCCGGCAGATCCGCGGGTCCGCACGCCCATCGCCAGCCGGGCGACCGGGTCCAGCAGCCCCACCCACGCCGGCGTGCGGGCCAGGGGTGACGGAACGGTCCGGAGCAACCACCCCAGCGCCGGACGACGGCCCACCCGCACCCGCAGCGCCAGCGGCTCGGCGTCGACCACCCAGTGCCCGGCCACCCGGCCGACCTGCACGTCGACCACCCGGACCTCGTCGAAGGAGTAGGTGTCGGCCACGAACTCGGCCAGCTCGGGCGTCGCCGCCAGCAGCACCCGGTGCCCGTCGGGGCGCTCGACCATCACGTCGGAGACGGCGCCCAGCGGCGACCGCGGCCAGTGCCCGACCACCAGGCGGGTGCCCGACGTCGTCCCCAGCCCGAGGATCCAGCCGTCGAACCGCACGCGATCTGCCACACGACACGCGCTACCCCGTTCTACGCGGTTCTACGTCCCGGGCTAGAGAACGGAATACGGTGCCCGACATGGATCCCGTGCGGAACCCCTACGCCCCCGGCGCCGGCCAGCGCCCGCCCGAGCTCGCCGGCCGGGACACCGAGCTGAGCGCGTTCGACGTCGTCCTGGAGCGGATCGCGCACGGCCGGCCCGAGCGGTCGCTGGTGCTCACCGGGCTGCGCGGGGTGGGCAAGACCGTGCTGCTCAACCACCTGCGCTCGGCCGCGATCGCCCGCGGGTGGGGGACCGGCAAGATCGAGGCCCGCCCCGACCAGTCGCTGCGCCGGCCGGTGTCCAGCGCGCTGCACATGGCGCTGCGCGAGCTGGGTCCGCGGCACGGCAACGCCGAGGCCGTCGCCGACGTGCTGGGCGTGGTGAAGGCGTTCGCGCAGTACCAGCCGGCCGACGCCAAGCTCCGCGACCGCTGGCAGCCCGGCATCGACGCCCCCGCCGCCACCGGCCGGGCCGACACCGGCGACATGGAGATCGACCTGGTCGAGCTGCTCAGCGACGCCGCCGGGGTCGCCGCGGACACCGGCAGCGGGATCGCCCTGTTCATCGACGAGATGCAGGACGTGCAGCCCGACGACGTCAGCGCCATCTGCGCCGCCTGCCACGAGCTCTCCCAGCAGGGCGCCCCGCTGATCGTCGTCGGCGCCGGGCTGCCGCACCTGCCGGCCGTGCTGTCGGCGTCCAAGTCCTACTCCGAGCGGCTGTTCCGGTACCTGCGGATCGACCGGCTGGACCGGCCGGCCGCCGACCGCGCGCTGGTCGGGCCCGCCGGCCGGGAGGACGTCGAGTTCACCCCGGGCGCGCTGGACGCCCTCTACGCCGCCGCCGACGGC
This sequence comes from Klenkia terrae, assembly GCF_900491935.1. Lineage (GTDB taxonomy): Bacteria > Actinomycetota > Actinomycetes > Mycobacteriales > Geodermatophilaceae > Klenkia > Klenkia terrae. The sequence goes on from NZ_UEXK01000004.1 coordinate 2,085,169, forward strand.
TATCCCTACTTCGTGCAGGCCTACGGCAAGGTCACCTGGGACGTCGCCGCCACCTCGCCGATCACCGAGGACGACGTCGCCGTGGCCGCGCCGGCCGCCGAGGCCGAGCTGGCGGTGGGCTTCTTCGGCTCCCGCTACGACCGGGCGACCCCGGCCGAGCGCGAGTACATGCACGCCATGGCCGACCTGGGCGGGCCGGCCGGCAGCGCGGTGAGCACCTCGGACGTCGCGGTCAGCCTGGGCCGCAAGCCCGCCTCGCTGTCCCCGGCCCGGGACTCCCTGATCAAGAAGGGGCTGGTCTACAGCGCCGAGCGCGGCCAGATCGCCTTCACCGTCCCGCACTTCGGCCGCTACCTGCTCCGCCAGCCGGACTGAAAGACCTGCCGCGGATCCGGACAGAGCACCCCGTGAGGACCGCACCGGACCAGCGGCGGGCCGACCTCGAGCGCGTCGTGCGCACGGTGGTCGAGCCCGTGCGCCGCTACCTGCACCGCCGCACCGACGCGGCCACGGCCGACGACGTCCTCGGCGAGACGTTGGTCGTGCTCTGGCGGCGGCTGGATTACGTCCCGGCCGACCCGGTGCCGTGGGCGATCGGGATCGCCCGGCTGCAGCTGGCCAACGCCGAGCGCGGCCGGCACCGGCGTGGCCGGCTGGCGCTGCGGTTCGGCCGCACCGAGGCGACCGCGGTGCCCGACCCGACCGAGCCGGTCGCCGGCCGACTGGACGACGTCGCCGTGGTGCGCGCCGCCCTCGGCCGGCTGCGCCCCGCCGACGCCGAGCTGCTCCGGCTGGTCACCTGGGACGAGCTGACCACCGGGCAGGTGGCCGAGCTGCTGGGCATCACCACCAACGCGGTGGCGATCCGGCTGCACCGGGCCCGCGGCCGGCTGCGCGAGGAGCTGGGAAGACCGGGGGCCCGTCCGGACACAGGACAGCGAGGAGAGGGGACGCCATGACCGACGACGACCTGGACCGACGGCTGCGCGCCGCCGACCCCCTCCCCGACCTGCCCGCCCTCCGGCCCGACCGGCTGGACCAGCTCCTGGAGGACACCGTGACCAGCACCGCCCCGCAGACCCACCGCCGTCCCCGCGCCCTGCTGCTCGCCGGCGCCGCCGCGGCCGTCGTCGCCGTCGGCGGGGGAGCGCTCTGGCTGACCACCGGCGACGGTGACCCGACCGTGCTCACCGCCCAACCCGTCGGCGGCCCGGCGGCCAGCTGCGCCGCGATCACCCCGGAGACGCTGGCCGGGAGCGACGTCGCCTTCGCCGCCCGGGTCACCGGGGTCGAGGGCGGCACGGTGACGCTGGAGACCACCGAGCGCTTCGCCGGCGACGTCGCCGACACCGTCGAGGTGGTGCAGGGCGACGCCGGCGACGTCGTGGACGGCGCCCCGCTGGAGCTGCAGCCGGGCACGACCTACCTGCTCACCGCCGACGGCGGCACGATCGGCTCCTGCAGCGGCAGCGGGGCCGACAGCCCGGAGCTGCGCGCGCTGTTCGAGGCCGCCTTCGGCTGAGTCCCAGCGCCCGGTTGCCGACCCTCCTTCCGGGGCAGGGGGGACGGCGACGACGGAGGTGGTGCCGGTGCCCACGTGGCTGGAGGCCGGGCTGTGGGGCCTGCTGGGCGGGGGCGCCCTGGTCCTGGGTGCGCTGGTGGCCTGGTTCGCCCGGGTGCCGCAGGTGGTCGTCGCCTCGGTGATGGCGTTCGGCTCCGGGGTGCTGATCTCCGCGGTCGCCTTCGACCTGATGGCCGAGGCGGCCGAGACCGGCGGGCTGCTGCCCACCGCGCTGGGGTTCCTCGGCGGGGCGGTGGTCTACCTGGCGGCCAACGCCGCCCTGGCTGCGCGCGGCGCCCGGCACCGCAAGCGGTCGGGGGGCCAGCAGCCGTCGGAGGGCGAGCAGCAGGGCAGCGGTGCGGCCATCGCGGTGGGCGCTCTGCTCGACGGCGTCCCGGAGTCGGTGGTGCTGGGCGTCGGCCTGCTGGGCGGCGGCGCGGTGAGCCTGCCGGTGCTGGCCGCGGTGTTCATCTCCAACGTCCCCGAGGGCCTGTCCAGCGCGGCCGGGATGAAGCGCAGCGGCCGCTCGGCCCGCTACGTCTTCGGCGTCTGGATCGGGATCGCCGTGCTCTCCGGGATCTCGGCCCTGGTCGGCTACGTCGCGCTGGGCAGCGCCCCGCCGGAGGCGATCGCGGTCATCACCGCGGTGGCGGCCGGCGCGATCCTGACGATGATCGCGGACACGATGATCCCGGAGGCCTTCGCCGAGACCCGGACCTGGACCGGGCTGATCACCGCGCTCGGGTTCCTGGTCGCCTTCGCGATCGAGGTGGCCTGAGGCCACGGCAGACGCACCCCGCCGCACGGGGGGACGGCGAGGTGCGTCTGGTCCGGGGGAGGGTCAGCGCTGCGGGCCGATGCCCTGCGCGTTCAGGCCCTCGATGATCCGGCTGGTCTCCTCGAAGCCGATCACCAGGATCGCGTCGGGGTTGAACTCGACCATCTGGGAGACCTCGCTGTCGAAGTTCGCCGCCGTGGGGTCGTAGACCAGCGAGCGGATCGAGTCCTCGTCCAGCCCGTCGGAGATCAGGTCCGCGGCGGTGTTGTCGGCCAGGCCGGTGCCGTAGGGGTCGTTGAGAGCGAGGATGCCGACGGTGTTGTTGCCGTCCCCGCCGATCAGGTCGGCCAACGCGCGGGCCTGCAGCGTGTCCGGCGGCACCGTGCGGAAGAACAGCCCGTTGTCCGCGTAGTCGGTGAGGCGGTCCGAGGTGCTGGCCGGGCTGATCATCGCGACACCGGCCTGGGTGACCGCGTCGATGACGGTCAGCGTGACGCCGGAGGACGACGCCCCGACGATCACGTTCGCCCCCTGCTGGAGCAGCCGGTCGGCGGTCTGGGTGGCGGTGTCGGTGCTGGCGTCCCCCGAGTCGCCGGTGTTCAGCTGGACCGGGTTGCCCAGCACCCCGCCGGCGGCGTTCACGTCGGTGACGGCCAGGGTGAGCGCGGCGATCTGCTGCGGCCCCTGGTAGGCCAGGCTGCCGGTCTGCGGGGTGAGGCTGCCGATGACCAGCGGCGCCCCGGTGGTGCCGGGCGCGGCCGGGGCCGGGCCCTCGTCGGTGGCGGCGTCGTCGATGTCGCCGGCCTGGACGAACTCCCGGGCGTCCTCGTCGATCGTCCCGTCCTCGGTGAAGCTCTCGATCGCGAAGCTGGCCACCGAGGGCTCACCGGGGTCGGTGAAGGCCAGCGGGCCGTTGACGCCGTCGTAGTCCGGGTTGCCGCCGCCGGCGACCACCTCGCTGCACTCGGCGAACGTCGTGCAGGCCTCGCCGCCGAAGGTCACCCCGTTGACGTAGGGACCCCAGACGGTGGCCTCGTTGCTGCCGGCCAGCTGGGCGGCCAGCGAGGCGATCACGACCGCGTCGTAGGTCTCGGCGGCGGTGTTGAAGTTGGTCAGCGAGGGGTCGACGCCGAGCAGCCGCTCCCGGAACTCCGGGCCGATGTCGGTGAGGAGCACGGTGCCGCGCATGCCGGCCAGCGCGCCGGGGGAGTCCGCGAAGTCCTCGCCCAGCCCGTTGTTCATGTTGCCGTCGGCGCCGTAGACGTTGACCTGCTTGGTGCCGTCGTCCGCGGTCGAGGCACCGGCGCTGTCGGTGTCCGAGGACCCGCTGCCGCACGCCGAGGCGGCCAGCAGGACGACGGCGCCGAGGACGAGCGTCCGTCCGAGGGTGGGGTGTGTCCGCATCGCGGTCTCCTGGTGGAGGGTGGGGCCGGCCGCGAGCTGTCGCGCCGGTGGTGCGGGTCGAGGCACCGTCGCCTCGGGATCGGGGAGTGCTCAGCGCATCGCGGCGCCGCCGGCGATGACGACCGTCTCTCCGGTGACGTAGCCCGGCTCCACCAGGCGCTGCACCCAGACGGCGATCTCGTCGGGCTGGGCGACCCGGCCCAGCGGGATGCCCGCGGCCGCGGCCGCCATCCGGCCGGTGGCCGCGTTGCCCGGGGTGTCGACCCACCCCGGCGCCACCGCGTTGACGACGATCTGGTCGGGTGCCAGCTCGATGGCCAGGGACTTGGTGATCGACAGGACGGCGGCCTTGGAGGCGCTGTAGAGCAGTTGCCCGGGGGAGACGGCGAACGCGTCGACCGAGGCGAAGTTGACCACCGCGCCGCCTCCCGCGGCCCGCAGGTGCGGGACGGCCGCGGCGGTTACGTTCAGGGTGCCGAGCACGTTGACGTCGAAGACCCGCCGGTAGAGGTCGTCGGTGTAGTCGTCGAGCCGGGTGGGCGGGTAGATCCCGGCGGCGTTGACCACGGCGGTGAGGCGGTGGCCGTCCAGCGCCCCGTCGACCGCCGCCGTGACCAGCGCGCGGTCCACCACGTCGGCGACCACCGGCACGACGGCCGGCCCGGTCGCCTGCACCGCAGCGCGGTCCAGCGCCAGCACCCGCCAGCCGGCCCCGGCCAGCCGCTCCACGACGGTGGCGCCCATCCCGCTGGCGGCGCCGGTCACCAGCACGGTGTCGGTCATCGGAGGGCCTCCTGCAGGGGTGCGGTGCGGTCGGTGGTCGGGAGGGCATCCAGCACCCGGTGGGCACGGGCGGTCGCCGCGGTCCACAGCGGTCGCAGCACGTCGACCCGGTCGTCGGGGGCCCCGGCGGCCAGCAGCTCGGTGTGCAGCGGGCGGGCCGTCCGGCCCTCGAGCCCGAGCAGCCGGGCGACGAGGGCCGCCTGTGCGCTGAAGACCGGGAACTGCGCGCCGCGCGGGCTCGCCAGCCCGACCGTGTAGAGCCGGGAGGTCCCGACCGGCACGACCATGCCGCCGACCCGCAGCGGCACCCCGCCGGACCAGGTGAGCTGCTCCGGGGCCAGGAACGGCAGGCTGACCCGGAAGCCGGTCGCCCACAGCACGGTGTCGAACTCCGCCGAGGTGTCGTCGGCGAAGAAGACCTCCCGGCCGGAGACGTCCACGACGCCGGGCCGGGCGGTGATCCGGCCGTGCTGCAGCCAGTACAGCAACAGGTCGTTGACCACCGGCAGCTGCTGGTTCAGGTTCCGGGTGACCGGCTCCTGCAGGCCCGGGTAGTCCGACGGGCTGCCCACCGAGATCCGCACCAGGGCCCGCTGCACACGCTCGGCCGCCCAGCCGGGCAGCTTGGCCAGGAACGGGAGCTGGTTGCGGCCGCGGCCGAAGAAGGTCTTGGGCTGGAACACCTGGCCGTGCCGCATCGCGATCGAGACGTCCAGCCGGGCGTTGGCGGCGTCCACGGCCAGGTCGCAGCCGCTGTTGCCGGCCCCGACGACCAGCACGCGGGTGCCCTCGACGTCGGCGACCGACCGGTACTGCGAGGAGTGCAGCGACCGGCCGGTGAAGTCCGCGGCCATCGCGGGCAGCCTGGCGTCCCAGTGGTGGCCGTTGGCGACGACGACGGCGTCGAAGTGCTCGGTCCCCGACCCCGTGGTGACGTCCCAGCCGGAGACGCCGTCGTCCGGGCTGGTGACGGCGGTGACCTCGGTGCCGAACCGGACGTGTGCGAGCAGGTCGTGCTCGGCGGCGAAGGCGTCCAGGTAGTCGATCACCTGCTCACGGCTGGGGAAGAGCGGGTAGTGCGCGGGCATCGGGACGCCGTCGAAGCAGGAGACGTCCCGCGGGGTGATCAGGTGCAGCGCCTCGTAGTCGGTGTGCCAGTGCCCACCAGCCCGGTCGCTGCGGTCGTGGGCCACCACGTCGTGCCCGGCGTCGCGGAGGACGCGGACGGCCTCCAGGCCGGCGGCCCCGGCGCCGATCACGCAGATGCGCTGCGCGGTGGTGCTGCTGGGCATCGGGTCCTCCCCGCCGGCCACGGTGGTCGGTCGGGAGCAGTCTCCCGGGGGCCGGGCCGCGGTGTGAAGATCCACTTCCCGACGCCAGCTCAAGGCTCAGCCTCTGGCCGGACCGCCGTCCGCTGCCTGCTGCAGCGCCTGGGTGTGGGTGTGCGCCAGGTCCATGAACACCCTGGTGGCGGGGCTGAGCACGCCCCCGGTGCGGGTGATGAAGGCGAACCGCTCGACCACGGGTGGGTCCAGCGGCACCCAGTGCAACCGGCCGGGGTACCCGGGCCAGCGGGTGACCAGGTAGGACACCAGCGAGTCGCCGAGACCGTGCGAGGCCAGCTCCACGGCGGCGGTCTGGAACTCGACCTCGATCTGCGGCCGGAGCGTCACCCTGGCCTCCCGCGCCCGGTCGGTGAGCACCCGGCGCAGCGGGTCCTCGGCACCCCAGCGGGCCTCGGACAGGATGAGCGGGGCGTCCGCGAGCTGCTCGATGGTGACCGGCCCCCGGGTCCGGTCGCCGTCGGTGCTCACGTAGACGACCGAGTCGACGAGCACCGGGGGACCGACGTCCAGACCGCGGTCGTCGACCGGCAGCTGGACCAACCCGGCCTCGAGTTCGCCCGCGCGCACCTGTGCGGCCACCTCGGAGCTGTTCAGCCCCACGACCCGGGTGACGACACCGGGGTACCGCGACCGGAAGTCGCTGATCAGTGCACTGAGCAGGTAGAGGTGCGCGCTGGAGAAGGTGCCGAAGCTGACCGTGCCGCCCGACATCTCGCGGACGTGCCGGGCGCTCTCGGTGAGCGCGGTGGCGTCGGCCAGCGTGCGCCGGGCCGCGGGCAGCAGGGCCCGGCCGGCCTCGGTGAGCTGCAGCCGTCGGTTGGTGCGGACGAACAAGGTCACGCCGAGGGTGTGCTCGAGCCGCCGGACCTGCTCGGACAGGCTGGGCTGGGCGACGTGCGTGGCCTCGGCAGCGGCCACGAAGGAACCGTGCTCGACCGCGGCGACGAAGTAGGCGAGCTGCTGGAGGGTCGGCAGCTGGGCCACCCGCGCAGGCTACCGGCGCCGGTTCCACGTGGAACGACACCGGCCCACCCCGCGGACGGGGTGGGCCGGTGTCGTCGGTGAGCGGAGGTCAGCTGGACGCGCGCTGCGCCAGCTCGGGCTCGGCGTCGGCGGACGGGCCGTGGCCGTCGTCGAGCATCGTGGTCTCGTCGAAGGGCCGGTCGCCGGCCAGCACGGCCTTCATCTGCTCGCGGTCCAGCTCGTGGGTCCAGGTGGCCACCAGCATGCAGGCGATCGCGTTGCCGGAGAAGTTGGTGACCGCGCGGGCCTCGGACATGAAGCGGTCGATGCCGACGATGAGGCCGACGCCGTCCAGCAGCTCGGGGCGGTGGGACTGCAGGCCGCCGGCCAGCGTGGCCAGCCCGGCGCCGGAGACGCCCGCCGCACCCTTCGAGGCGATGATCATGAACACCAGCAGGCTGATCTGCTCGGGCAGGCTCAGCGGGTCGCCGAGCGCCTCGCCGATGAACAGCGACGCCATCGTCAGGTAGATCGCGGTGCCGTCGAGGTTGAACGAGTACCCGGTCGGGACGACGATGCCGGCGACGGGCTTGCTCACGCCGACGTGCTCCATCTTGGCGATCAGCCGGGGCAGCGCGGTCTCCGAGGACGAGGAGGAGACGATCAGCAGGTACTCCCGCGCCAGGTACTTGAGGAACGTGAAGACGTTGATCCCCACGACCATCCGCAGGATGGTGCCGAGGAAGACGAAGACGAAGACCGCGCAGGTCAGGTAGAAGCCCAGCATCAGGATGCCCAGGCTCTTGAGGGCGTCGACGCCGGTGGCGCCGACGACCGCGGCGATGGCGCCGAAGGCACCGATCGGGGCGACCCACATGATCATCGCCAGGATGCGGAAGACCAGCTTCTGCAGGTGGCCGATCCCGGTGAGGATCGGGGCGCCGGCCCGGCCCATGGCCTGCAGCGCGAAGCCCACCAGCAGCGCGATCAGCAGCGCCTGCAGCACCGACCCGCTGGTCAGCGAGGAGAGCAGGGTGGTCGGGATCAGCGACAGGATGAACCCGGTCGTGCCCTCCGGGGCCTCCTCGGCCGACTCGGCGAGCAGGTCGGCACCGGCGCCGCGCACCTCGTCGGTCAGCTGCAGCCCGTCACCCGGGTGCAGGATGTTGCCCACGACCAGGCCGATGGCCAGCGCCACCGTCGACATCGCGATGAAGTAGCCCAGCGCCAGGCCGCCGATCCGGCCGACCTGCGCCGCCTGCCGGATGGCCCCGATGCCCAGCACGATCGTGCAGAAGATGACCGGCGCGATGATCATCTTGATCAGGCCGACGAACGCGGTGCCCAGCCACTTGAGGCTGACGCCGAACTCGGGGAAGACCAGCCCGACGACGATGCCGGCGACGACCGCGGCGATCACCGCGATGTAGAGCCAGTGCGTCTTGTCCCGCTTCTGGCGGGGTGCGCCGTCGAGGGGTGTCTGCTGTGCCATGGACTGCTCCTGTGGAGTCGGTGGCGGGCGATCGGTGGACCGGTCCGTCGGTGGGGCTGGGGTCGCCTCTCACCGGCGACGGTCACAGACTCCCCGATTCCGTGACCCGGGTCACCCTTGCGTTCATTGCGTGCACGGTGCCCGCACCGCGTGGACCGCGTGACGCGGCACACTCACCCCGTGCGCAGCCCCGTCCTCCCCACCCGGCGACCGCCCGGCGGCACCGCCCGGGGCCGCCGGCGGGAGGGCGGCAGCCTGGCCCGCCAGCTGCTGGCCCTGCAGGCGCTGGTCCTGCTGGTCGTGGTGGCGGCGCTGGGCTGGGTGGCCGTCGACCGGGCCCGGGCCGCCGTCGAGGACCGCGCCGGCAACCAGTCCCGGAGCATCGCCGAGACGATCGCGGACTCACCGCTGGTCCGGGAGGCGGTCGTCGGCACCGACCCGACGGCGGTGCTGCAGCCCTACGTCGAGCAGGTGCGGGCCGACACCGACACCTCCTTCATCACCGTGATGGCCCTGGACCGCACCCGGTTCACCCACCCCGACCCCGACCAGATCGGCCAGCCGTTCGTCGGCACCATCGCCCCCGCCCTCGCGGGTCGGGCCTTCACCGAGACCTACACCGGCACGCTGGGCCCCTCGGTCCGCACGGTCGCCCCGATCTTCGCCACCGGGAGCAGCACCCAGGTCGTCGCCCTGGTCAGCGTGGGCATCACGGTGGCGGCCATCGGGGACGACGTCGCCGCCGCCCTGCCCGGGGTCCTCGGCGTCGCGGCCGCGGTGCTGGGGGTCGGGGCGCTGGGCAGCTGGCTGATCAGCCGTCGGCTGCGCCGGCAGACCCACGGCCTGGGCGCGGCCCCGCTGGCCCGGATGCTCGAGTACTACGACGCGGTGCTGCACGCCGTCCGGGAGGGCCTGCTCCTGCTGGACGGCGACCGGACCGTCCAGCTGGTCAACGACGAGGCCCGCCGGCTGCTGGACCTGCACGGCGACGTCACCGGCAAGCGGGTCGACGAGCTGGGGCTCTCGCCCGAGCTGGTCGCCACCCTGTCCCAGCAGCGGCTGGCCGTCGACGAGGTGCACGTGACCGGCTCCCGGGTGCTGGTGGTCAACCAGGCACCCGCGACGCCGGCCGGGGGATCGGTCGGCGCCGTCGTCACGCTGCGGGACCACACCGACCTGCAGGCGCTGACCGGCGAGCTGGACAGCGTGCGGGCCTTCGCCGAGTCGCTGCGCGCCCAGGCGCACGAGGCGGCCAACCGGCTGCACACCACCGTCTCCCTCGTCGAGCTGGGCCGCAGCGCCGACGCCGTCGAGTTCGCCACCGCCGAGCTCGCGCTGGCCCAGCAGCTCACCGACCGGGTGGTCGGCGCCGTCGAGGAACCCGTGCTGGCGGCGCTGCTGCTGGGCAAGGCGGCCACCGCCCACGAGCGCGGGGTCACCCTGGAGGTCGACCCGTCCTCGTCGGTGGGCAGCACCGGGATCCCGGGCGGGGACCTGGTGACCATCGTGGGCAACCTGCTGGACAACGCCATCGACGCCGCGCTGGCCGGGGACCCGCCGCGCGAGGTGCAGCTGGCGCTGTGGGAGGCCGACGGGCGGCTGGAGCTGCGGGTCGAGGACACCGGCCCCGGCGTCCCGGACCCCGACGCGGTGTTCCGGCGCGGCTGGAGCACCAAGGCCGACGGACCGCGCGGGAACGGCCGCGGGCTGGGCCTGGCGCTGGTCGCGCAGGCGGTCAAGCGCAACGGCGGCACCGTGTCGGTGCGCCCGGGCCCGGGCGCGGAGTTCCGGGTCTCCCTGCCGCTGCGCAGCCCGGCCGGGGCGACCCGGTGAACGACCTGCGGGTGCTCGTCGTCGAGGACGAACCGGTCGCCGCGCAGGCGCACCGGGCCTACGTCGACCGGACGCCGGGGTTCACCGCCGTCGCCGTCGCCGGCACCGGCGCCGCGGCCTGGGACGCGCTGGGCCGGCTGCCGGTGGACCTGGTGATGCTGGACATGAACCTGCCCGACACCCACGGCGTCGAGCTGGTCCGCCGGTTGCGGGCCGCCGGCCGGGACGTCGACGTCCTCGCGGTCACCTCGGCCCGGGAGCTGTCCACGGTGCGCGCGGCCGTGGCCCAGGGCGTCGTGGGCTACCTGCTCAAGCCCTTCACCTACGCCGCGCTGCGCGACCGGCTGGCCGCCTACGCCGACTACCGGGCCCAGCTGCGCGCCGAGGGCGACATCGCCGGACAGGACGCCGTCGACCGGGTGCTGGAGGCCGCCCGCCCGAGCCGGCCGGCCCCGCTGCCCAAGGGCATGGGTCGGGAGACCCTGGACGCGGTGGTCGCCGCCGTCCGGGCCGGGGACGGGCTGTCCGCCGCCGAGACCGCCGCCCTGATCGGCGCCTCGCGGATCACCGCCCGGCGCTACCTCGAGCACCTGGCCGAGTCCGGCCTGGTCGCCCGCACCCCCCGCTACGGCGGCACCGGCCGCCCGGAGCTGGAGTACCGCTGGCGGTCGGAGGGCTGACGTACGCCGCCGGGCGTACGTCGCCGGCGGGGGCTGCACCCGGGGGGTGATGCGCCCGGGTACCCCCGTGCGGTGAGGTGGAGGGGTGAGCGAGCTGCTGTCCGAGGACCGACCGACCACCCTGGCCGAGGCCGCCCGGCTGATCCGCGGCCCCGGCAGCGAGCTGCGCCGGTTCCTCTCGGTCTACTACTTCGGCCTGCAGGAGATGCTGACCAAGGTCGAGATCCTCCGCGAGGAGCTGCGGCTGGAGGACGACGACTGCCCCATCGAGCACGTCGGGTCCCGGCTGAAGTCCTTCGAGAGCCTGACCGCCAAGGTCGCCCGCAAGGGCCTGCCGCTGGAGCTGGACGCCGTCCGGGAGTCCGTGCTCGACGTCGCCGGCATCCGGGTGGTCTGCAGCTTCGTCTCCGACGTCTACCTCGTCGCCGACATGCTCACCCGGCAGCCCGACGTGGAGGTGCTGGAGACCAAGGACTACATCGCCGTCCCCAAGGCCAACGGCTACAAGAGCCTGCACCTGATCGTGCGGACGCCGGTGCACCTGTCGACCGGCCCGGTGTGGGTGCCGGTCGAGCTGCAGCTGCGCACCGTGGCGATGGACTCCTGGGCCAGCCTGGAGCACAAGGTGTTCTACAAGTGGGATCGCGACGTGCCGGCCGAGCTCCGCGCGGAGCTGCTGGAGGCCGCGCACATCGCCGACCGCCTGGACGCCACGATGCAGCGCCTGCACCGCGAGGTCCGGGCCACCGCCCCCTGATCAGCGGGGGAGCAGCACGTCGCCCTCGGCCGGGGCCGGCTCCTCGTCCCGGGACATCCGGTGCGGCCACCAGACCTTCTTGCCGGTCAGGTAGACCAGGGCGGGCACCAGCAGCGACCGGACGACGAAGGTGTCCAGCAGCACGCCGAAGGCCACCAGGAACGCGATCTGCAGCAGGAAGAGGATCGGCAGCACGCCCAGCGCGGCGAAGGTCGCGGCCAGCACGATGCCGGCGCTGGTGATCACCCCGCCGGTCACGGCCAGGCCGTGCAGCACGCCGGGCCGGGTGCCCTGCAGCAGCGACTCCTCGCGCACCCGGGTCATCAGGAAGATCGAGTAGTCGATCCCCAGCGCGACCAGGAAGACGAACGCGTAGAGCGGCACCGTCGGGTCCCCGCCGGGCAGGTCCAGCACGTGGTCGAAGACCAGCGCGGCGGCGCCCAGGGTGGCCGCGAAGCTCAGCACGTTGGCCAGCACCAGGAGCAGCGGGGCAAGCAGCGACCGCAGCAGCACGGCCAGGACGACGAAGACCACCAGCAGGATCACCGGGATGATCCGGTCCCGGTCGGCCGTCGAGTACTCCCGGACGTCGAGGGCCTGCGCCGTCGTCCCGCCGACCAGCACGTCGCCGTCGACGGCGTCCAGGTCGGTGCGCAGCGCGGCGACGGCGTCCTCGGCGGCGGGGGAGTCCGCGGCGTCGTCCAGGGTGACCTGCAGCTGCACCCGGCCGTCGGAGACCCGCGGCTGCCCGCCGTCGTCGAGCGTCGGGACGACCGAGGAGACGCCGTCGGCGGCCTCGACCGCGCTGGTGACGGCGGCCAGCTCGGACTCCGGGGCGACCACCAGCGTCGGGGACCCCGAGCCCGCCGGGAAGTGCCGGGCCAGGGCCTCGCCGCCCACCACGGACTCGACCCGGTCCAGGAACGTGTCGGTCTGGGAGACCCCGCCGGTGTCCAGGGTCGGTGCGAAGGCGGCCAGCACGACCAGGACCAGCGTGCTGAGCACGCCGACCGCGACCGGACGACGGCCGACCAGGCGGGCCACCCGGGCCCAGACGCCGGTGACCTCGGGGCCGCGCGAGCCCACCCGCGGGATGCCCGGCCAGAAGACCCAGCGGCCGTGCTCGCCGGGCGAGGTGCGGCCGGGCAGGACCAGCAGGGCCGGCAGGAAGGTCAGCGCGGCCAGCACCGCGGACACGATGCCGACGGCGGTGACCGGGCCCAGCCCGCGGGTCGGGCCGATGTCGGCCAGCAGCAGGCAGAGCAGGCCGAGGACGACGGTGGCCGCGCTGGCCGCGACCGGCTCCAGGGTCTGCCGCCAGGCCCGGCGCATCGCGTCGTAGCGGTCGTCGTGCCGGCGCAGCTCCTCCCGGTAGCGGGCGACCAGCAGCAGCGAGTAGTCCGTCGCCGCGCCCACGACCAGGATCGACAGGATGCCCTGGCCCTGGCCGTCGAGGGTGACGACGTCGGCGTCGGCCAGCAGGTACACGACCAGGCTGGCGGTGGTCAGCGCGAAGCCCGCCGTCAGCAGCACGAAGAACGGCAGCACGGGGGAGCGGTAGACCACCAGCAGGATCAGCAGCACGGCCACGCCGGCGACCAGCAGCAGCGTGCCGTCGATGCCGCCGAAGGCGCTGACCAGGTCGGCGGTGGTGGCGGCCGGACCGGCCGTGTAGACCTGCACGCCGTCGCCGGACAGTCCCGCCGCGGCCTCCCGGATCTGCTCCACGGCCACGGTCACCGGGCTCTCGCCGTCGGGCAGCGAGGCCGACAGCTGGCCGGCGTCGAAGGACACCAGCGCCAGGGCGGCCAGACCGTCGTCGCTGGGCACGACCGGGATCGGGCCGGGCACCAGGAAGTCCCCGACCCGCTGGGCGGTCCCCCCGGTCACCGGCACCTCGACCTCGGGCACGGACGCGGCGAAGGCGCCGAAGTCGGCCAGCTGGGCCTGGGTGAGCGGGGTGCCGGACTCCAGCAGCAGGTAGGCCGGGAAGGCGTCGGAGTCGCTGAACCCGCCCGACAGCTCGGCCACCCGCTGGGACTCGGCGTCCGCCGGGAGGAACTCGCTCTGGGTGTTGGACTGGACCTCCGACAGCTTGCCGCTGTACGGCCCGGCGACCGACGACAGCGCCAGCCAGGCGAGCAGCAGCACCGCCGGCAGCAGCCAGCGGAGCCGGCGACGGGACGGCGTGAGGGTGGTCGAGCTGGCCACGGAGGGACTCCAGGGAGACGCGGGCGGGGCGGGGGAGCAGGATGGTCAGCCTGCTGAGGATGCACGCTAGACGATGCTCAGCAGGCTGACCATTCGACGGGGGAGGGACTTCGCGTGTCGTCGCCACCGGACCCGTCGAGCTGGGCCACCGGGCGGCTGCTGTCCACCGCGGCCCGGCTGGTCGAGCACGAGTGGGACGCCCACCTGGACCGGTGGGGGCTCAACCACTCGGGCTTCGCCGTCCTCCGGATGGTGTCGGGCGGCCCGCGGTCCCAACGCGAGCTGGCCCAGGCCATGCAGGTGGAGGACCAGACCATGAGCCGGGTGCTCGACCGGCTGGAGCGGCACGGGCACGTGACCCGCGAGCGCTCGACCACCGACCGGCGCCGGGTCGAGGTCACCCTCAGCGACACCGGCCGGGTGGCCGTGGCCGAGGCGGGGTCCGACGACGCCGCCGAGCGCCTCTTCGCCGGGGCGGTCGAGGACCTGCCTGCGCTGCGTGCCCAGCTGGCCCGGGTGGTGGACGTGCTGTCGGCCCGGCGCTGGTCGGCCGGCTGAGCCCCGGCTGCGATGCTGCCGGGGTGGACGCCGAGCTGAGCACCCTGCCCGCCCACCGCCAGGAGCTGTTCCGGGCCCGGGTGCAGCGCTGGCTGCCCGACCTGCTCGACGGACTGGCCCCGCTGTACCCCGACCCGCAGGCCGTCGCCGACCGGCTGCTGACCGCCGCGGCGCGCGCCTTCGCCGCCCGCGACGACGAGCTGCACGCCCTGGACCTGCGCCGGAGCCTGGCCCCGGACTGGTTCCAGCGTCCCGACGTGGTCGGCTACGCCGCCTACGCCGAGCGGTTCGCCGGGGGCGACCTGGCCGCCGTGGCGCAGCGTGCGGGGTACCTGCAGGACCTGGGCGTGAGCTACCTGCACCTGATGCCGGTGCTGACCCCCGGCCCACCGCCCAACGACGGCGGCTACGCCGTCGCCGACTACAGCTCGATCCGCCCGGACCTGGGCACCATGGCCGACCTGACCGCCCTCACCCGCGAGCTGCGCGGCCGCGGCATCAGCCTGTGCCTGGACCTGGTCCTCAACCACGTGGCCCGCGAGCACACCTGGGCCCGGGAGGCCCGCGCCGGCGACCCGGTGAAGCGCGCGTACTTCCACGTCTACCCCGACCGGACGGGGCCCGACGCCTGGGAGGCCACCCTGCCCGAGGTCTTCCCTGACCTCGCACCGGGCAACTTCACCTGGGACGACGACCTCGACGGCTGGGTCTGGACGACGTTCAACGACTACCAGTGGGACGTCGACTGGGCCAACCCCGACGTGTTCTGCGAGTACGCCGACGTGGTGCTGGACCTGGCCAACCACGGCGTCGAGGTGCTGCGGCTGGACGCCATCGCGTTCACCTGGAAGCGCCTGGGCACGAACTGCCAGAACCAGCCCGAGGTGCACGCCCTCACCCAGGCCCTGCGCACGGTGGCCCGGATCGCCTGCCCGGCGCTGCTGTTCAAGGCCGAGGCGATCGTCGGGCCGCGGGACCTCGTCGGGTACCTGGGCACCGGTGAGCACTGGGGCAAGGTCAGCGACCTGGCCTACCACAACGGCCTCATGGTGCAGGTCTGGTCGATGCTGGCCGCGCGGGACGCCGTCCTCGCCTCCCGGGCGCTGCAGACCCTGCCCGTCCCGCCGGCCTCGACGGCCTGGATCACCTACGTGCGCTGCCACGACGACATCGGCTGGGCCATCGACGACGGCGACGCCGCGGCCGTGGGCATCTCCGGGTACGAGCACCGCCGGTTCCTCACCGACTGGTACGCCGGCACCTTCCCCGGTTCGTGGGCCCGCGGCCTGGTGTTCGGGGAGAACGCGGCGACCGGTGACCGGCGGATCTCGGGCACCGCGGCCTCCCTGGCCGGCCTCGGCGCCTGGGACCCGCAGGCCGCCGCCCGGGTGCTGCTCGCGCACGCCGTGGTGTTCGGGTTCGGCGGCATCCCGGTGCTGTGGTCCGGCGACGAGCTGGGGCTGCTCGACGACCCGCACTGGGCCGAGGAGCCCGGCCACGAGGGCGACAACCGGTGGGCGCACCGCCCCCGGCTGACCTGGGACCGGGACGGCCGCCCGGTGCCGGGCTCCCCGGCGATCGCGGCGGGCATCGCGGCTCTGGCCCGGGCCCGGGTGACCCTGCCGCAGCTGCACGCCTCGGTGGCCGCCCGGGTGCTCGACCCGCGCGACCCCGCCGTCCTGCTGGTCGCCCGGCCGCACCCGCTGGGCACCGTGCTGGGCGCCTACAACGTCGCGCCCGGGCCCCGGCACGTGCCGCTGGACGTGCTGCGGGAGGTGGGCCTGGACCCGGCGGCCGTGGTCGACCACCTCACCGGGGCGGCGCCGCGGATCGCCGAGGACGCCGTCCAGCTGGCCCCGTACCAGGCGGTCTGGCTGCGCTGACCCGGGTCAGGGGACGGGGGACAGCACGGCCCCGGTGGTGAGGTCCTTGACGTAGAGGTCCCGCAGGCGGTTGGCGTCGGCGGTGACGAGTGCCTGGGACGTCGCCAGCACCACCAGGTCGCCGCGCACCGCCAGCACCCGGCCGTACTCGGCCGGCGCCACCGACCCGGTCGGGCCGGTGACCGGCCGGCCGTCGCCGTCGGCGGTGACCAGGGTCAGCGTGCCGGTGTCCAGGTCCCGGCGGACGACGTCGGTGTGCCCGTTGGTGTCGCCGGCGACCACCGCGGCGACGGTGGAGAAGAAGCCGTACCGGCCGGTGGGGTCCAGGGCGACCTGGTGCTCCCAGGCCGAGGTCTGGCCGGTGCCCAGCGGCGCCACGGCGCCGGTCACGGTGTCCTTGCGGTAGGCCAACCCGGTCGACCAGCTGGACGTCGGTGCGCTCGGCTTGGCCGCGGTCACGAAAGCCACGTACCGGCCGTCGTCGGACAGGTCGACGTCCCCGAGGTCCCGGAAGACCCCGACCGTCGTCGTGCCCATCGTGCTCACCACCGTGGCGTCGCCGGCCCCGGCGCCGGACAGCGTCCGCCGGTAGAGCACGACCGGGCCGTTGGGGCCGGACGCCGGGAACAGCGCGAACCGGCCGTCCGGCGTCAGGGCCAGCGCCGGCCCGGTGGCCGCCCGCGGCAGGTCGGCGCCGGTGCCGGTCGCCGAGACCCGGGTGACCGCGCCGGTGGACAGCCGCTTGGCGTAGACGTCGACGACCCCGTTGGTGTCGACCGGACCCAGGTCGTCGCGGGCGGAGTAGAAGAGCACCAGGTCGCCGTCGCCGCTGATCACGACGGTCGGGCTGGTGGCGTAGACCGACGACCCGCCCTGCAGCTCGGTGCCGGGCACCGAGGCGCTGACCCGGCCGGTGGTCGGCGCGCTGACCAGGGCCCACGTGCCGGTGGCGGTGTCCAGGCGGTAGACGTCGGCCAGGGTGTTGGTGTCGGCGGCCACCAACCGGGCCGTGGTGGCCAGCGCGACGTACCGGCCGTCGTCGCTGATCGCCGGCGCCGCGAGGTTGGTGGCGTCGGCGGCCGAGGCCCCGGCGGCCATCGGCGCGAGCCGGCTCGCGGTGCCCGTCGTCCGGTCCAGCCGGTACAGCTCGTAGGCGGTGTTGGTGTCGGCGGCCTCGAGCCGGGCCCGGGTGCCGACCACCACGAAGCGGCCGTCGGAGCTGACCGCCAGACCGCCCGTCTCGCCGGAGCCCTGCGCGGGCACCGTGGCCCCGACCGGGACGACGGCGACCGCTGCGGACACGACCGAGGCGTTGCCGCTGGGGTCCACCGCGACCACGGTGATCGAGTAGGAGGTGCCGTTGGTCAGCCCGGTGAGGACGACGGGGGACGCGGTCGGCGAGGCGACGAGGACGCCGTCCCGGTACACCCGGTAGACCAGCGGATCGGGGTCGGCCGGCGCGGTCCAGGAGACGGTGGCCGACCCGCTGGCCGCGCGGGCGGTGACCGCGGTCGGGGCGGCCGGGGCCGTGCTGTCGTAGGGCGTGGCGGTGACCGCGGCCGACGCGGCGGAGACGTTGCCGTGCCCGTCCACGGCGACCACGGTGAACGTCGCCGCGGCACCCGGCGCCAGGCCGGTCACCGTGGCCGAGGTCCCGGTGGTCGTGGCCACCACGACGCCGTCGCGCAGCACCCGGTAGCCGACCACGTCGGCGTCGGCCGGCGCGGTCCAGGTCAGCCCGACCTGCCGCTCGCCCGCGGTCGCCGCCGGGCCCGCCGGGGCGCCCGGCGCGGTCGTGTCGGTCGGGGTGGCCGACGTCGAGGGACCGGTGGCCGACCGGTTGCCGTGGGTGTCCACCGCGACCAGGGCGTAGGAGTAGGCGCGGTCGGCGACCAGGGCGGTGTCGGTGAACGAGGTCCCGGTGACGGTGGCGATCTCGACGCCGTCCCGCAGCACCCGGTAGGTGGCCAGGTCGGGCTCGGTGTTGGCCGGCCAGGTCAGGTCGACCCGGCCGTCGCCCGGGGTGGCGGTGACCGCACCGGGGGTGGCCGGGGCCGTCAGGTCGGTCGGGGTCGCGGTGGTCGCCGCGGAGGCGGGGGACCGGTTGCCGTGGCCGTCGACGGCCACCACGCGGTAGGCGTAGGCGGTGTCGTTCGTCAGCCCGGGGTCGGTGTAGGACGTGCCGGTGACCGTTGCGACCTCGACGCCGTCCCGCAGCACGCGGTAGGAGGCCACGTCGGGGTCGGCGTTCGCGGGCCAGCTCAGCGCGACCTGGCCGTCGCCGGGCACGGCGGTCGGCGCGGCCGGGGCGGCCGGGGCGGTCAGGTCGGTCGGGGTGGCCGGCACCGCGGTCGAGGTGGCCGACCGGTTGCCGTGGGTGTCCACGGCCACCAGGGACCACGCGGAGGTCTGGTCGTTGGTCAACCCGGTCGCGGTGTACGACGTCCCGGTGACGGTGGCGACCTCGACGCCGTCCCGCAGCACCCGGTAGGTGGCCAGGTCGGGCTCGGTGTTCGCCGTCCAGGTCAGCACGACCTGGCCGTCCCCGCGGGCGACGGCCAGGCCGGTCGGCGGCGCCGGCGGCGTGAGGTCGGTGGGGGTGGCCGGCACGACGGCGGTGGCGACCGAGTCGTTGCCGTGGGTGTCCACGGCGGCCAGCCGGTAGGCGTAGGTGCGGTCGTTGGTCAGGCCGGTGTCGGCGTAGGAGGTGCCGGTGACCGTGGCCAGCAGCAGGCCGTCGCGGTACAGCCGGTAGGAGGCCAGGTCGGGCTCGCCGTTCGCCGTCCAGGCCAGGTCGACCCGGGCGTCGCCGCGGACCGCGGTGAACCCGGTCGGGGTGGCCGGGGCCGTCAGGTCGGTGGGCGTGCCGCTGACCGCGGCGGAGGCGGCGGAGCGGTTGCCGTGGGTGTCCACCGCGACCAGCCGGTAGGCGTACGCGGTGTCGTCGGTCAGCCCGGTGTCGACGTAGGAGGTGCCGGTGACCGTGGCGACCTCGACGCCGTCCCGCAGCACCCGGTAGGTGGCCAGGTCGGGCTCGGTGTTCGCCGTCCAGGAGAGGGTGACCCGCTGCTCGCCGCGGGCCACGGCCAGGCCGACCGGGACGGCCGGCGGGGTCAGGTCGGTGGGGGTGGCGCTGACCGCGGCCGACGCGGCGGACCGGTTGCCGTGGGTGTCCACCGCGACCAGCCGGTAGGCGTAGGACCGGTCGTTGGTCAGGCCGGTGTCGGTGTACGACGTCCCGGTGACCGTGGCCACCTCGACGCCGTCCCGCAGCACCCGGTAGGTGGCCACGTCGGTCTCGGGGTTCGCCGTCCAGCCGAGCTGGACCCGGCCGTCGCCGCGCACGGCGGTCAGCCCGGTGGGCGCGGACGGGGGCGTGAGGTCCGTCGGGGTGGCCGACACGGCCGCCGAGGCCGCCGACCGGTTGCCGTGGGTGTCCACGGCGACCAGCCGGTAGGCGTACGCGGTGTCGTTGGCCAGCCCGGTGTCGGCGTAGGAGGTGCCGGTGACCGTGGCGATCTCAACGCCGTCGCGCAGCACCCGGTAGGTGGCCAGGTCGGCCTCGGCGTTCGCCGTCCAGGTCAGGTCCACCCGGCCGTCGCCGCGCACCGCGGCCAGCCCGGTCGGGACGGCGGGCGGGGTCAGGTCGGTGGGCGTGGCGTTCACCGACGCGGAGGGGGCCGACCGGTTGGTGTGGGTGTCCACGGCCACCAGCCGGTAGCCGTAGGTGCGGTCGTTGGTCAGCCCGGTGTCGGTGTACGACGTCCCGGTGACCGTGGCGATCTCCACGCCGTCCCGCAGCACGCGGTAGGAGGCCAGATCCGGCTCGGTGTTCGCCGTCCACGACAGCGCGACGCTCTGCTCGCCGCGGACCGCGGTCAACCCGGTCGGCACCGCCGGCGGGGTCAGGTCGGTGGGGGTGGCGTTGATCTGGGCGGTCGGGACCGACCGGTTGTCGTGCCCGTCGACCGCGACGAGCGAGTAGCGGTAGGTGCGGTCGTTGACCAGGCCGGTGTCGGTGTAGCCGCGGGTGCCGGCCGGGATGGTGGCCACCTCGACCCCGTCGCGCAGCAGCCGGTAGGAGGTCACGTCGGTCTCGGGGTTGGCCGCCCACGACACCGTCACCTGGCCGTCGCCGCGCTCGGTGAGCAGCATCGTCGGGGTGCCGGGCGGGGTCAGGTCGGTGGGCGTCGCCGCCACCGGCGGTGCCGACGAGTTGGACCACTGCCGGGAGACGTCGATCGCCTGGACGCGGTAGCGGTAGGTGGTGTCGTTGACCAGGCCGGTGTCGGTGAACGTGCGCCCGGTGAGCGTCCCGCTGACCGGGGTGCCGTCGCGCAGCACCTGGTACCCGGCCAGGTCGGGCTCGGTGTTCGCCGCCCAGGTCACGGTGACCTGGCCGTCCCCGCGGACCGCGGCGACCCCGGTCGGCGCAGCCGGGGCGACGCCGTCCCGCGGGTAGCTCGACGCCGTCGCCGGGACCGTGCCGGTGGCCGTCTGCAGGCCCAGCAGGTTGTAGCTGGTCCTGGTGAAGACCTGGACCGTGTAGTCGGTGCCGTTGGTCAGCCCGGTGATGGGCGTCGTCGTCGTCGTGCCGGTGACGGTGGTCTGGTAGGAGCCCACCTTGACCACGTACCCGCTGCGGTTGGGCTCCGTCGAGGCCGTCCAGGTCACCGTCGTGAACTGGCCGTTGCCTGGGGTGATGACCACGTTGGTCGGGGGCAGCGGGTTGCTGTCGCTCGCCTCGACCAGCGCAGGGGTGTCGACCGGTGGCGTCGCGACGGCGAGCAGCACCCCGCCCAGCAGGGCGGCGCCGAGCGCGGCCCGGACGAGGGCCCACCTCAGGCGTCGACCGCCCGGTCGCTGATCCACGTGGAACATCCCCTGTCCGCCGCCCGCACGAGCGCTCCTCCTCGTGTCGGCAGGTCCGCCCCGCGACAGCAGCCGATGCCGTTCCGGATCACCCCATCGGGGGTCGGGGGCAGATACTTGATTTCTCAAGTACTTGGGCCTACGGTCGGGCCATGACCTCGATCTTCGACCCGCGCGTCCCGGCCGCCGCCTTCGACGAGTTCCTCGTCGACGCCCTCCCCGCCGCCCGTGAGCAGCGGAGCTGGACCGAGGCCGACGGCGCGCTGCCGAGCCTGTACCTCAGCCACGGCGCACCGCCGCTGTTCGACGACGGCCCGTGGATGCGCGACCTGCACACCTGGGCGTTGTCCATGCCCAAGCCCAAGGACGTGCTGATCGTCAGCGCCCACTGGGAGTCCGCCCCCCTCTCGATCTCGTCGTCGGCTGCGCAGACCCCGCTGGTCTACGACTTCGGCGGCTTCGCCCGCCGCTACTACGAGATGACCTACGCGACGCCGGACGCGTCGGCGCTGGCCCGCCGGGTGGCCGGCGCGATGCCGGACTCCGAGCCGCTGCACGAGCACCGCGACCGCGGCCTGGACCACGGCGCCTGGGTGCCGCTGAAGGTGATGTACCCCCTCGGCGACGTCCCGGTGCTGCAGCTGTCGCTCCCGACGCACGACCCGCACCGGCTGCTCGACCTCGGCCGGCGGATCCGGGAGCTGCGCGAGGAGGGCACCCTGGTGATCGGCTCGGGGTTCATGACCCACGGGCTGCCCTTCCTCACCCGTGAGTCGATCGCCTCGGGCCAGGTGCCCTCCTGGTCCCGGGACTTCGACGACTGGGCCGCCGAGCTGCTGGCCGCCGGCGACGTCGAGGGCCTGGCCCGCTACGCCGCCGACGCCCCCGGCCTGCCCTATGCCCACCCCACGGTGGAGCACCTGAGCCCGCTGTTCGTCACGCTCGGTGCCGCCGACGAGCCGGAGCGTCCGGTCACCACCACGATCGACGGCTACATGATGGGGCTGTCCCGGAGGTCCTTCCAGCTCTGAGCCCCTCCCGGGCTAGGTGCGGAAGGTGCTCACCGTGGCCCGCAGATCACCTGCCATCCGGGCGAGCTCGTCCACCGCGGACCGGCTCTGGCCCAGGGCCTCGGTGGTCGCCCGCGCGGCCCCCGAGACGCCGGTGATGTTCTGCTCGATCTCGGTCGTGCCCGCTGCGGCCTCGGCCACCGACCGGGACATCTCCTGGGTGGTCGCGGTCTGCTCCTCGACCGCGGAGGCGATGGTGAGCTGGTAGTCGTTGATCTGCGCGATGACCGTGCCGATCCGCCCGATCGCGTCGACCGCGCCGCCGGTGTCGGTCTGGATCGCCGTCCCCCGCCGGATGATCTCCTCGGTGGCCAGGGCCGTGGCCTGCGCCAGCTGCTTGCCCTCGTCGGCCACGACCGCGAAGCCCCGGCCCGCCTCGCCGGCCCGGGCCGCCTCGATGGTGGCGTTGAGCGCCAGCAGCTTGGTCTGGCCCGCGATGGCCGAGATCAGCTTGACCACGTCGCCGATCTCCTGGGACGACTCGCCCAGCCGGCCGATCGTCGCGTTGGTGTCCGCGGCCTCCTCGACCGCACCGGCGGCGACCCGGGCGGCCTCGCCGGCGTTCTGGGCGATCTCCCGGATGGAGGCGCTCATCTGCTCGGCACCGGCCGCCACGGTCGCGACCGACCGGGACACCTCGCCGGCCGCCGCGGTCGCGGCACCGGACTGCCCGGAGGTCTGCTCCGCCGAGACCGAGATCTGCGCGGAGGACTCGGCCAGGCCGGCCGCAGCGCCCGCCACGGCGTCGGCCGAGCGGACCACCGAGCCGATCAGCTCGCGCAGCGAGGCCTGCGCGGCCTGCAGCGCGCGGCCCATCTGGCCGATCTCGTCGTTGCCGCGGACGCCGAACTGCACGGTCAAGTCGCCCTCGGCCAGGGCCTCGAGACCCAGCTTGAGGCGCCCCACGGGTCGGACGACGGACAGGTAGGTGTCCCGACCGACCTTCGCCACGCCGGCCAGGCCGAGCAGCGCGATCAGCGGTCCGGCCCAGGTGGTGATCTGCACCGTGCGGGCCAGCTCGGCGCGGGCGTCGGCCAGGTCGGCGTCCAGGGCCTCGGTGGCGGCCGCCACGGCCGCGCCGGTCGTGTCCTCCGCCGCCTGCACCTCGGTCCAGCGCCGCCGGGCCGCACCCTGGTCGGCGACCGCGTCGGCCACGAAGGCCGAGACGGTGCCGGCGTAGTCGGTGGCCGACGTGCCCAGGGCCTGCACCGCCTGCGCGGCGTCCCCGTCCAGCGCTGCCCCGCCGACCTGGTCCACCAGCTCCTGCACCCGCTCGCCGAGCCCGGCCACCTGGCCCTGCTGGCTCTGCGGGTCGGCGCGGATGAGCGCCTCGTAGGCCTCGACCTGCAGCTCGCTGGTGCGCTGGCCCAGGGCCAGGACGTCCGAGCGGGCGGCCGACAGCTCGTCGACCCGCCCCGACGACGCGACGACGGTCGCGTTGCCGAGGACGAGGGCCGTCACCAGCGCGCCCACGGCGGCCAGGACGACGAGCCCCAGCACCGTGCCCTTGAAGCGGAGGGAGCGGTAGGCCAGCCCGCGACGACGTCGCACCGGCGCCCCACCCTGCGCGGCGGCCCTGGTCACCAGGTGAACGTCCCCACCGTGGTGCGGAGCTCGCCGGCCATGCGGGCCAGCTCGTCCACGGCGACCCGGGTCTGCCCCAGCGCCTGCGTGGTCGCCCCCGCCGCGCCCGACACCCCGGTGATCGTCGACGCGATCTCCGTCGTCCCGCCCGCGGCCTCGGCCACGCTGCGCGACATCTCGTTGGTCGTCGCCGTCTGCTCCTCGACCGCACTGGCGATCGTGAGCTGGTAGTCGTTGATCTGCCCGATGACCGTGCCGATCCGGCCGATCGCCGCCACCGCACCACCGGTGTCGGCCTGGATCGCCTCCACCCGCCGGGCGATGTCCTCGGTCGCCCGAGCGGTCTCCTGCGCCAGCTCCTTCACCTCGTTCGCCACCACCGCGAAGCCCTTGCCCGCCTCGCCGGCCCGCGCGGCCTCGATGGTCGCGTTCAGCGCCAGCAGGTTCGTCTGCTCCGCGATGCTCGTGATCACCTTGATCACGTCACCGATCTCCTTCGACGACACACCCAGCTTGGTGATCGTGGCGTTGGTCCGCTCGGCCTCGGAGACCGCGTCCGCGGCCACCCGGGCCGCCTCGTTGGCGTTCTGCGCGATCTCCCGGATCGACGCCGACATCTCCTCGGCACCGGCGGCGACCGTCGCCACGCTGCGCGACACCTCGTCGGCCGCCGACGACACCGACCCCGACTGCACGCTGGTCTGCTCCGCCGACGCCGCGATCTGCGCCGCCGAGGCCGACAGCTCCTCGCTGGAGGCCGCCACCGCGTCCGCCGACCCGACCACCGAGGCCATCAGCGAGCGGAGCTGGCCCTGCGCGGTGCCCAGCGCCTCGGCCATCCGGCCGAGCTCGTCCCGGGAGTGCACGGTCGGGGTGACCGTGAGGTCGCCGTGCTCCAGCGCCTCCAGGGACACCTGCACCGAGGACACCGAGCGCTTGATGCCGCGGATGACGTACCAGGCGACCAGCGAGCCGAGCAGCACCATGGCGACCAGCCCGCCGACCATGGTCCAGATCGCCTGGGCGGCCTTGGCGTCGGTCGAGACGATCTGCGTGGCGGCCTCCTCGCTGGACCGGTCGGACTCCGCGGAGAAGTCGTCCATCACCGAGTCCACCGCCGACTGCAGCGAGCCGGTCAGCACCGTCGCGACGCCGGCCTGGTTGCCCGCGTCGGCCGCCGGGACCAGCTGCTGGTCGGCGATCGTGTAGTAGGTGTTCAGGTCCGACCGGAACTGGGCCCAGGCCGCGGCGTCGATGGCGTGGTCGGCGTAGTCCTCGACCTTCTGGTCGAACTCCGTGCGGCGCTCGGCCAGCTCGGCGGCCATCTCCTCGCGGCCGTCGTCGTCCAGCAGGGCGTAGCCGGCGTACCGGGCCCGGTCGCCCTGGTAGGCGCGCTGCAGCTCGCCGAGCGCGACCAGCTGGACGATGTGGCCGTCGTAGAGGTCGTTGGCCTCCGCGCGCAGGAAGGACAGGCGGGACAGCGCCAGCCCGGTGAGGGCTGCGGCGAGCAGGCAGACGACCGCGACCACGGCGCCGATCTTGATCGAGACAGATCTGTCGGTGAACCAACGCACGGTGTACTCCCAGGCGACGAGCCGGCTGAGCTGCCGGTCACACCCGTCCCTACGGTCCCACCCGCCCCAGGGTTGAGCCGCCCTGGTCCATCGTCACCGAACCGCACCCTGACCTGCGGGTCGTCGTCCTGCGGCGGTCGACTTCTCGACCGCCCGGTCAGCTCTCCCGGGGGGAGCTCTTGACGCCGAGGATCGGGCAGTCGACGTCCAGCAGGATCCGCTGGGCGGCCGAGCCCATCAGCAGCTTGCCCACCGCCGAGCGCTTCCGCAGGCCGATGACCAGCAGTTCTGCCCCGGTCTCGGTGCAGGCCGCGGCGAGCTCCTCGGCCACGTCGCGGCCGCGGACGGGCTGGCGGATCTCGGTCTGCAGGCCGGAGGCGGCCAGCTCGTCGTGCAGCGCGCGGAGCTGGTCACCGCGGAGGAACTCCTCGTCGACCAGGGCGTCGCCGCGGGAGGAGTTGACCACCACGAGCAGGGCCTCGCGGCGGTGCGCCTCGAGGACGGCGTGGTCCAGCGCGGCCCGGCCACGGGGGTGGGGGACGTAGCCCACGACGACGGCGCTCACGGGGTGCCTCCCTCTCGGTTCGCTGCGGTCTGCACCTCTCGATCCTCCTCCTGCTCCTGGGCCACCTCGGCCGGGGTCGCCCGCCGCCCGCGCACCGCGCGGAGCACGACCGGCCCGACCAGGGCGAGCAGGGCCAGCAGCAGCACGACCCGGCTGAACCAGCTGTCCACCAGCACCGAGAGGTCGCCGTCGCTGATCGCCAGCGCCCGGCGCAGGTTGGTCTCCGCGATCGGCCCCAGGATCAGCCCGATCACCGCCGGGGCCACCGGCCAGCCGAACCGGCGCATCGCGAACCCGAGCAGGCCCAGGCCGAGCAGGATCACCAGGTCCAGCGGGTCGGCGTTCACCGCGAACGAGCCCAGCGAGGCGAAGGTGAGGATGCCCGCGTACAGGTAGGGGCGCGGGATCTTCAGCAGCTTCACCCACAGGCCGACCAGCGGCAGGTTCAGCACGACGAGCATGACGTTGCCGATGAACAGCGACGCGATCAGCGCCCAGACCAGCGGGCCCTCGGTGGTCAGCAGCGTCGGGCCGGGCTGGATCCCGTAGCCCTGGAACGCGGCCAGGATGATCGCCGCGGTCGCCGAGGTCGGGATGCCCAGCGTCAGCAGCGGCACCAGCACACCGGCGGCGGAGGCGTTGTTGGCCGCCTCCGGCCCGGCGACGCCCTCGATGGCGCCGTGGCCGAACTCCTCGGGGTGCTTGGTGAGCTTCTTCTCGGTGGCGTAGGAGAGGAACGTCGGGATCTCCGCACCGCCGGCGGGCATGACGCCGAACGGGAAACCCAGCGCGGTGCCGCGCAGCCACGGCTTCCACGACCGGCGCCAGTCCTCCTTGGTCAGCCACCCGCCCTTGTGGTCGATGACCTGCACCGACCCCTTGCGCAACCGGCTGGCCACGTACAGCGCCTCGCCGACGGCGAACAGCGCCACCGCGACCACGACGACGTCGATGCCGTCGGAGAGCTGCGGGATGCCGAGGGTGAACCGCTCCTGCCCGGACAGGACGTCGGTGCCGACCAGGCCCAGGTACAGCCCCAGGCACAGCGCCGCCAGCCCGCGCAGCGGGGAGGACCCCAGCACGCTGGCCACCGCGACGAACGCCAGGACGGCGAGGGCGAAGTAGTCCGCCGTCGTCACGTTGATCGCGACCTGCACCAGGGTCGGCGCGACCAGGGCGAGCAGCAGGGTGGCGATGGTGCCGGCGACGAACGAGCCGATCGCCGCGGTGGCCAGGGCCGCGGACCCGCGGCCGGCCTTGGCCATCTTGTTGCCCTCGAGCGCGGTCATGATCGACGCGGACTCACCGGGGGTGTTCAGCAGGATCGACGTGGTCGACCCGCCGTACATGCCGCCGTAGTAGATGCCGGCGAACATGATCAGCGCGCTGGTCGGCTCCAGCACGTAGGTGGCCGGCAGCAGCAGGGCCACCGTCATGGCCGGGCCGATGCCCGGCAGCACGCCGACGGCGGTGCCCAGCAGCACGCCGAGCAGCGCGAAGAGCAGGTTGACCGGGGTGATCGCGTCGGCGAACCCGCCGAGCAGGTCGGAGATGGCCATCTAGAACCAGCTCGTCAGGAACTCGAGGACGATCCCGCCGGGCAGCGCCACGTTCAGCGCCTTGACGAAGATGATCCAGACGACGCAGCCGACGGTCAGCCCGACGAGGAACGGCCGCACCGCCGCCACCGGGGTCAGCCGGCCCTGCAGCGTGGTGGCCACCGCGGCGAACATCAGCGCGACCGCCAGCGGCCAGCCGACCACGTTGATCAGCAGCGCGTGCGCCACGAAGGCCACCGCGATGACCGCGACGGCCCGCCAGTCGGTCGGGGCGTCGGGGTCGACGTCCTCGCCGTCGTCGGCCGGGCCGCGGTCCCCGCGCAGCACCCGCAGGGCCAGCAGGGCACCGGTGAGCACCGACAGCCCGCCGACCGCGTAGGGGAAGAACCGCGGGCCGACCGTGTTGCTCGACCCCGGGATCGCGATCGCGCCGGCGTCCACCAGGAGGTAGACGCCCAGGGCGGCCAGCAGCACCGCAGCGACCAGCTCGCCGTTGAACGACCCCGGCCGCTGGGCCACCGGGGTCGCCGGGGTCTCCGCGGCGACCGACTCCTCCGCCTCGTTCACTGGATCAACCCGATCTCGGTGAGGACCTGGCGCACGCGGGTCTCCTCCTCGGCGAGGAACTCGCCGTACTCGTCGCCGGTCTGGAAGGTGTCCAGCCAGCCGTTGGCGTCCAGTGCCTCGGCCCACTCATCGGTGTCGTGCGCCTCGGTGACCAGGGCGATCAGGTCCTCGCGGGCGCCGTCGGACATCCCCGGCCGGGCCATCAGGCCGCGCCAGTTGGTGACCTCGACGTCGAAGCCGCTCTCGACGATCGTCGGGACGTCGGGGACCTGGTTGGACCGCTCGGCGGTGGAGACCGCGATGCCCTTGAGGTCACCGGCCTGCACCTGCGGGCCGTAGTCCGCGGTGCCGGAGATGCCGGCGGCGACCTGGTTGCCCAGCAGCGCGGCCAGGGACTCCCCGCCGCCGGAGTAGGCGATGTAGTTGACCTCGACCGGGTCGATGCCGGCGGCCTGGGCGAGGAGCCCGGCCAGGATCTGGTCGGTGCCGCCGGCCGAGCCGCCGGCGATGGGGGTGCCGCGGGGGTCCGCCGCCCAGCCCGCCACGAAGTCCTCGAGGGTGTCGTACGGCGAGTCCGCCGGCACGACGATCAGCTCGGTCTCGGCGATCAGCTGGGCGATCGGGGTGACGTCGTCCAGCCGGGTGGTCGAGTCGTTGGTGTCGATGGCGCCCACCATGACCAGGCCCATCATCATCAGCAGCGCGTCGTCGTCCTCGCGGGCGAGCTGGCCGATGCCGATCGTGCCGCCGGCGCCCTCGACGTTGAACACCTGCACGTTGCGGGCGACCCCGGCCTGCTGGATCACCCGCTGCAGGGTCCGGGCGGTGGTGTCCCACCCGCCGCCCGGGCTGGCCGGGACCATCATCCGCAGCCGGGAGAGGTCCCCGGGCTGGACGACGGTGCCCGCGCAGGCGGCCACGGTGGACAGCGCCGGCAGCGCGAGCGCCCCGGCCAGGAACCCACGTCGGGTCAGCGCCACGGGCTGCACCCGGGCTGGTCGGCGATCACCTGGCCACCGTAGGTGAGAGCGCGCTGTGCGTCACATGTCCGTTGTGACCACAAGGGGGTCAGACGGCGAGCGCGACCGCCAGGGCCTCGAGCAGGTCGCGCACGCCCGAGGTCGCCACTCGCCAGGGGCGGTAAAGGCGTACAGCGTGCACATCTTGGTAGACCAGTGTTGCTTTAGCATCTAGCTAAACCCACACTTGGATGGGAGAGTTGAATCCGTGCTGCCTTTCAGCCCGCAATCGGACCTCCTCGAAGCTAGAGCCAGCCTCCGTGCCGAGGTGGATGAGTGCCTGGACAAGCTGGCAGCCGGAGCTCTACCCGAACTGGTGGAGCGCCAGAGGGTCGACCTGAAGGAAGAGGCCGGACGGCGGGGCAGCGGTGGAGTCCTCCTCCCGGGCGACCCGCACAACTTGGCTGCAGCGGACCATCTGGCGCGAGAGGTCGCATGCCTCGCCAACACTCCAGGTGGCGGGGCCTTGATCGTGGGGGTCGAGGACCGCAGCGGCGCACTGTTCGGCGCAGCGCTCGATGCCGAGTGGCTTCGCCAGCGCATCTACCAACGGGTCGACGTCGCGCCGGCCGTCGAGGAACGCATCGTCGCCGGAGCCCGGTTGCTGGTGGTGTTCGTCGCCGAGGCCCGCGAACCGGTCGAGGACCAGGACGGAAACCTCAGATGGCGTACGGGATCGAGCTGCCAACCGGTCGACCGTGCCGAGTGGTGGCTGCACCGACAGGACATCGCCGGAGCCGACCCCATGGCCGCTGTCACCTCTCGCACCGTCGTCGACGTGCCGGACGGCGCCATCGTCGCTGCACGCGCTTACCTGCAACGCAGTGGTCTCGAAGGTGTACCCCGTACCCGCAGTTCGAGCGAGCTGCTTGCCTGGCTCGGAGTGCTGCGGCCCGACGGTCACCTCACCCAGGCGGGCGCCTTGGTCTTCTGCGCCAGCGATCGCACCCTGCTGTCCCTGTCCGTCCTCGACGTCGAGGGCGGTGATGTCCTGGCTGCCCCGCTGGACCTGAGTGGACTCAGCCTCATCGAGCAGGTCGCCGTCGTGGAGCAGCGTCTGGACAGCGTGAACACGTCCATCACGCTCACGGGATCATTCGCAGAGGAGCCAGTTCGCCGGTTGCCTCCCCGGGCCATCCGCGAAGCAGTCCTCAACGGCGTGATCCATCGTGACTGGATGCCACGTGACCCTGTGGAGATCACGTGGATCGAAGCGGACTCAGCCCTCCAGGTCGTCAGCCCCGGCGGCTTCGTCGGGGGCATCACCGCGGCCAACGTCCTCACGCAACGCTTCGCCAGGTACCCCGCGCTCGCTGATCTCTTCCGCGGCATGAACCTCGTGGACAAGCGAGGCCTCGGGGTGGATCGCATGGTCCGCGAGATGGTGACCTTGGGTCATCGCCGTCCCATCGTCGACGAGCAGTCGAACATCCGGGTCCGGGCGCGGCTCACCGGCGGTGCACCTGTGCTGCCGGTCATGGCGCTCGTCTCGGCCATCCAGCCGGCGGTACGGCGCCGCGACGTCCGCATCGCCCTCATCGTCCACACGCTGCTGCACGAGCCGTTCATCACCGCCGATGGTTTGGTGGACGTCCTGCAGCGGGACGGCGCCGAATGCGCAGAAGCGATCGACACGGCCCTGGAGTGCCGGGTGGGTGACCAGCCGTTGCTGGCGCGCGTCAAAGACGTGTGGACCTTGTCCGCCGCGGCGCTCGGCCTCCTCGAGACCAAGGAGGCACGCCTGGCCTTGCGATCCCGGGGAGTCCTGCCCTACCGACGTCCAGAAGATCCTCGTCGGGTCATCCGCGCCTGGCTGATGGCGCACGACCGCATGACATCCGGAGACCACGCCGCACTCACCGGGCTGTCTGTGGGTGGGGCTCTACGGCAGCTCGAGCGCCAGGCCGCGGAAGGCTTCTTGGCGCGAGGAGACGAGATCGGCAGGAACGCCCACTTCACCCGCGGGCCGTCGTTCGCCGCCTGAAGAGACGCACGACCTCAGACCGCGAGCGCGACCGCCAGGGCCTCGAGCAGGTCCCGCACGCCGTCCAGGTCGGGCACCCGGAGCTGGGCGGCGGTGTCGCCGTCGCCCACCTTGACCGTCACGGCGCCGACCCGGGGGGCCAACGCGGTGAACGCGTCCTCGTCGGTGCGGTCGTCGCCCAGGTAGAGCACGCCGTCGGCGCCGAGGGAGTCGGCCAGGCGGAGCACCGCCGTCCCCTTGTCGGCGTCGGTGACCGCGAGCTCCAGCACGTCCTTGCCCGGCTTGGCGGTGTGGTGCGGCCCGGCGGCCGCGGCGGCCCGCTCCAGCAGGGCCGCGGCGGCGGGACGGTCGGCCACGGTGCGCACGTGCACGGCGACCGCGGCGGGCTTGACCTCCAGGCGGGCGCCGGGGACGGCGTCGACCAGCGGCTGCACCGCACCGACCAGCAGGTCCCGCTCGGCGGCGACCCCGGCGTCCAGGCCGTCGTCGAACTCCGCGCCGTGGCTGCCGACGAACCGGATCGGCGCGCCCAGCCCGGACGTCGTCCGCAGGTCGTCCAGGCCGCGGCCGCTGACCATCACGACCGTGACGCCGTCGGCGCCGGCCAGGCGGCGCAGCAGGTCCGGCGCCCACTCCTCGGGCACGGCCTCCCCGGGGACGTCCCGCAGCCGGGCGAGGACGCCGTCGTAGTCGCTGGCCACCAGCAGCGGCCGGCGGTCGGTCAGCCGGGTCACGACCTCGGCGACGGTGCTCACGCGGCCTCCTCCTGCAGGGCGGCGAAGAACGACCCGGCCCAGTGCTCCAGGTCGTGCTTGGCCAGGTACCGGCGCATCGCCTTCATCGCCCTGGCGGACTCCTCGGGGTCGGCCCGCAGCGCCCGCATCAGCTGCTTCTTGACGCCGTCCTTGTCGTGCGGGTTGACCAGGTAGGCCTGCTTGAGCTCGGCGGCGGCACCGGCGAACTCGCTGAGCACCAGCGTGCCGCCGTTGTCGCCGCGGGCGGCCACGTACTCCTTGGCCACCAGGTTCATGCCGTCGCGGTAGGGCGTCACGAGCATGACGTCGGCGGCCCGGTAGAGGGCGGCGAGCTCCTCGCGCGGCATCGACTGGTTGAAGTAGTGCACCGCCGGGCCGCTGGTGGAGCCGAAGACCCCGTTGATGTGCCCGACCTGCTGCTCGATGGTCTCCCGCATGTGCACGTAGTGCTCGACCCGCTCCCGGGACGGCGTGGCCACCTGCATGAAGACCGTGGACGGTGCCTCGACCAGCTCGTCCTCCAGCAGCTCCAGGAAGACCTCGAGCCGGACGCCGATGCCCTTGGTGTAGTCCAGCCGGTCGACGCCGAGGATCACCTTGTCCGGGTTGCCCAGTTCCTCGCGGATCTGCTTCGCCCGGGCCAGCACCTCGGGGCTGCGGGCGAGGGAGTCGAAGACCGACACGTCGATCGAGATCGGGAACGCTTTGGCGGTCACGGTGCGGCCGTCGTAGCTGATCGTGGAGCCCTTGGTCGGCAGGTCGTGCAGCCGGCGGGCCAGCTGCACGAAGTTCGCCGCCGCGGCCGGCATCTGGAAGCCGATCAGGTCCGCGCCCAGCAGGCCCTCGACGATCGCGTTGCGCCAGGGCAGCTGGGTGAACAACTCATAGGGCGGGAACGGGATGTGCAGGAAGAACCCGATGGTGAGGTCCGGGCGCAGCTGGCGGAGCATCGCCGGCACCAGCTGCAGCTGGTAGTCGTGCACCCAGACGATCGCGCCCTGCCCGGCGACCTCGGCGGCCTTCTCGGCGAACCGGCGGTTGACCTGCACGTAGCTGTTCCACCAGGTGCGGTGGTACTCCGGCTTCTCGACCACGTCGTGGTACAGCGGCCACAGCGAGGCGTTGGAGAACCCCTCGTAGTACTGGTCGACGTCGTCGTCGCTGAGCTCCACCGGCACCAGCTGCATCCCGCCGGACTCGAAGGGCTCGGGCGCCTCGCCCGCCGACCCCGACCAGCCCACCCAGGCCCCGCCCCGGCCGGCCACGAACGGCTCCAGCGCGGTGACCAGGCCACCCGGGCTGCGGGTCCAGCTCACCGAGCCGTCGGCGGCGACGACCTGGTCGACGGGCAACCGGTTGGCGACGACGACGACGGGGCTCTCGGACTTCTGCTGATCAGCCATACCGGGTCGACCCTACTGAGCGCCGGCCCCCACCGCAGGTCAGCGGACGATCCCGTACCCGATCGAGGCCGCGGCGACGCCCAGCAGCACCGAGCCGGTCAGGTACGCCAGCGCCCGGCCGACCCGCCGCTCCTCCACCAGCCGGACGACGTCGAACCCGAAGGTGGAGAAGGTGGTCAGCGTGCCGCAGAAGCCGGTGCCCACCAGCGCCACGACGGCGGGGGAGAGGTCGCGCGCGCCCACGACGAGGCCGAGCAGCAGGCTGCCCGCGACGTTGACCACGAGGACCCCGACGACGCTGCCCGCGCCCCGCCACCGCACCGCCAGCCGGTCGGCGGCGTACCGGACCGGTGCCCCGACCAGCGCGCCGAGCACCACCCACAGCGCCGTCACCGGGCCACCCGCCGTCCCACCAGCAGCCCGAGGACGACGGCGGCGAGCCCGCCCACCACGCTGACCAGCAGGTACCCCACCGCGACCGGCCACCGACCGGCGTCGGCGAGCTGGACGGCGTCGACGGCGAACGCGGAGAAGGTGGTGTAGCCGCCGAGCACCCCGGTGGCCAGGAACGGCCGCAGCCACGGGTGCCCCGGGGCGCGGGCCAGCAGCACGGCCAGCAGGACGCCGATGGCCAGGCAGCCGGTCAGGTTGACGGTGACCGTCGCCCACGGCCAGGTACCGGCGGTGTGCGGCAGCCCGAGGCCGACCCCCCACCGCGCCAGCGCCCCGGCGGCCCCGCCGAGGGCCACGACGCCGGAGGTCCGCACGGTGCGGCAGCATGCCACCGAGGCCCGCGCCCGGTGCGGGGGCGGCTCATCCGACGAGCGGGAGGACGGCGACGTGGCCGGACCGTTGCAGGGCGTACGGGTCGTGGAGTTCGCCGGGCTGGGCCCCGGCCCCTTCTGCGGGATGCTGCTGGCCGACCTGGGCGCCGACGTCGTCCGGATCGACCGGCGCTCCCGGGGCGGCGGGCTGGTCGGGTCGCTGGGCGCGACGTCGCTGCTGGACCGCGGCAAGCGCTCGATCGCCCTGGACCTCAAGGACGACGCCGACCTGGCCGTCGTCCGCGCCCTGGTCGCCCGGGCCGACGTGCTGCTGGAGGGCTTCCGGCCCGGGGTGATGGAGCGGCTGGGCCTGGGCCCGGAGCAGGCGCACGCGCTGAACCCGGCGCTGGTCTACGGCCGGATGACCGGCTGGGGGCAGACCGGACCGCTCGCGCACAGCGCCGGCCACGACATCGGCTACATCGCGCTCACCGGCGCGCTGGGCGCCACCGGCCGGCCCGGCGAGCGGCCCGCGCCGCCGATCAACCTGCTGGGCGACTTCGGCGGCGGCGGGGTGTTCCTGGCCCTGGGGGCGGTGGCGGCGCTGCTGCACGCCCGGGCCACCGGCGAGGGCCAGGTGGTCGACGCCGCCATCGTCGACGGCACCGCGGTGCTCACCACGATGATCCACGGGATGCTCGACACCGGGGCCTGGACCGACGCCCGGGGCGCGAACCTGCTCGACACCGGGGCGCCGTTCTACGACGTCTACGCCTGCGCCGACGGCACGTTCCTGGCCGTCGGCGCCCTGGAGGAGCAGTTCTACGCCGCGCTGCTCGAGGGCCTGGGCCTGGCCGGGGACCCGACGCTGCCCGACCGGTCCGACCTCGCGGCCTGGCCGGCGCTGCGGGCGCGCTTCGCCGAGGTCATCGGGTCACGCACCCGGGCGGAGTGGTGGGCGGTCTTCGCCGGCACCGACGCCTGCGTGGCGCCGGCCTGGTCGCTGCTGGAGGCCACCTCCGACGAGCACAACCGCGAGCGCGGCGTGTTCGTCGAGGTGGACGGGGTGGTGCAGCCCGGGGTGGCGCCGCGGTTCTCGGCCACCCCGGGTGCGGTCGGCGCGGTGCCGACCGCCGGCCAGCACGACGCGGAGATCCGGGCCGAGCTGGGGATGTGAGGTTCCCGGCCGGGCGGGGGAGTGGCCACCGCCCGGCCGGAGCTTCAGGAGGGCGCCATCACTTGGGGGCGAGCGCCGACAGCGCCTTGCCGGCGTGCTTGGCGAAGGAGAACTCGCTCTTGATGACGTCCCGGACGACGCCGTCGGTGCCGATCACCACGGTGTGCCGCTTGGTCGGCGCGGCCTTCCAGCCGCGGTTGGTGCCGTAGGCGGTGCAGATCGAGCCGTCGGCGTCGGACAGCAGGGGGTAGTCGAAGCCGTTGCCGTCGGCGAACGCCTTCTGCTTGGCGATCGAGTCCTGGCTGATGCCGACCCGCTGGGCGCCCACCGCGGCGAACTGCGACGCCTCGTCGCGGACGGTGCACATCTCGGTGGTGCAGCCGCCGGAGCTGGCGAGCGGGTAGAAGAAGAGCACCACCGGCCCGCTCTGCAGCATCGTGGACAGCCGGCGGGGCGTGCCGTCCTGGTCGGGCAGCTCGAAATCGGGGGCGACGTCACCGGTCTTCATGACTGTCCTTCGTGCCGAGCGGGCGAGGTGGTTCGGCCGGTTCCACGTGGAACCGCCCGCAGGTGATCACGGACCCGGGACCGGCGCCACTCGGCGCAGCGGTTGTGGGTGTCCTGTGCCGTGGGTGAGCGGCCCGGCGGGTCGGCGCGACCCGATCGCCGCCGCCGTCCCGTCGCGCTGGGAGGATGGGCCGGTGACCGCCCGGTGAACACCCCCCTCGTGGCCCTGGCCACCGTGGCAGCCCTGGTGGTCGCGGCGCTGGGCGGGCTGTCCACCGTGCTGCGCCGCCGCACCGGCCTGGCCCACCTGGTCGCCGCCGGCGTCCTGGAGGCCGTGCTCCTGGTCCAGTCGGCCGTGGTCGTCGTCGCGCTGGCCGGCGGGGAGCGACCGCCGGAGACCGCGACGTTCCTGGCCTACCTGGTCAGCGTGGTGCTGGTGCCGGTCGCCGGCGTGCTGTGGTCGCGCACCGAGCCCACCCGTTGGGCCGGCACCGTGCTGGCCGTCGCGGCGCTCGTGGTGGCCGTCATGGTCTGGCGCCTGCTGCAGCTGTGGGAGGCCACCGGTGGCTGACCGCCTGGGTGCACCCGCCGCCGGCGGGGACGACGCCGGCAGCACCTCGCGCGGGCCCGGCCGGGTGCTGGTCGCCCTCTACGGCGTGTTCGCCCTGGCCGCGGGCGCGCGGGCCGCCGTCCAGCTGGCCACCCAGTTCGACGAGGCCCCGGTGGCCTACCTGCTGTCCGCCTTCAGCGCCGTCGTCTACCTGGTCGCGACCGTCGGGCTGGCCCGCGGCGGCCGGTCGGGCCGACGCACGGCCGTGGTGGCCTGCGGCGTCGAGCTGGTCGGCGTCCTCGTGGTCGGCACGCTGTCGCTGGTCGACCCCGCCGCGTTCCCGGACGCGACCGTCTGGTCGGGCTTCGGGCAGGGCTACGGGTTCATCCCGCTCGCGCTGCCGGTGCTCGGCCTGCTGTGGCTGCGCCACCTCGGCGAGCTGGAGCGCGACCGACCCGCCTCCCCCTGACGCGGGGGGCGGTCCGGTCTCCCGGGCAGATCCGTCGTGCGCCACCGGTATCGTCCACCCCGTGCAGCAGGTCCCCGACCCCTCCGGGTCCGACGTGCCCGCCGAGGCCGCCGCCCTCGTGTCCGGAGCAGTCGCGAACCCCGACGACAGCCAGGACCGCGCCCACCAGGCAGGTGCCGTGGGCGCGGCGACCGCGCTGGTCTCGGCCACCGACTCCGCCGCCAGCGCCCGGTCGGCGCTGCCCGGGGTGCTGGTCGACGTCCCGGTGGGCGTCCTGGTCATCGACCAGCGGGCCGGCACCGTGGTCTACGCGAACACCGCCGCCGTCGAGCTGGCCGGCAACGTCTCGCTGCCGGTCGCCATCGACGAGTGGGGCACCTCCGCCGGGCTCACCGACCTGTCGGGCCAGCCGCTGGAGAGCACCGGCAGCCCACTGTCGGTGGTGGCCGAGGGCACCCCGGTGGCCGGGGAGGCGGTGCGGCTGGGGCCGCGCGGCCAGCGGGAGGAGCTGACCCTCTGGGTCACCGGCTTCCCGCTGTCCCAGGACGCCGAGGACGAGCAGCTGGCCCTGGTCGTCTTCCTGCAGATCGACGGCGCCCGCGGCGACGCCGACCCCGACGCCCGGATGCAGGCGCTGCGGGACCGGGCCGTGCTGGCCACCGACATCTGCTTCACCATCACCGACCCCCGCCGCGAGGACGACCCCCTGGTGTGGGTGAACCCCTCCTTCACGCGGGTCACCGGCTACACCGCCGAGGAGTCGGTCGGCCGCAACTGCCGGTTCCTGCAGGGCCCGGCCACCGACCGGGCGAAGGTCGCCGAGATCGGCCGGGCGCTGGACCAGCGGCAGGTGGTCACCGAGACGCTCCTGAACTACCGCAAGGACGGCACCGCGTTCTGGAACCAGCTGTCGATCAGCCCCGTCTTCGACGGGTCCGGCGAGCTGGTCAGCTTCGTCGGCGTGCAGACCGACGTCACCGAGCGGGTCCGGGTCGAGGGCGAGCGCGCGGCCGCCTTCGCTGCCGAGCAGACCGCCCGGCGCGAGGCCGAGGTCGCCCAGGCCGTGGCCGAGCAGGCCAGGGCCGACGCCGAGACCGCCCGCGAGGACGCCGAGGTGGCGCAGAACCGGCTGGCGCTGATGGCCGAGGCCACCAGCTCGCTGACCGCCACCCTCGACCGGACCGAGCTGCTGGACCGGCTGGCCGACCTGTGCGTGCCGCTGCTGGCCGACTGGATCTTCGTGACCGTCGTCGACGCGTACGGCACCGTCGAGGAGACCGCCGGCCGGCACCGGGACGGGCTGGCCGACGAGCTGCGGGCGATCAGCGCCCAGCACGCCATGCACCTGACCCCGGGCTCGCCGAGCCGGCAGGCCATGGAGCGGCGGCAGCCGGTGCTCATCGAGCAGATGACCTCCGACCGGCTCGACGACGTGTTCGCCCACTCCGTGACCCGCGCGGCCTACGACCGGCTCGGCGGGCACGCGGTGCTCGCCGTCCCGATGATCGCCCGGCGGCGCGTGCTGGGGTCGCTGGCCCTGGTGCTGACCGACGACGAGCGCGGCTTCACCACCGAGGACACCGAGCTGGTGCAGGACCTCGCCCGGCGGGCGGCGATGGCCCTGGACAACGTGCGGCTCTACCAGGCCGAGCACGAGGTGGCCGAGACGCTGCAGCGCTCCCTGCTGCCCGAGCTGCCCGAGATCGCCGGGGTGCAGGCCGCGGCGCACTACGTCAGCGCCTCGACGGCGGCCGACGTGGGCGGCGACTTCTACGACCTGCTCGAGCTGCCCGACGGCGCGATCGGCGTGGCCATCGGCGACGTGGTGGGCCACGACGTCGCCGCCGCGGCCGCGATGGGCCACCTGCGCGGGTTGCTCCGCGCCTGCATGTGGGGCGCCACCGACCCCGACCCGGGCTCGGTGCTCGGCCGGGTGGACCGCCTGGTGCAGGGCCTGCACGTGGCGTCGATGGCGACCATGGCCTACGTCCGCGCCGTCCCGCCGGCCGGGGAGGGCCAGCCGTGGCAGCTGGTCGTGGCCGACGCCGGGCACCCGCCGCTGCTGCTGCGCTACCCCGACGGCCGGGTCGAGGTGCTCTCCCAGGCCCACGGCCTGCTGGTGGGCGTGGACGGCGCGACCCGGCGCACGAGCGTGCACCTGGAGGTCCCGGCCGGCACCACGCTGGTCGGCTACACCGACGGCCTGATCGAGCAGCCCGGGGCCGACCTGGACGAGGGCATCGCCGCGCTCGTGCAGCGGCTGGTCGACGCCCCGGCCGACGCGCTGCCCGTGGACGTCTGCGCCCGCGCGGTGGACACCGCCCTGGACCGCCGGGACGACATCGCCCTCATCGCCGTCCGCTTCGGGTAAGGCAACGCGGCGTGGATCAGCTCAGCTGATCACCGTGCGTCCTGGCTCACCGACGCCGGTGAGCCAGGACGGAGTCCGATCAGCTGAGCTGATCCACGCCCGAGGAGGTCAGGCACCCGGCGGCGGGACGACGGCGGCCTGCAGGCCGTAGGCGCCGCGGTGGAAGACCAGCGGGGTCTTCTGCGCCGTGGCGCCCAGGTCCAGCACCCGGCCGACGACGATCGTGTGGTCGCCGCCGTCGTGCTCGGCGTACAGCTCGCAGTCGATCCAGGCCACCACGCCGTCGAGCACCGGCGACCCGTGCGCGGACGGCGACCAGGTCACCCCGGCGTACTTGTCGGTGCCCGAGCGGGCGAACTGGGAGCTCAGCCCGTCCTGGTCGTCGGCCAGCACGTTCACGCAGAACCGGGCGATCGCGCGCAGCCGGGGCCAGGTGGTCGAGGTGCGGGCGGGGGCGAAGGCGACCAGCGGCGGGTCCAGCGACAGCGAGCTGAAGGACTGGCAGGTGAACCCGATCGGCCCGTCCGGCTCGGTGGCGGTGACCACGGTGATGCCGGAGGCGAAGTGGCCCAGCACGTCCCGCATCACCCGGGGGTCGACGATCTCCTGCGGCTGCTCGCTCATGCCGGTGCGAACGTCCCGCGCGGCGCGTTCTTCCCACCCGCCCGGTGCAACGAGGACGGCAGCTCTCGGCCGACGGACCGCTCCGTCACCGCCGCGGCGACCAGGACGGCGTCCAGGTCCATGCCGGTGGCCACCCCCGAGTCCTCCAGCCAGTAGACGAGCTCCTCGGTGGCGATGTTGCCGCTGGCGCCCGGGGCGAACGGGCAGCCGCCCAGCCCGCCGACCGAGGCGTCGAGCTGGGTGACCCCGGCCTGGACGGCGGCCAGCGCGTTGGCCTGGCCGGTGCCGCGGGTGTCGTGGAAGTGCACGCCCAGCGGGACGCCGGGGGAGACCCGGCGCACCTCGTCGACCAGCCGGACCACCCGCAGCGGGGTGGTGGTGCCGATGGTGTCGCCCAGGCACATCGCGTCGGCGCCGGCGGTGACCGCGGCCCGGGTGACGTCGACGGTGCGGTCGACCGGGGTGCGGCCGTCGAACGGGCAGTCCCACGCCGTCGCCACGATCACCTCCAGCGAGCCGCCGGCGCCGTGGGCCAGCGCGGCGATGTCCCCGACCGCGGCCACCGCCTCCGACGTCGAGCGGCCGGCGTTGGCCCGGGAGTGCGAGTCGGCCGCGCTCACCACGTACTCCAGGTCGGCGATCCCGGCGTCCACCGCCCGCTGGGCACCGCGCAGGTTGGCCACCAGCGCGGAGAACCGCACGTCGGTGAACCGGTGCAGCTCGGCGGCGACCTGGTCGGCGTCGGCGAGGGCCGGCACCGCCTTCGGGGAGACGAACGAGGTCACCTCGATCCGCTGCACCCCGGTGGCGACCAGCGCCTCGAGCATCGCGAGCTTTCCGGCCAGCGGCACGGGGTCCTCGAGCTGCAGGCCGTCGCGCATGCCCACCTCGCGGACGTCGACGGCGGGGGGCAGGACCAGGTCGAAGTCGTTCACACCCCGATCCTGCCCCGCGCCGTCAATCCCGGGGCGCCGCGGTGATGTTGACCATCCACGGCGTGCCGAACCGGTCGACCATCGCGCCGTACTCGTCGCCCCACATCTGCACGGCCAGCGGCATCTGCACCTGGGCGCCCTCGGCCAGCGCGGCCCACCACCCGCGGAGCTTCTCGGTGTCGGTGCCGCTGATGCACACCGTCGTCCCGGCGGCCTTCTCGAACCCCATGCCCGGTCCGGTGTCCGAGCCCATGAGCAGGATGCCGTCGGGGGTGTCCACCTGGCCGTGCATGATCCGCTCGGCGTCCGGGCCGTCCATGCCGAACTCGGCGAAGGTGTTCAGCGTGAGGGTGCCGCCGAGCACGCGCTGGTAGGTCTCCATCGCCTCGCGGGCGGTGCCGTCGAAGCTCAGGTAGGGGCACAGGTTCGCAGTCATGCCCTCAGGACGCCCGGGCGGCGGAGAACTCATCGGCCGCCCAGCAACCCGCCGAGCGCACCCCCGAACCCGCCCTCGCCGGACTGCTGGCCGGAGCCCGAGCCGCCGATCGCGCTGACCGGCGGCTCCTCGGACGCCTGGACGACGACGAAGCCCTGGCCGGCGAAGGACAGCGTGAACCGCTCGCCGGTGGTGCGGCCGATCAGCGTGCCCAGCCCGAAGGAGTCGTTGACCTGCACCCCGGTCTGCAGGGACGACGACCACGCCACGGCCGCCTGCGGGTCGGCGTAGGTCGGCTGGTCGACCACCAGCACCACCGGCTGGCCCTTGG
The DNA here is from genome assembly GCF_900491935.1 of Klenkia terrae. Lineage (GTDB taxonomy): Bacteria > Actinomycetota > Actinomycetes > Mycobacteriales > Geodermatophilaceae > Klenkia > Klenkia terrae. Next base: position 2,126,534 of record NZ_UEXK01000004.1, read on the forward strand.
TGGTGATCGCGATCCGGCCCACGCCGGTGAACACGCAGTTGAACAGGCCGGCGCTGCTGCTCATCCCGGCCCCGGAGACCCGCCGGATGTCGTAGGACAGCGAGGAGTCGAAGGCCAGCACGTTGGCCCCGTTGATGGTCAGGCCGTCGGAGCCGTCCAGATCGATGACGTGCACGTCCTGCGCGGCGTCGGCGAGGAAGAGGTCGCCCCGGCCGCGCACCTTCATCAGCGGTACGCCCTCGCCGGTGAGCTTCTGCTTGATGAACCCGCCGATGCCGCCGGAGCCGAGGGCGTCGAAGGACAGCTGGCCCTGATAGGCCACCATCGACCCGGCCCGGGCGAAGACCTCGCCGTCCAGGCCGACCCGGCACATCTTGCTGCCCTGCTTCTGGATGCCGGTCGCCTGGCTCTCCGCGAACTCGGGGGCGAACAACTCGCTGCGCATGCGTCTCTCCTCGATCGGTGGTCGTGGCGCGGCCATCCTGCCGGGGTCGGGGGGCGGCTGGCTACGGTCGGGCGGTGACCGCGCGCGAGCACCTGGAGACCCCCGAGCTGGACCGGCTGCTGACCACCGCCGCGGCCGCGGCTGACCCGGCCGGCGGGTTCGGCTGGCTGGACGAGCACGGGCAGCGCACGCCGGGGAAGGTGCCCGAGACCTGGATCGTCGCGCGGATGACCCACGTGTTCGCCCTCGCCGCGGCGTGGGGCCGGCCCGGCGCGGCCGAGCTCGCCGAGCACGGCCGGCAGGCGCTGGTCGGGGTGCTGCGGGACGCCGAGCACGGCGGCTGGTGGTCCACCGCCGACGGGGCGGTCGAGGAGTACCCGAAGCAGGCCTACGTGCACGCCTTCGTGCTGCTGGCCGGCGCGACGCTCACCCGGGTCGGCCTGCCCGGCGGCCCCGAGCTGCTGGCCGACGCGCTGCAGGTCTGGGACGACCACTTCTGGGACGACGAGGCGGGCGCCGCCGTCGAGGAGTGGGACGCCGGGTGGACGGCGTGCTCGGCCTACCGCGGCGCCAACGCCAACATGCACGCCGTCGAGGCCCAGCTCGCCGCCGCGGACGCCCTGGCCTCGACCGGGGACGACGCCCGGGCCGCGCAGCTGCGGGACCGCAGCACCCGGATCGCGCAGCGGGTGGTGGGGGAAGCCCGGGCCCGGGACTGGCGGCTCCCGGAGCACCACGACGCGGACTGGACGGCGCTCCCGGAGTTCAACCGGGACCGGCCCGCCGACCCGTTCCGGCCCTACGGGGTGACCGTCGGGCACCAGTTCGAGTGGGCCCGGCTGGTCGCCCACCTGGGCACCGTGGTCGAGCTGCCGCCGGAGCTGGCCGCGGCGTCGGGGGAGCTGTACCGGGTGGCGGTGCAGCGCGGCGGGTCACCCGACGGGCACCCAGGCTTCGTCTACACCCTGGACTGGGCCGACCGGCCGGTCGTCGACGCCCGGATGCACTGGGTGATGGCCGAGGCGCTGGCCGCGGCGGCCGTGCTGGGCGCGGTCACCGGCGAGGCGGGGTACCGGGCCGACCACGAGCACTGGTCGAACCTGGTCGAGCTGCTGGTGCTGGACACCCGGACCGGCAACTGGCACCACGAGCTGACCCCCGAGGGCCAGGTCGGGCACACCACCTGGACCGGCCAGCCCGACGCGTACCACGTGGCGCAGACCCTGCTGCTGCCCCGGCTGCCGGTCACCGGCAGCCTGGCGGAGTCGGTCGCCCGGGTCGTGGACGGCGTCACCGCCAGCGGCTGACGACCTCGCCGAACACCCGGGCAGCCTGCTCCAGCTCGGCCACCTCGACGTACTCGTCCCGGGCGTGCATGACGGCAGGGGTGCCCGGGCCCCAGACCACGATCGGGGCGCCGCCCGCGACCGGTCCGAGCACCGAGCCGTCGGTGAAGTAGGTGGCCGGCTCCGGCCGCACCACGGCGGGCAGGCCGCGCACCCACGGGTCGTCGGCCGGGGTCAGCAGCGGCGGCAGGTCCACCCGGACGTCGACCTCGGCCACCTCCGGCTGCGCCCGCCACCAGGCCTGCAGCGCGGCGGCGTCGCCGACCGTGCGCATGTCCACCACGACCTCGGCGGCATCGGGCACCACGTTGGGCACGGTGCCGCCGCTGATCACGCCGGGGTTCCAGGTCTCGGTGCCCAGGAAGTCGTCGTGCGCCAGCGGCAGCTCCGCCCCGGCCCGGGCCAGCACCGCGACCAGGTCCAGCACGGCGTTGTGCCCCAGGTGCGGCGTGCTGCCGTGCGCGGCCCTCCCCGCCGCCCGGACGGCGAGCCACAGCGCGCCCCGGTGGCCCAGCACCACCTCGTTGCCGGTCGCCTCCGGGACGACCACGGCCCCGGTGCGGGTCCCGGCCAGCGCCCGGGCCGCCACCTGGGCGCCCTTGGAGCCGATCTCCTCGTCGCTGGTGAGCAGCAGCGCCACGGGGATCTCCGGGTCGGCGCCGGCCAGCGCGGCGACGGCGGCCACCAGACCGGCCTTCATGTCCGAACCGCCGCGGCCCCAGACCCGGCCGCCCTCGTGGTCGGCGCCGAAGGGGTCGCGCTGCCAGTGCCCGGCATCCGCGGCCGGCACGGTGTCCACGTGGCAGGCGAAGACCAGCCGGGGCCGCCCCGGGTCGGTCGGCGTGCTCAGCAGCGTCCAGGGCCGGTCGGCGTCCTCGCCGTCGCGCCGCTGCAGGTGCGGTGCGTGCGCGGTGAGGACGTCGGTGACCACGCCCATGACGTCGCGCTGCGGGCGCGGGTCACCGGAGACGGTGGGTCGGCGGACCAGCTCGCGCACGAGCTCCACGGGGTCGAGGGCGTCGGTTGCCATCACCCCACCCTGCCGGTTCCACGTGGAACCGGCAGCGTCACCAGGTCGGCGGGGCCGGCGGCGTCGGCTGGGCCAGCCGGGCGCCGGTCGTGCCGCGGACGTGCTCGACCCACCCGCCGACGACCGGCAGCCCGGCCAGGACGGCGGCCACGACCGGGGGCGGGAGCAGGAAGACGACCAGCAGGGCCTGGCCGAAGGCCGACCCGTAGGAGTTCGCGGCGCTGACGACGGCCTGCAGCAGGACCGCCAGCCCCAGCGCCGCACCGGCGCCGACGACGAACCAGCGGTCGGCCCCGGCCAGCAGCCGGACGCCGCCGACCACCGCGGCCACCCCGGCCGGCAGCCCGACCACCACGCCGAGCCAGGTGCCCGTCCCGCCGTCGGACCCGGCCAGCAGCACGATGCCGACCAGGCCCCAGAGCATCCCGATGCCGCCGGCGATGAAGGCCAGGACCGCGGCGGCGCCGGCCTGCTGCGGTCGACCCGGCCCCTTGGGCCAGGCCGCCGGCGGCNGGGGCCGGCTGCGAGGGGGGTGGCCCGCCATAGCCCCCGCCGTCGACCCTGCTCGAGTCCCAGGCCTGGCCGTCGTCCCGTGGTCCGCTCACCGGCCCAGTCTCGCCGATGCCCCGTCGGACCCCCGGCAGGCGCTCAGGTCCGGGACGCCTCGGCCACCGGCGCCGGGCCCAGCCGCGCGCCCTCGACCGCCTCCGCGGGCCTGATCTGGGCCGCGCTCGTGCTGGCCCCCCGCTGGACGAGCGCCCCCGAGCCGGTGGCCCGGCTGGTCGACGGCCTGCCCAGCGCCCTGACCGGGCTGCCGCCGTGGACCGCGGCGCTCGGCGCGCTGCTGGTGCTCGCGGCACTGGTCGCACCGCGCCGCCGCTGAGGGCGGCGCGGCGCACCGGTCACAGCGTCGCGAGGACCTCGGTCATCTTCTCCTCGGTGTCGCTGCCGAGCTTCTCCAGCGCGGGCTTGAGCAGCGGCCCGGCGAGGGTGGCGACCCCGTGGAAGTCGAAGTCCACGTGGTAGGTGATCTCCGTGCTGGTGGCGTCGACCGCGCGCAGCGAGATGTCGTCGGTCGAGGTCACCGTCTTGTTCTCGCCGACCAGGGTGAGGTGGTCGGGCTCCCACCGCTCGAGGCGGTACTCCAGCTCGGTCTCCCGGCCCATGAACTCGCTGACGTTCTTCCAGCGCGACCCGACCTGGACCGGCTGGCCGTCCAGCGGCGTGCAGGTCTTCGTGCCCGGGTCCCAGGCCTCGGCGTTGGCGAAGTCGGCGAGGTAGGGGCCGATCTTCTCGATCGGGGCGTGCACGGTGAAGGTTCGCTCGACGGTCGGCATGGCCCAGGAGTGCCCGCCACCCGCCGTCCCAACCGCACCCCCCATCGGCAGAGGAACCTCTGCACCCCCTCTCCGTGCGATGAAGGGGTGCAGAGGTTCCTCTGCCGTGCGGGTTCGGCTACACCAGGGCGCGGCCCACGGCGACGGCGCGGGTGTCCGGTGCGGCGACGCGGACGGCGTCGGCTGCCCGGTCGTCGTCCTGGGTCTGCGAGCGGCGCTCGGCCTCGACCCGGGCGGCGTAGGAGGCCACCTCGTTGGCGACCCGCTCGTCGTCCCACCCGAGGACGCCGGCGACGGCCTCGGCGACGGCCTGCGCGGACTCGGTGCCGCGGTGCGGGGTCTCGATCGAGATCCGGGTGCGCCGGGCGAGCAGGTCGTCCAGGTGCAGGGCGCCCTCGTGCGCGGCCCCCCACACCATCTCGACCATGAGGTACTCCTCGGCGCCGGGCACCGGCTGCAGCAGCGAGCGGTCGTCGGCGGCCAGGGCCAGCACGTCGGGGGTCAGCGAGCCGTACCGGTTGAGCAGGTGCTCGGCGCGGTAGTTGCCGATGCCCCAGGTGTCGGCCAGCCGGTCCAGGGAGTTGACCATCGCGTGGTAGCCCTCGGCCCCGACCAGCGGGATGTCCTCGGTGACGCTGGCCGGCACGGTCCGGGTGACGTCCTCGGCGACGGCGTCCACGGCGTCGGCGGCCATCGGCCGGTACGTCGTGTACTTGCCGCCGGCGACGGAGATGACGCCGGGCGAGGGCCGGGCGACGGCGTGCTCGCGGGAGAGCTGGCTGGTGTCCTCGGACTCCCCGGACAGCAGCGGGCGCAGGCCGGCGAAGACCCCGGAGATGTCCTCGTGGGTCAGCGGGGTGGTCAGCACCCGGTTGACGTGCTCGAGGATGTAGTCGATGTCGGCCTTGGACGCCGCCGGGTGGGCCTTGTCCAGGTCCCAGTCGGTGTCGGTGGTGCCGACGATCCAGTGCGAGCCCCACGGGATGACGAACAGGACCGACTTCTCGGTCTTGAGGATCAGCCCGGTCTCGCCGTTGATCCGGTCCCGCGGGACGACGATGTGCACGCCCTTCGAGGCCCGGACGTGGAACCGGCCGCGGCCGCCCACCAGGGTCTGCAGGTCATCGGTCCACACGCCGGTCGCGTTGACCACGACCTCGCTCTTGACGTCGATCTCCTGGCCGGTCTCCACGTCGCGCACCCGGGCGCCGACCACGCGGCCGCCGACCCGCAGGAACGAGACGACCTCGGCGGAGTTCAGCACGGTGGCGCCGTACTTCGCGGCGGTCAGCGCGACGGTGAGGGTGTGCCGGGCGTCGTCGGCCTGGGCGTCGAAGTAGCGGACGGCGCCGACCAGCGCGTCGGGCTTCAGCGCCGGGAAGAGCTTGCGGGCGCCGGTGCGGGACAGGTGCTTCTGCGACGGCATCGGCTCGCTGAGCGCGCCGAACCGGGCCAGCCCGTCGTACAGCGCCAGGCCGGCGGTGACGTAGGGCCGCTCCCACACGCGGTGGGTCAGCGGGTACAGGAAGGGCAGCGGCTTGACCAGGTGCGGGCTGATCCGGTTCACGGCGAGGTCGCGCTCGTGCAGCGCCTCGCGGACCAGGCCGAAGTCGAACTGCTCCAGGTAGCGCAGGCCGCCGTGGAAGAGCTTCGACGAGCGGGACGACGTCCCGGAGGCGAAGTCGCGGGCCTCGACCAGAGCGGTCTTCAGGCCACGGGTGGCGGCGTCCAGCGCGACGCCGGCGCCGGTGACACCACCGCCGACGACCAGGACCTCGAACTCCTCGGCGGCCAGGGCGGCCCAGGCTGCGGCCCGCGCCTCGGGACCCATCGGGGGGACGGCGGACATGGCGCACTCCTCGGTTCGGTGCGGCCCGGGAGCCTCGGTGCATCCCGGACGCTCGACGCCCACGGTAGGACCGGGTGCGGCGGGCGGCGACGCGATCCGTACGACAGTGTCGGACGGCTCAGCTCTCGCCCCAGGCGATCGACAGCCGGACGGCCTTCTCCCAGGTGGGGTACTCCGCGGTCAGCTGGGCCGCCCGGGCCGGCACCGGGGACCACTGTGCCGAGCGGTGCCAGTTGCGGCGCAACGCGCCCACATCGGCCCACAGCCCGACCGCCAGCCCGGCCGCGTAGGCCGCGCCGAGGGACACCGTCTCCCCGACCATCGGCCGGACGACGGGGGTGTTCAGCACGTCGGCGACGAACTGCATGAGCAGGTTGTTGGTGGTCATCCCGCCGTCGACCCGGAGCGCGGGCAGCGCCAGCCCGGAGTCCGCGGCCATCGCGGCGACGACGTCCCGGGTCTGCCAGCCGGTGGCCTCCAGCACGGCCCGGGCCAGGTGGCCCTTGGTCACGTACCCGGTCAGCCCGGCCACCAGCCCGCGCGCCTCGCCCCGCCAGTGCGGCGCCAGCAGGCCGGAGAACGCGGGGACGACGTAGCACCCGCCGTTGTCCTCGACGGTCCGCGCGAGGGTCTCGATCTCCGGGGCGGTGCCGATCAGCCCCAGCCCGTCGCGCAGCCACTGCACCAGCGCCCCGGCGACGGCGACCGACCCCTCCAGCGCGTAGTGCACCGGCTCGCCGGCCAGCTGGTAGGCCACCGTGGAGATGGACCCCGACCGGGTGCGCACCAGCTCCGTGCCGGTGTTCTGCAGCAGGAAGCTGCCGGTGCCGTAGGTGCACTTGGCCTCGCCGGGGGCGAAGCAGGCCTGGCCGAACAGCGCCGCCTGCTGGTCGCCCAGCGCGCCGGTGATCGGGATGGGGGAGCCCAGCGCGGTGGCGCTGCCCAGCAGACCGACCGACGGCCGGATCTCGGGCAGCAGCGTCTCGGGGATGCCGAAGAAGTCCAGCAGGACGGGGTCCCAGCGGCAGGTGCGCACGTCCATCAGCGACGTCCGGCTGGCGTTGGTCACGTCGGTGACGTGCACCCCGCCGTCGGTGCCCCCGGTGAGGTTCCAGATCAGCCAGGTCTCCATGGTGCCGAACAGCAGCTCCCCGCGCTCGGCCCGCTCCCGGGCCCGCGGCACCGCGTCCAGCACCCAGCGCAGCCGCGGCCCGGCGAAGTACCCGGCGATGTCCATCCCGCTGTGCTCGGCCACGACCGCGGCGTCGGGCCGGGCGGAGAGGTGGGCGACCAGGTCGGCGGTCCGGGTGTCCTGCCAGACGATCGCCCGGGTGATCGGCCGGCCGGTGGCGCGGTCCCAGACGACGGTGGTCTCGCGCTGGTTGGCGATGCCGAGGGCCACCACCTCGCCTGCGCTGGACGCCGCGTCGTGCAGCGCCTGGGCCGCCGTCCGCTGCGTGTTCGCCCAGATCTCCATGGGGTCGTGCTCGACCCACCCGGGCCGTGGGAAGAACTGGCGGTGCTCGCGCTGGCGCACCGAGACCATCCGGCCGCCCCGGTCGAACACGATGGACCGGGTCGACGTCGTCCCCTGGTCGCCCGCCAGCACGTAGCGGTCAGCCATGCCAGCCCAGCTCCCGGGCGATCCCCTGCGCGGACTCCTGCACCATCGCCACCAGCCGGGGGCGCGGCTGGTGGCGACCGTCCAGCACGGTCTCGGCGGGGCCGGCGATGCCCAGCGCGGCCACCACCAGGCCGGTGGACCCACGCACCGGCACGGCGACCGCCGCGCTGCCCGGCTGGTGGCCGCCCTCGTCGGCGGCCCACCCGCGGGCCCGCACCGCGGTGACCTCCGCGCGGCCGGTGTCGGGCAGCCCGCGCACCGAGCGGTGCGGGGCGAACGCGGCGAGCACCGCGCCCAGCGCCGTCCGGCCGGCCGGCAGCAGCGTGCCGACGTCGAGCACCTGGGCGGAGTCGTCGGGCCGGAAGACGTGGTGCACCACGACGACCTGGGCGTCGACCAGGCTCGCCAGCCGGACGGCGTGCCCGCTGCGCGAGGCCAGCGCGTCGGCCCAGTTGGACGCCCGGGAGCGCAGCTCGTTGACGTCGAGGTGCCCGCTGCCCAGCCGCAGCAGGCCCTGGCCCAGCGCGTAGCGGCCCTCCCGGTCCTGCTCGACGAACCGGACGCCGAGCAGGGTGCGCAGCAGGCTGTGCGCGGTCGTCTTGGGCAGGCCCACCGCGGCGGCGATGTCGGTCACGCCCAGGGTGCCGCCGCTGCCGGCGACCACCTGCAGGATCGCGGCCGCCCGCTCGAGTGACTGCACGGTGCCCGGCACACCGCGGACCGTAGGCCATCCGGGACCGATCGGTCCTGTCCGACGATGTCGTACGCAACGGCTTCCGCCCGGTGACCGGGGACACCTAGCGTCCAGGCGCCAGGGTGATCGGGGACACAGGCGGCCCCCTGGCACCGAACCGGCCCGCACCGCCGCGGGCTCGTAGACAGGAGTTCCCCCCTTGACCACCAGTCTCTGGACCGTCTTCGGCAGCGAGGTCACCGGTACCGCGATCCTCATCCTGCTCGGCGTCGGCGTGGTCGCCAACGTGCTGCTCGCCAAGTCGGGCGCCCTGGGTGGCGGCTACATCGTGATCATCTTCGGCTGGGGGCTCGCGGTCTTCGCGGGTGTCTTCGCCGCCGCCACCTCCGGGGCCCACCTGAACCCGGCGGTCACCATCGGCTTGCTGGTCAGCGGCGCCGCCGAGTACGCACCGGGCGTCGAGGTCACCCTCGCGTCCACGCTGGTGTACTTCGCCGCCGAGCTCCTCGGGGCGTTCATCGGTGCCGTGCTGGCCTGGCTGGCCTTCCGCAAGCACTACGAGACCGAGACCGACCCCGGCACGATCCTGGGCACCTTCTCCACCGGCCCGGCCATCAAGAGCTACGTCGACAACATCATCACCGAGGCCCTCGGCACGTTCGTGCTGGTCTACATCGTGCTGCGCTTCGGGGACACCCCGACCGAGATCGGCCCGCTGGCCGTGGCGCTGCTCGTCGTCGGCATCGGCGCCTCGCTGGGCGGCCCGACCGGGTACGCGATCAACCCGGCCCGCGACCTGGGCCCGCGCATCGCGCACTTCCTGCTGCCCATCAAGAACAAGGGCGCCAGCAACTGGTCCTACGCCTGGGTCCCGATCGTGGGCCCGATCATCGGCGCGGTCCTCGCCGGCCTGTTCTCGCACGTCTCGATCTAGCCCCCACCCCCGCAGACCACCGCACCTCAGAGCAGAGGAGACACCCCATGGCTGGCAAGTACGTCGCCGCGATCGACCAGGGCACCACGAGCACCCGCTGCATCCTCTTCGACCACGACGGCAAGATCGTCGCGACCGGGCAGAAGGAGCATGAGCAGATCTTCCCGCGCGCCGGGTGGGTCGAGCACGACGCCACCGAGATCTGGGCCAACACCCGCGAGGTCGTCGGCCAGGCGCTGGCCCGGGGCAACGCCTCGACGTCCGACGTCGTCGCCGTCGGCATCACCAACCAGCGCGAGACCACGGTCGTCTGGGACAGGACCACCGGCCAGCCGGTCTACAACGCGATCGTCTGGCAGGACACCCGCACCGGCAAGATCTGCGACGAGCTCGCCGCCCTCGGCGGCGGCGACGAGCGCTACAAGGACCGGGTCGGCCTGCCGCTGGCGACCTACTTCGCCGGCCCCAAGGTCCGCTGGATCCTGGACAACGTCGACGGCGCCCGCGAGAAGGCCGAGGCCGGTGACCTGGTCATGGGCACGATCGACTCCTGGTTGATCTGGAACATGACCGGCGGCACCGACGGCGGCCTGCACATCACCGACGTCTCCAACGCCTCGCGCACGATGCTCATGGACTACCGCACCCTCGAGTGGCTCCCGGACATCGCCGAGGAGATGGGCATCCCGATGTCGATGCTCCCGGAGATCCGGTCCAACTCCGAGGTCTACGGCAAGGGCCGCGCCGCCGGCTTCCTCGCCGGCGTCCCGATCTCGGGGTCGCTGGGCGACCAGCAGGCGGCCACCTTCGGCCAGGTCTGCTTCGAGAAGGGCATGGCCAAGAACACCTACGGCACGGGCAACTTCATGCTGCTCAACACCGGCGAGGAGGCCGTCCCCTCGGAGAACGGCCTGCTCACGACGCTGTGCTACAAGCTCGGCGACGCCAAGCCGGTGTACGCCCTCGAGGGCTCGATCGCCGTCACCGGGTCGCTGGTGCAGTGGCTGCGGGACAACCTGGGCATGATCAAGGACGCCCCCGAGGTGGAGACCCTGGCCGCCGGCGTCGAGGACAACGGCGGGGCCTACATCGTCCCGGCGTTCTCCGGCCTCTTCGCCCCGCACTGGCGCTCCGACGCCCGCGGCGCGCTCGTCGGGCTCACCCGGTTCGTGAACAAGGGCCACATCGCCCGCGCCGTCCTGGAGGCCACCGCCTTCCAGACCCGCGAGGTGCTCGACGCCATGAACGCCGACTCCGGGGTCGACCTGACCGAGCTGCGCGTGGACGGCGGCATGGTCGGCAACGAGCTGCTCATGCAGTTCCAGGCCGACGTGCTCGACGTCCCCGTCATCCGGCCCGAGATCGTCGAGACCACCGCCCTGGGCGCGGCCTACGCGGCCGGTCTCGCGGTGGGCTTCTGGTCCTCCCTCGACGAGCTCACCGCCAAGTGGGCCGAGGACAAGCGCTGGGAGCCGCAGATGGACGCCGCCGAGCGCGAGCGCAACTACCGCAACTGGCAGAAGGCCGTCACCAAGACCCTGGACTGGGTCGACGACGACGTCTCGTAGGCCCCTCGCCCCCCAGCGTTGATCAGGGGGGTGCTCGGAAGTCCGTCCTCCTGCACCAGATCTGGTGCAGGAGGACGGACTCCTGCGTAGGTGGACAGTCCCGTCGTTGATCAGCTGGGTTCAGCAGACGCCGTCCTGGCTCACCGGCGTCGGTGAGCCAGGACGGCGGTTCGTGGACCCAGCTGATCAACGCCGTTCTACGAGCCCAGTGCGGCGCCCACCACCGCCCGGGCCTCCTCCTGCACCTGGGCCAGGTGGTCGGGGCCCTTGAAGGACTCGGCGTAGATCTTGTAGACGTCCTCGGTGCCCGACGGGCGGGCGGCGAACCAGGCATTCTCGGTGGTCACCTTCAGCCCGCCGACCTTCGCGCCGTTGCCCGGTGCCTCGGTGAGCTTGGCGGTGATCGGCTCCCCGGCCAGCTCGGTCGCGGTGACGTCGGCGGGGGACAGCTTCCCGAGCTTGGCCTTCTCCTCGCGGGTCGCCGCCGCGTCCACCCGGGCGTAGGCCGACTCGCCGAAGCGGCCGGTCAGCTCCCGGTGCAGCTCGGACGGCGACTTCCCGGTGACCGCCTGGATCTCGCTGGCGAGCAGGGCCAGGAGCAGGCCGTCCTTGTCCGTCGTCCAGACGCCGCCGTCCCGGCGCAGGAACGAGGCACCGGCGGACTCCTCGCCGCCGAACCCGACCGACCCGTCGATCAGCCCGGGCACGAACCACTTGAAGCCGACCGGCACCTCGCGCAACTCACGGCCGAGGTCGGCGACCACCCGGTCGATCAGCGACGAGGACACCAGCGTCTTGCCCACCGCGGTGCTCGGCGCCCAGCCCGGCCGGTGCGCGAACAGGTAGGAGATGGCCACCGCGAGGTAGTGGTTGGGGTTCATCAGCCCGCCGTCGGGGGTGACGATGCCGTGCCGGTCGGCGTCGGCGTCGTTGCCGGTGGCGATCTGGAAGCGGTCCTTCTGCTCGATCAGCGACGCCATCGCCGACGGCGACGAGCAGTCCATCCGGATCTTGCCGTCCCAGTCCAGCGTCATGAACCGCCACGTGGGGTCGACCAGCGGGTTCACCACGGTCAGGTCCAGACCGTGCACCTCGGCGATCCGGCCCCAGTAGTCGACGCTGGCCCCGCCCAGCGGGTCGGCGCCGATCCGGACGCCGGCCGCCCGGACGGCGTCCAGGTCGAGCACCTCGGGCAGGTCGGCGACGTAGGTGCCGGTGAAGTCGTAGCCCTGGGCGGCGGCGCGGGCCTGCGCGAACGGCACCCGCCGGACGCCGTCCAGCCCGGCGCGCAGCAGCTCGTTGGCCCGGCCGGCGATCCAGCCTGTGGCGTCGGAGTCGGCCGGCCCGCCGTGCGGCGGGTTGTACTTGAAGCCGCCGTCGCGGGGCGGGTTGTGGCTGGGGGTGACCACGATGCCGTCGGCCAGGCCCGAGGTCTTGCCGCGGTTGGCCCGCAGGATGGCGTGGCTGACCGCCGGGGTGGGCGTGTAGCGGTCGGCGTCGTCGACCAGGACGGTGACGTCGTTGGCGGCGAGCACCTCCAGCGCGGTGACCCAGGCCGGCTCGGACAGCCCGTGGGTGTCGCGGCCGACGAACAACGGCCCGTCGTACCCCTGGCCCTTGCGGTACTCCACGATCGCCTGGGTGGTGGCCAGGATGTGCGCCTCGTTGAACGCACCGTCCAGGCTGGACCCGCGGTGGCCGCTGGTGCCGAACACGACCTGCTGGTCGGGGTCCGCTGGGTCGGGCCGGGTCGAGTAGTAGGCCGTGACCAGGTGCGGGACGTCGACGAGGTCCGACGGCTGGGCCGGGGTGCCGGCGCGCTCGTTGCTCATGGGGTGATCTTCGCCCCGGGGGACCTCCCCCGGCGACCGGGCGGTCTCAGTCCCACCAGAAATGCCAGGTGGTCGCTCCGCGGAGCAGCGCCGCGTACTGCTCCGCGGTGTAGGGCGGCTGGTCCCACCGCTCGTAGGTCTGCGGCGCGAAGTTGTCCGGGCAGAAGGCGTAGTGCTCGTTCGCGAGCAAGCGGAGGGTGTCGTCGTCCGTGGGCGGCCTGGTGACCACGAGATCCAGGTCCGCGAACCCGAGCTGCACCAGGTATGCGCCGAAGCGGTCCTCCCAGCTGCGCAGCACACCGGAGACCTGGGACGCCGACGTCCGCCGCTCGAGGTACCGGTCTCCGAAGTCGCTGTGCCAGTTGCACGCCCCGGTCCACCCCAACCGGGCGGGGACGTCGGCCGGTCGGGGCGCGGGGACCAGCGCCAGACGTGGGCCGCAGGGGACCTCGTCGATGCGGACCTGGTCGGCCTGCTCCCCGACCGGCGCGGCCAAACCAGGCCAGGATGGGTGCGGCAGCAGAGTGCCGTCAGGCCGCACGAGGCGGGCGCCCTCCCAGCACGTCGCGAGCACCTCGGCTGCGTCCCGCGGATCGCCGACCGGGTCCGCATGGGGCAGCCGCTCCTCCGATTCGTCCCGGTAGGCACCGGCGAGCCCGGTCACCGGCCACACCCCTGTCCGGTCGAAGACCTCGGCCCAGGCCCGCCAGATCCGCCAGGGTTCTCCGTAGCGGCCATCCGTGTGGGTGTCGTCGATCCGCCAAGCCCTGGGCGGGTCGGTCATGGTGAAGTCGCCGTCGCGATGGCTCAGCGTCGCCAGCGGACGGAGGTGGCCGCCCCGGGTGCGGTCCAGGCCCATGTCCCACTCGTCGTCCGGGGAGAGCGTCCCGAGCCGCCGCCGGATGGCGGCCGGCGTGGTCCCCACCAGCTCGGACTCCGGGAGAGGGGTACGGACGGGGATGAGGTGGGTCCCCGTCGCCCTGCTGCGCGGTTGCATGCCGGCATCGAGCCACAGGACGGCGACGTGCGGAGCCGGTCGTCCACACGACCGTGCGTTGTCCACAGATCTTCCGGTCGCGCCCAGACCGTCGGTGGGCGTGGCTACCGTCGTCGTCGTGACCGCAGCGCTCGCCCTCCCGCTCGACGAGGAATTCCTCGCGTCCTGCTTCGGCGATGCCGTCGTCTTCCGGGGGCGGGCCTGCGTGCGGGGCCGCAAGGTGCGTTCGGCAGTCGTCCAGTCCACCGATCACGTGTCCGGCGTCGTGGTGGGATCCCGCGGCGAGATCTACCAGGTCGCCGCATTCGCCGACCTGGAGGAGTGGGTCGGCCGGTGCAGCTGCCCGGTGAGCGCCCAGTGCAAGCACGCCGCCGCCGTGCTGCTTTCCCTGGGCCCCGACGGCCAGGGCACCGCGTTCGACCCGGTGGGCGACCTGGTCGAGAGCTGGCCACCGACCGCACCCCGGGTGGCCCCCAAGCCCGCGCGGCCGGCCTGGGAGACCGCGCTGGCCGACCTCACGCCGAACGCGGCCGCCACCGATCTCGTCCCGGTCGGCCTCCAGTTCGAGCTCAACGCCCCCACCGGGCGCGCCGGGCAGCGCGTCCCGGTGCAGGTGCGGCTGCGGCCGGTGGTCCCGGGCCGGGCCGGGCGGTGGGTCCGCACCGGGGTGACCTGGCGTGACCTGCCCTTCGAGCACGGGCCGGTCCGGCGGGTCCCCGAGCACCGCGACGTGCTGGTCGAGCTGTACCGGGCCGCGCAGTCGGCCGGGTCCTCGGGCTACTACGGCAACCCCGACGCCGTCTTCCTCGACGAGGTCGGGCCCCAGCTGTGGCGGCTGCTGCGCGAGGCGCAGCGGGCCGGCGTCACCTTCGTGACCGCCAAGACCCCGGCCGACCGGGTGGTGCTCGAGACCCCGGCCACGCTGCGGATGCAGGCCACCGCGAACGAGCGCGGCGACCTGCTGCTGGAGGCGGTGGTCGACCGCGCCGCCGGGCTGACCCCGCTGGCCGGGCTGACCCTGGTGGGTACTCCGGTGCACGGCGCCTTCGTTGTCGACGGCGACGCGCTGCGCCTGGTGCCCTTCGACGCCCGGGTGCCGGTCGAGCTGTCCCGGATGATCGCCCGCTTCCCCCGGCTGGAGGTGCCCGCGGCCGACGGCGACCGGGTCCGCCGGGAGCTGGTGCCCGCGCTGCAGCGCATGGTCGAGCTGGTCTCGCCCGACGGGTCGGTGGAGCTGCCCTCGGTCCAGCCGCCGGTGCTCGCGCTGACCGTCAGCCACGCCGACGGCGCCCGGCTCACCCTGGACTGGTCGATCGTCTACCCGGCCGCGGAGTCGACCGGGGACGAGGTCCCCGAGGGCCGGCGGGTGCCGCTGACCGGCGCGGTCGGCGACCCGGGGCGCAACGACCGGGCCGAGCGCACCCTGCTCAGCGGGGTCGTGCTGCCCGACGGCCGCTTCCCGCAGCTGCGGCAGGCGACCGTGCAGCGTGGCCTGGCCCCCTCGGTCGAGCTGCGGGAGCTCGACGCCGCCGTCTTCTGCGAGGGCGTGCTGCCCTCGTTGCGCGACCAGGGCGTCCGGGTCACCGAGCTCGGCGACGCCCCCGACTACCGGGCGGCCACCTCGGCACCGGTGGTCAGCGTGTCGGTCACCGACCCCGCGGTCGGCGACGCCGACTGGTTCGACCTGGGCATCACGGTCACCGTCGACGGCCAGGACGTCCCCTTCGCCCACCTGTTCCGTGCGCTGGCCACCAAGCAGACGCACCTGTTCCTGCCCGGTGGCACCTACTTCCCGCTCGACGGCCCGGAGTTCGCCGTGCTGGCCGAGCTGATCGCCGAGGCCGGGGCCCTGCAGGACCGCCGCAAGCCGCCCACCCGGATCAACCGGTGGCAGGCCGGCCTGTGGGGCGACCTGCGCCAGCTGGGCGTGGTCGCCGAGCAGAGCGCGCGGTGGGAGCGCAGCACCGCAGCCCTCCTGGAGCTGGAGTCGCTGCCGCTGCCCGAGGTGCCGGCCGGCATCACCGCCCAGCTGCGGCCCTACCAGCTGGAGGGCTTCCGCTGGCTGAGCTTCCTGTGGGACCACGACCTCGGCGGGGTGCTGGCCGACGACATGGGGCTGGGCAAGACGCTGCAGGCCCTGGCGCTGCTGCAGCGGGCCAAGGACGCCGGCCAGCTCACCGCCCCGGTCCTGGTCGTCGCCCCCACCAGCGTGGTCGGCAACTGGCTCTCCGAGGCCGCCCGCTTCGCCCCCGGCCTGGTGTGCACCGCGGTGGAGGAGACGTCGGCCAAGGCCGGGGTGCCGCTGGCCACCCGGGTCGCCGGCGCCGACCTGGTGATCACCTCGTACACGCTGCTGCGCCTGGACGAGGACGAGTACGCCGGGGTGACCTGGCGCGGGATGCTGCTGGACGAGGCGCAGTTCGTGAAGAACCGGCAGGCCAAGGCCTACCGGGCCGCCCGCACCGTCGACGCGCCGTTCAAGCTGGCCATCACCGGCACGCCGATGGAGAACAGCCTGATGGACCTGTGGTCCCTGCTGTCCATCTGCGCCCCGGGCCTGTTCCCCGACGCCGAGGGCTTCAACGAGCAGTGGCGCCGGCCGATCGAGCGCGGCACCGACCCGGGCCGGTTGGGGGTCCTGCGCCGCCGGCTGCGCCCGCTGATGCTGCGGCGCACCAAGGAGCTGGTGGCCGCCGACCTGCCGGCCAAGCAGGAGCAGGTGCTCGAGGTCCGGCTCACCGGCCGGCACGAGACCCTGTACCGGACCGCGCTTCAGCGGGAGCGCCGCAAGGTGCTCCGGCTGGTCGACGACATGGACGCGCACCGCTTCGAGATCCTGCGGTCGCTGACCCTGCTCCGGCAGCTGGCCCTGGACCCCGCGCTGGCCGACCCCGAGCACGACTCCGTCCGCTCGGACAAGACCGAGGCCTTCCTCGAGCACCTGCGCGAGGTGCTCGCCGAGGGCCACCGGGTGCTGGTGTTCAGCCAGTTCACCGGCTACCTGGCCCGCATCCGGGCCCAGCTCGACGCCGAGGGCATCGGCTACGCCTACCTCGACGGGTCCACCCGGCAGCGGCCGGCGGTCATCGCCAGCTTCACCGAGGGCGAGGTGCCGGTGTTCCTGATCAGCCTCAAGGCCGGCGGATTCGGGCTGAACCTGACCGCCGCCGACTACGTCTTCGTGCTCGACCCGTGGTGGAACCCGGCTGCCGAGGCACAGGCCGTCGACCGGGCGCACCGGATCGGCCAGACCCGCAACGTGATGGTCTACCGGCTGGTCGCCAAGGACACCATCGAGGAGAAGGTGATGGCCCTCAAGGCGCGCAAACAGGCGATCTTCGACCAGGTGGTCGACGAGGACGGCGTGCTGTCCGCACCGCTCACCGCCGACGACATCCGCGGCCTGTTCAGCTGACCGGGCGCTCCACCTGGACGAGGAACCGGCGCACCGCCTCGGTGAACACCTCCGGGGCCTCCGAGTGCACCCAGTGCCCGGCGTGCTTGACCCGCACCAGCCGGACGGCGGGGAACAGCTCGGCCATCCGTGCCCGGTCCTCCTCGAGCACGTAGGTGGAGCTGGCCCCGGCGATCCACAGCACCGGCCGCTCGAACACCGCTCCCGGCGGCGGCTCGGGGAAGCCGCGCAGCTCGCCGAGGTCACGGGCCAGCAGCGGCAGGTTCAGCCGCCACCGCCAGCCGGTCGTGCCGTCCCGCACCAACGACTGCAGCAGGAACCCGCGCACCATGTCGCTGGGCACCGCGGCCCGCAGCGCGGCGTCGGCGTCCTCCCGGGTGGCCAGCGAGTCCAGGTCGATCGCCCGCATCGCCGCGATGAACGCCGCGAACGGGGAGGCCTCCTCGTCCGGGTCGTCGGTCCGGCCACCGGTCTCCGGGTAGACCGACGGCGAGATGTCCACGACCACCAGCGCGCGCAGCAGCTCGGGCCGGCGCAGCGCCAGCTGCATCGACACCTTGCCGCCCATCGAGTGCCCCACCAGCGTCACCGGCTCGCCGAACCCGGCCAGCAGGTCACCCAGCAGCTGCGCCATGTCGACGTAGTCCACCCGGTCGGTCCAGGGCGAGTGCCCGTGGTTGGGCAGGTCGACCAGGGTCACCCGGTGCCCGTCCTCGGCCAGCCGGCGGGCCACCGTCGTCCAGTTGCGGCCCTGGCCGAACAGACCGTGCACGAATGCGACCCGGGGGCCCTCGTCGCCGATCGTCCGGGTGGCCAGCTCTAGGTCCGCGGTCACCGGGCGCCGGCCTCGGGGGCGACGTGCTCGTCCACCCGGCGGGGCGCGAGCGGATCACGGGGCAGGAGGAGCAGCACGGGACCAGTGTGACGCGACCGTGATCGGCGCCCCCGTGTCGCCGCCGGGGGTCGGCCGGTGCGACGGTCATGGTGGCTCGGTGATGAGCGGGCAGGCAGTGGTCTGGGCGGGCAGCGGTACCGCCTGGTCCTCCGTGGGGTGGGGCGAGCCGGTCGCCGAGGTGCTGGCCGGGCTCGGGTGGCAGGTCGCCGTCGTCCCGTGGGGCGACCCCGCCGCCGAGCACCAGGGCCGCCCCGGCGTCCTGCACGTCTTCAGCGGCGGCCTCGAGCCGGTGGACTCCGGCACGGCGGCGATGGCCGACCGCCTGGACGCCGTCCGCGCCGGACTCGAGGCGGCCGACGCCGACCGCGCCTCGGTGGTCGGCATCTGCCTCGGCGCCCAGATGATCGCGGCGGTGAGCGGCGGGGTGCTGCCCGACCCGGTGCCCGGCGGCGGCGAGGTCGGGACGACGACGCTGCGCGGCGACGGCGAGCCCACCCTGCACGTGGCGACCGCGCACGTGCAGCAGGTCCCCGCCGCGTACCTCCGCACCCCGGGGGTGCGGCTGACCTGGACCGGTGGCGCCACCCGGCTGCAGGGCTTCACCCTCGGCTCCCGGGTCACCGGGGTGCAGTTCCACCCCGAGCTCGGCGCGGCCGGGGCCGAGCGGGCCGGCAACGCCTTCACCGACCTCACCGGCGTGCCGGCGGTCGCCGCGGCCGAGTCCGCGCTGGACCCGGCCCGCTCCCTGTCCGTCGTGCTCGCCACCGCCGGGGCGCACCGGCTCGCGCCCTCCCTCGCCGCCTGACCGACGTCCCCGGGACCGTCGGACCCCTCGCCTAGCGTCGGGGGCATCCGTCCGCCTGCGCTGAGGAGTCCCGTGCCCGGTCGTCGCCGTCGCGCCACCACCACCCGCCGGTCCACCACGACCGCCCGGAAGGCCGCGTCCCCGAAGGCCGGGGCGACCAAGGCCGGGGCGACCAAGGCCGGGGCGACGAAGGCCGCGCCCCGCAAGGCCGCGGTTACCAAGGCGGCCCCGCGGAAGGCTGCGACGAAGGCGGCACCCCGCACGGCGTCCGTCCGGCCCGTGGCGGGCCCGGGGGAGCGGGTCTGGGTGCTCGCCGTCCCGTTCCGCGCCCCGGCGCCCGGGGCGGTCTGGGACAAGGACCTGCAGGCCCACCTCTGGGTCGGGGCCACTCCGCCGCCCGAGCTCGCGCCCTACCTGCCGGGCCCGTACACCTTCGAGCGGTTCCTGGAGGACGAGCTCAACGAGACCCCCCGCCCGGTGCCGGCCGGCGACCGGATGACCCCGCGGGCCGAGCAGGTCAGCGGGGCCGCGGCGATCGCGGCGCACGAGGCCGCCGGCGGGCGGATGTTCCTGCTGGGCGACGACCCCGGCGTGGGCAAGACCGGCACCGCCGTCCTCGCCGTGCAGCAGATCGCCGCCCGCCGCGGCGCCCGCACCGTGCTGGTGGTCGCCGACCGCCCCGCGGCCATCACGATCCCGCACTGGACGCGGTCGATCACCGCCTTCGGCGCGGGTGGGCTGCGCTGGTGCGTGACCACCTGGGACCGGCTGGGCAAGGTGCGCGGCCTGCACTTCGACGTCGTCGTCGCCGACGAGGCGCACATGGTCCGGCACACCACCACGCAGCGCTGGAAGCACTGGAAGGCGGTCTCGGGCTCCGGCCGGGTGAAGGACGCCCCGTTCGTGCTGCTGGCCACGGCGACCCCGGCGCACTCTCCGCTGGAGCTGCCCTACCTCGCCCCGCACCTGGCCCAGCTGCACGACGAGCCGCTGCGCGCCTGGTCGAACCTGCCGGTGAAGCTCGCCGAGCACGGGTTCCACGTGGAACAGGGCCGCTACGGCGCCGCCTGGACCGAGGACCCCGACGAGCGGCGGGCCGACCTGGCCACCCTGCGCGGCTGGCTGACCGACACCGACCCGCCGTCCACGCTGTACCGGCCGGCGCCGTGGGGCCAGGTGCAGGTCACCGGCACCCCGGTCGCCCTCACGCCGGCCGAGCGGGCGCAGTACGAGGGCGACTGGCAGGAGTTCCGGGCCGAGATGCAGCTGGCCCGCCGGGCCCGGCAGACCGCCCGCGGCCGGGCCGCGCTGCTGCGGTTCCGGCAGAAGGCGGGCCTGATCCGGGTGCCGGCGACGGTCGACTGGGTGAAGGCCCAGGTGGAGGCCGACCGGCAGGTGGCGGTCTCGGTCGAGTTCGTGGAGACCGCCGCCGACCCGATCCGGCAGGCGCTGCTGGACGCCGGCGTGCCGGTGTCGGGCATCTACGGCCGCGACCGGTTCGACGTCGAGGCCGAGCGGCTGCGCTTCCAGACCGGGGAGTCCAAGGTCTGCGTGTTCACCGTGACCGCCTCGATCAGCCTGCACGCCGGCGAGCAGCTGCCCGGCGGCGCCACCGCGTCGACCACCCCGCGGGTCGGGCTGTTCCACCAACCCCGGTTCTCCGGGATCGGCGCCCGGCAGGTCACCGGCCGCACCCACCGGGACCACCAGGTGTCGCCGTGGCGGATCGCCTACGCCGAGGACACCGTCGAGGAGCAGGTCGCCAAGGTGATGGTCGAGCGGCTGGCGGTCACCGGCTCGACCGCCGGCGGGGACACCGCCGGCCTGCAGCAGATCGCCGAGCTGCTGGACGCCGACTGGCTCCCGTCGACCTCCCTGACGGCCGCCGACTGACCCCGCCGGTGATCATGCAGATCGGCCACGCCGCCGCGCCCGTCCCGGGCGGGTCACCGTTGCCGATCTGCAGTCTCGGCGCCCGGGGTCAGGCCGGCGCGACCACCCGCATGGGGAGGTGCGGGATGCCGTCCTCCAGGTAGTCCTCGCCCGAGCGCTCGAAGCCGAACCGGGCGTACCAGCCCTCCAGGTAGGCCTGGGCGCCGATGTCCACCGTCCGGCCCGCGCACAGCTCCAGCCCGCGGGCGATCAGCTGGGCCGACAGCCCCCGGCCGCGGGCGCCGACCGCGGTGGCGACCCGGCCGATCGCCCGGTCCTCGCCGTTCTCCAGCACCCGGATGCAGGACTGCACCTCGCCGTCCTCGCCGGAGATCCAGACGTGCACCGTGCCGGGCTCGGTGTCCCGGCCGTCCAGCTCCGGGTAGGGGCAGGTCTGCTCCACCACGAAGACGTCGACCCGCAACCGCAGCAGGCCGTAGAGCTCGAGCGGGGACAGGTCGGCGAAGCGCTTCTCCACGATCACCGCCCCATCCTGCCGCCCGGGCCCGGGCGGTCAGACCGGGTGGCCGTCCACCGACCCGTCCACCGGCACCCGGGTCACCCCGTCGCCCACCGACTCGGCGGCGGCACCGGACAGCCGCTTGAGCAGCGAGGCCATGTCGATACCGGTCAGGTCACCGGACAGCTGCAGACCCTGCGCCACGTTGGAGGCCACCGAGCGGGACAGCGACCCCGGACCGTCGGCGCTGATCACGGTCATCTTGTCCACGCTGGACAGCGGGGCGGCCGCGGCGGCGACGACCTCGGGCAGCACCTTGACCAGCAGGTCCAGGATCGCGGCCTCGCCGTAGGTGCTGAAGGCCTGCGAGCGGGCGTCCATCGACTCCGCCTCGGCCTTGCCCTTGGCGAGGATCGCGGCGGCCTCGGCGACACCCTCGCGCTCGACGGCGTCGGCGATCGCCTGACGGCGCAGCTTCTCGGCCTCCCCGCGCTTGGCGCCCTCGATCGCCTCGGCGTCGGCCAGCGCCGACCGGCAGGCCCGCCGCCCTCGCCGGCGAGCTTGGCCTGCTCGGCGGCGGCCTGGGCGGCGGCGATGGTGGCCTGCCGGTCGGCCTCGGCGGTGAGGATCTTCGAGTTCTTGCGGCCCTCGGCCTCCTGCTCGACCCGGTACCGCTCGGCGTCGGCCGGACGGCGGACCTGGGTGTCGAGCTGGGCCTGGGTCAGCGTCGCGGTGCGGGCAGCGACCTTCTCCTGCTCGGCGAGCACCTGCTGGTCCTGCGCGGCCTGGGCCAGCGGGCCGGCCGCGGCGGCGCGGGCCTTGGCGGCGTCGGTCTCGGCGGCGATCTCGGCCTGCTTGAGCGCCAGCTGCCGCTGGGAGACCGCGATGGCCTCGTCGGCCAGCAGCTGCTCCTGCTGCGCGGCCTGCCGGGCGCGGGCCTCGGCGATCGAGGCCTCCTTGAGCACCCGGGCGGCCTCGGGGCGACCCAGGTCGGCCAGGTAGGTGCCCTCGGCCTGGATGTCCTGCAGCTGGAAGGTGTCCAGCACCAGGCCCTGGCCGGTGAGGGACGACTCGGCCTCTTCGGCGACGGCGGAGGCGAACGCCGCGCGGTCCCGGATGATCTCCTCGATGGTCAGCCGGCCGACGATCGAGCGCAGCGCACCGGCCAGCACCTCCGAGGTGAAGGTGTCGATGCCGGCCTGCTGCTGCAGGAAGCGCTGGGCGGCGGCCCGGATCGAGGACTCGTTGCCGCCGACCTTGACGATCGCCACGCCCTCCAGGTCGCACTTGACGCCCTGCTTGCTCACCGCGCCGCGGATGCCGACCGGGATGCGCCGGCTGGACAGGTCCAGGGTGTGCAGCTTCTGCACGACGGGGAGCACGAAGATGCTCGCGCCCATCACGACCTTCTGGCCGGACATGTCGCGGCTGATCGACCCGTCGGCACCGGTGACCGACCGGCCCTGCCGCCCGGTGACCAGGAACGCCTGGTTGGGGCCGGCCACCTTGATCCGGGACAGCACCAGCAGGACGAGCAGGACGACCAGGACGGCGATGCCGCCGATCGCGATGAGCAGGGTCACGTGGGGGTGCCTCCAGACGGTTCCGGTGCGGTCGAGACGACCTCCACCGAGGTCGGCGACGGGGTGTCGACGACGTAGACAGGGGTGCCGGTCGGCAGGGCGACCTCGCTGCGGGCGGCGTACTTGAGCTGCTGGCCGCCCAGGGACAGCCGGACCTCGCCGAACCCGCCGGCCGGGACGGCGGAGACCACCACGCCCTGGCTGCCGAGCAGGTCGCCCTCGGTGAGGGTCGGCGCGGTGGGCATGTCGCGCAGGCCGCTGGCCAGCTTCACCGCACCGGCGGCCAGCGGGAGCGCGACGACCACCCCCACGACCAGGCAGAGCAGCACGGTGACCACGCCCGGCAGGTCCGGCAGCAGGGCGGACGCCGCCGCGCCGCCGAAGCCGCCCCCGCCGACGAAGGCGGCGATCGCCGGGAGGGAGAACGGGCCGTCGGCGTCGGGGTGGCCCAGGTGGCCGATCTCCCCGCCGACCAGCGCGAGCACCAGGACGAGCACACCGACGCCGCCCACGGCGAGGAACGCGAGCGCGGTGGCGTCCAACGGGCTCCTCTCGGGCGGGCTGCGGGCGCCCCAGCCTCACAGGTGGGCGGCGTTCCGATCAAGCCGGGTCCCGGAACGGTCCGCCGGCCTCACCCGTCCGAGCGCCAGTCCGGTGGGTCGGCGGGGGACAGGTCGGGGTCGTCCCCGGCGTAGGTGCGCACCGGTCCGGGGGCGGTCCGCGGGCCCTCGAACCGGACGGTGACCCGGTTGAGGCCGCTGCCCCACACCCAGCCCCGGCCCATCTCCGCGTGCTCGACGTCCTGCCCCGGGTGCCACACCGGGACCGCCCGGACGGCCTCGGGCTCCGGGACGGCGTCGATGTCCTCCTCGAGGTCGGCGACCGGCTCGGGGTCCTCGGCGAACAGGTCGCCCTGCACATAGGTGGCCAGGCCGGAGACGCCGACCCCGAGCAGCCGCACCCCGCCGGTGCGGTCGATCCCGGCCAGCAGCCGGCGGGCGACGTCGGCGACCGTGCGGACGTCGTCGAAGGGCTGGGTCAGCGTCTGGGACCGGGTGAGGGTGGTGAAGTCGTAGCGGCGGAACTTCAGCGTCACGGTGCGCCCCGCCGTCCCGTCCTTCTGCAGCCGGGTCACCACCCGCTGGGCCAGCGAGCCGATCTCGTGCTCCAGCGTCGCGAGGTCGGTCAGGTCGGTGGCGTAGGTGCGCTCGGCGGAGACGCTCTTGGCCTCGCGGTCGGGCACGACCGGCCGGTCGTCGTCCGCCCGGGCCAGGCGGTACAGCCCCGACCCGTGCGCCTGGCCGACCAGGGTGACCAGGTCGGTCAGCGACCGCTCGTGCAGGTCGGCGACCGTGCGGACGCCGACCGAGGACAGCCGGTCGCCGGTGGCCGGGCCGACGCCGGGCAGCGACCGCACCGGCAGCGGGTGCAGCACGTCGAGCTCGCTGCCGGCGGGGATGACCAGCAGGCCGTCGGGCTTGTCGAGCTCGCTGCCGATCTTGGCCAGCGTCTTGGACGAGGCGATGCCGACCGAGCCGCGCACGCCGCCGGTGGCCGTGTGGAGCCGCTCCTTGAGGTCGTGCGCCAGCGCGGTCAACGACTCGACGTCCAGGGCGTGGCCGCCGGCGGCCAGGTCGACGTAGGCCTCGTCCACGCTCACCTGCTCGACCAGCGGCGACAGCTCGCGCAGCAGGTCCATGACCACCCGCGAGGTGAGGGAGTACGCGGCGAACCGGCCGCCCAGGAACGCCGTCCCCGGGGGGCACCGGCGGCGGGCCTCGCCGCTGGACATCGCGCTGCGCGCCCCGTAGGCGCGGGCCTCGTAGGAGGCAGTGGCGACCACGCCCCGGCCACCGGTCCCGCCGACCACCACCGGCTTGCCGCGCAGCGAGGGCTTGTCGCGCTGCTCGACGGCGGCGAAGAAGGCGTCCAGGTCCAGGTGGAGCACGCTGGCCTCGGATCGCACCCCATGGATGATGCCTGCATGTCCGACCACGCGAGCTGGGCCGAGATCGTCGCCGAGGACCCCAAGCACTCCCAGCGGTACGTGGACCGGTTCCGCACGCTGGCCGCCGAGGGCGCCGACCTGGACGGCGAGGCCCGGCTGGTCGACGCCCTGCTGCCGCGCGGCTCGCGGGTGCTGGACGCCGGCTGCGGCCCGGGCCGGGTGGGCGGCGCGCTGCACCGCGTCGGGCACGTCGTCACCGGGGTGGACGGCGACCCGGTGCTCGTCGCGGCCGCGCGCACCGACCACCCCGGCCCGACCTGGCTGGTCGGCGACCTGACCACGCTCGACCTGGGGACGACGTTCGACGGCATCGTCTGCGCCGGCAACGTGATCACCTTCGTGGCGCCGGACCGGCGACGGGACGCGCTGGCCCGGCTGCTGGCCCACCTGGAGCCGCCCGGTCGGCTGGCGATCGGGTTCGGCGACCACCGCGGCTACGGCTTCGCCGAGTTCCGCGCCGACGCCGCGGCGACCGGCTGGGCCGAGGACCTGCTGCTGGCCACCTGGGACCTGCGCCCGTGGACGCCGCAGTCGGACTTCCTGGTCGCCGTCCTGCGCCCCGCCTAGACCCCCGGCTGGACCAGCCGCAGCCGGCGAGCCGAGCGGCCGACGGTCACCTGCTGCCCCCAGGACAGCGTCAGGTGGTCGTCCTCCAGGCCGTCCCCGAAGACCACCAGCTGGTCGCTCTCCACGGTCAGCGCGAGCCGCTGGTCCCCGGTCAGCAGGCCCTCGGTGCAGGTCGTGCCGGTGACCGGCGAGGGCCACGCCTCCCGGACGAACCAGGCCAGGGCGTCGTCCGTGGGCCCGGGCAGCGCCAGCCCGCTGCGCCGCTCCAGCGCCGCGGCGCGGCCCCAGCCGGTCGCCCCGGTGCCGGTGGAGACCAGCACCCCGGACGACGCCTGCCGCTCCGGCTCGCCGCCGGGCGCCCGCAGCCGGTACCGGGCCGTCTGGTGGGTGGGCTGACCCAGGTAGACCTCGTTGAGCGCGGTGAGGGCCTGCCCGTCGTCGGCTCGCGCCTCGACCATGGTCAGCTCGTCGGCCCGGTCCCGGTGGGCCAGGAGGCCGGCGACGTCGTCGGCCCGGTGCCGGACCAGGACGCCGGCGTTGCGGCCGGGCTCGGGGTCGACACCCACCACCGGCTGGCCGTCGAGGTACTTGGCCACGTTGGCCACCAGCCCGTCCTGGCCGACCACCAGCACCACGTCGTCCGGGGCGAAGAGGAACCGCGGCAGGTCGCCCCGCTCCACGCTGCCCCGCCGCCAGTCCAGCGGCACCTGCGCCAGCGCAGCGGCCACCGCGGCCCGCTGGGCGGCGTCGTGCGCGGCGACCTCCTCGACGTCCCGCCCCCGGCTGCGCAGGAAGAACGCCGCCTGCCCGCGGGTGCCGTGCCGGGCCACCACCTCGGTCAGCTCGGTGGCCCGGTGCACCAGCACCACCCGCGGCGCCAGGCTCACCGCTGTGCCCCCAGCTTGGCCAGCAGACCGGTCAGCAGCTCCGGGGTGATGGTGAGGTTCTGGATCTGCGGCAGGTTGTTCGCCAGCTGCCGCAGCGCCAGCGCGTGCACCGTCTCGATCGGCAGCTCGGCCCAGGCGGCCAGCTCCGCCCGGTTGGCCGCGCCCGTCGCCTCGCCGAGCACCCGCTTGCGGTCGGCCTCCACCTCCATGGCGGTGCGGTCCCGCCGGGCCTTCGCCCCCGCCGCGACCTCGGCCGCCTCGGCCGCGTTCTCGGCCTCCCGGCGGGCGTTCACCCCGCGCTGGCCGACCAGCTCCTCCTCGCGGCGGGCCAGCTCGACCTGGTTGGCCAGCTCGTTCTCGCTGATCGCGCGCTCCCGCTCGACGGCGGTGGCCCGGCGGGCGTAGGTCGCGGCGTCCGCGGCGGCCTGCACCTGCTCGCGGGTCGGCGTCCGCAGCGCCCGCTCCATCTCGGGCTCGGGCCGGATCGCCACCACCCGGACGTCGACCACGGCGATGCCGGTCTCCACCAGCCGGGCGTCGGCGGCCAGCCCGGCGGCCACGGCCGCCCGCACCGGGCCCACCCCGGCGGTGAGCACCGTGGTCAGCACGCCGCCGGCCAGCAGGTCGATGGCGTGCTGCTGGGCCGACTCGGTGAGCAGCCCGGCGACCTGCTCCAGCGGGGTGCCCCGCCAGGTGCCGGTGTCCGGGTCGACGGAGAAGTCGACCCGACCGGCGGCCAGCACCGGGTCGGCGAACCGGAAGGTCAGCGTCATCTGCACGGTGACGTCCTGGAAGTCCGCCGTCCGGGCGTGGAACAGCAGCGGGAGCTCGCGGTCGTCGACCGGGATCTCGCTGAGCACCGCCGACAGCGGGCGGAACCAGAAGCTGGCGCCGGTGCCGCCGTGCCGCAGCCGGCCGGCGGTGACGTGCTGGACGTGCGCGGTCGCCGAGCCGCGCAGGTGCCGCACGAAGGGGTAGCGGGCGATGTCGGCCATGTCTGCCTCCTGAGGTTGTCGTCAGCACGACGATAAGCAGCAGGAGGGCTTGTCGTCAATTTGACGCTAGGGTGGCGGCGTGGCGCATCCCTCCTTCGCGGTGACCGTGGACCTCGTGGTGCTGACCGTCCGCACCGACGAGCTCTGCGTGCTGCTGGTGCGCCGCGGGGTCGAGCCGTTCGCCGGGCAGGACGCCCTGCCCGGCGGTTTCGTCCGCCCCGACGAGGACCTGGGGACGGCGGCCGCGCGCGAGCTGGCCGAGGAGACCGGCCTGGTCGTCGGCCACCTGGAGCAGCTGGCCTCCTACGGCGCGCCGGACCGCGACCCCCGCCAGCGGGTGGTGACCGTGGCGCACCTGGCCCTGGTGCCCGACCAGCCGGTGCCCACCGCCGGGTCCGACGCCGCCGAGGCCCGCTGGGTGCCGGTGCACGAGGCCCGCGGGCTGGCCTTCGACCACGACCGGGTGCTCGCCGACGGCGTCGAGCGGGCCCGTGCCAAGCTCGAGTACACCGCGCTGGGGACGGCGTTCTGCCCGGCCGAGTTCACCGTCGCCCAGCTGCGCCGGGTCTACGAGGTCGTGTGGGGCCGCGCCCTGGACCCGCGCAACTTCCACCGCAAGGTCACCGGCACCCCCGACCTGCTGGCGGCCACGGGGGAGACGACGACCCGGGACGGCGGCCGCCCCGCGCAGCTCTTCCGCCGCGGGACCGCCGACCAGCTGCACCCGCCGCTGCTGCGCACCGACACCTAGGGCCGGTCGGCCAGCAGCTTCTTCGGCGCCCGGCACCGCCAGGCGCCGACGACCAGCTCGGCGAGCAGGTCCTCGGCGACGTCGTCCAGCCGGACCAGGACGGCGGGGAACCCGTCGAAGTGCGGGATGGTGAAGCAGACCTCGGGCTCGGCGGCGAGCAGCTCGGCCTTCTCCCCCTCGCCGGCGACCCGGACGCCCAGGATCTCGCCGTCCGGCGCGTCGTCCCCCAGGTCGGCGCGGTCCTTCTTCCCCCAGCGGCCGGACCCAGACGATGGCCATGCCGGCCACCCTGGCGGGATCAGGCCGCGCCGGCAAGGGCTGCCCGCAGGCGGTCGGCGACCTGGGCCATCGTGTCCCGGGCGCGCACCGGGTCCTCGGTGAGGAAGTAGTGGTCGACCCCCGAGGTCTCGTGGTGCCAGACGTCGACGCCGGCCGCCCGCAGCCGCTCGACGTAGCGGACGCCGTCCGGGCGGAGGGTGTCCCGCTCGGCGGTGAGCACCAGCGCGGGCGGCAGCCCGGTGAGGTCGGGGGCCAGCAGCGGCGAGGCGTACGGCTCGCGGCGGCTGGCGACGTCGGGGAAGTAGACCCGGCGCACCAGGCCGCGCAGGCCCGGGGAGATCATCCCGGCACCGGCCGGCACCTCGGCTGCCATGTCCAGCGCGGGGATGCCCAGCACCTGCAGGACCGGGGTGAACGACCCGCGGTCACGGGCCATCAGGGCCACCGCCGCGGCCATCCCGCCGCCGGAGGAGAAACCGCCCACCGACACCCGCTCGTACCGGCCCGCCGCCCAGGCGGCGACGGCGTGCGCCTGCTCCTGGGCCACCGGGTAGGCGACGTGCGGACCGGTCCGGAAGTCGACGTTGAGCACCGCGGCCCCGGTGGTGGCGGCCAGGTAGCGGCACCACCAGTCGTCCATCTGCGGGTACCGCATCAGCCACGCGCCGCCGTGCAGGTGGACGTGCGCCGTCGTCCCCGTGCCGTAGACGTGCACGGGCACCCGGCCGTGCGCGGTGTCGACCCGGACCACCTCCGGGTCGGGCAGGTCCGAGCCCGCGAACCGCAGCTGCTCGCCGTAGCTGACCGTCCACCGGGCGGTCGCGTGCATGAGCGTGGCCTGCACCCGGTCGCTGATCCGCATGCCCGGTGTTCGGTGCGTCCGGCTCGGCGGTTCGGGTAGGACGCACCCGTGAGCTACCTCCCCGACCCGGCGACGACCTCCCGGCACGCGGACCAGGAGGTGGCCGGGCAGACCCGCTTCGTGGCCACCGGTGCGCAGACCCGCGGCGACTTCGGCCTGTTCGAGGTCACCCTGCCGCCCGGCGGAGGCGGACCGGGCCCGCACGTGCACCGGACGTTCAGCGAGTCCTTCCACGTCCTGGAGGGCCGGCTGGCCGTGCTGGACGGCGACACCTGGACGACGGCGGGTCCCGGCGACCTGGTCTACGTGCCGCGGTCGGGGGTGCACGGCTTCCACGCGGCCGACCAGGACGCCGGCTGCCGGTTCCTGATCCTCTTCACACCCGGCGCACCGCGGGAGGACTACTTCCGCGGCATGGTCGAGCTGCGGGCCGGCGGACGGGTGCCGACGACCGAGGAGCTCGACGAGCTGGCCGCCCGGTACGACCAGCTCAACCTGCGGGACTGACCGCCGGGGACGGCGCGTCCCGGTCCTGCGCATCCCGGTCCTGCCAGGTGCAGACGCAGACCTCGTTGCCCTCTGGGTCGGCCAGCACCCAGAACGCCCGGGCCTCGTCGTCGGACAGCAGCGTGCCGCCGGCGGCCAGCGCGGCCGCGACGCGGGCGTCCGCGACGTCGTGCGGCACGGTGATGTCGAGGTGGATCCGGTTGCGCTGCGGGCGGGCGGCGTCCATCTGCTGGAACCAGACGGCCGGGAGCCGGCCCGCCGGGTCGACCAGCGCCTCGTCGTCCCCGGGCTGGGGCACCATCGCCAGCACCGCTGCCCAGAACGGACGGACGGCGGGGATGTCCAGGGCGTCGACGGCGATCTCGAGCTCCTGCGCATCGCCGACCCGGCGGTCGCCGACCGGGGCCACCGGGCGGTCCAGCACCGCGGTGATCCGCCGCGCGAGGTCGACGTCGGCGGCGGTGACCGCCCCGCGGGACCGGTCCTGCAGGGTCAGGCGCAGGTGGTCCGGGCGCAGGTCGGCCCGCAGGTGCGCATCACCCTGCGCACCGAGGTCGGCGGTGACCGCGGCCAGCAGCCCGGCGCCCTCGGCCAGGGAGTCCAGCGGCACGGCGGTGACCAGCTCGCCGAGCAGCAACCGCCACCCGATGCCCTCCACCGCCTCCTGCGCCTGCGTCCGGGTCAGGGCCTGCGGGGGATCGTCCACGTCCGGACATGCTGCCCGGCCCCTCCGACAGCCTGGACGGCGGACACCCCTCGATGTGGCACGTCGTCGGATCCGGACACGCGGACCCGACGCGATGTCACATCGAGCGGTCGGTGAGGAGGGCGGCGAGGGCGCGCTGCTGCTCCGCCTGGAGCAGGGAGTCCGGACCGGTGATCAGCGCCTTCCACGGCGGGGACCGGGTGCACCCCGGCCAGCCACCCCAGGGCGTCCCGCTCACGGTCCAGGTCGACACCGGCCGCCATCAGCGCACGGCCGGCCCGCCCGGCGCCACCGCTTTTACCGGGTCAGTTGGCCATGTCCACGAAGCGGGAGTAGTGGCCCTGGAAGGCGACCGTGACGTTGGCGGTGGGGCCGTTGCGGTGCTTGACCAGCATGATGTCGGCCTCGCCGGCCCGCGGGGACTCCTTCTCGTACATGTCCTCGCGGTGGATCATCATGACCATGTCGGCGTCCTGCTCGATGGAGCCGGACTCACGCAGGTCCGACAGCATCGGCTTCTTGTCCTGGCGCTGCTCGGACCCACGGTTCAGCTGGCTCATCGCGATCACCGGGACCTCGAGCTCCTTGGCCAGCAGCTTGAGCGCACGGGAGAACTCCGAGACCTCCTGCTGACGGGACTCGACCCGCTTGCCCGACGTCATCAGCTGCAGGTAGTCGATGACCACCAGCTTCAGGTCGTTGCGCTGCTTGAGCCGCCGGGCCTTGGCCCGGATCTCCATCATCGTCATGTTCGGGGAGTCGTCGATGTAGAGCGGGGCGTCGGCGACCTCGCCCATCCGGCGGGCCAGCTTGGACCAGTCCTCGTCGCTGAGCGAGCCCGCGCGCATGTGGTGCAGCGGCACCTTCGCCTCGGCCGACAGCAGACGCATGGTGATCTCGTGCTTGCTCATCTCCAGGGAGAAGATGCAGGCGGCCTGGTGGTGCTTGACCGAGGCGTTGCGGGCGATGTCCAGCCCGAGGGTCGACTTCCCCACGCCGGGTCGGGCGGCGATGACGATCATCTGGCCGGCCTGCAGGCCGTTGGTCAGCTCGTCGAGGTCGCGGATGCCGGTGGGCACGCCGCGGGCGGTGCCACCGCGGCTGGCGATCGCGTCCAGCTCGTCCATGGTGGGCTGCAGGACGTCCTCGAGGCGCGAGTAGTCCTCGCTCATCCGCTTCTCGGTGACGTCGTAGATCTCCTGCTGCGCCCGGTCGACGATGTCGTCGACGTCGCCCTTGCCGCCGGCCGCGCCGTAGCCGAGCTGGACCACCCGGGTGCCGGCCTCGACCAGGCGGCGCAGCACGGCCTGCTCGGCCACGATCGCGGCGTAGTAGCCGGCGTTGGCCGCGGTGGGCGTGGACTGGATGAGCGTGTGCAGGTAGACCGCGCCGCCCATCTTGGACAGCTGGTCGGTGCGGTTGAGCTCGGCGGAGACGGTGATCGCGTCGGCGGGCTCGCCGCGGCCGTAGAGGTCGAGGATGCAGTCGAAGACGATCTGGTGCGCCGGGCGGTAGAAGTCCGCGCCGTGCAGGACCTCCACGACGTCGGCGATGGCGTCCTTGCTCAGCAGCATGCCGCCGAGCACCGACTGCTCGGCAGCGACGTCCTGGGGGGGCTGGCGGTCGTACTGCGGGGCCGAGGCCACCGGCCTGCTGATGTCGTCGAGCACTGCCACTGTCGTGAGCCCCCATCTGTTGCGCGCGCCTACCGGGACGGGGTCACCGCGGGGTGCCCCGTCCGTCGTCGTCCTTCGTAGCGCGGGGCACCGACAGAACCGGTGCAGACCACCCCGCGCGGTGGATTCCCGGGTGACGCTAGGCAGCCGGTGGGCCGTCGTCCACGAGCGCTGTGCACAGGCCTCTGCACAACCTGGGGACAGAGCCGTGGACGGAGGCGGCCAGCGTGTGGAGGGACCCGGGACGGGCCACCGTCATCCGCTGGCCCAGCCCCCGTCACCTGCCCGTCTCCTGCGCACGGCCTGTGGACGGAAGAAATATCGTGCCCCCGGAGTCACCCGGGCGCGTCGCGCAGGGCACCGTCCACAACACCTCACCACCGGCGCCGGCCCACCTGTCACACCCGTCCCACCGCCCCCTGCGCCGGGGGTGGATCAGCTACGACGACCGGTGTGCATCCTCCGCCGTCGACGTCGGTGGCGGAGGACGCACGTCGGTCGTCCCACCCGATCCACGCCGCGGGGAAGGCCAGGGGAACGCCGCAGGGGGCGCCGGACCGCGAGGTCCGACGCCCCCTGCGGGACGAGCGAGGTGGTGACTACGCGGCGACGACCTCGATGGCCAGCGTGGCGCTGACCTCGGGGTGCACGCGCACCGTGACGGTGTGCGAGCCGGTCGACTTGATCGAGCTGGGCAGCTCGACCCGGCGACGGTCCAGCGCGGGACCACCGGCGGCGGTCACCGCGGCGACGACGTCGGCCGTGGTGATCGAGCCGAACAGCCGACCGCCGTTGCCGGCCTTGGCCGGGACCGTGACGGTCAGCGAGGACAGCTGGCCGGCGACCTGCTTGGCCTCGTCCAGCGTGGCCACGTCGCGGGCGGCACGCGCCCGGCGCAGCCCGGCGACCTGCTTCTCGGCACCGCGGGTGGCCTTGATGGCCAGGCCGCGGGGCAGGAGGTAGTTGCGGGCGTACCCGCCCTTCACCTCGACGGTGTCCCCGGCGGAACCGAGGCCGGTGACCTCCTGGGTCAGGATCAACTTCGATGCGCTCATGGTCAGCGCGCCGTGGAGGTGTAGGGCAGCAGGGCCATCTCGCGGCTGTTCTTCACGGCCACGGCGACGTCGCGCTGGTGCTGGGAGCAGTTGCCGCTGACGCGACGGGCACGGATCTTGCCGCGGTCGGAGATGAACTTCCGCAGCAGGGTCGTGTCCTTGTAGTCGACGCCGGTCGCCTTGTCCTTGCAGAACTGGCAGACCTTCTTCTTCGGCTTGCGAATGGGAGGCTTGGGCACAGGGTTCTCTTTCTAGGCTTGCGAGATCAGAAGGGGGGCTCGTCGGACGACGATGCCGGGGTCGACCAGGGGTCGCTGCTGGAGGA
The DNA here is from genome assembly GCF_900491935.1 of Klenkia terrae. Taxonomy (GTDB): domain Bacteria; phylum Actinomycetota; class Actinomycetes; order Mycobacteriales; family Geodermatophilaceae; genus Klenkia; species Klenkia terrae. Next base: position 2,159,898 of record NZ_UEXK01000004.1, read on the forward strand.
GCTGCCGCCCCCGCCGTCGCCGCCGCGGTTGGCCTTGGTGACCTTCGCGGTGGCGTAGCGGAGCGAGGGGCCGATCTCGTCGACCTCGAGCTCGATGACGGTGCGCTTCTCGCCTTCCTTCGTGTCGAAGGAACGCTGCTTCAACCGACCGCTGACGATGACCCGGGAGCCACGGGTGAGGGACTCGGCGACGTTCTCGGCCGCCTGCCGCCACACGTTGCACCGCAGGAAGAGGGCCTCGCCGTCCTTCCACTCCGACGTCTGACGGTCGAAGGTCCGCGGCGTGGAGGCCACGGTGAAGTTCGCGACGGCGGCGCCGGACGGCGTGAATCGCAACTCCGGGTCGGCGGTGAGGTTGCCGATGACGGTGATGACGGTTTCGCCGGCCATGGTCAGTGGACCTCGGGCCGCATCAGCTTCGTGCGCAGGATGGACTCGTTCAGGTTGAGCTGACGGTCCAGCTCGGCGACCGCTGCGGGCTCGGCCTGGATGTCGACGATGGCGTAGATGCCCTCGGCGTTCTTCTTGATCTCGTACGCCAGGCGGCGACGGCCCCAGATCTCGGTCTTCACGGTGCCACCGGAGTTGGTGACGACGGAGAGGAACCGGTCCAGGCTGGGAGCGATGGTTCGCTCCTCCAGCTCGGGATCGAGGATGATCATCAATTCGTAGTGACGCACGGAGAACCCCACCTCCTCTGGTCTTGGCGGCTGCAGGAGATCTGCAGCAGGAGGGCTTGCACGCGTCGCGCGTCCGGGCAGGTCGAAGGGACGACCGACCGGACGCGCACCGCCGAAGGTACCAGCAGCTAGCTGCGGGAGGCCGCCCGCTGGCCCAGGTGGGTGCGGACCAGCGCCGCGGTCACGCCGGCCAGGGCGATCACCGCGGCCAGGGCCGGCACCGACAGCGCCGGGTCCGGGGTGCTGGCCGAGGAGTCCGAGGCGATCTCGACGTCGTCGCCGCTGCCGGACAGGCTCGAGCCGTCGAGGCCGGCGAGCTGGCCGAACACCGGCACCGAGGCGCCGTCGTAGCTGCCCGGCACGCCGCCGCCGCCGCTGCCGCCGGCCGAGGAGGCCGCGTCGCTGAACACGAAGCGGGACGGGTCGAACGCCGCCGCCGCGGAGGTGTCCAGCGGGGCGAGCTGGCCGGCCGAGCCCGGCAGGCCGTAGGTGTAGCCGGTGCCGTCGGTCGTCGGCGCCTCGGCGGCGGGGGCCTCCGCGGCCGGCGCCTCGGCCACCGGGGCCGAGGTGCCCGGGACCTGCGGGGCCGGCACGGCGGCGGAGGGGACGCCCGGCACGGCGACGGCCACCGGCGGCAGCTGGGGCAGGTTGGCCGAGGGCAGGTTCGGCAGGGGAACGAGGGTGTTGACCACGAACGGGGTGCCGACCGGCAGCGCCGGCAGCGTAGCGATGATGCCGTTGACCAGCTGGCCGACGAGGGCGCCCGGGGTGTTGGCGGCGGGGACCACGCGGTAGGTGTAGGTGATCGCGCCGACCGTGCTGGCCGGGAAGGTGTAGGCCGCGGACTGGCCGGGCTGCAGGGCCTTCGTGGAGCCGTTGAAGGTGACGGAGATGTCGGTGTAGACCGTGCCGCCCAGGGTGCCGACCACGGGCAGGGTGAGCTGCGCCGGGTAGGAGGCGACCGAGTTGACGAAGGTGGCGGTGCCACCGGCGTCCAGGCTCACCACCGGCGGGGTGAGCGTCCTGATCTCCACCGTGGCCGTGGGCGCCGCCTGGGCGGGCGGGGTGGCGAGCACCGAGCCGACCATCGCCAGCAGCCACCCCAGCGTCAGCACGGCGATGCCGCGCCTGGCCGACCGGCCGATCCGTCCGCTCTGCATGTCCTGCGCCTCTCCGTCGAGACCCCACCGCGGCTGCCCACACTGGCAGTACCTGCGGGTAACACCTATCACGTGCGACAACGAGTGTGTGACCTGGGAGATACGCGCGCATCTCGATGTCACCCCCACCGCCTACGTTCGGGGGTATGTCGTCACACCCGGTAGGAGTGCACGTCGGATCCGGGCTCACGGAGTCCGGCGAGGTCGAGGACGGCGGGGTGCTGGCGCGCGCCGCCGAGGTCGACGCCACCGCCGTCCAGGTGTTCCTGGCCGACCCGCAGGACTGGAAGGCCCCGGCCCCGCGCCCGGACGCCGAGCAGCTGCAGGCCTCGGACGTCGTGGTGTTCGTGCACGCGCCCTACGTGCTCAACGTCGCCTCGACCAACAACCGGATCCGGATCCCCAGCCGCAAGCTGCTGGGCCAGCACGCCGCTGCCTCGGCGGCGATCGGGGCGGCCGGGATGGTCGTGCACGGCGGGCACGTGACCGGCAAGGACGACCCGGTGGCCGGGTTCGACAACTGGCGCAAGCTCTTCGAGCGGCAGGCCCGGGACGGCGGCTTCCCGGTGCCGGTGCTGATCGAGAACACCGCCGGCGGGGACAAGGCCATGGCCCGCGAGCTCGAGGCGCTGGCCCGGCTGTGGGAGGCCGTCGGCGAGTTCGGCGCCGGGTTCGTCCTGGACACCTGCCACGCCTGGGCCGCCGGCTGGGACCTGGGCACGGTGGTCGAGGACGTCCGGGCGATCACCGGCCGCATCGACCTGGTGCACCTCAACGACAGCCGCGACGAGGCCGGGTCGAACCGGGACCGGCACGCCCCGCTGGGGGAGGGCTCGATCCCGGTCGAGCTACTCCTGGAGGTGGCGCGGACCGCCGGCTGCCCCGTCGTCCTCGAGACCCCCGGCGACGTCGCCTCGCACGCCGGGGAGATCAGCCTGGTCCGGGACGCCCTGTCGTGAGGAGGGGGCCCGGAGGGTCCCCGATCGATCGACGGACGCGCTCGACCCGAGCGGAGCGGGCTCCTGGTCGCGGTGCGGTCCGGAGGACCGCGGTGTGCGCAGCCGCAGCCGGAAGCGGTCGGCGGTGTGGTCGAGGATGCCCCCGGCCGGGTCGTCGGTGCCCGGCCAGCTCCGCCGCACCCGGTCCAGCTCGGGGTGCCACACGTCGCGCACGACCAGCGCCATGAGCACCACGACGGCGACGTCGCGCACGCCCACGGCCAGGAAGAACCACTGGACGTCGATGCCCTTGTTCTCGGTGCCCAGGTACCAGAGCAGGCGGGGCACCCACAGCACGGCCTCGGTGGCCTGCCAGAGCAGCAGCGACTGCCAGGCCGGTCGGGCCAGCACGGCCAGCGGGAGCAGCCACAGCGAGTACTGCGGGCTCCACACCTTGTTGACCAGCAGGAACCCGGCCACCAGCAGGAACGCGAGCTGGGCGACCCGGGGCCGCACCGGGGCCGACAGCGCCAGCCAGCCGACCGCGGCGCAGACCAGCAGCGTGGCGACCGCGACCCAGGTGTTGAGCACCGTCGGGCTCTGACCGGGGTCGAGCGGGCCGTCGAACAGCGCGTCGTCGGTGGCGGCCAGGGCGATGTTCCACAGCGTGTCCGGGTCGGCCGGGCGGCTGTCGTTGAGGCTGAAGAACAGCCGCCAGTTCTCCGGTGCCAGGAGCGCGATCGGCACGTTCACCACCAGCCAGGCGGCGGCCGCCGCCAGGGCGGTGCCGGCCCAGACCTGCAGCCGCCCGGCCCGCAGGCACAGCACCAGCAGGACGCCGAGCAGCAGCACCGGGTAGAGCTTGGCCGCCGTCCCCAGGCCGATGAGCGCGCCGGCCAGCACCGGGTGCCGGGTGGCCCACGCCCACATGGCCAGCGAGGCCAGGGCGACGGCGAACAGGTCCCAGTTGGTGAAGGCATGCACGACCAGCAGCGGTGACAGGCCGACCATGGCGGCGTCCCAGGGCCGGCGCCCGGCCAGCCCGACCACCGAGCGGGTGATCAGCAGCGCGCAGACGCTGAGCATCAGGCAGGTGACGACGTAGTAGCTCTGCACCGGCACCACGGTCGGCAGCAGCCCGACCGCCTGGGCCAGCGAGTCGTAGCCGCGGGACAGCACGGCGGCCAGCCACATGAAGCCGCCGGTGAGCACCGGGTACTCCATCGCGGAGTCCAGGTAGGGCACCTGGCCGGTGTCCAGGCCGCGCAGGCCGAACAGCGGCACGGTGTCGGAGTAGCAGAAGTGGGTGTACTGCTTGGAGCCCACCCAGTTGCCGTCCGCGCACGGGTTCTGCTTGGCCCAGGCCAGCGCGAGGCCGAGCACGGTGAACAGCAGCGCGATCCGCAGCGGGGTCCAGAACAGCGCCCGCCCGGTGACCGCGTGCCGGCCCCACGGGCCGCCGAACGCCTCGCTGGCCTGCGCAACCACCCGGTCGGTCCAGGTGGGCACCACCCGGTCCGGCCACGGCGGCGCGGCCACCTGCGGCGGCTCGCTGACCTGCGTCCCGACCTGCGCCGGGGACGGGACGGGCCCGCCCTCCGGCTGGTCGGCCGAGGACGGGCCCGTGTCCTGCGTGCTCACCGGGTCAGTGTGCCTAACGCGTCGGCTGGCCCGGCGGGATGACCGCACCCGGTGGGGCGACGGTGGTCGTCGGCGTCGTCGTGGTGGGCGCCGCCGTCGTCGTCGGGGCCGGCGTCGTGGTCACCGGGGCCGGCGTGGTGGTCACCGGAGCCTGGGTGGTGGTCTCCGGGGCCTCGGACGTCGGACGGGGGGCCTGCGACGTGGTGACCGGGGCCTGCGTCGTCTCCTCGGGCACCGAGTTGCCGGTGTCCCCGTCGATGATCTGCTCGGTCGGCAGGTCCTCGACCGGTGTGCCGTCGAGCACCCGGTCCATGAACTCCTGCCAGATCTGCCCGGGCAGCCCGGAGCCGAAGATCGGGCCGCCGTCGGCGTTCTCGATCGCTGACGGGGTGTCCGACCCCATCCACACCGCCGTCGAGATCGACGGGGTGTACCCGACCATCCAGGCGTCGGTGTTGTCGCTGACGCTGCCCTGCAGGCCCTGGGTACCGGTCTTGCTGGCCACCGGGCGGTCGTCGTCCAGGCTGCGCCGGGAGTACTCGGCGACGCCCTCGGTGGACAGCGTGGTGTCGCTGGCGACCTCGGCCGGGATGGCCTGGGTGCCGGCGTCGACCACCGACTCGGGGGTGACGACGAGGCCGCCCTCGGAGTCGGTGACCTGGGCGATGTAGTGCGTGGCGTGCCGGACCCCGCCGTTGGCGAGGGTGGCGAAGCCGACTGCCTGGTCGACCGGGCGCACCTCGTACTCACCGATGCCGATCGCGGCACCGGTGAAGCCCTCCCGGTTGGCCAGGACCTTCGCGCCGTCCAGCGTGCCGCCCTGCCAGGTGTCGCCCAGGCCCATGGCGGCCAGCGCCGTCGTCCTTACGTTGTCCGGGCCGACCTCGTAGGCCAACCCGTAGAACGTCGTGTTCAGCGACCGGGTCATCGCCTGCACCAGCGTGCAGGAGGCGCAGGAGGCGCCCCCGGAGTTGCGGACCGGCTGGGTGCGGTCGGGGAAGGTCTGCGGCGAGCTGCCGTCGCGCCGGGAGTTGATCGCGATGCCCTGCTCCAGCGCGGTGGCCATCGCGTAGGGCTTGAACGACGAGCCCGGCGGCCGCTGCGCCTGCGCGTAGTCGAACCCGGTGCCGCTGGTGCCGCCGTAGTAGGCGAGCACGGCGCCGGTGCGGGGGTCGACGGCGACGAGGGCCTGGCGCAGCGTCTCGGGCTCGCCCTCCATCACCGAGTTCACCGTCTCCACGGCCGCCTGCTGGTAGGTCGGGTTGACCGTGGTGGTGATCCGGTAGCCGCCGCTGAGCACCTGGTCCTGGGTCAGGTCCAGCCGGGTCTGCATCTCCGCCAGCGCCTGCTGCACGATCAGCCCCTCGGGGCCGTCGGGCAGGCCCAGGGAAGACCCGGTCACCGGCAGCACGGCCGGGTAGGTGGACGCGCTGCGGTCCCCGGAGCTGAGCCAGCCCTGCTCGACCATGCCGTCCAGCACCAGGCCCCACCGGTCCTGGGAGCCCTCGGGGTTGTTGGCCGGGTCGTAGGCGCTGGGGCTGCGGACCAGGACGGCGAGGACGGCGCCCTGCTGGGCGGTCAGCGCGCTGGCGTCGACCCCGAAGTAGGTCTGCGCGGCGGCCTGGATGCCGTAGGCACCGCGGCCGAAGTAGATGGTGTTGAGGTACCCCTCGAGGATCTCGTCCTTGGAGTAGTTGTTGTCCAGCTTCACCGCCAGGAACAGCTCCTGGAACTTGCGGCTGAACGTCTGGTCCGCCGTCAGCAGGGTGTTCTTCACGTACTGCTGGGTGATCGTCGACCCGCCCTGCGTCGACCCACCGGTCAGGTTGTTCCAGGCCGCCCGGGCGATGCCGGTGATCGAGATGCCGGGGTCGTCGTAGAAGTTGCGGTTCTCCGCGGCCAGGATCGCCTCGCGGGCCGGCTCGGACACCTGGTCCAGCGTCACCGCGATCCGGTTCTCCGAGCCCAGCCGGGCCATCTCGGTGGTGCCGTCGGAGTAGTAGACGATCGTGGTCTGGGCCTGCGAGACGTCGTCCAGGCTGGGCACCGTGGTGTTGGCGTAGACCACGCCGACGAAGACGCCGAGCAGCACCAGGCCGCCGACGACCAGGGACGCGAGGACCTTGTAGATACGCCGGCGCTTCTGCTTCGCCGTCCGCTTGCCCTTGCCGCGCTTCTTGCCGGCCGGCCGGGCGGAGACCTTCGGGCCGTCACCGGTGCGGGATGCCGTCGTCCGGCCGCGGTCGGCCCGCTTGGCCGTGCGCGGGTCCGGGCGCCGGGGGTCGGGTCGCCCACCGCCGCCACCGGANCGTCGGCCGTGCATGGTGGAGGTGGTTCATGCGCTGTAGAATGCTGAGGTAACGCCGGGTGCCATGAGCGGGAGTATCGTCGGCGGCGTCAGATGTATATAAGAGGCAGGGCGGGGGTCGGCGGACGGAGCCGGCGGGCAGCCCGACGGGTGAGGTGTCGTCGTGGGGAGGCACGGCGGTGGCCCCTCTCTCGAGTCGGTGGGCGGCGGACGTCGGACGTCCCGGCGACCCGGGTGGGACCCGGGGTGCCGGGTCCAGGATGACGGGTGGAGCTGTGGAAGGTCGGGACCGTTCCGTCCACAGCGCGGCGCAGGTCGGCGGCCCGGTCAGTCCCTCGCGGTTCGGCGACGGGTACCGCGCCGGGCCCGGCCGGGCTCCGGCACCGCCCCGAGGACGTACGAGGTCGCCAGGTGGTTCCAGCCGCAGCTGCGGCAGACCTCCACGGCGTAGACGGCGAACTCGTCCTGCATCGCATCCATGCGCGTGAGCTCCGCCTGCCGCTTGGCCTGCCCCGCCACCGTACCCAGGGCCTCGCCGTAGACGTAGTTCACCCTGGTCAGACGCCTGCGGCTGCAGACCGGACAGGTCTCGTCGGTCTCCTCGCCGTGGTGCCGGGCGGCCTGGGTGAGGTAGGGCGTGGCGTCGCAGACCTCGGCCAGGGACGTGCGCCCGGAGCGGACGTCGGCCAGCAGCGCGCGCTTGCGCAGTGCGTAGTCCACCGTCGAACGCCGAGGCACGCGGACCAGCCTACGACCGCCGATCACCCCCGCCGACATGACAAACGAACTCGTATGTTCGTATGGTGGTCGGGACGGCCCGCCCGGCGGGCCAGCGGAGCTCCAGCGTCGGAGCCCGGCAGCGGGCACCCGGCAGCGTCGCCGGGGTCGGTCGCACGACCACCTGCAGCACAGACATCAATGCCGGCCGTCGTGCCGGCACGAGGAGGACCCATGGGTTCGGTGAAGGTCGCCATCGTCGGCGTCGGCAACTGCGCGGCGTCGCTGGTGCAGGGCGTCGAGTACTACCGGGACGCCGACGAGACGAAGTCCGTGCCGGGGCTGATGCACGTCCGGTTCGGCGACTACCACGTCTCCGACGTCCAGTTCGTCGCCGCGTTCGACGTCGACGCCAAGAAGGTCGGCCGCGACCTCTCCGAGGCCATCGTGGCCAGCGAGAACAACACGATCAAGATCGCCGACGTCCCGCCGCTGGGCGTGACCGTGCAGCGCGGCACCACCCTGGACGGCCTGGGCAAGTACTACCGCGAGATCGTCGAGGAGTCCGACGACGAGCCGGTGGACATGGTCACCGCGCTGCGCGAGTCCGGCGCCGACGTCCTGGTCTGCTACCTGCCCGTCGGCTCCCAGCAGGCCGCGGAGTTCTACGCGCAGGCCGCCATCGACGCGAAGGTCGCCTTCGTCAACGCGCTGCCCGTCTTCATCGCCGGCACGCCGGCCTGGGCGCAGAAGTTCACCGACGCCGGTGTGCCGATCGTCGGCGACGACATCAAGAGCCAGGTCGGGGCCACCATCACCCACCGCGTGCTCGCCAAGCTCTTCGAGGACCGCGGCGTGCAGCTCGACCGCACCATGCAGCTCAACGTCGGCGGCAACATGGACTTCAAGAACATGCTCGAGCGCGAGCGCCTGGAGTCCAAGAAGATCTCCAAGACCCAGTCGGTGACCAGCCAGGTCGACCGCGACATGGGCAAGGGCAACGTGCACATCGGCCCGTCGGACCACGTGCCGTGGCTCTCGGACCGCAAGTGGGCCTACGTCCGGCTCGAGGGCCGCGCGTTCGGCGACGTCCCGCTGAACCTGGAGTACAAGCTCGAGGTCTGGGACTCCCCGAACTCGGCCGGCATCATCATCGACGCCGTCCGCGCCGCGAAGATCGCCCTGGACCGCGGCATCGGCGGCCCGATCCTGTCGGCGTCGTCGTACTTCATGAAGAGCCCGCCGGAGCAGTACAGCGACTCCGAGGCCCGCGACGCGGTCGAGGCCTTCATCGCCGGCACCGTCGAGCGCTGAGAAAGGACCTCGGTGCCCCCCGCACCACGCTCCGCGCGGCACGGGGCCCTGCACCGAGGCCGTTCCATCGGGTGACCTGAGCCGGGCCGGCGTGCCGCACTACCGTGGCGGCATGCCGGCCCGTCCACGTCTGCTCGCCGTCCTGCTCACCGTGGTCGCCGTCCTCCTGGCCGGGTGCGGCGGGTCCTCGGCGGCCGACCGGAACCCCGGCGACCCGATCACCGACGACGAGGCCGACATCCTCGCCGGCCTGCTGCACCGGGACTACACCGAGGGCGGGGCCGACTTCACCGTCACCGCGCCCTACGCCGAGAACACCGTGCTCACCCTCACCGGGGAGATCGACTTCCGGCAGGGCGTCGGCAGCGCACAGGCGGTCACCACCTACGGCGGCGGCCAGCCCGACGACACCCGCACGCTGTTCTTCTCCACCGCCGACCTCTGGTACGGCGACGTCCCCGGGCTCAGCGACGCGCTGGCCGCGGCCGGCCGGCCGGACACCACCTACCTGCGCCGCCCGATCTCCAGCACCCAGGCCAACGGGACGGCGTCGCTGGTCGACGTGCTGGTCCAGCTGGTGCCCAACCTGTCCCAGCGGGCCGCCGACGACCCCCGCGCCTTCCTGGAGCGGGGCTACACCTGGCAGGGGCAGCGGTCGGTCAACGGCCAGCTCGCCGCCGCGTACCAGACCGGCACGGGCGCGACCATCCTCGTCTCGGCGGAGGACCAGTTGCTGCTGCAGTACACGACGCGGCTGCCCGACCAGAGCTTCGACGTGACGATCACCCTGGGCGACCACGGGCCGCGGACCATCACGCTGCCCGACGAGGCGGAGACCGCGCTGGTCTCGGACTACCCCCAGATCGCCGCCGACCTCGGGTTTTGAGGGAAGCGAAACGGGAGGGACGGTCTCTTCCCCAGACCGTCCCTCCCGCGGGGCTCAGTCTGCCAGAACCGGGCGCCCGGTGCGAGACCCCTGGGACGGGTGAGCCGCCCTCGTCAGTTCTGGGTCGGGTCGGGTGCCGCGGTGCTCAGCACGGCGCGCGCCCCGGCCTGCCGGCGCAGCACGCGGTGCCACAGCCGGTCGCCGCCGTCCTCGGACAGCACGTCGTCGGCCCGGCCCGGCACGCACGCCCAGGCGCCCTCGACCATCTCGGTGCGCAGCTGCCCCGGTGACCAGCCCGCGTACCCCGCGAAGACCCGCAGCCCCCGGACCGCGGACCGCACCTCCTCGGGGTCGCCGTCCAGGTCGACCAGGTGCACGTCGTCGCCCACCAGCTGCAGCCCCGGGACGCCGGTCGACGTGACCGCCAGGCACAGCGCGGTCTCGCTCTCGCACGGCCCGCCGACGTGGAAGACCCCCGGGTCCACCGCCAGGTCCGACCAGACCGGCAGCACGTCGGCGATCCGGACCTCGCTGGGCCGGTTGAGCACCACGCCGACCGTGCCGGTGGCCGAGTGGTCGACCACGTAGACGACGGTGCCGGCGAAGTTGGGGTCGGCCAGCACCGGCATGGCCACCAGCAGGCAGCCGGGCCGGACGTCCTCGGGCTCCCCGAGGGTCAGCCGCGGCGACGCGCCGTGGGGCCGCCGGCCGGCGGCGGGGGCCGTGGGCCGACGGTCGGGGTCTGGCGACGGGGGCACCGCGTTCATCGGCTCCAGTGTGCCCCAGGTCGGCCGCCGTGGGGGGTCGCCGGGTGCCGGTTCCTCCACCCGGGCAGCTGCGCCGCGCCGCCGTAGGGTGCGGGTGTGACGGGGCGGGTCCGGGGGTCCGGACGAGGGAAGACCACCCGTCTGCTGCTTGCCCGGCCCGACTTCCGCCGCCTGCTGCTCACCCGCCTGGCCTCCCAGTTCGGGGACGGCGTCTTCCAGGCCGCACTCGCCGGGACGGTCCTGTTCAACCCGCAGCGGGCCGCCGACCCGGTCGACGTCGCCGCCGGGTTCGCCGTCCTGCTGCTGCCCTACTCCCTGATCGGCCCGTTCGCCGGGGTGTGGCTGGACCGGTGGAGCCGCCGGCAGGTGCTGGTGGTGGCCAACTGCGTCCGGGCCGTCCTCGTCGTCGGTGTGGCGGCGCTGACCTGGTCGGGGGTCAGCGGGCCGCTGTTCTACCTGGCCGGGCTGGCGGTGTTCTCGGTCAACCGGTTCGTGCTCTCGGCGTTGTCGGCCGGGCTCCCGCACACCTGCGAACGGCCCCAGCTGGTGCCCGCCAACGCGCTGACCACCACCGCGGGCGCGGTGTCGGGCGTGCTGGGCGGCGGGGTGGCCATCGCGGTGCAGTCGTTGCTGGGCGGGTCCGACGGCGGCTACGCCCTGCTGGCCCTCTGCTCGGCCCCGCCGTACCTGGTCGGCGCCGCGGTCGTCGCCGGGTTCGCCCGGCCCTACCTGGGTCCCGACCACTCCTCGCGCACGGCCACGGTGTCCGCGCGCGACGTGCTGCACGGGATGCTCGCCGGCGCCCGGCACGTGCTCGCGTCCCCGGCGGCCACCCGGGTGCTGGCCGTCATGGCGGTGCACCGGGTGTGCTTCGGGCTGCTGACCCTGCTGACGCTGCTGCTCTACCGGAACAGCCTGGTGCCGACCGGCTGGTTCCCGGTGGGCCTGCCCGGTCTGGCCCAGGTGCTCGCCGCCGGCGCCGTCGGCACGCTGCTGGCCGCCGTCACCACCCCGCCCGCCGTCGCGCGGTGGGGCAAGGGCCGCTGGACGACGGGGGTGCTCCTGCTCGGCGCGGTGGGCCAGCTCGGGCTCGGTCTGCCGTTCACCCCGCCGACGATCGTGGCGGCCGGCTTCGTGCTGGGCTTCGTCAGCCAGGCGGTGAAGATCTGCGTGGACAGCACCCTGCAGGAGGTCGTGCACGACGACTTCCGCGGCCGGGTGTTCTCCGTCTACGACACCCTGTTCAACGTGACCTTCGTGGTCGCCGTCGTCACCGCCGCCCTCGTGCTGCCGGCGTCGGGCACCAGCGTGCCGGCGCTGGTCGTGGTCGCCGTCCTCTACCTCGCCACCGCCGTGGCCAACGGGCTCGTGGGGACCCGGGGGCGCGGTGCGGCGGTGCCGCTCAGCCCCGGGAGCGCCACCAGCTGAGCAGCTCGGCCTCGGCGGTCTCCGGGTCGACCGGGCCGCGCTCCAGGCGCAGCTCCTTGAGGAACCGCCAGGCGGCGCCGACGTCGGGGCCGGGGGAGATCTCGAGCAGCTCCATGATCCGGTTGCCGTCCAGGTCGGGGCGGACGCGGGCCAGGTCCTCGGCCTCGGACAGCTCCCGGATCCGCTGCTCCAGCGAGTCGTAGGTCGCCGACAGCATCGCCGCGCGCCGCTTGTTGCGGGTCGTGGAGTCCGAGCGGACCAGCTTGTGCAGCCGCGGCAGCAGCTCGCCGGCGTCGGTGACGTACCGGCGGACCGCGGAGTCGGTCCACTCGCCCGAGCCGTACCCGTGGAACCGCAGGTGCAGGAAGGTCAACCGGGCGACCTGCTCCACGATCTCCTTGGAGTACTTCATCGCCTGCAGCCGCTTGCGCACGAGCTTGGCCCCGACCACCTCGTGGTGGTGGAAGGAGACCCGGCCGCGCTCCTCGTGCCGGCGGGTGGCCGGCTTGCCGATGTCGTGCAGCAGGGCCGCGAGCCGCAGCACGAGGTCCGGCGGGGTGCCCGGCTCCTCCAGCGCGATGGCCTGGTCCAGCACGGTCAGCGAGTGCGTGTAGACGTCCTTGTGCTGGTGGTGCTCGTCGATCTCCATGCGCAGCGCGGCCAGCTCGGGCAGGACCACGTCGGCCAGCCCGGTCGACACGAAGAGCTCCAGCGCCGCGCGCGGGGCCGGGTTGAGCAGCGTGCGGGAGAACTCCTGCTGCACCCGCTCGGCGGTGATCCGGCCCAGCTCTGGCGCCAGGGCCATCATCGCCCCCACGACCTCGGGTGCCGGGGCCAGGCCCAGCTGCGCGACGAAGCGCACCGCGCGCAGCATGCGGAGGGGGTCGTCGGCGAAGGAGTCCTCCGCCCGCCCCGGGGTGCGCAGCCGACCGGCCAGCAGGTCGCCCAGGCCGCCGAAGGGGTCGGTGACGGTGCGGTCGGGCCCCAGCGAGATCGCCATGGCGTTGACGGTGAAGTCGCGCCGGGCCAGGTCGTCGACCAGCGAGCTGCCCCAGGCGACCTCGGGGTTGCGGGACTCCCGGTCGTAGCGGTCGGCGCGGTAGGTGGTGATCTCCAGCCGCTCGCCGCGGACCTCGGCGCCGACCGTGCCGAACGCGATGCCGGTGTTCCACGTGGAACTCGCCAGCCCGTCCAGCACCGCCAGGGTCTGCTCCGGGGTGGCCGACGTCGTCAGGTCCAGGTCGCCGATACGCCCCACGCCGGAGCCGGCGGCCAGCAGCGCGTCCCGGACCGACCCGCCGACCAGGTGCACCTCGTGCCCGGCCGCGGTGAAGCGCTCGCCGACCAGGCCGAGGACGGGGGTCAGGTCGACCAGCTCGCGGACGGTCTGCTGGACGGCTGCGGGGACCGGCTCGGGGTCGGGGCGCGCGGGCTGGTCGGACACGACCGCCCAGGCTACCGACGCCGGTCGCGCTACCCTGCAGGCATGGCTCCGACGGGCGGACGACGGCGCCCGGGCCGACGTCTGCGCCGGGTCGACGAGACCTCGGCCGGTGGCCTGGTGGTCGCCGACGACGACGGCACCGGCCCCCGCGCCGCGCTGATCGGCCGCACCGACCGCCGCGGTCGCCTGCTCTGGTCGCTGCCCAAGGGGCACATCGAGGCAGGCGAGACCCCGGAGGACACCGCGGTCCGCGAGGTCGCCGAGGAGACCGGCATCCAGGGCGTGGTCGTGGCACCGCTGGGCATCATCGACTTCTGGTTCGTCGCCGACGGCCGGCGCGTGCACAAGACCGTGCACCACTTCCTGCTCCGGGCGACCGGCGGCGAGCTGTCCGACGAGGACGTCGAGGTCACCGAGGTGGCCTGGGTCCCGCTGACCGAGCTGTCCAGCCGGCTGGCCTACGCCGACGAGCGGGCCCTGGTCGAGCGCGCCCCCGGGCTGTTGGCCGACACCGCGTGACCGGGTCCACCAGGCCCCGCACGGACACAGCAGGCCCGCCCGCGGCAGCGCCGAGCGCCAGCGAGGAGATGTCGTGAGGCGGCGGGCCACCGGCGGCGGCGTCCGCCCCGTGACCCCAGCCCCGCGGCGGGCCGCCGTGCTCGCGGCCGTCGTCGTCGCCGTCCTCGGCGCGCTGCTGCTGCCGGCCGGCACCGCGTCCGCCGCGCCCGGGGACGACCCGGCGGCGACCCCCTCGACCGGCCCCGTCGGCGTCTCCCTCACCAGCCTGGAGCCGCGCACCGTCCGGCCCGACAGCACTATCCAGCTGGTGGGCACGCTGACCAACGACGGCGACGACACGATCACCGACATCACGGTCCGCCTGCAGCGCGGCGACCGGCTCACCAGCCGGCAGGAGCTCGCCGACGACGCGGCCACCCCGTCGGCCGGCGACGCCGCCCAGGCACCCTTCTCCCCGCAAGTCGGCGTGCTGGAGCCCGGGGACTCGATCCCGCTGGGCTACACCGCCACCGCCGCCGACCTGGGCATCGTCGAGGACGGCGTGTACCCGGTGCTGGTCAACGTCAACGGCACCCGCAACGGGCTCGTCGAGCGGGTCGGTGAGCTGTCCACCTACCTGGTCGCCGCCGCCTCGACCACCAGCCGCACGTCGGTCGCCTGGCTGTGGCCGCTCACCGAGCGGCCGCACCGCGACGCCGCGGGTGCCTTCGTCGACGACGACCTGGCCGGCGAGATCTCGGCCGACGGCCGGCTGGACCGGGCGTTGGACGTGCTGGAGGACCTGCCCGACGGCGGCCGGACCGTGCCGGTCACCCTCGCCGTCGACCCGGCCCTCGTCGAGGAGGTCACCGCCATGGCGGCCGGCTACACCGTCGCCGGCGCGACCGGCCAGGGCGTGACGGCCGCCGCCGACTGGCTCGAGCGGCTCCGGGCGTTGGCCAGCGTTCACCCGGTCGTGGCGCTGCCGTACGCCGACGTGGACGCCGACGCCCTCCAGGCCGCGGGGCTACCCGCCGTCGTCACCCGATCGCTGCCCGGCACCCCCGAGGGCACCGCGTCCCAGCCGCTGGACGCCCAGGGCGACCCGGTGGCCACCCCGACCGCCGCCCCCACCGCACCCGCGGACGACGAGGACACCGACACCGGCGCCGGGGCCCGGATCCTCGCCGACGCCCTGGACGTCACCCCGCGGACCGACCTGGCGTGGCCGGCCGGCGGCACGGTCCGCCCCGACACCCTGGCCACGCTCCGGGCCGGCGGCGTCGGCGAGCTCGTCCTGGGCCAGGGCGCCTACGCCGACGCAGCGGCCGCGGTGGGGCGGACCGGCCGCGCCGCCGCCGCGCGGGTGCCGGTGACCACCGGGGCGGACACGCTCACCACCCTGGTGGCCGACGGTGCCCTGGGCGACGTCGTGGCGGCGGCGGACACCACCGCCGGCGGGGCCCGGGTCGTCGAGCAGCGCTACCTCGCCGAGCTCGGCGTGCTGACCAGCCAGCTCGCCGCGGTCGACCCGGCCGTCGCGCAGACCGTGCTGGTCGTGCCGCCGCGCGAGGTGCAGGCCGATCCCAGCTGGGCGACGGCGATGATGGCCGACACCGCCTCCGAGCCCTGGCTCGCCGCGGTCTCGGTCGACGACCTGACCCGGGGGCCGGTGGCCGACGCCGGCGCCCTCGTGGCGCCGACCGGCGACGGGCAGCTGTCCGGCGTCGGGCTGGCCACGGTCGCCGAGGCGGTCGCGATCCGGGACGACTTCGCCGCCGCGGTCGACGACGCCGGCGTCGTCCTCGCCGGGTACGACGCGGCGATCGCCCGCGCGTCGTCGGCGGCCTGGCGGGGCGACCCGTCCGGCTTCACCGCACGGACCACCGACCTGCAGCAGACCCTGACCGGGCTGCGCGGCCGGGTGGGCCTCGTGGCCCCGGCCGACGGCACCTACAGCCTGGCCTCCAGCGACGCCCCGCTGGTGCTCACCGTCCGCAACGACCTCCCCTTCGCGGTCACCGTCACCCTGGACCTGCAGACCCGCAGCGGGGTCGGCTTCGACGCCGACCCGGTCTCCGACCGACGCCTGGAACCGGACTCCCGCACCGTCGTGCAGGTGCCGACGTCGGTCCGCCAGTCCGGCAGCTTCACCGTCGTCGCCCGACTGGCCACCCCGGCCGGCGGGCAGCTGGGCACCCAGGTGGAGCTGCGGGTCAGCAGCACCGCCTACGGCCCGATCACCCTGGTCATCACCCTCGGCGCGGCCGCGCTGCTGGCCCTCCTGTTCCTGCGCCGGCTGGTGCGCTTCGTGCTGCGCCGCCGGCGCGGTGAACCCGGCCCGGTCGAGGACGACGCCCTGCCCGGTGCGGACGACGCACCCACCGCGCCGCCCGCCGCACCGCCCACCCGGAGCCCGGTGTGAGCGGCGACGACCACCGGCCCGACAGCCCGCCGGCCGCGCACTCCGGCGAGGGCCCCTCCGTGGCCGAGATCGTCGAGCGGGCCGAGGCCGAGCGGCGCAGCGGGGAGCAGCCCTCCGCGCGGCCAGCCCGACCAGCGTCCCGGCCGCTCCCGCCGGCGCCCTACGGCGCCGTCCCCCCTCCGCTGGCCGCCCCGTCGGCCAGCGCGCTGGCCGGGCACCCGACCACCGACGACCCGGCGTTCCCGCAGCAGCGCCGGACGCCGCCGCCGACCGACGGCACCGGCCGCAACCCGGGCACCCGGGCCAGCCCGCTGGGTGCCGCGCTGGCCCCCCCGTCCCGGCCGGCGCCCGTGCAGCCGCGCGCACCGCAGCCCCCGCCGCTCCCGCCGCAGCCCGCCGTGCAGCCGCCGGTGGCCGGGCCGCGCACCCGCTCGGGCGAGCAGGTCTCCTTCCGCACCCGGTTCGTGCCGGGACCCGACGACACGCAGGTCATCCCGGTCCTGCCGCCGGTGCCCGCGCCGTCGGAGGACGAAGACACCGGCACCGTCGAGGCCCGCGAGGGAACCCCGGGCGGCAGCCGCGGCATCCTCCGCGCCGCCGGCACGATGGCCGTGGCCAGCCTGGTCTCCCGGGTCACCGGGCTGGCCCGCACCGTCGTGCTCGCCGTCGTGCTGGGCGTGGCGGCGGTCAACGACGCCTACACCGTGGCCAACACGCTGCCCAACATCGTCTACGAGCTGCTGCTGGGCGGGGTCCTGACCTCGGTCATCGTCCCGCTGCTCGTGCACGCCCAGGAGCGCGACCCCGACGGCGGCGTCCGGTACGCGCAACGGCTGACCACCGTCGCGATGGCCGGGCTCGTGGTGATGACGGTCGCCGCCGTCGCGCTCGCCCCGGTGCTGACCCGCGCCTACGGGGTCAGCGGCGGCGAGGAGCAGGTCGCCCTGGCGACCTGGCTGGCCCGCATCCTGCTGGTGGAGATCGTCTTCTACGGCCTGGGGGCGCTGGCCACCGCGATCCTCAACGCGCGCGGGGTGTTCGGCTGGCCGGCCTGGGCCCCGGTGCTCAACAACGTCGTGGTGATCGCCACCGCCGTGCTCTTCGTCCTCGCCGGCGGGCCGGGCGACCTCACCCCGGTGACCATCACCGACACCCAGGTCTGGCTGCTCGGCGGCGGCACCACGCTCGGCATCGCCGTCCAGGCCCTGGTGCTGGTGCCCCAGCTGCGCAAGGTCGGCGTCCCGCTGCGGCCCCGCTGGGGGCTGCGGGGCACCGGGCTCGCCGAGGCCGGGACGCTGGGGCTGTGGGTGATCGCCTACGTCGCGATCAGCCAGGTCGGCGTGCTCGTCGCCACCCGGGTCGCCTACGCCGCCGCCGACGACGGCGGGCTGGGGCCCGGCGCCTTCTCCATCGCCAGCCTGCTCTTCCAGATGCCCTACGGGATCATCGGGGTGGCGCTGCTGACCGCTCTGGTGCCCCGGATGAGCCGGGCCGCGAGCCGGCAGGACGTGCCCGGCGTGGCCGCGGACCTGTCGCTGGGCATGCGGTTGTCGGCCGTCGGCCTGCTGCCGGTCACCGCGCTGCTCCTGGTGCTCGGCCCGGCCCTGGCCACCGTCGGCTTCGGCCACGGCCAGACGTCCGCGGACGAGGCGCGCGCCATCGGCACGGCCCTCGCCGTCGGCGCCTTCGGCCTGCTGCCGATGGCGGTCACCCTGCTCCAGCTGCGGGTCTTCTACGCGATGAAGGACGCCCGCACCCCCACGCTGATCCAGATCGCGATGGTCGCCGTCCGGGTGCCGCTCCTGCTGGCCGTGCCGGCGGTGGTCAGCCCCGAGCACGTGGTCGCCGGCCTCATGGTCGCCACGTCGATCACCTACCTGGCCGGCTGGGCCGTCGGGGCGCTGGCGCTGCGCCGGCGGCTGGGGGAGATGCGTACCGGCGACGCCGCGGGGCCGGTGCTGAAGCTGACCGCGGTCTCGGTGGTCGCGGCCCTGGTCGGGTGGGGTGCGGTGCACCTGCTCGGCGGTCTGGTGGGTACCTCCGTGATCGGTTCGCTCCTGACCCTCCTGGTCGGTAGCCTGGTCATCGGCGTCGTGGTCGTGGTCGGCGTCGTGCTGGTGGGTGTCCCCGAGATCGCGGGTCCGCTCGCCGCCGTCCGGGCGAGACTGGGCGGGGCACGGCGATGACCACCCCGGCTCCGCGACCGGCGCGCGTGGTGCCGGCAGGGGACACAGGAGGTCGGCAGCGTCCGTGACGTCGACGACCACCGGCTTGCCCGACCGCTACCGCCCGATCGACCAGCTCGCTCCCGACGAGCCCACCCCGACCGGGGTCATCCGGTCCTGGCGCGCCCGTGACCGCGTGCTCAACCGGGACGTCGCGCTGCGCGTGCACACCCCGGGTGGTCCCGCGGCCCGCGCCTGGATCGGCCGCGCGCTGACCGCCGGCGGCCTGGCCACCCCGGCCCTGTCGATGGTCTACGACGCCGCCGAGGGCACCCCGGACGACAGCCCCGCGGCCTACGTGGTCAACGAGTGGATCGACGGGCAGACCCTGGCCGAGCGCCTGGAGTCCGGCCCGCTGCCCGAGCGCGAGGCGCGCACCGTCGTCCGCCGGCTGGCCGAGGGCGTGGCCGAGGCGCACCGGGTCGGCCTCGCCGTCGGCGGGCTGACCCCCGAGCACGTCGTCCTGCGGCCCGGTGGCCTGGTCGGCCTGCTCGCCGTCCCGGCCGCCGAGGGCACCGTGCCGGGCGACGTCGCCGCCCTCGGTGCGCTCCTGGAGTTGTGCCTGACCGGTCGGCGCGGTGACGAGCCCGGGGTCACCCCGCCGGTCATCGTGCAGCCCGACCTCGCTGCGCTGGTCCGCCGCGCCCGCTCCACCGAGCCCGGGACCGCGCTGTCCAGCGTCGCCGCGATGGCCGCGCTGCTCGGCGACCGCCCCCGCTCCGGCAACACCGACCCGCACCACGCCGTGCGCGGCGACGAGTCCGAGAGCGGGTGGCTGCGCAAGCTGCGCGCCCGCCGGGACGCCGAGGACGCCGCCGTCGTCGACCGGCCCGCCGCGCGGTCCGAGGCGCCGGTCCCGCTGTCCCCCCGTGACTACCCGCCGGTCCCGCAGCTGGTGGAGGACACCGCCGAGGACGACGAGCTGGACTGGGCCTCCTCCTACGCCGACGACGAGGCCGACGTCGTCGACGACGGGCCGACCGCCTCCAGCTGGCGCCGCAAGCTGGTGGTCGTCGGGCTCCCGCTGCTGGCCCTGGCGATGGTCATCGCCGCCGGCTGGTGGCTGGGCAACAACGTGATCTCCGCGGCCAGCAGCGTCGACGACGTGCAGGGCTCCACGCCGGGCAGCTCCGCCCCGGCTGCCGAGGAGAGCGCGGCCGACCCGGGCACCGCGGCCGGCACCCCGCTGCAGGTCAGCACCGCCCAGGTGTTCGACCCCTTCGGCGACGGCGAACCGGAGAACGACGACGAGGTCCCGCTGTCCTACGACGGCGACCCGGGCACCGCCTGGTCGACCCTGAACTACCGGGGCTCCGCCGACTTCGGCAACCTCAAGCCCGGGGTCGGCGTGGTCTACGACCTGGGCTCGGAGCAGGTGCTGTCCGGGGTCACCGTCACCGGCACCGCCGGCGCCACGGTCGAGGTCCGCACCGGCGACGGCACCGACGGCGACCTGGACTCCTTCGCGGTCGGGGCGCAGGGCCAGCTCACCGGCACCGACGACCTGGCCTTCGCCGAGCCGGTCACCACCCGCTATGTGCTGATCTGGGTCACCGGCCTGGTGCAGGGCGACGAGGGCTTCAGCGCCGACGTCGCCGAGGTCGCCCCCGTGGCGGCCGGCTGACCCCGGGGAATGCTCCCCCTAGGCTGGTCGTTGTGCCGCCCGTGACGACGAACCAGCCCACTCCCGGCCCCGCGGCCTCGGCCCCGGGCGACCCCGGTCAGCCGCCGGCCACGATCCCGCCGGCCGAGCACGACGGCGTCCGCGACCTGATCATCATCGGGTCCGGCCCCGCCGGGTACACCGCTGCCACGTATGCCGCCCGCGCGAACCTGCACCCGCTGGTGTTCGAGGGCAGCCAGTTCGGCGGCGCCCTGATGACCACCACCGAGGTCGAGAACTTCCCCGGCTTCCCCGAGGGCATCCAGGGCCCCCAGCTGATGGACGACATGCGCACCCAGGCCGAGCGCTTCGGCGCCGAGCTGGTGCCCAGCGACGTCACCGAGGTCGACCTCACCGCCACCCCCAAGGTGGTCAAGGTCGGCGGGGAGACCCACCTCGCGCACGCGGTGATCGTGGCGACCGGCTCCAAGTACCGGTACCTCGGCCTGGAGAACGAGGCCCGGCTGCTCGGCCACGGCGTGTCCGCCTGTGCCACCTGCGACGGGTTCTTCTTCCGCGACCAGGACATCGTCGTCGTCGGCGGCGGTGACTCGGCGATGGAGGAGGCCACCTTCCTCACCCGGTTCGCCAAGTCCGTGACCGTGGTGCACCGCCGGCCCGAGCTGCGGGCCAGCAAGATCATGCAGAAGCGGGCGCAGGACAACGAGAAGATCCGTTGGGCGCTGGGCAAGCAGGTCACCGACGTGCACGGCGACAACCAGGTCGAGTCGATCACGCTGACCGACACCGAGACCGGCTCCACCGAGTCGATGGACGTGTCCGGCCTGTTCGTGGCCATCGGCCACGACCCGCGCAGCGAGATCTTCGCCGGCCAGCTCAAGCTGGACGACGAGGGCTACATCCAGGTCGAGCACCCGACCACCCGCACCAACGTCGACGGCGTCTTCGCCTGCGGCGACGTGGTCGACCACATCTACCGGCAGGCGATCACGTCGGCCGGCACCGGTGCCGCGGCCGCGATCGATGCCGAGCGCTGGCTCGCCGACACCTTCGACGAGCGCTGACCCTCCCCGCACCTCCCGGACCACAGCACCAACCAACCGAAGGAGCCATCCCCATGGCAGGCAACACCGTGAAGGTCACCGACGACAGCTTCGCCGCCGACGTGCTCGGCAGCGACAAGCCCGTGCTCGTCGACTTCTGGGCCGAGTGGTGCGGTCCGTGCAAGATGGTCGCCCCCGTGCTGGAGGAGATCGCCTCCGAGCACGGCGACAAGCTCACCATCGCCAAGCTCAACATCGACGAGAACCCGCAGATCGCCCGCGACTACCAGGTCATGTCGATCCCGACCATGACGGTGTTCCAGGGCGGCAAGCCGGTCAAGAGCATCATCGGCGCCAAGCCGAAGGGCGCGATCCTCTCCGACCTGGCCGACTACATCTAGGTCGAGCACCTCACCTCGGCGGACGAGCTCGCCGCAGGTCCCCCTCAGGGGGCCCGCGGCGGGCTCGTTCGTCGTGGGGGACACCGTGGTCTCCCTCCCCGCCCTCGCCGTACCGCACGGCGGGGACCACAATCGGTGTTCACCGCACCACCTATCCCTGGGAGCGTCCCCCGCGTGCAGATCCTGCAACCCGGCAGTGCCGGCCCGGCCGTCGTGGAGGTCCAGGCAGCCCTGCGCGGCCTCGGGCTGCTGACCGCCGGTCCCGACGGCGCCGACGTGTACGACGAGGCCACCGCCCTGGCGGTCCGGCACTTCCAGCAGGTGCGCGGGCTGTCGGTGGACGGCCGGGTCGGCGAGGAGACCTACCGGGCGCTGACCGAGGCCCGCTGGTCGCTGGGGGACCGGCTGCTGCGGTACGACCCCGAGCGCCCGATGCGCGGGGACGACGTGCAGAACCTGCAGGAGCGGCTGCTCGAGCTGGGCTACGACGCCGGCCGGGCCGACGGCATCCTGGGCGCGGAGACCGAGTCGGGCCTGCGCGGCTTCCAGCGCGACTACGGCCTGACCGTCGACGGCACGTGCGGTCCGGGCACCATGCGCGCCCTGCGGCAGCTGGGCCGGCGGGTCACCGGCGGCCGCCCGCAGCTGCTGCGGCAGAGCGCCTCGCTGGTGGAGTCCGGCCCGCACCTGATCGGCCGGGTCATCGTCATCGACCCCGGCCACGGCGGCGACGACACCGGGTTCACCGCGGGGGAGACCACCGAGTCCGACCTGGTCTTCGACCTCGCCTCCCGGATCGAGGGCCGGCTGGCCGCGGCGGGCGCGACGGTCTACCTGACCCGCGGACGACGCGGCGGTCCCTCGCTGGCCGAGCGGACGGCGTTCGCCAACTCCGCCCGCGCCGACCTGTTCGTCTCCCTGCACATGGAGGCGCACGGCTCCCGGCACGCCCGCGGCGTGGCCAGCTACTACTACGGCACCGGCTCGGGGGTCTCCTCCACCGTCGGCGAGGAGTTCGCCAACCTGCTCCGCCGCGAGGTCATCGCCCGCACCGGGATGCTCGACTGCGGCTCGCACGCCAAGACGTGGGACCTGCTGCGGCTGACCCGGATGCCGGCCATCCGGCTGGACTGCGGCTACCTGTCGCACCCGGTCGACCGGCAGCTGCTGCTCGACGCCCGGCTGCGCAGCACCGTGGCCTCCAGCGTGCTGGCCGCCGTCCAGCGGCTGTTCCTGCCCGCCGAGGCCGACCCGCCGACCGGCACCTACCAGCTGTCCACCCCGGCTTAGTCGGCGGCAGGCCCGGCCGTGCACGGGTTTCGTCAGCTGCATCTCCTAGACTCCGGTGATGTCCTCCCTGACGCCTGACCCCTCGGTCGGCGCGTCGGTCCCGGTGCCGGCGCGTCACCCGCGGCTGGACCCGCTGGCCGACCGCTACGCCGCCCGCACCCACGGCATGAAGAGCTCGGAGATCCGGGCCCTGTTCTCCGTCGTCAGCCGGCCCGAGGTGGTGTCGCTGGCCGGCGGCATGCCCGCGGTCACCGCGCTGCCGCTGGACGCTGTCGGCTCCATGATCGGCGAGCTGGTCTCCGGCATGGGCGCCCAGACGCTGCAGTACGGCTCCGGCCAGGGCGACCCGCGGCTCCGCGAGCGGATCTGCGACGTCATGGCGCTGGAGGGCATCACCGACGCCTCGCCGTCGGAGGTCGTGGTCACCGTCGGGTCCCAGCAGGGCCCGGACCTGGTCACCCGGGTCTTCGTCGACCCCGGCGACGTGATCCTGGCCGAGGCGCCGTCCTACGTCGGTGCCCTCGGAGTCTTCCAGGCCGCGCAGGCCCGGGTGCAGCACGTGCTGATGGACGACGACGGCCTGGTGCCCGAGGCGCTGGAGGACGCGCTGATCGAGTGCCGCGCCCGCGGCGACAAGGTCAAGTTCCTCTACACGATCCCCAACTTCCACAACCCGGCCGGCATCACGCTCTCCGAGGAGCGCCGCGGCAAGGTCATGGAGATCGCCGACCGGTACGACCTGCTCGTCGTCGAGGACAACCCCTACGGGCTGCTCGGCTTCGACCGGGAGCCGATGCGGGCCCTGCGTGCGCGCGAGTCCGAGCGGGTCATCTACCTGGGCTCGTTCTCCAAGACCTTCTCCCCGGGCCTGCGGGTGGGCTGGGTGCTCGCGCCGCTCGCCGTGCGCGAGAAGCTCGTGCTGGCCACCGAGGCGCAGGTGCTGTGCCCGCCCTCGCTCACCCAGTACGCGGTCGCCCGGTACCTGGACACCCAGCCCTGGCAGCAGCAGATCAAGACCTTCATCGAGCTCTACCGCGAGCGCCGCGACGCCTGCCTGGACTCGCTGGCCGCCCTGATGCCGCCGGGCACCACCTGGACCCGCCCGGACGGCGGGTTCTACGTGTGGCTCAAGCTGCCCCGCGGCCTGGACGCCAAGCTCATGCAGCCCCGCGCGGTCAGCGCCCACGTGGCCTACGTGCCCGGCATCGGCTTCTACGCCGACGGCCAGGGCAAGGAGTACATGCGGCTGTCCTACTGCTACCCCGAGCCCGACCAGATCCGCGAGGGCGTGCGCCGGCTGGCCCGGGTGGTGGAGGCCGAGCTCGACCTGCACTCCACCTTCGACGGCGTCGACACCGGCTCGTTCCGCACCGTCGGGCGCAGCTCCGACCGCCCCCGCACGCCCGAGGTCGCCGAGCTGGCCGGCCCGGCGTCGACCGACCAGATCGGGGACCAGCCGTGACCGCGATGCCCGAGACCGACCTGCTGCGCGCCGTCGTGCTGGCCGGCGGGCTGACGTTCGAGCGGGAGGTCAGCCTCTCCTCGGGCACCCAGGTGGTGGAGGCGCTGCTGCGGGCCGGCCTGGACGCCGAGCTGCGGGACGCCGACGGCGACCTGCTGCCCGGGCTGGCCGCCGCCCCGGCCGACGCGGTGTTCATCGCGCTGCACGGCTCCACCGGCGAGGACGGCGCCGTCCGCGCGGTGCTGGACCTGGCGGGGGTGCCCTACGTGGGCTCACCGGCCGCGGCCTGCCGGCTGGCCTGGGACAAGCCGGCCGCGAAGTCCGTCGTCCGGTCGGCCGGGGTGACCACCCCGGATTGGGTGGCGCTGCCGCACTCGACCTTCCGCGAGCTGGGGGCCGGCGCCGTGCTGGACCTCATCGTCGCGCGGCTGGGGCTGCCGCTGATGGTCAAGCCCGCCTCGGGCGGCTCCGCGCTCGGCGCCCAGAAGGTCAGCCGGGTGGAGGACCTGCCGGCCGCCATGGTCAGCTGCTTCGCCTACGGCGACACGGTGCTGGTCGAGCGGTTCGTCGAGGGCATCGAGCTGGCCGTCTCGGTGGTCGACCTGGGTGAGGGGCCGCGCGCGCTGCCCGCCGTGGAGATCGTGCCGGAGTCCGGCGTCTTCGACTACACCTCGCGCTACACCCCGGGCCTGACCGAGTACCACACGCCGGCCCGCGTCCCGGACGACGTGGCCCGCCGGGCGGCCGAGGTCGCGGTCACCGTGCACGAGGAGCTCGGCCTGGCCGACCTCTCGCGGACCGACCTGATCGTCGACGCCGACGGCGCGGTGCACTTCCTCGAGGTGAACGTGTCACCCGGGCTCACCGAGACGTCGATGTTCCCGATGGCGGTCGAGGCCGCCGGGCACCGGCTCGGCGACGTCCTGACCACCCTGCTCCGCCAGGCCGCCGCCCGCGGCTGATTGCGTCAGTGACGCAATCAGCCCTGCGCCGGGGGCTGACTGCGGCCGGTGATGTCGGGGGCCATCATGCCCACGATCCGCTGCAGGTCGTCCACCGAGCCGAACTCGACGACGATCCGGCCTTTCGCCCGACCGATCTGCACCTTGACCTTGGTCTCGAAGACGTCGGAGAGCCGGAAGGCCAGGTCCTCGACACCGGGGGCGGTGATGGTGCGCCCGGACTTCCGCTTGGCCTCCGGCTGGTGCGCCACGGCGAGGGCGACGGCCTCCTCGGTCGCCCGCACGCTCATGCCCTCGGCCACGATGCGGGTGGCCAGGGCGTCCATCGCCTCGTTGGTCGGCAGGCCGAGCAGGGCGCGGGCGTGCCCGGCCGACAGCACGCCGGCGGCGACCCGGGTCTGCACCTTCACCGGCAGCTTCATCAGCCGGATGGTGTTGGTGACCTGCGAGCGGCTGCGGCCGATCTTGCTGGCCAGCTCCTCGTGGGTGGCGCCGAACTCCTGCAGCAGCTGCTGGTAGGCCGCGGCCTCCTCGAGCGGGTTGAGCTGCACCCGGTGGATGTTCTCCAGCAGGGCGTCGCGCAGCATCGCGTCGTCGGAGGTGTCCCGGACGATCGCCGGCACCGTCTCCAGCTCGGCGGCCCGGGCCGCGCGCAGCCGGCGCTCGCCCATGATGAGCTCGTAGCCGCCCTCGGCCCGCTCGCGGACCACGATGGGCTGCAGCAGGCCGAACTCCTTGACGGAGTGGGTCAGCTCCTCCAGCGCCTCGTCGTCGAAGACCAACCGAGGCTGCTTGGGGTTGGGGACGACGTCCCCGACGGCCACCTCGCGCAGCGACGCACCGGGGACGCCGACGACGTCGGTCGGCAGGTCGGCGACCGGGGTGAGCGCCGGTGTCGACACCGGCTCCAGGCCGGCGGCGGCCCGCTCGGCCGCGGCCTCGACCGCCTCGGCGGCGCGGGCCGCCGGGGTGGCCGTCGGTGCCGGCGCACTGGTCGGGATGAGGGCCGCCAGGCCCCGGCCGAGACCGCCACGCTTGCTCATGAGTTCTCCTGGGGATGGGTCGCCACGGACTGACCGAGGACGAGCGCGTTCAGCGGCGGCGCCGCGGTGGGTGGGGCAGCCGCCGGTGCGGGCTGGACGGGGACGAGGGGACCGAGCTCCGCGCCGCGGACCGCCAGCTCGCGGGCGGCCTCGACGTAGCTGGTCGACCCCCGGGAGCCCGGGTCGTAGGTCAGCACCGACTGGCCGTAGCCGGGGGCCTCGCTGACCCGCACGTTGCGCGGGATGACCGAGGACAGCACCAGCTCGCCGAAGTGGTTGCGCACCTCGTCGGCGACCTGGTCGGCCAGCTTGGTCCGGCCGTCGTACATCGTCAGCAGGATGGTGCTCACCGAGATGCCCGGGTTGAGGTGCGCCCGGACCAGCTCGATGTTGCTCAGCAGCTGACCCAGGCCCTCCAGGGCGTAGTACTCGCACTGGATGGGGATGAGCACCTCGTCCCCGGCCACCAGGGCGTTCAGCGTGAGCAGGCCCAGGGACGGCGGGCAGTCGATGAGCACGTAGTGCGGGCGCTCCTCGGCCGGCAGCGCGTGCAGGTGCGCCTCGATGGCCCGGCGCAGCCGGTGCTCCCGGGCGACCACGCTGACCAGCTCGATCTCCGCCCCGGCCAGGTCGATGGTGGCCGGGACGCAGCGCAGGTTGGGGGAGGCGGTGGTGGGGTGGGTGACCTCGGCGAGCGTCGACTCGCCGACCAGGGCGTCGTAGATCGACGGCGTCCCGACCACGTGGTCGACACCGAGGGCGGTGCTGGCGTTGCCCTGCGGGTCGAGGTCGATGACGAGGACGCGGAGCCCGAACAGCGACAGCGCGACACCCAGGTTGACCGTCGAGGTCGTCTTGCCGACCCCGCCCTTCTGGTTGGCGATGGTCACCACCCGGATCCGGCCCGGTGCCGGGAACGGGTCCTGGTCACCGGCGTGCAGCACCCGGGTGGCCCGCATGGCCTCCATCGCGATGGGGCTGTCGAACTCGGCGACCGGCGGCGGGAGATCGGCGGCCAGACTGCTGCGCAGCCGTTCGCCCGGGTCCGTCATGCCGAAGTCCTCCTCGCCCGCTGGTGTTCCACGTGGAACGCCGAGCGGGAAGCTGCTGTCAGTTCCACGTGAAACGCCGGCCGTGGACGTGTTCCACGGTCAGCCTACGGGTCGACGAGTCGACCCAGACCCATCGCTCAGCGGCCCCCGCGCGTCATGACGACGACCTGGGTGGCGGCCTCACCGAGCGCAGCGCCCACGGCGCGCACCTCGACGTCCCGCATGCCGGCCGCGGCCAGCTCGGGCAGCATCGCCGGGACCTCGGCCGCCGCCGAGCTGCCGATCACCGCCACCAGCGGGGCCCCGGGGCGCAGCAGCCCGCGCACCCAGCCGCCCGGGCGGGGGGGCGGCGCGACGGCCCGCGCGGCCCCCACGTCGACCTCGCCGACGGCGCGCGCCACCGAGCGCTCCTCGGCCCGCCCGCGGACCACCCGCCAGTCCACCCCGAGGTCGGTGACCACGTCACCCAGGAACTCGACCCGGCGGGCCATGGGCTCCACCAGCGTCATCGCCAGGTCCGGCCGGGCCAACGCCAGGGGGATCCCCGGCAGCCCTGCCCCACTGCCCACATCCACCACACGCGCCCCGTGCGGCACCGCCTCGGCGACCGCGACGCTGTTGAGCACGTGGCGCTCCCAGAGGCGGGGCACCTCGCGCGGGCCGATCAGACCGCGCACCACCCCGTCGGTCGCGAGCAGCTCCACGAAGCGCCGGGCCGCGGGCAGCCGGTCCCCGAAGGCCGCCGCCGCCGACGGCGGTTCGACCGGCAGCTCGGGGAGCGGCCGGTCCCCGGGGGGCTGCGGGTCGGTCACGAGGCGGGCAGGACCACGACGCGGCGGTTCGGCTCCTCGCCCTCGGACTCGCTGCGCACGCCCTCGGCGGCGGCGATGACGTCGTGCACGACCTTGCGCTCGAACGGGTTCATCGGCGCGAGCCGCTCCGAGGTGCCGCTGGCCGCGACCCGCGACGCCGCCTGGCCGGCCAGCTCGGTGAGGTCGGCCCGGCGCTTGGCCCGGAAGCCGCCGATGTCGAGCATCAGCCGGCTGCGGGTGCCGGTGGACTGCGCCACGGCCAGCCGGGTGAGCTCCTGCAGCGCCTCGAGCGTGGCGCCGTCGGGCCCGATCAGGGTCCGCAGCTCACCGCCGACGACGGCGACCGAGGCGCGGTCGCCCTCGACGTCGAGGTCGATGTCGCCGTCCACGTCGAGGATGTCGAGCAGCCGCTCCAGGTAGTCACCGGCCACGTCGCCCTCCTGCACCAGCAGGTCGTCGACCTCGTCGTCGTCCTCGTCGTCGCTGTCGTCGGAGTCCTCGTCGGTCTCCACGACGTCGACCGGCTCGACCACCGCGTCGGCGTCGACCGGGTCCGGGTCGGGCAGGACGGTGCCGGTGTCGGCGTCGGCCGGTGCGTCGGCGGGGACGTCTACGACGACGTCGTCGGCGGCGGTGTCGGTGCTGCTCTGCGGTGTGCTCACGAGGTGTCTCCTACGACGGTGCCGGCGGCCGGGGCGTGCCCGGAGGTGGGAGGGGGCGCGACGACCGCGCCCGGTGGGTCAGCGGCGTCGGCGCTTGCCGCGGTTGGCCGGACCGGCCGTCCCGCCGGTGGCCCGCGGTCGGCTCGACCCGCCGCCCGCCCGGGTCGCGCCCGTGCCGGACTCGCCGGACCCGCTGCTGCTGTCCGCGACGGCGTCGGTGGACGGCGCGGTGGTCCCGGCGTCCTCGTCGGCGTCGACGGTGCTGCTCGGGCCCGCGGTGGGGGCCGCAGGGCCCTTGCGGGGCCGGACCGGCTTGGCGCCCGGCTTGGGGGCGAGCAGCTTCGGGTCGACCTTGGGGCGCTCGGCCTCGGCCTTCGCCAGCGCGGCGGGGGACCCGGGCGGCGGCAGGGCCTTGAGGATGTAGAACTGCTGGCCCAGGGTCCACAGGTTGTTGGTGAACCAGTACAGCAGCACCAGGATCGGGAAGAAGAAGCCGGAGACGAAGAGGCTGATCGGCATGCCGTAGAGCAGCAGCTTCTGGATCGTGGCGGCCTGGCCCTCGACCGGGCCGGAACGCTTCTGGATCTGCTTCTGGGTGTAGAAGGTCGTGAAGCACATGATGATGATCAAGATCATCGCCACGATGCGGATGTTGGTGTAGCTGCCGTCGGTGAGCGCGAGGATCGCGCTCTTCTTCGGCTCCATCATGTTGAACGACGCCGCGATGGGCGCACCGAACAACTTGGCGCTGGCGGCCTGCTGGGTGAGGTCGAAGTCCCAGCTGTACAGGCCCTCCTTGCCGGGCGCGATGCGCCGCAGCACGTGGAAGAGGCCGATGAAGATCGGGATCTGCGGCAGGATCGGCAGGCAGCCGGCCAGCGGGTTGACCCCGCGCTCCTTCTGCATGGCCATCATGGCCTGGCTGAAGCCCTGCTTGTCCGAGCCGTACTGCTTGCGCAGCTTCTGGATCTCGGGCTGGATCTCCTGCATCGCCCGCTGGCTCTTGACCTGCTTGACGAACAGGCGGAACAGCAGGATGCGGATCGTCACCACCAGCATGACCACCGACAGCGCCCAGGCGATGCCGCCGGCCGGGTCGAGGAAGGTGGAGAACAGTGCGTGCCACTGCTTCATCACCCACGCGATCGCGGTGTACAGCCAGTCAAGCAACGCGGGCCTCCGAGGGCGGGGTCGGGGGGCAGGGCCGAGACNCTTCGTGTCCGCGCACCTCGACGACCTCGACGCCGACCTGGATGCCTGGCTGCGCATCCCGTCGATCTCCGCCGACCCCGCGCACGCCGCCGACGTCGCCGCCAGCGCCGACTGGCTGGCCGGCGCGCTGCGGCGGGGCGGGGTCCCCGGGGGGGGGGTGGGGCGCCCGCCGGGGCGCCCCGCGGGCCCGGCACCGCGGGCGGCGCCGTGCACCTGCACCGCCTCCTGCGCGTACTCGCTGCAGGTGGGGGTGAACCGGCAGCGCGGCCCCAGCAGCGGGCTGATGCCGCGGCGGTAGAAGCCGATCAGGCCGAGCAGCGCCCGGGAGGCGATGGTCACGGCCGGTCCAGCACCCGGTCGAGGCCCCGGGTGAGGTCGCGTCGCAGGGTGCCGATGTCGGCACCGGCCGCCTCGGGACGGGCCCGGACGACGAGGTCGGCCATGGCCGGCAACCGGTGCAGCTCCTCGCGCACCAGGTGCCGCAGCTGCCGGGTCACCCGGTGCCGGCAGACCGAGTTGCCGACCGTCTTGCCCACGACGAAACCGGCCCGCGGTCCGCTCGGGGGGTCGCTGGGACCCCCGTCCAGGACGACGGGCCGTTCGGGGAGGTAGTGCACCACCATGGTGGGGCGCCCGGCACGCCGGCCGGAGCGGACGACCACGGTGAACTCCGGACGCCGGCGCAGGCGGGCCTGCGCAGGCAGCACGTCAGGCGGAGAGCTTC
This sequence comes from Klenkia terrae, assembly GCF_900491935.1. Lineage (GTDB taxonomy): Bacteria > Actinomycetota > Actinomycetes > Mycobacteriales > Geodermatophilaceae > Klenkia > Klenkia terrae. Next base: position 2,190,616 of record NZ_UEXK01000004.1, read on the forward strand.
TCGCGGCCCTTGCGGCGACGGCCGGCAAGGATGGCGCGGCCGGCGCGGGTGCGCATCCGGAGCCGGAAGCCGTGGGTCTTGGACCGGCGACGGTTGTTCGGCTGGAACGTGCGCTTGCTCACGAGGGACTCCCACTGACGACGACGAGGCGGTGACCACCGGTCGAGGTGGTCACGCGGCGGTGCAGGTCGGGGGTCACGCACGACGTGCTGTCGCGACCCCTGCCCGCACCGAGGCTGGTGGTGCTGCGGCCACGTCCGGTCGACCGCGTGCCGGGCACGCTGCGACCGTCCGCTGTCCACAGACGTCCCAGAGCATAGCCGAGTCGGCGTGACCTGCGGCGGACGGGCGACGGGGAGGGGTCGGCAGGACCCGGCCGGGGTGCCCGCGGGGCCCCGGACCGGCCCGGTGGAACCACACCGATGTCGTTGCCCGCCTGTGGACGGTGCTGTTAGCGTCGCCTCGCTCGGCCCCGGTCGGAACGGTCTCGGGAGGCGGTCTGCACAGCCTCGGACCGCACCCGGCACCCGGTTCGTTCCACACCCACCCACAGCTCGCTGAGCTGGGCGGATCGTTCGCAGGACGCCGGCCGGGCCACCATCGACCACAGCACGTCCCCACCCGTCGTCCACACTCTGTGGACAGCGGTGTGGACCTGGCTGCCTGCCCCGGTCCACAGCGGTGGACCCGACCGGGGACGGCGGGCCGCACGGGGGACGGGCAGCAGGCACCACGGGGACGGAAGGGGACAGGAGTCGATGGCCGACACCACCAGCGAACTGGGGCCGGTCGGGGACCGGACCCGGGACCGCCGGGCCGGCGCCCTGCCCCGCCAGCAGAACGCCATGCTCAACCTGACCCGGCCGTTGGGCCTGGTGGAGGGCGTGTTCGTGCTCGCCGCCCCCAACGAGTTCACCCAGACGGTGCTCGAGTCGCGGATCCGCACCGCCCTCACGGAGGCGCTGACCGCGGAGTTCGGCCGGGACACCAAGGTCGCCGTCCAGCTCGAGGACGCACCGCCCGCCCCGGCGGCCGACCCGGCACCGGTGCTCGACGAGCCCCGCCGTCCCGGGTGGGACCGCGAGGAGCGCGCCGACCGCGACCAGCGCGACGCCGACGCCCGCGAGCGCGCCGAGCGGGACCGGGACGCCGAGGACCGGGCCGCCCGGGCCCAGCTCGACGACGGCCGCAGCGCCTTCGGGGTGCGCACCGACGCCCCGCGCAGCGACGTCTGGCTGCCCGAGTCCGGCGACGGCCGCGACTGGTCCCGCGGCAACGGTGCCCCCTGGGACTCCCCGCGCTCCGATCCCCGCCGGCCCGCTCCCTGGGACGCCGACGACACCGGGTCGCCCGACCAGGGCACCCGCGGCCGCCGGTCCGGCGACGGTGCGCCGTCCCAGTTCGGCAACGACCGCCGCTCCGGCGGCGGCGACCTCGGGCTCAACCCCAAGTACGTCTTCGACAGCTTCGTCATCGGCAACAGCAACCGGTTCGCCCACGCCGCGGCGGTCGCGGTCGCCGAGGCGCCGGCCCGGGCCTACAACCCGCTGTTCGTCTACGGCGACTCCGGGCTGGGCAAGACCCACCTGCTGCACGCGATCGGGCACTACGCGGCGCGGATGTTCCCCGACGTCCGGGTCCGGTACGTCTCCACCGAGGAGTTCACCAACGAGTTCATCAACCTGGTGCACTCCGGCCGGGCCGAGGACTTCCGCCGTCGCTACCGGGACATCGACTTCCTGCTGATCGACGACATCCAGTTCCTGGAGCGCGCCGAGCGCACCCAGGAGGAGTTCTTCCACACCTTCAACACGCTGCACAACGCCAGCAAGCAGATCGTCATCACCTCGGACCGTCCGCCGAAGAAGCTGACGACCCTGGAGGACCGGCTGCGCACCCGCTTCGAGTGGGGCCTGATCACCGACGTCCAGGCGCCGGACCTCGAGACCCGCATCGCGATCCTGCGGAAGAAGGCCTACGGCGAGCGGCTGCAGGCGCCGGACCCGGTGCTGGAGTTCATCGCCAGCAAGGTGCAGACCAACATCCGCGAGCTCGAGGGCGCGCTGATCCGGGTCACCGCCTTCGCCAGCCTGAACAAGCAGCCCGTCGACCTGGCCCTGGCCGAGCTGGTGCTCAAGGACCTGATCAGCGACGAGCAGGGCCCGCAGATCACCGCGGCGATCATCATGGCCGCCACCGCCGAGTACTTCAGCGTGACGATGGAGGAGCTGCAGGGCGCCAACCGCTCCCGCACGCTGGTCAACGCCCGGCAGATCGCCATGTACCTGTGCCGCGAGCTGACCGAGCTGTCGCTGCCCCGGATCGGTGCCTCGTTCGGCGGCAAGGACCACACCACGGTCATGCACGCGGTCAAGAAGATCACCGGCCTCATGGGCGAGCGCCGGGCCACCTACACCCAGGTCACCGAGCTCACCGCCCGCATCAAGAGCCGCGCGAGGCAGTAACCGGCCATGTCCCAGGGGCCCCGTGCGCGCGCAGCGCGTGCGGGGGAGTCGACAAGGCCGGTTGTCCCCAGAGCTGTGCACAGGTTGGGGAGACCGGATCCCCATGTCGACCGCCTCCGTACCCAGCTTCTCCCCGGGTCCGTCCCCCGGACGGGTGTGCTGGGGACGGACCCGGGGGTCCAGGCGGGAGAGAGGGTGGACCAGGGGTGGAGCGGGGCGGTCGCCGGTGGACGGGAGCCGATTCATCCCCATGTCGACCCCAGGTGGACGGTCACCGGCCCACACCGTGCGAACAGGCCCCCACCGGCCCTGACCTGCGCCGACGGCCTCGGTCCCCAGTACCCACACCTGTGATGACGGTGATGAGCTATCTCTTCCCAGGAGTTCTCGAACCACACCCTGGGTGTGCAGGCCCGGTCGACGAGTCGATCCGGGGAGCAGCAGGGCAGCGGTGGGGTCGGGGAGGGGCATTCGACGGCAGCCCCTGCGGCAGGGGAGACTGACCGCCGCAGGAGAGCCGGACGACGAGCAGGGGTGGACGACGAGATGAAGTTCCGGGTGGCACGCGAGGTGCTCGCCGACGCCGTGGCGTGGACGGCGCGCAGCCTGCCGCCGCGTCCGTCGGTCCCCGTCCTCGCCGGGATCCTGCTGGAGGTGCAGGGCAGCTCGCTGTCGGTCTCCGGCTTCGACTACGAGGTCTCCGCCCGCGCGGAGATCGACGTCAGCTCCACCGAGGACGGCCGTGCCCTGGTGCCCGGCCGACTGCTGGCCGAGATCACCCGGGCGCTGCCGCCGCACCCGGTGGAGGTCATCGCGGAGGGTGCGCGGCTGGCGATCAGCTGCGGCAACGCCAAGTTCTCCCTGCCGACCCTGCCGGTGGAGGACTACCCCTCGCTGCCGTCGATGCCCTCGACCGCCGGCGTGGTGGACAGCGACGCGTTCGCCGAGGCGGTCGCCCAGGTCGCCGTCGCCGCCGGCCGCGACGACACGCTGCCGATGCTCACCGGCGTCCGGCTGGAGATCGAGGACGACCGGGTCACCCTGGCCGCCACCGACCGCTACCGCCTCGCCGTCCGCGAGTTCGCCTGGCGGCCGGAGACCTCCGGGCTGTCCGCGGCGGTGCTGGTGCCCGCCCGCACGCTGGCCGACGCCGCGAAGACGCTGACGAGTGGCCCCGAGGTCGTCCTCTCGCTGTCCTCGGGCGGGTCCGGCGAGGGCATCCTGGGCCTGTCGGGCAAGGACCGGCAGACCACGACCCGCCTGCTGGACGCCGAGTTCGTCAAGTACCGGGCGATCATGCCCAACGAGTCGGCGTCGCACGCCCTGCTGCCAGTCGGGTTGTTCACCGACGCGGCCAAGCGCGTGGCCCTGGTCGCCGAGCGCGGCACGCCGCTGCGCTGCGAGTTCACCCCCGGCCAGGTCACCCTGCGCGCGGGCGGCACCGACGACGACGGCCAGGCCGAGGAGAGCTGCGACGTCGACTTCGACGGCGACCCGCTGACCATCGGCTTCAACCCGACGTTCCTGCTCGACGGGCTGGCCGCGGTGCACACCGACCGCGCCCGGATGGACTTCACCAGCGCGCTCAAGCCCGCGGTGCTCTCCGGCCACGAGGAGCCCGGGGAGGACGGGGTCGTCCGCCCCGGCTCCTACCGCTCCCTGATCATGCCGGTGCGGCTCCCGGGCTGACCCCGGCACCCGCCGCGCGGCCCCGGACCGGGGCGAGCACGATGGGCACGACGACGCCGGAGGGCAGCGCAGCCTGCTCCGGGACGACACCGACTCGAGGAGAACCGCTGTGCAGCTGGGCCTGATCGGACTGGGCAAGATGGGCGGCAACATGGCCGAGCGCGTACGCCGCGCCGGCCACGAGGTCGTCGGCTACGACAACGCACCCGGCAAGCGGGACGTCGACAGCCTCGAGGCGCTGGTCGGCGCCCTGCAGGCGCCGCGCGTGGTGTGGGTGATGGTGCCCTCCGGCGACCCGACCCGGCAGACGGTCTCGGCGCTCAAGGAGCTGCTCGAGGAGGGCGACGTCGTCGTCGACGGCGGCAACTCCAAGTTCACCGACGACAAGATCCACGCCGACGACCTGGCCACCAAGGGCATCGGCTACGTCGACGCCGGCGTCTCCGGCGGCGTGTGGGGCCTGGAGAACGGCTACGCGCTGATGGTCGGCGGCTCGAAGGAGGACGTCGCCAAGGTCCAGCCCGTCTTCGACGCGCTGAAGCCGCCGGCGCCGCAGGACGAGACCGGTGCCTCGGTGCCCGGTGCGGGCTTCGTGCACGCCGGCCCCGTGGGTGCCGGCCACTTCGCCAAGATGGTCCACAACGGCATCGAGTACGCGATGATGCAGGCCTACGGCGAGGGCTACGAGCTGCTGGCCGCCGTCGACCTGGTCGAGGACGTCCCCGGCGTCATCGCCTCCTGGACCCAGGGCACCGTCATCCGCTCCTGGCTGCTGGACCTGCTGGTCCGCGCGCTGCAGGAGGACCCGGGCCTGGACGACATCACCGGCTGGGCCGCCGACTCCGGCGAGGGCCGCTGGACCGTCGAGCAGGCGATCGAGCACTCCGTCCCGATGCCGGCGATCTCGGCGTCGCTGTTCGCCCGGTTCTCCTCCCGCCAGGACGACAGCCCGACGATGAAGGCCGTCGCCGCGCTGCGGAACCAGTTCGGTGGCCACGCGGTCAAGGCCCGCGAGGTCGAAGACCCCGCCTGATGGGCCCCGCCCGTTGTACGTGAGACATCTCCAGCTGGGGTCCTTCCGCAGCTGGGAGTCCGTCGACCTGCCGCTGACGCCGGGTCCGACGGTCTTCGTCGGCCGCAACGGCCAGGGCAAGACCAACCTGGTCGAGGCGGTCGGCTACCTGGCGACGCTGGGCAGCCACCGGGTGTCCTCGGACAACCCGCTGGTCCGGCACGGCGCCGAGCAGGCCGTCGTCCGGGCGGCGCTGCGCAAGGACGACCGGGAGCTCCTGGTCGAGGTGGAGATCAACCCCGGCCGGGCCAACCGGGTGCGGGTCAACCGCTCCCCGTTGCCCCGCCCGCGGGAGCTCCTCGGCCTGGTCAAGACGGTGCTCTTCGCCCCCGAGGACCTCGCGCTGGTCCGCGGCGACCCGACCGAGCGCCGCCGGTTCCTCGACGACCTGCTGGTCAGCCGCACGCCGCGGCTGGCCGGCGTCCGGTCGGACTACGAGCGGGTGCTCAAGCAGCGCAACGCCCTGCTCAAGACCGCGAAGCTGGCCCGCGGCGGGGCGATCGCGACGCTGGAGGTCTGGGACGGGCACCTCGCCGACCTCGGCGGGCAGCTGCTGGCCGCCCGGCTGCAGCTGGCCGCCGACCTGGACCCGCACGTCGGCGCGGCCTACGAGGGGGTCGCCGGCGAGGGCGCCGACCGGGCCCGGCTGGGCTACACCAGCACCGTGCCGCTGGCCGGCGACGGGACGGCGTTCCTGCCCGGCCTCGGCGTGCCCAGCGCGGCCGACCTCACCGCGGCCCTGGCCCGGCGGGTGGAGGAGCGGCGCAAGGAGGAGGTCGACCGCGGCGTGACGCTGGTCGGCCCGCACCGCGACGACCTGGTGCTGCACCTGGGCCCGGCCCCGGCGAAGGGCTACGCCAGCCACGGCGAGTCCTGGTCGTTCGCGCTGGCGCTGAAGCTGGCCTGTTTCGCGCTGCTGCGCGCCGACGGCGAGGAACCGGTGCTGGTGCTCGACGACGTCTTCGCCGAGCTCGACGCCGGCCGGCGCACCGCGCTGGCCGACGTGGCGCGGACGGCCGAGCAGTGCCTGATCACGGCCGCGGTGGCCGAGGACGTCCCGGTCGCGCTGCGCGGGACACGGGTGCAGGTGGCCGACGGGACGGCGACCGTGCTGCCGCCCGACGACGCACCGGCTGCGCTCGACCTGACCGGTGCGGCGGAGGACGCTGGGTCGCATGGCTGACCAGCCCGCGCAGCGGCCGTCGCGCCCCAGCGACATCGCCCGGGCCGCGCTGGACGCCGCCCGGGCCGCCTCGGCCGCCCGGCCCCGGCCCACCCGGCGACGGGTGGCCGGCCCCCGGCGGTCCTGGAGCGGGCCGCACCCGGGCGCCGACGACCCGCAGACCCTGGGTTCGCTGGTCGACTCCCTGGTCAGCGCGGAGGACTGGAGCGAGCGCACCAAGGTGGGCTCGGTGTTCGGCCGCTGGGACGCCCTGGTAGGCGCCGACATCGCCGCGCACTGCGCGCCGCAGTCCCTGAGCGAGGGCGAGCTGACCGTGGTCGCGGAGTCCACGGCCTGGGCCACCCAGCTGCGGATGATGGCGCCGACCATCCTGGGCAAGCTGCACAACCAGGTGGGCGGGGACGTCGTGACCCGGTTGCGCGTTGTCGGACCGACGGCACCCAGCTGGAAGAAGGGCCCGCGGACGGTCCGGGGACGCGGTCCGCGCGACACCTACGGCTGACCCGGCGCCCCCGAGTCCGACCCCCACCGAGAGAGAGCAGCAGATGAGCACCCCCCGCGACGGCTCCGGCGGCTTCGACGACCGACCCGAGGACCAGCGCGGCTGGTCCGAGCCCTCCCACCTCGGCGACGGCTCCACCGGCTCCGACCGGCCGGCGGACCAGCCCGCCGACCAGCCCGCCGACCGCGCGGCGGACCGCGGGTGGGAGCCGCCGGGCTGGTCGCTGCCCGACGCCGCCCCCGACCGGCCGGCGCAGCAGCCCCCCGCCCAGGCGCAGCCGCCGGCGCAGGACTGGGAGGCCACCCCGCCGCCGGCCCCGCAGCAGGGGTGGGAGTCCCACCGCGCCGAGCCGCAGCAGTGGGACGCACCGCAGACGCACGAGGCGCCCCCGCAGGAGGAGAAGCGCGGCGGGGTCCTCGGTGGCCTGTTCGGCCGCGGCCCCCGCAAGCTCTCGGAGGTGCAGCAGCAGTTCCTCCCCAAGGGCGGCGGGTCGCAGGACCTCGCGGCGTGGGGCCAGGCCTACGGCTGGACGGCGTCGGACGGCACCGGCCCCGAGGACGCCGTCCTGGTGGAGCTGACCCGGTCGGCCCCGGTGCGCCCGGCGAAGTCCGAGGTGCCCAGCAACGTGCTGCGCGGCCGGGCCGACGGGCTGGACCTGGTGGCCTTCGACATCGTGTCCCCCTACGGCCGGGGCTGGGTGGCCACCCACGCGGTGACCGCGGCACCGGTGCTGGGCCAGCTGCCCGGTTTCCGGCTGACCCCCGCCCGGTTCTGGCGGCACGGCACCGGCGGGCCGCTGCAGCTGCCCAGCGGCGACCCCGAGTTCGACACCCGCTGGGGGCTGCTGGCCGCCGAGGACTCCCCGCAGCTGCGCCGGGTGGTCGAGGACCCGGTGGTCCGGCAGGCCCTGCTCGGCTCCGACGACGGCGACGAGCTGTGGTCGGCGGTCGGCTTCGTGGCCGCGATCCGGCCCGACGGCCACCGCCCGCTCCTCGTCGAGCACCACGCCCGCATCCTCGCCGCGGTCGGCGCGGCCCTCGGCTCGCATCGGTGACCGCACCCCCGGTCGGGTCGGCCGGGCTGCGCGAGCTGCTCCCGCTGCTGCGCCCGCACCGGCGGGCGCTGGTCGCGGCCGCGGCGCTGTCCCTGGTGGCCGCCGCGGCCGCCCTGGCCCAGCCGCTGCTGGTCTCCCGGGTGGTCGACGCCGTCGGCTCCGGTGCCGCGCTGCTGCCCGGGGTGGCCACGCTGGTCGTCGTCCTGGTCGCCTCGGCGGTGCTCAGCGCCGGCCAGCAGTACCTGCTGCAGCGCACCGCCGAGGGCGTCGTGCTCAGCACCCGGCGCACGCTGGCCGACCGGCTGCTGCGGCTGCCGGTGGCCGAGTACGACCGGCGGCGCACCGGTGACCTGATGAGCCGGGTGGGCTCGGACACCACGCTGCTGCGGGCCACCGTCACCAGCGGCGTCGTCGAGGTGGGCGGCTCGCTGGTGCTGGGCATCGGCGCGCTGGTCGCGATGGCGCTGGTCGACGTGTGGCTGCTGCTGGTCACGCTGGCGTCGGTCTCGATCGGCGTGGGGACCGCCATCGCGGCGGCCCGCCGGGTGCGGGTGCTGTCCCGGCAGGCGCAGGAGCAGGTCGGCGCGATGAGCGCGGCGGTGGAGCGGGCACTGTCCGCCGTCCGCACCATCCGGGCCAGCGGCGCCACCGGCCGCGAGGTGGTCACGGTCGGCTCGTCGGCGGAGAAGGCCTTCACCGCCGGCGTCGCGGTGGCCCGGCTGCAGGCACTCGTCGCACCGGCCACCGGCATCGCGATCCAGGGCGCGTTCCTGGCCGTGCTCGGCGTCGGCGGCTACCGGGTCGCCAGCGGCGCGATCGGCATCCCCGACCTGATCGCCTTCATCCTCTACCTCTTCCTGCTCATCCAGCCGCTGGGCCAGGTCATCCGCGCCTACACCGAGCTGCAGACCGGGCTCGGTGCGCTGGCGCGGGTGCAGGAGGTGCTCTCGCTGGACCCCGAGGACGACGACCGGCCCGCCCGCCCCGGGACGACGACCGCGCCCCGGCTGCCCGCCGCCGGTGACCCGACCCCGCTGCTGGAGCTGCGCGGGGTCGACTTCGACTACCCCGATGGCACCCGGGTGCTGCACGACGTCTCGTTCTCGGTCCCCGCCGGGACCCGGACGGCGCTGGTGGGGCCCTCGGGTGCGGGCAAGTCCACGCTGCTCGCGCTGGTCGAGGGCTTCTACCCGCTCAGCGGGGGCAGCATCCGGTGGGCCGGCACCGACGTCCGCGACCTGCCGCGCTCGGTGCTGCGGGCCCGGATGGGCTACGTCGAGCAGGAGGCCCCGGTGCTGGCCGGCACCATCCGGGAGAACCTGCTGCTGGCCGCGCCGGACACCCCCGAGGCCGCGCTGCGGCAGGTGCTCGAGGACGTCGGGCTGACCCCGGTGGTCGACCGGTCCGAGCTGGGCCTGGACGTGCTGGTCGGCGACGACGGCGTGCTGCTGTCCGGTGGTGAGCGGCAGCGGCTGGCCATCGCCCGCTCGCTGCTGGCCCGGCCGGCGCTGCTGCTGCTCGACGAGCCGACCGCGAGCCTGGACGCCCGCAACGAGACCCTGCTCCGGCAGACGCTGGAGACCGCCGCGCGGGACCGGGCGCTGCTGGTGGTCGCCCACCGGTTGTCCACGGTCCGCGACTCCGACCAGATCGTGGTGCTGGAGGGCGGCCGGGTGGTCGCCGTCGGCACGCACGACGAGCTGGTGGAGACCGACCCGCTCTACCGCGAGCTGGCCACCGCCCAGCTGCTGGTGTGAGGCCGCGGGGTCAGCCGGCCAGCGCGACCCGGACGGCGTCCTCGAAGCCCAGCCGCGGGGGCGAGCCGATCACCTCGGCCAGGTCGTCCTCGCCGGCGACCACGGTGTTGGCCAGCGACTCCACCAGCGAGCGGGCCAGGTCGCGGGACACCGGCGTGAGCAGGTCGATGCCCACCGCGGCCAGCGCCGCGCTGCGGATCGGCACCGGCAGGAAGCGGCGGCGGCCGAGGCCGGCGACCGCGGCGTACCGCTGCACCAGCTCGGCGTAGGTCATCACGTCGGGACCGGCGACGTCGAAGGCCCGGCTGACCTCCGCCGGCAGGGTCGCGCACCCGACCAGCGCGGTGACCACGTCGACCAGCGCCACGGGCTGCACCCGGGTGCGCACCCAGTCCGGGGCGGGCAGCACCGGCAGCCGCTCGGTGACGTGCCGCAGCATCTCGAAGCTGGCCGACCCGGCGCCGACCACGATGGCCGCACGGAGCACCGCCGTCGGCACTCCGGAGGACAGCAGCAGCGCGCCGACCTCCTCGCGGGAGCGCAGGTGGTCCGACAGCGGCTCGTCCACCGGGCGGGGTCCGCCGAGGTAGACCAGCCGGCCGACCCCGGCCCGGCGGGCGGCGCGGGCCAGGCCGCGGGCGTGCGCCCGGTCGGCGGCGGCGAAGCCCGGACCGGCGTCCAGGGCGTGGACCAGCCAGTACGCGGTGTCGACCCCGGTGCAGGCCCGGGTCAGCGCGTCGTCGTCCGCGGCGTCGCCGACGACCACCCGCACGTCGGGCAGCCACGGCCGGTCGGCCAGGCGGTCGGCGTCCCGGGTCAGGACGGCGACCTCGTGGCCGGCGGCGAGCAGGGCGGGGACGAGGGCTCCGCCGACGTGGCCGGACGCGCCGGTGACCAGGCTGTGCACCGCTGCAGTGTGCGGTTCCACGTGGAACCGCGCCCCCGAGCGGCGGTGGCCCGAGGCACTCACCGGCGACCACCCCACGGGGCCGAGGAACTGAGTTTCGTCGGCCGGGGCAACACCGGTGGTGGTCGAGGTCCTCCTGGTGCGTCAGGGGTGACCTCAGGGCGTGGACGGCGCCTCCTGGGTCGATGGACCCGGTATGATCGAGAGGTCACACCGCCAGCAGCCCGCTGAGCGCCGTCCTGCGCCCGTCACCCTCCCCGGTGGCGCCGGTGCCCGCGGCCGGCGGCGTCGCGCGAGAAGAAGGGCCCCACGTGGCTGGATCCGGCAAGCCTGCCGAGCAGAACTCCTACTCCGGTAGCTCGATCACCGTCCTCGAGGGTCTCGAGGCCGTCCGCAAGCGCCCGGGCATGTACATCGGCTCCACCGGCGAGCGCGGCCTGCACCACATGGTGTGGGAGGTCGTGGACAACGCGGTCGACGAGTCGCTGGCCGGCTACTGCGACACGGTCCGGGTCACCCTGCTCGACGACGGCGGGGTCCGGGTCGAGGACAACGGCCGTGGCATCCCGGTCGACGAGCACCCGGTGCAGAAGCGCCCGACCGTCGAGGTCGTGCTGACGATCCTGCACGCCGGCGGCAAGTTCGACGGCAAGAGCTACGGCGTCTCCGGCGGTCTGCACGGCGTCGGCGTCACCGTGGTCAACGCGCTGTCGACCACCCTGGACGTCAACATCTGGCGCGACGGCGTCGAGTACTTCCAGCACTACACCGACACGGTGCCCGGCCCGCTGCAGACGGTCGGGGACACGAAGAAGCGCGGCACGGCGATCACCTTCTGGGCCGACCCCTCGATCTTCGAGACCACGGTCTACAACTACGAGACGATCCGTCGCCGCCTGCAGGAGATGGCCTTCCTCAACAAGGGCCTGACGATCATCCTGCGCGACGAGCGGCGCACCCAGGTCGCCGCCGAGGCCGCCGCGGACGAGCTGCTGACCGGCGAGGCCGAGCCCGCCGCCGAGGACGACAAGCCCTTCACCGCCACCGAGGTCAGCTACCGCTACGTCGACGGCCTGTCGGACTACGTCAAGCACGTCAACGCCAAGCGCAGCCCCATCCACAAGTCGATCATCAGCTTCGCGGCCGACGGCGTGGGCAAGAACGACACCGCGATGAGCCTCGAGGTCGCGATGCAGTGGTCGGAGTCCTACTCGGAGTCCGTGCACACCTTCGCCAACATCATCAACACCCACGAGGGCGGCACCCACGAGGAGGGCTTCCGCGCGGCGCTCACCTCGATCGTGAACCGGTACGCCGTAGAGAAGAAGATCCTCAAGGACAAGCCCGAGGACAAGCTCTCCGGCGAGGACATCCGCGAGGGCCTGGCCGCGATCGTCTCGGTGAAGCTGGGCGACCCCCAGTTCGAGGGCCAGACCAAGACCAAGCTGGGCAACACCGAGGTCAAGGGCTTCGTGCAGCGGGTCTGCAACGAGCAGATCGGCCACTGGTTCGAGGCCAACCCGGCCGAGGCCAAGGTCATCATCACCAAGGCCAGCTCGGCCGCCCGCGCCCGGCGCGCGGCGCAGGACGCCCGCAAGCTGGCCCGCAAGAGCCTGCTGTCGGTCTCCGGCCTGCCCGGCAAGCTGTCGGACTGCCGCTCGACCGACCCCGCCCGCAGTGAGGTCTACATCGTCGAGGGCGACTCGGCCGGCGGCTCGGCGAAGTCCGGCCGCGACTCGATGTTCCAGGCGATCCTGCCCATCCGCGGCAAGATCATCAACGTCGAGAAGGCGCGCATCGACCGGGTGCTGAAGAACACCGAGGTCCAGTCGATGATCACCGCCTTCGGCACCGGCATCCACGACGAGTTCGACATCACCAAGCTCCGCTACCACAAGATCGTGCTGATGGCCGACGCCGACGTAGACGGCCAGCACATCAGCACTCTGCTGCTGACCCTGCTGTTCCGGTTCATGCGGCCGCTGGTCGAGGGCCAGTACGTCTACCTGGCCAAGCCCCCGCTGTACAAGATCAAGTGGGGCGGCAAGCACGACGACGACTACGCCTACTCCGACCGCGAGCGCGACGCGCTGGTCAAGGCCGGCGCCGACTCCGGCCGCAAGGTCAAGGAGGAGATGATCCAGCGGTACAAGGGGCTCGGCGAGATGAACGCCGGCGAGCTGTGGGAGACCACGATGAACCCCGAGACCCGGATCCTGCGCCAGGTGACCCTCGAGGACGCCGCCGCCGCCGACGAGATCTTCAGCGTCCTCATGGGTGAGGACGTCGAGGCCCGCCGCTCGTTCATCACCCGCAACGCCAAGGACGTCCGTTTCCTGGACGTCTAGCGGGGCGATCCGGGCTGATCCGGGTCCCGGTGGACGGTGTGGTAACCCACCGTCCACCCGCCCGCCACTCGGACGTCGTCCCAACCCCATGTCGACCTGGGGTTTTGTCCACCGCTGTGCACTGACCTGTGGAGAACTGAACCGTGACGGAGACCCCGAGCCGCGACCGCATCGAACCGGTCGACCTGCAGGAGGAGATGCAGCGCAGCTACATCGACTACGCGATGAGCGTGATCGTGGGCCGCGCGCTCCCCGAGGTGCGCGACGGCCTCAAGCCGGTGCACCGCCGCGTGCTGTTCGCGATGTACGACCAGAACTTCCGGCCCGACCGCGGGTACGTGAAGTGCGCGCGACCGGTCGCGGAGGTCATGGGCAACTACCACCCCCACGGCGACACCGCGATCTACGACGCCCTGGTCCGGCTGGCCCAGCCCTGGTCGATGCGCTACCCGCTGATCGACGGGCAGGGCAACTTCGGCTCGCCGGGCAACGACCCCGCGGCCGCCATGCGCTACACCGAGTGCCGCCTCACGCCGCTGGCCATGGAGATGCTGGCCGGCATCAACGAGGAGACCGTCGACTACCAGGGCAACTACGACGGGCGCACCGAGGAGCCCGTCGTCCTCCCCGCCCGGGTGCCGAACCTGCTGATCAACGGCTCGGCCGGCATCGCCGTCGGCATGGCCACCAACATGCCCCCGCACAACCTGCGCGAGGTGGCCGAGGCCGTCTACTGGATGCTCGACCACCCCGAGGCCCCCGCCGAGGAGGCCCTCACCGCGTGCATGGAGCGGGTCAAGGGCCCGGACTTCCCGACCCACGGCCTGATCGTCGGCCGCGACGGCATCGAGGACGCCTACCGGACCGGCCGCGGCTCGGTGCGCATGCGCGCCGTCGTCGCCGTGGAGGAGGACTCCCGCGGGCGGGTGCAGCTGGTGGTCACCGAGCTGCCCTACCAGGTCAACCCGGACAACCTGGCCGAGAACATCGCCGAGCAGGTCAAGGACGGCCGGCTGCAGGGCATCTCCGAGATCGCCGACGAGTCCTCCGACCGCGTCGGCCGCCGGCTGGTCATCACCCTGCGCCGCGACGCCGTGGCCAAGGTGGTGCTGAACAACCTCTACAAGCACACCCAGCTGCAGACCTCCTTCGGCTGCAACATGCTCTCCATCGTCGACGGCGTGCCCCGCACGCTGCGCCTGGACGAGCTGGTCCGGTACTGGGTGATCCACCAGATCGAGGTCATCCAGCGGCGCACCCGCTACCGCCTGCGCAAGGCCGAGGAGCGCGCGCACATCCTGCGCGGCTACGGCAAGGCCCTCGACCAGCTCGACGAGGTCATCGCCCTCATCCGGGCCAGTGCCTCCGCCGACGCCGCCCGCACCGGGCTGATGGAGCTGCTGGAGGTCGACGACATCCAGGCGCTGGCCATCCTGGACCTGCAGCTGCGCCGGCTGGCCGCTCTCGAGCGCCAGCGGATCATCGACGAGCTGGCCGAGATCGAGGCCACGATCGCCGACCTGCAGGCGATCCTGGCCGACCCCGAGCGGCAGCGGCGGATCGTCCGCGACGAGCTCAAGGAGATCGTCGACCGGTTCGGCGACGACCGGCGCACCCAGTTCGTCGCGCACGACGGCGACGTCTCCATGGAGGACCTCATCGCCGAGGAGCAGGTGGTCGTCACGATCACCCGCACCGGCTACGCCAAGCGCACCAAGGCCGACCTGTACCGGTCCCAGCGCCGCGGCGGCAAGGGCGTCATGGGCGCGACGCTCAAGCAGGACGACCTGATCCAGCAGTTCTTCGTGGGGTCGACCCACGACTGGATCCTGTTCTTCACCAACAAGGGCCGGGTCTACCGGGCCAAGGCCTACGAGCTGCCCGAGGCCGCCCGCACCGCCCGCGGGGCGCACGTGGCCAACATCTTGGCGTTCCAGCCCGACGAGAAGATCGCCCAGGTCATCCAGATCAAGGACTACGCGGTCGCCCCGTACCTGGTGCTGGCCACGGCGAACGGCCAGGTCAAGAAGACCCGGTTGACCGACTTCGATTCCCCGCGCAGCGGCGGCGTCATCGCGATCAACCTGCGCGACGGCGACGAGCTGGTCGGTGCGGCGCTGATCGACCCCGAGCAGAACCTGCTGCTGGTCACCCGCAAGGCCATGAGCATCTGCTTCAAGGCCGACGACGCCCAGCTGCGCCCCATGGGCCGGGCGACCGAGGGCGTGCGCGGCATCTCGCTCACCGACGACGACCGGCTGCTGTCGATGATCGTGGTGACCGAGGGCGTCGACGTCCTGGTGGCGACCGAGGGCGGGTACGCCAAGCGCACCGGCATCGAGAACTACCCGGAGCAGAACCGCGGCGGCAAGGGCGTGCTCACCGCCGACCCGAAGTCCCGCAAGGGCGTGCTGGTCGGTGCGCTGTCGGTCGTGCTCGGCGACGAGCTGTACGCCATCACCTCCACCGGCGGGGTCATCCGCACCCCGGTCAACGGCGTCCGGCACAACAAGGACCGGGCGACCATGGGCGTCAAGCTGATGAACCTGCCCGAGGACGTCTCGATCGTGGCCATCGCGCGGACGACTGACGACGAGGAGGTCGAGGTCGCCGACCCGACCTCGCTCTGACCCGGCAAGCCGTGCACCTTGCTCGACCGGGGGTGCACGGCGTGCCGGTCGGTCAGTCGGGGCGGGATAGGCACCCCGGCGCCTAGGCTGGGGCGAATGCCGTCACCCGGTGCGGGTCGCGAGGTCCACCCGGGACGGCTGAGCGACCACCGATGTGCGGTCGCCACCCCACCGGGTGGCACCGGGCGCGACGGGGGCGGGAGACCGGCCCCGGGACGGAGAGCGGGATGAGCGACCGGACCCAGTCCTCGGTGCGGACCGAGGACTCCTCGGCGGCAGCCGACCCCGAGACCGCGGCGATCACGCCCGACGAGCCGGCCCGGTCCTCGTCGGCGCCGGCCGCCGGCGCGAAGGGCGCCCCGGCCACCGCGCCGGGCTGGGGCGGTGCGACCCCGAGCAAGCAGAACCCGGCCAAGGGCGCCGGCGGGCAGAAGCCCGCCCAGCAGGCCCCGCCGGCCGGTCAGGCCCCGGCCGGGCCCACGCAGCCGGCCGGCAAGCCGGCCCAGCAGTCCGGCCGACCGGCCGGCAACGGCCAGCCCGCCGGTGCACGTCCGGCCGGCCAGCGCCCGGCCGCGGCCGCCGGTGCCACCGTGGGTGCGGCCCGCCAGGGTGCTCCGCAGACCGGGGCCCGCCCGGCCAACCGGGCCGCCGCCGGTGCGCCCCGGCCCGCGACCGACCGGCCCCCGTCGGTCGTCGCCCGCGCGGCCGAGGGTCGTGGCCCGGAGTCCGCCGAGGGCGAGCGGCCCAGCGGCAAGGTGCGCGGCTCCGGTCGCGGACCCCGCCGGGCCCGCCTGCAGCTGCGGCACATCGACACCTGGTCGGCGCTGAAGATCTCGCTGGTGCTGGCCATCGCGCTGTTCTTCGTGTGGATGGTCGCCGTCGGCGTCCTCTACGGGGTGCTCAACGGCCTCGGCGTGTTCACCACCGTCAACGACCTGATCGGCCAGCTCGGCTCCAGCTCCGGGGACGCCGGCCCGACCGACGTCATCACCCCCGGCATCGTGTTCGGCGGCGCGGCGGTCATCGGTGCGGTGAACATCGTGCTGTTCACCGCGCTGTGCACCGTGGGCACGTTCGTCTACAACCTGTGCGCGGACCTGGTCGGCGGCCTCGAGGTCACCCTGTCCGAGCGCGACTAGCCGGCCGGACCCCGCGCGGCGGCGCCGCACGAGGTCCAGGTATGGTTTCCGAGGTTCACGGGCCTGTAGCTCAGACGGTTAGAGCGCATCCCTGATAAGGATGAGGCCGGAGGTTCAAGTCCTCCCAGGCCCACCGTGCACCGCTCGACGGCGAGGAGGTCGGCACCCGTGCTGAAGAAGGTCGCCGTGGCGGCACTGGCCGCAGGGGCACTGCTGGCCCTGCGCAAGCGGTCGGCAGCCCAGATCGACGAGGACCTGTGGGCCGAGGCCGCCCGCAGCCCCGACGCCGTCCGCACGACCCAGCGCTAGACCCGGTGGTGCCCGCACCGCCTCCCGGGGACGTAGCTCAATTGGTAGAGCACCGCCTTTGCAAGGCGGGGGTCAGGGGTTCGATTCCCCTCGTCTCCACAGCGTCCCGGTGGTCCGCCGTCCCGGTCCTGGCCCTGCTGCTGGCCGGTTGCGGCACCTCGACCACGGACGAGCCGGCGGCGTCGTCGAGCGCACCGGCCAGCACGGCCGCGACCAGCGCCCCTGCCCCGCCGACCAGCAGCGCAGCGGTGCCCGCCGAGCCGGTGACCACCAAGCAGGACTGCCCCTACCTCGACACCGCCTTCGTGCAGGACACGGTGGGCCAGCAGACGCCCACCGTCACCACCACCGGGGTCCCCGGCGGCCCGCCGCCGGGCTGCACGTTCGCCAAGCCGAACGGGGAGCCGGCGCTGACCGTCGAGATCACCCAAGCCGCGGACGGGGTCGCTGCGCGCACCGCCGCCGTCGAGCGGGTGGCCGGCATCGGCGGCACGGCGGTCACCGACATCGCCGACGGCGGGGGGATCGCCGTCGGCACCGGCCAGACCGTGCTCGCCGTCGCCGACGGCACGCTCGTCGTCGTGGTGACGGTCAACCAGGAATCCAGCCTGCAGGCGCGCGAGATCACCCAGACCGTCGTCGCCGCGGTCTGAGGCGGGTCGGCAGCCCATCGCCGCAGGTGGGACGATGGGGGGCGTGACCGAATCGACTCCTGCGCGGCGCGCAGTCCTGCACACCAACCACGGCGACATCACCGTGGACCTGTTCCCGGACCACGCCCCCAAGACCGTCGCCAACTTCGCCGAGCTCGCCGAGGGCAGCCGCGAGTGGGTGGACCCCCGTACCCGGGCGAAGACCACCGACAAGCTCTACGACGGCACGATCTTCCACCGGGTCATCGACGGCTTCATGATCCAGGGCGGGGACCCCCTCGGCCAGGGCACCGGCGGCCCCGGCTACCGCTTCGGCGACGAGTTCCACCCCGACCTGCAGTTCTCCAAGCCCTACCTGCTGGCCATGGCCAACGCCGGGCCGGGCACCAACGGCTCGCAGTTCTTCATCACCACCACCAACACCCCGCACCTGAACAACAAGCACACGATCTTCGGCGAGGTGGCCGACGACGCCTCCCGCCAGGTCGTCGACGCCATCGGCAAGGTCCCCACCGCCCGCGGTGACAAGCCCCTCGAGGACGTCGTGATCACCTCGGTCGAGGTGCAGCGCAGCTGAGCACCACCGACGGACCCGGGGGTGCGGGCGCCCAGCCCGCGCCCCCGGCCACCACCTGCTACCGGCACCCCGACCGGCCGACCCGGATCTCCTGCGTCCGCTGCGGCCGGCCGATCTGCCCGGAGTGCATGAACCCCGCCTCGGTCGGCTTCCAGTGCCCCGAGGAGCTCGCCGACGCCCGACGCACCGTGCGGACCCCCAAGCGCACCACCGGCGTGCGGGTCGCCGGCAAGCGCTGGGGCCCGGTCACCCTCGTGCTGGTGGCCATCAACGTCGCGGTCGGCATCGCCACCGCGGTCGCCGCGCTGGTGTCCGGCGGCAACCCGGTCAACTCGTTCAACTCACCGCTGACCAGCGAGCTGCTCAGCGCCCCCGTCCTGGTCGACCAGGGCGAGTGGTGGCGCGTGGTGACCAGCGCCTTCACCCACGCCAGCATCCTGCACCTGGCCCTGAACATGCTCGCCCTGCTGCTGTTCGGCTCCGAGCTCGAGCGCCTGCTGGGCAAGGGCCGCTACCTGACCGTCTACCTGGTCTCCGCCCTCGGTGGCGCCGCTGCCCTGCAGCTGTTCGGTGCCTACCTGGGCGGGGTCGTCGGTGCCTCCGGTGCCATCTACGGCCTGCTCGGTGCCTTCGGCGTCGTGCTGCTGCGGCAGAAGCAGGACCTGCGCGGCCTGCTCACCCTGCTGGCGATCAACCTGGTGATCAGCTTCCTGCCCGGCGTCTCGCTGCTGGGGCACCTGGGTGGCCTGGTCGCCGGTGCGGTGACCGCCGTCGTCCTGCTGTGGGCCGGACAACGCCGGGTGCTGGCCGTCGCCGGGGTCGCCGCCGTGGTGGCCGTGCTGCTCGTGCTGACCTTCGGCGGCCTGCGCTAGACCTGCCGCGCTACACCGGTCGGTGCCCCAGGAGCTGGGCGCCGACCTGCTCCGGGTCGGTCCCCAGGTCCCGGCGGCCGAGCACCAGCAGCACCGCGTCGTCGCCGGTGTCCTCCAGCTCGAGCGTGGTGCTGCGCATCCCGAGCCGTCGGCCGGTGCGCACCCGGGCCCGCAACCGCTCCCGGGGGATGACCGTGCGCCCGCCCAGGGTGGCGACGACGACCTGCGCCTCGTCGGCCAGCAGGCGCGGCCTCAGCACCAGGTCCCGCACGACGACGGCGACCAGCAGCAGCGTCGCCGCGCCGAGCAGCACCCGGCCCGGGGTGTCCACCAGGAGCACGCCGGCCCCCAGGACGACGGCCACCGCGGCGGCCACGAACGTCTCGCCGGGGCGGGTCGACCAGTGCACCGGGCCAGCTTCCTCCACACCGTCCACCTGGTTGTCCACAGGGCGGGGTGTCGACACCGGGACGCGCCGTCCGACCTCGGCGTTCGTGCTCCCGGCCACCGTCCGGACACGCCCGGTGACCGCCCCCGGGACGGGGTGGTCACGGTCGCGGAGTCGATTCGTCCACACCTGTGTGCACAGGTGGGGACAGAAGAACAGGGATGTAGTTACGCCGGTGCGCCTGGCGTCCCACCCGTCACAGCCGGGGCGGAACCGCAGGTCAGCAGCCGGTCGACCGGTGCGCTCCCTCCACACTCGGTGGACAAACCTGGGGGCGGTCGGTCACCGCCGTTGTGGATCAGGTCGTCGTCCTGTGCACACGTCGGGGACGGACCGGGCGGCCCGCAGTGGTCGACATCTCGACACCGACCGGACCGGTTCGTCGCACTCGGGCTGCGGGGTGGCCCGCGAACCCGGACGCTGGACGGGTGCAGGTTCTGGTGACTGGAGCGTCCGGGTTCGTGGGTGGTCGGCTGGCGCCGGCCCTGGTGGAGGAAGGGCACCGGGTGAAGGCGATGACCCGACGCCCGGCGGAGTACACCGGTGCCGGGGAGGCCGTGGCCGGCGACGTGGCCGACGAGGCGTCGCTGCGGGTCGCCCTGGAGGGCTGCGAGGCCGCCTACTACCTGGTGCACAGCCTGGACAGCTCGGACTTCCAGGACAAGGACGCCGACGCCGCGCGCAGCTTCGGCCGGGCCGCCGCCGACGCCGGGGTCCGCCGGATCGTCTACCTGGGCGGCCTGGGCGACGACGCCGACGACCTCTCCGCGCACCTGCGCAGCCGCCGCCAGGTCGAGCACCTGCTGGGCGAGGGCGGGGTGCCGGTCACCGTGCTGCGGGCCGGCATCGTCGTCGGCCACGGCGGGGTGTCGTGGGAGCTGACCCGTCAGCTGGTCGCCCACCTGCCGGCGATGGTCACCCCGCGCTGGGTGCACACCCGGACCCAGCCGATCGCCGTCGCCGACGTCGTGCGGTACCTGGTGGGCGTGCTGGAGTCCCCCGAGGCGGAGGGGCGGGTCTTCGAGGTCGGCGGTCCCGACGTCCTGGAGTACCTGGAGATGATGACCCGGGTGGCCGACATCCAGGGCAGGCACATGTTCGTCGTCCCGGTGCCGTTGCTGACCCCGCAGCTGTCGGCCCGCTGGCTGGCGCTGGTCACCGATGTCGACCTGCAGACCGGCAAGTCGCTGATCGACTCGATGACCAACGAGGTCGTGGTCCGAGACGACAGCATCCGGCAGGTCGTGCCGTTCGAGCCGATGGACTACGACACGGCCGTGCTGACGGCGCTGGGCGAGCGCGCGGCCGAGCGCCGCGCCAAGGCCGGCGGCCGGACCCGGCACGGCGGACTGCTCGCCCGCGGGGCCCGGTCGTGACCGGCCTGCCCCGCTGGGGCACCCGGGCGCTGCGGCCCTCCGGTCCGCTGGACCGCACGATCACCCGGTGGGCGCGGCGCGCGCCGGCCTGGCTGATCGACCCGGTGCCGCGCGACCACCGGGAGTCCGACCAGGCCTTCCGCCGCCGCCGGAAGGTCACCGCCGGGGTCTCGGTGCTCGGTGCGGGCCTGCTGGGGGTCTCGCTGTCCCAGAAGCCGGACTCCAAGGAGTTCTACAGCTTGACGATGGCCGTCGCGGGCACCTGGGTGGCCGGCGGGATCGCCTCCGGGCCGCTGCACCTGGGCTGGATGCGGTCGTCGAAGGAGGTGCTGCACCGGCCGGTGATCACCCCGGTGCTCAGCGGCGTCGGCATCTTCGGGGTGTTCTACAGCGCGGCCCTGGTGGCCCGGAAGATCCCGGTGCTCAACGCCGCGGTGACGCGGATCCTGCGCTACGCCCACCAGGGCAACCCGGCGCTGGTGGCCACCACGACGCTGGCCAACGGCATGGCCGAGGAGGTGTTCTTCCGCGGCGCGCTGTACGCCGCGGCGGGCACCACGCACCCGGTCGCGAAGTCCACCGCGGTCTACGCGCTGGCGACCACGGCCACGCGCAACCCGGCCCTGGTGCTGGCCTCGGTGGTGATGGGTGCGCTGTTCGGGTGGCAGCGCAAGGTCACCGGCGGCATCCAGGCCCCGGTGCTGACCCACCTGGTGTGGTCCACGTTGATGCTCAAGTTCCTGCCGGCGCTCTTCGACGACCAGCCCGAGATCGAGGTCGAGCGCCCGCAGGATGAGTAGGGCGCGGGCGCGTCAGCGCCAGCGCATCGACATGACCAGCCCGGCCACCATCGCGCCGAAGCCGATCGCGAAGTTCCAGGCCGACAGCGAGACCATGAACGGGATCTTGTCGCCGGCCACGTAGTAGACGACGATCCAGACCAGCCCGACGAGCATCAGGGCGATCATGAGGGGTGCGTACCAGCGGGGGCTGGGCTGCGCGGCCCGCACCCGGTTCGCGCTGGAGGGCAGCACGCCCTCCGGCGGGGTGTACACCGACTTCTTGCGCACCTTGGACTTGGGCACCGCGACGTCTCCTCGACCTCGATGAGCACCGGCTCGCCGGTCCTGGCCTGCCGGCCGGGCCCTGCTACCAGACGGGGGACCGGCCGTCGTGGCCGGTCCGGTTCCTCCCCAGCCTAAGCTGCAGGCAGCGCGGGTGAGGCCGACGGCCTGCACCGCGCGCCGTCGAGGTCCCGGGAGGTGCACGTGCGCAGGAGCAGGGCACGCCGCCGGCGGACCGCGTGGGACGCCCTGGTGCCCGTGGTCGCGCTGGCCGCCGGGCTGCTGTTCGCAACCTCCGGGCAGACCGCGCGCGGCACCGACCTGCGGGCCGGGGACGTCACCGAGCTGTCCCAGCTGATCCGGCAGCTCCAGCGGGACAACGACGGCCAGCAGGTCGTGCTCAACGACCTGCAGGACCGGGTGCAGGCGCTGACCGCCGCCGAGGCCGGCAGCAACGGCGAGGTGGCCGAGGCCGCCGCGCAGGGTGCCGCGCAGGAGGCGTCGGCCGGGTTCACCGCGATGTCGGGTCCGGGCCTGGAGATCACCCTGGACGACGCCCCGGAGTCCGCCGACGGCACGCTGCCGCGCGGGGCCACCCCCGACGCGCTGGTCATCCACCAGTCCGACGTGCAGGGCGTGGTCAACGCGCTGTGGGCGGCCGGCGCCGACGGGGTCACCATCATGGGCCAGCGGCTGATCGCCACCAGCGCCGTCCGCTGCGTCGGCAACGTCCTGCTGCTGCAGGGCCGGACCTACTCCCCGCCCTTCGTGGTCACCGCGGTCGGCGACGCCGACGCGATGCGCGAGCGCCTCGGCCAGTCCTACGAGGTCTCCCTGCTCCAGCAGGCGGTGGACCGCTTCGGCCTCACCTACCGGGTGGAGGACTCCTCGCAGGTCGACCTGCCCGCCTACGATGGCGCGCTGGACCTGCAGTACGCCTCCGCCGCCGGCTGAGACCTGCTGCGGGGCGGGGAGGCACCATGGACGACACCGAGGCCGGGCGACCCCGGCGCGGCCGGCACGCCCCGGAGGAGCCGACCGACCGGGTCGCCGCACCGCCGCCGGCGGCCGATGCCACCGTCCGCACGACCCGGGTGCCCGACGTCCCGCAGGACGACGACCTCCCCGCCCGCGACGCCGACCCCCGCGCGGCCGACGACGAGCAGGACAGCGAGCTGGACGACGAGCCGGACGACGACGCGTCCGACCGCCGTCCGCCGCGGCCGGCGCGCAGCCGGGGCGACCTGGTCCGCACCGGTGTGCGCGGGGTGGGCCAGCTGCTGGTCACCGCCGGTCTCGTGGTGCTGCTGTTCGTGGTCTACGAGGTCTGGATCACCGATCTGTCCAGCGACCGCAAGCAGGACGCGCTGTCCCAGGAGCTGCGCGAGGACTGGGGCGGCGGCTCCGACGACCCGACCGTGCCCACGCTGCCCGGGGGCGGGCTCTCCGAGGTCCCCCTCGGGGAGGGCTTCGCGTTCATCCGCATCCCGCGGTTCGGCGCGGACTACGTGAAGGTGATCCTCGAGGGCACCGACGAGGACGAGCTGGTCGAGGGCCCGGGCCACTACGTGGACACCGCCATGCCGGGAGAGCAGGGCAACTTCGCCCTGGCCGGCCACCGGGTCGGCAAGGGCTCGCCGTTCCTGGACCTGGACCAGCTGCAGTCCGGCGACCCGATCGTGATCGAGACCGAGGACACCTGGTACGTCTACCGGGTGGTCGGCGACGACGACCCGAACGGCGTGCCTGCGCAGCAGATCGTGCTGCCCACCGATGTGTCGGTCATCGCCCCCATCCCGAACGGTCCGCTCGACGGCCCGCCGGGCGGGGCATACCTGACGCTGACCACCTGCCACCCGAAGTTCTCCGCCCGCCAGCGCCTCATCGTGCACGCGGCGCTGGACGGCGACCCGATCCCCAAGGCCGACGCCCCCGATGGCCCGCCGGCGCTGAGCGAGGGCTGATGTACACCTGGATCTGGCGGCACCTCCCGGGCGGGACGGCGCTGAAGAGCATGCAGGCACTGCTGCTCGTGCTCGCCGTCTGCGCGCTGCTGCTGTTCGTCGTCTTCCCGTGGGTGGAGCCGAAGCTCCCCTTCAACGAGGTCACGGTGGGCGGATGACCGCGCGGGTGCTCGTCGTCGACAACTTCGACAGCTTCGTCTACAACCTGGTCCAGTACCTCGGCCAGCTCGGCGTGGACAGCGAGGTGCGCCGCAACGACGCGGTGACCGTCGAGGAGCTCGCGGACCTCGACGTGGCCGGTGTGCTGCTCTCGCCGGGCCCGGGGACGCCGACCGACGCCGGGGTGACCGTGCCGATGGTGCGGGCCGCCGCCGAGGCCGGGGTGCCGGTGCTGGGTGTCTGCCTGGGCCACCAGGCCATCGCCGAGGCCTTCGGCGGGGACGTCGTCCGGGCGCCGGAGCTGCTGCACGGCAAGACCAGCCAGGTGGTGCACGACGGCGTCGGGGTGCTGGCCGACCTGCCGTCGCCGTTCACCGCCACCCGCTACCACTCGCTGGCCGTGGAGTCCTCCACCGTCCCGGCCGAGCTGGAGGTCACCGGCCGCACGCCGTCGGGGATCGTGATGGCCCTGCGGCACCGCGAGCTGCCCATCGAGGGCGTGCAGTTCCACCCCGAGTCGGTGCTCACCGAGGGCGGCCACCAGCTGCTGGCCACCTGGCTCACCCAGTGCGGCCTGACCCCCGACCCCGCCTTGGTCGAGTCCGCGAGTGCAGCCGCGAAGCGCCTCCTGACGGCGGTCAGTTAGCCGGCGAACCCGACCACCTACGGATACGGACGCGCGCAGCGCCGTGCGCCGCCGGTGCGGAGGACGGAGTCCTCCCGCCGAAGGTGCACAGACGCGCTCGCCGCAGCTCGGGTACGGCTCCTGACCGCGGTGCGATCCGGAGGATCGCCATGTGCTCAGTTCGACGGCAACGTCGGGATCGGGATGCCGGTGCCGGTGCTCGGCGCGGTGGTGGTGGGCACCGAGGTCGTGGTGGTCTCGGTGGGGATCGGCACCGCGATGAGCACGGTGATCTGGTCGTCGGCGGTCGCCTGGGTGTTGGTGCCGGGCTCGGTGCCGATGGCCTGGCCAGCCGGGACGTCGTTGCTCTCGGCGTTCTGCTGGGTGATGTCGGTGAACCCGGCGGCCTGCAGGGTGGCGCGGGCCTGGTCGTAGGTCTGGCCGCGGACGTCGGGGATCGGTGCGCTGCCGCTGGACAGGCTGAGCGTGATGACCTGGGTCTCCGGGTTGGCCTCGCTGCCCTCGGCGGGGCTGACCGACACCACGGTGCCGGCCGCCTCGGTGGAGGGCACCTGGCTGGTGTTGATCCGGGTGAAACCAGCGTTCTCCAGGTTGGCGCGGGCCGCGGCCTCGGCCAGACCCACCACGTTGGGGATGGTCTCGGTGTCGGGTCCGGCGCTGACCAGCAGGTTGACCGCGGTGCCCTCGTCGACCGACTGGCCGGCGGCGGGGTCGGTGCTGATGACCGAGCCCTCGGCCACGGTCGTGCTGGCCTCGGTGCTGACGGTGCCGAGCTCCAGGCCCTGCTGGGTGAGCGCGGCCTCGGCGGCCGCCTGGGGCTGGTTGACCAGGTTGGGCACCTGCACGGTGGCGGTGGTGGGCGCGGCCGGGGTGTCGCTGCCGCCGCCCCCGCTGTAGAGCGCGACGAGCAGGGCGATCAGCCCGCCGAGCACCAGGACACCGGCCACGACCAGGGCGATGATGCCGCGCTTGCGGCGCTGGGCGGCGGCCTCGTCGTCGGCGTCCCACTGGTCGTCGTGGCCGGGGTAGCCGCCGGCGCCGATGTAGGAGGTGCGCTCGGCGTCGCCCATGACCGGGGTGGCCTCGACCCGCTGGCCGGCGACGGCCCGCAGCAGGTCGCTGCGCATCTCGGCGGCGGACTGGTACCGGTTGGCCGGGTTCTTGCTCATCGCCTTGAGCAGGATGGCGTCGAGCTCCGGCGGCACGCCCGGGTTGATCGAGGACGGCGTCCGGGGGTCCTCGCGCACGTGCTGGTAGGCCACCGCCACCGGGGAGTCGCCGGTGAACGGCGGGGCGCCGGTGACGAGCTCGTAGAGCAGGCAGCCGGCGGAGTAGACGTCGGAGCGGGCGTCGACGCCCTCGCCGCGGGCCTGCTCGGGGGACAGGTACTGCGCGGTGCCGATCACCGCTGCGGTGGAGGTCATCGTGGCGGCGGAGTCCGACACCGCGCGGGCGATGCCGAAGTCCATCACCTTGACGGTGCCCTGCGGGGTGATCATGACGTTCCCGGGCTTGACGTCCCGGTGCACGATGCCGTTGCGGTGGCTGAAGTCCAGCGCGGCGCAGATGTCGGCGGTGAGCGACATCGCGCGGTCGGGTTCGAGCCGGCCCTCGCGGCGCAGCACGTCGCGCAGCGTCTCGCCCTCGATGTACTCCATGACGATGTACGGGGTGGCGCCGGTGGTGGTGCGGTCCTCGCCGGTGTCGTAGACCGCCACGATCGCCGGGTGGTTCAGCGACGCGGAGGCCTGCGCCTCGCGGCGGAAGCGGACCTGGAAGGACGGGTCGCGCGCGAGGTCGCTGCGCAGCACCTTGACCGCGACCTCGCGGCCCAGCCGCAGGTCCCGGCCGCGGTGCACCTCGGCCATGCCGCCCCGGCCGAGGACTCCACCGATCTCGTAGCGCTCACCGAGCACCTGCGGGGTGGTCATCGTCGGTCCTCTCGGGCGGCGGCCGGGATCCCCGGGCCACCAGGCAGCGTAGGCGATCCGGGGTGCGGGATCGGGGAGATGCGGGGGGTGGTCACGGGACCGGCTGCCCCTCGGCGACGGACGACTCGGTGGTGGTCGTCGCGGTCGTCGGCGGGGTCGTGGTGACCGGCGGCGGCGCCTGGGTCGTGGTGGTCCGCGTGGTCGTCGGCGCCTGGGTCGTGGTCGCCGGCGGGGGAGCCTGCGTGGTCTCCTCGCCGGGCTCCTCGGTCGGCTCCTCCTCCCCAGCAGTGGTCTCCTCGGCCGTGGTCTCCGCCGCGGTCGTGCTGGGCGCGCTGGTCGCCGGGGGCGCCGAGGTGGTGGTGGCCGGGGTGGTGGTCGTCGAGGGTGATCCGTCGTCGTCGCCGGAGTCGCTGAGCAGCGTGAAGGCCAGCACGGCGCCGAGCACCAGCAGGAGCACCGCGGCCGCGGCGACCCAGGGCCAGGGCGACCGGCGCCGGGGCTCGTCGTCGTCCCAGCCGTCGGTCTCCTCGTCGACCGGGGGGCCCTGCAGCGGGGGCATGGTGCGCGGGGCGGTGTCCGAGGCGGAGACCGCGGCCGCCGCCGCGGCGCCACCGCCGATCAGCTGCGTGCTGCCGCCGCCCACCGCGGGGATGAAGGCGGTCGCGGCGGAGGTGTCCGGTCCCGGTCCGCCGGCGGCGATCCGGCGGGCGGCCGCGGCGAAGGCACCGCCGTCGGGGAAGCGGGCCGCGGGGTCCTTGGACAGCGCCTTCTCCACCAGCGCCCGCACCGGGGCGGGGACGGCGGCCGGCAGCGGCGGCGGGGGCCGGTTGATCTGGGCCAGCGCGATGGCCACCTGGGAGTCGCCGTCGAAGGGCCGGTTGCCGGCCAGGCACTCGTAGCCGAGCACGCCGAGGGAGTAGACGTCCGACGCCGCGGTGACCTGGAAGCCCTGCGCCTGCTCGGGCGAGAGGTACTGGGCGGTGCCGACCACCATGCCGGTGCGGGTCAGCGGGGCGGCGTCCCGCGCCCAGGCGATCCCGAAGTCGGTCAGCTTGACCACGCCGTCGGGCCGGACCATGAGGTTGCCGGGCTTGATGTCGCGGTGCACGACGCCGGCCCGGTGCGCGGCGGACAGGCCCTCGCCGGCCTGGGCGAGCACGTCCAGGGTGCGCTCCGGGGAGAGGGTGATCTCCCGGTCCAGGATGGCGACCAGCGGCTCGCCCTCGACGTACTCCATGACCAGGAAGGCCAGCGTGCGGCCGTCGTCGTCCTGGGTCTCGCCGTAGTCGTAGACCGACGCGATGTTGGCGTGCGTCAGCCCGGCGGTGTGCCGGGCCTCGTTGCGGAACCGCTCCAGGAAGTTCTTGTCGCCGGTGTACTCGCTCTTGAGCACCTTGGCGGCGACCGTGCGGCCCAGGGTGCGGTCGGTGGCCTGCCAGACCTCGCCCATGCCGCCGGTGGCGATCGGGGCCGTGATCTCGTACCGGCCGGCCAGGATGCTGCCGATGTGCAGGGCCATCTAGTCCTCCCCGTTCGCGGCCAGGTACGCCGCCATGACCTGCTGGGCGACCGGGGCGGAGAGGTCGCCCCCGGTGCCCTGCCCGCCCTGGATGAAGACGGCGACGGCGATCTGCGGATCCCCGTCGGGGCCGGCGAAGCCGACGAACCACTGGTTGTCGTCGTCGTCGGCGCTGGTCTGGGCGGTGCCGGTCTTGCCGCCGACGGTGTAGCCGTCGATCTGCGCGCGCCGGCCCGAGCCGTTCTCCACGACGCTGACCATCATGTCCTGCAGCTGGCCGGCGACCTCGGCGGAGACGGGCTGGCCCATGACCTCGGGGTCGGTCTGGTCGACGACGCTCAGGTCGGGGGCCTGCAGCTGGTCGACGAGGTAGGGGGTCATCAGGTCGCCGTCGTTGGCGATCGCGGCAGCGATCATCGCCCCCTGCAGCGGGGTGATCTGCACGTTCTGCTGGCCGATGGAGGCCACCGCGAGCTGCGCGTCGCCGTCGATGTCGCCCACGGTGCTCTCGACGACCGGCAGCGGCATCTCGAACCCGCCCTGGTCGATGCCGAACGCCTCGGCCGCCTCGCGCACCCGGTCCTCGCCGAGCTCCACGCCCAGCTGGGCGAAGGCGGTGTTGCACGAGATGGTCAGCGCGTCGATCAGCGGCTGCTCGCCGCTGGGGTCGCAGCTCTCGCCGTTGTAGTTGTTCAGCGGCCGACTGGTGCCCGGCAGCGTGTACTGCTGCGGGGCCGGGACGACGGTCTCGGACGTGTAGCCGTCCTCCAGGGCCGCAGCCGAGACGACCAGCTTGAACACCGAACCGGGCGAGTGGCGCTCGGCGACGGTGGTGTTGATCCGCGGGTCGGGGTCCATCGCGCCGAGGGAGTCGGAGTAGGCGCGGATCGCAGCCGGGTCGTGGCTGGACAGCTGGGCCGGATCGTACCCGGGGCTGCTCACCATCGACAGCACCGCACCGGTCGAGGGGTCCAGGGCGACGACCGCGCCCTGCACGCCGGCCAGGGCGGTGACCGCGGCCTGCTGCGCGGCCGCGTCCAGGGTCAGCTCGACGTTGCCGCCCGAGGGGTCGCGGCCGGTGAACAGGTCGGCGATGCGGCGGAAGGCCAGCCGGTCGTCGGAGCCCGAGAGGATCCCGTCCTCGGCGTCCTCGATGCCGGTGTTGCCGTAGACCAGCGAGTAGTAGCCGGTGACCGTGGAGTAGAGGTCGGCCTGCGGGTACTGGCGGAGGTAGGTCAACGTGTCGTCGGTGGCGACCGACATCGCGACCGGGTTGCCGTCGACCACGATCGCGCCGCGCTCGCGGTCGTACTCCTCGGCCAGGATGCGGGTGTTGGACGCGTTGCCCCGCAGCTCGTCGGAGCGGACCACCTGGATGTAGTTGGCATTGAGGATCAACAGGGTGAACAGCACCAGCACGCTGATCGCCACCTTGCGCAGCGGCGAGTTCACGGCCGGACCACCTCGGTGAGCGCCTCGCCCAGCTTGGGCGCCGGGGGAGCCGGCGGCGCGGCAGGCCGGCGGGCGGCGTCGCTGATCCGGACCAGCAGCGCGACCAGGCCGAAGTTGGCCACCAGCGAGGACCCGCCGTAGGCGACGAACGGCGTGGTCAGCCCGGTCAGCGGCAGCAGGCCGGTGACCCCGCCGAGGACGACGAAGACCTGCCAGGCGACCCCGAAGGCCAGGCCGGCGGCCAGCAGCTTGCCGAAGCCGTCGCGCACCACGAGGGAGGTGCGCAGCCCGCGCTCGACCAGCACCAGGTACAGCACGACCACCGCGACCAGGCCGAACAGGCCCAGCTCCTCGCCGATCGCAGCGGCGATGAAGTCGCTCTTGGCCACCGGGACCTGGTCGGGGCGGCCGCCGCCGAGACCGGCGCCGAACAGCCCGCCGGTGCCCAGCCCGAACAGCGACTGCACGACCTGGTAGCCGCCGCCGTCGGGGTAGTAGGCGAAGGGGTCCAGCCAGGTGTCCACGCGCACGCGGACGTGGCCGAACAGCTGGTAGGCCAGCGTGCCGCCGGCGGCGAAGAGCAGCACACCGATGACCAGCCAGGAGGCGCGCTCGGTGGCGACGTAGAGCATCACCACGAAGATGCCGAACAGCAGCAGCGAGCTGCCCAGGTCGCGCTCGAAGACCAGCACGAGGATCGACACGCCCCAGGCGACCAGCACCGGGCCGAGGTCCCGGGCCCGGGGGACCTCCAGGCCCAGCACCCGGCGGCTGGCCAGCGCCAGCACGTCGCGCTTGTCCACCAGGTAGGCGGCGAAGAAGATGACCAGGCAGATCTTGGCGAACTCACCGGGCTGGATGGAGAAGCCGGCCACCCGGATCCAGATCTTGGCGCCGTTCACCTCCGACAGGGCCGAGGGCAGCACGGCCGGGATGGCCAGCAGCACCAGGCCGACCAGCCCGATCGTGTAGGCCAGCCGGGACAGTGCGCGGTGGTCGCGGACGACCAGCAGGACGGCGACGAAGAGCACCAGGCCCACCGTGGCCCACAGCAGCTGGGTCGGGGCGTCCTCGCGGCTGGAGACCGACTCGCCGAGGGCGTTCGCCGCGATGTCCAGCCGGTGGATCATGGCCAGACCGAGGCCGGTCAGCACCGCGACGCAGGGCAGCAGCAGCGGGTCCGCGTAGGGCGCGAACCGACGCACGACCAGGTGGGCGACCAGCCAGATGCCGGTGAACCAGGCGCTGAAGGTGGCGATCTCCGGGCTCGGCGAGCCGGTGATCGTGATGTCGACGATCGTCTGCGCAGCCACGGTGATGAGCACGGCGAAGCCGAGCATCACCAGCTCGGTGCCGCGACGCCTGGGTGGGGTGGTCACACCCGGTGCGGCGTTCTTGGGATCGGTGCCGGGGCCGATGGCGGGGGCGGCCATCAGCCTGCCTCCCGGCAGTCCACTCCGGGCTCCTGCGTCCGGGTGGACGTCGACGTCTGGGCGGTGGTGCTCGGGGCCGAGCTG
This sequence comes from Klenkia terrae, assembly GCF_900491935.1. Lineage (GTDB taxonomy): Bacteria > Actinomycetota > Actinomycetes > Mycobacteriales > Geodermatophilaceae > Klenkia > Klenkia terrae. Next base: position 2,221,849 of record NZ_UEXK01000004.1, read on the forward strand.
GTGGTCGGCAGCGCCGGGGTGCCGGTCGCACCGGGGTCGGTGGTGGTCGGTGCGCTCGTGGTCGGGCTCGGTGAGGCGCTGGTCGTCGCCGACGCCTCGGTGGTGCGGCACAGCGGGAGCAGCTGCTGGCGCAGGTTCTCCAGGATCCGCTCGGCGTCGGCGCGGTCGTCGGCCTCGATGCCGGAGCCGACCCGGCTGCGGGCGGCCTGGGTCAGGTCGGTGTAGGCCAGGTCGGTCGCGGTGTCGAGGCGGTACAGGTCCAGGCCGACGATCGAGGCGTTGATCCCGCGGTAGACGCCGATGTCGCCCTCGTCGACGGAGCGGACGAACCAGTGGTTGCCGACGAAGGCGTAGAAGCCGACGGCGGCGGCCCCGAGGACGACGACCGCGGCCAGGGTGATCAGCACGGTGCGCAGCGGCCGGCGGCCGAGCGGGGGTCGACCTCGCGCTGACCGCGGTTGTCGCCGGCCGCGCCGTCGATCACGGGGTCGATCCGGGAGCTGCCGTCGTCGTCGACGACGTCGGCCACGATGCAGGTGATGTTGTCCGGGCCGCCGCTGCGCAGCGCGAGCTCGATCAGCCGGTCGGCGGTGGCCTGCGGGTCGGGGTCGCGCAGCGCCTCGGCCATCGTCTCGTGGCTGACCACGCCGGACAGGCCGTCGGAGCACAGCAGGTAGCGGTCGCCGGCGCGGGCCTCGCGCATGGACAGGTCGGGGTCGACGTCCTGGCCGTTGAGCGCGCGCAGCAGCAGCGAGCGCTGCGGGTGGCTGTTGGCCTCGTCCTCGGTGATCCGGCCGTCGTCGATCAGCGTCTGCACGAACGTGTCGTCGTGGGTGATCTGGGACAGCTGGCCGTCGCGCACCAGGTAGGCGCGGGAGTCCCCCACGTGGCACAGCGCCAGCCGGCCGCCGGCGAACAGGACGGCGGTGAGCGTGGTGCCCATGCCCTCGAGCTCGGGGGACTCGCGGATGACCTCGCGCAGGTGCTCGCTGCCGTCGAAGACCGCGTTGCGCAGCGAGGCGAGCATGTCGCCGGTGGGGGCGTCGTCGTCCAGGTGCTCGAGGGCGGCGATCACCACCTTGCTGGCCACGTCGCCGGCGGCGTGACCGCCCATCCCGTCGGCCACGGCGAGCAGCCGTGGGCCGGCGTAGACGGAGTCCTGGTTGCTGCCGCGGATGAGACCGCGGTCCGAGCGGGCGGCGTAGCGCAGCACCAACGTCATGAGCGGAGCTCCAGCACTGTCTGTCCGATCCGGATCGGTTGGCCCTGGGCGACCAGCAGCGGGCCCTGCACGCGCTGCTGGTCCAGGTAGGTGCCGTTGGTGGAGCCGAGGTCCTCGACGTACCACTGGCCACCGCGGTTGGTGAGCCGGGCGTGCCGCGAGCTGGCGAAGTCGTCGGTGAGCACCAGGGTGGAGTCGTCGGCGCGGCCGATGAGGATCGCCTGCTCACCGAGGGTGATCTTGGTGCCGGACAGCGGTCCGGCGGTCACGAACAGGTTCTTGGGGCCCCGGGCGCCCTTCTTCTTGCCCGCCTGCGCGCGCGGCGGCACCGATGCGACCCGGCCGGTGCGCCCACCGAGCAGGTCGGCGCGGACGACGCGGAACGCGGCGAAGATGAACAGCCAGAGCAGCAGCAGGAACCCGAACCGGAAGACCTGCAGCACGATCTCGGCGGTCATGCGCCGTCCTGCCGGTAGACCAGCACGGAGTGCCCGATCCGGATGACGTCGCCGTCGCTCAGCGGCTGGCGGCCCACGCGCCGGCCGTTGACCAGCGTGCCGTTGGTCGAGCCGAGGTCCTGGACGACGGCGACCGGACCCTCGAGGACGACGTCGACGTGCTTGCGGCTGACCCCGGTGTCGGGCAGCCGGATGTCGGCCTCGGTGCCGCGGCCGATGACGTTGCTGCCGGGGCCGAGCACGTGCCGGGTGCCCGGGCCGTCGACGACGAGCACGTGGCTGACCCCGGGGCGCTGGCCGGAGCGGCCGACCACGGAGGGACCGGCCGGCCCGCGGCCCTGGATGGAGGGCAGCGGCGGCAGCGGCGGGACCGGCGGGCGACCGGGCACCGGCGGGACGGCGGGGGCCCCGGGTCCGGCGGTGCTCTGGTGGCCGGGGACGGGTCCGCCCCAGTCGTCGTCGAGGCCCGCGGACAGCCGGGCCTGGCGCTCGGGCCGCGGTGCGGACTTCGGGTCGGCGACGTGCGAGGCGACCTCGAAGACCCCGGTGTGCAGCTCCTCGTCGAGCTCGAGCCGGACCTGGACGTCGCCGAAGGTCTGGAACCCCTCGTCGGCGATGTGCTCGGCGACCATGTCGGCGAGCTCGGCGGCCAGCTGCTCGGACCACTCGGCGAGGTTGTCGTAGTCGACCTGGCCCAGGCGCACGTCGTAGACGTTGGGGACGAGCACGCGGCCCTCGCCCATCACCTTGCGCTGCTCGGTTGCCTCGCGCTGCAGGGCCTTGGCGATCTCGGCGGGGTGGACCTTGCCCTTGAAGATCCGGGCGAACGCCAGACCGACCATGCCCTCGAGGCGACGCTCGAAGCGCTGCAGCACACCCACAGTCGCTCCCTACGCTCGGCTGACCTCCCACTGACTGAGGGCCGATCGTAACCGTGACCAGGCTCCGGGGACGTCAGACGAGCCCGCGACGCCCCGGCGGAAACCTCTCCGACCCGGCTGATACTGTTCTCCCTCGCCAGGGCAAGTGGCGGAATGGCAGACGCGCACGGTTCAGGTCCGTGTGTCCGAGAGGACGTGGGGGTTCAACTCCCCCCTTGCCCACAGCACACGAGAGGCCCCACCCGGTTCCGGGTGGGGCCTCTCGTGGTTCCGGGGACCGCGGCTCAGCGGCGGGTGAGGGACCCGCGGGTGGTGACGGTGCGGGCGAGCAGCACCGCGCCCCACGGGCCCACGACCCAGACCGGCCAGGGGTAGTGCCAGTCCCCGGTGCCCAGCGAGCTGGCCAGGTAGACCGCGGACACGATCATCGCGACGATGATCCACGCGCGCCAGGCGCCGCGCAGGTCGCCGTCCCCGCCGCAGCTGCCGTAGGCCGCCCGGCCGGCGTCCTCGGTCGTGGGCTCCTGCGCCGCCGTCGGCAGGTCGGTGGTGAGGACGGCGAGGTCGGCGTGGGTGCGGGCCGCGTAGGTGGCGGCCAGCCGCTCGTCGTACTCCTCGACGGTCAGGCGCCCCTCCCGCAGTGCGGTGCCGAGGACCTCGGCGACGATGGCGCGGTCGGTGTCTGCGGCTCGCAACGTGGTCTCGGGCATGACCCGAGTCTTCGCCGGGGTGCCCCTCCGGCACCACTGACGTCTGTCACCGATGTGCCCTGGCCGCCGTCATGGGTAGGGGTGCCGCATGACGCACCGGGAGACCGCCGACGCCGTCCTCGAGCGGTACGGCACCACCTACGCCGCCGACGCCGGGATCCGGCTGGCCGACACCCCCGCCCCGCTCTGGCAGCTGCTGGTGCTCGCCGAGCTGCTCAGCGCCCGGATCGACGCCGGGATCGCCGTCGCGGCCACCACCGAGCTGCTCGACGCGGGGCTGACGACGCCCGACCACATGCTGGAGGCGAGCTGGCAGGACCGGGTCGACGCGCTGGGCCGGGGCCACTACCGGCGCTACGACGAGCGCACGTCCCGCCAACTGGGTGACCTGGCCACGCAGGTCCGCGACCGCTGGCACGGCGACCTGCGCCGGCTGGCCACCGAGGCCGACGGCGACGCCGACCGGGCGGCCGCGCTGCTGCAGAAGTTCCCCGGCTTCGGGCCGACCGGCGCGCAGGTGTTCCTCCGCGAGGCCCAGGCGGTGTGGCCCTGGCTGCGCCCGCACCTGGACGACCGCGCCCTGCGCGGTGCCGAACGGGTGGGTCTGCCGACCGACCCCGCAGCCCTCGCCGAGCTGGTGGACGGCGACGACCTGGCCCGGTTCACCGCCGGCCTGGTGCGCGTCTCGCTGCTGCCCGCCGCCGAGGACCCGCTCGGCGACAGCTGACCGGTCGCCCGCGGTGCCCGGCCGTGGTGAGGTGACACCGTGCCGATCGACCCGCACTTCACCCCGTTCCTGCAGCGCCTGGCCGAGCTCGGTGCCACCCCGCTGGTGAGCGGGGACGCCGTCGTCGACCGCCAGCGCTACCGCGCGCTGTCGCTGGCCCGCCGAGGGGAGGGCTACCGCCCCGAACCGGTGGCCGACGTCGAGGACCGCACGATCGCCGGCCCCGACGGCGACCTCGCCCTGCGGATCTACCGGTCGGGGCTGGGCCGGGTCGGCGGCCAGACCCGGCCGGTGGTGGTCTGGCTGCACGGCGGTGGCTGGGCGGTGGGCGACCTGGACACCCACGACCCGGTGTGCCGGGCGGTGGCCAACCGGCTGGGCGCCACCGTGCTGGCGGTGGACTACCGGCTGGCCCCCGAGCACCCGCACCCCGCGCCGCTGGACGACTCCGTCGCCGCGGTCCGCTGGGCCGCGCACCGCTGGCCGACCGCGCCCCTCGTGGTGGCCGGGGACAGCGCCGGGGCCGGCCTCGCGGCCGGGGTGGCCCTGCGCTGCCGCGACGAGGGCGGGCCGGTGCTGGCCGCCCAGCTGCTGGCCTACCCGGGCCTGGACCCCACGATGGGGATGCCGTCCACCGACGAGAACGGCACCGGCCTGTTCCTGGAGAAGGTCGACATGCGCCGGTTCTGGGACTGGTACCTGCCCGACGGCGGCGACCGGTTCACCGCACCGCTGGGCACCGACCTGACCGGGCTCCCCCCGGCGGTGGTGGCCACCGCCGAGTTCGACCCGCTCCGCGACGAGGGCGACACCTACGCCGTGGAGCTCGCCGCCGCCGGCGTGCACGTCGTCCACCTGCCCGGGCCCGGCCTGGTGCACGGGTACTTCGGGCTGACCGAGATCGCCCCTGCGGCCGCCGTCCGGCGGTCCGAGGTGCTCGACGTGCTGGCCGACCTGCTCGGCACCCCGGGCGTCGGCCCGGAGGAGCCGGCCTGGCCGACCACCGAGCCGCTCGGGGCCTGGCTGGAGCGCGGTGCCGCCCGGGTCGCGGTGGACCTGCGCGGCGGCGGGCTGCGCCGGCTGGCCGTCGGGGACTGGGACGTGCTGGACGGCTACCCGACCGGCGTCGTGCCCAAGGGCCGCCGCGGCGGCCTGCTGCTGCCCTGGCCCAACCGGCTGCGCGACGGCGCGTGGTCCTGGGACGGCGCTGACCTGCAGCTGGACGTGACCGCCGAGGGCGCCGCGATGCACGGCCTGCTGTCCTGGCAGCCCTTCGCCGTCCTGGCACGCACCCAGGACACCGTCACCGTGGGCACCGTGCTGGAGCCGCGGTCGGGCTACCCGTTCCGGCTGGCCGTCGCCGTGGACTACCGGCTGGAGCCCGACCGGCTCACCGTCACCGTGCGGGTGCGCAACGCCGGCACTCACCCGGCGCCGTTCGGCGTCGGCATGCACCCCTACCTGCACGTCGGCTCGGACGCCGACGGCGCTGTCGGGGCCGCGGACCTCGACGTGCCCGCGCGCACCGCGCTTGACCTGGACGGCGGCCTGCCCACCGGCGGGCGGCACGCCTTCGACGGCGCGGTCGGCACGATCGGCGACCGCGCGCTGGACGACGCCGTCACCGACCTGGTCCGGGACGACGACGGCTGGGCGCGGGTCCGGCTGAGCGGCCCGGCCGGTGCGCTGGAGCTGGCCGTGGACCGCAGCTGGCCCTGGCTGCAGGTCTACACCGGCGACACCCTGCCCGAGGGCCAGCGGCGCCGGAGCCTGGCGGTGGAGCCGATGACCTGCCCGCCGAACGCACTGGCCGACGCCGCCGACCTGGTGGTCCTGGCCCCCGACGCGACGTGGTCGGGGACCTGGACCCTCGGGTGGACGCCGGCCTAGAGGTCGCCGCGCCGGGCCAGGTGGCGCAGCCGCTCGAACACGCGGCCGCGCACCTGGTCCTGGGCGCGCTCGGGCCAGTCGAGGAAGACCAGCGAGGCCTCCAGCCGGCCGTCGGTGACCGGGAAGCCGCGGCGGACCTCGGCCGGCCCGCTGATCGAGGACCCGTCGGTCAGCTGCAGGGTCACCGTGACCCGGTCCAGCACGGCCGGCCAGCCCGCCTCCACCGGCCACCGGCCCCGGAGACCCGTCTCGCTGAGGTCCAGGCTGGTGCCGGTCACGGTGCGGCCGCCGTCGGCGAGGACGACGGGCAGCCCCACCTCGGCCCGGACCGCGCCGCGCCGCTGCGCCGAGCGGGTGCCGGACACCAGCTGCAGGCGCCAGGTCGGCTCGCCGTCCAGCACCACCTCGAGGACCTCGGCGGTGCGGGCGCGGGGTCCGGACCGGGTGGACCAGACCAGCTCGACCTGGTCGCCGACCGGGACCCGGATCCGCCGTCCGGTGCAGTCCTGGGCCACGGTGACGACGAGGACGCCGTCCCCGGGCTGGTCCTCCGGGACGAACGCCACGAGCAGGTCGTCGCGGTCGGCCACCTGCACGTCGATCACGCTGCGGGGGCCGGGCAGCTCCTCGCCGTCGGTCATGGTCGTCTCCTGGGGGGATGTGCGGTGCGGGCGACAGGTTGGCATCCCGGCGGGCGCAGCGGGGGCGGACCCGCCGCGCGACACTGATCGCATGCGGGTCATCGAGCTCTGGCGCTACCCGGTGAAGTCCCTGCAGGGCGAGCGGTGCACGGCCGTCGACGTCGGGCCCGAGGGGTTCGCCGGCGACCGCGCCTGGGCCCTGTTCGACACCGGCACCGGGTTCGGGCTGACCGCCCGGCGGGTGCCCGACCTGCTCTTCGCGGCGGCGCGGTCCACCGGTGGCCGCCCCGAGGTGGTGCTGCCCGACGGCACGGTCACCGACGACGACGCCGTCCTGTCGGCTTGGACCGGTCGGTCGGTGGAGCTGCGGCCGGCGTCCTACACCGGGCCCCGCACCTACGAGAACCCCGCCGACGTCGACACCGAGTCGCGGTGGAACCCGTTCTCCGGCGCCGACGGCGCCTTCCACGACAACGCCACCGCCCGGGTCACCCTGCTGTCCACCGGGACGACCGGGTCGTGGTCGCCGCGGCGGTTCCGGGCCAACGTGCTGCTCGACGGCGCCGGGGAGGACGAGCTGGTCGGCCGGCAGGTCCGGCTGGGGACGGCGGTGCTGGAGATCGGCGAACCGGTGCCCCGCTGCGTGATGACCACCCGGCCGCAGCCGGGCGGGGTCGGCCGGGACACCGGGGTGCTCAAGACCATCCACCGCGAGCACGACGGCACCCTGTCGGTCGGCGCGATGCCGGTCGCCGGTGGCCGGATCGCGGTCGGCGACGAGCTGCAGGCAGGCTGAGCACCGTGCAGACCGTGGAGCTCCGTGCCGGCGAGGACGTCATCCGGCTGGGCCAGCTGCTGAAGCTGGTCGACGCCGTCCCGACCGGGGCGCAGGTGAAGGACGTCCTGACCAGCGGGGACATCACCGTGAACGGCGAGCCCGAGGAGCGGCGCGGGCGCCAGCTGCACCGCGGCGACGTCGTCACCGTCGAGGGCCTGGACTCCTTCCGCATCTCCTAGCGGGGGTACACCTAGCGGGCTTGCGGAAGGACCCCGTCGCCCCCCACGGCACGCTCCGCGCGCCGCGGGGCCCTGCGACGGGGCCAACGGTCAGGTCCCTAACGGGGCTGGCAGCTGGGGCACCACCAGACCTTGCGGGTGCCCATCTCGGCGACCCGGATCTCGGTGCCGCAGCGCAGGCAGGGCTCGCCGTCGCGGCGGAAGACGTAGAACGCGTCGTCCCGGCCGACGTGGCCGTCGGTCTCCGGCCGGTCCGCCGGGTCGGTGGTGATCTCCTTGCCGCCGCGCTCGACCGCCTCGGACATGACCCGGGCCATCTCCGACCACATGGTCGTGAACTCGTCCTCGGCGACGTCGACCCCGGGCCGGTGCGGGTCCACCCCGGCCAGGAACGGCACCTCGGCCCGCCAGATCAGCCCGGCGCCGGCCGTGACCGCCTGGTCCAGCAGCAGCCCGCCGATCGGCTTCTTCGATTTCCGCACCTTGGCCCACGCGAGGCCGGGGTCGGCGTCGTCCCGGAGCGGGTCGGGGCCCAGCTTGGCGACGGCCCGGTCCATGCCCTCCTCGTCGACCAGCGTGCAGGTGATCGCCCCGCGCAGCTCGGCGCTGCGCTCGGCGTCCCCGCGCCCGGTGCGCAGCCGCAGCCGCACGTTGCTGGAGTCGGCGTTCACCACCGGGCGGCCGGACAGCTGCTGGTGGTCGGCGTCCCACCACGTCCAGCCGCCGATCAGGCCCAGGTGCACGTGCAGGTACTGCGGGGAGGCCCCGGAGAACCGCAGGAACAGGTTCTTGCCGAAGGCCTCGGTGTCGCGCAGGGTGCGCCCGTCCAGCGCCGCGGCGCCGTCGGCGAACCGGCCTTGCGGGCTGTCGGTGTGCACCACGCGGTCACCCATCGCCTCGTCGAAGCGGCGTGCGTCCACGTGGATCATGTGTCCCTCGGGCATGGGGCCTGTCTACCTGCCCCGCCCGCATACCCGGCCGGCACCCGGCTGGCACCCGCTCGTTCCACGTGGAACGTCGCGCTGTGCCACCGTGGCGCCGTGGCTCGCGTGCTGAAGGTGTCCGCCCCGCTCGACTCCGCCCCCCTCGACTTCGCCGCGGTCCGGGCGGAGTTCGACGTCCCGACGGACTTCCCGGCCGAGGTGCTGGCCGAGGCCGACCGGGTGGCGGCCGACCCGCCGCTGCCCGAGCACGACGCGACCGACCTGCCGCTGGTGACCATCGACCCGCCCGGGGCCCGAGACCTCGACCAGGCGATGCACCTGGCCCGCACGGACGGCGGCTACCGGGTCTCCTACGCGATCGCCGACGTCGGGGCGTTCGTGCCGCTGGGCAGCGCGATCGACGCCGAGGCCCGCCGCCGAGGCCAGACGGTCTACTGCCCCGACGGCCGGACGCCGCTGCACCCGCCGCAGCTGTCCGAGGGCGCGGCCAGCCTGCTGCCCGGCGAGCTCCGCCCGGCGGCGCTGTGGACGATCGACCTGGACGCCGAGGGCGAGGTCACCGCGGTCGACCTGCGCCGGGCCCGGGTCCGCAGCCGCGCGCAGCTGGACTACGCGTCGGTGGGTGCCGACGTGCCGCCGGAGCTGGAGCTGCTGCCCGAGATCGGCCGGCTGCTGCAGGCCCGCGCCCGGGACCGCGGGGCGATCGAGCTGGGCACGCCGTCCCAGGAGGTCGAGGCCGGGCCGGACGGCGGGTGGACCGTCGTCTTCCGCGGACAGTCCGACGTCGAGGACTGGAACGCGCAGATCTCGCTGCTCACCGGCCGGTGCGCCGCCCGGCTGATGCTCGACGGCGGGGTCGGCGTGCTCCGGACCCTGCCGCCGGCCGACCCCGGCGCGATCGCCGCGCTGCGCCGGCTGGCCCCCGGGCTGGGCGTCGACTGGCCGGACGGCGCCACCCCCGGCGAGGTCATCGCCGGGCTGGACCCCGCGCAGCCCCGGCATGCCGCCTTCCTCGACGCCGCGGCGTCGCTGCTGCGCGGCGCGGCCTACACCGCCTTCGACGGCACCCCGCCGGCCGAGCCGGGGCACGGCGGCGTCGGCGGGCCCTACGCCCACGTCACCGCGCCGCTGCGCCGGCTGGTCGACCGGTTCGGCACCGAGGTCTGCCTGGCCCTGGCCGCCGGCGGGCAGCCCTCGGCGGAGCTGCGGGCGGCGCTGCCCGAGCTGCCCGCGCTGATGGCCGCCTCCGACCGGCGCACGCACGCCGTCGAGCGCGCCGTGGTGGACCTGGTCGAGGCGACGCTGCTGGCCGGCCGGGTGGGCGAGGTGTTCGACGCCGTGGTGCTGGACACCGAGGAGAAGCGGTCGACCGTCGTCCTCACCGACCTGGCCGTGCAGGCCCGCTGCGACGGCAGGCTGACCCCCGGCGACCGGGTCCGGGTGCGGCTGACCGCGGCCGACCCGGCCACCCGCGCCGTCCGCTTCGAGCCGGCCTAGACCACCTTGCCGGGGTTGAGGATGCCGGCGGGGTCCAGGGCCTGCTTGACCGCGCGCTGCATCGCCATCACCGCCGGGCCCACCTCGTCGGCCAGCCCGGGGCGCTTGAGCAGCCCGACGCCGTGCTCGCCGGTGACGGTGCCGCCGACGGCCAGCGCGGCGGTGATGATCTCCTCGAAGGCCAGCTGGGCGCGGGCACGGGCGGGCTCGTCGCCGGGCGGCGTGATGATCAGAGGGTGCAGGTTGCCGTCGCCGGCGTGCGCGATGTTGGCGATCAGCACGTCGTGCGCGAGCGCGATCTCCTCGATCCGGCCCAGCACGGCGGGCACCGCGGCGATCGGCACGCAGACGTCCTCGGTGAGCACCGGGCCCAGCCGCTCCAGCGCCGGGTAGGCCAGCCGCCGGGCGGCGAAGAGCGCGTCGGCCTCCTCCTGGTCGGTCGAGCGCGCGGCCCAGGTGGCCCCGGCGGACTCGAAGCAGGCCAGCAGCGCGTCCGCCTCGGCCTCGCCGGCCGCGCCGGGGGCGTCGGTGCGGCCCAGCAGCACGACCTGCGCCTCGGTGGACAGGCCCATGTTCTTCCAGGCGTCCACGGCGGCCAGGCAGTGCCGGTCCACCAGCTCCAACGCGGACGGCGTCAGGCCCGCGGCGCCGACCGCCCGCACCGCCTCCCCGGCCGCGACCACGGAGTCGAAGTACCCGGCCACGGTGTGCTCGGGCAGCCGGGCCGGCCGCAGCCGCAGGGTGACCTCGGTGACGACGCCCAGCGTGCCCTCGCTGCCGACCATCAGGCCGGTCAGGTCGTAGCCGGCCACGCCCTTCGCCGTCCGGCGGCCCAGCCGGACCACCTCGCCGGTGCCGGTCACCACCTCCATGCCGAGCACGAAGTCCCGGGTGACGCCGTACTTCACGCAGCACAGCCCGCCGGCGTTGGTGGCCACGTTGCCGCCGATCGTCGACCAGGGGGAGGACGCCGGGTCCGGCGGGTACCAGAGGCCGAAGCCGGCCACGTGCGCCCGCAGGTCGTCGTTGACCACGCCGGGCTGCACGACGCACAGCCGCTCGACCGGGTCGACCTCGAGCACCGCGGTCATCTGCTCGGTGCTGAGCACCACGCAGCCCTCGACCGCGTTCGCCCCGCCGGACAGCCCGGTGCCCGCGCCCCGGGTCACCAGCGGGACCCCGTGCCGCAGGCAGGCCTGCACCACGACCTGGACGTCGGCGGCGCTGCGCGCCCGGACGACGGCCAGCGGCGTGCCGTACGGCGCCCACTCGGCCTCGTCGTGCCGGTAGGAGGCGGCCACCTCCGGGTCCTCGACCAGCCGGCCGTCGGGGAGGGCGCTGCGCAGCTCGTCGACCAGGGTCGCGGTGGACGTCGTCATCCCCCGAGTGCACACCCGCGGCGCCCGTCGCGCACACGGAGGGGTCAGACTCGACGGGGTGGGCGACTTCGTGGACTACCGCGGCGACCCGATCGCCGTCGACGACCGGGTCCGGATCGCCCCGACCCGCACCCGGCGCGGCGTCCCGGCCTACCTGGGCGGCGAGGTCGGGCGGGTCGCCTCCCTCGGCCGGTCCAAGGTCACGGTGGTCCTCGACCGCTACCCCGACCGTCCCTGGGTGGTGCCGCCCGACGTCCTGGCCCGGGTGCACCCGGACCGCGGCGCGGGTCTGGGAGGCTCGCCGGCGTGAGCACCCCGCACCTCGCCGCGCGCCTGCAGGGCTTCGGGACGACGGTCTTCGCCGAGATGAGCGCACTGGCGGTGGCCACCGGCTCGGTCAACCTGGGCCAGGGCTTCCCGGACACCCCCGGCCCGCCCGAGGTCCTCGACGTCGCCCGGGCCGCGATCGGCACCCCGCTGGACCAGTACCCGCCGGGCCCGGGGCTGCCGGTGCTGCGCGAGGCGGTCGCCGCCCACGTGCAGCGCTTCCGCGGCCTGGCCTACGACCCCGACACCGAGGTGCTGGTGACCGCCGGGGCCACCGAGGCCCTGGCCGGGGCGCTGCTGGGCCTGCTGGACCCCGGTGACGAGGTCGTGGTCTTCGAGCCCCTCTACGACAGCTACGCGGCCGGGATCGCGATGGCCGGGGCGGTCGCCGTCCCGGTGCCGCTGCGGCCCCCGGTCACCGACGGCGTGGGCGCCGACCCGTGGACCTTCGACCCCGCCGAGCTGCGGTCCGCGGTCGGGCCGCGCACGAGGCTGGTGCTGCTCAACACCCCGCACAACCCGACCGGCAAGGTGTTCGACCGGGCCGAGCTCGAGCTGGTGGCCGAGGTGGCCCGCGAGCACGACCTCCTCGTGGTGACCGACGAGGTCTACGAGCACCTGGTGTTCTCCGGGTCCCAGCACGTCTCCCTCGCCGAGCTGCCCGGCATGCGGGAGCGCACGCTGGTCGTCTCCAGCGGCGGCAAGACGTTCTCCACCACCGGCTGGAAGGTCGGCTGGGTGTGCGGTCCGGCCGAGCTGGTGACCTGCGTCCGGACGGCGAAGCAGTTCCTCACCTACGTCAACGCCGGCCCGTTCCAGCCGGCGATCGCCGCCGGTCTCGGCCTGCCGGACAGCTACTTCGGGCAGCTGGCGGCCGACCTGGAGCGCAAGCGCGACCTGCTGGTCGCCGGGCTCGCGGCGGCCGGGCTGCCCGTCGTCTCCCCGCAGGCCACCTACTTCGCCACCGTGCGGGTGCCCGGGGACGGGCTGGAGTTCTGCCGGGAGCTGCCGCACCGGGTCGGGGTGGTCGCCGTCCCGATGTCCGCGTTCTACCTGGCCGAGCACGCCGAGCTGGGGCTCGACCTCGTCCGGTTCGCGTTCTGCAAGCGCGACGAGGTCCTCGCCGAGGCCGTCGGGAGGTTGTCCGCATGAGGGTCGCCGCGGTCCAGCACGACATCGTCTGGGAGGACCGGGCGGCCAACCACGCCGCGCTGGCCGGACCGGTCGCCCGGGCGGTCGACGAGGGCGCCGGGCTGGTGGTGCTCTCGGAGACCTTCTCCACCGGGTTCTCGATGACCCCGGGCATCGGCGAGCCCGAGGGCGGGTCGAGCGCGACGTGGCTGGCGGAGCAGGCCCGGCGGCACGGCGTCTGGGTGGGCGGCTCCAGCGCGGAGGTCGCGGCGGGGGAGACCCTGCCGCACAACGCGTTCGTGCTGGCCGGCCCGGGCGGGGAGCTGCACCGCTACCGCAAGGTGCACCCGTTCACCTACGCCGGCGAGCACGAGCGCTTCCGGGCCGGGATGGCGCCGCTGACCGTGCAGGTCGGTGACCTGCGGGTGAGCCTGTTCGTCTGCTACGACCTGCGCTTCGCCGACGAGTTCTGGGCGCTGGCCCCGGACACCGACCTCTACCTGGTGCCGGCCAACTGGCCCGCCGCCCGCCGGGTGCACTGGCAGACCCTGCTGCGGGCCCGGGCGATCGAGAACCAGGCCTACGTGGTCGGGGTCAACCGGGTGGGCACCGCCGGCGACGGCACCGAGCACTGCGGGGACAGCGTCGTCGTCGGCCCGCAGGGCGAGCTGCTGGCCGAGGCCGGCGACGGCGAGGCGGTGCTGCTCGCCGACGTCGACCCGGCCGAGGGCGCCCGCGTGCGTCAGCAGTTCCCCTTCCTGCAGGACAGGCTCTGACCCGGCCCGCCTCCAGGGGACCGCGGCGCGCGCAGCGTGGCGTGGGGAGGAGGGAGGGCCTTCTTCCATCAGTCGTCGGCCTCGACGCCCAGGAGGCGGACCTCCTCGACGTCCAGCTGGGCCATCAGCCGGCGCATGACGATGTCGTCGATGGTGTGCTCGTCGCGCAGCCGGACCACCGCCTCCCGCTTGTCGGCCAGCAGCGCCAGCCGCAGCCGCTGCTCGACGGCGGCCTCGTCCAGCACCCGGCGCTTGGCGGCCCGGTGGTCGGGGTCGGTGACCCGGCCGTCGGCGAGCACCTCCTCCAGGTGCTGCTGCCGGATCCGGGTCTCGTAGGCCTCCCGCACCCGCTCCACGACGGCCTCGGGTGCACCGATCTCGGCGGCCCGGCCGTCGATGGCCTCGGCGCCGGCCCGGGTCATCTCGCGCTCGGCGAGCAGCCGCTCCTCCTCCTCGGCCGGGTCCTGCTGCAGCCGGGAGAACCGGATCACCGCCGGCAGGGTCAGCCCCTGCACCACCAGCAGGACCACGATGACGCCGAAGGTCACCAGCAGCACCAGGTCCCGGCCCTCCAGCGGACCGCCGGCGGCGGTCGTCGTCGGCACGGCCAACGCGGCGGCCAGCGACACCGCACCGCGGAACCCGGCCCACTGGGTGGGCAGCCGGCCGCGGAAGCCGACCCGCCGCAGCCGCTGCTGGGGACGACGGTCCAGCGCCCGGATGACGTAGGGCAGCGTGTTGCCCCACAGCAGGCGGGTGGCCACCACGGTGAGCGACACCCACAGCGTGGCGGCGACCCCGGTCCACAGCTCGGCGGCCGACCGGCCCTCGACCACGGCGTGCAGCTCCAGGCCGACCAGGACGAACAGCGACCCGTTGAGCAGGAACGTGGTCAGCGTCCAGAACCCGGCCGACTGCACGCGGGCCCGGGCGGAGATCACCCGCGAGGCGATCTGGGTGAGAGTCAGCCCGCAGGTCACCACCGCGACCACCCCGGAGGCGTGGATCAGCTCGGCCGGCAGGTAGGCCAGGAACGGGGTGAGCACGCTCATCACGTTCTCCAGCCGGGCGTCGTGCAGCCGGCGGCGCACCTCGACGACCAGGAACGCCAGTGCCAGGCCGACGGCGATGCCCCCGGCGTAGGACCCGACCAGCCGCCACGCGATCCCGGCCGGCCCGACGTCCAGGGTGCCCACGGCCACCCCGACCGCGACGCCGAAGATCACGAGGGCGGTGCCGTCGTTGACCAGGCTCTCCGCGCGCAGCAGGGTGCGGGCCCGGCGGGGGAGCAGACCGGCCACGGTGGACACCGCCGTCGCGTCGGTCGGGGCCAGCACCGCGCCGAGCACGAAGGCCATCGGCCAGGACAGCCCCAGCGCGTGCGCCACCACGGCGACCGTGCCGGCGGTGACCAGCACCAGCCCGACCGACATCAGGCTGATCACCCGCAGGTCGGCCCGGATCTGGCGCAGCGAGATGGTCAGCGACTCCCAGTACAGCAGCGCGGGGAGGAACAGGAAGAGGACGACGTCCGGGGGCATCTCGACCCCGCCGACGCCGGGCAGGAACCCGACCACGGTGCCCAGCGCCAGCAGGACCAGGGGAGGGGGGAGCCGGAGCCGGCGGGCCAGCACGGTCCCGGCCAGCACCAGCACCCCGACGACGACGAGGACCTCGAGCGCGCGCACCGGCAGATCCTCCGCCCTACCGGGCCGGCAGCACCAGTTCCGCGGCCACGGCCCGGTGGTCGCTGCCGGGCAGGTCGTGCACCGTGAACGACGCGACGCCGATCCGCCGGTCGGCCAGCACGTGGTCGATGGTCAGCCGGGGCTGCGGCCGGGTCTCCGGCGTCCAGGTGTGCACCAGGCCCTGGCCGGCCCGCGTCGCGGCGTCGGCGTACCCGCGGGCGAGCAGGCGCCGGAACGCGCCGTGGTCGCGGGTGGCGTTGAAGTCCCCGGCCAGCACCCGCAGGACGTCGTCCCCGGTCGAGGGCAGGGCGGCCATCTCGCGCTCCCAGCGCGCGGTCCGGCCCACCGACATCGGCGGGTCGGTGTGCACGGCGGTGACCTCGAGGTCGGGGCCGCCGGGGACGGCGAGCCGGACGACGGGCTGCTCGAACCGGCCCGGCGCGCCGCCGCGGTCCAGCACCTCCAGCCGGGTCCAGACCGCCCCGCCGGCCGCCGGCGGGGCACCGGGCCGGTGCCCGCGCACGTGCTCGGTGGGCAGCAGGTCGCGCAGCCCGGCGGCGCGCAACCGCTCGTCGGCGGTCGGGGTCAGCTCCACCAGGCACAGCACATCGGCGTCCAGCGAGCGGACCAGCTCGACGACGGCGGCGGGGTCGGCCCGGCCGTGCAGCAGGTTCGCCGACACGATCCGCACCCGGGCGCCGTCGGTGCGCACCGGCGAGACCCGGGCGCGGGCCAGCGTCACCCCGGCCAGCACCCCGGCCGCCGTCGCCGAGAGCAGGGTCGCGGCGGGGGAGCGGCGGGCCACCGCGAGGGCGAGCGGGAGCACCGACGACGCGGCCGCGTAGGGCACGAAGGACATCGCGGGGACCAGCGGCCAGCCCCGCTCGTACCCCGTCACCCGCAGCGCGGCGCACACCGCCCACGGGGTGGCCACGGCCAGGGGCAGGAGGTCGCGCCGCACGGGTTCCACCGGGACCATGATCGACCACAGGGGGTTGTTCACCTCGCTGAGGTAGAAAGCGCACCTCAACCCGTACGTCGAGCAGGAGTGGATGCACCGTGGCGACCGAGCACACCGAGATCGAGCGCAAGTACGACGTCGAGGAGACGTTCGTGCTGCCCGACCTCAGCGGCGTCCCGGGGGTGGCCTCGGTCGGCGCCCCCGTCGTGCACGAGCTGGCCGCCACCTACTTCGACACCGCCGACCTGCGGCTGGCGAAGGCGAAGATCACCCTGCGGCGGCGCACCGGCGGCACCGACGAGGGCTGGCACCTCAAGCTGCCGGCCGCGGCCGGTGCGCGGCGCGAGCTGCAGTCCCCGCTCGGCCGGGCGGTCAAGGCGCCGCCGCGTGCGGTGCTGGCCCCGGTGCTGGGCGTCGTCCGGCGGGCCCCGGCCGCGCAGGTCGCCACCCTGCACACCCGGCGCACCCTGGTGACGCTGCTGGCCGAGGACGGCCGGGTGCTGGCCGAGGTCGCCGACGACCAGGTCACCGGCACCGCGCTGCCGGCCGCCGCCGGGGAGGCCGCGGTGGTCACCACCTGGCGCGAGGTCGAGGTCGAGCTGGTGGACGGCGACGAGGAGCTGCTCGGTGCGGTCGGCGCCGAGCTGGTGGTCTCCGGCGCCCGCCCGTCGGCGTCGGCGGCCAAGCTGACCCGCGTGCTGGCCGACCGGCTGGCCGGCCCGCCGCCGGCCACCGTGCAGGACGAGGCCGACGACGAGCCCGACGAGGACGACACCGAGGACGACGTCGTCCCCGAGCCCGTGGTCGAGGAGCCGCTGCCCGAGGGCAAGAAGGCCCGCGCCAAGGAGATCGCCCGCCGGGCGAAGGCCGCCGAGGACGCGGCCGCCGCGGTGAAGGCGGAGAAGAAGGCCGCGAAGAAGGCGGAGAAGGCCGCCGCGGCGGAGGCCGCGGAGCGGGCCCGCCTGGCCGCGATCCCGAAGGCCGGCGAGGTCGTCGTCGCGGCGCTCGCCGAGCAGCTGACCGCCCTGCAGCGCGCGGACCTGATGGTGCGCACCGACGTCCCCGACGGCGTGCACCAGGTGCGCGTCGCCTCCCGCCGGCTGCGCAGCGTCCTGGCCGCCTACCGGCCCGTGCTGGACCGCACCCGCACCGACGCCGTCCGCGACGAGCTGCAGTGGCTGGGCCAGGAGCTGTCGGGCACCCGGGACGCCGAGGTGTCCCTGGAGCACCTGCGCGAGCTGGTCGCCGCCCAGCCGGTGGAGTTCGTGCTGGGCCCGGTGGCCGCCCGGCTGCAGCAGGCCGAGCTGCAGGGCGAGACCGCCGGCACCGGTCACGCCGTGGCCGCGCTGAGCACCCCGCGCTACCTGACCCTGCTGGACACCCTGCACGCCCTGGTCGCCCAGCCGCCGCTGGCCGAGCGCGCCGCCGAGCCGGCCGCCGACGTGGTGGCCGACGTCCTGCGGCACACGGTGAAGCGGCTGCGGAAGCTCGTGGACACCGCCGAGGACGCCGAGTTCGCCGAGCCCGAGGGTGCCGGGTCCGAAGCCGTCGAGAGCCCCTACGAGCTGGCCCTGCACGAGGTGCGCAAGGCCGGCAAGCGGGTGCGCTACACCGCCGAGGTCGCCGCCCCGGTGCTGGACGGGACGAAGAAGAACGGCGCCGTCATGGGTGTCGTGGACGCGATGAAGCAGCTGCAGGACGTGCTGGGCGACCGGCAGGACACCGTGGTCACCCGCGAGCTGTGCCGCACCCTGGGCCTGGCCGCGTTCGGCGCGGGGGATAACGCCTGGACCTTCGGCCGGCTGCACGCCCTGGAGGAGGCCCGCGCGATGCAGGCCGAGCGGGACTTCTGGGCGTTGTGGCCCTCGCTGGGGCCCGTGCTGAACGGCGTCGCCGGCGAGCGATGACAATGGCACCGTGATCGCCTTCGGTGCCGTCGTCGGGCTCGCGATGGTGCTGCTGCACGGCTGGCTGTGGTTCCGGCTCGTGCGCAGCACCACGCGGCCCGGCCGCACCCGTCGCCTGCTGACCGGGCTCACCGTGGTGCTGGCGCTGCTGCCCACCGCGGCGGTGCTGGGTCGCCGCTCCCTGCCGCTGGACGTGCAGGCGCCGCTGGACTGGGTCGGCTACACCTGGCTGGGCGTGGCGTTCTACGCCTTCCTGGCGCTGCTGGTGCTCGAGCCGGTGCGCTGGGTGCTCCGGGCGGTGCAGCGCCGCCGGCCGGCCCCCGCCGCCGACGTCTCCGCCGTCCCTGCCTCGGCGTCCGAGCCGGCGCCGGAGCCGGCCGCGCAGCGCGAGCCGGCCGACGTCCCGCGCCGGTTGTTCCTGGCCCGGTCGTTGGCGGTCACCGCCGGCGTGGCCGCGGTCGGCACGGCCGGGTACGGGGTGTGGGCGGCCAACTCCGCGCCGGTGGTGCGCCGGGTGCCGATCGCGCTGGCCGGCCTGGACCCCTCGTTGGCCGGCTACCGGATCGTCACCTTCTCCGACGGCCACCTGTCCGCCACCTACGGCGGGCGCCGGTTCGAGCGGCTGGTCGAGATGGGCAACGCGCAGTCCCCCGACGCGGGGGCGATCGTCGGGGACCTGGGCGACGGCGAGGGCGACGAGCTGCGCGAGGACGCCGCCCCGCTCGGGGACCTGGTCAGCCGGGACGGCGCCTACTTCGTCACCGGCAACCACGAGTACTTCGTGGACACGAACGCCTGGCTCACCCACCTGTCCGGCCTGGGCATCGACGTGCTGCGCAACGAGCGGGTCGCGCTGGGCCGCGGCGGGGCGACCTTCGACCTGGCCGGCATCGACGACCGGACGGCGGCCGCCTCCGGGCTGGCCGGGCACGGCGCGAACCTGGACGCGGCGCTGGACGGGCGGGACGACGCCGTCCCGGTCGTGCTGCTGGCCCACCAGCCGGTGCAGGTGGAGCAGGCCCGGGCCGCCGGGGTCGACCTGCAGCTGTCCGGGCACACCCACGGCGGGCAGCTGTGGCCCTTCGACTACGGCGTCCTGCTGGACCAGCCGGCGGTGGAGGGGTTGTCCCGGCAGGGCGACACCCAGCTCTACGTGACGTCCGGCGCCGGGTACTGGGGCCCGCCGATGCGGGTGGGCGCCCGCCCCGAGATCACCGTGATCGAGCTGCGCCCGGCGGGCTAGATCGAGCGGAGGGCGGCGAAGGCCTCGTCGAGCAGGTCACCGAGCACGCGCTCGCCGCCGGTGGCCGCCCAGCGCACGAAGGCCGTGGTCGCCGCGGTCAGGCAGGCCGCGATCACCACCACGTCGGCGGCCCCCTCGGACGTGGTGAGGTCGATCCCCAGCTGGTCGCCCAGCACGGTCGTGGAGGCGTGCTGCCGGTCCGCGGCGCGCAGCAGGAGCGCCGGGGAGGCGAGCACCATCGACCAGCGGGACAGCAGCTCGGCGAGGACCTCGGGCGGCAGGTCGTCGGTCATCGCCCGCAGACCGCGCCGGATGCGCTCGGTGAGGGGCAGGTCGGCGGGTTGCCGGCTGAAGTGGTCGCCGATCCAGAGCGCGTCCTGGTCGGGCAGGACGACGTGCTCCTTGGTGCGGAAGTAGGCGTAGAACGTCGGCACCGAGACCCCGGCGGCGTGTGCGATCTCGGCGACGGAGACCGCGTCGTAGCCGCGCTCGTCGAAGACCGCGAAGGCCGCGGCGGTCAGGCGGCGACGGGTGGCGTCGCGTTTCTGAGCTCGCCAGTCTCGTCCTGCCACCTGCACATCGTGGCACGTGGGCAGATCCGGCGGCGGGTCGTCGCAGGTCAGCCCGCCAGGTTGGGCCGCACCAGCACGTCCGTGAGCTCGGCGACCAGATCGAGCCCGTCGGCGTCCTCGGCACCACCGCCGGTGAGCCAGCGCTCGACCAGCACCGCGCAGGCGGCGCGCAGGGCCAGCACGGGGAACGTGCCCGGTGGCACCTCGCCCCGCTGCTCGGCCCGGACCACCAGCGCCCGGACGGCGTCGGACCACTCACCCACCGGGCCGCGGGGCAGCAGCGGCAGCAGCGGGGAGTCCGGGCCGAGCGCCGGCACCGTGCGCCGCCAGGCCAGGGCCCGGGGGGACCGCAGCGCCGCGGCGAGGGCGGTCAGCAGGGCGGTGGTGTCCGCGGTCAGCGAGCCGTGGTCCTCGGCGGGCAGGAGGTCCGGGGCGGTGCTGCCGAAGGCATCGCGCACCAGGGCGTCCTTGCTGGGCCAGCGGCGGTAGATCGTCGCCTTGCCCACCCCGGCCCGCCGGGCCACGGCGTCCAGGGCGCAGGTCTCCAGCCCGCCCTCGCCCAGCAGGTCCAGCGCGGCGGCGAGGATCGCGACGTCGAGGGCCGGGTCCCGGGGCCTGCCCACGGGCCGCGGCGGCAACGGAGGTGCACCGGTCAGCACGACACCCTCCTCGGCCGGAACGAATGTGTCCGGAAGGCTAGCGCTGCCGGAACGCGCTGGCCAGAGCCCATCCGGTGGCCCGGCGATTGGTCATGACGTCTAGACGTCTGCCGATCGAGTACCTTTCAGTGGTGACCGAGCCGGAGGGACGCGAGTGAGCCCGGACGCCGGTCCGAAATACCTGGCGGTGCGTGAGCACCTGCGTCGACGGGTCGCCGACCTGCCCGAGCACACCCTCCTCCCGCCGGAGCCCGTGCTCTGCGAGGAGTACGGGGTCAGCCGCATCACGCTGCGGCGGGCCGTCGACGGGCTGGTGGCCGACGGCCACCTGGTGCGCGAGCAGGGCCGCGGCACCTACGTGACCCGGCCGGGCATCCGGCACGAGTACCGCGAGAGCTTCGTGCACCGGATCGCCGGGTTCCACTCGGTGATGACCGAGCAGGGCGCCCAGGTCGGCACCACGGTGCTCGGCCAGCAGGTGCTCGCCGTCCCGCCGGCGGTCGCGGCCGAGCTGCGGCTCGAGCCCGCCGACCAGGTCGTCGAGCTGGTGCGGCTGCGGTCGGTCGACGGGCAGCCCAACCACGTCGTGCGGTCGTTCCTGCCCGCCGAGGACTACCCGAAGGCCGCGACCGAGGACTTCGGCCACGGGTCGCTGTACGAGTTCCTGCGCCGGGAGTACGAGGCCGACCTCGCCCGCGCGCGCATCGTCGTGGACGTCGGCACCGCCGGCGCTGAGGAGGCCGAGGTGCTGCAGGTGGTCGCCGGTTCACCGTTGCTGGTGGTGCGCACGACCGTGCACGACGGGTACGGCAACCCGCTGGTGCACTCGTTCTCCCGGCTGCGGCCCGACGTCAGCCAGGTCGAGTTCGAGGTCTCGGTGAACGGGCGATGAGCACCACGGCCAGCGGCCCCCGCCGGGTGCCCGACCGCCGCGAGGACGTCTGGCGGGCCCTCGCCGTCCTGCACCCGTACTGCGCGGTGTGCGAGGTGTCCTACGTGGTCTCCGGCCCGACCCGCAAGGGGACGACGTTCGTCTGCGTGCCCGGCGAGCTTGCCGAGGGGACGCCGCCGCCGGCGGGCGCGCCGAAGGGCACCATCGTGGAGTGGACGCCGGCCCGCGTCGTCGTCACCCGGCTGGAGCTGACGCCCGAGACGTGGACGACGCGGATCGAGCTGGCCGACGCCGGCAAGGGCGGGGCCGACGGCACCGACGTGACGATCACCGTCACCCACGAGCCGGTCGGCGGGTCGGCCCTGATGCGCTTCGTGCAGCGCAAGGCGATGGCCCGGCTGGTGCGCCGGACCGTCGACAGCGAGCTCGACCGGCTGCCGGAGCACCTCGCCGCGGCCGTCTGACCTCGCGGGGAACCGCAGCGCGGCCGGTGCGTTGGACCGGTGTGACGGCGCACGCACTCGAGTGGCAGCGGGCCGCGGCCGCCCTGACCCGGGCCATGCCGCGGCACCGCATGGTGGGCAACGGGATGCAGGCCACCGACGCCGACGAGCTGCACGCCGGGGTGTCCGCCGGCACCCCGTGGTCGGAGGTGGCGGCCCGGCTGGCCCGCCGGCAGACCCGCGCCGCGATGGCCGCCATCGAGGCCGGGGACCGGCAGACCGCGCGGGAGAGGTTCCTGCGCGCGGCGGCCTGCTACAGCTTCGGCCAGGTGCCGCTGGAGGACGGGCCGGCCAAGCGGTCGCTCTACCGCGACCTCGTCGAGGCGTTCGGCCGGGCCGGCGCCCTGCTCGACCCGCCGGCCGAGCACGTCGAGGTGCCGTGGCGCGGGCGCAGCCTGCGCGGGTGGCTGCTGCGCCCGGCCGGGGTGGTCCGCCCGCCGGTGGTCGTGGTGCTGGGCGGCATCGACGCCTGGCGCGAGGAGTACGCCGCCGGTGCCGAGCTGGTCCGCGACCGCGGGGTGGCGCTGTTCCTGCTCGACGCCCCCGGCCAGGGCGAGACCCGGGTGCTGGGCGGGCTCCACCTGGACCGCGACGTCCGGCTGGCGCTGTCGGCCGCGGTCACCCACGTGCTGGCCGACGAGCGGCTGGGCGACCGGGTGGCCGTGTGGGGCAACAGCATGGGCGGCCACCTGGCTGCGCTGCTGGCCGCCCAGGACCCGCGGGTCGCCGCCTGCGTGGTCACCGGGGGCACGGTCCGCCCGGCCGAGACGCACACCCGCTTCCCGCGGTTCCTGGCCAAGGTGCAGGCGATGCTGGGGCTGGACCCCGAGGCCTCCCGCTCGCTGATGGACGACCTCGAGCTCGACGCCGCCACCCTGGCCGGCCTCACCTGCCCGCTGCTGGTGCAGCACGGCCGGCGGGACGCGGTGTTCAAGGTGGCCAACGCGCGCGAGGTGCACGACCTGGCCGGGTCGGCGGACAAGACCTGGCAGGAGTGGCACGACGGCGACCACTGCGTGGACAACCACGCGGACGAGAAGTACCTCGCGGTCGCCCGGTGGCTGGCCCCCCGGCTCACCGGCGCGTGGTGACGGCCTCCTCGTAGTCGGGGTAGCTGGCCAGCACGTCCTCGATCTCGACGATCGAGGGGAAGTCGGCGACGTCCTGGTGCGTGCGCAGGAAGTCGACGGTGGCCGCGACCAGGTCGGCCTCGTCACCCGGTGCGACGCCGAGCTGCTGGGCGACGTCCGGTGTCACGTGGAACCAGGCCTCGACGTCCTCCTCGCCGTCGGTCATGCGGACGACGTACTGCTGGTCGCCCTGGTCCTCGATGTCGTAGTCCTCGGCAGCCATGACCAGGCACTACCCGCCCGGGGGCGTGGGAATCAGAGGGTGACGGACTCCCCAGGAGCGAGCCGGGTGTAGCTGCCGGGGACGCCCGGGCCGTTCTCGCCGAGGAAGTTCGCGCCCACCATCAGCCCGGTGTCGTTGAGCAGTCCGTCGTGCACCGCGTAGGACCGGGTCGGCTGCACCTCGCGCACGTAGTCCACGAGCTCGCCGGTCTTGGACCACGGGGCGTGCAGGGGCAGCAGCAGGGTCTCGACACCGGTCCCGGGGACGGTCAGCGCGTCGCCGGGGTGGAAGACCGTGCCGTCGACCAGGAAGCCGACGTTGGTGATCCGCGGGATGTCGGGGTGGATCACCGCGTGCCACTCGCCGTGGGCCTGGACCTCGAACCCGGCGGCGGTGAACGCGTCGCCCTGGCCGACCACGTGTACCTGCGCCCCGGCGTCGAGCTGGTCGGCGACCGCCTGGTTGGTCCACACCTGCAGGTCGCCGTCCTCGGCGAGGGCGCGCTTGGTGCGCTCGACGTCGAGGTGGTCGAAGTGCTCGTGGGTGATGAGCAGCGCCGAGGCGCCGGTCCAGGCCGCCTCCTCGGTGAACGCGCCCGGGTCCAGCAGCAGCCGGCGGTCGCCGTCGGAGAGGACGACGCAGGCGTGCCCGTGCTTGGTGAGCTCCATGACCGCGACGCTGCCACGCTCGAGGTCCGGCCGCACGGCGGGACGGGCCGGTGACACGCCGTCCCCACCTGGGGGTTCCTGAGCTTGATGGTGCACAAGTGACCAACCCGGACGGGTGATTCGTGTTGCGCATCCCTGCTCGGGTGGTCCGCTCGCGCCGAACCAGGGGGCATGAGCGAACTCGTCCTGACCCTCGCTGCCGCCCAGGGCCGCAGCACCGGCATCTGGCACGCCGTGGAGCTGCACCGCAGCCCGTCCGAGGTGGACGGCGCCTGCGAGGTGGCCGTCTGCGGTGCCCTGGCCCGCGTCGACCTCGACCAGGCCTGGGACGGCGACGACGAGGAGAGCTGCGAAGCCTGCGCCGACCTCCTCTACTGACCCACCCCACCCCACCCCCCCANCACCCACCCACAGCACCAGCCGTCATGTGACGGTGAGGACCCAGAACCAGCTCGTACTGGGTCGTGAGCATCATCCGACGCCCCGCTCCTGCGCGATGCGGGCCGCGCGGACGTGGAACGCCGCGGCGATCTCCGCCCGGGCACCCGCCGGGTCCTCCCGACCGCGTCGGTGGTCGATGCGGAGCGTCGCCCAGTCCATGGCCAACGCGGCCGAGTCCCGTCGGCGGTCGCGCGCCCAGTTGTCCGGGCCCCGGTGGTAGGCCGCACCGTCGAGCTCGATGCCCAGGCGTGCCGCCGGCAGGGCGCCGTCCAGGTGGATGGTGCCGATCGCCGTCCGCAGGGCGTACTGCCGCTCGACCGGGGGGATCCCGGGCACGTCCAGCAGGTGCTGCAGGCCCCAGATCTCGAACTCGCTGTGCGAGCCACCCCGAACCAGCTCCACCAACTCCCGCAGGAGCGCCCGCCCGGGCAGGCGGCTCCGTGTCCGGAGGTCTGCCAGCAGCAGGTCGGCGTCGACCCGACCCCGGCGCACCGCGCCGATGACCGCTCCGCGCGCCACCTCGACGTCCCGCGGTGTTCCGCGCGACCCGTGCGCCCATCCCCAGGCGTCCAGCAACGCCGTGGCCTCGCCCGTGACCGGCAGACCCCGGCGGACCGGTCCGGTCAGCTCGCGGGACACCTGCACGACCAGCCAGGACGGCCGGGGGACGGCGATGTGCCGGCTCGGCGGAGCCGCGACGTGCACCCGGGCGCCGGGTTCGTCGACCAGGTCGGCCAGGTGGAGGGCGCTGCGCGCGGCCAGCCGCCCACCGGTCCACAGCGCTGCTGCGGTGGCCCGGGTGCGCCAGTGACCCGATCGCGCCGGGTCGACCAGCACCCCGGGCAGCGGTCGCAGCAGCCGCCCGTCGCGCACCCAGCGCACGACGCTGGTCCGCCCCGACGCGGCCACCACCTCAGCGCTCGACCGCGCTCCGTCGGGCCCGAGCAACGTCGCGAGGTCCACCACCATGCCCCCACGGTGGCCGCTGGGAGAAGGCGCCGGAACGCGTCACCGACACCTGTGGACACCAGCACCCGATGTGGACCACGAGCCCCACATCGCCCCGCCACCTGCTACCCGCCCGCGGGTGGCCCCCCGGGATGCCGTCACATGACGCCCAGGACCCAGAACGCGCCCCGAATGGGTCCTCACCGTCACATGACGGCTGGCGGTGGGGGTGTGGGGGCGCGAGCGCTATGCGCCGGTGAAGTTGGGCTTGCGCTTGCTCAGGAAGGCCTCCACGGCCTCGCTGTGGTCGTGGGTGTGGCCGAGCTGCGCCTGCAGCGTCGCCTCCATGGCGAGGGTGGTCTCCAGGGAGTCGGTGGCCGCGGTGGCCAGGACCTCCTTGACCGCGCGGAAGGCGGCGGTGGGGCCGGCGGCGAGCTGGGCGGCCAGCGCCTGCGCTGTGGCCAGCACCTCCTCGGCGGGCACCACGCGGTGCACCATGCCCCACTCGGCGGCCTGCTCGGCGGTGAAGGGGGTGGGGATCAGCAGCAGCTCGGCAGCCCGGGAGCCGCCCACGCAGTGCACCAGGCGCGAGGCCAGCGCGGAGTCGCTGCCCAGCCCGACGCCGACGAACGCGGTGGTGAACTTCGCCCCGGCCGCGGCCACCCGCAGGTCGCCGCCCAGCGCCAGGCCCAGGCCGGCCCCGGCGCAGGCACCGTTGACCGCCACGACCACCGGCACCCGCAGCGCGGCCATTGCCAGCACCATCGGGTTGTACTCGGCGTCCACGACGTCCAGCGCCGGCTTGCCCGCCCGGATCTCCTCCACGTGCTGCGCGAGGTCCTGCCCCACGCAGAACGCCCGGCCGGTGCCGGTGAGCACCACCGCGCGCACCGAGGTGTCCTCCGCGAGCGCCCGGAGGTGGTCGATCAGGGACAGCCGGATCTCGTGGGTGAGACCGGGGGCGGGGAGGGTCAGGGTCGCCACGGCCCCGTCGTCGCTGCGCTGCACGGACATCGTCGTCCCCTAGCTGTAGTCGTGGAAGCCGCGACCGGTCTTGCGGCCCAGGTCACCGGCCGCCACCTTGTCACGCAGCAGCTGCGGCGGGGTGAACCGGTCGCCCAGGGTCGAGGTCAGGTACTCCGCCACCGCCAGCCGCACGTCCAGCCCGACCAGGTCGGTGGACCGCAGCGGGCCCATGGGGTGCCGGTAGCCCAGCTCCATCGCCGTGTCGATCGCCTCGGCGTCGGCCACGCCCTCCTCGAGCATCCGGATCGCCTCCAGGCCCAGCAGCACGCCCAGTCGGGACGACGCGAACCCGGGGGAGTCCCGGACGACGATGCCGGTCTTGCCCAGCCGGTCCACCCACTCCTGCGCGGTGGCGACCACGTCGTCGGCGGTCTCGGCGGCGACCACGATCTCCACCAGCGTGGACGCCGGGACCGGGTTGAAGAAGTGCATGCCGACGAACCGGGCCGGCCGGTCCAGGGCGGCCGCCAGCTCGGTCACCGACAGCGAGCTGGTGTTCGTGGCCAGCACCGCGTCGGGTGCCAGCACCGCCTCCACCGCCCGCAGCACCTCGACCTTGAGCGCGGGGATCTCCGGCACCGCCTCGACCACCAGCTCGCAGTCGGCCGGCAGGTCGCCGGGGGTGTCGACCATGGTCAGCCGGGCCGCGGCGTCGGCCACCGTGCCCTCGAGCTTCCCGCGGCGGTCGGCCTCCTCCAACCCGGCGACGATCCGGTCGTGCGCGGCCTGCGCCGCCTCGTCCCCGGCCTCCACGACGTGCACCTGCGCGCCCGTGCCGAGCAGGCCCTGGGCGATCCCGCCGCCCATCCGGCCCCCGCCGACGACCCCGACGACGGCCATCAGACGCGCTCGACGAGCATCGACACGCCCTGGCCGACCCCCACGCAGAGGGTGGCCAGCCCGCGCCGGCCGCCCTCGCGCTCGAGCCGGCCCATGAGCGTGACCAGCAGGCGGGCGCCGGAGCAGCCCAGCGGGTGGCCCAGGGCGATCGCGCCGCCGTCGGAGTTGACGATCTCCTCGTCGATGCCCAGTCGGCGCAGCACGCCGAGGGACTGCGCGGCGAAGGCCTCGTTGAGCTCGACGGCGTCCAGGTCGGCGACGGACCAGCCGGCCTTGGCCAGCGCCTTCTCCGTGGCCGGCACCGGGCCCAGGCCCATCACGTTGGGGGCGACACCGGCCGAGGCCGAGACCACGACCCGGGCGCGGGGGGTGAGCCCGTGCCGCTCGACGGCCTCGGCCGAGGCCAGCACCAGCGCGGCGGCGCCGTCCGACAGCGGCGAGCTGTTGCCGGCGGTGACGATCCCGTTCTTCCGGAACACCGGCTTGAGCTTGCCCAGGGACTCCATGGACGAGCCCGGGCGCGGGCCCTCGTCACGGGTGACGGTGGTCGTCTCCTTCTTGCCGACGACGTCGACCGGCACGATCTCGGCGTCGAACCGGCCGGCCTCGGCGGCGGCGACCGCGCGGGCGTGGCTGCGGACGGCGAAGGCGTCGCACTCGTCGCGGGTGAGCCCGTCCAGGGCCGCGATCTCCTCGGCCGTCTCGCCCATGGTCAGCGTGATCTTGCGGGTGCGCGGGTCCTCGGGGTGCTCGACGCCGCGGTCGTGCGCGGTGAAGGTGGGGTTGGTGAACCGCCAGCCCAGCGAGGTGTCCACCACCTCGCCCGGGCGGGCCCACGGGGTGCCGGGCTTGGCCATCACCCAGGGCGCGCGGGTCATGGACTCCACGCCGCCGGCGATCGCCAGGTCCAGCTCGCCGGCCCGGATGGAGGCCGCGGCCGAGGCGGTCGCGGTCAGCCCGGAGGCGCACAGCCGGTTGGTCGTGTAGCCGGGCACGGTGTCGGGGAGGCCGGCCAGCAGCACCGCCATGCGGGCGACGTCCCGGTTGTCCTCGCCGGACTGGTTGGCCGCGCCGAGCACGACCTCCTCGACGGCGTCGGCGGGGGCGCCGGAGCGGCGCAGCACCTCGCGGACGACCAGCGCGGCCAGGTCGTCGGGCCGGACGCCGGCCAGCGCGCCGCCGTACTTGCCCTGGGGGGTGCGGACCCCGTCGACCAGGTAGACCTCGGACGTCATCGTCACTCCTCGCTGGTTTGCTGACCGTCCGGTCAGGACATCGGACCGGGGACGGCGGGGCAAGTCTGCCCTCCCACCCAGTGGTCAGCCTCCGTTTACTTGACTCGTTCAAGAATGCACGACATGGTGGAGGGGTGCCGCCGACCGAGGACCTCGAGCTCGCCCTGCGCGGGGCCGCCCTCCGGGTGACCCGTCCGCGGCTGGCCGTGCTCGACGTGCTGCGCGGGCACGCGCACGCCACCACCGACGAGGTGCTCAACGACGTCCGGGACCGGCTGCCCGAGGTCTCGCACCAGGCCGTCTACGACGTGCTGCGCGCGCTGACCGCCGCCGGGCTGGTCCGCCGGATCGAGCCGCAGGGCTCGGTGGCCCGCTACGAGGTCCGGGTCGGCGACAACCACCACCACCTGGTCTGCCGCTCCTGCGGCACGATCGCCGACGTCGACTGCGCGGTCGGCTCGGCCCCCTGTCTGACCCCCGCGGAGGACCACGGCTTCGTCGTCGACGAGGCCGAGGTCATCTACTGGGGTCTGTGCCGCGCCTGCAGCGCGGCACCACCCGTCCTGCCCACCCTCGTCACCACCCCAGAGAGAGGCACGCGATGAGCGAGCACGACAAGTCCACGGTCGCCCCCGAGGACTACGACAAGACCGAGGTCGCCAAGACCGAGACCGCCAGCACCAGCGAGAGCGAGAACCCGGCGATCAAGTCGCCGGAGCCGGTGCACGGCGGGCGTCCCCGCTCCGTGCAGGACTGGTGGCCCAACCAGGTCGACCTCCGGGTGCTGGACCGCTCGGCCGCCGACGCCGACCCGCTGGGCGCCGACTTCGACTACGCCGCCGAGTTCGCCAAGCTCGACGTCGAGGAGCTCAAGCGCGACCTCGTGCAGGTCATGCGCACCTCGCAGGACTGGTGGCCGGCCGACTGGGGCCACTACGGCCCGCTGTTCATCCGCATGTCCTGGCACGCCGCGGGCACCTACCGCAGCGCCGACGGCCGCGGCGGCGGCGGCGAGGGCGGGCAGCGCTTCGCCCCGCTCAACAGCTGGCCGGACAACGCCAACCTGGACAAGGCCCGCCGCCTGCTGCTGCCGATCAAGCAGAAGTACGGCCGCAAGATCTCCTGGGCCGACCTGCTGGTGCTCGCCGGCAACGTCGCCCACGACGACATGGGCCTCAAGACCTTCGGCTTCGCCTTCGGCCGCAAGGACAGCTGGCAGCCCAGCGAGGTCTTCTGGGGCCCCGAGGACACCTGGCTCGGCGACGAGCGCTACGCCGACGACAGCCCGCTGGACCTGGACGAGGGCCACCTGGCCGCCGTCACCATGGGCCTGATCTACGTCAACCCCGAGGGCCCGCAGGGCAAGCCGGACCCGATGGGCTCGGCCCACGACATCCGGGTGACCTTCAGCCGCATGGGCATGAACGACGAGGAGACCGTCGCGCTGGTCGCCGGCGGCCACACCTTCGGCAAGACCCACGGCGCCGGCGACCCCGAGCTGGTCGGCCCCGAGCCCTCCGGCTGCCCGGTGCACGGCAACGGCCTGGGCTGGATCAGCCAGTACGGCACCGGCAAGGGCGCCGACACCATCACCAGCGGCCTCGAGGGCGCGTGGACCCCCACGCCCACGCAGTGGGACAACACCTACTTCGAGATGCTCTTCAGCTACGACTGGGAGAAGACCCTCAGCCCGGCCGGCGCCAAGCAATGGGGGCCGACCAACCCCGAGGCGCAGGAGCTCGTCCCGGACGCCCACATCGAGGGCAAGCGCAACGCCCCGATGATGAGCACCGCGGACATGGCCCTGGTCGTCGACCCCGGCTTCCGGGAGATCTCGCGCAACTTCTACGAGAACCCCGAGTACTTCGCCGAGGTCTACGCCCGCGCCTGGTTCAAGCTGCTGCACCGCGACATGGGCCCCAAGACCCGCTACCTGGGCCCCGACGTCCCCGCCGAGGAGCTCGTCTGGCAGGACCCGGTCCCGGCCGTCGACCACGAGCTCGTGGGTGACGCCGAGATCGCCGACCTCAAGGCGCGGCTGCTGGCCGCCGGCCCGACGGTCCCCCAGCTGGTGCACACCGCCTGGTCCGCCGCGGCGTCCTACCGCGACACCGACAAGCGCGGTGGCGCCAACGGCGGGCGCATCCGGCTCGAGCCGCAGATCGGCTGGGCCGCCAACGCCGGCGTCGCCGAGGTCATCCCGGCCATCGAGAAGGTCAAGGCCGACTTCGAGGCCGAGACCGGCAAGCGCGTCTCCTTCGCCGACCTGGTCGTCCTCGCCGGCACCGCCGCGGTGGAGAAGGCGGCGGCCGACGCGGGCGTGCCGGTGACCGTGGGCTTCACCCCCGGTCGCACCGACGCCACCCAGGAGCAGACCGACCCGGACAACTTCAGGTGGCTCGAGCCCAAGGCGGACGGCTTCCGCAGCTACCTGCTGCCCGGCAGCAAGCTGCAGCCCGAGCAGCTGCTGGTGGACAAGGCCTTCAACCTGGGCCTCACCGCCAAGGAGATGACCGTGCTGGTCGGCGGTCTGCGGGTCCTCGGCGCCAACACCGGCGGCGTGCAGCACGGTGTGTTCACCGACCGCGTGGGCGTGCTGTCCCAGGACTTCTTCCGCACGGTGCTCGACCTGGGCATCCAGTGGCGGACGTCGCGGGACACCGAGGACGTCTACGAGGGCGTCGGCGCCGACGGCTCCGTGGCGCGCACCGCCACCGCCGCGGACCTGGTGTTCAACTCCAACGCGATCCTGCGCGGCATCGTCGAGGTCTACTCCTCCGACGACATGACGGAGAAGTTCGCCCAGGACTTCGCCACCGCGTGGACCAAGGTCATGGACAACGACCGGTTCGACGTCCGGAGCTGAGAAAACGCTCCTTCCTGGGAGCTGGCTGGGACCGTTAGGAGTTGAGGGCAGCTTCACCGTAAGGTGAGGCTGCCCTCAGCCTCCGCCGGGGGTCTTCGCCTGCCAGGAGGTGTCCCGCCGTGGGAGCTCTGTTCTTCCCCAGCTACCTCATCGGGCTGCGCGAGGGCCTGGAGATGGTCCTCGTGGTCAGCGTGCTGATCGCCTACCTGGTCAAGACCGGTCGCCGCCAGCACCTGCTGCCCGTCTGGGGCGGCGTGGCCGCCGCGGTCGTGCTCTCGGTCGGGTTCGGCGCCGTGCTGTCCTACGTGTCGACCGCGGTGCTCGGCGGTCCGGGCCAGGAGCTCTTCGACGCCATCACCTCGGTGATCGCCGTCGCGCTCGTCACCTGGATGATCTTCTGGATGCGGCGCACCGCCCGCAAGCTGTCCGGTGAGCTGCGCGGCCGGCTGGACGACGCGGTGGGCCTGGGCCTGGGCGCCGTCGTCGGCATCGCGTTCGCCTCCGTGGTCCGCGAGGGCCTGGAGACCACGCTGCTGTTCTTCGCCTCCGCGCAGGGTGCGGTGAGCGCCACCCCGCTCGTCGGGCTGGCCGCCGGGTTGGCCACCGCTGTCGTGCTGGGCGCCCTGCTCTACGCGGGCGCCGTGCGGATCAACCTGTCGCGGTTCTTCACGATCTCCGGTGTCCTGCTGGTCTTCGTCGCCGCCGGCATCTTCAAGTACGGCATCCACGACTTCCAGGAGGCCGGCGTCCTGCCCGGCCTGACCACCTACGCCTACGACGCGTCGGGGTGGCTGGACCCGGGCAGCTGGTGGGGTGCGGTCCTGGACGGCGTCTTCAACATCTCGGCCCAGCCCAGCGTGCTCGAGGTGGTCGCCTACCTGGCCTACCTCCTGCCGGTCCTGGTCCTGTTCCTCCTCCCGGGCCGCCCGGCCCGGGAGACCCCCGCACCCGCCACCACCCCGGAGCACATCGATGTACGCG
The DNA here is from genome assembly GCF_900491935.1 of Klenkia terrae. Taxonomy (GTDB): domain Bacteria; phylum Actinomycetota; class Actinomycetes; order Mycobacteriales; family Geodermatophilaceae; genus Klenkia; species Klenkia terrae. The sequence continues at coordinate 2,254,232 of NZ_UEXK01000004.1, forward strand.
CGTAAGACCTCCCTCGTCGCGGCCGGAGCCGCCTCCCTCGCCCTGCTGGCCGCCTGCGGGGGCGGCTCCTCGGCAGGCGGCAGCGGTTCCGAGGCCTCCGACGACATCGCCGTCTCGGCCACCGACACCACCTGTGACGTCGACGCCACGGAGCTCGACGCCGGCACGCACCAGTTCACCGTGACCAACACCGGCAGCTCGACCACCGAGTTCTACCTCTACGCCGAGGGCGACCGGATCATGGGCGAGGTCGAGAACATCGCCCCCGGGGTGGCCCGCACGCTGCTGGTCGAGCTGCCGGCCGGTGAGTACCAGGCCGCCTGCAAGCCGGGCATGGTCGGCGACGGCATCCGCAACGCACTCACCGTGACCGGCGAGTCCCAGCAGCTCTCCGACGACGAGCAGCTGCAGACCGCCGTCGAGGACTACACCCGCTACGTGGGCAGCCAGACGACCGCGCTGCGGGAGCAGACCCAGGCATTCGTCGACGCGGTCAACGCCGGTGACGTGGCCACCGCCCAGGGGCTCTACCAGGTCGCCCGCACGTACTTCGAGCGGATCGAGCCGGTGGCCGAGAGCTTCGGCGACCTGGACCCGAGGATCGACGCCCGGGAGAACGACGTCGAGGAGGGGGGCACCTGGACCGGCTTCCACGTCCTGGAGCGCGATCTCTGGCAGACCGGCGACCTCTCGGCCTCCGGGCCGGTGGCCGACCAGCTGATGACCGACGTCGACGACCTGGTCACCCGGGTGCAGACCCTCGAGCTGCAGCCCCTCGACCTCGCCAACGGCGCACTGGGCCTGCTCGACGAGATCGCCAGCAGCAAGATCACCGGTGAGGAGGAGCGCTACTCGCGCACCGACCTCTGGGACTTCCAGGCCAACCTGGACGGCTCGCAGACCGCCATCGCCTCGCTGCGACCGGTGATCGCCGAGGCCGACCCCGACCTGGCCGCCGCACTGGACTCCGCGTTCGCCGCCACCCAGGCCGACCTGGCCCAGTTCGCCTCCGGTGACGGCTTCCTCCTCTACACCGAACTCACCACCGAGCAGCTCCAGGGCCTGTCCGACTCCATCAACGCCCTCGCCGCCCAGGTCAGCCAGGTGCCCGCCGTCGTCGCCGGCTGATCGGGGACAGTGGAACGCATGAAGCTCTCCCGACGTGACTTCTTCGGCGCCGCCGGCGTCGGCGCCGCCGGTGCCGTCGCCCTGGGCGCGGGTAGCTGGGCGGCCGGCCGGGACGCCGAGCCGGCCACGGCGACCGCGGCCGCCGGCCAGGACGCCGTCGAGTTCCACGGCGACCGGCAGGCCGGCATCGTGACCCCGGCCCAGGACCGGCTGCACTTCGTCTCCTTCGACGTCATCACCGACGACCGGGATGCCCTCGTCCGCCTGCTGCAGGACTGGACGACGGCCGCCCGGCGGATGACCCGCGGGCAGGACGCCGGCCCGGTCGGCGCCGTCCAGGGCAACGAGTACGCCCCGCCGGACGACACCGGCGAGGCGCTCGGTCTGCCGCCGGCCGGCCTGACGCTGACCATCGGCTTCGGCCCCACGCTGTTCCGCACCGCCGACGGCACCGACCGCTTCGGCCTGGCCGACCGGCAGCCCGCGGCCCTGGTCGAGCTGCCCGCCTTCGCCGGCGACCTGATCGACCCGACCATCAGCGGCGGCGACCTGTGCATCCAGGCCTGCGCCGACGATCCGCAGGTGGCTGTGCACGCCGTCCGCAACCTGGCCCGGATCGGGGTCGGCCTGGTCAGCGTGCGCTGGTCGCAGCTGGGGTTCGGCCGGACGTCGTCCACGTCCTCGGACCAGGTGACCCCGCGCAACCTGTTCGGCTTCAAGGACGGCACGGACAACCTCAAGGCCGAGCAGCCGGCCACCCTGGACCGCTTCGTCTGGGTCTCGGGCACCGAATCCTGGATGGACGGCGGCTCCTACCTGGTCAGCCGCAAGATCCGGATGCTGGTCGAGGTCTGGGACCGGCAGAACCTGCGTGACCAGCAGCAGACCATCGGGCGGACCAAGGGCAGCGGCGCACCGCTGGGCCAGCGCGGCGAGTTCGACCCGGTCGACTTCACCACGCAGGTCGAGGGTGACGTCGCCGTCCCGCCGACGTCGCACGTCTTCCTGGCCCACCCCACCAACTCCGGGACGGCGATCCTGCGGCGCGGCTACAGCTTCGTCGACGGGTCCGACGGGCTGGGCAGGCTGGACGCCGGGCTGTTCTTCCTCTGCTACCAGTCCGACCCGGAGACCGGGTTCGTGCAGGTCCAGCGCAACCTGCGGACCGACAAGCTCAACGAGTACGTGCAGCACACCTCGTCGGCGGTGTTCGCCTGCCCGCCCGGGGTGACCGGCGACGACGACTGGTGGGGCTCGGGCCTGTTCGGCTGACCGGACCGGCAGCGGGCACCATGTCGGGGTGGAACCCCTCACCCGCACCGTCGGCGACCGGTACGAGCTGCGCTCGCTGATCGCCACCGGCGGCATGGGCCAGGTGTGGCGGGCCCACGACCAGCGGCTGGGCCGGGCGGTCGCGGTGAAGGTGCTGCGCGGGGAATTCGCCGGGGACGCCGACTTCCTGGCCCGGTTCCGCGCCGAGGCCCGGCACGCTGCCCTGCTCGGGCACCGCAACGTCGTCGCGGTCTACGACTACGGCGAGACGGCGGCCGCCGACGGTGAGCAGCTGGCCTACCTGGTCATGGAGCTGGTGCCCGGGGACTCCCTGGCCGCGGTGCGCCGGCGGCAGGGCGTGCTGCCCGCCGACCAGGTGCTGGAGATCGTCACCCAGACGGCGGCCGGTCTCGGTGCCGCGCACGAGGTCGGCATCGTGCACCGGGACGTGAAGCCGGGCAACCTGCTGCTGCGCCCGGACGGCTCGGTGGCGGTCACCGACTTCGGCATCTCGTGGTCGGCGGAGAGCGTCGCGCTGACCGCGACCGGCCAGGTCATCGGCACCGCGCACTACCTCTCGCCCGAGCAGGCCCGCGGCCGCCCGGCCACCCCGGCCAGCGACGTCTACGCCCTGGGCATGGTCGCCTACGAGCTGCTCGCCGGGCGCCGGGCCTTCGACGGGGCCAGCTCGGTGTCGGTCGCGCTGAGCCAGATCCAGGACGAGCCCGACCCGCTGCCCGACGACGTCCCCGCCCCGGTTCGTGACCTGGTCGCCGCGATGCTGGTGAAGGACGCCGCGGGCCGGCTGGCCGACGGGGACGCGGTGGTCGCCGCGGCGACCGCCACCCGGGCGGCGATCGGTGCCGCCGGGGAGCCGACGGAGCTGTTGGACCTGGTGCCGCCGACCGGGCTGACCGCCCTGATGGACCCCGCCACCGCCACCGGTACCGGCGCCGCGGCGGCCCCGCCGCGACGGCGTCGGAAGCCGCTGCTGCTGGCCGGCGTGCTGGCCGCGCTGCTGCTCGTCGGCGGCGGTGCCGCCCTGCTGCTCGGGCTGGGTGGGTCGTCGGGACCCGAGGGCGGGTCGGCCACCCCGGCGACCACGACCACGGCCGCCCCGAGCACGCCCGACCCGGTCACCCTGGACGCCGCCGCCTACCTGGGCCGGCCGGTGAGCGCCGTGACCGCCGAGCTCACCGGGCTGGGCCTGGTCGTCACCACCGAGGAGGTGGCCGGCGACGGGTCGACCGCCGGGCTCGTGGTCGAGGTCGCCCCGGTGGGGACGGCGCTGCAGCCGGGTGCGGCGGTGACGGTGCGCTACGGCTCGGCCGCCCCGCCGACCACCGCCGCGCCGACCACCGAGCCGCCGGTCACCGTCGTGTCGACCCAGGCGCCGGCCCCGACCACCGACCCCCCGGCGGCGGACACCCCGGCCGACCCGGGCGGCGGCGGCCCGGGCAACGGCAACGGCAACGGGAACGGCGGCCCCGGGAACGGCAACGGCAACGGGGGCGGTCCGGGGAACGGCAACGGCAACGGGAACGGCAACGGGAACGGGAACGGGCGGGGTCCGGGCGCACCCTGATCGGCCCCTGCCCACCGGGCCCTCCGGCTGACAGGATGGGCCCGTGGAGCCGGAGACCCGTGTGCTGGGGAACCGCTACGAGCTCCGGTCCGTCATCGCCACCGGCGGCATGGGCCGGGTCTGGCGGGCGCACGACCGACGGCTCCGCCGGGCGGTGGCGGTCAAGGTGCTGCGCGGGGAGTTCGCCGGCGACCCCGAGTTCATCGCCCGGTTCCGCGCCGAGGCCCGGCACACCGCCCTGCTCCGCGACGAGCACATCGCAGCGGTCTACGACTACGGCGAGACCGAGGACGACGGCGAGCAGCTGGCCTACCTGGTCATGGAGCTGATCGAGGGCGAGCCGCTGTCGGCGCTGCGCCGGCGCGAGGGCGCCGTCCCCGCCGACCGGACCGTGGACCTGCTGCGCCAGGCGGCGACCGGGCTGGCGGTGGCCCACCGGGCCGGGGTGGTGCACCGCGACGTCAAGCCCGGCAACCTGCTCGTCCGACCCGACGGCAGCCTGACCATCACCGACTTCGGGATCGCCTGGTCGGCGGCCAGCGTCGCGCTGACCGGCACCGGCGAGGTCATCGGCACCGCGCACTACCTGTCGCCGGAGCAGGCGCAGGGCCTGCAGGCCACCGCCGCCAGCGACGTCTACGCCCTGGGCATGGTCGGCTACGAGCTGCTCGCCGGCCGGCGGGCCTTCACCGGTGACAACCCGGTCGCGGTGGTGCGGGCGCAGATCTCCGACGAGCCCGAGCCGCTGCCGGCCACCGTGCCGGTCGGGGTCCGCGAGCTCGTGGCCGCGATGCTGGTCAAGAACCCGGCGGACCGGCTGGCCGACGGGGCCGCCGTGCTGGCCGAGGTCGAGCGCCTGGTCGAGCGCGGGCTCGGGCCGGCCACGGTGAAGCTGAGCACCGGCGGCCGGCACACCGTCGGCCCGCCGCCGCGCCGGGACCGCCGCCGCTGGGTGCTCGCCGGGGCCGCGGCGCTGACCGCGCTGGTGGCGTCGGTGGCCGGGGTCGTGGTGCTGGGCGGCAGCGGAGAGCCCCCGGCGCGGGTGGCCGCCGGGTCCACCAGCAGCGCGGCGGCCACCTCGGTGCCGCCGACCCCGGAGCAGCCGGCCGCCGCCCCGGCGCCGGGCTGGTCCGCGCCGTCCCCGGTGACCGAGCTGGGCGCGGCCACCGGCACCGGGCTGGGGCAGGCCGTGCCGACCACCCCGCCGCCCACGACCGAGACGCCGACCACCGCGTCGACCACCTCGGCACCGACCACCACCACCGGTCGCCCGGGGCGCCCCGGGCGACCGACGCCGCCCGGTCCGACGGAGTCGAGCAGCCGGGGCCGCTGAGCAGGTCGAGAGGTGCGGCGTCAGGCCGTGCGGGGCCGACCCAGCCAGAGGCCGCCGGCGACCAGGCCGGTGGCCAGCGTGAGCACGAAGCCGCGGTCGGCGGCCGCGGTCCCGGTGAAGACGACGACCAGCAGCCAGAAGACGGCGAGCCCGGCCGCCCCGGCGGCACCCAGCTGCCAGGCCTGCTGCCGGTCCAGCCCGCCGCGGCTGGGCACGGCCGGCACCAGGGCCACCAGCGCCGCGAGGGTGGCGAACACCGCCCAGGCCGTCGTCGCCGACCACAGGGACGGCCCGCCACCGGGGTAGGGCATGGACAGGCCGACCAGCAGCAGCACCAGGCCGATGACCCCGAGCCCGGTCGCGGTCATCGCGGCCCGGTCGGCGGTGGTGCGCGGCCGGGCGCCGACCCGGGGCGAGGTGGAGCTCTCCGGGGTGGGCAGCGGCGGGGGCGCCGGGACGCCGCCGCCCATCGGCCCGGTCGGCTGGGGCGGGTAGGCCGGGTCGTAGGCCGCCCCGGTCGGCTGCGGCGGGTAGGCCGGGTCGTACGCGGGCTCGGTCGAGTGCGGCGGGTAGGCCGGGTCGTAGGCGGGCTCGGGCCGGGGCAGCGACTCCGTGCGGGGCGGGGACCCCGGCTGCTGCGGGG
>NZ_UEXK01000004.1:2260202-2312774 GCF_900491935.1 Klenkia terrae
TCTTCTGGCTGCTGCGGGGGATCCGGCTGGGGCTGCGGCGGGTACGGCGGCTGGCTCACGCGGGCCACCGTATCGGCGCCTACTGTCGGCGCGGTGGGAGCACGCGCAGGCATCGTCGTCACCGGGACCGAGGTCCTCACCGGCCGGGTCACCGACCGCAACGGACCGTGGCTGGCCGAGCAGCTCCGGCGCCTGGGCCTGGACGTCGGCCAGGTGGTGGTGGTCGGCGACCGACCCGAGGACCTGCACTCGGCGCTGGCCTACCTGTCGGCGACCAACGACCTGGTGCTCACCTCCGGCGGGCTGGGTCCGACCGCCGACGACCTGACCGCCCAGGTGGTCGGGGACTTCTGCGGGCGGGCGTCCGCGGTGGACGAGGAGCTGGCGGACCGGATCGGGGCGATCGTCGACCGGCTGATGGCCCGCCGCGGCTGGGCCAGGGGTGGGCGGGACCAGGAAGCAGCGACCCGGGAGGGCACCCGCAAGCAGGCCCGGGTGCCGGCCGGTGCGCTGGTGCTGGAGCCGGTGGGCACCGCGCCGGGTCTCGTCGTCCCGCCCGCGCAGGGCGACGGCCCGCCGGTCGTCGTGCTGCCCGGACCGCCGACGGAGCTGCAGGCCATGTGGCCGGCCGCGCTGGCCGCCGCCCCGGTGCGCGCGGTGCTGGACCGGGCCGAGGAGCTGCGGCAGGACACCCTGCGGCTGTGGGGCACCCCGGAGTTTGCGCTCGCCGCCACCCTGCGCCGGGTCGACGACCAGCTGGCCGGCCTGGAGATCACCACCTGCCTGCGGGACGGCGAGCTCGAGATCGTCACCCGGTACGCCCCGGCGGCGGGCGCGGCCTACCAGCGGCTGGTCGACGCGGTGCGCGCCGACTTCGGCGGCACCCTGGTCAGCGAGGGCCCTGACGGGGACACCCTGCTCGCCGCCGCCCTGGGGTCCCGCGGGCTGACCGTGGCCACCGCCGAGTCCTGCACCGGCGGCCAGCTGGTGGCCCGGCTGATCGACCGGCCCGGTGCGTCGGCCTGGGTGCCCGGCGGGGTGGTCTCGTACTCGAACACCGCCAAGCAGGAGCTGCTCGGGGTGTCGGCGCAGACGCTGGCGACGGTCGGCGCGGTGAGCCCCGAGGTGGCCCGCCAGCTCGCCGACGGGGCGCGCAGCCGGTTCGGCGCCGACGTCGGCATCGGCGTCACCGGGATCGCCGGTCCGGGCGGGGGCAGCCCGGACAAGCCGGTGGGCACCGTGCACCTGTGCGCGGTCGGCCCGGACGGCGTCCTCACCCGCTCGCTGGTGGTCCCCGGGGACCGGGCGGCCTTCCGGAAGCGGACCGTGACCGTGGGCATGCACCTGCTGCGCTCGCTGCTGCTGGGCGGCCCGCCCGCCTGACGGTTCCACGTGGAACGGAGCGGGCAGAGTGGGGCCATGAGCTCCATGCGGCTGCACGCGACCGGTCCGGTCCACCCCGACGAGGCGTGGGACCGCTACCTGCACCCGGCCCGGTGGTCGGATTGGTCGCCGCAGATCCGCGGGGTCGACACCGACGCGGTGCGGATCGACCCCGGTGTCACCGGCCGGGTGCTGGGGCCGCTGGGCGTCTCGGCGCCGTTCGTGGTGGACGCGGTGGACGACGCGGCCCGCGAGTGGCTGTGGTCGGCCGACATCGGCGTGGGCACGATGCAGCTCATGCACTGGGTGCGCAGCGGCCCCGAGGGCGGGACGACGACCGGCCTGCGGGTGTCGGGCCCGTTCCCGCTGGTCGTCGGCTACGTCCCGCTGGCCGCGGCGGCCCTGCAGCGGCTGGTCCGCCGCTGACCCGTCGCTGACCCGCCGTACCGTCGCGGGGTGAGCAGCACCCACACGGTCACCAACCAGGTCCCGCCGCTCGTCGGGCACGACCCGATCGCGGGCGACACCGCGCTCGTCGAGGCCTGCCTGCGGCACGCCGACCCGCTGACCCTGGACTCCCTGGAGGACCTCGGCGCCCTGGCCGGTAGCGAGCAGGCCGCCGAGTGGGGGCGGCTGGCGAACGAGAACCCGCCGCGGCTGCGCACCCACGACCGCACCGGCCACCGCATCGACGAGGTGGAGTTCCACCCGGCCTGGCACGACCTGATGGGTGCCGCGGTCGGCCACGGGCTGGCCGGCACCCCGTGGGCGCTGGCCGAGGCCGGGGACGCCCACGCCCACGTGCGCCGCGCGGTGGGCTACCTGGGCTGGACCCAGGTCGAGGCCGGGCACGGCTGCCCGGTGACGATGACCTACGCCGTCGTCCCGGCGCTGCGCCGGGCCCCCGAGCTGGCCGTGGTGTTCGAGCCGGGGCTGACCTCGACGTCCTACGAGTTCGGCCTGGCCGACCCGCGGTCCAAGGCGGGCCTGGTCGCCGGCATGGGGATGACGGAGAAGCAGGGTGGCTCCGACGTGCGGGCCGGCACGACCAAGGCGGTCGCCCGGATCGACGGGACCTACCACCTGACAGGGCACAAGTGGTTCACCTCGGCGCCGATGAGCGACCTGTTCCTGGTGCTGGCGCAGACCGAGGAGGGCGTCTCCTGCTTCCTGGTGCCGCGGATGCTGCCCGACGGCGAGCGCAACGTGTTCCGGCTGCAGCGGCTCAAGGACAAGCTCGGCGACCGCTCGAACGCCTCCTCGGAGGTCGAGTTCGACCGCACCGTCGGCTGGCTGGTGGGGGAGCCCGGGCGCGGGGTGCGGGCCATCCTGGAGATGGTCACCACCACCCGGCTGGACTGCGTGCTGGGCTCGGCGTCGACCGTGCGGGCCGCGCTGACCCAGGCGTTGCACCACGCCACCCACCGGTCGGCCTTCGGTGCCCGGCTGGTCGACCAGCCGCTCATGCAGAACGTGCTGGCCGACGTGGCGGTGGAGAGCGAGGCAGCGACCGCGCTGGCGATCCGGCTGGCCGCGGCCCAGGACGCCGGGGAGACCGACTTCCTGCGGCTGGCCGGGGCGGCGGCGAAGTTCCACGTCTGCAAGCGCACCCCCGCCGTCGTCGCCGAGGCGCTGGAGGTGCTCGGCGGGAACGGGTACGTCGAGGAGTCGGTGCTGCCCCGGCTGTACCGGCAGTCGCCGCTGAACTCGATCTGGGAGGGCAGCGGGAACGTGATCGCCCTGGACGTGCTGCGGGCGCTGGACCGGGAGTCGGCGTCGGTGGCCGCGGTGCTGGCCGAGGTCGAGGCCGCGGCCGGCGTCGACGACCGGTTCGACGCCGCGGTCGCCCGGCTGCAGGCCGAGCTCGCCGACCCGGCCGACCTGCCGCTGCGGGCCCGGCGGATCGCCGGTCTGCTCGCGCTGTGCCTGCAGGGCTCGCTGCTGCTGCAGCACTCGCCGGGGTCGGTGGCCGACGCGTTCTGCGCGACCCGGCTGGGTGGGGACTGGGGCTCGGTGCTGGGCACCCTGCCGGCCGGGACGGCGGTCACCGAGATCGTCGACCGCGCGGTGGTCGCGCCCGCCTGAGGGTGGGAAACTCGGGGAGGTGACCGAGCGCAAGCCCGACGGGATGTCCGTCGAGACCTGGGTCGAGCACCAGATCCGTACGGCGGCCGAGCGCGGTGCGTTCGCCGACCTGCCCGGGTCGGGGAAGCCGCTGCCGAAGCGGGATGGTCCCGAGGACGCCTACGCCTGGGCGCTGGCCTGGGCCCGCCGCCAGGTGCCGGACGCCTCCTTCCTGCCGCCCTCCCTCGCGCTGGGCCGGGAGCGGGACGACCTGCCCGGACGGTTGGCGGCGCTGACGTCGGAGGAGCGGGTCCGGGCCGCCGTCCGGGAGTTCAACGACCGGGTGGCCGCCGCGTGGCGCACCCCGCTGGACGGCCCACCCCTGGTCGTGCGGATGCACGACGAGGAGGAGCGGGTGGCGGAGTGGTGGGCCAGCCGTCCGCCCGCACCGGATCCGGAGCCGGCTCCCGAGCCCGAGCCGCCGGCTGCGCGGCGGTGGTGGCGGCGCCGGCGCTGAACGGCGGCGTTCCGACACGACGTGCACGGCCGTGGTCACCGGCTGTGCGGCCTGCCGGGTCTAGCGTGGTGGGGATGGCGATCGACGGCAGGTGGCGACCGGTGCCCCCGCGCGCCCTGCTGCCGGTGCCCGGGCCGAGCACCGGGACCGTCGTCCCGCCGCTGTTCACCCCCCGGCTGCGGTTGCGACCGGTCCGTCCCGCCGACGGCGACGACGTCGTCGCGCTGCACGGGGACCCCGAGGTCATGCGCCACCTGGGCACCGGCCACCCGGTGCCCCCCGCCCGGGTGCGCGGGCTGGACCTGCCGCGGCTGCTGGCCGACCACGGGCCGGTGCCGCTGGGCTACTGGGCCGCGGAGGACCGGGCGACCGACGACTTCGTCGGCTGGTTCGAGCTGCGCCCGATGGTGACCGACCCGGTGGCCTCGGTCGAGCTGGGCTACCGGCTGCGGCGGGCCTGCTGGGGCCGCGGCCTGGCCACCGAGGGTGCCCGGGCGCTCGTGGACGCCGTGTTCGCCGGCACCGACACCGACGAGGTGGTCGCCACCACGATGGCGGTGAACACCGGGTCCCGGCGGGTGATGGAGAAGGTCGGCCTGAGCTGGCGCCGCACCTACACCGAGGAGCTGCCCGGCCCGCTGCCCGGCGCCGAGCACGGCGAGGTGGAGTACGTGCTCACCCGCGCGGACTGGCGCCCGCTGCGCCCGCAGCCCTTCCACCGCCGGCAGCCCCGGCGCTGGCCGGGCCGGCGTCCCTAGCCCGCAGCCCGGTCCAGCAGGAGCAGCGCGAAGGCGGCCAGCGACGGCGCGTCGGTGAAGCCGCCGGCGCGGATGCGGGCGACCAGCTCGGTCTCGGGCACGAAGGCGTGCACCATGTCGGCCTCGGTGGCCTCCCTCGCGGTGGGGCCCTCGGTCAGCCCGGTGGCCAGCCACACGTCGAAGCCCTGGGTGGACAGCCCCGGCGAGGCGTCCAGGTGGCCGAGGTGGCGCAGGTCGGCGGCGCGCAGCCCGGTCTCCTCGGCCAGCTCGGCCCGGGCCAGCTGCTCCGGGGTGCCCCCGCCCCCGCGCGGCCAGGTGCCCTGCGGGAACTCCCAGCACCGCCGGTCGACCGGGTGGCGGTGCTGCTCGACCAGCCAGAACCCGTCGTCCTGCGCGGGCACGACCAGGGCGAAGTCGGGCTTCTCCACCACGCCGTAGATCCCGCTGCTGCCGTCGTCCAGGACGACGGTGTCCTCCCGGACCCGGGTCCAGGCGTTCCGGTACACCTCGCGGCTGCTGGTGGTGCGCACCCGCCCAGCCTGCCAGCGGGTCAGGCGGGGGGCACCTCGCCGCGCAGCAGGCCCTCCGCCGCGGTCTCCAGGTCCTGGTCCAGCCGGAAGGCCCGGGCCCGGAGCACGGCCAGCGCCGCGGCGTTGCTGATGCCGTCCTGCCCGCTGAGCTGGGCGACGGCCAGCCACACCCGCTGCCGGGCCAGCACCGCCGGGCGGTGGAACCAGTCGGGCAGACCCAGCAGCCGGTGCTGCCCGCCCGACATGTCCGCGGCCAGCGCGTCGCCCACCAGCAGGGCCACCTCGGCGACGTCCTCGTCGGGCACGGCGGGGGCCTCGGCGTCGGTGCAGAACAGGTCCAGCGTGGTGACGGCGGCCAGCGGCCCGCCGACCGGCACGGCGAGCACGCTGCGGTAGGCGGTGCGCGCCGCGAGCTGCGAGGCGTAGACCGGCCAGCGCTGCGCCAGCTCCGGTGCCGACACCGCCAGCGGACGCCGTCGCCGCTGCGCCTCCAGGCACGGGCCGTCACCGAGCGCGAACTGCATCTGCTCGGCGGCCACGGCCTGCGCGTCGCTGGCGCCCAGCGGCAACCGGCGGTCGGGGTCGAAGGCGTGGCTGAGCCCGGCGCCGTCCACCGGCAGCGCCGCGACGCAGGCCCGGGCCAGCCGCTCGGGCAGCAGCTCCGGGTCGCCGGGCCCGCGGTCCAGCTCGGCGACGAAGGCGGCGCCGGGGCTCACCGGGCCGGCGCGGGGTGCGGGGCGGGCTGCGCGTGCCGGGCGACGGCGAACACGTGGGCCAGGCGGACGGGCAGGACCTCGGCGAGCTGGTCCAGGCACAGCGGCGGCACGGCGCCGGCGATCAGGTGCTGGCGGTAGGTGTGCGCGTGCACCCGGGTGGTGGCCAGCAGGACGGCGGCGCCCAGCCGGGCGTCGGCGTCGGGCAGGTGGGCGGCGATGACCTCGGCCAGCTCGCCCTCGACCTGGTTGTGCAGGCTGCGCTCGTGCCGGTGCAGGGACGGGGTGGCCTCGATCTGGGTGGCCATCGCCAGGTTGCCGGGGTCGTCCAGGGAGCGCATGTAGCCGATCGACAGCTCGGTGAGGTGGGCGACCAGCGTCTGGTCCCACGACTCCTCACCCGCCTCCGCCGGCCGGGTGAGGGCGTCGGCGAAGGGCACCCGGTCCAGGAAGAACAGCGCTTCCTTGCTGGCCGCGTGGTTGAACAGGGTCTGCACGGCGACGTCGGCGGCCTCGGCGATCTGCTGCACCGTCGTGCGGTCGAAGCCCTGGGTCAGGAAGAGGTGACGGGCCGCGAGGACGATCTGCTGCCTGGTCCTGTCCCGCTTGCGGTCCCGCCAGGAGGTGTCGGTCAGGACCCCTCCTCCGTCGAAGCTGTGCGGACTGCGTGCATGAACTGTAAACCGCCGTCGGGTGTGCGCCCGGGAGACGGCTGCCACCATGACCGGGTGGACCCCACCGGCCGGCGCCGCTCCCGGCGCGCCACCTCCCCGGCCGGGCCCCCCTCCCGGGTGGCGCCGCCGGCCACCTCGGCGACGTCCGGGGGTGCGACCCGGCACACTGGCCCGGTGACCGCGACGGAGATCGAGAGCCCCGACCTCGGGTCCGGCCGGACCGCCGAGCCCACCGCCGAGCCCGAGCGGCAGGTCGTCCGCGACCGGCCCGCCCTGGACCTGCTGGTGTGGGACGCCCCGAACATCGACATGACCCTCGCGACGGTCATCGGGGCCCGCCCGACCGCGGCCTCGCGGCCGCGCTTCGACGCGATCGCCTCCTGGTTCGTGGGCGGTGCGGGAGAGGCCGGGCAGGGCGGTGCCGACGAGGTCGAGGCCTGCGTCTTCGCCAACGTGCCCCCGCAGCACGTGACCACGCTGCGCGGCTGGGTCGAGGCCCTGCGCAGCTTCGGGTACTCGGTCTTCGCCCGGCCCAAGAGCCGCCCCGACGACGACATCGACCAGTCGATGCTCGACCACATCGAGGTCCGCGCGCACAGCCACTCGCTGCGCCGCCTGGTCGTCTTCTCCGGCGACGGCCGCAACTTCCGCGAGCCGCTGGAGGAGCTGGCGCGCACCGGCACCGACGTCGTGGTGGTCGCGTTCAGCGAGGTCGCCGGCTACGCCAGCAGCTCCGAGTTGCTGCACTTCGTCGACATCGAGGACGTGCCCGGGGCCTTCGCCGCCCCGCTGGACCGGGTCCGGCTGGACTCGCTGCCGGTCGAGGGTGCCTGGCTGCGCCCGACCAAGAGCCTGCGCGACGCCGCGGCCGCCTACGGCCGGAAGACCGCGTGAGCTCCGACGGGACCAGCACCACCGACCCGGACACCGACGGCTTCGCCGCCGTCGTCCCCAGTCCGCGGGAGCCGGTCGACCCGGCGCCGTGGCGCGGCAGCGTGCTCGAGCCGGGCGAGACCGTGTGGCGGGTCGAGCGGGCCCGCGAGCACGCGGTGTTCGTCGACGCCGCCGACTACTTCGCCACCCTCAAGCAGGTCGTGCTGCGGGCGAAGCGGCAGGTGCTGTTCATCGGGTGGGACTTCGACCCGCGGATCCGGCTGGACCCGCGCACCCCGGGCCGGGGGCGCGACGACCGCGTCGGCCGGGTGCTCGAGGCCGCCGTCGAGGCCAACCCGGGCCTGTTCGTCGGCGTGCTGCAGTGGGACCTGGGCATGCTCGAGGCCCTCGGCCGCGGTCTGGTGCCCATCGTGCTGCTCAACCGGCGCACGTCCGACCGGTTCCAGATGAAGGTCGACGCGCACCACCCGCTGGGCGGGGCGCACCACCAGAAGATCGTGGTGGTCGACGACAGCCTCGCCTTCGCCGGCGGCATCGACGTCACCGCCGACCGCTGGGACGACTCCGACCACGCCGACCGCAACCGGTACCGGCACCGGCCGCGCTCGCGCCGGTCGACCCAGCCGTGGCACGACGTCACCAGCATGGTGTCCGGTCCGGCGGCCAAGGCGCTCGGCGAGCTCGCCCGCCGTCGCTGGGCGGCCGGCACCGGCGAGCAGCTGGACCCCGTCGACGACGTCGAGCAGGAGTGGCCCGAGCAGGTCCCGGTGCTGCTGCGCGACGTGGACGTCGCCATCTCGCGCACCCGCCCGCAGCACCGCGAGTGGGAGCTGGTGCACGAGATCGAGGACCTGTGGCTGGCCATGATCGCCAGCGCGACCACCGCGGTCTACATCGAGAGCCAGTACTTCGCCAACCGCCGGGTCGCCGAGGCCATCATCGCCCGGCTGGGCGAGGCCGACGGCCCCGAGTTCGTCGTGGTCAACCCCGAGACCGCCGACGGGTGGCTGGAGGAGAAGGCGATGGGCACCGCCCGCGCCAAGCTGCTGGCCCGGGTGCGGGAGGCCGACGTGCACGGCCGGTTCCGGCTCTACGTCCCGGTCACCGCCAGCCGGACGCCGATCTACGTGCACGCCAAGGTCTGCGTCGTCGACGACCGCCTGCTGCGGATCGGGTCCTCGAACCTGAACAACCGGTCGATGGGCCTGGACACCGAGTGCGACCTCACCATCGAGGCCGCCGCCGACGACCCCCGGCGAGACGAGATCGCCGCCGCCGTCCTCGGCATGCGGGACCGCCTGCTCGCCGAGCACCTGGCCGTCGGTCCGGACGACGTCGCCGCCGCCGTGGCGGCCCACGACGGGTCGCTGCTCGCCGCGGTGGAGAGCCTGCGGACGACGACCGGCCGCTCGCTGCAGCCCTTCGAGATCCCGGAGCAGGGGCTGATCGACACCGTGCTGGCCGACACCGAGCTGCTCGACCCGGAGCAGACCCCCAGCCGGACGCAGCGCGTCGTCGCCCGGGTGCAGCGGCGCGGTCACCACGGCTGAGCCGCCCCTGACGCTGGGTTAGGGTGCCCTCACCATGGACCCCCACCCCAGCACCCCGGGCGCGCTGCTCCGGCGCTCCCTCCGGCGGCACCCGCGCCGGCTCGGCTGGGCCACGGTCCTGCTGTCCCTGCACCAGACCTGCGAGGCCCTGGTCCCGGTCGCCATCGGCGTGACGATCGACCGGGCGGTGGCCACCGGGTCGCTGCCGGCGCTCGTGGCCTCCCTCGGCGCGACCGCCCTGCTCTTCGTCGTCCTGTCGCAGGCCTACCGCTACGGGGCCCGGCACGTGGTGACCGGCTGGTTCACCGAGACCCACCAGCTGCGGGTGGAGATCGCCGCGCGGGTGCTCGACCCGCACGGCCTGCGCGGCGCCCCGCCGACCGGCGAGCTGCTGAGCATCGCGACCAACGACGCGGAGAAGACCGGCCGGGTGATCGAGGCGGCCTCGCTGGTGGTCGCCGGCACGGCGGCGCTCACCGTCGCGGCGGTCAGCCTGCTCACGATCAGCGTGCCGCTGGGCATCGGGGTGCTGCTGGGTGCCCCGCTGCTGGTCGGCCTGCTGCAGCTGCTGTCGCCGTGGCTGACCCGGCGCACCGCCCCCCAGCAGGCGGACGTCGCCCGCACCGCCGGGCTGGCCACCGACCTGGTCCGGGGCGCCCGGGTGCTGCGCGGCATCGGGGCCGAGGACGCGGCCACCGCCCGGTACCGGCGCACCAGCGCGACCGCGCTGGCCTCGACCCTGCGGTCGGCCGGCGCGATCGGCACCTACCAGGGGACGACGGTGCTGGGCAGCGGCCTGTTCCTGCTCGCCGTGGCCGGGGTCGCCGGCGCCCTGGCGCTGGACGGCCAGCTCTCCGTCGGCCAGCTGGTCACCGTGGTCGGGCTGGCCCAGTTCCTCGCCGAGCCGGTCGGGCTGCTGGGCTTCGCAGGGCAGAAGGTGGCCGAGGCCCGCGCCTCGGCCGCCCGGGTGGTCGGCGTCCTCACCGCGGAGCCGCTGCCCCCCGCCGGCCGCGCACCCCGGCCCGGACCCGGCGCCCTCGCGTTGCCGGCGGCGGGGTTCCACGTGGAACCGGGCTCCCTGGTCGGCGTGGTCGCCCCCGACCCCGCCGACGCGGAGGACCTCGTCGGCTTGCTGGCCGGGCGGCGTCCGGTCCGCCCCGGTGAGCTGCTGCTCGACGACGAGGACGTCGCCGGGCTGGACCCCGCCGCGGTCCGGGCTCGGGTGCTGGTCGAGCCGCACGTCGTGGTGCTCTTCGAGGGCACGCTGCGCAGCGCCGTCGACCCTTCCGGCGACGCCGCCGACGACGAGCTGCTCGCCGCGCTGACCGCCGCGGGCGCCGCCGACCTCGCCGACCTGGAGCTGCCGGTCGCCGACCGCGGCCGGTCGCTGTCCGGCGGGCAGCGCCAGCGGGTGGGCCTGGCGAGGGCGCTGCTCCGCCGGCCGGCCGTGCTGGTGCTGCACGACCCGACGACGGCGGTCGACGCGGTCACCGAGGAGGAGATCGCCGCCGGGCTGACCGGGCTGCGCCGCGGCCGGACGACGGTGCTGGTCACCAGCAGCCCCGCCTTGCTCGGTCGCTGCGACCGGGTGGTCGTGCTCCGCGGCGGCGTGGTGGACGCGACCGGCACCCACGGCGAGCTCGCCGAACACCCGGACTACGCCGCGGCGGTGCTCCGGTGACCGACCAGCTGCTCCCGGTCGCCACCGGGCGCCGGGCCGGGCGGGTGGTGGCCGACGAGCTGCGCGCCCGGCCGCTGGCCGCGTCGCTGACCGCCCTCACGGCGGTCTGCGCGGCGGCGGCCGGGCTGATCGCCCCGACGGTGCTGGGCCGGCTGGTCGACGCGGTGGACCGCGGTGAGGGCACGATCTGGCCCTTCGTGTGGGCCCTGCTGGGCGCCGCGCTGCTGTCGGCCGTGCTGACCGGGCTGTCCGCGGTCCTCATCGCCCGGCTGGGCGAGACGGTGCTGGCCCGGCTGCGGGAGAAGGTGGTCGACCGGGCGCTGCACCTGCCCTCGGCCACCCTCGACCGGGTGCGCGGCGGCGACCTGCTGTCCCGGGTCGGCGACGACGTGGCCAAGGTGGCCGACGCGGTGACCAGCGCGCTGCCGCAGGTGGCCGGCGCCGGCTTGACGGTGCTGCTCACCCTGGTCGGCCTGGGTGCGCTGGACTGGCGGCTCGCGCTGGCCGGGATGGTCGCGCTGCCGCTCTACGTCACCGCGCTGCGCTGGTACCTGCCGCGGTCGGCCCCCCGGTACGCCGCCGAGCGGGTGGCGATGGGCGAGCGGTCGCAGGCGCTGGTCAGCTCGGTGCAGGGCGCGGACACCGTGCACGCCTACGCCGACGAGGCCCGGCACCGGGCGGTGGTCGACGACCGGTCCGCCTCGGCGCTGGGCATCACCCTCGGGGTCTTCCGGCTGTTCACCGACTTCGGCTGGCGGATGAACCGGGCCGAGTACCTGGGCCTGGCCGCCGTCCTCGGGGTCGGCTTCTTCCTCGTCCGCTCCGGCGACGTCACCGTCGGCGCGGTGACGACGGCGGCGCTGCTGTTCCACCGGCTGTTCGGCCCGCTGGGGCTGCTGCTGTTCACCTTCGACGACGTGCAGTCGGCCGGGGCGTCCCTGGTGCGGATGGTCGGCGTGGCCGACCTGCCCGATGCCGCCGCGGCGCCCCGGGTGCGCACGGCGGCCCGGCCGGCCGTGGAGCTGCGCGGCATCGGGCACTCCTACGGCGGCCCGCCGGTGCTGGTCGACGTCGACCTGGCGCTGGCCCCGGGGGAGCGGGTCGCCCTGGTCGGTGCGTCCGGCGCGGGCAAGACGACGCTGGCCAGCGTGCTCGCCGGCGGGCTGGACCCGGCCGCCGGGCAGGTGCTGCTGGACGGCGAGCCGGTGGCCGACCTGCGCGCGCAGGTGGGCCTGGTCAGCCAGGAGGTGCACGTGTTCGCGGGGTCGCTGGCCGACGACGTCCGGCTGGCCCGGCCCGACGCCACCGACGCCGAGGTGGTCGCCGCGCTGGAGACCGTGGGCGCCGGGTGGGCGACGGCGATGGGGCTGGACACCGTGGTGGGCGACGGCGGGCGCGAGCTCACCGCACCGCAGGCGCAGCAGCTGGCGCTGGCCCGGCTGGTGCTCGCCGACCCGCCGGTCGCCGTCCTGGACGAGGCCACCGCGGAGGCCGGCAGCGCGGGTGCCCGGGACCTGGAGGACGCCGCGCTGGCCGCCACCGCCGGCCGGACCACGCTGGTCGTGGCGCACCGGCTCACCCAGGCGGCGCGGGCCGACCGGGTGGTCGTGCTGGCCGCCGGCCGGGTGGTCGAGGAGGGCACCCACGCCGAGCTGGTCGAGGCCGGTGGCCGCTACGCCCGGCTCTGGACCGCCTGGAGCGCCCGCGGCTGAGCTGCGCCCGGTCGGTCAGCCGCAGGAGCCGACGGAGATGCCGTGCGCGGTGAGCCAGGGGACGGGGTTGCGGCGGTCGGCGTAGAGCCCGCCGTAGTGCGTCTCGACGTGCACGTGCGGGCCGGTGGACTGGCCGCGGTTGCCGACGGTGGCGATCTGCTGGCCGGCGGCAACCACCTGGCCGGCCCGGACGGTGAAGGTGTCCACGTGCCCGTAGAGGGTGATCACGCCGTCCTGGTGCTGCAGGTAGACCGCCTGGCCGAACCCGTTGGCCGGCCCGGCGTCGAGCACCACGCCGTCCTCGGGGGCGTAGATCGGGGTGCCGATCGGCGCGGCGATGTCGATGCCCTGGTGCACCGTGCCCCAGCGGGAGCCGTAGCAGGAGGTGACCCGGCCCGAGACCAGCGACCCGGCGCCCACGGTGCTGACGGACACGGCGGCCACCGACGCCTCGGCGGCAGCGGCGGCCGCCTCGGCGGCGTCCTCGACGCCCTGGGCCTCCAGCAGCGCGGTCTGCGCCGCCAGCAGCTGGGCGTCCAGGTCGGCCTTCTGCGCGGTGACCGCGTCGTAGGACTCCTGGGCGGCGGCCACCTGCGCCTGGGCGGCGGCGTCGGACTCGGCCGCGGCGGTGGCCGCGGCGTCCAGCTGGACGACGGCCTCCTGCGCGGCGGTGTCGGCGGCCTGCTCCTGGTCGCGCACCTGCTCCACGGCGTCCAGGCGGTCAGCCCGGTCCTCGCCGAGCTGGGCCAGCGTCGCGGCCTGCTCCAGCACGTCCTCGGGGCTGTCGGCGTCCAGCAGCACGGCGGCGGTGCCGAAGGTCTGCGACCCCATGAAGGCCTCGCGGCCCAGCGTCGCGACGTCGTCCTCGGCGAGCACGGTGGCCGCCTGCGCGTCGGCGAGGGCGGCGGCGGTGCCGGCGGCGGCCTGCTGGGCGGCGACCAGCTGCTCCTGCGCGACCCGGTCGGCGTCCGCGGCGGCCTCGGCCAGCACGGTCGAGCGGGCCAGCTCCTCCTCCGCGGCGGCGACCAGCGCGGCCACCCGGTCCACCTCGGCCTGGGCGGCGGTGACCTGGCCCGGGTCGACCGGCGCGGCGTGCGCGGGGCCGGTGCCGAGGGTCAGCAGTGCCGCGAGGAGGACGACGAGCAGGGAGCGGCGCACCGGATCGACGCTAACCGACGGTGACCCCCGATGTCACGGTCGGGTAACGGACCGATCCGTCTCAGCCGAGCCGGCTGCGCGGTCCGGGCATGGCCCCGGGCACGGCGACACCCGACGTGAGCTGGGCCCACACGTGCTTGCGGTCGTCGCCGACCGCGTAGCCGTGCTGCACCGAGAGCTGCGCCACCATCGGCAGGCCCATCCCGCCCAGCGCCGGGTCGCGGTCCACGGCCGGCACCGGCAGCCGGTCGACGGCCTCGTCGGACAGGCTGAGGATCCACCCGTCGGCGGTGGCCACGATGACCGCCTCGACCGCGCCGCCGCCGTGCCGCAGCGCGTTGGAGGCCAGCTCCTCGAAGGCCAGCAGCAGTCCCTCCCGGGCGTCCTCGGTGGACGACGAGGTCAGCGACGGGTGCGCCAGCCGGGCCCGCAGGTCCATCCGCACCCGGGACGCGTCGTGCACGCTGGGGAGCTGCCACCGCCACACGTCGCCGGGGACGTCGGGGACCGGAGCGCTCGGTGGTGGACCAGGTGCAGGACTACCTGCTGCCGCGGCTGCAGGACCTGGACGCCCCGCTGCTGGCCGTCGTCGGCGGCTCCACCGGCGCCGGCAAGTCCACCCTGGTCAACAGCGTGCTGGGGGTCGAGGTGACCACCGCCGGCGTGCTCCGGCCGACCACCCGGACGCCGGTGCTGGTGTGCGCCCCGGGCGACCGGGCCGCGTTCGCCGACGGGCGGGTGCTGCCGGTGCAGGTGACCGTCAGCCCGGCGCTGCCGCCGGGGCTGGCCCTGGTCGACGCCCCGGACGTGGACAGCGTGGTGGAGACCAACCGCGACCTGGCCGGCCAGCTGCTGGCCGCCGCCGACCTCTGGGTCTTCGTGACCACCGCGTCCCGGTACGCCGACGCGGTGCCCTGGGACCTGCTGCGCACCGCCGCCGACCGCGGCACCGCGCTGGCCGTCGTCCTGGACCGGGTGCCGCCGGAGGCGGTGGACGAGGTGGCCGGAGACCTGGCCGGGATGCTCGCCCGGGCCGGGCTCGCGGCGGCGACGCTGTGGGTGGTGCGAGAGGGTCCGCTGCAGGACGGGCGGTTGCCGGAGTCCGAGGTCGCCCCGCTGCGCGGTTGGCTGCACGGGTTGGCCGCGGACGCCGGGGCGCGGGCCGAGGTGGTCCGGCAGACCCTGGCCGGCGCGCTGGCGAGCCTGGACGACCGGGTCACCGGGATCGCCGCGGCCGGCGACGAGCAGGTCGCCGCGGCCGGTGCGCTGCGGTCCGCGGCCGACGCCGCCTACGACCGGGCCGCGACAGCCGTGGACGACGGCGTGCGCAGCGGCACCCTGCTGCGCGGTGAGGTGCTGGCCCGCTGGCAGGAGTTCGTCGGCACCGGGGAGTGGATGCGCTCGCTGCAGGCCGGCATCGGTCGGCTGCGCGACCGGCTGACCGCGGCGGTGACCGGCCGGGCGACCCCGGCGGAGGACCTCACCGGCGCCCTGGAGTCCGGGGTGGAGCAGCTGCTGCGCGCGGCGGCCGAGACCGCCGCCGAGGACACCGTCACCGCCTGGCGGGGGCTGCCCGGCGGCGCGGCGCTGGTGGCCGGCCGGGAGAGGGAGCTGGCCACCGTGGGCCCGGACTTCGCCGAGGCCGCCGGCGCGACCGTGCGGGACTGGCAGGGCGCGGTGCTGGAGCTGGTGCGCGGCGAGGGCGCCGGCAAGCGCTCCCGGGCCCGGCTGCTGTCCTGGGGGGTCAACGGGGCCGGCACGGTGGTGATGGTCGCCGTCTTCGCCCAGACCGCCGGCCTGTCCGGCGCCGAGGTGGCCGTCGCCGGCGGCACGACCGTGGTGGGTCAGCGGGTGCTCGAGGCGGTGTTCGGCGACTCCGCCGTCCGGCAGCTGGCCGAGCGGGCCCGCCGGGACCTCGACGAGCGGACCGCCGCCCTGCTGGCCGGGGAGCGGGCCCGGTTCACCGCGCTGCTGGCCGACCTGGCCACCGCCGAGGACGTCGCGTCGGTCCGGGACGCCGCCGCCGAGCTGGCCCGCGCCCGTGGCTGAGCCGACGCTGGCCGACCGGCTCGGCGGGCTGCGCGAGGCCGTCGAGGTCGCCGAGGGCCGGCTGGCCGTGCCCGAGGTGGGCCGGGCGCGCACCCTGCTGGCCAAGGCCGGTGCGCGCCAGGCGCTCGGCGAGGCCACCGTGGTGGCGCTGGCCGGGGCCACCGGGAGCGGGAAGTCCACGCTGTTCAACGCGCTGTCCGGGGCCGAGGTCAGCACGCCGGGGGTGCGCCGTCCGACGACCGGGGTGGCCCACGCGACGGTGTGGGGACCGGCCCAGGACCCGCTGCTGGACTGGCTGGAGGTGCCCCGCCGGCACCGGCACGACGCCGACCCGGCTCTGGACGGCCTGGTGCTGCTCGACCTGCCCGACCACGACTCCGTGCGGCTGGAGCACCGGCTGGAGGTCGACCGGCTGGTGGAGCTGGTCGACGTCCTGGTCTGGGTGCTGGACCCCGAGAAGTACGCCGACGCCGCCGTCCACGACCGCTACCTGCGCCCGCTGGCCGGGCACGCCGGCACCCTGCTGGTGGTGCTCAACCAGGCCGACCGCCTGCCGCCGGCCGACCTGGCCGCCTGCCGGGCCGACCTGCGCGGCCTGCTGGACGCCGAGGGTCTGGCCGACGCCGCGCTGCTGACCCTCAGCGGCCGCACCGGCGAGGGCCTGCCGGAGCTGCTGGCGCTGCTGGGCCGCCGGGTGGCCGAGCGCCGGGCGGCGACCCAGCGGCTGACCGCCGACGTCCGCGGGGTCGCCCGGGCGCTGCAGGTGCACTGCGGTCCCGGCACCCGGACGGCGACCGACGACGCGGGCCTCACCCGGGCGCTGGCCGCCGCGGCCGGGGTGCCGGCGATCACCGCCGCCGTGGAGCGCTCGACGGTCAAGGCCGGGACGGCGGCGACCGGCTGGCCGGTGGTCCGCTGGCTGGGCAAGCTGCGCCCGGACCCGCTGCGCCGCCTGCACCTGGGCACCGGCGGGCGCAGCTCGCTGCCCGAGGTCGGGTCGGTGCAGGAGGCCGGGGTGGCCACCGCCGTCCGCCGGGCCCGGGACGCCGCGGGCGAGGGCCTTCCGCTGGCCTGGACCGACGACCTGCGCGCCACGTCGGAGGTGCACGCCGACCGGCTGGCCGACCGCCTGGACCGGGCCGTCTCCGGTACCGACCTGGGCTCCGAGCGCACTCCGCTGTGGCAGCGGGGGGTCGGCGCCCTGCAGTGGGCGGTGACCGCGGCCGCGCTGGTCGGCGTGCTGTGGCTGCTCGGCCTGGTCGTGCTGGGCTGGCTGCAGCTCGACGACCTGGTGCCGCTGCCGCGGGTGGAGGGGCTGCCGGTGCCGACGCTGCTGCTGGTCGGCGGCCTGCTGGCCGGGTTGCTGCTGGCGGTGCTGGCCAGGCCGTTCATCGGCCTGCGGGCCAGACGCCGGGCCCGCCGCGCGAGGCGCCGGCTGGAGGAGGCGGTGGCCGGGGTGGCGCGGACCGAGGTCCTCGACCCCCTGGCCGGGACGGCGACCGCCCACGCCCGCTTCTGCGCCGCCGTCACCCGCGCCGCCGCCTGACCCACCCACCCACCCACCCCTCACCTGGCGGTGATCATGGGGTTGTGGCCGCTGGACACGCCGATCCGGCGCGTCGACCGGTCCACAACCCCATGATCACCGCCGGATGGGTGGGTGGTGGGGAGGTCAGTTCAGGGGGCGGATGCCGGCCGGGAGGTTGCCGCCGCGGGTGGCCGAGAGGGCGAAGTCGGCGAAGGCGGTCAGCGCGAGCCGCTGGGTCCACGGGCCGAACGAGACCCGGGCGACGCCGAGCTGGGCCAGCCGGTCCTGCGGCAGCGAGCCGGGCACGTTGATCACCGACACCCGGCGCTCGCCGATGCCCTCCACCAGCTTCACCACGGTCGGCTCGTCGAGCAGGCCCGGCACGAACACGCAGGCCGCACCGGCCTCCAGGAACGCCTTCCCGCGCTCGACCGCGTCGGCGACGACGTCGGCCTTCGGGCGGTCCCCGGCCTTGACGAAGGCGTCGGTGCGGGCGTTGAGCACGAACGGCACGCCCTCGGCCTCGCCGGCGGCGACCGCGGCGGCCACGGCGGCGACGGCCTGGTCCAGCGGCTTCATCTGGTCCTCGAGGTTCGCCCCGACGACGCCGACGCCGATCGCCTTGCGCACCGTCTCGCCGGCGTCGCCGTAGCCGGCCTCCAGGTCCGCCGACACGGGCACCTCCACGGCCGCCGCGATCCGGCCCACGGCCTCGATCATGGTGTCGACCGGGATGTTCTCCCCGTCGGCGTAGCCGTAGGACGCCGCGATCGAGTGGCTGGCGGTGGCCAGCGCCTTCGTGGCGGGCAGGCCGGCCACGACGGTCGCGGTGATCACGTCCCACACGTTCACCACGGTCAGCAGCTCGGGGGCGGTGTGCAGACGGAGCAGGGTCTCGGCCTTCTCGCGGTTGCTCATGGCCGCAGTCAAACCGACGGCGGCACCGCCGGCCCGGTGGGGTCCTCGGGCGGACGGGACTCCACCGGCATCCCCGACACGTCCAGCCGCTGCAGCAGACCGGTCAGCTCCAGCGGTCCGGTGACCACCCGGCTCGTGGCCACCACACGCACCCGCTTGCCGGCGGCCTCGGGGTGCTGGCTGAGCCACACCAGCGCGGTCACCCCGGCCGAGCCGAAGAAGGACACGCCGGACAGGTCCACGACCAGGCGTTCCGGCGCCTGCCGCAGGGCCCCCAGCAGCGCCTGGTGCAGGGCGGGCCCGTGCGCGGAGTCCAGCGTCCCGGCCACCCGGGCCACCACCTCGCCGTCCCCGGCGTCCTCGGTGGTCAGCGTGAACGCGTCGTGGTCCCCCGCGTGACCGTGCACGGTCTCCATGCCCCAGCTCATGATCAGGACGGCGGTCGGACAAACCTCCGCCGGGTCTCCCTAGGCTGGGGAGGTGGACTTCGACGAGGTCGCCGACGGGCTCTACGCCGCGCTGCCCGCGGACTTCATCGGCGCCCGCACCGACGCGGTCGCGCAGGCCAAGCGCACCGACAAGGGCCTGGCCCGCCGGCTGGGCGAGCTGGGCAAGCCGACGCTGGCCGCCTGGACGGTGAACCTGCTGGTGCGCGAGTCCGGCGACCAGGTGCAGGAGCTCGTCGAGCTCGGCGACCTGCTCCGCCGCGCCCAGGACGACCTGGACCCCGACCAGCTGCGCGCGCTGGACAAGCAGCGCCGGCAGGTGGTCCGCGCGGTCGCGCGGGAGGCCGCCAAGCTGGCCCGCCGCGCCGGGCACCCGGTGAGCGACCAGGTCGTCGTCCAGGTGGAGGAGACCCTCAAGGCCGCCGTGGCCGACCCGTCGGCCGCCGAGCAGGTGCTCGAGGGCCGGCTGACCGGGGCGCTCACCTACAACGGCCTGGGGACGCCGGAGCCCGTCGCGCCCACCGGGCGCCCGCCCCGCCGTCCGTCCGCGCCGTCCGCGCCGGCCGCACCGCCCCCGCCGCCGGTGGACCTGGACGCCGCCCGCACCGCCAAGGCCGAGCGGGCCGCGCGCCGGGAGGCCGAGGAGCAGCTGCGGACCGCCCGGGCCGAGCTGCGGTCGGCCCGGTCCGCGGTGGACGAGGCGGCGGGCGAGGCCGAGCAGGCCGCGACGGCGGCGAAGGAGGCGGCCCAGGCCGCGGACGCTGCCCGCCGGGCCCGCGAGGACGCCGACGGGCGGGTGGAGGAGCTGGAGACGGCCCTGGCCCAGGCCCGGGAGCGGGCCGAGCAGGCGGCCGACGAGGCCACCACCGCCGACCGCGAGGCCGAGCAGGCCGAGGCCGACCGGACCGCGGCCGACGAGGACCTGCAGCGCGCCGAGGCCGAGCGGGACGCCGCCCAGCAGCAGGTCGACGCCCTCAGCTGACCGGCAGCACCCCACCTACCGAGGTGGGTAGCCGGTGATGATCTCGGTGCCGTCCTTGCGGTGGGTGCGCCATCGTCCCTGGACGGGGTCCCATTCCACGGCGTAGCCGTGGTGGACCTTGGTGTGGTGTCGTTCGCACAGCAGGGCGGTGTTCTCCACGCTGGTGTCGCCGTGGTCGGCGAGCCATTCCAGGACGTGGTGGGCGTCGCACCACCAGGTCGGGGCCGGGCAGCCGGCGAACACGCACCCGCCGTCGCGGGCCTCGGCGGCCCTGCGGATATGGGCGGGGACCAGGCGTTGGGCGCGGCCGATGTTCAACGGCATCCCGTCGGGGCCGAAGAGCACCCGGGTGATGATCGAGTCGCAGGTGATCTGCTGGACGACGGTGTTGGGCACGGTCTGGCCGGAGCCCAAGCGGGCGGCGCCGGTGACGGTCTGGTGGTCGAGCAGGTCCTCGGCGCTGATGGTGGCTGCGATGTGGGCGTGGTTGGTGCGCAGCATCGGAGTCGTCGCTGCAGCGAGGGCGTTGTCGGCGAGCTGGACGAGGGCGTCGCCCATCTGCTGGGCGTGGGAGCGGTCGTCGCCGGCGATCCGGCCGGCTTGCTGGTGGGCCGTCAGCGCCGTGGTGACCTTCTCGAACCCCACGGCGTCCAGCCGGCCGTGGATGCTGCCACCGCCGCCGTCGGCGTCCGGGGTCAGGTGCAGTTCGCGCTTCTTCGTGGGGTCGGGTTCGGGGCCGTCGGGGTCGATCCAGTCCAGGGCCCGCTTGACCATCGACGTCAGTGCATCGGGCGTGGGACCGATCGCGCAGCCGAGCAGGGCGGCATCCAGGCCTTCGTCGCCGTGCAGGTCCACACCCAGGTCGGCAGCAGCGGCCAGTCGGGCGGGGGTCGCCACCTTGGCCACGGTCGCGGTCTGGTCGGGGGTCACCCGGCCCTCGCCGGCGGCGGCGTCCCAACGCGGCAGCTGCTCCAGGGTGCGCCCGGCCCGCACGACCCGGCGTGCGGTCGCCGGGGACACGTTGAGGTGGCCGGGCAGCCAGGACCGCATCGTCTTGTGCCCGTCGAACTCCGCAGCCTGCGCGTTCTCCGCTGCGCGGACGGCGTGGGCGAGGGCGGTGTCCACCACGTTGACCAGCTGCGCCAGCCCGCGCACCCGCGCCAGCAACGTCGGGGCGACCACACCCGGCCCACCCAGGGGCGCATCGGCATCGACCAGTCCGAGCGCACCGGCCAGCACCGCTGCGATCTCGTCGGGGACGGTCATCGACAGCTGCCGCGCGGCCTCCCGCTCCGCGGTGCGGACAGCCTTGTCGACAGCTGCCCTGGCCGGCGCGTCCTCGCGTTCGGCTTCCCGGGTCGCCGCCACCTCGGCGTCCAGCGCCGCCCACGCCTCGGAGACGGCCTCGGAGAACGTGGCGGTGCCGAACATGCCGGTGTCGGGGAAGGGGTCGACACCATCGTCGAGTCCCAAGGCTCGTCCCCTCTCCGTAGTCGAACACCTGTTCGATACCTTACTAGCTCGGCGGGCGGTCGACAAGACGAAGGTGCAGTTCAGAGCGCTGACCGGGCACCGATCCGCCACGAGTGGACGACCGGATTGGCGGGTGTCGGTCCACGATCTTGGCGCTCGGATCCGTGCGCAGCGCAGCGAGCCGGGTCCGCCAGGCCGCCAGCGCCTCGGGGGTCAGCCGCGTCCAGCCCTCGACCTCGCGGACGACCAGCCCGGCGACGAGGTGGTCGCCCGGGCGCAGGGCCGCGGCCGTGCCGTGCCGTGGAAGAAGGGCTCGTTGTCCACCTGGTGATCATCACCTGTCGAGGCGCAGACGGGAGCGCTGCCCGGCCGCGCGGGTCCGGCACCCCCGGGGCAGGATGTGACCGGCAGCACACGGCCGTCCGGGCCCGGTGCTGCACGAGGTCGGGAGACTCCGCATGACCCAGACCGAGGACCGGACCGCACCGGACTCCACCACCGTCGCCGAGCCGGCGGAGCAGCAGTCCGACCTCGAGCTGGTCGAGGCCGCGATCGAGGCGCTGACCGGGGTGCTGCCGGTGGCGCTGAGCCCCACCCAGGGCATCGCCGCCGCGCGCCGGCTGGTCGGCACCGTCGTCCGGCAGCCCCGGGCGCTCACCCGCCGCGGGGTGGACCTGACCGCCCAGCTCGCCCGGGTCGCCGTGGGCACCTCGGGGATCGAGCCCGACCGCAAGGACGGCCGCTTCAAGGACCCGGCCTGGCAGGAGAACCCGGTCTACAAGCGGCTGGGCCAGTCCTACCTGGCCTGGAACCGGGCCGTGCTCGGCGTCGTCGACGACCTGGAGCTCGACGAGAAGAGCAAGCTGCGCGCCCAGTTCCTGCTCCGGCTGCTCACCGAGGCCGTGGCGCCGACGAACACCCTGCTGGGCAACCCGGCCGCGCTCAAGCGGGCCCGCGAGACCCGCGGCCGCAGCCTGGTCGACGGCGCCCGGCACGCGCTGCACGACATCAAGGCCAACGGCGGCATGCCCTCGATGGTGGACAGCCGGCCGTTCGTGATCGGCGAGACGATCGCGGCCACCCCCGGCAAGGTGGTCTGGTCCAACGAGATCGCCGAGCTGATCCAGTACGAGCCGACCACGCCGCAGGTGCACGCCCGGCCGATGCTGGTGCTGCCGCCGCAGATCAACAAGTACTACGTGCTGGACCTCGCCCCGGGCCGCAGCATGGTCGAGCACCTGGTCAGCCACGGCCACCAGGTCTTCATGCTCAGCTGGGCCAACCCGACCTCGGCCGACGCGGCGTGGGACTACGACTCCTACGCCCGGACGGCGCTGGAGGCCTCGGACGTCGTCCGGGACATCACCGGGTCCCCGGACATGAACATGCTCGGCGTCTGCGCCGGCGGGATCACCGGCGCCGGGCTGCTGGGCCACCTGGCCACCGCCGGCGACGACCGGTTCGCCAGCGTGACGTTCCTGGTCACCCTGATCGACTTCGAGGTGCCCTCGCAGGTGGGCACGTTCATCTCCGGGCCGGTGGTGGCCGCCGCGGGCCGCAAGAGCCGCTCGGACGGCGTGCTCAGCGGCCGGGAGCTGGCCCGGGTCTTCGCCTGGCTGCGGCCCAACGACCTGGTCTGGAACTACTGGGTCAACAACTACCTGATGGGCAAGAACCCGCCGGCCTTCGACGTGCTGGCCTGGAACGCCGACGCGGTCGACCTGCCCGCCGGCCTGCACGGGGACTTCATGGACATGGCGCAGAGCAACGCGCTGACCCACCCCGGCGAGCTGCGGGTGCTGGGCACCGCGGTGGACCTGGGCCGGGTGACCGCCGACGCCTACGTCGTCGGCGCGGTCACCGACCACATCTGCCCGTGGCGCGCCTGCTACCCCACGGTCGACCTGCTCGGCGGCGACGTGCAGTTCGTGCTCAGCAGCCAGGGCCACATCCAGGCGCTGATCAACCCCTCGGGCAACCCGAAGGGCTCCTACCGGACGACGGACCCCGTCCCCGAGGGGGAAGCCGCCCCGAGCGCCGACGAGTGGCTGGAGCAGGCCACCGAGCACCAGGGCTCCTGGTGGGACCACTGGGTGGAGTGGCTCGAGCCGCGCAGCGGGCCGAAGCGGAAGGCGAAGAAGACCCTCGGCAGCACCGCGCACCCGGCCACGCTGGACGCGCCGGGCAGCTACGTCCGCGGCGGCCACGCATGACGGCGGGCACCGCGGCACCGCGGCAGCTGGACGTCGGCGGGTTCTCGCTGCGGGTCCGGGTCGACCACGCCGGGGCCGGGCACCCGCTGCTGCTGGTCAACGGCATCGGGGCGACCGGCGACCTGTTCGACACCTTCCGCGAGCACCTCGCCGACCGGGAGACGATCACCTTCGACGCCCCGGGCGTGGGCGGCAGCTCCACGCCGCACTACCCGCCGACGCTGCGGCGGCTCGCCGGCGTGGTCGCCGAGCTGGTCCGCGCGGTCGGGCACGAGCGGGTGGACGTGCTGGGCCTGTCCTGGGGCGGCGCGCTGGTCCAGGAGCTCGCCCGGAGGCACCCGGACGTCGTCCGGCGGCTGGTCCTGGCCGGCACCACCCCCGGCTGGGTGTCCCTGCCCGGCCGTCCGGCGGCGATCAGCATCCTGGCCTCGCCGATGCGCTACTACTCCCCGGGCTACCTGACCCGGGTGGCCCCGACGCTGTACGGCGGCGGGATCCAGGACCACCCCGACCTGCTCGGCGAGCACGCCGCGCAGCGCTCGGCGCACCCGCCCACGCCCTACGGCTACCTGTGCCAGATCGCCGCGCTGCGCCGGTGGTCCAGCCTGCCGTGGCTGCACCGGCTGGAGATGCCGACGCTGGTGCTGGCCGGGGACGACGACCCGATCATCCCGCTGGCCAACGCCCGGCTGATGGCCGCGCGGCTGCCGCGGGGCCGGCTGCACGTCGTCCGCGGCGGGGGGCACCTGTTCCTCTTCACCCACGCCGACGCGATGGCCGGCGTGGTCGAGACGTTCTTGGATCAGCAGAGCTCGGACGCCGATCAGGCGCCGTAGGTCTCCAGCCGGCTGACCAGGAACTCCACCGCGGCCGCGCTGTCGACGGCCTCCGCGACCTCGACCCCGTGCTCGGCCACCGACCGGCGGTCGACCAGCGTCTGGCCGCGGGCCGCGCCGAGCGTGGTGCCGACGACGACGTCGCGGCGCACCGTGGTCAGCGTGCCCGGGACGATCGCCTCGGTCAGCGCCAGCGCGTCGTGCACCACCACGCCGTCGATGCCGTAGCGGTCCCGGGCGGCGTCCACGTACTGGCGGAGCACCCCGGCGGCGGTGGCGCCGACGTGGCCGCCGCCGTCGCGGAAGCGGGCGATGCCGGTCTCGGTGAGCACGGTCGGCAGGGTGACGTCCAGGCCGACCATCGTCACCGGCAGGCCGGAGCCGAGCACCGCGGCGGCCGCCTCCGGGTCGGCCCAGGCGTTGAACTCGGCGGCCGCGGTGACGTTGCCGCCACGGGTGGCCGAGCCGCCCATCCAGACCACCCGGCCGATGCGGGCCGCGGCCTCGGGGAACACGTGCAGCAGCAGCGCGATGTTGGTCAGCGGGCCGATCGGGGCGACGGTCACGGTGCCCGGGTCGTGGGCCAGCAGCAGCTCGGCCAGCGCCACGACGGCCGGTCGCGGGTCCAGCGCGGCGGGGGAGGCGGGCAGCTCGACCCCGCCCAGCCCGGCGGCGCCGTGCACGTGGCCGGCCCGCTCGGGGATCGGGTGCACCAGCGGCCCGGCGGCACCGGCGGCGACCGGGACGTCGGAGCGGCCGGCCAGGTGCAGCACCCGCAGCGCGTTCTCCGTGGTCTGCGCCAGGCCGACGTTGCCGTGCACCGCGGTGACCAGCTGCAGGTCCACCTCCGGGCTGGCCAGCGCGAGCAGGATCGCCAGGGCGTCGTCGATGCCGGGGTCGGTGTCGATCACGAGGGGGATGCGGGAGGCCACACCGCGCAGCCTGCCGCACTAGCATCCCGGGTGTGCACCAGGGCATCGACGACTTCGCGATGCCCGACCCTGCCCAGGTCCGGGCCGCGACCGACCTGCTGCGCATGCTCTCGGACCCCACCCGGTTCTCCGTGCTGTGGGCGCTGGCCCAGGGCGAGTCCAACGTGGCCTGCCTCGCCGAGCTGGCCGGCACCTCACCGACCGCGGTGAGCCAGCACCTGTCCAAGCTGCGGCTGGCCGGGCTGGTCCAGGGCCGCCGCGAGGGCACGTACGTCTACTACACGGTGGCCGAGGGGCCGCTGGGTGCGCTGCTGGTCCAGGCGCTGCGCTCGGTCGGCGCAGACCCCCGCACCGTCCGGCACTGACCTCCCCCGTCACACCCGACACGCCCGCCCCACGCGGCGCGGCGCGAGGTCACCGACTCCGTTCCGGAAATCCACCTGCGTAAACGCCGCTGCAGGTCGACTTGTGGCCCGCCCAGTGGGCCGGTCGCCGGCCGGCGGGACGGCGTGCACAACGGTTCGGTCACGCGCGTCCCGGTGCGTGTCCGCGCGGCGTCGTCCCGCCCGTCCCACGGGTCACTCTTCTCCTTGTCCGCAGCTGCACCCGGCTGCGGCCCCGCTCCGAGCGAGGAAGGAGAAACCCGTGACCGACACGCTGCAGTACCCGGTCATCAGGCCCAGCAGCGCAGCTCGGCTCCGGGCCGCCGACGCCGCCGTCCGCGCCCCGTCGACGACCCCGCTGTCCCGGCTCACGTCGGCCGAGCGCGTCGCGCTGGCCCAGCGCGCCGTCGCCACCCATCAGGCCTTCCCGGTGGCCCGGCTCGTCCCGGCCCCGGTGGCCCGCCGGTCGCCGGCCCCCGTGCTGACCCTGGTGCGGCTGGTGGCCTGGATCCGCGCCGCCTACCGCGCGCTGGGTTCCTGGGGCGCCGGGCCCGGTGGCGAGAACCTCGCCTGGGGCCGGCCCGTCGTCCGCCCCGTCGTCCGCCCGGGCACCGTCCCCGTCGCCCGGCACCGTGCGCCGGACGACGACGACCCGGCCCCGATGCGTGAGCTGCCGCGGCCGTCCCCGGTCCGACCGGCCGGCTCGGCCCGCCTGCTCGTCCCCGCCGTCGTCCCCGGGCCGGTCCCGGCGTCCCGCCCTGCGGTCCGGGCGCGGCGTCGTGCGGTGGTGCGGGGCGTCGCCTGGACGTCGGGCTCCTCGGGCACGCTGCGACCCAGCAGCGGGGTCCGTAGGTTGGCCAGGTGTTCACGACCCGTCCCGAGCTCACCGGCACCTTCGGCATGGTCGCCTCGACGCACTGGCTCGCCAGCTCGGCCGGGATGGCGACCCTCGAGGCCGGCGGGAACGCGTTCGACGCCGCCGTCGCCGCAGGCTTCGTGCTCCACGTCGTCGAGCCGCACCTCAACGGGCCCGGTGGCGAGGTCCCGATCGTCTTCGCCCGCGGCGGGAGCGGTGGGTTCGCGGGCCGGGCCGCCGTGCTCTCGGGCCAGGGGGTCGCCCCGGCCGCAGCCACCATCGAAGGATTCGAGGCACTCGGTCTCGAGCTGGTCCCCGGTACGGGCCTGCTCGCGGCCACCGTCCCCGGTGCCGTCGGTGCCTGGCTGACCCTGCTCCGCGACCACGGCAGCCTGCCGCTGGACGCCGTCCTCCGCTTCGCCGTCGAGTACGCCGAGACCGGCCACCCCCTCTCCCCGCGGGTGGCAGCGACCGTCGACTCGGTCTCCGAGCACTTCACCACCCACTGGCCGACCTCGGCCGCCACCTGGCTCGCCGCCGACGGAGCTCCTCCGGTCGCCGGTCGCCTGTTCCGCAACCCTGTCCTCGCCTCCACCTACCGCCGGCTGCTCGACGCAGCGCGCGGACCCTCCCGGGAGGCGGGCATCGATGCGGCGCTCGCGGCCTGGTACTCCGGATTCGTCGCCGATGCGATCGACGTGTTCTCCCGGCGCCCCGTGCGTGACGACTCCGGTCGTGACCACGCGGGCTTCCTCACCGGGCACGACCTCGCCAGCTGGCAGCCGACGTACGAGTCCCCGGTCACGACCGACTGGCGAGGGTGGGACGTCTCGAAGGCCGGGCCGTGGTCCCAGGGACCGGCACTGCTCCAGGCGATGGCGATGCTGGACGGACTCCCGGCGCTGGCACCGGGCGCAGGAGCTGGTCAGCAGGCACCACAGGCCGAGGTCGTCCACGCCACCGTCGAGGCGGTCAAGCTGGCCATGGGCGACCGCGAGGCCTGGTACGGGGACGTGCCCGACGTACCACTGCAGGACCTGCTCTCCCCTCGGTACGCAACCGAGCGGCGGGCGCTCGTCGGTGACACCGCAAGCCTGGAGCTGCGGCCCGGGTCACCCGACGGGCGCCCGCCCCGGCTGCCCCGGCACGTGACGGATCCGTCCGGGACCTACAGCACCGGCGCCGGCGTCGGTGAGCCCACCGTGGCCCGCACCGGCGAGCACATCACCGAGCCCGACGGCACCACCCGCGGCGACACCTGCCACGTCGACGTCGTCGACCGCTGGGGCAACATCGTCTCTGCCACCCCGTCCGGCGGCTGGCTGCAGAGCTCCCCGGTCATCCCCGAGCTGGGCTTCCCGCTCGGCACCCGGGCCCAGATGTTCTGGCTGGACCGGGACCTGCCCAACTCCCTCGCCCCGCGCAAGCGGCCGCGCACCACGCTGACCCCGACGCTGGCCCGCGAGCGCGAGACCGGCCGCTGGCTGGCCTTCGGCACCCCCGGCGGGGACCAGCAGGAGCAGTGGCAGCTGTGCTTCTGGCTGGCGCACACCCACCGCGGGCTGGACCTGCAGGCCGCGATCGACGCCCCGGCCTGGCACACCACCGCGTTCCCGTCGTCGTTCTACCCGCGCGAGACCAACGTGGGCGAGGTGGTCGTGGAGTCCCGGGTGGGGGAGTCGGTGATCGCCGACCTGCGCCGCCGCGGCCACACCGTCGTCGTCGCCGACCCGTGGTCGCTGGGCCGGCTGTCGGCGGTCAGCGCCGACCCGACCTCCGGGCTGCTCCGCGCGGCCGCCAACCCGCGCGGCATGCAGGGCTACGCCGTCGGCCGCTGAGCCGCGGCCCCGGGGTTCCTGCTCGATGTGACTCGTCGCGGTGTCCGGGGGCCAGGACCCGACGACGTGTCACATCCGGCGCGCGGGGGTCAGCGGGCGAGGGCGAGGAGGACCGGGGTGTCCTGGCCGGTCCAGGTGCCGCGCAGCACCGAACCGCCCACGGAGCCCTCCTCCGCGCCGCCCAGCACCCGCAGCAGCACCAGGTCCGCGGCGCCGGTGGCCAGCACCGTCGTCGTCCCGACCGTGCTGACGGCGACCTCGGCGTCCGACGGCGGCGGGCCGACGGTGCCCAGCGCGCCGTCGACGTGCACCCGGGCAGTGGGCTCCCGGACGACGGGGCCGCCCGGGGTCTGCAGCTCCAGCTCGGCCTGCGGGGTGCCGGTGAGCAGGGCCGCGGCGAGGGCGGCGGCGTACACCGGGTCGGCCGGGCCGTCGTGGACGTAGCGGGTGCCCAGCACGGAGTGCTGCGTCGTCCCGACCAGCTCGGCGCCGTCCAGCGGCTGCGCGCGGTAGGTGAGCGGCACCTGCAGCACCGTGCCGTCGCCGGTGCGCAGCAGGAAGGTCTCGGTGCCCACCTCGCCGGCCGGGTCGTCGAACCGGTAGGCGCCCACCTGCTCCAGGGCGGAGGTGTCCAGGCCCTCCGCCCAGGGCTGGGTGGGCACCCAGGCCTGAAGCAGCTCCAGCTTGCCGGGGACGAGGGTGGCGCTGGGGTGGATGGTGGCCATGCGGGGACGCTAGCGCCGGACGTCGGCCGGGCCGCGGCCGACCGGGAACCCGGCGTCCCGCCAGGCGGCGAACCCACCGGCGAGGTCCCCGGCCCGGTGCAGGCCCACCGCCCGCAAGCTGGCCGCGGCCAGGCTGGAGCTGTAGCCCTCATGGCAGACCACGACGACCTCGACGTCCCACCCGGTGGCCTCGGGGATCCGGCTGCCCGAGGTGGGGTCCAGCCGCCACTCCAGCACGGTCCGGTCGATGACCAGGGCGCCGGGCAGCTCGCCCTGCTCGGCGCGCTGGGTCTCCGTCCGGGTGTCGACGACGAGCGCACCGCGGTCCAGGGCGGCCGCCGTGCCCGCCGGGTCGTAGCGGGTGAGCCCCACCCGGGCCCCGGCCAAGACGCTGTCCACCCCGTGCCCCACGCGCCCATCCTGCCCGTCGTGGTCGACGGTTGTCGGTGGGGACAGGCATGATCGGAGGCATGGAGGGCCGCGATCTGCCGATGACGGCTCTGGTGCAGGAGTTGGCGGCAGAAGCCGCCGGCATCGGCAGCTTCGACTGGGACCTGGCCTCCGGACGCCTGGTGTGGGACGACCGCCTCGTCGAGATGTTCGGGTACGAGCGAGGTTCCTTCGGCGAGTCGCTCGCGGACTTCAACGCCCGGCTGCACCCCGATGACGTCCCCCGGGTGGCCGACGCGCTGCAGCAGACCATCGACACCGTCGGGGTGCTCGACGTCGAGTACCGGGTGCAGCTGCCCGACGGGCGCACCCGCTGGGTGGTCGGCCGTGGTCGGGCGGTGGCCGACGAGACCGGTCGCACCGCCCGGGTGCTCGGCGTCGCCTACGACACCACCCGCGAGCGGGACGCCGAGGCGCGCGTCTCCCGGGTGCTCGAGTCGATGTCGGCGGCCTTCTTCTCCCTCGACGCCGACTGGCGGTTCAGCTACGTCAACGCCGAGGCCGAGCGGGGGCTCGGCCGCGGCCGCGACGAGATGCTCGGCGGGGTGGTGTGGGAGCTGTTCCCGCTCGCGGTCGGCAGCGACTTCGAGCTGCACTACCGGCGGGCGGCCGAGACCGGGCAGCCGGGGGGGTTCGACGCCTACTACCCGCCGCCGCTGGACGCCTGGGTCGAGGGGCGCGCGTGGCCGGGCCCCGACGGCCTCAGCGGGTACTTCCTCGACGTCACCGAGCGCCGCCGGGCGCAGGACCAGGTGGTCCGCAGCGCGGCCCGGCTGGCGATGATCGCCGAGGTGACCTCCGGGTTCGGCGCCATGCTGGCCGGCGACCTCACCCCGGCCCTGGCCCTCGACCAGCTGGCCCGGGCCGTGGTTCCCGTGCTCGGCGACTCCGCGACCTGCACGACCGGCGAGGTCCCCGCCGACGCGGTGTCCGGGGTGACGTTCCCGCTGGTGGCGCGGGGCCGGTCGGTGGGTGCGCTGTCGGTGCACCGCGGTGCCGACCGCCCGCCGATGGACGACGAGGACCTCGCGGCCGGCCGGGAGGTGGCCGACCGGGCCGCCCTCGCCCTGGACAGCGTGCGACTGTACGAGCAGCAGCGGCGGATCGCCGAGGAGCTGCAGCTGAGCCTGCTCACCGCCCCGCCGGCCACGCCGGGGGCCCGGATCGCCGTCCGTTACCTGCCGGCCGCGGAGGCCGCGCAGGTCGGCGGTGACTGGTACGACGCCTTCCGCCAGCCCGACGGCGGCACGATGGTGGTGATCGGCGACGTCGTCGGCCACGACACGGAGGCCGCCGCCGCCATGGGTCAGCTGCGCGGGCTGCTGCGCGGCATCGCGCACCGGTCGGGGTGGGGTCCGGCGGCGGTCCTGGCCGACCTGGACCGGGCGATCACCGGCCTGCAGGTGGACACGATGGGCACCGCGGCCATCGCCCGCCTGGAGCCGGCCGGCGAGGCCGGGGGCACCCGGGTGCGCTGGTCCAACGCCGGGCACCCGCCGATCATGGTGCTGCGGCCCGACGGCACGGTCCAGGAGCTGGCCACCGCGCGGGCCGACCTGATGCTGGGCGTCGACGACCGGGCACCGCGCACCGAGCACGAGCTGGTGGTCCAGCCCGGCGCCACCGTGCTGCTCTACACCGACGGCCTGGTCGAGAGCCGGCAGATGCCGTTGGACGACGGGTTGCCCCGGCTGACCGGCCTGCTCGCCGAGCTCGGCCCGGTGGGTCCGGGCCGGGAGGCGCTGGAGGCGTTCTGCGACGCGGTCGTGGCCCGGCTGCGCCCGGAGGACTCCGAGGACGACGTCGCGCTGGTCGCGCTGCGGCTGGACTGAGGCCGGCCGGGGCTCAGCGGGGGAGCAGGGCCCAGACGCTCTTGGCGGCGCCGTGGGTGTGCCAGCCGTGCGCGGTGGACATCTCGGCGATCAGGTACAGCCCCAGCCCGCCCTTGCTGGGGTCCCGCCCGATGGCCGGCGTCGGCGGTCGGACGGGCGCGGAGTCGCAGACCTCCACCAGCCAGGAGCGCCGGTGCGGGGCGACCCGGGCGGTGACGTCGGCCCCGCCGTGCCGCAGGGCGTTGGAGGCCATCTCGTCGAAGGCGAGCACGACCCGGTCGACCAGCTCGGCGTCCTCGGCGGAGAGGTCGTCGCCCAGCTCGGCGGTCAGGTGACGGCGCAGCTGGGCCCGGACGCGGGGGAGCTCGGAGACCCGGGCCAGCGGCCACATCCACCCCGGTGGGGCGTCCGGGGGTGCGACGGACGGCCACACCGGGCTCGCCGTGTCGCGGTCCACGCGGGTCCCTCTCGTCGTCGTCGCGGGGCGCCGGGGACGGCCCGGACCCCGACAGTCGACCACGACGACCTGGTGGGGGCACCTCCGGGGTGCCCCCGACCTCACCCCCCGGGGCGTCCGGCCAGCTCCGCGACCCGGGTGACCGTCGTCCAGTTGCGACCGGTGCCCGGCGCGCCGAGCAGGCGGTCCCACCGCCAGCTGCCGACCGGGGTGTCCAGGACGCCGTCGGGGAGCCACAGGTGCAGGTCGCGTCCCCGCAGCGCCCAGGCGCCCTCCCCGGGCCCGGCCACCGGGACCGCGGACACCGCGGCCGGGTCGGGGACGGCGGGCAGGAACGTGACCAGGTAGCGGGCCGGGTCCAGGTCGGCGCCGTCGGGCAGCGCGACCGGGCCGCTGTCCACGACGGCGGCCACCTCGGCGGCGGACCGGACGGCGACCGCCA
Source organism: Klenkia terrae (assembly GCF_900491935.1). Taxonomy (GTDB): domain Bacteria; phylum Actinomycetota; class Actinomycetes; order Mycobacteriales; family Geodermatophilaceae; genus Klenkia; species Klenkia terrae. The sequence goes on from NZ_UEXK01000004.1 coordinate 2,292,197, forward strand.
CGTCGTGCCCGAAGTCGGCCTGGATGCAGGCGTGCACGTCGGCGGCCAGCCCGTCCTCGACGAGGTCGGTGGTCAGCACGACGTTGCCGCTCTGCAGGTGCGTGGCGACGTCGGTGTACCCGCGGGCGGTGAGCGCCTCCCGCAGCGGGCCCATGCCGATCCGCTTGGCCCGGCCGACGTTGATGCCGCGGAGCAGGACGACGGATCGGGCCACGCCGCAGAAGGTAGAGCCCGGCGGACGGGTCTGGGAAGGTGGCCGGCATGCGGTGGCGCGGGCTCGAGGACGCCGTGCCGCAGGTCGGGCCGGCAGCTCCGGGGATGCCCCGGGGACCGCACGCAGCCTCCACCACCACGCCTCCGGCGCGACGCAGCGCTCCGCGCAGCTCAGCGTCGGGACGACGGGACCGGTCGACCCGCGCCACCGCACGATCCACGTGAAACCACCCGGCACCCGCACCGCCCGCGCGCTGGCCGCCGCGTTCCTGGGCTCCCCGGAGTGGTCCGCGCCGGCGCTGGTCGAGCAGGGCCGGGTGGTGCTGGACCCGGCGCCGGACTGGCTGCCCGCCGTGGCGGCCGCCGCGGTCGCGGCCCACCGGGAGCCGCCGCGGGACGCTCCGCGGGAGCTGGCCGGGTTCCTCCTCGGCGTGCGGGAGGAGTTGCTCGACGCCCGGCCCCGGCTCGACGACGACGGCGAGCCGCTGCCCCGTCCCGCCGAGCCCCGGGTGCGGGCCTGGTTGCCGACCACCCCCCGGATGGGTCGCGCCCGCTGGCCGGTGCACCCGCTGCACGACCTGGCCGACGTCGCCGAGATGCTGGGCACCGACCTCGACCACCTCTCCTGGTACGCCGACCCGCAGGGTCGCCAGCGCACCGAGCCGGCCGGTCACCTGCAGCTCTACCGCCGCCGGTGGCTGCCCCGCCCGGGCCGGGTGCCCCGCCTGCTGGAGGTGCCGACCCCGCGGCTGCGCGCGGTGCAGCGGGTGCTGCTGGACCGGGTGCTCGCCCCGATCCCGCCGCACCCCGCCGCGCACGGGTTCGTCGCCGGCCGCTCCGCCCTGACCGGGGCGCGGCAGCACGTGGGTGCCGAGGAGCTGCTCACCCTGGACCTGGCGGCGTTCTTCGCCACGGTCCGCGCCGGCCGGGTGTGGGCGACGCTGCGCTCGGCCGGCTACCCCGAGCCGGTGGCCTCCCTGCTGACCGGGCTGTGCACCACCTCGGCCACCCGGGACGACCTGGCGACCATGCCGCCGGGCGGCAGCGAGGGCGCCCGTGCCCACGTCCGGGCCGCGCTGGCCACCCCGCACCTGCCGCAGGGGGCGCCGACGTCCCCGCAGCTGGCCAACCTGGCCGCCCACCGGCTGGACCGGCGGCTGGCCGGGCTGGCCGCGGCGGCGGGCGCGGTCTACACCCGCTACGCCGACGACCTGACCTTCTCCGGCCGGCGCGGCACCGCCGCGCTGCGGCACCGGGTGGCGGTCGTCGTCGCCGACGAGGGGTTCGCGCTGCAGCCGGCCAAGACCCGGGTGCGCGGGCGCGGCGCCCGCCAGGCGGTCACCGGCGTCGTGGTCAACGAGCGCCCCTCGCTGCCCCGCGCCGAGCTCGACGCGCTCCGGGCCCGGCTGACCAACGCCGTCCGCCGCGGCCCGTCGGCGGCCGACCTCGCGGCGGTGGACGGCGACCGGCAGGCCCTGCGCCGGGAGCTGGCCGGCCGGGGGGCCTGGGTGACCCAGGTGCACCCCGTCCGCGGGGAGCGCCTGGCCGCCCTGCTGGCCGCCGTCGACTTCGCGGAGCCCGACACGGACCTGTGACCTGGCTGTGACGCGGACCCGTCAGTCTCGGCACCGTCGCCGGTGCACCGGGCACCGGCGGGAGCCAGGGGGAGCAGGACATGGCGACGACGAAGGCGACCAAGGGCACGGGACGGCGGGACCCGGGCGACCCGGACGCGATGCCGCCGTGGGGCGTGGCGGTGCCGCTGGGCCTGCAGCACGTGCTGGCCATGTTCACCTCGAACCTGACCCCGGCGATCCTGCTGGCCGGGGGCATCGGCGCGACCACCGGCGAGGCGGTGCTGCTGGTGCAGGCCGCGCTGCTGTGCGCGGGTCTGGCCACGCTGCTGCAGACCATCGGCATCGGCCCGGTCGGCAGCCGGTTGCCGCTGATGATGGGTTCGGGCTTCGCGTTCATCGCGGTCGCCGTCCCGCTGGCCGCCGAGCGCGGGCTGGACGCCGTGCTGGGCGGGGTGCTCGTCACCGCGCTGGTCCAGGTGGCGATCGGGCTGGGCATCCACAAGATCGCGTTCCTGTTCCCGCCGGTGGTGACCGGGACGATCATCCTGGTGATCGGCCTGGGGCTGCTGCCCAGCGGGATCAACCTGGCCGCCGGCGGGGTCGGCCGCGAGGGCTTCGGGTCCTGGACGAACTTCGGGGTCGCCGGGCTGGTGCTCGTGCTGACCGTGGTGCTCAACCAGTTCGCCCGCGGGCTGGCCAAGGCCGCGTCGGTGCTCATCGCCGTCGTCGTGGGCTACCTGGTGGCCATCCCGGCCGGCCTGCTGGACCTGTCGGGCGTCGGTGACCGGCCGGTGCTGGCCTTCCCGTCGCCGTTCGCGTTCGGCGTCTCGTTCGAGGTGGTGGCCATCGCGTCGATGGCGATCGTCGGCGTGGTGAACATGGTCGACTCGGTGGGCACGGTGCACGCGGTCACCGAGGGCGGCGCGGGTCGGCCGGCCACCCGGCGCGAGCTGCGCGGCGGCATCCTGGCCGAGGGCGGGTCCGCCGTCCTGGGCGGGGTGTTCGGGGCGCTGCCGACCACGATGTTCAGCCAGAACATCGGCCTGGTCGCGCTCACCAAGCAGATGAGCCGGCACGTGGTGACCATCGGCGCCTGCGTGCTGGTCGGCCTGGCGCTGCTGCCCCAGCTGGCCGCGGTGCTCGCCGCCGTCCCGCCGGCGGTGCTCGGCGGCGGTGTGCTGGTGCTGTTCGGGATGGTCTGCGCGATCGGCATCGAGCTGCTGAGCAAGGACGGCCTGGACACCCGCGCGCTGCTCATCGTGGCCATGTCGGTCGCCCTGGGCCGGGGCATCGCGGCCGCCCCGGACGCGATCGCCGGCATCGCGGGGGAGTGGGGTGCGCTGTTCAGCTCGGGGATCGTGGTCTCCGCGGTGGTGGCCATCGTGCTCAACCTGGTGCTGCCCGGGCGCCCGGTGCCCGCGCCCGAGGTGCCGTCCCCGGCCGAGCCCTTCGTCGAGGCGGCCGTCGAGGAGCGCGCCGAGGAGCGCACCGAGCGCTGAGCCGCACAGGGGGGCGCCCTACGCTGCTGCGACGATGGCGAAGAACGGGCTGCTCGAGGTGCACGACCTCTCCGTGGGCTACGGCGGGGAGCCGGTCTGCGCGCCGGTCACGGTCAGCGTGCAGGCCGGCACGGCGCTGGGCGTGATCGGCCCGAACGGGGCCGGCAAGTCCACCGTGCTGCAGACCGTCGTCGGCCTGCTGCCGGCGCTGGGCGGCACGGTGCAGCTCGAGGGGCGGGACGTCGACGAGCGCGAGGCCGGCTTCCGCCGGGCCGTGGCCACCGTGCTGGACGACGACGCCTTCTTCCCCTCCCTCACCGGCGCCGAGCACCTGCTGCTGACCGCCCGCGGGCACGGGGTCGCCGACGCCGAGCAGGTCGTCGCCGAGGAGATCGAGGAGTTCGGCCTGGCCGAGCGGGCGCACGCGCTGCCCTCCGCGCTGTCCTCGGGCCAGCGTCGCCGGCTCGCGCTGGCCGCCGCGTTCGTCCGGCCGGCCCGGCTGCTGGTGCTCGACGAGCCCGAGCGCCGGCTGGACGCCCAGATGCGCCGGCGGCTGGCCGCCCGCCTGGCCGCCGACGTCGCCGAGGGGCTGACCGTGGTGTTCGCCAGCCACGACCCGGAGTTCCTGGCCACCGTCGCCCGCCGGGTGCTGGTGGTCGACGACGACCAGTGCACCGTCGTGTCGCCGAAGGCGGCCGTCGCGGCGCTGCACGAGGGATGAACGCCGACCCGACCCTGGAGCTCTCGGGTGCGGGGGTCCGCCGGTTCACCCGCCGGGCCACCGCGGAGCGCGCCGACACCAGCTGGCTGACCCTCGGCGGGGACGTGCTGTCCGCGCTCACCACCGCGGCGGTCGTCGTCGCGGTGTTCGGCGGGGCGTTCGCCTCGCTGCGGGAGCGGATCGCGGCCCGCCCGGAGACCGGGTCGGCCGTGCTGCCCGGCGAGCTGACCGCGCTGGTCGCCGCGGTGCTGGTCACCGCGGCCGTCGTCGCGCTGCTGTCCCGGCTGGGCCCGGTCAGCGCCACCCCGGCCACCGCCGCGTGGTGGTTGCCGCTGCCGGCCGGACGGCGTGGCCTGCTGCGCGGCGAGCTGCGCAAGGTCGGCCTGGTCGCCGTGGTGGCCGCGGTCGTCGTCGCGCTGCCGGTGGTGCTGGCCGCGCCGCAGGCGCCCAGCGTGCCGGAGGTGTCGGTCACCGTCGCCGGGGCGGCGCTGCTGGCCCTGGCCGTCGTCGGTGGGCTGGTCGTGCTGCAGGCGGGCGGGCGGACCGGCTGGGTGGCGCCGGTGACCGGGGCGCTGGCCACCGTGGTGGTCGTCGTCCCCGCGGTGGGCGGGACGCTGGTGGACGGCTGGGACTGGGTGCCCTCGGCGCCCGACGTCCCGTTGCCGCTGCTGATCGGCGTCCCCGCGGTGCTGGCCGTCGCCGGCCTCGTGGCCGCCGACCGGGTGAGCGACCGGCTGGCCGCCGGCGCCCTGCGCGAGCGGGGGACGGCGGTGTTCGTGGCCTCGGCGTCCGCGCTGTCCTTGGACACCCGTGAGCTGGGCCGGGCGCTGGGCACCCCGGTGCACCCGCCGCGGCGGCAGCGGAGCTGGTCCTGGGTGAAGGAGCCCTGGCAGGCCGTGGTGGCCGGGGACCTGGCCGTGTTCTCCCGCTCGCCGTGGCGGTGGGGTCAGCTGGCCATCGGCACCGCGCTGCCGGTGCTGGCGGCCCGCACCCGCGGGCTGGGCGAGGTGCCCGGCCTGGTCGCCGTCGCCGTGGTGATCGGCTGGGGGCTGGCCGCGGTCGCCCTCGGTGAACCCAGTCGGCGGGCGCACGGGTCACCGGCCGCCGACCGGGCGATGCCGCTGAGCTCGCAGGACGTGGTGCGCGCCCGGGCGATCGTGCCGCTGGCCGGCATGGCACTGGTCTGCGGGGTGTCGGCGGGTGTGGTCGGGCTGGGCTGGGAGTGGGCGGTGCTGGGCGTGCTGACGGCCCCGGCCTGGGCCGGGGCCGCCGTGCGCGGGGGGTACCGGCCCGAGCTCGACTGGTCGGGCCCGGTGCTCTCCTCGCCGATGGGGGCGGTGCCCACCAGCGTCGGGGTCACCCTGGTCCGCGGGCTCGACCTCGGCGTGCTGGGCACCATCCCGTTCATCGTCGCGCTGCTGCTCGGCGAGGCCCCGCAGCTGCTCCAGGGCATCGCGCTCGTCGTGGCCGCCGGGCTGGGTGCGCTCGCGGTCGGGACGGCGCAGCGCCGCAGCAGCTGACCACCCGGTCAGCCGCCCACCAGGACGACGACCTTGCCGGGCAGTGCGCCGGCGCCCGCGCGGGCGTGCACCTCGGCCAGCTGGGCCAGCGGCACCCGCTCGGCCACGTCGACCTGCAGCTCGCCGCTGTCCACCCGGGCCACCAGCTCGGCGAGCTGGGCGGCGTCGCTGCGGACGAAGACGTCGACGCCGCGCACGCCGCGGGCCTCGTCGGAGGGCGCGGGCATCCAGACCGTGGTGGCCACGACGGCACCCCCGTCGCGGACCAGCCCGGCGAGGGCGGCCAGCTGCTCGGGCTCGACCGGGGCCAGGTTGAGGGCCAGGTCCACCGGCTCGGTGCGGGGGGTCGCGGCGGGGTCCACCACCTCGGCGGCGCCGAGGGCGAGGAGGGCCTCCCGGTGGCGGGGCGCGGCGACGGCGACGACGTGCGCGCCCGCCGCCGCGGCCAGCTGGACGGCGTACCGGCCCACCGCCCCGCCCGCGCCGACGACCAGCACCCGACGGCCGGCGGTCAGCCCGCCGTGGTCGAACAGCGACTGCCACGCGGTGAGCGCGACCATCGGCAGCGCGGCGGCGTCGGCGAGCGGGATGGTGGTCGGCGCGGCGACCAGGACGTCGGCCGGGGCCAAAACGAACTCGGCGGCGGCGCCGTCGGCGATCATCGGCAGGAAGCCGACGACCGGGTCGCCCACCGCGAGGCCCTCGACCCCGGGGCCCAGCGCGTCGACGGTGCCGGCGACCTCGACGCCGGGGACGTGCGGCAGTGCGACCGGGAACGGCCCCTGCATCGCGCCGGCCCGGATGGTCGCGTCGATGCCGTTGAAGGTGGTGGCGGCGACGCGGACGCGGACCTCGCCCGCCCCGGGCCGAGGGGTGTCGACGTCGTCGCTGCGCAGGACCTGCGGGTCGCCGAACTCGTGGAAACGGACTGCCTTCATGGTGTTCCTCCTGGGTAGGTGCTTCGAACTCGTAACACTGGCGACCGTAGAGGTGTTCCGAGTTCGAAGCAAGTGCCCGGTAGGCTCGGTGCCGTGACGAGCCCGGACCACCTCGCGCCCGAGCAGCTGCAGACGTACTTCGCCCTCATGGAGACCGCGAGCCTGCTGCAGTACGCGGTGGAGCAGCAGCTGCGCGCCGACGGCGACCTGAGCTGGGTGCAGTTCCAGGTGCTGGCCGGGCTGGTGCTCGGCCCCGAGCCCAGCCAGCGGATGACCGACATCGCCGACCGGGTCGTCTACAGCCGCAGCGGGGTGACCTACCAGGCGACCGTGCTGGAGAAGCGCGGCCTGGTGGCGCGCAGCGCGGACCCCGCCGACGACCGCGGCACGGTGGTCAGCGCGACCCCGGCCGGCCGGGCGCTGATCGACCGCGTGCTGCCCGGGCACGAGGCCGTCGTCCGGGCGGCGTTGCTGGACCTGCTGCCCGCCGAGGACGCCCCGGTCCTGACCCGGCTGCTGCTGCGCCTGCGGGACCGGATGCGCCAGGCCCCGCCCCGCTCCGCCCGCCGCCGCTGACCGCTGCAGTCGCAGGGTGGGTGGACCCAGCGGGGCGCCCCTCCCTCCAGGTCCTGCCCTGGGGGAAGGGGCGGCGCGACGGGTGGACCCAGGGTGCAGCCCGCACGGCGGTGCCAGGATGGCGCGGTGGTCGACCTGACTGCCCCGGACGCGGGCACCCGCCGTCGGCGCCTGGGCGTGCCGGCGAGCTGGGTGCTGCTCGTGCTCGGCGGGCTGCTCGTGGGCGCGCTGGCCTGGTACCCGGTCCTCTTCGCCTGGTTGCTGGGTCTGGTGGTCGCCGGGGAGCTGGGGTGGGTGGCCGTCGATCCGACGCTCGTGGACGACGGCATCGGCGTCGTCGTCTGGGCCACTGGCGTGCTCTGGTTCGTGCTGCTGGGGGTCGCCGGGCCGTTGACCTGGGCGATGCGCCGGGTGAGCAGCCTGCCTGCGCGGACCTGGTGGCCGGTGTCGGTGGCCCTCTGGGTGACCCCGTTCGCGGTCGCCCTGCTGAGGTCCGAGCTGGGTTGAGTGCGCCGCGGCGGTCTCAGGCCAGGCCGGCCTGGATCTCTCGGGTGAGGACGCCCAGCGCGCCGGAGGTCAGCAGCCCCGCCCCCAGCGGACCGGACCGGTCCGTCCCCGCGGCCGGCAGTGTGCGCAGGGCGGCGCGCACCTCGTCGGGGAGGTGCGCGAGCTGCCAGCGCACCTCGGCGGGCCCGGCGTCCGGGTCGTCGGGGTGCGCGAGCGCGACGGCCCGGGCGGCGTAGGCCGCGGCGCCCAGCGCGTGCGCGCCCATGTGCGCGACCCCGGAGGCCTGCGCGGCGGACCGGGCGGCGGCCGCACCGGCCGGCGAGGTGGCCGAGGCAGCGGCCCGGCCGGCCTCGAAGCGGCGCTTGATCTCCCCGGCGGTGCCCAGCTCGCCGCGGGCGAAGGCGCGCGTCCGGGCGACGGCGTCCCGGGCCCGGTCGTCGTGGGGCGCCTCGGACTCGATGAGCGGCAGCACCCGCTCGGCGCAGTCCGCGGCCCACGCCGCCACGGTCCGCCGGTCGGCCTCGCTCAACGCCTGGGGTGAGGGCACCGGGTCACCCTGGCACGGGCCGCGTCGAGTGCGGAGCTGGGCCGGTCATCCGCGACCGGTGGGCGGCCTGGCTCCGCACTCGGTGAGCGGGTGCGTCAGCCGCCGACGAAGACCGGGTCCCAGACGCCGCTGAGCACGCTCGCGGTGACGGCGACCGCGCACACCGCCACCGTGCCGACGACGAACCAGGCATCCCGGGCGTGCAGCACCGACCCGCGGGCGTTCGTGCGGGTCACCCCGGAGTCGAACCCGCGGGCGTCCATCGCCGTGGCCAGCCGCCCGGCCCGCCGGACGGCGCCGACCAGCAGCGTGAAGCCGATCCCGGCGACCAGCCGGACCCGGGCGACCGGGTTGCGGCCGGCCTCGACCCCGCGGGTCCGTCGGGCCAGCCGCACCGACTCGAACTCGGCGACCAGCAGCGGCACGAGACGCAGCGCGGCCAGCGCCCCGACGGCGAACCGGGCCGGGAACCGCCAGTGCACGGTGAGCGCGTCGGCCAGCCGCACCGGGTCGGTCGACGCCACCAGGAACACCCCGGGCAGCGCCAAGCCGACCACCCGCAGCGCCAGGCCGAGCGCGTACACCGCGCCGGACTCGCCCAGCAGCAGGTTCACCAGTCCGACCGTGCCCGCGCCGATCAGCAGCGGCCACGTCCGCAGCCACAGCGTCCGCGGGTTCGTCAGCCCGGCGGCGGGCAGCAGGCACAGCTCGGCGAGCACCACCACCGACGGGGTGACGACGTCCAGGCTGGTCAGCAGCACCACGGTGACCACGGCGATCGCGGTCAGCTGGGCGACCGGGTTGACCCGGGACAGCGGCACGTCCGGCGCGGGCCCCAGGGCCAGGGACGCCGTCACGACAACCGCTCCTCGGCGTCGGCCAGGACGTCGACCAGGTCCCGGTCGTGGGTGACCACGCAGACCGCGCAGCCGGCGGCGCGCTGCTCGGCGAGCAGGGTGACCAGTTCGCGCCAGGTGGCGGCGTCCTGGCCGAAGGTGGGCTCGTCGAGCACCAACGCCTGCGGGGACGTCGCCAGCGCGGTGGCCACCGACAGCCGGCGCTGCTGGCCGCCGGACAGCGTGAACGGGTTGGCGTCGGCGAACGGGGTCAGACCGAGGCGCTCGAGCAGCTCCTCAGCCCGTACTCGCGCGGCGTTGGACCCGGAGCCCGAGCGCAGCGGACCCAGCTCCAGCTCGTCGCGCAGCCGGCCGGTGAGGAACTGGTGCTCGGGCTGCTGGAAGACCGTGCCGATCCGGGTGACCAGCTCCCCGGCCCGCCAGCGGTAGGGCTCCCGCACCCCGCGGGCGGCGAGCTCCTCGGCCGCGCGCACCCGGCCGGTCGTGGGTGCCCGCAGCCCGGCCAGCAGCAGGGCCAGCGTGGACTTGCCGGTGCCGTTCGCGCCGGTCAGCGCGGTGACCGAGGCGCCCGGGAGGGCCATGTCGGTCGGCGGCAGGGCGGGTGTCGTCGTCCCCCGGTAGGTGAAGCCGGCGGCCTCGGCGACGACCCGGGGGGCGCCGGACCCGGGAGCCACCGGCAGCACCAGACCTGCCGTCCGCAGCTGCGGCGTCCAGTCCGGGCCGTGCGCGACCAGCCCGCCGTCGACGACCTCGACCACCCGGTCCACCAGCGGCAGCCAGGGCGCGGCGTCGTGGTCGACGACCAGCAGCGTCGTCGACCGGTCGGCGACCGCGCGGGCCACCGCCTCCCGGACGACGTCCGAGCCTGCCGGGTCCAGCTGGGCGGTCGGCTCGTCCAGCAGCAGCAACCCGGGTCGGCGGGCCAGCGCCCCGGCCAGCACCAGCCGCTGCTTCTCCCCGCCGGACAGCGCCTGGGTGGCCCGGTCCCGGGCGTAGCGCCAGCCGACGGCGGCCAGCGCGTCGTCCACCCGTGGCCAGATCTGCTCGCGCGGCAGGCCGGCGTTCTCCAGTCCGAAGGCGACGTCGTCCCCGGCGCGGGTCATCACCAGCTGGCTGTCCGGGTCCTGCAGCAGCAGGCCCAGCCGGTCGCGGGCCTCGGCGGGGGAGCGGCCGTCCACGGTCAGCTCGCCGGTGACCTCGGCGGCCTCGGGATCCAGCAGCCCGGCCAGGACCGCGAACAGCGTGGACTTGCCCGCGCCCGACCGGCCGGTGACCAGCACGCGCTCGCCGGGCGCGACGTCCAGGTCGACGTCGGTCAGCGCCGAGGCGAGGCGGGAGGCGTGCCGGACGGCGAGCCCGCGCGCCCGGACGGCGGACGGGCCGCCGTGGCTAGACGCGGCTGCGCCCGGAGGCGAAGGAGCTCAGCGCGCCGGTGCGGGCCAGGGCCTTCACCAGCAGCAGCCCGACCACACCGGCCAGCAGCACGCTGCTGATCACGGTGAAGACGGTGTAGGGCACCTTGTAGGCCCAGAAGCCCAGGTCGGCGTAGTAGACGGTGTTGTCCAGGATCGACGTGGACAGCCCGGCGGTGACCCCGGCGAGCACGGCGGTGCCCCAGCCGAAGGACCGGTACCGGGTCAGCAGGAAGCCGATCTCGCCGCCCAGGCCCTGGATCAAGCCGTAGACGATGATGATGCCGCCGTAGGGCGAGCCCAGCAGCAGGCTGACCGCGGCGGCGAGCCCGGAGGCGAAGATCGCGGCGCCGGGCTTGCGGACCAGCAGGCCGGCGACCACCCCGGGCATCAGGTAGACGCCGTTGAGCACCGCGGCCAGCGGCGGGAAGAAGTCCAGCGGCGCGGCCAGCACGCCGAAGACCAGGTTCCAGGCCCAGAAGACGACGCCGAACGCGACGCCCAGGACGGCGGTCGTGACGATGTCGACGGTGCGCCAGGAACGGCGCGGCGCCTGCCCGGTGGCAGCGGTCGGACGGGTGACCTCAGCGGTCATGGTGCTCTCTCCAGACTCCCTACGCCGGCATGACCCGGTTCAGGTTCGAGGGTCTGCGGTTGCCCGCACTCTCAGCGCCTCGTGGCGCTCCCCTGTCGGTGTGTTCTGTTGTGCCGGGGACTGTACGCACGCCCGCTTTCCGCCGCAGAGGGTCACCCCCCGGTCATCGGGTCGCGCCGCGACGCGACCCTCTGACTGCCCGGTGACCCGCTGCCGGGGTCACGGGGGCGCGGCGCGAACACCGCGCGGTAGCGGCGCGGGCCGGGCACCGGGTGCGCCAGCATCCCGAGCAACCGGTCGACGGCCCTCGCCCAGGCCCGCGGTTCCAGGTCCTCCTCGGCCACCCGCCAGAACCGCAGGCCGGCGGCGGTCAGCTTCTCGGCCCGTCGCTTCTCCTCCCAGACCTTCTGCTCCGCCGTCCGGTCGTGCCACGGCTCGCGGGTCTTGACCCGTCCGTCGGTCTCCTGGACGACGCCCGCCTCCTCCCAGAGCCCGTCGGGGTAGAACCGGTCCCCGTCCAGGTCGATGCGCATGCCCCGGCGGGGCAGCGGGACCCGCGACGTGAGCAGCGCCAGCCGGTGCCTGCTCTCCAGCGGCGACTCCACGTGCTCGACGGCGAGGTCGGCCAGCCGGCGGGCGTCCGCCGCGTGCGCCCACCCGGTCGCCGCTGCGGCGGCGGCGCCCAGCAGCTCGGGGGTGACCAGCTCGGGCAGCCGGTGCAGCGCGGCATCGGCGGCGACGACCGCGTCGGTCAGCGGCAGGGTGCGGGCGAGGTCGACCAGGGTGCGCGGCAGCGTCGTCACCGGGATGCCGCGTCGACGGGTGACGTCGCCGTCGGGCAGCGGTGCGCGGTGGATGCGGTACCCCTCACCGGCGCGGTTCTGCGTCGGGTCGAGCAGGACGACGGTGCCGTCGAGGGAGCGCGGGAGGGGCAGCTCGTACACCGTCGCCGCGCTGTGCCGCCCGACGACGGCACCCGGTCGCTGCAGCGCGAGCACCACGGCGACCGTCTCCAGGAGGTGGCGGCCGGCGCCGTCCAGACCCGCGAGGTGGGAGGCCTCGGCCAGGACGCCGCGCCGCAGCCGGACCCACTCGCCGCGACGGAGCTGTCGGCGCACCTCCGCGTCGGTGATCCCGGCCCGTCGCAGGTCGGCGGTGATGATCAGCCCCATCCGTCGAGAGCGGAGCTCGTCCAGGAGAGGGTGCACACCGGGACCGTGCGCTGGGAGCGGGTCCGGCGTCGGTCGTCGTCCACACCCGGCGGGGCCGTCCACAGATCGGCGTGCGGCATGGACACCGGCGCATCCGTGCGGGTCACCCCACGGTCATCGGGTCGCGCCACGACGCGACCCGATGACCGCCAGGTGACCCAGGAGGACGCCCGGCCCGTGCCGCCGTCCCGCCCGGCTGGTAGAGATCAGCGGAGACGTACTCACCGGTAGTGAAGGAGCAGGCAATGGCGCAGGCACAGCGGACGGCGATCGTGACGGGGGCTGCCCGCGGGATCGGGGCGGCCATCGCCACCCGGTTGGCGGCCGACGGCATGTCCGTCGCGGTGCTCGACCTGGACGAGGGCGCCTGCGCCGGCACGGTGGAGAAGATCAAGGCCGCCGGCGGCGACGCCATCGCGGTGGGCGCGAACGTGGCCGACGAGGCCGGCGTGGCCGCGGCGGTGGACCTGGTGGCCGAGGAGCTCGGCGGGCCGACCGTGCTGGTGAACAACGCCGGCATCACCCGCGACAACCTGCTGTTCAAGATGAGCGTCGAGGACTGGGACGCCGTCATGAACGTCCACCTGCGCGGCGCGTTCCTGATGAGCAAGGCCGCCCAGAAGCACATGGTCGCCGCCGAGTTCGGCCGGATCGTGAACCTGTCCAGCGTCTCGGCGCTGGGCAACCGCGGCCAGGTCAACTACTCCGCGGCCAAGGCCGGCATGCAGGGGTTCACCAAGACCCTGGCCATCGAGCTGGGCCGCTACAACGTCACCGCCAACGCGATCGCCCCCGGGTTCATCGAGACCGAGATGACCGCGGCGACCGCCGAGCGCGTCGGCGTCCCCTTCGAGGACTTCAAGGCCATGGCCGCCAAGCAGATCCCGGTGGCCCGGGTCGGCCAGCCCGAGGACATCGCGCACACCGTGTCCTTCCTGGCCAGCGAGGGTGCCGGGTTCGTCTCCGGCCAGGTCATCTACGTCGCCGGCGGGCCCCGGGACTGATCCCGCGGCCCGATCCGGGCCGTCCGCGATGGTTGGCGGACGGCCCGGCGAGGTAGTTCTCCTGGGCATCGCACGTCGCGCTGGAGCCCACGGCCGGCCGTGCCCGCGGGCGCTCGTGAGCCCGCGGCATCCGCCCAGGGCTCCGTGCCCGCTGCGCCCCGGGAGCCTCCCTGCCCTTCGACTGCACCGCCGAGTCCCAGCACTTCGCCTGCTCCACCGACCTCGTCCTCCGTCAGTACGCCCGCGAGCTGGGCTGGGCCCGTGACGGGGTGGTCGAGCTGGGCACCGGCGACGCCTCGGCGGTCGCGGGGGTGGTCGCGGGCCTCCCCGGGCTGACCGTGCGCTCGTGGGACGTCGACGCCGACTCGGTGTCCGCGGCCCGGGCCGTCGTCGCCGAGCGCGGCGTGGCCGACCGCTACACCGTCGAGCACGGCGACTTCTTCGCCGGTGCGGCCGGGTCGCCGGCCCGCACCGTGATCACCAACCCGCCCTACCTGCCCGCCCCGGACGGCGACCTGGAGCTGCCCGGGCTGTGGGGCGGGCCCGACGGCAACGCGCTGCTCGTCCGGCTGCTCGGCGGCCCGTGGGAGAACGTGGTGGCCGCGGTGGCCAGCTACGCCGACCCGGTGGGCACGCTCGAGGCGGCCGCCGACGCCGGCTACCGGGTGACCAGCTTCCTGGCCATGCCGCTGGAGCTGGGCCGGTACAGCCGCGAGCCCAAGGTGCTCGACCGGATCCGCGACCTGGTCGCGGCCGACCGGGGCTGGGCCGACGACGACTCCTACATGGTCGCCGTCGCCCTCTTCACCCGGTCGCCGCTGCTGCGGGTGGACCGCTCGGCCGAGCTGGCCGGCGCGCTGCAGCTAGGCGTCCCCGCCCTGGCCGCCTGAGGCCGGGCGGCGCACCATCGCCCAGGCCGGGAGCTCGTGGTCGACCGCCGTCCGGGTGGCATGGGTGACCGCGAACCCCTGCCGCTGGCCCCAGGTCACCGCCAGCCGGGTGTAGGCGGTCAGCGCGGCCGGCACGCCCTCGGCGTCGCAGCGCTCGAGCACCGGCCGGCAGACCTCGGCGGCCAGGCCGGCGTGCCGCTGCTCGGCCAGGGTGCCCACGGCCACCAGGCGCCAGTGCGGCTCCTCGGGCAGGCCCTGCTCGGCCAGGCGCTCGCTGGCCAGCACGACCGGCTGGCGGCTGCCCAGCATCCGCGGCAGGTCCCGGTCCAGCACGGTCTGCAGGTCGGCGGCGATCGGCGGCGGGGACGGCGGGGCCCAGACGGCCACGCTGGCGCCGTCCTCCGTCGTCCAGACCGAGTCGGTGTCCAGCGCCTGCAGGACGGCGAGCTCGCACCAGCGGTGCAGCCGCTGGGACCGGCCGTCCTCGGGCAGCGCCCAGGACGACCAGCGGTAGTCGGCCCAGGCGCGGGCCAGCGTCGCCGAGATGCGGGGGACGTCGGGTCGGCGGGCCGGGCGGACGACGGGTGCGCTCACCGGCCCACCCCACCACAGTGCGCCGGCCGGCTCAGGGGCGCATGACCAGGATGGAGCTGGTCGCGGTGGCCAGCAGCCGGTCGGCGCCGTCGGTCAGCCGGGCCTCGGCCAGCGCGGTCCGCCCGCCGAGGTGGGTCACGGTCCCGGTGCAGCGGACCCGGCCGGTGGTCGTCGTCATCGCGCGCAGGAACTTCACCGTGAGGTCCAGGCTGGTGTAGCCGACCCCGGCGGGCAGCATCGAGTGCACGGCGCAGCCGGTCGCGGAGTCGAGGATCGTGGCGTAGACCCCGCCGTGCACCGAGCCGATCGGGTTGTAGTGGAACTCGGCCGGGTCGAGGGTGAACACGACCTTTCCGGGCTCGACCGACTCCAGGCCCATGCCCAGCGTCGCCGCGATCGGCGCGGCCGGGAGGCGACCCTCGGCGATCCCGCGCAGCACGTCGATGCCGGCGCTGGTCATCACCTCGGCCGCGGAGACGGCGGGGTCCCCCCAAGCGTAGGTGCGCTCACGGGTGGGTTCGGTTGTCATACCGACAACCTAGCGGGTGTGCCGATATGGCCGGGCCTTGACAGATGCACAACTGACATCTGAGATGTCAGTTGTGACCACGCCTCGGGTGCTGCTGCGCGACCAGGCCCTCGTGCGCCTGCGCGAGGCGATCGTGACCGGCGAGCTGCCCCCGGGCGGGGTGGTGAAGGACGCCGAGCTGGCCGGCCGGCTCGGGCTGTCCGTCGCCCCGGTGCGCACCGCGCTGGCCCGGCTGGCCGACGAGGGGCTGGTGGAGTCCAAGCCGCAGAGCCACACCCGGGTGACCGCCGTCGTCCCCGCGGTGGTGCACGACGCGGCGGTCGTCGTCCGGGCGATGCACGAGCTCGCCGTCGCCACCGCCGTCCCCGCCGTGACCGCCGACGACGTCGCGGCGATGCGCGCGGCCAACCAGCGGTTCGCCGACGCGGTCCGGGCCGGCGACGTCGACGCGGCGCTGGACGCCGACGACGAGCTGCACGACGTGCTGGTCGACCGCTGCGGCAACGGTGCGGTGCGGGCCACCGTGGACCGCTTCACCCCCGTCGTCCGCCGGCTCGAGCGGTTGCGCTTCGCCGCTGCGCACGGGTCGGACTCCGTCGACCTGCACGACCAGCTGATCACCGCGTGCGAGCACCACGACGTCGAGGCCGCCGTCGGCACCACCACCGCCATCTGGACGGCGCTGCTGTCCGAACTGACCGAGGAGACCCCGTGACGACGCTCGACGACTTCCCCCGCACCAGCCTGCTGTTCGGCCCCTCGCCGGTGCACCGCCTGGACCGGCTGACCGAGCACCTGGGCGGCGCCGCCGTCTGGGCGAAGCGGGAGGACTGCAACTCCGGCATCGCCTACGGCGGCAACAAGACCCGCAAGCTCGAGTACCTCGTCGCCGAGGCGCTCGCGCAGGGCTGCGACACCCTGGTCTCGATCGGCGGCGTGCAGAGCAACCACACCCGCCAGGTCGCCGCGGTCGCCGCGCACCTGGGGCTGTCCTGCGTGCTCATCCAGGAGAGCTGGGTCGACTGGCCCGACGCGGTCTACGACAAGGTCGGCAACATCCTGATCTCCCGGCTCGCCGGCGCCGACGTCCGGCTGGTCAAGGCTGGGTTCGGCATCGGGTTCAAGGAGAGCTGGGAGACCGCGCTGGCCGAGATCGAGGCCCGCGGCGGGAAGCCCTACGCCATCCCGGCCGGCGCCTCCGACCACCCGCTGGGCGGGCACGGCTTCGCCAACTGGGCCCGCGAGGTGGCGCAGCAGGAGCAGGAGCTGGGCGTCTTCTTCGACACCGTCGTCGTCTGCTCGGTGACCGGCTCGACCCAGGCCGGCATGGTCGCCGGCTTCGCCAAGCTCGAGGAGGACGGCGCCCGCCCGCGCCGGGTGCTGGGCATCGACGCCTCCGCCAAGCCCACCGAGACCCGCGACCAGGTGCTGCGGATCGCCCGGCGCACCGCTGCCGCGATCGGCGTGCAGCGCGAGCTGACCCTGGACGACGTCGAGCTCGACGAGCGCTTCCACGCCGGCATCTACGGCATCCCGGACGACGTCACCCTGCGCGCCATGGAGACCGCCGCCCGCACCGAGGGCATGGTCACCGACCCGGTCTACGAGGGGAAGTCGATGGCCGCCACGATCGAGCTGGTCCGCTCCGGCGAGATCTCCCGCAACTCGACCGTGCTCTACGCCCACCTCGGCGGCCAGCCCGCCCTGAACGGGTACAGCGCCCTCTTCAGCTGAGCCACATGGGCGGTACCGTCCGGTCATGACCAGTGCTCGGGAGCGTGGCGGCGGTGCCGTCCTGCGCGGACGGTTGGTCACCGGCGGATCGGTCGTCGAGGACGGCGGGGGCGCCGTCCTCGACGACCGGATCGGGTACGCGGGACCGGCGGCGGGCTTCGCCGGCGACCTCCCGCCGGCCGCCCCCGACCGGCTGCTGCTGCCCGGCCTGGTCGACCTGCACTGCCACGGCGGCGGCGGGCACGGCTTCCCGGACGGCGACACCGCCGGGGTCCGGGCCGCCGCCGCGCACCACCGCCGCGGCGGGACGACGACGCTGGTCGCCAGCCTGGTCTCCGCACCGACGGAGATCCTGCTGGCCCGGCTGGACGTGCTCGCGCCGCTGGTCCGCGCCGGCGAGCTGGCCGGGGTGCACCTGGAGGGCCCGTTCCTGTCGGCCGCCCGGTGCGGCGCGCAGGACCCGGCCGCCCTGCTGCCCGGCGACCCCGCGCTGCTGCGCCGGTTGCTGGCCGCGGGCGTCGTGGTCTCGGTGACGCTGGCCCCGGAGACCGCGCACGCCGACGAGCTGGTCGCCGTCCTCCGGGAGCACGGCGCGCTGCCCAGCTTCGGGCACACCGACGCCTCCGCGGCGACGACCACCGCTGCCGTCCGGTCGGCTGCCCGGACCGGGCGGGTGTCGGCCACCCACCTGTTCAACGGCATGCCGCCGATGCTGTCCCGCGCCCCGGGACCGGTCGCCGCCTGCCTGGCAGCGGCCGGTCGCGGCGAGCTGGTGGTCGAGCTGGTCGCCGACGGTGTGCACCTGGCGCCGGAGACCGTGGCCGCCGTGTTCGACCTGGTCGGTCCCGCGCAGGTCGCGCTGGTCAGCGATGCGATGGCCGCGGCCGGCATGCCCGACGGCGGGTACCGGCTCGGCGGGCTGCCGGTCACCGTCTCCGGCGGGGTCGCCCGGCTGACCACCGGGGGAGCCATCGCGGGCGGCACCTCCCGGCTGCTGGACGTCGTCCGCTGCACGGTGGCCGCCGGTGTCCCGCTCGCCGACGTGGTGCTGGCCGCGACGCAGACCCCGGCGGACCTGCTGGGCCGCACCGACGTCGGTCGGCTGGTCGCCGGTGCCCGTGCCGACGTGCTGGTGACCGATCCCGACCTCGCGCCCGTGGCGGTCCTCGCCGCGGGCACCCACCTGCTGGAGGACTGACCGTTGGAGCTCGTGCTGCTGCCCACCCCCGAGGACTGCGGGCGGGTCGTCGCCGACGCGGTGATCGCGTCGGTCACCGCCGCGCAGGCCGCCGGCGGGCCGGGCGCGCTGGGGCTGGCCACCGGGTCCTCCCCGCTGCGGGCCTACCGGGAGATGCAGGCCCGGCACCGCGCCGGCAGCTGGACGACGGCCGGCGTCCGGGCGTTCCTGCTCGACGAGTACGTGGGCCTGCCGGCCGGGCACCCGGAGTCCTACCGGGAGGTGATCCGCCGGGAGTGCACCGACGAGCTCGGCCTCGAGGTGCACGGTCCCGACGGGTCCGCCGACGACCCGATGCAGGCCGCCCTGGACTACGAGGCACAGCTGGAGGCGGCCGGGCCGGTCGCCGTCCAGGTGCTCGGCATCGGGGCCAACGGGCACGTCGGGTTCAACGAGCCGGGCTCCTCGCTGGCCAGCCGGACCCGGGTCAAGACGCTCACCGAGCGCACCCGGTCGGACAACGCCCGGTTCTTCGGGGACGACGTCGAGGCCGTGCCGCGGCACGTCATCACCCAGGGCCTGGCCACCATCGGCCGGGCCCGGCACCTGGTGCTGGTGGCCACCGGGGAGTCCAAGGCGGCCGCGGTCGCCGACGCCGTCGAGGGACCGGTCAGCGCCTCCTGCCCCGGGTCGGTGCTGCAGCTGCACCCGCACGTGACGGTGGTCGTCGACGAGGCCGCCGGTTCGCAGCTGGCCCGGGCCGAGTACTACCGCTACGTCCTGGCGCACAAGCTGGCGGCGCAGGGCTGGTGACACGATGAGCGCCGTGCCCGGGCCGCTGATCCAGGACGGGCCGGTGCCCAAGCACGAGCAGCTGCGCGGGCGGTTGACCGAGTTGGCCGCCCGCCTCCCGGCCGGCACGCCGCTCCCCGGCGAGCGGCAGCTGTGCGTCGAGCACGGGGTCAGCCGGATCACCGTCCGGGAGGCGATCGGCCAGCTGGTCAGCGAGGGCGTCCTGGTCCGGGTCCGCGGCAAGGGCACGTTCGTCGCCGAGCGGCCGGCCCGGTCCCGCCTGCACCTGGCCTCCTTCCACGAGGACATGCGGCGGTTGGGGCTGGCGGCGTCCACCGTCGTGCTGGACGTGGTCCGAGCCGTGCCGCCGCCGGTGACCCGGCGGGGGCTGGAGCTGCCGGCCGGGGCGCCGGCCTGGCACGTCCGCCGGCTGCGGCTGGCCGACGGCCAGCCGATGTCGGTCGACGACGGCTGGTACGTCGCCGACCTGCTGCCCGATCTCGGGGAGCGCGACCTCACCGGGTCGCTCTACACGCTGCTCGCCGACGAGTACGACTGCCCGGTCGACCGGGCAGAGCAGACCGTCCGCGCCGCGGAGGTCGACCGGGACACCGGGGTGCACCTGGGGGTGGCCCCGGGTCGGTCGGTGCTGGTGTTCGACCGGGTCTCCTCCAGCCGCGGACGGCCGGTGGAGCACGCGATCTCCACCTACCGCGGTGACCGCTACGAGGTGCAGATGGCGGTCGGGCTCAGCTGATCCACGTGGAACATCCGGGCACGCCGGCGGCCCGGTCGTCGCGGACGACGACCGGGCCGGGGCGCGTGCTGCCTAGCGGGTGCGGCGGGCGGTGAGGCTGAGGATCAGCCCCATGGCCAGGGCGAGCAGACCGGCGAGCAGCGGGGTGCCGAGGTCACTGCCGGTGTAGGCCAGCGAGGTCTCGTCGGACTGGGCGTCGGCCTGCGCGCCGGTGATGACCGGGGTGCCGTGCAGGGCGACCGGGGTGATGCCGAGCGGGGTGTCGGTGCGGGGGCCCTGCGGGTCCTCGGTGGCCGTCGGCGGGGTCACCGGGGGGACCGGGGTGGTCGGCGGGGTGGTGGTCGGGCCGCAGGCGGCGGAGGCGTTGCCGAGCAGGCTGATGGCGTTGCCGCAGGCGGTGACCGGGACGTCGACGTCGATGCCGCCGCCGGGGCCGCCGGTGCCGGTGGTGGCCGGGGAGCAGGTGGCCGAGGCGTTGCCGAGCAGGCCGATCGCGGTGCCGCAGACGGTCACGGGGACGTCGACGTCGAGGCCACCACCGGTGCCGGTGGGCGGGGGGCCCGTGCTGCCGGTGCCGGGGCCGGTGCCGGTGCCGGTGGTGGGCGGGGTGCAGGTGCCGGTGGCGGTGCCCAGGACGCCGATGCCGTTGCCGCAGGCGGTGACGGGGGCGTCGGCGTCGATCAGGGTGTCGGTCGCGCTGTTGCCCGTCGTGCCGGTGCCGGTGGTGCCGGTGGTCGGGGTGACCGAGCCGGTGCCGTTGCCGATGACGCCGATGCCGTTGCCGCCGACGAGGACGGGGGCATCGACGTCGGCCAGGTCAGCGCCGTCGGCCGGGGCGGCCGGGGTGGCCGGGGTGGGCGTGGCGCAGGTGCCTGTCCCGTCGCCCAGGACGCCGACCCCGTTGCCGCACGCGGTGACGGGGTCGGCC
>NZ_UEXK01000004.1:2312898-2436179 GCF_900491935.1 Klenkia terrae
GGGGGAGTCCGCGGGCGCGGCCGGGGTGGCCGGGACGGCGGTGGTGGTGGGGGTGGTGGTCGTGGTCGAGGTGCCGGCGGCCCAGGGTGCGGTGGCCGAGCCGGCGGTGGTCATCGCGACCACCAGGCCGGCGCCGGCGCCGGCGAGCAGGGCGGTGGGGTCCACGACCGGGGCGAGCGCCGCGGTGGCCGGCGCGAGCGTGTCGACCACCGGAGCCAGGGCGTCGACGACGGGGGACAGGGCCTCGGTGACCGGGCTCAGGGCGCCGGTGACGGGGGTGAGTGCCCTGGTCAGCGGGGTGACGGCATCAAGGACGGGCTGCACGGCGGCCACCACCGGCGCCGCTGCGCGAACCACGGGCGCGACGGCCTGCGCCACCGGCGTGACAGCCTGGGCCACCGGCGCCACGACAGGTGCGACGACCTGCGTGACGACCGGTGCGACGGGGGCTACGACGGCCTGGGCCACCGGGGCGACGGTCTGCGCCACCGGGGCGACGACCTGCGCGACCGGGGTGGTCACCGGGGCCACGACCTGCGAGACCGGGGCGGCGACCTGGCCGACCAGGTCGGCGACCGGGGTGGTGATGCCCGACAGCAGAGTGCCGGCGGCGGGCTCCTCGGCCGAGGCGGAGGCGGCGGCCTGACCGGCCAGCCACAGGCCGACGCCGAGGCCGGCGACGGTGAGGACCCGGCCGGCGGTGCGGGACAGGTGGGCAGGGCGACGGAATCCGGACATCCTGCTCACCTCCACGCACGGTCATCGGGCGACTACGAATAGTCAACCGGACGGCAGCGTTCCGTGGAGGCCGAGCAGGGTCCCTCGATCGGTGGAGATGATGACCGGACGGTCACGTTCCGTCAGGACGGGATGGTGGACGGATCCCCGGCGACGGCGGTGGACAGCGCCGGCACGAGCTCGTCGAGCAGGTAGGGGAGCGACAGCGGGCTGGTGAAGTAGATCGCCCCGGCCAGCGTGCCGTCGGTGAAGACCAGGTTGCCGCCCTGGACCGCCCGCAGCGACCGGTACACCCCCAGCGACTCCAGCGCCGTCCGGTCCGCCGGCGACTCGGTGCCCCAGATCAGCACGTCGGCCTCGTCCAGCACCGAGGCCTGCTCCAGCGGGACGTAGGCCTGGCCCTCGGTGGCGAACTGGTAGAGCACCGCCGGGACCGTGAAGCCGAGGTCGGTGAGGAACGCCGTCGACAGGCCCTCCTGGTAGGCGATCAGGTCGCCCTCGTAGACCGCGTTCTGCAGGAAGACCGCCGGGGTGCCGGCGAACTCGGGGTGCGCGGCCGCCTCGTCGGCGAACCGGTCCTTGATCCCGTCGACCAGCTCCTGGGCCTCCTCGGCCTTGCCCAGCGCGGTGCCGATGGCGATCGTCTGCACGTCCCACGGCTCGAAGTACGCCTCCTCGGAGTGCGCGACGACCGGGGCGATGGCCGACAGGGTGTCGTAGTCGTCCTGCTCAAGCCCAGCGTTGGTCGCCACGATGAGGTCGGGGTCCAGCGCGGCGATGGCCTCGAACTGCAGGCCGTCGTCGGTGGTGAGCACGGTGGGCTCGGCGTCCCCGAGCGCGTCCTGCGCCCAGGGCCAGGTGGCGTACGGCTGCTCGCCGTACCACTCGGTCACCCCGACCGGGACGACGCCGAGGGCGAGCAGGGTGTCCTGCTCGGTGTAGCCGACGCTCACCACGCGGGTCGGCTCGGACTCCACGGTGGTGCTGCCGAACGCGTGCTCCACGGTGACCGGGAAGCCGTCGCCGCCCGCGGGGGCGTCCGCGCCGCCGTCCTCGGTCGACGATCCGCAGCCGGCGAGCAGCAGCCCGGCGAGGGCGACGGCGGCGAGGCGGGTGGTGGGCAGGCGCACGGGGAGCTCCAGGGGACGATGACGGAACGGCCCGCTGAGGTTAGGCTGCCCTATCATCGTAGGACAGTCCGCCAGCGCCCGGACGACGACGCCCAGCGCTCAGGAGGCCCGGTGACCGCCCTCGACGACGTCGTGACCGACGACCACCCCGGGTCGGCCGAGCGGGACGCCTGGACGTGCGCGTTCGACACCGAGGAGGGCGGCGCCTGGGGGCTGCACCGGCACGACCAGCACCAGCTGGTGTGGACGGCGGCCGGGTCGGCGCGGGCCGTGGCCGGGGGCCGCTCGTGGGTGCTGCCGCCGTCCCGCGCCCTGTTCGTGCCCGGCGGGGTGCCGCACGACGTCGTCCTCCGGCCGCCGGCCGCGCTGCACTGCCTCTACGTCTGGCCGCACGCCTGCCCGCTGCCCTGGACCCGACCGACCGTGGTCGCGGTGTCCGGGCTGCTCCGCGAGCTGCTGCTCGCGCTGGGCCAGACCGGCGGCGAGGGCCCGGTCGCCGCGCCGACCCTGGCGCTCGTGCTGCACGAGGTCGCCGGCGCCGCGGTCGCCGACGACGGGGTGGTGCTGCCCGAGGACCCCCGCGCGGCCGCCGTCGCCACCCGGCTGCTGGCCGACCCCGCCGACGATACCCCGCTCGCCGACTGGGCGGCCCGGCTGCGGGCGGGGGAGAGCACGCTGCGCCGGGCGTTCGTGACCGGCACCGGGCTGACCTGGACCGAGTGGCGCAGCCGTGCCCGGCTGCAGGCGGCGCTGGCGCTGCTCGAGCGGGGCCTGCCGGTCACGTCGGTCGCCGCGCGGGTCGGGTACGCCTCGGTGCACGGCTTCGGCACCGCGTTCCGCCGGCGCTACGGCACCAGCCCCGGCGCCTGGCGCAGCTAGCCGCGGACCGGTGTGGGGTGCCGGCGGGTCAGCAGCGCCGCGGCCGCCGACAGCACGACCACCAGGACGGCGAGCGCGATCGCCGCGGTCGTCAGCGAGGTCGCGGTGGCGATCTCGCCGACCCCGACCACCGGCACGGTGATGCCGAGGTAGGCGACGACGAAGAAGCTCGACGTCACCGCGGCCCGCTCGTCTGCCGAGGCCAGGCCGCCCACCCGCGAGACGGCGGACTGGAAGGAGAAGCCCACCCCAGCGCCGCCGACCACCGCGGAGAGCAGGAACAGCGGCAACGACCCGACGGCGAGCGCCACCACGACGAGGGCGGTGCCGGTCGGCAGCAGCGCGGCGCCGACGAGCGCGGCCCGGTCGGGGTCCCAGCGCTGCACCAGCAGCTGGCAGGCCACCGCCGCGGCGAACATGACCGCCACCGAGAACCCGACCAGCTGCGGGCCCGGGTCGCCGAGCTCCTGACCCAGGAACGAGGACGTGAGCGAGGTGAACAGCCCCAGGACGGCGAAGGCCGCGAACCCGCCCACCGCCGCCGCGGCGAACCGGGCCCGGGTCGCGCGCGGGACCGACAGCCGCTGCGGCCGCATCGCGCCGGCCAGGCTCTCGGTGCGCGGGCGGGTCTCGGGCACCAGCCCGATCGCCAGCACCGGCAGCAACAGGACCAGGAACGCGAGGTAGGGGCCGACCGTCGGGCCGGGCAGGTGCTGGGCGACCAGGCCGGAGACGACCGGGCCCAGGCCGAGGCCGCCCATGTTGGCCACGGTCGCCAGGGTGGTCGCCGTCCGGCGGTCGGGGTGCAGCTCGGCGATGGCCGCGGTCGCCGTCCCGGTGGTCAGGCCGACCGACAGCCCGGACAGCACGCGCGCGAACAGCAGGCCCGGCAGCGTCGGGGCGAGCAGGAAGACCAGCGTGGACAGCACCGCGATGCCGACCGCCAGCACCAGCACCGGGCGCCGGCCCAGCCGGTCGGACACCCCGCCGCCCAGCAGCAGCGCGGTCAGCGTGCCCACCGCGTAGGCGGCGAAGACGATCGTCACCTGCAGCTCGGACAGGTCCAGCGAGCGCACGTAGAACGGGTACAGCGGCGCCGGCACCGTCCCGCCCAGCATCACGACGGTGAAGATCCACACGACCAGCCCGACCGCACCCCGTGTCCGCACGCCGCAGACGGTAGGCCGGTGGCCTGCGCCTCCCGCACCCGTCTAGCTCGGCACGGATCATGGGCACTCCCGACGCGGAATGCGCAGGGACCACGCCGAGCCTCAGCGTCGGCGGGCGTGGAAGGCGCTGGCCATCTCTGCGCGGCAGGTGTCGGGCTGTGCGTGGGCGCGGCGGTGGCTGATGCGGAGCACCGCCCAGCCCTCGGCCAGGGCCGCGGCGTCCCGGCGCAGGTCGCGCTCGCGCTGGTCGGGTGCCCGGTGGTACGCGGCCCCGTCCAGCTCGAAGCCCAGCTTCACCTCCTCCAGGGCCCCGTCGAGGTGGATCGTCCCGATCGACGTCGCCACCGGGTGCTGGCGGGAGACGGTCGGCAGACCGGGGAGGTCGAACAGGTGGGTCAGGCCCCAGATCTCGAACTCGCTGTGCGATCCGCTGCCCACCAGCTCGAGCAGGTCCGCGAGCGCTCGTCGTCCCGGCAGCACCGGGTGGCGGGCGAGCTCACGGCGCACGCCGGCCACCGACACCTCGCGACGGCGGCCCCCGCCGATGACCGCCTCCCGGGCCACCCGGACCGCCTCCGGTGAGCCCGACCGTCCGTGCGCCTCGCCCCAGGCGTCGACCAGTGCCCGGCGGGCGGTCACGAGCGGGAGCCCGTCGACCACCGACCACTCCGGCACGGTCGTCCGGTGGACGCGCAGCCACGGCGGCACCGGCGGGACGTGCCGGCGTCGGCCCACCGCCACGTGGGTGCGTGCGCCGGGGTGGCCCAGGAGGTCCCACAGCGTGAGCGCGGTCCGCCCGGTCAGCTGCCCGCCGCTCCACAGCACGGCGGCCGCAGCCCGGCCGCGCCACGTGTCGGCTGCACCGGGCAGTGCGAGCACGCCGGGAAGGGGGCGGACCAGCCGACCGGCACCGACCCAGCGGCTGATGCTGCCCGGGTCGGCGGCGCACAGCACCTGGGCGGTGGGCCGGACCCCGGTGGGACCGAGGAGGACGTGCAGGTCGGTGGTCACGGGTCCGACCGTGCAGCGAACACCCCCTCCGCAGGGCGCTCGCGGACGATCTGTGGACAGCCCACATCCCTGTGCACATCAGCTCGGCACGGATCCTGCGCACTCCGGCCGCGGGATGCGCAGGATCCGTGCCGAGCTACCAGGCGGTCAGCGGGGGAAGGGGTCCCTCGCCAGGCCCAGCTGGCTGACGCCGAGGTAGCCGCTGCGGAAGCCGGCCTCGCAGTAGGCGAGGTAGAACTCCCACATCCGGCGGAAGGTGCCGTCGAAGGCGCCCTCCAGCGAGGGCCACTCCGCGATGAAGCGCTCGCGCCACATCTGCAGGGTGACCGCGTAGTGCGGGCCCAGGTCCCGGCGCTCGACGACCGAGAGCGTCGTGTGCGCGGCCAGGTTGTCCTCGATCGACCGGATCGACGGGATGATCCCGCCGGGGAAGACGTACTTGTGGATCCAGGTGTAGCTGCGCCGGGTGGCCATCATCCGGTCGTGCGGCATGGTGATCGACTGCAGGCCGACCCGGCCGCCGGGGGCCAGCAAGGTGTCCAGCGCGGAGAAGTAGGTGGCCCAGAACTCCTCGCCGACCGCCTCGATCATCTCCACCGAGACGACGGCGTCGTACTGGCCGCGGGCGTCGCGGTAGTCGCACAGCTGGACGTCGACCAGGTGCGCCACCCCGGCGTCCTCGGCGCGCACCCGGGCCAGGGCCTGCTGCTCCGACGACAGCGTCAGCGTGGTCACCCGGGCGCCGCGCTGGGCGGCGCGGATCGCCAGCGCGCCCCAGCCGGAGCCGATCTCCAGCACGCTCATGCCCTCGCCCACCCGGGCCAGGTCGAGCACGCCGTCGATCTTGCGCAGCTGGGCGTCGACCAGGGAGTCGCCGGGCTCGAACCAGGCCGAGGAGTAGCTCATCGTCTCGTCGAGGAAGGTCTCGAAGAGCTGGTTGGACAGGTCGTAGTGCCGGCTGATGTTGTGCCGGCTGTTCTCCTTGGTGTTCACCTCGCCCATCGGCTGGGTGCGCTCGACCAGGTGCCGCATGCGCT
Organism: Klenkia terrae; assembly: GCF_900491935.1. Taxonomy (GTDB): domain Bacteria; phylum Actinomycetota; class Actinomycetes; order Mycobacteriales; family Geodermatophilaceae; genus Klenkia; species Klenkia terrae. The sequence continues at coordinate 2,318,863 of NZ_UEXK01000004.1, forward strand.
GCAGCGCCGGGTGGATCAGCGAGGACATCCGGGCGGCGAACGGGCTGAGCAGGTCGGCGAGGTCGGTGCCAGGCCCCGTCGTCCAGTCGCCGGTCATGTAGGCCTCGCCGAAGCCGATCTTGGCGTCGGCGCCCAGGCGGTGGAAGACGTTGGCCGGGCGGACCAGCCGCATCACCGGGGCGTGCCGGTCACCGGAGCCCAGCACGGTGCCGTCGGGGAAGACCACCCGCACCGGCAGCGTCGACACCGCGTGCCGGAACAGCCGCTCGGCCACGGCCGCGCGCACCGGGGACCGCGGCGGGGTCGCCAGGCCGGGCCAGTGCGCCTCGTCCGGGCGGGGCACGGGGAACCGTGCGTCCTCGGTCCGGCTCTCGTTGTGGTGCACCGTGGTCATGACCTGTCCTCGATCGCTTCAAGGGAATGCTTCCGCGGGGTGTTCGTACCCACCCCCGGTACCGGATCGTGCGTCGGCCTGGGGACCACCGGCAACTTGCGCGCCCAGAGCCGGATCCCCTGCCACCTGATCAGGGCGGCCACCCACAGGCTCATGAACGGCCAGCGCAGGATCGTACGGACGACGGCCCCCGTGGTCGCCCGCCGCGCCGTGCCGCGCAGGGTGGCCACGAACGGCGTCCGCCCGCCCACCTGCAGCGCCATCGTCACGTGCAGCTGGTCGCCCGGACCGGAGAAGCGCATGAGGTACCGGCCGTCCACGGTGTTGAACGGCGAGACGTAGAAGTCCTTCTCCGCCTCCGACCGCCCGGCTTCGTCGGGGTGCAGCAGGTAGGCGTGCCGCTCCCCGTAGGTGTTGTGCACCTCGGCCACGATGCAGGCCAGCGATCCGTCGGCCCGGTAGCACCAGTGCGTCGACAGCGGGTTGAACACGTGCGGCCCGCTGCGCGCGTTGGCCATCATCACCACCCGGACGACGCCGTCCACGCCGTGCAGGCCGGCGAACCGGACCACGTTGGCCTTGATGGAGTCGGCAGGCTCGCCGAGGTGGTCGGCGGCGTCGAACCGGGCCGCCCAGCGCAGCCCGCGCGGCAGCACCGGCAGGTCGTCCAGGTCGACGGCCCACAGGTAGCCGCCGTACTCGAAGGAGTTCTCCAGCGGGTGCGAGCGGCGGTGCCCGACCCGGACGTCGTAGAGCGCCGGCAGCGTGGTCGGGCTCCAGTCGACGGTCGCGGGTCGGACGGCGGTCACCAGCCGCTGCCGAGGGACTCCGCGGCCCGCACGCCCGAGGCGCAGCCGTCCTCGTGGAAGCCCCACCCGTGGTAGGCCCCGGCGAACGCCGTCCGTCCGCTGTTGAGCTCGGGCAGCCGGCGCTGGGCGGCGACCGAGGTCGGGGTGTACTCCGGGTGGTCGTAGACCATCCGGCGCAGCACGGTGCCCGGGTCCACCCGGTCGACGGCGTTGAGCGACACCAGGTAGTCCACCGGCTCGTCGATCGCGTGCAGCTTGTTCATCCAGTACGTCACCTGGACGGCGGAGGTGTCGGTCGCGCAGCCGGGCATCCGGTAGTTCCACGACGCCTTGGCCGCCGCGGCCGCCGGCATGATCGAGGTGTCGGTGTGCAGCAGGGTCTCGTTGCGCGAGTAGGAGAAGGCCCCGAGGACGGCGCGCTCGTCGTCGGTCGGGTCGCCGAGCAGGGCCAGCGCCTGGTCGGGGTGGGTGGCCACCACGACGACGTCGGCCTCGTGCCGCTCGCCGTCGACGTCGACCAGCTCGACGCCGTCCACGTGCCGGGTCAGCGTCCGGATCCCGGTCGCGGTCTGCACCGCCGTCAGGCCCTTGGCCGCCTTCTCCACGTAGGCCCGCGAGCCGCCGGTCACCGTCCGCCACTGCGGGGAGCCGGAGACCGAGAGCATCCCGTGGTTGGCCAGGAACCGGAACAGGTACAGGGCGGGGTACTGCAGCGAGGTGCCGGTCCCCGAGGACCACACGCAGGACACGACCGGGACCATGAAGTGCCGGACGAAGTAGTCGGAGTAGCCACCCAGGGCCAGGAAGGCGCCGAGGGTCAGCCCGTCGAACTCACCGGTGCCGCCGGACCCGCGCTCGTGGTCGGCGCCGGCGAGCTCCAGCAGCCGGTGCGCCGACCGGTGGAACTTCTTCACCTCGACGAGCATCCGCAGGTAGGCCGGGTTGGCCAGCTGCTTGCGCTGGGCGAAGACGCCGGGCAGGCCGCGGGCCCCGGCGTACTCGAGCCCGCAGCCCTCGCAGACGATCGACATGCTCATCTCGGTCGGCTGGGTGGCCACCCCGAGCTCGGCGAAGAGCTTCAGCAGGTTCGGGTAGGTGCGCTCGTTGTGCACGATGAACCCGGTGTCGATCGGGATGACCCGGTCGTCGGGGGTCTCGACGTCGTGGGTGTGCGCGTGCCCGCCCAACCGCCCGTCGGTCTCGAACAGCGTCACGTCGTGCGTGCGCTGCAGGAGGTGCGCGGCGGTGAGCCCGGAGACCCCGGATCCCACGACGGCGGCGGTCGGTCGGTTGCGCACGGCGGACATCTTCTTCTCCTCGGCAGTCGGGGTGCCGTGCGGTACCCCACCGACGAGTCAGAGCGGGACCGCGAGACCCTCCGGGCTCGGCAGCTGCAGAGCGTTCGCCACGTCGGCCCGCATCGGTTCGAGACCGGTGCCGGCCAGGACGACGTCGCGGGCGAACCCGTGCCAGCGGTGGGCGCCGCGCAGCATGCTGTGCCCGCCGGGGGTGGTGAACCGGGCGACCCGCGCACCGGCCCGGCGGGCCCGGACGGCGAAGTCCGCGGACAGCTTGGCGGGCACCCAGCGGTCGCCCGAGCCGTGCAGGATCACCACGGTCTGGTCGCGCAGCTGCATCACCGGCTCGCCGGGCGGAGTCCACGGGGCCAGCGCGCAGACGGCGGTCACCTGCGGGTCGCCGCCGGCCTTCAGCGCGGCCCGGCCGCCCATCGAGTGCCCGACCAGCACGATCGGGACGTCCTTGCCGAGGTCGGCGCGCAACGCCTCGATCGACCAGTGCACGTCCTGGTAGGCGTCGGCGGCCTCGCCGTTCCAGCCCGCCACCCGGTAGCGGACAAGCGCGGTCTCGACCCCGCGGCCGCCCAGGTCGTCGCGCACGAAGCGCTCGAAGGCCCGCATCCGGACCAGGGACAGCGCCCGGTCCTTGGGCGGGGCCTGGCTGGCGGCCGTCCCGCCGTGGCAGAACAGGGCCACCCCCCGGGTCTCGCCGTCGACGGGGTGGCGTTCCAGCTGCGGGTCGGTCACGGGCACCGTTCGATGGTCGGCCGGAACCGGTTCGCCCGCACCCCCGAAGGGTGATCACCGGCCTCCTGGGCTGTGTGATCCGCACCGCTGTGCCGAGAAGGGGGCATGACCTCGTGGCTCGGTGGCTGGCGTGCGGGCACGTCCCTGGCCGCGGCCGAGTGGGAGCTGCGGCACCGCTGGATCGTCCGCGCCGCCCTCACCCAGGCGGTGGCCCTGGCCCTGCTGACCGGTGCGCTGGGGCACGGCCGCGGACCGGCGTCCTCGGTGCTGCTGCTCGCCGGGCTGCCGGCGGTGCTCGCCACCCGGGCCGGCTGGCCCGCCCGGCTGCGCACCGTGCTGGCCACGCTGAGCCTGACCGTGGGCGCCGCGACCCTCGTGCCGATCACCGGCCAGGGCGAGGCGTTCAGCTGGATGCTGCTGGCCATCGCGGTCAGCGCGCTGTACCAGGACTGGGTCATCGTCCCCACCGCGGTGGTGGTCGCCGTCGCCGAGTTCGGCGTGGTCGTCTACCACCCGGGCCGCACCGACCCCTACGACCTGCTGCCGGTGGTCGCCACCCTCCTGGTCTGCCTGGTGCACCACCGCACCTGGCAGCTCGCCGAGGACCGGGCCCGCACCGACCCGCTCACCGTGCTGGGCAACCGCCGCCGGCTGGAGGAGGCCACCGCCCGCCTGCTCCGCCACGACGGCCCGCTCAGCGTGCTGTTCCTGGACCTCGACGGCTTCAAGGCGGTCAACGACGGGCGCGGCCACCTGTTCGGCGACCAGCTCCTCGTCGAGGTCGCCGACCGGTTGCGGACCGGCGTGCGCGCCGACGACCTGGTGGTCCGGCTCGGCGGCGACGAGTTCGCCGTCCTGGTTCCGGGGGTGGCCACGCACGCCTCGGACGTCGCCCGCCGGCTGCAGGCGGCCATGCGGGTGCCGGTGCAGCTCACCGGTCGTCCGGTCACCGTCACCGCCAGCATCGGCGTGGCCACCACGGGCACGGCCGGACGGCGGGACGCCGAGGAGCTGCTGCGCAACGCCGACCTGGCGATGTACCAGGCCAAGGCGACCGGGCGGAACCGCGTGGTCAGCTTCGTGCCGGGCATGGCCGAGGCGGTCACCGACCGCGCCGCCCTCGCCGAGGACCTGACGGCCGCGATGGCCGCCGGCGACCAGCTCGCCGTGCACTACCAGCCCGTGGTCACCCTGCCCGGCGGGCAGGCGGGCGGGTACGAGGCGCTGCTCCGCTGGCGGCACCCCCCCCGGGGACCCATCCCGCCGCTGCAGTTCATCCCGATCGCCGAGCAGACCGGTGCCATCACGGCGCTGGGCACCTGGGTGCTCCGGCAGGCCACCCGCGACGCGGTGACCGGGCTGGGCGGGGAGTGCGGTCCGAGCAAGGTCGCGGTCAACGTCTCGGCCGTGCAGCTGGCCGACCAGGACTTCGTCGGCACGGTCCGGGCCGCGCTGGCCGACAGCGGTCTGCCGGCCGAGCGGCTGGTGCTCGAGGTGACCGAGAGCGTGCTGGCCGACGACCTGGTGGCCGTCTGCGCCCGGCTGCAGCAGCTGCGCGACCTCGGGGTGCGCATCGCCATCGACGACTTCGGGACCGGCTACTCGAGCCTGTCCTACCTGCGCCAGCTGCCCGCCGACATCGTCAAGGTCGACCGCAGCTTCATCACCGACCTGGCCCGCGGCGGCGCGGCGACCACGCTGGTGGCCTCCATCGTCGAGCTGGCCCGGAGCCTGTCGCTGGACGTGGTGGCCGAGGGCGTGGAGACCGAGCTGCAGCGCGACACCCTCGCCGCGCTGGGCTGCACCTACGCGCAGGGCTACCTGTTCGGCCGGCCGGAGCCGGTCGCACCGGCCCCGGCGCAGCTGCCGCTCACAACCTGACGAGCATCTTCCCGGTGTTCCCGCCGCGCAGGAGGTCCAGGAACGCCGGGACGGCGGCGTCCAGCCCCTCGCGGACGGTCTCCCGGGCGGTCAGCTCGCCCGAGCGCAGCCAGCCGGTCACCGCCTCGGTGAACTGCGGGCGCAGGTCGGCGTGGTCGCCGACGATGAACCCGCGCAGGCTCAGCCGCTTGCCCACCACCAGGAACATGTTGCGCGGTCCGGCCGGCGGCTCGACGGCGTTGTAGCCGGAGATCGCGCCGCACAGCGCAGCCCGCCCGTGCTCCCGGAAGGCGCCGATCGCGGCCTCGAGGTGGTCACCGCCGACGTTGTCGAAGAAGACGTCGATGCCCCCGGGGGCCGCGGCGGCGAGCAGGTCGGCGACCGGTCCGTCGTGGTAGTCGAAGGCGGCGGTGAACCCGAGGTCCTCGGTCAGCCAGCGGACCTTCTCCGGCGTCCCGGCGCTGCCCACGACGCTGCCGGCCCCCGACAGCCGGGCGAACTGGCCGACCAGGCTGCCCACGGCGCCCGCGGCACCGGAGACGAAGACGTCGTCGCCGGGCTCGAAGGCGGCCAGCCGGTGCAGCCCGGCCCAGGCGGTGAGCCCGGGCATGCCCAGCACGCCCAGGTGCCAGGTCACCGGGACGTCGTCGGCGTCGGGGCGGACCGAGACCTCGGTGTCGGCGAGCACGGCGACGTCCCGCCAGGCCGCGTTGCTCACCACGAGCGCACCCTCGGGCACCCGGGACGAGCGGGAGGCCACGACCCGGCCGACCGCGCCGCCCTGCATCGTCTCGCCGAGCTCCCAGGCGGGGGCGTAGGACGGGCCGGCGTTCATCCGGCCGCGCATGTACGGGTCCACCGACATGGCCAGGTTCTGCACCACGACCTGGCCCTCGGTCGGGTCCGGGCGCTGCAGCTCGACGGTGGCGAAGTCGGTGGGCACGGGCTCGCCGTGGGGGCGGGCGACCAGCTGGACCTCGCGCGTGGTGATCGGCATACCCCTTCCAGTGCGGGCGCGGGGTGGTCTGTTCCCGGTCGGCGGGGTTGCGGGCCGGTCCTACATTCGGGCCATGTCGTTCTTCTCCCGTGCCAAGACGCGCTCGGTCACCGCGGAGGACGCCCTGCCGGGCCGGTCCCGGGTGCTGCCGCACATCCCCGAGCTGCACGCGGTCAACGGCAACCGCATCCAGCCGCCGTTCCCGGAGGGGATGCAGACCGCGGTCTTCGGCGCTGGCTGCTTCTGGGGCGTGGAGAAGGTGTTCTGGCAGCACGCGGGCGTGTACTCGACCGCCGCGGGCTACGCCGGGGGCTTCACCCCGAACCCGACGTACGAGGAGGTCTGCTCGGCGCGCACCGGGCACACCGAGGTCGTGCTGGTGGTCTTCGACCCCGCCGTCGTCTCCTACGACGTGCTGCTCAAGGAGTTCTGGGAGGAGCACGACCCCACCCAGGGCATGCGCCAGGGCAACGACGTCGGCACCCAGTACCGCTCGGCGATCTACGTCACCTCGCCCGAGCAGCAGGCCGCCGCCGAGGCCTCGCGCGACCAGTACCAGGCCCGGTTGAAGGCCGCGGGCTACGGCGCGATCACCACCGAGATCCTGCCGCTGGGCGACTTCTACTACGCCGAGGACCACCACCAGCAGTACCTCTACAAGGTCCCCCACGGCTACTGCCCGGTCAACGGCACCGGCGTCAGCTGCCCGGTTGGCCTCACCGGCGTCTGAGACACCTCCACCCCCCAGCGTCGATCAGGGGGGTGCCCCGAAGTCCGTCCTCCTGCGCCAGATCTGGTGCAGGAGGACGGACTTCCGTGCAGGGGGACGACGACCGGTGGGGCAGAGTGGGCCGAGTGCCTGACGCCTTCCTCGACCAGCTGACCCGGTACCCCGACGTCGAGGCGCCCGACCTGGTCGCGGTGGACGCCACCGACCGGCTGCTGCTCGACGAGGCCGCGGCCGGCATCGCCGCGCACCCCGAAGGCGTGCTGACCGTCGACGACACGCACGGTGCGCTGACCCTCGGCGCGATCGCGCTGCACGGCGCCACCGGCGTCCGGGTGCACACCGACCAGCGGGTCGCCGAGCTGGCCCTGGCCGCCAACGCCGAGCGCACCGGGGTGACCGGCTTCCAGGTGCTGCCGGTGCTGGACGCCGCTGGCGCCCGGGTCGTGCTGGTGCAGGCGCCCAAGTCCCTGGACGCGCTGCGCGAGATCGCCGAGACCGTCGCCGCCGGCGCGGACCCCTCCGTCACGCTGTACGTCGGCGGCCGGGTCAAGCACATGACGCACGCGATGAACGGCGTGCTGGCCGACTCCTTCGACGCCGTTCACGCCACCCTCGCCCGGCAGAAGTCGCGGGTGCTGGTGGCCACCGGACCGCGACCGGGCGCCTCGTCCTTCCCACGGGTCGCCGAGCACGCCGACCTGGGACTCACCGTCGCCGCGCACGGCGCCGCGTTCGCCGGGACCAAGGTCGACATCGGCACCCGGGCGCTGCTGCGCGCGCTGCCCGAGCAGGGCTCGGGCACCGCGGTCGACCTGGGCTGCGGCACCGGGGTGCTGGCCGTCGCGCTGGCCCGGGCCGGGTTCGACGTGCTGGCGTCGGACGCCTCCGCGGCCGCGGTGGCCTCCGCGCGGGCCACCGCCGCCGCCAACGGGGTGGCCGACCGGGTGACCGTGGTGCGCGACGACGCGCTGGCCGGGGTGGCGCCGGGCAGCGTCGACCTGGTCGCCTGCAACCCGCCCTTCCACCAGGGGACGACGGTGCACGCCGGGATCGCCGAGCGGTTGTTCGAGGCGGCGGCGCGGGTGCTCCGACCCGGTGGCCAGCTGCTGTGCGTCTACAACTCCCACCTGCCGCACCGGGACGCGCTGCGGCGCATCGTCGGCCCCACCCGCCAGGTCTCGCGAGACCCGAAGTTCACCGTCACCGCTTCCACCAAGCCCGGCGGGGGCGGCATCCGGCGGGGGTCGTGAGCGCCGCCGCGGACCGCCGGCGGTCCGCCGACCTGCTCGAGGAGCTCGCCGCCCGGACGACGCCGGGCCGGTGGACCCCCCGCGGCCTGCTCGCCCCCCGCCCGGAGGTCGTCGCGCAGCTCCCGGACGGCGGCACCCAGCACGTCGCCGAGGCCCGGGCCGGCACCGCCGGCTGGATCAGCACGCTCTCCCCGGCGCTGGCCGGGCCGATCGCCGCCTGGCTGCGCCGGGCCGGGGACGACGACGCCGAGGCCGCCGCGGTGGCCCGGCTGCTGCTCGGGGAGCCGTAGACGCCGGGGGCCGACCAGGTCCAGGCTGTGCCGGCATGAGCAGACGGACGGTGCTGGCGCTGCTGGGTGGGCTGGTCGTCGTGGGGGTGGTGGCCGCGCTGCTGGTCTTCGAGCCGTGGCGGTTGTGGACCAGCAGCACCGTGGACGAGGCGCTGCCCGTGGTGGTCGAGCCGGTGCTCCAGCCCGACCTCGCGCCGACGCCGGGCCGGGCGTCGGCGGCCCGCCCCGCCCGCCGAGCCGGTGGAGCTGGCCGCGGGTGCCTTCGAGGACGGCGAGCACGCCACGACCGGCACCGCCCGGATCATCGAGCTGGCCGACGGCAGCCGGTTCCTGCGGCTGGAGGACTTCGCCACCTCCGACGGTCCCGACGTCGTCGTGTGGCTCACCGACCGGCCCAGCGGCGGGGAGTGGGGGAGCTACGACGACGGCCGGTTCGTCGAGCTCGGCGACCTGACGGCCACCAACGGCAACCAGAACTACCCGATCCCCGCCGACGTCGACCTGGCCGGGCTCACCTCGGTGGTGGTCTGGTGCGACCGCTTCGACGTCGCCTTCGGCACCGCCCCGGTCTCAGTGGGCTAGGCCGCCCCGCCGGTTGACCACGGGGGGCTGCACCGACCAGGGGAAGTCGATCCAGGCGTCGGTGCGCCTCCAGACGTAGTCGCACTTCACCACCGAGCGGGGCTTCTCGTAGACCACCGCGGACCGGACCTCGGCGACGTAGCCGGTGCAGAAGTCGCGCACCAGCTCCAGCGTCTTGCCGGTGTCGGCGACGTCGTCGGCGATGAGCACGTTCGCGCCGGTCAGGTCCACCCGGTCCAGGTTCGGCGGCAGCATCACCGGCAGCTCGAGCCGCTCGTCGACGCCGGTGTAGAACTCCACGTTCATCACGAAGAGGTTCTTCACGTCCAGCGCGTAGCCCAGCGCCCCGCCCAGGAACAGTCCGCCGCGCGCGATGGCCAGGATCAGGTCGGGCTCGAAGCCGTCGTCGGCGACCTGCTGGGCCAGGTCGCGGCCCGCCGTCCCGAACATCTCGTAGGTGAGCGTCTCCCGCTCCGGTGCCGTCACACCGGACATGCTGTCACCGCAGGGCGGACAGCGCGGTGGCGACCTCCGCGGCGACGGCGGCGTTGTTCTCGGCCAGGGCCAGGTTCGCCGGAATGGACTCGCCGTCGGTCTCGGCCTCGATCCGGGCCAGGATGAACGGGGTGACCTTGGGGCCGGTCACGCCGGCCTCGGCGGCCGCGGCCAGCGCGCGCAGCATCTTGGCCTCGATCTCCTCGGCCGGGATCTCCGCGGCCTCGGGGATCGGCACGCCGAGCAGCACGCCGGTGTCCTCGCGCAGCCGGGCGCGCAGCACGCCGGCCACGGTGGCGGCGTCCTCGACGCGGTGCGGCACGGGCAGGCCGACCGAGCGGGAGTAGAAGGCCGGGAACCAGTCGTGCCGCCAGCCCAGCACGGGGACGCCGATGGCCTCGAGGTGCTCCAGCGTGCGGGGGAGGTCCAGGAACGCCTTGGCGCCGGCGCACACGGTGACCACCGGGTGGCTGGCCAGGGCGTCCAGGTCGGCGGAGATGTCGCCGGTGGTGTCGACCCCACGGTGCACCCCGCCGATGCCGCCGGTGGCGAAGACCTCGATGCCGGCGGCGTGCGCCAGCGCGACCGAGGCCGACACCGTGGTCATGCCCTCGGCCCAGCGCTGGGCGATGGCCACCGGGACGTCGCGCTCGGCGACCTTGGAGCTGCCGGTGAGCACCCGGTCGACGTCGTCGGCGGTCAGCCCGACCCGCGGACGACCGTCGAGGAGGGCGGTCACGGCCGGCACGGCACCGCCGGCGCGGACGGCGGCCTCGCACCGGTCGAAGGCCTCCCGGTTGCCGGGGGCGGGCAGCCCGAGGTTGGAGAAGATCGTGGACTCCATGGCGACGACCGGGCGGCCCTCGGCCAGGGCGGTGGCGACCTCGTCGGCGACGACGAGCCCGATGCGTGCGGCGGTGGAGGTCATGCGGGTGCTCCCGAGGGTTCGACGGTGGGGTCCGGGGTGAGGTTCGCGCCCGGCTGCTGCAGGACGCGGGCGGCCAGCGCGTGGCCGGCCCGGCAGGCCGCGACCGGGTCGCGGTCGAGGGCGAAGGCGGGGAGGAAGCCGGCCGCGAAGGCGTCGCCGGCCCCGGTGGTGTCGCGGACGCCGGCCACCGGGTCGACCGGCACCCGGACGACGGCGCCGTCCGGGCCGGTGACCGTGGTGGGCGCCGCGCCGGCCTTGACCACCGTCGTCGCGACGCCGGGCACCGGGCCGAGCGCGGCCGACTCCTCGGTGTTGGCGATCAGCACGTCGGGGACCAACCGGATGATCGCGGCGCGCAGCGCATCGGCGCCGAACCGGGTCACCAGGTCGACGGACGAGACGTCGATGCTGGTCAGCGCACCGGTGTCCCGGGCGGCGAGGAACAGCGTGCGCACCGCGGTGGCCGGGCCCGGGGTGGCCAGGGCGTAGGCGGGGGCGTGCACGACGGACGCACCGGCCACCCAGGACGGCGGCGGGTCGGCCAGCTCGGCGGCCGCGCCGCGGTCGGGGACCATCGTGCGCTCGCCGGAGGGGTCGACCAGGACGACGATGCTGCCGGTGCGGCCCGCCCGCTGGACCCGGACCTCGACCCCGGCCCGTTCCAGGTCGGTGGTGAGCGCGGCGCCCAGCGCGTCGGTGCCGACCCGGCCGACGAACCGGCTGGCCGCCCCGGTGGCCGCGGCGAAGACGGCGACGTTGGCCGCGCTGCCGCCGCGGGTGCGCACGACCCGGCCGGGGTTGTCGGTGCCGGTGCGGAGGGGTCCGTCGGTCCAGACGACGACGTCCTCGACGACGTCGCCGATGCAGACCAGCACGGTTCCTCCTGGGACGGTTAAGCGCTTAACGTCACCGTATCAGGTCGGTCGCCGGTCCGGTGCTGCCGCGGACCACCAGGTGCGCCGGCAGCACGACCGGCTCCCCGGGGGGAGCTGCCGGGTCCTCGATGACCTGGGCGAGCAGCACGGCGCCGCGGTGGCCGAGCTCGCGGGCGGGCAGCGCGACCGTGGTCAGCGGGGGCGCTGACACCTCCGCGAAGGGGATGTCGTCGAACCCGGCCACCGACAGCTGCCCCGGCACCGCGACCCCGGCCCCGTGCAGCCCGGCCAGCACGCCGAGGGCTTGCACGTCGGTGGCGGCCACGACCGCGGTGGCGCCGGACCGCCGCCAGCCCTCCGCCCGCTGCGCCGCGTGGTCCCGGGCGGCGGCCAGGTCGATGTCGCACCGGTCGTCGGTGACCACCGCGCCGGGGACCAGCCGGGCGAACTCGTCGGCGAAGGCGGCCCGGCGCTCGGCGAAGGTGGACCAGGGCCGGTTGCTGTCCAGGTGCACCACGTGCCGGTGGCCCAGGTCGGCGAGGTGCCGGGCCAGCTCGCGGGCGCCGACCGCGACGTCGAGGGACACCTGGTGGCCGCCGGCGGCGGGGTCGTCCAGGTGCACCACCGGCAGGTCGGGCCGCCCGGCCGGGAGGGTGCCCGGGTAGTTGATGAGCACGCCGTCCACCGTGGCCGCGCCGACCGGCTCGACGTCGGGTTCGTCGAGGCCCGCGGCCAGCAGCAGGAGCAGGTGCCCGGTGCCGTCGGTGGCCTCGGCGATGCCGGTGGCCGCACCCGCGGCGACCTGGGCGGTGAACGGGTTGGTCATGTCGTGGGCGAGCAGGGCGACCTGCCGGCGGCGGCCGGTGGCCAGGGCGCGCGCGGAGGCGTCGGTGACGTAGCCCAGGGCGGCGATCGCGTCGAGGACCCGCAGGCGGGTGGCGGGGGAGACCCGGCCCTCGGCCTTGCCGTTGACCACGAAGGACACGGTGGCCACGGAGACGCCGGCCCGGGCGGCCACGTCCACGGCGCGGGGACGCCGGACGGGTCCGGGTCGGCCGATCCCCCCTGCGTCCCGCACGGGTGAACCGTAACCGTGCGCACCGCCCCCCGAGCACCGCGTGCGCCCCAGCGTCCCCGGGCGTGGATCAGCTGGGTTCACCGGTGGCCGTCCTGGCTCACCGGCGCCGGTGAGCCAGGACGGCTCCAGCTGAACCCAGCTGATCGAAGCCGTGGGGGCCCAGCGTCGATCAGGGGGGTGCGCCGAACTCCGTCCTCCTGCGCCAGATCTGGCGCAGGAGGACGGACGATGCGGCACCCCCCTGATCAACGCTGCGGGGGAGGGCGGTCAGACGAAGCCGGGGGTGCCTTCCCAGGCGACCTCGGCGGCGGGGACGTCGTCGCGCAGGACGGTGCCCTCGATCAGGCCGTACGGGCGGTCGTCGGCGTGGTAGACGACGTCCGGGTTGTCCAGGCCGAACGCGGACAGGTCCTGCAGGAAGTGGTGCTTGTTGGGCATCGACATCCGCACCTCGGCGACGTCGGGGTGCCGCTCCAGCACCGCGGTGGCCATCGCGTACTGGCTCTGCTGCAGGGCCAGGGAGTGCAGGGAGGCGAACGTCTCCAGCATCGTCGTCCGGACGCTGTCGTAGACCGCGGCGAAGTCCAGGTCGGTGCGGGTGTAGCGCCAGCGGGCGGTCACCGCGGTGGCCAGGATCCGCTCCCGGGTCTCGGGCAGCGTCGTGTACGCGTCCCGTGGGAAGCCCCAGAACTCCGAGCCGGTGGTCTTCAGCACGACCAGGTCCGACAGCCCGGCGACGACGTGCAGGTCGTCGCCGTCGGCGGTGACGACGGCGGTGCGCACCTCGCCCCCGGCCCGGCGGAACGCGTGGTCGTGCGGCTGCCCGCCGACGGCGATCCGGTCCCAGCCGAAGGACTCGATGCCGATCCGCGCGCCGGTGATCCAGTCGTAGCTGCCGGCGAAGTGCCGGGCCAGCCGCAGCCCGAACTCCTCGGGCGTGCTGATCCCGTCGCGGGCGAAGGCGAAGACGGTGTTCTTCTGCGAGTCGGTGGCCAGGATGTGGCTGTTGTCGCCGTCGGTGAACGCCCCGGCGAAATCCCCGCGCAGCGCCGAGCTGACGTTGAGGTCCACGAGGGTGTGCCGGGGGGTGGAGCGGTCGACCGCGACCACCCGCACCTCGGCCTTCCCGTACTGGTTGGGTCCGAGCACGATCGCCATGGGCGCACCTTCTCCGATCGGTGTGTCAGCGGTGTTGCACGTGGAACGTCGGTCAGCGCAGCGGGATGTCCCGGCCCCGATCGGCCTCGGGGCGGGGTCCGGTGATGCGGCGGTCGGCCTCGGCGATGGCGGCATCGTTGATGCTCGCCTCGCGACGGCGCATGAGGCCCTGCTCGTCGAACTCCCACAGCTCGTTGCCGTAGCTGCGCCACCACTGGCCGTCCGCGTCGTGCCACTCGTACTGGAAGCGCACGGCGATCCGGTCGTCGGTGAACGACCACAGGCTCTTGCGGAGCGCGTAGTCCAGCTCCCGGGCCCACTTGTCGGTGAGGAACGCGACCACCTCGGCCCGGCCGGTCAGGAACCGGTCGCGGTTCCGCCAGACGGTGTCCTCGCTGTACGCCAGGCTCACCCGCTCGGGGTCTCGGCTGTTCCAGGCGTCCTCGGCGGCCTGCACCTTGGCCGCGGCGCTCGCGGCGTCGAAGGGCGGGAAGGGCGGACGGGGTTCGGCCATGGTGGTCCTCAGCTCCCTCGGTAGGTGCTGAACGCGAAGGGCGACAGCAGCAGGGGCACGTGGTGGTGCGCCGTCCCGTCGACGACGGAGAACTCCAGGGTCACCGACGGGTAGAAGGTCTCCCGGCCCTGCTCGGCGAACCAGGCGCCGGTGCCGAAGACCACCCGGTGGGTGCCGGTGCCGGTGTCCCGGTCGGCCAGCCGGAACCGGCCGTCGGCGTCGGTGACGCCCTCGGCGAGCAGCTCGTCCCCGACCAGCAGCTGCACCACCATCCCGGCCGCGGGCCGACCCAGCACCGCGTCCAGCACGTGCGTCGAGACGCTCACGAGACGAGCCCCCGGACCCGCAGCTCGGTGATCTGGGCGAGCTGCTCGAGCACCTCGGGCCGCTCCTGCTCCGGCGGGTGCGCCAGCCGGCGGCGCAGCTCGGCGAGCATCTCCTCCGGCGTCCGGCCCGCGGCCCGGATGAGGAAGACGTGGTCGAAGCGGTCCTCGTAGTCCCGGTTGCCCTGCAGCAACGCGTCCCGGACGTCGTCGGCGGCCGAGGACATCGAGGACTGCTCGCGCCGGGACGATGCGGCCTCCGCCGAGTCCCCGGACACCCGGTCGCCGATCCGCGGGTGCGCGGCCAACGCCTGGGCCACCTCGTCCCACGGGAGTGCCCGGGACACCTCGCCCGCCCGCGCCACCAGGGCGTCCACCGACGGGTAGGGCCGGCCGGCGGCGACGGTGGGGGCGAAGGACCGGGCGGCGTTGCACGCGCGCAACGCCTCGGTCACCTCGTCGAGGCTCGCTGCGGAGAAGCTGGACAGGTCCACGGCTGCGAGGATGCCAGCACCAGAACCCCGATCGAAGGAGTGCGCGTGGTCGACGTCCAGGTGATCGGTCCCGAGGTCGAGCGGTCGGCGGAGGTGCTCACCCCGGAGGCCCTGCAGTTCGTCGGGCAGCTGCAGCACCTGTTCGGCGCCAGCCGCGACGAGCTGCTGGCCACCCGCGCGCTGCGCCGGCAGGCCATCGCCGACGGCGAGCCGCTGGACTTCCGGGTGGAGACCGCCGACGTCCGCGAGGGTGAATGGTCCGTCCCGCCGCCCCCGCCGGGCCTGGTGCGCCGCCGGGTGGAGATCACCGGACCGACCGAGCCGAAGATGGCGATCAACGCGCTCAACTGCGGCGCCGACGTCTGGCTGGCCGACCTCGAGGACGCCAACACCCCGCACTGGCACAACGTGGTCACCGGCCAGCTCGTGCTGCGCGACGCCGTCCGTGGGTCGCTGTCGTTCACCAGCCCCGAGGGCAAGCAGTACGCCGTCCGCCCCGACGCCGTCCTGCCCACGATCGTGCCCCGCCCGCGCGGCTGGCACCTGGACGAGCGGCACGTGCTGGTGGACGGCGACCCGGTGGTCGGCGCGTTCGTCGACGCCGGCCTGTACCTGTTCCACAACGCCGTGGAGCAGCTCGAGCGCGGCAGCGGGCCCTACTTCTACCTGCCGAAGATGGAGTCCCACCTCGAGGCGCGGCTGTGGGCCGACGTCTTCGTGCACTGCGAGCGCGAGCTCGGCATCCCGCGCGGCTCGATCCGGGCCACGATGCTGATCGAGACCATCCCGGCCGCCTTCGAGATGGAGGAGATGCTCTACGAGCTGCGCGAGCACGCCACCGGGCTCAACGCCGGCCGCTGGGACTACCTCTTCAGCGTGGTCAAGGTCTTCCGGGACGCCGGCCCGGACTTCGTGCTGCCCGACCGCTCGGCGGTGACGATGACCGCGCCGATGATGCGGGCCTACACCGAGCAGCTCGTGGCCACCTGCCACCGCCGCGGCGCGATGGCCATCGGCGGCATGGCCGCGGCCATCCCCAGCCGCCGGGACGCCGAGGCCAACGAGCGCGCCCTGGCCAAGGTCCGGGAGGACAAGACCCGGGAGGCCGGCGACGGCTTCGACGGGTCCTGGGTCGCCCACCCCGACCTCGTCGGGATCTGCCGCGAGGTGTTCGAGGGCGTGCTCGGCGACGCCGACAACCAGCTCACCCGGCAGCGGGACGACGTCCACGTCACCCGGGAGCAGCTGCTCGACGTCGCCGGGGTCCCCGGTGAGCGCACCGAGGCGGGGCTGCGGGCCAACGTCGAGGTCGGCATCCGCTACCTGGCCGCGTGGCTGGCCGGCAACGGCGCGGTCGGCATCCACGGCCTGATGGAGGACGCCGCCACCGCCGAGATCTCCCGCTCCCAGGTCTGGCAGTGGCTGCGCACCGGCGTCGTGCTGGACACCGGCGAGACCGTCACCGCCGAGCTGGTGCACCGGGTGATCGAGGAGGAGGTCGCCGGGATCGGCGACCTGGACCGGGTGGACGACGCCCGCCGGCTGTTCGAGCAGGTGGCGCTGGCCGACGAGTTCCCCGACTTCCTGACCCTCCCCGCCTACACCCTCATCGACTAGTGCTCGGTCCGGAGCACTACGCCGAGCTGGACCGGCGCCTGGGGCCGGTGGACGACGCCCGGGCGGCGGCCTACCCGGGGGAGCGGTCCACCCGCCAGCCGGTGCACACCTGCTACGTGCCGGCCGACGCCGTCGTCCCCGGGCTGGTCGCGTCCTGGGGCGAGCGGGCGCTGGCCGCCCTCGACGAGCACGGCCTGCCCGACCTGGGGCTCGACCCCGCCCTCGTCGAGCAGGTGCTGCCCCGGGTGCGGGCGAAGCTGGCCCGGGAGCCCGTGGAGGACCTGCGGGTCGACAGCGAGGACGGCTACCGCGGCCCGCCCGACCGCGAGGACGACGACGTGCGGACGGCGGCGCGGGTGCTGGCCGCCGAGCCGGTGCTGCCGCCCTTCTGGGGCACCCGGGCCAAGTCGCTGGAGGGCCCGACCCGGCACCGCGGCGTCCGCTCGCTGGACCTCTTCCTGGCCGGCCTGGCCGGTCGGGGCCGCGCGGTCGTCACCTTGCCCAAGGTCACCGCGGTGGAGCAGGTCGCGGCGTTCCTGCCGGTCCTCGACGCGCTGGAGCAGGCGCACGGGCTCGGCCTGGACCTGGAGCTGCAGGTGGAGACGCCGCAGGCGGTGCTCGGCGCCGACGGCGCGGCGACCCTGGCCGCGATGCTGCACGCCGGGGGTGGCCGGGTGACCGGGCTGCACTACGGCACCTACGACTACTCGGCGTCCCTGGGCATCGCCGCGGCGCACCAGGCCAGCGACCACCCGGCCGCCGACCACGCCAAGGCCACCATGCAGGTGGCGGTCGCCGGCACCGGGGCCCGGGCGGTCGACGGCTCCACGAACGTGCTGCCGGTGGGCTCCCGCGAGCAGGTCCACGCGGGCTGGCAGCTGCACGCCGGGCTGGTCCGCCGCGCCCTGGAGCGCGGTTTCTACCAGGGCTGGGACCTGCACCCGGCCCAGCTGGTCACCCGGTACACGGCCACCTACGCCTTCTTCCGGGCCGCGCTGCCCGCCGCCGGGTCCCGCCTGGCGGCCTACGTCTCCCGGGTGGACGGCGGCGTGCTCGACGAGCCGGCGACCGCCCGGGCGCTGGCGTCGGTGGTGCTGCGCGGGGTCGACTGCGGCGCGCTGGACGGCGCCGAGGCCGCCGCGGCCACCGGGCTCGGCCGGGCCGAGCTCGACGCGCTGGCC
Organism: Klenkia terrae; assembly: GCF_900491935.1. Taxonomy (GTDB): domain Bacteria; phylum Actinomycetota; class Actinomycetes; order Mycobacteriales; family Geodermatophilaceae; genus Klenkia; species Klenkia terrae. The sequence goes on from NZ_UEXK01000004.1 coordinate 2,336,504, forward strand.
GGTCGGGCGCGACACGCCGGGGGCGCCGGCACCGGCTGAGGACGCGCTGGCCGGCACGGGGGTGCCCCCCGTCACGCACCCCTTGGTGCGTTGTGCACGGCGGATGCTCCATGATGTCGGGGTCCGGTCACAGGGGCCGGTCTGGGTAGGGGGTGACGTGCTCGGTCACACCGCGGTGCGCACCCACCGCATCGCCGTCGTCGAGACCGACGACGAACTCCTCGCCGTCGTGCTGCCCTACCTGCGGGAGGGCATCGCCGAGGGCGACCTCACCGTGGCCCTGCTGGCCCCGCGGACCGCTGCCCTGGTGCGCGACGCGGTGCCCGGTGTCGAGGTCTACGAGCACGGGCCCTCGACGCCGCGCGAGCCGGACTCCATCGAGGCGCAGTCCCGGTTCCTGGCGACGGCGGTCGGGCAGGGGCGCCGGCTGCGGATGCTGGGCCAGGTCCGCGAGCGGTCCCGGCGGGTCTGGGACGAGCGGGTCCGCGGCGAGCTCGCCCACGAGCACGTGTTCACCGACTGCGGCATGGCCTCGCTGTGCGTCTACGACCGGCGGACCACCCCGCCGGAGGTGCTCGCGCAGGCCCTGCTGGTGCACGCCGAGCAGCTCGTCGGCGGCGAGGTGCGCCCGGTCCCCGGCCACCGCTCCCCGGCCGAGCTGGCCGCGGAGCTCCCCGTCCCCGAGGAGCCGGTGCAGCGGACGGTCCCGGTGCTGGTCGTCGACCCCGCGACCTCCCTCCCCGCGCTGCGGCACCGGCTGCGCGACGCGCTGGTCGGCCGGCTGGGCAGCGCGGCGGCCGACGACGACGCCCACCTGGCGGCGAGCGAGATCGCGGCCAACGCCTTCCGGCACGGCGGCGGGCAGGTGTCGGCCCGGGTGTGGGCCGATGCGGACCGGGTGGTGGTGACGATCTCCGACGGCGGGCACACCTTCGACGGGCGGTTGGCCGGGTACCGACCGGCCCACGGCGAGGACCTGTCCCGGGGCGGGATGGGCATGTGGCTGGCCCGCAAGCTGTGCGACCACGTCGACACCGAGCAGACCGCTGCCGGGTTCACGGTCCGGCTGACGACCGCCGTCTCGCCGGTGCGCGCCGAGGCCGGTTCGTGCGCGCACCGCTCGGTGGCTTGACTCCGCGGTAGCTCACCGCTGAGGTAGTGCCGTGATCGTGGTGACGGCTGCCGGCGGCAGCACCGGGACGGCGGTGGTCCGCGAGCTGCGCTCGCGCGGCCAGGAGGTGCGCGCCGTCGTCGGCACGCCGCGGGCGAGGCCGGAGCTCGACGGCCTCGGCGCCGAGGTGGTGGTCGGCGACCTGGTGGGCGACCCCGCCGGGTTGCCGCTGGCCGATGCGGACGCCCTGTACCTGATCTGGCCGAACTTCGAGCCGACCGAGGGGGCCGGGGCGCCGACGGCGTTCCGCGCGGCCCGCGACGCCGGGGTCGGCCGGGTGGTCTACCACTCGGTGCTCCGGCCCCAGCTGCGCGCGATGCCGCACCACGCGGCCAAGGACCGCGCCGAGGAGGCGCTGGACGCCGCCGGGGTGCCGTGGCGGGGGCTGCAGCCGTGCGCGTACGCCGACAACCTGGACGCCGCGCTGCGCACCGCGGCCGAGACCGGCGAGCTGCGCAGCGCCTGGGGTGTGCGGCAGGCGCAGTCGCTGGGGGACCTGCGCGACGTCGCCGCGGCCGCCGCGGTGCTGCTCACCGAGGACGGCCTGGACGGCGGCACCTTCGAGGCGGTCGGCCCCGAGCGGTTGACCGCCCCGGACGTCGCGGCCGCGATGGCGGCGCACCTGGGCCGGCCGGTCACCGCCGTGGACACCCGGGCGCCGGAGCAGGACAGCTACGCCGGCCGGTGCCTGCGGACGATGTTCGAGCACTACCGGGCGCACGGGTTCACCGGCAGCCCGCGGGTGCTCACCGACCTGCTGGGCCGCCCGCCCCGCAGCTACGCCGAGCACCTCGCCGACCTCGGGGACCCGGCGTGACCGCCGGCGACGCGATGGACGTCATCCTCGCCCAGTGGGCCCGCGAGCGGCCCGACCTGGACTGCGCCCCGATGGGGGTGATCGGCCGGATCTCCCAGCTGCAGCGGGAGGTCTTCCTCGCCCAGCGGGCGACGTTCGCCCGGCACGGCCTGGACGCGCCGTCCTTCGACGTCCTGGCGGCGCTGCGCCGGGCCGGCGAGCCCTACCAGCTCACGCCCACGGCCCTCATGCGGACCGCGCTGGTCACCAGCGGGGCGATCACCCAGCGGCTTGACCGGCTGGAGGAGAAGGGCCTGATCACCCGGGGGCGCAGCGACGCCGACGGGCGGGCGGTCGTGGTGACGCTGACCGCCGCCGGGCGGGACGCGCTGGACGCCGCGCTGCCCGACCACCTGGAGACCGAGCACGCGATGCTGACCGGTCTCAGCGCCGCCGAGCAGGCCCAGCTGGCGGGTCTGCTGCGGCGGTTCTTGGTCTCCCTGGGGCGGACCCCGCCGGAGGCCTGAGCCGGCCGGATGTTTGAACGGCGGGCTTACGGCGTAATGACAGCAGGTCGGCGGCCCCTTACGACGTAGGAACCGTAACGGGCAACCCGATCGCATCCGATCTGTTGTCGCCGTCCCCTTGGAGGAAGCCCGTGTGGGCCTTTCTGTCCCGCCGTCTGCGCACCTGGGTGCTGCTGAGCGTCGCCGTCCCCCTGCTCTCCCGCCTGCTGCGCGGCGCCGGGCAGCAGCTGGAGACCCGCCGCGGCCCCAGCTCGCTGTCCCGCGGGCTGCGCAAGGCCGGTGACCTGACCGGTCGGGTGGCCCGCAAGGGCGCCGCGACCGCGACCGATGCCGCCACCGGCACCCGGCGCGCGGCATGAGCGACACCGCGACCGTCCAGCCTGCCCTGCCGGTCCGCGCGCTGGCCGAGTTCCTCGGCACCGCGCTGCTGGTCGTCGGGGGCGTCGGCACCGCCGTGGCCGCCCCGGACACCGGCACCGTGGGGATCGCGCTCGGGTTCGGCCTGAGCCTGCTGGTGCTGGCCTACACGATCGGCCCCATCTCCGGTTGCCACATCAACCCGGCGGTGACCCTGGGTGCGCTGGTCGCCGGCCGGATCGCACCCGCCGCCGCCGGCGCGTACGTCGTCGCCCAGGTGCTCGGCGGTGTGGCCGGGGCCGGCGTCGTGCTGGCCTTCCGCAGCGCCGACCCGTCCTTCGACCTGTCCGTCGACGGCCTGGGCACCAACGGCTGGGGCGCGGCCTCGGCCGGCGGCTACGGCATCGGCGGAGCGATCGTGGTCGAGCTGGTCCTCACCGCGCTGCTGGTCCTCGTCGTGCTGGCCGCCACGGCCCGCTCGTCGAACGCCGCGGTCGCCGGCATCCCCATCGGCCTGGCCCTGGTGGTGGCCCACCTGGTCGCCGTCCCGGTGGACGGCACGTCGGTCAACCCGGCCCGGAGCCTCGGCCCGGCCCTGCTGTCCGGCGGCACCGCGCTGTCCCAGGTGTGGCTGTTCGTCCTGGTCCCGCTCGTCGGTGCGGTGATCGGTGCGCTGCTGCACCGCGTGCTGTGGAGCGCGGACGGCGGGCACGCCGTCACCGGGTCGCGCACCACCCCGGACCCGACCACCGCCGGGTCCCGGCACTGACCGACCGGCGCTGAACCACCGGCGCCGGACCACCCGCACCGAGACGACCGGCCCGGGCAGCTGCTGCTGCCCGGGCCGGTCGTCGTGGGGTCGGTGCGGTCAGTGCGGCGGCGCGACCGAGCTGGGGACGGGGTCCCCGGCCAGCCAGCTGGTGGCGCCGTCGAGCCCGACGACCGACACCTCGACGACCTCGGCCGGGAGGCCGAGCTGCGCGGTCAGCGTCGCCGTGGTCTGCAGGCCGAGGGCCAGGGCGCGCTGGGCGTCGGCGGCCTCGATGCAGGCCTCCAGGTAGAACACCCCCGGGACGTGCGGGTCCTCGCGGACCACCAGGCCGCTCGGCGCATCCAGCTCGAGCGCGAGGCCCAGCTCGAACGCGTGCGACTCCAGGGTCTCCACGACCGCGCAGGTCACGAAGGTGTTCACGCTTGCTCCTCGTCATCGGGCTGTCTGCACCGGGTAGATCCACGGTGCGGCAGCCCTCTTGTGCCCGTCAACCACCTGGATATACCTCAGCGTTGAGGAATCACTCCGTGGAGTGACGGACACGCGTCGACCCGTCAAGGTCCGGGCTCACCCCAGCAGCTGCTCGCCCGCCGTCCAGGGCAGGCCGTGGGCGGCGGCGACCGGCTCGCTGGTGAGCTGCCCGCCGAGGGAGGTCAGGCCCTTCGCCAGCACCGGGGACGTGCGGGCCGCGCCGCGCACGCCGTGGTCGGCGACCGTGACCAGGTAGGGCAGCGTCGCCGAGGTCAGCGCCAGGGTCGAGGTGCGGGCGACCGCGCCGGGGATGTTGGCCACGCAGTAGTGCACGACGCCGTCGGTGACGTAGGTCGGGTGCGAGTGCGTGGTCGGCCGGCTGGTCTCGAAGCACCCGCCCTGGTCGATGGCGATGTCCACCGCGACGCTGCCGGGGCGCATCGCGGCGATCATCTCGCGGCTGACCAGCTTGGGCGCCTTGGTGCCGGGGACCAGGACCGCGCCGATGACGACGTCGGAGTCGGCCACGTAGGCGGCCAGCCGGGAGCGGTTGGGCTGCACCAGGTCCAGCCGGCCGTCGAAGACGTCGGACAGGTAGGCCAGCCGGGCGGGGTTGGTGTCGAAGACCCGCACGATGGCCCGCATGCCGACGGCGATCTTGGCGGCCTCGGTGCCGGAGACGCCGCCGCCGATGATGGTCACCTTGGCCGCCGGCGTGCCGGGTACCCCGCCCATGAGCACGCCCGCGCCGCCGGCGGGGCTCTCCAGGTGGTGCGCGGCGGCCTGCACGGCCATCCGGCCGGCGACCTCGCTCATCGGCGTCAGCAGCGGGAGCCGGCCGTCGGGGGTCTGCACCGTCTCGTAGGCGATCGAGTCGATCCGCCGCTCGAGCAGGAAGTCGGTCAGCGAGCGGTCGGCCGCGGCGTGCAGGTAGGTGAACAGCTGCTGGCCGTCCCGGAAGCGGTGGTACTCCTCGGGGACAGGCTCCTTGACCTTCACGACGAGGTCGGCGGGGAACACGTCGTCGACGATCCGGGCGCCGGCGGCCGCGTACTCCTCGTCGGAGAACCGGGAGCCGACGCCGGCCCCGGACTCCACGAGCACCTCGTGGCCGTGGTGCACCAGCTCGGCGGCGCCGTCGGGCTGCAGGGAGACCCGCTGCTCGTTGTCCTTGATCTCGCGGGGGATGCCGATCAGCACGGGGGTCTCCTGGGTCGGTGGGTGAGCCGTGCCACCATCCATCCACCAACTGCGGGTGCGGGCCAGAGGAGTCGAACAAGTGCGCAGGCAAGAGCCGATCAGCCGCAGGATCTGCGGCCGGGACCGGTCGGTGCGGTGAGCGGCCGAACGCTGGACGACGTCGACCGGCGGCTGCTGGAGCTGCTGCGCCTGGACGGGCGCCGGCCGAACAACCAGCTCGCCGCGGCGCTGGGCATCTCGCCGTCCACCTGCCTGGCCCGGGTGCGCGCGCTGGTGGCCGACGGGGTCATCACCCGGTTCACCGTGGACGTCGACCCCGAGCTGCTCGGCCGGCCGCTGCAGGCCCTGGTCTCGGTGCGGATCCGCCCCGGTGCGCGGCACCAGCTCACCGCGTTCGCCGACGGGCTGCGGTCGCTGCCCGAGGTCGCGCAGTTCTTCTACCTGGCCGGCGCCGAGGACTTCGTCGTCCACGTCCGGGCCCGGGACACCGCCCACCTGCGCGACTTCGTGACCGACCGGATCTCCACCCAGCCGATGGTCGCCGCGACGAACACCAGCCTGATCTTCGAGCACGAGCGCGGCGGCTGAGCGCGCGCGGACCGGGGCACCCGGGGCACAGTGACCGGGTGAGCGACCCGGCTGCCGCCTACCGCGCCGCCCTCCCGGAGGGCGCGACCACCGAGCTCGACCTCCGCCCGTACGACCGGACCGGCGTCCCGGTGACCGCGACCGTCTGGCGGTCCGCGGACGGCGCCCGGTCCGGCCACGGGGTCGGCTACGGCGCGACCGCCGAGGCGGCGGCGATCGGCGCCTGGGGCGAGCTGGCCGAGCAGGTGCTCCTGGACGACGCGTTGTTGCACGTGGAACCACGGACGGCGAGCCACCGCGAGCTGGTCGGCGAGCGCGGCGCCGGCCGGGTGGCCGACCCCCGCACGCTGGTGCTGCCGGCCGGGGCCGACGTCGACCTCGACCGGCCGCTGCGCTGGCTGCCGACCACCCGGTGGGCGACCGGGGAGGAGGTGCTCGTCCCGGCCGAGTTCGTCGCCCCGCACGCCGGCGGCATCGCCGCGGCACCGCCGCCGGGTGGCTGGTTGGTCACCCCGATCACCAACGGGATGGGGGCCGGGGACACCGCCGAGCGGGCGGTGGCGCACGGGATCGGCGAGCTGCTCCAGCGCGACGGCGACACGGTCGACTTCCGGGCGCTGGACACCGGCCGGGTGGTCACCGGGATCGACGACCCGGAGACGGTCCGGCTGCTGGCCGAGCTGGCCGCCGCGGGGCTCGAGGTCACGGTCAAGCTCGACAGCACCGAGTTCGCCGTGGTCGTGCACGCGGTGGCCCGGGACGCCGCCGCGGACCCGCCGGTGGTGCTCAGCGCGGTCGGCGAGGCCGCGGCCCCGGACCGGGCCGAGGCCGTGCGCAAGGCGGTGCTGGAGCTGGCCTCCTCCCGCGCGCGTCGGGCGTTCGCCTTCGGCCCGCTGGACCGGGTGCGTGCGCTGCACCCCGACTACCTGGCCGCCGAGCTCGCCGTCCCGCTCGGCCCGCAGGAGGACCGCGCCCTCGCCGCCATGACGGCGTGGGGGCGGCTGACCACGGCCGAGCTCGACGAGCTGCTGGCCCCGCTCTGGCGGCGCACCACCGAGGTGCCCTACGCCGACCTGCCCACCTCGACGGTGACCGGCCCCGTGGACACCCTGGCCCTGCACCGGGAGCGGCTGGCCGGGTTCGACCTGCTGGTCGCGCCGGTGCGGGTCGGCGACGTGCACGTGGCCAAGGTGCTGGTGCCCGGCCTGGAGGTCGAGACGCTGTCCTACGGCCGGATCGGCGAGCGGGTGCTGCGCCGCCTGCTGGCCCGGGGGTCCGACCTGGTCGGGCTCGGGGCGCCGACGACGCCGGACCGGCTCCCGGTCCGGCTCACCCCCGAGGCCACCGAGCGGGTGGGCGGGCCGGCCTGGCTGGACGTCGCCGCCGTCGCGCGCACCGTCGGCGAGCTCTACCCGCTCTACCGCGAGCCCGCCCGGCACGCCCCGCAGCGGCTGGGCTGACCCTCAGCGCAGCCCGCTGCGGGCCACGCCCTCCACGAACTGGCGCTGGAAGATCGCGAAGACCACCAGCACGGGCAGCGTGGACAGCAACGCCATGCCCATGAGGGCCGGGTAGTCGGTGCCGTACTCGCCCTGCAGGAACGCCAGCCCGATCGGGACGGTGAACAGCTGCTGGTCGTTGAGCACGATCAGCGGCCAGGCGAACTCGTTCCACCGGTACATGAACGTGAGGATGACCAGCACCGCGATCAGCGGCCGGCTCATCGGCAGCACGATCGACCAGAAGATCCGCAGGTGCCCGGCGCCGTCCAGGCGAGCGGCCTCGAGGACCTCGTCGGGGATGCCGAGCATGAACTGCCGGCACAGGAAGATGCCGAACGCCTCGGCCGCGCGCGGGACGATCACCGCCCAGTACGAGTTGATCCAGCCCAGCCCGGCGACCAGCTGGAACTGCGGCACCATCACGACCTGCACCGGGATCATCAGCGTGGACACGATCATCACGAAGACGACCTGCTGGCCCCGGAACCGGTACTTGGCCAGCACGTAGCCGGCCAGCAGGTTCAGCGTCACCGACAGCGCCATCGCCACCAGCGCGATCGCGGTGGAGTTGAGGAAGAAGCTGCTGAACGGGAGCAGCGCGAACGCCCGCCGGAAGCCGTCGAGGGTGGGGTCGGCCGGGAAGAACCGCAGCGGACCGCTGGTCAGCGCGCCCTGGCCGCTGAAGGCGGTGATGACCATCCAGTACAGCGGGAAGAGCATGACCAGGGCGCCGACCACCAGCGCCACCGCCCGCCAGGACGCCCAGCCGGCGCCCGCCCGCTGCGGCGTGCGGGGCTTTCTCTTCGTCGAGGTCGAGGTCGAGGTGCTCACAGGTCCGCCTCCTGGGCCTTCTGCCGGCGGTACCAGAGCGCGGTGAGGACGGCGATGAACAGGTAGGTGACCACCCCGATGGTGGCCGCGTAGCCCTGCCGGCGGGCGTCGAAGCCCTCGGCGTAGGCGTAGGTCACCAGCATCTCGGTGGCGTTGCCGGGCCCGCCGCCGGTGAGCACGTAGACGATGTCGAAGACCTGGAAGCTCTCGATCACCCCGAGCACGACCAGGAAGATCGTCGTCGGCTTCAGCAGCGGGACCACGATGTACCGCAGCTGGGTCCACCGGCCGGCGCCGTCGGTCTGCGCGGCCTCCAGGTACTCCTTGGGGATCGACTGCAGGCCGGCCAGGTAGACCACCATGCAGAACCCGACCTTCGTCCAGATGCTGATCAGCACCAGCGAGCTCATGGCCCCGACCGCGTCGGACTGCCAGGGCACGCCGTCCAGCCCGGCCGAGCGCAGCAGCCGGTTCACCACGCCGACGTTCTCGTTGAAGATCCACCGCCCGGCCACCGCGACGACGACGCCGCTGATCACGTAGGGCACGTAGTAGATCGCCCGCAGGACGCCGCGCCCGCGCAGCGGCCGGTTCATCGCCAGCGCCACCCCGAGCCCCAGCACCAGCGAGACCGGCACGGTGAGCAGCGCGTACAGGCCGGTGTTGAGGGTGGCCCGCCAGAACGTGGAGTCGGCGAACAGCTCGGCGTAGTTGTCCGCGCCGACGAACTCCCGCGGGCCGAAGCCGGACGAGGAGTAGAGCGACAGCCAGACCGTGGCCAGCAGCGGGACGAAGAGGAAGACGCCGAAGACGACCAGGTTGGGCGACAGCAGACCCCAGGCGGCCACCGCGTCGCGGGAGACCCGGGGCCGCCGCCGCGGTGGCGGGGTGGGCTGCTCGGGGCCGGGTGCGGTGACCGCCGCCGGCGCCGCGGTGGTCACGACAGCCGTCCGGTGATGTCCTCGGCGAGGTCGGCGAGCACCTGGCCGGGGTCGTCGCCGGCGAGGAACGCCTGCTCCAGCCGGTCGACCATCGAGGCGTTCACCGCGTTGAACTGCGGCACCGTCACCTGCGCCGACAGCTCGGGGGTGATGGTGGTGGCCTGCTCCACGAACAGCTCCATGAGGTCGGGCCGGACGGCGTAGTCCAGCTGCTGGCCCAGCAGCGCCGTCCGGGTGGGCAGCACGGTGGCCTGCTCGCAGAACAGCGCCTGCTGCTCGTCGTCGGACAGGAAGGCCAGGAAGTCCGCGGCCGCCTCGGGGTTGACCGACTGCGCGGTGGCCACCACGGCGTTGCCGCCCAGGTCGGCCGAGGCCCGCTCGTCGGCGGGCAGGAAGGTCGCGCCGTACTCCCGGCCGGCCGCGACGAACGCCGGGTCGATGGTGGGCAGCAGGAAGTCCCCGGCGAAGACCATCGCGATGGTCCCGGTGGTGAACAGCTCGTCGACGTAGGCACCCTTGGTCGACGTCGTCGGCGGGACCAGGCCGTCGGTGAAGAAGGACTGGGTGAAGGCCAGGGCCTCCCGGCCGGCCCGGTCGTCGATCGCGGGCCCGGTGAGGTCCTCGGTCAGCAGCCGGCCGCCGAGCTGGTCGACCCAGTTCAGCCACCGGTACGCCCCGGCCAGCTGCCAGTTCACGCCGAAGGCGAACTGCGCGTCCCCGGTGGGCAGGTCCGCCGCGATCGACCGGAACTCCTCCCAGCTCCAGGCGTCGTCCAGGCTGGTGGGGATGCGGGCGCCAGCCAGCGCCTCGACGTCGTAGAGCACCAGCGAGGTGTCGGTGTGGTGCGGCACCCCGTAGACCCGGTCCCCGTTGCTGACCGCCGACACGAAGGCGGGGCCGAACCCGTCGACGAACCCGGCGGGCAGCCGGTCGGTGAGGTCGAGCAGGGCGCCGCCGGCGGCGTAGATGCCGATGTCCTGGTAGGTCACCCGGAACAGGTCCGGCGCCCGGTCGCTGGCCAGGTTGGCGTCCACGCCGGTGAGCGCCTCGCTGAACGGGACGACGTTGAACACCACGGGGATGCCGCTGGTCGCCGTCCACCGCTCCGCCACCGTGGTGAACGCGGCGAGCTCGGCCTCGCCGGCCCACAGCGTGAAGCTGAGCCGGCCCTCCCGGCTGGCGGTGCCGTCGCCGCGCTGCAGCGCGAACCCGGTGCCGCAGCCGGCCAGGGCCAGCGCGCCGACCGCCGAAGCGCCCAGGAATCCCCGTCGGGACAGCTGTGACCTGATCACGGCCCGACCTTGAGGGCTGGCTGTGCACCGCACCAGTCGATCTTGTGCGTCAAGTTTCCTCAGGCGAGCCGCTCGACCGCGGCGTTCGACGTCCACAGGCGCACCCCGGCGGCGGCGACCGCCGCGTCCCCGGGCGCGGCCGGGTCGAACGGGGTGCCGCCCAGCCAGGCCCAGCCGGCTGGACGACGCCCGACGACCTCGGTCAGGCGGGCCAGCGGGCGGTGCACCTGGCGCTCGACGTCGGCCGCGGTGCGCACCGAGACCGAGCTGGCGTGGGTGGCCGAGTGCCCGCAGACCACGTGCCGGGTGGCCAGGTCGGCCAGGGCGTCCCAGGTCATGGCCAGCGGGGCGTCACCGGCCAGGTCCTCGTCCAGCACGCCCAGGTCGTGCTCGGCGGCGAAGCCGCGCTGCTGCGCGGGCGGGCAGTCCAGGAACTCCGTGGGCGGGTAGAACCAGCCGACCAGGCCGAGCTCCTCGCACAGCGGGGCGGCGACCTGCGCGGCGCTGGCGAAGCCGTCGAAGAAGGCCGGGACGACGCCCGGGCGCGGGTCGGCCCAGCGGCCGGTGTCCAGCGCGGCGTGCAGGTCGGCCTCGGTCACGGGGGAGAAGCGCTCCGCGTACCAGGTCAGCTCCTGCCGCAGCTCCGCCGCGTGGGAGGCCGATGTGTTGTGCCAGTTGACCACCCGCAGGTGCCGGCCGTGCAGCACCGCGTCGACCACCACGGCGGCCTCGGCGTCCCGTGCGGCCGCGTCGGGCCGGTCGGTGTCGCGCGGCCGCCACGCCGCCAGCGGGGCGTCGCCGGCCGGACCGCGGCTGGCCGGTGGGCGCAGCCGCAGGTGGGCCAGCGCCGCCAGCGCGTCCTGCACCGTCACGTCGGCGTCCGCCGCCCGCAGCACCTCCCAGGCCTGCTGGACGTCGGCGGCCAGCTCGACGTCCCCGGGCCGTGGGTCGACGGCGGGCGCCGGCCGGGTGCGGTCGACCAGGGCGACCAGCATCGCCACCCCGGTGCGGTCCTCGTCCTCGGCCGCCACCGCCCGGGCGGCCGCCAGCAGCGCGTCGCGCGGGATCGGCACGCACCCGATCGAACACCATGGGCCCGGTGGACGCCCCCCGCCCGGCGCCGCCGTGCGGGGTCGGCGCCCCCGACGGGGGCCGACCTGGTGGAATCGGGGGGTGGAGACCTTTCGCATCCGCAAGCTGCGGGTGGAGCGCGGCATGACCATCGCCGAGCTCGCGACCGCCGCGGAGGTCTCCACCGCGCTGATCAGCCAGGTCGAGCGCGGGTTGACCGACCCGAGCATGGCCACGCTGCGGCAGATCGCCAAGGTGCTGGCCGTGCCGCTGTTCGACCTGTTCCAGCCGGCGTCGCCGGAGTCCGCGGTGACGGTGATCAAGCGGGGCGAGGAGTCCACGATCACCTCGCCGAACGGGGACGCGTCCTACGCCCGCAAGTCCGTGCCGCACGGCCAGGTCGAGGTGCTGCGGGGGGAGCTGCGCCCGGGCGGGGTGTCCCACGAGCAGCCGTGGAGCCACCCGGCCGAGGAGTGCGTGGTCGTCGTCGAGGGCTCGCTGCTGGTGGAGGTCGACGGCGTGGACCACCGGCTCACCGACGGCGACAGCTGCTACTTCGACTCCCGGCTGCCGCACCGCCTGGTCAACGACAGCGACCGGCCGACCGTCTTCCTGGTCGCGGTCACCCCGCCCAGCTACTGAGCGGGGTGACCGGCGATCACTCGACGGGCGTGTTCTGGGTGGGGCTGCCGGCCGGGGTGAAGACCCCCAGCTCGACCAGGTGCTCCTCGGCGCGGTTCTGGACCAGGTGGACGGTGCCGCGCGGCAGGTAGTAGCACCAGCCGGCCGACACCTCCTGCTCCACGCCCTCGATCTCCACGGTCCCCGTGCCGCTGACGATGCACAGCATCTCGTCGTAGGGGTGGGTGTGCCGCGGGGTGCGCAGCGCCGGGACGTAGCCGACGAACTGGGTCATGCCCGAGCAGCCGCAGTCCGGGTCGAACAGCAGCTGGTACTCCCGGCTGCTGACCGCCGGGTGCTTGGCCCGGTCGGCCAGGTCGAGGCTGACCGGCCCGACCGTGGCCGGGGTGCCCGGGTCGACGCGCCCGGAGACGACGGCCACCTCGAGCGGCTCGGCACCGGTGCTGCGCAGCTCGTAGGCGGCGTCGCCGGCCACCCGGACGGCGGTGTCGCGGACGAGGTCGTGGGCGACCCCGTCGACGACGGCCTCCCCGCGGCCGCCGAGCACGTAGAGCAGCTCGTCCCGGCCGGCGTCCACCCGGCGGGTGCCGTGGTCGGCCACGACGAGGACCGCCATCTCCAGCCCGGACCCGTCGGGGTCGGCGTGCACCCGGTGCACGGCCACGCCGTCGGCGGTGACGGCGGGGACGTCGCGGTAGTGCACCGGCATCCCGGCCCGGCCGGCGGGCAGGTCCCCGCCGACCCGGGCCGGGGCGCTCACGGGGCCACCAGCCGGGCGGTCAGCCGGACGTCGGCCCGGAACAGCCGGGACACCGGGCAGCCCTCGTGTGCGGTGGTGGCGATCCGCTGGAAGGCGTCGTCGTCCACGCCGTCGACCTGCGCGGCCACCTCGAGGTCGACGGTCGGGATCCCGAAGCCGTCGGGCCCCTGCACCAGGTGCACCGTCGAGGTCGAGGTGATCCGGGTGGCCGGCGTCCCGTTGCCGGCCAGCTCGTTGGCCAGCGACATCGAGTAGCACCCCGACAGTGCCGAGGCCAGCAGCTCCTCCGGGTTGGTCGAGGGCTCCCCGCCCATCCGGGTCTTCAGGCTGAAGGGCAGGTCGAGGTCGGTGCGGCCGACCCCGATGTGGCCGCTGCCGGTCTCCAGGTCGCCCTCCCAGTGGGCGGTGGAGGTGCGTCGGATGGTCACCATGCTGTTCTCCTGCGGGTCGAGGGGGGTCGGTTCGTCACGCGTCGGTCGCGCGGGGCTCGTAGTCGGGGAGCCGCGTCTCGGCCAGCAGGTGGTCGCACCGCCCGGTCTTCTTCATCACCAGGTAGGTGGCCACCAGCAGGACGAAGAACGGCAGGCCGAACTGCCAGGCCGGGTCCAGGCCCTCGACGAAGTAGGTCGAGACCAGGACGGCGACCAGGAACACCGCGACCACGCTGCGGGTGACCGGCGCGGCCCACAGCTGCACCGGCGAGGGCGGCAGGCCCTCCTTGCGCCGGGTGGCGCGGAAGGAGGCGTGGGTGGCGAGGATCAGCAGCCAGACGACGATCGCGGCGAAGACCGAGATGCCGAACAGCACCAGGTAGGCCTGGCCGGAGTCGTTCGCCGACAGGATCGCGGCCACGACCATGCCCAGGGCGGAGAGCGCCAGGGCGTTGCGCGGCACCCCGCTGGTGCTGAGCCGACCGGCCCAGGCCGGCGCGAGCCGGTGCTCGGCCAGCGAGTGCATCATCCGGGTGGTCAGGTACAGGTTCGTGTTCGCGCTGGACAGCGCCGCGGTCAGCACGACGAAGGTCATGATGCCGGCGGCCGCGGGGATGCCGGCGCCCTCGAACACGGTGACGAACGGGCTGGCGTTGATCGTGCCGCCCTGCGCGGTGAGGGTCCACGGCACGACGAGGACGACGACCATGATCGCCAGCACGTAGAACAGCCCCAGCCGCAGGACCATCGCCCGGGCGGCGCGGGGGATGTCCCGCTGCGGGTTCTCCGACTCCGCCGCGGTGACCGAGACGACCTCGGTGCCGATGTAGCTGAAGAGCACGAAGACCATGGCCAGCATCAGGCCGGTGATCCCGTTGGGGAAGAAGCCGCCGTCCAGCAGCAGGTTGTCGGTGCCGACGGCGGGCCGGTCGGGCAGGCCGAAGACGACGAGGACCAGGCCGAGCAGCACGAAGACGGCGATCGCGGTCACCTTGATCATCGCGAACCAGTACTCGAACGAGCCGAACAGGTGCACGGCGGCGGCGTTCACGGCGAGCACGAGCACCGAGAAGACGATCACCGGCAGCCAGAGCGGGATGTCCGGCCACCAGAACTTCACGTAGACGCCGGCGGCGATCATCTCCCCGCCGATGGCGATCACCTGCATCGCCCAGTAGGTCCAGCGCAGCACGAAGCCGGTGCCCGCGCCGAGGTAGTTGTGCGCGATGGCGCCGAAGGCACCGGCGGTCGGGGGCACCACGACCATCTCGGCCAGCGCCCCGGCGATGACCAGCGCGACCAGCCCGCACAGGATGTAGGCGATGATCACCGCCGGTCCGGCCTGCGAGATCGCGAGGCTGGCCCCCAGGAACAGGCCGGTGCCGAGGGCCCCGCCGATCCCGATCATGGTCAGCTGCTTGGAGTTGAGCCGGCGCTGCAGCCCGGCGGTGCCGGTGGCGCCGTCGGACCCGGTGCCGGTGCCCGGGGTGTCGGTGGTCGATGACATGTCTGCTCCCTCAGTGGGTCTTGCGGTAGTCGGCGACGGCCTGCACGGCCCGGGTGACGTCGGAGTCGTCGTTGTAGAGGTGGAAGGACAGCCGGACGACGTCGCCGCGGGGGCTGCCGATCACCGAGTGCGCCTTCAGGTGGGCGTCCAGGGCGTGCGGGTCGGCGTCGAGGAGGGCGACCTGCGGGCCGCGGAGCGCGTCGTCCTTGGGGGAGCGGGTCACCTCGCCGGCGGCCATGAGCTGGTCCTGCAGGCTGCGGGTCAGCTCGGTGATGTGCTGCTGCACCCGGTGCATGTCCAGCTGCTCGAGCAGCGAGAGGCCGGCGACGGCGCCGTAGGCCGAGGGGATCGACGGGGTGCCGCCCTCGAACCGGCGGGCGTGCGTCGGGTGGTCCAGGTGCCGGGGGTCGAAGTTGAACGGGTCCTGCCGGCCGAACCAGCCGGTCAGCGAGGGGGCCACGTCGTCGCGCACGCCGGAGCGGACGTAGAGGAACGCCAGGCCGGGGATGCCGAGCATGTACTTCAGCGAGCCGCTGACCAGGTAGTCGCAGTCGAGCTCACGGACGTCGACGGGCTCGACGCCCATGCCCTGGTAGGCGTCGACGAACGTCTTGGCGCCCAGCTCGCGGGCCCGGGCGACGACCTCGCGGACCGGCAGCCGCAGGCCGTTGCGGTAGGAGATCAGCGGGACCGACACCAGCGCGGCGCGCTCGTCCACCAGGGCCAGGTAGTCGTCGAGCTCGACGACGCCGTCGCGGTCGGGCACGTGCACGACCTCGGCGCCCCGGGGCCGCTGGGCCAGCCAGACGTGGGCCACCGAGGGGAACTCCATGTCGGTGGTGACCAGGCGCGGGCGGGTGGACCAGTCCTGGGTCGAGGCGACGTGGAAGGCGCCCTCCGACGCGGTGGACACCACGGCGACCTCGTCGACGTCGGCCCCGATGTGCCGGGCGAAGCCGGCGCGGGCCTCGGCCACCTTGCCCATCCACAGCTCCCACGGGGCGCCGTGCTCCCGGATGGAGAACTGGAACTCCAGCAGGGCCGCGGTCATCGCGTCGGAGAGCGCGCCCTGGCTGCAGCTGGCCAGGTAGGTGGTGTCGGCCAGGGCCGGGAAGTGCGCGCGGAACTCCGCGACGGAGGGGTGGGCGGTCATGGAGGCCTCTCGTGGTGCATCGGGGGAGGTGGGCGTCGGCGGGGCGGCTGCCGGGACGCACCGCTGCAGCCAGTGCCGTGCAGGTGCCGGGGACGGCGTCGCGGGATCCGCGGACCGTGACGAGATGTCAGCCAGGCTGAACGAGCGGAGCGTAGGAGTGACTTTTTGGGGTGTCAAGGGCCACATCGCACGCTTCGAAGGCCTACGCTCGAGGAGCTCGCGACGACCCCAGGAGGCGGATCCGTGCCCCGTTCGGCGGTCCCGCTGTCCTCCCACCGCATCCTGCGGACGACCAGCATCGAGGCCGCCCAGTCGGCGATCTCGGCCTCGCTGGCCCCGCACCGGCTGGTGCCGGCCGACCGCGGCGGCACCTTCTGCGCCCGGCACAACGGGGCCGACCTCGGCGGGGTCGGCCTGCACTTCCTGGACTACGGGGTGGCCGCCGACGTCGCGGTGGACGCCATGGACTTCCACCTGGTGCAGATCCCGCTGGGCGGCCGGACCACCGTCGACGCAGGCTCCGGGGTCGTCGGGGCCGGGCCGGGCGCCGCGGTGGTCACCCCGGCCGGTCGGCCGCTGCGGATGGGCTACTCCGGGGACAACCCCCGGCTGGTGGTGCAGGTCGCCGAGCGGCTGCTGGCCGACCGGTCGGCCGTGGCCCGGGAGGCCGGCCTGGACGTGCCGGCGCCCGGCGGGGCGGCGCTGGACCTGACCCGGGGCGCCGGCCGCTCCTGGCGCAGCCTGGTCGAGCTGGTGCTGACCGACCTCGAGCGGCCGGACGGCCTGGCGGCGTCCCCGGTGGCCGCGGCGTCGCTGCGGACGGCGCTGGTGGACGGCCTGGTCGCCGGTCTCGCCACCCGCCGGGCGGCGCCGCCGGCGACGTCGGACACCGTCGTCCGGCGGGCAACCCGGCTGATCGAGGAGCACTGCGCCGAGCCGCTGGGCACCCCGGACGTCGCCGAGGCCCTGCACGTCAGCGTCCGGGCGCTGCAGGCCGGGTTCCGGGCGCAGCTGGGCTGCACGCCGATGGCCTACCTGCGCCGCACCCGGCTCGAGCGCATCCGGGCCAGCCTCGCCGACGGCACGGCCGGCACCGTCACCGAGGCCGCCGCCCGCTGGGGCCACCCGCACCTGGGCCGGCTGGCCGTGGACTACCGGGCCGCCTTCGGGGAGAGCCCCGCGGAGACCCTGCGCCGCTCCCGCTGACCCGCGCGGGACGGACCGGTCAGGCCCACATCTGGGCATAAGGGTGGGAGCACAGCTCGATGACGGTGCCCCAGGGGTCCTGGCAGTAGACGATCGTGTAGCCCTTCTCGGCGTCCAGCACCACCGGCTCCGCCCGCACCCGGCCCCCGGCCGCGGCGATCCGGTCGGCCACCTCGCGCACGTCGGGCGCGGTGAGCGAGAAGTGGTTGATGCCGGTCTTCCAGAACTCGAAGTTGTCCTCGCGGACCTCGAGCGCCGGGACGTCGAAGGTGAACAGCTCCAGGCCGACCGCGTCGGCGAAGGCCAGGTGGGCGAACCGGAACCGGCGGAAGCCCTGGCCGTAGATCGCCGCGGCCGCGTCGCCCAGCGGCGAGCCGTCCTCCAGCACCTCGATCGGCCCGACCAGCAGGTAGGCGCCGAGGGTCTCCCGGTACCACCCGACCGCGGCCTCGAGGTCGGGGACGGTGGCGCCGACGTGGGAGAAGGCGTGGGCGGGCGATGCCATGGCGGGGCTCCTGGGGACGGGCAGTCGGGTGGGTCATCGCATCGAAAGCCCAGGTGGGGACGGCGTCAACGCATCCGTGCGGAATGCGGACAGCGGGTGCGCCGGGCGGATGGACCCAGGGGGTGTGACCTCCCTAACGTCCCGCGGCAGCTCGACCGCGACCCCACTCCCGAAGGACACCCGATGGCAGACCGCATCCCCGTGGAACCGGCGCTCCGTGCCCGCATGGAGGACCACGCACTCACCGCCGTCCCCGACTCCGAGCGCCGCTCGGGATGGGGTCTGATGACCAACACCGCGGGCATCGCCTCCACGCTGATCCAGCTGGCGATCGGCGGCACCGTCACCCTCATCGCCGGCGTCTGGTGGGGCCTGCTCGCCGGCGTCGTCGTCGCCGTCTTCGGCGGCACGCTGGGCTGGCTGGTCGGGCACGTCGCCTACAAGTCGGGCACCTCGAGCACCGTGACCGCCCGCTTCTACGGGCTGGGCACCCGCGGCTCGGCGCTGGCCTCGCTGATCTTCGCGTTCATGATCCTGGGCTTCCTCGCCCTGGAGAACGCGCTGCTCTACTACGGCACGCTGTTCATGTTCGGCTGGGCGCCCACGCTGCTCAACGCGGTCGTCATCTACGGCCTGCTCACGCTGGCCTGGATCGCGCTCACCGTCTTCGGCCTGCCGCTGGTGCAGAAGACCTCGATGGTGCTGCTGGTCGCCTTCGTGGCGCTGACCGTCGTCCTGGCGTTCGTGGCGCTGGCCGACTCCAGCGTGTCGCTGGGCGAGCTGTTCGCCGCCGGCCCCGTGGTCCCCGGCTTCGAGAGCGGCACCGCCCGGTTCACCGCCGTGCTGTCGATCCTGGCCGGCTCGGCCGGTGCGCTGGCGCTGGTCGACGCCGACTTCGCCCGCTACGCCCGCTCCACCAAGGACGTCGGCATCCTCGCCGTCGGCGGCGCGGTGATGATCGACGTCGTGGTCGTCGTGCTCGGCACGATCATCATCCACGCGGGCTCGGGCGAGGTCAGCGACTACCTGACCGCCAACCCGGACATCGCCGCCACGCAGGTGGGCGACACCGTGGCCGACAAGCTGGCCTGGATGATCGCCAACAACGCCGGCGCCTTCTTCGTCGTCCTGGCCGGGACGCTCGGCTTCGTCCTGATGTACGTCGCGCAGGTCAAGGCGCAGGTGCTCAACACCTACAGTGGCTCGCTGTCGCTGTCGAACCTGGCCGACGGCCTCTTCGGCCGAAGCCCGGGCCGGGTCACCATGGTCGTGGTCGGCAACCTCATCGCCCTGCTGATGGTGGCCGGCGACATCCTCGGCCTGATCGGCAGCTACCTGGGCATCCTCGGCGTCACCACCACCGCGCTGGCCGGGGTGATCATCGCCGACTTCTTCATCGTCCGGAAGCGCCGGGTGGCCGACCCGGGCGAGACCGAGTCGGTCAACTGGGCCGGGGTCATCTCGGTGGTCGGCGCCGCGCTGCTCGGCGGGATCCTGCAGGAGACCGGTGTGACGGCGCTGGGCTTCGTCGTCGCCCTCGTGGTCGTGCTGGTCGCCTACCCGACCCTGCGGACGACGGTGCTCAAGCCCGCCGAGACCCGCCTCCCGGTCGGCTGAGCGGGTGGGTACCGGGCGGGTCCGACGCCCGCCCGGTACCCAGACGTAACATGACATTGCATTGACGTTCGCTCCGAATTGGTCATACGCTTCCCTCCGCGCCGCCGTCCGGCGCAGAGGGATGGTGCGCGATGCTCGCTGCCACGGTGCTGCGCAGTGCTGACCTGGACGAGACCCGGGACGTGGTGGCCGCCGCGTTCTGCCCGCACACGCTCGAGCTGCCCGACCGCTCGGCCGCGCTGTCGGCCCGGTGGCGGGCGCACCAGGTCGAGGACATCGGCGTCACGGTGCTCGACTACGGCGCGCCCGTGCGGATCACCACCCGCGGCGGCTGCGACGCGTTCCTGGTCGAGATCCCGCTCGGCGGCCGGTCCACCATCACCCAGGGCGCCGACACCGTGGTCGCCGACCGCACCACCGGCGCGATCCTGTCGCTGGCCGAGCCGATCAGCACGGTCCGCTCGGCCGGCAGCCCGCAGCTCATCGTCCGGCTCGAGCGCGCCGCCCTCGACGACCAGCTGCGCACGCTGACCGGCGCCGAGGTGCACCGCCCGCTGCGCTTCACCGCGGCCCTGGACCTCACCTCGCCCGAGGGCCGGTCGTGGCACCGGCTGGTCGACCTGCTGCGCACCGAGGCCGAGCAGGACGGCGCCCTGGTGCACTCGCCGGTCGCCCGGGCCCAGCTGCGCAGCCTGCTGCTCACCCAGCTGCTGTGCGGCCAGCCCAACAACTACAGCGACGTGCTGCGGCAGGGGTCGGGCACCCCGGTGCCCCGGCTGCTGCAGCGGGCCGTCGACCTGATCCGGGACCACGCCGCCGAGGCGCTCACCGTCGAGGACGTCGCCCAGGCCACCGGCATGAGCGTGCGGGCGCTGCAGCAGGGCTTCCGCCGCTACGTCGGCTGCACGCCCACCGAGTACCTGCGCGACGTCCGGCTGGACCGGGTGCACGCCGCGCTGCAGGCCGGTGACCCCGGCAGCCTGACGGTCACCGACGCGGCCTTCCGGTGGGGGTTCACCCACCTGGGCCGGTTCGCCGGGGACTACCGCCGGCGCTTCGCCGAGCCCCCCTCGGCCACGCTCCGCCGCTGACCCGGTGGGCCCGGTGGCTCAGCCGGCCAGGGTCTGGGAGGGCAGCTCGCGGTAGGTCTCGCGGTAGACCTGGGAGAACCGGCCCAGGTGGAAGAAGCCCCAGCGGGCCGCGACGTCGGTGACCGACGTGGTGCCGGGGTCGGCGGCCTGCAGGTCGCGGCGGGCCCGGGTCAGCCGGACCAGGCGCAGCTGCTCCAGCGGCGTGCTGCCGAGCTCGCGCTGGAAGGCCTCCTGCAGGGAGCGGGCGGAGACGCCGGCGGTGCCGGCCAGGTCGGCCAGCCGCCAGGCCCGCCCGGGCTCCGCCTCGATGGCGGCCAGCACCCGGCGCACCGCCCGGGAGCCGACCGGTGCCGGCACCGCGTCGGTCGTGCTGTTGGGCTGGGCGGCCAGCAGCGCGGAGATCAGCGTCTGCTCGAACTGGGTGGCCACCAGCGGCGACCGCAGCAGCGGGCCGCCGGCGCCCAGGTCGTCGACCGCCAGGTGCACCAGGCGCAGCCACGACCGCAGCGGTGCCGCGGTCAGGTCGACCAGCGGGTCGAACACGACCGGACCGCCCGCGGCCGCCTCGACGGCGGACCGGCGCAGGTAGACCAGCAGCTGCTCGCAGCCGGCCTCCCAGGTCATGTCGACGTGCTCGGTGGGGGAGCCCAGCGAGGCCCGCGTGGTGTCCGACGGGACGACGCGGTCGCCGACCCGCACCCGCGCGCGACCGGCCAGCGGGACCTGGACCAGGAAGAAGTCCTCGAACCGCCCGGGCACGATGCGCACCTCGTCGCCGTAGCGCAGGTAGTCCAGCGTGACGTCCTCACCGAGGGCGGCCGCGTTGTGCACCATGTCCAGCCGCCCGTCGCGGCGGGTCAGCCCGAGGTGGTGGGGGCAGAACCGCTGCGCGACCTCGCTGCGCGCCTCGTCCAGCTCCGTCGTGACGACCAGCGGGTGACGGGCGAGCAGTGCGGTGGCCATGCGGGCTCCTCGTGGGCGGCGCGTCCATTGGGGCACGCGGTCCCGGCGCGCGTCAACGCCGGGACGCCCGTCATCTGCGCGGAACGTGCAGGTCAGGGCCGGACGAGCCGCTCGTCGGGGATGACCGCGGTGCCCACGATCTCGATCAGCGCGTCGGTCTGCCACAGGCCCGTGGTGCCGATCCCGGCCATGGCCGGGTAGACCGGGCCGGCCAGCTCGCGCCAGACCTCGCCGATCTCCTTGCCGTGCGCCTGGTAGTCGGGGATGTCGGTCAGGAAGATCGTGATGCTGACCAGGTCGCCCGGCTCGCCGCCCGCGGCGCGCAGCGTGGTGAGCACGTTGCCGAAGGCCTGCCGGAACTGCGCCACGATCCCCCCCGGGACGATCCGCATGTCTGCGTCGAGGGCGGTCTGCCCACCCAGGTACAGCGTGTTGCCGCTGAGCGTGCCGTGCGAGTAGCCGCGCGGCGTGGGCATTGACGACGGGTTGACGGCCTGCGGCTCGAGCGACATGACGGGCTCCTGGTGGTGGGGGCGGTCCGGACGCAGCCACTCTGTCATCGTATTGACAACGACGCAACGATCGTGCGCAGAATGCAACACCGAACGAGAAGGGGGACCGATGCGGCTCGCCACGGTCAGCACACCGACCGGCACGACGGCAGCGGTGCAGGACGGCGAGGACTGGCGCGCCCTGCCCGCGCGCGACCTCTCCGCGGCCTTCGCCGACGGCTCCTGGGCCGCGGCGCCCGGTGCCGTCGTCCCCGGGGCGGTGCCGGTGCTCCCGCTGCCGCGCCCGGGCAAGGTGGTCTGCTGCGGCCTGAACTACGGCGAGCACATCCGGGAGACCGGCCGGGAGCTGCCCGCCCACCCCACGCTGTTCGCCAAGTTCGCCGACACGCTCACCGGCCCGACCGACGACCTGCGGCTGGACGCCTCGGCGCAGTGGGACTGGGAGGCCGAGCTGGCCGTCGTCGTCGGCACCCCGCTGCACCGGGCCGACCGCGCCGCCGCCCGCGCGGCCATCGGCGGCTGGACGGTCGCCAACGACCTGTCCGCCCGGGACTGGCAGCGCCGCACCCTGCAGTGGTTCCAGGGCAAGGCGTGGGACGCCACCACCCCGCTGGGCCCGGTCGTCGTCACCCCCGACGAGGTCGACCCCTTCGCCGGGCTGGCCGTCTCCTGCCGGATCGACGGCGTGGAGGTGCAGCGCGACAGCACGGCCACGCTGGTCTTCGACGCCGCGGACCTGCTGGCCTACGTCTCCACCTTCACCGTGCTGCGCCCCGGCGACCTGGTGCTCACCGGCACGCCCGGCGGCGTCGGCATGGCCCGCGATCCGCAGCGCTGGCTCGCCGACGGCGAGGTGCTCGAGACCGAGGTCGAGGGCATCGGCACCCTGCGCAACACCATCCGTCTCACCCAGGAGGAGTCATCGTGGACCCCAGCAACGACCGCCTGATCACCCCGGCCACGGGCCTCGTCGTCCCGGTCGTCACCCGCTCGGGCCAGGAGCCCGACCGGACGGCGCAGAGCGAGGGCGCGACCCGCATCTCCGGGGTCAGCCCGCAGCACACCCCGGCCACGAAGATCTGGTTCGGCCAGGTGCACAACCTGGCCGGCTACCGCTCGGTGCCGCACCACCACGGCGAGGCCGAGACCGGCGGGTTCGTGCTCAGCGGCCGGGCCCGGATCTACTTCGGCGAGCGGTTCGACGACTACATCGACATGTCCGAGGGCGACTGGGTCTTCGTCCCGCCGCACATGCCGCACGTCGAGTGCAACCTGGACCGGAACAACCCGCTGACCTGGATGACCACCCGGACGCCGGACAACATCGTGGTCAACCTGCCCCAGGTGGACGACGCCGACCTGCGCGACTGGGCGGACCGGCCGTGACCGCCACCTCGGAGGTCTTCACCGCCGCGGTCACGCTGCAGGAGGCCCCGGCGGAGGTGCACGACGTGGCCTTCACCGCGACCACCCAGCCCTGCCCGTGGCCCAAGGCCTACGGCGGGGACATGGTCGCCCAGGCGCTGGTCGCCGCGCTGCGCACCGTCACCGACGGCAAGACCGTGCACTCGATGCACTCCTACTTCCTGCGGCCGGTCGACATCGGCGGGCAGGTCCGCTACGAGGTCGAGCTGCTGCGCGACGGCCGCGGCTACGCCACCCGCCAGGTCCGCGGCTTCCAGAACGGCAAGCCGGTCTACACCTGCCTGGTCAGCTTCGCCGCGGGCGAGGCCGGCGGCAGCTGGGCGCCCGCCGCCCCGACCGGCGTCCCCGCGCCCGAGGACCTGCCGTCGGCGGCCGACGTGCTGGCCGGACGCGAGGGCGGCACCAGCACCGAGGCCTCCCGCGCCTACTGGGCCGGCGGCCGCAGCTTCGACATGCGGCACGTGCCCGGCCCGCTCTACCTCGACGTCGCCGGCGGCACCGGCCCGCAGCAGGCGGTCTGGGTGCGCCCGTTCGACGCGCTGCGCCCGGTGCCCGGCGTGGACGACGCCCAGCGGGACGCCGCCGCCCTGGCCTACGTCTGCGACTACACGATCCTCGAGCCCGCCCTGCGGGTGCTCGGGCACGCGTGGGCCGACGAGGGCCTGGTCACCGCCAGCCTCGACCACGCCATGTGGTTCCACCGGCCGGTCGTCATGGGCGACTGGCTGCTCTACGCCCAGGAGGTGGTCTCGGTCGAGGACGGCCGCGGCACCGGGGTGGGCCGGTTCTACGACACCGACGGGGTCCACCTGGCCACCGTCGTCCAGGAAGGTCTGATCCGGGCGGCCGTGCCGCAGACGGGGGAGCAGTCGTGAAGGTCGCGATCGTCGGCGGCGGGCCCGGTGGCCTGTACCTGGCCGCGCTGCTGCGCCAGCTGGACAGCAGCCACGAGATCACCGTCTGGGAGCGCAACGCCCCCGAAGACACGTTCGGCTTCGGCGTCGTGTTCTCCGACGAGACGCTGGGCAGCATCGAGGGCGCCGACGAGGTCGTGCACCAGCGGATGGAGTCCCGCTTCGCCCGGTGGACCGACATCGACGTCGAGGTCGACGGGCAGTCCTTCACCGTGGGCGGCCAGGGCTTCGCCGCGATGAGCCGCAAGGAGCTGCTGTCGATCCTGCAGGAGCGGGTCGCCGAGCTCGGCGTCACCGTGCACTACCGCGCGCTGGCCCCCGACGTCGAGGAGCTGCGCGCCACCCACGACCTGGTGGTGGCCTGCGACGGGCTGAACTCCCAGATCCGGACGGCGCACGCCCAGGCGTTCGGCCCCACGCTGGACCGCCGGCACAACAAGTACATCTGGCTGGGCACCGACCTGGTCTTCGAGGCCTTCCAGTTCATCGTCAAGCACACGGAGTGGGGGACGATGCAGATCCACGGCTACCCGTTCTCCGACACCGGCTCGACCTTCATCGTCGAGATGCACGACGACGTCTGGGAGCGCGCGGGCTTCGGCGCGACCGAGGGCCAGGAGTTCCCGCCCGGGGTGAGCGACACCTACGCCGTCGAGCGGATCCGGGAGATCTTCGCCGACGAGCTGGCCGGGCACGAGGTGCTCACCAACAACTCGAAGTGGCTGAACTTCCAGACCGTCCGCAACGAGTGCTGGCACGAGGGCAACCTGGTGCTGCTGGGCGACGCGGCGCACACCGCGCACTTCTCCATCGGCTCGGGCACCAAGCTCGCCATGGAGGACGCGCTGGCGCTGGCCGCCTGCCTGCACGAGCACCCCACGATCGAGCAGGCTCTGGCCGCCTACCAGGACGAGCGCAAGCCGGTGGTCGAGTCCACCCAGCGCGCGGCCCAGGCCTCGCTGGAGTGGTTCGAGCGGATCGGCATGTACGCGGGCCAGGAGCCGACCGAGTTCGTGTTCAACCTGCTGACCCGGTCCCGCCGGATCACCTTCGAGAACCTGCGCGACCGGGACGCCGTGTTCGCCGCCCAGGTCGAGGCCGCCTTCGCCGCCCGGCACGGGGACGGCGAGCCCGCCCCGGCCATGTTCCAGCCGGTCCGGATCGGCGGGCTGGAGCTGGCCAACCGGGTCGTGCTGGCGCCCATGGACATGTACGTGGCCGACGAGGGCGTGCCCGGTGAGTTCCACCTGGTGCACCTGGGCAGCAAGGCCCTGGGCGGCGCCGGCCTGGTGATGACCGAGATGACCTGCGTGTCCCCGGAGGCCCGGATCACCCTGGGCTGCCCCGGGCTGTGGACCGACGAGCAGCGCGACGCCTGGGCCCGGGTGACCCGGTTCGTGCACGAGCGGTCGCCGGCCAAGATCGGCGTCCAGATCGGGCACTCGGGCCGCAAGGGCTCCACCAAGCTCATGTGGGAGGGCATCGACCAGCCCCTGGAGAGCGGCAACTGGGAGGTCGTCGGGCCCAGCGCGCTGCCCTACGGCCCCGGCTGCCACGTGCCCCGCGAGGCCACCCGCGCCGACCTGGACACCGCGGTCGCCGACTTCGCCGCCGCGGCCGGCCGGGCGGTCGACGCCGGGTTCGACCTGGTCGAGGTGCACGCCGCGCACGGCTACCTGCTGTCGTCGTTCCTGTCCCCGGCCGCCAACCAGCGCACCGACTCCTACGGCGGGAGCCTGGCGAACCGGCTGCGGTTCCCGCTGGAGGTCTTCGACGCCGTCCGCGAGGTCGTCGCGGGCCGGGTGCCGGTGACCGTGCGCATCTCCGCGCACGACTGGCTGCCCGACGGCAACACCGACGACGACGCCGTGGAGATCGCCCGGGCCTTCGTGGCGCACGGCGCGGCCGCCGTCCACGTGTCCTCCGGCCAGGTGTCCAAGGAGGAGAAGCCGGCGTTCGGGCGGTCCTACCAGACCCCCTTCGCCGACCGGATCCGGCAGGAGGTGGCGGCGCCGGCCGGCGCGATGGTGATCGCGGTCGGGGCGATCTCCTCGCACGACGACGTCAACTCGATCCTGCTCGCCGGGCGCGCGGACCTCTGCGCGCTGGGCCGCACCCACCTCTACGACGGGCAGTGGACGCTGCACGCCGCCGCCGAGCAGGGCTACGCCGGTCCCGGCGCGGTCTGGCCGACGCCCTGGGCCGGCGGCAGCCGCAAGCCCCCGACGTCGCGCACGGACAAGGTGCCGCCGCGGTTGTCCCTGCTGCGCGACGGCGTCGTGGAGCCCGAGCACGTCCGGTGGCGGCCGCGCACGCCGGTCGCGGCGGGGTGAGCGGGCCCAGCGGCACCTGTCGCCGCCGGGTGGAGTGGGTGGACACCGACGCGTCGGGGATCTACCACAACACCGCGGTGGCCCGGTTCGCCGAGGCGGCCGAGGCGGAGCTCATGCGGGGGGTCGGGCTGGACTTCGCCCCGACCGCCCCGCGGGTCCGGTACGAGGTCGAGTTCGTGTCCCCGCTGCGCTTCGGCGACGAGGCGGTGACCACCGTGCAGGTGGCCGAGATCGGCCGGACCTCGATGACCTTCGACTTCGAGGTGCGCCGTGGGGACGACGTGCTGGCCGCCCGCGGCCGGTACGTCGTGGTGCACGTGGACGGGTTCGAGGGCGGCGGGCCCAGCCCGTGGCCGGACGCCTGGCGCGCGGCGCTGGGGGCCGACGGGTCGTGACCGGGTCGGCTGGCACGATGCTGCTGGTGAGCCCGGAGGTGGAGGAGCGACGGGACGGCGGGGGGCGTGCCTCCCGCACCGTCGTCGTGACGTTCCTCGGTGCCGTGGTCCGGCGGATGGGCGGCTGGCTGCCCATCGGCGGCAGCATCGACCTGCTGGCCGCCCTCGACCTGGACGGGCCGACCGTGCGCACCGCGGTCTTCCGGCTGAAGAAGCGCGGCTGGCTGGACCCGGAGAGCCGGGGCGGGGTGCGCGGCTACGCGCTGACCCCGCTGGCCGCCGACTCCTTCGCCCGCGGCGACGAGATCATCTGGCACGCCCGCCAGCCGGCGGCGCTGACCGACGGCTGGTGCATCGTGAACTTCTCGGTGCCCGAGTCGATGCGCAGCCGCCGCCAGCAGCTGCGGTCGCACCTGTCCTCCCTCGGCTTCGGGAACGTGGGGACGGCGACCTGGATCGCCCCGGCCCGGATGCTGCCGGCGGCGCAGGCGGCCATCACCGAGCTCGACCTGGTCGGCCACAGCGCGGTCTTCGTCGGCGACCACGTCGCCGGGCAGGACCTGGCCACGCTGATCCGGGAGAGCTGGGACCTGGCCGGCATCGACCAGCGGTACCGGGAGTTCGTCGCCGAGCACGCCGACACCCTCGCGGTGGTCGAGGGCGGCGTGGACCCGGCGACGGCGTTCGCCACCTATCTGCAGGTGGTCGACGCCTGGCGCCGGCTGCCCTACCGGGACCCGGGCCTGCCCCGCACCCTGCTGCCCGACGACTGGGCCGGCCCGCGGGCCGCCGCGGTGTTCGAGCAGCTGGTGCAGGCCCTCGAGGGCCGGGCGCTGGCGCACGCCGCGGGGCACTGGCCCGCCTGAACCCGACCGGTGTGTATTGACACCTGCGCAACGATCGCGCTTGATGTGTCATGTCACCCGGACCAGAGTTGAGGAGCGCCCGTGCAGCTCTCGCCGTCGGCCCACACCGACACCTTCGCCCGGGACCACCTCCCGCCGGCCGAGGACTGGCCGGTCCTCGAGTTCACCACCCCCGAGCTGCAGCACCCGGCCCGGCTGAACGCCGGGGCCGCCCTCGTCGACGAGGCCGTGGCCCGGTTCGGCCGGGACCGCCCGGCGCTGCGCACCCCGGACGGCGAGGTGTGGACCTACGGCGAGCTGCAGGACCGGGCCGATCAGGTCGCCCACGTGCTGGTCGACGACCTCGGCCTGGAGCCGGGCAACCGCGTGCTGCTGCGCGCACCGAACACGCCGTGGATGGTCGCGGCCTGGCTGGGCACGCTGAAGGCCGGCGGCGTCGCCACGGTGGTCTTCGCCGCGCTGCGGGCCGGTGAGCTGGCCCCGGTCGTCGAGCGGACCCGGCCCGCCCTCGCCCTGGTCGACCACCGCAGCGTCGCCGACGTCGAGGCCGTCCGGGACTCCTCCGCCCCGGACCTGCGGGTGACCACGATCGGGGCCGGCACCGACACCGACCTGGTGGCCCGGGCGGCGACCAAGCCGGCCGGGTTCACCGCCGTCGACACCGCCGCCGACGACGTCGCGCTGCTGTGCCCCACCTCGGGCAGCACCGGCGTCCCCAAGATCACCATGCACTTCCACCGGGACGTGCTGAGCATCGACGCCACCTTCGGCCGGCACGTGCTGCAGCTGGGGCCCGACGACCTGGTGGCCTGCACTGCGCCGTTCGCGTTCACCTTCGGGCTGGGCATGCTGGTGGTCTTCCCGCTGCGCGCGGGCGCCTGCGCCCTGCTCACCGACGCGCTGGCCCCGCCCGCGCTGGCCGACCTGGTCGCCGAGCAGGGTGTCACCGTGCTGGCCACCGCGCCGACGGCCTACCGGCAGATCCTGGCCGCGGGCAAGGGATCGCAGCTGGCGGGCCTGCGGATGGCGGTCAGCGCCGGCGAGCACATCTCCGACGACACCTGGGCCGCGCTGCACGACGACCTCGGCCTGCAGGTGGTCGACGGCATCGGCGGCACCGAGCTGCTGCACATCTTCATCTCCGCCGCCGGTGAGGACGTCCGGCGCGGCACGACCGGCCGGCCCCTGCCCGGGTACCGCGCGGCGATCCTCGACCCGGACGGCGCTGAGCTGCCGGCCGGCGTCGAGGGCCGGCTCGCGGTGATCGGCCCGGTCGGCTGCCGGTACCTGGACGACGACCGGCAGCGCAGCTACGTGCAGGGCGGCTGGAACGTCACCGGCGACACCTTCCGGCGCGACGAGGACGGCTGGTTCACCTACTGCGCCCGCACCGACAACATGATCGTGTCCTCGGGCTACAACATCGGCGGGCCCGAGGTCGAGTTCGCCGTCGACGGGCACCCCGACGTGGTCGAGTCCGCGGTGGTCGGGCGCCCGGACCCCGACCGCGGCGCGGTGGTCTGCGCGTTCGTCGTCCTGCGCGCGGGCGTCCCGGCCAGCGAGGCGACGGCGCGGTCGATCCAGGACCACGTGAAGGCCGTGCTGGCCCCGTACAAGTACCCGCGCGACGTCCGGTTCGTCGACGCCCTGCCGCGCAACACCAGCGGCAAGCTGCAGCACTTCAAGCTGCGCGAGCAGCTCGCCGGGACCGCCCCGCGCTCCGCGGACGCCGGTCGCGCAGAGCGGATAGCCCCCGGTCCCGGGCCTTCCTAGCGTCGCCCTCCACACGTTGTGACCGATGTCGCAGCGTCGGAGGAGAGGAGCCCGCATGACCGACCTGACCGGTCGCACCGCCGTCGTCACCGGCGGTGCCACCCTGCTCGCCCACGGGGTCGTCGAGGCCCTCGCCCGGGCCGGCGCCCGCGTGGTGGTCGCCGACGTCGACGAGGTCGGCGGCGCCGCGGCCGAGGCGCTGGGCACCGACGTCGTCTTCGTCCGCACCGACGTCACCGACGACGACTCGCTGGCCGCCCTGGTGCAGACCACCGTCGAGCGGTTCGGCGGCATCGACGTGGTGGTCAACCTGGCCGCGGTCTACCTCGACGAGGGCTTCGCCACCTCCCGGCAGGACTGGCTGCGGGCGCTGGACGTGAACGTGGTGAGCATGGTCGAGGTGGTGCGGCACGCGCACCCGCACCTGGTCGCCAGCGAGCACGCCGCGGTCGTCAACTTCACCTCGATCTCCTCGAAGGTCGCCCAGACCGGCCGCTGGGTCTACCCGGCGTCCAAGGCGGCGATCGCCCAGCTCACCCGGTCGATGGCGCTGGACCTGGCCCCCGACGGCATCCGGGTCAACTCCATCAGCCCCGGCTGGACCTGGTCGAAGATCATGGACGACCTCTCCGGCGGCGACCGCGCGAAGACCGACGCCGTCGCGGCCCCGTTCCACCTGACCGGCCGGGTCGGGGACGGCGCCGAGATCGGCGCCGTCGTCGCCTTCCTGGTCTCCGACGCCGCCTCCGTCGTCACCGGGGCCGACTGGGCCGCCGACGGCGGCTACTCCGCGCTCGGCCCCGAGCAGACCGTCCCCGCCATCCCGCAGCTCGCAGAGTGAGGTCCTCCACCATGAAGATCGGCATCGTCGGGGCCGGGTTCGCCGGCCTGTCCTCCGCCAAGGTCCTCCGCCAGCTCGGCCACGAGGTGGTGGTCTGGGAGAAGGCGCCCGACCTGGGCGGGGTGTGGAGCGGGACCCGCCGCTACCCCGGGCTCAAGACCCAGAACGACAAGGGCACCTACGCCCTGTCGGACCTCACGATGCCCGTGGACTACCCGGAGTGGCCCTCGGGCGCCCAGGTGCAGGCCTACCTGCAGACCTACGCGGAGAAGTTCGACCTGGTCCGGCACGTGCAGCTGGGCACCGAGGTGGTGCAGGCCCGCCCGTCCGACGGCGGCGGGTGGGACGTCGAGACCGCCGAGAGCACCACGCACGTGGACCACCTGGTGCTGGCCAGCGGGATCTTCTCCCGGCCCTTCGTGCCGCCGATCGAGAACCTCGACCTGTTCGAGAAGCTGGGCGGCGAGGTGCTGGCGGCCAGCGAGTGGCACAGCCACGAGCAGGTCCGCGGCAAGGACGTCGTCGTGCTCGGCTACGGCAAGAGCGCCTGCGACATCACCGTGGAGATCGCCTCGGTGGCGGCCTCGACCACCGTCGTGGCCCGCGAGCTGCTGTGGAAGATGCCGCGCAAGGTGGCCAACGCGGTCAACTACAAGTTCTTCATGCTCACGCGGATGGGCGAGGGCCTGTTCCGCTACCGGTCCACCACCGGTCCGGAGAAGCTGCTGCACGCCAGGAACTCGGCGATGGCCAACTCGATGCTGGGCAGCGTGGAGAAGGTGACCACCGGCCAGCTCAAGCTCACCGACCTCGGCCTGGTGCCGCTGGGCCAGTTCTCCGACATCGCCCGGTCGACGGTCTCGCTGGCCACCGAGGGCTTCTTCGAGGGCGTCGCCGAGGGCCGGATCGCCGTCAAGCGCGACACCGTCGTCGCCCGGTTCGTGGAGCAGGACGGGAAGGCGCTCGCCGAGCTCTCCACCGGGGAGCTGGTGCCCGCCGACGTCGTCGTCGCCGCCACCGGCTGGACCCAGGACCTGCCCTTCCTGCCCGAGGACGTCGTCGACCGGCTCACCGACGACAAGGGGGACTTCCTGCTGCACCGGCAGATCCACCCGATCGACGTCGCCGACCTCAGCTTCGCCGGGTACAACTCGTCGTTCTTCTCCCCGTTGTCGGCGGAGGTCTCGGCGATCTGGATCGGCTCGCTGCTGGGCGGCAACCACGAGCTGCCCAGCCGGGACGAGATGCACCGGCAGCGGCGCGAGACCCTGGACTGGATGCGCGAGCGCACCCACGGCGCGCACGCCCGCGGCACCAACATCATCCCGTTCTCGGTGAAGAACATCGACGAGGTGCTCTCCGACGTCGGCATCGGCGTCGGCCCGCTCACCCGGGCCAAGCAGTGGCTGCTGCCGATCGACCCGGGCGACTACGCGCACGTCACGCCCACCCTGGCGAAGCGGCTGCAGGGGTCGCCGGCATGAGCGACCGGTTCGACGCCGTCGTCGTCGGCGCGGGGATCAACGGCATGGTGGCCGCCGCCGAGCTGGCCGGCGCCGGCTGGCGGGTGGCGCTGGTGGACGAGCACGACCGGATCGGCGGCTTCATCGCGTCGGACGAGCTGACCCTGCCCGGGTACACCCACGACACGTTCAGCTCGTGGCACCCGCTGTTCATGGCCGGCGGCGCCTACGCCGCGCTCGGGGCGGACCTGCACCGGCACGGCCTGGTCTACCGGAACGCCGAGGGCCCGGTGACCGCCTCGGTGTCCGAGCGGGGTGCCGTCGTCGCCGACCGCGACCCCGCCGCCACCGCGGCCACGTTCGAGCACCCGGAGGACGCCGCGGCCTACGCCGCGATGCTCACCCAGCTCGAGCGCTGGTCCCCGCACGTGTTCGGCGCGCTGGGCTCCCGGCTGGGCGGCACCGACGCCGCCCGGCTGGGCCTGGGTGCGCTGCGCGGGCTGGGCCGGGCCGAGGTCGTCGAGCTGGTGCGGGTGGCCGGCCAGTCCGGCCGCGGCCTGGTGCGCGAGCGGTTCGCCGGCCACGAGGTCGACCAGCTGTGGGCGCCGTGGCTGCTGCACGCCGGGCTGGCCCCCGACCAGGCCACCGGCGGGCTGATGCTGCCGGTGATGGCCTTCACCATGCACGCCGTCGGGCTGCCGGTCGTCGAGGGCGGTGCCGGCCGGTTCACCGAGGCCTTCGGCCGGCTGCTCGCCGAGCGCGGCGTCGAGGTCGTGCTGGGGGCGCCGGCCGAGCGGATCGAGGTGCAGGACGGGCTCGCCGTCGCCGTGCACGTCGGTGGCCGGCGGCTGTCGGCGACCAAGGCCGTGCTCGCCTCCACGGCGACCGGCCGGCTGTACGGGGACCTGCTGCGGCCCGAGGACGTGGACGACGGCGGGCGGCAGGCCGTGGTCCGGCACCGTCCGGGCCGGGCCGCCGCCCAGCTGCACCTCGCCCTGGACCGGCCGCTGAGCTGGGCCGACAGCCGGCTGGACGCCGTCCCGCTGGTGCACGTGAGCAACGGGTCCGACAGCACCGGGGTGGCGTGCGCGCAGGCCGAGGCCGGGTTGCTGCCCGCCGAGCCCACGGTGGTGGTCGGCCAGCAGACGGTGCTGGACCCCACCCGCGCCCCCGCGGGCGGCGCGACGCTGTGGCTGCAGCTGCAGGAGCTGCCCTGGGCGCCGACCGGGGACGCGGCCGGCGAGATCGACACGACCGGTGGCTGGACCCCCGAGGTGGCCGACGCCTACGCCGACCGCGTGCTGGCCCGGGTGGAGCGGTACGCGCCTGGGCTGGGCGACCGGGTGGTGGGCCGGCACATCATCTCCCCGGCCGGGCTCAGCGCGGCCAACGCCAACGCCGTCCAGGGCGACCCGTACGGCGGGGCGGCCGAGCTGGACCAGTCGCTGCTGTGGCGGCCGGGCACCGGCACCGGGCACCGCACCGGGGTGGCCCGGCTGTTCCACATCGGCGCCTTCACCCACCCGGGCCCCGGCCTGGGCGGCGGCTCCGGCCACATCGTGGCGCAGGGCCTGCTCCGGCCCCCGGCTGCCCAGCGCCTGGCCGCAGCCGTGCGGTCGAAGCTGGCCGCCGTCCGCAGCTGACCCCTCCGGCGCCGGGGCAAGGGATCCCTTCCGCAACGTTCCACGTGAATCCGTTGCGGAGGGATCCATTGCCCGCGCCGGGATGGGGCGCCCTACCCACCCCCCGCTGGGGCAAAGGAACCTCTGCATCCCCTTCCGAGCTCACGAGGGGGTGCAGAGGTTCCTCTGCCGCGGTGCGAGAGGGGGAGCCTCAGCCGACCTCGGGGCGGAGGCCCTTCTTGGCCAGGCGCGGCATGACCTCCTGCGCGAAGTACTCCAGCTCGCCGGCGTAGTCGACGAAGGCCATCGTGATGCCGCCGAAGCCGGCCTTGGCGAACCGCTCGATCTCGTCGGCGACGTCGTCCGGCGAGCCGATCACCGGGCAGGTGCCGTGCCCGGCGGCGAACCGGCCGCGGAAGGTCTCCAGCATCTCCGCGCTGAAGGACTGCGCGTGCAGGCCCTGCAGCCGCATCAGGTTGTCCACGGCGTCCCAGTCGGCCTTCTCGTCGGCGTAGTGGTGCAGGTA
The DNA here is from genome assembly GCF_900491935.1 of Klenkia terrae. Taxonomy (GTDB): domain Bacteria; phylum Actinomycetota; class Actinomycetes; order Mycobacteriales; family Geodermatophilaceae; genus Klenkia; species Klenkia terrae. Next base: position 2,370,568 of record NZ_UEXK01000004.1, read on the forward strand.
CTCCTCCGCCTCGGTGCGGGTCGGCCGGCAGACCACGTGGGTCGGGGTCATGACGCCGGCCCGGCGGCCCTGCGCGGCGGAGTCCGCGGTGAGCTGCTCGACGACGCCGGCGCCGTCCTCGGGACCGCCGACGATGGTGAACACGAAGTCGGCGTTGCGGGCGGCGTAGGCCCGGCCCTGCGTGCTGGACCCGGCGTTGAGGATCGGGATCCGGCCGGCGACCGGCTTGGGCAGCGCCTCGACGCCGGTGAGGTCCCAGAACCGGCCCGGCAGGTCGAACCGGCCCTCCCGGCTCCACAGCTCGGTGACCACGTCGATCCACTCCTGGGCCAGCGCATAGCGGGAGTCGTGGTCGGTGGGCAGGTCCACGCCCATGGCCTCGTACTCGGGCTGGTTCCAGCCGGCGACGACGTTGAGCCCGACCCGGCCGGGGGCGACCTGGTCCACGGTGGCCAGCTGCTTGGCGGTGACCACCGGGTGGTTGAACGCGGTGTGCACGGTGGCGAAGGCGGTCAGCCGCTCGGTGCTGGCCACGATCGCGGTCGCCCACGGCACCGGCTCGAGCACGCCCTCGTGGAAGTTGGTCTCGCCGCCGTAGCCGATCCAGCGGGCGATCGGCAGCATGAAGTCGATGCCCACCCGGTCGGCGATCCGGGCCAGCCGGAGGTTGTCCTCCCACGAGCCCGACCAGCGCTCGGGCACGGTGGTGACGGCCAGGCCGCCGCTGCAGTTGGACGAGAACAGGCCGAGGCGGAAGTGGTCCGCCTCGAGGATCGGGGTGCTCACGGTGGCTCTCCTCGGATCGGGGTGCCGGCGATCATGCGGGCGCGGGTGCACCGGTCGCCATCCACCCGCGGCGCCGGCTGTCCAGGAAGCGAGGTGTTCCGTTCTGCGGACGTTCGTCGCACACTCGTGAGGACGACGACGCGGCGAGGAGGTCCCGGTGGCCCGCACGGCGACACCCCTGGCCTCCCACGGCGTCCTGCGCACGACCAGCGTGGACGCCGCCCGCGCCTCGGTCTCGGACTCCCTGGCTCCGCACCGGCTGACCCCGGTGGGCCGCGGCGAGGGCTTCCGGGCGCTGCACAACGCGGTGGACCTCGACGGCCTGAGCCTGCACTTCATCGACTACGCCACCGAGGTGGAGGTCGCCGTCGACGGCCTGGACTTCCAGCTGGTGCAGATCCCGCTGGCCGGGCGCACCACGATCGGCGGTGTGGTCGCCGTCCCCGGCACGGCGGCGGTGACCCCGGTGGGTCGGTCGCTGCGGATGCACTACTCGGCCGGCAACCCGCGGCTGATGGTCCGGGTCGCCGTCCCGCTGCTGCGCGACCGGGCGGCCGTCGCGCGGGCCACCTGCCCGGCCGGCGGCACCACCCTGGACCTGACCCGGGGCGCCGGCCGCTGCTGGCGCGGGCTGGTCGACCTGCTGCTGGTGGACCTGGAGCGGCCCGACGGCCTGGCCGCACACCCGGCCGCGGCGGCGTCGCTGCGGCTGGCGCTGGTCGACGGCCTGGTCGCCGGGCTCGCCGACCCGGGCCCGGAGCCGGCCACCCCGGCGGAGTCCGTGGTGCGTCGCGCGGCCCGGCTGCTGGAGGAGCACTGCGCCGAGCCGCTGGGCACCCCGGACGTCGCCGAGGCGGTGCACCTGAGCGTGTGGGCGCTGCAGGCCGGGTTCCGCGCGCACCTGGGCTGCACGCCGACGGCCTACCTGCGCCGGGTCCGGCTGGAGCGGGTGCGGGAGTCGTTGAGCGACGGCAGCGCCGCCAGCGTCACCGACGCCGCGCTGCGCTGGGGCGTGCCGCACCTGGGCCGGCTGGCCGGGGACTACCGGGCGGCCTTCGGGGAGAGCCCGAGCGACACCCTGCGCCGGTCTCGGTAACCGATCCTCTTGGGCTCAGCGTGTCGTCGCGCAAGACCGGCGTCAGGCGTTCAAAATTACCCTATGTTCACAATCATTGAACGGTGTGCGAAGTGAACACCGACGATCTGCTGGACGCGCTACCTCGGGTTCTTGACGAACTCGGGGCTCGGGTCGAGCTAGGGGTGACGCACCACCACGACCGGCTCGAGGATGCCCGGATCCGGGTCTCCGTGCCCGGGGTGGGAGCACGGTCGTACGTTTTGGAGGTCAAGCGTCGTCTTACGCCGGGCCTGGCGACCACCGTGCGGAGCAATCACGAGCTGCCGCTCATGGTGGTGGCCCCGTACATCTCTGACGCGGTCGGCGCGGTGCTTCGCGGGATGGCAGTGGACTACGTGGACATGGTCGGGAACGGCTGCCTGCGGTGGCCGGGGGTGTACATCGACGTGCGGGGGAAGCGCCCTGCAAAGAACTCCGTCCAGTCCGGGCCCGAGCGCGGGGACCGGGCCTTCACGCGGGCGGGTCTGCAGGTCCTCTTCGTCCTGCTGACCCAGCCCGCTGCGGCCTCGACAAAGCTTCGACAGCTGGCCGAGGCATCGGGTACGTCGCTCGGGACGGCGCAGGGCGTCGTCGGCGAGCTAGAACAGACGGGCGCCCTGGTTCCGACGTCGACGGGGCGACGTCTGCACCGACCGGGGCAGCTGTACGACAGGTGGGTCGAGGCGTATGCCACGCGACTGTCGCCGAGCCTGTACCTCAGGTCCTTCAGAGCCGACCGGCTCGACTGGTGGCGGGCAGCCCGGTCGGAGGATCCGGACCTCGTCGTCGGCGGTGAGGCAGCGGCCGCAGCCCTGGACACGATGCTCCGTCCTGAGTCCGTGACCTTCTATGTCACCCGCACCCCCACCCAGCTGGTTCGGCAGCACCGGCTCGTCCCGGTGCCCAGGAAGGAGGCGAACGTCCACCTCAAACGGCGATTCTGGGACGAACAGGTCGTCCGGGGAAGCAAGGGGCTTGCCCCCACAACGTTGGTGTTTGCCGACCTCGTGACCTCCGGTGAGCCACGCCTGCGCGAGCACGCCGAGCGACTGAGGAGGGCAGATGCTCGACTTCTCGAACTCGACGGATCCTGATGTCGTCGGAATGGCGGTCGCCCTCGGAACCCTCGGGGCCCGAGCTGAGGAGGTCGGACTGGAACCCATGCTCGTAGGGGCAAGCGCACGGACGCTGTGGTCGATTGCCCTGACCGAGGGCCTGCCGTCCCGGGCGACCCAGGACGTCGACGTCGCCGTGGCGGTCAGCAGCTGGGACCAACTCCGCACGCTGACCTCGCTCCTGACCCCGGAGGGAAACGTGGAGCACCGCTTCGTGGTCGAGGGCGTGCCGGTGGACGTCGTGCCCTTCGGTGAGGTCGAGGCCGAAGACCGGACCATCCGATGGGCGGACGACCACGTGATGAACGTGCTCGGTCTCCGCGAAGCACTGGATGTGCGGGTACCGGTGCTCCTGCCCGGAGGAGTCCGGACCTCTGTCCCGTCCGTCCCGGCCCTTGCTTCGCTGAAGGTGATCGCATGGCTCGATCGCCGCCTCGACACCACCAGGGACGCCGTCGATCTGGCGATCATCATGGGCTGGTGGGGAACAGGACCGCTGCTCGACGAGGTCTACGCAGCTGAGCACGAAGAGGTGCTGGCCGACTGCGACTTCGACCCGTCCCGGGCGGGAGCTGCACTGCTGGGCGCCGGTATGGCCGACGTCCTGGGTCCGGATGGCGCGGCCGCAGTGCTCGGAAGGCTGGACGACGACTCAGCCTCTCGGTGGGCGGCCGATGCCGGGTGGTCGAACCCGGTGTGGCGGCAGCGCTTCTCCGACCTGGTCGCTGCCCTCGGTGGCCGGTCCGGGAGCACCACCGGCTCATCGCACAAGCTCCGCTCCTAGCTCACTGGCCGACGAGCAGTCCGGCCAGCGCGCCGGTCGCGCTGAGGTCGGGGCCGGGCACGGCGCAAACCGGCTGCCGGCTGCGCATCGCGGATAGATCCGGGACGGCGACCGGCCTAGCGTCGCACGCCACGGCAGCTGTGACCTGCCTCATGCGACCGGAAGGACGACCCTCCCCGTGACCGTCATCGACGCACTCCTGGCCTCCCTGGACTCCGGCGAGGTCGAGATCATCGACCTCACCGCCCCGCTCTCCCCGGAGACGCCGGTGCTGCAGCTCCCGGCGCCGTTCGCCAACACGATCCCGCTGTCGCTGGAGAAGGTCAGCGACTTCGACGACGACGGCCCGTTCTGGGGCTGGAACAACATCCACACCGGCGAGCACACCGGCACCCACGTCGACGCCCCCGCGCACTGGGCCACCGGCCGGGACGGCGCCACCGTCGACGTCATCCCGCCGCGCCGGCTGGTCGGCCCGGCCGTCGTCCTGGACTTCACCGAGCAGGCCTCGGCCGACCCGGACTTCCTCCTCGAGCCCGAGCACCTGGACGCCTACGTCGCCGAGCACGGCCCGCTGCCCGAGGGCGCCTGGCTGCTGTTCCGCACCGGCTGGAGCCGGTTCGGCCACGACGCCGCCGCCTTCGCCAACGCCGACGATGCCGGCCCGCACACCCCCGGCGTCTCCGCCGCGGGCGCGCAGTGGCTGGCCGCCTCGCCGATCACCGGCNGGCTGCTGTTCCGCACCGGCTGGAGCCGGTTCGGCCACGACGCCGCCGCCTTCGCCAACGCCGACGATGCCGGCCCGCACACCCCCGGCGTCTCCGCCGCGGGCGCGCAGTGGCTGGCCGCCTCGCCGATCACCGGCTACGGCGTGGAGACCGTCGGCATCGACGCCGGCCAGGCCGGCGGCCTCGAGCCGCCGTTCCCGGTGCACCACTTCCTGCTCGGCGCCGACAAGTACGGCCTGACCCAGCTGCAGAACCTGGACAAGCTGCCGCGCACCGGCGCGCTGCTGGTCGTCTCGCCGCTGCCCGTCGTCGGCGGCACCGGCTCGCCCGCCCGGGCGTTCGCCGTCGTCCCCGCCTGACCCACCCCGAAGAGCACGACCCCCAGCTCGAGAGGAGCACCGACCATGGCCGAACGCTCGTTCGCCCACGAGGTGACCAAGCTGCGCGACGGCGCGGGCACCACGTTCTCCGGCGAGGGCATCCTCGCGGTGACCAAGGCGCTGCTGCAGTCCGGCGTGGCCTACGTCGGTGGCTACCAGGGCGCCCCCATCTCGCACCTCATGGACGTCCTCGGTGACTCCCACGAGATCCTCGAGGAGCTGGGGGTCTACTTCGAGAACAGCGCGTCGGAGGCCACCGCCGCGGCGATGCTCGCCGCCTCGGTCAACTACCCGCTGCGCGGTGCGATCACCTTCAAGTCCACGGTGGGCACCAACGTGGCCGCCGACGCGCTGGCCAACCTCTCCAGCGGCGGGGTGACCGGCGGTGCGCTGGTCATCGTCGGTGAGGACTACGGCGAGGGCTCGAGCATCATGCAGGAGCGCTCGCACGCCTTCGCGATGAAGTCGCAGATGTGGCTGCTGGACCCGCGGCCCAACATCGGCGCGATCGTGGACGCCGTCGAGGCCGGCTTCGAGCTGTCGGAGGCCAGCTCCACGCCGGTGATGCTGCAGCTGCGGCTGCGCTCGTGCCACCTCTACGGCAGCTTCGAGGCCAAGGACAACGTGCGGCCCCCGATGACGGTGACCGACGCGATCGAGAACCCGAAGCGGCAGCTGGACCGGATCGTGCTGCCGCCGGCGAGCTTCCTGCACGAGAAGGAGAAGATCGAGGACCGCTGGCCGGCCGCGGTCGAGTTCATCAAGGCCCGCGGGCTCAACGAGGTCCTCGGCGCGGACACCGCCGACGTCGGGATCATCGTGCAGGGCGGGGTCTACAACACCCTGAACCGCTCCATGGAGCTGCTGGGCTGCTCGGACGCGTTCGGCAACACCCAGGTGCCGGTCTACGTGATGAACGTGACCTACCCGGTGGTGGACTCCGAGATCGTCGACTTCTGCGCGGGCAAGCGCGCCGTCCTGCTGGTCGAGGAGGGGCAGCCCGACTACATCGAGCAGAACCTGAACACGATCCTGCGCCGGGCCGGGTCGCCGGTCGCGCTGCACGGCAAGGACCTGCTGCCGGTGGCGGGGGAGTACACCACCGCCGCGGTCACCCGCGGGGTCGACGCCTTCCTCACGAAGTACCTCCCCGAGGTCAAGAAGACCGAGCCGGCGCTGCTCAAGCCGGCCGAGGACCCCGGCAGCCCGTTCGCGCCCCGGGTCGACCCGCAGGTGGTCAAGGCCCGCCCACCGGGTCTGTGCACCGGGTGCCCCGAGCGGCCGATCTTCTCCGCGCTCAAGCTCGCGGAGAAGGAGATCGGCAAGGAGCACCACGTCAGCGCCGACATCGGCTGCCACCTGTTCGCCATCAACGAGCCGTTCAACCTGGGCGCCACGACGATGGGCTACGGCCTGGGCTCGGCCGGGGCCGCGGCGCTGAACAGCAAGGACGCCGACCGCCGCACGATCGCGGTGATGGGCGACGGCGGGTTCTGGCACAACGGGCTGACCAGCGGCGTGGGCAATGCCGTGTTCAACAACAACGACCAGCTGCTGCTGGTGGTGGACAACGCCTACAGCGCGGCCACGGGCGGGCAGGACGTGCTGTCGTCCAAGGCCGACAACGCGCTGCGCTCGACCAAGCACCCCATCGAGAAGGCCGTCCGCGGCATCGGCGTGGAGTGGGTCCGCTCGGTCACCGACACCTACCGGATCGGCGAGCTGCGCGACCTGCTGGTCGAGGCGCTGACCACCAAGGAGCGCGGGCCCAAGGTCGTCGTCGCCACCTCGGAGTGCCAGCTCAACAAGGACCGCCGGGAGAAGCCGCTGCGCGCCAAGGCGGTGAAGGAGGGCAAGCGGGTCGTGAAGGAACGGTTCGGCGTCGACGCCGAGACCTGCACCGGTGACCACGCCTGCATCCGCGTCTCGGGCTGCCCGTCGCTGACCATCAAGGCCAACCCCGACCCCATGCGCCAGGACCCGGTGGCCACCGTCATCGACTCCTGCGTCGGCTGCGGGGTCTGCGGGGCCAACGCGCACGCGGCCTCGCTGTGCCCGTCGTTCTACCGGACCGACCTGGTGCACAACCCCACCCGCAAGGACCGCGTGCTCGCCCGGGCCCGGAAGACCTGGACCAGCGCGCTGTCCACCGGCGTGGAGAAGCGCGCCTCCCGGTACGAGGCGGTGACCGCGTGACCAGCTGGACCGAGGGACGCCGGCCGATCACCATCGCGATCCTCGCCATGGGTGGCGAGGGCGGCGGCGTGCTGGCCGACTGGATCGTCGCCGTCGGCCAGGGCGCCGGCTTCTTCGCCCAGACCACCTCGGTGGCCGGGGTCGCCCAGCGCACCGGCGCCACCGTCTACTACGTCGAGCTCTACCCGGCCGGCGAGGGCGGCGGCGTCCGTGCGGAGCCGGTGCTGAGCCTCTTCCCGACCCCGGGCGAGGTCGACGTGGTCATCGCCTCGGAGCTGATGGAGGCCGGCCGCGCGGTGCAGCGCGGGTTCACCACCCCGGACCGGACGACGCTGATCGCCTCGACCAACCGGGTCTACTCGATGGACGAGAAGCTCGCCCTGGGCGACGGCCGGGTCGACAGCGCGGGCCTGCTCGACGCCGCGCGCCTGGGCTCGAAGCGGCTGGTCGCGGCCGACTTCAACGCCCTCGCCCGCCAGGCCGGCAGCGTCATCAGCGCCTCGCTGTTCGGCGCGCTGGCCGGCTGCGGCGTCGTCCCGGTCGAGCGGTCCCGGTTCGAGGACGCCATCCGGGCCGCCGGCAAGGGCGTGGAGGCCTCGCTGCGGGCCTTCGCCGCCGGCTACGACGCCGCGCAGGAGCCGGTGCCGACCCCCGCACCGGCACCCGCACCCGGCCCCGGGGCGGTGCCGATCACCCTGCTGACCCGCCGCCCGGTCGACCCCGAGGAGGCGGCGGCGCAGAGCGAGGAGCAGCGCCGGCGCGAGGTCGCGGAGTCCGACCCCGAGAGCCTGGTCGGCCCGGCCCTGCGGGGCCGGGTGCAGCGCGTCGTCGCCGACTTCCCGGCCTCCGCGCGGGACATGCTGCTGCAGGGCATCGTCCGGACGGCGGTCTACCAGGACACCGCCTACACCGACCGCTACCTCGACCGGGTCGCCCGCGTGGTGCCGCTGGACCCCGAGGACGCCGCCGGGCTGGTCACCGAGACCGCGCGGCACGCGGCGCTGTGGATGACCTACCAGGACACCATCCACGTCGCGCACCAGAAGATCCGCCGCCGCCGGCTGGCCGGGGTCCGCGCCGAGGCCGGGGCCGAGGACGACACCCAGCTGGTGGACGTGAAGGAGTACCTGCACCCGCAGGTCGAGGAGATCACCGACACCCTGCCCACCGCGCTGGGCCGCCGGCTGGCCGCCTCGAAGGGGTTCGCGAAGGTCGTCGGCAAGGTGACCCGCGACGGCATCGTGGTCAACACCACCGGCATCGTCGGCTACTCGATGCTGTGGACCATGGCGCACGGCCGGCCGCTGCGGCCCCGGTCGCTGCGCTTCGGCCGCGAGCAGGAGGCGATCGACGCCTGGCTGGACCACGCGGTGCGGCTCGGCGCCACCGACCCCGCGCTCGCCCGCGAGGTCGTGGAGTGCCAGCGGGTGCTCAAGGGCTACGGCGCCACCCACGAGCACGGCCGGGAGAGCTTCGCGCTCCTCATGGAGGCCGTCGACGCGTTCACCGGGTCCGACGACGACGCCGCTCGGCTGGCCCGGCTGCGCACCGCAGCCCTGGCCGACGAGGACGGCGCCACGCTCCGCGCGGCGCTCGGGCAGCGGGCGGTCGCCGCCGTACGTTCCGTGGGGTGAGGCAGGGGCTGACGGCGCCGGTCACCGCCGGCGTCGTCTCGGCCCTGGTCGGGTTCACCAGCTCGTTCGTCGTCCTGCTCACCGGCCTGTCCGCCGTCGGGGCGACCCCGGCGCAGGCGGCCGGCGGGCTGCTGGCGGCCAGCGTCGCGATGGGCGTCGCCTGCGTCGTGCTGTCGGTGACCACCCGGCTGCCGATCGCCGCGGCCTGGTCCACCCCCGGCGCGGCGCTGCTGGTGACCACCGGCGGGGTGGCCGGGGGCTGGCCCGCCGCGGTCGGGGCCTTCCTGGTCACCGGCGTGCTCGTCGTGCTGACCGGCCTGGTGCCGCAGCTGGGTGCGCTGGTCGCCCGGATCCCGGCGTCGCTGGCGCAGGCGATGCTGGCCGGGGTGCTGCTGCAGATCTGCCTGCAGGTGCTCACCGGCCTGCAGCGGTCGCCGGTCGCGGTGGGCGTGGTGGTCGCCGTCTGGCTGCTGGGTCTGCGGCTCGCCCCGCGCTGGGCCGTGCCGCTGGCGTTCGGGGCCGCCGCGGTGGTCACCGTGGTCGCCGCGACGGGCGCGGCGGGGCAGCTGGCGCCGGGGCTGGAGCTGACCACGCCGACGTTCACCTGGCAGGCGCTGACCGGCATCGCGCTGCCGCTGTACCTGGTCACGATGGCCTCGCAGAACGTCGCCGGGGTCGCCGTGCTGGCCGGCCTGGGCTACCGGGTGCCGTGGCGCCGGGCGATGCTGGTGACCGGGGTCGCGACCGTCGTCGCCGCGCCGGCCGGGGCGCACGCGGTGAACCTGGCCGCGATCAGCGCGGCCCTGACCGCCGGGCCGGAGGCGGGGGAGGACCGGTCACGGCGGTGGATCGCCAGCTCCACGGCCGGCGTCGTCCTCGTGGTCCTCGGGCTCGGCTCCACGGCGGTGGCCGCCCTGGTCGGGCTGGCCCCGGCCGGGGTGGTCGCCGCGGTGGCCGGGCTCGCGCTGCTGGGCACCCTGGCCGCCTCGACCCAGGCGGCGCTGGCCGACCCGGCCGACCGGGTCCCGGCGATCGCCGCGCTGGTCACGGCGGCGTCCGGGGTAGCCTTCCTCGGCATCAGCTCCGCGTTCTGGGCGCTGGTCGCCGGTCTGCTGGTCCGCGCCGTGGTGGGGCGGGGTCGGGGCTGACGTCTTCCGCAGGAACCGCCCGGCCGCCATGCTCGACCCGTGGCCCGACTCCTCTACTCCGCCATCTGCTCCCTGGACGGGTTCGTCGCCGACGAGGCCGGCGACTTCGGCTTCGCCTTCCCCGACCCCGAGGTGCTGGCCGCGGTCAACGAGGACACCGCGCAGGTCGGCACCTTCCTGCACGGGCGCCGGATGTACGAGCTGATGCAGGGCTGGGAGACCGACCCGTCGTGGGCCGAGGGCGACCAGGGGTCGGCCGACTTCGCGGCGCACTGGCAGCGGGCGGAGAAGGTCGTCGTCTCCACCACGCTGACCGACGTGGTGACCCGGCGGACCCGGCTGGTGCGCTCCTTCGACCCGGTGGAGGTCGCCGCGCTGGTGCGGGACGCCGAGCAGGACGTCACCGTGGACGGGCCGACCCTGGCCGCGCACGCCTTCCGGGCCGACCTGGTCGACGAGGTGCACCTGCTGGTCGCCCCGGCGAACGTGGGCCGCGGGCTCAAGGCGCTGCCCGACGACGTCCCCCTCGCCCTGGACCTGCTGCGCGACCCGCGCCGGTTCGCCGGCGGCTTCCTCGGCCTGCGCTACGCGGTCCGCCGCTGAGCAGACGTGGACTCAGACGTGGACCGGCTGGCCCGTCGCCTCGAGGACCGACAGCCACAGGTCACCGCGCGGGTCGACCTGGTTGCGGGTGCGGGTCACCAACGGGATCGGCAGGTTGACGAACCGGCCGTGCCAGCGCCCGGCGACGGTCGCCGTCCGGCCGGCCATCGCGGCGTGCACGGCGGCCTGCGCCAACCGGGTGCAGTAGACGGAGTCGTGGCTGTTGGCCGGCACGCTGCGGATGGCGTAGCCCGGGTCGACGTAGCGCAGCTGGAAGTCGGTGCCCGCGGCGGTCAGGTGGCTGCCGAGCTCGTCGCGCAGCTTCTTGCCGATGTCGAACAGCTTGGCGTTGCCCGAGGGGTCGGCGCCGCCCTCGGTGCCGGCGAACATGTCCTGCCCGTAGCCCTCGGCGACCACGATCAGCGCGTGGCCCTGCCGGTCCAGGGTGCGCTCCACGTGCGCCAGCACGCCGCGCTCGCCGTCCAGCGGCATCGGTACCTCGGGGATGAGCACCAGGTCGACGTCGTCGCTGGCCAGCGTGGCGTAGGCGGCGATGAACCCGGAGTGCCGGCCCATCAGCTTCACCAGGCCGACCCCGCCGCGGTGCGAGCGCGCCTCGGTGGCCGCTGACCGGATCGACTCCGCGGCCCGGCCGAAGGCGGTCTGGAAGCCGAAGCTGCGGTCGATCCAGGGGATGTCGTTGTCGATCGTCTTCGGGACGCCGACCACCGCGATCGGCAGGCCCTGGCGCAGCGACTCGTCGGCGATGGCCTGGGCCCCGCGCAGCGACCCGTCGCCGCCGATCACGAACAGCACGTCGATCTGCCGCAGCCGCAGCGTCTCGACCATGACCTTGGGGTCCTGGCCGCCGCGCGAGGTGCCCAGCACCGTGCCGCCCTGCTGGTTGATCCAGCGCACCGACTCCGGGGTCAGCTCCACCGGCTCGGCCCCCAGGGGGGTCAGCCCGAGGTAGCCGTCGCGGAAGCCCAGCACCGAGTGCACGCCGTAGTGCTCGGCCAGCTCGCCGACCAGGCCGCGGATGACGTTGTTGAGCCCGGGGCACAGGCCCCCGCAGGTGACGATGCCGACCTTGGTCTTCTTCGGGTCGAAGTAGAGCTTGCGGCGCGGACCACCGGGTTCGAAGGTGGGCAGCTCCTCGACCGGGACGCCGCGCCGGGACGCCACGCCGAGCGTGCCGTCGACCAGCACGCGGTCGTGCTCGCCCACGTAGTGCATCGACTCCCCGCGCTCGAGCAGGCCGCCGTCCAGCGGGGACGGGAAGGTGAGCTCACCCAGGGTGCGGACGGCGAGGTGCTCCGGGGTCAGCTGGAGCTGCTCGTCGGTGTCCACGGTCACCAGTCTGCCCTGTCCGGGCCCTCCGGCCGCCACCCGGCTCGCCGCTGACCTGCACGAACGAGGTAGACGTCCCAGACGTGTTGCGCCCTGGAACACCGGTCCGCCACCCCCCGTTCGACCAGGCGTGACCTACTCCCTCGCCGTCCTCGGTGACTCCATCGCCTTCGGCACCGGTGCCGCGGACCCGGCTGACGCCATCGGGCCCCGGCTGGTGCGGGCGCTGGCCGAGGACGACGTCGACGTGGCGCTGCAGGTGGTCGCCGTCCCCGGCGCGACCTCGGCCGCGCTGGCCGGTCAGGTGCGGCAGGTGACCCGCTGCGACCTGGCGCTGGTCGTCGTCGGGGCCAACGACCTCACCCGCCTGGTGCCGCCGGCCACCGCGGCCCAGCAGCTCGGTGCGGCGGTGCGCGACCTGCGGGTGCTCGGCGCCGACGTCCTCGTCGTCCCGGCGCCGGACCTGTCCACCGTGCCGTGGGTGCCGCCGGCGTTCCAGGCGCTGGTGGCGACGGCGAGCGCGGAGCTGCAGCGCCGGCAGGACGAGGCCGTCGAGGCCGCCGGCGGGGTGGCGGTGCCGATCGGCGCCGACCTGGGGGAGCGGTTCCGCAACCAGCCCGGGCTCTTCGCCGCCGACCGCTTCCACCCCTCGTCGGCGGGCTACGCGCTCATCGCCGAGGCGCTGCTGCCGGTGGTCCGCTCGATCGCCCGGGGCCGCACCGCCGCCTGAGCCTCCGGTGGCCGGGTCGGGCGACAGGTCCCCATGATGGCCGCGGGTGGAGACCACGCCCTCGCCGTCGCACCTGCCGTCGAGAGGCCAGTGTTGCTCCCCGACCTCCCCTTCCCGGGCTCCACCCTGGGCGCCGTCGCCCACCGCGCCCGGAGCACCGCCGACCTGCCCGACCCCGGCGCGCCCGTGGCCGACCTGGTGATGGACTCCCGCCGGGTCCGCCCGGGCAGCCTGTTCGCCTGCGTCCGGGGCGCCCGGGCCGACGGGCACCGGCACGCCGTCGAGGCAGTGGCGGCCGGGGCGGTCGCGGTGCTGGCCGACCGGTCCGACCGGCTGCCGGCCGACCTCGGCGTCCCGGTGGTCGTCGTCCCCTCGGTCCGGGCGGTGCTCGGCCCGGTCGGTGCGCTGCTGGCCGGCGACCCGGCCGACCGGCTGCGGCTGGCGACCGTCACCGGCAGCAACGGCAAGACGACGACGAGCACCCTGCTGGCCGGGGTGCTGGACCGCTGCGGTCTGGTGACGACGGTCGGGGCGACCTTCGGCCCGCACACCCGCAGCACCGCGCTGACCACGCCGGAGGCGCCGGACCTGCACCGGCTGCTGCGCTGGATGGTGCAGCGGGGTGCCGCCTCGGCGGTGGTCGAGGCGTCCTCGATCGCGCTGGACATGGGCCGGGTCGACGCGCTCCCGGCCGAGGTCGCGGTGTTCACCGGCTTCGAGGCCGACCACCTCGACCACCACGGCACCCTCGAGCAGTACTGGGCCAGCAAGGCCGAGCTGTTCACCCCGGACCGCACGCGGGCCGCCGTCGTGGTCACCGACGACCCCTGGGGTCGGCGGCTGGCCGACCAGGCCCGGGTGCCGGTCACCCGGGTGGGGCGGGACGCCGACTGCGACGTCCGGGTGCTGCGCGGGACCTCCGACGCCACGGGCACCGAGGTGCTGCTGGTCCACGACGGCCGCCGGCACCTGCTCCGCACCCCGGTCGTCGGCCACGTGCACGTGACCAACGTGGCCGCCGCGTGGGCTGCGGCCGTCGTGCTGGGCTGCGACCCCGAGGCGGTGCGCGACCGGCTGGCGGTGGTGCTGCCCCCGCCGGGGCGCAACACCCTGCTCAGCGCGCCGGGGTCACCGCTCGTGGTGGTCGACTACGCGCACACCCCGGCGGCGCTGGCCGCGGCCGTCTCCACCGCGGCGGACCTGCGCCCGTGCGGCCGGGTGCACCTGGTGCTCGGGGCGCGCGGCGCCCGCGACCGGTGGAAGCGCCAGGGCCTGGGCGAGGCGGCGCGGGCGGCCGACGATGTGTGGCTGACCAACGAGGGCAGCCACGGCGAGGACCCGGCCGCGATCGTCGCCGAGCTGGCGGTCGGCCTGCTCGGCTCCGATGCCCGGGTGCAGACCGTGCTGGACCGGCGGGGGGCGGTCACCCGCGCGGGCGACACCGCCGGGCCCGACGACGTCGTCCTGGTCGTCGGCCGGGGGCACGAGACCCTGCTGCAGGACGCGCCCGGCCAGGTCGACGCGGCGACCGCGGTGCGGTTCTCCGACGCCGACGTGGCCCGGGCGGCGCTGGGCCGCGGCCGTCGCCGCGCCGCCTGCTGAGGTCAGTCCTCCTCGGCCTCGTGCGCCTTGAGCTCGCGGGTGGCCATGCCGCCCTCGCCGCCCTCGTCGCGCGGGCCGGGGTGCAGCTCGGTCTCGGCCTGTTCCTTCTGCGGTTCGGTCATGCAACCAGCCTCGCGCGCGCGGGCGCGCTCTGCAGGGTGGGCCGCGGTCGACGCCGGCCCACCCCGCAGGCGGGGCCTACAGGACGTCGAACTCGTTGAACGCGGCGCCGCCGGACAGCGTGGCGTAGCCGGGGCCGCGGTCGAAGAACGGCTCCTCGCCGGTGCGCTGCGACCGCATCTCCGCGCGCAGGGCATCGGTGGCGGTCAGGTCGGCGTCACCCTCGCCGTCCACCACGACCCCGTAGTCGCGGCGGGCGCCCTCGACGCTCACCTTGAGCCAGGCGATGTCCTGCAGCACCTCCTCGACCGGGCGCTCCAGCGGGTCGCCCCAGCCACCGCCCCCCGTCGTCCGGACGCGGACGACGGTGCCGGCGGTCAGCGGCTCGGCGTCGGCGAGCGCGTCGACCTCGTGCTCGTCCGGGCCGCCCGGGTCCACGGTGATCTGGAACGGCCGGCCGGCCTTGCCGCCCTTGACGCCCCAGCAGGCCAGGATCGAGCGGTCCGCGATGGACATGAAGTGCGCGTCGCGGAGCACCCGGATGTGCTTCTCGTAGCCGCAGCCACCCCGGTACCGACCGGGGCCGCCGGAGTCCAGCGCCAGGCCCAGGGCCTCGATGCGCAGCGGGAAGCGACCCTCGGTGAACTCCGTGGGCAGGTTCCGGGAGTCCGGGACGACGTGGATGGTGTCCTCGCCGTCGGCGTAGTACCGGCCGCCCGAGCCGCCGCCGAGCACCTCGCGCATGAGGTAGGACTCGCCGTCGGCGTCGGTGCCGTAGACGCCGGTGTAGCGGATCGTCTCCTGGTCGGCGGGCATCCGGCCGCCGGTGGCCTTGGCCAGCACCCCGGCCAGCACGCCGAGCAGCCGCAGGATCACGAACGTGCGGGCGTTGGTGGGTGCGGGGAACACCGGGGTGAGCAGCGTGCCCTTCTCCGGGAAGCGCATCTCGATCAGCGGGACGACGCCCTCGTTGACGTCGAGCTCGGCCATCCGCTCCGGGGTGGCCGCCAGGTTGCGCAGCACCGGGGCCAGCCACTTCTTGAGGAAGTTGCCGTCGGAGTAGTCGCCGCAGTGGTTGATCGGGCCCTTGGCCTGCGGGCCGGTGCCGGTGAAGTCGATGATCAGCGGCACCTCGGCCGTGGAGTCCATCGTCAGCGTGATCCGCTGGCGGTGCAGCATCGGCTCGTCGACGCCGTCGTGCTCGGCGTAGTCCTCCCAGACGTAGGTGCCGTCGGGGATCTGGGACAGGATCTCGGTCCGGTAGACCTCGGTCGAGCTCGACAGGATCGCGTCGAAGCACGCCTCGACCGCCGCGACGCCGTACCGCTCGAACAGCTCGCCCAGCCGGCGGGCACCGGCCAGGCAGGCCGAGCACTCGGCGTCCAGGTCGGCGGCCAGCGAGTCGGGCATCCGCGAGTTGCGGGTCATGATCTTCAGCGCCGACTCGTTCGGCACCCCGCGGTCCCACAGCTTGATCGGGGGGACCATCAGGCCCTCCTCGAACATGCTGGTGGCCGCCGAGGGCATGGACCCGGGGACGGCGCCGCCGATGTCGTCGTGGTGGCCGAACGCCTGGATGAACGCGACGACCGCGCCCTCGGCGAAGACCGGCACCGTGACGCACAGGTCGGGCAGGTGGCCGATCCCGCCCTCGGAGAGGTAGACGTCGTTGTGGAAGAAGACGTCGCCCACGTTCATCTGGTCGATCGGGTAGTCCCGCACGACCGGCTGCACCAGCGCCGAGTACGACCGGCCGGTGAGCTTGCGCAGCTGCCGGTCGTGGATGCCGGCCCGGAAGTCGTGCGCGTCGCGGATCATCGGGGAGCGCGAGGTCCGGCCGATGGCGGTCTCGACCTCCATCTCGATCGCGGCCAGCGTGCCGGCGACGATCTCGACCAGGACCGGGTCTGCAGCGGTCATCGCGAGGACTCCTTGGTGAGCAGCAGGTTCGAGTAGCTGTCGACGGTGGCGGTGAAGCCGGGGTGCACGGGGACCGTGGAGCCGAACTCCTCCACGACCGCCGGGCCGACGACGACGTCGCCGGGCTGCAGCTGCGTGCGGGCGTACAGCGGGGTCTCGGTCCAGTCGTCGAAGAAGACCGGCCGGGTGCCGGTGACGGCGTCGGCGACGGTGCCCTCGGTGCGGTCGGGCAGCGCGACCAGGTCGGGACGGCGGATCGGGCCGATGCCGCTGACCCGCAGGTTCACCCACTCGACGGCCTGTCGCGGGTCGGCGGCGAAGTCGTAGCCGTAGAGCTGCCGGTGCGCGGCGTGGAAAGCGGCAGCGACCTCGTCCAGCGGCCCGTCACCGACCGGCACCCGGACCTCGAAGGCCTGCCCGACGTAGCGCAGGTCCGCCGTCCGCTGCATCCGCTGGTCGGCCCGGGCGAAGCCCTCGCCGTCCAGGGCGGTGGCGGCCTGCTCCTCGAGCCGGCCGAAGGCGGTGGCCACGGCGTCGGCGTCCAGCGCGGTGTGCTTGGCGACCATCGTCTGCACGTAGTCGTTGCGCACGTCCACGGTGAGCAGCCCGAACGCGCTGACGTTGCCCGGGTTCGGCGGCACCAGGGTGCGCGGCAGGCCCAGGATGTCCATCAGCCGGCAGGCCAGCAGCGAGCCGGAGCCGCCGAAGGTGGTCAGCGTGAAGTCCCGGACGTCGAGGCCGCGGGCGACGGTGACCTGGCGCAGCGCGTTGGCCTGGTTCCACGCCGAGATCTCCAGGATCCCGGTGGCCGTCTTCTCCGTGGCCAGACCCAGCTTCCCGCCGAGGGACCCCAGGCCGCCGCGGGCGGCGTCCACGCTGAGCGGGATCTCCCCGCCGAGCAGGTGCGGGGGGATCCGGCCGAGGACGACGTGCGCGTCGGTGACCGTGGGCTCGGGGCCCCGGCTGGGGTAGCACATCGGGCCCGGGTCGGCGCCCGCGCTCTTCGGGCCGACCTTCAGCGTGCCCTCGGGGCTCAGCCAGGCGATCGAGCCGCCGCCGGCGCCCACGGTGACCACGTCGATCATGGGGATCTTGGACGGGTAGTCGCCGACCGTGCCCTCGGTGGTGAGCGCGGGCTCGCCGTCGATGACCACGGTGACGTCGGTCGAGGTGCCGCCGCCGTCGCAGGTGAGGATCCGGTCGAAGCCGGCGGTCTGCGCGATCAGCGCGGCGCCCAGGGCGCCGGCGGCCGGGCCGGACAGCATCGTCGTGATCGGCTGGTGCACGACCTCCTCGGCGCTCAGCACGCCGCCGTTGCTCTTCATGACGTAGAACGGCACGCCCGGGGCCAGGGAGTCCAGCCGCTCGCGGATGCTGGTGACGTAGGCGCCGACCTTGGGCTTGACCGCGGCGTCGACCAGCGTGGTCACCGACCGCTCGTACTCCCGGTACTCCCGCAGCACGCCGGAGGAGATGGAGACGACGCAGTCGGGGTGCTCGGTGCGCAGCACCTCGAGCATGGCCAGCTCGTGGGCGTCGTTCGCGTAGGCGTGCAGGAAGCAGACGCCCACGGTGGTGATCCCGGCGTCCTTGAAGAAGGTCGCCGCGGCGACGGCCTGCTCCCGGTCGAAGGGCCGCACCTCGGCGCCGCTGTGGTCCAGCCGCCCGCCGACGGTCTTCACCAGGTCCGCCGGCACGATCCGCGGCGGCTTGACCCAGAAGTAGCTGTTGCCGTAGCCGTCGGGCACGGACTGGCGGGCGATCTCCAGCACGGAGGCGTAGCCCTCGGTGGTGATGAAGCCGATCCGGTCGAGCTTGCCCTCGAGCAGCTGGTTGGTGGCCACCGTCGTCCCGTGGCTGACCGCGGTGACGGCGTCGCCGGTGAGGTCCATGAGGTCCAGGACCTTCTGCACCCCGGCCAGGAACCCGTCGGCCGGGTTGCCCGGGGTCGACGGCGTCTTGGTGGTCGTCGTGGCGCCGGTCTCCTCGTCCACCGCCACCACGTCGGTGAACGTGCCGCCGGTGTCGATGCCGATGCGTACCCGCCTGCTCGTCATGGGATTTACCTTAGCGTTGAGACATCTCCGGCGGAAGGGTTCGGCGACACCGCCCTGGCAGGGTGGCGGTGTGACGCTGACCCTGGCCGACCTGTGCGACGACGCCGCTCTGCTGTCCTTCGAGACCCAGCTGCACCTGGCCGAGGTGATCGGTGACCGGCGCTGGGACGTCGACCTCGCTGCCGGCCGGTTCGTCTTCGGCGGCGGCACCGGTGAGCACACCGAGGACCTGGTCTGCGCCCGGGTGCACCTGCTCGGGTCCGCGGCGCCCGGTCCGCGGTCCTGGCTGTGGTCCTGGGCCACCTCCCAGGGCTGGTCGGACGACGTCACCGACCTGGCCCGCTGGCTGCGCGGGTTCGGCCAGCAGCAGGGCGTCCGCGAGCTCGTCGAGCCCGAGGTGGGCTTCGCCGACGTCCCCGGTGCCGACGACCCGCTGGTCGCCGGCGCGGTGCTGATGGACGCCGCCAAGGCCGCGGCGGGTCGGTGGGCCGGGTACAGCGGTCCCGTCGGTGGCGGCACCCGGGCGGCGTTCCTCCTGGAGCACCCCTCCTTCGTGCTGCCCGCACCCGAGGGGGTGCGCGTGGTCCGGGTGCTCAGCGAGGGGCTGATGGCCGCACCCCTGCTGACCGACCACCGGCGCGCCGTCGCCGCCTACGCCGCCGCGCGCCCGCTGGCCTCCCGGTGGTCGCCGGACGGCACCGAGGTGGAGCTGTCCCTCCCCGGCGCCGTCGTCACCGTGCGCTTCGACGAGCTGGGCCGCGTCGGGGGCATCGCCAGCACGCTGGGCTGACACCGTGTCGTGGGGTTGCAGGTACCGGCGCCGTCCGTCATGCTGTTACACGTGACCGACGGTTACACGCACTCTTCCCCGACTGCGGAGGAACGCCAGCCATGACCAGCACCCTGCCGAACCCGACCACCGACCACCTCGGCGCCGCGTTCAGCGCGCACGAGCGGGACGGCGAGGCGGTCTCCGCCCGGCTGCTGGACTCCGCCGCCCAGCTGTCCTACGACCCGGCCACCGAGGTGGACTGGGACGAGCCGCTCGGCGAGGGGCTGCACGGCCTGAACCCCGAGTGGAGCACGCTGTACGGCACCAAGCTGTGGGACGAGATGACCGAGGAGCAGCGGGTCACGCTGACCCGCCACGAGGTCGCCTCGATCATGAGCACCGGCATCTGGTTCGAGATGATCCTGCAGCAGATGCTGCTGCGCGAGCACTACGCCGGGGACACCACGCGCAAGGACTTCCAGTTCGCGCTGACCGAGATCGCCGACGAGTGCCGGCACTCGATCATGTTCGCCCGCGCCTGCGAGAAGCTCGGCGCGACCGGGTACTCGCCCAAGCGCAGCGGCATCGAGCTGGGCCGGTTCTTCAAGACCTTCGCCGGTGCCGAGCGGGCCTTCGGCGCCGCCCTCGTGGCCGAGGAGGTGCTCGACGTCATGCAGCGCGACTGGATGCGCGGCGAGGACGTCCTGCCGATGATCCGCACCACGAGCCGGATCCACGTGGTCGAGGAGTCCCGGCACATGACCTACGCCCGCCAGGAGATGCGCGAGTCGCTGGTCGGGGCGTCCCGGGCCCGGGTGCGCTCCTCGGCCCTGCTGATCGCGATCGTCACCTCGGTGGTCGTGACCAACCTGGTGCACCGCGACGTCTACACCGCCGCCGGCCTGGACGCCGACCGCGCCGAGCGCGAGGCCGCCGGCAACAAGCACCACCAGGCCATGATGCGGACCAGCAGCCGGCACCTGATGGCCTTCCTCGGCGAGTGCGGCATGCTCACCGGTCCCGCGGTGGCGATCTACCGCCGCCTGCACATGATCTGAGGCCGGCCCGCCATGGCGTTCGCGATCACCCAGAACTGCTGCTCGGACGCCTCCTGCGTCTCGGTCTGCCCGGTCAACTGCATCCACCCGACACCGGACGAGCCGGAGTTCGGGCACACCGAGACGCTCTTCGTCGACCCGGCCACCTGCATCGACTGCGGGGCCTGCGCCGACGCCTGCCCGGTCGACGCGATCGCGCCCACCTGGGTGCTGCGCGCCGACCAGCAGGTCTACGCCCAGGTCAACGCCGACTGGTTCACCCGCCCCGACGCCCCGGCCGCCCCGGTATGGGACGCCCCGCGCTTCCCGACCGTCGACCTGTCGGCGATCGGCCGGCTCGAGGTGGCGATCGTCGGCACCGGTCCGGCCGCCGTCTACGCCGCGCAGTCGATCCTGCGGGCCACCGAGGCCCGGGTGACCTTCCTGGACCGGCTGGACACCCCGGGCGGGCTGGCCCGCTACGGCGTGGCCCCCGACCACCCGGGCACCCGCCGGGTGCTCGAGCACACCACCGCCGTCCTCCGGCACCCCCGGGTCACGCTGCGCACCGGGGTCGAGGTCGGCCGCGACGTGACCCCGGCCGAGCTGGCGCAGCGCTACGACGCCGTCCTCTACGCCACCGGCGCGGCCGGCGACAAGGCGCTGGGTGTGCCCGGCGAGCAGCTGGCCGGCAGCGTCTCGGCCCGCGAGGTCGTCAACTGGTACACCGGCCACCCCGAGGCGGCCCCGGTGGACCTGTCGCAGGTGCAGCGGGTGGTCGTCGTCGGCACCGGCAACGTGGCGCTGGACGTGGCCCGGATGCTCGCCGGGGACGCCGGGCGGCTGGCCGGCACGGCCACCTCGCCGGCGGCGCTGGCTGCGCTGCGCACCAGCGCGTTGCGCGAGGTCGTGGTGGTCGGTCGGCGCGGTGCCGACGCGGCGGCCTGCAGCCGGTCGGAGCTGCGGGCGCTGACCCACCTGGACGGCGTCCGCACCGTGCTCACCGGCAAGGCCCCCGACGGCGCGGCGCCCGGCAGCCTGGGCGAGCTGTTCGCCGGGCTGGACCGGTTCGACGACGACCTGGCCGCCCCGCCCGAGCCCGGCCGCCGGATCGTCTTCGCCTTCGGGCTGGCCGCCGAGGAGGTGGTCGGCGACGAGCAGGTCGAGGGCATCACCTTCACCGGCACCGAGGGGACGACGACCGTGCCCGCCGAGCTGGTGGTGCGGGCGATCGGCCACCGCGGCACCGAGCTGCCCGGGCTGCCCTTCGACGACGAGGCCGGCCGGGTGCCGCACGAGGCGGGCCGGGTGACCGGTGCGCCGGTGGGCACCTACGTCGTCGGCTGGGCCAAGCGCGGCCCGTCGGGCGGCATCGGCGCCAACCGCTCGGACGCCGAGGAGACGGTGGGGTCCCTGCTGGCCGACGCCGCCGCCGGCCTCATCGGCCGCCCCGCCCGCTCGCGCCGCTGACCCCCTCCTCCCCCCAGCGTTGATCAGGGGGGTGCCGGGAATTCCGTCCTCCTGCACCAGAGCTGCTGCAGGAGGACGGACTCCGGCGCACCCCCCTGATCGACGGTGCGCCACCGGGCCTGGTCCTGGGGGGTGTGACCGTGGTCTCCTCCGTGCGCGGCCCGTGCGGACCGCTCGGACGAGGAGGTCTGGATGGATGTGACCGGGGACTGCGACCCGCGCTTCGAGGGCGTGCGGACGGCGCTGGCCGCGCAGCTGGACAGCGGCGAGGAGCTGGGCGCGGCGATCGCCGTCGACCTGGACGGCGAGCGGGTCGTCGACCTGCACGGCGGCTGGCGCGACGAGGCCCGGACGACGCCCTGGACGGCGGACACCCTGGTCAACGTCTGGTCGTGCACCAAGACGGTGACCAGCCTGGCCGCGCTGCTCTGCGTGGAGCGCGGGCTGCTCGACGTCTACGCGCCGGTCGCCGAGTACTGGCCGGAGTTCGCGCAGAACGGCAAGGCCGGCGTGGAGGTGCGGCACCTGATGTCGCACACCTCCGGCGTCTCAGGCCTCGACCAGCCCGCCGTGGTCGCCGACCTCTACGACACCGCCGCGGCCGCCGAGCGGTTCGCCGCGCAGGCGCCCTGGTGGGAGCCGGGCACCGCGTCGGGCTACCACGCGCTGAACCAGGGCCACCTGGTCGGCGAGGTGATCCGGCGGGTGACCGGGCAGTCGCTGACCGACTTCGTGGCGACCGAGCTGGCCGGACCGCTGGGCGCCGACGTGCAGATCGGCTGCCGGGAGGCCGACCGGTCCCGGGTGGCCCCCGTCGTCCCGCCGCCGCCGTTGCCGTTCGACCTGGCCGCGATGGACCCGACGAGCCCCGTCGTCCGGACGTTCACCGGGCCGGTGGCGGACGCGAACGACGCGAACACGGCCGGCTGGCAGGGCGCCGAGATCGGGGCCGCCAACGGCCACGCCACCGCCGTCGGGCTGCTGACGATGCTGCGGGTGCTGAGCCTGGGCGGCACCGTGGACGGCCGGGCGCTGCTGTCGCCGAAGACCATCGACCTCGTCTTCGACCAGCAGAGCGACGGCGTGGACCTGGTGCTCGGCGTCCCGCTGCGGTTCGGCATCGGCTACGGGCTGCCGGTGCCGCAGACCCTGCCGTTCATCCCGGAGGGCCGGGTCTGCTTCTGGGGTGGCTGGGGCGGCTCGCTGATCGTCATGGACCTGGACCGCCGGCTGACCATCAGCTACGTGATGAACCGGATGGGCCCCGGCATCATCGGCTCCGAGCGCTCGGCCGCCTACGCCACGGCGGTGTACGCCGCCCTCGGCTAGCCCCTGCCCGCGGTGATCATGGGGTTGCGGCCCGCTGGACACGCCGTCCCCGGCGCGTCGGTGGGCGACAACCCCATGATCACGGGGGGACCGTCAGCCCTGGGCGAGCTCGGCCAAGTGCTGGGTGTCGTTCCAGCTCTGCAGGCGGGACTCGTAGTCCTTGGTCGCGATGGCCAGCGGGGCGCTGCCGAAGAAGACCCGCAGCGGCGGGGTGTCCATGTCCACGAGCTGCAGGACGGCGGCGGCGGACGCCTCGGGGTCGCCGGGGGAGGACACCCGGGCCTTGCGCTGCTCGGCGGCCTTCACCCGGAACTCGTCGTAGGCGGGGTTCGGGGTGGCGTGCTTGGCCGAGGCGCCGGGCCAGTCGGTGTCGAACCCGCCGGGCTCGATCAGCGTGACGTGGATGCCGAAGTCGGCCACCTCGGCGGCCAGCGCCTGGGAGAAGCCCTCCAGCGCCCACTTGGACGCGTTGTAGATGCCGATGTTCGGGAACGCGGAGATCCCGCCGATGCTCGACACCTGCAGCACGTGCCCGGAGCCCTGCTCGCGCAGGAACGGCAGCGCTGCCTGGGTGACCCAGAGCGCGCCGAACACGTTGGTCTCGAACTGGGCGCGGGCCTCGGCCTCGGAGATCTCCTCGACCATCCCGAACTGGCCGTAGCCGGCGTTGTTGACCACGACGTCCAGGCGGCCGAGGTGGGCGTGCGCCCGCTCGACGGCGGCGAACACCGCCGTCCGGTCGTCCACGTCGAGCTGCACGGGGAGCAGCCGGTCGCCGAACCGGGCCACCAGGTCCTCCAGGGAGGCGGTGTCGCGGACGGTGGCGGCGACGGAGTCCCCGCGCTCGAGGGCGGCGATGGTCCACGCGCGGCCGAAGCCGCGCGATGCACCGGTGATGAACCAGGTCTTCGACATGCCACCTGGCAGCGCACCTCGAGCGCGGGGTGTTCCCGTCAGCGGCGGTCGTCCTGGTTCGGCGGCAGGTCCTCGTCAGTGATCCGGGGCAGCTGGGCGGTGCCCGGCTCGTCGGTGCGCTGCTGCTCCTCGAGGCGGTAGGGGTCCTCGGTGGGCATCGGCGGGCTGTCGTAGGCCTGCTGCGGGTCCGGCGCCGCGGTGGCCGCGGTGGACCCGGTCGACCAGGGCTGCGGCTGGCCGTACTGCTCGTCGTACCGCTGCTCCCCGGGCTGGACGTCGTCCGCGGCCTGGCCGTCGTACGGGGCCTCGTACGGCGCCTGGGTCTCGTACGGCGCCTCGTACGGGTCCTGCGTCCCGTACGGGTCCTGCGTCCCGTACGGCTGGGCGGCGGGCCGCCCGTAGCCGGACTGCTGCGGGTCGCCGGTCAGCGACTGCGGGTCGTAGGCCTGGGTCGGCTGGTAGCCGGACTGGTCGTAGCCCTGCGCCTCGGGGACCGGTGCGCCGTAGGCCTGCGGCGCGGCGGCCTGCTGCTGCGCGGCCCGCTCGGCGGCGGCCCGCTCGGCCGCCATCCGCTCGGCCTCGGCCCGCTGGGCCTGCTGCCGCTCGGCCTCCGCCCGCTCGGCCTGCTGCCGCTCGAGCTCGGCGCGCTGGCGCTCCTCCTCGGCGCGGCGGCGCTCGGCGGCGAAGCGGTCGGCCTCGGCCTGCAGCACCTCGCCGGCCGGCCGGGCCTGCTGGGCCTCGCGGCGGACGTTGGGGGCCTCGGCCTCCACCTTGCTCAGCGCGTTCTCCCAGCGCTGCCGCATCGGCACGATGCCGCCACCGCCGACGGCGACCACGACGACGCCCACGACCGCGACCAGCACGGCGTACAGGACGGCGTTCACCACGTTCTGGGCGATCTCCAGCTGGTTCAGCGCGGCGATGACGCCCAGCGCCAGGACCACCGTGGAGGCGGCCGTGGCCAGCGTGCGGGCGTAGCCCAGCGAACCCAGCGAGTTCTGCACCACGAGCTTCACCGCGGCCGCGATCGCCGCGGCGATGACCAGGATGAGGATCGCGACGAAGACCTTGGGCAGGTAGCCGATGATCGCCGACAGGTAGTCGCTGATCGGGTTCTGGCCGAAGACGCCGAAGGCGGTGGAGAGCACGAAGAGCATGACCGCGTAGAAGACGATCTTCGCCAGGATCTGCGAGGCGTCGTACGAGCTGTTCTGCAGGGCCCTCTTGATGCCGCCGCGCTCGACGGCGCGGTCGAAGCCGACCTTCTCGAGCACCTTCACCAGCAGCTTCTCCAACGCCTTGGCGATGAAGTACCCCACCACCAGGATGATGGCCGCGAGCAGCAGCTTGGGCAGGAACGTCACGATGTCGCTGAGTGCGTTCCGGAGCGAGTCGCCCATGGTCTGGACCTCCGAGTCGGGTGGGTGTGCTCCGGTCACCCTGCACCAGGTGGAGCCACTCCACCCGTCGAGACGTCAGGTCCGGGGTCGTCCGATGCCGCAGAGGTACAGCGTCAGCAGGACGACGCCGGGGGACAGCACGAACAGCGGCCACGGGAACGCCGGGTCGCCGGTGCCCAGGCTCACCGCTGCCCAGGTGACGACGTTGATCGAGAACACGCAGGCCCAGATGATCGCCAGCACCCGCATCGCGGTGCCGCCGCCGGTGTCGCTGAACACCGGCCGGCGTTCCCCGCGGACGGCGGGTTGCCGGGACGCCGCGGTCACCTCGGGCGGGGGCAGCGGCCCGAGGTCGGCGGTGACGGCGTCCAGGTCGCCCCGGGTCCGGGCCGCCCAGGTCAGCGCGGCCCGCTGGTCGAACTCGCGCAGCTCCAGCTGTCCCACCTCGACCGCGCGGCGCAACCGGGTCTCCACCAGAGCCCGCTCGGCGTCGGACACCCGTAGCAGGGACGGCGGCACCGGCTCGCTCACGAGCNGCGCACCGGGACACGTCAGCGGGCGGAGTCGGCGCGGGCCGCCGTCGACGCCGCTGTCCGCGCGATGGCCCAGGGAGATGTCGCGGCGGCTCGGCACCTGCTGGACAGCTGGCACGGCTGACCCACCGCGGTCGCACCGGCCCGGCACCGTGGCGCGGCGGACGGCGCTGCCCACGGGTCGCCGCCGTCGAGTGCTGAGCCAGGACGGTCACGAGAACCTTCTGGCCGCTCTCCTTCCGCACTCGGTGGAGCGCAGTGCCCGGCGGCTGCCAGGATGCTGCTCGTGAGCGAGCCGGTGCCGCCGTCCCTGCTACGGGTGTCCGACGCCGAGCGGGCTCTGGTGGAGACCCGGTTGCGCCGCGCGGTCGAGGTGGGACAGCTGGAGCTGCGCGAGTTCGACCAGCGGCCCGAGGTCGGCGGTGACGGCGTCCGCGTCGTAGGTCAGCTTGGTGCCGCCGTCGACGGCCTCCAGGGTGATCGGCACGGTGGCCCGCACGGAGCCCGGACCGCCGGAGCCCGAGGCGTGCATGACGTAGCGGGTCGGCTCCTGCTTGTCGGTCAGCTTGACCTCGCCGGCGTACACGCCGCGGATGGCGCCGACGCCGACCGAGACGGTCATCGCGTACTCGTCCTCGCCGGTGCGCTCCAGGCCCTGGCAGCCCGGGATGGTGCGGGCCAGCACGGCCGGGTCGGTGATCGCCGCCCAGACCTCCGCCGGGGGCGCGGACAGGGTGGCGGTGCCGTCGAGCTTCACGCGGGGACTCCAGTGGGTGCGGCGGGGACGCGCTCGGCGTCGGGGTTGCGGACCAGGTCGTAGAGCTCGGTCGGGCTGATCGGCATGGCCGCGATGCGGCGGCCGACGGCGTCCTCGATCGCCGAGGCGATGCAGGCGGTGCCGGGGATGACCCCGGCCTCGCCGGCGCCCTTGAGCCCGAGCGGGTTGAGCGGGGACGGGGTCTCCTGGTGGTCGATGACCACGTCGGGGACCTCGCTGGCGTAGGGCATGAGGAAGTCCATGAACGAGGCGTTCTGCAGCTGGCCGTCGCCGTCGTAGGCCATCCGCTCGTAGAGGGCACCGCCCACGCCCTGGGCGACCCCGCCGTGGACCTGGCCCTCGACGATCATCGGGTTGATGATGTTGCCGCAGTCGTGGACCACCGCGTAGTCGACGACGTCGATCTCCCAGGTGGTCGGGTCGATCTCCACCACCGCGGCGTGCGCGCCGGAGGCGAAGGTGGACCGGATGGGGGAGTAGTAGTCGACGTGCTCCAGGCCGGGGGCGTCGCCGACCGCGACGGGGGGCTTGCTGTCGTCGCCGGGGCCGGCGAACTGGGTGGCCTGCCGGGCGGCCTCGTCGAAGGCGTAGCGCAGCGGGTTGGACAGAACGGCCACGGTCCGCAGCGGGATCGACGCCCCGGGCGTGCCCTTGACCTGCACCAGGCCCTCGTCGATCTCGAGGTCGTCGACGTCGGCCTCCAGCACGTCCGCGGCGATCCGCAGCGCCTTGGCCCGGACGCCGCGGGCAGCCAGCGCGATGGCGTTGCCGCTCATCACCGCCGCCCGGGAGGCGAAGGTGCCCACCGCGTAGCCGAAGCGCCGGGTGTCGCCGGTGGTGACCTCGACGTCCTCGATCGGGACGCCGAGCTCGTGCGCCACGATCTGGGCGAACGCGGTCTCGTGGCCCTGGCCCTGCGACGTGAGGCCGGTGGAGACCAGCACCTTGCCGCTGCCCAGCACCTGCACGTGGCCGCCCTCGTAGGGGCCGGGGCCGGTGCCCTCGACGTACATCGCCATGCCGATGCCCAGCTGCTTGCCGCGGGAGGCGGCCTCGGCCCGGCGCTCCTCGGCGCGGTCCCAGCCGACCAGGGCGACCAGCTTGTCCAGCAGGCCCTCGTAGTTGCCCGAGTCGTAGATGACCGGCCGGCCGTCCTGGAACGTCAGGTGGTGGTCGTAGGGGAACTGGTCGGGCTGGATCAGGTTCCGGCGGCGCACCTCGGCGCGGTCCAGCCCCAGGTCCTGGGCGATCCGGTCCATCGTGCGCTCCATGGCGTAACAGCCCTGCGGGCGACCGGCGCCGCGGTAGGGAGTCACGATGACCGTGTTCGTGTAGACGCTGTCGATGCGCACCCGGTAGACCGGGACCGCGTACGGGCCCACCAGCTGGGTGGCCGTCACGATCGGCACGATGATCCCGTAGGGCGTGTAGGCGCCGTTGTCGTGCCAGGCCCGGACGTCGAGGGCGGTCACCCGGCCCTCGTCGTCGTAGCCCACGGTGATCTCCTGGCGCTGCTCGCGCTCGTGCGCCGAGGAGATGAAGTGCTCGCGCCGGTCCTCGGCCCAGTGCACCGGCTGGCCCAGCGCGATGGCCGCCATCGGCACCAGCAGCTCCTCGGGCCACGGGTGCACGATCTTGACGCCGAACCCGCCGCCCACGTCGGGCGCGATCACCTCGACCTTCTCCAGCGACAGCTGCAGCTTCGCCGCGATCGCCGCGCGCACCGAGGTGGAGGCCTGGGTGGAGGTGTGCACCCGCAGCGAGGAGTCGTCGTGGTTCCACACCGCGTGCACGCCCTTGCCCTCCATGGGCATGCAGGCGCTGCGCTCGATGTACTGGGTGAAGCTCAGCGTGCGGGCCGACGCGGCCAGGGCGGCCTCGACGTCCCCGGTCTCCTGGTGGTGCCGGGCGGCGACGTTGTCGGGCACGTCCTCGTGCACCGCGTGGGCGGCGGCGCGGGCGGCGTCCACGCCGACCACGACCGGCAGCTCCTCGTAGGAGACGGTGATCCGGTCGCAGACGTCCTCGGCCACGTACCGGTCGGTGGCGACCACCATGACCACGGCCTCGCCCACGTGCTGCACCACGTCGCGGGCCAGCGGGAAGCCGGTGCGCGGGGCGGTGAGCTGGGGGTGCGGGATGAGCACGGGCAGCGGCTCGGCCATCGGGCCCACGAGGTCCTCGTAGGTGTAGATGGCGATGACGCCCTCGACGTCCAGCGCGGCGTCCACGTCGATGCCCAGGATCCGGGCGTGCGCGTACGGGCTGCGGACGAAGGCCGCAGCGGCGGCGCCGTGCCCGATGTCGTCGGTGTACCGGCCGCGGCCGGTGATCAGCCGCAGGTCCTCGCGCCGGCGGACCGGCTCGCCCATCAGCTTGGTGGTCACTCCGCGGCCTCCTTCATGAGGCCCGCGGCGTGCCGGCAGGCCTTCTTGATGTTGGCGTAGCCGGTGCACCGGCAGAGGTTGCCGCCGACGATCTCGTCGACCTCGTCCTCGGTGATGTCCGTGCTGCGGTCGCGGGCCTCGAGCCCGGCCGCCATGGTCATGAGGAAACCGGGGGTGCAGAAGCCGCACTGCAGGGCGTGGCACTCGCGGAAGGCCTCCTGCACCGGGTGCAGGATCTCCCCGCCCCGGCCGTCGTCGCGGGCCAGGCCCTCGACGGTGGTGACCGCCTTCCCGTCGACCTGGACGGCGAGCACCAGGCAGGACCGCACCGGGGTGCCGTCGACCAGCACGGTGCAGGCGCCGCAGACGCCGTGCTCGCAGCCGACGTGCGTCCCGGTCAGCTGCAGGTCGTGCCGCAGCGCGTCGGACAGCAGCCGGCGGGCCGGCACGGTGGTTTCACGTGGCACACCGTTGACGGTGACGGAGATGGTGCGCTCGGTGGAGACGATCATCGGTTCTGTGCCTCCTGGGCGGCGCGGGCGAGGGTGCGTTCGGTGAGGACGCCGACCAGCAGCCGGCGGTAGTCCGCGCTGGCGTGCAGGTCGCCGTCGGGGTCGACGAGCGTGCGGGCCAGCGCGCCGGCGGCGGTCCAGTCGGCGCTGTCGACGGACTGGCCGACGACGGCGTCGGTCAGGTCGTGCACCTCGGGGACGAGGCCGACGGAGATGTAGGAGGCGCGGGCGGAGGTGACCCTCGAGTCCTCGTCGAGGGTCACGGTCACGCCGGCGCCGCAGACCGCGTAGTCGCCCTTGCGGCGGGACACCTCCTCGAAGGCGGTGCCGGTGCGCGGGGGCAGCGCGGGGAAGAAGGCCTCGGTGACGACGGCGGGGCCGTGCACCGAGGTCTCCAGCGGGCCGACGAAGAAGTCGGCCCAGCCGACGGCGGACGAGCCGGCCGGGGTCGCGACGGTGACGGAGCCACCGGTCAGCGCCAGCACGGAGGTCATCTCGCCCGAGGGGTCGGCGTGGGCGATGGAGCCGACGGTGGTGCCGCGGTTGCGGATGGCCGGGTGGGCGACGTTGGACGTCGCGCGGGCCAGCAGCGGCTGCACCTGCGCGGCCTCGGCGTGGTGCAGCAGCTCGACGTGCCGGACCAGGGCCCCGACCCGGACCCCAGCGCCGTCACCGCTGGGGGTGACGACGACGGAGTCCAGGCCGGGGATCCGGTTGATGTCCACCAGCGTGGCCGGGGAGGCCAGCCGCATGGACAGCAGGGGGAGCAGCGACTGCCCTCCGGCCAACACCTTGGCGCCGTCCTCGGTGAGGAGGGTCAGCGCCTCGTCGAGCGAGGTGGGGTCGGCGTAGCCGAAGGGCGCGGGCTTCACGGGTTGCGGGTCTCCCTCTCGATCGTCTGCGTACCGGTCTGCTGGTCCAGCGTGGAGGGGTCGGCGCTGCCGGCGGCGTCGTGCGCCCCGGTGTTGCCCAGCGCCGGCCCGGTGCCGTGCCGGAAGCCGTCCTCGGCCAGCAGGGACTCCTTCATCTCCCGGGGGGCGAGGGCCCGGGCCACGTGCCAGCCGACCACGGCCACGATCGTGCCCAGCGAGATGCCGCCGAGGGAGAAGTTGTCGGAGAACTGCAGGTTGACGTTGCCGACACCGATGATGATCCCGGCCGCGAGCGGCACCAGGTTGATCGGGTTGGCGAAGTCGACCCGGTTCTCCTTCCAGATCTTGGCGCCCAGCAGACCGATCATCCCGTAGAGGACGACGGTGATGCCGCCGAGCACACCGCCCGGGGTGGCGTTGACGACCGCGCCGAACTTGGGCACCAGGCCCAGCACGATGGCCACGATCGCGGCCACGTAGTAGGCGGCCGTGGAGTAGACGCGGGTGGCGGCCATGACGCCGATGTTCTCCGCGTAGGTGGTGGTGGGCGAGCCACCGACCGAGCTGGCCAGCACCGTGCCGACGCCGTCGGCGAAGACCGCACGGCCGAGCACCGGGTCCAGGTTGCGCTTGGTCATCTCGCCGACGGCCTTGACGTGCCCGGCGTTCTCGGCGATCAGGGCGATGACGGCGGGCAGCACCAGCAGCGAGAAGTTCACCGAGAAGCTCGGGGCGGTGAGGGTGGGGAAGCCGAACCAGTCGGCCGCGCCGACGCCGTCGAGGTTGACCCGGTCGTGCGCGCTGACCACACCGGCGCCGTCGGGCGCCGTGATCGGGCCGGAGAGGGCGTCGAGCACCAGGGACAGCACGTAGCCGAAGACCAGGCCGAGCAGGATCGAGATGCGCGACCAGAAGCCGCGCAGGGCCAGGGAGACCACGACGACGAAGGCCATGGTGGCCAGGGCGACCCACTGGTCCTGGGGCCAGTACGTCTGCGCGGCGACCGGGGCCAGGTTGAAGCCGATCAGCAGCACGACGGCACCGGTGACCGCCGGGGGCAGCACCTTGTTCACCACGACCGGCCCGGCCTGCTGGATGACCAGGCCGACGAGCGCGAGCACGACACCGGAGACCAGGATCGCGCCGACCACGTCGCCGGAGTCACCGCCGCCGGCCCGCACCGCGGCCACGCCGCCGACGAAGGCGGCGGAGGTGCCCAGGTAGGAGGGCACCTTGCCCTGCACGATGAGCAGGAAGACGATCGTCGCGATCCCGCTCATCATGATCGCCAGGTTGGCGTCCAGCCCCATGATCAGCGGGAAGACGAAGGTGGCACCGAACATGGCGACCACGTGCTGGGCACCGATGCCGACCGTCAACGGCCACGAGAGCCGCTCGTCGGGGGCCACGGCCTCGCCGGGCGGCGGGGTCTTCCCGTCGCCGTACAGCTTCCACCCGAACGCCATTGATGTTCCTCCTGCTCGGTGCGGCCACCACGGGCCGCGGACCCTGCCCGGCGAGCACGATCCCGCCGGGAGCGGCCACTGTGACACCGACCACCGACACTGCGGAAGTACCTCAGCGCTAAATCTTCGTACCCGTGATGTTGCCACCACATTTCTCTCACCGCTGAGGTACTTCCGGGGTAGCGTGCGCCACTGTGAGCGGCTCCGCACCTGACCCCACCGACGCCCGGCACGTCTCCCTCCGCAGCGGCGTGTACGCCGACTCGGTGAAGTTGATGCAGGTCAGCAAGGCGGTCGGCGGCCGCGACGGCGTCACCGCCGTCCTGGTCGCGATGGCCACCCCGCTGAACCTCGAACTCGCCGCCGGGATGGGCCTGTCGCCCGACGCCGGGGCGAAGCCCGACCAGCTGCTCATCGCCCTGCGCGCCGTCGACGAGGCCGAGCTGGCCGCCGCGATCACCGCGGTCGACGCCGCGCTGACCGCCCGGGAGGAGCGCGGCTCGGCCGACGCGATCCCGCCGCGCACGGTCGGCTTCGCCCTGGGCGAGCAGCAGGAGACCCCGCTGGCGATCATCAGCGTCCCCGGCCCGTACGCCGTCGCCGAGGCCATGGACGCCGTCGCCGCCGGCCGCAGCGTGCTGGTCTTCTCCGACGGCGTCCCGGTGGAGCACGAGATCGCGCTCAAGCGGGCCGCGCACGAGGCCGGGGTCCTGGTCATGGGCCCGGACTGCGGGACGGCGATCGTCTCCGGCGTCGCGCTCGGCTTCGCCAACGTCGTCCGGCCCGGGCCGGTCGGCCTGGTCGCGGCGTCGGGCACCGGTGCCCAGCAGGTCAGCTGCCTGCTGGACATGGCCGGCGTGGGTGTCAGCCACGTGCTCGGCGTCGGCGGGCGGGACCTGTCGGCCGCCGTCGGCGGCCTGGCCACGCTGGACGCGCTGCGGATGCTGGACGGCGACGCCGCCACCGAGCGGGTGCTGCTGGTCAGCAAGCCCCCGGCACCCGAGGTCGCCGAGCAGGTCGCCGGGACGGCCGCCGAGCTGGGCACCCCGTTCTCCAGCGCCGCGCTGAGCGCCGCCAGCCCCGACCTCACCGCCTCCGTCGAGGCGCTGCTGCAGGAGATGGGCGTCGACGTCCCGACCTGGCCGACCCGCGCCGGCGCCGACCGCGCGGTCCCGGCCGGTGCCGTGCTCAAGGGCTTCTACTCCGGCGGGACGCTGGCCGACGAGGCCATGCTGGTCGCCGCGCCCGCGCTGGGCGACGTCCGCAGCAACACCCCGCTGCGCCCGGAGCTGGACCTGGGCGCCGACTTCGGCGCGACGGGCCACGTGGTCGTCGACTTCGGCGACGACGCGCTCACCGTGGGCCGCGCGCACCCGATGATCGACCCCACGCTGCGGCTGGAGGCCATCGCCGGCCTCGCCGCGGGCGGGGAGCCCGCCGTCCTGCTGCTGGACGTCGTCCTCGGGTACGGGGCCGACCCCGACCCGGCCGCCGCGCTGGTCCCCGCCGTCCGCGACCTGCCGTTCCCGGTCGTGGTCGCGCTGGTCGGCACCGAGGGCGACCCGCAGGGGTGGTCCCGGCAGGCCGACGCGCTGGCCGCGGCCGGCGTGCACGTGTTCGCCTCCAACTCCGCGGCCACCCGGTACGCGATCGACCTGATCGGGGCTTCGAAGTGACCAACCTGCTGAGCGGACCGCCGGCCGTCGTGGCCGCCGGGGTCGACGTGTTCTCCGACGCGCTGCGCGCCCAGGGTGCGGCCGTCACCGACGTGGAGTGGCGGCCCCCGACGATCGGGTCCGCGGACGACCTCACCCAGCTCGCGCTGGACCCCCGCCGGGCCGCCGCGAACCGGGTCGCCGTGGAGCGGGTGCTGGCCAGCCGGTCCACCCTCACCGACGTCGCCCCCGCCTCGGAGGTCATCGGGCTCACCGGGCGCACGCTGCTGCACTCCGGCCCGCCGCTGAGCTGGGAGACCGCCTCGGGCCCGATGCGCGGTGCGCTGATGGGCGCCTGCCTGTTCGAGGGCTGGGCCGACACCCCCGAGGCCGCCGAGCAGCTGCTGGCCTCCGGCGGCGTCGCGCTCGACAGCTGCCACCACCACCGCACCGTGGGCCCGATGGCCGGCGTCACCAGCCCGTCGATGTGGATGTGGTGCCTGACCGACCCCACCGACGGCCGGCAGGCCTTCTCCAACCTCAACGAGGGCCTGGGCAAGGTGCTGCGGATGGGCGCCTACGGCCCCGAGGTGGTCACCCGCCTGCACTGGATGACCGACGTGATGGGCCCGATCCTGCAGGCCGCCGTCCGCTCGCGGCCCGAGCCGCTGGACGTCACCGGCGTGCTCGCGCAGATGCTGCAGATGGGCGACGAGGGGCACAACCGCAACCGGGCCGGGTCGCTGATGACCCTGCGCGAGCTGTCGCCCTCGATCGTCGCCGTGGACGCGCCCAAGGACGACATCGCCGAGGTGCTGCGCTTCATCGGCGGCAACGAGCACTTCTTCCTCAACCTGGGCATGCCCACGGCCAAGCTGGCCATGGACGCCGTCGGGCACGTGCCCGGCTCGACCATGGTGACGACGCTGGCCCGCAACGGCACCGAGTTCGGCGTCCGGACGGCGGGCACCGGCGACCGCTGGTTCACCGCGCCGGCCAACACCCCGGTCGGGCTGTTCCTGGGCGACTACGGCCCCGAGGACGCCAACCCCGACATCGGCGACTCCGCGATCATGGAGACCTACGGCGTCGGCGGGTTCTGCATGGCCGCCGCCCCGGCGATCGTCCGGTTCGTCGGCGGCACCGTGCCCGACGCGTTGGCCACCACCGAGCGGATGTACCAGATCACCCTGCAGGAGAACCCGGCCATGCAGGTGCCGATCCTGGGCTTCCGCGGCGCCCCCACCGGCATCGACGTGCTGTCGGTGGCCCGCACCGGCTGGCTGCCGCAGATCAACACCGGCATGGCCGGCCGGGTGGCCGGCACCGGCCAGGTCGGCGCCGGTCTGGTGCAGCCGCCGGCGTCGTGCTTCGAGCAGGCCGTCGCCGCCCTCGCCGAGGAGTCCCGCGCCGCCCTCGGCTGAGGGCGGCGCGGCCCCCGCGTCAGCGGATCAGCGTGCCCAGGTCCACGGGCAGCTGGATGCCGGTGATGTGCCGGGCCTCGTCCGAGGCGAGGAAGGCGACGGCGTTCGCGATGTCCTCGGGCTGGGAGACCTGGTCCGGCAGCGCCTGCATGAAGATCGGTGCGAGGGTCTGGGCGTTCGCCGCGATCAGCGGGCCCAGGTCGTCGACGGTCATGCCGGTGGCCACGCCGTGCGGGTGCACGGTGTTGACCCGGATGTTGTGCTGGGCCAGCTCGTTGGCCAGCGACTTCGCGTACCCCACGACCCCGTGCTTGGTCGCCGCGTAGGCCGACAGGAACGGCAGCCCGCGCAGCCCGGCCACCGAGCTGGTGATCACGATCGACCCGCCGGTGCCCTGCTCGAGCAGGGTCGGGATGGTCGCCTTGGCGGTGTGGAAGACGCCGGTCAGGTTGACCGCGACCGTCTCGTTCCACTGCTCGAGGGTGATCTCCCAGCTGTTGCCGGCCGAGCAGATCCCGGCGTTGGCGACGACGACGTCCAGCCGGCCGAGCTCGGCGACGCCCTCGGACACCGCCGCGGACAGCGCCGCGAAGTCGGCGACGTCGGCCTGCCGGGCCACGATCCGCCGGTCCTGCGCCTCGACCAGCCGCACGGTCTCGGCCAGGTCGTCGGCGGTCGCGCCGGCGTAGTGCGTGGTGGCCGGCTGGGCGCAGACGTCGACGGCGATGACGTCGGCGCCCTCCGCGGACAGCCGGACGGCGTGCGCGCGGCCCTGGCCGCGGGCGGCCCCGGTGACGAGGGCGACCTTGCCCTCGAGACGGCGGGAGGTGGGGGTGGTCATGGGGATCTCCTCCGGGCCTCGTCGGAGGCACGTCGTATTGGGTGCACTGAGTGCAACGTGAGCGTGGTCACCGTAGCGCCTGCTCGATTAGCGTGGGCGGCGTGCCGACGCCGGTCCGTGAGCAGCAGCGCCGCGACAGCTGGGCCGCCGTCCAGGCAGCGGCGTTGGCGCTGGTCAGCGAACGGGGCTTCGACGCCGTCACGGTGGAGGACGTCGCCGTGGCGGCCGGGGTCTCCCGCCGC
Source organism: Klenkia terrae (assembly GCF_900491935.1). Lineage (GTDB taxonomy): Bacteria > Actinomycetota > Actinomycetes > Mycobacteriales > Geodermatophilaceae > Klenkia > Klenkia terrae. Next base: position 2,406,471 of record NZ_UEXK01000004.1, read on the forward strand.
ACCTTCTTCAACCACTTCCCGACGAAGGCCGCTGCGCTCTTCGACCCGCACCCGGACGACGCCGAGGCCCTGGCCGCGCTGCTGGCCGGCGCCGACACCTCGGGCGGTGTCTGGCCGGCGCTGCGCGAGGTCTGCCTGGCCCTGGTGGCGCGGCAGGAGGAGGTGCTCGCCGTGCGCCGGCGGCTGGTCGGGGACCCCGAGCTGGATGCCTACCACCGCACCGCGCACCGGCACGTCGGCGAGGCGATCGACGGCTGGGTCGGCGCCCAGCTGCCCGACGACCCCTTCAGCGCCCGGTTGGTCGGCGAGACGGCCGCGGCGGTGCTGATGACCGCCTTCCTCAGCTGGTCCCCGGACGACGACCCGGCCCGCTTCGCCGAGCTGGTCGGCCGCGGGTTCGACCTCGTCGGCACCGGCTTCGCCTGACACCGGTCGGCCGGGTGCGCCAGGGTGGGCGCATGCGACTGGACCTCAGCGGGAAGACCGCCCTCGTCACCGGCTCCTCCCAGGGCATCGGCCTGGCCATCGCCACCGGGCTCGCCTCGGCCGGGGCCGCCGTCGTCCTCACCGCGCGCGGGGAGGGGAAGCTGGCCGCCGCGGCCGACGAGGTGCGGGCCGCCGTCGAGGGCGCCGAGGTCACCACCGTGGCCGCCGACGTCAGCACCGACGAGGGCACCGCCACGCTGCTGGCCGCCGTCCCGGACGTCGACGTGCTGGTCAACAACCTCGGTGTCTTCGGCGCCCAGCCCGCGCTGGAGATCCCCGACGACGAGTGGCGCCGCTACTTCGAGGTCAACGTGCTGACCGCCGTCCGGTTGATCCGGGCCTACCTGCCGGCGATGCGGGACCGCGGCTGGGGCCGGGTGCTGCAGATCGCCAGCGACTCCGCGATCGTGACCCCGGTCGAGATGATCCAGTACGGCGTCTCCAAGACCGCCCTGCTCGCCGTCTCCCGCGGCTTCGCCAAGGAGGCGGCCGGGTCCGGCGTCACGGTGAACTCGGTCATCGCCGGCCCGACGCACACCGGCGGGGTCGAGGACTTCGTCCACTCCCTGGTGCCCGGGGACCTGCCGTGGGACGAGGCGCAGCGCGAGTTCATGCGCGTGCACCGGCCGCAGTCGCTGCTGCAGCGGCTGATCGAGCCCGAGGAGATCGCCAACATGGTGGTCTACCTGGCCTCGCCGCTGGCCTCGGCGACCACCGGCGGCGCGGTGCGGGTGGACGGCGGCTACGTGGACTCGATCCTGCCGTGACACCGGCGCAATACGGGTGCGCCAGCCTGGAGGGGTGAGCTTCGAGGTCCCGGTCGTCGACATCGCGCCCTACGTCACCGGCGTGGGGGACCGGTCCGCCACGGCCGCCGCGATGGACGCCGCGTGCCGGACGGTCGGCTTCGTGCAGGTGGTCGGCCACGGCGTCCCGAGGACGGCGTCCGACGGGCTGGCCGCGGCGATGGATGCCTTCTTCGGCCTGCCCGCGCACGCCAAGGCCGCCGTCCGGACGCCGCCGGAGGTCAACCGTGGGTACAGCCCGCCGAAGAGCGAGTCCCTGTCGCTGAGCCTGGGCGTCGCGTCGGCGACCCGGATGAACGACTTCTTCGAGGCCTTCAACGTCGGCGCCTCGCAGGAGACCTACCCGGGCTCCCCGGGCCTGCCGCTGCCGGACTACGCGCCCAACACCTGGCCCGACGTGCCCGGCTTCCAGGACGCGGTGGACACCTGGTTCGGCGAGGCCGCCCGCGTCGCCCGAACCCTCACCCGGGTGTTCGCCGACGCGCTCGACCTGCCGGCGGACTTCTTCGACGCGATCACCGGGCACTCGCTCGACGTGCTGCGGATGAACAACTACGCGCTGCCGCCGGGCACCGTGGACCTGGACGGCGAGCTGACCGGGATGGGCGAGCACACCGACTACGGGATCGTCACCGTGCTCTGGGCCGACCAGGTGCCGGGCCTGCAGGTCCTCGGCGCCGACGGCGGCTGGCACGACGTCTCCCCGGTGGACGGCGCGCTGCTGGTCAACCTGGGCGACGTCACCGCGCGGCTGACCAACGAGCGCTGGACGTCCACCCTGCACCGGGTCAAGCCGCCGGTCGTGGACGGCACGATCCGCCGTCGGCGCTCGGCCGCGTTCTTCCACGACGGGGACGTCGACGCGGTGATCTCGGTGCTGCCGTCCTGCGTCGGCCCGGGCGAGGAGCCGCGGTACCTGCCGGTGACCGTGGGCGAGCACGTGGCCGCCAAGCTGCGCGGCTCGCGGGCCGGGGTGGTCAACACCGCCGCGGAGCGGGACGCCGCCCGGGTGCTGGCCGCCCGCGGCTGACCGGGGGAATCCCCCGGCCACCAGGCGTCTTGCGCCAGGTGGGAACCATCCCGATCTCCTGGAGGAACACCGTGCCCGTCCTGTACACCGCCATCGCCACCGCCACGGGGGACGGCCGCAACGGCCACGCCCGCTCCTCGGACGGCATCGTGGACGTCGACCTCGCCACCCCGGTCGAGATGGGCGGCGCCGGCGGCGCGACCAACCCGGAGCAGCTCTTCGCCGCCGGGTACGCGGCCTGCTTCCACTCGGCGCTGAAGGTCGTCGCCAAGCGCCAGGGCGCGACCCTGAGCGACTCCGCGGTCACCGCCGAGGTGGGCATCGGCCCGAACGACGCCGGCGGCTTCGGCCTCGAGGTCGCGCTGCACGTGGAGCTGGGCGGGCTGGACCAGGCCGCCGCCGAGGCGCTCGTCGAGGCCGCCCACCAGGTGTGCCCCTACTCCAACGCCACCCGCGGCAACATCCCGGTCACCCTCGAGACCACCGTCGCCTGAACGACCACCGGCCCGCCACCTCGACGAGGTGACGGGCCGGTGAGCTGTCGGGTCAGGCCTTGACGATGGCGGCGACGGGGCCACCGCCCGAGGGGCCCTGGTGCACCGCGGCGACGGAGACGAAGACCGCCGGGTCGCCGGTCACCGAGGCGGCGACGCCGCCGACGGTGGCCTTGATCTGGCGGTGCCAGAACACGTCGGAGTCGTCGAGCATCGCGTTGCGGCGGCCGCGGACGTAGCCGGTCGGGTCGGCCTCGCACTTGAGGAAGACGTTGACCAGGTTGTCGCCGAGGTCGGAGGTGCGCGGGCGCTCGGGCAGGTCGAGGCCGGCCTCGCGGATGGCGTCCCAGATGCCTTCCTGGTCCAGGGCGTCCTTCATGACCGAGTGGCCGATCCGGTAGTTGCCGCCGTGCCCGCGGGCGTTGCCGACGACGACGATCTGCGCCTGGTCCAGCTCGACGCCCGAGGAGCAGGAGGCGACGGCGGAGAACAGCGAGAAGTCCCGCATGACCTGCTTCTGCTCGGGCAGCTCGATCTCGCCCAGGGCCAGGGCGATGCCCAGCGCGGTGGTGCCGTTGGAGAGGTCCATCGAGCCGTGCGGCTCGTCGTAGTAGGTCTCCTGGCCGCGCGACTTGGCCTCGCGGATCGTCTCGATGGTCAGCAGCGGGGTCTTGGTCTGCACGTAGTGCACGTCGGCGGGGTCGGTGATGCCGGCCTCGGCCATCGCGCGCTTCACGCCCTCGGCGACCTTCTCGACCATGGTGATCCGGCCGATGTCCTCGGGCAGCAGCACCTCGCTCATCGCGAAGCCGACGGTCAGCCGGGGCTCATCGGTCTTCTCGACCGAGTCCTCGGGCAGCGTGGCGAAGATGGTGGCGTGCGGGCTGATGACGCCGTCCGTGCCGCCGGACCAGACGATCGGGATCTGCTTGACCTCGGCCTCGCTGCGGGTGCCCTTGGCCATCAGGACCTCGCGGAAGGCGCGGTCGGCGATGATCCGGGTGTAGTCGTTCACCCCGCCGTTGCCCTCGGTCTTGCCGATGACGGCGACCACGCGGTCGGCCTCCATGACGCCGGAGTCGATGAGCTTGGCCAGCTCGGAGGCGTCACTCACGTTGTGCAGCGGGACCTTGCGGACCTCGATCGGTGCGGGCATCAGGACTCCTCCTGGTTGGTGGCGCGGTTGATGACGGTGCCGACGGCGTCGTCGGCGACGGCTCCAGCGATGTGCTCGAGAGAGGTGATGACGGCGCGACGACCGGGCCCGCCGGCGACGAACCGCAGCGCGGCGTCGACCTTGGGGCCCATGCTGCCGCGGGCGAACTGGCCGGCCGCGGCGTGCGCGCGCAGCTCGTCGACGGTGACCCGGCCCAGCGGCCGGGCGTCGGGGGTGCCGAAGTCGACCATCACGTGGTCCACGTCGGTGGCGATGACCAGGGTGTCGGCGCCGAGCTCGGCGGCCATGAGCGCCGCGGTCAGGTCCTTGTCGATGACGGCCTCGACGCCGCGCAGGGCAGCGCCGTCCCGGCCGTCGTCCACGACCGGGATGCCGCCGCCGCCGGCGCAGACGACGACGAACCCGGCGGCCGCCAGCGCGCGGATCGCGGGGGAGTCCAGCACCGAGCGGGGCTCGGGCGAGGCGACGACGCGGCGCCAACCCTTCTCGCCACGGTCCTCCCAGCGCTGGCCGAGCTCCACGAAGCGCTGCGCCTGCTCACGCGGCAGGAATCGGCCCACCGGCTTGGTCGGCTCGGCGAACCCGGGGTCCTCGGCGTCGACCAGGGTGCGGGTGACCAGGGCGGCGGTGCGCTGGTCCAGGCCGCGGGCGGCGAGGGCGGCGTCCAGCTCGTCGACGACGGTGAAGCCGATCGTGCCCTGGGTCTGCGCGACGTTCCAGTCCAGCGGGACCGGGGGGACCTCGTGCGCGGCGAGCTCGTTCTTCACGAGCAGGTTCCCCACCTGCGGCCCGTTGCCGTGGGTGACCACGACCTCCGCGCCGGTGGCGACGACCGCGGCCACGTGCCCGGCGGCGACGGCGATGGCCGCCCGCTGGGCGCCGGGGGTGGCCGAGCCGTCCGGCCCGGTCATCGCGTTGCCGCCCAGGGCGATCACGACGCGGCGTTGCGAGGTCATGCCGGGACCCTAGCCGGATTTCTCTTAGCGGTGAAGTACTTCAGCGGCGCCAGAAGTCGAAGCGGTCGCGGCCGGGGCGGAAGCCGGCGGCCTCGACGACGTCGACCGCGAGGTCGAACCGCTGGCCGACCGACGTGGGCACGTGCGCGTCGCTGCCGAAGCTGACCGCCTCGCCGCCCTCGTCGCGGAACCACCGGACCAGCTCCACCGAGGCCAGCGGGCTGGTGGTGTTGACCTCCAGGGCCCGGCCGGTCTCGGCCAGGGCCCGGAAGACCTCCCGGTACTCGGCCTCGAACGGGCGCTCGGCGTACCGGTCGCGCCCCCCGGGCCAGTACCGCCGGGGGTAGTCGACGTGCGCCAGCACCTGGAAGACGTCGCTGGCGCGGACCATCTGGGCCATCTCGGTCAGGTACCGGCGCATGGTGGCGTCGGCGCCGGACCTCGTCAGCATCCGGTTCACCCCGATCAACCGGTTCCCCTCGGTGAGGGAGTGCAGCGACCCCAGGATCCGGTCGACCGGGGCGGCGGCCAGGTGGCGCGCGACGCTCTCGGCGAACAGGTGCGGCTCGCCGGCCTCCACCCCGGACACCACGCGCAGCTCGGGGAACCGGTCGCGGCACTCGGCGATCGAGGCGGCGTAGCCCTCGACGTCGATCGGTCGCTGGTTGGCCGGGTGCCGGTCGACGAGCCCGTCGCGGCTGGCCCGGTCCTCGGCGGCCCAGACGGTGAAGTCCAGGTGCTCGGTGAAGGCCACCGCGGGCAGCCCCACCTGCACGGCCCGCTCGCAGGTCTCCACCATCGAGGCCCAGGGCCCGGTGTCCCACGAGAACTCGGTGTGCACGTGGTTGTCGGGAGGCAGCATCGGGGTCCATCCTCCCCCGTCGTCCACAGGGCGCGCAGGGCGGGCCGGGACTGTCGGACCGGGTGCCTACTGTCGGTCCCATGAGCACCGCTGTGGCCCCCACCGAGATCGCCGACGAGGCGCTCGCGGTCCTCCGTGAGCTCACCGGCCGACCCGATGCGGTCTTCCGCGAGGGGCAGGACTCCGCGGTGTCGGCCCTGGTCGAGCGGCACCAGCGCGCGCTCGTCGTGCAGCGCACCGGGTGGGGCAAGTCGGCGGTCTACTTCGTCTCCACCGCCCTGCTGCGCCGGCGCGGGGCCGGCCCGACGCTGCTGGTCAGCCCGCTGCTGGCGCTGATGCGCGACCAGGTCGCGGCCGCCGCGCGGGCCGGCATCAAGGCGGTGGAGATCTCCAGCGCCAACGCCACCGAGTGGGACGACGTCGCCGCCCGGCTGGCCGCCGACGACGTCGACGTGCTGCTGGTCTCCCCGGAGCGGCTGACCAACCCCCGCTTCCGCGACGAACAGCTGCCCGGCCTGGTCGACCGCTGCGGCCTGCTGGTGGTCGACGAGGCCCACTGCGTCTCCGACTGGGGGCACGACTTCCGGCCCGACTACCGCCGCATCCGCGAGCTGCTGGGCCGCCTCCCGGCCGGCACGCCGGTGCTGGCCACCACCGCGACGGCCAACGAGCGGGTGGTCGAGGACGTCGCCGAGCAGCTGGGGTCGGGGGGCGTCGAGGTCACCACCGTGCGCGGTCCGCTGGCCCGGGACTCGCTGCGGCTGGGGGTGCTCCGGCTGCCCACCGACCGGGCGAGGCTGGGCTGGCTGGCCGCCCACCTGGAGGAGCTGCCGGGCAGCGGGATCGTCTACACGCTCACCGTGGCCGCGGCCGAGGAGACCGCGGCGCTGCTGCGCGACGCAGGTCACGACGTGCGCGCCTACACCGGCCGACTGGACGACGCCGACCGCAAGGACGCCGAGGAGGCGCTGCGGGAGAACCGGGTGAAGGCCCTGGTCGCCACCTCGGCGCTGGGCATGGGCTTCGACAAGCCCGACCTGGGCTTCGTGGTCCACCTGGGGGCGCCGTCGTCGCCGGTCAGCTACTACCAGCAGGTGGGTCGTGCCGGCCGTGCGGTGGAGCACGCGGACGTGCTGCTGCTCCCCGGGCCGGAGGACCTGGCGATCTGGCAGTGGTTCGCCACGTCCTCCATGCCCCGGGAGGACCACGCCGCGGCGGTGCTGACCGCAATGGCCGACGGCAAGGCGTGGTCGGTGGCCCGCCTGGAGACCGTCGCCGACGTCCGCCGGTCCCGCCTCGAGCTGCTGCTCAAGGTGCTGTCGGTCGACGGCGCGGTGGAGCGGGTCCAGGGCGGGTGGCGGTCGACCGGGGTGCCCTGGGTCTACGACGCCGACCGGTACGCCCGGGTCACCCGCACCCGGGAGGCCGAGCAGCGGTCGATGATCGCCTACGCCCGCCCCGTCGACGAGGCCGTCTGCCGCATGGCGTTCCTGCAGGAGGCCCTCGACGACCCCACCGCGGCACCCTGCGGTCGGTGCGACGTCTGCGCCGGCCCCTGGTACCCGACCGACATCCCGGCCGGCGCGGCCGAGGCGGCGAACGCCCGGCTGGACCGGCCCGGTGTGGAGCTGCCTCCCCGGGCGCAGTGGCCGACCGGCGCCGACCGGCTCGGCGTCGAGGTCAAGGGCAAGATCGCCCCGGGCGACCAGGTGCTGACCGGCCGGGCGGTCGCCCGGTTGACCGACCTGGGCTGGGGCCAGCGGTTGCGCACCCTGCTCGGGGACGACGGCGTCGGAGGGGTGGCCAGCCTGGCCGAGGACCTCGAGGCGCCCTCGATCGAGGAGGACCCCGACGCCGCCTTCGACGTCTCCCACCGGGTGATCCGGCCCGGGGTGGCCTCCGACGCCCCACCCACCGACGAGCTGATGGCCGCGTGCGCCCGGGTGCTGGGTGCCTGGGACTGGGCCGACCGTCCCGCCGCCGTGGTCGCCGTCCCGTCCCGCCGCCGGCCGGCGCTGGTCTCGGGTGTGGCCCAGGGGCTCGCCCGGCTGGGGCGGCTGCCCTACCTGGGGGAGCTGGAGCTGCAGCACGGCGGCCCCACCGGCGGCCCCGGCGGCAACTCCGCCTTCCGGCTCGCCGGGGTCTGGCAGCGGATCGTGGTCGGGGACGAGCTGCGCGGCCGGCTGGCCGACCTGACCGGCCCGGTCCTGCTGGTGGACGACCTGGCCGACTCCCGGTGGACGGTCACGGTGGCCGGGCGTGAGCTGCGGCGCGCCGGGGCCTCGGGCGTGCTCCCGTTCGTGCTGGCCCTGTCCGCCTAGCTCAACTGTCCACAGGGTTCCGCACACCTGTTCGAAACCCGACTCGGTTCTCCACAGGGTTTCGCACACCTGTTCGAAACTTCTCGTAGGCTGCGGGCATGACCGTGGTGCACCAGCCCTCGATGTGGGACGTCGCCGAGACCGCGTCGCTCGCCGCCCTGCCGGGGCGCGTCACCCGGCGCGATCTCGACCGCGGGGCGTGGGTGGACCACCTCCCCGGGTGGGTGCATGGCTCCGACGAGGTGCTCGAGGTCCTGCTCGGGGACATCGGCTGGCGCGCCGACCGGCGGCAGATGTACGACCGCGAGGTGGCCGTCCCCCGGTTGCTCCGCTGGTACGCCGGCGGCGAGACGCTGCCGCACCCGCTCCTGGGGCAGGCGCGCGCCGACCTCGACGCGCACTACCTCCCCGAGCTCGGGGAGCCGTTCGTCAGTGCGGGGATGTGCCTGTACCGGGACGGCCGGGACTCCGTGGCCTGGCACGGCGACCGCATCGGCCGCGGTCGGAGCCAGGACACGATGGTCGCCATCGTCTCGTTCGGCTCGCCCCGGGCGCTGATGCTCCGACCGGTCGGTGGCGGCGCCTCGGTCCGCTTCACCCTTGGGCACGGGGACCTCGTCGTCATGGGTGGCAGTTGCCAGCGCACCTGGGAGCACTGCATCCCGAAGACCAGCAAGCCGGTCGGCCCCCGGGTGAGCGTGCAGTTCCGCCCCCGCGGGGTCGCCTGAACCACCCATATGCCCTGCTGAGCGCCGCGTGCGGGGCTGGCCGGCCGGGTCGTGGACCCCCCTGCGGGGACCCCCCTGCAGACCCCTCTCAGAGGCGTGTATGGTTCTCCATGCACCGCGAAACACCGGCAAGGCTGAGAGGCCGAACCGCGAGCCAGACCCCCCGGGGTTGACGAGCTCGGATCGTGGAGTAACGTGCAGCAGCCGCCTGATGACGAAGGCCTCCGGGTCTGAGTGTCAGCGCGTCCGCTCCTTGAGAACTCAACAGCGTGCCGAAAGTCAGTGCCATATGTTTGATCCCCACTCCTCTCGGGGGGTGGGTGTTGGGTTGATTGATATCGAGAGTGCCAACTCTTGGTTCTCGGCCNCTGAGTGTCAGCGCGTCCGCTCCTTGAGAACTCAACAGCGTGCCGAAAGTCAGTGCCATATGTTTGATCCCCACTCCTCTCGGGGGGTGGGTGTTGGGTTGATTGATATCGAGAGTGCCAACTCTTGGTTCTCGGCCTTGGATCGAAATTCATCTACGGAGAGTTTGATCCTGGCTCAGGACGAACGCTGGCGGCGTGCTTAACACATGCAAGTCGAACGATGAAGCCAGCTTGCTGGTGGATTAGTGGCGAACGGGTGAGTAACACGTGGGCAACCTGCCCTCAGCTCTGGGATAACTCCAAGAAATTGGTGCTAATACCGGATATTCATTCAGCCTCGCATGGGGTTGTGTGGAAAGTTTTTCGGCTGGGGATGGGCCCGCGGCCTATCAGCTTGTTGGTGGGGTGATGGCCTACCAAGGCGACGACGGGTAGCCGGCCTGAGAGGGTGACCGGCCACACTGGGACTGAGACACGGCCCAGACTCCTACGGGAGGCAGCAGTGGGGAATATTGCGCAGTGGGCGGAGGCGTGACGCAGCGGCGCCGCGTGAGGGAGGACGGCCTTCGGGTTGTAAACCTCTTTCAGCAGGGACGAAGCGAAAGTGACGGTACCTGCAGAAGAAGCACCGGCCAACTACGTGCCAGCAGCCGCGGTAATACGTAGGGTGCAAGCGTTGTCCGGAATTATTGGGCGTAAAGAGCTCGTAGGCGGTTTGTCGCGTCGGCTGTGAAAGCCCGGAGCTCAACTCCGGGTCTGCAGTCGATACGGGCAGACTTGAGTGTTGCAGGGGAGACTGGAATTCCTGGTGTAGCGGTGAAATGCGCAGATATCAGGAGGAACACCGGTGGCGAAGGCGGGTCTCTGGGCAACAACTGACGCTGAGGAGCGAAAGCGTGGGGAGCGAACAGGATTAGATACCCTGGTAGTCCACGCCGTAAACGTTGGGCGCTAGGTGTGGGGGCCATTCCACGGTCTCCGTGCCGCAGCTAACGCATTAAGCGCCCCGCCTGGGGAGTACGGCCGCAAGGCTAAAACTCAAAGGAATTGACGGGGGCCCGCACAAGCGGCGGAGCATGTTGCTTAATTCGATGCAACGCGAAGAACCTTACCTAGGCTTGACATGTGCGGAAATCCTCCAGAGATGGTGGGTCCGTAAGGGTCGCACACAGGTGGTGCATGGTTGTCGTCAGCTCGTGTCGTGAGATGTTGGGTTAAGTCCCGCAACGAGCGCAACCCTCGTTCCATGTTGCCAGCACGTCATGGTGGGGACTCATGGGAGACTGCCGGGGTCAACTCGGAGGAAGGTGGGGATGACGTCAAATCATCATGCCCCTTATGTCTAGGGCTGCAAACATGCTACAATGGCCGGTACAAAGGGCTGCGATACCGCGAGGTGGAGCGAATCCCAAAAAGCCGGTCTCAGTTCGGATTGGGGTCTGCAACTCGACCCCATGAAGTTGGAGTCGCTAGTAATCGCAGATCAGCAACGCTGCGGTGAATACGTTCCCGGGCCTTGTACACACCGCCCGTCACGTCACGAAAGTCGGTAACGCCCGAAGCCGGTGGCCCAACCCCTTGTGGGAGGGAGCCGTCGAAGGCGGGATCGGCGATTGGGACGAAGTCGTAACAAGGTAGCCGTACCGGAAGGTGCGGCTGGATCACCTCCTTTCTAAGGAGCACTGGCCGGCGCATGTCCATGGGGTTCCTCCTGTGGGTGTCCGGTCCAGAGTCACGCCCACGCCGATGACGTCGCCAGGTCTTCTGGTGGCGCGAAGTGTGTGGGGTGTCGCTCACGGGTGGAACACTGACCAGTTCGACCGATCGGTCGTCATCGGCCCCAAGTACAGCCAGCTTGCTGGTGGGAACGGGGGTGGGGACGGTTGAGGGGTTGTAGGCACGCTGTTGGGTCCTGAGGGAGCGGACCCGATGCCCACCGGAAGGTGGGGATTGGGGTATGCGATCTCGTACGGGGCCTGCCTGTCCGTCACATCAGCCCGGTTGCGGGTGTTGGTGGTGGGTGTGGGGTGGGTGGTCGTTCGTTCTTTGAGAACTGCACAGTGGACGCGAGCATCTTGTAGTGATTGTTTGTTTGTGTGTTCAAGTTGTTAAGGGCGCACGGTGGATGCCTTGGCACCAGGAGCCGATGAAGGACGTAGGAGGCTGCGATAAGCCTCGGGGAGCTGTCAACCGAGCGTTGATCCGAGGATTTCCGAATGGGGGAACCCCGCACCAGTCATGTGGTGTGACCCGCGCCTGAATATATAGGGCGTGTGGAGGGAACGTGGGGAAGTGAAACATCTCAGTACCCACAGGAAGAGAAAACAACCGTGATTCCGTGAGTAGTGGCGAGCGAAAGCGGATGAGGCTAAACCATGTGCATGTGATAGCCGGCAGGCGTTGTGCATGTGGGGTCGTGGGACGCATCTTGATCCTTCTGCCGAAGGTTCGGGGAGTCAGAAAAGTGTTGTGTTAGTGGAAGGCCTCTGGAAGGGGTCGCCATAGAGGGTGAGAGCCCCGTACACGAAAACGCGCACTCTCCTTTGATGTGTTCCCAAGTAGCACCGAGCTCGTGAAATTCGGTGTGAATCTGGCGGGACCACCCGCTAAGCCTAAATACTCCCTGGTGACCGATAGCGGACAAGTACCGTGAGGGAAAGGTGAAAAGTACCCCGGGAGGGGAGTGAAATAGTACCTGAAACCGTGTGCCTACAAGCCGTGAGAGCCTTATGCGCATTCGTGCGTGGGGGTGATTGCGTGCCTTTTGAAGAATGAGCCTGCGAGTTAGCGGTACGTGGCGAGGTTAACCCGTGTGGGGTAGCCGTAGCGAAAGCGAGTCCGAATAGGGCGTTCCAGTCGCGTGCTCTAGACCCGAAGCCGAGTGATCTACCCATGGCCAGGTTGAAGCGCGGGTAAGACCGCGTGGAGGACCGAACCCACTTCGGTTGAAAACGGAGGGGATGAGCTGTGGGTAGGGGTGAAAGGCCAATCAAACTCGGTGATAGCTGGTTCTCCCCGAAATGCATTTAGGTGCAGCGTCACGTGTTTCTTGCCGGAGGTAGAGCACTGGATGGTCTAGGGGCCCCACAAGGTTACTGAAATCAACCAAACTCCGAATGCCGGTAAGTGAGAGCGTGGCAGTGAGACTGCGGGCGATAAGGTTCGTAGTCGAGAGGGAAACAGCCCAGATCATCAGCTAAGGCCCCTAAGCGTGTGCTAAGTGGAAAAGGATGTGGAGTCGCAGTGACAACCAGGAGGTTGGCTTAGAAGCAGCCACCCTTGAAAGAGTGCGTAATAGCTCACTGGTCAAGTGATTCCGCGCCGACAATGTAGCGGGGCTCAAGCACACCGCCGAAGCTATGGCATTCACGCAATAGCCTGCTCCTCGATCAAGGTCGTTGAGCCAGGTGTGTGGATGGGTAGGGGAGCGTCGTGTGGCGATGGAAGCGGCGGAGTGATCCAGCCGTGGACGCCACACGAGTGAGAATGCAGGCATGAGTAGCGAAAGGGGAGTGAGAAACTCCCCCGCCGGATGACCAAGGGTTCCTGGGCCAGGCTAATCCGCCCAGGGTGAGTCGGGACCTAAGGCGAGGCCGACAGGCGTAGTCGATGGACAACGGGTTGATATTCCCGTACCCGCGAAAGAGCGTCCATGCTGAACCCAGCGATGCTAACCATCTGAAGCTCCGTGACTGCTGCCCTTCGGGGTGGTGGCGTGTGGGTGGAACGTGGGACCCGGACTGGTAGTAGGCAAGCGATGGGGTGACGCAGGAAGGTAGTCCTACCGGTGAGTGGTAGTACCGGTGCAAGGGTGTGGCCCGTGGAATAGGCAAATCCGTTCCGCAATAGGGTGAGGCCTGACGCATAGCCGAATGAGGCGAATGGGATGATCCTATGCTGCCGAGAAAAGCCTCTAGCGAGCTCTGAGCGGCCCGTACCCCAAACCAACTCAGGTGGTCAGGTAGAGAATACCAAGGCGATCGAGCGAACTGTGGTTAAGGAACTCGGCAAAATGCCCCCGTAACTTCGGGAGAAGGGGGGCCATTCACTGTCATCACCCTTGCGGTGGGCAGCGGTGGGTGGCCGCAGAGACCAGTGAGAAGCGACTGTTTACTAAAAACACAGGTCCGTGCGAAGTCGAAAGACGATGTATACGGACTGACGCCTGCCCGGTGCTGGAACGTTAAGGGGACGGGTTAGCTCTTTTAGGGCGAAGCTCAGAACTCAAGCGCCAGTAAACGGCGGTGGTAACTATAACCATCCTAAGGTAGCGAAATTCCTTGTCGGGTAAGTTCCGACCTGCACGAATGGCGTAACGACTTCTCAGCTGTCTCAACCACAGGCTCGGCGAAATTGCACTACGAGTAAAGATGCTCGTTACGCGCGGCAGGACGGAAAGACCCCGGGACCTTCACTATAGCTTGATATTGGTGTTCGGTTCGGTTTGTGTAGGATAGGTGGGAGACTGTGAAGCGGGCACGCCAGTGTTCGTGGAGTCGTCGTTGAAATACCACTCTGGTCGAATTGGATGTCTAACCTCGGTCCGTGATCCGGATCAGGGACAGTGTCAGGTGGGTAGTTTAACTGGGGCGGTTGCCTCCCAAAATGTAACGGAGGCGCCCAAAGGTTCCCTCAGCCTGGTTGGCAATCAGGTGTCGAGTGCAAGTGCACAAGGGAGCTTGACTGTGAGACCGACGGGTCGAGCAGGAGCGAAAGCTGGGACTAGTGACCCGGCACCGGCATGTGGAAGCGGTGTCGCTCAACGGATAAAAGGTACCCCGGGGATAACAGGCTGATCTTCCCCAAGAGTCCATATCGACGGGATGGTTTGGCACCTCGATGTCGGCTCGTCGCATCTTGGGGCTGGGGTCGGTCCCAAGGGTTCGGTTGCTCTCCCATCCATGCGGTACGCGCGCCGGGTTGAGAACGTCGTGAGACAGTTCGGTCCCTATCCGCCGTGCGCGTAAGAGACTTGAGAAGAGCTGTCCCTAGTACGAGAGGACCGGGACGGACGAACCTCTGGTGTGCCAGTTGTTCCGCCAGGAGCACTGCTGGTTGGCTACGTTCGGCAGGGATAACCGCTGAAAGCATCTAAGCGGGAAGCTCGCTTCAAGATGAGGTCTCTCACCCCTTGTGGGTTAAGGCCCCCGCCCAGACCAGCGGGTTGATAGGCCGGAGGTGGAAGCACAGCAATGTGTGGAGCTGACCGGTACTAATAGGCCGAGGACTTGACTCACCTCAAACATTCACGCAATCAGCAAGATCTTGTCTCGCGTCCACTGTGCGGTTCTGAAAGAACGGACACACCTCGTGTGTGCTCCACAGACCGCCCCACCAGCATCCCTTTGACCGGGTGCGCTCGGGGTGGAAACTTTCACAGCGTTACGGCGGTCATGGCGAGAGGGAAACGCCCGGTCTCATTCCGAACCCGGAAGCTAAGCCTCTCAGCGCCGATGGTACTGCCCGGGGGACTGGGTGGGAGAGTAGGACGCCGCCGGACACCATTCCCGAAACGGGGTCACAGCATCTGCTGTGGCCCCGTTTCGTGCATTCAGGACCAAGAGGACCCATGGTCCATTCGCCGTGGCGGCCGGCAGTTCGATGGGCCCCGGGTCTCGGCGTCATGGCGGCGAGCGCCTACGTCCAGGAGGCGCGCTGCGGACCGACGATGTCCCACGCGTCACCAGCTGCCCTCAGCTGAGGCCGTAGGCGGTTTCGTCGGTGACGATGCAGGCCGCTGGCGCCTGCACCGAACCGGTCCCGGGGCCGGAACGCCGAGAGCCGGCCCGTGGGGACGGACCGGCTGACGGGGGCGGAGCAGAGTGCTCAGGGGACGGCGCGACGCAGGCCCAGGAAGCTGGCACCGGCGACGAGGAGCGCCACCACCGCGGGTCCCACGAGCAGCAGGGCCACGACCGAGGTGTCCAGGAAGAAGGACCCCACAGCGGGCCAACCGCCGCGCCACGTGATGAGGGCGACCGCGGCGCCGCCGGCGAGCAGCAGCACGATGCCCAGGGTCCACATCCCGATCTGCCCCCAGCGCTTGAGCACGACCCCCAGGCCGACGCCCAGCGATGCGGCCAGGAACATCGGGGCGGCGAACACGAGGACCTGCAGCGCCGGGTTGCCCACGTCCACCGGCCCGGGCGCCCAGAACGACAGCCCCAGACCCCAGCCGCCCGTGCCGTTCTCCACCAGGGTCAGCAGCGTGAGCAGCACCCCGTAGCCGAGGGACTGCACGGCGGCCGCGAGCAGCGTGCCCAGGTAGAACGTGCGCCGGCTCAGGCTGAGCCCCAGCGCCATCGGGAACAGCTGGGTGACCGCCTGCAGGAAGACGATGGCGACGGTGACGTAGAGGGAGATGATCCCGCCGGTCCCGCCCTCGTCGCGGGCGTCGGCCGGCAGCGCCGCCCAGACGACCAGGTTGATGGCGAAGCTCGAGCCGACCACCACCCACGGGATGCCGAGGGCGATGAGCGCGTGCACGGCGTGCAGCCGCGCGGCGACCAGGGTCCGGTTCATCGGGAGACCTCCTGCAGGGTGTCGGTGGTGCGGCTCATGGCGACGACGAGCTGCTGCAGCGACGTCGGTTCGGGGGTCAGCCCGGCGGAGGCGGCGGCTGCGTGGTCGGCCGGTCCGGCGACCTCCACGACCGCGCGGGTGAAGGCGCCGATGCCGTCGGAGTGCAGCACCCGCCGCCCGGCGGTGAAGCCGGCGACCGCGGCGGTCGGCCCCGACACGGTCAACGCCCTCCCCCGGAGCGTCTCGGCGTCCTCGTCGAGCAGGACCCGGCCGTGGTCGATGAGCAGCACGTGCTCGAGCAGGTCGCCGATCTCCTCGATGAGGTGCGTGCTGAGCACGATGGTGCGGGGCTGCTCGGCGTAGTCGGCGATGAGCCGGTCGTAGAACTGCTGGCGGGCCACGGCGTCCAGACCCAGGTACGGCTCGTCGAAGAACGTGAGCGGGGCCCGCGAGGCCAGCCCCACGACGATGCCGACCATGGAGGTCATCCCCCGGGACAGCTTCTTCACCGCGCGGCGTCGGGGCAGGTCGAACTCGGCGACCAGGTCGCGGGCGACGTCGTCGTCCCACCCCGGGAACAGCATGGCGGCGCTGCTGAGCACGTCGCACACGCGGAAGTGGTCCGGGTAGCGCTGGCTCTCCTTGACGAAGCAGATGCGGCTCAGCGCCGCGTCGTTCTCGTAGGGGTCGGCGCCGAAGACCCGAACGCGTCCCGAGGTGGGTACGCGGTGCCCGGTCAGCAGCTGCATGAGCGTGGTCTTGCCGGCGCCGTTGCGGCCCAGCAGTCCGGTGATGCAGTCCTCCTGCAGGGTGGCCGTGACGCCGTCGACGGCGGTCTGGCCGCGGAAGCGCATCGTGACGTCGTCCAGGGTGGCGGCGGCGGTCATGCCTGGTCCTTCCGTTCCTCGATCATGGCGGCGAGCTCGGGGCCGGAGATGCCGAGCTTGGCGGCCTCGGTGAGCAGGGGGACGACGTACTGGGTGGCGAACTCGGTGCGGCGGCGGGCCAGCAGCTGGTCGCGCGCGCCGGGGGACACGAACATCCCGACTCCTCGTCTCTTGTGGAGGACCCCGTCGTCGACCAGCCGGTTGAGGCCCTTGGCCGCCGTCGCGGGGTTGATGCGGTGGAAGGCAGCCAGCTCGTTGGTCGAGGGCGCCTGGCTGTCCTCGGCGAGGGAGCCGTCGACGATCGCGTTCTCCACCTGGGCCGCGATCTGGCGGAAGATCGGGCCGCCGTCCTCGTTCACGCCGACCGGGCGCGGTTCGGGCGAGCCGGGTAGCTCGTTGGTTCGTTACTCATGTAGCGAACCATAGAAGTGCCGAGCCTCTCGGCGCAAGAGGGGGATGGGCAACACGCCTGTCACACCCCCGGGCTAGCGTCCCGGGCACCGACGACGGAGGGCGGACAGCGGTGCACCTGACCCCGCACGAGCAGGAACGGCTGCTGCTCAGCTATGCCGCCGAGCTGGCCCGCAGGCGGCAGGCCCGGGGCCTGAAGCTCAACCTCCCGGAGGCCACCGCGCTGGTCAGCGACCACGTGCTGGAGGGCGCCCGGGACGGCGTCCTGGTCACCGAGCTCATGCAGAGCGGGCGCACCGTGCTCTCCCGCGACGACGTCATGGACGGCGTGCCCGAGATGCTCGAGGAGGTGCAGGTGGAGGCGACCTTCCCGGACGGGACCAAGCTGGTGACCGTCCACCACCCCATCCCGTGAGCGCCAGCGAACGGGATCATCGAGCGGGGCCCGCGAGCGGGGACCTGCACGGGGCCGTGCCCGGCGAGGTCATCCCGGCCGAGGGCTGGATCGAGACCCTGCCCGGCGTGCCGCGGGTCGAGCTCGAGGTGGTCAACAGCGGCGACCGGCCGGTCCAGGTCGGCTCGCACTTCCACTTCGCCCAGACCAACACCGCGCTCGTCTTCGACCGCGCCGCCGCGCACGGTCACCGCCTCGACATCGCCGCCGGCACCGCGGTCCGGTTCGAGCCGGGCATCGAGCAGACCGTCGTCCTCGTCCCGTTGGCCGGCGCCCGCGTCGTCCCCGGGCTGACCGCAGAAGGGGGTCTGGGCTGATGGTCCGGTTGTCCCGCGAGCGCTACGCGCAGCTGTACGGCCCGACCACCGGCGACCGGATCCGGCTGGCCGACACCGACCTGCTGATCGAGGTCACCGAGGACCGCTCCGGCGGGCCTGGCCTGGCCGGCGAGGAGGCGGTCTTCGGCGGCGGCAAGGTCATCCGGGAGTCGATGGGCCAGGGTCGGGCGACCCGGGCCGAGGGTGCCCCCGACCTGGTCATCACCGGCGCGGTCGTGCTCGACCACTGGGGCGTGGTCAAGGCCGACGTCGGCATCCGCGACGGCCGGATCGTGGCGCTGGGCAAGGCCGGCAACCCCGACACCATGGACGGCGTCCACCCCGACCTGGTCATCGGCCCGGCCACCGAGGTGCTCGCCGGCAACGGCAAGATCCTCACCGCCGGCGGCATCGACTGCCACGTGCACTTCATCTGCCCGCAGATCGTGCCCACCGCGCTGGGGTCCGGCGTCACCACGCTGATCGGCGGCGGCACGGGTCCGGCCGAGGGCTCCAAGGCCACCACGATCACCCCCGGCGACTGGTACCTGGCCCGGATGCTCGAGTCGATGGACGTCTGGCCGGTGAACGTCGCGCTGCTCGGCAAGGGCAACACCGTCTCGCACGCCTCCCTGGAGGAGCAGCTGCGGGCCGGGGCCAGCGGCTTCAAGCTGCACGAGGACTGGGGCTCCACCCCGGCGGCGATCGACGCCGCGCTCACCGTCGCCGGCCGGCACGGCGTGCCGGTCGCGCTGCACTCGGACACCCTCAACGAGGCCGGGTTCGTCGAGGACACCCTGGCCGCGATCGCCGGCCGGAGCATCCACGCCTACCACACCGAGGGGGCCGGGGGCGGGCACGCACCGGACATCATCACCGTCGCCGGGCACCCGAACGTGCTGCCCAGCAGCACGAACCCGACCCGGCCGCACACCGTGAACACCCTCGACGAGCACCTCGACATGCTCATGGTCTGCCACCACCTGGACAGCTCGGTGCCCGAGGACCTCGCGTTCGCCGAGAGCCGGATCCGGCCCACGACGATCGCCGCCGAGGACCTGCTGCACGACCTGGGCGCGATCTCGATGATCGGCTCGGACGCCCAGGCGATGGGCCGGGTCGGTGAGGTGGTGATGCGCACCTGGCAGACCGCGCACGTGATGAAGCGCCGCCGCGGGTCGCTGGCCGGGGACGGCGCGGCGGACAACGCCCGGGCCCGCCGCTACGTCGCCAAGTACACGATCTGCCCGGCGGTCGCGCACGGCATCGACGGCGAGGTCGGCTCGGTGGAGCCGGGCAAGCTGGCCGACCTGGTGCTGTGGGACCCGAAGACCTTCGGGGTCCGGCCGCACGTCGTGCTCAAGGGCGGGATGATCGCCTGGGGCCAGATGGGCGACGCCAACGCCTCCATCCCGACGCCGCAGCCGGTCTACCCGCGACCGATGTTCGGCGCCTACGGCAAGGTCCCGGCGCAGACCTCGCTGCACTTCGTGGCCCAGGCCGCCCTCGACGCCGGGCTCCCCGACCGGTTGGCCGTCGACCGCCGGCTGGTGGCGGTCACCGACACCAGCCGGCTGGGCAAGGCCGACATGCCGGAGAACACCGCGCTGCCCGACATCCGGGTCGACCCGGACACCTTCACGGTGTCCGTCGATGGCGAGGTGTGGGAGCCCGAGCCGGTCGCCGAGCTGCCCATGGCCCAGCGCTACTTCCTGTTCTGAGATGACCGCAGCCCTGCTCGCGCTCGCCGACTCCCGGTTGCCGGCCGGTGGCCACACGCACTCCGGCGGCGTGGAGCAGGCCATCGCCGCCGGCGTGGTGTCCGACCCGCGCAGCCTGGAGACCTTCCTCCGCCGGCGGCTGACCACCTCGGGCAGCACGGCGGCCGGTCTGGCCGCGGCCGCCTGCCGCACCGCCGGCGGGCCGCGGACCGGTGCGGCCCCCGCGCCGGCTGGGGACCGGGTCGCGGCGCTCCGCGCGCTGGACAGGGAGGCCGAGGCGCGGACGCCGTCCCCGGCGCTGCGGGCGGCCTCCCGGCAGCAGGGCCGCGGGCTGGTCCGGGTCGGCCGCCGGGCCTGGCCCGACCCGGTGTGGGACGACCTGCCAGCCCACCCGCACCACCCGCTCGCCCTGGGGGTGGCCGCCGCGGTGGCCGGCCTGGCCCCGGGCGACGCCGCCGCCGCGGCGGCCTACCTGTCCATCACCGGTCCGGCCACGGCGGCCCAGCGGCTGCTGGCGATGGACCCGATCACCGTCGCCGTGGTGACCGCCCGCCTGGGCGACGCCGTCGACGAGGTGTCCGCCGCCGCCGTGCCCGACGCCGACGGCTGGCTGCCGGCCGGCACCGACCCCCTCCTGGACCTGCTCGCCGAGGTGCACGCCGACCGGACGGACCGGTTCTTCGCTTCCTGAACCCGCCCCGAACCCCCTGACGACTGGAGCTCCCGTGCCGCCTGACCACGTCCTGGACGACTACGTGGACCCCTACGACGACCCGGCTGCCCGCGGCCACCGGCACGGCCCGCTGCGGGTGGGCCTGGGCGGTCCGGTGGGCTCGGGCAAGACGGCGCTGGCCGCGGCCCTGTGCCGCACGCTGGGGCAGGAGTACGACCTCGCCGTCGTCACCAACGACATCTACACGACCGAGGACGCCGACTTCCTGCGCCGCAACGCCGTGCTGCCCGACGACCGGATCGAGGCGGTGCAGACCGGCTGCTGCCCGCACACCGCCATCCGCGACGACATCACCGCCAACCTGGACGCCGTAGAGCTGCTGGAGGGCCGCCACCCCGGCCTCGAGCTGGTGCTCGTGGAGTCCGGCGGGGACAACCTCACCGCCTCGTTCAGCTACGGCCTGGTCGACGTGCAGATCTTCGTGGTCGACGTGGCCGGCGGGGACAAGGTGCCGCGCAAGGGCGGCCCCGGGGTCACCGCCTCGGACCTGCTCGTGGTGAACAAGACCGACCTGGCACCGCTGGTCGGGGCCGACCTGGACGTCATGCGCCGGGACTCCGCCGCCGTCCGCGCCGGGAAGCCGACCTTCCTGATCTCCCTGCGCGAGGACCCCGCCGCCACGGAGGTGGCCGACTGGGTGCGGGCCCAGGTCCGGGCCCGGGTGGCCGCGCACGCGTGAGGACGCTGGTCGAGGTGGTCGCCCGGGCCGGACCGGGCGGCCGCACCGTGCTGCCCGTCGTCCGGGCCAGCGGGCAGCTCGCCGTGCGGCGCACCGGGCCGACGACGGTGCACCTGGTGGCGACCGCGTTCGGGCCGCTGGGCGGGGACGACGCCGTGGTCCGGCTGGTCGTCGAGGCCGGCGCCCGGCTGGCCGTGCGCACGGTGGCCGCCGCCGTCGTGCTCCCGGCCCGGGGGGAGTCCCCGCCGTCGGTGCAGCGGGTGCACGCCGAGGTCGCCGGTGTGCTGGACCTGCAGCCCGAGCCCACCGTCGTCACCGCCGGCGCCCACCACCGGGCGGTGCTGCACGCCGAGCTGGACGAGGACGCCGAGCTGACCGCCGCGGAGCTGGTCCAGCTGGGGCGCACCGGCGAGGAGCCCGGCCGCTGGACCGGGACGACCCGGGTGACGCGGGCCGGCGTCCCGGTGCTGCACACCACCGTGGCGCTGGGACCCGGCGCCGCGGCCTGGCTGCCGCCGGTGGCGCCCCGGGCGTGGGCGAGCACCGTGCACCTCGGGCGGGCCGCGGCCCGGGTGACCGGCGAGGACGCGGTCCGGCTGCCGCTGGACCGTGGTTGGGTGGCCTCGGCCTGGGGTGACCGGCTCGCCGGCACCCGGGCCGGGCTGGCCCTGCTGGAGGGCGTGCCACCGGTCGAGGAGGTCCTGTCGTGATCGTCCGTGCCCGCCGCGTCGTGCTGCCCGAGGGCGAGCGGCCGGCCGCCGTCCACGTCGAGGACGGCCGGATCACCGCGCTGACCGCCTTCGACGACGCCCCGGACGACGCCACCACGCTCGAGGACGACGAGGTGCTGCTGCCGGGGCTGGTCGACAGCCACGTGCACGTGAACGACCCCGGCCGCACCGAGTGGGAGGGGTTCGCCAGCGCGACCCGCGCGGCCGCGGCCGGGGGCATCACCACGATCGTGGACATGCCGCTGAACTCGATCCCGCCGACCACCAGCCGCGCGGGCCTGGCGGCCAAGCGGGCCGTCGCGCAGGGGCAGGTGTCCGTCGACGTCGCCTTCTGGGGCGGGGCGGTGCCCGGCAACGCCGGTGAGCTGCGGCCGATGCTCGAGGCCGGGGTGGTGGGGTTCAAGTGCTTCCTGCTCGACAGCGGGGTGCCCGAGTTCCCGCCGCTGGACGACGCCGGGCTGCGCACCGCGCTGGCCGAGCTGGCTGCCGTCGACGGGCTGCTCATCGCGCACTGCGAGGACGAGGAGACCATCGCCGCCGCCCCGGACCCGACCGGGCGCAGCTACGCGGGCTTCCTGGCCTCGCGCCCGCCCGCGGCCGAGGAGACGGCCATCGCGCGCCTGGTCGCCGCCGCGGCCGACACGGGCGCCCGGGTGCACGTGGTCCACCTGGCCGACGGGGGTGCGCTGCCGCTGCTGCGCCGGGCCCGGGCCGACGGCGTGCGGATCACCGTCGAGACCTGCCCGCACTACCTGACCTTCGCCGCCGACGAGGTGCCCGACGGCGACACCGCGTTCAAGTGCTGCCCGCCGATCCGGGAGGCCGCCCACCGCGAGGCCCTGTGGCAGGCCCTGGCCGACGGCGACGTCGACCTGGTCGTGAGCGACCACTCGCCGTGCACCCCGGCGCTCAAGCGCCTCGACGTCGGGGACTTCGGGCTCGCCTGGGGCGGCATCGCCGGTCTCCAGGTCACCCTGCCCGCGGTGTGGACCGGCGCCCGCGCCCGCGGGATGGCGCTGACCCGGGTCGTGGAGCTGATGTCGGCCGCGCCGGCCGCGCTGGCCGGGCTGTCGGCCAAGGGCGCGATCGCCGTCGGTCGGGACGCCGACCTGGTCGCCTTCGCCCCCGACGCCACCGCGACCGTGGGCCGGCTGCAGCACAAGAACCCGGTCACCCCCTACGCCGGGCGCGAGCTCACCGGGGTGGTCCGCCGGGTCTGGCTGCGCGGCGAGGTGCTCGACGGCGGGCCGCCGCGGGGTCGACTGCTCGACCGGGACCCCTCTGCCAGGGTGAGGGGGTGACCGCACCGGACTGGACCCAGCTGCCCGACCTCGCGAACCGGGCCCAGGGCGGTGCAGTGGTCGCGGCCAACGACGAGTTCTTCGCCGCGCGGGAGAACCTGGTGCTGCCCTGGCCGGCGGTCGCCCGGCCGGACTTCGGGCACAAGGGCAAGGAGTACGACGGCTGGGAGACCCGGCGCCGCCGCGAGCCGGGCGAGGACTGGGCCGTCGTGCGGCTGGGCATGCCCGGCGTGGTCGCCGGGGTCGTCGTGGACACCGCGTTCTTCCTGGGCAACTACCCGCCCCAGGCCTCCGTGCAGGCCGCTGCGGTCGACGGCCACCCGTCGGTCGCCGAGCTGGCCGCCGCGGACTGGCAGCCGCTGCTGGACCGGGTCGACCTCGCCGGGGGCACCGCCAACGCCTTCGCCGTCGAGCCGGGCCGGCGGGTCACCCACGTGCGGCTGACCATCCACCCCGACGGCGGGGTGGCCCGCTTCCGGGTGCACGGCACCGCCGTCCCCGACCCCCGGTTCCTCGACGCCGGCCCGTTCGACCTGGCCGCGCTGGAGAACGGCGGGCGGGGGACCGCGGTCAGCAACGCCTTCTACGGCAGCCCGCACCAGCTGCTGGGCCGCGGCGACGCCGCGAACATGGGCGGCGGGGGGGAGAACGCCCGGCGCCGCGACGGGGGCAACGACTGGGTCGACGTGCAGCTGGCCTGCGAGGGCGTGGTCGCGGTGGCCGAGCTGGACACCTCCTGGTTCCTGGGCAACGCGCCGGGGTCCGCGGCGCTGACCGGGCGGACCGCCGACGGCACCGAGGTCGAGCTGCTGCCCCGCACCCCGCTGCAGCCCGACACCCGGCACCGGTTCCTGGTGCCCGACGCCCCGGGGGTGGTCGCCGTCCGGCTGGACGTCTTCCCCGACGGCGGCATGGCCCGGCTGCGGTTGTGGGGCCGCGCGACCGACGCCGGTCGGGCGGCGCTGCAGCGCGCGGTCGACGATCCTCGCTGACGGGTTGCGACACGCCATCGTTCAGTAGATCACCGAGCGTGATCGATCGGCGTCTCCTCGCAGGTGGTGACGGTCGGCACCACCGATCGGGTGACGGACGGTCACGAGAGGGGGAACACCCTTCCTGATCTGACTGCGGAGCGTCACGATCATGGGGTGATCGGCTCCCCAGTACGTGCAGCACACCCGTCCGGACCGGCCGGATACCGCGACCACGTGAACCCGCCGCTGGCCCGGCTGCTGGGCGCGCTGGCGCTGGACGTCACCTTCACCGGCGGCTCGGGGACGACGCTCACCGACGCGGCCGGCCGCAGCTACCTGGACTTCGCCGGCGCCTACGGGGCGCTGCCCTTCGGGCACAACGACCCGGCCATCTGGGCGGCCGTGGCCGCCGTCCGGGACACCGGCGAGCCGTCCTTCGTGCAGCCGTCGGTGCCGGCCGCGGCCGGTGAGCTGGCCGCCCGGCTGGTCGAGCTGGCCCCCGCCGGGCTGGACCGCGTCACCTTCGCCAACAGCGGCGCCGAGGCGGTCGAGGCGGCGATCAAGATCGCCCGCTCGGCCACCGGTCGGCTGCTGGTGCTGGCCACCACCATGGGCTTCCACGGCAAGACCCTGGGCGCGCTCTCGGCCACCGGCCGGCCGGACTACCAGGCCGGTTTCGGCGCCCCCGCCACCGGCTTCGACTGGGTGGCCTGGGGCGACCTGGCCGCCATGCGCGACCGGATGGCCGCTGCCGAGGACCGCGTCGCCGCGGTCCTGGTGGAGCCCATCCAGGGCGAGGGCGGGGTCCGCGAGGCCCCGGCCGGCTACCTGGCAGGGCTGCGGGAGCTGTGCGACGAGTTCGGCGCGCTCCTCGTGCTCGACGAGGTGCAGACCGGCCTGGGCCGCACCGGTGAGCTGTTCGGCTGCACCGCCGACGGCGTGGCCCCCGACGTCCTCACGCTGGCCAAGGCCCTGGGCGGCGGGCTGGTGCCGATCGGTGCCGTGCTCAGCCGGTCCGCGCTGACCACCGAGTCGTTCGCCCTGCGGCACACCTCGACGTTCGCCGGCGGCACGTTGGCCTGCCGCGTCGGCCTGGCGACGCTGGACCGGCTCACCGCCGACGGCCTGCTGGAGGGCGTGCGGGCCCGCGGCGCGCAGCTCCGCGACGGCCTGGAGGCCCTGGGACGGCGGTACCCGCAGGTCGTCACCGACGTCCGCGGCCGCGGCCTGCTCCTGGGCCTGGAGCTGTCGGACTCCCTCGACCTGGCCGGGGACCAGGGCCTGGTCGGTGCCCTGGCCGACGGCGGCAACCTGCCCCTCGCCGTGACCAGCTACCTGCTGCAGGTCGAGGGCATCCGGGTCGCCCCGACGCTGTTCGGCCACCGGGTGCTGCGGGTCGAGCCCGCGCTGACGGTGTCCGCCGCCGAGTGCGACCGGCTGCTGGCCGCGCTGGACCGAGCGCTGGCCCTGGTCGCCGTCGGGGACACCGCCCGGCTCCTCGGTCACCTGGTCGGCGTCCCGGCCGCCGAGGTCCCCGGCCCGCGGAACCGCCCGCTGGACCGCGCCCGGCGGCCCTCCCGCCCCGAGCGCGGTGCCGCCCGGTTCGGCTTCGTCGTGCACCCCACCGACGACGCGGGTCTGGCCGACTTCGACACCTCGCTGTGGGCGCTGCCGGCCGACCGCCGGTCCGCGCTCATGCAGCGCTTCCAGGCCGCGGCCTCCGAGCTCAACCCGCTCACGCTCACCGTCGGCAGCGGCACGGTGCGGTCGGCCGAGGGGGTCGAGGTGTCCGGCGAGCTGATCGCGGTGCCCTACACCGCGGCGCACCTGCTGGCCCTGCCCGGCCCGCGGGCGGTGGCGGCGATCCAGGCCGCCGTCGACCTGTCCGTCGAGCGCGGCGCACAGCTGGTCGGGCTGGGTGCCTACACCTCCATCGTCACCCGCAACGCCGTCCGGCTGCGGCCCTCGCCGGTCCCGGTCACCACCGGCAACGCCTTCACCTCCGCCGCCGCGCTCCGCGCGGTCCGGCGGGCCGCCGACGAGCGCGGGCTGGACCTGGCGGGGGCGACCGTCGCGGTCGTCGGGGCCGGTGGGTCGATCGGCCGGGCGCTGTCCACCGCGCTGGCCGGCGAGGTGGACCGGTTGCTGCTGGTCGGCCGGCCGGGCACGACGACCCGCCGGCTGGAGCAGACCGCGGTGCAGGTGCAGGCCGCCCTCGACGCGCACCCCGGGCGGGTGACCGCGGTCGAGCTGAGCACCGACGCCCGGGCCGCGGCCCGCCGCGCCGGTGTGGTCATCACCGCCAGCTCGTCGCCCGAGGCGCTGCTCGGGGCCGACGACCTCGCGCCGGGGGCGATCGTCTGCGACGTCTCCCAGCCGACGAACATCACCCCCGGGGTGGTCGCCGCCCGCCCGGACGTCGCCGTCTTCGCCGGCGGGCTGATCGAGATCCCGGCCGGGTCGGACTTCGACATGCGCTACGGGCTGCCGGCCGGGGTCACCTTCGCCTGCCTGGCCGAGACGATCCTGCTGTCCTTCGTGCAGGCCACCGAGCCCGACCGGCTGCCGGGCCTGCTCAGCGTCGGGGAGACCCTGGACCCGCGGGCGCTGCGCGAGCTGGGGGAGCTGGCCGACCGGCACGGCGTCCGGCTCGCCGACCTGCGGACGACGCCGCCGGCACCCGCCGCCCCCGTCGTCCCCGGCCCGCGGGTCGAGCTGCACGCCTTCGGCACCCGCCGCCTGCACCCGGTCTGACCCGGCTGTCCTGAGCCTTGCCGCAGGGCGAGCCACCACGTGGATCTCTGCCGCGCGGAGGATTCCGGGTGTCACAGCCGAGGTCAGCCCCGGACTGATGCTCCAGACTTGTCGCGGCCACGTGGAGCACCAGGACAGCCACGCAGGCCTCAAGTCTTGAACTCGGGATCCTTGAGAACCTTCCTCGACGATGAGGTTCTCGGGCCCCGCAGCTCGCAGAATCTCCTGAATACTGGAGATTCCGGGTTGCTCGCGCATGCAGAAATCTGCGATCTACCGTAGATTCTTATCTGTGGGTCGACTCGTACGTATCGGAGACATCAGCCGAGAGTTCGGGCTGTCGCTGTCCCAGATCCGGCAGATGGCTGATTCGGGCACGCTACCGGCGGAACGCTCGCCTGGAGGCCATCGAGTTTTCGATCCCGGAGCGGTGCGGAGCGCTCTTGCACGGACGTCTCTGCAGGTCCCTGTCGGGGCTCGATGGTCAGCGCCGACGTGGGCCCGCGAGGTGGCGATCCCCGGTGTGCGGGAGGACGCCATCTGGCGAGAGTTCGCGTCGGATGCACAGGATCAACTCGGCACAGAAGCTCGGTCGATCGTCAGCTATGCACTTACCGAGATGCTCAACAATGCCCTGGACCACTCGCAGGGGAGCAAGGTCGTCGTGTCCGCCTGGTTGGGACGAGTCGAATCCCGTTTCGAGATCCGGGACAACGGCCGAGGGGCGCTTTCTCACATCCGCGACGTCTTCGGCCTCGACGACCTGTACGACGCCTTGGCTGAGCTCACGAAGGGCAAGACGACGACGGACCCTGAACGGCACACAGGCGAAGGAATCTTCTTCACGTCCAAGGCGGTCGACATCTTCACGCTGGAGTCGGAGGGCATCGCCTGGACGGTGGACAACGTCCGTCAGGACCAGGCTGTCGGTTTGAGCGACGTAACGGCCGGGACCCGTATTCGTTGGGAGCTGGACCCGGCGACCACGCGGGCGCTCATCGATGTCTTCAAGGAGTACACCGACGACGACCACGTGTTCAGCACAACGAAGACGACGGTCCGGTTGTTCGGGTTCGGCGTCCGCTTCGTCAGTCGGTCCGAGGCTAAGCGGCTCCTCCGAGGCCTAGAGCGCTTCTCCCGCATCAGGGTCGACTTCTCCGGTGTCGAAGAAGTGGGTCAGGGCTTCGTGGACGAGGTATTCCGGGTCTGGCCGGCTCAGAACGACGGAATCGTGATGGAAGCTGTAGGGATGGAAGGTCCGGTGGAGTTCATGGTCCGTCGGGGGCTGCCGCCGTCCCGGCGGACCGCAGCTCGAGACGAATAGATCCGCCGTCCACATGCGCCGATTGATCAGCCGGGCAGGTCGGTCACACTCGACCGCAGTGCCGAGGCCAGCACCTGGATCTCCGCCTCGGTGACGTCCAGGTGCGGCGAGACCCGCAGCACCGGCTCGGTCAGCTCGCCGGGCGCCCGGGCGGGCAGGCACAGGGTGGTGACGATGCCGTGCTCGGCGCGCAGCCGGGCGTGGGTGTCGGCGACGTCCGGCCCGGCCAGGGTGGTGGCGGCGGTCGGCTCGTCCACCGGCTCCACCACCCGCCAGCCGGGCACCTCGGCGAGCTGCTCGCGCACGGCCCGGCCGATGCCGGCCAGCCGGGTGCGGACGGCGGCCGGCCCGGCGGCCAGGTGCTCGCCGATCGCCAGCACCAGGCCGACCCGGCCGGCGACGTGGGCGTCGTGCGTCTCGTAGGACAGCGCGTCGGTCGGGTCGCCCTGCACCGGGGTGAGCCCGGCCCGGAACGCCGGTCGGGTGACCAGGAAGCCCACGCCGCGCGGGCCGGCCAGCCACTTGCGGGAGGTGCCGTAGACGACGTCGGCGGGGATGTCGCAGTCGACCTGGCCCAGCGCCTGGGCGGCGTCCACCAGCAGCGGCACCCCGGTGGCCCGGCACAGGCGAGACACCTCGACCCACGGCTGGACGACGGCGCGGTGGCTGGCGACCGCGGTCAGGTGCACCGCGGCGGGCGGGTCGCTGCGCAGCAGCCGGCCCAGCGCCTCGACGTCCACCCGGCCCAGCTCGTCGGCGGCCAGGACCTGCGCAGTGAGCCCGTGGTGGGCCAGCGCGGCGAGGTTGCCGTGGTACTCCCCGGGCACGACAGCGACCCGGGACCCGGCCGGTGGGCGCCAGGCGTCGAGCAGGATGCGGATCGACGACGACGCGCTCTCGGTGAACGAGACGTCGGCGGCGGCCATGCCGACCAGCCCGGCGAGCACCGACCGGCCCTGCTGCAGCAGCATCCCGGCGGACTCCTCGGCGTAGTAGCCGCCGACCTCCGCCTCGTGCCGCGCGTGGTGGGCGACGGCGTCCAGCACCTTCACCGACTGCCGGCTGCACGCCGCGGAGTCCAGGTGGACGCCGGCCGGCCGGGGCCGGGCGGCCCGCCAGGCCGCGCCGAGGTCGGGGAGGGGGAGGTCGCTCACCCGGCCATCTTCCCGGTACCGGCTCAGGTGAGCGCGCCCCGGGCCACCGAGTCGGTCGAGTGCGCGGGGTCGCCGTCCAGCGGCTCGCGGGAGACGTCGACGGTGCCGTAGGCGGCCAGGTCCACCCCGGCCGGCACCGGGAACCGGCCGCTGCCGCTCTCCAGCACGCCCAGGGCCACGGCCCCGGAGTCGGTGCCCAGCAGCCACACCTCGTAGAAGCCGTCGCCGGCCGGCGGCGTGGGCAGGTCGACCTGCAGCTCGAGCTCGCCGTCCCGGTCCAGCAGCACGGCGGCGCCGGTGTCGGACCACCCGGGCAGGGGCTCCAGGTCCGCGGCGGCGGCGACGGTCTCGGCCGGCTCCGTCTGGCGGACGGCGACGGCACCGAGGCCGGCCCCGACCAGCAGGCTCGCCGGGACCGCCACGGCGGTCGCCCAGCGCGGACGGCGCCGGCCCCGGCTCTTATAAACATCTGACGGCGCCGAGGGAACCCCGTGGGTAGAGTGGCGGAGGCAGCGGGGG
>NZ_UEXK01000004.1:2436189-2448140 GCF_900491935.1 Klenkia terrae
GGTCCGGGCCACCGGGGCCGGCTCGTCGGCGCCGGAGCGGGGCTGGGGCAGCACGGCGTCGGGCTGCGGCACGGACGCCGGCCGGCTGCGCACCCCGGTCCCGGCGGCGATCGCGTCCCACACCCGCGGGGGGAGCGGGACCGGGGCCGGCGGCCCGGCCGCGTCCTCGTCGCCGAGCAGGTGCACCGCGCGCTGCAGCGACGCCACCTCCGCCCGGCAGTCGGCGCAGCCGGTCAGGTGCGCGGCGTCCGGGGCGGGCAGCTCCTCGCCCAGCGCGGCCAGCGCGATGTCCTCAGGGGTGCAGTGGGGCATCGCCGGCCTCCAATCGGGTGCGCAGTCTCTCCAGCGTGCGGCGGATGTGGCTCTTGACCGTGCCGATCGGGATGCCGGTCCGCTCGGCGATCTCCCGGTGGGTCAGGTCGGCGTAGAACGCGAGCTCGATGATGCCCCGCTGCGGCTGCCCGAGCTGGTCCAGCTCGCCGAGCAGCAGCACCCGGTCCACCGCGGCCCGGTCCACGGCGTGCCCGGACGCCGTGGGCAGCGCGCCGACGGCGTCCGCGGTGCGCCGCTGCCGCTGCCGGTGTGCCCAGGCGTCGGCGATCCGGTGTCGGCAGATCCCGGTCAGCCAGGCCGGCAGCGACCCGGCGGCCGGCCGGAAGCCCGCCCGGCCGTGCCAGGCGGACACGAACGTCTGCTGGACGACGTCCTCGGCGTCGGGCCCGGGCCCCAGCGCGCGGACGGCGAGCCCGTGCAGCTGCGCCCCCCACAGGTCGTAGGCCAGCGCCAGCGCCTGCTCGTCGCCGGCGGCGAACAGCTGGCCCAGGTCGTCGGGGTACCCCGCGCCGGCGTCCGTGGTCACGGCCACGGTCGGCTCGGCGGTGGGCTCCACGAGGTGCACCGTAGGGCCGGCGAGGGCTGCGGACACCCGGTCATCCCGCCGGGACGGGTTCGGCGACCACCACGACGTTGTCGCGGTAGCTCCCGATGTCGGCGAGGAACGGTCCGCCGCAGGTGATGAGCACCAGCCGCGGTGGGCCCGCGCGGGTGAACAGGTCGGCCAGCGGGACGACCTCCTTGTCGAACTCCTGGCGGGCCACGACCTGCCAGCGGCCCTGCGTGCCGTCCGCGGCGGTGACCAGCACCTCGTCGCCGACGGCGGCCGACTCCAGGGGTGCCAGCACGCCGAGGCCCTGCTCGGCGTCGTCCACGTGGCCGGCCAGCACGGCGTTCCCGGCCGCGGCGCCCGGCGCCGGGCCGAAGCGGTACCAGCCGACCCGGTCGACGTCCTCGGGGATCGTCATCAGGCCGTCGGCCTCGACGCCCACGGCGTCGACCGGCGCGTCCAGGCCCAGGGCCGGGACCTGCAGCCGGACCGGGGCCACCAGGGGTGCGGCCAGCTCGGGGGTGGCCGGTCGCGCGGTGGCCTCGGGGAGGACGCCCGGTCCGGCGGGGGCGTGGGATGCCTCCGCCGGACCGGGCGCGTCCTGCGCCGCGACGACCTCGGCCACGGGCGGCCCGTCCGACGTCCCCGGGCGGGTCAGCAGCCACCCGGTCGGCACGCCGACCGCGAGCAGCACACCGAGCACGACCAGGAGGCGGGCGGGACGCACGACGTCGCCCGGGTCAGCCGCGGACGGCGGCCAGGCGGCGCGCTCCCAGCCCGACGACGACCAGGCCGAGCAGGCCGGCGCCGACGACGGGCAGCGGGAGCGAGGAGTCGGCCTGGCCACCGGTGCCGCCGGGGACGCCGGACGGGCTGGAGTGCAGGCCGCCGATCGTCTGCACGGCGAGCTGGTAGCCGGCGTCGGCCGAGCCCCAGGCGTAGACGATGGTCGAGGTGCCCTCGGCCAGGGTCAGGTCGGCCGGGCCGATGGCGACGGTGTCGGTGCCGGCCAGGACCACGTCGGCGGAGACGGTGCCGGCGTCGGTGACCAGGCTGGCCTCACCCGGGTTCACCAGGCCCGGGACGACGACGGCGCCGCCGGCCCGGACGTCGACGGCGGGGGCCGCCGCGGTGTGCCGGACGGTCAGCCGGGCCTGCCCGGCCGGGACCGCGGAGACGTCGTTGACGTAGGGGGTGAGCACCGGGGTGCCGGCCTCGGTCAGGTGCGCGGCGATGGTGGCGTTCGCCCCGGCGGGCACGGCCACGTCGTCGGCCGAGGCGGCCGGCTGGGTGGTGGCCGGGTCCGACCCGGCGGGGTAGATCGCCAGGTCGTAGGTGCCCGCGGGCAGCTCCAGCGGGTCGGTGAGGGTGCCCGGCTGGAAGTCGGGGATCAGCTCCTCGCCGTTGGCGTAGACGTCGACCGGCACGCCGGGGACGGCGTGCAGCACCGAGACGGTGGCGGTGCCGTCGTCGGCCAGCGCCGGGGCGGCGGAGAGGCCGAGGACGACGGCGCCGACGGCGCCGACGGTGAGGGACCTGCGGACGGTGCTCATGGACGGTGTCCTTCCGTGGAGGGGTCGTTCACCCCCTCTTCCGCGGCAGGGCCGCGGCCGGATGCACCGTCCGCAGGATTTCTCAGACCGGGGTCGCCAGGGTGACCGCGAAGTCGCCGTCCGGGTCGGTCCACGTCTCGGCGGCCCGCAGGCCGGCGGCGGCGAGCTCGGCGACGACCTGCTCCACCCGGAACTTGGTCGACACCTCGGTGCGCAGGTCCTCCCCGGCGGCGAAGGGCACGTCCAGGTCCAGCGCGTCGACGTGCACCACCTGGTCCCGGGTCGAGCGCAGCAGCATCTCGATCCAGGAGTTCTCGGCGTCCCAGCGGGCGACGTGCTCGAAGGCGGCCAGGTCGGCGTCGGCGTCCAGCTCGCGGTTGACCACGGTCAGCACGTTCTGGTTGAACGCGGCGGTCACCCCGGCGGCGTCGTCGTAGGCGGCGACCAGCCGGTCGGTGTCCTTGACCAGGTCGGTGCCCAGCAGGAACCAGTCGCCGGGGTCGAGCACGGACCCGACCTCGGCGAGGAACGCCGCCCGGGGCCCGGGCTCGAGGTTGCCGATCGTGGAGCCGAGGAAGGCGACCAGCCGGACGCCGTCCCGGGGGAGCTTGCCCAGGTGGACGGTGAAGTCGCCGACCGCGGCGTCCACCGCGAGGTCGGGGAACTCCTCGGCCAGGGCGGCCCCGGCCTGCCGCAGCACCGAGGGGTCGACGTCGAAGGGCACGAACCGGCGCAGCGTGCCGGCGGTCTGCAGCGAGTGCAGCAGCAGCCGGGTCTTCTCCGACGTCCCGCTGCCGAGCTCGACCAGGGTGTCGGCGCCGGACAGCACCGCGATCTCGTCGGCGTGCTCGGTGAGCACCGCCCGCTCGGCCCGGGTCGGGTAGTACTCCGGCAGCCGGGTGATCTCGTCGAAAAGCTCGCTGCCGCGGGCGTCGTAGAACCAGGTCGGCGGCAGGGTCTTCGGGGTGGCGGTCAGGCCGGCCCGGACGTCGGCGCGCAGCGCGGCGCCGGCGTCGACGGGGCCGAGGTGGTCGGTCAGGGTGAAGCTCACGAGAGGGACTCCAGGGTCGTGCCGTGGGCGGTGACCGTCACGAGGTGGCGGTCGGGGACGTCGGTCCAGCGGGGGTCGTCGTCGAAGGGCTCGCTGGCGAGCACGGTGCCCTGCGGGGTCTCCAGCACCGACAGGGTGTCCCCCCAGGTGGTGGCCAGCAGGCGGGTGCCGTCGGCGGCGAGCAGGTTGAGCCGGGCCGCGGGGTCGCGGCCGCCCACGTCGCGGACCACCTCGCCCAGGGCGTCCAGCCCGGTGGCGAAGACCAGGGCGGCGAGCTGGGCGCTGTCGCAGACGCTCTCGGCGGCCACCGCGGCGGCCGGCGGCAGCACCGCGCGGTCCACCCGGCCGTTGTGCGAGAGCAGCCAGCGCCCGTCGGTGAACGGTGCGGCGGCCGACTCGTCGACCGGCATGCCGACGGTCGCCGACCGGACGGCGGCCAGCACGCAGGACGACGACACCGCCGGGGCCACCGAGGCGAAGGACGCCGACCCCCACAGCGGCGTCGCCGAGCGCCAGCGCGCGGGCTCCGCGCGCCCGGGCGCCCACCAGCCGGTGCCCCAGCCGTCGGCGTTGACCGTGCCGTGCCGCTGCCGGCGCGGGGCGTAGGACTGCACCAGCAGGGAGGCCGGCGGTTCGAGCACCAGCGAGGCCAGCGACCGGGGCTCCCCGAGCCACGCGACGTGCCTACACATCCCAGGCCAGCCGCAGCCCGCTGAAGACCTGCCGGCGCTGCGGGTGGTCCCAGTTGCGGAAGCTCGGCCGCAGGACCGAGGCGTCCACCGACCACGCGCCGCCGCGCAGCACCTTGTAGTCACCGCCGAAGAACGGCGCGGAGTAGTCGGCGTAGAGCATGGGCGTGAACCCGGGCCAGGCGGTGAAGTCCGACGACGTCCACTCCCACACGTCGCCCATCAGCTGCTCCACCCCGTAGGCCGAGGCGCCGGCCGGGTAGCCGCCGACCGGGGCCGGGCGCAGCGCCGTCCCGCCGAGGTTGGCCAGCTCCGGCGTCGGGTCGGCCGAGCCCCACGGGTACCGGCGGCGCCGGCTGGTGGCCGGGTCCCAGGCCGCGGCCTTCTCCCACTCCACCTCGGTGGGCAGCCGGGCACCGGCCCAGCGGGCGTAGGCGTCGGCCTCGAACCAGGTGACGTGCTGGACCGGTTCGTCACCGGGCACCTGCTCGCGGACGCCGAACCGGGTGCGGGTGCCGTCGCCGTGCCAGGTCATCGGGTGCTCGAGGTCCATGTCGGTGCGGACCTGCCAGCCCCGCGTCGTCCACAGCTCGGGCCGGGCGTACCCGCCGTCGGCGACGAACCCGGCGAACTCGGCCACGGTGACCGGGACCCGGCCGATCCAGAACGGGGGGACGTCGACGGTGTGCGCGGGGCGCTCGTTGTCCAGGCTGAACGGCTCGGTCGTGCCGTCCACGCCCAGCTCGAAGGGGCCACCGGGCACCAGCACGCGGGTGCCGGCCACCCCGGGCCGCCCGGCCGGCAGCGGTGCCCCGGTGCCGAGCAGGGCCGGACCGGAGCGCAGCTGGAGCGCCTGCAGCATCGTCTCGCCGTGCTGCTGCTCGTGGCTGACCACCATGGCCACCTCGAACGCGTCGGCGTCGGCGACCCGGTCCAGCACCCGGGCCCGGACCTGGGCGACGTAGCGGCGGGCCTCGACCGGGGGCAGCAGCGGGAGCCGGGCCCGCACGGCCCGCGGGTGGGTGAACGCGTCGTAGAGCTGCTCGACGTCCGGCGGCAGGATCCCGCACCGGCCGGCCTGCCCGCCGCGCAGCAGCCAGAGGTCCTCCTGCTGGCCGATGTGCGCGAGGTCCCAGACCAGCGGGCTCATCAGCGGGTCGTGCTGGCGCAGCAGCTCGGGCTCGTCGAGGTCGGTCAGCAGCAGGGTCCGCGCCCGGGCGACCTCGAGGTCGCGGACGACGGTGTCGATGTCGGTGGCGGTCATGCCGGCTCCTCCGCGTGCACGGCCGCCAGCAGGGCGGCCTCGGGGCCCGATGCGCGGGCGGTGTCCAGGACGGCGTCCCCCGGGCTGCGGCCGGCCTCGACCAGCTCGGCCAGGGCGTGGACGGCGGAGCGCAGCTCCGCCGGCACCCGGTCGACGGCCGCGGCCAGGCAGGCCCGGGCGGCGGTGTGCAGCTCGGGGTCGGCCAGGCCGCGGTGCGCGGCGGTGGTCCAGCGGCCGCGGACCGGCAGGCAGGCCGCGGCGGCCAGGTCGGCGGCGACCGGGTCGTCCAGCAGGGTGGTGGTGAGCGCGGCCAGGGCCGGCCAGGACGGCGAGGCGTCCAGGTAGCGGATCTCCAGGAAGCCGCGCAGCCGGACCGGCGGGAACAGCGTGGTCAGGTGGTAGTCCAGGTCCTCGGGGGTGGGACGGCGTCCGCCCAGCAGGGTCCGCCCGGACACCCAGTCGGCGAAGGGCACCCGGGCGGTCACCGCCTGCGCGCCGCCGTCGTCGGTGAAGCGGACCAGCATCACCGGGGCGGCCAGCGCGTAGTCGGCCCACTCCTCGGCCGGGTCGCGGCGGCCCAGCAGCGGCCCGCACCGGGCCTGGTCCAGGTCGCCCCACACCTGCTGCCGGGTCGAGGCCCACCCGGTCTCCCGGCCGGCCAGCAGCGGGGAGGCGGCCGAGACCGCGACCAGCACCGGGCCCAGCGCGTGCGCCAGCGCCACCCGGTCCCGGTGCTGCCCCGGGTGCCCGGCCTCCAGGTTGACCTGCACGGACGCCGTCGAGGTCATCATCGCCGCGCCGGCCCGCGAGCAGCCGACGACCGCGAAGTGCTCCTCCATGGCCAGGTACCGGGGGCCGGGGCTCACCCGCCGGGCCGGCCGCAGCGGGTCGGTGCCCAGCGGGGCGAGGCCGAGGCCGTGCCGGCCCAGGTGGGCGGTGAGGACGGCGCCGTCGGCCCGCAGCGCGGCCACCGCGGCGGTGACGTCGTCCCCGGGTGGGCCGGAGAGCTCGACCTGCCCGCCGGGCTCCAGGGTGACCCGGCTGCGGCCGGGCAGCGGTGGCACCGAGCCGACGAGGCCGGTGATCCGGTCCCACGGCACCCGCTCGGCGGGGGACAGCAGGTCCACCAGGTGCGCCTCGAGCTCCAGGCCCACCGGGCCCGGCGCTGCCGGACGCAGGGCCGCCTCGGCGACGTGCGCCCGGGCGGCGTCGACGTCGGGCAGGGGACGCAGATCGTGGTCGGTGCGGAACATGGCCGTAGCCACCCCCTCCAGGTCCGGACCGGTCTCGGGAGACCGCGGGTCGGTGCGGGGGCGACCTGCGCAGGCGGGCCGTCCTCGTCGTCCAGGGTGCACACGTCCGGCCGTCGGGGCAACCCGCGCCGGGGGACGATGGACCGGTGGAGAGCGCTCAGGGCAGGGACCGGGACGCCGACGGCCGGGCGCGCAACGCCCGTCCGCGGGACGGGCTGGGTCGGCCGCTGCCGCACGGCGAGCCCGGTGAGCCGCGGGCACCCGAGGGTGTCGTCCGGACGGCGGGGGAGACCCTCCGCGAGGCGCAGGAGCTGCTGGACGCCGGTCGCCCGTTCCACGCCCACGAGGTGCTCGAGGATGCGTGGAAGACCGGGCCGGCCGAGCAGCGAGAGCTCTGGCGGGGGTTGGCCCAGCTCGCGGTGGGCCTGACGCACGCGGCCCGGGGCAACCTCGCCGGTGCGCGGACGCTGCTGGACCGGGGCGCCGGGCACGTCGAGGCCGCGGCGCCGGTGGCGGCCGGGCTGGGGGTCGACGGCGTCGCACTGGCCCGGTGGGCCCGGGCCGTCGACGTGGCGGCTGCGGGGACGCCGCCGCGGCTGCGCGCCGGCTAGGGCGTGTCTTCAAAGGTCTTGATGAGGGATGGACGAGGCTGGTGTGGTGTCGAGGAAACAGCTGCTGAGCGATGAGCAGTGGGCGTTGGTGGAGCCGTTGTTGCCCCCGCAGCGTTCGGGTCGGGGTCGGCCGATGCGGGATCATCGGCAGGTCGTGGAGGGCGTGATCTACCGCTACCGGTGCGGGATTGCTTGGCGTGATCTGCCCGAGGAGTTCGGTCCGTGGCAGACGGTGTGGAAGCGGCACCGCCGGTTCTCCGGTGATGGCACGTGGGATCGGGTGCATCAGGCGTTGGTCGCGAAGGCCGATGCCGTCGGTGCGGTCGACTGGGTGGTCAGCGTGGATTCCACGATCAACCGGGCCCATCAGCACGCCACCAACTTGCCCCGCGGGGAGCGCCCCAATTCCGCTGCTGGGCCTGCTGCGGAGGTCGCCGCGGGGTCTATTGGGAGCGCGGGGGGCTCAGCCGAATGACAAGAATCAGCTGCTCGCCGGCGGCCTGCGCGCGGTAGACGCCCAGTTCCAGGGCTTGTACGACGAGCCGGCTGATCACGCGATCGGTCGCTCCCGCGGCGGGTTGTCCTCCAAGATCCACGCGCTGGTCGACCATGACGGCCGCCCGCTGGTCGTCCTCGTCGGCGCCGGGCAGGCCAACGACTCCCCGGTCTTCCCCCAGCTGATGGCCCGGCTGAAGGTGGCCCGCCCGGGACGCGGGCGGCCCCGCACCCGCCCGACGGCGGTGCTGGCCGACAAGGCCTACTCCGCCCGGGCGCACCGCCATGCGCTGCGTGCCCGCGGCATCCAGACCGTCATCCCCGAGCCCAGCGACCAGATCCGCAACCGCAAACGCCGAGGCTCAGCCGGTGGGCGACCACCGGCCTTCGACCCGGTGCTCTACCGCGATCGCAACGTCGTCGAGCGCAACTTCAACACCGTCAAGCAGTGGCGCGCCCTGGCCACCCGCTACGACAAGCTCGCCATCGTTTACCGCGGCGGCGCCGTCCTACGAGCCATCACCATCTGGACCAGAGTCTTTGGAGACACGCCCTAGTTGCGGCCGTTCCTTTGCTCGCTCGACAGGAGGAGGTGCTGTTCCGCTACGGCACCGAGACCGCCACGATCCTGCAGACGGTCACCCGCAGCTTGCTGTTCGGGATCGTCCACCTGGCGGCGGGGGTACCGGTGGCTGCCGCGCTCGCCCTCAGCATCCCCGGCCTCGTCTTCGCTGTGGTGTACCGGGCGGCCTACCGGTCTCCGGTCGTCCCGGTGCCGGTCAGCGCTGGCCAGATCGACTGGGAGACCTACACGGCCATGCCTAAGGTCGGGGACCGACTGGCCTGGCTGACCGCGCAGATGGAGCAGCGCGACGCCAACGGCCGAGCCCCTACGAACTGGGACACCATGCAGAATGCCGCACGAGACCGGGCGACCGATGTGGCCGCCGCAGTCCACACCGTGAGCAACTGGTGCGGCCTTGGTCTGCTCTTCGTGATCTTGACCCTGACCTGAGGGGTGGCGCGGTGCAAGCGCTGGGTTGCCCTGCAGCTCACAAACCCCCGTATATGGATCGACGGATTCCGTGTCACAACTAGG
The DNA here is from genome assembly GCF_900491935.1 of Klenkia terrae. GTDB lineage: Bacteria > Actinomycetota > Actinomycetes > Mycobacteriales > Geodermatophilaceae > Klenkia > Klenkia terrae. Next base: position 2,445,088 of record NZ_UEXK01000004.1, read on the forward strand.
TCCGAAACCGCTAGGGCCCTGGTCTGCGGGGTCGATGCAGTGCTCGGCTCCGACGGTCGTCGTCCCCGATGTGCATGGATCGTCCGTGGTGCAGTGGTGTCAGGAGCGGGCTGGTCGGATGTGACTGCGGGAACCGTGGATAGAGCTCCGCTGCGCGTCCGAGGCCCATTCTGTGGGCCGGAACTGGCTGTCCTGCCAGGCGACGCCCGGGTCCGGCCCAGTCGGGTGCCTGGCATGTCCCGGGGGTCGACGGTCAGCGCAGCAGGGCCCCGGTGAGGACCCCGCGCGCCGTGCGCAGGGCGACTGTCGCCCAGGCCCCCAGCAGCGCGGCGAAGAGCATGACGGCCGCGACCTGCAGGAAGGTCTCGCCGGTGTGCAGGGCGAGCCCGGACGTGCCGGTGACGACGGTGCCGACGGGGAAGGTGAAGGACCACCAGGTGAGGGTGAAGGGCAGGTGCGCCCGGGCAGTGCGGACGGTGACGGCGAGGGCGATGCCGGCCCACATCAGCGCGAACCCCCACACCGGGAGCCCGTAGACCAGCCCCATGGCCTGGAAGGCGGTGGCGTAGGGCTCGGGGACGGCGAGGTGGGCCTGGCTGCCCAGGTTGTTCGCGGCGGTGATCGACTGGCCCAACGGGCCGAGCACGATCCACAGCGTGGGCACCATGGCGGCGGCGCCGATCTTGTGCCGGGCCAGTCGGCCCCACACCAAGGTGATCACCACGAGGCTGGCCAGCAGCGAGAGCCCGAACATCGACCAGCACAGGGTGAACAGGGTGGTGCGCAGCTGTCCGGCGGGCAGTTCGGGGACCAGCAGGGCGCCGGTGGCCGCGGACACCATGGGCGGGACGACGGGCATCAGCCACCCACCGAACGCGGCGTCCTCTGCGACGTCGTGGCGGGTGAAGACCAGGTACGGGAGGCCGACGGCGGTGACCAGGCCGTAGACGGTGCCGGCGACCCACAGGACGGCGAACACCCACAGTGCTGCGGTGGCGCCGATGAGGTCGGCGCCGACGAGGTGGGTGGCGACGCCGAAGGCCAGCAGGCCCATCGGTGGGGCGCCGTAGAAGTGCGCCATGACCGGGTTGTCGGCGTGCCCACGGGCGGTGTCGGGGTGGTATCGCCAGTGCGCGATGGTGGCGGCCGAGACGGCCAGCAGCAGCACCCCGGCCAACACCCACACCACCTGTGCCAGGACCTGCAGGCCCGGGACGGTGACGGGCAGGGTGGCTGCAGCGGTGGCCACGATGGAGGTGCCCATGACCGAGGCGAACCAGTTGGGGCCGATGTTGGCCACGGCCAGTCGCCGGTCGTCGTCACTGCCGAACAGGCCGGGTCCGGGGGTGGGCTGGGTCGCCGTGCTGGTCATGGGTCCATCGTGCGCTGGTGCAGACCCTGCCGGTAGCCGCCGCGTCGTTGTGCATGCACAAGCCCAGCTTGTGGCGCTCGGTGCCAGGGCCTAGCGTCCCACCGGTGCAGGAGACACTGCGAGAGCTCAAGCTCGCCCGGCTGGACGACCCGCACGTCGCGCCGCTGAACGCGCTGGTCCGGCGGTGGCGGGGCCGAGGTCGGGCGGTGCCGTGGTTCGACCCGCACGGCGGGGGCACCGGTGCGCGGGTGCTGCTGCTCCTGGAGAGCCCGGGTCCGGCGACGATGGCGCTGGGGGAACGCGGGTTCTCCTCCGAGGACAACCCCGACCCCACGGCGCGGGTGCTGCGGGCCGCGCGGGAAGCGTCCCCGCTGCGGGCCGTGGACTGCCTGCGGTGGAACGTCGTCCCGTGGGCGCTGGGCACCCCCGAGGCCTGGCGCAACCCACGGGCCGCCGACCTGGCGGAGGCCGGTCCAGCATTGGCCGAGGTCCTCCAGCTGGTCCCGCGGTTGCGGGTCGTCGTCCCGCTGGGGACGGCGGCACTGGCCGGCTGGATGCGGTACCTGACGATGCACCCACCCGTGCACCCGGTGGTGACCCTGGCGGTGCCGCACCCCTCCCAGCGCAACACCCACGCCCGAACCGAGGCCGACCAGCGGTTGCAGCATGCCCTGGGCGCCGCAGCAGCATGGCTGCCGGAGCTGACGGCGTGCCGCTGAGTCCGCACGTGCCCGAGCTGGGGGCGTTGGAACTGTTGTTGGACGTGGTGGCCACCGGCAGCATCGGCGCCGCGGGGCGCCGGCACGGTGTCAGCCAGCAGGCCGCCTCGGCCCGGCTGCGCACCCTCGAGCGGCAGGTGGGCGTCGCCGTGCTCGATCGCCGGGCCCGCGGCACCGGACTCACCGACGCCGGGACTGCGTTCGCCGCCTGGGCGGCCCGCGTGGTCGAGGCCGCCACCGACCTGGACGCCGGGCTGACCGCACTTCGTCACCGGGGATCGGCGCGATTGCGGTTGGCGGCGAGCATGACCGTGGCCGAGCACCTGGTCCCGGGGTGGCTGGCCGCCCTGCGGGCGCACGGGGGCGTCGAGCAGATCACCTTGACGGCCACCAACAGCGCCGCCGTGGCCGACCTGGTTCGCGCCGGGGCAGTGGACGTGGGTCTCGTCGAGGGACCGGACCCCCTGGCCGACCTCTCCCAGGTCGTGGTGGGCACCGACGACCTGGTGCTCGTCGTCGCTCCGGACCACCCCTGGGCCCGTCGGCGACGGCCGGTGGCCGCCGCCCTGCTGGCCCGCACCCCGCTCGTCACCCGCGAGGTCGGCTCGGGCACCCGCACCGCTCTCGAGCAGGCCCTGGGCCCCCCGGGCCCGACGCCGGTGCTCGAGCTCAGCACCGCGACCGCCGTCCGGGAGTCCGTCCGGGCCGGGCTCGGCCCGGCCGTCCTGCCCCGACTGGCGGTGGCCGGTGACCTGCGCGACGGCCGGTTGGTCGCCATCGGCGTCACCGGGGTGGACCCCGTCTCTTTTATATATTCGACGCTGCCGACCAAACTCCCTTTCGTAATAATTATTGGTAGTCAGTTGTTGATCTATATCTTAAATACGTCTACCTATACTTACTATAGTCCTTATAGTACTTAATATTTACATACTGCACATCACAACTATCTGTATAACTTT
>NZ_UEXK01000004.1:2448150-2535566 GCF_900491935.1 Klenkia terrae
TGTTGCGGTGCATGAGGTTGTTGACAGCGGGGCGGTAGGGGCCGGGACGTAGGACGGGTCCCCGGCGGCAGGATGTGAAGCGCTGACCACACGTCCTGACCGACCCGGAGACCCGTCTTGTCCCACGCTAACGCGCCCTTGACCCCTGCTGGCCGGCTGCGGTTGATCGACCGGTGCGCTACCCGTCCGATCGCGCACATCGCTGCTGAGGCCGGTGTGTCCCGGCAGTGCCTGTCCAAGTGGAAGAACCGCTACGACGCCCTTGGCGAGGTCGGGCTGCTGGACCGCTCCAGCGCCCCGCACGCCAGCCCCACCCAGACCGAAGGCGAGGCGGTAGCCCGCATCGAGGCGCTGCGGCGGGCGCAGAAGGGGGCCGCGCCGGTGATCACCGCCCAGCTCCACGGCGACGGTGTGGACATCAGCGCCGCCACCGTCGGACGGTGGCTGGCCCGACTGGGCATCAACCGCCGCCGCTTCCTGGACCCCGACGGGGACAACAACCGCGCCCCAGGCAAGATCACCGCCCGCTACCCCGGGCACATGATCCACGTCGATGTGAAGAAGGTCGGCCGCATCCCCGACGGCGGCGGATGGCGCGCCCACGGCCGCGGCAGCGACGGCGACCGCGCCGCCGCACGCGCCAAGACCGCCGCGGCCAAGACCGGCCAGAAGGCCGGCTACGTCTACCTGCACTCGGCCATCGACGGGTTCTCCCGACTGGCCTACACCGAACCCCTGGCCAGCGAGACCGCCAAGACCGCCATCGCGTTCTTCGCCCGCGCCCGCGCGTTCTTCCGCGCCCACGGCATCGGCCGCATCACCCGGGTCATCACCGACAACGGGTCCTGCTACCGCGCCGGGGCGTTCACCAGGTCACTGTTCGACGCCAGCCGCCACCAGCGGACCCGGCCGTTCACGCCCAAGCACAACGGCAAGGTCGAGCGCTACCAGCGGATCCTGGCCGAGGAGCTGCTCTACGCCCGCACCTGGACATCCGAAGCCCAACGAGCCCAGGCGATCGCGGTCTGGACCGTGCACTACAACTACCACCGACCACACACCGCCGCCGGGAACCGACCACCCGCCTCACGCCTCCACGCCGGCGTCACCAACGTCATGACGAGCAACAGCTAGGGCGTGTCTCCAAAGGTCTTGATCGGGGATGGGCGAGGCTGGCGGGGTGTCAAGGAAGCAGCTGCTGAGCGATGAGCAGTGGGCGTTGGTGGAGCCGCTGTTACCGCCGCAGCGGTCGGGTCGGGGTCGGCCGATGCGGGATCATCGGCAGGTCGTGGAGGGCGTGATCTACCGCTACCGGTGCGGGATCGCCTGGCGTGATCTGCCCGAGGAGTTCGGTCCGTGGCAGACGGTGTGGAAGCGGCACCGCCGGTTCTCCGGTGATGGCACCTGGGATCTGGTGCACCAGGCACTGGTAGCGAAGGCCGATGCCGTCGGTGCGGTCGACTGGGTGGTCAGCGTGGATTCCACGATCAACCGGGCCCATCAGCACGCCACCAACTTGCCCCGCGGGGAGCGCCCCGATCCCGCTGCTGGGACTGCTGCGGAGGTCACCGCGGAGTCCATTGGGAGCGCGGGGGGCTCAGCCGAATGACAAGAATCAGCTGCTCGCCGGCGGACTGCGCGCGGTAGACGCCCAGTTCCAGGGCTTGTACGACGAGCCGGCTGATCACGCGATCGGGCGCTCCCGCGGCGGGTTGTCCTCCAAGATCCACGCGCTGGTCGACCATGACGGCCGCCCGCTGGTCGTCCTCGTCGGCCCCGGGCAGGCCAACGACTCCCCGGTCTTCCCCCAGCTGATGGCCCGGCTGAAGGTGGCCCGCCCCGGACGCGGGCGACCCCGCACCCGCCCGACGGCGGTGCTGGCCGACAAGGCCTACTCCGCCCGGGCGCACCGCCATGCGCTGCGCGCCCGCGGCATCCAGACCGTCATCCCCGAGCCCAGCGACCAGATCCGCAACCGCAAACGCCGAGGCTCAGCCGGTGGGCGGCCACCGGCCTTCGACCCGGTGCTCTACCGCGACCGCAACGTCGTCGAGCGCAACTTCAACACCGTCAAGCAGTGGCGCGGACTGGCCACCCGCTACGACAAGCTCGCCATCGTCTACCGCGGCGGCGCCGTCTTACGAGCCATGACCATCTGGACCAGAGTCTTTGGAGACATGCCCTAGTCCGGCTCCCCCGGGCCCAGTGCGGCCACGGCCCGGCGGAGGAAGCGGGCGACGACCGCGACGTCGTCCTCGCTCATGTCGGCCAGCACCGCGCCGACGTCGTCGGCCATCGGGGTGAAGAACTCGCGGGCCAGCTCGCGGGCGCGGTCCTGCACCCGGAGCACGACCTGCCGGCGGTCGGTCGTGCTGCGCTCGCGCACCAGGTGCCCGGCCCGCTCGAGCCGGTCGACCAGGGCGGTGGTGGCCGCCGAGGACAGCCGCAGCTCGGTGGCAAGCCGGCCGGGGGTCATCTGCACCCCGCCCATCGAGGCGCCGACCACCACCGCGAGCGCGTCCAGGTCGGTGCGGTGCAGGTCGTGGGTCTCCCCGAACACCGCCGCCGTCCGGTTGCTGGCGACCGAGACCTCGCGCAGCAGCAGCACCACCTCGCGCTGGGTCGCGTCCACGATCACCTCCGCCTGCGGGTGTGCACCAGATGTTTCCACGGTAGAGAGACCTCGTCGTCGAGAGGCCGCACCGTCGAGGTGCAGGAGGAGCAGATCATGACCAGCACACGCCTGCAGGACGCGTCCAGCCGGCACGCGGCCGACCCCACCGCGGGCGGCCGGGACACCACCCGGGTGGTCGTCGTGGTGCTGGCCGCCGTGGCCCAGGTGGTCGGCAGCCCGCTGGGCTCGGCACTGTCGGGCCGCAGCGTCGGCGACGTCAGCGACGGCGCCCGCTCGCTGGTCACCCCGGCCGGCTACGCGTTCAGCATCTGGGGCCTGATCTTCCTGGGCTCGCTGGGCTGGGCGGTCTACCAGGCCCTGCCCTCGCAGCGGACCCGGCTGGTGCACCGGGTGACCGGATGGCCGCTGGCCGCCGCGTTCGCCGGCAACGCCGTCTGGGAGACCGTCTACCCCTTCGGCGGCGTCTGGCAGTACGTCACCCAGGTGCTGATCTTCGTCATCACGGCGTCGGCCGCGGTCGGCCTGGCCCGGCTGCAGCGCGAGGACGTGCGGGCCGACCTGCGCGGCTGGGCCCGGGTGCTGCCCGCCGCCACCGCCGGTCTGCTGCTGGGCTGGGTGACCGTCGCCCCGGTGGCCCAGGTGGGCAACACCGGTGTCGCCCTCGGCGCCGACCCGGCCACGACGTCCTCGGAGGTCTGGGCGGTCGCCGCGATGGTCGCCGTCGCGCTGGTCGGCACCGTCGTGGTGCTCCGGGTCCGGGTCGCGGCCGGGCCGTTCGTCGCCGCCGTGGTCTGGGGCCTGGTGGCCATCGCCGCGGCCGGGGGACCGACGCCGGTCACCGTCGCGGCGCTCGGTGCCGCCGTCGTCGTCCTGGTCGCGCTGGTGGCCCGCGCCCTGTCCCCCCGCGTCGACGCCGGGGCCCTGCTGCTCGGCTGAGCCACCGCGGCGTGGATCAGCTCCGACGACCACTGTGCATCCTCGGCCGCCGACGTCGGTGGCCGAGGATGCACAGTGGTCGTCCCACCTGATCCACGCCGGGGGTGGGGGAGGTCAGTTGGCCAGCTCGATGGCGACCCAGCCGACCAGCACGATGGCGAACGGGATGGCGAAGAAGACCAGCGGCGCCCACCGGGGGGTCGCCACCAGCGGCTGCCCGGTCCGGGGGTCGAGCACCTGGCGGGCCCGGCGGCCGACCATCCAGGCCGGCGGGACGCCGAGGACCAGCCCGGTGGCCAGCCACAGCCAGCCCGACCGGCCCAGGTACGGCTCGGCCCGCAGGAGGGGGAACGCGCCCCGGCCGCTCAGCCAGCCAGCGGCCGCGGCGAGCACCAGGGTGGTCGTCGTCCACCACCACGGCGGCTTGCGGTGCTCGTCGGTGAGGCCGGCCGCGTAGTCGCGCGGGGTGCCGAAGGCCTCGGTGGGGTCCTCGCCGGTGTCGGCGACGTGGCTCTCGACCTCGGCGACGATCTCGCCGATCCGGTCCGGCGGGACCTCCTGCAGCCGCAGGTGCAGCACGAGGGACTCGCGGTAGGCGGTGATGGTGTCGGGGGTTGTGGTCATCGGGTGCTCCTCGGGTCCGGGAGCAGGCCGCCGGCCCGCTCGGTGAAGGTGTGCCAGGCCGCCGACCGGCGGTCCAGGGAGTCGCGGCCGGCGGCGGTGACGGCGAAGAACTTGCGGCCGGGACCGCCCACGCCCTCGCGCCAGGACGACGTGAGCAGGCCTTCGGCCTCCAGCCGGTTGAGCACCGGGTAGAGCGTCCCGCCCTTGACCGCGCCGAGCCCGCCGGCCTGCAGCCGCTGGGCGACCGCGTAGCCGTAGGTCTCCTCCTCGGCCACCACGGCCAGCACCGCCAGGGGCAGCACCGCCCGCAGCCACTCGGTGGGTACGTCGTCCTCGGTCATGACTAGAGGCTAGCTAGCACTAGTCAGCGACGCAAACTAGTCGGGCCCTGTCGGGTATCGGTCGCAACGGTCGGCGCCCCGGGGGTGGACCGGGGCCGTCGGGCTGGGGAGGATCGCCGGTGCGATGAGCACCGACACCCAGACCCCAGCCCAGACGCCCGCCGAGACGCCGGCGGCGCCGCCGGCCCGCGGACCCGTCACCTCGGCGTCCTACTCGATCACCGTCCGGCTCTCCGCCGACGGCGACCCGGCGACCATCGGCCGGATCGCCACCGCGGTCGGCTCCGCCGGCGGGGCGGTGACCGCGATCGACGTCGTCGAGTCCCGCTCGGACGGGCTGACCGTGGACGTCACCTGCTCGGCCGCGGACGCCGCGCACTCCGAGGAGGTGGTCGCCGCGCTGGACGCCGTCGAGGACGTGCACGTGCGCAAGGTCAGCGACCGGACCTTCCTGCTGCACCTGGGCGGCAAGATCGAGGTCGTCTCCAAGGTCCCGCTCAAGACCCGCGACGACCTCTCGATGGCCTACACCCCCGGCGTGGCCCGGGTCTGCCTGGCGCTGGCCGACCACCCCGAGGACGTCCGCCGGCTGACCATCAAGGGCAACACGGTCGCCGTGGTCACCGACGGGTCGGCCGTGCTGGGCCTGGGCGACATCGGGCCCGGCGCCTCGCTGCCGGTGATGGAGGGCAAGGCCGCGCTGTTCAAGCGGTTCGCCGACATCGACGCCTGGCCGATCTGCCTGGACACCCAGGACGTCGACGAGATCGTCCGCACCGTCGAGCTCATCGCCCCCGGCTTCGGCGGCATCAACCTCGAGGACATCGCCGCACCCCGCTGCTTCGAGATCGAGGCCCGGCTGCGCGCCAAGCTGGACATCCCGGTCTTCCACGACGACCAGCACGGGACGGCGATCGTCGCGCTGGCCGCGCTGCGCAACGCGCTGCGGGTGGTGGACAAGCAGCTGGCCGACGTCCGGGTGGTGGTGGCCGGCGGCGGCGCGGCCGGGACGGCGATCGTCTCGCTGCTGCTGGAGGCCGGCGCGCAGCACGTGCTGGTGTGGGACCGCGAGGGCATCCTGTCCCCGGACGACGACCGGCTCTCCCCGGCCAAGCACGAGCTGGCGCAGCGGACCAACCCGGACTGCCGGCGCGGTGAGCTGCCCGGCGCCCTCGTCGGCGCCGACGTCTTCATCGGGGTCAGCGCGGGCAACGTGCTGCCGGTCGAGGCGCTGGCCGGGATGGCGGAGAAGGCGATCGTGTTCCCGATGGCCAACCCGACGCCGGAGGTGGACCCGGTCCGGGCCCGACCGCACTGCGCCGTCGTCGCCTCGGGCCGGTCGGACCTGCCGAACCAGATCAACAACGTGCTGGCGTTCCCCGGCGTCTTCCGCGGGCTGCTGGACGCCAAGGCCAAGGAGATCCGACCCGGGATGCTGCTGGCCGCCGCCGACGCGCTGGCCGCCGTCGTCCGGGACGACCAGCTCAACGCCAACTACATCATCCCCAGCGTCTTCGACTCGGCGGCGACGGAGGCCGTGGCGGCCGCGGTGGCCGCTTCCGCGCGGCAGGAGCCGGGCGCGACGGTGCAGGTGGACGAGGACCGGCTGCCGGTCTGACCCGTAGCCGTCGCTAAGGTGAGGCTCCCCTAACAAGAGGAGCGCACCGTGGCACGACGGACCGGACTGATCGCGATCGCGGCGGTGGGCGGCCTGCTGCTCACCGCCTGCGGGTCGTCGACCGCCGAGGACACCACCCCGGCCGCGACCGGCGAGGAGACCCGCTCGGTCGTCCACGCGCTGGGCACCACCGAGGTCACCGGGACGCCGGAGCGGGTCGTCGTACTCGACAGCGGCGAGCTGGACGCGGTGACCTCGCTGGGCGTCGTCCCGGTCGGCACGGTGGAGACCGAGGGCCTGCTCGACGAGCTGGCGGCCACCCACGACTTCGACGCCGCCGACGTCGAGGTGGTCGGCACCATCGCCGAGCCCGACCTGGAGGCCGTCGCCGCGCTGGCGCCGGACCTGATCCTGACCAACGCGATCCGGCACGCCGACCTCTACGACCAGCTCTCCGCGCTGGCCCCCACGGTCATGTCCGCCGAGCTCGGCGCCGTCTGGCAGGAGAACTTCCTGCTCTCGGCGGAGGCGATGGGCATGACGGAGCAGGCCGAGGAGCAGCTGGCCGACTACGACGCGCGGGTCGAGGAGATCGCCGCCGCCTGGGGCGACCCGGCCGGCACCGAGGTCGCCGTCCTGCGGTTCATGGGCGCGGGGGAGGTCCGGGCCTACGCCCGCGGGTCCTTCGTCGGCAGCGTGCTGGCCGACGTCGGCTTCAGCTGGCCCGCGGCCCTGGACACGACGGAGAACCGGGTCGAGCTGTCCCCGGAGTCGCTGGACCAGGTCACCTCCGACGTCGTCTTCTGGTCACCGGGCTTCGGCGAGACCGGGCAGGCGGAGTCGGCCTCGGTGCAGTCCGGCGGCCTGTGGACGGCGCTGCCCGCGGTGCAGGCCGGCGCCGACCACGAGGTCGACGACAGCCGCTGGTTCCTGGGCCTGGGCCCGTCCGGCGCGGACCTGGTGCTCGACGACCTGACCGAGATCGCCGCCTCCCGCTGATGGGCCCGTCAGAACAGGCGGTCTGGATCGGCTGTGTCGGGAGCAGCTGGAACGGCAGGGGCCGGGACATCGTCCGTGAGTACGTACACGACATGCGAACCGCGCCGTGGGCCGTTCGGGGCGAAATCGATCAGCCCTCGCTTGCGCAACCGAGTCAGTCGGTTCCGTGCTGTAGGCACGTCGCAGTCGAGGTAGGCGCGCACGTCCTCGTTGGTGATGCGGTCGTGACGGCGTAGGTGGCGCAAGATCTTGTCGTCGTCCTCGTCGATCGACCTGTTCACGTATGTGACGGCGGAGCGCATGCCTGCGATCGTGCTGGCGGCGAGTTCGTACTTCGGTGCAGTTCGCCGAGCCGTTGCGCGTGTGGGTTGTAGAAGACCCGACCGTTCCATCCGCGTCAGAACGCGTTGGACGTCGGTGCTCGGACGCTGGAGGCGGGCTGAAAGAGCTCCGGCATCGAGTGACTTCGCATTGCGGAGGGCAGTCAAGATCATGAGGACATCTACGTCGCCGGTCAGTTCAGGCGGCATGAGATCGCCCCGCAGGAACCGGGCGAACGCCTCGTCGCCTCGGCCGCCGGGCAGTGTGACGCGGAACCGAACACCGTCCTCCAGCGTCGGCGGTTCTTTGCCCAGGCGTGCAACTTCGCGGAAGGCCCGGTCGAACCCCAGGCCGGACATCTCGGCCAGCTTGAGGCGGGCGAGGTTCAGGGTGAGGAGCTCGTTCCGGGGCGAGGCCGCGTCGTGCAGAAGGCGGTCAACCCTGAGCGTCGGCAGAAGACCCCCGGGGCTGGACACGACCAGCTCGTCGGGTGAGTGGACGATCTCCACCAGCCCTGGCTGCTCCCAGTCGCGGTGCGCGAAGGCGTTGGCGAAGATCTCCCGCAGCGCATCCGGCGGATAGTCGACGAGGTCGACCTGCTGGGCACCGACGCGAATCGTCTGCACCCTCGAGAGGGCGCCGACCAGGGAGATCAACTGGTCGAGCAGGGCCACGAGCGAGGGCGCCCGGTCAGTGCCTCGGAGCAGAACCCGAGCTTCGGAGCCCGGGCTCTCTCGTGTCTGGACGTTGACCCCCCACTCCGGGATGGCGTCGCGAAGTGCGTTGGCAGTTCCGAAGAGCAGAACGGCAGCTCTGGTGAGGCGGCCGTCGGTCAGCAAGCCCGTGTTCTTGCAGAACTCGGAGACGTCGTTCTCTGCGGCGGCTGCGAGCTCGTCGTGCCCATTCAGTCTGAGCAGGGTGGCGGCGCGTTCCATGGCTGCGCGGGAGAGGGCTTCCACGGTCAGGCCGGAGTCCCCGGCGGACCAGTCGTAGCGCTCGCGGACCGTCCTCAATCCTCGGAGCTGCTCTCCACGCAGGGGCATGCACCGGTCGCCCACCCGCGTCTTGTAGACCCCCTGAGTGGTGCCGCAGACACTCGACCCCTGAGGCACTTCCAGTGCGTACACCGTCTTGCCGTCCGGCTCGCGGACCGTTGGGCGCACGGTGACGGCTGGCGAGGTGCGCTCGAAGATCGCCTTGACCACCTCGTCCAGAGGGAACCGCCGGACGTCCACGCCGCTGATCGCCTCGGACCGGGTAGGCGCCTTGTCGCGTACCCCGAGCACGATGACGCCGCCCTCGGCGTTGGTGAAGCAGACGGCAGTCTCGGCCAGGAGCTTGTAGAACGCCTCCTTCGCCTTGCTGACGCCCGATTGCTGGACATCAGGGCAGGCCTTGAAGTCCAGCACCTGTTGCTCGACCTCGTCCGCGGACCAGTTGTCGGCGATCGACAGCAGAGCCGCATCAGCCGTTGCGAGGTGGACGGGCATGAGGGAATGATATGCCATTGATAAAGGCGAGCAACGGTTCGCGCTATCAATGAGTTGTCATAGGAGGAGCCGGTGCCCGAGTTGCCCGAGGTGGAGGCGCTGGCCGCGTTCCTCCGCGAGAACGCCGTCGGCAAGGTCGTCACGCGGGTCGACCTGACCGGCATCCAGACGATCAAGACCTTCGACCCGCCGCTGAGCGCGCTGGCGGGGCTCGAGGTCACCGGGGCCACCCGGACCGGCAAGTTCCTGGACATCGACGTCTCCGGCGTTCACCTGGTCGTGCACCTGGCCCGCGCCGGCTGGCTGCACTGGCGGGCCGAGCTGCCCACCGCGCCGCCCAAGCCGGGCAAGGGACCGCTGGCGCTGCGCGTGCACCTGGACGACGGCGCCGGCTTCGACCTCACCGAGCAGGGCACCCGCAAGGGCCTGGCGGTGTACGTCGTCCGGTCGCCGTCCTCGGAGGTGCCGGGGATCGCCCGGCTGGGCCCCGACGCGCTGGCGCTGGACGCGGAGTCGTTCGCGGCGCTGATGAAGGGCCGCAAGGGGCAGATCAAGGGCGCGCTGACCGACCAGACGCTGCTGTCCGGCATCGGCAACGCCTACTCCGACGAGATCCTGCACGTGGCGAAGCTGTCGCCGTTCAAGGGCGCGGACAAGCTCACCGACGAGGAGTCGCTGCGCCTGTACGACGCGACCCGGACGACGCTGACCGACGCCCTGGAGCGGCAGGTCGGCCAGCAGGCGGCCAAGCTCAAGGGCGAGAAGCGGGCCAACCTGCGCGTGCACGCCCGCACCGGCCTGCCCTGCCCGGTCTGCGGGGACACCGTCCGCGAGGTCTCGTTCGCCGACACGTCGCTGCAGTACTGCCCGACCTGCCAGACCGGCGGCAAGCCGCTGGCCGACCGCCGGATGTCCAAGCTCCTGCGCTAGATACCCCCCCGGGGCGGAGGAACCTTTGCACCCCTCCCGGGGACCAGGAGGAGGTGCAGAGGTTCCTCTGCCTCAGGGGAGCGGGGCTCAGACCTCGGCGGGCTCGAAGGCCGCTTGGTCGACCCGGCGGTGGTAGCGGGAGCCGAGCTTGCCGCCGAGCATCGCGCCCAGCAGCGTCACCAGCAGGACCGCGCCGAGCGCGATGAGGCCGGCCGTGGTCGCGGTGCCCGACTCGACCGGCAGCGCCGGCAGGTTGAGCTGGTCGAACACGTTGTACTGCGAGCCCAGCACCAGGCCGGCCAGCGCGGCGAGCACGGTGACGATGACGCCCCAGATCCAGACGCCCAGGCCCTGCTTGGTGCCGTTGAACCGGGCCATCCGGCCGGCCACGTAGCCACCGGCCAGGTAGGCGATGAACAGCACGACCAGCAGCGCGATCGCCGCACCCAGGCCGATGCCGCTGTCGGCCTGGTCCGCGGCGTCCTGCGCGGTGCCCAGCGTGGAGTACAGGCCGAACGCCAGGCCGGCCGCGGACAGGACCGCCAGCAGGATCACCGCGATGCCCACGGCGCTCATCCAGCCGAAGAACGCCGAGCCCATGTGCAGGCCGCCGTAGCGGGCGCGCTGGGCGGCGGCCATCTCCTTGGCCGTGGTCGGGATGACGGCGCCGGTCCGGTCGTCGCGGCCGTCCCCGTCCCGGTCGACGGCACCCGCACCGGTGCGGTCGTGGTCGGCTCGGTCGTGGTCGTGGTCGTGGTCGTGGTCGTGCCGATCCCGCTCCAGGCGCTCCTGCTCCCGGCGGTCGTGCTCCAGCCGCTCCCGCTCCAGGCGCTCGTGCTCGAGCCGCTCCCGGTCGGCGAGCTGGTCGTGCTCAGGGGCGCGGTTGCCCGGGGCCTGGTTGCCGAAGGCCGCGGTCGCCGGTGCCTGGTTGCCCGGGGCCTGGTTGCCGTAGCCCTCGATCGGGGCCTGGGTGCCGTACCCGGCCGGGGTGGCGGCGCCGTTGCCGTAGCCCTGCGGCGCCGGGGACTGGTTGCCCGGCGCCTGCGGGGCGGCGGCCTCGTGCCGGCCGGTGCCGGTGGGGTCCAGCGGAGCAGCGCTCGAGCCGGTGGCGGGGGGTGTGGTCCCCCGGGTGTCGTCGGCCATCGTGCGACCTCCAGTCGGTGGGCACCGGGGCCATGGCGGCCCCGGTCGTCGGTGAGGGGTGCCCGCTGGGGGAACCGGTCAACCCCGTCGACGCCGGACCGTGACCGGGTCAGACGACGGCGGACCACCAGTCGGGGGTCGTCGGGGTGGCGTCGGTCAGGTCCAGCCGCTCGCCCGGCCGGGGGACGACGACCTGGACGTCGCCGGCCGCGGCCAGCAGGCGCTCCACCGGCTCCGCCCAGGCGTGGAAGGCCAGGTTGAACGTCGCCCAGTGGATCGGCAGGAACACCCGGCCGCCGAGGTCGCCGTGCGCCCGCACGGCCTCCTCCGGGTCCATGTGGATCGCCGGCCACTGCTTCCCGTAGGCGCCCACCGGCAGCAGGGTGAGGTCGAACGGGCCGTGCTGGGCGCCGATCGAGGCGAACGCCGGGTGGTAGCCGGTGTCGCCGCCGAAGAAGACCCGGTGCCGTGGGCCGGCGACGACCCAGGAGGACCACAGCGTGTCGTCGCGGGACAGGCCGCGGCCGGAGAAGTGCCGTGCCTCGGCGCAGGTGAACGTCGTCCCGCCGACGGTGTGCGAGCCGTCCCAGTCCAGCTCCACGATGCGGTCCTCGGGCACGCCCCAGCCGCGCAGGTGCTGGCCGATCCCCAGCGGCACGACGAAGGGGGCGGTCTGCTCGCGCACCAGCCGGCGGACCGTGGGCAGGTCGAGGTGGTCGTAGTGGTCGTGGCTGATCAGGACGGCGTCGACCGGCGGGATGTCCTCCAGCGGACCGGGCACCGGGTGCAGGCGCTTCGGGCCGACCAGCGTCGAGGGCGAGACCCGCTCGCCCCACACCGGGTCGACCAGCACCCGGGCGCCGTCGACCTCCAGCAGCGCGCTGGCGTGGCCGTACCAGGTGACGGCGAGCTCGGTGGCCTGCGCGGGCACCTGCGGGGTGACCAGCGGCACCGGGCGGGAGGGCACCCCGGAGCGCCGGCTCTGCGTCAGGTCCCGGAACATCTCGACCCGGTCGCCCTCGATGGTCTTGCTGGGCACGGTGTTGCGGAACTTGCCCTCGGAGAAGTTCGGCGAGCCGGCGACCACGGGGCGCACCCGGCGGCGCGAGGCGCCCATCGAGACGGGCACGCCCCAGGCGGCGCGGGCGATCGCGACGGCCGGGACGGCGAGGGCGGCGGTGAGCGCGTAGCTCCGGACGAGGCGCGAGAGGGACGGCACCCCACCAGTGTCCCCACCCGTGCGCCGGGCCGCCGCGGTCAGCCCGCGCTGCTGGTGCCGCCGGTGCCCGTCGTCGGGGTCGAGGTGGTCGTCGGGGCCGAGCTGGTGGACGGCGAGCTGGTGGACGGCGAGCTGGTGGACGGCGTGGGGGTCGGTGCCGTCGTGGTGGGGGGCGTCGTCGTCGGTGCGGTCGTGGTCGGCGCCGTCGTCGCCCTGGTCGTCTGGCGGTCCCGCCGGTGAGCGCCGGTGCCAAGGCGGTCTACCGGCCGATCGGCCTGGTCGGCAGCCTCGTGGCCGGTGCGGTCTCCAGCGCCGTCTTCGGCCAGGTCTGGAAGCGNTCTGCCTGTGTTTATTTGTCTGTACATAATCCGAGACCACCGAGATCTACACAAGGGGTATCGGCGGCAGCGTCCGATGTGTATAAGGAACAGGGGTCAGCCCGCCCACGGCCACGGCACCCAGCCCGATCGCGGCGACCGGGGCCGCCGCGCGACGCCGCAGCCGGCGGGCGCTCGGGCGCCGGGTGACCCGGACCGGGACCGCGGGCGGCAGCACGGCCGCGGGGGTGATGACCGGCTGGGGGCCGGTGTCGGCGTGCTTGCCGTAGACCTCGGCGTCCTCGTCGAGCCACGGCTGGCGTGCGTCGTCCTCGTCCGGTGCGCTCATCAGGTGTTACCCCCCGTCCTGGATACCTCTCCATGGCACCACGGATCGCGCCGATACGCCCGTTGACCTGCGCATTTGTCGCTGTGCGTCCACGGTCGGTCACCGTCCGGTGGGCGCGGCGGGCGCCCGGACCGGCACCGGGTGGGCCAGGATCACCGGGGACCACTGCGAGAGGAGCCCTGTGGACGACGTCTCCGCCATCCTGCTGGCCGTCCTGGTGGGCGGTGTGCTGGCCGCCCTGGTCCGGCTGCCCCCGCTCCTGGGCTTCCTGGCCGCAGGCTTCGTGCTGTACCCGCTCGGGGTGCAGGCGCCGCCCGCGCTGGGGACGATCGCCGACCTCGGGGTCACCGTGCTGCTGTTCGGCGTCGGGCTCAAGGTCGACCTGCGGGCGCTGGTCCGCCGCGAGGTGTGGCTGACCTCCAGCGTGCACGCCTTGGTCAGCACCGGGATCACCGCCGGGCTGCTGGGGTTGCTCGCCGTCCTCGGGGTGGGGCTGGCCGCCGAGGGCGGGCTGCGCTCGTGGCTGCTCATCGGGTTCGCGCTGTCGTTCTCCAGCACGGTGTTCGTGGTCAAGGTGCTCGAGGAGCGCGGGGCCACGCAGACGCTGACCGGGCGGCTGGCCATCGGCGTGCTCGTCGTCCAGGACCTGCTCGCCGTGGTGTTCCTGGCCGTCGCCGAGGGCACGGTGCCCAGCCCGTGGGCCCTGCTGCTGGTCCTGCTGATCCCCGCCGCCCCGCTGCTGCGCCGGGTGCTCGTCCGGCTCGGGCACGACGAGATGCTGCCGCTCTACGGGATCGTGCTGGCCCTGGTCCCCGGGTACGCGCTGTTCTCGGCCCTGGGGGTCAAGGGCGACCTGGGCGCCCTGCTGCTCGGCGTGCTGCTGGCCGGTCAACCGCGCTCGGCGGAGCTGGCGAAGTCGCTGTTCAGCATCAAGGACCTGCTGCTGGTCGGGTTCTTCGTCTCGATCGGGCTGGCCGGGCTGCCCACCGGCGGCGAGCTGGTCATCGCCGCGGCGCTGCTGCTGGTGCTGCCGGTGCAGGCCCTGGTGTTCGTCGTCCTGTTCTACCTGGCCCGGCTGCGCCGGCGGACCGCGGTGTTCACCTCGACGGTCCTCACCAACTTCTCCGAGTTCGGGCTGATCGTGGCCGTGGCGCTGCCCGACGACCTGCTCGACCCCGGCTGGGCCGCGCCGCTGGCCGCGGCCGTGGCGGCGTCGTTCGTGCTGCCCTCGCTGATCGGGGACCGGCCCGACCGGCTGGTGGACCTGCTCCGGCGGTGGCTGCCGGACCGTCCCGACGAGCGGCTGCACCCCGACGACCGGCCGCTGGACCTCGGCGACGCGCAGGCCGTCGTCCTGGGGATGGGCCGGGTCGGGTACGCCGCGCACCGCCGGCTGACCGAGGAGTACCGGCTGCGGGCCATCGGCATCGAGGCCGACGGGCTGCGGGTGGCCGACCTGGCCGCCGACGGCGTGCACGTGATCGAGGGCGACGCCACCGACCCGCGGCTGTGGGAGGAGCTGGAGCTGCACCACGTCGAGCTCGTCCTGCTGGCGATGCCCGCGCACGACGCCAACCTGGCCACGCTCACCCGGCTGCGGGCGCACGGCTTCGAGGGCACGGTCGCCGCGGTCACCCAGTTCGACGACGACCTGGCCGAGGTGCTGACCGGCGGCGCGGACATCGGCCTGCAGCTCTACGAGGGCGCCGGCGCCGAGCTGGCCGACCGCGCCGTCGGACGCCTGCCCCCCACGCAGGCATAGAAACCTCCGCACCCCCGGACCGGACCGTCAGGGGGTGCAGAGGTTCCTCTGCCCCGGGCCGCCGCCGGGGTCAGCCGGCGATGGCGGCCACCGGGGCGGTGCGGGCCGCGCGGCGGGCCGGCAGCACGCTGGCCAGCAGCCCGGCCAGGGTCGCGACCACGACGATCGCGCCGACCTGCAGCCACGGGACCGAGATCACCGTGCCGTCGGCGGACAGCGACCCCAGCACCGACGCCGCGCCCACCACGCCGTACCCGCCGCCGAGCAGCACGCCCAGCACCGCGGCGACCCCGGCGACCAGCACGGCCTCCCAGGCGAGCAGCCCGCGCAGCTGGCCCCGGGTGAGCCCCAGCGCCCGCAGCAATCCGCTCTCCTGGCGCCGCTCGACCACCGACAGCGCCAGGGTGTTGCCCACCCCGATCAGCGCGATCAGCACGGCCACGCCGAGCAGGCCGGTGACCACCAGCAGCAGGGTGTCCAGGATGTCGTCGATCGCGGCGCGCTCGCTGGCGATGCCGGTCACGAACGCGGTGGGGACGGCGGTGCCGGCCAGCTCGGTGACGTCCTCGACCGCGGTGGCGGTGTCGGCTCCGTCGGCCAGCCGCAGCCAGACCTGGCCGATGCCGGCGTCAGGCACCAGGGCGGAGAGCTCGGTGCCGGTCAGCCGCGGGGAGGAGACGTCGTCGCTGCCCAGCACCGTGGTCAGGGTCAGCGACCGGTCGCCCGCGGTGAACGTCACCGGGTCGCCGCCGGAGACCCCGAACTGCTCGGCCAGGTACGGCGGCAGCACGACCTCGCCGAGGGCGGGGAGCTGCTGGTCGGTGGTCGAACGCAGCACCGGCAGGGTCGCCGCGGTGTCGAACCCGTCGGCCTGCCACGGCTGGCCGTCGGGTCCGGTGAGCTCGGCGGTCGTGACCCCGACGCCGGCGGTCACCCCGGTGACCTCCTCGAGCTGGCCCAGGAGCGGGGCCGGCAGCCCGGCGCCGAAGTCCTGGACGACGACGTCGGTCGGGTAGGCGGCGTCCAGCCCGGCCGAGGCGGTGGCCCGGGTGGAGGCGGCCCCGACCACCATCGCCGTCGTCAGGGTCACCCCGATGACGAGCGCGGTCGCGGTGGCCGCCGTCCGGCGGGGGTTGCGGGTGGCGTTGCCCGCGGCCAGCCGGCCGGGCACGCCGCCGAACCGGCCGAGCAGCCGGCCGGCCAGCGCCACCACCGGCGGGACGGCGCGCTGGGCGAGCAGCAGGGCACCCAGGAAGCTCAGCACCCCGCCGGGCAGGGCGATCAGCACCTGGCCGACCTCCGCGCCGTAGAGCAGCAGCGCGACGCCGGGCACCAGCATCAGCAGGCCCACGACCAGGCGCAGCACGCCGCTCCGGGAGCGCAGCGGGGCGGCGTCGGTGGGTCGGAGGGCGGCCAGCGGGGCGACCCGGGTGGCGGCCCGGGCCGGGGCCAGCGCGGCGACGACGGTGGTCAGCAGACCGACGGCGAGCCCGGCGACGACGGCGATCCACGGCACGGACACCCCGGACAGGGGGATGGGCGAGTCCAGCGCCCCGGCCAGCGCGGAGACGCCGGCGGCCAGGCCGATGCCGGCCAGCACGCCGAGCACGGAGGCGGCGAGCCCGGTGATCGCCGCCTCGCCGAGCACGCTGCGCCGGATCTGCCGCGAGGTGGCCCCGACGCAGCGCAGCAGCGCCAGCTCGCGGGTCCGCTGGGCCAGCAGGACGGCGAAGGTGTTGGCGATGACGAGCCCGGCGACGAGCACCGCGACGGTGGCGAAGACCAGCAGGACGACGGCGAGGGCGTCCGAGCTGCCGGTGATGGCGGCGGCAGCCAGCTCGGCGGCCTCCTCGCCGGTCGTCAGCCGGGTGTACCGCGTGGCGTAGGACGCCTGGAGCTCGGTGCGGTCGGGGTCGCCGGCGATGCGCAGCTCGGTGACGGTGGCGTCCCACGCCTGCGCCTGCTCCGGCGTCACGAAGCCCTGGGTGAACAGGCCTGCGGTGACCGAGCCGGACAGGTCGACCAGGCCGGTGACGGTGAGCTCGTCGGTGATCTCGTCGCCGGCGGCGTCGTAGGTGGTCACCGGGAGGGTGTCGCCGACCGAGACCCCCTCGGTCTCGCCGAGCAGGATCTCCCCCGGGCCGGTGGGGAAGGCGCCGGCGGACAGCTGCTGCCAGCGCAGCAGCGGGTCGTCGGCGAGGGCCGTGACGGCGACGTAGCGCGCACCGGCCCGGTCGGGCAGCACGGCCTGCACGGAGGTGTCCCACTCCGGGGCGACGGCCCGGACCCCGGGCACGCCGGACACCGGCCCGACGACGTCGGCCAGGGACTCCCCGTCCGTGGAGGTGAGCACCAGGTCGGTGCCCGCGTACTGGGCGCCGACGGAGTCGAGCACGGTGGACTTCGCGGTCTGGTTGAGCACGAGGGTGGCGACGACGAACGCGACCGCGATGACGATCGCGGTCATCGAGGCGATCAGCCGCCCGGCGTTGGCCCGGACCTGGGCGAGGAGGACCTGGTTCACGGTCAGCCACCCAGCCCGCGGAGCGCGTCGATGACGGCGTCGGCGGTGGGGTGGTGGACCTCGCCGGCCAGCTGCCCGTCGGCCAGCAGCACGACGCGGTCGGCGTAGGCGGCGGCGACCGGGTCGTGGGTGACCATGACGACGGTCTGGCCGGTCTCCCGGACGCTGGAGCGCAGCAGGCCCAGCACCTCGGCGCCGGCGCGGGAGTCCAGGTTGCCGGTCGGCTCGTCGGCGAAGACGACGTCGGGGCGGGGGAGCAGGGCCCGGGCGACGGCGACCCGCTGCTGCTGGCCGCCGGACAGCTCGTAGGGGCGGTGCCCGAGCCGGTCGCGCAGCCCCAGGCGGGCCACGACGTCGTCCATCCAGGCCCGGTCGGGGCGCCGGCCGGCCAGCTGCATCGGCAGCGTCATGTTCTCCGCGGCGGTGAGCACCGGCAGCAGGTTGAAGGCCTGGAAGACGAAGCCGATCCGGTCCCGGCGCAGCTTGGTGAGCTGGTCGTCGCGCAGGCTGGTCAGCTCGGTGTCGCCCAGCCAGACCTGGCCGGCGGTGGCGGTGTCCAGCCCGGCGAGGCAGTGCATGAGGGTGGACTTGCCGGAGCCGGACGGGCCCATGATCGCGGTGAACCGGCCGCGCTCGAACCCGACGTCCACCCCGCCGAGGGCGTGCACGGCGGTCTCGCCCTTGCCGTAGGTCTTGCGCAGGTCGACGGCGCGGACGGCGGCCGTGGTGGGCGGCGCCTCGCCGGGGACGGTCATCACGGGCACGGACATCGGGGCTCTCCTCGGACGGGGATCTCGGTCGCCGTCCAGCGTGGCCGTGGACACCCTCCACCCGCGTCGGAGCTGGGTCCTCACCGTCGGGACTCTGTGCTGCCCCCGTGGGCGGACCCGGGTCATCCCGCAGGGGGACGCCCCGGAGCTCAGCCGACGGGCACGACCGGCAGCAGCACCCGGTCCACCAGCTCGCCGACCTCGGCCGCGGTGCGCGGCGCGGGGTCGGCCGCCGAGCGGTCCCACCACAGCGCCAGCACCAGCCGGCGCAGCAGCGCCCCCTGCCGGTCCGAGACCCGGTGCCCCCGGGCGGCGTGCCGGTCGACCACGGCGGTGACCGCGGCGTCCAGCGGTTCGACCACCGCGACCTGCAGGCCCACGCGCAGCTCCTCGCTGTGCCGGGCCTGGCCGACGACGGCGGCCAGGGCCCGCTCGTCCCGGTCCATCGCCCGGGTCCAGGGGGCGAGCAGCGCGACCAGGTCACCGCGCAGGGACCCGGTGTCGGGGACGGCGGGCACCGGGTGGCAGCGGCGCAGTGCCTCGGCGAGCAGCACCTCGGTGTTGGGCCAGCGTCGGTAGACCGCGGCCTTGCCGGCGCCGGTGGCGGTCACCAGGGCGTCGGCGTTGAACCGGTCCAGGCCCACCTCGGCCACCAGGTCGAGGGCGCCGGTCAGCAACCGGTCGGTCAGGCCGGCGTCCCGGGGGCGGCCCAGGCGCGCGCCCGGCCGGCCCAGCTCCTGCGTCACGGAGACTCGTTCCCAGGCGCCGCGCGCCTCGTCAGAGGTGGGTGCACCACCTCGCCGACGCCAGGCTCTTGACGCCCCGGCCACGCCGGTGGGGCGACGATACGACGACCGGGGTCATTCGTCGAAGAGGTCCCCCGGGCCGGTGCGCGTCACCGGCACCGGGGCGCCGTCGACGGGCAGCACGTCGAGCCGGCGTCCGTCGTCGGGGGTCGTGGTCGTGCCGCCCGGGCCGGTGAGCAGGACGGTGACCTGGGAGGTCCCGGACTCACGGTCGGCGACGACGCAGCGGGCGGCCAGCACGACGGCGGCCGGGTCGGTGCCGGCCGGGAACGCCCGGGAGCCGCAGCCGACCTGCTGCAGGGTGCCGTCGGCCAGCCGGTCGGCCCAGGCCGTGCTCACCACCAGGGCTCCGCCGGGCAGCGGGACGGCGAGCACCACCGCGTCCACCTCGCCGCCCACCGGGCGCGGCAGCGGGCCGGCCCAGACCAGCACCGGTGCCAGCGCCGCGGGGTCGAGCCCGGTGGGCGCGGTGACGGCGCCCAGCGCGGCGTCCGCGGCCGCCTGCCGGGCGCCCCCGTCGGCGGGCGACCCGCGCAGCGGCGGACCCACCGCGGCCGGCGCCGTCGCGCCCGCGGACCCGGCCCGGGTCACCGGCACGTCGGCCAGGGCGACCGGGGAGACCTCCCCGGTCCGGGCCACCTGCACCCGGACGGCGAGGCCGCCGGGGTCGGGTGCGGCCAGCTGCAGCGCCGCCACGCCGTCGTCCACCGGCTGGGCGCGGTAGACCCGCTGCACCGCACCGGAGGGGCCCACGACCTGGCCGGCCGAGACCCGGACGCCCTCGTCGGGGTCGGCGACCACGACCAGCGCGGTGTCCAGCAGCAGGGCTGCCGGGCGGTCGGCGCGCAGGGCAACCGGCTGGTTGGCCGGCTCGAGGTCGGCGGCGGGGGCGCCGGTCGCCGCGGTGGACCACTGGCCGACCAGGCCGTCGGCGGTGTCGCCGACCACCAGCACGACGCGGCGGTCGAGCAGGTCGCCGGCGAGGACGACGCGCCGGTCCGCCGGCGCCGCCCGCCCGGCCCACGGCGCGTCCCGGGCGGCGGCGAGGAAGGCGGTGTCGTCGGCCAGCGAGCCCCGGGCCGGTCCGTCGAACCGGCCGGCGGCCGCGGCGGCCGCGGGGGTCGGGGCCGTACGCGGGAGCTGGGTGGCCAGCACCGCGACCACCGCCAGGACGGCGACCGCGAGCGCCGGGCGTGCCCACCGCGCCCGCCGGTGGGCGGCGACGACGGGGACCGCGGCGGCGTCGTCCCGGACCGGGGGGCGGCGGACGGCCAGCAGGCCGGCCAGCGCCGCCGACGGGTCGGGCAGCGCCGCCCGGGCCCGGGCCAGCCGGTCGGGGTCGGCCGGCAGGTCCTCGTGCGCGCGGACCAGCGCGGTCCGGTCGGCGGGTGCCAGCCCGGCGAGGACGGCGGCGGTGCGCCGGGCGGCGGTCAGCTCGGCGGGGGAGACCCACCAGGGATCCGGGCCGGCCTCGGTGATCCGGCCCCGTCCCGGCCGGGTCCGCAGCAGGGCGCGGACCGCCGCGGCGTGGTCGTCGGCGGGGGACAGGCGGGCCAGCGCGCGGTCCACCCGCTCCTCGGCGGACCGCTCGTCGCCGGTCAGCAGGAACGCCGTCCCGAGCAGCGCGGTGCGGTGCCGGCGCACGACCGCGGGGACGTCCACACCCGCGATGGTGCACCGCTCCGGCGGGCGGAGGGGGCCCTCCGGTGGTCCACTGAGGTCGGACCGCCCGTCGCCCGTCTGGCAACCAGCTGAACATTTCCCGCTCAGCCTGCTTAAACAGGCCTTACCTGGCTACAGTCCTCGCACCGCCGCGGCCGATCGAGCGTGCCCGGCCACAGACAAGCGAGGTCCTGCGTGTCCGCTCTCCTGTTCGGTTCCATCAGCACCATCGCCGACACCTCCGAGCTCCAGCGGGAGTCGTTCAACGAGGCGTTCGCCGCCCACGACCTCGACTGGCGCTGGGAGACCGACGACTACCGCGAGATGCTCCGCGGCAACGGCGGGGCCGACCGGGTCGCCGGCTACGCCGCGCAGCGCGGCCAGGACGTCGACGCCGCCGCCGTGCACGCCACCAAGTCCGAGCTGTTCCAGCAGAAGCTCGGCCGCGGCGGGCTGACCGCCCGCCCGGGCGTGCTCGAGGCCCTCCGCAGCGCCAAGCAGGCCGGCGGCAAGGTCGCCCTGGTGACCACCACCTCGCCGGAGAACGTCGTCGCGCTGGTGCAGGGCGTCGACGACCTGCAGCTGTCGGACTTCGACCTGGTGGTCGACAACTCGGTGGTGCAGCAGTCCAAGCCGGACCCGGCCGCCTACGCCTACGCGCTGCAGACCCTCGGCGAGGACGCCGCGGACGCCGTGGCCGTCGAGGACAACGTGGGCGGTGTCGAGTCGGCCACCGCCGCCGGCGTCACCTGCCTGGCCTTCCCGAACACCAACACCGCCGGGCACGACTTCGGCGACGCCCGGGTGGTCGACCGGCTGGACCCGGCCGACCTGCCCGCCGGGCTGCAGGCCTGAGGGACCGGGGATGACCACCGTCAGCTCGTCCGTCACCCGCACCGACGGCGGGTTCTCCGTCGAGGCCGTGCACCGCACCGAGTACCGCCTGGTGCCGGTGGACGGCGTCTTCGCCCTGCACAACCCGCAGCTGGCCGACTGCTACCGCGCCGCCGGCCGCTGCCTGGCCGTCGTCGACGAGAACGTGCTGGCCCGCCACCGCGACGCGATGCAGGCCTACTTCGACGCCGCCGGGGTCGAGCTCACGATCATCCCGGTGGCCATCGCCGAGACCGACAAGACGATGAGCACCCTGGAGCGGCTGGTCGACGCGTTCGGCGCCTACGGCCTGCTGCGCACCGAGGCCCCGTTGGTCGTCGGCGGCGGGCTGGTCACCGACGTGGCCGGGTTCGCCTGCGCGTCCTACAAGCGGTCCACGCCCTACATCCGGATCCCCACCACGCTCATCGGGCTGATCGACGCCAGCGTCTCGATCAAGGTCGCGGTCAACCACGGCAAGGCCAAGAACCGGCTCGGCGCCTACCACGCGTCGTCCACGGTGTTCCTGGACTTCTCGTTCCTGGCCAGCCTCGCCGAGGACCAGGTCCGCAACGGCATGGCCGAGCTGATCAAGATCGCGGTGGTCGCCAACCGGACGGTGTTCGACCTGCTCGACGAGCACGGCGAGGAGCTGCTGCGCACCCGCTTCGGCCACCTCGACGGGAACCCCGAGATCCGCAAGGTCGCCGACCAGGTGACCGACGAGGCGATCGACACCATGCTCCAGCTCGAGGTGCCCAACCTCGCCGAGCTGGACCTGGACCGGGTGATCGCCTACGGCCACACCTGGAGCCCGACGCTCGAGCTGACGCCGGACATCCCGTACTTCCACGGGCACGCCATCTCCGTCGACATGGCGTACTCGGCCACCCTGGCCGCCGAGCGGGGCTACATCTCCGTCGCCGACCGGGACCGGATCCACGCCCTGATGAGCCGGCTGGGCCTCACCGTGGACAGCCCCTACCTGACCGCGGACCTGCTGCGCGACTCCACCAAGTCGATCCTGCAGACCCGGGACGGGCTGCTCCGCGCGGCGGCGCCCAAGCCGATCGGGGAGTGCACGTTCATGAACGACGTCGGGGACGACGAGCTCGTGCAGACCCTGGAGCTGCACCGCGAGGTGGCCGCCGCGCTGCCGCGCGGGGGCGCCGGGGTCGACGCGTTCATGGTGCCGCGCACGAGCCCGGTCGTCGCCGCGCCGTGACGTCGTCCACCGCGCACGGGCTGCGTCCGGTCACGCCGCTGGGGATCCTGGCGGCGCGGCTGGACGCGCTCTGCGCCCGGCCGGACGGCCTCCCGGCGGACCTACGGGCCGAGCTGGAGGCCGTCCGCGACCTCGCGGTCGGCTTCGAGCCCTACCTGGAGGAGCACTCTTCGCCGGAGTCCCCGGGGCTGGCCCGGCTCGCGGACCGCACCCGGTCGGCGGCCTGGGCCGGCACCCTGGAGGCCGAGATGCTCTCCGGGCACGTCGAGGGCGTGTTCCTGTCCTTCCTGCTGTCGATGACCCGCGCCCGGCGGGTGCTGGAGATCGGCATGTTCACCGGCTACGGCGCCCTGGCGATGGCCGAGGCGCTGCCCGAGGACGGGCAGGTGGTGGCGTGCGAGCTGGACCCCGAGGTCGCCGCCTTCGCCCGGGAGTGCTTCGCCGAGTCCCCCGCCGGGGCGCGGATCGACGTCCGGGTCGGGCCGGCCGGGGACACCCTGGCCGCGCTGGCCGTCGAAGGTCAGCAGTTCGACGTCGTCTTCGTCGACGCCGACAAGGCCGGGTACGCCGGCTACCTCGACGCGCTGCTGGAGACCGGTCTGCTCGCCCCGGGCGGGCTGGTCGCGGTGGACAACACGCTCATGCAGGGCCAGCCCTGGGCCGGCGAGCGCACCGCGAACGGCGAGGCCATCGCCGCGTTCAACCGCCAGGTCACCGCCGACCCCCGGGTCGAGCAGGTGCTGGTGCCCCTCCGCGACGGCATCACGCTGGTCCGCCGCGCGACCACCTGAGGAGATCCGTGCACACCACCACCCTGCAGCCGCTGGGCGCCGAGGTCACCGGCCTGGACATCGCCGCGGCCACCGACGAGGACGTCGTGGCCCTGCGCCGCCTGCTGGCCGACCGGGGCGTCGTCGTGCTGCGCGACCAGCACGTCGACGACACCGTCTTCCTGGGCTTCCTGCGCAGCTTCGGCGAGCTCACGTTCACCGCCGGCGAGACCCCGGTCGACGGGTTCCCCGACCTCAACGTGATCAGCAACGTCGGCCGGGCCGAGCCGCCCCGCAGCACCTTCCACGTCGACAGCTCCTACCTGTCGACGCCGCCGGCCTACACCGCGCTGCGGGCGGTGCAGATCCCCTCGCAGGGCGGGGAGACGGTCTTCACCGACCAGTACCGCGCGCTGGAGACGCTGCCGCTGGACCTCCGGGCGCAGGTCGAGGGCCGCAGCATCCGGCACGTCGTCACCGGCATCGACCCCGGGCTGCTGACCGAGGACGACGAGACGGAGGCCGAGCACCCGATCGCCCGGCCGCACCCGCTCACCGGCCGCCCGGCGCTGTACCTGACCACGCCCAAGCGGTGCGCCGGCATCAGCGGGCTGGACGACGACACCTCCGCCGGGCTGGTCGCCGAGCTCTACGCGCACTCCACCACCGCGGAGAACAGCCTGGCCCACGCGTGGTCCCCGGGCGACGTCGTGGTGTGGGACAACGCCTGCGTGCTGCACCGCGGCGACCACTCCGTCGTCGTCGGCGACCGGGTGATGCACCGCGGCATGGTCCGCGACCACGGCCCGGCCGCCGCCGACGCCGCGGGGAGCGGGCACTGACCGCCCCGGCCGCGGCGCCCCCGCGGACCGCGGGCGGCGCGCCCGCCCGGCCGCGGCCCACGCCGTGGCGGTCGGTCGCCGCGCTGGCCGGGCTCGCGCTGACCCTGCCGGTGGACCTCGCGGTCACCGCGGTGGCGCTGGCCACCACCCGGGCACCGCGGCCGGCCCCGGCGGCGCAGCCGCGCACGGTGCTGATCAGCGGCGGCAAGATGACCAAGGCCCTCCAGCTGGCCCGGTCCTTCGCCGCCGCGGGGCACCGGGTCGTGCTGGTGGAGAAGGACACCTACCGGTTCACCGGGCACCGGTTCTCCCGGGCGGTGGACGCCTTCCACGTCGTCCCCGACCCGCGCGACCCCGGGTACGCCCAGGCCCTGCTGGACGTCGTCCGGACCGAGGGCGTGGACCTGTACGTGCCGGTCTGCTCCCCGGTGGCGTCGGAGTTCGACGCCGCGGCCGCCGACCTGCTGGCCGGGCACTGCGAGGTGCTCAGCCTGGACGCCGAGATGGTCCGCACGCTGGACGACAAGCACCGGTTCACCGAGCTCGCCGCCTCGCTGGGCCTCTCGGTCCCCGACACCCACCTGGTCACCGACCCGCAGCAGGTGCTCGACCACGACTTCACCGGGGCGACGAAGCCCTACGTGCTCAAGTCGATCGCCTACGACCCGGTGCACCGCCTGGACCTCACCCACCTGCCGCTGCCCACCCACGCGGCCACCGAGCGCTTCCTGGCCGGCAAGCCGATCAGCCCGGAGAACCCCTGGATCCTGCAGGAGTTCGTCACCGGCGAGGAGATCTGCACGCACTCCACCGCCCGGGACGGCGTGGTCACCGTCTGGTGCTGCTGCCCGTCCTCGGCCTTCCAGGTCAACTACGCGCAGGTCGACCGGCCGCGGGTCCGGGAGTGGGTGACCACGTTCGTCCGGGAGCTCGGGCTCACCGGCCAGGTCTCCTTCGACTTCCTGGTCGACGACGACGGCCGGCCCTACGCCATCGAGTGCAACCCGCGCACCCACTCGGCGATCACGATGTTCCACGACCACCCCGCCCGCCCGGGGCTGGCCGACGCCTACCTGGCCGCGCGGGACACCCCGCTCGAGCCGCTGCCGGGCAGCCGGCCCACCTACTGGCTCTACCACGAGCTGTGGCGGGCGCTGAGCGCACCGCGGACCGCGGCGGACCGCTGGCGGGTGGTCCGGGCGGGCAAGGAAGCCGTCTTCGACCGGGCCGACCCGCTGCCCTACCTCGTGCTGCACCACGTGCAGATCCCGCTGCTGCTGTGGGGGAACCTGCTCGCGGGGGGCGCCTGGCGCAAGATCGACTTCAACATCGGCAAGCTCGTGCAGCCGGCGGGCGACTGATGGCCCGGGTGCTGCACCTGGTCGGCTCGCCCACCACGACGTTCATGGACGACCTGTCCCGGCTGTACGCCGCGGACTGCCTGGCCAACGTGGGCGGGGAGCACGAGCACGTCGTGGCGCACGTGTCGCCCGACGGCTCGTGGCGGTTCCCGGCGTCGCTGGACGCGCTGGCCGACGCGGAGCCGCTGGCCCTGGGCCCGGCGCTGGCCCGGCTCACCGCGCTGGACGTCGACGTGGCGCTCCCGCAGATGTTCTGCATCCCCGGCATGACCTCCTACCGGGCCCTGCTCGACGTGCTCGGCATCCCCTTCGTCGGCAACCCGGCCGACGTCATGGCGCTGGGCGCGCACAAGGCCCGCGCCCGCGCGGTGGTCGCCGCGGCCGGCGTCCGCGTCCCGGCCGGCGAGGTGCTGACCCCGGGTGCGCAGCCGACGCTCGCCCCGCCGGTGGTGGTCAAGCCGGTGGACGCCGACAACTCCGCCGGGGTCTCCCTCGTCCGGTCGGCCGGGGAGTTCGCCGCCGCGCTGGCCACCGCCCGCGCGGAGTCCACCGACGTGCTGGTGGAGGCGTTCGTGCCGCTGGGCCGGGAGGTGCGCTGCGGCGTCGTCGTCCGGGACGGGGAGCTCGTGGCGCTGCCGCTGGAGGAGTACGGCTTCGCCGAGGGCGCCGCCGTCCGCACGGCCGCGGACAAGATCCAGCGGGCGGACGACGGCCGGCTGGGGCTCATGGCCAAGGACACGCCGACCGTGTGGATCGTCGACCCCGCCGACCCGGTCACCGCCGTGGTGCAGGAGGCGGCGCTGGCCTGCCACACCGCCCTGGGCTGCCGGGACTACTCGCTGTTCGACTTCCGGGTCGACCCCGACGGCGTCCCCTGGTTCCTCGAGGCCGGGCTCTACAACTCCTTCGCCCGGCAGAGCGTGGTCCCGACGATGGCCCGCGCGGCCGGGGTCGAGCTGCCCGAGCTGTTCGCCGCCGGGGTCGCCGCCGCACTGGCCCGTCGTCCGGGCGGGCCGGGCCGCTCGTAGGGTGTCGGGGTGCACCTCCACACCCCGCGACGCCGGTGAGGCCCTCGCTCCTCGGGATCTGGACGGCCGACGAGCTGGAGGTCGCGCTGGTCCGGACCGCCTGCGGCGACCCGCAGCTGGAGACCGCCCTGGACATGGCCGTCCACGACGGCCCCGGGGTCTTCGCGCTGCTGTCGGCCGGGCTGCTGCGGGTCCAGCCCGACGTCGACGAGCTCGGCGGCGGGCTGTGGGCCGAGGTCGAGTGGGCCGACGTCGAGGACGCCGTCATCACCGGCCGGCTGCGGGTGACCGGTGAGCAGCTGGGCGCCCTTCGCCGGGCCGCCCGCACCAGCGGGATGCTCCCCGGCACCTGACCGGCGGGTCCCCGGCACGGGCCCGGCGTGGATCAGGTGGGACGAGCAGTGTGCGTCCCCCGCCACCGACGTCGGGTAGGGAGGACGCACAGTCGTCGTCCCACCTGATCCACGCCGGGCGGGGCGGGCGGCGGTGCGGTCAGGTGCCGCCGCGGAGGGCGTCGACCGGCTCGATCCGGGCCGCGCGGCGGGCCGGGATGCCCCCGGCGAGCAGGCCGAGCACCACGCCCAGCAAGGTGCCGCCCAGTGCGATCCACGGGTCCACCACCGGCGTCCAGCCGCGCACCACCGAGATGCCCAGGACGGCGAACACGCCCACCGCGGCGCCGATCAGCCCGCCGAGCAGGCCGATGTCGGATTCGTGCGTTCTCGGATCCCCCGGCGGGCGGACCCGCAGGACGGTCAGCCCGCGGCGTCGCGGAGCAGGTCGCCGGGGTGCACGAGACCCGAGCGGAAGGCCAGCACGACGGCCTGCACCCGGTCCCGGCTGCCGGTCTTGGCCAGCACCCGGCCGACGTGGGTCTTCACCGTCGCCTCGCTGACGAACAGGCCGCGGGCGATCTCGGTGTTGGAGGCGCCGTAGGCCATCTGCACCAGCACCTCGGTCTCGCGCGGGGTGAGCTCGGCCAGGGCCGGGTCGGGCTGGCCGGGTGCGGTCGACGCACCGCCGCGCAGCATCGGGGCGACGTGCTGCAGCAGCCGGCGGGTGGAGCTGGCCGCGATCACCGAGTCGCCGGCGTGCACCGTGCGCAGCGCGGCCAGCATCTCCTCCGGGGCGGCGTCCTTGAGCAGGAATCCGCTGGCCCCGGCCCCGATGGCGGCCACCACGTACTCGTCGAGGTCGAACGTCGTGAGGACGACGACCCGGGGCGGGGCGGGCAGCGCGGTGACCTGCCGGGTGGCCTCGATCCCGTCGGTCCCGGGCATGCGGATGTCCATCAGGACGACGTCGGCGGCCGTGCGCCGGAGCAGCTCGACCGCCGCGGCGCCGTCCCCGGCCTCCCCGACGACGGTCAGGTCGGGCTGGGAGTCGATGACCATGCGGAAGCCGGCGCGGACCATCTGCTGGTCGTCCACGAGCACGACGCGGACCGGGCTCGACGGCGG
Source organism: Klenkia terrae (assembly GCF_900491935.1). GTDB lineage: Bacteria > Actinomycetota > Actinomycetes > Mycobacteriales > Geodermatophilaceae > Klenkia > Klenkia terrae. The sequence continues at coordinate 2,476,156 of NZ_UEXK01000004.1, forward strand.
GGTGGTCATCGCCGTCGACCGTAGGGCAGGACCGCGTGCACGCCGAACCCGCCGCCGTGCCGCGGCCCGACCGCCAGCCGTCCGCCGTGCAGCTGGGCCCGCTCCCGCATGCCGAGCACCCCCTGCCCGTCGCCGTCGGGGGCCAGCATCGCGGCCGCACCCCGGCCGTCGTCCAGCACGGAGACCTCCAGCGCCTCGGGCCGCCACTGCAGCCGGACCCACGCCCGGCTGGCCGGGCCGGCGTGCTTGAGCACGTTGGTCAGCGACTCCTGCACGATCCGGTAGGCGGCCAGCTGCGGGCCCGAGGGCAGGTCGACGGGCTCGCCGTCCTGGACCAGGTCGACGTCCAGCCCGCTGCGCCGCACGTCCTCGACCAGCGCACCGATGGCGGCGACGTCGGGCTGCGGGGCGAACTCCTGGGCGTCCCCCTCGCGCAGCACGCCCAGCAGCGAGCGCATGTCGGCCAGCGCCTGCCGGCCGGTGGCCGAGATCTGCTCCAGCGCGCCCACGGCGGCCTCGGGGTCGGCGCGGCCGGCGTACCGGCCGCCGTCGGCCTGGGCGATGACCACCGACAGGGAGTGGGCCACGACGTCGTGCATCTCGCGGGCGATCCGCGCCCGCTCGGTGGAGGCGGCCAGCCGCAGCTCCTGGTCGCGCTCGAGCTCCAGGAGCACCGCGCGCTCGCGCATCGCCGCCTCCCGCTGCAGGCGACCGCGCTTGACCAGGCCCATCGCCCAGCTGGCGACGACCAGCACACCGATCGCGCCGGCCACGAAGGCGAGCTGGAACGGGTCGATCCCGGTCGAGATCCAGACGCCCGAGTCGTCGCGGTAGTACGGGCCGTAGTAGCGCACCGTGGCCAGCACGGCCCCGAGCAGGCCGGTGGCCAGCCCGGCCCGCTCGGCCCAGCGCGGTGCGTAGGCGGCCAACGCGTAGACCATCGCCGGGGCAGCCACGTTCGCGGCGAGGAACTGGTCGGTGAGCAGGAGCTCGGCCAGCCCGGTGACCACCACGACGGCGGCGGCCGGGACCGGGGCCCGCCGCCGCCAGGCCAGCGGACCCAGCAGGCCCGCGGTCAGCAGCCAGTCCGCGGGTCCGTAGCTCGCGGTGGAGCCGAACAGCACGAGGAGGGCCAGCCCGAGCAGTGCCGCCAGGGCGATGTCGACCTCGAACGGCCGCGCGCGCAGCCGGTCGGCGAACCGGCTCAGCGGCGGGGCGGGCTCCACGGGTCCGACGGTAGGGAGTGCGCGGGGCGCCGTCGTCGCCCTGGGGGATGAGCCGGGGTCAGCCCGCAGGGGCAGGCTCGGCCTCGACGGCCCACTTCCGGCCCCACTGCTTCAGCGCCCCGATCACCGGCACCAGCTCCTGGCCGGCCTCGGTCAGGTGGTAGTCCGACCGGGGCGGGCTGTCGGAGTACGGCCGCCGCTCCAGGACGCCGGCGGCGACCAGGTCCTTGAGTCGGGCGGCCAGCCGGTCCCGGGGGGCACCGGTGCCGGCGAGGATGTCGGAGAACCGGTGCGCGCCCAGGTGGATCTCGCGGACGGCGAGCAGCGCCCACCGGTCGCCGACCACCTCGAGGGCAGCGGCGGCGGGGCAGGGACGCCCGGGGAGCTGCGACAGCACGACCACACCGACAAGGTTTGCACGTCCAACCGACCCACCGCCACCGCGGTGGGCCGGCCGGCCGGTCAGGCGAGGGTGACGGTGATCCCGGCCGGGGTGCTGCTGAACCGGACGTGCCCGAGGTCGGGCGCGTAGGCGTCGGCCTCCAGCTCGCTGTGGTGGTGGGTTGCGCCCACGGCGAGGGTCGCGCAGCCGGCGGCCCGCCCGGCGGCCAGCCCGGCCGGGGCGTCCTCGACGACCAGGCAGCGGTGCGGGTCGACGCCGATCCGGTGCGCGGCCAGCAGGAACGGGTCCGGGGAGGGCTTGCCGTTGGCGATGTCGTCGACGCAGACCACCTCGCGCGGCGGGCGCATGCCGGAGGCGGCCAGCCGGGCGGCGAGCAGCGGGCCGGTGCAGGAGGTTACGACGGCGACCCGGTTGGCCGGCAGCGCGCCGAAGGCCTCGACCACGCCGGGGAGCACCTCGATGCCCTCGCCGGCCGCGGCGACCTCGAGCTCGTGGATGCGGGCCAGCGCGGAGACCTGTCGGTCCTCGGCGACCAGCTCGGCCACGATCCGGGACGCCGGCAGGCCGCCGAGCGCGCCGAGCGCGGCGGGGTCGACGCCCAGCTCGTCGGCCCAGGTGCGCCAGGCCGCCAGCGAGCTGCCCATCGAGTCGATGAGCGTGCCGTCCATGTCGAACAGGACGCCGTCGAAGGTGCGACCGGTCAGCGCGTCGATGTCGAGGAAGGCGCCGGGGGGCGCGGAGATGTGTTGCACGGGATCAATGGTCGCACCACCGACCTGTGCGTCGGTGTCCGAGCGGGGGCGTGGGGATGACCAAGGGTTGACAGGATGTACCGGACCGATTCGTACCGTTGACCGGTCAGGGGACGACGGTGACCGGCCAGCGCCCGGCCCGCACCAGCCGGACGGCGATCGAGCCGACCCACCGGTGACCGGCCTGCTCGGAGGTGCCGACCACCACGGCGTCGGCCAGGAGCTCGTCGGCGACCCGGGTGATCTCCACCGCCGGGTCCCCGGCGGCCACCACGTACTCCACCGGGATGCCCACGTGCGCGGCACCGCGGTCCACCAGCGCCCTCACCTCGTCGGCGATCTCGCCGGCCGTGCCCGACGCGACCGCCGCCGACCCGGGCACCAGTCCGGCCAGCGGGGTGAACGGCGAGCGCACGTGCACGACCACCAGGCGGGAGTGCTGCCGGCGGGCGAGACCGGCGGCGTACGCGGCGGCCCGCAGGGACGGGTCGGAGCCGTCGACGCCGACCAGCACGACCTTCGGTCCGTCGGTGCCGCGCTCGAAGACCCCCTCGACGCCTGCCACGCCCCGATCCTGCCCCCAGGACCGCTACCGGGTGCGGGTGCCCCCGCCGGGTCGGCGGCTGCCCGGGTCCGCCGACCGCCGGCCGGCCGACGTCGTGCGGGACGCGGGTCCGGCGTCCAGCCCGTGGTCCAGCGAGAGGCGGACCAGCACCGGCGGGTCCCAGCGCGCCTCGCCGTCGGGCAGTGCCTCGGGTCGGGTGGGTTCAGGCAGCGGCCACATCGGTGTCCTCCTCGGTCGTGCGCACGGTGGTGTCCTGGACGGTGGTGGATCCCTCGGCCCGTCGGGCGGCGACCAGGAAGTCGGCCAGCACCCGGCGCAGCGCGACCCCGGGGGCGTCGGTCGCGACGTGCACCTCCTCGCGGAGGGTCAGCGGCAACCCGGCGGTGCCCGTCCAGCGCCGGTCGGTGACGACGTCGGCCAGCTCGGCGCCCAGCCGGTCGACCTCGGCGGCCAGCGCCGCCCGCGACGCCGGTGCGGCGGCGCCCTGGACGAAGGCGCCGAGGTGGATCCGGGTGGCGTCGGCGTCCTCGGGCTGGACCAGCAGCACCGCCCAGCGGACCGACCCGTCCGGGAGGTCCTCCCGCCGGACCAGCTGCAACGGGGCGCCCAGCTGCACGGACACCGCGGCGTCGGCGTCCGTCCAGCGGGCGGTGAACCCGCCCCGGCCGGTGGTGACAGCCGGCACGGAGGGCACCCGTCCACCGCGGGCGGGGTCGAGGAAGGCGTCGACGACCACCGCGGCCGGGGCGCTGGTGCGCACCGGGGACAGCCAGCGGGAGCGGATGCCCGGGGCGGAGGGGACCTCCACCTCCTCGCCGACCGGCCGGTCCGGTGCCAGCCAGACCACCCCGAGGTGCTCGCGCACCCCCCAGGCGGCGGGCCCGGCGTCCAGCCGGCCCTCCCGGCGCTCGACGGTCCAGGTGCGGCCGAGCAGGCGGACGGCGAGCCAGCCGCCGTCGTCCAGCTGGTCCGCCAGGGCTACGGGGTGCCAGGCGTGGGCGAGCGCCGGCTCCAGGTTGCCCACCACCGGACCGGCCGGGGCGGGCAGCTCGGGCACCGGTTCGGCGGTGGTCGCGGCCGCCGCCCGCGGCGGGCGGTGGTGCAGGGTGCGGTCGGGGGCGATCCAGACCCAGCCGTCGCGCTCCTCGACCGCCCACGGCGCCGACAGGTCGGCCCGCGGTGGCGGTGCGGCGTCGGGGCCGAGGGCGGGGATGTCCCGGCAGCGGCCGTCGGCGGTGAACCGCCAGCCGTGCCGCGAGCACTGCAGCAGGCCATCGACGACGGTCCCGTCCGTCAGCGGGGCCAGCCGGTGCGGGCAGCGCGGGGACAGCGCGGTGACCTCCCCGCCGGGCCGCAGCCGGACGACGACCCACGGCCGGTCCCCGGCGCCCACCGCGACCGGGGCGGTGCCGACGTCGGCGGACCGGGCGACCGGGAACCAGCCGGTGCCGCCGGGGGAGGGGGGAGTCCTCGAGAGGGCCATGACCCAGTGGACCGCCTCCGCGTTCCCGTCGCGTTGCCCGCACATCACGAGTTCGGGTCGATCCGGGCAGGACCGGTCCTACGCCGGTGCCCGATCGCTAGTGTCGGCGATCACACAGCGGATCCACAGTGAGGTGCCACCCCCGTGACCGAACCCGAACGCCGCCTGCTGACCCCCGAGGAGTACCGGCAGGCCCAGGACTCCCCGGAGTTCACCGAGCTCAAGCGCCGCTTCCGGCGCTTCGCCGTCCCGATGACCGTGGCCTTCCTGGCCTGGTACCTGCTCTTCGTCCTGCTCTCCACCTACGCGGTGGACCTGATGAACACCCACGTGTTCGGCAACGTCAACCTCGGCGTCCTGCTCGGCCTGGGCCAGTTCGTGACGACGTTCCTCATCACCCAGCTCTACGTCGCGTACTCCGCGAAGAACACCGACCCGATCGCCGACGAGATGCGCGGCCGGCTCGAGGCCCACGAGTACCGCGCGGAGGGCCAGCAGTGACCATCGGGAACCCCGCCGTCAACATCTCGATCTTCGGCGTCTTCGTCCTCATCACGCTGGTCATCACCTTCCGGGCCAGCCGCAGCAACGCCAGCGCGGCGGACTACTACGCGGCCGGCCGCAACATCTCCGGCACCCAGAACGGCCTGGCCATCGCCGGGGACTACCTGTCGGCCGCCTCGTTCCTGGGCATCGCCGGCGCCATCGCGGTCTACGGCTACGACGGCTTCCTGTACTCGATCGGCTTCCTGGTCGCCTGGCTGGTGGCGCTGCTGCTGGTCGCCGAGCTGCTGCGCAACACCGCCCGGTTCACCATGGCCGACGTCCTGGCCTTCCGGATGCGGCAGGGCCCGGTCCGGACGGCGGCGGCGCTGTCGACGCTGGCCGTCTCGTTGTTCTACCTGCTGGCCCAGATGGCCGGCGCCGGTGGTCTGGTCACCCTGCTGCTGGGGATCAGCGGTGCCGGGGCGCAGGCCGCCACGGTGGTCGTGGTCGGCGCGCTGATGATCTTCTACGTGCTGGTCGGCGGCATGCGCGGCACCACCTACGTGCAGCTGATCAAGGCCACGCTGCTGATCATCGGCGCGTTCGTCATGACGATCTGGGTGCTGGGCAAGTACGGGTTCAACCTGTCCTCGCTGCTCGGCGGGGCCGCCGACACCGCGGCCCAGCAGGCCACCCCGCGCGACGTGCTCTCCCCGATGGGCCAGTACGGCGCCACCGGGACCTCCAAGCTCGACTTCGTCTCCCTCGGGCTCGCGCTCGTGCTGGGGACGGCAGGCCTGCCGCACGTGCTCATGCGCTTCTACACGGTGCCGACGGCCAAGGACGCCCGGAAGTCCGTGGTCTGGGCGATCTGGCTGATCGGGTTCTTCTACCTGTTCAGCCTGGTCATCGGCTACGGCGCCGGTGCCCTGGTCGGGGCCGACGAGATCCTCGCCGCCCCCGGTGCGGTCAACTCCGCGGCCCCGCTGCTGGCCTTCGAGCTGGGCGGCACCGTGCTGCTGGGCATCATCGCCGGCGTCGCGTTCGCCACCATCCTGGCCGTCGTGGCCGGGCTGACGATCACCGCGTCGGCGTCCTTCGCGCACGACATCTACAACTCGGTGATCAAGAAGGGGACCGCGAGCGGCACCCAGGAGGTCCGGGTCGCCCGGATCACCTCCTGCGTCATCGGTGCCGTCGCCATCGGGCTGGGCATCCTGGCGCTGCAGGCCGGGCTGAACATCGCCTTCCTGGTGGCGCTGGCCTTCGCCGTCGCGGCCTCGGCGAACCTGCCGACGATCCTCTACACGCTGTTCTGGAAGCGGTTCACCACCCAGGGCGCGCTGTGGTCGATCTACGGCGGGCTGATCTCCTGCCTGGTGCTGATCCTGTTCTCCCCGGTGGTCTCGGGCGCGCCGGTCAACCCGTTGACCGGCAAGTCCACGTCGCTCATCCAGGACGTCGACTTCTCCTGGTTCCCGCTGAACAACCCGGGCCTGGTGTCGATCCCGCTGGCGTTCTTCCTCGGCTGGCTCGGCACCATGCTGAGCAAGGAGAAGCCGGACGTCGACAAGTACGCCGAGCTCGAGGTGCGCAGCCTGACCGGCATCGGCGCCGAGAAGGCCACCCCGCACTAGAAGGACCCTCTCGCCCCCCGACCCACGCTCCGCCCGGCCCGGGACCCTGCGAGAGGGCCGGTACAGCAGGGCCCGACGTCCTCGGACGCCGGGCCCTGCTGCGTCAGCGGGGGGCTGCGGACAGGTCGGCCGCGGCGTCGTCGTAGAGGTCGGACATCGCCTGGCGGAGCTTGTACTTGAGCACCTTGCCGCCGACGGTCTCCGGCAGCGCCTCGCTGAAGAGCACCGCCTTGGGCGTCTCGAAGCCCGCCAGCCGGGTGCGGCACCAGTCGACCAGCTCGGTCTCGGTGATCGTCGCCCCGGGCGCGCGGACGACGACCGCGGTCACCGCCTCGCCCCACCGGTCGTGCCGCAGCCCGACGACGGCGGCCTTGGTGACCTGCGGGTGCTCGTGCAGCAGGGCCTCGACCCGGATGCTGGACACGTTCTCCCCGCCGCTCTTGATGATGTCCTTGTAGCGGTCGACCATGATCCGCAGGCCGTCCTCGTCCACCACGCAGCTGTCGCCGGAGTGGAACCAGCCGTACCGGAAGGCCTCCTCGGTGGCGGCCCGGTCCCGGTAGTAGCCCGCCGTGACGGCCGGCGATCGGTAGACCGCCTCGCCGGGGACGCCGGGGGCGTCCATCAACGAGCTGCCGTCGACGTCCATCACGATCGAGGCCAGCAGCGGGTTGGGGATCCCGACGTAGTTGAGCGATGTCCCGGCCGCGGCGACCTTCGCCTCCTCGGTGGCCGGCCAGAACCGGTGGCAGCTGATCGCCTCCGTCTGGCCGAAGATGCCCATCAGCGACAGGTCGCCCCCGCAGCTGGACCGCAGGGACGCCGTCACGCCGGCCTCGACCGCCCCCCAGCCGTAGACCAGGACGCGCAGCGAGCTGGGTGGGCCGGAGCCCACCGCGGCCGCGAGCTCGGCCGCGAACGCCTTGACCAGCTGGGGTGAGCCACCCCAGATCGAGGTCGCCCGCTCGCGCTGCACGGCGGCCGCCATCTCGGCCGGGACGGGCCGCCGGCCGATGACCAGGCGGCCCCCGGCCAGGAACACCGACAGGGACAGGCACTGGTCGGCCACGTGGTAGACGATCGGCAGGAAGGCGACCTGCACCAGGTCGGCCTCCAGGGCGAGACCGCGGGTCAGGGACACGGCGAAGGAGTAGGCACCGAAGTACGCGTAGTGGTGCGACAGCATCACGCCCTTGGGCAGGGCCGTGGTCCCCGAGGTGAAGAGGATCTCCCAGATGTCGTCGCCGTGGACGGTGGCACCGGCGTCGGTGGTCGGCTGACCGGCGACGAAGTCGGCGAAGGAGACGCTGCCGGCGGCCGGACCGCCGCCGATGGTGATCGTCACGTCGACCGCCAGCCCCTGCTCGGCGAACGCCGGCTGCACGTGCGCCCAGAGCTCGGCGTCGACGACGGCGAAGCGCGGCTGGGCCAGCTCGACCAACCGGCTGACGACGTCGGGGGCCAGGGACGGGTTCAGCGGCACCGACACCAGCCCGGCCCGGGCCGCGCCGAGCTTGGTCAGGTAGGCCTCGACGGAGTTCTCGCAGACCAGCAGCACCCGGTCGCCGCGCTGCAGGCCCGCCGCCAGCAGGCCGTTGGCCACCTGCTCCACGACCGTCGCCGCCTGCCGGTAGGTCAGCCGCTCGTACCCCGGGTCGCCGAACGCGCCCGCCCAGCCGGTGATCGCCACCCGGTCGGGCCGGCTGTGGGGCAGCCGCTCGAGCACGTCGCCCACGCTGGTCCGGTTCCACCGGTCGTCGGCCCGGCGGTCGTACAGGCTGTCCACGTCGATGACCACGCGCGCTCCTCGTCCCGCGCCGGCGTCGTCGCGCGGCGTCGTTGGGAGTGAACCGTCGACCACTGGAGGGGCTGCCGTCAAGCCCCGGATGTGAGCTGGGTCGCCGCAGGCGGTGGTGCAGGCGACCACACCGCGCTACGGTGGCGGTGTTAGTGAACCGTCGATCACATCGGAGTGGCCACGTGGAGTTCGCCGAGAAGCCGGAGCTGCAGGCCCTGCGCGAGACCGTGGGGCAGATCGCCGCCCGCTACGGCAGCACCTACTACGTGGAGCGCGCTGCGAAGCACGAGCCGCTCACCGAGCTCTGGGCGGACCTGGCCAAGGCCGGCTTCATCGGGATCAACGTGCCCGAGGAGTACGGCGGCGGGGGCGGCGGCCTGGTCGAGCTGGCGATCGTCTGCGAGGAGATCGCCGCCCAGGGCTGCCCGATGCTGCTGCTCCTGGTGTCCGCGGCCATCTCGGCCGAGGTCATCACCCGGTTCGGCGACGACGAGCAGAAGCAGCGCTGGCTGCCCGGCCTGGCCGACGGCACGTCCAAGGTGGTCTTCGCGATCACCGAGCCCGGCGCCGGATCCAACAGCCACCAGCTCGCCACCAGCGCCCGCCGCGACGGCGACGACTGGCTGATCTCGGGCACGAAGTACTACATCTCCGGCGTCGACGAGGCGCAGGCGCTCATGGTGGTGGCCCGCACCGGCACCGACGAGGTGACCGGCAAGGCGCAGATGTCGCTGTTCCTGGTGCCCACCGACGCCCCGGGGCTGGTGGCCCAGCCGTTGCCGGTGGACGCGATGCTGCCCGAGCGGCAGTTCACCCTGTTCTTCGACGACGTCCGGGTCGGCCCGGAGATGGTGGTCGGCGAGGTGGGGGCCGGGTTCGCGCAGGTGTTCCACGGGCTCAACCCCGAGCGGATCACCGGTGCGGCCCTCTGCGTGGGCATCGCGCGGTTCGCGCTGGCCAAGGCTGCGGACTACGCCAACCAGCGCACCGTCTGGAAGGCCCCGATCGGCAGCCACCAGGGCGTGTCCCACCCCCTCGCCAAGGCCGCCATCGAGACCGAGCTGGCCGCGCTGATGACCCGCAAGGCCGCCTGGGCGCACGACTCCGGCGTCCCGGCGGGGGAGGCCTCGAACATGGCCAAGTACGCCGCCGCCGAGGCCGCGCTCGGGGCCGTGGACGCCGCGATCCAGACCCACGGCGGCAACGGTCTGTCCACCGAGTACGGCCTGGTGCCCTACTGGGGGCTGGCCCGGTTGCTGCGGATCGCCCCGGTGAACCGGGAGATGGTCCTCAACTTCGTCGCCCAGCACACCCTCGGCCTGCCCCGCTCGTACTGAGGAGCCCGCGATGCCCACCCCCCTGCAGGACAACCTGGTGCACCGGGTCAACGTCGGCGACACCCTCACCCGCACCGCCGACCGGCTGCCGGACAAGGTCGCGGTCGTCGACGGGGACCGGCGGATCACCTACCGCGAGCTGGACGACTGGACCGACCGGCTGGCCCGCGGGCTGGTCGACCGCGGCTACGCCCCCGGCGACTCGCTGGCCCTGGCCTCGGGCAACAGCGCCGAGTTCCTCGCCGTCTACTACGCCTGCGCCAAGGCCGGCGTCGTCTGCGTGCCGCTCAACCTGGGCTGGCGCCCCGACGAGGCGGGCTACGTCCTCGGGCACGCCGGCGTCCGCGGGGTCGTGGTCGAGACCCAGCTCGCCGACTGGGTGGGTCAGGCCCTCGACGGTCTGGACGGCGTCACCGACGTCGTCGTCGCCCCCGGCACGGGAGGACCGGTGCCGGAGACCCTCGCCGGGCGGACCACCGTGACGACGGCCGCGTTCGAGGGCGCCGCCGGTCCGGTCGAGGAGCTGGTCGAGGACCGGGCGCCGGTCACCTACCTCTACACGTCGGGCACGACGTCGGCGCCCAAGGGCGTGGTGGGCAACCACGTGGCCGTCGTCGTGGAGTCGCTGACCATGGCGCTGGAGGCGCGCTGGACCGACGACGACCGGTTCGTCGCGATGATGCCGATGTTCCACACCGCCCAGCTCAACTGCTTCTGCACCCCCGCGGTGATCCTGGGCGCGACGCTGGTCGTGCACCGCGGCTTCGACGCCGACCGGCTGCTGGACACCATCGAGTCCGAGCGGATCACCCAGGTGTTCGGGCTGCCGATGATGCTCCGGGCCCTCACCGAGCGCCCCGACATCGCCGACCGCGACCTGTCCACGCTGCGCCGGGCCTGCTACGCGATGGCGCCGATGCCCGAGTCGCAGCTGCGCCGGGCGATCGAGGTCCTCGGCTGCGAGCTCTTCCTGCTCTTCGGGCAGACCGAGATGAGCCCCACCACCACCCTCTTCCGGCCCGAGCACCAGCTCACCCACGCCGGCGCGGTCGGCACCCCCACCGTCAGCGTCCGGGTGGCGCTGATGGGCCCGGACGGCGAGCGGGTGGCCCCCGGCGAGGAGGGCGAGATCGTCTACCGCAGCCCGCAGGCGCTCACCGGCTACCTGCACGACGAGGCCGCCACCGAGGCCGCGTTCGCCGGGGGCTGGTTCCACTCCGGGGACATCGGCCGCTTCGACGACGACGGTGTGCTCTGGTTCGCCGACCGCTCCAAGGACGTGATCAAGACCGGCGGGGAGAACGTCGCCTCGATCGAGGTGGAGAGGGCGCTGTACGCCGCGGACCCCCGGATCGCCGAGGTCGTCGCCGTCGGCCTGCCGCACGAGCGCTGGACCGAGGCGATCACCGCCGTGGTCGTCGCCCAGCCCGGGGCGGTCATCGACGAGGCCGAGCTGCTCGCCGCCGTCCGCACCCGGCTGGACGGCTACAAGGTGCCCAAGGCCGTCGTCGTGCTGCCCGACCTGCCCCGGACCTCCACCGGGAAGGTGCAGAAGAACGTGCTCCGCCAGCGGCTGGCCGACCACTACGCCGAGGGGACCCGATGACCGCCGTCACCGACCCGCGGGTCACCGAGGGCACGGTCCTGTCCTCCCGGCTGGACACCCGGGGCGAGCAGTACCGGACCAACCGGACCGCCTCCCTCGCCGTGCTGGACCAGCTGGAGGAGCAGCTGGACCTGGCCCGCGCCGGGGGTGGCGAGCGGTACGCAGCCCGGCACCGCGACCGCGGCCGGCTGCTGGCCCGGGAGCGGATCGAGCTGCTGCTGGACCGGGACGCGGCCTTCCTGGAGCTGTCCGCGCTGGCGGCCTGGGGCACCGCGTTCACCGTCGGGGCCAGCATCGTCACCGGCATCGGCGTCGTCTCCGGCGTGGAGTGCGTGCTCATCGCGCACGACCCCACGGTCCGCGGCGGGGCGATGAACCCGGTCTCGCTGAAGAAGACGCTGCGCGCGCTGGAGATCGCCCGGCGCAACCGGCTGCCGGTGGTCAACCTGGTCGAGTCCGGCGGGGCCGACCTGCCCAGCCAGGCCGACCTGTTCGTCAACGCCGGGCAGATCTTCCACGACCTCACCGAGCTGTCCGCGATGGGCGTGCCGACCATCGCGCTGGTCTTCGGCAACTCCACCGCCGGCGGCGCCTACGTGCCCGGCATGTGCGACTACTCGGTGCTGGTCGACCGGCAGGCCAAGGTCTTCCTCGGTGGCCCGCCGCTGGTCAAGATGGCCACCGGCGAGGACGCCGACGACGAGGAGCTCGGCGGCGCCGCGATGCACGCCCGGGTCTCCGGCGTGGCCGACCACTTCGCCGTGGACGAGCGGGACGCGATCCGGCTGGGCCGTCGCATCCTGTCCGAGCTGAACTGGCGCAAGCAGGGTCCCGGCGCCTCGCTGCCGGCCGACGAGCCGCGGTACGACCCCGACGAGCTGCTGGGCATCGCCCCGGCCGACATCCGGGTGCCCTTCGACCCCCGCGAGGTGCTCGCCCGGGTCGTCGACGGCAGCCGGTTCGGTGAGTACAAGCCGGAGTACGGGACCAGCCTGGTCACCGGGTTCGCCTCGGTGCACGGCTTCCCGGTCGGCGTGCTCGCCAACGCCCGCGGCGTGCTGTTCAGCGAGGAGGCCAAGAAGGCCGCGGAGTTCATCCAGCTGGCCAACCAGGTCGACACCCCGCTGGTCTTCCTGCAGAACACCACCGGCTTCATGGTCGGGAAGTCCTACGAGCAGGGCGGGATCATCAAGGACGGCGCGAAGATGATCAACGCCGTCACCAACTCGACGGTCCCGCACATCACGATCAACACGGCCGCGTCCTTCGGTGCCGGCAACTACGGGATGAGCGGACGGGCCTACGACCCCCGGCTGATGTTCGCCTGGGCCGGCGCCAAGCTGGCCGTGATGGGCGCCGCCCAGCTGGCCGGGGTCATGTCCATCGTCGGCAAGGCGTCGGCCGCGGCGTCCGGGCGGCCCTTCGACCAGGCCGCCGACGACGAGCGACGACGGGGGATCGAGGCCCAGATCGAGGCCGAGTCGCACTCCTTCTTCGTCACCTCCCGGATCTACGACGACGGCCTGCTCGACCCGCGGGACACCCGCACCGTCCTGGGCATCGCCCTGTCCGCCGCCCACTCGGGCCCGATCGAGGGACGCCACGGCTACGGCGTCTTCCGGATGTGAGCGCGATGCCGAACCGTCCGCCGATCACCAAGCTGCTCGTGGCCAACCGCGGGGAGATCGCGCTGCGGGTCATGCGCACCGCCCGCGAGATGGACGTCGCCACCGTCGCGGTCTTCTCCGACCCCGACGCCGACGCCCCGTTCGTGCACGCCGCCGACGAGGCCGTCCGGCTGCCGGGGGCGAGCCCGGCCGACACCTACCTGCGCGGGGACCTGGTCATCGCCGCGGCGCTGGCCACCGGCGCCCAGGCGGTGCACCCCGGCTACGGGTTCCTGTCCGAGAACGCCGGGTTCGCCCGGGACTGCGCGGCCGCCGGTCTGGTCTTCGTCGGCCCGACCCCCGAGGCGATCGACGCGATGGGCTCCAAGACCGCGGCCAAGGAGCTGATGGCCGCCGCGGGGGTGCCGGTGCTGCCCGGCGTCGTCGTGGGCGAGGACGTCACCGACCTGCCCGCGCAGGCCGCCGGCATCGGCTACCCGGTGCTGGTCAAGGCCGCGTTCGGCGGGGGTGGCCGGGGCATGCGGATCGTCGCCGGCCCGGACGAGCTCCTGGACGCCGTCGACAGCGCCCGCCGGGAGGCGGTCTCGGCGTTCGGCGACGGGACGGTGTTCCTGGAGCGCTACGTCGAGCGGCCCCGGCACGTCGAGGTCCAGGTCGTCGGGGACACCCACGGCACGGTGGTGCACCTGTTCGAGCGCGAGTGCTCGATCCAGCGCCGCTACCAGAAGGTGCTGGAGGAGGCGCCGTCCCCGGCGGTGGACGACGCGCTGCGCGCCCAGCTGGGCGCGGCCGCGATCGCCGCCGCCCAGGCCATCGGGTACGTCGGCGCGGGCACGGTCGAGTTCGTGCTCGCCCCCGACGGCGACTTCTTCTTCCTCGAGGTCAACACCCGGCTGCAGGTCGAGCACCCGGTGACGGAGCTGGTGACCGGCCTGGACCTGGTCCGGGTCCAGCTGCAGGTCGCCGAGGGGCTACCGCTGCCCCCGGAGGTGCTCGACGCCCGGGTCACCGGGCACGCGATCGAGGCCCGGCTCAACGCCGAGGACGTCCCGGCCGGGTACCTGCCGGTCACCGGCACCGTGCACCGGTTCGCCGTCCCCGCCCTGCCCGGGGTCCGGGTCGACAGCGGCGTTGCCGACGGCTCGGTGGTCGGCGTGCACTACGACTCGATGCTGGCCAAGGTGATCGCGCACGGCGCCACCCGGGACGAGGCCTGCCGCCGGCTGGCCCGCGCGCTGGCCGAGACCCGGGTGCACGGCCTCACCACCAACCGGGACCTGCTGGTCGCCGTGCTGCGCGAGCCCGAGTTCCGGGCCGGCGAGATCGACACCGGCTACCTGGGCCGGCACCCCGAGCTGACGTCCCCTGCCGTGGACGCCGACGTCCTCGCCCGGCACGCCGCGGCCGCGGTGCTGGCCGACCAGGCGGCCCGCCGGGACGCCGCCCGGGTGCAGCGCCCGGTGCCCACCGGCTGGCGGAACGTGCCCAGCGGCGACCAGGTCGCGGTCCTCGCGCACGGGGACGACGAGCTGGAGGTCCGCTACCGGCGCACCCGGGACGGCTGGCGGGTGGCGGTCGGGGACACCCGGCTCGCCGTCGAGGCGGTGGACGCGACACCGGAGCGGGTCGTGCTCACCGTGGACGGGGTCCGCCGGTCGCTGGCCGTGCACCGGGTCGGGGACGACGTCTTCGTGGACGGGCCGGGCGGCTCGACGTCGTTCACCGAGCGGCCGCGCTTCCCTGAGCCGGGCAGCCAGGCCGGGGAGGGGTCGCTGCTGGCACCCATGCCCGGCACCGTCGTCCGGGTCGCGGTGGCCGAGGGCGAGTCCGTGACCGCGGGGCAGACCGTGCTGGTGCTGGAGGCGATGAAGATGGAGCACGTGGTGGCCGCACCCACCGACGGCGTGGTCGGCGAGCTGCAGGCCGTCGTCGGCGACACCGTGGACACCGGAGCCGTGCTGGCCGTCGTGACGGCGGTGGAGGCATGAGCGGGGTGGTCACCTACGAGGTGGTGCGCCGGGTCGCCTGGCTGACCATCGACCGGCCCGAGGCCCGCAACGCGCTGTCCGCCGAGGTCCGCCGCCTGCTGACCGAGGGCTTCGAGCGGTTCGCCGCCGACGAGGACGCCGCGGTCCTGGTGCTCACCGGCACCGGGGACAAGGCGTTCTGCGCCGGCGGCGACCTGCGGGAGATGGCCGACACGGCGCTGACCGTGCCGCCGCCGGACTTCGTGCCCCAGCCCGGCCGGACCATCGAGCTCACCAAGCCGGTGGTCGCCGCGGTGAACGGGATCGCCTACGGCGGGGGGTTCCTGCTGGCCCAGCAGTGCGACCTGGTGCTGGCCGCCGAGCACGCCCGGTTCGCCGTCAGCGAGGCCAAGGTCGGCCGTGGGGCGCCGTGGGCCGCGCCGCTGTCCTGGCTGGTGCCGCCGCGGGTCGCCATGCAGCTGCTGGTCACCGGTGACCCGATCTCCGCCCAGCGGGCCAGGGAGGTCGGCCTGGTCAACGAGGTCCACCCCGCCGCGGAGCTGCACGACGCCGCACAGGCGCTGGGGGAGCGGATCGCGGCCAACGCGCCGCTGTCGGTCGCCGCGGCCAAGCAGACCGTGCGGCTGATGGCGGCCGACCGGTTCGCCGAGGCCTACGCCGCGGCGGAGGCCCTGTGGGGCCCGGTCTACCTCTCCGCGGACGCCCAGGAGGGCCCGGCCGCGTTCCGGGACAAGCGCACCCCGGTCTGGACCGGCCGCTGATGGCCGCCGACATGGCCGCGTTGACCGCGGACCTGGCCGCCGAGTCCGCCGACCTGGACCGGGTGCTGGCCGCCCTGCCGGACGACGCCTGGTCCACCGCCACCCCGGCCGCCGGCTGGTCGGTCGCCGACCAGGTGGTGCACCTGGCCCACTTCGACGAGACCGCCACCGCGGCCGCCGTCGACCCCGACCGGTTCCGCGCCGAGGCCGCGGCGCTGATGGCGCACGGCGACGACTTCACCGAGGTGGTGGCCCGGGCCAACCGCGGCCGGTCGCCCGCGGACCTGCTGGGCTGGCTGCGCTCGGCGCGGGCGGAGTACCTGCGGGTCTTCGCCGCCCTGGAGCCCGGGACGACGCTGCCCTGGTACGGCCCGCCGATGAGCGCGGCCTCCTCGGTGACCGCCCGGCTGATGGAGACCTGGGCGCACGGCCAGGACGTCGTCGACGCCGTCGGTGCCCGCCGCGAGCCCACGTCACGGCTGCGGAACGTCGCGCACCTCGGCGTCGCCACCCGCGGCTGGAGCTCCCGGGTGCACGGCGAGGAGCCGTCGTCCGTACCGGTCCGGGTCGAGCTCACCGCCCCCGACGGCACCGTCTGGACCTGGGGCCCGGACGACGCCGCCGACCGGGTCACCGGACCGGCGCTGGACTTCTGCCTCCTCGTCACCCAGCGCCGGCACCGCGCCGACCTCGACCTGACCGCCACCGGCCCGGTCGCCGACCACTGGCTGGACCTCGCGCAGGCCTTCGCCGGCCCGCCCGGCCCCGGGAGGGCACCCGCATGACCGCGCCCCGCCGACCCGTCCGGATCGCCAACTGCTCCGGCTTCTACGGCGACCGGCTCGCCGCCGCCCGGGAGATGGTCGAGGGCGGGCCGATCGACGTCCTCACCGGGGACTACCTGGCCGAGCTGACCATGCTCATCCTCTACAAGGCCCGGCAGAAGGACCCCGACGCCGGCTTCGCCCGTACCTTCCTCGGCCAGCTCGAGGAGGTGCTGGGCACCTGCCTGGACCGCGGCATCAAGGTGGTCAGCAACGCCGGCGGGCTGAACCCGGCCGGCCTGACCACCCAGATCGGCGCGCTCGCCGAGCGGCTCGGGCTGCACCCGAGGGTCGCGTACGTGCACGGCGACGACCTGCTGCCGCGGCTGCCGCAACTGCTGGCCGACGGCGTGGACCTGGCGCACCTGGACACCGGGCAGCGGCTGGCCGAGGCCGGGGTCGACCCGGTCTCGGCGAACGCCTACCTCGGCGGCTGGGGCATCGCCGAGGCGCTCACCGCCGGGGCGGACGTCGTGGTCACCGGCCGGGTGACCGACGCATCGGTCGTCGTCGGGCCGGCGGCGTGGTGGCACGGCTGGTCGCGCACCGACTGGGACGCCCTGGCGGGTGCGGTGGCCGCAGGCCACGTCGTCGAGTGCGGTCCGCAGGCGTGCGGGGGCAACTACGCATTCCTCGAGGAGGTCGTGGACCGCCGGTACCCGGGGTTCCCGATCGCCGAGGTCGCCGCCGACGGGTCCAGCGTGATCACCAAGCACGCCGACACCGGTGGGCTGGTCTCGGTCGGCACGGTCACCGCCCAGCTGCTCTACGAGATCGACTCCCCGGTCTACGCCAACCCCGACGTCGTCGCCGACTTCGGCACCTGCGAGCTGACCCAGCAGGGGCCGGACCGGGTGCTGATCTCGGGCACCCGCGGGTCGGCGCCCTCGGACCAGCTGAAGGTCGCGCTGAACCACCTGGGGGGCTACCGCAACACCATGACCCTGGTGCTGACCGGTCTGGACCTGGCGGAGAAGGCGGCCTGGGCCGAGGCCGAGCTGTTCGGCATCCTCGGCGGCCGGGACTCCTTCGCCGACACCGACGTCTCCCTGCTCCGCTTCGACACCCCCGATGCGCCGACCAACGTGCAGGCCACCGCCCACCTGCGGATCACGGTCAAGGACGGCGACCGGCAGAAGGTCGGCCGGCGGTTCTCCGACGCCACCATGCAACTGGCCCTGGGCGGCTACGCCGGCTTCCACACCACCACGCCGCCGACCTCGGAGAGCGCCTACGGCGTCTACTGGCCGGCGCTGGTGCCCCGTGACCTCGTCGAGCACGTCGTCGTGCTCCCCGACGGCGGGTCCCGCGTCGTCGAGCACCCGCCCGCGGGGCCGCCGTCGGCGCCGGCGGAGGTCCCCGTGCCCGGCTGG
This sequence comes from Klenkia terrae, assembly GCF_900491935.1. Lineage (GTDB taxonomy): Bacteria > Actinomycetota > Actinomycetes > Mycobacteriales > Geodermatophilaceae > Klenkia > Klenkia terrae. The sequence continues at coordinate 2,494,023 of NZ_UEXK01000004.1, forward strand.
TCCGCCGACGGCCCCACCGAGCGGGTGCCGCTGGGCCGGCTGGTCGGGGCGCGGTCCGGGGACAAGGGCGGCAACGCCAACGTCGGCCTCTGGGCCCGCGACGACGAGACCTGGGCCTGGCTGGCCGCGACGATGACCGTCGAGCGGTTCCGGGAGCTGCTGCCCGAGGCCGAGGGGCTCGCCGTCCGCCGGTTCGAGCTGCCGCACCTGCGCGCGCTCAACCTGGTCGTCGTCGGGCTGCTCGGCGAGGGCGTGGCCTCGGCGACCCGACCGGACCCGCAGGCCAAGGGCCTGGGGGAGTACCTGCGGTCCCGGACGCTCGAGGTGCCGGTCAGACTGCTGCGGTGACCGGGGGCCCGCGATGAGCAGCAGCGAGGGGGTGCGCACCCGCGACCCGGACCGGCGGGTGCGGATCCTGCGGGCGGCCACCTCGCTGCTGGCCGAGCGCGGCTTCCACGGCGTCTCGATGGCCGACATCGGCGGCGCCGCGGGCATCGTGGGGTCCGGGGTCTACCGGCACTTCGACAGCAAGTCCGCCGTGCTCGTCGCGCTGCTGGACGAGGTCATGGACCGGCTGCTGCGGACCGCGTCGGACGCCGCCGGCTCGGGCCGGGACGAGCGCGAGGTGCTGGCCGACCTGGTCCGCGGCCAGGTGCTCTTCGCCGTCGACGACCGGGCGCTGCTGCAGCTCTACCAGCGCGAGGTGCACAGCCTGCCCGACACCGACCGGCGTCGGCTGCGCCGTTCGCAGCGGCACTACGTCGAGGAGTGGGTGCACGTGCTGCTCGAGCTGCGCCCAGAGCTGACCGACGGCGTCGCCCGCGCCTGCGTGCACGCCGCCATCGGCGCCGTCCAGTCGGTCGCCACGTACGACGGCGGCCTGCCCCGGGACGACGTGGTCGACCTGCTCACCCGGGCGGCCTACGCCTGCCTCGGCGTCGCGCCGTGAGCACCGTCGTCTGCGTCGACATCGGGTCCACCTTCACCAAGGCGGCGCTGGTCGGCGTCGGCACCGGCGAGCTGCTGGGTACCGCGCAGGCGCCGACCACGCTGGACGACGTCGTCCGCGGGGTGCTGAACGCGACCGCCGGCTTCCCCGACGTCCCGGTGCTCGCCTGCTCCTCGGCCGGCGGCGGGCTGCGGTTGGCCGTGGTCGGCTACGAGGAGCTGATCAGCGCCGAGGCCGGCCACCGGGCCGCGCTGTCCGCCGGCGCCCGGGTCGTGCACATCGCGGCCGGCCGGCTCGACGCGACCGGGCTCGCCGCCCTCGCCGACGCCCGGCCCGACGTCCTGTTGCTGGTCGGCGGCACCGACGGCGGGGGCACCGCCGTCCTGCGGCACAACGCCCGCGCGCTGGCCGGGTGGGACCGGTCCGTCCCCGTCGTGCTGGCCGGCAACGTGCAGGTCCAGGACGAGGTGGCCGTGCTGCTGCGGGACGGCGGCCTGCCGGTCACCGTCTGCGCCAACGTGCTGCCCGACATCGGCGAGCTGGCCCCGGAGTCCGCGCGCGCCGGCATCCGGGCGGTCTTCCTCGAGCACGTCATCGGCGGGGACAAGCTCTCCACCGACCCCCGGCTGCGGCAATGGGTCCGCGCGGTCACCCCGGACGCCGTGCTGGACGGCGTCGTGGTGCTGGCCGGTCTGCGGGCCGCCGCGGAGGTGCCCGGCGTGGTGGTGCTGGACGTCGGCGGGGCGACCACCGACGTCTACTGCGTGCCCGACCTGGACGCCGAGCAGGCCGCGCTGCGCCGGGAGGCCGTCGGCGTGCCCGCGCACCGGCGCACCGTCGAGGGCGACCTCGGCGTGCACCACGCCGTCGCCGACCTGCGCGCCGCGGCGCACGCCGAAGGGCTGCCCCCGCTGGCCGACGACGCGCTGGCCCTCGGCGAGGCGGCGGCCACCGTCGCGCTGCGCCGGCACCTGCGCGCCGAGGCGGCCTACGGCCCGGGCGGGTCCTCGGCCCAGGGGGTGGGCCTGGTCGTGCTGTCCGGCGGGGTCTTCCGGCACGCCGCGCCCGCCGACCGGGACGCCGTCGTCGCCCGCCTGGCTGCCGACCGCGGCGGGGCCGGCGGCGTGCTGGGCGGCACCGAGGTCGCCGTCGACAGCGCCTACGTGCTGGCCGCCGTCGGCCTGCTGGCCCGCGACCACCCCGACGCCGCCCGCGCCCTCGCCGCCACCCTTCTGCCCTGACCGGCCGCGCCCTGACCGGCGTGGATCAGCTCAGCTGATCGGAGGCCGTCCTGGCTCACCGGCGTCGGTGAGCCAGGACGCACGCCGGTGAACCCAGCTGATCCACGCCGCGAGAGAGCCGGGCGTCAGCGGGCGACGCGGATGCCCAGGTGGGCGGCCATCCCCGGGGACCAGCCGGCCAGCTGGGCGGCGCTGATCGTGGCGCCCTGCAGGCCGGTGACGCCGTCCAGGTCGGGCAGGCCGGCGTCGGTGAGGTCGACGTCGCGGCAGCGCGTGCCCGACGTGTGCAGCGTGCCCAGCTCGCCGCCGCGGACGGTCACCCGCCGCAGGTCCGCCCCGCCCAGGTCGAGCTCGCCGAGCACGCAGTCGACCAGCTCGACCTCGACCAGGGTGGCGCCGCGCAGGTTGACGTAGTCGGCCCGGACGCCGGTCAGCGTGACCCGGGTCCAGTGCGCCCCGTGCGCGGTGAAGGCGCCGAACCGGCCGCCCTCGACCACGGTGTCCAGCCAGGTGCCGTCCCCGGCGAGCAGCTCGGTGGACCGGCAGCGCAGCAGGCCGACCGTGGCCAGCCGGGCGCGGGTGAGCGCCAGCCCGTCGAGCGCGCAGTCCTCCAGCAGGCACTCCAGCAGCGCCGCCCCGGTGGCGTCGCCGGTCAGCTCCAGCTCGGCGAACCGCAGTCCGTCCGCCGTCCCGCCGGCCAGCTCGTGCGGGCCGGCGTCGGTGAGGTCGGGCAGGGGTGCGAGCAGTGCGGCGACGTCCACCGGGTCAGCCTCCCAGCCGGGGTCAGGCGGCGGACGGCGCGGGTTCGGCGGTGGCGCGCACCCCGGGGATGAGCAGCGCGATCACCGCACCGAGCAGGGCGGCCCCGGCGCAGACGGCGAACAGCACCCGGTAGGCGGTCAGCGACGGCAGCACCGCCGTCCCCAGCGTGATCGTCGAGGCGGCCAGCAGCGTGCCGCCGACCGCGCTGGCCAGCGAGCTGCCGACCGAGCGGGCCAGCGTGTTGAGGCCGTTGGCCGCGGCCAGCTCGGACGCCGGCGCGGCCCGCAGCACCAGGCTGGGCATCGCGGCGTAGGCGATGCCGGTGCCGGCCCCGGCGACGGTGGTGAACACGACCACCTCGGTGAACGACCCGGTGAACAGGATCCGGCCGAGGAAGCCAACGGCGATGACCGCTGCCCCCAGGGCGAGGGTGACCTTGGGGCCGAAGCGGGCCGAGAGCTTCGCCGAGACCGGCGACAGCAGGATCATGGCCACGCCCGAGGGCAGCAGGCACAGCCCGCTGGCCAGCACCGACGAGCCGAAGCCGTAGCCGGAGGCGGCCGGCGCCTGGACGTAGGACGCCGTCCCGATCAGGCTGGCGAACAGGGCGAAGCCGACGCACACCGAGGCCACGTTGGTGAGCAGCAGCGCCGGCCGGGCGTTGGTGACCATGTCCACCAGCGGGGACGCCGTCCGGCGCTCGACCAGCACGAAGGTGACCAGCAGGACGGCGGCGAGCACCAGCAGCCCGATCGTCCACGGGTCCGCCCAGCCCCAGCGGGAGGCCTGGGCCAGGGGCAGCAGCAGCGAGACCAGCGCGGCGGCCAGCAGGACCGCGCCGGGCAGGTCCATCCGGCCGCTCGCCACCGTGGGCACCTCGCGGAGCACGGCCAGGATCCCGGCCACCGCGACCGCCCCGCCGGCGACGCAGATCCAGAACAGCACGTGGTAGTCGGTGTGCTGGGCGACGAAGGCGGCCAGCGGCAGCCCGAGCGCCCCGCCGATGCCCAGGGTGGCGCTGACCAGCGCGATGCCGGTGCCCGCCCGCTTCGCGGGGAGCACGGTGCCGATCAGGCTGATGCCCAGCGGGATCGCCGCCGTGGACAACCCGGTGACCGCCCGCCCGACGATGAGCCACGGCAACGTGTCCGACAGCGCGCAGATCAGCGAGCCGACGGTGAGCGCGGCGGCGGCCAGCACCAGCATGCGGCGCTTGCCGTACAGGTCGGCGAGCCGGCCCACGACCGGGACGGCGACCGCGCCGACCAGCAGGGTCGAGGTCAGCAGCCACTGCGTGCTCTGCCCGAGCTGCGCGGCCAGCTCGGGCAGGATCGGCACCAGCAGCGAGGTGGTCAGGGCGACGATCACCCCGAGGACGGCGACGACGGTGAGCGCGGTGACCTGGGCCGCGGTCCAGCCCTCGTCGGTGGTGTCCGGGGTCGACTCGGTGGCGCCGGGGACGGTGGGTGCGGACACGGGCATGCTCCACGGGGATGCGGACGGATAAAGTGGCACAAACTGCCAGATGGCACCGTATGCCAGATGGTTGCCCGATGCACCGGTCCGCCGCATGACGTGGACCACAACCGGAGGGGTGAGGGCGGTCGAGGGCCTGCGGGAGCGCAAGCTGGCCGAGAGCCGGGCCCGGGTGGTGGACGCCGCGTTCGGGCTCTTCGCCGAGCGCGGCTTCGACGCCGTCACCGTGGCCGAGGTCTGCGCGGCGGCCGACATCGCCCCGCGCACGTTCTTCCGCTACTTCCCGACCAAGGACGACCTGCTGGCCGAGCCCGCCCGGGTGATGTCGGCGCGGATGCGGGCGGCGCTGCAGGACGTGCCCGTCGACCAGCCCGACGCTGCCGCGCTGCGCACGGCGGTGCTGGCCCTGGGCGAGGCGGTCGTGGCCGACGCCGACCGCACCGCCCGGCTGCTGCGGGTGGTCCGGTCCAGCGACGCCGCCCGGCCGCACCCCTTCCTGCGCCTGGCCGACCGCGAGCGCGAGCTGGCCGAGCTGCTGGCCACCCGCTCCGGCCGCACCCCGGCCGACTGGCGCACTCGCCTGCTCGTCGCCCGGGCGACGGCGGCGTTCCGGGTCTGGCTGGACGACCTGGTCGACGGGGCCGTGGACGACCCGCTGCAGCACCTGGCCGAGGTGCTCGACGCGCCCTGACCGTCTCCTCCGGTGGCGCCCGGCCCCGGGTTCCGAGACGGTGAGGGCATGGAGTGGACGACGTTCCTGAGCCGGCTGACCCTCTGGGCGTTCGCGGGGGCGGCGGTGGGGCTGCTCGTCGGGCTGGTCCTGCTCGGCCTCGACGTGGTGGACAACCCGTTCTGGTGCGTCTCCGGCGGCATCCTCGTGGCCGCGGTCGCGATGCCGATGCGGGAAGCGGTCAGCCGGGACCGCTGAGGGCCTCGGCCCACCGGCCCGACGCCGCCACCGCGAACGGGACGGCGTCCCCGGCCGCGATGTCCAGCGCCTGGTAGCCGCCGGCACCGGCGCCCACGGCCGCCACCACCGTGGCCACACCCTGCCGGCGCTGGGAGAACGACTGCTGCACCTGCCAGCCGACCACCGCCCGGCGCTGCAGGACCGCCTGCTCGCGGACCAGCCAGCCCGAGCGCACCGAGAAGGTCCGCGGCCCGGTCGCGTGCCCCAGCGATGCGTACCGGCCCAGGCCGACCGGCACGCCGAGCGCGGCCAGCACGAGGCCGACCAGCAGCACCCACCAGAGCCCCAGCGTCGCGGTGAGCACCACCCCGGCGACGGCGACCACGGCCCCGGGCAGGATCGCGCGCACCAGGCGTCGCCGGCGGGCGGCCGGCGGGTGCGGGCGCAGCGGACCGGGGTCCTCGACCAGCCGGCCGGTCACCGCCCAGGCCTCGGTGCGCGGGCCCAGCGGCAGCAGCTGGCCGCGCCGGGCGGCGTCGCCCAGCCCGGTGACCAGCGCGGTGGCCCGCGCCGCGCGCACCCACCGCATGCCGAGGCCCTCGGTGACCGTGCCGCCGCGGATGCGGTCGATCTCCAGCTCGGTGTGCCGCCGGTTGAGCAGCCCCCGGACGGCGATGAGGGAGCCACCGCGCCGGACCAGCCGGAACCGCCAGTTGACCAGGGCGCTGCCGACGATCGACCCCACGACCAGCAGCACCGCCATGGCCCCGAGCGCCCCGGCCAGCACGGCGGTGTCCGTCAGGTCCGGTCGGCCGAGGTCCGGGCGCCAGCGCCGAGGCAGCTCGTCGGCCAGCCGGAACAGCGCCCCCACCGCGGCCAGCGGGACGGCCAGGTAGCTGCCGACCAGCGGCGCGTACAGCAACCAGCGGTCGTCGAAGCGGGCGAACTCCTCCTCGGCCGGGTCGCCGGCGGAGTCCGGCGCCGGGACCTCGGCGCCCCGGCGGGCGAGCAGGTGGGTGCGCAGCCGGTCGGCCTCGGCCCGGGGCAGCCCGTCGACGACGAGCTCCTCCTCGTCGGACTGCACGGCGCCGGCCGCGGCGTCGATCCGCACCCGGACCAGGCCGAGCAGGCGGTGCAGCGGCGGCGCCTCGACCTCCACCCCGCGGACCCGGTCCAGCGGCACGGTGCGCACCGAGCGGGACAGCAGGCCGCGGGTCACCACGACCGCCGTCGGCCCGGGTGCGTACCGGAACCGCGACCACGCCAGGACCGCCGAGCCCAGCGAGACCGCGGTGACCACCGCGACGATCACCACCACCGCCCACGGCCCGTCGGTGAAGCCGCGGAAGGCGCCGAACGCCAGCAGGGCCGGCACCCACTGCCGGGCCTGCCGGAAGGTGATCGTGTGCGCCAGCACGATCCGCCACGACGTCCGCCGCGCCACCACCTCGGGGGGCAGGTGCCACTCGGGGGTCACGTGGCCTCGTCGCGGACGAGCTCGGCGCGGCGGGCCAGGTCGTCGGCCACCCGGGCGGCGATGTCGGCGTCCAGGTGCGGGATCCGGACGGTGCCCTGCGAGGACGCCGTCAGCACCGCCACGCTGGCCAGCCCGAACAGCTGCTGCACCACCCCGCGGGTGACGTCGACGGTCTGGATCCGGGAGATCGGCACCAGCGTCCAGGTGCGGGACAGCCAGCCGGTGCGGGTGAACACCGCCTCGGCGGTGACCTCCCACCGGTGCACCCGGTACCGCAGCCGGGGCCGGAACCCGATGGTCACCACGGCCTCGACCAGCACGAGCACCGGCAGCAGCACCGCCAGCCAGGTCGGCAAGGGCAGCATGACCTCCAGGCCGACGACGACGGCGGCCAGCACCAGGGCGCCGAGGACCCCCTCGACGGCCCACAGGCCGATCGCGTTGCGGGCCGGTGACCAGGCCGGCGTCCGGGCGGGGTCGGGGTGCATGGACCCCATCCTCCCGGGTGGGACACCATGGGCGGCGTGACGATGCCGCAGCAGGTCCCGACCGTGCCCGCCCGCGAGGTCCCCGAGGACGCCGTCGTGCTCGACGTCCGGGAGGACGACGAGTGGGTGGCCGGCCACATCGAGGGCGCGACGCACATCCCGATGGGCCAGGTCCCGGCGCGCCTGGACGACCTCCCCGAGGGCGACCCGCTGTACGTGACCTGCCGCGGCGGCGGCCGGTCGGCCCGGGTGGCCGCGTGGCTGAACCAGAACGGCTACGACGCGGTCAACGTCGGCGGCGGCATGGGCGAGTGGCAGGACGCCGGTCGGCCCATGGTCAGCGAGACCGGGTCCGCGCCGACGGTGGCCTGAGCCGGCCCGGCCTGAGCCGGCGACGGGGGCGCCGGGGATCCGGCGCCCCCGTCGGGCGCGTCAGGCGGCCGCGGTGATGCGGGCCCGGACCTGGGCGACCAGGGCCGGGGGCACGTCGACGAGCCCGTGGTCGGCGGCGGCGTGCGCGGCCACCTGGGCCAGGATGCCGTCCTCGTCGTCGGCGGTGAACGCACGACCGCAACCGGGGACGACGTCCCCGCAGGCGAAGCTCTTCATCAGGTCTCTCCTCGTTCTGTGGTGCTCGACCTCGCGAGTCTCTGCACGAGGGGGTCTGGGGGGTCAGCCGGTCCGGCGGTCGTCCTGCTCGGCCAGCCGGGTCAGCAGGTGCTCGACGAGGACGACGCCCAGCACGGCGCCGACGTCGTCGACGCACACGACGGGGTCGAAGCGGGTGTCCTCGGGCCGGGTGACCACCCGGCGGGCGAGCTCGGCCACCCCGGTGGAGGCCGCCGCCCGCAGCGAGACCGGCGCGGCGCGGTGCCCCGGTCGGTCGTCCCCGCGCCGCAGCGGCAGCAGGACGGCGACCGGGCGGCCGAGCCCGTCGACCCGGACGGCCGGACCGGGTCCGGACGGCTCGGCGTCGCCGGCCACCAGCTCCACCCGCTCGACCAGGCTCGCGATGTTCTCCCGCAGCAGGCCCTGGGCGTGCGACCGGCGCAGCCGGTCGGCCACCGCGGGGTCCAGCGACGACCACGGCGGCGCCGGTCGGCCCAGCAGGAAGCCCTGGGCCAGCGGGACGCCCAGCCGCGAGAACGCCTCCATCTCGCCCCAGGTCTCCACGCCCTCGGCGAGCAGCCAGGCGTCGATGCGGGCACCGAACTCACCGAGCAGGGTGGCCAGGGCGAGCTTCACCGGGTCGGCGTCGGCGCCGTCCACCAGGGCCCGGTCGAGCTTGATCAGCTGGGGGCGGAAGGCGGTCAGCTGCTGCAGCCCGGAGTACCCCGACCCGGCGTCGTCCAGCGCCACCAGCGCGCCGCGGTCGCGCAGGGCGTCCTGCACGGCCAGCAGCGGCCGGACGTCGGCCACCGCCTGGTGCTCGGTCAGCTCCAGGACCAGCGGGGACAGGTCGCCGGCGCCCAGCAGCAGGTCGGCGAGCTCGGGATCGGTCAGCAGGTGCGGGCTGACGTTCACCGTCAGGAAGCAGTTCGGGGGCAGGTCGGCGCGCAGCTGCAGGCAGCGGGCCACGACCAGCGCCTCGACCCGGGCCCCGATGCCGGCGGCGTCGGCCGCGGCGAACCAGCGGTCCGGGGTGGCCGGGCTGGGCGAGCCGTCAGCGGACCGGAAGCGGGCCAGCGTCTCGTAGCCGGCGACGACGCCGCGGGCGACGTCGACGATCGGCTGGAAGACCAGCCGCAGGGTGTCCGGGTCGGTGGCCAGCCGGTCGAGCTCGGCGGCCCAGTCGATCGCGGGCGCGGGGGGCGGCAGCGGGGCGAGCGATGTCACCCCCCGGACGTCGGCCGCCCGGCACCGGGGCTGGAGCCGGGCGGGACGAGATCGCCCGGAAGGGGTGGGGGTCGCGGCGCCGACGGGCGGCGCCGCGACCCCGTCCCGGTCTAGCTGGGCTGGTAGTCCGCGAACCGGGTGCGCAGGTCCTTCTTGGAGAACTTGCCGACGCTGGTCTTGGGCACCTCGTCGATGAACTCCACGGCCGAGGGCAGCCACCACTTGGCCACCATCGGGGTGATGTGCGCGATCACCTCGTCGGCGCTGAGCTCCTCGCCCTCGACGACCACGACGCAGGCCAGCGGCCGCTCGTCCCACTTCGGGTCGGGGATGCCGATGACGGCGGCCTCCTTGACCTTCGGGTGGCTCATGATCGCGTTCTCCAGGTCCACCGAGCTGATCCACTCGCCGCCGGACTTGATCAGGTCCTTGGTCCGGTCGGCGATGCGCACCGAGCCGGTGGCGTCGATCGCGGCGACGTCGCCGGTCTTCATCCAGCCGTCCGGCGTCGCCAGCTCCACGCCCGCGTCGGGCTTGTAGTAGTCCAGCGCGGTGGTCGAGCCACGCACCTGCAGCTCGCCGGTGGCGACGTCGTCCCAGGGCAGCTCGTCGGTGGTGCCGGCCTCGACGATCCGCACCTCGACGCCCATGAACGGGACGCCGGCGCGGGCGCGGTAGGTCGCCTTGTCCTCGTCGGAGCCGTCGAACAGGCGGCGGGGCAGCCGGGCCGAGGTGGCCACCGGGTGGGTCTCGGTCATGCCCCAGGCCTGCAGGATCGGCAGGCCGACCCGCTCCCGGTAGGCCTCCGACAGCGCCTTGGGGACCGCGGAGCCACCGCAGCCGATGTCGCGCAGCTTGTGGTCGCGGCCGGCCAGCTCGGGGAGCACGCCCTGCCAGATGGTGGGCACCCCGGCGGTGAAGGTGACGCCCTCGTCGACGATCAGGTCGGCCAGCGCCTTGGGCTGCATCATCGGGCCGGGGAAGACCATGGCCGCACCGACGGCGGGGCCGGCCTGGGCCAGGCCCCACGCGTTGGCGTGGAACATCGGAACGACCGGCATGACGACGTCGGTCTCGGCCATCCCGAACACGTTGGGCTGCACCACGGCCATGGTGTGCAGCACCGTCGAGCGGTGGCTGTAGAGCACGCCCTTGGGGTTGCCGGTGGTGCCCGAGGTGTAGCACATGCTGGCCGCGGTGTTCTCGTCCTCGACCCGGAAGTCGATCGGCTCCGCGGCGGCGATCAGGTCCTCGTAGAGGGAGACGCGCTCGTCGTCGGGGATCTCGTTGTCGCCGCCGTCGTCCATCACCACGACGTGCCGCACGGTGGTCATCGTGTCGATCAGCGGCCACAGCAGCGGCAGGACCGTGCGGTCGACGAAGACCGCCTCGTCCTCGGCGTGGTTGGCGATGTAGGTCAGCTGCTCGGGGAACAGCCGGATGTTCAGCGTGTGCAGCACCCGTCCGGTGCTGGGGACGGCGAAGTAGAGCTCCAGGTGGCGGGCGGAGTTCCAGGCGAAGGTGCCCACCCGGCCGTCCGCGCTGATCCCGAGGGTGTCCAGCACCCCGCCGAGCTTGCGGGTGCGCACCGCCCACTCGGCGTACGTCGTCCGCACCGGACCGGTGGGGGAGTTCGTGACGATCGTCTTGTCGCCGTGGTGTCGCTCCACGTAGCGGAAGATCGAGTCGATCGTCAGGGGCGTCTGCTGCATCAAGCCGCGCATGAGCGGCATCCAACCAGTGACGACCGACACCTTCTACCCGTGGGTAGCTAGGGGGTCAGCGCGAGGGGCAGCCCGGCCAGGCCGCGGATGACGAACTCGGGACGGCGACGGGCCTCCCCGGCCAGCTCCAGCGACGACGTCCGGGACAGCAGCGCGCCGAAGGAGGCCTGCAGCTCGACCCGGGCCAGCGGGGCGCCGATGCAGAAGTGCACCCCGGCGCCGAAGGAGATGTGCGGGTTGTCGGTGCGCCCGACGTCCAGGGTGTCCGGGGCGTCGAACACCGCCGGGTCGTGGTTGCCCGACCCCAGCAGGGCGGCGATCTTCTGGCCCTGCTGCACGGTCACCCCGCCCAGCTCGACGTCGGCGGTGGCGGTGCGCTCGAACAGCTGCAGCGGGGAGTCGAAGCGCATCAGCTCCTCGATCGCGGTCGGCAGCAGCGCGGGGTCCGCGCGCAGCCGGGCCAGCTGGTCCGGGTGCTGCAGCAGGGCGAGCAGGCCGTTGCCCGTGACGTTGACGGTGGCCTCGTGGCCGGCGTTGAGCAGCAGGATGCAGGTGGTGACCAGCTCGTCCTCGGTCAGCCGGTCGCCGTCGGCGTCCCGGGCGGTGACCAGGTGGGTCAGCAGGTCCTCCCCGGGCGCGGTGCGCCGCTGCTCGGCCAGGTCGCGCAGGTAGGCCACGAACTCGCCGGCGGCGACCTCGGCGGCGTCCTCGGTCTCGCTGGTCCGGCCGTACTCGTACATCTTCACGATCGCGTTGGACCAGGGCCGCAGCAGCGGGCGGTCGGCCTGCGGCACACCCAGCAGCTCGGCGATCACCTCGACCGGCAGCTGCTCGGCCATCCCGGTGAACAGGTCCACCGGCTCGCCGGCCACCGACCGCTCGACCATGCCGTCGACCAGCGACCCGGCCAGCTCCTCGACCCAGGGCCGCAGCCGCTCCACGTGCCCGCGGGCGAACGCGGCGCTGATCAGCCGGCGCAGGCGGGTGTGGTCCGGCGGCTCCATCTCCAGGATGGCGTTGCGGTGGATCAGGTTGAACTGGCCGAACCGCTCCGCCGGGGCGCGGTCGGTCCAGATCCGGCCCAGCGCCCGGGTGCGCAGCACCGCGTTGGCCTCGGCGTGCCCGTAGGCCAGCCACATGCCCAGCCCGTCGTCCCACTGCACCGGCGCCTGCGCGCGGGCCGCGGCGAAGGCGGGGTAGGGGTCGTGGACGAAGGCGGGGTCGGTCAGGTCGAGCACCGCACGAGTCTGCACCCCGCCGGTCGCCGCATAGGGTCGGGGCATGGCCCGCACCGCATCCAAGCGCCGTCCCGCCGCCCCCGCCGCACCCGCCGGGGAGCAGAACCCCAAGGCGCCGTGCGCGTGCGGCTCGGGCCGCAAGTACAAGCACTGCCACGGCTCGGCCTACGCCCCGGCGGTCGCCCGGCCCTTCGAGGGCCTCCCCGGCGAGGTGCACTGGGTCGCCCTGCGCGAGCTGGTCCCGGCGGCCACCGCCGTGCTGACCACCACCGACGGCCGGACGGCGACCCTGGCCAGCGTCCTGCCCGGCGGCGCGCCGGCGCTGGTGCGGGCCGGCGGCGAGGTGGTCGTCGGCGTGCAGCTCGCGACCTCCTCCGACGACGTCAGCCGCGACCTGGGCACCGCCCTGGCCGCCGCCCTCGACGCGCCGGCGGGCAGCCCGGTCGACCCGGGCCCGATCGGTGCCGAGGGCTCGGCCGGCCCGCGGTTGCAGGAGCTGCTGGACCCCGCCGCCGAGATCGAGGTGACCGTGCACCCGGACTTCGGCTTCTGGCTCGAGGGCACCGGCGCCAACGCCGCCGCGATGGCCGGCCTCGAGCAGGCCAACGAGGCGATCATCCCGACGGTCCGGCTCGAGGGCCTGGGCGCCGCCTACTGGTGCCGGCCGGCCGTCGACCGCGCGCACCTGCGCTGGGTGCGGCCCGAGCCCGAGGAGCAGCTGCTGGACGCGCTGGCCCGGCTGGGGGCGGCCGAGCAGCTGACCCTGGGGGAGGGCACGAAGTACGCCGGGGCCTTCCGGGCGCACGGCCTCGTCGTCCCGGTGTGGGACGTCCCGGCCGACGTGCCGGCCACCGACTGGACCGGTCCGGCCGCCGAGCTCGACCAGCGGCTGACCGCGGCGCTGGCCGTGACCGACCCGCTGACGACCGACGAGCGGCGCTCGCGCGCCGGGCTGCTGTCCCGCCAGATCACGCTGCGCTGAGCGGGCCCGTCGGGGTGGTCGTGGCCGCGACGGCGCGGTCGCGGCCGCCGCGCTTGGCCTCGTAGAGCGCGCGGTCGGCGGTGCTGTAGAGCTCCCGGGGGTCCCGGGCGTGGGTGGGCGACTGCGCCACGCCCACGCTGACCGTCATCGGCAGGAAGCCGCCGTCGGCCAGCGGCAGCGGGTTGGCCCGCACGGCGGCGACCAGGTCGTGCGCGCGGCGCTCGGCGACGTCCACCGGGCACGACGAGAGCAGCACGGCGAGCTCGTCGCCGCCCAGCCGGCTGACGATGGCGTCGCCGTCGCGCACCGCCCGGCGCAGCACCTCGGCCAGGTGCCGCAGCGCGTCGTCGCCGACCGGGTGGCCGCGCTGGTCGTTGATGGTCTTGAAGTGGTCGACGTCGACCAGCACGAGCGCGGTCCCGTGCCCGGAGCCGCCGCCGACCGCGCCGGCCATGGCCGCGTCCAGGACGTGCCGGGTGACCAGGCCGGTCAGTGCGTCGACGGTGGCCTGCTCGCGCAGCTCGGCGACCAGGCGCTCCTGCCGGTGCCCGGCGTGCACCAGCAGCGCGGTGGCCATCGAGAGGGTGGCGGCCACGAAGGCGGCGTCGGGGATCGCCCGCTCCAGCGGCTCCAGGTGCAGCACGAGGACGGCGTTGGAGATGCCGGACAGCCCGGCGACCAGCCAGGCCCCGGGTGCCCGCAGCTGCGAGGCGGCCCAGAGGGTGGGCAGGACGGCGAAGACCTGGGCGGCGGCCGAGGTGTCGCTGGTGACCCAGTTCAGCGTGGACAGGATGACCGCGCCGCCGAGCGGGATGAGCGCGAGGACGCCGCGGGCGTCCAGCTGCTGCGGGTCGACGCGGGCGAGCGCGGCGCTGGCGGCCAGCAGCACCGCGACGGTCAGCCAGGACCCGACGTCGGCGACGAGGCCCTGGTCGACGAGCAGCGCGAACCCGGCCTGGACGGCGGCGGCGGGCAGCATCACCCAGACGGCCAGGCGGGCGGCCGAGCGGGGGTCGCGGGTGCCGAACCAACGTTGCAGGCGGCCGCGTGCCCGGGCATCCGGGGCGGCGTCGGTCACGGGCGGGGTGGTCACAGGGTCTCCGGTCTCGGCGGGGCGGGGTCCGGTCGTCTCAGGGCCCGTCCTGGTGCTGGGGCTGTTGTCGGCCGGCCCGCGGCCCGGGTTGAGCGGGGCCGCCGGGGCCCACCCGGACGGGTGGGTCGGGTGCGCCGGGTGGGGGGCCCGCTTCGATCCGTTCCGGTGGGCATGCGGGCATCCGATCCGCAGGTCAGCGGGCCGATCCCCACGAACGGAACCATCCGGGCCCACATCGAGGTTTCACGCGGGCGACCCCTTCGTTACGAGAACGTGACCGCTGGACGCGCCCAGACCCTTGACGCGGGTGTGTTGTTAGCGTTCACAATGTGAGCGCTCGCACAGATGCGGGCCTGAGCGCCGAGATGTGTACGGCGGCAGACGTCTCGTAGAGGAGATTGCAGTGAGCAACAAGCTCAGGTTGACCGCACTGGGTGCCGCGCTGGCATTCGGCTTGACCGCCTGTGGTGGCGGTGGCGCCGGCAGCGGCGGCGGGAACGACACCGCGGACGCGGCCCCCGAGGACCTCACGATCGGCGTCTCGATGCCGACCCAGACCTCCGAGCGCTGGATCGCCGACGGCGACAACGTCCAGTCCCAGCTCGAGGACGCCGGCTACCAGGTGGACCTCCAGTTCGCCAACGACGACATCCCCACCCAGTCGCAGCAGATCGACCAGATGATCACCCAGGGCGCTGACCTGCTGATCGTCGCCGCCATCGACGGCACCGCCCTCAGCTCGCAGCTGCAGGCCGCCGCCGACGCGAACATCCCGGTCATCTCCTACGACCGCCTGATCCGCGACACCGACAACGTCGACTTCTACGTCACGTTCGACAACTTCGCGGTGGGCCAGGCGCAGGCCAACGCCCTCCTCGTGGGCCTCGGCCTGCAGAACGCCGACGGCTCGGCCGGCTCGGCCACCGGTCCGTTCAACATCGAGCTGTTCGCCGGCTCGCTGGACGACAACAACGCGTTCTTCTTCTTCAACGGTGCGATGGACGTCCTCCAGCCCCTGATCGACGACGGCACGCTCGTCGTCCCCTCGGGCCAGACCGACATCGAGCAGGCCGCCACGCTGCGCTGGCAGCAGGAGACCGCCCAGTCGCGCATGGAGACCCTGCTCACCGGGTCCTACAACGACGGCACGGTCGTCAACGGCGTCCTGTCGCCCTACGACGGCATCTCGCGCGGCATCATCACCGCCCTGCAGAACGCCGGCTACGGCCCGAACCTGGACTCCACCCCCCGTGCGCTGCCGGTCGTGACCGGGCAGGACGCCGAGATCGCCTCGGTCGCCCTGATCGACCAGGGTGTCCAGAGCTCGACCATCTTCAAGGACACCCGCAACCTGGCCGAGCAGGCCGTCACGGCTGCCAAGGCGTTCCTCGAGGGCGACGAGCCCGAGGCGAACGACACCGAGACCTACGACAACGGCAACAAGGTCGTCCCCTCGTACCTGCTCCCCGTGGAGACGGTCTTCAAGGCCGACATCCAGTCCGTGCTCGTGGACTCCGGCTACTACACCGAGTCCGAGGTCCAGTCCGGCCAGGCCGACTGACCCTCCCCTGAACCCGGCCGGGCCTGGCAGCGCATGCTGCCGGGCCCGGCCGGCTCCACGGAGGGCGCCGCACGACCCAGCACGACCCGCGCCACCGAGTCCCACCAGCACGACCTCACGAACCACAGACCCACCGAGTGAGACGACGGAGTCCCATGGCCGACAACATCCTCGAGATGCGCTCCATCACCAAGACCTTCCCCGGCGTGAAGGCGCTGTCCGACGTGACGCTGTCCGTCGCGCGCGGCGAGGTGCACGCGATCTGCGGCGAGAACGGTGCCGGCAAGTCGACGCTGATGAAGGTCCTGTCCGGGGTCTACCCGGCCGGTGACTACGACGGCGAGATCGTCTTCGACGGCCAGGTCGTCTCCTTCGGCGGCATCCGCGACTCCGAGCACGCCGGCATCGTGATCATCCACCAGGAGCTCGCGCTGGTGCCCTACCTCTCGATCGCCGAGAACATCTTCCTGGGCAGCGAGAAGCGCGGCCGCCTGGGCCTCATCGACTGGAACCTGGCCAACGCCGAGGCCGCCGAGCTGCTGCGCTCCGTGGGCCTGGACGAGAACCCGGTCACCCCGGTCGGCCAGCTCGGCGTGGGCAAGCAGCAGCTGGTGGAGATCGCCAAGGCGCTGTCCAAGGACGTCAAGCTGCTGATCCTCGACGAGCCCACCGCCGCGCTCAACGACACCGACTCCGCGCACCTGCTCGGGCTGATCCGCGGTCTGAAGGACCGCGGCATCACCTCGATCATCATCTCGCACAAGCTCAACGAGATCGACGCGATCGCCGACCACACCACGATCATCCGCGACGGCCAGACCGTCGAGACCCTGGACATGGCCGACCCCACCGTCGACATCGACCGGATCATCCGGCTGATGGTCGGTCGGGCCCTGGACTCCTACTACCCCGAGCGCGAGTCGCACCCGGGCGCCGAGGTCCTGCGGGTCGAGGGCTGGACGGTCAAGCACCCCAGCCAGGACCGCCTCGTGGTCGACCACGCGACCTTCGACGTGCGGGCCGGCGAGGTCGTCGGCATCGCGGGCCTGATGGGCGCCGGCCGCACCGAGCTGGCGATGAGCATCTTCGGCCGCTCGTACGGCACCTTCGTCGAGGGCCGGATCTTCCTGCACGGCAAGGAGACCAAGGCGCGGTCGGTCTCCGAGGCCATCCACGCCGGCATCGCCTACGCCACCGAGGACCGCAAGAAGTACGGCCTCAACCTCATCGACGACATCGCCCGCAACAACTCGGCCGCGGCGCTGGACAAGCTGTCCCGCCGGGGCTTCGTCGACGCGAACGAGGAGACGAAGGCGGCCGAGGAGGGGCGCCGGTCGATGAACATCAAGGCGCCCACCGTGAAGTCCATCGTCGGCAAGCTGTCGGGCGGCAACCAGCAGAAGGTCGTGCTGAGCAAGTGGCTGCTCACCGACCCCGACGTGCTGATCCTCGACGAGCCCACCCGCGGCATCGACGTCGGCGCCAAGTACGAGATCTACACGATCATCAACAAGCTGGTCGCCGCCGGCAAGGCCGTCGTCGTCATCAGCTCCGAGCTGCCCGAGCTGCTCGGCATCTGCGACCGCGTCTTCACGCTGTCCGCCGGCCGGATCACCGGCCAGGTGCCGGTGGCCGAGGCCACCCAGGAACGCCTCATGACCCTCATGACCCAGGAGAAGGAGCTCGTCGGATGACGCGCAGTGTCGGCCCCACCTCGGAGCCCCAGGCAGAGGACGCCACCGCGCCCAAGGACGTCGCGCCCGCGGCGGCCCTCGGCGTCGGCACCAGCGACATCCGGACGCTGCTGACCCGCAACCTGCGCACCAGTGGCATCTACATCGCGTTCGTCGTGGTGGTCGCGCTGTTCGCGATCCTCACCGGCGGGACGTCGCTGTCGCCGGGCAACATCACCAACATCGTCCTGCAGTACGCCTACATCCTGATCCTGGCGATCGGGATGGTCATCGTGATCATCGCCGGGCACATCGATCTGTCGGTCGGCTCGGTGGTCGCGGTCACCGGGGCGACGTCCGCGGTGCTGGTCATCCGGCACGACCAGCCGTGGTGGGTCGGCGTGCTCGCCGCCCTCGGCGTCGGTCTGCTGATCGGTGCCTGGCACGGGTTCTGGGTCGCCTTCGTCGGCATCCCGGCCTTCATCGTCACCCTGGCCGGCATGCTGCTGTTCCGCGGCCTCACGCTGCAGGTGCTCAGCAACGTCTCGCTCTCCCCGTTCACCCCGGAGTACGGCAAGATCGCCTCGGGCTTCAGCAACGGGCTGCTGGGCGGCAACGGCTTCGACGCCTTCACCATCCTCATCTTCGTGGTCGCCGTGGTGGCCTACGCCTACAGCCAGTTCCGCACCCGGGTCGCCCGGGTCCGCTACAACCAGCCGGTCCCGTCGTTCCCGCTGTTCGTCGCCCAGATCGTGGTCGTCGCGGCCGTCGTCATGGCCTTCGCCTACCAGCTGGCCACCGCCCGCGGCCTGCCCTACGTGCTGGTCATCCTGGCCGTGCTGATCATGGTCTACGGCGTGGTCACCAAGCGGACCGTCTTCGGCCGCCAGGTCTACGCCATCGGCGGCAACCTGGCCGCGGCCACGCTCTCGGGCGTCAAGGTCAAGGCGGTCAACTTCTGGATCTTCGTGAACATGGGCTTCCTGGCCGCCGTGGCCGGTGTCGTGTTCTCGTCCCGGTCCAACGGTGCCCAGCCCGGCGCCGGCAACAGCTTCGAGCTGGACGCCATCGCCGCGGCCTTCATCGGCGGCGCCGCCGTCACCGGTGGTGTGGGCACGGTCGTCGGCGCCATGGTCGGTGGTCTGCTCGTCGGCGTCATGAGCAACGGCATGCAGCTCATGGGCATCGACCAGTCGATCCAGTCGATGGTCAAGGGCCTGGTGCTGCTGCTGGCCGTCGCCTTCGACGTCTACAACAAGCGCCGCGCCGGCTCCAGCCGCTGATCGACCGGGCCGGGGAGGAGCGGCAGGTGTCCACCGAGACGCACGGCTCCGCCCCGGCCCGCCCGCTGGTGATGAGCGACGTCGCCGCCCGCGCGGGGGTGTCGCACCAGACGGTGTCCCGGGTGGTCAACGGGCACCCGAACGTCGCCCCGCTGACCCGGGCCCGGGTGCAGCGGGCGATCGAGGAGCTCGGCTACCGGCCCAACGCCGCCGCGCGGGCGCTGGTCACCGGCTCCTCGCGCACCATCGGCCTGGTCACCATGAACGTGAACCAGTACGGCCCGGCGCAGACCATGATCGGCCTGGAGCAGGCTGCCCGGGTGGCCGGCTACTCGCTGTCGGTCGCCATCGTCGAGGGCGCCGGGGTGGGAACCATCGCCGAGGCGGTGGACCGGTTCGTCGGCCAGTCCGTGGACGCCGTCGTCGTGCACACCGCCGACCTGGAGGCCGTGGCCGCGCTGGGTGCCCTCGACCCGCCCGTGCCGCTGGTCGCCGTCCAGATGGGCGGTGAGGAGCTCGGCCCGACCGTCACCGTGGTCCAGGAGGCCGGGGCCCGGCTGGTCGTGCGGCACCTGCTCGCCCTCGGGCACACCACGGTGCACCACCTGTCCGGCCCGGAGCACTCCATGGAGTCCCGCCGGCGCGTGGAGGGCTGGCGGGACGCCCTCGCCGAGGCCGGCGCCCCGCCGGGGGAGCTGTGGCACGGCGACTGGTGGCCGTCGTCGGGCTACGAGGTCGGGACGGCGGTGGCCGCGCGCATCCGGGCCGGCGAGCCGATCACGGCGCTGTTCGCCGGCAACGACCAGATGGCGCTGGGCCTCATGGTCGCGCTGCACGAGCAGGGCCTCACCGTGCCCGGCGACGTCAGCGTCGTGGGCTTCGACGACGTCCCCGGGGCGCCGTACTTCAGCCCGCCGCTGACCACCGTGCGGCAGGACTTCGCGGAGCTGGGCCGGCGCGGGGTGCAGCTGGTGCTGGCCCGCCTGGCCGGGGAGGACTGCGAGCCCGACCAGGTGCAGCCCCTGCTGCTGGTCCGCCGGTCGACGGCGGGACCCCGGCGCTGACCCGGAGGGGCCGGGTGTGTTCCGAACCACTGTTGTTAGCGCTAACATGACCGCCGGACCCGCACCGAGCGCAGGAGGAACGTCGTGAGCGAGCAGTACGTGGTGGGCGTCGACTACGGCACCCTGTCGGGCCGGGCGGTCGTCGTCCGGGTGTCCGACGGGGCCGAGCTGGCCAGCGCCACCCACCCCTACCCGCACGCCGTGGTCGACCGGGAGCTGCCCGGCACCGGTGAGCAGCTGCCGCCGGACTGGGCCCTGCAGGTGCCCGCGGACTACGTCGACGTGCTGCGGACGGCGGTGCCGCTCGCGGTGCGCGACTCCGGCGTCGACCCGGCCGACGTCATCGGCATCGCCACCGACTTCACCGCCTGCACGATGGTCCCGACCACGGCCGACGGCACCCCGCTGTGCGAGCTGCCGGAGTTCGCCGGGCGCAAGCACGCCTTCGTCAAGCTGTGGAAGCACCACGCCGCCCAGCCGCACGCCGACCGGATCAACGCCCTGGCCGCGCAGCGCGGGGAGCCGTGGCTGCCGCGCTACGGCGGGCTGATCTCCAGCGAGTGGGAGTTCGCCAAGGGCCTGCAGCTGCTGGAGGAGGACCCCGAGGTCTACGCCGCCACCGAGCACTGGGTCGAGGCCGCCGACTGGATCGTCTGGCAGCTGTGCGGCAAGTACGTCCGCAACGCCTGCACGGCGGGCTACAAGGGCATCCGGCAGGACGGCGCCTACCCCTCGCGGGAGTTCCTGGCCGCGCTGAACCCCGACTTCGCCGGCTTCGTCGACGACAAGCTCGACCACCGGATCGGCGAGCTGGGCGAGCGGGCCGGCGGGTTGACCCGCGAGGCGGCGGCCTGGACCGGCCTGCCCGAGGGCATCGCGGTCGCCGTCGGCAACGTCGACGCGCACGTCACCGCCCCGGCCGCGCAGGCCATCGACCCGGGCCAGATGGTCGCCATCATGGGCACCTCGACCTGCCACGTCATGAACGGCGAGACCCTCGCCGAGGTCCCGGGCATGTGCGGGGTCGTCGAGGGCGGCATCACCGCCGGGCGCTACGGCTACGAGGCCGGCCAGAGCGGCGTCGGCGACATCTTCGGCTGGTTCGTCGACACCTCGGTGCCGCCGGCCTACGTGCAGGCCGCCGGCGAGCGCGGGATCAGCGTGCACCAGCTGCTCACCGAGCTGGCTGCCCAGCAGGAGGTCGGCGAGCACGGCCTGGTGGCCCTGGACTGGCACAACGGCAACCGCTCGGTGCTGGTCGACGCGGAGCTCTCGGCCGTGGTGCTCGGCCAGACCCTGGCCACCCGCCCGGAGGACACCTACCGCGCCCTGCTGGAGGCCACCGCCTTCGGCACCCGCACGATCATCGAGGCCTTCGAGGGGTCCGGCGTCCCGGTCACCGAGCTGGTCGTCGCCGGCGGGCTGCTCAAGAACACCTTCCTGATGCAGCTGTACTCCGACATCTGCCGCCGACCGCTGTCCACGATCGACTCCGAGCAGGGGCCGGCGCTGGGCTCGGCCATCCACGCCGCCGTCGCCGCCGGGGCCTACCCCGACGTGCCGGCCGCGTCGCGGGTCATGGGCAAGGTGCTGCGCGGGGTCTACACCCCCGACGACGAGCGGGCCGACCGCTACGACGCCCTGTTCGCCGAGTACCGCCGGCTGCACGACTTCTTCGGCCGCGGCGAGGACCAGCCGGGCGGGGGCAACGACGTCCTGCACCGGCTGCGCGCGCTGCGCCGCGAGGCCGCCGCCCGCCGCACCGGCGGTGCACCCACCACCTCGACCCCGGTCGTCCCCGAGGTCGAGGCCCCCGCGATCGAGGAGCAGCCCGATGTGCTCGGCGTGTGACGGCAGCACCCCCACCCGGCTGACCGTGCGCGCGGCGGCGGCGTCCGAGCAGGGCACCCACCGCGAGCTGCGGGAGCACGTCGCCGCGCTGCACGGCCTGCTGGTGACCAACGCGCTGGTCACCTGGACCGCCGGCAACGTCAGCGAGCGGGTGCCCGGCAATGACCTGTTCGTGATCAAGGGCAGCGGGGTCGAGTACGACACGCTGACCTGGGAGGGCATCACGGTCTGCGACCTGGACGGCAACGCCGTCGACGGCGTGCGGGCCCCGTCCTCGGACACCGACGCGCACGCCTACGTCTACCGGAACATGCCCGAGGTCAACGGCCAGGTGCACACGCACAGCACCTACGCCGCGGCCTGGGCGGCGCGCGCCGAGCCGGTGCCGTGCGTGCTCACCGCGATGGCCGACGAGTTCGGCGGGCCCATCCCGATCGGCCCGTTCGCCCTGATCGGCGACGACTCGATCGGCCGCGGCATCGTGGAGACGCTGGCCGGGCACCGCTCGCCGGCGGTGTTCATGCAGAACCACGGCGTGTTCACGATCGGGAAGAGCGCCAAGGCCGCGGTGAAGGCCGCCGTCATGGCCGAGGACGTCGCCCGCACGGTGCACATCTCCCGGCAGCTCGGCGAGCCCGTCCCGATCCCCCAGGCCGACATCGACGCCCTGTACGAGCGCTACCAGAACGTCTACGGACAGAAGTGAGCACCGACATGACCAGCGAGTCCCCGTTCCCCGACCAGGAGATCTGGTTCTTCACCGGCAGCCAGGACCTCTACGGCGAGGAGACCCTGCAGCAGGTCGCCGAGCAGTCCCAGCGGGTCGCCGCGACGCTGGACGACGCGGCCGTCGTGCCGGTGCGGATCGTCTGGAAGCCCGTGCTCAAGGAGCCGGCCGCGATCCGCCGCGCGATGGGCGAGGCCAACGAGAGCGCCGCCTGCATCGGTGTCATCACCTGGATGCACACCTTCAGCCCGGCCAAGATGTGGATCGCCGGCCTGGACGCGCTGCGCAAGCCGCTGCTGCACCTGCACACCCAGGCCGACGCCGCCCTGCCGTGGGCGACGATCGACATGGACTTCATGACCCTCAACCAGGCCGCGCACGGCGACCGGGAGTACGGCTACGCCCTGACCCGGCTGCGGGTGCCGCGCACCCCCGTGGCCGGGCACGCCTCCAACCCCGCCGTGCAGGCCCGGGTCGGTGGCTGGGCCCGCGCCGCGGTGGCCGCCGCCGACGCGCGCTCGCTCAAGCTGGCCCGGTTCGGCGACAACATGCGCAACGTCGCGGTGACCGAGGGCGACAAGGTCGAGGCCCAGCTGCGCTTCGGCGTCTCGGTGAACACCTACGGCATCAACGACCTGGCTGCCGTCGTCGACGCGGTGGAGGACGCCGCGGTGGACGCGGTGATCGCCGAGTACCTGGACCTGTACTCCGTCGCCGAGGACCTGCGGCCCGGCGGCGACCGGCACCACTCGGTGCGCTACCAGGCCACCCTGGAGGTCGCGCTGCGCACCTTCCTCACCGACGGCGGGTTCGGCGCCTTCACCACCAACTTCGAGGACCTGGGCACGCTGCGCCAGCTCCCCGGCCTGGCCGTGCAGCGGCTGATGGCCGACGGCTACGGCTTCGGCGGCGAGGGCGACTGGAAGACCTCGGCCCTGCTCCGGGTGCTGAAGACCGCCGGCCGCGGCCTGCCCGGCGGCACCTCCTTCATGGAGGACTACACCTACGACCTGTCCTCGGAGACCCCGAAGATCCTCGGCGCGCACATGCTGGAGGTCTGCCCGACGATCTCCGGCGAGCAGCCCTCGCTCGAGGTGCACCCGCTGGGCATCGGCGGCAAGGAGGACCCGGCACGCCTGGTCTTCTCCGCCGCTCCCGCCGAGGGCGTCGTCATCGGCTGGGCGGACCTGGGGGAGCGGTTCCGCTGGGTGGCCAACGAGATCGACGTCGTCCCGCCGTCCGAGCCGCTGCCGAACCTGCCGGTCGCACGGGCGGTCTGGGAGCCCCGGCCGGACTTCGCCACCTCGACCGAGGGCTGGCTGACCGCCGGCGGTCCGCACCACACGGTGCTGACCACCCAGCTGACGTCGGCCGAGCTGACCGACCTGGCCGACGTCTTCCGCACCGAGCTGGTGGTCATCGACGCCGACACCACCCGTCGGGGGCTGGCCAAGGAGCTGCGCTGGTCGGCGGCCTACCACCGCCTGGCCCAGGGCCTGTAGCGCTCGGGTGGAGTCGCAGCGCTCGGTTCACGATGCGCTGCGACTCCACCACGTCAGGACTGCGCCATCCAGACGCGGCGGCGGCCGGCCTTGGTGCGCTCGGCGGCCATCGCCTGGACCCGGCGGTGCTGCTCGGGCGTCGCGCGGTGCTCGGTGACGGCGACCTCGGCCTCGCGCATCTCGCGCTCGGCGCGCAGCTCCTCGGCGGTGGCCGGGGGCAGCTCGGGCTCCTCGTCGATGCCGACGTCCTGGCCGGGGCCCGGGCGGTAGGGGTTGTCCTCGGGGAGGTTGCCGCTGACCCGGCCGTACAGGCCCAGGGTGAGCAGCAGCAGGCCGACGACGATCGAGAAGATCACGTTGGACATCTCGAAGGCCAGCACGTTCAAGCGGCTGTTGAGCACGAACAGGTGCCAGAAGGCCGAGAGCAGGAAGGCGATCCCGACCCCGGTCATCACGATGCCGGCGATCCGGCCGCCCTTGAGCGCGGCCGCGACGAGCACGGCGGCGGTGAGCAGCGAGATGGCCGACAGCAGGCCGTTGCTGGACAGCCCGGCGACGCTGCCACCGGTGGTGTCGAAGAAGGCCAGGCCGCCGACGAAGCCGAGGAGGCCGAAGACGGCGAGCACCCCGGCGACGGCGAAGGCGCCGATCCGGTGGACGACGACCACCCGGCGTGCGGTGGCGGTGTCCACCACGTCCTCGTGGGCACGCGGCGGTCGTCCTGGGGTGGTGTCCGTGGTGGTCACTGCTTCCTCCTGCGCTCTGGGCTGAACGGCAGAGCGCACCTACCCCCGTGGTGCACCAGGTAACCGCGATTTACGCCGTTCGGGTGCTCACCAGCGGCGTCGGCGGCTGAGCAGGTCCGTGACGGCCTCCTCGGCGGCGGCCCGGGCGTGGCCGTCCCGCTCGACGAGCGCGGACACCACCGTCCCGTCGACCACCGCGACGACGACGGCGACCGGGACCTCCCGGTGCTCCCCGCCGGTCAGCAGCTCCCCGACCAGGCCGTGCAGCCGGGCGCCGGCGGCCTGCAGCACCGGCCGCACGGCGGGGTGCCGCCCCCCGGCCAGCAGGCGTTCGTAGTGCGCCTGCAGGTCGGCGTCGGTGTGCCGCCCGGTCCCCAGCAGGACGTCGGCCACCAGACCCGCCGTGGTGCGCGCGGACCGTCGGCCCCGGCCCGCGGCGGCCACGACGGCCTCGGCGCCGGCGACCTCGGCGGCGGACACCCGGTCGACCGCGGCCACGAGCAGGTCGGTGAGGTCGCGGAAGTAGTAGGTGGTGGCCGCCAGGGGCAGCCCGGCCGCGGCGGCGACCGAGCGGTGGGAGACGGCGTCGGGTCCGTGCCCGGCCACCAGCTCGGCCGCCGCGGCCACCAGCGCCTCCCGGCGGGCCTCTCCCTTGGGCGTGGTGCCCGTGGGGGCCGCCATCAGTGGGCCGACGAGGGGGCGAGGTTGAGGCCGATCACCCCGGCGACGATGAGCACGATGGACAGGATGCGCAGCGTGCCGACCGGGTCGCCGAGCAGCCACATGCCGATCACCGCCGTGCCGGCCGCGCCGATGCCGGTCCACACGGCGTAGGCGGTGCCCACCGGCAGCGTGCGCAGCGCGATGGTCAGCAGCGTGAAGCTGATCCCGGCGCAGACGATGAAGGAGATCGTCCACCACAGCCGGCTGAACCCCTCCGAGTTCTTCAGCGAGACGGCGAACGCGGTCTCGAACAGACCGGCCACGACGACGAGCACCCAGGCCACGACGGCCTCCTTCCGTTGATCGGTACGACCGTACCAGTCATCTGGTACGCCTGTACTGAACAGTCGGGCGCCTACGGTGGGGGGACGACCACCCCCAGGAGGACCTGCGTGCAGAGCGACTGGGCGGGGACCTACGAGTTCACCGCCCCGATCCACCGGCCGACCGACGTCGAGCAGCTGCAGGAGGAGGTGGCGCGGGCGACGGCCGTGCGGGCGCTGGGCACCCGGCACACCTTCAACGGGCTGGCCGACTCACCCGGCGTGCTGCTGGACCTGACCGCGCTGCCCGACCGGGTCGACGTCCGAGACGACGGCACGGTCGCGGTGAGCGCCGGGACGACGTTCGGTGCGCTGGCCCGCGAGCTGCAGCGGCACGGGCGGGCTCTGCACACCATGGGCTCCCTGCCGCACATCTCGGTCGGCGGCGCGGTCGCCACCGGGACGCACGGCTCCGGCGACCGGGCCGGTGCGCTGGCCACCGCCGTCCGGGCGTTCACCCTGGTCGGCCCGGACGGCGCGCTGCGCGAGGTCGCCGGAGCCGACGTCGAGGCGCAGGCCGTCGCACTGGGGTCGATCGGCGTGGTCACCGAGTTGGTGCTGGCCACGGAGCCGACCTACCAGGTCCGTCAGGACGTCTACCGCGGCCTGCCCGTCGCCGGCGTCCACGAGGCGTTCGGCGTCGGCGACAGCGTCAGCGCGTTCACCCGCTGGGAGGGCACCGCCGACCTGTGGGTGAAGACCCGGCTCCCGGCCGACGTGCCCGACGAGGTGCTGGGCGCTCCGCGCGACCCGGTGAGCCGGGACCGGATCACCGACGAGATCGTCGGCAACGTGACCCCGCAGGGCGGGGAGCCGGGGCCGTGGCACGAGCGGCTGCCGCACTTCCGGCACGACGCGACCCCCAGCAACGGCGACGAGATCCAGTCGGAGTTCTTCGTCGACCGGGCCGACGCGGCCGCCGCGATCGCCGCCGTGGCGGCCGTGGGCCACCGGATCCGGGAGCACCTGGTGGTCAGCGAGCTGCGCACGGTGGCCGCCGACCGGCTGTGGCTGTCGATGGCGCACGGCCGGGACTCCCTGGCGGTGCACTTCACCTGGCGCAAGACCGCCGGTGCCCGCGAGGTGGGCATCCCGCTGGTGGGCGAGGTGCTCGCCGCGTTCGGCGCGCGTCCGCACTGGGGCAAGGCGCACGCCGGGGCCGACCTGGCCGCGGTCGTGCCCCGGCTGGCCGAGGCCCGGGCGTTGTTCGACGCCCTGGACCCCGGCCGGGTGTTCAGCTCACCGCACGTCGAGGCGCTCGGCGTCCGCTCAGGCCGGTAGGGGGTCGCGGACCACGGGGCAGCTCATGCACCGTGGTCCGCCGCGGCCGCTGCCCAGCTGGTCCCCGGCGATCGCCACGACCTCGATGCCCGCGGCCTCCAGCGCCTTGTTGGTGACCGTGTTGCGCTCGTAGGCCACGGCGAGGCGGGGGCCCAGGGCGAGGGTGTTGTTGCCGTCGTCCCACTGCTCGCGCTCGGCGGTGACCGGGTCCAGCCCGGTGTCGATCAGCCGGAGCCGGTCGATGCCCATGGCCGCCGACGCGGCGGTGAGGAACGGGGCCGGTCCGCTGACCTGCAGGTCGACGGTGTCGTCGTCGTCGGGCAGGTCGGCCCCGGCGCGCACCGTCCAGGCGACGAGGGTGTCGGCCACCGCGGGGTACATGACCATCGCGTCGACGTCGACCATCGTGGCGATGGTGTCCAGGTGCATGGTGGCCCGCTCCTGCGCGATCGGTACCACCAGCACCGTGTGCGCCAGCCCGCGGGCGAAGACCCGGCGGGCCAGCCGCTCGGCCCCGCCGGCTGTCGTCCGCTCGCCGACGCCCACGGCCAGCACGCCGGGCGCCAGCGCCAGCACGTCGCCGCCCTCCAGGTGCTCCAGGGACGGGTCGTACAGCCGCTGCGGCCCGCCGAAGCGGGGGTGGTGCTGGTAGATCGCCCCGGTGATCGTGGACTCCCGGTGCCGCGCGGGCATAGCCAGCGAGGTGATCGCCACCTGGTCGCCCACCCAGACGCTGGAGTCGCGGGTGAACAGCAGGTTCGGCAGCGGCCGGACGACGAAGTCGCCCTGGCCCATCAGCTCCCAGGCCAGCCCGCGGGCGCCGGGGAGCTCGTCGTGGGCGAGCCCGCCGATCAGCGCCGCGGCCAGGTCGGTCGAGGCCAGCCCGGACAGGTGGTCCACGCAGGCGTGCTGCAGGGTGGCCCCGATCCGCGGGTCGTCCACCGCCGCGGCGACCAGCTGCTCCCGGGCCGCCGGCACGTCGAGCACCTCGGCCAGCAGCCGGTCGACGTAGAGCACCTCGACCCCGCGCTCGGTCAGCGCGCCGGCGAAGGCGTCGTGCTCCTCCTGCGCGCGGGCCACCCACGGCACGCCGTCGAAGAGCAGCTCGTCGTTGTTGCGCGGCGTCAGCCGGCGCAGCTCGGCGCCGGGCCGGTGCAGGACGACGGTGCGCAGCCGGCCGACCTCGCTGGTCACCAGGGGGGAACTCATGGGGGAACGATCCCAGACGGGGCAGACTGTCCCGGTGGAGCCCGAGGAGCAGCAGCAGCAACCCGCTTGGTTCGTCGTCGTCCTGGGCCTGGGGCTGGCCGTCGCGGTGGCCGCGATCTGCTTCTTCGCCCTAGCGGCCCTGGGAGCCCAGCAGGTCGGGACGGGCTTCGTCGTCCTGGTCGGGGTGCTCTCGGCCGTCGTCGGCGGCTTCGCCTCCCGCAGCCTGGCCGACAAGCTGCCCCCGGTGCGCCGGACGCGCTGACCCGACCAGCACCCCGGCGACCACCAGCGCCCCCCAGGCCAGCTCGGGGGCCGACGTCGGCTCGCCGAGCAGCGCCCAGGCGGCGCCGATGCCCACCACCGGGACCAGCATCGAGAACGGCGCCACCGCCGACGACGGGTTGCGGCTCATCAGGGCCGCCCACAGTCCCGAGCCCAGCAGGGTGCCCACCAGGACGGTGTAGACCAGCCCACCCAGGGCGAGCAGGCCGGGGGTCGACGTCAGCCCGGTGAACCCCTGGCCGATCCGCGCCGGGCCCTCGACCAGCAGCGACGCCGCCAGCATCGGCAGCGGCGGCACCACCGACATCCACAGCGTGAGGCGCAGCGGGTGGGGTGCCCGGGCCTGCCGGGTGGCCAGGTTCCCCAGCGCCCAGCCGAGCCCGCCGCACAGCGTCAGCAGCACCGGCAGCAGCAAGGTGCCGCCGTCGACCTCGGCCCGGTGCACCGCGATGCCGCCCAGCCCGACCAGCGCGACGGCCACGCCCAGGCCCTGCCGGCCGGTGAGCCGCTCGCGCAGCAGGACGCCGGCCAGCAGCACGGTGAACGGCGCCGAGGACTGCAGCACCAGCGAGGCCAGCCCGGTCGGCATGCCGACCGCCATCGCCAGGTAGAGGAAGAGGAACTGCAGGACGCCGAACCCCACCCCGTAGCCGAGCACCCAGCGCCACGGGACGCCCGGGCGGGGAACCAGCAGCACCGTCGGGACGGCGATGACCGCGAACCGGAGGGCGACGAGGAAGAACGGCGGGAACTGCTCGAGCGACAGGTGGATGGCCACGAAGTTCAGGCCCCAGCAGACGGCGACGACGCAGGCCAGCAGGCGGTCACGGGTGCTCACACCGGTCACCCTGCGGCCCTCGGGCGTGCAGCACCAGCGAATGCTGCTCACCTGTCGATGTAGCGTCGCTTCATGGACGTTCGGGCGTTGCAGACCCTGCGCGCGGTGCGCACCCAGGGCGGGGTGACCGGGGCGGCCGCCGTCCTGCACCTCACGCCGTCCGCGGTGTCCCAGCAGCTGGCCGGGCTCACCCGGGACGCCGGGGTCCCGCTGACCGAGCGGGTCGGCCGCGGGCTGCGGTTGACCGCGGCCGGCGACGCGCTGGCCGACGCCGCCCTCGACGTGGCCGTCGCCCTGGAGCGAGCCCGCAGCGCTTGCGCGGAGTTCGCCGGCTCGCCGACCGGCACGGTGCGGGTGTCGGCGTTCCAGAGCGCGGCCCGGCTGCTGCTGCCCGGCCTGCTCACCCGGGTCGCGGCCCGCGGCGGCATCGCCGTGGAGTGCGCGGACGAGGACGTCGCACAGGACGCCTTCCCTGCGTTGGCCGACCGGCACGACGTGGTCGTGGCGCACCGGCCGGCCGAGGGCCCGGCGGGATGGGGCGACGGCGTGCGGGTGGTCCCGCTGCTGCGCGAGCCGATGGACGTCGCCGTCCCCGTCGACTCACCGCTCGCCGCCCGGGCGGCACTGGCCCCGGCCGACCTCGACGGCGCCGGGTGGATCGCCGTGCGCGAGGGGTTCCCGGTGGCCCGGGTGCTCGACGACATCGGGGTCCGGGCGGGCACCGTGCCGCGGGTGGTGCAGCGGATCAACGACTTCCACGTCGTGGAGGCGCTGGTGGCCGCCGGGCACGGGATTGCGCTGCTGCCGCGCTACAGCTGCGGGGGGCACCCCGGGGTGCGGCTGGTCCCGCTCGCCGGCGTGCGGGCCGGGCGGCAGGTGGACGCCCTCGTCCGTCCGGACGTCGCCGAGCGCCGGGTGGTGGGCGTCGTGCTCGACGAGTTGGTGGCGCTGGCCGCCGAGCTCAGGCGGGCGTGACGGGGGCCGGCACCGAGCGGAACACCCGGTTCAGCCCGGTCTGGTTGAGCAGCAGCCGCAGCGACGTCGGGGGCTCGATGACCTCGAGCTCGGCGCCGGCCCGCTTCTGCTTGCGGGCCAGGTGCACCATCAGCTCCAGCCCGGCCGAGCTCATGAAGGTGACCTCGCGGGCGTCGACGCGACTGGGCCAGTCGGCCGGGCGCACCATCAACCGGAAGTGCCGGACGACGTCCTTGTCGATCTCGCCGGTGAACACGAGCAGCTGCCCGTCGTCGGCGAGCTCGATGGATCCGTGCCCGGGCGCGCTGTTCTCGACGTCCTGGCTCATGGGCGGCACTGTGTCCACGCTGGGCCCACGCCAAACCCGACACGCGGTCAGGACGGCAGCAGCACCCCCGGGTTGCAGATGCCGGCGGGGTCCAGCGTGGCCTTGACCGCCCGCAGCACGTCGACCCCGCGCGGGCCGATCTCGCGGTCCAGCCACGGCCGGTGGTCCGCGCCGACCGCGTGGTGGTGGGTCAGCGTGCCGCCGGCGGCCAGCACCGCGTCGGTCGCGGCCCGCTTGGCGGTCAGCCACTGCTGGATCGGCAGGTCGTCGTCCCGGTCGGCCAGCACGGTCAGGTACAGCGAGCCGCCGGTGGCGTAGCCGTGGGACAGGTGGGTCATCACCAGCGGCTGCGTGCCGGGGGTGGACAGCGCCTCCCGCAGCGCCCGCCGGGCGGCGTCGTAGACCGTCGGCAGCGCGCTCCAGGTGGCCGCGGTCTCCAGCGTCTCCACCAGCAGGCCGACGTCCAGCAGCCGGTCCCGCAGGTAGGGGGCCTCGAACCGGTGCCGCTCCCAGGACTCGCCGACCCGGGTGCCGGCGCGCTTGCCGCCGTCCTCGCGCAGCAGCGAGGTGGCCGCGCGCTGCCGGGCCCGGACGATCGTCGGGAGCCCCTGCCAGCCGACCACCAGCAGGCAGCCGTCGCCGTGGCCGCGGCCGCGCAGGGCGCCGCGCAGCGCCCGGGCGCCGGCCCCGCTGGCCAGCATCAGGTTGGCCCGGGTCTCGTCGGGGTCGCTGAGCCGGACGACGTCGGGCAGCAGGTCGTGCCGGGCCAGCCGCTGCAGGGCGGCCAGGCCGGCGGCCCAGCTGCGGAAGGACCAGCCCTCGTACTCCTCGGTGCGCGGGCGGGGCCGCACCCGCACGGTGACCTCCGTGATCACGCCGAGGGTGCCCTCGGAGCCCAGGGCGAGCCCGAGCAGGTCCGGGCCGGCCGCGGACGCCGGGGCGTGGCCCAGCTCCAGCACCCCGGTCGGGGTGGCGAGGGTCAGCCCGGTGACCAGCTCGTCGAAGCGGCCGATCCCGGTCGAGGCCTGGCCGGCGCTGCGGGTGGCCGCGTAGCCGCCCAGGGTGGCGAACTCCCAGCTCTGCGGCAGGTGGCCCAGCGTCAGGTCGTGCTCGGCGAGGGCGTCCTCCAGGGCCGGCCCGCGCATGCCGGGGCCCGCGGTGACCAGCGAGGACGGGACGTCGACCGACACCACCCCGGCCATCCGGGACAGGTCGACCACGACCACCGGCCGGTCGTCGACGTCGGTGCCCGACAGCCCGCCGACCACGCTGGTGCCCCCGCCGAAGGGGACGACGACCACCCCGTGCCGGGTGCACAGCTCGAGCAGCGCGGCGGTCTGCGCGGTGTCGGCCGGGGTGAGGACGGCGTCCGGCGCGTCCGTGGCGTCCCCCGACCGCCGGCGCAGCAGGTCCAGGTAGCTCTTGCCCCCGGTGCGGCGCAGCCGGGAGTCCCGGTCGTCGCGGACGTTCTCCAGCCCGAGCAGGGTGACCAGCTCGGCGCGCACCGGCACCGGCAGCCGGCTGGGCGCCAGCTCGATCGAGTCGACCGGCACCGGCGGGGTGCTGCGCGGGGTCCAGCCCAGTTCGCGGGCCAGGTGCTTGCGGGCCGCCTTGGGCAGCGTGCGCTTGACCGCGGCGTCGGCGGTCAGCTCCAGCGCCCCGTCGGCCACGTGCGCGACGCGGGTCCCCGGGGGACCCCAGCCCTGGATGGTCAGTTCGGGTTGCTCGGCCACCGGGACAGTCTGCCCGCTCCGGCCGGCTCGTCCGCCGTCCCGCGCCCTGCCGTCCGGCCGGCTCCTCCGGCATGGGAACCCCTGCACCCCTCCCGGGCCCCGTGAGGGGGTGCAAGGGTTCCCATGCCTGGGAAGGTGGGCGATCGTGACGGGAACCCGGCTGGACGCCGACCGACGCAGCCGCGACCTCG
Organism: Klenkia terrae; assembly: GCF_900491935.1. Classification (GTDB taxonomy): domain Bacteria; phylum Actinomycetota; class Actinomycetes; order Mycobacteriales; family Geodermatophilaceae; genus Klenkia; species Klenkia terrae. The sequence goes on from NZ_UEXK01000004.1 coordinate 2,526,489, forward strand.
ACCGGCTCGGGGCGCGGGTCGACGTCCTCGTCGTGGGCGGCGGGGTGACCGGCGCGGGGGTGGCGCTGGACGCGGCGTCCCGCGGGCTGTCCGTGCTGCTGTGCGAGCGCGCCGACCTGGCCGCGGGCACCAGCCGCTGGTCGTCGAAGCTGGTGCACGGCGGGCTGCGCTACCTGGCCCACGGCGAGGTCGGGCTGGCCCGGGAGTCCGCCCGGGAGCGCGCCGTCCTCATGGGCGTCACCGCGCCGCACCTGGTCGCGCCGCTGCCGTTCTGCGTGCCCGACGCCGCCGGGCGGGACGTCGCCGCGGTCGCTGGCCTGGGCGGCGTGCTCGGCGACGCGGTGCGGACGTCGGTGCGCGGCGGTCGCGGGTCGCTCCCGCGGGCCCGCCGGGTGGACGCCGACCAGGTGGCGGCCTGGCTGCCCGCCGTCCGGCCCGGGGGCGGTGGGGTGGCGTTCTGGGACGGCCAGCTGGTGGACGACGCCCGGCTGGTGGTGGCGCTGGCCCGCACGGCCGCCGGGTACGGGGCCGCCGTCCTGACCGGGGCGACCGTGGTCGGGGTGGCCGGCCGCACCGCGACCGTCGAGGTCGACGGACGGCGGGTGGACGTCGAGGCCGGCGTGGTGGTCAACGCCGCGGGCGTCTGGTCGGCCGGTCTGGACGACGGGATCCGGCTGGTGCCGTCGCGGGGGTCGCACCTGGTGGTCAGGTCGGCCCGGCTGGGCGACCCCACCGCCGCGCTGACCGTGCCGCTGCCGGGCTCCCGGTCCCGCTACGTGTTCGCGCTGCCGCAGGACACCGGGCTGGTGTTCGTGGGGATCACCGACGAGCCGGTCGAGGGGCCGGTGCCCGACGACGACCCGCAGCCCTCGCCCGCCGAGGTCGACCAGCTGCTCGGCACGGTGAACCGGGTGCTGGCCGACCCGCTGACCCCCGCCGACGTGGTCGGCGCCTACGCGGGCCTGCGGCCCCTCGTGCTGCCCGCGTCGGCGGGCACCGGCCCGGGGGACGCGACCGCTGACCTGTCCCGCAAGCACCTGCTGCACCGGTCGGGGTCGGTGCTGACCGTGGTGGGCGGGAAGCTGACCACCTACCGGGCGATGGCCGAGGAGACGGTGGACGCCGTCGTCGCGCACCTGGGCCGGGGAGCCACCCGGTCGGTCACCGCGCGGCTGCCGCTGGTCGGCGCCGCCCCGCGGCGGGTGCTGGACCGGGTCGCGGCCCCCGCCCGGCTGGTCGCCCGGTACGGCACCGAGGCGCCGGCCGTGCTGGCGCTGGGGACGGAACCGGTGGCGCCGGGCAGGCCCGAGACGGTGGGGGAGCTGCGCTTCGCGGTGGCCGCCGAGGGCGCCCGCACGGTCGCCGACCTCCTCGACCGCCGCACGAGGATCGGCCTGGTGCCCGCCGACCGCACCGCGGCCGTGCCAGCCGCGGCGTCCGCCCTCACCTGACTGTGAGGCTGGCAGGGTCGGCTCATCGGTGATGGGCTGATGGCTGGCAGCAGTGGGCGTGACCCTTCGCCTGACTGGCTTCGTGCCTTCGACGGGACTTGTCCGTCTGCTGCTGCCGGCACCGGCCCGGCCGGAGACGTTGGCCTGATCAGGAGCTTGACCGCCAGTTGACGCTGGCGTGTCTCATCACAGTCCTGCCATCTCCGCACCGGACCGGGACCTGCACGCGTCGCCCCGGTCAAGGAGAACAACGCATGTCCATGTTGGCAGAACTGGTCGAGGTCGTCATCGGCGTCGACACCCACAGCCAGACCCACACCGCCGCCGTTGTCGAGGTGGCCACCGGCGGGGTGCTGGCCCGGGCCACGGTGCCCGCCGACCCCGACGGCTACGCCGAACTGCTCGCCCTGGCCGAGCAGCACCCGGGCCTGCGGGCCTGGGCGATGGAAGGAGCCGGCGGCTACGGCGCCGGCCTGGCCCGCCACCTGGCCGAGGTCGGTGAGTGGGTGGTGGAGCTGGACCGCCCCAAGCGCCCGGCGCGGCGTGCCGGGGCCAAGTCCGACCCCATCGACGCCGAGCGCGCCGCCCGGGACGCGCTGGCCCGTACCCAGCTGGCCGCACCCAAGACCGGCCCCGAGCGGGCCGCGCTGCAGATGCGGCTGACCGCCCGACGGATGGCAGTCCAAGCCGCCACCGACGCCGGCCGGCAACTGCTTGCCATGGTCATCACCGCACCAGAGGTCGTGCGCGCCCGGTTCCGCGGCCAGTCCACTCGCACCATGATCACCACCGCCGCAGCGCTACGACCAGGTGCCAGCAGTGGCGCCATCGACGTGCTCACCGCGCTGACGGTGCTGCGGGACCTGGCCCGCCGCGTCCGGTTCCTCGAAGCCGAAGCGCTCGAGCACGAGAAGGCGATCCGGGCCGTCGTGCGCTCCTGGCGACCGGACCTGCTCGAGGTCAGCGGGGTCGGCCCCATCGTGGCCGCCACAGTGCTCACCGCCTGGTCCCACCCGGGGCGTTGCCGCAGCGACGCCGCCTTCGCGATGCTCGCCGGCACCGCACCGATCCCCGCGTCTTCGGGCAAGACGGTGCGCTACCGGCTCAACCGCTCCGGGGACCGCCAACTCAACCGCGCCCTGCACACCGTGGCCCTCAGCCGCCTGCAACGGGACGAGCGCACCCGCGCCTACGCCGACCGCCGCCGAGCCCAAGGCAAGACCGACCGGGAGATCAAACGCTGCCTCAAGCGCTACATCGCCCGAGAACTCTTCCGACGCCTGGAATCAGCACCGGCTGCGGCTTGACGAACCATAGGAGCGTCCCCCGCCCGCCCCCTCCACCGCGGTGATCATGGGGTTGTGGCCGGTGGACGCGCCGTCCCCGCGTGTCGGACGAGCGACACCTCCATGATCACCGGCGTGGAGGGTGGTCAGAGGAAGGCTTTGCCCTCCCCGCGGTAGGTAGGGGCCTCGCCGACCACCTGGTCGCCGGACACCAGGTGGAGGGTGTTCACCCGCTCGCAGAGCTCGCCGGCCTTGGCGTGCCGGAACCAGATCCGGTCGCCCAGCCGCAGCCCGGGGGCCGGGGCGCCCAGCAGGGGGGTCTGCGCCTCGCCGGCGCCCTCGCGCGGGTTGTACCGCAGACCCGGCGGCCAGGCGATCGTCGGCTGCCGGTCGGCGCCGGGGGGACCGGAGGCGATCCACCCGCCGCCCAGTGCGGTCGCCACCCGGGACGAGGGCCGGCGCACCACCGGCTGCACGAAGTAGGCCGCCGGGCGGGCCCGGAACCGGCGGTAGGAGTCGAACAGGGCCGGGGCGTACAGGCCCGACCCCGCGGCGACCTCGGTGACGGCGGGCTCGGCGGAGGTGGCCTCAACGGAGCCCGTGCCGCCGCCGTTGACGAAGCGCAGCGGGGCCAGCACGGACACCGCGGCGACCACCTCGGCCCGCCGCCGGGCCAGCTCCCGGCTCGACGCACGTTGCATCGCCCGCACCGTGGCTTGGCGGAGCGGGTTCGCGACGACGTCCCCCACCCCGGCGACCTGGCCCTCGTAGGCCATCAGCCCGTCCAGACGCAACCACGGCCGGTCGAGGACCGCGCGGGCCAGCGCCACCGCCTGGGCGGGGGTGCGGACGGGGGAGCGCAGCGGGCCCAGGTGCACCCGGCCGCCGAGCAGCTCGAGCGCGGCGTCGAGGTCCAGGCACACCTTGACCGGGGCGGCGGGGGACCGGCCGACCGCGTGCTCGACGACGTCCAGGGACTCGACGGAGTCGACCATCAGCGTCACCCGGGCGGCCAGCGCGGGGTCGGCGGCCAGCGCGGCGATCGCGTCGGTGTCGACGCTGGGGTAGCCCACGACGACGTCGTCGTGCTCGCCGGCCAGCCAGAGCGCCTCGGGCAGGGTGAGCGCCAGGATCCCGGCGAAGCCGGGCCGGTCCAGGGCGCGGGCGGTCAGCGGGCGGCACCGGACGGACTTGCTGGCCAGCCTGATCGCCGTGCCGGGGGCGGCACGGGCCACAAGGGCGTCGGCGTTGGCGTCGAAGGCGTCCAGGTCCACGACGGCGAACGGCGGCTGCAGGTCGGCGGTGGCCGCCCGCAGGACGGCCAACCGGTCGGAGGTGCTCATGCCCCGGATCGTCGCACGCCCGGCTGGCGGCTATCCCGACCAGTGAGACGGTGTGTTCATTGAGTGGGATGGGCCGGGTGCACGATGACGACGTGGACACCTACACCCACGGCCATGCCGACGCCGTCCTGCAGTCCCACCGCTGGCGCACCGCGGAGAACTCCGCCGGGTACCTGCTGCCGCACCTGCGCCCGGGTCTCGACCTGCTCGACGTGGGGTGCGGGCCCGGCACGATCACCGTCGACCTGGCCCGCCGCGTGGCGCCGGGCCGGGTGCTGGGGGTCGACGTCACCGAGGCGCCGCTGGCCGAGGCCCGTGCGCGGGTGGACGGCGAGCAGGTCGAGTTCGCCGTGGGCGACGTCTACGCACTCGACCTGCCCGACGACTCCTTCGACGTGGTGCACGCCCACCAGGTGCTGCAGCACCTGACCGACCCGGTGGCCGCGCTGCGGGAGATGGCGCGGGTCTGCCGGCCCGGCGGGCTGCTCGCCGTCCGGGAGGTCGACTACGCGGCCACCACCTGGTTCCCGGCCGACGAGGGCCTCGACCGCTGGCTGGACCTCTACCACCGGGTCGCCCGCCGCAACGACGCCGAGCCCGACGCCGGTCGCCGCCTGCGGGCCTGGGCGCACGCCGCCGGCCTGCGCGACCTGACCGCCTCGGCGTCCACCTACTGCTACGCCGACGACGCGGAGCGGCGCTGGTGGGGGGACTCCTGGGCCGGCCGGGCCACCGCCTCGGCGTTCGCCGAGCAGGCGGTGGCCTACGGACGGGCCACCGCGGCCGAGCTGGCCGAGGTCGCCGCCGCCTGGCAGCGCTGGGCCGGCGCCGACGACGGCTGGCTGGGCATGCTGCACGGCGAGCTGCTGGTCCGGGTCGGGTAGCCGCTCAAGCCCGCGCCCCGGCCGGCCGATCAGGTCCAGGACGACGTCGCCACTGAGCCGGGTTACCGGTCGGCTCAGCGGCGGCCCGTCTGGCCGGGCGAGCACCCGCCCGGCGCCGGCGGCTCCGTCAGGTCGGCAGCGAGCCCGCCGCGGCCGACCGGCCCACCGCCACCCACTCCCGCAGGGACGACTCGTCGTCGGCGGCCGCGTCGTCGACCCGCAGCCAGCCGGCCATCTCACGGCCGCGCATCACCATGCGCTGGACGCCGGGCCGGGCGACCAGCTCGTCGGCCAGGGCCGGGTCGCAGCGGACCATCAGCCCGCCGCGTCCGCTGGCGGCCACCGCCAGGGCGCCGTCCACCAGGAAGGCCAGGCCGCCGAACATCCGCTTCTCCGACACCCGGGGCGTGGTCGACAGCGCCGCGCGCAGGCGGTCGGCGAGCTCCTCGTCGTAGGGCACCCGCGCAGGATGGCCCGATCCCGGGCGCGCGGGCAAGGCCCGCCGGGGGTCAGCTGCGGGGGAGCGGGAGGCCCAGGTCCAGCGTGCCCACCCAGCCGTGCACGGGCAGCGGGTGGCCGGTGAGCCAGCCCTGGACGGCGTCGCAGCCCAGCCGGTGCAGCAGCTCCAGGTCGGCCGGTTCCTCGATGCCCTCGGCCAGCGCCGACAGCCCCAGGTCGTGGGCCAGCCGGATGCTGTGCCCGACGATGACCGCGGCGGCCGGGTCGGCCGAGATGCCGGCGGTCAGCGAGCGGTCGAACTTGACCTCGTCGATAGGCAACCGGTGCAGGTAGGCCAGCGAGCTGTAGCCGGTGCCGTAGTCGTCCACCGCGATCCGCAGGCCGATGGAGCGCAGCGCGGTGAGGGTCTGCAGCGCCCGGTCCGGGTCCAGCATGAGGGTGTCCTCGACCACCTCGACGGTGAGCGCGCGGGCGGGCAGGCCGTGCCGGTCCAGGGCGTCGGCGATCCGGTGCGGCAGCAGCTCGTCGTCCAGGTCAGTGGCGCTCAGGTTGACCGCGACCGGCACCTCGCGGTCGGCCCACCACCCGGCGGCGGCGTGCAGCGCCAGGTCCAGGACCCGCTCGGTGACCGCGTCGGACAGGTGGCCGTGCTCGGCGGCGCGCAGCACCTCACCGGGCCCGAGCAGGCCGCGGGTCGGGTGCGCCCAGCGCAGCAGGGCCTCGCAGCCCACGACGGTGGCCACCGAGCCGGTGCCGGTCCCGGCGATCCGGTGCTGGGGCTGGAAGTGCAGCAGCAGCTGGTCGTCGGCGGCGAGCGCGGCGTGCAGGTCGTCGACCCAGGCAAGCACCGAGTCCTGGGTGGTCTGGCTGCAGCTGCCGGCGTCGTGCACGGCGGTGCCGCTGGTGCTGGCCTGCGCCTGCGCGAGCGCCTGGTCCGCGCACCGCAGCAGGCCGTCGGTCGAGGGCCCCCCGGAGCCGCCCAGGGCGTCGCGCAGCAGGTGGCTGACCGCCGTCCCCACGTTGACGGTGAGGTGCAGGCGGTGCCGGTCCAGGTCGAACGGGCGGCCCAGCACGTCGCGGACCTGGGCGGCCAGCAGCGAGGCCCGGGCCGGGTCGTCCCCGAGGAAGGCCAGGGCGTAGTCGTCGCCGTCGATCCGGGCGACCACGGTGCCCGGGGCGGCGAGCTCGGTCAGCTGGGCGGCGACCCGCTGCAGCACCCGGTCCCCGGTCTCGTGGCCGGCCTCCTCGTTGATCCGGCGGAAGCCGTCCAGGTCCACGGCCAGCACGGTGACCGGCTCCGGCCCGACCAGCCAGTGGTCCACCCGGGCGGCCAGGCCGCGCCGGTTGGGCAACCGGGTGAGCGGGTCGGTGAAGGCGTCCTCGAGCTGCTCCAGCGCCGTGCGGGCCACCCGGACGGTCACCTGGAACCGGATCGCGACGACGCCCAGGCAGCCCGCCGCGGCCAGCACCTGCAGCAGCGCCCACCCGGCGGGGACGGGGGCCACCGCGGAGATGACCAGGGCGAGCAGGTTCGCGCCGGTGCCGGCGAAGGGCAGCACGGTGGACCAGGCGCGCAGCCGGTCCACCGCGCCCAGCGGGACCACCGCGGCGGTGCCGCCCACCGGCCGGGTCACCGCGGCGGCCAGCGCCAGGCAGGCGGCGGCGGTGAGCAGGTAGGCGGCGGGCGGGGAGAGGGCACCGCCGCGGTGCACGGAGTACCCGGCGGTGAGGTCGGCGGCCAGCACCAGGGCGGCGCCCAGCAGCACCGGCAGCACGACGCCGTGCCGGCTCGGGCGCAGCACGGAGAACAGGGCCACCGCGCCGGCCACCAGGACGACGTCGACGCCGGTGAGGACGAGCACCACCCGGGTCGCGAGGTCGGTGCCGTCGTCCCCGATGCCGATCAGCACGACGGTGCCGGCGACGGCGCTCAGGCCCAGCGTCGTGCTGACGGCGTCCAGGCCGAGGCCGGCGACGACGAGTCGGCCGCGCAGCGGGAGGACCAGGGACAGCAGCAGGACGGCGACGCCGAGCTGGCCGGTGAGGTGCAGGCCGTCGAGGACCCAGGTGCCGGGCCCGCGGTGCTCGGGGTGGCTGAGCCGGCCGGCGACCGCGGCGACGGCGAGGGCGGCGAGGCCGACGCCCAGGGCGGTGCGGGGGACGGCGCCGGGGGAGCCCGGCTGCCGGTCGCGCAGCGCCACCAGGGCCGCCAGGCCGTGCACGCCGCCGAGGACGGCGACGTCCAGGGCGACCCGCCAGGGAGCCTGGGCCGGGGTCGTGGCCAGCACGGCGGCCCAGGCGACCAGCACCACGGCCGTCGCGCGGAGCACCCGGCCCGAGGTCGCCCGGTGCAGACCGGGCCGGCGGAGGGGTGGCGCGGCCACGACCGGGGGTGCGGTCGAGGGCGGCGCGGTCACCGGGTGCCGGTGCGGCGGTGCGTGCGGTGCATCGTCGCCCTCCCCGGTCGGGCGAGCCGCAGGGTGCGGCTCGCCCGACGGTTGTCGGTGCGGCGGTGGCCCGGGTTGACCGGTACGGGGTCGTCCCACCCCCGGCGGGTGAGAACGACTCCGTTCCGGTTCTAGGCCTGGCGGGCGGCGTTGGCCACGCAGGCCGTGCCCACGTACCGGGCCAGGCCCGGGGCGATCGCCTCGTAGTACGCGGTGAACCGCTCGTCGGCCACGTACATCTCGCCCAGGCCGGCGTGCATCTCCGGCGAGCAGTCGTAGAACCGGCGGCTGATGTGCTGCCGGTGCTCCTCGGCCAGGTCCATCGCGCGCTCGTCGTCGGCCGGGGCGCCCTCGGTCATCGCGGCGGCGAACCGGCGCTCGACGTCGTCGGACTCGGCCTTGACGTCCAGCCAGTCCTGCTTGGTGTAGCCCGACGTCCGGCTCTGGGACTGCGCCCAGGCCTCCGTCTCGCCCCACCGCTGCTCGGCCTCGTCGGCGTACTCCTCGGGGAGCCAGTCCCCGAACACCTCGAGCTTCTCCTCCGGTGTCATCGCCATGCCCATCGAGCGTGCCTCCATCTCCTTCTCCACGGCCTGCACCATCTGGTCGGTCCGGTCCCGCTGCTCCAGGAGCAGCCGGTGCTGCCGCCGCAGGTGCTCACCCGCGTCGACGTCCGGGTCGTCCAGCAGTGCACCGATCTCCTCGAGGCCGAAGCCGAGCCCGCGGTAGAGCAGCACCTGGCGCAACCGGTCCACGTCGTGCAGGTCGTAGACCCGGTAGCCCGCCGGGGTGCGGCCGGACGGGGTCAGCAACCCGATCCGGTCGTAGTGGTGCAGCGTGCGCACCGTGACCCCGGCCATCGCGGCCAGCTCACCCACCGTGTGGCTCATGCCTCCTCCTCCCTGACACCGACGATGGAAGTGCCTGACGCCGCGTCAGGGTCAACACCCTTCTCGTCGGCCCCCTCGCAGGGGCCCGCGCCGCGCGGAGCGTGGGGTGGGGGGCGAGGGGGTCCTTCTCACAGCCGCGGCGGGTCCCCCGCACGTCGCCGCGGCCGCCCGGCCCCCGCCTGACGGACCGCAGCCGGTCCCCGCCCACCCGGTTCCCCGCCAGGGCCAGGCCCTGCCTCTCTTACCCAGCCGGCGCTCCCGACGCGACTTCCGGCTCTGATGCACGGTCTCCGCGCGCCCTCCCCGTCACTCATCCGT
>NZ_UEXK01000004.1:2536561-3018615 GCF_900491935.1 Klenkia terrae
CTAGATGAGTAAGTCCGATTGGATCAGTGGTCGTAGGCGATCAGTGATCTTGTGACTGGTTGGCCGGTGGCGCGGTTGTGCCAGATCGCGGCGGTCAGGGCCAGCAGTCGTTGAGCGATGCGTGCGGTGACACCGGTGAGGGTGCGACCGCCGTGGAGTTCCAGGTCGAGCTGGCCTTTGAGGGTGTCGAAGACCGATTCGACCAGTTGTCGGACCGGTTTGAGCAGGTGCTGGCCGGGGCGTGGTGGGCGGTTGCGGTAGGAGGGGCGCAGTAGGTCGGCGCCGCGGGCGTGCAGGTAGTCGTCCAGTTCGGCGGAGATGTAGCCCTTGTCGGCCAGCACCAGTAGCCCGGGCCGTTCGGTGATCAGGTCACCGTCGTAGTCCAGGACGCACATCAGCACCTGACGTTCATCGATCTTGGGATCGGCCAGCGCCCAGGTGACCGGGAGTCCGGCCGGGGTACACACCAGGTGCAGGCGTAGGCCCCAGAACCAGCGGGAGTGGCTGGCGCAGTAGCCGTAGCCGGCGACCCCGGCCAGCTCCGAGCGCCGCACGGTGGGCCGGGATCGGGCGCACTCCACCGGGGTGGAGTCCACCAGCCACACCGGGTCGGCCCACAGGTCGGTGTCGGTGGCCAGGACCCGGATCAGCCGCTTGAGCAGCGGTAACGCCCCACGCAGCCGCTTGTTGTAACCGGACTGCTCGGGCAGGTAGGGGAACGCACCGGGCAGTGCAGCCGGGACCTGCCGCAGCCAGCGGGCCTCGGAATGGACTCCCAGTAGCGCTTGGGCCACGGCCAAGGTGAGCAGCTCGGCGTCGGTCAGCCGCGGAGGGCGCCCCACACGTGAGCGAGGGCCCAGGTAGTCGTCGATGCGGACATAGAGTGAGGTCAGGAGGGTGTTGAGGTCGGTCGTCACAACCCGTACCCCAGCACCCTCCGCCCTGAAATCACACCCGTGTCATTCGGACTTACTCATCTAGGTCGACCTTGACAGTGGTCGAGCGTTCAACCAGTGTCGCGGTCGGCCGTGATCGCGGTCACCTCACCGCAGAGGAGTGCCCCCGTGCCCGTGGAGACCGACGTCCTGGTGGTGGGTTCCGGCCCGGCCGGGGCCGCCAGCGCCCTGTTCCTGGCCACCTACGGCACCCGCGTGCTCGTCGTGACCAAGTACTCGCGGCTCTCGCAGGAGCCGCGGGCGCACATCACCAACCAGCGGGCGCTGGAGACCCTGCGCGACATGGGCGTCGAGCAGACGCTGATGGCGCTGGCCACCCCGTGGGAACTGATGGGGACGACGACCTTCTGCACCTCGCTGGCCGGTGAGGAGCTGGGCCGGATCCCGTCGTGGGGGACCGACGTCGTCCGGCACGCCGACTACGCCCACGCCAGCCCGTGCACGATGCTCGACGCGCCGCAGACGATCACCGAGCCGGTGATCGTGAAGGCCGCCCAGGACCGCGGCGCGACCGTCCGGTTCGACACCGAGTACGTGCGCCACGTGCAGGACGACGAGGGCGTCACCACCACCGTGCGCGACCGGCTCACCGGCCTGGAGTACGAGATCCGCTCGCGCTACCTGGTCGGCGCCGACGGCGCGCGCAGCCAGGTGGCCGCCGACCTGGAGCTGCCCTACGAGGGCCCCGGTGCGGTGGGCGGTGCGCTGGGCATCGTGTTCCGGGCCGACCTGACCCACCTGGTCGAGCACCGGCCGTCGGTCCTCTACTGGATGCTGCAGCCGGGCGCGGAGAAGGAGGGCGTGGGCCTGGGCGTGCTCCGGATGATCAAGCCCTGGACCGAGTGGATGCTCATGTGGGGCTACGCGGTCGCCGACGGCCCGCCGGAGCTGACCGACGAGTTCGTCCGCGAGCTGGCCGTGGGCCTGGTGGGCACCGACGACTTCGAGATGGAGGTCCTGAAGGGCTCACCCTGGACGGTCAACCACCACTTCGCGACCACGATCTCGAAGGGCCGCGTGTTCTGCGCCGGCGACGCCATCCACCGGCACCCGCCGACCAACGGCCTGGGCTCCAACACCTCGATCCAGGACGCCTACAACCTGGCCTGGAAGCTCGCCCATGTGGTCGCGGGGACGGCGGACCCGGCCCTGCTGGACTCCTACGACGCCGAGCGGGCCCCGATCGCGCGGCAGATCGTGGAGCGGGCCAACCAGTCGATCGCCGACACCGGCCGGATCATGGCCGCGTTCGAGCTGACCGACACCACCGACACCGAGGCGCTGGACCGCCAGCTCGCGCTGCGCCGGGCGCCGGGCCCCGAGGGCGACCGGATCCGGGCCGCCGTCCGCGAGGCGATCGCCTACAAGGCCTACGAGTTCGACGCGCACGGCGTCGAGCACAACCAGCGCTACGCCTCGGCCGCGGTGGTCCCGGACGGGACGCCAATGCCGGAGTACCGACGGGACGCCCAGCTCTACGCCCAGGCCACCACCTGGCCCGGCGCCAAGCTGCCGCACACCTGGGTCACCCGCGGCGGCCGCGAGGTCTCCACGCTGGACCTGGCCGGCAAGGGCAGGTTCGCCGTGGTCACCGGGGTCGGCGGGGAGTCCTGGATCGAGGCCGCCGCTGCCCTCGGCGCCGAGCGCGGGCTGGAGATCACGCCGGTCGCGATCGGGCCGGGCCTGCCGGTCGACGACCCGTACGGCACCTGGGCCGACCTGCGCGAGATCGGCGACGGCGGCGTCCTGCTGGTCCGCCCGGACCTCTACGTCGCGGCCCGGCACGCGGCACCGCCGGCCTCGGCCGACGACGCCCGGACCTGGCTGGCCGGTGCGCTGGACGCCGTCCTGGGGCGGGTCGCGACCGGCTGACCGACGCGGTGGGCGGGACCCGACTACCTTCGACGGGCCCGCCCCACCGGAGGAGAACTGCACGTGCCGAGCACCGACCCCCGCCTCGCCGAGGAGCAGCAGCACGTCACCGGTCTCTACGCCCGGTTGGACGCCGCCCGCGAGCTGGCGGTGACCCGCCGGCAGCAGGCCATCTCCGCACCGCTGGTGGACAACCCGCAGGCCATGGGCGAGAAGGAGGCCGCGGTCCGCTTCCACGGCACCCGGATCGTGCAGCTGGACGCCGCCGAGGCCGGCCTGGTGCTCGGCCGGCTGGACCGCACGGAGGTCGAGCAGCCGCTGTACGTCGGGCGGACCGGGCTGCCCGCCGACGACGCCGGCGGCGACCCTGCGCTGGTGGACTGGCGGGCCCCGGCCAGCCGGCCGTTCTACACCGCGACCCCGTTCCGGCCCGAGGGCATCGCCCGCCGCCGGCACATCCGGACGGCGGGCCGGCGGGTCACCGGGGTCGACGACGAGGTGCTGGTGCTCGCCGAGGGCGAGGAGGCCGACGACCGCGGGCTGACCGGCGAGGCCGCGCTGCTGCGGGCGCTGACCGCCGAGCGGACCGGCCGGATGACCGACATCGTGCGGACCATCCAGGCCGAGCAGGACACGATCATCCGCTCGGACGCCCGCGGCATCCTCGTCGTCCAGGGCGGGCCGGGGACCGGCAAGACCGCCGTCGCGCTGCACCGCGCCGCGTTCCTGCTCTACACGCACCGCGACCGGCTGGCCCGCAGCGGGCTGCTCGTCGTCGGGCCGACCCCGACGTTCCTGCGCTACATCGCCGACGTGCTGCCCGCCCTCGGCGAGACCGGCGTGGTCATGGCCGGGCTGGGGCAGCTGCGGCCGGGCCTCTCGACGACGGTGGTGGACGCCCCCGAGGTCGCCGAGGTCAAGGGCCGGCTGGCGATGGCCGAGGTGGTCTCGGCCGCGGTCAAGGACCGGCAGGGCGTGCTGCGCGGCACCCGGGAGGTGGTCGTCGACCGGGAGCGGATCCGGCTGCGCGCCGGGGACGTCGCCCGGGTGCGCACCCAGGCGCGGCGGGCCTCCCGGCTGCACAACCTGGCGCGGCCGGCGTTCTACCGGGGGCTGGTGGACCTCATCGCCCAGCGGCTGGCCGACCGGCTGGGCTCCGACGTCCGCGGCGGGGAGAACCTGCTGGACGCCGAGGACCGGCGCGCGCTGCGCCGGGAGATCGCCGGGGAGCCCGCGGTGGCCGACCTGGTCGAGGAGCTGTGGCCGCTGCTCACGCCCGAGCACCTGCTGCGCGACCTGTTCTCCTCGCCCGAGCGGCTGGCCCGGGCGGCGCGCGGGCTCACCGACGCCGAGCGGGCGCTGCTGGTGCGCGACCGGGGGGCGCCGTGGACGGTGTCCGACGTCCCGCTGCTCGAGGAGGCCGACGAGCTGCTCGGCGTCGACGACTCCGCGGAGCGGGCCGCGGCCGCGCGCCGCCGGCAGGCCGGGGTGGACGAGGCGCAGCGGGTGCTGGACCTGCTGCACGGGTCGCGGTCGCACGACGCGGACGACGACGAGGAGTCCGAGGAGCTGATGGCCGGCGACCTGCTGGACGCCGCCGGGCTGGCCGCGCGCGAGGAGGAGGCCGACTACCGGTCCACCGCCGAGCGGGCCGCGGCCGACCGGACCTGGACGTTCGGGCACGTCGTGGTCGACGAGGCGCAGGAGCTGTCGGCGATGGCGTGGCGGGTGCTGGCCCGCAAGTGCCCGACGCTGTCGATGACGGTGGTCGGCGACCTGGCCCAGACCGGCACCCTGGGCGGGGCGCTGAGCTGGGCCGACGTGCTCACCCCGCACGCGCGGACGCAGTGGCGGCAGGCGGTGCTGACGGTCAACTACCGCACGCCGACCGAGATCATGGAGGTCGCCGCCGACGTGCTGGCCGCCTCGGGCTCGCAGCTGCAGGCGCCGACGTCGGTGCGCAGCAGCGGGGAGCACCCGCGGGCGGAGCGGGTGGCGGCCGGGGACCTGCTGGACCGGGTGGCCGAGGTGACCGCGGACCTGGCGGGCAAGGGCGGGACGACGGCGGTGATCGTGCCGCCGTCGCTGTTCGACGGCGCGGTCGCCGTCCTGCCGGGGGCGACCGCGGGCGCGGACGCCGACTCCTCGGCCGGCCCCGTGCTGCTGCGCCCGGCCGAGGCCAAGGGCCTGGAGTTCGACTCCGTGGTGCTGGTCGAGCCGGCCGCCGTGCTGGCCGAGGGCGTGCGCGGGGACTCCGACCTCTACGTCGCGCTGACCAGGGCCACCCAGCGGCTGGCCGTGCTGCACGCCCGGGAGCTGCCCGACAGCCTGCACCGGCTCACCGACTGACGGCCGGGCCGTCCCACCTGATCACACCGCGGCGGGGGGGGGCACCTGGGCGGGGGCGCCGATGCCGGTGCGGACCTCGTAGAGCTCGGGGGAGAAGGTCAGGTCCAGCGCCCGGCGCAGGAAGGCCGCCCCGGAGCTGCCGCCGGTGCCGGTGGTGAACCCGATCGTGCGCTGCACGGTGCGCAGGTGCCGGAACCGCCAGAACTGGAAGGCGTCCTCGATGTCGACGAGGTCCTCGCAGGTGGCGTAGTCGGGCCAGTGCGCCTCGGTGTCGTCGTAGATCGCCCGCAGGACCGGGACCAGGTCGGCGTGCATCGTCCAGGCCTGCCGGACGTCGCGGTGCAGCACCTCGTCGGGGACGGCGTGGCCCCGGCGGGCGAGGTGGGCCAGGAACGCGTCGTAGACGGTGGGGGAGTCCAGCAGCTCGGCGAGCACGGCCTGCCCCTCGGGGGCCGAGTCGAAGACCTTCAGCATCGCGGCGTTCTTGTTGCCGAGGATGAACTCGACGGCCCGGTACTGGTGGGACTGGAACCCCGAGGAGCTGCCGAGGGAGCCGCGGAACTCGGCGTACTCGCTGGGGGTGAGGGTGGCCAGCACCGACCACTGCTCGGCCAGCGTGCGGAAGATGTGCTTGACCCGGGCCAGGCCCTTGCGGGCGCGCGCGGGGTCGTCGGCGTCGAGGTGGTCGCGGACCGCGCGCAGCTCGTGGAGCACCAGCTTGAACCAGAGCTCGGTGGTCTGGTGCTGGATGATGAACAGCAGCTCGTCGTGGTGCTCGGGCCGGCTGACCGGGTGCTGGGACGAGAGCAGCCGGTCGAGGTCGAGGTAGGCCCCGTAGCTCATCGTCTGCCGGAGGTCGGTGCGGATGCCGGCCTCGAGGGGGCGCTCGCCCGCGTGCTCGCTCATGCCCGCATCGTGCCCCTCGGGTCCTCAGCGGCAGTCGGGCGCGTGCACCCGGGTCGTGCCGGCGGGTGCGGCGGCCAGCTTCTCCGGCGCGCGGGTGGGCCGGAGGGTGAGGTCGCCGCCGCAGTTGCGGCACCGCCCGTGCAGGACGTCGGTCGCGCACGCGGTGCACCAGGTGCACTCGAAGGAGCAGATCCAGGCGTCGGTCGACGACGGCGGCAGGTCGACGTCGCAGCACTCGCAGCCGGGTCGCATCTCGAGCACGCCGCTGTCTACCAGCCCGGCTTCACCGAGTGTGCAACCAGCGCGGTGCCACGGGTCCGTAGGCAGCAGTGGTTGCACACTCGACGCGTCAGGGCTGGGGGGTGAAGACGCAGAACTCGTTGCCCTCGGGGTCGGCGAGCACGTCCCACTCGATGGCCCCGGTGGTGGGGTCGGTGTCCGCGCCGTCGGCCGGGCGGTCGTTGCCGCGCACCAGCGTGGCCCCCTGCGCGAGCAGCTCCTCGACGGACCCGACGACGTCCCAGTGCACGCGGTTCTTCACCACCTTCTCCTCCGGCACCGGCACCACCCAGATCAGGGTGCCGTGTCCGGCGGGGTCGACGATCGGCACCGGCCAGTCCACCGGGCGGGTCCAGTCGTCGTCCGGGTCGGGCTGGGCCGCGTCCTTGCGGACGTACCCCATCGCCGAGCACCACCAGTCGGCCAGCGCCTGGTGGTCGCGGGCGTCGATGCACAGGTCCCTGAACGCAGCAGCCATGCCGGGCACCCAAGCACCCCGCCGGGGTCTCAGGCGACCGAGTTGACCCCGGAGACCCGCAGGAAGTCCAGCTTCTCGGCCGCCGGCGTCCCGGTCGCGGCGGTCATCGTCACGATCCGCAGCTCGGACCCGCTGACGGTGAACACGTCGCAGTCCACCTCGACCGCGCCGACCACCGGGTGGTCGATCGTCTTCTGCTCCGACAGGTGCTCCCCGACCGCACCGCTGCGCCACAGCTGCGCGAACTCCGGGCTGCCGCTCTGCAGCCGCTCGATCAGCGCCCGCAGCGACGGGTCGTGCGGGTGCCGGCCCTGGGTCCGCCGCAGGTCGGCCACCAGCGACGCGCGGAACCCCGCCCCGCCGTCGGGGTACCGGGCGCGGCCGACCTGCCCGACCGCCGCGTCGGCCAGGAAGGCCTGCGCGACCAGGTTGCGCTGCCACGCGGTGCGGCCGGCGGGCTCGCCGAACAGCGCAGCCCAGGTCGGGCTCCAGGTCAGCAGGTCCCACGCTGCGGTGAACACCGCGATCGGGTTGTCGCCCATCCGGGACACCAGCCGCTGCACCCCGGGCGGGATGTGCGTGCCCACCAGCGCCTCGCCGGGCGGCTGCAGGCCGGCCAGCCGGTACAGGTGGTCCTGCTCGTGGCGGTCCAGCTGCAGTGCCCGGCCGAGGGCGGCCACCACCTGCGCGGACGGCGTCCGGGCCCGGCCCTGCTCGAGCCGGACGACGTAGTCCACGCTCACCCCGGCGAGCGCCGCCAGCTCCTCGCGCCGCAGCCCGGCGGCACGGCGCACGCCGTAGGTCGGCGTCCCCACGTCGGCGGGGGAGCGTCGGTCGCGCCAGGACCGCAGCAGCGAGCCGAGTTCTCCGTGCGCGTCGGTCACGGGACCAGTGTCGCCCGGTCGGGGCCGCGCAGCCTGGTACCGGCACTCCACAGGCTGCGCCGGGCCACGCGCGGCCGCTGGGACCGACGCACAGTGGGAGCCATGACCACGACACTGATCACCGGCGGCAACAAGGGCCTGGGTCGCGAGACCGCCCGCCGCCTCCTCGCCGAGGGCCACACCGTGTGGATCGGCGCCCGCGACGAGACCCGCGGCCGGCAGGCCGCCGACGAGCTCGGCGCCCGCTTCGTCCAGCTCGACGTCACCGACGACGCCTCCGTCGCCGCCGCGGCGCAGACCGTCGGCGCCGCGGGCGGGCTGGACGTGCTCGTCAACAACGCCGGGATCGCCGGCCCGCACACGGACCCCGCCGAGCTCACCGGCGCCGACGCGCTCACCGTGCTCGACACCAACGTCGCCGGGATCGTCCGGACGACGTCGGCCTTCCTCCCGCTGCTGCGCGGCTCGGCGGCCCCGGCCATCGTCAACGTGACCAGCGGTCTGGGGTCGTTCCACGCCGTGCACGACGCGTCGCGGATCGAGTCCACGGTGGTCGCGCCGCTGTACACCGCGTCCAAGTCCGCGGTCACGATGCTGACCGTGCAGTACGCCAAGGCGCTGCCCGGCATCCGGGTCAACGCCGCCGACCCCGGCTACACGGCCACCGACCTGAACGCGAACAGCGGGCCGCAGACGGTCACCGAGGGCACCGACGCCGTCGTCGCGCTGGCGCTGCAGGGCGCCGACGGCCCGACCGGCACCTTCACCGACCGCGACGGCACCGCCCCCTTCTGACCCCAGCGTGGATCAGGGGGGTGCGCAGGATTGCGTCCTCCCGCACCAGATCTGGTGCAGGAGGACGGACCATCGTGCACCCCCCTGATCATCGCTACCCACCCGGGCGGGGGAGGGCCGCGGGACGGCGGGGGCCGGGAGGCGGGACACTGATCACCATGGGGTTCAGCTCGGTCTACCGGCACGGCTTCGCGCGCGTGGCGGCGTGCACGCAGCGCACGGCGCTGGCCGACCCGGCGGCGAACGCGGAGAACGTGCTGCGCCAGGCCCGGGCCTGCCACGAGGACGGCGTCGCCGTCGCGGTGTTCCCCGAGCTGACGCTGTCCGGCTACTCCATCGAGGACCTGCTGCTGCAGGACCCGCTGCTGGACGCCGTCGAGGCCGCGCTGGCGACGGTCGTCGAGGGCAGCCGCGACCTGCTGCCGGTGCTGGTCGTCGGCGCCCCGCTGCGGCACCTCAACCGGATCTACAACGCCGCGGTCGTCGTCCACCGCGGGCGGGTGCTGGGCGTCGCGCCGAAGTCCTACCTGCCGACCTACCGGGAGTTCTACGAGCGCCGCCAGCTCGCCCCCGGCGACGACCAGACCGGCGAGACCACGATCAACGGGGAGAAGGTCCCGTTCGGCCCCGACCTCCTCTTCGCCGCCACCGACGTGCCCGGCCTGGTGCTGCACGCCGAGGTCTGCGAGGACATGTGGGTGCCGATCCCGCCCAGCGCCGAGGCCGCGCTGGCCGGCGCCACCGTGCTGGTGAACCTGTCCGGCTCGCCGATCACCGTGGGTCGCGCCGAGGACCGTCGGCTGCTGGTGCGGAGTGCGTCGTCCCGCTGCCTGGCCGCCTACGTCTACGCCGCGGCCGGCGAGGGGGAGTCGACCACCGACCTGTCCTGGGACGGCCAGACGCTGGTCTACGAGAACGGCGTCCTGCTGGCCGAGACCGACCGCTTCCCCGACGGCGACCGGCGCGCGGTGGCCGACGTCGACCTGGACCTGCTCCGCCAGGAGCGCGCCCGGATGGGCACCTTCGACGACAACCGCCGGCACCACGCACCGCAGGTGCGGACGGTCGAGTTCACCCTCGACCCGCCGGACGCCGACCTGGGCCTGCGCCGGGAGCTGGAGCGGTTCCCGTTCGTCCCCAGCGACGACGCCCGGCTGGAGCAGGACTGCTACGAGGCCTACAACATCCAGGTCGCCGGCCTGGCCCAGCGGCTGTCCGCGATCGGCGACCCGAAGATCGTCATCGGCGTCTCCGGCGGGCTGGACTCCACCCACGCGCTGATCGTCGCCGCCCAGGTGATGGACAAGGCCGGGCGCCCGCGCAGCGACATCCTGGCCTTCACGCTGCCCGGCTTCGCCACCAGCGACCACACCAAGGGCAACGCCTGGGCGCTCATGCGCGCGCTGGGCGTGACCGCGGCGGAGCTGGACATCCAGCCCACCGCCCGGCTGATGCTCGACGAGATCGACCACCCGTTCGCCGACGGCGAGCCGGTCTACGACGTCACCTTCGAGAACGTGCAGGCCGGCCTGCGCACCGACTACCTGTTCCGGATCGCCAACCAGCGCGGCGGCATCGTGCTGGGCACCGGTGACCTGTCCGAGCTGGCGCTGGGCTGGTCCACCTACGGCGTCGGCGACCAGATGAGCCACTACAACGTCAACGGCGGCATCCCGAAGACCTTCATCCAGCACCTCATCCGCTGGGTGATCGGCACCCAGCAGTTCGACGCCGAGGTCGGCGCCACGCTGCAGTCGATCGTGGACACCGAGATCAGCCCCGAGCTGGTGCCGGGGGAGACCGCGCAGTCCACCGAGGCCAGCGTCGGCCCCTACGCGCTGCAGGACTTCACCCTCTTCCACGTGCTCCGGTACGGGTTCCGGCCCTCGAAGATCGCCTTCCTCGCCTGGCACGCCTGGCGGGACGCCGCTGCCGGCGACTGGCCGCACGGCCACCCGGAGACCAAGCGGGTCGCCTACGACCTGCCCGAGATCCGGCACTGGCTCGAGGTGTTCTGCCAGCGCTTCTTCGGGTTCAGCCAGTTCAAGCGGTCGGCGATGCCCAACGGGCCGAAGGTGAGCGCCGGCGGGTCGCTGTCCCCGCGCGGTGACTGGCGCGCCCCCTCGGACGGCTCCGCCGCCCTCTGGCTGGCCGAGCTGCGCGCGAACGTGCCGGGGTGAGCATCCGCCCGACCGCCGCCGAGCGCGCCGCGGTCCTGCCCGGGGACGACGTCGTCCCCGGCGCCGAGGTGGTCATGGACACCGCCTTCTCGCTGCCCGCGCCCCCGGCCGACGTCTGGCCCTGGTTCGTGCAGCTGGGCAAGCGGCGCGGCGGCTACTACCTGCCGCGCTGGTTCGAGGCGGTCACCCCGCCGTCCCGGCGCGGACGGCGGCACCTGGACCCCGCGCTGCTGGACCTGCGGGTCGGCGACACGATCCCCGACTGGGGCGGCCGGGAGGCCACCTTCACCGCGCACGAGATGAGCCCGCCGCACGCGCTCGTGCACATCTCGACCCGGGACCACGTCCGGCTCAGCTGGGCGATCGCGCTGCGCCCCGAGGGCACCGGCACCCGGGTCCAGCTCCGGCTGCGGCTGGGCGGCGTCCGGCACCGCACGCTGGCCCGGGTCCTGGGTGGTGCAGCCGACCGGCTCACCGTCGCCGGACTGGCCGTGGGCCTGCGGGAACGCCTGACCAGCGCAAGCGGCGCTGCCGGTGCGGAACGGGTCCGGCCTCGGGAGGATGGGCGCATGGCCACCGTCTCCCGGCACGTCGCCGCCCCGCCCACCGCCGTCTGGGACGTCCTCGCCGACGGCTGGAGCTACAGCAACTGGGTGGTCGGTGCCTCGCACATGCGCGCGGTCGAGGAGGCGTGGCCCGCGGCCGGCGCGAAGCTGCACCACAGCCAGGGCACCTGGCCGGTCACCCTCGACGACGAGGCCGTCGTCGAGGTCTCGAAGCCGGCCAGCCGCCTCGTGCTGCTGGCCAAGGGCCGGCCGTTCGGCGCCGCGCGGGTGGAGCTCGACCTGCGCAGCGAGGACGGCGGCACCCGGGTCACGATGACCGAGGCGCCGGTCAGCGGGCCCGGCAAGATCCTGGACAACCCGCTGGCCGACGCCGTGCTGGCCCGCCGGAACACCGAGGCGCTGTCGCGGCTGGCCGCGATGGCCGAGCGCCGCACCACCCCCGGCGACTAGCCCCTGGGGCGGTCAGCCCCGGCGGGACGGGCCCCGGCGGGCACGCTTGACCCGGTACATGGCCTCGTCCGCGGCGGTGAGCATGGTCTCCGGGGTGGAGTCCGGCCCGCTCAGCGCGGTACCCGTGCTGATCCCGACGGTGTGCTCGACCCCGGCGGCCCGGATGGGCTCGGCCATGGCCGCGGCCACCCGGGCGGCGATGGCGTCCGCGGCGCCGTCGGTGCCCATGCCCGCGCAGACCAGCACGAACTCGTCGCCGCCGATCCGGGCGACGGTGTCCCCGGGCCGGACCGCGTGCGACAACCGGCGGGCGGCCTGGGTGAGCACCTCGTCCCCGGCGGCGTGCCCGTGGCCGTCGTTGACCGCCTTGAAGCCGTCCAGGTCGCAGTAGAGGACGGCGACCTGCTCGCCGGACCGCCCGGCGGCGGCCAGCGCGTGCGCCAACCGGTCGACCAGCAGGCTCCGGTTCGGCAGACCGGTGAGCACGTCGTGCAGGGCAGCGGTGCGCAGTTGCTCCTCCAGGGCGCGCTGGGCGGTGATGTCGGCCATCGCGACGACGGCGCCCAGGACCTCTCCGCCGGGCCCGCGCACCTCGGTGCCGGAGCAGGAGACGGTGCGCGGCTCCGAGCCGGCCGGGTGGATGACCATCTCGGCGTCGGCGATCCGCCCCTCCGCGAACACCCGGGACAGGGGCGTCTGGTCCGCCGGCATCGGCGTGCAGCCGTCGGGCTGGTACAGCGCGCAGGCGTCCGGCAGCTCCGCGGGGGCGACCGAGGTGCCGACCTCGGAGCCGTACCAGCGCCGGCTGACCTCGTTGTACCGCGAGACCCGGTGGTCGGCACCGCCGACCACGATGCCCAGCGGCAGGGCCTCCAGCAGCGCCCGGTCGAAGGCCTGGGCGGCCACCAGCTCCTCGTGGGCGCGGGCCAGCTCGGTGCGGGCGGCCTCGCTGAAGCGGTTGGCCCGTCGGCGCTCCAGCAGGGCGACGACGACGTGGGCCAGGTCGGCCAGCCCGTCGAGCTGCTCCTGCCCCAACGTGCCGGGCTGCTCGTCGAACACGCACAGCGTCCCGATCGGGACGCCGTCGACGACCAGCGGCGCGCTGGCGTACATCCGCACCGAGGCCCACCGGCCGTCGACCCAGGGCAGGTCGGAGAAGCGGGCGTCCTCGGCGCAGTCGTGGACCATGACGACCCCACCGATCCGGCTCGCGCGGTGGCAGATCGACAGGTCGCGCGCGCTGTCCCCGCCGAGGAACCCGACGGTGGAGGGCTGGCACTGGCGCTCGGTGTCCAGCAGGTTCACCGTGGCCGTCGAGGTGCCGGTCATCAGGGCCGCCACCCGGGTCACCGCGTCGAGCTCGGCGTCGCCCGGGAAGTCGAGCAGGTCGACGTCGACCAGCACCTGGTGCTGGCGGGCGCGCAGCGCGCAGTCGTCCACGAGGGCCCATCCGTCGGTGAGCGTCACAGCTGTCGTCCGTCCTCGTCGCACCGCCCCTGGCCGCTCGGGCGGGGTCCTGTGCTGCAGAGGTCGACAACCCGGGCCCGGTCCCTGAGACAGGATCGGACGCATCACCCCCGGAGGGGTGGCTCAGCCGGCCAGCGCGCGGACCGTCTCCACCACGGCGATCACCGCGAAGACCAGGAACAGCCCGGCCGCGACCCGGCGGATCAGCGGGATCGGCAGCCGGTCGGCGAGCTTCCTGCCCAGGAAGACCGCGAGCCCGGAGACGACCAGCAGTGCCGCCCAGGAACCGATGAACACCGACACCGGGGCGTCGTAGCGGGCGGCGAGCCCGGCGGTGGCCAGCTGGGACAGGTCGCCCCACTCGGCGGCGAACAGCACGCCGAAGGAGATCGCGGCGGCCTTGAGGAAGGGCACCTGCTCGCGCTGCTCGGCGGCCTGGCCGCCGTCCTCGGGGCCCTCCTGGGCGCTGCGCCACAGCAGCACGGCCCCGACGACGAACAGCAGCGCCACGATCCCGCTCACCAGCGCCGCCGGCAGCAGCGACAGCAGCGAGCCGGCGGTGACCGCGATCGCCACCTGCACCGCGAACGCCGTCCCGACGCCGACGAACACCGGGAGCGGGGCGAACCGGGTGGCCAGGATCAGGGTGGCGAACAGGGTCTTGTCCGGCAGCTCGACCGGGAGGATCAGGATGAACGCGGCAGCGATGACCGACAGGACCACGAGGGGCTCTCTTCTGTGCTCGGCGCGGCCGGGCGAGGGCACGCAGCCTCCGACCGGCAGCGCCACGGATGGGCTGCTCCAGTCGAAGGTCTCGCCCATCCGGCACTCGCACCGGACCCGCTGACCGGGTGCCCGGGGGCACCAGCATGTCGACCAGCGGACGGGGGGCTACTCCCCTTCTCCGGACGACACCCTAGACCACGCGGCGCCCCGGCCCGGTCAGCGACGGGCGATGCGGGCGGCGAACACCCCGGCGGCGTAGCCGTTGTCGATGCCGGAGACCACGACACCGGCCCCGCCGGAGTTCAGCATCGTCAGCAGGGCACCGATGCCGCCGAACCCGCCGGCCTGCCCGGTCGAGGTGGGGACGGCGACGACCGGGACCTCGGTCAGCCCGCCGATCGTGGTGGCCAGGGCGGCGTCCAGCCCGGCGACCACGACGACGCAGTCGACGTCGGCCAGCAGCGAGCCGTCGGCCAGCAGGGCCTGCAGCCGGCTGCCGCCCACGTCGTCCACCCGGACCGCCTCGGTGCCGGTCACCCGGGCGACGAAGGCCACCTCGGCGGCGACCGGCGCGTCGCCGGACCCGGCGCACAGCACCGCGACCCGGCCGCGCGGCTCGGGCAGCGGGCCCACCGCGGCGGCCATCGCCGTGTGGTCCATCGTCGTGTAGGCGTCGTGCTCGCTGGCCAGGGCGACCAGGGTCTCGGCGCCGGCGCCCACGACGACCGCCGGGCGGTCGGGGTGCTCGCGACGGGCCTCGCGCACCAGGGCCAGGACCTGCTCGGTGGTCCGGCCGGCACCGCGGACGACCTCGGGGCCGGCCGAGGTGACCGGGCTGCGGGTCGCGGCGACCTGGGCACCGTCGTCGGGGGTGGCCGCGTCCTCGGCCGGTCCCACGACCCGGCCGGTGCGCATGGGCCGGGGCCCACCGGGGGCGGGGACGGGCTCGACGAGCAGCCGGCCGAAGCCGCCGGCCGCGTCGTCCTCCTCGTTCCGCGGCGTCGGCACCGGTCGCGGGTCGTCGCCGAACAGGATGTCGGTCGGCCGGGCCGGGGTCGGGTCCACGGGGGGCTGCTGCGTCACGTCCGTGACGGTAACCGGCGCTTCCGGCGACTCCCCGTCACCGGCCGGGGCCGTGTCGGACTCCAGCAGCTCGCCCTCGAAGACCGGCGCGGCCGGCCGCGGGGGCTCCGGCGGGCCGTCCTCGGCCCGGGTCTGGGTCACCCCGGACAACCGGACGACGCGGTCCCGGCCGCTGCGCTTGGCGTCGTAGAGCACGCCGTCGGCCGCGGCGAACAGGGTGCGCCGGTCGTCGCCGCGGGCCGCCGAGGCGATGCCCGCGCTGATCGTGACCGGGACGTCGACGCCCAGCGCCGACCAGTCGTTGGTCGCGATCGAGGACCGGATCCGCTCCATCGCCCGCTCGCCCTGCTCGGCGGTGGTGTCGGGCAGCAGGATGACGAACTCGTCACCGGCCCACCGGCAGACCTCGTCGGTGTCCCGGACGCCGTCGACCAGCAGCTGGGCCACCGCGCGCAGGACGGCGTCGCCACCGGGGTGGCCGGCGGCGTCGTTGATCGACTTGAAGTGGTCGATGTCCACGACGGCCAGCGCGGGGGCGGCGCCGGCGGCCAGCAGGCCGTCCAGGCGGCCCTCGGCGTAGCGCCGGTTGGGGAGATGGGTCAGCGGGTCCTCGTAGGCCTGGCGGCGCAGCTGGCCGGCGGCCCGCTCGGTCTCCAGCAGGCTCTTGCGGCGGCCGAACAGCTCGACCCAGCGGGTGCGCCGCTCGTCGACCCGGTCCAGCTCGTCGGCCAGGTAGGCCTGCAGGTAGGGCAGGGCACGGGCGGCGTCGTCCAGGTCGGCGTGCAGCGTGCACAGCTCCCGCAGGGCGGCCCGGCGGAGGCGGGGGAGGCCGTGCTCGGTGGACAGCGCGAGGGCGTGGGCCAGGTGGTCGTCGGCGGCGGTGCCGTTGCCCTGGCGACGCAGCGCGCGGCCCAGGGCCAGCTCGGCCGAGGCGAGCAGGGCGCGGTCCTGCTCGGCGGGGATCTGGCCGACCACCCGCTGCAGTGCGGTGACCGCGGCGTCGTGCTCGCCCAGCCCGACCAGTGCCGCGCCCAGCACGACCTCGGCGGTGGGCCGGTGCGGGTCGTCGGCGGGGAGCCCGGCGAGGGTCTCGACGGCGAGGGTGCGGGCCTGGGTGAAGTGCGGGTCGGCGGCGTCGGCGATGCCGTCGTCCAGCAGCCCCTCGCCGACCTCCGCGCACAGCGCGGCCAGCCGGGAGGCGCTGTCCCCGACCAGGGCCAGCGACGCAGGGCCCGGCTCGTCCTCGGCCAGCCGCAGCGCGGTGTGGTGCGCCCGGCGCTGGTAGTCCAGGGCCAGCGGCATGAGCTCCAGGTCGGCCAGCACCCCGGAGAGGGCGCCCAGGGTGTGCACCAGCAGGGGGCTGGCGACCAGGGCGGGGTCGAGCAGGCTGGCGGCCTCGACCGCCTCGTCCATGGCGGCGTCCACCCGGCGGGACAGCAGCTCGATGCGGGCGTGCCGGGCCAGGCCGGCCGCGCGCTGCAGGTCGTCGTCGGCGGCGTCGAAGGCGGCGCGGGCGGAGCGGACCAGCGCGATGGCCGTGGCGGCGTCGTCGGCGGTCTGCGAGCGGGTGCCCAGCTCGGCGCCGGTCGCCGCCTCGTCCGCGGTCGGCTCGGCCGGCACCGGGGTCGTGGCGTCGTCGATGGGGTCGCCGAGCAGCGTCAGCCCGGCCATGCGCAGCCGGCGGACCAGCAGCTCGGCGCGCAGCGTGTCCGCCCAGGCCCGGGACAGCGAGGTCAGCGGTGCGCCGGCGGTCGCCGCCGGACCGGGGTCGGCATCGGCGTCGGCGAGCAAGGACTCGGCGACGTCGAGGTGCCAGTTGGTCAGCGCTGAGCTGACCCGCTCGTGCAGGATCCCGGGTGGCACGAGCGCACTGTGCACGTCTGGATGCGTTCTGTCACCTGTTCCGTCGGGGGCGCGCCGGGGGCGACCCGCCCGGCGGGTCACCGGCGCCCCACCGGTCCCGCACGCCCCACCGGAGTCACGGGACGGCGTCGCCGTCGAGCTCGTCGTCGGGGGCGAAGGCCCAGCCGGGCGTGCGCGGGCGGCGGGCGCCCAGCAGCTCCACGACCAGGTCGTCCACCGAGGTGTGCGGGCCGGTGGTCGCCGCGGCGCCCTCGCCGTCCGGCGTCGAGGTCCGGACCCGGTCGCGGCCCGAGCGCTTGGCGGTGAACAGGTGCAGGTCGGCGTCGTCGAAGAGCTCGCGCCAGGTGCGCGGCGCGCTCGGGTGCGAGGTCGCGATGCCGATGCTGACGGTGACGTCGCCGTCCAGCTCGAGCTCGCGCCAGTCGCAGGCCACCACGGCGGCGCGCAGGCGCTCCATGGCGATCACCGCCTGGGCCTCCTGCGCCGCGGGCAGCACCACGAGGAACTCGTCGCCGGCCCAGCGGTAGACCTCGTCGCCGGTGCGGCAGTGCACCCGCAGCAGGTCGGCGAGCCGGCGCAGGACGGCGTCCCCGTGCAGGTGCGAGTGGCGGTCGTTGACTTCCTTGAACCGGTCGATGTCGACCACGGCGAGGGCCACCGGTGCGTCGGCGGTGTCCAGCTCGGCCAGCCGGCGCTCGGCGCTGCGCCGGTTGCCCAGCCCGGTCAGCGGGTCCTCGAGCGCGTGCCGGCGCATGAGCGCGGTCTGCCGCTCGGCCTCGCGCAGCCGGCTGCGCCGGACGAACATCTCGGCCCACAGCTCGCGGCTGCGGTGGTGCATGCGCACGGTGTCGGCCCGGTAGGCCTCCAGCCAGTGCAGGGCCTCCGACGCCCGGCCCAGCGCGGCGGTCGACCGGCCCAGCTCGAGCAGGCACTGCCGGTAGCGCCGCTGGTCGCCGACGCCGGCGAACGCGGTGGCCGCGGCGTGCAGCAGCTCGGCGGCCTCCTCGGCGTGCGGCCCCATCGCGTCGGGCGGTCCGGCGATCCGGGACAGCAGCCGGGACAGCGCCAGGTCGGCGTAGCCGCGCAGCCACGGACCGCCCTCGGCGGCGATCCGGTCCCGCACCCGGCGCAGGGCCGGCAGGGTGTCCTCGAGGTCCCCGGCGAGGGTCAGCGCCCAGCCGTGGACGACGGCGAGCAGGTCGGCCTCGGCGTCGGGTGGCTCCCAGTCGCTCTCCGCGCCCAGCTCGGTGGCGGAGAACGAGCAGCGCAGGGCCACCGCGGCGAGCCGGGCGGCGCGGTCCTCGTCGCCGCGGCGGTGCACGGTCTGGGCCAGCTCGGCGTGCTGCTGGGCGCACAGCCGCAGCAGCTGCCAGCGGGCGGGGACGTCCTCGAGCGCCGCGGCGACCCGGTGCCCGCGCAGCGCCTGGGCGACCGCGAGCTCCTCGAGGTCCAGCCGGGTCAGGGCGAGGGAGAGCCAGTGGTGGGCCTGGTGCAGCGCGCGGCTGGGGGTGTCGGCGGGGACCTGGTCGGTGAGCAGGCTGGCGTCCACGGCCAGGTGCAGCGCGACCTCGAACCGGTTGCCGGTCACCTCGAGGTAGGACAGGTAGGCCAGCAGCAGGGCGCGCTCGGCGTCGGCCGGGCAGTCCTCGGCGGCGGCGCGGGCGGCGACCACCTGGTGGCCGGCGCCCTCGGTGTCGTGCTCGGCGAGCGCGCGGCGGGCGGTGAAGGCGTGCGACCACGCCTGCCAGCGGGGGTCCGCGGCGGCCGACAGGTGGTCCTCGACGGCGGTCAGCAGGTCGGTGAAGGAGTGCGCGTCGTCCTGGTCGCTGGCCGTGAGCAGGTCCCAGCGCAGCCCGGAGAGGGCAGCCTCGTCGACGAGGGGAGGGCTGCCGGTGGTCACGCCGTCCTCCGCTCGCCTGGGGGACGGCGCACGTCGCCGTCCGTTCGGTGGCGATGCGTCTCCCCCCAGGGCGGACACGTGGTCCGCACTGGCCGCACTACCCTCGTCGAATGCCTGCTCAGCCCGCTGGGTCGATTCCGTCGAGCATCGCCTTCCTGGGGCCCGAGGGTACCTTCACCGAAGCGGCACTCCACAGTCTCGGCACCCACTCCGAGGGGGAGACGGTGCCGGCCCCCAGCGTGCCGGCCGCCCTGGCGATGGCCCGCTCCGGCGAGGTGGACGCGGCGTTCGTGCCGCTGGAGAACTCGGTCGAGGGCTCGGTCAGCCCGACCATCGACGGGCTGGCCGCCGGGGACCCCCTGGTGATCACCCGCGAGGTGTTCCTCGAGGTGGACTTCGTGCTGGCCACGCGGCCCGGCGTCGGCCGCGGCGACGTGCGCCGGGTGGCCAGCCACCCACACGCGCTGGCGCAGACCCGGGGCTGGGTCGCGGCCCACCTGCCCGGCGCCGAGGTGGTCCCGGCCGCGTCCACCGCCGACGCCGCCCGGCTGGTCGCCGAGGGCGCCCACGACGCGGCCATCTGCCCCGAGATCGCCGCCGCGCGCTACGGCCTGGACGTGGTCGGCACCGGCCTGGCCGACACCCCCGGGGCGGTCACCCGGTTCGTGCAGGTGGAGCGACCGGGCCGGCTCCCCGCCCCGACCGGGGCGGACAAGACGACGCTGACCTGCTTCGTGGCCGACCGCACCGGCGTCCTGCTCGACCTGCTGACCGAGTTCGCCTCGCGCGGGATCAGCCTGACCCGGCTGGAGTCCCGGCCCACCCGCGAACGGCTGGGCGTCTACTCCTTCTCCGTGGACTGCGAGGGCCACGTCTCCGACCGCCGGGTGGGCGACGCACTGGTCGCGCTGCACCGGCTGTGCGACGAGGTCCGCTTCCAGGGCTCCTACCCGCGGGCCGACGGCCGCGCGGCCGCGCCGGTGCACGAGCGCTTCGCCGACGGGGCGTTCGCCGACGCCCAGGAGTGGGTGGCCAGGCTGCGGGAGGGGTCGGCGGGCTGATCCGCCCGGTCTCCCTGCGTCGGCCACAGCTCCCCAGTCTGCTGATGCCGGGAGCGGGCGCAACCCCCCACGACCACATCGCGTGGCGAGGCGGTCACGGATTCACAGGTAGAGACCGGTCGACTCCTCGATCCGCTCGGCGGCGACCGCGTGCACGTCGCGCTCCCGCAGGATCAGCAGCTCCTCTCCGTGCACCTCGACCTCGTGCTGATCCTCGGGGGAGAACAGCACCCGGTCGCCGACCTTGACCTGCCGGACGTTGCTGCCCACCCCGCGCGCCTCGCCCCACACCAGCCGCTTGGCGATCTGCGCGGTGGCCGGGATGAGGATGCCGCCGGTGCTGCGCCGGTCGCCGTCATCCTTGCGCAGGGAGACCAGCAGTCGGTCGTGCAGCATCTTGATCGGCAACCGGGCGTCGTCGGACATGAGAGCAATGGTGACGTGCTGGAGGTCCTTATCCCCAGCCGAGGCGGTGGAGGGTGGCCTCGTCGATGCCGAAGTGGTGCGCGATCTCGTGCACCACCGTGATGGTGACCTCCTCGGCCACCTGCGCGGCGGTCTCGCAGACGTCGCAGATCGCCTCGCGGTAGACCATGATCCGGTCGGGCAGCTGGCCGGACAGGTCCCACGACCGCTCGGTGAGTGCATAGCCCTCGTAGAGACCCAGCAGGGTCGGCTCGTCGGGGTTGCGGTCCTCGACCAGGACGACGACGTTGTCGACGAGGTCCATCAGCTCGGCCGGGACCTGGTCCAGCGCATCGGCGACCAGGTCCTCGAACTCCGCGAGGGGGAGAGCCCTCACCAGCTGGTCGGCAGCGGGCGGCCCTCCTCGTAGCCGGCCGCGGACTGCACCCCGAGCACCGCCCGCTCGTGCAGCTCGTCGACGGTCCGGGCCCCGGCGTAGGTGCACGACGAGCGGACGCCGGCCACGATCTGGTCGACCAGGTCCTCCACGCCGGGGCGGGCGGGGTCCAGGTACATCCGCGAGGAGCTGATGCCCTCCTCGAACAGGGCCGCCCGCGCTCGGTCGAAGCCGGACTGGGTCGACGTCCGGGCCTTGACCGCGCGGGCCGACGCCATCCCGAAGCTCTCCTTGTACAACCGGCCCGTGCCGTCCTCGTGGACGTCGCCGGCGCTCTCGTACGTGCCGGCGAACCAGGAGCCGACCATCACGCTGGCCGCACCCGCGGCCAGCGCCAGGGCGATGTCGCGGGGGTGCCGGACGCCGCCGTCGGCCCAGACGTGCTTGCCGGCCTCGCGCGCGGCGGCCGCGCACTCCTCGACGGCGGAGAACTGCGGCCGGCCGACGCCGGTCATCATCCGGGTGGTGCACATGGCGCCGGGGCCGACGCCGACCTTGACGACGTCCGCGCCGGCCTCGATGAGGTCCCGGGTGCCGCCGGCGGTGACCACGTTGCCGGCGACGATCGGCACCGAGCCGGCCACCGAGCGCGCGGCCCGCACCGCCTCGACGGCCTTGGCCTGGTGGCCGTGCGCGGTGTCCACGACGAGGACGTCGACGCCGTGGGCGAGCAGCGCCTCGGCCTTGCCGGCGACGTCGCCGTTGATGCCGACCGCCGCCGACGTCAGCAGCTTGCCGGCCGCGTCGAGGGCCGGGGTGTACAGCGCCGAGCGCAGCGCGCCCTTGCGGGTGACGACGCCGACCAGCTGGTCGCCGTCCACGACCGGGGCGGCGTTCACCCGGGCCTCGGACAGCACGTCGAAGACCTTGGCCAGGTCGGTGCCGGCCGGGACGGTCAGCGGGTCGGGGGCCATGACCTCGGACAGCTGGGTGAACCGGTCCACGCCCTGGCACGCGCCGTCGGTGACCACGCCGACCGGCCGGCCGCCGTCCACCACGACCAGCACGCCGTGCGCGCGCTTGGTGAGCAGCTGCAGCGCCTCGGCCACGGTCGCGGTGGGGGCCAGCGTGATCGGGGTGTCGTAGACGGTGTGCCGCGCCTTGACCCAGCTCACCACCTCGCCGACCACGTCGACCGGGATGTCCTGCGGGATCACGGCCAGGCCGCCCCGGCGGGCGATGGTCTCGGCCATCCGGCGGCCGGAGATGGCAGTCATGTTGGCCACCACGACCGGGATGGTGGTGCCCACCCGGTCCGGCGTGGTCAGGTCGACCTCGAGCCGCGACCCGATGGTCGAGGCGTTGGGGACCATGAAGACGTCCGCGTACGTGAGGTCGGTCGCCGGTCGCCGGTCGTCCAGGAAGCGCATGGCCCCATGGTCCCGCACCTCCCACCGCGGACCAACCCGCCGCCGTGGGCGTCTGATTGGCTGGCCGGCATGCGACGTCTGCTGGTCATCGGCATCGGGGCGGGCGACCCCGACTTCGTCACCGTCGGCGCCGTCCGCGCGCTCAACGAGGTCGACGTGTTCCTCGTCCTGGACAAGGGCCCGGCCACCGCCGACCTCACCGCGGCCCGCCGGGCGGTCTGCGAGCGGTTCGTCGAGGGTGCCTACCGCTTCGTGGAGCTCAGCGACCCCGAGCGGGACCGGGACCCGGCGTCGGTCGCCGCCGAGCAGCGCTACACCCGGGCGGTCGACGACTGGCGCACCGACCGCGCCGTCCTGCTCCAGCGGGCGATCGCCGAGGAGGTGCCCGACGGCGGGACCGGCGGCTTCCTCGTCTGGGGCGATCCGTCGCTCTACGACGGCACCATCCGGGTGCTGGAGGAGATCGCCGCGGCCGGCGAGCTGGAGATCGAGTGGGACGTCGTCCCCGGCATCACCGCTGTGCAGGCGCTCACCGCCCGGCACCGGATCCTGCTCAACCGCGTCGGCGGGGCCGTGCACCTGACCACCGGTCGCCGGCTGGCCCAGGAGTTCCCGCCCAACGCCGACGACGTCGTCGTGATGCTGGACAGCGAGCTGGCCTGCCGGGCCTACCTCGACCTCGACCTCGACATCTACTGGGGCGCCTACCTCGGCACCGAGGCCGAGCTGCTGGTCGCCGGGAAGCTCGCCGACGTGGTCGACGAGATCGCCGCGGTGCGGGCGGCCGCGCGCGAGCGCAAGGGCTGGGTGATGGACACCTACCTGCTGCGTCGTCCGTGACCGGATCGACCGTTATCGAACCGTGACATCCAGATCTTGACGTGGCCCCGAACTCCTCGTGATCCCGCGGACGACGCGGACGACCGACACAGGGAGAAACACCGTGAACCTCAACAAGACCACCGCCAAGCGCACCGCCGTCGCTGCCATCGCCATGAGCGCCGCGCTCGGCCTGGCCGCCTGCAGCTCCGGCTCGGACACCTCGGCCACCGACACCAGCACCTCGGCCGCCGCGGCGACCTCGTCGACCGTGAGCAACCCGGCCCCCATCGCCACGATCCCCGCGATCTCCGGCGGCGACACCGCCGTGGCCCTGGACTCCGGCTTCCTCGACGCGCTGACCAGCCTGAACATCACCCCGGGCGTCATCGGCACCGCGACGCTGGACGGCGCGACGCTGGACTTCCCGATCACCGGCGGCACCGCCACCGTCTACGACAAGGACTCCGGCTACCGCCCGTTCGTCCAGGGCGCGATCTTCCACCAGGGGTCGGGCATCTCGCTGACCGCCGGTGAGAACGTCATCTCGCTGGAGAACTTCGTCGTCGTCCCGAGCAAGCCGGCCATCCTGTTCGCCGACGTCTCGGTCAACGGCACGCTCGCCGCTGCCTCGTTCCCGCTGTTCAACCTGAACGGCACCACGCTGGAGCCCATCACCGTGGACAGCTCGGGCAACGCGATCCTGACCGGCACCAAGGTCGAGGTCTCCCCGGCCGCCGCCGAGTTCCTCAACACCACCCTGGGTGCCCCCGGCGCCGTCCCGGACAACTTCCTGGTCGGTGTCGCCACGCTGACGATCCCCACTGCGTGATCTAGCACCCCGCTCCACCAGGACGCCCCCCACCCGCTCGCGGGTGGGGGGCGTCCTCGCGTCCGGGGCCGACCCCGGCACCTACCATCAGCGGGTGATCGACCTGCGCCTCCTCCGCGATGACCCCGACCTCGTCCGCGCCAGCCAGCGCGCCCGGGGGGACGACGAGTCCCTGGTCGACGCCCTGCTCGCGGCCGACACCGAGCGGCGGGCGGCCGTGCACCGGGCCGACGACCTGCGCGCCGAGCAGAAGGCCGCCTCGCAGTCGGTGAAGAAGGCCACCCCCGAGGAGCGGCCCGCCATCCTCGAGCGGGCCAAGGCCCTCGCCGCCGAGGTCAAGGCGGCCGAGGAGGCCACCCGCACCGCCGACGAGGCGCTGCGCACCGCGCACCTGGCGATCGCCAACGTCGTGGCCCCCGAGGTCCCGCCCGGCGGCGAGGACGACGCGGTCACCCTGCGCACAGTGGGCGAGGTGCCCACCTACGACTTCGAGGTCCGCGACCACCTGGACATCGGCACCGCGCTGGGCGCCATCGACATGGAGCGCGGCGCCAAGGTGTCCGGCTCGCGGTTCTACTTCCTGACCGGTCCCGGCGCCCTGCTGGAGTTCGCGCTGGCCCAGCTGGCCATCACCCGCGCCGTCGCCGCCGGGTTCACCCCCGTCGTCGCCCCCGCCCTCGTCGGCCCGAAGGCCATGGAGGGCACCGGCTTCCTCGGCGAGCACGACGAGGAGGTCTACCGGATCGAGCGCGACGACCTGTACCTCGTGGGGACGTCGGAGGTCGCGCTGGCCGGCATGCACGCCGACGAGGTGCTCGACCTGTCGGCCGGGCCCAAGCGCTACGCCGGCTGGAGCTCCTGCTTCCGCCGCGAGGCCGGGTCCTACGGCAAGGACACCAAGGGCATCATCCGCGTGCACTGGTTCGACAAGGTCGAGATGTTCAGCTTCTGCGCCCCCGAGGACGCCGAGGCCGAGCACCTGCGCCTGCTGCAGTGGGAGGAGGAGTTCCTCCAGGCCCTCGAGCTGCCCTACCGGGTCGTCGACATCGCCGCCGGCGACCTGGGCACCAGCGCCGCCCGCAAGTTCGACATCGAGGCCTGGTTCCCCACCCAGGGCACCTACCGCGAGCTGACCTCGACGTCGGACTGCACCACGTTCCAGGCCCGCCGGCTGTCGATCCGCTCCCGGGACGCCGACGGCAAGCCGCAGACGGTGGCCACCCTCAACGGCACGCTGTGCGCGATCGCCCGCACCATCGCCTGCCTGCTCGAGGTGCACCAGCGCGCCGACGGGTCGGTGCACGTGCCGGTCGCGCTGCGCCCCTGGCTGGGCGGGCACGCCGTGCTGAGCCCGGGCATGTCGCTCGTGCCGAGCGCGTGACCGCCCACATCCCCGCTCGTGCCGCGAACACGCTGCCCAAGCACAGCGGCGGCGAGGGGAGCGACGTCGTCCTCGAGCTCGGCGACCTGGGACCGTGGCGGCCGCAGCTGGTCGCCACCGACCTCGACGGCACCCTGCTGACCAGCCAGGGCACGGTCTCCGACCGCACCCGCGCGGCCATGGACGCCAGCTGGGCCGCCGGCGTCCCCGTCGTCGGCGTCACCGGCCGCGGCCCGCGGCTGCTGGACAGCGTGCGGACGACGCTGGGCGGCCGCGGGGTCGCCGTGCTGGCCCAGGGCGGCTTCGTCGTCGACCTGGACGCCGACGAGGTGCTCCGCGCGGTCGGCCTGCCCCGCGACGAGGCGCACGCCGTGGTCGCCGCGATCGAGGCGGTCACCGGCCCGTTGATCATCGCCGTGGAGGACGCCGCCACCCAGTCGGAGGCGCTGACCCCGCTGCGGGTGCAGCACGGCTTCGACTGGCCCTACCCCGAGCCCGCCGACCTGCTGCCGCGCGAGCAGGTGCTGCCCGACGGGCCGGTGCTCAAGGTGTTCCTGCGCTCGGAGACCCTGGGCCAGGACGAGCTGCTCGCCCTGGCGCTGTCGGTCACCGACTCCTCGGCCGCCGAGGTCACCCACGCCGGCCTGGGCTTCATCGAGGTGCTGCCGCCCGGGATCACCAAGGCCACCGGGCTGGCCGTGGCGCTGGAGCGGTTCGGCGTCCCGATGTCCGAGGTCCTGGTGTTCGGCGACATGCCCAACGACCTGCCGATGATCCACGCGGTGAACGCCGCCGGCGGCCGCTCGGTGGCCGTCGCCAACGCCCACCCCGCGGTGCTCGCCGCCGCCACCGGCCGCACCGGCGGCCACGACGCCGACGGCGTCGCCCGCTACCTGGAGGCCCTGCAGCCGTGAGCTGGACCCCGAAGCTGATCGCCAGCGACATGGACGGCACGCTGCTGCGCAGCGACGAGACCGTCGCACCGGCCACGCTGGAGCAGATCCACGCCTGGGGCGACGACGGCGTGCCGTTCGTCCTGGCCACCGGCCGGCCGCCGCGCTGGATGCTGGCCATCCGCGAGGTGCTGGGCACCGGCCGGGCGGTCTGCTGCAACGGCGCCGTCCAGCTCGACCTCGGCCGGTTCGAGGTGCTGCACGAGCACCCGATGCAGGTCGACGTGCTGCGGCACGTCACCGCGGGGCTGCGCAGCGAGCAGCCGGGCACCTGGTTCGCCGTCGAGTACGGCCTGGAGTTCCGGCACGAGCCGGTCTACCAGCCGCGGTGGGACCTCGACGCCCCCGGCGTGGCGGTGGCGACGCTGGAGGAGATGGTGTCCGCGCCGGTGGCCAAGCTGCTGGCCCGGCACGAGGACCTGCCGCGCGAGGAGTTCCTGGAGCTGGTGTCGGCGACCGTGGGCGACCTCGCGACGGTGACCAACTCGTCGTCGGACGCGATGGCCGAGATCTCGGCGAAGGGCGTCAGCAAGGCGACCGGGCTGGCCGACGTGTGCACCGACCTGGGGCTGGGTCCCGCCGACGTCGTGTTCTTCGGCGACATGCCCAACGACATCGAGGCGTTCCACTGGGTCCGCGAGGGCGGGGGCCGAGCGGTGGCGATGGGCAACGCGCACCCCGACGTCCTGGCCGCGGCCACCGACGTCACCGCCACCAACGACGCCGACGGCGTCGCCCAGTACTTGGCGGGGCTCCGCTCGTAGGCGGGCGGCGGCCGGCGCCACGTGCCCATGATGGGCCGGTGGTCGCACCCGAGGTGTCCGAGACCGGCTCCGCCGTGCTGTCCGTGGGTGCAGCGGCGGCCAGGCTCGGGGTCGCCCCGGAGACGTTGCGCAGCTGGGGTCGGCGCTACGGGCTGACCCCCAGCGGCCGGACCGGTGGCGGGCACCGGCGCTACGACCCGGCGGACCTGGACCGCCTGCTGCGGATGCAGCGGCTGGTCGCCGAGGGGTGCGGTGCCGCCGAGGCCGCCCGCCGGGTCCTCGCCGGTGTCGACGACGCCGCCGGGCCGAGCTCGCCGGTGCGGCCACGGCGCAGGTCCGGGGCCGGCGGCACGGTGCTGGCGCTCCCGCACGCCCCGCCCGCGGCGCGCGGACTCGCCCGGGCGGCGGCCCGGTTGGACGCCGCGGGGGTGCACGAGATCCTCGGTGACCTGCTGGTCGCCCACGGCACGGTCGCCACCTGGGACGACGTGCTGCGCCCGGTGCTCGTCGCGGCCGGGCTGCGGTGGGAGCAGACCGGGGCCGGCATCGACGTGGAGCACCTGCTCAGCGAGGCCGTCGTGGAGTCGCTGCGGGCGCACCGCGCCTGCCAGCCCCGACCGCACCCCGGCCGCGGGATCCTGCTGACCTCGCCGCCGGGTGACTGGCACGTGCTCCCGCTGCACGTGCTGGCGGCCGCGCTGGCCGAGCTGCGGGTGCCGACCCAGGTGATGGGCCAGCTCCCGGCCACCGCGCTGGTCTCCGCCGTCCGCCGCACCGGGGTCTCCGGGGTCTTCGTGTGGAGCCAGCGGGCGCGCGGGGAGGACGAGGTGGCACCCCGCTTCCCGGTCGACGCGCTGCCCCGCACCCGGGGTGTCCGGGTGCTGGTGGCCGGCGGACCGGGCTGGTCCGGCCGTGCCCCGGACCCGCAGGTGGTGCTGTCGGCCGACCTGGCGCACGCCGTCCGGCTGCTGGCCGCCGCACCGCGCTGACCGACCAAACCTGTGCAACTGGACCCGCCGTCGTCATCGGCGTAAACCCCGCTTACCGGAAACGGTCGGCCCCGCCACGAGGCGGGGTCGGGTCTCCCACCCCGTGAGGCACCTCGATGGTCCAGGCAGCCGCCGTCAACATCCCTTCTCTGTCCGCCGGCAACTTCGCCACGGTCTACAACCTGTTCTCCCTCGCCATCGCCTGTCTGCTGTTCACCTCGCTGTACCTCGTGGTGAGCCAGCGGCAGGTGGCGAAGCAGTACCGCAACGCCGTCATCGTCTCCGCGACGGTGTGCGCGATCGCGGCCTACCACTACTTCCGGATCTTCAACAACTTCGAGGACAGCTACCCGCCCGGGCAGACCATCGACTCGGCCCACCAGCTCTCGAACATCGAGTTCAACGAGGGCTACCGCTACGTCGACTGGTTCCTCACCGTCCCGCTGCTCCTGCTGGAGACCGTCGCGGTGCTCGCGCTGGGCCGGGCGGCGTCCAAGAAGCTTTTGTTCAAGCTGATCCCGGCCTCGGCCCTGATGATCGCCCTCGGCTACCCGGGCGAGATCACCAACGAGGTCGTACCGCGGCTGGTCTGGGGGACGTTGTCGACCATCCCGTTCCTCTACCTGCTGTACGTGCTCTTCGTGGAGCTGTCCAAGTCCCTGGACCGCCAGCCCGAGGAGGTCAAGCACACGATCAAGATGCTGCGCATCGCCCTCGTCGGGCTGTGGGGCGTCTACCCGATCGCCTACCTCTTCCCGATCCTGGGCGGGGACTTCTTCGGCGGTGAGGGCGGGTTCGTGCTCAAGCAGGCCGGCTACTCGATCGCCGACATCCTCGCGAAGGCCGCCTACGGGCTGGCGATCTACAAGGTCGCCCGGGTGAAGAGCCGCCTGGAGGACCCGGAGTACGACGACCACCCGGACACCGTCCATGACGACGACGACGACGGCCCGGTCCGCGACCGGCTGGTCGGTGCGAACGGCACCGGCCGGGTGAACCGGACCGCGCGGACGAGCTGACCCGTGCTGCAGACCACCGGGCAGGACCGGACCCGTCGCGGTCCCGGTCCTGCCCGGCAGGGGCGGCCCTCGGTCGTCGTCGGCCGGGCCCTCGTCCTCGCCGTGCTGCTCGCCCAGCTGCTGGACCCGGATCTGGTCACCCGGGCCGCCCCGGTGCTGGCGATGGCCGGGATCGTGCTCGGGGTCCCGCACGGCGCGGTGGACCACATGGTGCCGTTCTGGACCGGCGGGCAGCGGCCCACCGCGCGGGCCCTCGGCGGCGTGCTGGCCGGCTACCTGGCCGCGGCGGTCGCCGCCGCCGTGTCCCTCGTCGTGGCCCCCACCCCGACGGTCGCGGTCTTCCTCCTCGTCTCGGCCGTGCACTTCGGGCGCGCCGAGGCCGTCGTCTCGGCGGCGGACGCCGGTCGGCCGGTGCCCGGCCTGCTGCAGGACGTGCCGACGACGCTCGCGCACGGCCTGGCCGTCGTCGGCCTGCCGCTGGTGCTGTGGCCGGCGGGGTCCGCGCAGGTGCTCGGCCACCTCGCACCGGCCTGGGGCAGCCCGCTCCCGGTGCCCGCCCGGGTGGCCATCGCCCTGGTGCTCGCCGCGGCGGTGCTCGTCGCGGGCACCGGCGCGCGGCGGGGTGGCGGGCGGGCGGAGGCGGCCGAGCTGGCGGTGGTCGTCGTGCTGTTCGCCGTCGTCCCGCCGCTGGCGGCCTTCGGGGTGTGGTTCGCCGGCTGGCACGCCCTGCGGCACACCGCCCGTCTGCTGGACCTGCTGCGCGGCGGACGCTCGGCGCCCGGCACGGCACGGGCCGCGGGCCGGTTCGCCCGGCACGCCGCGGTGCCGACCCTGGCCAGCCTGGCCGCCGTGCTGGTGCTGGCCGGTCCGGCGTCCTCCCCGGCCGCCGTCGGCGCCGCGCTCGCCGTGGTGCTGGCGCTGACCTTCCCGCACGTGCGCACCGTGACCGCGCTGGACCGGTGGGCCGCCCGACGCGGCTGAGGACGGCCGGGTCGACAGGTCGACCGGCCCGGGGCGGTGGCCGCGCTCATCCTGGGTTGGGCTCACGAGCGCGGCGGGCGCTGCCGAAGCACACGGCGATCCGCCCGGCCCGAGCCCAGGAGAACCACCCGGCATGGACGTCACCCCGTTGCCCACCCGCCGTCCCCTCGACCCCAGGTCCTGGGGGGTGCGCGCCCGCCTGCTGGCCGCCATCCTCGTCGTCGCGGCCGTCGCCGTGGGCGTGGCCGCCGCCGGCACCGCACGGATGGCCGCCCTCGACGACCGGGCGGGCGAGGTCTACGACGAGGGGCTGGTGCCGCTGGACGCCGTCCGGACGCTGCAGGCGCTGTGGTGGGAGCAGTCCACGGAGCTCGCCCGGGCCAACATCGTCACGCTGCCGCCGGCGAGCATCGCCGAGTCGCAGCAGCGGGCCCAGGAGCTGCACGGCGAGGTCGCCGACCAGGTCGAGCTGATCGCCGGCCTGCCGCTGGACGACACCGCGCGGTCGGCCATGGCCGACTTCACGACGGCCAACGACACCTACGACCAGGCGCTCGGCTCGCTCATCGCCGCGGCGGCCACCACCGACCAGTCCGGCGTCCCCGGCTTCCTGCGGACCATGAGCCAGCAGGAGGACGTCATGGCGCAGGCGCTCACCACCGCCACGGGGGCGGCGGAGCAGACCGCGTCCGCGGCCGAGGTCGAGGCCGCCGACACCTACCGCACCGGTCGTGACCTGGTCGTCGCGCTCGCCGTCGCCGGCCTGCTGCTGGCCGTCGGGCTGGCCCTGCTGGTCGCCCGCAGCGTCACCGGCCCGGTCCGCCGCATCCAGGAGACGCTGGAGAAGGTGGCCGCCGGCGACCTGCGGGTCCGGGTCGCCGCCACCGGCACCGACGAGCTCGGCCGGGTCTCCGCCGCGCTGGACCGCAGCCTGGACGCCATCACCGGCGTGCTCCGGGTGGCCTCGGCCTCCGCCCGGCACCTGGCCGAGTCCTCGGGCCGGCTGGCCGCGACCGCCGACGCGATGGGCGAGGACGCCCGCGTCGCCGCGCAGCAAGCCGCCACCGTGCTGGACGGCGCCACCGGGGTCACCGCCAGCGTGGACACCGTGGCCGCCGGCTCCACCCAGATGCGCGCGGCCATCAACGAGATCTCCAGCAACGCCCAGCAGGCCTCCCGGGTGGCCGGCCAGGCCGTCGGCGTCGCCGAGCAGACCACCCAGATGGTCGGCAAGCTGGGGGAGTCCTCGGAGGAGATCGCCTCGGTGGTCAAGATGATCACCGCGATCGCCGAGCAGACCAACCTGCTGGCGCTCAACGCCACCATCGAGGCGGCCCGGGCCGGGGAGGCCGGCAAGGGCTTCGCCGTGGTGGCCAGCGAGGTCAAGGAGCTCGCGCAGGAGACCGCCCGGGCGACCGAGACCATCGCCCGGCGGGTGGAGTCGATCCGCAGCGACACCGCCGGCGCGGTCGAGGCCATCGGCGCG
Source organism: Klenkia terrae (assembly GCF_900491935.1). GTDB lineage: Bacteria > Actinomycetota > Actinomycetes > Mycobacteriales > Geodermatophilaceae > Klenkia > Klenkia terrae. The sequence goes on from NZ_UEXK01000004.1 coordinate 2,567,833, forward strand.
ATCAGCACGGTGATCGGCGAGATCAACGACTTCCAGGCCACCATCGCCGCGGCCGTCGAGGAGCAGACCGCCACCACCGACGAGATGAGCCGCAGCGTCTCCGAGGCCGCCGGCGGTTCGCGGCACATCTCCACCGCCATCGCGGGGCTGGCCGAGGGCACCCGGACCAGCACGGCCCGGGTCGCCGCGGCGCAGACCGCCAGCGCCGACCTGGCCCGGATGGGGTCCGAGCTGGAGACCGCGCTGGCCGCCTTCACCGTCTGAGACCGGCGGCCCGCCGTCCGTCCGGGCGGCGGGCCCGGGACTCAGAGGTACTGGCCGCCGCCGGGCTGCTGCTGGGGCATGCCGGGCTGCCCGCCGCCGGGCAGGGCCTTGCGGCGCATCTCCTCGAGCTGGGCCCGCGCGGCCATCTGCTGGGCGAACAGCGCGGTCTGGATGCCGTGGAAGACGCCTTCGAGCCAGCCGACCAGCTGGGCCTGCGCGATCCGCAGCTCGGCGTCGCTGGGGGTCTCGTCGACGGTGAACGGGAGCGTGATCCGCTCCAGCTCCTCGCGCAGCTCGACCGACAGGCCCTCCTCCAGCTCGCGGATGGAGGCGGCGTGGATGTCGCGCAGCCGGTTGCGGCTGGCCTCGTCCAGCGGTGCGGCGCGGACCTCCTCCAGCAGCTGCTTGATCATCGTGCCGATCCGCATCACCTTGGCGGGCTGCTGGACCAGGTCGCCCAGGTCCTCGCCCCCCATCCCGCCGGCCTCGCCGGCGGGCATCGACGCCACGGGCTGACCGTCGGGCCCGACGACGACCACCTGCCGGCCGGGGGTGTGCTCGCCGTTGCCTCCGGGTGCTGTCATGGCCTCCATCCTGCCCGGGAGCCCGTCGTCCGGCTCCGCGACCTCGTCCGTGACGGAGCGGCCCCTCACCGTCACCGACCGCGGTTTAGGGTCTGAGGCATGGGACCGGGGGGCGCGCTGCTGGACGTCGCCCGCGTCCGGGGTCTGTTCCCCGGGTTGTCCGACGGGTTCGTGCACGCCGACGGCCCGGCCGGCTCGCTGGTGCCGGAGAGCGTGCTGCGCGCGGTGTCCCAGGCGATGCGCGTGCCGATCGCCAACCGGGGAGGCGTCTTCCCCTCCTCCGCCCGCGCCGAGCAGCTGGTCGCCGGCGCCCGCTCGGCGGTCGCGGACCTGGTCGGCGGCACCCCGAAGGGCGTCGTCCTCGGGCCCAACATGACCACGCTGACCTACTCGATGGCCCGCACGCTGGCCAAGACCTGGCGGCCCGGCGACGAGATCGTGGTCAGCCGCCTGGACCACGACGCGAACATCCGGCCCTGGGTGCAGCTGGCCGAGGAGGCCGGGCTGCTGGTCAAGTGGGCCGAGGTGGACATCGAGTCCGGCGAGCTGCCCGAGTGGCAGTACGACGAGCTGCTCACCGACCGCACCCGGCTGGTCGCGGTGACGATGGCCAGCAACGCGATCGGGACCCGGCCCGACGTCCGGGCGATCGCCGACCGCGCGCACGCCGTCGGCGCCCTGGTCTACGTGGACGGCGTGCACGCCGCCCCGCACGGCCTGATCGACTTCACCGCGACCGGCGCGGACTTCCTGGCCCTCTCGGCCTACAAGTGGTGCGGCCCGCACGTGGGCGCCCTGGTGGCCGACCCCGCCCTGCTGGAGACGCTCGCCCCGGACAAGTTGGTGCCGGCGTCGGACCGGGTGCCCGACCGCTTCGAGACCGGGACGGCGACCTTCGAGCTCTACGCCGGGGTGGCGGCCGCGGTGGACCACCTCGCCGCGCTGGCCCCCGACGCCACGGGCACCCGCCGGGAGCGGCTGCAGACCTCCATGTCCGCCGTCGTCCGGTACGAGGGCCTGCTGTTCGACCGGTTGGACCGGGCGCTGCGGTCGATGCGGCACGTGCAGGTGCTGGGCTCACCGCTCTACCGCACGCCGACCCTGTCGTTCACGGTGTCGCGGATGACGCCGCGGGCGGTGGCCCGGGAGCTGTCCCGCCGGACCATCTGCGCCTGGGACGGCGACTACTACGCCCGCGAGCTCTTCGACGCCCTCGGGGTCAACGAGCAGGGCGGCGCGGTGCGGCTGGGCATCCTGCACTACAACACGATGGAGGAGGTCGACCACATGGTGGAGTCGATCGCCGCCCTGGCCTGAGCGGAGTCGCAGCGCATCGTTTCCCGAGCGCTCCGACTCCGTCAGTCGTTGACCAGCAGGACCTTGCCGGTGTGCGAGGACTCCTCCAGGATCCGGTGGCCGTCGCCGGCCCGGGCCATCGGCAGTCGGGTGTGCACGACCGGACGCACCCGGCCGGACTCGACGTCGGGCCACACGTGCTCCCGGACGGCGGCCACGATCGTCGCCTTGCCGTTCGGGCCCTCGACCGGCCGGCCGCGCAGGCCCATGGCGTGCACGCTGCCGCGCTTGGCCAGCAGCGCCCCGATGTCCATCTCACCCTTCCGGCCGCCCTGCATGCCGATGATGGTGATCCGGCCGTCGGGGGCGAGGGCGTCGACGTTGCGGGCCAGGTAGGCCGCGCCCATGTTGTCCAGGACGACGTCGGCGCCGCCGGCGGCCTTGACCACCTCGACGAAGTCCTCGTCCCGGTAGTTGACCAGGATCTCGGCGCCCAGCTCGCGGCAGAACGCCAGCTTCTCGGCGCTGCCGGCCGTGGTGGCCACCCGGGCGCCGGCGCGCACGGCGAGCTGGATGGCCATCGTGCCGATCCCGCTGCCGCCGCCGTGCACCAGCAGCAGCTCCCCGCGGGCCAGGCCGGCCCGCATGAACACGTTGGACCAGACGGTGCAGACCACCTCGGGCAGGGCGGCGGCCGAGGCCAGCTCCACGCCGGAGGGCCGGGGGAGCAGCTGCGCCGCCGGGACGGCCACCTTCTCGGCGTAGCCACCGCCGGCCAGCAGGGCGCAGACCTCGTCGCCGACCTGCCAGCCCACGACGCCCGGACCGACCTCGGCGACGATGCCGCTGCACTCCAGGCCCATGACCTGGCTGGCGCCCGGGGGCACCGGGTAGTTGCCCTCGCGCTGCAGCAGGTCGGCCCGGTTGATCGCGCTGGCGACGACGTCGAGGACCACCTCGCCGGGACCGGCGGTGGGGTCGGGCAGCTCGGTCCAGACCATCTTCTCGGGGCCGCCGGGGGAGTCCATCGTGATCGCGCGCATGAGGGCGACCGTAGGCCGCACCCACCCGGCGCGCTGCACCGGGAACCCGCAGGGTGGGACGGTGAGCCAGCTGCCCGTCCCCGCCGTCGCCGACGTCCCCCGGTGGGTGGCGCAGCACCTGGGCCACCTGCACCGCGACGACGCCGTCGCGCCCTCCGGCCGGTTCCGCGGCGGGCAGGCCGCCGCGGACACCGCACTCGCCACCCTGGACGTCACCGGCTACGCCGGCCGCCGCAACGAGGTGCTGCCGGAGTCCCGGCGCGGTGCCTCGGCGATGAGCCCGTACATCCGGCACGGCCTGCTGTCGCTGCCGGAGGTGTGGGACGCCGTCGCCGACGCCCCGACCCGGGACCGCAGCAAGTACCGCGACGAGCTGCTGTGGCAGGAGTACTCGCGGCACCTCTACGCCCGGCTGGGCACCCGCACCCGGACGGCGCTGCGGGCCGAGCCGGCGCGGGCCCGGGTGCGCTGGCAGGAGCCGTGGCCGCGCGAGATGGCCTGCCTGGACACCGTGCTGGGCGAGCTGGACGCCGACGGCTGGCTGGTCAACCAGACCCGGATGTGGGTGTCCTCGCAGTGGACGGTGCGCGCCGGGCACGACTGGGCCGCCGGCGAGGACGAGCTGTACGCCCGGCTGCTGGACGGCTCCCGCGCGGCCAACCGGGTCGGCTGGCAGTGGACGGTCGGCGCCGGGAACGGGAAGGCCTACGGGTTCTCCCGCTGGCAGGTCCGCAAGCGCGCGCCGGGGCTGTGCGAGCGGTGCCCGCTGGCGTCGGACTGCCCGATCGAGGCCTGGCCCGACGACCAGCCGACCCGCTGGCTGGAGCGCGAGCCGCTGATGACCGCCGACCCCTCGCCGGAGGTCACCGGAGGTCCCGCCGACGTGGCGACGACGGGGGAGCCGGACGCCGTCTGGCTGACCGCGGAGTCCCTGGGGACGGCGGACCCGGCGCTGGCCGCGCACCCGGACCTGCCGGTGGTCTTCGTCTTCGACGAGCCGCTGCTGGCCCGGCTCCGGTTGGCCTCCAAGCGGCTGGTCTTCCTCACCGAGACCCTGGCCGAGCTCGCGGAGGACCGGGAGGTGCAGCTGCACCTGGGCGAGCCCGTGGCCGAGCTGGCGGGCCGGTCGGTGGCGGTGACCCACGCGCCGGTGCCCGGGTTCCGGCGCCGGGCCGCGGAGGTGGACCCGGTCGAGGTGCACCCCTGGCCGTGGCTGCACCGGCCGCACGCCGGGCCGGTGAGCTCCTTCAGCGCCTGGCGCAAGGGTCTGCCGAAGCGCTAGCATTGCCAGCACGCATGGGAGGCGATGTGGCAGCACTCAGCATCAGGGACCTGGACGACGCCGTGAAGGCTCGCCTGCAGGTGCGGGCGGCCGGGCACGGACGCTCCATGGAGGCGGAGGTCCGAGAGATCCTGACCGCCGCGGTGACCGAACCGCAGGAGGACGTCGGCCTGGCCCGTGCCCTGCTGGACCGGTTCGGCAGTGCCGGGGGTGCCGACCTGGACCTGCCCGCCCGGAGCGAGCTCCCCCGGGCGGCCGCCGTCGACCTCGGGTCGTGATCGTCCTCGACACGAACGTGCTGTCCGAGCTGATGCGGCCGACCCCGGCTGCGGAGGTCGTCGCCTGGGTGGGTGGAGTTCCCGGTCCCGAGATCCGGACGACGGCCATCTCCGTGGCCGAGATCCGCTACGGACTGGCCCGACTCCCCGGCGGCGCCCGACGACGGGCCCTGGAGGCGGTGGCAGACGAGGTCTTCGACCTGTTCCGCGCCGAGGTGCTCCCCTTCGACGAGCCGGCGGCCGTGGGCTACGCCCGGATCGTGTCGGCGCGGGACGCGGCCGGGTTGCCGATCAGCGGATTCGACGCGCAGATCGCGGCGATCTGCGCGTCCCGGGGTGGGGTGCTGGCGACCCGGAACACCCGCGACTTCACCGGTACCGGCATCGATCTCGTCGATCCCTGGGCGGGGTGAACCGCGGTCCGGTGGGGTGCGCCGCGGTCGACCGCGGCGCACCCCATCCGGGAGCGGGTCAGCCGACCGGGCGCTCGAAGGTGACCAGCACGCCCTCGGTGCTGCCCGGCCCGATCCGGCCCTTGATGTCGGCGGTGGTGACGGACTTCAGCTGCCAGCCGTCGCCGGCGGCCTCGTTGAGGACCTTCTCGAGCTCGTCGCCGCTCATCTTGCCGCCGATCATGCCCTCGCGGAGCTCGACGACCTTGTACTCGAACCGCTGCTTCGCCATGCCGCTCCGTCCTCGTGGCCCGGTGCCCGGGGCGCCGCGGACAGCATGCCCCGGGCGGGGTTGGACTGGGTCAGCCCGCCGACGCCGGACCCAGCCGCCGGTCCAGCTCCGCCTCGTCGGCGACGAAGGCCAGGTCGCGCCCGCGGTCGGCCTCCCGCACCCAGTCCGCCACCGGCCCGGACGTCGGCCCGAGCGCGGCCGGGTCGCCCAGCACCACCAGCCGCACGCCGTACTGCACGAACTTCTGGGTGACCGCCCCGGCGACCCCGCTGCGCAGCACGAAGAAGTCGCCCGGCAGCCGCTCGACGGGGACCACGACCACCCGGGCGTCGGGCCCGTAGGCCTCGCCGACCACGTCGACGGCGGCCTGCTCGCCGTCCAGGGGTGGGCCGTCGGCCGGCAGCCGCAGGCAGGCCACGCCGCCCCGCACCTCGACCACCGGGTCGGGGTGCGGGGCGGCGGCCTCGCCGGTCACCGGCTGCGGAGTTCCTTGCGCAGGATCTTGCCGGCCGCGGACTTGGGCACCGCGTCGATGAACTCGACCAGCCGGATCTTCTTGTGCGGGGCCACCTTCTCGGCCATGTAGGCCTTGACCTCGTCCTCGGTGATCTCGGCGCCGGGCGCCCGGACCAGGAACGCCTTGGGCAGCTCCTCGCCGGACTCGGCGTCCTTGACCCCGATGACGGCGGCGTCGGCGATCTGCGGGTGGCCGATCAGCACAGCCTCCAGCTCGGCCGGGGCCACCTGGTAGCCCTTGTACTTGATCAGCTCCTTGACCCGGTCGACGACGGTGTACCGGCCGGCGTCGTCGACGATCGCGACGTCCCCGGTGTGCAGCCAGCCCTCGGCGTCCAGCGTCTCGTCGGTGGCCTTCTGGTTGTTGAGGTAGCCCGCCATGACCTGCGGCCCGCGGACCCACAGCTCGCCGCGGTCGCCCTCGGCGGCGTCCTCGCCGGTCGCCGGGTCGATCAGCCGGCACTCGGTGTTCGGGATGGCGTAGCCGACGGTGCCCTTGGGGGTGGCGCCGACGCCCGCGGGCTCGAGGCCGTGGTCGGGCGTGGTGTGGCTGACCGGGGACAGCTCGGTCATGCCGTAGCCCTGGGCGACGGTGACGCCGTCGTCCCCGGTGCCGGCCAGCGTGCGCAGCCGGTCCTGGGCGGCGAAGGCCAGCGACTCGTCCAGCGGCGCGGCGCCCGAGGTGACCGACCGCAGGCTGGACAGGTCGAACTGCTCGACCAGCGGGTGCTTGGCCAGCGCCAGCAGGATCGGCGGCGCCACGAACGCCCGGGTGACCTTGTGGTCCTGGATCGCGCGCAGGAACTGCTCCAGGTCGAAGCGGGGCAGCGTGATCACGGTGCCGCCCCACTGCAGGCCCTGGTTCATCAGCACGGTCAGGCCGTAGATGTGGAAGAACGGCAGGACGGCGATGATCCGCTCGTCGCCGTCGTGCAGGTCGATCAGCGGCCGGGTCTGCGCGACGTTGGCGACCAGGTTGCGGTGGGTCAGCATCACGCCCTTGGGCAGGCCGGTGGTGCCGCTGGAGTAGGGCAGCGTGACCAGGTCGGTGGCCGGGTCGATGTCGGGCTGGACCGACGGCGCCTGGCTGGTGAGCAGGTCGCGCAGGCTGTCGGCACCCTCGGCGCCGTCCAGGACGACGAGGTCGGTGACCCCGGCGGCCGCCATCGCCGGGCGGGCCCGGTCCAGGAACGGCGAGACGGTGATCAGCGTCTTCGCGCCGGCGTCCTTCAGCTGGAAGGCGATCTCGTCGGGGGTGTACAGCGAGTTGATCGGGCTCATCACGCAGCCGGCCGCGGCGATGCCGTGGAAGACGACCGGGAACCAGATCGTGTTGGGGGAGAAGACGGCGACGACGTCGCCCTTGCCCAGGCCGCGGGCGTGCAGGGCGGCGGCGAAGCGGTCGACGTGGGCGACCAGCTGGCCGTGCGTGATGGTCTCGCCGGACAGCCCGTCGACCAGGGCCGGCGCGTCGCCCAGCTCCGCCGAGCGGGCCAGGACGTAGCTCGGGACGGCGGCGTCGGGGATCTCGACGTCGGGGAAACGGCTGGCGTACGCCACGGGTGGTCCTCCTCGGGACTGGACGGGTGACCCCAGTCTCACACCCGGCGTGGCCCCGGCCACAGCGGGGCTACCGGCCGGTAGGGCTCAGCGCGGCCAGAGCACGGACTGCGTGCAGCGGAACAGCGCCATCGTCTTGCCCGTGCCCGCATTGGTCACCACGGCGTCCCACACCTGGGTGGTGCGGCCGGCGTGCACGTTGGTCGCGACGCACTCGACCCGGCCGTCGGTCGCCGTCCCCAGGTGGTTGCTCTTGAGCTCCACGGTGGTGAACCCGCTCGAGCCCTCGGGCAGCAGCGCCCGGGTGGCCAGCCCGCAGGAGGTGTCGGCGAGGCCGACGACGGTCGCGGCGTGCAGGTAGCCGTTGGGCGCCAGCAGCTCCGACCGGACGTCGAGGTGGCTGGTCAGCCGGCCGGGCTCGTGGGTGTCCACCACGATGCCCAGCAGCCCCGGGAGGGTGCCCGGCAGCAGCGCGTTCAGCTCGTCGGCGGTGTGGAACCCGGTGGCGGCCATGCAGGGAACCTAGTTGCGGACCTCAGGCCAGGCCGCGGGCGGTGCGCAGCGGGGGGCGGGTGCCGCGGATGCTGGCGACCATGTCCAGCGTCTGCCGGGTGGCGGCGACGTCGTGGGCGCGGAACACCCGGGCCCCGAGCCAGGCGCTGACCGACGTGGCGGCGAGGGTGCCGGTGAGCCGCTCCTCCAGCGGGACGCCGAGGGTTTCCCCGACGAAGTCCTTGTTGCTCAGCGCCACCAGCACCGGCCAGCCGGTGTCCACCAGCTCACCGATCCGGCGGGTGGCCTCCAGGGAATGCCGGGTGTTCTTGCCGAAGTCGTGGCCGGGGTCGATGAGCACCCGCTCGCGGTCCACCCCGGCGGCGACGGCGGCGTCGGCCAGCGCCGTCGTCCGCGTAACGATGTCGGCGACCACGTCGGGGTAGCCGATCCGGTGCGGCCGGGTGCGCGGGGGCAGCCCGCCGGCGTGCGTGCAGACGATCCCGGCGCCGGCCTCGGCGGCGACCTCGGCCAGCTGGGGGTCCACCCCGCCCCAGGCGTCGTTGACCACGTCGGCTCCGGCGGCCAGCACCTCGCGGGCGACCTCGGCCCGCCAGGTGTCGATCGAGATCGGCAGCCGCGGGTGCGCGGCCCGGATCGCCGCGACCAGGTCGGCGGTGCGGCGGATCTCCTCGGCGGGCGTGACCTCCTCGCCGGGGGCGGCCTTGACCCCGCCGACGTCGACCATGTCCGCGCCCTCGGCCACCACCTGGTCCACCCGCTCGACGGCGGCGGCCAGCTCGTAGGTCGCGCCGCGGTCGTAGAAGGAGTCCGGCGTGCGGTTCACGATCGCCATCACCACGAGGTGCCCGTCGGGGACGTCCAGGGCACCGATCCGCAGCGTCACGCCAGCAACCGTCCCACGGGGAGCAGGGCGTGCACGCCGACCACCTCGTTGACCACCTGGGTGACCCGCAGGTCGACCACCATCGAGGCCAGCGCGAGCGCCTCCGAGCGGCCGATCCCGTGCAGCGCGCCCATCAGGTCCAGCACCGCGTCCAGCGCGTGCCCGGTGGCGGTGTCCAGGTCGTCGGCCACGCCCATGGCCACCCAGCCGGCCGGGGTGTGGGCGACCGGCGTCCGCAGGTCCAGGCCGTGCAGGTCGTCGAGCACGTCGACGGTCAGGGTGGCCTCGACGGGGCACTCGATCGCCGTGCCGCTGACCTCGCCGTCGCCCTGGGCGGCGTGCCCGTCGCCGACGGACAGCAGCGCGTCCGGGACGGTGACCGGCAGGTACAGCGTGCTGCCGGCGACCAGCTCGCGGCGGTCCAGGGTCCCGCCGGGCCACCGCGGCGGCACCGTCGAGTGCCGGCCCGGCTCGGCCGGGGGCACGCCCATGACCCCCAGGAACGGCCGGACGGCGATCCGGTGGCCGTGCTGCTCGGTGGCCACGCCGTCGGCGATGGTCCAGCGCAGCACCACCGGGTCCGCGAGCACGCCGAGCCGGCGGTTGAGCGCGGTGTCCCGCAGGCCGCAGTACGTCGTCCCGAAGGCGCCGGGGACGACGTCGTCCACCCGCACGGCGAGCACCTGCCCCGGCCGGGCACCGCGGACGGCGATCGGCCCGGTGAGCGCGTGCCCGGTGCCCGGCTCCCAGGCCGGGTGCCGCTCCCGGGCGGCGAGTCCTGCCCCGTCGTCACCGCCGTCGAACGGGCCGGTCGACCAGCCGGAGTCCAGGCAGCTGACGGTGACCGTGGTGCCTGGGTCCACGATCAGCGCCGGCGGCAGCGACGCGTCGAACCAGCCGTGCAGGGTGTCCGGGGTCGGGTCGAGCCTCACACCAGCGCCTGGTTCACCAGCTGCCGCAGGTAGGACCGGATCGGCAGCGTGCTCGAGGGCAGCAGCTGCGTGTAGAAGGTGACGGTCAGGTCCTCGACCGGGTCGACGTAGAACGCCGTGGACGCCGCCCCGCCCCACGAGTAGTCGCCGACCGAGCTGACGACGCCGTAGCGGGCCGGGTCCAGCACCATCGAGAAGCCCAGCCCGAACCCGACGCCGCGCAGCGGGGTCTCGGCGAACAGCGGCCGGCCGTAGGTCTCGAGGTCGGCGTTGCCCGGGATGTGGTTGCGGACCATGTGCGCCACGGTCCGCGAGCCCAGCACCCGCCCGCCGTCCGGCGCGGCGCCGCCGGCCCGGAGCATCTCCACGAACTTCAGGTAGTCCCCGGCGGTGGACACCAGCCCGCCGCCGCCGGACAGGAACGCGGGCTTCTGCTTCGCGGCCGGCTCGAAGGCGGTCAGCGGCACGACGCCGGGGGCGTAGAGGCGGGCGAGGCGGGCCGGGTCGTCGTCCGGGCGCAGGCCGAAGGACGTCTCGGTCATGCCCAGCGGGCCGAACACCCGCTCGGCGAACACCTCGTCCAGCGGCTTGCCGGCGATCACCTCGACCAGGCGGCCCAGCACGTCGGTGGACACGCCGTAGTTCCACTCGCTGCCGGGCTGGAAGACCAGCGGCATCGACGCCCACTGCCGGGTGACCTCGGCGGAGTCGGCGCCGGGCGGGGTGCCCCACTCGTGGCCGGCGGCGCGGTAGGCGGCGTCGACCGGGTGGGCGTGGTGGAAGCCGTACGTGAGGCCCGAGGTGTGGGTGAGCAGGTGCCAGACCCGGATCGGCTCGATCTGCGGCACGGTCACCGGCTTCGCGGCCGAGCCGGCCACGTAGACCCGGGTGTCGGCGAACTCCGGCAGCCAGCGGGTGATCGGGTCGGTGAGCTCGAAGGCACCCTCCTCGTACAGGGACATCGCCGCCACCGAGGTGACCGGCTTGGTCATCGAGAAGATCCGCCAGATGGTGTCCGGGGTGACCGGCAGACCGGCCTCGACGTCCCGGTGGCCGTGGGTGCCCACGTGCGCCAGCCGGCCGCCGCGGGCCACGGTCACCAGGAACCCGGGCAGCTGGCCGTCGTCGACCCAGCGGGCCAGCCGGGCGTCCAGCCGGGCCAGCCGGCCGGCGTCGAGTCCTACGTCTGCGGGGTCGGTCTCCACGGTGAGCACGGATCGCATCCTGCCCCCGGACGCACGACGGCGCCCGCCCCGGGATCCGGGACGGGCGCCGACGAGGACGTCAGGAGACGGGGACGGCGGCCGCGGCCTTCTTCAGGTTCGAGCCGGCGGTCAGCTTCGCGGTGTTCGACGCGGCGATCTCGATCGACTCGCCGGTCTGGGGGTTGCGGCCGGTGCGGGCCGAGCGCGAGCTGCGCTCGAGGGTCAGCAGCCCGGCGACGGCGATCTTCTCGCCGCGGGTGAGGGCGTCCACGAACTCCTCGCCGAGGGCGGCGATGACGGAGTCGACGGTGGCGGCGGGCACGTCGGCGCGCTTGGAGATGGCGGAGACGAGTTCGGCCTTGTTCACGGTGGTTCCTCTCGGTGGTCTGTGCGGCCCACCACGGCGGCAGGCCTCCCCGGCAGGGGCATCCACACGGGGCGCTGGCCCCGCCGTGGGCGGTCTGGTCGACCACGTCGTCGACCAGGGACGACGGGGACGTTGCCATGCCACCGGGCTGTCTGGCCAGTCAGAGGCCCGGGAATCCGCGGTTTTCCCGCCTCACCCGACCCTCTGGACCCCCGCGTCGTACGTTCGGGGCATGCCTTCGCTCCCCGGGACCGACCTGATCGTCAGCGACCTCTGCTTCGGCGGCAACGTGTTCGGCTGGACCGCCGACGAGCCGACGTCCTTCGCGCTGCTCGACCGGTTCACCGACGCGGTGCCCAGCACGGAGTCCCCGTTCGTCGACTCCGCGGAGATGTACGGCAACGGGTTGTCCGAGCAGATCCTGGGCCGCTGGATGGCCGAGCGGGGCATGCGGGACCGGGTCACCGTGGCCACGAAGGCCTCGCCCGGGGACAAGGAGCACCCGCTGTCGGCCCCGGAGATCCGGGCCGCCGCCGAGCGGTCGCTGCGCAACCTGCAGACCGACCACATCGACCTCTACTACGCCCACTACGACGACGCGACCACGCCGCTGGAGGAGACGCTCACCGCCTTCGACGAGCTGGTCCGGGCCGGCAAGGTCCGCCACGTCGCGGCCTCGAACTACTCCCCGGAGCGGCTCACCGAGGCGCTGGACATCCAGCGCGACCAGGGCCTGAGCCCCTACGTCGCGCTCCAGCCGCACTACAACCTCATGGAGCGGGCGGCCTACGAGGACGGGCTGCGCGACGTCGTCGCCGACCGCGGACTGGGCACGCTGCCCTACTTCTCGCTGGCCAAGGGCTTCCTGACCGGCAAGTACCGGGCGGGGGAGACCATCGACTCGCCGCGGGCCAAGGGCGCCTCGGCCTACGTGGGGGAGAAGGGCGACCGGGTGCTCGCCGCCCTCCAGCAGGTCGCGGCGGCGCACGGCACCACCGGCTCGGCGGTCGCGCTGCGCTGGCTGGCCGACCGGCCCACCGTGGTCGCCCCGATCGCCAGCGGCCGCTCGGTCGAGCAGCTGGCCGACCTGCTGCCGATGCTGGACCTGCGGCTGGCCGACGACGAGCGCGACCTGCTCGACCGCGCGTCGGAGTGACCCACGGCCCCGGGGGATAGGCTCGGTCGCCGCCCCGGACCCGGCGGTGCAGCCCTGACTGAGGAGTTCCGTGCGCCGTCGGTCATGCCTGGTGCGGCATGGGTGAGCCGCGCGTGGTGGCCGACGTCCTGGCATCGGTGGTGTCCCGCGGCGACCGGTCGCGGTGGCCCACGGCGCTGGTCGACGAGTGCGCCTCGGCCCTCGGCGTGGCCGGGGTCGGGCTCGCGGTGACCGACGACCGGGTCCCGGTGGGGATCGTGGCGGCCACCGACGGCGTCGGGCGGGCCGGCGAGGACCTGCAGTTCGCGCTGGGCGAGGGGATCTGCTGGCACGCCGCCGGCGCCCGGCGGCTGGTGCAGGCCCCGGACCTGTCCACCGACGACCGCTGGGTGCAGTTCGGCCGCAGCGCCGCCGACGCCGGGATCGCCGCCGCGTTCAGCCTCCCGCTGCAGGTCGGCGCGGTGCTGGTCGGCGTCCTGGACGTCTACCGCCGCACGGCCGGCCCGCTGTCCGGTGAGGCGGCCGGGTTGCTGTCGGTCTACGGCCAGGCGGCGACGGCGGTCCTCCTGCTGCTGACCGGGGACGACGACGACCGGCTCGACGACCCCGCCGGCCTGACCGCGCTGGCCGACATCCGGCCGGTGGTGCACCAGGCCGCCGGCATGGTGGCCATCCAGCTCGGCGTGGACCTCACCTCCGCCCTCCTCCGCCTGCAGGCCCAGGCCTTCGCCACCGGCCGGCCGCTGCGCGACCTCGCCGAGGACGTGGTGGCCCGCCGCACCCGACTCGACGGCCCTCCCGACGAACACCGAAGGACACCGCGATGACCACCCGCGAGGAACAGATCACCGACGCGTTCGTCGAGCTGGCCGACTGCCTGGTCGAGGACTTCGAGGTCACCGACCTCCTGCACCGGCTGATCGACCACGCCCTCAAGCTGCTGGACGCCGATGCGGCCGGCATCATGCTCGCCGACGCGGCGGGCGTGCTGCAGGCCGTGGCGTCCAACAGCCACGCGGTCGAGGCCCTGGAGCTGTTCGAGCTGCAGGCCGACGCCGGACCGTGCGTGGACTGCTTCCGCACGGGCGAGCCGGTGACCCCGCGGAGCCTGGACGAGGTGCGGGCCTGGTGGCCGACGTTCGCACCGGCCGTGGAGGCGCTGGGGTACTCCTCGGCGCAGGCGGTGCCGATGCGGCTGCGCGACGAGGTCATCGGGGCGCTGAACATCTTCCGCACCACCGAGGGCGCCCTCGACGAGCGGGACCTCAAGCTCGCCCGGGCGCTGGCCGACGTGGCCACCGTGTCCCTGGTCGCCGACCGGACGATCACCGCCCGCCAGCTGCTGGCCGACCAGCTGCAGCGCGCGCTGACCAGCCGGGTGGTGCTGGAGCAGGCCAAGGGGATGCTCGCCGAGCGGGCCGGCATCGGGGTGGACGAGGCGTTCACCGCGATGCGCGACCACGCCCGGCGCAGCGGCCGGGGCCTGCGCGACGTCGCCGCCGACGTGGTCGCCCGGCGAGGGACCATCCCCTCCTGAGCGGGCTCAGGAGGCGGTGACCGCCGCGGCCAGGTCCTCGACCCGGACCAGGCCGACCACGGTGCCGCCGGCCCCGGTGCACGGCACCGGGTCGAAGCGCACCGCGGGACGGCGCGCCAGGGCGCGGTGCAGCGCCTCGGTGACCGGGGTGCCGACGGGCAGCACGAGGGTGGCCGGGGCCTCGAACCAGGCGCCGGTGCGGGCGTCCACCAGGGACAGCGTGCCCGGGCGGCCGGAGTCGTCCAGGACGACGACCGGCGGGGTGAGCTGGCGGTCGTCCTTGCCGGGCGACCAGGTGCGCACCGGGCGCAGCAGGCCGGCCACGGTGTCGTCGCGCTCGCCGCGGGCGGCCCGGGTGCGCAGCACGCGCTGCACCCGGGGCGTGGCCGGGCCGAAGCCGTCGGCGGTGGGCCCCAGCAGCCAGCCGCGGGCGGCGTGGACGCCGAGCTCCAGCAGCCCGGTGAGCTCGGCGTCGGTCTCCACGCCGTCGGCCAGCACGGTCGCACCGGCCCGCTCGGCGTAGGCCAGCACGCCGGCGGCCACGGCCGTGCGCCGCGCGTCCCCGGCGAGCCCGGCCACCAGCGCGGCGGGCAGGACGACGACGTCGGCCGGCAGCTGCGGCAGGCGGTGGACCAGCGGCGCGGGGACGGCGACCAGCGCGCCCCGCTCGCGGAGGACGGCGCACCGGCGCAGCAGCGCCGCGTCGTCGTCGACCTTGGCGTCGGTGAGCTCGAGGACGACCCCGGCCAGCGGGACGTCGAGCGCGGCGTGCACGACCGGGGCGCCCAGCAGCCACGGGTCGACCGGCACGTGCAGCCGGCCGGCGTCGGGACGGCGGGCCAGCGCGGTCTGCAGCAGCAGGGCCTGCAGCGGGCCGGCGAGGCCGGCGTCGTGCGCGGCGGCGAACCAGACGTCGGGCGCGGCGGTGCCGGGGAAGCGGGCGGGGGCGCCCCCGCCGGTCACCTCGCCGCCGGCCAGGTCGGCCACCGGGGAGTGCACGACGGTGAGGTCGTCGGGGTCGGCCAGCAGCGGGCGGCAGTCGGCGCGGCGGGTGGGCTCGAACAGGTCGGTCACGCCTCAGGGATCGTCACCGGGCCGGGCCGGCTTGAGCCCGTCGTCCCCCGTCGGGGGGAGCTCAGACCGGGACGGCGATGCCGGCGAGCAGCGCGGGTACCTCGGCGGCGTCCACCGGGCGGCCCAGCAGGTAGCCCTGGGCGTGCCGGCAGCCCAGCGCGCGCAGCAGGGTCAGCTGGGCGGGGCGCTCGACGCCCTCGGCGACCACCGGCAGGCCGATCTCCTCGGCCAGCCGCAGCACGGCGTGCAGGAAGGTGGCCTGGCGGCGGTCGGTGTCCACCGCGGCCAGGAAGGACCGGTCGATCTTCACCGAGTCCAGCGGCATCGCGTTGAGCTGCGCCAGGGAGGAGTAGCCGACCCCGAAGTCGTCGAGGGAGACCCCGACGCCCAGGCCGCGCAGCTCGGTGACGGTGCGCCGGGCGGCGTCCAGGTCGGCGAAGATGCCGGACTCGGTGATCTCCAGGACCAGGCCGCCCGCGCGCAGCCGGTGGGCGCGGACCAGCTCGGCCACGGTGTCCACGAACCCGGGGGCGATCAGCTGGCTCGGTGCGACGTTGACGTGCACGGACAGGGGCTCGGTGCGCCCGCGCGTCCAGCCGGCCAGCCGGGTGCAGGCGGCGGCGAGGAGGTCGGCGGTCAGCACGGTCATGAACCCGCTGCGCTCGGCGAGCGGGATGAAGACGTCGGGCGGGATGTCAACGCCGTCGTGCCGCCAGCGGGCCAGCGCCTCCAGGCCGGCGACCCGGCCGGTCTCGAGCTCGACGATGGGTTGGTAGTGCAGCCGGACCACGCGGTCGGCGATGGCCAGGCGCAGCGCCTCGCGCAGCACGCCGTCCTGCAGCTCGGCCAGGCTCATGCCGGGGCTGTAGGCCACGATCCGGTCCTTGCCCGACCGCTTGGCGCTGTACATGGCGGTGTCCGAGCGGGCCAGCAGCTCGTCGGCGGCCAGCGGGGCGTCCTCGGCGTCCAGCTCGCAGATGCCGATGCTGGCGTGCACGTCGACGACGTCCCCGCGCAGCGTGAACGGGGGCACCAGGCTGGCCGAGACCTTCGCCGCGATCGGCATCGGGTCACCGCCGTCCTCGAGCAGGACGGCGAACTCGTCGCCGCCGAGGCGCGCCACGGTGTCGCCGGTGCGGACGGCCCCGGTGAGCCGCTCGGCCACCCGGACCAGCAGCTCGTCGCCGACGGCGTGGCCCAGGGTGTCGTTGACGACCTTGAAGTCGTCGAGGTCGAGGAAGACCACGGCGACCGGCCGCAGGTCGCGGGCGTGCAGGGCGAGGGCGTGCTGCAGCCGGTCGAGGAACAGCGCGCGGTTGGCCAGCCCGGTCAGCCCGTCGTGGAAGGCCTGGTGCCGCAGCTCGGACTCGCGGGTGGCGAGTTCCCCGGCCAGGCGGGCGTTGTCCCGCAGCGCGACGTACTGGCGGGCCAGCAGCAGGGCGACGACCACGACGACGGTCAGCAGCTCCCAGCGGTCCAGGATGCGGCCGCGGAAGACCAGCACCGCGGTGACCACCAGGGACAGGGCGACCGGGACGTAGGGCAGGTAGTCCGCCCGGGAGGCCGAGGGGTCCTCGGCCCGGCGCTCCTCGGCCGCGCGGCCGACGGCGGCCGGGCGGCAGAGGGCGGCCAGGGCGATGAGCAGGAAGCCGGCGATCCAGCCGAGGTCGAGCAGGTTGCCGTCGTAGTCCCCGGCCGCCGCCACGAAGGCGAAGCCGCTGTCGGACACGCTGAAGGCCAGCAGGCCGAGGACCACCAGGCCCTGCGGCAGGCGGTCGCCGGTGGCGCGGGCCAGGGTCAGCACGCCGAGCACGATCAGCAGCACGTCGAGCACCGGGTAGGCCACCAGCAGCGTGCCGGCCAGCCGGTCGTCGCCGGTGTTCGCCGCGACCACGGCGCCCAGCGTGGTCTCCCAGCTGACCAGGCCGGCGGCGGCCGAGGTCATCGCGGCGTCGAGGGTGCGCTGCAGGCGGGCCGTCGACCCGTCGGCGGTCTGCAGCAGCAGCAGCGCCGCCGCCGCCAGCAGCGGGAAGGCGACGAAGCCGATGTCGGCGACCGAGGGGAAGGGCGCCTCGCCGCCCTGCACGATCTGCACCCAGCACCACCAGCCCTGGCCCGCGGCCCAGGCAGCGGTGCCCAGCGACAGGCACGCCCACGACAGGCGGGACCGGCCGGTGGCGGTGCCGGCGCGCCGGGCCGCGGCGGCCGCGGCGGTCAGCCCGGCCAGCAGCTGGACGAGGTTGGAGACGTAGCGGTCGAAGGCGACCGGCGGCGTCGCGACCTGCGCGACCTGGTAGCCGACCAGGACCAGCACCACGAGCAGGACGGCGGCCCGCGGGGGGCCGGTCCTGCGGCCCCGCCCGGACGCGGGCAGGGAGCCGCGCTCGGTGGTCATCGCGCCTCCTTGCTCGGGCGGGGTCCCGTCGTCCGACGGGTCACTGCACCCGTCTTCGGCAGCCGGGGGCCGGTCGTTCAGCCGGCTCCCCCGTCGGGGTGACGCCGACGGGCCGACCGGCTGCGGGACCAGCGGGTCCGGGCCCGCTGCGGCAGGTCGATGGCCACCGGCGCCGACCAGCCACGCAGCACCGACACCAGGCGCAGCCCGGCGGTCAGCGCGATGACGACCGCGGCCACCGGCAGCAGCGGCAGCTCCAGCGGGCCGGCCAGCACCGCGAGCAGGGAGGCGCCGATGAGAGCGGCGACGGCGTTGTAGGGGCCCGGCTGCACGATGTCGGCGCGCTGGGCCAGGAGCACGTCGCGGATGACCGCCCCGCCCACCGCCGTCGCCACCCCGATGAACACCACGCTGGCCACCGGCAGGCCGGCGAGCTGGGCCTTCTGCGCCCCGATCACGGTGAAGAAGCCCAGCGTGAGGGCGTCCAGACCGACCAGCAGGCCGGTCGTGCGGGACAGCCAGCCGGAGAAGAAGAACGTCACCATCGCGGTGATGCCGACCGTGGGCAGGTAGACCGGGTTGGTCAGCGCGACCACCGGGACGTCGAGCAGCACGTCCCGGATCAGCCCGCCGCCCAGCCCGCCGGAGACGGCCAGCAGGAGCACCCCGGACACCGCGAAGCCCTCACGGGCAGCCAGAAGGCCGCCCGTGAGGGCACCGATCACGATCGCCGCGAGGTCGACCGCCATCGGGATGCGCAGCACTTCCACCGCCAGGACGTCCACGACGGCACATCCTCCCGCCCCCTCTGGGCAAAGGAACCTCTGCACCCCTTCCCCGGCTCGGAAGGGGGTGTGGAGGTTCCTCCGCCCGCGGGACGTCGGCGCTACTGGGCCGGGGCCATCTCCAGGTCGACCGCCGTCGCATCGGGGGTGTCGACGGCGGTGTCGTCACCGTGGGCGGCCTTCACCCGGGCGTCCTCGGCGGCCATGGCCTCCTGGCGGGCGCCCTCCTCGTCCACGATCCGCGACTTCACCCAGGCGTCGGGGATGGCGAACCCGTCGACCAGGGTGGGCAGCTGCGGCCGCAGCTCCTTGAGCAGCGCGTTGACCGTGCTGGTCACCGCCTTGGAGCGGGCCGGGGTGAGCCGCCCGTGCTCGAGGAACCAGCCGCGGTCGGCCTCGATGGTGGTCAGCGCGTACAGGTCGCACAGCCGGGACAGCAGCGCCCGCGCCGCCGGGTCGGTGGTGCGGTCGACCGCGGCCACGAAGGCCTCCAGCACGATCCGGTCGATGTGGGTCGTCGCCGTCCGCAGCACGTGGTCCTGCACGTCGTTGAACACGTCGAACAGGCGGTTCTCCTTGTTCGAGGCGCCCTTGCGCAGCCGGTTGGCCGCACCCTCCAGGGTGTGCCGCTCGCGGTCCTCGAACATCTTCAGCTGCCAGCCGCGGTCCAGGAGGGAGACCTCCTCGTCCCGACCGGGGACGGCGTCGACCAGCCGCGCGATGAGGCCGCGGGCCGCCGTCCGCTCCAGCACGGTCTCCTTGACCAGGTCGGCGACGAACTGCGCCTTGCCCCAGTTGTCCAGGGACCCGAAGGAGTCCTGGTAGCCGGTGAGCAGGCCCTTGGCGACCAGCTGCAGCAGGACGGTGTTGTCGCCCTCGAACGTGGTGAACACGTCGGTGTCGGCCTTGAGGGCCGGCAGCCGGTTCTCGGCCAGGTAGCCGGCACCGCCGCAGGCCTCGCGGGCCATCTGGATGGTGGCGGTGGCGTGCCAGGTGTTGGCGGCCTTGAGCCCGGCGGCGCGGGACTCCAGCTCGCGCTGGGCGGCCTCGTCGACGTCCGCGGCGCCCTGCACGTCGTGCATGGTGGAGGTGAGCTCCTCCTGGGCGAAGTGCAGCGCGTAGGTCTTGGCCAGCGCGGGGAGCAGCTTGCGCTGGTGCACCAGGTAGTCGTTGATGACGATCTCGCGGTCCTCGCCCGGGGCGGCGAACTGGCGGCGCTGCTCGCCGTAGCGCGCGGCGATCTGCAGCGCCAGCTTGGTGGCCGACCCGGCGGAGCCGCCGACGCTGACCCGCCCGCGCACCAGGGTGCCGAGCATGGTGAAGAAGCGCCGGGTCTCGTTCTCGATGGACGACGTGTAGGTGCCGTCCTCGGCGACCTGGCCGTAGCGGTCCAGCAGCATGTCGCGCGGGACGCTGACGTGGTCGAAGCTCAGCCGGCCGTTGTCCACCCCGTTGAGCCCGGCCTTGGGGCCGTCGTCGCCGACGGTGACGCCCGGCAGCACGTTCCCGGCCTCGTCGCGGATGGGCACCAGCCAGGCGTGCACGCCGTGCCGCTTGCCCTGGGTGACGAGCTGGGCGAAGACCACGGCCATCCGGCCGTCCTTCGCCGCGTTGCCGATGTAGTCCTTGCGGGCGGCCTCGTGCGGCGTGTGCAGGTCGAAGGTCTGGGTGGCCGGGTCGTAGGTGCACGTCGTCCGCAGCTGCTGGACGTCGGACCCGTGCCCGGTCTCGGTCATCGCGAAGCAGCCGAGCAGGTCGGCGTCGATGATCTGCTGCAGGTAGGCGGCGTGGTGCCGGTCGCTGCCCAGCAGCTGCACGGCCCCGCCGAACAGGCCCCACTGCACGCCGGCCTTGACCATGAGCGAGAGGTCGCCGAAGGCCAGCATCTCGATCGAGGTGACCGAGCCGCCGGAGTCCTCCTCGCCGCCGTAGGCCTTCGGGAAGCCCAGCCGGGTGCGGCCGGTGGCGGCCAGGTCCTTGAGCAGACCGGTGATCCGCTCGCGGGCCTGCTCGCCGGTCTCGCCGTAGACCGGGGCGTACTTGGCCTCGCCGAGCTGCTCGCGGGCATCGCGGCGGACCTGGGCCCACCGACCGTCGAGCACCTCGGTGAGGTGGGCCGGGTCGACGGTGGTCAGGGGCTGGTTGCTGGTCATCGGGTCTCCTCGGTGGTGGTGCGGGTGACGACGCCGGACAGGCCGGCCCAGGCGAGATCGGTGAGGTGCGCGGTGAGCTCGGCGCGCGGCATCGGGTCCGGCGAGCTGAGCCAGCGGTCGGCCGCCGAGCGGACCAGGCCGACCAGGCCGTGGCCCCAGGGCTCGGCCGCCGCGGTCGGCCGCCCGGCGCCCTCGAGCGCCATCGCGACCAGCGCGGTGGCCTGCTCGCCGACCAGCTCGGACAACCCGGCGATCGGGTCGGCGGTGGGGTCGCGGTCGGCGGGGGCGTGCACGACGAAGCGGTAGAGCTCGGGGTCGGCCTCGATGAAGGCCAGGTAGGTGTCGATCGCCGCCGAGACCATCTGCCGGGGCTTGTCCGTGCTGGTCATGGCCGTGCGGAGGGCGTCGAGCAGCTGCTCGGCGACCCGGGCGCAGACCGCCAGGTGCAGCTCGCCGCGGTCGGCGAAGTGCCGGTAGACGACGGTCTTGCTGGTGCCCGCGGCCGCCGCGATCTCCTCCATGCCGACGCCGGGCCCGTGCTCGCCGACCGCGGCGACGGTGGCCGTCACCAGCTGCTCGCGCCGGGCTCGGCGGTGCTCGTCCCACCTCGAGTCGCGGCGGTCCCGTCGCTGCGGCACGGTGCCCGCACGGGTGGGCGGGGTCACCGCCGTCGACTTCATGTGAACGACGGTACCTGATACCGTCGGTACCGACAACGGCACCACGACTCCCCCCGGAGGTCCCCATGACCCGCAAGGCCGCGATCGTCGGCGGGAACCGCATCCCGTTCGCCCGCTCGAACAAGAAGTACGCCCGCGCCTCGAACCAGGACATGCTCACCGCGACCATCGACGGCCTGGTGGCCCGCTACGGCCTGGCCGGCGAGCAGCTCGGCGAGGTGGTCGCCGGCGCCGTCCTCAAGCACGCGCGCGACTTCAACCTGACCCGGGAGTCCGTGCTGGGCTCGCAGCTCTCGCCGTCCACCCCGGCCTACGACGTGCAGCAGGCCTGCGGCACCGGCCTGGAGGCCGCCGTCCTGGTGGCGAACAAGATCGCGCTGGGCCAGATCGAGTCCGGCATCGCCGGCGGCACCGACACCACCTCCGATGCGCCGCTGGCGGTCAACGACGACCTGCGCCACGTGCTCATCGCGCTCAACAACGCCAAGACCCTGCCCGACCGCCTCAAGCTGCTCGGGAAGATCCGGCCCGGCCAGCTGGTGCCCGACCAGCCGCGCAACGTCGAGCCGCGCACCGGGCTGTCGATGGGGGAGCACGCCGCGCAGACGGCGAAGGTGTGGGAGGTCAGCCGCGAGTCCCAGGACGAGCTCGCCGTGGCCAGCCACCACAACCTGGCCGCCGCCTACGACCGCGGGTTCTTCGACGACCTGGTCACCCCGTTCCTGGGCCTGACCCGCGACGACAACCTGCGGCCGGACTCCACGGTCGAGAAGCTCGCCACCCTGAAGCCGGTGTTCGGCGAGGGCGAGGGCGCCACGATGACCGCGGCCAACTCCACCCCGCTCACCGACGGCGCCTCGGCGGTGCTGCTGGCCAGCGACGAGTGGGCCGCCGAGCACCAGCTGCCGGTGCTGGCCCACCTGGTCGACGCCCAGACCGCCGCGGTGGACTACGTGCACGGCGGCGAGGGCCTGCTCATGGCCCCGGCCTACGCCATGCCGGTGATGCTGGCCCGCAACGGGCTGACCCTGCAGGACTTCGACCTGTACGAGATCCACGAGGCCTTCGCCTCCACGGTGCTCTCGACGATGAAGGCCTGGGAGGACCCGGCGTTCTGCAAGGAGAAGCTGGGCCTGGACGCCCCGCTGGGCTCCATCGACCGGTCCAAGCTCAACGTCAACGGATCGTCGCTGGCCGCCGGGCACCCGTTCGCCGCGACCGGCGGGCGGATCGTCGCCTCGCTGGCCAAGGCCCTGCACGAGCTCGGCCCCGGCAAGCGCGGGCTGATCTCCATCTGCGCCGCCGGCGGCCAGGGCGTCGTCGCGATCCTCGAGAGCTGAGAAGGAGAACCACCGTGAGCGACTGGTACCGCGACTTCGCCAACTCCGGCGTCGGCACCACCCTGGTCAGGCAGCTCGGGCTGCCCCGGCCGGCCGTGCTGCGCCGCTACACCCCCGGCCAGCCGCTGCTGGACGGGCCGGCTCTGGTCGGCTCGGCCGGCGAGGGCCGGCTGCGCGCCGAGATCGAGGCCGTGCTGAGGGACGACGGCGTGACCGTGCTGTCCCCGGCCATCGCCGACGGCGGGTCGGGTCCGAAGGTGGCCGCCGTCGTCCTCGACGCGACGGGGCTGACGACGCCGGCCGACCTGGCCTCGGCGCACGACTTCCTGGCCCCCGCCGTGAAGCGACTCGGCACCAACGGGCGCGTCGTCGTCCTCGGCGAGGTGCCCGGGGACGCGCCGTCCCCGGCCCTGGCCGCGGCCCGGCAGGCCCTCGACGGCCTGGTCCGGTCGCTGGCCAAGGAGCTGCGGGCCGGTGCCATCGCCAACCTGGTGTACGTGCCCAGCGGCGCCGAGGCCGCCGTCCCGGGCCCGCTGCGGTTCTTCCTGTCCGGCCGGTCGGCCTACGTCGACGGCCAGACGGTGACGCTGAGCGCGGTGGACGCGCCCAGCGGCGACGGCGGGACGACCCCGCTGGCCGGCAAGGTCGCGGTGGTCACCGGTGCGGCCCGCGGCATCGGCGCCTCGATCGCCGACGTGCTGGGCCGGGCCGGCGCACACGTGGTCGCCGTGGACATCCCGGCCGCCGGCCAGGCGCTGGCCGCGGTCGCGAACCGGGTCGGCGGGACGGCGCTGCAGCTGGACATCACCGCCCCGGACGCCGCGCAGCGGCTGGTGGAGCACCTGGTGCAGCGGCACGGCGGGGCCGACGTCGTCGTGCACAACGCGGGCATCACCCGGGACAAGCTGCTGGTCAACATGGACTCGGCGCGCTGGAACTCGGTCCTCGCGGTGAACCTGCAGGCCCAGCTGGACCTCACCCAGGCCCTGCTGGACGCCGAGGGTGCGCTGAAGCCCGGTGCCCGGGTGGTGGCGGTCAGCTCGCAGTCCGGGATCGCCGGCAACCGCGGGCAGACGAACTACTCGGCGTCCAAGGCCGGCGTCATCGGCATGGTGCGTGCGTGGGCCCCCGCCTTCGCCGAGCGCGGCGCGACGATCAACGCGGTCGCGCCCGGGTTCATCGTCACCGAGATGACCGCGAAGATGCCCTTCGGCACCCGCGAGGTCGGTGCCCGGCTGAACTCGCTGCAGCAGGGCGGGCTGCCGGTGGACGTGGCCGAGGCCATCGCCTGGTTGGCCCAGCCGGCCAGCGCCGGGGTCAACGGCCAGGTGCTGCGGGTGTGCGGCCAGAACCTGCTGGGCGCCTGATGGGCACGCCCGTCGTGCTCTCCTCGGCCCCGGCCATGGGTCCGTTGTTCGCCAAGGCGGCACTGACCGCGCGCGGCCGGGGCGGGGCGTTGCCCGACACCCACCTCGCCCGGGTCGCCGTCGCGGTGGACCCGGCCCGGGTGGCCGACTACGCAGAGGTCTGCCGGTTCCGGTTCGGCGACACGTTGCCGCCGACCTTCCCGCACGTGCTGACCTTCCCGCTGCAGGTCGCGCTGATGGCCGACCGGTCGTTCCCGCTGGCCCTGCCCGGGTTGGTGCACGTGCGCAACCGGGTGGACGTCGTCCGGCCGGTCGGGGTGTCGGAGAAGCTGGACCTGGAGGTCTGGGCCTCAGACCTGCGGCCGCACCGGTCCGGGGCGACGGTGGACCTCGTCGCCTCGGTGCGGTCGCGGGGCGATGAGGTGTGGCGCGGGCGGTCGACCTACCTGGCGCGGGGGGCTTCCGCGCCGGAGGGGGAACCGACCGACCTGGACGTGACCATCGGGGACGTCGCCCAGGCCGCGGTGTGGCGGGTGCCCGACGACGCGGGCCGTCGGTACGCCAAGGTCAGCGGCGACGTGAACCCGATCCACCTGTCGGGCCTGACCGCGAAGGCGTTCGGCTTCGAGCGGGCGATCGCGCACGGGATGTGGGTCAAGGCCCGCGCGTTGGCGGCGCTGTCGGGGCGGCTGCCGTCGTCCTTCAGCGTGGACGTCGCCTTCAAGAAGCCGCTGTTCCTGCCCTCGACGGCCACGCTGTCGACGGCGGCGCGCGACGGCGGTTGGGACCTCGCGGTGCGCAACCAGAAGTCGGGCCAGGACCACGTGCTGGGCCGCATCCGCCCGCTCTGACCGCCCGCCGCAGTTGATCATGCAGAACCGGCACGCCGACACGCCCTGACCCGGCGCGTCGGCGTGCCGGTTCTGCATGGTCAAGAAGCATCCCGGCCGGAGGTTGTGAGACCCACTCGGGCAATGTGCCCGGATCCGTTCACAGATGTCACCCGGGCCACCGATGGGTGAGCTGCGCCCGGGCGGACCGTCGCGCTGGCACCCGGCGCTCCGGGTCCTCTCCCCTACCTCGCGGGGGGCGGGGCCGTCGCCGTTGCCCAGCGTCGATCAGGGGAGTGCCGCAGAGTCCGTCCTCCTGCCGCAGATCTGGTGCAGGAGGACGGAGTTCCGCGCACCCCCCTGATCAACGCTGCGGGGGTCAGGCGGTGAGGGGGTGGACCTGGGCGCGGCCGAGCACCCGGTCGTAGTGGCCGATCAGCTCGTCGCCCAGCCGGCCCCAGGTGCGGTGGGACACCGACGCCCGGGCCCGTCCCGCCGCGGCGCGCAGAGCCAGGCGGTCGTCGCGCAGGCCGGCGACCTGGGCGGCCAGCACGTGCGGGTCGTCGCCGGCCCACAGCCAGCCGTTCTCCCCGTGCCGGACCAGGTCCAGCGGCCCGCCCGACGCCGCGACCAGCGCCGGCACCCCGGCGGCCAGCGCCTCCTGCACCGCCTGGCAGAACGTCTCGTCGGCACCCGGGTGCACGAGCAGGTCCAGCGAGGAGACCAGGTCCCCCAGCTCCTCGCCGACCACCCGCCCGGTGAACACCGCCCGCGGCAGCGCCCGCTGCAGGGTCCTGCGCTGCGGTCCGTCGCCGACCACGACCAGCCGCACCCCCGGCAGCTCGGACAGCGGGCCGAGCAGGTGCAGCCGCTTCTCCACCGCCAGCCGGGCCACCGTGCCGACCAACAGCTCTCCACCGGGCACCAACCGCGCCCGGACGGCGGCCGACGAGCGCCCAGGGGCGAACTGCTGCAGGTCGACGCCGCGGGCCCAGAGCGCCAGCGGGCCGATCCCGTGCCGGCGGAGCTGGGCCATCGTGGGTGTCGAGGGCACCAGGGTCAACGCCGTCCGGTCGTGCAGCGCGCGCAGCCAGCGCCAGGTCGTCGTCGACCCGCCGGGGACCCGGTACCGGCCGGCGTAGGCGGCGAGGTCGGTCTGGAAGACCGCGACCGCGGGGATGCCGCGTTCCTGCGCCGCCCGGGCCGCGGCCGAGCCCAGGACGGCGGGGGACGCCAGGTGGACGACGTCCGGGCGGATCCGGTCCAGCAGTTCGCCGACCTCGCCGGTGGGCGCCGCCAGCGGCAGCTCCCGGTACCGCGGCAGGCGCACCGACCGGACGGCGTGCACCGGGACGACCGCACCGCAGCGGGTCTCGTAGTCCTGTCCGGACGGCGCGACAACCACCGGTTCGTGACCGCGCAGGGCCAGGTGGTCGGCGGCCCGCAGCACCGACGTGACGACGCCGTTGACCGCCGGGGTGAACGTCTCGGACACCAGTGCCACGCGCATGGCGCCAGCCGACCGTGCCCAGGCCTCCGGACGGTGACGCCGACCTGGCCGGACGGCGGCGGGCCCGTGATCATCGAGGTCGGGGGATAGGGTCGGTCGGCCAGGAGGGCTCGCCTAGTGGCCGATGGCGGCGGTCTTGAAAACCGCTAGGGGTTAGCGCTCCTCGAGGGTTCGAATCCCTCGCCCTCCGCTCTGACCAGCACGTTCGCGCTACATGAGGAGGTCTCGCCCGCTCCGGAGGGTCCTCAGATGAGCCGGCGTGCCCGCTGCGTGCCCGTACGGTTCACGCGCGTGCCCGCACGGTCCGCGAGCTCGCTCGCCGCGAGCCGGCCCAGGCCGGCGGCGACATCAGCGTCGCGGCGCTCGGCGGCGTGCTGGTAGATCATCGCCGCGCGGGTCGAGGAGTGCCCGGCGCGACGCATGACCTCGGCGAGGGTGGCCCCGCTCTGAGCGGCCAGGGTGAGGCCGGCATGCCGGAGGTCGTGCAGGTGGGCGCCGGGCAGGCCGGCGTGCTTCCGGGCTGTGCCCCAGGCGGTGTGGACGTGGTGGGCGCGCAGCGCAGTGCCGTCCTGGCGGGCGAAGAGGTGGTCGAGCAGCGTGGTCGGTCCGCGGACCTCGAGGTGCGCCCGCAGAGCGTCGAGCCCCTGCGGAGGCAGGTGGACGGTGCGTTGGCTGCCGGCCTTCGGTGGCCCCTCGCGGGGCCCGGTGTCGGTCTCGACGACCTGCCGCACGACGGCCACGGTGCCTGCATCGAGGTCGACGTCGGCGCGGCGGAGAGCGACCAGTTCGCCCAGTCGGAGGTGTCCCCAGAAGCCGAGCTGCACCAGCCCGCGGAGGTGGACGGGCATCGCTGCCGTCAACTCATCAATCTGCGCGACGTCGAGCAGTGGCCGCTCTTCGCTGCGGGCCTGCCCGGCGCCGACGATGCGGCAGGGGTTGCGGGCGACGGCGTCGTCGGCGACGGCGGTGGACATGACAGCGCGCAGGACGGCGTAGGCCTGCCGCGCGGCGGTGGGGCCGGTGGCCGCGCTGACGTCTGCGTGCCAGGTGCGGACGAGGGCCGGCGTGATCCGGTCGAGCATGAGGTCACCGAGCTTGGGCAGGACCCACCGGTCGAGGGAGTGCTGGTAGGTCTCCCGCGTGCGGATGGCCAGCGGTCGGCCTCTCACGGTGCGCTCGGCCAGCCAGGACTGGCTGTACTCCCGCAGTCGAATGCCACTCCGCAGCGGGTCGAGCCAGGCACCGCGAGCCATGTCCGTCTCGGTGGCTACGAGGAACCGCGCGGCGTCGGTCTTGGTGGCGAAGGTCGTGGGGGCTGATCGGTCCTGGCCGTCGGGTCCGGCGTAGCGGGCCTGCCACCGCCCGGAGGGCAGCTTGCGCACGCGACCGAACCGGCGACGCGGAGGCATGGGTGGCCTGCAGGTGTCAGTGCTTGGCGGTCAGCGGCTCGACGGTCCGGGCGTCGAGATAGGCGTCGAGGTCGGTCTGCCAGAACCGGAGCGACCGACCCGCGTAGGTGAAGCGGACCCGTCGCTCGGCGACGAGCCGGTAGACCAGGCGACGTCCGCACCGGAGGTACACCGCGGCGCTGTCGACGTCGTGCAGTCGGTCGGTCGTCCTTGCACCGGCAGTGGTCACGCGATGTCTCCCACGCTCAATGGCGCCCGTGCGGTCGCCACGGGGTGACGGTGGCCCGTCCGACGAACCAGGCGGCAGCAGAGGTCATCACCTGTCACCGCCTGGGGGATGGGCGGGGCGCTGCTGGCCCGGGACGTCCCGATGCCAGGTGCGGATGGCTGGGGTGACGTCGGTCCACCGGACGTCACCCCACATTCCTCGGCGGTCGAGGGCGGCCTGCAGTTTGCGGACTTCGTCGGCGATGCCGGCCAGGTGACGGGCGTACACGTGATGGCTGTCCAGCTGGCGGGTGAGTTCGCGGATGAGGCCGTGCCACTCCTGGTCCTTGGGTGCCGGTCGTGAGTGCGGGGGAGCAGGGACTTGGACGACGCGCTCCACCACCTCGACGGCGCTCAGCCCGGAGGCGGCGGCACGGCGTTGCTCCCATGCCCGCTGGCGGCAGGACGCCGAGCACCACTTCGGCACCGGGCCGCGGGACTTCGGGGTGATGGGCCCGAAGCACCAACCGCACGTCGTCGCGGCCGCGCGGCGGTGCTCCGCCGGGACGGGAGGGTTGCCGTCGGGCACCGGGGCGGGGGGACTGGCGAGCTGGGCGGCCTCCATCCGCTCGCGGGCCCGCCGCCGGCGTTCTTGCTCGCGACGGTGTTCCTGCATGCGGCGGGCGTGAGGGCTGGCCATGTCGTCTATGGGTGACCTAGGGCCCGCGTGGGTGTCACGACGAGTGGGTGGCATCCGGGGTGCAAGAGGTGTGTCGGATCTGGTTCGTGGTGCACGAGGCTTCCGAGAAGTGGTCGGGGCCCATGCCGCAGGAGAGGCGGGCTGGGGCTCGCGTTGGTGGACGGCGGGTTGGGTTGTTCGGCTGACGCTGTGAGTGAAGCTGGGCCTCGTCGAACCGGGATGGTCCGACGGCTCGCGTGCCAGCCCCTCGTGCTGGTGCTGAACGTCGCCTGGAGTCCCACACCGGGGGTGACCTTGCCCATTGCACCCACGGCCGCCGCTCCGACAGCGGCCAGGAGCTGCTCCGAGCCATCACCGAAAGCTCCGCGCCCGTCCCCCTGGCGGGAGTGCGGGAAAACCTGGACGTGCTGCCCGGGGGAGACCTCCTCAACGACCTCGCGTCCGAGCTGGCCCGCACCGGCCGCGGCAGCGTCGACACCGCCGGCATGGCACTGGCCGCGTCCCTGGCCCAGATCGCCGAGGACTACGACCTCATCTTCATCGACTCGCCCCCCGGTGGCGATGTCCTGCAGCGACTCATCCTCACCGCCGCCAAATGGGTCATCGTGCCCACCCGATCCGATGACGCCAGCCGCATCGGCCTGCGCGACGTTGCCCGCCGCTATCTCGAGGCCCGCACCGACAACCCTGGCCTCGCCCTGCTGGGCGTCGTGCTGTTCGGCACCAACATCTCCGCCACCCGCGTCACCGGACAGGCCCGCGAAGCACTGGCCCGCGACCTCAACGGCGTCGTCCCGGTCCTGGACGCCACCATCCGCTACGTCGAGGCCGCCGCCACCGACGCCCGCAACCGCGGGCAGCTGCTGCACGAGCTGGAGAAGAGCGTCGCCGCCCAGCCCCGCTGGTACGAGCTGCGCCGCAGCGGTGACGGCAAGAAGACCACCGCGTTGGCTGCCAGCGCCGGCTCGCTGGCCGGGGACTACGCCGCCTTGGCCAAAGAGGTGCTGCAGATGATCGTCGACGCCGAGAACAAGCTCATCGACGAGCTGCAGGGAGCCCAGTCGTGACCAACCCCGACAGCACCGTCCGCCGCGTCCCCGACATGGACCTCGGTGCCGTGTTCGGCAACCGCACCGAAGGACTCACCGGGCTCGCGCCCCGTCGTCGGCGGGGCCCTGCCGTGACGCCCGAGCCGACGAGCGCACCGGAGAAGCAGCCCAGCTCCGACGCGAAGCCGGCGGTCGCCCCGCAGCAGCCCGCGGCGACGACCCCCGTGGAAGCGATGCCCCAGGCGGACCCGGCCCAGGACGGCAGCAGCGGGGGAGAAGTGACCACGACACCCTCGGCCACCCGCTCGCGGCCTCGCACATCACGCACCACCACGCCCGCCAAGGCCACAGCTTCGCCCGTGCCGCGGCTGGTGATCCTGCAGTTGCCCAACAGCACCGCCGACCGCCTCCGAGACAACGCCCGCCAGCGCGGCGTCACCTACAAGGAACTCGCATTGGACGCCGTGGAGGCCACCGCAGAGCAGTTGCCTGACCTGCTCGCAGCCCAGCGCCCTAAGGCCCGCGCCGAAGGCATGTTCGCCGGCGAACGCGTCGCCACCCAGGTGCGCCCCGAAGGGCGCCGCCAGGTGTCCATCAAGCTCACCGAGACCAGCATCGCTGCTCTCGACGACCTGGCTACCCGCCACGGCGCGCGGTCCCGCAGCGAACTGGTCGCCACCGCACTGGACGCATACCTAGCCGACTAGCTATCTGGATAGATCATCAGCGGTGGGGTTGGGAGCTGGGCTCCCGTCAGTCACGGGGGTAACTGACGGGAGCGAGACAACTTTAGACCGTTAAGCGCCGCGCATCATGACCAGCACGCAGCTGGCCCGCCGTGCGGTGCGCCGTCGTCCTGGACTCCTATGCGGGGTCGACATCGGTGGGGGAGAGGTCGGGGTGCAACCGCAGGAACCGGAACGGGTGCCGAAACACCCCCGAACCAACAGCGGCGACACGACACTTCACATCTGAGGGCCGGCGCTTCGAGTCAACCGGCCAAATGAACGCAGGGTGGGCCAGAGGCCCACCCTGCGTTCTCCGGGTGGTAGACGCGAGGGTCAACTCGCCCTCGCACTACGGCCCAGTGGCTGCCCCCTGTAGTGGCAGCCACGGAGCCCGTTCCTCGACCCAGGTCTGACTCAGCGACCAGAGATCTTGTCGGCAACGCGGGCGATCGGAGATGTTCGGGGAGCGCCGCCGAACTCCTGACGATCGGCCGCCCGGTAGGCCACATAGAGGCTGCGGACGCCGATCCACCGCGCTGGCTCAGGCTCCCAGCCTCGCACCCGGCGATCCACCCACGGCAACTGCGCCAGGTCGGTGTCTCGGCGCAGAACGAGGTCCCGCAATGTGCGACCGGCGAGGTTCGTGCCGGTGACTCCATGACCAACATAACCGCCGGCCCAACCAAGACCGGTCGTGTGAT
The DNA here is from genome assembly GCF_900491935.1 of Klenkia terrae. Lineage (GTDB taxonomy): Bacteria > Actinomycetota > Actinomycetes > Mycobacteriales > Geodermatophilaceae > Klenkia > Klenkia terrae. The sequence goes on from NZ_UEXK01000004.1 coordinate 2,598,864, forward strand.
CGACAGACACACTTGCGCACCAATCGCGCGGGACGCCCAGGACGCCAGACCATGCATGGTCGAGGGCAGCGTCGGCAGCGGCTGGGAAGTACTGCCGCAAGACAGCACGCAGCTGCTCCTGGGTGACACGATGGGTGTTGCCCCCGTCATCAGTACGAGAGCCGAAACGGTAGGGGATTCCGCGGCCGCCCAAGACGATCCGACCGTCCGCCGTGCGCTGCATGTAGCAGAACGAGTGCGCCCCATCCCCGACGAGCTCGGCTGAATCCCAGCCAATCTGCCCCCAGACGTCAGCTGGGAGGGGCTCGGTGACGACCATGCTGCTGTTCATCGGCAACCAGACGCGCTTGGCGCCCTTGAGCTGGGCCGTGAACCCTTCAGTGGCGCGGATGACGTAATCAGCCGTGACCGTCCCCTGCGCGGTGACCGCTTCCCGTGGACGGATTTCCGTCACCCGGGTCTGCTCGAAGATGTCCACGCCGAGCCTCTCCACGACGTCGGCCAATCCACTAGCCAGCTTGGCCGGCTGAATGCGCGCGCAGTGCGGGCTGAACTGCGATGACAGACCACCACCCAAACGGATCCGCTGAGCTGTCTCAGTCGCCGTCAGCTCGATGAGGTCATCGGGCCCCCAGCCGGCCTTGCGCAGCGCCGGAAGGTGCTCGCGCAGGCGCTTCTCCTGAGCTCGATTAGTAGCGACGTGCAGCAATCCGTCCTTCTGGATGTCGGCGTCGATACCCTCGGCTGCACAGACGTCGATCACCTCGTCGACGGCAGTGAACATCCGCTGCTGGAAGTCGACTGCGGCGGCCCAGCCATGCTGCGCGGCATACCGACGCAGCTGTCCCGGCGGCTCGGCGCTAAGCCACCCGCCGTTACGCCCCGACGCGCCGAAGCCCGCGAACTCGCTCTCAAGGATGGCAACCTGCAGGTCCGGCTGCGCCTTCTTCAAGTAGTAGGCCGTCCACAAGCCGGTGTAGCCAGCCCCCACAATGACTACGTCATACCGGCGGTCTCCCGGCAGGGATGGCCGAGGCGTGGGCATTCCGGCTTGTCGGTGCCAGAAAGAGACGTTCCCGTTGACGAAATCGCGAGTGCGGGGCTGGGTTGTCATAGCTTCCTACTCAGTTCGGAGGGACATCGCTGGTTCTGCTCGGCAGTCATCAGGCGTCGAGGGGTTGCGCCGCGGGCCGGGGCGACTGCAAGCACGGCAGACCGGTGGCCAAGTCCGTCGGCCAAGGTGAGGCCGTGCCCTACCGAAGCGGAATGGACCCGAGGGTTGGGAGGATGAAGGGCTGGTCCGCCGACCCGAGCCACACGGTCATCGAGTTCGGGGCTCGGACCCCTTGCCACAGCTCCCAAGGTAGGGCGCAGAGCCTGGGAGCTGTATAAGCCTCCACCACGAATAGTCGTTACTTGTTGTCCACCAGTACGAGCGACGGACGACCATCACCGTAGGAGCCGACGCTTGCCCTGCGGCTTTTCCGGGGGCTGGGATCACGGGTGGTTGCCGGCCAGCGCGCGGCCCACGGACCCGGGGCAGATGAGAATCCGACCTCGCGGTGCATGTCCGGGCCAGGAGCTGGCCTCGGGGACACCGCTTAGGAGCCGCCCGTGAGACGCCATGCTTGGAACGCAACCCAAGCTGCGGACAAGTCGGAGGAACGGCGCAGATCCAAACCGGTCAGGTCCTGTACGCGCTTCAGGCGATACGAGAGCGTCTGCCGATGAATCTGCAGTTCATCGGCCGTGTCTTGCCATCTTCTGTCGTTGCGCAGGTAAGCGAACAAGGTGGCCCGCAGCGAGCTGGACCGGTCATCATCGCCGGCCAGCGGTCCAAGCACTCTGCTGACGATGTCGTCAGCCTCCTTCTTCGACCGCGTCAACACCGATACTGAGGATCCTTCGTAGGCCGCCCAGCCCTTCGCCTCTTCTGCAGAGGTCAGTACTTTGCCTGCTTCGACCGCCGCGGCCCGTGCGTCCGCGATATCGGTGAAGACCGAGCTGATCCCGGCGGTTGTCACCAGGACGTCCATAGCCCCTCGAAACGAACCCAGCTCATCCGCTGGCACAAGAGCTAGGTCATGAACCCTCCCGGGTCCGACCAAGACCGATAGCTGCAGGCAGGCGCTGGCCCTAGCCATGTGCGGCCCGACGGCCTTGCTGACGGCAACGAGATGAAACCCCTCAGAGAGCTCGTGGGGCGACAAGAAGCTTCGTAGAGCGCGCGCATCTGCAGTTCCGTTGAGGACTGCGTGCATGAGACGGGCCATCACCTCAGATCGCCTGTCCGCAGCGTCAAGGAGTCGGTCCACCGCACTGCGCAGGACCTGGAGCAAGTGGACTAGCAGGAAGCTGTCGAGAGGCTCCCCAGGGAACTCGCTCAGAACCACCTGCGCGCGGTGGCGACCCTCCAATGGGTAGGAACGGACCACGTCACGGATGCCATCCAGTGACCCCTCCGGCCTGGCCGATGTGAGCAAGGACAGGCCGGTGGTCTGGTCAAGGACGTCAATCCCGATATTGAGCTGAGCCGCCAGGTCAGCCACAAGCGAGGTGGCGTTGCCGTCTGCGGAGGCGGCCAGGTGGTACAGCTTGCTGAGCGCGAGGACCTGAAGGGTCTGATCGGTGGTATTCGCTGCTGCCACGTGCCGCGCGACCACCGCATACGACGTTCGTCGGCCCGCCAGGAGGATCGGGAAATGCCTGCGGTCGGCCTCTGCCAACATCCGGCCAGTGAGTTTGGGCGCGACGTCATGATCGCCGATGACCATCCCGGCTAGCCCGGCCTCATCTAGTCGCGCCACAAACTCGACTTGTTCAGCGGCCAGCCTGGGGACACACAACCCGACGGTCATCAGCAGCTCGTGCGGACCAAGCCACTCCACCGGATCGGCCATCTCGCAGCTGTGGGCCCACAGAATCTCACGCATCTGCCCAAGCCCCCCAGCGAGGACACTGATGTCGAGGCTGTGTGCCCCCACGATGTCGGCCACTGTCAGGACACGTCCGCGCATGCCGCAAAGTTAGCCTCACGTATAGCTCGACGGTCAGATTCATAGCGTCTGCTAGTTCATCGGGTTCACTCCGCCCCCTAGCGTCTGGCCCGGCGAACCGCCGAGCCCCAGGGGCGCCGCGGACTGCCGCACAGTGAGGCGATGCCCGACCCTGGCTGATACGCCAGCCACCCATGTCTGACCACGACAACGAGGTGTACAGATGACGCATTCAGCCCAACGCTCCGTGAGCGGAGCCCCGAGGACCCACTCCGTGTGCCAGGCGCGACGAGCATGACCAGCTTCGACGACGGCGACCTCGCATGGCCCCCGCCTCAGCCGGTCCCTTCAGAGCGGGTGCTGTCGGGAGACCCCCACATGAGCACGGTCCGCCATCACCAAACCGAACACGCTGAGTTCGGGCGATGGACGGTGACCCCCGGGTCGTTCACCACAGTGAGGGACGGCCAGGACGAGTACATCTACGTCATCGACGGAGACGGCGACCTGGTCTCCGCCGACGGTGTCGTAACTCGTCTTGGGCCTGGGGTGTCGGCAGTGCTGGCTGATGGTTGGACTGGCCGATGGGACATACGCACCCCGCTCACCAAGGTCTACACCCTGATCAACACTGTCAAACGCTGAAGGCAGCGCCACGCGGGCTCAACCGGGCCGACGTAACGCCCAGCAATTGCACCCTCATCCTCAGCACTGCAGCCGAAGGCGAGCGGGTCGTCGGCTATCGGATACCGAGCGGCCCGCTCGAGGCCTCAGGCCAGCTGCGCGGATTGGATCTGTGGGCCGGCCTCGCCATGTCACCTTGCCCACCATCGCACTCGAGGGCCAGCCAGCAGCGCCTCATCTTCAATACCAGGAGGACAAGTGATGGCTACGCCGTACTGGATCGCTGGCGAACCAAAACTAGGTGATGACCCCCTAGAGGTCTTCTCACCATATGACGGCCGGGCCGTCGGTCGCACCACGCTGGCGGTGCCGCAGGATGTCGAGGCAGCCATCGCCACCGCTCATCAAGCCCAGGCCACCTGCGCCTCCGCCCCAGCGCATGTCCGTGCCGCTGCGTTGGACCACGTGTCGCGGGAGCTGTCGACGCGCGTCGAGGAGATCGCTGCAGTCCTGACCGCCGAATCAGGCAAACCGCTGAAGTGGGCCCGCATCGAGGTCGCCCGGGCATCCTCGACCTTTCGCTGGGGAGCCGAGGAAGCTCGCCGGTGGTCAGGCAGCGTCCAACGATTGGACACCGATCCGGCGGCAACCGGTCGCATGGCCCTCGTTCGCCGTGCGCCTCGCGGCCCTGTGCTGGGCATCGCGCCATTCAACTTTCCGCTGAACCTAGTCGCCCACAAGGTCGCGCCAGCCATCGCTGTGGGCACCCCAATCGTGCTCAAGCCCGCCCCGGCAACCCCACTTACGGCACTGCTGCTCGGCGAGATCCTGGCCGAGACCGACCTTCCGAAGGGGGCGTGGTCAATTCTCCCCGTCACCAATGACGTGGCCAGCGTCATGGTGACCGATCCGCGACTACCCGTCGTGTCCTTCACCGGCTCGGTCCCCGTGGGCTGGGCGATACGCGACGCCGTTCCCCGCAAGCACGTCACCCTGGAGTTGGGGGGAAACGCTGCCGTGGTCGTAGCCCCCGACCAGGATGAAGACGACCTCGCCCATGCAGCAGCGCGTATTGCAACCTTCGCCATGTACCAAGCCGGCCAGTCCTGCATCTCGGTGCAGCGCGTATTCGCCCACCGCGAGATCGCGGAACAGCTCACCACCAAGATCGTCGAGGTGGTGCAGCAGCTAGGTACCGGCGACCCCGCAGATGACAACACCGACGTAGGGCCCCTGATCGACGAGGTGGCCGCGTGCCGAGTCGAGGTATGGGTTGAGGAGGCAGTTGCAGCTGGCGCCACCCTCCTCACCGGTGGGACCAGGTCCGGCGCCGCCTACACCCCGACCGTGCTTACCGATGTGCCCCGGGACGCCAAGGTGTCCCGCGAGGAGATTTTCGGTCCTGTCGTCGTCGTGGAGACAGTCGACTCCATCGACGAGGCTTTCGACCGAGTCAACGACAGCCGCTTTGGACTGCAGGCCGGCGTTTTCACCCACGACCTCCAGTTGGCGTTCCGCGCCGCTCACGAGCTCGAGGTCGGAGGCGTGGTCATCGGTGACGTACCGAGTTTTCGGGCCGACCAGATGCCGTACGGCGGTCTCAAGGACTCCGGTACGGGCCGAGAAGGTGTACGTGCAGCCATGGAGGACCTCACCGAGGAACGGGTGCTCGTCCTAACCGGGATCACTTTGTGAACTGTTGCTGCCTTCGCACCTGTGGGCGGTCCGCTGCCAGCTAGTCAGCCGTCGCGGCATTGGAACGAACACCCACTTCGGCATCCCTCCTCTGGCACATGCATGCAAGACGGTGACCGGGTGTGGTTCCCGGACAGCGTCAGACAAATCGCTGCAGGGACCGTAGGGTTGAGGGCTCAGCTACGACACGGAGAGGGCTAACCATGAGCCTGGGACCAGAGTGGCACCGAGCCATCGGTACGTCTGTCATCCAGCTCAAGGAACCAGCCGCCCACTCGCAGGCTGCGGTCGATCTGATGCAGTGGACCCTGGACCAGATCGAACAAGCGCACCACGCCTCAGATGCCGGTGTGGCCGAGCTCCGCCGAGTTCTTGCTGAAGCGAGGTCATCCCAAGGGTAGGAGCGGACGGTCAACGCTCAGTTCCTAGATTGGCCGGCAACACGCCTGCACTGCCAAGGATACTGGACGATCCGGTCCATCCACCGATCAACCGAGGCTGATCACGGCCGATGAGTTCGGATGACCACGTTCCAACAGCGCCGGGAACCTACGACCTGAGCCCGTTCGTGTCGGATCCGCGGCCCCCGTGACCGCGGATCCGCCTCGTGGAGAGGCTCAGTCAGCGAGCACCCAGAACTCGCGGAACCGGGTGTGGAACGTCCACGTCGACATATGCCCCTTGGGCAAGAAGGCGGCGTCGCCGGCCTTCACCTCGATGGCACTGCCGTCCTCGAGCTCAATCCGTGCCTCACCCTCAAGGACGTAGATCATCTCGTTCTCGGTGAGCTCATAAGTCGTCTTCGCCGGGTCGCACTCGAAGAATCCGCATCCTCGCGAGCCGTTGGTGTAGTCCTCGTGCAGGGTGAAGCCGCGCCCTGCGGGCTCTCCGCTGTGCACGATCACCCCCTCAGGCTGCCAGGTCTCGAACAAGGCTGAACCTGCGCTCGCCGACTTCAACTCGGCCATGTGGATCCTCCAGTTCATCGGGCGGGAGCCCCAATCCTGACCATCTCTGGACGTACTGGGATTGCGAAATCCGGCAACCTTGAGCCCGCGATTGCACCCTCGATGCAGGGTTCGGACTGTCGGGCGGCAGATAGAAGCCCTTCACCCCATCGCTACGCGCAATGTCTGAGGCCGGCACCGGACCCTCAACCTAGGGCGGGGGAGAGGGCTGAGGGTCGGGCCCCATCGCGCGATGACCGAGATCGCCCCCATCGCTTGCGCGTGCCACCCCACGTGAGCTGGCTGCCTCCCACGACGCCTGACCACCTGAGTGGGTGCTTACGCGCGGCACCGTGAGCTGCGACTACGCCGTGCCAGCTACATCGAGCCGGGCCACGGGTGCGATCAGCCCCCCGCCGGCGGTTGCTGAGATGAGCAATCAAGAGCGCACATATTGCAGGGAAGAGGACATGTGGGGCCATGTGATCACTCTCATACTTCCCGCGCTGGCCACCGCTAACGAGGAGAAGAAATGACGTCAGACGTCACCGATGGTGCACGGGACGGCCACGAAGAAACCGGTCATGGGGAGCTGAGCGGCCTGCAGCAGGGCACGCTGAGTCTGCCCAAGGCCCTGGGTCTTGCGGTCGTCACCTTCAGTCCCGTACTCATGGCCGCCACCGCACCAGCTCTGGCTGGTCCGGTAGCGGGTTCCAGCGCCTGGTTGTCAGTCCTTGCCGGAACAGTTCTCGTCGCGTTCATCGGCCTGGCGATCGTGCCCTTCGCCCGGCGCTACGTGGTGTCTGGCGCGCTGTACTCCTACATCGACAACGTGCTCGGGGTAAAGGCCAGCACCCTGGCGGGGGCTTCGCTGGCCGTCGGTTACGCAGTCGGGGTGATTGTTTGCCTCCAGGTGTTCGGGGTGTACACCGGAAGCTTCATCGCCACCGTCTTCGACCTGCCCGCGGCCAACGGCCTGGGCGGTCAGACAGTCATCTACATCCTCACCATGCTCAGCATCACCTGGTTCGCCATCCGTGGGCTGGATACCTCCACCCGACTGAGCATTGGCCTCCTGTTCGTCTCCGCGCCCATTGTGGCCTTGGTCCTCATCGCGAACGTCTTCACCGACGGGTTCGCCTTCGGTGACCAGTTCACGTTCACCGACTTCACGTGGGGTGGGTTCTTCGCCGGCATCGTCCTGTCGGCCACCTTCTTCGTCGGCTTCGAATCCAGCGCAGCGACCGCTCTGGAGACCAAGAACCCGATGCGCACCATCCCCCGACTCATGACTTTGGTGCCGGTGATCGTCGGTGGCGTCGGGCTAGTCGCCACGCTCCTCACCGTGCCGGTCCTGCCGGCCATCGCCGACGCCACTGCGGCTGGTGAATCGCCCCTGTCGGCGATGGCAGACAACGCAGGGCTCGGCGTCCTGGCGCCGGTAGCTGACCTGTTCTTGGCCATCACCTGCTACGCGGTCGTTCTCGGGTTCATGAACTACGCGCCCCGTGTGTGGGCCACGATGGCCGTCGACGGGCTTCTCCCGACCGCCCTGGGACACGTCGATGAGAAGCGTCGGACCCCGGTCCGCGCGATCGTTGTCGTGTCCGTGATCTCCACGATCGTTCCGATCGTCCTAGCAGCTGTCAGCGGCGGCACTCCGCTCGACGTCTACGCCCACGTTGCCACGCTGTACCCGTACTACTGGGTCATCCCGTACATGCTGATCTGCGTCGGGGCGATCGTCATGCTCGGCCGCCGGCACGAGCTCAAGGCCGGAACGGCGATTGTCGCCGTCATCGGCGGGGCTGGCTTCGGCTACGTGTGGCTCAGTGCGGTTCTCAACCCCACCGGGACGTCGTTCGACGCCATGACATGGGCGGCTCCGATCACCATCGCCCTCGCATTGCTCATCGTCGTGCCCATGCGCATGAAGGCACATCGCGACACCAGCCGCACCCCTAAGAAGTACGCCGGACTTCACCAGGACGACTGAACACGACCGCAGACCCAAACGCGCCACGCCGGGAGACCCCGGGAGCGCCCCGGCTCATCGGCTGCCAGCGGCAACTGCCCGAACTTGCTGGCGACAGCAAGTCTGGGGCCCCTCAGTAGCCACCCTCCTCCACCGGAGGTGCCGTGGATGGGTTGCCCGTCACTGACCTCGGCTCGGCCACCACCTCGTGGTGGCCGAGCCGAGGTCCGTTCAGCCTGGTGCCCCAGCAGAACATCCGTTGCCTCGGCCACCCCCGATTGATTACGCGCCGCAGCAGCCCGGCGCCACCGACATCCTGCGCGAGCCCGGGCGATGCAAAGACCCCCGGCGCAGGTGGTGTAAATGGGGCATCCCGGTCGACTGCCGCTGCCATTGTGGCTCTCTACATATGGGGCAGCGGCCCATCGTTGCGCCGACCACCTATCGGCGGCGTCCGAAGCGTCGAGCCGGTCAGCCTCCTCGGAATCCGCAACCAAGACGACGTCTTTGTCTGCCGAGGGCAAGCCTGCAGAGCAGGTGGTCAATCGATACTTACGTCCACACGCCTCGGATTCGGTGACGCCACGCCACTAGGCAGCGTCGCCGGGACAGTGCAGCGTGCCACGACCAGCGGTGAATTGTTCTGGAGAGGGCCTTGTGACGAACAACAGCGGTAGTGCGGTGCTGCAGCCGGAGCAGGAGATGCTCAATTGGGGGCGTCTCATCTTGGATGGAGTCCCCTACGCCGACCTGGTGAGCGCCCGGGATCGTGACCCGTCCGTGACGTGGTTCGAGCACTGGATGCAGACGGCTGCCAACTACGAGCGACTCGGCGAGACAGCCGAGTCCCGTGGGCACACCATCAGCGCCGGCGAGTATTTCGTCCTGGGCTCGCTCGCTGCGCAGTACGCCCAGTTCCTGTGGTTCGACGACCGACGTCGAGCCGGACAGGAGCGCAAGGTCGAGCTCTACCGCCGCGCAGCCCCGCTGCTGAACCCGCCGGCGGATCGGTTCGAGGTCACCGTGGACGGTGCCACCGTCCCTGGCTACGTCCGAACCCCCTCGACGGGCGAGGGCCCGTTCCCCACCGCGGTGCTGCTGGGCGGTCTCGAGTCCACGAAGGAGGAGAGCTACCAGTTTGAGCAGCAGCTCCTGGCCCGCGGCATTGCCACGGTCACCTTCGACGGCCCCGGACAGGGCGAGATGTTCCCGGAGGTCCCGCTGCGCGGTGACTACGAGCGTTACACCTCCGCAGTGGTCGACTACGCAGAGAAGCTCCCAGAGATCGATTCCTCGCGCATCGCCGTGGTCGGTCGCAGCCTCGGTGGGCACTACGCCCTGCGCAGCGCAGCCCTGGATGACAGGTTCATCGCCTGCATCTCCTGGGGCGGGTTCGCCGACATGGATTCCTACGACGAAGAGACCCCGATGACGAAGGAGAGCTGGAAGTACGTCACCGCGTCATCAACGGATGAGGAGTCTCGCGAGCGGGTCATGACCCTCATGGACGTCCGCTCCGAGCTGCACAAGCTACGCGTCCCGACGTACATCCAGCACGGTATGCACGACGAGGTTCCGGTGAGTGAGGTCGAGGTGGTCAAGCAGCTGGCGGTCGACGCCCCCCTGACCATCGTGATCGAGCCCGACGGGGACCACTGCTGCCACAACCTCGGGCCGCGTCCGCGCATCGAAATGGTCGACTGGCTCGAAGAGCAGCTCAAGCCGCGGTCCTGAAGGGCCGCCGAGAGACCGCGCTGCCCTCCACCGCCGCTCGGGTGGAGGGCAGCGCCTTCATGCACGCCCACCCCGGCCGGCCGGCCAGTCCAGCGCTATGCCGCGCGCGTTGTCCGGCTGCTAACGGTCACCGGCCGCGCAGATCGTGGTCAACGCCTGCTGAGCGCTTCATGTGGTCGGCGACCGCGGGCTCATGCGCCCCGAGCCCCTTGATGGTCCGGCCCCGCCTGGTCAGCTTTCCTGTGCGGCGCGGTGGCAACCCGCCATTGCCACAGGTCCGGCGCTCAGTCGGGCGCAGCAGCCCGCGGTGACGGTTCAGACGACGCCGTGACCGGGAGGTACTGCCTCACCGGCCGGGGCCGGTCCAGGGGCAGTCCCATCTCCGAACGGGCGGCCTCCGAGGGCTTCCCGGCCGTGCGGAGTGAACCAATTGCTCAGATCGGGTCCGTTGGGCACGACCCCCGATGGGTTGATGTGAGCATGCACGAGATAGAAGTGCTGCTTGGCTTCGAGGAAGTCCACCGTGTCACCGAACCCCGGAGTCTGGAAGAGATCGCGGCAATATGCCCACAGGACCGGCAGCTCAGTCAGCTTGTGGCGGTTACATTTGAAGTGACCATGGTAGACAGCGTCGAACCGAACCAACGTGACGAATAGCCGCACATCGCTTTCAGTGACCGATCCACCCATGAGATACCTGTTCGTGGCCAAGCGTTCGGACAACCAATCCAACGCGCTGAAAAGACGCTCGTAGGCGCGTTCGTAGGCCTGCTGCGACTGCGCAAAGCCACATCGGTAGACCCCGTTGTTCACGTCGCTGAAGATGCGCTGCATGACAGCGTCCATCTCGTCCCGGAGCGGCTCGGGATAGAGGTCGGGAGCCCCAGCGCGGTGCAGCCCTGTCCACTGTGTAGAGAAGTCCAACGTCAGCTGTGCAAAGTCGTTGGTCACCACGGCAGCAGACGGGACATCGACCAGCGCCGGCACAGTGATGCCCTGGTCGTAGTCGGGAAACCTAGCCAGATAGGCCTGCTGCAGTCGCTCATAGCCCAGCACAGGATCCAGGTCCCCTGCGTGCGAGCCGAACGTCCAGCTGCGCGAGTCATGAGTGGGCGCGCACGCCGCCAGGGAGATAGCATTCTCCAGGCCAAGCAGTCGACGAACGATGATGGCCCGGTTTGCCCACGGACATGCTCGAGCGACGACCAGCCGGTAGCGACCCGCCTCTACCGGCCAGTCTCCGGAACCATCTGCAGTGATCCGGTCAGTGATGTAGGTGGACTTGCGGCGAAACTCCAGCTCGTCGCGAACGGGTTCGCCCTGCGGTTCGGTGGTCATGTCCCTACCTCGATCCGCTCGTTTGGTCATCGTCGAACAGCACCTGGAGCAGCGGGTGTGCGCGGCCGGCCACAGCGGCGCCAGCGCCATATGAATGCCGCCAGCGTTCAGCTCGCAGCCGTGCGCAAAGCGCCCTGCGCGCGGTGGGGTTGCCTAGCTGTGGGCAGCAAGCAGCGCCGCGGTGCCAGGCAAGGTCGCCGACACAAGTGAGGCGGAGGCCTGGCCTACACCCGGTGTGCAGCCCCCATCACCGCGCACCCCTCAGCCATCAGTCGTCGGTTGCCGGAGTCCCCAGGTGAATCTGCAACGCGGTCGTATCCGATTCCGCGACGTCGTCCACGGCGGTACCTTCCTGCCCCGCCATGGCCTGGCGAGCCATCGTGAACAAAGCCTGCGGATGGACAGGGACGCGTTGAACGCGGAACTCACCGCCGAGTGCATCATCAATAGCACCAGCGACCGCCGCGCCCACCGCGATCAGCCCCACTTCCCCCAGGCCCTTGGCGCCGAACGGGTTGTTCGGGGTTGGGGCGTCCTCGGTGATGAAGTAATCCACGCGTGGGATCACCTCAGCGGTGGGAATCAGGTAGTCCATGAACGACGTCGACAGTGGTTGCCCAGCCTCGTCGTACAGGAATTCCTCAAATAGGGCCCCGCCGATGCCCTGGGCAGCGGCCCCGATGATCTGCCCCTCCGTGGTGAGGTGATTGATGACCTTCCCAGCTTCGGTGCTGACAAAGAAGCGGCGGATGGTGTGACCCCCCGTAGTGGGGTCGACCTCGATCTGAACAAGCGTGATGCCATAGGGGTAGTTCATGTGGTCATCGAGATAAACGGCGTCGGCCCCCAGCCCGGGCTCCTTGCCGGCCAGCCGGGCAGTGAAGTTGTCGAAACGCTGCGCAATCTCCCCCAGGCTCAATGATGTGCCCGGTGACCCCACCACCTGAACTCGACCCTCGGTGAGCTCCAAATCAGCGACGTCAGCCTCGAGCATCTCACTGGCCAACTCCAAGGCCTTTTCGCGAGTCTTGATCGCCGCGATGCGTGCTGCACCGCCGGCAAGCACCGTGGACCTACTCGACCATGAACCGACCCCATCGGGCACTAGGTCGGTGTCTCCGTGCAACACGTCGATCACATCGGGATTGATGCTGAGTTGGTCGGCGACAATCTGAGCCAACACCGTCTCGATGCCCTGACCCACCGAAGATGCGCCGGTCAAGATTCGGACACGACCGGCCTCATCGACTTCGACGGACCCCGTCTCGTAGAGACCCAGGCCAGCCTTGTCCATCAGCAGACCAACACCGTTGCCCACCAGACGCCCCTCGGCACGCGCTGCTGCGGCCTCTTCCCGCCACGCGTCGTAGTCGGCGGCTGCCAGAGCCTTCTGCACGTGGTCCAGTACGTCACCGGAATTGAAGGAGTACGGCTCGAATGCGATCTCCAGGCCCGGCTCCCAAGGCAAGTCAGCAGCAGTCAGAAGGTTGCGGAGCCTGATGGTGACCGGGTCGATACCCATCTCCTTCGCCGCGAGGTCGAACAGCCTCTCCCGAGCGAACGTCCCCTCAAAGCGACCCGGCCCCCGGTAGGCCGCCAGCGGAGTCTTGTTCGTCAAGACCGCATGCAACTCCGCGGACAACGCAGGAATTCGGTACGGGCCCACGATCATGCCCGCGGTGATGTCGCTGACCAGCGGCTCAGCTTGGCGCATGAAGGCACCATGGTTGTGCCAGATCTCATCGCGGAGCGCGAGGATTTTGCCCTCAGCATCGAAGGCACCCGAGATGTGGTGGACCTGCTCGCGGGCATGAGAGATGCCCACCATGTGCTCGACTCGGTCCTCGATCCACTTCACGGGCTCGCCAAGAATCCGCGCGGCGTGGGCCACCAGGATGTACTCAGGAAATGCGCCGCCTCGGACGCCGAAGTTGCCGCCGACGTCGGTGTGACGCATCCGCATGCTGCTCTGCGGCATACCCAGCACCTTGGCCATGACACGACGGGAGTCGTGCACATGGACCGGACCCCACATCCACAGCTCATCACGAGCCGGGTTCGGCTCTACGACACAACCCCGCGTCTCCATCGGGATCCCCGTGTGACGGCCGATCTCGAACTCCCCCGTGACCACATGCGCAGCCGCGGCGAAAGCTGCCTCGACATCGCCGTACTCCTTGACGAACCGTGCCGGCTCGTTGCCACCCGCATGCAGCGGGGTGCTGAAGCCGGCGGCCTCAACGGGGTTCAACAACACAGGAAGGTCGTCGTAGTCGACGCTCACGAGCTCAGCAGCGTCCTCGGCCAGGTAGGGATCCTCGGCCACCACCACGGCGACCGGCTGGCCCACGTAGAGGACCTTGTCCACGGCCAGCACGGGGTGACCAAACGTGTCCAACTCAGGGAAGCCTTCGTGGTACCCGATCTCTTCGATGGGGATCACACCCAAATGCCGGGTGTCCTCACCGGTCAGCACCAGCCGAACGCCAGGCAGCGAGCGAGCCGCTTCCGTGTCGATGGCAGAAATGGTCGCGTGAGCGCTCGTCGCCCGGACAACCCGCATCGCCAGCGCACCAGCCAGGTGCACGTCATCGACGTAGTAACCCTTACCCCGCAGGAGTCGACGGTCCTCGATCCGTGGCGTCCGGCCCCCGACGTGCGGGACCTGCGGGGCAGGGCTGGAGCTGGTGGCAGTCATGCAGGCGCCGACCTTCCGCTAAGTGGGCTGAACCTCAATATTGACCGCCGAGCAGGGTCAGCTGCTTGCTGCAAACCGAAAGCCCAAGCTCAGGATTGCCCGGCCTCGACAAGCGTGCCGCCCGCACGAGACAGCCGGCCCACGAGCCGGGACCGCCGCTGATACTGACGCCGCCGATCCGTGGGGCGGGCGATCAGGGTGCGGCCATGCAGATCAGGACGAGGACGGTCCACGGGACCGGTGACAGCTCACCGTGCCGTGCGGGAAGGCACAAGCGGGACCGCTGCCTTTGCCGGAACGCGAACAGTCGTCCCACCCCGCATGTCCGGATACTCCACCCATCCCAAGCCTCGGAGCCGGGAACACCGCAGCTGCAGCCGTTCGAAGGAGAACCCAGTGGCATACGACGTCATCGTTGTCGGCGGAGGATTCGCTGGATTACGAGCCGCCCGGGATCTTGCAGCTGCGGGCTCCTCGGTGGTCCTCTTCGAGGGGGGGCATCGCCTGGGTGGTCGGGCCTACACCCGGGCGTCTGAACTGTTCCCCGAGGTCCAGGTCGAGATCGGTGGCACCTACCTGGAACGGCACCACCACCCGCGGTTGGCCGGGGAACTGGACCGCTACAGCGTCCCCACAGCACCCGCCCCCGAGGCCACCCACTTCCGCAACCGCCTGGGATCGGGTGACTACGACCGGGCCTTCCCGGTCCCTGGTGAGGAAGCGACATCGGTCGAGACCGGCTCCTACCGGATGCTTCGGGATGCACACCGCATCGACATCACGGCTGGCCTGGAGAACCAGAACCTCGACGACTTGGACATCCCGCTCACCGACTACGTAGAGACGCTCGGTCTGGGCCCGGTCGCCAAGCAGTTGGTGCTTTCGTGGAGTTGGAACATGCTGGGGCAGCACCCCTCCAAGTCCTCCGCACTGTGGGCTCTGCAGCAGGTGGCCGCCCACGGATACAGCGTGCTCGGCGTCGTCTTGTCCCTCGACGAGATCGTTCCCGCCGGCATGAACGAACTGGTAGCGGCCATGGCCGCTGACGTGCCCCAGATCGTTCAGGGGGCACTGGTCACGGAGGTCACTCGGCAAGAGGACGGCACCTACGAGGTGCTCGTCGAGCGCGCGGGGGAGCGGGAGCGCCACCGCACTACTCACGTGGTGATCGCGACCCCGTTCAACACCTGGCGCAACATCACACTGGAGCCCGCGCTGCCATCCAGGAGGGCAGCTGCCGTGGCCCGAGGCCATGCCTGCCGTGGACTCAAGCTCATCATCCACGTCACGGGTGTGCCAGCAGGGTTGTCGTGCACCGGTGATGGCGTGTTCCCCACCGTCTATGACTACATGGCAACCCCAGACGGCGGGCGGTTCCTCGTCGCGTTCACCGATTCAGACTCCTTCGACCCCACCGACGAGGTCGCCGTGGCCGCCGCAGTCCACCACTACGTCCCCGAGGCTGTAGTGCACGGCGTGGAATACCACGACTGGGCGGCCGACCCGCTGTTCGGTGGCCCCTGGGTATCGCCCTACATCGGGCAGTTCAGCCAGATCCACAAGGGCCTGGGGGAGCCGCACGGCAGGGTCCACTTCATCGGTTCCGACGTGTCGCTGCAGTTCCCCGGCTACATCGAAGGCGCCCTGGAGACAGCAGACAATGCAGTAACCAGCATCCTGAGCGGCGCCCCCGAGCGGCCCGGTCCGGCCCACCACGCATGACTGGTGAAACCTGCTGCGAGGACCGCTGCAAGCCGCGTGCAGTGCAGCGCCACCCACCCACCCCACGGCGCCGGGCCACTGCCCTCCGGTGCTCGGCGCTGGCGGCAGGAAGGCTGCCGATGAGGCGATCCAGGCACCGGACGACTGACGTGGTTGCTCGTACGCTCGGCAAGTGACACTCGAAGACGACCTGCAGGCCGTGGCCGACGGGGTACGGGAACGGTTGCCCGAACTCACCACGAGGATCGCACGTCGTCTGCGCGATGAGATCCCGGAGTTCTACCTGCGTGACAACCCGGCGTTGAGGGCCGGGGAGACCGAATCCATCAGCAGCTCCATCCGAGACATCCTCGATGGAGTGACCGAGGAACGGCCTCCTCCCGAGCGTGCCTCGGATGCGCGCCTGCGCGAGGCACGGCTAGCGGCCCAAGCCGACGTCGACCTGCACGCACTGCTGCGAACCTCGCGGGTCGGCCAGGCCCTGACCTGGGACTGCATCCTCGAGGTAGCAGATGAGCTGATGCCCCAATCGTCGCAGCGCCTGCCGGTATTGCGACACATCAGCCAGTACCAGTTCATCTGGAACGACCGGGTCAACGCCTCCATCATCGAGGCATACCAACAGGAATACCGCGCCTTCTATCTGCAGGGACGGGACCGTAAACGGCGGGCGCTGGTCCGCGACCTGCTCGCTGGTATCCCCGTGGATGAGTCCGCACTCGGGTACTCGTTGCGCGGACGGCACGTCAGCGTGATCGCTTGGGGGACCGCGCCCGAGGCCGCCATCAAGAAGGCCGCAGCATCCTTGGGTTGGCAATCACTCACTGTCTCCGGTGCGGCCGGCACCGTCGTGGGATGGCTCGGCAGGCCCAATACCAAAATATCCTCCGATGAGGACCTGTCTGCCCTGGAGACAGCTCCCGAGACGTTCCTGGCCGTTGGCCAGTACGGCGACAACCTGGATGGGATGCAGCGCTCCTACCGGCAGGCGTGGCAGGCATACCGGGTCGCTCAGATCCACCCGCAGCCAGTGACCCGGTACACCTCGGTCGCGCTGGAGGCACTGGTTCTGCGAGACCTCCCGGCTGTCCGCGACTTCATCGTGGAGCAGTTGGGCCCTCTCTACCGCGCCGACGAGCGAGCCAAGGTCCTACGAGAGACCCTCAGTGCCTACTTCGCCAGTGGGCAGAACGCCGCATCCACGGCATCGGTCATCGGCGTGCACGAGCGAACGGTGGCCTACCGACTCAGGTCCGCCGAGAAAATCCTGGACAGGTCGATCGCCACCTCGCGAGATGAACTGTCCATCGCTTTGCGCATGTACGCGCTCCTGCAAGAGCAGGAGCGCGCAGACCTCGTCGCATTGCAGGACCAGGTTCTCGGACCCGCTCCGTTGTGATCTCCCTGCGGAATCCTGACGACGGTGCGTGCGGCTTGTCCGAGAGCAGAGACATCACACCGGAGCCCGCCAGGGAAGGTTGAACCTGCCCCACACATGACGCCCCCTCGTTGCGTCTGCTGCGGGCGAGTGAGAAGGAGCCGCCAAGTGCAGGACACGGTGCATGACGTAGAAGATCCGGAGGGGCGGTCATGAAGCCTCCAGCGTTTGAGTACGAGGCACCCTCCACGGTGGAGGACGCCGCCCAGTTGCTCGCCGACGGTGGTGACGACGCAAAGTTGCTGGCAGGCGGGCAGAGCCTTATCCCCTTGCTCAACCTTCGGTTCGCGGCGCCGTCGTTGCTCGTCGACCTCAACGGCGTCGCCGAGCTGGCCCACATCCACGACGCTGCGGGGGAGCTGCGGATAGGAGCCCTTGTCCGGCACAGCACCGTCGCCGGCCATGCCCTGGTCGCCGAACGCCACCCACTGCTGACCGAGGCCTTGGGATACGTCGCGCATCCGCAAATTCGCAACCGAGGAACCATCGGCGGTACGACGGCTCACTCCGACCCTGCCGCCGAAGTACCCGTCGTCCTGCTCATGAGCGATGCCCGAGTCGTCGCCCGCTCGACCCGCGGACAACGTGAGGTTGCAGTGGACGACCTGTTCGTGTCGATCTTCACGACCAGCCTCGAGCCAGACGAGATCATCACCGAGGTGATCATCCCGGACCGTCACTCCGAACCGGGAACGATCACCGGGGCCTCTTTCCAGGAGTTCGCCCGCCGGCACGGTGACTACGCCATCGGCGGCGGTGCAGCGATCGTCGAGCTGGACGCCGAAGGTGTCTGTCGGAGCGCCCGGGTCGGGCTGCTAGGAGCGGGAATGCGCCCCGAGGAGTCCAAGGCCGCGGCCGCCGTGCTCGAGAACAGCACCCTCGCCGAGGACACAGTCCGCGAAGCCGCCCGGGTTGCCACAGCCGACATCAGCCCCCTGGGGAATGTGCACGGCGACGTGCAGTACCGACGTGACGTCATTCGTGAGATGACCTTCCGTGCGGTGATGACAGCAGCAAACAAGGCAAAGGCGGGGACCGCGTGAAGCGCGACATCGAAGTCGAGGTCAACGGCAACCGATACCGGCGGTCGGTGGAGCCGCGGATGCTCCTAACGGATTTCATCCGTCATGAACTGCGGCTAACCGGAACCCATGTTGGCTGCGAGCACGGCGTCTGTGGCGCATGCACCATCCACTTCGACGGGGAGCCGGTGCGTGCCTGCGTCATGCTCGCCGTCCAGGCTGATGGACACAGCTTGCGTACTGTCGAGAGTCTCGCTGAGGACGGGCAGCTCAACCGACTGCAGCGTGCCTTCAACGAATGCCACGGACTGCAATGTGGGTTCTGCACCCCTGGCTTCCTGATGACCTTGCAGCCGGTCGTCGACGCCGGTGAGCAGCTCAGCGATGGAGAGATCCGAGATGCGATCTCCGGAAATCTGTGTCGCTGCACCGGCTACCAACAGATCGTGGACGCCGTCAGCGCGGCACTCACCCCCCCGCAGCCCGAGGACCACGCCACCAGCTGACCTCAGGGCTGCAGGACCCCTCGGCGGGGTCGGACTCCGGTTACCCGGAGCCCGACCCCGCCGGTTTGCTACCAGGCAACAGCTGGGTTGCGCGATTGCGACAAGCCCGCGCCCAGTTGTGCGAAGGATGCAATAGGACCCAGCAACAGCTCCTCGCAGACTTCATCTTGCCGCCAGCAACTGGCGGAGTCGCGAACCTCGAGGAGTGCAGCATGATCCGGCACGTTTTCATGTGGCAGGTCGCCGAAGGCAACGACCCCGATGAGGTCATCAGCCTGCTCAACACGCTGAAGGGCATGTCCAGCATCCGCAGCTGGGAGCTGGGCAAGCACACCGGCGACCCGGGCGAAAACGGGACGCCCTGGGATGGCGTGCTGATCAACGACTTCGACGATTGGGCCGGTCTCGAGGAGTACTCGGTCGACCCCTTCCACGCCGAGGTCGTCGGCAAGCTACTGCCCAAGCTCGCCGCCCGAGCGGTCGTCGACTTCGAGCGAGAGACCCGATGACCGACGCGCCAGCTCGCGCGAACATCAAGGTCACGACAAGCCCGTGGGGACCGGAAGACCAGCTCGGTGCCCTGAACTACCTGGACCCCGCCCGCGCCGCCCACGTGCTTGCTCGAGCAGATGGTCGACGCGTCTATGACCTCAGCATCGACTACTTCGTCGGCATGCCCAGCTTCCAGGCCGCCGGCGACCCGGCCTACCAGCTGTTCATGAGCCACACCCCGCAGGGAACGGTCGTAGACAACCTCAACGGCGTGGGATCCGAGGTGAACCGACACGTCTGCTACTCGGGGGATGTCGTGTTCATGTACACCCACACCGGCACCCACATCGACGCGCTCAACCACTTCGGTGTCGACGGCGAGATCTACAACAACTTCAAGGTCGATGAGCACCTGGGCAGCCGGAACTGGACCCGTGGTGGCGCCGAGCAGATCCCCCCGATCGTCACCCGCGGGGTGCTGTTCGACGTGGCTGGGCTCAAGGGCGTGGATTGCCTCGACCCGTCCTACGCGATTTCCATCGAGGACCTGCAGGGGTGCCTCGAGCGAATCGGGACCGAGCTGCAGGCCGGCGACGTGGCCTTGATCCGCACCGGACGCATGGCCTTCTGGCCCGACGGCAGCAAGGTGCTGGGCAACCCCCCTGGGGTGGGGCTGGCAGCGGCCAGGTGGTTGACCGAGCAGAAGATCGCCGCCGTCGCCGCCGACCAGGAATGCGTCGAGGTCGGACCTTCAGAGCAGGAAGACAACTGGCTGCCCGGGCACTGCCACTTCCTCGCCGAAGCAGGCGTCCCGATGATCGAACTGATCGACCTGGAGGAGCTTGCCCGCGACGGCGTCAACGAGTGTGCCTTCATCGCCGCCCCCATCCGGCTCCGCGGCGCTAGCGGTGCCCCCCTGCGGCCGCTAGCGATCCCCTTCCACCCGACGACATGACCATCCCCAGCGGACGGACCACCAGCACGCGGGTCGCCGTCGTCGGAGGGTCGATCGGAGGAATGACAGCCGCCGGGCTGCTCCGAGACGCCGGCTACCAGGTCGATGTCTATGAGCGTTCCCCCGGTCCTCTTTCGGGTCTAGGCACGGGCATCGTCGTACAACCGGAGCTCGTCCGATTTCTCCTGGAGAGGACCACGACAACTCTGGAGGACATCAGCGTCCCCTCGTCGTCCATGAGATACGTCGACGCCTCCAGCGGTGCGCTGATCGGTGCGACCGATGACAGCTGGCGATTCACCTCCTACAATGCTCTCTACCATCGGCTGCTAGAGAACTTCGGCCTAGAGCGCTACCACTTCTCCTGCAACCTGGAGCGCTTGGTCGACCACGGGGACCAGGTCGACCTCACCTTCAGCAGTGGGGAAACGGCCCAGGCCGATCTCGTTGTACTCGCCGACGGCGGAGCATCTGCCGGCCGTCGTCAGTTGCTCGGGATCACCCCCGAGTACGCGGGCTACGTGACCTGGCGTGGTCTAGCAGAGCTGGACGCGCTGTCGGCCTCCACCCGCGCTTTCTTCGACGACACGTTCACCTACGGCCTCCTGGACGACGGGCATCTGATCGCCTACCCCATCCCGGTAGTCGATGCAGACGGGCACACCAGGAGGGCACTGAACTACCAGTGGTACTGGAACGTCCCCGCTGGGCCCGAACTGGACGAGCTGATGACCGACCGCAACGGGGTGCGCCGACCGACCTCGGTCCACCACCACGACCTGCGGCCAGAACTGCTCGCCGAGTTCCACTCTCGAGCAAGCGAGCGACTGACTAACACCTTCGTGGAGCTGCTGCACGCCGCCGAAGAACCCTTCGTCACGGTCATCGCCGATGCAGACGTGCCTCAGATGCGCGTGGGCAGGTGCGTGCTGATCGGCGACGCGGCTGTCACCCCGCGGCCGCACGCAGCAGCTGGAGGGGCGAAGGCCGCCGCCGACGCCTGGGCCCTGGTTGCTGCGCTAACTGATGGCGGGGACGACCTTGATGAGGCACTTAACCGGTGGGAAGCCCAGCAGCTACCCGTTGGACGCGCTTACCTGCAGAAGGTCCGGCGCATGGCCGACGTCCTGCAGCACGGCGGCAGCTTCACACCTGGTGACCCCGCCAATCGATTCGGCCTGCCCACCGTCGTCGCGGGTTGAGCCTGCTGTGTCCCGACCCCAGACCAGAGATGAGCGTTGACAATGCAGTTGACCAATGAGTTCGACGTGTCCGTGCCGGTAGATGAGGCCTGGCGGCTGCTCTCGGACCTAGAGAAGGTCGGGCCCTGCCTGCCCGGTGCCTCCATCACCGGACGCGATGGCGATGACTACCTCGGCCAGGCCAAGATCAAGGTTGGTCCGATCACCGCCAACTACAAGGGCACTGCCCGATTCCTTGAGCTCGACGAGGGCGAGTACCGCGCTGTGCTGAGCGCGAAGGGCCGAGAAGCTCGCGGAGGTGGTGACGCGCAGGCCCTGGTCACTGCGACCCTGCTGGACAAGGGGGACGTAACTCACGTCACGGTGATCACCGACCTCAACCTGTCGGGCAAGATTGCGCAGTTCGGGCGCGGCGTCATCACCGACGTCAGCGCCGCTCTGCTCAAGACATTCGCCACCCGCCTGGAAGCTATGGTGCAGCAGGACCAGACCGGCGATCAGGACGCGACGGCGACCACGCCGCCAGCGACCGCTACCGGCGGGCTGCCCTCGGGCGAGGGTAAGCCGCAACTGGTGACGTCGTCTGTGCCCACCGAGGTGCCCCACGCAGCACCCGTGGCAGACGAGGACGACGCACTGGCCATCCTCCCGCTCGCACGCAGCATCGCGCTGAGCAAGCTGCAGCAGCCGGTCCCGTTGTTCGCGGTCGTACTCGGCGCCGCCATCGCATTCCTCTTGGGGAGGCGAAGGGCTTGAGCGGCTCGCCGCCGGCCTCGACCGATATTCGATTATTGCAGGTCGCCTATGGCGATGAGGAACCTCTAGCTCGACGCGTCGAGCGGGTGGCGAATCTAGTTCGGCAGCAGCAAGGCGCTGATCTGGTGGTGTTGCCCGAGCTGTGGGCTCACGGCGGCTTCTCCTATCAGTCATGGCAGGAGGAGGCTGAGCCGCTGACGGGACCAACAATCTCCGCGCTGCGCGAGGCGGCCCGTGACGCACAGGTGGTTCTCCACGGCGGATCCGTAATCGAACGCCCAGCTGACTCGAGTGCCCTGTACAACACCGCTGTAGTGATCGACCGCCACGGCGAGATCACAGCGACATACCGCAAAATGCACCGGTTCGGCTTCAGCGAGGGGGAGCCTCAGCTGCTCACCGCGGGGGACCAGGTAGCCACCGTGGAGCTTGACCTGGCGGGTCGGTCGGTGCCAACCGGATTGGCTACCTGCTACGACCTCCGGTTCCCCGAACTATTCCGCATGCTGACCTACAACGGAATGCAGGTGCTGTTCCTTGTCGCGGCGTGGCCCAAAGCGCGCGTCGACCACTGGCGGGTCCTCGCGCAGGCACGGGCAGTGGAAAACCAAGTGGTTGTCCTGGCGTGCAATACCGCCGGCACACACGCCGGGGTCACGATGGGCGGACACAGCATGATCGTCGATGCCCAAGGTCGTGTGCTGGCCGAAGCCGGCGACACCGAGGAGGTCCTCAGCATGGTCTTAGACCTCGGCGGAGTCGACACTGCACGCGCGAGCTTCCCCGTGCTACTCGACCGCCGGTTCTAATCACGGCAGCCACGACCCCGGGGCCGGCGGTGCACGCACGACCCCGGCGCCGGGTAGTCCGATCACTCACTGACACCGCACGAGCCGAGCGCCGCCAACAACCACGCCTGCAACCCCCAGGCAGGTAGGGGCACTTCAGGCCAACGGCCACCGCAACCCTCAGCCGTTTACGGATTCCGGGTGATGCGGGTCACCAACGTCTGTCATCTGAACGTCGATAGCTGTGTTGCCGGATTTACTGTCGGATTTCCGGGCCCGACGGACACGCGTTGCCGCCCACTGGAGGTGTGAGAGTGAAGTCCCCCGTATTTGCCTATGCCGCGCCGAACACCGTGGCTGAGGCATGCAGCCTGCTCGCCGATGACGAGGACGCGAAGCTGCTCGCAGGCGGGCAGAGCCTCGTACCCCTGCTCGCATTGCGTCTTGCCGCACCGACGACCCTGGTCGACCTGCGGCTAGTGCCCGCCCTGACAGGTATCACCCACGACCAGGGCGTTCTCCGGCTCGGGGCCATGACGACCCATAGATCCATCGAGCGCTCCCCGCTGGTTCAAGATGTAGCGCCGGCGATCGCCGAGGCCGCCGCGTTGATCGCCCATCCCCAGGTTCGGACCCGCGGCACGATCGGCGGCGCAGTGGCCCATGCCGATGCGGCAGCCGAGTGGCCCGCAGTCCTGCTCGCCATGGACGGCCACGTCGAGGTCACCGGCACCGGAGGTAGCCGGTCCATCTCCGCCGGCGACCTCTTCATGGGCCCATTCATGACCTCCCTGGAACCGGATGAGGTCATCACCTCGGTGTCACTGCCCATCGACGGACGCGAGATCTGGGTGGATGAGCACCAGCGTCGCCACGGTGACTACGGACTGTCCATCCTGGCGATGACCTACCAGCTGTCAGATGGGCTTATCACCGATGTCCGACTCGCTGTCGCAGGGGCCACCGGCAGCGTCACCCGTGCCCCCGAAGCCGAGGCAGCACTGGAAGGACGTGCCCCCGCCGACAGCAACGACGCGATCACTGCTCTGGCAGCTGAGCTGTCCTACACCTCGGACATCCACGGATCAGCCGACTACCGGCGAGACATCACCACCACATTGTTCCAGCGCGCCCTGCGGGCCGCGGGGGAGAGGTCCGGTCAGGCATGACGCAACCAGCCGAGCACGTCTCAGTCCAGGTCGAGGTCAACGGGCGTCGTTATCAGCGCAGCGTCATGGCACGCCTGACGCTGTCGGATTTCCTGCGTGACGAGCTGGGGCTCACCGGCACCAAGGTCGGGTGCGAGCACGGCGTGTGCGGAGCCTGCACGATCCTCATCGACGACGAACCGGCTCGCTCCTGCCTGATGCTCACCGTCCAAGCCGACGGCAAGAAGATCCGCACGGTGGAAAGCCTGGCGAGCGGGCGGGAGATGAGTCCCCTGCAAGCGTGCTTTCAAAAGCACCATGCCTTGCAGTGCGGTTTCTGCACAGCGGGCTTCCTCATGAGCGCAACAGCGCTGCTGGAGGAAGGCCAGCCGACGCGGGAGGACATCGTTGAGACGCTGTCCGGCCACTACTGCCGGTGCACCGGCTACTCCCCGATCATCGATGCGGTCGAAGAGGCCGCGGCCAAGGAGCCGTCATGAGCTTCCCGCACTCTCAGTCGCCCTCTATCGCCGCCCGGAGCATCGGCGCCCGCGTCCCCCGAGGGGACGATCCGCGACTGCTGACTGGTCGCGGGCAGTACTTGGCCGACATCGTTCTGCCCGGTGAACTGCACGCCTGCTTCGTTCGTAGCTCTGCTGCTCATGCCCGCATCACGCGGGTCACCACCGACGAGGCCCGTGCGCTCGACGGGGTCGTCGCGGTATGGACCGGAGAAGATGCCGCGAAGTTCTGCGAAGGCATCGTCGGGGAGCTGGAAGTCGAAGGATGTTTCGCCACCACGATGCCGTTGCTCGCCCGAGACATCGTCCGCTACGTGGGGGAACCCGTCGCAGTGGTCGTCGCGGAAAGCAGGTACGTGGCCGAGGACGGTTGCGACCTCGTCGATGTGGACTACGAGCCGCTTGAGCCGGTTCTGCACCCGCGGTCGGCGTTGGAAGGCGGCCCGTCCGCCAACGAGGAGCTGCCCGACAACGTCGCCCTCCGGGGAGGCAAGGTCCTCGGTGATGTCGAAGGCGCATTCAACGACGCCGCACGCGTCATCGAAGCGACCTTCCACAGCGGTCGCCTGTCGGCTGGGCCCATGGAAACCCGTGGGGTCATCGCCAGCTACGACTGGACCAGTCGCCGGCTGCGCCTGTGGACCGGCTCGCAGATGCCCCACTACATCAAGTACTGCCTCACCGCGTACCTCGGCTTCCCGGAGAACGAGTGCGAGGTGCTGACACCTGACACCGGCGGTGGGTTCGGACAGAAGGCCCACATCTTCCCGGAGGAGATGCTGCTGCCGCTGCTGGCCCGCGAGCTTGACCGGCCGGTGAAGTGGGTCGAGGACCGTCGCGAAAACCTGATGACTGCTACCCACGCCCACGAGCAGTTCATCGACATCGCCTACGCCTTCGACTCCGACGCACGGGCCACAGGTGTGCGAATTCGCGCAACCGGCGACGGGGGGGCCTACCACCAGCCACCGTGGTCGATGGGCGTCGAGCCATGGTGCACGGCGATGGTCACCCCCACAGGGGTGTACGACATCCCCGCAGCCGATCTCACCTACGAAGCCGCCGCCACGAACAAGACCCCCATCGGGGCCTACCGCGGTGTGGGATACATGGCCGGCACCCTCGTCCGTGAATGCCTCATGGACGACGCAGCCAGGGCGTTCAAGCTCTCCCCCTTCGACATCCGCCGGCGCAGTGTGGTGCGCGAGTTCCCGTGGACCAACCCGCAGGGAATCGTGTACGACGAAGGCAGCTGGCTGCAGACCATCGACGAACTCGAGCGCATGGTCGACTACCCGGCCTTCCTCGAGCGTCAGGCTGCGCTCCGCGCCGAGGGCCGCTTCATCGGGCTCGGATTGAGCGTCTTCGTCGAAAGCAGCGGCGAAAGCACGGCGATGGGCAAGGCCCACGACCTCGGGGGCATCTACCACGACACCGCCACAGTGAAGATGGAGCCCAACGGCAGCGTGACCGTCACCATCGGGCTTACCACCCAAGGTCAGGGTCACCGCACGACGATGGCCCAGGTCGTTGCCGACTCGCTGGGTGTGCCACTTGAAGCCATCACCGTTCGAGCCGCTGAATCCACAACCTACGGCTGGGGGAGCGGCACGGTGGGCAGTCGCGGTGCGGTCATCGCCGGTGGAGCAGTCCTACGAGCATCCAACGTCATCCGCACCAAGCTCGTTGCGCTAGCGGCGAGCATGCTCGAGGCGGACCCCGCCGACATCGACCTGGTCGACGGTGCGGCCGTGGTGCTGGGCGTGCCCGGGTCCTCGGTGTCCATCATCGACCTGGCCACCGCGGTCTACTTCGACCAGAGCGCCTGGCCCGCGGACTTCGACCCCACCCTGGAAGCCACCCTCGCCTACGACCCTGCGCGGCCGATCTTCTCCAACGGCGGCCACGCCATGATCGTCGAGGTCGCGCCAGAGACCGGTTTTGTGACTGTGGAGAAGGTTTTCTCGGTCGAGGACTGTGGCACGGTAATCAACCCAGACATCGTCGAGGGCCAGATACGCGGGGGCGTCGTCCAGGGCATCGGGGCGGCGCTGCTCGAGCGCCTTGTCTATGACGATTCCGGTCAGCTGGTCACCACCACCCTGCTGGACTACCACATGCCGAGCATGGACTTCTCGCCCCCTTTCGAGATCCACCACCTGGAGACGCCCTCCTCCCATACGCCCGGCGGCATCAAGGGCATGGGAGAGTCCGGCCTGATCGCGGCACCCGCCGCCGTACTCAACGCCGTCAATGACGCCCTGTCCCACACCGGCACGGTGCTGCACGACATCCCCATCACCCCCGAGCAGGTGCTTCGCGCCTTGCGCGGATGACCGTTGGTCATGATGGATCGCGCGGGGGAGCTCACCCACCGGTCGTCGCACAAGCAGCTCGCAGCCATGGACACTGTGCGCACCTGATGATCGGTGAGGGCGGCCTCCGATGACATCGCACACCGCGGTGCTCGGCTCAGTCGCCCGGCTGGATATCGCCACAACCAAAGGGTTCGCGCTCAGTCAGGTACCTGCAGTCCACGTGGCATCCACCGGCATCGTCGGCAACCGGGAGTTCTTCCTCGTCGACATCGACGAGCGGCTCTACTCGGTCCCCAGAGACCCTGCCTTTCTTGGCTATTGGACTTCCTATGACCACTCCAGTGGCGTCTTCTCACTGGGCAGCGGTGACACAACAGAATGCTCGGCCACGGTCCACCACGTGGGGGACGTTCGACCGTTCGAGTTCGACGAACGCATGGTCGAGGGCCGGTGGGCGCCGGGACCGTGGGATGAGGTGCTCTCAGACGTCGCCGGACGACACGTGCGCCTAGTGCACTGCGCCGTTGCAGGTGGTGGACATGACGTCCACCCGGTGACGCTGCAGTCCACAGCCTCCCTGGCTGCACTCGGCACCGAACTAAACGGACATCCACTGGACCGTCGCCGGTTCCGGCTCAACCTCACCCTCGACCTAGGCTCTGTCCCGTTCATTGAGGACAGCTGGGACGGCATCTTGGCCGTGGGGTCCTGTCGGCTTCGACTGCGCGGCGGGGTGCCCCGCTGCATAGCTGTGGAATACCGGCCAGAGGACGGTCATCGCGGCCTGCTCGTGCAGCAGCGCATCAGCAGACTGCGCGGGCCGATGATCAGCGACTGGGGCCCGGGGGTGCTGTACGGGACCTACGCCGATGTCCTGGACCCCGGCCCCATAGCCGTCGGCGACCCGGTCGCCGTGCAGACCTAAGAGCAGACGGCGCCACCAACATCACCACCTCGTCGGGAACGGTAGCCGGCAGCCAGGCTAGCTATTCGCCACCGCACGAAGGCCACCGCACCGCATCAACCAAGAACTCACGACAGGTAACGGTGCCACCAAGGGGGACACGCATGACCTTCGTCATCACCCAGGCTTGCTGTGACGACGCCTCTTGTGTCCCGGTGTGCCCCGTGCAATGCATCCACCCACGCCCGGGGGACCCAGAGTTCACCACCACCGAGCAGCTCTACATCGACCCGAGCACATGCATCGATTGCGGGAATTGCGCCTTTGCCTGCCCCGTGGAGGCCATCGTCCACGAAGCTGACCTTTCACCGTCGCAGGCGGAATTCCGGGCCATCAACGCCGACTACTTCACCGCTCACCCACTGAAGGACGTGCAACCGCTTCCGATTGAGCGGCGCCGGCTGCCACAGCCACAACAGAACCTCAAAGTTGCGATCGTGGGAGCGGGACCATCGGCGCTCTACGCCGCAGGGCAGCTCAGTGAGATCCCGGGCGTCTCCGTCACCATTGTTGAAAAGACACCCATGGCGCACGGGCTGGTCCGCACCGGCGTCGCACCCGACCACGACCAGACCAAGCTCATCGGCGACACCTTCGATCGAGTCCTCCGCCGGCCGAATGTCACCAGCTATCTCAACGTTGAAGTCGGGCGAGACATCTCCGTCGAGGAACTGCAGCGTCACCACCACGCCGTCATCTGGGCTGCAGGAGCATCAGAGGATCGCCGACTTGGCATACCGGGGGAGGGTCTTGCGGGGTCGGTGACCGCACGGGAATTCATCTCTTGGTACAACGGCCACCCCGATTACGCCGAACACGAGTTCAACCTGTCCGGGCCCACAGCCGTGGTTATCGGAAACGGCAACGTCGCGCTCGACGCAGCACGCCTCCTCACCCAGCCGACCACTCTGCTGTCAAAGACATCAATATCGGACCGGGCGCTCGCGTCAATGCGGACCAGTGGCATCGAAGAAGTCATAGTCATCGGACGGAGAGGGCCCGCCGACGCCGCCTACAGCACCGCAGAGCTGCTCGCCTTGTCCCATCTTCCTCAGGTCGATCTAGTCACCAACCCTGCAGATTTTTCTGACCCAGAATACAAACCCACCACGTCCCGAATCGCGCAGGCGGCCGACTTCGCGCGCCGGCGCGCAATCCTGCTGCAGGCAACCCGGCGCACCGGCACCGCCCCCCGGCGGATCGTGATGCGATACCGGCTCACCCCCACCCGGCTGATCGGCGAGCGGGCAGTCTCAGAGATCGTGCTGTCCCACCCCGACGGCACCTCACAGTCCATCAAGACGTCCCTTGTCATCAGCGCCATAGGCTTCCGCGGACGCGCAGTGCCCGGCATGCCCTTCGACCACGCCGCCGGCGTCATCCCCCACGACCGTGGGCGAGTCGTCGATGCCAAAACGGGTCTCCCCTTGCCGGGGCTTTATTGCACAGGCTGGATCAAACGAGGCCCAACCGGTGTCATCGGCACCAACCGCTCCGACGCCGCCGAGACCATCGCCTCCCTGCTCAGCGATATCGACGGGCCCGGCCTTCCGACCCCCGTCCAAGACCCAGCACAACTGGCGCAGCTGCTCAGGCAACGTCAGCCCGACCTGATCACCGCCGAAGGATGGCGGCGCATCAATGAGGCAGAACGAAGTGCTGGACGAGTTGCCGGGCGCCCCCGGGTCAAGCTGCTCACCTCAGCGGACTTCCTTCGGGTAGCAGCGCAGCACGACGAGACCTCGGCTGCTGTGCTCACCGATGAGTGACGGGGACGGGGCACCTGCCCCAAGAACCGCACCCAGGCATTCCCCCGAGAAAGCAGCTGTGACCTGGTGGCGTCGATGGCCACGCCGCCCAAGCGCTGCTGATCCACCGCCCCCGATCCAGGCACCCGCCAAAGCCGACGCAACAAGTGCATGGCTC
Source organism: Klenkia terrae (assembly GCF_900491935.1). Taxonomy (GTDB): domain Bacteria; phylum Actinomycetota; class Actinomycetes; order Mycobacteriales; family Geodermatophilaceae; genus Klenkia; species Klenkia terrae. The sequence continues at coordinate 2,628,629 of NZ_UEXK01000004.1, forward strand.
ACCGCGTGGGGTGCCGCAGCCGACACGATGTTTCTCACCGCACCTATCAGCGAACCTGGCGGCCGGTCAGCACCACCTGCCCCGACATCGTGACCCCCCACGAGATTCGTCGTCAGATATGAACAACGCCCACCCGCAGCCGGAATGGAGACGATCGGCTCGACGAGCCGGCTCGTCCCGCCCCAGCGAGCTCCGCTGGAATCCGGCAAATTGTGCTCCAAGGTTAGCCATTTCGGATAACACCGTTCACCGCTGGTAAGCCGCAGCCATAGACCTAGACGCAGCAGGGCGCCTGTGGTTTCTGTCACCTTCCTGCGCAGTGGACGTCGCATAATCCGAAACCGTTCGAAGGTGACTCGACCGGCAATTGTCGACATGGCAACCCGGTTCGGTCCATGAATGTGATCGGCGCCAAGACGGCCGTCGATTATGGGCTCCTGAGCTGCATGTTTGGCCGAACCGTTAATCGCTGGACTGCTCGTCGATTAAGTGTCAGGGGACGCCTGTTTGTCGTAGACGGCGCGGTCCAGTGAACCCGAGAAACGGTCTGTTTCGGTGCATCTCGGCTCAACCATGACTCGCTGGTTGCCGTTAATGGTGGGGTAGGCCAAAAGCGCTGATCGCGAATGGAGTGGCAAGCGTGTCGCCAACCCGAGCGTCGTCGAAGACAACCCGCCGTTCAATCCCACGAAGGGTTCTCTACTGAGTGTGAGGTCCTGGCCAGCGGCACCCGGCCCGCCAGCAAGTATTGGCCGACAGTCGGAACAGTCATGCGACCCCACAGAGCGTCTCAAGGCGCTGTAAGGGATGCACCTTAACCGTCGCCTGCTTCCGGACGCGCTGCACGCCCCAGGTGGCATTCATCGCAGATGGATCTGTGCCGCCGGTGACCGAGCAGAACCTCACATCGCAGCCCTCGCACCGGGTGGCCACACGCGACCCGTCCCGCTCCCCTTCACCCCTACGCGCCCCAAAGGATCTCCGTCATGTCAGACCGCACTGTTTCCCGATCCCGGAGGGTCATGGGTGTGCGCACGCAGGTCCTCGCCGTTGGAGCTCTCGGCATGGCTGCGGCGCTGGCCGTCGGGGCCGCGGCCTTCCAGGGGCTGGCTGCCTCGGAACGCAGCCTGAACGTAGTCAGCGAGCTCCAGGAGGCCCGGCTGATCGCACAGCAGATCCGCACCGCCAACGGTGACATCGGCGCCTGGCAGACCGCCTATGTCTGGGACAGGCGTCGACTGGGCCTGGCCGCAGCCGTTGCGCCGGATAACGTCACACGGGCCGGGTTCTTGGTCGCCGGACAAGACCTCCAGCCGCTGCTGGACAGCATGCCGAGGGCTCTGCTCACCGCCTCCGAGAAGGACACGTTCGACCAGTTGAACCAGTCATGGATGGACTTCTTCGCCATCGATGACCAGATCGTGGACAACTACGCCCTCGACACCCCAGCTGGGCTAGCCGCCGGCGACGCCCTAGTTGTTGCGGTGCATGAGGTTGTTGACAGCGGGGCGGTAGGGGCCGGGACGTAGGACGGGTCCCCGGCGGCAGGATGTGAAGCGCTGACCACACGTCCTGACCGACCCGGAGACCCGTCTTGTCCCACGCTAACGCGCCCTTGACCCCTGCTGGCCGGCTGCGGTTGATCGACCGGTGCGCTACCCGTCCGATCGCGCACATCGCTGCTGAGGCCGGTGTGTCCCGGCAGTGCCTGTCCAAGTGGAAGAACCGCTACGACGCCCTTGGCGAGGTCGGGCTGCTGGACCGCTCCAGCGCCCCGCACGCCAGCCCCACCCAGACCGAAGGCGAGGTGGTAGCCCGCATCGAGGCGCTGCGGCGGGAGAAGAAGTGGTCCGCGCGGTTGATCACCGCCGAGCTCAACGGCGACGGTGTGGACATCAGCGCCGCCACCGTCGGACGGTGGCTGGCCCGACTGGGCATCAACCGCCGCCGCTTCCTGGACCCCGACGGGGACAACAACCGCGCCCCAGGCAAGATCACCGCCCGCTACCCCGGGCACATGATCCACGTCGATGTGAAGAAGGTCGGCCGCATCCCCGACGGCGGCGGATGGCGCGCCCACGGCCGCGGCAGCGACGGTGACCGCGCCGCCGCACGCGCCAAGACCGCCGCGGCCAAGACCGGCCAGAAGGCCGGCTACGTCTACCTGCACTCGGCCATCGACGGGTTCTCCCGACTGGCCTACACCGAACCCCTGGCCAACGAGACCGCCAAGACCGCCATCGCGTTCTTCGCCCGCGCCCGCGCGTTCTTCCGCGCCCACGGCATCGGCCGCATCACCCGGGTCATCACCGACAACGGGTCCTGCTACCGCGCCGGGGCGTTCACCAGGTCACTGTTCGACGCCAGCCGCCACCAGCGGACCCGGCCGTTCACGCCCAAGCACAACGGCAAGGTCGAGCGCTACCAGCGGATCCTGGCCGAGGAGCTGCTCTACGCCCGCACCTGGACATCCGAAGCCCAACGAGCCCAGGCGATCGCGGTCTGGACCGTGCACTACAACTACCACCGACCACACACCGCCGCCGGGAACCGACCACCCGCCTCACGCCTCCACGCCGGCGTCACCAACGTCATGACGAGCAACACCTAGTACTGGGACCAACCCAGGACGTCTTCTACGCCGTGGCCGAACAGACCGCAGCACTTAACGACTCGTTGGCGACACGGGTCGAGCAGGCTCAAAATGTCGCCGACTCCCAGCGCTCGCGCAGCTTGGTCCTAGTCACAGGAGTCCTCCTGCTGGCCCTAGCGGCTGTCTTGACCCTGGCCTTGCGTACCGCACGGCGGCTGCTGCGTCAGCTGCAGACGGTCCGTGATGCTGCCGTTGCTCTGGCGGCCGGGGACCTCACGGTGTGCACCGAGGTGACCTCACGCGATGAGGTCGGACAGACTGCGGCCGCCCTCAATGGCGCACTTGGTTCTCTGCGGAAGGTGATGACCGCAGTCGCTGCCTCGGCTGAGGCAGTGGCTGCCTCCAGCGAGGAACTGTCGGCATCCTCGGCCCAGATCTCGGCCTCTGCGGAGGAAACGAGCGTGCAATCCACGGTGGTCACCGGCGCCGCCGACGAGGTGTCCCGCTCGGTGGCGACAGTCGCCGCGGGTGCGGAGCAGATGTCGGCCTCGATCCGGGAGATCGCGCAGAACGCCAACGAGGCCGCCCGCGTCGCCGCCGGCGCGGTGACCGAGGCCGAGGCAACCAACCAGACAATCCAGAAACTGGGGCTGTCCTCCAAGGAGATCGGCGACGTCGTGAAGGTCATCACGAGCATCGCCGAGCAGACCAACCTGTTGGCGCTCAACGCCACCATCGAGGCCGCTCGGGCCGGTGAGGCCGGCAAGGGCTTCGCAGTCGTGGCCAACGAGGTCAAGGAGCTGGCCCAGGAGACCGCCCGCGCCACCGAGGACATCGCCCGCCGGGTGGAGACGATCCAGGCAGACACCGGTGGGGCCGTGGCCGCGATCGGCCGCATCGGCACGGTGATCGGGCAGATCAACGACTACCAGTTGACCATCGCCTCGGCGGTGGAGGAGCAGACCGCCACCACTAACGAGATGTCGCGCAGCGTGGCGGAGGCCGCGGGCGGCACGACGGAGATCGCCGCCAACATCACCGGGGTTTCAACTGCTGCCGGCACCACTACGCAGATCCTCAGTCAAAGCCGAGTCGCCGTCGATGAACTTGCCCGCATGGCCGCCGACCTGCGCACAACTGTCAGCACCTTCACCTACTGACCAGGCAGGAGGCCAAATGCCTCCTGCCTGGTCAGCTGGACGGCTTGACGACCCGAGGCCTTTGGTCAAGCCGCCGACGATCTGCCAGTCCACAACTACACACCGCGCCTCGGTGTATGCAGCTGAGCAATCGGTGCAGATGAGGGGTCCTGCGGCGCTGGTGACTGGCTGTCGGGAAGATGCGGCGGTGTCCCCAGCGGCGTGAGGAGCACGACGCGCACGTCACCGGCGGCCGATGCACCTGGTGTCGAGCCGGAGAACCTGCCCGTCAGCTCGAGCTTTCAGGACGATCACGGGGCGTGTCGTCCTCGCCGTCCTCGCCAGCACCATCGCTCAGGACCTCCGCGGTATTTGCCCCATCATCAGCGGGCCCGCCGCTGCCATGAGAGCGACCATCATCGGCGTCGTCGATCGGAACCAGGCTGTGCGTCATGTCTTCATCTCCATGTCTGCTGTCGTGCGCGTCGAGAGCGCTGATTCGCGCCCCGGTTACTGCTATCTCAGTTCGGCGCTCCTAGCACTCCATGCGACCTCCATCGAGGTCCGCCCAGTGCGATTCACACTTGCTTCGAATGTGACCAGCTCCCCGCATGAATCGGCTCCGGGAAGACACCCTGGTCCACTGACAGTGTGACCGCGTAATTTCTGGCGTACCGGGTTGCGCAGGTGTTGCGACCTGGTCGAGGTACTTCAGCAAGGTGCCGCCATGGACGTCGCCGGCGAAATTTGACATGTCCGGGGTCATGAGAATGGTCATGGACGGTCGATGACGGTCGTCGCCCATCGCACGCTCCTCGCGTCCACGCGGCGGGTTCGGGAACCGACGACCTTCGTCGGCTGCGGAGCTGGCGACGGTGTGCCGCGCAGGGCCGCCTACCTGGCTTGTTAGGCCCTGCGTGGGCAGCGCAACCACAGTAAGGACGAGGCGGTCGGTGGCCTTTGCAGTGGAACGCTAGCGACAGAACGCCGGCCAGGCCTGTGCCGCATCCGACCAATTCAGGCGTGAATTGCCCGGAATCGGGCACGCCGTCGTGCACGGGGGCAGGCAGGCGCGGCTGCGGAGCAGTGCGTCGACGGCAGGACCGACACCCGGGCTGATCGTGACGCCCGAGCTTGCGCCGATGAGACAACCCGGTGCCGTTTTAGGCGGACAACGTCAAAGTCCGGCTTTGCATCACGTCCTACGTTCAACCTGGCCAAAGTGTTGGCTGTGAGGGCAACGGAGAGGGACTGAGGGCGTTGATGGTGACCTACGGTCTTCTCGCGCTGGCCATCACGGTCGAGATCGTGGCCACCTTGTTCCTGAGAGTGACCGAGGGCTTCACGCGCCTGCTGCCCAGCCTATTTGTGGTCGTGGGCTATGCGTTGTCCTTCTTTCTGCTCTCTCACGTGCTGAAACGGGGGCTGGATGTTGCCGTCGTCTACGCCCTGTGGTCGGCAGTGGCGATTGTTGCCATCTCAGTCATCGGAGCCGTCTTCCTGAACGAACGCCTGACGGCCATCCAGATCCTGGGAATGGCGCTCATCGTCATCGGAGTACTCGTGCTGAAGATGGGCGCCAGCACCGCGACCTGACCCGACCCAGCCGGTTTCCTCGGCCCACCAGCAGGCTGTCTCCTGCCCCGGGTGAGGGCAGCTACGGGGTCCGCTTCGTGCTGATGAGGCCCATGCAGAGCTCGCCCCCGACGAGGCAGTTAGCGGGGCCCGTGTCCACGGTGCACTGCACACCGCTACCAACAGCGGCTACAGGGCTCGGGTGGACCGCCCCGCCATGTGACGGCTGCTGAGGATCTTGACGGGCGCGCCTACCTAGACGAGGGGTCGAAGGCGGACACCTTGAACCCGGTGACCAGGTGACGGGTCTGCTGCACCGACTGAACCCCGGGCATGGTTGACCTGGGCGGTCTCGTCGAGGCGGGCAGGTGGAGCCGGCCGGGCGCCCGTCGCCGCTGATGTCGGGTCAGGACCGATCAGCGACGATGCTGTCACGGGTGTCCCGGGCGCTATCGGGCCAGTCGGAGGTTGCCCGAGAGTCCCGCGAGCTCGCTCAGGAACTTGTCACCAGACCTGACCGGACACCTTCGACCAAGCCTGTGAGTGCATAGCGCACCGATGCAAGGGCCAGACCGGAATCGTGGGCGCCGAGTTCGCAGCCGTGGCCTTGGCTATTAGGGACTGCTGCACGGATAGGTGACAGTTCGGGTTAAGCGGCCTGAGCCGCCGGTGTGTGGTCGATCATCTCGCATTCGATGGGTGTGAGGCGGCCGAGGGCGGCTTGCCGCCGTCGGCGGTGGTAGGTGCGCTCGATCCAGGTGACGATCGCGATCCGCAGCTGCTGGCGGGTGGCCCAGCGCTGGCGGTCCAGGACGTTCTTCTGCAGCAGCGCGAAGAAGGACTCCATCGCCGCGTTGTCCCCGGCAGCGCCCACCCGGCCCATCGATCCGACCAGCCCGTGCGCGCCCAGAGCGTGAACGTAGCGCCGAGATCGGAACTGCGACCCGCGGTCGGAGTGGACGATGCAGCCGGCGACGTCGGCACCTGCAGTCGCGCGCCGGGCGACCGCGGACTCCAGCGCCGTGACGGCCAGCCGGGACTGCATCCGGGCGTCCATGGCGTAGCCGACGATGCGGTTGGAGTGCACGTCCTTGATCGCGCAGAGGTAGAGCTTGCCCTCGGCGGTGGGGTGCTCGGTGATGTCGGTCAGCCACAGCCTGTTCGGCTGGTCGGCGGTGAACACGCGCTGGACGCGGTCGTCGTGCACCGGCGGTCCGGGACGGCCGGCCTTGCCGCGGCGGGGCTTGCCGAACGCTGACCACCAGCTCATCGACGAGCACAGCGCCCAGGCCGTGCGCTCGGCCATCGGCTGCCCGGCCGTGGCGGCCTCGGTGGCTAGGTACCGGTAGCCGAACTCGGGGTCATCGCGGTGGGCGTCGTACAGGGCGTTGGCCCGGTAGGCCGACTCGAGCTCAGCGGCGCTGATGGGGTCGGCCAACCACCGGTAGTAGGGCTGGCGGGCGATCTTCAGGACCCGGCACGTCACCGCGACCGGCACCCGCACACGGGCACCGACAGCGGCCAACTCACGGACGAGCGGGTACATCATTTTCCCGGCAAATTCGCCTGTGACAGGTAGGCCGCCGCCCGGCGCAGCACCTCGTTCTCCTGCTCCAGCAGCCGGATCCGCCGGCGCGCATCACGCAGCTCGGTGTTCTCCGCCGTGGTGCTGCCCGGCTTGACGCCGTCCTCGACATCGGCGGCCTTCAGCCAGTTCGTCAGGCAGGACTCGCTGATCCCGAAGTCGGCCGCGATCTGCTTGAGGTGGGTGCCGGGCTCACGGCTGCGGGCGACGTTCACCACGTCGTCCCGGAACTCCTTGGGGTAGGGCTTGGGCACGATCAACATCCTTCCAGCGGCACCTCTCGGCACCACAGATCAGATGTCACCTACTCGTGCAGCAGTCCCTCACCCCCCTGCGGACGCAACGAGCGGTGGTCCGCGTACTGGCCCGTCGTCCCTAGCGGGGAGTGCTATCGCTGTCGCCCCCATTGGGGTGACGTACGCGAGGAGGGTGCTGGGTGACGGCGGTTTGTGTTCCGCGCTGCAGCTTCTCGAGCACCGCGGGTCGCGAGCTTGGCGTGATTGCTCCGAGCTTGGCCAACGGCTCCGAGTCGTGCCCCCGCCGCGAGGATGCGTCACCCCATCCTCAAGGACGTATGTGCTGGTCAAGAGCTGTTCAACCGCACGTGCTTCGTGCCCGCTACGTGCCCGTAGCGACGGCGAATGTGGGTCATGAGCGGTGATGGGCGGTGACTCTCGTGACGCTCTGAGCTGCGGTTATGCGATTTCGTGCAGGTCGCGTCAGAGGCACCAGCATTCTTGAAAACCGCTAGGGGTTAGCGCTCCTCGAGGGTTCGAATCCCTCGCCCTCCGCTCGCCGGTGCCGCCCGTTCACGACGAGGGCGGCCCACCGAGGTCGGGGATGACCAGTTCCCCGCTCAGCACGCGGTTGGCGGTGGTCTCCAGGTCCAGCCCCAGGGTGAAGGCGGCGCCCCGGAGCAGGGACAGGGCGTCGCTGGTGGTCAGCGCGCGCTGCCCGCTGATGTGCCCGACGGCCAGCCACACCCGGTGGCGCTCGACGATCGGCAGGGCACGGAAGGACCGGGGTAGCCCCAGCACGATGTCCTCCTCGCCGGCCAGGTCGTCGGCCAGGACCTCCCCGACCAGCTCGGCGACGGCCGCCACGTCGGCCAGCGTCCCCGCCGTGGGGGTGCCCGGGTCCCGGAGGTACAGGTCGAGGGCGGCGACCCCGGCCAGCGCACCGCCCACGGGCAGGGCGACGACGCACCGGTAGGGGGTGTGGGCCACGAGCTGGACGGCGAACAGCGGCCACCCGCCCTTCAGCTCCTCCAGCGGTGCGACCACCACGCCGCGGATCTGCTGCGCGGTCAGGCACGGACCCTCGCCCGTGGCGTACTGCAGCCGCTCGGCGGCCGCCGCCTGCAGGTCGCTGGCCCCCAGGGGGAGTCGCCGGTCGGGCAGCAGCGTGTAGCTCAGGCTCGCGCCGTCCACCGGCAGCGCAGCCACGCAGGCCGCGGCGACCTGGTCGGGCAGCAGGTCGTCCCGGTCCGGTTCGCCGACCAGTCGGGCCAGGACCTCCGTGAACCTGCTCGCCGCGGTCATCGCGACCGACCGCGCTGCGGGCAGGCGGGTCGTCGGGGGAGCACTGGATCTCCGGGCGGCTAGCGGTGCTGGCCGCAGGGATCACGACGTCGGTGCGCGGGGCGCACGACCGGAACGTACCCGATCGCGCACCCGGTGACCGGTCGCTCAGCTCGTCGTGATGGGGAGCAGGACGAGGTCGACCATCTGCTCGACCTCGGCCGTCGTGGACGCGGGTCGGTTGCTGGTGTACCGCTGCCACCACATCGACTGCACGACGACGACCAGGAGTCGGACCTGCACCCCGGTGAGGACGTCGGCGCGGGCTGCGTGCCGGTCGGTGATCCGGGTGACGGCCGCGGCCAACGGCTGCACCACGCCGCGCTCCAGCACCTCGTCCAGGACGGTGCCCCGGCCCGCGTGGCCGAGCAGTGCCGAGGCCGCGCGCTCGCAGCGGTCCAGCGGGTGGGTCCACGGGTCGAGCAGGGCCACCAGGTCACCCCGGAGCGAGCCGGTGTCGGTCACGTCCGGGACCAGCGTGCAGGTCCGCAGGGCGTCCACCACGAGTTCCTGGGCCGACGGCCACCGGCGGTAGATGGCGGACTTGCCGGCCTGGGCCCGCGCCGCGACGACGTCGGTGGTGATCCTCCCCAGCCCGTCCTGCGCCAGGATCTCGAGCGTGCAGTCCAGCAGGGTGACGGTGAGCGCGCCGTCGAGCGGTCGGCCGGATCTGGCGGCCACGACGCCTCCCTGATCTCGTAGGTGCACCTGGGCGCACCGAGGTGATGGGCACCCGGATGTGCTGACTGAGCATTACCTAACTGGGGAAGGTCCAACCGGTGGGGCCCTGTCTGTGACGTGACTCACCCGGTGACGACGATCGCACCACCCGCTGCCGGGTTCGACTGCAACTGAGACGTGTCGGTGCCGATGAAGCCACCACTTGCGATACATGTCGTACCGGAACTGAGGAGTTGCTGTGACGTCGTCGGCCACCGACTTCCTGGACGAGCTGACCCACGGCATCCACACCGCACCCACCGTGCAGGTGCTGTCCGCCCGGGCGACCACCCCGCAGCCGAGGCCGGTCCCGCCGCCGTCGGCCGGCGCGATGCCCGGCGACCGGGCGGCCCTGACGCTGCTGGGCTCCGTGGTCGGCGTCGACGCCTGGGCGATCACCCGGACCACCGAGGACACCTGGACCTGCCTGGTCCTGCAGACCACCGCCCGCGCCGCCGAGCCCGGGTCGGCGTGGGCGGCCACCCCCGCCGCGCGCTACCCGGTCGGCACGCCCATCGCGCTGGACCGGTCGCTGTGCCACCACCTGCTGACCGGCCCGGCGGCCACGGTCGTCGGTGACCTCGGCCGCGGGAGGGAGCCCGCCCTGCGGCGGATCGCGGACAGCTGGGGGGTGCGCGGCTACCTAGGCATCGCGCTCACCGCCCCGGACGGCGCGCGGCTGGGCTCCCTCGTCGGGCTCAGCGCAGCGCCGCTGCAGGCGCAGGACCGGGACTGGTCCGCGATGCTCGAGGTCCAGGCCACCGCCCTGCAGGCGTCCCTGGCCGGCCAGGTCGCTGCTCTGGCCGGTGTCCGCCGGGAGGCCTACGAGCGCAGCGCGGCGAACCTCGACGCGGTCAGCCGGCTGCCCAACCGCCGCGGGTGGGCCGGGCTGCTCCTCGCCGAGGAGGAGGCGTCGGTGCCGGTCGGCGACCCGGTGGGCCTGGCGCTGGTCGACCTGGGGGTGGTCCGCACGGCACGCTCGCTGCGCCGCGCGGTGGCCGTGGTCCGCGAGGCGGCCGGCGACGTCCAGCTCGCCCGGGTCGGTCCCCGGCAGCTCGGCATCCTGGCCGGCGGTCTGCAGACCTCGCAGGTGACCCGGACGGCCGCCCTGGTCCAGGCCAAGCTCGAGGGCGCCGGGTTCACCACGGCCACCGCCCACAGCATGCGCGCGGGGCTCGAGCCGCTGGCCGCGACCTGGCTGCGGGTGGAGAACGCCCTGGTGGTGGCCCGTCGGGACGGCGCCCGCTGATCAGCACGGCGGGCCGTCGGCGGTCCGCCGGTCAGGTGCTGCGCACGACCGGGAGCAGCGCCCGGTCGACCATCTCCGCGACGACGGTGTCGGTGGTGGCCGCGGGTTCGGACACGTAGCGCTCCCACCACAGGGCGAGCAGGAGCCGGCCGAGCAGCACGCGCCCCGCCGCCGGCACCTCGTGGCCGCGGGCGACGTGCCGGTCGACCGCGGTCGCGACCGCGGCGTCCAGCGGGTGCACCACGGCGGCCTCCAGGCCGGCGCGCAGGGCAGGGCTGTGCCGGGCCCGCCCCAGCACCGTGGCCACGAGCCGCTCGTCGCGGTCCAGCGCGCGCGTCCAGGGCTCGAGCAGGCCGACCAGGTCACCGCGCAGGGACCCGGTGTCCGGGATGGCGGGCACGGGGCGGCAGCGGGTGACGATCTCCGCGAGCAGTGCTGCGGTGTCCGGCCAGCGCCGGTAGATCGCGGCCCGGCTGACCCCGGTGACGGCCGCCAGCGCATCGGCGCTCAGCCGGTCCGGACCCTGCTCGATCACGACGTCCTGGGCTCCGGACAGCACCCGGTCGGTCAGTGCCCCGTCCCGGGGGCGACCGAGCCGCGGGCCGTCGGACCCGGGCGACTCGGTGGAGGGGTTCACGGCACCGTTCCCCGGGCGCGTGCGCACCCCGTCAGGAGGGGGCTGTCCCCCTCTCGACGCCGGGTCCGGGGCGCCCCGGACGAGCCGGTGCCCGCACGCTACCCGGTCACCGGGGGTGCGACCTCGAGAGCGGGGACGACGGTGCCGGTGACCTCCCCGAAGGAGATCCGGGTGCCGCCGGGACCCGGCGCGGTGGCGGTGACGGCGACCTCGTCGCCGTCCTCCAGGAAGGTGCGCGGAGTGCCGTCGGCGAGGGCGAACGGTTCGGCCCCGCCCCAGGACAGCTCCAGGAACGACCCGCGCTGGTCCCGCCCCGGCCCGGAGACGGTGCCGGAGGCGAAGAGGTCGCCGGTCCGGACCGCAGCGCCGTTGACCGTGAGGTGCGCCAGCTGCTGGGCCGGCGTCCAGTACATCTGGTCGAAGGGCGGGGTGGCGACCAGTTCGCCGCCCAGGCGGACCTCCAGGGTGAGGTCCAGGCCCCACCGCAGCCCGGCGTCGTCCAGGTAGGGGAGGACGGCGGTCCCGCGGGCCGGCGGGTCGGTGCGCGCGGCCTCCAGCGCGGCCAGCGGCACCACCCACGGCGACACGGAGGTCAGGAAGGACTTGCCGAGGAAGGGGCCCAGCGGCACGTACTCCCAGGCCTGCAGGTCGCGGGCGGACCAGTCGTTGACCAGGCACACCCCGAAGACGTGGTCGGCGAACGCGCCCACAGGCACCGGGGTGCCCGGGGTGGACGGGACGCCGACGACGAACCCGACCTCGGCCTCGATGTCCAGCCGCGTGCTGGGCCCGAAGGTGGGCAGGTCATCGGCGGGGGCCTTGCGCTGACCCCGCGGGCGGACCACCGGGGTGCCCGACACGGCCAGCGAGCCGGCCCGGCCGTGGTAGCCGATCGGCAGGTGCTCCCAGTTCGGGGTCAGCGGGGCGGAGCCGGGTCGGAAGATGCGGCCGACGTTCTCGGCGTGGTGCCGGGAGCTGTAGAAGTCGACGTAGTCACCGACCTGGACCGGCAGGTGCATCGTGACGTCGGCGCGGGGGACGAGGTGCGGCTGCACGTGGTCCCGGTGGGCGGGGTCGGTGAGCCAGTCGGTGACCTGCGCCCGCAGGGCGGCCCACGCCGGCGGGCCGGCGGCCAGGAAGGCGTTCAGCGTGCCGGTGGTGTGCACCGGGTCCCCGGTCGCCCCGGCCAGGTCCAGTACCCAGCCGCCCACCGCGATGCCGGTCCGCGGGGCCCGGTCGGCGGTGGAGAAGATGCCGTGCGGCAGGTTCTCCAGGCCGAACCCGGTGTCGTCGGCCAGGTCCAGCCAGGAGCCGGAGTGGCTCACGCGCCGGGTCCGCGGCCGGACCACGTCCAGGCGTACTTCCCGTCGTCCGAGGCGCGGCCGCCCTCGCCCAGCCCGAGCGGCCGGAAGGTGTCGACCATGACGGCGAGCTCGTCGAAGTACTCGGCCCCCAGGGAGCCCTCGATGGCGGCGGGCTGCGGGCCGTGGCTGTGCCCGCCGGGGTGCAGGGTGATCGAGCCCTTGCCGATGCCGGACCCCTTGCGGGCCTCGTAGTCGCCGTCGACGTAGAACATGACCTCGTCGCTGTCGACGTTGGAGTGGTAGTAGGGCACCGGGATCGCCAGCGGATGGTAGTCGACCTTGCGCGGCACGAAGTTGCAGATGACGAAGTTGGCGCCCTCGAACACCTGGTGCACCGGCGGGGGCTGGTGCACCCGGCCGGTGATCGGCTCGAAGTCGCTGATGTTGAAGGCGTAGGGGTAGAGGCAGCCGTCCCAGCCGACCACGTCGAAGGGGTGCTCGGGGACGACGTGCACGGTGCCGGCCAGCCCGACCGGGCCGTCGCCGCGGTGCTTGACGTAGACCTCGACGTCGGTGCCCTCGACCAGCAGCGGCTCCGCCGGCCCCCGCAGGTCGCGCTCGCAGTAGGGCGCGTGCTCCAGCAGCTGGCCGTACTTCGAGAGGTACCGCTTGGGCGGTGCGATGTGGCTGTTGGCCTCCACGGCGTAGGTGCGCAGCTCGCCGTCGGGCACCCACCGGTGCGTGGTGGCCCGTGGGATGACGACGTAGTCGCCGGGGCCGACGCTCAGCGCCCCGAACACGGTCTCGACGACCGCGGTGCCGCGCTCGACGTAGACGCACTCGTCGCCGGTGGCGTTGCGGTAGTACGGCGACGTCTGGGAGGACACCGCGTAGGAGATCCGGACGTCGGCGTTGCCCAGCACCAGCCGCCGGCCGAGCACCGGGTCCCGGGCGGCGTCGGTGAACAGGTCGTGCAGCTTCAGGTGCCGGGGGACCAGCGGGGTGTTCGCCACCAGTGACTGGTCGGGCAGCTCCCAGGTCCGGGCGTCGACCAGCGAGCTGGGGACGCCGGAGTGGTAGAGCAGCGAGGAGTCCGAGGAGAAGCCTTCCTCGCCCATCAGCTCCTCGCGGTACAGGGCGCCCTCGGGGGAGCGGTGCTGGGTGTGCCGCTTGGGTGGGACGCTGCCCACCTGCCGGTAGAACGCCATCAGACGAGCTCCATGTTCTGGGTGACGATGCGGCCGAGGGCCGCGGCCAGGTCGGCGGGGTCGGTGAGGACGGCGGCCACGTGCGCGTCCGGGCGCAGCAACCAGATCTCGCCGGGGCGGGCGCCGAGGATCCCGGCCAGCACACCGCTGGGGTCCAGGTCGGCCAGCCGGTGGACCGCCACCGGCGCCCCGCCGTCGTCCGCCCGGCCCGTGGGTGCGGGGGCGTCGTCGGCGAGGAGGACGGTCAGGCCGTCCCGGGCGAGCTGGCGCAACCGAGTGAGGTCGGGGCGACCGGCGACCGTGACCGGGCAGTCGGGCACCAGCACCCCGGGTGCGGCCGGGGGCGCCTCCCCACGCGGCGGGCGACCGGCGAAGGGGCGGCCGGGGTCCGGGGTGGTGAGCGGGGACTCCACGTACCAGAACGGCTCGGCCAGCCGGCCGCTGTCGACCTGCGCCCGGGCGGCCGGGTCGGTCGTCGCCCGCTGGAGGGCGTCGACCCGGTGCGCGGCCTCCTCCGCGGGGCCCGGCACCAGGAAGCGCATGGTGGCCGCGGTGACGTCCAGGTTCTCCACGGCCGCGGCGTGCCGCTCGGCGGAGTAGCTGTCCAGCAGGTCGTCCCCGGCCCAGCCCCGCCGGACGAAGGCGATCTTCCAGGCCGCGTTCTCCGCGTCGAGCACCCCGGAGTTCAGGCCGCGGGCGCCGAAGGGGGAGACGAGGTGGGCCGCGTCGCCGGCGACCAGCACCCGGCCGACGCGCATCCGGTCGACCACGCGGGAGTGGAAGCGGTAGACCGACTTCCAGACGACCTCGTAGGGCCGGTCGCCGATGACCTGGCGGATCTTGGCGTCCAGCCCGCCGGAGGCCTCCTCGGTCGCCAGGTCGAAGTCCGGCGGCACCTGCCAGTCGATCCGGAAGGTGGAGTCCGGGCACGGGTGGATGAGCACCTGGCGGCCCGGGTTCCAGACCGGGTCGAAGTAGAACCGGCGCTCGGTCTCCCAGCCGGGCAGCTCCGTGCGGATGTCGCAGATGAGGAACTGGTCGCCGAAGGTCTGGCCGTCGAAGGTCAGGTCCAGGGCCCGGCGCAGCACGTCGGCGCGCGGTCCGCCGCAGACCACGGCGTGGCTGCCGCGGTGCTCGCTGCCGTCCGCGCAGCGCACGGTGACGCCGTCGTCGTCCTGGGCGAGGTCGGTGACCTCGTGGTCCCAGCGGACGTCGACCAGCGGCTGGTCGGCGATCGCGGCGTCCAGCAGCTCCTCGGTCAGGCACTGGCTGACGTTGACGAACGGCGGGAAGGGGGAGCGACCCCGGTCGACGAAGTCGAAGCTGAACACCTCGTGGTCGCGGTGGAACGTGCGCGCGGTGGTCCAGGTGACCCCCTGCCGGGCGACCTCCGCGCCGACGCCGACGGCGTCCCAGACGTCGAGGACGTCGCGCTGCTGGCAGATGGCCTTGGACCCGACGAGGTCGCGCCGGGGCCGGCTGTCCAGCACGACCACCGGGATGCCCCAGCGGGCCAGCAGCAGGGCGGTGGTCTGGCCGACCGGTCCGCAGCCGACGACCAGTACGGGCTCGGTCATGACTGCAGCTGGTCCCACACCTGGCGGTCGCGCTCGGCGGTCCAGATGACCGGTCGCTCGACGCCGGAGAACTCGTCCCACAGCCGGGAGACGTCGAAGGGCAGGCAGTGCTCGAAGATCGGCCAGTGCCCGAAGGTGGGGGCCAGCGCGGCGTGGGTGGCGTCGAAGGCGTCCTTCAGGGTGCCGCCGGCGCGGTGCGCGGTGCCGACCGTGTCGTGCATGGTGGTGAGGAACGAGCGGGTCTGCTCGACGGCGGCGTCCACCTCGTCCCGGCCCCGGGCGATCTTCCCGCGACCGCCGACCAGCTGCTCGGCGCCGAAGGCCTTGACCCGGTCCAGGGTGCCGGCGGCCCAGTCGAAGTGGAAAGCGTCGCCGGTGTAGAGCGCGGCCTGGGACTCGACGAGGTCCCCGGCGAACATGATCTTGTGCTGGGGCAGCCAGGCGACGATGTCGCCCTCGGTGTGGCCGCGGCCGACGTGCTCGAGGACCAGGTCGCCGCGGTCCCCGCCCAGGTCGATGGTGAGCTTGTCCCGGAAGGTCATCGTGGGCCAGGTCAGCCCGGGGATGGACTCGGGCTCCTCGAACAGCCGGGGCATCCGGCCGTACTCGGACTCCCAGTCCTGCTGGCCGCGCTCGGCGATCAGCCCCTTGGTCTGCTCGCTGGAGACGATGACCTCGGCGTCGAACGCGGAGGCGCCCAGCACGCGGACGGCGTGGTAGTGGCTGAGCACCAGGTAGCGGACCGGCTTGTCGGTGTGCTCGCGCAGCTTGGCCAGCCAGCGGCGGGCGGCGACCGGGGTGGCCAGGGCCTCGAAGCAGACCAGGAAGTCCTCGCCCTCGATCGCGCCGAGGTTGGGGTCGCCCTCGGCCGTCAGGGCGTAGACGCCGTCGGCCAGGACCTCGAGGGTCTGCTCCTTGACGCCCAGGTCGGCGGACGAGGCGAACGACTTCGCGGCCACAGGTCACTCCTGATCCATATGCGAGCACGATGCTCGCCTTGGGAGTGACCGTAGAGCTGTGTGAGCCGGGGCACAAGACCCGTCGTCTTCGCCCGGGGTTCCCCTGCCGGTCACCTCCGCCGCGCAGGGTGACCCGGGTCGATGTCCCCCCAGCGTTCGGAGCCCGACCCATGACGACGTCCGACGAAGCCACCCGCTCGGTCTCCCGCCGCGGCTTCATCTCCCGCACCGCGGTGACCGGCCTGGGCATCGCCCTCGTGGGCAGCGTGGACACCCTGTTCGGCGCCGGCAGCGCGGCCGCGGCCCCCGGCGGCGTCCCCGGCCGGCCCGGCACCCCCGGCCCGGGGACCGGGTACGGCCCGCTCGTGGCCGACCCGCGCGGGATCCTCGCGCTGCCCCGCGGCTTCAGCTACACCGTCGTCGCCCAGGCCGGCGTGACGACGATGGAGGGCGGCGTGGTCACGCCCTCGGACCCCGACGGCACCGCGGCCTTCACCCGCCCCGGCGGCCGCGGCGCGGTGCTGGTCAACAACCACGAGATCGGCGGCGACGAGCCCTACCGGGTCCCCGCGGTGCCGGGCCTGACCTACGACCCCGGCGCCGGGGGCGGGACGACGACCATCGAGGTCGACCAGCAGGGCCGCCGGGTCGCCGAGCGGGTCAGCCTGGCCGGGACGCACAACAACTGCGCCGGCGGCCGCACCCCCTGGAACACCTGGGTCTCGTGCGAGGAGACCGAGGCCGTGCCGACCGCGACCAACGGCCTGACCCAGCGGCACGGCTACTGCTTCGAGGTCGACCCCTACGACCAGGCCGCCAACCGCGATCCGCGCCCGATCAAGGCCCTGGGCCGCTTCGCCCACGAGGCGGTGGTCGTCGACCCGGACACCTCCGAGCTCTACCTGACCGAGGACGCCGCCAACCCCAACGGTCTGCTCTACCGCTGGACGCCGCCGGCCGCCGCGCTCCCGCTCGGCAAGGGGTCGCTGCGGCGGCTGGGTCCCACCGACGGCACGCTGGCCGCGCTGCGGGCCACCCGGGACGGCGTGCTCGTGCCGGACCTGAACCAGGCCACCGAGATCGGCACCACCTACGCCACGGAGTGGGTCACGGTGCCCGACCGGGACGCCGCGACCATGTCGACCCGGCTGCAGGCCTACGCCCAGCCGATCACCCGGGCCCGCAAGCTCGAGGGCATGTGGTGGGGCGACGGCGGTGTGTACTTCGTGTCGTCGTTCGACCGCTCCCTGGACGCCCCGCACGACGGCCAGGTGTGGTTCCTCGACCCGCTGGCCGACACGATCCGGCTCACGCTGCGGTTCGCCTACACCCCGGCCGACCAGGACTCCGACGTCGACGGGCCGGACAACATCACCGTCTCGCCCTACGGCGGGCTGATCATCGCCGAGGACGGCGAGGGCAAGCAGCACCTGGTCGGGTCCAACTCCGCCGGGGAGACGTTCTTCTTCGCCCGCAACGACCTCAGCGGGTCCGAGCTGGCCGGGCCGACCTTCTCCCCGGACCGGAAGACGCTGTTCGTCGGGATCCAGGAGGAGGGCTACGTGCTCGCCATCCAGGGCCCGTTCGCCCGCCAGCACTGACCGCACCGACGCGCCCCGGGTGCAGCACCCGGGGCGCGTCGGGTCAGCGTGCCCCGGTGGGGCCGCCGGCCGAGCGGCCGCGACGGCGGTGCTTGGGGCGCGCCGAGTCGCTGCGCGGCGGACCGGCGTCCGAGCCACGGCCGCGGGCGGCCCGGTCGTGCGCCTGCGGGTCCTGCCGGCCGCCCGCGCCGACGTCGGACTTGCGCGGCTTGCGCCCGCCGGCCCCGCGCCCCCCGGCGGACGACCCCGACGACGACGGGGCCTGGGACCGACCCGCGCCGGCCCGGGGCGGACGGCGGTCGGACGACGGGCGCCCGCTCGGCCGGGTGCCGCAGTCCCGGCAGGTGGTGAACCACGGCGCGATGCCGGTGCCGCAGCCGGTGCACCGGGCCGCGGTGGACAGGCTGATCGCCTCCGGCAGCAGCTCGGTGATCTTGTTGGCGCAGCGCTCCTCGACCTCGGCCGCGTCGGCCGAGGTGAGCCCGGCGACGCCGGGGAACGAGCGCAGCAGGGTCTGCGCCTCGCGGGCCTGCGCCGCGGCCTGCTCGTAGTCCTGCACCGTCGAGCTGCGCGGCACGGCCGGCAGCACCAGCTCCCGGGACACCGCCAGCCCGGCCTCGTGCTGCAGGGCGGCGCGGGCCAGCGCCAGCCAGCGCACCTTGCGCGGCGGGTCGTGGTCGATCGCCAGGTTGATCAGCCGCCACACCGTCCACAGGTCGGTGGCCAGCGGGCCGCGCAGCATCGGCAGCAGGGCGTGCACCCGCAGCACCAGGCCGCTGACGTCGTCGGGCACCATCGCCTCGGTCTTCGTGGCGGTGCGCGCCCACATCGACCACCGGGTCAGCGCCTCGGGCAGGTCGACGGCCTCGAAGGCGCCCAGGTCGTCGAGCTCGGGGCGCAGCCGCGGCTTGCGGTTGGGCAGGTCGCTCATCACGTCGCCGCGGGCGACGGCGGCACCGGCGGCGACCAGCGAGGCGAACGGCTTGAGCCCGGCGATCCCGCCCAGGACGCCGACCTGGCCGTGCCCGGTCAGCCCGTACCGCCCGGCCCGGCCGGCGATCTGCGCGGCCTCCCAGGTGCGCAGCGGGCGCATCTCGGTGCCGTCGAACTTCTGCGTCTCGGCGAACAGCACCGTCGTGGCCGGCACGTTGATGCCGTGCCCGATGACGTCGGTGGTCACGAGCACCTCGAGCTCGCCGCGGGTGAACCGGGCGATGACGTCGCGGCGGGTGGCCGGGGGGAGCGCGCCGTAGAGGACGCCGACCTTGCCGCGCCTGTGCGGGTCGAGCTGCGCGGCGACGGCGTAGACGGTCTTGCGGGAGAACGCGACGACCAGCGTCTGCTCGCGGACCTGCGAGGGCTTCACCGGCGCGGGCAGCACGTCCAGCCGGGACAGCCGCTTGTGGTTGACGACGACGACCTGCTCGGCGTCGGCGACCAGCGGCTTGAGCAGCAGCAGCGCCTCGGCCGCGGAGATCAGGTGCATCTCGCGGTACTCACCGGTCAGCAGCAGCCGGGCCCAGTGGTGGCCGCGATCGGGGTCGGCGACCCAGTGCGACTCGTCGAGCACCAGCATCTCCCCGCGCGGCGGGGCCTTCTCCACCGTGCAGCAGACGATCGGCGCGTGCGGGTCGATCTCCTCCTCGCCGGTGGACAGCCCGACGGTGCCCGGGGGCAGCTGGGCGGAGAGCTTGGCGTAGGCCTCGTGCGCGAGCTGGCGCAGCGGGGCGGCGTAGACCCCGGAGCCGGCGGCGGCCAGCGCCTGCAGCGACTCGTAGGTCTTGCCGGAGTTCGTCGGGCCGAGGTGGAAGACCACGTGCTCGGGGCGGGTGGTGCGCACCGGCAGGGCGGGCTCGGCGCCGTCGACCCAGGTCTGCTGGGCGCGGCGCTCGTCGCGGCTGCGGGTGGAGGCGTCGGTCGTCCGCTGCGCCGGGCTGCGGACCCGGCGGCGGGAGGTGGGGGAGTCGGTCACGGTGTCCTTCGGGAGCTGGGGATTCGGGGGTCGGCGCAGTGCTGCGCTCGGGACCTCACCAGGGGGAACAGCGGCCGGTGCCGATCTGTGCCCGGCTCCACGGTCCCACACCCCCACCCCAAGGGGTGGCCGCGCGGCACGACGCGCACAGCTGGTCACCGCGGCGGTCGATGTCCTGGTCGTGCCCCCCGCTGCGTCCCTGCGTGACCGCGGCCCGACCCCGGTCGGTGCCCGCGGGCCGTCGGCGACCCCGTCGGCAGCCCGCGGCCGGGGACCGCGGTGGTCGCAGCCCGTCCGGCCGGGGCTGACCCGGTTGGTGGCCGCACCGCTGCTGCTCAGCGGCGCCGGGCTGCTGGCGGTCGCGCTCGTCGTGCTGCCCCCGGCCGCGGGCTCGGCCATCGGCTGGGCCCTGGCCGGAGCACTCGTGGTGCACGCCGCGGTCGTCTGGCTGGTGCCGGTGCGCACCCGGGCCGGCGACCTCGCGGCGGCGACGGCGGCGCTCACCGCGGTCGCCGCGGTCACCGTGAGCACGGTGCTGGTCGCCGCCGGGCTGCACGCCTGGGCGATCCTGCTCGCGCTGCCGGTCCTCTACGCGACCAGCATGTTCACCCGGCCCGCCGCGGTGGCCGTCACCGCGCTGACCTGCCTGGGCGGCTCGCTGGTCCTGCTGCTCACCGGGACCCCGGGCGAGGGGGTGCAGGTCGCGGTGGACGTGCTGCTGGTCTGCGGCTGCCTGGTGATCCTGGCCGTCTTCGTGGTGCACGGCATGGAGCACATGGCCGCGCTGGTCGCCGAGCTCGAGCGGGTGGCCGCCGTCGACGGGCTCACCGGCCTGGTCACCCGGCGGGTGCTGGACGACGCGATGGCCGCCTCCCTCACCACCGCCCGCTCGGCCACCGGCACCGCGCTCGTGCTGGTCGACCTCGACCACTTCACGTCCGTCAACGACGTCCACGGCCACCCGGTCGGCGACGCCGTCCTGCAGCACGTCGGCGCCGTGCTCACCGCGGCCGTGCGCAGCACCGACGCCGTGGTCAGCCGGCTGGGCGGCGACGAGCTGGCGGTGCTGCTCCCCGGCTGCCCGGTCGAGGTCGCCGCCGGCCGTGCCGCGGACCTGGTGGACGCCGTCCGCAGCACCCCGCTGCTGCTGGCCGACGGCACCCCGCTCCGGCTGACCGTCAGCGTGGGGGTGGCGCACGCGCCGGACCACGCGGCCGACGTCCGGGCCCTGTACGCGGTTGCCGACGCGGCCCTGTACTCGGCGAAGCGGGCCGGGCGCGACGGGTTCGCCGTGGCGGGTGCGCCTGCCCACCTCGGGTGAGGGGGTCTGCGGCCGGGTCGCGCCCCGGCCGATGGTCAGGTGTGCGAGCACCCCAGGGACTCCGAGCCCGCGAGCCGGTCGCGGCGGCGCGGGCAGCGGCGACGTTGACCGGCTTCAGCGGGCTGCTCCTGCTGCCGTGGACGCTGTTCCTGCCGCCCCGGCTGGCGCCGCTGCAGATGGCCGGCTGCCTCCTGGTGGCCCTGCTGCTCATCGGGACCTCGGTGGCCCTGGTGCGGGGCGGGGCCGACCGGTTCGACCGCGCCGGCGTGCTCTTCGCCGTCCCCGCGCTGGGCTCGGTGACCGTCGGGGTGACCAACCTGGTCACCGCGGACACCTCCGCGGCGGCCCAGATCTTCCTGGTCGTGCCGGTCCTGCTCGCCGCCACCCAGCTGCGCCGCGCCGGCGCGCTGCTCGCCGCCGGCGTCGGCGTGGTGGGCAGCGGTCTGGCCACGGTGGTGGTCGACCCCACGGCGCAGGGCTTCACCGACGCCGTCGTCGTGGGGACGGCGATGCTGGCCGTCACCGTCGTGCTCGTCCGGTCGGCCGACCGCCGGGACCGGGCCTTCGAGGTCGTGCACCGGCAGGCCACCGCCGACGGCCTGACCGGCCTGCTCCGGCGCGGGGCGGTCGACGCCGCGCTGGCCGACGCGGTCGCCCGGGGCCAGGTCGCCGTGCTCATGGTCGACGTGGACGGCTTCAAGCGGATCAACGACGTGCACGGGCACCTGGTCGGGGACGAGGCGCTGGTCCACCTGGCCGACGTGGTGCGCGGCCAGGTCCGGCACACCGACTGCGTGGTCGGCCGGCTCGGCGGCGACGAGCTGGTCATGGTGCTGCCCGGGTGCACCCGCGAGGGCCTGGCCGGGCGTGCCGCCGACCTGGTCGCCGCCGTCCGGACGGCCCCGCTCCCGCTGGCCGACGGCCGGCTGCTGCCGCTGACCGTCAGCGTCGGCGGCGCGCACTCGCCGTCGGACGCGGACGACCCGAAGGGGCTCTACGGCGCCGCGGACGCGGCGCTCTACGCGGCCAAGCGGGCCGGCCGGGACCGGTTCAGCACCGCGGCCGGGGCGCGCGTCGGCTGAGCGAGGCGACCGCCGACCCCAGGGTGCGGGCGGTCAGCCGCCCGTCGGCCAGGCCCAGCGCGACCACGTCGTCGAAGACCCGCTGGTCGGCGGCCGCGGCCCCGAAGGCGGCGTCCATCAACCAGGGCCGGCTGCTGAGCCGGGAGGCCGCGGCGGTGTGCTGCAGGTGCCGGCCCAGCCGGCGCTGCAGCGCGGTGCGGAACACCCGCCCGGCGTCCGCGCCGTGCGCCGCCGCGGCACCGGCGAGCGCCCCGGACAGCACGGCGTAGAAGATGCCCTCGCCGGTCATCGGGTTGATCAGGGAGACCGCGTCCCCGGCCAGCAGCACCCGGCCGTCGGGCTGGCGGGGCCGGCCGGTGGACAGCGGCAGCCGGTGGGCCCGGAGCTGCTCCGGTGCGGTGCCGGGCAGCAGCCGGTGCAGGCCCTCGAGCAGCCCGGCGCGGGTCGCCCCGCCGCTGACCAGCTCGCCGTAGCCCACGTTGGCCCGGCCGTCGCCGATCGGGAAGGACCAGGCGTAGGCCGGCCAGCGCTGGTCGGTCGTGGTGATCACCTGCACGCCGGGGTCCCCGGCCGGCGCGTAGCCGCGGATCGCGATGGCCAGCCGGTCCGGGCGGTTGGGTCCGATCCCCAGCGCCCGCCGGACGACGGACTCCGCGCCGTCCGCCCCGATGAGCACCCCGGCGGTGAGCACGCCGTCCACGTCGACGCCGGCGGGACCGGTGGTGACCCGGCGGACGGTGTGCCGGCGGAACTGCGCACCGGCGTCCAGCGCCGCGGCGAGCACCCGGCCGTCCAGCACCGCCCGGGGGACGACGACGGCCGGCCGGTGCATGGCCCGCTCCACGGTGCGGCCCGACGGCGACGTCAGCCGCAGCCGCGGGACGGCGGGGTACCCCGCGGTGACCGCGTCGACGTCCACCCCGAGGGCGGCCAGCACGTCCAGCGCCTCGGGGGCGATGCCGTCGCCGCACACCTTGTCCCGCGGGAAGTCCGACCGGTCCAGGACCAGCACCGATGCCCCGTGCCGCCGGGCGGCCAGGGCCGCGGCCGCGCCGGCGGGACCGCCCCCGACCACGACGACGTCCCAGGACTCCACGCGCCCGACGGTAGGTGGTGGGGCTTCCGCCCGCGGCCCGACCGGGCCAGGGTGGGGTCGTGGACGAGCACGAGCTGTGGTTGCGGTCGATCGCCGACCAGCGGGCCGCCTTCCGGGCCGCGGTGTCGGGCCTCACCGAGGAGCAGGCGCGGGCGGTGCCCAGCGCCAGCGCGCTGTCGCTGGCGGTGCTGGTGAAGCACGCCGTCTGGGGGGAGGACACCTGGGTGGGCGCGCGGGTGGGCGGGGGCGTCCCCGACGAGGGCCCGGCCGGGTGGGTGGCGGGCTTCGAGCTGACCCCCGAGGACACGGTGGCCTCGCTGCTGGCCCGGTGGGACGTCGTCGCCGGGCGCACCGAGCAGGTGGTCCGGGCCGAGCCGGACCTGGGCCGGCCGGTGCCGTTGAGCGCGGAGACCCGGCAGTACGTCGCCGCCGACGTCGAGCCCACCGTCCGCTGGGTGCTGCTGCACCTGGTCGAGGAGCTGGCGCGGCACGCCGGGCACGCCGACGTCGTGCGCGAGACGGTCGACGGCAAGGGCGCCCAGGAGCTGGCTCAGCCCTGAGGCGGCTTCCGCCACTTCCGCTCGGGGTGCCGGTAGCCGGACACGAACTCCAGCAGGCCGTCGGCGGTGTGCACCACACCGAGGGCGTCCAGGCGGCGGCCGTCGAGGTACCCGTCGTCGACCATCCGGTGCAGCTGGGTGAGCAGCGGCTGCCAGAAGTCGTCGACGTCCAGCAGCAGCGTCGGCTTGGCGTGCAGGCCGAGCATGCCCCAGGTCCAGGCCTCGAAGAGCTCCTCCAGGGTGCCGGCGGCACCGGGCAGGGCGACGAAGGCGTCGGACAGGTCGGCCATCGCGGCCTTGCGCTCGTGCATGGTCTGCACGACCCGCAGGTCGGTCAGCCCGGGGTGGGCGAGCTCGTCGTCGACCAGGTGCTGCGGGATCACCCCGACCACCTCGCCGCCGGCGGCCAGCGCGGCGTCGGCCACCGTGCCCATCATCCCGACCCGGCCACCGCCGTAGACGATGCCGACGCCGGCCCGGGCGAGGGACTCGGCGAACCCGGCCGCGGCGTGCTGGTGGGACGGCGGGCCGGCCTGCGACCCGGTGAAGACGGCGATGCGCATGCCCGGCACCCTGTCACGCCCCGCCCGGGCAGGCATGGGAGCCCATGCACCCGGGGACGGGGCCCGTGACCGGGTGCATGGGCTCCCATGCCGTCGTGTGCGGGGTCAGGAGGCGGGTGCGCCGTACGCGCGGGTGACCCACTCGGCGATGCAGACCGGCTTGTCGGCGCCCTCGCGCTCGATGACGACGGCGATGGTGTTCTGCACCCCGCCGGCGACCTCCTCGACCGACTTCAGCGTGGTCGTCGCGCGCACCCGCGAGCCGACCGGGACCGGGGCGGGGAAGCGGACCTTGTTGAGGCCGTAGTTCACGCCCATCACCGCGTCGCTGATCGTGTACGTCGCGGTGGCGAGCGGGACGGCCAGCGAGAGGGTCATGAACCCGTGGGCGATCGGGCCGCCGAAGGGGCTCTCGGCCTTGGCCCGCTCGACGTCGACGTGGATCCACTGGTGGTCACCGGTGGCGTCGGCGAAGGTGTTGACCGCCTCCTGGGTGATCTCGTACCAGTCGCTGGTGCCCAGCTCGGTGCCCTGGAGGCCGGCGATCTCGGCGATCGTCGTGGTGGTGGTCATGCGTCACTCCTCGGTGAGTACGTGGATCTCAGGTCGGGCTTGCGGATCTTGCCGGTGGCGGTCTTGGGCAGCTCGGTCACGAACCGCACCTGCTTGGGCACCTTGAACCCGGCCAGCTTCTCCCGCAGCGCGGCGCGCAGCGCCTCGGCGTCCTGCACCGCCCCGGGGGTCGGGACGACGACGGCCAGGCCGACCTCGCCCCAGTGCGGGTCCGGGACACCGATGACGGCGACCTCGGACACCTCGGGCAGCTCCAGCATCGTGGACTCCACCTCGGCCGGGTACACGTTCTCCCCGCCGGAGATGATCATGTCCTTGTACCGGTCGCGGATGTAGAGGTAGCCGTCCTCGTCGGTGGAGCCGGCGTCCCCGGAGTGGTACCAGCCGTCGACGATCGCCGCGGCGGTGGCCTCCGGTGCGTTCCAGTAGCCGGCCATGATGTTCGGCCCGGACAGCACGATCTCGCCGACCTCGCCGGGCGGGCAGGTCGTCCCGTCCGGTCGCACGACCTTGACGTCGGTGAAGAACTGCGGCTTGCCGGCCGACCCGACGTGGTCCGCCGCGTCGGCGCTGTCCAGCGCGGTGCCGGCCGGCGCCGACTCGGTCATCCCGTACGCCTGCTGCACGGTGATCCCCCGGTCCAGCCAGGTGCGCAGCAGCGGCAGCGGCAGCGGCGCCCCGGCCGCGCCGATGGTGCGCAACGCCGACAGGTCGAGGGTGGCGAAGTCCGGCTGGCGGCTGAGCGCGTCGAGCATCGTGGGGACGGCGAAGAACGACGTCACCCGCTGCTCGGCGATGACCGCCAGGGTCGCCGGCGGGTCGAAACCACGCACCAGCACGCCGCAGCCGCCGCGCATGAGCGTGGGGTTGAGCGTCCCGTTCAGCCCGCCGATGTGGAACAGCGGCGCCAGCGCGAGGGTCCGCTCGTCCGGGGCGAAGTCGAAGCCGAGCACCTGGCTCATGCACGACCAGGTCATGTTCCCGTGGGTCAGGACCGCGCCCTTGGGCCGGCCGGTGGTCCCGGAGGTGTACATGATCAGGCAGACGTCGTCGAGGGTGACCGGCTCGTCCCGCTGCACCGGCTCGGCACCGGCGAGCAGCTGCTGCCAGTCCAGCGAGTCGGCGCCGCCGGCCAGCGGGGTCTCACCGGCCACCCAGGTGCGGACGGCGGGGAGCGCCTCGCGGAGGGCGTCGGCCGTCGTCCCGTGCTCCCGCCCGTGCACGACCAGCGTGGCGCCGGAGTGCTCGAGCACGTACTTCGCCTCGGGCGGGGTGAGCCGGGCGTTGACCGGCACCCAGATCGCCCCGAGCTGGCCGCAGGCGTAGAGGGTCTCCAGGCCGGCCGGGTGGTTGGCGCCGAGCCAGGCCACCCGGTCACCGCGCTGGACGCCGAGCCCGGCCAGCGCCGCCGCGGCGCGGCGCACCCGCAGCGCGAACTCGCCGTGCGTCGTCGTCGTGCCCTCGAACCACAGAGCCGGCTTGTGCGCGGAGCTGCGCAGGTGCCGCTCGGGCCACGAGCCCAGGCCGGCATTCCTCACCTCAGCCCCAGGGCGCGGATCGCGTTCTCCTTGAAGATCAGCGGCTTGACCTCGGGCTTGATGTCGAGGGTCTCGAAGTCGGCCATCCAGCGCTCGGGCTTGAGCAACGGGTAGTCCGACCCGAAGAGCACCTTGCGCTTGAGCAGGCCGTTGGCGGCCTTGACCAGCTGCGGCGGGAAGTACTTCGGCGACCAGCCGGACAGGTCGATGTAGACGTTGGCCTTGTGCGTGGCGATCGAGATCGCGGAGTCCTGCCAGGGCACCGAGGGGTGCGCCATGATGATCGTCAGCCCGGGGAAGTCGGCGGCGACGTCGTCCAGCAGCATCGGGTCGGAGTAGCGCAGCTTGATGCCGCGCCCGCCGGGCAGGCCGGCGCCGATCCCGGTCTGGCCGGTGTGGAACAGCGCCGGGACGCCGAGGTTCTGCAGCTCCTCGTAGAGGGGGTAGACCGCGCGGTCGTTGGGCTCGAAGGCCTGGATCGACGGGTGGAACTTGAACCCGCGGACGTCGTGCTCGGTCACCAGCTTCCGGGCCAGCGCGATGCCCTTGGCGCCGCGGGCGGGGTCGACCGACCCGAACGGGATCAGGACGTCGGGGTGCTGGGCGGCGAGGTCGGCGATCTCCTCGTTGCTCAGCGCCGGGTGGCCGGTGGCGTGCTCGATGTCCACGGTGAACACGACCGCGGCCATGTTCTTGGCCCGGTAGTCCGCGGCGATGTCCGGGACGGTGGGGTCGTAGGGGTCGCCCTTGAAGTACTTCGCGGCCGCGGCGTTGAGCTCGTCGTCCAGCGCCAGGTGGCCGTGGGTGTCGGCGTGCACGTGGGTGTGCACGTCGATGGCGACCAGGGCGTCCAGGTCCAGCTGCAGGGCCATCTCAGGACTCCGGCTCGAACTGCTGGCCGACGGTCTGCTTCGAGGCCTCGAACGTGGGGCCCCAGGCGTCGGCGATGGCCTCGGCCGACCAGCCGGTGCCGTCGGCGAACTCCACGACGGTCTCGACCGGGTGGGTCCACAGCGCCAGCCGGTCGCCGCCGATGCCGATGGCCTGGCCGGTGATGCCGGCGGCCTCGTCGGAGGCGAGGAAGGCGATCAGCCCGGCGACGTCCTGCGCCGACCCGAAGCCCAGCTGCTTGCGGGCGTAGGGCGGCAGTGGGTCGCCGTTCTTCAGCGCGGTGACGTAGGGCTCCAGGAAGGGCACCGTCTCGGTCATCGCGGTGGCGGCCACCGGGACGACGGCGTTCACGGTGATCTGCGCCCGGGCCAGCTCCATCGCCCAGGTGCGCACCATGCCGACGATGCCGGCCTTGGCCGCGGCGTAGTTGGTCTGGCCGAAGTTGCCGACCTGGCCGGTGGGGGAGCCGATGCAGATGATCCGGCCGCCCTCGCCCTGCTCGCGCAGCTTGACCGCGGCGGCGCGGGTGCAGGTGAAGGTGCCGCGCAGGTGGGTGGTGATGACCGCGTCGAACTGCTCGTCGGTCATCTTCCACAGCGTGGTGTCGCGCAGGATGCCGGCGTTGTTGACCAGCACGTCCAGCCGGCCGAACTCGGCGACGGCGCGGTCGACCAGGGCCTGGGCGGCCTCGCTGGACCCGACGGGCACGACCTCGGCGACGGCGCTGCCCCCGTCGGCGGTGATCGCGTCGACGGCGGCCTGCGCGACCTCGGCGTCCACGTCGTTGACCACGACGGCTGCGCCGCGGCGGGCCAGCTCCTGGGCGTAGGCGAGGCCGAGGCCCCGGCCGGATCCGGTGACGACGGCGACCTTGCCGGTCAGCTCCACGGGTTCTCCTCGGTGCAGGGGGTGGTGCCCGGACCGTAGGTCGGTATCATGGAGGTTGTCAACGATGGAGGTGTTCATGGGTCACCCGCTGACCGACGACCTGGGGTTCCTGCTCTCCCGCGCCAGCGGCGCCGTCGTCCGGGCGACCAACGCCGCGCTCACCTCGCACGGGCTGCGGGTGCGCCAGTACTCGGTGCTGGTGCTGGCTTGCGACGCCGCGGACGGGGTGACCCAGCGCGAGCTGGCCGACGTCCTGGGGCTGGACCCGTCCCAGGTGGTGCTGCTGGTCGACGAGCTGGCCGGTGCCGGGCTGGTCGAGCGCCGGCCGTCCGAGGCCGACCGGCGCACCCGGCTGGTGGTGGCCACCGACGCCGGCCGGCGGGTGCGGGCCGACGCCGAGCGCGCGGCGACCGAGGCGGTCGAGGTGCCGCTGGGCCTGCTCGCCGAGGCCGAGCGCGAGCGGCTGCGGGACATGCTCACCCGCATCTGGACCGCGGCCGGCTGACCCGGGGCCGGCGGGGACGCTCCTATGGTTCGTCAAGCCGCAGCCGGTGCTGATTCCAGGCGTCGGAAGAGTTCTCGGGCGATGTAGCGCTTGAGGCAGCGTTTGATCTCCCGGTCGGTCTTGCCTTGGGCTCGGCGGCGGTCGGCGTAGGCGCGGGTGCGCTCGTCCCGTTGCAGGCGGCTGAGGGCCACGGTGTGCAGGGCGCGGTTGAGTTGGCGGTCCCCGGAGCGGTTGAGCCGGTAGCGCACCGTCTTGCCCGAAGACGCGGGGATCGGTGCGGTGCCGGCGAGCATCGCGAAGGCGGCGTCGCTGCGGCAACGCCCCGGGTGGGACCAGGCGGTGAGCACTGTGGCGGCCACGATGGGGCCGACCCCGCTGACCTCGAGCAGGTCCGGTCGCCAGGAGCGCACGACGGCCCGGATCGCCTTCTCGTGCTCGAGCGCTTCGGCTTCGAGGAACCGGACGCGGCGGGCCAGGTCCCGCAGCACCGTCAGCGCGGTGAGCACGTCGATGGCGCCACTGCTGGCACCTGGTCGTAGCGCTGCGGCGGTGGTGATCATGGTGCGAGTGGACTGGCCGCGGAACCGGGCGCGCACGACCTCTGGTGCGGTGATGACCATGGCAAGCAGTTGCCGGCCGGCGTCGGTGGCGGCTTGGACTGCCATCCGTCGGGCGGTCAGCCGCATCTGCAGCGCGGCCCGCTCGGGGCCGGTCTTGGGTGCGGCCAGCTGGGTACGGGCCAGCGCGTCCCGGGCGGCGCGCTCGGCGTCGATGGGGTCGGACTTGGCCCCGGCACGCCGCGCCGGGCGCTTGGGGCGGTCCAGCTCCACCACCCACTCACCGACCTCGGCCAGGTGGCGGGCCAGGCCGGCGCCGTAGCCGCCGGCTCCTTCCATCGCCCAGGCCCGCAGGCCCGGGTGCTGCTCGGCCAGGGCGAGCAGTTCGGCGTAGCCGTCGGGGTCGGCGGGCACCGTGGCCCGGGCCAGCACCCCGCCGGTGGCCACCTCGACAACGGCGGCGGTGTGGGTCTGGCTGTGGGTGTCGACGCCGATGACGACCTCGACCAGTTCTGCCAACATGGACATGCGTTGTTCTCCTTGACCGGGGCGACGCGTGCAGGTCCCGGTCCGGTGCGGAGATGGCAGGACTGTGATGAGACACGCCAGCGTCAACTGGCGGTCAAGCTCCTGATCAGGCCAACGTCTCCGGCCGGGCCGGTGCCGGCAGCAGCAGACGGACAAGTCCCGTCGAAGGCACGAAGCCAGTCAGGCGAAGGGTCACGCCCACTGCTGCCAGCCATCAGCCCATCACCGATGAGCCGACCCTGCCAGCCTCACAGTCAGGCGACGCGGCCGGTGGCGCGCAGGCTGCGCTCCAGCGCGGCCCGGGCGGCCGGCTCCAGCGCGGTGCGGGCGCGCCGGTAGGTGGCGGCGCTGGCCGCGGCGGGCCAGTCCGGGCCCAGGTTCTGCGCCGGCAACCCGGGGTCGGCCTGCAGCAGGTCCAGCCAGTCCGCGCCGAGCAGGGTCAGCTGGGCCATCGAGCCCGCGACCGGGGGCGGACCGCCCCAGGTCTCGGTGAAGCGCAGGTGCGCGGCGCGCACCGCGGGGACGTCCCAGGCCCGCCGCACCATCCCGTCGACGTCGGTGCCCGGCAGGGGACGGGCGCCGAACGCGTCGGCCAGCCCGGTCGCCTCGGCCAGCCCCCGGTCGCCGAGGACGGCGGCCACGTCGACGGTGCCCGGGGCGATCCACAGGCCGTCGCGCAGCCCGCCGAACCCGGCCCAGGCCAGCGCGCCGCGCACCCGGTGCCGCAGCACCCGCTGGGTCTCGGGCACCGAGTAGCTGAGCAGCGTCCACTCCCCGGGCGGGTGCTCGAACGGGGTCGGGGAGCTGACCCGGCGGTCGGCCCGGCGCAGCACCGCCTCGATCCGCGGGGTCAGCGAGTACTCCGCCGTCCGGCCGACCTGGCCGCGGGCGAGCAGGCCGCGCTGGACCATCCGCTGCAGCGTCGCCCGCCCGGCCGCCTCGGCCACGCCGAGGTCGGCGAGCACGTCCAGCAGCGTGGACGACGGCAGCGGCGGCAGGTCGGCGTCGAGCACCTGGGAGCCCAGGAAGTTCAGCAGGAGCGCCTGCGGGCGGTGCGCCGCCCCCGGCCCGGGCCCGTCCATGTGCCTCCTCGGTCCCGCAGATCCCAGCACAGCTGCACCAGGTCCGACGAAAGGTAGACAACTTCTTGACGGACGTAGAGGTTTTCTCTAGCTTTCTCGTGACCTGGAACACCCCAGTCGATCGTGAAGGACATCGATGTCCGCACCGCTGCTGTCCGTCGAGCACCTCGACGTCGTCTACGACGGGACGATCACCGCGCTGTCCGACGTCTCGCTGACCGTCGCGCCCGGGCAGGTCGTCGCCGTCCTGGGGTCCAACGGGGCCGGCAAGACCTCGCTGCTGCGGGCGGTCTCCCGGTCGCTGCAGCCCTACGGCGGCGCGGTCACCGGCGGCACGATCACCTTCGCCGGGCAGGACCTCGCCGGGGCCGACGCCGCGGACGTCGTCCGGCGCGGGCTGGTCCAGGTGCCCGAGGGACGGCGGATCTTCCGCGACCTGACCGTGGCCGAGAACCTCCGGGCCGGCGGGTACACCGTGCGGGACAAGGCGGCCCGCGCCGAGGCCTGCGACCGGGTGTTCGACCTGTTCCCGATCCTGGCCGAGCGCCGCGACCAGCCCGGTGGCCTGCTGTCCGGCGGCCAGCAGCAGATGCTGGCGATGGGCCGGGCGCTCATGGCCTCGCCGCAGCTGCTGCTGCTCGACGAGCCGAGCCTGGGCCTGGCCCCGCTGCTGGTCGACCAGATCGGCGAGATCGTCACCGAGATCAACCGGCAGGGCACCGCCGTCCTGCTGATCGAGCAGAACGCGGTGATGGGCCTGCGGGTCGCGCACGCCGCCTCGGTGCTGGAGATCGGCCGGGTCACCGCGTCGGGGACGGCGGACGAGCTGGCCGCCAGCGACGACGTGCAGGAGCGGTACCTGGGCGTCGCCGTCCCCGTGGTGGCCACCGAGGTGGTCGAGAGCGAGCCGGCGATCCCCACCGCCGAGCCGCCGCAGCGGCTGCGGGTCGAGGGCCTGACCGTGCGGTTCGGCGGCATCACCGCGCTCAGCGAGGTCTCCTTCACCGTCGAGCCCGGCACCGTGCACGCGCTGATCGGGCCCAACGGCGCGGGCAAGTCCACGCTGGTCAACGTGCTGGGCGGCACCTACCGGGCCACCGAGGGCGCCGTGCACTACGGGGACGCCGAGCTGACCGCGCTGCGGCCGGACCGGGTCGCCGGGCTGGGCGTGGCCCGGACCTTCCAGAACATCTCGCTGGCCCTCGAGGACACCGTCGAGGACAACCTGCTGGTCGGCCGGCACCGGCTGATGCGCCGTGGCCTGGTGCCCGGCATGCTCCGGCTCCCCGGTGCCCGGCGCGAGGAGCGCGAGCACCGCGAGACCGTCGGCGGGATCGCCGAGATGCTGGGGATCGCGCACCTGCTGCGCACCCCGGTGCACACGCTGGCCTACGGCGACCGCAAGCGGGTCGAGATGGGCCGGGCCCTGGCCGCGCGGCCCTCGCTGCTGCTGCTCGACGAGCCGGTCGCCGGCATGACCCACGGGGAGTCGCAGGAGATGGCCGAGACCATCCGCCAGGTCCGCCGGGACCTCGGGCTGTCGATCGTGCTGGTCGAGCACGACATGCCCTTCGTCATGGGGCTGGCCGAGCAGGTCACCGTCCTGGACTTCGGGAAGAAGATCGCCGAGGGGACGCCGGCCGCCGTGCAGCGCGACCCCGAGGTGCTCCGGGCCTACCTGGGAGCGGCCGCCGCATGAGCTACCTCCTCGAGCAGGTGCTGAACGGGCTGTCCTACGGCCTGGTGCTCAGCCTCATCGCCGCCGGGTTCGCGATCGTGTTCACCTCGACCGGGGTGCTCAACTTCGCGCACGGCTCGATCGTGCTGCTGGGCGCCTACCTGGTCGCCGTGCTGCACGACAGCATCGGGTTCTGGCCCGCGGTGCTGGTCGGGCTGGCCGGGGCCGCGCTCGTCGGGGTGGCCATCAACGCCGTCCTGGTGCGCAACCTGGCGGACAAGAAGCCCGACACCGCGGCGATCCTCATGCTCGGCGTGGACATCGTGCTGCTCACCGAGCTGACCCGGCGGATCGGCAACCAGGTGCTCACCCTGGGCGCGCCGTGGGGTGCCTCGGTGGTCCGGTTCGGCGACGTCTCCCTGCCCACCGGACGCGTGCTCGCCGCCGGCGTCACGGTGGTCGCCTTCGGTGCGCTCTGGTACCTGTTCTCCCGCACCGACCTGGGCGTGGGCATGCGGGCCGCGGCCGCCGACGGGCCGACCGCCTCCCTCATGGGCATCCGGCTGTCCCGCACCGCGGCCACCGGGTGGGCGCTGGCCGGGGTGCTGGCCGCCGTCGCCGGCATCTTCCTCACCTCCTTCCCGGCCCCCGGCGTGGCGCCGACCGTCGCGCTCAGCGCCTTCGCGGCCATCCCGGCCTGGGTGCTCGGCGGCTTCGACTCGGTGCCCGGCGCGGTCATCGGCGGGCTGCTCATCGGGCTCACCAGCGCGCTGGTCACCGGCTACGAGTCCGACCTGGAGCCCTTCCTGGGGTCCGGGTTCGGCGAGGTCGCCCCGTACGTCGTCATGATCGTCGTCCTGCTCGTGCGGCCCTCGGGCCTGCTGGGCAGCAAGGAGGCCGTCCGTGTCTGACCTCCCTCGCCGGATCAGCGGGCTGGTGCTCCTGCTCGTCGCCCTGGCCCTGCCGCTGGTCATGAGCGACTTCTGGCTGCAGACCGGCCTGTTCGTCATGGCCACCGCCATCGGTGCGGTCGGGCTGACCCTGCTGGTGGGCGTGGCCGGCCAGCTGTCCCTGGGCCACGCCGCCTTCGCCGCGATCGGGGCCTACGTGTTCGCCTGGTCCACCGGGGAGTCGACGACGTCGGTCTCCGGCCTCGGCCTGCCCCCGGTGCTGGGCCTGGTGCTCGCCGCCGTGGTCAGCGCCGGCGTCGGTGCGGCGTTCTCCCCGATCGCGGGGCGGCTGCGCGGCATCTACCTGGGCCTGGCCACCCTCGGGCTGGTCTTCGTCGTCCGGCACCTGCTGGTGAACCTGGACCAGTGGACCGGCGGGTTCGTCGGCCGCTCGGTGGAGCCCTTCGCGGTCCTGGGCTTCAGCTTCAGCAACCGGGACCCCGACTACCTGGCGATCGCCGGCGTGGAGTTCAGCGGCCTGCACCGGCTCTGGTACCTGTTCCTCCTGCTCGCGGTGGTGGCCATCTGGCTGGCGTCGAACCTGCGGGCCGGCCGGACCGGGCGGGCCTGGGCCAACGTCCGGGACTCCGAGACCGCGGCCGCCGCCATGGGCATCGGGGTCGCCGGGGCCAAGCGGTCGGCGTTCGTCGTCTCCTCGGCCTACGCCGGGGTGGCCGGCGCGATGCTGGCGCTGGCCTACGGCCGGGTCGCCCCCGACGTCTTCAGCCTGACCGCCTCGGTCGACTTCCTGGTGATGATCGTGCTGGGCGG
Organism: Klenkia terrae; assembly: GCF_900491935.1. GTDB lineage: Bacteria > Actinomycetota > Actinomycetes > Mycobacteriales > Geodermatophilaceae > Klenkia > Klenkia terrae. Next base: position 2,662,911 of record NZ_UEXK01000004.1, read on the forward strand.
GCTGGGCTCGGTGGCCGGCGCCGTCGTCGGGGCGGTCTTCGTGACCTCGCTCCCGCTGGTGCTGGCCCAGTACAGCTCGGCGCTGCCGTTCCTGGCCGCCCCCGGCTCGGGCGGGCTGGACCCCTCCACCGCCGCCCGGATCGTCTACGGGCTGGCGATCATCGCCGTCCTGGTGTTCCTCCGCGGCGGGCTGGCCGGTGCCGCCCGCCGGCTCCGTGCCCGCCTGCGCCCCACCCCCGCCGTCGGCCAGCCGGCCGTCGCCGCACCATCCCGGTCGAAGGAGACCACCCGATGAAGCACCGCCTCCGCGCCGCCGCCACGCTGTCCGCCGCCGCCCTGGCGCTGGCGGCGTGCAGCACCACCGCCCCGTCGTCGTCCTCCGGTGAGGGCGGTGGGGACGACGTCGCCACCGGCAACGGGGTGACCGACAGCGAGATGACCATCGGGATGCTCACCGACCTCTCCGGCCCGTTCGCCGCCGGTGCCGCCGTCCAGGTGACCGAGACCCAGGCCTACTGGGACCAGGTCAACGCCGACGGCGGGATCTGCGACCGCGACGTGACCGTGGACGTGCAGGACCACGGCTACGACCCGCAGCGCGCGGTCACCCTCTACCGCTCGATGGCCCCCGACGTCGTCGCGCTGCAGCAGGTGCTCGGCGGCCCGACCAGCTCCGCGGTGCTGCCGCTGGCCGAGCAGGACTCCCTCTACGTGGGCGGGGTCGGCTGGGCCGGCTCGGCGCTGGCCTTCGAGAACAACCAGCTGCCCGGTGCCTCCAACGCCATCCAGGCCGCCAACGCCGTGGACTACATGCTCGACGACCTGGACGTGCCCGAGGGCTCGACCATCGGCGTCGTCTACTTCACCGGCGACTACGGCGGGGACGCCCTGGCCGGCGCCGAGCACGCGGCGCAGGAGCGCGGGGTGGAGATCCTGGCCCAGGAGATCACCCCGGCCACCACCGACCTGTCCGCGCAGGCCTCCGCGCTGGCCCAGGCCGACGTGGCCGGTGTGGTGCTCGCCGCCGCCCCGACCCAGTTCGCCTCGCTGGCCGGCGTGCTGGCCTCGCAGGGCGCCGACGTGCCGATCATCGGCATGAACCCGACGTTCAACCCCTCGCTGCTGACCACCCCGGCCGCCGACGCGCTGCTGGCCAACGCGTACTCGATGACCAGCATCTCGCCCTACGCCAACCCCGACTCCGCCGGCGTGCAGGCGGCCAACGAACTCTACGCGTCGGCCGACCCGGACGGTGCGCTGGGCTGGGAGGTGCCGCTGGCCTACGTGCAGGCCGAGCTGCTCAAGCAGGCGCTCGAGGGTGCCTGCGAGGCCGGTGACCTGACCCCGGAGGGCGTTGTCGCCGCGTTCCGCGACAGCAGCTCGACCGACACCGAGGGCCTGCTGCCCGACGGCCTGGACTACTCCGAGGTCGGCCAGTCGCCGACCACCACGGTCTTCGTGTCGAAGGTCAGCGCGGACGCCGAGGCCGGCCTGGAGCTGCTCGACCAGGTCAGCGGTCCCAGCGCCGAGTCCTTCTCCTACGGGGGCTGACCGGTGCCCGCGCTCGTCACCAGCGAGCTGCGGGCGCCGGCGACCGGTCCGGCGGGGGGCGTCCTGGGCGACGTCCTCCGCCGGGCGGTCGAGCTGGGGCCGGACGACGTCCTCCTGACCACCCCGGCCACCGGGGAGAGCTGGAGCGCGGCGCGGCTGCTCGCCGACGCGACGTCGCTGGCCACCGGCCTGCTGCAGCTGGCCGGACCGGGTGCCCGGGTCGCCACCTGCCTGGCCAACGGCCCGGCGCCGGTGCTTGTCCAGCTCGGCGTGGCGCTGGCCGGGCAGACGCTGGTGCCGGTCAACCCGCGGTCCCGCCCGGCCGAGGTCGAGCACGCGCTGACCCTGGCCGGGGCGCGGGTCGCGGTCGCGGACGGCCCGGGTGCCGAGTTCTGCGCCGCCGTCCCCGGGGTGCAGGTGGTGGCCGACTGGCGGTCGCTGCTGGCGCCGCCGGGCGCGCTGCCCGAGGTGGCGCCGGACTCGCTGGCCCAGGTGCAGTTCACCTCCGGGACGACGGGGCGGGCCAAGGGCGTGCGGATCACCCACGCCGGGATGGTCGCCACCGGGGCGGCGTTCGCCGACCGGCTGGGTCCCACCGCCGGGCGGGTGTGGTGCAACCCGATGCCGCTGTTCCACACCGCGGGCAACGTGCTGGGCGTCGTCGGTGCGCTGTGGGCCCGGGCCGACCACGTGGTGCTGCCGTTCGCGCCGGGGCCGGTGCTCGAGGTGCTGGCGTCGTCGCGGGTCACGATGCTGTCGGCGGCCCCGACGTTGCTGGACCTGCTGGTGAGCGAGGGCGTGCCCGACCTGCCCGACCTGGCGGTGCTGGTCACCGGCGGGATGACGGTGACCCCGGCGTTCGTGGACCGGGTCGAGGCGGCCTTCGGCGCCCGGCTGGCGACGACGTTCGGGATGACCGAGACGTGCGGGTCGGCGCTGATGACCGGTCCGGGCGACCCCGACGAGGTGCGGCGGGGCACCGTCGGCGGGCCGCTGGCCGGCACCGAGGTGCGGATCTGCGGGCCGGACGGCGTCCCGGTGCCGGTGGGGGAGCCCGGCGAGCTGTGGGTGCGGGGCGCCCGGCTCACCGACGGCTACCTGGCCGACCCGCCGGTGCCCGCGCTGGACGACGAGGGCTGGCTGCACACCGGCGACCTGGCCGAGATGTCGGCGTCCGGGGCCTGCCGGGTGGTCGGCCGGCTCAAGGACATGATCAAGACCGGCGGCGAGAACGTGTCGCCGGTCGAGGTGGAGGAGGCGCTGGCCGCCCACCCGGGCGTCGCGCTGGCCGCCGTCGTCGGGGCGCCGGACGAGCGGTGGGGCGAGCTGGTGGTCGGGTTCGTGGTGCCGGCCGGTGCCGACGTCGACGTGGCCGAGCTCGAGGCCTGGTGCCGGGACCGGCTGTCGCCGTTCAAGGTGCCCCGCCGCTGGCACCTGGTCGACGAGCTGCCGATGACCGCGTCGGCCAAGGTCCAGCGCGCCGAGCTGCGCCGCCGCGCCGCCACCTGACCCCGGCCACGGGTGTGCTTCCACGAGGCGGAAGCGGCCTTCCGGGTCCCGGTGACAGCGGTCACGCTGGACCGGTCACCGTCGACGCCCGGGAGGGACCCGCATGACCTCGATCGTCCGCAACCAGTGGTACGTCGCCGCCTACGGCCGCGAGGTCGGCCGGGAGGTGTTCGGCCGCACCATCTGCGGGGAGTCCATCCTCTTCTGGCGCCGCGAGGACGGCTCGGCCACCGCGATGAGCGACCGCTGCGTGCACCGCCGCTTCCCGCTGAGCGAGAAGCCCTCCCACCTGGTCGGCGACACCGTCGTCTGCGGCTACCACGGCTTCACCTACGACGCCGACGGCACGTGCGTCGCCGTCCCCGGGCAGACCCGCGTGCCGCGCACCGCCCGGCTCAAGAGCTACCCCGTTGTGGAGCAGGACAGCTTCGTCTGGGTGTTCATCGGCGACGACGACCGCAGCGACACCGTGCCGATCCCGCGGGCACCCTGGCTCGACCAGGAGGGCTACACCACCGTCAGCGGCATGGAGCCCCTCGCCGCCCGGGCCAGCCTGCTGGTGGACAACCTCATGGACCTCTCCCACGAGACCTACCTGCACGGCGGCTACATCGGCACGCCCGAGGTGGCCAACACCCCCATCACCACCGAGGTCGACGAGGACGCCCAGGTCGTCTACGTCTCCCGGCACATGGACGACGCCGACTGCCCGCCGTTCTACGCGAAGTCCACGGGCATCGAGGGCCGGATCGTGCGCTGGCAGGACATCGAGTTCCACCCGCCGTGCCTCTACCTGCTGCACAGCCGGGTCGCCCCGGTCGGCACGCTGCCCAACGAGGACGGCACCGACCCCGGCGGCTTCCACGTCGAGGTCGTCTACGCGATCACGCCCGAGACCGAGCACTCGACGCACGACTTCTGGGCCGTGGCCCGGGACTTCGCGCTCGAGGACGAGGGCGTGAGCGACTTCCTGCGCGAGAGCAACCGCACCGTCGTGCTGCAGGACGTCGTCGCCCTGGACACCCTGGAGCGGGTGCTCGCCGGCGAGCCCGACGGCTACCAGGAGCTGTCGATCAACATCGACACCGGTGGCCTCGCTGCACGCCGGATCATGGCCGCGCAGGCCGCCGCCGGTGCCGAGCAGGTGCCCGAGAGCCCCGCGGCCCTGGCTCGATGACCAGACCGATGACCGGCCCGTTGCGGACCGTCCCGGCCGGCCCGACGGCGACGCCGACCCGGGTCCTGGTCGGCGACCGGGTCACCCGGGTGGCCTGGCTGCCCGGCAGCGACCGGCTGCTGGGGGAGTGCTCCTGCGGGGCGCACGCCGAGGGCGGCGACCCGATCGGCATGTGGCAGTGGCTGTTGGCGCACCCCGACCACCCGGGCCAGGTCGCCGAGCCCGACGCCGGGACGGCCGCGGTGCACGTGCCGCCGCCGCACCGGGTCGCCCGGCCCGAGCAGGCCGCCGGCCCGCGGACGCCGCTCCGGTGACCGCCGTGCAGGAGGCGGCCGCCGGGACGACGGAGCAGCGGCTGCGGCTGGCCGTCGCCCGGCGCACCGAGGGGGCGGAGGGCGTCGTCGTCCTGGAGCTGACCGACCCCGCCGGGGCCGACCTGCCCGCCTGGACGCCGGGCGCGCACGTCGACCTGCTGCTCACCGACTCGCTCACCCGGCAGTACTCGCTGTGCGGCGACCCCGCCGACCGCAGCCGCTACCGGATCGGCGTGCTGCGCGAGCCCGCGGGCCGCGGCGGGTCGGCGCACGTGCACGACCACCTGCACGAGGGCGACGAGGTGCAGGTGCAGGGCCCGCGCAACAACTTCGAGCTGGTGCCGGCGCAGCGCTACGTGTTCGTCGCCGGCGGCATCGGGATCACCCCGATCCTGCCGATGGCCGACGCCGCACGGGCCGCCGGGGTGCCCTACGAGCTGCACTACGGCGGGCGCAGCCGGCGCTCGATGGCCTTCCTCGCCGAGCTGGAGGGCACGATCCACCCGCAGGACGAGGTGGGCCTGCTCGACCTGGACGCGATCCTGGGCGACCTGCCCGAGGGCACGGCGGTCTACTGCTGCGGTCCCGAGCCGCTGCTGGCCGCGGTCGAGGAGCGCTGCCCGGCCGAGGTGCTGCACGTGGAGCGCTTCGCGCCCAAGGACGTCGGCGCGCCCGTGCTCACCGGGTCCTTCGAGGTCGAGCTGTCGCTGAGCGGGAAGACCCTGACCGTGCCGCCGGAGCTCAGCATCATGGCGGTGCTCCGGGACAACGGCGTCGAGGTGCTCAGCTCCTGCGAGGAGGGCACCTGCGGCACCTGCGAGACCGGGGTGCTCGAGGGCGAGGTCGACCACCGCGACTCCCTGCTCACCCCCGACGAGCAGGCGGCCAACGACGTCATGTTCGTCTGCGTCTCGCGCGCTGCCTGCCCGAAGCTGGTGCTGGAGCTGTGACACTGCGCCGGTGAGGACGGCGAACGGCAAGCTGCTCGCCGTCCTCGACGCCTTCACCCGGGACCGGCCGCGCCTGACGCTGTCCGAGGTCGCCCGGGCGGTGGGCCTCCCGCTGCCCACCGCGCACCGGCTGCTGGCCGAGCTCACCGCCTGGGGCGGCCTGGAGCGCGACGAGGACGGCGGCTACCGGGTCGGCCTGCGGCTGTGGGAGCTGGGCGCCCTGGCCCCGCGGGCGCTCGGGCTCCGGGAGGTCGCGCTGCCGTTCATGGAGGACCTGTACGAGGTCACCCACGAGAACGTGCAGCTGGCCGTGCGGGACGGGCACGAGGTGCTCTTCGTCGAGCGGTTCGCCGCCCGGCGGGCGGTCACCGTGCTGACGCAGGTGGGCGGCCGGTTCGCGCTGCCGCCGACCGGGGTGGGGCTGGTGCTGCTGGCGCACGCCCCGACCACGGTGCAGGACGCCGTCCTCGCCGGTCCGCTGGAGCGCTACACGCGCCAGACGGTGGTCGACCCCGCGCAGCTGCGCCGGGTGCTGGCCGAGGTGCGCCGGGCCGGGCACGCGATCAGCGACCGGCAGGTCACCGACGACGCGGTGTCGGTGGCCGCCCCGGTCTGGCAGGCCGGCACCGTGGTGGCCGCGCTGTCGGTCGTGGTGCGCGGGGACTCCGCCGCCGCCGTCCGGCCGAACATCAGCGGCGTGATGGCCGCGGCCCGCGGGATCAGCCGTTCGTTGCCGCGGTGACCGTGCCCGAGGGGCCGACCACGCGGTCGCGGCCCGCGTGCTTGGCCTCGTAGAGCCGGGCGTCGGCGCGGGACAGCAGCTCGGCGGTCTGCAGCGGCAGCGGGTGCGGGCTGATCGCCGCGCCGACGCTGACCGTCACCGGCAGTCCGCAGGTCAGCTCCTCCCACGGCTGGCGGGCGATGGTCGCGCGGACCTCCTCGAACACGTCGAGCGCGGCGTCGGCCGGGCAGTCGACCAGGACCAGCAGGAACTCCTCGCCGCCCATCCGGGCCGCGAACGAGCCCGGCCGGTGGGTGGCGGCGGTCGCCTCCAGCACCCGGGCCACCCGGCGGAGCACCTCGTCGCCCACCTCGTGCGAGCACGTGTCGTTGACCAGCTTGAAGTGGTCCAGGTCGAGCAGGCCCACCGACAGCGGCCGGTCGGCACCGGCGGCGGCCAGCAGCACGGGCAGCTCGTCGTCCAGGTGGCGGCGGTTGTAGAGCCCGGTCAGGGCGTCGCGGAGCGAGAGCTCGCGGTAGCGCCGGCTCTGCTGGCGGGCCTCGGTGGTCTCGTACATCGCCTGCAGGGTCCGGGCGCGGGCGTCGCGCTGCTCGGACTGCAGGGCGAGGGCGTCCTCGGCGTAGCGCACGTGCTCGTCGTAGGCCTCGCGCCACTCGCCCGCGGCGGCCGACAGCGCCGCCGCCTCCCGGCGGGCGCGGATCCGGATCGCGGTCAACCCGTGGGCCTCGCAGCGCCGGATGCACTCCTGCAGGGAGGCCAGGGCCTCGGCGTGCTGCCCGCGGACGCGCTGCACCTCGGCGTGCGTGAGCAGGAAGTCCGCCCCGGCGTCGCCGTCGGGGGAGGCGTCGAGCACCGCCGGGTCCAGCCCGGGGCGCAACGCTGCCTCGGCCTCGTCGGGCCGGCCCACGTTGAGCAGCACCCGGCCGATGGTGTCCATCGTGGCCAGGTCGGACCGGACGCCGTGCGCGGCGGCCAGGTCCCGCAGCCGGACGACGGCGGCCTGGGCCACGTCGTGCAGCCCGCCCAGCGACGCGGTGTAGGCGGTGTTGTTGAGGATCTGCATCAGCCGGGTCACGTCGCCCAGCCGCTCGGCCAGGACGAGGACCTCGGCGTACCGGTCCTGGGCGGCCAGGTCGCCCTGCAGGCCCAGGCAGTCGGCCAGCCGCTTGCGGTGGTCGATCCGCACCGGGATCGGGGTGTCCTCGGCGAGGAGGTCGACGGAGTGCAGGGCGTGCTCGAGGGCCTGGGCCAGGTCGCCCAGCTCCTGGAACACGGCGGCCATGACGTAGTGCGCCCGGGCCTCGACGTAGGGGGCGCCGTGCTCGGCGGCCCAGCGGAGCACCGACTGCGCCGTCGAGCCGGCCTCGGCGAGGTGCCCCTGCCGACGGCGGACGTCGGCGGCGACGAGGTCCGCGCGCAGCGCGACGTCGACCAGCCCGAGCGCCCGGGCGGCGTCGGCGGCCCGGACGGCGTCCGTGCCGGTCCGGTCCAGGTCCTGCTCGAAGCGCGACAGGGCCTCGAGCTCGTCCACGGCGGCCCCCAGGACAGCCGCGGACGGCCCGTCCGGCGAGGTCGTCGGTAGGAGGTCCACGTCGTCCCTTCGTCGTCCCGGGGCCCGCGGTTGAGCCGGGGCCGGGCCGGGCCACCCCGGACGGGTGGGTCCGGCCCCGCGTCACCTTGCCTGCTGGGCGGTTGACCCGGAACCCGTGGGGGCAGGTCACCGTGTGCCCTCCGCCCTGCGCCGCCGCCTGGACCACCTCGTCCGGCGGCTGGACGCCGACCGCTACCTGTTCCTGGTCCTCCTCGGCTTCGGCGGGTCGATCGTGGTGACCCGGCTGTACCTGGAGCTCACCGGGGACCCGACCGTGGGCGGCGACACCCTGCACATCGCGCACGCCGTCTGGGGCGGGCTGCTGCTCTTCGTCGGCGGGGTGCTGCCGCTGGGGCTGGCCAACCGGTCGGCGCTGCTCGCGGCGGGGCTGGCCACCGGCGTCGGCGCCGGGCTGTTCGTCGACGAGATCGGCAAGTTCATCACCGTCGACAACGACTACTTCTTCGCCGCGGCCGCGCCGGTGGCCTACGCGGTGTTCGTGCTCGCGCTGTGGACCTACCTGCGGGTGCGCGGGCAGCGCGACGGGTCGCCGCGGTCGGAGCTGCACGCCGCGCTCGAGCTGCTGGGCGACGTCGTCGACCGCGACCTGTCCCGGGACGACCGCCGGGAGCTCGAGCGCCGACTGGAGTCGGCCTCCCGGTCGGACGTGGAGCGGCTGTCCCGGCTGGCCGGGGACCTGCTGGAGCTCACCCGCAGCGGCGCCCTGGAGGGGGGGGTCGAGGAGCCGGGCCGGCTGCGCCGGCTGGCCGGCCGGGCGGCCGCGTGGGCCGCCCGGACCCTGCCCGGCACCCGCCTGCGCCGGCTCACCGCGGGCGCGCTGGCCGTGCTGGGCGTGGTCGCGGTGGGCGACCTCGCCGTGGTCGGCTTCATCGGCCTGGACCTGCTGGACGGGACGACGACCACCCTGGCGGACGCGGCCAACGACTACGCCCGGGTGGACATCCAGGACGGGCTGGGCACGACGCTGCTGCTGGCCCGCGTCGGCCTGGACGTCGTGGTCGGCGTGCTGCTGCTGGTGTCCGCCGTCCTGCTGCTGCGCGGCCGGGACCGGCGCGGCGTGGAGGTCGGCCAGGGCGGCCTGCTGCTGGCGCTGACGCTGGTCAACGTGCTGCTGTTCTACACCGACCAGTGGGTGGCCTCGGGTGCCGCCGGGGTGGAGCTCGCCGTCCTCGGGCTGATCTGGCGGTTCCGCCGCGCGGCGCTGCGGGAGACCCCCGACGGCGAGGCCGCTACCGAGCCGGCCGGACGAACGAGTTCAGCTGCGCTGTGATCACCTTGGGGAACGTCTCGAAGGCGGCGGCCCGCTCGGCGGAGGCGTTGTAGGTCGCCTCGACCTCGAGGAACCGGGCCTCGTCGCCGTCCAGCGCGACCGACCACACGAACGCGTCGTTGGCCTCGTCGACCCAGGCCTCGAGCACCCGGAAGCCGTACTGCTCGCGGACCGGCAGGATGCCCGGGAACCAGGCCACGAACTCGGCCATCCGGCCCGGCTCGACGGTGTAGCGGCGCAGCTGCACGGTGGTGGTCACGCAGGGGAGTCTGCCGGGGCCCGCGCGGACCCCGGCAGCCGCCTCACGCCGGGGGTGCGTAGAACTGCAGGTCGTTGCCCTCGGAGTCCGTGAACGGGGCGATCCGGCCCCACGGGTGCTCGCTGATCCCGCCGGCGAACTCGACCCCGGCGTCCTGCAGCCGCTGCACCTCGGCGTCGATCCCGCCGTCGGGCTGGAAGGTGATCACCGCGCCGCCCTCGGCGTGCCGCGCCGTCCCCTCGCGGGCGTTGAGCCCGATCATCAGGCCGTTCGCGTCGAACTCGCTCCAGTCCTCGGTGACCTTGCCCTCGGGCAGCCCGAGGGTGTCCCGGTAGAAGGCCCGGGCCCGGTCCATGTCGTCCACGGGCACCCACACGCTCGCCACTCCGCTGGCCATGCCGTCTCCTCTGCTCGTCGGTCGGTCGTGGTCCCGGTGCCCGGCGGGTGCCGGTGGCAACCGTCGGGTTCACTGGCGGCATGGCCGACCGCAGCTGGGGTTTCCGCACGCGTGCGCTGCACGCCGGCGGGCAGCCCGACCCCACCACCGGTGCCCGCGCGGTGCCGATCTACCAGACCACCAGCTACGTGTTCGAGAGCGCCGACGACGCGGCCAACCTCTTCGCGCTGCAGAAGTACGGCAACGTCTACACCCGGATCGGCAACCCCACGGTCGCCGCGTTCGAGGAGCGGATCGCCTCCCTGGAGGGCGGGCTCGGGGCGGTGGCGACGTCGTCCGGGCAGTCGGCGGAGTTCCTGACCTTCGCCGCCCTCGCCGGGGCCGGCGACGAGATCGTCGCGGCGGCGTCGCTGTACGGCGGCACGATCACCCAGCTCGACGTGACCCTGCGCCGGTTCGGGGTGACCACGACGTTCGTGCGCGGCACCGACCCGGCCGACTACGCCGCGGCGATCACCGACCGCACCAAGCTGCTGTTCGCCGAGGTGGTCGCCAACCCCGGCAGCGAGGTCAGCGACATCCGGGGCCTGGCCGACGTCGCGCACGCCGCGGGCATCCCGCTGGTGGTCGACGCGACGACCGCGACCCCGTGGCTGTGCCGGCCGATCGAGCACGGTGCGGACATCGTGATCCACTCGGCGACCAAGTTCATCGGCGGCCACGGGACGACGATCGGCGGCGTCGTGGTCGAGGCCGGCACGTTCCCCTGGGACAACGGCCGGTTCCCGCAGATGACCGAGCCCACCGAGTCCTACGGCGGGCTGTCCTGGTGGGGCAACTTCGCCGAGTACGGCTTCCTGACCAAGCTGCGCAGCGAGCAGCTGCGCGACATCGGCGCCTCGCTGTCCCCGCACAGCGCGTTCCTGCTGCTGCAGGGCGTGGAGACGCTGCCACAGCGCATGCGCGAGCACGTGGCGAACGCCCAGCGGGTCGCCGAGTGGCTCGAGGCCGACGACCGGGTGGCCTGGGTGCGGTACTCGGGGCTGCCCTCGCACCCGTCCCACGAACGGGCGCAGAGGTACCTGCCCGAGGGGCCGGGCGCGGTGTTCAGCTTCGGGGTGGTCGGCGGCCGGGACGCCGGACGGCGGTTCATCGAGTCGGTGCAGCTGTGCAGCCACCTGGCCAACATCGGCGACGCCCGGACCCTGGTGATCCACCCCGGGTCCACCACGCACGGCCAGCTGTCGGTGGAGCAGCTGGAGACCGGCGGGGTCTCGCCGGACCTGATCCGGATCTCCGTGGGGCTCGAGGACGTGGAGGACATCCTGTGGGACCTGGACCAGGCGCTGACCGCGGCGGTGCGGTCGTGAGCCCGACCGCCGGGGAGCGGCAGGACATCCTGGACCGCACCCGCACGGTCGCCGTCGTCGGCGCCTCGGACAACCCGTCCCGGGCCTCCTACTTCGTGGCCACCTACCTGCTGTCGACCACGCCGTACGAGGTCTGGTTCGTCAACCCGCGGGTCGACGAGATCCTGGGCCGGCCGGTCTACCCGTCGCTGGCCGAGCTGCCGGGTGTGCCGGACCTGGTGGACGTGTTCCGCAAGCCCGCCGACCTGCCCGGTGTGCTGGACGAGACGATCGCCGTGGGGGCGAAGACCTTCTGGCTGCAGCTGGGGCTCTCCGACGACGCGCTGGCCGCGCGGGCCTCGGACGCCGGCCTCGAGGTGGTCATGGACCGCTGCCTGAAGATCGAGCACGCCCGCTTCCACGGCGGCCTGCACCTGGCCGGCTTCGACACCGGCGTCATCACCTCCCGCCGCCGCCCCCTCCGCCGGTAGGCAGCTGCGGCTGCGGGCGGGGTAGCGGGTGATCGCTCACGGTCGGGGGCCAGCGCAACGGCCCCCGACCGTGCAGGACGACCCGCAACCCGGTCACGCCCCCAGGGCCGGGGTGCTCGTCCCGGTGGGACCTCCCGGGCCGCCGACCGCGTCCTGGGCACGCCACAGCCAGCCGTCGTCGGCCTGCACCCCGCCGCGCACCTTCCCCGTCGACCTCGGCCGCTCCTCGAACGCCCGCGCCGGGGGGCCGGCCACCGCCAGCTCCCGCAGCACGCGGTCCCGGAGCTGCGTCCACCCCTGGGTGAGCATCCGGTAGGTGACCCGCACGAACCGGATGCCGAACGAGCGCAGCAGGTCCTCCACCCGCTTCTCCTCCGCGATGGTGCGTCGCGCCTCCTCCGCCGTCCCCCGGTACTTGGTCAGCCCGTCGAACTCGACGGCCAACGCGATCTCGGGGTACCAGCCGTCGACCACCTTGAGCAGCTCCCCGTCCAGCCAGATCTCGACCTGCGGCACGAACGGGGGGAGACCGCCCGCGGCGAACGCCAGTCGGCCGCACGTCTCCAGCCAGCTCTCGGCACGTCCGTCGGCCAGGTCGAGCACCCGCCGCACCGCGGGTGTGCCGGCCACGGTGGCGTGCCGGTCCAGGGTCGCCAGCAGCTCGGCCTTCGTGGTCAACCCCCGCAGCAGGGCGGCGTCGGCGGCGGCGACCGCGTCCACCTCGCTCCAGGTCCGGGCCACGTCCACCACCGTGCGCGCCGCACCGGTCAGCAGGTAGGCGCCGCGGCGGGTGACCTCCTCGGGGAGCAGCCCGGTGCGGTGCAGGACCCAGTCGGAGCCCCGCCCGCCCACGCCCTGCGGATCGACCAGGTGCACCCGCTCGGGGGTGCCCCGCCGTCGGGCCGGGCGGGGGAGTGCCCAGATCCACGCTGCGGTGTCGAACCCGAACGGCGCCTCGGCGTCACCCACGGCATCGGCGACCGCCAGTGCCTGCAGACCCGGGACCCGGTGGGTCCGCTCGACCTCCGCGAGGTCGGGCGCGCTGATGAAGGCGCCCTTCCGGACCCGGCGCAGCTCGCCCCCGGCGGACGGATGCCGCGATCTCCCGGTCGGTCACCCCGGCGGCCAACAGGGCGCGTCGGGTCACCAGCCCCAGGCACGGACGGGCGGTCTCCCGGGTGACCAGCGGCAGCACGAGCGTCATGCCGTGACGCTGGCAGTCCGGCGGATCGGGCAGGGTGGTCGCCGGCGATCTGTGGAAGGCCCGCCCGCTTGTGGACGGCGACCGGCTGAATAGCCCTGGTTGCGCTACGGCGACCGGGGTCGCGGGCGATCTCCTGCGGTCGCGGGCCGTTGCACCGGCCCGCAACCGTGCAGAACCACCCCCGACCCCGGCAACCGGCCACGGAGGCGTGCGGCGGGGGAGGATGGGCGCGTGCCGCACACCTCGCCCACCGACGGGTGGACCACCTGCGACCTGGGCCACCGGCACTGGGGGCTCGCGGGGGCCGCCGGGCTGCTGGTCCACCGCCCCGGACCGGACGGCGTGGAGGTGCTGCTGCAGCACCGCGTGGAGTGGAGCCACCACGGCGGGACCTGGGGCACCCCCGGCGGCGCGCTGCACCCCGACGAGAGCCCGGCCGACGGCGCGCTGCGGGAGGCAGGGGAGGAGCTGGGCCTGGGCTCGAGCCAGCTCACCCTGGGCCAGCACTCCGTGGACGACCACGGCGGGTGGAGCTACACCACCGTGCTGGCCGTCCCGGCGGGCGCGCTGGAGCCGGCGGACCTGCGGCTCAACTCCGAGAGCACCGGGGTGGCCTGGGTGCCGCTGGCCGACCCGGGCGTCCCGCTGCACCCCGGCCTGGCCGCGTCGCTGGACACGCTGCGCCCGCTGCTCGGGGTCGGCCGGTGACCGAGCTGCGGAAGTCCGACCGGCGCGCCCGGGTGGTGCACACGGTGCTGGCCGTGGTGGTGGTGCTCTCGGTGCTCACCGAGCTCGGCCGGGCGATCAGCGGCGCGAACGTGCTGGTCCCGGCGGACGCCCCGGGGACCGGCACCCGGGTGCTGCGGTTCTTCTCCTACTTCACGATCCAGAGCAACCTGCTGGTGCTGGCCGCGGTGCTGCCGCTGACCCGCGACGCCCGGCACGACGGACGGGGCTGGCGGGTGCTGCGGCTGACCTCGCTGCTGGGCATCACGATCACCGGCCTGGTCTACGTCTTCGTGCTCGGCCCGGCGCTGAACCCGACCGGCCTGGGCTGGTGGACCAACGCGGGGCTGCACTACGTCGCCCCGGTGCTCGCCCTGGGCAGCTGGCTGCTGCTCGGGCCGCGGCCGCGGGTCACCGGCGCCACCGTCGGCTGGTCGATGGTCTGGCCGCTGGCCTGGATCGGCTACGCCCTGGCGCTCGGTGCGCTCACCGACTGGTACCCCTACCCGTTCCTGGACGTCGTCGAGATCGGCTACGCCGCCGCGCTGCGCAACCTGGCCTTCGTGGCCGTGCTGGCCGTCGTCCTCCTGCTCGGGTTCAGGCTGGCCGACCGGCGGTTGCCACCCGCACCGTGACCAGCCGGGGGTCCCCGAGCGGCAGCCGGCGGATCTCCGGGTCCGACCCGGTCGCCCCGCCCAGGGACAGCACGTGGGCGAACTGCACCTTGGGGGCCGGTGCCGGCCAGGTCCGCCCGGTGACCAACCGCCGGCCCCCGGTGACCAGCGCGGACAGCGAGCCGCCCAGGTTGAGGTCGCCGGCGACCACCACCGGGCCGGGGAGCCGGGCGGCCCAGCGGTGCAGCTGGCGCAGCTGCCGGGCCGCCGACGGCGCGGCGAAGGACAGGTGCGTGCCGACGACGGTCACCCCGTCCAGCTCCGCGGCGATCGCGGCCCGCGGCTCGTCGGGGAACCACCACAGCCGGCGGGCACCGGTGCGCGGGTCCGGGGCGACCAGCGGCAACTTGAGCGGCCCGGCGGTGAGGCCGAGGACGTGCCAGCGCCGCACCGGCAGCCGGGACAGCAGCGCCACGCCGTAGTGCGGACCGACCAGCGCCCCGTCGTCCAGCGCGGGGTCCAGCGCCGTCCAGGAGGCGAACGGGTCCGGCGTGCCGGCGAGGGTGGCGGCGAACCGCCAGTCGGTGGCGCCCAGCACCTCGGCCACGGCCGACGGCTGGTGCACCCGGTGCGAGCGCGGCTGGTCGACGTCGACCTCCTGCAGGGCGAGCACGTCGACGTCGAGCCCCGCGAGCGCGGCCACCAGGTCGTCCCGGGAGGCGGACACCCCGTCGTCGCCGCGGCCCGAGGCCAGGTTGAGGGTGCCCACGCGCATGGCCCCACTGTGCGGGTTCGCCCGCGGGCGTGCCCGGGGTAGGGGACTGCCATGACCACCGTCGGAGAACACGTCGTCGCCCGGCTCGCCGAGTGGGGGGTCCACCGGTACTACGGCTACCCCGGCGACGGCGTCGGCGGCGTGATGAGCGCGCTGCGCAAGGCGGTGGACGACGGCAGCGCCGAGTTCGTCCAGGTCCGGCACGAGGAGACGGCGGCCTTCGCGGCCGCGGCCGACGTCAAGTACGGCGGCAGCGAGCTGGGCTGCGTCGTCGTCACGTCCGGCCCGGGGGCCATCCACGCGCTCAACGGCCTCTACGACGCGAAGCTGGACCACCAGCCCGTCGTCGCGCTGCTCGGGCACACCGCCCTCACCGCGCAGGGCGCCGGCTACTACCAGGAGGTCGACCTCCTCAACCTGGTCAAGGACGTCGCCGGCGCCTACGTCGCGCAGGTCAGCGACCCGTCCCAGGTCCGGCACGTGGTCGACCGGGCCGCCCGGACGGCGTTGGCCCAGCGCACCGTCACCGCCGTGGTGCTGCCCAGCGACGTGCTGGTGGAGGACGCCGTCCTCGAGCCGCCGGACGGGCACGGCTACTTCCACACCAGCGCCGTCCCCAGCACCCGGCCGACCAGCCCGCCGGCCGCGGCGCTGCAGCAGGCGGCGGACCTGCTCAACAGCGGGCGACGAGTGGCGATCCTGGCCGGTGCCGGCGCGCTGGGCGCGACGGCGGAGCTCACCGCGGTGGCCGACGCGCTGGACGCCGGGGTGGCCAAGGCGCTGCTGGGCAAGACCGTGCTCGACGACCGGCTGCCCTGGGTCACCGGGGCGATCGGGCTGCTGGGCACCCGGGCCAGCTGGGACCTGATGCGCGGGTGCGACGTCCTGCTGGTCGTGGGGTCGAACATGCCCTACTCCGACTTCTACCCCGCCCCGGGCCAGGCCCGGGCCGTGCAGATCGACATCGACGGCGCGCAGTGCGGGCTGCGCTACGACACCGAGGTCAACCTGGTCGGTGACGCCGGCCCCACCCTGGCCGCGCTGCTGCCGCTGCTGCGCACCGACCGGGACGGCGCCTGGCGCGAGCAGGTCGGGGAGTGGACGCACGCCTGGCGGGAGACGTCGAAGGCCCGGGTCGCCGCCGACACCCACGAGCTGAACCCGGAGTACGTCGTCCGCGAGCTGTCCGACCGGCTGCCCGACGACGCCGTGCTCGCGGTGGACTGCGGGACGGCGACCAGCTTCTACGCCCGGGACATCGACGTCCGGCCCTCGATGCTGGGCAGCCTCAGCGGCACCCTGCTGTCCATGGGCGGGGGCATGCCGTACGCCCTGGCGGCCAAGTTCGCCCACCCGGACCGGCCGGTGTTCGCGGTGATCGGCGACGGCGCGATGCAGATGAACGGGGTCAACGAGCTGATCACGGTCAGCCGGTACTGGAAGACCTGGGCCGACCCGCGGTTCGTCGTCCTCGTGCTGAACAACCGGGACCTGTCCTTCGTGACCTGGGAGATGCGGGCGCTGGTCGGCGACGTCCCGTTCGCCGAGAGCCAGGACCTGCCCGACGTGCCCTACGCCGACTGGGCCGGGCTGCTCGGGCTGGGCGGCCGGCGGATCAGCGGCAAGGACGAGGTGCCCGGGCTGTGGGAGGAGGCGCTCGCCGCCGACCGCCCGTTCGTCGTCGACGCGGTGGTCGACGCGAACGTCCCGCTGATCCCGCCGCACCTGACCCTGCAGCAGGTGGTGAACACCGCGAAGTCCCAGCTCAAGGGCGACCCGGCGGCACCGCTGGTGATCGCCGACGGGCTGCGGGAGGCCGTCGGGGCGCCGGCACGGGGGCTCTGGCACCGGGCCAAGGACGCCTTGACCGGCGGGTAGCGTCCGCGGGCGTGAGTGCACTGGACGGCGTCTCCGAGACCTTCGACCCCGCGGCCTGGACGGCGGTGCCCGGCTTCGAGGGGCTCACCGACCTGACCTACCACCGGGCGGTCGACGCCGGCGTGGTCCGGGTGGCCTTCGACCGGCCCGACGTGCGCAACGCCTTCCGGCCGCAGACGGTGGACCAGCTCCTGCAGGTGATGGAGCACGCCCGGCTGGCCACCGACGTCGGGTGCGTGCTGCTCACCGGCAACGGGCCCAGCGCGAAGGACGGCGGCTGGGCGTTCTGCTCCGGCGGTGACCAGCGGGTGCGCGGGCGCTACGGCTACGAGGCCGGCGCCGGGGTCAGCGGCCGGCTGCACATCCTGGAGGTGCAGCGGCAGATCCGCTTCATGCCCAAGGTCGTCGTCTGCGTGGTGCCCGGCTGGGCGGCCGGCGGCGGGCACAGCTTGCACGTGGTCAGCGACCTGACGCTGGCCAGCGCCGAGCACGCCCGGTTCAAGCAGACCGACGCCGACGTCGGCAGCTTCGACGGCGGCTTCGGGTCGGCCTACCTCGCCCGCCAGGTGGGCCAGAAGTTCGCCCGGGAGATCTTCTTCCTCGGCGAGGAGTACTCGGCGGCCGACGCGCACCGGATGGGCATGGTCAACGCCGTCGTCCCGCACGCCGAGCTGGAGGCCACCGCGCTGGACTGGGGCCGGAAGATCGTGGCCAAGAGCCCGACCGCGCAGCGGATGCTGAAGTACTCGTTCAACCTGGTCGACGACGGGCTGGTCGGCCAGCAGCTGTTCGCCGGGGAGACCACCCGGCTGGCCTACATGGCCGAGGAGGCCGTCGAGGGCCGGGACAGCTTCCTGGAGAAGCGGCCGGCCGACTTCAGCCGTTTCCCGTGGCACGTGTGAGGTCGTCACCTCACGCCCGGTGAGCGACCGGCCGGGATGCTGTGACTGTGGGTCACGCCATCGCGTCGGTCGTTGTGGTGGATCCACTCCACCGTGCACTATGCAGGTGTGACGAGCTCCGACCTTGCTTCCCGTCCGGGTGTGAAGTCCCCCGGCCGCCCGCTCAGCGCCGAGTTGTCGGAGCAGCTCGTCGCCGTCGCCGTCGACATCCTGGCCGACGAGGGCTGGGGTCGGCTCAACAGCGACCGGGTCGCCGCCCGGGCCCGGGCGGGCAAGGCCGGCATCTACCGTCGCTGGCCCACGATGGCCGCCCTGGTGCGGCACGCGGTGGGTGGCTTCGACCTGGTGCCCCGCCCGGCCGACCAGGGTTCGCTGCGCGACGACCTGGTCGCCCTGCTGCAGCCGTGGACCCGTCCGCTGGACAAGCAGGAGCGCGCCGCGGCCAGCCTGGTGGGCGCGGCACGGCACGACGAGGACCTCCGGGCCGGCCTGCAGGACGCCGTCGTCGAGCCGCTGACCACGGTGCTCGCCGAGCTCGCGCACCGCTCGGCCGAGCGGGGGCAGCCGGTCGCCGGTCCGCGCCTGGAGCTGCTGGGCACCCTGGTGCAGGCCCTCTGGTGGGAGCGCTACACCGCGTTCGCGGTGCCGATGTCCGCCGACGAGGTCGCCGACCTCGTCGACACGGTGCTGCTGCCCGTGGTCGCCGTCGGCTGACCGCCGGCGGGCCGGATCGACCGGGCGACGCGGTCGTCGGCCGGCTTCCCGGCCTCCAGGCGGGCGACGGTCCGCAGCGCCGAGGGTGTGCCCTCCCGGTCGGCCAGCCGCGGGAAGTCCCCGCCGACGGCGGCCAGGGCCTGCCGCGACGTGCGCTGGACCTCGGCCACCCGGTCGGCCAGGGCGGGTGAGTCCAGGGGGACCTCGACCAGCTGGCGCCATTGGTCGGTGAGGACCACCCGGGCAGCGGTCACCAGCAGGGCGCTGGTCATGCTCGCCGCCAGCTCAAGCCCGGGCAGCTCGCCGACCTCGATGGACCAGGTGGTGTGCAGCGCCACGGCCAGCTGGTCCTCGGAGTCCCGGAAGAGCTCGCGCTGGCGCAGCCGCAGCGACGGGCTGGCCAGGATGTCCGCGCTCAACGTGCGGACGGCGGCCCGGGTGAGCAGCTCGGGCACCTCGGCCACCTGGTCGGCCAGCCAGGAGTGCGCGGTGGCCACCGCGGCGGTGCCCGGCCGCCGGTTCGTCACCGCCGCAGCGGGGCCGGCGACCCAGGCCGCGCGGTCGGCGAAGAAGAGGTCCTCCTTCGTCGGGAAGTGGTTGAACACCGTCTGGACGGCGACGTCGGCCGCGGCCGCGATGTCGGCGACGGTGACCTCGGCGAAGGAGCGCTCGGCGAACAGCCGCTGGGCGGCGCGGCGGACGGCGATGCGGGTGAGGGCCTTCTTCTGGGCGCGACGATCCCTGGCCGCCTGGTCGGGCATGGTGCAGAGGGTAAGGGGAAGAAGTCGTTCCGCTCGTTCCGGAACGCCTCGATCAGGAACTCTCGTCGGCCCAGTCCGCCGAGACCGCCTGCGCCCAGGAGCGCAGCAGCACCGCGAGGTCGACGACGTCGAGGTCGGCGGCGACGTCGGCGACCGTGGTGCGCCAGCGGCGCGGCGGGGTGTCCCGCACCGGACGACGGGCGCCCTCGCCCAGCGCGGCGCGCAGGCGGTGCAGCGACTCGGGGTCCGGGGAGTGCTGCGCGTCGTAGGTGGTGGTGGCCAGCTCGACCAGCTGGGCGGCCCGCAGGTCGCTGGGCGCCTCGTCCCGCAGGCCCCGCACGGTGACGTCGAACAACCGGGTGCAGCCGGGGGAGGCACCGGGGTGGCGGGCCTCGATGCCGGGGGTGGCGGCCAGCACGGCCCNGGGGCCCCGTCGGTACGGCTGGCGAGAGGCACCCACCGATCCTGCCGCACGGGGCCGTCGCCCGCTGGCAGCGGGAGGGGGTTGGGACCCCGTGGCGGCGGGGAACGGTACGACGATGCCTCCGCAGATCGCCGTCCTCGACGTCGACGGCACGCTCGTCGACTCCAACTACCACCACGCCCTGGCCTGGTACCGGGCCTTCCGCTCGCTGGGCGAGGTCGTGCCGGTGTGGCGGCTGCACCGGCTGATCGGCATGGGCGGGGACCAGCTGGTCGCCGCGGTCGGTGGCGACGAGCTGGAGGAGCGGCTCGGCGACGCGGCCCGGGACCGGTGGGAGGCCGAGGTGCAGCCGCTGCTGGGCGAGCTGTGCCCGCTGCCCGGCGCGCGCGACCTCCTGGTGGCCGTCCGCGAGCGCGGCCACCGGCTGGTGCTGGCCAGCTCGGGCAAGGCCGACCAGGTCGACCACTACCTCGACCTGCTCGACGCCCGGGACCTGGCCGAGGCGTGGACGACCAGCGACGACGTCCAGGCCTCCAAGCCCGCGCCCGACCTGCTGCAGACGGCGCTGCGCAAGCTCGGGGAGCCGATCGACGCGCCGGCGGTGGTGGTCGGCGACTCCGTGTACGACGTGCAGGCCGCCCGGCGGGCGGGCATGCCGGCCTACGTCGTGCGCTCGGGCGGGTTCGGCGACGACGAGCTGCGCGACGCCGGCGCGGTCGAGCTCTACGACACCCCGGCCGACCTCGTCGCTGCTCTGGACGACACCCCGCTGCGGTAGCTAGACCGCGGCGCGGAGGCGGTCGACGTACTCGGCGACGGCGACCATCGGCGGGCGCTGGTCGACCGCCACCGGGATGCTGGTGGGCACGAAGCCTTCGCCGTCGTGCGCAAACTGGGTGAGCAGGCCGCCGGGGGAGACCCGGTGCCGGTCGGTGCTGCCGCGGGCGGCGCGGGCCAGGACGGTGGACACGATCTGGCCGGCCATCACGCCGAGGGCCTCGTCGGTCTGGTGCGAGTGCACCCGGGTGCCCAGGTCCACCTGGGCCAGGCCGGGCAGGCCGCAGACCTGCAGCAGGTCGACCAGCAGCCCGACCTCCACGCCGTAGCCGGAGACGAAGGGCACCTGCTCGAGGGCGGACCGGCGGCCGGCGTACTCACCGCCCAGCGGCTGCACGAAGCCGGCCAGCTCGGGCCACAGGGCGTTGATCAGCGGCCGCGCGGTGAGCTCGGTGACGCGGCCACCGCCCGCGGCCCGTACCTGGCCGTCGACGCTCAGCGGCCGGGTGTAGCAGCCCTTGACGTAGGAGACCCGGGTGTCGGCCAGCAGCGGGGACAGCAGCCCGGGGACGTAGTGCGAGACGTCGTTGAGCAGGTCGGAGTCCATGAAGACCACCAGGTCGCCGGTGGTGGCGGCCAGCGACTTCCACAGCGCCTCGCCCTTGCCGGGCCGGGTGCCCTGGCCGGGCAGCACGTCGGCGGTGGCCACCACGACGGCGCCGGCGGCCCGGGCGATCGCCGCGGTGTCGTCGGTGGAGTCGGAGTCCATCACCACGACCTCGTCCACCAGCGGGACGTCGCGGACCCACCGCTGCACCAGGTCGGTGACCAGGCCGCCGACGGTGGCCGCCTCGTTGCGGGCGGGCAGCACGACGCTCACCGCGTGCCCGCCGCGGCGCTTGGCCGCGAGCAGGGCGGGGACGTCGATCTCCGCCAGGGAGGTGGCGGACGTGGTGCGGTTCTCGAACCAGGCGCGGGCGTCGGGTCGCATGCCCCCACTGTCGGGCAGCCGGGGCCGCGTGTCTCGTCGGCGGGACGCGGTTCACACGATCTTCACCGGCGGCCCGGCCGGCCCACCCCGCCGTAACGCAGGTCAGGGGTGCCGGACGACGCGGCTGCCGCCGCAGGCCCACGCCACGGCCATCCCGGCGCGGGCCCGGCGCAGCACCTCGGGGTCGGTCAGCCCGGAGTCGGCCAGGCAGACCCCGGCGGCGGCCGGCCGGCCGGTGGCCCGCTCGACCACGGTGAGCAGGCGGTCGGCGAGGGCGTCGAGGTCGGCGGCCCGCACGGCGAGGGTCAGGACCAGGTCGTCGCCGTCCCGGTCCACGTGGTCGCCGAGACGGGTCTCCCGGCGCAGGGCCGGGGCGGCCGCGTCGGGGTCGGGGGTCGAGACCAGGAGCACCCAGGACAGCACGGTCCCGGGCGCGCGGGACGGCGCCAGGACGGGGTGCTCGAGCAGGGTCACCCCTCGGTGATCGACACCTGCGCGGCCGAGCTTGAGGGGTGTGGTCGACCGGCCCGGGGGTCGGGGTGGCCCAGGTCGGTCAGCCAGCCGCGGAGCACCCGGTGCAGGTGCTCGGCGCCGACCACCTCGCCGGGGTCGGCGAACCCGGCGGGGTAGGTGAGGAACCCGTGCTGCTGAGGCCCGCCGAGGCCGCCGTGCGACCCGACGTGCGGCTCGAACGCCGACGCCTCCTCGGTCGCCGGGTCGATCCGGCTGTTGATCATCACGTCGGCGCAGTGCGGGAAGGTGGAGGTGCGGGCGACCAGCCGGGCGGCGTGCTCGCCGTAGGGGGCCAGCGGGTCCTCGCCGATGACCACCCCGGAGTCCAGCCTGTGCAGCCCGTCGCGGCCGAGGACCACCGGCCCGAACTCCTCGGAGTGCACCAGCAGGAAGCCGACGCCCGGGTGGTCGACCAGGGCGGGCAGCAGGTGCGGCCAGCGGCGCTCGATCACCTCGATCGGCACCCGGCCGGGCAGCTCGGTGAACGAGACCATCGCGGTGTGGCCGCTGACCACGCACACCACACCGGGGGCGACCCGGGCGACCGCGCCGGGTGCACCGGCGGCGTCCCGCGGGGTGTGCTCGGCGGACCCGGCCCGCTCGACCCGGTCGCGCAGCCGGCGGGCGATGAGCCCCGGCCCGCTGGCGGCCTCGGCGAGGGCGGCCCCCACCTGCCAGCCCTCGGTGGCCCGCTGCCGGTCACCGGACCGGCCGCCGTCGGGGTCGCCGCCGCACAGCCGGCCGACCAGCTGCTCGACGGTCTCGCCGAAGCGGTTCGCGAAGGCCCAGCCCTGCGTCTGGCCGTGGTCGGACAGGCAGACCAGGTGGTAGGGCCGCGGGGCGAGCTGGGTGGCCCGCCACAGCCGGCCGATCTGCTGGTCGATCGAGCGCAGCACCTCCAGGGTGTCGAAGCGCTCGATCCCGGAGTGGTGGGCGACCTCGTCGTAGCCCAGGAAGTCGGCGTAGGCGACCGGCCGGCCGGCCAGCATGTCCTCGATGAGGGCGGCCACCACGACGTCGCGGGCGATCACCGTCGTCCCCGGGCGGGCCAGCGGGTACAGCCCGCCGCGGTCGATCCGCGGGCGCACGTCGGCGCGCCGCTGCTTGCCCGCCGCGGCGAGCTCCCGGCCGACGTCGACGAGGGAGGCCACCAGCGTGCGCAGCGCGTTCACCGGGTTGGCGAAGTAGGCGTAGTACCCGGCGCCCACGCGGTCCCGGCCGCGCCGGTCCCGCCGCGCCCCCTTGGGGACGACGAGGGCCAGCGAGCTCATGGTGAGCGACACGTGCCGGGCGTCGCCGGTGAACAGGTTGCCGCGGCCGGCGCCGTCCCCGGAGAGCAGGCCGGCGCCGTCGCTGTGCCGGGTCTCGACCAGGGCGGCGTCCTCGGGGTGCGAGACGGCGACCACCTTGTCGCGGTCCTTCTCGTACCAGCGGAACCCGATGATGTCGTGGTTGGAGCCGTGCATGATCCCGCAGACGCTGGCCCCGGTCTGCGAGCTCCAGTCGGTGTGCCAGGAGGTCAGCGCGTGGCTGCCCTCGCGCAGCCAGGCGGCCAGCGTGGGCATCGTGCCGTCCCGGACGGCGCGCTGCGCGGTGGCGAATCCCAGCCCGTCGACCTGCAGGAAGAGGACGCCGGGGACGTCGGTGGACGCGGCGGCGACGTCCTTGCGGCGGGCACGGCGGAAGAACAGCTCGTCCTCGTCGACGGCCAGCAGGCTGCTGATCACCGCGGCCACCCCGGCCATGGAGACGGCGACGACGACCGACGTCTTGAAGGAGGTGACGACGACGCCCGGGATGGCGATGAAGATGCCCAGGACGCCGGCCCCGAGCACCACGAAGCCGCCCAGCCCGAGGGTGAAGAAGGCCAGCGGCAGCGCGACCCGCATGAGCAGCGGCCAGACCACGCCGGCCAGCACGCCCAGCAGCAGCGCGGCCACCGGCGGCTGCCACCACGAGTTCATCGCGAAGCCGGTCAGCCAGCGGTCGAGCACCAGCAGGGCGGCGGTGGTCAGCGCCCAGACCAGCAGCACCCGGGCGACCAGGCGGCCGCCGGTCAGCACCCGGCCGGGCGGGGGGCGGTGCGGTGCGCTCACCGGGTCTCCTGCTCAGCCGCCTGCTGCTTGGCCTTGCGCCGGCGGCTGGCCACCAGGTTGGAGACCAGCCCGACGACCAGCACCAGGCCGGTGGCGACCAGCGTGGCGACCAGCGGGGAGTCGAAGATGCCGCCGCTGACCACCCCGAGCAGCGCGTAGGCGACCGCCCACAGCGCCGCGGCCCCGAACGAGGCCGGCAGCAGCCGGCGCCACGGGTAGGCCAGCGCGCCGGCGGCGACCAGCACCGGGATCCGGCCGGCGGGAAGCAACCGGCCGACGACGACGATCTGCCAGCCGTGCGCGCGGAACTGCTCCTGCACCTCGGCCAGCCGGCCGGCGTGCTGGCCGCGGGCGACCCAGCGCACGGCCGCGGGCCCGCCGAACCGGGCGACGGCGAAGGTGACGACGTCGCCGAGGAAGGCGGCGACGGTGGCCAGCAGCAGGACCAGTGCGATGTCCAGCCGGTCGGTGGTCATGGCGACCGCGGCGGCGACCGACAGCAGCGGTCCGGTGGGCACGACCGGGATGATCGAGCCGAGCAGCACCCCGCCGAACAGCACGGGGTAGCCCAGGGAGCTGCTGTCGGTCCAGCTCGCGGCCAGGACGCTCACGCGGCGGTCCAGGTGGTGGGCAGCGCGACGGGGGAGCCGGGGTCGGTGACCAGGACCGTGGTGGCCGGACAGGTAGCGGCGACGGCATCGGAGAACCGGCGCGGCGGGTCGACCAGCAGCGACCGCATGCGGCGGGTCCGCGCCACGCCGGGCAGCGCGAGGGTGCCCCAGTGCACCGGGACGGCGAACCGCGGGCGCAGCAGCGTGCAGGCCAGCGCGGCGCCGGCGGGGTCCATGTGGCCCGGCCCCAGCGTGGTGCCCCAGCCCCACACCGGCAGCAGCGCGACGTCGACCGGCCCGAGGTCGGCCATGGCGGGGAAGACGTCGGTGTCGCCGGCGGCGTAGACGGTGACGCCGTCCCCGCTGAGCAGGTGGCCCATGGCGGCGGCGTCCGGGCCGTGGGTGGACCGCGGTCCCCAGCGGTGCCCGCTGTGCACGGCTCGCGTGCCGGTGACGGTGAGCCGGCCGTCGGTGTGCACCTCGCCGGGGGCCAGCTCGACGACGGCGGTGAAGCCCTTGGACCGCAACCAGGCCCCGCCCCCGCGCGGGACGACGACGGTCGTGCCGCGGCCGAGCAGCCGCAGGGAGGGCAGGTGCAGGTGGTCGCCGTGCAGGTGGCTCAGCAGCACGAGGTCGACCCCGGCCCAGGACGACGGGGACAGCGGGGGTGCGACCCGGCGCAGCGGGCCGACCCGGCCGGTGAGCAGGGGATCGGTGAGCACCGTGCGCCCGGCGAGCTCGACCCGGGCGCTGGAGTGCCCGAGGAACGTGAGGGTCACCGGGCCAGTATCCGCACGGCCTCCGCGCCCGTGGCCAGCTCCTCGCGGACGCGCTCGGCCGTCACGTGCCGCAGGTCCTCCCGGGTGCGCACCATGTGCACCCCGCAGGCCAGGACGTCGTCCAGCAGCGGGCCGGGCGAGACGCCGTGGGCGACGACGGCCAGGCCGAAGGTCTGCGCGCTGAGGACGATCGACCGGACGACCTTCAGCGCGTGCGCGGTGTCGCCGCCGCCGCCGAGGGCCGCGACGTCGATCCGGACGCTGGTCAGCGGCAGGCGGGCCAGGTGGGCGTAGAGGGTCTGGCCCATGCCGAAGTCGTCCAGGCAGATCCGCACGCCCAGGGCGCGCAGCTCGTGCAGGACCGGCACCAGCTCGGCACCGGCGGTGAGGATGGCCTCCTCGGTGACCGCCAGGGACACCCGCTCGGCCGGGAACCCGGTGGCGGCCAGCGCCGACCGCACGTCGTCGAGCAGCTGGTCGGCGCGCACGTGCCCGGCCGGCAGGTCCAGGGCCAGCAGCGAGACCCCGGGCAGGTCGGCGGCCGTGCGGGTGGACTCGGCGAAGACCCAGGTCTGCAGCGCGCCGTCCTGGCCCTGCCGGCCGGCGGCGGCCCACAGCTCGGCGGCCGGCAGCAGGTCGCCCGAGGCGTGCCGCCAGAACGGCTCCCCGTGCAGCGCCCGCTGGGGCTGGCCCTCGCCGCCGGCGACGCTGTACCGCAGCTCGATGTGGCCGGCGGCGAGCGCGGCGGCCACGGAGTCGCCCGACGGCGACGAGCCGGTGCCGTCGGCCCAGACCCGGACGCAGCCCTTGCCGGCCTGCTTGGCCGCGCGCAGGGCGGTGTCGGCCTCGCGGAAGGCCAGCTGGCCGCCGCCGGCCTGCACCTCGGCGACGCCGACGCTCGCGCCGATGGCGAAGGTGAAGCCGGCGGTCCGGTGCGGCAGCGCCATGATGTCGACCACCCGCTGGGCCGCCTCGCGGGCCTCGGCGGGGGTGCCGTCGACGACGACGGCGAACTCGTCGCCGCCCAGCCGGCAGACGACGTCCTGGTCGCGGACGACGTTGCGCAGCCGGCGGGCCACCTCGACCAGCAGCTGGTCACCGGCCTCGTGGCCGGCGACGTCGTTGACCGCCTTGAACCCGTCGAGGTCGAGCACCAGCAGGCAGCGCTCGCCGGCGGGGCGGGCCAGCTCCTGGAACAGCAGGGCCCGGTTGGGCAGCCGGGTGAGGTGGTCGGTGTAGGCCATCCGCTCGAGCTCGCGCTCGCGGCGCAGCCGCACGGTGACGTCGCGCAGGTGCAGCACCCGGCGGCCCTCGCCGCGGTGCTCGTGGTGGGTGACCTCGAGCTCGGTGGGCCGGTCGGTGCCGGGGATCCGCAGGTGCAGCGTGCCGGCCGTGCCGTCGTCCAGCTGCTCGGCGATCCGGTCCCGGTCCTCGGCGAGGACCAGGTCGGGCAGCCGGCGGTCGGGGTCGCCGGTGCCCGCGGGCAGCCCCAGCAGGGTGCGCGCGGCGGGGGAGGCGAAGCGCAGGCGCAGGTCGTCGTCGACGACCACGACGCCGTCGGAGCTGCCCTCGACGAGGTCGCGCAGGTCCTCCTCGTTGCGCACGAGGTCGGCGACCAGCCGGGTGCTGGTCCGGATGCGCAGGGTGCTGCGGACCAGCAGCAGCAGCACGACGGCCGACACGGCCCCGATGGACCAGGGGGTCAGCGCCTGGCCGCGCGCCAGGGCGACCAGCAGGGCCGCCGGCAGCCCGAACGTCGCCAGGACGGTGATCGACATGCCGGCCGGGTTGACCCGCGGGCTGCGGGCGACGACGTCGTCGGGGGAGGACAGGTGCCGCGGCGAGGACAGGACGGCGAGCACCCCGGCCTCGAAGCAGAGCACGCAGGCGACGTCCCCCAGCGCCTGCCACAGCAGCCCGGGCCGGTCGATGCCGACGGCCAGCATGGCCACGGCGGCGGCGACGAGCAGGGCGGACGCGACGACGGCGGTCGAGGACCGCTGCAGCTCGCGGGTCGTGGCGGTGCACAGCGCGCCGGCCAGGCCCACGGCCAGGACGGCGTAGCCGGTGTAGCCGACGACCAGGGGATCGACCCGGCCGACCTGGTCGGGCGCCGAGAGCACGAACACGTCCGCGGCGACCGAGAGCGCCAGGACGACGGTGGCGCCGTCGACGAGCAGGGTGAGCCAGCCCGCCGTCCGCACCTGGTTGGCCAGCAGCGCGCAGACCACCGGCGGGATGCAGAGCACGACGAGCAGGAGGAGGTCGCCGACGCCGGCGACCCCGAACGCACCGGCCAGGCCGCTGCCGGTGATCAGGCTGGCCAGCGAGAACAGCGCCCCGGCGCCGGCCATCAGCCGCCAGGTCAGGGCCAGCAGCCCGGTCATCCCCCGGGTCGCGCGGAAGCCGCGGACGGCCCCGATGCCGGCGAGGATCCCGATCAGCAGGTTGTCGGGCTGGAGGCCGGTGCCCGCGGGCGGGGTGAGGGCCAGTGCCGGGACGAGGGCCAGCAGGCCGAGCAGCACGGCGACCGCACTGGTGCGCAGGCCGCGGCTCACAGCACGACCTCCCGGACGTCGTCGGCGGTGCCGGCGTGGAGGGCAGCCGGGATCTCGTCCAGGGTGTCCTCCAGGCGGCCCAGCTCGGTGGGCCGGGCGAGCAGGAAGCCTTGCACGAACCGGTGCCCCATGTCGCGCAGCAGCTGGAGCTCGCGGGGGGTCTCCACGCCCTCGACCACGACGTCCATGCCCAGGCTGGTGCCCAGGTGCAGGACGGAGCGGCACAGCGCCTGGTGGCGGGGGCCGGACTCGACCGACGCGAGGAACTGCCGGTCCATCTTCAGCACGTCGATCGGCAGCCCGACCAGGTAGGCCAGCGAGGACCAGCCGGTGCCGAAGTCGTCGACCGCGATTCGCACGCCCAGGCGGCGCAGGGCCTCCAGGTCGTCGGTCACGTGGGCCTCGTCGAGCAGCACCGACTCGGTCAGCTCGAGGACCAGGCGGTCGCCGGGCAGGCCGCTGGCGGCGAGCGCGTCCCGGACGTCGGCGAGCAGCTGGCCGCTGCGGACGTGCCGGGCGGCGACGTTGACCGCCACCGACAGGTCGGGACGGTGCAGGGCGGCGACCGCGGCGGTCGCGGTGTGCATGACCCAGCGGCCCAGCGTGGTGACCATGGCCGACTCCTCGGCCAGCGGGATGAACTCCGCCGGCGAGATGGCGCCCCAGACGGGGTGCTGCCAGCGCATGAGGGCCTCGACGGAGCCGGCCCGCTGCAGCGCGAGGTCGACGACGGGTTGGTAGACCAGCCGCAGCTCGTCGCGCTCGAGGGCGTGCGCCAGGTCGGTGCGCAGGGCCTCCTGCCGGTTGGCGGCGATCAGCGCGGCCACCGAGTGCCGGCGGACCCGGCCGGGGCCGGCCGTGCGGGCGCTGGCCATGGCCATCGCCGCGCGGCGCACGACCTGGACGGGCTCGAGGTCGTCGGCGGTCACCGCGGTGGTGCCGGCCGAGGCCGACAGTCGTAGACCGAGGACCGGGACGTCGGCACCGACGGTGGCGACCAGCCGGTGGGCCAGCGTCTCGGCGTCGCTGACCGCACCGGTCAGCAGCACCGCGAACTCCTGCGGGCCGACCCGGAACAGCCGGTCGCCGGTGCGCAGCACGCGGGAGAACCGGCCGGCCAGGTCGAGGGCGACCTCCGGCGGTGCGGCCGTGCCGCGGTGCGCGTCGGCCAGGCCGGTCACCCAGAGCTGCACCAGCGCGTGGCCCGGCCCGCCGCCGTCCAGGACCTCGGCCAGCCCGGCGACCAGTGCGCTGCGGTCGGGCAGCCCGGTCTCGGGGTCGCTGCCGCCGGCCGGCTGGTGGGTGGCCTGCGCGGGGGCCGGTGCCTCGACCCGGGTGATGTCGCGGCAGTAGAGGACCAGGGCCTCGATGTCGGGGTCCTGGCGCAGGTCGCGGACGAGGGCCTGGACCAGCCGCCAGCGGCCGTCGTCGTGCCGGACGCGGGCGGTGGTGGTGCGGTCCCCGGCGTCGGTCTGCGGGGTGAGGAGGGCGGCGGTGAGGGCGGCGCGGTCATCGGGGTGGACGGCGACGCGGACGTCCCGGCCGACCAGCCGCGCGGGGGTCCGGCCGATCAGGTCGGCCATGCCCGGGGAGGCCCAGGTGATGGCGAGCCGGCCGTCCAGGATGACCACCTGGTCGACGGCGGCCCGGACGACGGCGCGGAAGCGGGACTCGCTGCGCTGCAGGCGCCGGGTGAGGTCGCGGCCGTCCCGCCAGGAGACGGTCTGGTGGGCGAAGAGCAGCAGCAGGCCGAGCCCGCCGAGCACGGACTGCGGAGCGCCGAGGCTGCCGGAGGCGAGGACCCCGGCCAGGAGCAGCAGACCGGCGGTGAGCGCGGCCAGGTGCGGCAGGAGCGCGGCGACGACCGACGGCGCCTCGTCCGGCGACGCCGGCGTGCCGGGGGTGGTGTCGAGCAGGGCGGCGCACAGCAGCAGGCCGAGGGCGGCGACGGCGGCGACGGTGCTGGCCACCAGCGCGGGGCTGGTGCCGCGGGCCTCGTCGGCGAAGGCGATGAGCACGAGCGCGACGGCGACGGCCAGCTGCGCACCCAGCGCGAGGGCGGCGACCCGGCGGACCTTGCCGGCCGTGGTGGACAGGACCAGCAGGCCCAGGGACACCAGCGCCGACAGGGTGACGCCGAGGGCCACCAGGGTGCCGTCGAACAGGGTGCTCAGCCCCAGCCGTCGGCCGGCGACGAGCTCGAACGAGGCGAGCGCGCAGAGCATGCTGGCCACCAGCAGGAGCAGCAGCGAGGTGACCAGCTGGGCGCGCATGCGGCGCCAGGTGCCGGGCGGGAGCAGCCGCTGCAGCGGGACGAGGGTGAGCAGCATGCCGGGCAGGGCGCCGACGGTCATCGGCACCGTGGAGCCGGGCAGGTGCAGGGCCAGGGTGGCGCCGGTCCCGGCCACGGTCAGGCCGAGGGCGTACCAGCCCCAGACGGGCGGGTGGCTGCTGCGGCGGGCCGCGGTCCAGGTCGCCCAGGACCCGACGAGGAAGGCCACCGCGGCCAGGAGGCCGACGCCGAGGTCGTCGGCGGGGGACGGCAGCGCGGCGGAGACCAGCACGCCCAGGGACAGCAGGACGGCCCCGACGGCGACGCGGGAGGGCGTCGTCGGCAGCGGGGGCCCGTCGGGGACCTGGGGGTTCACAGGGACCACGTCGGTCGCCCGGGGGGCGGCATTGAGCACCTGTCGGGCAGTTCACCCCAAGGGGGATGCGCCGCACCGGCGTTTTGCGGCTCCAGGGCCGGGGAACCCGGTGTTCACCTGTACGTTCCGCGCACCGTCCCAGCAGTTCCCGGCGAGGTCCCGATGATGTGGCTCTGGCTCCCCTTCGTGTGGTTCGCGCTCGCCTGCCTCGCGGGCGTGTGGCTCGGCGGTGCCCTGCGCACCGCTGAGCGCAACGACCGGCTGCGGGTCGAGGTGGAGTCCGCGCTGCGGTACGAGCTCGCCGGCCTCTGACCCCTGCGGGTCAGGGGGCCGGTACGGCCTCGGCGCCGGGGTAGCCCTGCTGGGAGTCCTGCACAGGCGGCATCGGCTCCACGGGGGTCAGAGCCTCTTCGGTGGCCGGGGGCGAGCTGATTACGCCGGGGGTGGGTGAGGTCGCCGGAGATCCGCTCGGGACGACGGAGGCGGAGGACGAGACGGTCGCTGCCGGCACAGCCGACGAGGTCGCCACGACCTCTTCGGAGACCGCGCCCTGGCCCGGGGGGACGACCTCGGTGCCGGGTACCACGGCCTCACCCGCACCATCGGTGAGGTCGGCCGGATCTGGCGGGGTGGTGGCGGCGGGGGCGGTGGTCGTTGCCCCGGGGTCGCCGACGCCGGTGGAGGACCCGGCCGACGGCTCGGACTCGTCGATGACGTCTCCGGCCTCGACCACGGCGGCGTCGTCAGCGGACACCGCTTGCTGCACCAGGACGGCAGCCGGGACGGCCAGGAAGCTGGCGATCCAGATGGCCAGCGCGATGGGCAGCCACCGGGGTGTTGTCCTCCGCGGTGCACGTCGCGAGCCCGTCGTCGGACCACGGGAAGATCCGGTGGACGGGCCGCGGGTACGGCCCGTCGAGGGTCCCGCCGACGGGGCACGCCGGGATCCGGTGGACGCACCTGACGTCTGGTCGTCCAGGGAGGGCAGCCGTGGGGAGGGAGACGGTGCGGAGCGGCCCAGTGGTCGCCCGACCGTCCGGGACTCCGAGCGCCGCCGGCTTCCGGTGTCCTGCCGATGTCCGCCCATCGTGGTCCCCCGTTGAATTGCATGCGTGTCATTCGCTGCTGACGGAGACGGAAGGTATCGATCGCAGTGCGCACTGGACCAGCCCCGACCGGCGTGTTGGTGGCGACACGCCGGAGGCATTTACATCGCATCGCCTAGTGGGCGAACACGCAGCGTAGTTATCGGTCAGGTGTTCGAACGTTCCCCTGAGGACATGGCCGTCGGGGAAGTGTGCGGGAGCACGGTTCGGTCGGGTGGCGGATGCAGGACCATTCGCCAGCGCGAGAGTTCCGCCTCAGGTGGTCGGCACGCTGCTGTCCGCCTGCACGGACGCGGTGGACGCCGTCGGGTCGGTGAGCTCGGGGTCGAGGACCGGGGTGTTCCCGTCCAGGGTGGCTGCCGGGTCCTCCATGACGGCGCTGGGCGGCGTCCTCGTCGACGTCGAGGGCCAGGTGTCGGCCGGTGCCGGTGGCCGGTGGGGGAGGGGTCGGGGCAGACGTCGAGCCGTCGTCCATCGCTGCGTGCCGGGCGGTCTCGACCAGGTCGTCGTGCCGGGCGAACTCGGCAGAGATGTCGAGGGCGGGCTCGTCGGAGCGGTCGGTGACGGGGACGGGTGCGGCAGTCATCACGGGCGGTGCCGGCCGCGGCGCGATGACGGAGGGGGTCGTAGCGGTGGCCGGAAGGACGGCGAGGGTGACCGCGCGACGGGCCTCGGCGGCCTTCGCCGCGGCGTCCAGCGCCTCCAGCAGGGCCTGGTCGAGCACCGGCTGGCGGCCGGACTCGCGGATGAGGTCCCGGGCGGCCTTGGCCGCCGTGCCGTCGTCCAGCGGGTCGAGGCCGGTGAACGCGGCGTGCACGGCCGAGTCGTTCATCGGGTCCAGCGGGTCGAACCAGCTGGTCTGGTCCACCGCCGGTGCCAAGGTGGCCGTCCCGGACTGCCGGCCCGGAGGCGGCACCGGCGGCAACGCGCGGCGAGGCGTGATCAAGTGATCGTCCACCGTGGTCCCTTCCCCGTGCGGGTGCCTCCGTGGACACCCAGTCGGCGGGAATGGTGACACTCCGGAGGCATCTGACGACAGTGCGTCTGGGCGTGTCGCCCCGACACGCGGCAGGAGGGGTTCCTGGGACGGATGGGTCCGCCCTCCCGGGTGATGTCCCGGGCGGCCACCCGCCGGACGCCTACGGTTCACCCATGCGGACTGCGGCGGGGGCGCTGGTCGCGCTCGTGTTGAGCGGGTTCACCGCCCTGCTGCTGCACGGCACCTACGAGTTCGAGGGCCCGGTGGTCCTGACGCTGACCTACAACCACGGGCTGCACGCCGGCGACGTGCTGATCCTGCTGGGCTGGGTCGTGGCCATCGTCGCCGTGGTGCTCCTGGTCCGTCGTCCCTCCCGCTGAGCGTCGGGCCCGTGACGGGCGCCGCCGATGTGCCGGTGGCACAGTGGACCCGGTGAAGACCTGGCTCG
This sequence comes from Klenkia terrae, assembly GCF_900491935.1. Taxonomy (GTDB): domain Bacteria; phylum Actinomycetota; class Actinomycetes; order Mycobacteriales; family Geodermatophilaceae; genus Klenkia; species Klenkia terrae. The sequence goes on from NZ_UEXK01000004.1 coordinate 2,696,036, forward strand.
ACTCCTGGCCGGTGTTCCGGCAGCTGACCGGACCCGATCCATTGGGTCGCGGGCACGCTGCCCGGAGCAAGAAGACCGAGGGCATCACCAGCCGGACGGCCACCGCCGACCGCGTGGTGCAGTCGGTCTGCCCCTACTGCGCGGTGGGCTGCGGCCAGCGGGTGTTCGTCAAGGACGAGCAGATCGTGCAGATCGAGGGCGACCCGGACTCGCCGATCAGCCGCGGCCGGCTGTGCCCCAAGGGCAGCGCCAGCAAGCAGCTGGTCACCAGCCCGTCCCGGGTCACCACGGTCAAGTACCGCCGTCCGCACGGGAGCGAGTGGGAGGACCTGGCCCTCGACGAGGCGATGGAGATGATCGCCGACCGCGTGCTCGCCGCGCGGGAGAAGGGCTGGCAGGAGTTCGACGGTGACCAGCGGGTCAACCGCACCATGGGGCTGGCCAGCCTCGGTGGCGCGACGCTGGACAACGAAGAGAACTACCTGATGAAGAAGCTGTACAGCGCCATGGGCGCCATCCAGATCGAGAACCAGGCGCGCATATAGCACTCCGCCACGGTGCCCGGTCTGGGTGCCACGTACGGCCGCGGCGGGGCCACCGGGTTCCAGCAGGACCTGGTCAACGCCGACTGCATCGTCATCGAGGGCTCCAACATGGCCGAGTGCCATCCCGTGGGGTTCCAGTGGGTGATGGAGGCGAAGGCGCGCGGGGCGAAGGTCATCCACATCGACCCGCGCTTCACCCGCACCAGCGCGGTGGCCGACACCCACGTGCCGCTGCGGGCGGGCACCGACATCGCGTTCCTCGGCGGGCTGATCAGCTACGTGCTGGACAACGAGCTCGACTTCCGCGACTACGTGCTGGCCTACACCAACGCGTCGTCCCTGGTCGGTGAGGACTTCGTCGACACCGAGGACCTCGGCGGCCTGTTCTCCGGCTGGGACGACGAGTCGAAGTCCTACGACAAGACGTCGTGGCAGTTCGAGGGTGCGCACGAACCCAGCGCCACCGGCACCGACGAGATCGACCCGCCTGCCCCGGAGCCGGGCAAGGTCGACCCGCAGCCAGCCACCGACCCGACGCTGCAGCACCCGCGCAGCGTCTACCAGGTGATGAAGCGGCACTTCGCCCGCTACACCCCGCAGATGGTCGCCGACATCTGCGGCATCGAGCCCGAGGTCTTCCTCGACGTCGCCCGCGCGGTGACCGCGAACAGCAACCGCGAGCGGACGACGGCCTGGGTGTACTCGGTCGGCTGGACGCACCACACCGTCGGCGTGCAGTACATCCGCACCGCCGGCATCCTGCAGGCCCTGCTCGGCAACATGGGCCGACCCGGCGGCGGCATCCTCGCGCTGCGCGGGCATGCCTCCATCCAGGGCTCGACCGACATCCCGACGCTGTACAACCTGCTGCCGGGCTACCTGCCCATGCCGCACGCCGGCGAGCACGCCACGCTCGACGAGTACTGCAAGGTCGGCGACCAGATGGTCGGCTTCTGGGGCGGCACCCGCGCCTACATGGTCAGCCTGCTCAAGGCCTGGTTCGGCGACGCCGCGACGGCGGAGAACGACTACTGCTTCGACCTGGTGCCCAAGATCAACGGCGACCACGGCTCCTACCGCCAGGTCGCCGACATGATCCAGGGCAAGATCCCCGGCTACTTCCTGGTCGGGGAGAACCCGGCGGTCGGGCACGCCAACGGCAAGATGCAGCGCCTAGGCCTCGCCAACCTGGACTGGCTCGTCGTCCGCGACCTGCAGATGATCGAGTCGGCCACCTTCTGGAAGACCGCGCCGGAGATCGAGACCGGCGAGCTGGTCACCGAGGACATCGGCACCGAGGTCTTCTTCATGCCGGCGGCCACGCACACGGAGAAGGAAGGCACCTTCACCAACACCCAGCGCGTGCTGCAGTGGCACCGCCAGGCGATCGAGCCGCCGGGCGACGCCCGCAGCGACCTGTGGTTCTACTTCCACCTGGGCCGCATCCTGCGCGACCGGCTGCGCGACTCGACCGACCCCCGCGACGCCGGCCTGCAGGCCCTGACCTGGGACTACCCGACCCACGGACCCCTGGTCGAGCCGTCGGCCGAGGCCGTGCTGCGCGAGATCAACGGCACCGGACCGGACGGCAAGACCCTGGGCAGCTACACCGAGCTCAAGGACGACGGGACGACGACCGCCGGCTGCTGGATCTACACCGGTGTCTACGCCGACGAGGTCAACCAGTCCGACCGCCGCAAGCCCGGCCGGGAGCAGAACTGGGTGGCCGGCGAGTGGGGCTGGGCATGGCCGGCCAACCGCCGCACGCTCTACAACCGTGCCTCGGCCGACCCCGAGGGCAAGCCGTGGAGCGAGCGCAAGGCCTACGTCTGGTGGGACGAGGGCGCCCAGCGGTGGACGGGTCACGACGTCCCGGACTTCGAGGCCACCAAGCCGCCGTCCTACCGTCCCGAGCCCGGCGCGAAGGGTCCCGCCGGCATCAGCGGCGCGGACGCCTTCATCATGCAGAACGACGGGAAGGCCTGGCTGTACGCGCCGTCCGGCCTGGCCGACGGTCCGCTGCCGACGCACTACGAGCCCGACGAGTCCCCGGTACCCAACCTGCTCTACCGGCAGCAGGCCAACCCGGGTCGGGAGGTCATCGAGGCCGCCTGGAACCGGAGCAACCCGCCGACCAGCGACGTCTACCCCTACGCGTTCACCACCTACCGGCTGACCGAGCACCACACGGCCGGCGGGATGAGCCGCACGCTGCCCTACCTGAGCGAGCTGCAGCCGGAGTTCTTCGTCGAGGTCAGCCCGCAGCTGGCCGTCGAGCGCGGGCTGGAGAACGGCGGATGGGCGACGCTGGTCAGCGCCCGGACGGCGATCGAGGCCCGGGTGCTGGTCACCGAGCGGATGCGGCCGCTGAAGCTGGGCGGCGGCAAGGTCGTGCACCAGATCGGCATCCCGTACCACTGGGGCGAGCAGGGCATCTCCACCGGCGACAGCGGCAACGACCTGTTCGGCGTGGTGATGGACCCCAACGTGCACATCCAGGAGTCCAAGGTCGCCACCTGCGACATCCAGCCCGGCCGCCGTCCGCGGGGTCCGGCGCTGGTGGACTTCGTGGAGTCCTACCGGCAGCGCGCCGGCGTGAAGAGCGGCCGGGTGCCGGTCGGCGGACGGTCGCCGGTCGAGGAGACGAACATGACCGGTGAGGGCGGTCCGCAGGCCGACACCACCCAGAGCGCACCGGACCACATCGCGGAGGGCACCTCGTGAGCCAGATCAGCTCCGCCAGCCCGGCCTTCACCGGCAACGACCCGGAGAACCGGCTGTTCGGGCCGCTGCCCGACGTCACCGCCGAAGCCGGCTACGAGCCCGACCACCCGGCGCGGGTCGGGTTCTTCACCGACACCAGCGTGTGCATCGGCTGCAAGGCGTGCGAGGTGGCCTGCAAGGAGTGGAACACGCTCCCGATGGACGACGCCGACGGCACGATCGACGCCCTGGGCCTGTCGGGGATGAGCTACGACAACACCGGCATGCTGGGAGCGAACTCCTGGCGGCACGTGGCCTTCGTCGAGCAGTCCCGCGAGGTCGACCTGCCGATGCCGGGGATCGGGCTGCCGGCCGCGCCGGGCCAGGGCGCCGGGTCCGGCGGTGGCTGCGGGGGGTCGTGCGGGTCGGCGGAGACGCCGTCGCACGCGAACGCGGACGGCGCGACGATCGACCAGGCCGACGTGCTCAACGCGCAGGCGCTGTCGAGCTTCGACCCGCAGACCGCGCAGTCGGCCGACCGGGAGATCCGCTGGCTGATGTCCAGCGACGTCTGCAAGCACTGCACGCACGCCGGTTGCCTGGACGTGTGCCCGACCGGTGCGCTGTTCCGCACCGAGTTCGGCACCGTCGTGGTGCAGGACGACATCTGCAACGGCTGCGGCTACTGCGTGCCGGCCTGCCCGTACGGCGTGATCGACCAGCGGAAGGACGACGGCCGGGTCTTCAAGTGCACGATGTGCTACGACCGGCTGACCGACGGTCTGCAGCCGGCCTGCGCGACCGCGTGCCCGACCCAGTCGATCCAGTTCGGTGACCTCGACGAGCTGCAGGCCCGCGCCGACGCACGGCTGGCGACGCTCACCGAGCAGGGCGTGACCACCGCGCGGCTGTACGGCCGGGACACCGACGACGGCGTGGGCGGCGCGGGGGCGTTCTTCCTGCTGCTGGACGAGCCCGAGGTCTACGGCCTGCCGCCGGACCCGGTGGTGACCACCCGCGACCTGCCCTCGATGTGGCGGCACGCCGCGGGTGCTGCGGCGATGCTCGTCGGCGTCGCGCTGTCCGGGTTCCTGGGACGGCGACGGTGACCGGCCGGCACGCCTCCGGCCCCGGCGAGGGAGCCCCGGTCGAGGGCGCCGGCCCGGACCGCGCGGCCCAGGCCCCGGTGGAGCAGCCCGACCCGGAGGTCTCGCAGCCCGCGACGCCGGAGCTGCACCGCACCGGCCGGCCGAACGAGGACGTCGACGCCCCGCTGGACCACCGGCCCGGGGTCTCGGGCGTGGCCACCCCCGGTGGTGGCTGGCGCAAGGCCGACGGCCCGTCCGCGTCCGGTCGGGAGGCGCGCAAGCGCAAGCGCGGTGGACGCCGGGGCGGGGCCCGCGACGGTGATCCGACCGTCGGCGACGCGGACTTCCAGAGCTACTACGGCCGGCAGATCGTGAAGTCGGCCGTCTGGAAGACCCCGGACGTGCCGCTCTACCTGTTCCTGGGCGGCGCGGCCGGCGCGTCTGCGGTGCTCGGCGCCGGAGCCGAGTTCACCGACCGGCCGGCGCTGGCCCGGTCGGCGCACCTGATCGCCGGCGGCGGCGCGATCGCCAGCGTCGGGTTCCTGATCCACGACCTGGGCCGGCCCGAGCGGTTCCTGCACATGCTGCGGGTGTTCAAGCCGACGTCCCCGCTGAGCGTGGGCTCCTACATCCTGTCGCCGTTCAGCACCGCGGCCGGTGGGGCGGCGGCGCTGAGCCTGCTCGGCTCGGTGCCGGCGGTGCGTCGGTCGAGCGGGTGGCTGCCGAAGCTGATCCGCTCGACCGGGCTGCGCCGGACGGCGAGCGTCGGTGCGGCCGCGTTCGGCGGTCCGATGGCGGCCTACACCGCGGTGCTGCTGGCCAACACGGCAACGCCGTCCTGGCACGAGCCGGGGAACCAGCTGCCGTTCGTGTTCACCGGGTCGGCGCTGGCCGCCGGCGGTGGCCTGTCGATGGCGTTCACCCCGGTCGACCAGGCCGGACCGGCCCGAAAGGCCGCCGTCGTGGGCGCCGCGGTCGAGCTGGCCGCGATGCACAAGGTGGAGAACGACCACGGCATCGTCAGCGAGCCCTTCCACATCGGCCGGGCCGGCACGACGCTGCGGATCGCCAAGGCCTGCACCACGGCCGGCGCAATCGGGGCCGCCGTGCTCGGTGGCAAGCGCTGGGGCGCCGTGGCATCCGGCGCGTTGCTGGCGACGGGGTCTCTGCTGACCAGGTTCGGCGTGTTCGACGCGGGGATGGCGTCGTCCAAGGACCCGAAGTACGTCGTCATCCCGCAGCGGGCCCGGATGGCTGCCCGCGCCGAGGCCGCGGCGGCTGCTGCGTCGACCGGCGGCTGACCTCCGGGGGGTAGGTGGTTGTCCACAGGTCCGGTCCGCGGGCTGGTGTCACAGCCGGGCCGGTGGCACGGTGGCCGGGCCGCCACTCCCGGGAGGACCCATGGCCTACGACTCGGTGCACGTCGATCCCGATGCCGCCGGTGCGGCACTGCGCTCCTGGCAGGCGGCCGTGCAGCAGCTCGAGCGGGTGGTGCAGCTGCGGGCCGCCGCCATCGAGGATGCCGAGGCCGCCCGGCCCTGGGGCGGGGACAACGGTGGTCCGCTGTTCGCAGACGTCTACCGGCAGGGCGCAGCACCGTCCCGGGACGCGGTGCAGACGATGACCGGCCGGCTCGACGAGCTCGGCGTGCAGGTTGCGGCGGCAATCCAGGCGTCCCTCGCCAGCGACGAGGCCCAGGCCGCGGCGTTGGCCCCGGCACGGGCCAGGCTCGACGCCGGCCGCTGACCTGCGGCTGGCTCCCGCGGTCGACCGTCATGAGCTGGGCGGTCGACCCGAGGCGTGCTGCTGACGGTCCTCGTCCCACGCCGCCCGCCGCCGGGACCGGTCGACGGCGCGGGCCTCGGCGGGTGTGGGCGCCAGGTCCGGTGCGGCGTGCCGGCCGCGCCGACGAACCACCGGCATCCCGCACCGGCGCACCAGGAGCCGGCGGCAGCTTCGGTGCCCCCAGATGCTCAGGCAGCCCGTGGAGTCCGCGGCCACGCAGGTGGTCCTGCAGCGTCGGGGGCCCGATGGGCCGCATCGGAGTCAGACCCGGCGCCGGGCCGGGCACGGTCGGGATGTGGTCGATCGCGGGCGCTCGGCGTCCGGCCAACGACGGCACGGCACCTCGGCCGACCTGGCTGAGCCCGGCCGGGAGGGTCGGGACCACCGGCGCGCGTCCTGGCCCCTGGGTGGCATGGACCCAGTGGTGGCCCGCCAGCCTCGGCGAAGCGGGAACCCAGCGCGCGCCCGCCGGCCCCGGAGCGGACGACACCTGGGGAAACGGCCAGGACGGGGCTGAGATTGACACGGCTGCAACCACGTCGGCCGCCCCCCAAGCCGGGGCCACCGGCACCCGCCCGGTGAGGACCGGCGCACCAGGTGGGAACACGGGTGAAGGCAGGGCCGGGATGCCAGGCGCAGCCGTGATGCCCGGCGTGGACAGCATCGCGGGCGCGGGCAGCGGCGGCATCGATGGAGCAGTGGGGAGCGTGGGCAAGGCCGATGCGGCACGCGGCACCGGGACGGCAGGGGCCATCGGGATGCGGGGCGCCGCTGGCCCACCCGGGAAGCCGACCCCGTCGGGCAGCCAGGCGCCGGTGACCAGGGCAGCGAGGGTGGCGTTCCCGGGGACGACCGCGTCGGTGGGACCGGCGAACACGGGACCGGGCGCCGCGAAGGTCAACGCGCTCTGGGCGAACCGGGTGGCGAGCGGGCCCACCACCTCGTCGAGCGCCTGACGGGTGTACCGGCGGACGTTGTCCTCCAGGTCCCCGGCCACGAGTGCGCTGTCCACCAGGTCGGTCACCGCCGTGCCGGCCGGTCCCAGCAGGCTGCCTGAGGTGTCCGGCCGGTCGGCGATCGCACCGGCCGCCCGGGTGAAGTCGTCCCAGATCCACTGCATCCGCAGCTTCGCGCCGGCCACGACCACGGCGAGGTCGGCCAGCTCGGTGGCCCGCGCGGCGGCGATCTCGGACCAGGACTCCAGCGAGCCGACCGCGGCCGCGCCGCGCTCAGCGAACCTGGTCGACGCCTCGGACCGCCAGCCGTCGCCGAGCCCGGCCAGCGACCGCCGCAGGGAGCGCGCCTCGGCGTCCAGCAGACCGCCGAGGTCCTGCCAGGCCACTGCGGCGTCCCGCATCCCGGTCGGGTCCTCGAGCATGACGGCGGGGTAGATCCGGGTGATGGTGAGCAGCCGGAGGTCCAGCCCGCCGGCCTCCACCGGGTCCACCCGGTAGCCGCCGCCGGCGCCGTCCGTGCGCGGGGCCGGCACCTCAGCCCGCCCCACCGAGGGCCGCCGCGAGGTCCGTGGCCTGCTGGTCGTGTTCCTGCACGACGTCGGTGTCGGGCTCGGCGGCCGGGACGTCGTCGGGGTCGGCCTGCACCACCTCGCTGACACCGTGGTCGTCGACGACCGCGGTGTACGGGATGCCGTGCTGCGCGGTGAGCCGCTCGGCCGTGCGAAGAGCCTCGTCGTGGTCGCCGGCCGGGTCGTAGCGGGCCTCGGCCAGCACGCCGTCGTCCCCGATCTGGTCGTCGTGCGCGGCGACGGCGTCGGCGGGGCGGGAGTACCGGTCGTCGGCTGTGCCGGGGCGTCGTCCGGCGTCCAGCTGGTTGCCGAAGCGCTGCTGCTCCGGGTCCGGCGGCAGCGGCGGACGGGTGCCGTCGACCTGGTTCTGCGCACGCAGCGCCTCGTGCGCCACCCGCTCGGCCTGCGCGGCGGCGTCGGCCCGCCGCGACGTGATGCTGGTCTGGCCGGTTGCTGGCGCGAAGGCGGCGTCGACAGCGGCCATGCTGACCGCCTGCTCGGCGTCCCCGGCGCGGTAGTGCGCCGCCGCGGTCGCGGCCACGTAGCTCAGCGACAGCAGCCCGTCGTGCACGTCGCGCAGGAACCGGGCAGTTGCCTGGGTCGCGGCCGAGTAGGCGCCGGCGGCGACCACCGACTCCTGCATCCCGCTCCCGCCGAGACCGGCGCCGGCGATCGGCAGCTGGAGCGAGGAGGTCGCAGTGGCGACGTCGGCGGCGCGGGCGTGCAGGCGGCTCGCGAACTCCAGGACGACGTCCGCGTCCACATCGGTGCTCTCGCTCATCGGGCCTCCCTCGGCGTCCGCGGCTGGTGATGACGGGGAGCGTAGGTCGGGGTGGTGACGCCACCAACCCGTTGCCCGCAGCCTGTGGACAACTGCGAAAGTCCAGCTCAGAGCGCTCGTTTCGGTCGTCGAGCCCGCGGTGGCCCGGTCGGCGGCCCCTACCGTCCGCTGCACCACTTGTCCTCGACCGGCAGGAGTGCAGCCCCATGACCGAGCCCGACCGACGTCCCACCGTCGACTTCCGCGCCTACGCGCAGCAGCTGCAACTCGACCTCCGGCGGCTGGTCGAGCAGGGTCCCGAGCTGGCCCGTCAGGCGCGCGCGGTGCAGGCCACCGAGACCTCGCCGGACGGGCTCGTCTCGGTCACCGTCGGCCCGCAGGGTCGCGTCGTCCGGCTCGACCTGGACCCGCGGATCTACCGGACGCAGGACGCCGGGGCGCTGGCCGCGCTGATCACCGAGACCATCGAGCACGCCGTCTGGACCGCCGAGGACCAGGTGGTCGCGCTGATGTCCGGCGTCGCCGACGGCGAGCAGGTGCGCGCGATGCTCAACGGGGACGACGAGGTCGTCGCCGGGATCGTCGGCGAGCAGCTCCGCGGCCGGCGCTGACCGCAGGACACGGTGGTGCAGCGCCCGGACGACGTCGTCAGCCCGTTCACCTGGCTGGGGGCGGACGGCGACGGGTTCTGGGTCGACCTGCTGTCGATGGTGTTCGGCGGGTCCACCTGGCCCGAGGGCAGCGAGTCGGCGGTGGGGGAGCTGGCGCAGGAGTGGGCCGACCTGGCTCAGGGGCTCGCCGACGCGTCGGGTGACCTGCAGTCGGCGGCCGCCGAGCTGCTGACCGCGTGGGACGCACCGGCGGCCGAGGCCTTCGACGACCTGGCCCGGACGCTGCTCGGGTCGGCCGAGTCCGGGCTGCCCGGGCACGTGCAGAACGCCGCGGCGGTCGCGCGCCAGGTCGGCGGCTTCGGGGTGGACCTGCAGTACGCGAAGGTGTCGGTGAACGTGGCGGTCGCCGTCGCGGCCACGGCAGCGGTGCTCGCGATGGTGATGGCCTTCGCCGGCGGGCTGTCCCTGGCGACGCTGGGGCCGATCGCGTCGACCGCTCGGCAGGCGGTGCTCACCGCGCTGGAGGGCCTCGCGTCCGCGGCCGGACGGCGGGCGCTGGTCCAGGACGTCGGCCGGGCGGTCGTGGACGGGGCGGGACGCGTGGCCGCGGTCCACACGACCGGTCACCACCTGCGGCACGAGGTCGTGGAGGAGGTGCTCGAGGAGCTGGGGATCGACGTCGGTACGCAGGCCTGGCAGGCCGGCGACGGGACGCGCACCAGCTGGGACGGGCTCTCCACGGTGACAGCCGGGCTGGCCGGGGGTACCGGTGGTGCGGTGGGCGCAGGGCTGGTGGCGCCGGTGTTCTCGCGGATGCGGTCGACGCCGCGGATGGCCGCGCTGGCCGGGCTCGGCGCCGGTGGCGGGCTCGCCGCGCGGACCGGCAACGGCGTGCTGCGGCACTCCGGCGGGCTGGCCGCCACCGCCGGCACCAACGTCGTGGCCTCGCCGGCGGGCGGCATCGCGGCGGGTCTGCTGACGGGGCAGGGCATCCCGACGATGGACGGCTTGACCTTCCTCGCCGCCGCGCTCGGTGCAGCGGGCCGCTACGGCACGGTCAGCCCGACCCACCCGGCAGTGCTGGCCGCGGGCACGCGGCCGATGCAGACGCTGACCCGCTTGCACGTCGACGCGTTGGCCGGACGCACCGCGCAGGAGGAGTTCCGCGGGGCTGCTCTCGATGCGGCCGGCTCTCCGGGGAGTGGCGCGGTCGACCCGGACACAGATGGCCGGGTCGCAGTAATAGCGGACACCGCGGGGGCGGACCGGCTGACGACCTCTCGGACAGCTTCCGCGCTGGCCACCGCGGACCCGAGCCGGGCGGCGGCCACCTCGTTCGGGGACGGGCCTGCGTCGGCAGGTCCCGCGGCGCCCGTTATCTCGTCCGCCGCGCCGGCCGGGACCATTGCTGGACCGCCCGACGTCGGTCCGGGAGCCTCGGTGGCCGACGCGGTAGGGCCCTCGGCGGCGGGTGCGGACCGAGCGCCCGGCATGGGTGTGATCGCCGCCGGCTTGGCCGAAGGCGCACGTCCCTCGGCGGCCGCCGGTGGGCCTGTCGATACCTGGGCTGCAGCTGCCGAGGTCCCCACTCCGACGGCAGTGAGCGCGGCCGAGCAGTCAGGGGCGTTCGAGGTCCACCGGGCCGTGTCCTCATCAGTGCAACCGTCGACCGACCACGCCGCAGGGCTCGGAGACGTTCCCGCGGGAACGTCTCCGGCCGCGGACGTGCCGGGATCGACGCAGCCCCACGCCGGTGACGGCGGGATCGGCGGCGACAGCGACGGACCGAAGGCTGGCGGGACGTCGGACGCAGACGGCCAGACCCAGGATGGGCAGGGGCACGAGCCCGCCGCTCCCGCGGAAGCTTCGCCCCCACCGCCGGTGGATCCGCCGCCGTCGGCCGAGCGGGAGCACTACGAGGGCAGTCCGAGGGCGATCCAGCGGTACGCCATCGAGGCGGTCGCCGGGGCGCAGCCCTGGGCCGACCTGGTGGGGCAGCAGCTCGACGAGGTCTTCGATGTTCTAGAGGCGGGCGGGTTCCCGAGGCCTGAGGCGGTCGGCACCGAGAACGCGGTCAAGACCGTGTGGTCGGCGGTCCGAAAGATCCAGCCGCCGGTGCAGGGTGGGTCCACGGTCGCCTCGGCGTTCTGGGCCATGGACGACCTGGTCCGGTTCGCGGTGCAGACCGACCCGTCCCGCTACGGCGACTCTGTGCTCGCCACCCTCGAGCTGCTGGGCCAGCACGGATGGGCAGCGCCGGTCCCGCGACCCGGTCAGCCGGCGCATGAGGACTGGCGGAACACCTGGGCGCCGGGCAACCGGCACTTCGGCCTGCTCGTCGTGCTGACCCATGTGGTGACCGGCCAGCGCATCGAGGTGCAGTTCCCAACGGCGACGTCGTGGGCGGTGGGCAAACAGACCCACGAGATGTACGAGACGTTCCGCTTGAACCGAGACAACCCTCTAGAGCGGGTCGAAGCGCTGGCGCAGATCCGAGAGATCGTGCGTTCGCAAGGGCTGGAATCTGAGGTCGTGCGGGGACTCGACAAGCTAGGGCCCGGCAAGGCAAACAGTCCGGCGCGCATCTTTGAGAAGGATCCGGAACTAGCGGTCCAGTTCATCAAGGCTGCAGTGCACAAGGTTGGGTCGGCCGAGACCTTCCTGGTCCGGGCCGGTATTAGCCAGCCGGTCGTGGAAGAGATAGTCACGGCCGCCGAGAAGGTGGCTGCACAGCAGACCACGGAGGGAGGATCAACGGATGACGGATCCGAAGCACCCGGGCTGGGTGTTGTGGGAACGGGTGCGGCAGGAGGACGAGGCGCTGCTGGACAAGGTGCGAGCCAGGAACGAGAGGCTGGGTTTGGCTCCGCCGCCCCCCTATCAAGCTCTCCCGGACGACCCGGGCGAGGAACACCTCGACCTGCTCGTGCGGCACGAGGCCGAGGACCTGGAGCGGGCGGAGGTCTTCGAGTACGCAGTCGTGACTTGGACCAAGCTCGGCGTCACCCAGATCTTGGCGCGGCGGAACGTGCGGGGGAGCTGGGAGACGGTCCTGTTCGACGTGCCCAGCGGCCGGTGGATCTGGGACCCGGTGAGCGGCAGCGAGACGAACGCGCAAGCGGTGTTCGACGAGGACCCGTACGTCCAGATGGAACCGGCGACCCGCGAGGAGGCGGAAGCAGCAGCCCGCAGGAAGGGCACGACGCTGCCCACCCCCGAACGCCTGCTGGAGATCTGCCAGAACCAGGAGGGCCGGGAGCTGGGCATGTCGGCCACCCGCTCGGACCGGGACAACCGCGGGCGCACCTGAACGGCCCGCTCGCCGTCGGCGCGGACACCGCGTCGGCCCTCGACCACGTGCTGGCCGAGTCCGGAGCGCAGGTGCTCTGGCAGGGCGCCGACGGGTCGCTGTCCGGACGGGCGTTGCTGCTGGCCGACGGCTCGTCCATCCGGGTCAGCACCGGTGACAACCCCTGGGCGACACCTGAGCCCGACCGCCCGCTGCAGATGTGGACCGTGGGTGCCGTTCACCTCGACGACGGCCCGCTCACCCCGGCGGCGTCGGCGTTCCTGGTCGACCTGTCCGCAGCCCTCGACGACGAGGTGGGCCACCCCGGTCCGTCGTCCGAGTGGCTGTCCCAGCGGGCCACCCTCGACCCGCGCACCCACCGGATCACCGAACGCGGTGTCGCCCGTCCGCATGACGGCGGGGACGACGTCTGGGTGTGGGACGCCGCGCAGGGGTGGGTCGATGCGCGGCGGGCCGGTGGGCTGGCCCGGGTGCTCGACGAGGGGCTGGTGCCTGCCAGTGACTACGCCAGCTGGTCGGTGGAGCCGCTGGCCGGCGAGGTCCTGCATCGAGCCGCCCGGGTCACCACGGAACTGCACCGGAGCCGTTTGGCGGAGCTGCACCCCGGCGCACCCCACGACGCGACCTCCGTCGCTCGCGCCGAGCAGCGGAACACGCTGCGCCGGGCGGCGGCGGACTGGGCCGCGTCGACGGTCACCCCGGCACTCGCCCTGTTCCTGGACTCCCCGGTGCACGCCGTCGCCGTCGCCGGGGACCGCCTGCTCGTCGAGCTGGACGGCGGCGGGCTCGCGGTCGTCGCCGTCGCGGTGGCGGAGAACGATGCGTTGCCAGGCAGCCGCCCCGGGCTGCAGCAGGCCGGCACCACCACCCACATCGGCCGGCTGCGCAACGAGCTGGCCGACCTCACCACCACGGAGCAGCAGCGCGCCGTCGTCCACGCCCTGACCCATGACCTGCAGCACGGCACCGTCCGGCACTTCCGGGTGCAGGGCGTGGTCACCGACGGCGAGTTCGTCGGCACCCGGGTGACCGAGTTCGAGGTCCTCCGACCCGCTCCCGACGAGGTCGGGGCCCCGCGGGCCCGCGTCGAGCCCCACCGGCACATCGACCCCGGGCTGAGCACCCGGGAGGCCATGGGTCGAGCGGTCGCTGGCTGGACGCCGACCTCGGTCACCGATGCCGTCGCCAACGCCTCGCGCTGGCTTCCCTCCGTCAACCCGCTGTACTCGGCCTACCCGGTCACCAGCCGGATGCCGTACGGCAACAACTGCGGTGACTGCTCCCGGGCGGTCGCCGACCTGGTCCAGGGCAGGGACGTCCGGACGGCGTTCGGTGACAACGGGGCCCGGGTGCTCGACAGCTGGCAGCACTGGGGCACCTCGCCAGGAGAGCTGCCCGAGATGTGGCGTTGGGCGGGCACCGTGCCTGGCTGGCACGGCCGCCCGAGCTCCGTGTCCCCGGCCCGGTTCACCGCCGAAGCCGACACCCGCATCGGTCAGGCGCTGTCGACCGCACCCGAGGGCACCGTGGCGATAGTGCTGGTCAACTGGGCCAACGAGCACGGTCGGACCACGGGTGGGCACTGGTTCACCGCCGTGGTCACCGAGGACGGAGTCGAGTGGATCGATGGCCAGAGCGCCGAGCACCACGCCTGGCCGCCGCGGTACACCCAGCCGTACAACGGGTTCAGCGTCATCACCCGTGCCGAGGACTCGGACACCTGGGAGGACCTGTTCCGCGGGAACGGGCGTGCAGTGCCCGCCGACCCGCACCCGACCGCTTGACCGCACCCCGGACCCGGTGGTGTCGATCTCGCATCTCCGGCGGCGCCAGGATCACGGCGACCGACGAAGCGGGGACCTCGACCGCGAGCCCGACGTGGTGGCCCGTGACGTGGAGTTGCTGTGCGCAGAGTGACACCGGATGCGGCGGACGGCGTTCGACCAGCGGCCGGCCGACGGCACGTGGGCCACGCAGCAGCGTCAGACTTACGACCGCGGAGACGGCGCGGCGGTGCTGCCCGACGACGTCGAGCTGGTGATGTCGCCCTGGATGAGCCCTGGGTCGGTGGCCGAGCGGCTGTTCCTGTTCGCCGCGTCCTGCTCGGCGGCCGACCGGTCCGGGGCCGGCGGTGGGTTGGTGGAGGAGGGGAGGCCATCGAGGTCCGCGAGCTGCCGTACCCCGAGGCGCTGGCCCAGGTGCGCGAGGGCCGAATCGACGACGCCGAGACCGTGCTGCTCCTGCAGTGGCCGCCCTCGGGGTCCGTTCCGGAGCACTACCAACCGCCACGAGCCCGCCCACCCCGATCGTCCGGCGTGTCGTGACGAAGAGCACGGCTTGGACAAACTGCAGGTCAGCGCTGAATGACCAGCGCCCTCCGAACAACTGTGGACCGTTCCGTCACAGAGTTCCCACCCGTCCCCAGGCATCCTCGCTCTGCGTGGTCAGCACATGACACTCAAGCACTGACGCACCGAGGTCGATGGTCGGTGTGCAGGTACGTCGATGATGGGGGCACGCAGTGCAGTGGAACAGGATCGTCCGGGGACCGCGGATCGCCGTGGCAGGTGCGGCGTTCGCCGTCGTCACCGGCGTGGTCGTCCCGATCGCTGTCAGCGCAGCCCCTCAGGCTGGTGAGGTCGCCGCAGTCGCTGCGGACACCACCGGGTCGGCCCAGGCGACGACCGGGTCCGGCGGTGCACCCACGACCACTGCACCCGGTGCCTCCGCGTCGGGCACCACCCCGCGCGGCAGCGCTTCGCCGACGAGCAGCGCAGCTGGCAGCACCCCGTCCGGCACGTCCCCGGCGACGGGTAGCCGCACGACCACCGGCCCGGCGGTAGCCGGCGCGTCGACGGGGACGGCTGCGGGCTCCTCCACCTCCTCGGGCGTCGCCGCGGTGGGCGGCCCGTCCACGAGCGCGTCCGCCGCCCCCTCCGCACCGGCGCGGACCCCGGTGGCCCCGTCGGTTTCCGGGCCCGCGGCGCCTCCCCAGGCCGCTGTCCGGATGATCTCGGTGACGGACATGGGTGCGGTCGGCGACGGTGTCACCGATGACACCGCCGCCGTGCAGGCTGCCCTCGACTCGGCCGGCCGCGGTGACACCGTCCTCCTGCCCGCGGGTCGGACGTTCGTCCAGACCCGGGTGCTGACCGTCGCCAACGCCGGCGTGACCGTCACCGGTGGGGGGACCCTGCTGGCCACCCAGGAGTCGGACTCGTCGTTGACCGTGACCGCTGCGGACGTGACGATCTCCGGCATCACCTTGGACATCTCCTCGACTTCCCGCCGGTGGGATGCCTACGAGCAGCAGCGGCTGCGGCTGGACGGAGCGTCCCGGGTCGTCGTCCGCGACGTCGTCGTCGACGGTTCGGCCGCGGCCGGCGTCTACGTCGGCGGTGGCACGTCGGACTTCCTGCTCGACCGGGTCACCGTGCAGAACACCCGGGCTGACGGCATCCACATCACCCAGGGCTCGCACGACGGCCAGGTGCTCTCCCCCGTGGTCCGCAACGTGGGCGACGACGGTGTGGCCGTGGTCTCCTACCGGCAGGACGGCGACCCGTGCGCCCGCATCCGCGTCGTCTCCCCGTCGGTGAACGGCTCGACCGGCGGCCGGGGGGTCTCCGTGGTCGGCGGCACCGACGTCGACGTGACCGGGCTCGACGTCCGGAACACCTACGGTGCGGCCGTCTACCTCGCCGCCGAGGGGAACTGGGGCACCACCGGGGTCGCCCGGGTCCGGGTGAGCGGCGGGACGATCGTGAACGCGAACTCCGCGACCGGGATCGACCACGGCTCGGTGCTGGTCTACAACGGCACCACCGACCAGACGGTCCAGGACATCACCGTCACCGGGCTGACCGTGAGCGGCTACCGGGCCACCGTGAGCCGCGTGCTGGGCCTGATCGCCGACTCGGCTGCCTCGCCCGGCATCCGCAGCGTCACGCTGTCGGCGATCACGATCACCGGGGACTCTCGCCCGGCGGCGCTGGTCAGCAACCAGGGCGCGACGACGTTCACCGCCGCCGGCGTGCTCCGCAACGGCGGGGCGCTGGTGAGGACCGGCGGCTACTTCCGCTGAGCCACCGTGTCAGGCTGTAGGGATGACCACCCACAGTCCGGACCAGCACGGATCGGCCCCGCGGGTGACGCTCGTGCACGAACGCTTCACCGAGTTCGCGGGCTCCGAGGCCGTCGTCGAGCAACTGGCCCGGGAATGGCCGCAGGCCCCCGTCCTCGCCCCCATCGGTCGGCCGGGGGTGATGCCGGCCGACATCGAGCCCCGCGTACGGGCGACGGCGTTGAGCCGGCTGCTCCGCGGCACCACCTATGCCCACCTGCTGCCGCTCCTGCCGCTGGCGGTCCGTCGCCTGCACGTGCCGCCGACGGACGTGGTCATCGCCTCGCACCACGCCTTCGCCAACCAGGTGGTCTACGCCACCGACGCCCCGGTTGTGTCCTACGTCCACTCACCGGCGCGCTGGGTGTGGGACCCGAACCTGCGCGCAGGTGAGGTGGGGGGCCGGCTCGGGCAGCTGGGGCTGGGCGCGTTCGCGAAGGTCTACCGCCCCGTGGACGTCGCCGCGGCGGCCCGGGTGCACACGCTGCTGGGCAACTCCACCGCGGTCGTCCGCCGGATCGAGGACTGGTGGCAGCGCCCGGCCACCGTCGTGCACCCCCCGGTGGACACCGAGCGCTACGTGCCCGACCCCGAGGTGCCGCGCGAGGGGTTCTTCCTGCTGGCCGGCCGGCTGGTCGCCTACAAGCGGCCCGACCTCGCCGTCCGGGCCGCCGAACGGGCCGGCGTCCCGTTGGTGGTGGCGGGCGACGGACGGGCTCGGGCCGAGCTCGAGGCCCTGGCCGGTCCGAACACCCGTTTCCTCGGCCGGGTCGACGACGACGAGCTGCTGCGGCTGTTCCGCAGCTGTACCGCACTGCTGATGCCCGGGGTCGAGGACTTCGGCATCGTCCCGGTCGAGGCGCAGGCCTGCGGCACCCCGGTCATCGCGATCGACGCCGGCGGGACCCAGGACACGGTGGTGCCCGGCGTGACGGGAGAACTGGTGCCGCAGGTGGACGACGACGTCGACGAGGTGGAGCTGTGGGCCGCCGCCCTGCGCACCTTCGACCCTTCTCGCTACGACCCGGCCATCACCCGCAAGCACGCCGAGGGTTTCTCCCGGTCCACCTTCCGGGAGCGCATGCGCGGCGTCGTGGCCGGCGTGCTGGCCTGATCCACCCGACCGGGTGAGCGAGGGCTGGCCCGGCGGACCGCTCCCGTCTACGTTCTCAGCCACCCGCGTGCTGATGCGGGTCGAGGAGGACCCGTGGAGAGCGTCCCGACCGCCTGGGCGGTCCGCACCGAGACCGAGGCCGAGGTGCCCACAGGTCACGCGCAGCCCGTGCAGCGCGGAGCCGGTCTGCGGACGTACCTGGCCCCCAAGCTCCCTGCCGGCCCGATCGTGGCGTCCCGGACGCCGGCCGTCCGGTTGCGCAGCTTGGTGGGGCCGCGCCAACGGACCGCGGCCAAGACCATCGGCACCCGGCTGATGGCGCCCCGCTCGCGGCGGCGGTTCCAGGAGCTGCTCGGTGGGGGCCCGCTGCTGCTGAACCTGGGCAGCGGCACCTACAACGCGCCGGGGTGGGTCAACATCGACCTGTGGGGCCTGCACGCAGCGTGGGGGGTGCAGCCCGACGTGATCTGGGACCTGCGCCGTCCGCTGCCGCTGCCCGACGGCTCTGTCGACGCGGTCTTCCTCGAGCACGTCCTCGAACACCTGCCCGCACCGGTCGGCCTGGCCGCGGTCGACCAGGCCTTCCGCCTGCTGCGCCCCGGCGGCGTGCTGCGGATCTCGGTCCCGGACTTCGGGCGCTACGCCCGGGAGTACGCCGCGCGGAAGACCGCGCCCACGGCGCCCGGGGTCATCGACGCCGTTCGCCCGGGCCGCCCCACCGACCTGCTGGCGCTGGCGGAGGTGGTCTACGACCACGGGCACGTCTCGATCTGGGACGACGAGACCCTGGTGGTCCTGCTGGAGGCCGCAGGGTTCACCGACGTGGCGCCGTCGGGGTTCGGCGCCGGCCGGGTCGGGCCGTCACCGGATTCGCCGCAGCGGCAACCCGAGAGCGTCTACGTCGAGGGCGTCCGCCCGGCCTGATCCCGCCGCACGGCCGCAACCGTGCCGTCCGCGACGTCGTCCCAGGTCCGCCGGTCGGGCGGGTCGACGTGCGGTGCCCGTGGCCGGCCCAGGTGCGCCAGCGCGGCCGCGGCCCACCCGTGCACGTCCGCGGCGTCCAGGTGCTCCGCCCGGTCGCCGCTCACCTCCACCAGGGCAGCGTCGGTCGAGGTCACCAGCGGTGTGCCCAGGTCCAGGGCCTCGGCCGCCGGCAGGCCGAAGCCCTCGGCCAGGCTGGGCGCCAGCACCACGGCGGCGTTCTCGTAGGCCCAGCGCAGCGTGCCGTCGTCGATCCCCTGCAGCTGACGCAGGTGCCCCGCGGCCTGCAACGGTGCGAAGTCCGGGCCGTAGGACTCCTCCCCCCACGGCGGCGGGCCGACCTGCACGAGGACGGCGTCGGGCTGCCGGGCGACCACCTCGCGCCAGGCCGAGATCACCGTGGGCAGGTTCTTGCGGGGCTGGGTGTCCCCGACGACCAGCGCGAACGGCCGGTCCTTGAGCCCCTCGACGGCCTGGGGTGACGCCGTGAGCAAGGTGGGGCTGGTGGCCAGCGGGACAGCGGTGCTGCGTGCCGTCGTCCGGCCGTCGAAGGCTGTCAGCCGGTCTCGGGTAGCCCGGCTGACGCAGATCAGCGTGTCGGCGCCGCGGATGGAGCCCGCGTAGGGCAGTCGCAGCAGCGTGCGCTTGGCCGGGCCGAAGTCCTGCGGTCGGTCGACGAGCAGCATGTCGTGCACGGTCAGCACGCCGTGCGTGCGTCCCAGGCCACGGGGGAGCAGGTGCTTGGCTCCCTGGACGACGTCGAAGCGCCCGCGCAGCCGGGGCCCGAGGAGGGTGCGCTCGTAGGCCGGCACCGCCGGCCCGGGCAGGCCCGGGAGCAGGACCAGCCGGTCCCGGTCGCCGACCAGGTCCGCGAGCCCGTCGGCGGCGGCCGGCTCGACGAGCAGGTGCAGCTCGACGTCCGGGCGCCGGTGCAGAGCCCGGGCCAGCTCGACGGTGTAGCGCACGATGCCGCCGCCGCGGGTGGAGCTGGGGACGTGCCCGGCCATCAGCAACCAGCGCACCGGGCGGCTCACCGCCCGGCTCCGGCCGGGTGCCGGTGCGCCGGCAACGGGGGCCTCGGCCGGGACGACCGCAGGTGGGGTGCGCGCCGCCGGGTGTCCGGCCGACCGACGTACAGGGCGACCACCAGCAACGCGAGGACGGCGGGGACGACCCGGCCCTGGGTCCAGTAGAGGTACCGCGGCAGGTCGAACAGACCGGTGACCACCATCGGGTACAGCAACGCGCCCACCGGCGACCCCTCCAGGAACCCGCGGAACAGCGCGCCGATGACCAGCGCGACGACGACGAAGAAGACGAACCCGCCGACCAGGCCGAAGTCGACGAACGGGGTCGTGAACCCGCCCGGGTTGTTGAACTCGGGGTTGCCGAAGCGCTCGAGCACGTCCTGCGAGATGGCCGGTGCAGGTGCCGACAGCTTGTCGTACAGGTCGAGCTGGCCGATGCCCGGCGCCGTCCAGAACGCGGCGATCGAGTCCAGCGGCAGGCGCCCGGGGTAGCCGTCGTTGTCCAGGTGCAGCTCGCCGTTGTTGTAGGAGGTGGCGTAGTAGCCGGCCATGCGGATCAGGGCGAACACCGGGAACGACTCATCGGTCCGGGTCTTGAAGAACTGCCAGCTCCGCGAGTACTCGAAGGCGGCGAAGAGCAGGAAGACCAGCGGGGCCAGCACGACCGGCGCCCACGAGGCCACCCGTCGCTTCGCCCGGACGTGCGACCGGCCCGCGGCCAGCACGGCGATCACGACGGCCGGGACGGCCACCTCCACCAGCGCCAGCCGCTCACTGGCCACGAAGGAGCGGACCAGGCTCAGCAGCAGCACGATGCCCAGTTGGATGGCCAGGCGGCGCTCCCACCGGGTGACCAGCACGTAGGTGGCGACGACGGTGAAGGCGATGCCGACCTGGGTCAGCGTGGTGACCCCGGCGATCCCCTGCAGGGCCTCCTTCGAGTTCCCGCCGTAGTTCTCCTGGGTGATCAGTGCGGTGACGACGGCGGCGGGGTCCAGGCCGTTGGCGATCCCGGCTCCGGTGTACAGCACGTATCCACCGATGGTGACCCAGAACAAACCCTGCGCCGAGGCGGCCAGCCGCTCGGGCACGACGCCGGGCACGGGTATCAGCCGGCGCCGGCCCGACGGGGCCAGGACAGCGGTGGCGGTGGCGACCCCGGCGAGCACCAGGGCGGCAACCCCGACCAGCAGCAGCGTGCTTCCGGTGACGGACTTGGAGCTCCGGTAGAACAGCCGGAACGCCGAGTCGTCCATCCGCCAGGTGAGCAGCAGGGTGACCGGCACGAGCAGGGTGAGCGCGCCGGCCGGGGAGATCCACCAGGGCGCGGTCCGCTTGACGGGTGCAGTCACGAGCCGGTCCCGGCCGGCCAGTCCCGGGGCCGGCGATCGACCCACCCGGCCCATGTGCCGCGCAGGTAGGCGACGTCGGCGCGGGCGAGGTCGCGCTGGCCGCGTGCGGTGCGCACGACGGCGCCGACGGCCTTGCGGGCCGAGAACCAGACCAGCAACCAGCGGGGGAGCCGGTGCAGCCGCCACAGGTGCCCGTTGCCGCAGCCGTAGCGCAGCATCTTCAGCACGAAGCGGTCGTCGACCTCGTCACGGGGTTCGTCCTGCAGCACCACCAGGTCGGGGTCGTACTGCACGTCGCCGCCGTCGGCGAGCACCCGTAGCAGCAGGTCGGACTCCTCGCCGGCGCCGTACCACCCGGCCGAACCGACCCCCATGCCCTCGTCGAACCGGCCGACCCGGTCCAGCTGCGACCGGCGGAAGAACATCGTGCTCATGATCGAGGTCTTCATGAAGTTCGTACGGGTCACCGGGGTCCCGCGGTCGGGCCACCGCAACATGGAGGGTCGGCCGTCGATGGTCTGCTGCTGACCCGACATCCCGGCCAGGCCCGGCCGGGCGTCGAAGGTGTCCAGCACCCGGGCCAGCGCGCCCTCGGGGAACCAGCAGTTGTCGTCGGGGAACCCAAGCAGGCTGCCGCGGACCAGATCGAGGCCTGCGTTGCGGCCCACGGAGGCTCCGCGTTCGGACGTCGTGACCTGCCACGGCAGCGGCGGGTCCAGGTCCTCCAGCAGCCGGGCGCAGGACCGGTCGGCACTCTGGTCGCAGACCACGAGCTCGACCTGACCGGCCGGTGCGGTGCGCACCACGGACTCCACCAGGCGAGCGAACTCCTCCGGGCGCCCGACCGTGCTGACGACCAGCGACAGGACGGGCGCGGCCGCCTCAGCCACGGGTGGTGGTGGGCAGGTCGGTCCGCTCGGCGGTGATCGCCGGCATGCGGTCGGTGCCGTCGGTCGGCTCGGCCACCGCCTCCGGACCGGTGGTCGGCTCGGGCTCCTGCGCGGAGGCAGCGGGGGTCGCCGCGGTCGGCTTCCGGCGGCGACGGTGGCGGGGCGCCTTGTTCACCACGATGCCGGCCGGGGTGGCGCCGGCGCCGTGCAGGATCTGCACCGCGCGGTCCACGTCGGCGATGCGGCTGGGCCCGGTGGCGGCGACCAGGATCGTCTCGCGGCACTGCCGGGCGGCCAGCAACCCCTCGTCGGAGCGGTCCAGCGGCGGCGCGTCGACGACGA
The DNA here is from genome assembly GCF_900491935.1 of Klenkia terrae. GTDB lineage: Bacteria > Actinomycetota > Actinomycetes > Mycobacteriales > Geodermatophilaceae > Klenkia > Klenkia terrae. Next base: position 2,718,214 of record NZ_UEXK01000004.1, read on the forward strand.
CCGCCCAGCCGGCCCCGGCGGCCGCGTCGGCCAGACCGGAGGGGACGACGTCGGCCAGGCCGGTGCCGGTCTGCAGGGCGAGCACGGCGAGGCCGGGTGCGCCGACGGCGCGGCGCACCAGGACCTCCGAGCGCTGCGCGTCCGGGGCGCTGTGGCCGGACCCGCCGCCGGTGCCGAGCACGACCAGGGAGGGCTCGTGCAGGCCGCCGAGCAACGCGGCGATCTCGTCGAGGTCGTAGGAGACCAGCAGGGTGGGCCGGCGCAGCGCCGCGTGCCGGGCGTGCGCCAGTGCCACGAACGTCGTCCCGACGCCCGGGCCGGGGGCGACGACGGCCAGGCTGCCGCCGTTGACCGGGCCCTCGGGCAGCTGCAGCGCCTGCAGCTGGACCACCCGGCGCAGCACACCTGCGCGCCGGCGGCTGGCGGCGGCCGGGAGGTCGGGGCTGATCACCGGCACGCCCAGGCCGGACACGTCGTGGGAGTCGCGGACCCGGCCGCGCAGCGAGGAGACCACCGGTGCGAGCACCCCGCCGAGCAGCGCACCGACCAGGATCGCGGCCGCGACGGTGAGGACTCCGGAGGACAGCGAACCCGACGGCAGCACCGCCGCCTGCTGGATGACCCCGGCGACCTGGCCGGTGTCGGCGGCGGCCCGCTGCAGGGTGTCGCGGGCACTGAGCAGGTCGATGTTCTGCTGCGACAGCGCAGCCCGCTGCTGCTGGTTGACGTCGACCCCGTTGGTCGGCGGGGTGGGCAGCGCGTCGAGGGCCTGCTGGTTGGTGCTGATCTGGGTCTCGACCGTGGCCAGCAGGCCGGTGATCCGGTCGGCGAGGCGCTGCTGGCGGCCGGAGATGTAGGTCTCGGCCGCGGTCTGCGCCTGGGCAACCGCGTCCTGGGCATCGGTGGAGGTGCCGGTGATGGTGATGACGTTGGAGTCCCCCGACCGCACCGACTCCAGCCGCACGTCGTCCTGGGCGTCGCCGAGGGTGGTGGCCACCGCGGCGGCCAGGTCGGCGCTGTTCAGCGTGACCAGCTCGGTCTCCAGGTACGTGGCGTTCCGGGCTGCCTGGTCGCCGTCCAGGGTGCCGGTGGTGGGGTTCTCCACCCCCGCGGGATCCGGGTAGGTCTGCACCAGCGCCGCCGCGTTCACCTCCGGTTCGGCCGAGGCGGCGAGCAGTGCACCGCCGGCGCCCAGGACCACTGCACCCAGGAGGGCACCCACGAGCGCCCGTCGGCGACGGCCGGAGCCGCCGGTGCGACGGGTCGGGTCCTCGGTCGGCGTGCCCTCGGCGGGGGCTGCGGGCAGGCTGGTCACGATGGTCTTCACCCTCTCGGCCCGGCCGACGTCGCGCAGCGGCGGTACGGTGTACCAGCACGCCGAACCGCCCCGTGGCGGGGGCCGGGCGACTCGAGTATCCACGAAGGACCTGCGCGTGCCGGTCCATGAGCCGTTCCTGTCCTGCGTGGTCCGTGCAGTGCGGCCCGACCACGCCACCCGGGAACTCCGACGACGGGACTGTGCCCATGGCCGCCACCGACCACCCCACCAGCGAACTCCTCGACCCGACCGGCTCCGAGCAGACCGACGTCCCGCGTCGGCGTCGTCGCGGCCCCCTGCTCCTCGCCGCGGGTGTCGTGGTGCTCCTGGTGGCGGGTCTCACGTGGTTCCTGCTCACCCGGGACTCCGGGGACGACCTCCCGTACGACCCGGAGACCGCACTGGCGGTCGAGGACTTCGGTGCTGTCGGTGACGGGCGCACCGACGACACCGCGGCTGTCCAGGAGGCCCTCGATGCCGTCGAACCGGGTCAGGCGGTCCTGCTGGCGGAGGGCAAGACCTACGCGGTGTCCGACGTGCTCACGCTCTCCGTCCGGGGTTCCGTGCTCGCCGGCGACGGCACCCTATTGGCGACCGACGAGGAGCGCTCGTCGCTGACCGTCGCCGCGGACGACGTCGTCGTGCAGGACGTGACGCTGACCATCGAGGACACCTCGCGACGGTTCGACGCCTTCGAGCAGCAGCGGCTGTGGCTCGACGGGCACAGCGGCATCGTGGTCCGCGACGTGACCGTCCGGGGGTCGGCTGCGGCAGGCATCTACGTCTACGGCACCACCGACTTCGTGCTCGACGGTGTGCAGGTCAGCGAAACCGAGGCGGACGGGGTGCACATCACCGGCGGGGCCACGGACGGCCAGGTGATCAGGCCCGTCGTCCGGGACGTCGGGGACGACGGCGTCGCAGTGGTCTCCTACGCCCCCGACGGCGATCCGTGCGCCAGGATCCGGGTGCAGTCCCCGGTGGTCGACGGGACGGACGCCCGTGGCATCTCCGTCGTCGGCGGTACGGACATCACCTACACCGACATCTCCGTGAGCTCGACGGCGGCGGCCGGGGTGTACGTGGCGGCCGAGGGCAGCTACGACACGACGTCGGTGGACGGCGTGCGGGTCGAGGGCGGCACGGTGTCCGACGCGAACACCGACTCCGGCATCGACCACGGCGCAGTGCTTGTCTACAGCGGGGCCGAGGGGCGGACCGTGGAGGACGTGACCGTCTCGGGTCTGACCATCGACGACACCCGGACGGACGCGAGCCGGTGGCTGGGCGTCGTCCTCGACGGCGGCGGGACGGTCGCGGGGATCGCCCTCCAGGACCTCGCCCTGGAGGGGGACGGCCCGGAAGCGGAGTACGCCACGAACGACGAGGACGCCGACGTCTCCCTGACCGGGATCACCCGGGAGGGCGAGGAGCTGCCGGACCAGGACTGAGGCGCCGCTGTGCCGGGGCCCTAGGCTGCCGGGGCGACTGCCGTGGTCGCCGGAGGAGGGCCAGTGGCTGTCGCGACGTTCGACGTCTTCGAGACCGTGCTGGTCCGCACCGTGGGAGGGCCGGAGCACGTCGACGAGGCGACCGGTCGTCTGCTGCGGGAGCGCGGCGTGATCTCGGTGTCCCCGTCGACCTACGCCGCCGTCCGCCGGTCGGTCCAGCAGGACCGTACGCCCGACGTCGCGGTCCACGTGCGGTTGGCCGACCTGGCGGCCGGCACGGCGTCGCGGTTGGGCATCCCGCACGCAGCTGCCGAACTGGTCGACGCCGAGCTGACCGTCGAGAGGGCCAGCTGCCGCGCCGTCCCCGGGGCAGTGGCCCGGACGGAGGCAGCACGTGCACGGACCGGGCGGGGTGTGGTCTACGTGTCGGACTCGCCGCTGCCGGCTTGCTTCCTGCAGGAACTGCTGGAGCGCGAGGGGCTGTTCCGCCCCGGGGACGAGGTGCTGGCCTCGGCAGACGTCGGCAGCTCCAAGCAGCACGGGGGACTGTTCGACGTCGTGGCCGAACGGCTGGGTTGCCCGGCCGAGGACCTGTGGCACACCGGCGACGACCGGTGGGCCGACGGTGCGCACGCGCTGGAGCGGGGCTGGCAGGTCACGCTGGACCGCAGTGCCCACCTGACCGGTCGCGAGTCGTCGATGGCCCGCATGGCCGCCGCCACGGACGGCGTGTCGGCCAGGCTCGCCGGGGCTGCTCGGGTGGCGCGGCTGCAGGGCCGGGAAGAGGGGCTTGACCCCGGGGTGACCGCGGTCGCGGGGACCGTGGCGATGCCGTTGTTCGTGGGGTTCGCCCGCTGGCTGCTGCGCGAGGCCGAGCTGGCCGGGTTGGACCGCCTGTACTTCGTGGCGCGGGACGGCGAGGTGCTGCTCGACGTGACCCGGCGGCTCGCTGCCGCCCGGGGGGGTGCCGGGCCGGAGTTGCGCTACCTGTACGGATCGCGCCGGAGCTGGCGGCTGGCGGCCGCGGGTCGCCGCGGTCACGACGTCGTCGGTGATCTGTGGATCCCCGACGACTTCCGGGCCGAGGAGCTCACGCCCCGGGAACTGCTGCACCTGCTCGACCTGACCCCGGACGAGGCGTTGACCGCCGGGCCGGCGCCGCAGCTGATCGACCCGGCCGTCGACCGCCCGATGGGCGCCGATGGATGGGCTGAGCTGCGCGAGCGCCTGCGCGGTGGACCGGTCGGGGTCGAGGCGACCCGCCGTGCGGAGGAACGCGCCGAGCTGCTGCTCGCCTACCTGGACCAGGAGGGTGTGACCGGCCCCGGTCGGGTGGGCATCGTCGACGTGGGCTGGACGGGGCGGGCCACCCGGTCGTTGGAGGACCTCCTCGAGGCCTCCGGTCGAGCGCTCCCGGCTGCCTACCTGTTCATCGGCCTGCTGGGCCCGGCCGAACGGCGGTTGGGACCCGAGCTGTTCGGGCGCTGCTCGGCCTGGCTGGTCGACGCGGCCCGCGGGCTCCAGGACCGCAGCCTGCCGGGCGAGGACCCCGTCATGCTGGTGGAGAGCATGGCCATGGGCCGTCAGGGGACGACCACGGGGTTCGCGCGGGAGGGCGACCGGGTGGTGCCGGTCCTGGCTGCACCCGTCAACCCGGTGGCGTCCGGGTGGGGGTTCGAGGACTACCGGCGGGCCCTGGACCTCGCTGTCGACGCGTTCATCGACAGCGGACCCGGTGGGCACCAGGTCGATCTGCGGCCCACCGTCTGGGCGCAGCTGCTCGACCTGTGGCGCCGTCCCACCCCCCAGGAGGCGGCTTCGTGGGGGGCGCAGCCCTACGGCGAGGACTTCGCCAACCAGCGGTGGTTCCCGCTCGCCCGGCCGATCACCGCGCGGCGGCTGCTGCGCGCGGCCGGGTTGGGCCCGGCGGGCTGGCGGCAGCCGCTGTACTGGCGCAACGGCTCGGTCCGGTTGAGCTCTCCGCCCGTGCGCTGGGCAGTGCGGCTGCGCGGTGCGGTGGACCCGGCCCGGCTGGCCCGGGTACCCCGCCGGGTGCAGCGGGAGTGGCTGCTGCGCCGGCGCCCCCGACCTGCGCCTGACCACCGGTAGCCGCCCGAGCACGCCGGGGCCACAGCCCCGGTCGGGTCACCGACGGTCAGCCACCAGCCGGGCCAGCGCCGCGCGGTGGTCGGCCGCGGCCACCTCGGGGGCGAACAGCCGCGGCGCTTCGCTGCGGGCCCGGGCGGCGGCCGCCCGCAGCGGGCCCGGATCGGTCAGGTGGTCGACGAGCGCCCGGGCCAGGCCGGGGACGTCCTCGGGGGCGACCAGGGCACCGAAGGCGCCGTCGGCGAGGACCTCGCGCGGCCCGCTCGGGCAGTCGAAGGCGATGCACGGCGTGCCACCGGCCAGTGCTTCGGCCAGCACCAGCCCGAACCCTTCCCACCGGGAGGACACCACGAGCGCGTCGGCCGTGCCGATGATGCTCTGCGGATCGGCGACGTGGCCGGGGAAGCGGGCCACCCCCGCACCCAGCAGGCGCACGGCCATCTCCTCCAGTGCGGTCCGGTCGTCGCCCTCGCCGAGCACCACGACCTCCATGGGCGGGGCGCCCATCCCGCGAGCGAGGGCGACGGCCTCCAGCAGCAGGTCGAAGCCCTTGACCCGGGCCAGGTGGCCGCAGCCCACGATGAGCGCGGGCGCGCCGGGCGCACGGGCAGGGGCCCGTCGTGCGGCGGCCGCCAGCTCGTCCCCGCGTACGGCGTTCAGCACCGTCACGGTGTCCCTCCCGCGCCGGGAGGCAGCGAGGTCGGCGGCCAGGCCGGTGCTGACGCACACCACCTGGGTGGCGGTGGTCAGTGCCGCGCGGGTCAGCCCGCGGGCCCACCGCGGCACGTAGGCCTCCGCTGCGCGCGTCGGGTCGGCCTGCACCAGCACGCTGACGGGTCGGCGCGCTGCGCGGGCAGCCGCGGTGGCCACGAGCATGCCCAGGCCGATCTCCGTGGCCGAGACGACGACGTCCGCGCGAGCCGCCCACCGGCGGGCCCGGGCGAGGCCCGCGGGCAGCGCTGCGCGCAGCTGGCGGGGGACGTCGGTGGCGAAGACCGTCCGCAGCCCGGCCGGGACCGGGATGTCCCCCGGACGGGGGTGCACGAGGCTGAGGACGACCACCTCGTCGCCGGTGCGGTGCCAGGCCAGTGCCCGGTCGAGCGCGACGCGGTGAGCACCGCTGTCACCTAGGTCGGACATCAGCACCAGGATGCGCACGGACGGTCTCCTCGGGTAGTGCGGGCTGCGGCACACGGGGGCACTGGCCGGACGGGGACCGACGGTAGCGGTCCCGGGGTCACCGGGATCACGGCGCGGTGGTGCGCACCGCCGGTGTCCGGCGGTCATGCTGGAGTCGTGGCCGCACGGACGGCTGCACGCCCCCGATGGATGGAGTCCTGCCCCCGATGATCCTCGACCTGGCCGCCGTGGAGCCCGGCGCCGCCGAGCTGTCCCGGCCTGAGGCGATCGCCGTCGTCGGCAGCGGGGCCGCCGGCCTGGCCGTGGCCATGCGGCTGGAGGAGCTGGGGCGGCCGGTCGTGCTGGTCGAGTCCGGGGGGGATGCGCGGGACGGCGAGGCCATCGCCGCGGCGGCGCCGTTGAACGAGGGTGAGGTGGTCGGGCACAGCTACCGCGGTCTTGTCGACGGGCGGCAGCGGAGCCTGGGCGGGGCCACCCAGCTGTGGCACGGCCAGTGCACGCGCCTGCGGGACGGCGACCTGGCCCCGCGTCCCTGGCTGCCGCACAGCGGCTGGCCGCTGGACCTGGCCGAGCTGGAGCCCTGGTACGAGGCGGCCGAGCGCTGGTTCGAGCTCAGCGGCCGCGGCTACGACCGGGCCCGCTGGGACGAGCACCGCCGGCTGTCCCCGCTCCCGTGGTCGGGTGACCGGTTGCTGGACGACTTCGCCGAGTACGCGCCCCTGCCCCACCTGGGCGACCGGTTCCGGCAGCACCTGCGCACCTCACCGTCGCTGCTGACCCTGGTGCGGGCGACCGCGGTCGGGGTGCGGGTCGAGGACGACCGGGTGACCGGAGTGGAGCTGCGCGACGCGGCCGGCCGGGAGCTGTTCCTCACCGCAGGGACCGTGGTGATCGCCGCAGGGGCGGTCGAGAGCGCCCGGCTGCTCATGCTGTCCGATCGGGAGGGCGTCGGGCTGGGCACCGGGCGGGAGCTCACCGGTCGCTACCTGCAGGACCACCCGGTCGCGGCTCTGCTCGAGGTGGAGCCCACCCGACGTGCCTGGCTGCAGGACCGCACGTCGCACCTCTTCGCCCGCGACGCACGGATCTGGCCCAAGGTCCGGCTGGCCCCGGAGGCCCAGGAGCGCGAGCAGTTGGTCGCGGCCAACGCCGTGCTGGTGCACGAGGTCGACGACCCGGAGCTGGACGCGGTCCGCCGGGTCGTCGACGCCCTGCGCCGCCGCCGGTTGCCCGAGGACCTGGCGGGTGACGTGCGGTTGGCGGCGCGGGCCGTCGTCCCCACGGTGCGCACGGGCTGGCGGCGCTGGGTCCGCGGACTGGCCTCGGGACGTCCCGCCTCACGGGTGCGGCTGGACGTGTGGCTGGAGCAGGTCCCCGACCCGGAGAGCCGGGTCACGCTGGACCCCGACCATCGGGACGCCTTCGGGCTGCCTTCCCCGCGGGTCGACTGGCGCGTCTCGGACGTCGAGGTCCGCACGAGTCGCACCATGGCCCGCTGGGTGGCCGAGGACCTGCGCAGGAACGGTCTGGCCGAGGTCACGGAGCTGCCTGCCATGACCGACGACGCAGCGTGGCGGGAGAGCGTGGCCGATGCGTTCCACCCTGCTGGTACCACCCGGATGTCGACCGATCCGAGGGCCGGGGTGGTGGACCCGGACCTGCGGGTGCACGGGGTGCGGGGCCTGTACGTGGCCAGCAGCAGCGTGTTCCCCATCGCCGGGTACGCGAACCCGACCCTCACCATCGTCGCCCTCGCGCTGAGGTTGGCCGACCACCTGGCGGACCGGTCCCGGCAGGGGGTTGGCCACCCGGCCTGAGGCCGGGGCACGGGAGGGAGCTCTGCCGGGCGCGGGCTGCGGGGCGCCCGATGTCGATCTACGGTTCAGCCGGTGACCACGACGACCACGGCAGGCCGCTTCGCCCACCTCGCCGGACAGGTGCGGGCCGAGGGCTACGCGCACCTCCCCGAGCTGGGCGTGAGCCCGGCCGAGCTGGCCGAGGCCCGGCGGCTGCTCGACGGTCTGTTCGACCGGTTCGCCGAGCTCCCCGCCGACAAGGCGCACGACCTCGGGGCCGGTGGCGATCCGCAGCGGCCGACGGTGCCCGAGGTGCTCGACTGCGCGGCCCTGGAACCCCGCCTGACGAAGACCGCGGTCTGGTCAGCCGCCCACGAGGTGGCGCGGGCCGTGCTGGGTCCGGCCACCTACTCCACCTACGACCACGCCATCTACAAGCCGCCGGGCATCGGCGGGCAGACCTCCTGGCACCAGGACGCCGGGTTCGACCAGGTGCTCGACCACGGGCTGGCCATCTGGGTGCCGTTCCAGGACACCGAGGTCGCCGACGGGTGCATGCGGTACGTGCCACGCAGCCACCTCGCCGGCCGCCTGCCGCACCTGGTGCGAGCCGGGGCCGGCGGCAAGCAGGTGTTCCACCTGGAGGTCGCGGACGAGGCCGCGGTCGACGTGCCCTGCGCGGCGGGCGGGGTGACGATGCACGACTTCTACCTCGTGCACGGTGCCCGCGGCAACGTCGGCCAGCAGACCCGGCGCGCCTGGGTCATCGACTTCTCCACCGCACCGGTGCACCGCCGGGCGTTGCGGGGCGCCAAGCGGGCCATGCTGGGCCTGCGGGGTCAGCGCCGGTAGATCTGCTCCAGCCGGTCGACGTGCCCCGGCAGGTCGAACCGGGACCGCTGCAGGTCCTGCAGGGCAGCGCCGTAGGCCGCGCGCGCCGCAGGGTCCCCGGCCAGACGGGCCAGGGCGCGCCCGGCCGCCTCCACGTCGCCCGGGGGGAACAGTGCTGCACCGGGTGCCCGGCCCACGGTCTCCAGCGGTCCGCCCGCAGCGGCAGCCACGACGGGGGTGGCCACGGCCATCGCCTCCAGGATCGACAGCCCGCACGGCTCGGCGGGCGCGGTGGACAGCAGCATCGCCGAGCCGGCCAGCAGATCGGCGGGGTCGTCGACCCACCCGGTGAACAGCACGGCGTCGGCGATGCCGAGCTCCTGCGCCCGGCGCTCCAGGAAGGCGCGTTCGGGGCCGTCCCCGGCGACGGTGAGGGTCCAGCCGCCGGCCGCCAGGCCCGAGGCGGCGAACGCAGCCAGTGCCGTGGACGTGTCCTTCTCCGGCGCCAGCCGCTGGGCGACCAGGACGGTGTCCCGTCGTCGGTCCGGACCGGGCTGCTGCGGGCGGACCCCGTTCAGCAGCACGGCGTCGGGGCGGCTCTCGAGCTCCCCCGCGACGAACTCGCTCACCGCGATCTCGGCGCGCAGGGCCCGCCGGACCAGCGGCGCCAGCAACCGGGCCAGCCGGCCGTAGCCGCGGGGCGCAGTGATGTGCCGGGTGGCGAAACGTCGTCCCCGGGTGGCCGGGGCAGCCATGAGGGCGACGAAGTCCGCCTTGGTCATGTGCGAGTGCACGACCTCCTGCCGGCCGGCGCCGCGCAGCGAGGTCAGAGCTGCCCGCGCGGTGTCTCCGGGCAGCCAGTCGACCTCGGGGGGGAGGAGCTGCCTCATGCGGTCGGGCTCGCCGCCCACGACCACCACCTGGTGGCCCCTGGCGGCCTGGGTGGCGGCCACCTCGACCACGTAGCGCTCGGTGCCGGCGAAGGCGGGGGTGACGACGACGTGGGCGATGCGCAGGACGGCTCCTCGGATCGGGCGGGTCATGGCGCGAGAAGGCGGACGGCGCGGCCGGCGGGCCCGGGCAGGGCGTCGGCGAGCCAGTGGAGGTCGTCGGCGGCGAACACGCGCGCCAGCCGTACGCCCACCGTGGCGACGACGACGAACGCGGTGCCGGCGCACAGGTCACCGAGCAACCCGTCGACCTGCTCGCGCACCAGCACCGCGGTGGCTGCGGCCGCGACGCTGACCGCCACGGAGGCCAGCAGGCGCCAGGCGGACAGCCGCAGCGCGACGCCCTGGCGGAGCGTGTAGGCCAGGATGAGCACTGCCCCGACGGTCTGCGCGGCGAAGGTCGCCGCAGCCGCCCCGGTGAGCGAGAAGGGCGGGATGAGGGCCAGGGAGAGCCCGATGTCGGTGAGCGCAGCGATGCCCCCGCACCACAGCACCGGTGCCAGCCGCCCGATGCCGGTCCACAGGGTGGTGCAGACCTGGCCGACGGGGACGACCAGCAACATCAGAGCCAGGTACCGGACGACTTCGGCGGCCTCGGTGAACTCGGGGCCGTAGGCGGTGCGCACCAGTCCGGGGCCGACGGCGAAGGTCGCCGCGCTGAGGAGGACGCCGAGGGTGCACACCACCCGGGCGGTGCGGCCCATGACGGCTGCGACCGCGCCGGGGTCCTGCACGTAGCGGGCGGCGATGGCCGGGAGCGAGGCGCCGATCAGCGTGCTGGTCAGGACGACCGGGATGGTGATGACGTTGGCCGCGACCGAGAACATGGCGACGGTCGGTCCGTCGTGGTATCGGTCGAGGAAGACCAGCTCGATGCGGCGCTGGATGATCTGGCCGATCAACAGTGATCCCGAGAACATCAACCAGGTGCGCGCCACCGGTCGCCAGGCCGGCCGGCCGCTGGGCCGGCGCGGCGGCCGCGGGAGCGAGCGGTCCAGCAGCGCCAACGCGACCAGCAGGGCTACCGCCACCGACAGCTGGGCGGCGAAGACGCCCTCGATGCCCCAGCCGGCGTAGATGGCGGCGATGGACATGAGCGGCGCGGCCGCCTGGGCGATGAGCCTGCGGCGCGAGGTCCGGGTCCAGCCACGGTGGGCGATGTCGCGCACCGTCCGTGACCAGCCGAGGGCGTCGGCGAGGGCGGTTGCCGCGGCCAGGAACCAGAGCAGCTTGTAGTCGTCGCGCACGATGCCGATGCCGGTCATCACGGCCGCAGCGAGGATGCCGCCGGACAGGTGCGCCGAGGCCGACCAGCGGGCCAGCCAGGCCAGGCGGTCGTCGTCGCGACTGCCCACGGCGGTGGCCAGCAGCTGGATGCTCGCGTTGGTGAAGGAGAAGATCAGCACGGACACCAGCAGCGACGCGACGTAGGCGATGACGCTCTGCTCGCCGAGCACGGCGGCGCCCAGCTCCCGGCTGATCACGATCGAGAGGGCCAGGGTGCTGCCCATGGGCAGCACGGTGGCGGCCGCGTTCCACAGGCCGCCCCGGAGGGTGCCCTTGCTGCTGGTGACCTCGTCCCCGAGACCGGTCATCGCCCCCTCGCCGTAGGCGATGTCGGGCACGGCGTCGACCGGCTGTGCGGTGACGGGCTCCTCGGGAGCAGCGTGCCGTGGTGCGCGGTCGCGGGCGGGCACGGCGACCTCCTCTACCGACAGACTCGCTCGACGCGGTGCCGGCGACAGGGGGCTGTCAGCGACCGAGGGTAGAGCTCTGCCCGGCCAGCGGGGCCACGCCTGCCCGATCGGGTGGCCGGATGCGCGGTGTGGGGCACCTCACTCCGGCGTGCTGGTCGCCGGGGAGCCATCAGGCATCCACCCCGGCTTGCGGGCGTCGTCACCGTCCGTGTTCAGGTTGGAGCGCTCTGAGCACATCGTCGGCACCCGGCTGGGCGTATTCCGAGACCGCGACGTCGGCTGGTCTTACCGAGAGTCACCGGAGTGGGTAGCTTCACCTGGTCAGGACGTCCAACGGGGGGCGGCAACGAAGGACGAGGCGGGGCACATCGTGCTCCGGCACGGAGGTTCTACATCCGGTGATCGACCACCAGCAGCATGTGCTCCACCACGCGACGCCGGTGTCCGGCGGCGCGGCGAGGCGACGGGCCGTTGCCCGGGCCCGCTGGTGGACGCGTCCGATGGAGGCCTTCGTCCGGGGGCAGGGTGCCGAGGCCCGCCGTGAGTGGCGGAGCACCTACCGGCGCCGGCTCGTGTTGACCGACGTCCTCGCGGCGGCCCTGGCCACGGCCGTCAGCTATTGGTTCCACTTCAGCGCGAACGCACCCCTCGACGGGGTGCCGCAGTCCGCCGCCCGTTTCCTCGCGTTCACCATGCCGCTGGGCTGGCTGGCGCTCATGTTCGTCTCGCGCAGCTACGAGGAGCGCTACCTCTGGCTGGGGCCCGAGGAATACCGTCGGGTGGCCCGGGCCGCGCTGGCCCTGCTGGGCTCTGCGGCATTCGTGTCCTGGGCGTTGAAGATCGACCTGGCTCGTGGCTTCACGATGACGGTCATCCCCCTCGCGCTGTTCCTGACGTTGCTGTCGCGGTGGGTCCAGCGCAAGGTGCTGCACCACCAGCGCATCGCCGGCAAGCACGGCCAGACCACGGTGATCGTCGGGCACCGCGCGGCGGTGGCGGCCCTGCACGCCCAGATCGATCGCGAGGCCCACCACGGCTACAAGGTCGTGGGCTGCATCGTGCCGCCGGCCGCGGACGGTGAGCCCCCGACGGCGTTCGACGGATTGCCGGTGCTGGGTGACATGACCCAGGTCGCGGAGGTGGTCCGCCGGTTCGACGTGGACACCGTGGCCGTGCTGCCCTCGCCCGAGCTGGACGGCTCGGCCCTGCGTCGGCTGGGCTGGGAGTTGGAGTCGACCAAGACCGAGCTGCTGCTGGCCCCCGCGGTCACCGAGATCGTCGGCACCCGGGTGGCCATCCGGCCGGTCGCCGGACTGCCGCTGCTGCACATGGAGCGACCGGAGTTCACCGGCCCGCGGCGCTGGGCCAAGACGGCCTTCGACAAGGTCGTCGCCGCTGCGCTGATCCTGATGACCGCGCCGGTCCTCGTGGCCATCGCGCTGGCCGTCAAGGTGACCAGCCCGGGTCCGGTCTTCTTCCGGCACCAGCGCATCGGCATGGACGGCGAGCCCTTCCAGGTGCTCAAGTTCCGCAGCATGCGTCCGGGTGCCGAGCACCAGGTGCAGGATCTCTTCGAGGCCTCCAACGAGGGCAACGAAGTCCAGTTCAAGATGCGCACGGACCCGCGGGTGACCCGGGTCGGCGCGGTGCTCCGGCGCTACTCGCTGGACGAGCTCCCGCAGCTGTTCAACGTGCTCGGCGGCAGCATGTCGCTGGTGGGTCCGCGCCCGCACGTCACCCGCGAGGTCGAGCAGTACGGGGTGGACATGCGCCGTCGACTGCTGGTCAAGCCGGGCATCACCGGCCTGTGGCAGGTCAGCGGTCGGTCGGACCTGTCCTGGGACGAGTCGGTGCGCATCGACGTCCGGTACGTCGAGAACTGGTCGCTGTCCTTCGACTTCATGATCCTGGCCAAGACCGTCGGCGCCGTGGCCAAGGGGTCCGGCGCGTACTGAGCCGGGACGGCGGGGCAACTGGGATCGCCCACCGCTCGAAGATGACACACCGTGGCTGGTGCTTTACACAGTGACACCGGTGCCGTATCCATACGGCGTGACCTGGTGGGTGGTGGGCGGTGTCGTCGGGTGGTTGGCCTCGGCTCCGGTGGTGGCGGTGGCGACCGGGATGTGGTTCGGTCGGCGCGCCGAGGACTCCGTAGCACTGGAGGACGCGTTGACCGTGCCGACTGACTGGTCGGCCGCCCTGCCCAGCGAGGCCTGACCGGCTCAGTCGGTCGACGGCAACGCACGCACGACCTGCACGAGGTCGGCCAGCGCCGCTGACACCGGCTCCGGCAGGACGTCGTCCCTGTGGGCGAAGGCGAACGCCGGGGCCACGTTGCGCTCGGTGGTGCTGCCCACGATCACCTCGGTGACGTCGAGTTCGGCGCCGCGGGCGAGCAGGGCGTGGCCGAGCCCCCGGGGCCCGGCGAATTCGGTGTCCCGGGTGACCTCCTGCCAGCGCTGCGCGCGGGTCGGGTCGTCGGCCAGGACCGCCTGCAGGCGGCGCAGGTGCTCGCCACCGCCGCCGAGGAGTCCGTGCCCGGTCCGGGCCACGACGTGGTCGGGCAGGGCGACGGGGGTGTGCAACGGCCCGACGGCGGTGTTGGCGGCGGTGAACAGCTCGCCCCCGGCCGCCAGGGCGCCGAGGGTGTCGTGGTTCTGGGTGGCGACACCGACGCTGCCGACGTCCCCGCGCTCGACGACGCCTGCGAGCAGGTCCAGCAGTTCGGTGGTGACGTCGTGCGGGCGCACCTCGTGCAGCAGCAGCCGGTCGACCCGGCCGCCCAGTCGGCGCAGCGAGGTCTCCACCGACGAACGGACCTCGGTGACCCCGAACCGCCCGCTGGCCATCTCCCGCGGAGCGGATTGGCCAGGCGCCGGCCGCAGCACGCCCTTCGCACGGGCCAGCAGCGGTGCGGGCAGGGCGGCCTTGGCCACCCCGACGACCCGGCGGCGGAGCGGGCGGTCGGGCTGCGGCGCCAGGCCCACCTTGGTGGTCACGCCCTGCACGTCGTCCCGGCCGGCGAGGAACCGGCCGAGGACCTCCTCGGCCTGCCCGAAGGCGTACAGGGGGGCGGTGTCGAAGCGGCGGAAGCCGGCGTCCCACGCGACCTGGAGCAGGTGCTGCGGGGCATCGCGGGGCACGTCGGCGAACTGGGCGGTGCCGAAGACTGCTACGGGCACGAGGTCCTCCAGGTGGGTCTGCGGACGGCTGCCAGGACTCCGGGCGATGGCCCCGACGAGCCACGCGGACGGTGTACACGAACCCGTCGAGCCTAGGTTCCCCGAATCAGCGCAGCCCGGAGCCGCCCTTGGCTGCCGGCCGTGACTCCCCAGGACCAGTCCGGCGCCGATGTCTCCGATGCCCGTGGGCGCTCCGGGCTGCACCCGACTGGGCGTGATCTCGACCTCAAACCCTACGTCGTGGTCCGCAACGTGGAGCTGCTGTGCGCGGGCTGCCACGTGCTGCGGAGGACGGGGTTCGACCAGCGGCGGGCCGACGGCAGCTGCAGCACCCCGGTTACGGGACACCTACGACCGCGGGGACGGCGGAGGCGGTGCTGCCCTACGACGTCGAGCGCGGGACGGTGCTCCTGACGCGCCAGTTCCGCTGGTCGGTGTACGTCAACGGGCAGCGGCCAACCCGCTGCTGGTGGCCTTCGGGATCCACACCAGCGCCGGCGGCACGTCCGCCGGCTTCCCGGCCGGCATGACCACCCGCCGCAACGCCAACGCCGCCGTCGCCGGCTCCGTCATCGCCGACGAGGTCCGCGCCACCCCGGCCTCACCGGCACCCAGGCCTACACGATCGCGCCCGGCCCCGGCACCCTGCTGGCCGCCAGCCTGGTGCTGGAGCCTGCGTGACCCGCTAGTCGCTGCCAGCTACAGCACCGCCGCCGCGGGTGGCTCACGGTCGTGGTCAGGCTTCGGCTGCTCGACGTGCCGGCGACGTTCAGCGAGGTGGATGGCGGCGCTGACGATGACGGCCAGGCTCACCGCCAAGGCCATCCACGCGAACACCCAGACCACCACGGCACTTACCCACGGTAACTATCAACTGACGCTGAGACCATGTGCCACGCGGGGACAGGTAGTGCCCACTTCTGGTCGCCGCAGGCTTGCTCGGGGTGACGGAGGACAGTCGCGGATCCGTCAGGCCAGATTAGCAAGGGACGAGCCGCTACCTGAGCCGAGGGGGGCTGCAGAGCAAAACCGCCTATGGCCAGCGCTGACCAGCTCGGGGCGCATCCGCAACGACTGAGCTGTGGTTACGCCCGCGCGTGAGTCGCCGGGGTAGAGCGGCTACTCGCAGCTCCCGTAGGTCTCGAACTCCTCCCGGCCACCGCAGGTGCTGCCCAGCCACTCGTACAGGCTGCCGACCTCGGTCTCGCTGTACAGGTCGTCGCAGGCGCCGAGGTCGCCGCCGAAGCAGTCCTGGGCGTCGTCGTCGTAGCGCGCCTCGAACTCGGGGTCGTCGCTGGTGGGCGGTGCGACCGGGTCGCCGCCGTCGTAGAGGTAGGACCACTCCGAGTCGGTGCCGTACACCCCGGCCGCGCCGTCGGCGATGCCGTAGTCGACGGAGTCCTCAGCGGTCGACAGCACGACGATGGTGGCGACCAGCAGCAGCGCAACTGGCGCCAGCAACGCAAGCACGACGCCGCTGCCGGAACGGGGCGCGGTCCACTGCTGGGTCTCGGCCGACCAGACCGGCGCGGCCGGCGGACGGGTCCGCAGCCAGCTGCCGACGGCGGGCTGCGCAACGAGCGCGAGGCGGACAACGGGCAGCGCGAGCGCCACCATGAGGACGGTCAGCAGCGCCACGACGACGGCAGCTCCCGGGCCGGAGGACGTCGAGCTGTACCCGTAGTCGTCGTAGGGATAGTCGGCGTAGGAGACGGCCATGGTCGAGCTGTCGGCCAGCGCCCAGATGCCGAGGCCAAGCACCAGGACCCCCTCGGCGATGGTGGCGCCGACGAGCAGCCTGCGGCCGCTCCGGCGCACCAGGAACAGGCTGCCCAGCAGCAGGAGGCCGCTGAGCACGATGCTGCCGACCAGGACGACGACGGCGCCGGCGATGTCCGAGCCGACACCGCCGAACGAGGCCAGCATGACCAGCACGTAGGCGACGACGCCCAGTGCCAGGCCGGCCTCGACGAACCCGAGGACGGCGGCCGCAGCCCCGATGCCCGGCATCCGCGTCTCGGGGGCGCCTGCGGCCGGGGCTGTGGCGACGTAGCCCGGCGGTGGGGTGTGGTCGGCGTAGGTCATGGTGGCTCCCCGAGTGGTGGGACCGCCCGGCCGAGGTGCCCAGCGACCCGGCGATTGTCGGGACGGTGCGGCCCCGGGTCAACGTGCCTCGCCGCCGCTGGGACTCCCGGGAGGTCGGCGGGGTACCCGGGTGAGGGCAGGACCGGTGGCCCTGCGGTTGCTGCCGGTGACGAACCGCCGACGGCGGTAGGTGGGGCCCGTTGCGCTCTCTAGCCTGGTCGCGTGATGGCCTTCGAGCGCCCTCCGCGGTGGGGTCTGATCGCGATCGTGGTCCTGCTGCTGGCCAACGTCGGGCTCGTCCTGCTGCTGGTGCAGCGGCAGAACTCCGAGCCGGGGCCGACGAGGTCGGTCGCCGCCGCGACCACCGGGACGACGAGCCCGCGGACGACGGCCCCGGCCACCGGTACGAGGTCGTCCGCTCCGGGCTCGTCGGCGCCGGAGACGACCGGTGACCCCGGTGTGCTGGCCGTGTACGGGGACGGGTACTCGTCGGGCAACTCCGAGGGCGGCACCGGTGCGGCCGGCTGGCCCGCTCTCGTGGCCCAGCAGCTGGACATGCAGCTGCAGCTGAGCGCCGCGACGTTGGCCGGGTACGTGCGTCCGGGATCGACCGGTCAGACCTACCCGCAGCTGGTACAGGCACAGCCGCCGGCGGATGCATCGGTCACGGTGGTGTTCGGCAGCCGGAACGACGTGGCCGCAGACCCCGCCGAGGTGCAGGCGGCGGCCAGCGCGACCTTCGCGGCCATCCTGGCCGCCGACCCCAGCACCCGGTTGCTGGTGATCGGCCCCTGCTGGAGCAGCGCGGCCGCCCCGGCAGAGCTGACCGCGGTCTCGACCGCGGTGCAGGCGGCGGCGCAGGCCGCGGGCGCCACGTACGTCGACCCGCTGACGCGAGGCTGGTTCGCCGCCCCCGCCGGCCTGGTGTCTCCCGCCGACGGCATCTCGCTGCTGGACGCCGGCCACTCCTACCTGGGCGACCTCATCGCCCCGCTGGTGGACACTGCGCGCTCCAGCTGACAGCCCCCTGGGGCCCGTGGGGCGGCCGGGGCTGAGGGTGGGCGACACCTGCACCAATCGCCGCTCGTAGCGGGCTGATCACGCTACGGTCCTGCTCGCCGGTCGACTTCCCACCGGCACGGTGTGGTGAGGGGTGCCAACGATGGGCGCAGAAGCGCAGCAGATCTTGCGGCGCGGCTGGTGGCTGCTGGCGATCGGCCTGCTGACCGGGCTCGCCGTCGCCCTGAGCGTCGGTCTGGTGCTGGGCTCGACCGGGGCCGACCTCGTGGTCACGGCCGTGGCCGGCCTGCTGGCAGGCAACGCCGGGGGAGTGGTCGCGGCCGTCGTCGGCCTGCGCGGCACGCCGGTGCGCCGCCCCGAACTGTCGACTGCTGCCTAGTCAGCACTGCCAGGTCTGTCCACCGTGAGTGAGCGCGTCGCTCATCTCCGTGACTGAACGGTCCCTAACGTCATGGCCATGCGCATCGTCTTCGTCTGCACGACCAACGTGTGGGGCTCCGCGATGGCAGAGCTCATATCGCGGAGACTGCTGAGCGAGTGGGACCCCGACCGGGAGAGAGTCCAAGTCTTCAGCGTCGGTGTCCGTGCCGAGGTTGGCGCACCAATGCCCGCGGTCGCCCAACAGGTGTTGGCCGAGCGTGGCATCGACGCAAGCGAGCACCGAGCGCGGTGGATGAGCCCGGCAGTCCTGGGTGGCGCAGACCTGACCCTGACGATGGGGGGGATACAGCGGGACGCGGTGTTGGCGCTGAATCCTCGTGGCCTGCGGAGCACGTTTACGTTGCAGGAGGCGGCGGTGTTGCTCCGCGGGTTGCCTCAGGTGGTGGGGCCAATGTCGGCCGATGCCGACGGGCACTTCCGCGCCGTGGTCGCCGCACTGGCCGGCGCTCGGCGATTCCGATCGGTGGCAGCAGGAGCGGACGACCTACCGGATCTGCTGGCGGATCTCCGGGTGGTCGGGCCACTGTCGGAAGCGCTGTTCCGTGACGTCTCCGGCCTCCTCCGCGCGTTGATTCTCCCCGCATTCCGAGCAGGTGATGAGGACGTGTGGACCGGGGTGCCCTTCGCCGCCTCCGCCGTCGCCTGAGTCCTACCGTTGCAGCGCCGCTTCATGAATCAGGACTCCTGTCACACGTCATCTCGGGCCTTCGTGGGCGGCCTGAGTTGCCCTAAAAGGGCGGACAGTGCTCCCTGTACCAACTTATAAGCGCACCAACGTTACTTGCGGCGGAGTAGTCCAGCTCTTGCGATTCGGCCTTGCCCGCACCAAGCACGGACAGGACCGAAGCCCGCCATTGTTTGTCGCACAATGCCGATTGCTGAACGCGATTATCGACTACTGACCAGGCGAAACCAGGCCGATTGGCCACAACACACCGGAGCCCCACCTGGAGGGCCTCGGCCAGAGCGACGGGCATTCCCTCTCTTTGGCTGGGCATCGCGAAGTAGTCAGCCATACCCAGCCATAGGCGAGGATCTCCGACGCCTCGAAAATCCACCCTGCCAGCCTTCGCTAGTTCATCTAGAAGTTGCGTCTCTTCCTCGTCAATGCCGCTCTCGTCGCCGAGGTGAATAATTCTGTGACCAAGTTCACCGGCCACGCGGATGGCCAAAGCATGATTCTTGATCGATGAGCAATTCCCCACGATAGCCATCGTGGGTGGACGGCCCGGCGTTACGAGACCCCTCGCTGAATGCCGGACAAAATCGTCAGCCACCCAATTCGATATGACACGACAATGTCTTCCCTGGTCGGCTTCGTTCTCTTGAACATCGATTGAGGGTGCGGAGACGGCATCGACCAGACGGCTGGTGGCAGCAATTTGTACACGGCGTTGCAGCCGACCAATGCCCATCGGAGTGAAGATGTTATGAACGGTGCGCAGCACTGTGCGCCTTCTACCCGCCGCCATTCGCACTGCAATGACCGTCGGTAGATAAAAACCCTCGGTATGGATGTGGACGATGTCGGGATCTATTTCGCGAATTGCAGTACGGATGTCTTTAAGGTCCCCCCACCTGCCCGTGCGTAAGTAACTCACGTTGTATCCTACATCGGCTAAGGTCAACCCAAATTCGCTCGGGTCGTGCCGTCCCAACACGAAAGAATCAACTTTCGCCGATTCAAAGTGCTTGGCCGCAGATACGAGCATTCGTTCCATCCCGCTGGGCCTCAATGCTCCAAGCAGGTGCAAGACCTTCACATCTTCTCCATCTTGCGAGGCTCCATCTCCGCCGCACCTCGATCCGCCGGCTCAAATCCCGTCACGCTCCGGGCCAGGAAGATCGCTAAGACCCATGACAATCCATACGTCCAGCAGAACACCAGTACCGCAGCAGCAACTGGGGCACCGATCCGACGATCAGGCCGCCGCAACACGGATCTCATCGATGAGAATATCAAGTAGATGAACGCAGCGAGCCCGATCAAACCCAGGCGGAGCAGGATTAACAGGTACCAATTGTGAGGCGAGAATGATACGAGAAGACCATTAGTGTCAAGACGGTCGAACCCGGCACCGAACGGGAGACCGAATAGCCTGCTGGTCCACCCCGAATCCCAGAAGAGCTGAAGAAGCTGACCCCAGCCGTAAGAGCGTGAGTCGTATGTCGCAGTGTCCTCCCCTGAACCAAGGATCCCAGCGAATGCAGCCGGGACGGCCGCGAGACCAACGAGTCCCGCAACAGCGGCTAGGGCAAAGGCCAAGTTGAAACGACCCCTGCGGCTTCTGTCTGAACATGCGTAGGCAACAACCAGGGCGGCAACAGATGCAAGCCAGACGGATCTCTGTTGGGAGATTACTATCGATAGCAAAAATAGCGCTGCAACCCAGAACCAGATTCTCCCTCGTCCAGAGATCCAGCGCTCGACAGCAACAAGTGCCCCTAGCAATAACATGAGAGCCTGGATCTGGGTTAACACCCTGGAGGACTGCTCGACTCCATCGATCGTGATGAACCGGCTAGAGGATGTGCCTACGCCAAATCTAACCGAGTGGTAAAGGGCAACGACGACTAACCCAAATCCCAGGTAGACAAGCGAACTCCGAAAGACCGCGTTCTCAATCTCCCAGCTGCGCCCGACCGACGAAGCCCAGGCGACGGCAGTGAGTGGCAACAATATCAGCCGAGCCTCGACGATGGTCGGACCAATGCCGTATTCTTCGACGCCTCGCAATATGCCAATCAGTGTGAGAGTTGAAATGGCTAGGAGTGCCGTGCCCAGATGCTCTCGCCCGGGTTGGCGCTTGCTCCGGTTGAACACCGCTGCGGACAAGAGAAGCGCCCCAATAATATCGGGAACCTCTACTGAGAATCCACTAACTGAAACCACAGGCAACCGAGGAACATCAAATAAAGATAAGACAACGGCCGAAGTCAGTGCGACGCCAGCTCTAGGATGCGCCGAAACGAGCCCGCCGAAGATGTAGCAAAAGACTCCGCCAGCGAGAACTGCTGCACTGAGACCTAGCATAACCGTCTCCCAATCCCGGTGCGGACTAGCGCACGGTACGCAATCTCAGCGGGCTGCCGCAACCAGCGGTCGCGTCGACTTGCAGCGTAGAGGGTTCCAGTGGTTCCAGACTGGCCGCTGAATCGTGGCTTGCAGCGCAGATTCGCCGTCCCTCCAGGGCCAGCGATGCCCGCCCATTTCGCAAGCACGGACTCAAGGTCTGTGCCCTGCTCCTCATTTACAGACACGACCGCCAAGTCCGCGAAGTGTGTCATCACGTCTACGGGCGCCCCGAAGAGGCGACTGTCAGCCCAGTTCGACTGGTCGCGGGGGATGTCATACGTCATCACCCGTCCTTGCGACAGTCGGCATGTGGTCGTTGCGAAGTTGGTCACCCGCAATCGACCGGTGCATTTCCAGACGAAACCTTGCAACTCGATGAGTTCCGGTGACCTCATTGCCTTTGCGATAAGGTCGGCCTCGCACGCGCCTTTACCGCGCGACACTGCGTCCGCACTTGGGGGCCCCACCGAGACCAATAAGATTCGAGCGTCATTGAAGTCGGAGAACAACGAAGATAATTCTTCATAGGACAGGCTGTTCTCGGCTAGAATGATCCGGTCGAATTTGCTACTGCGCAGACCGGCCCAGAATCGCAAAGAATCACGGTACTGCTGCAGCCGTAACTCGGCATCCAGAAGGGTGAGACCTGGAACGCCTTGCGGACGGACAGTAGCCGTGAGAAGCAAAATCACGCCTCTCCGCCCCGGCGGATAGCACTGCGAAGAATGAATCCTATGGCGACGCACAGAACTACCTGCTGGAGGATAACGGATATCGCTCCGCCGTTAGCTCCAAGAAATGCCCCTAGGGTTCCGGCACCAGCAAGCCGAATAAGGGTCGCTATGGTGCTCCAAACCGCTATAGATGCGTCGCGATTCTGCACTTGCAACAACATATTCACCGGTTGCGCAAATATTGTCGGAATCACGCCGACCGCTAGCAGGGCAAGCACTGAAGCGGATTGTGCAAACGCTGGACCGAGGAGGAGTTCGGTGAACCGATCGGAGAAGGCAGCAAGCACTAGACATGGTGCGGCGCTCGCGACGATCAAAATCCAGAACGGGCGGAGTTGCGCCAAACCACTTTTAACATTGACCGCCGCTGCGCAGGTCGGTGTTGCCACCTGAGTAATAGCAGAGGACGGAAGAATAAGCGGGCTCGTCCAGCGGGCTACAGCGGCGTAGACGCCAGCCGCCCCAGTGCCACCAAAGGCCGCGAGAACGACAACGTCGAGTTGTTGTGCAGCGCTCGCAAGACCTGACACACCATAAGCAGTGGACCCACCCCAGGCATCTCGCATAGGCAATGCCCGAATCCTCGCCGTTACACCTGTGTAGGGGCCCGGCCTCCTTGCGATGAACAGTGAGAAAGCCTCAACGGCTCCGGAGGTCAGCAGCCCAGCCAGCAGTGCCTTGTGACCTTGAGCCCCTAGAAGGACCCCTAGGGTAACCACGCTCACAAGGCTCATGCGACCTAGAACCGAACACACGGACACCGAAAAGAACCGCCCACGGGCTCGGAGCTCAACCTGCAGAGCTTGCACTGTCAGGGCGCCCATCAGCGTGATAGTTCCAGCCAGAACGATAGTAAGTACGTTGTGACCGCCGTTCGTAAAGACTAGCGCGGCCGCCACGGCAGCGCACGACCCGAGGAGGCCGGCGGCCAATTTCACGATGAGGCGGTCGGTGGCCTCGCGTCGAAGAAGCCCCCCCTTCGCAACTTCGCGAATGAGATAGTTGCTTTGTCCGAAATCGAGGAGACCAGCTAAGACCGCCCCGATGGCGATCCCGGACGCCAGTACTCCGAAAGTAGTAGGCGATGTGTGTCTGGCAGCCAGAGCAAACGCGGCAGCTGTCGCTAGTTGACCGAATGCCAGCGTGCCAGCATAGAGAAGCGAATTTCTGCGCATCCCACTAGCCGTTCCCGAAGGTTGAGCGAGTTTCCAGTCTTGGGGGTTTTTTCCGCCACTCTATGTCGAGATCCAAGAGATCAACCGATTTCTGCGCCTCACTATACGCCCGGTCGAGTTCTACGTGACGCATCTGGCGGCGCGGGTCGCGCTTCTTGCGAGTGCTCCCGGCGTCTAGAGGTGAGATGAAACGAACTGGCATGTAGGCGGCCCTCCATCGGCGCTCGACCCATGCGCGGCGGCAGAGGTTGTGGTCGTCATCGCCGAGGAAGAAGCGGCTCGTGTCTAACCCGCCTAGGTCGCCCAACTTCGGAGCGGAAAGAGCTAATGGTCCCCGCATGACGGTATGACCAACCCAGACAGTGTGAGGCTCCGTTCTGTCAACAAGCTCGATGGCTGGGCCTAGTCGTCCGACTCCCTTGAACAGGAAGAACTCGAGCCGTGTCGCTCGGTAAGCGATACCTCGCCGAAAAGCCGCTCGTCTAATCACATGGGCCAGTTTCTGCCGCAACCTATCGATGGGCGTACAAGCAGCAAACGTGTCAACCCCACGGCCGCTGACGGCAACGAGGTCCGGCATGGTGTCGAGCGCTTCGCGCAGTCGCGCATCAAAACCTGGGTCGTTCAGTATCATATCCGCTTGCACTTCGAGATAGATGGAAGAAGATGCGTAGTGAAATCCGATTGAATCAGAGATTGTCTCGTAGACGGCCACGTCGGTGGTCACGACAACAATCTCGTGGAGAATTGCTTGGCTCAATGCCTTGTCGAGCCAGCCGTCTACTTCCTGCCGCGTTCGATCAGTGCAGTCGTCGAGAATGAGTATCAGTTCGTAATCTAGAGTCATGGACAGCTGTAAATGTTCGAGCACCTTGCCGATGATTGGCCCCTGATTGTGGACCGGCATGACCACAGAGACTCGAATATCGGAGTCCGGCGAGCCAAATCTTTCGGTTCGAATCGAAGTATCGGGATTCATAAAGCCAAGGTGAAAGGGAAACTCGGAGAGCTTTTGCACCGACACGGACGATGGCTTGGAAGGCATTTGGTCCACTATTCTGGATTCAAGTTCGGACGGTCTCGATCAACGCCGGGTGAATGCTGGAGCAAGACGCTTTGCGAGCCAACTAGCGGGGAGAGCGAATTTCCAGTAACGCTGGGTGTAACGCTCGGCATGTCGAGCAAGGAAGCGATCGAGATTTGCGGGATTTAGGCCGCCCTTTGGTCCTCGAGCGTCCCGCCATGCACAGCGAATGGGTTGGTGCGTGACGGTATTGCGGCTGCATTCGCCTATCGGCGTGCCGAAAAGAACGATCCGCACGCCTTCGCGCGTGGCGCGCAGGCCATAGTCAATATCGGCTAGGCCGTGAGAGAATCCTCCGTCAATTCCGCCAAGCTTTTTCGCGTCGTGGACCGGAACTAGAACAAAGTTTCCGTTAAACGTTGCAACCCGCTGTTCCGCCCCACTAGGGGTAACTCTGGAAAACGTCAGTGGGCGTCGCGGTCGGGGAATCAAACCGGAATAGGTCACGCTTCCATCGGCTCCGACCGTGGCCCCCACCAGGATGCCATCGTTTTTTTGTGCGCAAAGTATGGCTAATCGAGCTTCAACCGGATCTAGCTCGACGTCGTCATTCAGCCAAAGAATAAAGTCGCGTTGACCGGTGGTTGAGCTCTCCAGTACGAGTTGCTCCGCCTTGGCCATTGAAGCGGCCCAATAATTGTCTCCGTCGCCGGTAACTATACGGACCGAAGGCAGGGCTGTTCGGACTGCCGCAGACGTACCATCGGTGGATCCGTCATCAAAAACCGTGATGGATCCGTGCGTGCATAGTCGATCCAAGATCTCCGCGATGGCGACCACCGTCCGCACCGTTAGTTCCTTGCGGTTTCGGCAGGCAATTATCGCGTGGACCATGGGGTATGCCGGCTTCTCGTCATCTTGGCTCATTTCTGCGTGATGTCTTCCGAATAAGCCCAGCCTATAAGGCCTTTGATAAATCGGTCTGACATACCCGCCACCGTCAACAATGGGAGCACGGGCGATTCTGGCTCCGCTTGATCCCGCCGTTCTCGCTGAGCGATCTGAGTTAGCACCTGCGCGTAGTCCGACCCGGTTGCTGAACCGATGAAGACGTCGACGTCCGGTCGTAAGTACTCGAATTCCGGGGCGTGATAGGCGCTTTGGACGGTGGCCAACGGTATGCCTGCGACGAGCGCGTCGACTGCGACAAGACCTACGCGGCCCGGCACCGCAAGCGCCGATGATGTTGCTAGCGCAATGGCCTTGTCCTTCCCCGAGAGGCTCCCGGCGTAATGTACTCCAGTAGCCTGCGAGCTCTGGTCCAGGACGTAAGACAATAGCGGCCCTTCGCCAGCCACGACCAAAGACAGGGCTGGGTTGGTCTTCGCGGCGGTCTTGAATGACTCGATCAGCAGCGGAACCTTTTTGCTCTCGTCCAGTGCTCCGAGGAAGAGAATGGGCTGCGTCCCGTATCGCCGACGGTAATTGGTCTTGTCGTCCGTAGTAACTTGGCGGAGATCTATTCGAAGCCGGTCTGTGTCTATCGTGTTGAAAAGCGTGGTCGTACGGTCGGGATCGAACCCTGCCTCAACGACCGATGTGACGCCGTTCGGCGTATAACCGAAGAACCATCCGCAAGCATTGGTGATTCGCGTCTTGAGGCGTTCCTGCAGCTGTGGGATATCCGCCGTGTAAGTGCGACCGTGTCCCCATAAGCCGAGCCGCGTCCGGTGGGGCCGCAGGAGGAGGCGGTAAAGTTCAAGATGTCTGATTGCCTGCTCGGCCACTATGAGATCGTAAGGACCTCTTCTAGTGAGCGGCCCAAGAGCCTTACTTGTTATGCTCGTCCTGCCAACACGAAATGAGAGTGTGGGAAGTTGGCTGGCGTCATCGTTGACGATTGAGTCGTTCCGGTCTTGCCACTCTTTGGGTGGCGGGCCATGGAAGATATCGAGTTCGATGCCCTTTGCTTTGGCGTCGAGCTTCATCCTGTGGAACAAGCCCGCTCGATACTGAGGAAACCAGGGATGGATGATGGCAACCCGAAGTGTCATCGGCGTTCGTTCTCCAGTAGGTTCAGCGTCTCTTTGTGCAGAACTAGTTTATCTGGAGCGAATCTGAAACCAACGACTCGAGCGGGGTTCCCCGCGGCTATCGAGTTCTCTGCTAAGTCCCGGGTGACGACGGAGCCAGCAGCGACGATGCAATGGTCCCCGATGGTGACTCCGGAGAGAATAATTGATCCAAAGCCGACCCAAACGTCGCGTCCAATCGAAACTGGCGTGCTGAGGGTAGCTGGCTTGTCGCCGACCCAGTCTGAGTGTCGTATGTGTGTGCCGACCTGGTTGTGGTCGTGGTCGGTGCGCCCAACTATGCCAACGTTATTCGCAATCAGGCATCCTGGACCAATATGTCCGTCTACTTCTACAGTCACGTTCTTTCCGACGTAGGTATCGCGGCCGATAACCAAAGACCTAGGCGCCCATATCCTGGAATTTCTCCCGACATGAAAGTTGGCACCTACGTGAACGTTGTCGCGTACGGACAGCCTTCTCGAAATAGAGCGAACTAGACGGTCGATCACCGAATGTTCCTGATTGCAAGTCGAATGAAGCGAATGTTGCCAGTCGTGTAACGCCTGGTAAGTCGTCTCGGCTCTTGAGCCCAGCGGAATAGCCACTCAAGGCCGAGCTGGGTCATGCGCGTCGGGGCTTCTCGCTTATGCTCTGCATAAAAGTCGAATGCCGCGCCCACGCAAGCGACGAGGGTGTCGCATCGCTTGGCAAGAATCGGGGCTAAGTGGTCCTGCTTCGGTGTACCTAGCCCGAGCCATATGATGTCGGGATTGGCTGATTCAATCTGTGCGGCGATGGACTCGATGTCCCAGGCGGATATCGGTAGAAACGGCGGGCTGCTGATGCCCACAATCTCGTTAGTCGCCGATCCGTCCTGCTTGAAGCGACGTTCGATGGCGTCCAGCACCGCGGGAGATGATCCGAGAAGGAAGTGGCGCAAAGTTCGACCGCTGGTCTGGGCGATGACCTGTTTGAAGACTGAGGGGCCGCGTGTCTGTAATTGTCGATGGCCGCTCAGTGTTTCTAGAAGCTTAGATAGGGGCTTGCCGTCAGGCAGGCAGATAGCGTTCGAGTCCGAGAGTGCTGCTCGCATTCGTGGATCGGTCTCAGCGAGCGCTAGCGTGTATGCGTTGACGAAATGTACGTGCGCCGGTTCGGATGTGCTTGCTCTCGTGACGAGTTGGCTGACAGCCCGTTCCTCGCCCCATAGGGCGAGGCTAATTGCGCTACCGTCGCCGAGATGCAGTTTTTGCTGGTCACTGGCGCTCATGAGTCGAGGCGGACTGATCTGCCGGAGAGCTGGTCGTCGAGGGCCTGGATGTCGGCGTCGACCATGATCTGGACGAGTTCGGGGGTGTGGACCTTGGGTTCCCAGCCGAGGATGGTCTTGGCCTTGGTGTAGTCCCCGACGAGTGCGTCGACTTCGCTGGGTCGTTCGTAGCGCTTGTCGTACTCGACGTGGTTCTCCCAGTCGAGGCCGGCGTGCTCGAAGGACAGCCGCACGAAGTCCTTGACCGAGTAGGCGGTGTTGGTGGCGAGGACGTAGTCGGTGGGTTCGGAGGCTTGGAGCATCCGCCACATGCCTTCGACGTATTCGGGGGCGTAGCCCCAGTCGCGGACGGCGTCCAGGTTGCCCATGAAGAGCTTGTCCTGGAGGCCGGCCTTGATGCGGGCCACGGCGCGGGTGACCTTGCGGGTCACGAAGGTCTCCCCGCGGCGGGGGGACTCGTGGTTGAAGAGGATGCCGTTGACGGCGTAGGTGTCGTAGGCCTCGCGGTAGTTGCGGGTGGCCCAGTAGGCGTAGAGCTTGGCCACGCCGTAGGGGGAGCGGGGCCCTGGCTCCTACACACATCTGACTCTGCTGACCATACTCCCCGTGTGGACTCGCGGGGTCCGCGGAGCCGGTCACAATAAACNGCATCGACGGTGACCCCACCGTCACCGTGTGGGGCACCGGTACCCCGCGCCGGGAGTTCCTGCACGTGAGCGACCTGGCGCGGGCGTGCGTGCACCTGCTGGAGCACTACGACGACGGCGCGCCGGTCAACATCGGGGTGGGGGAGGACCTGCCCATCGCCGAGCTCGCCCAGCTCGTCGCCGACACCGTCGGCTACACCGGGGAACTGGTCTTCGACACCACCAAGCCCGACGGCACCCCCCGCAAGCTGCTGGACGTCTCCACCATCCACGACCTCGGCTGGCGCGCGCAGATCGGCCTGCACGAAGGCCTCACCGCCACCGTCGCCTGGTACCGGGAGCAGCTCGCCGCCGGCACCGTCCGCACCGGCTGACAGACCTGTGCCTCTGTTCGCCGTTGCCCGAGGCGTAGGTGTTCGTGTAGGTCCTCGCCTACTGTCCTGCTGCATTGGAACAGCACGACGAGGTGCCGGACTGTTCGACGAAGCGGGGATGTAGTGGAACTCAGGGAAGTTCTGAAGGCGCTGAAGGCGTCTTGGTGGCTTGTGGTCGCCGGTGCATTGGTCGGGGCGTTGGCCGCGCTCGGGCTGAGCCTCCTGCAGACCCCGCTCTACAGCTCGCAGACCCAGCTGTTCGTCTCGGCCACCGACTCCGTGACGACTGCCGAGGCGTTCCAGGGCAGCCAGCTCTCCCAGCAGCGGGTCACCTCGTACGCCCAATTGCTGACCGGGGAAGAGCTTGCTTCGCGCGTCGTCGACGATCTGCAACTCGACCTGACTCCATCCGCCCTTGCCGGTCACATCACCGCGACCGCGGTGACCGACACGGTGCTGCTCAACGTCACCGTCACAGACCCCTCGGCGGTGCAGGCGCAGCGGATCGCGGAGTCAATCGGCACTGAGTTCAGCGCCATGGTCGAGGAGCTCGAGACTCCCAGCGGAGCCGACGCCGTGTCGCCGGTCAAGGTGACCGTGACCGACCGCTCCGACCTCCCGACCGCGCCGAGCTCGCCGCAGACGCTCCGCAACGTCGCCCTGGGTCTGCTCGTCGGTTTGCTGCTCGGAGCTGCCGGCGCGATTGCCCGCGTGCGCCTAGACCGGACGGTCAAGGACGCCGAGGACGCGGCCGAGCTGGCCGGCGGGCCGGTCATCGGCGTCATCCTCCGCGACGACGACTTGGCCAGCCAGCACACCATCGAGCGCAACAGCCTGAGTCGCACCGCCGAGGGCTACCGGCAGCTGCGCACCAATCTGCAGTTCCTCAACGTCGACGAGCCGCCCAAGGTCATCATGGTGTCGAGCGCCGTGCCGTCGGAGGGCAAGACGACCCTCGCGGTCAACCTGGCGCTCTCCCTGGCCGAGGCAGGCCGCACCGTCACGGTCATCGAGGCCGACCTACGCCGCCCCCGGGTCACCCGCTACCTGGGCATGGTCGGCGGCGTTGGGCTGACGAACATCCTTACCGGGTCGGCCGGCCTAGAGGACGTCATCCAGCCCTACGGCGACGGCGGTCTCTCGGTCATCGCGGCCGGGCCCACCCCGCCCAACCCGAGTGAGCTGCTCTCGTCGTCGCACATGTTCTCGCTCATCGACGACCTGCGGCAGAAGAACGACTTCGTGCTGCTCGACGCGCCGCCTCTGCTGCCGGTCGCCGACTCCAGCGGGCTGGCCGTGCTCGTCGACGGCGTCGTGTTGTCGCTGCGGTACGGCAGCACCACCAAGGAGCAGCTCGCCCAAACCCACGCCACGCTCGAGCGGGTCGGCGCCAAGACGCTGGGCGTCGTCCTCAACATCGTGCCGCCCAAGGCCGAGGTCACCTCCGCCTACGGGTACGGCTACAACTACGGCTACGACCCGGACCCGGCTGCACCCAAGACCAGCTGACCGCGCCGCATGTACCAGGCGTGCAGCTCTGTCAGCCGAGGCTGATGAAGAACGACCACCCGCTCGCTTCCATCTCGGAAGAGCTGTTCGTGATCTGCCCCCGGTCGCCGACCTCAATCGAGTAGAACTGTGCGTCCCCGACGTCGGGGATGGTCAACGTCCATGTGCACGTGCCGCCGGAGTAGTCCCCCTCGCTCAAGCTGGTGGCGCCCAGGACCACGCCTGACTCGTTGGTGAGGCGAACCGGCGTTCCGGGTCCGATGTCGGCATACCCCCCGTCGCCTTCGCAGTCCTGACGTAGATCCGAATCGGACAGAGTGAACAACACGGTGACGGCGTGACTCGAGGGCGGGGCGATCGCCTCGGTCGGCGGCGGGGCCGCAACCGAAGTGGCTGTGGGGTCGGGGGCGAAGGTCCCGGTAGCGGCAAGGATGATCAGCATCAGGATCACCACGCCGGCCCCCAGTCCGAGACCCAGGCCAACAGCTCTGCCTGTGCCCGACGTGACCCGCTGGCCCGCAGCGCGTGGAGGCACTGTTCCTGCCTGGAAGGGGCTCTGCGTCTGGCGCCAGGGATCCTGCTGCACAGGACGCTGATGCGGGAAATTCTGCGCGGGCGGCGCCGGTGACCACGACCCGTTCGGTCCAGATTCGGCCCACCCATGGGGTGCCCAGCCGGGGGACCCCGCTGGTGGTCCGCTGCCGGGTGGCGGCATGTGTGTCATCTGAACCCCGTTGGTCGCGTGGAACGGGTGGCAGAACGCACCCGTTCCAGATCATCGGCAGGCTCACCCGGCATCTGGAACAGGGGTGTCGGCGTGTCCCTGCGGACGGCAGTACCACCAAGGAGCAGCTCGCCCGGGCGCATGCCACGCTCGAGCGGGTCGGGGCCAAGACGTTGGGCGTCGTCCTCAACATCGTGCCGCCCAAGGCCGAGGTCACCTCCGCCTACGGGTACGGCCGTACAACTACGGCTACGACCCAGACCCGGCAGCGCCGAAGACCAGCCGACCCAGCCGCGCCCTGGTTGTCGATACCGCGGGTCAGACCGGGGCAGCTCCGCATCGTTACGCGTTGCGACTGTGCGGTGGCGCATCGGTAGGGAAGACTGACCGGGTGGCACGGCACTGGTCTCCCAATCCGGTGTTCACCGTGCTGTTCGTCTGCACCGGCAACATCTGCCGCTCGGCGATGGCCGAGCGCATGGCCCGCGCCTTCCTCGACGAGGCCCTCGGCGACGACGCCCACCGCATACAGGTGGTCAGCGCTGGCACGCACGCCGTGCAGGGTGCCGGTGTCCACCCCGACAGCGCCACCGTGCTCGAGGGGTTCGGCGGCGACCCCATCGGCCACGTCGCCCGGCAGCTGCTCGACGACATGGCCATCGACGCCGACCTGACCCTCGCGCTGACTCGCAGCCACCGCCGGTCGGTGCTCAAGGCCGCCCCGCGCGCCCTCCAGCGCACCTTCACCCTGCGCGAGGCCGCCGACCTCGTCGCCCTGGTCGGCCGCGACGTCCAGCTCGACGGCGACGACCTCGCCGAGCGGTGCCGGTCCCTTGTCAAGAAGATGGCCGCCGCACGGTCCAAGCGCCCCTCCGACGCCGCGGACGACGTCGCCGACCCCATCGGTCGGCCGCTCGAGGTGCACCAGGAGGTCGCCGAGGTGATCGCGGCGTCGCTCATCCCGCTGCTGACCCGACTGGTCGCCCTGCATCCGGCGGCGGCCGAGGTCGCCGGGACCGACGGGGACGACGGGAAGCCGCACCTCTACCTCGTCAGCTGAGCCACGCCACCCGCCAGGGTGAGGGCGCTGGTCCACGAGTCAGCACCGAGGCCGCAGACGCCGATGAGGGGACATCCGTGCTCCCGACATGACGAGGTCGACCGTGCTCACCCGCACCCTGCGCACCGCTGTGCTGCTCGCCGGCGTCCCCCTCCTGCTGACCAGCTGCGGCGGCGGTTCGGTCGAGGAGTTCTGCGCCGTCTACCAGCAGCTCGACGACGCCGACGGCGTCGAGGACGGCCTGCCGCTGCTGGACACGCTGATCGACGTCGCCCCCTCGGATCGGGTGGAGGAGGCCGCGGAGACACTCCGCGGTGCACTGATCACCTCGTTGCAGGGCGGCGGCGATGACGCCTCCGAGCTCCCGCAGGGGGCGCAGGACAGCGCCAGGGACGCTTTCGGCTTCATCGAGGCCTACGCCGACCAGAACTGCGTGCGCTGAACCGTCACCGCGGGGTGGCGGGAAGGGCCTCGTCGCTGAACTCGTCAGCGTTCTGGCCCAGTGAGTCGGTCTGCAGGTAGCCCCACATCCGGTCGCCGGTCGCCTGGTCCAGGTAGACCACGCTGGCCGCGCCCTCCGTGCCGGTGCCCAGCACCGGCGCGGTGAAGAAGTCCATCCCGCCGGGGGTGAGGCTGCGCGCCGACAGCGCCAGCTCCAGCAGGCCGGCGTTGCTCAGCGAGTCGTCGACCGCGATCGAGCTGGTCACCGCCTGCAGCACCGAGTCGATCTGGCCCACGCTGTCGAACGTGCCGGCGGCGAACAGCTTGCCGAACATCGAGCGCAGGTAGTTCTGCTGCCGCTTCACGCGGTCGAAGTCGCCGCCCGGCAGGTCGTAGCGCTGCCCGACGTACCAGCGGGCCATGTCGCCGTCGAGGTGGTTGAGGCCCTGGGTGAAGGTGTACGGGCCGTTCGTCGTGGTCTCCGCTACCTCGACGTCCACCCCGCCCAGCTGGTCGGTCATCGAGATCAGCCCGTTGAAGCTGATCGCCGCGAAGTGGTCGATGCGCACCCCGGTCAGGTTCTCGATGGTCTGGATCAGCAAGCTCGGCCCGCCGAACGCGTAGGCGGCGTTGATCTTGTTCATGCCGTAGCCGGGGATGTCCACCCACGAGTCGCGGGGGATCGAGACCACCTGCACGTGCTGCCGGTCGCCCGACAACCGAGCCAGCATGATCGCGTCGGACCGGGCGTCGGGGATCTCGCCGTCCACGATCTCGGCCCGGGTGTCCGACCCCACCAGCAGGAACGTCACCGGGTCGGCCACGGTGGCGGCTGGCTGCGCGGGGGTGGCCGGCGCCGGGCGCTCGGCCTCGTCGAGGTCGTCGAACACCCCGGCCACCCGGTCCACGTTGCCGGCGTAGCGGTCGGTCAGGAACCAGGCGCCGCCGGCCACGGCGAGCGCCAGCACCACGGTCAGCACACCCAGGCCGACGAGCAGCCGCCGGACGGGAGACACCGACCGCCGGCGGGGACGGGCGGCGGGCGTGGCGACGTCGTCCTCGTCGCCGAACAGCTCGTCGGCATCGGGACCGTGCTCGCGAGACCTGGCCATGCGTCGTCCACCTCCCCGTCGGAAGGCCTCAGGCTAGGGGGTTGACCTGCACGGTCGCCCGCCCGTGACCCCGACGGGGACGCTGGTCAGGGTTCGCAGGGCTGGAAGAAGAACGCCTCGTCGTCGAGCACGGCGGCGTGCACGGTGGCCGAGTAGGAACCGGTGGAGCCGGTCGCGGTATCCGCCTCGTCCACGGTGATCGGCACGGAGTAGACGTCGCCGTCGGGCGCGAGGCCCGCGTACCGGCCGTCGGGCACCTGCCAGCCGGGGTCGACGTCCAGCTCGACGAGGTCCGGTGTGTAGAGCGCCCGGTAGGTGTCGGTGAGGCCCAGGCCCTGCAGGAAGGTCAGGCACTCCGGGCCGCCGAAGCTGAACTCGGGGTGGTTGTGGGTGGCCAGGAAGTCGGCGTACGCGGCCAGCCCGCCCTCCGTGGACGAGCTGAGGCCGGCGTACAGCTCGTCGACCAGGTTGCGGGCCCGGTTCAGGTCGTCGTCGGAGGGGTCGTCGGTACCGCTGGGCCCCGCAGGTGCCGATGACGAGGTCGACGACGGGGACGCCGCGGTCGTCGGGGCGGGCGAGGCGCTGCCCGCCACGGTCGTGCTGCAGGCAGCCACCAGCAGTGCGGTGGGCAGGCAGACCAGGGCAGCTCGGCGCATGTTGGCACCATCGCACAGCCGGGGCCCGGGCACCTGTGGCGATGTGACCGACACGGGTGGGGTCGGTGGGACTCCCGGGACAGGGCGGCACTCGACCCCGAAAGTCCGCACGTCACAACACAACAAATGCGTGTCGTCACACCACGTGACTGATCGGTCCCTACCGTTCCGTCCGTGCGCATGACCTTCGTCTGTACCGGGAACATCTGCCGCTCCGCCGTCGCCGAGCGGATGACCCGCCGTGGCCTGCAGGACTGGCTGCCGGGTGACGCCGACCAGATCGAGGTCGCCAGCGCCGGCACGGCCGCCGTCGTCGGCTCGGCCATGCACCCCGCGTCCCGACGGGCGTTGGAGAACCGGGGGGTGCCCAGCAAGGGCCACGTCGCCCAGCAGCTCACCGAGGAGATGCTCGTCGACTCCGACGTCGTCATCACGATGACCGAGGAGCAGCGCGCCACCGTGCTCTCGATGTACCCGCGCGGCCTGCGCAAGGTTTTCACCCTCCGCGAGGCGGTCGGCCTGCTCGCCACCCTGCCGCCGGTCGTCGCCCCGCTGGCCCGCGACGGGGAGGCGCACGCCCGCGCCCTCGTCGCGCTGCTGGCCGACGCACGTCGCAACCGGGTCACCGAACCCGGCCAGGACGACGTCCCCGACCCGATCGGCCAGCCCGCTCAGGCGCACGTCGAGGTCGCCCAGGTGATCGAGAAGCGCCTCGGCCGGCTGCTGCGCGCCTTCGTGCAGCCCGAGTTCGCCGCCGAGCTGTGGGCACCGGTCACGGCGCCCGCACGGGTTCAGTCGTCGAGCTCGTCGTCGTCGGTGAAGAACGCGGCCTGAGTCGGCTTGGTCGACCGGATCGGCGTCGCGGGGCGGATCCGCGCGTCGTCCTCGGCGGGGTCCGGCTCGGTGCCCGCGAACAGCGGGGTCGGTGCCGCAGCCAGCACGGTCGACCGCGCGGCCGGCTGACGCGCATCCGGGTTGATCGGGAAGCGCATCCGGCAGGCCTGGCACACCTCGCGGTAGGTGACGTTCGCGTCGAAGCGCGGCTTGGGCACGTCGCGCAGCCGCTTCGCGTACCGCGACGAGGTCAGCACCAGTGGTCCACCACCGCAGTGCGGGCACGGGATCTCCGAGTAGCCGAGGATGGTCCGCCTTCGCTTCCTGTCTGCCACGGGCTCCATGGTGGCCTGTCACGCTGGGAGACGTCACCCTCACGGGTAGCTCCGGCGCGTCGATCCGTCGCCCGCCTTGGCGGACAGCGCGCTGACCAGCGACGATGGCCGGATGGACGACGGGGTGAAGGACCGGGTGCGCGTGCAGCTCTCGCGCGACGCGGTCAGCTGCCCGCGCTGCGAGCGCACCGAGCTCCGGCTGATGCGCTCGCGGGACGCACGCACCGGCCTGGCCAAGGTCAACCCGTTCTGGGACGCGCACGAGAAGGTCTACGAGCGCTGCAAGGTCTGCGGCTTCCGGCGGGCGGTCTCCGGTGGCGCCGTGGCCCGAGCCGCGGCCGACCCGGCGCGCGAGGGGCGACCTGTGCTCACCGGGCTCGGCTGGGTCGCGGTGGCGCTGATGGTCGTGCTGATCGCCGTGCTGACCGTGGTGCTGGCCGGTCTGCTCCTGGTTGTCTCGGTCTGGCTGGCCGTCGCCGTCCCGCTGGTCGTGCTGCTGCTCGTCGTCGGCGTGGTCGCCTGGTCCCGGCGGGGCTGACCCCGTGCACCTGCTGTTCGTGTGCACCGGGAACATCTGCCGGTCCCCGCTGGCCGAGCGGCTCACCACGGCCTTCGCCGCCGAGGTGGGCACCTCCGAGCTCACCGCGGAGAGCGCGGGCATCGGTGCCCTGGTGGGCCGGGCGATGGACGGCGAGGCCGCCGCGGTGCTCGCCGAGCTCGGTGGGTCCGCCGAGGGGTTCCGTGCCCGCTCCTTCAGCCCGGCGCTCACCGACCACGCCGATCTCGTGCTCGCCCTCGAGCGCAGCCACCGCGCGGTCGTGCTCGAGCGCGCCCCGCGGGCCCTGCGCCGCACCTTCACCCTGCGGGAGGCGGCCGCCGTCCTCGAGCTGCTGCCGCCGGAGGACCTGCCGACCGCCGACTCGGTGCACGAGCGCGGCGTGCAGCTCGTCGCCGCGCTGGCCCGGCGGCGCAACGAGTGGCGGGGGAGCAGCGGGGCCACCGACGTCCCCGACCCCTACCGACGTCCGTCGGAGGTGCACACCGCCGTCGGCCACGACATCGCCGACGCCCTCTTCCCCGTGCTGCAGGGCATCACGGGCGTGCTGCCGGCGTCGCCCGACCGCAGCGGGTAATCGGATCCTGCTTGTCCGTCACCGCACGTCACAGTTGCGGAATCGACGTGGGCCGATTCACCCGTTCGGGTGTCCGAGGTCCTTCCGCGTAGCACCCGTGCCCCGCTAGGTTTTCACCCAGCCGAGTGGACGACGGGGTTCCTGGCGGAAGTCTTCTCAGCTCTGGGCGGTCCGCCCCGAGCGGTACCGCACGGGGGTGCGCACGGTGGCCATGCTCGACACGCGGGACGACCTGCCCGCCCTCGCCCCGGCCACCGATCGGCGCCGGTTGTTCGCCACCACCCGGCTGCGCGGCCCCGGCACCGAGGCCCGCCGCTCGTGGCAGTCCACCTACGTGCGCAAGATCGTGCTCGCCGACGTGCTCTGCGCCCTGGTGTCGGCCCTCGTCGGCTGGGCCGTGCGGTTCGGCCCGGCATCGCTGGACCCCGGCCACGTGCCCTTCTGGATCGTCGCCGCGCTCCCGCTGGCCTGGGTCGGCGCCATGCTGGTCGCCCGCAGCTACGAGCAGCGCTTCCTCTGGATCGGCGCCGAGGAGTTCCGCCGGGTCTTCTTCGCCGCGATGCTCATGCTCGCCGCCGTCGGCACCGTCTCCTGGGCGCTCAAGCTCGACCTGGCCCGTGGCTTCGTGGTCGTGGCGCTGCCGCTGGCGACCGTGGCCACGCTGCTCACCCGCTACGTCCTCCGGGCCCGGCTGCACCGCGCCCGGGGCCGCGGCCTGTTCCTGCAGACCGCCGTGCTGGTCGGGCACCGCAACGGCGTCGGCGCCCTCAAGCGCCAGATCGAGCGCGAGAAGTACCACGGGTACTCCGTCGTGGGCTGCCTCCTGCCCGGCGGCCAGCACCTGCCGGCGCAGAGCCTGTTCGACGGCATCCCGGTGCTCGGCGGCCTGGACGACGTCGTCGCCGTGGTCGAGCGGTTCGAGGTGGACACCGTCGCCGTCCTGCCCTCGCCCGAGCTCGACGGGCCGCGGCTGCGCCGGCTCGGCTGGGACCTGGAGAAGACCAACGCCGAGCTGCTGCTCGCCCCGGCGGTCACCGAGATCGTCGGACCGCGGGTGCGCATCCGCCCCGTCTGCGGCCTGCCGCTGCTGCACATGGAGCGCCCCGAGCTGCGCGGCATTCGCCGGGTCGCCAAGGACACCGTCGACAAGACGGTGTCGGCGCTCGCCCTGCTCGCCCTGCTGCCGGTGCTGCTGGGTGTCGCGGCCGCCGTCGGGCTGACCAGCCGCGGCGGCGTGTTCTACCGGCAGGAGCGGGTCGGCCGCGACGGCCAGACGTTCTCCATGCTCAAGTTCCGCTCGATGGTCGCCGGTGCCGACGCGATGGTCGACCACCTGGCCGGGGGCAACGACGGCAACGGCGTGCTGTTCAAGCAGAAGACCGACGCCCGGGTCACCCGGGTGGGCAAGGTGCTGCGCCGGTACTCCCTCGACGAGCTGCCCCAGCTGCTGAACGTGCTCCGCGGCCACATGTCGCTGGTCGGCCCGCGCCCGCCGTTGCCCACCGAGGTCGAGCGGTACGGCTTCGACATGCACCGCCGCTTCCTGGTCAAGCCCGGCATCACCGGCCTGTGGCAGATCAGCGGCCGCTCGGACCTCTCGTGGGACGACTCGGTGCGCATCGACGTGCGGTACGTGGAGAACTGGTCGCTGACCTTCGACTTCATGATCCTGTGGAAGACCGTCGGCGCCGTGCTGCGGGGCTCCGGGGCCTACTGACCGTCACCGGGTGAAATGGAGACCGCCCATCCGGGGTCTTCAGCTCCGGCCGCGCACGACCGATGGTCTCCTCGTGATCATCGCGCTGTTGGCCGCCTGGGTCCTGGGGGGACTGCTCCTGGCCCTGCTCGTCGGCGGCGCCGTCCGGGTGGCGGACGCCCGGCGCGACTGGACGGTGCCCGCCGACCAGGTCGAGGTGCCCACCCCGATCGAGGTCTGAGCCCAGCGCCTCAGCAGGCCGGAGCGCGGTCGAGCAGCACCGGGTCGATGTCCCGCTGCCGGCACACCTGCGTACATGCCGTGCGGCGCGCAGTCGGGAGCTCCGCAGCGGGGTGCCAACGGGTGATTCGGCTCCACCTCCTGGTCGGTCCTGCCGAGAACCCCAGGACCATGGACACCACCGTCGTCACCCTCATCCCGGCCCTGCTCGCCCCGCTGGCCGGCGTCTGCGCCGCGTTCCCCGGGCAGGGCCGGTGCACCGTCTCGCCGACCACGGCCGCGCTGCTGGCCCGCGCCGTCCCGACGCCGAGGACGCGCACCGCGGCCTGACAGGATGGACCCGTTGGCGTCCGACGACGACAGGGGTCCCATGAAGCTCTCGGTGATCGGCTGCGGCTACCTCGGTGCCGTGCACGCCGCCTCGATGGCGCAGCTCGGCCACGACGTCGTCGGCATCGACACCGACACCGCCAAGGTCGAGCTGCTCGCGGCCGGCCGGGTGCCCTTCCACGAGCCCGGCTTCGAGGAGCTGCTGCAGTCCTCGCTGGCCTCGGGGCGGTTGCGGTTCTCCCCGGACATGGCGCAGGCCGCCGGCTCGAAGGTGCACTTCGTCTGCGTCGGCACGCCGCAGAAGCGCGGCGAGTACGCCGCCGACCTGCGCTACGTGGAGTCGGCGACCGAGTCGCTGATCGAGGTGCTGGCCCCCGGCGAGCTGGTCGTCGGCAAGTCCACCGTCCCGGTCGGGACGGCGGCGCGGCTGGCCGAGCTGGTGACCGGCAAGGCGCCCGGTGCGCTGCTGGCCTGGAACCCGGAGTTCCTGCGCGAGGGCTTCGCCGTCCAGGACACCCTGCACCCCGACCGGCTGGTCTACGGCCTGCCCGCCGGCGCCGACGGCGACACCGCCCGGGCGCTGCTGGACGAGGTCTACGCCTCGATCGAGGCCGACGGCACGCCCCAGGTGGTCACCGACTACGCCACCGCAGAGATGGTCAAGACCGCGGCGAACTCGTTCCTGGCCACCAAGATCTCCTTCATCAACGCGATGGCCGAGCTGTGCGAGGCCACCGGTGCCGACGTGAAGCAGCTGGCCGACGCGATCGGCTACGACGACCGGATCGGCCGCAAGTTCCTCAACGCCGGCCTCGGCTTCGGCGGCGGCTGCCTGCCCAAGGACATCCGCGCGTTCATGGCCCGGGCCGGGGAGCTGGGCGCCGACCAGGCGCTGACCTTCCTGCGCGAGGTCGACAACATCAACATGCGCCGCCGGATCCGGATGGTCGAGCTGGCCCGCGAGGTCTGCGACGGTTCGCTGCTGGGCAAGCGGATCGCCGTCCTGGGGGCGGCGTTCAAGCCCGACTCCGACGACATCCGCGACTCCCCGGCGCTCAACGTCGCCGCCCAGCTCCAGCTGCAGGGCGCCACCGTGCGGGTCACCGACCCGGCGGCCGGGGACAACATCCGCCGGTCCTGGCCGCAGTTGGACGTGGTGGACTCCGCCGAGGAGGCCGCCGAGCGCGCCGACGCCGTCCTGGTGCTCACCGAGTGGAAGCAGTTCCGCGAGCTCGACCCGGTCGCCTTCGGCCGGGTCGTGGCGCGCAAGGCCGTGCTGGACGGGCGGCAGGCGCTGGACCGCGACGTGTGGGAGGCCGCGGGCTGGTCCTACCGGGCGTTGGGCCGCCGCGCCGGCTGACCACCGCGTCGGCGCCGCGTCCGGCTGCAACCAGGGATACTGGGCCGGTGCTGACCCGCCGGGCCCTGCTGGCCTCCGCCGCCGCGACCGGTCTGGCCGCCGTGCTCGCCGCGTGCACCCGGGACCCATCCGCCGGCCCGGTGTCCACCCCGGCCCCGTCCGGGCCCGGTCTGCGCGCCGGTGACGAGCGGGAGCAGCTGCTCGCCGAGGGCGACTACGGCATGGTGAACTTCCCGGACGGGCACACCACCTACGTCGCGACGGACAACGGCTACCGGGTGTGGCTCGCCAGTGGGCTGGTCTCCGGTGGTGGTGGGAGCACCGTGGCCGTGGACAGCCCCGACCTGGTCCGGTTCCGGCCCGCCGAGCTCGACGGCCGGGACGCGGTCGCCGTCCTGGCGCCGGTGGGCGGCACGGAAGCCCTCGACAGCGACTACTGCGGCCCCGGATCGGTCTTCCCAGCGGCCGACGGCAGCGGGCTCTGGCTGGTCTACCACGGGGAGAACCACACCTTCGCCGGAGTCACGAACGACGGTTCCCCCTACTACGCCACGATCGGCCTTGCCTGGTCGTCCGACGGCGGGCTCACCTGGCAGCGCCGGGGCGCCGTCATCACCGGACAGGTGCCCCGGGACGACCAGCCGGCACCCCGCGACGTCGTCGGCGCCGGATCGCTGTGCGCACTGGTGGCCGGCGGGTACGTCTACGTGCTCTACATCGACTGGAACCTGGCTACCCCGGACGAGCTGCACCTGGCGCGGGCCCCGCTCGACGCGGTCGACGACCCGGCGGCCTGGCAGAAGTGGCACGACGGTGCCTTCTCCACGCCCGGCGACGGCGGGGCCAGCACCGCCGTCGTCACCCGCCCCGGCGACGGTGACGTGACCGTCGTGGCCGGCGGGCCGTCGCTGAGCTGGAACACCCACCTCGAGCGGTACCTGCTGGTGTTCCAGACCGCTGACGGCTTCTGGTGGACCCACTCGACGACGCTCACCGACTGGGCCGAGGCAGTGCAGTTCCTCGGCCTGGACGCGCCCTCGGTCGCCGGCGCGGCCTTCGTGGCCTACGGCACCCTGCTCAGCCCCGGGGCGCCCAACGACCAGGTCACCGGGCGGGATTCCTACCTGTACCTCGCCATCAGCGAGGGCGAGGACGACAGCCACTCCCTCTGCCGGATCCCGGTGACGGTCTCCCGCTAGGTGTACTGACCAGAGACGTTGTTCTCGGGCGTGTGACCACTCGATCTGACTGAGGATCTTGTGGAGGGAGGACCTCCGGACGTGGAGTGGAGCTGCTGAAGGCACCCATTCCCCGGACTCCGGAGGTCCTCGTGACCCACGCTAACGCCGCTTTGACCCCCAAGCACCGACTGCGACTGGCTCGGGCGGTGGTCGAGCAGGGCTGGACGCCGGCCTACGCGGCCACGGTGTTCAACGTGTCGGCACCCACGGCCCGCAAGTGGGCCGACCGCTACCTGGTGGGCGGGCCCGCGGCGATGGAAGACCGCAGCTCACGACCGCACCACTGCCCGCGCCGCACCCCGGCGCCGGTGGTCCGCAAGATCGTGCACCTGCGGTGGAAGAAGCGCCTGGGCCCGGTTCAGATCGCCGGCCGGCTGGGGCTGGCGGCTTCCACCGTGCACGCGGTGCTGGTGCGCTGCCGGCTCAACCGGCTTTCCCACGTCGACCGCGCCACCGGCGAGCCGATCCGCCGCTACGAACACGACCACCCCGGCTCACTGATCCACGTCGATGTGAAGAAGCTGGGCAACATCCCCGACGGCGGCGGTCACCGCTACGTCGGCCGCCCACAAGGCGACAAGCACCGCGCCGCCACCCCGGGCAAGCCGAAGAACGCGCACCACAACCCGAAGATGGGCACCGCGTTCGTGCACACCGTCATCGACGACCATTCCCGCGTGGCCTACGCCGAGATCCACGACGACGAAACAGCGGCCACCGCCATCGCCGTCCTGCGCAACGCCACCGCCTGGTTCGCCGCCCGCGGGGTCCCCGTGCAACGGGTCTTGAGCGACAACGGGTCGGCCTACCGCTCGCACGCATGGCGCGAGGCCTGCGCCGAGCTGGGCATCACCCCCAAGCGCACCCGGCCCTACCGCCCGCAGACCAACGGCAAGATCGAACGCTTCCACCGCACCCTCGCCGACGGCTGGGCCTACGGCCGGATGTTCACCACCGAGACCGCACGCCGTAAGGCACTACCGGCCTGGCTACACGAGTACAACCATCACCGGCCCCACACCGCGACCGGATCCCGACCGCCCATCACCCGCCTGAACAACCTCTCCGGTCAGTACAGCTAGGCCCGGTCAGGCCGGCGTCGTGACCGCGGGGTCCACCCGGGCGGTGCGACGGTCACCCCGGCGGAGCAGCAGCAGGCTGCCCAGCAGGAGCACCGGCTCACGGCTCAGCGAGGCCCAGGCAGCGCCTGCCGCGCCGAATCGGGCGTCGAGCTGCCAGTGCGCCAGTACGCAGACGGTGAGCGCCAGGAACTGGACGGCGGT
This sequence comes from Klenkia terrae, assembly GCF_900491935.1. GTDB lineage: Bacteria > Actinomycetota > Actinomycetes > Mycobacteriales > Geodermatophilaceae > Klenkia > Klenkia terrae. Next base: position 2,760,563 of record NZ_UEXK01000004.1, read on the forward strand.
CAGCCCGTAGGCCTGTCCCCGCGCGACGGCGAGGGCCTGCAGCGGCACCCCGGCGGCCGCGATCGGCAGGGAGAACAGCAGGATCTGGAAAGCGATCGGGTCCGCCCCGATCCGCTCGCCGAAGAACAGCGGGGCCCACCACCCCGCGCTGACCGACAGCACCAGCGCGGCGGCGAGCAGCAGCCCCAGGCCCATGCCGGAAGACAGCAGCGCAGCGCGGCGGGAGTTGTCGATGCCCTTCTCGCGGGTGGCACCGAGCCGGGCCGCCGGGATGACCCCCGCGGCCAGCAGCACCAGCACCCCGCCGAGCGCGTTCTGCAGCTGCGACGCCGGGGCGTAGAGACCGGCCACGGTCAGCCCGGCGAACACGGTGACCAGCAGGGCGTCGGCCCGGTTGACCACCACGTTGATCAGACTGTTGAGGGTGTGCGGCGCCGACGCCCGGATCGCCAGCAGCATCCGCGCCCGCCGGTCACCGGGCCGGTTCGCGAACGCGGTCCGGACGCCGTCCAGCCGGGTGCGGACCCGCCACAGCGAGTACAGCAGGGTCACGACCTCGGCCCCGGCCAGGCCGCCCAGGAGGAACGGCACGAGCACCGCGCCGTCCAGCACGAAGGCCAGCGGTGCGGCCACGCACAGCACCAGGCGGCCGGCGAACAGGGCCTCGCTGACCACCCGGAACTCGTGCAGGTAGCCCAGCACGGCCTGGACGAACAGCGAGGCGGAGAAGGCCAGCCCGCCCAGCGCGACCAGCACGACCTCGGCCACCGAGAGGTCCCACAGCAGCTGGGCCACCACGACCCACCCCACGGCCACGCCCCCGGCCAGCCACAGCCGCAGGGTCACCAGCGAGGCCACGGCCGCCGAGCCGCTCTCGCGCCCGGCGAGCTGCTGCTGGATGTAGGTGCTGGTGCCGGCGTCGGCCGCGGCCGCCACCAGGAGCATCGCGCCCTGCAGGGTGAACAGGAACCCGAGCTCGCTGACGCCCAGCACGCGGCTGGCCACGACGGTGAACACCACCATGGCGACCTTGGTGACCAGCTGGGAGACCGCGTTCCAGCCCGCGGCCTTCGCCAGCAGGGCGACGACCGGGTTCTGCAGCCGGCTGGCCACCCATTGCCTCACGGCCGGGCCAGCAGCTGCAGGTAGCGCCGGGCCTGCCCCGCGGGGCTGAAGCGATCCTCGGCCCGTCGGCGCGCGGCGCGACCCATCTGCGCCCAGGCGGGTCGCTGGTCCAGGACCGTCGCCAGCTGGTCGGCCAGCGCGGCGGTGTCGAGGGTGTCCATCAGCCAGCCGGTCTCGCCGTCCACGACCGTCTCCGACGGCCCGCCGCTGCTGGTCGCGACCACCGGCCGCCCGGCGCGCATCGCCTCGACCACGCTGAGCCCGAACGACTCCACCCCGCGGTTGACGCAGATGGCCAGGGAGGCGGTGGCGAGGAACGTCTCCGGGTGGTCGCTGGCCGGCAGCAGCCGGATCCGGTCGCGGGCCGGGCTCGTGGCGACCAGCGCCCGGACCCGGTCCTGGAACACCGGGTCGTGGGAGCCGCCGACCAGGTCGAGCGCGAGGTCGGCCAACCGGGGGTCAGCCAGTGCCTCCACCAGGAGGTCCTGCGCCTTGTCTTCGGCGATCCGGGCGATGCATACCGCGCGCAGCGGTGCGTCGACGAGGTCGGGCACGGTGGCGAAGACGTCGGCGGCCGACAGGTGCATCACGTCGGCCGCGGGACGGCCGCCGTGCACGCCGAGGGAGGACAGCGTCGACCGGCTGTTGGCCAGCACGTGCACGTCCAGCACCCGGGCCAGCAGGCGGTAGGCCAGCCGGGCGGGCGCGCTGTCCCGGACCGGGCGGGTCAGCTCCCACACGCAGGTCGCCCCGAGCAACCGGGCGGTGATCGCCCCGGCCGGCACCAGGGCGGGGGACACCACGTGCAGGTGCGTCACCCCGGCCAGGGCCGGGTGCCGGCGGGCGACCCGGACGAAGGAGACCATCCACGCCAGCAACCGGACGGCGTCCCGGAGCGCCCCGGGCCCGCGGCGGGATATGTAGGGCGGGTCGGGCAGGTCCAGCACCGTCAGCGGCAACCCCGCTGCGGCCACCTCCTCGGAGGTCTCGCCGGCCCGGGCGCTGAGGCAGGTGACGGTGGCCCCGAGCCCGCGGACCTCGGTCATCAGGTTCACCACGCTGCGGGCGACGCCGTAGCCCTCGCCCCCGGCGACCACCCAGGCGATCGAGAGCCGGTCCACCGGCAGGTCGGCGGGCGCCGGAGCGGTGCCGCGGTCAGTTGACGACGTCACCCAGCGCCTCGTCGGTGAACTCGTCGGCGTTCTGGCCGAGGGAGTCGGTCTGCAGGTAGCCCCACATGCGGGCCCCGGTCACGTCGTCGAGGTAGACCACGCTGGCCGCCCCCTCGGTGCCGGTGCCCAGCACGGGCGCGGTGAAGAAGTCGATGCCGTCCGGGGTGATGCCCCGGGCGGACAGCACCAGCTGCAGGAGGTCGGTCGTGCTGAGGGTGTCGTCGACCGCGATGGAGCCGGTGACCGCGGTCAGCACGGTGTCGATCTGGTCCAGGCTGGTGAACGTGCCGGCGGCGAACAGCTTGCCGAACATGGAGCGCAGGTAGTTCTGCTGGCGCTTGACCCGGTCGAAGTCGCCGCCGGGCAGGTCGTAGCGCTGGCCCACGTACCAGCGGGCCATGTCGCCGTCCAGGTGGTTGGGGCCGGCGGTGAACGTGTACGGACCGTTGGACGTGGTCGTGGCGACGTCGACGTCGACCCCGCCCAACGCGTCGGTCATGGAGATGAGCTCGTCGAAGCTGATCGCGGCGTAGTGGTCGATGCGCACGCCGGTCACGGCCTCGACGGTCTGGATCAGCAGGGTGGGGCCGCCGTAGGCGTAGGCGGCGTTGATCTTGTTCATGCCGTAGCCGGGGATGTCCACCCACGAGTCGCGGGGGATCGAGATGACCTGCACGTGCTGGCGGTCGCCGGAGAGCCGGGCGACCATGATCGCGTCGGACCGGGCGTCGGGCAGCTCGCCGGCCACGATGTCGGCCCGGGTGTCCGACCCGACGAGCAGGAACGTCACCGGAGCCGCCGTCGTCGCGGTGACGGGGGTGGCCTCGGCGGGCCGGGACGACTCGTCCAGACCGTCGAAGACGTCGGACACGCGGGCGACGTTGCCGGCGTAGCGGTCGGTCACGTACCAGGCGCCCCCGGCGACGAGCAGGGCGAGCACCGCGGTGAGCACCCCGAGGCCCAGGAGCGCGCGTCGCAGCACCCGGCGGCGTGGCCGCCGGGGCGGCTGCTCGTCGGGCAGCTCATCGTCCAGTTCGTCGGGCTGGAGATCGTGGTCCATGGGGTCCCCTGTCGTGGTCGTCGATGAACCTACGGCCGGGTCGGGCAGGAGGTGTCGCCGACGTCCCGGGCGGTCGCCCGGACGGGTGAGGTGTGCCGGCGGGTGCTCAACCGGCGGTCCGGGGAGGTCGAGACCCACCTGGTGCACCCCGAGCCGTCCCCGATCGCCCCCACCGCGCCGATCACCGGTGCAGGTCGTCGGGCCGGCGATCCGGGCGGGCGAACCTGGGCGCAGACCCGGGAGCTGCTGCTCGCCTCGCTGGTCGCGCCGGTGCGGCCACCCACGCGGGTGGTCACGGTCCTGGCCGGTGCGGTGCTCCTGGCCGAGACGACCGGGCTGGTCGTCCGTCGCGCCTGCGCGGTCGGCTCCTGCAGCGAGGTCGCCGGCTCCTGGGCGCTCCGGTGGGACATGGACGCGCTGGGGTCGGTCCCGCGCGCACTGATCACCGGACTGCTCGCCGTCGCCGCGCTGGGCTGCCTGCGCGGGTTCCGCCGAGCCGGCCACGGGGGAGCTGCCGTGTGGTGGGCGGTCCTCGGCGCCGGGTGCGCCGCCCTCACCGTCGCCAAGCAGACCTCCCTGCACTCCCTGGTCGAGGGCCGGCTCGCGGGTCTGCTGCCGGGCATCGACATCCAGCTGCTCTTCGTGGTGACCAGCCTGGTCGGGCTGCTGACGGTGCTGGTCGCCGGCCGGTGGGTGCGCCGGGAGACCCGGACGGTCGTCGTCACCTGGCTCGGCCTGTACGCCCTGGCCAGCGTCGGCCTCGCCGCCGTCACCGTGGTGCTGGCTCCGCTGGGCTCCGTGGTCGCCGATCTGGCCACCTGGGTGGAGGAGTGCGGGGAGGGCCTCGCCGCGGTCGGGCTGCTGGCCGCCGTCCGGGTCTCCACCCGCGACCTCGGTCGCCGCCGACCGACCCCCACGACGCCGAACGACCACGCACCGTGACGCCACTCGAACGCATGCAGAAGAGACACCTCCGTATCACCAGTTCAGGTGGCAAGCGATGCACTCTGCTCCGTTCGCCCGCTACCTTCCGTCACGCCCCGAGCGGGGCAGTAGGTGATGGAGGAACACGTGCGTCGGTTGGCGAGGATGACGACCCTCGGGGTCAGGACACGCGGGGCCTCGGCCCAGCGGGCTGGCCGTCGGCTCGCCGCGGTGGTCGCGTTCGCGCTCGTCGGCGGGTTGGCCGTCGCCGGGTCGGTCACGCCGGCCGCTGCGGCGTCCGGGTGCACTGTCGACGTCGTCGCCCACCCCGACGACGACCTGTTCTTCATCAACCCGGCCGTGCAGGCCGACATCGCCGCCGGCACATGCGTGGCGACGGTGTTCGTGACCTCCGGCGACGCGGGACGGGGCACGAGCTACTCCCGCGGGCGCGAGACCGGGATCGAGGCCGCCTACGCGTCGATGGCCGGGGTCGAGAACAGCTGGTCGACCAGCACGACCGTCGTCGCCGGGCACACGCTCACCCAGGCGACCCTGCGGAGCGCTCCGCAGATCGTGCTCACCTTCCTCCGGTTGCCCGACGGGAACCCCGACGGCAGCGGCACCTCGAGCTCGGGGTACACCAGCCTCCAGTCCCTCTACACGGGCGCGATCAGCTCTCTCACGACCGTCGACACCCCGGCAGAGACCTACACCGTGTCCAGCCTGGTGCAGACGCTCGGCGCGGTGATGTCGTCCTTCTCCGCGGACGTGGTCCGCACGCTGGACAACGTGGGCAACTTCGGCGGCGGCGACCACAGCGACCACTACACGGTGGCCCGGTTGGCGACCCAGGCCCGCGCGTCCTCCGTCCCCTCTGCCCAGCTCGTCAGCTACGCCGGGTACCCCGCCGAGGCCCTCGCGCCCAACGTCGCGGGTGACGCCCTGGCGCGCAAGCGGAACGCGCAGTTCGTCTACGCCCAGCACGACGACAACGTGTGCGGCAGCATCGATGCCTGCCAAGGGCGCAACGAGGAGCGCTGGATCACCCGCAACTACCTCGCCAGCCAGGTGCACCCGACGGTGGGCACCGGCACCGGCAACGTGGCCGCGCTGGCCAGCGTCAGCGCATCGTCGGGTAGGCCTGGCCAGGGCCCCGAGAAGGCCGTCGACGGCGTCGTCAGCGGGTACCCGGACAACTCGGGCGCAGAGTGGGCCAGCTTCTCCGGCGCCGCAGGGACCTCGTTGCAGCTGAACTGGGCCGAGCCGTTCCAGCTGGACACCGTCGTGCTGTACGACCGCCCGAACCTCGCCGACCAGGTCCTGGGCGGGACGCTCACGTTCACCGACGGCACCACGGTCGCCGTCCCGGCCCTGGACAACGCCGGGGCGCCGGTCACGATCACCTTCCCCGCCCGCACGACGAGCAGCGTCCGCTTCACCGTCACGTCGGTCAGCCCCACCACCGAGAACGTCGGGTTGGCGGAGATCCAGACCTGGACGTCCGGTTCGACACCCGCCCCGACCACACCCCCGGCCCCCACGACGACGCCGGCTCCGACCACGACGGCGGCTCCGACCACGACGCCGGCTCCGACCACGACGCCGGCTCCGACCACGACGCCGACGCCGGGGACGAACGTCGCCGGTCGAGCTTCGGTCGCGGCCTCCTCGGCGAATGCCTCGACGGGGCAGACGGCCGCCAAGGCGGTCGACGGCGTGGTCTCGGGGTTCCCGGACGACTACACCGCTGAGTGGGCGACCGACGGCGGTGGTGTCGGCAGCACCCTCACCCTGACCTGGACGACCCCGGTCACCCTGGACAAGGTGGTCCTGTACGACCGTCCCAACGCCAGCGACCAGGTCACCGGGGCGACCTTGGCCTTCTCCGACGGCACCTCCGTCACCGTGCCCTCGCTGGCCAACTCCGGGACCGCCACCACGGTGTCCTTCACGGCGCGCACGGTCACCCGGCTGACGTTCACCGTCACCGCTGTCAGCGCCAGCACGAGCAACGTGGGGCTGTCGGAGATCCAGACGTGGACCCCGGTGGCGACGACCACGGCTCCCACGACGACGCCGGCTCCGACCACGACGCCGGCTCCGACCACGACGCCGGCTCCGACCACGACGGCGGCTCCGACCACGACGGCGGCTCCGACCACGACGGCGGCTCCGACCACGACGAGCACGGCAGCTGCGCGCAACGTGGCCGGTCAGGCCGCCGTCAGCGCGTCCTCGCAGAACACCTCGACCGGGCAGACCGCGGCGAAGGCCGTCGACGGTGTCGTGGGCGGGTACCCCGGTGACGCCACGACCGAGTGGGCCACCGACGGACGCGGGACCGGCAGCACCCTCACCCTGAGCTGGGCAACCCCGGTCACCCTGGACAAGGTGGTCCTGTACGACCGTCCCAACGCCAGCGACCAGGTCACCGGGGCGACCCTGGCCTTCTCCGACGGCACCTCCGTCACGGTGCCCTCGTTGGCCAACGCGGGGACCGCGACCACGGTGTCCTTCGCCGCCCGGACGGTGACCCGGCTGACCTTCACGGTGACCTCGGTGAGCTCGGCGACGAAGAACGTCGGCCTCTCCGAGCTGCAGGCCTGGACGCCGGCGACCGCGGCACCCGTCGTTGCCCAGAACGTCGCCGGGGTGGCGTCGGTCACGGCCTCCTCGCAGAACACCGCGGCCGGCCAGGGCGCGGCCAAGGCGGTGGACGGCGTGGCCGCCGGGGCGCCCGCCAACCCGACGGCGGAGTGGGTGACCAACGGCGGGGGCCGCGGGGCAACCCTCACCCTGACCTGGGCCACGCCGGTCACCCTGGACCGGGTCGTGCTCTACGACCGGCCGAACCTGTCCGACCGGATCACCGGCGGCACGCTGACCTTCTCCAGCGGCAGCCAGGTCTCGGTCCCGTCGCTGTCCAACTCGGGTGCGGCCACGACCGTCTCGTTCAGCACGCGGACGGTCACCCGGATGACCTTCACGGTGACCTCCGTCAGCCTGCTCACCACCGACGTGGGGCTGGCCGAGATCCAGACCTGGACCCCGGCGTCCTGAGCCGTGGTCACCCCACGGGGGTGACCACGGCCGACATCCCTTGACCTCCGATCCGGAGGGGGAAAGGGTCAGCGCACAGCTCCGACTCATGTCCGGGGTCCGACGGGGGGTGGGGGACAGGTGCCGGAGACGGACGCCCCGCTGGTGACCGTGGCCATCCCCACCTTCCGCCGGCCGGACTGGCTACGGCAGGCCATCGACAGCGCCCGGGCGCAGACCGTCCGCGACGTCGAGATCCTGGTCTCCGACAGCGACGGGTCCCCCGAGATCGAGGACCTGGTCGCGGACTACGGAGATCCCCGGCTGCGCTACCGCAGCAACGAAGGGCCGACCGACGGGCTGCAGAACGCCCTGGCCATGTACCGCGACTGCCGGGGCCGGTTCGTCGCCACCCTGCACGACGACGACTTCTGGGACCCCACCTACCTCGAGGTCATGCTCGCTCCGTTGCAGGCCCAGGACGACATCCTGCTGAGCTTCGCCGACCACTGGGTGGTCGACGCCGAGGGGCGGGTGCTGCCGGCCGAGACCGAGGCCACGACCGCCGAGCGGGGCCGCTCCCGGCTGGCCGCGGGCCGCATCCAGCCCTTCGTGCGGGAGTGCATGGTCGACCGCGCCGTGTTCTTCGTGGTCGCCACGGTCTTCCGCAACGGCGCCATGGACTGGGACGACGTCCCCGCCGAGGTCTCCCCGCCCTACGAGGTCTGGCTGACCTGGCTGGCCAGCCGCGACGGTGCGGCCGCCTGGTATGTCCCCGACCGGCTGTCCTACTACCGGCTGCACGGTGCCTCGGCCGCGCACAGCACCCGCCTCGAGGTGCCCCAGGTGCACACCTTCGACCGGGTCCTCGCCGACCCGCGCCTGGGCGACCTGCGGCCGGAGGTGCTGCGCGCCAGTGCCCCCTTCCGCGCCAGCCTGGCGTGGTCGCTGCTGGTGGAGGGCGACCCCGCGGACGCCCGCCGTCAGCTGCGCGACGCATGGGCCGCCGGGGCCCGCGGTGCCGTGGTGCTGGGCCTGGCGGTGTCGGTGCTCCCGCGCCGCCTCCGCGCCGGGCTGGTCACCCGCATCCGGGCCGTCCGCGCCCACCGCCGCCTGACCCACCGACCGACCGAGCAGGAGTCCGCCCCGTGACCCGTCCCGCGACCCTCCCGACGACCCTGGCAGGGCTGTCCGCCCAGGGCGGCGGTGCGTGCCGGCTGTGCGATCGACCGCTGACCGACGTGTTCGTCGACCTCGGCATGTCCCCGCCGTGCGAGAGCTACGTGCCCCGCGAGCGGCTGGAGTCCCCGGAGGTCTTCTACCCGCTGCGGGTGTGGATCTGCGCGAACTGCCTGCTCGTCCAGCTGCCCCCGCACGTGCCGGCCGAGGAGATCTTCTCCGACTACGCCTACTACTCCTCCTACTCCTCCTCCTGGGTGGCCCACGCGGAGCGCTTCGTGGACACCTCGGCCGAGCGTCTCGGCCTGGGCGCCGACAGCTTCGTGGTCGAGGTGGCCAGCAACGACGGCTACCTGCTCCAGCACGCCGTCGCCCGGGGCATCCGGGTGCTCGGCATCGAGCCCGCGGGCAACATCGCCGTCGACGCCGAGGCCCGGGGCGTGCCCACCCGGGTGGCCTTCCTGGGGGCGGAGGAGGGCGCGGCGGTCCGCGCCGAGCACGGTCCGGCCGACCTGGTGGCGGCCAACAACGTCTTCGCGCACGTCCCCGACGTCCGGGACTTCTCCGCGGGTCTGGCCGCACTCCTCGCCGACGACGGGTGGCTCTCCATCGAGGTGCCGCACCTGATGCGGCTGATCGAGCGGGCCCAGTACGACACGATCTACCACGAGCACTTCTCCTACTACACGCTGCTCACCGCCCAGCGGGTGCTCGCCACGGCCGGTCTGGTCGTGGTCGACGTCGAGGAGCTGGCCACCCACGGTGGCTCGCTGCGGATCTGGGCCCGGCACCAGCAGCACGCCGGCACCGGGACCCCGGCCGTGGCCGCGCTGCTGGCGGAGGAGGCGGCCCGCGGGCTGCACACCCTCGAGGGCCACAGCGGGTTCGCCGCCGTCGTCGACCGGGTCAAGCGCGACCTGGTGGCGTTCCTCTCCGCCGCCGCGGCGGAGGGGCGGACGGTGGTCGGGTACGGCGCCCCGGGCAAGGGCAACACGCTCCTGAACCACTGCGGGATCCGCAGCGACCTGCTGGCCTTCACCGTCGACCGCAACCCGCACAAGCACGGCATGTTCCTGCCGGGCACCCACATCCCGATCCTGCCGCCCGAGGCCATCGACGAGGTGCGGCCGGACTACGTGCTGATCCTGCCGTGGAACCTCCGCACGGAGATCAGCGCGCAGCTGGCCCACGTCCGTGACTGGGGGACCCGCCTGGTGGTCCCCATCCCCGCACTCGAGATCGACTGAGGAGCTCGCCGTGAAGGTCGTCCTGTTCTGCGGTGGCCACGGGATGCGGATGCGCGACGGTGGTTCGTCGGTCCCCAAGCCCATGGTCATGATCGGTGGTCGGCCGCTGATCTGGCACGTGATGCGCTGGTACGCCCACCACGGGCACACCGAGTTCGTGCTGTGCCTGGGCTACGGCGCCGGCTTCATCAAGGACTACTTCCTCCACTACGAGGAGACCGCCAGCAACGACTTCGTGCTGCGCGGGGGGCGTGAGGTCGACCTGCTCTCCAGCGACCTCACCGACTGGACCATCACCTTCGTCGACACCGGGCTCAACAGCAGCATCGGCGAGCGGCTGCGCCGGGTGCGGCACCTCGTCGAGGGGGACGAGTACTTCCTGGCCAACTACGCCGACGTGCTCAGCGACGTCCCGCTGCCCGACGTGGTGGCGACGTTCCTGGCCGGCGACGCCACGGCGTCGTTGACCGCGGTGCCGCCGCAGTCCTCCTTCCACGTGCTCGACATCGGTGAGGACGACCGGGTGTCCGGGCTGCAGCCGGTGAGCCGGTTCCCGATCTGGGAGAACGGCGGGTTCTTCGTCTTCCGGCCCGAGCTGTTCGACGCGCTGCTGCCGGGGGAGGACCTCGTCGACGGCGCGCTCGCCCGGCTGGCCGCGGCCGGCAAGCTCGCCGCCTACCGGCACGCCGGGTTCTGGGTGCCGGCCGACACGGTGAAGGAGCACGCGCAGCTGGAGGAGCTCTACCAGTCCGGCCGCCGGCCGTGGGCGGTGTGGGAGCCGTCCGCCGCCGCGACCCCGGAGGCAGGCACCCGGACGGTGACCGACGTCGACCGCACCCCGTCCGCCCTCGACGGCGCCCTCGACCGGATCTGAGCCGTGCTGGCCCTCCTCCCCGCCGACCTCGGCCGTCCGCTGCGGGTGCTCGCGGTCGGCGCGCACCCCGACGACGTCGAGATCGGCGCCGGGGGCACCCTGCTGCAGCTGGTGGACCAGCGACCCGACACCGAGGTCGACGTCCTCGTCCTCACCGGCACCGCCGAGCGCGCCGCGGAGGCGCGGGCGGCGGCCGACCTGTTCCTCGCCGGCGCCCGGCACACGGTGACCGTGCACGACCTGCCCGACGGCCGGCTGCCGGCGCACTGGGACGCGGTCAAGCAGGTGCTGGAGGACCACGCCGCCGCCGCCCCCCGCCCGGACCTCGTCATCGGTCCCGGCCCCGACGACAGCCACCAGGACCACCGGCTGATCGCCGAGCTGCTGCCCACCGTCTTCCGCGGTGTGCTCACCCTGGGCTACGAGATCCCCAAGTGGGACGGCGACCTGGGCCGCCGTCCGGTGTACGTGGCCCTCGACCCGGCCACCGCCCGGCGCAAGGCCGAGCTGCTGGCGGCGTCCTACCCTTCCCAGCGGGGCCGCGCCTGGTACGACGACGAGGTCTTCCTCGGGCTCGCGCGGCTGCGCGGGGTCGAGTGCTCCTCGTCCTACGCCGAAGCGTTCAGCTGCGCGAAGGCCGTCCTGGCCTTCGCCCCCACCACCCCCGAGAGGCCCGGCGCATGAGCTCCGACCCCACTCCTGTCCCGGTCGCCGTCCTCGGCTCGGGCATGGCCGCGATGGGCGCGGCCCACGCGCTGCGCGACGCCGGCCGCGAGGCCGTCTGCTTCGACGCGAAGTCCTACGCCGGCGGGCACACCGCGACCTTCGACGCCGGCCACGGCTTCCTGTTCGACGACGGACCGCACCTGTCGTTCACCTCCGACGAGCGGGTCGCCGGCGTCTTCGCCGACGCCGTCGACGGTCGGTTCCGCACCGTGCAGGCCCACATCGACAACGTGTGGCGCGGGCACCGGGTGCGCCACCCGGTCCAGCTCAACCTGCACGGTCTGCCCCCCGAGCTCGTCGTCGACGTCCTGGCCGACTTCGTCGCGGAGTCCACCGGCCCGCAGCGGTCCGTCGAGCACTACGCGGACTGGCTGGTCTCCTCCTACGGCCGCACGTTCGCCGAGACCTTCCCGATGGTCTACGGCCGCAAGTACCACACGACCGAGCCCGAGAACGTGACGACCGAGTGGCTGGGTCCGCGGATGTACCGCCCGGACCTCACCGAGATGCTGACCGGGGCGCTGGACGCACCGCGGGAGCACAAGCACTACGTCACCGAGTTCCGCTACCCCGAGCGCGGTGGGTTCGGCGCCTACCTGGCCGGGATGCGGCGCGGGCTGGACGTCCGGCTGGACCACCGGGTGGTGGGCATCGACCCCGCCGCCGGGACGGTGCGGTTCGCCGACGGCAGCGCGGTCACCGCGGAGGCGATCATCTCCTCCATCCCGCTGCCGGACCTGGTGCCGCTGGTCGACGGGGCACCCGCGGCGGTGCTGGCCGCGGCCGCGGCGCTGTCGTGGAGCTCGGCGATGGTGGTCAACGTCGGGGTCGCGCGGGAGGACCTGTCCCCGGCGCACATCACCTACTACTACGACCCCGACGTGGTGTTCCCGCGGCTGAACTTCCCGCACATGCTCTCCCCGCACGTCGTACCGGCCGGCGCGGGCGCCATCCAGGCCGAGGTCTACCACTCGCACCGCTACAAGCCGCTGCAGCAGACCCCGGAGCAGGTGGTCGAGCGGGTGCTGGCCGACCTCCGGCGGGTGGGGGTCCTGCGCGAGGACGACGAGGTCCTGGTCGCCGAGGCCCGCAACATCGAGTACGCCAACGTCATCTGGGACCACCAGCGGGCCGACGCCGTCGCCACCGTGCACGCCTGGCTGGCCGAGGTGGGCATCGCCCGGTGCGGGCGCTACGGCGACTGGGACCACGCCTGGACCGACGAGTCCTACCTCAGCGGCGAGCGGGCGGCCGCCGAGGTGCTCGCCCGCACCCCCGCCGCCGCGCTGCGCTGAGCGGTCAGGTCCCGGCCAGCCGGGCGACCAGGGGGGCCAGCCCGTCGAGGTCGGCCCCCAGGTTGAGGTAGCTGAACCCGTAGCGCTCCCGCACCTCCTGCAGGCGGTCCACGCACTCGTCGACGTCCCCGACCAGCACCGCCGGGGAGTCGGCCAGGGTGTCGCCCGCGGCGGCCATCAGGGCGGCGAAGCTCGAGCTGGGCGCGGGGGCGTCCCGTCCCACCCGGCTGTGGTAGACGCTGAACTGCAGCTCGGGGTCGCGACCGGCGGCGGCGGCGGCCTCCCGCACCCAGCCGACCTTCTCGGCGACCCGCTCGGCCGTCAGGTCCGCGACGGCCTCGGAGTCCTGCACCCCGGAGCGCAGGGTGCAGTGCACCCCCACGACGTCGGCGGTCCGGGCGGCCAGCTCCAGCATCCGGCGGCCGCCACCGCCGACCAGCAGCGGCGGACGGGGCGCCTGCACCGGCCGGGGCAGACCGGTGAGGTCCTGCACCCGGTAGTGCTCGCCGGCGAAGGTCAGCGGCTCGGGACCGAACAGGCCGGTCAGCACGGCCAGGGCCTCCTCGAGCCGGTCGATCCGCACGCCCGGTCGGTCCATCGGGATGCCCGCCGCGGTGTAGTCGGCGGCCATCCAGCCGGCGCCGATGCCGACCTCGACCCGGCCGCCGCTGAAGACGTCCAGGGTGGCCAGCGCCTTGTGCAGCAGGACCGGGTGCCGGTAGTCGTTGGCCAGCGCCAGGGACAGCACCCGCAGGGACGTGGTGGCCTCGGCGGCCACCGTCATGGCGGTCAGCGGCTCCAGCACCCAGCCGCTGCTGAGGTGGTCACCGATGGACATCGTGGTGAACCCGAGGTCCTCGATCCGGCGCACCTCCGCGCGCCAGGCAGCCGGGTCGGTCCCCAACCGCGGGGCCGGGGCGATGAAGCGGAAGGGCCGGGTCACGGGACGAGCTCCAGGGTGGGCAGCGGGAAGAGGAAGCGGGTGCCCCGGGCACGCAGGTCGGCGAGCTGGGCCAGCACCTCCTCCCGCAGCGGCCACACCAGGACCAGGACGACGTCCGGCGGGTCCGCGGCGAGCTCCTCGGGCGCGCACACCCGGGTGCCCGCACCCGGGAGGAACCTGCCCTGCTTGGCCGGCGAGCGGTCGGCGGTGCGCGGCAGCTCGGACGCGGTCAGCCCGCAGAGGTTCAGCAGCGTCGTCCCGCGGCTGGGGGCGCCGTAGCCGGCCACCCGTACCCCGTCCCCCAGCCCGGCCAGCGCATCGCGCAGCGCGTCGGGCAGCCGGAGGGTCCGGTCGGCCAGCGGACGCCAGGCCGCGGGGTCCCCGAGCCCGGCCTCGGCCTCGGCGGCCAGCACCTCGGCGACGCCGCCTTCGGGCCGCGCCCCCTCGGCGGTGGACCGGGCCTGCACCCGGACGACGCCGCCGTGCAGGGTCAACGGCCGGGCCGTGGTCACGGTGAGCCCGTGCCGGCCCAGTGCCGCGGTCAGGGCGGTCAGCGACAGGTAGCTCCGGTGGGCGTGGCAGACCACGTCCACCTGACCGCCGAGGAGGATGCCCAGGGCCGAGTGGAACTCGACCGCCAGCCGGCCGCCGGGGGCCAGCGAGCCGGCGAGGACCTCGACCGCGGCGTCGAGGTCGTCGGCGTGGCTGAGCGTGTGGTTGGCCAGGACGAGGTCGAACTCGGGCACGGCAGCACCCCGGACGTTGCCGTCGCGGACCGTCGTGGTGGTGCCCGCTGCGGTGGCCTGGTCGGCGAGGGCGCCGTCGCGCTCCCACCCGAGGACCTGGTGACCCGCCGCGGCGAACGGGCGGAGCAGCCCGCCCGAGCCCGACCCGACGTCCAGCACCCGGCCCGCGGGGGGCAGGTCGGCCATGAGCTCGGCCGCCCACCCGGCCTCGTGGTCGAGGACGGTGCCGGAGAAGGCGCTCCCGTGCCCGTGCGCGGCGTGGGCGAGCACCGGCGTCAGGGCGTCGAGCTGGACCAGCCCGCAGCTGCGGCAGCAGCCCACCGCCAGCCGGTGCCGAGGAGCACCGCGTGCGTCGTCCGGGCTGTCGGCCAGGTCGTCGGCGACCGGCTGGTGCCCGAGGTCGAGCACGGTGGTGACGGCGGCGTCGCGGCAGGATCGGCAACGACCGGCGGGCTCGTCGGGCACCGTGACCCCCTCGGTCGGTCCTAGGCTTGCGCACCATGTCCTACCAGGTCCGGCCATGACCGCTCCTCATCCCTCGGCACTGCGTGGCCGGGACGTGCTCGTGACCGGGCACACCGGCTTCAAGGGCTCGTGGTTGGCGCTGTGGTTGGCCGCGCTGGGCGCGCGGACCACCGGGTACGCACTGGCGCCGGAGACCGACCCGGCGCTGTTCGAGGTCGCCGGGGTCGCCGACGTCCTGCACGACCACGTGGTCGGCGACGTCCGCGACCGGGACGCCGTCGACGCCGTGGTCGCCCGCTCCCGGCCCGACGTCGTGCTGCACCTGGCTGCCCGCACGGTGGTGAGCGAGGGGTACCGCCGCCCGGCGGAGGCGTTCTCGGTCAACGTCGACGGCACGACGGCGGTGCTCGACGCGGTGCGGGCCGCCGACCGGCCGTGCGCCGTCGTGGTGGTCACCAGCGACAAGTGCTACCTGAACGACGAGTCCGGCCGGCCGTTCAGGGAGACCGACCCGCTCGGGGGGCACGACCCGTACAGCGCGAGCAAGGCCGCCCAGGAGCTGGTGGTCCAGTCCTACCGGCGTTCCTACTTCGACCCGCAGGCCCAGGCCGCGGCGGGCTGTCCGGTGGTGCGGCTGGCCTCCGGCCGGGCGGGCAACGTCATCGGCGGCGGGGACTGGACCGAGGACGGCCTGGTGGCCGACCTGGCCCGGGCCCGGGCCCGCGGCGGCGAGCTGGTGCTGCGCAGCCCGCACGCGGTGCGGCCCTGGCAGCACGTGCTGGAGCCGCTGTCGGGCTACCTCACGCTGGCCGCGGCGTTGCTGCAGGACGACGCCGACGCCCTCGCCGGCGCCTACAACTTCGGCCCGCACCCCGAGGACGACGCCACGGTCGCCGAGCTCGTCGACGGGCTCAGCACCGCGTGGGGGCCGCTGGCCGACGGCTCCCGCGGTTGGCGCAGCGAGCCCCACGAGGACCTGGGTCACGAAGCCGGGGTGCTCCGGCTGGACGTCGAGCTGGCCGCGCGGGCGCTGTCCTGGACCCCGACCTGGCGGCTGGGCGAGACGCTGGGCAGGACCGCCGACTGGTACCGCGGGTTCGGGGCGGAGCCGGCCAGTGCGCGCGACCTCTGCCT
This sequence comes from Klenkia terrae, assembly GCF_900491935.1. Lineage (GTDB taxonomy): Bacteria > Actinomycetota > Actinomycetes > Mycobacteriales > Geodermatophilaceae > Klenkia > Klenkia terrae. The sequence continues at coordinate 2,776,495 of NZ_UEXK01000004.1, forward strand.
CGAGGACATCGCGGCGTTCGAGGGCGCGGTGTCCGGGAGCGCCACGCGGGGCAGCGCCGGCGCCGGCCCCGGCACGTCCAGGAGCGACGCGGACAGCTCCCGGTCGAGCGGCGACGTGACCCCCACCGGCTGAGGGACGAGCTGGCCGTCCCCCGCCAGCTGGTGCACCCAGCAGGTGTAGCGGCGCAGAGAGGCGGCGCTGGTCAGGTGCTCGGCCGCGTAGACCCGGCCCCGGGCACCCATCGCCGTCGACGCGGCCGGGTCGGCGGCGACCTGCTCGATCGAGTCCAGGATCGCGGCCGCGTCCCCGGCCGACGTGGACCGGCCGGCTCCCGCGGCGGCCATCAGCGAGCTCGCCCCGCTGCGGGGATCGGTTGCGGCGACCACCGGTCGGCCGGCGGTGAAGTAGCTGGTGAGCTTGCTGGGGACACTCATCTCGACCAGCCCGGGCTTCTCGTGCAGCACGAGCACGTCCGCGGCAGCGAGGGCGGTCTCGAACTCCCCGTCCGGCAGTGGCGCCAGGAACGTCAGCCGGTCGACGTCGGCACCCAGGGCCATCACGTGCGCCCGCTGGGACCCGTCACCCATGACGACGACCCGCACCCGGCTGCCGCGCTGGTCGGCCAGCCGGGCGACGTCCACGAGGCCGTCGAGGCCCTGCTTGACGCCGATGTTGCCGGCGTGCAGCGCGATGACCTCGTCGGGTCCCCAGCCCAGGCGGGCCCGGACCGCGGGGACGTCGACGTCCTCGGGGACGTACACGTGCGACCAGTTGGGGATGACCTCGATCCGGTTGGGCGCGATGCCGGCCTCGACCAACCGGCGCCGGAAGACCTCGTGGATGACGGAGATCGAGTCGGCCCGCTTCAGGAGCGCGATCTCCAGCCAGGCGGTGGCGCGGGTGAGCAGACCCCCGCCCAGTCCCGTCTCGGCCAGCGCAGCGCCGTACAGGTCCTGCACCCACACCCCGAGCCGGTAGCCACCCGCCCGGCGCAGCAGAACCGCCGGCAGCAGGGACAGCAGCACCGGGCTGACCGCCACCACGACGTCCGCCCGACGGCGCATCAGCTGCCACGCGGTCTTGACCGCGAACGTGGACTCCATGACCACCCGGGTGAGCGCAGTGGGCTCAGCCGGCACCAGGTGCCGCTGCCGGCGCACGGTGACCCCGTGGTCGACCTCCACGCGGCGTCGGCGCAGGTAGTCCGGGTGCAGGTGCCACTCCGGGTAGTGCGGGTAGCCCACGACCGCCGTCACGTCCATGTCCTCGGTCGCGAGGTGCCGGGCCAGGCCGGTGGTGTAGGGCGCGTTGCCCGAGTGCTCGGGGGCGTAGTGCAGGCCGACGACGGTGACGTCCAGGCGGGTCATGAGTCGACCCGGACTGATCTGCCGGAGAGCTGGTCGTCGAGGGCCTGGATGTCGGCGTCGACCATGATCTTAACCAGTTCGGGGGTGTGGACCTTGGGTTCCCAGCCGAGGATGGTCTTGGCCTTGGTGTAGTCCCCGACGAGTGCGTCGACCTCGCTGGGTCGTTCGTAGCGCTTGTCGTACTCGACGTGGTTCTCCCAGTCGAGGCCGGCGTGCTCGAAGGACAGCCGCACGAAGTCCTTGACGCTGTAGGCGGTGTTGGTCGCGAGGACGTAGTCGGTGGGTTCAGACGCCTGGAGCATCCGCCACATGCCTTCGACGTACTCGGGGGCGTAGCCCCAGTCGCGGACGGCGTCCAGGTTGCCCATGAAGAGCTTGTCCTGCAGGCCGGCCTTGATGCGGGCCACGGCGCGGGTGACCTTGCGGGTCACGAAGGTCTCCCCGCGGCGGGGGGACTCGTGGTTGAACAGGATGCCGTTGACGGCGTAGGTGTCGTAGGCCTCGCGGTAGTTGCGGGTGGCCCAGTAGGCGTAGAGCTTGGCGACGCCGTAGGGGGCTGGCTCTTATACACATTNTGGCGGGGCACCGGGGCCTCGTGGGCGGTGCGGTGCTGGCCCACCTGCAGGCCGAGGGGTTCACCGACCTGGTGACTGCGACCTCGGCGGAGGTGGACCTGCGCGACCGCACCGCGGTGGAGGCGTTCTTCGACCGGGAGCGCCCGGCCACGGTGATCCTGGCCGCAGCCAAGGTCGGCGGGATCCTGGCCAACGCCACCTACCCGGCAGACTTCTTCTCCGACAACATCCGGATCCAGACCAACGTCCTGGACGCCGCCGCGGCCACGGGCACCTCGAAGTTGCTGTTCCTGGGTTCCTCCTGCATCTACCCCAAGTTCGCCGAGCAGCCCATCCGCGAGGACTCGCTGCTGACCGGGTTGCTGGAGCCGACCAACGACGCCTACGCGATCGCCAAGATCGCCGGGGTGCTGCAGGTGCAGGCCCTGCGCCGCCAGTACGGGCTGCACTACATCTCGGCGATGCCCACCAACCTGTACGGGCCCGGGGACAACTTCTCCCCCGAGGGCTCCCATGTGCTGCCCGGACTGATCCGCCGGTTCGAGGACGCCCGCATCGACGGCGACCCCACCGTCACCGTGTGGGGGACCGGCACCCCACGGCGGGAGTTCCTGCACGTGAGCGACCTGGCGCGGGCGTGCGTGCACCTGCTGGAGCACTACGACGACGGCGCGCCGGTCAACATCGGGGTGGGGGAGGACCTGCCCATCGCCGAGCTCGCCCAGCTCGTCGCCGACACCGTCGGCTACACCGGGGAACTGGTCTTCGACACCACCAAGCCCGACGGCACCCCCCGCAAGCTGCTGGACGTCTCCACCATCCACGACCTGGGCTGGCGCGCCGAGATCGGTCTGCACGAAGGTCTGGCCGCCACCGTCGCCTGGTACCGGGAGCAGCTCGCCGCCGGCACCGTCCGCGCGTCGTGACCGACGTCCGCCCCCGGGTCATCGACCTGTCGGCCGCGCCGGGTTCGGGCGAGGCGTGGGACGCACCGGCCTGGAAGGTCTACCTCTGGGGCCTGGCCGAGGTGCTCTTGGTCAGCAACCCGCTGCAGATCAGCTCCAGGGTGCGGCGGGCGGTGCTCGTCGCCTTCGGCGCCCGGATCGGTGAGGGCGTGCTGCTGCGCCCACGGCTGCGGGTGCGCTTCCCCTGGAAGCTGACCGTCGGTGACCGCAGCTGGATCGGCGAGGACGTCTGGTTGCACAACCAGGACCAGCTGACCATCGGCTCGGACGCCGTGGTCAGCCAGGGCACCTTCGTGACCACCGGTTCGCACGCGCACCGTCGGGACATGGCGCTCATCACCGCCCCGGTGACGATCGAGGACGGCGCCTGGGTGACGGCGCGGTGCGTGGTGCTGGGCGGCAGCCGGATCGGGGTCTCCGCGCTGGTGTCCCCGGGCACCGTCGTCTCCGGGGAGGTGCCCGATGGCATGGTCGCCGGGGGCTCCCCCATGCAGCTGCGCGGGCCCCGGTTCCCCGTGTGACCGCTGCGCCCACGAACGGGTGATGGCACTTGCGGGTCGGATCGGTCACGCTTGCCCGGTGCGACGGGATGCGGGGTGCCGAGGGATCGTGCTGGCCGTGGTCGCCGTGATGGCGGTCGTGGTCATGGGCGCGGCGCTGCGCGTGCCCGGACCGGAGGGCGGGGACGCATCCCGGTCCGGTCCACCGATGGGTCCGCCCACCCGACCGACGGCCGCCCTCTTCATCGGCGACAGCTACACCGCCGGCGCCGGCGCCAGCAGCCCCGCCCAGGCTTGGTCGTGCCGGGCGGCAGCACTGCTGGACTGGACCTGCAACCTCGACGCCCAGGGAGGCACCGGGTTCGTGGCCGACGGCCGCTCCAACACCCCCTCCTTCAGTCCGCTGCCCGACCGGCTGCAGTCGTCCGCACAGCGTTACCTGGCCGACGTCGTGGTGATCGACGCCGGTCGCAACGACCGGGCCACGCCGGCAGAGGACGTCGTCGCCGTGGCGGCCGCCTACCTGGCCGAGGTACGGGCGCGTTGGCCGGAGGCGACCTTGGTCGTCGTCCTGCCCGCCTACCTCACCCAGGGGCCCGACCCGGCCGACAGCTGGCAGCAGACGGTCGACGCCGGCTTCCGGGACCTCGCGGTCGATCTCGGTGGACTGGTCATCGACCCGGTGGGGGAGCGGTGGGTCGAGGACGCCGCCGCCCAGCGGCTGCTGGACCCCGATGGCATCCACCCCGACGACGCCGGCCATGCCTTGCTGGCCGAGCGGTTCGTCGCCGACGTGCGGCAGGCCGGGCTGGCGGACCCGCCGCTCACCGACCTCAGGACGCCCGGGTCCTGACGTCCGGGCGAGCACCGGCAGCGAGGCCAATCGACCATCCAGTGCCGAGGGTCGAGGCCGCCGCGGCATCCGGCGATGACCACCCACACGGTCACCGGTCGTCACCCGGATGGGGGTGACGGTGACGACGGGTACCGGAACTCGTGCCACGATCGAGACATGCATGTGGCCTTCGTGTGCACGGGGAACATCTGCCGGTCCGCCCTCGCGGAGCGGATCACCACCGCGTTCGCCGAGGAGCTCGGTCGCGGCGACCTGACTGCGTCGAGTTCTGGGACGGCGGCCGTCGTCGGCTCGGCGATGGACCCGCGGGCCGCGCAGGCCCTCACCGACCTGGGTGGCCACGCCGGGTCCTTCCGGGCTCGGCAGTTCGTCCCGGAGCACGCCGCCGAAGCCGACCTGGTGCTCGCCCTGACCCGCGCGCACCGGCGCGACGTGCTGCAGGTCGCCCCCCGGGCCATGGCGCGCACCTTCACCCTGCTCGAGGCCAGGGACCTGCTCGCCCACCTGCCGCGGGACTTGGTGGTCCCGCCCGCCCGCGACCTGGATGCCCGCGGCGCGGCCCTGGTGGCCGCGCTGGGCCGGGGGCGGGCCGCCCGTGGGCTGGTCACGCCCGGGGACGACGACGTCCTGGATCCCGTCGGTCGCTCGTCCGCGGTGCACCGAGCGGTCGCGGACCGGATCGCCGACGCACTGTTCCCGCTCCTGCAGACGTTCCTCGGCACCCGCGCTCCTGCGCTGGTCTGACGGCGGGGTGGGCCGGGGCGGCCCATCGGCGGTCCCGGTGCGCGATGTTCAGCCGCGGCGGCCGCGACCCCGGGAGCGCGAGCTCTGGCTGGAATCCGGCTGCCGTGGTCCGACGACCACGCGGGCCGGGTAGATCGGCGCGTCGGGGCCGGAGATCGCTGGCCGCGGCGGGACGTTGGACGGTGCACGAGCGGGGGCCGGCGCGGCGGTGGTGTCCGCGGAGGCCGACTCGTCGTCCGACCGGCTGTCTCGCGTTGTCGTGTCGCTGTCCTCCTGCCCTGTCCGGTCCGCCGGGACCGCTGGGGCATCTGGCTCCGGGAATTCCGTCGGCGCAGGCGGGGCGGCCGGCTCAGGGGTGTCGAGCTCGGCCACCGAGCCGGTCACGGTCGCACGGGCGGCGGCCTGCACCCGGCGCACCGCCGTGCCGTCGGACGCCGTCGCGATCGGGGCAGTCGGGGCAGGGCGGGCGGGCGCGGCGGCCGGTGCCGACGGCGCGAGTCGCCGGGCGAACCATCCGCGGCGCGGCGCCGGGTCCTCGCCGTAGTGGTAGCTGTACCCGAGTCCCTCCTCGCTCGCGGCCCGGCGAGGGACGAAGGTGAACACAGAGCCCAGCGTGCGGGCCCCGACCCGCTCCAGGGTGCGGGCCGCGCTCTCCAGCTCGCGGGACCGGGTCTGGCCGTAGCGGACGCAGAGCAGCACGCCGTCGGTGGAGGGGGCCAGCCCGCCGGCGTCGGACACCGGCAGCAGAGGCGGACCGTCGAGCAGGACGATGTCGGCCCGGCCGACCAGATCGGACAGCACCTTCTTCATCAGGCCCGAGGCGAGCAGCTCGCCGGGGTTGGGCGGCGTGGGGCCGGCGGCGAGGACCTGCAGCGAACCGTCACCGACCGGCTGCAGGACGTCGTCGAGGTCGGCCGAGCCGTTGAGCACGCTGGTCAACCCGGCGCCGCTGACCAGCCCGAGCTGGCGGGTGACCCGAGGACGTCGGAGGTCGGCCTCCACCAACACCACCCGGCGCCCGGCCGCGGTCAGGGCGAGCGCCAGGTTCACCGACACGGTGGTCTTGCCCTCGCCGGGCAGCGAGCTGCTGACCAGGATGGTGCGGGGTGGCGAGTCCACGTCGACGAAGTCCAGGCTGGTGCGCAATTGGCGGAAGGACTCCGCGCTGGGGACCTCGCGATCCTGGAGAACGTTGGTGCCCGCGGCCAGCTGGTCGTCCAGCGGGATGACCGCCAGGCCCGGCCCGCTGGCGAGCTCGGCGGCCTGCGCGCTGGTCCGGACCCGGCTGTCGGTCTTGTGGCGGATCAGCACCAGGGCGCACCCCAGCACGAACCCGAGCACGAGGCCGATCGGGACCTGCCGGGTGGGTTGTGGGCTGCTGGGCTGGGTGGGCAGCTCCGGTCGGGCGATGACCGACACCTGGATGGGCGAGCTGAGCTGGCCGGCCGGGGTCTCCAGCGCGGCGACCAGGCCGTCGAACTGGGTGCCGATGGACTCGGCGATCGCCTGCGCCTGCGTGGCGGAGGGGTCGGTGACGGTGACGTCGAGGATGACGGTGTCCGGCACCACCGAGGCGGTGATCTCCTGGGAGAGCTCATCGGCGGTCATGTCCAGGTCCAGGTCGTCGACGACGGCTTGCGACAGTTGCAGGTCGGTCAGGTAGGCCGCGTAGGACGACACCCGCGCCTTGGCCAGGACGCTGCCCTCGACGGCGGCGCTGATGTCGTCGCCGGACCCCGTGGTGGAGATGAACAGCCGCGTGTCGGCGGTGTACTGAGGCGTGCTGGCCAGCACCAACCCACCGGCAGCTGCTCCGCCCAGCAAGGTGGCCACGACCAGGACCCACCAGGCCGAGCGCAGTACGCGCACTGTGTCCTGCAGATCCACCGGGCATCACTCCTGACTCGTGCAGCCGCTTGGGCCCGGGCCACCCGACGGCGGCCCCACCACGACCGGCCACCCTGGCCCGACCCACGTGTTCTCGGCCGATCCTGCCGCCCCGTACAACATCGCACAGGCCTGGTCACCCGTTCGGGGTGGCTCCCGGGACCGCGGACGACACCGCCCTACGCTGCACGGACCGACGACAGGACAGGTCCATGGAATCCCCAGCCGCACTCTCCCCGGGCGGCGCCGTGCCAGCCCGGGTGGTGGGGTCCGTGCCGCTGGGCGCCCTGGCGGCCCTCGTCTTCGGCCTGGCGGTCCCGGCGTACGTGCTGGCCGCCACCCCCGGCCCGCGGAACCCGGGCTGGCTGGGGGCGTTGGTGGTGCTGGTCCTGGTCGGTGTGCGATACAGCTGGATCGTCGGCCGCGGAGAGCAGCGCCTCGTCGAGATGACGGTCTGGCTGTTCACCTACGTCTTCCTGGGACTTGCGCCGTTGGTGCAGCTGCGGGAGGGCGTCTCGCCGGAGACCACCCCGGAGGTGTACGGCGCCTTCGTCGCCGAGTCGTTGCTGGTCGTCGGTCTCGGCTCACTGTCCTTCGCGGTCGGGTGCGGGCTCCGCACGCTGCGTTCGGGAGGCAGGGGCGCCCGGCTGCGCACCATCGGTCCCGCCATCGCAGGGAACACCCAGGTCGGGGTGCCGCGGGGCCTGCGATGGCTCGGTCTGGGGTCCTTGCTGCTCACCGCCTACTACCTGGTGCAGGTCGCACCGGCGCTGTTCACCTCGGTCGACCAGCTGGGTGCGCAGATGGCGGCCGTGTGGCCCAACACCGCCACCCAGGGCATCGTCCAGGCGCTGGCGATCATGCCGCTGCTGGTCACCGTGGTCTCGATGACGCTGCTGCGCCTGCGCCGGCCGCGACCGGTGTGGACGACGGGCGAGCAGGTGGTGTACTGGACCGCTGTGGTCGCCTTGGTGGTGACCGTCAACCCGCTCAACAGCCCGCGGTACGTGTTCGGCACCGTGGCGCTGTCGTTGGCCGGGGCGCTGGGCCTCTACGCCACCGGGCGGCGTTTCCGGGCGGTCGCCGTCGGGGCGGTGCTGGGCTTGCTGGTCGTCTTCCCGGTCGCCGACGCGTTCCGCGACACCTCGACCCCGGGTGGCATCGAGATCTCGCCGCTGTCGGCCCTGGAGGGCGGGGACTTCGACGCCTTCGCCCAGATCGACAACACCCTGCTCTACGTGGACCAGTACGGAACCACCGAGGGGCGGCAAGCCCTGGGTGTTGCCCTGTTCTGGGTGCCCCGGGCGGTGTGGACCGAGAAGCCGGAGGACACCGGTGTCCTGCTCGCCGACTTCCGGGACTACTCCTTCGACAACCTGTCGGCCCCCTTGTGGGCCGAGTTGTTCATCAACGGCGGCTGGGTCGCCGTCGGCATCGGCGGGTTGGCCTTCGGCTGGTGGGCCCGCGGTCGCGACGACGCCATAGTGACCCGGTTGCGGCGCAGCCGTGCACCGGGGGTGGTCGACTGCATCCTCCCGTTCTACTTCGTCTTCCTGCTCCGGGGCTCGTTGCTGCAGGCCATGGCGAACCTGGTCGTGATGCTGGCGTGCGCCTGGTTCGCCGATCGGGTGACCCGCGAGCACCTCGCGGTCGATGCCCCTGCACGCAGCGAGCCGGCGTCGGCGTGAGAGTCCTCCACGTCGCCGCCCTCGTCAGCGAGGACGGCGCCTACGGCGGTCCGGTCTCGGTCGCGACCGACCAGGTGCGCGCCCTGCGCTCGGCCGGGCACCAGGTCACCCTGATCGCCGGGTGGGACGGTCGGGCTTCCGGTGACGGGGATCCCGCCACGCTGCTGTTCCGCGCCCGGCGCCCTCGACCCGACACCTTCGCCGGGATGGTGGCTCCGGGGCTGCTGGGCTGGGTGCTGCGGCACGTCCGGCAGTTCGACGTCGTCCACGTGCACCTCACCCGCGACCTGGTGACCCTGCCGGCGGCGTGGTGGGCCGCCCGGCTCGGTGTGCCCTTGGTCGTCCAGACCCACGGCCAGGTGCGGGCCGAGCGCGGTCGGGCACAGGCGCTGCTGGACCGTGTCTGGACCCGGCGGGTCGTGCAGCGGGCCGCATTCCTCGCCCTCACCAGGCACGAGGTGGCCGACCTCGAGCGGCAGGGGGTGCCCGCCGACCGGATCACCCGGGTGGTGAACGGCGTCCCCTCCGCCGGTCGACTCGCCGCTCCGGCAACGTCGGACCCGCTGGTGCTCTTCGTGTCCCGGCTCGCCAACCGCAAGCGACCGGTGGCGTTCGTCGAGGCGGCCGCGCTCGTCCACGCCGTCCGGCCCGGGGTGCGGTTCGAGCTGTGGGGTCCCGACGGCGGCGAGGCGGGCGCGGTGGACGCCGCCATCGAGGCGGGCGGGATCGGTGCGGTGTGCACGCGCCGCGGCCCCACCAGTCCGGCGGCGGCCCGCGACCTGCTCGCCGGGGGGCAGGTGTTCGTCCTGCCCAGCGTGGCCGAGCCCTTCCCCATGGCGGTGCTGGAGGCGCTGAGCGCCGGGCTGCCCGTGGTGCTGACCACCGAGACCGGGCTCAGCGCCGCGGTGGCGGAGACCGGGGCCGGTGCGGTCACCGACGGGTCGCCGCGGGAGCTGGCCGACGCCGTGCTGCACCTGCTGGCCCACGAGGCGTGGGCGGCCGCGGCCGGCCGCGCCGTCGAGCTGGCGCGGACGCGGTACTCCATGGACGCCGTCGTCGCGACCCTCGAGTCGGTCTACGGCGGGCGGGGCGTCAGCGGCTGAGCAGCTGCTCCGCCGTCCCGGTGTTGATCACCCGGTCGGCGGTGATGCCCGCCCCGGCGGCCTTCTCGCAGCCGGCGCCCTGCCAGTCCAGCTGACCCGGGGCGTGCGCATCGGTGTCGATGGAGAAGTCGCACCCCAGGTCCGCGGCCAGCTGCAAGAGGCGGGTCGGCGGATCCAGCCGCTCCGGCCGGGAGTTGATCTCCACGGCGGTTCCGTGCTCCACGCAGGCGGCGAACACCGCCTCGGCGTCGAACCCGCTCTCCGGCCGCGGCTTCTGCTGCTTGCCGCCGCGCTGGGTGCGCTCCACCAGCAGCCGTCCGGTGCAGTGCCCCAGGACGTCGGTGTGCGGGTTCTGCACCGCGGCCAGCATCCGCGCGGTCATCCTGTCGGCCGGTGCGCGCAGCTCCGAGTGCACGCTGGCCACCACCACGTCCACCCGGGCCAGCAGCTCGTCGGTCTGGTCCAGCGTGCCGTCGAGGTTAATGTCGCACTCGATGCCGGTGAGGATCCGGAAGGGGGCCAGCTCCTCGTTCAGCTCGGCGACCACGTCCAGCTGACGGGCCAGCCGCTCGGCGCTCAGGCCGTTGGCCACGGTCAGCCGGGGGGAGTGGTCGGTCAGCGCCAGGTAGTCGTGGCCGATGCCCATCGCGGCCAGCGCCATCTCCCGGATCGGGCTGCCGCCGTCGGACCACTCCGAGTGCGTGTGCAGGTCGCCCCGCAGGGCGTTCCGCAGCTCACCGGCCGCGCCCTCGAGCTCGGTCGGCGGGTGCTGCGCCTTCAGGTCGGCCAGGTACTCGGGCTCCTCGCCGGCGTGCGCCTGCAGCACGACCGCGGCGGTCTTCGCCCCGATGCCCTTGAGGTCGGTGAGCGTGCGGGTCTTGATGCGGCGCTCGAGCTCGGCGTCGGACAGGCCCTCGACGACGTGCGCCGCCGTCCGGAACGCCGACACCCGGTAGGTGGGCTCGCGGGCGCGCTCCAGGAGGAAGGCGATCCTCCGGAGCGCGTCCGCGGGGATCACGAGAGCCCGATCTCCTTGCCGACCTTCTTGGCCTGCTTCTTCAGCTTGCGCCCGGTGCGGCCGCGGCTGGCCTTCTTCTGCGCCTTCTCGGCCTTCTTGGCGGCCTTCTCGTAGCGCGACTCGGCCTTGGCGATCGCCTTGTCGGCCGACCGGCGCACGCGCCAGCTGGTCGAGGGCTTGCCCTCGGTGTCGACGGCGGCGATGAGCAACCCGCCCAGCAGCCCGGCGTTCTTCAGGAAGTGCGCCTGGTTGCTGAACTTCTTCTCGTCGTCGGTGTCCTCCCAGAACCGGTGCCCGGCCAGCGTCGTCGGCACGATCGAGCCGGCCAGCGCGAGCGCGGACAGCCGCGGGAACCAGCCGAGGGCGAACAGCACCCCGGCGCCGACCTTCACCCCGGCGTCGACCTTCACCCACTGCTCGACGTCCCGGGGGACCTCGACGGGCAGCTGCTCGTCGGCGACCTGGGCGATCTGGTTCACGACCTTCGTGGCCCCGGGCACCCGGCTCTGCGGGTCGCGCAGGGTGCTGATGCCCCCGTACACGAAGGAGGCGGCGAGTAGGGGTCGTGCGATCCGGCGGACCAGCATGGGTGTCCTTCTTCCATCGACGTCGTCGGCGGGTCCGTGCCCGATCGGCGGGACGACGAACCCTCGCCCCCGACCGTAGTGATGCCCACCTCTGCCCGCTCGCTGTCAGCCCGCGGCCAGGATCGTCGGCGACACTGGGGAGGTGACCCTGGCCCCGCCCGCCCCCGCCCGGGCGCGCGACGACACCTGGCTCTGGGCGCTGGCCGGCCTGGCGCTCGGGCTGTTCGGCCTGGGCTTCGTCGTCCGCTGGCGGTGCACCGTCGGGTCCTGCTCCCTGGGCGGTGCGGAGTGGGTCTTCGACCTGGACGCCGTCGGCGGTCTGCCGCGGCTGTTCACCACGTCGCTGTTCGTGGCCTCGGCGGTCTGCGCGGGGCGGGTCGCGGTGCGGTCCCGGGGCACCCACCGGCTGTGGTGGAGCGCGGTCACCCTGATCGGCGTGGGGCTGGTGTTCGCCAAGCTGGTCAGCGCGCACTCGGTGCTCGAGGGCTGGGACGGCGCCGGCGCGACGCTCGCGCTGGGCAGCCTGGCCAGCGTGGTGGGCCTGCCGGTCCTCGGTGTGCTCGGCCGGGTGTGGCGGGTGCCGGGCGCCCGGGCCGTCGTCCTGGCGCTGGCGGTGTACGCGCTGGCCGCGCTCGGGCTCGACGTCCTCACCGGTGCGGTCGCGGTGGCCGACCCCCGCCCGCTGCCGATGGCCGCGGCCACGTTCGTCGAGGAGCTGGGCGAGGCGCTGACCGCGCTGGTCCTGCTCGCTGTCCTGTCGCGGCGGGTGCCGCCCCGGCGGCAGCGAGGGCAGGAGACGACCAGGCGCTGCCGCTTGGGGAACGAGAACTCGGGGTGCGCTGCGCCGGGCTCGCCGTCGTAGGCCACGACCAGCGGCCCGGAGCGGGAGACCACCGTCAGCGACCGCACCTGGAACTGCCGGTAGGAGCGGGCGTGCTCGCTGATGCCCAGCAGCGTCGCCAGCACCGCGCGGCTGCGGCCGAACCGCAGGTCGGCACGGAGGTACTGCACGTCGAGCAGGCCGTCCTCCAGCGAGGGCCGCCAGGCGGGGGACACGCCGCGCGGGGTGTAGACGCCGTTGCCCACGAAGAGGATCCAGGCGCTGACCCGGCGGCCGTCCAGCTCCAGCTCGACCGGCGCACCCGTCCGGAGCACCTGGCCGGCGGCGATCGTCAGCGCCAGCCACTTGCCCAGCCGACCCGACATCGCGTCCCGCCGGCGCACCATCTCCGGGTAGCTGCCGATGCTGGCGGTGTTCAGGAACGGGGTGCCGTTCACCGCGGCCACGTCGACCAGCACGCCGTCGCCGGCCTCCACCGCCCGGGCCGCCTCCACCGGGGTGGCCACCCCGACGTCCCGGGCGAAGTGGTTGAGCGTCCCGGCCGGCAGCACCGCCAGCGGCAGGCCGTGCTCGAGCGCGACCGCGGCCGCCGCGGCCACCGAGCCGTCGCCGCCGGCCACGCCGAGGGCCTTCGCGCCCTCCCGCACGGCCTGCTGGAGCAGGTCGGTCACCGAGTGCTCGTCGTCGATGTCCCGGACGACGGCCCGGGGGAGCAGGGCCTGGATGTCCGACGCCGGGTCGTAGTCGGCGTCCCCGGACCGCGGGTTCACCGCCACGTGCAGCCCCTCGCCCTCGGGCAGCGCCGGGGCCCGCTCCGTCGCCCGCCCCCCGGCCGGGGTGCTCGGCCGGCCCCGCCACCAGTGCTGGGTGGCCGCCGCGACCGCCGCGCCCACCGCCATCCCGGCCACGACGTCCCCGGGGTAGTGCACGCCCACGTGCACCCGGGAGTAGCCCACGCCCAGCGCCACCGGGGCCACCAGCGCGCCGGCCCACGGGCTCTCCATCGCCACCCCGGTCGCGAACGCCGCCGCCGACGCCGAGTGTCCGCTGGGGAAGGACAGCGTGTGCAGGGACCGGTCCAGCGCCCGGCCCCCGGCCACCCCGGCCGCGTCGGGCCGCACCCGGCCGAACACCGGCTTGAGGACGACGTTCACCAGCGCGCTGGAGACCAGCAGCGATCCCCCCCCGCGGACGGCGGCCCGCCGCGGCGCGCCCTTCTTCGTGCCGAGCACCAGCCCGACGCCGAGCCAGAGCTTCCCGTGGTCGGCCGCCTCGGACAGCCGGCGCAGCACGCCGTCCACCGGGCTGGCCGGCAGCCGGCCGACCCGGGCCTGCAGGCGGGCGTCGAACCGGCGGGCGGCGGAGCGGGAGAGGGCCACGAGCGGGCACGCTAACCGCCCCACCCCTTGGGGGGAGATCGCACCCCGGGGGGTGAGGTGGGGTGGACGGCGGGTCGATCAGCCAGGTGTACCGACCACCACCTGATCGAGGGATTACCGTGCGCACCCGCCTCCGCCTGCTGCCCCTGCTCGCCGTCGCCCTGATCGGCGCCGTGGCCGTCGCCGGTCCCGCCGCGGCCGAGCCGGTCGCCGACACGCCGGTCCCCGGTTCCACCGAGGCCGCCCCCACGGACGGTGCGACGCCCAGCGGCCCCACGACACCGACCGCGCCCCCGGTCTCCGAGCCCGCCCCGGTCTCCGAGCCCACGAGACCAGAGAGGATCTCGTATGCCGTCTTCTGCTTGAAAAAAAAAAAAAAAAAAAAAAAAAAAAAAAAAAAGAAAAGAAAAAGAAAAAAAAAAAAAAAAAAAAAAACAAAAAAAAAAAAAAATAAGGAACGCGAAGTTCTGGTAGGGATGATCGTATGTTATGATAATTAATACGACACTCTAACGAAACTGCATGTTATTGAACACGAGTTATACCGTGCAACATGTNCCGGTCGCCGTCCCCGAGCCGGTGGTGGTGCAGCCCGAGGCCGCGCCGACCGCCGCACCGGTGGCCGCCGCCCCGACGCGGACCCCGCGCCCGACCACGACGACCAGCCGCCGGACCGGCACGCAGCAGCTGCCCGAGCAGCCCACCACCGGCGGGTCGCCCGAGGCCACCACCGCCACCGCGCTGGCCGCCACGGCCGCCGGCGCCGCCCGCACGGGTGCCCAGCACGCCGCGGAGGCCGAGGCCGGCCAGCTCTTGGTCGCCGGCTACGTCACCCGGGCCAACCGCGCCGCGGCCATCGACCTGTCCTCCCCGGTGGACACCGTGGCCGCCGCACTGGCCGAGGCCCGGACCCTCGAGCAGCTCGTCGCCGACCAGTCCGCCGCCGTCGCCGCCTCGCTGGCCGCCGCGCAGGACGCCCGGGGGCAGGCCACCGCGGCCCGCGACCAGGTCCTCGCGCTGCCGCAGACCGCCGCCGGCGTCGCCGACCAGACCGCCTACGCCCAGCAGGTGGTCGCGGCCGCCGGCATCTCCGTCGACCGGGCCGCCGTCGCGGTGGCCGCCGTCGAGCAGGCCACGGCCGCCGTCCAGGACGCCGTCGCCACCCTCTCGGTGCGGGCCGACCGGATCGACCCCGCGTCGTCGTCCGAGCCACTGCCCGACGCCGCCGCGGTCTACGCACTCGGTGCGGTCGTCGTCCTCGGGTTCGGGGTCGCCGGCACCACCGCGGTCGGCGCCCGCCGCGCCACCGTCCGCCGCCGCGTCGCCGCCGTCCGCGGGGCCTGACCGCTCCCCGCGACGAGGCAAGGGATCCCTTCCGCAACTCCGGCGCCGGATCCGTTCGGGAAGGGATCCCTTGCCCGGGCGGGGAGCCTGGTCAGGACTTCTTGCGGGCCCGGTAGGCGGCGACGGTGGAGCGGGACGAGCAGGTGTTGGAGCAGTAGCGGCGGCTCGCGTTGCGCGAGGTGTCCAGGTAGACGTTCCCGCAGCCCTCGGCCGCGCAGACGCCCAGCCGCTGCCAGCCGTGCTGCACCACGACCTGGGACAACCCCATCGCCACCGTGGTGGTCAGCTGCTCCAGCGCGCCGGCCTCGGGGGCCGCGTAGTGCAGGTGCAGCTCGCCGTCGTGGTCGGTGGCGTAGGGCTTCGGGCTGGCCAGGGCGAGCAGCGCGTTGAGCCGGTCCATCACCTGGGCCTGCGAGTCGGCGACGGCGACCTCGCGCACCAGGTCACCGGTGGTCGCCACGGCCTTGACTGCACGGGGGGTGAGCTCGAGCGCCGTGCCCTCGGTGAACCACTCGTGGTGGGCGGCCACGAACGCGGCGGCCCAGGCGGGGTCGTCGCGGTCGGCGTTGGCCAGGTCGACCGCCAGCTCGACGGCGTTGGACCCGTAGTCGTCGTAGTCCATCTCACATCCCCAGCCCGGTGTAGGCGGTCATATGGCTTTGACTCCCTACGGGCGATCTCGTACCGTCGGGAATGCGTAGGGACCTAACCAAGGTTGGCACCCTACGATTCCCCTTCTAGGTCGTACGGAGTGAGCACAGTCATGCGTCAGTACCTCACCGTGTGGCGGCTTCCCTCCGCACCGGTGCTGCTCGTCGCCGGGTTCGCCGGCCGGTTGCCGTCCGCCATGGTCCCCCTCGCGGTCCTGCTGCTGGTGCAGCAGCAGACCGGGTCCTACGCCGTCGCCGGCCTGGCCTCGGCCACCTACGGCATCGCCATGGCCGTGATGGCCCCGGTGCTCGGGCGACTGGCCGATCGTCGCGGACCCCGGCTGGTCCTGCTCGCCCAGTCGGTCACCTACCCGCTGCTGCTCGCCGTCCTCGCCGCCGCCGTGCTGACCTCGACGAACACCGCGGTGATCCTGGGTGCCTCGGCGCTGGCCGGGTTCAGCACCCCGCTGGTCAGCGGCACGGTGCGCGCGCTGTGGTCGCGGGTCGACCCCCGGGTGCGGCCCACCGCCTACGCCCTGGACGCCACCACCACCGAGCTGGTCTTCGTCGCCGGCCCGACCACCGTGGCCACGCTAACCCTGCTGGCCAGCCCGGTCGCCGCGATCGCGCTGGCCGGCGTCTGCACCGTCGTCGGCACGCTCGGACTGGCCTTCTCCGGCGCGATGCGCGCCTGGCGGCCGGCCGTCGCCGTCCAGAAGAGCCTGTTCGCCACGGTCACCGTGCCCGGCATGCCCCGTGTGCTGGTCAGCGGCACCGCGCTGATGCTCGGCTTCGGTGCGATCGAGGTCGCCGTCCCGGCGTTCGCCGACGCCGCCGGCTCGCCCGGCCTGTCCGGCGTCCTGCTCGGGGTGTGGTCGCTGGGCTCGGTCGCCGGCGGGCTGTGGTTCGGCGCCCGGGTGCTGTCGACGTCCCTGCCGCGGCTCTACCGCTGGGGCCTGCTGGGGACGACGATCGGCATGCTCCCGCTGGCCGCCGTCTCCTCGCCGCTGCTGCTCGGGGCGCTGCTGTTCCTGGGCGGCACCGCGATCGCCCCGACGCTGACCGTGCAGAGCTCGCTGGTCGGGTCCATCGCCCCGGCCGACGCCACCACGGAGGCGTTCACCTGGCTGTCGACCATCGCGTTCGGTGCGTCGGCCGTCGGGGCGGCGATCGGCGGCGCGCTGGTGGAGACCTCCTACGGGGTGGGCGGCGCGTTGGTGCTGGCCACGGCCGCGGCGGCGCTGGCCGTCGTCGTCACGCTGCTGCCCGGACGACGGGTCGCCGCACTGGCCTGACACCCCCTGGTGCCACCGGGGAGGAGGCGCTGGTAACCTTCCTCCTCGGTGCTTCCGGGGGAACCTGGCGGCCCGGGAGGCTTCGCCTAGTCCGGTCTATGGCGCCGCACTGCTAATGCGGTTTGGGTTTTGGCCCATCCCGGGTTCAAATCCCGGAGCCTCCGCGCAACAACTGAACACATACGCACCCGTAGCTCAACGGATAGAGCATCTGACTACGGATCAGAAGGTTAGGGGTTCGAATCCCTTCGGGTGCACGTCTGGTTGAGACAGCCGTCGACCCCCGCAGCTCCTCGTGAGCGCGGGGGTCGACGTCTGTCCGGGGTCATCCGGTCTGGCCAATTCTGTGATCTGGGCCACTCGCGCCGTGTCGCGACGGTCGTCCGCGCGACAGCTCGCCCGCCGCACCGAGCCCTGCCCGGCAGCCAGGGGTTCCGTGGCGGAAGCCCCAGCTCGGCGGTCCCCGGGACGGGCCGGCGCAGTCGCCTACGGTCAGCCCCGAACAGGTGTCGCCGGTCACAACGAGGTGCGGCACCGCCGGCTCGGGAGAGGACCCCCCACGATGGCTGCCATCACCTACGACAAGGCCACCCTGCAGTACCCCGGCGCCGACCGTCCGTCGGTCAACGCGCTGGACCTGCACATCGAGGACGGCGAGTTCCTCGTCCTGGTCGGGCCCTCGGGCTGCGGCAAGTCCACCTCGCTGCGCATGCTCGCCGGCCTGGAGGACGTCACCGACGGCACCATCCGGATCGGCGACAAGGACGTCACGCACGTCCCGCCGAAGAACCGGGACATCGCGATGGTCTTCCAGAACTACGCGCTCTACCCGCACATGTCCGTCGCGGACAACATGGGCTTCGCGCTGAAGATCGCCGGCATGGGCAAGGCCGAGATGCGCAGCCGCGTCGAGGAGGCCGCCAAGGTCCTGGACCTCACCGACTACCTGGACCGCAAGCCCAAGGCGCTGTCCGGCGGCCAGCGCCAGCGCGTGGCCATGGGCCGGGCGATCGTGCGCAACCCGCAGGCCTTCCTCATGGACGAGCCGCTGTCCAACCTCGACGCCAAGCTGCGCGTGCAGACCCGCACCGAGATCGCCGCGCTGCAGCGCCGGCTGGGCACCACCACCGTCTACGTCACCCACGACCAGGTCGAGGCCATGACGATGGGCGACCGGGTCGCCGTCCTCAAGGACGGGTTCCTGCAGCAGGTGGACACCCCGCGCAACCTCTACGACAAGCCCGACAACCTCTTCGTCGCCGGCTTCATCGGCTCGCCGGCGATGAACCTGGTCGAGGTGCAGCTCACCGGGGACGGCGCCACCGTCGGCGGCCGGTCGGTCCCGCTGCCCCGTGCCGCCGTCGCCGCGCTGTCCGCGCAGGGCCAGACCTCGGCCACGATCGGCTTCCGGCCCGAGGCCACCTCGCTGACCAGCGCGGAGACCGGGATCCCGTTCGAGGTCACCGTCGTCGAGGAGCTCGGCTCGGACGCCTTCGCCTACGGCTCGTTCCCCGGCGCGCAGACCGAGGCCGGCCGCGACCGCCTCATCACCGTGCGGATCCCCGGCCGGGTCGTGCCGATGAAGGGCGAGACCGTGCACCTGCAGGTCGACTCCGCCGAGGTGCACGTGTTCAACACGGAGTCGGGCAAGCGGATCGACGTCTGACGGCGTCAGGCCGGGGTGAGCCAGCCCGCGCCCGCGGTGAACCGCTGCACCGCGGTCCCGGCGGCCGCCCGCGCCCAGGCGACGGCGTCCTGGTCGCGCACGGTGATCTCGACCGGGCGCGACCAGGGGTCGCGGTGCTCGTCCAGGGCGGCCTGCAGGCTCTCGTAGCCCACCACGGCCAGGTCGGCGCCGTCCCCGCCCAGCAGCACCTGGTGCACCCCCGTCGTCGCCGACACCACGCCGACCAGCCGGCCCAGCGCCGCGGCGGCGTCGTCGACCACCCGGCGGGGGCGGACCTCGCCGTCCACCGCGCCGCCCAGCAGCTCGGCCCAGGTGGTCGGCGCCCCGGTGGCCACGTGCGCGGCGGCCAGCACGGCGGTAGTGGTCAGCAGCGACCCGGCGCAGCCGCGGTGGCCCCGGGGGCACCGCGGTCCGGCCCCGCCCAGCGGCAGGTGCCCCAGCTGCGGCAGGCCGGTGTCCACCACCCGGTCGTCGACCACCAGGCCGTAGCCGATCCCGGCCCCCACGGTCAGCACGGCGAACGAGGCGTGCTCCCGGCCGAGCCCGAACCAGTGCTCGGCGCGGGTCAGGCAGGCCAGGTCGGCGTCCACCCGGACCGGCCACCCGGTCCGCCCGGCGACGAGGCCGCCGAGGTCGACCGGCGTCCGCCAGCCCAGCGCGTCGGCGTGCAGCACCCGGCCGGCCGCGTCGACCCGGCCGTCCAGGGCGATGCCGGTGCCGGCCGGCGGCGGGCCGGCGCCCACCAGCCGGGCGACCAGGTCGGTGACGGTGCCGGCGACGGCCTCGGGGGAGCGGTCGGGCAGCGGGGCCGACGCCTGGTCCAGCACGGTCGTGCGGAGGTCGGTGCACACCGCCCACACCTCGCTGCCCCGCACGCAGACCCCGACGAACCGGTGCCGGTCCAGGGCGACGTCCAGCGGCCGGGTGGGCCGGCGGGTCGCCGGGTCGGTGACCGGGTCGGTCTCCACCAGCACCCCGGCGTCCACCAGCGGCCGGCCCAGCCGGGTCAGGCTGCCCGGCGACAGGCCCAGCGCCCGGGCCACCGCGCCGCGGTGGACCGGGCCCGAGCGCAGCACGTGCAGGGCGACCTGGTGGGCGCTGTCCTCGGGGTCCACCGCCGCGGCTACAGCGGGAAGCTGACGTACTTGGTGGTCAGGTACTCGCCGATGCCCTCGTGGCCGCCCTCGCGGCCCAGCCCGGACTGCTTCACCCCGCCGAACGGGGCGGCCGGGTCGGAGACGACGCCGCGGTTGATGCCGACCATCCCGGACTCCAGGGCCTCGGCCAGCCGGAGCCCGCGGGCCAGGTCGCCGGTGTAGACGTAGGCGACCAGGCCGAACGGGGTGGAGTTGGCCAGCTCCAGCGCCTCGGCGTCGTCGGAGAAGGTGGCGATCGGGGCCACCGGCCCGAACGTCTCCTCGCGCATCGCGGCGGAGTCGGCGGGGACGTCGACGAGCACGGTGGGCGGGTAGAAGTAGCCCGGGCCCTCGGGCCGGGTGCCGCCGGTGACGGTGCGGGCGCCGGCCTCGACGGTGGAGCGCACGATCCGGTCGACCTTGGCGACGGTCTCCTCGTTGACCAGCGGCCCGAGGGTGACGCCCTCGTCGGAGCCGCGGCCCACGGTCATCGCGCCCATGCGGGCGGCCAGCTTCTCGCTGAAGGCGGCAGCGACCGACGACTGCACGTAGAAGCGGTTGGCCGCGGTGCAGGCCTCGCCGCCGTTGCGCATCTTGGCCAGCATCGCGCCGTCGACGGCGGCGTCGAGGTCGGCGTCGTCGCAGACCAGGAAGGGGGCGTTGCCGCCGAGCTCCATCGAGGACACCAGCACCTGGTCGGCGGCCTGCTTGAGCAGGATCTTGCCGACCTCGGTGGACCCGGTGAAGCTGATCTTGCGGGTGCGGGGGTCGGCCATGGCGGTGGCCACGACGTCCTTCGCGTTCATCGTCGGCACGATGTTGACCACGCCGTCGGGCACGCCGGCCTCGGCCAGCACCTGGGCCAGCAGCAGCGCGGTGAGCGGGGTGTCCTCGGCGGGCTTGACCACGCTGGTGCAGCCCGCGGCGATCGCCGGGCCGAGCTTGCGGGTGAGCATGGCGGCCGGGAAGTTCCACGGCGTGACCAGCAGGCAGACCCCGACCGGCTGGTGGGTGACCACGGTGCGGGTGCCGCCGGCCGGGGCGACCCGGTAGTCGCCGTCGATCCGCACGGCCTCCTCGGCGAACCAGCGGAAGAACTCCGCGGCGTAGGTGAGCTCGGCGCGGGCGTCGGGCAGGGCCTTGCCGTTCTCCCGGGTCATGAGCAGCGCGAACTCCTCCGCGCGGGCGGTCATGATCTCGAAGGCCTTCCGCAGCATCTCCGACCGCTTGCGGGGCGGGGTGGCGGCGAAGCCGGGAAGCGCGGCCGCGGCGGCGTCGCCCGCGGCGGTCACGTCGTCGGTCGTGCCGTCGGCGACCGGGGCCAGCACCGTGCCGTCGGCGGGGTCGAGGACGTCGAACACCGCGCCCGAGGACGAGGGGCGCCACTGCCCGCCGATGAGGAGCCCGGTCGGGACGGGGGACTCGAGGCCGGGGATGCGCACGTCGGAGGTCACGGGGTCATCCCACCACCGCACGGGCCGCCGGCGCAGCCCGGGTTCAGCGACGCCGGAACGCCGTCACGGTGACCTCACCGTCGGTGAACCCCGCCGCCCGCTCCTCGATCGCGGCCAGCGTCGCGGCCGCCCGCGAGCAGGGGAAGCCCCAGCGGGCCTGCACCCGGTCGCTGGCCGTCGCCATGGCCTGCCGGCTCAGCGCCACGAACTCGGGCACCGGGTACGGGTGGCCGGCGGTGAAGACCTCCTCGACCACCAGCGACGGGGAGTAGACCGACTGGGAGCGGCCGTCGGGCCAGCGGACGTCGAACTCGACCTCGGGCATGCCGGTCATCGTGGGGCGGGGCGCCGGTCCTGGCGGTCTGGCCGCGTTGGTCGGTCTCCGTCAGTGGTGCTGAGGAGCCATTCATCTGCCGGCTGCCCCGCCCACGAACACTGTGACCCACGCCACTCGGCGGCGTCAACCCCCGCCCGGCGCGGCGTGCGGAGCCGACGGGGGTGACGACCACCGCCGACAGGTGTGGACACTGGCCCCGTGCTGGTCGGTGCGGTGACGGGGCTGGTGGCCGGTGTGCTGCTGGGTGCCGTGCTGCACCGCGGGCAGCTGTGCTTTCACGCCCTCGCCGCCGGGGTGGGCGAGGGCCGGCGTGCCCTGCTGCGGGCCTGGCTGCTGGGCGTGGCGCTGGGCTCGGTGGGGCTGGCCGCCCTCTACGCCACCCCGCTCGGCGACGGCCTGTCCACCGGCCTGCCGTTCCGGCCGGTGGCCGCGGTGGTCGGCGGGCTGCTGATCGGCGTCGGCATGGCCGTGGCCCGCAGCTGCGTGAGCGGCCTGTTCTACAAGCTGGGCGAGGGCATGCTGGGCGCGCTCGTCGGGCTGGTCGGCTGGGCGGTGGGCGAGCTGCTCGCCCGGCAGGTGGCGGTGCCCGGGCCCACGGTGCTCCCCGGCGGGGACGGCGGGACGATCCCCGGGGTGCTCGGGCTGCCCCGGTGGGCCGTGGCGGTGGTGTTCCTCGCGGTCGTGGTCGCCGGCACCGTGGCGCACCGCCGGCGCCGGGGGCCGGACACCCCGGTGCACGCGTGGCAGTGGACCGGGCCCCGGCTCGGGGTGGCGCTGGGCGTCGTCCTGGTCGCGGGGTGGGCGCTGGCCGGGCTGGGCGGGGCCTCGTTCGGGCCGAGCACGGTGGGTGCGGTGTCCGGGCTGGTCAGCGGCTCGCCGAACCCGTGGCTGCTGGCCTTCCTGCCCGGCCTGGTGCTGGGCTCGGCCGTGGTCGCCCGCCGGGACCGGGCGCTGCGGGTCCGCGGGGAGCAGCCGGTGCGCTACGCCCAGCTCGCCCTGGGCGGGCTGCTGCTGGGTGCGGGCGGCTTGGTCGCCGGCGGGTGCAACCTGGGCCACGGGCTGTCCGGGGTGGCGCAGCTGAACGTGTCGAGCTGGGTCGTCGTCGCGGCCATCACCGCCGGCGTGCTGCTCACCCGGCGGCTGGTCACCGCCCGCGACGGCCGGGACGAGGCCACCGTCCGGGCGTGAGGCTCAGGCCCGGCGCAGCACGTCGGGCGAGAGCTGGTCGACCGCGGTGTGCCCGGTCAGGCCCAGGGTGAGGTCGAACTCGCCGACCACGTCCTCCACCACCTGCCGGACGCCGCCCTCGCCGGCCAGCCCGAGGCCGTAGACGTAGGAGCGGCCCAGCAGGCAGGCCCGGGCACCCAGCGCCGTCGCCACGAACACGTCGGCGCCGCTGCGCACCCCGGAGTCCAGCAGCACCGGGACGGCGTCGTCGACCGCGGTCAGCACGTCGGGCAGCGCGTCCAGGGCGCCGATCGAGCGGTCCACCTGCCGGCCACCGTGCGTGCTCACCACCAGCCCGTCGACGCCCTCGTCGACCGCGCGGCGGGCGTCGTCGGGGTGCAGCACGCCCTTGAGCAGCAGCGGCAGCCGGGTCTGCGCGCGCAGCCAGGCCAGGTCGGCCCAGGTGATGGAGGGCCGGGAGTAGATGGACAGGAAGGTCTCGACGGCGGCCCGGGGGAGCGGGGAGCGCAGGTTGTCGGCCAGCGACCCCGGCCATGCCCGAGCCATGCCGACCAGCGCCCGGACGGCGGCGACGGTGGGCCGGGGCTGCGGGTCCCGCGGCGGCGCGGCGGCGGCCCGCTCCTCGACCAGCCGGCGGAACACCGGGTCGGAGGTGTACTGCGCGATGCCCTTGCCCAGCGCGAACGGCAGGTGGCCCAGGTCCAGGTCCCGCGGGCGCCAGCCCAGCATCGTGGTGTCCAGGGTGACCACGACCGCCTCGCAGCCGCTGGCCTCGGCCCGGTGCAGCATGCTCGAGACGAGCTCGTCGGACGTCGACCAGTACAGCTGCATCCAGCGCGGGCTGTCGCCCATGGCCGCCGCGGTGGTCTCCATCGGCACCGACGCCTGGTTGGAGAACACCATCGGGATGCCGGTGGCCGCCGCGGCCCGGGCGACCGCCAGGTCGGCGTCGGCGTGCACCAGCTCGAGCGCGCCCACCGGGCCCAGCAGCAGCGGGGCGGGCAGCCGGCGGCCGAACAGCTCCACCGAGGTGTCCCGGCTGGACACGTCGCGCAGCACCCGCGGCACCACCTGCCAGCGGTCGATCGCGGCCCGGTCGGCCCGGACCGTGGCCTCCCCGCCGGCCCCGCCGGCGACGTACCCCAGCGCGCGGTCGGTCAGCTTCCGGCGGGCCGCGGCGGCCAGCGCGGTGTGCACGGTCGGCACGAGGGGACGGCGGCCGTACACCCCGGCCCGGTAGACCTCGTCCTGCCGACGCCGCCCGGTCCCCGCCCCTGCATCCATCCCGTGACGCTATCCCCGCCGCTGCCCGGGCCGCCGGGTGCACGACTGCGGTGGTCCGACGGGCCCCGGGACCAGCGCAGTCGTGCACTCGCCGCCCCGCGGACAGGCTTCCGCCCCAGGGGTCCCACCGGCCCCGGACACGCCGCCGACACGCCCGGGACCAGGGCGCGGGGGTCGACAAACGGCCCAGGTCCGTGGGGATGATGGGCCCACCGGTGGCCGAGGTCCCGACCTCCGGTGATGACTCGTGGGAGGTGCGGGGTGCGCAGGGCGATGCCGGGAGCGGTCCCCGCACGCCGTCCTGCGCTGCTCCCGACCGGGACCCTGACCATCGCGCTCCTCGTGGCCGGTGTGCTGCTGGCCGGCCCCGCGACGGCCGCGCCGACCACCACCCCGGAGCCGACCGCCGGCACGACGTCGTCGTCCGCGGCCGCCGCGGTCGTGGACCCCGCCCGGCCGACGGCGCGGGTGGTGCACGGACCCAACTGCTCCGACGGCTTCGTCCGCGTCGAGGTCACCGCCGGCACCGCGGCCCGCACCGTCGCGCTGCGCTACGACGGCGCCGGCACCGGGTCCGCGGTGGACCTGGCGGCCGGCGAGCGGGTCACCCTGGAGGGCACCGAGGTCGCCCCGGGCACCGTCGTGGCCGTCTCGGTCGCGGTCGGCGGACCGGACGGCGACGAGCAGCCGGTGGACCTGGGCACCTACCCGCGGCCCAGCACCGAGGACTGCGAGGCGGTCACCGGCCCCACCGGCCCCACCGGGACGACGGCGCCGACCACCCCNCCCGACCACCCCGCCCACCTCCGGGCCCTCGACGGGGCCGTCGACCGGGACCTCGACCGGGCCGTCGTCGGGACCGACCCCGGCACCCACCCCGGGGTCGACGACCGGCCCGGCGCCGACCGCCACCGCGACGCCGGACGGTCCGGTGGGTGGCTCCACCTCGACCGGGCAGGTCTCCCCGGGCAGCGTGCTGACCATCCGCGGCAGCGGGTTCGCCCCCGGCGAGCAGGTCACCGTCTCCCTCGACGGCAGCACCACCCCGCTGGCGACGGTCACCGCCGACGACCAGGGCCGGGTCGAGGCCGCGGTGCAGATCCCGCAGGACGTGCTGCTCGGCCCGGCCGTCGTCCGGCTGGTGGGGTCGGACTCCACCGCCGCGACCTCGGTCGCCCTCGAGGTCGCCGCGCGGGACACCGTCGAGCACGCCGGCCGCACGCCGCTGCCGCTGCTGGCCGCCGGGCTGGCGCTGCTGGGGGCGGCCGTCGGGCTGGCCACCGTCGCGGCCCGCCGTCCGCGCGCCGACGACTGGCAGCCGCCCGCCGGCACGGCCGGCTGACGGGGCCGGCGGAGATGGTGGAGCGGCACGGCCGGCACGGCAACCCGCGCCCGGCGCACCCGGCCCGTCCCCGCGGGGCGGCCGCGGCGCCGCCGCGGGACCTGCGCGGGCTGGCCGGCGCCGCACCCGGGGCGGCGGAGACCTGGCTGCGGATCGGCCAGGTGCACGAGCGGGTCGGCCGGCGGCTGGACGCGGCGCTGCGGGCGCAGCACGGGGTCTCGCTGGCCGACCTGCGGCTGCTCCGGCTGGTCGACGCGGTGCAGGGCGAGCGGGCCTCGGTCGGCCGGCTGGCCGACGAGGTCGGGTCCTCGGCGACCGGGGTGGGCCAGGCGCTGGCCCGGCTGGCCGAGGACGGATGGCTCACCCGGGAGCGCAGCGCCACCGACCGGCGGACCACCTGCGCCCGGCTGACCGAGCGCGGCCGCCGTCGGCTGGCGCAGGCGGGCAGCACGCACGACCTGCTGCTGGCCCACCTGCTCGGCGCGCTGGGCGCCGCGGCCGGCCCGGTCACCGATGCGCTGACCCGGGTGGCCGCGGCGGCCCGCCCGCCGCGCTGACCTACTGCAGGTAGCCCTCCACCTGGGACTCCGGCCGGTCGGTGGCCTCGCCCGGGTCCTGGCCGTACTGCTGCTTGGCCCGCCGCTGGCGCAGGAGGTCCCATGCCTGGTCCAGGTGCCGCTCGAGCTCGGCGATCCGGGCGCGCTCGTCGTCCCCGTGCTCGGCCGCGGTCTCGCGGAGCTTGTGCTCCTCCTCCACCAGTTCGTGGATCCGGCCCAGGATGTCCTGCTCGTTCACGCGCATCTCCTCGTCGTCGTCCGGGGTGTTCCCTGCCCGGCCGGTGGCCGGGACAACCGTCAGGCCGGCATCGAGCCCTCGACGAAGGCGGCTAGCCGGCGCTCCACCGCGCCGCCCGCACGGCCCAGGGCCAGCAGCGCGGCCCGGTCCAGCGGCACCCGGACCGGGCGCCGCCCCTGCGGTCGGGCGGCGACCGCGTGGCCGGCCTCGACCAGCTCGGGCCACGGCCGGCCGAGCTGTGCCCGGACGGCGTCCAGCGCGGCCGTGGTCGGCGCGGCGTTGCCCTCGACCATCGCGGTGACGAAGCCGGGGTCGCTGCCGATCACCCGGGTGCCGCTGGCGAAGCTGCCGGCGGCCAGGCCCAGGGCCAGCGGTCCCGCCTCGGCGGCCGCGGCGGCCAGCGCGGCGGCCAGCAGGTGCGGCACGTGGCTGACCGCGGCGACGGCGGCGTCGTGCTCCGCGGCGGTCACCGGCACCACCGACGCACCCACCGCCAGGGCGACCTCGGCGACCCGCAGCCACCGGGGCAGCTCGGTGCCCGGCTCCAGGCACACCGCCCAGCGGGCGCCGCGGAACAGCTCCGGGTCGGTCGCGGCGTGCCCGCTGCGCTCGGTGCCGCACATGGGGTGGCCGCCGACGAAGCGGGACCCGAACCGGGCGCCGAGGTCGGCCAGCACCGGGACCTTGACCGAGCCCAGGTCGGTGACCGTGGCGTCCGCGGCGACGTCCAGGCCCTCCAGCGCGGTGCCCAGGGCCGGGATCGGCGTGGCCAGCACGACCACCCCGGACAGCGCGCGCCCGATGGACACCCCTCGGGCCGCGGCGGCGTCGCGCGCGGCGGGGTCGGTGTCCCAGCCGGTCACGGTGCGCCCGGCGGCGACCAGCGCGGCGGCCAGCGACCCGCCCAGCTGGCCCAGCCCGACCACCGCGACCGGCGGCGCCTGCATCGTGGGGACCGGCAAGGTCACTGGAGCTCGTCGGGTGCCGGGGTGGGCCCGGACGGGTTGGTGCCGGGGCCCGGCGTCGGCAGCGGGGTCTCCACGGCGGAGATCTGCATCGTCGGCGGCACCGGGGGAGGGGCGCCCATCGCGACCACCTCGTCGTCGCCGGGCAGCGCCCACGGGGTGCCCAGCCGGAAGACCCGGGCCAGCGCGGTGGCCACCAGCCGGCCGTCGCCGGCGGTGGCCTCGATCCGGTAGACCGCCGTCCGGGCGCTGCGGTGCACCTCGGTGCCCACTGCGGTGAGCAGGTCGCCGGGCCGGCCGGGGGCGAGGAACTCGGTGTGCACGTCCTGGGCGACGGCGAGCGTGCCGTGGCTGTTGCTGACCGCGGCGTGCACCACGTCCAGCAGCGCCATCGTCGCGCCGCCGTGCGCGGTGCCGGCGGCGTTGAGGTGCGCCGGGCCGACGGTCATCGTCGCCCGGGCGTACCCGGGCGAGACCTGCTCGAGGGTGATGCCCAGCTGGGCGGCGAGCGGGTCGGCCGCGAGGACCGCGAAGAGCTCCGGGGAGATGTCGGGCTCGGGCACGTCGGTCATGATCGCACCCATGACGCCCCAGTCGTTCCTCCTGAGCGCCGAGCTGGCGGACTACGTCCGCGGCGCGGCCGACCCGCCGGACGACGTCGTGGCCGACCTGGTCGCCGAGACCGCGGCGATGACCGCCGCCGGCGACGGCCGGCCCACCTACCAGGTCGCCCCCGAGCAGGCCGCCCTGCTGACCCTGCTGACCCGCATCTCCGGCGCCCGCTGGGCGGTCGAGATCGGCACGTTCACCGGGCTCAGCGCCCTGGCCATCGCCCGCGGCCTGCCCGAGGACGGCGGCCTGCTGTGCCTGGACCGCGACGCCCGCTGGACCGACGTCGCCCGCCGGTACTGGGCCCGCGCCGGGGTGGCCGAGCGGGTCGAGCTGCGGCTGGGCCAGGCCGCCGACCTGCTGGCCGCCCTGCCCGTGCGCCCCACGTTCGACCTGGCGTTCGTCGACGCCGACAAGACGGGCTACGCCGGCTACGTCGACGCCCTGCACCCACGGATGCACCCCGGAGGACTGCTCGTGCTGGACAACACCCTGCGGGCCGGCCGCGTGCTGGACCCGCGCGACGACGACGACCGGGCGATCGCCGCGCTGAACACGGCGCTGGCCGTCGACGACCGCTTCGACACCGTGCTGCTGCCGGTCGCCGACGGCCTGACCCTGCTGCGCGTCCGATGACCGAGCAGCTGGCCTCCTGGGCCGTCCTCGTCACCCGGGCCGGCACCGGCTGGGAGGTCCGCCGGCTCGCCGACCACGCCGACACCGAGCTGCCGGTGCTGGAGAGGTCGCTGACCGGGGACTGGCCGGGGCCGTTCGTCGTCGTGGTGGACACCCGGCTGTACTTCGTCGCGCTGACCCACGGGCCCGGCGGCATGGTGCGGGCGATGATCAGCGACGGCGGGCTGCCGGAGTTCCTGCTGGCCGCCGAGGTGATGGAGCGCTACGGCATCGAGGGCGTCGAGGTGGACGCCGACGACGAGGAGGAGCCCCCCGCCGGCGACCTGGACCTGTTCGCCGACGCCGGCCTGCCCCGGGCCGACCTGGAGCAGATCCTCACCGCCGACCTGTGGGCCGACGAGATGGTCGCCGAGATCGCGCAGCGGCTGGGCTTCGCCGCCGAGCTGGCCGCGGCGGTGCGCGCGTGAGCGTCGTCGTCTTCGACCTCGGCGGGGTGATCACCACCAGCCCGCTGGCCGCGTTCGGGGACTACGAGCGGTCGGCCGGCCTGCCGCTGGGCCTCGTGGCCCGCCTCAACATCGCGAACGCGCACACCAACGCCTGGGCCCGGTTCGAGCGCGGCGAGCTCGACCGGGACGGCTTCGTCGAGGTCTTCGAGGCCGAGGCCCGCGCGGCCGGCCACGAGGTCGACGCCACCGCGGTGCTCGACGCCCTGCACGGCGCGGTCCGGCCCGAGGTGGTCGCCGCCATCGAGGCCCTGCGGGCGGCGGGGGTGCCGCTGGCGCTGCTGACCAACAACGCCGCACCGATGGACCCGGCCTCCGAGCACGGTGCGCTGACGGCGTTGTTCGACGTCGTCGTGGAGAGCTCGGTCGAGGGCATCCGCAAGCCCGAGCCGGCGATCTACCCGCTGACCACCGACCGGCTGGCCGCGGCGATCGGGCGGGCGGTGGACCCGGCCGAGGTGGTCTACCTGGACGACCTCGGCCCCAACCTCAAGCCGGCCCGGGCGCTGGGCTGGCACACGGTCAAGGTCGTCGACCCGGCCGACGCCCTGGCCGAGCTGGCCCGGGTGACCGGGATCGACCTGTCGACATGACGACATCCCTCCACGGAGACGCCCTGGACCGGGCCATGGGCCGCGCCCTCGAGCTGGCCGCCGCCGCGGGGGAGTGGGGCGACACGCCGATCGGTGCCGTCGTCCTGGGTCCCGACGGCGCCGTGCTGGCCGAGGCCGCCAACGAGCGGGAGAAGGACGGCGACCCCACCGCGCACGCCGAGGTGCTGGCGCTGCGGGCCGCGGCCCGGGTGCACGGCGACGGCTGGCGGCTGACCGGTGCCACCCTGGTGGTGACGCTGGAGCCGTGCACCATGTGCGCCGGCGCGGCGGTGCTGTCCCGGGTCGGCCGGGTGGTCTACGGCGCGCCCGACCCCAAGGCCGGGGCGGCCGGGTCGCTGTGGGACGTGGTGCGCGACCGGCGGCTCAACCACCGGCCCGAGGTGGTCGCCGGGATCCGCGCGGAGGAGTGCGGCGCGCTGCTGAGGGAGTTCTTCCGCGCCCGGCGCGGCCTGTAGTGTGCTCCGCGGTGGCGTGTCCGAGCGGCCGAAGGGTCCCGCCTCGAAAGCGGGTGAGGTGAAAGCCTCCGTGGGTTCAAATCCCACCGCCACCGCCGGCACGAGAGGGCGGCACCCCACGCGGGGTGCCGCCCTCTCGTCGTCTCAGCCGGTGACCGCGGCCTCGACCGAGCCCGCCAGCCGGCGCAGCTGCCCCTGCAGGTCGAGGGTCTCCCCGGGGTCCAGCCCCATCGCCGTCCGGACGGCGCCCTGCACGTCGTGCGCGGCGCCGCGCAGTGCGTCGCCCTGCGGGGTCAGCGCGATCGACACCGACCGCTCGTCGTCCGACCGTCGGGTGCGGGCCAGCAGGCCCTTGGCCTCCAGCCGCTGCAGCAGCGGGGTGAGGGTGCCGTAGTCCAGGTGCAGGGACCCCGCGATGTCCTTGATGGGCAGCGGCCCGCGGCGCCAGAGCAGCACCAGCACCAGGTACTGCGGGTAGGTCAGGTCCAGGTCGGCGAGCAGCCGTCGGTAGAGCGCGGTGACCGCCCGGGAGGCCGCGTACAGGTCGAAGCAGAGCAGCTCGGACAGCTCGGCGGCGTCGTCGTCCATGGCGTGATCATCCCAGCTGGGTCGGACGGGAAGAAACCTCGTGCGCGAGGTACTTTACGCGGCAGGGACCGCACCCCGCGGTCCGCACAGGAGGGCACCCCATGACGACCCTGACCGTCGGCACCGAGAACGGCGCACCCGTCGAGCTGTACTACGAGGACCACGGGGCCGGCCGGCCCGTCGTGCTGATCCACGGCTGGCCGCTGTCGGGCCGCTCCTGGGAGGCCCAGGTGCCCGCGCTGGTCGAGGCAGGCCACCGGGTCATCACCTACGACCGCCGCGGGTTCGGCAAGTCCTCGCAGCCGTGGGAGGGCTACGACTACGACACCTTCGCCGCGGACCTGCACACGCTGATCGAGCACCTGGACCTGCGCGAGGTCACCCTGGTCGGCTTCTCGATGGGCGGCGGCGAGGTCGCCCGCTACGTCGGCACCTACGGCACCGACCGGATCGCCAAGGCGGTGTTCGCCGCCGCCGTCCCGCCGTTCCTGGGGAAGTCCGACGAGAACCCGGACGGCGCGCTGGACGCCGCGACGGTGCAGTCGTTCCTGGACGCCATCCGCAGCGACCGGGTCGCCTTCGTGGACGGCTTCGCCAGCAACTTCTTCGACGCGAAGGGGGAGCAGACGGTGAGCCAGGCCGTCCGCGACCACTCCGCCGACATCGCCGCCTACGCCTCGCCGAAGGGCACCTACGACTGCGTCGTCGCCTTCTCCGGCACCGACTTCCGCCGCGACCTGGAGGCCTTCACCATCCCGGTGCTGGTCCTGCACGGTGACTCCGACGCCGTGGTGCCCTTCGAGGCCAGCGGCCAGCGCACCGCCGCCGCCATCCCCGGCGCGCAGACCGTCGTGATCGAGGGCGGCCCGCACGGGGTCAACGCCTCGCACCCGGCGGAGTTCAACGCGGCGCTGCTGGACTTCCTGGCCCGCTGACGCACCGGTCGGGCCCGGGGTGCTGCCCCGGGCCCGACCCGGTCAGAGCGGGATGTCCCGGTCCATGAGCAGGGTGCCGTCGGGGCCCTCGACCAGGGTGAACTGGTGCTGCTCGACCTGCTCCTCGTCGTCCTCGACGAAGGTCACCTGCGCGGTGGCGACCAGCGAGCCGTCGGTGGCGCTGACCGGGCCGAGGACGACCTCGTCGAAGCGCTTCCAGAACGACTTGTAGTTGCCCCGGCTCGACACCCCCTGCAGCGTCGGGCCGGTCAGGCCGTAGGCGCTGTCCGGGTCGTCGGGCAGCAGCGCGTAGTAGTCGGTGACGAACTGCGACACCTCGGCGGCGGTGACCACGTCGGGTTCGGTGGTCGGCGCCTCCGTCGTGGTCGGCGGTGCGCTGGTCGTCTGCTCCGCCGTGGTGGGCGGTGCCACGGCCGGGGGCGGCGCGTCGGTCGTGGTCGTCGCGGTGGTGGTGGTGGGGGCGGCCGCCGTCCCGCTGCCGGTGTCCCGCAGCGCGAGCCACGTCCCGCCGCCGGCCAGCACCAGCACGGCCACCAGCGCGGCGAGGACCAGCGGCGTCCGGGACCGGCGCCGGGCCGGGCGCACCGGCGGGTCGAACTGCCCGGCGGCGACCCGGTACAGCTGCTCCAGGGAGTTGCCGCTGCTGCCGAAGGGCGGGTCGCCCTCCAGGGCGGTGAATAGCGTGGCGCCCAGCGACCAGACGTCGCCGGCCGCGCCGGGCTCCTCGCCGCGGGCCACCTCGGGGGACAGGAAGGCCGGGGTGCCGGTGACCATGCCGGTCTGGGTCAGCCGGACGTCGCCGGTGGCGTGCGAGATGCCGAAGTCGGTGATCTTGACCAGGCCCTCGAGCCGGTCGCCCTCACCCACGAGCACGTTGCCGGGCTTCACGTCCCGGTGCACGATCCCGGCGGCGTGCGTGGCCACCAGGGCGTCGGCCAGCTGGGCGCCGATCTGGGCGACCTGCTGCACCGGCAGCACGCCGTCGGCGGACAGCACCGCAGCCAGGCTGCGCGAGGGCAGGTGCTCCATGACCAGCCACGGCGAGCCGCCGTCGTCGACCACGTCGTAGACGCTGATCGCGTGCGGGTGGGTGATCCGGGCGGCGATCCGGCCCTCGCGCATCGTGCGGGCCCGCTGCTCGGCCGCGGCCTCCGGCGATACGCCGACCGGCAGCACGACCTGCTTGACCGCGACCTGCCGACCCAGCCGTTCGTCGGTGGCCAGCCAGACCGCACCCATGCCGCCGCCGGCGATGCGGCTGTCGAGGCGGTAGCGGCCGGCCACCCGGTACCCCGGTCCGACCTCGGCGGGGGTCGTCACCGCCGGGACGCTACCGCCGTCCGGACGCAGGCGCGCCGTAGCGGCGGGCGTACTCGGCCTGCGCCCCCTCGGGCAGCGCGTCGAACAGCTCGCCGAGCTCCGTCGCCGTGCCGGTGGGCAGGTCGTCGAACAACCGGTCCCAGGTCGGGGGCTCGTCGTAGCTGCGGGTGAGCAGCAGCTCCCAGGCCCGCGACTGCC
This sequence comes from Klenkia terrae, assembly GCF_900491935.1. GTDB lineage: Bacteria > Actinomycetota > Actinomycetes > Mycobacteriales > Geodermatophilaceae > Klenkia > Klenkia terrae. The sequence goes on from NZ_UEXK01000004.1 coordinate 2,809,365, forward strand.
GGTCCCGCTGGTCCCGGCCGGCCGCGGTGCGGGTGAAGAACAGGTCCTGCGCGGCGTCCTTCTCCGCCCGGGTGGCGTCGTCGGGCAGGCCCGCGGGGTCGGTCGTGGTCAAGGCGGCGACGATCGCGTCGACCACCTCGGGGCGGATCGGGTGGGGGGCGGTCATCGGTGTGCTCCACGGGTCCGGACGGGTCGTGGGCTGATCGTGCCCGGTCCGCCGCAGGCCCACCACCAGGGACGACGAGCCGTCGCGGTACCGCAACGGGACCTCTCCCAGGCCCTACCGTGTCCCCGGATCACTGCCCGTCGGGCGGTCGGGGGAGCAGCACGACGAGGAGCACGACCATGGGCGAGATCAAGACGGCCACGAACCGGCCGGCCCGGCCCGGCAAGGCGGTCAGCCGCCGCAACCGGATGGCCCGCCCGGCGCCCGGGGCGCACGCGGTCCGCCGGCAGCGCCCGGTGCTCACCCCCACCTTCTCCCAGAAGCTGCGCTACCGGTTCGACAACGCCCTGGCCAAGGGCCCGACCGTGGTCATCGGCTGGCTGGCCGCGCTGACGTTCGGCATCTTCGTCGTCTTCGGCATCATCTTCTGGGCGTTCAGGGTGGACGGGATCAACGGCGGGCCGCCGGTGCCGAACCCGGTCGAGGGCGTCTGGCAGGCGATGCTGCGGGTGGTCGACGCCGGCACCTTCGCCGGGGACGCCGACTGGCCGGTCCGCCTGCTCTCCTTCGTGGTCACCCTGGCCGGCATCTTCATCGCCGGCAGCCTGATCGGCCTGATCGCCAACGGCGTGGACCAGCGGATCGAGGGCCTGCGCAAGGGCCGCTCCGACGTGCTGGAGACCGGGCACACCGTCGTCCTGGGGTGGTCACCGCGGATCGCGGCCATCGTGACCGAGCTGGTGATCGCCAACTCCAGCGAGAAGGACGCCGCGGTGGTGATCCTGGGCGCCGAGGACAAGACGACCATGGAGGACGCCCTGTCCGCCGCGGTCCGCGACACCGGCAGCACCCGGGTGGTCTGCCGCTCCGGCTCCCCGGCGAAGGCCGACGACCTGCGCATGGTGAACCTGCTCGGTGCCCGCTCGGTGATCGTGATGGCGGCCGGGTCCGGCGACGCCGACGCGATCAAGGCCGTGCTGGCCATCAAGACGATCGACCCCGACTTCCGCGGGCCCCGGGTGGTCGCCGAGATCGCCGACCCGGTCTACGCCGCCAGCATCCAGACCCTGACCGACCAGAAGGTCGTGACGGTGAACTCCGACCACGTCATCGCCGAGATCACCGCGCAGTCCTGCCGGCAGTCCGGGCTGTCGCAGGTGCTGCGCGACCTGCTGGACTTCGACGGCGACGAGGTCTACTTCGCGCCGTTCCCCGAGCTCACCGGGCACACCTACGCCGACGCGCTGACCGCCTTCGAGTCCGCCTCCCTGCTCGGGCTGGCGCACGCCGACGGCTCGGTCGAGGTCAACCCGCCCGGCACCCGGGTCCTCGTCGAGGGCGACGAGGTCATCGCGGTGGCCGAGGACGACTCCACGTTCACCTGCACCGGCGTCCGGGCCGTCGAGCCCGCGCTGCCCCTGCTGGCCACCGACGAGGTGCTCCCACCCACCCACCTGGTGGTGGTGGGCTGGTCGGTGCTCGGCCCCAAGGTGGTCCGGGAGATCGACCAGTTCGCGGTCGAGGGCACGGTCGTGGACGTCGTCGTCGACCCCTCGCTGGTGGACCCCGCCGACGTGGTGGTCCCCGATCTGCGGCACAGCGAGCTGCGGGTCTTCGCCTCCACCGCCGGGCCCGAGGAGCTGGCCGCGCTGGTCGCCGACCAGACCTACGACCAGGGCATCGTGCTCAGCTACCGGGACGCGGTCGAGGCCGCCGACGGCGACGCCCGCACCCTGCTCACGCTGCTCGCGCTGCGCCGGGTGTGGCCGGCCGGCGGGGACCGGGCCGTGCGGATCGTCGCCGAGGTGCTCGAGCGGGACGACGTCGAGCTGGCCCAGGCCGGCGGCGTGGACGACTGGATCGTCAGCGACGAGGTCACCAGCCTGATGCTCGCCCAGCTCTCGGAGCGGACCGAGCTGGCCCAGGTGTTCCTGGACCTGTTCTCCCCGGACGGCGCCCGGCTGACCTTCCGGCCGGCGCACCGCTACGTCGGCACCGAGGCCGTCCCCTTCGCCTCGGTGGTCGCCGCCGGTGCGCTGCGGGACGAGTCGGTGCTGGGCTGGCGGGTCGCCGCGACCGGGTCGGTGCACCTCAACCCGCCCAAGTCCACCGCCGTCTCCCTGGTCGCCGAGGACCAAGTGCTGGTGGTGGAGAGCCGGGGCTGAACCGCTCCGCGCCGCCCGGTAGTCTGGCCGGCGCACGTTGGAGGATTCGCCTAGTGGCCTATGGCGCTCGCTTGGAAAGCGGGTTGGGTGCAAGCCCTCGGGAGTTCGAATCTCCCATCCTCCGCAGGTAGAGCCCGGCCACCGCGCCGAGCATGAGCAGGCCCCCCACCAGTGCGGTGGGGGCCAGCCGCTCGCCGAGCAGGCCGGTGGCCAGCGCCGTCGCCGCCAGCGGCTCGAGCAGCGTCACGATCGACACCACCGCCGCGGGCACCGTCCGCACCCCGGTGAAGAACAGGCCGTAGGCCAGCGCGGTGGGCACCGCGCCCAGGTAGAGCAGCAGGCCCAGGGCGAGCGGGTCGGCGGTGAGGTCCAGCCCGGCGGCCAACGCCACCGGGGTCAGCAGCAGCGCGCCGACGGCGAAGCCGACCGTCGTCGTCGGCACCCCGGCCGGCACCCGGGACGACGTCAGCACCACCGCGGCGTAGGCCACCGCGCAGCCCAGCGCGGTCAGCGCGCCGAGGACGACGGACCGTCCGCCGGCGTCGGCCGAGACGCCCACCAGCAGCACCAGCCCGACCAGGGCCACCGCCAGCGCCACCACCGTGGCCCGGTCCGGGCGGCCGTGGCCCAGCAGCGTCCCGCCCACCGCGATCAGCAGCGGGGCCGCACCCAGGGCGACCAGCGTCGCGATGGACACCCCCGCGGTGCCGACGGCGAGGAAGTAGGCCGACTGGTAGATCGCCAGCCCGGCGCCGACCAGGACCAGCCGGCCGACCGAGCCGCGGGTGCCCAGCGGCCGGCGGCGGGCCAGGTGCAGCCCGACGAGGACGACGGCGCCGATCGCCATGCGGTGCCAGGCGACGTCCAGCGGGTCCAGGTCGCTGCTGCGCAGGACGGCGTCACCGGCCACCCCGGAGGTGCCCCAGCACAGCGCCGCCAGGACGACGAGGGCGAAGCCGCGGGTCGAGGTGCTCACGCGGGCCATCATCACGACGGTGTCGACCGGGTTCCCGCTGCGGTCCTCTAGACTCTCCGGCAGACCCCTCGTGCGGCGTCATCCTGTGAACCTCCCCAGGGCCGGAAGGCAGCAAGGATAAGCGGGCTCTGGCGGGTGTGCGGGGGGTCCCTTGCGTCTCCGGGCCCGCTCACCGCAGCAGGAAGTGCAGCGCCCGGGCGGCCCGGTCGGGCTCGGGCTGCTCGCCGACGATGCGCTCCACGTAGACGAAGCCCTCGACCACCCGGACCACCAGGAACGCCAGGTCCGGGAGCGGGTAGCCGGCGTCCAGGTGGCCGGCCCGCTGCTCGCGCTCGAGCAGGTCCTCGACGGCGCCGATGATCCGGCGCTGGAAGTCGTGGTCGCGCCGGGTCAGCACCCGCAGCGCCGTCTCGTGCTCGCGCTCGAGGAAGGCGCGCATGCCCGGGTGCTCGACGGTCAGCCGGACGAAGTCCGCCATCGCGTCGGCCACCCGGGCACCGCCGAGGCCGGGGGCGCGGTCGTAGCACCCGGCCAGGGTGGGTGCGGTCAGCGACCAGACGACCTCGGTGAGCACCGCCGTCCGGTTGCCCAGCCAGCGGTGCACGGTCACCCGGTTGACGCCCAGCTCGGCCGCGACGTCCGAGAGCTCGACCCGGTGCCCGGCGACGAACCGCCGCCGGGCCACCCGGAAGGCCTCGACGGCGGTCGGCGGGGCGTCCCGGGTCACCGGATGCCGTCCCAGGCCGCCCTCTCCACGCCGTCCGGGTCGTCGACCACGGTGAGCTGCTCGGTGAGCAGCCCGGTGGTCCGGGTGTCGGCGGTGTAGGGCGCCCAGCCGGGGTCGCCGTCGCGCACGAAGGCGACCCAGACGCCGCGCGCGGTCGCCACCACGTCCGCCGACGGGGCGGCACCGGCCAGCGGCCGGGCCGAGGGCAGGTGCGCGGTGCCGAAGACGTAGGGGATCTCCACCGCGTGCGCGGCCCCGAGCCCGCCGTTGTCGGCCGGCGACGGGCGGTCGAACCGGTACGCCCAGGTGGTCCCGCCGCCGGCCGCGCGGGCCTCGGCGTGCCGGATGGCGGGGACGGCGAAGAACCAGTCGGTGACCACGGCGGCCATCACGTCGCCGGGGGAGGCGTCGGGCCGGTTGCCCCGGTAGAGCGCGAGGCCCTCGGGGGAGAGCCCGTAGGCCGCCGCACCCCCGGCCAGCGTCGGCTCGTCGACCAGGTCGATGGCGCCCGGCGCGACCAGGAAGAGCCGGGCCTCGTCGCGGTTGGAGCCCACCAGGACCTTCACCCCCGACGCGGCGCCGGCCGCGAACGCCTCCAGCGGGTGGGCGGGGAGCACGGTGCCGTCGACCACAGGGGCGAAGGGCAGCAGGCTCAGCGCCAGCGAGCCCCACTTCGCCGGGTCCGGCGCGGTCTGCACCTCGACCACCAGGTCCGAGGCCGCCTTGACCAGGAGGTCCAGCTCGACGCCGGCGATCGCCTCCCGGGTCGGGGCGACGCCGAGCGCCTCGGCCAAGGTCGCGGCGACGGTGGCACCGGTCTCCGGGGTGAGGGTGTGCGCGGCCGCCCCGGACTGCGTGATGGCCTGGGCGAACAACCCCTCCGCCGACGGCATGGCCAGCAGCGTGGTCACGCTCATGGCACCCGCGGACTCCCCGGCGACGGTCACCCGGGTCGGGTCACCGCCGAACCCGGCGACGTTGTCGCGGACCCAGCGCAGTGCGGCCACCTGGTCCTGCAGGCCCAGGTTCGCCGTGCCCGCCGCGGCGTCGCCGTCGACGTACAGGAAGCCCTCGGCGGCCAGCCGGTAGTTGATCGTCACGCAGACCACGCCGTCCCGGGCAAAGGCGGTGCCGTCGTACTCCAGCACCGACCCGGAGCCGTTCATGAACGAGCCGCCGTGGATCCAGACCAGCACCGGCAGCGCCCCCCCGCCGACGGCGTCGGTCGGCGTCCAGACGTTGAGGTTCAGGCACTCCTCGCCGGGGATGGACTGCTCGGGCAGGAGCGGCTGGTACTGCGGCGGGTAGTCGCCCTTGGGCACGGTCGGGCCGTAGGCCGAGGCGTCCCGGACGCCGTCCCACGGCCGGACCGGCCCGGGCGGCGCCATCCGCCGGTCACCGAACGGTGCCGCCGCGAACGGCACGCCGAGGAACCGGCTGACCCCGTCCTCGTCGACCCCGCGGACCACGCCACCATCGACCCGTACGTCCATCGCCGTCTCCTTCGTTGCAACACCTGCCCGATGTGTTGCACTGTGGCCCTGGTCACGTACCTGGGTCAAGACTGTGCGTCGCACAGGAGCGGCACAGGTTCGACTGCTTCACTGCATGAACGTTCAAGCAGAGGAGATCGCATGCCCAGCCGACGTATGTGGATCATCGCCGGGACCGTCGTGGGGGTGGTCGCGGTCGGTGCCGTCGCCGGCCCGCTGGTCTACGCCGCACTCCAGGAGGACGCGCCCCCGGCCACGACCGTGCAGGCGCAGGACTCCGACGCGCCGCTGACCGACGTCACCGACGGCACCTGGACCATCGGGGCCGGTTCGTCGGCCGGGTACCGGGTCGACGAGGTGCTCAACGGGGACGACGTCACCGTCGCCGGCACCACCGACCAGGTCACCGGCTCGCTGGTGGTCTCCGGCGGGGACCTGCAGTCGGCCGAGGTCGACGTGGACATGGCCTCGGTGGCCACCGACAGCGGTCGTCGGGACTCCTACTTCCGGGACAACGTGATCGACGTGGCGGCCAACCCCACGGCGACCTTCGCGGTGACCCAGGCCGTCGACCTGCCCGAGCTGACCGGTACCCCGGTCACCGTGCCGGTCGCCGGCGAGCTGAGCGTGCACGGGGTCACCCAGCAGGTCACGGTCGACCTCTCGGTCGTCCGGACCGCCCAGGGCGTCGAGGCCTCGGGGTCGATCCCGGTCACCTTCGCCGACTACGACGTGACGCCCCCGGACCTGGGCTTCGTCTCCGTCGAGGACACCGGGTCGGTCGAGTTCTTCCTCGTGCTCACCCAGTAGGGCTGTGGGTGGGTGCCCGTAGCCTCGTGCCGTGGCTCTGGCGCTCTACCGCAAGTACCGGCCGGCGACCTTCGCCGAGGTCGTCGGGCAGGAGCACGTCACCACCCCGTTGGTCAACGCCGTCGACGGCGGCCGGATCAACCACGCCTACCTGTTCAGCGGTCCGCGCGGGTGCGGGAAGACCTCGTCCGCGCGGATCCTGGCCCGGTCGCTGAACTGCGAGCAGGGCCCGACGTCCATCCCGTGCGGGGTGTGCGTCTCCTGCGTGGCGCTGGCGCCCGACGGGCCGGGCTCGATCGACGTGATCGAGATCGACGCGGCCAGCCACGGCGGTGTGGACGACGCCCGGGACCTGCGGGAGCGGGCCTTCTTCGCCCCGGTGCACAGCCGCTACAAGGTCTACATCGTCGACGAGGCCCACATGGTCACGACGGCGGGCTTCAACGCGCTGCTCAAGGTGGTGGAGGAGCCGCCGGAGTTCCTGGTGTTCGTCTTCGCCACCACGGAGCCCGAGAAGGTGCTGCCGACCATCCGGTCGCGCACCCACCACTACCCGTTCCGCCTGGTGCCCCCGGGCGTGCTGCGCCAGCTGCTGGAGTCCACCTGCGAGCGGGAGGGCGTGACCGTCGAGCCGACGGTCTTCCCGCTGGTGGTGCGGGCCGGCGGCGGCTCGGTGCGCGACTCGCTGTCGATCCTGGACCAACTGCTGGCCGGCGCCGGGCCCGAGGGCGTCACCTACCGCACGGCGGTGGGCCTGCTCGGGGTCACCGACGACGCGCTGCTCGACGAGACCGTCGACGCCGGCGCCGCGCACGACGCGCCCGGGGTCTTCCAGGCCGTCGACCGGGTCGTCGAGGCCGGCCACGACCCCCGCCGGTTCGCCACCGACCTGCTCGACCGGATGCGCGACCTGATCGTGCTGGAGGCCGTCCCCGAGGCCGGCGGCAACGGGCTGCTGGACTGCCCGCCCGACCGGCTGGACCTGATGAGCCGCCAGGCCATGGCGCTGGGCCAGGCCACCCTGTCCCGGCTGGCCGACATCGTGCACGAGGGCCTGACCNCCGCTGCCCCGGCGGCAGCGCCCGAGAGCCCGGCCCCCGTGGCCCGGCCTGCCGTCCCTGCCGCGGAGGCCCCTGCCGCCGCGACGGAGACCCCCGCTCCCGAAGCGCAGACCCCCGCTCCTGCGTCGCCGGACCCTGCCCCCGCGGCGAAGGCTCCCGCGGCGGACGGCCCCGCGACGGACGGCCCCGCGACGGCTGCCCCGGCGGCTGAGCGGCCGGTTGCCGCTCCGATCGCCGAGCCCGCGGCGCAGGAACCCCCCGCGGAGGAGGACGGCTGGCCGGTGACGGCCACCCCGGGTTCCCCACCGGCGCGACCCGCGACGAAGGCCCCCGCGGCCGAGGTGGACGGGTGGCCGGTCACGACGGCGCCGGGTTCCGCCGCGCCGCAGCGGTCGGGAGCCGCGGCGGCTGCGCCCGCGCGCCCGGCCGCCGACCCGCCGGCCCGCCCGCGGGTCGCCGCCGCCACCGACGAGCCCGACATCCCGCTCCCGCCCGAGCCGACCGACGACGAGGACTGGCCGCAGCCCAGCCGCCCGGCCGCGGCGGCCACCTCGGCGCCCACGCCGGCACCGGCGTCCACCCCGGCGCCGGCGGCACGGCCCGAGCCGCGCGCTGCCGCCGAGTCCTCGCCCACCCCGCGCGGGGGCGAGCCGATGCCGCTGGTGTCGGCCAACCCGCCCGAGGAGGAGGCGGCAGCCGGCGACGGCGAGCTGACCACCGCCGACGTCCGCCGGATCTGGCCCGAGCTGATGAAGGTGGTGCGCGGCCGCAAGCGCACCACCGAGGGGCTGATGAAGAGCGCCCAGGTGCACGGGCTGGCCAACGGCACCCTGACCATGTCGTTCACCTCGCCGGCGCTGGCCAAGATGATGGGCGACGAGCTGAACCGGGAGATCGTCCGGGCCTCGCTGGAGGAGCTGCTCGGTGTCCGCTGGAAGGTCGCGACGATCGTGGACGCCCCGGGTCAGCCGGCCGCCGGTGCGCCGCCGGTCGCCCCCGAGGTGGCCCGCGCCGCCGCCCGGGCCGCCGAGAGCGCCGAGGCCGACGAGCTGATGGCCGAGCGGGCCGCCGACACCGGGTCGACCGAGGGCGCCCCGCCGCCGGTGGACCCCGAGCAGACCGCGCTCCAGCTGCTCCGCACCCAGCTGGGCGCCCACCCCATCACCTGACGGCTCCCGCCGCGACGAGACCGGGCCCACCGATGCCTCCCTGGACGGGAGGCAGCGATGGGCCCGGGGTGATCAGTTGCTAGTGCGCCATGACCGGGGCGGCGTCGGGGTCGCGCTCCACCGCACCGTGCGGCAGGAGGAGGCCGCAGACCACCGCGCCGACCGCGAAGATGCCGGCCGACCAGGCGAACACCGTGGTGTAGCTGGACACCGAGGCCTGCAGCAGCGCAGCCGGGTCGGACGGGTCGACGCCGACCAGCGCGTCGGTGGCGGCGGCCGCGGCCAGCGCCGAGAGCACCGCGGTGGCGATGGAGCCACCGATCTGCTGGAAGGTGTTCACCGCGGCCGAGGCCACGCCGGCGTCGTCGGACCGCACCCCCTGGGTGGAGGCGGCGAACGCCGGGGCGATCACCAGGCCGATGCCGAGGCCGACCACGACGAGGCCGGGGAAGACGCCGGTCCAGTAGTCGCTGTCCACGTCCAGGGTGGTGAGGATCAGCATGCCCAGGGCGCCGACGACGAAGCCGACGGCGACCGGGACCCGCACGCCGACCCGGTCGACCAGTGCCGGCGCGGTCTGCGCGGCGATGGTCAGCGCGACGATCATCGGCAGGAAGGCGACGCCGGTGGGCAGCGGCTCGTAGCCCAGCACCTGGGTGAGGAAGTAGGTCAGGAACAGGAAGACGCCGAACATCCCGGCGCCGACCAGCCCGACGGCGACGTAGGCACCGCCGCGGGTCCGGTCGGTGAGCACGCGCATCGGCAGCAGGGGGTGCGCCACCCGGGTCTCGACGACGACGAACGCGGCCAGCAGCACGACGCCGGCGACGATGAAGCCCAGGGTGGACGTCGCCGTCCAGCCGTCGGTCTCCGCGCTGGCCAGCCCGTAGACCAGCGAGACGAGGCCGGCGACCGAGAGCAGCGCGCCGGGGACGTCGAGGCCGGGTGCGCCGGCGGCGCGGGTGCCGCGGCGGGGCAGGAACACCAGCGCGCCGACGACGGCGACCACGGCGATCGGCACGTTCACGTAGAGGCACCAGCGCCAGGACAGGTACTCGGTCAGCGCGCCGCCGAGGATCAGCCCGATGGCGCCGCCGGCCCCGGAGATGGCGCCGAAGATCGCGAACGCGCGGCCGCGCTCCTTGCCGTCGGTGAACGTGACGGTCAGCAGGGACAGGGCGGCGGGGGCCAGCATGGCGCCGAAGACGCCCTGGGCGCCGCGGGCGGCGACCAGCACGCCGAAGCCGTCGGCGGCGCCGCCGACGGCCGAGGCGAGCGCGAAGCCGACCAGGCCGACGAGGAAGACGGGCTTGCGGCCGACCAGGTCGGCCAACCGGCCGCCGACCAGCAGCAGCGAGCCGAAGGCCAGCGCGTAGGCGGTGACGATCCACTGCCGGCTGTCGTTGCCGAAGCCGAGGTCGGCCTGGGCGGTGGGCAGCGCGATGTTCACGATCGTGGCGTCCAGCACCACCATCAGCTGGGCGATCGCGACGACGCCGAGCACCAGCCAGCGGCGCCGGTCGGTGCGGTCCGGTGCCGGACCCGGGCGGGCCGGGGTCTCGGTCGTGCTGGTCATGCGTCCTCCGAAGGAAGTGGAACGGTCTTTCCGGTTCTCCGGAGACGCTAGCAACAGAAACGGAGAGGTTGTTCCGCTTCGGCTACGATGGCGTCATGTCCTCCGTCACGTCCGCCGGCACCGCCGTCCGGCCGCTGCGCAAGGACGCCGAGCGGAACCGGGCGCTGATCCTGGGCGCCGCCCGCGAGGTCTACGCCGCGCAGGGCCTGGACGCCGGCTTCGACGAGATCGCCCGGGCGGCCGGGGTCGGCGTCGGCACGGTCTACCGGCGCTTCCCCGAGCGCGGCGACCTGGTCGAGGCCCTGTTCGAGCAGGAGATCGACGCCGTGGTGGCCCGGGTCGAGCAGGCCGCCGCCGACCCGGACCCCTGGCGCGGGCTGGGCGACTTCCTGCGCTGGGGCGCCGAGGCGCAGGCGGCCGACCGCGGGCTGGCCCAGGTGCTGGCCGCCGCCGGCCGCGGGCACGAACGCGTCGCCGCCGGCCGGGACCGGCTGCGCCCCGCGGTCGAGGCGCTGGTCCGGCACGCCCAGCAGGCCGGGGTGCTCCGCGACGACGTCACCGAGGTGGACCTCGGGATCGCGCTGGCGATGATCAGCCAGCTCGGCGACGCCGGCAGCTCGGACCTGCGCGACCGGTACGTGACCCTGGTGCTCGACGGCCTGGCGGTGCGCCGGGACGGGCCCACCCCGCTGCCGCCCGCCCAGCCGTCGGAGGACGACCTGGCCTGCGTCGTCGCCCCCGCCCGCCGGCACCGCTGAGCGCTCAGCGGCCCAGGAAGGTGAGCACCCCCGCGGCGAGCTGCTGGGCGAGGGCCTGCCGGCCGGCCTCGCCGCTCATCAGGGCGGCGTCGGCGGCGTTGCGCATGTTTCCGCACTCCACGTAGACCGCCGGCACCGTGTTCAGGTTCAGCCCGGCCAGGTCGCCGCGGACGTCCAGCCCGTCGGTGCCCAGGTAGTCGCTCACCGGTTCCACGGCGGTGAGCGCGTCGCGCAGCAGAAGGACCCCCTCGCTCCCCACCACTCGCAAGCTCGCAGCGGGCCCCTACGAGGGGGCCGGGACGTGGAAGCCCCGCGACCCCGCGGCCGCGCCGTCCCCGTGGATGCCGACGAACGCCGCCGCCCCGACCTGCGCCCCCAGCTGCCCGCGGACGTCGACGCACGGACCCACCCCGGTGTCGTCGTCCCGGGTGAGCACGATCTGGACGCCGGCCGCCACCAGGAGATCGCGCACCCGCAGCGCGGTGTCCCAGGTGAAGGCGTGCTCGGCGTACCCGGCGTCGGTCGAGGTCCCGGTGGTGTTGCACGGCTTGGTCCCGCCGGTGCCGTCGGGCACCGGGGCGCCGATCACCCCCGGGGCGGCCGCGTTGCCCCCGTTGTGCCCCGGGTCGAGGACGACGACGGGCGCGGGGGCGGCCGGGGTGGTGGGGGCAGGGGCCTCGGTGGTGGTCGGCGCCGGCGTGGTCGGGGGCGTCGTCGGGGGGACGGCGCTGCTCGTCGTCCGGGCGGTCGTGGTGGTCGACGGCGCGGCCGCGGGGGAGGGATCACCGCCGCACCCGGCAAGGAGCAGGGCCGTCGTCACCAGGAGGACCGCTGCTCGCCGCACACCGCGCAGCGTCGCACGGGCCTGTCGGACCCACGGCATACCCTCGGGTGCATGCGACCCGGTGGACAGCCCGACATGCAGCAGCTCATGAAGCAGGCCCAGAAGATGCAGCAGCAGCTCGCGGCCGCGCAGGAGCAGCTGGCCCAGGCCGAGGTCACCGGCACCGCCGGCGGCGGCATGGTGACCGCGACGATGACCGGCAGCGGCGAGCTCACCGCGATCGCCATCTCGCCCCAGGCGGTCGACCCCGACGACGTCGAGACGCTGCAGGACCTCGTGGTGGCCGCGGTGCGCGACGCCAACCGGGCGGCCGGCGAGCTGACCCAGTCGACCATGGGCCCGCTGGCCGGGGGCATGGGCGGGATGGGCCTGCCCGGCTTCTGACCGGTCCGGGACCAGGAGACCACCCGTGTACGAAGGCGCCGTCCAGGACCTGATCGACGAGCTCGGCCGGCTGCCCGGCGTCGGGCCCAAGAGCGCGCAGCGCATCGCGTTCCACCTGCTGGCCGCCGACGCCGCCGACGTCGTGCGGCTGGTGGCCTCGCTGCAGCGCGTGCAGGCCGAGGTCCGGTTCTGCGTGACCTGCTTCAACGTGGCCGAGGGCGAGCAGTGCCGCATCTGCCGCGACCCCCGGCGCACCCTCGACGTGATCTGCGTGGTCGAGGAGCCCAAGGACGTCGTGGCCATCGAGCGCACCCGCGAGTTCAAGGGCCGCTACCACGTCCTCGGCGGGGCGATCAGCCCGATCGAGGGCATCGGCCCCGACGACCTCAAGGTCAAGGAGCTGATGACCCGGCTGCTCGACGGCTCGGTCACCGAGCTGATCATCGCCACCGACCCCAACCTCGAGGGCGAGGCGACCGCGGCCTACCTGGCCCGGCTGGTCTCCCCGATGGGCCTGGCGGTCTCCCGGCTGGCCAGCGGGCTGCCGGTGGGCGGTGACCTCGAGTATGCCGACGAGGTCACCCTGGGCCGCGCCTTCGAGGGCCGCCGCCGGATCTGAGCCTCAGGCCCAGGGCAGCGAGCTGCGGGTGGACCAGTAGGTCTCGGGGGCCTCGGCGAGGTCGGGCAGGTCGACGACCAGTCCACGGGCGGCGGCGTTCGAGCGCAGCTGGTCCGGCGTGACCGCCCCCGACAGCACGACGCCGGCCCACGGCTGGGCCAGCGCCGCGGCCAGCGCCACGGCATCGGGACCCACCCCGGCCGTGGCCGCGGCGGCCCGGACGGGGGAGTCCGCCGGCAGACCGCGGTCGGTGAGCCGGCCGTTGGCCACGCCCTCCTTGACCAGCACCCGGAACCCGGCATCCGACGCCTCGGCCAGCGCCGGGCCGACCGAGGTCTCCAGCAGGTTCCAGGTGCTCTGGACGGCGGAGAACAGCGGCCGGCCGTCGACCTCCAGGGCGACCCCGCGGCGCACGGCGTCGGCCTGCCGCGGCCCGGAGGTGGAGAACCCGAGCGGGGTGCCCGAGTCGCGCACCTCGGCCATCGCGTGCAGCAGGGCGTCGTCGTCCCACAGCGGGCTGTCGGGGGTGAGCGAGTGCACCTGGTGCAGCGCGATGCGGTCGCCGAGCAGGGCGCGGGACTCCGCCCACTGCCGGGTGAAGGTGGCCAGGTCGTGCGTCTTGACCTCGTCGGCGTCCACGGTCGGGTCGTCGGCGGTGTAGGTGTAGCCCCACTTGGTGGACACCGTGCCGGCGCCCGGCGCCGTCGGGATCCAGCCGGCCAGGAACTGCTCGGCGCGGCCGTAGGAGCGGGCGGTGTCGAACCAGGTCAGCCCGAGGTCGGCCGCGGTGTCCAGCAGCTCGTGCGCGCGGGCCTCCAGTGCGGACCACGACCGGTCGGCCGGGAGGTCGACGTCCCGGCCGAGGGTGATGTAGGCGGGGCGGCCGATCGCGGCCAGTCCGAGTCCCAGCTGCGCGTCCACGGGCGCCCATCCTGCCCGGCGCCCGGTGAGGTCTCGAATCGGTGACGATCGCCCGCCCGGGTCACACGACCGTCATGGCGGAGACCTAGGGTCTCGACAGCCGGTCCACGGGACGTCGTCCCGTCGCGGCGACGCCAGCAACGAGCTCGTCCGGCGAACACCCGCCGAGAAAGCAGGTCCTCCAGCATGCAGCGCCGATCCACCCGACGGGTGCTCGCGGCCTCCGCCGCCACCCTGACCGCCCTGTCCGTGGCCGCCTGCGGCAGCAGCGACGACAACGGGGGCGGCGGCTCCGGCGACGGCGACTCGCTGCTCATCGGCACCAGCGACAAGGTCACCACGATCGACCCGGCCGGTTCGTACGACAACGGCTCGTTCGCCGTGATGAACCAGGTCTACCCGTTCCTGATGAACACCCCGCTGGGCAGCCCGGACGTCGAGCCCGACATCGCCGAGTCCGCCGAGTTCACCTCGCCCACCGAGTACACGGTGGTGCTGAAGGACGGCCTGACCTTCGCCAACGGCAACGAGCTCACCGCCTCGGACGTCGTCTTCACGTTCGAGCGCATGGTCGCCATCAACGACCCGAACGGCCCCGCGTCCCTGCTCTACAACATGGACAGCGTCGAGGCGACCGACGACACCACCGTCGTGTTCACCCTCAAGACCGCCGACGACCAGATCTTCCCGCAGATCCTGTCCAGCCCGGCCGGCCCGATCGTGGACGAGGACGTCTTCTCCGCCGACGCGCTGACCTCCGACGACGACATCGTCGCGGGCAACGCCTTCGCCGGCCCGTACGTCATCACCGACTACGAGCTCAACACCCTGGTCTCCTACACCGCCAACCCCGACTACCAGGGGCTGCTCGGCGCACCGAAGACCGAGAACGTCGACGTGACCTACTACGCCGACGCCTCCAACCTCAAGCTCGACATCGAGCAGGGCAACATCGACGTGGCCTTCCGCAGCCTGTCGGCCACCGACATCGACGACCTGCGCGGCAACGACGACGTCGAGGTCGTGGACGGCCCCGGCGGCGAGATCCGCTACATCGTCTTCAACTTCGACACCCAGCCCTTCGGCGCGACGACCGCCGAGGCCGACCCGGCCAAGGCCCTCGCCGTCCGGCAGGCCGTGGCCGACCTGATCGACCGCCAGGAGATCGCCGACCAGGTCTACCGCGGGACCTACACCCCGCTGTACTCCTACGTCCCCGACGGCCTGACCGGCGCGGCGACCCCGCTGCAGGACATGTACGGCGACGGCGAGGGCGGCCCCGACGCCGACGCCGCAGCCCAGGCGCTGCAGGCCGCCGGCGTGCAGACCCCGGTCCAGCTGTCGCTGCAGTACTCCAACGACCACTACGGCCCGTCCTCCGGTGACGAGTACGCGCTGATCAAGGACCAGCTGGAGGCGACCGGCCTGTTCGAGGTCGACCTGCAGACCACGGAGTGGACGCAGTACTCCGAGGACCGCACCGCCGACGTCTACCCGGCCTACCAGCTCGGCTGGTTCCCGGACTACTCCGACGCCGACAACTACCTGACGCCGTTCTTCCTCCAGGAGAACTTCCTCGGGAACCACTACGACAACCAGCAGGTCAACGACCTGATCCTGCAGCAGGCCAGCACCCCGGACGCCGACGAGCGGACGGAGCTGATCGAGCAGATCCAGGACCTGGTCGCCCAGGACCTGTCCACGGTGCCCTACCTGCAGGGTGCCCAGGTCGCCGTCGTCCGGACCGGGGTCGAGGGTGTGTCGGACACCCTCGACGCCTCCTTCAAGTTCCGGTACGGCGCACTGTCCGCCGGCTGACCCGCACACCCGCACCCGCGGCCCCGGGTCGCCCCCTCGTGGGGCGGCCCGGGGCCGCACGCGTGATCCCAGGAGCGAGCGCCCCATGAGCACCACCCGATGACCACCGCGACGCAGGACCCGGCACCGCCGGCCGTCCCCGCCGACGCCCCCGCCGCCCGCCGGCGCCGCGGCGGCGGGCTGGGCAGCTACCTGCTGGTGCGGGCCCTGCTGATCATCCCGACCGTGTTCATCCTGGTGACCGCGGTCTTCTTCCTCATGCGCACCACCGGTGACCCGATCACCGCCTCGCTGGGCGGGCGGCTGCCCGCCGACCAGCTGGCCGAGCGGATCCGGGAGGCCGGCTACGACCGGCCGCTGCTGGTGCAGTACCTGGACTACCTCGGCGGCCTGCTGCGCGGGGACTTCGGGACGACGAGCACCGACCGGCGCCCGGTGACCGAGGTGCTCACCACCTACGGCGCGGCCACCCTCGAGCTGGCGGTCTACGGCCTGCTGGTCGCCTTCGTGATCGGCATCCCGCTGGGCATGGTCGCCGCCAAGGTGCGCGACCGGTACCCCGACGCGATCCTCCGGGTCTTCGCGATCCTCTGCTACGCCACCCCGGTCTTCTTCGCCGGGCTGCTGCTCAAGCTGGTCTTCTCGGTGTGGCTGGACTGGCTGCCGGTCGCCGGCCGGATCTCCACCCGCGGGCAGATCCAGCTCAACCGCAACGGCGCCGGCACGGGCATCTTCCTGATCGACGCGATCAGCACCGGCGACGGCGACCTGGTCGTCGAGGTGCTGCGCTACGCCGTCCTGCCCTCGATCGCGCTGGGTCTGCTGACCGCCGGGGTCTTCCTCCGGCTGGTGCGCACCAACATGATCGGCACCCTGGGCGCGGGCTACGTCGAGGCCGCCCGCTCCCGCGGGGTCAGCGAGTCGCGGCTGGTGCGCAAGCACGCCTACCGCCCGGCACTCATCCCGATCATCACCGTCATCGGCCTGCAGGTCGCCCTCGTGCTGTCCGGGGCGGTGCTCACCGAGACCACGTTCGAGTGGCGCGGGCTGGGCTTCCAGCTGGGCCAGTACCTGCAGGCCCGCGACTTCGTGGCCGTGCAGGGCATCGTGGCGCTGCTGGCGGTCATCGTGGCGCTGACGAACTTCGTCGTCGACGTCGTCGCCGCGCTCATCGACCCCCGGGTGAGGTACTGATGGCCACCGCGGCACCGACCCCCGTGCGCCGGCGGACCTGGCGCTCGCTGCCCGTCGTCCACCAGCTGCGGCAGAGCGTGGGCCTGCAGCGCGGCATGCTCGTCGCCGGCCTGACCATCACCGGCGTCTTCGTGCTCACCGCGGTCTTCGCCCCGCTGCTGGCGCCCTACGGCTACGGCCAGCTGCGCGACGCCGACGGCACCTTCGGCGCCCAGCAGTCACCGTCGGCCGAGCACTGGCTGGGCACGACGGTCGGCGGCTACGACGTGCTCTCCCGGGTCCTCTACGGCACCCGGACGGCGCTGTTCGTCATCGTCGTGGCGATCCTGCTGTCGATCGTGGCCGGCGTGCTGCTCGGGCTGGTCTCGGGCTACCTGGGCGGCTGGCTGGACCGGGTGCTGGTGGTCGTCGCCGACGCCGTCTACGCCTTCCCCTCGCTGCTGCTGGCGATCGTGGCCGCCATCGTGATCAGCGGTGGCCAGTCCAGCCTGGTCGGCGGTGTGCTGGCCGCGGCCATCTCGATCACCGTGGTCTTCATCCCGCAGTACTTCCGGGTGGTCCGTGCGGAGACGGTGCGGATCAAGAGCGAGGCGTTCGTGGAGTCCGCCCGCGTGGTGGGCACCAGCACCTGGCGGATCATGACCCGGCACGTGCTCCGCAACGCCACCCGCTCGTTGCCGCTGATCGTCACGCTGAACGCCTCCGAGGCGATCCTGACCCTGGCCGGGCTGGGCTTCCTGGGCTTCGGCATCCAGCCGACCGCGGCCGCCGAGTGGGGCTTCGACCTCAACCGGTCCATCTCCGACGTCACCAGCGGCATCTGGTGGACCTCGATCTTCCCGGGTTCGGCGATCGTGCTCACCGTGCTGGGGCTGACCCTGGTCGGGGAGAGCCTCAACGACCTGGCCGACCCTCGGCTCCGCGCCCGGCGCCGGGCCGCGGACGCCCCCCCGCCGGCCGACGTCGCCGTCACCCCCGGCGGCGGGCTGGCCGCCGGCACCGAAGGAGTACTCCCGTGACCGACCCGGTCGTCGACATCCAGGACCTGCGGGTCACCTTCGCCACCGACGGCGGGGACGTCGCGGCGGTCAAGGGCGTCTCGCTGCAGCTGCACCGCGGCGAGGTGCTGGCCATCGTGGGGGAGTCCGGCAGCGGCAAGACCGTCACCGCCCGCACGGTGCTGGGGCTGCTGCCGGAGACGGCGCTGACCCGCGGTGCGGTGGTGCTGCGCAGCCGCGACGGCAGCTCGACCGCTGACGTCGTCACCCTCAGCGGCCGTGAGATGCGCGAGGTGCGCGGCCGGGACGCCGCGATGGTGTTCCAGGAGCCCGGCAGCGTGCTCAACCCGGTCCGGCCGGTGGGCTGGCAGATCGCCGAGGGCCTGCGGGCGCACGGCGACGTGTCGAAGAAGGAGGCACGGGCGACCGCGATCGACGTGCTGCGCCGGGTCGGCATCCCCGACCCCGAGCAGCGGGTCGACCACTACCCGCACCAGTTCTCCGGCGGCCAGAAGCAGCGCATCGTCATCGCCCAGGCGCTGGCGCTGGAGGCCGGGGTGATCGTCGCCGACGAGCCGACCACGGCCCTCGACGTCACCGTGCAGGCCGAGATCCTGGACCTGCTGCGCCGGTGCCGCGACGAGTTCGGCGCCTCGATCGTGCTGATCACCCACAACATGGGCGTGGTCGCCGACCTGGCCGACCGGGTGGCGGTCATGTACCAGGGCGAGCTGGTGGAGACCGCCGACGTCGCCACGCTGTTCGCCGCTCCGCAGGAGGAGTACACGAAGAAGCTGCTGGGCTCGGTGCCGCGGTTGGGCCAGGGCACCGTCCGGGCGCAGGAGCGGGCCGCCCGCCGTCCCGAGGGCTGGGCCGACGCCGCCCCGGCCGTCGTCGCCCGCGACCTGCAGATCGTCTACCGCGGCCGCTTCCGCCAGCCGGACTTCACCGCGGTCGACGGGGTCAGCTTCACCATCGCGCCCGGTGAGGTGCTGGGCCTGGTGGGGGAGAGCGGCAGCGGCAAGTCCACGATCGGCCGGGCCATCGCCGGCCTGACGCCGGTCGCCGGCGGCTCGCTGCAGGTGCTGGGCACCGAGGTGGCCGGGATGAAGGAGAAGGCCCTCCGGCCGGTGCGCCGGCGGATCGGGTTCGTCTTCCAGGACCCGGCGACCAGCTTCAACCCGCTGCTGACCATCGCCGACGCCGTGGCCGAGCCGTTGGTCGTGCACGGGGAGGCCGGTGACCCGCGGGCGGCGCGCGGCCGGGTGGACGAGCTGCTGGAGGCCGTGCAGCTGCCCCGCGCGTTCGGCGACCGGTTCCCGCACGAGCTGTCCGGCGGGCAGCGGCAGCGGGCCTCGCTGGCCCGGGCGCTCGCCCTGCAGCCGGAGCTGCTGATCGCCGACGAGCCCACCTCGGCGCTGGACGTCTCGGTGCAGGCGCGGGTGCTGGACCTCTTCGACGAGCTGCAGCGCGAGTTCGGGTTCGCGGCGCTGTTCATCAGCCACGACCTGGCCGTCGTCGACCTGCTCGCCGACCGGATCGCGGTGCTGCACCGGGGCCGGCTGGTCGAGGAGGGCACCGGGGAGCAGGTGCTGGGCAACCCGCAGGACCCCTACACCCGGCGGCTGCTCGCCTCGCTGCCCGTGCCCGACCCCGCCGAGCAGGCGCAGCGCCGCGCCGCGTGGACCGCCCTCCGGGGGTGACGGCAGGGTGCAGGTGGCCGGCAGGGTGGTACCGCGGCGGTACCATCCTGCCGTGGCGATGAACCTGCGGCTGACCGACGACGAGACCGAGGCCCTCCGGCAGCGGGCGGAGCGGGAGGGCACCTCGATGCAGGAGGTCGCCCGAGCAGCCATCCGGGAGTACGTCAGCGACCGGCCTGCCCGGTTGAGCGCGGCCATCGCCCGCGTGCGCACCGAGGACGCCGAGCTGCTCGACCGCCTGGCCCGGTGACCCCGGGCGGGGAGGTCGTCGACCACCTCACCGTCGAGGACCTGCTGGAGGTGGCCGCGGGCATCGTGGACGGGGTGCAGGTCCGGGACCTCGGGCTGCTGGCCTCGGCCGCGGCGCGCCCCAGGACCACGGTGTTCGGGGCCGACGCCTATCCGACCTTCGCCGACAAGGTCGCCGCGCTGATGCACTCGCTGGCGCGCAACCACCCGCTCGTGGACGGCAACGAGCGGTTGGCCTGGGCTGCGGGCCGGGTGATGTGCCTGCTCAACGGTGTCGACCTGCTGCTGGAGGTCGACGACGCCGAGGCGTTGGTGGTCGCGGTCGCGGCCGGGGAGATCGACGTCCCGGACATCGCGCGGGTCGTGGCCGCCGGACTGCGCTAGATCCTGTCGGACCTCGGTGGGAGGGTGCCCGCACCCGCCCGACGAGGAGGACGACGATGCCCACCCGGAACACCCCCTGGCCCGCCGGCACCCCGTGCTGGATCGACCTGGCCGCCACCGACCTGCCCGCCGCCCGCACCTTCTACGCCGAGGTGTTCGGCTGGACCGTGCCCGAGGGGCCGCCCGAGGCGGGCGGCTACTCCAGCGCCTCGCTCGACGGGCACCGGGTCGCCGGGCTGGGCGCCGCGCAGGAGGGCCAGACGCCGGCCTGGTTGACCTACGTCGCCACCGACGACGTCGCCGCCTCGGTGGCCACCGCGCAGGCCGCCGGCGGGACGCTGCAGGTGGGCCCGGAGCAGGTCGGCCCGCTCGGCTCGATGGCCGTGGTCGCCGACCCGACCGGCGCGGTGTTCGGGCTGTGGCAGGCGGGCCAGCACCCGGGCGTCGAGCTGTTCAACCAGCACGGCGGCCTGGTCTGGAACGAGGCCGTGGTGGACGACCGCACGGCGGCCCGCGAGTTCTACACCGCCCTGTTCGGCTGGGCCTGGGACCCGGTGGAGGGCGAGGACACCTACCAGACCTTCCGGCTCGGCGACCGCTGGCTGGGCGGCCTGGGGTCCGGTGCCGACTCGCCCGTGCAGGGGTGGGGGGTGTGCTTCGCCGTCGACGACACCGACGCCGTGGTGGCCGCCGTGACCGCGCGCGGTGGCACCGTCCTGCGGGCCGCGCAGGACTCGCCGTACGGCCGGTACGCGGTGGTCGCCGACCCCCAGGGTGCGGCCTTCTCGCTCATGCAGACGTCGGGCGACGCCGCCTGAGCGTCGGGTGGCACGTGCGCGGCCGGGCATGCAGCAGGATGGCGCCCATGCCGCGACCGAGTGCCGTGCTGCCCCGTCTCCTCGCCGTCGCGGCGCTGGCGGTGGGACCCCTGCTGCTGGCCGGGCCCGCCGCCGCGCAGGAACCGCTGCGGCTGGACGACCAGATCACCGACGACGCCGGTGCCCTGTCCGACGACGAGCGCACCCAGGTGCAGACGGCGCTGGACGAGCTGCGCGACGACCAGGGCGTGCAGCTGTTCGTGGTCTTCGAGACCACCTTCGACGGCACCTCCGGGCCGGACTGGGCGGCGCAGACCGCCCAGCTGTCCGGGTTCGGCGACGGCGACGTGCTGCTCGCCGTGGCCACCGAGAGCCGTGACTACGGCACCTCGATCCCGTACGCGGTCATCGGCTCCGACGACGACCAGATCGCGCTGGAGACCGACCAGGTCGAGCCGCGCCTGTCCGAGGAGGACTGGGCCGGTGCCGCGATCGCCATGGCCGACGGGCTCAGCCCGAGCTACACCGGCCGCTACGTGCTGGGCGGGGTGGTGGCCGCCGCGGCCCTCGGTGGCGGCGGGTACGCCGTGGTGCGCCGGCGCCGACGGGCCGCCGAGGAGGCCGAGGCGATCCGCAAGGCCGGGCCCTACCCCGACCAGAGCACCGAGCAGCTGACCGCGAAGGCGAGCGAGGGCCTGCTGGCCGTCGACGAGGCCGTCCGCACCTCCCAGCTCGACCTGGACTTCGCGCGCCTGCAGTACGGCGAGGCCGGGGTCACCGGGTTCGCCGGCACGGTGGCCGCCGCCCGCGCCCAGCTCGCCGAGGCGTTCGCCCTCCGGCAGCAGCTCGACGACGAGGTGCCCGAGGACGAGCCCACCCGGCGCCGGATGCTCGCCCGGGTGCTGGAGCTGCTGCAGGCCGCCGACGACCAGCTCGACGCGCAGGCCGTGGAGTTCGCCGCCCTGCGCGACCTGGAGGCCAACGCGCCGCAGGTGCTGGCCGGGCTGGCGCCGCGGATCACCGGGCTGACCGGCCGGCTGCCCGCCGAGGAGGAGCGGCTGGCCCAGCTCGGCCGCCGCTGGGCGGTGTCCGCACTGGCGCCGGTGGCCGACGTCCCGGTCCGGGTGCGCGAGCAGCTCGCCGCCGCCGAGCAGGCGGTCGCCGCGGCGCAGACCGAGCTGCAGGCTGGGCGCACCGGCGCGGCGGTGCCCTCGCTGCGCACGGCCGAGGACGCGGTGGCATCGGCCCAGGCCAGCCTGGATTCCCTGGCCGCGCGGGCGCAGGAGCTCGACACCGCGGCGGGTGCGGTGCCCGCGGCGCGGGCCGAGGTCGAGGCCGGGCTGGTCGCCGCCGGCCGGGTGGACCCCGCCGACGCCGCCGGGACGGCCGAGCCGGTCACCCAGGCGCGCGATGCCCTGGGCGTCGCCGACCAGCTGATGGCCGGCCCGGCGCCCGACCCGATCGCCGCGCTGGCCCGGCTGGACGCCGCCGACGACGGGCTGGACGCCGCCCTCGCCGCCGCGCAGACCGCCCAGGTCGAGCGCCGGGCCGTCGCGGCCCGGGCCGAGCGGGCGCTGCTGTCCGCGCGCAGCTCGGTGAGCTCGGCCGGTGCGGCGGTGGCCAGCGGCCGGGACTGGGCCGGGACGACGCCGCGCACCCGGCTCAGCGAGGCCGAGCGCCTGCTCGCCGCCGCCGAGGCCGCGTTCAGCACCGACCCGGCCGGGTCGTCGCAGTCGGCGGCGCGGGCCAGCTCGCTGGCCGAGGAGGCCGTGTCGCTGGTGGACCGTGCCCGCCGCGACCGCGAGTCGCAGTCCTCCTACTCCGGTGGCGGTGGCTTCTTCGGCGGGGCCCGCGCCGTCTCTTTTACACACCCGAGCCCGCCGCCGGGACTCCCCGTGTCGGGCTGGGGGGTGCGCCCGGCCTCTCACAGAAGAACAGCTGCGCCACCGGTCNGGAGGGCGCCCCGGTCGACCACGGCTCGATGCTCTACCTGGGCACCGGACGCCGGACCCTGCGACTGTCGGCCGACGAAGTTCCACCACATGACGATCTGCTCCTCGAACGGCTCGCCGCCCAGCAGCAGCACCCGCGAGGGCGCGTCGGCCGACAGTCGCAGGGTCCGGCGTCCGGTGCCCAGGTAGAGCATCGAGCCGTGGTCGACCGGGGCGCCCTCCACCACCGAGGACCCGGACGACGCCAGCACCGCGTGCTCGAAGCCGGGCTCCAGCGGGATCTCGACGTCGGCGCCCGCCGCCAGCGCGAGGTCGACGCCGACCAGCGGGGTGTAGGCCGTCCCGGGTGAGGTCGCCCCGCCCAGGGAGCCCATGAGCACGGTGGCGGTCACGCCGTCGGAGGTGAACCCCGGCAGGGACGCGTGGTGCTCGAAGGCCGGCGCCACGTCGCGGGAGCCGTCGGGCAGCGCGACCCACAGCTGGGCGCCCTGGAGCATCCGGGGGTGCGTGGCCGGGGACTGCTCGGAGTGGCTGATCCCGTGCCCGGCCGTCATCAGCGCGAGCTCGCCGACGCCGAACTCGACGTCGCTGCCGAGGGAGTCCCGGTGGTGCACCGAGCCCTCGATCAGCCAGGAGACCGTCTGCAGCCCGGTGTGCGGGTGCGGGATGACCTGCATGCCGTCGGTGCCGGCGATGTCGTCGGGACCGTAGTGGTCCACGAACGCCCAGGCGCCGACCATCCGCCGGCCCAGGGTCGGCAGCAGGCGGCGGACCTGCATCCGCTCGCCCAGGGTGACGCTCTTGCCCGGCAGGAGGTCCAGCGCCGGGCGGGGTGCGACGGGCCCCGCCCCACCCAGCACGTGCGGGGTGGGGCGGGGCTCCAGGTCGCTCATGCCGAGAAGCCTCGCACCTCGGCGTGCGCCGCGGGGACGGATCCCAGCCGTCCGGCCTGGTGGTCGGTGAAGGCGTCCATGACCTCCTGGCGGGTGTTCATCACGAACGGCCCGTACATCGCGATCGGCTCCCGGATCGGGCGTCCGCCCAGGATGACGACGTCCAGCGCCGGCGTCCGGCTGTCCTGGTGGTCGGCGCCCTTGACCGTCACGGTGTCGCCGGGGCCGAAGACCGCCAGCTGGCCGCCGGTCACGGGCTGGTCGTCGATGCCGACCTTCCCGTTGCCGCTGAGCACGTAGACCAGCGCGTTGAACGAGGGGTCCCACGGCAGGTCGAGCGTCGCGCCGGGGGCGATCGTCGCGTGCACCATCGCCATCGGGGTGTACGTCGTGCCCGGGCCGGCGTGGCCGCCGACGTCGCCGGCGATCACCCGGAGGAAGGCACCGGCGTCCGGGCTGGCCAGCAGCACCGACTGGTCGGCGCGCAGGTCCTGGTAGCGCGGCTCGACCCACTTCTGCGCCTTGGGCAGGTTCACCCAGAGCTGCAGGCCGTGGAACAGCCCACCGCTGACCACCAGCGACTCCGGCGGCCGCTCGATGTGCAGGACGCCGCCGCCCGCGGTCATCCACTGCGTGTCGCCGTTGGTGATCGACCCGCCGCCGCCGTGGCTGTCGGCGTGCTCGAAGGTGCCGTCGATGATGTAGGTGACGGTCTCGAAGCCGCGGTGCGGGTGCCAGGAGGTGCCCTTGGGCTCACCCGGGGCGTACTCGACCTCGCCCATCTGGTCCATGTGGATGAACGGGTCGAGGTCGCGCAGGTCGACGCCGGCGAACGCCCGGCGGACCGGGAAGCCCTCGCCCTCGAACCCGCGCGGCGCGGTGGTCACCGAGCGGACCCGGCGGCGCACGGTCCTCGGGGCGGGCACGGGGACCCGCGCCAGCGTGGTGGTGTCCTCGACGGTGATGGCGGGCATCCCGACTTCCTGAGTTGAGTGTTCAACTACTTGCGAGGACGGTAACCCACCGGTGCTGGGATGTCTTCCCCGGCCCCGCCCCCGCGCCGAGGCATGCGGGGGCGGGGGGAGTCGGTCAGCCCTCGCGGTGGCGGCGCAGGACCTCGGCGTAGGCGAGGGCGCTGTCCTTCGGCGTCCGGACCTGGGTCTCGTAGTCCACGTGCACGATGCCGAAGCGCTGGTCGTAGCCGCGGGCCCACTCGTAGTTGTCCAGCAGCGACCAGGCGAAGTAGCCCCGGACGTCGGCCCCGAGCGCGACCGCGTCGGTCACCGCGGTCAGGTGCTCGTGCAGGTAGGCCACCCGCTCGGGGTCGTGGACGGCGCCGTCGGGGGAGACCGCGTCCGGCCAGGCGGACCCGTTCTCGGTGACCACAAGCGGCAGCCCGGGGGCGACCGACCCGATCCAGGTCAGCAGGGAGGTGAACGCCGGGGCGTCGATGCCCCAGCCCATGGTCGTCGTCGGGCCGACCGGCTCCAGGTCCTCGACCTGCTCGGCGCCGATGAAGGAGGACTGCTTCCCGGTGGGTGCACCGGTGTCCCGGACGACGGAGCTGAAGTAGTAGTTGACGCCCAGCCAGTCCAGCGGGGCGGCGATGACCTCGAGGTCGCCGTCCTCGACCGGCAGCGGTGCACCGGCCGCGGCCAGGTCCTCGACGACGTCGGCCGGGTAGGCGCCGGTCACCGCGGGCAGCAGGAACATCCGGTTCTGCTGGCCGTCGCAGCGGCGGGCGGCGTCGACGTCGGCGGGGGAGTCGGTGGCCGGGGTCATCGGGGTGAAGTTCAGCGTCAGGCCCAGCGAGGTGGCCCCGCGGTCCCGCAGCACCCGGGTGCCCAGCCCGTGCGCCAGCAGCAGGTGGTGGGTGGCCCGCGACGCGGCGACGGCGTCCTGCTGGCCCGGCGCGTGCTGGCCGGACATGTGCCCGAGCAGCGCGCTGCACATCGGCTCGTTCAGCGTCGACCAGTGCGTCACCCGGTCACCCAGCGCGCCGTGCAGCACGTCGGCGTACTCGGCGAACCGGTGCGCGGTGTCCCGGTCTGTCCACCCGCCGCGGTCCTGCAGCGCCTGCGGCAGGTCCCAGTGGTACATCGTCAGCCAGGGGTCGACGCCGGCGCCGAGCAGCTCGTCGACCAGCCGGCGGTAGAAGTCCAGCCCGCGCTGCTCCACCCGCCCGGTGCCCTCGGGCAGCACCCGGGACCAGGAGACGGAGAACCGGTAGGCCGACAGTCCCAGGTCGGCCATCAGCGCGACGTCCTCGCGGTACCGGGCGTGGTGCTCGACGGCGACGTCCCCGGTGTGGCCCAGGTGGGTCTTGCCGGGGGTGTGGCTGAAGGTGTCCCAGATGGAGGGGCCTCGGCCGTCGACGTCCACGGCCCCCTCGATCTGGTAGGCGGCGGTGGCCGCGCCGAACACGAAGTCGGCGGGGAAGACCAGGTCAGCGGTCTGCGGGCGGGTGTCGGTGCTCGTCACGGGATGCCTTTCGGGGGAGTGGAGGGGAGGTCAGCCCTTGACGGCGCCGGACATGATGCCGCCGACGATCTGCTTGCCGAGGACGGCGAACACGGCCAGGACGGGCAGCGTGCCGAGCAGGGTGCCGGCCATGATCACGGCGCGCTGGGGCACGTAGCCCGAGCCCAGGTTGGCGATGGCCACCTGCACGGTCGGGTTGGCCGCGGTGAGCGCGATGATCGGCCAGAAGAACTCGTTCCAGGCGGTCAGGAACGTGAGCATGCCCAGCACCGCCATCGCCGGCCGGGCCACCGGCAGCACGATGGAGAAGAAGATCCGGTGCGTGGAGGCGCCGTCGACCCGACCGGCCTCCAGCAGCTCGTCGGGCAGCGCCGTCGACAGGTACTGGCGCATGAAGAACACGCCGAACGCGCTGACCAGCGTGGGCAGGATGACCGCCTGCAGCTGGTCGACCCACTGCAGGTCGGCGATCATCATGAACAGCGGGATCACCGAGAGCTGGGTCGGCACCATCATCGTGCCGACCACCAGGGACAGCAGGACGCCGTTGCCCTTGAAGCGCAGCTTGGCGAAGGCGAACCCGGCCAGCGTGCAGAACAGCACGGTGCCCACGGTGATCGCGCTGGAGACCAGCACCGAGTTCAGGATCGCCAGGCCCATCGGCGCCTGCTCCGACGCCCGCGCGACGTTCTCGAACAGGGTCGCGTTGGGCAGGAACGGCGGGGGCTTGGCGGCGATCTCGGCGTTGGTGTGCGAGCCGGCGACGGTCGCCCAGTACAGCGGGAAGACCGAGACCAGGGCCGTCAGCACCACCAGGGTGTAGGTGATCGGCCCGGCCTTCCCGGCCCGGGAGCGGGGCTTCCGCCGGCGCAGCGGCGAGCGCCGGCCGACCTCGGGGGAGCTGTCGGAGGGGCGGTCGAGCACGGCGGTCATCGCAGGTCTCCCCGGCGGCGGGAACGGATCCGGCCGGCGACGGCGGCGAGGCCGATGACCAGCAGGATGATGAGGAACATCGCCCAGGCCGTGGTGGCGGCCTGCCCGACGTTGAAGTTGCTCCAGCCCTGCTGGTACATCAGCAGGCCGAGCGTCTGGTACTGGTTCCGGGAGCCGCCGGTGGTGCTGCCGTTGCCGGCGAACAGCAGGGGCTCGCCGAACAGCTGGATGGCCCCGATGGTCGAGACGACGACGGTGAACAGGATCGTCGGGCGCAGCGACGGGATCGTGACGTGCAGGAACTGCCGCCACCGGCTGGCGCCGTCCATCTCGGCGGCCTCGTAGAGCTCGCCGGGGATCGACTGCATGGCGGCCAGGTAGATCAGCGCGTTGTAGCCGGTCCAGCGCCAGGTCACGATCACCGCGATCGCGATCTGGGAGCTCCAGGTGCCGGCCTCCCAGTCAACCCGGTCCAGCCCGACGGCCTCCAGCGCGGTGTTGATGATCCCGTAGTCCCGGCCGAACAGGGTGGCGAAGACCAGGGTCGCCGCCGCGATGCTGGTGGCGTAGGGCATCAGCATCAGGGTGCGGAAGAACGTCCGGCCGCGGAGCTTGTAGTGCAGCAGGTGGGCCAGCCCCAGGGCCAGGCACAGCTGGGGGACCGTCGCGAGGATCCCGATCGTGATCGTGTTGCGCAGCGCGTTCCAGAAGAAGTCGTTCCCCAGCAGGGCCGCGTAGTTGTCCAGCCCCACGAACGTGCCGCCGTCGATGTCGCTCAACCGGGCGTCGTGCAGGGAGATCCAGGCGGTGAAGAGGAAGGGGAAGAGGCTGAACGCGCCGAACACCACGAAGAACGGGGCGACGTAGCCGTAGCCCCAGCGGTTGCGGGACAGCGAGGGACCGCGGCGGGGGGCGCGCGGCGGGCGGACGTCGGCGACGTCCTGGGCAGTGGCGTCGGCCAGACCGGTGGTCCCGGCCAGGGTCCGCGGGCTGTCGTCGGCGAGGGTCACGGGGGCTCCAGGCGGTGGCGGCGGGTAGGGGAGCGCGGTGCCCGGGGGGATGGCCCCCCGGGCACCGCGGGGATCAGCCGGTGACCTGCTCGATGGCCGCCAGTGCGTCGGCGTAGGCCTGGTCGGGGTCGCGGCTGCCGTCGGCCACCGAGGTCAGGGCCGCCGAGAAGGCGTCCTGGATCTGGGTGTCGTACTGGCTGATCGGGGTGCGCTGGACCGCGGCTGCGGCGTCGCCGAACACCTGCCCGATGGCCGCGTCGCTGAAGTACGCGCTCGTGGCACCGGCTACCTCCGGGCTGTCGGCCGCGACCGAGCTGGACGGGAAGAAGCCCTGCTCGGTGAACATGCGGATCTGCTGCTCGGGGGCGGTCAGCCACTCGACCAGCGCGGTGGCCTCCTCGACGTGCTCACCGCTGCTCGGGACCCCGAGCCACGAGCCGCCCCAGGTGCTGCCGGCCTCCGACTGCCCGGGCAGCGTGGCGATGTTCCACAGCCCGGAGCCCTCGTCGCCCATCTGCGAGGTGATGTAGCTGAGCATCCAGGACGGGCAGGCGATCGTGGCGAACGCGCCGTTGGTGAAGGCGGCGTTCCACTCGTCGCTGAACTGGGCGAGCCGGGCGGTCAGCCCGTCGCCGGCGGCCTGGCTGGCCAGGCCCCAGGCGGTCTGCACCCCGTCGCTGTCCTCGACGACGGGGTTCCCGTCCTCGTCGGCGTAGGTGGTGTCGCCCTGCCGGACGGCGGGGGCGAAGACGCTGTTGGGGCTGTCGACGAAGGCGCTGTCCTGCTGCCGGGTCGGCGAGGCGAGGTACTGCTGCCCGGTCGCGAGGTACTCGTCCCAGGTCGGCCACAGCGCGCTGACCGCGGCCGGGTCGGTGGGCAGGCCGGCCTGCTCGAAGAGGTCCTGGCGGTAGCACATGGCCTGCGGGCCGGCGTCGGTGCCGAGGCCGATCACCCGACCGTCGTCGGTGCTGGCCTGGTCCCACTTCCAGTCGTAGTAGTTGCCCTCCAGCTCGTCGGCGTTGTTCGCCGCCGCGAAGTCGACGAAGGCGTCGGCGTTGTTGGCGGTCACGTCGGCGATGAAGCCGATCTCCAGGCCCTGCACGTCGGCCATGCCCGAGCCGGCGGCCAACCGGGTCTGCAGCGCCTGGTAGTACGGCCCGGACTGGGCGACCACGCTCTGCTCGATCCGGATGTCCGGGTTCAGCTCCATGTACTCGTCGTAGAGACCCGCCTCCTCGTAGCCGAAGGTGCCGTAGAGGCCCAGGGTCAGGGTGGTCTGGCCGTCCTCGCCGCCGTCGCCGCTGTCGCTGCCGCCGCAGGCCGAGGTGAGCAGGGCGAGGGACACAGCTGCCGCAGCAGCCGCCCGAGCCCGCCGGGATACCAACATGGAACCTCCAGTGTGAGCCGCCGGGTCGGTGCGCCGATGCCCTCCGACGGGGGCCGTGAGAACGCTCTCACGGCTTGCGAGATGGAGAGTGGCTGGCGTCACAGCAGCCTGTCAAGCAGCTGGGAGAAATTCGTGGGAGCGCTTCCACGAGCCCTTCCCAGACGGCTCCCCGTGCCGCACGATGGCCCCGTGACCACGGACCTGACGACGAGCGCCCCGGCGACCGGGCCGCCGACGCTGGACGAGGTCGCGCTCCTGGCCGGGGTCTCCCGGGCGACGGTGTCGCGGGTGGTGAACGAGTCGCCCAAGGTCAGCCCGGAGGCCCGGGTCGCCGTCCAGGCGGCGATCGCGCAGCTGCGCTACGTGCCCAACCGGATGGCCCGCAGCCTGGTCACCCGGCGCACCGACACCATCGCGCTGGTGCTCAGCGAGCCCAACAGCCAGGTCTTCTCCGACCCGTTCTTCGCCAGCATCGTGCACGGGGTCTCCGCCGCCCTCGCCGAGACCGAGCTGACCCTGGTCCTGCTGACCGCCCGCGACGCCCGCGAGCAGCAGAAGATCGCCCGCTACGCCCGGCAGGGGCACGTCGACGGCGTCGTCCTGATGTCACTGCACAGCGAGGACCTGCTGCCCGACATCCTCACCGAGGCCGGCGTCCCGCTGGTGTTGTGCGGACGGCCCTACGACGGCCGGTCGGTGGCCTACGTCGACGCCGACAACCAGGGCGGCGCCCGGGTGGCCACCGAGCACCTGATCGGCCTGGGCCGGTCCCGGGTGGCCGTCCTGACCGGGCCGATGGACATGATCGCCGGCGTCGACCGGCACGCGGGATGGGTGGCCGCGACCACCGACGCGGGCCGTCGTCCCGACCCGGCCCTCGTCGCGCACGGCGACTTCACCGAGGCCGGCGGCGAGGCGGCGATGGCCCGGCTGCTGGACCAGGCGCCCGACCTCGACGCGGTCTTCGTCGCCTCCGACCCGATGGCCGTGGGCGCGCTGCGGGCGCTGCGGGCGGCCGGGCGCCGGGTGCCCGAGGACGTCGCGGTGGTCGGCTTCGACGACGCGGACGTGGCGCTGACCAGCGACCCGCCGCTGACCACCGTGGCGCAGCCGCTGGACGTGATGACCACCGAGCTGGTGGAGCTCCTGGGTCGCCAGATCGACGGCCGGGCCGAGCCGGCGGAGTCCCGCACCTGCCCCACCCGGCTCGTCCGGCGGGCCTCCGCCTGAGCCGGACGGTGCCCGGGGCGTGACACGACGTCGCGACACCCCAGGCGGGGGCGTCCTCCGTCCGGGTGACCGGGGGGGCGATCGGGCCGATCCCGCCTAGCGTCCGCGACAACCGGGCTGTCCGCGAGCCCCGCAGCCAGGAGACCTCCCCGATGGGCCGCCACACCCCGACCCGGCACGCGCAGTCGACCCCTCCCCGCCGGCGGGGTCTGCCGGTGGCGGTCGCCGTGGTCACCGTCCTGGCGCTGGCCGCCGTGGTGTGGGTGGTGACCCGGCCGTCGGGGGCGACCACGCCGGCCGCCGACGCCGAGGCCTGCCGGGTCGACGCCGCCGTCCGGGTGACCGTGGTCCCCGAGATCGGGGCGCTGGTCCGCGACCAGCTCGCCGGGCCGATCCCGATCGGCGGCTACCGGTGCGCGGTCGCCGAGGTGCGCACCGAGCCGCCGCTGCAGACCTCGGGAGTCCTGGCCGGCAGCGACCTCGGCACCCAGCCCCAGATCTGGGTGCCCGACGACGTGTCCTGGGCGACCCGGGCCGGGGCGACCGTCGACGCCGACGGGACCGAGCTGGGCCAGACCTCCCTGGTCGTGGCCACCAGCCGGGCCGTGGCCGACGGGCTCGGCTGGTCGACGACGCCGCCGACCTGGGCCGAGGCCGCGGGCCGGGCCGTGCTGCCCGGCCCGTCCGAGGCCGCCGGGCTGATCGCGCTTGCCGCGCTGCAGTCCAGCGCCGGGCCCGGTGAGCTGGGGGACACGGCCGTGGTGCAGGCCGTGGTGTCGGCCGGCCGCGCCGGGACCGGCACCGAGCAGGCGCTCGCCGCGGCCGTCGCCGGTGCCGACGACGCGCCCGTGGTGGTGGCCACCGAGCAGCAGGTCGCCGCGGCCTCGGCGGACGGCGCCGGCGACCTGGCCGTGGTGGTGCCGTCCGAGGGTGCCCCGGTGCTGTCGCTGCCGGTGCTGCGCACGGCCGCCGGACGCGGTGACCCCGCAGTCGACGCGGTGCTCGAGCGGCTGGCCGCGACGGCTGCCGACGGCACCGCGGTCCGCGACGCCGGCTGGCGGGACACCACCGGCCGCGCCGCGGGCGACGCCGCGCAGCCGCCGGTCTGGGAGCTCGCCGCCGACGCGGTGGCCGCGCTGCCCGGCCGGCTCGCCGACCTGGCCACGCCCAGCCGGTTGCTCACCGTCGTTGACACCAGCGCCTCCATGGACGCCGCCCTCGGCGAGGGCACCCGGGCCACGCTGGCCCGCGACGCGCTGACCTCGGCCCTGGCCGTCCTGCCCGACCGCACCGTCGGCGGGCTCTGGGTCTTCGCCGCCCGGCTGGACGGCGCCCAGGACTGGCGCGAGCTGGTCCCGCTGCGGCCCTTCGGCACCCCGGTGGACGGCCAGACCCAGCGCGAGCTGCTGGCCGACCGGTTCGGCGAGCTGCCCGACCTGCTCACCGCCGGCGGGACGGGGCTCTACGACACCGCGCTGGCGGCCGTGCGGTCGGCGCGGGAGTCCTACGACCCGGGCGCGGTGAACACCGTCGTCCTGCTCACCGACGGCACCGACGACGACCCGTCGGGCATCGGCGAGGACGAGCTGCTGGCCACCCTGGCCGCCGAGGTGGACCCGGCCCGGCCGGTGCAGGTGGTCGCCGTCGGCATCGGCCCGGACGCCGACCAGGGCGTGCTGCAGCGCATCGCCGAGGCCACCGGCGGCGCGGCCTACCCCGCGGTGGAGGCCGACGACCTGCAGACGGTGCTCTTCGAGGCCCTGCAGAACCGCTGACCGGTCCTCCGCGCGCGCCGAAACGCGCCGTTCACGGCCGGGAACTAGGTTCGCCGCATGGCGGACCTCTTCGACGGCTACCCCCTCGGGGAGCAGTGGGACGAGATGTTCGGCGCGCCGGCCCAGCCCAGGCCGCCGTACGCCGGGCTCTTCAGCTCCCTGCAACCCATGTCGGGCGAGGAGCTCGCCGCCCGCGCGGACGTGCTGAGCCAGACCTACCGCGACGCGGGTGTCACCTTCGCGCACGCCGGCGAGGAGCAGCCCTTCCCGCTGGACATCGTGCCGCGGGTGATCGGCGCCGACGAGTGGGCGCACATCGAGCGCGGCGTCGCCCAGCGGGTGCACGCCCTGGAGGCGTTCCTCGCCGACGTCTACGGCGCCGGGCAGGTGTTCGCCGACCGCATCGTGCCGCGCAGCGTGATCACCACCAGCGCGCACTTCCACCGCGCCGCGCATTGGCTGGTGCCGCCCAACGGCGTCCGCGTGCACGTGAGCGGCATCGACCTGGTCCGCGACGAGGCCGGGGACTTCCGGGTGCTGGAGGACAACCTCCGCAGCCCGTCGGGCGTCAGCTACGTGATCACCAACCGCGCGGCGATGAGCCAGGTGCTGCCCGAGCTGTTCGGCGACCACCGCATCCAGCCGGTCGCGGACTACCCGACCAAGCTGCTCGCCGCGCTCAAGGCCTCGGCGCCCTCCACGGTCGGGGACCCGACGGTCGTCGTCCTCACCCCGGGCGTCTACAACTCCGCGTACTTCGAGCACGCCCTGCTGGCCCGCCAGATGGGCGTCGAGCTGGTCGAGGGCCGCGACCTGGTGTGCTCCGGCGGCCAGGTCAGCATGCGGACGACGGACGGCCAGCAGCGGGTCGACGTCATCTACCGGCGGATCGACGACGAGTTCCTCGACCCGGTGCACTTCCGGTCGGACTCCGTGATCGGCTGCGCCGGCGTGCTCAACGCCGCCCGCGCCGGCCGGGTGACCATCGCCAACGCCGTCGGCAACGGCGTCGCCGACGACAAGCTGATCTACACCTGGGTGCCCGACCTCATCCGCTACTACCTGGACGAGGAGCCGGTGCTGGCCAACGCCGACACCTACCGCCTGGACGACGTCGACGCCACCGAGTGGGTGCTTTCGAACCTGGACTCCCTCGTGCTCAAGCCGGTCGACGGCTCCGGCGGCAAGGGCATCGTGATCGGCCCGCGCGCCGACGAGAAGACCCTCACCGAGCTGGCCGTCAAGGTGCGCGCCGCCCCGCGGGACTGGATCGCGCAGAAGCCGATCGGGCTCTCGACGTCCCCGACGCTGATCAACGGCAAGATCGCCCCGCGGCACGTGGACCTGCGGCCGTTCGCGGTCAACGACGGCACCGACGTGTGGGTGCTGCCCGGTGGCCTGACCCGGGTGGCGCTGCCGGAGGGGGAGCTGGTGGTCAACAGCAGCCAGGGCGGCGGCTCCAAGGACACCTGGGTGATCTCCGGGCCGCGCCCGGTGGAGGAGCCGGTGCCCGACCGGACCCAGATCGAGTTCACCACCGCCGACCTGCCCGCCGAGCCCCCCGCGCAGGACCCGGGCCCGGCCAACGACAACGCGGTCGCCCAGGGCCAGCAGCAACAGCAGCAGCAGCAGCAGGAGGTGACGTCGTGCTGAGCCGGATCGCGGAGTCGCTGTTCTGGATCGGTCGGTACGTGGAGCGGGCCGACGACACCGCCCGCATCCTCGACGTGCACACCCAGCGGCTGGTCGAGGACCCGTGGATCGACGAGCAGCGGGCCTGCCACAACCTGCTCGCGCTGATGGGCGTGCCCTGCCCGCTGGAGGAGGCCGACACCGAGCGGGTGCTGGCCACCCTGGCCTTCGACCGGGTCGCCCCGAGCTCGATCGTCGGCGCGCTGTCCGCGGCCCGGGAGAACGCCCGCGGTGCCCGCGAGGTGCTCTCGGCCGAGATCTGGGAGTCCCTCAACGTCACGCACAACGCGCTGCCGCAGCAGCGCACGATGGCCCGCCGCTACGGCCCGCACTCGCTCTACCGGTTCGTCCGGGAGCGCTCGGCGATGGTGTTCGGCCTGGCCGACGCCACGATGAGCCGCGACGAGAGCTGGCTGTTCCTCATCCTCGGCCGCTCGCTGGAGCGGGTCGACATGACCAGCCGGATGCTGTCCACCCGCGTCCTGGCCGGGGACGCCGCGCCGTCCTGGACGCTGGTGCTGCGCTCGACCGGGGCCTACGAGCCCTACCTGCGCACCTACCGGGGAGCGGTGAACTCCAGTCGGGCGGCGGAGTTCCTGCTGCTGGACCGGCTGTTCCCGCGGTCGGTGTTCGCCGCGCTCGAGCAGGCCGAGGGCTGCCTGGCCGAGCTGGAGCGCTCCAACGTCCGCGACGGCCACCGGATCGGGGTCTCGGGGGAGGCGCACCGGATCGTCGGCCGCGCCCGCACCATGCTCGAGTTCATGGGCACCGACGAGATCCTGGCCAAGCTGCCCACCCGGCTCGACGAGCTGCAGCGCACCTGCTCGGCCGCCAGCGAGGCGGTCACCAGCAGGTTCTTCACCGAGCAGGCCCCGCAGGTGTGGGTCCCGGAAGGCGTGGGGTGACCTCGATGTCCCAGTCCCAGAGCCAGCGGCTCCCCGAACCGGTGACCGGTCCGCTGCCCCGCGCCGCCGTGCCGCAGACCGGTCAGCTGCAGAGCCAGGCGCCCGCCCAGGGGGTCGAGCGGTGGCGGCTGCAGATCGTGCACCGGACGAAGTTCTCCTACGCCGGGCCGGTCCGCAGCTCCTACAACGAGGCCCGGATGACGCCGGAGAACACCACCCGGCAGACCACCCTGCGCTCGCGCGTCGAGGTCGAGCCGGCCGCGACCATGCACGCCTACCGCGACTACTGGGGCTCCACGGTCACCGCGTTCGACCTGCACGGACCGCACCGCGAGCTCGCCGTGGTGGCGACGTCGGTGGTCGAGGCCGGTCCCGAGCCGGAGCAGGCCGCGGTGGTGAGCTGGGAGGCCCTGGCCGACCGGGACGTCGTCGACCGGTTCGGCGAGATGCTGGCCCCGACCCGGCTGACCGCCATGGACCCGCCGGTGGTGCGGGCGGCCCGCGAGGTCATCGGGGACGCCGACCCGCGCGAGGCCGGCCACCGGATCTCGCGGTTCGTGCACGACCACATGCAGTACCTGTCCGGGTCCACCAACGTGAAGACCAACGCCATGCAGGCCTGGACGTCGGGCAAGGGCGTCTGCCAGGACATGGCGCACGTGTCGGTGGGCCTGCTGCGCTCCCTCGGCATCCCGGCCCGCTACGTGTCGGGCTACCTGCACCCCAAGCCGGGCGCGCCGATCGGCGAGGCGGTCAAGGGCGAGAGCCACGCCTGGGTGGAGTGGTGGGACGGCTCCTGGACCGGCTACGACCCGACCAACGTCGTGGAGATCGGCACCCGGCACGTGACCCTGGGGCGTGGGCGGGACTACAAGGACGTGCCGCCGCTGAAGGGCATCTTCTCCGGCCCGCGCAGCGAGGGGCACTCCGTCGTCGTCGAGGTCACCCGCCTGGCCTGAGGCCCGGGACCACGGCCGCCGTCCCCGGCGTCGATCAGCTGCGACGAGCAGCATGCATCCTGGGCCACCGACGTCGGCGGCTGAGGATGCACGCCCGTCGTCGGACCTGATCCACGCCGTGCGGAGTGGGTGGCGGGGACCTGGGAGGATGGAGTCCTCATGACGACTCCGCTCAACCTGGTCTCGCTCGAACGCGTCTCCAAGGCCCACGGCACCACCTCCCTGCTCGACGACGTCTCCCTCGGCATCTCCGCCGGCGAGCGGATCGGCGTCGTCGGCCGCAACGGCGGGGGCAAGTCCACCCTGCTGTCGGTGCTGACCGGGGCCGAGCCGCCCGACTCCGGCCGGGTCACCATGCGCAACGACATCGCCATGGGTGTCCTCGACCAGGCCGGCACGCTGCCCGAGGGCACGACCGTGCACGACGTCGTCCTCTCCGGCTACGCCGCCGAGCACGAGTGGGCCGCCGACCCCGCCGTCCGCTCGGTGCTGACCGGCCTGGAGCTGGACCGGCTCGGCCTGGACGCCCCCGTGGCGCCGATGTCCGGTGGCGAGCGCCGCCGCGTCGCGCTGGCCGCGCAGCTGGTCCGGCCGCTGGACCTGCTGGTCCTCGACGAGCCCACCAACCACCTGGACGTCGAGGGCGTCGCGTGGCTGGCCGAGTACGTCAAGCAGCGCGCCGGCGGCATGGTGGTCGTCACCCACGACCGCTGGTTCCTCGACGAGGTCTGCACGACCACGTGGGAGGTCGCCGACGGCTCGGTCTACGCCTACGACGGCGGCTACTCCGCCTACACGCTGGCCCGCGCCGAGCGCGCCCGGATCTCCAGCGTCACCGAGGAGCGCCGGCTCAACCTGGTCCGCAAGGAGCTCGCCTGGCTGCGCCGTGGCCCGCCGGCCCGGACCAGCAAGCCCAAGTTCCGCATCGACGCAGCCCAGGCGCTGATCGCCGACGAGCCGCCGGCCCGGGACAAGCTGGCGCTGGCCAACTTCGCCGCCCGCCGGCTGGGCAAGACGGTCTTCGAGCTCGAGCACGTCGACTACGCCGTCCCCACCGAGGACGGGCCGCGCACGCTGTTCCGCGACCTGGACTGGAACGTCGGCCCGGGCGACCGGATCGGCATCGTCGGGGTCAACGGCGCGGGCAAGACGTCGCTGCTGAAGCTGCTGGTGGGGGAGAACCAGCCGGACGCCGGCGAGGTGAAGACCGGCCAGACCGTGTCGGCGGCCTACCTGTCCCAGCACGTCACCGAGCTGCCGCCCAAGGCGCGCGTGCTCGAGGCCGTGCAGGACGTCGCCCGGGTGGCCCGGCTGGGCAACCAGGAGATCTCCGCCTCCACGCTGGCCGAGCGGTTCGGCTTCGCGGCCAGCCGGCAGTGGACCCCGGTCGGGGACCTCTCCGGCGGCGAGCGGCGACGGCTGCAGCTGCTGCGGCTGCTGATGGCCGAGCCCAACGTGCTGATCCTCGACGAGCCCACCAACGACCTGGACATCGACACCCTGACCGCGCTGGAGGACCTCCTCGACGGGTTCCCCGGCACGGTGCTGGTGGTCAGCCACGACCGGTACTTCGTCGACCGGGTCTGCGACACCGTCGTCGCGCTGCTCGGTGACGGCTCGCTGGCCCAGCTGCCCGGCGGCGTCGAGGAGTACCTGCGGCGGCGGGCCGCCGGCGGCGCGCCGCTCACCACGGCCGCGGGTGCCTCCAACGGCCTCGGGACGACGGCGCAGGCGCCCGTGGTCAGCGCGGCCGAGGCCCGCGCCGCCCGCAAGGAGGTGCAGAAGCTCGAGCGCCGGATGCTCAAGCTCGACGCCGACGAGAAGAAGCTGCACGGCCAGCTGCTGGACGCGGCGACCGACCACGCGAAGGTCGCCGAGCTCAACGCGCAGCTGATCGCCGTCCAGACCGAGAAGGAGCAGGTCGAGACCGCCTGGCTGGAGGCCGCCGAGCTCGCCGACGCCTAGGGCTCACGCGGGTGGGGGAGCCGGCTCCTCGTGGTGGCAGCGGCGCTGGTGGTCCAGGACGTCGCTGAGCCGCAGCCGGCGGTGGCTGCCGGGCTGGTCGTAGGGGATCAGCCCGTGGTCGAGCATCCGGACCAGGGTCGGACGGCTGACCCCCAGCAGGTCGGCCGCCTCCTGGGTGGTCACCATCCGCTCGTGCCGGGTCAGGGTGACCGCGGCCCCGTCGACGAAGGCGTCGGCGACGAACTCCAGGGCCTCGGCGAGCGCCGCGGGCAGCGTGATCTCCGTCCCGTCCACCCCGCGCAGGCACCACGGGCCGCGCGGCAGCGCGGGCGGAGCGGACGGCGGGTGCACCGTCGACTCGCGCAGGTGGTGGTCCACGGGGCACACTGTAAATCGAACGAAACGAACGCGCGCGCCGATCGGCGTCCGATCTCCCCGGGAGACCTGTGGGCCTGCTCCTCCTCGCACACCTCGTGGCCGCCGTCCTGGCGCCGCTGCTGGTGCGCTGGTGGGGGCGCTCGGCGTACTACGCCCTGGCCCTCGTGCCGGCTGCCGGGTTCGCGTGGCTGGCCGCCCAGCTGTCCACCGTGCTGGACGGCGGCACCGTCGACGAGCGGACCACCTGGATCCCGGCGCTGGACCTCGACGTCACGCTGCGACTGGACTCCCTCGCGCTGGCGGTGGCCGCGCTGGTCACGGGGGTCGGCGCGCTGGTCTTCGTCTACTGCGCGCGGTACTTCGAGCCCGGCGACGAGGGGCTGGGCCGGTTCGCGGGCGTCCTCATGGCCTTCGCCGGCTCCATGCTCGGTCTCGTCGTCGCCGACGACATGCTCCTGCTGTACGTGTTCTGGGAGCTGACCACCGTCTTCTCCTTCCTGCTGATCGGCGGCAGCGGCGCCAAGGTCGCCGGGCGCCGCGCCGCGCAGCAGGCGCTGATCGTGACCACCGCCGGCGGGCTGGCCATGCTGGTCGGGCTGATCATGATCGGCCAGGCCAGCGGCAGCTACCTGCTCAGCGAGGTCGTGGCGAACCCGGGCACCGGCCCGGTGGTGACCGTCGGCGTCCTGCTGGTGCTGGCCGGCGCGGTCACCAAGTCGGCCATGGTGCCCTTCCACTTCTGGCTGCCGGCCGCCATGGAGGCGCCCACGCCGACCAGCGCCTACCTGCACGCCGCGGCGATGGTGAAGGCCGGCATCTACCTGGTCGCCCGGCTCGCGCCCGGCTTCGCCGACACCCCGGGCTGGAAGCCGGTGGTGATCGGGCTCGGCCTGGCCACCATGCTGCTGGGCGGCTACCGGGCGCTGCGGCAGTACGACCTGAAGCTCCTGCTGGCCTTCGGCACGGTCAGCCAGCTGGGCTTCCTGATGGTGCTGGTCGGCACCGGCAGCCGGGAGGCCGCCGCGGCCGGCATCGCGATGCTGCTGGCCCACGGCCTGTTCAAGTCCACGCTCTTCCTCGTCGTCGGCGTGGTCGACCACACCTGCGGCACCCGGGACCTCCGCGAGATCAACGGCCTCGGGAAGCGGCTGCCCGTGCTGGCGGTGATCGCGTCGCTGGCCGGGGCGTCGATGGCCGGGCTGCCCCCGCTGCTGGGCTTCGTCGGCAAGGAGGCGGCGTTCACCGCCTTCCTCGACGGCGGCCTGGAGAGCCGGGGCTGGGCCTCGCTCACCCTGCTCGGGCTGCTGCTCGGGTCGGTGCTCACCGTCGCCTACACCGCGCGCTTCCTGTGGGGCGCCTTCGGCACCGGCGGGTCGCTGCGGCGCTGCGCCGCCGACCGGCCGAGCCCTGAGCACCTGCACCGCCCGGGACCGGCCTTCCTCGCCGCGCCCGCCGTTCTCGCCGTCCTCGGGTTGCTCGCCGGGCCGTTCTCCGGGCTGCTCGAGCCGCTGGTCGCGCCCTACGCCGACACCCTGCCGCTGGTCGCGGAGGAGGCCGAGGAGTTGGCGCTCTGGCACGGCTGGCAGCCGGCGCTGCTGCTGTCCCTGGTCACCCTCGGCGGCGGCCTGGCGCTGTTCGCCGCCCGCGACCTCGTCGCCCGGCTGCAGCGCCGGGTGGCCGTCGACGCCTCGGCCGACGAGGGCTACTGGCACACCATGCGCGGCCTGGACGTCCTGGCCCAGAACACCACCCGGACCACCCAGCGCGGGTCGCTGCCCACCTACCTCGGCGTGATCCTGGTCGTGCTGGTCGCGCTGCCGGGCTCGATGCTGGTCTTCCGCGCGCCCTGGCCCGACGACCTGCGCGCCTGGGACACCCCGGCCCAGGCGCTGATCGGCCTGGTCGTCCTCGGTGCCGCGGCGCTGGCCGTCCGGATCCGGCAGCGGCTGTCGGCGGTGCTGGTGGTCGGGGTCACCGGCTACGGGGTCGGCCTGCTGTTCGCCCTGCAGGGGGCGCCGGACCTGGCGCTGACCCAGTTCCTGGTCGAGACGCTGACCCTGGTCACCTTCGTGCTGGTCCTGCGCAAGCTGCCCAAGGACATCTCCGACCGGCACCGGGCCAAGGAGCGCACCGCCCGCGGGCTGATCGCCGTCGCCGTCGGCCTGCTCATGGGCGGGGTGGGCATCGTGGCGCTCGGCGCCCGGACGGCGACCCCGGTGTCGGTGGACTACCCGCAGCAGGCCTACGACTTCGGCGGCGGCGAGAACATCGTCAACGTGATCCTGGTCGACATCCGGGCCTGGGACACGATGCTCGAGGTGTCGCTGCTCGTCGTGGTGGCCACCGGCGTGGCCAGCCTGGTCTTCCTCCGGGAGCGCACCGGCTCGGTCGCCCGGGCCACCGGCGAGGTCAGCACCTCCGAGGCCGCCCGCCGCGCACCGCGCGACCGCTGGCTGGCCGCCAGCGCGACCCTGGCCCCGCAGCGCCGGTCGGTCATCCTCGAGGTGGTCACCCGCGTGCTGTTCCACACGATCGTCGTCCTCAGCGTCTACCTGCTGTTCAGCGGGCACAACGTGCCCGGCGGCGGGTTCGCCGGCGGCCTGGTCGCCGGCCTCGCGCTGGTGCTGCGCTACCTCGCCGGCGGCCGGTACGAGCTCGGCGAGGCCGCGCCGGTCGACCCGGGCAAGCTGCTGGGCGGCGGTCTGCTGCTGGCCGGCGGCACCGGGATCGCCGGGCTGGTGCTGGGCGCCGACGCACTGCAGACCACGATCCTGCAGGGCACCTTCCCGGTGCTCGGCGACGTCAAGCTCGTCACCGCGCTGTTCTTCGACACCGGGGTCTACCTGATCGTCATCGGCCTGGTGCTCGACGTCCTCCGCAGCCTCGGCGCGCAGATCGACGCCGACGACGAGGCCGACGACGACGAGGACGACCGGCCCTCCGAGGACGGCGACGGCAGCGGCACCGGTGCGGTCGGCGCCGGGGTGGGCGCGTCCCGACCTGGTGACCCCCGACCACCAGCACCGCCGACAGCCGCTGCCGGATCCGGACGG
Source organism: Klenkia terrae (assembly GCF_900491935.1). Classification (GTDB taxonomy): domain Bacteria; phylum Actinomycetota; class Actinomycetes; order Mycobacteriales; family Geodermatophilaceae; genus Klenkia; species Klenkia terrae. Next base: position 2,850,811 of record NZ_UEXK01000004.1, read on the forward strand.
CCAGCGCCGCGGCACCGAGGACGACCAGGCCGATCAGNGTCCCGACCTGGTGACCCCCGACCCCCGACCCCCGAGGGAGGCGACCGATGACCCCCACGATCGTGCTGCCGGTCATCGTGGCCGGGCTCTACGCCGCCGGCGTGTACCTGCTGCTGGACCGCAGCCTGACCCGCGTGCTGCTGGGCTTCCTCCTGCTGGGCAACGCCGCGAACGTGCTGCTGCTGTCCGCCGGCGGGGTGGCCGGGCTCGCCCCGATCCTCCCGGTCGACGACGAGTCGGCGATCAACGACCCGCTGCCGCAGGCGCTGGTGCTCACCGCCATCGTCATCACGTTCGGCATCTCCGCGTTCGTGCTGGCGATGATCTACCGGTCGTGGCGGCTGGTCCGCGACGAGGTCGTGCAGGACGACGCCGAGGACCTCCGGGTCGCCACCCGCGAGGAGATCGACGCCGACGAGCGCGACCCCGAGCTCATGGACCCCGCCGACCGCGGGCCCGGGGACGGGTTCACCGTCGAGGCCGGCCCGCGCCGCGACGATCCGGAGACCCCCTCCGACGACGTCGCACTGGGCCTCGCGGGGGCCGTCGAGGCCGAGAACGAGTCGGCCGAGGCCAAGGCCGTGGGCGAGGTCCGTCGGACCCCCGCCGGCGGCCACGGGCGGGACAAGTACTGATGGACGACGTCATCCGGGTGCTCACCCCGCTGCCGGTGCTGCTGCCGCTGCTCGGGGCCGCCGGCGCGCTGCTGGTCGGCCGGCACCCCCAGCTGCAGCGGACGCTGAGCATCGTCGTGCTGAGCGCGGTGCTCGCCGTGTCGGTGTCGCTGCTGGTGATGGCCGACTCGCAGGGCGCCACGTCGGTGTCGGTGGGCGGGTGGCCGGTGCCGCTGGGCATCGTGCTGGTGGTCGACCGGCTGAGCGCGCTGATGCTGGTCGTGGCCAACACCGTGACCCTCGGCGTCCTGGTGTTCGCCGTCGGCCAGGGTGTCGCCGACGGGGACGAGACCGACACCCCGCTGTCGATCTTCCACCCGACCTACCTGGTGCTGGTCGCCGGCGTGAGCAACGCGTTCCTGGCCGGGGACCTGTTCAACCTCTACGTCGGCTTCGAGGTGCTGCTGGCGGCCAGCTACGTGCTGCTCACCCTGGGCGGCACCGCGGGCCGCATCCGGGCCGGCATCACCTACGTGGTGGTCAGCCTGATGAGCTCGCTGGTCTTCCTGGCCGCGATCGGGCTGGTCTACGCCGCCACCGGCACGGTCAACATGGCCCAGCTCGCCGTCCGGCTGGGCGAGCTGCCGGCGGGCACCCAGGTGCTGCTGCAGTCGATGCTGCTCGTCGCGTTCGGGATCAAGGCCGCGGTGTTCCCGCTGTCGGCCTGGCTGCCCGACAGCTACCCGACCGCCCCGGCGCCGGTCACCGCGGTGTTCGCCGGGCTGCTGACCAAGGTCGGCGTCTACGCGATCATCCGGACCAACACGCTGCTGTTCCCCGACGGCGCGCTCGACGACCTGCTGCTGTGGGCGGCGCTGGCCACGATGGTGGTCGGCATCCTCGGCGCGGTCGCGCAGACCGACGTCAAGCGCATGCTCTCGTTCACCCTGGTCAGCCACATCGGCTACATGGTGTTCGGCATCGCCCTCGGGACGACGGCCGGCTTCGCCGGCGCGATCTTCTACGTCGTCCACCACATCGCCATCCAGACCACGCTCTTCCTGGCCACCGGCCTGGTCGAGCGCCGCGGCGGGACGACGAACACCGAGAAGCTGGGCGGGCTGGCGAAGGCGTCCCCGCTGTTGGCGATCCTGTTCTTCGTGCCGGCGATGAACCTGGCGGGCATCCCGCCGCTGTCGGGCTTCATCGGCAAGCTCGGGCTGCTGGAGGCCGGCGTCGCGGTCGGCGGGGTGGGGCCCTACGTGCTGGTCGGCGGCGCCGTCGTCACCAGCCTGCTCACCCTGGTGGCCATCGCCCGCGTCTGGGGCCGGGCGTTCTGGCGGCCCCGCTCGGTGGACACCGCCGACGAGGACGTCGCCGAGGTCCGCCCGGCGGCCGGCACCGCCACCACCACCGCCGAGATCGCGGAGAACCGGCTGCCGCGCACCATGGTCGCCGCCACCGCCGCGTTCGTGGCGGTCACGCTGGCGATCACCGTGTTCGGCGGCGTCCTGTACGGGGTGGCCGACCGGGCCGCGACCGACCTGCTGGACCGCACGCCCTACCTCGAGTCGGTCTTCGGCGACCAGGAGATCCGGTGACCGCGCGGGTGTCCCGGCTGCGCCACCAGCTGCCGCTGCTGGTCTGGTTGGTCGTGGTCTGGAACCTGCTGTGGGGCACGTTCTCCTGGGCGAACCTGCTCGGCGGCGCCGCCGTCGCGCTGGTGGTCACCACGCTGCTGCCGCTGCCGGCGGTGGAGGCCTCGGGCCGGTTCCGCCCGCTGGCCGCGATGCGCTTCGTCGGCCGGTTCCTGGTCGACCTGCTGATCTCCAGCGTCGAGGTGTCCTGGCTGGCGTTCCGGCCCGGCCGGCACCGCTCGGCGATCATCACTGTGCAGCTGCGCACCGACTCCGACCTGCTGCTCACCGTCATCGCCGAGGCCCTGTCGCTGGTGCCCGGGTCGCTGGTGCTGGACCTGGACCGGGAGCACTCGGTGATGGCGATCCACCTGGTGCAGGTGCGCGACCTCGAGCACGTCGAGCGGCAGCGGGCCAACGTGCTGGGCATGGAGGACCGCGTGGTGCGGGCCTTCGGCTCGGCCGAGGACATCGCCCGGCTCGACGAGCCCGGCACGCAGACCCCGGAGACCGAGGGGACCGAGAGGATGAGCCAGCAGTGACCGTCGTGGCGATCGTGTGCTTCGCGCTGCTGGGCGCCGGGGCCGTGCTGATCCTGGCCCGGCTGGCGATGGGGCCCTCCCTGCTGGACCGGGTGGTGTCCACCGACGCGCTGCTGGTGACCATCGCCTGCGGTATCGCCGTCTACTGCGCGGTCTACCGGGACATCTCGCTGGAGCCGGTGCTGCTGGTGGTGGCCCTGCTGGCGTTCGTCGGCTCGGTGTCGGTGGCCCGCTACATCGGCGGCATGCTGGTCGCCGCCGAGACCCCCGCCGACGCCACCCCGTCCGACGCCGACCTCGCCGGCCGCCCGGAGGGCACCCCGTGAACGCCGCCGACCTCGTCGCCTCGATCTGCCTGGTCGCCGGCTGCTTCCTCTGCCTGACCGCAGGCCTGGGCCTGGTCCGGTTCCCCGACGTGCTCAACCGGATGCACGCGGCCACCAAGCCGCAGGTGCTCGGCGTGCTGCTGGTGATGACCGGGGCGGTCATCCGGCTCACCGGTCAGCCGATCGTGTGGATGCTGGTGCTGGTCGCGGTGTCCCAGCTGATCACCGCGCCGGTCAGCGCGCACATGGTCAGCCGGATCGCCTACCGCCGCCGGCACGTGCGCCGGGCCCGGCTGCTGGTCGACGAGCTGGGCACCCCGCCGGCGCCGCTGCCCGCCCGCCCGCACCCGGTGCACCCCGAGGGCGCCCCGGACGCCGACGAACCCGCCGACGGCCCCGAAGCCGACTCCCGCACCACCTCCTAGCGCCCTTCCGGCGAGGGTGGGCCGCGGTGGTAGGGGTGAGCCGCTGTCGACGGCGGCTCACCCCACCACGGCGCGGCTCACCCCCGGGACGTCGGCGGCCGCAGCCGCCCGATGTCGCGCTGCACCGCGGTGAACGGCTGCAGCGCCGGCACGGGCGCCGCCACCTCCCGCGCCACCCTCGCCTCGAACGCCGCCCAGCCGGACCCGATGTCCACCATCGTCGGCCGCACGACCCGGATGCCGAGTGCCCGGACAGCATCCTCGGCCCGCTTCTCGGCCCACAGCACCTCTGCCGGGTCCCGACCGCCGTACGGGTCGGTGAACTTGATCTTCCCGTCGGTCTCGAAGCCGATCGCCTGGGCGCGGAGGTACCCGTCGAGCACCTTGACCAGCCGTCCGCCGGCCCAGATCTCCACCTGCAGCTCCGGCTCGGGCAGCCCGGCAGCCAGGTGCCGCACCCGCCACGCGCTCTCCAGCCACGACTCCGACCGACCGTTCGAGCGCTCCACCGCCCGACGGGCCAGCGGTGTCCCGCGGACGAACCGTGCCCGCTGCACCGCGAGGTCGAGGGCCTCGCGGGTGACCTGCCCGCGCAGCAGGGCGCGGTCCAGGGTGGCGACCGCGTCGAGCTCGTCGAGCTCGCGGCAGAGGTCCACGAGGGTGCGGGCAGCACTGGTCACCGTGAAGGGGCCGCGGCGGGCGAGGTCGCCCACCGGAAGCTCGGCACGGGTCATCCGGTAGTCGGCGCCGGACCGCCACCGCGTGGGGTCGACGAGTCGGTGCTCGCCGTCCCCGGCCCCGAACGTGGTGATGCCGGTCAGCTGCGCCGCCGTGCGGTGGCTGAAGGCGGCGGTCGGCCGGTCCAGGTGCCGCTGCAGGGCGAGCAGCTCCAGGTGCAGGCGACGGCCCGCGGTGGCCCCGTCCAGGTCGGCCGTCGCGCAGTAGAGACCGCGGCGCAGGGCCGTCCAGCTGCCGGAGGCGAGCCTGCTGCGCACCTCGGCGTCGGTCCATCCCGCAGCCCGCGCCTGCTCCCGGCTGAAGACCTGCTCGGTCCACGACGTCGACGGGCGAGGTTGCAGCGCGGTCATGCGGCGAGGCTGCCTGCCCCGACGGAGGTCAGGGGTGCTGCGACGACATCTGTGGATGCCGCCTCCGCCTGTGGACGGCGAGGGTGAGCCGCGGTGGTGCGGGGTGAGCCGCGGTCGACGGCGGCTCACCCCACCACAGCGCGGCTCACCCGCGCCGGCTACCTCAGCGGAGGGCGCGGTTGACGGCGCTGACGACCGCGCGCAGGGACGCCGACACGATGTTGGGGTCGATGCCGACGCCCCACAGCACGCGCTCGCCGACGGCGCACTCCACGTAGGCCGCGGCCCGGGCGTCGCCGCCGGAGGAGAGGGCGTGCTCGGCGTAGTCCAGCACCCGGACGTCGACGTCGATGCCGTGCAGCGCGTCGACGAAGGCGGCGATCGGGCCGTTGCCCCGACCGGTCAGGCTCACCGGGACGCCGTCGTCGGTCAGCTCGACGGTCATCTCGTCGGGCCCGCCACCGCCGGCGACGTGCCGGTGCCCGGTCAGCGCCAGCCGGCCCCAGGGCGCGTGCGGGTCGGGCAGGTACTCCGAGGAGAACGCCGACCACATCTGCTCCGCGGTCACCTCGCCGCCCTCGTCCTCGGTGTGCCGCTGCACGACGGCGGAGAACTCGATCTGGAGCCGCCGGGGCAGGTCCAGCTGGTTCTCGGTCTTCATGATGTAGGCGACGCCGCCCTTGCCGGACTGGCTGTTCACCCGGATCACGGCCTCGTAGCTGCGGCCGACGTCCTTGGGGTCGATCGGCAGGTACGGCACGGCCCACGGGATGTCGTCGACGCCGACCCCGGCGGCCGCGGCGTCGGCCTTCATCACCGCGAAGCCCTTGTTGATCGCGTCCTGGTGGGAGCCGGAGAACGCGGTGTAGACCAGGTCGCCGCCGTAGGGGTGCCGCTCGTGCACGCCGATCTGGTTGCAGTACTCGACGGTGCGGCGGATCTCGTCGATGTCGGAGAAGTCGATCTGCGGGTCGATGCCCTGGCTGAACAGGTTCAGCCCCAGGGTCACCAGGTCGACGTTGCCGGTCCGCTCGCCGTTGCCGAACAGGCAGCCCTCGATGCGGTCCGCGCCGGCCCGGTAGCCCAGCTCGGCGGCCGCGACCGCCGTCCCGCGGTCGTTGTGCGGGTGCAGGGAGAGCACGACGGAGTCCCGGCGGCCCAGGTTGCGGTGCATCCACTCGATCTGGTCGGCGTAGACGGTCGGCTCGGCCATCTCCACGGTCGCCGGCAGGTTGAGGATCGTCGGGTTGTCCGGGGTGGGCTCCCAGACGTCGGTGACCGCGTCGCAGATCTCGACGGCGAACTCCAGCTCGGTCCCGGTGAAGGACTCGGGGGAGTACTCGTAGCGGATCTCGGTCTCCGGCATGCCCTCCGCCAGCTTGCGCACCAGCCGGGCGCCGTGGACGGCGATGTCGACGATGCCGGCCTTGTCGGAGTTGAAGACGACCCGGCGCTGCAGCGTGGACGTCGAGTTGTACAGGTGCACGATCGCCTGCTTCGCCCCGACCAAGGACTCGAAGGTCCGCTCGATCAGCTCGTCGCGGGCCTGGGTCAGCACCTGGATGGTGACGTCGTCCGGGATCAGCCCGTCCTCGATCAGCTGCCGGACGAAGTCGTAGTCGGTCTGGCTGGCCGCGGGGAAGCCGACCTCGATCTCCTTGTAGCCCATGCCGACCAGCAGCTCGAACATCCGGCGCTTGCGGTCGGGGGTCATCGGGTCGATCAGCGCCTGGTTGCCGTCGCGCAGGTCGACCGCGCACCAGCGCGGGGCCACCGTGGTGGTGCGCTCGGGCCAGGTGCGGTCGGGCAGCGGGACGGCGGCGAACGGCGCGTACTTGCCGATCGGCATCGCCGAGGGCTGCTGGGTGTTGCGGGCGTGCGGGTGGGTGCTCATGGCGGTGGCTCTCCTGGTGTGCCGAGGTGTGCGGTCCGGCAGCGCGGGGTGGGCACGCGCGATCACCGCGGCGAGGGAGCCGACCTAGGAGAGGGCCTCGCCGCGGCGGATAAGGAGGAGGCTGCCGCGCACGCCGCCACCGTAGCAGCGCCCGGTCAGAAGGTGTGCCTACGGCGCAGCCGCAGCGGTCGGCCGTCGGGGTCGTGGACCAGGCGGTACAGCGGGGTGGCCCACAGCTGCTCGACCCGGGTCAGCTCGGGACGGCGGTGCGGGCGGATGCGGCCCGGCGGGCGCGGCCCCACCCGGCCACCGGCGTACCAGGCCTCCAGCGCGTCGGCCGTGGCCACGCACGCGGCGACGAACTCGTCGGGGTCCAGCAGGCCCTCGTCGTCCGTGCGGTCCAGGTGCTCGCGGCCCAGCTCCAGGCGCAGGTCCCGGGCGAAGGTGCGGGCGCCGTCGCCGAGCCCGGCGGGGTCGCGGGGCTCGCGGGGGTCCTGGGTGGGGTCCAGGACGGCGTTGGACAGCTCGCTGTCGTGGGTCCAGGAACGGCGGTTCATGTTGTCGCTGCCGACCTCGGCCCAGACGTCGTCGACGACGCAGACCTTGGCGTGCACGTAGACCGGCGTCCCCTCGTGGTTCTCCAGGTCGAACACGTGCACCCGGCCCGGGGCGGCCTCCTGCAGCAGCTCCATGGCCTGGCCCTGGCCGTGCTGCTGCGGGCGCTCGGAGAACGCGCCCTGCTGGTCGGGCACCCGCGGGACGACGACGACCAGCTGCAGCGTCTCGTGCTCGCGCAGCGAGGAGGCCAGGTGGTCGGCGATGTCGGTGGACCACAGGTACTGGTCCTCCAGGTACACCAGCCGGCGCGCCCGGGTCAGTGCCTTGGTGTAGCCGCGGGCGATCGACCGCTCGCCCTCCGGCGCGAACGGGAAGGCCGGCCAGACCTTGGGGTAGGTGCGCAGCGTCTGCACCAGGTGCGGCCCGCACTCCGGCGGCGCCGGCGGCTGCTCGGGCAGCGGGGTGGCGTCCATCTGGTTGCGGCCCAGCCACTGCAGAGTCTTGTCGTGCAGCCAGGCCACCGGGTTCTCCGAGGCCGGGCTGGTCGGGTCGTCCCAGCGCTCCCGGAAGCAGTCGTCCAGGACGCCGACGACGGGCCCGCGCAGCTGCAGCTGGACGTCGTGCCAGGGCGGGGTGTCCCCGTAGGCGTCGGACATGTCCTGCGGCTGCGGGTCGCCGCGGTGCTCGGCGTCGTCCCGGCGGGTGTGCCCGAGGTCGATGCCGCCGGCGAAGGCGATGTCGCGGGAGGGGTCCTGCGGGTGCCGGCAGATCACCAGCTTCTGGTGGTGGCTGCCCAGCCGGCGGACCCGCTGGTCCCGGACGACGACCGCGCCGTCCTCCTCCAGCTCGCGGTCCAGGCTGGCGTTCTGCTCCTTGGAGAAGCTCAGCCCGTCCCAGTGCGAGCGCCAGACCAGGCCGCGGACGCAGACGCCGCGGCGGGCCGCCCGGGAGAACAGCTCGTCGACGGTCGGGCCGTCGGGGCGCAGCTTCTCGTCCGGGTCGCCGCGCCAGTCGGTGAAGAAGAGGTGGTCGCCGGGGCCGAGGTCCTCCACGGCGTCGACCAGCCGGTCGAAGTAGGCGGCTCCGTGAACCAGCGGGACGGCGTCGTTCCCCGCCGTCCAGGCCGGGATCGCGGTGGCCGGGTTGTCGCGCTCGGCGGTGGTGAGCAGCCAGGCGCGGGCGTCGTCCTCGGGTTCGGGCACGCAGGTGATCACACCACCGCGGCGGGGATCCGGCTGGTCGGGCGGTAGTCTCGGGCCCCGTGGCCCTGGTCGTGCAGAAGTACGGCGGTTCGTCCGTCGCCAACGCCGAGCGCGTCAAGCGCGTCGCCGAGCGCGTCGTGGCGGCCAAGCGGGCCGGGCACGACGTCGTCGTCGTCGTGTCCGCGATGGGCGACACCACCGACGACCTGCTGGACCAGGCCTCGCAGATCACCGCGGACCCGCCCGGTCGCGAGCTGGACATGCTGCTGACCGCCGGCGAGCGCATCTCCATGGCGCTGCTGGCGATCGCCATCTCGGTGCACGGCTACCAGGCGCGGTCGTTCACCGGCTCGCAGGCCGGGGTGATCACCACGTCCAGCCACGGCAAGGCGCGGATCATCGACGTCACCCCGGGCCGGCTCCGGTCGGCGCTGGACGAGGGCTCGATCGTCATCGTCGCCGGGTTCCAGGGCGTCAGCCAGGACACCAAGGACATCACCACGCTGGGCCGCGGCGGCTCCGACACCACCGCGGTCGCGGTGGCGGCGGCGCTGCACGCCGACGTGTGCGAGATCTACACCGACGTGGACGGCGTCTTCACCGCCGACCCGCGGATCGTCCCGAACGCCCGGCGGCTGGACACCGTCACCTACGAGGAGATGCTGGAGCTCGCTGCCTGCGGGGCGAAGGTCCTCATGCTCCGGTGCGTCGAGTACGCCCGCCGGTACGACATCCCGGTGCACGTCCGCAGCTCCTACTCCCAGCTCCCCGGCACCACGGTGTCCGGCTCGATGGAGGACCTCACGGTGGAACAGGCGATCATCTCCGGCGTCGCGCACGACCGGAGCGAAGGCAAGATCACGGTCTACGGGGTCCCGGACCGGCCGGGCGAGGCGGCCCAGCTGTTCCGCGTGCTGGCCGACGCCGAGATCAACATCGACATGATCGTGCAGAACGTGTCGACGGCGGCCACCAAGCTCGCCGACATCTCCTTCACCCTGCCCAAGAGCGACGGGCCCACCGCGCTGGCCGCGCTGGAGAAGGTCAAGCACACCGTCGGGTTCACCGACGTCGTGTTCGACCAGCACATCGGCAAGGTGTCCCTGGTCGGTGCCGGGATGCGCTCGCACCCGGGCGTCTCGGCCAAGTTCTTCGGCGCGCTGGCCGACGCCGGGGTCAACCTGGAGCTGATCAGCACCTCGGAGATCCGGATCTCCGTGGTCTGCCGGGACGCCGACGTGGACCTCGCCGTCCGCGCGGTGCACGACGCCTTCGAGCTGGGCTCGGACGTCGAGGCCGTCGTCTACGGGGGGACCGGGCGATGAGCCGCCCGCTGCACCTGGGCGTCGTGGGCGCGACCGGGCAGGTCGGCGTGGCGATGCGGCAGATCCTCGCCGAGCGGGATTTCCCGCTCGCGAGCATCCGGTTCTTCGCCTCCGCGCGCTCGGCGGGCACCACCCTGCCCTGGGGTGACGGCGAGGTCACCGTCGAGGACGCCTCGACCGCCGACCCGACCGGGCTGGACGTCGCGCTGTTCTCCGCCGGCGCCACCACCTCCCGCGCCCAGGCGCCGCGGTTCGCCGCCGCCGGCGTGACGGTGATCGACAACAGCTCGGCGTTCCGCAAGGACCCGGCGATCCCGCTGGTCTGCAGCGAGGTCAACCCCGGCGACATCGCGCTCGCGGGCGAGGGCCGGATCATCGCCAACCCGAACTGCACCACGATGGCCGCGATGCCGGTGCTCAAGCCGCTGCACGACGAGGCCGGGCTGGTCCGGATCATCGCGTCGACCTACCAGGCGGTCTCCGGGTCCGGCGTCGCCGGCGTCCGGGAGCTGCACGGCCAGGCGCTCGCGGTGGTGGAGAAGGCCGACCAGCTGGCCTACGACGGGTCGGCGCTGGCCTTCCCCGACCCGGCCGTCTACGTCGCGCCGATCGCGTTCAACGTGCTGCCGATGGCCGGCTCCGTCGTCGACGACGGCTCGTGGGAGACCGACGAGGAGCAGAAGCTCCGCAACGAGTCCCGCAAGATCCTCGGCCTCCCCGACCTGCGGGTGTCGGGCACCTGCGTCCGGGTGCCGGTCTTCACCGGGCACTCGCTGTCGCTCAACGTGGAGTTCGACCGGGCGATCACCGTCGAGCGCGCCCGCGAGCTGCTGGCGTCCGCGCCCGGCGTCGAGCTCGTCGACGTCCCCACGCCCCTGCAGGCCGCGGGCCAGGACCCGTCCTACGTCGGCCGCATCCGGCAGGACGGACCGAACGGGCTGGCCCTGTTCGTCAGCAACGACAACCTCCGCAAGGGCGCGGCGCTGAACACCGTCCAGATCGCGGAGCTCATCGCCGCTCAGGCGTAGTGGAGTCGCTGCGCACCGGGGAACGGTGCGCAGCGACCCCGCTCAGGGCGCGACGTGGCGGAGGGCGAAGTCCAGGGCGGTCTCGACCTGGCGGATCGTCTCCTCGATGACCAGCGAGCCGTGGCCGGCGTCGAAGCGGTAGACCTCGTGCGCCTTGCCCCGCTCGACGAGCGCGGCCAGGTAGTTGTCGATCTGCCGGATCGGGCACCGCGGGTCGTTGGCGCCGGCGACCACGAGGACCGGGGCGGCGACGTCGTCGACGTAGGTCAGCGGTGAGGACCGGCGGTAGACCTCGGGGACGTCGGCCGGCGAGCCGCCGAACAGCGCCCGGTCGTAGGCTCGCAGGCCCTCCATCTCGTCCTCGTAGGCGGCCAGGTAGTCCGCGACCGGGACCTCGGCGATGCCGGCGGCCCAGCGGTCGGGCTGGGTGCCCAGGCCGAGCAGGGTGAGGAACCCGCCCCACGAGCCGCCGGACAGCAGGCAGCGGGCCGGGTCGACGACGCCCTCGGCGACCAGGGCGTCCTGCACCGCGGCGACGTCCTCGAGCTCGGTGAGCCCGGGCCGGCCGGTGAGCGCGTCGCGCCAGGCCGAGCCGTAGCCGGAGGAGCCCCGGTAGTTCACGTGGACGACGGCGTACCCGGCGTCGACGTAGGCGGCCCGGCGGGCCCGGTAGCCGTCGTCGTCGGCCGCCTCGGGTCCGCCGTGCACCAGGAACGCGGTGGGGAACGGCCCCTCGCCGGCCGGGCGGACCAGCAGGGCGTGGATGTCCCCGCCGGGGCCGGGCACCCAGCGGTCCTCGACCGGGTAGCCGGCCGGGGGCTCGTCGCCGGGGGCGGCCAGCACGACCGGGCCGTCGGCCCGGCGGATCACCGGCGGTCGCTCGGAGGAGGACCAGGCCAGCTCCACCGAACCGTCCGGGCGGGCGGTGGCGCCGCGGACGACGCCGGGCGGGGTCTCCAGACGGGTCAGCTCGGCCGGGGCCAGGTCGTAGCGGTACAGCTCGCTGCGGGCGGCGTGGTCGTGGCCGACCAGCAGCGCCGAGCCGTCGGGGTACCAGCCGGCCGTCACGTCGCCGGGCAGGTCCAGGACCAGCTCGGTCTCGGTGTCGGCGGCGACGTCCCAGACCAGCAGCTCCTCGCGGCCGCGGCGCTCGTGGCCGACCAGCAGCCGGAGGTCACCGGGCACGGGGGAGAAGCCCAGCGCGTGCAGGCCCAGCTCCTCGCCGTCCCACTTCTCGGCCACCACCCACGGGCTGTCGGGCTCGGACTGCGCGTGCCCGTCGGGCAGCGCGGCCACGTCGAGCACCCGCAGCGCGGGGTAGCGGGGGTCGCCGTGCTCGGAGTGCGAGAGCACCAGCCGGTCCTCGTCGCGGGACAGCGCGTCGACCGAGGCGGTGTCGGGCGTGCGGTAGAACACCCGGGGTGCCTGGCCGTGCGGGGCCAGCCACAGCTCGCTGCCGTCGTCGGTGGACCGGCCGATCGCCACCAGGGTGCGGCCGATCTCCAGGCCGGCCGGGTACGCGGGCTCCACCTCGGGGACGGCGACGGCGTCGGGGCCGCCGGCGAAGGGCTGGGTGCGCCAGACGCCGAACTCGTCGCCGTCGGTGTCGGCGAACCACCACACGGTCTCGCCGTCCGGGCTCAGCGTGGCCGCCAGCGTGCCGTTGGGCCGGTCGGTGACCTGGCGCTGCGCACCGGTGTCCCGGTCCCAGGTGTACTGCTCGACGACGCCGGTGACGTCGGAGGCGAACAGGCAGCGCTGCGGGGCGTCCTCGGCCCAGTCGGGCAGCGAGACGCGGGGGGCGCGGAAACGGGCCTGCCAGCGGGCGGTGACGTCGGGGGGGAGCACACCCCCATCCTTCACCTCCCGCCGGCGCCGCCGCCCACCGACGGTGCCGGGCTGTCCACCGCGGCGTCCCGGACGTCGCCGATGAGCTGCTCGAGCACGTCCTCCAGCGCGACGACCCCGATCACCTCGCCGTCGGAGACCACCCGGCCCAGGTGCACCCCGGCCCGGCGCATCTCCTGCAGCACCTCGGGCAGCGGCTCGTCGGCGGCCACCTCGACGAAGTGCTCGACGGCGTCCTCGGGCAACGGGCTGTCCCGGTCGGCGGCGCCCAGCACGTCCTTGACGTGCACGTAGCCCGCCCACGACCCGTCGGGCGCGCACAGCGGGTACCGGCTGAACCCGTGCTCGGCGACGACCGCCTCCAGCTCGCGCGGGGTGATCCCTCGGTCGACGGTGACCAGGTCGGCCGAGGGCAGCAGCACCGAGCGGGCGTCGTGGGTCTCGAAGGTCAGCGCCCCGGCGGCCAGCTCGCCGACCTCGTCGCCGAGCAGCCCCTGGCTGCGGGACTGGGTGATCATCGAGCGGATCTCCGAGCTGTCGAAGCTCGCCGACACCTCGTCGGTCGGGGTCACCCCGAACAGCCGCACGAAGCCGTTGGCCGTGGTGTTGAAGAACCAGATCAGCGGCTTGAGCACCCGGACGACCTTCGTCATCGGCGGGCCCAGGGCGATCGCGGCGCGGTCGGGGCCGGCGATGGTGATGTTCTTGGGCACCATCTCCCCGAGCACCATGTGCAGCACGGTGACCAGCCCCAGCGCGACCACCAGCGCGATCGGGTCCAGGAACCCCTCGGGGACGCCGGCGGCCTCCAGCGGCACCTCGATCAGGTGCGCCACGGCCGGTTCGCCGACCGCGCCCAGGCCCAGCGAGCACAGCGTGATGCCCAGCTGGGCGCCGGCCATCATCTGCGACACGTTGCGCATCGCGTCCAGCGTCCGCTGCGCCCGGGCCGACCCGGCGGCGGCGCGGGGCTCGATCTGGTCCACCCGCGCCGAGACCAGCGCGAACTCGGCGGCGACGAAGAACGCGTTGCCCAGCAGGAGGGCGACCAGGACCGCCAGGGCGAGGACGTCGCTCACGACTGCGCCACCTCGTGCTGGCGGGCGGGCAGCTCGGCGCCGTCGTCCGGGGGCGGCAGCGGGTCGGCGTGCAGCACGGCCACCCGCCGCCCCTCCAGCCCGGCGACGGTGAGGCGGTAGCCCTCGACGGTCACCTCGTCGCCCTCGGCGGGCAACCGGGCCAGCTGCTGGGTGACGAACCCGGCGACGGTCTCGTAGCGGCCCTCGGGGACCGGGATGCCGGTGCGCTCCCGGACCTCGTCGGGGCGCAGCAGCCCGGAGACCTCCCAGCCGTCGTCGCCGCGGCGGCGCAGCTGGCGCAGCGGGCGGTCGGTCTCGTCGGTGATCTCGCCGACCAGCTCCTCGACGATGTCCTCCAGGGTCACGATGCCGTGCGTGGCGCCCCACTCGTCCACCACCAGGGCCAGCTGCAGGCCCTCGTCGCGCAGCAGGTCCAGCAGCGGGTCCAGGCGCAGCGTGCTCGGGACGGCGAGCACCGGCCGGGCGAGCTCCCCGGCCGTGCGGGTGCCCCGCTCGTCCTCGGGGACGGCGACCGCCTGCTTGACGTGCACCAGCCCGGTGACGTCGTCCAGGTCGCCGTGCCAGACCGGGAACCGGCTGTTGCCCGAGCGCACCGCGGCCTCGACCACCTCGGCGGCGGTCGCGGTGTCGGGCAGGGTGACCAGCCGGGTCCGCGGGGTCATCACGTCGGTGGCGTACTTGTCCCGCAGGCCCAGGGACCGGTCCAGCAGCCGGGCGGCGGTGGGGGAGAGGTCGCCCTCCTCGGCGCTGCGCCGGGCGACCGCGGCCAGCTCACCGGCACCGCGGGCGTCGTCCAGCTCCTCGCGCGGCTCGATGCCCAGCGAGCGCACGATCGCGTTGGCCAGCCGCTGCAGCGCGCGGACGAGGAACCCGAACACCGCGGTGAACGCCCGCATCCCGGGCGCGACGGCGGAGGCGACGGCCAGCGGGCTGGCGATGGCCAGGTTCTTGGGCCCGAGCTCGCCCAGCAGCATCTGCAGCGTGGTGGCCAGGGCGATGCCCAGGACCACCGCCACGGCGGTCGCCGTCCCGCCGGACAGCCCGAGGGACTCCAGCGGGCCGTCCAGCAGCCCGCCGATCGCCGGCTCGGCCAGGTAGCCGACCAGCAGCGTGGTCAGCGTGATGCCCAGCTGGGCGGCCGACAGCTGGGTGGACAGGCCCTTGAGGGCGGTCACCACGCCGGCGGCGCCCCGGCGTCCCTCGTCGGCGGCCTCGGCGGCCTGCCCGCGGTCCACGGTGGTGCACGAGAACTCCGCCGCGACGAAGAACCCGGTGAGCGCGGTGAGCACGACCGCGGCGAGCAGGAACAGCCATTCGGTCATCGGACCCCAGCGTGGGGGTTGCGGAGCACAACCGCTCGTCGGACGGGTGTGGTCCTCAGGACAGCAGTTGCTCCACCCGCCGGGCCACCGCGAGCAGCTGGGCGTCGGTGCCGGGCAGCGTCTCCAGCGACAGGCCCACCGGCAGGCCGGCCGGGGTGGTGCCGCAGGGCAGCGAGACCGCCGGCATGCCGGCGGTGGACCCCGGTCCGGTGTTCTGGATCGTGGTGCCGAAGACGGGCACCTGCTCGCCGTCGAGGTCGGTGGTGTCGTCGTCGCCCAGCGGCGGGGCGGTCAACGGCACGGTCGGGTAGACCAGGGCGTCCAGCCGGCCCCCGCCGTCCAGCTCGTGCGCGGCGGCGTAGGCCGCGCGCAGCTCCTCGCGCAGCTGCAGGCACTCCGCGTAGGCCACCCCCGACACCGGGTCGCCGATCGCGTGCTCCAGGGCGCCGCGGACGTCGGGGCTGGCCACCCCGGCGACCAGCTCCTCGAAGGTGGGCCCGGCGTCCAGGCTGCCGAGGTAGGCCGGCAGGGTCCGCAGCACCTCGTGGAACACGATCGGGAACCCGCAGCGGGCGTCGAGCTCGTGCGCGGCCACCACGTCGACCTCGACCAGGTCGACCCCGGCGGCGACCAGGGTGTCCAGGGCCCGGCCGACGGCGTCGGCGACGTCCTTGGCCAGCCCGTCGAAGAAGCCGGGCAGCGGGACCCCCAGCCGCAGCATGCGGGCGTGCGGCACGGTGGCGGGCGCGGCACCGGCGACGACCTGGTCGAGCAGGACGACGTCGGCGACCGTGCTGGCCAGGGCGCCCACGGTGTCCCGGGTGCTGGACAGCCCGACCAACCCGTCGGCGCCACCCCAGCGGCCGACGGTGGGCCGGTAGCCCACGATGCCGCAGTGCGCGGCCGGCACCCGCAGCGAGCCGCCGGTGTCGGTGCCCAGCGCGACCGGCACCACCCCGGTGGCCACCGCCACCGCGGACCCGCCGGAGGAGCCGCCGGCCGAGCGGGTGGGGTCGTGCGGGTTGCGGACCGGGCCGTAGGCGGCGTTGTTGCTGGTGATGCCGAAGGCCAGCTCGTGCAGGTTGGTCTTGCCGACCACGGTGGCCCCGGCTCCCCGCAGCCGGGCGACGGCGTGGTGGTCGCGGCCCGGCCGGGAGCCGTGCAGGGCGGAGGTGCCGCCGCTGGTCGGCAGGTCCACGGTGTCGATGTTGTCCTTCACCGCGATCGGCACACCGGCCAGCGCCCCCTCGGGCGCCAGGCCGGGGTCGACCCGCTCGGGGTCCACGACGGCCAGGAAGGTGCCGAGGTGGTCGACCGCGTGCGCCCGGGCCGCGGCGTCGGTGAGCCGCTCGGCGGCGGTGCCGCCGCGGGCGCGGGAGATGTCCAGACGATCCAGCCGTGCCATGTCCGCGACCGTACCGATCCGGTTCCGGGGCGGCAGGTCAGAGCTGTGCGGCGACCACCGTGGCGACCGGCAGGGCGATGACGACGAACAGCCCGGACATCAGCCCGGCGGCGACCACCTGGCCCTCGCGCTGGATCGAGGCGACCGTGACCCCGCGCAGGATGACCAGGTCCACCAGGAACCGGAACAGGTAGAGCGTCACCACCGCGATGACGGCGGTGGCGGCGAAGGCGGCCAGCCCGGCACCCCACCCGGTGAAGTCCCCGGCCACGCCGACCCGGACGACGAGGGAGACCGCGACGAGGATGCCGCCGATCTCGAACGCGGCCGGCAGCGACCCGGCGGCGATGCCGCGGCGGACGAGCCCGTGGGTGACCAGGTCGTGCAGGAAGTACACCCCGATCACCACGAGCAGGCCGAGGACGGCGAAGACCACCGTGCTGGCCAGCCCGGTCTGCCAGTCCGGCGAGCTGCCGATCAGCGACCCGTTGAGGATCAGCCCCAGGCCCAGGTAGAAGCCGGCCTCGACGACGCCGATCGCCACGTTGCCCTCCCGCATGGCGGCCACGTTGTCCACCCGCAGCAGGACGACCTTGTCCACGACCACCCGGGCGACCAGCAGGGCCACGAACACCCAGGCGCCCTCGAGGAGCAGGTTGGTCAGCGCGCTCCAGCCGATCTCGTCGTACCGGTACTCCAGCGAGTTGAGCATGCCCACGACGAGCGCGGCCGACAGGCTCAGCCGCTGGATCATGTAGCCGGCGTTGCCGCGGGTGATGATCTCGGCGTTGTCGTCGAAGGAGGTCAGCGCGTTCACCAGGTACCAGAACGCGGCGACGAACGCGGCGACGACGACGACCTGGAGCGCGGCGATCGGCCAGTTGGCCAGGTAGTCGCGGGCGGTGTCGAGGAACATCAGGCTCCCTGCTGGGTGGGGCTGCCGTGGCCGACCACGTGCGGCACGAAGTAGCTCTGGTTGTCGGTGATCAGGCCCGGGCTCTCCCGGATGCCCATCCCGGCGGGCTCGCCGTCGACCATCCACAGGCCCAGCACCGGGTGGTGCGACCCGTCGGGGCCGGGGAAGTCCGGCAGCGGCGCGTAGGACTGCAGCACGTAGCCCTCCTCGCCGTAGCCGCCACCGGTCGAGGCGATCGTGGCGCCGTCCTCGTAGATGGTGATGTTGGCGCCCTCGCGGGACAGCAACGGCTTGCGCACGTGCGACTCCTGCATCCAGCCGGGGACGTCGTCGTCCTCGAAGTAGGCCGGCAGGATCAGCGGGCTGCGCGCGGGGTCGGTGCCGAACAGCTGCCACAGCACCGGCAGCAGGCCCTTGTTGCTCCACAGCATCTTGTAGGGCGCCTCGATCCACACGGTGCCGCCGGGGCGGTCCATGTCGGCGAAGGCGGCCCGGCCGAAGTCGTCGTGGACCAGCCACTCCCACGGGTAGAGCTTGAACAGCACGTCCAGGTGCCGGCCGTCGGCCGGGTCGCCCTCGAAGAACCCGCCGGTCGCCTCGTCCAGGGTGATCTGGTTCATCATGATCGACCGGGTCTTGTACCGGGGGCGGCCGCCGTCGGTCACCTGGGTGCAGGCATCGCGCATGAGGAACGTGTTGAACAGGTCCTCGCCGGACCGGTCGGCGCCGTCGCAGGCGAAGTAGACGACGGGGTCCTTGCGCAGCCCCTTCTCGATCAGCCCGAGGTTGCGCTCCCAGGCGCGGGTGAGCCGCTCGAAGATCGAGTTCCACTGGTCGCTGCCCTGGCCGGTCTCCCTGAACCACTCCCACTGCACGTAGGCCGACTCCGGCAGCGACGTCGGGGTGTCGGCGTTGAACTCCAGCAGCTGCGGGCGGCGCAGCGTCGGGTCCAGGCGGGACTGCCGGCTGTCCCCGCCGTACCGGACGTCGAACCGGCCGAACACGCTCTGCTTGGAGGGCTCGTCGTTCCAGGTGCCGACCACCTGGCCGTGGGTGTACTCGGGGATGCCCATCTTCAGCATCAGCTCGGGGTGGGCGACCATGTGGTCCCCGGCCTCGACGCACATCTCGAACAGGGTCGCGGCGTCGCGCTCCAGCTGGGCGACCTCCACGGCCGTGAAGTCGTAGAACTGGCCCTCGCGCCAGTAGCTGGTCGTGCTGCCGTCGGGCAGCTCGGTCTCCCAGTAGGTCAGGCCCTGGGCGGTGACCGTCTCCTGCCAGCCCGGCCGGACGACGCCGTCGTGGACGCGACGCACGTCAGCTGCCCGACGAGCCGAAGCCGCCGCCGCTGCTGCCGCCCCCGCTGTCGATGCTCGTGCCGAAGCCGCCGGACCGGCTGCCCCCGCTGCCGCTGGTGTAGCTGCCCGAGCCGGGCAGGCCCGCGCCGCTGCGCGCCGAGCTGTCGCCCGGGTTGATCGTCTGGCCACCCGAGGGGACGGTGGCGCCGCGGGACAGCGTCCGGCCGGGGGAGCCCAGCCAGATGAAGTAGCCCCCGCCGCCGTTGTACCCGGAGTCGCAGTAGTCGTCGTCCACGACCTGGTTGGACTGGTCCACGCAGTAGGCGACCTCGTCCTCACCGCTGGAGCAGCCCGAGGCGGTGAAGGCGATGACCATCGCGGCGGTCAGGGCCGGGACCCGGCGCAGGCCGGAGGCGCTGTTCACGGCGGGATCATGGCACACGCACAGAGGCCCGTCCCTGGCGGGACGGGCCTCTGCGTGGTGGTCGGGGTGACAGGATTTGAACCTGCGGCCTCGTCGTCCCGAACGACGCGCGCTACCAAGCTGCGCCACACCCCGAGAGCCGTCGATGAGCTTAACGCACGCTCCCCGCGGTGCCGACGGCGGTGTCCCGGGGAACCAGCGTGAGCAGGGTGGCCTCGGGCGGGCAGCACAACCGGTAGGGCGCGTACGGGCTGGTGCCCAGGCCGGCCGACACGTGCAGCCAGGTGCCGTTGGCCGCCGGACCGGGCGGTGACCAGCGGTGCAGCCAGCGCGCCTTGTCCCGGGGGATGCCGCAGTTGGTCACCAGCGCGCCGTAGAACGGCACCCGCAGCTGGCCGCCGTGGGTGTGGCCGGACAGCACCAGGTCGTGCCCGTCGGCGGCGAAGCGGTCGAGCACCCGGGGCTCGGGGGAGTGCACCAGGCCCAGCCGCAGGTCGGCCCCGGCGTCGGTCGGGCCGGCGACGGCGTCGTAGTCGTCGCGCTGCAGGTGCGGGTCGTCCACGCCGCGGACGGCGATCCGGCGGCCGTCGACCTCGACCACCGCCGTCCCGTTGGTGACGTCGGCCCAGCCCCGCCCCAGCATCCCGTCCCGGAGGTCGCGCCAGGGCAGCTCGTCGCCGTGCACCCGCTTGTGGTCGGACTTGAAGTACTTCAGCGGGTTCTTCGGGCGGGGGGCGTAGTAGTCGTTGCTGGCCAGGCAGAACAGGCCGGGCCGGTCCAGCAGCGGCTCCTGGGCGGCCAGCACGATCGGCACGGTGTCGTGGCCGGCCAGGTTGTCGCCGGTGTTCACCACCAGGTCGGGGGCCAGCGCGTCGAGGGCGGCCACCCAGTCGCGCTTGGAGGTCTGCCCCGCGGTCATGTGCAGGTCGGACAGGTGCAGCACGGTCAGCGGCCGCTGGCCCTCGGGCAGCACCGGCACGGTGAACCGGCGCAGGGTCCAGTGCACCCGCTCGACCAGGCTGGCGTAGCCGACGGTGGCGAGGCCGGCTCCGACGACGGCGGCTGGGACGGCGAGGGCGGGACGCACCGGGGGAGCTTAGGACGGGAACCCGTTCGCCGGGCGTGACAGGCTTCGGTCCATGTCCGACCTCAAGCAGAAGCTCCGCGCCGCCCTCCCCCCGGCCATGAAGGCCCGCGACGAGCTGCCCCCCGCCACGCTGCGGATGGTGCTGGCCGCCGTCACCGCCGAGGAGGTGTCGGGCAAGCAGGCCCGCGAGCTCTCCGACGACGAGGTGCAGGCCGTGCTGCGCCGGGAGGCCAAGAAGCGCCGCGAGGCCGCCGAGGCGTTCGGCGGCGCCAGGCGCGCTGAGCAGGCCGCCCGGGAGCAGGCCGAGGGCGAGGTCCTGGCCGGGTACCTGCCGGCGCAGCTGACCGACGAGGACCTGGTCGCGCTGGTCGCCGGGGTGGTCGCGGCGACCGGGGCCAGCGGCATGGGCGACATGGGCAAGGTCATGGGCCGGGCCAATGCCGAGGTGGCCGGCCGGGCCGACGGCGGCCGGGTCGCCGCGGAGGTCCGCCGCCAGCTGGGCTGACGTCTGCGGACGCCGCGAGGGCCGGTCGACCTGGTGGTCGACCGGCCCTCGCCGTGTCGTGCGGTTGCCCCTGCGCGGGGCCCGGTCAGCCGGGCTGGCCGTCCCCGTTGGTGTCCGGTGCGTTCGGGTCGACCGGGGCCGGTGCCGGGGCCGGTCGACCCGAACGCACCGGACACCAACGGGGNGCGGGTGCCCCGCCCCACCCGTCCCAGCCGGGGGTCAGCGGCGCTGCGGGAGGATGCGGGAGCGGGGAGTGCCGGTCCCGGTGTCGGCGTCGTCGGCGGTGAGCGCGGCGGCCATCACCTCGAGGTCGGCCAGGTCGTGCACGTCCCCGGCCGCGGCCGGCACCGTGCGGACGGCGACGCCGGCGTGCGCCTGGGCGAACCGGTCGGCCAGCCGCTGCTCGCGGGAGGCCTGCGCCATGCGCTCGGCGTGCACGCGCAGCGCCCCGGCGGCCAGCTTCGCGCCCTTGCCGCCGGCCTCGGCGACCGCCTCGGCGGCGGCCTCGGCGCGGGTGGCGCTCAGCGCGGTCGTCGCCGGCGGGTGCGTGCGGTTGAGCACCAGCCCGGCCAGCGGCATGCCCTCGGCGGACAGCCGGTCCACGAAGTAGGAGGCCTCCCGGAGCGCGTCGGGCTCGGGGGTGGCCACCACGACGAACGCCGTGCCGGGCTGCTTGAGCAGTTCGTAGGTCGCCGTGGCCCGCTCGCGGAAGCCGCCGAACATCGAGTCCAGCGCGGCGATGAAGGTGGCGATGTCGCCCAGCAGCTGCCCGCCCAGGATCTTGGAGATGATCCGGCTGAACAGGCCGAAGCCGGCGCTCACCATGCGCAGCCCGGCGCGGCCGCCGGCCCGGGCCGGTGCGGTCAGCAGGCGGATCATCGTCCCGTCCAGGAACCGGGCGAGCCGGTCGGGGGCGTCCAGGAAGTCCAGCGCCGAGCGGGACGGCGGGGTGTCCACGATGACCAGGTCCCACTCGTCGCGCGCCCGCAGCTGGCCCAGCTTCTCCATGGCCATGTACTCCTGCGTGCCGCCGAAGGAGGAGGACAGGGCTTGGTAGAACGGGTTGGCCAGCACCTGCTCGGCCCGCTCGGGGGTGGAGTGCGCCACGACGACGTCGTCGAACGTGCGCTTCATGTCCAGCATCATCGCGTGCAGCTCGCCGGGGCCACCGGTCTCGATGCGGCGCGGTTCGTTGTCCAGCTCCTCCAGGCCCAGCGACTGGGCCAGGCGGCGGGCCGGGTCGATGGTGAGCACCACGACCGAGCGGCCGGCGGCGGCCGCGGCGAGCCCGAGCGCGGCCGACGTCGTGGTCTTGCCGACCCCGCCGGCGCCGCAGCACACGACGATGCGGGTGGCCGGGTCGCGGACGAGGGCGTCCAGGTCCAGGGCGGGAGAGGTCACCGGAGCACCTCCAGGCGGTCGGCCAGCTCGTGCAGGGCGCCCAAGTCGACCGGGCCGGTCAGCAGCGGCAGCTCGGTGGTGGGGCGGCCCAGCTCCGCGACCCGGCCGCGCAGCGCGTCCTGGGAGCGCCAGCGACGGGCGTGCTCCACGGCCTCCTCGACCAGACCGGCGGCGATGGCGGGGTCGGCCGGCAGCCCGCCGGCGGCCAGCGCCGGGGCCAGCTCGGCCGCGGTGAGACGGCCGTCGGCGGCGCGGGCCAGGCTGGAGGCGGGCAGCAGCGGCTCGGTGGCCATGTTGACCAGCACCGACCCGACGGGGAGGCCGGTGGCCTCCAGCTCGGCGATCGCGTCGGCGGTCTCCTGCACGGGCATCTCCTCGAGCAGGGTGACCAGGTGCACCTTGGTCTGCGGTGACCGGAGCACGGCCATGACGCCGTCGCTCTGGGTCTTGATCGGCCCGGACCGGGCCAGGCCCGCCACCTCGTCGGTGACGTTGAGGAACCGGGTGATCCGGCCCGTCGGCGGTGCGTCGACGACGACCGCGTCGTACACCCGCTTGCCGTCGACCCGGCGGGTCACGGCCTCCTTGACCTTGCCGGTGAGCAGCACGTCGCGCAGGCCCGGGGCGATGGTGGTGGCGAAGTCGATCGCGCCCATCTTGCGCAGCGCCCGGCCGGCCCGCTTCATCGAGTAGAAGAGCTCGAGGTACTCCAGCAGCGCCTCGTCGAGGTCGATGGCCAGCGCCTTGACCTCGCCGCCGCCGCGGGCGACGGCGACCCGGCGCTCCTCGTAGGGCAGCGGCGGGGTGTCGAACAGCTGGGCGATGCCCTGCCTGCCCTCGGTCTCCACCAGCAGCGTGGTGTGCCCGTCGGCGGCGAGGGCGAGGGCCAGGGCGGCGGCGACCGTCGTCTTCCCGGTGCCCCCCTTGCCCGTGACGATGTGGCAGCGCACGGGAGGGGGATCGGACGTCACGCATCTGAGCCTAGGAGCAGGAGCACCCGCCCGCTCCCCGCTGTCCGCCAGCTCACGGCGGGGCCCCCGCGGCGGGGCCGTCCCAGCACGCCACCCGCGGGGGCGCTAGCGTCGCGCGGCATGAGCACACGGACCACCTGGGAGTACGCGACCATCCCGCTGCTGACCCACAACACCAAGGCCATCCTCGACTCCTGGGGGGTCGACGGCTGGGAGCTGGTCACGGTGCTGCCCGGGCCGGGCGGCGGCGAGCAGCTGGTGGCCTACCTGAAGCGGCCCTCGGCGTGACCTCGGGCCTGCCCGGCGCCGCGGACACCCAGGCGCCGAGCTGGCACGCCCGGCTGGCCGAGCTGGGGCTGCGGCTCCCGCCGGTGGCCGCACCGGTCGCCTCCTACGTCCCCGCCGTCCGCACCGGGAACCTGGTGATGACCAGCGGCCAGCTGCCCTTCGTCGACGGCGGGCTGCGCCGCACCGGCAAGGTCGGCGGCTCGGTCGAGGCCGAGGACGCCGCGCACGACGCCAAGGTGTGCGCGCTCAACGCCCTCGCCGCGGTCGACGACCTGGTGGGCCTGGACTCGGTCGCCCGGGTCGTACGGGTCGTCGGCTACGTCGCCTCGGCCGAGGGCTTCACCGGCCAGCCCCGGGTGATCAACGGTGCCTCCGAGCTGATCGGCAAGATCTTCGGCAAGGCCGGCGAGCACGCCCGCTCCGCCGTCGGGGTGGCCGAGCTGCCCCTGGGCGCACCCGTCGAGGTCGAGCTCACCGTCGAGCTGAGGTGATCCGGCAGGCGGCGACGGTCCTGCTCCTGCGGGACGGACCGTCCGGGCTCGAGGTGCACCTGCAGCGCCGCACGAAGGGCATGCCGTTCGCCGGGGGCATGACCGCCTACATCGGCGGTGGCGGGGACCCCCGCGACGGCGACACCGACCTCGACTGGGTCGGCCCGGGCCCCGAGGAGTGGGCCGCCACCTGGGCCTGCGACGTCCCGACCGCCCGCCAGCTCGTCTGCGCCGCCGTCCGGGAGACCTTCGAGGAGGCCGGGGTCCTGCTGGCCGGCCCGGCCGCGGGCGGGGTGGTGCCCGACGTCTCCGGAGCCGAGTGGGAGACCCAGCGACGGGCCCTGCTGACCCGGGACCTGGCGCTGTCGGAGCTGCTCGCCGCCCGTGGGCTCGCCCTGCGCTCGGACCTGCTGCGGCCCTTCGCGCACTGGATCACCCCGCCGGAGGAGCCCCGGCGCTACGACACCAAGTTCTTCGCCGCGGCCCTGCCGGTCGGCCAGGAGGCGCAGGACGTCTCCGGTGAGGCCGACGAGGCCGGCTGGTCGACGGCGGAGGGCGCGCTGGCGGAGATGCGGTCGGGCGACCGGCCGATGCTGCCGCCCACCATCCACACCCTGGGCCAGCTGGCGGCCTTCCCGGACGTCGCGTCGGCCCTGGCCGGGTCGCCACCGGAGCCGCTGCGCCCGATCAGCCCCACGTTCGAGGACGACGGCACCGGTCAGCGCTGGGCCGTGCTGCCCGACGGCACGCGGATCCGCCTGGTCGTGCCGCTCCCGCGCTGAACGCGCCGGACGCACGAAGGGGCCCGGGACCAGTGGTCCCGGGCCCCTCGTGGTGGTCAGGTCAGCGCGCGCGGCGGCGCAGCCGCTCCTCGTCGAGGACGACGACGGACTTGCCCTGCAGCTGGATCCAGCCGCGGTGCACGAAGTCGGCCAGCGCCTTGTTCACCGTCTCGCGGGAGGCGCCGACGAGCTGGGCCAGCTCCTCCTGGGTCAGGTCGTGCTTGACCCGCAGGCCGTCGGTCTCGCGGGAGCCGAAGCGGTCGGCCATCTGCAGCAGCGCCTTGGCCACGCGGCCGGGGACGTCGGTGAAGATGAGGTCGGCGACCGAGTCGTTGGTGCGCCGCAGCCGGCGGGCCAGCACCTGGAGGAGCCGCTCGCCCACCTCGGGGTGCGCCTCGATCCACGGCCGCAGCATCTGCTGGGGCATCTTGGCCAGCCGCACGTCGGTCACCGCGGTGGCGGTGGCCGTGCGGGGGCCGGGGTCGAAGACCGAGAGCTCGCCGAACTGGTCGGAGGGACCCATCACGGCCAGCACGTTCTCGCGGCCGTCGGGGGAGCGGCGGGAGAGCTTGATCTTCCCGGACAGCACCACGTACAGGCTGTCACCGGGCTCGCCCTCGTTGAAGACCACCCGCCCGCGGGGCAGGTTGACCGTCTCCAGGCCGCTCGCCGTGGGCTCCGCGGCTTCCGGCGACAGCCCCTGGAACAGACCGGACTGGGCAAGGACCTCGTCCACCAGTGCACCTCTCGTACGACGTCGTGGCGGGTGCAGTGATCACCCACGTCCGGAGGCAGTCTAGGGCCTGTGGCCGTACTCACCGTGCGGAGCGTCACGACGGTGCCCACGAAGGGTGGGGTGGGGTCAGTCGCCCGAGCGGTGGGCGGTCATCGCCTCGGTGCCGCGGACCGTCCGGCCGGCCCGCCGGCGACGCCAGCGGTCCATGGCCCGGCGGATGCCCGAGTGGGCCAGCTCGTCGACGTCCCCGGGGGTCGCCGAGGCCAGGAACTCCTCGACCTGGCGCTGGGACGTCGGCCGGCGCAGCGGCTCCTCGACGCGCTCCATGATCAGCAGGAACGCGATGACCATCGGGGGGAACAGGATGACGACGAGGGCGACCACCGGTGACCTCCTCGGACGACGTGGCGACGGGCCGGGCATGCCCGGCTGCGGCTGACCCGACACGTGCTGTGACGAATGTGCCGGGCGGGACGAGCATGACAGGTCGGGCCTGTCGGTGCCCCCGCCTACCCTCGAGCGCGTGTCCGCACCAGCTCCGTCCACCCCCCTCCGCCCGGCCCGCGCGGTCCGGCTGGGCCTCCCGCCGTCCGACACCGGCGAGACCCCGCTGGGGCGGACCCGGCGGGCCCGGCGGATGGCGCGCGACCTGGCCCTGATCCACCCCGATGCGCACTGCGAGCTGGACTTCACGACGCCGCTGGAGCTGCTGGTGGCCACGGTGCTGTCCGCGCAGACCACCGACCGGACGGTCAACACGGTCACGCCCACGCTCTTCGCCCGCTACCCCACGGCGGCTGCCTACGCCGGCGCCGACCGCGACGAGCTCGAGACGATCCTGCGGCCGACCGGCTTCTTCCGGGCCAAGGCCAACTCGGTGCTCGGTCTGGGCCGCGCGCTGGTCGAGCAGTTCGACGGCGAGGTGCCCGGGCGGCTGGAGGACCTGGTGACCCTGCCCGGCGTGGGCCGCAAGACCGCCAACGTCGTGCTGGGCAATGCCTTCGGGGTGCCCGGGCTGACCGTGGACACCCACTTCGGCCGCCTGGTGCGCCGGTTCGGCTGGACCGCCGAGGAGGACCCGGTCAAGGTCGAGACCGAGGTCGCCGTGCTGATCCCGAAGAAGGAGTGGACCGACTTCTCCCACCGGGTCATCTTCCACGGCCGGCGGGTCTGCCACGCCAAGAAGCCGGCGTGCGGGGCGTGCGGCCTGGCCCGCGCGTGCCCGTCCTTCGGCACGGGTCCGATCGACCCGCTGGTGGCCGCGAAGCTGGTGAAGAGCCCGGCCGCCTCGGACACGCTGTGAAGCGGCTGCTGGTCGCGCTGGTGGCCGCCGCGGCACTGCTCGCCGGCTGCACCTCGGGGTCGTCGTCCGACGACGGCGCGCAGGCCACGGGCCCGGCCGAGACCGGGGTGCAGGACGTCGACACGGCGCTGCAGCCGTGCCCGGAGCAGACCGGGGACACGGTGCAGGCCACCGACGCGCTGCCCGCGCTGACCTTCGAGTGCATCGGCGGCGGCAGCCTGGACCTGTCCCGGGCCCCGGGCGTACCCACCGTGATCAACGTGTGGGGTTCCTGGTGCGGCCCGTGCCGCGAGGAGCTCCCGCTGGTCCAGGAGCTCGCCGACGCCGCGGGGGAGGAGGTGCAGGTGCTCGGCGTGGTCACGACCGACACCCTGGGCGCGGCCGACTCCTTCGCCGCCGACGCCGGGGTGACCTTCCCGAACGCCTTCGACCAGCAGGACGAGTTGCTCTCCGACCTGGGCCGCCGCGGGGCGCCCTTCACCTTCTTCGTCGCCGCCGACGGCACCCTGGCGTACACGGAGGCAGGCGCGGTGTCCTCCTACGACGAGCTCCGGCAGCTGGTGGCCGACCACCTGGGCGTGACCCTGTGACGACGGACCTGACCGGCGTCCCGGAGCACGTGCGGGCGCTGCTGGCGTCGGCCGACGCGCTGCCGCTGCGGCACCGGATGGGCGACGCCACCGACACCGCGCGGCGCTCGGCGGTGCTGGTGCTCTTCGGCGAGACCGAGCGCGGCCACGATGTCCTGCTGATCGAGAAGTCGGCCCGCCTGCGCACGCACGCCGGTCAACCCGCGTTCCCCGGCGGCGGTGCCGAACCGGGGGAGGACTACCCGGTGGCCACGGCGCTGCGCGAGGCCTGGGAGGAGGCCGGGGTCGAACCGGCCTCGGTGCGGGTGCTGGGCACGCTGCCCGAGCTGTTCCTGGGCCCCAGCGACAACCTGGTGGTCCCCGTCGTCGGCTGGTGGGACGACGCGCGGCAGACCGTCACCGGCGACCCGTTCGAGGTGGCCCAGGTGGTCCGGGTCCCGCTGGCCGAGCTGGTCGACCCGGCCCGCCGGTTCCGGGTGCGGCACCCCTCGGGCTACACCGGGCCGGCCTTCGAGGTCGCCGGGCTGGTCGTCTGGGGGTTCACCGCCGGTGTGCTGGACGCCGTCCTCACCGCCGCCGGGGTGGCCCGGCCCTGGGACACCCGGGACGTCCGCGACCTGGCCGCCGAGCAGGAGCGGGTGCGGGGCACGGCCGAGGTCGCCGAGGACCCCGCCGACCGCGCCGCGCCGACGGTGGCCGAGGAGCCGTCGTCCCCAGCTGTGCCGCGTACGGTCCCTGGGCGATGACGTCGAACCGTGCACGGGTCCTGGTGACCGTCCAGGACATCACCCCGGAGACGGGCGACGACCACGTCTTGAGCCCCGACACCTCCACCGTGGCGCCGGACCAGGTCCGGTCGACCGTCACCAACACGGCCAGCCAGCTGACCTGCATGCCGCTGCTGGCGCCGGGCCAGAGCGAGACGACCGTGACCGAGCCGGGCACCAACCCGTCCGAGTGCACGTCCCACACCGCGCTGGCCAGGTCGGGACGATGGTCGTGACGGGGCCGGCCACGTTCCCGACGGCGACCGGCTGACCGGATGTCCCTCGTCGACCTGGTGCTCATCGCGCTGGCCCTGCTGTTCGCCCTGTCGGGTTTCCGGCAGGGCCTGATCGTCTCGGCGGCCTCGTTCATCGGCTTCTTCGGCGGCGCGGTGGCCGGTGCTCAGCTGTCCGGGCCGGTCGCCGACGAGCTCGGCGGGTCGACGCTGTCCCGGGTGTTCGTGGCCCTGGTCGTCGTGCTGGCCGGTGCCCTGCTCGGCCAGCTGCTCGCGGGCTACGTGGGCCGGGCGATCCGCGAGAAGGTCACCTGGGAGCCGGCGAAGATCGTCGACTCGGTGGCCGGCGCCGCCATCTCCGCGGTCGCCGTCCTGCTGGTCGCCTGGATGGTGGCCACCCCGCTGGCCAACTCCGCGTTCCCGGCCGTGGCCAGTCAGGTCCGGCAGTCCACGCTGGTGCAGGCGGTCGACGAGGGCGTGCCCGACGGCGTGCGGTCGCTCTACGACTCCCTGCGCGAGGCGATCGACCGGCGCGGCCTGCCCGACGTGCTCGACCCGCTCACCCCCACCCAGGTGCGCGACGTGCCGGTGCCCGACCAGGCCCTGGCGCAGAGCGCGGTGGTCACCCAGGTGCAGGGGTCGGTGGTCAAGGTCAGCGGGGTCGCGGCCTCGTGCTCCCGGCAGATCGACGGCTCGGGCTTCGTGTTCGCCCCCGAGCGGGTGATGACCAACGCACACGTGCTGGCCGGGGTCACCGAGCCCACCGTGCTGGCCGAGGGCGACGTCTACGACGCCTTCCCGGTCTACGTCGACCAGGAGACCGACGTGGCGGTGCTCGCCGTCCCGGGGCTGCCGCAGGTCCCGCTGGACTTCACCGCCGACCCGGTGGACTCCGGCGCCGACGCGATCATCATGGGCTACCCCGGCGGCGGCGGGCTGTACGTCGGCGCGGCCCGGGTGCGCGACCGCGGGGCGATCAGCGGGCCGGACTTCCGGGCCGAGCAGACCGTGGTGCGCGACGTCTACGCCCTCTACGGCCAGGTGCGGGCCGGCAACTCCGGTGGCCCGCTGCTCGCCTCGGACGGCACGGTGCTCGGCGTGGTCTTCGCCTCCGCGGTCGACGACCCGGACACCGGCTACGCGCTGACCGACACCGAGGTCGCCGACGCCATCACCCAGGGCCGCACCGCCACCGCCGCCGTCGACACCGGCCCCTGCGAGTAGCCGCTCCTGCGGCGTGGATCAGCTGCGACGACGGCTGTGCATCCTCCCTAGCTGACATCAGCTGACCAGGATGCACGGGGGTGGCTGAGGACCGGCTCCTCCCGCCCATCGGCCGTGATCGGGACCGACCACGGGCGGGCACGGGGTTCCCGGCGGAGGCCGTCCCGCCACGGGACGATGCGGACCCCCGGGGGCAGGCGCAGGGGCTGGGTCATGAGCGTCCTGATGCGCGCGGCCTTGGCTGCCAGGCCGGGTCCGAGGTCGGCCGCGGTGATCCGGGTGCCCATGAGGCCGAGGTCCAGGAGCTCGTCGTGCCGTCGCTTCTCGTCCCAGCCGACGTCGGCCGGCGAGCGTCCTCGCCACGGCTGCGCCCACTTCACGCGTCCGTCGGTCTCGCCGAACGCCGGGGTGCCTCCCCACCACAGGTCCAGGACGGCGACGAGGCGTCCATCCCGCAGGACGGCGGCCTGCAGGACGGGCTCGGGGAGCCCGGCGGTGAGGAGACCCAGGCGGGTCAGCGTCTCCAGAGGGGAGTGCGCACCGACCCGGGCCAGCCGGACGGCACTCGCGAGGGAACCCACGCCGACCCAGTGGCGCTGGCCGAGGACGCCGGCCGTCAGCTGGTCGAGCGTGATCCGCCCGTCGGCGAGGGCGTCGTCCAGTGCGACCACCGTGTCGACGACGTCCCACTCACGGCCCACGTCGAGCAGGGTGCGGCGGAGGCTGGTCGCCGGTAGAGGCGCGAACGTCTCGACGTCCTCCGCAGGGATCCCGGCCGCCAGGACCCGGTAGTCCCGGCCGGTGCGGAACCGGTGGGGATCGGTGGCGGTCCCCTCGGTCCGGACGCCGCGGGGCAGCACCAGGTCGTGCAGGCGCGCCGCCGTCCCGTGGCTGAGCACCGTGCTCCGCCGGCCCAGGCGGGCGAGCACGGCCGCCGCTTCCAGCCAGTGCGTGCGTCCTGCACGGGCGTGCTGCTGCCAGAGGTCGTCGGTCGTGTAGACGCCGTACCGCACGGCACGCCACCGGCCGGCCCTGACCAGCGCGGCTGTCCCGTGTCGGGTGTGGCCGGCGGCCACTGCATCACCGGTGGTGAAGACGCCGCCGCGGCGGGTCATCGCGGCCAGGAGGAAGGGGTGCACCACAGCAGGGTGTCGACCGTAGGGGGCGCCGCCCATCCCGCGGTCGGATCTGTGGATGAGCGCAGGCGATGTGGACACCCACCTCCGCCTCGGCCGGTGCCGGGCTAGGGCGAGCTGTCCTCAGCCACCAGAGTGCATCCTGCTGGGCCGACGTCGGCGGCGGTGGATGCACGGTCCTCGTCGGAGCTGATCCACGCCGGCCGCGGGGTCACCGTGCCCAGGTGGCGATGGCCTCGCTGACCTGGTCGGGGGTCTCCTCGTGCGGGAAGTGGCCGATGCCGGGCAGCTCCCGCCACTCGTAGGCGCCGGCGACGTAGCGGCCCGAGCCCTGGGCGGTGCGCGGCAGCACGCAGGTGTCCAGCGAGCCGTGCAGTTGCAGGGTCGGCGCGGTGACCGGGGCGGCCATGCGGCGGGCGTACCGGAGGCCGTCGGGCCGCAGCTGCGAGCGGAAGGCCCAGCGGTGGAACTCCATGGCCCCGTACGCGGCCTGCGGGATGCGGGCGGCCTGCCGGTAGCGGGCCACGGCGTCGGCGAAGTCCGCGGTGTGCAGCCAGTCGGGGCCGGCCCAGCGGCGCAGCAGCTCGGCCACGGGGTCGTCGTCGTCCCGGGTCAGCCGGCGTTCGGGCAGCCGGGGCAGCTGGTAGCGCAGCGCGTAGCGGGAGGCCCGGCGCTGGGCGGGGTCGGTCATCCCCGAGCGCAGCTCGCGGGGGTGCGCGGAGGACACCACGACGAGCCCGCGGACGGTGCGCGGGTGCAGGGCGGCCATCGTCCAGCCGACCAGCCCGCCCCAGTCGTGCCCGACGACGACCGCGTCCGGCTCGCCCAGCGCCCGGACGACGGCCGCCACGTCCGCGGACAGCGTGGGCAGGTCGTACCCGCGCGGGGGCTTGTCGCTGCCGCCGTAGCCGCGCAGGTCGACCGCGACCGCCCGGTAACCGGCCTCGGCCAGCGCGACGAGCTGGTGCCGCCAGGCCCACCAGAACTGGGGGTAGCCGTGCACCAGCAGGACCAGCGGGCCCTCACCGGCCTCCGCGGCGTGCAGGCGCACGCCGTTGGCGGAGATGTCCCGGTGCCGCCACGGCCCCGGGACCAGCGCACTGGTGGCGTCGGGCGCGGTCACCCCAGCCGGGCGTGCGGGTCTGCCTTGACGACGTGGCCGTCGCGGACGACGGGCAGGTCGTGCTGACGCTGACCCGGGGCCTCGCGGCGCATGACGTCGGGCAGGTCCTTGAGCGTCTCGATCGTCCGCTCGGGCTTGCGGAACTTCTTGGTGAACTTGATCCCGACCAGGACCAGCAGGCCGGCCAGCAGCAGCAGCACGCCGAAGACGATCAGGTAGGACACGAAGCGCGGCAGGCCCAGCCAGGTCAGCAGCTCGGCGATCCCGATGAACAGGAAGATCGAGCAGTACAGGGCCATGACGCCGCCGACGGCGATCAGCCCGCCGCCGATGCCGACCTTCTTCACCGAGGAGCCGACCTCGGCCTTGGCCAGCTCGACCTCGCTGCGGATGAGGGTCGAGACGTCGGCCATGGCGCTCTGCACCAGCGAGCCGATCGACGGCTCGACGGGACCGGCCGGCTCTCCGGACAGTCGGGTGCTGGGCGCGCTGTGGGCCACGGCTGGGTCCTCCTCGATCAGTTCCGCCGCCAGCAGGGAGCCGGGCGGCGAACTCCCCGGGGTCGCGGCCCCGGTTCGTCTGACCATGATCGTGCCTCATCCGCCGCGGGCACGCGCGTCCCGAGCGGGCACGAGCGCCGTCGGGGCGGGGGATGGACCTCCTCCGGGTGACGGCGGACCCCGGGCGGCACACCCGAGTGACCACGAGCCGCTGTCGTCCCCCTACGGTCGGTGCGTACCTGCCGCCCACCGGGGAGCGATGTGTCCTTCAGCCCACGCACCGGCGCTGCCGCCACCGTCGTGGTCGCGGCCCTCCTGCTCGCCGGGTGCGCCGCGGGCGACGGGACCTCGGCGGCGATCCCGCAGACCGGTCCGGGTGTGGAGTTGGCCCTGGGGGAGCCCGCCGTCCTGTCCCTGGACTTCCTGCCGGCCGGGGCCAGCCCGGTCGAGCTGACCGTGGACGGCGTCCGGCGCGGCACCGAGGAGGAGCTGGACACCCTCGGGCTCGGCGGTGCCGCGGACGGCATGCTGCCGTTCTCCGTCGACGTCTCCCTCCGGCGGTTGGCCGGGGACGACGGCACCCCCGCCGGCACGCTGGAGTCCGACCTGGACGTCGTCCTCGCCACGGGCACGCCGTCGCTCACCGCCGTCGAGCTCGACGCCCCGAGCCGTGCGCCGTCGGTCGTCCGCCCGAGCCGTTCACCTCCGGCACCGGGTACACGAACTGCGTGCTCGTGGTCGCCGCTGCCGACGCCGAGGTCACCCGGGTCGAGTTCGGGCGCCCGGGATCGCCGTACGAGGAGGACCCGGTCGTCTGGGTGGTCTGACCGGGTCCCCCCGCCGCGGGCTCAGTCCTCGGACGAGGCCGGCATCTTGGCGCCGATCAGGTCCATCACCGAGGAGTCGGTCAGCGTCGAGACGTCGCCCAGCTCGCGGTTCTCGGCGACGTCCCGGAGCAGGCGGCGCATGATCTTGCCCGAGCGGGTCTTGGGCAGCTCCGCCACCACCATGATCTGCCGCGGGCTGGCGATCGGGCCGATCTCCTTGCGCACGTGCTGGCGGAGGGTCGTCACCAGGTCCTCGCCGGAGTCCTGTGCGTCCCCGCGCAGGATGACGAACGCGACGATGCCCTGGCCGGTGGTCGGGTCGGTGGCGCCCACGACGGCGGCCTCGGCCACGGTCGGGTGGCTGACCAGCGCGGACTCCACCTCGGTGGTGGAGATGCGGTGCCCGGACACGTTCATCACGTCGTCCACCCGGCCCAGGAGCCAGATGTCGCCGTCCTCGTCCAGCTTGGCGCCGTCCCCGGCGAAGTAGACGTCCTTGCCGTAGCGGGACCAGTAGGTCTCCACGTAGCGCTCGTCGGAGCCCCAGATCGTGCGCAGCATCGCCGGCCACGGCTCGGTGAGCACCAGGTAGCCGGTGGCGCCGGGCTCGATCGGCTTGCCCTCCTCGTCGACCACGGCCGCCGAGATGCCGGGGATGGCGCGCTGGGCGGAGCCGGGCTTGGTGGCCGTCACGCCGGGCATCGGGGCGATCATGTGCGCGCCGGTCTCCGTCTGCCACCAGGTGTCGACCACGGTCGCCGTCCCGCCGCCGACGTTCTTGCGGTACCAGAGCCACGCCTCGGGGTTGATCGGCTCGCCGACCGAGCCGAGCACCCGCAGCGTCGAGGTGTCGAAGGGCTCCAGCTCCTGGGCGCCCCACTTCATGAACGTGCGGACGACGGTCGGCGCCGCGTACAGGATGGAGACCTTGTACTGCTGGACGATCTCCCACCAGCGGCCGCGGTGCGGGGTCTCGGGGGTGCCCTCGTACATGACCGAGGTGGCGCCGTTGGAGAGCGGGCCGTAGACGATGTAGGAGTGGCCGGTCACCCAGGCCACGTCGGCGGCGCACCAGAAGACGTCGGTGTCGCGCTTGAGGTCGAAGGTGGCCCAGTGCGTCCAGGAGACCTGGGTCAGGTAGCCGCCGGAGGTGTGCAGGATGCCCTTGGGCTTCGCCGTCGTCCCCGAGGTGTACATGATGTAGAGCGGGTGCTCGGCGTCGAAGGCCTGCGCCTCGTGCTCGGCGGACTGGCCGTCGACCAGGTCGTGCCACCACTGGTCGCGGCCCTCGGTCCAGTCGACGTCCTGCTCGGTGCGCTTGACGACCAGCACGTGGTCGACGCCGGAGACCTTGGTCAGCGCCTCGTCGACGGCGGGCTTGAGCGCCGAGGGCGCGCCGCGGCGGTAGCCCCCGTCGGCGGTGATGACCACCTTGGCGCCGGCGTCCTCGACCCGGGAGGCCAGCGCGTCGGGGGAGAACCCGCCGAACACGACCATGTGGACGGCGCCGATGCGGGCGCAGGCCAGCATCGAGACGACGGCCTCGGGGATCATCGGCAGGTAGATGGCCACCCGGTCGCCGGCCTGGACGCCGAGCGAGGTGAGCGCGTTCGCCGCCCTGCAGACCTCGTCCTTGAGCTGGGCGTAGGTGATGTCGCGGGTGTCGCCGGGCTCGCCGACCCAGTGGTAGGCGACGGTCTCGCCGCGGCCGGCGTCCACGTGCCGGTCGACGCAGTTGACGGCGACGTTCAGCTCGCCGCCGGTGAACCACTTCGCGAACGGCGGGTTCGTCCAGTCCAGGACCTCGTCCCAGGGCTTGGTCCAGTCCAGCCGGCCGGCGGCGTCGGCCCAGAAACCGAGGCGGTCCTCGGCGGCGCGGTCGTAGTCGGCCTGCGTCACGTTCGCCTGGGCCGCGAGCTCGGCGGGCGGGTCGAAGACCCCGCTGGCCGGGATGTCGTCGGTCAGGCTCTGGGTGCCGGTCTCGCTCATGCCGCCTCCTGGTCCTGGGCGTCGCGCAGGAGCCGGCGACGCTGCCTCGGCGTC
This sequence comes from Klenkia terrae, assembly GCF_900491935.1. Lineage (GTDB taxonomy): Bacteria > Actinomycetota > Actinomycetes > Mycobacteriales > Geodermatophilaceae > Klenkia > Klenkia terrae. Next base: position 2,885,809 of record NZ_UEXK01000004.1, read on the forward strand.
GACCCTAGGGTGCCCGGCTCCGGGACGGGAGGTCGGCCGCGACCCCGGCGCGGGAGACTGCACCGGTGACCGCTCCGGACGACGCCCAGGCGCAGGTGGCAGCCGTCCTCCCGGGCGCGGCGATGCTGGGCCTGCTGGTGCCGCCGGGCTCCCGGCCGGAGCCGGCGACCGCGCTGGTCGACGACGCCTGGACGGCGGAGCTGCTGGAGCTGCGGGCGCTCACCGCGCGCACCGACGACCGGCGGGTGCTGGCCACCCTGTGGTGGTATTCGGCGTCGCTGGTGCTGGTGGGCCCGGCGCTGGCGGGGCTGGTCACCGGTCGGCCGCTGTCGGCACGGCTGGCCGACACCACGCTGCACCTGGTCGGCGACCTGCCCTGGGCCGCGACGTCCCGGGCGGCCACGGGGGACGTCGTCGCGGACCTGGGGGAGTCCCTCGCCGCGGTGGTGGCCGTGGTCGCCCGGGTCGGGGGCGTGCGGGAGGCGCCGCTGCGGGCGATCGCCACCGACGCGCTGGCCAACAAGCTGCTGGCCCTCGGGCGGGCGCGGGGCGACGTCGCCGCGGTGACGTCTCTGGCCGCCCCGCTGGCCCGCGCGGCCGGGTTGCCCGCCCCGCGCTACGTCGAGGTGGGCGGCCAGGTCTTCACCCGGCGGGCGTCGTGCTGCCTGGCCTGGCGGGTGCCGCACGAGGTGGTGTGCACGTCGTGCCCGCGACGGGACCCCGCCGAGCGGCAGATCCTGCTGGAGGACACCGCCGCCCGGATGCCCTGACCGGGATCTGGACCGGTCAGGCCGTGGTGTCGGGGCGGACCAGGTCGCGGTAGGCGCCCGCGTAGGCCCGGAGTCGGGCTGCGGCGCTGGTGGCCTCCGCGGCGACGCCGCCGTCGGCCCGGGGGAGGGCGGCACTGGCCCGGACGGCGCCGGTGACGTCGGCGACCGCGGCGAGGTGGTCGCGGGCGTGGTCGCACAGCGCGGCGGAGTGCTCGGCCTTGGTCGTGGCCGCCACCCGGAGTGCCCGGGAGAGCGCGTAGCCCTCGTCGGCGAGCCGGGGGAGGACCTCGGGCACGTCGCCCAGGTGGACGCCGGTGCGCCGCGCGGCGGCGACCTCGCGCTGCAGCGTCATCGACGCCGTGGTGACCCGGACGGCGAGCGCGGCCGCGGTCCGGTCCGTCCCCGCGGGGTCGCGGACGGCGCCGGCGGCCAGTGCGGCGTACCCGCCCAGCTCGCGCCCGCGCCGGACGGCGCCGCTGCCCTGCACCGCGTGGACGGCCCGCCGGGTGCCGCGCACGGTCAGGGTGGTGACCCCGCCGGCCACGACCAGCAGCAGCACGACGAGGACGAGGACGAACTCCACGGGGCACCTCCGGACCGTCACCCCGGGCGCGGGGCGTCCCACGACGATAGCCGTTCACCGGGGCTCGGGAACGGTTCGTCACACCTACCCGTAACCTCCGGACACGGGTGTCGTTGTCCGGTCACCCGCGCCCGGCTGTGACCCCGCCGAGCAGGCTACCGACCACCAGTCGACGTCCGGTGCGGCGGGAGGGGTGGAGCTGGGGCNGGCTCTGGTACGGCTACGGCAGCGACTCGGCCGACCCGGTCCCGGCCACCTCGACCGCGGAGACCCCGCTGGTCCCGGCCGCGCTGAGCGTGCCGGCGATCGGGGTCGAGGCACCGGTGGAGTCCCGCGGCTCGGTCCAGACGACGAACGTGTTCACCGGCCAGCCGGTCACCGGCTACGGGGTCCCCGAGGACATGGCGGCGACGTCCTGGTGGTCCGACGGTCCCGAACCGGGCTCGGGGCAGATGGCCGTCGTGCTGGGCCACGACGTGCCCGGTGACGCCCCCGGTGTCTGTGACCGGCTGGGCGACCTGCAGGTGGGCGATGCCGTCGTCCTCACCGACGCCGCCGGCACCGCACTGCAGCTGCAGGTCGTCGAGGCGCCGCTGACCGGCCTGGACAAGTCCACCTCGGCCCTGTCCGACGCCCTCAACGGCCACCCGGAGGGCGCCGACGTCGCCCTGATCACCTGCGGCGGCGAGTACGACGAGTCGGTCGGCGCCAGCGACGAGAACGTGGTGGTCTTCGCCTCCGTCGTCTAGACGGTCGTGATCATGGGGTTGTCGCCCGGTCGACACGCAGGCACGGCGTGTCCACCGGCCACGACCCCATGATCACCGCCGGGTCAGGCGCCTAGCGACACCACGTCGCCGACCACCCACACTGCCGGCGGGCGGACGGCCTCGTCGGTGATCGTCCGGCCGAGGTCGGCCAGGGTGGTGCGGAGCAGGCGCTGGGTGGGGCTGGCGCCGTCCACGACCACGGCGACCGGGGTGTCGGCGGCCCGGCCGTGCTCGACCAGGGACGCCGCGATGGCCGGTGCGGTCTCCACGCCCATGAGCACCACCAGGGTGCCGCGCAGCCGGCCCAGCGAGGGCCAGTCCACCAGCGACGCCGGGTGCCCGGGCGGCACGTGACCGGAGACCACGACGAACTCGTGGGTCATGCCGCGGTGGGTGACCGGCACGCCGGCCAGCCCGGGGACGCCGATCGCGCTGGTCACCCCGGGCACCACCTCGACCGGCACCCCGGCGGCGGCGCAGGCCTCGAGCTCCTCGAAGCCACGGCCGAAGACGAACGGGTCGCCGCCCTTGAGCCGCACCACCCGCTTGCCGGCCAGCGCGTGCTCGACCAGCAGGGCGTTGATCTGCTCCTGGGCCATCGACCGGCCGCGCGGCAGCTTCGAGGCATCGACCACCTCGACGTGCGGGGGCAGCGAGGACAGCAGCGACTGCGGCGCCAGGTGGTCGGCGAGCACGACGTCGGCCGCGGCCAGCGCCTGCCGGCCGCGCACGGTCATCAGGCCCGGGTCGCCGGGCCCGCCGCCGACGAGGACCACGCTGCCGCGGCCGTCGGTGGGTCGGGAGGTGGTGTCGGCGATCGTGCCGTCGGTGAGCCCGGCCAGCACCGCGTCCCGGATGCCGACGGCGCGCTGCGGGTCGCCGCCGCCGTGCACGCTGACCACGACGTCGCCCTGGCGGCCCACCGCCGGCGTCCAGACGCTGGAGCGCGAGCGGTCGTCGGCCCGGGCGCAGAAGATCCGCCGGGAGTCCGCCTCCTCGGCGACGGCCGCGTTGACCTCGGGCACGTCGGTGGCGGCCACGGCGTACCAGGCCTCGGCCAGGTCGCCGGGCTCGTAGCCGCGGCGCAGCCAGGTCAACCCGCCCGGTGCGACGAGGGCCTCCAGCGCGGGGGTGACCTCGGGGCTGACCACGGTGACCACGGCGTGCGCGTCGAGCAGCCCGGCGACCCGGCGGTGGGCGACCTGGCCACCGCCGACGACGACGACGCGGCGGCCGCCCAGCCGCAGGCCGATCGGGTAGACCGACCCGGTGCGCGGGTCGACCGGGGTGGCGGGCATCAGGCCTTCTCGGTGACGCCGGCGGAGTCGAACGTGGCCACGTCGGCCAGCGCCCGGGCCGCTGAGGCGACCAGCGGGAACGCCAGCAGCGCGCCGGTGCCCTCGCCCAGCCGCAGGTCCAGGCCGAGCAGCGGACGCAGGCCGAGGTGCCGCAGGGCGAGGGCGTGACCCGGCTCGGCGCTCACGTGCCCGGCCAGCACGTGCTCCAGCGCGGCCGGGGACAGCGCGGCGGCCACCAGGGCGGCCGAGCCGGCGATGACGCCGTCCAGCAGCACCGGCACCCGGGCCGCGGCGGCGCCGAGCACGAAGCCGGCCAGCGCCGCGTGCTCCAGCCCGCCCACCTGGGCCAGCACGGTCAGCGGGTCCTGCTCGCCGTCCAGCCGGGCGAGCGCCCGCTCCACGACGGCCACCTTGCGGGCCAGCGTCGGGTCGTCCACGCCGGTGCCGCGGCCGGTCGCGGCGGACGGCGAGGAACCGGTGAACGCGCAGATCAGCGCGGCCGAGGCGGTGGTGTTGGTGATGCCCATGTCCCCGGTGACCAGGCAGGCGTGGTCCGCGGCGAGGTCGGTGGCCACCTGGATGCCGACCTCGACCGCCCGGCGGGCCTCGTCGAGGGTCATGGCCGGGCCCTCGGCCAGGTCGGCCGTGCCGCGTCGGACGTTGCGGTCGAGGAACCCCGGCGCCGGTGCCGACGGCGTGGCCACCCCGACGTCCACCACCACGACGTCGGCCCCCAGCTGCGCGGCGAAGGCGTTGACCACCGCACCGCCGGCCACGAAGTTGGCCACCATCTGCGCGGTGACCTCCTGCGGCCACGGGGTGACGCCCTGGGCGTGGACGCCGTGGTCGCCGGCGAACACCGCCACGGCCGCGGGCACCGGCAGCGGCGCCGGGCAGGCGCCGGCGATCCCGGCCAGCTGGGCCGCGACGTCCTCGAGCACGCCGAGGGAGCCCGGGGGCTTGGTCATCCGGTCCAGCCGCTCCCGCGCGGCGCGCTCGGCGGCGGCGTCGCGGGGGCGGATCGCGGAGAGGGTGTCGTCGAGCAGGGTCATGATCGCTCCAGGATCGCAGCCAGCGCCGCGGTGAACGCAGCCGAGGTGGTGGGGTCGCGGACGGCGACCCGCAGGTGGTCGGGCGCCAGCCCGGGGAAGGTGTCGCCGCGGCGGACGGCGAAGCCGGCTGCGCGCAGCTCGCGGCGGACCCGGTCGGCGTCGGGCAGCCGCAGCAGCACGAACGACGACCGGGGCTGCCCGACGACCTCGACCCCGGCCGGCAGCAGGTCCAGCAGCGCCCGACGGTGCCCGGCCAGCTCGTGCGCCCAGGTCTCCGCCTGCGCGAGGGCCGCCGGGGTCGAGCAGGCCTCCAGCGCGGCCAGCGCCGGCGTGGACACCGGCCAGTGCGGCTGGACGGCGGCCAGCGCGGCCACCAGGTCCGGTGGTCCCAGGGCGTAGCCGACCCGGAGCCCGGCCAGCCCCCAGGTCTTGGTCAGGCTGCGGACCACCAGGAGGCCGGGCAGGTCCCGGCGGGCGGCCAGGGACTGCGGCTCGCCCGGGTCGGTGTCGGCGAACGCCTCGTCCAGCACCACGGTGCGCCCGGGGCGGCACAGGGCGGCGACGTCCCCGCCCGGGTGCAGCACCGACGTCGGGTTGGTCGGGTTGCCCAGCACCACCAGGTCGGCGTCCTCGGGCGGCGGGGTCAGCAGGTAGGACGGCGCGTCGAGCAGGTGCCGGTGCACCGCGTGGCCGTGCGCCCGCAGGGCGGCCTCGGGCTCGGTGAACGAGGGGTGCACGACGACGGCGTGCCGCGGCGCCAGGGCCCGGGCGACCAGCGTGAACGTCTCGGCGGCCCCGGCGGTGAGCAGCACCTCGTCCTCCGGTCGGCCGTGCGCGGCGGCGACCGCGGCCCGGGCGCGGGCCGGGTCGGGGTAGGCGGCGCAGGCGTCGACCGCGTCGTGCAGGACGGCGCGCAGCCACGCCGGGGGACTACCGGACCGTACGTTCACCGCGAGGTCGACCAGGCCGGGCGTGGCCTCGACGTCCCCGTGGTGCCGGAGGTCGGTCACCGGCGGACGACGGCGACGGTCACCGCGCCGACCACGGTCTTGGGGACGACGAGGTCGCCACCCCCGGCCAGCGCCGCGGCCTCGGCGACCGACGGCGTGCCCACCGCGGCGGCCACCCGTGCGGACGGGGTGGGCACCGCGACCGCGGCCAGCTCCTCGGCCGCCAGCCCGGCCAGCGACCAGCCGCGGGCGGCCACGGCCTGCTGCACCCCGGGCTCGGCGGCCCGTCGGTCCAGGGTGACCAGCCCGGTGACCACGGCACCGGCGGGCACCACGGCGTCCACCGCGGCCAGCACCGCGTCGGCGCTGACCCCGGCCCGCGCCCCCACCCCGACCACCACCCCGGCGTGGATCAGCTCAGCTGATCCACGGCCGTCCTGGTTCACCGGCGTCGGCGAGCCAGGACGCACGGTGGTGCACCCAGCTGATCCACGCCGGGCGGTCACGAGGGGACGGCGGTGCGCACCCGGGCGGCCGCGGCGACGAACCGGGAGGCCATCCCCGGCGACCCGGCCCAGTTCAGGTGCAGGTAGGAGGCGTGCACGTTGCCCTCGACGAACCCCTCCGGGCCCTCGGCGTTCCACTGCCAGGCCGGCGTGGGCCCGGCGCCGGGGGAGGTGCGGGTGCGGTGGAACTCGTGGCCGCGGACCCGGGTGCCGGCCGGGGCCAGCACGCTGTCGGTCAGCGCCACGGCCGCCCGGTAGCCCAGGGCGAGGCGGGGGTGCATCGCGGCCTCGGCGTCCAGCACGCCGCACATCGGCTCGCCGTCGAGGGCGCGGGCCAGGTAGAGCAGTCCGGCGCACTCGGCCGCGATCGGCGCGCCGGAGGCCGCCAGCTCGGCGATCGCCGTCCGCAGGCCGACGTTGGCGGCCAGGGCGGGGGCGTGCACCTCGGGGAAGCCGCCGCCGACGACCAGGCCGGCGGTGCCCGGCGGCAGCGTCTGGTCGCGCAGCGGGTCCACGGTGACGACGTCGGCGCCCGCGGCGGCCAGCAGCTCGGCGGTCTCGGCGTAGCCGAAGGTGAAGGCCGGGCCGCCGGCGACGGCGACCACCGGCCGGCCCTCGGTGCGGGTGACCTCGGCGGCCGGGTCCCAGGGGGCGTCGTCCAGGTCGGGGGCGCTGCGGGCCAGCCGCAGGACGGCGTCCAGGTCCACGCTGGACCCGACGACGGCACCCAGCGCCCGCACCGTGCGCACCGCCTCGGCCGACCGCTCGGCCGCCGGCACCAGGCCCAGGTGGCGGGACGGCGTCTCCAGGTCGGTGATCCGGCGGACCGCGCCCAGCACCGGTACCCCGGCCGAGCCCAGCGCCTCGCGCAGGATCGCCTCGTGCCGGTCGGAGCCGACCCGGTTGAGGATCACCCCGCCCAGCCGCACGGTGGGGTCGAAGGTGGCGAAGCCGTGCACCACCGCGGCGACGCTGCGGGCCTGCGCAGAGGCGTCGACCACCAGCACGACCGGCGCGCGCAGCTGGGTGGCCACGTGCGCGGTGGAGCCGAAGCCGGGCTCGACGGAGGGGTGGCTGGCGCCGTCGAACAGGCCCATCACGCCCTCGACCACGGCGACGTCGGCGCTGCGGGCGCCGTGCAGGAACAGCGGGACGATCCGGTCCTCGCCGACCAGCCAGTTGTCCAGGTTGCGGCCGGGCCGGCCGGCGGCGAGGCCGTGGTAGCCGGGGTCGATGTAGTCCGGGCCCACCTTGTGCGGCGAGACGGCCATGCCGCGGTCGGTCAGCGCGGCGATCAGCCCGGTCGCGATCGACGTCTTGCCGGCGCTGGAGGACGGCGCGGCCAGCACGATGCGCGGGATGGCGGTCACCACTCGATCCCCCGCTGGCCCTTCTGGCCGGCGTCCATCGGGTGCTTGACCTTGGTCATCTCCACGACCAGGTCGGCGGCCTCGACGAGCGCCGGGTGCGCGGTGCGCCCGGTGATGACGACGTGCTGGTTGCCGGGTCGGTCGCGCATCGTCTGCACGACGTCCTCGACGTCGACCCAGCCCCACTTCATCGGGTAGGTGAACTCGTCGAGCACGTAGAACCTGTGCGCCTCGGCGGCCAGGTCGCGCTTGATCTGCGCCCAGCCCTCGGCGGCGTCGGCGGCGTGGTCGACCTCCGAGCCGGCCCGGCGGGACCAGGACCAGCCCGAGCCCATCTTGTGCCAGACCACCGGCCCGCCCTGGCCGGTCTGCGCGTGCACCTCGCCCAGCGCGGTCAGCGCGTTCTCCTCGCCGACCTTCCACTTGGCGCTCTTGACGAACTGGTAGACCGCGATCGACCAGCCCTGGTTCCACGCCCGCATCGCCATCCCGAAGGCGGCGGTGGACTTGCCCTTCATCTCCCCGGTGTGCACCGCCAGCAGCGGCCGGTTGCGGCGCTGCCGGGTGGTGAGCCCGTCGACGGGGACCGCCGTCACCTGTCCCTGGGGCATGTCAGGCAGCCGCCTTCACGGTCGAGACGAGTTCCTGCGCGCCCAGTTCCTCCAGGCACAGCGTCTGCGCGCCCAGGTGGACGCCCAGGGTGTGCGCGAGGCCGAGCTTCACGAACCCGGACTCGCAGTCCACGACGACGCTCGCGGTGCCGGCGGCCTGCAGCAGCCCGGCGGCGCGGTGCGCCTGTGCGAGGTGGTCGGTGCCGCGCTCGCCGGTGGCCCGGCCGTCGGTGACCACGACCAGCAGCGGACGGCGGCGCGGGTCGCGCACCCGCTCCACCCGCAGCGTCTCGTGCGCCCGCAGCAGCCCGGCGGCGATCGGGGACCGGCCGCCGGTGGGCAGGTCGGTCAGCCGCGCGGCCGCGGCCTCCACCGACCAGGTCGGCGGCAGCGCGAGGACGGCGTCGGAGCCGCGGAAGGTGACCAGCCCGACCTTGTCCCGGCGCTGGTAGGCGTCGGTCAGCAGCGAGAGGACGGCGCCCTTCACCGCGGCCATCCGGGTGCGCGAGCCCATCGATCCCGAGGCGTCGACGACGAAGAGCACCAGGTTGCCCTCGCGGCCCTCCAGGTCGGCCTGCCGCAGGTCCTCCCGGGCCAGCCGCAGCCCGGGACCGGAGCGACCGCGGGCCAGCTGGTGCGGGGCGGCGGCGAGCACGGTGTCCACCAGGTGCAGCCGGGTCACGCTGCCCTCGGGACGGCGGGAGCCGACCACCCGGCCGCGCTCGCTGCGGGCCCGGGACCGTCGTCCGGCGACGCCGTCCCCGATGCCGGGGACCTCGAGCCGGCGGGCGCGGAACGCCTCGTCGGGCGCCACGGCGGCCCGCTCGGGCGCCGGTGCGGCCTCCGCGTGGGGGGCGTCGTCGGTCGGGGGCGAGGGATCCCCTCCCGAACCCTGGGCCGCGGACCCTTCGGTAGGGGCTCCCTCGCCTGCCTCGGAGGAGGGCTGGTCGGGGCCCTGGCCCGGATCCGGGGAGCCGCCGTCCGGGGAGCCGCCGTCCGGGGAGCCGCCGTCCGGGCCGCCGTCGCCCTCGGGGGCCGTGTCGTCCGGGTCGGGCTCGGGGTCGTCGGGGCGGGCGTCGTCCAGGGCCTGCTCGAGGGTGTCCTCGTCCAGGCCGGGGGCGTCGAAGGGGTTGCGGCGGCGGCGGTGCGGCAGGGCCAGGCGGGCGGCGACCCGGACGTCGTCCTCGGTCACGTCGGTGCGGCCCGACCAGGCGGCGTGCGCGATCGCGGCCCGGGCGGTGACGATGTCGGCGCGCAGGCCGTCGACGCCGAAGGCGGCGCAGACCGCGGTGACCTGGGACAGCGCGGCGTCGCCCAGCACCACCTGCGGCAGCAGGGCGCGGGCGGCGGCGATCCGGTCGGCCAGCGCCGTCTCCTCGCCGGCCCAGCGCGCCTCGAACCCGGCCGGGTCGGCGTCGGCGGCGAACCGGCGGCGCACGACCTCGGCGCGCAGGCCCGGCTCGCGCGGGGCGGCGACCTCGACGGTGAGCCCGAACCGGTCCAGCAGCTGGGGGCGGAGCTCGCCCTCCTCGGGGTTCATGGTGCCGACCAGCAGGAACCGGGCGGCGTGCTGCACCGAGACGCCCTCGCGCTCGACGTAGGCCCGGCCCAGCGCGGCGGCGTCCAGCAGCAGGTCGACCAGGTGGTCGTGCAGCAGGTTGACCTCGTCGACGTAGAGCACGCCGCGGTGCGCGGCCGCCAGCAGGCCGGGCTCGAAGCTCTTCACGCCCTCGGTCAGCGCGCGCTCGATGTCCAGCGAGCCGACCAGCCGGTCCTCCGAGGCACCGACCGGCAGCTCGACGAGCCGGGCCGGGCGGGTCTGCGCACCGGCGCCGGGCTCGTGCGGACCGTCCGGGCAGGCCGGGTCGGGCGCCGCGGGGTCGCAGCCGAACCGGCACCCGGGGACGACGTCGACCGGCGGCAGGACGGCGGCCAGCGCACGGACCGCCGTCGACTTGGCCGTGCCCTTCTCACCGCGCACCAGCACGCCGCCGACGGCGGGGGAGACGGCGTTGAGGAGCAGGGCCAGGCGCATGTCGTCCATGCCGACGACCGCGCTGAACGGGTAGACCACGGGTGCGCATCCTCTCCCCGGGTGTCCGCGCCCGGAGGTGGCAGGTGGCGACGGCCGCAGTTCCTGGCTCACCCCGGGGGGCTGACAGTGGCGGGACCGCGCCGGAGTCGCACCGGCTTCCTGCACTGCCGTCGCAGTTCGCCGCCAATGAGACCACGCCCGATGACTTGACGATTCGGAAAGTCGTCCGGCAGACTTTCCGACATGGAAAGAGACGATGCGGTGCGGGACCGGGCGGTGGCCGACCTGGCTGCCCTGCAGACCGACCGGGCGGCGCTGGCCGACCGGCTGCGGCAACCGGGGTGGTACGACCCGGCGCTGGGGGTGCTGGTCGGGGGCTTCTTCGCGACCTACTCCTTCGCCTTCCCGTGGCTCACCCTGGTCGCGGTGCCGGTCTTCCTCGGCGGGATCGCCCTGCTGGCCGCCGGCTACCGGCGGCACACCGGGCTGTGGGTGAACGGCTTCAACGGCGGACCGTCCACCAAGCCGGTCATCGCGGCCTGGGGCGCCGCGTGCCTGGTCCTGCTCGTCGTCGGGCCGGCGCTCGAGGTCGGGTTCGGCGTCCGGTACGCGATGGTGGTGACCGGCGTCGTCCTGGGTGTCGCGGCCGCGCTGCTCAGCCGCCGCTGGACGACGGTCTCCCAGCGCGAGCTGCGGGGCGAGCGATGAGCGCCGACCGGGACCGCGCCGCCGCCGACCTCGCCGCGCTCGACCGCGACCGGGCCGCGCTGGCCGACCGGGTGGCGCCCCCGCGCTGGTTCGGTCCGGCGATCGGGCTGCTGCTGTTCGCCTTCGTCTCCTCGAACGCGCTGGACTCCCCGTGGGTCACCGCGCCGGCCGTGCTGGTGTTCGGCCTGGGGATCGGGCTGCTCGTCGGGGTCTACCGGCGCTCCACCGGGGTGTGGGTGCACACCCCGCCCCGGGTGCTGGCCGGCTGGGCGGCGTTCGTCCTCGTGGTGCTCGTGCCGGCGTTCGCGCTCGGCGACGAGCGACCGTGGCTGTTCGTGGTGGCCGGCGCGGTGCTGGGGATCGCGGTCGCCGTCCTGTCCGCCCGGTGGACCCGGGCCTGGCAGCGCGAGCTGCGGGAGGGGGTGTGACCACCGTCGAGCCCCGCTTCGACCAAGTGGTGCACGCCCCGCCGCGGCTGCAGGTCTGCGGGCTGCTCGCCGCGGTGGACTCGATGGACTTCGCCGCCGTCCGCGACGCCGTCGGGGTGAGCGACTCGGTGCTGTCCAAGCACGTCAAGCAGCTCGAGGACGCCGGCTACGTGCGGGTCCGCAAGGCCACGGTGGCCTCCCGGCAGCGCACCTCGCTGTCGCTGTCGCCGGCCGGCCGGTCGGCCTTCACCGCGCACGTCGCCGAGCTCCGCCGGATCACCGGCGGCTGATCCGGTCCACCGGCCCTCGGGTCGGGTGGACCAGGGCCCGGCGGTACCGACGTCGGTAGACCCGCTGGGCCACCAGCAGCAGCGGGAACAGCGGTCGCCAGATCCCCGTCCCGGGGCGGGTCAGGGACCGCAGGGTCAGCCAGACCGCACCCTCGGCGTCCCGGTGCACGACGAAGGCCTCCTCGCCGGAGACGGGGTGCCCCGGGCGGGTGCCGTAGGCGAAGCCCCTGCGGTCGGGGGTGTCCACGACGGCCACCACCCGGATCGGCTCGCGCACGCGCAGGGGCCCGACCGCGGCGACGAGCACCAGGTCCGCACCGGTGGTGACCGGGCCGGGCGGGTGGACGGCGAAGCCGCTGCGGGGCTTGACCGCCCACCGCATCAGCGCACCCGCCGCGGTCCAGGCGTCGTCCCCCCGACCCACCAGCACGGTCTCCTCGTGCACCCGGGAACCGGGGGCGTCGGGGTCCCACCGGGCGTCGGCCGGGCGGGTCGCCCCCGGGAACGGGTACCCGAGGTCCGGGGCGGCAGGGTCCACGCCGCCATCCTGCCCGCGGTGACCTGGGTCCTGGTGCTTCAGTGGGCGGTGATGAACCGGCGGCTGCTCCTGGACTGGCTGGGTGTGCTGGCGGTCGCGGCGGCCCTGTCGGGGCTGCTCACCCTGCTCGGCGTGCCCTCGGCGACGCTCTTCGCCGGGCTGGCCACCGGGCTCGGCCGGGCGCTGCTGGTCCGCCGGAAGCTGGTGCTGCCCCGGCACGGCATGACCGGCGCGCAGGCCGTCGTCGGCGTCTCGATCGGGGCGCTGGTCTCGCTGTCCACGCTGCAGGCGGTGGCCCGGGACTGGCTGCCGGTGGTCGGGGTGACCGTCGGGACCCTGCTGCTCAGCCTGGTCGCCGGCCGGCTCATGGCCCTGCGCGCGGGGGTCAGCCGGGTCACCGGGGCGTTCTCGATGATCGCCGGCGGGGCCTCCGGGATCACCGTGATGGCCCGGGAGCTCGGCGCCGACGCCCGGATGGTCGCCGTCCTGCAGTACCTGCGGGTGCTGCTGATCGTCGTCACGATGCCCGTGGTCGCCGCCGTCGTCTACGGCGCCGCGGGCACCGACGCCGGGACGCCGGCCGACGCCGGTCCCGGGGCGTGGGCGGGCCTGCTGTTCACCGTGGTGAGCGTGGTCGTCGGCATCCCGCTGGGCCGGCTCAGCCGCATCCCGGTGCCCGCGCTGCTGGGGCCGATGCTGGTCGCCGCCACCCTCGACCTGACCGGGCTGTCCCGGGACGCCGCGGTGCCCGCCCTGCTGGAGAGCGCCGCGTTCTTGGTGATCGGCCTGCAGGTCGGCCTGTCGTTCACCCGGGAGAGCCTGGTGGTGGTCGGCCGGGCCCTGCCGCTGGCGCTGGCGCTGATCGTGGGCCTGGTGCTGGCCTGCGCCGGGCTGGGGCTCGTCCTGTCCGCGACCGCCGACGTCAGCCCGCTCACCGCCTACCTGGCCACCACGCCGGGCGGCCTCTACGCCGTGCTGGCCACGGCCACCGACAGCGGGGCCGACGCGACCGTGGTGCTCGCCGTCCAGGTGCTCCGGTTGTTCGTCATGCTGCTGACCGCACCGCTGGTCTCCCGCTGGCTCCGCCGCGGGGGTTGAGCGCGGGCCGCACTCACCAGCCCAGCACTCACCAGCCCAGGACGCGCCGGGCCTCGGTGGCGACCTGGTCGAACCGGCGACGGTCCAGCACGGCGCCCTCGCGGCGGACGTCGGCCGGGTCGACCCGCAGCACCCGGTCCACCCGCACCTCGCTGGGCCGGCCCTGGCGGTCCCACGCCCCGGTGCCGATGTCCACCCACACCCGACCGAGCCGGGCCTCGTCGGCGGCGTCCCGGTCGTGGTCCTTGCTGGTGAGCATCAGCCCGAGCAGGTCGGTGCCCGACCGGCCGACGACCAGCACGGGCCGGTCCTTGCCGCGGCCGTCGCCCTCCTCGAAGGGCACCCATGCCCAGACGATCTCGCCGGGGTCGGGCCGGCCGTCCTCGCGGGGGGCGTAGGAGATCTCGCCGCGGCCGGCGAAGTCGCCGGCGCCCGGGTTCTGCCGCGGGGCGCCGGCCGGGGGGAGCGGGTTGCGCCGCGCGGTCGGTGCCGGCTCGGCCCGGGGACGTCGGGGAGCCGACGTCGTGGGCCGGGTGGCCTCCCGGACGACGGTCGACACCACCCGGGACAGCAGGGACTTCCAGCCGGTAGCCATGGAGGACGACGGTAGGGGGTGCGATCCTGACCCGGCGCGCCGGCCCGACACGCCGACCGCCGTGGGACCAGCGTGATCCCTGTCATCCGATGGGGCGAATCGTCGAATTCCACGGTTGCGATTCGGTCGATCTGGTCATGGAATGGGGACTCGGGCGCTCGCGGCGTCCGTACGGGGGAGGTACCACGTGACCACTGCAGAGCCCGTCCGCCCGGTGGCCGCACCAGGCCTGTACGGCACCTCGCGCGTGCGCGCCAGTGCCCTGGCCTCCTACCAGCTGGTCGAGGACGCCCGCGACCGCATACCCGAGCACGTGCGCAAGCGCCAGCGCACCCGGGCCCGCAACGAGCAGGCCGTCGCCGCCCGGCTGGTCGCCCGCGAGTTCGAGCGGGAGTGACCGGCCTCAGCTGATGCAGAGCTCGTTGCCCTCCGGGTCGGCGAGCGTCACCCAGGTCGACGGGCCCTGGCTGCCCCGGTGCAGCTCGCGGGCGCCCAGCCCCACCAGCCGGGCCACCTCGGCCTCGATCTGCTCGCGGCCCACCCGCACGTCGAGGTGCACCCGGTTCTTCACCGTCTTGGGCTCGGGCACCCGCTGGAAGAGCATCCGGGGCGCGGTGCCCTCGGGGTGCACGATCGCCGCGCCGACGGCCCAGACCAGCGCCCCGCGGTGGTGGGTGGTGTCGGACTCCGCGGCGTGGCCGGCGTTGACCATCCGCCGGATGAAGGCCTCGTCGCTGGGCTCGCGCTCCCAGCCCAGGGCCTCGGCCCACCAGTCGGCGAGGTCGTGCGGGGCGGCGGAGTCGACGGTGACCTGGAAGGTGTGTGCCATGGCGGCACGCTAGGGCAGGGGTCCGACGGTTCTGCGGGTCGCGGCGGGCCGGGTTAGCGTCCCTCGGTGCCGATCAGCTCGCCCGAGGGCAAGGACTGGACCCGCAAGAAGATCACCGACCTGGCGCCCGCGTCGCTGCTGGACGTCGGGGCCGGCGCCGGCACCTACGCGAAGCTGCTGGCCGACGCCCGCCCGCTGCGGCTCACCGCCCTCGAGGTGTTCGAGCCCTACGTGGAGACCTACGGCCTGCGCGACCTCTACGACGAGGTGCTGCTGGGCGATGCCCGCACCACCGAGCTGCCCGCCGCCGACGTCGTCGTGCTGGGCGACGTGGCCGAGCACATGACGGTCGAGGAGGCGCAGGACCTCTGGGACCGGGCCGGGCAGGCGGCCGGGCGCGCGGTCTACATGTCGATCCCGATCGTGCACTACCCGCAGGGCGAGCTGGAGCACAACCACCACGAGGTGCACGTGGTCGACGACTGGGACCACGACAAGGTGCTGGCCGCGTTCCCCGGGATCACCGACTTCTTCCGCGGCGAGGTCGTCGGGGTCTACGAGCGCCGCACGGACTAGCTGATGGAGTCGCAGCGCTCGGGGAACGATGCGCTGCGACTCCGCTAGAGCTCCTGGGCGAGCTCCGCGCGCATCTCGCTGTCGGCCTGGTCGGGGGAGACCCCGGCGGTGTGCTCGCGCCAGACCTTGCCCATCGGCGGGAAGACCGAGCGGTGCACCTGGACGCCCGGGTCCCACAGCTTGGAGCGCATGACCGCCTTGGCGCAGTGGAAGTAGGCCCGCTCCACGTCCATCACCATCACCGACAGCGGCTGCTTGCCGAACTCGGTGAGGTCCAGGGCGACGTCCTCCGGCGCGACCAGGCGGCAGCGGCCGTAGACCCGCAGCGTCTCCTCGATGCCGGGCACGAAGAACATCAGCGCCGCCCGAGGGTTGGCCGTCAGGTTGCGCAGGCTGTCCACCCGGTTGTTGCCCTGCCGGTCGGGCAGCGCCAGCGTGTGCCGGTCGACCACCCGGACGAAGCCCGGGCCGCCGCCGCGGGGCGAGACGTCGGGGAAGCCGTCGGGGTCGACGGTGGCCAGGGTGGCGAAGGGCGACAGCTCGACGAACCGGGCGCAGTGGTGGTCGACGTGGTCGATCACCTTCGCGACGGCTCGCGGGGACGCGGTCGGGTAGCAGTCGACGACACCGGTCATCTGCCCAGGAGACCACGTCCGGGGACGGGTGACGAGTGCTCCGGGTGCGCGTCGTCACTCGCCTACCGTCTGCCCCCGTGGCAGTCACCTGGAGCGCGCCGGTCCGGTACAGCGAGTGCGACGACCAGCGGGTCGTGTTCAACGCCAACTACCTGGTCTGGGCCGACGAGGCATCCAACGCGTGGTGGCCGTCGGTCGGCCTCACCTGGGACCCCGACGGCGTGGCCGGCGTCCAGCCGTTGGTGAAGGCCGCGGTCCTGGAGTGGTCGTCGTCGGCGGTCTGGGGCGACGTGGTCGACGTGGTGTGCGACCTGGAGAAGCTGGGGCGGACCAGCCTGACGCT
Organism: Klenkia terrae; assembly: GCF_900491935.1. Taxonomy (GTDB): domain Bacteria; phylum Actinomycetota; class Actinomycetes; order Mycobacteriales; family Geodermatophilaceae; genus Klenkia; species Klenkia terrae. Next base: position 2,901,794 of record NZ_UEXK01000004.1, read on the forward strand.
GCGGTTCGAGGTCCGGGTCGGCGACCGGCTGTGCTGCGTCGTCCGGTCGACCTACGTGGCGACGACGGACGGGGTCGCCGTCCCGTGGCCGGACCGGGTGCGCGCCGCCGTCGCCTGACCGCGCGTGCGTGGCGGCCAGCAGCCCGGGGTGGGCCGCCGTGCGGTGGGGGAGGCCGCGGTCGGCGGCGGCTCACCCCACCGCGGCGCGGCTCACCCCCGCGGGCGCAGCAGGCGGAGCGTCGCGTCGTCCGGGCCGTCGTACCAGTGCTCGAGGACGGCGGGGAACCGCGGCTCGTCGGGCTCGGCGGCGCCGAAGAGGGTCATCGAGGAGCGGAGCTTGACGTCGTCGGGTGAGCCGAGCACGGCCGACGCCGTCGTCCCGGTCAGCCCCAGCAGCACGTCGCAGGCCTCCCGCAGCCGCGGGCCGAGCACCGGGTGGGCCAGGTAGGAGCGGGCCTCGTCCAGGTCGGCCACGGCGTAGTGCTGCGCGGTCGACGAACGGCCCAGCCCGGCCAGCTGCGGGAACACGAACCACATCCAGTGCGTGCGCTTGCGCCCGGCGCGCAGCTCGGCCAGGACGTCGTCCCAGACCGGGTCCTGGGCGTCCACGAAGCGCTGCAGGTCGCTCACGGTGCCACCGACCGGACCAGCGTCACCGCGTCGCCCAGGGTCAGCCGGGGGTCGGCCCGGCGCACCGCCCGGACCCTCGGTACGTCGCCGTCGATGCGGCTGACCGTGGCGTGCACGCGCTCCGGGGGCCAGTCGGCCAGGGCCCCCTGCGAGATCTCCGCGGCGTCGCGCCGACGGACCTCGAGCACGGCGGCGTAGGCCGCGGCGAGCGCGGCCACCACGAGCAGGACCCCGGTGAGCGGCCGGCCGTCGGCGAAGGAGGAGGTCGCGAACGCGGCCAGGGCCAGCACCAGCACCAGCGCGAGCACGACGGGGAGGGTGAGGGACCGGCGGGAGGTCACGTCGTCCAGCCTGCCCCCGGCGGCAGCATCGGCAACCCGGCCGGCGCGCCGCCCTCGATCAGCCGCCACAGCGCGTCGGTGTCCGCGTGGGACTCGACCAGGTCGCCGAGGGCGTCCAGCCGCGCCTCCCGGACGGCGGCGAAGTCGGTGTCGGCCGCGGCGGTGAACCGGCGCCCGGTGGTGGTCGCGACCTCGGCGAGGAAGGCCCGGCGGAAGTCGTCGTTCTCCAGCGCGCCGTGCCAGGTGGTGCCGGAGACCGCCCCGACCCGGACGCCGTCCAGGAACGGCTCGCCGGCGTCGGCGGTGACCACGCCGTGGTGGATCTCGTAGGCGGTCACCGGGTGCCCGCGCCAGCTCCCGGCCGGCCGGCCGAGGGTCTTCTCCCGGGCGAACACGACGTCGGTGGGCAGCAGGCCGAGCCCGGCGACCGTGCCGGACCGGGACTCGACGTCGTCGGTGATCGTGCGGGCCAGCATCTGGTGGCCGCCGCAGATGCCCAGCACCGGTCGGCCCTCGGCGGCCCGCCGGGCCAGGGCGGCGTCCAGGCCGCGCTCGCGCAGCCAGGCCAGGTCGGACACGGTCGACCGGGTGCCGGGCAGCACCACCAGGTCGGCGTCGGCCAGCTCGGCGGGGTTCGTCGCGTACCGGACCAGGACGCCGGGCTCGGCGGCGAGGGCGTCCAGGTCGGTGAAGTTGGACAGCCGGGGCAGCCGCACCACCGACACCCGCAGCACGTCCTCGCCGACCGGGGGCAGGGCCGGGCCGCGGTCGCCGTCCAGGTCCAGGGAGTCCTCGACGTCCAGCCACAGCCCGGGCAGCCAGGGCAGGACGCCCAGGGTGGGCCGCCCGGTGAGCTGCTGCAGGGTGTCCAGGCCGGGGGCGAGCAGCCGGGTGTCCCCGCGGAACTTGTTCACCAGGAACCCGGCCACCAGCGCCTGGTCGGCCGGCGGCATCAGCGCGACGGTGCCGTACAGCGCGGGGAACAGCCCGCCCCGGTCGATGTCGCCGACCACCACCACGGGCAGGCCGGCCGCGGTCGCCAGGCCCATGTTGGCGATGTCGGTGTCCCGCAGGTTGATCTCGGTGGGGGAGCCGGCGCCCTCGCAGACCACCACGTCGAAGCGCGACCGCAGGTCCGCCAGGCTGGCGAGCACCTGCTCGAACAGCTGCGCCTTGAGCCTCCGGTAGCTCATCGCGGTGACGTCGGTGACCGCCTTGCCGAGCACGACGACCTGGCTGGAGTTCTCCCCGCCGGGCTTGAGCAGCACCGGGTTCATCGCAGCCTCGGGCTCGACCCGGGCGGCGGCGGCCTGGAAGACCTGCGCCCGGCCGATCTCCGCGCCGTCGGCGGTGACCCCGGAGTTGTTGCTCATGTTCTGCGCCTTGAACGGCGCCACGGAGACGCCCTGCCGGACCAGCCAGCGGCAGATCCCCGCGGTCACCACGGACTTGCCGGCGTCCGACGTCGTCCCGGCCACCAGCAGCGCGCCGCTCACCAGCCGGTCTTCTCCTGACCGGACAGCGCGTGGATGGCCTCCATGATCCGGTCGGTGACCACCCGCCGGGCCGGTCCCCTCCCGGCCAGGCCGCGCTGCTCCGGAAAGGTCAGCGGCTCGCCGAACGTGATGGTCACCTTGGCCGGCCGGGGCCAGGCGGCGTCGACGGGCTGCACCCGGTCGGTGCCGTGCACGGCGACGGGGACGACGGGGCAGTCGGCGGTCAGCGCGAGCCAGGCCACCCCGGTCTTGCCGCGGGCCAGCTTGCCGTCGCGGGAGCGGGTGCCCTCGGGGTAGATGCCGAACGCCTCGCCGGCGTTGAGGGCGGCCAGCACCGTGTCCAGCCCGGCCTGCGCCGCGCGCTGGGACTGCCGCTCGACCGGCCGGGCGCCCAGCGCAGTGAACACGGTCTTGGTCAACCAGCCCTTGATGCCGGTGCCGGTGAAGTACTCGGCCTTGGCCAGGTAGCCGACCTTGCGCGGGGCCATCAGCGGGATGGCGATGGAGTCGATGAACGACAGGTGGTTGCTGGCCAGCAGCACCGGCCCGGTCAGGGGCACCCGGTCCTTCCCCACCACCGTGGGCCGGCAGGTCAGGATGAACAGCGGGCGCAGCACGAAACGGGCCAGGAGGTAGAACACCCGGACAGATCCCTCCCTCTCGAGCTCGGCGACCCGGGCATCATCCCCCGAGGCCGTCGAGACCCGACGAGGGACCCGGCTCACACCGCGCGGACCGAGGACGACGGACCGCGGTCGGCCCGGCCGTGCACCGCCCGGGCGACCCGGGCCAGCACCGGGACCGCCTCCCGCAGCTCGGCGCCCGGCCGCACGATCGGCAGCCGCAGGTGGTCGTCGAACGCCGCCCCGGTGCCGAACGCCCGGCCCTCGGCGACCCGGACGCCCTCGGCCAGCGCCGCCCGGGTCAGCGCCGCGGAGCTCAGCCCCTCGGGCAGCCGGCACCACAGCGACAGCCCGCCGGTGCTGGCCGAGACGGTCCAGTCGGGCAGGTGCTCGGCCAGCAGCTCGCGGAGCAGGTCGCGGTTGGCCCGCAGCTCGGCCCGCCGGTCGACCAGCACCCGGTCCAGGTCGGCGACCAGGAAGCTGGCGGCGAGCTGGTCGAGGACGCCGACGGACAGCTGGCGCTGGGCGTAGACGTCGGCCAGCCGGGCGGTCAGCGCTGCGTCGGTGCGCACCCAGCCGACCCGGAGCCCGCCCCAGACCGACTTGGACAACCCGCCGACGGTGACCGTGGCCGAGTCCGGCACGCCGGCGGCGTACGGGGGCGGCGGGGTGCGGTCGGGGTGGTCGAGCTCGAGGTCGGCGGCGACCTCGTCGACCAGCGCGATCGTGCCCTGCTGCCACAGGGTCGCGGCCAGCCGGCGCCGCCCGGCCGCGGACAGCGAGGCGCCGGTCGGGTTGGAGTGGTCGGGCATCAGGTAGGCCATCCGCGGTGCGCTCTGCCGGGCCGCGACGTCGGCCGCGGCGACCAGGGCGTCGGGGTCGTCGGCGTCCACCGGGACGGGCACCGGCAGCGCGCCTAGCGAGGTCAGCATCCGCACCGCGCTGGGGTAGGTGGGGTGCTCGATCAGCACCCGGTCGCCGGGGTTGAGCAGGGCGGAGGTGACCAGGCCGACGGCGTCCATGACCCCGGCGGTGACCAGCACCTGCTCCGGGTCGGTGGGCAGCCCGCGGGCGGTGAACCGGTCGGCGACCGCCTGGCGCAGGGCCGGCAGGCCGTCGGGGTGGTAGCCGGAGGTGGCGAGCACGCCGGGCAGCAGCTCCAGCGCGCGGGTGTAGGCCGGCAGCAGGTGGGGGGAGGCCGGCGGTGCGGCGTGCGCCAGGTTGACCGCGTCCTCGCCGTCCAGGGGGAGCGGCCAGGCGGCGGCCGGCGTCCGGGGCAGCTCGGTGACCGTGCCCGACCCGTGCCGGGTCCGGGCGTAGCCCTCCTCGCGCAACGTGCGGTAGGCGCTGGCGACGGTCACCCGGCTCACCCCGAGCGCCTCGGCCAGCTCGCGCTCGGCGGGCAGCCGGGTGCCCACCGGGAGGGCGCCGGTGCCCAGCAGCTCCTGCACCCGGGCGGCCAGCGCGGCGTACCGGGGGCCGTCGTGCCGGGCCGGCCCGGTCAGCAACCTGGCCAGCTCGTGGACCGGGGTGGACTGCTCGAGGCTGACTGGCATGCAGGCCACCATGCCCTGGTGGACCGCTCGGCACCAGTCCACCCTGCGCGAAGGTTGCTGCATGACGACCGGTGGAGTTCTCCTGCTGCTGTTCCTGCTCGCCTGCGGTGCCCTGGCGGTGGCCACCCTCGTGGTCGCCGGCCGCGGCGGCCGGGGTCCCGCGGAGCCGCCGCGCAGCCACCCGGTCGCGCCCGGCACCTGGCCGACCCCGGCCCGCTGACCCCGGGGGCAGCGTGGATCAGGGGGGTGCGCGCAACTCCGTCCTCCTGCACCAGATCTGCGGCAGGAGGACGGAGTTCCCGGCACCCCCCTGATCAACGCTGGGGGGTGGGGGTGGCTGCTAGGAGGCGACCGTGGGGTTGATCTCGGGGGCGTCGACCGCCTCGTCCTGCAGACCCCAGCGCTCCAGGNGGTGCCGCCCGAGGAGGCCGCCGGCGCCGCCGACGACGGGGTGCTGCGGGCGGGCGCGCTGCACCCCGTCGTCGGCGGCGCCGGCGGCCTCCTCGGGCGGCACCGGGCGGGACATCAGGTAGCCCTGCACCTGGTCGCACGAGTCGGCCCGCAGCGCCTCCAGCTGGCACGGCTCCTCGACGCCCTCGGCCACGACGGTGAGCCCGAAGGCGTGCGCCGCGTGGATCATCATCCCGACCAGGGTGCGGTGCGACGGCTCGTCGCTGGCGATGAAGCTGCGGTCGATCTTGAGCGTGTCGACCGGCATGCTGCGCAGCTGGCCGATCGAGGTGTACCCGGTGCCGAAGTCGTCGATCGCGATGCCCACGCCGGTCGCCCGCAGGGTGGCCAGGTGCTCGTAGGCGGTCGGGTCGTCGACGAGCACGGTCTCGGTGACCTCCAGGACCAGCAGCTCGGCGGGCAGCCCGGAGGCGGCCAGCGCCGCGGCCACGTCGGCGACGACCCGGGAGTCGACCAGGTGCCGGCCGGAGATGTTGACCGCGACGGTCGGCTCCCCGGGCCGGGCGGGCCCGGGGGCGTCGCGCCAGGCGGCCAGCTGCGACGTGGCCTCGGCGAGCACCCACCGGTCCAGGTCGCAGATCAGCCGGGAGGCCTCGGCAGCCCCGATGAACAGGTCCGGCGGCACGGTGCCGTGGCCGGGGCGGTCCCAGCGGATCAGCGCCTCGTAGCCGATGACGGCTCCGGACCGGACGTCGTGCACGGGCTGGTAGACCAGCCGCATCTCCCCGCCGGCCAGGCCCGCCGCGATGGCGGCCTGCAGCTCGCTGCGCTCGACCAGCTGGGCGCGCAGGGCCTCGTCGAACAGCTCGGCCCGCCCGCGGCCGGCGGCCTTGGCCCGGTAGACCGCGGCGTCGGCCTGGGCGAGCAGGGCGTCGGCGTCGGTGCCGCCGTCCCGGCTGGTGGCGATCCCGACGCTGGCCCCGACGGACACCGTGCTGGCGCCCACCACGATCGGCGCGCTGACCGTCTCGACCAGCCGGTTGGCCAGCTCGACCAGGTCGTCCTCGGACTCCGCGGGCTCGACCAGGACGACGAACTCGTCGCCGCCCAGCCGGCAGACCACGTCCCCGGACCGGACGGCGTCGTGCAGGCGGTGCGCGGTCTGCCGGAGCACCTCGTCGCCGGCGGCGTGCCCGAAGCCGTCGTTGACCGCCTTGAACCCGTCGAGGTCCACGAACAGCAGCCCGATCATCGCCCCCGACCGCTGGGCGCGGTGCAGCGCGGCCGAGGCCAGCCGCAGCGCCTGGGCGCGGTTGGGCAGCTCGGTGAGCGCGTCGTGCTCGGCCTGGTGGGTCAGCGCGGACTGCAGCTCCTGGCGTGCCCGGACGGCGCTGACGATCTGCTGCACGGAGGCGTGCACGACCTCGCCCAGCGGGCCGGGGAGGGGCTCGTCGAGCAGTGCGTGGTCCAGGTCGCCGCGGGCGACCGCGCCGGCCTGGTCCTGGATCCGGCGCAGGCTGGCGACCGCGGCGCGCAGCGCGCTGGAGACCGTGCGCACCTCCCGCGGGCCGCCGACCTCGACGTCGACCAGGGTGCCCTCGCTGACGTCCTGGGCCCGGCCGGCCAGGCGCCGGAGCGAGCGGGACAGCGAGCGCCACACGAGGGCGACGGCGGCGGCGGTGAGCAGCACGAGCGCGCCGCAGACGACGGTCGTGGTGGTCGTGGTGGAGCGGGCGGCGGCCTGGTCGGCCACCGCGGCGGCCTCGGCCCGGGAGACGGCGGTGTCGATGAGGTCGGCGAGCTGGGCGCTGCGGGAGTTGCTCTGGGTCACCAGACCCTGCACCGCGAGGATGCCCATCGGCTGGGCACCGGGCACCGCCTGCGCGTCGAGCACGGCGTCGACCGCGGGGACCGGCCCGGTGGCCGAGGCGTCCGCCCAGGCCTGCTGGAGCTCGGGTGCGGTGAGCCCGGCGAGGGCAGCCGCGGCCGCCCGGTACTCGGCCCGGGCGCTGAGCCAGTCCTCCGCGCCGACCGCCTGGTCGACCTCGGTCAGCGAGCTGAGGAACAACGGGATCTCCCGGCCCGCGGCCTGCGCCGTGCGGGACAGCAGCGCGACGTCGGCCACCGCGGCGCGCGTCGTGGCCGAGATGTCCTCGTCCCGGGCGCCCTCGCCGGCCCGCCGCTGGGCCTGCGCGAGGTCGTCGGAGACCTGCAGGTAACCGTCGTAGGTGGCCACCACGTCGGCGAAGCTCAGCTCGCCCGTGCCGTCCCCGCGCAACGGCGCCAGCGCGGTCGCGGCCGCCTCGGCGGCCGGCGCGGCGGAGGAGTCGGCGGGGACCTCGGCCACCGCGGCGTCGGTGGCGGTGCGGGCGGCCTCCAGGCCGGTCGCGGCCTGCGTGCGGGCCGTCTCCACGAACATCGCCGGCAGGCCGAGCTGGGCGACGAGCTCCGGGCTGTCCAGGGCGGCGACGGTGAGGACCGGCACGACCTCCTGCTCGACGGCCACGCGCACCCGCTCCAGCACGGCCACGGCGGCGACCGAGCGGGCCGCCTCGGCCGCGGAGCCCGAGCGGTCGACGGCCGACCGGACCAGCGCACCGGTGAGCGCCAGCACCCCGAGCAGGGGCACCAGGACCAGCGCGGTGACGTAGACGGACAGCGGGACACCCCGGCCGGTGGGGCCGGGGGAGGGACGGCGAGCCATGGGTCATCCATCGGCCGCGGCGCCCGCCTCCGGAGCCCAGGGGCCTCGCAATCCCCCGGTCGGGTCAGGCGGTGGCGCCCCGGCGGGCCAGCCGGACGGCGACGGCGAGCGCGGCCGACGCCGTCCACACGGCGCGGGACAGCGCGACCGCCCGCCGGACGTCGGCCCGCACCGGCGGAGCGCCGGCGCCCATCGTCGGCCGGTGCTCGACCCGGGAGCCGTAGACGTTGGTGCCGCCCAGCCGGATGCCCAGCGCCCCGGCCGCCGCGGCCTCGCAGCGCCCGGAGTTGGGGCTGGGGTGGGCGGCGCCGGCCCGCCGCCAGGTCGCCAGCGCCCCGGACGGCGCCCCGCCCGCCAGCGGCGCGACGACGACGGTGAGCGCGGCGGTGAGCCGGGCCGGCAGCCAGTTGGCGACGTCGTCGGCACGGGCCGAGGCCCAGCCGAAGCGGGCGTACCGGGCCGACCGGTACCCGACCATGGCGTCCAGGGTGTTCACCGCGCGGTAGGCCAGCAGGCCGGGCAGCCCGGCGACGGCGCCCCACACCAGCGGGGCGACCGCGGCGTCGGAGGTGTTCTCCGCGACCGACTCCACCGTGGCCCGCACGAGCTCCGGCTCGCCCAGCGACGAGGGGTCCCGGCCGGCCAGGGTGGGCAGGTGCGCGCGGGCCGCGGGCAGGTCGTCGAGCAGGTCGGCCATCGTGGACCCGGCCCGGCCCAGCGACGTGCCGCCCAGCACCGCCCAGGTGCCGGCCGCGGTGACCAGCGCGCGGGCGACCGGCCGGTCCCGGGTGACCCGGTCGGCGGCCAGGCCCAGCGCGGTCACCGGGACGACGCAGGCCAGCCAGTACCCGGCACCCGCCGTCCGGGAGTCCTGCCAGACCGCCCGCTCCAGCGCACCGGCGGCCCGGCCGAAGCCGGCCACCGGGTGGCCGCGCCGCGGGTCGCCCAGCGCCAGGTCGGCCAGCGAGCCCAGGGCGAGGCCGGCGGCGGTCGGGAGGTCCACCCGGGAGATGGTGCCAACTACGATCGGCCCCCATGCGCTTGCCCGGCCGTTACGACGGCGTCGCCCGGCCGATCGTCACCTACGGCAGCAACCCCGTCCTGCACCGGCGCTGCGCCGACGTGACCAGCTTCGACCGCGAGCTGCGGCACCTGGTGCTGGACATGTTCGCCTCCATGCAGGAGGCCGACGGCGTGGGCCTGGCGGCCAACCAGATCGGCGTGGACGCCCGGGTGTTCGTCATCGACTGCCCGGACGCCCTCGGGAACGACGTGGTCGGCTACGTGGTCAACCCGGTGCTCACCGTGCTGGAGCCGGTCGAGGGCGAGCCCGAGGTCGAGCGCACCGAGGAGGGCTGCCTCTCGGTGCCCGGCCCCTACGCCGAGCTCGACCGGGCCTTCCGCGCCCGGGTCGACGGCGTCGACGTGCACGGCGACCCCACCTCGATCGAGGCCACCGGCATGGCCGCCCGCTGCCTGCAGCACGAGGTCGACCACCTCGACGGCACCGTCTACGTCGACCGGCTGGACGCCGAGCTGCGCGAGAAGCTGCTGGCCGAGGCCGCCGGCCCGCAGGGCGACCTGCCCGCGTGACGGTCGACCGTCCCGTCGTCGTGGTCGGCATCGGGGCCGACGGGTGGGACGGGCTGTCCCCGCTGTCCCGGGCCGCCGTGGAGGCGGCCGACGTGCTGGTCGGCAGCGCCCGCCAGCTCGCCCTGGTGCCGGGGTCGGCCGAGCGCCGCGAGTGGCCCTCGCCGATGCTGCCGGCGATCCCCGGCCTGTTCGCCGAGCTGGCCGACCGCGCCGTCGTCGTCCTCGCCTCGGGGGACCCCATGCTGTCGGGCGTCGGGACGACGCTGGTCCGCGAGCTGGGCGCCGCCGCCGTCCGGGTGCTGCCCGCGCCGTCCTCGGTGTCGCTGGCCTGCGCCCGGCTGGGCTGGGCGGTCGAGGACACCGAGGTGGTCTCGCTGGTCGGCCGGCCGCTGGAGCTGCTGCACCCGCACGTCCAGCCCGGTCGCCGGCTGCTCGTGCTGGGCTCCGACGGCGGCACCCCGGCCGCCGTCGCCGCGCTGCTCACCGAGCGGGGCTACGGCGACTCGCAGGTCACCGTGCTGGCCGCCCTCGGCGGGCCCGAGGAGTCGGTGACCACCGGGACGGCGGCCTACTGGAACGCCCGTGCCGAGCCGCTGGTGGTCACCGCGGTCGAGTGCCGGGCGCTCAGCGGCACCGCCCCGCTGCCCACCACCCCAGGGCTGCCCGACGACGCCTACGAGCACGACGGGCAGCTGACCAAGAACGAGGTCCGCGCGGTCACCCTGTCCCGGCTGGCCGCGGTGCCCGGGCAGCTGCTGTGGGACATCGGGGCCGGGTCGGGGTCGATCGGCATCGAGTGGATGCGGGCGCACCCCACCTGCCGGGCGGTCGCGGTCGAGGCCGTCGAGGAGCGCGCCGAGCGGATCGCCCGCAACGCCGGCCGGCTGGGCGTGCCCTACCTGCGGGTGGTTCACGGCCGGGCGCCCGACGTCTTCGGCCGGCTGCCGCAGCCCGACGCCGTCTTCGTCGGCGGCGGCGCGACCACCCCGCTGCTGCTGGACGCCTGCTGGGACGCCCTGCCCCCGGGCGGTCGGCTGGTGGTGAACGCGGTGACGCTGGAGAGCGAGGCCGTCCTCGCCGACTGGCACGCCCGGTACGGCGGCTCGCTGGTCCGGCTGGCCGTGCAGCGCGCCGCGCCGGTCGGCGGCTTCACCGGCTGGAAGCCGGCCATGCCCGTGACGATCTGGAGCGGCACCCGATGACCGTGCACTTCATCGGCGCGGGCCCAGGCGCGGCCGACCTGGTCACGCTGCGCGCCGCCCGGCTCATCGCCTCCTGCCCCGTCGTGCTCTACGCCGGCGCGCTGGTGCCGGTCGAGCTGCTGGCCACCACGCAGCCCGGCGCGCGGTTGGTGGACACCGCGAACCTCGACCTGGACGCCATCACCGCCGAGCTGGTCGCCGCGCACACCGCCGGCGTGGACGTCGCCCGGCTGCACTCCGGCGACCCGTCGGTCTACAGCGCGATGGCCGAGCAGATGCGCCGCCTCGACACCGCCGGGGTGCCCTACGACGTCGTCCCCGGGGTGCCGGCGTTCGCCGCCGCCGCGGCCACGCTCAAGCGCGAGCTCACCGTGCCCGGGGTGGGGCAGACCGTCGTCCTCACCCGGACGTCGGCGCGGTCCACCGCCATGCCGCCGGGGGAGGAGCTGGCCGCCTACGCCGCGACCGGCGCCACGCTGGTGCTGCACCTGGCGGTCCAGCGGATCGCCGAGCTCGCCCCGCAGCTGGCCGAGCACTACGGCGACGACGGCCCGGTCGCCGTGGTCGCCCGCGCCTCCCGGGACGACGAGCTGGTGCTGCGCGGCACGCTGGCCGACATCGCCGACCAGGTCGCCGCGGCGGGCGTCGTCCGGACGGCGGTCGTCGTCGTCGGCCCGGTCCTCACCGCCGGGGAGTTCCCCGACAGCCACCTGTACTCCACGACCCGGGCGCGATGACGGTCCTGGTCCTCGGGGGGACCGGGGAGGCGCGGGAGCTCGCGGCCGCGCTGGTGGGCGCCGGGGTCGAGGTCGTCTCCTCGCTGGCCGGCCGGCTGACCGACCCGGTGCTGCCGGTGGGCGGGGTGCGGACCGGCGGGTTCGGCGGGGGGGCCCGGCCCAGCGCCCGGGTGGGCCGGCACGCCCCCGCCCCCCCCGCCGGCGCCCCCCCCCCCCTCGCCCCCCGCAACACCCCGCAAGCCCCGGCCCGCCGCGCCGCCACCCGGGCCCGCCCGCGGNGTGAGCAGCGCCGCCAGCAGGGCGAACGCGTAGACGGCGAAGACCAGCGTCAAGGTGCCGGTGCCGAACCCGAACTCCTCGGCGTAGACGCGGTACAGCGGGGACGGGACGCCGGAGGCCGCGAGCACCAGGACCAGCAGCACCGCCACCGACCAGAACGCCGCGGTCCGGGAGAGTGTGCGCACTCAGCCACCAAGCCCCCCACCCCCGGCCCTGTTCCCGCCCCCGCGCGGGCCACCCCGTCGAGTGTGCAGTCAGCGCTGTCGGGACCCGCCGTGGACAGCCCTGGCTGCTCACTCGGTGCGCGTGGGGCGGCCTGTGGACAGCGGGAGCGGAGGGCGCCGATCTCCGGCACCCTCCGCAGCTGTGCCCCGACCCGATGGCCCGCCCCCGTGACGCCCCTCGTCGAGCCGTTCCGCGGGTCCGCAGCCGTGGCCGGCGGGGTGCTCACGCCGGCGCAGCTCCGTGGGCCGCGGTGGCAGCGGGTCCTCCCCGACGTCTACGTCGCGGCCGGTGTGGAGCTGACCCACGAGCTGCGGGCGCGGGCGGCGGTGGTCCTGCTCCCGGGCGCCGTGGTCACCGGGCTCAGCGCGGCCTGGCTGTGGCAGGTGGACGTCGACGGTCCGGACGGCGCCGCGCACTCGTCACGGGTGGAGGTGACCGTCCCTCCCGGGGGCAACGCGCGGGTGCCGGGCCTGCTGGTGCGGCGCCGTGCCCTCCCCGACCACCAGGTGGGGTGCCCGCCCTGGCTGCGCGACGTCCCGACGCTGTGGCCGGACCACGCCGCGCTCGAGCTCGCTGCCGACCCGGCACGCGACCACGTCGAGTCGGTGGTGGTGCTCGACCAGTTCTGCGCCGCCGGCCGGGCGTCGCTCACCTCGCTGCGGCGCGCCGCGACGGGGTGGAGCGGCCGTGGCTGCCGCCTCCTGCAGGCCGCCCTCCGGGATGCCGACGGTCTGGCCGGCTCACCACCGGAGACCCGGCTGCGCCTCGGCATGCGGGCAGCCGGCCTCCCGGCTCCGGTCGCCCAGCACCGGCTGGTCAGGGCGACCGGCCAGAGGGTGAAGTACCTCGACTTCGCCTGGCCGCACCTGCGCCTGGCCGTCGAGTACGACGGCTCGAACCACGTGCTGACGTCGACCCGGCCCGAGGCAGGCTTCGCGCTGCCCAAGGACCGGCGGGTGCTCAACGAGGTGCAGGAGCTGGGGTGGCAGCTGTTCTACGTGACCGCACCCGACCACCGCGACCTGGCCGGCGTGGTGGCCAGGATCGGCAGCGCGCTGGCGGCCCGGGCGGCCCAGCTGGGCGTGCCGCTGCACCCGGCGAGCTGATCCACCGAGTGTGCAGTCAGCGCTCCATCCTGGGACGGGGAGCAGCGCTGGCTGCACACTCGACGGGTCAGCCCGGGTAGGTGCGGCTGGTGTAGACCTGGCCGGTCGGGGTGACCCTGGTCTGGGTGCTGCCGATCATCACCAGGCAGCGCATGTCGACGGTGCCGGGGTCGAAGTCGCCCAGGGTGGTCACCGTCGTCGACTCCTCCGGCCCGCCGACGTCGCGGCCGACGACGACCACCGTGTCGGGCGACCGGACCTCGAGCAGGGCCTCGCGGGCGTCGAAGAGCTGCTGCGGACGCGCCTTGGACCGCGGGTTGTACAGCGCGATGACCAGGTCGGCCTGGGCCGCGTGCCGCAGCCGGTCGACCACGACGTCCCACGGCTTGAGCACGTCGGACAGCGACAGGATGCAGAAGTCGTGCCCCAGCGGCGCACCCACGCGGGAGGCCACGGCCTGGGCGGCGGTGATCCCGGGCAGCACCCGCACCGGGACGTCGGGGAAGTCCGCGGCCGCGACCTCGAGCACCGCGGCGGCCATCGCGAACACCCCCGGGTCACCCGAGGACACCACGGCGACGCGTCGACCGGACCGGGCCATCTCCAGCGCGGCGGCGGCCCGCTCGGCCTCGACCCGGTTGTCGCTGGGGTGCTTGACCTGCCGTGGGTTGGCCGGGACCCGGTCCAGGTAGGGCCCGTAGCCCACCAGGTCGTCGGCCTCGGCCAGCGCGGCGGAGGCCTCGGGCGTCGTCCACCACCGGGCGCCGGGTCCCAGCCCGACGACGGTCACCGAACCCGCCTGCAGCGGGACGACGACGGGCTCGGTCGGCTCGGGTACGGGCGCTTCGGTGACCGGGGGGACGGCGGCGTTGCCCGGACCGGTGAGCTCGCTGGGCAGCAGCGCCAGGGAGAAGTAGGGCACTGTCTCCGGGTCGACGTCGGCCAGCGGCAGCACGCGCTGCCGGTCGGTGGTCGCCCGCTCCACGTACCAGGCGCGGTCCAGCACGCCGGCGACCGCGAAGGCGTCCCGGACGGCGGGGAAGGTGCGCCCCAGCTTCATCACCGCGGCGGAGTCCGCGGTCTCCAGCCAGGCGGCGAGCTCCTCGGTGGGCAGCGTGCCGGGCAGCACGGTGAGCACCTCGTCCCGCTCGACCAGCGGACGGCCCAGCACCGCGGCGGCGCCGGACACGCTGGTCACCCCGGGCACCACCTCCGTCGGGTACCGGTGCGCGAGCCGCTTGTGCATGTGCATGTAGGACCCGTAGAAGAACGGGTCGCCCTCGGCGAGGACGACGACGTCGCGGCCGGCGTCCAGGTGGGCGGCCAGCCGGGCGGCGGCGGTCTCGTAGAACTCGTCGATCGCGCCCTGGTAGCCGCCGGGGTGGTCGGTGGTCTCGGTGGTGACCGGGTAGACCAGCAGCTCCTCGACCTGGCCGGCGCGCAGGTAGGGCTCGGCCAGCCCGCGGGCCACCGACCTCCCGTGCCGCGCCGAGTGGAAGGCCACGACGTCGGCGGCGCCGATCAGCCGTGCGGCCTTGACCGTGACCAGCTCGGGGTCGCCCGGACCCAGGCCGACCCCGTAGAGGCGGCCGGTCACTCGGCGGTGCTCGCGAGTGCGTTGACGGCGGCGGCGGTCATGGCCGACCCGCCGCGCCGACCCCGGACGACGAGGAAGTCCAGGTCGGAGGCGGCGAGGGCCTCCTTGCTCTCCACCGCGCCGATGAAGCCGACCGGGATGCCGACGACCGCGGCCGGGCGCGGACCGCCCGCGGCGACCATCTCCAGCAGGTGGAACAGCGCGGTCGGTGCGTTGCCGATCGCCACCACGGCGCCCTCGAGCTTCTCGCCCCACAGGTGGAGTGCGGCCGCCGTCCGGGTGGTGCCCATCTCGCGGGCGAGGTCCGGCGTCCGCGGGTCGTTGAGCGTGCAGACCACCTCGTTGAAGGCCGGCAGCCGCTTGCGGGTCACCCCGGCGGCCACCATCTGCGCGTCGCACAGCACCGGTGCGCCCAGCTGGAGGGCGGCCCGCGCCTTGCCGACCACGCCGTCGGACCAGGCGACGTCGGAGACCAGGTCGACCTGCCCGCAGGCGTGGATCATCCGCACGGTCACCTGGGCGACGTCGGCCGGCAGCCGGTCCAGCTCGGCCTCGCGACGGATGGTCGCGAAGGACTGCCGGTAGATCTCGGCGCCGTCGTGCTCGTAGTCGTACTCGACCCTGCTGCTCACCCTGCTCCGATCCGGTACCCGTCCTCGACGGCGAGGACATCGGTCGATCCTGCCGGGCGGCCGCACCGCCGCTCGCACCCGGCCCAGTGCTGGGGCCCCGCGACCGGCAGGGTGCCGGTCGCGACGGCGTGCGCGGCGTCTGCGCGGACGTCGGCCCGGGACTTCGCGCAGCCGGGCAGTCCGGCGCACGCGGTGACCTGCGCCCACGGGCTGGCCGCGTCGAACACCAGGCCCGCGTGGTGCAGCGCGGTGGCGACGTCGTCCACGAACTCGTCGGGCAGGTCGGGGACGACGACGCTGCGCCACGGCGTCACCTGGATCTCGCTGCCCAGCGCCGCGGTGACCTGCACCAGGACGTCCAGCGCCGGAGCGGTGAGCCGGCCCAGCGGCACCAGCCCGACCAGCGCGACCAGGCCGTCGACCTGCTCGGTGGCCCCCACGACCGGCCCGGTCCCGGGAGCCGGCCGGTCACCGGGGACGGGGTGGCCGGCGAGCCGGACGGCCACGGCGCCCACCCCGTCGGTCAGCTCGGCCAGGCGCCAGGCCTGCGACCCCTGCGCGGTGCGCTCGGCGAGGAAGGCGCGGGCGGCGTCCAGGGCCAGGGTGTGGGCGTCGGCGGGCGCGGCGCGCAGACCGGAGTCGGTGCCGGCGAGGGTCAGGGCCACGGCGTCGGCGGCCACGGCGTGCAGGCCGACGTCCCCACCCAGGCCGGTGACGTCGCCGCGGCCGTCGTCCACGGTGACCAGGAAGCGGCCGGGCAGCTCGGCCAGCGCGGGGTCGGCGACCAGGCCGGCGTCGAAGGCGCGGACCAGGGGCCGCACGTCCAGCAGGCCGCCGGACCGGCCCGACAGCACGCTGGCCACGACGTTGCGGGCGGTCTCGTGCGCCTCCGAGGGCAGCAGCCCGGCGCCGAACAGCCGGCGGGCCAGCTCGGCCGGGGCGTCCGGCGCCAGGCCGCGCAGCTGCAGGTTGCCCCGGCTGGTCAGCTCCAGCGCCCCGTCGGCCAGCTCGACCGCGGACCCGGCCAGCACCTGCACCTGGGCGGCGGACAGCAGCCCGCCGGGCACCCGCACCCGGGCCAGCTGCCCGTCGGCGGCCCGGTGGGTCTGCACGGCGCCGGGGCAGGCGTCGGAGCGGTCGCGGGTCGTCATGGCCCGCCCGAGGTTACGTGCGCGGCCGAACGCCCCGCCCTGCGCCCGGATCCCGCCGTCGGGCCAGCAGGACCACCACCGGCACCAGCAGGACGGCGGCCGCCACCGCCACCGACGGGTAGCCCCCGGCGGCCAGCACCGGCCCGGCCAGCGCGCCCGCCCCGGCCCCGGCCAGGCCCATGACCAGGTCCGACGTGCCCTGCACCGACGTCCGCACCTCCGCCGGGACCGACTCCGACAGCAGCGTGGACCCCGCGACCAGCGCGGCCGACCAGCCCAGCCCGAGCAGCAGCATCGACACCGTCACCCAGCCGCGCGCCTCCGCCGGCGCCAGCGCGCCGACCACCAGCGCAGCCGCGAGCAGCCCGACGCCCAGGCCGATGGTGGCGACCCGCCCGGCCCGGTCGGCCAGCCAGCCCATCACCGGGGAGGCGGCGTACATGCCGGCGATGTGCACGCTGATCACGATCCCGACCACCTGCAGCGAGGCGCCGCCGTGGCCCAGGTGCACCGGCGTCATGACCATCACGCCGACCATCACCGCGTGCGCCGTGGCCACCGCGACCAGCCCGAGCCGGGCGGCGGGGACGGCGAGCACCACCCGCAGCGTCTCGCGCACCGAGGGCCGCGGGCCGGTCGGGGCGCCCGGGCCGGCGACGACCAGCGGGTCCGGCCGCAGCAGCAGCCCGACCACGAGCGCGCCGGCGGCGAAGGACACCGCGGAGAACAGGTAGGGACCGGCGAGGGAGGGCAGCCCGAGCGCCTCGCCGAGCCGGCCGCCCAGCCCGGACAGGTTGGGCCCGGCCACCGCACCGGCCGTGGTCGCCCAGACCACCACCGACAGCGACCGGCCGCGGGTCTCCGGGGTCGCGGCGTCGGTGGCGGCGTAGCGGGCCTGCAGCCCCGAGGTGGTGGCCCCGCCGAACAGCAGCAGCCCGGCGACCAGCAGCACGAAGGACCCCAGGACGGCGGCCACGACCACCAGCCCGGTGCCGAGCAGCCCCAACCCGTAGCCGGTGGCCAGGGCCGGACGGCGGCCCCGCGCGGCGGCGAGCCGGGCCAGCGGCACGGCGAGCGCGGCCGAGCCCAGCACCGTGGCCGTCTGCGCCAAACCGGACAGCGCGGTGGACCCGGAGACCTGCTCGGCCAGCAGCCCGCCCACGGCGATGCCGCTGGCCACCCCGACACCACCGAGGACCTGGCTGCCCACCAGCACCGGGACGGCGCGCCGGCGGGCCCGCTCGCGCTCGGTGGGCAGGGTCTCGACGGTGCGGGTCACGAGGGGGATCCTGCTCCTCGGGGGCCGGGAATGCGGCGGACGGCGTCGTGTTGCACCGACCGCCTGAGAGGAGGCCACCGATGACCACCATCGACCTGCACTCCGAGTACCTCCGCGCCGAGCTGTTCCTGACCAGCGGCCAGCCCACCGAGGCGGTGGCCATCCTGGCCCCCGTCGTGGCCGAGTACCCCGAGGACGTCTCCGTCCTCGAGCTCCTCGGGCGCGCGTGCTTCCACTCCGCCCAGCTCGCCCGGGCGGAGAAGGCCTTCGGCCAGCTGGTCGAGCTGGCCCCGGCCGACGGCTGGGCCCGCCGTGCGCTGGCCCGCACGCTGGAGCGCCAGCACCGCGCCGACGAGGCGGCGGCGCACCACCGCATGGCCGACGCCCTGGGCGCGGCCAGCTGAGCTCAGGCCCGGCGTCCCAGCCGGGCGAGCACCCGGCCCTGCCGGTCGGCCCCCGGGTCGGCCGGCAGGGCCGGCGCGCAGATGCCGTCCATGTGCAGCGCCTCGCCGAAGGAGTCGGCGCCGGCCTCGGTGCGGTCCAGCTCGGCGGCGCTGAGCGACTCGTCGCCGCCGGTGGCGCGGGCGACGTCCCACCGGTGCACGACCATGTCCCACACGTAGAACTGCTCCAGGGTGGCGCCGACCGTCGTCGGGCCGAAGAACCCGGCGTACTCCCGGCCCACCAGCTCGTCGGTGAGCAGGGCCGCGACCTGGTCGGCGTGCGCCCGGAACGCGGCGGCCGGGTCGCCGGGGGACGGCGCCGGGCCGACGTCGCAGCCGTGCGTGGTGAGCAGCTCGCGCTGGGTGTCCACGACGTGCGCGACCACGTCGGCGGCGGACCAGCCCTCGCACGGGGACGGGGCGGACCAGCGGTCGGCCGGGACGGCGTCGAGGACGGCGGACAGGGCGGACGCGGTGGCCCGGTACGAGGCAGCGGTGTCGGTCACCCGCCCACCGTCGCACCCGTGCGGCAGGCTGGTCTTGATGGAACCCGACACCCGCGACGCGGTCGAGCGCGCCCACCTGCGCGCCCCGGACGACCGCTCGCACACGATGCACCGCTACGCACCGCCCGCCGACCTGGCCCCGCTGGTGCAGCGGTTCTGGGTCCCGGTCTGGTCGGTGCCGTCGGGTGCGGAGTCCGCGCAGCACGTGCTGCAGTACCCGGTCGCCCTGCTGGTGGTCACCCCGGACTACGCCCGCTTCTACGGCGTGGTCACCGGGCTGTCGACGACCACGCTGGCCGGGGACGGCTGGGCGGTCGGCGTGATGCTCACCCCGGCGGCCGGGTCGCTGGTCGCCGGGGGACCGATGGACGCCTACACCGATCGGCATGTCGACATGTCGACCGTGCTGGACTGCGGGGTCGCCGAGCGGGTCCGGGCCGCGATGGCCGACGACCCGCACGCCGAGGCGGCTCACCGCGCCGCGATGGCCGGCTACGCCGACGCCCTGCGCCCGCTGCTGCCGGTCGACGCCGAGGGCGAGCTGGTGGACCGGGTGGTCGCGCTGGTCGAGACCCGGCCCGACCTGCTGCGGGTCGCCCAGCTGTGCGCGGAGACCGGCCTGGACGAGCGCACCCTGCAGCGGCTGGTCAAGCGCCGGCTCGGGCTCACCCCGAAGTGGCTGGTGCAGCGCCGCCGCCTGCAGGAGGCGGCCGACCGGCTGCGGCACGGCGACGGCTCGCTGGCCGAGACCGCCGCGGTGCTGGGCTACGCCGACCAGGCGCACTTCGCCCGGGACTGGACCCGGGTCACCGGCACCACCCCGGGCCGGTTCGCCGCCGCGCACCGTCAGGCGCAGGGGTAGGACGGCGGGCGGCCGTCCGCGGCCGCGGCGACCCGCTGCGCCAGTCCGCGCACCAGCGGCCGCAGCTCCTCCGGGCCCTCGATCCAGAACGGCCGGTCGATCCCGGCGAGGAGCCGGGGCACCCAGTCCAGCCGCTCGGCCCGGATGAGCACCCGGACGCGGTCGGGGCCGTGCTCGTCGACGGTGGCGAGACCCGGTGGGAACAGCGTGCGCACGTGGTCGGCGGCACCGTCGACGAGCAGCGAGACCGTGTGCCGGCGCGGTGCGCCGGCGATGGCCGCGAGCACCGCTGCCGCCCGGTCGAGACCGGCGGGGACGACGACGGTGCCCGGCTCCGCTGCGTCGACCCGGTCGACGCGGTCGACCCGGAAGGCGCGCACCTCGCCGTCGGCCGGGTCCGCCGCGGTCAGGTACCACCGCCCGGCGTGCGCCACGATCCCGTACGGGTGCACGGTCCGGGCCGTGCCCGACCCGCGCGAGTCCGTGTAGTGCAGCACCAGCGCCCGGGCGTCGCGGACGGCCTCCGCCAGCTCGATGAGCACCCCGGTCCCGGGCGCGGTCGGCTGCAGCGGCTCACCGGTGAACCGGATGGCCTGCAGCACGGCGTCGAGGCGGTGGGCCAGGGGGACCGGCAGGACCCGCCGCAGCTTGGCGGCGGCGCTCTCGACCGCCACCACCGACGTGGTCACCAGCCCGGCCCGGCGGGCGGACACCAGGCCCAGCAGCACGGCCAGGGCCTCCTCGTCGGTGAACATCAGCGGCGGCACCCGGCGACCCGGCACCAGCCGGACGCCGCCGTACCGGCCGCGCACCGACTCCACCGGCACGTCGAGGTCGGCGAGGTGCGCCACGTAGCGGCGGACGGTCCGCTCGTCCACGGCGAGCCGGGCCGCCAGCTCGCCCACCGTGCGGGTGCCGCCGGCCTGCAGGATCTCCAGCAGCGCCAGCACACGGGCCGTGGGACGGGTCACCGGACCATCCTCGTCGATACCGGGCGGGTCCTGCCCGGTATCGGTCCTAGCGTCGGAACCATGACAGCGACCACACCGCCCCCGCCCCTGCCGAGCTTCGTCTCCACCCGGGTGATCACCGACGACGTCGCTGTGCTGGCCACCTTCTACGAGCGCATCACGGGGGTGCCCGTCGTGTGGTTGACGCCGGACTTCGCCGAGCTGCGCACCGCGGCCGGCACCCTCGCCCTGGGCAGCACCCGCACGGTCGGCCTGTTCGCGCCGGGCGCCGCCGGGCCCGCGGACAACCGCAGCGCCGTCCTCGAGTTCCTGGTCGACGACGTGGACGCCCTGTACGAGCGGATCCGGCAGGACCTGACCGACGTGGTCACCGAGCCGACCACGATGCCGTGGGGCAACCGGTCGCTGGTGGTCCGGGACCCCGACGGCAACCTCGTCAACCTGTTCACCCCGGCGACGCCCGAGGCCCGGGCGAAGTTCGCCGCCGCCTCAGACGGTCAGCCGCAGGGGTAGGGCCTCCCATGCGCGGAGGGTGTTGTTGAGGTGCCGCACCGGCGGCGCCGTCAGCTCCAGCGACCGCACCCGGGCCAGCAACGCGGTCAGCAGCGACTCCGCCTCCAGCCGCGCCACGTGCTGGCCCACGCACTGGTGGATGCCCATGCCGAACCCGACGTGCCCGGACGGGTCGCGGTCCAGGTCGAAGCGGTCGGGCTCGTCCCACCGGCGGGGGTCGCGGTTGGCGGCGGCGAAGAAGACCAGTACCTTCGCCCCGGCCGGGACGACGGCCTCGCCGACCGCGACGTCGCGCACCGTCGTCCGGAAGAACGCCTGGACCGGGGACTCCCAGCGGACCGCCTCGTCGAAGACGCTGCGCACCAGCGACGGGTCGGCGCGCAGCCGGTCCCAGGCGCCGGGGGTGACGGCGAGGGCGTGCAGCACCGCACCGATGCCGTGCACGGTGGTGTCCACGCCGGCGGTGAGCAGCGAGCGGACCACCAACGGCGCCTGGTCGTGGGTGAGGTCGCCCCGGTCGGCCGCGGCCCAGATGTCGGCGCCGAAGCCGACCGGGGCCAGGTTCTCCCGCAGGCACTGCTGCCCGACCCAGCCGGCGTGCTCGGGCATGGCGGCGTTCCCGGCCAGCACCAGCGGGTTGTCGGTGGGCCCGAAGGCGTTGAACGCGTGGTCGCCGTAGGGCAGCAGGTGCTCCCGGCCGTCGGGGCCCATGCCGACGGCGTCGGGGAAGACCCGCAGCGGGAAGGCCGCGGCCAGCGCCGGCACGGCGTCCACCTCGACCGACCCCCCGGCCAGCAGGTCGTCGACCAGCCGGTCGGCGTCGGCGGCCCAGTCCGCGCGCAGCCGGCGCAGCGCCCGCGGCCCGAGGATCTTGGCCAGCACCGTCCGGGGCGCGTCGTGGCCGGGCGGGTCGGCCTCCAGCAGCAGCGAGGGCGGCCGCCACGGCGTCTCGGTGCGGAAGTTGGTCAGCCCGACCCCGGCGGCGGACTCGAAGTCCTGCCAGTTGGTCAGCGCCGCGCGGACCTCGGCGTACCGGGCGATCGCGTAGGTGTCGTACCGGGGCAGCTCGACCAGCGGTCCGGCGTCCCGCAGCTCGGCGTGCGCGGCGAGCGGGTCGCGCAGCACCTCGGGGTCGAACGGGTCCAGGTCCAGGCTCGGCAGCACGGGGGTTCCTCTCACAGGTCCAGCACCAGGCGGTCGCCGCGGGAGCGGGAGACGCAGACGAACATGCAGTCCCCGGCGGCCCGCTCGGCCTCGTCGAGGATCGAGTCGCGGTGGTCGGGGTCGCCGGCCAGGACGGCGGTCTCGCAGGTGCCGCAGGTGCCCTCCCGGCACGAGGACAGCACCTCGACGCCGGCCGACCGGACCGCCTCCAGCACGCTGAGCTGCGGGGTCACCACGACCTCGGCCCCGGTGCGGTCCAGCACGACGGTGAACGGGGTGTCCCGCACCGGCGCGCCCTGCTCCTTCGCGGCGAACCGCTCGGTGCGCAGCAGCCCGGGCGGGCAGGTGGCCTCCACGGCGTCGAGCAGGGCACCGGGCCCGCAGCAGTAGACCTGGGCGTCGGTGCCGGTGAGCAGCTCGGCCAGCGGGAGCAGCCCGCGCTCGTCCTGCGGCCAGAGGGTCCCCCGGTCGCCGTAGGGCGCCAGCTCGTCGAGGAAGGCCATCGAGGCCCGGGGGCGCCCGCCGTAGACCAGCCGCCAGTCCGCGCCCAGCCGGTCGGCCGCGGCGACCATCGGCAGCAGCGGGGTGATGCCGATGCCGCCGGCGAGGAACAGGTAGCGCTGCGCCGGGACCAGCCGGAACTGGTTGCGCGGTCCGCCGACGCCGACCAGGTCGCCCACCTGGAGCTCGTCGTGCACCCACGCCGAGCCGCCCCGGCCGACCGGCTCGCGCAGCACGCCGACCCGGTAGGCGTAGGCGTCCCAGCGGTCCCCGCACAGCGAGTACTGCCGAGTCGAGCCGTCGGGCAGCACCAGGTCGACGTGCGAGCCGGGGGTCCAGTCGGGCAGCCGGCCGCCGTCGGGGTCGGTCAGGGTGAGGACGACGACGCCCTCGGCCGCCCGGGTCTTCGCCGCCACCCGCAGTGCATCAGCCATGGACGGCAGCGTGGCGCGGACCACGTGACCGGCGACATGCACTTCTCGCTCAGCGAGAGACGAGTCTCCGGCCGATGCCGCGGGCCGCCGTCCGCAGGGCCGGTATCTGGGCCCGGGCGTCGCCGTCGTTGGGCACGATCACCGCCAGCGCGGCGACCACCCCCCCGGACGGCGCCCGCACCGGCACGGCGATGCCGCAGGCGTCGGGGTGGATGAAGCCGGGGCAGAACGCGACGCCCTCCCGGCGGACGTGGTCCAGGGCCGCCCGCAGCTTCGCCGGCGTGCCGATGGTGGCCGGGGTGAAGGTGCGCAGCGGGCCGGCCAGCGTGCGCTCCTGCAGCTCGGCGCCGGCGTGGGCCAGCAGCACCAGCCCTGAGGACGACGCGTGCAGCGGCAGCCGGCCGGCGATCCGGGTGTAGTTGACCACCGCGCCCGGCGCCGACAGTCGCTCCAGGAAGAGCACCTCCTCGCCGTCGAGCACGCCGAGCTGGGTGTGCTGGCCGACCACGGCGTGCAGGTCCTCCATCGGCGGCATCGCGGCCTCGCGCAGGGACAGGGCGGGGGAGGCCCGCGACCCCAGCTCCCACAGCCGCAGACCCAGCCCGACCTTGCGGTCGGTGTCCCGGCGCAGCAGCCCGAGCTCGACCAGCTCGGCGACCAGCCGGGACGCCGTGGCCACGTGCAGCCCGGCCCGGCGGGCGATCTCGGAGACCCCGAGCGTGGTCTCCCCGGGCCGGAACGCGTCGACCACCCGCACCGCCCGGCCGACCACCGACTCCCCGGGCACGGTCAGGGCGTGTCGAAGGGGCCGTCGCCGGCGCGGCTGACCTGGCCGGTCACGCCGTCCGCGGCGAACTGGGTGAGGTCGGTGAGCGCGTACCCCCAGCCGTCGGTCAGCTCCGGGGTGACCGGGTCGCCGCCGGCAGCGCTGTTCAGGGTCACCGCGACGCCCGGGGGGGCCACGACCACCACGGTCACGCCGAAGGTGGAGGAGTCCCCGGCGTAGGAGGCGCACCGGGTCGCCACCGTGAGCGCGGCGGGGTCGGTGCCGGCCGGGTGGGTCTCGACGCCGCAGACGTCGGCGCCGCCGTCGTCGGCGGACAGCGCGGTCGAGGTGACCACGGCCCCGCCGGGCAGGACGGCGGCCACGGTCACCGCGCGGGCCGTCGTCCCGCCGGGTGCGGGGAACGTCCCCGAGCCCAGCACGGTGACGTCGAGGTCGGCCGCGTCCAGCCCGGTCGGGCCGGTGATCCGCGCGACGGCCTGGTCGTAGGCGCCGGGGTCCACCGGATTGGTGCCGGAGCGGGCCGGCGGGGGTGTGGCGGTGGCCGTGGAGTTCGAGTTGACCGCGACCGACGGCGTCCCGGTGGCCCTCGGGCCGTCGTCCCGGGTCAGGCGGTACTGCACCGGGGCGCCGGTGGGCACCGCGTCCAGCGGCACCGCGGCGACGCCGTCCTCGAGGTCCACCGGGGCGAAGTCGCGGCCCGGGGTCCCGTCGGCGGCCACCACGACACCCCGGGACAGCTCGACCTCGTCGCCGGGCCGGGCCACCACCAGGACCGCCGACCGGCCGCCGGTCGACGCCGCCAACGACCAGGCGGCCGGCCGGACCCCGGAGTACACGTCGCTGGTCTGGGCCATGTCCGCCGGCTGCGCCCCCTCCGGCCCGAAGAACCAGGTGGCGGTGACGCCGTCGCCGTAGGGCCGGATGATCAACGCCCAGCGCAGGCCGCCGACGTCGTCGGCGTACAGCAGCCGGCCGTCCTCGGGGCCGGGGTCCAGCTGCACGCGGAGGCCGGCGACGAAGTCCTCGTCGTCGGCCAGGGCGCCCCGAGCCGGTCCGGACTCGGGCGCCTGCGGCCCGGCCTCGGTCGTGGTCGCCGCGGCGCTCGGCGGCGCGGTGGGCAGCGCGCCGGGCAGCCACACCGCCCCGGCGCCCAGGACGGCGACCGCCCCGACGGCCAGCAGGGCCCGGGACCGACGGCGACCGCGGACCTCCCGGACCCCGCGGGCGACGTCGTCGTCGGACAGGTCGCGCAGGTCGGCGAGGGCGGCCAGGCCCTCCAGCCGGCGCGGCAGGTCCGCCTCCGGGATGCCGAGCCGGTCGGGCAGCGTCGACAGGTCGACACCGGGCACCAGGGCGGCGACCCGGTCGGCGAGCAGGCCGTCGTGCCAGCGCAGCACGGCGGCGGTCCGCTCGGTGCGGGACAGGCCGTCCAGCGCCGCGGCGGTCCGGCCGGCGGTCGCGAGGTCCTCGGCGGACAGCCACCAGGGGTCGCCCGACGTCCCGGCGATCGTGGTGTCCCGGGCCAGCCGGCGCCGCAGGTGCACCCGCACCAGGTCCTCGACGCGGGGACCGCGGGCGAGGGCGCGGACGAGCAGGTCCCGGGCCCCGGCGTCGCTGCCGGTGAGCAGGTAGGCCGTGGGCAGCAGCTCCCGCCAGTCCTCCACCCGCACAGTGAACCCCGGCCGCGGCGCACGGGGCCAGGCACACTGCGCCGGTGATCCCCGAGTGAGCAGGAGCAGCGTCCCGCGCCGGCTGTGGCGGCGGGCCCGGGGCTCGTTGTGGCCGATCCCGATGGCGGGCGTGGTGCTCGCGATCGGGCTGGGCGTCGCCCTGCCCGCGCTGGACGAGCTGCTGGAGGGCGAGGACGGCCGGAGCCCGCTGACCTTCGCCTTCGGCGGCGGCGCCTCGGCCGCGCGGGACGTGCTGGCGGCCATCTCCGGCTCGCTGATCTCGGTGACCGGGTTGGTCTTCTCGCTGACCGTGGTCGCGCTGCAGCTGTCCAGCAGCCAGTACTCCCCGCGGGTGCTGCAGACGTTCGTCACCGACCGGGTCGTGCAGCTGACCCTGGGCCAGCTGGTGCTGACGTTCGTCTACGCGCTGACCGTGCTGCGCACCGTGCGCACCGAGGACGGCGGCACCACCGGCACGGCCTTCGTGCCGCGGCTGTCCATCACCGTCGCCTACCTGCTCACCCTCGGCGCCGTCGTCGCGCTGCTGCTCTTCCTGGGGCACCTCGCCCGGTCGCTGCGGGTGGAGACGATGCTGCGCGACGTCCACGACGAGGCGATGCGGACCTACGACGAGGAGCTGGGCGCCGACCCCGACGCGCCTGCGCCGACGCTGCCCACCGGGCCGGCCACCCGCCTGGCCGTCGGGTCCAGCGGCTTCCTCATCGACCTGGACGACGAGGCGCTCGCCCGGGCGGCCGCCGACTGCGACGCCGTGGTGCTGCTGGAACCCCGGATCGGGGACTCCGTGGTGGCCGGGGTGCCGGTGGCGCACGTCTGGGCGGCCGCCGGCACGGACCTCCACCCGTTGCGCGCGGCGCTGGGACGGCACCTGCACCTGGCCTTCGAGCGCACCGTCGACCGCGACGTCTCCTACAGCCTGCGCAAGGTCGTCGACATCGTCGCCCGGGCGCTGAGCCCCGGGACGAACGACCCGACCACCGCGGTGCACGGGCTCGGCCACGTCTCGGCGCTGCTCGGCGACCTGGCCCACCGCCCGCTGGGTCCCGCGGTCACCCGGGACGCCGACGGCGGCACCCGGCTGGTCGTGCCGCAGTGGAGCCTGCCGGCCCTGCTGCAGCTCGGCCTCGAGGAGCCGCTGCAGTACGCGGAGGGCTCGCCGGCGGTGCTGCGGCGGGTGGCCGGGGTGCTCCGCGAGCTGGCCTGGCGGGCCCCGTCCGGGTCACTGGACGCGGAGCTGCGGGCCTGGACCGACCGGCTGGTGGCCGTCGCCGGGCGGACCGCCGACCTGGACGCCGGCGAGGTCCGCGGCTGGCGGGCCGACGTCGAGGACGCGCTGGCCGGCCGGTGGACGCCGTCCTGGCCGACCGCCGCGGCCGGGACGGCGCGCACACTGCCCGGGTGAGCGTCGACGTCGTGGCCCGGCTGCGGGCGGCCGGGTGCGTGTTCGCCGAGGACGAGGCGGCGCTGCTGGTCGCCGACGGCCGGGACACCGACTCCCTGGTCGCCCGACGGGTGGCCGGCGAGCCGCTGGAGCAGGTGCTCGGGTGGGTGGAGTTCTGCGGGCTGCGGGTGCTGCTGGACCCCGGCGTCTTCGTGCCCCGGCAGCGGACGACGCTGCTGGTGGAGACCGCGATCGCGCTGGGCGGGTCCCGGGTCGTCGACCTGTGCTGCGGCTGCGGGGCGGTCGGGCTCGCCGTCGTCGCCGGGCTGCCCGGTTCCACCCTGGTCGCCGCCGCCGACCTGGACCCGGCGGCGGTGGCCTGCGCCCGGCGCAACGGGGTCCCCGCGCTGGCCGGCGACCTGTTCGACGCGCTGCCCGGCGACCTCCGCGGCCGGGTCGACCTGCTGTGCGTGAACGCCCCCTATGTGCCGACCGAAGCGATCGCCGACATGCCGCCCGAGGCCCGCGACCACGAGCCGGCGATCGCGCTGGACGGCGGGGACGACGGGTTGGACCTGCACCGCCGGGTGGCCGCCGGCGCCCGCGACTGGCTGGCGCCCGGGGGCTCCCTGCTGCTGGAGACCAGCCGCCGGCCGGCGCCCGGCACCCTGGCCGCGGTCACCGCCGGCGGGCTGGCCGGCCGGGTGGTGGCCGACGAGGACCGCGGCGCCACGGTCGTCGTCGGCACCCGGGGCTGAGCGCCCCCGGGCTCACCCCGCCGCGACGAGCCGGGCGGTGTCCTCGGTGATCAGGTCCATGTTCAGCTGCGCACCGGCCCACAGCCCGGCGGCCATCGACCCGACCACCTGGGCCATCGGGTCGGCCGAGTTGCCCGCGACCCAGACCCCGGGGACCGGGGTGCGGCCCATGTGGTCGGCCACGAGCTTCGTGCCCAGGACCTGGTCGCCCATCCGCAGGTCCTCCACCGGAAGCGCCAACCCGGCCAGGTGCTCGGTCCGCGCCCGCGGGAAGGAGGCCACGGCCACCGCCCGGCGGGGCACCACCTCGCCCGAGGCGAGCCGCACGCCGGTGAGCCGGTCGCCGGTCACCTCCACGCCGACGACCTCGCCCTCGACCACCCGGATCCGGGGGTCGACCAGCGGCGCGGTGAGCCCGCTGGTGTGCGCGAAGAGGACGACGTCCGGGCTCAGCTGGCCGAACATCTGCGCCTGGTGCACCGCCATGGGGCTGGTCGCCAGCACCCCGATCGCCTGGCCGCGCACCTCGTAGCCGTGGCAGTACGGGCAGTGCAGCACGTCCCGGCCCCAGCGGTCGGCGAGGCCCGGGACGTCGGGCAGCTCGTCCACGGTCCCCGAGGCGATCAGCAGCCGGCGGGCGGTGAGCACGCCGCCGTCGGCCAGGGACACCTCGAACCCGCCGTCCGCCGCCCGGGCGTCGGTCACCCGACCCGGCCGGACCCGTCCGCCGTAGGACTCCAGCTCACGTCGGCCGACCGCCAGCAGCTCCCGCGGGGAGATGCCCTCGTTGCCGAGCACGTTGTGCGCGCCGTCGGCCGCCGCGTTGCGCGGCCGGTCGTCGTCCACCACCACGACCGAGCGCAGCGAGCGCGCCAGCGCCTTCGCGCCGCTGAGCCCGGCCGGCCCGCCACCGATCACCACCACGTCTGCATCCATGCCGACGACGGTGCCGGTCGCTCTGCTGCCCCCGCAACGATCCGTGCCGAATCGGCAAACGAAGGACCCCGTCGCCCCCCACGACGCGCTCCGCACGCCGTGGGCCCCTACGACGGGGCCGAGGGCCAGCGGAAGTCGTTTCCCTAGACCGTGACCGGCGGCAGCGGGACGACGGGGGTGCGGCCGAGCTCGGACTTGGCCAGCGAGCGCAGGTGCACCTCGTCGGGGCCGTCGAACAGCCGCATCGCCCGGTGCCAGCCGGCCATCGCGGCCAGCGGGGTGACGTCGGTGACGCCGGCCCCGCCGTGCACCTGGATGGCCCGGTCGATGACCCGGGAGGCCGCGCGCGGGACGGCGACCTTGGCGATCGCGATGAGGTCCTTGGCCGCCTTGTTGCCCATCGTGTCGATGACCTGGCAGGCCTGGTGGCAGATCAGCCGGGCCTGGTCGATGTCCACCCGGGACTCGGCGATCTGCTGCTGCACCACGCCCTGCTCGGCCAGCGGACGGCCGAAGGCGACCCGCTCCTGCACCCGGGCCACCATCATCGCCATCGCGCGCTCGGCGGCACCGAGGGCCCGCATGCAGTGGTGGATCCGGCCGGGGCCCAGCCGGGCCTGCGCGGCGGCGAACCCGCCGCCCTCCTCGCCGATCACGCTGGTCAGCGGCACCCGGACGCCGTCGAAGCGGACCACGCCGTGGCCGTGCTGGTCGTGCTGGCCGAACACCGGCAGGTCGCGCTCGACCACCACGCCGGGGGTGTCGCGGGGGACCACGAGCATCGACTGCTGCCGGTGCTTCTGGGCGCCCGGGTCGGTCTTGCCCATCACCACCAGGACGGCGCAGCGCGGGTCCAGCACGCCCGAGGTCCACCACTTGCGGCCGGTGATGACGTAGGAGTCACCGTCGCGCTCGATCCGGGTCTCGATGTTGGTGGCGTCGCTGCTGGCCACCGCGGGCTCGGTCATCGCGAACGCCGACCGGATCTCCCCGGCCAGCAGCGGCTCCAGCCACTGCTGCTTCTGCTCGGGGGTGCCCAGCAGGTGCAGCAGCTCCATGTTGCCGGTGTCGGGCGCCGCGCAGTTGGTCGCCTCGGGGAACAGCTCCAGGCTCCAGCCGGTCAGCTCGGCCAGCGGGGCGTACTCCAGCTGGGTCAGCCCGGACTCGCTCGGCAGGAACAGGTTCCACAGGCCCTGGGCGCGGGCCGCGGCCTTGAGCCGCTCCATCACCGGGGGTGCGTCGTGGCCGTCGGGCCCGGCTGCGCGCCGGTGCGCCTCGTACTCGGCCTCGGCCGGGAGGACCTCCTCGCGGAGGAAGTCCACCATCCGGGCGTGCAGGTCGACGGCGGTGCTGGACGGGGCGGCGAGCGGGTGCGTCATGATCAGCCTTCCTGAACACGTGCTCCGGTGCACGGTCGCGGCACGCTAGCAGCGACCACCGACGGGGCCGAGCCGGTCGGAGGTGCTGGGCATGGGGGAGGAGCCGTCGATCGGGGCCTCGATCCGCAGGCTGCGGACGGCCCGCGGGGTGAGCCTGCGGGCACTCGCCGCCGGGCTCGGGGTGAGCCCGGCGACGCTGAGCGCGGTGGAGAACGGCCACACCGGGGTCAGCGCGGTCCGGGTCGCGGCGATCGCCGACCTGCTCGGCGTCCCGGTGGCCCGGGTGTTCGACCCGGACGGCCGGTCCGGGCCGGGCCCCGGTGTGCTCGCCGGGCTGGGCGGTGCCGTCCCCCCGGACCGGCCGGGCGACCACGGCGACCACGGCGACTGGCGGCGGTACGGCCCGCTGGAGCTCGACCCGGCCCTGGCCGCCGCGCTGGCCACCTTCGTCGAGGTCGGCTACCACGGCTCGACCATCCGGACGATCGCCGCGCACGCCGGCCTGTCGGTGTCCGGGCTGTACCACTACTACGAGAGCAAGTACGACATGTTGGTCGCGCTGCTGGACCGCACGATGGTCGAGCTCGACGCCCGCATGCGGGCCGCCCGGGCGCAGGGCGCCGGCCCGCTCGAGCGGGTCGCCGCGCTGGTCGAGTGCCTGGCGCTGTTCCACAGCCACCGGCGCGCGACCAGCTTCCTGGGCGCCAGCGAGATGCGCAGCCTGCGGCCCGAGGACTACGTGCGGGTCGCCGCCGTCCGGCGGGCGCAGCAGCAGGCCGTCGACGAGGAGGTGGCCGCCGCGGTCGCCGCCGGGCTGCTCGCCGTCGCCGACCCGGGGACGGCGGCCCGGGCCGTGGTCACCCTGTGCACGGCCATCCCGCAGTGGTACCGGCCCGGTGGTCCGACCGCCCCGGAGGAGCTGGCCGAGCAGTACGTCGGCTTCGCCCTGGCGCTGCTCGGTCGACCGCCGTCCACCGGTCTTGACCCCTCTCGCATGTGACCTGCATCATCCAGTCCACCACGCGCGGACCGGACGACCGTTCGGTCCGCTGCCGTCTGACGCTCGACGAGGAGACGCCATGACCAGCACCGAGAAGCCCCCCGTCCCCGAGATGACCGACCTGCTCGCCGACGCCCCGAGCAACTGGGGCAAGTGGGGCCCCGACGACGAGGTCGGCGCGCTGAACTACCTCACCGCCGACGAGGTGCTGCGCGGGATCCAGCACGTCAAGAAGGGCGAGGTCCACACCCTCCAGCGGCTGATCGGCGACCCCAAGGGCGACCCGGTGTGGCCCGGGCGGACCCCGGCCGAGCGCACCCAGGTCCTCGACGAGTCCAGCTGGGACGGCGCCGACGGCCCGGCCTTCCCCGGCGGCCTGCACTACGCCGACGACAAGATCAACGCCTTCCTGCAGGGCTCCACGCAGTACGACGCGCTGGGCCACGTCTGGTACGGCGGGCAGATCTGGAACGGCTACGACGCCCGGACGACGGTCGGCGGGCTGGACAAGGCCAGCGTCGAGCCGATCGCGCAGAAGGGCGTCGTCGGCCGCGGCATCCTGCTGGACATGGCCCGCTTCCGCGACAAGGCCACCCTGGACAAGGCCGAGACCTTCACCCACGAGGACCTGCAGGCGTGCGCCGCGGCCCAGGGCGTGACCATCGAGAAGCGCGACGTGCTGGTCATCCGCACCAACTTCCTGCAGCTGTTCCACGAGCAGGGCGACGCGTTCTACGACGGCTTCTGCGAGCCCGGCCTCGTCTACAGCGACGGCCTGGTGCGCTGGTTCCAGGACATGGAGATCCCCAACCTGGTCACCGACACCATCGCCAACGAGGTCACCTACGACCCCAACAACGGCACCGCGCTCCCGCTGCACTGCGCCCTCATGCGCAACCTGGGCGTGACCCTCACCGAGATCGCCGACCTGGAGACCCTGGCCGCCAGCTCCGCCGAGGACGGCCAGTACACCTTCCTCTACGCCGCGGCCCCGCTGAAGGTGCACCTGGGCTCGGGCTCCCCGGTCAACCCGCTGGCCATCAAGTGACGGGCGTCTACGCCGCGAAGCCCTGGCTGGCCCTCTACGGCGAGGGCCAGCCCGCCTCGATCACCCCCGAGCACGACACGCTGCTGGCGGTCTTCGAGGCCACCCTGGCCGCGACCCCGGACGCCGTGGCGATCCGGTACTTCGACGGCACGCTGACCTTCGCCGACCTGGACACCGCCTCCGACGCCCTCGCCCTGGGCCTGCTGGAGGGCGGGTTCAGCGCCGGCGACCGGATGGGCCTGTACGTGCAGAACGACCCGGCGTTCGTCATCGGGCTGCTCGGTGCGTGGAAGGCCGGCGGCTCGGCGGTGGCGATCAACCCGATGAACAAGTCCGCCGAGCTCACCTACCTGCTCACCGACTCCGGGGCCACGGCGCTGCTGTGCCTGGACGAGCTGTACACGTCGGTGGCCGCCGGCGTGCTGCCCGAGACGTCGGTGACCACCGTGGTCACCTGCTCCGGCCTGGACCACCAGACCCGGGCCGACCCGCGGCTGTTCGAGGGCACGACGAAGACCACCCCCGAGGGCACCGTGGACCTCGCCGGCCTGGTCGAGCGGTACGCCGGGCAGCAGCCGCCGCCGGTGCAGCTGTCGGGGTCCGACGTCGGGGTGCTGACCTACACCTCGGGCACCACCGGCCGGCCCAAGGGGGCGATGAACACCCACTCCACGATGGTGTTCAACGCGTACACGTACCGGGAGTGGATGCACCTGGGGCCGGACGACGTCGTCCTCGGCGTGGCCCCGCTGTTCCACATCACCGGCCTGATCGGGCACGTGGCCATCGCGATGCTGGTCGGCTGCCCGCTGGTCATCGCGCACCGGTTCCAGCCCGACGTCGTGCTCGAGGCGATCCGCGAGCACCGGCCGACCTTCACCGTGGGGGCCATCGCGGTCTTCATCGCGCTGGGCAACGCCGCGGGCGCCGTCCGGGAGGACTTCGCGTCGCTGCGGGCGGTCTACTCCGGCGGGGCGCCGATCGCGCCGGCGGTGACCGACCAGCTGGAGGAGAAGCTCGGCGTCTACGTGCACAACATCTACGGGCTGACCGAGACCAACAGCCCCTCGCACGGCGTCCCGATGGGCGTGAAGGCGCCGGTCGACGAGAACTCCGGCGCGTTGAGCGTCGGGGTGCCGGTCTACGACACCGTCGTCCGCGTGCTCGGCGAGGACGGCGAGGAGGTGCCGGTCGGCGAGGTGGGGGAGTTCGCCACCTCCGGTCCGCAGGTGGTGCCGGGCTACTGGGAGCGGCCCGAGGCCACCGCGGAGTCCATCCCCGGCGGCGAGCTGCGCACCGGGGACGTCGGCTTCATGGACGCCCAGGGCTGGTTCTTCCTGGTCGACCGCAAGAAGGACATGATCAACGCGGCCGGGTACAAGGTCTGGCCGCGCGAGGTCGAGGACGTCCTCTACGGCCACCCGGCGGTCCGCGAGGTCGCCGTGGTGGGCATCCCCGACGAGGTCCGGGGCGAGACGGTGAAGGCCTACGTGTCGGCCAAGCCGGGCGCCACCATCGACACCGACGAGGTCATCGCGTGGGCCAAGGAGCGGATGGCGGCCTACAAGTACCCCCGGTACGTGGAGGTGGTCGACGAGCTGCCCAAGACCACCACCGGCAAGATCCTCCGGCGCGAGCTGCGCGCCCGGAACTGAGCGCTGCCGCGCGGCGGCCCGCCACCTCGACGGGCCGCCGCGCGGAGCACCGGTCCAGGCCTTTCCGTACGGCATGATCTCGGATGTGGTGATGTCCCCCGGGGAGCGCGAGGTCGCCCGGGCCCGGTTGGCGCTGGCCACCGAGGCCGCCGGGACAGGGCTGTGGGACTGGGACCTGCGCACCGACGTGCTCGTCTGGGACGACCGCAGCATCGCCATGTTCGGCCTGACCGACCAGACCCTGACCGGGTTGGTCGGGGACATCGACCGCGGCATCCACCCCGACGACCGACCGCTGGTCCGCGAGGCGCTGCAGGAGGCCATCGACCAGGGCGGTCGGCTGGACGCGGAGTTCCGCGTGGTGTGGCCCGACGGCACCGTCCGCCTGGTGGCCGCACTGGGGCGGGTGCTGCGCGACGACGCCGGCCGACCGGTGCGGATGGTCGGCACGAACACCGACGTCACCGACGCGCGCGAGGCGGCCCACCAGCAGTACGCCGACGCCCAGCGGATGGCCGGGCTGATCGGGGTGGCCGGGGCGCTGGGCCGGGCCGAGACCGTCGCCGGGGCGCTGGCCGTGGTCACCCGGCACGCCTCCGCCGCGCTGGGCACGACCGGGGTGATCCTCTGCCTGGCCGACGACGACCGGTCGCCGATCCGCACCGTCGTCGACGCCTCGCTGGACGAGGACACCCTCGCCCGGGTCGACCGGCTGCCCCGGGACCACCCGCTGCCGATGGTCGACTCCGCGGTGACCGGGCGATCGCACTTCGTGCCGGACCTGGACACCGTGGAGCGCGACTTCCCGGGCGCGGCGGAGCTCTGGCGTCGGTCGGGGGTCCGGGCCGGGTGCTCGGTGCCGCTGCGGTCGACCTCCCGGGTGATCGGCTCGCTGGCCATCGGGCAGCGCACCGACCGCTGGTGGCGCCCGGCCGACCGCGAGTTCATCGGCGCCCTGGCCTCGCTCACCGCCCAGACCCTCACCCGGATCGCCTCCACCGAGTCCGCCCGGGAGGCGCTGGGGGCGGTGGCCCGGATGTCGGAGACGCTGCAGCGGTCCCTGCTCACCGCCCCGCCCGAGCCCGACCACCTGCACGTGGTCACCCGGTACCTGCCGGCCGCGGCCGACGCGCAGATCGGCGGCGACTGGTACGACGCCTTCCTCGGCCCGGACGGCGCGACCCACCTGGTCATCGGCGACGTCACCGGCCACGACCGGGAGGCCGCGGCCACCATGGGCGCCCTGCGCAACCTGCTGCGCGGCATCACCTGGGCCACCGGCGGCACCCCGGCGGAGGGCCTGACCACCCTGGACCGGGCGATCACCGGGCTGGACGTCGGCACCCTGGCCACCGTGCTCACCGCGCGGGTGGAGCAGGCCGACGACGACCACGCCCTCGGTCGCCGGACCCTGCGCTGGTCCAACGCCGGCCACCCGCCGCCGCTGCTCGTGGACGAGCAGGGGCAGGTCCGCCTGCTCGAGGGCCGGGACCTGCTGCTGGGCGTGGACCACTCGGTGACCCGGCACGACCGCACGGTGGTGATGGCGCCGGGCAGCACGCTGCTGCTGTACACCGACGGGCTGGTCGAGCGGCGCGGCGAAGACCTGGACGCCGGCACCGCCCGGCTGGTGGCCACCGTCGGTCGGCTGGTGCAGGCCGGCCTGCCGCTGGAGGACCTGTGCGACCGGGTCCTGGCCGACCTGCCGGCCCGCCCGGAGGACGACGTCGCCCTCATCGCCCTGCGCGCGCACCCCGAGGACCGGCCGCGTCCCGACGAGGCCGGCCCGGCCGTCGTCCCCGACGGCTTCGCCGACGTCGCCGGGTAGCGTCCGGGGCAACCACGGCCACGTGGCAGGAAGCCGGTGCGACCCCGGCGCGGTCCCGCCACTGTGAACCCCTCGGGGTGAGCCAGACACTCCACGTCGCCGTGCCCGACGAACCGGGGCGCGGACCCCGAGGGAAGGCCTCACACCATGCGCACCTTCACGCTGCTCTCCACGTCGGACACCGACCTGCTGGCCGCCCGGTCCAGCGACTCCGACTGGAAGCTGGGCAACCCCTACCGGGTCGGCGACCTGGTCGAGTTCGCCACCGGCACCGACCTGGTCGTCGTCCGGATCCTCGGCTCCCGGCGCAAGTACGAGGACATGGTCGCGCCGCTGCTGGGCCTCGGCGTCCCGGTCGTCGTCCTGGGCGGCGAGCAGCTGCCCGACGCCGAGCTGATGGGCATGTCCACCGTGCCGATGGGCGTGGCCACCGACGCGCACGCCTACCTGGCGCAGGGCGGCCCGGACAACATCGTCGAGCTGCACCGCTTCCTGGCCGACACCGTGCTGCTGGACGGCGAGGGCTTCGAGCGCCCGGCCGTCGCGCCGGACTGGGGACTGCTCGGGCGCGAGTCCACCGCGACCGGCCCGCGGGTCGCCGTCCTGTACTACCGGGCGCACCACCTGGCCGGGAACACCGCCTTCGTGCACACGCTGTGCGAGGCGGTCGAGACCGCCGGCGGCGTGCCCGTGCCGGTCTACTGCGCCTCGCTGCGGTCGGTGGCCCCGGAGATGCTCGACGTGCTGCGCACCGTCGACGCCATGGTGGTCACCGTGCTCGCGGCCGGCGGCTCCCGCCCGGCCACCGCGCAGGCCGGGGGGGACGACGGCGCCTGGGACGTCGGCGAGCTCGCCCGCCTGGACATCCCGGTCATCCAGGGCCTGGTGCTGGGCACCCCACGGGCCACCTGGGCGGCCAACGACGACGGGCTGTCCCCGCTGGACGTCGGCAACCAGGTCGCCATCCCGGAGTTCGACGGCCGGATCATCACCGTGCCGTTCTCCTTCAAGGAGGTCGACGACGAGGGCCTGACCTCCTACGTCCCGGACCTGGAGCGCTCGGCCCGGGTCGCCGGCATCGCCGTCGCGCACGCCCGGCTGCGGCACACCGCCCCGGCCGACCGGAAGATCGTGGTGATGCTGTCGGCCTACCCGACCAAGCACTCCCGGATCGGCAACGCGGTCGGCCTGGACACCCCGGCGTCGGTCGTCCGGCTGCTGGCCGCGATGGCCGGGCAGGGCTACGACATCGGCCCGTTCGACGGCGAGGGGTCGCTGCCCGGCGTCGCCGACCTGGACGGCGACGCGCTGGTGCACGCCCTCATCGAGGCCGGCGGCCAGGACCCGGACTGGCTCACCCAGGAGCAGCTGTCCGGCAACCCGGTGCGCATCCCGGCCGCCGAGTACCGCACCTTCTTCGACTCGCTGCCCGCCGAGCTGACCGACCGGATGGTCGAGCACTGGGGCCCGCCGCCCGGTGAGCTCTTCGTGGACCCGACCGACGACTGCATCGTCTTCGCCGCGCTGCGCGCCGGGAACGTCGTGGTCATGGTGCAGCCCCCGCGCGGCTTCGGGGAGAACCCGATCGCGATCTACCACGACCCGGACCTGCCGCCGTCCCACCACTACCTCGCCGCCTACCACTGGCTGCGGTCGTCCTTCGGCGCGCACGCGGTCGTGCACGTGGGCAAGCACGGCAACCTGGAGTGGATGCCCGGCAAGACCGTGGGCCTGTCGGCGGCCTGCGCGCCCGACGCGGCGCTCGGCGACCTGCCGATGGTCTACCCGTTCCTGGTCAACGACCCGGGCGAGGGCAGCCAGGCCAAGCGCCGCGCGCACGCCGTGCTGGTCGACCACATGGTGCCGCCGATGGCCCGCGCGGACACCTACGGCGACATCGCCCGGCTGGAGCAGCTGCTCGACGAGCACGCCAACATCGCCGCGATGGACCCGCCGAAGCTGCCCGCCGTCCGGCAGCAGATCTGGACGCTGATCCAGGCCGCCAAGCTCGACCACGACCTGGGCCTGGACGACCGGCCGCACGACGCCGAGTTCGACGAGATGATCCTCAACGTCGACGGCTGGCTGTGCGCGATCAAGGACAGCCAGATCCGCGACGGGCTGCACGTGTTCGGCTCCCCGCCCGAGGGCGACGCCCGGGTCGGACTGGTGCTGGCGATCCTGCGGGCCCGGCAGATCTGGGGCGGCTCGGTCGCCATGCCGGGGCTGCGCGAGGCGCTGGGCCTGGTCGAGGACGGCTCGGCCGGGCTGCACGAGACCGACGAGGTCGAGGGCAGGGCGCTCGCGCTGGTCACCGGCATGGAGGAGGCCGGCTGGGTGTCCTCGGCCGTCGCCCCGCTGGTGGTCGACGTGCTGGGCGCCCCGCACGCCGAGGTCGAGCGGGTGCTGCAGTTCGCCGTCGACGAGGTCGTGCCGCGGCTGGCGAAGACCACCGACGAGATCGACATGGCCCTGCACGCCCTGGACGGCGGCTACGTGCCGGCCGGGCCCTCGGGCTCCCCGCTGCGCGGGCTGGTCAACGTGCTGCCGACCGGCCGGAACTTCTACTCCGTCGACCCGCGCGCGGTGCCCTCCCGGCTGGCCTGGGAGACCGGGCAGGGCCTGGCCGAGTCGCTGCTGGAGCGCTACCTGTCCGAGACGGGGGAGTACCCGCCCTCGGTCGGCCTGTCGGTGTGGGGCACCTCGGCGATGCGCACCAGCGGGGACGACGTCGCCCAGGTGCTCGCGCTGCTCGGCGTCCGGCCGGTCTGGGACGAGGCCTCCCGCCGGGTGACGACGCTCGAGGCGATCCCGCTGGCCGAGCTGGAGCGACCGCGGATCGACGTCGTGGTGCGCATCTCCGGGTTCTTCCGGGACGCCTTCCCGCACGTGGTGACCATGCTCGACGACGCCGTCGCGCTGGCCGCGGGCCTGGAGGAGTCCCCGGAGCAGAACTTCGTCCGCAAGCACGTCGACGCCGACGTCGCCGAGCACGGGGACCGCCGCCGGGCCACCACCCGGGTGTTCGGGTCCAAGCCCGGGGCCTACGGGGCCGGCCTGCTCTCGCTGATCGACAGCCGGGACTGGCGCACCGACGCCGACCTGGCCGAGGTCTACGCGGTGTGGGGCGGCTACGCCTACGGCCGGGACCTCGACGGCGTCTCCGCGCGGCCGGACATGGAGACCTCCTACCGGCGGATCGCGGTCGCGGCCAAGAACATCGACACCCGCGAGCACGACATCGCCGACTCCGACGACTACTTCCAGTACCACGGCGGGATGGTCGCCACGGTGCGCGCGCTGACCGGCAGCTCGCCCCGGGCGTACATCGGCGACTCCACCCGGCCCGAGCACGTGCGCACCCGCTCGCTGGTCGAGGAGACCTCCCGGGTGTTCCGCGCCCGGGTGGTCAACCCCAAGTGGATCGCGGCGATGCGCCGGCACGGCTACAAGGGCGCCTTCGAGATGGCCGCGACGGTGGACTACCTGTTCGGCTACGACGCCACCACCGGCGTCGTCGCGGACTGGATGTACGAGAAGCTGACCCAGAGCTACGTGCTGGACCCGGAGAACCGGGCGTTCCTGGAGGAGTCCAACCCCTGGGCGCTGCACGGCATCGCCGAGCGGCTGCTCGAGGCGGCCGACCGCGAGCTGTGGGCGCAGCCGGACCCGCAGCTGCTCGCCGAGCTCAAGCAGGTCTACCTGGAGACCGAGGGCGACCTCGAAGCCGGACCCCGCACCCCCGCCGAGAGGACCCCGTGAACCGCCGCTCCGCCCTGCTCGCCCTGCCCGTCGTCGCCGTGCTGCTGGCCGGCTGCGGCTCCGACGACGGGCAGGGCGAGCAGGGCGGAGCGGCGGTTCACGGGGTCCTCTCGGCGGGGNTCGGGCTGGGCGGGCTGGGTCACCTGGCGGTCAAGTTCGCCGCCGCGCTGGGCGCCGAGGTGACCGTGCTCAGCCGGAGCGCGGACAAGGCCGACGACGCCCGTGCGCTGGGCGCGACCGCGCTGGTGGTCAGCACGGACGAGGCGGCGATGGCCGCGGTGGCCGACACCTTCGACCTGGTGGTGGACACCGTGGCGGTGCCGCACGACCTGGGTCCGCTGCTGCGCACGGTCGCCGTCGACGGCGTGCTGTGCTCGCTGGGCGACCTCGGCCCGGTCACCGTGCAGATCATGGACCTGCTGGTCGGCCGGAAGAAGCTGACCTCCTCGGGCAGCGCCGGCCTGCCGTCGACCCGGGAGATGCTGGCGTTCTGCGCCGAGCACGGGGTGACCGCCGACGTCGAGGTGCTGCCTGCCGCCCGGGTGCAGGAGGCACTCGACCGGCTGGCCGTCGGCGACGTCCGGCACCGCTTCGTGCTGGACACCTCGGCGCTGTCCTGAGCCGGTCAGCCCAGGAGCACCGCCGCGGCCAGGAGGGTGGCCGTGGCGGTGACCTCGCCGGCGGCGCCCATGACGTCGCCGTTGACCCCGCCCAGCCGGGCCCGGGCCCGGCGGTGCAGCAGCTCGCCGGCGGCCAGGCCGAGCGCGGCGGCGGCCACCAGCCGGCCGCCCTGCCCGAGGTCGCCCAGCCACAGCGCGGTGCCCAGCACCAGCAGGACGACGACCACCGCGCAGGCGGCCAGCCAGGCGCGGGAGACGGTGCCGGCGACCGCGGCGCCCAGCGAGGAGCCGGCCGCGGTGGGCACCCCGGGCAGGCCGCAGCGGGACATCGCCAGCCGGGCGGCGACCACCGCCGTCACCGGCGCGAGCCATCCGCCGTCCAGGGAGAGCAGCTGGGCCAGGCAGGCGACCTGCAGCAGGAGGGCCAGCACCAGGGTGGCGACCCCGAACGGGCCGACGTCGCCCGACCGCATCACCTCCAGCGCCCGCTCCCGCCCGCGCAGCGGACCCAGGCCGTCGGCGGTGTCGGCCAGCCCGTCCAGGTGCAGCCCGCGGGTCAGCCAGGCCAGCAGCGCGACCGCCAGCACCGCGCCGACCAGGGGGGAGGCGGAACGGGCGGCCAGCCAGCCGACCAGCGCGGCCAGGGCGCCGAGGACCAGGCCGACCAGCGGCGCCCACGGCAGCACGCCGCGCGCGCTCGCCGACCCGGGCACGCGGAAGACCGTCAGCCACCCGAAGGCGGCCCACACCCCGCTCACCGCAGGCGCTGGGGGAGTCCTGCGACGACGAAGAACACCTCGTCGGCGGTGGCGGCCAGCCGCTGGTTCACCGTGCCGAGGGTGTCCCGGAACAGCCGGCCCGACGACGTCTCGGGGATGACGCCCAGCCCGACCTCGTCGCTGACGGCCACGACGTGCGCCGGGGTCATCACCCAGGCCTCGAGCAGCTCGTCGACCCGCCGGGACAGGCGGTCGGCGGCCCGCTGGCCGCCGTCCCAGACCCCGCTGGCGTCCATCATCGCGGTGACCCAGGTGGTGATCGAGTCGACCAGGTAGGTGCCCGGGAGCACCAGCTCGCCGGGGTTGGTGGTCTCCTTCGTCGTCCACGCGGCCGGCCGGCGGGCGCGGTGCGCGGCGATCCGGGCGGCCCAGTCGGCGTCCCCGGGTCGGGGGTCGGTGGTGGCCAGGTAGGTGACGTCGTCCCGGCCCTCGAGCAGCGACTCGGCGTGCGCGGACTTGCCCGACCGCGAGCCGCCGAGGACGAGGGCGCGGCTCACAGCTCGAGCCGGGTGATCGAGCCGTTGTGCGGGGTGACCGCGGGCATCGCCTCGGGGCCGTCGCCGGCGAGCACGGCCTGGGCGGCGCGGATGGTGTCGCCGTGGGTGACCAGCGCGACCACCTCGGCCGGCGGGGCCGCCCGCAGGCCGTCCAGGTAGGTCGCCACCCGGGCGTGCAGCTGCGCCAGGGACTCCCCGCCGTCGGCGGACCAGTGCACGTCGGTCCAGTCCACGAGGTCCCACAGCTCGCGGGAGGGCCGGCCCTCCAGGACGCCGTACCCCTGCTCGCGCAGCGCCGGGGTGGTGGTGAAGCGGCGTCCGGTGGCGGCCATGCAGTGCTCGGCGGTCTGCACGGCCCGGTGCAGGTCGCTGGCCACCATCGCGCCGGGGCGCAGGCCCTTGAGCTCGGTGGCCGCGCCGCGGGCCTGCTCGTGGCCGAGCTCGGTCAACGGCACGTGCGCCGTCTGGCCCTGCATGAGGCCGGCGGCGTTCCAGGTGCTCTGTCCGTGCCGGACGAGCAGGAGCGTGGTCATCGAGGGGGAGCCTAGGTGCGCGGTTACCGTCGAGGCGTGACGATCCCCCTGCGGCCCCCGACGGACGGCCCCGGCGCGGCAGGCCTGGGTGCCCGCCGCGCGGCCCCGCGGCCGACCCGGCCGGCCGGTCCGGACCCGCTGGCCCCGCT
Organism: Klenkia terrae; assembly: GCF_900491935.1. Lineage (GTDB taxonomy): Bacteria > Actinomycetota > Actinomycetes > Mycobacteriales > Geodermatophilaceae > Klenkia > Klenkia terrae. The sequence goes on from NZ_UEXK01000004.1 coordinate 2,943,553, forward strand.
GCTGGACCTGCCCGGCGTACGCGACGCGGCCGACGCGGCCCGCACCGCGGTCGACCGGCTGCTCGGCCACAAGGTGCTGCGCCGGGAGTCCGCCGGCGTGAGCTCGGAGTCCGCGCTGCGCGGCGCCCGCGCCTCGGCGTCGCTGGAGGGCGTCGACGTCCCGCTGGCCCAGGTGCGCACCGGCGACGTCAGCGAGCCGACCCTGCAGGGCGCGCTGCGGGTCTCGGTCGCGCTGGGCTCGATGGTCGACACCTGGGACCGCGCGCCGGGCCAGGTGCTGGCCCGCATGCACGTGCTCGCCGCCGCCGACCTGGTGCCCAGCGCCGAGCTGGGCCGGCCCGCGCCGCAGTCCAGCGGCCGGCTGGGCGGGGTGTTCGGGCTGATCACCGGGGCGACGACCGCCCCGGCCGTGCTGATCGCCGCGGTCGTGCACGGCGAACTGGCCGCGGTCGAGCCCTTCGCCGTGGGCAGCGGGGTGGTGGCCCGGGCCGCCGGCCGGCTGACCGGCATCGCCCGCGGCCTGGACCCCAAGGCCGTCTCCGTGCCCGAGGTGGGCTTCGCCGAGCTGGGGGCTGATGCGTACGCCGAGGCCCTGGCCGGCTACCGCAGCGGCACCGCCGAGGGCGTCGCCGGCTGGCTGGCGCACTGCTGCCGGGCCACCGAGCTGGGCGCCGTCGAGGGCCTGGCCATCTGCGAGTCCCTCCTCCGCGGGTAGCCCCCAGGCCTCGCCGAGTGCGGAGCCAGACCGGTCATCGGCGTGGATGAGCGGTCTCAGTCCGCACTCGACGATGCAAGGGCTGCCGCCACCAGCGCCACGATGCGCTCGGGGTGGTGGAGGTCGGCCGCCGTCACGTAGAGCACCCGCCAACCTGCGGCTTGCAGGCGGTTCATCCGTTGCCGGTCCGGGCCCAGCCGGGTCAGGTGGACCTCGCCGTCGTACTCCAGGGCCACTCTCAGCGCCGGCCAGGCGAAGTCCACCCGGGCCACCTCGCGTCCGCGAGCGTCGCGCACCCGGTGCTGAGCCATCGGTCTGGGCAGTGCGGACCGGTGGAGGACCAACCGCGTCCGGGTCTCCTGCGGTGACTCGGCCAGGCCGTCGGCGTCGGCCAGGGCGGCCCGGATCCGCCGGCAGCCACGCCCCGTGCGGGTGCCGGCACGGTCCTCGAGGTCGGCCAGGGTGACGGTCCGGTGCTCGCGGGGCCCGAGCTGGCAGAACTGGTCCAGGACCACCACGGCGTCGTCGTGGCGGAGCTCGGCAGCGAGGTCGAGGGCGGTGACCGTGGGGAGCGTCAGTCGCACCCCGTCCCGCCGTCCGACGTCCTGGGCGAACACCGCGCGCCGGCGGACGACGAGGCCCGCGATGCGCTGCTGACCAGCCGGGCGGCGGATGCCGTCGGCGTCGGGTGCCCGCCGTGGACGCGCGACCTCGACATCGGCCCGGTCGGGGTCGCCGGTGGGCCCGTCGACGTCCACGCCCCACAGTCGGGCAGCGCTGCGCCCGCAGACCACGGCGTCGGGGAACAGAACCAGGGCGGCCCGCACCCGGAGCTCGTGGGTGAGCGGCACCCCGGCCGCGATGTAGACGTCCGGGAACACCCGCACCCACCCCGGGCCGGCCAGCTGGTGCCGGGTGAGCGTGCCCGCCGCCACCGCGGCGGACCCCCGGAACGGCCGGGAGCCGAGGGCGGGCGCAGGGCGCGGCGGCCGGGACACGCTCGCAGGCTCCAGCACGGCGGACACCGATGTGGATCTTGTCCACAGGCGCCGTCGAGTGCGGAGCCAGGCCGGTCATCCCCGGCGATGGGCGGTCTCACTCCGCACTCGACGGCCGCTCCGCCCACACTGGGGGCATGCGCTTCCTCGACGTCGACGGTCTCGGTCCGGTCTCCCGGATCGGGTTGGGCACCTGGCAGTTCGGCTCCCGGGAGTGGGGCTACGGCGACGACTACGCCGACGCGGGCGCGACCGCGATCGTCCGGCGGGCCCTCGAGCTGGGCGTCACCCTCTTCGACACCGCCGAGGTCTACGGGCCGGGCAAGAGCGAGCGGATCCTCGGCGCGGCGCTGGGTGCCGACCGGGACGACGTCGTCCTGGCCTCGAAGGTGCTCCCGGTCGCGCCGTTCCCGAAGCTGGTCCGCAAGGCATGGCAGGGGAGCGCGCAGCGGCTCGGCGTGCGGCGGATCCCGCTGTACCAGGTGCACCAGCCCAACCCGGTGGTCCCCGACACCGTGACGATGAAGGGCATGGGCGCGCTGCTCGACGAGGGCCGGATCGGCGCCGTCGGCGTCTCGAACTACAGCCTGGAGCGCTGGCGGGCCGCCGACGCCGCGCTGGGCCGGCCCGTGGTCAGCAACCAGGTGGACTTCTCCCTCGCCGCCGCCGGCCCGCTGGAGGACCTGGTGCCCTTCGCCGAGGCGGAGGACCGGGTGGTGATCGCCTACAGCCCGCTCGCCCAGGGCCTGCTCGGCGGCAAGTACGGCGTGGACAACCGCCCCGGCGGCGTCCGGGCGATGAACAAGCTCTTCGGCACCGAGAACCTGCGCCGGGTGGAGCCGCTCCTGGAGCTGCTGCGGGAGGTGGCCGCCGCGCACCGCGTCGAGCCGGCCCAGGTCGCGCTGGCCTGGCTCCTCTCGCTGCCCCGGGTCATCGCGATCCCGGGCGCCTCCAGCGTCGAGCAGCTGGAGTTCAACGTGGCCGCCGCCGACCTCGAGCTGGCCGCCGACGAGCAGGCCGCGCTGACCACCGCGGCCCGGGCCTTCGACCCCAAGGCCACGGTCGGCACGCTGCTGGACCGGGCGAAGGAGGAGGCCGGGCCGTTGCTGGGCCGGGCCCGCAGCGAGGCCGGCCCGCTGGTGGACAAGGTCAGGCAGGCCCTGCGGCGCTGAGCCCGGCCAGCCGGCGCACCAGGTCCAGGCCGGCGGGGGGGCCGGGCCAGTGCCGGGTCAGCGCCTCCGGCCCGGCCCGCCGCACCACCGCGCGCAGCACCAGGGCCACCACCACGGCGTCGTCGGCGTACCCGATGACCGGCAGCACGTCGGGCACCAGGTCCACCGGCGACGCCAGGTAGACCAGCAGCAGGACCAGGCCGACCCGCACCCCGCGGGGCAGCGACCCGTCGCCGGCCAACCGCTTCACCAGCCGGACGACGTCGGGCAGCAGCCGCAGCGCCTCCCGGGCGGTGACCGTCTCCGGGTGCCGCCGGGCGTAGCCCCACAGCAGGCCGAGCAGGACGGCGTAGAGCAGCACCAGCCCGGCGACGACGCCCAGCAGGACCTGCCACCACGCCATCAGTCGGTGCCGACCTCCATGGCGGCGCGGTCGAGCATCTGCTCCTCCTCGGAGGCCTCGCCGCGGGAGGCGATGGCGTTCGCGCCGCCGGCCTCCAGGTCGCCGACCAGGTCCGCGTGCGAGCCGAGCATGCCGATCGCGGCGTACTGCTCGAGCTTGGACCGGGAGTCGGCGATGTCCAGGTTGCGCATGGTCAGCTGGCCGATCCGGTCGACCGGGCCGAACGCGGAGTCCGTCGTCCGCTCCATCGACAGCTTGTCGGGGTGGTAGCTGAACGAGGGTCCCTGGGTGTCGAGGATCGTCCAGTCCTCGCCGCGCCGGAGCCGCAGCGTGACCGACCCGGTGACCGCCGCGCCGACCCAGCGCTGCAGCGACTCGCGCAGCATCAGGCCCTGCGGGTCCAGCCAGCGGCCCTCGTACATCAGCCGACCCAGCCGCCGGCCCTCGCGGTGGTAGGTCTCCAGGGTGTCCTCGTTGTGGATGGCGTTGACCAGCCGCTCGTAGGCGATGTGCAGCAGCGCCATGCCCGGGGCCTCGTAGACCCCGCGGCTCTTGGCCTCGATGATCCGGTTCTCGATCTGGTCGCTCATCCCCAGGCCGTGCCGGCCGCCGATCGCGTTGGCGGCGAGCACCAGGTCGACGTCGGAGTCGAACCCGGCGCCGTCGATGCTCACCGGGCGGCCCTGCTCGAAGCCGATGGTGACGTCCTCGGTGGCGATCTCGACCTCGGGGTCCCAGAACCGCACGCCCATGATCGGCTGCACGGCCTCCAGCGGGACGTCGAGGTGCTCGAGGGACTTGGCCTCGTGGGTGGCGCCCCAGATGTTGGCGTCGGTCGAGTAGGCCTTCTCGGTGGAGTCGCGGTAGGGCAGGTCGTGGGCGACCAGCCACTCGCTCATCTCCTTGCGCCCGCCGAGCTCGGTGACGAAGTCGGCGTCCAGCCACGGCTTGTAGATCCGCAGGCTCGGGTTGGCCAGCAGGCCGTACCGGTAGAACCGCTCGATGTCGTTGCCCTTGAACGTCGAGCCGTCGCCCCAGATGCCGACGCCGTCCTCGAGCATGGCCCGCACCAGCAGGGTGCCGGTGACCGCGCGGCCCAGCGGCGTGGTGTTGAAGTAGGCCCGGCCGCCGGAGCGGATGTGGAACGCGCCGCAGGTCAGGGCGGCGAGGCCCTCCTCGACCAGGGCGGCCCGGCAGTCCACCAGCCGGGACAGCTCGGCGCCGTACTGCGCCGCGCGGCCCGGGATCGAGCCGATGTCGGTCTCGTCGTACTGGCCGATGTCGGCGGTGTACGTGCAGGGCACCGCGCCCTTGTCGCGCATCCAGGCGACCGCCACGGAGGTGTCGAGACCTCCGGAGAAGGCGATGCCGACGCGTTCGCCGACGGGGAGGGACGTCAGTACCTTGGACACGACTAGAGATTATGCATGCCGCCGCATGGTCATGCAGAGTCGGGGTCGGTGAGGCCGTGCTCGATGGCGTACCGGGTCAGCTCCACCCGGTTGTGCAGCTGCAGCTTGCGCAGGGTGTTCTGCACGTGGTTCTCCACCGTGCGGTGCGAGAGCACCAGCCGCTCGGCGATGGCCTTGGCCGACAACCCGCGGCTGACCAGCTTGAGCACCTCGGTCTCCCGCTCGGTCAGCTGCGGGGCGCCCGGGTCGGGACCGGCCTGCAGCCGCCGGTACTCACCCAGCAGCAGCCCGGCCAGCCCGGCGGAGAAGACCGCGTCCCCGGCCGCCGTCCGGGTGACCGCGTCGGCCAGCTCGTCGGCGCCGGCGGACTTCACCAGGTAGCCCGAGGCGCCGGCCTTGACCGCCTCCAGCACGTCCGCCTGCTCGGCGCTGGCCGAGAGCACCAGCACCCGGGTGCCCGGCAGGGCGGCGACGACGTCCCGGGTGGCGTCGACCCCGGACCCGGTGCCCAGCTGCAGGTCCATGACCACCACGTCGGGCCGGACGGCCAGGGCGCGGCGGACGGCGGACCCGGCGTCCCCGGCCGTGGCGACCACCTCGAAGCCGCGGGCGGCGAGGTCGCGCTCCACGGCCTCGCGCCACATCGGGTGGTCGTCGACCACCATCACGGTCGTCATCGCGGCGTCCCCCTCGGGATCGTGAGCTCCCACTCGGTGCCCTGGCCGGGCGCGGTGTGCAGGACGGCGGACCCGCCCAGGTCGGCCAGCCTGCCGCAGATCGAGGAGCGGACCCCGTGGTGCCCCTCGCCGGCGGCGGCGGGCAGCCGTCCGTCGGGGATGCCCGGGCCGTCGTCCCGGACCACCACGACCACCTCGTCGTCGGCCGGCTCCAGCGAGACCCAGGCGTGCGCCCCGGCGGCGTGCTCGGCGGTGTTGGCCAGGGCCTCCCGCACCGCGGCGGTCAGCTCGGCGGCGGTGTGCGCGGGCAGCTCGACCGGCTCGGCGGGACCGGCCACGTCGACGTCGGGGGTGGCCAGCAGCCGCAGCGCGGTGCCCAGGTCGGCGGTGCCGACGGCGACCTCGGGCCCGGTGGTCAGCAGCCCGCGCAGCGCGACCTCCTGCTCGGCGGCCAGCCGGGTCAGCTCCGGGTCCACGCCCCGGCGGCGGACGGCGGCCAGCACCTGCAGGACGCCGTCGTGCACCGCCCGGCCCAGCCGTTCGCGCTCCTGCGCGGCGGCCTGCGCCGCGGCGGCCTCCCGCAGCGCGAGCTCGGCCCGCCGGGTGATCGTGGCCGCGTAGCCCAGCAGCCCGGCGGTGAGCACCAGCAGCGTCAGGTTGAAGACCTCGCGGTCGCCGACGTAGCCGCGCAGGAAGGTGACCGCCGCCCAGACGACGACGGCACCGGCCACGCCGCCGTCCCGGCCGCGGGCCAGCGCCATGGCCAGCGCGGGCCCGGCCACCCAGATCGAGGTGACGATGGGGGCGCCCTCGCCGAACGCCCCGGCGGGCTGGGTGGCCACGGTGGCGGCCAGAACCAGCACGGTGACCCCGAGGTCGAGCAGGGTCACCCGGGTGCGGCGGCCCGCGGCGCGGCTGTAGGCGACGGTGACCACCGCGGTCCACACCGCCATCGCGACCAGCACGGCGACCGGGGCCGCCGTCCCGGGGTAGTCGTCGCGCTCCCGGAACCAGCCGGCGACGGCCAGCACCCACGCGACCAGCCGGAACGCGACCACGACCCGCCACAGCGGGGCGAGCAGGTCGCGCTGCCGGAGCTCCCCGGCCATCAGGCGCGCAGGGCCCGCCGGCGCACGAACCAGGCCAGCCCGACGACGGCGGCGCCGACGCCCACGGCCGCCCCGGTGACCACCTGGCCGCGCTGCGTCGTCCGCGAGCTCAGGGCGACCGGACGGCGGAACTCCAGCACCGGCCAGCCGCGCTCGGCCGCCGCCCGGCGCAGTCCCCGGTCCGGGTTGACCGCGGTGGGGTGGCCGACCGCGGTCAGCATCGGCAGGTCGGTGATCGAGTCGGAGTAGGCGTGGCAGTCGGCCAGGTCGTAGCCGCGCTCGGCGGCCACCTCGCGCATCGCCGACGCCTTGCCCTCCCCGTAGGCGTAGAACTCGATCTCGCCGGTGTAGCGGCCGTCCACCACGACCATCCGGGTGGCCACCACCCGGTCGACGCCGAGCATCTCGCCGATCGGCTCGACCATCTCCGCCCCGCTGCTGGAGACGATCACGACCTCCCGGCCGGCCGCCTTGTGCGCCTCGACCAGGTCGACGGCCTCGGCGTAGACCAGCGGGTCGACGATCGTGTGCAGGGTCTCCCGGACGATGTCGTGCACCACGTCGACGTCCCAGCCGGTGCACATCGCGGTGATCTGCGCGCGCATCCGCTCCATCTGCACCGCGTCCGCCCCGGCGAGGGAGAACATGAACTGCGCGTAGGCGCCCTTGAGCACCGCGCGGCGGTTGATCAGCCCGCCCTGGAAGAACGGCCGGCCGAAGGCCAGCGTGCTCGACTTGGCGATCACGGTCTTGTCCAGGTCGAAGAACACCGCGCTGCGGGGTCCGTCGGGGCTCATGGGGCACGAGGCTAGGGCTAGCAGACGCCGCCGACGTCCGGCGCGCCGTCGTCCACACCCGCAGGGGTTGTCCACAGATCCCGTCCGGGCCGCCCGCGGACGCCGTCCGGGGGGCTCACTGCCGGGGTGGACGAACGCACCGAACCCCATCCGCTGGTCATCAGCGCCGACGACGGCCTGGTCGACGAGCTGCTGCACCTGCTCGCCGCCGCCGGCACCACCCCGGAGCTCACGCACGGCGGTGCTGCGCTGCGCCGGGCCCACCGGTCGGCCCCGCTGGTGGTGCTGGGCGCCGACGTCCTGGGGGCCGCCGCGGTCCGGGCGCTGCCCCGCCGGCCCGGCGTGGTGGTGGCCAGCCGGGAGGAGCTGACCGGCGAGGGCTTCGAGGCGGCCCTGGCGGTCGGCGCCGAGCGGGTCGTCGTGCTGCCCCGGGACGAGGGCTGGCTGGTCGAGCGGGCGGCCCGGGCGGTCCGGGACCCGGTCGACCCCGGGGCGCTGGTCGTGGTCTCCGGGGCGTGCGGCGGCGCCGGGGCGAGCACGCTGGCCACCGCGCTGGCGCTGGGCCTGCCCGGCGAGCGGGCCACCGTGCTGGTCGACACCGACCCGGCCGGCGGCGGGCTGGACCTGCTGCTGGGGGCCGAGTGGGCCGAGGGCCTGCGCTGGCCGGACCTGGCCGGCCTGCGCGGGCGGGTCGACGGCGCGGCCGTGGTGGCCTCGCTGCCGCGGACCCACGGCGTGCACGTCCTGGCGCCGTCCCGCGAGGTGGCCGGGCCGGTGCCGCCCGGCGCGCTGGCCGCGGTGGTCGAGGCGGCCCGGGCGGACGGGCACCCGGTGGTCGTGGACCTGCCGCACCGGCCCGACCCGGCGGTGGCCGAGCAGGTGCTCGCCGACGCCGACCTCGCGGTGCTCGTGGTCCCGGGCCGGGTGCGGGCGCTCGCCGCGGCCGGCACGCTGCTGCGCGACCCGGTGTGGGGCCGGGCCGCGCTGGTCGCCCGCACCACACCGGGTGGGGTGGGCGCCGCCGAGGTGGCGACCGCCCTGGGCCGGCCGGTGGTGGCCGAGCTGGTGCACGACCGCTCCGCCCCGGCCCGCGCCGAGCGGGGCGAGCCGCCCCAGGTCGGGGCACGCACGCCGCTGGGCCAGGTGGTCCGGCGGCTGCTCCCGCGGGTGGGTGCCGGCTCGGTGGCCCGTGCCTGAGCCGCTGGTCGACCGGGTGCGGGCCCGGCTGGCCACCGGGACCGCGCGGCCCGACCAGGCCACGGTCGCCGCCCTGGTCCGGCAGGAGAGCGCCGGTCTGCTCGGCGACGGCGACGTGCTCAGCGCGGTCCGGGCGGCGGTCGACGAGTTCGCCGGTGCCGGGGTGCTGGAGCCGTTGCTGCGCACCCCGGGGACCACCGACGTGCTGGTGGTCGGGCCGGACCAGGTCTGGGTGGACCGGGGGTCGGGCCTGGAGCGGACGGCGGTGCGGTTCGCCGACGACGAGGCGGTGCGCCGGCTCGCCGTCCGGCTGGCCGGGTCGGCCGGACGGCGGCTGGACGACGCTGCGCCGTGGGTGGACGTCGGCCTGCCCGACGGCACCCGGCTGCACGCGGTGCTGCCCCCGGTGTCCGGCAGCGGCACCTGCCTGTCCCTGCGCGTCCTGCGCCGGGCCCGGCTGGCGCTGCCCGACCTGGCCGCGGCCGGTTCCCTGCCCGGCCGGTCGGCCGAGCTGCTGGCCGCCGTGGTGCGCCGCCGGGTGGCCTTCCTGGTCACCGGCGGCACCGGCACCGGCAAGACGACGCTGCTCTCGGCGTTGCTGGGGGCCGCCGACCCGGCCGAGCGGCTGCTGCTGTGCGAGGACGCCGCCGAGCTCGACCCGGCTCACCCGCACGTGGTCCGGCTGCTGACCCGGCCGGCCAACGTGGAGGGCGTCGGCGCCGTCGGGCTGCGCGACCTGGTCCGGCAGGCGCTGCGGATGCGGCCGGACCGGCTGGTCGTGGGCGAGGTGCGCGGCGCCGAGGTGGTGGACCTGCTGGCCGCGCTCAACACCGGTCACGACGGCGGCTGCGGCACGCTGCACGTCAACCGGGCCACCGACGTGCCGGCCCGGCTCGAGGCGCTGGGCACCGCGGCCGGTCTGGACCGGGCCGCGGTGCACAGCCAGGCCGCCGCGGCGCTGTCGGTGGTGGTGCACCTGCGCCGGGAGCCCACCGGTCGGCGGGTGCACGAGATCGGCCTGGTCGCCCGGGACGGCGACCTGGTGCGGGTGGTCCCGGGCTGGCGGGCCGACGGCGGCGTCGCACCGGCCGCGGCCGAGCTGGCCGAGCTGCTCGGCGTGCCGTGAGCGGCGCGCTGCTCTGCCTGGCCGCCGCCGCCCTGTGCTGGCCCCGCCGGGCGGTGCTGTCCCGGTTGCGACCGGATCCCGGGAGAGCCCGGCCGGACGTGCCGCTGGCCGCGGCCGCGGTGGTCGTCGCCGGGGCGGCGGGGGCGCTGCTGAGCACGCCGGTGGTGGCCGCGCTGGCTGCGGCCGGTGCGGGCGCCGGCGTGCGGGCCTGGCGCGGGCGGGTCCGCGCCCGGGACGCCCGGGAGCAGGTGCAGGCGCTGGCCGAGGCGCTCGGCGTGCTGGCCGCCGAGCTGCGGGCCGGCCGGTCGCTGCCCGACGCCACCGGCACCGCGGTCGGGCGCTGCCCGCACCCGGGAGCCGCCGCGGCGCTCGGCCCGGCGCTGGGGCCGGGGTCGGTGGCGGCCGACCTGCCCGAGGAGGCCCGGGACGCCCTGGGCCGGGTGGTCACCGCGGCCCGGGTCAGCGCGCGCACGGGCTGCTCGCTGGCCGCCGTCGTCACCGCGGCCGAGGACGACCTGCGCGCCGGGCTGCGCACCCGCGCCGAGCTGGGTGCGGCGCTGTCGGGGCCGCGGGCCTCGGCCGCCGTCCTGGCTGGGCTGCCGGTGCTCGGCCTGCTGATGGGGTCGGGCATCGGCGCCGATCCCTGGCGGGTGCTCACCACGACCCCGGTCGGCACGGTCCTGCTCGTGGTGGGGGTCGGCCTGGAGGCCGCCGGGATCGCCTGGTCGGGCCGGCTGGCCGCGCGGGCGGCCCGGGCGTGAGCGCCCTCCTGCTGCTCGTGACGGCGCTGCTGGTCTGGCCGCGGGCGCCGGGTCCGGCGGCCCGCCTCACCCGGGCCGACCGCGTGGTCGCGGCGGCCCCCGGTGCGCCGGCGGGGCCGGTGCGGCGCCGGGCGCTGGCGGCGCTGGCCGGGGCGGTCGTGCTCGGGGTGGCCGGCGTGGGGCCGGGCTCCCTGCTGGCGGCCGTCGGGGTCGCGGTGGGCGTGGCGCGCTGGGCCCGCCGGGGAGCGGCGACCGGTGCGGACGACGGCGCCCGGGTCCGCGACGACCTGCCCCTGGTCTGCGACCTGCTGGCGGTCTGCCTGGCGGCGGGCACGCCGGTGCCCGGTGCCCTGGGTGCGGTGGGGGCCGCCGCCGGTGGTCCGCTGGGCCGGGTGCTGGCCGGGGTCGCGGCGCGGCTGCAGCTGGGCGCCCCGGCCAGGACGGCGTGGCGGGACGTGCCGGCCGACGCGGCGGCCTTGGCCCGGGTCGTCGTCCGGGCGGGGGAGTCCGGGTCGTCGGTGGTGCCGGCGCTGCAGGCCCTGGCCGCCGACCTCCGGGTGGCCCAGCGGTCGGCGACGGCCGCGGCGGTGCAGCGGGCCGGGGTGTGGGTGCTGGCCCCGCTGGGGCTGTGCTTCCTGCCGGCGTTCCTGTGCCTGGGCGTCGTGCCGCTGGTGCTGGGCATCGCCGAGGACGTCCTGGGATGAGCACACCCCGGCCGGTCGTGCGGCCCGTCGTCCACACCCGGGGCCGCCGTCCACAGATGCCGTCGGCCCGGTCCGCGGAGCCCCGGTCGGCCCGAGGGTCGTGACGTGGCCCGATGCCCGGGCCGGTCGAGGAGGCAGGACATGAGCAGGCTGTGGCGGCGGTTGACGGCGGGCCCGGAGGACGGGATGAGCACCGCGGAGTACGCGGTCGGGACGGTGGCGGCGTGCGCGTTCGCCGCCGTCCTCTACCAGGTGGTCACCGGCGACTCGGTGGTCGCCGGGCTGGGCGCCCTGGTGGCCAAGGCGCTCGCGACGCTGGCCTGAGGGTGCGCACCGACCGGGCCCGGGAGCGCGGGATGGTCACCGCCGAGACCGCGGTGGTGCTGCCGGTGCTGCTGCTGGTGCTCGCCGGGGCGGTGGCCGCGGTGGTGCTGGTCGGTGCGCAGCTGCGCTGCGTCGACGCGGCGCGGGAGGGCGCCCGGGCCGCGGCCCGCGGGGAGAGCGCGGCCACGGTGGCCGACCTCGCGGGCCGGGCCGGGCCGGACGGCGCCGTGGTCACCACCGGCACTCACGGCGACCGGGTCACCGTGACCGTCTCCGCCCGGGTGCAGCCGCTGGGCCCACTGCCGCTGGGGCTCACCGTGTCGGCGAGCGCCACCGCGCTGGTCGAGGCGGGCACCGGGTGAGGGCCGGGGGCGAGCGGGGGTCGGCCACGGTGTGGACCGTCGCGCTGGCGACCGTGCTGGCCCTGGTCGGCGCGGCCACCGTGCTGGTCGGCGCCGCCGTGGTCGCCCGGCACCGGGCCGGGGCCGCGGCCGACCTCACCGCGCTGGCCGTGGCCGGGCGGGCGGTGCTGGGCGACCTCGCGGCCTGCGCCACCGGCAGCTCGGTCGCCAGGGCCAACGGTGCCGAGCTGACCGGCTGCACCGTCGGGCCGGACGCGGTGGTCGAGGTGGCGATCGCCGTCCCGGTCCGGCTCGGGCCGGTCGGGGTGACGCAGGCCGTGGGCCGGGCACGGGCGGGCCCGGTGCCGTGGGGCGCCGACCCGTGAGCGCACGGTCAGAAGACCAGGTCGTCCTCGGGGGGCTCGGCGAACGGGTCGTCGGCGGGCGGTGGTGGGTCGGCCGCGCTGGGCTGCGGGCGCCCCCGCAGCGCCCGGGCCGGGGGAGCGGCCCCCAGCTGGGCCCGGCGCCGCAGCGCCCGGGAGCGCGCGCTCGAGGTGCCGCCGCGGGCCTGGGCGAACGCCCCGCCCAGCCCGCGCGGGTCCGGCTCGTCGTCGCCCTCCTCGTCGGGCGGGTCGACGTCGCCGGCCGCGGCGAGCTCGTCCAGGACGACGTCGAGCACCCGCACCGCGCCGGCCTTGTCCAGCGGGTCGTTGCCGTTGCCGCACTTGGGCGACTGCACGCACGACGGGCAGCCCGACTCGCACTCGCAGGTGGCCACCGTGGCGCGGGTCGCGGTCAGCCAGCGCCGGAGCACGGCGTGCCCGCGCTCGGCGAAGCCCGCCCCGCCGGGGTGGCCGTCGTAGACCACGATCGTGGCCGCCCCGGTGTCCGGGTGCAGGGCGGTCGAGACCCCGCCCAGGTCCCACCGGTCGCAGGTGGCCAGCAGCGGGAGGATGCCGATCGCGGCGTGCTCGGCGGCGTGCAGGGCGCCCGGGAGCTCGCGGTCGGAGACGTCGGAGCGCTCGATCGCCCGCTCGTCGAGGGTCAGCCAGACCGCCCGGGTGCGCAGCTGGCGGGCCGGCAGGTCCAGCGGGAACTCGGCCAGCACCTCGCCGGTGCCCAGCCGGCGGCGCTGGTAGGCCACCACCTGGTTCGTCACGTCCACGGTGCCGGTGTGCGCGGTGACCGTGCCCAGCCGGCGGGTGGTGGCGATGTCGACGATGGCCAGGTCGGTGACGTCCCGGGCGACCGTCGTCCACTCCGGGCTCTCCGGGTGCACCGCCGCGCAGGCGTCCTCGACGTCGAGCTCGTCGACGACGTAGGTCTCGCCGCGGTGCACGTACAGCGCGCCGGTGTGCACCGCGGAGTGCGCGGCGTCGCCGTCCACGGTGCCCAGCAGCCGCCCGGTGGAGCCCTCGACGATCGAGACCGGCTCGGCCCCCGAGCCGCGGATGTCGACGTCGGGCCGGCCCCGGCCGGCCCAGTACCAACCGGTGGGTCGCCTGCGCAGCTGGCCGGCGGCGACCAGCTCCTCCAGCGCGGCCAGCGCCGCGGGGCCGCCGAACGCGTCGAGCTCGTCCTCGGTCAGCGGCAGCTCGGCGGCCGCGCAGCACAGCTGGGGCCCGAGCACGTAGGGGTTGGACGGGTCGGTGACCGTGGCCTCGATGGCCCGGCCGAAGACCGCCTGCGGGTGGTGGGCGAGGTAGTGGTCCAGCGGGTCGTCGCGGGCCACGAAGACCACCAGCGACTCCCGCTGCGCCCGCCCGGCCCGGCCGGCCTGCTGCCACAGCGAGGCCAGGGTGCCGGGGTAGCCGGCGAGCAGGACGGCGTCCAGGCCGGCGATGTCGATGCCCAGCTCGAGCGCGTTCGTCGTCGCCACCCCGAGCAGCTCCCCGGCCGACAGCGACCGCTCGAGCTCCCGGCGCTCCTCGGGCAGGTAGCCACCGCGGTAGGAGTCCACCCGGCGGGCCAGGTCGCCGCGGCCGCGGTCGGTCAGGATCCGCCGCGCCTGGTCGGCCACCGACTCGGCCGACCGGCGGGACCGGACGAAGGCCAGCGTGCGGGCGCCCTGCTGCACCAGGTCGGCCAGCAGCCCGGCGGCGTCGGCGGCCGCGGACCGCCGCAGCGGCGCACCGTGCTCACCGGTCTTCTCCGTCAGCGGCGGCTCCCACAGCGCGAACGTGGCCCCCGGGCGCGGCGAGCCGTCCTCGGTCACCGCGGTCACCGGGGCGCCCACCAGGCGGGAGGCGGCCAGCGCCGGGTCGGCCACCGTCGCCGAGGCCAGCACGAAGACCGGCTCGGCGCCGTATCGCCGGCAGATCCGCTGCAGCCGGCGCAGCACGTGCCCGACGTGGGAGCCGAAGACGCCGCGGTAGGCGTGGCACTCGTCGACCACGACGTAGGCGACCCGGCGCAGCGTGGAGGACCAGCGCTGGTGCCCGGGCAGGATCCCGCGGTGGACCATGTCCGGGTTGGTCACGATCCAGCGCGAGTGCCGGCGGACCCAGTCGCGCTCCTCCTGGGGGGTGTCCCCGTCGTAGGCCGCCGGCCGGACGTCGGGCGGGGCCAGCGCGGCCACCCCGGCGAGCTGGTCGCGGGCCAGTGCCTTGGTCGGGGCCAGGTAGAGCACGCAGGCCCGCGGGTCCTCGGCCAGCGCGGCGAGTGCCGGCAGCTGGTAGGCCAGCGACTTGCCCGACGCCGTCCCGGTGGCGACGACGACGTGCTGCCCGGCGTGCGCCAGCTCGGCGGCGGCCACCTGGTGCGACCAGGGTTCCTGCACGCCGCGGGCGAGCAGGCGCGCGCGCAGGTCCGGCGGGGTCCAGGCCGGCCAGCCGTCGTGCGCGGCCTCCCGCACCGGCAGCCGGTGCACGTGGGTGACCGGGGAGTCTTCGTCCGGGGTGCCGGCCAGCAGCGCCGAGAGCAGCTCGTCGCCCGGGAGGTCCCGGGGGAGCGGCGCGGCGGCGGACGACGTCACCCCTCCACTGTCACACCCCCTGGCAACCCGCCACCGCCCAGCGGGATCTGTGGAGGGCCACCGGTCCTGTGGACGACGGGCCGCGCGCCGTCGTCCCCCCGGGCGAACCTGCCGGCACCGGCCCGCAGGGGGCCCGGAGAGCAGGAGGACCACCGTGCCCGACACCGTGACCATGCAGCTGGACGCCGTGGCGGCGCTGGCCGGTCAGCTGACCGACCTCGGCGCCGAGCTGGCGACCGACGGGGAGACCACCCGGGCCGACGGCGCCCGGCTCGGCCAGGCGCTGACCGGGCCGGTGGCCGAGGAGCTGGCCGGCACCGGGGCGGGGTGGGGGCAGCTGGTGGACGCCCTCGCCGACCGGGCGCGGACCGTCGCGACCGGCCTGGACCAGGCGGTGCAGTCCTACCGGGCGCTGGACAGCCTGCTGACCGAGCGGGTCGGGGCCGGCCTGAACGCCGCGACCGCCCGGTGACCACCGGGTTGTCGGCGGTCGAGGCGTGGGACCTACCGGCGCTGCAGGGGTCGGTCGCCGGCCTCGCGGCGGTGCCCGACCGGCTGGCCGGCTGGCGGGCCCGGCTGGACGGCCTGCGCGGTCACCTGCGCGGCGCCGACCTGTGGTCCGGCCAGGCCGCCGACGTCGCGGCCACCGCGCTGGTCGAGCTGTCGGCGGTCGCCGGGGAGGTCGGCCGGGCGCTGGGCGGCAGCGCCGAGCAGCTGGGCGTCGTGGTCGTGCGGGCCGGCACCGCGCAGGAGGAGGTCGCCGCGGCCCGGGCCGCGGCCGCCAGCGGTCCGGTGGAGCTGTCGGACTCCGGAGCCGTCCCGCCGGTCGCCCTGGCCGGGATGGCGGCCGACCAGCTGCTGGCCGTCGCCGACCGCGAGCGCGCGGCCGGCTGGGCGGAGTCACACGCCCGCAGCGCGCTCGCCGCCGCCGACGCGGTGCTGCTGGCCGCCCGCGCCGCCGGCGAGCCGCTCACCCCGATGGTGGTCGCGGGGGTCGGGTACACCGGTGTGGCGCAGGCGGCCGCGGCGGTCGCGGCACCCCCGCGGGTCCCGGCCGCCGCCCCGGTCGCCGCCGCGGCCTGGTGGGAGGGGCTGACCCCGGCGGCCCGGCAGGCCGCGATCGCCACCGACCCGGCCGGCGTCGGCGCGCTGGACGGCCTCCCGGCCGCGGCCCGCGACCAGGCCAACCGGCTGCTGCTGGACCAGGCCCTGGCCCACCCCGGCCGGGACGGCCACGGCGTCGCGCTGGACACCGCGGCCCGGCTCGCCGCCCTCGACGCCGCCGGCCCGGCCCAGCTGGTCGCCTTCGACCCGGCCCACGAGGTGGTGGCCCTGTCCGTCGGCGACCTGGACACCGCCGCCGCGGTCGGCGTGCTGGTCCCGGGGATGGCCACCACGCCCGACGACCTCCCCGGCCTGGTCCACGACGCGACGTCGGTCGGTGCCCTGGCGGCCGTCGCGGTGCCCGGCCTGGCCGTGGCGACCCTGGTCTGGCTGGGCTACAGCACCCCGAACATCCTCACGGTCGCGTCGGCCCGCCAGGCCCGGGACGGCGGGGTCGCCCTGGACCGGGCCCTGGACGGCCTGGCCGCATCGCGCGGAGCGGCCGCGGCCGCGGGTGGGCCGCCGCCCCCGCGCACCAGCGTGCTGGCGCACAGCTACGGCACCGTGGTCGCCGGGTACGCGGCCCGGGCGGAGGGGGAGCTGGCCGCCGACGCGGTGGTCCTGCTGGGCAGCCCCGGCGTGCCCGAGGACGACGCCGCCGGCCTGGAGGCACCGGAGGTCTACGGCGCCTGGACGCCGTTCGACCCGGTCTCCTACCTCGGCCGGTTCGGGCCGAGCCCGTCGGACCCGGGGTTCGGGGACACCCCGCTGCCCACCACGCCGGTGCAGCTGCACACCGAGTACTACGACGAGTGGTTCCCGACCCTGGAGGCCGTCGCGGAGGTCGTGGCGGGCACCCGGGACCACGGGTGAGCGCGTCCCCCGGCGCGCCCAGGCGGTCCGCTCGACGCGGGGAGCTCCCCGCCGGTGGCCTACCGTGGCGTCCGCCGGGGCCTGCGCGTCGTCGCCCCGGCACGTGCACCTCAGCACCACCGACAGGAGTTCCCCGTGCCCACCAAGACCGCGAAGCCCGCCGCGCAGGCCGACGCCGGCGCTCCCTCGACCCCGCCCCGCAAGCGGGCGGCCGGGGCGCGCGGGGGCAAGCCGCTGGTCATCGTGGAGTCGCCGTCGAAGGCCAAGACCATCGCCGGCTACCTGGGCGACGGGTACGTGGTGGAGGCCAGCGTCGGCCACATCCGGGACCTCCCGCGCAACGCCGCCGACGTGCCGGCCGCGCACAAGGGCGAGTCCTGGGCCCGGCTGGGCGTCGACGTGGACAACGGCTTCGCCCCGCTCTACGTGATCAGCCCCGACCGCAAGCAGCAGGTCAGCCGGCTCAAGCAGCTGGTCAAGGACGCCTCCGAGGTCTACCTCGCCACCGACGAGGACCGCGAGGGCGAGGCCATCGCCTGGCACCTGGTCGACACCCTCAAGCCCACCGTGCCGGTGCGCCGCATGGTGTTCCACGAGATCACCCGCGAGGCCATCGCCCGGGCCGTGGCCAGCCCGCGCGAGCTGGACACCGCGCTGGTCGACGCGCAGGAGACCCGCCGCATCCTCGACCGGCTCTACGGCTACGAGGTCTCCCCGGTGCTGTGGAAGAAGGTGCTCCCCAAGCTGTCGGCCGGCCGCGTGCAGTCGGTGGCCACCCGGATCGTCGTCGAGCGCGAGCGGGCCCGGATGCGGTTCACCGCGGCCGACTACTGGAGCCTGACCGGCACCTTCGACGTCGCCGCGGCCGACGCCGTCGACGGCGACGAGCCCCGCCACCTCACCGCGAACCTGGTGGCGCTGGACGACAGCCGCATCGCCACCGGCCGCGACTTCGACGCCGACACCGGCGCGGTGGCCAGCAACGTGGTGCACCTGGACGAGGCCGGTGCCCGGGGGCTGGCCGCCCGGCTGGAGAACACCCAGGTCAGCGTCACCCGGGTCGACGAGAAGCGGTACACCCGCCGTCCCTACGCCCCGTTCACCACCTCGACGCTGCAGCAGGAGGCCGGCCGCAAGTTCGGCTGGTCCTCCCAGCAGGTCATGCGCACCGCCCAGCGGCTGTACGAGAACGGGCACATCACCTACATGCGCACCGACTCGACGAACCTGTCGGAGACGGCGCTGCGGGCGGCCCGCACCCAGGCCCGCGAGCTCTACGGCGACGCCTTCGTCCCGGCCGAGGCGCGGCACTACTCCAAGAAGGCCAAGGGCGCCCAGGAGGCGCACGAGGCGATCCGGCCCGCCGGTGACTCCTTCCGCACGCCCGGGCAGCTCGCCGGGCAGCTGGCCCGCGAGGAGTTCCGGCTCTACGAGCTGATCTGGCAGCGCACCGTGGCCTCCCAGATGGCCGACGCGGTCGGCCAGACGGTCACCATCCGGCTGGCCGGGCGGTCCACGACCGACGAGGTGGCCGAGTTCTCCGCCAGCGGGCGCACCATCACCTTCCCGGGCTTCCTGCGCGCCTACGTCGAGGGCAAGGACGAGGGCGCCGCGGGCGACGACGCCGAGGCCGACGACTCCGAGCGCCGGCTACCCCGGGTCGAGCGCGGCCAGGTGCTCGACACCGCGAAGCTCGACGCCAAGGGCCACACGACGAGCCCGCCGGCCCGCTACACCGAGCCCAGCCTGACGAAGGCGCTGGAGGAGCTCGGCATCGGCCGGCCCTCGACCTACGCCTCGATCATGCAGACCATCCAGGACCGCGGGTACGTGTGGAAGAAAGGGTCCGCGCTGGTCCCGACCTTCATCGCCTTCGCGGTGGTGAACCTGCTCGAGCAGCACTTCGCGGCCCTGGTCGACTACGACTTCACCGCCTCCCTGGAGGGCGAGCTCGATGAGATCGCCGGCGGCACGCTGCGCCGGGTGGACTGGCTGACCGAGTTCTACTTCGGCGGCGGCGGTGGTCACGCCGGCGGCATCGCGGCCTCGGGCGGGCTGAAGTCGGTGGTCGGTCAGCGGCTGGAGGAGATCGACGCCCGCGGGGTGAACTCGATCCCGCTCAAGGCCACCGGCCCGGCCGGAGAGCCGGTCATGGTCCGGGTCGGCCGGTACGGGCCGTACCTGCAGGCCGGCGGGGACGACGGCGCCCGGGTCTCCATCGCCGACGACATCGCCCCCGACGAGCTCACCGCCGAGAAGGTGCGCGAGCTGCTGGAGGCGCCGTCGGGCGACCGCGAGCTGGGCACCGACCCGGAGTCCGGGCACACCGTCGTGGTGAAGGCCGGCCGGTACGGCCCCTACGTGACCACCGTGGTGCCCGAGGGCAGCAAGGAGTCCCCGCGCACGGGCAGCCTGTTCAAGACCATGCAGCCCGAGTCGGTCACCCTCGAGGACGCCCTCAAGCTCCTCAGCCTGCCCCGCACCGTGGGCAAGGCCGAGGACGGCGAGGAGATCCAGGCGCTCAACGGTCGGTACGGGCCCTACCTCAAGAAGGGCACCGACTCCCGCTCGATCGAGAGCGAGGAGAAGCTCTTCACCACCACGCTGGACGAGGCGCTGGCGATCTTCGCCCAGCCCAAGCAGCGCGGGCGCGCGGCGGCCAAGCCGCCGCTGGCCGAGCTCGGCCCGGACCCGGTCACCAACGGCCTGGTGACGGTGCGCGAGGGCCGGTTCGGCCCCTACGTGACCGACGGGGAGTCCAACGCCAGCCTGCGCAAGGGCGACGACCCGCTGACCATCACCCTCGAGCGGGCCGCCGAGCTGCTGGTCGACCGCCGCGAGCGGGCGCCGGTGAAGAAGAAGGCGACCAAGAAGGCCGCCGCGAAGAAGGCCCCGGCCAAGAAGTCCACGGCGGCGAAGAAGACCACCGCGAAGACGACGGCGAAGGCCACGACCGCCAAGAAGACGACGACCACCCGGAAGACCGCCACGAAGGCGGCCGCCCGGACCACGACCAGCGGCGAGGGCGTCGTCCCGGCCGGCAGCTGACCACAGGGAGACGCCCGTGACCGGGGACCTCGAGCCCACCACCTGGGACGCCCGGCGGACCTCCTTCGGGTCCGTCGCGGCGGAGTACGCCCAGCTCCGGCCGGGGTACCCGGCCGACGCGGTGGCCTTCCTGCTGGGGGAGGCGCCGCGGCGGGTGCTGGACCTGGGGGCGGGCACCGGCCTGCTCACCGACCAGCTGCTGGCCGCCGGGCACGAGGTGGTCGCCGTCGACCCGTCGGCGGACATGCTGGCCCAGCTCACCGCCCGGCACCCCCACGTCGAGGCCGCCGTCGGGGGAGCGGAGCAGATCCCGCTGCCCGACGGCAGCGTGGACGCCGTGGTCGCCGGCCAGGCCGCGCACTGGTTCGACCCGCCGCGGGCCGCGCCGGAGCTGCGCCGGGTGCTGGCGCCCGGCGGGGTGGTCGGGTTCGTGTGGAACGTCCGCGACGAGACCGTGCCGTGGATCGCCGCGCTGGGCGCGGAGCTCGCCGAGGAGGCGCGCGGCCACGAGGCCGACCAGGGCGTCGTGGGCCGGTTCGCCGCCCAGCTGCCGGCCGACGTGGTCGAGCACGTCTCCCGGGTGGTGCAGCGGCTGACCCCCGAGCAGGTCGTCGCCGGCATCGGCACCCGCAGCTACGTGGCCACCATGACCCCGCCGGACCGGACGGCGTTCCTGGACCGGCTGCGCACCCTGCTCGCCGAGCACCCCGACACCGCCGGCCGGACCGAGCTCGAGCTGCCCCACGCCACCCACTCGGTCCGGCTGACCCCGCGCTGACCCTGCGCTGACCTCGGACCTGTCGGACCCCGCCGGTACCGTGGGCGCCGTGGCCGGGGGTGGGGTGTTCATCGCCTTCGAGGGCGGTGAGGGTGCCGGCAAGTCCACCCAGGTCCAGCGGCTGCACGGCTGGCTGACCGAGCAGGGGATCGCCGCCCGCACCACCCGCGAACCGGGTGCCACCGGCATCGGCGGCACCCTGCGCTCGATCGTGCTGGACCCGGCCAACACCCAGCTGTCCCCGCGGACCGAGGCCCTGCTCTACGCCGCCGACCGCGCCCAGCACGTGCACGAGGTGCTCTCCCCGGCCCTGGCCGCCGGCGAGGTGGTGGTCACCGACCGGTACGTCGACAGCTCGCTGGCCTACCAGGGCGCCGGTCGCACCCTGGAGCCGGCCGAGGTCCGGTCGATCTCCCGCTGGGCGACCGAGGGGCTGACCCCCGACCTGACCGTGCTGCTGGACCTGCCGCCGGAGACCGGGCTGGCGCGCGCCCGGGGCCGGGCGGCGGCCGACCGGCTGGAGGGCGAGTCCGTCGGGTTCCACCAGCGGGTGCGGGCCACGTTCCTGCAGCTGGCCGGTGCCGAGCCCGCCCGCTACCTGGTGCTGGACGCCACGGGGTCGCCCGACGACCTCGCCGACGCCGTCCGCGTGCGGGTGGCCGAGCTGCTGGCCGGCCGGCCGTGACCGAGCTCCCCGACGGGGTGTGGACCGACGTCGTCGGCCAGCCGGTCGTGGTCGCCGAGCTCAAGCAGGCGGTCGCGCACCCGGCGTCGATGACGCACGCCTGGCTGTTCACCGGGCCGCCCGGCTCGGGCCGGTCGGTGGCCGCGCGCGCCTTCGCCGCCGCCCTGCAGTGCCCGGCCGGCGGGGACGGCACCTGCCACGCCTGCACCACCGCGCTGCGGGGCACGCACGCCGACGTCCGGGTGGTCGTGCCCGAGGGGCTGTCGATCGGGGTGGCCGAGGTCCGCGAGCTGGTCCGGATGGCCGGCCGGGCGCCGTCCCAGGGGCGCTTCCAGGTGGTCATCGTCGAGGACGCCGACCGGATGACCGAGCAGGCGTCCAACACCGTGCTGAAGATGCTCGAGGAGCCCCCGCCGCGGACGGTGTTCCTGCTCTGCGCCCCGTCGCTGCACCCCGACGACGTCCCGGTGACCATCCGCTCGCGCTGCCGGGTGGTGCCGCTGCGCACCCCACCGGCCGAGGCCGTCGCCGAGGTGCTGGTCCGCCGGGACGGCGTCGACCCGACGCTGGCCGCCTGGTCGGCCGCCGCGGCGGGCGGGCACGTGGGCCGGGCCCGCCGGCTGGCCCGCGACGAGGACGCCCGCGCCTCCCGCAAGGCGGTGCTCGACGTGCCGCTGGCGCTGGTCAGCCTGGCCGCCTGCCTGCAGGCCGCCGACCACCTGGTCGCCGCGGCGAAGGACGAGTCCGACCGGACGACGGCGGCCACCGACGGTGCGGAGACCGAGGCGGTGAAGGCCTCCCTGGGCGTGGGCGCCCGCGGTCCCGGGGTGGCCGCGGCCAGCCGGGGCGCGGGCCAGCTCAAGGAGCTGGAGAAGCGGCAGAAGTCCCGCGCCACCCGGGTCGGGCGGGACTCGCTGGACCGCGCCCTGGTCGACCTCGCCGCGTTCTACCGGGACGCGCTGCTGATCGCCGCTGTGCGCGGGCAGATGGACCGGGTGCCGCACCTCAACCACCCCGACCGGCAGGCCGACGCCCTGGAGCTGGCCCGCAAGATCGGCACGGAGGGGGCGCTGCGCCGGATCGACTCGGTGCTGGCCGCACGCACGGCCCTGGAGCAGGCGGTCAAGCCGCAGATCGCCATCGAGGCGATGTGCGTGGCCCTCCGGCTGCCCGCCTGACACCCCGGCACCGGTGCGTCGGCGACCGCCGGGGGTCCCGTAAGCTCTGCGGAGCAGCACGCCGCCTTAGCTCAGTCGGTAGAGCATCTCACTCGTAATGAGAAGGTCGTCGGTTCGATTCCGACAGGCGGCTCCACCCTCCCCGGTCACCGCGCCAGCAACGCCGCGCGGAGCGTCCCGAGCACGAAGTCCCCGTAGGCCGCCGCCGTCCAGCCGCGCCGGGTGACCAGCAGGTCGTACAGCTCGGCCGCGGTGCAGGTCCAGAGCACGTCGCGGACCCGCTCGACGTCCCCCGGCACACCGAGGGCCAGCAGGTGCCGGGCCAGCCCGGTCATGCCGGCCAGCCGCTCCCGGTCGGCCTTGGCCAGCACCTCCGCCGCCCCGCCGTCGGCGGACGCGGCCGCCCGGGCCGCGACGAGCAGGGGCGCCACCCGCTGCTGCACGCCGACGGCCACCGCGACGTACCCGGCCAGCACCGCGCCCGGGTCGGTCTCCTGCGCCAGCGCGGTGACCGCGGGCCGGCGGGCCATCGGGACGTCCGCTTCGTCGCCGGCCAGCGCGACGTCCAGGACGGCGGCCAGCAGCGCCGCCCGCCCGCCGACGTTCTTGTAGACGAACTCGGCCGACACCCCCGCCGCCGCGGCCACCGCCGGGACCGTGGTCGCCGGGTACCCCTCGGCCAGCAGCAGGTGCCGCGCGGCGTCCACCACGACGCGGCGGGTGGCGGCTGCGCGCTCCCGCCGGGCCGAGGCGTCGTAGCGCCGCTTGACCGGCTCACTCATCGGGGAAAGACTCCTGTATCGGATACGGGGATCCGTCCCAGAATAGTCAGGAGCCGTCGTGCTGGTCCTCCTCGCCGCGGTCGCGGCCGCGCTGCACGCCATGTCGGCGGGCATCCACCTGTTCGGCGTCGCCGCCCTGAACCCCACCTGGCGCGAGCTCGACGGGCCGGCCTACGTGCTGGTCAAGCAGGCCGCGGACCGCCGGTTCCCGATGCTCATGCGGCCGTTCACCCTGCTCGGGCTGGTGGCGGTGGTCGCCCTGGCCGTGGTCGCCACGGTCGCCGGCGAGCAGCCGGCCGGGGCGCTGGCGTCGGCGGGCGCGGTGGCGGCAGTCGTCGGGCTGGTCGCCGTCGTGCGCGGCGACCTGCCGATCAACCAGCGCATGGCCACCTGGTCCGCGGCCGACCTGCCGGCGGACTGGCAGGAGGAGCGCCGGCGGTGGGAGCGGTGGTTCGCCGTCCGGACGGCGGCCGCCTCGGTCGCCGCGGTCGCCTGCCTCGCGGCCCTGGCCACCCTGGGCGGTCAGAGCTGACTGCCGTAACGTCCGCCGCATGACGCTCCCCGACGTGCTGCGCGGCCGGCTGACGCTGCCGGCCATCGCCTCGCCGATGTTCATCGTGTCCGGTCCCGACCTGGTGGTCGCCCAGTGCGCCGCCGGCGTCGTCGGCTCCTTCCCGGCGCTCAACGCCCGCCCGGCGGCCCAGCTGGGTGACTGGCTGACCGAGATCGACGAGCGGCTGGCCGCCGCGGCCGCCACCGGGGCCACCGTCGCCCCGTACGCGGTCAACCAGATCGTGCACCGCTCCAACGACCGGCTCGAGGCCGACGTGGCGATGTGCGTCGAGCACGAGGTGCCGATCGTGATCACCTCGCTGGGCGCCCGGGCCGACGTCTACGACGCGGTGCACTCCTACGGCGGCATCGTGCTGCACGACGTCATCGACGACCGGTTCGCCCACAAGGCGATCGAGAAGGGCGCCGACGGCCTGATCGCCGTCGCCGCCGGGGCCGGCGGGCACGCCGGGACGACGTCGCCGTTCGCGCTGGCCCGGGAGATCCGCCGCTGGTTCGACGGCCCGCTGGCGCTCTCGGGCGCCATCGCGCACGGCAGCTCGGTGCTCGCCGCGCAGGCCGCCGGGGCGGACCTGGCCTACATCGGCTCGGCGTTCCTGGCCACCACCGAGGCCCGCGCCGCCGAGGGCTACAAGCAGATGGTGGTGGACAGCTCGGCGTCCGACATCGTCTACAGCAACCTGTTCACCGGCGTGCACGGCAACTACCTGTCCGGCTCGATCGTCGCCGCGGGCCTGGACCCGGCCGACCTGCCGACCTCGGACCCCTCGGCGATGAGCTTCGGCTCCGACGGCGGCGCCAAGGCCTGGCGCGACGTCTGGGGCTCGGGCCAGGGCATCGGTGTCGTCGACGCGGTCGTGCCGGCCGCCGAGCTGATCGCCCGGCTGACCCGGGAGTACCTGGAGGCCAAGGCCGCCCTGGACGCCGCGGTCATCGCGCCCGCCACCGTCTGAGACGACGAGGGGCGCCGCGCCCGGGTGGGTGCGGCGCCCCTCGTCGTCTCCGGTGCGCTCGGTGCGGCCGATCAGGCCGGCGGGATCGTGCTCAGTGGTGCTTGGAGGCGTTCTTGGCCCGCTCGAACGAGGCGTTGATCTCCGCCTCGGCCTCGGCGAGACCGACCCAGTTGGCGCCCTCGACGCTCTTCCCGGGCTCGAGGTCCTTGTAGGTCTCGAAGAAGTGCTGGATCTCCAGGCGGTCGAACTCCGACACGTCGGTGATGTCCTTGAGGTGGGCCATCCGGGGGTCGGTGGCCGGCACGGTGAGGACCTTGTCGTCGCCACCTGCCTCGTCGGTCATCCGGAACATGCCGATGGCTCGGCAGGTGATGAGGCACCCGGGGAACGTCGGCTCCTCCAGGAGCACCAGGGCGTCCAGCGGGTCACCGTCCTGACCCAGGGTCTCCTCGATGTACCCGTAGTCCGCCGGGTACCGCGTCGAGGTGAACAACATCCGGTCCAGCCGGATGCGTCCAGTGGCGTGGTCCAGCTCGTACTTGTTCCGCTGGCCCTTGGGGATCTCTACCGTCACGTCGAACTGCACCGACGTAGTGTGGCCCACGCCCGGCGCCCGTGGGACGTCGAGGGTCGTGGATCCATGGGGGAGGGGCCATCGCGAGCGCTCCGGCGAGCCCCGTGGTGGTCACCGCGAAGCCCCGACCGCGGTGGCGGCGGCGGGTCTGGCAGCTGCTGGTCGCGCTCTGCGTGGTGGCCGCGCTGGGGGCCGGCGCCTTCCTGCTGGCCACCCACGAGGACGCCGACCCCGACGCGGTGGCCGCCGTCCCGTCCGACGCGGTCGCCGTCCCCGACGCGGTGCTGCCCGAGCTGACCGGCCCGGCCCCGGTGCTCGCCGCGCTGCCCGCCGAGGCCCCGGCGCCCACCGCCGCGGGCCTGCAGGCGGTGCTGGCCCCGCTGCTGGCCGCGCCGGCGCTGGGCAGCGGGTTGTCGGCCGAGGTCGTCGACGTCGCCACCGGCGCCGTGCTGCTGGACACCGACGCGGCCGACCCCGGCACCCCGGCCTCGACCGCCAAGCTGCTCACCGGGCTCGCCGTGCTCACCACGCTGGGACCCGACGCCACCCTCGCCACCACCGTCGTCGCCGGGGCGGCCCCCGGCGAGGTGGTCCTGGTCGGCGGCGGCGACCCGACGCTGTCCACCACCGCGCCCTCGCTGAGCTACCCGGGCGCGGCCACCGTCGCCGACCTGGCCGCCCAGGTGCAGGCCGCGCTGGCCGGGGCCGCCGTCACCTCCGTCGTCGTCGACAACTCGCTGTTCACCGGACCGCTCACCGCGCCGGGGTGGGGCTCGGAGGATGCCCCGTCCACCTACGCCGCCCCGGTCACCGCCACCGCCGTCGACGGCGCGCGGGTGACCCCGGGGCAGAGCCAGCGCAGCGGCCAGCCAGGGACCGACGCCGGGCTGGCGCTGGCGGCTGCGCTCGGCGCCCCCGGCGCGGCCGTGTCCCTGGGGACGGCGCCGGTCGGGTCCGCCGTGCTGGGCACCGTCCGCTCCGCCCCGGTCGAGCGGCTGGTCGAGCAGGCGCTCACCGCCTCGGACAACCTTCTGGCCGAGACCCTGGCCCGCCAGGTCGCCCTCGCCACCGGTGCGGACCCCAGCTTCACCGGGTCCGCGGCCGCCGTCGCCGCCGCCGTGCAGGGGGCCGGGTTCACCACCGCGGGGCTCACCCTCACCGACGGCAGCGGGCTGTCGGGCACCGACCAGGTGCCCGCGCGGCTGCTGGTCGACGTCCTGGAGGCCGCCGCCGACGGGTCGGTCGCCGGGACCGGGGCGCTGCTGTCCGGGCTGCCGATCGCCGGGTACACCGGCACGCTCGCCGACCGCGGGGACGCCGACCCGGCCACCGCCCCCGGCACCGTGCGGGCCAAGACCGGCACCCTGGCCACGACCAGCGCGCTGGCCGGGGTGGTGGTGACCGAGGACGGCCGCCTGCTGGCCTTCGCCCTGCTCGCCGACGGCACCCCGGGGAACGTGGTCGCCGCCGAGGCCGCCCTCGACGCGGTCGCCTCGGCGATGGCCGGCTGCGGCTGCCGCTGACCCGCCGCTGCACCGTGCCGGGGGGCCGTACGGTGGGCCGATGAGCAGCTCGCTGGTCGACTGGGACCTCGCCGGACGCACGGCCCGCCGGCTGAGCAGCTCGGGGCCGGCGACCACCCGCGACGAGGCCGCCGCCGTCGTCCGCGAGCTGCAGGAGTGCGCCGCCACCGCGGTCGCCCACGTGGAGCAGCTCACCGGCCTGGTCCCGGCCGCGGGCGCCCCGTCCCCGGTCACCGCCGTCGTCGACCGGGGCGGCTGGGTCGACGCCAACACCGCCGGCATGGCCGCGCTGCTGGATCCGCTCACCGAGGCCCTGCAGGACAAGGCCGGCAAGGCTCCCGGCGCCCTGACCCGGGCGGTCGGCGGCCGGGTCACCGGGCTGCAGGCCGGCGGCGTGCTGGCGTTCGTGTCGTCCAAGGTGCTGGGCCAGTACGAGGTGTTCGGCACCGGCGGCCGGTTGCTGCTGGTCGCCCCCAACATCGTCGAGGCCGAGCGCCGGCTGGGCGTCGACCCGCACGACTTCCGCATGTGGGTCTGCCTGCACGAGGTCACCCACCAGCTGCAGTTCACCGCCGTCCCCTGGCTGCGCGGCTACCTGGAGGCGCAGGTCACCGAGTTCGTGCGGGCCAGCGACCTGGACCCGGCGGTGCTGCGCGAGCGGCTGCGCGACGTGGTGACCAGCCTCTCCGACGCCGTGCGCGGCAAGCCGGTCGAGGGCGACGCGCCCGGTGGGCTGATGGCGCTGGTCGCCGACCCCGCCCAGCAGGCCGTGCTGGACCGGGTGACCGCGGTGATGAGCCTGGTCGAGGGGCACGCGGAGTTCGTCATGGACGGCGTCGGCCCCGACGTCGTCCCCTCGGTCCGCACGCTGCGCAAGCGATTCGGCCAGCGGCGCAAGGGCACCGGACCGCTGGACCGGGTGCTGCGCCGGCTGCTCGGCCTGGAGCAGAAGATGCAGCAGTACGCCGACGGCCGGCACTTCGTCGCCGGCGTGGTCGAGCGCGTGGGCATGGAGGCGTTCAACACGGTGTGGACGTCGCCGGGCACCCTGCCGCGCAAGGAGGAGCTCACCGACCCCCAGCGCTGGGTCGACCGGGTCCTCACCCCCTACTGACCCGTGGGCGGACCCGATCCCGCGGTCGCCGCCGTCCGCTCCGCGGTCCGGCCCGGTCTCACCGCCGGCCCGGCGGCCGGCCCGGTGCTGGTCGCCTGCAGCGGGGGAGCCGACTCCCTGGCCCTGGCCGCGGCGGTCGCCTTCGAGGCACCCCGCGCGGGCGTGCCGGCCGGCGCGGTGACCGTCGACCACGGCCTGCAGGCCGGCTCGGCCGACCGGGCCGCCGCCACGGCGCAGCTGCTGCGCGGGCTCGGCCTGGACCCGGTGCTGGTGCGCACCGTCGAGGTGGGGACGGCGGGGGGCCCGGAGGGCGCGGCGCGGGAGGCCCGGTACGCCGCGCTCATCGCGGCGGCGCACGAGCACGGGGCCCGGATCGCGCTGGGCCACACCCGCGACGACCAGGCCGAGACCGTGCTGCTGGGCCTGGGGCGGGGGAGCGGACCCCGCTCGCTGGCCGGCATGGCGACCTGGCGCCCGCCGCTGTGGCGCCCGCTGCTGGACGTCGACCGGGCCACCACCCGGGCGGCCTGCGCGGCGCAGGGCCTGCCGGTCTGGGACGACCCGCACAACACCGACCCGGCCTACACCCGGGTACGGCTGCGCACCGAGGTGCTGCCGCTGCTGGAGGAGGTGCTCGGCGGCGGGGTGGCCCGGGCGCTGGCCCGCACCGCCGCGATGGTCCGCGAGGACGTCGAGGCCCTCGACGACCTGGCCCGGCTGCCCGACCCGGCCGACTGCACCGCGCTGGCCGCGCTGCCGCCCGCGCTGCGCCGCCGGGTGCTGCGCGGGTGGCTGCTGGAGCAGGGGGTGGCCGACCTCGCCGCGGTGCACCTGCACGCCGTGGACGCCCTGGTGGTCGCCTGGCGCGGCCAGGGCCGGGTGGACCTCCCCGGCGGTGCGGGCGTCGTCCGGGCGTCTGGCAGGCTTGCGCTGCAAGGCCCCCCTGCGCCCCTGCGCACACCCCCGAGCGAGGAGCCCCACCCGTGAGCGAGACACCCAGCGGCCCCCTGGGTCCCGACCACGGCTACGGCCCCGACATCGACCACGTCCTGCTGTCCGAGGAGCAGATCGCGGGCAAGATCCGCGAGTTGGCCGACCGGATCGCCGTGGACTACGCCGGCCGCGAGGTGCTGCTGGTCGGGGTGCTCAAGGGCGCCGTGCTGTTCATGAGCGACTTCGCCCGGGCGCTGCAGCTGCCCACCCAGATGGAGTTCATGGCCGTCTCCTCCTACGGGTCGGCCACCAGCTCCTCGGGCATCGTCCGGATCCTCAAGGACCTGGACCGGGACATCACCGACAAGCACGTGCTGGTGCTCGAGGACATCATCGACTCGGGCCTGACGCTGTCCTGGCTGCTGAAGAACCTGGGCTCGCGCGGCCCGGCGAGCCTCGAGGTGTGCGCCCTGCTGCGCAAGCCCGACGCGGTCAAGGTCGACGTGCCGGTGAAGTACGTGGGCTTCGAGATCCCCAACGAGTTCGTCGTCGGGTACGGCCTGGACTACGCCGAGCGGTACCGCGACCTGCCCTACATCGCCACGCTGAAGCCCGAGGTCTACAGCAGCTGAGGGCCTCACCCGTGCAGGGTGCGACCAGCGTCTGAGCAGCGGGCGCACAGGGTTTCCCGTGTACCGTCGGCCGGACGACGTCGCCCCTCGCGACGCACCAGACCTCGGGTCGCGCGGCGTCCCCGGACGAGCAGGAGGGTCGACGGGCATCCCGGGGCATCCCCGGCCGCCCGGCATCGGTACATGGAACGTAAGAAGATCTTCCGGTCGGTCTGGTTCTGGGTCGCGCTCGTCGTGTTGGTCGTCGCGATCGGCGTCCAGTCCTTCAGCGGTGGCAGCGACTACAAGGAGGTCTCGACCTCCACGGCGCTCGCCCAGTTCTCCGACGACAACGTCGCCAGCGTCACCATCAACGACCGCGAGCAGACCCTCGACATCGACCTCCAGCAGCCCGTGGACGGCGAGTCCAAGATCACCGCCTACTACCCGGCGGGTGCGGACTCCCAGATCTACGACCTGGTCAGCGGTGCCGACGCGGACTCCGGCGGGACGTCGGACAGCGGGGTCGACTTCGACACCAACGTCACCCAGGACAACGTCCTGACGTCGATCCTGATCAGCTTCCTGCCGTTCCTCATCATCCTGGGCCTGCTGTTCTGGCTGTTCAGCTCGATGCAGGGCGGCGGCCGCGGCGTCATGGCCTTCGGCAAGTCCAAGGCCAAGGCGGTCAGCAAGGACACCCCGAAGACCACGTTCGCCGACGTCGCCGGCGCCGACGAGGCGATCGAGGAACTCCACGAGATCAAGGACTTCCTGCAGAACCCGGTCAAGTACCAGGCGATCGGCGCGAAGATCCCCAAGGGCGTGCTGCTGTTCGGGCCCCCCGGCACCGGCAAGACCCTGCTGGCCCGGGCGGTCGCCGGCGAAGCCGGGGTGCCGTTCTACTCGATCTCCGGCTCGGACTTCGTCGAGATGTTCGTCGGCGTCGGCGCCAGCCGGGTCCGCGACCTGTTCGAGCAGGCCAAGACCAACGCCCCGGCGATCATCTTCATCGACGAGATCGACGCCGTCGGCCGGCACCGCGGCGCCGGCATGGGCGGCGGGCACGACGAGCGCGAGCAGACCCTCAACCAGATGCTGGTCGAGATGGACGGCTTCGACGTCAAGGGCGGGGTCATCATGATCGCCGCCACCAACCGGCCCGACATCCTGGACCCCGCGCTGCTGCGCCCGGGTCGCTTCGACCGGCAGATCGCCGTCGACCGGCCCGACCTGCTCGGCCGCGTCGCCGTCCTCAAGGTGCACGCCACCGGCAAGCCGCTGGCCGACGACGTGGACCTGGAGACCCTGGCCCGCCGGACGCCGGGCTTCACCGGTGCCGACCTCGCCAACGTGCTCAACGAGGCGGCGCTGCTCACCGCCCGGCACGGCGGCACGGTCATCACCGACGCCACCCTCGAGGAGGCGATCGACCGCGTCCTCGCCGGTCCCGAGCGCAAGACCCGGGCGATGAGCGCCAAGGAGAAGAAGGTCACCGCCTACCACGAGGGCGGCCACGCCCTGGTGGCGCACGCGCTGCCCAACCTGGACCCGGTGCACAAGGTGACGATCCTGCCGCGCGGCCGGTCGCTGGGCCACACCCTGGTGCTGCCCACCGAGGACAAGTACACCCAGACCCGCTCGGAGATGATCGACTCCCTCGCCTACGCGCTGGGCGGCCGGGCGGCCGAGGAGCTCGTCTTCCACGAGCCGACCACCGGTGCCGGCAACGACATCGAGAAGGCCACCGCGATGGCCAAGTCGATGGTCACCGAGTACGGCATGAGCGCCAAGCTCGGCGCGGTCAAGTACGGCAGCTCGGACGCCGAGCCCTTCATGGGCCGGGACATGGGCTCGCGGCCGGGCTACTCCGAGGCCGTCGCCGCCGACATCGACGCCGAGGTGCGCGCCCTCATCGAGGCCGCGCACGACGAGGCCTGGGAGATCCTGGTCGAGCACCGGCACGTGCTGGACAGCCTCGTCCTCGAGCTCATCGAGAAGGAGACGCTGACCAAGGACGACATGGCGCGGATCTGCGCCGGGGTCGTCAAGCGGCCCAACCTCGCGCCCTACAACGGCTTCGGCAAGCGGACGCCGAGCGACCGGCCGCCCGTGCTGACCCCGGCCGAGCAGTCCCGGGGCAACGGCTCGACAGCCGGGGCGTTCGACGACGAGAAGCCGCTGCCGGTGGGGGACGCCGGCGCACCGCAGTCCCGGTGACCGACCACGCCGTGGACCCAGGCCCCGTGCCGCACGCCGAGGACGGCGTCGACCACGCCCGGGCCGAGGCCGCCGTGCGGGAGCTGCTGATCGCCGTGGGGGAGGACCCCGACCGGCCCGGGCTGCGGGAGACCCCGGCCCGGGTCGCCCGGGCGTACGCCGAGACCTTCGCCGGGCTCCGGCAGGACCCGGCGCAGGTGCTGGCCACCACCTTCGACGAGGACCACGACGAGCTGGTGCTGGTCCGCGACATCGCGCTGTACTCCACCTGCGAGCACCACCTGGTGCCCTTCCACGGGGTGGCCCACATCGGCTACATCCCCGGTGCCGACGGCCGGGTGACCGGGCTGAGCAAGCTGGCCCGGCTGGTCGAGGTGTACGCCCGCCGTCCGCAGGTGCAGGAGCGGATGACCAAGCAGATCGCCGACGCGATGATGGAGGGCCTGCGCCCGCGCGGCGTCATCGTGGTCGTCGAGGCCGAGCACCTGTGCATGGCCATGCGCGGGGTCCGCAAGCCCGGCACCCGCACGCTGACCTCGGCGGTCCGCGGGGTGTTCAAGGAGTCCGCGGCCACCCGCGCCGAGGCGATGAGCCTGGTCCTCGGGCGGTGACGCCGCCCTGCCCCCGGACCCGCCCGTGAGCACCGGGCGCTGCCAGGTGATGGGCGTCCTCAACGTCACCCCGGACTCCTTCTCCGACGGCGGCTGCTTCGCCGACACCCCCAGCGCGGTGGCGCACGGCCTGGCCATGCACGCCGCCGGCGCCGACTGGGTGGACGTCGGCGGTGAGTCCACCCGCCCCGGCGCCGACCGGGTCGCGGCGGCGGAGGAGAGCGCCCGTGTGCTGCCGGTGGTGGCGCAGCTGAGCGCCGCCGGGGTGGCGGTGTCGATCGACACCACCCGCGCGGAGGTCGCCGCCGCCGCGCTGGACGCCGGCGCCCGGCTGGTCAACGACGTCAGCGGGGGGCTCGCCGACGCCGGCATGGCCCGGCTGGTCGCCGAGCGCGGCGTGCCGTGGGTGCTGATGCACTGGCGCGGGCACAGCCGCGAGATGTACGCCGCGGCCCGGTACGGCGACGTCGTGACCGAGGTCTGCGCCGAGCTGACCGCCCGGGTCGAGGACGTCGTCGCCGCCGGCGTGGACCCCGCCCAGCTGCTCCTGGACCCCGGGCTGGGGTTCGCCAAGAACGCCGAGCACAACTGGGCGCTGCTGGCCGGGCTGGACCGGCTGGTGGACCTGGGGTTGCCGCTGCTGGTCGGGGCCTCCCGGAAGACCTTCCTGGGCAGGCTGCTGGCCGGCGCCGACGGCACCCCTCGCCCGGCCGAGGAGCGGGACGCCGCCACGCTGGCCACCACGGTGCTGGCCGCGGAGGCCGGGGCGTGGGGCGTGCGGGTGCACGACGCCGGCCCGTCGGTCGACGCCGTCCGTACCGTGGCCGCCGTCCGCGCCGCCCGTGACCGAGCCCGACCCCGGAGGAACCGTGCCTGACCAGATCGCCGTCCGCGGCCTCACCGCCCACGCCCACCACGGCGTGTACGCCGTCGAGCGCGAGCAGGGCCAGACCTTCCGGGTGGACGCCGTGCTGGACGTGGACACCGCGCCGGCCGCGGCCGACGACGACCTGGCCCGGACGGTGAACTACGCCGAGCTCGCCCAGCAGCTGCACGCGGTGCTGACCGGCGAGCCGGTCGACCTGCTGGAGACCCTCGCGCAGCGGCTGGCCGACGTCTGCCTGGCCAACCCGCTGGTGGACGCCGTGCAGATCACCGTGCACAAGCCCGAGGCCGACCTCGGCGTCCCCTTCGACGACGTCACCGTGACCATCAACCGGACCCGCGGGTGACCCGCGCCGTCCTCTCGCTGGGGGCGAACCTGGGCGACCGGGCCGGCACCCTGCGCACCGCGCTGCGCGCGCTGGTGGGCGAGGGCCTGGTCGCCCGCTCGGTGCTGTACGAGACCCCGCCGTGGGGCCCGGTCGAGCAGCCGCCGTTCCTCAACGCGGTCGCCGTCGTCCGCGGCGAGCGGGACGCCGCCGGCTGGCTGGCGCTGGCCCACGAGCTCGAGGACGCCGCCGGCCGGACCCGGGAGGTCCGGTTCGGGCCGCGGACGCTGGACGTCGACGTGGTCGCCGTGACCGGGGACGACGGTGCCCCCGTGCTCTCCACCGACCCGGAGCTCACCCTGCCGCACCCCCGGGCGCACGAGCGGGCCTTCGTGCTGGTGCCGTGGCTGGCCCTGGACCCGGCCGCCGTCCTGCCCGGGCACGGGTCGGTCCGCGAGCTGCTGGCCGGGCTGCCGGCCGGCGACGTCGAGGGCGTGCAGCGCTGGGAGCAGCTGGCGTGAGACCGGTCAGCCGGCGGGACCTCGTCGTGGTCGCGGTGGGCCTGGCGGTGCTCGGCTGGGTCGTCGTCCGGGCGTTCTACGGGGACCTGCCCGGCCTGCACTGGTGGCAGCCCGTGCCGCTGGCCCTGCTGGGGGCGGCCGAGGGCCTCGGCGCGCGCTCGCTGGCCGCCCGGCTGACCACCGACCGGGACCGCCGGCGCGCGGCCCGCTCCGGCGAGGCGACCGCCCTGGCGCCCGGGCAGCGGTCCCTCGACCCGGTGGAGCCGATGCTGGTCGCCCGGCTCGCCGTGCTGGCCCAGGCCAGCGCCTGGGTGGCCGCCGGGTTCGCCGGGCTGTGGGCCGGTGCGCTGGTCTTCACCCTGTCCCAGGTCGGCCGGTTGGCCGCGGCGTCCGGCGACGCGGTCGCGGCCGGGGTCGGCGTGGGCTGCTCGGCGGCCCTGCTGGCCGGCGCCCTGCTCCTGGAGCGCGCCTGTCGCGTCCCGCCCGAGGACTGACCCCGGGCGGGACGCCGTCGGCTCAGACCAGGGCCGAGCCCGCGGTCTCGGGGACGGCGCCGTCGACCGACCGGCGCAGCGCGGCGTGCAGCGACTCCGGGGTGAGGACGCCGAGGAAGCGGTCGCCGTCGAGCACCGCCACCCAGCCGGCCTCCATCCGCAGCATGATCGCGAACGCGTTCTTCAGCGTGGAGTTCACCGGCACCCAGGCGTCCATCCGGCGGCTCACCTCGCGCACCGTGCCCGCACCCTGGGCGCGGTCCAGGGACAGCCAGCCGTGCAGCGCATCCTGGTCGTCGAGCACCACGGCCCACCGCGCGCCGGTCCGGTCCAGGACCGCGCGGGCGTCGGCGAGCCCGTCGCCGACGTGGACGACCGGCGGGCGCTCCAGGTCCTCGATCTCGATGCCGGTGACGGCCAGCCGCTTGAGCGCGCGGTCCGAGCCGACGAAGTCCGCGACGAACGGGCTGGCCGGCTTGCCCAGCAGCTCGGCCGGGGTGGCGTACTGCTCGACCTTGCCGCCCTCGCTCATCACCGCGATCCGGTCGCCGAGGCGCACGGCCTCCTCGATGTCGTGGGTGACGAAGACGATCGTCTTGCGCACGGTCTCCTGCAGCCGGAGGAACTCCGACTGCAGCCGCTCGCGGACCACCGGGTCGACGGCGGAGAACGGCTCGTCCATCAGCAGGACCGAGGGGTCCGCGGCCAGGGCCCGGGCCACGCCGGCCCGCTGGCGCTGCCCACCGGAGAGCTGGTGGGGGTAGCGGTCGCCGAAGGTGGCCGGGTCCAGCCCGACGGTGCTCAGCAGCTCCTCCACCCGGTCCCGGGTGCGCTTCTTGTCCCAGCCCAGCAGCTTGGGCACCGTCCCGACGTTGGTCCGGATCGACTGGTGCGGGAAGAGCCCGACGTTCTGGATCACGTAGCCGATCCGGCGGCGCAGCTGGGTCGGGTCGACGTCGGTGACGTCGTCGCCGCCGACCAGGATGCGCCCGGTGCTCGGCTCGATGATCCGGTTGATCATCTTCATCGTGGTGGTCTTCCCGCAGCCCGACGGGCCGACCAGGACGGTCAGCTGCCCGGGGGCGAAGGTGAGGTCGAGGGCCTGCACGCCGACCGACCCGTCGGGGTAGACCTTGCTCACGCCCTCGAGGCGGATCTCCTCGGCACCCCCCTGACCAGCGTCAGCGGTGGTGGTGCCGGCAGCGGTGGCAGTAGCGTCCACGCGGTGGCCTTCCTGGTGAGCGCTCGGTGAGCGCAGCGAGCGGTATGGCGGTGCTCGCGGTGGACGCGGCGCCGAACCCGTGGTTCAGCTCCTCGTGGGTGGTCGACAACTGGAGCACCATCATGCCGTTGTTGATCCAGCACATCAGGTTGACCGTCGTCTCGGTGCTGATCGGCGCGCTCATCGCGTTTCCGCTGGCCCTGCTGGCGCGGCGCAGCCGGTTCCTGACCGGGCCGGTCCTGGGGCTGTCGACGCTGGTCTACACGATCCCGTCGCTGGCCATGTTCGCCTTCCTGGCGCCGTTCACCGGCCTGTCCGAGACCACCGTCGCGGTGGGCCTGGTGCTGTACTCGCTGGTGATCCTGGTGCGCAACTTCCTGGCCGGTCTGCAGGCCGTGCCCGCCGACGCCGTCGAGGCCGCGCGCGGCATGGGCTACGGCACCGGCCGGCTGCTGGCGAAGGTCGAGATCCCGCTGGCGCTGCCCTCGATCATGGCCGGCCTGCGGATCGCGACGGTCTCCACCGTCGCGCTGGTCACCGTGGGCGTCGTCGTCGGCCAGGGCGGGCTGGGCCAGATCATCATCGTCAACGGCTTCAGCGCGAACTACTACCGGCCGCCGATCGTCTTCGGCACCCTCGCCTGCGTGGTGCTCGCCCTGGTCGCCGACCAGCTGCTGGCCCTGCTGGAGCGGGTGCTCACCCCCTGGAACCGCACACCCACGGCCGGCCGCCGCGCCGCCGCGACCCCCGCCGAGACCGTGGAGGTGGCCGCGTGAGCGTCATCGGGGACGCCGTCCTCTACCTCAACGACCCGGTCAACTGGACCCGCCCGCGCGGGATCCTCGACCTGGCCGGCCAGCACCTGCAGATCGCCGGCCTCGCGCTGGGCATCGGGCTGGTCATCGCCGTCCCGCTGGCGGTGGTGCTCGGGCACACCGGTCGCGGCGGCGCCCTCACCGTCGGTCTGGCCAACGTCTCCCGCGCGGTGCCGACGCTGGCGATCCTGACGATCTTCGCGGTGACCCCCATCGGGTTCACCATCTGGGCACCGGTCATCGCGCTGGCCGTCTTCGCCATCCCGCCGATCCTGGCCAACACCTACGTCGGCTTCCGCGAGGTCGACCGGGACGTCGTGGAGTCCGCCCGGGCGATGGGCATGAGCGAGCGCCAGGTGGTGCTGCGGGCCGAGCTGCCCCTCGCCGTCCCGCTGATGATGACCGGCATCCGGACGGCGGCCGTCCAGGTCGTGGCCACCGCGACGCTGGCCGCGCTGCTGGGCGGCGGCACCCTCGGGTCGGTGATCCGGACCGGGTTCGCCCGCCAGGACAACGGGGTGGTCATCGCCGGCGCGCTGCTGGTCGCGCTGCTGGCGCTGCTCACCGAGGTGCTGCTGGCCGTGGTCACCTGGGTGGTCACGCCCGGCCAGAAGCAGCTGCCCTTCCCCCGGGGCCGCTCCCGCCGTCCGGTGGACGAGCCGGTCGACCTGCCCGCCGTCGACGGCCGCGACGAGCTGGTCGGGGCCGGCACCCGCACCTAGGTCACAGCTCGGCAACGGTGCTTTGCACAGGTCGGGCGGGGCGAGTTCAGTTGTGAGCTGCGGGAGTCCTCCCGCCAGACACGCGTCGCCTCCAGACCTGGGGGCGCGGGACACAGAAGGCGGACCCATGCGCACCAGCGCCCGCACAGCAACCATCACGTTCGCCGTCGCCACGGTGCTCGCCACCGCCGCCTGCGGGGAGTCCGGCTCCTCGGGCACCAGCACCGGCGGGGGCGGCGAGGCCTCCGGGGAGGCCTGCGCGCCGATCGCCGGCGACCAGCTCGTCGTCCTCGAGGACGACAAGGGCCTGCAGGCCGTGGACAACATCATCCCGGCCATCAACTCCGCCTACGCCGGCAGCAACCCCGGCGTGCTCGACGTGCTCAGCTCCATCTCCTCGGTGCTGACCACCGAGGACCTGGTGGCGCTGAACTCCGGCGTGGACATCGAGCGGAAGTCCGCCGAGGACGTCGCGGCGGCCTACGTCGAGGAGCAGGGCCTGGGGGCCGACGCCGCGGCCGGCACCGGCACCGTGCGGGTCGGGGCCGCGGGCTTCACCGAGAGCCAGATCCTCGCCAACGTCTACGCCGACACCCTGACCGCCGCCGGCTACACCGCCACGGTGCAGACCGTGGGTCAGCGCGAGACCTACCTGCCGGCCCTCCAGAGCGGCGAGTTCGACGTCTTCCCCGAGCACGTGGGCACGCTGACCGAGTACCTGGACGGCAACCCCGACGAGGCCGTCGCCAGCGCCGACCTGGACGCCACCGTCGAGGCGCTCCGCCCGCTGGGCGGCGCGGTCGGCCTGACCTTCGGCGAGCCGGCCGAGGCCGCCGACGAGAACGCCTTCGCCATCACCACCACGCTGCAGGACGAGCTGGGCGGCATCACCACGCTGTCCGAGCTGGCCGACGCCTGCTCCGACGGCTCGCTGGTGCTCGGCGGCACCCCGGAGTGCCCGACGCGGCCCTTCTGCCAGCCCGGCCTCGAGGAGACCTACGGCTTCACCTTCGCCCAGGTGAACGACTACGACCTCGGTGCCCCGACGAACAACGCCCTCAAGCAGGGCGAGATCTCCCTGGCGCTGGCCCTGTCCACGGACCCGGTCTTCGCCCAGTAGGAGAAGGACCTGGCTGCCCCCCACGACGCGCTCCGCACGCCGCGGGTCCCTGCAGCCAGGCCGTTCCAGCACGTTCGTCGAGGCGGGCACCCGGACGGGGTGCCCGCCTCGCGGCGTTCCCGGGGGCTAACGGTTCGGTCACGGTGTCCCGTGGGATTTGCGCTGGTCAGGGCGCACAGGGTTCGCTCAGGAGCCGCGGGACACCTCCCGCCGGACACGCGTCGCCCCCACGTCCGGGGGCGCGGGACACAGAAGGCGGACTCCATGCGCACGCGCGCCCGCATCCTCACCACCACGTTCGCCCTCACCGCGGTGCTGGCCACCGCCGCCTGCGGTGAGTCCGGCTCCTCCGGCAACGGCGGGGGCGGCTCCGACGGCGGCCAGGCCTCCGGCGACACCTGCGCCCCCATCGCCGACGACCAGCTCGTGGTGATGGAGGACGACAAGGAGCTCCAGGCCGTCGAC
This sequence comes from Klenkia terrae, assembly GCF_900491935.1. GTDB lineage: Bacteria > Actinomycetota > Actinomycetes > Mycobacteriales > Geodermatophilaceae > Klenkia > Klenkia terrae. The sequence goes on from NZ_UEXK01000004.1 coordinate 2,982,393, forward strand.
AACATCATCCCGGCGCTGGTGACCTCCTACGCCGAGGCCAACCCCACCGCGATCGAGGCGCTGAACACCGTGTCCTCGGTGCTCACCACCGAAGACCTCGTCGGCCTGAACGCCGCCGTGGACGTCGAGCGCCAGAGCGCCATCGACGCCGCGGCCGCCTACGTCGAGGACAACGACCTCGGCTCGGGCGTCACCGGCAGCGGCGCCGTCACCGTCGGGGCCGCCAGCTTCACCGAGAGCCAGATCCTGGCCAACGTCTACGCCGGTGCGCTGAACAACGCCGGCTTCACCGCCACGGTGCAGACCGTCGGCCAGCGCGAGGCCTACCTGCCCGCCCTGCAGGCCGGTCAGTTCCAGGTCTTCCCGGAGTACGTGGGCACGGTCGCCGAGTACCTGGACGGCAACCCCGACGAGGCCGTCGTCTCCGGTGACCTGGACTCCAGCGTCGAGACCCTGCGCAGCCTGGGCACCCCCGCCGGCCTGACCTTCGGCGAGCCGGCCGAGGCCGAGGACAGCAACGCCTTCGCCATCACCAAGGCGCTGCAGGACGAGCTGGGCGGCATCACCACGATGTCCGAGCTGGCCGAGGCGTGCTCGGACGGCTCGCTGATCCTGGGCGCCACCCCCGAGTGCCCGACCCGGCCGTTCTGCCAGATCGGGCTCGAGGACGTCTACGGCTTCCAGTTCGCCTCGCTCGGCGACTACGACCTGGGTGCCGCGACCAACCAGGCCCTGATCCAGGGCGAGATCTCCATGGCCCAGGTCCTGTCCACGGACCCGATCCTGGCCCAGTAGCGCACGGGACCGTCTGGAACGGCCCCCTCGCAGGGACCCACGGCGTGCGGAGCGCGTCGTGGGGGGCGAGGGGGTCCTTCTAGTACCAGCCGCCCTCGGGCAGCTGCTCGCCGGCGGCGACGACGGCGGCCACCCGGTTGCCGGCCTGGGGGAGCGGGCAGGACCAGCGCGGGTCGTAGGTGCAGCTCGGGTGGTAGGCGAAGTTGAGGTCCACCACCAGCCGGTCGCCGTCCCCGCCCAGGTCGGCGCCCTTGACGGTGTCCAGGAGGTAGCGGCCGCCGCCGTAGGTGGTCGCGCCCGAGGAGCCGTCGTGCAGCGGCAGGAAGAGCCCGCCGGCGTAGCCGCGCAGCCACCAGACGTCCAACCGGCCGACCTCGCCGAGGGTCACCCGCCCGATCCGCTCCATCCCCACCACGCCGTCGTCTGCGGTGGGCAGCTCCAGGCGCTGCGGTGCCGCGTCCTCCAGCGGCACGACGAACCGCATCGCCGGGTCGTAGGGGGCGACCGGGATGCCGGTGAACGCCGTCCGCGCCGAGTCCCCCAACGGGGAGTCCGGGTGGTCGGTGAACAGGGCGTCCCGGCCGGCCCGCCAGGTCGCCCAGCCGGCCGCGGGGTCCTCCGCGGCGCGGGCCTCGGCGTAGAGCGCGTGCACCCGGCGGCGCCAGTCCAGCAGCGTTGTGGTCACCGCCCCCAGCCTGCCAGGGGCGGCCCGGGACGGCGACGCGGTGACCGGGACCGGATCGTCACACACGCCCCGTACCCTCTGGCCCGTGACTGGCGGGCCGGGTGACCTGGGGACGAGTGCTCCACGACCGCGACCGCCGGAGTCCCGCCTGTCCCCGGTCGTGCGGATCGCCGGGCTGGTGCTCGGGTTCGCCCTGGCCATCGCCGCCACGCTGGCGGTCTTCCTCACCGACAACGCGCTCTACCTGCGGCTGGCGGTGATCGCGGTCGCCTGGGCCTTCGTCATCGCGGCGTTCTCGGCCGGGCGGCGCAAGACCGACCAGGCCGTCGCCGAGGGCCGGGAGAACCAGCTGCGCCAGGCCTACTCGCTGGAGCTGGAGCGGGAGGTCGCCGCCCGCCGGGAGTACGAGCTGAAGCTGGAGAACCAGCTGCGGCGCGAGACCCAGGAGGCGATGCGGGCGGAGATGGACAAGCTCCGGGCCGACCTGGCCTCCCTCGCCGGTCTGCGCGACCAGCTCGTCGGCCTGGGCGAGCTGCAGGCCGACATGGGCCGGCTGCGGCACGAGCTGACCGAGCAGCTGTCCGGCGAGATGCTCGTCGAGCGGATCGTGATGCGCACCCAGTCCATCCGGATGCCGGCCGAGCGGGCCGAGCTGGGTGCCGCGGGCAGCGACGTCATCGACGGCGACGCCGGCACGGGGTGGACCGGCGCGTCCCGGTCCGCCGAGGACGACCTCGTCGCGCGGGTGCAGCCGCCGCCGGTCCCGTCCGCACCGGACCGCCCGGCCGCGGAGCCGCCGTCGCCGTTCGCCTGGCTGGCCCCGCGGGAGCGCCCGGCCGAGCCGCCGTCCCGGCACGCCAGCCCGACCCAGGACGACCGGGTCGCCCGGCCCGACAGCGCCGCCCGGCACGGCACCGCAGAGCAGCCCGCCGTCGTCCAGGTCCCGGCCCGGACCCCGCCGCCCGTGCAGCCGTCCACCCCGCCGGTCGAGCCCCCGCCGGTCGAGCCTGCTCCGCCGGTCCGGGCCGAGCCGGCCAGCGCCGCTGGCCCGGCTACCGAGCTGTGGGCAGCGCCGGAGGCCGAGGCGGCTCCGCACCGTCGCCGGGCGCCGGAGGAGCCGGCCCCGCCGCCGGCCGAGCCCGAGCACGAGCCCGACGTCTTCGAGACCGCCGGTCACCAGCGGCTCACCGAGATCCTGGCCGAGTCGGGGTCGACCGCCGGCGGCGGTCGCCGTCGCCGTCGCTACCGCGAGGACGACGACCCGGGCGAGGACGACGTCCTCGCCCGGGTGCTCAGCTCGTAGCGGTCAGATCGGACCCTGGGACAGCGCGCCGCCGTCCAGGACGAGGGTCTGGCCGGTGACCCACCCGGCGGCGTCGGAGAGCAGGTAGGCGCCGGCCTCGCCGATGTCCTCGGGGACCCCGAGGCGCCCGACGGGGTACTGCCGGGAGACCTCGTCCTCGCGGCCGGTGAACAGCGCCTCGGCGAACCGGGTCTTCACCACGGCCGGGGCCACGGCGTTGACCCGGATGCGCTGCGGGCCGAGCTCGACGGCCAGCTGGGTGGTCAGGTTGACCAGCGCCGCCTTGCTGACGCCGTAGGCGGCGATGCCCTGGCTGGACTTGAGCCCGGCGACCGAGGCCACGATCAGGATCGACCCGCCGTGCTCGCCCAGCCAGGCGCGGTGCGCCTCCTGCACCAGGCCGAGGGTGCCGACCACGTTGGTGTCCAGGATCTTGCGGAAGGCGTCCAGCGGGGTGTCCAGCAGCGGGCCGTAGACCGGGTTGATGCCGACGTTGCCGACCAGGTGGTCCAGGCTGCCGAAGGTCTCGACGGCGGTCCGCACCGCCTCGGCCCGGTGCTCGGGGTCCGCGGCGTTGCCGGCCACGGCGACGGCGACCTCGGGGCCGCCGAGGGACGCCACCGCCTCGGCGAGCGCGTCGGGCTTGCGGGCGGTGAGCACCACCCGGGCGCCGCGGTCGACCAGCGAGCGGGCGATGGCCAGGCCGATGCCGCGGCTGGCGCCGGTCACCAGGGCGGTCCGGCCGGCGAAGGAGGTCGGGTCGGGGCGGGCGGGCGGCGTCGATGCCGCGGCTGCGTCGGTCACAGCCGCACCGTAGCCATCCCCTCCGCAGCTGCACCGGGTGAGTCAGCACACACCGCCCAGGCGTTGCCGGGCGCGTCCGCGGGTAACACACTCGCCACCGACACGACACCCGCGTGGCACACGGCCGCAGCGGGACCGCCGGGTCGACCGCACCACCCGGGTCCTCGACGAGGAGGCCCCGGCATCGCCGACAAGTCCGGTACCCGTCAGGGACTGGAACGAGAGGTGCACCGATGATGCCGTCCCGCCCTGGTCTGCCCCTGCGCGCCGCAGCCCCGAACCCCGGTGCCCCNGCCCAGCACGGAGCCGGCCGGGTCGGCTCCGTGCTGGGCGCCGCGCTCGCCGCCGCCGGCCACGAGGTGGTCGCCGCCGCGGGCCTGTCCGCCGCCTCCCGGGACCGCGCGCAGCGCCTGCTGCCCGGCGTCCCGCTGCTGCCGGCCGACGAGGTCGTCGCCGCGGCCGACCTGGTCGTCCTGGCCGTGCCGGACGACGCCCTGCCGGGGCTGGTCGCCGGCCTCGCCGAGACCGGCGTCTGGCGCCGCGGCCAGCTGGCCCTGCACACCTCCGGCGCCCACGGGCTGGCCGTCCTGGCACCCGCCCAGGCCGTCGGCGTGCTGGGCCTGGCCCTGCACCCGGCGATGACGTTCTCCGGCGGCCCCGAGGACCTGGACCGCCTGGTCGGCACGCCCTTCGGCATCACCAGCCTGGTCGAGCACCGCGCCGTGGCCGAGACCGTCGTCCTGGAGATGGGTGGCGAGCCCTTCTGGGTCGCCGAGGCCGACCGCGTGCTCTACCACGCAGCGCTGGTCACCGGCGCGAACCACCTGGTCACGCTGGTGGCCGAGGCCGCGGACCTGCTGCGCGCCGCCGGCGTGGACGCCCCGGCCCGGGTGCTGGGTCCGCTGCTCACCGCCGCCCTGGACAACGGGCTGCGCCGCGGCGACGCCGGGTTGACCGGGCCGGTCAGCCGGGGTGACGTCGGAACCGTGGCCGGGCACCTGGCGGCGCTGGCCGAGCGCGCCCCCGACGCCGTCGCCGGGTACGCCGCCATGGCCCGGCGCACCACCGAGCGGGCGCAGGCCGCGGGCCGGCTGCGGGCGCACGAGGCCCAGCCGCTGGTCGACCTGCTCGACGGGGTGGAGGTCCCGTCGTGACGACGGCCGTGGCGGAGACCGCCGCGGAGCTGCGCGAGCTGCTGGCCGGGCTGCCCGGCCCGGTGGTGCTGGTGCCCACCATGGGCGCGCTGCACGAGGGCCACCGCACGCTGGTCCGGCACGCCCGCTCGCTCGGCGGCAGCGTCGTGGTGTCGGTCTTCGTCAACCCGACCCAGTTCGGCCCCGGCGAGGACTTCGACCGCTACCCGCGCACCTGGGACGCCGACCTGGCCGCCCTGGCCGAGGAGGGCGCCGACGTCGTGCTCCACCCCGGCGTCGACGAGGTCTACCCGGCCGGCGCCGTCGGGGTCACCGTGCACCCCGGCCCGCTCGGCGACGTCCTCGAGGGCGCGGTCCGGCCCGGGCACTTCGCCGGCGTGCTGACCGTCGTGGCGAAGCTCTTCGGCCTGGTCCGGCCGGACGTCGCCGTCTTCGGCGAGAAGGACTACCAGCAGCTCACCCTCATCCGGGCCATGGCCCGCGAGCTTGCCCTGGGCGTGCAGGTCGTCGGCGTCCCCACCGTGCGGGAGGACGACGGCATGGCGCTGTCCTCGCGCAACCGGTTCCTCGACCCCGCCCAGCGCACGGCCGCGGCGGCGCTGTCGGCCGCGCTGCGGGCCGGTGCGGCCGCCGGCCCGCAGGGGGCCGCCGCCGTCCTGGCCGCGGCCCGGGCCGTCCTGGCCAGCGCCCCCGACCTGGTCCCGGACTACCTGGCCCTGACCGACCCCGACCTGGGCGCCGAGCCCGGCCCGGGACCCGCCCGCCTGCTGGTCGCCGCCCGCGCCGGCAGCACCCGTCTGATCGACAACACGGCCCTCGACCTGGGGACCGAGCTGGGAGGCCCCCGATGATGCGCACGATGCTCAAGTCCAAGATCCACCGGGCCACGGTCACCCAGGCCGACCTGCACTACGTCGGCTCGGTGACCGTCGACGAGGACCTGTTGGACGCCGCGGACCTGCTGCCCGGCGAGCAGGTGGCCATCGTCGACGTCACCAACGGCGCGCGGCTGGAGACCTACGTCATCCCCGGCGAGCGCGGCTCGGGCGTGATCGGCATCAACGGGGCCGCCGCGCACCTGGTGCACCCGGGCGACCTGGTCATCCTGATCAGCTACGGGCTGGTGGACGACGCGGAGGCGAAGTCCTACCTCCCGCGGGTCGTGCACGTCGACGGCGCCAACCGGGTCGTCGAGCTCGGCGCGGACCCGGCGACCCCGCCCCCCGGCGTGGCCGGCAACGATCTCGTCCGGGGCGACGTGGTCCGGGGGGATACGGTCCGGCGGTGACGCTGGCCGGCCCGGTCGTGGGCCCCCCTCTCCTGACCAGCCTGCCCGTGCGGCTGGCCGCACAGGCCCCGGGCTGGGAGCTGACCGCCGACGTCTGCGTCGTGGGCTCCGGGGTGGCCGGGCTGTGCGTCGCGCTGCACGCCCGGGCCGCGGGGCTCTCGGTCGCCGTGGTGACCAAGGTCGAGGTGGACGACGGGTCGACCCGGTGGGCCCAGGGCGGGATCGCCGCGGTGCTGGCCGAGACCGACTCGGCCGCCGCGCACGCCGCGGACACCGAGACCGCCGGCGTCGGGCTGTGCGAGCCGGCGGCCGTGCAGGCGCTGGTCACCGAGGGACCGGACCGGCTGCGCCAGCTGATCGGCTGGGGCGCCGCCTTCGACCGCGGGGCCGACGGGCACCTGCTGCTGACCCGCGAGGGCGGGCACCACGCCGACCGGATCGTGCACGCCGGCGGCGACGCCACCGGCGCGGAGGTGCAGCGGGCCCTGCACGCGGCGATCACCGCCGACCCCGGCATCACGCTGGTCGAGCACGCGATGGTGCTGGACCTGCTCACCGACGGCGCCGGCCGGGCCGCCGGGGTCACGCTGCACGTGCTGGGGGAGGGGACGGCGGACGGCGTCGGTGCTGTGCGCGCCCGGGCCGTCGTGCTGGCCACCGGGGGCATGGGGCAGGTCTACGCCGCGACCACCAACCCGTCGGTGTCCACCGGGGACGGCGTGGCCCTGGGGCTGCGGGCCGGCGCGGTGGCCACCGACCTGGAGTTCGTGCAGTTCCACCCCACCGCGCTCTACCTGGGCCCGGACTCCCGCGGGCAGCAGCCGCTGGTGTCCGAGGCGCTGCGTGGGGAGGGCGCCCTGCTGCGGGACGCCGCCGGCGAGCGGTTCATGGTCAGCGTCCACCCGCTGGCCGAGCTCGCCCCACGCGACGTCGTGGCCAAGGCCATCACCCGGGTGCAGCTGCGCGACGGCACCGACCACGTCTTCCTCGACGCCCGGCACGTCGAGGGCCTGGCCGACCGGTTCCCGACGATCGTGGCGCGCTGCCGGGAGGCCGGCATCGACCCGGTCACCGAGCTGGTGCCGGTCACCCCGGCGGCGCACTACGCCTCGGGCGGGCTGGTCACCGACCTCGCCGGGCGCACCACCGTGCCCGGCCTCTACGCCTGCGGCGAGGTGGCCTGCACCGGCGTGCACGGGGCCAACCGGCTGGCGTCGAACTCCCTGCTGGAGGGTCTGGTGTTCGCCGGCCGGATCGGCGCGGCGCTGGCCGCCGAGCTGCCGGTGCCCGAGCCGGTGCCGCCGGCGGTCGCGCACCTCGACGGCCTGCTCGACCCCGCCGCCCGCGGTCGGCTCACCGCCACCATGTCCGCCCGGGTCGGTGCGCTGCGCAGCGGCACCGGCCTGGTCGTGGCCGCCGGCGAGCTCTCGGCGATCGCCGGGCTGCTGGGCACCACCGAGCCCGGCGTCCCCGCCTGGGAGGCCACCGACCTGCTGACCGTGGCGACCGCGCTGACCGCCGCGGCCGGCGCCCGGGAGGAGACGCGCGGCTGCCACTGGCGCGAGGACCACCCCGACGCCGAGGACGCCTGGCGGGTGCACCTGGACATCCGGCTGCACCCCGACGGCTCGCTGCAGCTGACCCCCCGCCCGGTCGGCGCCGCCCCGGAGGTGCACTGGTGACCGCCGTCCACCCGCGGGACCCCCGCGACCTGACCGGCACCGGCCTGGACGAGGCCTGGGTGACCGACCTGGTCGAGCGCACCCTGGCCGAGGACCTCACCGGCGGCTCGCCGCTGCCGCACGCCCCCGACCAGGCGGTCGCCCACGACGTCACCAGCGCGGCCACCGTGCCGGCCACCCAGCGCGGCACCGCCGACCTGGTTGCCCGGGCCGACGGCGTGGTCGCCGGGCTGCCGGTGGCCGCCCGGGTGTTCGCCCGGCTGTCCCCGTCGGCGTCGATCACCGCCGGCGCGGCCGACGGCGACGTGGTCCGCCGCGGCGACGTCCTGCTCACCGTCTCCGGCCACGTCCGGGCGCTGCTGGCGGCCGAGCGGTCGGCGCTCAACATCGCCAGCCGGGCCAGCGGCATCGCCACCGCCACCCGGGCCTGGGTGGACGCCGTGGCCGGGACCGGCGCGGTGGTGCTGGACACCCGCAAGACCACCCCGATGCTGCGGCCGCTGGAGAAGTACGCCGTGCGCTGCGGCGGCGGCTCCAACAAGCGCATGGGCCTGTACGACGTCGCGATGATCAAGGACAACCACGTGGCCGCCGCCGGGTCGGTGGCCGCCGCGGTCGCCGCCGTCCGGGAGCGGGCACCCCGGGTGACGGTGCAGGTGGAGGCGGACACCGTCGGGCAGGCGGTGGAGGCCGTCGAGGCCGGCGCTGACTTCCTGCTGCTGGACAACATGACCCCCGACGTCCTGCGCGAGGCCGTCGCCGCGGTGGCCGGCCGGGCCGAGACCGAGGCCACCGGCGGGCTGACCCTGGCCGTCGCCCGCGAGGTCGCCGCCACCGGCGTGGACTACCTGTCGGTCGGGGCGCTCACGCACAGCTCGCCGATCCTCGACCTCGCGCTGGACCTGCGGCCGGCATGAGCCTCCTGTGCGTGGACGTCGGCAACAGCCACACCGTGCTGGCCACCTTCGACGGCGACCGGGTGACCGGCTGCTGGCGGGTGCGCACCCAGCCCCGGGCCACCGCCGACGAGATCCAGCTGCTGTGGCGCGGCCTGCTGCGCGACGTCGAGGTCACCGGGGTGTCGGCCTGCTCGACGGTCCCGCAGCTGCTGCCGGTGCTCCGCCAGCTGCTGGACCGCCTGGACGTGCCGGTCACCCTCATCGGGCCCGGCGTGCGCACCGGGGTGCCGCTGCACGTGGACAACCCGCGCGAGGTCGGCGCCGACCGGGTGGTCACCGCGCTGGCCGCCCACGAGCTGCACGGCAAGCGCCCCGACGGCACCGGCCGGCCGGTGGTCGTCGTGGACTTCGGCACCTCCACCACCGTGGACGCCGTCGGCCCGGCCGGCCAGTTCCTCGGCGGCGCCATCGCCCCGGGGGTCGAGGTGTCGCTGGACGCGCTGGCCGCCCGCGCCGCCCAGCTGCGCTCGGTGGAGCTGACGGTCCCCACCAAGGCGATCGGGAAGAACACGGTCGCCGCCCTGCAGTCCGGCGTCGTCCTGGGGTTCGCCGGGCTGGTCGACGGCCTGGTCGACCGGGTCGCCGCCGAGCTCATGGCCTCCTTCGGCGTGGGACCGGTCGTGGTCGCCACCGGCGGCCTGCACCCGCTGGTCGTGGACAGCTGCCGGTCGGTCGGCGAGCGGGACCCCGACCTCACCGTCCAGGGCCTGCGGCTGGCCCACGAGAAGCACCAGTCGACCCGCTGAGGCACCTCCGTAGGCTTGCCCGGTGACCGACGGCCCCCCTGAACCCCCGGACGACGAGCTCCCCGAGCAGCTGCGGGTCCGCCGCGGCAAGCTCGACCGGCTGCGCGCCGCCGGCGTCGAGCCCTACCCGGTGTCGGTGCCGCGGACGACGTCGCTGGCCGCCGTCCGCGAGGCGCACCCCGACCTGGACGCCGACGTGATGACCGGGACGACGGTCGGGGTGACCGGGCGGGTCATCTTCAGCCGCAACACCGGCAAGCTCTGCTTCGCCACCCTCCGCGAGGGCGGCACCGAGCTGCAGGTGATGCTCTCCCGCGACCGGGTCGGCGAGGACGCCCTCGCCGCCTGGAAGGCCGACGTCGACCTCGGCGACCACGTGCTGGTCACCGGCGAGGTGGGCACCTCCCGCCGCGGTGAGCTCTCGGTCTTCGCCGACTCCTGGCAGCTGGCGGCCAAGGCGCTGCGCCCGCTGCCGGTGGCGCACAAGCCGATGAGCGAGGAGCTGCGGGTCCGCCGCCGCTACGTGGACCTCATCGTCCGCGACGAGGCCCGGCGCACCGTGCACCAGCGGGCCGCGGTGAACGCCGCCGTCCGCGCCGGGCTCACCACCCGCGGCTACCTCGAGGTCGAGACGCCGATGCTGCAGGTGGTGCACGGCGGGGCCACCGCGCGTCCGTTCCGCACCCACATGAATGCGTTCGACCTCGACCTGTACCTCCGCATCGCGCCGGAATTGTTCCTCAAGCGCTGCATCGTCGGCGGCCTGGACCGGGTCTTCGAGATCAACCGCAACTTCCGGAACGAGGGCGCCGACTCCTCGCATTCACCGGAGTTCGCCATGCTCGAGTTCTACGAGGCGCACGCGGACTACCAGGACATGGCCACCACGACGCGCGAACTCGTGCAGGAATCGTGCGCGGCATTGTTCGGCGACCACGTCGCCCGGCACCACGACGGGACCGAGGTCGACCTCGGCGGGGAATGGCCGCAGGTCTCCCTGTACGGGATCACCTCCCAGGCGCTCGGCGAGGAGATCACCCCGGCCACCACCGTCGACCAGCTGCGCGCCCACGCCGCCCGGGTCGACCTGGGCGTGGACCCCGCCTGGGGCCACGGGAAGCTGGTCGAGGAGCTGTTCGAGGCGCTGGTCCAGGACTCGCTGCAGGACCCGACCTTCGTCATGGACTACCCGACCGACACCTCGCCGCTGACCCGGGCGCACCGCAGCACGCCCGGGGTCGCGGAGAAGTGGGACCTCTACATCGGCGGCATCGAGCGGGGCACCGGCTACTCCGAGCTGGTCGACCCCACGGTGCAGCGCGAGCGCTTCACCGCACAGGCGCTGCTGGCCGCGGCCGGGGACCCCGAGGCGATGGTGCTCGACGAGGACTTCCTCGAGGCGCTCGAGTACGGCATGCCGCCCACCGGCGGCGTCGGCATGGGCATGGACCGGCTGATGATGACGCTGACCGGACTCGGCATACGCGAGACCATCCTGTTCCCATTGGTGCGACCGATCACCTCCTGAGAATGGATCCACCCCGTTGGGGCGGGAACCTGCGCGGATTGCGCTTTCCCCGCCGATTCGTGGTGGAATGCATTCACCGCCGGTGAATTCGACCGGTGAATGCACCAGGCCACCACGGGGGCCGACAGCTACAGGAGTGAATTCGATGGCACGCAAGGTCCAGGTCATCCTCAGCGACGACTTCGACGACGACGTCCCCGCCGACGAGACGGTGACGTTCGCCCTCGATGGGACGACGTACGAGATCGACCTCTCGGACAAGAACGCCGCCGACATGCGCGAGGCGTTCGCCAAGTACGTGGGTGCCGCCCGCAAGGTCTCCGGTCGCGGTCGGGCGTCGGGCGGGGGCCGCAGCAAGGCCACCGGCGGCACCGGTGCCGGTCGCATGGACCGCGAGCAGGCCGGCGCGATCCGCGAATGGGCCCGCAAGAACGGCCACGAGGTCAGCGACCGCGGCCGCATCCCGGCCACCGTCGTCGAGGCCTACGAAGCCGCGCACTGAACCACCGCGAAGGCCCGGTCCCCGGCAGGGGCCCGGGCCTTCGTCGTCCGCTGTGGGCGTAACGGTGCCGGAACACCACCCGGGGGCCATCGGTTGAGCAGGGTGGACGACAGCACCCTCCCGGGTGTGGACGGCGCTCCGGCGACCGTCGTCCGCGACTACAGTGGAACGACCGGTGCCCCGTTCATCGGAGAAGTCACCGACGACGTCGGTCAGCAGGACCCCGCGAGGGGAGCAGCACCGCACGTCCGAGCCGGTCAGAGGGGAAGCAGCAGATGTTCGAACGGTTCACCGACCGAGCCCGACGGGTCGTCGTCCTGGCGCAGGAAGAAGCCAGGATGCTCAACCACAACTACATCGGCACCGAGCACATCCTCCTGGGCCTGATCCACGAGGGTGAGGGTGTCGCCGCCAAGGCGCTGGAGTCCCTGGGCATCTCGCTCGAGGGCGTCCGCCAGCAGGTCGAGGAGATCATCGGTCAGGGCCAGCAGGCCCCCTCCGGCCACATCCCCTTCACCCCGCGCGCCAAGAAGGTCCTCGAGCTGTCGCTGCGCGAGGCGCTGCAGCTCGGCCACAACTACATCGGCACCGAGCACATCCTGCTCGGCCTGATCCGCGAGGGCGAGGGCGTCGCCGCCCAGGTCCTGGTGAAGCTGGGCGCCGACCTCAACCGGGTCCGCCAGCAGGTCATCCAGCTGCTCTCGGGCTACCAGGGCAAGGAGCCGGCCGCGGCCGGCGGCCCCGCCGAGGGCACCCCCTCGACCTCCCTGGTCCTCGACCAGTTCGGCCGCAACCTGACCCAGGCCGCGCGTGACTCCAAGCTCGACCCTGTCATCGGGCGGGCCAAGGAGATCGAGCGGGTCATGCAGGTGCTCTCCCGCCGCACCAAGAACAACCCGGTGCTGATCGGCGAGCCCGGCGTCGGCAAGACCGCCGCCGTCGAGGGCCTGGCCCAGGCCATCGTCAAGGGCGAGGTGCCCGAGACGCTGAAGGACAAGCAGCTCTACACGCTGGACCTCGGTGCGCTCGTCGCCGGTTCCCGCTACCGCGGTGACTTCGAGGAGCGGCTGAAGAAGGTCCTCAAGGAGATCCGCACCCGCGGCGACATCATCCTGTTCATCGACGAGATCCACACCCTCGTCGGGGCCGGTGCCGCCGAGGGCGCGATCGACGCCGCCAGCATCCTCAAGCCGATGCTGGCCCGCGGTGAGCTGCAGACCATCGGTGCCACCACGCTGGACGAGTACCGCAAGCACCTGGAGAAGGACGCCGCCCTCGAGCGACGATTCCAGCCCATCCAGGTGGCCGAGCCGACGCTGGCCCACACGATCGAGATCCTCAAGGGCCTGCGCGACCGCTACGAGGCGCACCACCGGATCAGCATCACCGACGCCGCGCTCGTGGCTGCCGCGACGCTGGCCGACCGGTACATCTCCGACCGCTTCCTGCCCGACAAGGCGATCGACCTGATCGACGAGGCCGGTGCCCGGATGCGCATCAAGCGGATGACGGCCCCGCCGGACCTCCGCGAGTTCGACGACCGCATCTCCGGCGTGCGCCGCGAGAAGGAGTCGGCGATCGACGCCCAGGACTTCGAGAAGGCAGCCAACCTCCGCGACAAGGAGAAGCAGCTGCTGGGCGAGAAGGCCGAGCGCGAGAAGCAGTGGAAGGCCGGCGACATGGACGTCGTGGCCGAGGTCGACGAGGAGCAGATCGCCGAGGTCCTGGCGAACTGGACGGGCATCCCGGTCTTCAAGCTGACCGAGGAGGAGACCACCCGTCTGCTCCGCATGGAGGACGAGCTCCACAAGCGGATCATCGGCCAGGAAGAGGCCATCAAGAGCGTCAGCCAGGCCATCCGGCGCACGCGGGCGGGTCTCAAGGACCCGCGCCGTCCCGGTGGGTCGTTCATCTTCGCCGGCCCCTCGGGCGTCGGGAAGACCGAGCTGGCCAAGACGCTGGCGAACTTCCTCTTCGGCGACGACGACGCGCTCATCCAGATCGACATGAGCGAGTACCACGACAAGTTCACCGTGTCGCGGCTCGTCGGTGCCCCTCCCGGCTACGTCGGCTACGACGAGGGCGGGCAGCTGACCGAGAAGGTGCGGCGCAAGCCGTTCTCGGTGGTCCTCTTCGACGAGATCGAGAAGGCCCACGCCGACGTCTTCAACACGCTGCTGCAGGTGCTGGAGGACGGCCGGCTGACCGACGGCCAGGGCCGGATCGTGGACTTCAAGAACACGATCCTCATCCTGACCACGAACCTCGGTACGCGGGACATCTCCAAGGCCGTGGGCCTCGGCTTCCAGGTCGGCAACGACGAGCGGAGCAACTACGAGCGGATGAAGCTCAAGGTGAACGAGGAGCTCAAGACCCACTTCCGCCCGGAGTTCCTCAACCGCATCGACGACATCGTCGTGTTCCACCAGCTGACCGAGAACGAGATCGTGCACATCGTCGACCTCATGCTCTCCCGCGTGGAGGGCCAGCTGGCGAACAAGGACATGGCGCTCGAGGTCACCCCGGCGGCCAAGCGGCTGCTCGGTGCCCGCGGGTTCGACCCCGTGCTCGGTGCGCGCCCGCTGCGGCGCACCATCCAGCGCGAGATCGAGGACACGCTCTCGGAGAAGATCCTCTTCGGCGAGATCGCGCCCGGCCAGATCATCGTGGTCGACGTCGAGGAGGCCGAGGACCCGACCAAGTCGGTCTTCACCTTCCGCGGCGAGGCCAAGCCGATCGACGTCCCCGACACCCCGCCGGTCGCCCTCTCCGGCGCCGACGACGAGGACGGGCCGTCGGCCGCATCGGCCGAGTAGCACCAGCACGACACGGAGGCCGCCACCCGCACCGCGGGTGGCGGCCTCCGCCGTGTCCGGCTCAGGAGGGCAGCGCGAACCGGTCGTCGTCGGTCTGGACGACGAGGCCGTCGCTGAGCAACGAGTCCAGGCAGCGCGACCGCTGCACCGGGTCCGACCACACGGCGTCCAGCTGGGCGGCCTCGACCGGTTCGGTGGTGCCGCGCAGCACGTCCAGCAACCGGCCGCGGACCTGCCGGTCGGTGCCGGCGAACCTCTGCACCCGCCGGGGTGGCCCGTCGTGCGCCGGGGAGCCGGCCAACCGCCAGGCGCACACGGTGCGCACCGGGCAGCTCCCGCACCGCGGGGTCCGGGCGACGCAGACCAGTGCGCCGAGCTCCATCACGGCTACGGAGAACCGCACCGCCCGGTCGTGGTCGGCCGGGGCCAGCGCCTCGACGTCGGCCAGGTCGGTCGCCCGGGCGGGCAGTGCCTCGGCCCGCCCGTGCACCAGCCGCGCCACCACCCGCCGCACGTTGGTGTCGACCACCGGCTGGCGCTGGCCGTACCCGAAGCAGGCGACCGCGCGGGCGGTGTAGGTGCCGATCCCGGGCAGGGACTCCAGCGTCGCCACGTCCGACGGCACCACATTGCCGTGGTCGGTGGCGATCGCCGCCGCCGCGGCCTGCAGCCGCATGGCCCGCCGCGGGTAGCCGAGCTTGCCCCAGGCGCGGATCACCTCACCGGTCGGCGCCGCCGCGAGGTCAGCGGGGGAGGGCCACCGGGCCAGCCAGGCCCGCCAGGCCGGCTCTACCCGAGCGACCGGCGTCTGCTGCAGCATGACCTCGCTGACCAGGACGGCCCAGGCGTCGACCCCGGGCTGCCGCCAGGGCAGGTCCCGGGCGGCGGAGGCGTACCAGTCGACGACGACGTCGCCCGGGGAGTCACCGGGCAGCGGGGCGGGGGCGGTGCTCACGGGACGCCAGTCTCCCAGCGCCCGTGACCACCCGGTCGGTCAGCCGCCGTAGGGGCCGCTGGCCGAGACGTCGTGCACGGTGATCGTGGGCTCGGCGGTCAGCAGCGGCGGGAGGGCGCCGAGCAGCTCGGCGATCGCCGGGGTGGCCATGTGCCGGTCGAGGTCGTCCCTGGAGTCCCAGGTCTCCACCGAGACGAAGGAGTTGGGGTCCTCCACGTTGGCGGCGAACGAGTAGCTGGTGCAGCCCTGCTCGGTGCGGGCCGTCCCGGCGGCCTCGGCGAGGAGGGGGACGAGCGCACCGCGCTGGTCGGGGCGGGCCTGGGCGCGGGCGATGACGAGGATCATGGCCGAACGGTCGCACGCGACGGGATGGGGCACCACCCCTGACCTGCGTCGTCCTCGGCGAGCCGCCGCGGTCGGGGGCCCGGGCACCGCTAGCGTCCGGCCTGTGTTGCACCCGGTCGGCGAGCTGCCCGCCGGCGTCTACTGGCGCCGACGTGCCCTCGTGCTGGGCATCGCACTGTCCGTGGCCGGTGGCGGCGGCTGGCTGGCCGCCTCGGTCGGCTCCGGCACGACCCCGGTGACGCCGGCTGCGTCCAGCGACTCCGCGGCCGAGCCCTCGCTGGACACACCGTCCCTGGAGCAGGTCGTGCCGTCCCTGGCGGCGGTGCAGACCCCCGCCGAGCAGACCCCGCTCGAGTCGGCCCCGGTCGCCACCGAGACCGCACCCCCGCCGGTGGCCCCGGCGGCGGGGCCGGTCGAGGGCCAGGCCTGCACCGACGACATGCTCGCCGTCGACGTGGTGCCCGCCGCGCCGCAGGCGGCGGTCGGCACCAAGCCCACGTTCACCCTGGTGGTCACCAACATCGCCGGGGTGTCCTGCACGCGCAGCCTCGACGCCGGCCTGCGCGAGGTCGTGCTGCTCGACGCCGCCGGCACCCGGGTGTGGGGCAGCAACGACTGCTTCCCCGAGCGCAGCAGCGAGCCGCGCACCCTGGCCGCCGGGGAGGCGGTCAGCTTCCCGGTGCAGTGGGGCGGGCTGACCAGCGAGCCCACCTGCACCGTCACCCGGGCGAACCCGCCGGCCGGTGCCTACCAGCTGCAGGGGCGGCTGGACACCAAGGTCGGCGGCGCCACCCCGTTCACGCTGGTCTAGCTGTAGCGGTCGAGGATCGAGGTCTCGGCCAGGCGGGACAGGCCCTCGCGGATGCCCCGGGCGCGGGCCTCGCCGACGCCGTCGACGGACAGCAGGTCCTCGATGGTGGCGGCCAGCAGCTTCTGCAGGCCGCCGAAGTGGGTGACCAGCCGGTCGATGATGCCTGCCGGCAGCCGGGGCACCCGGGCCAGCAGCCGGTAGCCGCGCGGGCTGACCGGTGAGTCCAGGGCGTCGGGCGAGGTGGGCAGGCCGTAGCAGCGGGCGACGGCGGACAGGTCGAGCAGCTCGGTGGCGCTGAGCTCGCGCAGGTCGGTGAGCACCTGCTCGCCGATCGGCGTGCGTCGGCCCTCGGCGGGCAGGTAGTCGCGGACCAGCAGACCGCGGTCCTCCTCGACCCCGGCCAGCATCTCGTCGAGCTGCAGGGCCAGCAGCCGGCCGTCGGTGCCGAGCTCGACGACGAAGCCCTCGATCTCGTCGGCGATCCGGCGGACCATCTCCAGCCGCTGGCTGACGCTCATCGCGTCGCGGACGGTGACCAGGTCCTCGATCTCCAGCGCGGACAGCGTGCTGGCCACCTCGTCCAGGCGCAGCTTGTAGCGCTCGAGCGCCGCGAGGGCCTGGTTGGCCCGGGCCAGGATGGTGGTGGGGTGCTCCAGGGTGTAGCGGCGGCCGGCGACGTAGACCGAGATGATGTGCATCGACTGGCTGACCGAGATGACCGGGAAGCCGGTCTGCAGGGCGACCCGCTCGGCGGTGCGGTGCCGGGTGCCCGACTCCTCGGTGGGGATGGTCGGGTCGGGCATGAGGTGCACGCCGGCCCGGACGATGCGGCTCCCGTCGGCCGAGACGATCACCGCGCCGTCCATCTTGGCCAGCTCGCGCAGCCGGGTGGCCGACAGCGCCACGTCCAGGGCGAAGCCACCCGTGCACTGGGACTCGACCACCCGGTCGTAGCCCAGCACGATCAGCGCACCCGTGCGCCCGGCCAGGATCCGCTCCAGGCCGTCGCGCAGCGCGGTGCCCGGGGCGATCCGCCCCAGCAGCTCCCGCAGGGCGACGTCGGGGTCCAGCGCGGACACGGGTGCTCCTGACCTCTGCGGATGTGGCTGGGCCGAGTCTAGGCGAGGGCCGGGGCGCCGTCCCGGCGTGCTGTCGCGCCGTGACCGGCCGGTGACCTGGGGGTGCTCAGAACAACCGGTTGAGCACCGACCCGAGGTCGGGGATCTCCACCACCCGCAGCCCGCGCGGCACCGGGCCGGGGTCCGGCGGCACGACGGCCAGCGTGTAGCCCTGGCGGGCCGCCTCGGCGAGCCGCCGGCCGATGCCGCCCACGCGGCGGACCTCGCCGGACAGCCCCACCTCGCCGAAGGCCACCATGCCCACCGGGAGCGCCTTGTCCTTGGCGGCCGAGGCGATGGCCAGGGCGATCGCCATGTCGGCGGCGGGCTCCACGATGCGCACCCCGCCGACCGAGGCGGCGAACACGTCGGAGTTGCCCAGCGGGACCCCGCCGCGGCGCTCGACCACCGCGTTGATCATCGCCAGCCGCTGCGGGTCCAGGCCGCTCACCGCCCGCCGCGGGGAGCCACCGCCGGCGTTCTGCGCGACCAGGGACTGCACCTCGGCCAGCAGGGGTCGGCTGCCCTCCATCGTGACGGTCACGCAGCTGCCGGCCACCGGGGACGCCCGCTTGGAGACGAACAGGTGCGAGGGGTCGGGTACCCCGACCACGCCGCCGTCGCCGATCTCGAAGCAACCGATCTCGTCGGCCGGGCCGAACCGGTTCTTGGTGGCCCGCACCATCCGCAGCGTGGAGTGCCGCTCGCCGTCGAAGCTGATCACCACGTCGACCAGGTGCTCCAGCGCCCGGGGCCCGGCGATGGCGCCGTCCTTGGTCACGTGGCCGACCAGGATCACCGTCATGCCGCGGGACTTGGCGATGCCGGTCAGCGCGCTGGCGACCGCCCGCACCTGGGTGGCACCGCCGTCGGTGCCGTCGACGGCGGGGGAGCGGACGGTCTGCACGCTGTCCAGGACCAGCAGCGAGGGGTTGACCTCCTCGATGTGCGAGAGCACCGCCGACAGCTCGGTCTCGGCAGCCAGGAACAGCTGCGGGTGCAGCGCGCCGATCCGCTCGGCCCGCAGCCGCACCTGGGCGGTGGACTCCTCGCCGGACACCACGAGGGTGGGCCCGTTGGACTCGGCGACCCGGTGCGCCACCTCCAGCAGCAGGGTGGACTTGCCGACCCCGGGCTCACCGGCGACCAGCAGCACCGCGCCGGGCACCAGGCCGCCGCCCAGCACGCGGTCGAACTCGTCGATCCCGGTCGGGACGGCGCGGGACCCGTCGAGCTCCACCTGGCCGATCGGCCGGGCCCGGCCGGTGACCGGCCCGGGCACGACAGCCCGCAGGCCGCCGGAGGCGGTGCCGCCGACCTCGCTGAGCGAGCCCCAGGCCTGGCACTCGGGGCAGCGGCCCATCCAGCGGGTGGCGGCGAAGCCGCACTCGGTGCAGCGGTGGGCCGGGCGGGACTTCACGACGGTGGGTGGCACGCGTCCATGGTGCCGCCGGGGTACGACAGAACCGCGGGAGCGGCTGCTCCTCGCCTACTCCTCGCCCTCGCCGAAGTCGAAGCCCTCGCCGCGCGGCAGGTCCAGCGCGGGGGTGCCGACCAGCACCGGCAGGGTGACCTCGCCGGCGTCGCGGAAGGTGAAGGTGACCTCCAGCGACTGGGCCGGGGTCAGCTCCTCGGTCAGCCCGACCAGGGTGACCGTGGGCCCGCCCTCGCCGACGTAGACGTTCTGGCCGGCCGGGACGACGAAGCCGGTGGGGGCCTCCTCGGTGGCGGTGGGGTCGACGATCTCCACCGACTCGAAGCCCTCGCCGGAGATCTCGGTGAGCTCGTCGTCGGCGTCCCCGGAGTTGGCGATGGCCACCAGGAGGCGGGCATCGCCGCCCTCGGTGTAGGAGCCGGTCTGCGGGTACGCGGTGGTCGCCGTGCGCAGGTGGATGTCGCCGAGGTCGGCCTGGCCGCCACGGATGTCGCGGTCCTGGGTGGCGGTCTGGGCGATCTGGCCGGCGCTGCAGGCGGACAGGGCCACCGGCGACAGCACCAGCGCACCGATCGTGGCGGCGCGCACAACGCGGTTCACGGCGGGGGACCTCCTGGGGCACCGGGGGCACCGGGCTTCGTCGACTCGAGTAGCGCTGAGCCTAACGGTCACCCCACGATGCGCGCGTGGAGGTGACAGGTGCGGCGCGCGACGACGGCCTCGGGGACCCGGCGCTGGCGGACTTCCCCGCCGACGCCCCGGGGACCAGGCGGTGGTGCTTCGCCGACCAGCTGGGCCCGCACTTCCTGGACGACCCGCACCAGGAGGTGCTGCTGGTCGAGGCCCGGTCGGTGTTCCGGCGTCGCCGGTTCCACCGGCAGAAGGCGCACCTGCTGCTGTCGGCGCTGCGGCACCGGGCCGCCGAGCTCGGCGGCCGGGCGCGGTTCGTGCAGGCCGACACCTACGCCCAGGCCCTGGACGGCGTCGAGGAGCCGCTGAGCGTCTGCGCCCCCACCACGTGGGCGGCGCGGGACTTCGTGCTGGGCCGCCCCGGCGTCCAGGTGCTGGCCTCGCGCGGCTTCGTCACCGGCGAGCAGACCTTCCGGCGCTGGGCCACCGGCCGGGGCACCGACGGGGGCAAGCGGCTGCTCATGGACGACTTCTACCGGGCCGCCCGCCAGCACCACGGCGTGCTCATGGACGGCGGTGACCCGACCGGTGGCAAGTTCAACTTCGACCACGACAACCGGGAACCACCGCCGAGGGACGGCCGGTCGCCGGCCCCCGAGCCGTGGCTGCCCACCGAGGACGGGATCGACGAGGAGGTCCGGGCCGACCTGGACCGGTGGGAGCGCGACGGCGACGTGTCCTTCGTCGGGGACGACGGCCCGCGGCTGTTCCCGGCGACCCGGCGGGAGACGCTGCACCGGCTGCGCGACTTCCTGGACCACCGGCTGGCCGCCTTCGGCCCGCACGAGGACGCGATGCTGGCCGGTCAGCCCTGGCTGGCCCACTCGCTGCTCTCGGCGCCGATGAACCTGGGTCTGGTCGACCCGGTCGAGGTGGTGCAGCGCGCCGAGCAGGCCTACCGCGAGCACGACCTGCCGTTGAACTCGGTCGAGGGCTTCGTCCGCCAGGTGATGGGCTGGCGGGACTACATCTGGCACCTCTACTGGCACCTGGGGCGCGACTACCGGGACCGCAACGCCCTCGACGCGCGCGCCGCCGTCCCCACCTGGCTGGCCGAGCTGGACACCGCCGACCTGGACGCCGCCTGCCTGTCCGGCGTGGTGGGCGACCTGCGCGCCCGCGGCTGGGTGCACCACATCCCGCGGCTGATGGTGCTGGGCAACTACGCCCTGCAGCGCGGGATCGACCCGGCGGCGATGACCGACTGGTTCCACCGCACGTTCGTCGACGGCTACGACTGGGTGATGGTGCCCAACGTGGTCGGCATGAGCCAGCACGCCGACGGCGGGGTGCTCGCCACCAAGCCCTACGCCTCCGGCGGGGCCTACATCGACCGGATGAGCGACTACTGCGGCGGCTGCCGGTACGACCCCAAGAAGCGGCTGGGCGAGGACGCCTGCCCGTTCACCGCCGGGTACTGGGGCTTCCTGGACCGGGTCGAACCGGTGCTGCGGGGCAACCGCCGGATGGCCCAGCCGCTGGCCGGCCTGCGCCGGTTGAAGGACCTGGAGGCCGTCGTCGAGCAGGAGCGCGACCGCGGCACCGACCCGTTCTGAGCCTCAGCCGAGCGAGCCGCCGCCCACCAGCAGCAGGACGACGTCGACCACCGTCAGCAGCATGACCGCGGGGAAGGCGGCGGACCGGAAGCGCTCGGTCCCGGCGAGGCCGGCCACCACCAGCGCGGGGACGGCGACCACCAGCGCCAGCCAGCCGACCGTCGACGGGCCGCCGGCCGGGCCCAGGACGAGCACCAGCGACGCCGCCCCCAGCAGCCCGGCGGCCACCAGCGCCGAGGCGGTGGCCCCGAGCCGGTGCGGCAGCCCGCGGACGCCGGTGGCCGCGTCGTCCTCCAGGTCGGGGGCGACGTTGGCCAGGTGGGCCGCGCCCCCCAGCAGCGCCCCGGCGGCGACCAACCACCACGGCGCGACCGGGGTGCCCGGTGCCGCGGCCACCACGCCGGCGGGCAGCAGGCCGAAGGCGACCAGGTAGGGCAGCAGGGACGCCGCGGTGCGCTTGAGGCCGGCGTTGTAGGCCCAGCCGCCGGCCACCACGCCGAGCAGCAGCACCCCCGGCGCCGGGCCCAGGGCCAGCGAGGTGACCACGGCCAGCACGACGGCGACCAGGGCGCAGGTGCGCAGCCGGGCGGGTGTCACCAGCCCCTGCACGGTCGGCTTGTCCGCGCGCGCGACCGCGGCGTCCCGGTCGGCGTCCAGCCAGTCGTTGCTCCACCCGATCGAGGCCTGGCCGGCCAGCACCGCGACCGCGACGAGCACCGTCCGGGCGGGGCCGACGTCGGCGGTCACGGCCAGCAGGGTGGCCACCGTCGTGACCGCCAGGGTGGGTCCCAGATGGGTCGCCAGGGCCATCGCGGCGGCAGTCCGCAGCGCTCCCGGCCGTGCCCCGACGTCGTCGGCAGGCACATCGACCACCCCTCTGTCAACCCCTGGCTGACCAGCGACAAGCGCCTGACCTGCACGTTTGGCAGGACCAACCAATTCGGCCCAACCCGTCCCGTGGTATTCTGGTCGACAGCGAAAGGGGTCACACACACATGGGCTTCACTGTCGGCGAGACCGTCGTCTACCCGCACCACGGCGCTGCGCTCATCGAGGCGATCGAGCAGCGCACCGTGAAGGGAGTCGAGAAGGCCTACCTCGTGCTCAAGGTCGCCCAGGGCGACCTGACCGTACGAGTACCAGCAGACAACGCCGAGATCGTCGGTGTCCGGGACGTCGTGGGCCAGGAAGGCCTGGACAAGGTCTTCGAGGTGCTGCGTGCCCCGCACACCGAGGAGCCGACCAACTGGTCGCGGCGCTACAAGGCCAACCTCGAGAAGCTGGCCTCCGGTGACGTGAACAAGGTCGCCGAGGTCGTCCGCGACCTGTGGCGTCGCGACAAGGACCGCGGCCTGTCGGCCGGGGAGAAGCGGATGCTCTCCAAGGCCCGCCAGATCCTGGTCAGCGAGCTCGCGCTCGCCGAGGGCACCAACGAGGACAAGGCCGAGATCCTGCTCGACGAGGTGCTCGCCAGCTGAGCACGAACCCCCCGCACCACCACCCCGCTCCCGGACCCGCGACGGCCATCGTCGTCGCGGCCGGGAGCGGAGTGCGTCTGGGCGCGGTCCGCGCCGGGCGCCCGGTGCCCAAGGCCCTCGTCGAGGTCGACGGGCGACCGATGGTCACCCACGCCGTCGAGGGCCTCCTCGCCGCCGGGGTCGACGACGTGGTCGTCGCCGTGCCGCGGGAGCACCGCGAGGAGTTCGCCGCGCTGCTCCCGGCCGGGGTGACGCTGGTGGTCGGCGGGGACACCCGGACCGCCTCGGTCCGCAACGCCCTGGCGCAGTGCGCGGACGGCGACGGGCCGGTGCTGGTGCACGACGCCGCCCGCCCGTTCACCCCGCCCGCCGTCGTCCACCGGGTGCTCGCCGCCCTGGCCGGCGGCGCCCGCGCCGTGGTCCCGGTGCTGCCGGTCGTCGACACCACGGTCGTGGTCGACGACGACGGGCAGGTCACCGGGGAGGTCGCCCGCGCCGCGCTGCGCCGGGTGCAGACCCCGCAGGGCTTCGACCGCGGCACGCTGCTGGCCGCCTACGCCCGGGTGACCGACGGGGGACCGGGATTCACCGACGACGCGTCGGTGGTCCGGGCCGCAGGCGTGCCGGTGCACACCGTGGCCGGCGACGAGCTGGCCGCGAAGATCACCGTGCCGCACGACCTGCAGCGCGTCGTCCGACCGGCGGTGCAGGCGTGAACATCCCCCGCGTGGGCACCGGCACCGACGTCCACCCGGTCGAGGCCGGCCGCACCTGCTGGCTGGCCGGGCTGGAGTGGCCCGGCGTCGACGGCTGCGCCGGGCACTCCGACGGCGACGTGGTCGCCCACGCGCTCACCGACGCCGTCCTGTCGGCGGCCGGGCTGGGCGACATCGGCGGTCTGCTGGGCACCGACGACCCGCGCTGGGCCGGCGCCCGCGGGGCCGACGTCCTGGTGCACGTGCGCGAGACGCTGGCGGCCGCGGGCTGGGTGGTCGGCAACGCCACCGTGCAGCTGGTCGGCAACACCCCCAAGGTCGGTCCGCGGCGGGCCGAGGCCGAGCAGGTGCTGTCGGCGGCGCTGGGCGCCCCGGTCGGGCTGACCGCGACCACCACCGACGGGCTCGGGCTCACCGGGCGCGGGGAGGGCCGGGCGGCGATCGCCACCGCGCTCGTGGTCCGGAGCAGCCCCGGGACCTCCGTAGACTCCCCGCAGTGAGCCTCCGCCTGTACGACACGGCCGCGCACGCCGTGCGCGACTTCACGCCCCTGCGGGCCGGTCGGGTCTCCATGTACGTCTGCGGCCTGACCGTCCAGGGTCCGCCGCACATCGGGCACGTCCGGGCCGCGCTGGCCTTCGACGTCCTCCGCCGCTGGCTGACCCACGCCGGGCTCGAGGTCACCTTCGTCCGCAACGTCACCGACATCGACGACAAGATCCTGGCCAAGGCCGCGGCGCACGGCGTCGAGTGGTGGGACTGGGCCTACCGCAACGAGCTGGCCTGCACCCGGGCCTACGAGGTGCTGGGCACCCTGCCGCCGACATACGAGCCGCGGGCCACCGGCCACGTGCCCGAGATGGTCGCGATGATCGAGCGGCTGGTCGAGCGCGGGCACGCCTACGCCGCCGGCGGCGACGTGTACTTCGACGTCCGGTCCTGGCCGGCCTACGGCGAGCTCACCGGGCAGAAGGTCGAGGACCTGCAGCCGGCGGCCGACAGCGACACCGACGACCTCAAGCGCGACCCCCGCGACTTCGCCCTGTGGAAGGCGCACAAGCCGACCGACCCGGCCACCGCCTCGTGGGACACCCCGTGGGGCCGCGGTCGGCCGGGCTGGCACCTGGAGTGCTCGGCGATGGCGCACAAGTACCTCGGCGAGGAGTTCGACCTGCACGGGGGAGGGCTGGACCTGCGCTTCCCGCACCACGAGAACGAGCAGGCGCAGTCCCGCGCGGCCGGGGACCCGTTCACCCGGTACTGGCTGCACAACGGCTGGGTCACCCTGGGCGGGGAGAAGATGAGCAAGTCGATGGGCAACACCGCCCTGGTCGACGAGGTCGTCACCCGGGTACGGCCGGTCGAGCTGCGCTACTACCTGGTCACCCCGCACTACCGGTCGACCATCGAGTTCACCGACGCCGCCCTGGTCGAGGCCGGGCAGGCCTACCGCCGGCTGGAGTCCTTCGTCCGCCGGGCGGTGGAGCGGGTCGGCGACGTCCCGTCCGGCACCCTGCCGACGGCCTTCGTCGACGCGCTGGACGACGACCTGGCCACCCCGGCGGCGATCGCGGTCGCCCACGAGCACGCCCGGGCCGGCAACACCGCGCTGGCCGACGGCGACGACACCGCCGTCGCGGCCGCGCTGGGCGCCGTGCGGGCGATGCTGGGAGTCCTCGGGCTGGACCCGCTGGACCCGCACTGGGCCGACGGCGGCGCCGACGACCGGCTGACCGAGGTGACCGACGGCCTCGTCCGGCTGGCCCTCGACCAGCGTGCGGCGGCCCGGGCCCGCAAGGACTACGCGGCGGCCGACGCCATCCGCGACCAGTTGACCACCCTCGGCGTCGTCGTCGAGGACACCCCGTCCGGCCCGCGCTGGGAGCTCTCCCGGTGAGCCGGACGGCAGCAGCACGATGAACCACAGGAAGAGGTGACCCGCTGATGGCGGGCAACAGCCAGCGACGCGGCCGTTCGGCCGGCGCAGGGAAGAAGACGGCGACCGGCGGGACGGGGGGAAAGAACCGCCGGTCCCCGGCCGGTCGGGGGGCCACCCCCAAGGCCGAGGACCGGCCGTACCACCCGGCGTACAAGGCGGCCAAGCAGGCCGCCGCCCGCCGGGACAACCGCGCCCGGGTGACCAAGCGGAACGAGGAGCAGCCCGAGCTGCTGCTGGGCCGCAACCCGGTGGTCGAGGCGCTGCGCGCCCGGATCCCGGCGACCGCCCTCTACGTGGTCACCGGCGACACCAGCCGCGGCGGCACCGACGAGCGGATCGCGGAGTCCGTGCAGTTGGCCGGCGACCGCGGGCTGCCGCTGCTGGAGGTCGGCCGCGCGGAGTTCGACCGGATGAGCGACGGCGCCCTGCACCAGGGCATCGGCCTCATGGTGCCGCCCTACGACTACGCGCACCCCGACGACCTGCTCGACATCGCCCGCAACGCCAACCGGGCACCCCTGGTGGTCGCCCTGGACGGCATCACCGACCCGCGCAACCTGGGCGCCGTCGTCCGGTCGGCGGCGGCCTTCGACGCGCACGGCGTCGTCGTCCCGCAGCGGCGGGCGGTCGGCATGACCGCCTCGGCCTGGCGCACCTCCGCCGGTGCCGCGGCCCGCGTCCGGGTGGCCCGGGCGGTCAACCTGGCCCGCGCGCTCGCCTCCTACCAGGACCAGGGCCTGACGACCGTGGGCCTGGCCGGGGACGAGGCCGACATGGACCTGCACGAGTTCACCGGGTTCGCCGACCCGCTGGCGCTGGTCGTGGGCAACGAGGGCACCGGGCTGTCCCGGTTGGTCCGGGAGCGCTGCGACGTCGTCCTGCGCATCCCGATGACCAAGGACACCGAGTCGCTCAACGTCAGCGTCGCGGCGTCGATCGCCCTCTACGCAGCAGCCTCGGCCCGCCGCCGCTGATGCCGCGGCCCTCACGGGCGGTCCGGCTGGACCTGGCCGCCCACCCCGAGGGCGGCTGGTTCCGCCGGACCTGGACCGGGCCGGCCGGGGACGGCGGTCGCCCGCAGGCGACGGCGATCCTCTTCCTGCTGGCCGCGGGGGAGTCCTCGGCCTGGCACACCGTGGACGCCGACGAGCTGTGGCTGTGGCACGGGCCGGGGGAGCTGGAGCTGCAGGTGGGCCCCGACGTCGTCGTCCTGGGCCCGGAGCACCCGCAGGCGCTGGTGCCGGCCGGGGTGCGGCAGCGGGCCGCACCGGTGGCCGGGGAGGTCCTGGTCAGCTGCGTGGTGTCGCCCGGCTTCGAGTGGTCGGGGTTCAGCCTCGGCTGAGCGTCAGCCGAGGAGCTGGGCCACGGTGTAGATCACCAGGCCGGCCAAGCCGCCGACCACGGTGCCGTTGACCCGGATCCACTGCAGGTCGCGGCCGACCTGCAGCTCGATGCGCCGGCTGGTCTCCTCGGTGTCCCAGCGGGCCACCGTGGTGCTGACCAGCTCGGCGGCGTCCCCGCTGAACCGCTGCACGGCCCACCGCGCGGCCCGCCGGGTCTGCTCCTGCACCTTGGCCCGCACCGTCTCGTCCTCGCGCAGCAGCCGCCCGGCCCGGCGGACCACGTCGGCCACCCGGGCGCGCAGCACCGATTCGGGGTCGTCGGCGGCGGTGAGCAGCGCGGTCTTGGCGTTGCCCCACAGGCCGGCCGACCAGGTGCGGACGGCGGGGTGGTCCAGCAGGTCGGCCTTGAACTCCTCGACCCGGGCCGCGGTCTGCGGGTCGGTGCGCAGCGCGTGGACGTAGGCCCGCAGCCGGGCGTCGTAGGAGCGGCGCAGCTCGTGCTGCGGGTCGGCGCCCACCTCGGCGAGGAACCGCTGCACGCCGTCGAAGGCCCGCACGAAGACCCGGTCGTCGAGCCAGTCGGGCACCCACACCGGGGAGGCGTCGGACAGCTGGGCGCGGAACATCGTCCGGTTGTCGCGGAGGAAGGCGGCCAGGCCGGTCAGCCCGGCCGACAGCACGTCCTGGTGCTTGTCGCCGTCCACGACGGCCTCGATGACCCGGGCCAGCACCGGGGCGGCCGGGGTCTCCCGCGCCTTGCGGTCCACCAGCGACCCCACGGCGTCGGTCACCACGTCGTCGTCGAGCAGGTCGAACAGCGCCCGGACGGCGGTGCCGGCGTCCCCGGCCAGCCGCTCGGCCCGGCCCGGGGAGCCGAGGAACTCCCCGACCCGGCCCGGCACGTCGTAGGCGGCCAGCCGCTCGTCCACCACGGCCGGGGTCAGGAAGTTCTCCTGCACGAAGGCGCCCAGGCTCTCGCCGATCTGGTCCTTCTTGCGCGGGATGATCGCGGTGTGCGGGATGGGCAGCCGCAGCGGGTGCCGGAAGAGCGCGGTGACGGCGAACCAGTCGGCCAGCGCGCCGACCATGGACGCCTCGGCCGTGGCGCGCACGTAGCCGACCCAGGTCCGGTCGCCGCCCAGCAGCACGCAGGCCAGGAAGACCACGGCCGCCACCACGAACAGCCCGGTGGCCAGGCGCTTCATCTTGGCCAGGTCGCGCGCCCGGGCCGGGTCGTCCAGGGCGCCGGTCAGCGGGAGGGGTGCGGCCACCGGCCCAGCCAACCACCAGGGCCCGGGCGCCGCGTCGCGGTCCCGGGCCCTGGTGAAGGACCCGGCTGCCCCCCACGCCACGCTGCGCGCGCCGCGGGTCCCTGCAGCCGGGCCGTTCCAGTCCCTCGCCTAGCTGGAGGCGGTGCCCAGCGTGACGTCGACGGTGTCGGTGCTGCTCCCGCGCCGGACGGTGAGCGACACCTTCTCGCCCGGGGAGGCGCTGCGGACCGCGGCGGTCAGCTCGGTGGAGGTGGTGATCTCGCGGTCGCCGACCGCGGTGATCACATCGCCCACCTGCAGCCCGGCCTCGGCGGCCGGCCCGCCGGAGGCCACCTGCGCGACCTCGGCGCCCTGGCCCACCTCGGAGCCGCTGGCCGAGGCGGTCTGCGCGCTCACGCCCAGCAGGGCGTGGGTGGCGCTGCCGGAGGAGATGATCTCGCTCGCGACCCGCTGGGCGGTGTCCGACGGGATCGCGAAGCCGACGCCGATGTTGCCGCTCTGCGACTCCTGGGAGCCCGACGAGCCGGCGACCGTGGCGATGGCCGAGTTGATCCCGATGACCTCGCCGGCCGAGTTCACCAGTGCGCCGCCGGAGTTGCCCGGGTTGATCGCGGCGTCGGTCTGGATGGCGTCGATGACGGTGGTGTCGGTGTCCGAGCCGGTGGCGACGGCGCGGTCCAGTGCGCTGACGATGCCGGTGGTCACCGTGTTGGACAGGCCCAGGGGCGCCCCGATGGCCACGGCCTGGTCACCGACCTGCACCTTGCCGGAGTCGGCGAAGGTGGCCGGGGTGAGCCCGGACGCGTCCTTCAGCTTGATCACGGCGAGGTCGGAGGTCGGGTCGGTGCCCACGACGGTCGCGTCGTAGAGCGTCCCGTCGGAGGTGGTGACCTGCACGGTGGCCGAGGTGGTGCTGCTGTCGAGGGTGACGACGTGGTTGTTGGTCACGACGTAGCCGTCGTCGGTCATCACCACCCCCGAGCCGGACCCGGACCCCGAGCCGTCGGTCACGTAGACGGTGACCACGCTGGGCTCGGCCTTGGCCGCCGCGGCCGTGGCCGAGGTGGCGGTCTGCGGGTCGGTGATCACCACGTTCTGGGCCGCCGCGGTCGAGGTGGAGGAGCCAGACGAGCCGTCGACCAGGGCCACCACGCCCGCACCGGCACCGCCGCCGATGAGCGCGCCGGCGGCCAGGCCGGCCACCGCGATCCGCCAGCGACCGGTCCGCCGCGGCGCGGTCCCGGGCGGGGGGCCGGCGGGGGTGAAGACCGGGGGCAGGCCGCCGCCGTGCTGCGTGGCCCCGTAGGTGGCCCCGGACGGGGCACCGGCCGGGACGCCGAACACCGGCTGCTGACCGGTCCAGCCCTGGTGCGGCGGGACCTGGTGCGGGGGGACCTGCTGGGGGGTCGCCGGCTGCTGCGGGCCCATCGCCGGGAACGGCTGCTGGCCCGGGTACCGGTTCAGGTGCTGTCCGTTCTCGTCGCCCGGACGGTGCTGCTCGGTCACTGTGGTTCCTCCCCACGACGCGAGGGCTTCTCCGCTCGCAGGGACCACGATCGGCGCCCCGGATAGGTCTGGACTGCACGTGGCCTGTGAGGTGTCTGGACACCGCGGGGCGGGCGGCACATCCGGACCGCCCGCCCGGTGCGAACCCCCGCTGCCGATCCGCACCAGCGCCGAAGGGGTTCCCCGTGCCAGCCCCTCGCCGCCATGCCGCCGTGCTCTCGGTGGTCGCGCTGGCCGTGCTGGCCGTCGTCGCGGCCACGGCGGTCGCCGGGCTGGTCGTGGTGTCGTTCGGGCTGGCCGTCATCGGGGGCGTGGGCCTGGGGGTGCTCGCGGTGAGCACCTGGCACCGGTGGCGGTCCGTGGAGGCCCCGGTGCTCCCGCCGGTGTCCGAGCTGTCGACGGACCTGCTGGGCCGGGAGTGGCTGCGCACCTCCTCGGCGCTGCTCGGTCCGCTGGCCCCGGCCACCCGCGACGCCGTGGCCACCCGGCGGCAGGACACCCTCGACGAGCTCGAGCGCCGGGACCCGGCGGGCTTCGCCCGGTGGCTGGCCGACGACAGCCCGGTCAGCCGGAACCCGGCCGAGTTCCTGCACGGCTCCGGGTAACGTGCTCGGGGCACTCGCCCCGTTAGCTCAGTGGTAGAGCACCCGCCTTGTAAGCGGAAGGTCGTCCGTTCAATCCGGACACGGGGCTCTCCTGACCCGCACCGCCGTCGTCGGGCGGATCGGCTCCCGGCGTGTGAGGGTCGCACCGGTGTCCCGGGGTCGTCCCGGGTCCGGACGAGGAGGACCCCGTGAGCGACCACGTGTACCGGCTGACCGAGGTCGTCGGCAGCAGCACCACCAGCGTCGACGACGCCGTCCGCGCGGCGGTGGCCAAGGCCGCGGAGACCGTGCGCAACATCGAGTGGTTCCAGACCCAGGAGATCCGCGGGCACGTCACCGACGGCCAGGTCGAGTACTTCCAGGTCACCGTGAAGCTCGGGTTCCGCGTGGAATGAGGTTCTCTGCTCGTCCGGCGTCGTCCTAGGGCCCCGCGGCGTGCGGAGCGCGTCGTGGGGGAGGACGAGGTCCTTCTCAGTCGTAGGAACCGGCGCCGTCGCGGCGGTAGCGGGCTCCCCGCTCCACCGCGCGGCGCTCGGCGTCGGCCTCGCGGACCCGGCGGGTGGTCCCCGGCGGCCCCCCGGCCTTGACCGCCCGGTGCTCGCTGGTCTCGGTCATGTAGGCCGCCGAGAACAGCAGCCCGAGCAGGACGCCGCCGCCGCCCGCGGCCAGCCGGTACTCCAGCGGCACCGGGACGGCGACCAGGCAGAGCACCAGCACCGGCGCCAGCTGGACCAGGGCGCGCAGCAGGTGCCGCCACGCCCAGCCGCGGCCGGTCACGTCGGCGAGCACCCAGTCGGCGAGCTCGCGGGGCAGGCCCCCGCCGAGGGCGTACCAGGTCCACTGCACCGGGTTCGGACGGCGACGGGCCACGCCGTCCGACGATAGGCGGCTGTGTGCCCGCTGTCCGGCCGACCGCCGTTGCAGCTTGACGACGCCCGTTCGGGCCCGTATGCACGGCGTGGAGTCGGCCGACGAGGGGTGCACGTGTACGCAGAGGAACGCCAGGAGCACATCCTGCGGGCCGCCCGGTCCATGGGCCGGGTGGACGTGGGCGAGCTGGCCGTCGAGCTCGACGTCGCCCCCGAGACCATCCGCAAGGACCTCACCGCGCTGGAGCGGGTCGGCGTCCTGCGGCGGGTGCACGGCGGGGCGATCCCGGTCGAGCGGCTGGGGTTCGAGCCGCCGGTGGCCGCGCGCGACGTGGTGCTGACCGCGGAGAAGGAGCGGATCGCCAAGGCCGCCATCGCCGAGCTGCCGGAGGAGGGGGCGGTGCTCATCGACGCCGGCACCACCACCGCCCGCCTGGGTGACCTGATGCCCACCGACCGCGAGCTCACCGTGGTGACCAACGCGCTGTCGCTGGCCGGCCGGCTGGCCGCCTTCCCCAACCTCACCGTGCTGCTGCTGGGCGGGCGGGTGCGCAGCCGCACGCTGGCCTCGGTCGACCCGTGGGCCATGTCGGCGCTGGCCGGCATCTACGTCGACCTCGCGCTGCTGGCCACCAACGGGGTGTCGGTGGAGCGCGGGCTCACCACCCCCGACCCGGCCGAGGCGGCGGTGAAGACCGCGATGGTCGCCGCGGCCCGCCGGGTCGTGCTGCTGGCCGACCACACCAAGGTGGGCCGGGACCACTTCGCCCGCTTCGCCGAGCTCGACGCGGTGGACCTCCTGATCCCCGACCCCGGGCTCGACGAGCGGACCGCCGCCGAGCTCGCCGACGCCGGCCCGCGGGTGCAGCGGGTCTGAGGCCCCGGCCCCGGTGCCGGGGTGACAAGCTGGACGCCGTCGTCCCCTCACCCGCAGGAGCTCACCCCATGCCGAGCATCGAAGGCTCCCAGGTCCGCAAGCTCGTCATCGCGTGCGACGCGGGGATGGGCAGCAGCGTGCTGATGGCCAACCAGCTGAAGAAGCGGCTCAAGGACAACGGCGTCACGATCGAGCACAGCCCCATCGACGCCATCCCGGCCGACGCCGACCTGGTGCTCACCCACACCAAGCTCGCCGACCGCACCCGCGCGCACGCCGGGGACCGCCCGGTCGTGGCGTTCAGCGCGTTCATCGGCGACCCGGCGGTCGACGGCGTCGTGGCCGCCATCCACGGCGGCACCACCATCGATGGCTGAGCTGCTCGCCCTGCTGGACCCCAGCCGGATCCGGCTGGACGGCCGGGCGGCCGACCGCACCGAGGCGGTCCGGCAGGCGGGGGAGCTGCTGGTCGCCGCCGGTGCCGTGACCCCGGACTACGTGGCCAGCATGCTGGAGCGCGAGGACTCCGTCTCGACCTACATGGGCGAGGGCGTGGCCATCCCGCACGGCACCAACTCCGGCAAGCAGGCCGTGCTGGCCGACGCGTTGACCGTCGTCCGGTACCCCGCGGGCGTCGACTGGGGCAACGGCACCGCGCACGTGGTCATCGGCATCGCCGCCGTGGGGGAGGGGCACCTCCCGGTGCTCGCCGCGCTCGCCGACGTGCTGGTGGACCCCGAGCGGGCCGCCCGGCTGCGGGCGGCGACGTCGGTGGACGACGTGCTGGAGCTGCTCACCGCCGACGTCGAGGACTGAGCCGGTCCGGGCTGGCACGATGCCCGGGTGCAGCCGTACCAGCCCCAGCCGCAGCAGTTCCAGCCCCAGTTCCAGGCCCAGCCGCAGATGGCCCAGCCGCACATGCCGCCGCCGCAGCAGCAGTGGTCCGGCCCGCCGCCCGGCCTGGTCGCCCCGCTGGGACCGCCGGAGCGGGTCCCGGACGGCGTGCGGATCGGTGCGCTGGTGGTCCTGGGCATCGCCCTGGTCGGCCTGTCGGCGTTCGGCGGCTACGAGGTGGCCTTCTACGGCGGCAACAAGCTGCAGATCCTGCTGTGGTTCCTGCCGGCGATCATCGCGATGCTGGCCATGACCGCGATCCTGCAGAGCACGGTCTACTCCGTGCGCAGCGACGGCTGGGTGCTCGAGGGCACCGGGGTGCTGGGCCGGCAGGGCATCGCGCTGACCCGGCTCACCTCGGTGACCGCGACCGCCGCCGGCCGCGCGGTCCAGCTCGTGCTCCGCGACGACGTGGCCCGGCTGACCATCGACACCAAGACCCTGCACAAGGCCGGTCCGGC
This sequence comes from Klenkia terrae, assembly GCF_900491935.1. GTDB lineage: Bacteria > Actinomycetota > Actinomycetes > Mycobacteriales > Geodermatophilaceae > Klenkia > Klenkia terrae. The sequence goes on from NZ_UEXK01000004.1 coordinate 3,015,524, forward strand.
GGTGCTCGACGTGGTCGGCCGCGCCGTGTGGGCCGGCCACGCGCAGGGTCGCTATGCGCTGCCCCGCACCGTCGCGGCGGTCTGGGGCATGCCCACGCGCGACGACGCCCCTGCCCGCGGCAAGGCCGGGGCGACCGGGCGGGCCCTGGCGGTGGTCGGGTTGCTGCTGCTGGGCACCGTGGCGGGCGTCGTCCTCGCGCTGGCCTGAGTCGCCGGCCTGGGTCGCCGGCCCGGGTCAGAGCCGGCCGACCCAGGAGTTCGCGGTCGCGGCCTCCTCGTAGTCCAGCTCCTGGAGCACCGCCCGCATGACCTCGTCGTCCAGGTGGCCCTTGTCGCGCTCCTCCATGAGCACCCGGCGCTGCACCTCGATGATCTCCTGCCGGACCCGGTGGAAGGTGCGTGCCCGCCGGCGGTCCCGGTCGCCGTCCTCGCCCTGCTCGGCCCGCATCGAGGCCGACATGGAGCGCGCCCGCGCCAGCAGGGGACCCCGGATCCGCTCGGCGACCGCGTGCGCCCGCTCGACCCCGACCTTCTCGACCAGCTCCTGCTCCACCTCGGCGATCCGCTCGAGGGCCGCCGCGGTCGCCCGCTCGGCCAGGTGCACCTCGGCGGCGGCGTCCCGCCGGGCCTGCCCGGGGTCGGTCACCCCGAGCACCCGGATCAGCCACGGCAGGCTGAGCCCCTGCACCAGCAGGGTGCCGATCGTGACCACGTAGGCCAGCAGCTGCAGCACCTCGCGGTCCGGGAAGTCCTCGGGCACCGCGGCGGCCGCCGCCAGGGTCACCACCCCGCGCATCCCGGTCCAGGAGATCACCGCCTGCTGCCGCCAGGTGGGCCGGTGCGAGCGGGACCGCCGCTGCCGCCACGGGCGCGGCACCCGGCGCAGCCCCTCGACCAGGTAGACGAACAGCGGCCGGACGACGACCGCGGTGGCGAGCACGGCCAGCGCGGCGCCGGCCAGGGACCAGTTCGACCGGGCCGAGGCCTCCGCGGACTCCGCGACGCCGCGCAGCTGCAGCCCGATGAGGGCGAAGACGAGCGCCTGCAGCAGCAGGTCCAGGGAGGTCCACAGCGGCCGCTCCTGCAGCCGGCTGGCGTAGCCGGCCTCGGGTGACCGGTGGCCCAGGTAGAGCCCGGCCGCGACCACCGCCAGGACCCCGGACCCGGACAGCTCCTCGGCGACCAGGTACGCCGCGAAGGGGACGACGACCCCGAGCACCGAGGTGACCACCGGGTCGTCGAGCCGGACCCGGACCAGGTGCACCAACACGCCGATGGCCAGCCCGAGGGCCACGCCGACCGCGACGGCCAGGCCGAAGGTGGCCGCGGCGTCGGAGGCGTCCAGCCCGAGGAGGACACCGCCGGCGCCGAACACCGCGGCCAGCGCCACCTTGTAGAAGGTCAACGAGGCGGCGTCGTTGATCAGGCTCTCGCCCGACAGCACGGTCATCACCGGCCGCGGCAGGCCCAGCTGCCGGCCGATGGCCGCGGCCGAGACCGCGTCCGGCGGCGCCACGACCGCACCCAGCACGAGGGCGGCCGGCAGGCTCAACCCGGGGACGACGGCGTGCGCCACCAGGGCCACCACGACCGAGGTCACGACCACGAGCCCGACGCCCAGCTGCACGATCGGGCGGAGCAGGGCGCGGAAGTCGGCGTAGGAGACCTCCAGGGCGGCCGAGTACAGCAGCGGGGGCAGGACGACGGCCAGCAGCAGGTCGCCGTCGATGCTGAACTCCGGCACCCCGGGCACGAAGCTGGCCGCGAAGCCGACCAGCACCAGCAGCAGCGGCGCCTGCCAGCCCAGTCGTCGGGCCACGGCGGTCACCGCGACGGCACCGACGGCCAGTGCGAGCAGGGGGGCCACGTCCACGCGGTGCGGTCCTCTCGTCGGGGATGGTTGCCCTCCCACCATGCCCGGGACGGTCGGCCCGGGAACTGTCGGACCCCCGACCTAGTCTTCGGGTCATGAGCGAACGGCGCACCGGCGTCCTGATGGGCCTGGCGGCCTACGGGCTGTGGGGGCTGTTCCCGCTGTACTTCCCGCTGCTCGAGCCGGCCGGCGGGGTCGAGATCGTCGCCCACCGCATCGTGTGGTCGCTGCTGTTCGTGGCGCTGCTGCTCACCGTGCTGCGCGGCTGGTCGGCGGTGCGCCGCGCGGCCACCGACCGGCGCACCCTGCTGATCCTGGCCGGGGCCGCGGTGCTGATCACCGGCAACTGGCTCACCTTCGTGATCGCGGTGAACGCCGGCCACGTCGTCGAGACCTCGCTGGGCTACTTCATCAACCCGTTGGTCAGCGTGCTGCTGGGCGTCTGCTTCCTCGGGGAGCGGCTGCGCCGGCTGCAGTGGATCGCCGTGGGCACCGCGGCCGTGGCGGTGGCGATCCTGACCGTGGAGTACGGGCGGCCGCCGTGGATCGCCATCCTGCTGGCGGGCACCTTCGCCACCTACGGCCTGCTCAAGAAGCTGGTCCGGGTCGACGCGGCGCCCGGGTTGTTCCTGGAGACCCTGATCCTCGTGGTCCCCGCACTCGTCGTGCTGGTGGTGCTGCAGGTCCGCGGGGCGAGCTCGCTGGGCGAGGCCGGCGCCGGGCACGTGCTGCTGCTGATGACCTCGGGCATCGCCACGGCCATCCCGCTGCTGCTGTTCGCCGCCTCCACCCGGCGCATCCCGCTGTCCACGGTGGGGCTGCTGCAGTACCTGACCCCGCTCATGCAGCTGGCCATCGGCGTGTTCGTCAACGGCGAGCCGATGCCGCCGGCCCGGCTGGCCGGGTTCGTGGTCGTCTGGCTCGCGCTGGCGATCTTCACCGTCGACGGCCTCCGGGCGAACCGGGCCACCCGCGCCGCCCGCCGGGACACCCTCGAACCCGCACCCGCCGGGCTCTGACGCGGGCCGCTGCCCGTCCGTCGGCCACCCGCCACCCCCCCCTGTCTCTCATACATACCCCCGAGCCCACGAGACCAGAGAGGCACTTGTATGCCGTCCTCTGCTTGGAAACAAAATACCGACATCGATGTGCCGTCCGTCACCACCATGATGTTGTGCCCGTACGCGTTGCAACGCTATCCGGTCCGCTTCGATGACCC
>NZ_UEXK01000004.1:3018625-3263848 GCF_900491935.1 Klenkia terrae
CAAACCGGAGGCCGGCATACGAAGTCCTCTCTGTTCTCGTGGCCTCGGAGTTGTGTATGAGAGGCGGGCCGCCGACGAGGCCCCACCCGCCGGGACGCCCGGGCGAGCAGCCGCGCCGGGCACCGGCGAGACCGGGGTCATCGGCGGTCGGGCCACTACCCGGGCCGAGCGCCAGGCCGTCGACGTCGTGCGCCGCCGCGAGGAGCGCCGGCAGGGCATCACGCCGATCCCGCCGCTGCCCGAGGAGGGCCGCCGCGGCTCCCGCGGCCTGGTCATCGGTCTGGTGTCCTTCGTCGTCGTGGCGCTCGTGCTGCTCGGCGTGTGGTCCTTCCAGGGCCCGGACACCCAGGAGTCGGCCAGCACCGCACCGGCCACCACCTCCACCGCCGCGTCGGCGACCACCACCGCCGCGCCGCCCCCCGCCCCGGTCACCACGCCTGCGGGGCCGACCGGTCCGGTGTTCGCGCCGGTGACCGTGCTCAACGCGACCACCGTCAACGGCCTGGCCGGCGACATCGGCACGGTGCTGGCCGACGGCGGCTGGGAGATCCGGGAGGAGGGCAGCTACGGCGAGCAGGACGTGGCGGTCACCACGGTCTTCTACACCGCTGGCGACGCCCAGCAGGAGCAGGCGGCGGCCACCCTCCAGGCGCAGTTCCCGGACATCCAGGGCGGGCCCTCTGAGCGGTTCTTCGAGGTGGAGGGAGTGCCCGACCCCGGCCTCGTGGTGATCGCGACCGGCAACTGGCAGCCCTGACCGGCTGACCGGCCGCACAGCGCGCGCACAGGTCCGTCGCCCGCGGAACACAGCCCGGTCGCCGTCCGTTCACCGCCCGTGCGTCCCACCCGCGGGCTCGTGCGACCCAGCCCGCGCCCCGGCGCCCGCGCGACCGTCGCCGCCCTCACCACCGTCCTGACCGCCGCCGTGCTGCTCGCCGTCCCCTTCGCCGCGCCGGCGTCGGCGGCCGAGGACGTCGCGACCGAGGACGCCACCGTGCCCTCGGGCAGCGGCGAGGACGCCGTGGAGCTCGACACCACCGTCTACGTGCCGTCCTCGGCGACCGCGGACGACCCGGCGCCGGCCGTCGTCCTCGCGCACGGCTTCGGCGGCAGCAAGGCCTCGGTGGCCGACGACGCCCGCGACCTCGCCGGCCGCGGCTACGTGGTGCTGACCTACTCGGCCCGGGGGTTCGGCGACAGCACCGGCCAGATCGGGCTGGACGACCCCCGGTACGAGGTCGCCGACCTCTCCACGATGCTCGACCTGCTGGCCGACCGGGACGACGTCGAGCTCGACGCCCCGGGCGACCCGCGGGTGGGCGTGGCCGGGGCGAGCTACGGCGGTGCGCTGGCGCTGCTGGGTGCCGCCTACGACGACCGGGTCGACGCCATCGCCCCGCAGATCACCTGGAACTCCCTCACCACCGCGCTGTTCCCCTCGCAGGCAGGGGCGGTGGACGGCGAGACCCCGGCGGCCACCCCGACCACCGGCGACAGCGGGGTCTTCAAGCGGCTGTGGTCCGGGTTGTTCTTCGGTGCCGGGTCGGTCCCGACCGGGGACGGCCTGCTGGCCTCGCTGACCGGCGGCGCGAGCGGTGCCGGCGCCGGCGGGCTGCCCGACGTCGACCCCTCGACGCTGGACTCCGCCGCCGTCGAGCAGGCGCTGACCTGCGGCCGGTTCCGGGCCGACATCTGCGCCGCCTACCAGGTCGCCGCGGCCAGCGGCACGCTCACCCCGGAGATCGCCGCGGTGCTGGACCGGTCCTCGCCGGCCGCCGTGCTCGACCGGATCACCGCACCCACGCTGCTGGTGCAGGGCACCCAGGACTCGCTGTTCGGGCTCGGCCAGGCCGACGCCAACGCCCGGGGCATCGCCGCGAACGGCACCCCGGTCTCGGTGGTCTGGTACGACGGCGGCCACGACGCCAGCGCGTCGGAGGGTGACACCGCCGACCTCCGCGACCTGGTCGCCGGCTGGTTCGACGTGCACCTGCGCGGCACCGGCGAGGACCGCGGCACCGAGTTCACCTTCCCGGTCCCGACCGGCGTCGGGGCGGCGACCGGCAGCGTGCAGGGCGGCAGCCAGACCGAGACCGCCGCGGCCTACCCGGGCCTGTCCGGCGACCCGGTGGCGCGCACCGACGTCCCGCTGTCGGGCACGACGTTCCCGGTGGTCACCCCGCCGGGCGGCAACCCCGCGGCCATCACCACCGTCCCGGGCCTGGGCGCGGTCACCGCCGCCCTGGGCGGCACGACGGTGGAGATCCCCGGCCAGTTCGCGGCGTTCGACTCCGAGCCGCTGACCGACGCCGTCGACGTGGTCGGTGCGGCCACCACCACGCTGACCGTGTCCTCGCCGACCGGGACGGCGACGCTGTTCGCCAAGCTCTACGACGTCTCGGCCGACGGCAGCCAGACCCTCCCCTCGGGCCTGGTGGCCCCGCTGTCGCTGACCGGGCTGTCCACCGACCCGACCGCGCCCACCGAGGTGCAGGTGACCCTGCCCGGGATCGTGCACCGGTTCGAGGTCGGCCACACGATGCGCGTGCTGGTCTCCTCCACCGACCAGGCCTTCGCCGCGCCGGCCGAGTCCGGCGTCTACGCCGTCGGGCTGGCCGACGGCGCCGCGCTGGCCGCCCCCACCGTCGACGGCACCGTCAGCACCGCCTCTGGCGCCACCCGCTGGTGGGTGCTGCTGGGCGTGCTGGTCGCGCTCGGCCTGGCCGGGGTGGTCGTGGCGAAGCTGTGGGGCGCCCGGCGCCGGAAGCAGCTGTCGGTCGTCGAGCCCGACGGCGAGGACGTGCCGCTGCGCTTCTCCGGGGTGACCAAGTCCTACAAGGACGGTTTCACCGCCGTCCGCGACCTGTCCTTCGAGGTCCGCCGCGGCCAGGTGCTCGGCCTGCTGGGCCCCAACGGCGCCGGCAAGACCACCTCGCTGCGGATGCTCATGGGCCTGATCCGGCCGACCGAGGGCACCATCTCCGTCTTCGGCCACCCGGCCACCCCCGGCGCCCCGGTGCTGTCCCGGCTGGGCTCCTTCGTCGAGGGCACCGGCCTGCAGCCGCACCTGTCCGGCCGGGACAACCTGGAGCTGTACTGGGCGGCCACCGGCCGGCCGCTGGCCGACGCCCACCTGGACGAGGCGATCGCCATCGCCGGCCTCGGGACGGCGCTGGACAAGCGCGTCCGCTCCTACTCCCAGGGCATGCGCCAGCGGGTGGCCATCGCGCAGGCCATGCTCGGCCTGCCGGCCCTGCTCGCCCTCGACGAGCCGACCAGGGGGCTGGCCCCGCCGCAGATCCACGCCATGCGCGAGGTGCTGCAGGACTACGCGGCGACCGGCCGCACGGTCATCGTGAGCAGCCACCTGCTGGCCGAGATCGAGCAGACCTGCAGCCACGTCGTCGTGATGGCCAAGGGCCAGAAGGTCGCCGAGGGCACGGTCGAGGAGATCGTCGGCACCGGGGGAGCGGTGCTGGTCGTGCTCGAGGACCCGGCGGACGCCGACCGCGCGGTCGCCGTCCTCGAGGGCCTGGACGGCGCCTCGGTCGAGCGCGCCGACGAGGGCCTGGTCGTCGAGCTGGCCGGTGCCTCCCGGGCCTCGGCGGTCGCCGCCCTGGTCGGGGCCGGCATCGGGGTCGACCAGGTCACCCCGCGTCGCCGCCTGGAGGACGCGTTCCTGTCGCTGGTGGGGGAGAGCTCGTGAGCACCGTCCAGTCCACCGGGGCCGTCGCCGGCTACCGGCCCGAGCGCACCCTGCGGCTGTCGGTCGAGCTGCGCCGGCAGTTCAAGCGGCGGCGCACGATCGGCGTCTTCGCGCTGATGGTGGCGCTGCCGCTGCTGCTCATCGCCGCCCTGCAGCTGGGCGCCAGCGAGGACGCGCAGGCCAACAGCCGGCTCAACCTGGTCGACGTCGCGACGTCGTCCGGGCTGAACTTCACCCTGTTCGTGCTGTTCGCGACCACCTCGTTCTTCCTGGTGGTCGTCTACGCGCTGTTCTTCGGCGACACCGTGGCCAGCGAGGCGCAGTGGGGGTCGCTGCGCTACGCGCTGGCCACCCCGGTGCCGCGGATGCGGCTGCTCCGGCAGAAGTGGCTGGCCGCGCTGGTGCTGTCGGTGTCGGCGCTGCTGACCGTCACCGTGGTGGCCGTGGTCGCCGGCGGCATCGCGTTCGGCTTCGAGGACATCCAGACCCCGATCGGGATCAGCATCGACCAGGGCCAGGGGATGCTCCGGCTGGCCGGGATGGTCGGCTACCTCGCCGTCCACCTGCTGGTCGTGGGCACGCTGGCGTTCTGGCTGTCCACGGTGACCGACGCGCCGCTGGCCGCGGTCGGCGGGTCGGTGTTCACGATGTTCGTCTTCGCGATCCTCGACCAGGTCGAGCAGCTGGGCAGCATCAGGGACTACTTCCCGACCGCCGAGGAGTTCGCCTGGACCGACCTGCTGCAGACCCCGGTCGACAGCGGGGACCTGTACCGCGGGGTCATCCAGTCGCTGCTCTACGCGGCGGTGTTCACCGCGCTGGCCTTCCGGCACTTCGCCCGCCGCGACGTCACGAGCTAGGCAGCTACCCGAGGGCGGCGCGGACGGCCTCGGCCCAGCCGAGACCCATCGCGCCGGCGGTCGCCGCCACGTCCGGCAGGGCGGCGATCGCCTCGGCCATGCCGGGGACGGCGGCGCCGTTCGCGGTGATGAACAGCCGACCGACGGCCGGCGCCATCTCCAGGTCGCTGACCGAGTCGCCGACCGCCACCGCGTCGGCCGGGTCGATCGCGCGCCGGGCCAGGTCCCAGGCGATCGCGGAGCCCTTGCCGATGCCGCGCGGCATCAGGTGGAAGACGTGCGGGTCGCCCTCGACGTCCAGCGTCATCCGCGAGGTGCGGGGGACCCGGCCGTTGTCCTTGAGGGTCAGCCACCCCCAGCCGCGGTCGGCGAGCCACGCGTCGACCTCGGCGGTGCCCACCCGGCCGCGGAGCATGGCGTCGCCGGTGTGCGTGGCGTGCCAGGGGGAGTGCCACTCCAGCTGCCCCGGCCAGGCCGCCACCAGCGCGTCCACCACGCCGAGCCCGGCCATCACCTCGACCGGGGTGCGCCCGGCGAACTCCGCGGGCAGGTCGCCGGTCAGCAGGTGGGTCTCCCGGCCGCCGGCCCAGCTCACCAGCGAGCCCAGCTCGGCGATGTGCCCGTCGACGGCGAAGACCCGGCCGGCCTCCTGCAGCTGGGCGTGGGTGCGCCCGGAGACCAGGACCAGCGGCACGCCGGCCCGGTGCAGCTCCAGCAGCGCCGTCCAGGGCTGCGCGGTGAGCTCCCCGGTGGCGGTGTGCACGAAGGACCCGCGCGGGCCGACCATCGTGCCGTCGAGGTCGGTGTAGACGATGGCTGCGGGCACGGCGCCCATCCTGCAGTAAGGTCCGGGGCGTTCCACTCATCCAGAGGGGCAGAGGGACACGGCCCGATGAAGCCCCGGCAACCACTGCGCGAGCAGCAGGTGCCCCATCCGTCCTGCGCGGTCGACGACCCGGCGCAGGGAAGATGAGGAGGTAGTCGTCGCATGACCCTGACCGCTCCCGAGGCCACCACCGGCCCCACCACCCCCGGCCCCGCCACCACCGTCGCCGCCAACCCGGCCCGCGGGCTGGTGTGCCGCAACTGCGGTGCCACCTTCGGCCTGATCGCCGAGCACGCCTGCGCCGAGTGCTTCGGCCCGCTCGAGGTCGACTACGACCCCGAGCTCATGCGCGCGGTCACCCGCGAGCAGATCGAGGCCGGCCCGCACAACATCTGGCGCTACGCCCCGCTGCTGCCCACCGGCCAGGACCCGGCCGACCGGGTGAGCCTGGACCCGGGGATGACCCCGCTGGTGCGGGCGCAGCGGCTGGGCGACGAGCTCGGCTTCACCGCCCCGCTGTGGGTGAAGGACGACTCGGCCAACCCGACGCACTCGTTCAAGGACCGCGTCGTCAGCCTGGCCGCCACCGCCGCCAAGGGGTTCGGCTACGCCAAGATCGCCTGCGCCTCGACCGGCAACCTGGCCAACTCGGTGGCCGCCCACGCCGCCCGCAATGGCCTGCCCTCGTTCGTGTTCGTGCCCAGCGACCTGGAGCCCGGCAAGATCGTCCAGTCGGCGGTGTACGGCCAGGCCCTCGTCGCCGTCGACGGCTCCTACGACGACGTCAACCGGCTGACCAGCGAGCTCGCCGAGACCGACGAGTTCGAGGACTGCGCCTTCGTCAACCAGAACGTCCGGCCCTACTACGCCGAGGGCTCCAAGACCGTGGGCTACGAGATCGCCGAGCAGCTCGGCTGGCGCATCCCGGCCCAGGTCGTGATCCCGATGGCGTCGGGGTCGCTGCTCACCAAGGTCGACAAGGCCTGGAAGGAGCTGGTGGCCGCCGGCATCGTCGAGGACACCCCCTGGAAGGTCTTCGGTGCCCAGTCGGCCGGCTGCGACCCGATCGCCACCGCGTTCGACAACGGCTGGGACGTCGTCAAGCCGGTGAAGCCGACCGGCATCGCGAAGAGCCTGAACATCGGCAACCCCGCCGACGGGCCCTACGCCCTGGACGCGATCCGGCGCACCGGTGGCTCGGTCGGCCGGGTCGGGGACGACGAGATCGTGGCCGGCATCCGCGACCTGGCCCGCACCACCGGCGTCTTCGCCGAGACCGCGGGCGGGGTGACCACGGCCGTGCTCCGCCAGCTCGTGGAGAAGGGGCTGCTGGACCCCGCGCAGGAGACGGTGGTGCTCAACACCGGCGAGGGGCTCAAGACCCTCGACCCGCTCGCCCCGGTCGTCGGCCCCACCCACCACGTGCAGCCCTCGCTGCGCTCGCTGCGCGAGGCCGGCCTCATCGCCTGAGGTCGGCCGCGTCGGTGCCGCAACCTGGGTCGACCCACCCCGTGGCTCCTCACCCCAGTCCACGACCTGGGGTGAGGGTCTGCGCGGGGGGTCCACCCAGGCTGCGCCGGGCGCCGGCGTGGGGCCGGAGGCCGGCGCGGTGACCACGCCCTCCGAGCCCTCGCGCCAGGTGCCCCGACCGGTGCCGGTCGTCGTCCGGCCGCGGTCGTGGGCGCCCGCGCTGCTGGTCGGCCACGTCGCGCTGGCCGTCGTCCTCGTGGTGATCTCGCTCGTCCTGCTGGTCGCCGGGGCGGGGGAGCGGGCCGTCGGCGGACCCCTGGCGGCCGTGCTGGTGGGCCTGCTGGTCGTCGGGGCCGTCGCACGCCGGTTCGGCACCCGGCCGCAGACCCGCGGGGGTCGCTGGTCGACGGTGCTCGGCCTGGCCGTCGTGGGCCCGTGGGTCTGGTACGTGCTCGGCGTGGCCGGGTTGTCCGGGTACACCGGGCCCCTGCTCGGCGTCCTGGCGCTCTACCTCTGGGTGTACGTCCTGGCCCTCGTGGTGGCCGCCGTGCTGGTCGCGTTTCTGGACCTGGCCGCCGGCGAGGTGCTCCGCCGACGGCGGGGGTGACCCCCGTTCTTGCACTCGCCTGGGTCGAGTGCCAGACTCGGGCTGGCACTCGGAGCATCTGAGTGCCAACCAGGTCGGGCCGGTGAGGCATCGGCACGTGGGCCGCAGGAGCGTCCACGGTGCAGGTGCCGTCCGTCGCGGGCGCCGCCCGACCAGCAGCGAGCCACGCATGGAGGACACCACCACATGGCCAAGATGATCGCCTTCGACGAAGAGGCCCGCCGCGGCCTCGAGCGGGGCATGAACACCCTCGCCGACGCCGTCAAGGTCACCCTCGGCCCCAAGGGCCGCAACGTCGTGCTGGAGAAGAAGTGGGGTGCCCCCACCATCACCAACGACGGTGTGAGCATCGCCAAGGAGATCGAGCTCGAGGACCCGTACGAGAAGATCGGGGCCGAGCTCGTCAAGGAGGTCGCGAAGAAGACCGACGACGTCGCGGGTGACGGCACCACCACCGCCACCGTGCTCGCCCAGGCCCTCGTCCGCGAGGGGCTGCGCAACGTCGCCGCCGGCGCGAACCCGATGGCCCTGAAGAAGGGCATCGAGAAGGCCGTCGCCGCCGTCTCCGAGTACCTGCTCTCGACCGCCAAGGACGTGGAGACCAAGGAGCAGATCGCTGCCACCGCCTCCATCTCCGCCGCTGACCCGGCCATCGGCGAGCTCATCGCCGAGGCGATGGACAAGGTCGGCAAGGAAGGCGTCATCACCGTCGAGGAGAGCAACACCTTCGGCCTCGAGCTCGAGCTCACCGAGGGCATGCGCTTCGACAAGGGCTACACCTCGCCCTACTTCGTGACCGACACCGAGCGCATGGAGGCCGTCCTCGACGACCCGTACGTGCTCGTCGTCAACTCCAAGATCAGCTCGGTCAAGGACCTGCTGCCGCTGCTGGAGAAGGTCATGCAGTCCGGCAAGCCGCTGCTGATCATCTCCGAGGACGTCGAGGGCGAGGCCCTCGCGACCCTGGTGGTCAACAAGATCCGTGGCACCTTCAAGTCGGCCGCCGTCAAGGCCCCCGGCTTCGGTGACCGCCGCAAGGCCATGCTCGGCGACATCGCCATCCTCACCGGTGGCCAGGTCATCTCCGAGGAGGTCGGCCTCAAGCTGGAGAACGCCGGCATCGACCTGCTGGGCCGCGCCCGCAAGGTCGTCGTCACCAAGGACGAGACCACCATCGTCGAGGGTGCCGGCGACCAGGACCAGATCGCCGGTCGGGTCAACCAGATCCGCGCCGAGATCGAGAAGTCGGACTCCGACTACGACCGCGAGAAGCTGCAGGAGCGCCTGGCCAAGCTGGCCGGTGGCGTCGCCGTCATCAAGGCCGGCGCCGCGACCGAGGTCGAGCTCAAGGAGCGCAAGCACCGCATCGAGGACGCCGTCCGCAACGCGAAGGCCGCCGTCGAGGAGGGCATCGTCGCCGGGGGTGGCGTCGCGCTCGCGCAGGCCTACTCCGTCTTCGACAAGCTCGAGCTCACCGGCGACGAGGCCACCGGGGCGAACATCGTCCGCGTGGCCCTCGAGGCCCCGCTCAAGCAGATCGCGATCAACGCCGGCCTCGAGGGCGGCGTCGTGGCGGAGAAGGTCCGCAACTCCGAGATCGGCTGGGGCCTGAACGCTGCCTCGGGCGAGTACGTCGACCTGGTCGCCGCCGGCATCATCGACCCGGCCAAGGTCACCCGCTCGGCCCTGCAGAACGCCGCCTCCATCGCGGCGCTCTTCCTCACCACCGAGGCCGTCATCGCCGACAAGCCGGAGAAGTCCGCGCCGGCGATGCCCGGTGGCGACGGCGGCATGGGCGGCATGGACTTCTGAGTCCCGCCGCACCACCGCCGGCGTGAGCCGGCACCAGCACCACCTGCACTGCCCGGACGGGGCGGTCTCCTCAGGGAGGCCGCCCCGTTCGGCGTCCGCACAGCGTGCGCACAGACCGGGGTCCGAGCGGTTGGCAAGGGCAGGCTAACCTCATCCGGTACCCGTCGGACCCACCCTGGAGCGCACCCCCTCATGACCCGTCGTCCCCTGGCCGCCCTCGCCACCGCCGCCCTGGCGCTGACCCTGACCGCCTGCGGCAGCTCCGACGAGGAGACCCCGGCCGCCGGTGGCTCCTCGTCGTCCGACGGCGCCTTCCCGGTGACCATCGAGCACACCTTCGGCGAGACCACGATCGAGGCCGAGCCCGAGCGGGTGGTGACCATCGGCTTCAACGAGCAGGACTTCGCCCTCGCGCTGGGTGTCACCCCCGTCGGCGTCCGCGAGTACCTGAGCTACGACGCGAACACCCGGCCCTGGGCGGTGGACCTGCTGCCCGACGAGCCGCTGCCGACCGTGGGTGCCGAGGAGCTGGACCTCGAGGCGATCGCGGCGCTGCAGCCCGACCTGATCCTGGGTGTCTACTCGTTCATCGACGAGAGCACCTACGACCTGCTGTCGCAGATCGCCCCGACGGTGGCCGAGTCCGCCGACTACGAGCTCGGCGCCACCCCGTGGCAGGAGCAGACCCGGATGGACGGCGCCGCCCTGGGCAAGGCCGACGAGGCCGACGCGCTGGTCGCCGACGTCGAGGGCGCCTTCGCCGACGCCCGCGAGGCCAACCCCTCCTTCGAGGGCCAGACCCTGGCGCTGGACTACTGGTTCCAGGGCACCCACGGCGCGCTGCCGGACACCGACCTGCGCATGCAGTTCTTCACCGAGCTGGGCTTCCAGGCACCGGCCACGACCGGCTCGCTGTCCGCGGAGTCCCTCGAGGCGCTGGACGGCGACGTCCTGGTCGCCGCGGGCACCGACCAGGCCACGCTGCTGGCCGAGCCGCTGTTCGCCGCGCTGCCCGTGGTGGCCGAGGACCGCACCGTCTTCGTCGGCGGGTTCGACAAGCAGTTCCCGGCCGCCCTGGGCTTCACCAGCCCGCTGTCGCTGCCCTACGCGCTGGAGCTGATCGTGCCGCCGCTGGCCGCCGCGGCCGACGCCGACCCGGCCACCCCGGTGGAGCAGATCGCCATCTGATCCGCGCCGCGGCGCAGGCAACGGAACCTCTGCACCCCCTCCCGCGCCGCGGAGGGGGTGCAGAGGTTCCTATGCCTCCGGGGGCGCCTCGGTGAAGCTCACGCCCAGCTGGGCGGCGGCCTCCTCGAGCACTCGCATCACGGCGAGTGTGTCGGCCAGCGGCATGACCGCGGACTCGGTCCGCCCGGCCAGCACGCCCTCGTGCACCTCGGCGATCTCGTGGCTGTAGCCGGTGCCGGCGGCCGGGAGGGTGATCTCCTCGGGGTCGGCACCGGCGCGGTGCAGCACGATCGTCGCCGGGTGGTGGAAGCGGGGGAGCACGTCGACCCACCCCGTCGTCCCGAAGACCCGGGCCTGGCCGGGGAGGGCGTTGCGCAGCGAGGTCTGCAGCGTGGCCGAGCGCCCGTCGGCCCACCCCAGCAGCAGCGCGGCCTCGGCGTCCACGCCGGTGGGGAAGGTCGAACCGGTGGCCCGCACGGTGTCCGGGTCGCCGAGCAGCATCTGGGCGAAGGACACCACGTAGACGCCGAGGTCCAGCAGCGCGCCGCCGCCGAGCTCCTTGGCGAACAGCCGGTCGGCCGGGTCGAACTCGCGCGCGACGCCGAGATCGGCCTGCACCGAGCGGACCTCGCCGACCGCGCCGTCGGCGATCAGCTCCCGCAGCCGGACGACGGCCGGCTGGAAGCGGGTCCACATCGCCTCCATCACGAAGACCCCGGCCGCCCGGGCGGCGTCGACGACCTCCTGGCTGCCGGCGAGCGTGGCGGTGAACGCCTTCTCCACCAGCAGCGACTTGCCCGCGGCGATGGCCTGCAGGGCGACCGCGTGGTGCTGCGGGTGCGGGGTGGCCAGGTACAGCACGTCGACGTCGGGGTCGGCGACCAGCTCGGCGTAGGACCCGTAGGCGGTCGGGACGCCGTGCCGGTCGGCGAAGTCCCGTGCCCGGTCCAGGGAGCGGGACCCGACCGCGGTCACCCGCGCCCCCGGCACGTGCGGGAAGTCCCGCACGACGTTCTCGGCGATCCGGCCCGGTCCGACGATGCCCCAGCGGGTCTCAGCACTCACCCGGACGACGGTAGCGGGGACACGAACCGCAGCAGGTTCCCGTCCGGGTCGATGTGCCAGCCCTCGCGGATGCCGTAGTCGGTGTCCACCGGCCCGCCGGTCCGCGGCACGTCGGCCCAGCGCCGGGCCAGGTCGTCGGCATCGGGCACGTGCAGGAACACCGCGGAGGCCGTCCGCGCCGGGTCGTGGTCGGCGACGACGGACAGGTGCAGCTCCACCCCGGCCAGCGCGGCGAACCCGTAGGTGTCGTCGTGCCGGCTCACCGTGCAGCCGAGGGCGGCGTAGTGCGCCAACGCCCGGTCCAGGTCGGTCACGGGCAGGATCGGGCACGCCCGGGCCTCGGTCATGCTGCGACGATGGCACGGTGGCCGTGCTGATCGACACCCCCGTCTGGCCCTGGCGGGGGCGGCTGTGGTCGCACCTGGTCAGCGACACCTCCTACGACGAGCTGCACGCCTTCGTCGAGGCCGAGCTGGGCATCCCGCGGCGGGCGTTCCAGGGCGACCACTACGACGTCCCGGAGGAGCTGCACGCCGTCGCCGTGGCGGCGGGGGCGGAGTCGGTGCCGGCCCGGGAGCTACTGGCCCGGCTGCTCGCGGCCGGGCTGCGGGTCAGGAAGCCCGGGCGCGGAGGAGCTGCAGCTCGGCGGTGAGGTTGGCCCGGGCCGGCTCGGTCCACGGCTGGGCGGTCGGCGTCCGGTAGAGCCGGGGGAGGGCGAGCAGGTGCTCCAGGACGGCGATCCGGCCGGCGGTGAACACGTCGTCGGCCAGGTGCCCGTACTCCGCCCGCACCGCCGAGGCGTAGCCGGCGTAGGCCGCGGGCGGGGAGGCCAGCACGGCCAGGTCGGCGTCGCAGAGCACCGCGCCGTCGGCGTCGGCGTCGGCCGGGTCGTGGCCGGCGGTCAGCCGGACCAGCCGGGCGACCTCCGCGCGCTGCCCGTCGGGCACCAGGCCGCGCAGCCCCACCTCGGCGCGCTGCGCGCTGACCTCCTCGTTGTCCGCGGCGGTCGGGTCGTAGGCGACGTCGTGGTACCAGGCGGCCAGCGCCACGGCGACCGGGTCGGCGGCGTGCCCGGACAGCTCGCCGACCAGCCCGAGGACGGCGGCCAGGTGGGCAAGGTCGTGGTAGCTGCGGTGCGGTTCACCCCAGGCGGCCACCAGCGCGGCCCACTCGGTGCGGGTGGTGGGGGAGTCCTCGGTCAGGGCGGCGAAGTCCTCGTAGGAGACGGTCACGGCTCCACCGTGCACTGCCGCAGCGCGGTCAGCGCGAGCACCCGGGCCACGTGCCCGACGTCGGCCACCGGGACCTGCTCCCGCGGGGCGTGCGCCAGGGCCAGGTCCCCGGGCCCGTAGTGCAGCGTCGGCACCCCGGCCGCGGCGTAGAGCCGCAGGTCGGTGCCGGCCGGCACGTACCGCTCGACGGGGCGGGCCCGCCCCAGGTCGACGACGGCGTCCTGCACGGCCGGCAGCATGGGTGACCCCTGCGGCAGCCGGCCGCTGGCGAAGCTGCCGCCGACCCACTCCACCCGGGCGGGGTGGTCGTTCAGCCACCCGTGCCCGGCGCAGGAGGCGGCGACCGCGGCCTCGAACGCGGCCTTCGCCGTCTCCACGGGCTCGTCGACCTGCACCCCGAAGCGGCCCTCGGCGACCAGCCGGTCGGGGACGGTGGAGGACCAGTCGCCGGCCTGCACCGTGCCGATCGAGATGCCGTAGGGCAGCGCGGTGCCCAGGAACCGGTCGACGTCGCGCTGCCGGCCGGCCTCGAACTCCCGGATGCCGGCGTGCAGGTCGGCGAAGGCCTCGACGGTGCTGACCCCGCGGTCCCGCATGGCGCCGTGCGCGGCCAGGCCGGTCAGGGTGAGCCGGAAGGTCAGGGCGCCGGCGTTCGCCGTCATCACCGCACCGGCGGTGGGCTCCGGGATGATGCAGGCCGCACCCCGGTGGCCGCGGCGGAGCGTCGCCCAGGCGCCCAGCCCGCCGTCCTCCTCGCCGACGACGCTGTGCACGGCCAGCGGTCGGGCCAGCCGGACCCCGGACGCGGCGACCGCCCCGGCTCTTATACACATCCATCTGACGCTACGACACTCCCTGTGGGCGGCGCTGCGGGCGTCGGTCAGACAAAAAGAGAAAGANCGCTGTGCCCGCAGAGCACCAGCCCGGGCTCGCCCGCGCCGAGGGTGCCGACCACCCCGACGGCCTCCTCGCGCACGGCCTCCTGGCCCGGGGCGTCGGGTGCGGTGGCCGCCTCGGTCAGGTCGATCGCCCAGACGTCGGTGTCGGCGCCCATGTCCCGCAGCCACCCGGCCACCAGGTGCTGGGCCTCGGACTCCGCCGCGGTGCCGCCCACCGAGGGCACCGCCACCAGCTCGCGCAGGCGCGCCAGGAGCCACCCGTCGTCGACCGCGTCGAGGACGCGGGCCTCGGTGTCTGTCAGGTCGGCCACGGGCCCAGTCTGGCGCACTACCTTGCACGCCATGACCTCTCCGCCGCCCCCGCCGGGCTGGTACCCGGACCCCGCCGGCACCCCGGCCAGCCGCTGGTGGGACGGGCAGAACTGGACCGACCACCTGCAGCAGCCGCAGCAGGCCGCACCCCCGCAGGCCGCACCGCAGCAGGTCCAGCAGCAGTACGCGCCGCAGCAGCACGGCCGGTCGATCCTGCTCGAGCAGCCGACGCTGGTGGTGTCCCAGAAGACGAAGCTGATCGAGCTGACGAACGAGTACGCGGTCTTCGACGGCAACGGCCAGCAGCTGGGCGCTGTCGTCCAGGTCGGCCAGTCGGCGGCGAAGAAGGCGCTGCGGTTCGTCTCCTCGCTGGACCAGTTCCTCACCCACACCCTGGAGGTGCGGGACGCCACCGGGGTGGTGCTGGTGCTGGTCCGGCCGGCGAAGCTGGTGAAGTCCCGGGTGCAGGTGTCGCGCGGGTCCGGCGAGCCGGTCGGGGAGATCGTCCAGGCCAACGCCTTCGGCAAGATCCGCTTCGACCTCGTCGTCGGCGGCCAGGTCGTCGGCGCGATCCAGGCGGAGAACTGGCGGGCGTGGAACTTCGCGGTCACCGACCACACCGGCCAGGAGGTCGCCCGGATCACCAAGACCTGGGAGGGCCTGGCCCGGACGATGTTCACCACGGCCGACAACTACGCCGTCCAGGTCCACCGGCGCCTGGAGGACCCGCTGGCGAGCCTGGTGCTGGCCTCCGCGCTCACCGTCGACACGGCGCTCAAGCAGGACGACCGCGGGTTCGGCTGACGAGCGGGCCCGGGACGCGTACCGTGGACGACGTCCGGGCCGGGCGATCTGTGTCCCCGGGCTCCACTGGATAACTGCCGCCGGGGAATACCGCTCTCACGAGGCTGGAGCCCCGGATGCGCAACTCGCCGCGAGGCGACCAGCGTCCGGCTCGGACCCCACCGCACGACGAAGGCCCCCTCCCGCACGGAGGGGGCCTTCGTCGTTCCGGGTCCTACTGCTCGGTCTGGCCGAGGAGCCAGCCGTGCTCGCCGGCCAGCGCGGTCGCCTGGGCCGGGCCCCACGAGCCCGGCTCGTACGGGTGCACCTCGGGCCGGTCGTCGAGCACCGGCTGCAGGGCCCGCCAGGTCTGGGCCAAGCCCTCGCTGGTGGTGAACAGCGACCGGTCGCCGGTGAGCACGTCGTGGATCAGCGAGACGTAGGGCGGCAGCGGGTCCCCGCCGGGGATCTTGGACAGGTCCAGGGAGACCCGGGCCGGGGCCATCGCCAGGTCCGGGCCGGGCCGCTTGGCCATCACGTCGATGTCGACCGCGCCGGCACCGGCCAGCGACAGGGAGATCACGTTGCCGTTGGCCGGCACGTCGTTGACCGGGCCCTTGGGCCGGTGCAGCACCAGGCTCACCCGCTGCTCCTTGGCCGCCATCCGCTTGCCGGTGCGCAGGATGAACGGCACGCCGCGCCAGCGGCCGGAGTCGATGAACAGCCGCGCGGCCACGAAGGTGTCGGTGGTGCTGTCGTCCGGGACGCCGTCCAGGTCGCGGTAGCCGTCGAACTGGCCCAGGACGACGTCCTCGGGCGCCAACGGCCGGAAGGCGGCCAGCACGGACTCCCGGGCGGCGAGGATGTCGTCGGCGGCGAAGCTGACCGGGGGCTCCATGGCCACCTCGGCAGCGACCTGGAACAGGTGGGTGACCAGCATGTCCAGGGTGGCGCCGGTGCCGTCGTAGAAGTCGGCCCGGTCGGCGACGTCGAGGTCCTCGGGCACGTCGATCTGCACCTGGGCGACGTGCTCCCGGCTCCAGACGTGCTCGAAGAGGCCATTGGCGAAGCGCAGCACGTGCAGGTCCTGGGTGCCCTCCTTGCCCAGGAAGTGGTCGATCCGGAAGACCTGCTGCTCGTCGAACACCGAGTGCACGACCTCGTCGAGCTCGCGGAAGCCGTCGGGCGAGGCGCCGTAGGGCTTCTCGTAGACCACGCGGGAGCCCTCGGCGAGGTCGTGCTCGCCCAGCGCCTTGGTGTAGTCCAGGAAGTTCTTGGGCGGCAGCGACAGGTAGTGCACGAGCTGGGACTCCTCGCCCAGGTCCTCGCGCGCCGCGGAGACCGCGTCCAGCAGCTGACCGGGGTCCTCGACGGTGAAGCCGCCGCCGGCGAACCGCAGCCGGGCGGCGAACTCGTCCCAGGGGCCGTCGTCCGGGGAGGGCCCGAACTCCTCCAGGGCCCCGCGCACGTGCTCGACGAAGTCGTCGTCGGAGCGCTCGCCGCGGCCGCTGCCGATCAGCCGCCAGTCCGGGGGCAGCAGGCCGTGCTGGGCGAGCTGGAAGAAGGCGGGCAGCACCATGCGGCGCGCGAGGTCGCCGGTGGCCCCGAACAGCACGAAGACGGTGGGTGGGGACTTGCGGTCGGTCGTCCCGTTCTCGGGCACGGTGGTCCTCTCGTCGGCAGTTCTCGGTGCGGAGCATGCCCCGCCCACCAGGACGTACGCCTCGGGATCTGGATGAGACAGCTCTCATCCGGACCTCATGGGTGCCTCCCGGTCCACGGGCAGCATCCCTGCCATGACCACACGACGCCTCCTGCTCGCCCTGCCCGCCGTCGCCGCGGTCGCCCTCCTCCCCGCCTGCGGCTCCGACGACGACGTCCGCGGCGCCGCGACCTCGGGCACCGCCGGCGGCCCGTCCTCGTCCTCGAACGCCTCCGCCCCCGCGGTCGACGGCGGCAGCAGCGCGGCCGCCGCGCTGCAGCTGCAGGACCAGACCGGCGACGGGGCCACCGTGCAGGTGGCCTCGGTGACCGCCGTCGAGGACGGCTTCGTCGTCGTCACGCTGGACGACGACCAGGCCGGGCCCGGGCAGCTGCTGGGCTCGGCCGAGGTGCCCGCCGGCACCAGCACCGACGTCCGGGTCGACCTGGACACCCCGGTCCCGCCGGCCACGGACGACGACGACGGCACCGAGATCACCGCGACCCTGGTCGCGGACACGAACGGCAACGGCAGCTACGACGAGGGCACCGACCAGGCCGTCCCGGAGCCGCAGGACGACGACGACGACGATGACGACGCGGTGGACGACGACGCGGACTACCGCCTGACCTGATCCACCTGTGGGTGCTCGGTGAGCGCGCTGGGACCGTGATCGCTAACGTGACGCAGGTCCCAGCGCCGCCCCGACGGAGGACCCCGTGACCAGCACCGTCGCACGCGAGGCCGAGCACAAGCTGCCGGTCAAGACCCTGGTCTCGGCCAGCATCGGCAACGCCGTGGAGTGGTTCGACTGGACCGTCTACGCGACGTTCGTCGTCTACTTCGCCGGCCAGTTCTTCCCCGCCGAGAACGACGCGCTCGCGCTGATCGGCGCGACCTCGACCTATGCGCTGGCGTTCTTCTTCCGCCCGCTCGGCGGCTACGTGCTCGGCCGGTTCGCCGACCTCAAGGGCCGCAAGGCCGGCATGCTGGTCACGATCCTGCTGATGGCCGGCGGGTCCCTGGTGATCGCGATCCTGCCGACCTACGAGCAGGTGGGCTGGTTCGCCCCGGTCCTGCTGCTGCTGGCCCGCATCGCGCAGGGCATGTCGCTGGGCGGCGAGGTCTCCAACGCCTCGGCCTACCTCGCCGAGATCGCCCCGCCGGCCCGCCGCGGCCGCTACTCGGCCTTCTTCTACATCTCCACCGGCACGGCGCTGCTGCTGGCCTCGCTGCTGGGCGTCCTGCTCACCACGGTGCTCAGCGAGGACCAGCTGCAGGCCTACGGCTGGCGGATCGCGTTCGCCACCGGCGGGCTGCTGGGCTTCGTGGGCCTGTGGCTGCGCCGCTCGCTGGTCGAGACCGACCAGTTCGAGGAGAACGCCGCCAAGGCCCGGGCCACCAAGAACCCGCTGATGCAGACCATCAAGGAGCACCCGCGGGCGGTGCTGCAGCTGTGCGCCTTCACCCTGCTGTCCACGCTGAGCTACTACACGTTCTTCTCCGCGCTGACCCCGTTCGCCATCAACTTCCGCGGGGCCGACGGCAACCAGGTCTTCATCGCCCTCAGCATCGGCACCGCGCTGTTCGTCGCGCTCTGCTACCCGTTCGGTGCGCTGTCGGACCGGGTCGGCCGCAAGCCGCAGATGCTGGTGTGGTCCGGGGCGATGGCGGTGCTGATCATCCCGCTGTCGTTCCTGGTGCGCGACGACCTGCTCTCGCTGATCGTGGTCTTCTGCGTCGGGCTGGGCCTCTACGCGATGATGGCGTCGCTGGCGCCGGCGGTGATGAGCGAGCTGTTCCCCACGGAGCTGCGGGCCACCGGGATCGGCTCCTGGTACAACCTCACGGTCGCGCTGTTCGGCGGTACGGCACCGCTGGTGATCACCGCGCTGTCCGACGCGGGGCACCCGGTGTTCTTCTTCGTCTACGTGGCCGTCGCCGCCGCGATCGCCTTCGCCGTCATCCTCGGCCTCAAGGAGACCAAGGGCACCGAGCTGCGCTGAGCGGGCGCCGCCGGGGTCAGGCCAGCACGACCCCGGCGGCCACCAGCAGCACGCCGAGCACGTCCAGCACCGGGCCGAGCAGCCCGATCCGCAGGCCGCCGTCCCGGACGAACCGCTCCGGCCGCTCCGGGTCGTAGCGGACGGCGACCGGGCCCCCGGTCGGGTACACCCCGACGTCCACGGTCGTGGACTGGGTGGCGGTCACCACCTGGCCCTCCCGGGTGGTGAACCGGACGACGGGGAAGGACTGCCCGTTGGTCTGCCGGTACCCGGTCACCTCGCCCCGGGCCGGCACCCAGGCCGCGGTGCGCCGCACCCGCAGGACGACCAGGCCGGCGCCGGTGGCCATCAGCAGGACGCCGACGACGAGCAGCGCGGTGGTCACGGACGGCGGCACGACGGGGAGCACGACCCCAGCCTGCCGCACCCCCTCAGTCGCCGTCCCGGTGCAGGACGACGTGACCACCCCATGCCCGAGGGCCCCCCTCAGGCCGAGCGTCACCGTCACCGCACCACCGACGGACGACGAGGAGCACACCGTGGACAGCTACTGGGGATCCGGGACCGAGGCCGAGCTGGCCTGGCGGCGCGAGCAGCTGGGCGCCCTGCGCCGGCGCACCCCGCCCGGGCAGCGGCGGCCCTGGCGGCTGCGCCGTCGCTGAGCCGCCCGTGTCGGAGGGCCGTGCCACCATCGCCGACGTGCCGCAGTGGGTCGAGGGTGCGCTCGTCGGGCGGGCCGGGGAGCTGTCCCGGCTGACCGCCTCCGTCGACCGTGCCCGCGAGGGCCGACCGTCGGCGGTGCTCGTCGCCGGGGACGCCGGGGTGGGCAAGAGCCGGCTGCTCACCGAGGTCGCCCGGCACGCCGGTGCCTGCGGCGTCCGGGTGCTCACCGGGCACTGCCTGGACCTCGGCGACGTCGGGCTGCCCTA
Organism: Klenkia terrae; assembly: GCF_900491935.1. Taxonomy (GTDB): domain Bacteria; phylum Actinomycetota; class Actinomycetes; order Mycobacteriales; family Geodermatophilaceae; genus Klenkia; species Klenkia terrae. Next base: position 3,038,023 of record NZ_UEXK01000004.1, read on the forward strand.
CCTGCCCTTCGTGGACCTGCTGCGCCCGCTGCGCGAGGAGCCGCCGGCGGCCGCCCGCCGTCCCGCGGTGGCCCCGCTGCTGGCCGCGCCCGGCGCCGCGGCCCGCCCCGAGGGCGCCGACGACCGGCTCCAGCTGTTCGAGGGCGTGGCCGGCCTGCTCGGCGAGCTCGCCGCCGAGCAGCCGCTGCTGCTGGTGCTGGAGGACCTGCACTGGGCCGACCGGTCCAGTCGCGACCTGCTGCGCTACCTGCTGGCCCGCCTCGTCGACGAGCCGGTGGCCCTGCTGGCCAGCTACCGCAGCGACGACCTGCACCGCCGGCACCCGCTGCGCCCGCTGCTGGCCGAGCTGGCCCGCCTGCCCGGCGTCGAGCGGCTGGACCGGGCCCCGCTGCCGGACGCCGAGATGGCCGACCTGGTCCGCGCCGTGGCCGCCGGCGACGGCGGGGTCGCCGAGGGCGTCGTCGCCGACGTGGTCTCCCGGGCCGAGGGCAACGCGTTCTACGCCGAGGAGCTGCTGGCCGCCGGGGTCCGCGGCGGCGCGCTGCCGCTGGGGCTCACCGAGGTGCTGCTGACCCGGGTCGAGGAGCTGGGCGAGGCCGCCCAGCAGGTGTTGCGGGTGGCCGCCGTCGCCGGCCGCCGGGTCCCGCACGCCCTGCTCGCCGCGGTCGCCGGGCTCGACGGCCCGGCACTGGACGCCGCGGTGGGGGAGACGGTGTCCCGGCACCTGCTCGTCGTGGACCCCGACGGGCGCTACCGGTTCCGGCACGCCCTGCTGCGCGAGGCGGTGCTGGCCGACCTGCTGCCCGGCGAGCGGACCCGGCTGCACGCCGCGGTGGCCGCCCGGCTGCGCGCCGACGGCACCGGCACCGCCGCCGAGCTCGCCCACCACGCCCGGGGGAGCAACGACCTGCCGGCCGCCTTCGCCGCCGCGCTGCAGGCCGCCGACGAGGCCGCCGCGGTCGGCGCGCCGGCCGAGGCGCTGCAGCAGCTGGAGAGCGCGCTCACCCTCTGGCCCGCGGTGCCCGGCCAGCACGCCGCGGTCCCCGACGGCGAGGTCGGCCTGCTGCTGCGCGCCGCCGCCCAGGCCCGCTCGGCGGGGGAGCTGCACCGCGGGGCCTCGCTGCTGCGGGCCGCCCGGGACCTGGTGGCCGGCCGCCCCGACGCCGCGCTCGCCGCCCGGGTGCACCACCGGCTGGCCCAGCTGCTGCTCCGCCTGGACGACGTCCCCGGCGCGGTCGAGGCCGCCGAGCGGGCCGTCGAGCTGGCCCCCGTCGAGCCCCTGGGGCCCGACCGGGTCTGGGCGCTGGCCACCCGGGCGCGCACCGCCTGGGCCGCCGGCGGGCAGGACGACATCGGCGAGCAGGCCGCCCGGGAGGCGCTGCAGGGCGCCGAGGCGCTGGGCCTGGAGGACGCGTGGTCGGACACCGTCATCTCGCTGGCCCGGATGACCGGCGGCGGCGACCCGGGCACCCGCACCGCCCGGCTCACCGAGGCGCTGGCCCGCGCCCGCCGGGCCGGGGACCCCGACGTGGAGATGCGGGCGGCGTTCAACCTGGCCTCGGCCGCCTACGAGGACGGCGACCTGGCCGCGGCCGCGGGCTGGATCGACCCGGCCGTGCGCCGCGCCCACGAGCTGGGCGTGGAGTGGAGCTACTACCCGGCCGAGCTGCGCTTCCTGCAGGTGCTCGTCCGGATCGGGGCCGGTGACTGGGACGGTGCGCGGGCCGCGGCCGAGGAGCTGGGCCGGGTGCCCGACACCGCCGCGCACGTCCGGGTCGCCGGGCTGCACGTGGCGATCGCCCGGGGCGAGGACGGGCTGACCGAGCAGGTGGAGCAGGCCGAGGCGGTGGCCCAGCGGATGGGGCGAGCCAGCCTGCTGCTGTCGGCCGGCAGCGCGGGGGTGGAGCTGGCCGGCTGGCGCGGGGACGCCGCGGCGGCGGTCGCGGTCACCGAGCGCACCGTCCGGCGGGTGCGCGAGGTGTGGCCGCTGGACTTCCTCGTCGCCGTCCGGCTCGTCGCGCTGTGCGTGGGCACGGTGGCCGACGCTGCGGCCGCCGCGCGGGCCACCGGCGACGCCGCGACCGCCGACCGGTGGGTGCAGACCGGCGAGCGGCTGGCCGAGCTCGCCGACGAGGCGCAGGCCGTCTTCGCCGAGCACGTGGGCCCGGTGCTGTGGGAGGGCCGGGCATGGGCCCTGCGGCTGGACGCCGAGCGCGGCCGGCTGCACGGCCGGGTCGACCCTGCGGCGTGGGCGGCCGTCGTCGCCGCGTTCGACGGCCGCGACGTGCACGAGCGCGCCCGCAGCCGGGCCCGGGAGGCCGAGGCGCTGCTGGCGGCCGGTGACCGGGAGGCGGCGCTCGACGCCGCCCGGGACGCGCACGCGGTGGCGCAGCAGCTGGGTGCCCGGCCGCTGCGCGCGCGGGTCGAGGCGCTGGCCCGGCGCGGCCGGCTGGACCTCGGCCTGCCCGGCGTGCGGGTCGCCGACCCGGCGGCGGTCTTCACCCCGCGCGAGGCCGAGGTGCTCGCGCTGGTCGCCCGGGGGATGACCAACCGGCAGGTCGGCGCGGCGCTCTACATCAGCGAGAAGACCGCCAGCGTGCACCTGTCCCGGGTGCTGGCGAAGCTGGGCGCCTCCGGGCGGACCGAGGCCGTGGCGATCGCCGCCGAGCGGGGACTGCTGCCGTGAGCCGGGTGCTGACCGCCCCGCTGTGGTGGGTCGTCGAGCGCGCCGCGGCCGGGCCGTACCTCCGCCGCGACGCCGACAGGTTCGCCGAGTGCCTGCCCCGGCCGGCGTGGTCGGGGCTGTCGCCGCGGGCCCGGTTCGGCCGGTTGGTGGTGCACCCCCCGGAGTTCCGCTCCGTGGTGCACTACCGGCTCACCCCGCTGCCGGCCGTCCTCCGCTGGCTGCTGCGCCGGGCCTACCCGCCGCTGCCCACGCTGCACATCGGCGCCCCGCACGTCGGGCCCGGGCTGTTCGTCGAGCACGGCTTCGGCACCGTGCTGACCGCGGCGTCGGTGGGGGAGGACTGCTGGGTCAACCAGGGCGTGACGGTCGGCCACACCGGCCGGGGTCAACCGGTCATCGGCGACCGGGTGCGGCTGGGTGCCGGTGCGGTCGTGGTCGGCCCGGTGCACGTGGGCGACGGCGCGGTGGTCGGCGCCGGCGCGGTGGTGCGCAGCGACGTCCCGGCCGGCGCCGTCGTGGTGCCGCCGGAGGCCGGCCGGCTCGACCGGCCCTGATCCCCCTGGTGGTCCCCGCCGGGAGGGGCCAGGGTGGAGGGGTGCCCGACGACCTGGTCCGCAGTCCCAGCGGGGTGCTCGTGCCCGCCTCGATCGACCCGTTCCACCGGGTGCTGCACCACGTGGCGCCGTCCGGGCTGGTGGGCGGCACCGCGCAGACCAGCGGGATGCGCCGGCGGGAGGCGATCAGCGGGACGACGGTCGGGGCCCGCAACCTGTGGATGGGGCAGACCCACGTGCCCGGCGCGACGAACTCGGGCAACCACCACCACGGGGCGTCGGAGACCGCGATCTACGTCGTCTCGGGCACGCCGCGGTTCGTGTTCCTCGACCTCGAGGGCGACGAGCCGGTGGAGCGGGTGGTGCAGACCGCGCCGGGGGACTACGTGTTCGTGCCGCCGTGGGTGCCGCACCGCGAGGAGAACCCGGACCCCGACGTGGAGGCGGTGGTCGTCATCGCCCGCACCACCCAGGAGGCGGTCGTGGTCAACCTCGCCGGCCTGGACTGGTCCGAGGTCGACGTCCGGGGCTGATCAGAGCATCGTGCGCAGGCGCTCCCGGCGCATGCGCAGCACGTCCACCGACGCCGACGCCGACGGCGGGCCGGGCACGGACTGACGCAGCTGGGTGTGCACCACCGCGTGCGGGGTGGAGGTCTTCGCCGAGACCCGGGAGACCAGCCGGTTGATCTCCCGGCGCAGGTCGGCGGCATCCCGCCAGCCGTTGGTCTCCTCCTCGGGGTGCTCGTCGACCAGCATGAACTCGTCGGTGTCGGCCCGGTGGCTGGCCGCGATCCGCAGCCGCAGCTCGTCGTCCCGCTTGCTCAGCAGCTCGGCGGTCTGCTCGGGGGTGAGCAGGCCGGGGATGCCGACGAACTCGGCCTCGTCGTCCCCGAGCGGGGTGGCCGGCCGGTTGCCGGCGCCGGTGTGCGCCGTCCCGCCGTGCAGCACGTGGGCGAAGCGGGCGTCGGCCTCCAGGGCCTCCCACTTCTGCAGCTCGCCCTCGCGGGGCTCGCGCTCGGGCAGGTCGAGCTGCTCGAGGTCCTCCTCGGTCTTCCGCGGCGGCGGCATGACGTGGTTGCGCTGCTCCTCCATCGTCGCGGCCAGCGCCAGCAGCGGCCGGACGGCGGGGAGGAACACCGTCGCGGACTCCTTCGGGTCCCGTGCGCGGACGACGCGGCCGACGGCCTGGGCGAAGAACAGCGGCGTCCGGTAGGAGGTCATCCAGGCCAGGACGGCGGCCCGGGGGATGTCGACGCCCTCGGAGACCATCCGCACGCAGACCGCGATCCGGGCCGAGCCGGTGGCGAACCGCTCGATCTTCTTCGAGGCCTTCGGGTCGTCGGAGAGGATCAGCTCGGGGGCCTTGCCGGTGATCCGGCGGACGATCTTGGCGTAGGCGCGGGCGTCGTCCTGGTCGGAGGCGAGCACCAGCCCGGCGGCGTCGGGCATGCCGTGCTCGCGCAGGTGGGTGATCCGCTCGTCCATCGCGGCGATGACGTGCGGCACCCACTGGCCCTTGGGGTCCAGCACGGTGCGCCAGGCGGCCATCTCGACGCTCTTGGTGCCGGCCTCGGTGAGCGAGGCGGCGATGACCTCGCCGGCGGAGTTCCGCCAGCGCGCGGTGCCGGTGTAGGCGGCGAAGACCACGGGCCGGACGACGCTGTCGGCCAGCGCCTCCTTGTAGCCGTAGGTGTAGTCGGCGCGGGAGGCCAGGCCGACGCCGCGCTCGCCGTCGTCGGCCTCGAAGGTGTCCTCCTCGTAGCGCACGAAGGGGATCCGCTCGTCGACCTTGGTGCGGAACGGCGTCCCGGTCAGGCACACCCGGCGACGGGCGCTGCCGAAGGCCTCGGCGACGGCCTCGCCCCAGGACAGGCCGTCGCCGGCGTGGTGGATCTCGTCCAGGATGACCAGCGTCTTGACCGTGGTGGAGCGGGCGGCGTGCAGCATCGGCTTGCCGGCGACCTGGGCGTAGGTGGTCACGTAGCCCTGGGTGCCCGCCCGGACCGGGCCGACGGCGTTGGTCAGGCCGGGGTCCAGCACGATGCCGGCGCGGTCGGCGGCGTCGGCCCACTGCAGGCGCAGGTGGTCGGTCGGGGCGACGACGACGATGCGGGCGATCTCGCGGCGCTGCAGCAGCCGGGCGGCCAGCGTCAGGGCGAAGGTCGTCTTGCCGGCGCCGGGGGTCGCGGTGACCAGGAAGTCCTTGGGGGACTCCTCCTCGTAGCGCTCCAGCGCCTGCTGCTGCCAGGCCCGGAGGGGGCGTGCGCCGGCGGCGTAGACGGGTGCAGGAGAGGCCATGGCGTCGACCATCTTGACCCGGGATCGACCGACACGCCCAGCCCGGGTTGCCCTGGGCATGCCGTCGCCCGTCGTGTAGTGGAGCCGGTCGCACCTCGCTGACCTGCGGATTCACCCGGCACCGCGGATGATCTGTGGTCAGGGTCTCGCCGGGGCTGGACCGTTCCGTCCCGTCGGCCCCGCAGACCACGCGGGGCCGCTACGGTCCCGCGCATGACGCGGATCGTGCTGGACGCACCGACGCTGCTGCACGTCGTCTCCGGCGGTGCGGAGATCGGGCCCGCTCACCAGCTGGTGGCCCCGCAGTCGCTGCGGCCGCAGGCGCTGGCGCTGTTGTTCGCCGCGGTCGGTCGGGGCGAGCTGACCGAGGCGGCCGCCCGGGAGCAGCACGAGGCGATGACCCGGCTGAAGGTGCGGTCGCTGGGGGACCGGGTGAGCCGCTGGACCGCCTGGGGCATCGCCCGCGACCACGGGCTGGACCTCGCCGTCGCCGAGTACCTGGCGGTCACCCGCCTGCAGGCCGACGTGTTCGTCAGCGTCGACGAGGCGGCCCGGGCCCGCGCCGAGGGCATCGTGCCGGTGGGCGGGCCGGAGCTGCTGCGCTGAGTGCACGACTGCGGTGGTCCCGGAGCCCGGATGACCACCGCAGTCGTGCACTCGGCGTCAGTCGGCGGTGGGCTCGACCCAGTCGGGGCCGTTGACCTCGCCGCGGCCGGCCAGGTCGGCGGCGTCGACGATCGTGTACGCGTAGCCCTGCTCGGCGAGGAACCGCTGGCGGTGTGCGGCGTACTCGCTGTCCAGGGTGTCCCGGCTGACCACGGTGTAGAAGTGCGCCGTCCGGCCGTCGGCCTTGGGGCGCAGCACCCGGCCCAGCCGCTGGGCCTCCTCCTGCCGGGACCCGAACGTGCCCGACACCTGGACGGCGACCGCGGCCTCGGGCAGGTCGATCGAGAAGTTGGCGACCTTGGAGACCACCAGCGTCTTGATCTCGCCGGTGCGGAAGGCGGCGAACAGCCGCTCGCGCTCCTTGTTCGTCGTGGACCCCTGGATGACCGGGGCGTCCAGGGCGGTGCCGAGCTCCTCGAGCTGGTCGAGGTAGGCGCCGATGACGAGCTTCTGCTCCTCGGGGTGCCGCTCCAGGATCCGGCGGATCACCGGCATCTTGGACTGCGCGGTCGCCGCGATCTTGTAGCGCTCCTCGGGCTCGGCGACCGCGTAGGTCATCCGCTCCTCGTCGTCCAGGGCGACCCGGACCTCGATGCACTCGGCCGGGGCGATGTAGCCCTGCGCCTCGATGTCCCGCCACGGGGCGTCGTAGCGCTTGGGACCGATGAGGGAGAAGACGTCGTCCTCGCGACCGTCCTCGCGCACCAGCGTGGCCGTGAGGCCCAGCCGGCGGCGGGACTGCAGGTCGGCGGCGAGCCGGAAGATCGGCGCGGGGAGCAGGTGCACCTCGTCGTAGACGATCAGGCCCCAGTCCTGGGCGTCGAAGAGGTCCAGGTGCCGGTACTCGCCCTTCCGGCGGGTGGTGATCACCTGGTAGGTCGCGATGGTGACCGGGCGGATCTCCTTGCGCTCGCCGGAGTACTCGCCGATCTCCTCCTCGGTGAGCGTGGTGCGGGCGATGAGCTCGCGCTTCCACTGCCGGCCGGCGACGGTGTTGGTGACCAGGATCAGCGTGGTCGCCTTGGCCTCGGCCATCGCCGCGGCGCCGACCAGGGTCTTGCCGGCCCCGCAGGGCAGCACGACCACGCCGGACCCGCCGGCCCAGAACCCGTCGACGGCCTCCTGCTGGTAGTCCCGCAGGTGCCAGTCGGCCTGGTCGAGTTCGATCGGGTGCGCCTGGCCGTCGACGTAGCCGGCGAGGTCCTCGGCCGGCCAACCCACCTTGAGCAGCGCCTGCTTGAGCCGGCCGCGCTCGGAGGCGTGCACCTGGATGGTGTCGTCGTCGATCCGGGCGCCCAGCATCGGGGCGACCTTCTTGCTCCGGGCGACCTCGGTCAGCACGGCGCGGTCGGTGGTGGTCAGCACCAGCCCGTGCACCGGGTTGTTGGCCAGCGTGAGCCGGCCGAAGCGGTCCATCGTGTCGGCGACGTCGACCAGCAGCGCGTGCGGCACCGGGTAGCGGCTGAACCGCACCAGGGCGTCGACGACCTGCTCGGCGTCGTGGCCGGCGGCGCGTGCGTTCCACAGCGCCAGGGGGGTGACCCGGTAGGTGTGCACGTGCTCCGGCGAGCGCTCCAGCTCGGCGAAGGGTGCGATCGCGGCCCGGCACTCCTTGCTCTGCGGGTGGTCGACCTCCAGCAGCAGGGTCTTGTCGGACTGGACGATCAGGGGGCCGTCGCTCACAGGTGTCCTTCGGCTAGGAGCAGGTACTCCACGGTAACCACCGCTACCGACAGGTTGCTCCCGCCGCGGGCGGTGCCGCGGGTCACCGTGCAGTCATCGGGCCGCGTCACGACGCGACCCGATGACTGCGAGGCGACCCTCTGTGCGGCTCAGACCCAGTCGGTGCGGCGCAGCGGGGGCTGCTCGCCGCCGGGCTTGACGGCCAGCACCTGGTCCACGCCCATCGCGCCGGCCTCGAAGGCCAGCGCGCAGGCGGCCATGTACAGCCGCCAGACCCGGGCACGGCCCTCGGTGCTAGCAGCCACCGCGTCGTCCCAGTGCTCCTCGAGCAGGCGCACCCACGCCCGCAGGGTGAGCGCGTAGTGCCGGCGCAGCGCCTCGACGTCGACGACCTCGAGGCCGCCGGTCTCGATGGCGCCGACCATCTCGCCCAGGCCGAGCAGCTCGCCGTCGGGGAAGACGTAGCGGGCGATGAAGGTGTCCTCGCTCCAGCTGGCCTCCCCGGCGTTCCAGGCGATGGCGTGGTTGAGCAGCCGGCCGCCGGGGCGCAGCAGCCCGGCGAGCTGGTCGACGTAGGTGCCCAGCCGGGCCCGGCCGACGTGCTCGGCCATGCCGATCGAGCTGATCGCGTCGAAGGGGCCGTCGTCGATCTCCCGGTAGTCCTGCACCCGGATGTCGACCTTGTCGGTCAGCCCGGCCTCGGCCACCCGCTTGCGGGCCAGCGTGGCCTGCTCGTCGGAGATGGTGATGCCCACGACGGTCGCGCCGTACCGGCCGGCGGCGTGGATGGCCATCGAGCCCCAGCCGCAGCCCACGTCGAGCAGCCGGGAGCCCTCGGTGAGGCCCAGCTTGCGGCAGACCAGGTCGAGCTTGGCCTCCTGCGCTGCGTCCAGGCCCACCTCGGGGGTGTCCCAGACCGCGCAGCTGTAGACCATCGACGGACCGAGCACGAGCTCGTAGAAGTCGTTGCCCACGTCGTAGTGGTGGGCGATGGCGGCGGCGTCCCGGCGGCGGGAGTGCCGCAGGCCGTGCCGGCCCAGGTCGGCCTCCTCGGCCGGCGGCGCGGGGTCGGTGCCCAGCCCGCCCAGGCCCGCGACCGTGCGCAGCAGGGCCACCCGCTCGGCGGCGGTCACCGGGCGCATCTGGCCGGTCTCGGACAGCCGTCCCACCGAGCTCAGCGCGGCGAAGGTGTCGAAGATGTCGTCCTCGACGTCGATGTCGCCGGCGACGTACGCGCGCCCCAGCCCGAGCTGCCCCGGCGACCACAGCAGGCGGCGCAGCGCCCGCCTGTTCCGGACGGCGAGCACCGGTGCGCCCGCAGGACCGGCCACCGACCCGTCCCACCCGCGCAGCCGCACCGGCATCTGCGTGCTCCCCAGGACGGTGCCCAGCACCGTCGCCAACCGGTCCGCGACCGTTCCTCGACCCATCCGACACCATCCGTGCAACTCGTTGCCTGTACCAACGAACGGGACAAGTCGATCACCTAACCGTGCATTCCGCCCGGGTATGCGCGGGGATCCGGGGGAGGGGTCAGCCCCGGTCGACGAGGTCCACGGAGGTGATCCGGTGGACGGCGAACGTGCGCTCCTCGCCGCGGCCCTCGTCGAAGCCGGACAGGAACCCACCGCCCAGGGTGAGCGGCTGGACGGTGCGCCGGCTGCCGGAGCCCTGGGCGTCCACGTAGCCCAGCCAGACCGGCAGCTGCTCGCGCACCGCCCGGGACAGCAGCTCCAGCGTGCTCGCCGTCGTCACCCCCGGGATCTGGCGGGCGGGATCGGTCCGGCGGGCGGCCAGCGCGGCGTCCCCGGCCCGGATCTCCCGGACGGTCGCCTCGACCTCCTCGGCCCGCAGCGGCCGCGGTCCCGCGGCGGGTCGGCCGCCCGGCCGCGCGGTCGCCCGGGGCCGTCCCGGCGGACGGGTGAGGACGGCGCCGCCCGCGGACTCCCCGGCGGGGGCGTAGCCCGCCGTGCGCAGGACGGCGAGCACCTCGTCGGCCGGCAACCCGCTGACCAGCACACCCGGGGCCAGCCGGCGCAGCTCGGCGGGGGCCGACCGCTTGTCCGACAGCACCTGGGAGAGCAGGCCGTGGTCGTCGCTGCGCACGTAGCTCTCGATCGCCCCGACCCGCAGCCGGCCGTGCTGGCGGGCGACGTCGTCGACCAGGTAGTCCAGCGCCTGGGGCACCGGGGTGCGGGAGGCGCGGGCGAAGAAGTCGTGCAGCTCGGACGCCGACCAACCCGAGTCCAGCGCCCGCCGGATGCTGCCCTCGTCCACCCGGAACACCGTGGCCCCGCCCGAGGACTCCACGTCGGCGACGGTGGCCAGCGTGCGGGCCAGCTCGGGGACCAGCGGGCCCGGGGCGACCAGGGACAGGTCGGGCTGGGCCAGCACGTGGTCGACCGGTTCGGGCAGCAGCCCGCGCATGCCGTCGGCCGCGCCCTCCTCGCCGGCGGCCAGCAGCCCGCGCCCGCCCGACGACAGCCGGCCGGCCACGACCACCCCGAGGCGCTCGGCCTCCTCGACCAGGGCCGGCACCAGCGTGTACCGGTCGCCGCGGCGCGGGCTCTGCCAGCGCAGCAGGTCCAGCAGGTCGTCGGTGGCCAGGCCCTCCCCGGCCGGCAGCTCGCCCAGGGTGGCCAGCACCGCCCGGCGCACCGCCGGCACGGTGTGCCGGACGACGTCGGGGGACAGCACGTTCACCGCCTTGCCGGCCGGGTCGCGCTGGCCGACGAGCGCGATGACCCGCAGGGAGTCCAGCCAGCCGGCGGCCAGCAGCGCCCACCGCTCGGGCAGGGGCTGCTCGCGCCAGGTGTCGTAGCCGCGGCTGGGCAGCCACTCGTCGCGGTGCGGCCCGCCGAGGTCGAGCAGGCCGGCGGCGTGCGCGACCTCGATGTGGAAGGCGGCCTGGCGCTCGTCGACGCCGAGCGCCTTGGCCAGCCGCTTCTGGTCACGGATGGCCATGCCGCCGCTGCGCAGCAGGCCCGCCGGGTCCTCCTCGACGGCGGCGAGCAGCTCGCCGACCCGGCCGACGACCTCCAGCGCCGCCCCGGCCGCGCGCCGGTCGGTGACCTCGGGGTCGCGGTGGGTCGTGGTGGGCTCGGGGCGGGTGCGGGTCGGTCCGTAGGGCCGGTCGCCGCGCAGCGCCAGGCCGTACTGCCGGGGCAGCTCCACGGTGGCGGCGTCGACCCGGGTGAGCAGGCCACGGCGCAGCAGCCGCCGCGCGGGGGACTCGTCGGCGGCGTCGGCCCGGGTGGAGTGGTCGACGGGCAGCCGGCCCAGCGGGTTGTCCTGCGCCAGCGCCTCCAGCACCGTGCGCTCCTCGTCGTCCACCGTGGCGAGGTCGCCCTCGACGTCGGCCGGCGGCGGGGTGCGCGGGCGGCCCAGCCCGGCGGGGAACCGGACGGCGCGGCGCACCGGCTCGGGGGCGTGCACGACGTCGTCGCCCCAGAGCAGGGCGCGGGCGGTCAGCAGCTCCAGGGCCGCCTCCACCGGGGCGTCGGGCAGCGCGGCGGCCAGGTCGGCCCGGCTCATGCCGTCGGTCGGGGACAGCAGGACGGCGTCGAGCACCTGCAGGGTGCCGGCGTCGAGCTCGTCGAGCGCCCGGTCCACCGAGACCGGGACGGCCAGGCGGGTGGCCAGACCCACGACGTCCGAGGGAGCCGGGCGGGCGACGTCGGGGCGCAGCGCCAGCAGCGCACCCAGCTGCTCGTCGGAGCGGGTGCGCAGCCACGCGGCCAGCGTGGCGGGAGGGTCGGTGGCCATCTCATCCACGCTACGTCGCGGCGCGGGTGGCAGCATCGGCGCGTGCCCGGCGCCCTGGACGACCCGACCACCCGCACCGACCTCGCGGCCACCCGTGCGGGGGCGCTGCGCTGGCTGGGCGGCGGGGTGATCGCGCTCGTGCTCGCCGTCCTGCTGGGGGTGGCCACCGTGCAGACGGTGTCCTCGGGCGGCCAGCGGCTGCCCTTCGCCGGGCTCGCGGTGGTGGCGCTGGTGCTGCTCGGCCTGGCCGCGCTGGTGGCCGGCGCCGGGTCGCTGCTGCGGGTCAGCGCCTGGACCCGCGGCCTGGCCGGCACCCCGTGGCGGACCGGTCGGCTGCGGATCGCCGGGCCCGCCGTCCTGCGGGTGGAGCCCGACGACGGCGGCGAGGACGTCGACCTGCGGCTGCTGTCGACCGCGCCCTGGCGCACCCGGGCGGTGCAGCGCCTGGACGCCCACGAGGTCCGGTTCGCCGCGGTGGGGGAGGGCCGCTGGGTGCTCACCGCCGACGGCCTCGGCACCCTCTACGGCGCCCGGACGCCGTGACCGGCTGGGTCAGCCGCGGACCAGGCGGTCGCGGAGCACGGGCACTCCGTCCCCGGCCAGGTCGGCCAGGGCCACCGGACGGCCGCTGACCGCCAGCGCGAGCGCCTCGGCAGGGCCGGTGACGTCGGCCCCGGCGCCCCAGGACCAGCCGTCGTCGGCGACCAGGTGGAGACCGGCGAGGCGGCCACGGGCCACGAACCCGGCCCGCACCGCGCGCGGCGTCACCAGGAAGTCCAGCGCCCGCACCCAGTCGTCGTAGGGCGGCGTGCTGGGCATGTCGAGCGGCAGGGCGATGTCGCGCAGGTGGATGCAGGAGTCGGTGAAGGGGCCCAGCGGGCCGATCCCGGGCGGGGAGACGACGTCCCCGCTGTGCTCCCGCAGGATGCTGACGAGCTCGGCGGTCGGCCGGTCACCGAACGCGCGGGCCACGCGGAACGAGGTCCGCGATGCCCGGCCGCGGTCGCGCACCACCTCGAGGAGGAAGCGCGGGAACGACAGCTCGAGGGCCATTGCGAGGTGCCCCAGCACGTCCCGGCACCGCCACCCCGCGCACAGGCTGGGCGTGTCGAGCTCGGCGTCGGTCAGCCCGGCGCAGAGGTCCGCCAGGGAGGTCCGGTTGGCCGCGGTCCGGGACTGCACGTCGTCGGTCACCCGGCGACGATGGCGCGCCGGTCCGGTCCGCCGCAAGCGGCCTCAGGCCGGGGGCGCCTCGTCGGCGTGCGCCACGTGCCGCAGCTGACCCCAGATCAGCACCACGAACAGCGCCGAGCCGGCGAAGGCGAACCAGAACGGCCCGGTCACCCCGAACCGCTGGGCCACCAGCCCGCCGATGCCGGCGCCGATCACCAGCCCGCCGAAGGTGCCGACCAGGTTGACGCTGCCCACCCGGCCCTGCAGGTGCCGGGGGACGGCGCGCTGCCGGACGGTCACCGACGTGGTGCCCCAGACGAAGGCGTGCGCGCCGAACACCACGAACACCGGCATGGCCACCCACGGGCTGGTGGTCAGCGCGAGCGCCAGGTGGGTCAGGGTCTCCACGACCAGGCCGACCCGCAGCAGGTTGCCCAGGCTGACCCGCGCGGTGATCCAGCCGTAGGCGGCGATGCCGAGGATGCCGCCGACCGCCTGCGCGGTGGTGACCAGCCCGAAGCCGATCTCGCCCAGGCCCAGGCGCTGCGTGGCGTAGAGGACGAGCACCGACCAGGCGGCGCCGAAGGTCAGGTTGAAGCTGAAGATGGTGAGCACGAGCGTGCGGACGGCGGGGTGGTGCCGCACCCAGCGGAAGCCCTCCACGATCTCGGTGTGCACCGGGCCCCGCTCGGTCCGCTCGGCCGGGGGCAGCACGATGCGGGAGACCAGCACGGCGCCCAGCGCGACCAGGACGGCCACCGCGCCGAAGGCCCACGCCGCGCCGACGGTGAACAGCGCCGCGCCCAGCGGTGGTCCGGCGAGCTGGTTGACCGTGATGAAGCCGGTCATCATCCGGGCGTTGCCCACGGCCAGGTCGTCGCGGTGGACCAGCGTGGGCAGCAGGGTCTGCGAGCTGTTGTCGGCGAACACCTCCGCCGTCCCCAGCACGAACAGCGCGACCAGCACCCCGGCGATCGTCACCAGGTCGGTGGCCACCGCCAGGGTGAGCACGACCAGGACGGCGGCGCGGAGCAGGTCGACCAGCACCACCAGCAGGCGCCGGTCGACCCGGTCGGTCACCGCCCCGGCGAGCAGCCCGAACAGCAGCGGCGGGAGCCACTGCACCCCGGCGGCCAGCGAGACCAGGAACGGGTCGCGGGTGAGCGAGGCGACCAGCAGCGGCCCGGCGGCCAGCGCGATCCCGTCGCCCAGGTTCGACGTCCAGGAGGAGGCCAGCAGCCAGCGAAAGCCCAGACCCAGGCGGGACGGCGCGACGACCTCGCTGATCCGGCTCACGGGGAACCGACCCTAGGCGGCCATCCCGCGGCTGTCGCCGGGGTCCGCCCACGGCCGCGCCTCGGGACCTGACGAGCCCCGCCGGGACCCCGCTCGTTGCGTCCCCGCTGCACCAGGGGTGGCGTGGGGTGTCGCCGGTGGGGTGGGATGCACGGGAAGATGTCCCTCGAGCAGCCCGCAGGCACGAGCGGGCCCGAGCACCGGAGGCGACCGTGGCCAAGAAGAACAGCAAGAACGCGCACCTCGTCGAGCCCACCTGGGGCCAGTCCGAGGACGGCGGCCCGCCGCTGACCGAGCTCGTCAGCGAGATGACCGGCTCGCTGTCGCCCTTCGGCGAGGACCACTCGTTCCCGCTCCCGCCCGAGCGGCTGCGCTACGCCCACCCGACCGACAAGCCCAACCGGGCCGGCGTCCAGCTGCGTCCGGGCGAGCGGGCATGACCGCGCCCGCGCTGCCCTCCTACACCAGCGGGACGTCGACGGTCCCCCTGCTGGGCGACACCATCGGCGCCAACCTGGACCGGACGGCAGCGCGGGTCGGTGACCACGAGGCCCTCGTCGAGTGCGCCACCGGTCGCCGGTGGACCTATCCGCAGCTGGTCGACGACGTCGACGCCTTCGCTCTGGGCCTGCACGCCCTGGGCATCGAGAAGGGCGAGCGGGTCGGCATCTGGGCGCCCAACTGCGCCGAGTGGGTCTTCGTGCAGTACGGCACCGCCAAGCTGGGCGTCGTCCTGGTCAACATCAACCCGGCCTACCGCACGCACGAGCTGTCCTACGTGCTCAAGCAGGCCGGCATCTCCGTGCTGGTCGCGGCACCGGCGTTCAAGACCAGCGACTACCGGGCGATGGTCGCCGAGGTCGGCGGCGACTGCCCGGACCTCCGCGAGGTGCTCTTCCTCGGCGACCCGGCCTGGGACCGCCTGATGGACACCGGGCGGGCCGCCGACCGCGCGCTGCTGGCCGAGCGCGAGACGCAGCTGTCCGCCGACGACCCGGTCAACATCCAGTACACGTCGGGGACGACGGGCTTCCCCAAGGGCGCCACGCTCACCCACCACAACCTGCTCAACAACGGGTTCTTCGTGGGCGAGGGCTGCAGCTACACCGAGGCCGACCGGGTGTGCATCCCGGTGCCGTACTACCACTGCTTCGGCATGGGCATGGGCAACCTGGGCTGCACCTCGCACGGGTCCACCATGGTCATCCCGGCGCCCGGGTTCGACCCCGCGCTGACCCTGCAGGCGGTGCAGGACGAGAAGTGCACGTCGCTGTACGGCGTCCCCACGATGTTCATCGCCGAGCTCGCGCTGCCCGACTTCGCCTCCTACGACCTGTCCAGCCTGCGCACCGGGATCATGGCCGGCTCGCCGTGCCCGGTCGAGGTGATGAAGCGGGTGGTCGACGAGATGGGCATGGCCGAGGTGACGATCTGCTACGGCATGACCGAGACCTCCCCGGTGTCCACCCAGACCGGCGCGGACGACGACCTGGACCGCCGCACCTCCACCGTCGGGCGCACCCACCCGCACCTGGAGAGCAAGGTCGTGGACCCCGAGACCGGCCTGACCGTGCCCCGCGCCACCACCGGCGAGCTGTGCACCCGCGGCTACTCGGTGATGCTCGGCTACTGGGACGAGCCGCAGAAGACCGCCGACGTGCTCGACCCCGCCCGCTGGATGCACACCGGCGACCTCGCGGTCATGGACGCCGAGGGCTACCTCAACATCGTCGGCCGGATCAAGGACATGGTGATCCGCGGCGGGGAGAACGTGTACCCCCGCGAGATCGAGGAGTTCCTCTACTCCCACCCCGACATCGCCGACGTGCAGGTCATCGGCGTCCCGGACCAGAAGTACGGCGAGGAGCTGATGGCCTGGGTGCAGCTGCGGCCCGGCGCGGAGGAGATGACCGCGGCGACGCTCAAGGAGTTCTGCACCGGCAAGCTGGCGCACTTCAAGGTGCCCCGCTACGTCAAGGTCGTCGAGAGCTTCCCGATGACCGTGACCGGCAAGGTGCGCAAGGTGGAGATGCGCCAGGTCTCCAGCGCCGAGCTGGGCCTCAGCGAGGTCACGACCGCCTGAGGCGCCTCAGGCCTTCGCGCGGGGGGCCAGGCGGGTGACCGCCTTGGACAGCAGGTTCCCGCCGACGACCCAGACGATCGCCGCGATGAGTGCGTTCACCGTCGCGGCGATCTTCGGGTCGTCGGGGGTGAACAGGTCCCGGGTGAAGCCGCCGAGGTCGTCGCGCACCCCGGCGGTGAACTGCACGATCGGGTTGTCCGGGTTGGCCTCGAAGAGCACGAACACCGCGTAGAGCACGATCAGCCCGCCGACCACCGAGGTGATCAACCGGATCGCCGCGGCGAGGGACGTGACGACGCGGGACGCAGCGGTGCGGGCAGCCATGGGGGCAGCATCCCATCCGCCCCGGAGCGGGGCTACCCGCCGGTAACGTCGTTGCGGGAACTCGGCGGACCGGAACCCGCCCGCGGACTAGCCTGGGCCGCGGCGACCCGGGTGGGTCGCCGTCCGTGCGTGATGCAGAACGAAGGATCCCCTCGTGCCCAGCGGCAAGGTCAAGTGGTTCAACCCGGAGAAGGGCTTCGGCTTCCTCTCCCAGGAGGACGGGCCCGACGTGTTCGTGCACCGGGACGCGTTGCCGGACGGGACGACGGAGCTCAAGCCGGGCCAGCGGGTGGAGTACGGCGTGGTCGCCGGCCGGCGCGGTGACCAGGCGCTGCAGGTCGTCGTCCTGGACCCGCTGCCCTCGGTCGTGGCCGGCACCCGGAAGAAGCCCGACGACCTGGTGCCGATCATCGAGGACCTGATCCGCCTGCTCGACGGCATCGGCAACGGGCTGCGGCACGGCCGGCACCCCGACAAGCAGGCGGCCGGCAAGGTCGCCTCCGTGCTGCGCGCCGTCGCCAGCGACCTGGAGGGCTGAGCGCTCGGTAGCGCTCAGCTGGTCGGGGCGGCGGCCTCGGCACGGATGAAGCCGACCGGCCAGGCGCCGGACAGCCCGCCGCACTCGGAGTCGTCGGAGTCCTCCACGACCACCAGGTAGAACGAGGGCGGGACGACGTCGGAGCTGTTGATGCCGGTGTAGACCGTCGTCCCGTCCTCGACGTCGATCTCCCCGATCGGCGTCTCGAGCTGGTCGTCGTAGACCTGCACGCTCCAGCCCTGGTCGGCGACGGCCTGGCTGACCGTGAGCGCGATCGTGCTGTCCGGTGAGACCTCGACGACCGGCGGCGTGCCCGCGTAGCGCTCGCCGGACCCGTCCAGGCAGTACTGGGTCGGCTGCACCGCGACGTCCTGGGTGCCCGACCGCACGCGCACCGTCGGCGCGCTGTCGGGCGAGCTCTCGGCGTCGCTGCTGCCGCCGGCGTTGCAGCCGGCCAGCAGCGCCAGGACGGCGATGCCCCCGGCGACGGTCGTCCGTGCGCTGCTCATGTCCACTCCTGGGCCGGCGTCGTCCCGCGTCCCCGGGCGGGGCGGCGGTGCCCCAGCCAAGCAAGCAGACCTGTGGCCACCACCAGCAGCCCCGCGGTCACCCCGAAGGCGAGCATCGGCCGGTCGGCGGGCAGCGCGATGCCCAGCGCGCCGCCGAGCACCCAGGCCAGCTGCAGCAGGGTCTCCGAGCGGGCGAACGCCGAGGCGTGCTGGGCGCCGGGCACGTCACGCTGGATGATCGCGTCCAGCGAGACCTTGCCCAGCCCGGCCGCCAGCGCCGAGACGCCGGCGGTGACCGCGAACAGCGCGATGGAGAAGAACCCGGTCGCCACCGCGGCGGTGGCGACGGCGGCGACGGTGGCCCACAGCACCAGCACGTCGGGGGTGGCCCTGTGCAGCCGGGAGCCGATGCCGGTCCCCAGGAAGCTGCCCAGCCCGGCCGCGCCGGCGATCGCGCCGAGGGCGGCGGTCCGCTCCCAGCCGCCGGGCACCTGCGCCTGGACCAGGAACGCCGCGTAGATGGTGAGGAAGCCGCCGAGCACCCGGAGCAGCGCGGCGCTGCGCAGCGCGTCGACCACGGCCTGGCGCACCGGACGCCGGCGCCGGCCGCCGACCGGGATCTCCATGGTCGTGGTCAGCAGGTCCGAGGACTCCTCGCCGGCGGGGACGTCCACGTGCCGGGGCAGGCGCACCGCGAGCACCGCCGCGCCGAGGAAGACCGCCGCGATCGTCCACAGCAGCGGCGGGAAGCCGGCCACCAGCGCGACGCCGGCGCCGACCCCGCCGAACACCCCCGAGGTGACCAGGCCGAAGACCGACGTCCGGGCGTTGGCGCTGGTCAGCGACATCGTCGCGGGCAGTACCCGCGGGATGACAGCGGCCCGCAGCACGTTGAGCGCCTTGGACAGCACCAGCACCCCGAGCGCCGCCGGGTATAGCCACAGCCCGTCGTAGTTGGCGGCCATCACCAGCGCCAGCACCGCGCGGCCGGCCAGGCTGGCGGCCATCGCCCACCGGCGGCCCCGCTGCAGGCGGTCCAGCAACGGGCCCAGCAGCGGCGCGACCACCGCGAACGGCGCCCTCGTGACCAGCAGGTACAGCGCGACGTTGCCGCGCTGGGCGTCGGAGGAGGCGGCGAAGAACAGCGTGCCGGCCAGCGAGACGGCGATCATCGCGTCGCCCGCGGCGTGCAGCGCGTTCACCCACAGCAGGTGGGACAGCCCGCTGTCCCCGGCGCCGTCGGCCCGGCTGGCCGCGTTCACCCGGCGGACGGCGGCCACCGTCAGCTCGCGGGACCGGCGCGCGGCCACCCGGGTCACGGTGATCTTCGGCGGCCGGGCGCCCAGCCCCGGCGGCGGCACGGGCGCGGTCGGTGCGGAGCCGGCCGGACGGGTGTCCTGCGGGGGCGGTGGTGCCGGGCGCCAGGTCTGCGGGCGCGCCGGGTCCGCCGAGGCGGTCACCACGGTGGGGGAGTCGTCCCCGGCCGGCGCGGACGCCTGCGGCATCGGACGGGTCTGCGAGCGCGGCACGTGCAGCGGACCGGTGCGCTCCCGGTCGGCCTCCGCGCGCCCCGACCGGCCCCAGCGCCGGGCACGGCTCACCGGTGCCGGCCCGCCCGCCCGCTCGACCGCTCGCTCACCCGACCATCGTGCCCCACCCGCGGGTGGCACCCGCGCGCCTGTCGCAGACCCACGGGTGCGGTGTGAGGCACCATGGGAGGCGTGTCCGCTCCCGATCCCGCTCCCGTGACCGCACCCGAGACGTCCTCGGTCGACGTCCTGACCGCGGCCG
This sequence comes from Klenkia terrae, assembly GCF_900491935.1. Lineage (GTDB taxonomy): Bacteria > Actinomycetota > Actinomycetes > Mycobacteriales > Geodermatophilaceae > Klenkia > Klenkia terrae. The sequence goes on from NZ_UEXK01000004.1 coordinate 3,057,391, forward strand.
TCGAGACCGCGCGGACCGCCGCGGTCGAGGTCGCCGGGCTCGCCGCCGAGGTCGGGGAGCACCTGGGGACCTCCCGCGAGGCGGTCCCGGACCCCGCTGTCCTGGGCGAGGTGCTCACCCACACCTTCGCCGCCCAGCTGCCCGGCTACGTCGGCTGGCACTGGGCCGTCACCCTGGCCCACGTCCCCGGCGACGAGCACGTCACCGTCGACGAGGTCGTCCTCCTGCCCGGCGAGGACGCGCTGCTCGCGCCGTCCTGGGTGCCCTGGCACGAGCGGATCCGCCCCGGCGACCTGTCGGTCGGCGACGTCCTGCCCGTCACCGAGGACGACCCCCGCCTCGTGCCGTCCTACCTGGCCGACGACGACTCGGCGGCCGACCCCGCCGGCATGGTCGTGGCCCAGGAGATCGGCATCGGCCGCGAGCGCGTGCTGTCCGCCGAGGGACGACGGGAGGCCCTGGCGCGCTGGAGCACCGGCGAGTGGGGCCCCACCGCCGCCATCGCCCGGCACGCCCCCGGGTCCTGCGGCGACTGCGCCTTCCTCATGCCGCTGGCTGGGTCCCTGCGCCTCGAGCTCGGCGTCTGCGCCAACGCCTACGCGCCCTCCGACGGCCACGTCGTCACCACCGACCACGGCTGCGGCGCGCACAGCGAGGCCAGCGTGGTGCCGGTCGACACCACCGAGATCACCAACATCCCGCTCTACGACACGCAGGCGTACGACAGTCTTTGATGTCGTCCTCCGGACTCCCACCGCGGCCAGGGGGGCTGGGGGCGCTGCGTTGAGCTCCCCTCGCACCGCCTCGGGGAGGGGGCACTCGTGCCTCGGCCCCCTCGCCTCGGCGTTGCCCGGTCGCTGCGCTCCGGTCCGTATCCGGGACGGTTGGCTTTGCGCTTCTCCTAGCGCTGGTGCTGCCAGCGCATGAGGGCCAGGCCCAGGACGGCCAGGACGAGGCCGCACACGCAGGTCCAGGTCCAGACGCGGTCGACGCGGTCGCCGAGGAGGAGGACGACGACCAGACCGAGGGCCCAGAGGACCGCGCCGATGAGGACGACGCGCCTGGTCTCCACGCGGAGCGGGGGAGGCGACGGGCGGGTCGGGGCGGGCACCGGACGAATGTAATCGAGCAGAGACCTGCGCACGGCCCCGCGCGTGGCACCCTGTCGCCGTGCCGGACGACATCGAGACCACCGACGCGACCCCGACGGGCGCCACCAAGCGCCGCAGCCAGGGGCCGAAGGTGAAGCCCAAGAACGGGCTGGACCGCTACTTCTCCATCAGCGAGCGGCGCTCCACCGTGGGCCGCGAGGTGCGCGGCGGGTTCGTCACGTTCTTCACGATGGCCTACATCGTGGTGCTCAACCCGATCATCCTGTCCGGCGCGGACATCAGCGGGAACACCCTGGACTTCGGATCCGTCGCCGCGGTCACCGCGCTGGTCGCCGGCGTGCTGACCATCGCGATGGGCATCGTCGGCCGGTACCCCTTCGCCCTCGCCGCGGGGCTGGGCATCAACGCCGTCGTCGCGGCCTACGCGGCCACCCAGCTGAGCTGGCCCGAGGTCATGGGCCTGGTCGTGCTCGAGGGCCTGCTGATCACCGTCCTGGTGCTCACCGGGTTCCGGAAGGCCGTCTTCGAGGCCATCCCCGACCAGCTCAAGACGGCCATCGCGGTCGGCATCGGGTTCTTCATCGCGCTCATCGGGCTGGTCGACTCCGGCTTCGTCCGGCGTGCGCAGACCGGCACGGTGCCGATCACCTTCGGCATCGACGGCAGCCTGGCCAGCTGGCCGCAGCTGGTCTTCGTCGTCGGCCTGCTGCTCACCGCGGTGCTCGTCGTCCGCAAGACCCGCGGCGCCCTGCTGATCGGGCTGGTCGCCACCACCGTCCTGGCCGTCGTCATCGAGGCGATCGCCAAGGTCGGGCCGACCTTCCTCGACGACGGCAGCGTCAACCCCAAGGGCTGGGCCCTGCAGGTGCCCACGCTGCCCGACCAGGTCGTCGGCCTGCCCGACTTCTCCCAGATCGGCCAGTTCTCGCTGTTCGGCGGGTTCTCCCGGATCGGCGTCGTCGCCGCGCTGCTCATCGTCTTCGCGCTGATGCTGGCCGACTTCTTCGACACCGTCGGCTCGGTGACCGCCGTCGGCGCCGAGGCCGGGCTGCTCGACGAGCACAACAACCTGCCCCGCTCGCAGCCGGTCCTGCTGGTCGACTCGGTCGCCGCGGCCGCCGGTGGGCTGGCCAGCGTCTCGTCCAACACGACCTACGTGGAGTCCACCGCCGGCGTCGCCGACGGTGCGCGCACCGGCCTGGCCAGCGTGGTGACCGGCGCGCTGTTCCTGGTGGCGACGTTGTTCTCGCCGCTGGTGGACGTCGTCCCCTCCGAGGCGGCCTCGCCGATCCTGGTGATCGTCGGCGCGCTGCTCATCGCCCAGGTGAAGAACCTGCACTGGGACGACCTGACCCTGGCGATCCCGGCGTTCCTGACCATCGCGCTGATGCCGTTCACCTACTCGATCACCAACGGCATCGGTGCCGGCACGGTCAGCTACGTGGTGCTGATGGCGGCCACCGGCAAGGCGCGGCGGGTGCACCCGCTGATGTGGGTCGTCGGCGTGCTCTTCGTGGTCTACTTCGCGATCGAGCCGGTGCAGCAGCTGTTCTGAGCCGCCGGCCCGCGGGAGTATGCTTACCGGTGCTAATCAACGGGTGGAGTGACACGTGGCGCGGACGACGCTGGACACCGCCGCGCTCGCGCACGACCTGCGCCTGGCGGTGATGCGCTTCTCGCGTCGGCTGCGCAACCAGCGGGTGGACACCTCGGTCACGCTGACCCACCTCGCCGCGCTGTCCACGCTCAAGCGGCACGGCGCGATGAGCCCGGGTGAGCTGGCCGGCCACGAGCGGGTCCAGCCACCGTCGATGACCCGGGTGGTCGTCGCGCTCGAGGGCAAGGGGCTGGTCTCCCGGACGCCGCACCCCACCGACCGCCGGCAGGTGGTCATCGACCTGACGCCGGCCGCGGAGGCCCTGCTGACCGAGGAGGCCCGGGCCCGCGAGGCGTGGCTGTCGGGTCAGCTGCACGCCCTCTCGCCCGAGGACCGGGCGACCCTGCGGGAGGCTGCCCGCATCATGGACGACCTCGCCTCCGGGTGAGGGTGGAGGCGACACACCACGGCTGAACCGACCAGCACCGCGCCCCGCCGGGCGGGCATGTTCCGTGCCCTCGCCGTGCACAACTTCCGGCTCTACGTCAGCGCCAACCTGGTCTCGATGACCGGCACCTGGATGCAGCGGATCGGCCAGGACTGGCTGGTGCTGCAGCTGTCGGGGGGCAGCGGCACCGCGCTCGGCGTGGTCACCGCGCTGCAGTTCGCGCCCACCCTGGCGCTGAGCTTCTACGGCGGGCTGCTCGCCGACCGGTACGACAAGCGCCGGATGCTGATGGTCACCCAGGCCGTGCTCGGCGTCCTGGCGCTGGCGCTGGCGCTGCTGGTGGCCACCGGCGGCATCGCGCTGTGGCAGGTGTTCGCCCTCGCCCTCGCGCTGGGCGTCGTGAGCTCCCTGGACACCCCGGCCCGGCAGTCGTTCGTGTCCGAGATGGTCGGCCCCGCGCTGCTGGGCAACGCGGTGAGCCTGAACTCCACGGTGTTCAACGGCGCCCGGCTGGTCGGGCCGGCCGTCGCCGGCGGCGTGATCGCGGCCTCGGGCGGCAACACCGCACCGGCGTTCTTCGTGAACGCCGCCAGCTTCGCGGCGACCATCGTCGCGCTGGCCCTGATGCGGGACGCCGAGCTGCAGCACAGCGTGCCCGTGGCCCGCGCCCGCGGGCAGCTGCGGGCCGCGCTCACCTACACCCGGGCCCACCCGGACCTGCAGCTGGCCATGGTGCTGGCCTTCGTGGTCGGCACCTTCGGCTTCAACTCCCAGATCACCATCGCGCTGATGGCCCGCGAGGTGTTCGGGCTGGGCGCCGGCGCGTTCGGCCTGCTGTCCACGGCGTTCGCGGTGGGCTCGCTGAGCGGGGCGCTGGTGTCCACCCGGCGGGATGCCCGCCCGCTGCAGCGGTTCCTCCTGCTGGCCGCGATCGCGTTCGGTGCGCTCACCGTGGTCAGCGGGCTCATGCCCACGCAGTGGTCCTACGCCCTGCTGCTGGTGCCCTGCGGGGCGGCCGGGCTGGTGTTCAGCGTCGCCTGCAACAGCTTCGTGCAGCTGGGGGTCGAGCCCCAGATGCGCGGCCGGATCCTGGCGCTGTACTTCATGTGCTTCATGGGCGGGACGCCGGTCGGGGCGCCGCTGATCGGCTGGGTGTCCCAGCACCTGGGTGCCCGGTGGGGCCTGGTCTCCAGCGGGTTGGTCGTCGTCGTGGTCGCCGCCGCCGTGGGCGCCGTGCTGTCCCGCGGCCGGCACGTTCGGGTCGAGGCGCACGTGGCCCCGCCCAGCGTGCGGCTGCACGTGGACCCGCTGCCGGTCGCCGCCGTCGCCCCCGCGCAGGTGGCGCCGGCGGTGGAGGAGGCCGACGCCGAGGCGCCCGGGGCGTCGACCGCAGCACGGCGCTGACCCGCCGCCGGACCGACGCAGAACCGAGGCCGAACCGAGGCCGCCCCGCCGTTGTGGCGGGGGTCACCGGTGTCCTACGGTTCGGGGGTGGCCTCCGCCGTCCTGACCGCCTGGTGGGCCCAGCTCGCCGCCGTCGTCGCCATGACCGTGGGTGCCGCCTGGCTGATGGACCTGAGCCTGCGGGCGTTCACCGGCACGCTGCGCCGCCCGCGCCGCCGCCGGCGCCCGGTGCGCCCGGCCCGGGTCGCGGCCCGTCGTCCGGCGCGTCGTCCGGTCGCCGTTGCGGTGCCCGAGCGGCGGTCGGTGCAGGCGATCGCGGCCGACCTCCGCCGGCTGCGCCGCGAGCTGGCCCTGGTCTCGATCGGGTCCGCCGCCCACCGGGCCGGCGTGCTCGCCGCCTACGACGACGTGCTGGTCGAGGCCGCCCGGTCGCTGGAGGTGGCCCACCGGCTGCCGGAGACGTGCCCCGGCGAGGAGCGCGAGGTCGAGCGGCTGCGGCTGGCCGCCGCCCTGGCCGACACCGGCCTGGTGATCAGCGACCGCCAGGACCGCGGCTGAGCGTCGGTCGGCTCTTCCTCGGCGTCGCGCCGCCCGCTGCGGCGGTCGCGGCGCTGGTCGCCGCGGTGGACCGCGTCCGCGACGACCCGGGAGCGCCGCGCTGGTCCGCGCCGACCGACCTGCACGTGACGCTGGCGTTCCTGGGCGACGTCCCGCGGGCCGGGTTGTCGGGCCTGCTGCCGGCGCTCGGTCCGGCCGTCGCCGGGTCGCCGCCGGTCACGCTGCAGCTGACCGGGGCCGGCCGGTTCGGCAGCCGGCGCCCGCGGGTGCTGTGGGCCGGGGTCGGCGGGGACGTCGACGCGCTCACCGTGCTCGCCGACCGGCTGGCCGCGGCCGCCCGGCACGCGGGGGTACCGGTCGACGAGCGGCCCTTCCGGCCGCACCTGACCCTGGGCCGCTGGCCCGGTGCCGGGACGCCGGACGCCGCCCTGGTCGACCGGCTGGCCGGTGACCACGGGCCGGCCTGGCCGGTGACCGAGGTGGTGCTGTGGCGGTCACCGCCCGGCCGGCCCTACGAGCGGGTCACCGGCTGGCCCTCACCTCACCAGGCGTAGTCCTCCGGCGCGGTCTTGTGCCCGGGGAAGACCTCGTCGAGCGCGGCGAGCTGGGCGTCGTCCAGGCTGATCTCCACCGCGGACAGCGAGGACTCGAACTGCTCCATCGTGCGCGGGCCGATGATCGGCGCGGTGACCGCCGGCCGGCTGAGCAGCCAGGCGATGCCGACGTCGGCGGGGGACAGACCCCACCCGCCGCACAGGTCCTCGTAGCGCTGCAGCTGCGGCCGGACCTCCTCGACCCTCTTCTGGTTCCGCTCGCTGGTCCGCCGGTTGCCCTCCTGCTTGGCCAGCACCCCGGCGAGCAGGCCGCCCTGCAGCGGGCTCCACGGGATGATCCCGATGCCGTAGTGCTCGGCGGCCGGGATCACCTCGCGCTCGATGTCGCGGACCAGCAAGTTGTAGATCGACTGCTCGCTGACCAGCCCGGTGAAGTGCCGGTTGCGGGCGGCCTCCTGCGCGGCGGCGAGCTGCCAGCCGGCGTGGTTCGAGGACCCGACGTAGAGCACCTTGCCCTGGGCGACGAGGGTCTCGCAGGCCTGCCAGATCTCCTCCCACGGCGTCCTGAGGTCGACGTGGTGGAACTGGTAGAGGTCGATCCAGTCGGTCTGCATCCGCTGCAGGGAGGCGTCGCAGGCCCGCACCAGGTTGCGGGCGGACAGGAAGGTGTCGTTGGGCCAGTCGGTCATCGAGCCGTAGACCTTGGTGGCCAGCACCGTCTTCTCCCGGCGCTGCCCGCCCTGGGCGAACCAGGTGCCGAGGATCTCCTCGGTGCGGCCCTTGCCGGCGGCGAAGCCGTAGACGTTCGCGGTGTCGAAGAAGTTGACGCCCTCCGCGTGGGCGCGGTCCATGATCGCGTGGGAGTCGGGCTCGGAGGTCTCGGGACCGAAGTTCATCGTGCCGAGGCACAGCCGGGAGACCGACAGTCCGCTGCGGCCGAGGTGGGTCTGTTCCATGCCTCCCACACTGGCACCCTGGGGCGCGTGCCGCAGAGCTTCGAGTCCGCCACCGCCCTGACGCCCGTGGACGGCGGGTTCGCCGTCGACCTGGACCCGGGGTGGGACGTCGGCGGCGGCATCCTCAACGGGGGCTACCTGCTCGCGGTGGTCGCGCGGGCCGCCGTCGAGGTGTCCCCGCACGCGCACCCGGTCGCGCTGTCGGCCAGCTACCTGCGGGCGGCGACGCCGGGCCCGGCCACCCTCGCGGTGACCCCCGGCCCGGCCGGGCGGACCCTGCAGCACGCGTTCGTCGTCCTGTCCGACGCCACCGGGCCGGCGGTCTCGGTCCAGGTGACGACGGCGACGCTGCACGACGTGCCCGCCGACCACCAGGTCCCGCCGCCGGCCGCGACCCCGGTCGAGGACTGCTTCTCCATCGCCGAGAACGCCCACCTGGCGCCGGCGGGGATGCCGGTCCCGGGCATGTCGCAGCGGGTGGAGACCCGGCTGGACCCGCTCACCGCCGGCTGGGCGCTCGGCGAGTTCACCGACGAGCCGGTGATGCGGGCCTGGGTGCGGTTCACCGACGGCCGGGACCCCGACCCGCTGGGCCTGGTCGCGTTCACCGACGTGCTGCCGCCGACGTCCTGGGCGACCGGCCGGCTGGGCTGGGCGCCGACGGTGCAGCTGCAGACGCTCGTCCGCGCGGTCCCGGCGCCGGGCTGGTGCCTGGTGGAGGCCCGCGGCGGGGAGGCCTCCGACGGATGGGTGGACGAGGACTACCGGGTGTGGGACTCCACCGGCCGCCTGGTCGCCCAGTCGCGCCAGCTGGCCCGGCTGCCGAGGTCCTAGGCGTCCTCCCGGAGGACGGTGGCGGGGTCCGCGCGGTCGGCGGCGTGCTGGGCGTAGAGCGCGGCGACCACGGCCACCGCCAGGGTCGCGACCGCGGTGCCGGCCACCGCGGGCCAGGGGACGTCGAGCAGCGGCGTGGGCGGACGCACCAGGTCGACGTCCAGCCGCCGGTAGACCGCCGCCACGGCGCCCACCGCGAGCAGCCCGCCGACGACGACCCCGGCCACGGCGACCCCGCCCAGCTCCAGGACCAGGGACCGCAGGTGCGCCGCGCGGGACAGCCCGAGCCGCCGGGCCATCACGTACCCGCTCACCCGGGCCCGCGACCGCGCCTCCAGGTACAGCAGCAACCCGGCCGCCCCGATCACCCCGCTGAACACCGCCAGCGCCGACAGGTAGCCGAACGTCCACGTCACGCCCAGGAAGTTCGCCGCGCGCTGGACGTCGGCCGGCTCGGTCCCGGTCACCCGGACGGCGCCGGCGTCCCGCAGCTGCGCGCCCGCCGCGGCGACGTCGCCGTCGGTCCACCGCTCGACCGACTGGTCCGAGCCGGCCGACGGCGGGACCTCGGGCAGCCGCGACCGGTCCACGAGCACCACGGGGTCGGCGGTGCGGCGGCCGGGCAGCACGTCGGCGGTGCCGACCACCTCGACGTCGACGGGCACGGAACCGAGCCGCAGCTCGTAGCTGCCGGCCGGGACGCCGCTGGCCACCACCGGGACCACCGCCGAGTCCCGGGTCAGCCGCCCCACCAGGTCCTCCAGCGGCGACCCGGCGAAGGAGTCGACCCAGGTCGCCGTGCCGGCGAAGGTGGTCGGGTCGATGCCCAGGACCTGCACCGGGGTGCGGTCGGCGGACCCGGTCAGCGTCGCGTCGGAGAACCGCAGCACGGTCGTGCCGTCGGGTCCGGTGATCGCGTCGGGGTCGACCCGGGTGGCGGTGGCCGCGTACGCCCCGGCGCCGAGCTGGACGCCGACCTTGGCGTCGAGGGTGGCCCGGGAGCTCGCGGTCAGCGTCGCGGTGTAGCCCAGGACGGCGACCGGCAGCGCGATGGCCACCAGCAGGGTGGCGGTGGCGGCCCGGGCGGCGGTCCAGCGGTTGACGGCCAGGAACAGCGGCGGACGACGGCGGCCGGCCCACCGGCGCAGCCGGGGGAGCAGCGCGGTCAGCAGCCGGGCCGCCAGGACGGCGGCACCGGCCACCGCGAGCAGCGGGAAGGCGACCAGCAACCCGTTGACCTGGGCCACCCCGCCCTGCGACACGACGGCGTCCCGGCCCTCCAGCAGCAGCCAGCAGGCGCCGGCCGCGAGCAGCAGGGCGACCTCCCAGGGCACCTGCGCCGGCCAGCGCGGTGCGGCGCCCAGCGGCCGCTCCACCGTGCCCCGGGCCCGCAGCCCGGCGACGACCGCGGCCGCACCGAGCCCCCCGACGAAGGCCGCCACCCCCGCGCCGACCGCCGCGGCAGCCGCGGCGGGGTCCAGCTCGGGCGCCGGTCCGAGGGCACCGATCAGCAGCCGGGACGCCGCCCAGCCGACCGCCGCGCCGACCAGCGCCGGCAGCGCCAGCTCCAGGGCGGCCTTGCCGGCCAGCGGGACGGGGCCGACCCCGCGGGCGGCGAGCAACCGCACCTCGGTCGCCCGGCGGTCGGCCCAGAAGCTGCCCGCGGCGGCGACCAGGACCAGTGCCAGCAGCCCGCCGGCCACCGCCACCGGGATGACCGGACCGCGCAGCCCGCCCTCCAGCACCTGCGCCCGGTCCGCGGCCTCGGCCAGCCGTGGGTCCCGGGTGGCGCCGGACCCGCGCAGCGGCGGGGCGTCCAGCGCCGCGGTGGTCAGCTCGTCGAGCTCGGTGGCCCGCGAGGTGGGGAGGGTGCTGCCGTCGACCGGCACCGAGGCGGGGGCCGACAGCGACCCCCGGGCGGCCACGGCCAGGTCGACCAGCGTCGTCGCGTCGGTGGTGAGCACCAGCGCCGGCGGCGGGGTGTCCGCGCTGCTCGCGTTGGTGAAGTACGGCTCGTCGTCGCACCAGTACGCGCCGGGGACGGTGTCGAACAGGTCGGTGTAGACCCCGACGACCGGGGTCGGGGTACCGCCGACGTCGACGGTGCCGCCCGCGGTGGCGCCGGCGGCCTGCGCGTAGGACGCCGGCAACCACACCCCGGTGCCGGCGACCTCGTCCACCACCTCGACGTGGGCCAGGGCGTCCGGCCGCCACAGCAGGGTGGCCGGCTGGCTCAGCCGCGCGCCGTCGGCCGCGGTGACCGGGACGCCCTGCTGCACGTTGCCGCTGGCGTTCGCCGTCGACCCCACGGTCAGGCTCGGCTCCGCGGTGCGGCCGACCGCGGCCCAGGCGGCCACCGGGGCGCCGGCCACCTCCTGGGCGGCGTCGCCGACCGGGGCGTCGGCCGAGGCCGTGACCGCCGGCCAGGCGGCCTCGGCGCACTGCGGGGCGAGCTGCTGCTGGAGGGCCGCCGAGCGGGCCGAGGACAGGAACAGCGGGGCGCTGGCCACCGCGCAGGCCAGGATCGCGGTGGTCACCAGGACGGCGACGACCGCGGCGGGCTGGCGGAGACCCAGCAGCGGCGCCCGCGACCACGGCGGCAGCAGCCTCACCGCGGTGCTCCCTCGACCAGCAGCCCGTCGCGCATGGACACGACCCGGTCGGCCCGCGACCAGGCCACCTCGTCGTGGGTGGCCAGCAGCACGGCGGTGCCGTCGGACGCGGCGTCCCGCAGCGCGTCGAGCAGCCGGTCGGCGTGGCCGCGGTCCTGGTGCGCGGTGGGCTCGTCGGCCAGCAGCAGCGCCGGTCGCAGCACCAGGGCGCGGGCGACGGCGGCCCGCTGCTGCTCGCCGAGCGAGGCCTGGTGGGGGTAGCGGTCGGCCAGGTGCGCCAGCCCGAAGTCGGCCATGAGCCGCTCGGCCAGCGGAGCGGGGTCGCCGGGCCGGTCGGACCGGCCGCCGCGGAGGCGGGCGGGCAGCAGGACGTTGTCGGCCAGCGACAGGTCCGCGACCAGGCCGAGGGCCTGCGGGACGACGGCGAGCTCGGTCCAGCCCTGGCCGCCCGGGTCGGTGCCCGCGCCGACCTGCAGCGACCCGGCGTCGGGGGTCTCCCAGCCGCACAGCAGGGCCAGCAGGGTGGACTTGCCCGACCCCGACGGGCCGACCAACGCCACGAATTCCCCGCCGGCCACCGCGAGGTCCACCCCGGCCAGCGCGGTCACCGTCTCCACCCCGCGGCGGAACCGCTTGACCAGCCCGGTGGCGGCGAACCCCGTCACGCGGTGCGGCCCTGGTCGAGCCGGACGAACCCGTCGGCGATCGCCATCACCCGCGGGTCGTGGCTGGAGACCACGAAGCCGACGCCGCCGGCGGCCAGGGACTCCATCGCCTCCAGGACCCGGACCGCGGCGGCGGTGTCCAGCTCGGCGGTCGGCTCGTCGGCCACCACCAGCGCGGGGCCACCCACCACCCCGCAGGCCACCGCCAGCCGCTGCTGCTCCCCGCCGGACAGCTGGGCCGGCCGGTGCCCGGCCCGGTCGGCCAGGCCCAGGCGGTCCAGCAGGTCGAGCAGCTCGTCGGCGGGCACCGGCACGCCGCGCAGGTCGGCGGCCAGCCGCAGCTGCTCGGTGGCGGTCAGGTAGGGCAGCAGGTTCTCCCCGGGCCGCTGGAACAGGTAGGAGACCTGCCGACGGCGGAGCCGCCGCCGGCCCCGGGCGCCCAGGTCGTCCACCCGCTGCCCGCCCACGGTGACCGTGCCGGAGTCGGGGGAGTCGATGCAGGCCAGCAGGCGCAGCAGGGAGCTCTTGCCAGACCCGGACGGGCCCACCACGCAGGTCACCCGGCCGCGCGGGATCTGCACGCTCACGTCGGTCAGCGCGGGCACCGACTCGGTCGCCGTCCGGTAGGTCTTCACCACCCGCTCGCAGGACGCGGCGGGACCGGGTGGGGCGGACGTCATCGCCGGCAGCCTAGGACGGCTCACCCCCGGCGGCGAGGGCGGCCGGCACCCCGGGCGCCGGCGGCGGCACGGGCCCCTCGGTGGGCTCCGGGGCGGGGCTGGTGGCGTAGGCCGCGGACAGCCGCCGGTAGGCCGGGGTCAGGAAGGCCAGCCCGACCGTCAGCAGCCCGAGCGCCCCGGTGACGACGAAGACCAGCGCGATCCCGCGGGCCTGGCCGGTGCCGAACCAGCTGCCGATCGCGTCGGCGCCCGCCCCGCCGGTCATCCACGGGATCACCAGGAACTGGGTGATCGGGGCGATGAGGAACGCGGTGAGCGGCGAGGCGGCCTGCTCCACGCTCTGCGCGAACCCGAACACCCGGCCCTGCCGCTCGTAGGGCACCACCCGCTGCAGCACGGTCTGCTCGGCGGCCTCCGCGAACGGCATGACCAGCATGAACAGGCCCATCGCGACGGTCAGCGTGAGGATCGAGGACACCAGCGGGAAGAGCATCATGCCGGCCCACATGACCACGTTGGCCAGCAGCAGCAGGCGGATCGGCCGGCTGCCCAGGCCGACCTTCGCCACCAGCAGCCCGCCCACGATCAGCAGCGCGGACAGCCCGCCCCACAGCAGCCCCCAGGCCTGCACCGACATCAGCGACAGCCCGTAGGGGTCCATCAGCGCCATGAACCCGCCGCCGAGGAAGTTGTTGAAGCAGGAGAACAGGATCAGCGGCAGCAGCCCGGGCACCCCGCGGACCAGCCGCAGCGTGCCGCGCAGGTCGACGCCGTCCCCGGCGCCGTCGGTGCCCCCGGTGCCCACCACCCGGGGCTCGGGGATGTCCACCCGGGCCAGGTGCCCGACGGCGACGGCCAGCACGGCCAGGGCCAGCACCAGGACGGCGGTCATCCCGCCGTAGGCCACCAGCAGGCCGCTGATCACCGAGGTGACCAGCATGGAGGCGCCGGTGACCGTGCCCACCAGGCCGTTGGCCCGGTCCCGCCGGTCGGCCGGGACCAGCAGGGTCACCAGCGTGGGCAGCGCGATCGACCGCGGGTTGCCGGCGATCACCCCGAGCATCAGCAGGACGACGAGCACCCACAGCGGGACGCTGGCCGCGGTCCGGAAGGACTCCTCCGGCGCCAGCATCAGCACCGCCAGCGACACCGCGTAGAACACCGCCGACGCCACCGCCGAGGCCTGCATGACGGTGTGCGTGCGGTGGTGGTCGACCAGGCTGCCGAACCAGATGCCGGTGGTGGAGGTGGCGACCAGGAAGATGCCGGCGATCAGACCGGTGGCGAACACCGACCCGGTCTCCAGGAACACCCAGAAGGTCAGCGCGAACCAGACGGTGTAGTTCATGACCGACACCAGCAGGTTGTTGGCCAGCAGGTGGGCGAACACCCGTTGGGTGCCCGACCTCAGGTCCAGGGCGTGGGTGCGGGTCACGGTTCCTCCTCCGGGGGTGCGTCACGGGTAGGACCGGACCGCTGGGCCAGGATCATCGGTCGCGGGTACGACAATCGCGGCATGACCGCCTCCGGCGCACCCGAATTCCTCGTCGAGCGGGTGCGGGAGCTCGCCCGGACCCGGGACCGGGTGGTGGTCGGCCTGGCCGGGCCGCCCGGGGTGGGCAAGTCGACGCTGGCTGCCGCGCTGGTCCCGGCGCTGACCGCGGCCGGGCTGCCGGCCGTCGGCGTCCCGATGGACGGCTACCACCTCGCCGACGTCGCCCTGGACGCCCTGGGTCGACGGGGCCGCAAGGGCGCACCGGACACCTTCGACGCCGACGGCTACCGGGCGCTGCTGGGTCGGCTGCGGACCGAGACCGACCGCACGGTCTGGGCGCCGGCCTTCGAGCGCGACCTGGAGCAGCCGCTGGCCGGGGCGATCGGCGTGCCGCCGGGCACCCGGGTGGTGGTCACCGAGGGCAACTACCTGCTGCTGCCCGACGACCCGTGGCCGCAGGTGCGGGCGGCCTGCGACGAGGTCTGGTCGCTGGACCTGGACGACGCCGTCCGCACCGCGCGCCTGGTGGCCCGGCACGTGCAGTTCGGCAAGGACCCGGCACAGGCGCGGGCCTGGGTGGCCGCGGTCGACGAGCCCAACGCCGCCCGGGTGCTGGCCGCTGCCGCCCGGGCCGACCTGAGGGTGGCCGTGGGCTGATGCCCGTCTGACCCGGTCGGGTGAGACGGGGCCCCGACCGCACCAGGGCGGACCGGTGGGAGCCGATGCGTGCAACGGACCTCGAGACCGTGGGTCGTTCGTCGACCACCACCCGGAGGACCAGTGCCACCCCACGCGGAGCCCCGCGCCCGACCTGCCGTCGGGCTGCCCACCCCGTGCGCCGCAGCGTTCGTCGCGCTCGCCGTGCTGGCGGTCGGCCGGCTCCTGGTGCCCGCGGGGACGGTCGCCGAGGTCAGCTACCTGGTGGTCGTGCTCGGCGCCGCCGTCCTGGCCTGGTGCGCGGTGGCCCGTGGCTGGCGGGCCGGCACCTGGACCGCGGCGGGGGTGACGCTGTCGGCCGTGGGTGACCTGGTCTGGCAGCTGCGGGCGTGGTCCGGTGCGCCCGAGGCCGACGTGTCGGTGGCCGACGTGGCCTACCTGGCGTCGTACCTGGCGGTCGGGCTGGGCCTGCGCCGCGTCGTCGGCCGGGTCGCCGAGGGGTCCCGGTTCGACCGTTTCGTGGACACCGCCGCGGTCTTCGTCGTGGTGGTCTACCTGGAGTGGGTCCTCGCGCTGGAGGCCACGGTGTCCGACGACGCGTTGTCCCCGCTGGTGCGCACCGTGTGGGCGGCCTACCCGGTCCTCGACGCCTGGCTGCTGGCCCTCGTCGTCCGCTTGTGGTTCGCCCGGGCGGGGTTGCGGGCCGAGGCCGCCTGGATCGCGGTCGGCGCGGCCACCTGGTTCGCCGCGGACCTGGGCTACCTGGTCGCCGCCAGCTCCTCGGCGGTCTTCGACACCGGCTGGACGATCGGCTCGCTGGCCCTCGCGGCGTCCTCGTGGGCGGCCCTGGCCGGTCGGTCGACCGCTGCCGCGCCCCCCGCGGTGCGCGAGCTGCCGGTCAGCGGTGCCCAGATCGGGCTGACGCTGTTCCCCCTGGTGCTGCCCGGTGCGGTCGAGGTCTGGGCGTTCGCCCGCGGCACCGACATCGACCCCGCGGCCGGCGTGCTGGTGACCGCGGTCGTCGTGGGGCTCGCGTTCGGCCGGGCCACCCGGCTGGCCCGCCAGCAGGCGCAGCTGCGCCGGGTGCTGGAGCTGCGTGCCCGGCGGGCGGCCGCCCTCGCGGCGGACTCCGCCGACGCGCTGGTCGTCGTCGACGCCGTCGGTCGGCCGCTGCCCGGGGAGCACCCCCGCTCGGCCGTCTGGGACGCCGTCGGGGAGGCCGACCCGGCCGGGCGCCAGGACCTGCTGGACCGGGCGGCCGCCCAGCCCGGGCGGGTCTGCGTCGCCGAGCTGCCCAGCTCGACCGGCGGCGGCTGGGTGGAGGTCCGCGCCGTGGACCGCACCGCCCACCCCGACGTCCAGGGCCTCGTCGTCACGATGCAGGACGTCAGCGAGCGGCACCGGGTGCAGGACGAGCTGGCCCACCAGGCCTTCCACGACGGGCTGACCGGGCTGGCCAACCGGTCCCTGTTCGACGACCGGGTCGCCCACGCGCTGACCCGGACCGGTCGCACCGGCCTGGACCCGGCCGTGCTCTCCCTGGACCTGGACGGCTTCAAGACGGTCAACGACACCCTGGGCCACCCGGCCGGCGACGAGCTGCTCCGGCAGGTAGCCGGCCGGCTGCGCGACGGGGTCCGCCCCGCGGACACCGTCGCCCGCCTGGGCGGGGACGAGTTCGCCGTGCTGCTGGAACCGGGCCCCGGGGACCACGTGGAGGACCACCTGGCGGTCGCCGAGCGCCTGCGCGCGCTGCTCTGCGCGCCCTACGAGGTGGCCGGCCGGGTGGTCCGGGTCGGTGTGAGCATCGGCCTGGTCTGCGCGGACCTGGACGGGGACGGCACCGCCGCGAGCCTGCTCCGGGACGCCGACACCGCGCTGTACCGGGCCAAGGCGGGCGGCAAGGGCCGGGTGGTCAGCTTCGAGGCGGACATGCGGGCCGAGCTGCTGCTGCGCACCCGGCTGGCCGCCGACCTGCCCGAGGCGCTCGCCGCCGGGCAGCTCCGGCTGGTGTACCAGCCGGTCGTCCACCTGGGCAGCGGGGCGGTCGAGGGCTTCGAGGCGTTGCTGCGCTGGCAGCACCCGCTGCTCGGCGAGGTGTCGCCGGCGGTCTTCGTGCCGATCGCGGAGGAGGACGGCTCGATCGAGTCGATCGGGCGGTGGGCGCTGCGCGAGGCCTGCGGGGCCGCGGCGAGCTGGCGGGACGACGGCGCCGACCCGGCGCCGGGGGTGGCCGTCAACGTCTCGGTCCGCCAGCTGCGCTCCCCGCACCTGGTGGACGACGTCGCCGCAGCGCTCACCGACAGCGGGCTGGACCCGGCCGCGCTGTGCCTGGAGCTCACCGAGACCGCCCTGGTCCACGACACCGAGCAGGCCGCCCGGGCGCTCCATCGACTCCGCGGTCTGGGTGTCCGGCTGGCCGTCGACGACTTCGGGACCGGCTACTCCTCGCTGACCCACCTGCGGCAGTTCCCGGTCGACGTGCTCAAGGTCGACCGGTCCTTCGTCGCGACCATCGGCCGGGACGGCGCCCAGCCGCGGATCGTCGAGGGTCTGCTCGAGCTGGCCCGGGTCATGGGCCTGTCGGTGGTCGCCGAGGGCGTGGAGACCACCGAGCAGCGGGACCTGCTGCGCGACGAGGGATGCCAGTCGGCCCAGGGCTGGCTCTTCGCCCGGGCGCTGGAGCGGGCGGCCGCCGACGAGCTGGCGATCGCCGGCGGCGTCCTGGGGCCGGTCGCCGTCCCGTCCTGACCCGTCGGGTCAGCCGCCCGCCCGGGCGGCCAGCTCGCGGCCCAGCAGGTGCCCCGACGTCCAGGCGCTCTGCACCTTGGACGGCGCCGACCACCCGTCGCCGCACAGGCCGATCCCGTCGGCCAGGTGGAAGGGCTCCTCCCGCGGGTGGGCCGGCTTGGCGAAGGTCCACCGGTGCACGTGGGTCCACTCCGGCTCGGGCAGGTCCAGCATCGCGCACACGGCGGCGGCCACCCCGGGGCCGGCGGCGTCGGGCTCGGCGAGGTGGCCGGCGGCGAAGGCCGCGGAGGTGTGCGCGACCAGCACGGCCGCGCCGTCCCCGCGCCGGGCGCCGTCGTCGGCGATCCACTCGACGGCGGGGTGGTCGTGCACGAAGACCCCGTTGAGGTCGGTGTCCCAGCGGCGGTCGGCCCAGCCGAGGACGACGGCCAGGGTGGCCTGCCAGCCGCGGGGGTCCAGGGCCTGCTCGGTCGGCGCCCCGGGGGCCGGCAGCCGCCGTGCCGGCGGGTCGGGCGGCGCCAGGACGACGGCGTCCACCGCCTCGGCGTCGACCACCGGGCCGGGGCCGACGTGCTGCACCGGGCGCCCGGTGACCACGTCGAGGTCGCGGGCCAGGTCGAGCACCAGCGACCGCATGCCGCCGGCCGCGCCGTAGCGCATGGGACCGGTCTTGCGGTCGGTGATCCCCTCGGGACCGGCGACGGAGAAGGTGTCGGTCCACTCCCGGGCCACCCCGCGGGCCACCCAGTCGGCGACGACGTCGGCGAACTCGCTGCCCTCGGCCGCGGTGAGGTAGGAGGCGCCCAGGTCCACCACCCGGCCGTGCAGCTCGCGCCCGGACATCCGGCCCCCCGGGCGGCGACCCCGGTCGAGCACCCGCACCGGCTGGTCGACGTCGCTCAGGGCTCGGGCGGCGGCGATGCCGGCGATGCCGGCGCCGATCACGGTGGTGGTCACACGGCCCAGCGTGCGGGTCGGGCGGTCGCCCTGCAGTCCGAGAAGCGGGCGGACCACCCGGGTCGGGCATGATCGTGAGCCGTGCCCGAGCTGATCACCGACCCGCGTGACCCCCGGGTGGCCGACTTCCACGACCTGCACGCCGGGGACCGCCGGCCGGGCACCGAGCGCCGGTCGGGCCCGGTGGTGGTCGAGGGCGTGACCGCGGTGGAGCGGTTGCTGGAGACCGGCCTGCAGCTGCGGGCCCTCTACGGCGTGGCCGGGCGGCTGGCGGCGCTGGACATCCCGGCCGGCGTGCCCGCCTACGAGGCGGACAAGTGGGTGGTCTCGGAGACCATCGGCTTCCGACTGACCCGCGGGGTGCTGGCGTCGGCAGAGCGACCGGTGCCGCCGTCGCTGGCCGACGTGCTGGCCCGGTCCCGGCGGATCGCCGTGCTCGAGGGCCTCAACGACCACGAGAACATCGGCTCGATCGGCCGGTCGGCGGTGGCGCTGGGCGTGGACGCCCTGCTGCTGGACCCCAGCTGCGCGGACCCCTTCTACCGGCGGTCGGTGCGGGTGTCCATGGGGCACCTGCTGACCCTGCCGGTCGTGGCGCTCGAGGACTGGCCCGGCGACCTGGCCACGGTGCGCGCTGCCGGCTTCACGACGGTCGCGCTGACGCCGGACCCGGGGGCGGTCGACCTGCGGTCGCTGGACCCGGTCGAGCACCCCCGGACGGCGCTGCTGCTGGGCGCGGAGGGCCCCGGGCTCACCGAGGGGGCGATGGCCGCCGTCGACGTCCGGGCCCGGATCGCGATGCGCTCGGGCGTGGACTCCCTGGGCGTCGCGGCGGCCGCCGCCGTCGCGTTCGCCCAGCTCCGCTAGCCGCGCAGGCTCAGCCGGGCCAGGTGGGCGCGGGCCTGCTCGGCGAACTGCGGGTTGCACAGCACGTCGTACCGGCCGGCGACGATCTTCTGGCCGGTGGTGGCGAAGTCGCGGCGGCCGCGGGTGGCGGCGAACCCGGCCAGGCCGAACAGCGCGCCGAACACCAGTCCGATGACCAGGCCGGTCAGCACGGAGCTGATCCAGCTGGAGCCGTCGGGGGCGAAGATGCCCAGCAGCAGCCCGACGAACAGACCGAACCAGGCGCCGGAGGCGGCCCCGGCCGCGGCGGCCCGGCCGTAGGTCAGCCGGCCGACGACCTGCTCGACCGAGCGGAGGTCGGTCCCCACGATCTGGACGTTCTCGACCGGGAAGTTCTCGTCGGACAGGTAGTCGACCGCGCGCTGCGCCTGGGCGTAGTCCGCGTAGGTCCCCACCTGGACACCCCCGGCGGGCATGGACACCGATGCGGTCATGGCTGTCGTCCTCCTCGTGCTGCGGCGTTGTTGCCGGAACCAGCACTACCCAGAACGCGCAGGTCGGACACCGAGTGCCCGGTCACCCCTCAGCGGTGGCGGCGGACCCCGAAGACGATGTCCTCCCAGGCGGGGATGGCCGCGCGGGGGTCCTCGGCCTCGCCGTCGACGCGGTCGAAGACCACGGTGTCGTGCTCGGGGCCGCCGTCGCCGGACAGCAGCACGTCGACCGGGCTGCCGTCGACGGGCACCACGTTGCGCACCTCGTCGTCCTCGACGGCCGGCTCGGCCTCCTCCTCGGGGACCCAGGGCTGCTCGACGACCGCGGCGATGGTCCGCCGCGGGGGCGGGCTGGCCGGCAGGCCGGCCGGGACGTCGGGGACGACGCGCACCAGCCGGGTGCCCTCGGCGAAGTCCATCGTGGTGGCGTCGACCGGGGTGACCGTGCGGGTGCTGGTGTCGTAGCTCCACTTGGTGGTGCCCGACTTGTGCCCGGCCTTCCAGGCGGCGCGGACCTGCCAGGTGCCGTCGTCGGTGCGGTGGGAGTCCCAGCGGATGGCGTCGAGGTCGGCGCCCAGCAGCCGCAGCCGGTCGGACATGAACTGCTCCAGGGCGACGCCCTGGGTGCCCTCGCTGAGCCGGACCCGGGCGCCCTGGGCCTGCTCGGCCACCCGGGCGCGCTCCTGCAGGACGGGGTGGGCGAAGCGCATGATCCGCTCGACCGGGGTGCCCGAGGCGTGCGCGACCTGCTCGGGGGTCTCGCCGGCGCGGATGCGCGCCTGGATCACCCGGGGGGACAGTGCGTTGGCCGCGTCGAGCTCGATCTGGCCCATCCGCTGCGCGTCGCCCCGCGACGCGGCCTTGAGCCGGTCGTCGATCGGCAGGTAGAAGCGCTCGCCGTTGTCGATCGAGTCGGGCACGTCCGCGGCGAGGACCAGGCTGCGGCCGTCGTCGGAGAGGGCCACGAGGCGCAGGGTGCGCATGGGGAGACGACCTCTCGGATCTTCGACGGCGGACAGGGACCGAGCTGAGGCTAACCGCGCCGGCCGGGTGCCCGCGGCCGGACACGCCCGGTGCCGGCGGGCGGTCGAGTTCCGGTCGCGACATGCCGGTGCAACACGGACCGGGCAGGGTGGGTGCTTCGACGGACCCGGCGCGCCGGGGCGAGGGGAGTCGCTCGTGTGCGGCATATCGGCCGAGATCCGGTTCGACGGCGGGGTGGCCGACGTCGGCGCCGTGGCCGCCATGTGCGACCAGCTGGCCCCGCGCGGTCCCGACGGGTCGGGGGTGTGGCAGTCGGGCCCGGTCGCCTTGGGGCACCGACGGTTGAAGATCATCGACCTGACCGACGCCGGCGCGCAGCCGATGGTGGACATCGAGCTGGGCCTGACCTGCGTGTTCAACGGGATCATCTACAACTACCGGGAGCTGCGCGAGGAGCTGCGGGCCGCCGGCTACCGGTTCGCCTCCACCAGCGACACCGAGGTCGTGCTCAAGGCCTACCACCGCTGGGGCACGGCGTTCGTGGAGAAGTTCCTCGGCATGTTCGTCGTGGTCGTCGTCGAGCGCGGCACCGGCCGGGTCGTGGTCGCCCGCGACCGGCTGGGCATCAAGCCGGTCTACGTCAGCCGCGGGCCCGGCCGGGTGCGGATCGCCTCCAGCCTGCCGGCGCTGGTCCGGGCCGGCGGGGTGGACACGAGCATCGACCCGGTGGCGCTGCACCACTACCTGAGCTTCCACTCCGTCGTCCCGGCGCCGCGGACGATCCTGGCCGGCGTCGGCAAGCTGCCACCGGCCACCGTGCGCACCTACGAGGCCGACGGCCGGGAGTCCGACCACGTCTACTGGACGCCGGTCCACGAGCGCCGCGCCGACCTGGCCGGGCTGTCGCCGCGGGAGTGGCAGGACGCGGTGCTGGACAGCCTGCGGACGGCCGTGCGCCGGCGGATGGTCGCCGACGTCCCGGTCGGCGTCCTGCTCTCCGGCGGCCTGGACTCCTCGCTGATCGTCGGCCTGCTCGCCGAGGAGGGGCAGCGCGACCTGGCCACCTTCTCCATCGGCTTCGAGGCCGTCGGCGGCCGGGAGGGCGACGAGTTCGCCTACTCCGACGTGATCGCCGAGCACTTCGGCACCGACCACCACCGGTTGCTGGTGCCCACCGCCGACGTGCACGCGGGGCTCGACGGCGCGATCGGGGCGATGAGCGAGCCGATGGTCAGCCACGACTGCGTGGCGTTCTACCTGCTCTCCCAGCAGGTCAGCCAGCACGTGAAGGTGGTGCAGAGCGGGCAGGGCGCCGACGAGGTGCTGGCCGGGTACGACTGGTGCCCGCCGCTGGACGGCGTGCCGGTCGACCGCGCGGTCGACGCCTACGCCTCGGTGTTCGTGGACCGCCCGCACGCCGAGCTGGCCGGCATCCTCACCGAGCGCTGGCTGACCACCGAGGACGTCAGCCGGGCCTTCGTGGCCGACCACTTCGCCCGGCCGGGCGCGGACACCACGCTGGACCGGGCGCTGCGGCTGGACTCCACGATCATGCTGGTCGACGACCCGGTCAAGCGGGTGGACAACATGACGATGGCCTGGGGCCTGGAGGCCCGGGTGCCGTTCCTGGACCACGAGTTCGTCGAGCTGGTGGCCGCGGTCCCGCCGGAGCTCAAGCTGGCCCAGGGTGGCAAGGGCGTGCTCAAGGAGGCCGCCCGGGCGGTCATCCCGGCGCACGTGATCGACCGGCCCAAGGGGTACTTCCCGGTGCCGGCGATCATCCACCTGGAGGGCGAGTACCTGGCCAGCGTCGCCCAGGCGCTGCGGGCGCCCGAGGCCAAGGAGCGCGGGCTGTTCCGCACCGACTACGCCGAGCGACTGCTGGCCGACCCCAACACCCACCGCACGACGCTGGGCAGCAACCAGCTGTGGCAGGTGGGGCTGCTGGAGCTGTGGCTGCAGCGGCACGGCATCCGCTGACCCCTCCCGCCGATAACCCCTGGAACAACCCGGGGGCGCTCCCCGCTGCACCCCCGAGATGCCCGCGACCCCTGGAGGTGGCATGACCCGGCACGAGACCGCCCTGCAGACCTCACCCGGTCTGCCCACCGAGGTGCGGCTGGCGCTCACCCAGATCGCGGCCGCGCCCGGCGCCTGGTGCCCGGCGCTGGCCGCCGACGGGGAGCGGGTCGCCTACGTGGCCGACCGGTCCGGCCGCCCGCGGCTGGAGGTCGCCACGCTGGACCAGCGGACGCCGCCCGCGGTGGTCTCCGGCCCCGAGCAGGAGGTCGTCTCGGTCGCCTGGTCGCCCGACGGCGAGTGGCTGGCCTACCTGGTCAGCCCCGGCGGCTCGATCTGCGCGGAGCTGTGGGTGGTCCGCCCGGACGGCACCGACCGCCGGCTGGTCGCCGGGGAGGACCCGCGGTGCACCGTGTTCGCCGGTGGCTGGACCGCCCGACCGGGCCACTACGCATGCACGATCGCCGACGGCCCGGGCGCCGACGTCGTCCTGGTGGACGTGGTCTCCGGCGCCCGCCGCACGCTGGCCACCGGCGGGTTCCTGGCCGTGACCGCGGTGGCCGCCGACGAGTCCCGGCTGCTGGCCCGGCGGGGTCCCCGCGGGTGGCGGCACGTGGTGCTCGTCGACGTGGCGACCGGTGAGCAGCGGCGGGTGATCCCGGCCGACGACGCCGGCGGCCGGCAGAGCGAGGACGGCCGGTTCGGCCCGGACGGGCGGTCGGTCTACCTGCGGGCCGCGCAGCCCGGCCCGGCGGGGGAGGACCGCACCGCGCTGGTCGTCGTCCCGCTGTCGGAGGCCGGCGAGCCCGGTCCGGCGCGGGTCCTCGTCCGCCGCCGGGACGCCGACCTGGACGGCTACGCGGTGCGGGCCGACGGCACCGTGCTGTGCGTCTGGAACGCCGAGGGCAGCACCGAGCTCGACGTCCGGCGGGTGGACGACGGCGAGGTGGTCGCCCGCGTGCCGCTGCCGCAGCCGGTCATGCCGGGCTGGTCGCTGGCCGCCGACGGCCGGTCGCTGGTCGCCGAGCTGACCGGCCCGGGCGCCCCGCGCAGCCTGCACACCGTGGACCTGGCGTCCGGGGCCGTCGTCCGGCTGCCGAGCTCGCCGCGGCTGCCCGACCACGACCTGCTGGTCACCCCGGTCCGCCACCACTACCGGGCAACCGACGGTCTCGAGCTGGACGGCTGGCTCTACACCCCGCCCGGCGTCCGCGGTCCGCACCGCACCGTGGTCAGCTTCCACGGCGGACCGGAGGGCCAGGAGCGGCCGGCCTGGTCGCCGGTGGCCCAGGCGCTGGTCGCCGCCGGCTTCGCGGTCTTCGCCCCCAACGTGCGCGGGTCCGGCGGCCGCGGGACGGCGTTCATGGGCCTGGACGACGTCGACGCGCGGGAGGCGTCCTTCACCGACGTCGCCGACACCGTCGCGCACCTGGTCGACGCCGGCATCGCGCTGCCCGGCCGGGTCGGGGCGCACGGCTGGTCCTACGGCGGCTACCTGACCATGGTCGCGCTGACCCGGTGGCCCGACCTGTTCGCCGCCGGCGCCTCGCTGGCCGGCATGAGCGACCTGCGCAGCTTCTTCGCCGGTACCGAGCCGTGGATGGCCGCCGCATCGGTGACCGAGTACGGCGATCCGGTCACCGACCGCGAGATGTTGGCCACGATCAGTCCGATGACGGCATTGAACCGCTTGCGCTCACCGGTCCTGCTGGCGCACGGTGACCGGGACACCAACGTCCCCGTCGCGGAGTCCGTCCAGGCCCACCAGGCGTGTGCGGCCCTCGGCAAGCCGGCGGAGCTGCTCCTGCTCCCCGGCGAGGGCCACACCGTCGTGGGCCGGGAGAACCTGGTGACGCTGACCGAGGCGATCGCGGAGTGGTTCGACCGCTGGCTGTGAGGTGCAGGTGACCGGCACGACGGGCTTGTTCGAGCACTACCGCTCGCCGACGGTGGACGAGGCGGTGGACGACGCCGGCACGGTGCGGTCGGGCTACGGCCCCGTCGTCCCTGCCCTGGAGGAGCTCGGCGGGGTCGGCCTGGCCGCCGCGGTGGGGGAGATGGGCCGCGAGCGACGGGCCCGCGGCGTCGTGTTCGGCACCTTCGTCGACGGCGAGCTGGTCGAGCACCCGTTCCCGCTGGACCCGCTGCCCCGCCTGGTGCCGGCGGCCGAGTGGGCGAAGCTGGCCCGCGGGGTCGAGCAGCGCACCCGGGCGCTCAACGCCTTCCTCGCCGACGCCTACCGCCCGGCCGGTCGCCGGCGTGGGGACGCCGGCGCCGACCGGCCCGAGGCCGTGCGGGCCGGGGTGCTGCCCGAGTGGCTGGTGACCCGCAGCCCCGGCTACCGGCCCGGTGCGGCGTCGCTGGCCGGCCCGGGCCAGGCGCGGGTGGCGGTGGCCGGGATGGACCTGCTGCGCGCGGCCGACGGGTGGGTCGTGCTGGAGGACAACCTGCGGGTGCCCTCGGGCCTGGGCTACGCCATCGTCAACCGGGACAGCGCCCGCGCCGCCCTGCCGGGCCTCTTCGACGGCGTGCCCGGGCTGGCCGAGCCGCACGACGCGGTGGCCGTGCTGCGGGCCGCGCTGGCCGACGCGGCGCCGCCGGCCTGCGCGGGGACGCCCCGGCTGGCGCTGCTGACCGACGGCCCGGTGAACACCGCCTGGTTCGAGCACCGGTTGCTCGCCGAGGCCATGGGCATCCCGATCGCCACCCCGGACACGCTGTGGGCCCGCGCCGACGGCGGGGTCGAGGTCGCCGTGGACGGGGATCGGGTGCCGGTCGACGTGCTGTACCGGCGCTTCGACGAGGACGACCTGGCCGCGCACCTCAACCCGGTCGGCACCCCGCTGGACGTGCTGCTGGGCGAGGCGGTGCGGGCCGGCCGGCTGGCGCTGGCCAACGTGCCGGGCAACGGCGTCGCCGACGACAAGGCCACCTACTGCCACGTGCCGGCGATGATCCGGTTCTACCTGGGCGAGGAGCCCGTGCTGGACGCCGTCCCGACCTGGGTGCTGGCCGACGAGGCCGACTACGCCGCCGTGCGGGACCGCCTGGGCGAGCTGGTGGTGAAGCCGGTGGACGGCTACGGCGGGCAGGGCGTGGTCTTCGGCCCCACCTGCTCGGCCGCCGAGCTCGCCGAGCTGCAGGCGGAGGTGGCCGCGACACCGCACCGGTTCGTGGCGCAGGAGCCGGTCGACTTCTCCACGGTGCCGACCCTGGTCGACGGCGTGGTGCAGCCGCGGCGGGCCGACCTGCGGGTGTTCGCCGTCGCCGGCGCGGTGACCCGGGCGGTGCCGGCGCCGCTGACCCGGGTGGCGCTGGAGGAGGGCTCGCTGCTGGTCAACTCCAGCCGCGGCGGCGGCAGCAAGGACACCTGGCTGCTGCTGTGAGTGCCGGTGGAGTCGCAGCGCACCGGGAACCGATGCGCTGCGACTCCGCTAGAGCTGGCCGACGACGTGGTCGATGCAGGCGGTCAGCGCGGTGACGTCGTCGGGGTCGACGGCGGGGAACATGCCCACCCGCAGCTGGTTGCGGCCAAGCTTGCGGTAGGGCTCGGTGTCCACGACGCCGTGGGCCCGCAGCGCCTTGGCGATGGCCGCGGCGTCGACGGAGTCGGCGAAGTCGACCGTGCCCACGACGTAGGACCGGTGCGCCGGGTCGGTCACGAACGGGGTGGCGTACTCCGACTTCTCGGCCCAGTCGTACAGCCGGGACGACGAGTCGCGGGTGCGGGCGACCGCACCGGACAGCCCGCCGAGGCCGTTGAGCCAGTCGAGCTGGTCGGCCAGCAGGAACAGCGTGGCCACCGCCGGGGTGTTGTACGTCTGGTCCTTGCTGGAGTTGTCCACCGCGATGGACAGGTCGAGGAACCCGGGGATCCAGCGGTCCGAGGCCTTGATCTCGGCCACCCGGTCCAGGGCCTTCGGGCTCATGAGCGCGAGCCAGATGCCGCCGTCGGCCGCGAAGCACTTCTGCGGCGCGAAGTAGTAGACGTCGGTCTCCAGCACGTCGACGGGCAGCCCACCGGCACCCGACGTGGCGTCGACCAGCACGAGGGCGTCCTCGTCGGCTCCCTCGGGACGGCGCACCGGCGCCATGGCACCGGTCGAGGTCTCGTTGTGCGCCCAGCCGTAGGCGTCCACCCCGGCCACGGCCTCGGGCAGCGCGACCGAGCCCGGCGCCGCCTTGGTGATCACCGGGTCGGCCAGGAACGGCGCGTCGGCGACCCCGGAGGCGAACTTCGCGGAGAACTCGCCGTAGGTGCCGAAGGCCGCGCGGTCGCGGACCAGCCCGATCGCGGCGGCGTCCCAGAACGCGGTGGTGCCGCCGTTGCCGAGCACCACCTGGTAGCCCTCGGGCAGGTCGAACAGCTGGGACAGGCCCTCGCGGACCCGCCCCACCAGGTTCTTGACCGGTGCCTGCCGGTGCGAGGTGCCCATGAGCGCAGCACCTTCGGCGGCGAGCGCAGCCATGGCCTCGGGGCGGACCTTGGACGGGCCGCAGCCGAAGCGGCCGTCGGCGGGGAGCAGCTCGGCGGGGATCTGGATCGTCATGCAGGGGTCCTCGGGGGAGTGGGGAGTGGACGACGGCCCGGTCGCAGGGTCTGCGCCGGGCCGTCGGTCGTGCGGTGTGCGGCTCGCTCAGGCGGGCGCGGACTCGCTGATCTCCTTGGTCTGCACCGTCTCCCAGCCCTCGACGGCGTCGGGCTTGCGGGGGTCGGGGCCGACGTAGCGGGCCGACGGGCGGACGAGCCGGCCGGTCTGCTTCTGCTCCAGGATGTGCGCGCTCCAGCCCGCGGTGCGGGCGCAGGTGAACATCGAGGTGAACATGTGGCTGGGCACCTCGGCGAAGTCCAGGACGATCGCGGCCCAGAACTCGACGTTGGTCTCGACCGGCCGGTCCGGACGGCGCTCGCGGAGCTCCTTGAGCGCAGCGTTCTCCAGGGCGAGCGCGGCGTCGAAGCGGGGCGCGCCGAGCTCCTTGGCGGCGCGGCGCAGCGTGCGGGCGCGGGGGTCCTCGGCGCGGTAGACCCGGTGGCCGAAGCCCATCAACCGCTCCTTGCGGTCGAGCAGGTCCTTGACGTACTTCTCCGCGTCGCCGGTGCCCTCGACCTCGTCGAGCATGTGCAGCACCCGGGACGGCGCACCGCCGTGCAGCGGGCCGCTCATCGCGCCGATCGCGCCGGACATCGCCGCCGCCACGTCGGCGCCGGTGGAGGCGATGACCCGGGCGGTGAAGGTGGAGGCGTTCATGCCGTGCTCGGCGGCCGAGGTCCAGTAGGCGTCGACCGCGGCGACGTGCCTGGGGTCGGGCTCGCCGCGCCAGCGCACCATGAAGCGCTCGACGATGGTCGAGGCCTCGTCGACGCGCCGCTGCGGCACGGCCGGGACCCCGATGCCGCGGGCGGACTGCGCCACGTAGGACAGCGCCATGACCGCGGCGCGGGCCAGCTCGTCGCGGGCCTCCTCGTCGGTGATGTCCAGCAGCGGGCGGTAGCCCCAGATCGGGGTCAGCATCGCCAGCGCCGCCTGGACGTCGACCCGGACGTCGCCGGTGTGCACCGGGATCGGGAAGGGCTCGGCGGGCGGGAGGCCCTGGCCGAAGCGGCCGTCGACCAGCAGGCCGAAGACGTCGCCGAACGTCACCTTGCCGACGAGGTCCTCGATGTCGACGCCGCGGTAGCGGAGGGAACCGCCGTCCTTGTCCGGCTCGGCGATGGTGGTCTCGAAGGCGATGACGCCTTCCAGGCCGGGTACGAAGTCGTCCGCCATCCTGCATGCTCCTCTGCGCGCGGGACCCGTGCGCCACTGGGCGCACGACTGGCCACAACCTAGGGGAACCCCCCGACCTGGTCGCACCCGGACCGCCCGCCCAGTGGGAGCTGCGACCGGCGTCACACCTGGTCGTGGACTGGTTGCAGGGTGGGAGCATGGGCCGGTGCCCGACCTGACGACGATGCGCCGCGACTACGACGAGGGCAGCTTCTCCGAGGACACGCTCGCCGAGACATGGCTGGCCCAGTTCCAGCGGTGGTTCGACGACGCGGTGGCCGCCGAGCTGCCCGAGCCCAACGCGATGGTGCTGGCCACGGCCGACCCCGACGGCGCACCGGACGCCCGGGTGGTGCTGCTCAAGGGGCTGTCGGCGGACGGCTTCGTGTTCGTCACCAACGGCGGTTCGGCCAAGGGCGCGCAGCTCGCCGCCGACGACCGGGTGGCGCTGGTGTTCCCCTGGCACGCCCTGCAGCGCCAGGTGCGGGTGACCGGGACGGCGACCCGGCTGGACGACGCCGGCTCCGACGCGCTGTGGGACCCCCGCCCCCGCGGTGCCCAGCTGGCCGCGGCGGCCACCGTGCAGTCCTCGGTCGTGGCCTCCCGCGAGGAGCTGGTGGCCGCCTTCCGCGAGCTCGGTGACCGGACGGAGGGGAAGCTGCCCCGCCCGGCCGACTGGGGCGGCTACCGCGTGCACCCGCGCACCGTGGAGTTCTGGCAGGGCGGCCACGACCGGCTGCACGACCGGCTGCGGTTCACCCGGACCGACGCCGGCCGGGCAGCCGGCCGCGGCCGCCCCGCCAGAACTCCACCGCCCGCGCGCGCACGCGGTGGCCGCGCCAGCCGGCCGCGCGCGGCCGGCCCCCCCGGCCCCCTCCGGGACCCCCCCGGGCGCCCGGCCCCCGCCCCCCGGCGCCCCCCCCCGCGGCACCCCCGGGCCCGCCCGGGGGCCAGGCCCACCCGCGCCCGCCGTGACCCGCGGCGCCAGCTCCGCCGGCCCCCACGGCAGGGCCGCGGCGAGCTCGGCGCGGTACCCGTGCGCCCCGGCGACCGCCATGTGCNCGGCCCCGCCCCCGAGGAGACCCCACCCCGCACCGAGCGGCGGGGCTTCGCGATCGACACCACCCCGCTGCGGAACCCGGCCTACCGGCGGCTGTTCGGCGGCATCACCGTCACCATGCTCGGTCAGCAGATGACGCTGGTCGCCGTCCCGTTCCAGGTCTACGCGATGACCGGGTCCTCGCTGCTGGTCGGCGTGACGTCGGTGGTCGCGCTGGTCCCGCTGGTGGTCTTCGGCCTGCTCGGCGGGGCGATCGCCGACGCGATGGACCGGCGCCGGCTGATGCTCATCACCTCGATCGGCGCGGCCGTGACCAGCGCGCTGCTGGCGGTGCAGGCCGGCCTCGGGATGGAGTCCCTCGCCGTCCTGTGGGTGCTCACCGCGCTGGTGTCGGCGTTCGCCGCGGTCAACCAGCCCACCCGCAGCGCCGCGATCCCGGCCATCGTCGGGGCGGAGCTGGTGCCCGCCGCCAACGCGCTGGCGATGACCGTCCGCCAGGTCGGGGTCATCGTCGGACCGCTGCTGGCCGGCGTGCTGATCGGCCAGGGCGAGCTGTTCCTGACCTACGTCGTGGACGCGGTCGGCTTCGCCGTCGCCGTGCTGCTGGTCCGCGGGCTCCCGCCGCTGCCGGTGGCCGGCGCGGCCGCAAAGCTGCGGCTGGGCGCGGCCGTGCGCGGGGTGGGCGAGGGCTTCACCTTCCTGCGCACCCAGCCGGTGCTGCTGATGACCTTCGTCGTGGACATCATCGCGATGCTCTTCGCCTGGCCGCAGGCGGTCTTCCCGCAGCTGGCCGCCACCGAGTTCAGCGGCGACGCCAACAGCCTGGGCTGGCTCTACGCCGGCATCTCGATCGGCTCGCTGGTCATGGGGCTGACGTCGGGGTGGGTCTCCCGCGTGGACCGGCAGGGCGCGGTGGTGCTGGTCGCGATCGCGGTGTGGGGCGTGGCGATCATCGGGTTCGGCTTCGCCGGCTCGCTGTGGTTCGCCGTCCTGTGCCTGGCCGTGGCCGGCGCCGGGGACATGGTCAGCGCGGTGCTGCGTTCGTCGATGCTGCAGCTGGCCGCCCCCGACGACATGCGCGGGCGGATGCAGGGCGTGTTCATCGTGGTCGTGGCCGGCGGGCCGCGGCTGGGCGACCTGCGGTCCGGCGCGCTGGCGAGCGCGTTCGGCGTCTCGGTGGCGATGTGGACCGGCGGGGTGGTCATCGTGGTGGCGATGGCGGTCGTCGCGGTCGCCGTCCCCTCGTTCTGGTTGTTCCGGGCCTCCCGCGAGGCGCGTACGTCCTGACCGACCGGGGCACAGGGGGTGCATGGCCCTCACCAAGATCCTCGTGCTCGTGCTGGCCGGCGGCGCCGGCGGCCGCCTCGAACTGCTCACCGAGCGGCGGGCCAAGCCGGCGGTCCCGTTCGCGGGGGTCTACCGGCTGATCGACTTCCCGCTGTCGAACTGCCAGCACTCGGGGATCGCCGACGTCCGGGTGGCCGTGCAGTTCCACCCGACGTCGCTGGCCGACCACCTGGCCAACGGCCGGCCCTGGGACCTGGACCGCACGGTCGGTGGGCTGATGACGCTGCCGCCGTTCCGCGGCACCGACCGCGGCGGCTGGGCGACCGGGACGGCGGACGTGCTCTGGCGGCAGGCCGACCTGGTCCGCGAGGCCGCCCCGGACGCGCTGGTCGTGGTGAGCGCGGACGCGGTCTACAAGCTGGACTACCGGGAGGTCGTCGAGGAGCACCGGCAGTCCGGTGCCGAGGTCACGATGGTGACCACCGAGGTCGCCGCGGACGACGCCGCCCGCTACGGGATCGTGCAGCTCGAGGGCGACCGGGTGACCGACTACGCCTACAAGCCCGACGAGCCGGCCACCACCACGGCCACCAACGAGGTCTTCGTGTTCACCCCCGGCGCCACGCTGGACCGGCTCGAGGCGCTGGCCGCCGACGCCGGGGAGGACGGCCTGGCCGACCTCGGCGATGCGCTGCTGCCGGCGCAGACCGCCGACGGGCTGGCCCGGGCGCACCGGTTCGCCGGCTACTGGCGCGACGTGGGCACCGTGCCGGCCTACTGGCAGGCGCACATGGACTTCCTCGCCGCCGACCCGCCGATCGACCTGGACGACACCGCCTGGCCGGTGCACACCCGCGGCGGCCGGCACTCCGCGGCCCGCCTCCTGCCCGGTGCTGCGGTCGAGTCGTCGCTGGTGTCCGGGGGCACCCGGGTGGCCGGGACGGTGCGCGGCTCCGTGCTCTCCCCGGGCGTCGTCGTCGAGGAGGGGGCGACGGTGACCGACTCGGTGCTGCTTCCCGGTGCCCGGGTGCGGGCCGGTGCGCGGGTGCACCGGGCCGTGCTGGACGACGGCGTGGACGTCGGACGGGACGCGACGGTCGGCGGGGACGGCTCGGCCGACGGCGACATCGCGCTGGTCGGCCGGGCGGCGCGGTTGGAGGCCGGCGCGGTGGTGCCGGCCGGTGGGCGGCTGCCGGAGCCCGAGCGGAACTGATCCGGGGGCGTCCGCAGCCGGTGCAGGTCGCCGAGCGTTCACCGGGTGGTCATCCGCAGCACAGCTCGCCGGCCCGTGACCTGCGGAAGTGTGGGGTGACGACCGCGCCGGACCAGGACGGGGACCACCATGACGCACGAGCACCAGCACGACGGGCACAGCCACAGCCACCCGCACGACCACGACCACGAGCACCCGGTGACCGACACCGGTGCCGCGGTCGACCTGCAGATCCCCGACGCGGAGCTGTCGCCCGGCGAGCTGGGACGCCGGTCGTTCCTCCGCCGGGCTGGTCTGCTCGGCGTCGGCGCCGCGGCGGCCGCGGGCATGGGTGCCCTCGGTGGCCTCGGCACGGGCACGGCCCAGGCGCGTCGGCCGGGCGGCGCGGGCCCCGGCGCCCCGGCGTCGCTGATGTGGCTGGCCGGCGACCACCACATCCACACGCAGTACAGCCCCGATGCCCAGTACCTGGTCTCCCAGCAGGTCGGGCAGGGGGCGCGGTACGGGCTGGACTGGATGGTCATCACCGACCACGGCGGGGCTGCCCACCAGAAGTTCGACGTGGAGGTCACCCACGCCGACGTCGTCGCGGCGCGGGCGCAGAACGCCCGGACGCTGGTGTTCCAGGGCGTGGAGTGGAACATCCCCGCCGCCGAGCACGGCACCGTCTTCGTCGCGCCCGGGGACGGCGACGTGGCCCTGCTCAAGGAGTTCGAGGGCAGCTACGACGGATCGGTCAAGGGCGCCACGGCCCCGAACGCCGCCAACGAGGCCCTGGCCCGCGACGGGCTGGCGTTCCTGGGCACCGCCGTGCAGCAGGGTCGGGTCGCCGACGCGCTGATGCTGGCCAACCACCCCGCACGCAAGGGCCTGGACAGCCCGCACGAGATCCGCGGCTGGCGGGACACCGCCCCCACGATCGCGGTGGGCATGGAGGGCGCACCGGGTCACCAGGCCGCCGCCATCCCCGGCCCCGGCCACGCGACCAACGGCCGGGGCTACTACGACAGCTCACCGTCGGCCGACAGCTTCGCCGCGTACCCGCGGGAGTCCTACCTGACCTACGGCGGGTTCGACTGGATGACGGCGACGGTGGGCGGGCTCTGGGACTCCCTGCTGGCCGAGGGGAAGCCGTGGTGGATCACCGCCAACTCCGACTCGCACCAGGTCTACCAGGACACCTTCGCCCCCGGCCCCGGCGTCCACGCCACCACGGGCAGCCGTGGCGCCCCGGTCGACACCGGTGCCCCGATCCCCTCCTACGGCGACTTCTGGCCCGGCTACTACAGCCGCACCGTCGTCGGGGCGACCGACTTCTCCTACGGCGCCGTCATGGCCGGCATCCGGGCGGGCCGGATGTACGTGGTGCACGGCGGGCTGATCGGCGGGCTGTCCGCCCAGGTGACCGGAGGCGGGGCCGCCCCGGCCACCCTCGGCGGGACGACCATGGTCAACGGCGGCAACGACGTCGAGCTGCAGGTCGACGTCCAGTTGGCCCGGCGGCCCAACCAGCACGGCGACGTGCCCCGGCTGCGCAAGGTCGACGTGGTCGTCGGCAGCATCACCGGCGCGGCGGGGGACCAGGACTCCTTCCTCGCCCCGGACACCACGGTGACGGCCAGCTACGAGGTGCCGGCGAACGCCAGCGGCACGTTCACCATCCGGCACCGCTTCGGCCGGCGCAGGCGTCCGTTCTACGTGCGGCTGCGCGGCAGCGACGGCAACCGGACGGCGCCCGGGCTGCTCGGTGCGGCGGTCGACCCCGCGGGTCCGGCGGTCGACGCGCTGGGCAACGCCGACCCGTGGACCGACCTGTGGTTCTACACGAACCCGATCTTCGTGCTGCCCCGGTGACCCTGCACCACCTCGGCCTGGACGCGGGCCAGCGGGAGCGCGCCGACCTGGAGCACCTGCTGGCCCGCGCCGGCCACCTCGTGGTCGCGGCGGGCCTGGCGGTCCGGCTGGCCGGCACGCACGTGGTGGGCACGGACGAGCGGCACTGGGCGGGCGCCCTGGAGCTGGTGGGTGACCGCCCGGACGCCGGGCTCGTCGACCGGCTGGCGGCGCAGCTCCCGGCGTCGGTCGTCCTGCTGCCGGGCGGGGCCGACGGCGGCGCCCGGGAGGCCGCTACCCAGTTGCGGGACCGCTCCGCCGGTCGGCTGGTGCAGTTCCCGGGCCAGGACCGGCTGGTGGGCACCGTGCCCGCCGACGACGTCCCCCGGCTGTCCGCCGTCGAGCAGGTGGTCGGTCTGGCCGGCACCGCCACCGTGGGCGCAGCACTGCAGACCAGGGGCTTCGTCCGGCCCGAGCTGAGCGGGGGGCGGATCGTGCTCCTCGTGCGCCCGTTCGTCGAGGACGGCACGGTCGCGCCGTTCGAGACCGAGCACCCGACCCCGTGCTGCGCCGCCCACGACCCGCGCCCGGTCCCGGGGACGGCCCCCGTCGGGGGGTGAGACGGGGGCGTACCGGTCATCGCCTACGGTCGGGGCCAGGCCACCCCCGAGCGAGGAGCTGACGTGCTGGAGTTCGACGGGCTGCACAAGGCCTACGGCGGGAACCAGGGGCTGCAGGGGGGCGGGGTCACCGTCGCGCCCGGCCAGATGGACGGGGTCTGCGGGGCCAACGGCGCCGGCAAGACCACCACGATGCGGATCGCGATGGGCCTGGCCCGGGCCGACGCCGGGCAGGTGCGCTGGCGCGGGCAGCCGCTGGACGAGGCCAGCCGGCAGCGGATCGGCTACATGCCCGAGGAGCGCGGGCTGTACCCGAAGATGAAGGTCGCCCAGCAGCTCGCCTACTTCGCCCGGCTGCACGGGCTGACCGCCGCCGACGCCGCCGCGGCCGCCGAGCACTGGACCGAGCGGTTGGGTCTCGGTGACCGCCGCGACGAGCGGGTGGAGAAGCTGTCGCTGGGCAACCAGCAGCGGGTGCAGCTCGCCGCGGCCCTGGTCGGCCGGCCCGAGGTGCTGATCCTGGACGAGCCGTTCTCCGGCCTGGACCCGGTCGGCGTCGACTCCCTGGCCGAGGCGCTGCTCGAGCAGTGCCGCAACGGGGTGCCCGTGGTGTTCTCCAGCCACCAGCTCGACCTGGTCGAGCGGCTCTGCGACGCCGTCGGCATCCTCGCCCGCGGCACCATCGTGGCCAGCGGCACGGTCCCCGAGCTGCGCGCCGCCGAGGGCGGCCGGCAGCTGCGGGTCGTCGCCCCCGACGCGCTGCACGGCTGGGCCGGTGCCCTCCCCGGGGTCCGGGTGGTCAGCGAGCAGCGCGGGGACACCCTGCTCGAGCTGGGCCCGGGCACCGACGACCAGGCCGTGCTGGCCGCCGCCCTGCGGACCGGCCGGGTCACCCACTTCGGCTGGCGGGAACCCACGCTGGTCGAGCTGTTCCGCGAGGCCGTCGCGGCGCCGGCGGTGGCGGCGTGACCGGCATCGCGAGCCCCAGCACGGCAGCCCGGATCCGGCTGGTCGCGGGCCGGGAGATCACCACCCGCGCCCGGGACAAGGGATTCCTGATCAGCTCGGCCGTCATCGTGCTGCTGGTCCTCGGGGTGATGGTCTTCCAGCTGCTCGCCGGCGGGTCGGGCTCCTCGACCACCATCGGCACCGTCGACGGCGGCGCCCAGGTCGAGCAGGCCCTGGTCCGCTCCGGCGAGCAGGTCGGCACCGACGTCACCGTCACCGAGTTCGCCGACGTCGCCGCCGCGCGGCAGGCGGTCGCCGACGGCGACGTCGACGCCGTCCTGGTCGGCGGGGCCGGTGACGACCCGCAGGTCGTCGTGGAGTCCAGCCGGGACGACGCCGCCTCCGGGATCGCCGGGACGGCGGTCGGCGCGCTGTCGGTCGCCCGCCAGCTCGGCGAGCAGGGCGTGCAGCTGACCCCGCCGCCGGCCATCTCCTACGACGTGCTGGACCCCGCCACCGAGGGCAACGGCCAGCAGGTCGTCGTCGCGCTGCTCGGCGTCGTCGTCCTCTACGCCCTCTACATCCTCTTCGGGCAGTTCGTCGCCCAGGGCGTGGTGGAGGAGAAGTCCTCCCGGGTGGTCGAGCTGCTGCTGGCGACGATGAAGCCGTGGCAGCTGCTGGCCGGCAAGATCCTCGGCCTCGGCGTGCTGGGACTGATCCAGATCGTGCTGATCGCGGTGATCGGGGTGACCGGCGCGCTGGCGCTGGACGTCGTCGACCTGCCCGGCCAGCTCATCGGCACCGTGCTGACCGTCATCGCCTGGTTCGTCCTCGGCTACGCCCTCTACGCCTCGATCTTCGCCGCGGCCGCCTCCCTGGTCAGCCGGCAGGAGGACCTGGGCAGCGTCCTCACGCCCACCACCCTGTTGCTCGTCGTCGGCTTCATCGTGTCGATCCAGGCCGCCCAGGACCCCGGCTCGACGGTGGCCACGGTGACCTCGTTCGTGCCGGGCATGTCGCCGCTGGTGATGCCGGTCCGGATCGCCGCCGGGGAGGCCGCCGGCTGGGAGATCGCCGTCTCGGTGGCGCTCATGCTGGTCGCGATCGCGCTCGTCGTCCGGATCGGCGGCCGGGTGTACGCCGGGGCGCTGCTGCGCACCGGCAGCAAGGTCAAGCTCCGCGAGGCCCTGCGCGCCGAGCGCGCCTGAGCGCCTGCGCGCGCCTTGCCGCCCCTCGCGCCGAGGCAAGGGATCCCTTCCGCAACGTTTCTGGCTGCTCCGTTGCGCAAGGGCTCCCTTGCCTCGGCGCAGCGAGGGTTCGAGGCACATCCGGGCGCCGGCTGCCAGTGGTTCCGGGCATCTGTGGACGGCGGTGCGTCGTCCACAGGGACGGCGGCGGGGACGGTGACACCCCCGGCAGGGTGCGGGCGTGCCCGGGAAGAAGGACCTCCTCACCGCCGTCGCCGCCCACGGCGGCATCGCCACCCGGCAGCAGCTGCTGCAGGCCGTCGACGCCGCGACGCTGGACGCCGGGACCCGTCTGCGATGGGTCACGCGCGTCCATCCGCACACCTATGTGCCGGCCTCGGCGACGGTGACCGATCTGGTCCGGGCGCGCGCGGCGCTCCGGTACGCGGTCCGCGGGGCCGCGGTGAGCCACCTGAGTGCGTTGTCCTGGTACGCCGGGGAGGCGATGGGCGGCGTCGTCCACATCACCGTGGATCACGGACGCCGGCTCGCCGGGAGTCCGGCCTTGCGGGTCCACCGCCGGGTGGGCTTCCGAGCCGAGGCGCCCCACTGCCGTTCGGTGCGAGGGTTGCTGGTGACCGAACCCGCCCGCACGGTCGTCGACTCGTGGCCATTGCTCCCGGCGCGCGACCGACGGCCGGCCGCGATCGACGTCGTCGGGCGGGGCACCACGACAGCTGCGGAGCTGGCAGCCGCCCTGGCGACGCGGTCCAACGTGGCCGGGCACGTCGAGCTCCACCGCACGATCGCGCTCATCGCGGACGGCGTTCGCAGTGAGCTCGAGGCACTCGGGGTGCTGGGCGTGTTCCAGCACCCCGATCTCCCGACGAGCCAGGGACAGCGACGGGTGGA
The DNA here is from genome assembly GCF_900491935.1 of Klenkia terrae. Taxonomy (GTDB): domain Bacteria; phylum Actinomycetota; class Actinomycetes; order Mycobacteriales; family Geodermatophilaceae; genus Klenkia; species Klenkia terrae. The sequence continues at coordinate 3,093,842 of NZ_UEXK01000004.1, forward strand.
GGTCGCCGGTCGGCGCTTCTACCTGGATCGGTGCTGGTCCGAGGCCGGACTCGTCGTGGAGCTGGACGGCAAGGCGCACCACACGTCTCCCGAGGACCGCCGGGCCGACCTCGAGCGGGATCGGTTGCTCGCCTCTGCCGGGTGGCTGGTGCTGCGGTTCACCTACGCCGAAGTCGTGCGGGACCCGGCAGGGGTCCGGGCCCAGGTGCTGGCCGTCTACCGCGCGCGCCTCGGCCGCTGCGCGGTTGCCTGACCTGTCCCGTGGCCAGGGCAAGGGAGCCCCTCCCGAATGCAATCGGGCCAGGCGTTGCGCAAGGGCTCCCTTGCCAGGACGGGCGGCGGTGATGGGCGAGCCCCGGTGGGCGGTTGGGGGTCCATGGGGCGGGGGTAGCGCAGCCGCATGAGCATGCAGCTGGGCTACACGATGATGACCGAGCAGGCGGGTCCCAAGGACCTCGTCTCGCACGTGGTCGGGGCCGAGGAGGTCGGGTTCGACTTCGCGGTCAGCAGCGACCACTTCTTCCCGTGGCTGGACTCGATGGGCCACGCGCCCAACGCCTGGGTCACCCTCGGCGCGGCCGCGCAGGCCACCAGCCGGATCGACCTGATGACCTACGTGACCTGCCCGACCTTCCGCTACCGGCCGGCCGTCGTCGCCCAGCAGGCGGCGACGCTGCAGATCCTGGCCGACGGGCGCTTCACCCTCGGGCTGGGCTCGGGGGAGAACCTCAACGAGCACGTCGCCGGCGAGGGCTGGCCGGCGGTCTCGGTCCGGCAGGAGATGTTCGCCGAGGCGGTGCAGCTGATCAAGGAGCTGCTCGCCGGCGACGGCTACACCACCTTCCACGGTGACTACTTCGAGGCCGACGGCGCCAAGATCTGGGACCTGCCCGAGGGCGGCGTCCCGATCGGCATCGCGGTCTCCGGGCCCAGCAGCTGCGAGCTGGCCGGTGAGTACGCCGACGTCATGATCGGCACGGAGCCCAAGCCGGAGCTCGGCGAGATGTTCGACGCCGCCGGTGGCGCCGGGAAGAACCGGGTCGGGCAGATGCCGATCAGCTACGGCACCGACAAGGCCGCCGCGGTCACCCGCGCCCACGACCTGTTCCGCTGGTTCGGCCTGGGCTGGAAGGTCAACGCCGACCTGCCCGGGACGGCGGGCTTCGAGGCGGCCAGCCAGTTCGTCCGCGAGGAGGACGTCGAGAGCTCCATCCCGTGCGGGGACGACGTGGACGCCGTCATCGAGGCCGCGAAGGCCTACGCCGACGCCGGCTTCACCCACCTGGCGCTGGTCCAGATCGGTGGCGACCAGCAGCAGCCCTACCTGGAGTGGACCCAGCGCGAGCTCATGCCCGCCTGGCGTGCCGCCTTCGGGTCCTGAGACCCATCCCGACACCGGAGACGACATGACCCTGATCGACCCCCGCAGCAAGCACACCTCCGAGATCCCCGGCCTGCAGGTGGAGCACCCGGGCACGACGGCGGAGCTCACGCCCGCGCCTGACCACGGCGAGGAGTCCTACCGCGGCTCCGGCCGGCTCGAGGGACGCCGGGCGCTGATCACCGGCGCCGACTCCGGCATCGGCCGCGCCGTGGCCCTGGCCTACGCCCGGGAGGGTGCCGACGTGGCGATCTCCTACCTGTCCGAGGACGCCGACGCGGAGGAGACCGCGCGGCTGGTCCGCGAGGCCGGCCGGACGGCGGTGCTGCTGCCCGGCGACATCTCCGACGAGGCCGTCGCCAAGGGCCTGGTCGCCCAGACCGTCGAGGGCCTGGGCGGGCTGGACCTGCTGGTGCACAACGCCGCGTTCCAGAACGTCGTCACCGACGTCCTGGAGTTCTCCACCGAGGAGATCGACCGCACCTTCCGGACCAACGTCTACGCGTTCTTCTGGCTGCTGCAGGCCGCCAAGCCCGAGCTGGCCCCCGGCTCGTCGGTGATCGTGACCAGCTCGGTGCAGGCGTTCACGCCGTCGCCCAACCTGGCCGCCTACGCCGCGACCAAGGCTGCGTTGGTCAACCTCACCAAGTCGATGGCCGACGAGTTCGCGCAGGTCGGCGTGCGGGTCAACTGCGTCGCGCCCGGACCGGTGTGGACACCGCTGATCCCGGCGACGATGCCGGAGGACCAGGTGGAGGGGTTCGGCGAGCAGGCCCTGCTGGGCCGGGCCGCGCAGCCCGCCGAGCTGGCCGGGGCGTTCGTGTACCTGGCCAGCGAGGACGCCAGCTTCACCAGCGGCGAGGTCATCGGCGTCACGGGCGGCTCGCCCATCAACTGACGGGTGTCGGCGAAGGAACCTCTGCACCCCACTTCGGGCCGAGGAGGGGGTGCAGAGGTTCCTCTGCCGCACCGGGGCCGGGCGGGCGCTCAGGCCTGGCGGAGGGCGTCGACCGGGCCGCGGTAGGTGCCCGCGGGGCGCCCGGTCACGCCCGGGCGGACGGCGAACAGGCGGCCGGCGTCGGGCTCGGCGGCGCGGGCGGCGTCGTCCAGGTCCTGGGTCGACGTGCTGATCACCAGCAGGTCGCGGTCCGGGCCGGTGAACGCGCAGCTCGAGGTGTTGCGGGCCGGCACGCGGACCTCGGCCACCAGCTCGCCGGCGGGGGAGTAGCGGCGCACCCGGCCGGCCCCCCACAGGGCGACCCACACGTGGTCCTCGTCGTCCATGGTCAGCCCGTCGGCCGGGCCGGCGTCGGAGCTGAGGTCCAGGAACACCCGGTCGGCGCCGAACGCCCCGGTGGTCACGTCGTAGTCGTAGGCGCGCACCGTCGACGTGCCCGAGTCGGCCAGGTAGACGGTGCGCCCGTCGGCGGTCCACTCGATCCCGTTGCTGATCGTCAGCCCGGTCAGCACGGTGTGCACCGAGCCGTCCAGGTCCACCCGGTACAGCGACCCGGCGCCGGGGGATCCGTCGAAGGCCATCGTGCCGCCGAACAACCGGCCCGTCGGGTCGACGGCCCCGTCGTTCATCCGGGTGCCGGCGGCCGGGCCCTCGCCGTCCAGCGCGACGAGCACGGTGGCCCGCCCGGCGGGGCCCAGGTGGGTGAAGCCGCCGTCGGCGCCGAGCAGCCACCCGCCGTCGGACGCCGGGACGACGAAGCCCACCGTCTCCCCGCCGGTGTGCACCGCCACCTCGGCGACCTCGCCCCCGGCGGACACCGTCGCGCGGCGCACCTGACCGGCGTCGATGTCCACCCAGAGCAGCTCCTGGCGGGCGGCGTCCCAGGTCGGTCCCTCGCCGTGGACGGCGGGCGGGACGCTCCGGACAGGGGTCGCGGTGGGTGTCTGCACACTGCGATCCTCCCCGGGACACGAGCCCGTCACACCCGCTCGGCACAATGCGCCCGTGTCTGAAGCCACCGTGGACGTCGCCGACCTGGGCCGCACCGACCCCGACGGGCCGGAGGACGAGGCCCCGCTGAGGGAGGACATCCGGCTGCTGGGCCGGGTGCTGGGCGAGGTGGTCCGGGAGCAGGCCGGCGAGGAGGTCTTCGACGTCGTGGAGGCCGCCCGCGTCGAGGCCTTCCGGATCCGCCGCTCCGAGGTGGGCCGCGGCGGGCTCGCCGAAACCCTCGCCGGCCTCGACGTCCGCAGCGCCAACCACGTCATCCGGGCGTTCAGCCACTTCTCGCTGCTGGCCAACCTGGCCGAGGACGTCCACCACGAGCGCCGCCGCCGGCACCACCGCCGTGAGGGCTCCCCGCCGCAGAAGGGCACCCTGGCGGCCAGCTTCCAGCTGCTGGACGCCGCGGGCCTCGACGTCGCCGACGTGCAGCGCGAGCTGGCCGGGGCGCAGGTCGTACCGGTGGTCACCGCGCACCCGACCGAGGTCCGGCGGCGCACGGTCTCCCAGGTGCAGCGGCAGGTCACCGAGCTGATCCGCACCCGCGAGACCGCCCCCGACGAGGCGCAGTGGTCGGCGCACCTGTGGCGCGAGGTCCTCACGCTCTGGCAGACCGCGCTGCTGCGGCTGTCCCGGCTGCGGCTCGAGGACGAGATCGACGAGGCGCTGCGCTACTACGACCTGTCGCTGTTCGCCGTCGTCCCGGCGATCAACGCCGACCTGCGGGCCGCGCTGCACGAGCGCTGGCCCGACGCCGACCTGCTGCCCACCCCGATGCTGCGCACCGGGTCCTGGATCGGCGGCGACCGCGACGGCAACCCCTTCGTGACCGCCGCCGCCGTCCGCCGGGCCACCACCCGGGCGGCCGAGACCGCGCTGGGCCACCACCTGGCCGAGCTGGTCTGCCTGGCCGACGAGCTGTCGATGTCCGAGCGGCTGGTCACCCCGACGCCCGAGCTGGAGGCCCTCGCCGACGCCGCGCTGGACGAGTCGCCGTTCCGCGCCGACGAGCCCTACCGGCGGGCGCTGCGCGGCATCTACCGGCGGCTCGCGGCCACCGCGGAGCGCGTGCTCGGGCACGTGCCCGGTCCGCTGCCCGACGTCGAGCTCGAGCCCTACGACGAGCCCGCGCAGCTGATCGCCGACCTGGACGTCGTCGACGCCTCGCTGCGCACCCACGGGGCCGGCGCGCTGGCCGACGACCGGCTGCGCCGGCTGCGGGACGCCGTCGAGGTGTTCGGCTTCCACCTGTCCGGGCTGGACATGCGGCAGAACTCCTCGGTGCACGAGGAGGTGCTCGCCGAGCTGCTGGCCTGGGCCGGGGTCTGCGCGGACTACACCGCCCTGGACGAGACCGCCCGGCGCGAGCTGCTGCTGGGCGAGCTGCGGCTGCGCCGCCCGCTGGTCCGGGCCGACGCCGAGCTGTCCGAGCTGGCCCGCGGCGAGCTGGACCTGCTGGTGGCCGCGGCCGACCAGGTGCGGCTGCTGGGCGCGCGGGCGATCCCGAACTACGTGATCAGCATGTGCGAGTCGGTGTCCGACGTGCTGGAGGTCGCTGTCCTGCTCAAGGAGGTCGGCCTGGTCACCTTGGACGACGAGGGCCTGCCGGCGTCCCCGATCATGATCGCCCCGCTGTTCGAGACGATCGGTGACCTGCAGGGCGGCGGGGAGACCCTGGCCGCGATGCTCGCCGAGCCGCTCTACCGCTCGATGGTCGACGGTCGCGGCGGCACCCAGGAGGTCATGCTCGGCTACTCCGACTCCAACAAGGACGGCGGCTACCTGGCTGCGAACTGGGCGCTCTACCGGGCCGAGCTCGCGCTGGTCGAGGTCGCCCGCGAGGCCGGGGTGAAGCTGCGGCTGTTCCACGGCCGGGGCGGCACCGTCGGGCGCGGTGGCGGTCCCTCCTACGAGGCCATCCGGGCGCAGCCGCCGGGATCGGTGGCCGGGCAGCTGCGGATCACCGAGCAGGGCGAGGTCATCGCGGCCAAGTACGCCGAGCCGCACCTGGCCCGCCGCAACCTGGAGGCGCTGGTCGCGGCCACCCTGGAGTCCTCGCTGCTCTCGCTGGAGGGCCTGGACGGCGACGCCGAGGAGGTCTATGCGCTCTTCGACGACCTCGCCGCCCGCGCGCAGGCCGCCTACCGGGCGCTGGTGCACGACACCCCGGGGTTCGTGGAGTGGTTCCGGGCGGCGACGCCGATCCGCGAGCTGGCCGAGCTGAACATCGGGTCGCGGCCGCCGTCGCGCAAGGCCGGGGACAAGATCGCCGACCTGCGGGCGATCCCGTGGGTGTTCAGCTGGTCGCAGGCCCGGATCATGCTGCCGGGCTGGTTCGGCACCGGGACGGCGCTGGAGTCCTGGATCGACGGCTCGCCCGAGCGGCTGGCGAAGCTGCAGGAGCTGCACGGCCGGTGGCCGTTCTTCCGCACGGTGCTGTCCAACATGGGCATGGTGCTGGCCAAGACCGACCTGGAGCTGGCCGCCCGCTACGCCTCGCTGGTGCCCGACGAGGAGCTGCGGCACCGGGTGTTCGACGTGATCACCGCGGAGCACGAGCGGACCGTCGCGGTGCTGCTGGCGATCACCGGCGACGACCACCTGCTGGCCGACAACCCCTCGCTGGCCCGCTCGATCCGCAACCGGTTCCCCTACCTGGAGCCGTTGCACCACCTGCAGGTCGAGATGCTCCGCCGCCGGCGCGAGGGCGACGACGACGAGCTGGTCCGCCGCTGCATCCAGCTCACCATCAACGGCGTCGCCACCGCCCTCCGCAACTCCGGCTGACCCCGCCGTCGCGGCAGTGAGCAGCTGGGTTCACCGGCGTGCGTCCTGGCTCACCGACGCCGGTGAGCCAGGACGGCCGCTGCTGCACCCGGCTGATCAACGCTGCGGGTCGGCGGGGTGGGCGGCGGCGCGGAGGTCGGCGCGGTCGTGCATCGTCGTGCGGGCCCGGCCCTTCGTCGCGCCCAAGGCGTGCTCCGCGTCGTCGATGGCCCGCCAGTTGTCCAGCAGGACCGGTCGGCAGCCGCGGGCGCGCAGGGTCTCCACCAGGTCGGGGCCCTCGACCCGGGGCAGCGTCGGGGCGTCGGCGAGCAGGGCGGCGACGGTCTCCCGGGCGTCGTGCTTGTTGGTGCCGACGACGCCGGTCGGACCGCGCTTGATCCACCCCGCGACGTACTCGCCGGGGCTGACCGCGCCGTCCCGCAGCACCCGGCCGCCGTCGTTGGGCACCGTGCCGCCGTCGACCTCGAGCCCGGGCAGGTCGTGGCCGACGTAGCCGATCGCGGCGACCACCAGGTCGGCGGGCAGCAGGTCGGTCTCCCGGGTGCCGCTCAACCGGTCCGCGGGGTCGACCGCGGTGCGCTCCACGACGACGCCGGTCACCGCGTCGTCGCCGAGGATCCGCACCGGCCGGGCGAAGAACCGCAGCCGCACGCTGGCCTTGCCCTCCTCGGGCACGTGGTCGGCCCAGTCGCGCAGCGCGGCCAGGTTGCGGGCCACCGCGCGCACCTCCGACTCCTCGTCCAGGCCGTCGGGGTCCACCAGGGCGACCGCCGCGGCCAGGTGCCCGAGCTCGCGCAGCTCCTGGGTGGTGAACGTGGCCTGCGCCGGACCGCGCCGCCCCAGCAGCGTGATCCGCTCGACCGGCGCGGCGGCCAGCACGTCGAGCACGTGCTGGGGCATGTCGGTGTGCTCCAGCTCGGCGGGGGAGCGGGCCAGCACCCGGGCGACGTCGAGCGCCACGTTGCCGACCCCCACCAGGACGACGTCCCGGGCCCGGGCCAGCGCCGCCTCCACCCGCGGCCGGTCGGCGTCCGGGTGGCCGGTGTACCAGGCGACCACGTCGGTGGCGGCCAGGCTGCCGGGCAGGTCCTCGCCCTCGATGCCCAGCCGGCGGGCCCCGGACGCGCCGTGGGTGAAGACGACGGCGTCGGCGTGCGCGCGCAGGTCGGCCACCGACAGGTCCCGGCCCACCTCGACGTCACCGACGAAGCGCACACCCGGGTGGTCCAGGGTGTGCCGCAGCGTGTCGGCCAGCGCCCGCATCTTCAGGTGGTCGGGGGCGATGCCGTGCCGGACCAGCCCGAACGGCGTGGGCAGCCGGTCCAGCAGGTCGACCACCACCGGGACGTCGTCCTGGTTCGCCAGCGCCTCGGCGGCGTAGATGCCCGCCGGACCGGCACCGACGACGGCCACCCGCAACGGTCGGTCCATGGCCGCACCATGCCCGACGGTCGACGGCGGCGCCAGACCCCGGCAGGCTGGCGGGCATGCGCACGGTCGCGGAGTTCGACGTCACCGGTCCGGTCGTGGAGTGGCGCGGGCCCGCGCCGCACCACTTCGTCGAGGTCGCCGGGGAGCCGGCGGACCTGGTGCACGAGCTGGCCCGGGAGGTCACCTACGGCTGGGGCATGGTGCCGGTGCGCGTGCGGATCGGGGCCACCAGCTCGACCACCGCGCTGTGGCCCCGGCAGGGCAACTACGTCGTCCCGCTCAAGGCTGCGCTGCGCCGGACCGAGCTGGTCGAGCTGGGCGACGTCGTCACCGTGCACGTCGAGGTGCTCGGACAGGCGTGAGCCCGGCCCCCAGCGGGCAGGGCAGGGGCATGCCCATCACCGTCGTCGCCACCATCACCCCCAAGCCCGACCGCTTCGACGCCGTCCGCGACTCGTTCGCGGAGGCGATCCCCGCCGTCCACGAGGAGGACGGCTGCGAGCTCTACGCCCTGCACGCCGGGAAGGGCGTGCTGGTCATGGTCGAGCGCTGGCGGGACGGCGCAGCCCTGGAGGCCCACGGCGCCGGGACGACGTTCAACCAGCTCAGCGAGGGCGTGAAGGACGACCTGGCCGAGCCGCTGGTCGTGCACATCCTGGAGCCGGTGCCCGCCGGCGACCCGGCCAAGGGCGCGCTCAGCTGAGCCGCAGCTCCAGGAACTGGTTGTCCGGGCCGGCCACGTAGTCGCCGAAGGGCCGGCGGTCGGTGAACCCGTGCCGGCGGTACAGGGCCACCGCGGGCCCGAAGGCGGGGGCCGTGCCGGTCTCCAGCACCACCCGGTCCAGGCCCCGGGCGCGGGCCTGGTCCAGCACGTGCACCAGCAGCGTCGCGGCCACCCCGCGGCGCAGGTGGTCGGGGTGGGTGCGCATCGACTTCAGCTCGCCGGCGTCGGACAGCGCGACCAGGCCGGCGAGCCCGTCGTCGTCGGTCCACGCCGTCCAGGCCGTCATGCCCGGGCCGGTCAGCCCGGTCAGGTCCAGGGCGAAGGACGTGCCGGGCGGGGAGTCGGCCAGCATCGCGCCCACGTGCAGCGCGACCAGCTCGCGCACCCGCGGGTCGGTGAGGTCGTCGACCCGGATGCTCAGACCGCCTGGCACGTGGGGCACCAGAACAGGTTGCGGGTGGCCATCACCTCGGTGCGCACCGGGGTGCCGCAGATCCGGCACGGCAGGCCGGTGCGGCGGTACACGTAGCTGGCGTCGGTCCGGGTGGGGGCGCCGCGCTTGCGGTCCCGGTCCTCGGGCCGGGTGGTGATGATCCGGCCGGAGCGGACGCCGGCCTTCATCAGCACGACCAGGTCGGTCCACATCGCCAGCCACTCGGTCTCGGTGAGCTGCTTGCCCGGGCGGAACGGCGAGATCCCGTGCCGGAAGAGGATCTCGGCCCGGTAGACGTTGCCCACGCCGGCCAGCACGGCCTGGTCCATGAGCAGCGCGCCGACGGTGACCCGGGAGCGGGAGATCCGGGCGTAGGCCTTCGCCGGGTCGGACCTGCGCAGCGGGTCGGGGCCCAGCCGGTCGAGGATCAGGCCCATCTCGCCGTCGGTGATCAGCTCGCAGGCGGTGGCGCCGCGCAGGTCGGTCCAGGCGCCCGCGCCGTCGGTGCCCGGGCCCTCCCAGCGCATCCGCAGCGCACCGCGCGGCTCGGGCGGCAGGCCGGTGCCCGACGTGTACTTGCCGTAGAGACCCAGGTGCACGTGGACGACGTCCGGACCGAACAGCGCGAACAGGTGCTTGCCGTAGCTGGTGACCTCGTCGACCACCCGGCCGTCGACCAGCTCGGCCTCGGCGGCGAACCGGCCCTGCGGGCTGGTCACGTGCACCTCGCGGCCGGCGAACGCGGCCTGCTGGTCACGGGCGAGACGGAACAGGGTGTGGCCCTCAGGCACCAGCAGTCACGCCCGCCATTGTCCCCCGGGTGCAGGATCGCGGCATGACCGTCACCCCCGCCCTGGCCCGCCGCGCCTGGGGAACCCTGGAGACCCTGCACGTCACCGGCTTCTTCGCCCCCGAGGTCACCGCGGCCTACGACCGGTTCGGCGTCCCGGCCACCCGGGCCGGCTACTTCGCGGCACGGGGCTCGGCGTTCGGGCCGTGCGCCCCCGAGCTGGTGATCTCGACCTTCTACGTGTTCGCCCCGAAGCTGGTCCGGGCCGCGGTGCCCGCGGTCTGGGCGGCCGGGACGCCGGAGGAGTGGGCGACCGCCCGGCGGGACGGCGTCGCGGCCCGGCTGCACGACGTGCTCGGCGAGCCCGACGTGGCCGAGGCGGTCGAGCTCGCCCGCGAGGCCTGCGCCGGCCTGACGCCCGCCGGCCGGCCGGTCTACGCGGCCTGGTCGGCGCAGCCGTGGCCCGAGGACCCGCTGCTGCAGCTCTGGCACGCCGGGCTGCTGCTGCGCGAGCACCGCGGCGACGGCCACGTGACGGCGCTGCTGTCGGCCGGTCTGGACCCGGTCGAGGCCCTGGTCACCGGCGGACTCGCGTCGGACTCGACCGAGTTCGTGCGCACCACCCGCGGCTGGACCGACGAGGAGTGGGCCGCCGGCGTCGAGCGCCTGCGGGCCCGTGGGCTGGTCGACGACGACGGGCTGACCCAGGCCGGACGGGACCTGCGGGACGACGTCGAGACCGTCACCGACTTCCTCGCCGTCGAGGGGTGGGCGCACCTGGGGGAGGACGGGATCGGCCGGCTGGTCGAGCTGGTCACCCCGCTGCGCGAGCAGGTGCTGGCCAGCGGCGTCCTGCCCGACTGGATCCGCTCCCGCGGCTGAGGACCCACCACGGCGCGGGCCGGTGTGCCCGGTCGCACAAGGGGTGTGGCCGCTCGGGCAAGCCTGCGCGCGGTCGGTGGGGCACGCTGGGGGCAGGACGACGTGAGGAGGGGATCGTGGAGGGACCTTGCCGCGGGGGCGTGACCCGCGGGGCGACCGTGGCCTCCGCCCTCCTCGCCCACCCCCGCACCAGCCCGCCGGCCACCACGGTCGCGCAGGCCCGCGCCTTCTTCGCCGACGACCACGTGCACGCCCTGCTGGTGGTCGACGGCGACCGCCTGCTCGCCGTGGTCGAGCGCGCCGACCTGGTCGGGGCCGCACCCACCGACCCGGCCGCGCCGCGGGGCACGCTGGTGGGCCGGACCGTGCGCCCGGACGCCGACCTGGCCGTCGTCCACCGCCGGCTGCTGGCCGAGGGCGGCCGTCGCTCGGCCGTCGTCGACGCCGACGGCCGGCTGCTCGGCCTGCTCTGCCTCAAGCGCAGCGGCCGCGGGTTCTGCTGCGACTCCGACGTCGGGGCGCGTGCGGCGGAGCGGCTGGCGCTGGCCGGCTGAGCCGTGCGTCACACCCGTGTGATGACAACGTCACACGGATGGGCCACGATCGGGCATGGCCATCACCAGCATCGACACCGCGACGGTGGCCGCACCCGACCGGCTGGACTTCTGGCGCGAGGCGGTCTGCGACCAGTTCGTCACCCTCGACGTCCGGCCGCTGGAGGACGTGCCCAGCCGCGGACGGGCGACCGCCGCGCACGTCGGCGAGACGCTGGTCCGCCGGATCGAGGCCGGCCCGCACCGGTTCGCCCGCACCCAGTCGCTGGTCCGCCGGGCCGACGAGGAGTACCTGCAGATCGCCCTGGCCCGCCAGGGCAGCACCCTGGTCGCCCAGGACGGCCGGGAGGCGGTGATCGGTCCGGGTGACTTCGTGCTCTACGACAGCAGCCGGCCCTTCGTCTTCGAGACGAGCGGGTCCTTCGCCTACTCGGTGTGCCTGCACCCCAAGCGGTTGCTGCCGCTGTCGGCCGCGGAGATGCAGCAGGTCACCGCCGTCCGGTTCGACGGCCGGTACGGGATCGCCGCCACCGTGCCGCCGTTCCTCTCCGCGCTGCACCGGCTGGACGGCGACGAGCTGGCCGGCCCGGCCGCGGCGGCCATGACGCAGACCGTCGGCGACCTCATCGTCGCCCTGGTGCGCAGCGAGGCCCCGGCCGCCCGCAGCACCGACCTGCACCTGCACCGAGCCCAGCGGTTCGTCGAGGCCCACCTCGGCGAGGCCGACCTCAGCCCGCAGGACGTCGCCGACGCCTGCGCCATCTCGCTGAGCTACCTGAACCGGATCTTCCGGGCCTCCGGGACGACGCCGGTGGAGCACCTGCGGGAGCAGCGCTTGCAGCGCTGCTGGCGCGCGCTGGTGGACCCCGCCGCCGCGGCGCTGCCGATCGGGGCGGGCGCGGCCCGGCACGGCCTGCCCGACCACGCGCACTTCTGCCGGGTGTTCCGCGCCCGGTTCGGCATGACCCCCAGCGCGCGGCGGGCCCAGCTCGGCGGCTGAGCCCGCGGCGCGTCAGCCGCGCAGGTCGGGGAAGTCGGTGTCGCTGAACTCGGTCGCCCCGCCGTCGCCGGCCTCCTCGCGCTGGCGCAGCTCGACCCGGCGGATCTTGCCGGAGATGGTCTTGGGCAGCTCGTGGAACTCGACCTTGCGGACCCGCAGGAACGGGGCCAGGTTCGCCCGGGCGTGCGCCAGGATCGACCGGGCGGTCTCCGCGGTCGGCTCGTACCCGGCGGCCAGGGCGATGTAGGCCTTGGGGACGGCGGCCCGGACCGGGTCGGGGGCGGGGACGACGGCGGCCTCGGCGACGGCCGGGTGCTCGATCAGCACGCTCTCCAGCTCGAACGGGCTGATCTTGTAGTCGCTGGCCTTGAAGACGTCGTCGGTGCGCCCGACGTAGGTGATGTAGCCCTCGGCGTCCCGGGTCGCGACGTCCCCGGTGTGGTAATACCCGCCGGCCATGGCGTCGGCGTTGCGCACCGGGTCCCCGGCGTAGCCGGTCATCAGCGGCAGCGGTCGCGCCGACAGGTCCAGGCAGATCTCGCCCTCGTCGCCGACCTCGCCGGTGACCGGGTCGACGAGCACCACCGGGCAGCCCGGCAGCGGCCGCCCCATGGAGCCTGGCTTGACGGGGGAGCCGGGGGTGTTGCCGACGACGGCGGTCATCTCTGTCTGGCCGAACCCGTCCCGCAGCGTGAGCCCCCACGCCTTCTCGACCTGGGAGATGACCTCGGGGTTGAGCGGTTCGCCGGCCGCGATGACCTCGCGCAGCGCGCCCGGGCCGCCGGACAGGTCGGCCTGGATGAGCATCCGCCACACCGTGGGCGGGGCGCAGAACGTGGTGACCCCGGCCGAGCGGATCCGGTCGAGCAGGGCCGGGGCGTCGAAGCGCGCGTAGTTGTAGAGGTAGATCGTGGCGCCGGTGATCCACGGGGCGAAGAAGCACGACCAGGCGTGCTTGGCCCACCCGGGCGAGCTGATGTTCAGGTGCACGTCGCCGGGCTGCAGGCCCAGCCAGTACACCGTGGACAGGTGGCCCAGGGGGTAGCTGACCTGGGTGTGCTCGACCAGCTTGGGCCGCGACGTCGTCCCGGAGGTGAAGTACAGCAGCAGCGGGTCACCCGGCGCGGTCCCCGGGTGCTCGACGGGGGCGTCGTCCACCTCGTCGGCGGCGGCGTAGGGCAGCCAGCCCTCGACCGGGTCGCCGACGGCGATGCAGGTGTAGTCCCCGGGCACGTCGGCGAACTTGGGCGTGTCCGCGGCGTTGGCGACCACGTGGGCCGCGCCGCCGCGCTCGATCCGGTCGACCAGGTCGGCCGGGCCCAGCGCGGTGGTCGTGGGCATGATGACCGCGCCGAGCTTCATCACCGCCAGCATCGACTCCCACAGCTGGACCTGGTTGCCCAGCATCAGCACGACCCGGTCGCCCCGGCCGACCCCGACCGAGGACAGCCAGCGGGCCACCTGGTCCGACCGGCGGACCACCTCGGCGAAGGTGTACCTCGCCTCGCTGCCGTCGGCCTCGGCGATCCACAGCGCAGTGCCCTGGTCGTCGCGGGCGTAGGCGTCGAACCAGTCGTGCGCCCAGTTGAACCGGTCGCCCAGGTCGGGCCAGGCGAACTCGGCGACCGCGCGCGCGTGCTCACCCCGCAGCGCCAGCAGCTGGTCCCGGGCGGCGCGGTAGGCGTCGGTGGCCGTGGTCGTCATGCAGCTCCTCCTCGATGAGGTGCGTGGGTCAGGGGGCCATCGTGCACCGGGTCAGGCGGAGTCGCTGGAGTGCCCCGGGACGACGGCCAGGTCCGGGCGGACCAGCGGGGCCAGGTTGTTCACGGCCAGGGCGGCCTCGCCGAACCCGACGGAGATCAGCCGCACCTTGCCGGGGAAGTCGGTGATGTCCCCGGCGGCGAACACCCGGGCGCGGTTGGTGCGCATCGACCGGTCGACCGGGATGTGCCGGCCGGTCAGCTCGATGCCCCAGCCGGCCAGCGCCTTCAGGTCGGCCTGGAAGCCGAGCGCGGCGACCACCTCGTCCACCGCGACGGTCAGCCCGCCGGCCGGGCCGAGCAGGTCCACCTCGGCGACGGTGTCCCCGCCCCGGACGGCGGACACCTCGAACGGCGTCAGCAGCCGGACCGACGACGCCCGCAGCTGGGCGACGCTGTGCTCGTGCGCCCGGAAGGCGTCCCGCCGGTGGGCCACGGTCACGCTGGCGGCCAGCGGCTCCAGCACCAGCGCCCAGTCGACGGCGGAGTCCCCGCCGCCGACGACCAGCACGTGCTTGCCCGCCAGGTCCGCGGGCCGGGGCACGGTGTACCGCAGCCCGCGGCCCTCGAACTCCCCGCCGGCCGGCAGCGGTCGGGGCCGGAACCCGCCCATGCCGCCGGTGATCAGCATCGCCCGGGCCCGCACCTCGGCGCCCCGGTCGGTGCGCACCGTGACGCCGTCCGCGTCCTCCTCCAGCTCCAGCGCGCGGTGGCCCAGGAGGTAGGTCGGCTCGGCCAGCGCGGCCTGGGCGACCAGGTCGTCGACCAGGTCCTGGGCGCGCACCCGGGGGAAGCCGGCGACGTCGAACACCGGCTTCTCCGGGTACAGCGCGGTCATCTGGCCACCGGGCTGGGCCAGGGCGTCGACCACCACGACCGACATGCCGCGGAAGCCCGCGTAGTAGGTGGCGTACAGCCCGGCCGGACCCGCGCCGACCACCACCAGGTCCGCGGTGAGGACCTCGCTCACGCCGGCTTCCGCTGCGACACGACCGGGTGGTCGGCGTCGGTGGCGTCGTCCCCGGCGCCCCCGGAGAGCCCGTGCTCGGCGACGAACTCGGCGTTGACGGCCACGAAGAGCTCCAGCTCCGGGGGCATCTTGTACTCCCAGTGGATCGCGTCGCTCGGGCACGCCGGCAGGCACTTGCCGCAGTCCACGCACTCGTCGGGGTGGATGTAGGCCATCCGGGCGCCGGGGTAGATGCAGTCGACCGGGCACTCCTCCACGCAGGACCGGTCCAGCACGTCGACGCAGGCGTCGGTGATCACGTAGCTCATGCGATCTCGACCTCCACCAGGGTGTCGGAGAACGTGGGCGCGTTGCCCAGGTCGGCGAACGCCGTCGGGTTCACCGCGGCCAGCGTCGCGCCGGCCCGGGAGTGCTTGCGCCACGAGCCCATCGCGCTGACCACCACCCCGGGCAGCAGGGTGGCGTCGAGCTTGGCGACCAGGGTGAACCGGCCGCGGTCGTTGAACACCTGCACCTGGGCGCCCTCGGTGATGCCGCGGGCCGCCGCGTCGTCGGGGTGCAGGACGAGCGTGGCCTCCTTCTGCACCCTCCGGTGGAACTCGTGGTTGCCGAAGCTGGAGTTCAGGTAGGCGTGCGACTTCGGGGTCAGCAGGTTGAGCGGGTACCGGCCGGCCAGCGACGGGTCGCCGGCGGCGTTCTCCCGCGGCGGGATGTAGTGCGGCAACGGGTCGACCGGTTGCCCGGGCTGGTGGTCGTTCGAGCCCTGCCGGAACAGCGGGACGACGAAGTTCCCGCCGGCCGCGGCCGAGGCGACGAACTCGACCTTGCCCGACCCGGTCGGGAAGCCGCCCTGCGCGTGCGGGGCGTACTCGTCGGGCGAGGGCACGGCCAGCCGCTGCCAGCCCTTCTCCTGCAGCGACTCCACGGTGATGCCGGCCATGTTCGGGTGCGACCAGTCGAAGGCCTCGGCGACCATCTCGGCGTCCGTGCGCCGGAAGACCGGCTCGTCGAAGCCCATCGCCGCGGCCAGCCGGCGGAACATCTCGGTGTTGGGCACCGCCTCGCCCAGCGGGTCGATGGACCGGTGGTTGTAGGTCACGAACAGGTGGCCCCAGCTGAACATGATGTCGTCCTGCTCGAGCTGGGTGGTCGCGGGCAGCACGATGTCGGCGTAGTCCGCGGTGTCGGTCATGAACTGCTCGCTGACCACGGTGAACAGGTCCTCGCGCTGCAGCCCGGCGACCAGCTTGTCCTGGTCGGGGCAGACCACGACCGGGTTGGAGTTGTAGACGAACAGGGCCTTGAGCGGTAGCCCGTCCAGCTCGCCGGCCAGGGCCGAGCCCAACCGGTACTGGTTGATCACCCGGGTGCCCGGGGTGAGCATCTCCGGGTGCATGAACGCACCCCAGTTGACCGGGAAGGCCCACAGCGGCAGCTGCAGGATGCCGCCGCCGGGCTTGCGCCACGCGCCGACCAGCCCGGGCAGGCAGGACAGCGCCCGGACCGCCTGGCCACCGCCGGCGTGCCGCTCGACGGCGACGCCGATCCGGATGACCGAGGGCTGGGCGGTGGCGTACTCCCGGGCCAGGGTGCGGATGGTCTCGGCGGGGACGCCGGTCTCCGCCTCGGCCCACTCCGGGGTGTACTGCTCGACCCGCTCGGCGAACTCGGGGTAGCCGACGGTGAACTGCTCGACGTAGTCGTCGTCGGTCAGCCCCTCGGCGATGATCACGTGCGCCATCGCCAGGGCCAGCGCGCCGTCGGTGCCCGGGCGCAGCGCGATGTGCTGGTCGGCGGCGGCGGCCGTCCGGGTCCGCACCGGGTCGACCACGACGACCTTGGCGCCGCGCTTGCGGGCCTCGGCGATGTATGGCCACAGGTGCAGGTTGGTGCTCTGCACGTTGCAGGCCCAGATGAGGATGAACCGGGAGTGCACCAGGCTCTCCGGGTCCACCCCCGGCGGTGTCGCCGATGGTCATCGCGTAGGCGGTGCACGAGCCGGAGTCGCAGTAGGTCCGCTCGGCGACCGTGGCACCCAGCTTCGCGAAGAACGGGTCGCCCACGTTCAGGCCGTTGAGGATGCCCTGGGTGCCCAGGTAGCTGACCGGCATGACCGACTCGGGACCGAACTCCTCGACGGTGGCCCGCAGCCGGGTGGCGATCTCGCCGATCGCGGCGTCCCAGCTGATCCGCTCGAACTGCCCGCTGCCCTTGGGGCCGGTGCGGCGCATCGGGAACAGCACCCGGCCGGGGTCGTACACCCGGTCCAGGTAGTTGTTGACCTTCACGCACAGGCCGCCCGCGGTGTACGGGTGGTCGGGGTCGCCGGCCACCTGGACGGCGACGCCGTCGGTGACGGTCACGAGCATCGCGCAGGTGTCCGGGCAGTCGTGCGGGCAGGCGCCGCGGACGACGGTGGTCTGCTGCGGCGTGGCGGTGCTGGGTTCCGGCGGCGCGAGCGTCACGGGGGCCTCCGAGGGAGCGGTCGGGGTGTCCTCCCCACCCTCGCCCGGCAGCCCCCTCCGGTCTTGGCTCAGCTGACCCGGACGTTGTCCCTGCGGGGACAGCCCCGCCGGACCCGGCTCAGCGGCCCTTGGCCGCCTGGTAGCGGTCGAGGGCGACCTGCCGCTCGTGCGCGTGGTCCACGATCGGCTCCGGGTACCCGTCGGGGACGCCGCCGGGCGCCGTCCAGGGCTCGTGGACGTGCTTGGCGTCCAGGTCGCGCAGCTCGGGCACCCAGCGCTTGACGTAGCCGCCGTCCGGGTCGAACTTCTTGCCCTGGGTCGTCGGGTTGAACACCCGGTAGTAGGGCGAGGCGTCGGTGCCGGTGCCGGCCACCCACTGCCAGCCGTGGTTGTTGCTGGCCAGGTCGCCGTCGACCAGGTGCTGCATGAAGTACCGGGCGCCGGTGGTCCACTCCTGGTGCAGGTCCTTGACCAGGAAGCTGCCCACGATCATCCGCAGCCGGTTGTGCATCCAGCCCTGGGCCAGCAGCTGGCGCATGCCGGCGTCCACGATCGGGAAGCCGGTGCGGCCCTGGGCCCAGGCCTCGAAGTCCTCCTCGGCGCCCTGCCCGGTGGAGTAGGTGATGCCCTGCAGCTCGGGGTTGTAGTACTCCCGGGCGGTCTCGGGCCGGTGCCAGAGCACGTCGGCGTAGAACTCCCGCCAGCACAGCTCGGAGACGTAGGTGTCCACGCCGGGGCCGGTCAGCCCGGACCGGGCGATGTCGTGCAGCAGGGTGCGCGGGTGCACGGTGCCCAGGTGCAGGTGCGCGGACATCCGGCTGGTGGCGTCCAGGTCAGGGCGGTCGCGCTGGCCGTCGTAGTCCACCAGGCGCTCGTCCCGGAACTCCCGCCAGCGCTTGCCGGCGGCGGTCTCGCCGGGCTCGAGCACCTCGGTGCCGCCGAGGTCGGGGGCCTCGGGCAGGTCCTCGGAGTCCGCGCGGGCCCAGCCGACCGAGCGCGGGCGGGGGGCCGGGTCGGGCCAGCCGTGGTCGAGCCAGCGGCGCTTGAACGGGGTGAAGACCTTCAGCGGGTCGCCGTCGTCCTTGGTGATCGTGCCCGGGGCGATGGCGTAGGCCGACCCGGTGCGGACCAGGTCGACGTCGCCCAGGGCCTTCTCCACCGCGGCGTCGCGGCGTCGTCCGTAGGGCCCGGTGTCCCCGGCGACGTGCACCGAGGCGGCGTCGACCTCCCGGGCCAGCGCGGGGACGACGTCCTGCGGCGTGCCGTGCCGGATCACCAGCCGGCCGTCGGTGGCCTCGTGCAGGTCGGCCAGGCAGCCGGCCAGGAAGTGCTTGCGCGGGTCACCGGAGACCTCCCACAGCGCCGGGTCGACGACGAACAGCGGCAGCACGTCGCCGGCGTCGCGCGCGGCCAGCAGCGCCGGGTTGTCGGCCAGGCGGAGGTCGCGGCGGAACCAGTGGATGGCGGTCGGCACACCCGACCGTAACGGAAAGGACACGCCTGCACCCCGCCACGAGCAAGCTCGCGACGGGCCCCTGCAGGCGGCCTGGGCGGGCTAGAGGCCGAAGTGGGGGCGCTCGTCCGGGGCGACCAGGTCGACGTCCTCGGGGTGCGTCTGCAGGTAGTGCCGCACGAAGGAGCAGTAGGGGAGCACGGTGAGGTGCCGCTCGCGGGCGGCGGCCAGGACGGCGGCGACCAGCACGGTGCCGATGCCCCGCCCGGCGACCGCGGGGGAGACCTCGGTGTGCGGGAGGGTCATGACGTCGCCCTCGACGTGGTAGCTGGCCATGCCGACGACCTGGCCGTCGACCATCACCTCGAAGCGCCCGCGCATGGGGGCGTCCTCGACGTGCACCTGCTGCGTGCTGCTCATGCTGCTGGTTCCACCTCCTGCCCGGCGTCGGTGCCGGGACCTGGTGCCGGGTGACCACCCGACTCCGGACAGACACGGTAACCGTTCCGCATCGGTTCCGCCTTGCCCTCTCCGACGATCTTCCCCGTCCGGGTGTTCCCGGCCCGCAGCGACGCGCCCGCTAACCTCGGGACCGCACCCGGGCCCCCGTAGCTCAGGGGATAGAGCATCGGTTTCCTAAACCGTGTGCCGCAGGTTCGAATCCTGCCGGGGGCACACCGTCGCCGTGAGGGACTCGTCTCCTCCGGTTTGCGCAGGTCACGGCGGAGGCATCCACCACTGGTGACTCGTTGTCTGGTGACAGGTTCCTCCGGCTACATCGGGTCCCGGCTCGTGGTGCAGCTCGACCGCGCCGGCCACGAGGTGGTGGCCACCGCCCGCGACGTCGCGAAGCTGGCCGACCTGGACTGGTCCGACGACGTGGCCGAGGTGGCGCTGGACGTCTCGGACGCCGGGTCCTGCCGGCAGGCGTTCGCCGAGGCGGGGGACGTGGAGGTCGCCTACTTCCTGGTGCACTCCATCGGCGAGGGCGACTTCGCCGCCCAGGACCTGGACAGCGCCCGGCAGTTCGCGTCGGCCGCCCGGGACGCCGGGGTGTCCCGGATCGTCTACCTGGGTGGGTTCGTGCCCCAGCAGGAGGAGCTCTCCGAGCACCTGGAGAGCCGCGCCGACGTCGGCGACGCCCTCGGGGAGGCCGGGGTCGAGCTGGTGTGGCTGCGCGCGGCGGTCGTGCTCGGCGGTGGGTCGACGTCCTACGAGCTGGTCCGGCACATCGCCGACCGGGTGCCGGTCATCCCCCTGCCGACCTGGATGCAGCACCCGGTGTCCCCGATCGCGGTCACCGACGTCCTGCACTACCTGGTCGCCGCCGCCGACCGCGACCTCCTCCCGGCGGGGGCCTACGAGGTCTCCAACGGCGAGCAGCCCACGTACGCCGACTTGATCAAGGCCTACGCCGCCGAGGCGGGGCTGCGCCGGCTGTGGGTGCCCTTCCCGCCGGTGCCGCCGAAGCTGGTCGCCACGATCGCGTCGTGGCTGACGCCGCTGCCGCACGAGCTCGCCGCGGACCTGATCATGAGCCTGCCCAACAGCATGGGGTCCACCGACCACCGCATCCGCGGCATCGTGCCCGACCCCGAGGGCGGGCTGGTCAGCTCCCGGGAGGCGCTGCGCCGCGCGCACCAGGGCAGCCGGACCGCCGGGGTGGGCAACAGCGCGGACCCCACCCACCGGGTGCGCTCGGACCCCGACTGGTCCGCCTGAACCCATGACCGACTGAGTCGAACACACGTTCGACGGCGTGCCATCATGGGCGCATGGCTGCTGCTGCCGACCGGGCCGGTGAACCGGCTCGCCACTGCTGGGTGGCCGGCATGCCCGGGCAGCTCCAGGACGTCTACCCCGCCGTCCTGCTGGCCTGGCGGCAGGACGCCGAGGGCCGGTGGTGGGGGCGGGTCACCTACTCGGTGCCCCGGGACCTCGGCCCGGCCGTGATCGACACCTGGGTGCAGGCCGGCTACCTCACGGGCCTGGACCCCGAACCCGCGCCGCCGGTGGTGAAGCCGCGGCGGTTCCCGGACTGACTCAGGCGGCCGCCCGGACCACGAACCGGTGCCCGCGGGCCTGCGCCCGGCGCGCGCACTGGTCCAGCGCCAACCGGGCGCCGGGCGGCCAGGAGTCCACCCGCGCGGCGTCGAGGACGACGTCCCCGCGGTGGACGGCGAGCCGGAGCTGGCGGAGCACCCGGGCGATCTCGGGGCCGTGCGACACGTTCTCCATGCCGACGAGTCTCGGGCGCAGGCGGCCCGCGCACATCGGCCGTGGGGCCCATCCGCCCTCCACCCAGGGGTGGAGAGCGGCCGCCGCGGGAGGTCCCCGGACCCGCCCTCGCCGCAGGAGCTGACACGTGGTGGTGGTGGTGCGTGCTGGTTGCGCGGTCACCGGTGCGCGGTTCCGGGCTGCGTCGTGATCGGGGGAGTCGAACCCCCCGGGCTGCCCCTCGCCCGCCATCGGTGGGCCGGATGACCCGCCGGCCCGTCGGGTTCGTGTCCACCCTCCTGCGGCTACCGACTCCCGCGGCGGCCGTGCTCAGTCCACCAGATCGTGGGTCCAGTTCGCCTGCTGGATCCGGACGTCGAGCTCGCGCAGCTGCCGGGCGACGTCGTCGGCCCGGCTCCGCAGCTCGCGCACCGGCAGGGACGTGAGCTGGCGCAGCTCGCTGCGCAGCTGCCGGAACCCGGTGCCGGCGGCGGCGTCGGCGGCCGACGTGAGCAGCGCGTGCCGCAGCCGGAGCACGTCCCGGGTGGCCAGGGCGTCGGTCATCGTGCCGTCGGCGCCCAGGTCGACCGCGGCGTTGGTCCGGTTGATCCGGCCGATCCACGACTCCAGCTCGTCGAGGGCCCGCTCGGCCTCCACCAGCAGCTCGGCGGAGCTCTCGGTGGGCTCCTCGCCCTCCTGGTACCGGGCGTTGGCGGTGATCCGGGCCCGCAGCTGGTCGACCCGGCGGCGGGCGTCGGTGCGCAGCGACAGCGCCTCGGCGATCTTCATGCCCGCACGGTACGAGCGCCTACCCCTGCAGGCGTAGTCCGGGCGGGGCAGGTGACGCCGCGCGGGCGACGCGGCCGGCGGTCGACCGCAGCAGGATCGTGGGCATGATCGAACTGCGCGGGCTGACCAAGCGGTACGGCGACCGCCTCGCCGTCGACGACGTGACGGTGACCGTCCAGCCGGGCGTGGTCACCGGCTTCCTGGGCCCCAACGGCGCCGGCAAGTCCACCACCATGCGGATGGTCCTGGGCCTGGACCGGCCCACCGCGGGCACCGCCCTGGTCAACGGCAAGCCCTACGCCGAGCACCGCGACCCGCTGCGCCAGGTCGGCGCGCTGCTGGAGGCCCGCGCGCTGCACCCGGGCCGCACCGCCCGGGCGCACCTGCAATCCCTGGCCGCCGCGGGCGGGTTGCCCCGGGAGCGGGTGGACACCGTGCTGGAGCTGTCCGGCCTCACGGGGGTCGCCGGGAAGCGGGTCGGCGGGTTCTCCCTGGGCATGGGCCAGCGTCTGGGCGTGGCCACCGCGCTGCTCGGCGACCCGGCCACCGTCGTCCTCGACGAGCCGGTGAACGGGCTGGACCCCGACGGCGTCCTGTGGATCCGCACCCTGGCCCGCCGGCTGGCCGCGGAGGGCCGCACCGTCTTCTTCTCCTCCCACCTGATGGCCGAGATGGCGGTGACCGCCGACCATCTGGTGGTCATGGGCCGCGGCCGGCTGGTCGCCGACGTGTCCACCGCGGAGTTCCTCCGCCGGGCCGGCGGGGACGGCGTCCGGGTGCGCAGCCCGCGGGCCGCCGAGCTCGCCGGGCTGCTGGCCGGGCCGGACGTCGCCGTCGAGTCCGCCGAGGCCGGCGTCCTGCTGGTCCGGGGTGTGCCGACCGAGGTGATCGGCGACCGGGCCGCGGCCGCCGGCATCGCCCTGCACGAGCTGACCGCCGTCCAGGCCTCCCTGGAGGAGGCGTTCATGGCGCTCACCGCCGACGACCGCGAGTACCGCACCGAGGAGCAGCCGGCATGACCACCACCCTGGAGCGCCCCCCGACCACCGCCGGACTGCTGCGCGGTGAGTGGATCAAGGCCCGCTCGCTGCGCTCCACCTGGTACGTGCTGGTGGGCTCGCTGGTCGGCATGGTGCTGCTCGGCCTGCTGTTCACCTCCACCGCCGACGACGGCGGACCCGGGGGCAACGGCGGCGGGCCGCCCGGCGTGGACTTCGCCCAGCCGCTCACCCTGGCGCTGGCCGGCTACAACCTGGCCCAGCTCGCCCTCGGCGTGCTCGGCGTCCTGCTGGTCACCGGCGAGTACACCTCCGGCACGATCCGCAGCACCTTCGCCGCGGCGCCGCGGCGCTGGCCGGTCGTCGTCGCCAAGGCCGCCGTGCTCGGCGGCCTCGTGCTGGTCACCTCCGCGGTCGCCGCGCTGGTCGCCTACGCGGTCGGCTCGGCCGTCACCGACGGCATGCCCGGGCTGGGGGAGGACGGCGTCCTGCGGGTCGTCCTGGGGACGGCGCTCTACCTGACCGCGATCACCCTGCTCGGCTCCGCGCTGGGCTGGCTGCTGCGCTCCACCGCCGGCGGGGTGGCCACGCTGTTCGGCCTGGTCTTCCTGCTGCCGATCCTGGGCAACCTGCTGCCGGCCGACTGGGGCCCCGACGTCGTGCGCTGGCTGCCCGGGTCGGCCGGGGGCAGCCTGCTGCGGCTGACCACCACCGCCGACCAGTTCGCGCCGTGGACCGGGTTCGCCGTGCTGGTCGGCTACGTGGTCGTGGGGCTGGCCGCGGCCGTGTGGCGGTTGCGGACCCGCGACGCGTGACGAGGACCATGGCCGGCATGACCCCGCGGGGTCGGCTCGTCGTCCCGGTCGTCGTGCTGGCCGTGGTCTCGCTGGGTCCGCTGCTGCGGTTCGGCGAGCTGGACCCCGCGGCGGTCGTGGTCTCGGTGCTGCTGGCCGGCACCGCGCTGGCCCGGTACCGGGCACCGCTGCCGGCGCTCGGGGTCGCCGCTCTGGTCCTCGGCGTCTGGTGGGTGGGCCACGGGCTGGACGCGCAGCGGCTGCTCCCGGCGGGCGTGGTGCTGCTGTGGCTGCTGGCCTCGGTGGCCGACCGCCGTCCGGTTCGCGAGGTGGTCGCCGCGGCCGTCGTCGTGGCGGCCCTGCCGGTGACCCTGGTCGTGCTCGCGCTGCTGGGCCGACCCGGCGGGGAGGCGGTGGTCCCGCTGAGCGCGCTGACCGTGCTCGCCGTGGTCGCCGGGCGGAACCGGCGCACCCGGCGGTCGCTGCTGCAGGCGCTGGAGGAGCGCGCGCTGCGCGCCGAGCGGGAGCGGGACGCCGGCGCCCGGGCCGCGGTCGCCGAGGAGCGCACCCGGATCGCCCGGGAGGTGCACGACGTCGTGGCGCACAACATCTCGGTGATGACCGCGCTGGCCGACGGCGCCGGCTACGCCATCGACACCGCCCCCGACCAGGCCCGCCGGGCGGTGGCCCAGATCGCGGGCACCGGCCGGGAGGCGATCGCCGAGATGCACCGGCTGCTGGGCGTGCTGCGCACCGACGGCGACCCGGCCGGCCCGGACGCCCCCGCGCCCGGGCTGGCCCAGCTCGACGCCCTGGTCGAGCAGGTCCGCGCCGCCGGCCTGGCGGTCACCCTCACCGTGTCCGGCACCCCGGCGCCGCTGCCCGCCACCGCGCAGCTCGCCGTCCACCGGCTGGTGCAGGAGGCGCTGACCAACACCCTCACCCACGCCGCCGGCGCCCGCGCCGCCCGGGTCGCTCTGGGCTGGTCGGCCGAGGAGCTGGTGGTCGAGGTGACCGACGACGGGCGCGGCGGCCGGCCGCGCGACCCCGACCGGCCGCCCGGGCACGGCCTGGTCGGCATGCGGGAGCGGTTCGGCGCCTGGGGCGGCACCGTCGAGACCGGACCCACCGACGGCGGCGGCTGGCGGGTGCGGGCTGCGCTGCCGGTCGCCGCGCAGGTGCCGGCATGACCACGGTGCTGCTGGTCGACGACGAACCCCTGGTCCGGGTGGGCTTCGGCATGGTGCTGGACAGCCAGCCCGACCTCGAGGTGGTCGGCCAGGCCGGTGACGGCGCCGCCGCGGTGTCCCTGGCCCGGCAGCTGCTCCCCGACGTCGTCCTCATGGACGTGCGGATGCCGGTGCTGGACGGGGTGGCGGCGACCGCGCAGATCGTGGCCGCCGGGCTGGCCAGCCGGGTGCTGGTGCTGACCACGTTCGACCTGGACGAGCACGCCTTCGCCGCGCTGCGGGCCGGGGCCAGCGGGTTCCTGCTGAAGAACACCGAGCCGGGCGACCTGCTGGCCGCGATCCGCACCGTGGCCGCCGGGGACGCCGTCGTCTCGCCCCGGATCACCCGCCGGCTGCTGGAGACCTTCGCCGGCCAGCTCCCCGACCCCGGCGCCCGGGACACCCGGCTGGACGCCCTGACCGACCGCGAGCGCGAGGTGCTGGTGCACGTCGCCGGCGGGCACTCGAACGCCGAGATCGCCGCGGACCTGGTGCTCTCCGAGCTCACCGTGAAGACCCACGTGGGCCGCATCCTGGGCAAGCTCGGCCTGCGCGACCGGACGCAGGCCGCGGTGCTGGCCTACGAGACGCGGTTGGTGCGCCCCGATCCCGGCAGGTGACCGGCGCGCGGGTCGGTTACGTTGCGGCGGACAGCGACCCGCAGCTCGACGGCGCCGCCTGCCGCGAGCACTGCCCGAGAGGGGTCCCGTGGCCCGCAGCGTGTACGTCGCCTCCGTGGAGGGTCACTCCGGCAAGTCCGTCGTGGCCCTCGGCCTGCTCGCCCTGCTCACCCGGGAGGTCGGCCGGGTCGGGGTGTTCCGCCCGATCGCCCGGGGCGCGACCGACCCGGTGCTGGACACCCTGCTGCGGCACACCACCGCGGAGGTCGACTTCGCCGAGGCGGTCGGGGTCACCTACGACGACGTGCACGCCGACGGCGACGCCGCCCTGGCCCGCATCGTCGAGCGGTACAAGGCCGTCGAGGCCCGCTGCGACGCCGTGGTCGTGGTCGGCTCGGACTTCACCGACGTCAGCTCGCCCACCGAGCTGTCCTTCAACGCCCGGATCGCGGCCAACCTGGGCACCCCGGTCGTGCTGGTGCTGGGCGGCCGCGACCCGGCCGGTGCCGAGCAGCTCGGCCAGGCGCCGGCCCGGCCCCCGGCCGCCCTGGCCGCGGTGGCCGAGCCGGCGCTGCGGGAGCTGGCCGACGAGCACGCCGGGGTGGTCGCGGTGGTGCTCAACCGCGCGGACCCGGAGCGGCTGGCCGAGGGCGTCGCCGCGGTGCAGGCGGTGACCGACCGGCCGGTCTGGGCGATCCCGGAGGAGCCGTTCCTGATCGCGCCGACCTTCCGGGCGGTCGCCGAGGCGGTGGACGGCGAGCTGGTGGCCGGGGACCCCGAGCTGATGGACCGCGAGGCGATGGGCGTCGTCGTCGCGGCGATGTCGATGGTCAACGTGCTGCCGCGGCTCACCGAGGGCGCGGTCGTCGTCGTCCCCGGGGACCGGCCCGACGTCGTCCTGGCCGTCATGACCGCGCACGCCGCGGGCACCTACCCCTCGCCGACCGGCATCCTGCTCAACGGCGGCATCGACCTGCCCGAGCCGGTGCTGCAGCTGATCGCCGGCCTGGGCTCGTCGCTGCCGATCGTCGCGACCCAGCTCGGCACCTTCGACACCACCGCCCGGGTCATCCACACCCGCGGCCTGATCGCCTCGGACTCCCCGCGCAAGACCGACACCTCGCTGGCGCTCTTCGAGGAAGCCGTGGACACCCGGCAGCTGCTGGACAGCCTGGACGTCGGCCCGTCGGCCGTCGTCACGCCGCTGATGTTCGAGCACCTGCTCACCGAGCGCGCCCGGGCGGCCGAGCAGCACGTCGTGCTGCCCGAGGGGGACGACGACCGGGTCCTGCGCGCGGCGGCCACCGTGCTGTCCCGGCGGGTGGCCCGGCTGACCATCCTGGGCGAGGAGGCCAAGGTGCGCGGCCGGGCGTCGGAGCTGGGCCTGGACATCGCCGCCGCCGAGGTGGTCAGCCCGTTCGACGAGGAGCTGCGCGGTCGGTTCGCCCGGGAGTACGCCGGGCTCCGGGCGCACCGGGGCATGACCGAGGAGCTGGCCTGGGACGTCGTCCCGGACGTGTCCTACTTCGGCACGATGATGGTGCAGCTGGGCCTGGTCGACGGCATGGTCTCCGGGGCCGCGCACACCACGGCGCACACCATCCGGCCGGCCTTCGAGATCATCCGCACCCGGCCCGGGGTCTCGGTGGTCTCCAGCGTCTTCCTCATGGCGCTGGCCGACCGGGTGCTGGTCTACGGCGACTGCGCGGTCAACCCGCTGCCCGACGCCGCGCAGCTGGCCGACATCGCGATCTCCTCGGCGGCCACCGCCGCCCGGTTCGGCATCGAGCCGCGGGTGGCCATGCTGTCCTACTCCACCGGGGACTCCGGCTCCGGCGCGGACGTCGACAAGGTGCGGGAGGCCACCCGGCTGGTCCACGAGCGCGCCCCGGAGCTGGTCGTCGACGGCCCGATGCAGTACGACGCCGCGGCCGACCCCGCCGTCGGGGCGTCGAAGATGCCGGGCTCGCCGGTCGCCGGCCGGGCCACCGTGTTCGTCTTCCCGGACCTCAACACCGGCAACAACACCTACAAGGCGGTGCAGCGCTCGGCCGGCGCGGTCGCCATGGGCCCGGTGCTGCAGGGGCTCAACAAGCCGGTCAACGACCTGTCCCGGGGAGCCACCGTGCGCGACATCGTCAACACCATCGCCCTCACCGCGGTGCAGGCGGCCGGCTCGTGACCACCGTGCTGGTGGTCAACAGCGGGTCCTCGTCGCTGAAGTACCAGCTGCTGGACGACGCCGAGCAGGTGCTGGCCTCGGGGTTGGTCGAGCGGATCGGCGGCGAGGGCACGATCACCCACCGCGGGCCCGGCGGGGAGGTGTCGGTCGCCGCGCCGGTGCCCGACCACGCCGGGGCGCTGGCGCTGATGGCGGCCAC
This sequence comes from Klenkia terrae, assembly GCF_900491935.1. Taxonomy (GTDB): domain Bacteria; phylum Actinomycetota; class Actinomycetes; order Mycobacteriales; family Geodermatophilaceae; genus Klenkia; species Klenkia terrae. Next base: position 3,121,460 of record NZ_UEXK01000004.1, read on the forward strand.
CTTCGCCGAGCACGGGCCGGTGCTGGCGCCCGACGTCGTCGGGCACCGGGTGGTGCACGGCGGCGAGCGGTTCAGCGCCCCGGTGCTGGTGGACGCCGAGGTCGAGGCCGCCGTCGAGGAGCTGTCCGTGCTCGCGCCGCTGCACAACCCGCCCGGGCTGCTGGGCATCCGGGCCGCCCGGGCCGCGTTCCCCGGCGTGCCGCAGGTCGCGGTGTTCGACACCGCCTTCCACGCCACCATGCCGCCGGAGGCCACCACCTACGCGATCGACGCGGAGCTGGCCGCCGAGCGCGGCATCCGGCGGTACGGCTTCCACGGGACCTCGCACGAGTACGTCTCACAGGCCGCGGCCGCGTTCCTGGGCGGCGCGGGCCGGTTCGTCGTGCTGCACCTGGGCAACGGCGCCTCGGCCTGCGCGGTCTCCGACGGGCGGTCGATCGCCACCTCGATGGGGCTGACCCCGCTGGAGGGCCTGGTCATGGGCACCCGCGGCGGGGACCTGGACCCCGGCGCCGTGCTGCACCTGCTGCGCACCGGGTCGACGGTCGAGGAGGTGGACACCCTGCTCAACCGCCGCAGCGGGCTGACCGGCCTGACCGGGAGCGGCGACCTGCGGGACGTGCTGGCCGCGGCCGGCGCCGGCGACGAGCGGGCCGAGCGGGCGCTGGGCGTCTACGCGCACCGGGTCCGCGGCTACGTCGGCGCCTACCTCGCGCACCTGGGCGGGCTGGACGCGCTGGTCTTCACCGCCGGGGTGGGGGAGAACAGCCCCGAGGTGCGGGCCCGCGTCTGCGCCGGGCTCGGGCACCTGGGCATCGAGCTGGACCCCGCGCGCAACGAGGCACGCGGTCGGGGTGTCCGCCGGATCAGCCCGGACGACACCCCCGTCGCCGTCCTGGTGGTCCCGACCGACGAGGAGCTGCAGATCGCCCGGCATGCCCTGCGCACGGTGGCCGCCGCGCGGTGACCGTCAGCGGATCGGCTGCTCGACCGGCTCGACCTCCTCCGTGCGGCGGACGTTCCTCCGGCCGGCGGCCCAGAACCCGACGGCGATCGCGACGAACACCGCCAGCGGGACCAGCTCGGTGAACAGGTAGACCCACTTCTCCGAGGCCGCCCAGCCGTCGAGGCGGTAGTCCGCGCCGAACCAGCCGTCGCCCAGGCCGGGGAACAGCAGCTGCACCGTGCAGAACGCGATCCAGGCCATCGACACGACGGTGAGCAGGCCCAGCGCCGGCGCCCGGTAGGGGAGCGGGTGGTCCGGTCGGGTGCGCCGGAGCTTCCACGCGGCCGGGAAGATGCCCAGGTAGGAGATCAGCGTGGTCGAGATGGCCAGGCTGAGCGCGACGCCGAAGAACTTGGCGATGTCGCCGCCGGTGATCTCGGTGACCCCGACGAACACCACGCTGCTGATCACCCCGGACAGGACGTTCACCCGGGTCGGGGTGCCGAAGCGGGCGGAGAACCGGCCCAGCCAGCGCGGCCCGGCGCCGTCGTAGCAGGACACGGCCAGGGTGCGGTCCGAGCCCATGATCCAGGTGAGCCCGCTGGTGAAGGCCACCAGCGCGACCAGGGCGCCCAGCACCCAGCCGACCGCGGTGGAGAAGGGCGTCAGGGTGGCGGTGACCGTGCCGTCGGCCGCGGTGACCACCTCGCCGCCGAACACCGTCAGCGCCTGCCGGATCGCCTCCGGGAACCCGGCCAGCCCGCTGGCCTGCTCGGTCGGCAGCACCAGGAGGATGCCCAGCACGGGGACGGCGTACAGCAGCCCGGTGGCCACCACCGACTTGGCGATCCCGGCCGGGACGTCCTTCGCGGCGTCGCTCATCTCCTCCCCGGCGGCGCTGGGCAGCTCGAACCCGACCAGGCTGAACAGCACCAGCGGGACCAGGGCGACGAAGCCGGCGAAGGTGGGGGCGTAGTCGCCCAGGCTCGGCCCGTGGAAGCCGTGGTCGAACCCGTAGGCGATGACCAGCACGCTGAACAGGCCCAGCAGCAGGAACCGGGCCAGCGCCCCGATCGTGGCCACCCACTTGCCGACCCGGAAGGAGAGGACGGCGAACAGCACGCCGGCCCAGATGAACACCGCGGCGAAGACGTAGGTCGTCGCCGTCGAGTACTCGGCGCCGTCGTTGAAGAACACGATCAGCCCGCCGAGCGCGGTGCCGACCAGCGTGCCGCCCATCCACACCGGGTTGGTCACCCAGTAGAAGAAGTTGTTGACCGCGCCGGCGAGGTGGCCGAACGCCATCCGGACCCAGACGTAGGGGCCGCCCTCGTCGGTGTACGCGGCGCCGAGCTCGGCCAGCACCATCGCCGAGGGGACGGCGAACAGCAGCACGCAGACCACCAGCCAGGTGAAGCCCTGCCCGCCCTCGGTGGCCAGGGTGCCGAGGCCGTCGATCCCGACCAGGGTGCAGACCAGGAAGAAGAAGACGTCGGCCCGGCCGAAGTGCTTCTGCAGCTTGGACTTCTCCGCCGCCGCGTCCGCCGTGGTGGTGTCGGGTACCGGTGCCGTGCTGGTCGCCATGGGAGGTCCTCGTCTGCGCGGTCGACGTCGCACCGGCAGGGGCGGTGCAGTCGCCGAGGATCTGCTGTGCGTGTTGCGCCCGGGTCTCGCCCACCTGTGCGTCTGCTGGCAGCAGCGCTCAGGGGTCGGTCCCCGGCCTGGGGCGTCGAGCTCCGGCAGCCCGGGGCAGACTGGTCGGCATGGGTCAGGTCGTCGCCACCGCAGAGCACGTCGTCCACGCTCCCGCCGACCGGGTGCGGGTCGCCCTCGGCGACTACGCCGGCACCCGGCAGCGGATCGCCGGCCCGCAGTTCAGCGAGTACCGGGTCGAGTCCGGCGGCGAGGGCGGCGGCACCCGGGTGCACTGGAAGTTCGCCGCCACCGAGAAGCGGGTGCGCGACCAGGTCGTCTCGGTCAGCGAGCTGCCCGACGGCGGCGGCCTGGTCGAGAGCGACACGAAGTCCTCCATGGTCACCACGTGGACGCTGCACCCGGCCGGTGAGACCACCACGGTCCGCGTGCGCACCACCTGGGACGGCGCCGGCGGCATCGGCGGGTTCTTCGAGCGCACCTTCGCCCCCAAGGGCCTGGCCCGCACCTACACCGGCATGCTCGAGCGGCTGGACGCAGAACTGCGCTGAACCAGGGACCATGGGTGGGGTGACCGCAGCACCCACCGTCGTCCCCGGGCTGGACGAGCTGGCCGCCCTGGTCGGCGACGGCAACGTCGTCGTGCTGTCCGGCGCCGGGCTGTCCACCGACTCGGGCATCCCGGACTACCGCGGCGCCACCGGGTCGCTGCGCCGGCACACCCCGATGACCTGGCAGACGTTCACCCGGGACCCGCGTGGCCGGCACCGGTACTGGGCGCGCAGCTTCGTCGGCTGGCGGCAGATCGCCGGCGCACGGCCCAACGCCGGCCACCGCGCGGTCGCCGAGCTGCAGCACGCCGGGCTGGTCGGCGGGATCGTGACCCAGAACGTCGACGGCCTGCACCAGGCCGGCGGCGCCACCGACGTGCTCGAGCTGCACGGCGGGCTGGACCGCACCGTGTGCCTGCAGTGCGGCGACGTCGCGCCGCGGGCCGCCCTCGACGTGCGGCTGCGCGAGGCCAACCCCGGGTTCCGGCCCGAACCGGTCGACGGCGAGGTCAACCCCGACGGCGACGTCGAGCTGCCGGAGTCCGCGCTGGACGGGTTCGTGATGGTCGACTGCCTGGTCTGCGGCGGCGGTCCGCTCAAGCCCGACGTGGTGTTCTTCGGCGAGACCGTGCCGGCCGACCGTGTGCAGGCCGCCTTCGACCTGGTGCGGTGCGCGCGGTCGCTGGTGGTGCTCGGGTCCTCGTTGACCGTGATGAGCGGCTACCGCTTCGTGCTGCGGGCGGCCAAGGACGGCATCCCGGTCGCCATCGTCAACGCTGGGCCGACCCGGGGCGACGAGAAGGCCGACGTGCGGGTCGACGCCCCGCTCGGCCGGGTGCTCCCCGAGCTGGCCGGCCGGCTGTCCCGGTGACCCGAGAGGTCGAGCGGACCGAGGACGGTCGCTGGATCGTGGTGGACGGCCGCCGGTGGCGGGCCCAGGACCCGCAGCTGCCCGACGACGTCCGGGAGCGGCTGCTGCACCACCTCGGGGTCGGCCGCAGCGGGGTGCGGACGGCGAAGAAGGCCGGGGACGACGCCGCGGTGACCGCCGCCCGGGCGCTGGTGCAGGCCGCGAAGACCGGGCTGGGCGAGCGCGGGGCGAAGTGGTGGGAGCAGTCCGACGACGAGCGCCGCGCCCGCTGGGAGGCCGCGCTCGCCGCGCTGGACGACGCCGGCTGACCCAGACTGGACCCGGTGCAGACCTTCCTCCCCGTCGCCGACTTCGCCGGCAGCGCACGGCTGCTGGACAGCCCGCGCCTGGGCAAGCAGCGGGTGGAGACGCTGCAGATCCTGCGGGCGCTGGAGCTGCCCGACTACGGCTGGACCACCCACCCGGCGGTGGTGATGTGGCGCGGCCGCACCCCGGCGCTGGTCCGGTACGGGCTGGAGATGGTGGCCGAGTGGGTGGCCCGCGGGTTCGCCGACTCGACCGCGGCCCAGATCGAGGAGTTCGCGCCGGGGGTGGGCAGCCAGGCCGAGCTGGGTGCCGCCGGTGAGCTGCCGGGCTGGCTGGGCGAGGAGTCGGTGCACCGCTCGCACCGGTCCAAGCTGCTGGCCAAGGAGCCGGCCACCTACCGGTCGCTGTTCGCCGAGGACCCCGACGACCTGGACTACGTCTGGCCCGCGGCCGACGACCTGCCGCCGACCCCCGCGCCCGACGGCGTCCCGGTGTGGGTGGTCCGGCCCCGGGCGCACCCGGAGCTGGGCGCGGCGCTGGCCAACGGGGTGGTCGGGCTGGGCACCCAGTCGGGGGTCGACGTGGATGCCACCGGCCTGGACGCCGCCCAGCTGCGGGCACTGGCCCACGAGCTGACCGGCAAGCGGCCGGCCAAGGACCTGCGGCAGCTGTCGGCGTTCCTGGACGAGGTCCGGGCGGGTGACCGGGTCGCGCTGCCGGTGACCGGGGGCGCCGGGCTGCTGCTCGGGGAGGTCACCGGCGACTACGCCTTCGCCGGGCGCGAGCTGCTGCCGCACCGCCGGCCGGCCCGGTTCGACGTCGTCGTCCCCCGGTCGGCGGTGCGCCGGCCGGCGACGATGCAGGACCCGCGGGCGCTGTTCCGCGTCGTGCTGGACCCCGCCGCCGTGCCGCGCTGAGCGCCCGTCGTCGGTCAGCCCATGGTCTTGGCGCCGTCGATGCCCTCCCGGACGACGTCGGCGTGGCCGGCGTGCTGGGCGGTCTCGGCCACGAGGTGCACCAGCACCCGGCGCCGCGACCAGCGGGTGCCCGGCGGGAACCAGGGCATCGCCGGCAGCTCGACGTCGGTGTCCAGGTCGTCGAAGGACCGGACCAGCGCCTCGGTCGCGGCGGCCACCGTGTCGTGGTCGGCGAGGACCCCGGCGAGGGTGTCGTCGGGGCCGAGGGCGAACTGGGCCGCGAAGGCCTCGGGGGTGACCTCCTCGTGCGCGGCGGCCCCGCGCTGCAGGAAGTCGGTCCAGATCCGCTCCTGGGCCACGACGTGCCGGAGCACGCCGCCGACGGTCAGCTCGCTGGCGGAGGTGCGCTGCCGGGCCTGCTCGTCGTCCAGCCCGTCGGCGGTGCGGCGGAGGAGCCCGCGGTGCGCGGCGAGGGTCTCGAGCAGGTCCGCGCGTTCGCGGTCGAGGGTCACGGGTGCCTCCGGCAGGTCGGGTCGGGTCGGTGCCGTGATCGTGGCACCGGGGTCCGACAGGACCGGTCGGTCAGGCGCCCGGCAGCGGCACGTTCTGCAGCCGGACCTGGCCGCGGGCGACGGTCTTGCCGTCCTCGGCGCGGGTGAGGGTGACCAGCCACAGCTGCAGGGTGCGGCCCTGCTGCACGGGCTCGGCGAGGACGTCGAGCCGGCCCTCGGTGGCCGGGCGCAGGAAGTCCGTGGAGTTGTTGACCCCGACGGCGAACTGCCCGCGGTCGGCCACCGCCGCGCTGGCCCCGATGCTGGCCGCGGACTCGATGACCGCGGCGTAGACGCCGCCGTGCACGACGCCCCAGGGCGTGTGCTGGTCCGGGCCGAGCTCGACGGTGCCGGTCACCCGCGTCCCGGTCATCTCGTCGGGGGTGAACCCGGTGGCGGCCACGAAGGCGCTCATCGAGGCCAGGTCGGGGGTGGTCATCGGGTCTCCTCGGGTGCCGGCGGCGGGACCGGAGCGTCCCAGACCAGGCAGAACGGGTGCCCGACCGGGTCGGCGTACACCCGGAAGTCACCCCCGCCGCCGGGCAGCCGGCGGGCACCCAGGGCCAGGACGGCGGGCTCGGCGGTGTCCACGTCGGCCACCCGGACGTCCAGGTGCGCCTGCTGCGGGCGGGCCGGGTCGGGCCAGTCCGGCGGCTGCAGGTCCGGCGCCTGCTGGAAGGCCAGCCGGTAGCCCTGCCCGCTGACGACCACCCAGTCGTCGCCCGGCGAGCCCTGGACCTGCATGCCCAGCAGCTCGGCGTAGAAGGTCGCCAGCGCGTGCGCGTCGGGGGCGTCGATGACGTAGGAGTGCAGCTGACCGATCACGCCCGCCATCCTGGCCCAACCCCGCGGGGTGCACGATCGGACCCATGACCGCACCGCAGCTGGGCACGCTGACCTGGGCCCCCGCCGCCGACCGCCCCGACCTGCTCGCCGCCCCGGTGGCCGCCGCGCTGCCGGGCCTCGCCGGACCCGCCTGGGTGGCCGAGATCGACGACGACCTGGCCGACACCGCCGCGTTCGGGGAGGCCTACGGGGTGCCGGGCGAGGCGTCGGCGAACTGCGTCGTCGTGGCGGCCCGGCGCGGCGGGGAGACCACGCTGGCCGCCTGCCTGGTGCTCGCCACCACCCGGGCCGACGTCAACGGGCTGGTCCGCCAGCACCTGGGCGCCCGCAAGGCCTCCTTCGCGCCGCAGGACGTCGCGGTCGCCGAGAGCGGCATGGCCTACGGCGGGATCACCCCGGTCGGGCTGCCGGCGTCGTGGCCGGTGCTCGTCGACGCGGCCGTCGCGGCCGCCGAGCTGCTGGTCGTGGGCTCAGGCACGCGGGGGTCGAAGCTGGCTGTGCCGGGGTCGGTCCTGGCCGCGCTGCCGGGCGCCGTCGTGCTGGAGGGGCTGGGCCGTCCCGTCCCGGCGTGAACCGGGGGCGACGCCTACGGTCGAGGGCATGACCGACAGCCAGCCGCGACCGGTGGGGCAGGGCTCCTACCGCCCCCCGACGGCGCCGCCCCGGATGCGGCCGCGGCGCCGGGCGACCTCACCGGGGACCGGCCCGGTCGAGCCCGACGCCGTCCCGGCCGAGCCGGCGCCCGACGACAGCGACGTCGGCTGGGGCGACCGGCCGCCGGCCGACGAGGAGACGCGCTACCTCGCCGACCGGCCCCCCCACTGGGGGTCGGACTAGCTCAGAGCTGGCCGGGCAGGCTGGTGGTGCCGGGGCCCGACGGGTCCGCCCGCGGGGCCTGGCCCTGCTGGGCGACGAGCAGGTCGCGGATCTCGACGAGCAGCTCGACCTGCGTCGGGGCGGCCGGGCCGGCCTCCTCGCCGCGCTGGCGACGCTCCATGATCTTCTTCATCGGGACGACGACCACGAAGTAGACGACCGCGGCGGTCAGCACGAACGTGATGACGGCGCCGATGAACTCGCCGTAGGTGAAGGTCTCGCCGTTGACGGTGAAGCTGCCCCCGGTGCCGCCGCCGCCGCTCACCAGCGCGATCAGCGGGGTGAGGAACGAGGCCGTGAACGCGGCCACGAGTGCGGTGAACGCGGTGCCGATGACGACCGCCACCGCCAGGTCGACGATGTTGCCGCGGAGCAGGAAGTCCTTGAAACCCTTGAGCATGGTGCTCCTCAGCTGGTAGTGGGCCCCGATCCGGGAGGTCAGGGCGGGCCGAGGGTAACGGTCAGGGTGGCCGCCGTGGTGGCCGTCGCCAGGTCCGACGCGGTGGCGGCGGGGACGGCGAGCACCAGCAGCCCGCTGCCGGCTCCGGACCCGTCCGCGGATCCACCCCCGGGCACGGCCAGCACCAGGGCGCCGGCGGCGACCACCTCGGTGCCCGCGCCGTCGACCGACGCCAGCACGTCGACGCGGTCACCGGGTCGCAGCAGGTCGGCGACGGCGAGGTCGGCCAGGCGGACCGGTGCGGCGACCTGGCCCGGGGGGACCTGCGACCACAGCCCCGGACCGACCACCCGGGCATCGGTCACCGGCTCCCCGCGCCGCAGCGGGGACGCGAGCACGGCGCCGACCAGCTCGGCGGGGTCGCCGGCGGCACCGTCGGGCACCGCTCGCCGAGTCCGACCTGTGGACGGCGCCCCCGGGTGGGGACGGCGGCCGGCAGGCCGGCGTCCCCCGTGCTACGTCAGCTGGTCGACGACCCGCCGGTCGAGGACCCGGACGACCCGGAGGGCGACGACGAGCCCGAGGACGAGGAGGAGGACGAGGTCGTGCTCGAGCTGGACGACGAGCTGTCCTTGCTGCCCCCGCCCGACGACGAGTCGCTGCCCGACGACGACCCGGACTCCTTGCCCGACGAGGACGACGAGGTGGCCGACTTCTTCGAGCCGGAGTCGCGACTGTCGGTGCGGTAGAAGCCCGAGCCCTTGAACACGACACCGACCGAGCCGTAGACCTTGCGCACCGGGGCGCCGCACTCCGGGCAGGTGGCGACCGCCGGGTCGGTGAACGACTGGACCACCTCGAAGGAGTGCTTGGTCTCGGGGTTGGTGCAGGCGTACTGGTACGTGGGCACGGTGCTGGACTCCTCGGTCGGTGCTTCTCTCGTGGTGCTCCGGGCTGGCACTCGCACCCGGCGACTGCCAATCATGCGCCACCGCAGGTGCGTCGTCCACGAGGCACCCCTTACGGTCCCGACGTGACGTCGCCGTGGCTGGACGAGGAGCAACAACGGACCTGGCGGACCTGGCTGGCCGTGTCCGAGCTGCTGCCCCGCGCCCTCGACGCCCAGCTGCAGCGCGACGCGGGCCTGACCCACGCGGCCTACATCGTGCTGGCGATGCTGTCCGAGGCGCCCGGCCGCAGCCGGCGGATGAGCGAGCTGGCCCGGATGGCCAACCAGTCGCAGAGCCGGCTGTCCCACACGGTGGCCCGCTTGGAGGAGCGCGGCTGGGCCCGCCGGGAGAAGGCGGCCGAGGACGGCCGGGGCAACGTCGCCGTCCTCACCGACGCCGGCTGGGAGGTCGTCCGGTCCGCCGCACCCGGGCACGTCGCCGCCGTCCGGGAGGGCCTGTTCGCCGCGCTGAGCCCCGAGCAGGCGGCCGCGCTGCAGGACGCGCTGGCCGCCGTCCTCGACCGGCTGGACCCCGACCACTCCGAGCGCGCGGGCCGGGGCTGAGCCCTAACGCAGGTGCCGCAGGAAGCTCTCCGGCCGGTCCAGGAACTGCCGCCAGCTCGCGGTGAGCTCCAGGTCGTCCCAGGCGGCCGGCCGCAGCCCCCACGGCCCGACCTCGAGGATCGTGGCCCCCGGCAGCGCGGCCACGAGCGGGGAGTGCGTGGCCACCACGACCTGCGCGCCGCGGTCGACCACGTCGACCAACCCGGCGACCAGGCGGAGCTGGCCGGCGAAGGAGAGCGCGGCGTCCGGCTCGTCGAGCAGGTAGGTGCCCGCCCCGCGCGCCCGGTCCTCGAAGATCGCGAGGAACGCCTCGCCGTGGCTGAGGTGGTGGTAGCTGGGCCCGGACTCCTCCAGGTACGTGTAGAGACCGTGCAGCGTCTCGTCGCGCAGCAGGTAGGCCCACCGCGGGGCGCCCGGCGCCCGCTCCACCACCAGCGGCAGCGCGTCGGGCTCGGTCCGCCGGGTCTCCAGCCGGGCCCCGGCCGAGCCGCCCTCGGGGTTGAGGCCCAGCGCGACGGCGAGCACCTCGACCAGGGTCGACTTGCCCGACGCGTTCTCGCCCACCAGGACCGTGGCCCCCGGCGCGAGCTCGAGCCCCTCGGCCCACAGCGGGGCCACCGCCGGCACGGTCATCGGCCACATGGCGTCCAGCGGCGGGGGCGCACCGGCGTCGGCGCGCACCCGTCGCACCCCGGGCCGCGCCATGCTCCTCATCCTGCCTGGGCGTGGATCAGCTGCGTCGACCAGCGTGCATCCTCAGCCACGCGCGTCGGCGGCTGAGGATGCACGGGCGTCGTCGCAGCTGATCGATGCCGGACACAGCCGTCAGCGGGCGCGGCGGCCCAGGTGGCGCCAGCGCGTGGTCCGGCTGCGCTGGCGCTCGACGTCGTCCCGGCCGAGCAGCCCGGCGAGCTCCTCGGCGAGCACCCGGCCCAGGCGGGCGCAGAACTCGTCGGGCTCGTCGGCGGCGTCCGGGCGCTCGGGGACGACGCGGTCGACGATGCCGGCCCGCCACAGGTCGGTGGCCCGCACGCCCTGCTGGGCGGCCATGACGTCGGCGTGGTCGACGTCGCGGTGCACGATCGCCGAGGCGCCCTCGGGCGGCAGCGGACCCAGCCAGCCGTTGGCGCAGGCCAGCACCCGGTCGGCCGGCACCAGCGCGAGCGCGCCGCCGCCGGTGCCCTGGCCCAGCAGCACGGCCAGCGTCGGTGCCTTGAGGGTGACCAGGTCGGACAGGCAGCGAGCGATCTCGCCGGCCAGCCCGCCCTCCTCGGCCTCCTTGGACAGCGCCGCGCCGGGGGTGTCGATGAGGGTGACCAGCGGCAGCCGCAGCTCGGCGGCCAGCCGCATGCCGCGGCGGGCCTCCCGCAGTGCGGCCGGGCCCAGCGGGGCGCTCAGCGACTGCCCGCGCCGGTCCTGGCCGAGCACCACGCACGGCGCGCCGCCGAACCGGGCCAGCGCCAGCAGCAGGCCGGGGTCGGACTCGCCGGCGCCGGTGCCGTTGAGGGCGACGACGTCGGTGGCCGCGGTGCGCAGCAGCCGCCGGACGCCGGGGCGGTCGGTGCGGCGGGAGGCGGTGACGACGTCCCAGGCGCTGCGGCCGTCCTCGGGGTCGTCGGCGTCGGTGCCGTCGCCCTCGACCGGTCCGGCGACCTGGGCGTCGCGGTGCCAGGTGGCCCGGGCGGCGAGCACCCGCAGCGCGCGGTCGGCGACATCGGCGACCTGCTCGTGCGGGACGACGGCGTCGATGACGCCGCGCTCGTGCAGGTGCTCGGCGGTCTGCACGCCCTCGGGGAACTTCTCGCCGTACAGGGACTCGTAGACCCGGGGGCCGAGGAAGCCGATGGAGGCGCCGGGCTCGGCGATGGTGACGTGGCCCAGCGAGCCCCAGGAGGCCAGCACGCCGCCGAAGGTGGGGGAGCGCAGGTAGACCAGGTAGGGCAGCCCGGCCTCCTTGTGCCGGGCGACGGCCTGGGTGATGCCGACCATCTGCAGGAAGGCGACGGTGCCTTCCTGCATGCGGGTGCCGCCGGAGACGGGGGCCGCCAGCAGCGGCAGCCCCTCGGCGGTGGCCCGCTCGACGGCGGCCATCAGCCGCTCCGCGGTCGCGACGCCGATGGAGCCGGCCAGGAAGCCGAACTCCCCGGCCACCACGGCCACCCGGCGCCCGCGCAGCCGGCCCTCGCCGCTGACGATGGCCTCGTCCTGCCGGGTCTTCTCCTGCGCCCGGGCTAGCTCGGCGGCGTACTCCGGCGACACGTCGCGCGGCCCGACCGGGGTGTCCCAGGAGATCCAGGTGCCGGGGTCCAGCACCAGGTCGCGCAGGGTGCGGGCGTCCATCCGGGTGCTCACGAGCGCAGCCAGGCCCGGATCGCGTCGCCGTCGGCGCCGAGGACCGGGGGAGCGGTGTGCGCCGTCCGGGTGGTCTCGGTCTCGCCGTCGGGCGACGGGGCGAAGAACCGCAGCGGCGGCCCGGGCAGCTGGACGGTGCCCAGCGTGGCGTGGTCGACGTCGACCAGCAGGCCCTGGGACTGCGCCTGGTCCCAGCCGTAGACCTCGTCGATCGTGCGGACCTTGCCGGCCGGCACCCCAGCCGCGGACAGCCGGGCCAGCAGCGCCTCGGCCTCGATGCCGACGAACGCGGTCTCCAGCAGCTCGATGACCCGCTCGCGGTTGCCCACCCGCTCGCCGTTGGTGGCCAGGCCGTCGGCCTCGGCGTCCAGCCCGAACTCCGCGCACAGCTTGCGCCACAGCGACTCGCTGCCGCAGGACAGCTGGACGCTGCCGCCGTCGGCGCAGCGGAACAGCCCGTACGGGGCGATCGAGGGGTGGTGGTTGCCCTGGGCGTGGCCGACCTTGCCGGCCACCGTCCACGCCGTCCCCTGGAAGGCGTGCACGCCGACGACGGCGGCCAGCAGCGACGTGCGCACGACCTGGCCGCGGCCGGTCTTCTCCCGCTCCAGCAGCGCGGCGAGCACCCCGTAGGCGCCGTACATGCCGGCCAGCAGGTCGCCGATCGGGACGCCGACCCGCTGCGGGTCCTCGGGCCCGGAGCCGGTGAGCGACATCAGCCCGGCCTCGCCCTGGGCGATCTGGTCGTAGCCGGCCCGCCCGCCCTCGGGACCGTCGTGGCCGAAGCCGCTGATGGCCAGGGTCACCAGCCGCGGGTTGAGCTCGGCGAGCACGTCGGTGCCGAAGCCCAGCCGGGCCAGCGTGCCGGGCCGGAAGTTCTCCAGCAGCACGTCGGCGCGGCGCAGCAGCTCGGTCAGCGTCGCCTTGTCCGCGTCGTCCTTGAGGTCGAGGGTGATCGACTCCTTGTTCTTGTTCGTGGACAGGAAGTAGGTGGACTCCCGGTCGGCGCCCTCGGGCTGCACGAACGGCGGACCCCACCCGCGGGTGTCGTCGCCGCTGTCGGGGTTCTCCACCTTGATCACCCGGGCACCGAGGTCGCCGAGCATCATCCCGGCGTGCGGGCCGGCCAGCGCGCGGGTCAGGTCGACGACGAGCAAGCCGTCCAGGGGTCCTGCGGTCACGGTTCCTCCGGTCATCAGAGCCACCCGGGGACGACGAAGACCAGCCAGGCCAGGAGCGGGCCGACCAGGACGACGATGCCGGAGTAGCCGAGGATCTGCTTGTAGAAGCGGTCGCGGTCGACGTCCTGGGCGTTGGCCAGGACGAGCGCGCCGTTGGTGGAGAACGGGCTGACGTCGACGATGGTCGAGGCGACCGAGAGCGCCACGACGACGCCCACCGCCCCGATCTCGCCGGCCAGCAGGAACGGCACGGCCAGCGAGATGGCCACGCCGATGATCGCCGTCGAGCTGGCGAAGGCCGAGACGACGCCGCCGATGTAGGCCAGCAGCAGGGCCACGACCAGCGGGGCGCCGATCGAGGTCACGCTCTCCCCGACGTAGTCGATGGTGCCGGCCTCCTGCAGCACGAAGACGAAGCTGAGCACGCCGGCGATCAGCAGCACGGTGGACCAGCTGATCTGCATGACCGCGCCCTTGTGCCGGGCGGCGGAGAACAGGGCCAGCACGGTGGCGATGGTGATCGAGACGAACCCGATGTCCAGGTCGAAGACCAGGGCGAGGACGACGAGGACGACCAGGCCCACCAGGGTCAGGATCTGCTCGACGGTGACCCGGCCGGTCTTCTCGGCGACGTCGACCGACGACCCGGCCGTGGACCCGGCGGAGGTGCCGTGCCCGGTGACCTCGGCGTCGGTGTCGCCGTCGGCGGGCTCGGGGACGGCCTCGTCGCCGACCCGGCGGCCCATGAGCTTGCGCCCGCCCAGGACGACGAACAGCACGATGCCGATCGCCAGGTTGAAGAACAGGCTGCCCAGGAACACCGTCAGCGGGCTGCTGGGCAGGTCGTTCTGGGCCACGATGTTGTTGACCGTGACGCCGTAGACGCTGATCGGGGAGAACCCGCCGGCCTGGGCGCCGTGGATGACCATCATGCCCATCAGCAGCGGGCTGATCCGGTACTTCGCGGCGAAGCCCAGCGCGATGGGGGCGATGATCGCGACCGCTGCCGGGCCGAGGGCGCCGATGGCGGTGAGCACGCCGGTGACGGCGAACATGATCCACGGGATCAGGGCCACCCGGCCGGCCACCAGCTTCACCGCGCCGCGGACCAGCAGGTCCACGGTGCCGTTGTTCTGCGCGATGGCGAACAGGTAGGTGACCCCGATCAGGGTCAGCACCAGCTCGCCCGGGAAGCCGGCGAGGATGTCGTCGGTGGTCATCCCGACGGCGAGGGTGCCGACCAGGAAGGCGGCCACGAACGCGAGGGCGCCCATGTTGATCGGCAGGAAGGTGGCGATCGCGAAGATCGCCACCAACGCCAGGATCGAGATGATCTCGGGTGACACGTCGGACTCCCACGTCGTCGAGGGGCGGGTCGTATGACCCCGGTCACTGGTTCAGTGGCCTAGCCTCTCGGCCAGTCGCTAGTGTGTCAACCACCACGCACGGGAGACCAGGAGGGTGCCGTGAGCGTCGGACCTGGGCCGCTGCGCCGCAACCGGCTCTACGAGCAGGTCGTGCACCAGCTGCTGACCTGGGCGTCGTCGGCCGGGCTCGGCCCGGGGGACCGGCTGCCGGCCGAGCGCGAGCTGGCCGCCTCGCTGGGGGTCAGCCGCGCGACGCTGGCCCAGGCGCTGGTCGCCCTGGAGGTCACCGGGGTGGTCGCCGTCCGGCACGGCGACGGCACCGTGCTGCTGGTGGCGCCGCGGGCGGACACCGTGCTGGCCGCGCTGCAGACCCGGCGCGAGGACCTCGGCGACGTCATCGAGGCCCGGGAGGCACTCGAGGTCCGGCTGGCCGGGCTGGCCGCCCGCCGGCGGACCGAGGCGGACCTGGCCGAGATCGACGCCGCCCTGGACGCGATGGCCGCCGACGTGGCGGCCGGCGGGCGCGGGGTGGCCGGCGACGAGCGCTTCCACGCCGCGGTCACCGCCGCCGGGCACTCCGCGCTGCTGGCCCGGTTCATGGCCGAGATCAGCGACCGCGTCCGGGAGAGCCGGATCGAGTCCCTCGCCCAGGAGGGCCGCCCGCACCGCTCCCTGGACGGCCACCGCGCGATCGCCGAGGCCATCCGCGCCGGGGACGAGGCCGCCGCCGGTGCGGCGATGGCCGCGCACATCCAGATGGTCTCCGACGTCCCGCTGCTGGGCGGCGGTCAGCCCGGCAGGTAGGTCCAGCCCGCCGACGGGGTGACCACGGCGTGCAGCCGGACGTCGTGCACATCGACGGGGACGGCGTCGCGCAGCTCCTCGTCGAACACCACGCCCACCAGGACGGCGGCGGGGTGGGCGTGCGCCAGTGCCCGGTCGTAGAACCCGGCCCCCCGGCCCAGCCGCGAGGCGTCCCGGCCCACCGCCAGCGCCGGGACGACGACCACCGCGGCCCCGCCCAGCGCGTCGGCCGGCAGCCGGGGGCCGGCCGGTTCCAGCAACCCGAACCGGCCCGGGACCAGGTCGCCGCCGACCCGGGCCCACCCCAGCACCCGGCCGGTCGGCGGGACCACCGGCAGCAGGGCCCGCGGGCCCAGGGCGGCGACCAGCTCACCGTGCCCGGGCTCCTCGGCGTTCGGCACGTACCCGGCCACCACCGCGTCGTCGGGCAGCCCGGTGCGCAGGTGCGCGGCCAGCGCCCGCGCCGCCGCCCGCCGGACGTCGGCCGGCCGGGCGGCCCGGGCCGCGAGCAGGGCTGTGCGCAGCGCCACCTTGGCGCTCACCACGTCGGGGGAGGTGCCCACCGCCGCAGGCTAGCTAGGGTCCTCCCATGCCGAGCTCGACGAACAGCCGTCCCGCCCGCAAGGCCGTCATCCCGGTCGCCGGGATGGGCACCCGCTTCCTGCCGGCCACCAAGGCCGTGCCCAAGGAGCTGCTCCCGGTCGTGGACCGGCCCGCGCTGCAGTACATCGTGGAGGAGTCCGCCCGGGCGGGCCTGGGCGAGGTGCTGATGGTCACCGGCCGCGGCAAGGCCGCCATCGAGGACTTCTTCGACCGCACCCCCGAGCTCGAGGCCGCGCTGGAGAAGAAGGGCGACCAGGCCCGCATCGACGCCGTCGCCGAGTCCACGGACGTGGCGCAGGTGCACTTCGTGCGCCAGGGCGAGGCCAAGGGCCTGGGCCACGCCGTCCTGCAGGCCGCCTCCTTCGTCGGCGACGAGCCGTTCGCCGTGCTGCTCGGCGACGACCTGATCGACGCCCGCGACCTCCTGCTCGAGCAGATGCTCGCGGTGCAGGCCGAGCACGGCGGCTGCGTCATCGCCCTGCTCGACGTGGGCGCGGACGACATCGACAAGTACGGCTGCGTCGCGATCGACGACGCGCCGCAGACGGACGCCGGGGACGGCGACCAGGTCGTCCGGATCACCGGCATGGTCGAGAAGCCCGCGAAGGAGGAGGCGCCGTCCAGCCTGGCCATCATCGGCAGGTACGTGCTCGCGCCGGAGATCTTCGACGCGATCCGGGCCACCCCGCCCGGCCGGGGCGGGGAGATCCAGCTGACCGACGCGCTGCTGAAGCTGGTCCAGGACGGCGTCCCGGTGCACGGCGTGGTCTTCTCCGGCCGCCGCTACGACACCGGCGACAAGCTCGACTACCTCAAGGCCGTCATCCGGCTGGCCGTGGAGCGCGAGGACCTGGGCCCGGCGCTGCGGCCCTGGCTGCGCGATTTCGTCGGTGACCTTGCTCCGGAGGGCGCGTCGCAGGCCTGACCGGGCACGCGGAGCGGGCACCATCGGTGGCCGGGCGCCCGATCCAGGTGCGCCGAGAGCGCAGACGGCGGTGGTGACGGTGGCGGGGATGACCGAGGACAGGACGCGGGGCTGGTTCCGGGGGACCCGGGAGACCACCCAGATCGACCTGACCACCGGGGCGCCGGTCGGCGTCCAGTCGACCCGCCAGATCGCGGGCACCGGCCCGCACCCGACGGTGCAGGTCGACCGCGACCAGCTGCCCGAGCTGTCCGGCGGCGACGAGCCCCGCACCGACAGCTGGGCGGTCGCCGAGGCACCCGTGGTGCGCAGCGTCGAGCAGCACCTGGACCTGATCCTCGCCGCCGCGCCGACCCCCGACCCGATCGAGCTCGCCGTGCTCGACGCGCAGGGGCTGCTGTGCGCCGAGCACGTGGTCAGCGACCGCGACCTGCCCTCCTTCGAGCAGGCCGCCCTCGACGGCTACGCCGCCCGCTCGGCCGACACCGTCGGCGCCACCCTGGAGGACCCGGTCGGGCTCGCGGTGGTGGGGGAGAGCCAGGCCGGCCCCGCCGAGCCCTCGGCCATCGGTCCCGGTCTGGCGCACAAGGTCGCCGCCGGGGCGATGCTGCCCAGCGGCGCCGACGTCGTCGTCCCGACGGTGTGGACGGACTCCGGTGCCGCGCACGTCGGCGTGCACGCCGAGCTCGAGCCGGGCACCTACGTGCGGCACGCCGGGGAGGACGTCGCCGTGGGCGACACCGCCGTGGCGCTGAACACCCCGATCGGCCCGGCGCAGATCAGCCTGCTGGCCGCCGTGGGCCGCGAGCGCGTGCTCGTGCACCCCCGGCCGCGGATCGCGGTGCTGTCGGCCGGCAGCGAGCTGGTCGACGTCGGCCGCATGCCCGGCCCCGGCCAGGTCGTCGACGTCAACAGCTACGCCCTGGCCGCCGCGGCGCGCGACGCCGGGGCCGAGGCCTACCGGTCGGGCATCGTGCCGCGGGACCGGCGCCGGCTGGTCGAGCTGCTGGAGAGCCAGCTGCTGCGCAGCGACATCGTGCTGATCGCCGGCACGTTCGCCGGCAACGGCTTCGACCTGGTGCAGGAGGCCCTGGCCCAGCTGGGCGAGGTCACCTTCGCCCAGGTCGCGATGCACCCCGGTCCGATCCAGGCGTTCGGGCGGCTGGGCCGCGACGGCGTCCCGGTCATCTGCATCCCGGGCGAGCCGGCGGCCGCGCTGGTCGCCTTCGAGGTCTTCGTCCGACCGGCGATCCGGCTGATGCTGGGCAAGCGCCAGCTGTTCCGGCGCACGGTGCAGGCCGTGTCGGCCCAGCAGCTGCTCTCGCCGCTGGGCTACCGGCAGTACCTGCACGGCCAGGTCATGCGGCACCCCGACGGCGGCTACGTCGTGGAGCCCGTGGGCGGCGGGGAGAGCGGGCACGACGCCGCGCTGGCCCGCACCGCGCGCGCCAACTGCCTGGTCGTCATCGACGAGGACGTCACCGAGGTCTCGCCCGGCGGACTGGTGACGGTCATGCCGATGCTCCTCGGCGGCTGACCTGACGTCCTTCTGGACCGACGCCGCCCTGCACCCGGGCTGGCCAGCCGAGCTCGTGGACGGCGACGTCCGGCTGCACCCGCTGCGCCGCTCCGACGCCGCGGCGTGGTCGCAGCTGCGGCTGGCCAACCGGGACTGGCTGGCGCCCTGGGAGCCGTCGGCACCCGGTGCGTGGGAGGCGCGGCACAGCCCGGCGGTCTACCGGGCCATGCGCCGGGCCGCCCGCCGGCGCGCCCAGCTGGGGATGGCGCTGCCCTTCGCCGTCCGGCACCGCGACCGGCTGGTCGGCCAGGTCACCCTCGACAACGTGGTGCGCGGCGCGCTGCGCTCGGCGCACGTCGGCTACTGGCTGGACGAGGCCGCCGCCGGGCGTGGGATCGCGTCCACCGCGGTGGCCCTGGTGTGCGACCACGCGTTCGGACCGGCAGGCCTGCACAGAATCCAGGCCGACATACGTCCCGAGAACGGTCGAAGCCGCCGATTGGTAGAGCGACTGGGTTTCCGCGAGGAAGGGACGTTCCGCTCGTACCTCGACATCGACGGCGACTGGCGCGACCACCTGGGCTACGCGCTGCTCGCCGGTGACCACCCTGCCGGGGTGGTCGCGCACCTCCGTCGGTCGCCGTGACCGACACGCCGATCCGTGCGACACGCCGGACCGGCGCGACACGACACGGGCACCTCCCGGTGCGCCTCCCTCGTCCGGGGGAGCGCGCGCCCTAACGTGCTCCTCGAGTGACCCGTGTGACTCGTGTGACGCCAGGGATCGGCGTCGCACACGCGGGATGCCAGGGACGGGGTGGTTTGCGATGGGATCGGGTGTGCTGCTGGCCGCTCTGGTCGTGCTGTGGTTCGTGGTGCTGGTGCCGATGGTGGTCACCCGCGGCGACGCAGCACCGGCCCGGGTCGGTGCTGTCGACTCGGGGCGCACGTTGCGCCGCCGTCGGGTGGTGGACCCGGTGGTCCACGCCGACACCGAGCGGGTCGCCGTCGACCGCGAACAGCTCTACCGCACCGGCGAGCTGCAGGTGGACGTGCACGCGCTGCGCCGCCGCACGCTGGCCGGCCTCGCCGCCCTCGCCGTCCTGGCGCTGGTCGGTGCGCTGACCTACCGCACGTGGCTGTGGGCCCCGCAGGTGCTGCTGGACCTCGCCGTCGTCGGGTACCTCATGGTCACCCGGGCCGCTGCGCAGCGGGAGCGCCGGGCCGCAGCCCGCCGCCAGGCCCGCGTCGCGTCCCGGCCGGGCGGGCCGGCCGGGACGNACCGGGGGCGTCGGGGGAGGGCTGCTCAGCGGGGGCGGTGCGCCAGCTCGGGCTCGACCTCGCCGTCGATGGCCGCGGGTGCGCCGCCGAACTCGTCGGCCACCTCGCCGGCGACGTCCTCGGGGCTGCCGTGCTCGGCGGCCTCGTGGCCGTCCTCGTCCATCCCGGCGTCGGCGGCGGCGAGGATCCGGTGCCCGGTGGCGAGGACCGCGACGCCGGCCAGGACCGCGACCGCGCCGACGTAGAACGGCACGTGGACGTCGAAGGCCTCGACCAGCTTGCCCGCGGCGAACGGCGCCAGGCCGCCGCCGAGGAACCGGACGAACCCGTAGGCGGCCGAGGCGACCGGCCGCTCGACCGGGCTGACCTGCATGACCGCCTGAGTGGTCAGGGTGTTGTTGATGCCGATGAACGCCCCGGCGACGACGACGCAGGTGATCAGCGCCCACTTCGTGTCGGTGAAGACCGCGATGAGCAGCAGGTCCACGGCGAACAGGCCCAGCGCGCCGTAGAGGCTGCGGGCGGTGCCGAACCGGGCCTGCAGCCGCGGGGCGCCGACGACGGAGAAGAACGCGACCAGCAGACCCCAGCCGAAGAAGACGAAACCGAGCTTGATCGCCGACAGCTCCATCGGGAACGGCGCGTAGCCCAGCATGGTGAAGAAGCCCCAGTTGTAGAGCAGGGCCGTGATCGCCATCGTCAGCAGCCCGCGGTGCCGCAGCGCCTTGAGCGGGGCCGACAGCGGGGTCTTGTGCGTGGGCTTGGGGGTGGCGTCCAGCAGGACGACGGTGGCGACGAGCGCGACCGCCATCAGCGCGGCCACGCCGAAGAACGGCCCGCGCCAGCTGATGCTGCCCAGCAGGCCGCCGACCAGCGGGCCGGCCGCGATGCCCAGGCCCAGGGCTGCCTCGTAGAGCACGATCGCGCCGGCGAACCCGCCGGACGCGCTGGCCACGATGACGGCCAGCGAGGTGGCGATGAACAGGGCGTTGCCCAGGCCCCAGCCGGCGCGGAACCCGACGATGCCGCCGATGGAGTCGCTGGACCCGGCGAGGGCGGCGAACACCACGATGACCGCCAGGCCCGTGATCAGCGTCTGCTTGGCCCCGATCCGGCTGGACACCCAGTTCGTGCCGAGCATGGCGACCGCGGTGACCACCAGGTAGCTGGTGAACAGCAGGGTCACCTGGCTCTCGCTGGCGCCGAGCTGGGTCTTCAGCGAGGGCAGGATGGGGTCGACGAGGCCGATGCCCATGAAGCTGACGACGCAGGCGAACGCCACGGCGTAGACCGCCTTGGGCTGGCCGAGCATGCTGGACTTCTGGCTGGTGGAGCCGTGTGTGCTCACCAGGTCACCTCCGTGGTGGGTGGTGCGGGGTAGGGGTCAGTGGTGCAGGGCGCCGGCGAGCCGGGCCAGGGCGGGCAGCGCTGCGGAGATCGCCGCGACGTCGTCGTCGCCGAGGTCGGACAGCGGCCCGGCCAGGCGGGTTGCGCGCTCGGTGCGCCGGCGGGCCAGCAGATCCGCACCGGCGTCGGTCAGGCTGAGGACGACGGCCCGGCCGTCGGTCGGGTCGGCCGCCCGGTCGACCAGCCCCTGGCCGGCCAGCCGCGCGATGAGCGCGGTCATCGATGGCTGGCTGACCCCCTCGGCGACCGCCAGCTCGGTGAGCCGCGCGGGGCCGGAGCGCTGCAGCGTCGCCAGGGTGGCGGCCGCGGTGAGGCTGAGGTCGGTCCGGGTGCTGGTCAGCTGGCGCAGCCCGACGACCACGTCGTCCAGCTGCGCCGCGAGAGCGGTCCGGTCGTCGTCCACACGTTCAGTTGTACTACTCAACTATCTAACGGACAACCCGATGGAACGGCTACGTCTCAGGGACCCGCGGCGTGCGGAGCGCGTCGTGGGGGGAGACGTGGTTCCTTCTAGAACCAGGAGGGGAACCACATGCGCTGCACCCAGTCGGCGTAGGACAGCGGCTGCCCGGTGAGCACCGGGTAGAAGAAGACGAAGGTCAGCGCCACGACGGCCAGGTACAGGCTGACCGCGCCCAGGCCCAGCTGCCGGCGGAACGGGGTGGCCCGGTCGGGGCCGGTCTGCCGCCCGAGCACGTCCTGCAGGGCCAGCGTCACGGCCAGCACGAAGAACGGCAGCACCGGCGCCATGTAGAAGATGAACATGGTCCGCTCGAGGTTGACGAACCAGGTCAGCCAGCCGGCGGCGATGCCCACCGCGACGGTGATCGCAGCCGGGTCGCGGCGGGCGACGATCCGCCACAGCAGCCACAGCATGGCCGGGGCGAACACCAGCCAGAGGGTGGGCGTGCCGACCATCAGGATGTAGCGGATGACCTGGTCGCCGGCGGAGTCGGTGAGGCCCTGCGGGTTCCACAGCAGGATGGGCCGGCCGTCGACCAGCCACGACCACGGTCCCGACTCCCACGGGTGCGGCGTGGACAGCCCGTTGTGGAAGCTGAGCCACTCGCCGTGCATGTGCCACAGCGACCGCAGCGGGTCCGGGATCCAGGGCCAGGCGGTGTCCGGGTGCTGCTCGGCCCAGTGCCGGCCCTGGGAGTTCTCGCCGCGGAACCAGCCGGTGAAGGTGGCCAGGTAGGCCAGCACCGGCAGCACGCCCAGCGCCCAGGCGGCGCCGGGCAGCCCGCGGCGCAGCGCGGTGCGGGTCGGGCTGGGCACGCCGAGCTCGCGCCAGGCGGCCCGGTCCCAGAAGAGGCTGAGGACGGCGAAGAACGCCAGGAAGTAGACGCCGGACCACTTGACCCCCGCCGCGCAGCCGAACAGCACGCCGGCCGCGATCCGCCAGCCCCGCGGGCCCAGCGCGAACCCGGTCGCGGCCCCGACGTGCGCCCGGACCCGGGCCCGCACCCGGTCGCGGTCGACGACCAGGCAGGCCACCGCGGAGACCACGAACGCCTGCAGGAAGACGTCGAGCAGCCCGATCCGGCCGACGGTGAACGCGAAGCCGTCCAGCGCCATCAGCAGCCCGGCGACCACCCCGAGCAGGGTGGAGCCGGTCAGGCGGCGGGCCAGCCGGGTCAGCACGACGACCGCGACGGTGCCGGCCACCAGGCTGGGGAACCGCCAGCCGGTGCTGTCGTACCCGAACACCTTGATGCCCAGGGAGATCAGCAGCTTGCCCAGCGGCGGGTGGACGATGAACGTGTAGCCGCGGTTGTACTCGTAGCCCCACTCGAGGACCTCGTTGGCCTCGGGCGGGTAGTAGGCCTCGTCGAAGAGCAGGTCGCCGGGGTAGGACAGGTCCCACAGCCGGCTGACGAAGGTGGCCACGCCGAGCACGGCGGTCAGCACCCAGGACAGCACCCGGTCGGTGGGCAGCGGCGGGGGCAGCCGCCCGGCCGGTCGGCGCGGGCGGCGGCGGGCCGGCGGGGCGGGCTCGTCGTCCCCCCGATCGGGGGCCAGCACCGCCATGGCCTGAAGGGTAGGCGGCGGTCCTGCGGGGGCCGGCGTGACAGGCTCGTGCGGTGGCGGGACGACTGGTGCTGGGTGGTGCGCCGCTGGGTCAGCCCGGCGACGTCGGTCCGCGGCTGCGCGCGGTGATGGCCGAGGCCGATGTGCTGGCCTGCGAGGACACCCGCCGGCTGCACCGGCTGGCGCAGGACCTCGAGGTCACGTTCACCGGCCGCGTCGTCACCTTCCACGAGACCGTCGAGGCCTCCCGCCTGCCGGGCCTGGTCGCCGCCATGCAGGCCGGGCAGACCGTCCTGCTGCTCACCGACGCCGGCATGCCCTCGGTGTCGGACCCCGGCTACACGCTGGTGCGCGCCGCCGTCGAGGCCGGCGTGCTGGTGACGTCGGTGCCGGGGCCCTCGGCGGTCACCACCGCCCTGGCCGTGTCCGGGCTGCCCTGCGACCGGTTCACCTTCGAGGGCTTCCTGCCCCGCCGCGGCCGCCGGACGTCGTTCACCGCGCTGGCCGCCGAGCCGCGGACGATGGTGTTCTTCGAGTCCCCGCACCGCCTCGCCGACGCGCTCGTCGACGCGGCCGCGGTGCTGGGGGACGACCGGCCGGCCGTCGTCTGCCGCGAGCTGACCAAGACCCACGAGGAGGTCGTCCGCGGCACCCTCGGTTCGCTGGCCGTCTGGGCCGCCGAGGGCGTGCGCGGCGAGATCACCCTGGTCGTCGCCGGGGCGCCGGCCGGGCCCGCCGACCTGACCGCCGACGAGCTGGCCGCCGAGGTGGCCCGCGAGGAGGCGGCGGGGGAGACCCGCAAGGACGCCATCCGCGCCGTGGTGTCGCGCACGGGCCTGCCCAAGCGCGTCGTCTACGACGCCGTCGTCGCGGCGAAGACCCCCTGACCCACCCGCCCCCGCGGCCCGTAGTGCAACCCCGCCGCAGTCGACTCGGCTCTCCCGGCATGGGAGCCCATGCACCCACCTCGGGGCGCCGGGACTAGGTGCATGGGCTCCCATGCCGGGGTGGGTCAGGCCGACGCGCGCAGCTGCTGGACGCGGATGCGGTAGACGGCCAGGACCCTCGCCCGCACGCCGTCCGGGTCGCGGAGGACCTCTGCGTAGGTGAAGCGGAGCACCAGCCAGCCCATCGAGGCGAACATCGCATCGCGGGCGAGGTCGTCGGCCCGCTGCTGCGGCGAGGAGTGGAAGGCCGCGCCGTCCAGCTCGACGGCCAGCATCGCTTCCTTCCACGCCCGGTCGTGGTGGCGGGTGATGCCGTCCGGGCAGAGCACCGCTACCTGGCCCCGGCTGCGCGGAAGGGACCGGTGGGAGAAGACCCCGACCACGGCCAGGGCCTCCAGCTCGCTGGTCACACCGTCGGCGAGCAGGGCCGCGGTCCGGGCGAGGTCGCGGTGACCGCCGATGTTCGGCCGGCGTTGCGCTGCCGCAGCCAGCAGCGCGGGGTCCAACCGCGTGCGCCGGACCGCGTCGAGCACCGTCGGCCGGCGGTCGGCACGCGGGAGGTCCGGCCAGGCGTCGACCAGGCTGTCGGCGAGCGCGGTGACCCGGAGGCCCCGTACGACCTCGACGGCGTCCTGGTCGTCGTCCAGGCCCTGGCGCCGGTGCACGTGCAGGTCCCGGGCGCCGGACAGGCGCCTGCGGTGGTCCACCACCACGTGCACCGGGCCGGCCGGCTCGACCAGTCCGCGCAGGGCGAGTGCGCTGCGGTGGCTCAGGGCTGCGTGCGGACCCACGGAGAGGAGGGCTGCCAGCAGTCGGCGGTCGCCCGTGGCCGGGTTCCCCTTCGCCGTGTAGACGTGCGGGAACACCCGGCGCAGGACACCTCGCTCCACGAACCCGTCGAGCACCGTGCGCGGGACCACGCGGAGCAGCTCCTGGCGCGTCGCGAGCCCGCGCTGGGTCGACAGCAGGTCACCCACCAGCTCGATCCACGGCCGCTGCACGGCGTGGAGGTTGCAGCAGTTCGTCCGCGCCGGGAATCGGCCCCCGCCGTCCTGTGGACAGCGAGCGAACCCGTCGACCCACGACTTGGCCAGGCATGGGAGCCCATGCACCCACCTCTGAGTCCCGTGGATGGGTGCATGGGCTCCTATGCCGGGTTCAGGGGGTGGCGAGCGGCGAACGCCGTCGGTTGTGGACGGCGGCGGCGGAGGAGGGAGTCGCCGGGCTAGAGCCAGCCGCTGCGCTTGAAGGCGCGCCAGAGGGCGCCGCAGGCGGCGGCCATCAGCAGCAGCACCAGGGGGTAGCCCAGGTGCCACTTCAGCTCGGGCATGTACTCGAAGTTCATGCCGTAGATGCCGGCGATCGCGGTGGGGACGGCGATGATGCCGGCCCACGCGGAGATCTTGCGCATGTCCTCGTTGTCCGACAGCGAGGTCCGGGCCAGCGACGCCTGCAGGATGGAGGACAGCAGCTCGTCCAGGGAGGCGATCTGGTCGCGCACCCGGATGGTGTGGTCCTGCACGTCGCGGAAGTAGGACCGCATCTCCTCGGGGACGACCTGCACCTGCCGCTCGGCCAGCGCGTGCAGCGGGACGTCGAGGGGGGTCACCGCCCGGCGCAGCTGCATGAGCTCGCGCTTGAGCTGGTAGAGCCGGGGGATGTCGTCGGTGCGCTGCGGGGAGAAGACCGAGGCCTCCAGCTCGTCGACGTCCTCCTCGACGTCGGCGGCGACCTCCACGTAGTGGTCGACGACCAGGTCGGCCACGGCGTAGAGCACCGCGGACGGACCGTGGCAGAGCAGGTCGGGTTGCTCCTCCAGGCGGTGCCGCAGCTCGGCCAGCCCGCCGTGCTGCCCGTGCCGCACGGTGATCACGTAGTGCTCGCCGAGGAAGATCATCACCTCGCCGGTGTCGACGACCTCGCTGGTGGAGGTCAGCTCCTCGTGCTCGACGTAGGAGGCGGTCTTCAGCACCACGAACAGGGCGTCGTCGTACCGGTCGAGCTTGGGCCGCTGGTGGGCGTAGACGGCGTCCTCGACGGCGAGCGGGTGCAGCCCGTACTCCTGGGCGATCGACTCGAACTCCGCCTCGGAGGGCTCGTAGAGGCCCAGCCAGACGAAGCCGCCGCGCTCCCGGGCCACGCGCAGGGCGTCAGCGGGGCCGACGTCGGGCACGCGGTGGCCCTCGACGTACACCCCGCAGCCGACGACCGGGTCCCCCTCGGGCCGCTGCGGGGCGGGGTGTAGGGGCACCCCGGCGGGCCGCGGGACGTGCCGCGGCCGGGGCCTCGGGGCCGCGGCGTCGGTGCGGGCGTCGGTGCTGCTCATGTCTCTCCTCCGCTGCGCGGTCGACGGCGAGCGTAGGCGTGCGGGCCGACGTGACGCGTGGCACGCTCCGCACACCACACGTGATCAACAAGCAACGCAGGGGGAACGCACATGGCCGTCGCCAACGGCAGGCGCGTCAAGAGCGTCGAGGACTCGATCAGCGACACCGAGGAGCCGGAGCACCAGCTCAAGAAGAACCTGTCCGGCCTGGACCTCACCGTCTTCGGCGTCGGCGTCATCATCGGGACCGGCATCTTCGTGCTGACCGGCGAGGTCGCGCAGACCACCGCCGGCCCCGCCGTCGCCATCTCCTTCGTCATCGCCGGCATCGTCTGCGGGCTCGCCGCGCTCTGCTACGCCGAGTTCGCCTCGACGGTGCCGGTCGCCGGGTCGGCCTACACGTTCTCCTACGCCACCTTCGGCGAGCTGGTCGCCTGGATCATCGGCTGGGACCTGGTGCTCGAGCTCGCGCTGGGCGCCGCGACGGTCAGCGTCGGGTGGTCGGGCTACCTCAACCAGCTGCTGAGCGACATCGGCATCGGGCTGCCCGAGACGATCGCCGGCGAGACGGCCCGCTTCAACATCCCGGCCATGTTCATCGCGCTGCTGATGACCGGGGTGCTGATCCTCGGGGTGAAGCTCTCCTCGCGGATCACCTCGATCATCGTGGCCATCAAGGTCGTGATCGTGCTGCTGGTCATCGTGGTCGGCGTCTTCTACGTCAAGGCCGCCAACTTCTCGCCGTTCATCCCGCCGACCGAGCCGGCCGAGGGCGGCGGGTCGGGCCTGACCCAGCCGTTCATCCAGCTGCTCACCGGCTTCGCCCCGGCGAGCTTCGGCGTCGAGGGCGTCATCGCCGGTGCCGCGGTCGTGTTCTTCGCCTTCATCGGCTTCGACATCGTGGCCACCGCGGCGGAGGAGACCAAGGACCCGGCCAAGGACCTGCCGCGCGGCATCTTCGGCTCCCTGGCCGTCTGCACGATCCTCTACGTCCTGGTCAGCCTGGTCGTCGTGGGCATGCAGAACTACACCGAGCTCAACGCCTCGGCCCCGCTGGCCGGTGCGTTCTCCAGCGTCGGGCTGCCGTTCTTCTCCGGGGTCATCTCGGTCGGCGCCCTGGCCGGCCTGACCAGCGTGGTGATGATCCTGCTGCTGGGCCAGTCCCGGGTGCTGTTCGCCATGAGCCGGGACCACCTGCTGCCCGCCGGGCTGGCCAAGGTGCACCCCACCTACGGCACGCCGTACCGGATCACCCTGATCACCGGTGTGGTCGTGGCGGTCATGGCCGGGCTGATCCCGCTGGGCACCCTGGCCGAGCTGGTCAACATCGGCACCCTGTTCGCGTTCGTGCTGGTCAGCGTCGGGGTCATCGTGCTCCGCAGGACCCGTCCCGACCTGCCGCGGGCCTTCCGGGTGCCGCTCATGCCGGTGCTGCCGATCGTGGCCGCGCTGGCCAGCCTCTACCTGATGCTGAACCTGCCCACCGACACCTGGATCCGGTTCGCGGTCTGGATGCTGATCGGCGTGGGCGTCTACTACGCCTACGGACGGCGGCACAGCCGGCTGGCCAAGGGCGGCGACCACGACCACAGCGTGGAGACCGGCGACGGCACCACCGGGCAGGGCCACCAGCGGTAGCTCTGCGCGACGACGACGGCGGGGCCGTCTCACCCACCCGGGTGAGGCGGCCCCGTCCGCGTCTCCGGACCCGTGCGCGGGGGGACGACCTCATCGGTGACCAACCGTCACCGGCCAGGGAGTCACGTTGTCCAGCACCGCCGTCGCGCTGCCCCGTCTGCCGCGCACCCGGGCCACCGGACGACCGCGCGCACCGCTGGCCGTGCTGGCCGTCGGGGCGCTGGCCGTGGTGCAGGCCGTCGGCCTGCTGGCGCTGGGTCTCACCTCGCTGGACGCCGTGTGGGGCGACGGCCTGCGCCCGCCCGGCGCCCTGGTCGCCGGCACGCTCATCGGGCTGGCCGCCTGGGTCGTGCTCGTCGCCGCGGGCGGGGCCACCCTCGTCGACGGCGCCGGGAACCGCCTGCTCGTCGCGGTGGCGGTCGGGGAGCTGGTGCTGCTCGGCGTCCTCGCCCTGGGCGGCGTCGCCGACGGGGTCCGCCAGGTCGCCCTGGCCGGGCAGACCGTGTCGCTGTCGGCCCTGGCGGTGACGGCCGCCGTCGTCCCGTTGACCAAGCTCCTGCTGGGCACGTCGCCGGCGGCCGGGTCGTGGACGGCGACCCCCCGCCGTCCGGCGCGGGCCCCGCGCCCGCCGGCGGCCCACCGCAGGGTGCGCGCGGTGACCCTGGCCGTCATCGGGCTGGCCCTGGTGACGGTGTCGCTGACCGGTCAGCCGGCACCGGTCGGGACCGCGGCCACGAGCTCGGTCGACAGCGCTCACTAGTCTCGTGGCGTGAGTGATCGCCACATCCTGACCGCGGTCGCCTGGCCCTACGCCAACGGCCCCCGGCACATCGGCCACGTCTCGGGCTTCGGTGTGCCCTCCGACGTGTTCAGCCGGTACCAGCGGATGGCCGGCAACAAGGTGCTCATGGTCAGCGGCACCGACGAGCACGGCACCCCGATCACCGTGGCCGCCGACGCCGAGGGCGTCGGCCCGCAGGAGATCGCCGACCGGAACAACCGGATCATCGTCGGGGACCTGACCGGCCTGGGGCTCAGCTACGACCTGTTCACCCGGACGACGACGGCCAACCACGCCGCGGTCAGCCAGGAGATCTTCCTCGGGCTGCTGAAGAACGGGTACGTCTTCCCGCAGACCACGCTCGGTGCCATCAGCCCGTCGACCGGCCGCACGCTGCCCGACCGCTACATCGAGGGCACCTGCCCGATCTGCGGCTACGACGGCGCCCGCGGCGACCAGTGCGACAACTGCGGCAACCAGCTCGACCCGGTCGACCTGATCAACCCGGTGTCCAAGATCAACGGCGAGACGCCGAAGTTCGTGGAGAGCGAGCACTGGTTCCTGGACCTGCCGGCCTTCGCCAAGGCGCTGGGGGACTGGCTGGGCACCCGGAAGAGCTGGCGGCCCAACGTCCTGAACTTCAGCATCAACCTGCTGGCCGACCTCAAGCCGCGCAGCTACACCCGCGACATCGACTGGGGCATCCGCATCCCGCTGCCGGACTGGCGCGAGCGCGACGACAAGCGCATCTACGTCTGGTTCGACGCGGTCGTGGGCTACCTGTCGGCGTCGATCGAGTGGGCGCGGCGCACCGGGGACGCCGAGGCGTGGCGGCAGTGGTGGCAGTCCCCGGACGCCGACGCCTACTACTTCATGGGCAAGGACAACATCGTCTTCCACGCCGAGATCTGGCCCGCGCAGCTGCTGGGCTACAACGGCGGGGGCGACAAGGGCGGGACGCCGGGGTCCTACGGGGCGCTGAACCTGCCCACCGAGGTGGTCTCCAGCGAGTTCCTGACGATGGAGGGCAAGAAGTTCTCCTCCTCGCGCCGGGTGGTCATCTACGTCCGGGACTTCCTCGAGCGCTACGACGCCGACGCCCTGCGGTACTTCATCGCCGTCGCCGGCCCGGAGAACCAGGACACCGACTTCACCTGGGCCGAGTTCCGCCGCCGGAACAACGACGAGCTGGTCGCCGGCTGGGGCAACCTGGTCAACCGGTCGATCTCGATGGCCGCCAAGAACGTGGGTGCCGTCCCGCAGCCCGGTGACCTGACCGACGCCGACCGCGACCTGCTGTCCACCACCTCCGGCGCGTTCGGCACCGTGGGCGACCTGCTGGGCCGCAACCGGCAGAAGGCCGCGATCAACGAGGCCATGCGGGTGGTCGGCGAGGCCAACAAGTACCTGTCCGACCAGGCGCCGTGGAAGCTCAAGGAGGACCCGGCCCGCCGGGACTCCGTGCTGTTCACCGCGCTGCAGGCGATCAAGGACTGCAACGGCCTGCTCTCGCCGTTCCTGCCGCACGCCGCGCAGCAGGTGCACGAGCTGCTGGGCGGGGAGGGCACCTGGTCGGTGCAGCCGCGGATCGAGGAGGTCACCGACCTCGACGACGGCCGCGGGTACCCGATCATCACCGGGGACTACGAGACCGGCCAGGCGGTCTGGGCCTCGGTGCCGATCACCCCGGGGACGCCGCTGGCCACGCCGACGCCGGTGTTCACCAAGCTCGACGAGTCGATCGTGGAGGAGGAGCTCCGTCGGTTCGGGGAGGGCGGGGAGTGAGCCGCTCGGCGTCCTCCCGCGCGAACAAGCGGGGCGAGCCACCGCCGTCCCCGGAGCCGTTGCCGGCACCCGCGCTGGACAGCCACACCCACCTCGACATCGCCGTCGGCGGTGAGGACCGGCTGCCCGCCGACGACGAGGTGGACGCCGAGATCGCGGCCGCGGCCGCGGTGGGGGTGACCCGGCTGGTGCAGGTGGGTGTCGACGTCCCGAGCTCGCGGTGGTCGGCGGCGCTGGCCGCGCGGCACCGGTCGGTGCTGGCCGCCGTGGCGCTGCACCCCAACGAGGCCGGTGCCGGCGCGGCCACGCCCGAGGCGCTGGCCGAGATCGACCGGCTCGCCGCGCTGCCGCGGGTCCGGGCGGTGGGGGAGACCGGGCTGGACCGGTTCCGCACCGGGCCCGAGGGGTGGGACGCCCAGGAGGCCTCCTTCCGCGCGCACATCGCGATCGCCAAGCGGCACGGCATCGCCCTGGTCATCCACGACCGGGACGCCCACCCGGAGATCCTGCGGGTGCTCGACGACGTGGGGCTGCCCGAGCACACCGTCTTCCACTGCTTCTCCGGCGACGCCGCCTTCGCCCGGCAGTGTCTGGACCGAGGCGCCGTGCTCTCCTTCGCCGGCACCCTGACCTTCGGCAACGCCGGCTACCTCCGCGAGGCCGCCGCCATCGCGCCGGCGGACCAGCTGCTGGTCGAGACCGACAGCCCGTTCCTGACCCCGGTCCCGCACCGGGGCCGCCCCAACGCCTCCCGGCTGGTGCCGCACACGGTGCGTGCCCTCGCCGAGGTGACCGGGATCGAGCTGCCGGCGCTGTGCGACCAGCTCACGGCCACGGCGGAGCGGGTCTTCGGCAGCTGGTAGGACGCCGCCCGCGGCCCGTCCGGGCGCCCCCCGGGCGCGGCGCCGCGCGGAGGACGACAATGAGCAGGGTGGGTCGCCTCATCGCCGTCGTGCTCTTCATCGCCGTGATGGTGCCCTCGGGCCTGCTGGCCCGCGGGTGGGCCAGGGCGGCCGACCGCCGGCTCGTGGCCGGTGGGTCCGTGGAGCTGGTGCCGCCCTCGGAGGCGGGCGCCGCGGTGCTCGCCCGGCAGGCCCGGCACGGGCGCCGGGTACGGCAGCTGGGGCTGGTGCTGGGCGTCGTCCTGGTGGGCGTGAGCGTGGTCCTCCTCGCCGAGGCGTCAGTGTTCCTGTGGGTGCCCGCGCTGGTGGTGGGCCTGCTGGCCGGGGTGCTGCTCGCCGAGGCGACGCGCCCCCGACCGCGCTGGGCCGCGGGGTCGCGGCGGCCGCGTCGCGGGGAGCAGATCTCGCCGTGGCTGCTGTGGACGATGCGGGCCGCGGTGGTCGCGGAGCTGGCGACGGCCTGGCTGCTGTGGTCGGGCGGGTCCCTGGACGACGGCGTAGCGATCACCGCGCTGGTCGTGCCGGCGGCGGGCTGGCTGCTGGCCGAGGTCGCCCTGCTCCGGCTCGTCGTGCGCCCGCTGGCCGCCGACGGCGCCGACGTCCCGGTCGACGAGGCGCTGCGCACCTGGACAGCGCACCTGGTGACGGCAGCGGTCAGCGTGGTCGCGCTCATCCCGCTGGGGGCGCTGCTGCTGGTCGCCGGGGTCGACCTGGGGGACCGGGTGACCGACGGGGTCGACCTGGTGCCGGTCGCCCTGGTCGCCGGTGGCTTCTCGGCCATCACCGCGGGGCTCGCGGTGGCGTTCTTCCTCGCCACCTGGATCCGCCCGGTGCGGCACGCGGCCCCGGTGCTGGCCGGCTGACCCAGGTCACACGGTGACGCTGGTCACGTCACGCCCCGTCGGGTAGTCCGCGACAGAACAGGGCCTACGTGACGGTTGGTGTCGGCGTGGCTACTCCATGTCGACTGATCGACCTGATCTCATGTCGTCAGCAGCGCCGCAGGACCCCAAACGTTCGTTACCGTGTCGTGACCGACCCGTCGGGGTGGGGACAGCCGTCTCCTGCCCGGGCCCCCGTGACCCGTGGATGTGCCGTGCACCGAACGCTCAAGCTCAGTCTCTTCGCCCTGGTCCTCGTCGGCCTCGTGGGCGGTTCCTTCGCCTACCTGGTCGCCCAGAAGTCGGTGACGATCACCGTCGACGGCCAGTCCCGCGAGGTCAGCACCTACGCCTCGACCGCCGGTGAGGTCCTCTCCGACGAGGACATCCAGGTCGCCGCGGACGACGTCGTCCTGCCCTCGGTCGACAGCGCGGTCGACGACGGCGACACCGTCGTCCTCAACCGGGCACGTCCCCTCGAGCTCACCGTCGACGGCGTCACCGACACGATCACCACCACGGCGCTGTCGGTCGATGAGGCGCTGGACCAGCTCGGCTACCGCGGCGACGGCCTGGTGCTGAGCGCCTCCCGCAGCGAGCGGCTGCCCCTGGACGGCATGGCCCTGCAGGTGACGACGCCCAAGACCGTCACGGTGATCGCCGACGGCGTCACGCGCGAGGTCACCACCACCGCCGGCACAGCCGGGGACCTGCTGGCCGAGCAGGGGCTGACGCTGTCGGCCACCGACCGCGCCAGCCTCTACCCGACCGCCCCGCTCATGGACCGGATGGTCCTGCAGGTGTGGCGGGTGCAGGTCAGCGAGGTCACCGAGACCCAGGTCGTGGACTACCAGACGGTGGAGACCGAGGACCCCGCGTCCCCGGAGGGCACCCGCGAGGTCACCACCGAGGGCGTCGAGGGCGAGCAGACCACCACCTACACCGTCACCGTGACCGACGGCGTCGAGACCAGCCGCGTGCCCGGTCCCGTCACCGTGACCCGGGCCCCGGTCGACGAGCAGGTCTCCGTCGGCACCGCCGAGGCCCCGGCCCCGGCCGCCTCGGCACCGGCGGGCGGTTCGAACACCGGCGCCTCGGCCCCGGCGTCGACCAGCGGGCTGGACTGGGACGCCCTGGCGCAGTGCGAGGCCGGCGGCAACTGGTCCATCAACACCGGCAACGGCTACTACGGCGGGCTGCAGTACAACATCTCGACGTGGAACGCCTACGGCGGCGCGGAGTTCGCCTCCCGCCCCGACCTCGCCACCCGTGAGCAGCAGATCGCCGTGGGGGAGCGCACCTACGCCGCCCGCGGTGCCTCGCCGTGGCCCTCCTGCGGCCGCCGGCTCTGAACCGCTGAGCACGACCGCCGACGCCTCGGACGGGTTGCTGGGCCCGGCTGCGATCCGCAGCCTGGCCCAGCAGCTCGACCTGCGTCCCACCAAGCAGCTCGGGCAGAACTTCCTGCACGACGCCAACACCATCCGGCGCATCGTGCGCACCGCCGAGCTGCGGGCCGACGACGTGGTCTGCGAGATCGGGCCCGGGCTGGGGTCGCTGACCCTGGGCCTGCTGCCCGCCGCCGAGCGGGTCGTCGCGGTCGAGATCGACCCGCGCCTGGCCGAGCAGCTGCCGCGCACCGTCGCCGAGCGCACCCCGGCGCTGGCCGACCGGCTGACCGTGGTCACCGCGGACGCGATGCGGCTCACCGAGCTCCCCGGTCCGGCGCCCACCGCGCTGGTGGCGAACCTGCCCTACAACATCTCGGTCCCGGTGCTGCTGCACCTGCTCGAGCGGTTCCCGACCATCCGCACGGCGCTGGTGCTGGTGCAGCTCGAGGTGGCCGAGCGGCTGGCCGCGGCCGCCGGCAGCGACGCCTACGGCGTGCCCAGCGTGAAGGCG
Organism: Klenkia terrae; assembly: GCF_900491935.1. GTDB lineage: Bacteria > Actinomycetota > Actinomycetes > Mycobacteriales > Geodermatophilaceae > Klenkia > Klenkia terrae. The sequence goes on from NZ_UEXK01000004.1 coordinate 3,155,522, forward strand.
GCCTGGTACGCCGACGTACGCCGCGCCGGCGCGGTGGGGCGCCCGGTGTTCTGGCCGGTGCCCAACGTCGACTCCGGCCTGGTCCGGCTGACCCGGCGCGAGCCCCCGCCCGGCGACCGGCTGGCCACCTTCGCCGCGGTGGACGCCGCCTTCGCCACCCGGCGCAAGGGGCTCCGCGCCGCCCTCGCCGGCTGGGCGGGCAGCCCGGCCGCCGCCGAGACCCGGTTGCGGGCCGCCGGCATCGACCCGACCTGGCGCGGCGAGCGGCTGTCGGTCGAGGACTTCGCCCGGTTGGCGGCCACCGAACCGGTCCCGGCAGGCTGAGCGCATGCCGCACGCGACCGCCGGGGGACCCGGCCGGATCCACGGGGACGGGTCGGTCACCGCGCACGCGCCGGCGAAGATCAACGTGCACCTGGCGGTGGGGCCGCTGCGCGCCGACGGCTTCCACGAGCTGACCACGGTGTACCTGGCCGTCTCGCTGCTGGACTCGGTGACCGCGTGGCCCGACGACGGGCTCTCGCTGACCGTGACCGGCGAGGGTGCCGGCGGCGACGTCCCCACCGATTCCCGCAACCTGGTCTGGCAGGCCGCCGAGCTGCTGGCCCGGCACGCGGGTGTGCGCGCCGACGCCGCCCTGCACATCGACAAGTCGATCCCGGCCGCGGCCGGCCTGGCCGGCGGGTCGGCCGACGCCGCCGCCGCGCTGGTCGCCCTCGACGCCCTGTGGGGGACCCGCTGCACCCGCGGCGACCTGGCCGGGCTGGCCGCCCGGCTGGGCAGCGACGTCCCCTTCTCCCTGGTCGGCGGCGTGGCCCTGGGCACCGGTCGCGGTGAGCAGCTGTCGCCGTCGCTGAGCCGGCGGCGCACCGACTGGGTCCTCGGCGTGGCCGGGACCGGGCTGTCCACCCCCAAGGTCTACCGGGAGCTGGACCGGCTGCGCGCCACCGGGCAGGTCGCGGCGGACGCCGGTGCCGGGCAGCCCGACGACGTGCTCACCGCCCTGCGCGACGGACCCGACGCCACCCTCGCCGGGTTCCTGGCCAACGACCTGCAGGCCCCGGCCCTCGAGCTGCGGCCCGACCTGCGGGCCGGGCTGGCGGCGATGACCGGCGCCGGCGCGCTGGGTGCCCTGGTCAGCGGATCCGGCCCGACCGTGGCCGGGCTGGTCGAGGATGCCGACGCCGCGGCCGGCACCGCCGACGCCCTGGTGGCCGCCGGGGCGTTCCGGTTGGCGCACGCGGTGCACGGCCCCGTTCCCGGCGCACGGCTGGCCGGCTGAGGGAGTCCCCGTGGTCGACCTGCCCGCCACCGCGCCCTAGGCTCGGACGCGCCTCCGGCCCGACCGGGGGCGGTGGGGGATGGGGTAATCGGCAGCCCGCCGGCCTTTGGTGCCGTGCAGTCTCGGTTCGAGTCCGAGTCCCCCAGCTGGATCCGGTGCGCCGGATGTCCCCACCGCCGTCCCGGGAGCAGAAGTTGACCCAAGCTCAGCCGTCCGTCGCCGCCGTCGTCGTCCTCGCGGCGGGCCAGGGCACCCGCATGCGGTCCCGCACCCCGAAGGTGCTGCACGCGATCGGCGGGCGCAGCATGCTCGGCCACGTGCTGGCCGCGGTCGCGCCGCTGGGCGGGGCGCGCACGGTGGTCGTGGTCGGCTCGGGCCGGGACCAGGTGGAGGCCCACCTCGCCGACATCGCGCCCGACGCCCGCGCGGTGCTGCAGGAGCAGCAGAACGGTTCCGGGCACGCCGCGGCGATCGCGCTGGACGCGCTCACCGACGTCGACGGTCCGGTGCTCATCGTCAACGGCGACGCCCCGCTGCTGCGGACCAGCACCGTGCAGGCGCTGGTCGACGCCCACCGCTCGGCCGGGGACCTGCTCACCGTGCTCACCGCGTCCGTGCCCGACCCGACCGGGCTCGGCCGGATCGTGCGCGACGGCGAGGGTCGGGTGACCGCCATCGTCGAGGAGCGCGACGCCACCCCGGAGCAGCGGACGATCACCGAGGTCAACGCCGGGGTGTACCTCGGCGACCGCGCCGCCGTCCGCGCCGCGCTGTCCCGGGTCGGCGCGGCCAACGACCAGGGCGAGCAGTACCTCACCGACGTCCTGGGCCTGCTGGTCGGCGACGGGGCGCCGGTCGGCGGGCACCGCGCCGCGGACGCCGACGACACCCTGGGCTGCAACGACCGACGCGAGCTGGCCGCCCGCCGACGCACCCTCAACGACCGGGTGCTCGACGACCTCATGCGCGGCGGGGTGACCGTGGTCGACCCGCTGACCACCTGGGTGGACGTGACCGTGGATGTCGGGCCGGACACCGTGCTGCACCCCGGCACCCAGCTGCTGGGCGCCACGATGGTGGCCGGCGGCGCGGTCGTCGGCCCGGACAGCACGCTCACCGACACCGAGGTGGGCGAGGGTGCCCGCGTCGTCCGCACCCACGCCGACCTCGCCGTCGTCGGGCCCGACGTCCAGGTCGGGCCGTTCGCCTACCTGCGGCCGGGCACCCGGCTGGCCCGCGGCTCGAAGGTCGGCACGTTCGTGGAGACGAAGAACGCCTCGCTGGGGGAGGGGTCGAAGATCCCGCACCTGTCCTACGTCGGGGACGCCACGATCGGGGAGGGCACCAACATCGGGGCCGCCACCGTCTTCGTCAACTACGACGGCGTGGCCAAGCACCACACGACGATCGGCGACCACGCCCGCACCGGCGCGGACAACATGTTCGTCGCGCCGGTGACGGTCGGGGACGGCGCGTACACCGCGGCCGGCTCGGTGATCACCACGGACGTGCCGCCGGGGGCCATGGGTGTGGCCCGGGCCACCCAGCGCAATGTGGAAGGGTGGGTGGGCCGCCGCCGTCCTGGTACGGCCGCGGCCGCAGCCGCCGAGGCCGCCCACGGCCGCGGCACCGACGATGCCCAGGGGACCCGGTCATGAGCGCCATCACCCAGACGCCCACCAAGAGCCTGATGCTCTTCTCCGGGCGGGCCTACCCCGAGCTGGCCGACGAGATCGGCGGCCACCTCGGCATCACGCCCACCCCCACCTCGAGCTACGAGTTCGCCAACGGTGAGCTCTACGTGCGCTTCGAGGAGTCCGTCCGGGGGTGCGACGCGTTCATCCTGCAGAGCCACACCTCGCCGATCAACACCTGGCTGATGGAGTCGCTGCTGATGGTGGACGCCGCCAAGCGTGCCTCGGCCAAGCGGATCACCGTCGTCGCGCCCTTCTTCCCCTACGCCCGGCAGGACAAGAAGCACCGCGGCCGCGAGCCCATCTCCGCCCGCCTGGTCGCCGACCTGTTCAAGACCGCCGGCGCCGACCGGCTGATGTCGGTGGACCTGCACACCGCCCAGGTGCAGGGCTTCTTCGACGGCCCGGTCGACCACCTCTTCGCGATGGACCTCCTCATCGAGGAGGTCAAGCGCAAGTGGGGCGACCGCGACCTCACCGTCGTCTCGCCCGACTCCGGCCGCGTCCGGGTCTCCGAGCGCTGGTCGGACAAGCTCGGCGGCACCCCGCTGGCCTTCATCCACAAGACCCGTGACATGACCCGGCCCAACGAGGTCGTCGCCAACCGCGTCGTCGGCGACGTCCGCGGCCGGGTCTGCATCCTGGTCGACGACATGATCGACACCGGCGGCACCATCACCAAGGCCGCCGAGACCCTGTTCGCCGAGGGTGCTGCCGACGTCGTCATCGCCGCCACCCACGGCGTGCTCTCCGGCCCGGCCGTCGACCGGCTCAAGAACAGCCGGGCCGCCGAGGTGCTCATCACCAACACGCTGCCCATCCCGCCCGAGCGGCAGTTCGACAAGCTCACCGTGCTCTCCATCGCCCCCTTGCTCGCCCGGGCGATCAGGGAGGTCTTCGAGGACGGCTCGGTGACGAGCCTCTTCGACGGGGCGTCGTGACATGAGCACATCGTCGCGCTGCGCGCTCCCACCGCGGCCAGGAGCCGTCCCCCTGGGGCGCTGAGCTGCTGCTGCGACGGCTCGGGGAGAGGCTCTGCCCCTCCCGTCGCCCTCGCCCGACCTCCGGTCGGATGGCGAGTTCGGCCGTCTGACGAGTCCACCCTCGGGGAGGGGATCGTGCCTCACCCCTCCCGCTCGGGCGGACGGCCTGCGGCCTCCTGTGGTCGGGGCGTCGTGCTCGCCGGTGTACTGTCTCGCCTGTTGCCCGGCGAGGGAGCTTGTGCTCCGTGATCGACGTGCGTGTGCCTGCTGCAGGTGTGCCGCGCGTCCCGCCGGCCCGCACACCGTCTAGCTAGGAGCACACCACCGTGGCCGATTTCCGCCTCGCCGCCGAGCCCCGCACCGAGTTCGGCAAGGGCAGCGCCCGCCGGACCCGTCGGGCCGGTCGCGTCCCCGCCGTCCTCTACGGGCACGGAATGGACGTCGTCCACCTGTCCGTCCCCGCCCGGGAGTTCGCCGCCGCGCTGCGCAACGGCGGCACCAACGTGCTGCTGACCGTGACCCTCGAGGGCACCGAGCACCTGGCGCTGACCAAGGCCATCCAGCGCGACCCGCTGACCCGCGTCCACGAGCACGTCGACCTGCTGGTCGTCCGCCGCGGCGAGAAGGTCACCGTCGACGTCCCCGTCATCACCGTGGGCGACCCGGCGCCGGAGACCATCACCAACCACGAGCTGAACACCATCTCGCTCGAGGCCGACGCCACCAAGATCCCCGAGTCGATCGAGGTCGACATCACCGGCCGCGCCGCCGGCGAGGGCATCAGCGCGGCCGACCTGGTCCTGCCCGAGGGCGCGACCCTGCTCACCGACCCCGAGGCCCAGGTCGTCGGCTTCCTGGCCGCCCCGACCGCCGAGGCGCTCGAGGCCGAGCTCGCCGAGGCCGAGGCCGAGGCCGGCATCGAGCGCGACGAGTCCGACGCCGACGGCGACGTCGTCCCGGAGCCGTCGGACCAGGGCAGCGGCGAGTCGATGGACGCCGCCAGCAACTCCGCGGACAACTGAGCGGTCCCTTGACCGAGAGCACGACCCGCAGGGGCGCCGGCACCGCCGGCGCCCCTGCGGCGTCCCCGCCGCCGGTCCCCGAGGGCCCGTTCCTCGTCGTGGGACTGGGCAACCCCGGACCCGGCTACGCCGGCAATCGGCACAACGTCGGCGCCATGGTGCTGGCCGAGCTGGCCGCCCGGGCGGGGGCGAAGCTGTCGCCGGGCAAAGGCCCGCGGTCCCGCTCGCTGTCCGGCGACGGCCGGCTGGCCGGGCGCCGGGTGGTGCTCGCCCAGCCCACCACCTACATGAACGAGTCCGGCGGACCTGTCCAGGGCCTGCTCGGCTACCACTCGATCTCCCCGACGGAGCTGGTCGTGCTCCACGACGAGCTCGACCTGGACTTCGACGTCGTCCGGCTCAAGCGCGGCGGCGGCGAGGGCGGGCACAACGGGCTGCGCTCGATCTCCCGGTCCACCGGGACGAAGGACTACCTGCGGGTCCGGGTCGGCATCGGCCGCCCGCCCGGTCGGCAGGACCCCGCCGATTTCGTCCTCAAGGACTTCTCCGCCACCGAGCGGAAGACACTCGAGCTGCTCGTCGGCGAGGCCGCCGACGCCACCGAGCTGCTGCTGGAGAGGGGCCTCGAGGCCGCGCAGAACGTGGTGCACCCCCGTTCGTGAACCGCCGGGGTCCAGGTGGTCCCTCGTAAGGGTGGTTCGGCCTCGCAACCAATTGACCCTGCGTGATCAGCCCGTTCAAGGTTGTCGATGAAGAGCGCGAGTCGTCACCGACGGCGAGCGCAGCGGGACCACCTGGTCTCGTCGTGCGTACTTCACCGGCACCAGGGGGACGACAGCGTGACTTCGAGCGGGACCACGACTCAGCCGGCCGACGGCGACGACGTCGGCGGCGTGCCCGGCGTGCAGCCCCCCGAGCTCCGGTCCGAGCAGCTGACCACGTCCGCGCGCGCGGCCCGGAAGCAGGAACTCGGTCGGGCGGCCGAGCTCGCTGCGGAAGCGGCTGCAGCTGGGCTGCACAGCGACGCGCTGATCGGCGCGGCCTCCGTGCGACCCATCGGCGTACCCCGCCCGGTTCCGTCGCGTCGGACCGCCGGCGTGAGCCGAGCCGTCGCCGGCCTCAACCGGCGGGTGAGCGACCGCGGCCTGGCCCACGTCGCCACCGGGCCGGCCTACGACCCGTTCACCGCCCGCCGCCGGCGCACTCCTGAATGGCTGGTCAACTACACCGCGGGCCTGGTCCTCGGCGACCTGGCCGCCGGAGCGTTGGCCCTCGTCCTCGTCGACCTCTTGGGGGGCGCAGCTTGGCTGACGTCGAGCACGGGCGCGTTCGTGCTCGGCGGGTGGGTGGCGACCCTGGGGCTGCTCGGGGCCTACGCCGAACGCCGGCTCGGCGGGGGGCCGGACGAGTACCGCCGTGTGCTGGGCACGGGCATCGCCCTGGCCGCCGGGCTCGGCGCCGGCCTCGCCGCTGCTCCAGAGGCGCCGGTGCGTGCGCTGCTGCTGGTGGGTCTGCCCATGGCCACGATGCTGGGGCTGCTCGGTCGGAACCTGCAGCGGCGCCGCCTGCACCGGGCCCGCCGCGAGGGTCGGATGGCCAAGCGGGTCGTCGTGGTCGGCCGCGAGGTCGCCTTGGTCGACCTGGTCAGGAGACTGCGTCGGGACTCTGCAGCGGGCTGGCAGGTGATCGGCGCCTGCGTCCCCGACCCGGGCAGCGCCGGCGGATTGGGCAGGGACGGCGTCCACGTGCTGGGCGGCCTGGACCACGTGGCGTCGGTGCTGGACAACGTCCGGGCGGACGCCGTGATCGTCGCATCGGCCAGCGAGACGGCCGCGCTGTACCTGCGTGAGCTGTCCTGGACGCTCGAGGGGACCAACATCGAGCTGCTCGTCGTGCCCGGTCTGATCGAGGTGGCACCCGACCGGCTCCAGATCCGCCCCACATCGAGCGTCCCGCTCATCCAGGTCGGCGAGCCAGAGTTCCGCGGGTTGCGGAGGGTGGTCAAGTCTGCGATCGACCGTGCCGCGGCCGGTGTCGTGCTGCTCATCGGGGCACCTCTGTTCGCGGCCCTCGCCATCGCGGTGAAGACGAGCAGTCCAGGGCCGGTGTTCTACCGCCATCGGCGCATCGGCAAGCGCGGTCGCGAGTTCGACCTCCTCAAGTTCCGCAGCATGGTGGTGGGCGCCGACGCCCAGCTCGAGGGGCTGGTGGTCATGAGCGACGGGAACGACGTCCAGTTCAAGATGCGGCAGGACCCCCGGATCACGGGTGTCGGGGCGTTCCTGCGCAAGTTCTCCCTCGACGAGCTGCCCCAGTTGATCAACGTCCTCCGGGGGGACATGTCGTTGGTCGGTCCGCGCCCGCACGTGACGCGCGAGGTCGAGCAGTACGGGGACGACATGCACCGCCGACTCCTGGTCAAGCCCGGCATCACCGGGTTGTGGCAGGTGAGCGGCCGTTCCGATCTGTCGTGGGACGAGTCGGTCGAGCTCGACGTGCGGTACGTGGAGAACTGGTCGCTCGGACGCGATCTGGCGATCCTGTGGCGAACCGCGCGTGCGGTGATCAAGGGCGCAGGAGCCTACTGACCTGGGCGGGCGCAGGGGGTGGCCGCGGGGACTAACCTCGTCCGTGGCCCCCCGCGCACCCGTGCGCCCTGCCGGGAAGCGTGAGCGGTGCGGCCGGGACCCGATGGAGCAGAACCCTCGTGAGCCTGCGCGGCGTGCTCGACGTCGTCCTGACCGACCCCGGTGTGGCCCGGGTGGTGGACCGGGCCGGCGCCGCCGACCTGGCCGTCACCGCCCCGCCCACCGTCCAGCCGCTGGTGGCCGCCGCCCTGGCGGCCCCGTCGCCGGGTGCCGACGTCCCGGTCCTGGTGGTCACCGCGGGCGAGCGGGACGCCGACGCGACCGCCACCCTGCTGCGCTGCTTCGTCCCGGACCGCCGGGTCGAGGTGTTCCCGGCTTGGGAGACGCTGCCGCACGAGCGGCTGAGCCCCCGGGCGGACACCGTCGGCCGCCGGCTGGCCGTGCTGCGCGACCTCACCCACCCCGAGGCCGCCACCGGCCGGATCGACGTGCTGGTCGCCCCCATCCGCAGCCTGCTGCAGCCGCTGGCCCCGGGCCTGGGTGACCTGGTCCCGGTGGAGCTGAGGTCGGGCGACGCCGCGGAGCTCGACGTGGTCAGCCGGCAGCTCGCCGACATGGCCTACACCCGGGTGGAGCTGGTCGAGAAGCGCGGTGAGTTCGCCGTCCGCGGTGGTCTGCTCGACGTCTTCCCGCCCACCGAGCCGCACCCGGTCCGGGTGGAGTTCTGGGGCGACGAGGTGGACGAGCTGCGCTACTTCTCCGCTGCCGACCAGCGCTCCCTGGACGAGCGGCCCGAGCGGCTGTGGGCCCCGCCGTGCCGCGAGCTGCTGCTCACCCCCGAGGTCCGCGAGCGCGCCCGCGCCCTGGGCGTCGAGCACCCCGAGCTGGTCGAGGTCACCGACAAGCTCGCCGAGGGCATCGCGGTCGAGGGCATGGAGGCCCTCATCCCGGCGCTGATCGGCGCGGCCCGGATGGAGCTGCTCACCGACCTCGTGCCGCGTGGCACGCACGTGCTGGTCTGCGACCCCGAGCGGGTGCGCAGCCGGGCCGCCGACCTGGTCCGCACGGCCGAGGAGTTCCTCGCCGCCTCCTGGCAGACCGCCGCCGAGGCCGGCCAGGCCCCGATCGACCTGGGCGCCTCCTCCTTCCGCGACCTGGAGGACGTCGCCGACGACGCCCGCGGCCGCGGTCTGCCGTGGTGGACCACCGGTGCGTTCACCCTGGCCAGCGAGGACGACGACACCCACATCACCCTGGACGCGACCGGGGTGGACCGGTTCCACGGCGACGCCGACGCCGCCCAGGCGACGCTGCGCGACTGGGGCCGCGAGGACTGGCGGGTGGTGCTCACCTTCGCCGGCCCGGGCCCCGCCCAACGCGCCGCCGACCAGCTCACCGAGGCCGACCTCGGCGTCCGGCTGGTCCCGGACATCGCCGCCCCGCAGGACAGCGGCCTGACCTACGTCACCCAGGGCAACCTGGAGGCCGGGTTCGCCTTCCCGGGCGTGAAGCTGGCGCTGCTCACCGAGCACGACCTCACCGGCCAGCGCGGCACCTCGATGCGCGACGCGACCAAGATGCCGGCCCGCCGCCGCAACGCCGTCGACCTGGTGCAGCTGCAGCCCGGCGACCTCGTCGTCCACGAGCAGCACGGCGTCGGCCGGTACCTGGAGATGGTCAGCCGCACCGTGCACGGCGGGCAGCGCGACTACCTGATCGTCGAGTACGCCCCCGGCAAGCGGAACCAGCCGCCGGACCGGCTCTTCGTGCCCACCGACGCCCTGGACCAGCTCACCCGGTACGTCGGCGGCGAGGCCCCGGCGCTCTCCAAGCTCGGCGGGGCCGACTGGGCCAAGACCAAGGGCCAGGCCCGCAAGGCGGTCAAGCAGATCGCCGCCGAGCTCATCCGGCTGTACTCGGCACGCATGGCCAGCAAGGGCCACGCCTTCGGCCCGGACACCGTGTGGCAGCGCGAGCTCGAGGACGCCTTCCCGTTCCAGGAGACCCCCGACCAGCTGGCCGCGATCGACGAGGTCAAGGCCGACATGGCCCAGCCGGTGCCGATGGACCGGATCATCTGCGGCGACGTCGGCTACGGCAAGACCGAGATCGCCATCCGCGCAGCGTTCAAGGCCGTGCAGGACGGCAAGCAGGTCGGCGTCCTGGTGCCGACCACGCTGCTGGCCAACCAGCACTTCAAGACCTTCTCCGAGCGGATGGCGCAGTTCCCGGTCACCGTCGCGGTGCTGTCGCGCTTCCAGTCGAAGACCGAGTCCGACGAGACGCTGCGCAAGCTGGCCGACGGCGAGGTCGACGTCCTGGTCGGCACGCACCGGCTGCTGCAGCCGACCACCCGGTTCAAGGACCTGGGCCTGGTGATCGTCGACGAGGAGCAGCGCTTCGGGGTCGAGCACAAGGAGTACCTGAAGTCGATGCGGACGGCGGTCGACGTGCTGTCGATGTCCGCGACGCCGATCCCGCGCACCCTGGAGATGAGCCTCACCGGCATCCGGGAGATGTCGACGATCCTCACCCCGCCCGAGGAGCGGCACCCGGTGCTGACCTACGTCGGTGCCTGGGAGGACAAGCAGATGGCCGCGGCCATCCGCCGCGAGCTGCTGCGCGACGGCCAGGTCTTCGTCATCCACAACCGGGTGCAGTCCATCGACAAGGCCGCGGCCACCATCCGCCGGCTGGTGCCCGAAGCCCGGGTGGCCGTGGGCCACGGGCAGATGAAGGAGCACGAGCTCGAGAAGATCATGGTCGGCTTCTGGGAGAAGGAGTACGACGTCCTGGTCGCGACCACGATCGTCGAGTCCGGGCTGGACATCCCCAACGCCAACACCCTGATCGTCGACCGGGCCGACACCTTCGGGCTCTCCCAGCTGCACCAGATCCGCGGCCGCGTCGGCCGTGGCCGGGAGCGGGCGTACGCCTACTTCACCTACGACCCCAGCCGGCCGCTGACCGAGACCTCGGTCGACCGGCTGACCACCATCGCCAACAACACCGACCTCGGGGCCGGCATGGCCGTGGCGATGAAGGACCTGGAGATCCGCGGGTCGGGCAACCTGCTGGGCGGCGAGCAGTCCGGGCACATCGCCGGGGTCGGCTTCGACCTCTACGTGCGCCTGGTCGGCGAGGCGGTCAGCGACTACCGCGCGCGGGCGACGGGGGAGTCCCCGGCCGTGGAGCCGGCCGACGTCCGGGTCGACCTGCCGGTCGACGCGCACCTGCCGCACGACTACGTGCCCGGCGAGCGGCTGCGGATGGAGGCCTACCGCAAGGTCGCCTCCGTGCAGGACGACGACCAGGCCCAGGCCGTGCTCGACGAGCTCACCGACCGCTACGGGCCGGCGCCCGCCCCGGTGCTCAACCTGCTGGCGGTGGCCCGCTTCCGGGCCGCCATGCGTGGCCTGGGCATCACCGAGGTGTCGATGGCCGGGCGCAACGTGCGGCTGAGCCCGGTCGACCTGCGGGAGTCCCAGCAGATGAAGCTGGCCCGGCTGGCCGAGGGCGCGTCCTACAAGTCGGCCGGCAACCTGGTGTCGATCAAGGTGCCGGTCGGCCCGGACCGCCGCACCCCGCTGCGCGACGTGGCGCTGCTGGAGAAGCTGCACGCTCTCATGACGTCGGTGGTGGAGCAGCCGGTCGCGGCCTCGGCGTGATCCTCGCCGTGGTCGCCCTCGCCGGCGCCGTCCTCTGCTACGGCGTCGCCGGCGACCGGCTGAGCGTCGGCGCGCAGGCGGCCGGCCCCACCCTGCGGTCCCGCGCCTGGTGGACCGGGACCGGGCTGCAGGCCGGGGCCTTCCTGCTGGCGCTGGTCGCCCGGCGCGAGCTGCCCCTGCTGGTGGTGCAGTCCGCGATCGTGGCCGCCCTCGCCGTCCCCGCCGTGCTGCAGCGGCTCACCGGCACCCGCCGGTGGGGGCGGGGTGAGGTCCTGGCGGTGGTCGGGACGATCGCCGGGCTGGCCCTGCTGTCGGCGGCCACGCTGACCGGGCCGGCCGTCGTCCGCGGGGGAGCGGTGCTCGGCTGGCTCGCCGCCGGGCTGCTGGTGGCCGTCGTGGGCGTGCTGCTGCCGCCGAGCACCTGGGTGGCCGGCACCCTGGCCGGCATCGCCTTCTCCGTCGGGGCGGTGGGCGCGCGGGTGCTGGTGTCGGAGCTGCCGACCCGGTGGTGGCAGGTGTGGGAGCTGCCGGCGAGCTCCTGGCTGGCCGGAGCGTTGACCGCCGGTGGGCTGCTGCTCGGCCAGCTGCACCTCACCCGCGGGCTGACCGGCGCACCGGCCGTCCCGGTGCTGGCGATCATGTACGTGGTCAGCACCATCGCGCCGGCCGCGGTCGGGCACTGGCTGCTGGCCGAGGGGGTCCGCCCGGGGTGGGGGATCCCGGCCGTGGCCGGGTGCGCGCTGGCCCTGGTCGCCGCCGTCCGGCTGCTCGGCACCGGTCGGGAGCAGGCCGCGCCCGCGTCGGGGTGAGTCCTGGATCACCCCGGGCGTGAGAAGGTCACCTCGTGCGCCGTCGTCCGATCGTGTCCCTGCTGGTCCTGGGCTTGGCGGTGGTCGGCCTGGCCGGCTGCCGGACGTCCCCCGACGTCGCGGCCTACGTCGGTGACGACCGGGTCGGCGTCACCGAGCTGCAGGACGCCGTGGCGGAGCGGCTGGCCGACGACGACGTCGCCGCCTACGCCGCGGGCCAGGACGAGGGCGCCTTCACCCGCCAGGTGCTGGACCTGATGATCGGCGAGCGGGTCTACGACGCCGTCGAGGAGCGCTACGACATCGACGTCACCCCCGGCCAGGTGCGCGACCGGATCACCGAGCTCCTCGCCGGCGAGGACGAGGACGCGCTGTTCACCCAGCTCGCCCAGCAGCAGGGCCTGCTGCCCGACGACGCCCGCGAGATCATCCGCGAGCTGCTGGTCCGCGAGCAGGTCGCGCAGGCCGAGGGGCTGGCCGACCTGACCGACGAGGGGATCCAGGCCGCCTACGAGGACGCGCAGACCGCCGGCGGCCAGTTCGACCTGGGCTACATCACCGTGCCCGACCAGGCGACCGCGGACGCCGTCGCCGCCCAGCTGCGGGCCGACCCGACCAGCTACGCCGCCCTGGCCACCCAGTACGCCGGCACGTACACCCTGGCCGCGCCCCAGCTGCGCACCGCCGACCAGCTGCCCGACGTGCTCGCCGGCCCGGTCCAGGGCGCGCTGCCCGAGGGCGTGTTCACCGTCGCGGTCGCCGAGACCGGGGGCGTGGTGGTCGGCCAGGTGTCCTTCCCGCCGCTGGCCGACCTCGAGGACGACCTCACCGGCCAGGCGCGGCAGGACGCCTCGGACGCCGCCCAGCCGCTGGTCGACGACCTCGAGGCCGGGCTCGACGTCACGGTGAACCCCCGCTTCGGCACCCTGGAGGACGGCTCGGTGGTGGCCGGCGACGGCGGCGTCGTGCAGATCCTGTCCGGTGACGACACGGCGGACGACGCGGCCGACGGGGCGGCTGCCGGAGACTGACCGGGTGCCCCTCCTCCTGACGGTCAGCCCCCGCCTCCCCGGTCTGCTGGGCCCCGCCGCCTGGCAGCTGCTCGGCCGGGCGCCCGCGGTGGTGGCGCTGCCCGGGGCCGCGGCGACGGCGGCGGTCCTGCGGGATGCCGGGGTGGCGGTCGGCGAGGTGCCCGACGCCGCCGCGGCCGGCCCGGGCGACGTCGTGCTGCTGACCGCCGAGGAGGCCGGCGACGCGTCGGTGGTGGTGGGCGCCCCCGAGCCGACCGGCGCCCGGCTGCTGGACGTCGTCGCCGTGATGGACCGGCTCCGCTCGCCCGGCGGCTGCCCCTGGGACGCCGAGCAGACCCACGCCTCGCTGCGCGGGTACCTGCTCGAGGAGGCGCACGAGGCCTACGACGCGATCACCGACGAGGACCCGGTGGCCATGCGCGAGGAGCTCGGCGACGTCCTGCTGCAGGTGGCCTTCCACGCCCGGGTGGCGGCCGAGTCCCCGACCGGCTTCGACGTCGACGACGTGGCCGACGGCCTGGTCGCCAAGCTCGTCCGCCGGCACCCGCACGTGTTCGCCGACGCCGGCGACCTCGACGTCGCCGGGGTCGAGGCCGGGTGGGAGGCGATCAAGAAGGCCGAGAAGCAGCGCCGGTCGCCCACCGAGGGCGTCTCCTCGACGCAGTCGGCGGCCGCCTGGGGTGCCGCGCTGGTGTCGCGGGCCCGGCGGGCGGGCCTGCCCACGCCGCCGCCGGCGGAGCTGGCCGTCGCCGACCAGGCGGCGCTGGGGGAGCAGCTGCTCGGCGTGGTCGCCGCCGCGGCCGACCGCGGGTGGGACGTCGAGGACGCGCTGCGCACCGCCGTCCGCCGGTACGCCGCCGAGCTCGACGCGGCCGCCGGGGTCGCTCAGCCCTGATCGGCGGCCGAGGCCGGTGAGGAGCCCAGCAGCTGCGGCAGCCAGAGCAGGACGGCGGCCGCCAGCGCCGTGGCCACCGCGAACCCGGCCGGGCCGCTGCCGTCGACGTAGGCCCACAGCAGCCCGACCACGGGGGCCAGCGCGACGGCCACGACGTCCCCGCGCAGCTGGCGGGCCATCCCGACGTCGGCGGCGGTCGGGTCCACCGGTGCCTGCCGGATGTCCCCGCGCGGCTCGGACCGCCGCAGCCGGCCCGAGGGCCAGAGCTGCTGCCCGTCCACCACGGGAAGCACCCGCGGGTCGGTCGCCGGGTCGCCGTGCACGGTGACCGCCGTGCCGGGGCGCAGCCGGTCCAGCTCGGGGCTCCAGTGCACCGGCAGCCAGCGCACCCCGCGACCGGTGACCAGCTCCAGCCAGCTGCGCACCAGCAGGCCCTGCCGGACCACCAGGTGGGTGGCGGTGGCCGTGGTCGCCGGCGCCCGGACCAGCCGCGGCCGGGTGACCAGCCGCAGCCCGGTCAGCAGGCCGACCACCAGCACGGTCAGCGCCACCAGGACGATCCCGAACAGCACGTCCTGGACGGCGGCGTGCGCGGCGTCCCCGTCGGCGTAGACGACCACACCCCCGGCCGGGTCGTACTGCACGGCGATCTCCGCCCCGGTCGGGATGTCCACGGCCTCCCGCAGCTCGAGCCGGCCGTCGCGGTCGGCGCCGTCGGCGTCGGTGAAGGTGACCGACACGGTGCGGTCGGCGACGTCGGAGACCGTCGCCGTGGCGGTCGCGCTCGCCCGGGCCAGGGGCTCCTGGGTGGTGCCCAGCCGCAGCGCGAGGACCACCAGCAGGACGACGCCGACCACCAGCACGGGGACCAGCCCCACCAGCAGCTGGGTGCGGGCCCGGGTGTGCGGACGGGGGGCGGTCGGCTGGGTCATCACCGGCCATGGTCCCGCACCGGCGGCGTCACCGGCGCGGGTCCGGTCCCGATACGCTGCTGGCCGTGGCCACCATCGAAGCAGTAGGCGCGCGGGAGATCCTCGACTCGCGCGGAAACCCCACCGTGGAGGTCGAGGTGCTCCTCGACGACGGGACGATGGCGCGGGCAGCGGTGCCCAGCGGCGCGTCGACCGGCGCCTTCGAGGCGGTGGAGCTCCGCGACGGCGGTGACCGCTACCTCGGCAAGGGCGTGACCAAGGCCGTGGACGGCGTCCTGGACGTCATCGGCCCGGAGCTGATGGGCTTCGAGGCGTCCGAGCAGCGGCTGGTCGACCAGGCGCTGATCGACCTCGACGGCACCCCGGACAAGTCCCGGCTGGGCGCCAACGCGATCCTCGGCGTGAGCCTCGCCGTCGCCAAGGCCGCGGCCGACTCCGCCGGCCTCCCGCTGTACCGCTACGTCGGCGGCCCCTCGGCGCACGTGCTCCCGGTGCCGATGATGAACATCGTCAACGGCGGAGCGCACGCCGACTCCAACGTCGACGTCCAGGAGTTCATGATCGCCCCGATCGGGGCGGCCACCTTCGCCGAGGCGCTGGCCACCGGCGCCGAGGTCTACCACGCGCTCAAGGCCGTGCTGAAGAAGCGCGGGCTGTCCACCGGCCTGGGCGACGAGGGCGGCTTCGCCCCGTCGCTGCCCAGCAACCGCGACGCCCTCGACCTGATCACCGAGGCCGTCGAGAAGGCCGGGTACACCCCGGGCACCGACATCGCCTACGCCCTGGACGTCGCGGCCACCGAGTTCCACTCGGCGGACGGCTACGCCTTCGAGGGCAAGACGCTCACCGCCGGTGACCTCACCGAGTACTACGCCGGGCTGCTCGACGCCTACCCGATCGTCTCGATCGAGGACCCGCTGTCGGAGGAGGACTGGGAGGGCTGGGTCGACCTGACCGCCGCGCTCGGCGACCGGGTGCAGATCGTCGGCGACGACCTCTTCGTCACCAACCCGGTCCGGCTGGCCGACGGCATCGCCCAGGGCGCGGCCAACGCGCTGCTGGTCAAGGTCAACCAGATCGGCACGCTCACCGAGACCCTCGACGCGGTCAACCTGGCGCACCGCTCGGGCTACCGCTGCATGATGAGCCACCGCTCGGGCGAGACCGAGGACACCACGATCGCCGACCTCGCCGTCGCCACCGACTGCGGGCAGATCAAGACCGGCGCCCCGGCCCGCTCGGAGCGGGTGGCCAAGTACAACCAGCTGCTCCGCATCGAGGAGGAGCTCGACGACGCCGCCCGGTACGCAGGTGCAGCCGCCTTCCCGCGGCTGACCCCGGCGTCCTGACCCCGGGCACCGTTCGTGGCTGACGCCCGCTCCCGCCGGGGCACGTCCCCCGGCGGGGGCGGGCGCTCGGCACCCCGTCGCCGCGCCGCCGCCCGGCCCGCCGCGGCCGGTGGTCGCGGCGCCGCCGACGCCCGGCAGGGTCGGCGGCGGACCCGCCGGCCGGCCCGCAGCACCTCGACCACCGGGCGCAGCCCGCTGGTCACCGGGCGGGCCGTGCTGCTCGGTGTCCTGGTCCTGCTGCTGGCGCTCACCCTGGCCGGTCCGGTCCGGTCCTTCGTGGCCGGTCGGCAGGAGCTCGCCGAGCTGGCCGCGGAGAACCAGGCGCTGTCCCTGCAGGAGCAGCAGCTGCAGGCCGAGCTGGACCGGCAGGGCGACCCCGCCTACCTGGCCCAGCAGGCCCGGCAGCGGCTGAACTTCGTGCTGCCCGGTGACCGGCTGGTCATCGTGGCCGACGGCACCGTCGTGGCCGGCGAGGAGCCCGCCCGCACCCCCGGCATCGCCGAGGACGCCCCGCAGGTGCCCTGGTACGAGGGCCTGCTGCAGTCCGTCGGCACGGCCGACGGCGGGTGACCGCCGCGGACGCGCCGACCGGCCCGGCCGCCCCCGCCCGGGTGGTCGTGCTGCTGTCGGGCACCGGGTCGCTGTGCGCGGCACTGCTGGACGCCGGGCGGCCCTCGTTCACCGTGGTCGCCGTCGGCGCCGACCGGGAGGCGCCCGGGCTCGCCGGTCCGCGGGAGCGGGGGCTGCCGACCTTCGTGCTGCGGCTGGGTGACCACCCCGACCGGGCCGCCTGGGACGCCGCGCTGGCCGACGCCGTCGCCGCGCACGAGCCCGACTGGGTCGTGTGCGCCGGGTTCATGAAGCTGCTGGGGCCGGCCGTGCTCGCCCGGTTCGGCGGCCGCCTGGTCAACACCCACCCGGCGCTGCTGCCGGCCTTCCCCGGCGCGCACGCCGTGCGGGACGCGCTGGCCGCCGGGGTGACCACGACCGGCGCCACGGTCCACCTCGTCGACGCGGGCCTGGACACCGGCCCCGTCCTGGCGCAGACCCCGGTCCCCGTGCTGCCCGGCGACGACGAGGCCCGGCTGCACGACCGGATCAAGACCGTCGAGCGGGCGCTGCTCGTCGACACGATCACCACACTCACCAGCTCGAGGAGTGGCACCCCATGACCGATCGCACCCCCGTCCGCCGGGCGCTGCTGGGCGTCTACGACAAGACCGGCGTCGAGGAGCTGGCCCGCGGGCTGGTCGAGGCCGGCGTCCAGCTGGTCAGCACCGGCGCGACCGCCCGGCGGATCGCCGAGGCCGGCGTGCCGGTCACCCCGGTCGAGGAGGTCACCGGCTTCCCCGAGTGCCTGGACGGCCGGGTCAAGACCCTGCACCCGGGCGTGCACGCCGGGATCCTGGCCGACCGGCGCAAGCCCGACCACGTCGCGCAGCTGGAGGAGCTGGGGATCGCCGCCTTCGACCTGGTGGTGGTCAACCTCTACCCGTTCCGCGAGACCGTGGCCTCGGGCGCCACCCCCGACGAGTGCATCGAGCAGATCGACATCGGCGGCCCCGCGATGGTGCGCGCCGCGGCCAAGAACCACCCGTCGGTCGCCGTCGTCGTCGACCCGGCCCGGTACGACGAGGTGCTCGCCGCGGTCCGGGACGGCGGGACGACGCTGGTCCAGCGCCAGCAGCTGGCCACCGAGGCCTTCCGGCACACCGCGTCCTACGACCTGGCCGTGGCGACCTGGCTCGGCGACGTCGTCGCCCCCGACGAGAGCGGGTTCCCGGCCTGGCGCGGCGCCGTGTGGGAGCGGGCCGACGTGCTGCGGTACGGGGAGAACCCGCACCAGGCGGCCGCGCTCTACCGGCACGGCCAGTCCGGTCTCGCCCACGCGCAGCAGCTGCACGGCAAGCAGATGAGCTACAACAACTACGTCGACACCGATGCCGCCTGGCGGGCCGCGCACGACCACGAGGCGCCGTGCGTGGCGATCATCAAGCACGCCAACCCCTGCGGCATCGCCGTGGGCACCGACCTGGCCCAGGCGCACCGCAAGGCGCACGCCTGCGACCCGGTGTCGGCCTTCGGCGGGGTCATCGCAGCCAACCGCGAGGTCGACCTGTCCACCGCCGAGCAGATCGCCGAGGTGTTCACCGAGGTCGTCGTCGCCCCGTCGTTCACCGACGACGCGGTCGAGGTGCTGACCCGCAAGAAGAACGTCCGGCTGCTGCGCATGCCCGCCGACGCCGTCGCCGACCCGGTCGAGCTGCGCCCGGTGGGCGGTGGGCTGCTGGTGCAGCAGGCCGACCGGATCACCGCCGACGGCGACGACCCCACGTCCTGGACGCTGGCCACCGGCTCGCCGGTCCCCGCGGCCACCCTGGACGACCTGGTCTTCGCCTGGCGGGCCGTGCGGGCGGTCAAGTCCAACGCGATCCTGCTGGCCGCCGACGGCGCGACCGTGGGCGTCGGCATGGGCCAGGTCAACCGGGTGGACGCCGCCCGGCTGGCCGTGCAGCGGGCGGGGGAGCGGGCCGCCGGGTCGGTCGCGGCCTCCGACGCGTTCTTCCCGTTCGCCGACGGGCTGCAGGTGCTGCTGGACGCCGGGGTCACCGCGGTCGTGCAGCCCGGTGGCTCGGTGCGCGACGAGGAGGTCGTGGCCGCCGCCGCCGAGGCCGGGATCGCCCTCTACCTGACCGGCACCCGGCACTTCGCGCACTAGGTCGGGGCTCGGTCGGGGCTCAGCGGCGCGGGCCGGGTCAGCAGGTCGCTGAGCAGCAGCACCGTGCTGGTCCGCTGCACGTAGGGCAGGTCGCGCACCCGGCTGATCACCCGCTCCAGGTGCTGCGCGTCGGCGGCGACGACGCGCAGCAGGGTGTCGGCGGCGCCGGACACGCTGTGCGCCGACACCACCTCCGGCATGGCGGCGAGGTCCCGGCGCATGCGGTCGGCGGCGACGGTGCCGGTGGTGAACAGCTCGACCGACGCCGACAGCGCCCAGCCGGCGGCGGCCGGGTCCAGCAGCGCGGTGAACCCCCGGATGGTGCCCTCGGCGACCAGCCGGTCGACCCGTCGTTTGGTGGCCGACAGGGAGAGGCCGACGGCCTTGCCGAGCTCGGCGTACGGCGCCCGGCCGTCGGCCGCGAGCCGGGTGAGCAGCAGCCGGTCGATGTCGTCCACGCAGTAACGATAGGACCTTGCGTTGGACAGCTGACAACGCAATGAAGTTGTGCATGGACGAGGTGCGTCGCCGCGATCGGTTGCACCTGGGCCTCCCTACGCTCGCGTCGTCCCCGAGCCCAGGAGGAACCCGTGCCGATCACCCCCACCGAGGCGCGTGCGCTCGACGCCGTCGACCGCGACGCCGTCGCCCGCACGCTGACCGAGCTGCTCGCCGTCCCGAGCGTCTCGGGCAGCGACGCCGAGTCCGACGTCCAGCACCTGCTGGGCAAGCAGCTGGTGTCGGCAGGCCTGGACGTCGACAGCTGGCAGCTCGACCTCCCCGGTCTCGCCGCGTCCGCCGGCTTCCCCGGCACCGAGGTCGAGCGCACCGAGGCGTGGGGGCTGGTGGGGACCGAGCACGGTGAAGGCGACCGGCCGGCGCTCGTGCTGCAGGGCCACGTGGACGTCGTCCCGGCCGGGGACCGGGCGCAGTGGCGGGACGACCCGTTCGAGCCCACCTGGCGGGGGGACACGGTGCACGGCCGCGGCGCCTGCGACATGAAGGCCGGGGTCGTGGCCAACCTGGCGGCCTACGCCGCGGGGGTGCGGTCCGGCGCCCGGCTGCGGCGCGGCCTGGCCCTGCAGTTCGTCGTCGGCGAGGAGGACGGCGGGCTGGGGGCCTTCGGAACCCTGGCCCGCGGTCACACCGGCGACGCCTGCATCATCACCGAGCCCACCAGCGGCACGGTGGTCACCGGGGCGGCCGGCGCGCTGACGTTCACCCTGGAGCTGGCCGGGCAGGCCACGCACGCCAGCACCCCCTACGCGGGGCACAGCGCACTGGACTCCTACGTGGCCCTCCACCACGCACTGGCCCAGCTGTCCGCCGAGCGGAACCGGGTGGTCGAGCCGCTGATGCGGGAGTACCCGGTGCCCTACCCGATCGTGGTCGGGCGGCTGCAGACCGGTGACTGGTCCAGCAGCGTGCCCGACCGGCTGGTCGCCGAGGGCCGGTTCGGCCTGCGCATCACCGAGGACCCGGACGCCGCCCGGCGGGAGTTCGAGGAGCGGATCGCCGCGGTCGCCGCGCGCGACCCCTGGCTGCGGGACCACCCGCCGGTGGTCACCTGGTCCGGCGGCCAGTTCGCCGGCGGCCACCTGCCCGCCGGCCACGGGCTGCGCGACCTGGTGACCGGTGTGCACGCCGACGTGGCCGGCGGGGCGCCGCTGCGCGAGCGGGGCGTGCCCTACGGGAGCGACCTGCGCCAGTACACCGGGCAGGGCATCCCGACGCTGCACTACGGACCCGGCGACGTCCGGCTGGCGCACGGCCCCGACGAGGCCGTGGACCTCGACGAGGTGGTCACCGTGACCCGCGCGCTGGTGCTGGCGATCCTGCGGTCCTGCGGCGTCCGGTAGCGGGTCAGCGGACCTTCGGGCCGGTGAGCAGGGCCTTGAGCGCGCCGAGCAGGCCCAGGCCGGCGACGCCGAGGGCGAAGTAGAAGCCGAGGTCGAAGGTGCCCAGCTGCCAGTCCCGGTCGTAGGAGGGCACCAGGACGGCGGCCACCACCAGGCCGGCGACCAGCAGGGCCAGCACGCCCAGCGCGCGGTGCGCGCGCGCCGGCACCAGCAGCAGCAGCCCGAGCAGGAAGAGGACCGCGCCGCCGGCCAGCACGGCACCGGGCTGCCAGAGGCCGCGGTCGAACAACCCGGTCCAGTCGGTGCGGGCCTGGTCCACGACGTCGCGGGCCAGGTCCAGGCCGGTCGGGCCGTCCGGCGTCCAGGGCAGCAGCAGGCTCAGCGCCGCGGCCACGCCGGCCAGCAGGAGGCACAGTGCGCCGAACGCGTCGCCGCGGCGGACCGCCACGGGCTTCGTGGACCAGGCGGGCGCGGTCGTCGCCGGGTCGACCGGTGGCCGCCACGTCCCGTCCGCGGGCGCCGGGCTGGCTCTTATACACCTACCTCCGATATACACCTCCGACGACTCGCAGTCCCCGTGGTCGCCCGTGCGTTAACAAAAAAAACATCNGCGGGCGGCGGCGCCGAGCGGCTGCGGGCCGCCGGCGTGGCCGGGGAGGGGGGCGGGGGGCGGGCGCCACGGGGTGCACCTCGGTCGTCTGCTGGTCGGCCGGGTCCGGGCCGGGTCCGGGCGCGCCGAACACCTGGGTGCGGTCGGCATCGGTCCGTTCGGGCTCGCTCACGGGTCCTCCTGGGGCGTCGACCGGTTCTGCCGCCGAGCCTAGGAGAAGCAGGAGGACCTCGTCCCTCCCCACGACACGCTCCGCGCGCCGTGGGGCCCTGGGACGAGGCCGTTCCAGCCGGTCACGGCCGGGGTGCGGCAGACTGGGCGGGTGACGGCGACGCGACTGGACGGCAAGGCCACAGCGGGGGCCATCCGCACCGAGCTGACCGAGCGGGTGGCCGCACTGACCGCTGCCGGACGGCGCCCGGGGCTGGGCACGCTGCTGGTCGGCGACGACCCGGGCAGCCGGTGGTACGTCAACGCCAAGCACGCCGACTGCGCCCAGGTCGGCATCGCCAGCATCCAGCGTGAGCTGCCCGCCGACGCCTCGCAGGCCGACGTGCTGGCCGTGGTGGCCGAGCTCAACGCCGACCCCGCCTGCACCGGCTACATCGTCCAGCTGCCGCTGCCCCCGCAGGTCTCCGAGGCCGCCGTCCTGGAGGCGATGGACCCGGACAAGGACGCCGACGGCCTGCACCCGACGAACCTGGGCCGGCTCGTGCTCGGGGTGCCCGGCCCGCTGCCCTGCACCCCGCTGGGCATCGTGGAGCTGCTGCGTCGGTACGACGTCCCGCTGGCCGGGGCCGAGGTCGTCGTCGTCGGCCGCGGGGTGACCGTCGGCCGACCGCTGGGCCTGCTGCTGACCCGGCGGTCGGAGAACGCCACCGTGACGCTGTGCCACACCGGCACCCGCGACCTGGCCGCGCACACCCGGCGCGCCGACGTCGTCGTGGCCGCGGCCGGGGTGCCGGGGCTGGTCACCGCCGACATGGTCAAGCCCGGCGCCGCCGTCCTCGACGTCGGCGTGAGCCGGGTCGACGGCAAGATCGCCGGTGACGTCGCCGCCGACGTGGTCGAGGTCGCCGGGCACGTCGCCCCCAACCCCGGCGGGGTCGGTCCGATGACCCGGGCGATGCTGCTGAGCAACGTGGTCACCCTGGCCGAGCGGTCCGCCGCCCCCGCGACGGCCTGAGGCCCCCGGTGGCCCGCGCCCCGCTGTACACCCGCCGGCCGTTCCTGGCCGGCGTCCTCCGGCAGCTGCCGCTCACGGCGGTGCTGGTGGTCGTGGCGGTCGGCCTGGTCACGGTGGCCGCGGGCAACTGGCGGCGCGGGCTGGTCGTCATGGGCCTGGCCCTGGTCGGCGCCGCGGTGCTGCGGATGCTGCTGCCCGTGCGCCGGGTGGGGTTCCTCGCCGTCCGCAGCAGCACCACCGACGTCGTCCTGACCGCCGGCGGCGGGATCGCGCTGGTCCTCGTCGCGCTGGCCATCCCGCCCACCTGATCGGGGCCGGGGGCGCAGCCGACGGGCTCCGGCGCTAGGTTGGCGGCCATGGCAGCGCAGCCCGGTACCGGCAAGATCACCGTCGTGGGGTCCGGCTTCTACGGCTCGACGACCGCACTGCGCCTCGCGCAGTACGACATCGTGCGCACGGTCGTGCTCACCGACATCGTCGAGGGCAAGCCCGAGGGCCTCGCGCTGGACATCAACCAGTCCCGCTCCATCGAGGGCTTCGAGACCGAGGTCGTCGGCGTCGGCGGCGGGTCCTACGAGGGCACCGAGGGCTCCGACGTCGTCGTGATCACCGCGGGGCTGCCGCGCAAGCCGGGCATGAGCCGGATGGACCTGATCGAGACCAACGCCGGCATCGTCCGGTCGGTGGCCGAGAACGTGGCCCGGACCTCCCCGGACGCCGTGGTCATCGTGGTGAGCAACCCGCTGGACGAGATGACCGCGCTGGCCCAGCTGGCCACCGGCTTCCCGACCGCCCGGGTCATGGGCCAGGCCGGGATGCTGGACACCGCCCGGTTCACCGACAACGTCGCCCGCGAGCTCGGCGTCCCCACCGCCTCGGTGCGGACGCTGACCCTGGGCAGCCACGGCGACACCATGGTCCCGGTGCCCAGCCGGTGCACCGTCGACGGGAAGCCGCTGTCCGACGTGCTGGCCGCCGACCGCATCGCGCACCTGGTCGACCGCACCCGCAACGGCGGGGCCGAGGTCGTGGCGCTGCTCAAGACCGGCTCGGCCTACTACGCGCCCTCGGCCGCCGCGGCCCGGATGGCCAAGGCGGTCATCGAGGACTCCGGTGCGGTCATGCCGGTGTGCGCGTGGGTCGACGGCGAGTACGGGATCTCCGGGGTCTACCTGGGGGTCGAGGCCGAACTGGGCCGAGAGGGTGTGCGCCGGGTGGTCGAGGGCGACCTGACCGACGACGAGCTGGCCGGGCTGCGCGATGCAGCCGAGGCCGTACGGGCCAAGCAGGCGGACGTGGCCGACCTCTGAGTCGGCCTCCAACAGAGAGGGATCACCCACACGTGAGCAAGATCAAGGTGCAGGGCAAGGTCGTCGAGCTCGACGGCGACGAGATGACCCGGATCATCTGGCAGTTCATCAAGGACGAGCTGATCCTCAAGTACCTCGACGTCGACCTCGAGTACTACGACCTGGGCATGGAGAACCGCGACGCCACCGATGACCAGGTGACGATCGACGCGGCCAACGCCATCAAGGAGCACGGCGTCGGCGTCAAGTGCGCGACGATCACCCCGGACGAGGCGCGGGTCGAGGAGTTCGGCCTCAAGCAGATGTGGCGCTCGCCCAACGGGACGATCCGCAACATCCTCGGCGGCGTGATCTTCCGCGAGCCGATCATCATGGAGAACGTGCCGCGCCTGGTGCCGGGCTGGACCAAGCCGATCATCGTCGGCCGCCACGCCTACGGCGACCAGTACCGCGCCACCGACTTCAAGTTCCCCTCCGCGGGCACCCTGAAGGTCGTCTTCACCCCCGAGGACGGCGGCGAGACCATCGAGCGCGAGGTCTTCCAGGCCCCCTCGGCCGGCATCTCGCTGTCGATGTACAACCTCGACGACTCGATCCGGGACTTCGCCCGGGCCTCGTTGAACTACGGCCTGGCCCGCAACTACCCGGTGTACCTGTCGACCAAGAACACGATCCTCAAGGTCTACGACGGGCGCTTCAAGGACATCTTCCAGGAGATCTTCGACGCCGAGTTCGCGGAGAAGTTCGCCGCCGCCGGGATCACCTACGAGCACCGCCTGATCGACGACATGGTCGCGGCCAACCTCAAGTGGGAGGGCGGCTACGTCTGGGCGTGCAAGAACTACGACGGCGACGTGCAGTCCGACACCGTGGCGCAGGGCTTCGGCTCGCTGGGCCTGATGACCTCGGTGCTGGCCACCCCGGACGGCAAGACCGTCGAGGCCGAGGCCGCGCACGGCACGGTCACCCGGCACTACCGCCAGCACCAGGCCGGCAAGGAGACGTCGACCAACCCGATCGCGTCGATCTTCGCCTGGACCCGGGGCCTGGCCCACCGCGGCAAGCTGGACGGCACCCCCGAGGTCACCGAGTTCGCCGAGACCCTCGAGCGCGTCTGCGTCGAGACGGTCGAGGGCGGTCAGATGACCAAGGACCTCGCCCTGCTCATCGGCAAGGACGCCCCCTGGCTCACCACCCAGGACTTCCTCGCCGCGATCGACGCGAACCTGCAGAAGGCCATGGCCTGACGCAGTCGCCCCGACGGCCCCCTCCGCACCGCGGAGGGGGCCGTCGTGCGTCCGGGGTCAGCGGCCGAAGAGCTGGGTCCACCAGGGGCCGCCGGAGCCGTCGGCGACGCCGACGCCCAGGCGGGTGTTGCCGCAGTCCAGGATGTTGGCGCGGTGGCCCGGGCTGTCCATCCAGCCGGCCATGACCGACGCGCCGTCGCCGTAGCCCTGGGCGATGTTCTCCGCGCTCGCGCCGGACACCCCGGCGGCCGCGGCGCGGTCCCAGGGGCTGAGCCCGTCGGGCGTGGTGTGGCTGAAGTACCCGCGGTCGCGCATGTCCGCGCTGTGCGCCCGGGCCACCGCGGCGAGCCCGCCGTCGGCGACGACCGGCCCGCAGCCGGCCGCGGCGCGCTCGGCGTTGACCAGGTCCAGCACGGCGCCCTCGGGTCCCGGGCTCGCGGCGGGAGCCGGGGCCGGAGCAGGNGCCCACCACCGAGCCGACCACCACTCCCCCGCCGGGGAGGTCTCGGGCGCCGGCGGGGGAGTGGTGGTCGGCTCGGTGGTGGGCGGCGTGGTCGAGGCGGCCGTCGTGGTCGGGGCCGCCGTGGTGGTCGGCGCAGCGCTGGTGGTGGTCGCGCTCGGGGAGGTCGCCGCGGCCGGCACCGGGTCGGTGCGGCCGGGGAGCGTCCAGAGCACGCCGGCCAGGACGGCGAGCACGGCCAGGACGGCGAGGGCGGGCACCCACCGCCGTCCCCAGGGCAGCCCGCGCAGCAGCCGGCGGTCACGCCCGGGATCGGTCATGGCCGTCGACCCTAACCGGGCCTGGGCCCCGCGCGGCGGAACGTGCGCCGCCGGCCGGCCGTTGCCGGGTGGACCGTCCGCGTCCCGACCGGGATCCTGGGACGCCCGTCCCGCCCCGCACCCCCGAAGGAGCACGCCCGCTCGTGAGCGACGTCTGGCTCAACATCGTCATGGTCGTCGTCTTCGTCCTCATCGGCGGCGCGTTCGCCGGTGCGGAGATCGCCCTGGTCTCGCTGCGGGAGTCGCAGGTCCGCGCGCTGGGGGAGAAGGGCAAGCGCGGCACCGCGCTGACCAAGCTGCTCAGCGAACCCAACCGGTTCCTCGCCGCGGTGCAGGTCGGGGTCACCCTGGCCGGGTTCTTCTCCGCGGCCTTCGGCGCCAGCACCCTGTCGGCCCCGCTGGGGGAGTGGCTGGTGTCCCTCGGCCTGGCCGAGGGCGTGGCCGACCCGCTGAGCTTCGTGCTGGTCACCATCGCCATCAGCTACCTGTCCCTCGTGGTCGGCGAGCTGACCCCCAAGCGGCTGGCCCTGCAGCGCGCCGAGGGCTTCTCCCTCGTCGTCGCCGGCCCGCTCAACCGCATCGCCTCGGCGTTCCGGCCGGTCATCTGGCTGCTGTCCCGGTCCACCGACCTGCTGGTCCGGCTGCTGGGCGGGGACCCCAAGCAGAGCGGTGAGTCGATCAGCCAGGAGGAGCTGCGCGACCTCGTCGCCGCCCACGAGTCGCTGTCCAGCGACGAGCGCCGGCTCATCGACGAGGTCTTCCGCGCCGGGGACCGCGAGGTCCGCGAGGTGATGACCCCGCGCACCGAGGTCGACTTCCTCGACGCCTCGATGACGGCCAGCCGCGCGGCCAAGCTGATCGCGGAGTCGGGCCGGTCCCGGTACCCGGTGGTCGGCCGCACGCAGGACGACGTCGTCGGCTTCGTGCACGTCCGCGACCTGCTGCTGCCCAACCACCCGGCGGGCCGGGCGGCCACCGTGGGCGACCTGGCCCGCGAGGTCAAGCAGCTGCCGGGGACGGCGGGGGTGCTCACCGCGCTGTCGGAGATGCGCCGGGAGAGCCAGCACCTGGCCATCGTCGTCGACGAGTACGGCGGCACCGACGGCATCGTGACCCTGGAGGACCTCATCGAGGAGGTCATCGGGGAGATCTACGACGAGTACGACGAGGACGCCGTCCCGGAGAACGACGACCCCGCCGAGGGCCCGCACGACGTCGACGGCCTGCTCAACCTGGACGACTTCGCCGAGGCCACCGGGCTGCACCTGCCCGAGGGGCCCTACGAGACGGTGGCCGGCTGGGTGCTGGCCGAGCTGGGCCGGATCCCCGCCGTCGGGGACACCGCGTCGCACGAGGGGCGCGAGCTCACCGTCACCGAGCTCGACGGCCGGCGCATCGCCCGGATCGCGGTGTCACCCGCCCCGCCGCCGGAGGTCGACGGCGACACCCTCCGAGCGGACGCAGCCAGCTAGCGGCTCAGCTGGGCCCACGCGTCGGCGACCATCGTGGTCAGGTCCGCGTGCTCCGGCGTCCAGCCCAGGTCGGCGCGGATCCGGTCCGAGGAGGCGACCAGCTGGGCCGGGTCGCCGGCCCGCCGGGCGCCGACGACGACCGGCACCGGGTGCCCGGTGACCTCGCGGACGGCATCGACCACCTGCTGCACGCTGAACCCGGTGCCGTTGCCCAGGTTGTAGACGCGGTGCTCGCCCGGCGCGGGGGCGGGCAGGGCCAGCAGGTGCGCCTCGGCCAGGTCCAGCACGTGGACGTAGTCGCGGATGCAGGTGCCGTCGGGGGTCGGGTAGTCCTCGCCGAAGACGGTGATCGCGTCCCGGGTGCCGGCGGCGACCTGCAGCGCGATCGGGATGAGGTGGGTCTCGGTGGCGTGCCGCTCGCCCCGGCCGAACCCGGCGCCGGCCACGTTGAAGTACCGCAGGCTCACCGCGGCGAAGGAGTGCGCCACCGCGTAGGAGGTCAACATGTGGTCCACGGCCAGCTTCGAGGCGCCGTAGGTGTTGGTCGGGCGGGTGGGGGCGTCCTCCCGGATCGGCACCGACTCCGGCTCGCCGTAGGTGGCCGCGGTGGAGGAGAAGACGATCCGCCGGCAGTCCACCGCCCGCATCGCCTCCAGCAGCGCGAGCGACCCGCCGACGTTGGTGTGCCAGTAGTCCTCGGGCTGGGTCTGGGAGACCCCGACCAGGCTCTTGGCCGCGAAGTGCAGCACGGCCTCGGGCCGGACGTCGGCCAGGACCGGGCCCGAGTCGTGCAGGGACGCCCGGACGAAGGTCGCGCCCTCGGGGACGGCGTCGGCGTGGCCGGTCGACAGGTCGTCCAGCACGGTCACCTCGTGGCCCCGGTCGAGCAGGGCCGCGGTGACTACGCTGCCGATGTAGCCGGCGCCGCCGGCGACGAGAACTCGCATGTCCCCAGCCTACGGAGGACGTCCCCATGGTCAGCCCGCGCGCGGCGGTGAGCGCCCTCCCGGCCTACCGGCCCGGCCGGAACCCGGCCGACCTGGCCCGTGAGATCGGCGTCCCCAAGGCCGTGAAGCTGGCCAGCAACGAGGTCGCCTTCCCGCCGCTGCCGGCCGTGGTCGCGGCGATCTCGCAGGTGGCGGGGGAGACCAACCGCTACCCGGACAACGGCGCCGCGGTGCTGACCGGCGACCTCGCCCGCCGCTACGGCGTCGACCCCGGCCAGGTGGCCGTCGGGTGCGGTGCGGTCACGCTGCTCCAGCAGGTGGCCCAGGCCTACTGCGACCCCGGCACCGGCTTGGTCTACGCCTGGCGGTCCTTCGAGATGTACCCGCTGCTGGCCCGGGTCGCCGGCGCCACCGCCGTCCAGGTGCCGCTGGTGCCGGGCACCGACGGCGGCCGGGCCGACACCCACGACCTCGACGGCCTGCTGGCCGCGGTGGACGAGACCACCCGCGTCGTCCTCGTGTGCAACCCGAACAACCCGACCGGGACGGCGGTCCGGCGGCCGGCGCTCGAGCGCTTCCTGGACGCCGTGCCCGCCACCACCCTGGTCGTGCTGGACGAGGCCTACCGGGAGTTCGTCACCGACCCCGAGGTGCCCGACGGCGTCGAGCTGATGCGCGGGCGGCCCAACGTCGCGGTCCTGCGCACGTTCTCCAAGGCCTGGGGGCTGGCCGGCCTGCGGGTGGGCTACCTGCTGGCCGAGGACCCCGCCGTGGCCGAGGCGGTGCGCAAGACGCACGTGCCCTTCGGCGTCTCGATGGTCGCCCAGGCCGCCGCGGTCGCCGCGCTGGCCAGCGAGGACGAGGTGCGCGCCCGGGTCGCCGAGGTCACCGCCGAGCGGGAGCGGCTGACCGCCGCGCTGCGGGAGCGCGGGCAGTCCGTCGCCGACAGCCAGGCCAACTTCGTCTGGCTCCCGCTGGGCGAGCGCACCGCCGAGCTCGCCGCTGCCCTGGAGGCCCGGGCCGTGATCACCCGCCCCTTCGCCGGCGAGGGCCTGCGGGTCACCGTCGGGACCCCCGAGGAGGACGACGTCTTCCTGGCCGCCCTCGACGAGATCGTCCGCGGCTAGGCGGGTCCGGCGGGGGACGGGTGGGGTGCGTGGTTCGATGAGGGACGTGCCTGCTCCCCGCGTGCTGTCCGGCATCCAGCCGACGGCGGACTCCTTCCACCTCGGCAACCACCTCGGGGCGCTGCGGCAGTGGGTCAGCATGCAGGCCGACCACGACGCCTTCTACTGCGTCGTGGACCTGCACGCGATCACCGTCGAGCAGGACCCGGCGGTGCTCCGCCGGCGCACGCTGGTCAGCGCCGCCCAGCTGCTGGCGCTGGGCGTCGACCCCGACCGCAGCGCGCTCTTCGTGCAGAGCCACGTGCCCGAGCACGCCCAGCTGGGGTGGGTGCTGCAGTGCATCACCGGCTTCGGCGAGGCCGGCCGGATGACCCAGTTCAAGGACAAGTCCGCGCGGCAGGGCCAGTCCAGCACCAGCGTCGGGCTGTTCACCTACCCGATCCTGCAGGCCGCCGACATCCTGCTGTACCAGGCCCAGCGGGTCCCGGTCGGTGAGGACCAGCGCCAGCACCTGGAGCTGACCCGCGACCTGGCCACCCGGTTCAACAGCCGGTTCGGCGAGACCTTCGTGCTGCCGGAGGCCTACATCCCGCAGGGTGCGGCCAAGGTCCTGGACCTGCAGCAGCCGGACAAGAAGATGTCCAAGAGCCTGCCCGAGGCCGGCTGCGTGAACCTGCTCGACGACCCCAAGGTGATCGGGAAGCGGATCCGCAGCGCCGTCACCGACACCGGCCGCGAGGTCGTGTTCGACCCCGAGGGCAAGCCCGGCGTCAGCAACCTGCTGACCATCCACTCCGCCTTCTCCGGGGTGCCGGTGCCCGAGCTCGAGCAGCGGTTCGCCGGCCGCGGCTACGGCGACCTGAAGAAGGAGCTCGCCGAGGTCGTCGTCGAGGCCCTGGCCCCGGTGCAGGCCCGCACCGCCGAGCTGCTCGCCGACACCGCCGAGCTGGAGCTGGTGCTCGCCGCCGGTGCCGCCCGGGCCCGCGAGGTCGCCGCCCCCACCCTGGCCGCCGTCTACGACCGGATCGGTTTCCTGCCTCCCTCGGGGGCCCGGTGACCAGGCCGGTACCCCCTCCCCGACAGCAGCCCCCGCGCCGGCACGACGACACGTTCGTCCCGCGCAACGCCCACCGCGCCGTCGGCGCGACCGCCGTGCTGGGCGTCGTCGTGGACATCCCCGAGCCCTGGGCGCAGCTGCTGGTCAACTGGCGCGCCAAGTGCGGGGACCCGCAGGCCGGGGTGGTGCCGCCGCACGTCACCCTGCTGCCGCCCACCGAGGTCGCCACCGTCGACCGGTCGCTGATCTCCGCCCACCTGGCCGCCGTGGCCCGCAGCCACCCGCCCTTCGAGATCCGCCTGCAGGGCACCGGCACCTTCCGGCCGGTCTCCGAGGTGGTCTTCGTGGCCGTCGCCGCGGGCGTCGCCGACTGCGCGGCGATCGCCACCGACGTCCGCAGCGGCCCGCTGGCCCGGCCGTTGTCGTTCCCGTACCACCCGCACGTCACCGTGGCCCACGACGTGCCCGCCGAGGCCCTCGACATGGCGGCCACCGAGCTGGCCGGGCTGGAGTGCACCTTCCCGGTCGGGCACTTCACCGAGTTCGAGCAGCAGCCCAGCGGTGCCTGGGCCGTGGCCCGCCGGCACCCGCTGACCGGCCCGCCGCGCGCCTGACCGTCCCGGTCGGCGCCCGCCCGCCCCGACCCGGAGAATCGGCGCCGTGACCACAGCGCAGGAGCCGGCCCCCGGCGGCAACGTGATCACCCGGACCGTCGACGGCGTCCGCGACCTGATCCACCGCGGCCGGGCCGCCCAGCCCTGGTTCGACCACCTGGTGCACGCCGGCGGGCACTACAACCGCGCGCAGGGCGACGTCCTCGCCTCGGCCGTGACCTACTACGCCTTCCTGGCGCTGTTCCCCGTCGTGCTGCTGCTGGCCTCGATCGCCGGCTTCGTGCTGGCCGGGAACACCGCGCTGCAGCTGGAGCTGGTCGAGGCCATCCAGGACGCCGTCCCCGGCAAGACCGGCAGCGACCTGGCGCAGGCCGTGGTGGGCGCCATCAACGCCCGGAGCACCACGGGGGTGATCGGGCTGGTGGGCTTCCTGGTCGTCGGCCTGGGCGCGGTGGACAAGCTCCGGGTCGGGATGGACGTGGTCTGGCGCGGCAGACCCGACCAGCCCGACTTCCTCGGCGACCGGCTCAAGGACCTGCTGGTGCTGCTCGGGCTGGCCGGCGCCGGCGTGCTGTCCATCGCGCTGAGCACGGGGACGACGGCGGCGGCGGGCTACGCCTTCGACCTGCTGGGCATCGACCAGGTACCCGGGTTCTTCCTGCTCACCGGGGTGCTCGGCATCGGGCTGGCCCTGGTCGGCGACACCCTGGTCTTCCTGTGGGTGCTCAAGGGCGTGCCGAACACGCCCTTCGGCATCCGGATGCTGCTGCCGGGTGCCGTCTTCGGCGCCGTCGGGTTCGAGGTGCTGAAGTTCGTGGGCGGCTACTACCTGAACATCCTCAGCGGCAACGTGACCGTCTCGGCGTTCGGCGGGTTCGTCGGGCTGATCATCTGGATCAACGTGGTCGCCCGGTTCGCCTTCTTCACGGCCGCGTGGACCGCGACCCTCCCGGCGGTCGAGCACTCGGCCGCGGGGGTCCCGCACGGCCCGCCGAGCCCGACCCGGCTGCCCGACGTGGTGCTGGTCGACGAACGCGGTCCGCGCCCGGCTCCGCTCGCCCTCGCGGCGGGGCTGCTGGGGGCAGGGGCGCTGATGGGTGCGGCGGCAGGGCGCCGGGTCCCCGCCGTGGTCCGTCGCCGGGGCCGCCGGCCGGCCCGTCGTCCCGACGCGGCGGCGGACGCCTGACCGCCCGGTCGTCGGACCACCCGCCGGCCGGCACCAGCCGGACGGCCCGCCGGCGGCCGACCACCGTGGCGACCACGACCG
The DNA here is from genome assembly GCF_900491935.1 of Klenkia terrae. GTDB lineage: Bacteria > Actinomycetota > Actinomycetes > Mycobacteriales > Geodermatophilaceae > Klenkia > Klenkia terrae. Next base: position 3,187,970 of record NZ_UEXK01000004.1, read on the forward strand.
CCGCCGCCGCCGTGCCGAGGGCCACGGGCAGCAGGACGGACTCGGCGGGCGCCTGGGTGGACGCCGGCTGCACGGCGGCGCTCTGTGCGGCGGCCGCGGCGTCGGCGGCCTCGGCCGAGCTCAGCGTGCCGTCGGCGGGGGAGGGGACGGCGAGGTCGGCCGACGCGGCGTCGCTGCCGACCTCGCCCGGTGCGACCAGGGTGCCCACCCCGCTGCCGGTCGGGGTGGCGAAGCCCCAGTCCAGCAGCCGCTCCGCCTGCTGGGTCGTGGAGACCGGGTAGCGCTCGGTCTGCATGAGGCTGACCACCAACCGGCGGCCGTCGCGCTGCGCGGCGGCCACGAAGGTGTGCCGGGCGGCGTCGGTGAAGCCGGTCTTGCCGCCCAGGGTGCCCGGGTACTCGGTGAGCAGGGTGTTCTGGGTCTGGATCTGGTAACCGTCGCTCTTGCCGGGGACCGCGGGCATCTGCGCGGTCGTCTGCTGCAGGATCGCCGCGGTCGTGGGGTCGTCCACCAGCTGGGCCATGATCAGCGCCAGGTCGTAGGCCGAGGACGTCTGGCCCGCGACGTCCAGCCCGGACGGCGTGCCGGCCACGGTGTCCAGGGCGCCGATCCGCTGGGCCGTGGCGTTCATCGCCGCCAGCGTCGCCGGCACCCCGCCCGCGGCCCGGGCCAGGGCGTTGGCGGCGTCGTTGCCCGACTGCATGACCAGGGCGTCGAACAGCAGCGACACCGGGTACTGGCCACCGGCCACCAGGCCGACCCGGCTGCCCTCGACCGACTCGTCCTCGGTGGTGCCCTCCACGACGAGCGCCGGGTCCAGCGCCGGGGCGAGGGTGAGCAGCGTGAGCGTCTTCAGCGTGCTGGCCGGGTAGTAGCGGCCGTGCGGGTCCTGGGCGCCGAGCACCTCGCCGGTGTCCAGGTCGGCGACCACCCAGCCGCGCGCGCCGATGCCCTCGGGCAGGGCCGGTGCCCCGGCGACGGTGACCAGGCCGCGGGTGTCCAGGCCGTCGCCGCCCACGGTGCTGCCGTCGGGGGCGTGGCCCTGCGCGGGACCGCCGTCCTGGGGGGCGGTCCCGCGCNCCCGGCGCTCGTCGTGGAGGGCACCACCGAGGACGAGTCGGTCGAGGGCAGCCGGGTCGACGGTCGGCCGGGACGTGTCCTCGGCCAGGGCGGCCGGGACGCCGGCCAGCAGGACGACGCCCGTGACCAGCGCCACCGCGGCCGCGCGGGCACCGGGCAGCAGGGATCGCATGGTGCGCGACGCTAACCGTGGGAGGGGCGGACCGGGGTGGCCCGGGTGCGTGTCGGCTCCGTCGCGTGACGCATGTGCCGGGTGTGCCGGGGCGGGCGCCACGTGTCGGCCACGTCGCCGGGTCCTAACGATCGGGTCTCGGTGTCCCTGCGGTGGTGCCGGGGGGACACCGGCCGCGGCTAGCGTGCCGGAATCGCCGCCTCGCCCCTCCGCGGGCCCGGGGCGGTGGGACACCCGAGAGCACACCCCGGGGCGCACCCCCTCCGGGTGGGCGTCGCCCCACACGAGAGGAGAACCCCTTGCGCCGAGCGCGTGGGATGAAGCTGGCCGCCCTGGCCATCGCCGGCAGCCTGGCCCTGGCGGCCTGCGCCAGCGACGAGGACACCAGCGGCAGCGGTGGCAGCGCGAGCAGCGGCGGCAGCGAGGACGGCCCGAAGATCGGCCTCGCCTACGACACCGGCGGCCGCGGCGACAAGTCCTTCAACGACTCGGCCTACGCCGGCGTCGAGGCGGCCATCGAGGCCAACGGCGGCTCCGTGCAGGAGGTCTCGCCCAACAGCGACGCCTCCGACCGGGCCGACCTGCTGACCCAGCTCGCCGACCAGGGCTTCAACCCGATCATCGCCGTCGGCTTCGCCTACGGCGACGTGATCGGCGACGTGGCCCAGCAGTACCCCGACGTCGACTTCGCCATCGTCGACTCCACCGGCGTGGACGTCGCCGACAACGTGACCGGCCTGCAGTTCGCCGCCAACCAGGGCTCGTTCCTGGGTGGCGTCGCGGCCGCGACCAAGAGCGAGACCGGCCACGTCGGCTTCGTCGGCGGCGTCGAGACCCCGCTGATCCAGGCCTTCGAGGCCGGCTTCGTCGCCGGTGCGCAGACCGTCAACCCGCAGATCATCATCGACCGGCAGTACATCTCGCCGGCCGGTGACTTCTCCGGGTTCAACGACCCCGCCCGCGGCCAGATCGTGGCCCAGGGCATGTTCGACGCCGGCGCCGACATCGTCTACGCCGCCGCCGGTGGTTCGGGCATCGGTGTCTTCCAGGCCGCCGCGGCCTCCGGTGGCCGGGCCATCGGGGTCGACTCCGACCAGTACGAGACCGTCGGCGACGCCTCGCTGCAGGCCGTGATCATGACCTCGGTCCTCAAGCGCGTGGACAACGCGGTCGAGGCCTACATCGGCACCTTCGTCGACGGCAGCGTCGAGGGCGGCACCGACGTGGTCAACGACCTGTCCACCGAGGGTGTGGGCCTGTCCTACTCCGGCGGGTTCATCGACGACATCCAGTCGACGATCGACGACTACACCCAGCAGATCGTCGACGGCGAGATCACCGTCCCGGAGACCCCGACCGACTGACGTCGGGTCGCCTCCAGCAGCAGGACGACGGGCCCGGGCGGTAGCGCCCGGGCCCGTCGTTTCTGCTGTGTACCGTCCCACCGTCGGGACTCCGGCGGGCCCAGCGCCCAGCCGACCGAAGATCGTCCACCGAGGAGCACCGGGAGTGGCAGTGACGGAGTCAGCACCGTCGGCGGTGGAGCTGCGCGGGATCACCAAGCGGTTCCCGGGGGTCGTCGCGAACAAGGACATCGAGCTGCGGGTCGCCCGCGGCGAGGTCCACGCGATCGTGGGCGAGAACGGCGCCGGCAAGTCGACGCTGATGAAGACCCTGTACGGCATGCACCGGCCCGACGAGGGCCAGATCCTGCTCGACGGCCGCGAGGTCGTCTTCAAGAGCCCCGGCGACGCGATCGCGGCCGGCGTCGGCATGGTGCACCAGCACTTCATGCTGGCCGACAACCTGACGGTCCTGGAGAACGTGGTCCTGGGCGCGGAGAAGGCGCACGGCATCGGTGCCGCCGCCCGCCGCCGGATCACCGAGATCTCCGAGTCCTACGCCCTGGGCCTGGAGCCCGACGACCTGGTCGAGGACCTCGGCGTGGGCGACCGGCAGCGGGTGGAGATCGCCAAGGTGCTCTACCGCGGCGCGACCACGCTGATCCTGGACGAGCCCACCGCCGTCCTGGTGCCGCAGGAGGTCGACGAGCTGTTCGGCAACCTGGCCGAGCTCAAGCGCGAGGGCCTCACGGTCATCTTCATCTCCCACAAGCTCGACGAGGTGCGGAAGGTGGCCGACTCGATCACCGTCATCCGCCGCGGCACCACGGTGGGCACCGCCGACCCGCGGACGACGACGGCCAAGCAGCTGGCCGAGATGATGGTCGGCGCCGAGCTGCCCACCCCGGAGACCCGCACCTCCACCGTCCGCGACACCCCGGTGCTGGAGCTGCGCGGGGTCACCGTGGCCGGCCAGGGCGCCCGCCCCGCCGTCGACGACGTCACGCTGACCGTCCGCGAGGGCGAGGTCGTGGGCATCGCCGGCGTCGAGGGCAACGGCCAGGCCGAGCTGGTGGACGCGATCATGGGCCTGCGCCCGCTGGCCGCCGGGACGGTCGTGCTCGGCACCGACGACATCACCGCCTGGACCACCCGGACCCGGCGCGAGCGCGGCATCGGGTTCATCCCCGAGGACCGGCACCGCCAGGGCATGCTGCTGGACGCCCCGCTCTGGGAGAACCGGGTGCTGGGCCACCAGACCGAGGCCCCCAACGCCCGCGGCCTGTTCATCGACCGCAAGGCCGCCCGGGCCGACACCGAGCGGATCATGCGGGAGTACGACGTCCGCGCCCCGGGGCCGAACACCCTGGCCGTCGCCCTGTCCGGCGGCAACCAGCAGAAGCTCATCGTCGGTCGCGAGATGAGCGCCAAGCCGCGGCTGCTGATCGCCGCGCACCCCACCCGCGGCGTCGACGTCGGCGCGCAGTCGGTCATCTGGGAACTGCTCAAGGACGCCCGCGCGGAGGGGATGGGGATCGTGCTGATCTCGGCCGACCTGGACGAGCTGATCGGCCTGTCCGACACCCTCCAGGTCATGCTGCGCGGCGCCGTGGTCGCCACCCTCGACCCGGGCGCGGTCACCCCCGAGCAGCTCGGCGGGTACATGACCGGCGCGGTCGCCGGCACCGCGGCGGGTGCGGCGTGACCGTGCTGCGCCGCACCGGCCAGGCGCTGCTCGCGCCGCTGCTGGCCGTGGTCATCGCCCTGGTCATCTCCGGGGCGGTCATGGCCGCCATCGGGGTCGACCCGCTGCGGGCGCTGTCGGTCATGACCGACTTCGGCGAGACCCCCTCGCAGCAGGTCACCGCGATCGTCGTCGTCCTCAACCGCGCCGTCCCGCTGTTCCTGGCCGGGCTGGCGGTGGCCGTCGCCTTCCGCATGGGCCTGTTCAACATCGGCGTCGAGGGCCAGTACCGGATGGCCACCGTCGTCGCCGCCGGCGTGGGGGCCTCGGTGTCGCTGCCGGGCCCGCTGCACGTCCTGCTGATCATCGTGGTCGCGATGGGCATGGCCGCGATCTGGGCCGGCATCGTCGGCGTCCTCAAGGTCACCCGCGGCGTGTCCGAGGTGATCAGCTCGATCATGCTGAACTTCATCGCGCTGGGGCTGGCGTCCTTCCTGCTCACCGGCCCGCTGCGGGGCAGCGAGCCGGGCGCCTCCATCGTCACGACGAAGGAGATCCCGGAGTCGGGCTGGTTCCCCTCGCTCAACGGGGTCTTCGGCGCCCTCGGCCTGGCCAACCCGCCGCGGCAGCTCTACGGCTTCCTGCTGGTGGCGGTCGTGGTGGGCGTCGTGGTCGCGGTGCTGCTCAAGCGCACCCGGTTCGGCTTCGACCTGCGGGCCACCGGCCTGTCGGCGTCGGCGGCCTCGGCCAGCGGCGTGGACGCCAAGCGCATGGTCATCACCACGATGCTGATCTCCGGTGCGATCGCCGGGCTGATCGGCCTGCCCGACCTGCTGGGCGCCGACCACAACTACGGCACCCAGTTCACCTCCGGGCTGGGCTTCCTGGGCATCGCGATCGCCCTGCTGGGCCGCAACAACCCGATCGGCATCGCGGTCGCCGCGGTGCTCTTCGCCTTCCTGGACCGGGCGTCGGTGCCGCTGCAGATCGCCAACATCCCGTCCTCGGTGGTCACGATCATCCAGGGCACGATCGTGCTCGCGGTGGTCATCGCCAACGAGGTCGCCCGCCGCATCGCCCGCCGCCAGGCCGAGTCGGGCACGGCGGTCGCCCCGCCGGCCGCCGGCGACGGCAGCAGCGGCGAGCCCGACGCCGGTCCGCCGAGCGGGCCCGCGCTGAGCAACGCCTCCGGCGCCACCGGCCGCACCGACCCGATGGGGAGCGCCTCGTGAGCACCGCGACCACCGCCGGCACCACCGCCCCGTCCCGGGGCCCGGTGACCGAGCTCTTCATGGGCGGCGGCCGCGGGCGCCGGCTCACCTGGATCCTGGTCGGCCTGCTGCTGCTGGTCTCCGCCGTCCGGGTCATCTCCGGGCAGCAGGCGCTGACGTCGTCCTCGACGATGGCCGCCACGCTGCTGCTGGCCGTGCCGCTGCTGCTGGCGGCGCTGGGCGGGTTGTTCGCCGAGCGGGCCGGCGTGGTGAACATCGGCCTGGACGGGATGATGATCCTGGGCACCTGGGGGGCCGGTTTCGCCGGCTACCAGTGGGGCTGGCAGGGCGCCGTGCTCGGCGGCATCCTCATGGGCGCCCTGGGCGGGCTGCTGCACGCGGTCGCCACCGTCACCTTCGGCGTCGACCACGTGATCTCCGGCGTCGCGATCAACATCCTGGCCGCCGGCGTCGTCCGCTTCCTGTCCGAGTCGATCTACGTGGACAACCCGGCCGGCGGTGGCGTCACCCAGTCCCCGGCGATGTCCTCCCGACCGCCGACGTTCTCGCTGCCGGTGCTCTCCTCGGGCCCGGACCTGCTGGGCAAGCTGGAGAACCTGCACTGGTTCCTGCTCAGCGACCTGGCCGGGGTGCTGCGCGGGTTCACCAACGGCGTCGGCGTGCTCACCGTCGTCGCCGTCCTCATGGTGCCCGGGGCCTACCTGCTGCTGTGGCGCACCGCGTTCGGGCTGCGCCTGCGCTCCTGCGGGGAGAACCCGGCCGCGGCGGACTCCCTGGGCGTGCCTGTCTACCGGCTCAAGTACATCGCCGTGGTCATCTCGGGCTCGCTCGCCGGGCTGGGCGGGGTGTTCCTGGTCTTCATCGCCAACATCTACCGCGAGGGCCAGACCAACGGCCGCGGGTTCATCGGCCTGGCCGCGCTGATCTTCGGCAACTGGCGCCCCGGTGGCCTGGCCGCCGGCGCCGGTCTGTTCGGGTTCGCCGACGCCCTGCAGCTGCGCAGCCGCACCGGCGTGGTCGCCCTGCTGCTGCTGGTGGCGATCCTGCTGCTGGCCGTCGCGGTGGTGCAGGGCGCCCGCGGCAAGATCACCCAGGCGGTGACGGCGGCAGCCTTCGCGGCCGCCTCGCTGGTGGGCTACATCGTCATCGACGAGCTGCCCGAGGGCATCGTCAGCTTCACCCCGCACCTGACCACGCTGCTGGTGCTGTCCCTGGCCTCCCAACGGCTGCGGATGCCCAAGGCCGACGGACTGGTCTACCGGAGAGGCGAACATTGATCGACTGGGATGCCCTGCGCGCCGCGGCGCGCGAGGCCATGACGCACGCCTACGCGCCGTACTCGCACTTCCCGGTGGGTGTCGCCGGGTTGGTCGACGACGGCCGGGTGGTCACCGGCTGCAACGTCGAGAACGCCTCGTACGGCATCGGGCTGTGCGCCGAGTGCGGGATGGTCAGCGAGCTCGCCCGCTCCGGCGGCGGCCGGCTGGTCGCGGTGGCCTGCGTCGGCGGTGACGGCCAGCCGCTCATGCCGTGCGGCCGGTGCCGGCAGCTGCTCTGGGAGTTCGGCGGCGCGGACATGATGATCGAGACCGTGTCGCTGGGGATCGTGCCGATGCGCGAGGTGCTGCCCGACGCGTTCGGCCCCGAGGACCTGGTGAAGGCGGCGGAGCGGGCATGAGCACCCACGACGCGATCGACGTCATCCGGGCCAAGCGGGACGGCGTCGAGCTGTCCGGCGACCAGATCCGCTGGGTCATCGGCGCCTACACCGCGGGCCAGGTGCCCGACGAGCAGATGAGCGCGTTGCTGATGAGCGTGTTCTTCCGCGGCATGACGCCGGCAGAGCTCGCCGCGTGGACCCAGGCGATGATCGACTCCGGCGTCCGCAAGGACCTGTCCGGGCTGGGCCGCCCGACCGCGGACAAGCACTCCACCGGCGGCGTGGGGGACAAGACCACCCTGCCGCTGGCGCCCCTGGTCGCCGCGTGCGGCGTCGCCGTCCCGCAGCTGTCCGGCCGCGGGCTCGGGCACACCGGCGGCACGCTGGACAAGCTGGAGGCCATCCCCGGCTGGCGGGCGGCGCTGACCGAGGACGAGTACCTCGCCCAGCTCCGCGACGTCGGTGCCGTGGTGTGCGCGGCCGGCAACGACCTGGCCCCGGCGGACAAGCTGCTCTACGCGCTGCGCGACGTCACCGGCACGGTCGAGTCGATCCCGCTGATCGCCAGCTCGATCATGAGCAAGAAGATCGCCGAGGGCGCCGACGCGCTCGTGCTGGACGTCAAGACCGGCAGCGGCGCGTTCATGAAGGACGTCGAGAGCTCCCGCGAGCTGGCCCGCACCATGGTCGGCCTCGGCGAGGCCGCCGGCGTGCGCACCGTGGCCCTGGTGACCGCGATGGACCGTCCGCTGGGCCGCTCGGCGGGCAACGCCGTCGAGGTCGCGGAGTCCCTCGAGGTGCTGGCCGGCGGCGGACCGGCCGACCTGGTCGAGCTGACCCTGGCCCTGGCCCGCGAGATGCTGGCCGGCGCCGGGCGCCCGGACGTCGACCCCGCCGCGGCGCTGGCCGACGGCCGGGCCATGGACTCCTGGAAGGCCATGATCCGTGCCCAGGGCGGTGACCCCGACGCCCCGCTGCCGCAGCCGACCGAGCGCCACGTGGTCACCGCGCCGGCCACCGGCACGCTCACCCGGCTGGACGCCTACGCCCTGGGCGTGGCCGCCTGGCGGCTGGGTGCCGGCCGGGCGCGCAAGGAGGACCCGGTGTCGGCCGCGGCCGGCGTCGTCTGGCACGCGTCGGTGGGGGAGCAGGTGACCGCCGGCCAGCCGCTGCTGGAGCTGCAGACCGACGACGCCTCGCGGATCGAGCGGGCGCTGGCGGCCCTGGACGGCGCCGTGGGCGTCGACACCGAGGACACCGTGCTGCCGCTGGTGGTCGACCGCATCACGTCCTGAGGAGCGGGGGCCCGCAGGGTCCCCCGACGAAGGACTCGTCCTTTCCCGACGACGGGAGGGGCGAGGCACGAGTCCCCTCCCCGAGGAGGGAGCAGCTTCGCTCGCCGCGGCCGGGGAACGGCTCCTGATCGCGGTGCGGCGCGGAGCGTCGCAGTGTCATGGGGGACACTCGTCCCTCGTGAGCACCACCCCTGCGCCCGTCACCGAGCAGCCGACCACCCCGCTGGACCCCGATGCGGCGATCAGCGTGCGCGGGCTGGTGAAGCGCTACGGCGACCGCAACGCCGTCGACGGCCTGGACCTGGACATCCGGCGCGGGGAGATCTTCGCGCTGCTGGGCCCCAACGGCGCCGGCAAGACCACCACCGTCGAGGTGCTCGAGGGCTACCGCAGCCGGGACGGCGGCCAGGTCGCCGTCCTGGGCGTGGACCCGGCGGTGGGCGGACGGCGCTGGCGCTCCGACATCGGCATCGTGCTGCAGGCCGGCGCCGGCGACAGCCAGCTGACCTGCCTGGAGCTGCTCACCGCCCAGGCGTCGTACTATCCGGCACCGCGGGACCCGCACGAGGTGCTCGAGCTCGTCGGGCTGAGCGAGAAGGCCGGCGCCCGCGGGCGGTCGCTGTCCGGTGGCCAGCGCCGCCGGCTGGACGTCGCCCTGGGCATCGTCGGCGGCCCGGCCCTGCTGTTCCTGGACGAGCCGACCACCGGGTTCGACCCCGAGGCCCGCCGCCAGTTCTGGTCGCTGATCCGCTCCCTGCGCGAGCTCGGGACGACGATGCTGCTGACCACCCACTACCTGGACGAGGCCGAGGAGCTGGCCGACCGGGTGGGGGTCATCACCGCCGGACGGCTGGTCGAGGTCGCCGTCCCCGCCGAGCTGGGGGGCCGGGGCACCGCGCCCGCGGTGGTCAGCTGGACCGAGGACGGCCGCCGCCGCACCGAGGCCACCCAGACCCCCACCGCCCTGGTCGCCGACCTCGCCGCCCGGTTCCCCGGCGAGGTGCCCGACCTGGCCGTCGCCCGCCCGACCCTGGAAGACGTGTACCTGCAGATGATCGGCCAGACATCGTGACCGCCCCCTCGACCGCCACGAAGCTCCCGGCGCTGGCCCGGGTCTACCGGGTGCGCGCCGGCGTCGAGCTCAAGGAGTTCTTCCGGCAGCGGGAGTCGGTGGTCTTCACCCTGATGTTCCCGGTGATCCTGCTGGTGGTCTTCGGCGCCGTCCTGGACTACGAGATCGGCGGCGGGGTCACCTTCACCCAGTACTTCATGGCCGGGGTGATCGCGGCCGGCATCCTGGGCGCCAGCCTGCAGAACATGGCGATCGGCATCGCCACCGAGCGCAGCGACGGCACGCTGAAGAACCTGGCCGGGACGCCGATGCCCAAGAGCGCCTACTTCGTCGGCAAGATCGCCCAGGTCGTGGCGGTCACCGTGGCCACCATCGTGATCCTGCTGGTGGTGGGCGTGGTGCTCTACGGCATCGACCTGCCCAGCGGCACGCAGTGGCTGACCTTCACCTGGGTCGCCGTCCTGGGGTCCGCGGCGTGCACGCTGCTGGGCATCGCGGTGTCCAGCCTGGCCAAGAACGGCCGCTCGGCCTCGGCCACGGTCACGCCGTTCGCGCTGATCCTGCAGTTCATCTCCGGGGTGTTCTTCCGGTTCGACCAGATCCCGGAGTGGATGCAGACCATCGCCGCGGTCTTCCCGCTCAAGTGGATGGCCCAGGGCCTGCGGTCGGTCTTCCTGCCCGACGTGCTCGCCGCCCAGGAGCCCGCCGGCTCGTGGGAGCTCGGCCGGGTCGCGCTCGTGCTCACGGCCTGGGTGGCCGTCGGCCTGCTGCTGTGCGTGCGCACCTTCCGCTGGCGGGACAAGGCGGACGGGTGAGGCCGCCGGGTAGCGTCCCGGGGATGCCCGCACCGCTGACCCAGGAGACCCTCGTCCGCGCCCCCAAGGTGCTGCTGCACGACCACCTGGACGGCGGGCTCCGGCCGCAGACGGTGCTGGAGCTGGCCGACGCGATCGGCTACACGGGCCTGCCGGCCGACGACGCGGAGTCCCTGGGTGCCTGGTTCCGCCAGGCCGCGGACTCCGGCTCGCTGGTCCGCTACCTGGAGACCTTCGCGCACACGGTCGCGGTCATGCAGACCCCCGAGGCCGTGCAGCGGGTGGCCCGGGAGTGCGCGCTGGACCTGGCCGCCGACGGCGTCGTGCACGCCGAGGTGCGGATGGCCCCCGAGCTGCTCACCGCGATGCCGATCGAGGCCGCCGTCGAGGCGATGCTCGACGGCTACGCCGCCGGTGCCCGGGAGGCCGGCACGATCGGCGTCGGTGCGCTGCTGTGCGCCATGCGCCAGGCCGACCGGTGGGACGAGGTGGCCGGCCTCGTCGTCCGCTACCGCGACGCCGGCGTCGTCGGCTTCGACCTGGCCGGCCCGGAGATCGGGTTCCCCGCCGACCGGCACCCCTCGGCCATCGCCGCCCTGGACGCCGCCGGTGCGCACCGCACCATCCACGCCGGCGAGGCCGACGGGGTCGGGAGCATCCGGGGGGCCCTGGACGGCGCCCGCGCGGAGCGGCTGGGCCACGGCGTACGGATCGCCGACGAGGTGCCCGAGGACGGCGGTCCGCTGGGCCCGCTCGCCCAGCGGGTGCTCGACGAGCAGGTGACCCTCGAGGTCGCGCCGTCGTCCAACGTGCAGACCGGCGCCTACTCCTCGCTGGCCCGCCACCCCGTCGGCCGGCTGCACCGCCTCGGGTTCGCCGTCACCCTCAACACCGACAACCGCCTGATGAGCGGGGTGTCGGTGAGCAGCGAGTTCGCCGCCGTCGTCCAGGCGCACGGCTGGACCCGGGACGACGTGCAGACGGTGACCGAGCGCGCCGTGGCCGCCGCCTTCCTCGACGACGCCGACCGCGCCCGCCTGCTGGCGCGCGTGCGCGAGGGGTACGCCGCCCTCCCGGGGTGATCACCCCCACGGGTCCGCGGGAATGCCGGAGCCCGGATCGCTGCTAACCTGGGCGAGTCGGCGTTCGCCGGCCACACCTCCCGGGCGGTTCTGCCCGGGGTAGAGCGCATCCGTGCAGACCTCCCGCGTCACCGCAGACGCATCCTGGGGTCGCCCAGTGAGTCCCGCCCCCCAGGCGGGCCCGGCACTACATCACGGGACGCGCCCGATACGCATCGGAGTCCCCGCTTGTCCTCGTTCGACACTGTCGACACCAGCACCACCGTTCCCACCGACGCTCCCGAGGCCGTCGTCGAGACCGCCCCCGAGGCCGTCGAGACCGCCCCGGAGCCCACCGGCCCCTCGTTCGCCCAGCTCGGTCTCCAGCAGCAGCTGGTCACCGCCCTGGAGCGCAAGGGCATCAAGCACCCCTTCGCCATCCAGACGTCGGCCCTGCCCGACGCCATGGCCGGCCGCGACGTCCTCGGCAAGGCAGCCACCGGCTCGGGCAAGACCCTCGCCTTCGGCCTGCCGCTGCTGCACCGCCTCGGCCAGGACGTCCAGCAGGGCCGCCGCGCCCCGCGCGGGCTGGTCCTCGTGCCGACCCGTGAGCTCGCGCAGCAGGTGCACGACGCGCTGGCCCCGCTGGGCCAGTCCAACGGCGTGCAGCTCGCCGCGGTCTACGGCGGCGCCTCGATGTACCGCCAGATCCAGCAGCTGCGCCGCGGCGTCGACGTCGTCATCGCGACGCCGGGTCGCCTGCAGGACCTGATCAACCAGGGCGAGTGCTCGCTCACCGACGTCGAGATCTCGATCATCGACGAGGCGGACTTCATGTCCGACCTGGGCTTCCTGCCCGTGGTGAAGGAGCTGCTCGACCAGACCCGCTCCGACGGCCAGCGCCTGCTCTTCTCGGCCACCCTGGACGGCGAGGTCGACAGCCTGGTCCGTCGCTACCTCAAGGACCCGGCGCGCCACTCGGTCGTCACCGCGGCCGACGCCGCCCCGCCGGCCGAGCACCGCGCCTACAGCGTGTCCTTCCCGGACCGCCTCAAGGTCACCGAGCAGCTCGCCGCCCGCCCGGGCCGCACGATCATCTTCGTGCGCACCCAGCACGGTGCCGACCGGCTCGCCGACAACCTGCAGCAGGTCGGCATCAAGGCCGAGCCGATCCACGGTGGTCTGCCGCAGTCGGCCCGCCGCCGCGCGCTCGAGGCGTTCACCGACGCCCGCTCGCCGGTCCTGGTCGCCACCGACGTCGCCGCCCGCGGCATCCACGTCGACGACGTCTCGCTGGTCGTGCACTACGACCCGCCGGCCGACCACAAGACCTACCTGCACCGCTCCGGCCGCACCGCGCGCGCCGGTGCCGCGGGTGTCGTCGTGTCGCTGCTGCTGCCCGACCAGGTGGGCCAGGCCAAGCGCCGGTTCCGCCAGGCCGCCATCAACACCGACGTCTCCCGGATCCGTCCGGGTGACGCCCCGATCGCCGAGCTGGTCGCCGCCGGCGTCCACGTGGGGCCGGTCGAGCGCCCCGCCCGCCCCTCGCGGGGCGGCCGGGGCAGCGGCCGCCCGCGCCGGGACGGCGACCGTCGTCCCCCGCGTCGGGACGGCGACCGCTCGGCCCGCTCCTTCGGCGACCGTCCGGCCCGCCCGGCCGGTGACCGGCCCGCCTACGGCGAGCGCACCGAGCGCCCCGCCTACGGCGACCGCCCGGTCCGCTCGGACCGCCCCGCCTACGGGGACCGTCCCGCCCGCCCGTCGGGTGACCGGCCCTCCTACGGCGACCGGCGCCCCGGGGGCTCGCGTCCCCAGGGCGGCGGCGCCGGTGGGCGCCCGCCGCGCCCGGCCCGCTCGTTCTGAGCTGATCCACCGCTGACGGCCGGTCCCCCCACGGGGGGACCGGCCGTCGGTCGTCGTGGGGTCCCTGCAGGGGTTGATCATCGTCATCTGCAGGCCGGACGCGCCGCCCGACGGCGTGTCACCCCTGCACCTGACGATGATCAACAGCTGCCGGGCGGCGTGGCCGCCGCGGCCGCGGGTCCCGAACCCGGGGAGGCTGCTCCCCGGGTCCTTCTTCAGTCGCGGAAGACCAGGGCGGTGCTGATCTCGCGGACCAGCTCGTCCCAGGGACCGGTCAGCACGGCGGCGTCCTCGGCCCGCAGCGCCGCACCGGGGGTGGCCTCGGCGCGGGCGGCGGCCTGGCCCAGCGGGGTGCCCGGGGCCAGCAGCGCGTCGACGCGCTCCAGCCGGGCGTACTCGGCCAGGTCCCGGACGCCCTCCAGCGGCTGCACGAGCACGCTGTGGTCGACCAGCCCGGCCGCGCCGTCGGCGACCTCGGCGAGCACCTCGGCCACCTCGACCAGGTCGTAGCGGTCCTGGTCCACCGGCAGCGGCAGCGTGTCGGTGTCGGCCACCTCGGGCCAGGAGGCGACCTCGGTCAGGTCGTGGTCCTCGTCGCCGCGGACGAAGGCCCGCAGCTCCGCCGGGGTGCCGAACAGGTAGACCTCGCGGTCGGCGCCCAGGAAGCGGGAGTCGTCCTCGACGTAGCAGCGCAGGGTGAGCCCGGCGCCCTCGGGGACGACGACCTCGACGGGCAGGATGCCGACGCCCTCCCAGAACCCGGCCGCGGCGGCCACCGCTGCGGGGTCCACGGCGACCCGGCTGCCGCTGCTGATCGTGCTGGTGGGGGTGGCCGCGGCGGTGTCGCCCTCGACCACCTCGATGTCCTCGTCGTCGTCGTCCACCTCGTCGTCCCCGGCCGGCTCGACGGCGGCCGACTCGCTGGCCGAGGGGTACGCGTCGAGCTCGGTGGTGCCCGCGCCGGTCCAGTCCAGGTGCTCGTCGAGCTCCTCGACGACGTCCTCCCAGAGCTCGTCGACGGCGCCGCCGAGGCGGATCCAGGCGTCCTCGCCGGCCCGGCCGACGAAGGCGTCGATGCCCAGGCCGAGCATGGCGACCTCGGGCTTGGCCATCAGCTCGGCGACGGACTCGAACGCGGTGTCGTCGTCGTCCTCGTCGTCGTCCTCGTCGTCGTCCGGGGCGGTGTCGCAGACCTCGGCGAGCCGGCCGACGATCTCGAACGTCGCGGCGAGCTCCTCGACGGCCCAGCGGTCGGGGTTCTCGGCCATGACGTCGTAGACGCCGTCCAGGTCGTACCGGTGGTCGTCGTCGGGGGTGACGTCGGCGGCGTCGAGCCCGGCCACGACCGGCCACACGGGGTGGTCGGCCAGGTCGTGGTCGGTGCGGGTGCGGCAGAACACCGCCAGCGCCGCGGGGGAGGGGAACAGGTGCACCACGGAGGTGTCGCCCTTGGTGCCGCCGAGGAACGCCTGCCACTCCTCGCCGTCCTCCTCCCACGGCGGTGCCCACAGGGTGTAGCCCGTGCGGTCGTCGAGGGTGAGGGCGATGGGGACGATGCTGGGCCTGGCCACGGGCACATCCTGCCGTGTCCGGCTGGGATCAGCCCTGCGGGTCCACCGCGGGCACGGAGCGCTCCCGCCAGACGGTGGCGACGAGGACCGCGGCGGCGACCATCACGGCCACGCCGATGCCGGCCGCGACGTCCATGCCGGCGCTGAACGCGGCCCGGGCGCTGTCGGCCACCGCGGTCGCGGTGCCGCCGGGCAGGCCCTCGGCGACGTCCACGGCGCCGCCCAGCGTGCTGGCCGCGGCCCGCTGGCCGGCGTCCAACCCCTCGGGCAGCACGAGCCGGGCGGTGTAGACCGCGCCCAGGACACTGCCCAGCACCGCGACGCCCAGACCGGTGCCGAGCTCGTAGGCGGTCTCGCTGACGGCGCTGGCCTGGCCGGCCCGCTCGGGCGGTGCGGCCGTGAGGATGGCGTCGTTGGTCAGCGTCTCGGACAGCCCGGCGCCGGCGGCGACCAGGCCGAACGCCACGACCACCAGCGCGACGCCGGAGTCGGGCCCCAGCCGGGTGGCGACGACGTAGCCCGCCGCACCCAGCAGCAGCCCGGCCACCACCAGCCAGCGCACCGGGGCGACCTTCGCCAGCGGGACGGCGGCCAGGCCGGCGAGCACGGAGGCGACGAGGCCGGGCACCAGCAGCAGGCCGGCGTCCAGCGGGCTGACGTCCAGCACGAGCTGCAGGTACTGCGAGGTGAGCAGCAGCAGCCCGGTCAGCGCGGCGATGCTGAGCAGGTTGGCGCTGATCGCCGCGCTGACCACGCGGGAGCGGAACAGCCGCAGGTCCATCAGCGGGTCGGGGCCGGTGAGCTGGCGCCGGACGAACGCGACACCGCTGGCCACGCCGACCACCCCGGCGGCGACCCCGGCCAGCGGCGCGGAGCCGGCGGCGAGGGTCTTGATCGCGTAGACCACCGGCAGCATCGTCGACAGCGACAGCGCGACGCTGACCGGGTCGAGCCGGCCGGGGCAGGGGTCGCGGCTCTCGGGCAGCAGGACCGGGCCGACCACCAGCAGCAGGGCGAGCACGGGGACGTTGACCAGGAAGACCGAGCCCCACCAGAAGTGCTCGAGCAGCCAGC
This sequence comes from Klenkia terrae, assembly GCF_900491935.1. GTDB lineage: Bacteria > Actinomycetota > Actinomycetes > Mycobacteriales > Geodermatophilaceae > Klenkia > Klenkia terrae. The sequence continues at coordinate 3,203,892 of NZ_UEXK01000004.1, forward strand.
CGCCCAGGATCGGGCCCAGGGCGGCGCCGCCGGAGAAGCCGGCCGCCCACACCGCGATGGCCAGGCGGCGCTGCTGCCGGTCCAGGAACAGGTTGCGCAGCAGCGACAGGGTGGAGGGCATGAGCGCGGCGCCGAACAGGCCCTGCAGGGCGCGGGCGGCGATCAGCCACCGGACGTCGGGGGCGTAGGCGGCCAGCACGGAGGCGATGCCGAACCCGGCGGCGCCGATCAGCAGCATGCGGCGCCGGCCGAACCGGTCGCCCAGGGTGCCCGCGGTGATCAGCAGGCCGGCCAGCACCAGCGGGTAGACGTCCACCGCCCACAGCAGCTCGGTGCCGGTGGGCACCAGCGCGCGGGTGATGGACGGGACGGCGAAGGTCAGCACCGTGCCGTCCACGGACACGAGCAGGACCGGGAGCATCAGGACGAGCAGGCCCGTCCACTCCCGCCGTCCGGCCCGGGGGGTGCTGGCGTCGACCGCCGCGGCGGTCGGGGTGGTGCTCATGGTCCCTCGATCAGTCGGTGTGGTTCGTACCGTCCAGACGGTACAGTAATTGACCATGGCGAGACCGTCGAACCGCGACCGCGTGCTGGACGCCTACGAGACCCTGCTGGTCGAGGGGGCCGGGGCCACCGTCACCCTCGACGCGGTGGCCGAGGCCGGCGCGGTGTCCAAGGGCGGGCTGCTCTACCACTTCCCGAGCAAGGACGCGCTGGTCGACGGTCTGGCCGACCGGCTGCGGTCGCGTGCCGCCGAGGACGTCGAGCGGCTGCGGGCGGCACCCGAGGGCCCGGTCGCCTACTGGGTCCGGACGGCGAACGAGGACGTCGCGGCCGGGCTGTCCCGCACGTACCAGGCCCTGCTCGGGCTGGCCGGCACCGGTCAGCCCAGCGCCCGCCGGGCCATCGCCGACGTCGAGCGGGGCTGGAGCGCTGCTCTCGAGGAGCTGATCGCCGACCCGGTGGTGGCCCGGCTGGTCCGGCTGGTCGGCGACGGCCTCTACCTGGAGGGGCTCACCGGGCTGCCCGGCCCCGCCGACGACTCGGCCTTGATCGCGGTGCTCGAACGCCTCGCCCGCCCCTGACCGCCGGTCACACGCCGATCGGGTGCCACACCGTCTTGGTCTCCAGGAACGGGGTCATCCGGGACAGGCCGGGGTCGGCGGTCCAGTCCGACTCCTCGGCCGGGGCGCGCAGCACCCGCTTGAGGCTGCCGGCCGCCGAGCGCTCCAGCTCCATGGCCGCCGTCCCGGTGCAGCCGGCCAGGTCGATGCCGTCGACGTCGTCGTGCTCGGCCAGCCAGGGGCCGATCTCGCCGGCGTCCCCGGTGAGCAGGTTGGCCACCCCGCCGGGCACGTCGGAGGTGGCCAGCACCTCCGACAGCGTGATCGCCGGCAGCGGCCGGTCGTGCGAGCTGACCACCACGGCGGTGCAGCCGGTGGCCAGCACCGGGGCCAGCACGCTGACCAGGCCCAGCAGCGAGGACCGCTGCGGCGCCAGGACGACGACCACACCCGAGGGCTCGGGCACCGAGAAGTCGAAGAAGGGGCCGGCGACCGGGTTGGTGCCGCCGAGCACCGAGGCCAGCTTGTCGGTCCACCCGGCGTACCAGACCCAGCGGTCGACCGCGGCGTCCACGGCGGCCCGGGCCTTGGCGGCCGACAGGCCCTCGCCGGCGGCGACCTCCTCGGCGAACTGGGCGGCGCGGCCCTCCATCACCTCGGCGACCCGGTAGAGCACCTGGCCGCGGTTGTAGGCGGTGGCGGCCGACCAGCCGGCGAAGGCGCCGCGGGCGGCCACGACGGCGTCCCGGGCGTCCTTGCGCGAGGCCCACGCGGCGTTGGCCAGGAACCGGCCGCGGCCGTCGGTGACCTCGTAGGTGCGGCCGGACTCCGTGCGGGGGAACTTCCCGCCCAGGTAGAGCTTGTAGGTCTTGCGGACCTCGAGGCGCTCGGGCATCAGGACTCCTTCAGGTACGCGCGCAGGCCCAGACGGCCGCCCTCGCGTCCGTAGCCGGACTGCTTGTAGCCACCGAAGGGCGACGTCGGGTCGAACTGGTTGAACGTGTTGGCCCACACCACGCCGGCCCGCAGCTGGTTCGCGATCGACAGGATCCGCGAGCCCTTCTCCGACCAGATGCCGGCCGACAGCCCGTAGGTGGAGTTGTTGGCCTTGGCGACCGCCTCGTCCGGCGTCCGGAAGGTCAGCACGGACAGCACCGGGCCGAACACCTCGTCGCGGGCGATCCGGTGCGCGGGGGAGACGTCGGTGAAGACGGTCGGCTTGAACCAGAAGCCGCGCTCGGGCAGCTCGCCGGCGGGCTGCCAGGGGTGCGCGCCCTCGGCCTCGCCGATGTCGACCAGCTCCCGGATCCGGGCCAGCTGCTCGGCGGAGTTGATCGCGCCGATGTCGGTGTTCTTGTCCAGCGGGTCGCCGACCCGCAGCGTGCCGATCCGGCGCTGCAGCGAGGCGATGACCTCGTCGTGCACCGACTCCTGCACCAGCAGCCGGGACCCCGCGCAGCAGACGTGGCCCTGGTTGAAGAAGATGCCGCGGACGATGCCCTCGACGGCCTGGTCGACCGGTGCGTCGTCGAAGACGATGTTCGCCGCCTTGCCGCCGAGCTCCAGGGTCAGCACCTTCTGCGTCCCGGCGACGGCGCGGGCGATCTGCTTGCCCACCTCGGTCGAGCCGGTGAAGGCGACCTTGTCCACGTCGGGGTGCTCGACGACCGCCCGGCCGGTGTCGCCGGCGCCGGTCACGATGTTGACCACGCCCGGGGGCAGGTCGGCCTGCTGGCAGATCTCCGCGAACAGCAGCGCGGTCAGCGGGGTGGTCTCGGCCGGCTTGAGGACGACGGTGTTGCCCGCCGCCAGGGCCGGGGCAACCTTCCAGGCCAGCATCATCAGCGGGAAGTTCCACGGGATGACCTGGCCGGCCACGCCGTGCGGGCGGGGGGCGGCGCCCAGGCCCACGTGGTCGAGCTTGTCGGCCCACCCTGCGTGGTAGAAGAAGTGCGCCGCGGCCAGGGGCACGTCGACGTCGCGCGACTCGGTGATCGGCTTGCCGTTGTCCAGGGTCTCCAGGACCGCGAACTCCCGGGCCCGCTCCTGCAGCAGGCGGGCGATCCGGAACAGGTACTTGCCGCGGTCGGCCGGGCGCATCGGGCCCCAGACCCGGGTGAACGCCCGGCGGGCGGCGCGGACGGCGCGGTCGACGTCGGCGTCGGTGCCCACCGCGATCTCGCTGAGCACCTCCTCGGTCGCCGGGTTGACCGTCTTCAGGGGGGTGCCCTGGCCGGGGGTGAACTCGCCGTCGACGAACAGGCCGTAGCTGGGCTGCAGGTCCACGATCGAGCGGGACTCGGGGGCGGGGGCGTACTCGAAGAGGCTCATCAGTCGACGCTCACGTGGTCGGGGCCGGAGTAGTGGCCGGTGCGGAGCTTCTGGCGCTGCAGGAGCAGGTCGTTGAGCAGGCTGGAGGCGCCGAACCGGAACCAGTCGGGGGACAGCCAGTCCTCCCCGACCACCTCGTTGATCATCACCAGGTGCTTGACGGCGTCCTTGGTGGTCTTGATGCCGCCGGCGGGCTTGACGCCGATCTGCACGCCGGTCGCGGCGCGGAAGTCGCGCACCGCCTCGAGCATCACCAGGCAGACCGGCAGGGTCGCGGCGGGGGAGATCTTGCCGGTGGAGGTCTTGATGAAGTCCCCGCCGGCCAGCATCGCCAGCCACGAGGCCCGGCGGACGGCGTCGTAGGTGCGCAGCTCGCCGGTCTCCAGGATCACCTTCAGGTGCGCGGACCCGCAAGCCTCCTTGACCGCCACGACCTCCTCGAACACGTCGAGGTAGCGGCCGGACAGGAACGCGCCGCGGTCGATGACCATGTCGATCTCGTCGGCGCCGTTGGCCACGGCGTCCCGGACGTCGGCGAGCTTGACCTCCCGGCTGGCCCGGCCCGACGGGAAGGCGGTGGCCACGGCGGCGGTGTGGATGCCGGTGCCGGCCAGGGCGTCGGACGCCACCCCGGCCAGGTCGCCGTAGACGCAGACCGCGGCCACGGCGGGGCAGCCGGGGTCGGTCGGGTCGGGACGGCGGGCCTTGGCGGCCAGCGAGCGCACCTTGCCCGGGGTGTCGGCGCCCTCCAGCGTGGTCAGGTCGACCATCGAGATGGCGGTGTCGATGGCCCAGGCCTTCGCCGTCGTCTTGATCGAGCGGGTGCCCAGCTGGGCGGCTCGGGCCTCGGCGCCGACCTGGTCCACGCCCGGCAGGCCGTGCAGGAAGGCGCGGAAGGCGGCGTCGGACCGGGTGACGTCGGCGAACGCGTCGGGGGTCCCGCGGGGCGGTGGCCCCGGGAGGTCGCCGAGCGCGGTGGGGTCCAGCACGTGCGTCATGCCCGCCATCATCCCCGATGCCGCCGACAGGACAGCTGCCTGCCGCTACGGTGACCGCCGTGCAGCTCACCGTCGTCGACCACCCGATCGCCCGCGCCCGACTGACCCGGATGCGCGACGAGCGCACCGACAACGCCGCGTTCCGCGCCGCGCTGCGGGACCTCACCGAGCTGCTGGTCTTCGAGGCCACCCGCGAGCTGGCGGTGGAGGAGTACGAGATCACCACCCCGGTGACCACGACGACCGGCTACCGGCTCGCCGCACCCCCGCTCATCGTCCCGGTGCTCCGGGCCGGTCTCGGCATGGCCGACACCGCGCACTCGCTGCTGCCGGAGTCCCAGATGGGCTTCGTCGGGCTGGCCCGCAACGAGGTCACCTTCGAGCCCGAGGCCTACATGGCGTCGTTGCCGGAATCCCTGGTCGGCCGCGAGGTGTTCGTGCTGGACCCGATGCTGGCCACCGGCGGCTCGCTGGTGCACTGCTGCTCGCTGCTCACCGCGCGCGGCTGCACCTCGATCACCGTGCTGTGCGCGCTGGCCGCCCCCGAGGGCCTCACCCGGCTCGAGGAGTCCGGGCTGCCGCTGCGGGTCTTCACCGCCAGCGTCGACGTCGAGCTCAACGACAACGCCTACATCGTCCCGGGCCTGGGCGACGCCGGCGACCGCCAGTTCGGCGCCGTCTGATGCGCTTCGCCGTCCTGGGCAGCGGGTTCTGGGCCACTGAGGTGCACGCCGCGTCGCTGGCCGAGCACCCCGACGCCGAGCTCGTGGGCATCTGGGGCCGGGACGCCGGCAAGGCGCAGGCCGCCGCCGCGCGCTACGACGTCCACGGCACCGACGACCTGGACGCGCTGCTGGCCGACGTGGACGCCGTGAGCATCTCGGTGCCGCCGTCCGTGCAGCCCGACCTGGCGGTGCGGGCCGCCGAGGCCGGCTGCCACCTGCTGCTGGAGAAGCCGGTCGCGATGACGGTCGCCGACGCCGACCGGGTCGCCGCGGCCACCGCGGCGGCCGGGGTCGCCTCGGTGGTCTTCCTGACCTACCGCTTCCGGACGTCGGCGACCACCTGGCTCGAGCAGGCCTCCCGCTCCACGCTGGTGGGCGGCGCGGTGACCTGGCTGGCCAGCACCTTCGCCGCCGACAGCCCGTTCCGCGGGTCGCAGTGGCGGGCCGAGCCCGGCGCACCGCTGTGGGACCTGGGCCCGCACGCCCTCTCGCTGCTCACCCCCGTGCTGGGGCCGGTGGTCGCCGCGCAGGGCAGTCGGGCCGCCGACGGCACCGTGAACGTGATCCTGGAGCACGAGGCCGGGCAGACCAGCACGCTCACGCTCTCGGCGACGGCCTCCCCGCTGTCGGCCGGCGAGGAGTTCTGGGTGCACGGCGACGCCGGTCGCCTGGTGCTGCTGCCCGAGGAGGGCCGCACGGCCCACCTGGCGCACGCGGTGGCGGTCACCGAGCTGCAGGCGGCCGCGCTGACCGGCGGGGCGCACCCGTGCGACGCGGCGTACGGCGCCGAGCAGGTCCGGGTGCTGGCCGCCGCCGAGGCGGCCATCTCCGCGGGGGCGCGGCAGCAGGTCTGATGGCCGGGTCCTGGTACCTGCCGCGCGGCCGCATCCCGCGGCGGCGGTGGTGGCTGGGCTACGTGGTGGCGTTCGTGCTGCTCGGCCTGCTCACGACCTGGGTCGACCGGACCTGGTTCCCCGACGCCTTCCCGCAGGTCCGCGGGGACGACGGGTTCGACGTGCTGTGGCCCTTCCCGGACACCGGTGGACCGGTCACCGCGGTGACCGGCCTGCTGCTGCTGGTGCCGAACGTCGGCGCGCTGGTCTGCCGGCTGCATGACCGGGACCACTCGGCGCTCTGGCTGCTGTGGTTCCTCGTGCCCCTGGTCGGCTGGCTCGTGCTCGTCGTGACCGTGGGCTTCCTGCGGGGCACCCCGGGTGCCAACCAGTACGGTCGTCCACCGGGGACCGGGTCGGAGGGGGCGTCGTGGAGTTCGTGAACTGGTACGTGCGGCGGGGCCGCATCGACCGCCGGGTGTTCTGGCTGCACTACGTGCTGCCGACCACCCTCCTGACCATCCTGGCCGTCGGCGTCGACCTGTCCTTCGGCGACACCAACCTGATGGCGGTCGCCGAGGGCCGCGAGACGGTGCTCGAGCTGGGCGCGGCGACCACCGTCATCGGCTACCTGACGATCCTGCCGACGCTGAGCTCCCAGTCCGCGCGGCTGCACGACCTGGGCCGGTCGGCCTGGTGGCTGCTGCTCAACGCCGTCCCGCTGTTCGGGCAGCTGGCGCTGCTGGGCATCTGCGGCTTCGTGCCCGGCCAGCCCGTCGCCAACCGGTACGGCCCGCCGACGACCGGTCCGGCCGTGGCCGGGCCCGTCGTCGCCCCGGACCAGCCGTGGGTCCCCGGTCCGGCGGACCGGGCGCCGGACTACCCGCCGTCGGACTGGCGCTGACCCCGGGCGGTCACAGCCCGAGGGCGGTCGACATCTCCGCGCGCAGACGCGCCAGGTCGGCCGTGCCCTGCGCGCGGGCGGCGTCGACACCGTCGGCCACCTCGACGACGGACTGCAGGTAGGCCTTGAGCTTGGGCTCGGTGCCGCTGGGCCGGACCACCACGCGGACGCCGTCCCCGGTCAGCCGCACGCCGTCGACGTCGGGGAGCAGGTCCTGCGCCGCGACCGGCCGGCCGAGCAGCTCGGTGGGCGGCGCGGCGCGCAGCCGGGCCATCGCGTCGGTGATCAGCGACAGGTCGGTCACCCGCACCGACAGCTGACCGGTGGCGTGCAGGCCGTGCTCGGCGGCCAGCTCGTCGAGCCGGTCGAGCAGGGTGCGCCCGTCGGCGGCGAGCTCGGCGGCCAGCAGGGCGACGGCGAGCGAGGCGGAGATGCCGTCCTTGTCCCGGGCCACCTGCGGGGCGACCGCGTAGCCCAGCGCCTCCTCGTAGCCGAAGACCAGCGGCGCCGCCGGCGTGCCGGCCCGGATGATCCACTTGAACCCGGTCGGGGTCTCCTCGGTGGGCTGGCCGTGCGCGGCGGCCACCTCGCCCAGCAGCGACCCGCTGACCAGGGAGCGGGCGTAGGTGCCCGCGACGCCGCGGCGGAGCAGCCAGTCACCGAGCAGGGTTCCGACCTCGTCGCCGGTCAGCTGCCGGCCACCGCAGACCACCGAGCACCGGTCGGCGTCGGGGTCCTCGGCCAGCGCGACGTCGGCGCCGACCCGCTCGGCGAGGGCGACCAGCAGGTCCACCGCGCCGGGCTCCTCCGGGTTCGGGAAGGCCACGGTCGGGAAGTCGGCGTCCGGGTGCTCCTGCTCGGGCACCGCGTGCAGCTCGGCGAACCCGGCGGCGCGGAAGACGGCGCGGGTGGTCGCCGTCCCGACGCCGTGCATCGCGGTGCAGGCGATGGTCAGGTCCCCGCGGCCGGACACCCGCTCGGGCTGCAGCGCGGCCACGACGGCGGCGACGTAGTCGGCCTCGACGTCGTCGCCGAGGGTCTGCCAGTCGTCGGCCCGGGGCAGGTCGCGCGCGGGTCCGACGGCCGCGATGGCGGCCTCGATCTCCCGGTCGGCCGGGGGCACCAGCTGGGCGCCGTCGCCGAGGTAGACCTTGTAGCCGTTGTCCTGCGGCGGGTTGTGGCTGGCGGTGACCATGACGCCGGCGACCGCGCCCAGGTGGCGGACGGCGAAGGAGAGCACCGGCGTGGGCAGCGGGCGCGGCAGCACCTGGACGGCGAACCCGGCGCCGCTGAGCACCTCGGCGGTGACCCGGGCGAACTCGTCGGAGCGGTGCCGGCCGTCGTAGCCGACCACCACGCCCTGCCCGCCGCGCCCCTGGTCGGCCAGGTACCGGCCCAGCCCGGCCGCGGCGCGGGCGACCACGGCGGCGTTCATCCCGCCCGGGCCGGCCCGCAGCGGACCGCGCAGGCCGGCGGTGCCGAAGGTCAGCGGCCCGGCGAACCGGGCGGCGAGCTCGGCTGCGGCGTCGGGGGAGTCGCCGGCGTCCAGCAGGGCCTGCAGCTCGGCGGCGTCACCGGGGTGCGGGTCGGCCGCGATCCACTCCTGGACGGCCGCCCGGTCCACCGCGCTCATGCCTGCTGGGCCCGGGCCGCGACCGCGTCCACGGCGAAGTCGGGTCCGGCGTACTCACCGCCGACCCGGTCGAACTCCACGGTGCCCGGGGTCGGCTCGCCGTGCGCGGCGGTGATGGCCGCGGCGTAGGACTCGGCGTCGTCCACCGGGTCGTAGCCCAGCGCCCGGGCGCTGGTCAGGTCCCACCAGCCGCGGGTGTTGGCCGACACGCCCCAGACCACGGCGAAGCCGGGGGAGGGTGCGGTGAGGGCCGCCTCGACCAGGCCGACGGTGTCGGTGGGGGAGAGCCAGGTGGACAGGTGGCGCGGGGCCCGCGGCTCGGGCAGCGCGGAGCCGATGCGCAGGCAGACGACGTCCAGGCCGTAGCGGTCGACGTAGAGGGAGCCCAACGCCTCCATGGTCACCTTGGACACCCCGTAGTAGGTGTCCGGCCGGGGCTGGGCGTCGGTCTGCGCGTTCTCCGACCGCGGGGACATCCCGGTGGCGTGGTTGCTGCTGGCCAGCACCACCCGGCGCACGCCGGCCAGCCGGGCGGCCTCCAGCGCGACATAGGTGCCCTGGATGTTGGCGTGGCTGATCGCCGCCCAGGAGGACTCGGTGGCGATGCCGGCCATGTGCACCAGGGCGCCGGCGCCCTGTGCGGCGGCGGTGACCGCGGCCAGGTCGGTGGCGTCGGCGACCAGGTGCTCCTCGCCCGGGCGCGGGTCGGTGATCGGGACGACGTCCAGGCTGCGGACCGCGTGCCCGCGCTCGGGCAGCCCGGCACGCAGCAACCGGCCGATGTAGCCGGCCGCGCCGGTGACCAGCACGGGGCCGGTCACGAGCGGCCGATCAGGTCGACGAGGAAGGCACCCAGCCGGGTGGCCGCGGCCTGGCCGGCGGCGAGGACCTCGTGGTGGTCCAGCGGCTGGCCGGTCATCCCCGCCGCGGCGTTGGTGACCATCGACAGGCCGAAGACCTCCAGGCCCTCGGCGCGGGCGGCGATGGCCTCCAGCGCGGTGCTCATGCCGACCAGGTCGGCGCCGAGGGTGGTCAGCATGCGGATCTCGGCGGGGGTCTCGAAGTGCGGGCCCGGGAGGGCGGCGTAGACACCCTCGACCAGGGACGGGTCGATCTGCTTGGCCAGCTCGCGCAGCCGGGGGGAGTAGAGGTCGGTGAGGTCGACGAACCGGGCGCCGACCAGCGGCGAGCGGGCGGTGAGGTTCAGGTGGTCGCTGATCAGCACCGCCTGGCCCACGGTGTGCTGCGGGGAGAGCCCGCCGGCGGCGTTGGTCAGCAGCACGGTGCGCACCCCGGCGGCAGCCGCCGTCCGGATGCCGTGCACGACCGGCTCGACCCCGCGGCCCTCGTACAGGTGGGTGCGGCCGAGGAACAGCAGCACCTTGTGGTCGCCGACGACGACCGAGCGGATCTCCCCGCCGTGCCCCTGCACGGTCGGCGCGGCGAAACCGGGCAGCTCGCCGATGCCCACGCTGGCCAGTGTCTCGCCGAACGCGTCGGCGGCGGGTGCCCAGCCCGACCCCATGACGACGGCGGTGTCGTGGCCATCGCCGAGCGCGGCGACGAGGTCCTCGGCGGCGCGGGCGGCCAGGGCGGCGGGGTCGGTGGGGGAGGTCTCGGTCGGCTGGCTCACCCCCGGCACGCTAGCGGAGGGGACCGACAGCAGGCCCGCTGTCCGCGGCGCTCCTACACTCGCCCGGTGCAGATCCCCTTCACCTCGTCCGAGCGCGCGAGCCTGGGGGTCGAGTGGGAGCTGCAGCTCATCGACCGCGAGACGCGTCAGCTCACGTCCGGTGCCACCGAGATCCTCGCCGAGCTCAAGCCCGACGACGCCGACGAGCACCCCAAGGCCAAGCACGAGCTCCTGCAGTCGACGATCGAGATCATCACCGGCATCTGCGGCACGGTGGCCGAGGCCAAGGCCGACCTGGCCGGCACGCTGGCCGAGGTCGTCACGGCGGCCGACCGGCGCGGGCTGGGCGTGATGTGCGCGGGCACGCACCCGATCACCGACTGGCAGACCCAGCAGATCAGCCCGAAGGAGCGCTACGAGCAGCTCATCGAGAAGATGCAGTGGCTGGCCCGCCGGCTGCAGATCTTCGGCGTCCACGTGCACGTCGGCGTCCGCTCGCCGGACAAGATCATCCCGATCGTCAACGCGCTGACCCAGTACGTGCCGCACTTCCTGGCGCTGTCGGCGTCCTCGCCGTACTGGGTGGGGGCCGACACCGGCCTGGCCAGCGCCCGGTCCAAGGTGTTCGAGGGCATGCCCACGGCGGGGCTGCCCTACCAGCTGTCGGGCTGGGACGGCTTCGAGCGCTACATGGAGACGCTGATCTCCACGCACGCCATCGAGAGCGTCCGCGAGGTGTGGTGGGACATCCGCCCGCACCCGGACTTCGGCACCGTCGAGCTGCGGATCTGCGACGGGCTGCCCACCCTCGACGAGATCGGCGCGGTCGCCGCGCTCAGCCAGTGCCTGGTCGAGCAGTTCGACCGCGAGATCGACCGCGGCTACACGCTGCCGGTGCCGGCGAGCTGGGTGCTGCGGGAGAACAAGTGGCGGGCGGCCCGCTACGGCCTGGACGCCGAGATCATCGTCGACGACCGCGGCACCGTGCAGCCGGTCCGGGAGGCCCTGCGCGACCTGGTCGACCAGCTCACCCCGACGGCCAAGAAGCTGGACTGCCTGGACGAGCTGCACGACGTGCTGCGGATCCTGGAGGTCGGCGGCTCCTACCAGCGCCAGCGTGCGGTGGCCGCGGCCCACGACGGGCGGCTGGAGCCGGTGGTGGACAGCCTGCTGGCCGAGCTGGTGGACGGCCTGCCGACGGCGCCTGCGTGAGCGCCGCCGACGCCGTCGACCGCTGGGTCGACACCCACACCGACGAGCTGGTCGCCACCCGTCGGCACCTGCACGCGCACCCCGAGCTGGGGTTCGCCGAGCACGAGACCACCGCGTACCTGGAGCGCCAGCTGCGCCGGGCGGGGCTGACCCCGCAGCGGCTGCCCGGGGGAACCGGTCTGGTGTGCGACATCGGGTCCGGGGGGCCGGTCACGGTGCTGCGGGCCGACATCGACGCGCTGCCGCTGCCCGACCTCAAGGACGTGCCCTACGCGTCCACCCGCGCGGGGCTGTGCCACGCCTGCGGGCACGACGTGCACACCACCGTCCTGCTCGGGGTCGCCCGGGCGCTGGCCGCGCAGGGCGACCTGCCGGGCACCGTGCGGGCGGTGTTCCAGCCCGCCGAGGAGCAGGTGCCCGGCGGTGCGCTGCAGGTGCTCGAGTCCGGGGCGCTGGACGGCGCGACCCGGGCCTTCGCCCTGCACTGCGACCCCTCGGTCCCGGTCGGCCGGGTGGGCCTGCGCACCGGCTCGATCACCGCCGCCTGCGACCGGCTCGAGGTCACCCTGACCGGTCCCGGCGGGCACACCGCCCGGCCGCAGCTGACCGTCGACCTGGTGCACGCCCTGGCCCGGGTGGTCACCGAGGTGCCCGGCCTGCTGGGTCGACAGGTCGACCCGCGCGCGGCGATGTCCCTGGTCTGGGGCGCGGTGGGCGCCGGCGTCGCGGCCAACGCCATCCCGGAGACCGGGTCGCTGCGCGGCACCGTACGGGTGCTGGACCGCGAGGTCTGGGACGCAGCCGAGGGGCTCGTCCGCCGCCTGGTCCACCGGGTGGGCGAGGACTCCGGGGCGACGGTCGCGGTCGAGTACGTGCGCGGCGTGCCCCCGGTGGTCAACGACCCGCGCGGGGTGGCCCTGCTGCGGTCCGCGGCGATCGAGACCGTCGGCGGCGAGGGCGTGGTGCTGTCCCCGCAGAGCATGGGCGGGGAGGACTTCGGCTGGTTCGCCGAGCGGCTGCCCATCGCGCTGGCCCGGCTGGGCACCCACGGCGGCGGCGACCCGCTCGACCTGCACCGCGGCACGTTCGACGTCGACGAGCGGGCGATCGGCGTCGGCGTCCGGCTGATGGCCCGGACCGCCCTGCACTCCCTGGCTGCGGACGCCGTAGCCCCCTCCCGCGCCGGGACGGTGTGACGGTCGCGACAGCCGGTCCGGGCGCCGTCGTCGGTGGCGTCCGGTAGACACATCGGCGACGCCCACCCCGGCGTTGCACACAGCAGGAGAACGGTGATTCGACGATGAGCCACCCCACCCCCGACGCGACGACCGCGCCGGTCGCACCGCCCGACGACCTGGCCCTGGCCGCCGACTTCCCGCAGCCCACCCTCGACCAGTGGCGCGACCTGGTCGCCGGGGTGCTGCGCAAGGCCGGCCGCGAGGACCTGCCCGAGCCGGTCGAGGAGGCGCTGCGCAGCACGGTGGCCACCGGCGTCTCCGTCCGGCCGCTCTACACCGCGGCCGACACCGCCGACCTGCCCGGCACCGGCGCCCCCGGCCTGCCGCCGTTCGTGCGCGGGTCCCGCGTGGTCCGCCCGGCCCCGGCGGCCGCCGACGGGCAGGCCGCCACCAGCACGCCGGCCGGCTGGGACGTCCGGCAGCGCCACGCCGACCCCGACGTGGGGACGACGAGGGACGCGATCGGGGCCGACCTGGAGCACGGCGTCACGTCGTTGTGGCTCGTCCTCGGCGAGGGCGGCGTCCCGGTCGACGCGCTGGGCGAGGTGCTGGCCGACGTGCTGCTGGACCTGGCGCCGGTGACCCTGCAGGGCGGCCCCGCCGCGGCGGAGGCCTTCCTGGACCTCGTCGCCGGGCGCGAGCTGGCGCCCGGCGGCAACCTCGGCCTGGACCCGCTGGGCGTCCAGGCCGCCTCGGGTGAGGAGCAGGACCTGTCCGGGCTGGCCGGGTTCGCCCGCCGGGCCGCCGAGCACGGCGACCTGCGCACCGTCGTCGTCGACGCCACGGTCGTGCACGACGCCGGTGCGACCGCGGTCGAGGAGCTGGGCTGCGCGCTCTCGGCGGGCGTGGCCTACCTGCGCGCGCTGACCGAGCAGGGCCTGTCGGTGGCCGAGGCCGCGCAGCAGCTGGAGTTCCGCTTCGCCGCCACCGCCGACCAGTTCACCACCATCGCGACGCTGCGGGCGGCGCGCCGGCTGTGGGACCGGGTGGGCGAGGCGGCCGGCGTCCCGGCGCAGGTGCGGGGCATGCGGCAGCACGCCGTCACGTCCTCGGTGATGACGACCGCGCGGGACCCGTGGGTGAACATGCTGCGCACCACCGTGGCCTGCTTCGCCGCCGGTGTGGGCGGCGCCGACGCCGTCACGGTGCAGCCCTTCGACGCCGCGCTGGGCCTGCCCGACGCGTTCGCCCGCCGGATCGCCCGCAACACGCAGGCGCTGCTGACCGAGGAGAGCCACCTGGGTCGGGTGCTCGACCCGGCCGGTGGTTCCTGGTACGTGGAGTCGCTGACCGACGCCCTCGCGCACGCCGCCTGGGACTGGTTCACCGAGCTCGAGCGGGCCGGCGGGTACGCCGCGGCCTTGGCCTCCGGCCTGGTCCGCGACCGGGTCGCCGCCGCCTGGGCCGACCGGTCCCGCCGGCTGGCCACCCGCCGGGACCCGATCACCGGGGTGAGCGAGTTCCCCAACCTGGCGGAGAAGCTGCCCGAGCGCCGGCCGGCGGGGGAGGCCCTCCCGCCGGGGCCCGGCGGGCTGCCGCGGGTGCGGGCCGCGCAGGCCTTCGAGCAGCTGCGCGACCGGTCCGACGCACCCGGTGACCGGCCGGCGGGCTACCTGGCGACGCTCGGCAAGCCCGCCGCGCACACCGCACGGCTGTCGTTCGCGACCAACCTGTTCCAGGCCGGCGGCCTCGCCACGCCGTCCGGCGACGGGGCCGCGGACCTCGGCGGGGCCACGGTCGCCTGCATCTGCGGCGCCGACCGCGACTACGCCGCCGCCGCGGACCTGGCCGCCGAGCTCCGTGCGGCCGGTGCGCAGCGGGTCTGGCTGGCCGGCAAGCCCGACCTCGCCGTCGACGGCGTCGACGGCTACGTGTTCGCCGGCTGCGACGCCGTCGACGTCCTGACCACCACCCTCGACGAGCTGCTGGGAGCACGGGCATGAGCGGCATCCCCGACTTCGGGTCCCTCGAGCTGGGCACCACCGACCCCGCCCCGGCCGCCGCGTGGGCCGAGGAGTTCGCGCAGCGCACCGGCCGGTCGGTGGGGGAGGCGACCTGGGAGACGCCCGAGGGCATCGCCGTCCCGCCGCTGCTGACCGACGACGACCTGGCCGGGCTGGACCACCTGGACGGGCTGCCCGGGCTGCCGCCGTTCGGCCGCGGGCCCTACCCGACGATGTACACCACCCAGCCGTGGACGGTTCGCCAGTACGCCGGGTTCTCCACCGCCGCGGCGTCCAACGCCTTCTACCGGCGCAACCTGGCGGCCGGGCAGAAGGGCCTGTCGGTCGCCTTCGACCTGCCCACCCACCGCGGCTACGACTCCGACCACCCGCGGGTGCCCGGCGACGTCGGCATGGCAGGGGTGGCGATCGACTCGATCTACGACATGCGGCAGCTCTTCGACGGCATCCCGCTGGACCGGATGAGCGTGTCGATGACCATGAACGGCGCCGTGCTGCCGGTGCTCGCGCTCTACATCGTGGCGGCCGAGGAGCAGGGGGTGGCGCCGGAGCAGCTCTCCGGGACCATCCAGAACGACATCCTCAAGGAGTTCATGGTCCGCAACACCTACATCTACCCCCCGGGGCCCTCGATGCAGGTGATCAGCGACATCTTCGCCTACACGTCGCAGAGGATGCCGCGCTTCAACTCGATCTCGATCTCCGGGTACCACATCCAGGAGGCCGGGGCGACGGCCGACCTGGAGCTGGCCTACACCCTCGCCGACGGCGTGGAGTACCTGAAGGCCGGCCGGGACGCCGGGATGGACGTCGACACCTTCGCCCCGCGGCTGAGCTTCTTCTGGGGCATCGGCATGAACTTCTTCATGGAGGTCGCGAAGCTGCGGGCGGGCCGGCTGCTGTGGGCCAAGTTGGTCGAGCGGGAGGGCGCGACCAACCCGAAGTCGCTGTCGCTGCGCACGCACTCGCAGACCTCGGGCTGGTCGCTGACCGCGCAGGACGTCTACAACAACGTCGTCCGCACCTGCGTGGAGGCCATGGCCGCCACCCAGGGCCACACGCAGTCGCTGCACACCAACGCCCTGGACGAGGCGCTGGCGCTGCCGACCGACTTCTCCGCCCGGATCGCCCGCAACACTCAGCTGCTGCTGCAGCAGGAGTCGGGCACGACCCGGGTCATCGACCCCTGGGGCGGGTCGGCGTACGTGGAGAAGCTGACCGCAGACCTGGCCCGCAAGGCCTGGGCGCACATCGAGGAGGTCGCGGCGCACGGCGGGATGGCGCAGGCGATCAGCGACGGCATCCCCAAGCTGCGCATCGAGGAGGCCGCCGCCCGCACGCAGGCCCGGATCGACTCCGGCCGGCAGCCGGTGATCGGGGTGAACAAGTACCGGGTCGAGGCCGACGAGGCCATCGAGGTGCTGCGGGTGGACAACGCCGACGTGCTGGCCCAGCAGGTGCAGCGGCTGCGGGAGCTGCGCGAGGAGCGGGACACCGCGGCGTGCGAGGCGGCGCTGCGGAAGCTGACCGAGGCCGCCCGGGCCGCCGCGGACGGCAAGCGGGGGCAGGAGCTGGAGATGAACCTCCTGGCCCTCGCGGTGGACGCCGCGCGGGCGAAGGCGACGGTCGGGGAGATCTCCGACGCCCTCGAGGAGGTCTACGGCCGGCACGCCGGTCAGGTGCGCACGATCTCCGGGGTGTACCGCGAGGAGGCAGGGGAGGGTGGTCCGGTGGAGGAGACCCGCCGGCTGACCGAGGCCTTCGCCGAGGCCGAGGGACGTCGTCCGCGGATCCTGGTGGCCAAGATGGGCCAGGACGGCCACGACCGCGGCCAGAAGGTGATCGCCACGGCGTTCGCCGACCTGGGCTTCGACGTGGACGTGGGGCCGCTGTTCCAGACGCCGGAGGAGGTCGCCCGGCAGGCGGTGGAGGCCGACGTGCACGTCGTCGGGGTCTCCTCGCTGGCTGCGGGCCACCTGACCCTGGTGCCTGCGCTGCGCGACGCCCTCGCCGAGCTGGGCGCCGAGGACGTGCTGATCGTGGTCGGCGGGGTGATCCCGCCCGACGACGTGCCGACGCTGCGCGAGATGGGGGCAGCGGCGGTCTTCCCGCCCGGGACGGTGATCGCGCAGGCGGCGCAGGAGCTGCTGCGCGAGCTGTCGTCCCGCCTCGGTCACTGATGGAGCTCGCCGAAGGGGTGCTGGCTGCCGACCGGCGGTCGGTGGCCCGGGCGATCACGCTGGTGGAGTCCCGGCGGGCCGACCACCGGGAGCGCGCGCAGGAGCTGCTGGTCGAACTGCTGCCGCACGCCGGTGGTGCCCGCCGGGTGGGGATCAGCGGGGTGCCGGGGGTCGGCAAGTCGACCTTCATCGACCAGCTGGGCATCGACCTGACGGCTCAGGGGTCGAAGGTGGCGGTGCTGGCCGTGGACCCGTCGTCCGCCCGGTCGGGGGGCTCGATCCTGGGCGACAAGACCCGGATGGCCCGGCTGTCGGCGGACCCCGCCGCGTTCATCCGGCCCTCGCCGACCGCCGGCACGCTGGGCGGGGTCGCCCAGGCCACCCGGGAGTCGATGGTGGTCGTGGAGGCCGCCGGCTACGACGTGGTGCTGGTGGAGACCGTCGGGGTGGGGCAGAGCGAGACCACCGTCGCCGAGATGGTGGACACCTTCCTGTTCCTCACGCTGGCCCGCACCGGTGACTCGTTGCAGGGCATCAAGCGGGGGATCCTGGAGATCGCCGACGTCATCGCGGTCAACAAGGCCGACGGCCCGTCCGCGGGCGATGCCCGGACGGCGGCCCGCGAGCTGGCCGGGGCGATCCGGATGCTGCGCGGTGCGTCGGACTGGGACGTGCCGGTGCTGACCTGCGCCGGGCTCACCGGGGAGGGTCTGGCCGAGGTGTGGGCCCAGGTGGTCGCGCACGAGGAGCGGCTGCGGGCGTCGGGGGAGTTCGAGCGGCGGCGGCAGGCGCAGCAGGTGCGGTGGACCTGGCAGCTGGTCCGCGACGGCCTGGACGCCCGGCTGCGCGAGCACCCCGCCGTCCGGGCGTCGGTGGGGGAGCTGGAGCGGCAGGTGCTGGCCGGTGAGCTGACGCCGGCGCTGGCGGCGCGGGAGCTGCTGACGACGTTCCTGGCCGACCCGACCCCCTGACGCCGGACGTCGGGCTCCGGACCGGGGACACTGGAGGGGAACCCCGCCCGCACTGCCCTGGAGCTCACCCATGACCCGCATCGTGATCATCGGCGGCGGACCGGCCGGCTACGAAGCCGCCCTGGTCGCCGCACAGCTGGGTGCCGAGGTCACCGTCGTCGAGCGCGACGGCCTCGGCGGCGCCAGCGTGCTGACCGACTGCGTGCCGTCCAAGACCTTCATCGCCGCGGCCGGCGCGATGACCGCGGTGCGCGACTCCGCCGTCCTCGGCCTGCAGGGCACCGACCTGGCCACCGTCAGCTTGGACCTGGCGACGGTCAACCAGCGCATCAAGGGCCTGGCAGTGGCGCAGTCGGCCGACATCCACGCCCGGCTGGAGAGCGTCGGGGTGCGCTGCGTCAGCGGCCAGGCCCGGCTCTCCGACGAGATCCGCGGGCTGATCGCCCACCGGGTCGAGGTCTGCGACTTCGACGGCGGGGTTCAGCAGGAGATCGAGTGCGACGTCGTCCTGATCGCGACCGGCGCCGACCCGCGGGTCCTGCCCGGCTCGGAGCCCGACGGTGAGCGGATCCTGTCCTGGCGCGACGTGTACGAGCTCGAGGAGCTGCCCGAGCACCTCGTCGTCGTGGGCTCGGGCGTCACCGGGGCGGAGTTCGCGTCCGGGTACCTGGAGGCCGGCGTGCCGGTCACCCTGGTCTCGTCCCGCGACCAGGTGCTGCCCGGTGAGGACGCCGACGCCGCGGCCGTGGTCGAGCAGGTGTTCCAGTCCCGCGGCGGCAAGATCGCTGAGCGCGGGCGCGCGGAGTCGGTGAAGCGGACCGCGACCGGCGTCGAGGTGCGGTTGACCGACGGCCGGGTGGTGACCGGGTCGCACGCGCTGATGACCGTCGGCACCGTGCCCAACACCGGCGGGCTGAACCTGGAGCAGTGCGGGGTGGTCACCTCGCCGTCCGGCCACGTCGTCGTGGACCGGGTCTCGCGGACGTCGGTCTCGGGCATCTACGCCGCCGGCGACGTGACCGGGGTGTTCCAGCTGGCCTCGGTGGCGGCCATGCAGGGCCGCATCGCGATGTGGCACGCGCTCGGCGAGGCGGTCTCGCCGATCCGGCTGAAGACGGTGGCCGGCAACGTCTTCACCCACCCGGAGATCGCCACGGTCGGCGTGCAGGAGAAGACCCTGCCCGAGGGGTCGGACATCGAGAGCGTCCAGCTGCCGCTGGCGACCAATGCGCGGGCCAAGATGAGCGACCTGCGCGACGGGTTCGTCAAGATCTTCGCCCGGCGGTCGACCGGGGTCGTGGTGGGGGGTGTGGTCGTTGCTCCGGGTGCCTCGGAGCTGGTCCTGCCGATCACGCTGGCGGTGAGCAAGGGGCTGACCGTCGACGACCTGGCGCAGACGTTCTCCATCTACCCGTCGCTGTCGGGCTCGATCACCGAGGCCGGGCGGCGGTTGATGAACAGCCAGGACGACTGAGCCGGCGGGTCGCCGTCCCGGGCGGGGACATCTGCGTCGCGTACCGGGAGGAGCGGCCCGGGGGACCGGTGTTCGTGAAGGAGCTGGGCAGGGCGCCCGAGGGCTTCCTCGCGCCGCCGAGGCGCAGGGGCTGGACAGGCTGCGGGTCGCCGGTGCCCGAGGTCATGGACGTAGGACCCACGTCCCTGGTGCTCGCCTGGCTCGAGGCTGGCGCACCGTCCTCGGACGCAGCGCGGAGGTTCGGGCGGAGCTCGCCCGGCTGCACGCCGCGCCGCAGAACGCGTTCGGGGGCGCCCGGTTCGTGGCGACGGTGCCGTTGGACGGCACGCGGTTCGACCGCTCAGCGATCCGCGCAGCTCAGGGCGCCGTTCTTCGCCGAGGCCCGCCTGCTGCCCCTCGTGCGGTTGGCGGTGGACGCCGGGCACGTGGACCGGGACGCCGCGTCGGCGGTGGAGGCGGTGTGCGCCCGGTTGGACGAACTGGCCCCGGCGGAGCCGCCGTCCCTGCTGCACGGCGGCCTGTGGAGCGGCAACCTGGTGTGGGGCACGGACGGCCAGGTCTGGTTGGCGGACGCGGCGGCTGTGCACGCCGGGCACTCGGAGGCAGACCTCGCGCTGCTCCACCTGTTCGGTGCGCCCGTCCTCGACGAGGTCGATCGCGGCTACCGGGACATGCGACCTCTGGCCGACCGGTGGGAGGACCGGTTGGGGGGCACCGGTCGCACCCGCTGCTGCTGCACGCGGTGCTGTTCGGCGGCGGGTACGGGGCGCGGGCGGGTCAGGTGGCTCGAAACTGCCTCGGACGGGTGCCCTCCTCAAGGTGAGCCCCGGCCGGGCCGATCACCTGGCAGGTCCCCACTGCTCAGGAGTCACACGTGTCCCAGGTTCGACGTCGCCGCGCGCTGCGCTGCACCGTGCTCGCCGCGTCCGCAGCCGTGCTGGCGTCCTTCGTCGTCGCGCCGGCCGCCCAGGCCGACACCCCCGCCGCGACCACGGCGGAGCCCAGCACCGACCTTGCTCCTACGACGACCGCCGCCCCCACGGCGTTGCCGGGGGGGCGGGCAACTCCGTGGGGGNCCGGTGGCCAGTTGGGAGTCCTTGTCGGCCGTGGGTGGCCAGGTGGTGGTGTCGGGTTGGTCGGTGGACCCGGATCAGGTGTCTGTGTCAGGTGCGGTGCACGTGTACGTCGATGGTGTGGGTGTGGCGGTGACTGCTGATGGTGAGCGGGGTGATGTGGCTGCGCGGTTCCCTGGTGGCGGTTCGCGGCACGGGTTCTCCTACACCGCGCGGGTGGCGCCGGGGGTGCACTCGGTGTGCGTCTATGCCATCGACGTGGATCCGGCTGCTCGGCACGCTGCGCTGGGGTGTCGGTCGATCACGACGCAGTTGGCGTCCCCGGTGGCCAGTTGGGAGTCCTTGTCGGCCGTGGGTGGCCAGGTGGTGGTGTCGGGTTGGTCGGTGGACCCGGATCAGGTGTCTGTGTCAGGTGCGGTGCACGTGTACGTCGATGGTGTGGGTGTGGCGGTGACTGCTGATGGTGAGCGGGGTGATGTGGCTGCGCGGTTCCCTGGTGGCGGTTCGCGGCACGGGTTCTCCTACACCGCGCGGGTGGCGCCGGGGGTGCACTCGGTGTGCGTCTATGCCATCGACGTGGATCCGGCTGCTGGGCACGCTGCGCTGGGGTGTCGATCGATCACGACGGCGTGAATCGTCACCACGCGGCCGGGACCGGGCAGTCAGGAGTTCTGCGACTCCGTGATCGTGCACAAAACCGCGCCGCTGGTGACGGTGGCACCGACCTCGGCCGACAGGCCGGAGATCGTGCCGGCCTTGTGCGCCACGATCGGCTGCTCCATCTTCATCGCCTCGAGCACGACTATCAGGTCACCGGCGGCCACGGTCGCGCCGTCGGAGACGGCGACCTTGACGATCGTGCCCTGCATGGGCGAGGTGAGGCTGTCACCCGAGGCGGCAGCGCCACCGGATCCGCCACCGCGCTTGCGGGGCTTGGCCTTGGCGCCGGCGGATGCTCCACCCCCGGCGGCCAGGCCGGCCGGCAGGGAGACCTCGAGCCGGCGTCCCCCGACCTCGACGACGACGGTCTGCCGTTCCTCGGGCTCCTCGGTCTCCGCGGCCGCCCCGTGCGGCTGCACCTGGTTGTCCCACTCGGTCTCGATCCACCGGGTGTGCACGGTGAACGGCTCGGAGGTGAAGGCCTCGTCGCGGACCACGGCGCGGTGGAACGGGATGACCGTGGGCATGCCCTCGACGACGAGCTCGTCCAGCGCCCGGGCGGCCCGCTGCAGCGCCTCGGCACGGGTGGCACCGGTGACGATCAGCTTGGCCAGCATGGAGTCGAAGGCCCCGGCGACCTCGCCGCCGGCCACGACGCCGGAGTCCCACCGCACGCCCGGGCCCTGGGGCACCGACAGCGCGGTGACCGGGCCGGGGGCCGGCATGAAGTTGCGGCCGGCGTCCTCGGCGTTGATGCGGAACTCGATGGAGTGCCCGCGCGGGGTCGGGTCCTCGGTGATCTCCAGCGGCAGGCCGTCGGCGATGCGGAACTGCTGGCGGACCAGGTCGATGCCGCTGGTCTCCTCGCTGACCGGGTGCTCGACCTGCAGCCGGGTGTTGACCTCGAGGAAGGAGATGTCGCCGTCCACCCCGACCAGGTACTCCACGGTGCCGGCGCCGACGTAGTCAGCTCCCCGCACGATGGCCTTGGCGCTGGAGTGGATGCGCTCGCGCTGCTCGTCGGTGAGGAACGGCGCCGGGGCCTCCTCGACCAGCTTCTGGTTGCGGCGCTGCAGCGAGCAGTCCCGTGTGCCGACCACGACGACGTTGCCGTGGGTGTCGGCGAGCACCTGGGCCTCGACGTGCCGGGGCTTGTCCAGGAACTTCTCCACGAAGCACTCACCGCGGCCGAAGGCGGAGACCGCCTCGCGGACGGCGGAGTCGAACAGCTCGGGGATCTCCTCCATGGTGCGGGCGACCTTGAGTCCGCGGCCACCACCGCCGAAGGCGGCCTTGATGGCCACGGGCAGACCGTGCTCCTCGGCGAAGGCCACGACCTCGTCGCCGCCGTTCACCGGGTCGGTGGTGCCGGGGACCAGCGGAGCGCCGACCTTCGTGGCGATGTGCCGGGCCTGCACCTTGTCGCCCAGGGCGATGATCGCCGCGGGGGAGGGGCCGATCCAGGTCAGCCCGGCGTCGAGGACGGCCTGGGCGAAGTCGGCGTTCTCGGAGAGGAAGCCGTAGCCGGGGTGCACGGCGTCGGCGCCGGACTCCTTCGCGACCTCGATGATCTTGTCGATCACCAGGTAGGACTCGCCCGGGGTGTTCCCGCCGAGGGCGAAGGCCTCGTCGGCGACCCGCACGTGCAGGGCGTCCCGGTCGGGCTCGGCGTAGACCGCGACGCTGGTCAGCCCGGCATCCTTGCAGGCGCGGGCGACCCGGACGGCGATCTCACCACGGTTGGCGATCAGGACCTTCTGCACAGTGCACAGCCTCCTCGATGTGGGCGGACTCCGGCCAGCAGGCTCAGTGGTCCCAGAACTCGGTGATGGTCAGCCCCAGGCGGCCCAGCTGGACCCGCAGGAGCGGCAGCGACAGCCCGATGACGCCGGTGGGATCGCCCTCGACCCTCCGGACGAACGCAGCACCCAGGCCGTCGAGGGTGAACGCCCCGGCGACCTGCAGCGGCTCGCCGGACGCGACGTAGGCGTCGATCTCGGCGTCGGTGGGGGTGGCGAAGTGGATCGTCGTCGACGACACGGCCACGTCGCGGCGGGCGACCGCACCGCCCTGCACGTCGAACAGGGCCTGACCGGTGTGCAGCACCCCGCTGCGCCCGGCCATCCGGCGCCAGCGCTGCCGGGCGTCGGCCGCGTCGGCGGGCTTGCCCAGCGGCTGGCCGCGGAACTCCAGCACGGAGTCCGCGCCGATCACCAGCGCGTCGGACTCCTGCCGGGCCACGGCCTGGGCCTTGGCTGTGGCCAGCAGGGCGACCAGCTCGGCCACCCGGGGGGAGCGGGTCGCGGTCTCGTCGACCCCGCTGACGACGACCTCGGGAGCGAGCCCGGCCTGGCGCAGCAGCTGCAGCCGGGCCGGCGAGGCGGAGGCGAGGACCAGCCGGCGGGTCATGCGAACCGTCCCGAGGCGCGCCAGCCGCCCGGACCGTGGTGCAGGGGCCGCCGGACGGCGTCCGACCGCGACGCCCAGGCGCCGACCGGGGTGGGCCGGGGGCGGTCCCGGCGCTGGGACAGTGCGGCGACGACGGCGGTGAGGGCGGCCAGCTCCTCGGCCGACGGCTCGCCCCGGACGACCCGCAGCAGAGGGCGCACGACGTCGTCGCTCACAGCGGGATGTTCCCGTGCTTCTTGGCCGGCAGGGTCTGGCGCTTGTTGGCCAGCACCCGCAGGGCCTTGGCGACCTGGATCCGGGTGTGGGAGGGCAGGATGACGGCGTCCACGTAGCCCCGGTCGGCGGCGATGTAGGGGTTAGCCAGGGTGTCCTCGTACTCGGCGATCAGCTCGGCCCGCCGCTCGTCCGGGTTCTCGGCGTCGGCCAGCTCGCGGCGGTACAGGATGCCGACGGCGCCCTGGGCACCGACGACGGCGATCTGCGCGGTGGGCCAGGCCAGGTTGACGTCGGCGCCCAGGTGCTTGGAGCCCATGACGTCGTAGGCGCCGCCGTAGGCCTTGCGGGTGATCACCGTGACCAGCGGGACCGTGGCCTCGGCGTAGGCGTAGATGAGCTTCGCGCCGCGGCGGATGATGCCGTCCCACTCCTGCGACGTGCCCGGGAGGAAGCCCGGCACGTCGACGAAGGTCAGGACCGGGATGTTGAAGGCGTCGCAGGTCCGGACGAACCGGGCGGCCTTCTCGCTGGCGTCGATGTCCAGCGTGCCGGCGAACTGGGTGGGCTGGTTGGCCACCACCCCGACCGGCCGGCCCTCGACCCGGCCGAAGCCGGTGAGGATGTTGGGGGCGAAGAGCTCCTGCACCTCGAGGAACTCACCGTCGTCCAGGACGTGCTCCAGGACGGCGTGCATGTCGTACGGGCTGTTCGCGGAGTCCGGGATGAAGGTGTCGAGTTCCCGGTCCTCGTCGGTCACGCCCTCGACCGAGGTGTCGACCGCGGCCACGTCGAGGGCCGGCAGCGGGTCCAGGTTGTTGGCCGGGAGGTAGGACAGCAGCGCCTTGACGTAGTCGATGGCGTCCTCCTCGTCCGAGCCGAGGTAGTGCGCGACGCCGGACTTGGTGTTGTGCGTGCGCGCGCCGCCGAGCTCCTCGAGGGTGACGTCCTCGCCGGTGACGGTCTTCACCACGTCGGGCCCGGTGATGAACATCTGGCTGGTCTTGTCGACCATCACCACGAAGTCGGTCAGCGCGGGGGAGTAGACGTGCCCGCCTGCGTTGGCGCCCATGATCAGCGAGATCTGCGGGATGACCCCGGAGGCGTGCACGTTGCGGCGGAAGATCTCGCCGTACAGGCCCAGGGAGACCACGCCCTCCTGGATCCGGGCACCGCCGCCCTCGTTGATGCCGACCACCGGGCAGCCGTTGGTGAGCGCGAAGTCGAGCACCTTGACGATCTTCTCGCCGTAGACCTCGCCGAGGCTGCCGCCGAAGCTGGTGACGTCCTGGCTGAACACCGCGACCGGACGTCCGTCGACCGTGCCGTAGCCGGTGACCACGCCGTCGCCGAAGGGCCGCTTCTTCTCCAGCCCGAAGTTCGTCGACCGGTGCCGGGCGAACTCGTCGAACTCGGTGAAGGAGCCCTCGTCGAGCAGGAACTCCACCCGCTCGCGGGCGGTCATCTTCCCGGCGGCGTGCTGCTTCTCCACGGCCTTGTCCGAGCCCGCGTGCAGGGCTTCGGCCTGGCGCCGGGCGAAGTCGGCGAGCTTGCCCGCGGTGGTGTGCACGTCGACGTCGTCAGGGACGTTCTCGCCGGCGTCCTGCAGTTCAGCCGCGCTCACTCGGGACCTCCCAGGCCATCAGCCTCGCTCGGGTGTGCCCGCTCCGCTGCGGGACCCGCCTGCACCGGCCGTAGCGTAGGGGACATGGGTGACACCGGCGCGGGGCGCTATCGGGACCTGGACCGCCCCGGGCTGGACGCCGTGGCGCTGGTCACAGCCCTGCAGCGCGGCGACGGCCTGTGGCGAGCGGTCGAGGTGGTCGACGAGATCGGCTCGACCAACGCCGCGCTCGCCGTCCGCGCCGCCGACGGCGAGGCGGAGGGGCTGGTGCTGGTCGCCGAGCACCAGGTCGCCGGCCGGGGGCGCCTGGACCGCACCTGGACGTCGCCGCCGCGGGCCGGGGTGACCGTCTCGGTGCTGCTGCGCCCCGACGTCCCCGCCGCCCGCCGTGGCTGGCTGTCGATGCTCACCGGGATCGCCCTGGCCGAGTCGGTGGCCGACACGGCTCGGACGTCGCTCAAGTGGCCCAACGACCTGCTCGCGCCGGACGGGCGCAAGCTGGCCGGGATCCTGGCCGAGGTCGCCGACGGCGGGGTGGTCGTGGGGGTCGGGCTGAACGTGTCCACCCGCGCCGATGAGCTGCCCGACACCGGCACCTCCCTGGGCGAGGTCGCCGGTCGCCCCGTCGACCGTGCCCCGGTGCTGCTGGCTTACCTCCGCGCGCTGGAGATCCGCTACCGCCGGTGGGTCGAGCACGCCGGTGACCCGGTCTCGTCGGGGTTGGCCGCGGACTACCTGGCCTGGTGCTCCACGGTGGGTGCCGGCGTCGTGGTCACGCTGCCCGACGGCTCGTCGCTGGAGGGCGTGGCCGAGGCGGTGGACTGGGACGGCCGCCTCGTCGTCCGCACCCCGGAGGGCCGTCACGACCTAGCGGCAGGCGACGTCCGACACGTCCGGGGTCGGACGCAGGCTGGGTGACGTCGGGCCCGGCATCGGTCATCCTGTCGCCGTGGCGTACCCCGACAAGCTGCTGGCCGACGACGAGCGGGTCATCCGGCACCTGCACCCGCACTGGTTGACCGTCTTCTGGCCGATCGTGGCGTTCTTGGTCCTGGTGGGCCTGGGCTCCTTCGGGGCCGCCCTGATCCCCGAGGGGTCGAACCAGGGGGTCTACCGGTTGGTGATCGTCGTCCTGGCCGTGCTGCTGGCGGTCGCGTTCGTCGTCGTCCCGGTGCTGAAGTGGCGGACGACGCACTACGTGATCACCTCGCACCGGATCCTCTACCGGGTCGGGATCCTCTCCCGGACCGGCCGGGACATCGGGCTGTCCCGGATCACCGACGTCTCCTACAGCCAGACGCTGTGGGACCGGATCATCAACTCCGGCACGCTCACGATCGAGACCGCGGGCGAGGGCGGGTCGACGATCTGGTCGGCCATCCCGGACTCCGACGGCGTCCAGCAGTTGCTCAACCACATGGTCGAGGAGGACGCCGACCGGCGGGCGCAGGAGAGCGCCGGCTACATCGGCCAGTACTACCGCGGCGAGACCGGGCCGGTCCCGCCCCAGCGCTGACCTGCACGTCGGCCCCACCGGTCCCACCGGGGGCGCTTTTGTCGGAGGGGCCGCCTAGCGTCGTGGCCATGCGGTTCCTGCACACCTCCGACTGGCACGTGGGCCGGTCCCTGCACGGGACCGACCTGCTCGCCGAGCAGGAGGCCGTGCTGTCCCGGCTGGCCGACGTCGTCCGCGCCGAGCGGGTCGACGTCGTGCTCGTCGCCGGTGACGTCTACGACCGCGCGGTCCCCTCGGCCGACGCCACCGGGGTGCTCGACCGGGTGCTGTCCCGCCTGCGAGCTGCCGGGGCCACCGTGGTGCTCACCCCGGGCAACCACGACTCCGCCCGGCGGTTGGGTTTCGCCGCCGGGCTGCTGGCCGTGTCCGGCGTGCACGTCCGGGCCACCACGGCCTCGTTGGACGAGCCGGTCCTGCTGGCCGACGAGCACGGTGAGGTCGCCGTCTACGGGTTGCCGTTCCTCGAGCCCGAGGTCGCCCGCCACGAGCTGGGCGCCGATCTCGCCCGCTCCCACCAGGCCGTGCTCTCGGCGGCGATGGACAAGGTGCGGGCCGACCTGTACTTCCGCCCGGGTGCCCGTTCGGTGGTCCTGGCGCACGCGTTCGTCGGCGGTGGGCTGCCGAGCGAGAGCGAACGCGACATCGCCGTGGGCGGGGTCGACCTGGTCAGCCCGTCGGTGTTCGACGGCGTCGACTACGTCGCGCTGGGGCACCTGCACCGTCCGCAGACCTTGAGCCCGCGGCTGCGCTACAGCGGTTCACCGCTGCCGTACTCCTTCGGCGAGGCGGGGCAGACCAAGCAGGTCTGGCTGGTCGACCTCGACGCCACCGGCCTCGCCGAGGTCCGTGCCGTCCCGCTGCCGGTGCCCCGGCAGCTGTCCGTCCTGAGCGGCACGCTGGCCGAGCTGCTGGACGACCCCGCCCACGAGGACGTGGTGGAGCACTTCGTGTCCGCCCGGCTCACCGACCCGGTGCGCCCGACCGACGCCATGCGCAGGTTGCAGAGCCGGTTCCCGCACTGCGTGCACCTGGAGTGGTCGGGGGCGCCCACGGGTTCCGACGAGCGCAGCTACACCGAGCGGCTCCGCGGCCGCGACCCGCTGTCGGTCGCCGGGGAGTTCGTGGGGCACGTCCGCGGCGGGGTGGGGCCGACACCCGCCGAGCGCGAGCTGCTGGGCCGTGCCCTCGCGGTGGCCGACCGCGAGGAGGCAGCCCGGTGAGGGTGCACTCGCTGACGCTGAGCGCGTTCGGCCCCTTCGCCGGGACGGTGTCGGTCGACCTGGACGACGTCGGGCGCGACGGTCTGTTCCTGCTCTGGGGTCCCACGGGGGCGGGCAAGACCACCCTGCTCGACGCGGTGGTCTTCGCGCTCTACGGCTCGGTGCCCGGCCCCCGGGGGCAGGAGAAGCGCCTGCGGAGCGACCACGCGGTGGCCGGGGTACGCACCGAGGTCGGGTGCGAGGTCACGATCGGCGGTGAGCGGCTGCGGATCACCCGGCGGCCCGAGCAGGTCCGCCCCAAGAAGCGGGGCACCGGGTGGACCACCGAGCAGGCGATGCTGCTGGTGCAGCGGCTCACCGACGGTGGGTGGGAACCGGTCAGCACCCGCATCGACGAGGGGTCCGAGCACCTGCGCACCCGGCTGGGCTTGTCCGCCGAGCAGTTCTGCCAGGTGGTGCTGCTGCCGCAGGGTGACTTCGCCCGTTTCCTCCGGGCAGAGCCCGACGACCGCGGCCGCCTGCTCCGCACGCTGTTCGACGTCGGCCGGTTCGCCCGGGCCGAGGAGTGGTTGGCCGAGGAGCGCCGCACGGCCGGGCAGCGACTCGAGCTGGCCCGGGGGGCGCTGGGCTCCCTGCTCGCGCGGATCGCCCAGGTGTCCGGCGGTGACCTGCCCGAGGAGCTGGCCCACGACCCCGGGCACGGTGCCGTGGACCGGTGGGTGCGGGTCACGACCGCGGCCGCCCACGCCCGCGACGACCGGGCGCGGGCCACCGTCGCGCAGACCGGCGAGGACCTGGGCGCGGCGGCGGCCGTGCTGACCGCTGCCCGCTCGGCGGCGGGGCGGCACGACCGCCGGGACAGGGCTGCTGCCGACCCCGACCGGCTGCGCGCCGTCGAGCCGGCGGTGACGGCGCTGCGGGCGCGGGTGGTTGCTGGCCGCCGGGCCGAGGGGGTCCGCGAGGTGCTCGAGACCGCTGACCGGTGCGCGGTCGCGGCCGAGGTGGCGGCCGGCGCCCTGGCCGCCGCCTCCGCCGCGTGGGACCGCATCTCGGCGGGCCGGCCCGCCGACGCCGTGGTGGCCCGGTCCCTCCGGGACGAGGCCGCCGTGGTCACCGAGCTGCGGGCCGACACCCGCCGGGCGGCACAGCTCGCGGAGCGGGTCGCCGCCCTC
Organism: Klenkia terrae; assembly: GCF_900491935.1. GTDB lineage: Bacteria > Actinomycetota > Actinomycetes > Mycobacteriales > Geodermatophilaceae > Klenkia > Klenkia terrae. Next base: position 3,232,939 of record NZ_UEXK01000004.1, read on the forward strand.
GACCGGCGCATCGCAGCGTTGCGTGGGCAGATCGTCGAGGCCGAGGAGACGGCGCCCCGGCGTCCTGCCCGACAGGCAGAGCTCGAGCGGCAGGTCGCGCTGTGCGCCGAGGCAGCAGCGCAGCTCCCCGGGCTGGTCGCGGAGCAGGACCGCCGGTCCCAGCGGGTCCGGGCGGCCGTGGCCGCCCGGACGGTGGCCACCCGCATCACGACGGCCGACGCGCGGGTCCTCGAGCTGCGCGAGTCGCTCGTGACGGCCCGGGAGCTGGTGGCCGACCTCCGCGCGGCCCGGTTGGACGGGATGGCGGCGGAGCTGGCGGCCGGTCTGCGACCGGGGGACGGGTGTCCCGTCTGCGGGTCCGCCGAGCACCCCCGCCCGGCCACCGCCGGCGGACCGGCCGTGACCGCGGACCATGAGGACGCCGCCCGGGCCCGGGTGGAGCTGGTCGACGTCGAGCTCACGTCCGCCCAGGCCGAGCGGGCCGACCTCGGCGCCGAGCTGTCCGCGCTGCAGGCCGTGGCCGGTGAGCTGCCCGTCCACGAGCTGCAGGCTGCGGAGGCCGAGGCCCTGGCGGCTGTCGACGCGGCGAGCGGGCTGGCGAGGAGCGTGCCGACCGTCCAGCGGTCGTTGGACGTGTTCCTGGCCGAAGCCGCCTGCGCCGACGAGCAGCTCGGCGCAGCCCGCACCGAGCTGTCGGCCCGGCAGGCGGAACGGGACTCGGTGGCCGAGAGCTGGGTGGAGCTGCGCGACCGGTTGGCCGCCGCGGTGGGCGGGGACGTCGACCTGCCGGCCCGCGGGCGTCGCCTCGCGGACGAGGCCCAGCGGTGCGAGGACCACATCGAGGCCGCGGCGGCCGACCGCCGGGCCCGTGCCGAGCTGGGGGCAGCCACGGCCCGCGCCGAGGAGCGCCTGTCTGCGGCAGGGTTCACCGATCTCGGCACCGCGGCGGAGGCACTCCTCGAGCCGGGTGAGGCGACCAGGGCAGAGCAGCGGGTGGCCGAGCACGACCGGGCCACCGCAGTGGCCCGGGCCGTGCTCGCCGAACCGGAGCTGACCGACCTGGGGGAGCGGCCCGACCTGGTCGCGGTCGAGCTGGTGCACCGCACCGCGGCGCAGCGGCGGGAGCTGGCCGTGGCCGAAGCCGGTGCCGCCGGGCGGTGCCTGGCCGAGCTCGACCGTCTGGCCGGCGACCTCACCGCGGTCCAGGTGGAGCTCGACGAGCGCCGGGCGGACGCCGACCACGTCGGGTCGCTGGCCGACTTGGTCAACGGCCGCGGCAGCAACACCCTGAAGATGCGGCTGCAGTCCTTCGTGCTCGCCGCCCGCCTCGAGCAGGTCGCCGAGGTGGCCAGCATCCGGCTGCAGGACATGTCCGGCGGCCGGTACACCTTCCGGCACAGCGACGCCGCCGGCCGCAACGGTGCCCGCGGCGGGCTCGGCCTCGACGTGCTCGACGAGTACACCGGTCAGCAGCGGCCGACCAAGACCCTGTCGGGCGGGGAGAGCTTCATGGCCTCGCTGGCGCTGGCGCTGGGGCTGGCCGACGTGGTCACCGCGGAGTCCGGCGGAGTGCAGATCGACACCCTCTTCGTCGACGAGGGCTTCGGATCGCTCGACCCGCTGGCGCTGGACGCGGTCATGAACGTGCTCGACGAGCTCCGCCGCGGGGGCCGCACCGTCGGGGTGGTCAGCCACGTCGAGGAGTTGCGCACCCGCATCCCCAGCCGCGTGGAGGTCACCACAGGTCGGTCGGGATCAGCGATCGCGAGCTGATGGCCGGTGGTTGGCGGTCGAGGTGGACCGGCTGAGCCGGCCCGCCCGGCATCGGCGCGCGGGCAGGCCGGGGTGTCCGTGCCCGCAGGCCGGTCCGTGGATGGCGGACTGAACGCGGTCGAGCGCCTCCGGGCGCACGCGTGACCAGGATGACCGCACCCAGGCCCCTGGAGGACGACGCGCGCCGATGCCCGGAAGTGCTGTGGGCGAGCACCGCACGGGGTCGGCCCAGGTGCGTCAGTCGACCGGGTCGCGGTGCTCCGCCGCCGGCTCGGCCGGGAACACCCACGTGCGATAGCTCGCGTACCTGATGACCGTCCCCAGCCCGATCGACGCAACGTTCGCCAGCTGCAGCACTAGCGCCCCGTCCTGACCGAGGGGGTAGCGGGCGACGGCGACGACGGCCAGCCCCAGCGCGAGAGTCACGCCGTTGATGACCAGGAACAGCGAGTACTCGCGCCGGATGCCGGTCTGCGCTCGGTGGTTGAACGACCAGTTTCGGTGCGCGAAGTACGCGGCCGTCATGGACACCAGTGTCGAGACCATCTTGGCCGTCACCGCACCCAGGCCGACGTGCACGTACAGCAGCTGGAACAGCCCGACGTCGAGGACGGAGCACAGTGCGCCCACCACGACGAACGCGCTCAGCTCGCGCAGTCGCGGCGACCACTTCCTGATCGACCGCGGGTCTGTGTGGGTGCCCTGGGTCACGGCGTCACGGTACGTCCGTCGGGGTTGCCGGGCCCGTGGTCCCCGCGTCCTCGGTCGGTCCTGGGGAGGACGAACTGCTGGACGGGCTGGACGGGCCGGTCGTCGCCGCGGGAGCAGGCTGCGTGGCCGGTGCCGGTGCCGTCGCCGACGCAGTGGTCGGGGCCGGCGTGGACGTGGTCCGGACCTGTCCGGTGGCTGTGTCGAGGACGAGGCGGCCACCCTGGAAGTCCTGGCTCACCGCTCCTGCGGTCGTCTGGGCCTCGCTGATCGGGTAACCGAGAGCCCCCGCCTCCCATCCCTGGCTCGCCCAGCGCGCGGAGATCGGGCCGTCGAGGACGGCATGGGTGCCGCTCGCCGGGCTCGTGTAGAGCGAGCCGCCGCGGAAGTTCTGGACGCAGCCGTTGCCTGCCAGGCCACAGAACTGCTCCCGGGTCGGCGCCCCCAGCACACCGGCGGCCCCGCCGCGGGCGAGCCAGGCATCGGCCACGGCGCCAGGAGGTATGACCTGGGCAGCGGTGGTCGAACTGGTCACCAACAGCCCACCCTGGAACGCCTGCGTGCAGTCCGTCGCGCTCGTACAGCTCTGCTCCCCCGTCGGGTAGCCGAGCCGCCCGTTCTCCCATCGCTGTGCGGCCCAGGCAGTACCGATCGGCCCGTTGAGGACGGCGTGCGTCCCTGTCGCTGCGGTGGTGTACAACGAGCCGCCCTGGAAGTTGGCGCCGCAGCCGGCTGCGGTCAGGCCGCAGAACTGATCCCGGGTCGGCTGACCGAGAACCCCGCCACCCGCACCTCGAGCGACCCATGCGTCGGCGATCGGGCCCAGTGGCACCGTGCGCGCGCCGAAGGCCTGGCTGACCGTCAGGAGCCCGCCCTGGAACGGCTGCACGCAGTCGGTGCTGCTCGAGCACGTCTGGTCGCCGGTCGGGTACCGGAGCGGACCGGACTCCCAGCGCTGCGCGGCCCAGGCCGATCCGACCGGCCCCGTCATGACACTCCACGTCCCGGCAGCCGAGGTCGTGTAGGCCGTGCCTGCCTGGAAGCTCTGCAGGCACCCACCCGCTGCCAGCCCGCAGAACTGGGCGGCGGTCGGGTAGCCGAGAGGGCTGGCCTCCCACCCCCGCGCGGCCCAGTAGGACCCGATGGCCCCGTTGCCGACGACCTGCGCGCCGGTGGCCGGGGTGGCGTAGATGGTCCCGCCCTGGAAGTTCTGCAGGCACCCGCTGCCCACCAGGCCGCACCGCGGGTCGCCGGTGGGGTAGCCGAGCGCGCCGGCCTCCCACATCTGACTGGCCCACCTGTCGGCGATCGTGCCCCGCATGACCGCCGACGTGCCGAGCGACGCGAGGCTGTACAGCGTCCCGTTCTGGAAGCTCTGCAGGCAGCCGCCCCCAGTCAGCCCGCACACCTGAGGGCTGCTGGGGTAACCCAGTGGTCCGGCCTCGTAGCTCCGAGCCGCCCAGCTACTACTGATCGCGCCGTTCAGGACGACCTGGGCACCGGTCCGGTCGCTCCAGTAGATGTTCCCGCGTTGGAAGGTCTGGACGCATCCGTTGCCCACCAGGCCGCACCGGATCGGTCCGGCCGCCGTCCCCAGGGCACCTCCAGCCGAACCCGAGTTCTGGTACAGGGCAAGGATGGCTTCGCCACCGGGGGACTGGGTGGACCCGAACCAGTCCGTGAAGTAGCTGAAGAAGTTCCGGTTGCCGTACGCGGAGCAGCTGTCGCCCGTCCCGTAACCGGCGGCCAGGGCGGCGGCGTTCGGCACGTAGGGCGTGTAGTTGTAGAGCCCGGCCGTGGCCACGTTGGCGATGTAGACCGGCTGGCTCCCGCATGCAGCGCTGGGGTTGTAGAGGATGTTCTGCGTGCGTCCTGCGCGGTAGCTCCCGGCGAGCCCGTCGGCATAGCGCTGGAACTGGCGGGCCGCGAAGTAGACCTGGCTCACGAAACCGGAGAAGGCCGGGTTGCAGGCCGCGGTGTCCGGACAGGCGAACCCGGTGGCCTTGTCGTACTTGCGCGCCGCGGGACGGGTGCCGGTGATGAGGCCCTGCTCCTTCTGCAGCAGGACGACGAGGACCCGGGGGTTGATGCCGCACGCCACGCCGACCTTGGCGATGATCGCGGCGGCGGACTCCTGCGCTGCACCCTGGTAGGCCGAGCAGAAGGCGTCCCCGGCCTGGGTCGAGGTGTCCTGCCGGAAGTCCTTGATGCACGGCATCTCGCCGGCGACGCACGAGGACCCCTTGGCCAGGAGGAATGCCTGCACCTGAGCTGCGTCCATGGACAGCGAGTCGAAGAAGACGGCGTCGCTGATGATGTTGCCGGGGGAGAACGTGCTCAGGTCGGCGGCCTGCGCGCTGTGCCCGTCCAGCCGGGCGATGGCCGGCACGAGCACGGCCGCGAGGACCAGCGTGCCTGCCACGAGGCTGCGGAGTGCGGAGCGGATCATCGGTCGACCTCCACGGTCGTCAGGTCGCTCTGGGCAGAGGTGGTCGCGGACTGGTAGCCGACGACCACGGACGGACTGCCGTCGGCTGCCGACCACGGCACCACGAGGTCGGCGCAGACGGTCGTGGTCGCATCGGCCGACGCGGCCGAGCTGGCCGAGCGGGTGGCGGCGGCCGAGGTCGCGGTGACGGTGCACGTCCCGCCGTCCTCGACGACACCCGCGACGTACGCGCTGGCGTCGATCTTCCCCGTGTCCGAGGACCACGCTGCGTAGGTGACGACGACCCGCGAGCCCGAGCCGACGTCGACGGGGCGGTCGGTTGCCACGTCCCCGGGGACGGACGTCGGGATGGGCCCCGTCGTCGAGACCCCGTAGACGCCCGAGGTCGTGGCGGCCGGCGGTGGGGTCGGGGCGATGGTCGGCATCGCCGAGGGCTCACTGGAGGTACTGGTCGGGCCGCGTCGGCTGGCTTCTGCGGACCCGGGAGTCGTCCGGGTCGTGACGATCCAGGTCGCCACCGCCAGGGCGAGAGCCAGGACGGCGATCGTGACGGACAGGCGTCGTCGGCGCATGCGTGTCATCTGGTTCTCCCCGTGAGCGGCACCTCGGCGTGGCGGTTCCTGGATGTGGACCGCCACACCCTCGAGGGCAACACGACGCTACGTGGTGAGGACGGTCCGTCACAGAGCGCGCTTGGAGTGTCGGATTCATGGTCTCGGGCGATACCTGACGACTCTCGCCGTCCGATGCGTCAGCTCTCACCGGGCAGCGGCCTGCGCCGGAGTTGGTCCGCGGTGGTTAACCTCTGGGCACCATGTCTCCGCCCGTAGATGCCCCAACCTCCGTGCCGGTGGTCGCGATGGTGGGGGGCGGTCAGCTGTCGCGGATGACCCACCAGGCAGCCATCGCCCTGGGCCAGTCACTGCGGGTGCTCGCCGCCGACCGGGCGGAGTCGGCCGCGCTCGTCGCGGGTGATGTCCGGATCGGGCAGCACACCAGCCTCGAGGACCTGGTCGCCTTCGCCGACGGCGCAACCGTCGTCACGTTCGACCACGAGCACGTGCCCATCGACCACCTGCATGCGCTGGAGGCCGCCGGGCACCGGGTGGCGCCGGGCCCCGGGGCGCTCGTCCACGCCCAGGACAAGCTGGTGCTCCGCCGGGCGCTCGCGGCGGCGGGCGAGCCGCAGCCGGCGTGGGCGCAGGTCGACTCCGGTGCTGACGTCGCTGCCTTCGCCGCTGTCCACGGCTGGCCGGTCGTGCTGAAGACCCCGCGGGGCGGATACGACGGCCGGGGGGTGTTCGTCGTCCCCGATGCGAGCACCGCGGTCGAGCTGGTCGAACGGCACGGCACCCTGTTGGCCGAGGAGCGGGTGGTGATGGTCCGCGAGCTCGCCGCGCAGGTCGCCCGCTCCCCGTTCGGCCAGGTGGCCGTGTACCCGGTCGTGGAGACCGTGCAGCGCGACGGCGTCTGCAACGAGGCGCTCGTCCCGGCGCCCGGGCTGGCCGACGACCTCGCGACGGCGGCACAGGAGTTGGCGATCCGGATCGCCGACCGGCTCGGCGTGGTCGGGATGCTGGCCGTGGAGCTGTTCCAGACCGAGGACGGCGTCCTGGTCAACGAGCTGGCCATGCGCCCGCACAACTCCGGGCACTGGTCGATCGAGGGGGCGGTGACCAGCCAGTTCGAGCAGCACCTGCGCGCGGTTCTGGACTACCCGCTCGGTTCGACGGCGATGACGGCCCCCGTGGTCGTCATGGCCAACGTGCTCGGCGGGGATGCCGCGGCCGAGGACTGGTCCGGGCCTGGGCTGGACGAGCGCATCCACCACTTCATGGCGCACTGGCCCGACGTGAAGCTGCACTGGTACGGCAAGGGTCAGCGGCGCGGCCGCAAGCTCGGCCACGTGACCGCGCTGGGCGACGAGGTCGGTGAGGTCCGCGCCCGGGCAGTCGCCGCGGCCCGCTACCTGGCCGACGGCGTCGTCGACCCGGCCTTCACGTTCCCCGACGAGCACTGAGGAGCACCCGGCATGACCACCCCTCTGGTCGGCATCGTCATGGGCAGCGACTCCGACTGGCCCACCATGGAGCCGGCGGCCGCAGCCCTCGACGAGTTCGGGATCGGCTGGGAAGCGCACGTCCTCTCCGCGCACCGCACGCCGCGGCGCATGCTCGAGTGGGCCGAGGGGGCCGCGGGTCGAGGACTGCGGGTGGTCGTCGCCGGCGCCGGGGGAGCGGCCCACCTCCCCGGCATGGTCGCCGCGGCCACGCCGCTGCCGGTCATCGGCGTCCCCCGCGCGCTCGGCCAGCTCGACGGCATGGACAGCCTGCTCTCCATCGTGCAGATGCCGGCCGGCGTCCCCGTGGCGACGGTGTCCATCGGCGGTGGCCGCAACGCCGGCCTGCTCGCCGTCCGGATCCTGGCGGCCTCGGACGACGTCCTGCGGGCGCGGGTCGAGCAGTTCCAGGCCGACCTCGCAGACTCCGTGGTGGCCCGCGACGCGCAGCTGCAGCAGCGGTTGTCTTCCCCCGCGGAGTGACGGCGGCCTAATCTGTACCCGTGGGTAACAACGCCGGCGGGCTGTACGCGCTGACCGAGGAGCACCAGGCGATCCGGGAGGCGGTCCGTGACATCGCCGAGCGCGAGATCGCCCCGTGGGCCGCTGAGTGCGACGCGGACTCCCGGTACCCGATCGAGGCGCAGAAGGCGCTCACGGCGGCGGGTTTCCACGCCACCCACATCGAGGAGCAGTACGGCGGCGAGGGTGCCGACGCGATCGCGACCTGCATCGTGATCGAGGAGGTCGCCCGGGTCGACGTCAGCGCCTCGCTGATCCCCGCGGTGAACAAGCTGGGTTCGGTCCCGGTGATCCTGTCGGCTTCCGAGGAGCTCAAGCAGAAGGTGCTGCCCTCGATCGCCGCCGGTGACGCGATGATCAGCTACGGCCTGTCCGAGCGGGAGGCCGGCTCCGACGCCGCGGCCATGAAGACCCGGGCGCGCCTGGAGGGCGACACCTGGGTGCTCAACGGCGCCAAGGCCTGGATCACGAACGCCGGGGTCAGCGAGTGGTACACGGTCATGGCCGTCACCGACCCGGACAAGGGCGCCAACGGCATCTCCGCCTTCGTCGTGCACCGCGACGACCCCGGCTTCGAGGTGGGCGCCAAGGAGCGCAAGATGGGGATCAAGGGATCACCGACCTGCGAGCTGCACTTCACCGACTGCACGATCCCGGCCGACCGGATCATCGGCGAGCCCGGTACCGGGTTCAAGACCGCGCTCAAGACGCTGGACTTCACCCGGCCGACCATCGGCGCGCAGGCCGTCGGCGTAGCGCAGGGCGCTCTGGACGCAGCGATCGCCTACACGAAGGACCGCAAGCAGTTCGGGAAGAGCACCTCGGACTTCCAGGGCGTGCAGTTCATGCTCGCCGACATGGCCATGAAGATCGAGGCCGCCCGGCACCTGGTGTACGTCGCCGCTGCGCGCGGGGAGACCGGCGGGCCGGACCTGACCATGGTGTCGGCGTCGTCCAAGGCGTTCGCCTCCGACGTCGCGATGCAGGTGACCACCGACGCCGTCCAGCTGTTCGGCGGGGCCGGGTACACCCAGGACTTCCCGGTCGAGCGGATGATGCGCGACGCGAAGATCACCCAGATCTACGAGGGCACCAACCAGATCCAGCGGATGGTGATCGCGCGCAACATCCTGCGCTGAGCGCCGCGGGGCCGTCCACCGGACGGCCCCGCAGCCGCCTCAGGCGCTCAGGGGGAGCTGCATCTCCCGCACGTCGTCGGCGACGGTCAGCGGCGCGCCGGTGGCCGCGACGACCTCGTCGGCGGTGACCCCGGGTGCGGTCTCCCGGAGCACGAAGCCGCCGTCGGTGACGTCGACGACGGCCAGGTCGGTGATGACCCGGTCGACGCAGCCCTTGCCGGTCAGGGGCAGGGTGCACTCCTGCACGAGCTTGGGCGACCCGTCGCGGGCGACGTGCTCCATCATCAGGATGACCCGGCGTGCGCCGTGGACGAGGTCCATCGCCCCGCCCATGCCGTTCACCATCTTGCCGGGGATGAGCCAGTTGGCCAGGTCTCCGCGCGGGTTGACCTGCATGGCACCGAGGACGGCGACGTCGATGTGCTTGCCGCGGATCATCCCGAACGACAGCGCGGAGTCGAAGAAGCTCGCGCCGGGCTGCAGGGTGACGGTCTCCTTGCCGGCGTTGATCAGGTCGGGGTCCTCGTCGCCCTCGAAGGGGTAGGGGCCGACGCCGAGGACGCCGTTCTCGGACTGCAGCACCACGTGCACGCCGTCGGGGATGAAGTTGGGCACCAGGGTGGGCATGCCGATGCCGAGGTTGACGTAGGAGCCGTCCGCCAGGTCCAGGGCGACGCGGGCGGCGAGCTGGTCGCGGGTGAGGGCCACGTCAGTTCTCCTGTCCGGTGGTGGGGCGGGGGCGGGTGGTGCGCTTCTCGATGTCCTTGCCCTCGGGGCCGACCTCGACGACGCGCTGCACGAAGACCCCCGGCAGGTGGATGGACCCGGGCGGGATCTCCCCGGGTTCGACCAGCTCCTCGACCTCGGCGATGGTCACCTTCCCCGCCATCCCGGCGAGGGGGTTGAAGTTCTGGGCGGAGGAGTGGAAGACGAGGTTGCCGTGCCGGTCGCCCACGGCGGCGCGGACGAGCCCGAAGTCGGCGGTCAGCGCGGTCTCCAGCACGTACTGGACGCCGTCGAACTCGCGGATCTCCTTGGGCTTCGACGTCTCGACGACGTCGCCGTCGGCGTCGTAGCGCACCGGGATGCCGCCGTCGGCGACCATCGTGCCCACCCCGGTCGGGGTGTAGAAGGCGGGGATGCCGCAGCCGCCGGCGCGCAGCCGCTCGGCCAGCGTGCCCTGCGGGGTCAGCTCCACGTCCAGCTGGCCGGACAGGTACAGCCGGGCCAGCTCCTTGTTCCCCCCGACGAACGAGGAGATCGTGCGGGTGATCCGACCGGCGTAGAGCAGCACGCCCAGGGCGGCGTCGTCGACCCCGCAGTTGTTGCTGATCGTGGTCAGCCGGTCCGCGCCCTGCTCGAGCAGGGCGTCGATCAGCTTGATCGGCACCCCGCAGAGACCGAACCCGCCCACGGCCAACGACGAGCCGGAGCCGATGTCGGCCACCGCCTCCGCAGCACTGGCGACGACCTTGTCCATGCAGCGACCACCATCCATCGAGTGGCTGGGCGGATCAGCTCGCGGCGGGGCGGCCCAGCTCGCGGATCCCGTCGAGCCTGAGGCCGAGGGTAGCGGTGACCCCTTCGGTCTCCGCCCGGTGCTGCAACTGGGCGGAAACCGGGTTGCGGCACAGCACGAGGGAGGCGCCCGCGGCGAGCGGGGCCAGCAACCAGGCCACGGGGCCGGCCTCGGTGGCGGTGCGCTCGTCGACGAGCACCCGGTCGCCGGCCACCATCCCGAGCCGGTCGGCGAGCGCGACGGCGGAGTCGACCAGGCCGCCGAGGGTGAGCTCGAGCCCGGCGACCAGGAGACCCGGTGCGGCAGGGTCCGGCTGCACGTAGGGCGCGAAGTGGTCACCGTGGGCACGGACCTCGAGGGCGAAGTCTCGGGCTTCGCCGGCGTACCCGGTCATGCCCAGGCCGAGCGGGTGCAGCGACAACCCGACGAGCTCGGCGGCGCCCTGCTCCTCGATCGCGGCCAGCCGGCCCTGCTCGGCGAGCACGAGGTCGACGTCGGCCAGGTGGCCGTCGTCCTCCGCCGCGGTGTCGACGACGGCGGCCCCGCAGGACCACACGGCCAGCAGGACGGCGGCGGTCTGCCAGTGCACCGGGAGGGCCGGGGCCACCCGGCTGCCGGGCCCGATGTCGAACTCGTCCTGCAGCAGGTTGGCCGTCTTGGCCACCCAGTTCGCCGTGGTGGCACCGGACAGCTCGACCCGCTCGCCGGTCGCGTCGTCGTAGTGGGTGATCAGCGGCGCGGCACCGTCGCGGCGGACGACCGCGGCGAGCAGGTCGGCGGGGACCGGCATCAGTTGATGCACCCGGTGTCGTCGGCGGTGCGCGGGTCCTCGCCCTGGACGGTCGCCTCGGACGTCGCGGCGGCCGGGGTCGAGAGAGCAGCGCCGATGCCGTTGAAGTCCGAGCCGATGACCAGCTGGACCGTGCCCGCTGTGACGTCGTCCACCTGGGCCGTGGTGGCCCCGGGGATCTGGCCGGCCAGGGTCGCGGCGAGCGCTTCGTCACCGGCGGCGTAGCGGATCTCCGTCGCCGTGTAGGCGGCAGAGTCGGCGTTGCCGGTGCTCGCGATGGTGAACCCGGCGGCGGTCAGGTCGTCGGCGGCGGTCCCGGCGACCCCGCCGACCCCGGAACCGTTGAAGACCGCCACCGAGACGTCGGCTGGGTCCACGGTCTCGACCGGGGCCTCGCTCACCGGGGCCTCGGTCGGCGCGGCGGCGTCGGCGGACAGGTTCGCGAAGAAGGTGTGCAGGGTGTCCTCGTCCTGCAGCTGCAGGATGTACCGGCCGGCGTCGTCCTCGCTGTCGCCGACGTAGGGGATGGTCTGGAAGTCGATGCTCCCGGCGCTGACCGACTGCATCTGGGCGGCCAGGTCGAACAGGTCGAGGGTCTGGTCGACGGTCAGCGAGTCGGCCGCCGCCTGCACCAGCTCGCGCTGCTTGCCGAGGTCGAGCAGCACGTTCTCCGACAGCATCTTCCGGATCATGGCGGCGATGAAGTACTGCTGCCGGATGATCCGGTCGAAGTCGCCGCGCGGCAGGCCGTGCCGCTGCCGGACGAAGGCCAGGGCCTGGGTGCCCTCGATGGTGGAGACGCCGGCCGGCAGGTCGACGCCGGAGAAGTCGTCCTGCACCGCGTTGCACAGGTTGACGTCGACCCCGCCGATCACCGAGGACAGGTTGAAGAAGCCGAGCAGGTCGACCTCGGCGTAGTGGTCGATGGCCAGCCCGGTGAGTTGGCTGATCGTCTGGATGAGCAGCTGGGCCCCGGCCGCCTGGGTCTGGGCGTCCGTCGCGCCGGCGGGGGCGTCGGCCATGCCGTAGGCGTAGGCGGCGTTGAGCTTGTCCTGGCCGTGGCCCGGGATCTCGACGTAGGAGTCGCGGGGGAACGAGACGAAGGAGGCCTTGGCCCCGTTGGCCGGGATGTGCACCAGGATCATCGTGTCGGTGTTGGTGCCCTCGTTGGCCTCGGTGCCGAGCTCGGCCAGCTGCTCATCGGTGGCGCTGGCGCGGCTGTCGTTGCCGACTAGCAGCAGGTTCATCGCCTCGCCGTCGACGCCGGCGCCGTCCTCGTTGCCGTCTGCGGGGATGGCGTCTGTGCGGTTCACGCTGGCCTCCACCACCCGGCCCAGGTACCAGCCCCAGCCGCTGGTGCCCAGGAGGACCGCGGCGACCAACCCGGCCACCAGGCGGGCCCCGACGGCCGCGCGGCTGGTGCCGGTCCGGGCTCCCGACCGCGGCCGGCCGGCCGGCTCGGCGGCGGCATGACGGGACGCCCGCCCGGCGCGCGGGTCGAGCCGCGGGGGCAGCGGGCGGAGGTTGTCGTCGGATCTGCTCACGGGTGTCCTCACGTCGTGCCGGTGCGCCGTGGTGCCGCACCGGGGTCGTCCGGCGCGCGGAGTCGAGGCCTGACGATACGTCGAGGACCGGGGAGGACGAGGTTGCGCCCCGGTCTCTGGAAGACTGCGGACCCGATCGTCTGCTCCGACCACCCACTGCGAAGGACACCGACTCGATGCGCATCCTGGTCACCGGCGGCGCCGGCTTCATCGGCTCCCACTACGTCCGGACCATGCTCTCCGGGGGTTACCCCGGGTACGAGGACGCCGAGGTCACCGTCTTCGACAAGCTCACCTACGCCGGGAACCTGGCCAACCTCGCCCCGGTCGCCGACAACCCGCGCTACCGGTTCGTCCAGGGCGACATCTGCGTGCCGGCCGACCTGGACGCGGCCCTGCCCGGTCACGACGTCGTCGTCAACTTCGCCGCCGAGTCCCACGTCGACCGGTCGATCACCGGCGCCGCGGAGTTCGTGCTGACCAACGTGCTCGGCGCCCAGCAGGTCTTCGAGGCCTCGCTGCGGCACGGCGTCGGCCGGGTCGTGCACGTCTCGACCGACGAGGTGTACGGCTCCATCGACGAGGGCTCCTGGGTCGAGGACCACATCCTGGAGCCCAACTCGCCCTACTCGGCCGCGAAGGCCGGCAGCGACCTGATCGCCCGGGCCTACGCCAAGACCTACGGGCTCAACATCTCGATCACCCGCTGCAGCAACAACTACGGGCCGTACCACTTCCCGGAGAAGGTCATCCCGCTGTTCGTGACCAACCTGCTCGACGGGCAGAAGGTCCCGCTCTACGGCGAGGGCGCCAACGTCCGGGACTGGCTGTTCGTCGACGACCACTGCCGGGGGATCCAACTGGTCGTGGAGAAGGGCCAGCCCGGGGAGTACTACAACATCGGTGGCGGTCGGGAGCTGTCCAACCGTGAGCTCACGGAGAAGCTGCTGGAGGCGACCGGTCGGGACTGGAGCTTCGTCCAGGAGATCGTCGACCCGCGTGGCGGCGGGCACGACCTGCGCTACTCGGTCGACTACTCCAAGACCGGCGCGCTGGGCTACGCCCCCCGCATGACGTTCGAGGACGGCCTCGCGCTCACCGTGCAGTGGTACCGGGACAACCGGTCGTGGTGGGAGCCGCTGAAGGCCTCGGCCGCGACGGCGCGCTCGTGAGAACCGCCTGGTTGGTGACCGGCGCCCGGGGCCAGCTCGGGCACGACCTGCTGGACGTCCTGTCGAACCGGACCGGCGACGCCGTCACCGCCGTCGGCCGGCAGGAGATGGACCTGACGGACGAGTCGTCGGTCAGGTCCGTGGTCCGCGCGTGGATCGCCTCGTCTGCGGACGTGGACCGGCGGGTCCTCGTCAACGCGGCGGCCTACACCGCGGTCGACGCCGCGGAGGCCGACGAGGAGACCGCCCTGGTGGTCAACGGTCGGGCGCCCGGCTGGATGGCCCAGGAGCTCGACGGGCGCGGCCGCCTGGTTCACGTGTCGACCGACTACGTCTTCGGCGGCGACGCCGACATCCCCTACCCGGTGGATGCGCCTGTGGCCCCCCGGTCGGCCTACGGGCGGACGAAGGCGGCGGGGGAGCGTGCCGTCCAGGAGGTGGACGGCGACTCGTCGATCGTCCGGACGGCGTGGGTCTACGGCCGGCACGGTGGCAACTTCGTGCGGACGATGACCAACCTGCAGGCGCAGCGCGAGACGATCTCCGTGGTGGATGACCAGGTCGGCTCGCCGACCTGGTCGGCGGACCTGGCCGCAGGCCTGGTCGGGCTGGGTGTGGCCGAGGGGCCGGTCGCTCCGGTCCTGCACTACACGAACACCGGCGCAGTCAGTTGGCACGGCTTGGCCCGGGCCGTCTTCGAGGAGCTCGGAGCCGATCCCGCACGAGTCTTGAGGACGTCGTCGGCGGACTTCGTCCGTCCCGCGCCGCGCCCGGCGTACTCCGTGCTGGACGGGTCCGACTGGGACGCTGCGGGCCTGCCGGAACGGCAGGACTGGCGGACCGCCCTCGCCTGCGCCATGTCGGTGGGCTTCAAGGACTGACGTCGGGGAAGGGGGCCCGCCGCGGTTGCCGGGCGGCTGATCGGGCCGTTGTCGGAGGTGCAGCGCTCAAGGTCGGCCTCACGGGTGTCGATGTAGCAGTCGGAACAGGCTCACCATCCGCAGGTGGGTCGCTGCTCGTCGCCCAACGGAGGACCCACTCGTGCGCCGCATCATCGGGGGCCTGATCGCCTTCCTCGTCCTGACGGGGACCTTCCTCGTGCTCCCGGTCTACGCCGCTCCGACCGCCGGCGTACACCCCGTGGAGCCCTCGATCGACGAGGTTTCCCTCGGCTCGGTGATCGACCCGGCCCCGGACGCGATCGTCAGCACCGACGGTGAGGTCCAGCCCGGTGGCGTGAGCGAGTCCGAGGCCACGGTCCTCCCCGGCAGCACCCCGACTGAGGCGTCACCCGAGACCACCCCGCCGCCGGAGTCGCCCTCGGCTCCGGCGGAGGTCACGTCAGCCCCGGAGGCCGTGGAAACCCCGGCTGGGTCGACCAGCCCCGGAGACCCGAACGAGACCGCGGCGCCGGCTGAGACGACGGCTTCGCCCCCGGCGCCCTCCGCGCCCGACGAGGAGGCCGTGAGCTCGGGCGAGGAGCTCCCGGGTGTGCCGGCGTTGACGGTCTCTCGGCCCTCCACGGACGACTTCTCAGCGGTCGGTGTGACCTGGGCTCTCTCGGAGGCGGTCACCGACGTGTCGGTGCAGATCCGGGTCAGGTCCGTGTCCGGGTCGTGGGGGTCGTGGACGACCCTGGAGGCAGACGACATCGAGCAGACGGAGTCCCCGGAGACCACCGGCAACGATGTCCGCGGCGGCACGGCGCCCTACTGGACCGGTGACTCGAACGGGGTCGAGGCGATCGTGCAGTCCGCCGAGGGGACGGTCCCCGAGGATGTGCGGCTGACCCTGATCGACCCTGGCACCAGCGCCGCTGACACGCTCCCGAGAGCCCCGGCTCCGCAGGACCAGGCGGGTGCCGCCACCTTCATGCCCGACATCGTGACCCGCGCGCAGTGGGGTGCCGACGAGTCGATCAGGACGTGGGATCCCGAGTACGCCCCGACCATCAAGGCCGCCACGATCCACCACACGGCGGACGGGAACAACTACACGGCCGCGCAGGTGCCGGCGATGATGCGGTCGATCTACGCCTTCCACACCCAGACCCGAGGCTGGGGGGACATCGGCTACAACGTCATCGTCGACAAGTACGGCCGCATCTTCGAGGGTCGCTACGGCGGTCTGAGCTCGACCGTCGTCGGCGCCCACGCCGGTGGGTTCAACACCGGCACCTTCGGTGTCTCCATGCTGGGCAACTACGCCGAGGTCGACACCCCTGCCGCGATGCTCGAGTCCATCGCGCAGGTCATCGCCTGGAAGTTGGCCATGTACGGCGTGAACCCCAACGGCTACACCCAGCTGACGTCGGGAGGCGGCGGCACCTCGCGCTACGCCGCCGGCGCCGTGGTCACGCTTCCCACGATCTTCGCCCACCGGGACGTCGGCAGCACGACTTGCCCCGGGCAGTACGCCTACGACCGGATGGGACAGATCCGCGACCTCGTCGCGGCCAGGACGCCGGCTCCCGGCGGGAGCCCCGTCGGCAGCCTCGAGGTCATGGGCCTCAACGGCAACCAGCTCGTCCTGTCCGGCTGGGTCTTCGACCCGGACTTCCCGCCGGGCGGCATCGCCGTGGCCGTCGACGTGGACGGCTCGCGGGCCGCGACGCTGGTCGCGACCGGGGCGCGTGCCGACGTCGCCGCCTCCTACCCGCAGGCGGGCCCCGACCACGGCTTCTCCGCCAGCGTGCCGCTGGCCGTGGGCAACCGCCGCGTGTGCGTGTACTTCCTCAACGCGTCCTCGAGCGGCCGTGACGTGTGGGTCACCTGCCGGATCGTCACGGTGAGTGCCGCCCCGCCGGCCTCCCAGCTGGGGGACAACCCGGTCGGTGCGATGGAGGACATCCGGGCCGCCGGCCGAGGCGTCACCCTGACGGGGTGGGCCTTCGACCCCAATACGCCCACCTCTCCCGTGGATGTGCACGTATGGGTCGACGGCGCGTACTCCGGGCTCTTCCCCGCTGACCGTCCCCGGTCCGACGTGGGTGCGCGGTACGCCGGGATCGGCGCTGCGCACGGCTTCTCCGCGACCGTCCCCATCGCGACACCGGGACAGCACCAGGTCTGCGGCTACGCCATCAACAAGGCCGCAGGCACGGTCAACCCGCTCCTGGGTTGCCGCACCGTGGACGTGGCGGCCTCGGCCTGGGACCCCCAGGGCAACCTGGAGACCGCGTCCGTGGCGGGCACCCAGTTGCGGGTGACGGGCTGGGCCTACGACGTCGACACCCCGTCGACCCCCTCCGCGGTGCACGTCTTCGTCGACGGCGCGTACGCCAAGACCCTGACCGCGGGTGGGTCGCGCCCCGACGTGGCCGCAGTGTTCCCAGGATCCGGTGACCGGCACGGCTACGAGGGCACCGTCTTCGTGGGGGCCGGCCGGCACTCGGTCTGCGCGTTCTCGATCAACAGCGGCTTCGGCACCGCCAACACCCTGGTCGGGTGTCGGTGGGTCGACATGCCCGCCGCCGCATCCGAGCCCACCGGGGGGCCGGACGTCCTGGCTCCGACCCGGGAGGGCGTGGTCGTGTCGGGCTGGGCGATCGATCCCGACGCCTTGGGGACCGCCATCGACGTCCACGTGTACGTCGACGGACGCGGCTTCGGACGAGCGGTCGCGGGTGAGGACCGTCCCGACGTGGGTGCCGCGTTCACCGAGGCGGGTCCGCGGCACGGCTTCCGACTGCCGGTCAGCCTCGTGCCGGGTCGTCACGAGGTGTGCGTGTTCGCCATCAATGTGGGGCCCGGTGTCACCAACCCGCGACTGGGCTGTCGGACCGTCACCGTCTAGCTGTACCCGGCCAGGACGTCGGTGTCGTCTGAGCCTCTTGATCGCAGGAGAACCTCCGAGTGGGGTGTGGCTTGTCTGAGGCACACATTCACTCGGAGGTTCTCGTGTCCCAAGCTAATGCCCGCACGACCCCGCTGGGCGGGCTGCTGATCGTGCATCGGGCCGCCTCGGGGTGCCGTTGGCGCACATCGCGGTGGCGATGGGTGTCTCCCGCGAGTGCGTGCGAGTCTGAGCGCCCAGCTAGGCACCAAGCAGAAGTTCATCCGCCCGCGCTGCCCCTGGCGGAACGGGAAGGTCGAACGACTCGACCGCACCGTGCCACCGAATGGGCCCGCGACAGCCCTGGACCAGCAACGATGCCCGCACCTCCGCCCGTGGCGGCCTGCTCGAGCACTTCAACACTCAGCGCCGCCACTCGGCACTCGGAGGCACGCCACCGATCAGTCGACTGGCACCAACGTGATGACTCGGTACATCCAGCACCGGTCGCGGCGGGACCGACGGGTGCCGCGGGGGCAGCACGTCGGCCCCCGCGGCACCCATTGGACCGAGGACGACGGGACGGCGGTGCGCCGCGGGTGGGCGCCCCCCGCGTGAGAGGGTGGTCCGGCCCGGAGTGGCCGAGCGTGCCCGTTCCGGCTGCCGCCCGGTGTCCAGCAGCCGACATCCAGGAGTTCCCGTGCGTGGCCGTGTGATGCCCTTGTCCGGACGGCTGCGGTGGCTCGTCCTCTTCGTCGCCTTGTCGGCGTTGGGCGGTGTTTGGGCCGTGGCCACCCCGCTCTACGGGGTGCCTGACGAACCCGCGCACGCCGTCTACTCGGCCGCAGCCGTCCGGGGTGAATTGTTCGAGCCGGGGGACGGCAACCGGGTCGAAGTCCGGGTCCCGGCCGACTTCGCGGCCGCCGGCGCCGTCCCGGTCTGTTACGCCTTCCAACCTGAGGTCCCGGCAGGGTGCGCCGCTGCCTACCCCGACGTCGACGGGGAGGCATCAGTCGTGACGACGGCGGGGCGGTACCCACCGGCTTACTACCTCTACGCAGGGTTGGCCACGTTCGTCGACAGCGGCGCCCAGACCGTCTACCTGATGCGACTGCTGACGGCGGTCCTCGTCGGTGCGCTCCTCGCCTCGGCTACCTGTTCGGTCCTCGATCGGCGGCGCGCCCCCTGGACGAGCCTGGGATTGGCCCTGGCCGGCACCCCGATGCTCTTCTTCTTCGCTGGGGCGGTGAACCCGCAGGCCCCGGAGATTGCAGCTGCGGTCCTGCTGTGGACGTCGGGGGCCGCCCTGTTGGTGACGCTGCGGGCCGACCCTGGGCGGCAGTTGCGCCTGCGCGACCCCCTGGTCCGACGGGTAGTGGTGGGTGCGGCGGTCCTCAGCCTCGCCCGACCCCTGTCGTTGCTGTGGCTTGCTCTCGTCGTGGCGTGCTTGCTCGGTGCGTTCGCGACGGCTCCCGCCCTCCGTGCGATCGTTACGTCGCGCGCCGGCGTCGTCGGCGCGGTGGTCGTGGGGATCACCAGCCTGACGACCCTTGGTTGGGTGCTGGTCCGGGACTCGCTGATCCAGCAAGACGTACCCATCTTCGCCGACCTGCCCTTCTCGCAGGCAGTCATCACTGCCGTAGAGAAGGCCGACAACGAGTACCGCGAGATGATCGGGGTGTTCGGGTGGCGTGACAATGCGGCTCCTGGGATCGCCTACGTGGTCTTC
Organism: Klenkia terrae; assembly: GCF_900491935.1. Classification (GTDB taxonomy): domain Bacteria; phylum Actinomycetota; class Actinomycetes; order Mycobacteriales; family Geodermatophilaceae; genus Klenkia; species Klenkia terrae. The sequence goes on from NZ_UEXK01000004.1 coordinate 3,252,117, forward strand.
ACCCTGCTGCTCGGCTCCCTGCTGCTGGTCGGCTCGTCGGGTGCCCGGCGTCGGCAGCTCGCGGTGCTCGCCGCACTGGCGGGTGTGGTGCTCCTGCTACCCGGGGTCTTGGACCTCAGCGAGTACGAGTCCAGCGCCTTCGCCTGGCAGGGCCGCTACACCCTGCCCATCGCGGTCGGAGTCCCCCTCCTGCTCGGTTTCTTCGCAGACGAGAGGGGTCAGCGTCGGGTCGACCTGGGGGTGACAGTTGACCACTCGATGCGTCGGGTGGCCCTCGCGTTCGGCGCCGGTCTCGTCGTCGTCCACGTCGCTGCGTTCGTGGGGGCTCTCAACCGGAACGTGCACGGGGTCAGTGGGTGGTGGTTCGTGTCGCAGCCCGGTTGGGTCCCGCCCCTGCCGTCCTGGCTCCTGGTCGCGGGCTGCGTTGTCGTGTGCTGCTCCTTGGCAGCCGGGCTGGTCGGAGTGGTCGGATCACAGGCCGATCGCCCGGCTGGGGGGCGCTCGGTACGACCGCCGGAGCAGACAGGCCTCGGAACCGGTGCGGCTCCCGTGGACCGGGTCGATCAGTCGGAGGCCACCCGGCGATAGGCCTCGAGCGTGGCGGCACCGGTCACCCGCCACGTGTACGCCGCGGCGTGCCGACGGCGTGCGTCTGCCACCGGGGCGTCGGGAACTGCAGCGCCCGCCGCGGCGACGGCGGCCGCCAGGGCGTCCCGGTCGCCGGTCGGTACGAACCGAGCCGCCCCCGGGGTGTCGCCCAGCACCTCCCTGGTGACGGGCAGGTCGCTCGCGACGACCGGGACCCCGCAGGCGAAGGCCTCCAACGGCGGCAGTCCGAACCCCTCGTAGGAGGTGGGGAAGAGCAAGGCGGTGGACCCGGCGACGATCGACTGCAGGTCACGGTCGGGCCGGTGCCCCGTAAAGACGACCTTCTCGGCCGGGATACCGCGGGTGTCGAGCGCGGGCCCCCACCCGGGAGGTCCCACCAGGACGAGCGCAGGGACCTCGGGGTCGCTGCTGAGGACCTGCCGGTAGGCCGACAGCAACAGCGGCAGGTTCTTCCTGGGTTCAAGGTTGCCGACCACGACGAACCAGCGCTCGGGGAGGCCCAGCCGGGCCCGGGCGGCAGCATCTGGGGGCCGGGCGCGAGCCCAGCTCGGGCCTACCCCCAGGGGAGTGACAACCACCCGGTCTGCGGGGAGCCGGTACTCCTCGACGACCTCGTCGGCCACCGCCCTGCTGGGGGTGAGGACGACGCCAGCTCGCCGGATGCTGCGGGGCACCAGCTCCCGGTACGCACGCGCGGCGGCGGTCACGGTGGCCGGGGACCGCAGGAAGGACAGGTCGTGCACGGTGACCACCCCGGCGGCACGGCCAGGAGGCGGCAGGACGAAATTGGTTCCGTGCACCACGTTGGTCCGCCCGGTGAGCCGGTCGAACGCCGGGTGCTCCGACCTGGCCCAGGCCCTCTGCAGGAGACGAGCGGGCATCGGGGCGCCCACGCCGGACACCCCGTCCGGGAGCAGGTCCGCCAGTCGTGCCTGGCCCCGTACGGTGACCACCGCGGCGGCCAGGCGGAGGTCGGGTGCGTCCGCCGCGGACGCCAGGTCGTGCAGCAGGGCATCGACGTACCGCCCTACGCCTGTCCTGGGTCCCAGCAGAGGGGTCGCGTCGAGGGTCACGCGCATGGGCACCCCTGGGCCACAGACCCGTGCCGCATCGGACGGTACGTTGGGTCGCCGGGCGTCGGGCGCCCCCTCTGCGTGGGCCCGTCCGACCGACCGCTCATATGCCGTCCACCCCACAGGAGTCGTTCATCGTGACCTCCCCCACCGAAGGCAGTACCGAGGGTACGGAGTCCGCCACCCCGGTCCCGGGGGAGGGCGTCGACGCGACCCCGCCCCAGGCGACTGCTAACGGCTTGCCCGAGCCCGCTCCGGTGGCACCGCCAGGCCCCCGGCCACGGCTTCGTGCCCGGGTGCGGGAGACCGTGAAGCAACGTCTGCCCGAGGGCAGTCGACAGCGGCTGGCCGCGAAGGCGGGCCTGTCGACCTACCGCGAGCTGCTCAACACCGCTTCCACGATCCGGTCGCTGTGGACTGCACCCGGCCTTGCTGAGCCTTCTGCGCCAACCTACCGAACCTGGTTGAAGGACCACGAGGTGACTGGGGAGCAGTCCGACGCCCAGCGCGAGTCCTCTGCTGCCGCAGCCTGCCCCGTCACGGTGCAGGTGGTGATTCTCCCGGGCCAGGGGACCGTCGACAGCACTCTTGACTCGCTGCGCGCTCAGAGCTGGGCTCACTGGACGGCGGTCGTCTGTCGGCCGGACCTCAGCGCGGCGTCGACCGCCCCCGTCTCGGGGCAGGTCGTGGATGCCGGGGGCGTGGTCGTCGACAGCGTCAACACCCACGTGCAGCACGGCTCAGCTGACCTGGTGGTCCTGCTGGAGGCCGGGGACCGTCTGCGCCCGGACTGCCTGTACCAGGTGGCCGCGGCAGCGCACCGTGACCCCCTGGTCGACATCGTCACCTGGGACGACGACGTGCTCACGGAGGGCCGGCCGGCCCAGCCGCTCTTCCGTCCGTCCTGGTCTCCCGAGATGCTGCTCGGCGCACCGTACGTAGGCCGGGCCTTCGCCATCCGCCGGGCGCGCTTCCTCGCCGCCGGCGGCCTGCGCGTCGAGGCCGGACAGGCTCTGCACTGGGACCTCCTCCTCCGTTCGGACTGCGAGGCCGAGCGCGTCACCCGTGTCACCCGGGTCCTCAGCAGCGTGCCGGCCCGGCCGGTCCTGCCCGCCCTCGACGCCGTGCACGCCGTCCAGCAGCACCTGGACCGCAACGGCGTGGCCGCGCGCGCGGAGTCCGCCGGGCCGAGCCGGGTGCGCCTGCGCTGGACCCCGCAGGAGTGGCCCTCGGTCAGCATCGTCATCCCGACGCGGCACAACCGCCCGATGCTGTCGACCTGTCTGCCGTCGCTGGCGCGGACGGACTACCCCGCTTTCGAGGTGGTCATCGTGGACAACGGCGGCCAGACCCCGGAGAACGAGGCGTGGTACGCCGCCCGCGAGGACGGCTTCCCGACCGAGGTGCTGTGGTGGCACGAGCAGCCCTTCAACTACTCGGCCGTCAACAACGCCGCGGTCCGCACCAGCAACGGGGAGGTGCTGGTCTTCCTCAACGACGACACCGAGGTGCTCGACCCGCTCTGGCTGCAGGAGCTCGTCGGGTGGGCCACCCAGCCGGACGTCGGCGTCGCGGGGCTCCAGCTCACCGGTCCCGACGGCGCCATCCAGCACGCCGGTGTGGTCCTGGGCATGGGCGGGTTCGCCGACCACGTCTTCGAGGGCATGGCCCCGGGCAGCGACTCCATCTACGGGCCTACCGACTGGTACCGCAACGTGCTGGCTGTCACGGGGGCCTGCCTCGCCGTGCGGCGCGAGGTCTTCGACCACGCCGGCGGTTTCGACGAGCGGTTCGTGCTGTGCGGCTCCGACGTCGCCCTCGGCCTGGACACCCACCTGGACGGCAAGCGCAACGTCTGCTCCCCCTACGCGGGGATCCGGCACCTGGAGTCGGCCACCCGGGGGACCACGGTGCCCACCGAGGACTTCTTCGCCAGCTACTGGAAGTACAACACCTGGCTGTTCGGGGGCGACCCGTACTGGAGCCCCAGCCTGTCGCTGAGCAGCCGGGAGCCCCAGCTGCGCAGCCGCTTCGAGCCCAGTCCCGGGCAGCGGTTGGCCGGGCCGCTGGGCAGGGACTTCACCGCCTTCCGGCAGCGCAACGACGCCGCCGAGTCGCGGATGCTCGCTGACATGTGCCGGGCTCTGCCCTCCGACGTCCGGGCGGTGGAGGACCTGCACGCGCAGAACGCCGAGCCGTTCCAGGTGAGGACCGTCAACTGGTTCATCCCGGACATCGACAGCCCGTTCTACGGCGGGATCAACTCCGCGCTGCGGATCGCGGACGAGCTCGCGCGCAACCACGGCGTCGAGAACCGGTTCGTCGTCTGGGGCAGTCCGCCCGACCACTTCGTGCGGTCGGCGCTGGCCGCGGCCTTCCCTTCCCTGGCCGACTCCACCATCGTCTTCTTCGACGGATCGCAGGGCGACCTGGCCAAGGTGCCCAAGGCCGACGTGGGCATCGCCACCCTGTGGGTGACGGCGTACGCGCTGGCACACGCGCCGAACATGCGTCGCAAGTTCTACCTGATCCAGGACTTCGAGCCGATGTTCTACCCGGCGAGCACGCTGTACGCGCTGGCAGAGGAGACCTACAAGCTCGGCCTGTACGGGTTGTGCAACACCGACAACCTGCGGCAGATCTACGCCGGGGACTACGGCGGCCGCGGCATGAGCTTCGCCCCCGCCGTCGACGACACCGTCTTCCATGCCCGGTGGCGGCACCAGCGGACCCCGGGGTCGCCCGTCACCGTCTTCGTCTACGCCCGGCCGGGGCACTGGCGGAACTGCTGGGAGATGGCATCCCTCGCCCTCGAGGAGCTCAAGCGCCGGATGGGCGACGGGGTCCGGATCGTGACCGCCGGTGCCTGGGCCGCGGGCCAAGGGGCCGATGAGGACATCAAGCCCCTGGGGCTGCTCCCCTACCGCGCCACCGGTGAGCTGTACCGGAACAGCGACGTCGGGCTGGCGCTCACGGTGTCCAAGCACCCGTCGTACCTGCCGTTGGAGTTGATGGCCTGCGGCGTGCCGGTCGTGGCCTTCGACAACCCGTGGGGGCACTGGATCCTCGAGCACGAGGAGAACAGCCTGCTGGCCAAGCGGACCGCGGACGACCTGGCCGACCAGCTGGAGCGTCTGTGCCGGGACCAGGAGCTGCGGGAGCGGCTGTCGACCCAGGGGCTGCAGGACATCGCGGCTCGGCACGGCAAGTGGGACCCGGCACTCGCCGGGATCTACGACTACCTCTGCGACCCGGAGGGCAAGGGCGCGCGCGGATGACCCGCCTCGGTGGCACTGGAGTCCTGGTCGTCACCGCGGAGTCGCTCGGGGAGCGGATGGCCGGGCCGGCCATCCGCTCCCTGGAGCTCGCTCGTGCGCTCCACCGCGACGGCCGTCCCGGACCGGTCACCGTGGCCTCGCTCGGGGACGCCCGGCTCCTCGACCCGGGCGTGCAGGTCGTCGCCGTCACGGATGTCCCGCACCTCCGGCGGCTCGTGGACGGGGTCGGATCGGTCGTCGTGCAGGGTGATGTGCTGGGGCTCCACCCTTGGCTGGTCGAGACCGACGTCCCGGTGGTCGTGGACGTCTACGACCCCTTCCACCTCGAACAGCTGGAACGGACCCGGGGCGAGGTGCCGGCGCACCGTTGGGCCGTGGTCCGGGACTGCGTCACCTCCCTCAACACCCAGCTCGCCCGGGCCGATTTCGTGCTCTGCGCGTCCGGGCGGCAGCGGGCGCTGTGGATCGGCCACCTCGCCGCCCTCGGCCGGGTCAATCCGGTGGTCCACGACCTCGGGGCTGACCTCGCTGGCCTCGTCGCGGTGGTCCCCTTCGGGACCCCGGGTCGGTCGCCAGCACCCCGCGACCGGACGGTCCTCACCCGCGCGTTCCCCGCGGTGGGCCCGGACGACGTGGTGTGCGTCTGGGGTGGCGGGGTCTACCCGTGGCTCGACCCGGAGACGCTCGTGCGCGCCGTGGCCGCCGCACTGGCCGACGTGCCGACCCTGCGGCTGGTCTTCCTGGGCACGAGGCATCCGGTCCAGGGGGTCGAGTCGGCCGCCGGAGACGCTCGGCGTACGGCCGAGGAGCTCGGTGTCCTCGACACGGCGGTCTTCTTCCACGACGGCTGGGTGCCCTACGAGGAGCGGGACGTCTGGCTGCGTGCGGCCGACATCGCCGTCAGCACCCACCACGACCACCTGGAGACCGAATTCGCCTTCCGCACCCGAGTGCTGGACTACCTCTGGTGCGGCCTGCCCGTGGTGACGACGTCCGGCGACGAGCTGGCCGAGGTCGTCGTCGCCCACGGGGCCGGGAAGAGTGTCCCCGCCGAGGACGTCGGCGCCCTCCGCGAGGTCCTGGTCGGGCTCGCGTCCTCGGCGGAGGCCCGGTCCGTGGCCGGTGTCGCAGCCGCCGGACTCGCCGAGACCTTCGCCTGGGACCGGGTCGCCGCGCCCCTGGCTGACTTCTGCGCGCGACCCCGCCGGGCACCCGACCTCGTGCTGGGGCCGGTGCAGCGCGCCCAGCTGGGTCTGCGCTCGCCCAGTCGACGGGGATCTGCGGGCGCGCGGCTGCGCGCTGCCCTCGACGAGGGCGGCGCTGGCCTGGTGGTCCGCCGCGTCGCCGACCGGGTGCGCCGGCAGCTCCGGCGGGGCTGACCCGGCGGATCAGCCCGCGGGCTAGTCGGTCCGACGACGGGCGCTGATCCGCCGGATGACCCCGGCCGCTGCCGAGGCGCCCGGGAGCCTGCGGAGCGTGTCGGTGTCCGCGCGAGCCGCCGCCAGGTCGGACTCCAGCTGCGCCTCACGCGCCTCGGCCGACCGGCGGTCCTCCTCGCGCTGGCGCAGCAAGTCGTCCCGCTGGGCCACGGCGGCGTCGCGGCGGGCGGTGAGCTCGATGACGTGCTGGGCGGAGAAGCGGGGCAGCAGCAGGAACTCGGCGTGCCCGACCTGCTCGGCGAACGGGGCGAAGCGCTGCTGCTTCTTCACCACGACCACGGAGTCGTAGAAGGCGATGCTGTCCACCGTGTCGGTCCACACCCGGTCGACGGTGGTGTCGTGGTGGTAGCCGTTGACGGCGTCGATCTTCGCCTTGCACCACTCGATGAACGTCCCCGCGCGGCCCACCCCACCCTGGTAGCTGTCCCAGTAGGAGGTGTGGCAGTCCTCGGTGAGGAGGACCCCGCCGTCGGCGATCAGCGGGAAGAGCGTCTCAGCAGTCACGATCTGCTGCTCCATCGTGTGCCCGCCGTCGTCGATGACGATGTCGAAGGGGCCGTGCCGCTCGGCCAGCGACCGGAGGAACTCCGGGTCCGTCTGGTCACCGATCTCGACCAGGTGGTCGGGTGCGGACACCTCCCGGGCGCGCTCGTCGATGTCTGCGCCGACGAGGATGGCGTCCGGCCCGAAGAACCAGCGCCACATGTCCAGGGACCCGCCGCGGTACACGCCGATCTCCAGGATGCGCACGGGGCGCCCGCGGAAGCGGGAGAAGTGCTCGGTGTAGATGGGGAAGTAGTGCACCCACTTGTCCAGCACGCGGCCGGTGCGCTTGCTGGAGAAGAAACCGAACAACGGGTCCGACCGCAGCGCCGGGAGTCCATCGCCCAGGTAGAACGCCGCGCGGTAGCACTCATTGGCGAGGAAGTCGAGACCGGTGGCCTCCCGAACAGCGTCACCGAGCGCGCGAGCCATGCCCGCCGGGTCGGCTGCGCTGTCCAGCGCCGTCCGGAGGCGCGCCCGCTCCGCCTGGTCGAGCACCGCGCTCTCGCTGATGGCCCTCTCGACGTCGTCGTCGGACCGCCGGGCCAGCGCCAGCAGGATGGCCTTGAGGGTTTCTTCGTTCAGCACGTGCGTCTCCTGGGGCGGGGGGCGGGGGGTCAGAGGCCGGCGCTGGGTGCGGGGTCGTGACGCCACGTTCCGGGCATCCGCACGAGCCCCGGCTCGGTGACGACGTCGTCGGCGCGGACCTTGAGCACGAAAGCGCGGTCCACGTAGTCGTACATGTGCCCCTTGTCGACGGCGGCCACGCTGAGCAGGTACTCACCGGGCTGCAGGGGGAGGGTGTCCAAGGAGTAGTCGACGCTGCCCCGTCCGGCCGGCACCGGGAAGGCGTCGGGCCCGTAGCCGGAGTTGGGGCCGGCGGCCTGGACCCCGGACTCGTGCACGAAAGCCAGTCCGAAGGTGACGTCGGACAGGTCGCTGGTGGCCTCGTAGTCGATCCGCACCGTGCAGGCCCGGCCGGTGCTGAGGAACTTCCGCTCCCCGCCGTCGGCGTCCAGGTAGCGCACCCCGGTCACCCGGACCTCGCCCGAGCCCCGTCGCGCCGTCTTGCCGACGATGTCGTCGTCGGGCGGTGTGCTGGTACCCGGTGTCGACGAGCTCGCGGCCGAGGCGGTGTCGGCCGCTGCCTCGCGTTCGTTGACAGTGGACAGGTACTGGTCGACGATCTCGCGCGCCGGGCCGACGGCGCGCAACGTGCCGCCGTCGAGCCAGGCGGCCTCGTCGCACAGGTCGGCGACGAGGGACAGCGAGTGGGTGACCAGCACGATGGTCACGCCCTTGCGCCGGAGCTCGTACAGGTGGTCGAAGCACCGTCGCTGGAAGGCCTCGTCCCCGACGGCGATGACCTCGTCGATGATGAGGATCTCCGGATCGAGGTTGACCGCGATGGCGAAGCCGAGCCGGACGTACATCCCCGAGCTGTACACCTTCACGGGGGTGTCGATGAATTCCCCGAGCCCGCTGAACTCGATGATCTCTTCCATGGCGGCGTCGATCTGGCGACGCGTCATGCCCAGGATCGAGCCGTTGAGGTAGATGTTGTCGCGCCCGGACATCTCCGGGTGGAAGCCCGCCCCCAGCTCCAGCATCGCCGAGACCCGGCCGCTGGAGGTGATCGTCCCCGACGTGGGCCGGTGGATGCCGGCCACCAGCTTGAGCAGCGTCGACTTGCCGGAGCCGTTGTGCCCGATCAGCCCGAACGTCCGGCCTGCGGGGATGTCCAGGGACACGCCCTTGAGCGCCCAGAAGTCGTCGTGCCTGCTGATTCGCTGGCGGGCGCTGAAGAGCTCCTTGACGTTGGTCTTCTTGTCGTTGTGCAGGCGGAACTTCTTGGTCACGTCCCGCACTGCGATCGCCGTGACCGCGGGGGAGGGGGAGACGTCGGGGGCGGCCCCGGTGGGGAAGACGCTCACAGTTCCTCACTCACGTCGGCGGACTTGCGTTGGAAGACCGTCCACCCCAGTGCCAGGACGCCCAGGCTGACGACGGTGAGGTAGGCCAGTCGCCCCAGCCCCGGGAACCGGAGGTGCCAGAGCACGTCGCGGAAGGCCTCGACGAAGGAGGTGATCGGGTTGTACTCGTACACCTGCAGCCAGGGATGGGCCGCGTACATGTCTGTGACCAGGGTGATCGGGTAGATGATCGGCGAGGCGTAGAAGAGCAGCCCCAGGACCACGGTCACGATGTAGTTGACGTCGCGGAACCGGGCGTTGGCGATGCTGAGCAACAGACCCAGCCCCAGGGCGAATGCCGACAGGAGCAGCAGCAGGACGGGCACCATGAGGATCGTCCAGCTGAGGTTGAGCACCACCAGGTAGACCACGAACAGCAGACCGAACTCGATCGCCGTCTGGTTCAGCACCGCGAGTGCGGACCCGAAGACCGGCGCGTACGGCGGGAAGTGGATCTTGCGGAGCAACGGCCCCGCGCCGACCAGCGCACCCATCCCGCTGGTCGTGACCGCGTAGAAGAAGTTCCAGACGACCAGGGCCGTGAACAGGTAGACCGGGAAGCTGGTCAGCGAGCCGTTTCCCGCCGTAGGCGTCGGGAACCTCAGGATGAAACCGAAGACCAGGCTGTAGGTGGCCAGTGTGGCGAGCGGGTTGATCAAGGCCCAGGCGCCGCCGAGCAAGCTGCCCTTGTACTTGCCCTTGATCTCCCGGTTGGCGAAGTTTCCGATGAGGCCCCGGTACTGCCACACCTGGCGCAGGGACTGCGTCATCCTGAGTGCTCCACCTGTCTGTTCGAGGGGTCGGCCCCGGCGACGTCGGCGACTCTGCCGGTCGTCGTGCTCACGACACGTCCTGGACAGGTCTCGGCGGCTCGACCATCCTCGCCACGCTAGCACCGGAGTCCGACCGGGCCGTCGAACCGGCGCACCGCTGCAGGGCGCCGGTGGTCGGGGTCATCGCCATCGGCGCGGGTCCACGGACCGGCCGGTGGGACGCCCGCGCACGCAACGGGGCAGCCCTCCGACTGCGTCCCGGAGCACCGACCAGCGCACGCCCGGTCGCAGGTTCCACGGCCGGGCACCGTCGACGGCCGGCGCCGGGCGCACGACCAGGGACAGGGTCGTGACCACGAAGCGCACGGTGACGCCGACGGCAACGGGGACCGGCGCATGGCGCCACAGCATCCAGAGCCGGTTGCGCTCCGTCACGTGGGCGAACAGGCGGGAACGGGGGTCCGTGCTTGCGGCGTGCTGGTGCACGACGACGGCGGTGGGCTCGAACCAGACCGTCCACCCGGCCTCCCGGAGCCGCCACGCGAGCTCGGTGTCCTCGTAGTAGAGGAAGTACCGAGGGTCGAAACCGCCCACCGCGCGGACGGCGTGGGTGCGCAGCAGGGCCGCCCCGCCGCTGAACCCGAAGACCTCCGCGGGTTCAGCGACGCTCGCGGGGTCGGCACCCGCGGCCCGGTCGGCTCCGTACCAGCTGTCGAGCACGATCACACCCGCGTTGTTGACCACCGGTGGTTGGGTGCCGGCCAGCAGCAGCAGGGACGTGATCGCTGCAGCGTCGGGGCGGCGCTGCGCGGCCGCCAGGAGCGCGGCCAGCCAGTCCGGCTCGGCGACGGCGTCGTTGTTCAGCAGTGCTGCGAAGCCGGTGCGCACCTGGTCCAGGCCGGCCTGGACGCCGCCAGCGAAACCGGTGTTCTCGGTGCAGCGGACCACCTGGACGTCGTCCCTGGCGGCCAGCAGCTCGACCGTGCCGTCGGTCGAGGCGTTGTCGACCACGATGACCCGGTGTCCGACCGTCTGGCGCCGCAGGGAATCCAGGCATGCGGTCAGCAGGTGCGCCCCCTGCCACGTCACGACGACGACGGTGACGTCGGCCGGTGGGACGGGGGCGCTCGCGTCGGCAGTCATCGCTGCTGGACGGTAGTCACCCCGGGGTCTCCGTAGGCTCGCCGGATGCGCATCGCGGTCGTGGTGGAACAACTGTCCGCGCGGGTGCCGGGGGGGACGGGCCGGTACACCGCAGAGGTGGTCGCCGGGCTGGTGCGCACCGCGCCGGAGGGGGCGCAGGTTCAGGGCTGGTCGGCTTGGCACCGGCGCGCCTGGGTGCCCCGACTCGCCGGGGCGCCGGCCACCCACCGGCTGCCGTTGCCCTCCCGGGGGCTGACGGCTGCCTGGCAGGCGGGGGTCCCGCTCCGTCCGCGGGGTGTCGACCTGGTCCACGCGCCCACGCTCCTGGCCCCGCCCCGCAGCCGGCGGGCCGGGCTCGTGGTGACCGTCCACGACACCGTCCCGTGGACGCACCCGGAGACGTTGACGCCCCGGGGTGTCCGCTGGCACCGGGGCATGGCCGAGCGGGCCGCCCGACACGCCGACGCGCTGGTGGTCCCGACCAGGGCGGTGGCCGACGACCTCGTGCGCCACCTCGACGTCCGGGTCCCGGTGGTGGTGGCCGGTGCGGCACCCAGCCACAGCGTCGGACGCCCGGCCGACGCGGCCGAACGGGTGCGACGTCTCGGGCTCACCGACGGTCACCTGGTCACCGTGGCCACGCTCGAACCCCGCAAGGGTCTCGACGTGCTCCTGCGCGCGCTCGCGGTCGCCGGTCCGCGCCTGCCTCCACTGGCCGTCGTGGGCCGCCCCGTGTCCCGTCCCACGCCCGCCGCCATGCTCGACATCTCTACCCCGCCTCACCCACGGCGGCCCACGACCGCCAGTACAGCCAGTCGCGGCCCCGCACCCGCCCGCGCGCGCGCTAGCCCTTCGAGACCCCTCCCGGGTGCGCGCGCGGCCACGGAGGCTCCGTGGCCGG
>NZ_UEXK01000004.1:3263858-3453741 GCF_900491935.1 Klenkia terrae
GCTGGGTACGACCGCGACGAGGACCTCGGCGCCGTCCTGTCCACGGCCCTCGTCGCGGTCGTACCCAGCCGGGCGGAGGGCTTCGGTCTGCCGGTCGTGGAGGCCATGGCGGCCGGGGTCCCGGTGGTCACCTCCGACGCGCCCGCGCTCGTCGAGGTCGGCGGCGGGGCCACCCGGGTCGTCCCGGTCGGGGACGCCGCTGCGCTCGCCGACGTCCTCGGCGAGCTCGTCGACGACCCGGCCCAGCGGGCCCGGCTCCGTGCCGCCGGCTCGGCCAGGGCCGCAGACTTCACGTGGGACCTGGTCGCGGACCGGCTGTGGCACCTCTACGACGAGGTCCGGTCGGCCCGCGGGTGACCGGACCGCCGGTCAGTCCTGCAGGAGTCGGAGCAGGTACTCGCCGTACCCGCTCTTTCGCAACGGCTTGGCCAGCTCGGCGAGTTGGTCGGCATCGATGAAGCCGCGTCGCCAGGCAACCTCCTCGATGCAGCCGATCTTCCATCCCTGGCGTTCCTCGACCACCTGGACGAACTCGGCCGCCTGCATCATCGAGACGTGGGTACCGGTGTCGAGCCAGGCCGTTCCCCGCTCGAGCACGGTCACGGTGAGCTCGCCGCGGCGCAGGTACTCGTCGTTGACCGCAGTGATCTCCAGCTCCCCCCGGGGGCTGGGCCGGACGTCGGCAGCGATCCCCACGACCTGGTTGTCGTAGAAGTACAGACCCGGTACCGCGTAGGAGCTCTTGGGATGGGTGGGCTTCTCCTCGATGGAGATCACCTTGCCGTCCTCGGCGAACTCGACCACGCCGTAGTCGCGAGGGTTGGACACGTGGTAAGCGAAGACGTGGCCGCCTCGAGGGTCGGTGTTGGCGCGCAGGCTCTCTCCGAGCCCGGTGCCGTAGAAGATGTTGTCGCCCAGCACGAGGGCCACCGGCTGGTCACCGATGAAGTCCGCGCCGATGACGAACGCCTGCGCGAGCCCCTCGGGCCGGGGCTGCACGGCGTAGGTGATCTCGATCCCGACGTCGGAGCCGTCACCGAGCAGGCGCTGGAAGCCCGACTGGTCCTCGGGGGTGGTGATGACGAGGACCTCTCGGATCCCGGCGTTCATCAACAACGACAGGGGGTAGTAGATCATCGGCTTGTCGTAGATCGGCATCAGCTGCTTGCTGATCGCCTTGGTGATCGGGTAGAGCCGGGTGCCACTGCCGCCGGCCAAGATGATCCCACGCATCGGCCCAGCCTATCGGCGGGTCCACGACCGGGGCTCACTAAGCTCGGGCTCCCCGCCGCCGCACCCCTGGAGTATGTCCTGCTCGACACCCCCCGTGTCCTGGTCGACGCCACGGCTGTGCCCGCCGACCGGGGGGGCGTGGGCCGGTATGTCGACGAGCTGTTGCCTGCACTGGTCCGGCAGGGCGTGGACCTGGTCGTCGTGGCGCAGGCCCACGACGTGCCGGTGTACCGATCCCTCGTCCCGGGCGCCGAGGTGCACGCTGCCCCGGCCGCGATCACGCGCCGCCCGGTCCGTCTCCTGTGGGAGCAGACGCTCCTGCCGGTGCTGGCCCGCCGGGTGCGCGCGGACCTCGTCCACAGCCCGCACTACACGCTGCCGCTGCTGAGCCCGGTGCCCGTGGTGGCGACGGTGCACGACGCCACGTTCTTCACGCTCCCCGAGGTGCACCTGACGGTGAAGCGGTGGTTCTTCCAGGGGTGGACCCGGGTTGCGCTGCGGCGGGCCGCCCGATGCCTCACCCCGTCGGCGGCCACCCGGGACGAGCTCGTCCGCGTGGCCGGTGCCGATGCCCGCCGGGTGGACGTCGCGCTCCTCGGTGTGGAAGTCGAGCACTTCCACGTCCCCACCGCGGTCGAGCGCCGGCGGGTCCGGGAGCTACTGGACCTCGAGGGTCCCTACCTGGCATTCCTCGGGACCCTGGAACCGCGCAAGAACGTGCCCGCCCTGGTCCGGGCGTGGTCGAGCCTCCCGTCACCGCCGGCCCTCGTGCTCGGTGGAGGCCGGGGGTGGGACCCCGGTGTGGACGGCGCGGAAGCGGCGGTGCCGGCGACGCACGACCTTCGCCGGCCCGGCTACCTGCCGCTGGACCTGCTCGCGGCGTTCCTCGGTGAGGCCGAGCTCGTGGTCTACCCGAGCCTGGGGGAGGGCTTCGGCCTGCCGGTGCTGGAAGCGATGGCCAGCGGGGCCGCGGTGCTGACCACCCCGCTGCTGTCACTGCCCGAGGTGGGTGGGGACGCTGTCGAGTACACCGGGCCGGACGAGGACGGGATCCGGGCGGCGCTGGTCCGGCTGCTCGACGACCCCGCTCGTAGGGACGACCTGCGCCGGCGCGGCGTGGAGAGGGCGCGCGGCTTCGACTGGGACGCTTGCGCCCGGGCGCACGTGGAGTCCTACCGGAAGGCGGTCGCCGGGTGAGCGGTTCGCTGCGGGTCGTCGTCGTCACCTACTCGCCTGGGCCGACGCTGCACAGCTGCCTGGACAGCCTGCGGCGCGCCTGCTCGGGACCGGTCGACGTGGTGCTCGCCGACAACGGCTCGGTCGACGGCGCCCCCGAGGCCGCGGCGGCGGGCGCCGGCGACGTCCGGGTGCTGCCGGTCGGTGGCAACGTGGGGTACGGGCCGGCCGTCGACGCGGGGGTCGCCGACCTGCCGACGGGCTGGGCCTTGGTCGCCAACCCCGACATCGTGTTCGACCCCGGCAGCGTCGACGAGCTGCTCGCGGTGGCCGCCCGCTGGCCCCGCGCCGCGACCGTCGGTCCGGCCATCCGGACACCCGACGGCGACCTCTACCCCTCGGCGCGGGACCTGCCGTCGCTGTCGACGGGCACGGGACACGCGCTGCTCGGGTGGGTGTGGCCGGGCAACCCATGGACCGCCCGGTACCGGCGGGAGCGGGGAGCGCCCCGGGAGCGGCCGGCAGGGTGGCTGTCGGGCGCTTGCTTCCTGGTCGACATGGCGGCCTTCCACGCCGTCGGCGGATTCGACCCGGGGTACTTCATGTACTTCGAGGACGTCGACCTGGCGCAGCGACTCACCGCCGCCGGGTACGTGCACGTCTACGCGCCCTCCGCGGTCGTCGTGCACGAGGGTGGGCACGCCACCCGGAGGGAGCCGCACCGCATGCAACGCGTCCACCACACGAGCGCGCTGCGCTACCTGTCTGGCCAGTACCCCCGCCGACGGCACGCCCCGTTGCGCTGGGCCCTGCGGGGCGGGTTGGGGGCCAGGATGCTGGTCTCCTACGTGAGCGGCCGGGTGGGCGCCGGAGCGGCCCCGCGACAGCGACTGGGTGACCAACCACCGACGGCCGGACAGGAGGACTGGACGTGAGACACGCCGTGATCATGGCCGGCGGGTCAGGTACACGGCTGTGGCCGCTGTCCCGCACCGCCCGGCCCAAGCAGCTCCTCGACGTCGTGGCGGCACCGGACGGCGGCGTGCACAGCCTGCTGGCCGAGGCGTTCAGCCGGCTGCAGGCGGTGCTGCCCACCGAGCAGATCTGGGTGTGCACCGGCGAGCGGTACGGCGACCTGGTTCGGGCGGCCCTGCCCGAGCTGGGCGCTGACCGGCTGATCCTGGAGCCCGTGGCCCGGGACACCGCGAACGCCGTCGGTCTGGCCGCCGCCGTGGTCGCCGATGTGGACCCCGACGCCGAGCTCGCCGTCGTCTCTGCCGACCACGTCATCCGCCCCGTCGAGGCCTTCGCGGACGCGCTCCGGGTCGCCTACGACTGCCTCGCCGTCCGGCCGGGTGCCCTGGTGACCCTGGGGATCTCACCTACCTCGGCGGCGACCGGGTTCGGCTACGTTCAGCGGGGTCGGCCGACGGAGGTCTCCGGTGCCGTCGAGGTGGCGTCCTTCCGGGAGAAGCCCGACCGGGAGACCGCCGAGCGGTACCTCGCCTCGGGGGAGTACCTGTGGAACTCGGGGATGTTCGTCTGGCGGGCCCGCACCGTCTTGGACGCGCTGGCCCGGCACCTGCCGGAGACCGCCGAGGGACTGCGCCGGATCATCGCTGCCGAGGACCGCGCGGAAGCACTCGCCGAGATCTTCCCGACCCTGCCGAAGATCAGCGTGGACTACGCGGTGCTCGAGCCGGCAGCTGCCGAGCCGGGCCGGGTGCTGGTCGTCGCCCTGGACGTCGACTGGCTGGACGTCGGGTCCTGGCCCGCACTGGCGGGGGCCCCGGACGGGGGTGGTGTCGGCAACGCCGTCCGCGGCCTCGTCGTGGCTCTGGACAGCTCGGGGGACGTCGTCCTGTCCGACGACCCGTCGCACCTCGTGGCCCTCGTCGGTGTCCGGGACAGCGTGGTGGTCCACACCGCCGACGTGACGATGGTCTGCCCGGTGGCTGACGCCGAGCGGGTGAAGGAGCTGCTCGCGCTGGTGGAGCAGCGGACCGGAGCGGCGTGGACCTGATGGCTCCCGTCGATCGCTCCCGGGTGTGGGCCGGCGGACTACCCTCCGGCAGCGATGAGTAACGAGCAGCAGCCCCGGTCTGCCAGTGCACCGCCGGCCCCCGCCGCGGCGGGGGAGGACTGGTCGGACACGGTGGTCGTCGTCAGGGTCTACAACGAGGCGCCCGTGCTCGGTGGTGTGATCCGGGAGCTCCTCGACGCCGGCCTGCGGGTCATCGCCGTCGACGACGCCAGTACAGACACCTCCGCCGACGAGATCGACCGAACGGGCGCCCTGCGCGTCAGCCACCCGGTCAACCTCGGCGCCGGCGGCGCCCTCCAGACGGGCTACGAGGCGGCCGTCACGTTCACCGACGCGCGGTACGTGGCCTGCTTCGACTCCGACGGCCAGCACCAGCTCGCCGACCTGCTCGGCATGGTGAGGCTCATCCGCGAGGGCTGGGACGTGGTCATCGGCTCCCGTTTCCTGGACGGCCGCACCGAGATGAGCTTCCTGCGGAGTCTCATCCTCCGTACCGCGAGCAAGGTGCTGAACAGGGGCGCCGGTACCCGGCTCACCGACGCGCACAACGGGTTGCGGGTGGTCACCCGGGACATCGCCGCGAGGGTGCGGCTGTCGCACACGGGGATGGCCTACGCCTCCGAGCTCGAGTACTTCCTCACCCGGCCGGAGCACCGGGTCACCGAGTTCCCAGTCCACATCCTCTACACCGACTACTCGACCGCCAAGGGCCAACCGCTGCTCAACAGCGTCAACATCCTGGTCGACACCATGGCCCACCGGGTCAGCAACGGGCGGACGCGATGATCATCAAGTGGCTCCTCGTCCCGGCACTGATCGCCGCGGTGGTGCTGTCGCTGCGCGCCCGTGCCTCCCTGCGCGGTCAGGCGCGCCGGAAGATCCTGGCCGGGGTGACCGTGGTCGCCGGTGCGACGGCGGTGCTGTTCCCCGACCTCCTGCAGCTCGCGGCCGACGTGGTGGGGGTGACCCGCGGTACGGACCTCATGCTCTACGGGCTGGCCCTGGTGATCATCTACCTGGTGGGCAGCACAGGCGTCAGGTTCCGGGAGCAGGAGGCGCGGATGGTGGCGCTCGCCCGGCAGGTCGCGCTCATCGAGGCCGAGGCGCGGGTCCGCGCCCACGGGACCCGCCCGCTCGTCGAGCCGTCGACCGGGCAGAGCCACCCGACGGCCTGACGGCCCGCCCGCGGCGCCGCTGTGCGGCCTACCCTCGGCTCAACAGGTGGTCTGCTGACGTCCGCTGTCGGGGACCGCGCCGTCGTGTGCCGGTCGATACGCGGGTGCGCGACGTGCAGTGCCGGCCGTGACGATCTGAGGGGGTCCGCTCTGTCCGCGACGGTCGAGGTGCCGCTCGAGGCTTCCTGGCGGCCGGACTGGCCGCTGGACATCCGGCGGACGCTGTCCCCGCACCGTCGGGGGACCAGCGACCCGACCCTGCAGCACACAGCCGACGGCGGGACGTGGCGGACCACCACCACGCCGGACGGCGCTGCGACCGTCCGGCTCACAGTCCGGGCGGGCGAGGTGCAGGCGCAGGCGTGGGGCCCGGGCGCCGCGTGGGCCGTCGACGTGGTCCCGCGGTGGCTGGGCGCTGAGGACCGTCCCGAGGGCTTCCCTTCCCATCGCCACCAGCTCGTCCATCGGTTGCACCGGTCCTCCCCGTGGTTGCGCATCGGTGGCACCGGCCGGGTGTGGGACGCCCTGGTCCCGGGCGTGCTGGAGCAGAAGGTCACGGGGATCGAGGCGCACCGCACCTGGCGGCAGCTGCTCCTGCTGGCCGGTGACCCGGCCCCGGGGCCCGCGCCCACCGGCATGCGGGTGGTCCCGTCGGCCGAGCGGATCCGTGCCGTGACCGACTGGGAGTGGCACCGGTGCGGCCTGGACGGCGCCCGCCGACGTGCCCTGCTGGCCGTGGCGGGCGTCGCGTCCCGGCTGGAGTGCGCCGAGCACACGGGGTGCGACGACCTCCGCCGGCGGCTCCGGTCCGTGCCGGGCATCGGCGTCTGGACGGCCGCGGAGGTGGCCCAGCGGGCCCTCGGCTGCGCGGACCAGGTCAGCGTCGGCGACTACCACTTGAAGAACCTGGTGGGGTGGTCGCTGGCCGGCCGCAAGACCGACGACGAGGGGATGCTCGAGCTCCTCGAGCCGTGGCGGGGGCACCGCCAGCGGGTGATCCGGCTGCTGGAGATCGGCGGAACCCGGCCGCCCAAACGGGGGCCGCGCATGTCGCCGACGGACTACCGGCGGTTCTGAGCGGCGGTCCGGCGCGCGACCGCCCGGACGACGCCGACCGTCATCACCCCGGCCGCGACCACTCCGCCGGCCAGCAGGGCGAGGGACACCCGGCCCTCGACGCCGAGGGGGACCGCGAGGGCGGCGAGGAACACGGCGGAGCCCGCCGCCCAGCCCAGCAGCGGGCCTCGGTAGACCTGCAGCGCGATCAGGACCTGGGCCATCGCCTGGGCGAGCATGTAGGCGGCCGCTCCCGCACCGAGCAGGGTCAGCAGCCCACGGGAGGCGTCGAAGTCGGGGCCGTACAGGAGCCGGAGCGCCCAGGGGCCCAGGATCGCCAGCCCGGCCAGGAACAGGCCCGAGACCCCGGCCACGAGGAGCACCACCGTGCGCACCTGACGACGAAACCCGGGCAGGTCGTCCTCGGCCAGGTACTTGCTGAGCGCAGGCAGGAACGTGGCCTGCACGGCACCGAAGAAGAACAGCGGGATCCGGGTCATGACCAGGGCAGCGATGAACGACCCGACCCGGCCCGGCCCGGCCCCTCCGGACAGCAGCTGCGCTGCGATGGGCGCCGCGTTCACGATGAGCTGGGACAGCACGGCGGCCCCGACCAGGGTGGCCAGCGCGGGGGCGACCGTGCCCCAGGCGGCCGGAGGACCCTGGTGGGCCAGCCGGCGCGGCCGTCCGGCGGTGGCCACAGCGGCCAGCAGCGGGGCGAGCACGAGGGCGGCGGCCACGGTTGCCGTGTCGTGCGAGGCGGCGACCACCAGGACGACGGGACCTACGACGCGCAGCAGACCGTCGACGGCCAGCTGGGCCCCGTAGCGGCCGAATCGTCCCGCGCCGCTGAACAGCCCCCGCAGGGTGTGCTCGGCGAAGAGGCCGACCATCCCGACCAGCAGGAGCGGGACGAGGGCGGACTCCCCGTTGAAGAGGCGGTCGGCCACGGTCTCGCGGAAGCCGAGTGCCAGGGCCGCCAGGACGGCGGTCACGCCCGTGCCGAGCACCAGGCAGCGCAGGAGCACCGGAGCGGCGCCGGTGCCCACCGCGCGCCGCTCGGCCGTCGCGCGGCTGAGCTCCTGCTCGATGGGCTGGTAGAACGCAAGGGCCGCCGCGTTGAAGACCACCCAGAGGGTCGCGACCGGGGCGAAGTCGGCCGGGCCCAGCAGCCGGCCCGAGATTCCCAGGTAGGCGAAGGAGCCGACCCCGAGGACGACCAGCCCGATGGCGACCGGCCCGAGTTGCTGGAGCAGCCCCGACGAACGCGCTGCAGGTGGAGCGGCACCGGCGGGCGAGGGCTCGCTCACGCCGCGGAGCAGGGTGTCACGCGGCGCCGGCCGACGACCGCAGCTCGTCGTAGCGAGCCGTGCACTGCGCCATGGTGGGCAGCAGTCCCTGCTCGCGGGCCTCGGCCAGGGTCGGCGCCGCGGTGTCCTTGGTGGACAACTCGAACTCGACGTCGATCGGCCAGGGCAGGTCGAGCTCAGGGTCCATGGGGTTGATGCCGAACTCGCGGCCCGGCGAGTAGCCGCTGGAGACCAGGTAGGTGACGGAGCTGTTGTCGGCCAGCGACACGAAGGCGTGCCCCAGACCCTCGGACAGGTAGACGGCCTTGGGGTGCTCGCTGTCGAGCTCGACGGCGTCGACGGCCCCGAACGTGGGCGAGTCGACCCGGATGTCCACGATGACGTCGAGGATCTTCCCGCTCGGGCAGTAGACGTACTTGGCCTGACCGGGCGGGACGAGGGCGAAGTGCACTCCGCGCAGGACGCCCCGAGCGGACACCGAATGGTTGGCCTGGGCCAGTGTGAGCCCGAAGCCCGTGGCCTCGGCGAGGATGTCGGCGCGGTACCACTCGGTGAACCGACCCCGGCTGTCGCCGTGCGGCACGAGGTCGAGCACGTAGCTGTCGGGCACCTTCAGTTCGCGGATGTCCATGCGGTCATCCTGCCTCGTCCGGCTCCCCGGCACCGACCCGGAGGCGGCCGACCAAGGACGACCCACCCGGCGAGCCCACCGGTTCCCAGCGGGTCGCCCAGCCCTCGGCGTGCAGCTGCACCAGGGCGGCGCCGACCAGCGCGCCCAGGTTGAGCGCCGTGGTCGTCGTCCAGGCGTCGGTGAGGTGGACGTCGACGACGTCGGGCTCGTCGCTGCCGTAGGCGAACACGACGGGGAACTCCGGCAGGGCGACCGAGGCCACCCTGAATGCCCCTGCCACGGCCTCGACAGCTCCCGGGCGGGCCGTGATGCCCGAGCCGGGGGCCCGGGCCGACACCAGGTCACGGGTGCCGTGGGCGAACAGGTCGCCGGGGCCGAGCCGGACCAGCGGTCGGGTGCCGGCGTCCTGGTCCGGGACGTCGAGGAGGAGCCCGCGGACGACGGCCACCGGCACCCCGGCGAGCTTGCCCTTGACCAGGTCGGCTGCGGCGGCCAGCTCGTCGACCAGGGCGACCTGGGTGGTCTCCAGACGGTTCCCGTGCGCGTCCACCGCACCGCGGTGGTCCACCAGCGCCGGCAGCCCGGCGCAGCCGACCGCCACGTCGGTCAACCCGTCGCGCCACGTGCGGCCGAAGGTGTCGCTGACCACGACGGCCACCGTCACCCCCAGCAGGGACTGCAGCGCAGCCCGTAGCCGGCGGGCCGAGTCGTCGGCGTCGGCCGGCAGCAGGACGAGGGTGTCGGCCGCGACGTTCGAGGCGTCGATCCCGGCTGCGGCCACCACCCAGCCGTGCCGGGTCTCGACGATCTTCAGCGGCCCCCGACGGGCGACCACCCGCACGGTCTCGGCGTCGATCGCGCGCTGGCGCACCGCCTCGCGGTCCTCGCCCGGGGCGACCCGCACCAGGTTGCCCTCCACCTTGCTGACGACCTTGGACGTCACGACGACGACGTCGCCGTCGGCCAGCCACGGGGCAGCTGCGGCGATCGAGCCGGCCAGGTCGTCGCCCGGGGCGAACTCCGGGAGACCGGGGACCGCGTGGATCGAGAGGGGACCTTCAGGCACGTGCGGCATTCAACGCCGCCTCCGCCATCGCCTGCGTGGTGGCGGGGTCGGTCATCAGCAGCGGTACCCGCCGGACGTCGACGCCTGGGACGTCGGAGACGTCGGTCTCGTGCACCAACCAGGAGTCGAGCAGCCCGCCCGCGGAGCGGGCGCCGTAGTGCCGCCCGACGCCCTCGGCGCTCACCTCGACCCCGATCGCGGGCAGGCACCGGTCGGCCATCCCGCGGACCGGTGCCCCGCCGACGACGGGGGACACCCCCACGACCCGCGCCGGCGACGCCAGGAGCGCCTCCCGCAGCCCGGGGACGCCGAGCACGGTGCCGACCGAGACCACCGGGTTCGACGGCGCCAGGAGCACGGCGTCGGCCGCGGCGAACGCCTCGACGACGCCGGGTGCCGGTCGGGCGTCCTCGACACCCACCTGGACGAAGGCGCTGGGGTCCAGCGCGGCGCGGTGCCGGATCCACCACTCCTGGAAGTGGATGGCCTGCGGCCGCCCGGTGTCGGGATCGGTGACCACCACGTGGGTCTCGACCCGCTGGTCGCTCATCGGCAGCAGGGTGACCCCGGGCTGCCAGCGCTCGGCGAGGGCCAGGGTGACCTCGGACAGCGGGTAACCGGCATCGAGCATCCGGGTGCGGACGAGGTGGGTCGCGAGGTCCCGGTCGCCGAGCCCGAACCAGGTCGGTTCGGCCCCGTAGGCAGCCAGTTCGTCCTTGACGACCCAGCTCTCGCCCCGTCGACCCCAGCCGCGCTCGGGGTCGATCCCGTCACCGAGCGTATACATCACGGAATCCAGGTCCGGGCAGATCCGCAACCCGTGCAGCGTGACGTCGTCGCCGGTGTTCACGACGGCCGTGATGTCGGCCCCGGGAGCCGCGGAGCGCACCCCGGTCAGGAAACGGGCCCCGCCGATGCCGCCGGCCACGACCACGATCCTCATGCACACCATGGTGCCTGATGGCAAGAGACGTTCTCGAGGTCGGTTCCGTGTCGGAATGATCTGAACCAACTACCGGCACTTCGTCGGCAGATGTTGTGCACCGGTGCGGCGTGTCACCGGCCTTCGTGACCCCCTCGAGACCCTGCGTGACACCTGTGACTTCTGGGGCTCGGCGTTACAGGAGTCCGACTTGACCCACCCCCAATGACACGCGTGTAATTCCCTCGATGTCACCGAGTGCGGCACGTCGGGAGTGGCCCGATGATCACGCACTGTGACGAAGGCGAGAGGGGACGCATCGTCATGGCAGAGGTGTCTTGGTTGAGCGACTACAAGCAGCAGACCGAGCCGGCCTACGGGTCCGGCTACGGGACCGGCACGACCGGGTTCGCCGCGGCGAACTGGTCCGCTGGTCTGGAGGAGGACGACCAGGGCTGGCAGGAGCGCGCCCTGTGCGCCGAGACCGACCCCGAGGCGTTCTTCCCGGAGAAGGGCGGCTCGACCCGCGAGGCGAAGAAGATCTGCACCGGGTGCGACGTCAAGATGGAGTGCCTGGAGTACGCCCTGGGCAACGACGAGCGCTTCGGCATCTGGGGTGGCCTCTCCGAGCGCGAGCGTCGTCGGCTCCGTCGCCGCGCGGTCTGAACCCCGCCGCCGGCGGGCCGGGGTGAGTACGCGACGCTGAGGTCGTGTTCACCCGGGTCGTCGAGGGGCGGGCGAGGGTGGTGCGGGAGATCCGCGCCGCTGGTCCGCTCCTGTCCGCAATCGCAGTACCCACCACCGCCCGAGGGCCCTGGCTGGCCGCCGCACTGCACGCGGCGCCGCCCCCCGCCCGTCGTGCCCGGCACCGGGCGGTGGTGGTGGAAGCCCACCGGCACGGTCGTCCGGCGGGGCTGGCGCTGCTGACGTCGCGCAGCCGGCTCCGGCGTGGGCGCCCGGTCACCGTGGTCCGGCTGCTCGGCGACGACGGAGTGCCCGGTCCGCCGGGCTCGGCCCCGCGCCGCCTGCCCGCCGCCGACCCCGAGGTCGCCGGTCTCCTCGCCGAGGGCATCACCGACCTCCTCGCCGGGGTGCGCGGACGGTGGCAGCTGGACCTGAGCGGTCTGCCGCTGGGTGACCCGGTGCTGGCCGCGCTCGGTGCCCGCCTGGGCACGGGTGCCGCCTTCCGCACCTCCCGCAGCCGATCCCTCGTGGACACCCTCGGGACGGGGGCCCTGCGGTCCACCGACCCCGCCCTGCTCGAGGGCCGGCTCCCGGTCTTCCTGGAGCACCGGCCGGCCGGTGCCCGGCGGGCTGATCTCCGGGCCCTGGCGCGGGTGCACGCCGCCGCGGGTCAGCTCGAGCACGCCATAGTCCTGGCGGGCGGGGTGCCCACCGCAGGGCTGCTGACGCTGCTCGACGGTCCGGTGCGGCGACCGTGGTGGGGCTTCGGCCCCGACGGCGGGTCGGACGACGCCCCCGGGCAGCCCTGGGTGTCCCTCACCGCCTCGGGGCAGGGGCGCTAGCCGACGAGTTCCCCCGGCGGGACGACGGTGGCCGCACCGCTGCCGAGCCGGAGGGTGCCGGTCGGTCCACCGGTGGCGTCCTCGACCTGAACCTCGAGGGGGTAGCTACGGCCGGTGTAGACCGGCGCCGAGCCGTTCGGTCGGGTGTAGGTCGCGAAGGTCCCGCTCAGCTGCAGCCCGTCAGAGGTGCGGGTCACCTGCAGGTCCGGGGAGCCGAGGTCCGCGAACTCGGCCAGCACCCGTCGGCAGTCGGCCGCCGCCGGGTCGGCAGGTGCCTGGTCGCCCAGGCAGTTCCACACGGCCAGGTCGAGGTGCGCGACCGCGCGGGTGCCGTCGGAGCTGACGGTCAGCTGCGGGTAGGCCACCGTCACCCCGACAGCCTGCGGCTCCAGGACCACCCCGGTCGACGTCAGCGAGCCGGTGAACCCGTCGTCCCCGGCGGGGAGGTCCAGGTCGGCGAGGTCCCCGGCGGCGGCCGCAGTGAGGGGCGCGGACGGGGACGACGTCGAGGGGGCCGACGAGGTGCGCGGGGCGGCCGACGTCGTCGCCGCCGTCCCCGCCGGGGGCTCGGCACCGTCCCGGTCGGTGACCGTGCCGACCACCACGACCGCCGTCACCACCGCGACGACCGCGACCCCGGCCGCGACGACCCCGCGGCGACGGCGCCGACCGGTCGTCGACGACCGGTCGTCGGCCGCCTCGGGTGCCGGTGCTGGTCCCGGCGCGGGACCCGCAGCGGGAGCCGGGGGCATCGGCGAGCCGGGCGGTGCGTCGTAGAAACCCGGGAGGTCGTCGACGACGCGCTCCGCAGTCGTGGGCGCCACGACCGGGGCCGGAGTGGTCGGGGTGGTCGTGGTCCGTCGTCGTGACCTGCGCATCGATCGTCCCCCGTCGCTCACCGGGCCCAGCATGTCAGCCGGTGGGGTCGATCTCCTCCGGGTCCCGGCCCAGCAGCACCGCCACCTGGTCCACCACCACGTCCCGCACCAGGTCGGCCAGGTCCACGGAGTCGTGCGCCCGGATCTCCAGCGGACGCCGGTAGACCACGATCCGGGGTGGGTGCTCGACACCGCCCTCGCGTCGCCCGGGCATCACCCGGGCCAGCGGGACGCTGCCGTCGTCCAGGACGTCGGCGTCCAGGACGACCTCGTCGGGGCTGCTGTGGTCGACCCACGGCACGTCCTCGACCGCGAACTCCACCCCGGCCAGCTCGCGCTCCCAGCGCCGCTCGATCTCCTCGACCGCGTCCAGGACCAGGTCGTCGAACTGCTCGGCACGGCTGCGGGACAGCGGGACGCCGGGGGGCACCAGCCGGCCGCGCAGGCCACGGCCGTGCCGGTCGCGGCGGCGGGCAGGGGAGCGGTCCATGGCGGGGCGAGCCTACGACGGCCCCGTCGACCGCCGTTCTCGTGCTCGCGCCGGAGTGCCTGCTGACGAAGTGCCGTCGGCGCGGTTATGGTGCGAGCCGTGAGGATCCGGTGGTGAGGCAGTCGCGACGCTGCTCGCGCAGTGGGTGCGCGCAGCCGGCGGCGGCCACCCTGACCTACGTCTACGCAGAGTCCACGGCGGTCGTCGGCCCGTTGGCCACGTACTCCGAGCCGCACAGCTACGACCTGTGCGAGTTCCACGCCGAGCGGCTGACCGTCCCGCGCGGGTGGGAGGTCGTCCGGCACGAGGTGGACACCGACGACGCCGGCCCGACCGGGGACGACCTACTGGCCCTGGCCGACGCCGTCCGCGAGGCGGCCCGGCCCGAGCCCGAGCGCGACCCTGCCGACGACGGGTCCGGGACCCGGCGCGGGCACCTCCGGGTGCTGCCGAACCTCCCGTGACCGGCGCCGCTGTCGTACCCGCTCGATAGGGTCTGCGGGCGTCCTCGACCGGGGACCAGCCCAGCGCTCTCGAGGTGGACCCGTGCCTGACCTGTCGTCGCTGATCAAGGCCTACGACGTGCGCGGCGTGGTCCCCGACCAGTGGGACGAGGACGTCGCCCGGGCGATCGGGGCGGCCTTCGCGGAGTTCGTGCACGCCGAGACCGGGGCCACCGCGGTCGTCACCGCCCACGACATGCGCGAGACGTCGGTGCCGCTGTCCCGGGCCTTCGCCGAGGGCGTGCTCGCCCGTGGCCTGGACGTCGTGGAGGCGGGCCTGGGGTCCACCGACATGCTCTACTTCGCGGCCGGCAGCCTGGACCTCCCCGGGGCGATGTTCACCGCCAGCCACAACCCGGCGCAGTACAACGGAATCAAGATGTGCCGGGCGGGCGCGGCGCCGATCGGCCAGGACTCCGGTCTCGCGCAGATCCGCACCTGGTCCGAGCAGCAGCTCGACGGCGTGGCCGTGTTCGACCGGGTGGTCAGCGCGCCCGGCGCCGTCAGCAGCCGGGACGTGCTAGGCGAGTACTCCGACTACCTCCGCGGTCTGGTCGACCTCTCCGGGAGCCGGCCGCTGAAGGTCGTCGTCGACGCCGGCAACGGCATGGGTGGGCACACCGTGCCGGTCGTGCTGTCCGGGCTGCCGCTGGAGATCGTGCCGATGTACTTCGAGCTCGATGGCTCGTTCCCCAACCACGAGGCCAACCCGCTGGACCCGGCCAACCTGGTCGACCTGCAGGCCGCGGTCCCCGAGCACGGTGCCGACATCGGGCTGGCCTTCGACGGCGACGCCGACCGGGTCTTCGTGGTCGACGAGCGCGGCGAGCCGGTCAGCCCGTCGGCGGTCACCGCCCTGGTCGCCGTCCGCGAGCTGGCCCGGGGGGTGGGGACGACGATCATCCACAACCTGATCACCTCGTCCGCGGTGCCCGAGATCGTCCGCGAGCACGGCGGGGAGCCGGTGCGGACCCGCGTCGGGCACAGCTTCATCAAGGCCGAGATGGCCCGCACGGACGCCGTGTTCGGCGGCGAGCACTCCGCGCACTACTACTTCCGGGACTTCTGGCGGGCCGACACCGGGATGCTGGCGGCGATGCACGTGCTGGCCGCGCTCGGCGAGCAGTCCCGACCGCTGTCGGAGCTGACCGCCGCCTACAGCCGGTACTCCGCGTCCGGCGAGATCAACTCGACCGTCGAGGACGCCGCCGGGCGGGTGGCCGCGGTGCGGGAGGCCTACGGCGCCGACGAGCGGGTCACGTTCGACGAGCTGGACGGCCTCACCGTCGCGCTGCCCGACGGTGCCTGGTTCAACCTCCGGGCCAGCAACACCGAGCCGCTGCTGCGGCTGAACGTCGAGGCCCCCGACGAGGCCCGCATGACCGAGATCCGCGACGACGTCCTGGAGATGGTGCGCTCATGACCACGACCCACCCCGACACGCTGGGCATCGACCCGTCCCTGCTGGCGATCCTTGCCTGCCCGGACACCCACCACAGCCCGCTGACGCTCGACGTCGAGGCCGCCGAGCTGCTGTGCAGCACCTGCGACCGCGCCTTCCCGGTGCGCGACGGCATCCCGGTGCTGCTCCTCGACGAGGCCCGGCACCGCACGCCGTGACCTCGCCCGAGCTGGCCGAGGAGGTCCTGGACGACCCGGAGCTGCTGCGTGCCCGGGACCCCCGCGGCCTGCTCCCGGCCGTGGCCGGGGCCGGGGCGCAGGTCCGCGAGACCGCCGCGCTGACCGCCGAGGCCGGGCTCGGTCGGGTCACCGACGCCGGTCGCCCGCGCGGCCTGGTCGTCGTGGCCCGGCGGGAGGGTGCCGTGGCGGCGTCCGTGCTGCGCGCCCTGCTGGGGCCCGGCAGCCCGGTGACCGTCGACGTGGTGCCCGGCCCGCAGCTGCCGGTCTGGATGGGTGCCTCCGACGTCGTCGTGATCGCCACCCGCACCGGTGCCGGGCACTACGCCCTCGCCCCGGCCTACGAGGCGGCCCGCCGGGGCGTGGCCGTCGTCGGCATCGGCGCCGAGGGCGCGCCGCTGCACGCCGCCTGCGCCAGCGCCCGGGCGCCCTACGTCCCGCTGCCGCCGTCCCGGGTGCAGCACACCACCCTGTGGTCGCTGCTGACCCCGATGCTCCGGCTGGCGACCGACCTCGGGCTGCTGTCCGCCGAGGCCGCCGACACCGATGCCGTGGCCGACGCCCTCGACGCGGTGGCGGCCGACTGCGGGCCGGTCGTCCCGACGTACGCCAACCCGGCGAAGATGCTGGCCCTCGAGCTGCTCGACGCCCTGCCGGTCATCGCCGCCGAGGGTCCGCTGGCCGCAGCGGCCGCCGGCCGGGTGGCCGACCAGCTGGCCACGCTGGCCGGGCTGCCGGCGACGGCCTTCCGGCTGCCCGACCAGCGGGTGGCGGCCTGCGCGGTGCTCGGTGGCCCTCTCGCCCCCGCCGAGGCCGACGACTTCTTCCGTGACCGCACCGACGACGAAGGTCGCCGACTGCGGCTGATCACCGTCCGGGACGCCGAGGCCGGCGGACCGGAAGGGCCGGCTGAGCGCGAGCCGAGGTCGGCGTCGGAGGCGCTGCACCAGGTGCTGCGCACCGCGACCGAGCGCAACGTGCCGGTCAGCGGGCTCGCTGAGCAGGGGGACGCCGACGGCGTGCCCCGCCTGGCCCGGGTCGCCCGTCAGGTCGCCGCCGCCGACTTCGCCGCGGTGTACCTGGCGCTGGCCCTGGACGCCGAGCGGGCCCGCTGAGCCAGGGGCACACTCCTCGCGTGACGCAACAGACCGAGGCCACCACCGAGAACGCCGACGGCGGCCACGGCGGCAGCGCCCGGGCGATCGTCGCCGCCCTGCTGGCCAACCTGGGCATCGCGGTCGCCAAGTTCGTCGCCTTCCTGGTCACCGGCGCGTCCTCGATGCTCGCCGAGGCCATCCACTCGGTGGCCGACTCGGGCAACCAGGTGCTGCTGCTGATCTGCGGCCGCACCTCGAAGCGCCGGCCGACCGCGCAGCACCCGTTCGGCTTCGGTCGCGACCGCTTCGTCTACGGGTTCCTGGTGGCGGTGGTGCTGTTCAGCGTCGGCGGTGTCTTCGCCGTCTACGAGGGCGTGCACAAGATCCTGGCGCCGGAGGAGCTGACCAGCCCGGTGTGGGCGTTCGGCGTCCTGGGCGTGGCGATCGTTCTGGAGTCCTTCTCGCTGCGGACGGCGGTCAGGGAGACCAACGCGGTGCGGCCGGCGGGGGAGAGCTACTGGGCCTTCATCCGCAACGCCCGGGCCCCCGAGCTGCCCGTCGTCCTGCTCGAGGACACCGCCGCGCTCACCGGCCTGGTCCTGGCGATGCTGGGCGTGGGGCTGACCACCGCCACCGGCGACGGGGTCTACGACGGGTTGGGGACGGTGGCCATCGGCGTCCTCCTCATCGCGGTCGCCTCGGTGCTGGCCGTGGAGACCAAGAGCCTGCTGCTGGGCGAGGCCGCCACCGAAGCCGTGCAGCGCGACATCCGGACCGCGCTCGAGGGCGGCGAGCACGTCGAGTCGGTGATCCACCTGCGCACCCAGCACCTCGCGCCGGAGGAGCTGCTGGTCGCCGCCAAGATCGCGGTTCGGCACGACGACACCGCCGAGGCCGTCGCCCGGGCCATCGACGAGGCGGAGGCGAGGATCCGGGCCGCCGTCCCGATCGCCACGGTCATCTACCTCGAGCCCGACATCCGCCGGGCCGGACAGCCCAGTGCGGGTGAGCGGTCCTCAAGTTCTGCCCCGGGGTCGTCGACGTCGGAGGGGTGACCCTCGCCCCGGTAGCCTCGCGCACGATGTGGCAGCTGACGAACACCATCAGGCACTACCCGTGGGGAAGTCGCACCGTCATCCCGGAGCTGCTGGGTGAGGCGTCCCCGGCCACCGAGCCCTTCGCCGAGCTGTGGATGGGTGCCCACCCCGACGCCCCGAGCCGGCTGTCGGACGGGCGGGGCCTGGACGCGGCCATCGCGGCCGAACCCGACCGGCTCCTGGGGCCGGTGGTCCGGCAGCGGTTCGGTGACCGGCTGCCCTTCCTCATGAAGGTGCTGGCCGCGGAGTCGCCGCTGTCGCTGCAGGCGCACCCCACCACGGCGCAGGCCGAGGTCGGGTTCGCCGCCGAGGAGGCCGCGGGGATCCCGAAGGACGACCCGACCCGGACGTTCAAGGATCCGCACCACAAGCCCGAGATCCTGCTCGCGATGACCCCGGTCGAGGCGCTCTGCGGCTTCCGCCCGGTCGAGGAGTCGCTGCACTGCCTGGCCAAGCTCCAGCTGCCCGAGCTCAAGCCGACCATCGCGGCCCTCGCGCGCGGCGGGCTGCAGGTCGCCGTGCCGCAGCTCCTGGCGCTGTCGGCGCGGCGGCGGCAGTCCCTGGTGACCGCGGTCGCGGCCAAGGCCGCCACCTTCGTGGCCGCGCACGACCCCGAGTTCATCAACACCTACCGCTGGGCGGCCAGCCTGGCGCAGACCTACCCCGGCGACATCGGGGTGGTCATCTCGCTGCTGTGCAACCACCTCAAGCTGGCGCCGGGCGAGGCGGTCTTCCTGCCCGCGGGAAACCTGCACGCCTACCTGTGCGGGGCGGGCATCGAGGTGATGGCCAGCTCGGACAACGTGCTGCGGGGCGGGCTGACGGCCAAGCACGTCGACCTCGCCGCACTGGTCGAGGTGCTCGACTTCGGCGACGGCCGGGTGCCGGTCCTGCACCCGGTGCTCGGGCCCGGCGGCCTGCGCTACCCGGTCCCGGTGGAGGACTTCGAGCTCACCCGGTGCGAGCTCGGCGACTACGCCGGCAGCCTGCGCACCGCCGGGCCCCAGGTCCTGCTGTGCACCGAGGGCACCGCCGTGCTGACCACCGACGACGGGGAGCTGGTGCTCCGTCGCGGGCAGTCGGCCTTCGTGCCGGCGGGGGCGCCCCTGGAGGCCCAGGGGCCGGCGATCCTGTACCGCGCCACCACCGGTCTGCGCGCGGTGTGAACCAGGTACCGGGGGTGGTCCGAACCCCCGGTACGCGAGACGCCAGGCCGCCGAACCGGTAGCCTGGGCAACGGCACGAGCCCCGCCGAAGCCTCGGCATGCTCGCTCACGAACAGATCCGACGCAGCCGCAGCCCCTCTGGCGCGGCCGGGACACTCTGGAGCGACATGACCGCCTCTACAGGCGCACGCGTACTGACCGCCGACGACTTCAAGGTCGCCGACCTCTCCCTCGCCGGCTTCGGCCGCAAGGAGATCTCCCTCGCCGAGCACGAGATGCCGGGTCTGATGGCCCTGCGCGCCGAGTTCGGCGAGGACAAGCCCCTGACCGGCGCCCGCATCGCGGGTTCGCTGCACATGACCGTGCAGACCGCCGTCCTCATCGAGACCCTGACCGCGCTGGGCGCCGATGTCCGCTGGGTCTCCTGCAACATCTTCTCCACCCAGGACCACGCCGCCGCGGCCATCGCCGTGGGCCCCGAGGGCACCGTCGACGCCCCGTCCGGCACCCCCGTGTTCGCCTGGAAGGGCGAGTCGCTGGAGGAGTACTGGTGGTGCACCCAGCGCCTGTTCGAGTTCCGTGACGAGGCCGGCACCGTCGTCGGCCCGAACATGATCCTGGACGACGGCGGCGACGCCACCATGCTGGTCCACCTCGGCACCCGGTTCGCCGCCGACGGCGCGGTGCCCGACACCACCGAGTCCGACAGCGAGGAGTTCTCGGTCGTCCTGCAGGTGCTGCGCGACACCATCGCCGCCGACGAGCAGTACTGGACCCGCATCGGCCAGGCCATCAAGGGTGTCACCGAGGAGACCACCACCGGCGTCCTGCGGCTCTACGAGCTCGCCCGCGACGGCCGCCTGCTCTTCCCGGCGATCAACGTCAACGACTCGGTCACCAAGAGCAAGTTCGACAACCTCTACGGCTGCCGCCACTCGCTCATCGACGGCATCAACCGCGCCACCGACGTGATGATCGGCGGCAAGGTCGCCGTCGTCTGCGGCTTCGGCGACGTCGGCAAGGGCAGCGCCGAGGCCCTCCGCGGCCAGGGTGCCCGGGTCATCGTCACCGAGATCGACCCGATCTGCGCGCTGCAGGCAGCCATGGAGGGCTACCAGGTCACCACGCTGGACGACGTGATCGGCACCGCCGACATCATCATCACGACGACCGGCAACAAGGACATCATCTCCGCCGAGCAGCTGGCCGCCACCAAGCACCAGGCGATCATCGGGAACATCGGGCACTTCGACAACGAGATCGACATGGCCGGTCTGGCCAAGATCCCCGGCGTCGTGAAGACCAACATCAAGCCGCAGGTCGACGAGTGGCGGTTCGCCGACGGCCACACGATCATCGTGCTCTCCGAGGGCCGGCTGCTGAACCTGGGCAACGCCACCGGGCACCCCAGCTTCGTGATGAGCAACTCCTTCACCAACCAGGTGCTCGCCCAGATCGAGCTGTGGGGCAACCGCGCGGCCTACGAGGGCAAGACCCCCGGCGTCACCGTGCTCCCCAAGCACCTCGACGAGAAGGTCGCCCGCCTCCACCTCGACGCCCTCGGCGTCAAGCTCACCGAGCTGTCCAAGGTGCAGGCCGACTACCTCGGCGTCGCCGTCGAGGGCCCGTACAAGAGCGACCACTACCGCTACTGAAAGGACCCCCTCGCCCCCCGGGACACGCTGCGCGCGCCCCGGGGCCCTGCGAGGGGGCCGGCGGCCGGGCGCGTGAGCGTCCACCGCACGGAGCGAGCCGCACCCCGGCCGGGGGAGATCCCGGACCGGGGTGCGGCCCGTTCTGCACCGGCTCGCGCACAATGGGGGCGTGCCGTCCCCTGCTTCGCTGCCCGGTCCCACCCGCGGTCGGGTCCTCGTCGTCGACGACGACGCCGCGCTCGCCGAGATGCTCGGCATCGTGCTGCGGCGGGAGGGCTACGAACCGGCCTTCGTCTCCGACGGGGCGCGGGCGGTGGCGACCTTCCAGCAGGTCCGCCCCGACCTGGTCCTGCTGGACCTCATGCTGCCTGGGCGCAACGGCCTGCAGATCTGCGCCGACATCCGGACCCAGTCCAGCGTGCCGATCATCATGCTCACCGCCAAGGGCGACACGATCGACGTCGTCCAGGGCCTGGAGGCCGGCGCCGACGACTACGTCACCAAGCCGTTCAAGCCCGTCGAGCTCGTCGCCCGGGTGCGCTCTCAGCTGCGGCGCGGGGAGACCGGGCAGGCCGAGACGCTCACCATCGGCGACGTCGCCATCGACGTCCCGGCCCACCAGGTCAGCCGGGGCGGCGAGCCCATCGCGCTGACCCCGCTGGAGTTCGACCTGCTGGTGGCCCTGGCGCGCAAGCCCCGACAGGTCTTCACCCGCGAGCTGCTGCTCGAGCAGGTGTGGGGCTACCGGCACGCCGCGGACACCCGGCTGGTCAACGTGCACGTGCAGCGCCTGCGCGCCAAGGTCGAGCGCGACCCGGAGCGGCCGGAGGTCGTCCTGACCGTGCGCGGGGTGGGCTACAAGGCCGGCCCCGCATGACCCGTCGGTGACGGTCGCGACCCGCCTGCGCGGATGGGCCTCGACCGGCTGGCACGCCTGGCGGTCCTCGCTCCAGCTCCGCATCGGGGCCATCACGATGCTGGTGGCCGGCGTCGTCGTCGTCGTGGTCAGCATCGTGCTGTTCCAGCAGATCAGCACCCAGCTGCTCACCGTCAAGCGCAACGCGGCGATCGACCAGGCGCAGGCCGGCGTCGCCTACGCCCAGTCGCAGGTGGCCGGCATCGTGACCGGTGACGCGGCCAGCGTGCGGTCCACGCTGGCCCGCACCGTCCGGGAGCTGCAGAGCCGCAACGGGTCGGCCGGCAACTTCGACACCGTGCTGGTGTACCGGACCGGGGACACCGCGCGGCCCGCTCAGAGCCGGCAGAGCCTGTACCCGGACCTGCCCGCCGAGCTGGTGGCCGCCGTGGACGCCGGCACCCAGGTCTGGCAGTACGGCCTGGTGGACGACGGGTCCTCCCGCCGGGTGCCCACGCTGCTGATCGGTGCCCCCGTGCCCGTCGAGGGCCCCAGCGGGGAGCAGGTCGACCTGTACTACGCCTTCCCGCTGGACCAGGAGCAGGAGACGCTGTCGCTGGTGCGCAGCACCGTCGCCATCAGCGGGATCGCGCTGACCCTCTTCGTGGTGGGCATCGGCGTCCTGGTGACCAGGCTCGTCGTCGACCCCGTCCGGCGGGCCGCCAGCAGCGCCCAACGGCTGGCGGCGGGTCAGCTGGAGGAGCGCCTGGTGGTCAACGGCGAGGACGACCTGGCCCGGCTGGCCAGCAGCTTCAACGCCATGGCCGACAGCCTGCAGAAGCAGATCACCCAGCTGGAGGGCCTGTCCCAGCTGCAGCAGCGGTTCACCTCCGACGTGTCGCACGAGCTGCGCACGCCGCTGACCACGGTGCAGATGGCCGCGGAGGTGCTGCACGAGTCCCGGGCGGACTTCGACCCGCACGTGGCCCGGTCGGCCGAGCTGCTCTACGCCGAGGTCAACCGGTTCGAGCTCATGCTGTCGGACCTGCTGGAGATCAGCCGCTACGACGCCGGGGCCGCCGAGCTCGAGGCCGAGCCCACCGCGCTGGGCCCCCTGCTCGAGCGGGTGGTCGAGGACATGACCTCCCTCGCCGACCGGCTGGACTGCCGGCTGGAGCTGCGCGTGCCCGACCGCCCGGTCATCGCCGAGATCGACGCGCGCCGGGTGCAGCGCGTTCTGCGCAACCTGGTCGGCAACGCGGTCGAGCACGGAACCGGCCGCCCGGTCGAGCTCACCCTGGCCGCCAACCGGACGGCGGCCGCGATCACCGTCCGCGACCACGGCATCGGCCTGGACTCCGAGGAGGCCCAGCACGTGTTCGACCGGTTCTGGCGGGCCGACCCCGCCCGGGTGCGCACCGTCGGCGGCTCCGGCCTGGGGCTGTCGATCAGCCTGGAGGACGCCCGCCTGCACGGCGGGTGGCTGCAGGTGTGGGGCCAGCCCGACCAGGGCGCCCAGTTCCGGTTGACCCTGCCGCTGGTCGCGGGGACCGACCTCACCGGGTCCCCGCTGCCGCTGCGCCCCGTCGTCGTCCGCCGCCGCCCGCGGAGCCCGCGGTGAGGGCCCGCCCGGCGTTCGTCGCGCTGGCCGTCGTCCTGGCCGGGTGCGGCACGGTGCCCACCAGCTCGTCGCCGGTGGAGATCACCCAGGTCGCCGACCCGCCGGAGGACGTCGGCATCGAGGCGCTGCCCCCGGTCGCCGGGGCCAGCCGCGAGGAGATCGTCCGCGGCTTCGTCGACGCCATGGCCAGCACCACCCGCAACCACCCGGTCGCCCGCCAGTACCTCACCGGCGAGGCCGCGGACAGCTGGAGCGACACCGGCGCCATCACCGTGATCAGCTCCGACTACGCCCCGGTCGCCGGGGACGACGACACCGTCGCGGTCACCGCCGGTCTGGTCGGCGGCGTCGACGCGCAGGGCGCCTTCACCACCGGCAGCGGGCAGACCTACGACCAGGTCTTCACCCTCGTGCAGGAGGACGGCGAGTGGCGGATCGCCGACCCCCGGGACGGGCTGGTGCTCCTGGAGCCGGACTTCGCCCGCACCTACGACGAGGTCAACGCCTACTTCCTGGACCCCACCGGCACCCGGGTCGTCCCCGACCCCCGGTTCCTGGTGTCGGGGGAGTCCCAGGCCACCGCACTGGTGGACCGGCTGCTGACCGGCCCCTCCGCCGTCCTGTCGGCCGGGGTCGCCAACCCGCTGACCGGCGCCGAGCTGCGCAGCAACGTGCGGATCGCCCAGCAGGTCGCCACCGTGGACCTGACCGGCCTGCCCGCCGACAACGCCGATGCGCTCAACGTGCTGTGCGCCCAGCTCGTCTGGTCGCTGGACCAGCTCGACGACGTCCGAGCGGTCCGGGTCCGGGTCGACGGCGCCCCCGTGGACGTCTCCGGCGTCCCCGACGTGCAGACCGTCGACGACTGGGCGTCCTTCGACCCCGATGCCGTCCCCGCGGTCTCGGTCGGGCACTACGTCGCCGACGGCGCCCTGCGCACCGTCACCGCCGGGGAGGCCGCGCCCGGGCCCGCCGGCACCGGTCAGTACGCGCTCAGCGCCGCCGCCGTGACCGCCGACGCCCGCACCAATGCCCTGGGCACCACCGTCGGGGTGTCGGTCGCCGGCGGCACGGCCACCCTCCTGGTGGGGCCGTACGGGGGTGCGCTGGCCCCGGTCCTCCCGGCCGGGTCCTTCACCGACCCGACGACCGCGGCCACCCGCGCCGAGGTGTGGACCGTCCGCGACGGCAGCGAGGTCATCCGGGTGCCGGCGACCGGCACGCCGCAGACGGTCAGCGCCCCGACCCTGCCCGAGCAGGGCGCCGCCCGGGTCTTCCAGCTCTCGCCCGACGGGGTCCGGGCCGCCGTCGTCGTCGACGGGCCCGACGGCGGCGAGCTGCTGGTGGGCACCGTGGTGCGCAGCGACGACCAGGTCGCCGTCCGCGACCTGCGGTCGGTGGCCCCCGAGCTGTCCCAGGTGGTCGACGTCGCCTGGCGGGCGGCCTCGGAGCTGGTCGTCCTGGCCGGCGCCCAGGACGAGGACGGGACGGCGCCCTACTCGGTCGGGGTGGACGGCTGGGACCTGACGACGCTGAGCCGCTCCGGGCTCCCGGCCCAGCCCACCGCGGTGGCCGCCGCGCCTAGCCGCACCCCCCTGGTGGTCGCCGGCGGCACGCTGTGGCAGCTGGTGTCGGGGACCTGGTCGACCCTGGTGCGCGGCCAGGAGCCGCTGGGCGGCAGCGCCCCCTTCTACCCCCTCTGAGCCCGCGGCGGGCCTCGTCGTCCACAGTGCGGGGGTCCCGTGCACAGGGGGGCTCGCTGGCCCGGCCGCGTGCCGGCCCGGGTGCAGGCTCGGTCGGTGCTGCCCCGGGTGCTCGAACCGCTGGTCGACCTCGTGCTGCCCCGGGTGTGCGCCGGCTGCGGGCACCCGGGCTGCCTGCTGTGCCCCCGCTGCGCCGCCCTGCTGGCCCGGCCCCGGCTGGCCACCCCGCGCCGGCACCCCGACGGGTTCCCGCCGACGGTGGCCGCCGCGGCCTACGCCGGGCCGGTCCGCCCGGTGGTGAACGCGTTCAAGGAGCACGGGCGCACCGAGCTGGCCGCACCGCTGGGTGCCGCCCTCGCGCTGGCCGTGGTGGTGGTCCGCGCGGGTGCCGGCGGCGGGCCGGTGCTGCTCGTGCCGTTGCCGAGCAGCCGGGCCGCCGTGCGCGAGCGCGGCCGGGACCACGTCGCCGAGCTGACCCGGGCCGCCGTGCGCGAGCTGCGCCGGGCCGGCGTGCCGGTGACCGCGGCACGTCTGCTGGGCCGGCGCGGCCGGGTCCGCGACTCGGCCGGGCTGGACGCCCGGCAGCGGCGGGCCAACCTGGCCGGCACCTTCGTGCTGCGCGAACCGGTCCGGCGGGGGAGCGGCCTGCTGGTGGTGGTCGACGACGTGGTCAGCAGCGGGGCGTCGGTCACCGAGGCCGCCGCCGTGCTGATCCCCGCGGCGCGCCGGCACGACACGCCGGTCGTGGCCGCGGTCGTCGCAGCCACCCCCCGCGGCCGTCCGGTCGCCGCCGTCGGGCCCGGACCTGGGGTGTTCACGGTGCGTGAGCGGTGAACCGGCGGGCAACCCGGTCTGCCCACTGTCGGACCGGCCGGACCGGGGCTAGCGTCGGGTCGATCACACCCGAGTTCGGGAGGTCACATGGAGATCGTCGTCCGAGGTCGCAACGTCGAGGTGCCCGAGCACTTCCGGCAGCACGTCGAGGACAAGGTCGGCCAGCTCGAGCGCTTCGACGCCAAGATCGAGCGCCTCGACGTGGAGCTGCTCCACGAGAAGAACCCACGCCAGTCCGCGAACTGCCAGCGCGTGGAGATCACCCTGCGGGGCAAGGGCCCCGTCGTCCGGGCCGAGGCCTGCGCCGCGGACTTCCAGTCCGCGCTGGACGCCGCCGTGGCCAAGCTGGAGAACCGGCTGCGGCGCGCCGCCGACCGGCGCCGGGTGCACCACGGCCGGCGGACCCCGGCCAGCGTCCGGGTCGACTCCTCGGCCGCCCAGGTCGACGCCGCCACCGCGCTGGCCCTGGACGCCGCCCTCGCCGAGGGCGAGCACCGCACCGACCTCCCGGAGCACCTGCCCGGCCAGGTCGTCCGCGAGAAGCAGCACCCGGCCACCCCGATGACCGTGGACCAGGCGCTGCACGAGATGGAGCTCGTCGGCCACGACTTCTTCCTCTTCGCCTGCGCCGAGACCGGCCAGCCGACGGTGGTCTACCGCCGGCACGCCTACGACTACGGCCTCATCCGGCTCGCCGGCCAGCCCGTGGTCGACGTGGCCCGCACCGCCGAGCGCGAACCCGCGTCGGTCTGACCGACCGCACCGACGGCCCGTCCTGCTCCCGCGGGGCGGGCCGTCGGTGCGTCTACACGTTGCCGAGGACGCGGTCGACCGCGATCTCCAGCACCACCCGGGCCGGGTTGACCCGCGGCTGGCGGTAGCGGGCGGCGTAGCGCTGCACGGCGTCGGCGACGGACTCCGGGTCCTCGCGCAGGGTCGCGGTGCCCTCGAGCGTCGTCCAGCGCCGGCCGTCGACCTGGCAGACCGCCACCCGGGCGGTGCCGGCCCCGGCGCGCACGTGCCCGGCCTTCACCGACGTGCCCGAGGTGATCACCCGGGCCGTGCGGGCATCGACGTCGAAGGTGACGCCGACCGGGACGACGTGCGGGCTGCCGTCGGCGCGCAGCGTCGTCAGCGTCGCCAGGTGCCGCTCGGTGAAGAACGCGCGCAGGTCCTCGGACAACTCGTCTCGGGTCACCGGCGCAGCGTACGGGCGCCCGGAGGCCACTGCTCTGACCTGCGCAAGTGCCGGTGGCGGGGGACGATCACCGGGTGGAACTCCAGGGTGCGCGCGTGTGGGTGGTCGGGGCGACCGGGGTGCTGGGCGGTGCGCTGGCCCGGGGGCTGGTCGACGCCGGGGCCCAGGTGGCGGTGGCCGGGCGCGATCCCGACCGGCTGGCCGCGCTGGCCGCCGACCTGGGCGGGGTCCCGGCGCAGGGGCTGGACGTCGTGGACGTCGAGTCCGGCCGGGCAGCTGCCGGGGAGGCGGCTGCGGCCCTGGGCGGTCTGGACGCGGTGGTGGTGGCCAGCGGGGTGGTCGCGTTCGGCCCGGCCGCGGACGCCGACGACGCCGTCGTGGAGGAGGTGTTCGCGGTGAACACCCTCGGGCCGATGAGCCTGGTGCGCGCGACCCTCCCGCTGCTGACCGACGGCGGCGCCGTCGTCCTGCTGTCCGCGGTGGTGGCCGACGCGCCCACCCTGCACATGGCCGAGTACTCGGCGTCCAAGGCGGCGCTGTCGTCCTGGGCCTCGGTGCTGCGCCGGGAGCTGCGCCCACGCCGGCTGGCGGTGCTCGACGTCAAGCCGCCGCACGTCGAGACCGGGCTGGTCGACCGGGCGCTGGCCGGGTCGCCGCCGAAGCTGCCGGCCGGCTTCGACCGGCAGGCCGTCGTCGACGCGGTGCTCGAGGGCATGCGCACCGGTGCCAAGGAGGTCGTGCTGGACCCGAGGGCCGGGGCGCTCGTCCTGCGCTGAGGCGGCGCACAGGCCGCGCCGGTCCAGGTCGGGGGCCGGGGCACGGTGGCGGGACCGCACTACATTGGTCGCGTGGTGTTCTCCAAGATCCTGCGCGCGGGCGAAGGCAAGCTCGTCCGGCGGCTGTCCAAGATCGCCGACGCGGTCGAGTCCCTCGAGCCCGACGTCGTCGACCTGACCGACGCCGAGCTGCGGGCCAAGACCGACGAGTTCAAGACCCGCTACGCCGACGGCGAGTCGCTGGACTCCATGCTCCCGGAGGCGTTCGCCGTCGTCCGCGAGGGCGCCGGGCGCACGCTGGGCCAGCGGCACTACCGCGTGCAGCTGATGGGCGGGGCCGCGCTGCACCTGGGCAACATCGCCGAGATGCGCACCGGTGAGGGCAAGACCCTGACCGGCGTCCTGCCGGCCTACCTCAACGCGCTGACCGGCGACGGCGTGCACGTGGTCACCACCAACGACTACCTGGCCAAGCGCGACGCCGAGTGGATGGGCCGGGTGCACCGGTTCCTGGGGCTGTCGGTGGGCACGATCCTGTCCGGGGAGAAGCCGGCCCAGCGCCGCGAGCAGTACGCCCACGACATCACCCACGGCACGAACAACGAGTTCGGCTTCGACTACCTGCGCGACAACATGGCCTGGTCCCAGGCCGACCTGGTGCAGCGCGGCCACCACTTCGCCATCGTCGACGAGGTCGACTCCATCCTCATCGACGAGGCCCGTACCCCCCTGATCATCAGCGGTCCGGCCGAGCAGTCGGCCAAGTGGTACGGCGAGTTCGCCCGGATCGCCCCGCTGCTCAAGCGCGACCGGCACTACGAGGTCGAGGAGTCCAAGCGGACCGTCGCGATCACCGAGGAGGGCGTCGAGTTCGTCGAGGACCAACTCGGCATCGACAACCTCTACGAGGCGGTCAACACCCCGCTCATCGGCTACCTCAACAACGCGTTGAAGGCCAAGGAGCTCTTCCACAAGGACCACGAGTACATCGTCACCAACGGCGAGGTGCTCATCGTCGACGAGTTCACCGGCCGCGTGCTCGCCGGGCGCCGCTACAACGAGGGCATGCACCAGGCCATCGAGGCCAAGGAGAAGGTGGCGATCAAGGACGAGAACCAGACCCTCGCCACGATCACGCTGCAGAACTACTTCCGGCTCTACGAGAAGCTGTCGGGGATGACCGGCACCGCCCAGACCGAGGCGGCCGAGCTCAACCAGACCTACAAGGTCGGCGTCGTGCCGATCCCGACCAACCGGCCGATGGTCCGCGAGGACCGCTCCGACGTCATCTACAAGACGGAGAAGGCCAAGTTCGAGGCCGTCGTCGACGACATCGCCGAGCGGGTCGAGGCCGGGCAGCCGGTGCTGGTCGGCACGGCCAGCGTCGAGAAGTCCGAGATGGTCTCCAAGGTGCTGCTCCAGCGCGGCATCCCGCACGAGGTGCTCAACGCCAAGAACCACGCCCGGGAGGCCGCGATCGTGGCCCAGGCGGGGCGGCTCTCGGCGGTCACCGTGGCCACCAACATGGCCGGCCGCGGCACCGACATCC
Source organism: Klenkia terrae (assembly GCF_900491935.1). Classification (GTDB taxonomy): domain Bacteria; phylum Actinomycetota; class Actinomycetes; order Mycobacteriales; family Geodermatophilaceae; genus Klenkia; species Klenkia terrae. The sequence continues at coordinate 3,293,059 of NZ_UEXK01000004.1, forward strand.
AGCTCGGCGGCAACCCCGAGGTCATCGCCGACGACGCGCTGCGCGCCCGCGGGCTCAACCCCACCGACACCCCGGAGGAGTACGAGGCCGCCTGGGACGACGAGCTGGCCGACGCCAAGGCCCAGGTCGCCAAGGAGCACGAGGAGGTCGTCGACGCCGGCGGTCTCTACGTCCTGGGCACCGAGCGGCACGAGAGCCGCCGCATCGACAACCAGCTGCGCGGCCGCGCCGGCCGCCAGGGCGACCCGGGGGAGTCCCGGTTCTACCTGTCGCTGGGCGATGACCTGATGCGCCGGTTCAACGGACCGATGCTCGAGTCGATGATGACCACGCTGCGGGTCCCCGAGGACCAGCCGATCGAGTCCAAGATGGTCAGCCGCGCGATCCGGTCGGCGCAGACCCAGGTCGAGCAGCAGAACTTCGAGACCCGCAAGGACGTCCTCAAGTACGACGAGGTCCTCAACCGCCAGCGCACCGTCATCTACGACGAGCGCCGCAAGGTCCTGGACGGCGAGGACCTGCACGAGCAGGTCGAGTCGATGCTGGACGACGTCGTGGGCGCCTACGTCGACGGCGCCACCGAGGCCGGGTACGCCGAGGACTGGGACCTCGACCAGCTGTGGACCGGGCTCAAGGCGCTCTACCCGGTCGGCCTCACCCAGCAGGAGCTGCTCGACGACCACGCCGAGGGCGACCAGTCCGCGCTCACCGCCGACGTGCTCAAGCGCGAGCTGCTCGCCGACGTCCAGGCGCAGTACGAGGTGCGCGAGGAGACCCTGGGCAGCGACGTCACCCGGGAGCTCGAGCGCCGGGTGCTGCTGAGCGTGCTGGACCGCAAGTGGCGCGAGCACCTCTACGAGATGGACTACCTGCGGGCCGGCATCCACCTGCGCGCGATGGCCAACCGCGACCCGGTCGTGGAGTACCAGCGCGAGGGCTACGACATGTTCAACGCGATGCTCGACGGCATCAAGGAGGAGTCGGTCGGCTTCCTGTTCAACCTGGAGGTCAAGACCAAGGAGCAGCAGGAGGCCGAGGCCAAGGCCAAGCAGGACACCGCCGAGGCCGAGGCGCTGGCCCGCGCGCAGTCGGGCAACGACAAGGTGCTGGCCCGCGCCGCGGCCGCCCGCGCCGCCGAGCTCATGAAGCCCGCCCCGGTCGAGGACGCACCGCCCGCGGCCCCGGCGAGCGCGGCCGCCCCGGCGGCCTCGGCGCGCCGGTCGTCCGCCGCGGCGGCGGCCCCTGCGGCCCCGGTGTCGTCGACCTCGACCGGCACCGGCCCCGAGCTGGCGGTGAAGGGGCTGGACCGCCCGCAGTCCACGGACGACCTCAGCTACTCGGCCCCCGGCCTGGACGGCGAGGCCGAGACCCGGCGCTCCGGCGGCGGCAAGGGCGCGGCGGCCAAGTCGGCCACGGTCACCGGCACCAAGGCGCCGGCCCGCAACGCCCCGTGCCCGTGCGGGTCGGGCAAGAAGTACAAGCAGTGCCACGGGGTCACCGGGGCCTGAGCGAACGGCCCCCTCGCAGGCGCGAGGGGGCCCGTCAGCCGATCTGCAGGGCGGTGCACCGCCAACGGCCGTCGAGCGCCTCCAGGCGGGCGGCCACGGCGTGCGCCCGCCCGTTGCGCCGGGCCACCGCGCACACCTCGGCGACGCCCTCGACGGGTTCGGCGACCCGCACCGCACCCACGAGCAACGGCCCGGTGCCCTCGACGCACCAGGCCGGGCGCCGCCCACGGCTGACCGCGGTGAACACCGGCAGCGTGTAGGCCGCCTGCAGCTGGGCGAACGGGCGCCGCCCGCTGAACGCCTCCAGGGTCATCGTCACCAGGCGGTGCGCGGCCGGTGCGGGGTCGGGCAGCGCCCGCCCCCCCCCCCGGTGGGCACCGCCCGGCGGCGGCGATCCCGGAGGCGGTCCCCGGGCGGCGCCCGGCGCGGGGCCCGGCTCTTCTTCACATCTGAGGCTGCGCGCGTCCTGCGCTTGGCGGCGGCCGGTGCGGCCCGGTGTCGTTCANGGGGCGGGGCGCGCAGGACCTGCCCGGGGAGCAGCAGGTCGGGGTCGGGACCGACGACGTCGGCGTTGGTCTGCCACCACGCCTGCACCGCGTCCTGGACCTGGTCGTCGGTGGCCGGTCCGCGGGTCGCGAGCCACGCCGCGGCGATGTCCCAGAGGCAGTCCCCGCGCACCACGACGTGCTCGGCGGCGGTCACCGGGGCCGGCCAGTCGGGGACCGGCGGGGCCGCAGCAGGACCGACGTCGGACCAGGCGGCCGTCGCCGGGCCCGTGCTCGAGGCGGTGCTCCCCACGGTGCTCGAGAGGGTGCTCCCCACGGTGCTCGAGACGACGGTGGTGCTGGGGGTCGGGCCGGGGGAGCCGAGGGCGACGCCCGGGGCGGCGACCAACGAGACGCCGACGGCCAGGGCGGCCGCGCGGCGCAACCCGGCGGGCAGCACGACGGTCAGCAGCGCACCGGCCAGTCGTCCGCCGAGTCCGGGGGCGGCGCTGGCCGCGGTGAGCAGCAGCCCGAGCGACCCCCAGCACCAGCACGCGGCGGCCAGCGCCCAGGCCAGCAGGGTGACCAGGGCGTCGGGTCCCTGGATGTCCACCAGCCGCTGGGGGTCGGTGGTCGCCGCGGCCACCGTGCCCGGGTCGGGGGCCGCGGCCCACAGGAGGACGCCGACGACGGCCATCACCACCGTCGTGGTCGCCCACCGCCGCACCGTCATCGCGCCACCTCGTCCATGAAGCGCATCGAACACGACCGAACGCAGCAAACGCAACCAAACGCACGGGTCTGTGGACGGCTACTGTGTCGCGGCATGCGCTGGGAGCAGCTGTTCGCCGAGCTCGACGCCGCCTTCGAGGCCGAGGAGGCGGCCGAGGAGAACGCGGTCGCCGGGTCCCGGGCCCGGGCCGAGACCGGTGCGGTCCGCTGGGTCGACCGGGTGCGCGGCGCCCTCGGCCACCCGGTCCGGGTGGTCTGCCGCGGCGCCGGTGCGGTCGAGGGCCGGCTGCGCGACGTCGGCGTCGACTGGCTGCTGCTGACCGACGACCAGGGCCGCGACCTGCTGGTGTCGACCGGTGCCGTGCGGGTCGTGACCGGGCCGGGGGGCGCGACCGCAGCCGGCCGGGAGGAGGGACCGGTCGCCCGGTCGTGGGACCTGCGGCGGGCCGTCCGCGGACTGGCCCGGGACCGGGCGCCGGTGCGGTGCCTGCTCGACGACGGCACGGTGCTGACCGGGACGGTCGACCGGGTGGGCGCGGACTTCCTGGAGCTGGCCGAGCACCACCTGGACCAGCCCCGGCGCCGGGGAGCGGTCCGGTCGGTGCAGCTCGTGGTGCTGGAGGCCCTGGCCGTGGTGGTGTCGGTGGTGCCCGGGTCGGACTGACGATGGTCGGTCCGGGGTCGGTCAGTCGGCGGCGGTCGTGCCCTCCGGGGCGGCCACCGCGTCGACCGGCGGCGGGGTCGTGCCCCGCGCCTCGGCGTACTTCTGCTGGATGAAGCGCTCGAGCTCGTCGCGCTCGACCCGCCACTGCCCGCGGCCGCCGATCTGGATGGCGATGAGCTCCTTGCGGCGGACGAGCGCGTAGGCCTGGGACCACGAGACGTTGAGCGTCTCGGCGACGTCGTCGAGGGTCAGGAAGCGGGGCGTGGCCATCGGGTGCGGTCGTCTCCCTCCAGAGATGGACGACAGTCTGGCACCTGCCGGGTGACCCGGTCGGGTGGATCCACAGGCCCCACGTCCACAACCAGTGCACGTATCCGCTCCTGTAGGTCATCATCGGCACCTGGTCGTGCCCGAACGGGTGCGAGCACGACGAACGGAGCTCGATGAGCGGGAGCACGCCGACGGCGGTCGCGGACGACCGCACCGCCGTCCCGGCCGGCCCGGTGCCGCGCCGGGTCCGCCCGCCCCGTTGGCTGGACCTCCGCCTGGTGCTCGGCGTCCTGCTGGTGTTGGGCTCGGTGCTCATCGGCGCCCGGGTGGTCACCGCGGCCGACGCGACGGTCCCGGTCTGGTCCGCCGCCGGCGACCTGGCCGCGGGCACCGTGCTCCAGGCCGACGACCTGGTCGCCGTCCCCGTCCGGCTGGACGACGTCGCCGGCGGCTACCTCTCGACGTCGACCGACCCGGCGGGGCAGGTGCTGGGCCGTGCCGTGCTGGCCGGCGAGCTCGTGCCGCGGTCGGCGCTGGACCCCGCGTCGGAGCAGGTGCAGCTGGCCCTGCCGGTGCAGGCCGGGTACGCCCCGCCCGCCCTGGCCCGGGGCCAGGTGATCGACGTCTACGCCGTCGCCGACCCCGCTGCCGGGGCCACCGACGTGTCCGGTGAGGTGTCCCTGGTCCTCGGCGGGGCGACCGTGCAGGCGGTCTCCGGCCGCGGCGAGGGCGTGCTGTCGACCAGCACCACCACCATCCAGGTCGTGGTGGGCCTGGCCGCCGACCAGGTGCCCGACGTGCTCGGGGCGGTGGGCGGTCGGGCGCTGGTGGTCGTCGTCCGGGACAGCGCGGACGGTGCCGGCTCGTCGGCGACCGTGCCGACCGCCGGGCCGTCCACGGCGCCGTCGACCTCGGCGGGGCCGACCGGCTGATGGCGCTGCAGGTCTTCACCGCCGTCACCGGCGCGGCCTGGGAGTCCGAGCTGGTCGGCGCGCTGGACCGCGCCGACCACGGGGTGACCGTCGTCCGCCGGTGCGTGGACGTCGCCGACCTGCTGGCGGCGGCCAGCACCGGCACCGGTCAGGCCGTGCTGCTGTCGGCCGAGCTGCGCCGGCTCGACGGGGACACGGTCTCCCGGCTGCTGGCCGCCGGCGTCGCCGTCGTGGGCCTGGTCGAACCGGGGGACGACGCGGCCGCCGACCGGCTGCGCCAGCTCGGAGTGGCCCGGGTGCTCCCGGCCGACACCGACGCGGCCCGGATCGCCGCCGCCCTGCGCGAGGCGGTCGCCGGCCCGTCCGCCGGTGCCGGGCAGGTCGGTCACGACATCGCCGACACCCGGGCCGCGCTGCCCGCCCTGGGCGTGCCCGACGACCCCGCGGGGCCCCCGGCCGGCCGGGGCCGGGTGGTGGCCGTGTGGGGGCCGACCGGCGCGCCCGGCCGCACCACGGTGGCCGTCGGGCTGGCCGACGAGGCGGCCCGTCTGGGCGTCTCGACGCTGCTGGTCGACGCCGACGTCTACGGCGGCGTGGTCGCCCAGGCGCTGGGTCTGCTCGACGAGTCGCCCGGCATCTCCGCCGCCGCGCGGCAGGCGACCGCCGGGAGCCTGGACGTCGCCCGGCTGGCCCGGCTGGCCTGGGCGGTGACCCCGAAGCTGCGGGTGCTGACCGGGCTGGCCCGCGCCGACCGCTGGCCCGAGCTGCGCCCGCAGGCCGTCGGCACCGTGCTCGACCAGGCCCGCCGGCTGTCCGCGCTGACCGTGGTGGACTGCGCCTTCTGCGTGGAGGAGGACGAGGAGCTGTCCTTCGACACGGCCGCGCCCCGTCGCAACGGGGTGACCACGACGGTGCTGGAGCAGGCAGACACGGTGCTGTGCGTCAGCGGGGCGGACCCGGTGGCCCTGCAGCGGACCATCCGCGCGCTCGGCCAGCTGCGCGACGTGCTGCCCGCGGTGCGGCCCGGCGTGGTGGTGAACCAGGTCCGCCGCGGCCCGGTGCCCGGGGACCCCCGGCGGGAGATCGGCGACGCGCTGACCCGGTTCACCGGTGCGCCGGTGGTCGGGTTCCTGCCCGCCGACCGCCGGGCCACCGACGCGGCACTGGCCGCCGGCCGGACGCTGGGCGAGGTCGCGGAGCGCTCGGCGCTGCGCACCGGCCTGCGCGACCTGGCCGCCGAGCTGACCGGCGTGCCGGTGCCCGGACGCAGCCGTCGCCGCCGGTGAACGGTGTGCGTAGGTTGGGCCCCCCGACGGAGGGAGCACCGTGGTCGACCGGCTGACCTCGCTGGATGCGTCGTTCCTGTACCTCGAGGACGCCGACACCCCGATGCACGTGGCCGGGTTCCTGGTGCTGGAGTCCCCGCGGGGCGGCCTGGACCACGAGGACCTCGTCGACCTGGTGAGCTCTCGGCTTGTCCTGGTGCCGCGGTTCCGGCAGAAGGTGGTCGAGGTGCCGGGCCACCTGGCCAACCCGGCCTGGATCGACGACCCCGACTTCGACGTGACCTACCACGTGCGCCGCTCCGCGCTGCCCCGCCCGGGCACGGAGGAGCAGCTGCTGGACCTGGTGGCCCGGCTGACCGCGCGGCCGCTGGACCACTCCCGGCCGCTGTGGGAGATGTACCTGGTCGAGGGCCTGGCCGGCGACCGGATCGCGGTGGTCACCAAGACCCACCCGGCCCTCGTCGACGGCCTGACCGCGATCGACATCGGCCAGGTCATCCTGGACGACGCCCCGGTCCCCGCCGACCGCCCGGCACCGCCGGACGAGTGGCGGCCGCGGCGCCCCCCGGGTCCGGTCGCCCTGGTGTGGGAGGCCGTCGAGGAGGCGGTGCAGCGGCCGACCGCCGTCCTGGACACCGTGCGCACGGCGACCGGTGACCTGCGGCCGACCGCCGGCCGCCTGGTCGGGACCGCCGGGTCGGTGCTGAGCGCGCTGGCCCGGACGACGGTCCGCCCCGCCCCGACCAGCCCGCTGAACGGGTCGATCGGCCGGCAGCGGCGGGTGGCCGTGGCCCGCGCCCGCCCGGGCGAGCTCAAGGCCGGGCGCCGGGCACTGGGCGGCACGGTCAACGACGTCCTGCTGGCCGCCGTCACCGGGGCGCTGCGGGAGTGGCTGCTGTCCCGTGGCGAGCCGGTCGTCGGGTCGACCTCCATCCGGGCCCTGGTCCCGGTGTCCGTGCGCCCCGACGACGCCGACGAGGACGCCGAGGGCACCGTGGTGTCCTCGCTGCTGCTGGACCTGCCGGTCGGTGAGCCCAACCCCCGGGTCCGCGTGGCGCGGATCGGCTATGCGATGCGCGGTGCCGCTCAGGGCGGGCAGTCGGTCGGGGCCGACGCGCTCGTCGCGCTGTCGGGGTTCGCGCCGCCGACCCTGCACGCGCTGGGTGCGCGCGCGGCCAGCGGGCTGTCCCGCCGGTTGTTCAACCTGGTGGTCACCAACGTGCCCGGTCCGCAGGTCCCGCTGTACGCCGCCGGCGCCCGGATGCTCGAGGTCTTCCCGGTGGTGCCGCTGGCCCGGGGACAGGGGCTGGCGATCGGGTTGACCAGCTACGACGGCACGGTCTACTTCGGCCTCAACGCCGACCGGGACTCCGTCAGCGACGTCGACGTGCTCGCCGACCTCATCGAGCAGGAGGTCGCCGACCTGGTCGAGACCACCCGGGAGGGGTGACCGCCGCCCGTCCGCCGCGCCGGGTGGGCGACACTGGAGCGATGCGCGTGTACCTGCCGGCGACGACCACCGTCCTGCGCCGCCTCCTGGACGACGGCCGGCTGACCGGCCCGCTGACGGTGTTCGCGGTGACCCCCGAGCTCCGGGAGTTCTACGAGCTCAGCGACTCCGACGAGGAGGAGCTGGAGTACGCCGCGCTGCTGGCCGCGGCCCGGGCGAGCCTGCGCCTGGTCGACGTCGACCCGACCGCGGCCCGCCGCCGGGTCGTGCTGGCCGCGGACCTCCCCGACGGGGCGGTCACGCCGCTCGGCGACCCGGACACCGACCGCGGGGCCGCGCGGGCCACGACCGACCTGGCCATGACCGACGTCGCCAGCGCGCACATCGACGTCGCCGAGGCCGAAGCCGACGTGGCCAAGGCGGTGTCGGTCGTGCTGGAGGCCGACCTGGGTAGCGAGGACGCCCAGTTCGTGGTCGACCAGGCCGAGGGCCACGAGCTCGCCTGGTACGCCACGCAGGAGATCGGCCCGGCGCTCGACCTGCTCTGAGGAAGGACCCCGTCGCCCCCCGGCACACGCTCCGCGCGCACCGGGTCCCTGCGACGGGGCCGTTCCAGCACCTCACCGGCGGGAGACCTGCACCCGGGTCGGCGCGCCGGCGGTGACCAACCAGCCCGAGCCCGGCCGCGACGGCAGGGCGGCCCGCGGCAGCCGCAGGGACAGCAGCTCGGCGTCCCCGCGGTCCGGCCGCAGCAGCAGCGCCGTCCTGGTCCGGCGCAGGGCAGGTGCCGGCCCGCGGAAGCCGGTCAGGTCGGCCGGCGCCGCGGCGGCGACCAGCACCGTCGGCCCGCCCGGTGCGGCCAGGCCGGCCAGGGCGTCCAGCATCGGGTCGGGCAGCTGCCCCAGGTCGTCGGCCAGCACGACGGCGAGCTCGCCGGTCACGGCGGCCACCCAGTCCTGCAGCGCCCGCACCCCACCCGGGTCGACCACGAGGGCCCCGGCCGGCACCGGGCCACCGGCCGGACCGCGGGGACCGGTCACCAGCGCCACCGGCGTGCCGGCGGCGACCAGCCGGGCGGCCAGCGCGCGCAGCGTGCAGCTGCGCCCGCTGCCCGGGGGGCCGGCGACCAGCAGCCCGCCGCTGCGCACCAGGTCGAGGAGCACCGGGTCGCCGTCGTCCCCGCCCGGGCCCAGCACGACGACCCCCGCGGGCAGCGCCCCGACCGCCGGTGCCGGCGGGTCCGGGGCGAGCTCGACCACCTCGACCCGGCCCGGCACCACGCGGGCCGGTCCGGGGACCGAGGGCCGGTGGAGCGCGCCGGGCAGGGCCAGCTGCACCTCCTGCGCCTCGTCGCCGAGCAGCGCCCGGCCCGGCGGCCGATGGCCGGGGACGGCCCGGGCCGGCACCCCGGCGACCGCGTAGTCGGCCCGGTCGGCCAGCGGGAGCACCAGCCGGTGCGTCGCCGCACCGGCCAGCCGGCTCCCGGGCAGCACCCGGTCGGCGGTGAGCACCGCGGTCAGCCCCACCGCGGCCCCCTCGCGCATCAGCCGGAGCAGCGCCGCACTCCCGGAGCCCGGTGCCAGCTCCTCCAGCGTCGTCCACACCGAGTCGACGCCGTCGACGAGCAGCAGCAGGGCGGGCGCGGTGCACGGGGCGGCGCGGCGCCGGTCGACCTCCTGCTGCAGCCGGGTGACCAGCCGCTGCAGCCGGTGGTCGTCCCCCCGCTCGAGGTGCGTGCCGGTGTGCCGCCCGCCCCGGACCGCACCGGCCAGGGCGCCGCCGGCGTGGTCGACCGCGTGCACGTGCAGTGCCTCGGGGTCCAGCCGGTCCTCGGCGGCGGCCAGCAGCGTCGCCAGCGCGGTGCTGCGCCCGCTGCCGGGCCCGCCGACCACCAGCCAGCAACCCCCGGCCGCGAGGTCCACCAGCAGCGGCTCCTGCGCCTGCACCCGCCTCTTATACACATCTCCGAGCCCACGAGACCAGAGAGGATGTCGTATGCCGCCTTCCGCTTGAAAAAAACAAANNGACCCGCCCACCCGGGCGACCTGCAGGGCGACCGGGCGGTCGCCGCCGACCCGGAGCAGTGCGCGGCCGGGCCGGTCGACGGGGAGCCAGGCGGCGTCGGGCACCCCCAGCACGTCCCGGGACCCGGCCTCGTCGGTGGTCCGCAGGCACAGCCGGACCGAGCAGTTGGCCCGGATCTCGGGCCCGACGCTGCCGGCGGGGCGCTGGGTGGCCAGCACCAGGTGCACGCCGAGCGAGCGGCCCCGCTGCGCGATGGCGACCAACCCCGGCACGAAACCGGGCAGCTCGTCACCGAGGGTGGCGAACTCGTCGACCACGATCACCAGCCGCGGCGCCAGCACCTGCGGACCGAGCTCGGCGAGGTCGCGGGCGCCGTGGTCGGCCAGCAGCCGCTCCCGGCGGGTCAGCTCGGCGCCGAGCGAGCGCAGCGCCCGGGCGGTCGACGCCCCGTCCCGGTCGGTCAGCACGCCGACCGTGTGCGGCAGGTCCGTGGCCTCGGCGAACGCCGCGCCGCCCTTGTAGTCCACGAGCAGGAAGCTGCACAGGTCCGGCGGGTGCGCCGACGCGAGACCGAGGACGAGCGTCCGCAGCAGCTCGGACTTGCCGGCACCGGTCGTCCCGGCCACCACCGCGTGCGGACCCGCGGCGCACAGGTCCAGGGCGACCGGCCCGGCCGCGCCGGTGCCCAGCAGGCAGGTGAGGTGGGCCCGGCTGCGCGACCACCGCGGCGGGGTGTCCCGCACCAGGTCCCGCCAGCGGACCTGCGCGGGCAGGCCGCCCGCGGCCCGGGGGACCGCCAGCGGCGCGAGGTCCCGGGCGAGCCGGTCGGCGACGCCGGGGTCGACCAGGTCCAGGTCCAGCGGCTGGTCGGGCTGCCCGGGGCGGCGCAGCCGGGCCCGGCCGTCGGTGTCACCGGCGACCTCGACCACCGCCGTCCGGTCGTCCCGGGCCTGGCCGCCGGTGCCGCCGCCGGCGCCGGCCAGCACGACCCCCGCACGCGGCAGCGGCCCGGCCCGCCCGTCGTCGGTGGGTGCCCCGTCGACGACGAGGAGGTGCACGGGGCCGCCCGGGGCGGCGTCGCCGGGTGCAGCGGTGCCCACGGCCACGTGCGGCAGCCACCGCGTCCAGCGCCAGTCCGGCAGGTGCCCGGGCGCGGCGAGCACGGTGATCGCCACCGCATCGGGCGGGTGCAGCACAGCGACCTGGCTGACCACCGACCGCAGCACGCCCAGCACGGCGGGGCGGGGGCCGCGCAGGTCGAGCCCGACCGCGCGCAGGTCCACCGTCACCGGGACCCGGTCGGCGGGCTCCGGCGCGTCGGGCGCCTCTGCGGTGCGTCGGACCACGGCGGTCACGCCGGGCCCGGTGCCCAGCCGCACGACCAGCAGGTCGGGGTCGGCACGACCACGGGTCCACAGGGGCACCGATCGCCGGGTGGCCGCCGCGACCAGCGCCGCGGGGTCCGGTGCCCGCAGGTCCCGCCGGGCGAGCTCGTCGGCGACGGCCCGGTCGGTGCGGGCGTCGACCTCGGCGAGGGCGACGGCGTGGTCGACGGTCCGTCGCCGGTGGCCGCGCCGTCCCGACCAGCGGTCCGAGCCCCAGGTGCCCAGCGCCACGAGCGGACCGAGCAGGGCGAGCAGGAGGAACTGCGGGGCCGACAGCACCCAGGCCATCGCGGCCCCGCCCGCCGCCGGCAGGACGATCGCCGGCCAGGCCGGGGACCGGTGCGCCGGTGCCGGCGGTGCACCGGGGACGTCGACCACCACCGGCGCGACCGCGGGGTGCCCCGGGCCGTCGGCCGACCGGACCCGCTGCCGGCCCCCGGGTCCGGGCCCGGCGCCGACCGGGGCGGCGTGCGGTGCGACCAGGCGCAGCGCGGTGGCCCCGATCCGCAGCACCGCCCCCAGCGGCCAGCCGACCGGGTCGGGCCCGATCTCGCAGCCGCCCCCGCCGGCGGCGGTGCGGTCGAGCCGGCTGCCGTTGGCCGACCCCAGGTCGCGCACGACGACGCCGGACCCGGTGACGGTCACCTCGACGTGCGCCCGGGACACCTGGCCGTCGGGGACGGCCAGGCGGGCCGTCGGCGGGTGCCCGGGTCCCCGGCCCCGCCCGACGACGAGGACGCCCCGGGTCAGCGGGTGGGTGCGGCCGGCCCCGGGTCCGCCGCACACGTGCAGCTCGAGGGCGCCGCCGGGGCCCGGTCCGCGGGGCCCGGGCCGGTCGACCCCCAACCGGGTCCCGTGCCGCAGCGCCGGGTCGGTCAGCGGGGTCTCGGGCGCGAGTGACCGGGACCCTGCCCAGAGCCCCTCGGCGGGCAGGCCGGCCGCGGCCAGCGCCGGGTGCACCTGCGCCAGGACGGCGTCCTCGGGTGCGGACACCTCGACGTCGACCTCGCCGCCGGCGGTGTGCAGCGTCCACCGGCGGGGGACCGGACCGGACCGGGGTGGGGGGCTGTCGAGCACCCGGGCAGGGTGCCCCGCCCGGCGGCGTCCCGGACGCCGCGGCGGCGATCTGTGGACGACCACCCGGCCTGTGGACGACGGCGGACGCGGCGACCCACCCCGGCCCTATCGTCCCCGCTCGACCGGGAGGTGCCCGGACCACAGGAGGAACCGTGAAGGTCGACATCGCCACCCTGCAGGCCATGGCCGCCCAGTGCGAGGGGGAGGCCGCCGAGCAGACGTCCCGGCTGGGCAGCCTGTCCGCGGGCATCGACACCGGGGTCACCGACGGCTGGACCGACAGCTCGGCCGCCGTCCAGTTCCGCGGCCTGTACGAGCAGTGGCGGGCCAGCAGCGCGGGGGTGAGCGAGGCGCTGTCCGGGATGGGCCGGCTGCTCACCGACGTGGCGGGCGCCTACCAGCAGCACGAGGCGGAGATGGCGGCCCGGATCGGCGCACTGGTCTGAGCCGGTCAGGCCGGTCGGTCGCCGTCCCCGACGGGTACGGCGACCGGCTGCCCGGCGACCGACCGGTCCCGGCGGAGGCGTTCCCACGGCAGGACCGACAGGATCGCGATGCAGTGCGGCAGGAAGATGATGCCGACCCCGGCGTAGACCATCACGTGGAAGCCCAGCAGGAAGACGACCAGGCCGATCCGTGCGCGGTCGCTGCGGACCAGCAGCATCAGCGGCGACAGGAACTCGAAGGCCAGCATCAGCCACTGGGCGGCCGGCAGCAGCCAGGCCACGTCGAGGGTCCACGTCGACAGGTCGGTGCCCCGGCGCACGACCGCCCGGGTCAGGGTGGAACCGGTCGCCCAGTCCCAGCCGCCGAACCGCATCTTGGCCCAGGCGGCCAGGAAGTAGGTCAGCATGACCGTCACCAGGATCGCCGCGGCCCCGAACCCGGCGGCCTGCGAGGAGCGCCGGTCGCGCCACCGGGCCACCCCGATGGTGGGCAGCACGGCCAGGGCGACGAGGTAGGCGATCCGGTCGTGGTCGACCTTGCCGTAGCTCATCGCGATGACCATCCACTCCGCGTACAGCGCGAAGACGGTCCAGCCCAGCAGCCGCGGGGCCCGCCCGGTCGCCGCGGCGACCGCGGCGACCACCAGGGCCCACTGCACCACGAGCACGACGGTGTGCGTGGGGGTGGGCAGGTGCAGGACCCGCCCGATCAGCAGCGGTTGGTAGAACTCGGTCGGGACGTCGGCGTGCGCGCGCACCCAGGCGGTGGTGAGGAAGACGTCGACCGGGACGAACAGGTAGGCGATCGTCCGGAACACGGCGATGCGGGCCAGCGGGACGGGCCGGAACCACCAGCGCGGGGTCAGCGGCACCGCGGGTGCGGTCTCCGGGCGGGCGGGCAGTGCCCGGGTGCCGGTCACGAGGCGTCCAGCTCGTAGGACACGAGGACGTCGTCCCGGTAGGCGCCGGTCGGCTCGCCGTCGGCCAGCTCGATGTGCCGCTGCACCACCTCGACCCGCACCAGCTCCGGTCCGCCGGGGTGCCGGGACCCGTAGGAGTCGGCGAGCAGCCCGAGCAGCGACGGGTCGTCCACCAGCCGGGGGAGCTGGCCCTCGAACTCGGCGCGGCGCAGCCCGACCTCGCCGCCGGACAGCCGCACCTCCTCCTCCGCCGCGGTCACCCCGACCACCCGGGTGGAGACCACCGGGGTGTCGGGGTCGGCGCGGGTGGAGTACATGCGGAAGGGGCCGAAGGGGAACTCCGAGTCGTCGCCCCACACGCTGCCGGCCAGCAGGAGGGCCAGCACGACCGCGACGGCGGCCAGCCGGGCCCGCCGCCCGGTGGCGGTCAGGGGCACGACCTCCGGTTCGGCCTGCACATCGGTCACGGTCTGGAGGGGCACCGCCCCATCGTAGGATCGCCGACGCCCCGGGGCCCTCACCTGCCAGGGGATGTCCAGGTCAACGACGACAGGAGCCCATCCGTGCAGTTCGGCCGGTACTACGAGGAGTTCGAGGTCGGGGCGGTCTACAAGCACTGGCCCGGGAAGACGGTCACCGAGTACGACGACCACCTGTTCTGCCTCATCACCATGAACCACCACCCGCTGCACCTGGATGCGCACTACGCCGGCGAGACGACCGACTTCGGCAAGAACGTGGTGGTCGGCAACTACGTCTACTCGCTGCTGCTCGGGATGAGCGTCGCCGACGTCAGCGGCAAGGCCATCGCCAACCTCGAGGTCGAGTCGCTCAAGCACGTCGCCCCGACCTTCCACGGCGACACGATCTACGGCGAGACCACGGTGCTGGACAAGACGGAGTCGCGGTCCAAGGACGACCGGGGCGTCGTCCACGTGGAGACCATCGGCTACAAGCAGGACGGCACGGTCGTGTGCATCTTCCGGCGCAAGGTGATGGTGCCCAAGCGCTCCTACGGCGACGCCCGCGGCGGCGAGCAGCCCGGCCGTCCCGAGCCCGTCCGCCGGTAGGTCAGCAGCGCGGCAGCAGGCCCCAGCCCGCCAGCGCGGTCAGCAGGCCCGGCGTGCACGCCAGCTGCTGCAGGGTGGCCAGGTCCACGAACGCGGCGGCCGCGGCGTCGTCCCCCGCCACGGGGACGGCGCCGGGGTCGACCGGGGTGCACACCAGGTCGACCACCTCGTACACCGGCGCGGTGGCCGGGACCAGCACCCGCCCGGCGACGGCGCCGGCCACGACGTGCAGCCCGGTCTCCTCCAGCACCTCCCGGACCACGGCGGTCGCGTCGTCCTCACCGGGCTCGGCCCGGCCGCCGGGCACCGACCACGCACCCCGGTCGGGGTCGTGGGCGCGCTGGACGACCAGCAACCGCCCGGCCGCGTCGTGCACGACCGCGCCCACGCACGCCACCAGCTCCACGCGAGCAGTGTGCGCGGTGGTCCGCCCCGGTGCGGTGGTCGTTGACAGCGGGGCCCCCGCCCGCGACGGTGGGCGCGATGAACGTCGGACCGGTGTGCCCCCGCTGCGGTGAGGACCTCGTGGCGCGTCCAGGGTCCGACGAGGCCTGGTGCCACCTGCACGGTGCGGTCACCCCGCTGCACCACACCGCCGTCCTGGGGCACGACACGCTGTCCGCGGTCTGCGCCGACGCCCGGGTCCCGGCCTGGGTGCCCGACCCGATGCCGGGCGTCGGCGCAGACCGCGGACAGCNCGAGCCGGGTGCCCGGGGGATCGTCGTGGACTGCGCCGGGCCGGCGCCGCTGGGCGGCCCGGCCGAGCTCGTCCTCGTGGCCGAGGAGCCGGGCACCGGGCTGGGCGCCGGCTACGCGGGCCTGCCGTGGCTGGACCCGGGGGAGCTGGTGGGCGGGCCGTCGACCGCGGCGGTGACCGCGGCCGGGCAGCGGGCCGCCCTGTGGTCGGTGCCGACCACCGACGACCGGTCGGCGCTGGTGGGGGAGGCCTTCGGGGTCTGGCTG
The DNA here is from genome assembly GCF_900491935.1 of Klenkia terrae. Taxonomy (GTDB): domain Bacteria; phylum Actinomycetota; class Actinomycetes; order Mycobacteriales; family Geodermatophilaceae; genus Klenkia; species Klenkia terrae. The sequence goes on from NZ_UEXK01000004.1 coordinate 3,308,272, forward strand.
TGGCTGGTGACCTGGCCGGCGACGGCGGCCTGGCTGCTGGCCGAGGACCTGGGGCTGGTCGACCTGCGCGACCGGGTGCCCCCGGACCTGCCGCTGGGCCCGCCCGGGGAGCACTTCCTCCCCGGGGCCTGATCCCCCTGCGGCGTGGCGCGGTCGTGACGGGTGCGTCCTGTGTTACCCATGTGACCGCGGTCCTCCCCGGCCGCGCGGGTCCGCAGGGTCCGGTCGTTGGTCGAGAAGGAGGAGGTGTCGGGTGAACCTCAAGAAGCTGCTGAGCTTCGTGGTCATCGCGTTCGTGCTGTTCTACGTGATCTCGCAGCCCGAGCGGTCGGCCGACATCGTCCGCACCACCGGGACGGCCCTGGCCGACGCGGCCGGGCAGCTGTCGACGTTCGTCGGCTCGCTGTTCTGACCTCCGCACCGTGACGCGGCCCCGGACGCCGTCCGCGCCCCTCGGGCGGGACGCCGGTCGGTACCTGCTGCCGGGGGAGAAGGCGGTGGTCAACCAGCGTCGGCACTGGGCCGCGCTTGTCCGCCCGGGCGTCCGCGGCGTGCCCGTGCTCGTCGCCGGGCTGTGGGTGCTGGCGCTGGACCCGGACAACCGGTTCACCGTCGTGCTGGGCCTGGCGATCGCCCTGGGTGCGCTGGGCTACCTCGGTCTGGCCGTCGCCGAGTGGTGGATCCGGCACTTCCTGGTGACCAAGCGCCGGGTGCTGCTGACCTCCGGGGTGATCGTGCGCAAGGTCGCGGTGATGCCGCTGCGGCGCATCACCGACCTGACCTACCAGGAGACGCTGGTCGGGCAGCTGCTGGGCTACGGCGGGTTCCGGTTCGAGTCGGCCGGCCAGGACCAGGCGCTGTCGCAGATCACCTACCTCCCCGACGCCAAGACGATCTACGACGAGATCAGCGGGCTGCTGTTCCCCAGCGACGCCGGCCGGGGCTCCGACGACGAGGACGGCGGCGACCCGACCCGCCGACCCACCCCGCAGCGGACGGCGCCGGCCGCGCCGGAGCGGCACAGCACGGGCCCCATCCCGGGGTTCCGCAGCGCCTTCCCGCGCGGCAGGTCCACCCGCTCCCGCTGACCACCCGGTGGGGTGCGCCGCGGTGCGGCAGGCTGGACCCGATGCGCATCGACCTGCACACCCACTCCGCCGTCTCCGACGGCACCGACACCCCGGCCGAGCTGCTGGCCGCCGCGGTCGCCGCCGGCCTGGACGTCGTGGCGCTGACCGACCACGACACCACCGACGGCTGGGACGTCGTCCGCGCGGCCCGGCCGACCGGGCTCACCGTGGTGCCCGGGATGGAGCTGTCCTGCCGGTGGTTCCCGGCGGAGGGTGCGCCGATCAGCGTGCACCTGCTGGCCTACCTGTTCGACCCGCTGGCCCCCGAGCTCGCCGCCGAGCGGGCCCGGTTGCGCGCCGAGCGGCTGACCCGCGGCGAGCGGATCGTCACCGCGCTGGTCGCCGACGGGTACCGGGTGTCGTGGGCGGACATCGTCGAGCGCAGCGCCGGGGGCGTGGTGGGCCGACCGCACGTGGCCCGCGCCCTCGTCGCCGCCGGCGTCGTGGCGTCGATCGACGAGGCGTTCGCCGGCCCGCTGCACCACACCAGCCCGTACTACGTGGCCAAGGCCGACACCGACGTCCTCGACGGCATCGCGCTGGTGCGCGCCGCGGGCGGGGTGCCGGTCTTCGCCCACGGCCTGGCCCGCGCGCGCGGCCGGGTCGTCGGCGACGACGCGATGGCCGCGATGGCCGCCGCCGGGCTGCTCGGGCTGGAGGTCGACCACCCCGACCACGTCGACGCCGACCGGGTGCACCTGCGCGGCCTGGCCGCCGACCTGGGCCTGCTGACCACCGGCTCCAGCGACTACCACGGCACGAACAAGCGCACCCCGATCGGTGCCTGCACCACCGACCCGGCGCAGTTCGAGCGGCTGCTGGCCGCCGGGACCGGCAGCGCGCCCTTCGCCGACTGAGCTCCTAGGCGACCCGGACGCGGGCCGCGCGGAGGGTGGGGTTCTCCCGCACCCGGGTCGGGATGGCCAGCGTGGCCGCCCGGAAGGCCCGCAGCGACGCCGTGGTGGCCGGCTCGGTGACGGCCAGTGCGGGAAGCCCGTACATCGAGCGGGCCCAGCGCGGCAGCGTCGCCAGCCCCAGCGACGCCAACCCGGCCCAGGCCGGCCGGGCCGGGGTGAGCAGCTGCACCCACCCGGGCATCGGGGGGACGACGACGAACCGCGCGGCGTCCCGGGCCGGACCGGTGATCGCCAGCTCCGGCCGGACCCGGTCGAAGTAGGCGGCCAGGGCGGCCTCGGACCGCGGGACGTCGGCGGGCTCGCAGCCGATCAGCTCGGCGGCCACCGCCTGCTCGGCCACGTAGGCGTCGGCATCGGCGTCGGTGAGCGGGACGCCGGACCGGCGGGCCACCGACAGCAGCGAGTCGACCTCGCAGGCGTGCACCCACAGCAGCAGGTCCGGGTCGTCGACGGAGTAGGCGCGCCCGGTGGTGGGCTCGGTGTCGGACTTCCCCCGGTGCATGCCCCGCACCCGGCGGACCGCGCGCAGTGCCTCTCGGCGGGTGCCGAAGGTCAGCGTCGCGACGTACTCGGCGGTGCGGGTGAGCCGGGCCCAGGGCTCGCTGGTGAACCCCTCGGAGAACCGGTGCACCCCGCCCATGGCCACCGGGTGCAGGGCCTGCAGCAGCAGGGCGCGGATGCCGCCGACGGAGAAGCTGGGGTCGGCGTGGATGCGCCAAGTGACCGACCCGGGGCCGAAGAACCCGTCCCGGTCCTCGGCGTCGGTGAAGTCGCGTGCCGAGACGCCGGTCATGCGTCGACCCCGGCCGGGACGCCGGCCCAGAAGCCGGTGAGCAGCTCGACGGTGCGGGCCGGCTGCTCGATGGCGGGGGAGTGCACCGAGCCGCCGATCACCTCGTGCCGGGCGCCGAGGCGGTGGGCCATGTCCTCCTGGGCGGCCGGGCTCCACGCGTCGTCGTCGGCGCCGTGGGCGACCAGCACCGGGACGCCGGTGGACCGCAGCTCGGCCACCCGGTCCGGTTCGCCGGTCATCGCCGCGGCCATCCCGGTCAGGCCGGCCTCGCTGTTGGCCAGGAACCGACGGGCCAGGAACTCCCGGACCGGCGCGGGCACCGGCGGGGCCGACGGGTCGGTGAGCGCCAGCTCCTCCAGGGTGCGGTGCACCAGCGCGACGCCGCCGGCCTCCAGCAGCGGGGCCAGGTGCTCCAGCAGGTCTGCGCGCGGTCCGGTCAGCCCGACCGGGCCGCTGGCCAGCAGGGTCAACGAGGCGAAGGTGCCCGGGTCGGCCAGCACCGCGGCCCGCGCGACGATCCCGCCGAAGCTGTGGCCCAGCAGGTGCAGCGGGCCCTCGCCGTGCAGCTCGGTGGCCAGCACCAGCAGGTCGGCGGCGAGCTCGTCGACGGTGTAGGCGGCCGGGTCGTCGGGACCCGGGGACTCGAACTGCCCGCGCTGGTCGACGGCCACGGCCCGCCAGCCGGCGGCGGCGACGGGGTCCAGCAGGGGGGCGAAGTCCTCCTTGGACCCGGTGAAGCCGGCGACGAGCAGGACGGTGCCCCGCCGTCCCGGTCCGGTGTCCAGGGCGGCCAGCGGTCCGCTGGTGCCGGTGAACCGCACCGGTCGGGCCGTCGTCGGGGTCAGCTGCCGGAGATCACCCGGAGCGCTGTGTTCGGAACCGCCAGGGAGCATGGCACCGAGTGTCCCCCGTTCGTCAGCGGAAAGCAGCGACGAGGTCCGCGGAGGCCACCACGACGGAGGGGCCCACGACCGAGGTGCGGCCGCCGGCGGGGACCTCGTCGGTGGTCGTGGAGCGGGCGGTCTCGGTGCCGGTGGTCAGGTCCCGGGTGACGAAGGCGCCGTCCTCGGGGACGACCACCGACGTCGGGTCGCCCTTGCCGGTGCCCGTCGACGGCAGCCCGAGGGCGGGCACCGACCAGCGCACGGCGCCGGTCGCGGCGTCCAGGACGTAGGCGGTGCCGCGCAGCCACACCACGGCGGCGTCGGCCAGGCCGGCCTGCTGCGGGGCTGGGTCGTCGGCGTCCGGCCCGAGCGCGACCGTCTGCACCGTGCTGCCGTCGGCGGGGGACAGCACCTGCAGGTCGTCGCCGACGACGACGTCGACCACGCGGTCGGCGCCGACCAGCTGCGCGCTGGTCACGCCGAGGTCCCGGGTCCACAGCGGGGTGCCGGCGAAGCCGTCGAGCAGCACCGCCTGGACGTCGCCGTCGGCGCACTGCTGCAGCGCCGCGACCCCGGTGCTGCCGACGTCGGCGGCGGTGAACCGGCAGCCCTCGGGCGCCGGGGTGTGCCAGCGGATGTTGTTGCCGGTCGGGTCCACGGTGGTCAGGCCGGTCGGGCTCATGGCCAGCACGACGCGGTCGGTGCTGGCCAGCGTCGCATCGGCCCGGAAGCCGACCGAGCGGTACCAGAGGCGGTCCCCGGTGTCGGCGCGCAGCGCGGTGAGCTCGTTGCACCGGCCGCCGGTGGAGAACAACACGACCACCAGCCCGTCGACGGCGGTGGCGTCGCACAGCCGGGCGTTCGCGCGGGTGTAGTGCCAGGCCTCCCCGCCGGTGGCCGGGTCCAGCATGGCCACCCCGTCGTCCGAGGTCAGCAGCACCCGGCCGGACTCGACGACCCGCCGGGGTGCGGCGGGGCCGGGCTCGGCGGACCAGGCCTGCGCGACCGGCGCCGCGCGCGCCCCGCCGACCGGCACGGCCGGGTCGGCGGTGGTGCTGGAGGGGGCGGCCGCGTCGGCCCCCCGCCAGGCCAGGACCGCGACGACGACCACCCCCAGGGTGGCCGCCGTCCAGCCCCAGACCCGTGCGGGGGGACGGCGGAGACGGCTCACGCCGTGATCCTGCCCGACGTCAGGAGGCGGCGGGCTCGCCGCCGCCGCTGCGGCCGGCACCGCCCCGACGGCGACGACGACGCGGGCGCGGGGTGCCGTCGCCGGCAGCGGCGCCGGCCTCGGCGCCGTCGGCGGCGGGCGCGGGGCCCGGGCCGTCGGTCGCGGCGGCCGCACCGGCGGCTGCCTCGCCGTTGCCCCGGGTCCGTCGCCGCGGACGGCTCTTGCGGGGACCGGCGGCCGGGGTCTCCTCGGCGGGTGCCTCGCGACCGGGGCCGGAGCTGCCGCCGCGACCACCGCGGTCACCGCCCCGGTCGGTCCCGCGGTCGCCGGTGCGCTGGCGCTTGCCGGTCTCGCCGAGGTCCTCGAGGGTCTCGGCGCCCAGGCCCTCGCGGGTGCGCTGGGCGCGGGGCAGCCGGCCGGTCGCGGTCGTCGGCACGTCGAGGTCGGTGTAGACCCACGGCGAGGTGGAGTAGGTCTCCGGCGGGTCGGCGAAGTCCAGGTCCAGCGCCTTGTTGATCAGCTGCCAGCGCGGGATGTCGTCCCAGTCGACCAGGGTGACCGCGACGCCGGTGCTGCCCGCGCGACCGGTGCGGCCGATGCGGTGCACGTAGGTCTTCTCGTCCTCGGGGCACTGGTAGTTCACGACGTGGCTCACGCCGGTGACGTCGATGCCGCGGGCGGCGACGTCGGTGGCGACCAGGACGTCGACCTTGCCGGCGCGGAAGGCGCGCAGGGCCTGCTCGCGCGCGCCCTGGCCCAGGTCGCCGTGCACGGCGGCGGCGGCGAACCCGCGCTCGACGAGGTCGTCGGCCACCTTCTGCGCGGTGCGCTTGGTGCGGCAGAAGACCATGACCAGGCCGCGGTCGCGGGACTGCAGCACCCGGGACAGCAGCTCGGGCTTGTCCAGGTTGTGCGCCCGGTAGATGAACTGGGTGGTCTGCGGGACCGTGGAGCCCTCGTCGTTGCCGTGCGCCCGGATGTGCGTGGGCTGGGTCATGAACGACCGGGACAGCGTGACGATCGGGCCGGGCATCGTCGCCGAGAACAGCATCGTCTGCCGCTTGTCCGGGACCATCGCCAGGATGCGCTCGATGTCGGGCAGGAAGCCCAGGTCGAGCATCTCGTCGGCCTCGTCCAGGACGAGGACCTTGACCTTGCCCAGGATCAGGTTGCCCCGCTGGGCCAGGTCGAGCAGCCGGCCCGGCGTGCCGACGACGATCTCGACGCCCTGCTGGAGCGACTCGACCTGCGGCTCGAAGGCCCGGCCGCCGTAGATGGCCTGGACGCGGATGCCGCGCCGCGCGCCGGCCGCGGCCAGGTCGCGGGAGACCTGCACGCACAGCTCACGGGTGGGGACGACGACCAGCGCCTGCGGGACGCCGTCGCCGCCCTCGGCCGGCGGGACGACGCGCTGCAGCATCGGGACGCCGAAGCCGAGGGTCTTGCCCGTGCCGGTGCGGGCCTGGCCGATGAGGTCGTGGCCGGCGAGCGCCAGCGGGAGGGTCAGCTCCTGGATGGCGAAGGTGCGGGTGATGCCGACCTCGGCCAGCGCGGCGATGACGTCGGGGTGGACGTCGAAGTCGCTGAACAACGGGCTGTCGGGGGCGACCGGCGCGCCGCCGAGCTCCTCGACGTGCTGCTCGAGCTCCTCGGGTGCGGGGGCGCCGGTCTCGGCGTGGTCGACCTCGGGGGTCGTGGCGGTGGTGGTGGGGGTCTGGCTGGTGGTCAGTGCTCTCGCCTCGGTCTGGAGGGGGGCTGCGGTGCGGTCGGTGTCGCCGACCCGTCGCGGGCCCCGGTCGGGGGTGCTGCGATCAGTTCCAGCGCCGACGCGGCCAGCAGACCGGGCGTCGTGGGGCAGACTCACCCGGGAGACCGACCTCGGTGCCCTCGTGGGTCCCGGCGGTCGTCGTCCAGCGGTCATCAGCGCACACGGAGAGCGAGCCGTGCGGCCCGCCGCAGATCATCCTAGCGCGGGATACCGTCCGCACAGGTCCCGCGGCAGGTCGCGGGTGGGTCCGACCCCGACCGGGGCCGGTGCCGGTGCAGCGGAGGGAGTACCCGGGTGAGCGTTCCGGACGGTGTCGTACCCGAGGTCGGCCCCGCCGTCGTCGACCTGCTGGGGGTGCTCGCCTACGCCGAGCTGACTGCCTTCGACCGGCTGGCCGAGGACGCCCGGCTGGCCCCGACGCTGGACGGCCGCGCCGCCCTTGCGCGGATGGCCGCCGCCGAGATCGCCCACCACCAGCGCCTGGACGAGCGGCTGCGCGAGCTGGGCGTCGCCCCGGCGGACGCGATGGCCCCCTTCGTTGCCCCGCTGGACGCCTTCCACGACTCCACCCGGGCCGGCACCTGGCTGGAGGGCCTGGTCAAGGCCTTTGTCGGGGACGGCCTGGCCACCGACTTCTACCGCGAGGTCGCCGCGTTCCTGCCCGAGCCCGACCGCGGGCTGGTGCTCGAGGTGCTGGCCGACACCGGGCACGCGGACTTCGCCGTCCGCGAGGTGCGGGCCGCCATCGCCGGGGACCGGCGGGGGGCCGGCCGGCTGGCCCTGTGGGCCCGGCGGCTGGTGGGGGAGGCCATGACCCAGTCGCAGGCCGTCATCGCCGAGCGGGACGGGCTCGCCGACCTGCTGATCACCGGCACCGGCGACCTCAACGGCATCGCCGAGCTCCTGGGTCGATTGACGACCGCCCACTCGGCGCGGATGGAAGCCCTGGGCCTGAACGGGTAGTGGACCGGATCGTCCTGCGGCCGGGGACGGCACCTGCACGGTGGTCGTCCGGGACGGGGGTCGGAGACCTCCTCCCGGACGACCACGGACGCGCTCGTCGCCCCAGGGGGACGGCCGTCGACCGCGGTGCGGTCCGGAGGACCGCGGTATTACTTGTTGAAGCCGACGCGGCGGGTGTCGGCCTCGGCGATCTCGACGTAGGCAATCCGGTCGGTCGGGACGACGATCCGGCGACCGCGCTCGTCGACCAGGGTCAGCAGGCCGTCCTTGGACCCGGTCATCGCCCGGGACACCTCGGCCGCGATCTCGTCGGGGGTCTTCGGGCTGTCGATGACCAGCTCGCGGGGGGAGTGTTGGACACCGATCTTGACTTCCACGCTGGAGATGCCTCCTCAGGTCTGGCGGCCGCACTGGCCGCTGCCCACGACGCTAGCCGAGCGGGACCCGCCCGGTGCGGCCCGCGGGTGCGCCCACAGCGAACGGTCGGGGCCGGCTCAGGACGGGGTGGGGTGGTCCGCGTCGCCCAGCCGCGGGAAGCCGGAGATGCCGCGCCAGGACAGCGAGCTCATCAGCGCGACGGCCTCGTCGCGGGAGACGGTGCCCTTGCGGGGCAGCCACCACCGGGCGCTGGTCTCGGCCAGCCCGGTCATGCCCGAGGCCAGCAGCAGCGCGCGCTCCTGGTCGACCCCGGTGTCGGCGGCGATGACCTCGGCGATGGCCTCGACGCAGCCGCGGGTGCCGGCGTCGACGATCCGGCGCACCTCGTCGTCGTTGCGCAGGTCGGACTCGAAGACCAGCCGGAAGGCCTCGCCGTCGGCGTCGACGAAGTCGAAGTAGGCGCCGACCGCGCCGTCCACGCGGGTGCGGTTGTCCTGCGTCCCGCTCATGGCCGCCCGCATCCGCTCGGTCAGCTCGCCGACCTGCTGCTCCAGCAGCGCGAGGTAGAGCTCCCGCTTGCCCGGGAAGTGCTGGTAGAGCACCGGCTTGCTGACGCCGGCCTTGTCGGCGATGTCGTCCATGGCCGCGGCGTGGAACCCCTGGGCGACGAACACGTCCTGGGCGGCGCGCAGCAGCTGCAGGCGGCGCGCACCCCGCGGCAGGCGGGAGGTGCGGCGACCGGGGTCGTCGGCGGGCGCGGGTGCACGGGAGGGCTGCATGGCCCGGCAGATGTTACCGACGAGTTCATCCGGGCGCGGCCCGGTGGCGCTGGTGGTCTACCGTCGCGCGGGTGCCCGACGTCCGTCCGGCCTCCGTGGCCACCCTCCCCGACAGCGCCCCCGGCTCCCCGGCGGGCGGTCCGCGCCCGGCCGGCCGANAGGCTAGGAGTGGGTGGGTGGTAGCGAGAGGCGGAGGGGTGTTGTTTGAACGTGGCGCGGAGCCCCGAGGAAGCACCGGAGGGAGTACGGCCGCCGGCGTGGGGTGTTTATGAGAGACGGGCCCGGGGCGGCCCCCCCCCGCCGGCCCCCTGGTGGCCCGCCGCGACCCGGTCCGCCGGTCCACCGGCGAGCCCGGTGGAGGTGGCTGGTTCACCCGCTTCGCCCGGCGGTGGGGGTGGCGCGCCTACGCCGTCCCGATGCTCGCGGTGCTGACCGTGCTGGCGCTGGTCGACGTCGCCGTCACCGGCACCGGCCAGGCCGACCCGGCGTCCAGCACCGCGCAGGCCCCGGCGAGCCAGGCCGCGGCGACCACCACCGCGGTGACCACCCCCGTTCCCGCCGCCACGCCGGCGCCGGCCGAGGGCGACGCCAACCCCACCGACCTGGCCCCCACCGTCGGGGCGGCCAGCTACGTCGAGACCGGGGCCGGCACGGTCTCCGCGGTCGACGGCACGTCCGCGGTCTACGGCAGCGGCCCGCTGCAGCGCTTCGTCGTGGAGGTGGAGGACGGCATCGGGATGGACGGCCCGGCCTTCGCCGCCGCCGTCGAGGCGACGCTGGGCGACCCCCGGTCGTGGGGGCACGACGGGGCCATGAGCTTCCAGCGCGTCGGCGCGGCCGAGGCCGCGGCGGGGGACTACGACTTCAAGGTCAGCCTGGTCAGCCCGGGCAGCATGGAGACCTACTGCCCCGGCGTCGGCACCGGGGGCTACACCTCCTGCCGCTACGGCGAGCGCGCGGTGATCAACCTGGCCCGCTGGGAGACCGCCGTCCCCGACTACGCCGGCGACGTCGCCACCTACCGGCAGTACGTGGTCAACCACGAGGTCGGGCACGCCCTGGGCAACGGCCACCAGCCCTGCCCCGGTGCCGGGCAGCTGGCCCCGGTCATGGAGCAGCAGACCCTCGGGTTGGACGGCTGCCAGAAGAACGCCTGGCCCTTCCCCGCCTAGGGGGAAGACAGGGGACTGGCAGGCTGTTGGGGCCACTGCAGGAGCAGCAGCCAGCAACTCGAGGAGCCCGACGTGTCGTTGCCACCCCTGGTGGAGCCCGCCGCAGACCTGTCGATCGACGAGGTCCGCCGCTACAGCCGCCACCTGATCATCCCCGACGTCGGGATGGACGGGCAGAAGCGGCTCAAGAACGCCAAGGTGCTCGCCGTCGGCGCCGGTGGCCTGGGCTCGCCGGTGCTGATGTACCTGGCCGCGGCCGGGGTGGGGACGCTGGGCATCGTCGAGTTCGACACCGTCGACGAGTCCAACCTGCAGCGCCAGATCATCCACGGCCAGTCCGACGTGGGCCGGTCCAAGGCCGAGAGCGCGCGGGACTCGATCAAGGAGATCAACCCGCTCGTCGACGTCCGGCTGCACGAGACCCGGCTGGACTCCTCCAACGTGGAGGAGATCTTCAGCCAGTACGACCTGATCGTCGACGGCACCGACAACTTCGCCACCCGGTACCTGGTGAACGACGCCTGCGTGCTGCTGGGCAAGCCCTACGTTTGGGGCTCGATCTACCGGTTCGACGGCCAGGTGTCGGTCTTCTGGGCCGAGCACGGCCCGAACTACCGCGACCTCTACCCCGTGCCGCCGCCGCCGGGCATGGTGCCCTCCTGCGCCGAGGGCGGCGTGCTGGGCGTGCTCTGCGCGACCATCGGCGCCATCCAGGCCACCGAGGCCGTCAAGCTCCTCACCGGCATCGGCGACACGCTGCTGGGCCGGCTGATGGTCTACGACGCCCTGGAGATGACCTTCCGGACCATCAAGATCCGCAAGGACCCCGAGGCTGAGCCGATCACCGGGCTGATCGACTACGACGCGTTCTGCGGAGTGGTGTCCCAGGAGGCCCAGGAGGCCGCCGCCGGCTCGACGATCACCGTCGACGAGCTCAAGGACATGATGGACGCCGGCAAGGACTTCGAGCTGATCGACGTCCGCGAGCCCAACGAGTACGAGATCGTGTCCATCCCCGGTGCCCGCCTGGTGCCCAAGGACGAGATCCTCTCCGGCCGGGCGCTGTCCTCCCTGCCGCAGGACAAGCCGATCGTGCTGCACTGCAAGACCGGGGTGCGGTCCGCCGAGGCCCTGGCCGCCGTCAAGGCCGCCGGGTTCTCCGACGCCGTCCACGTGCAGGGCGGCGTGACCGCCTGGGCCACGCGCATCGACAAGGCGCTGCCGACCTACTGAGGTGCCACCCAGCGGCCCGTCCCCCACCCGGGGGGCGGGCCGCTGTGCGTTCTACTGGTGGGGTGGATCCCCGGCAGGCACGACTCCTCGAGCTCTTCCAGCGGGCGCAGGCCCAGGTGACCGACCGGGTGGACGCCGTCGAGGCCGAGCAGTGGGACGCCGTGGTCCGCCCCGGGCGCGACGTGGCCGACCTGGTGGCGCACCTGGTCGGCGAGCAGCTGCGGGTGCCCCCGCTCCTGGCCGGCCACCCGGCCGGCGGACCGGTGCCCACCGACACCGAGGAGCTCCTCGCCGGGGACCCGCTGGGCTCGTGGGAGGCCGCGGCCGACGCCGCGCTGACCGCGTTCGCCCAGCCGGGGGCGGTGGACGCGACGGTGCAGCTGGCCGAGGGGCCGGCCCCGGCGACGGACCACCTCGCCGTGCTCACCACCCACCTGACCGTGCACGCCTGGGACCTCGCCCGGGCCACCGGCGGCGACCCCGTGCTGGACGCCGACCTGGTGGCCGCCGCCCTGGAGCAGGTCGGTGCGGGCCGCGCGGCCGGGCTGGTCGACCCGGCGTCGCCGGTGCCGGCCGGGGCCGACCCGCTGGTGCGGTTCCTCGCCGCCTTCGACCGCCGGGCGTGATCACTTCGTGACCGGCTGGGGGAGCCCGGGCCCGGGTCGGGCCCTACGATCCGGAGCGGCAGAGTCCGCATGAGCTGGAGGTCCCTCCCATGAGTCAGCCCCCCCAGGGCCCGCCGCCCTACGGCAACCCGCCGTCGGGCGGGCAGCCGCCGTACGGCCAGCAGCCCCCGGCGGGTGAGCAACCGACCGAGGTGCTCGGCCAGCAGGGCTCGGGGCAGCCGGGCGGGTGGGGTGCCCAGCAGCCCACGCAGCAGTACGGGCAGCCCGGCTTCGGTCAGCAGGGCCCTGGTCAGCAGGGCCCTGGTCAGCAGGGTCCGCCGCCCACCCAGCAGTTCGGGGCGCCCGGGTACGGCCAGCCCCCGGGGCAGGGCGGCTACGGCGCCCCGCCGTTCGGCGGTCCCGGTGGACCGGGTGGTCCCGGTGGACCGGGTGGTCGCGGGGGTCCCTACGGCGGGTCGCCGCAGGGCTCGGGCGGCAACAAGAAGGGCCTGCTCATCGGGGGGGTCGCGGCCCTCGTCGTGATCATCGCCGTCGGTGTCACGCTGTTCCTCACCCTGGGCAACGACGACTCGGACACCACCGCGGACCCGACGTCGACCACCACGACCGCGGCCCCCACGACCACGTCGTCGTCCTCGGAGTCCTCGTCCTCGTCGAGCTCGTCCAGCAGCTCGTCGTCGTCGAGCAGCTCGGAGGGCGAGCTGCTGTCGATGGTGCCGACGGACTTCAGCGACTGCACGCCGATCGACGTGCCCAGCGACGGCGCGACCGACGCCGCCGAGTGCGGCCCGTCGGCGACCCAGCCCGGCCCACTGGGGGCGCAGTTCTACCTTTACGAGGAACAGGGGACGCTGGATTCGGTGTTCGCTACCGACATCGCCGGACAGGGCGTCCAGCCCATTGCCGAGGGCCAGGACTGCACCACGGCCGTGGGCAGCGGCACCTGGACGCAGAACGACGTGCCCGGCGGCCAGATCGCCTGCGGCATCTCCTCCAACGGGTCCGTGTTCATCGCGTGGACCGACGACGAGTTCCTCACAGAGGGTGTCGTGCAGCTGGCTGGCACCAGCCAGGCCGACGTGGCCATCCTCTACAACTGGTGGCTGACGAACAGCAACTACGTCGGCTGACCGGATGACGGCCGACCCGGTCGACGTCGACAAGGCGGTCCTCGACGTGGTTGGGGACATCCAGGTCGGCCGAATCAGCACGGACGGCAGAGGTCCCGGCGTGTCGTCCGTTCGCCGTCTCGGGCGGCGTCGCGCTGCATCCCGCACAATTGTCAATATGTCGAACACTCTGTGGACCCAGTGAGGGCCGGCGGCTCACTCAAGAATGGCTGCCTCTGCGCCGCCAATTTGGCGACATGAGCGTTTAATTGTGGCCATTGACGCGAGAACGTGGCCTAAAAGTGGATTAGCCTGGGGTTAGCTGGCCCGGGGGGAGGCTTGCGTACGGAGTCCTCGCCCCCTGGGTGCAGGCGATGAGCGCCGACGTAGGCGGGCTGCGGGCAACCGCATTCGACGCCAACAAACCTCGTGCAAGCTCGCCGGCTTCGACTTCCGTAACGCTGCGGGTCCACGGCGAGAAGCGGCTCCGATGCGCGAAGGGCCCAGGCTGGCTCCCCTGCCACTGCACGACTTCGCGCAGCGCCAGATCTGCTTTCGCTGTCGGCAGGTCTGGTAGCCACCACCTGGATACAGCTCCTCGCCTCTACCGGTCACGCCGGCCACTGCCGCCTGCCGCTGGGATCCCAAGCGCGGCGACTGTGCCAGTTCCCAATCCCGCGCCGCCCGCACTGGCGTCGCCGCAGCAGCTGGCAGCGCATGCTCCACTCATCGCTCTCGTCCCGGCCGTATTCGATACTCTCCTTCGGGCTATTGCGACGAGCTGTAATTCCTGGTGGATCGGTCGCGATCGTATCGGATCCTTGCGGACTGTGGACCACGTCACGGACGCGCGATAGGCTGTGCCCCCCCGGGAGAGACGAGTGGCAAATGAAGTTGTTGAAGCCCGTCGTGATGGCGTCTACGGTTGCTGCGCTTCTATTGGTGAGCCCCGGCATGGCGCAAGCGAGCACAGCGACGAAGGGGCCTTACATCACGAAGGCGCAGTGCGAGTCCGCCCGAACCACCTATTCCAAGTTGCCCAAGACCACTGTGGGGAACTGTTTCGACGATGGCATAACTCGGGTTTACTGGTACTTCAACTACACGACGTCCTGAGTTGTGAGGGAAGCTACGGCTGATTCCTCTGCGTGAGCCGGTGACGGCCGACCCGGCCGACGTCGACGAGGCGGTCCTCGACGTGGTCGAGGACATCCCGGTCGGCCGGGTCAGCACGTACGGCGCCGTCGGGCGGCTCGTCGGGGTGGGTCCCCGGCGGGTCGCCCGTGCGCTGTCCCGGGGCGGTGCGGCGGTGCCCTGGTACCGCGTGGTGCGGGCCGACGGCCCCCCCGCCGAGCCGGTCCGGGCCCGTCAGCTCGAACTGCTGGCCGCCGAGGGCGTGCCGGTCCGGCGCGGGCGGGTCGACCTGGACGCGGTGCGCTGGCCCGAGGACTGACCCCGGCCGCCACGATCTGTCGGACCCCCGTGGTGTCATCGAGGCATGACAGCGACGGGCACCGCGGAGCCGGGGTACCGGCTCGTCCTGCCCCCGGCCCGGGCGCCGCGCCGCCCGGTCCTCGACCCCACCCAGCAGGCCGTCGTCGACCACCCCGGTGGTCCGCTGCTGGTGCTGGCCGGGCCGGGCACCGGCAAGACCACGACCATCGTCGAGGCCGTCGCCCGGCGCATCGAGGCCGGGCTGGACCCCGAGCGCGTGCTGGTGCTGACGTTCAGCCGCAAGGCCGCCGCCGAGCTGCGCACCCGGATCACCGCCCGGGTCGCCCGCACGATCCGCGAGCCGGTCGCCCGCACGTTCCACTCCTACGCCTTCGGCGTCCTGCACCGCGCGGCCGCGCTGCGCGGTGACCCGCCGCCGCGGCTGCTGACCTCCGCCGAGCAGGACCTCACGGTGCGCCGGTTGCTCACCGGCGACGCCGAGGACGACGGCGTGCGCTGGCCCGAGGACCTCGGGCCGGCGCTGGGCACCGCGGGGTTCCGCCGCGAGCTGCGCGAGCTCCTGCTCCGGGCCACCGAGCGGGGTCTCCCGCCGGCCCGGCTGGCGGAGCTGGGCGCGGCGCTGGACCGGCCGCACTGGTCGGCGGCCGCCCAGTTCGCCCAGCAGTACGAGGACGTCACCGGGCTGGAGACCGCGTTCCTGGGGTCGGGCAGCGGCTACGACCCGGCCGAGCTCGTGCGCGAGGCGATCGAGGAGCTGCGCGCCGACGAGGCCCTGCTGCGCGCCGAGCAGGAGCGGGCGAGCTGGTTGTTCGTCGACGAGTACCAGGACACCGACCCCGCGCAGGTCGAGCTGCTGCACCTGCTGTCCGGCGGGGGCCGGGACCTCGTGGTCGTCGGTGACCCCGACCAGGCCATCTACGCCTTCCGCGGGTCCGAGCCCCGGGGCCTGGTCGAGTTCCCCCAGCGCTGCGCCCCCCGCGGCGGCCGGCCGGCGGCGCGGGTGTCGCGGGGGGTCTGCCGCCGCTCGGGCATCGAGCTGCTCCGGATCAGCTGCCGGGTCGCCGAGGGGCTGCCCGGCCCGTGGGAGCACCGCCGGCTCACCGCGGACCCGGCGACCGCCCCGGGCAGCGCCCAGGTCCACGTGTTCGACACCCCGGCGGTGGAGGCGGCGCACGTGGCCGACACGCTCCGCCGCGCCCACCTGCTCGACGGCGTGCCCTGGTCGGAGATGGCCGTCGTCGTCCGGGGCTCGGCCGCGCTGGGACCGGTGCGCCGGGCGCTGAGCCAGGCCGGGGTCCCGGTCACCGTCTCCGCCGACGACCTCGCGCTCGCCCAGCAGCCCGCGGTCGAACCGCTGCTGGCCGCGCTGCGCGCCCTCCTGCCGGCACCGATCGCGGACGGCGAGGGCCCGGGAGCAGCACCAGTCGGCACCGGGCCGGTCGAGACCGGGTTCACCGAGACCGGGCTGACCGAGACGGGGGCCGAGGCGCTGCTGGCCTCGCCGCTGGGCGGGGCGACCGTGCTGGACCTGCGCCGGTTGCGCCGCGCCGCCCGCCGGGAGCTGGTTGCCCGCGGCGTCGACCCGGCCGAGCGCGGCGCCCCGCTGGCCGACGTGCTCGCCGACGCCACCCTGCTCGACGCCCTCCCGGCGCCGGTGGCCCGGCCGGCCACCCGGGTGGCGAGCGTGCTGGCCGCCGGGCGGGTGGCCCTGCTGCGCGAGGGCACCGCGGAGGACGTGCTGTGGGCCATGTGGCAGGCCAGCGGTCTGGCGACGCGGTGGGCAGCGGCCAGCGCCGCCGGCGGCCCGCCGGGCGCGGTCGCCGACCGCGACCTGGACGCCGTGGTGGCGCTGTTCGACGCGGCGGCGAGCTTCGTCGACCGGCTGCCGTACGCCACCGTCGGCCAGTTCGTCGACCACTTCGGCGCCCAGGAGCTGCCCGGCGACGGCGGCGCGGCCCGGGCGCCGGCCGGGGAGACGGTGCGGGTGCTCACCGCGCACGCCGCCAAGGGCCTGGAGTGGGACGTGGTGTGCGTGGCCGGGGTGCAGGAGGGCGTGTGGCCCGACCTGCGCACCCGGGCCAGCCTGCTGGGCGCCGAGGACCTCGTGGAGGTGGCGGCCGGGACCGACGCGGCCACGCTGGACCGGCGGACCCTCGCACTGGCCGAGGAGCGTCGGCTGTTCTACGTCGCGGTCACCCGGGCCCGCCGGCGACTGGTCGTCACCGCGGTCGACGGCGGGCTGGAGGGCGGCGACGTGGGGGCCAACGCCTCGCGCTTCCTCGACCTGGTCGCCCCGCCGCCGGACGCCGGGGAGGGCGGGGGGGGCGAGGGCCCCGGGGGGCGCCCCCCCCGCCGGGCCCGCCGTGGGGGGCGGCCCCACGGGGGCCCCGCCGCTGGCCCGGGCGATGGGCGCTGCGTTCCCCGGCGCCGTGGTGCAGAACCTGTTCGGGCTGTCGGAGACGTCGGGCGCCTGCGTGATGAGCCCGCTGACCGACNAGCACGGCGCGCGGGGTATCGTCGGCAGCGTCAGATGTGTATAAGAGCCCGGGCACTCACCGACCCGCACACCCCGCCCGCCCGGCGGACCGCCGCCGCGGCGGTGCTGCGCCGGCTGGCCGAGGAACGGGTGCCCGGCGCGGACCCGTCGTCCTGGTGGGGGCTGGCCCCGCTGTCCGACGACGCCCCGCTGGTCGCCCCGGCCGAGCTGGTCCGGGTGCGCCCCTCGGCGATCGACACGTTCCAGCGCTGCCCGCTGCGCTGGGTGCTCGGCTCGGTGGGGGCCGAGGCGTCCCCGGAGACCACGCGGACGGTCGGCTCGGCGGTGCACGACGTCGCCCAGCAGGTGGCCGAGGGGCTGGCCCCGGCGGAGGCCCCCGACGTGCTGGCCACCGAGCTCGACCGGCTCGACCTCGGTCCGGGCTGGTTCGACCAGCGCCAGCGCGACCGGGCCCAGGAGATGCTCGCCAAGTTCCTGGCCTGGCACGCCCGCGGCACCCGCGAGCTGGTCGCCGCCGAGGAGGACTTCGACGTGGTGGTGGGGCGGGCCCGCCTGCGCGGCCAGGTCGACCGGCTCGAGCGGGACGAGGAGGGCCGGCTGGTCGTGGTCGACCTCAAGACCGGCAAGACCGCGCCCCGCACGGTCGACGAGCACGGGCAGCTGGCCGCCTACCAGGTCGCCGTGGCCGAGGGCGCCTTCGGCGGGCACGGCACGGTCCCCGGCGGCGCGGCGCTGCTGCAGGTCGGCGGTGCGCAGAAGGCGGCCAAGGAGCACGTGCAGCCGCCCCTGCCGGCCGACGTCCCGGCGACGGCCACCTGGGCCGGCGAGCTGGTCGCCGAGGTCGGCGACGGCATGGGTGCCGCGACGTTCGCCGCGCGCACCGACACCGACTGCGAGCGGTGCTCCTTCCGGCGCAGCTGCCCCATGCAGGAGTCCGGTCGGCAGGTGACCCGGTGACCCGCCGTGCGTCCGGGGCCGCCGACGGGCAGCTGGCCTTCGACCTTCCCGGCTTCGTCGAACCCCGGGCCGCGGTCGTGCCCGAGCTGCTGGACCCGGCCGAGGTGGCCCGCCGGTGCGGGCTGTCCTACGCCCCGTCGCCCGAGCAGGCCGCCGTCGTGCAGGCGCCGGTCGACCGGCCGATGGTCGTGGTCGCCGGCGCCGGGTCGGGCAAGACCGAGACCATGGCCGCCCGGGTGGCCTGGCTGGTGGCCAACCAGCTGGTGGCCCCGGAGGCCGTGCTCGGCCTGACCTTCACCCGGAAGGCGGCCAGCGAGCTCGGCGCCCGGATCCGGTTGCGGCTGACCGCGCTGGCCGCGCACCCCGACACCGACCAGGCGCTGCGGGAGCGGCTGGAGGTGGCCTCGCCGACCGTGGCGACCTACCACGGGTACGCCGCCGGGATCGTCGCCGAGCACGGGCTGCGGATCGGCGTCGAACCCGGTGCGGGCGTGCTGGGCCCGGCGATGTGCTGGGGGCAGGCGGCCACCGCCGTCGCCGCGCACACCGGGGACATGAGCGACGTCGCCCTGGGCTTGGTGACCACCACCGAGGACGTGCTGCAGCTTGCGGCGGAGCTGGGCGAGCACGACATCGCCCCGGACCGGCTGCGGTCCTGGACGGCCCGGCTGGAGGCGCAGGTGCACGCCTACCCGGTGACCGGCCGGACCAAGGGCCCCTACGCCGACGTGCTGAAGATGCTGGCCCGGCAGCGGTCCCGGGTCGCCCTGCTGCCCATGGTCGAGGCCTTCGAGGCCCGCAAGCGGGCGGCCGGGGCCATCGACTACGCCGACCAGGTCGCCTACGCCGCGCGGGCGGCCACCAGCTCGCCGGAGGTCGGCCGCCGCGAGCGCGCCCGCTGGCGGGTGGTCCTGCTCGACGAGTACCAGGACACCTCGGTCGGCCAACTCCGGATGCTCGAGGCGCTGTTCGGCGGCGACGCCCACCACCCGGTGCTGGCCGTCGGCGACCCGCGCCAGTCGATCTACGGCTGGCGCGGGGCGTCCTCGGGCACCATCGAGCGCTTCCCGCGCACGTTCCCGGGTGCGCCCGACCGCCCGGCGCAGCGCCTCACCCTGTCCACCAGCTGGCGCAACGACCAGGCGGTGCTGGCGGTCGCCAACCGGGTGGCCGCCGACCTGCCCCAGCCCGCCGACGCGGCCCCGCTGCCCGACCTCACCGCCGCTCCCGCGGCCGGTCCCGGTGAGGTCCGGGTCGGGTTGTACGAGACCGCGGCGGAGGAGACCGCCGCGCTGGCCGACCGGCTGGCCGCCCAGTGGCACGGTCCACCCGGCGACGACGGCGCGCCACCGGCGGGCCGCCCGACCATCGCGGTGCTGGCCCGACGCCGGGCGCAGCTGCCGGGTATCGCCGCGGCGCTGCGCGAGCGGGGCCTCCCGGTCGAGGTCGTCGGCCTCGGCGGCCTGCTGGACGTGCCCGAGGTGTCCGACGTGGTGGCCACGCTGACCGTGCTGGTCGACCCCACCGCCGGCGACGCCCTGGGCCGGTTGCTCACCGGGGCCCGCTGGCGGATCGGCCCGCGCGACCTGGCCGCTCTCGAGGCGCGGGCCCGCCACCTGGTCCGCGGCCGCCGGCCCGCACCGGACGGACCGGTCGCGGACACGGCCGCGGCCACCGCCCCGGCCACCGCCCCGGCGGACGGCGCCGCGGTGGTCGAGCTCGCCCCCGAGCGGGGCAGCATCGTCGAGGCCCTCGACGACCTGGGTGCGCCGACCGCCTACTCCGCCGACGGGCACCGCCGGCTGCGCCGGCTGGGCGCCGAGCTCGGCATGCTGCGCGGCCGGCTGGGCGAGCCGCTGCCCGACCTGGTCGACGAGGTGGTCCGCACGCTGGGTCTGGAGACCGAGCTGGCCAGCCACCCCGACGCCAGCCCCGGCGGCGCCCGCACCCACCTGGACGCCCTGCACACCGTCGCCGCGCAGTTCGCCGACCTGGCCGAGCTGCCGTCGCTGCCGGCGTTCCTGGGCTACCTGGCCGATGCCGAGGTGCGCGAGCGCGGCCTGGAGCCCGGCGAGGTCACGGTCAACCCGGAGGCGGTGCAGCTGCTGACCGGGCACTCGGCGAAGGGGCTGGAGTGGGACGTCGTCGCCGTCCCGGGGATGACCGTCGGGCAGTTCCCCAGCAAGGCCGACACCTCCGACTCCTGGATCAACGACCCCGGCGCCGTCCCGGCGGAGCTGCGGCTGACCGACCGCGCCGACCTGCCGGCACTGCGGCTGCCGGTGCCCGGGTCGGGCGACCAGGCGGTGGTCCGCGACGCCCTCGCCGACTACGTGGCCGACTGGAAGGCCTTCGGCTCGGCCGAGGAGGTGCGGCTGGGCTACGTCGCGGTCACCCGGGCCAAGCGCCTGCTGCTGTGCTCGGGCAGCTGGTGGCGCGACGGCGTCAAGCCCAACGGCCCCTCCACCCTGCTGCTGGCCGTCCGCGAGGCGGTCGAGTCGCTGCCCGGCACCGGCGCGGTCGACGCCTGGGCCGACCCGCCGCCGGCCGACGCGACGAACCCGGCGCTGGCCGAGTGGCCGGTCGGGATCTGGCCGGCCGACCCGCTGTCGTCGGGTCGCCGCCGGGCGCTGACCGCCGCGGCCGAGCTGGTCACCGCCACCCGCGCGCACCCGCTGGAGGGCGACGGGCTGGGGGCCGTCGAGGACCCGGTGGTCACCGACTGGGTCCGCGACGCCCAGCTGCTGCTGCGCGAGCGCGCCGAGTCCGGCCGCAGCGCCACCGAGGTGACCCTGCCGGCCCACCTCTCGGTGTCCTCCCTGGTGGCGCTGCGCCGTGACCCGGCCGCGCTCGCCCGCCGGCTGCGCCGCCCGATGCCGGCGGCACCGGCCCCGCTGGCCCGCCGGGGCACCGCCTTCCACCTCTGGCTGGAGCAGCGGTTCGGCGCCACCCGCCTGATCGACCTCGACGAGCTGCCCGGATCCGGCGACGCCGGTGCCGCGCCCGACGAGGCGCTCACCGCACTGCAGCAGGCGTTCCTGGCCGGCGAGTGGGCCGACCGGCAGCCGGTCGACGTCGAGGCGCCGTTCGAGACCCCGCTCGGGCCGCTGACCCTGCGCGGCCGCATCGACGCCGTCTACGGCGACGGCTGCGGCGGCTACGAGGTCGTCGACTGGAAGACCGGGCCGGTGCCGGGCGCCACCGAGCTCGCCGCGGTCGGCGTGCAGCTGGCTGCCTACCGGTTGGGCTGGTCCCGGTTGGTCGGCGTGCCGGTGGAGCGGGTCAGCGCCGGGTTCCACCACGTGCTGGCCGGGGTGACCCTGCGGCCGGTCGACCTGCTCGACGAGGCCGGGCTGCTGGCCCTGGTGACCGACGGCGCATGAGCAACCGGCGGCGCACCCGGGCCGCGGCGGGCCCGGCGGTGGGCTCAGCCGCGGGCGACCCGGTCCAGGATCGCCGCGGCCAGCGCCTCGGGGGCCTTCTCCGGGATCCAGTGCGAGATGCCGGTGAGCTCGACGAACCGGTAGTCCCCGGTCACCTGGTCGGCGCACGCCTCCGCCGCGGTGCGGCCCACGGCCATGTCCTCGTCGCTCCAGACGTAGGTGGTGGGCACCCCGACCGGGTCCAGCGGCGTGCTCGAGCTCATCGCCCGGTACCAGTCCAGCGCCGCGGTCAGCGCGCCCGCCGCGGACAGGTGCGCCACGTAGGTGTCCACCGCCTCGGCCGGGACGTCGCCCAGCACCCGGCGCAGCCGCCGGGCGTCGTCCTCCAGCAGCACGCGCTCGGCCTTGCCGGCCTGCCAGAAGAGCTTGATGTAGGCCGAGCGCTCCTTCTGCTCCGGGTCGGCCCGGTAGGCCAGGGTGTAGGCCGTCGGGTGCGGGACCGACACCGCGGTCAGCGTGCGCACCCGGTCGGCGTGCCAGCCGGCCAGCGCCCAGGCCACGTTGGCGCCCCAGTCGTGCCCCACGACGTCGGCGGTCGGGATGTCCAGCGCCGTCATCAGGTCCGCGGTCACCGCGGCCAGCGCGGGCAGCGCGTAGGCGTCGGTCTCCCCGGGACGTGCACCGGGGGAGTAGCCCAGCTGGTCGGGTGCGTAGGTGCGCAGCCCCGCCTTGGCCAGCAGCGGGGTGACCGCCGACCAGGACAGCGAGGTCTGCGGGAACCCGTGCAGCAGCAGCACGGGCCGCCCGTCCTCGGGTCCGTCGGTCCGCACGTCGAAGACCAGGTCCCCGACGTCCACCTGCAGCTGCCCAGCGCCCATGCCGGGCAACGTAGCCCGGGGGACCGGTGCGGGCGCGTTACGGTCGCCGGGTGAGCCAGAACCCCGAGCGGGACTTCGTGTCCGCGCACCTCGACGACCTCGACGCCGACCTGGATGCCTGGCTGCGCATCCCGTCGATCTCCGCCGACCCCGCGCACGCCGCCGACGTCGCCGCCAGCGCCGACTGGCTGGCCGGCGCGCTGCGGCGGGTCGGNGTGTCCGCGCACCTCGACGACCTCGACGCCGACCTGGATGCCTGGCTGCGCATCCCGTCGATCTCCGCCGACCCCGCGCACGCCGCCGACGTCGCCGCCAGCGCCGACTGGCTGGCCGGCGCGCTGCGGCGGGTCGGGTTCCCGGTGGTGGAGGTCTGGCCGACGCCGGGCGCCCCCGCGGTCTACGCCGAGTGGCCGTCGGCCGACGCCGGGGCGCCGGTCGCCCTGGTCTACGGCCACCACGACGTGCAGCCGGTGACCCCGGAGGACGCCTGGACGCACCCGCCGTTCGAGCCCACCCGGGTCGAGACCGAGCTGGGCCCCGAGCTGCACGCCCGCGGGGCGATCGACGACAAGGGCAACGTCGCCTTCCACCTGCTGGGCATCCGGGCGCACCTGGCCGCCACCGGCCGGGACACCCCGGCCGTCACCGTGAAGCTGCTGGTCGAGGGCGAGGAGGAGTCGGGCTCCCCGCACTTCCCGGCCCTCCTGGCGGCGCAGCGCGAGCGGCTGGCCTGCGACGTGGTGGTGGTCAGCGACACCGGCATGGCCGCCCCCGACGTGCCCAGCGCGGTGACCGCCATGCGGGGGCTGGCCGACGCCGAGATCACCCTGCGGGGCCCCGGCGTGGACCTGCACTCCGGCTCGTTCGGCGGCGGCGTGCCCAACCCGCTGCACGCCATGGCGTCGCTGCTGGCCGCGCTGCACGACGACCAGGGCCGGGTCACCCTGCCCGGGTTCTACGACAAG
Source organism: Klenkia terrae (assembly GCF_900491935.1). Classification (GTDB taxonomy): domain Bacteria; phylum Actinomycetota; class Actinomycetes; order Mycobacteriales; family Geodermatophilaceae; genus Klenkia; species Klenkia terrae. Next base: position 3,331,330 of record NZ_UEXK01000004.1, read on the forward strand.
GTCCGCCCGCTCACCGACCGCGAGCGGGAGCTGATGGGCCGGGTGCCCTTCGACGAGGAGGCCTGGCTCGCCGGCCCGGCGGCGTCCCGGGCGGCCGCCGGGGAGGCCGGGTTCAGCACGCTGGAGCGCATCGGCGCCCGGCCGACCGCCGAGGTGAACGGCATGTGGGGCGGCTACACCGGCCCCGGCCACAAGACGATCATCCCGGCGGAGGCGCACGCCAAGGTCACCTTCCGCCTCGTCGCCGACCAGGTGCCCGCCGACCTCGGCGACCAGCTGCGCAGCTGGGTCGCCGAGCACGTGCCGGCCGGCATCGAGGCCGACGTGCACGTCCCCGAAGGCGGGGTCAGCCCGTGCGCCAGCGACCTGGACCACCCGGCGATGGCGGCGCTGCTCACGGCCATCGGGCAGGCCTTCGACCGGTCGGCCGGCGACGTGCTGTTCACCCGTGAGGGCGGCAGCGGGCCCGAGGCCGACCTGGTCGCCGTGCTCGGCGCCCCCCTGCTGTTCCGGGGCGCCGGCCTGCCCACCGACCGCATCCCCGCGCCCAACGAGCGCGTGCTGCTGCCGATGCTGCCCCGCGGCGCCGAGGCCGCGGCCCACCTGTGGCGCGAGCTGGCCACCGTCCCCTTCGACCGCTGAGCAGGGGACCGACGATGGAGGACGGCGACCAGTTCGGCCCCTACCGGGTGCTCGGCGTGCTCGGCCAGGGCGGCATGGGCGAGGTCGTCCGCGCCCTGGACGCCGAGCACGAGCGCGAGGTGGCGCTCAAGGTGCTGCATCCGCAGTGGGCCGGCGACGAGTCCTACCGCGAGCGCTTCCGCCGCGAGGCCCGCGTCGTGGCCAGGCTGCGCGAACCGCACGTGGTGCCCATCCACCGCTACGGCGAGATCGACGGCCGGCTGTTCCTGGACATGCGGCTGGTGGAGGGGGAGGACCTCGCCTCGCTCCTGCGCCGCACCGGTCCGCTGCACCCGGCCCGGGCCGTCGACCTCGTCGGCCAGGTCGCCCGTGCGCTGGACGCCGCGCACGCCGACGGCCTGGTGCACCGCGACGTCAAGCCCTCCAACGTGCTGCTGGTGGCCCGGGCCGACGGCGGGGACCTGGCCGACTCGGTGGCCGGCGACGACTTCGTCTACCTGGTCGACTTCGGCATCGCCCGCCCGGTGGGGGAGGAGACCGGTCCCTCGCTCACCGGCACCGGCCTGACCATCGGCAGCACGGAGTACATGGCCCCCGAGCGGTTCCACGGCCGGCAGCTGTCGGCGGCCACCGACGTCTACTCGCTGGCCTGCGTGTTGTTCGAGGCGCTGACCGGGCGTCGTCCGTTCCCGCCCGGCGACGCGGTCAGCCAGATGTTCTCCCACGTCAACACACCCCCGGAGCCACCCAGCGCAGTCCGGCCGGGGATCCCGGACGTGCTCGACGGCGTGGTGCTCCGCGGTCTGGCGAAGGACCCGGCGGATCGCTGGACCTCGGCCGGCGGCATGGCCGCCGCCGCCCGCGCGGCCCTGGGCGTCAGCGGCATCGAGGTGCCCCGGCCCGCCGAGCGCCCGCCGGGCCCGAACGGCACCGCGCCCACCACGGTCGGCGTGCAGGGCGGTGACCCCGGCCGCGCCGGGACCGCGCTGCGTCCTCAGCCGAGCCCGACCACGGTCCAGCCCGCCCAGCAGCAGGGGCCACCCCACCAGGGCCCCGGTCAGCAGGGCCCCGGTCAGCAGGGCCCCGGTCAGCCAGGCCCCGGTCAGCAGGGCCCCGGTCAGCAGGGCCCCGGTCAGCCGGGTCCCGGTCAGCAGGGTCCCGGTCAGCCGGGGCCGCAGGGTGCCGGTCAGCAGGTCGCGCCGCCGCCGGGGCAGCCGCCGTGGGTGGGCCGGCCGCAAACGGCGCCGTCGGGTCGCCGCCGTGGCGGCACGGTCCTCGTCGTGCTGCTCGCGCTGCTGGCCGCCGCGCTGGGCACGTGGGCGGTCGTCGCCACCGTGCGCGCCTCCAACGCGGAGGAGGCCACCGTCGACGCCCAGCAGGCACTGCTGGCGGTGGGCCTGCCCACCGACGTGGTGCCGGGGGACTGCACGCGCACGGAGGCCGACGGTGACGTGCTGACCGGCCTGGACTGCGGCGTCAGCCCGTCGGCCGACGGGCCGAGCGCGCAGACCTACGAGCTGCTGGTCTCGCCGGAGGCCGCCGGCGCGGCGTTCGACGCCGGGGTGCAGCGCGCCGGGCTGTCCCAGCTCGAGGGCGACGACGCGTTCGAGTGCTCCAGCTCCGACGGCGAGCAGGGCTGGGTGCGGCTGGCCGACTTCGACGACGAACCGGTCGGCCGGCTGTCCTGCGGGCTGGACGACGCCGGGGCTCCGGTGCTGACCTGGACCTGGGACGACCGGTCCGGGTACTCCTCGGTCACCGGCCGCGGCGGTCAGGACGGGCTGTCGGACCTGCTGAACTGGTGGCGGGACAACGCCGACCGGGACGACCTGTGACACCGGGGAGGACGCGACCGTGAGCGGACCGGGAACCGCCCCGCCCGGCTACTACCCCGACCCCGACGGCGCCCCGGGGATGGTGCGGTGGTGGAACGGGATCGGCTGGTCCGACGTCCTCACCCCGGCCGGTCCCGGGGTCACCACCGCCCGCGGCGAGAGCACCTACCTGCCGCCCCCGGCGCCGTGGCAGCCCCCGCCGGTGCGCCCGGCCGGTGGGAGCCGGCGCACGGTCTGGGTGCTGGGCGCGGTGGCCGCCGCCGTGGTGGTCCTCGTGGTCACGATCGTCGGCGGCGTCGCACGGCGCAGCGCGGACGACCCCACGCCGACCGTGGTCGCCGGGCCGACCGCCACCGGCCCGACCTTCGCCCCCGGCACGGTGCAGATCATCGACGACGAGGCCGGGATCTCTTACCCCTACCTGGGCGACGGCTGGTACCAGTACGCGCTGTCGGTGCCGCTGGAGACCACGTCGGTGCGCGGGCAGTACTTCACCACCCAGGACAGCGTCCCCGACGGCGGTGAGTTCATCGCCCAGATCACCTCCGGGCCGGTGGCCGAGGGGTACGGCTGGACCGGGCCGGGCAGCGAGCAGGCCACGATCGAGACGCTCGCGCAGAGCGTGCGGGCCAACTACTACCCCGGGCCCAACGAGCGCGAGGAGCTGCGCGACGAGGCCATCACCGTGGACGGGGCGCCGGCCTGGATCTACGAGTTCGTGCTCAGCTGGGACGCCGCCGGCTACGACGCCACCGGCGAGCGCGCGGCCCTGGTGGTCATCGACACCGGCCGGCCGGCACCGGCCCTGCTGTACCTGTCGATCCCCAACACCCACGCCGAGCTGTACGGCGTCATCGACCGCGTCGTCGACGCCGTCGACGTGCTGTGACGGACCGGGGAGCGACGACCTAGGCTCGGTGGCGTGACGTCTCCCGGTGCTGATCTGACCCTGCGGCACCCGGTGGAGCGGTTCACCCTCGACAACGGGCTGCGGGTCGTCCTGGCCCCCGACACCAGCGTCCCGGTGGTCGCGGTGAGCGTCTTCTACGACGTCGGGATGCGCTCGGAGCCCGAGGGCCGCACCGGGTTCGCGCACCTCTTCGAGCACGTGATGTTCCAGGGGTCGGCGCACGTGCCGAAGATGGAGCACGCCCGCCTGGTGCAGGCCGCCGGCGGTTCCTTCAACGGCTCGACCCACCAGGACTACACGAACTACTTCGAGGCGTTGCCGGCCGAGGCGCTGGAGCGCGCGCTGTTCCTCGAGGCCGACCGGATGGCCTCGCCGGCCATCACCGAGGAGAACCTCCGCAACCAGATCGACGTGGTGAAGGAGGAGATCCGGGTCAACGTGCTCAACCGGCCCTACGGCGCCTTCCCCTGGTTGCAGCTGCCGCAGATCGCCTTCGAGTCCTTCGCCAACACCCACGACGGCTACGGCTCCTTCGTCGACCTGGAGTCCTCCACGGTCGACGACGCGAAGGACTTCTTCGACCGCTACTACGCCCCGGCCAACGCCGTGCTGTGCCTGGGCGGCGACCTCGACGTCGCCGAGACCGAGCGGCTGGTCCGGCGGTACTTCGACGCCGTCCCGCACCGCGCCGCCCCGCCCACGCCCTACACCGGCGAGGCCTCGCCGACCGGCCCGCGGCACGGCGTCGTCGTCGACGCGCTCGCCCCGGCCCCGGCGGTGGCCATCGCCTGGCGGGTGCCCGACCCGGTCGCGGACCTGGACACCTACCTGGGCACGGTGCTGCTGTCCGAGCTGCTCAGCGAGGGCGACGCCTCCCGCCTGGAGCTGCGGCTGGTGCACCGCGACCACCTGGCCGTCGCGCAGTCCTCCTACGTGGGCCTGTTCGGCGACCCGTTCGACGTCCGGGACGCCACCACGCTGACCACCCAGGTGCACCACTCCGCCGACGTCACCCCGCAGCGGGTGCTCGACGCCGTGCACGAGGAGATCGACAAGGTCGCCCAGGACGGCGTCGGCGCCGCCGAGCTCGCCCGGGTGCAGGCCCGCACCAGCGCCCAGCTGCTGCGCGGGGCCGACTCCGTGCTCGGCCGCACGCTGGGCTTCGCCTCCGCCGAGCTGATCCACGGCCGGGCCGAGCTGGCCGGTGAGCTGGCCGCCCGGCTGGCCGCCGTCACCCCGGAGGCGGTGCAGCACGCCGCCCGCGGGCTGGTGCCCGACACCGCCGCCGTCCTGGAGCTGCGCACCGCCGACAAGGGGACCACCCGATGAGCGCGCCCGTCCTGGACTTGTCCCTCGTGCCGCCGCTGGGCGACCCCCGCCCGCAGCCGGTCCCCGAGGTCCACCTGACCACCCTGGACACCGGCCTGCAGGTCGCCGTCGTCCCGCGCGCAGGCGTCCCGCTGGTCGAGCTGCGGCTGCGGATCCCGTTCGCCGCCGCCTCGACCCGGGCCGCGGCCGCCCACGTCGCCCGCACCTCCGTGCTGACCGGCGCGGTGCTGCTGGGCACCGCCGCGCACGACCAGGTGCAGATCGCCCAGCTGCTGCAGGCCGAGGGCGCCGAGCTGTCGGTCTCGGCCGACCCCGACCGCCTCCTGCTCGGGACGACGATGCTGCCCTCGGGCCTGCCCGCCGTCCTCGGCGTGCTGGCCGAGCTGCTGGGCCGGGCCACCTACCCGGCCGACCAGGTCGCCGCCGAGAAGGCCCGGGTCGCCGAGCGGATCGCGATCGCCCGCTCCCAGCCCGGCGTCGTGGCCCGCACCGCGCTGGCCACCCGCCGCTACGGTAGCCACCCCTACGCCGTCCAGCTGCCCGAGACCGAGCAGGTCGCCGCCATCACCCCCGCGGCGCTGCGCAAGCTGCACCGCGAGCGGGTGCTCCCCGCCGGCAGCACCCTGGTGCTGGTCGGCGATGTCGACCCGGCCGCGGCCACCGACGCGGTCGCCGCGGCGCTGGGCGGCTGGACCGGCAGCGGCACCGCCGTCGACGCGCCCCTGCTGGTGGAGGCCCCGGTCGGCCCGCTGCTGCTGGTCGACCGGCCCGGCGCCGTGCAGTCCAACCTCCGCCTCGGCGGCCCGGCCCCCGGCCGGCGGGACCCCGAGCTGCCCGCCGTGCGGCTGGCCAGCATGGTCTACGGCGGCTACTTCTCCTCCCGGCTGGTGGAGAACATCCGCGAGCGGCGCGGCTACACCTACAGCCCGCGCAGCTCGGTGGACCACCTGCAGGCCGGGTCGTCGTTCCTGGTCGACGCCGACGTCGCGACCGGGGTGACCGGGCCGGCCCTGCTGGAGACGGTGTACGAGCTCGGCCGGATCGCGCTGGTGCCGATGACCGAGGCCGAGCTGGACGCCGCCCGGCGCTACATCCTGGGCACCACGGCGCTGGCGACCGCGACCCACGCCGGGCTGGCCAGCACGCTGTCGGCGCTGATCGGCTCGGGCCTGCCGGCCGACTGGCTGGCCGAGCACCAGGCGGCCCTGGCCGCGGTCACCCTCGACGAGGTCACCGCCGCCGCTCGTCGCTGGTTGCACCCGGCCGGGCTCACCGCGGTCGTGGTGGGCGACGCCGACGCGACCGCCGACCAGCTGGCCGCCCTGGGTCCGGTGCAGCGATGACCGTGCCGCCGGTCGACCCGGCCGCCACCCCGCCGGGCGGCAGCGGCCCGGCCGACAACCCGCCTCCCTCGGAGCTGCCCGTCGACGTCGCCGTCTGGCCCGAGAGCAGCGGCCCGACCACCGACGACGTCCCGGTGCTGTCCCGGGTCGGCCACGACCGCGGCCACCTCGACCGCGACCTCGACGACCCGGCCCGCGGCCGGCCGGTGCGGGTGCTGACGATCGACGCCCAGCGCGCGGTGCCGGTGCACGAGGGCGCGGCCGGCCCGGAGCTGCTGTGGGACCAGCGCGCCGAGTTCCCGACCGGCGGCATCTACCTGGGCCACGCCGACGACGTCGCGTACGCCGTCGTCCGCGGGGAGCGCTCGCTGACCATCAGCGGCACCCCGGTCGACACCTGGAGCGGGCTGCGCGAGATCGGCTCGGACCTGGGCGCCCGGGACGCCGGGCTGCTGGCCCAGGCGGTCGGCATCGTGGAGTGGCACGAGCGCAACCGGTTCAGCCCCTACACCGGCGCGGCCACGACCATCGAGAAGTCCGGCTGGACCCAGCGCGACCCCACCACCGGCCAGGAGGTGTTCCCGCGCACCGACCCGGCGGTGATCATGCTGGTGCACGACGGCGGCGACCGGTGCGTGCTGGGCCGGCAGGCCGTCTGGCCGCCCGGGCGGTTCTCGATCCTGGCCGGGTTCGTCGAGCCGGGGGAGTCCGCCGAGGCCGCCGTCGCCCGCGAGGTCGCCGAGGAGGTCGGGCTGGAGGTCACCGACGTCCGCTACGTGTCCAGCCAGCCGTGGCCGTTCCCGCAGTCGCTGATGCTCGGCTTCACCGCGCGGGCCGTCGGCACCGAGCTGCAGGTCGACCACGACGAGATCGAGGAGGCCCGCTGGTTCAGCCGCGAGGAGCTGCGCAGCGGCAACGGCCCGGCCGCGCTGCCGCCGCCGGTGTCGATCGCCCGGCACCTCATCGACGCCTGGCTGGCCGAGTAGCGACTCAGCCGAAGCGGCCCTGCAGGACCAGCGCGGGGCGGTCGGCGTGGTCGGCGAGCACGACCGCGTCGGCCAGGGCGACCGGGTCGACCTCGTCGTCGTAGCGGTCGAACGCCGGCAGCTCCCAGGCCTGCTCGGCCGGGAAGCGCCGGCGCCGGGCGGCGGGGGAGACCCGCAGGTGGACGACGACGTCGAAGGCCAGCCCCACGCCCTGCAGCAGGGCACCGGGCACCAGCACCACGCCGCTGACCGGTACCCGGTCGGCCCGGGTGGCGCGGTCCCGCTCGACGTCCCACAGCTGCGGCAGCACGTCGCCGGGGCCGCCCGGGCCGACCCGGTCGAGCACCTCGCGGGCCAGCGCCGAGACGTCCAGCCAGTCGGTGTACCGGGCGTCGGCGTCGGTGCGGCCGTGCTCGAGGCGGACCGACGCGGGACGCAGGAACCCGTCGGCCGGGACGACGGCGGCCGGCTTGCCCAGCGACGGCAGCAGGTCGGCGACCGCACCGGCGAGGTCGGCCGGCCGGGCCACGTCGGGGCCGTCCACGGCCACCCGCAGGGCAGCGGCACCGGGAGAGGGGGCGGCGTCGGCCAGCAGCCCGGCCAGTCGTCGGGCCAGGGCTGCGGGGGTCAGCGGGAGCGGGGAGCTCAGTGCTCGCCCTCGGCGAGGACGGTCTGCCGGGTGCGCGAGCGCTCGACGCGACGGCGGGCCGGGCGCTCGGGCGCCGGGAGGGACTCCACCGGGGGCGGACCGGCCGGTGCGGGCACGGCGGCCGGCGGTGTGCCGGTGCCGAGGTCGCTGAGCACCTCGCGGGCCAGGTCCTGCACGGGTCGACCGGAGGAGCGGGCCTCGCGGCGCAGCTGCTCGAAGGCCTCGCGGGGGCAGCTGCCCCGGCGGACCGCCAGCACCCCGATGGCCCGCTCGACCGACACCCGCGCGGCGAGCGCGTGCTCGAGCTGGCCGACCGAGCGCTGCAGCGCGGCCAGCTGCTGGTCCCTCGGGTCGGCGCCGGGCTCGTCGGCCGCGGTGCCTCGGGCGGCCCGGCGGGCGTCGCGGTCGGGCTCGGGGGAGGCGCCCAGGTCCTCGGCGATCAGGTCGGCCAGGCTCATCGCCTCGACCAGGTCGGCGGCCTGCTCGGTCCCGGCCGGGGTCACCACTGCCCACCCGCGGGTGGTGCGGGTGATGACGAAGGCGGGGTCGCCGTCCGGGGTGCGGACGACGTCGTCGGGCTGGGACCCGGCCGTCGCGGACCCGGCCGTCGCGCTGCTCACGGGGCTGCCCACCGCCACGTCCTCCCTCGGCACCCGCGGCCCCGGTGGCCGCGGGGCCACCGGCTCCCCACGGCCGGCGACCCCGTGATCATGACCCGAGGAGGACCGCGGCGGGGGGATCACGCGCCGGAGGTCTGCGACAACTGGTCCTTGACCTGGTCGATGCTCGGGTTGGTCAGCGCGGTGCCGTCGGCGAAGATCAGCGTGGGGACGGTGCGGTTGCCGCCGTTGGCCTTCATCACCAGGTCAGCGGCGCCCTCGTCGGTCTCGATGTTGACCTCGGCCCACTCGATGCCCTCGCGCTGCATGAGCTTCTTGAGGCGGACGCAGTACCCGCACCAGCTCGTGGTGTACATGGTCACGGGTGCGGTGGCGGCAGTCATGCGCTCGATCCTCCGTCGTCGGTCGGTGCCGGTGACCAGCGGGTCCCCGGGTCGTGCTCCGGATCCAACGCCGGTGCCCCGGGGATGCTTCCCCGGCCTGTCGTACCCGGCTGCCAGACTCGGGGGGTGACGGTCGAGGAGCAGCGACGGCCGACCGGTGCGGAGGCCGTGCTCGCCGGCCTGGACGAGCAGCAGCGCGCCGCGGCCGCGGCGGTGCGCGGCCCGGTCTGCATCCTGGCCGGGGCCGGCACCGGCAAGACCCGCACCATCACCCACCGGATCGCCTACGGCGTGCACACCGGCGTCTACACCCCCGAGCAGGTCCTGGCGGTGACCTTCACCGCCCGGGCGGCCGGCGAGCTGCGCGGCCGGCTGTCGGCCCTGGGCGTGGGCGGGGTGCAGGCCCGCACCTTCCACGCCGCCGCCATGCGGCAGCTGCGCTACTTCGCCCCCCGCGTGCTGGGCGGCCCGCTGCCTGAGCTGGTGGAGAACAAGCTGCGCGTGGTCGCCGGGGCGGCGACCCGGCACCGGCTGACCACCGACCGGGCCAGCCTGCGTGACCTGGCCGGGGAGATCGAGTGGGCCAAGACGACGCTGGCCACCCCCGACGACTACCCGGCGCGGGCCCGGGCCGCCGGCCGGGAGGCGCCCTTCGAGCCGGCCGCGGTCGCGGCGGTCTACGCCAGCTACGAGCAGGCCAAGCAGCGCGACGGCACGCTGGACTTCGAGGACCTCCTGCTGGTCACCGCCTACGCCCTCGAGGAGCACCGGGACGTCGCGCGCGAGGTGCGCGGCCAGTACCGGCACTTCGTGGTCGACGAGTACCAGGACGTCAACCCGCTGCAGCAGCGGCTGCTGGACGCCTGGCTGGGTGGCCGGGCCGAGCTGTGCGTGGTCGGCGACCCGCACCAGACCATCTACTCCTTCACCGGCGCCGACCCGGACTACCTGCTCGGCTTCGCCGACCGCTACCCCGACGCCGAGGTGGTCAAGCTCGAGCGCGACTACCGCTCCACCCCCGAGGTGGTCGGGCTGGCCAACAAGCTGATCGGCATGGCCCCCCGGCGCACCGGCCTGCCGGGGCTGCGGCTGATGGGGCAGCGGGCCGCCGGGCCCGAGCCGCGGTTCCTCGAGCACCCCGACGAGCCGGCCGAGGCCGCCGCGGTCGCCGCCGCCTGCCGGGAGCTGGTCGACTCCGGGCTGCCCGCGGCCGAGATCGCCGTGCTGTTCCGGATCAACGCCCAGTCCCAGGTCTACGAGTCGGCCCTGGCCGACGTCGGGGTTCCCTACGTGCTCAAGGGCGGCGAGCGGTTCTTCGAGCGGCCCGAGGTGCGCGAGGCCGTGCTGCTGCTGCGCGGGGCCGCCGCCGGCCGGGACGACGGCAGCCCGCTGGTCCCCGCCGTCCGCGACGTGCTCGCCTCGGTGGGCTGGGTCGAGCACCGGCCGCCGCCCGGCGGTGCGGCCCGCGACCGTTGGCAGTCGCTGTCGGCGCTGGTCGACCTGGCCGTGGACCTGGTCGCCGAGCAGCCGACCCTGACCCTGGCCGGGTTCGTCGGCCACCTGGCCGAGCGGGCCAACGCCCAGCACGCGCCCACCGTGCAGGGGGTCACCCTGGCTTCGATGCACGCGGCCAAGGGGCTGGAGTGGGACGCCGTCTTCGTGGTGGGGCTGGTGGACGGCGTGCTGCCCATCGCGCAGTCGCTGGCCCGCCCCGACGCCGTGGAGGAGGAGCGCCGGCTGCTCTACGTCGCGGTCACCCGGGCGCGGGAGCAGCTGACCCTGTCCTGGTCGCTGGCCCGCCAGCCCGGCGGCAAGCGGGTCCGTCCGCGCAGCAGGTTCCTCACCGGGCTGGCGCCCGACGCGCCCGTGCCGGTGCGCACCCGGGTGGCCCGCCGGGTGGAGGTCGTCCTGGAGGGGCCGGCCGGCGAGCTGTTCGAGCGGCTGCGGGCATGGCGGGCGGCCACCGCGGCGCAGGCGTCCATCCCGGCGTACGTGGTCTTCAACGACGCGACGCTGCAGGCCATCGCCGAGACCCGGCCGGGGTCGCTGACCGAGCTGTCCGCGCTGCCGGGCATCGGGGCCCGCAAGCTCGAGCTGTACGGCGTCGACGTGCTCGCCGCGGTCGACGGAGAACTCGCGGATTAATTGCGTTGACCCCGTTCCGCGGGGTCCCCTAACCTCAGCCGCACACGCACCGCCCGCACCGGGAACGGCCCACCGGCCGATTCCCCGAGCCCCGAGAGGAGGGGTCACGTTGATCTCCACCACCGCCACGAAGGCCCCGTCCTACGCCGGGGCCTTCGCCGTGCGCGGCCTGGATGCCTGGGCCGCCCGTGGCGTCACCGCTGCCGAGCGCGCCACCGGTCTGCCTGCGGGCACCGCGGTCCGGCTCCGTCCGGCCGTCGACGTCCCGATGACCGGTCTGCCGACCGGCGTCGTCCAGCTGAACAGCACCACCCCGGGTGACCTGCCCCCGAGAGACCCCCTGAGCTAGCGCTCAGGTCGGTCCCCTCGAGGCCGCGGAACCCGGACACCCGGGATCCGCGGCCTTCTTCGTGCCGTCGATCCCACCGACCACCTGGTCGGCGGGCCTCCGTCGACCGCGAGCACACGAGGAGAGGACCGACCGTGCAGCACACGATCGAGCGACCGGTGTCCGTCCCGCGGGCCGAGCTCGAGCGACCCCTGCCCACGGCGCTGCCCTGCCGGACCGAGGACGCCGACCTCTGGTTCGCCGAGACCCCGGACCGGCTGGAGCAGGCCAAGGAGTTCTGCGCGACCTGCCCCCTGCAGGCCGCCTGCCTGGCCGGGGCCCTCGCCCGGGCCGAGCCCTGGGGCGTCTGGGGTGGGCAGATCTTCGACCACGGGGTCGTGATCGCCCGCAAGCGCCCACGGGGCCGGCCGCGGAAGGTCGCCGCATGACCACCTCACCGACCACCACCGACACCCCGGGAGGGGGAGAGATGGACCTGCACCGCTACGACCGGTTCGACGTGGCGCGCATCCGCCAGGCCGACCTGATGGCCGACGCCGACGCGGCCGCCCGGGCCCGCCGGGTCGTCGCCGCACGCCGCTGGGCCCGCCGGGCCGAGCGCGCCACGCGCCGGGCGGCCCGCGCCAGCGCCGCCGTCCGCTAGGACGGTGGGTACGGCACCGCCCCCCGGTGACCAGGTCAGCTGGTCACCGGGGGGCCTCCGGCGCGGTCAGCGCGCGGGCTCGCCCGCGAAGCCGGGCAGCCACTCGGTGATGACCGAGCGGAAGTCGGCCTCGGCGTCGAGCTGGCAGAGCACGCCGATCGACCCGATCGTGACGCGGTGGATGAGCAGATAGGCCGGGGGCAGGTTGAGCTGGCGGCCCAGCCGGCTGGCCTCGCTGCGCGGGTCACCGACCCGGGTCGCCTGGTCCTGCATCCACGCCCGGCTGAAGTGGAACCGGTCGGCGGCCACCGGCTCCAGCAGCGGCAGCAGGTAGTCCAGGATCGCCTGTGCGTCGACCTCGACCGACGGCCGGATGAAGCCCTCGGCCCGGAGGTCGGCCAGCACGTCGTCGGCCCGGCCCTCCAGCGCCCACCGGACGAGCCGGCCGATCGGCTCGGGGTAGCCACCGGGCAGCCGCGCCACGGCGCCGAAGTCGATGACGCCCAGCCGACCGTCGGGAAGCAGCCGGAAGTTGCCCGGGTGCGGGTCGGCGTGCAGCAGCCCGGCGCGGGTCGGGCCGGAGAAGTGCAGCGTGGACATCAGCAGCCCGGCCCGGTCGCGCTGCTCCTTGGTGCCCGAGGTGATGATCTTCGAGAGCGGGGTGCCCTCCATCCACTCCGAGACGATGACCTTGGGCGCGCTGGCCACGATCCGCGGCACGGCGATGTCCGGGTCACCGGCGTAGGCGCCGGCGAAGGCCCGCTGCGAGTCGGCCTCCATCGCGTAGTCGAGCTCCTCGGCCACCCGCGCCTTGAGCTCGGTGATCAGCGGTTTGACGTCCATCCCCGGGAACAGGACGGCGAACATCCGGGCGAAGCGGGCCAGCTGGTTCAGGTCGGCCATGAGCGCCGGGCCCGCACCCGGGTACTGGATCTTGACCGCCACGTCCCGGCCGTCGCGCCAGGTGGCGCGGTGCACCTGGCCGATGCTGGCCGCCGCGGCGGGCACGTCGTCGAAGTCGCTGAACCGGGTCCGCCAGGTGCCGCCCAGCTGCTGGGCCAGCACCGCGTGCACGGTGCGCACCGGCATCGGCGGCGCTTCCTCCTGCAGCTTGACCAGCGCCTCGCGGTAGGGCGCCGCCAGCTCCTCGGGGACGGCGGCCTCGAAGACCGACAGCGTCTGGCCGAGCTTCATCGCCCCGCCCTTGAGCTGGCCCAGGACCGCGAACAGCTGCTCGGCGGTGCGCTGCTGCAGGTCGGCCGACACCTGCTCGGCCGACTGGCCCGACAGCCGCCGCCCGATGCCGAGCGTCGCGCGCCCGGCGACCCCCAGCGGGAGCGACGCCAGCTTGGCCGTCCGCGACACGCTGCCGCGTGGGATGTCCCGCCCGCTGTCCGTCACGCCCCCCAGTGTCCCTGTTCGCGGCCCGGCCCGCCGGGACGGCCCGTCACCGGGGTCCCGCCGTGCGGCACGCGCACGCCGGGTGGGGTGGCCAGGCCCGCCGGTGCGGCAGCAGATCGGGGGAGCGGAGCTCGAGCGCGGCGTCCAGGGCCAGCGGCGCAGCGGTGCCGTCGAGGTGGGCCAGGGCCTGGGTGAGGGCGGTGACCGCGGTGGCCGCGCACAGGCCGGTGCTGCCGGTCACCGGCCCGGCCGGCGGACCGGTGCGGGCGGTGGGTGGTTCCCGCAGCTGGGTGGCCAGGGCCGGCCAGCCGGGGGCGGCGTCGGTGCGGGTGGCCTCCGCGCAGCGCAGGCACCCGGTCCGGCCGGGGACCACGAGCGGTCCCACCACGCCCACCTCACCGCGGACGGTGGCCACCAGGTGCGGCACCCGCGCGGTGTGCAGGTGGCCCAGCAGCGGGTCGACGGCTGCCCAGGGCCGGGTCAGCACGAGCAGGTCCGGGACGGTGCCCGGGGGGAGCGGCCGCAGGTCGACCTCCGGCGCGGCCCGGCGGACGGCGTCGGCGGCGGCCAGGGTGCGCGGGCGGCCCTCGTCGGCGGCCGACAGCCCACCCACGACGGTGTCGGCGGCGCCCACCGTGCCGCGGTCGCGCACGTGCACCCGGCCGACCCCGCTGGCCGCCAGCATCGCCGCCAGCGGCACCCCGACCCGGGTGGCGCCGTCCACGACCACGGCCGCGACCCGCCGCCGGCGCCAGGCCCCGGGGCTGCCGGTGCGCAGCGCCGCGGGCAGCTCCACCTCGGTGCGCGCCCGGGCGGCCGGGGTGTGGGCGGCGGCGAGCAGGTCGGCGGAGGAGACGTCCAGCAGCTGGCCGCACGCGCGCAGCCCGTCGAGCACATCGGACACCACCGCCGGGTCGAGCCCGGCGGCGACCGCCTCGGCCAGGACGGCGCCCACCGGCCGGTCGCCGTCCAGCCCGCGCAGCAGCACGGCCAGGGCCTGCGCCCCGCCGGCCGGGAGCGGACCCACCCGGAGGCCGGGGTCGCCGTCGACCCCGCCGACCTGCAGGGTCCCGGGCGCGACCCGCAGCACGGGCACGGCCCGCGGCAGGAGGGGGCGATGGCTGTCGGTCACCGGCGGAGCCTGGCAGCCGGGACGACGCGCCGGCCCGCTCCGCCCACAGCCTGTGGACAAGGTTGTGGAGCACGTGGGGAGTGCTCGGCGTGGCGCTGTGCACGAGCGGGGGACAGGACGGTGTCCCCGGGTCCGCGGGCCAGTCCGCGGGCGGGTGGAGGGTGTGGACGCACCCGGTGTCCACCGTCGGTGTGCACCTGCACCCGACCGGGTGTCGGTGGGCTGGGCGAACCCGGCCGCGGTGGTTACGGTGCGTGCGTGCAGCACCCGACCACCCCGCGTCCCCGTTCGAGCGACCCGTCGGCCGGTGCGTTGTCGGTCGGCGGTGCAGGGCCCGTCGAGGTGCGGCGCAGCACCCGCCGGCGGCGCACCGTCACCGCCTACCGGCAGGACGGCCGCACCGTGGTGCTGATCCCCGCCTCGTTCAGCCGCTCCGAGGAGCGGACCTGGGTCGACCGGATGGTGGCCAAGCTGGAGACCCGCGAGCACCGCGGCCGCCGGACCCTGGGCAGCGACGACGAGCTGATGGTGCGGGCCCGCGGCCTGTCCGAGGCCTACCTGGGCGGGGTGCTGCCCAGCAGCGTGCGGTGGGTGGACAACCAGCACCGCCGCTGGGGCTCCTGCACCCCGGCCGACGGCACCATCCGGCTGTCCAGCCGGCTGCGGGACATGCCCGAGTACGTCGTGGACTACGTGCTGGTGCACGAGCTGGCCCACCTGCTGGAGCCCGCCCACGACGCCGCGTTCTGGGCGCTGGTGGAGCGGTACCCCCGCGCGGAGCGGGCCCTGGGCTACCTCGAGGGCGTCGAGGCGCGCACCGGGACCGGCTCCGCGCAGGAGTGATCGCGCCGGAGTGATCAGGCCGGCTTCGGGGGCTCCTGGGCGTCCCCGGTGCTGTCGTCGCCCTCGTCCGTGCTCTCGTCGGTGCTCTCGTCCAGGTCCAGCCCGGCGGTGAGCCGGTCGAACTCGTCCTGCTCGGCCGCGGTCTCGGCCGCCGTCCGCTGACCCTGCCGGCCGACGAAGTCCAGCGGCTCGTCGAGGTCCTCGGCCGAGGGCAGCAGGTCCGGGTGCGACCACAGCCCGTCGCGGGCCTCCGTGCCGTGCTGGGCGGCCATCGCGGCCCAGACGGTGGCCGCGTCGCGCAGCCGGCGGGGCCGCAGCTGCAGCCCGACCAGCGTGGCGAAGGTCTGCTCGGCCGGGCCGCCCGACGCCCGGCGGCGCCGCATGGTCTCGGCCAGCGCGCCGTGCCCGGGCAGCCGCTGCCCGGCGGCCGCGGTGACGACCACGTCGACCCAGCCCTCGACCAGGGCCAGCAGGGTCTCCAGGCGCAGCAGCGCGCGCTGCTGCTCGGGGGTCTCGGCCGGCTCCAGGACGCCGCTGCCCAGCAGCTGCTGCAGCTTCTCCGGGTCCTGCGGGTCGAACCCGCCCTCCATGCCGCCCATCGCGTCCTCGAGGCCGCGCTGGATGGCGTCGGCGTCGACGTGGATGCCGCGGGCGTAGGCGTGCACGGCGTCGGTGATCTGCTGGCGCAGCCACGGCACGTGGGCGAACAGCCGCTGGTGGGCCGCCTCGCGCAGGGCGAGGAACAGCCGGACCTCCTCCTCGGGGCGGTCCAGGCCCTCGCGGAAGGCGTCGATGTTCTGCGGCACCAGCGCGGCGGTGCCGGCCGGGGTCAATGGCAGCCCGACGTCGGTGCTGGTGACGACCTCGTCGGCGAGCTTGCCCAGGGCCTGGCCCACCTGCGCGCCGAACATGACCCCGCCCATCTGGCCCATCACGCCGGCCAGCGGACCGGCCATCGCCGCCGCCTCGGCCGGCAGCGCCGCGGTCATGGCGGCCACGACGCGCTCGGCGAGGGGGTCGATCAGCGCACCCCAGGCGGGCAGCGTCTGCTCCAGCCAGTCCACCCGGGACCAGGCCAGCGTGCGCTCGACGCCCGAGGGCAGCTCGGTGGCCTGGTCCAGCCACAGGTCGGCCAGGCGCAGCGCCTCGGTGACCTCGCTGCGCTCGGCGGCCGAGGTCGGCTGGTGGCCGGCGGCGAGCTGGCTGATCGCGCCCTGCCGGGCGAGGTCCCAGTTCACCGGGCCGCCGGACCACGACATCAGCTTCTGCAGCTCGGCGAACAGCGGCATCTTGCCCAGCAGGTCCTCGGGCGACCCGCCGCCGGCCCCGCCGAACAGCGCGCCGAAGCCGAAGGGGTCGGCGGGGTCGCCGCCACCGGGCCCGTTCTGGTCGCGCCGCTCCGGGTCGCGGTCGGAGGGGCCGAATCCGAAGGGGACGTCGCTCATGACCACCACGGTAACCGCGTCGGGCCGGTCCACCGGGTCGGCGGCGGACGCCCTGGGCGAACACCCGCACCGGCGCTGAGCACGGCCGCTGCCAGCGGGGTCACCTACTGTCGGCCCCCGTGAGCCGTCGTGTGACCGTCCTCGTCGCGGGTGTGGTGCTGCTGCTGGGGTTCGGCCTCGTCGGCACGCTGGTCCCGGTGCCCTACGTCGCGCAGGTGCCCGGCCCGACCTACAACACCCTCGGCGACCTCGACGGCGACCCGATCATCAGCGTGGCCGGCCGCGACCGCAACGACGTCAGCGGGAACCTGAACCTGACCACGGTCGGCGTGCCCCAGCGGCCGCTGACCCTGGTCGGCGCGGTGCAGGGCTGGTTCGACGACGAGGTCTCGGTCGTCCCCCGGGACACCGTGTACCCCCCGGACCAGTCGGTCGAGGAGACCCAGCAGCAGAACCGGCAGGCGTTCCTCACCTCGGAGCAGTCGGCGAACGCCGCCGCGCTCGGCGAGCTGGGGTACCCGGAGAAGGTCGTCGTGCAGAGCGTGGCCGACGACTCGCCCTCGGCCGGGCAGCTCGAGGCCGGCGACGCCCTGGAGGCCGTGCAGGGGACGCCGACCCCGGACACCGACACCCTCGACGCCGTCCTGACCGCGATCCCGGCCGGCACCGCCGTCGCCGTGGACTACACCCGGCAGGGCGAGGCCGGCCAGGCGACGGTGACCACCACCTCCGGCGACGGCCGGGACGGGTCCTTCCTGGGCATCGGGGTGCTGGAGACCCCCTCGGCGCCGTTCACGGTGGACATCCGCGTCGACGACGTCGGCGGGCCCTCGGCCGGGCTGATGCTGACCCTGGGGATCATCGACCTGGTCGGGGACACCGACCTGACCGAGGGCGCGGTCATCGCCGGCACCGGCACCATCGACGCCGACGGCACGGTCGGCCCGATCGGCGGCATCCCGCTGAAGATGATCGCCGCGCGCGACATCGACGCCCAGCTGTTCCTGGTCCCCGCCGACAACTGCGAGGAGGCCCTGGCCAACGCCCAGCCAGGGCTGCCGATGGCCCGGGTGGCCACCCTCGAGGACGCCCTGACGGCGCTGGCGACCTTCCGGGACGGCGGCACCCCGACGCCCTGCACCGCCGGCGACTGACCACTCCCGCCCGGGCACCCAGGCGGGCGTGGTGTGCTTGGGCGCGACCGGGAACCCGGGGGCGGCCGCGGCAGTTGAGCAGACGTCCCCAGCCTCTCCGGTCAGGCTGCCCCCCGCGCCTGTCGGGCGGCTGTCGGCGACCGGTCGGTCAGCTGTGATCCCCGGCGGTCGCCGCAGCAGGACGACGAACTCGAGCAACTGAAGGAGCCCGCCCCGTGACCATGCGGCCACCCGTGCCGGTGCCGACCCTGTCCCGGCGCGCCAAGCTGGTCATCGGCGTCATCGCCGTCCTGCTGGTGCTGTTCACCGTGATCGGCACCCTGACCAACGTCTACGTCGACTTCCTCTGGTTCGACGAGACCGGCTACACCGAGGTGTTCTGGACCGAGATCCAGACCCGGGTGCTGCTGTTCGCCGTCGCCGGCGTCGCCACCGGCGGCCTGGTGGCGCTGGCGGTGTACCTGGCCTACCGGTTCCGCCCGACGTTCCGGCCGATGAGCCTGGAGCAGCAGAACCTCGAGCGCTACCGCCAGTCGATCGAGCCCCGCCGCACCCTGGTGCTGGTGGCGCTGGCCGTCGTCCTGGGCCTGTTCGCCGGTTTCACCGCGCAGGGCAGCTGGGAGACCTGGCTGACCTTCCGCAACTCCACCCCGTTCGGCACCGTCGACCCGCAGTTCGGGCTGGACAACTCCTTCTTCGTCTTCGAGCTGCCCTTCTACCGGCTGGTGCTCGGCTTCGGGTTCGCCATCGCGATCCTGGCGCTGATCGGCTCGCTGCTGACGCACTACGTGTTCGGCGGCCTGCGGCTGCAGACCCCGGGCCAGAAGCTGTCCGGCGCGGCCCGGGTGCAGCTGTCGGTGCTGCTGGGCGTCTTCGTGGCGCTCAAGGCGGTGGCCTACTGGCTGGACCGCTACAGCACCGTCTACTCCGACCGCGGCGGGGTGTTCACCGGCGCCAGCTACACCGACGTCAACGCCCTGCTGCCGGCCAAGACGATCCTGGTCTTCGTCGCCGCCATCTGCGCGATCGCGTTCTTCGCCAACATCGTGGTCCGCAACTTCGCGCTGCCGGCCGCCTCGCTGGTGCTGCTGATGCTGTCCTCGCTGGTCATCGGGGTGGCCTACCCGGCGATCGTGCAGCAGTTCGTCGTGCGGCCCACTCCGGACGAGAAGGAGGCGGCCTACATCTCGCGGGCCATCGACGCCACCCGCGAGGCCTACGACATCAGCGACGTCGACTACGTCCAGTACGCCCAGGACCAGACGACGGACACCGCGACCGACGCCGACGCCGCGGCCGCCGCGGCCGAGCTGGCCGGGTCCCCGACGGTGTCCAACATCCGCCTGCTGGACCCCAACGTCCTGTCCGACACGTTCACCGCGCTCCAGCAGATCCGCAACGTGTACGGCTTCCCGGCCCGCCTGGACGTCGACCGCTACACCGTCGACGGCGTCACCCAGGACTACGTCGTGGCCGCCCGCGAGCTCGACCAGTCCAACCTGTCGGACAACCAGAGCAGCTGGATCAACCGGCACGCGGTCTACACCCACGGCAACGGCTTCGTCGCAGCACCCGCCAACCAGGTGGTCAGCGGGGCCAACAACGGCGGCCAGCCCAACTTCACCACCGGCGACCTGCCGACCACCGGCAACATCCCGGTCGAGCAGGCCCGGATCTACTACGGCGAGCTGCTCAACGACAACGGCACCGACGTCTACTCGGTGGTCGGCTCCGCCGACGGCGAGGGCGACCGGGAATTCGACCGGCCGGAGTCCGGGTCCGACGAGGGCCAGGTCAACTTCACCTACGACGGCGGCGGCGGCGTCTCGATCGGCAGCTTCTTCCGGCAGCTGACCTTCGCCATCTACTACCGCGAGCGGAACTTCATCCTCTCCGGTGCGGTGAACGACAACTCCCGGGTGCTCTACGTCCGGGACCCGCTGGACCGGGTGGAGAAGGCGGCCCCGTTCCTGACGGTGGACGGCGACCCGTACCCGGCGGTCGTCGACGGCCGGGTGACCTGGATCCTCGACGGCTACACGACGTCGGACGCGTTCCCGTACGCCGAGCAGATGCAGCTGGGCGAGGCGACCACCGACGCGCTCACCGGCACCGGGACGACGGCGCTGCCCAACGAGACGTTCAACTACGTCCGGAACTCGGTCAAGGCCACCGTGGACGCCTACACCGGGCAGGTCACGCTCTACGCCTGGGACGAGGAGGACCCGGTGCTGGCCACCTACATGCAGGCCTTCCCGGGCGTCGTGCAGCCCAAGTCGGAGATGCCCGACGACCTGGTCAGCCACGTCCGGTACCCCGAGGACCTGTTCAAGCTGCAGCGCGACGTGCTGACCCGCTACCACGTCAGCGACGCCGGGGACTTCTACAACCAGAACGACCGCTGGCAGATCCCGGACGACCCGACGATCGACGGCAGCACCGCCGCGCAGCCGCCGTACTACATCCTTGCCCAGCGGCCCGGTGACTCCGGGGCGAGCTTCCAGCTGACCAGCGCGCTCAACGCGTTCAACCGGGAGAACCTGTCGGCGTTCATCTCCGCGTCCTCGGACCCCGGGGACTACGGCCAGCTGCAGGTGCTCCGATTGCCGGGCAACACGCCCTACCAGGGACCCAGCCAGGTGCAGAACGCCATGACCTCGAACGAGGCGGTGGCGTCGAACCTGAACATCCTGCGGCAGGGCAACGACGTCCGGTTCGGCAACCTGCTGACCCTGCCCATCGGGGACGCCGGTCTGCTGTACGTCGAACCGGTGTACGTGCAGGCCCGGTCCAACAACGGGTTCCCGCTGCTGCAGAAGGTGATCGTCAACTACCAGGGCCGGATCGGGTACGGCGACACCCTCGCCGCCGCGCTGGACCAGGTGTTCGGCGCCGGCGCCGGGGCTTCGGCACCGGACAGCGGGACGACGCCGGACACCGGTGGTGACGGCAGCAGCAGCTCGCCGACCACCTCGGCGCCGACGACGACCGCTCCGCCGTCGGACGGCGGGGGCGACGTGGTCGTGGACTCGGCGACCGCCCAGGCGATCGCCCAGATCCAGCAGGCGCTGCAGGACCTGGCCGCCGCGCAGGCCTCGGGCAACTTCGCCGCGGTCGGCACGGCCCAGCAGGCCCTCGCCGACGCGTCGGCGGCGTTCCAGGCGGCGCAGTCCGCGGCCACGGCCAGCGGCGCCGCGGCCAGCCCCACGGGCTGACCCCGGGTGGGACCACCCCGGCCCGGTGGGCTAGGGTGGTCCTACCGACGCGGGGTGGAGCAGCTCGGTAGCTCGCTGGGCTCATAACCCAGAGGTCGCAGGTTCAAATCCTGCCCCCGCTACCACGATCACCGCGGCCCCGGACTCGACACGAGCCCGGGGCCGCGGTGTTTCCCGGGGTGCGGTGCGTCTGGGGCCCGGGTGTTCCGAGCCGGCACAGCAGGGTGTGCACCGTCACGTCCCCCCGGTTCGACGCCGACCCGGGGGCGGGGTAATGTCTTCCTTGCGACGCGGGGTGGAGCAGCTCGGTAGCTCGCTGGGCTCATAACCCAGAGGTCACAGGTTCAAATCCTGTCCCCGCTACCACCACGAAGGCCCGGACTCCTCGGAGTCCGGGCCTTCGTCGCATCCGGGCTCAGGCGGTGGGCGGCTCGCCGGCCAGGGCCCGGTGCAGCAGGGCGGTGACGCCGTCCCGGGTGACCGGGCGGGGGTTGGCGTACGGGCTGGCCAGCACCTGGTCGGCGACCACGTCGACGTCGGCCTCGGCCATGCCGAGCTCGGCCAGGGAACGGGGCGCCCCCAGCTCGCCGGCCAGGTCCCACAGCGCCCGCGCCGGGTCGGCCCCCAGGCCCAGGGCGGCCACCGCGTCGGGCACGGCCGGGGCGTTGAAGGCCAGGGCGTGCGGCAGGACGACGGTGTGGGTGGGCGCGTGCGGCAGGTCCAGCGTGCCGCCGAGGGCGTGGCAGAGCTTGTGGTGCAGGGACATCGTGGTGGCCCCCAGCACCGCCCCGCACAGCCACGCCCCGTACTGCGCGTCGCCGCGGGCCTCCAGGTCGGCCGGCTCGGCGGCGATCCGCGGCAGCGCGGACACCAGCGCGCGGACGCCCTCGGCGGCCATCAGCGAGACGATCGGCGTGCCGTCGGGGGCGTAGAGCCCCTCCACGGCGTGCGCGATCGCGTTCATGCCCGAGGTCACCGACATGGCGACCGGCAGGGTCAGGGTGAGCTCCGGGTCGTAGACCACCGACACCGGCAGCACCCGCGGATCCCGGCCGGTCTTCTTGAGCCCGTCGGCGGTCAGGCCCCAGACGGGGGTCATCTCCGACCCGGCGTAGGTGGTGGGCACGGCGAGCACCGGCAGCCCGTGCTCCAGTGCGATCGCCTTGCCCAGTCCGACGGCCGACCCGCCGCCCACGGCCAGGCAGCCGTCGGCGCCCAGCTCGGCGGCCAGGGCCTGCGCGCGGTGGGCGACCTCGACCGGGACGTGCATCCGCGCCTCGGCCAGCACCCCGGCCGCCCGGTCGCCCAGGGCGGCCGCGACCATCCGGCCGGTCTCCTCCTGCTCGGGGGAGCACAGCACGAGCACCCGGGTCAGCCCGAGCGCAACGACTTCCTCGGGCAGCCGGGCCAGCGAGCCGGGGCCGAACACGACCCGCATCGGCAGCGCGGTGTGGGTGAAGGACCTCATGCCGGCAGCAGCGAGAGGTCGAAGGTGAGCGTGCGGAACGGGTTGGCCAGCCCGACCTCCGCCGCCCGGGCGGGGTCGTCGACCTCGGGGACATCGCGGACCAGGGAGTCCTTGACCCCGAAGACGGCGTCGGAGTCCAGGTAGGGGCTGTCGGCGACGAAGACGTGCGTGGTCACCGGCCGGAACCCCTCGGCGGCGGCGATGAAGTGCAGGTGCGCGGGCCGGTTGGGGTGCCGGGCGGTGGCGGCCAGCAGCCGGCCGACCGGGCCGTCGTCGGGGATCGGGTAGTAGCGGGGGACGACCGAGCGGAACCAGAACCGGCCCTCGTCGTCGGTGGTGAAGATGCCGCGCAGGTTGCCGGCGGGCTGCAGGTCGGGCTGCTGGACGTCGTAGAAGCCGTCCTCGTTGGTCTGCCAGACGTCGACGGTCGCCCCGGCCAGCGGGGCGCCGTCGGGGCCGGTGACCTGGCCGGACACCAGGCACGGGGTGCCCTTGCCGTCCAGGGCGATGTCGTCGCCGAGCTCGCGGACGGGGGAGGCGACCATGTGGAAGGGGCCCAGCACGGTGGACTCGGTGGCCGTGCCGCCGGTGCGGTGGTTGATCGTCTCCACCAGCATCGACAGCCCCAGCACGTCCGAGAGCAGGATGAACTCCTGCCGGGTGGGCGTGCAGGTCTGGCCGGTCTCGGTGAGGAAGCCGATCGCGGCCTCCCACTCGGCCTCGGTGAGCTCGACGTCCTTGGCGAAGTCGTGCAGGTGGCGGACCAGCGAGGTCAGCACCTGCCGCAGCCGCGGGTCCGGGGTGCCGGCGAAGGACGCCGCGACGACCTCGGCGGACCGTTCCTCGCTGAACAGCTCGCCGCTCACGAGCGGTCCAGCACGGTGCGCAGGGCCGCGCCCAGCGCGGCGTCGGGATCGGGGGAGGCCTCGGCCCAGCGGGCGGCCACGTAGCCGTCCGGGCGGACCAGCAAGGCACCGCCGTCGGACACCCCGCGCAGCCGGGCCCAGTCGCCGTACAGGTCGTCGTGCGCCCGGCCGGGGCCGACCAGCGCCGTCCCGACGTCGAGGCCGAGCTCGGCGCCGACGGCGTCGGCCGCGGACACCCAGCCCTCGCCGCCGATGCCGGTGACCACGGTGAACCGGCCGTGCCCGACCAGGTCCAGGGTGGACACCTGCCGGCGGTGGTCGGTGGTCAGCCAGGCGTGCGGCAGCTTGGCGCCGGGCCGGGAACTGGGGTGGTGGTACAGCTCGGGGTCCCGGGTGGGCTCCTCGGGCGGCGTCCCGTCCGGGACGACGGCGCCGGAGGCGTAGCGCTGGTCCAGCTCCACGCCGTGGCAGTTGAACTCGTAGTCCTTGAACGCGATGGCCTCGCGCAGCGCCGCCCGCTGCTTCTCCGCCTCCGGCGTGGCCTCCTTGCGGGCGGCCATGTGGGCGACCATCTCGTCCGGGTCCTCGGTGGACAGCAGGCCCAGGGCGTCGAAGATCCGGGCGGTGTCCCCGATCGACTGGTTCGCCCGGTCGACGATCTGCTTCCCCACCGGGGCGCGCTCGGCGGAGTAGCTGTCCAGCAGCCCCGGCCCGGCCTGGCCCTTCACCACCGCGGCGAGCTTCCAGGCCAGGTTGAAGGAGTCCTGGATGGAGGTGTTGGAGCCCAGCCCGTTCGACGGCGGGTGCCGGTGCACGGCGTCCCCGGCGCAGAAGACCCGGCCCGAGGAGTAGGACCGGGCGTAGAGGTGGTTGACCGTCCAGGCCGAGGAGCTCTCGATCCGCACCGGGACGTCGTCGTCGCCGATCAGCTTGCGCACGATCGACAGCGCGTAGTCCTCGGTGAGGTCGGGCGCCGGGCCGTCGATGTCGTAGCCCCACACGATCAGCCAGCGGTGCCACGGCCGGACCATCCGCACCAGGCCGGCGCCGATGCCGCCGACGTCCGCGCCGGGCTGCAGCACCCAGTAGAGGACCGAGGGCCGGTCGGCGACCAGGTGGGTGAGGTCGGCCTCGAAGACGATGTTGATCGATCCGCCGACCCCCATCCGGCCCTCCAGCGGCAGGTCCAGGTCGGCGGCCACCTGCGAGCGGCCGCCGTCGGCGCCGACCACGTACCGCGCCCGGATGTCGTAGGAGTCCCCGCGCACCCGGTCGCGGACCCGGACGGTCACGCCCTCGTCGTCCTGGGTGAGGGAGAGGTACTCGGTGTCGAAGCGGACCCGGGCGCCGCGGGACTGCGCGTTGTGCAGCAGCACCGGCTCCATGAGGTCCTGCGGCATGTCGCAGATCCGGGTGGGGGAGGCCGCCGTGTAGTCGGCCAGCCGGTCGGGCCGGGTGCCCCAGCTGTGCAGCCGGCCCAGCTCCTCCCCGGCGATCGAGGTGCAGTAGACGAGGTTGCCCATCAGCTCCTGCGGGGCGGCCTCGGCGGCCACCTCCTCCTCGACGCCCAGGTCGCGGAGCACCTCCATGGTGCGCTGGTTGGTGATGTGCGCCCGGGGCGTGTCGGCCAGCCGGCCGTACTTGGTGATCACCAGCGTGTCCACGCCGTAGGTGGCCAGGGCGAGGGCGGCGGCCGAGCCGGCCGGGCCGCTGCCGACCACCAGGACGTCGGTCTCGACGACGGTGCGGCCCTCGGGCGGGGCGACGGGGGTGCTGGGGGACGACATGCGGTGCTTCCTCCACGGCGGTGTGGCCGTTCGCCTGACGAACGGTGCTTCGCTGGACGGTCGGTCCACGTCGAGTCAAGCCCGTGGCCCCCGTCCCGTCAACGCCGGGCGGGTCGAGGTCACGGCTGTGCATCGGCCGTGCGGGAGCTGATTGACAGCGCGGA
Organism: Klenkia terrae; assembly: GCF_900491935.1. Taxonomy (GTDB): domain Bacteria; phylum Actinomycetota; class Actinomycetes; order Mycobacteriales; family Geodermatophilaceae; genus Klenkia; species Klenkia terrae. The sequence goes on from NZ_UEXK01000004.1 coordinate 3,356,639, forward strand.
GCGTGGCGTACTTCACTGCGACCGCTCTACGCACGCTCGTTCGTCTGACGAACGGCGCCCCGTCACCCCCTGGAGTCCTCGTGCACCGTCGCACCCTCTCTCGCCCGGCACTCGCCCGGGCGGTCGCCGCCACCGGCGCCGGCCTGCCGCGGGCGGCCACCGGGCCGGCGCTGGCNCCCGAGCGGTCTCCCGGGTGGGACCCCAGGCGATCACCTTGGCCAGCATCGGGTCGTAGTCCGAGCCGACGACCCCGCCCTCGACCAGCACGCTGACGATCGGCTACGTCACCCCGCAGACCGGTCCGCTGGCCGCCTTCGGCGAGGCCGACAGCTTCGTCGTGGACCAGATGACCGACTACTTCGCCGACAACCCGCTCGAGCTCGGGGGCACCAGCTACGACGTCGAGATCGTCGTCAAGGACACCCAGTCGGACTCCGTGCGGGCCGGCGAGGTGACCGCCGAGCTGATCAACGACGACGGCGCCGACCTGATCCTGGCCGCCTCCACGCCGGACACGGTCAACCCGGTGGCCGACCAGTGCGAGGCCAACGGCGTCCCGTGCATCACCACCGCTGCCCCCTGGCAGCCCTACTTCTTCGGCCGCGGCGCCTCGGAGGGTGACTCCTTCGACTGGACGTACCACTTCTTCTGGGGCCTGGAGGACGTCGAGGCGGTCTACCAGGACATGTGGAGCCAGGTCGACACCAACAGCCAGGCCGGCGCGCTGTGGCCCAACGACCCCGACGGCAACGCCTGGTCCGCGGACTTCCCCGGCGTGGTGTCCGAGAACGGGTACACGATCACCGACCCGGGCCTCTACGAGAACGGCACCCAGGACTACAGCGCGCAGATCTCGGCCTTCCAGGCCGCGGACGCGCAGATCCTGCTCGGCGTGCCGATCCCGCCGGACTTCGCCACCTTCTGGCAGCAGGCCCAGCAGCAGGGCTACAGCCCGCGGATCGCGACCGTGGCCAAGGCGCTGCTGTTCCCCTCGGCCGTCGAGGCGATCGGGGACTCCGCCGACGGGCTGTCCACCGAGGTCTGGTGGACCCCGGAGTACCCCTACGAGAGCTCCCTGACCGGGCAGTCGGCGCAGGAGCTGGCCGACGCCTACGAGTCCGAGACCGGCCAGCAGTGGACCCAGCCGATCGGCTTCGTGCACGCGCTGTTCGAGGTCGCCGTCGCCGCTCTCACCGAGGCCGACAGCGTCGAGGGCCAGGCCGTCGTCGACGCCCTCGCCGACCTGCAGGTCTCGACCGTGGTCGGCGACCTGGACTGGACCTCGGGCCCGGTGCCCAACGTGGCCAAGACCCCGCTGGTCGGCGGCCAGTGGCGGGCCACCGAGGGCGGCGAGCACCCCTTCGAGCTGGTCATCGTCAGCAACTCCGAGCAGCCGGGCATCCCGACCGCCGGCACCGTCGAGCCGCTGGGCTGATGACCGCCCCGCTGCTGGAGGTCACCGGGGTCGGCAAGCGCTTCGGGAAGCTCACCGTGCTGGAGGACGTCTCGTTCTCCCTGGCCCCCGGTGAGGCCCTGGGCGTGGTCGGTCCCAACGGGGCCGGGAAGTCCACCCTGCTCAACGTGGTCGCCGGGGTCCTCCCCGCCGACGGCGGCCGGGTCGTCCTCGACGGCACCGACGTCACCCGCACCGACGCCGCTGCCCGCTGCCGCGGCGGCATCGGCCGCAGCTACCAGGTGCCCCGGCCCTTCGGCGGCATGACGGTGTTCGAGAACGCCCTGGTGGCCGCGTCCTTCGGGGCGGGGCTGCGCGGGCGGGCCGCGGCCGACGCGGCCTTCGCCGCGCTGGTGACCGCCGGGCTCGACCGCCAGGCCGACACCCCGGCCGGCACGTTGCGGCTGCTGGACCGCAAACGCCTCGAGCTGGCCCGGGCGCTGGCCACCGGGCCGCGGCTGGTGCTGCTGGACGAGATCGCCGGCGGGCTCACCGAGGCCGAGGTGCCCGCACTGGTGGAGACCGTCCGGCAGCTGGGCCGGGAGGGCGTGGCCGTCGTCTGGATCGAGCACGTGGTGCACGCGCTGGTCGCCGTCGTCACCCGCCTGATGTGCCTGACCTACGGCAAGGTGCTGGCGGTCGGCGACCCGCAGGCGGTGCTCGCCGACCCGCAGGTCATCGAGGTGTACCTGGGCACCACCATGGCCGGGGACGACCCGGGCCTCGGGGACGCCGCGTGACCCCGCTGCTGGAGGTCGACGACGTCGACGTCTCCTACGGCGACGTCCCGGCGCTGACCGGTCTGACGGTCACCGTCGCCGAGGGCGAGACGCTCGCGGTGATCGGGGCCAACGGGGGCGGCAAGTCCACCCTGCTCAAGACGGTCGCCGGGGTGCTCCGGCCCCGGCGCGGGGACGTGCGGCTGGACGGGGAGTCGCTGGCGGGGGTCCCGGCGCACCGCCGGGTCGGCCGCGGGATCGCGATGAGCCCGGAGGGCCGGCGGTTGTTCCCCAGCCTGTCGGTGGAGGAGAACCTGCTGGTGGGCGCGCACTCCGGCCGGCCCGGTCCGTGGGGCCTGGCCGCGGTCTACGAGCTGTTCCCGCTGGTGGCCGAGCGCCGGGCGCGCCCGGCGGCCAACCTGTCCGGCGGCGAGCAGCAGGCGGTGGCGATCGGCCGGGCGCTGATGGCCAACCCGCGGCTGCTGCTGCTGGACGAGGTGAGCCTGGGCCTGGCGCCGGTCGTGGTCGCCCAGCTGTACGCGGCGCTGCCGCGGATCACCGCCCAGGGGACGACGGTGCTGGTGGTCGAGCAGGACGTGCACCAGGCGCTGGCCGTGGCCGACCGGGTGCAGTGCCTGCTGGAGGGCCGCACGGTGCTCGAGGGCCCGGCGGCGTCGGTGGACATGGCCGCGCTGTCGGCCGCCTACTTCGGGGTGACGAGCACATGAGCTGGGTGAACGCCGTCGTGCAGGGGATCCTGCTGGGCGGGCTGTACGCACTGGTGGCGGCCGGGCTGTCGCTGGTCTTCGGCGTCATGCGGATCGTCAACCTCGCGCACGGGGTGCTCGCGGTGCTGGCCGCGTTCGGCGCCTACGTGCTGGGCGACGCCCTGGGGCTGCACCCGTTCCTGGCGCTGCTGGTGGTGGTGCCGGTCATGGCCGCGGTCGGCTACGGCCTGCAGCGCGGGCTGCTGAACCGGGCGCTGGGCGGGGGCGAGCTGGCCCCGCTGCTGGTCACCTTCGGGCTGGCGATCGTGCTGCAGAACGCGCTGCTGGAGGCGTTCTCCGCGGACAGCCGCCGCCTGGACGTCGGGGCGCTGGGCACCGCGAGCATCCGGCTGGGCGACGGGCTGACCGTCGGGGTCTTCCCGCTGCTGGCCGCGGTCGTCGGCGTGCTGGTCATCGCCGCGATCGGCCAGTTCCTCGCCCGGACGGCGACCGGCCGGGCCATGCGGGCGACCAGCGACGACCGGGACGCCGCCGCGCTGATGGGCATCGACGGCCGGCACCTCTACGGGGTGGCCACGGCGATCGCGCTGGGCACGGTGGCCATCGCCGGGGTCTTCCTGGGCGCGCGCAGCACCTTCGACCCGGCCGCCGGTGGGGTCACCCTGATCTTCGCCTTCGAGGCCGTGGTCATCGGCGGGCTCGGCTCGCTGTGGGGGACGCTGCTGGGCGGCGTCGTCCTCGGGGTCGCCCAGGCGCTGGGCGCGGCGGTCGACCCGGCCTACGGCGTGCTCGCCGGCCACCTGGTCTTCCTGGTCGTGCTGGCCACCCGCCCGCGCGGCCTGCTGCCCTCGGCGGTGACCGCGTGACCGCCACCGTCGAGCGGGCGGCGTCCGCACCCCGGGTGCGCCGGGGTGGCCGGGGTGCCTGGGTGGGCGCCGGGCTCGCCGTCGTCGCGGTCGCGGTGCTGGGCTACCTGCCGCTGCTGACCACCCGCGGCACCCAGGTCGACCTGGTCGGGCTGTTCAGCCTGGTCGTGCTGGGCACCATGTGGAACCTGCTGGCCGGCTACGGCGGCATGGTCTCGATCGGCCAGCAGGCCTACATCGGGGTCGGTGGCTACGGGCTGGTGTACCTGGCCTCGACCGTCGGGGTGGACCCGTTCCTCGCCGTCCCGGTGGCGGCGGTGGTCTGCGCGCTGCTGGCCTGGCCGACGTCCTACCTGGCGTTCCGGCTCAACGGGGGCTACTTCGCCATCGGCACCTGGGTGATCGCCGAGGTCGTCCGGCTGCTGGTCACCCAGGTCGATGCGCTGGGGGCGGGGTCCGGTGCGTCGCTGACCGGGTTCGCCGGCATCGACCCGACCTACCGGATCGCCTACGTCTACTGGCTCTCGCTGGCGATCGTCGTGGTCGTGGTGGGCGGGGTGTACCTGCTGATGCGCTCCCGGCTCGGGCTGGCGCTGACCGCGATCCGGGACGACCCGACCGCGGCGGGCTCGCTGGGCGTCGGGGTCACCCGGGCCAAGCGGGTGGTCTACGTGGCCGCCGCGGCCGGCTGCGGGCTCGCCGGGGCGATGATCGTGGCGAACACGCTGCGGGTGCAGCCCGGGTCGATCTTCTCCGTCGACTACTCGGCAATGATGATCTTCATCGTGGTGATCGGCGGGATCGGCACCATCGAGGGCCCGATCATCGGGGCGCTGGTCTTCTACGCGCTGCAGGACTCCCTGGCCGACCTGGGCAACTGGTACCTCGTGGTCGTCGGGCTGGTCGCCATCGCGGTCACCCTGCTGGCGCCCAAGGGGCTGTGGGGGCTGACCCGGGGTCGCGTCGAGCTGTTCCCGACCGGCCACCGGGTGGGAAGCCGCTGAGGGGCCGCGGCGTTGCGCGCGGCATGAGCGCACCGTCGCAGACCACCGTCCGGGACGACCCGGAGCACAGCCGCTACGTGATCCTCGAGGGCGACCAGCGGGTGGGCCTGGCGGCCTACACCCGCGCCGGGGACACCTGGACCTTCACCCACACCGAGGTGGAGTCCGGGGAGGGGCGCCACGGGCTGGGCGGCACGCTGGTCCGGGCCGCGCTGGACGACGTCCGCGCGGCCGGCGGCACCGTCGTCCCGCAGTGCCCCTTCGTGGCCGGCTGGATCGCCCGGCACCCGGAGTACCGGGACCTGGTGGAGCCGACCGCGTGAGGGACCCCCTCGCCGTCCACGCCGACGACCACGTCTACGGCGCCCCGGACGCGCCGGTCACCGTGCTGGAGTACGGCGACTACGAGTGCCCGTACTGCGCGGCCGCCGCCCCGGTGCTCAAGGCGCTCGTCGACGGCTCGGACGGCGGCGTCCGGCTGGTCTTCCGGCACTGGCCGCTGCACGACACGCACCCCTACGCGCTGACCGCGGCCCTGGCCGCCGAGGCCGCCGGTGACCAGGGCGCCTACTGGGAGATGCACCACCTGCTCTACCAGCGGCAGGACCGGCTGACCGACGCCGACCTGGCCGGGTACGCCGTCGAGCTGGGCCTGGACCCCGCCCTGGCGGTGGGGGAGGCGGCCCAGCGCTACGGCGACAAGGTGGAGGCCGACTTCGCCACGGGGGTCGCGCTGGAGGTGCCGGGTACGCCGACGCTCATCATCGACGGCCAGCTGTTCAGCGGCCGGCCCGACCTGGCGGCGCTGCGCCGCGCGGTCGGCGCGGCCGGGCAGGGCTCCTCAGACCCGGACGCCGGGCTCCAGCCAGGGGCGCGGGGGAAGCGCCGGTGGTTCGTCGGACGCCGGCGAGCACAGCGGGAACCGCTCGCCCAGGGTGCGCAGGCCGACGGTGCCGAGAACCGCTGCGGTCAGTGACCCCAGCAGGATCCCGATCTTGGCCTGCTCGCGCAGCAGCTCGTCGTCGAAGGCCAGGTCGGTGATGAACAGCGAGATGGTGAAGCCGATCCCGGCCAAGGTCGCGCCGGCCATCAGGTGCGACCAGCGCACGCCGCCGGGCAGCACGCCCCATCCGGTCCGCAGCGCCACGACCGCACCGAGGGTGATCCCCACGGCGTTGCCGGCCACCAGCGCGACGGCCACGCCGAGGGTCACCGTCGAGGTGGCCGCGGCGCGCAGCGCCTCGCCGTCCAGCACCACCCCGGCGTTGGCCAGCCCGAAGACGGGGACGACGAGGTAGGCCGTCCAGCGGTGCAGCGACTCCTGCAGCCGCGCGTTGGCCGGCACCGTGGAGGCGACCGCGAGCTTGGTGGACCGCGCCTTGGCCGCGTCGGGGTCCTCGCGCAGCGCCCGGCCGAACGCCGCCGTGCGCTCGACCTCCTTGCGGCTGGGCGGCCGCGCGGGCAGCAGCAGGCCCAGCACGACGCCGGCCAGCGTGGCGTGCACCCCGGACTCGTGCACGGCCAGCCACAGCGCGATCCCGGTCAGCACGTAGGGGGTCAGCCGCCACACCCCGAGCCAGCGCAGCGCCAGCAGCACGAGCACCAGGACCCCGGCGACGGCGAGCGCGGGCAGCACGAGCTCGTCGGAGTAGAACAGCGCCATCACGCCGATCGCGCCGATGTCGTCGACGATCGCCAGGGTCAGCAGGAACAGCCGCAGCCGGTCCGGGCAGCGCGGTCCGAACAGCGCCAGCCCGCCCAGCACGAAGGCGGTGTCGGTGCTCATCACGATGCCCCAGCCGCTGGCTGCCCCCCCGCCGTGGTTGAAGGCCAGGTAGACCAGGGCCGGGACGGCGAGCCCGCCCAGCGCGCCCAGCGCCGGGGCGGCCACCGAGCGCCGGTCGCGCAGCTCGCCGGTGGCCACCTCGCGGGTGATCTCCAGGCCGACGACCAGGAAGAACAGCGCCATGGCGCCGTCGTTCACCCAGTGCCGCAGGTCCATCGACAGCTCGACGCCGCCGACGCCGATGCTCGCGGTGGTCGACCAGAACGAGTCGTAGCCGGCCGCCCAGGGCGAGTTGGCCCAGGCCAGGGCCAGCAGCGTGCCGACCAGCAGCAGCGCGGAGCCGCCGGCCTCGGTGCCCATGTAGAGCTTCGAGGACGGCGAGAGGGTCGGGACCGACACGCGGNTAGGCGTGCCGGCGGTAGACCACCGTCGGCTGGGCGGGTCCGGGGCGGGGGGCCTGGGTCATGCGGTGTGCCTCCCGGGCGGTGGTACGGCGGGTCAGGGGGCCAACCCGGAGATCAGAGCACGTGTTCCCCGTACATCTCGCCCAGCGGGTCGGCGATGAGCTCGATGCGGGCGCCGTCGGGGTCGCGGAAGTAGACCGAGACGCCGCTGTGCACCGCGTGGTCCACGCCGGCCTCGGTCAGCTTGGCCACCAGGGCCTCCCAGCGGCTGGGCTCCACGCTGATCGCCACGTGGTGCAGCCCGCCGAGCACCTCGGCGTAGGGGCCGACGTCCAGGCCCGGGAAGTCGAAGAACGCCAGCAGGTTCGAGTTGCCGATGTCGAAGAAGAAGTGCGAGCTGCCCGGGTAGTCGCGGTTGTCGATCAGCTCGGTGAGCGGGAAGCCGAGCACGCCCTGGTAGAAGGCGATCGTGCGCTCGACGTCGCTGCTGATCAGCGCGGTGTGGTGCAGGCCGCGGGCGGTGGAGGCGGGGCGCTCGCCGGCCGGCCGCAGGTGCTGGTCGCGGATCCGGGCGCGGGTGGCCTCGATGGCGGGGAGGTCGACGGTCATGGGGACAGCGTGCGCCCGGTTTGGTGACGTGTCAACGACAGCGGTCTAGGCTGTCGCCGTGACCTGGTTGGACGACGAGCAGCAGCACCTGTGGCGGCGGTGGCTGCTGCTGACCACCCGGCTGCCCGCGGCGCTGAACCGCCAGCTGCAGGCCGACAGCGACCTCTCCCTGGCCGACTTCGACGTGCTGGTGAAGCTGTCGGAGACCGACGGCGGGCGGGTGCGCTCGCGCGAGCTGTGCGCAGCGCTGGGCTGGGAGAAGAGCCGGCTGTCCCACCACCTGACCCGGATGGGCGCCCGCGGCCTGGTCGAGCGGACCGGCGCCGCCGGCGACGCCCGCGGCTCCGACGTCGTGCTGACCCCGGCCGGCCGGGCCGCGATCGAGGCCGCGGCGCCCGCGCACGTGGACACCGTGCGGGAGCTCTTCTTCGCCGACCTGACGCCGGCGCAGCTGCAGGCGCTGACCGCGCTGACCGACCGCGTGCTGGACCGGCTGCCCGACTGAGCTGTCGAGGTCCGAGCCTCAGCCGCGGTGGCGGAGGTCCTCGGTGATGTCCGCGGCGGCCTGCAGCACGGCCGGCAGCAGCCGTCCGCGCAGCTCCTCGGGGGTGACCCGGGTGGTGTGCGAGGAGACGGTGACCGCCGCGACGACGCCGCCGTCCCGGTCGTGCACGGGGGCGGCGACGCACTGCACGCCGGCCTCCAGCTCCTGCTCCAGCACGCAGACGCCGGACTCCCGGACGTCGGCGACCACCGCCCGCAGCTGGTCGACCGAGGTGAGCGTCTGCGGGGTGATCGGGGCCAGCTCGACCCCGGCCAGCACGCCGTCCAGCTCGGCGGGGGGCAGCCCGGCCAGCAGCACCCGGCCCATCGAGGAGGCGTAGGCCGGGATCCGGGTGCCCACCTCCACGTTCATGCTCATGATCCGGCGGTAGGGCACCCGCACCGTGTAGAGCACGTCGGAGCCCTCGAGCACGCCGGCCGACGCGGTCTCCTCGACGTCGGCGGCCAGCCGGGTCAACCGCTCCCGGACGACGTCCCACACCGTGGTGGTCGCCAGGTAGGCCTGGCCCAGCTCGAGCACCCGTGGCCGCAGCGACCAGGTCTGCCCGTCGGTGACGACGTAGTCCAGGGACTGCAGGGTGTGCAGCAGCCGGCGCGCGGTGGCCGGGGCCAGCCCGACGGCGCGGGCGACCTCGGCCAGCGTGCGGCGCGGGTGCTCGCGGTCGAAGGCCCGGATGACGGCCAGCCCGCGGTCCAGGGCCCGCACGTACTCCGTGCCCTCGCTGGTCCGCGGGTCGACCAGCCGGGGTGCAGCGGTCAGGCTCATCGTTCTCCTCTGCGGACGGCGGGGCACGAGGGTGCGGCTTCGCCTGGCGAACGGTACGGGACGCCGGACGCGTCTGGCCAGGTCGCCGTCCTCCCGGGGGTCACCCCAGCGGGCGCTGGGCGGCGGCGAACCGGTCGGCGAGCGCCCGCGGGACCGGCCGGCGGCGGGCCAGCGCGGCCGGCAGCAGGCGCAGCACACCGGCGAGGGCGCGGGCCGCGGCGGGTTCCCGGACCGCCCGGGCGCCCAGCGCCGCGGTGTGCCGCAGCGCGGTCGCAACCGGGAGCCGGAGCCAGGTGACCAGCAGGTCGTTGCGGGTCTGCCGGGCCCAGCGGTCCGGTGCCACGTCCCCCGCGGCCGGGTCGTGCCGGGCGACGACGTCGGCGCAGTGGGCCAGCTGCCAACCGGCGGCGGCGAGGTCCAGGGCGAGCAGGTGCTCCTCGCCGCCGAAGAACAGCAGCCGGGAGAAGCCGCCGGTGGCCAGGTAGGCCTCCCGCCGGAGGACGGCGGCGAAGGCCGGGAAGCTGAGCGCGTCCGGGCCCGGTGCACCGGGGGAGCGGCCGAGCGGGGCGCGGGCGAGCTCCTGGCTGACGGCGTCCTCCCGGCCGTCGGCCAGCAGCACCCGGGCGACGACGACGCCGAGCCGGGGGTGGGCCTCCAGCAGCTCGACGGCCCGCTCCAGCGCGCCGGGCGCCCACCACGAGTCGTCGTCGGCGAAGGCGACGTAGGGGGTCCCGGCCCGGCGGACGCCGTCGGTGCGGGCGGCCGCGCCGGCGTTGCGCGGCAGGGCCAGCACCGTGGCGCCCAGCCGGCGGGCCGCGGTGGCCGAGCCGTCCTCGGACCCGTTGTCCACCACGACCACCTCGGGACCGGCGGGCAGGGCGTGCAGCGTGCGCAGCAGCGATGCCCGGCGGTCCCGGGTGGCGACGACGACGGACACGCGGTCGGCGAGGGTGCTCACCGGACCGCGGTGCCCACCTCCGCCGGCCGGCCATGCAGGGATCTCAGGCGAGCATCTGCTCCAGGTCCGCCAACAGGTCGGTGGCGTCCTCGATGCCGACGGACAGCCGGACCAGGTCGGCGGGCACCTCCAGCGCGGAGCCGGCGACCGAGGCGTGCGTCATCCGGTGCGGGTGCTCGACGAGGGACTCCACGCCGCCCAGGGACTCGGCGAGGGTGAACACCTGGGCGCGCTCGCAGACGGCCAGCGCCGCCTCCTCGCCGCCGCGCAGGCGGAACGACAGCATCCCGCCGAAGCCCGACATCTGCTTCGCCGCGATCTCGTGGCCGGGGTGGTCCGGCAGCCCGGGGTACAGCACCGAGGAGACCGCCGCGTGGGAGGTCAGGAACTCGGCCACCTCCCCGGCGTTCGCCTGGTGCCGGTCCATCCGCACGCCGAGGGTCTTGATGCCGCGCATGACCAGCCAGGCGTCGAAGGGCCCGGCGACCGCGCCCATCGCGTTCTGGTGGAAGGCCAGCTGCTCACCGAGCTCGGCGGTGCCGGCGACCAGCGCCCCGCCGACGACGTCGGAGTGCCCGCCCAGGTACTTCGTCGTGGAGTGCACGACCACGTCGGCGCCCAGGGGCAGCGGCTGCTGCAGGTAGGGCGAGGCGAAGGTGTTGTCCACCGCGAGCAGCGCGCCGTGCTCGTGGGCCAGCTGGGCCAGCGCGGCGATGTCGGCGATGCCCAGCAGCGGGTTGGTCGGCGTCTCGCACCAGACCAGCTTCGTGGTCGGCCGGAACGCGGCCCGGACGGCGTCCAGGTCACCGAGGTCGACCGGGGTGTGGTCGACGCCCCAGCGCTGCAGCACCTTGCTGATCAGCCGGAACGTGCCGCCGTAGGCGTCGATCGGGATGACCAGGTGGTCGCCGGGGTTCAGCACGGTGCGCAGCAGGGCGTCCTCGGCGGCCAGCCCGGAGGCGAACGCCAGGCCGGTGGCGCCCTGCTCCAGGGACGCCAGCGCGTCCTGCAGCGCGGTGCGGGTCGGGTTGGCGCTGCGGCTGTACTCGTAGCCCTGGCGCAGCCCGCCGACACCGTCCTGCTTGTAGGTGCTGGTCAGGTGCAGCGGGACGACGACGGCGCCGGTGGTCGGGTCGGGCTCCTGGCCGGCGTGGATCGCCCGGGTGCTGAAGCCGTGCGTCGACGCGGGGGAGTGCGGGTCGGTCATGCCGTCACCGTAGGAGGCACGGCGGCGGGGATGCCGGCGAGGTGGCCGAGCACGTCCTGCCGGGTGACCACGCCGGCGGGCTTCCCGTCCTCGTGCACCAGCAGCGCGTCGGCGCCGCCGAGGGCGGCGACCGCGGCGGACACCGGCTCGCCGGAGCCGATGATCGGCAGCGGCGCGCTCATGTGCTTCTCCAGGGTGTCCGACAGTGCGGCGGCACCGGAGAACAGCGCGTCCAGCAGCGCCTTCTCCTCGACCGAGCCGACCACCTCGCCGGCGGTGACCGGCGGCTCGGCCCGCACGACCGGCATCTGGGAGACGCCGTACTCGCGCAGGATGTCGATGGCCTCGCGGACGGTCTCGGTGGGGTGGGTGTGCACCAGGGCCGGCAGCGCGTCGCCGTCGCCGGACTTGGCCCGCAGCAGCTCGCCCACGGTCTCGCCGTCGGCGGCCTCGACGAAGCCGTAGTCGGCCATCCACTCGTCGTCGAAGATCTTCTTCAGGTAGCCGCGGCCGCCGTCGGGCAGCAGCACCACCAGGACGTCGTCCTTGGTCAGCTTCTCCGCCACCCGCAGCGCGGCGACCACGGCCATGCCGCAGGAGCCGCCGACCAGCAGGCCCTCCTCGCGGGCCAGCCGCCGGGTCATCGCGAAGGAGTCGCCGTCGCTGACCGCGACTATCTCGTCGGCCACGGTCTGGTCGTAGGTCGAGGGCCAGAAGTCCTCGCCGACGCCCTCGACCAGGTAGGGCCGCCCGGTGCCGCCGGAGTAGACCGAGCCCTCCGGGTCGGCGCCGATGACCTGCACCGCACCGCCGGAGGCCTCCTTGAGGTAGCGCCCGACGCCGGAGATGGTGCCGCCGGTGCCGGCACCGGTGACGAAGTGGGTGACCCGGCCGTCGGTCTGCGCCCAGATCTCCGGGCCGGTGGTCTCGTAGTGGCTGCGCGGGTTGTTCGGGTTGGAGTACTGGTCGGGCTTCCAGCCGCCGGGGGTCTCCCGGGCGAGCCGGTCGGAGACCGAGTAGTAGGACCGCGGGTCCGACGGGTCCACCGCGGTCGGGCAGACCACGACCTGCGCGCCGTAGGCCCGCAGCGTGTTGACCTTGTCCGCGCTGACCTTGTCCGGGCAGATGAAGATGCACTTGTAGCCGCGCTGCTGGGCCACGATGGCCAACCCGACACCGGTGTTGCCGCTGGTGGGCTCCACGATCGTGCCGCCGGGCTGCAGGGCCCCCGACGCCTCCGCGGCGTCGATCATCCGCACGGCGATGCGGTCCTTGACCGACCCGCCCGGGTTGACGTACTCGACCTTGGCCAGCACCAGCGGGGCGTCAGGACCCAGGTGCTCGGTGACCTTGGTCAGGCGCACCAGCGGGGTGTTCCCGATGAGGTCGACGACGGACTCGGCGTACTGCACGGGAGGTCCTCCAGCGTGGGTGTGCGGGGCGGCCGGGGTCCCCGGTCCGTGCCGACGATCCCACGTGTCGGTGCCGCCGTCCCCGGGCAGGGCACCGGGCATGACAGCGACGCAGCAGCCCACGGCCGCACTGCCCGGCGGCGGAGCCATGCCGCTGCTGGGGTTCGGCACCTGGCAGATCACCGGGACCGCGTGCACGGACGCCGTCCGGGCCGCCCTGGACGCCGGGTACCGGCACCTGGACACCGCCACGATGTACCGCAACGAGGCCGAGGTCGGCCGGGCGCTGGCGGACTCCGACGTCCCCCGCAGGGAGGTCTTCGTGACCACCAAGCTGCCCCCGGAGCGGGCCTCGGCCGCCCGGTCGACGCTGGAGGCATCGCTGTCCGCCCTCGGTGTCGAGCAGGTCGACCTGTGGCTGGTGCACTGGTCCACCGGGGACGACGACGTCGCGCTGTGGCGGGAGTTCATCGCGGCGCGGGACGCCGGCCTGGCCCGGGACGTCGGCGTCTCGAACTTCTCCCTGGCCCAGCTCGACGAGCTGGCCGAGGCGACGGGGGTGATGCCGGCGGTGAACCAGGTGCGCTGGGCGCCCTCGCTCTTCGACGCCGACGTGCTCGAGGGCCACCGGCAGCGCGGGGTGGTGCTCGAGGGCTACAGCCCGTTCAAGTCCACCGACCTCGACGACCCGGTGCTGGTGGAGATCGCCGGGGCGCACGGGGTGACCACCGCCCAGGTCGTGCTGCGCTGGCACCTGGACCACGGCGTCGTCGTCATCCCCAAGTCGGTCACCCCGGAGCGGATCGCGGCCAACGCCGACGTGCTCGGCTTCGCGCTGACCGGGATCGAGCGCGGTCGGGTGGACGGCCTGGCCCGGTCGTGAGCAGGATCGACCCATGACCACACCGATCAGCCGGCGCCGGCTTGGCGACCTCGACGTGTCCGCGGAGGGCCTGGGCTGCATGGGGATGAGCCAGTCCTACGGGACGGCGGACCGCGACGAGTCCCTCGCGACCCTGGACCGGGCCCTCGAGCTGGGCATCCCCTTCTGGGACCCCCCCGACGTCTACGGCGACGGGCACAACGGGGAGCTGCTCGCCGAGCGCCTGCGCCCCCGCCGGGACGACGTCCAGCTGGCCACCAAGTTCTCCATCTCCCGCCAGCCCGACGGCGTGATGGCCATCGACGGCCGACCGGAGAACGTGCGGGCCCGCTGCGAGGCCAGCCTGCGCCGCCTGGGCGTGGACACCATCGACCTCTACTACCAGCACCGGGTGGACCGGCAGGTCCCGATCGAGGACACCGTCGGGGCGATGGCCGAGCTGGTGCAGGCCGGCAAGGTCCGGCACCTGGGGCTGTCGGAGGCCTCCGCCGACTCGGTCCGCCGGGCCGCCGCGGTGCACCCGATCACCGCGCTGCAGAGCGAGTGGTCGCTGTGGACCCGCGACCTGGAGAGCAGCGGCGTCCTCGCGGTCGCCCGCGAGCACGGGATCGGCATCGTGCCGTTCTCCCCGCTGGGCCGCGGGTTCCTCACCGGGGCGATCACCAGCCCCGCCGACTTCGGCGACGACGACTTCCGGAAGGGCATGCCGCGGTTCCAGGGCGAGGCGTTCGACGCCAACCTGCGGCTGGTCGACGCCGTCCGGGCGCTGGCGACGGAGAAGGGCGTCACCGCCGGGCAGCTGGCGCTGGCCTGGGTGTCGGCGCAGGGCGAGGACGTCGTCCCGATCCCGGGCACCAAGCGGCGCAGCTACCTGGAGGAGAACGCCGGGGCCGACGCGGTCGAGCTGACTGCCGACGACCTGACCCGGCTGGAGCAGATCGCCCCGCCCGGGGCGGCCGAGGGCGGCCGGTACGCCGACGCCGGCTACGCCTACGGCGACAGCCCGGCCCGGTGACCGCCGACCCGAACTGCGGGGTCGCGCACGGCGACGCGGCGGACCCGGTGACCGACCGGGTGCTGGTGGCCGTGTTCGCCTCGCCGGTCGCCGCGGCCCTGCTGCGGCTGGGCGCGGAGTGCGGCTACGCCCCCGTGCTGGTCGAGCCCGGGGACCGCGAGGTGGACGGGCTGCCCGCCGGCACGACCCGGCTGACCGCGGTGCCCGCCGAGCCGCACGCCGACGTCGTCGTCTGCGACCACCACCGCGACGAGCTGGGCGAGGTGCTGCGCGATGCCCTCGCGACCTCCACCCGGTGGATCGGGCTGATGGGCAACCCCCGGCACGTGGGCCCGCACGTGGCCGCGCTGGCCGCGCTCGGCGTGCCGCCGGCCGAGGTCGCGCGGGTGCACCGGCCGATCGGGCTGGACATCGGCTCGCGCGCCCCGGCGGAGATCGCGGTGTCCACGCTGGCCGGGCTGCTCGCCGACCGCAACGGCCGGGCCGGGGGCTTCCTGGACGGCTGACCTGCGGAACGCCGGGCGACCTGCCACCGTTGAGGATCCTGGGAGGACCCGCTCGCAGGTCCCGCACACGGAAGGTGACCCCTCGTGGCATCGCTGATCAGCAAGCTCACCCAGTTCGCCAAGAGCCCCCAGGGCCAGCGCGCCATCCGCACGGCCACCGACAAGGCCCAGCAGTTCGCGAAGGACCCGAAGAACCGCGCCAAGATCGACCAGGTCCGCAGCAAGCTGCAGGGCGGCAAGGGCGGTGGCACCGCCCGCTGATCAGCGGGTGGGCAGCGCCGCCAGGACGGCGGGGTGCAGGTGGCCGTTGCTGGCCACCGCACTCCCGCCGGCCGGGCCGGGGGTGCCGTCGAGGTCGGTGAACCGGCCGCCGGCCTCCCGCACGATGATGTCCAGGGCGGCCAGGTCCCACAGCGACACCTCGGGTTCGCAGGCGACGTCCACGGCCCCCTCGGCCACCATCGTGTAGCTCCAGAAGTCGCCGTAGGCCCGGGTCCGCCACACCGACCGGGTCAGGTCGAGGAAGCCGTCGAGCCGGTCGCGCTCCTCCCAGCCCGACAGCGACGAGTAGGACAGCGAGGCGTCGGCCAGCTCGGTCACCCCCGACACGTGGCAGCGGGTCGCCGACTCCAGCCGGCGGCCGGTGTAGGCGCCCACCCCGGCGGCGGCCCACCAGCGCCGGCCCAGCGCCGGGGCGCTGACCATCCCCACGACCGGGGTCTCGCCGTCCAGCAGGGCGATGAGCGTCGCCCAGACGGGGACGCCGCGGACGAAGTTCTTCGTGCCGTCGATCGGGTCGATGACCCACCGCCTGGAGCCGTGCCCGGTGGTGCCGAACTCCTCGCCCTGGACGGCGTCCCGGGTGCGGGTGCGGGCCAGCGAGCTGCGCAGCTGCTGCTCCACCGCGCGGTCGGCGTCGGTGACCGGCGTCAGGTCCGGCTTGGTGTCCACCACCAGGTCCTGCGCCTTGAACCGGTCCATGCTGATCGAGTCGGCCTGGTCGGCCAGCACGTGCGCCAGTTGCATGTCCTCGGTCCACCCGCGAGCGCTCGTCACCGGGTGACCGTAGCGTCGAGCACCGTGGGTACCGATCCGGATGCCGCCAAGCTGGCCGGCCTGCTGGCCGACGAGGTGCGCCTGGCCGTGGTCGCCGCGCTCGCGCTGGGCGCCGCCGACATCGACGGGGTGGCCGCGGCCACCGGCCGCACGCCGACGGAGGTGGCGCTGGCCGCCCGCCGGCTCGGCCGGGGCGGGTTGGTCCGCCGGGACGGCGCGGCCCTGCAGCTGCGCACCGAGGTGTTCGCCGCGGCGGCCCGGGCGGCGGGGGAGCACCGGCCGCCCCCGGAGCCGCTGTCGCCGGACCCGGCGGCCGACGCGGTCCTGCAGTCCTTCGTGCGCGAGGGCCGGCTGACGTCGATCCCGGCGCACCGCGGCAAGCGGCTGGTCGTCCTGGACCACCTGGTGCGGGTCTTCGAGCCCGGCGTGCGCTACCCCGAGCGGGAGGTCAACGCGCTGCTGGCGGTCTGGCACCCGGACACCGCGGCCCTGCGCCGCTACCTGGTCGACGAGGGGCTGCTGTCCCGTGACGCCGGGGTCTACTGGCGCAGCGGGGGCACCGTCGAGGTCTGAGCCGACGCGGGCAGCAGGGCCTCGACCTCGGCGATCGGGACCGGTCGGCTGAAGTGGTAGCCCTGCGCGTAGAGGCAGCCCAGCGAGCGGAGCAGGTCGGCCTGGGCCGGGGTCTCCACGCCCTCGGCGATGAGCTGCAGCCCCAGGGCGTCCGACAGCGCCATGATGCTGCGCATCAGCCGGGCCCGCTTCGACGACGTGGTCAGCGCCGAGACGAACGAGTGGTCCAGCTTGAGGAAGTCCGCCGGCAGCGTGTCCAGCCGGGCCAGCGACGAGTAGCCGGTCCCGAAGTCGTCGATGGCCACCGACAGACCCTGCTCGCGCAGGGTGTCCAGGGCCGCCACCGCGGCGGGGGACTCCGCCTCGAACAGGTTCTCCGTCACCTCGATCACCGTGGACCCGGCCGGCCACCCGGTGCCGGCCAGCGCGGCGCCGACCAGGTCGGGGAAGTCGGGGTCGCACAGCTGGTGGCCCGAGACGTTCACGGTGAGCAGCAGCCGGCGGCCGGTGCGCGCGTGCAGGTCGGCCAGGTCCGCGCAGGCCGTGCGCAGCACGTGGGCGCCCAGCGCCCCGATGAGCCCGGTCTGCTCGGCCAGCGGGATGAACCGGGCCGGCGAGAGCGGGCCGAGGGTGGGGTGCGCCCAGCGGGCCAGCGCCTCCACGCCGACGACCGCGCCGTCGGCGAGGGTGACGATGCCCTGGTAGTGGACCTGCAGACCGGCGGCGACCGGGTCCCCGGCCAGCGCGGCCGCGAGCTCGGTGGCCAGCGGGTCGGGGCCGGAGTCGTCGAGCACGCTGCGCGCCCGCCCGGCCGCCTTGGCCTGGTACAGCGCCCGGTCGGCCCGGCGCATCAGCTGCGACGCGGTCTCCCCGGGCTGCAGCTGGGTCACCCCGCAGGACAGCCCGACCTCGGGCACGGCGTTGCGCAGCTGCTCCACCACGGCCAGCGCCACCGGCCCGGCGGAGTCGGGCAGCAGCAGGGAGAACTCGTCGCCGCCGTGCCGGGCCAGCACCGCGCCCGCGGGCAGGGCCGGTGACCAGCGGTCGGCCACCAGGCGCAGCAGGTCGTCCCCGACGGCGTGCCCGTGGGTGTCGTTGATCGCTTTGAAGTGGTCGATGTCGAGCAGGGCGGCCGACAGCGGGGTGCCGGTGCGGGCGCACAGCGGCAGCAGCCGATCGACCGCGTCGTCGAACCCGCGCCGGTTGGCCAGGCCGGTCAGCGGGTCCTGGCTGGCGCTGGAGGCGCGGCGCACGAGTGCCCCCACGACCACGGCGACCGCCACGCACACCAGGCACAGCGCGACCGGGACGGCGTCGGGCACGTCCGGGCGGACCAGCAGCACCGCCGTGCCCCCGGCCATGGCACCCAGCAGCTGCAGCACGGCCCCCAGGCCGGCGAAGTAGAAGAACGAGTCCAGCGCCACGAAGACCATCAGCCCGGCCAGCGCGGTGGCCGTGGCGGGGTGCTCGGCCAGCAGCGAGGCGGCGGCGATGAGGACGGTGCCGGCGGCGACCAGGAGGTGGGAGACGCCCCGGCCCAGCAGGCGGCCCCAGCGCAGGCAGGCCAGCCCGGTGAGCACCGACAGCACCCCGAGGGCCAGCAGGCCGACCACGGCCGGGGTGACCGGCAGCCCGTCCAGCCCGGCGGCGAGGACGACGGACCCGCCGGCGCAGTACAGCGACCCGGTGACGGCGGCCATCACGCGGGGGGTGGCCACCTCGGGTGGGCTCGGCAGGAGACTCGGCACGCCGTGGTCATCGGCACGGTCACCGTGCGGTTGAGGCCTACGGAACGGCAACGGTCGTTTTCTCGCCCGCCGGGGTGATCTCCCGGTGGGCGGGGGTCACCAGTTCGGCGTCTGGGTGACCGCCGCGACCAGCCGCCGGAAGCTGGCCAGCCGCTCGCCGCGGGCCGGCGGGCCCTCGGCGGCCCAGTCGTCCAGCGCGCAGTCGGGGTCCTCGGCGGTGTGCGCGCACAGCGGCGGGCAGTCCCGGGCCACCGCGGCCAGGTCGTCGAAGGCGGCCAGCACGTCGGCCGGGTCGGTGTCGGCCAGCCCGAAGCTGCGGATGCCCGGGGTGTCGATGACCATCCCGCCGCCGGGCAGGTCGAGCAGCACCGCCGAGGACGACGTGTGCCGGCCCTTGCCGACCTTGCTCACCCCGCCGGTGGCCCGGTAGGCGTCGGGCACCAGCCGGTTGACCAGGGTGGACTTGCCGACCCCGGACTGGCCGACGAACACCGAGATCCGGCCGTCCAGCCGGGGCTGGAGCTCGTCGAGGTCGGTGTCCCGGCTGACCGCGATCGCCTCGACCTCCAGCCCGGCGTACCTGGCCAGCAGCTCGTCGGGGCTGCCCAGGTCGGCCTTGGTCAGGCACAGCAGCGGGGTCAGCCCGCCGGAGAAGGCAGCCACCAGACAGCGGTCCAGGAAGCCGACGTGCGGCTCGGGGTCGGTGATCGCGGTGACGACCACCAGCTGCTCGGCGTTGGCCACGACGACCCGCTCGGTGGGGTCGGTGTCGTCGGCCGTGCGGCGCAGCGTGGTGGCCCGCGGCTCGATGACCACGATCCGGGCGAGGGTGTCGGTGCGGCCGCTGGTGTCCCCGACCAGGCGGACCCGGTCGCCGGTGACCACGCCGTGCTTGCCCAGCTCCCGGGCCCGCATGGCGGTGACCTCGACGTGGCCGCCGCCCGGGTCCTCGACCCGTACGGTCATCCGGCCGCGGTCGACCCCGACCACCAGCCCGGGGACGGCGTCGTCGTGGCTGGGCCTGGTGCGAGTGCGGGGCCGGGAGCCCCGCCGGCCCGGGCGGACCCGGACGTCGTCCTCGTCGGAGCGGCTGTCGAACGTGCGACCGGACACCTGCTCAGCCCATCGCACCGACGCCGGGGGCCAGCAGCTGCGCCCACCGGTCGGTGAAGTCGGGCAGCGTCTTGGCGACCGCGCCGGGGTCCCGGACGACCACGCCCTCGACGGCCAGGCCGAGCACCGCGGCGGCCATGACCATCCGGTGGTCGGCGTAGGAGTCCAGCTCGGCCGCGCGGAGCGGACCGGGGGTGATCTCCAGGCCGTCGGGCAGCTGGGTGACCGTGGCGCCGACCGCGGTCAGCACCTCGTCGAGCGCCTGCAGCCGGTCGGTCTCGTGCCCGCGCAGGTGCGCGATGCCGGTCAGCCGGGACGGGCCGTCGGCCAGCGCGCACAGCGCGGCCAGCACCGGCGTCAGCTCGCCGACCTCGCCCAGGTCGGCGACCAGCGGCCGCACGGTCTCCCCGCCGGTGACCTGCAGGCCGTCGGCCGTGCGCTGCACGTCCGCGCCCATGACGACCAGCAGCTGCTCGAGCTGGGCGCCGGGCTGGGTGGTGCGCAGCGGCCAGTCGCGGACGGTGACCCGCCCACCGGTGACCAGCGCGGCGGCCAGGAACGGGGCGGCGTTGGACAGGTCGGGCTCGACCACCCGGTCCACCGCGGCCACCGGCCCCGGGTGCACCCGCCAGCCGGTGTCGGTGCGCTGCACCAGCACCCCGTGCTCGGCCAGGGTCTCCACGGTCATCTGCACGTGCGGCATGGACGGCACGCCGCCGGCCAGCCGCAGGTCCAGGCCGTCGGTGAACCGGGCCGCGGCCAGCAGCAGGCCCGACACCACCTGGCTGGACTCGCTGGCGTCGACGGTGACCGTGCCGCCGCGCACCGCCCCGGTGCCGTGCACGGTGAACGGCGCCCGGCCACGACCGCCGTCGTCGACGGTGACCCCGCAGCCGCGCAGGCCCTCGATCAGCCCGGCGTTGGGGCGCTCGCGCAGCCGCTCGTCGCCGTCCAGGGTGACCGGCCCGTCGGCCAGCGCCGCGACCGGCGGCAGGAAGCGCAGCACGGTCCCGGCCAGCCCGGCGTCGACCGTCGCCGGGCCGCGCAGCGGGCCCGGGACGACCAGCCAGTCGTCGCCGTCCTCGGTCACCCCGACGCCCAGGGCGCGCAGCCCCGCCGCCATCAGGTCGGTGTCGCGGGCCCTCAGCGGCCGGACCAGCCGCGACGGGCCGTCGGCGACCGCGGCCAGGACCAGGGCCCGGGCGGTGATCGACTTGGAGCCGGGCAGGGAGACGACGACGTCGACCGTCGGGGGGGCGAGGGGCGTCGACCAGCTGTCCATGCCGGTCATCCTGCCCTGCACCCGCACCGGTGGCGCCCGGCCGCCGTCCCCTGCCCGGGGGTCACCCGACGACCGGGGCCGCGGGCGCGCTGGCCTTGGCCGCGGGCATCGTGCGCACCAGACGCCGGTTGGCGAACTCGAACATGCCCAGCTCGGAGAGCTCACGGCCGTAGCCCGAGCGCTTCACGCCGCCGAAGGGCAGCTCGGGCGAGGACCCGGACGGCTGGTTGATCCAGACCATCCCGGACTCCAGCCGGTCGGCCACCTCGCGGGCCTTGTCGGCGTCACCGCTGTAGACCACCGCGGACAGCCCGTAGCTGCTGTCGTTGGCCAGCCGCACGGCCTCGTCGGCGTCGGCGACCTTGTAGAGCACCGCGGCCGGGCCGAAGAGCTCCTCGGAGTAGGCCCGCATGTCCGGGGTGACGTCGGCCAGCAGCGTGGCCTCGACGAACGCACCGGGGCGGTCGGGGCGGCCACCGCCGGCCAGCACGGTGGCGCCCTTGTCCACCGCGTCCTGGATCTGGGCGTGCAGGTCCTGCGCGGCCTTCTCGGTCGACAGCGGGCCCAGCGTGGTGGCCGGGTCCGCGGGGTCGCCGGGGGTGAACGAGCCGAAGGCCTGCTGCATGCCGGCCACGAAGTCGTCGTACACGTCCTCGACCACGATGATCCGCTTGGCGGCGATGCAGGCCTGGCCGGTGTTGGCCATCCGGCCCATCGTGGCGGCCTTGACCGTGCGGGCCAGGTCGGGGCTGTCCAGGACGACGAACGGGTCGCTGCCGCCGAGCTCCAGCACCGACTTCTTCAGGTGCTTGCCGGCCAGCGAGGCGACCGATGACCCGGCCTTCTCGCTGCCGGTCAGGGTCACGCCCTGCACGGCCGGGTGGCTGATCACCTGCTCGGTGTCGGAGATCTTGAGGAAGACGTTGGTGTAGACGCCCTCGGGTGCCCCGGCGTCGCGGAAGAGCTCCTCCAGGGCCAGGGCGCACTGCGGGTTGAGCTCGGCGTGCTTGAGGACGATGGTGTTGCCCAGCGTCAGGTTCGGGCCGGCCACCCGGACCACCTGGTACAGCGGGTAGTTCCACGGCTCGATGGCGAACAGCACGCCGGTCGGCTCGTTGACGACGACGGCCTCGCCCTTCATCACCTCGATGGTGCGCGGGGCCAGGAACTGCTCGGCCTTGTCGGCGTAGTAGCGCAGGATGCTGGCGGCCAGCTGCACCTCCCCGGCGGCCTCCTGGATGCGCTTGCCCATCTCCTTGGTGATCAGGGCGGCGAACGCGTCGGTGCGCTCGAGCATCAGGTCCGCGGCCCGGCCGACCACCGCGGCCCGCTCGGCCACCGAGCGCCCGCGCCAGTCCAGGTACGCGGTGTGGGCTCGGTCGACCACGGCGGTCACCTGGTCGCTGGGCAGGGAGTCGAACTCGCGCTCGGTCTCGCCGGTGAAGGGGTTGACCGTGGCGTAGGCCCGGTCGGTGGTGCCGCTGTCGGTCTTCGCGCTGTCCTGCGTGCTCGTCACGTCGTCGTGCCTCTCGTCGCTGGTGGGTCGGGTCTGTCCTACCCGCCCGGGCCGACGGCACTCCGACGTCGTCCACCGGATCCCGCTGTCCACAGCGGCAGGTCGTCGGTGTCGGACCCCGGCCCTACAGTCGGGTCGAGTCGTCGGAGCAGTGCGGAGCAGGGGAGGCCACCGTGTGCGGGCGCTATGCATCCAGCCGCCGTCCGGAGGACCTGGCGGCGGAGTTCGAGGCGGTCCCGGCCCCGGGCCAGCCGCCGCCGGCCGCGGACTACAACGTCGCGCCGACCAAGGACGTCTACGTCGTCCGGCAGGCCCGCGAGCGGGACGCCGAGGGCGCGCCCACCGGGGCCAGCCACCGCGAGCTCCGGGTGGTCCGCTGGGGCCTGGTGCCCTCCTGGGCCAAGGACGTCTCGGTGGGCAACCGGATGCTCAACGCCCGGGTCGAGTCGCTGACCAGCAAGCCGGCGTTCAGCAAGGCCGCCCGCTCGCGGCGCTGCCTGGTGCCCGCCGACGGCTGGTACGAGTGGTCCCCGAAGCCGCACGCGCCGGGCAAGCAGCCCTGGTACGTGACCCCGCAGGACGGCTCGGAGCTGGCCCTCGCCGGGCTCTGGGAGGTCTGGGGCCGGGGGGACGACCGGCTCTACAGCTGCACCGTGGTCACCGCCCCGGCCGTCGGGGCGCTGGCCGACATCCACGACCGGATGCCGCTGGTGCTGCCGCGCGACCGCTGGGCCGACTGGCTGGACCTGGACCGGGAGGACGTCGAGACCCTGGCCGCACCGACCCCGCCCGAGGTGGTCGAGGGCCTGGAGATCCGCCCGGTGGGCCCCGCCGTGGGCAACGTGGCCAACGGCGGCGAGCAGCTCACCGCCCGCCAGGAGTCGGTGGCCGAGCCCGCCGACCAGCCGGCGCTGTTCTGAGGTGACCGCCGCAGCCGGCGCCGGGGACCCCGGCGCGGACGTCGTCGTGCCCGGCTCCCGCGCGCTGCCGGGCTGGGTCGCGGCTGCCGTCACGTTCCTGGCGTCGGGCGCGGTGCTCGTGCTCGAGATCGCCGGGCTGCGGCTGATCGCGCCCTACGTGGGCATCACCCTGCAGACCAACACCGCGGTGATCGGGTTCGCCCTCGCCGCCATCGCGGTGGGGGCCTGGGCCGGGGGAGCGGTCGCCGACCGGCGGGACCCCCGCGGGCTGCTGGCCCCGCTGCTGGTCGCCGGCGGAGCTCTCGTGGTCGCGGTCGTGCCGGTGGTCCGGTTCGCCGGCGCGCTGCTGTCCGGGGCCGCGGCCGGGAACGTGCTGCTGCTGGCCGCGGTCGCCGTCGTGCTCCCGGCCGCGCTGCTGTCGGCGGTGCCGCCGATGGTGGTCGCCCTGCAGCTGGGCAGCCTGCGCGAGACCGGCACGGTGGTCGGGCGGCTGTCGGGCATCGGCACGCTGGGCGGCATCGCGGCCACCTTCGGCACCGGGTTCGTCCTGGTGGCGGTCCTGCCGACCAGCGTGATCCTGGTCGGCACCGGCCTGGTGGTGGTGGCGACCGGGGTGGGCCTGTGGGTGGTGCTGCGGCGCAGCGCCGTCGCCGCCCGGCTGCCCGGCGCGCTGCTGGTGGCCACGCTGGCCGGCACCGGGCTGGCCGTGGTGGCCCCGCAGCCGTGCCAGGTCGAGACGACGTACCACTGCGCCCGGGTGGTGGCCGACCCCTACCGCGACGGCGGCCGGACCCTCGTCCTGGACACCCTGCGGCACTCCTACGTCGACCTCGACGACCCCACCCACCTGGAGTTCGGCTACGTCCGCGCGGTCGCGTCGGTCACCGACACCCTGGGCCGGCCGGGTGAGGCGCTGTCCGCGCTGCACATCGGCGGGGGAGGGCTGACCCTGCCCCGCTACCTGGCCGAGGTCCGGCCCGGCACCACCAGCCGGGTCCTGGAGGTCGACGCCGGCGTGCTGGCCGTCGACCGGGACGAGCTGGGCCTGGAGACCTCGGCGCAGCTGCGGGTCGACGTCGGCGACGCCCGGACCGGGCTGACCCAGGAGCCGCCCGGCACCCGGGACCTGGTCGTCGGCGACGCCTTCGGCGGGCTCGCCGTGCCCTGGCAGCTGACCACCGTCGAGGCCCTGCAGCTGGTCGACACCGCCCTGGCCGACGACGGCGTCTACGCGGTGAACCTCATCGACCACGGCCCGCTGTCCTTCCTGCGGGCCGAGCTGGCCACGATGGCCGAGGTCTTCCCGCACGTCGCCCTGCTCGCCCGGGCACCGGTCGTGGCCGGGCAGGACGGCGGCAACGTGGTCGCGGTGGCCTCGCGGAGCCCGTTGGACACCGAGGCGATCGCGGCGGCGCTGGCCGGGCGGGCGCTGCCCTGGCAGGTGGTCACCGGCGCGGACCTGGCCGCCTTCGTCGGCGACGCCCCGGTGCTCACCGACGACTTCGCCCCGGTCGACCAGCTGCTGACGCCCTACGGCTGACGGCCCACGGCCGACCGGCTCAGCGGCCGACGTCGGCGGTGGTCGCCCGGGTCAGCGCCACCAGGTCGGCGGGGGACAGCTCGACCTGCAGCCCCCGCCGGCCGCCGCTGACCAGCACGGTGGCGAACCCCAGCGCGGAGGAGTCCACGACGGTGGGCAGCGCCCTGCGCTGGCCCAGCGGGCTGATGCCCCCGCGGACGTAGCCGCTGCTGCGCTCGGCGTCGGCCGGGTCGGCCATCGCCGCCTTCCGGCCGCCCACCGCGGCGGCCAGCGCCTTGAGGTCCAGCTGGCCGGCGACCGGGACCACCGCCACGGTCAGCGCGCCGTCCACCCGGGCGACCAGGGTCTTGAAGACCTGCGCCGGGTCCGACCCCAGCGCCGCGACCGCCGCCTCCCCGAAACCGATGCCGTCGGGGTGGTCGTCGGGGTCGTAGGTGTGCAGGACGTGGGCCACCCGGGCCTGGACCAGCACCCGCACCGCAGGGGTCGCCGCCATGACCGGACACCCTAGGGAGGGGGAATGCCGCAGCGGGCGAGGGTCTTGTAGAGGGCGTGACCAGCTCCTCCGCACCGACCCGGGCCCGACGGCCCGCGACGTCCCCGGACGTCGTCGTCACCCGTCGACCGCCCGGCCGACCGGTGGCCGCCCGGCTAGGATCGTCCGACGTGGTGTCCCGTCTGCGGGCGCCGCAGAGAGGACGGCCGGTGCCCGACGAGAGCACGGAAGACACGACCGCGGCGGTGCCCGCGGTGCCGGTGGTGGCCGAGACCCCCGAGGCGCGGGCCGACGGCAGCCGCAGCGAGCAGACCGAGACCCGGACCCAGCGCGACGCCCGCTTCGAGCGCGACGCCCTGCCCTTCCTGGACCAGCTGTACCCGGCGGCCCTGCGGATGACCCGCAACCCGGCCGACGCCGAGGACCTGGTGCAGGAGACCTTCGTGAAGGCCTACTCCGCGTTCCACCAGTTCGCCGAGGGCACGAACCTCAAGGCCTGGCTGTACCGGATCCTGACCAACACCTACATCAACAACTACCGCAAGAAGCAGCGGCAGCCGCAGCAGTACCCCACCGACCAGGTGCAGGACTGGCAGCTGTTCGCCGCCGAGGAGCACAGCTCCAGCGGTCTGCGGTCGGCGGAGATGGAGGCGCTGGACCACCTCCCCGACACCGACATCAAGGACGCCCTCCAGCAGCTGCCGGAGGACTTCCGGCTGGCCGTCTACCTGGCCGACGTCGAGGGGTTCGCCTACAAGGAGATCGCCGAGATCATGGGCACGCCCATCGGCACGGTGATGTCCCGGCTGCACCGCGGACGGCGCGGCCTGCAGAAGCTGCTGGCCGGCTACGCCCGCGAGCGCGGGTTCGCCCGGGCGGGAGCGTTCGAGGAGGGATCGGCATCGTGAGCGACAGCGAGATCACCAGCTGCGACGACGTGCTCACCCACGTCTTCGAGTTCCTGGACCACGAGACCGGCGACGCCCGGCGTGCGGTCATCGCCGAGCACCTCGAGGACTGCTCGCCGTGCCTGCGCGAGTTCGGCATCGAGCAGGAGTTCAAGGCCCTGGTGCGCAACCGCTGCGGCGGTGACCCCACGCCGATGGGGCTCAAGGACCGGATCAAGATGCAGCTGACCCAGGTGTCGTTCGAGGAGAACGGCACCACGGTCACCGTCGAGCAGGTCACGGTCGACCGCACCACGGAGCGGTAGCACCAGCGCACCCCGCACGACAGAGGGCCCGGACGACGTCGTCGTCCGGGCCCTCTCTGCGACCGCACCTAGGCGTTGGGCCGCTTGCCGTGGTTGGCGCCGCTCTTCTTGCGGGCGCGCCGCTTGCGTCCACGCTTGGACATCGCTGCCCTCCTCTCCTCACGGGGGTCCCGAGGTCCTCGGGCTCCGGCCGTCCAGGGTCTCACGAGCCCTGGTCGGGCTGCCGGCCCGCGCGCCGGACGGCGCACCGACGAGCAGTGGTCCAGGGTGTGCGGGACCCAGGTCGGGGCATGGACCGGGGGAGCACGGGGGATCCGTCCCCCGGCGGGCAGGTCGACGCAGGACGAGGGGGCGCGCTGTGGCGGACACCGGCGGGACGGGCATCGGGAGCGTCCTGGTGGCGGGGCGGGGGCCGATGGCGTGCGCCGTCATCCGGGCCGCGGAGGCGCTCGGGGTCAAGACGGTGGCCGTGCACTCGGCCAGCGAGCGCGACGCCCGGCACGTGCGGCTGGCCGACGACGCCGTGTGGCTGGGGCCCGCGCCGGCGGCGGAGTCCTACCTGTCGGTCCCGCGGCTGGTGGAGGCCGCCCGCCGCAGCGGGGTGGACGCGGTGCTGCCCGTCCCGCCGGCGCTGGCCGGCAACGTCGAGCTGGCGTCGGCCGTGGTCGCCGCCGGGCTGACCTGGGTCGGCCCGTCCGCCGCCGTCCTCGAGCGGCTGGGCGGGGACGGCGCCGAGCCGGCCAGCGAGCAGGGCTTCCTGGCCGTCGTCACCGCCGAGGGCCTGCGGTACGTGACCCCCGTCCGCCGCGACCGGGACGCCGGCACCGCCCGGGTGTCCTGGACGCCGGTGGGCTGGCCGGCCGCCGGTGCCCCCGACCTGCCGCGCGCGGCCCGGCGGCTGGCCGAGGTGGGCTGGCGGGGCCTGGTCACGGTGGGCATCGACCCCGACGGCGCGCTGGCCGAGGTGGCCGCGGGCTTCTCCCTGGACCTCGCGGTCCTGGAGCGGGCGCACGGCGTGGACGCCGTCGACCTCGCGCTGCGCTGCGCGACCGGTCGGCTGCGGCCCGGGGCCAGCACCCCGCCGCGGCCGGCCGTGGTCGCCCAGCTGCGGGCCACGCTGCCGCCCGGGGTGGCCGGGCGGGTGACCGGCCGGCTGCCCGACCTGCCCGGCCCGGTCGACGCCGAGGTGGTGGCGGTGGGCGGCTACGCCCCGGGGGACCGGGTGGACGGCTGGTACGACGCCCTGCTGGCCACGGTGAGCGCCGGCGGACCGGACACCCGGACCGCGGCGGGCCGGGTGGCCGACGTCCTCACCGGGCTGCCCGAGACCGGCGTGCCGCACGACGGGGCGGCGGTGTGCCAGGTCCTGCACCACCTGGCGGCGGACTGACCGGGTGGTTGGATGGTGCCGACATCCGCACGCTGCACGAGGAGGTCCGCCGGTGGCGGTCGAGGAGATCCACGCCGAGATGGTCTCCAGCGTCTGGAAGGTGCTGGTCGCCCCCGGCGCCGAGGTCGCGGCCGGTGACACGCTGGTGATCCTGGAGTCCATGAAGATGGAGATCCCGGTGCTGACCGAGCGGGCGGGCACCGTCACCGAGCTGCACGTGGTGGAGGGCGAGGTCCTCCAGGAGGGCGACCTCATCGCCACCGTCACCGCCTGAGCCCGGGGCCGCAGGTGACGCCGCCGCGCAGCAGCCTGTCCGACCGGCTCTCCCGCGCACCGGCGGTCAGCCCCTCCCAGGCCGACCACGCACGCCGGCTGGTGGCCGACTGGCAGCTGCTCGCCGACCTGTCCTTCGCCGACCTCACCCTCTGGGTGCCGCTGGCCGGCGGCGCGTGGTGGTGCGTGGCCCAGGTCCGCCCGCTGACCGCGCCGACCACCCAGCCCGAGGACCTGGTCGGCATCGAGGTCCAGGGCGAGGCCGCGGCCTCCTTCGTCGAGGTGCACCAGGGCGGCCGGCCGGTGGTCGAGGAGCCCGACGGGTCGGGGTCCGCTCCCCGCCGCCGGGAGGTGCTGCCCGTGCGGCACGAGGGCGCGGTGGTCGCGGTGCTCGCCCGGGACACCCGGATCTCGGCCAGCCGGCCGCCGTCGGAGCTGGAGCTGACCTACCTGGACATCGCGGCCGAGCTCGGCCAGATGGTCTCCGCGGGCACCTTCCCGCCCCGCATGCTCGAGGACGCCGAGATGAGCCCCCGGGTGGGCGACGGCCTGGTCCGGCTGGACGGCGCGGGCCGGGCGGTCTACGCCAGCCCCAACGCGCTGTCGGCCTACCGGCGGATGGGCCTGACCGGGGACGTCGTCGGGGCCGACCTGGCCGAGCTGACCCGCCGGACGGCGACCGACCGGGTGGCGGGCGAGGTGGTCGCCGCGCACATCGCCGCCGCCGTGGCCGGCCGGTTCCCCGACCCGCTGGACGTCGAGGGCCAGGCCGCCACGATGCTGGTGCGCGCGCTGCCCCTGCAGGCCCCCGGCGGCGAGCACGGCGCGCTCGTGCTGGTCCGGGACGTCACCGACGTCCGGCGCCGCGACCGGGCGCTGATGACCAAGGACGCGACCATCCGGGAGATCCACCACCGGGTGAAGAACAACCTGCAGACCGTCGCGGCGCTGCTGCGCCTGCAGGCCCGCCGGGTGGCCGAGCCCGCGGCGCGCGACGCACTGCTGGAGGCGGTCCGCCGGGTGGCGTCGATCGCGGTGGTGCACGAGACCCTGGCCGGCAGCCGGGAGGACGTCGTCGACGTCGACGAGGTGCTCGACCAGGTGCTGCCCATGCTGGGCGACGTGGCGTCGGTGGGTCCCTCGGCGGTGATCCGGCGGACCGGCCGGTTCGGCGAGCTGCCCGCGGTCAACGCCACCCCGCTGGTGCTGGCGGTGACCGAGCTGCTGCACAACGCGGTCGAGCACGCCTTCGTCGACGGCCCCGCCGGCAGCATCGAGCTGGTCGCCGAGCGCGACGGCCACGACCTGGTGGTCCGGATCGCCGACGACGGGCGCGGCCTGCCCCCGGGGTTCGACGCCACGGCCAGCCGGGGGCTCGGCCTGCAGATCGTGTCGACGTTGGTCACCAGCGAGCTGCACGGACGGCTGGCGATCAGCGCGCCGCCGGAGGGCCCGGGCACCCTCGTGGTCCTCGAGCTGCCCGGTGCCGGCCGCGCCCGCCGCTGACGCACCCGCTGCAGCCGCGCCTGCTGGAGACGTACCTGCCCCGGACGCACACGGAGCCGGTCACCACGTCGTGGTGACCGGCTCCGGGGTCGGTGCGGGGGCGCGTCGGGTCAGGTGCGGACGCGGGCGCGCTGGGTTCGGCGCTTGAGGGCGCGGCGCTCGTCCTCGGAGAGCCCACCCCAGACGCCGGAGTCCTGGCCGGAGGTGAGTGCCCACTCGAGGCAGGACTGCACCACCGGACAGCGGTGGCACACAGCCTTGGCCTGCTCGATCTGGGTGACCGCAGGGCCCGTCGTCCCGATCGGGAAGAAGAGCTCGGGGTCCTCGTCCCGGCAGAGGGCGCGGTGGCGCCAGTCCATGTCGGTGTGCTCCTCGGTGTCGTCTACGGTGTGCCCGGACCCCGGTGCCGGCGCGAGCCGGTCCTGGTCGGCCGACGACGGCTGGATCGCCGTCGGCGGCACATCGCACGCTGGTGTTACCAGCGGGTTGCGTTCGTGGTCGATCGTTTCACGCGACGGGGAGCTGTCAAGCAGTTCAGCCGCTCGCCATCCCTCCGTATGAGCAACCTCACCACGCCACTACCAGGTCCGCCACCCCGGCGGGCCACCGGGTACCCCGCGCAGCTGTCAGCAGCCTGACCGCGGGCTGCCGTGCGGATCAGACGACGACGTCCAGGGCGTCGGGGACGCCGCGCACCCGCAGGGCCGTCGCCGGGCCGAGGTGGTCACCGTCGAGCTGCCACTCCTGCGGGCGGCTGGACGTCACCTCCAGCTCGGCCAGGTCGTGCCGCCGGTGCACCCGCCGGCCCGCGGCGTGCGGGCGGTCGGACATCGCGGTGCGCAGCGTGCCCAGCATCGACACCGCACCGACCCGGCCCATCGCGAACGCCGCCAGCCCGGTGTCGAAGCCGGCCTCGGGGCTCGGCGCGATGGGGCGGGCGCCGAGGTAGGTCCACGGGTTGACGTTGGCGACCAGGCAGAGGAAGAGGTCGGCCACCGGCGGCTGGCCCGGGACCCGCAGCGTCATCGAGGGGCGGCGGCGGTCGGGCCCCAGCAGGAAGGCCCGGGTGCCGGCGCGCACGTACAGGCTGCCGGTGGAGCGCCGCCCGCGGGCCCGCTGCTCCTCGACCCGGCGGATCACGTCGGCGTCGAACCCGAGGCCGGCGGAGAAGACGAACCACCGCGGCGCGGTCCACCCCGGTCCCCACGCGATGTCGGTCTCGGTGGCGACCTGCGCGCTCGCCGTCCCCAGGGAGATCCGGCGGGTCCGACCGGCCCGCAGCGACTCCAGGATCTCCGCGGTGGCCTCCACCGGGTCCCGGGAACGGCCCAGCGCCCGGGCGACGACGTTGGTCGACCCGCCCGGGACGACAGCGAGGGTGGGCACGTGTGCGCCGGGGCCGTCGGCGAGCATGCCGTTGACCGTCTCGTTGACGGTCCCGTCGCCGCCGAGGGTGACCACGACGTCCACGCCGTCCGCGGTGGCCTGCGCCCCCAGCTCGTGGGCGTGGCCCCGGTGGGTGGTCTCGGCGACGTCGACCTTGAGGTCGCTGGACAACGCCCGGACCAGCACGTCGCGGACCTTCGCGGTGGTGGTCGTCGCCGCCGGGTTGGTCACCAGGAGCGCGCGCATGACCCCGACAGTAGCCAGCGGGGCGGGGCGCCCCGCGTAGCCTCGGGCCGTGGCAGCAGGTGGGCAGGACCCCGGTGGCCGGCGGTGGACCGAGCGGCTGCTGGGCGGCACCGCCCGCGAGTCCGCCCCCCGGCCGGCCCGGGCGCCGGCGGACGCCGCACCCCGCGCGGTGCGCCTGGCGGCGCTGCTGGTGGGCCTGGAGGCCGCCGCGACGCTCGTGGTGGCCGGCGTCGTGCTCTGGCTGACGCTGACCGGCGACCCCGACAGCGTCGGCCGGGCGCTGGCCGAGGTGGTCTACGTGCTGCTGGGTGCCGGGGCGCTGGCCGCGTGCGCCGGCGGGCTGCGCCGGGTGGCCGGCTGGGCGCGCGGGCCGGTGGTCGTGCTGCAGGTGCTGCTGGGCGCGCTGGGCTACGTGACCGCGTTCGAGGCCGACCGCCCGCTGCTGGGCCTGCCGGTGCTGGCCTGCGTGGCCGGCGTGTGCTGGTTCCTGGCCACCCCCGAGGCCCGGCTGGCGTACTCCGACCGCTGAGGGTCCTTCCTCAGACCAGGTCGATGACGTCGGCGATGGAGTCGACGACCCGGCTGGGCCGGAAGGGGAAGCGGGACACGTCCTCGGCCCGGGTGGAGCCGGTCAGCACCAGCACGGTCTCCAGGCCGGCCTCGATGCCCGCGACGATGTCGGTGTCCATCCGGTCGCCGATCATCGTGGTGGACTCCGAGTGCCCGTCGATCCGGTTGAGGGCCGAGCGGAACATCATCGGGTTGGGCTTGCCGACGAAGTAGGGCTCGGCACCGGTGGCCTTGGTGATCAGCGCGGCGACCGACCCGGTGGCCGGCAGCGAGCCCTCGGGCGAGGGGCCGGTGACGTCGGGGTTCGTGGCGATGAAGCGCGCCCCGGCCTCGACCAGCCGGATGGCCCGGGTGATCGCCTCGAAGCTGTAGGTGCGGGTCTCGCCGAGCACCACGTAGTCCGGCTCGGTGTCGGTGATGGTGTAGCCGGCCTCGTGCAGCGCGGTGGTCAGCCCGGCCTCGCCGACGACGTAGGCCGACCCGCCGGGCAGCTGGGCGGCCAGGAAGTCCGCGGTGGCCAGCGCCGAGGTCCAGATGGCTCCCTCGGGCACGTGCAGGCCCGAGCGCTGCAGCCGGGCGGCGAGGTCGCGCGGGGTGAAGATCGAGTTGTTGGTGAGCACCAGGAAGCGCCGCTCCCGGTCGACCAGCCGCTGCAGGAAGTCCGCCGCACCGGGCAGGGCCAGGCCCTCGTGCACCAGGACGCCGTCCATGTCGGTCAGCCAGCACTCGCTCGGCCTGCGCTCGCTCACGTCGTCGTCCTCTCCCGGGCGAACTCGGTCAGTGCGGTGTCGGTCAGCCGGAAGACCGACCAGCCCTCCTGCGGGCGGGCGCCGGCGGCGCGGTAGAACTCCACGGCGGGGGTGTTCCAGTCCAGCACCGACCACTCCAGCCGGGCGTAGCCGCGGTCCACGCACAGGGCGGCCAGCGTGCGCAGCAGCTCGCGGCCCAGGCCGGTGCCGCGCTGGGCGGGGGAGACGTAGAGGTCCTCCAGGTGCACCCCGTGCGTGCCGCGCCAGGTGGAGAAGCTCAGGAACCACAGCGCGAGCCCGACGACGGCGCCCTCGTCGTCCACCGCGACGTGGCCGAACAGCGCCGGGGAGTCGCCGAACAGGGCGGTGTGCAGCTGGGCCGAGGTCATCCGCGCCTCGTCCAGGCTGCGCTCGTACTCGGCGAGCTCGCGGACCAGGGCGACGACGGCGTCGACGTCGCCCGGCCCGACCGGTCGCACCGTCACGACAGCAGCTCCTTGACCCGGGCCGGCACCAGCCGCCCCAGCGGGGACACCACCGGCACCAGCAGGGGGGAGAGGAGGTAGCCGTAGGCCACCACGCAGAAGGTCAGCACCGGGACCGTGGCCAGACCGACGGCGATCAGCACGGCGGCGGTGACCAGACCGTAGGGGCGCCGGCTCTTCGGGCTGACCAGCGACCGGAACGACCGCCAGCGGATCGTGGAGATCATCAGCAGCCCGGGGACGAGCACGACCAGCAGCACCCACAGCCGGTCGCGGCCCTCCAGGACGTCGGAGAAGGCGAACACGCTGGCCATCACCACCCCGGCCGCGCCGGGGCTCGGCAGGCCGACGAAGAACCGCTTGTCCGCGGTCGGGTCGACCGTGGTGTTGAACCGGGCGAGCCGGATCGCCGCGCAGGCCACCCACACGAAGCAGGCGATCCACCCCAGGGGGTCGAAGCCGTCGCGGCCGGCGGAGAACAGCGCGAAGGTCAGCAGCGAGGGCGCCAGGCCGAAGGACACCAGGTCGGCGAGGGAGTCGAACTGCAGGCCGAAGGGGGAGACGGCGCCGACCATCCGGGCGACCGCGCCGTCGGCGATGTCCAGGACCACCGAGGCGCCGATCAGCACGCAGGCCAGGCCGTACTGGCCGCGGAAGGCCACCAGGATCGCGGCGAACCCGCACAGCATGTTGCCCAGCGTGAACAGGCTGGGCAGCCACGAGCGGGCCCGGCTGCGGCCCCGGCGGGAGGAGCTGCGGACGAACTCGACCGTCTGCGTCCGCCGCGTGCCCTCGCGGGTCACGGTCTCCCGCCGTCGCTCGAGGTGCCCCAGCGGGCGATGACCGTCTCGCCGCCCCGGACCCGCTGGCCCTTGGTGACCGCCAGCACGGCATCGGCGGGCAGGAAGACGTCCATCCGCGAGCCGAACTTCATCAGGCCCATCCGCTCGCCGGTGGCCAGCTGCGCGCCCGGGCCGGTGCGGGTGACGATCCGGCGGGCGAGCACGCCGACGAGCTGCCGGAAGACCACGGTGCGGTCCCCGTCGGCCAGCCAGATCTCGCTGCGCTCGTTGCGGTGCGCGCTCTCGGCCCGGTAGGCGGCCAGGAAGCTGCCGGGGGTGTAGCTGCTGCTGGTGACCGTGCCGCGGTAGGGCGACCGGTTCACGTGCACGTCGACCACCGACAGGAAGATGCTGACCTGCTGCCAGCCGCCCTCGGGGGCCGGTTCGGGGGCGACGCCCTCCTGCGCGGGGCCGGCGACCATCACCATGCCGTCGGCGGGGGAGACCACGTCGTCCCCGCCGACGGGGGCGGTGTCGCAGCTGCGCTGCGGGTCCCGGAAGAACAGCGCCATGTAGGCGGACAGGCCGACCAGTGGCCAGGCCGCCAGCCGCGCGCCGCGCGCACCGGTCACCCGACCCAGCACCCCCAGGGCGACCGCCGGGGCGAGCGGGACGGTGATGAAGGGCCAGCCGGCCCGGTCGATGCGCATCGAGGTCCGAGGCTACCGGGACCGCGGCCCGGCGGTCCGCCTCACCGGGAGGCGTGACCGGCGCTGGCGCCGTTGTCGCTCTCCCGGAGGCGTGACTGGCCGCCGTACCAGTCCAGGCAGACCACGGTGGCGTCGTCGCCGAGCTCGGTGTCCGAGGACGCGACCACGGCGGCGCCCAGGGCGTGCACCAGCTGCCGGGGGTGCATCGCCGCGGTGCCGGACAGCACGGTGCCGATGTCGACGGCCTCGGCCTCGCGCTCGAGCATGCCGTCGGTGAGGAGGACGAGGCGGTCCCCGGGCAGCAGCTGGACCTCCTGCACGCGGTACCCCCGATCGGGCTCGACCCCGAAGGGGAGGTCGACCAGCAGCTCGACCTCCTCCACGACGCCGTCGCGCAGCCGCAGCGGCAGGGGGTGCCCGGCGTTCACGATCCGGGCGATGCCCGTCGCCAGGTCCACCTCCAGCACCTGGCCGGTGACGAACTGCCCCGGCGGCAGGTGCCGCTCGACCGACTCGCTGGCGACCCGGGCCTGGGTGCGGAGGTCCGAACCCGCCCGGCGCTCGTTGCGCAGGCTGCCCACCAGCAGGGTCGCCAGCAGGGACGCCGCGACGTCGTGGCCCACGGCGTCGGTGATCGACACCCGCAGCTGGTGCCGGTCCAGCGACCAGTCGAAGGTGTCGCCGCCCACGGTCGCGGCCGGTTCCAGCCAGCCCGACACGGTGAACTGCCCGGCCTCGCAGGTGAAGGAGGCGGGCAGCAGCCGGCGCTGGATCTCCGCGGCCAGGGAGAACGGCGTCGTCCGCTGGCCCCACTCGAACAGGTCGGTGTGCCGCCGGTTGGCGATCAGCACGTAGGCCAGCGCATGACCGGCGGCCGCGACGTCGGCGAGCACCTGGGTGTCGGGCTCGACGGGCAGCACCAGCTCGAGCACGCCGAGCGCGTCGCCGCGGTCGGTGACCGGGACCAGCACGCGGCTGCCGGTGTCGAGGTCGACGACCGCGGCCCGTTGGGTGCGCAGCACCTCGCCGTAGTCGCTGCCCTCCAGGGGGACGGTGTCGGCGCTGTCCGTGCCCGACCTGCGGGTCGCGGTGCCGGCGGGCGTGACCGTGCCCAGCCGGACCAGGGCGTGCCCGGAGAAGTCGGCGATCAGGAAGGAGACGGCCCGGGCGCCCAGCGCGGCGGACAGCTCGGCGGCCACCACCATGACGGCGTCCACCGGGGCAGCCGCCTCGACCCGCTCCAGCAGGGCGCGCAGGTCAAGACGTGAGCTCACTGGGCCACCTGGTCCGGGGGGAGAGAAGGGCGATGCCGGGCCGCCCCGTGGGGCGACCCGGCATCGGTCGTGCAGGGATCAGGCCGCGGCCTTGGTCTCCCAGAAGATCGTGTCGATCTCGGCGATGTAGTCCAGCAGCTTCTGGCCCTCGGCGGGGTCCACGGACTGCTTGGCACCGGAGGCACCGGCCTGCTTGGTGGCCTTGTTGAACAGCTCGTGCAGCTGCGGGTACTTCTCGAAGTGCGGGGGCTTGAAGTAGTCGGTCCACAGCACCCACAGGTGGTGCTTGACCAGGTCGGCCCGCTGCTCCTTGATGATGAGCGCGCGCGTCTTGAACACCTCGTCGTCGCTGCCCTGGTACTTCTCCTGCAGGGCCTTGACCGACTCGGCCTCGATGCGTGCCTGGGCGGGGTCGTACACGCCGCAGGGGAGGTCGCAGTGCGCGGTGGCCTCCACGGCGGAGAACAGGCTGAACAGCCGCATGGGGTGTTCCTCCGTAGCTCGTGGGATGGGTCGTCTGGGACCCTACTCGCGCAGATCATCGCGGACACGTCGAGCGGAGGCCGGTGGTGACCGACGTCCCGCCACTGGCCACCCGGTGGGCCCTGGTGCGGGTGACCGGACCCTCGATGTCGCCGACCGTGCGGCACGGGGACCGGCTGCTGGCCGCCCGGGCGACCACCGCCCGGCCCGGGCAGGTGGTGCTCGCGAGGTTTCCCTCCCGGCCCGGCCTGCTGGTGGTCAAGCGGTGCGTCCGCGAGGTGCCCGGCGGGTGGTGGGTCGAGGGCGACAACGAGCTGGTGACCGACGACAGCCGGGCGTTCGGGCCGGCGGTCGTGGTGGGTCGCGTGCTGGCCCGCATGGGCCCGCGGCCGGGGCGGCTGCCCGCCGCGCGTCGCTGACCGGTCTGTGACCTGGGTCGCTGCTCTACGCTCCCGGTCCCATGAGCTCAACGGAGAGTGTCATGCCCGGCTCGACCGACCGGTTCACCGACGACCCCGCCTTCGCGGTGCACGAGGGCGGCAAGCTCTCGGTGCGCACCAAGGGTGCGATCACGTCGATCGAGGACCTCGCCCTGACCTACACCCCGGGTGTGGCCCGGGTGTCCAGCGCCATCGCCGCCGAGCCCGAGCTCGCCCGCCGCTTCACCTGGGCCCCGCGGGTGGTGGCCGTGGTGTCCGACGGCACCGCGGTGCTCGGCCTGGGCGACATCGGCCCGGCCGCCGCGCTGCCGGTCATGGAGGGCAAGGCCTGCCTGTTCCGCGAGTTCGCCGACCTGGACTCCGTGCCGATCGTGCTGTCGACCACCGACGTCGACGCGATCGTGGACACCGTGCTGGCCATCGCGCCGTCCTTCGGCGGGATCAACCTGGAGGACATCAGCGCGCCGCGCTGCTTCGAGGTCGAGGCCCGGCTGAAGGAGCGGCTGTCCATCCCGGTCATGCACGACGACCAGCACGGCACGGCGATCGTCGTCCTGGCTGCGCTGCGCAACGCGGCGAAGGTGGTCGGCCGACCGCTGTCGGACCTGCGGGTCGTGGTCTCCGGGGCGGGCGCCGCGGGGGTGGCGTGCACCAAGATCCTGCTCGAGGCCGGCATCGGCGAGATCGCCGTCGCGGACTCGCAGGGTCTGCTGCACGCCGGCCGCGAGGGCCTCACCGAGACCAAGCAGTGGCTGGTCGAGCACACCAACCCCACCGGGCGCACCGGCACGATGGTCGAGGCCCTCGCCGGCGCCGACGTCTACCTGGGGCTGTCGGGCGGGTCGGTGCCGGAGTCGGCGATCGCGGCGATGGCGCCGGGCTGCATCGTGTTCTCCCTGGCCAACCCCACGCCCGAGGTGGACCCGGAGATGGCCGCCCGGTACGCCGCGGTGGTGGCCACCGGGCGCAGCGACCTGGCCAACCAGATCAACAACGTGCTGGCGTTCCCCGGTGTCTTCCGCGGGGCCATCGACGCCGGCGCCACCGGCATCACCGAGGGCATGAAGCTCGCGGCCGCGACCGCCATCGCCGACGTGGTCGGCGACGACGTCCGGGCGGACTACATCGTGCCTTCGCCGCTGGACCGGCGGGTGGCCGAGGCCGTGGCCGCCGCGGTGGCCGCCGCGGCCCGCGCCGAGGGCGTCGTCCGCGGCTGACCTACCCGGCGGCGGTGAGTCCCTCGAGGACCGCCGCCGCCGGCAGGTTCAGCCACAGCAGCACCAGCGTGGCGACGACGAACGCCGGGACGAGCACCACCTTCTCGGTGAAGCCCCCGGTCCGCATCGGGGAGAACGCCACCGTCGCGCGCGGCCGCGCCAGCCAGACCAGCGGGACCGGGACGCCGCCGCAGGTCAGGAAGTCCCCGGCGATGTGCACCAGCACGCCCAGGGCCACCGCCCACGGCAGCCAGGTCGGCGAGGGGCTGTGCGCCAGCAGCAGCCAGGCCCCGCCCCAGGACAGCACCAGGTTGCCGATCACGGTCTCCTCGAACCGCCCCGGCACGACGACGTGCAGGGCACGCAGCGCCAGGCCGATGGCCAGCGCGAGCAGCAGCAGGGAGGCCCACGTCGCCTGCGCGGCGGCGAGCGCCAGTCCGCCGGCGGCCAGCGGGGCGAGGAGGGCGTCGTGGGTGCCGTGCCGGTGACCGCCGGTGAGCTTGCCGACCAGCCCCGAGGGCACCTCGGTCAGCGGTCCCCACATGCGGGAGATGGTCGAGCCGCGCTGGTCGAGGTCGGGCAGCATCGCCATCCCGCCGACCGCGGCGACCCAGCCGAGCTGGGCGACGGTGCCCGTCAGCGGTGCCACTGACAGCGTCGCGGCGCCGACGGCGAGCCCGGACAGGGCGTGGGAGTGACCGAGCACCCACCCATGGTGACGCCCGGACCCCGCCGAGGCCGGGAGGGCGCGCTCAGCGGGTGGGGCGGTAGACCCGGTCCAGGACGCCGGTGAGCAGCCGCTCGGCCACCGGGCGGGGGAGCGCCGCGACCAGGGCGTGCACCGGGGCCATCCGGGCCGGCAGCGGACCGCCGTCCAGCCCGGCGAAGGCCAGCAGCCCGTCCACGTCGGCGACGGTGAGGGCGGCCGGGTCCAGCCCCTCGGCGGCCGCGACCAGGCCGGGGTCGGGCACCGGGGGCGGCAGCTGCACCGCGGCCCGCGCGGCGTCGGCCAGGTCGGCGAGCAGGGCGGGCACCCGGTCGGCGGTCGCGGCGGTGACGGTCAGGTGCAGCGTGGCCGGCAGCCGGGTGCCGTCGGGCTGGTCGAAGGGCGGCTGGGGCTGCAGCAGCCAACCACGGGCGGTCATCTCGTCGGCCAGGTGCAGCACGTCCAGCCCGTCCTCGCCGGCCAGCGCGACCAGCGTCGTGGCCGGCTCCCCGACCACCCGCACCCCGGGGACGGTGGCCAGCCCGGCCACCAGCTGCTCGGTCGCCGTCCGGGCTTCCCGGGCCAGCCGTCGGTAGCCCTCGGTGCCCAGCCAGCGGTGCACGGCCCAGGCCGCGGCCATCGGCCCGGCCGGGCGGGTGCCGGCCAGCGTCGGGTTGACCACCGGGTAGCCGGGCCAGCCGGCCGTGGCGAACCAGTGGCCGACCCGGAACTCCGGGTCGACGGTGAGCAGCAGGGAGACGCCCTTGGGGGCGTAGCCGTACTTGTGCAGGTCCACCGACAGGCTGGTCACGCCGGGCACCGACAGGTCGAAGGGTGCGGGGTCGAGGAAGGGCAGCAGCCAGCCGCCGATGCAGGCGTCGACGTGGCAGGGCACCCCCGCCGCCCGGGCCAGCGCCGCCACCTCGGCCACCGGGTCCAGCACGCCGTGCGGGTAGGACGGCGCGGAGACCACCACCAGCGCGGTGCGGGTGGACAGCAGCTGCTCGACGTCCCCGGGCCGCACCCGGCAGGTGACCGGGTCGACCCCGACGTCCACGACCGCCAGGTCGAACAGGTGCGCGGCCTTGCGGAAGGCCGCGTGCGCCGTGACCGGCAGCAGGAGCTGCGGACGGCGGTCGTCGCCGGGGTGGGCGGCCCGCCAGCGCGTCCGGGCGGCGAGGACGGCGAGCAGGCAGCTCTCGGTGCCGCCGGAGGTCACCGTGCCGACCGCGGCCGGCCCGCCGCCCAGCAGCCCGAGCCCGGCGGCCACCAGGTCGTCCTCGACCCGGGCGACGCTCGGGAACGCCGTGGGGTCCAGGGCGTTCGTCCACTGGAACGCCGCCTGCGCGGCCGCGGCCAGGCCGTCGACCTCGGCCAGCCCCGAGTCGTAGACGTAGGCCATCGTGGCGCCGCCGTGGGTGGGCACGTCCCCGGCGGTCAGCGCGGTGAGCTCGGCGAGGACGTCTCGGGGGGTGCGGGGGGTCACGGGGCGGGCTCCAAGCGGTAGCGGGCGATCAGCGGCAGCGAGGCGAGCACGAGGGCGGCCGGCAGCAGGCTGAAGCCCAGCAGCACCGTGGTGTCGGCGGCCGCGGTCTGGGTGACGACGGCGTCCCCGACCGACGAGCGGTAGCCGGCCAGCGCGAGCAGCCCGCCGAGCAGACCGGGCCCGACGGCCAGCCCGAGGGTCTCTGCCGCCGTCCAGACGCCGGTGAACACCCCGGCCCGGCGGCGGCCCGAGGCGGCCTCGTCGGCGGCGACCACGTCGGGCAGCATCGCCAGCGGGAACATCTGCAGGCCGGCGTAGCCGATGCCGACGACCACGACGAGGCCCAGCACCAGCGCGGTCCGGCCGGGTGCACCGAGGGACAGCCCGGCCGCGCCGACGGCGAAGACCGTGCCGGCGGCCAGCAGCCCGGTGCGCTTGCCCACCCGGCGGCCCAGCCGCAGCCACAGCGGCATGACCACGATCGCCGGCCCGACGAGCGCGGCGAACAGCAGCGTGCCGGCGGCCGGGTCGCCCAGCACCTGCCGCGCGTAGTACGGCACGCCGGCCAGCATCACGCCGATCCCCAGTGCCTGGACGACGAAGGCGGCCAGCAGCAGCCGGAACGGCCGGACCCGGGCGGCCACCCGGAGCGTGTCGCGCAGCCGGCCCTCGCTGTGCACCCGGGTGAGCGTGCGGGCCGACCGGGTGCCCACGACGGCGCCCAGCATCCCGACGGCGAGCAGCACCGCCACGAACCCGGCCATGGCCAGGTACCCGGCCCGGCCGCCGCCGGCCAGGTCGAGCACGGCGGGGGCGCCGGCCCCGGCGAGCAGGATCCCCAGGGCCAGCGCGGCCACCCGCCAGGAGACCAGGGTGGACCGCTCACCGGGGTCCAGCGTGATCTCGGCGGGCTGGGCGACGTAGGGCACCTGGAACAGCCCGTACGCGGTGGCCGCGAGCAGGAACGCCACGGCGACCCAGGTGGCGGCCAGCCAGGTCGGGCCCCCGGGGCCGGCGAACACCAGCACGAACAACGGCGGCAGGGCGAGCCCGCCGGCCAGCATCCACGGCCGGCGGGGACCCCAGCGGTGCGTCGTCGAGTCCGAGCGGGCGCCGACCCACGGGTTGAGCAGGACGTCCCACGCCTTGGGGGCGAACACCACCAGCCCGGCGACGCCCGCACCCACCCCGCGGACGTCGGTGAGGTAGTACAGCAGCAGCAGACCCGGCACCGTGCCGAAGGCGGCGGTGCCGACCGAGCCGAGCGCGTAGCCCAGGTGGGTGCCGCGGCCCAGCGACGGCGCCGACGTGAGGGGGAGGCCGGCCACGCGGCTGGACGCTAGTCGGGGACCGGCCCCGGCGGGGTCCGCGCGGCGCGCGGCACGCGCAGACCGGCGACCAGCCCGAGGGCCGACGCCCCGGCCATCACCACCGCCATCGGCAGCAGCGCGCCGGCCGTGCCCAGCCCGGCCAGCGGCGCGATCGCCCCGGCGACGGCGAACTGGCCCACCCCGACCAGCGCCGAGGCGGTGCCGGCGGCCCTAGCCGCGTCGGCCATGGCCAGCGCCGTGGCGTTGGGTAGCACCAGCCCGGTGGCGGCGACCACGACGAAGAGCACCGGGAGCAGCACCGGCAGGCCGCCGTCGGCCAGGGCGGTGACCACCAGCCCGACGCCGCCGGCGACCTGGGCGGCCAG
Organism: Klenkia terrae; assembly: GCF_900491935.1. Classification (GTDB taxonomy): domain Bacteria; phylum Actinomycetota; class Actinomycetes; order Mycobacteriales; family Geodermatophilaceae; genus Klenkia; species Klenkia terrae. Next base: position 3,398,375 of record NZ_UEXK01000004.1, read on the forward strand.
GCCGCCGACCAGCAGGGTGCGCGGGCCGAGCCGGGCGACCAGGACCCGGGACAGCTGGCCGGCCGCGACGATGCCGGCGCCGTTGACCGCGAACACCAGGCTGAACTGCACCGGGGTGAGCCCGTAGCCGGTCTGCAGCACGAACGAGGACGTGGAGATGTAGGTGAACAGCGCCGCGAACCCCAGGCCCTGGGCGAGCACGGCGGTGCGGAACGCTCGGCGGCCGACCAGCTCGCGGGTGGCTCGGACCGTCGCGCGGGCGCCACCGCGGACCCGGCGCTCCGCCGGCAGCGTCTCGGGCAGCCAGCGCGCGGCGACCAGCAGCACCAGCCCGATGAGCGCCAGCACGCCGAAGACCCCGCGCCAGTCGGTGACCCGCAGCAGCTGGCCGCCCAGCACCGGGGCGAGCACGGGTGCGGCACCGCCGATGGAGGCCAGCAGGGCGAAGGCCCGGGCCGCCTCGGTGCCCTCGGTCCGGTCCCGGACGACGGCCCGGGCCAGCACGATGCCGGCCGCCCCGGCCAGTCCCTGCAGCAGCCGGATGCCCACCAGCAGCCACACCGAGGGCGCCAGCGCGCACAGCACCGAGGCCAGGGCGTACGCGCCGACGCCGACCAGCACCGGCACCTTGCGGCCGAACCGGTCCGACAGCGGGCCGGCCACCAGCTGCCCGACCGCCAGGCCGACCGCGACCGACGTCAGGGTGAGCTGGACCGCGCCCTGCCCGGCCCCGAACTCCGCCTCCAGCGAGGGCAGCGCCGGCAGGTAGAGGTCCATCGACAGCGGACCGAACGCCGACAGCGCCCCCAGCAGCACCATCGTGCTGCTGCTGAGGCGCTGGTCAGTCCTCGTCGGGGTCGTCCGTGCCGCCACGGGCCAGCCAGGTGGCCAGCCGCTCGACCGGCACCTCGAAGTCGGGGTGCTGGTCGACGAAGGCCTGCAGCTGGTCACCCAGCCAGGCGAGGGAGACCTCCTCCTCGCCCCGGCGGGTGACCAGCTCCTCGATGCCGCGGTCGGTGAAGTACATGCCGACTACTGCGCGAAGGCGCGGGTGACCAGGTCCTTCTGCTCGGCCTCGTGGATCTTGGCCGACCCCACCGCGGGGCTGGCCGAGGCCTTGCGGCTGACCGCCGACAGCGTCTTCCCGGCCGGCAGCTCGGCGGGCAGGTTGATCGCCATGAATTGCCAGGCACCCATGTTGGCCGGCTCCTCCTGGACCCAGAACACCTCGGTGGCGTTCGGGTAGCGGTCCAGGGCCTCCACCAGCTCACCGGCGGGCAGCGGGTACAGCTGCTCCACCCGGAGCACGGCGACGTCGTCGATGCCCTGGGCCTCGCGGGCGGCCAGCAGGTCGTAGGAGACCTTGCCGCTGCACAGCAGCACCCGGCGCACGGCGCCGCCGTCCAGCGGGTCCCCGCCGACACCCGGGTCGGCCAGGACGGGGCGGAACCGCTCCTCGGTGAAGTCCTGCACCGCGCTGACCGCGGCCTTGGCGCGCAGCAGCGACTTGGGGGTGAAGACGACCAGCGGGCGGTGGGTGTCCGACAGCGCCTGGCGGCGGAGCAGGTGGAAGTAGTTCGCCGGGGTCGAGCAGTTGGCGACGGTCATGTTGTTCTCGGCGCACATCTGCAGGAAGCGCTCGGGCCGACCGCTGGAGTGGTCGGGACCCTGGCCCTCCAGGCCGTGCGGCAGCAGCAGCACGACGCCGGAGCGCTGGCCCCACTTGGCCTCGCCGGAGGAGATGAACTCGTCGATGATCAGCTGCGCGCCGTCGACGAAGTCGCCGAACTGCGCCTCCCACAGCACCAGGGCGTCCTTGCGGGCCACCGAGTAGCCGTACTCGAAGCCGAGCGCGGCGTACTCGCTGAGCAGGGAGTCGTAGACGAAGAACTTCGCCTGGTCCTCCGAGAGGTTCGCGATCGGCGTGTACTCCTTGGCGTCCTCCCGGTCGATCAGGACCGAGTGGCGCTGCACGAAGGTGCCGCGGCGGGAGTCCTGGCCGGCCAGCCGGACCGGGACGCCCTGCATGAGCAGCGACCCGAAGGCCAGCAGCTCGCCCATCGCCCAGTCGACGCCGCCCTCGCTGACCATCGCGGCCCGGCGCTCGAGCATCTTCTGCAGCTTCGGGTGGACGGTGAAGTCCTCCGGGAGCGAGACGTGCGCGTCGCCGATGGCCTTGAGCACCTCGGGGGTGATGGCGGTCTTGGCCGACTCCGAGGGCCGCTGGTCCACCGGGCGGACCTGCTTGGAGGAGTCCTGCGCGTCGTGGGTCTCCGAGAACGCCCGCTCCAGCTGCCCGCGGTAGTCCTTGAGCGCCTCCTCGGCCTCGGCCAGGGTGATGTCGCCGCGACCGACCAGCGCCTCGGTGTACAGCTTCCGGACCGAGCGCTTGCGGTCGATGATGTCGTACATCAGCGGCTGGGTCATCGAGGGGTCGTCGCCCTCGTTGTGGCCCCGGCGGCGGTAGCAGACCAGGTCGACCACGACGTCCTTGCGGAAGGCCTGGCGGTAGTCCACGGCCAGCCGGGCCACCCGCACGCAGGCCTCGGGGTCGTCGCCGTTGACGTGGAAGACCGGTGCCCCGATCATCCGCGCGACGTCGGTGGAGTAGAGGCTGGAGCGGGCCGCGGCCGGGCTCGTGGTGAACCCGACCTGGTTGTTCACCACCACGTGCACGGTGCCGCCGGTGCGGTAGCCGCGCAGCTGGGACAGGTTGAGGGTCTCGGCGACCACGCCCTGGCCCGCGAACGCGCTGTCGCCGTGCAGCAGCACCGGCAGGACGGTGAAGCCGTGCTCGCCCTTGTCGATCATGTCCTGCTTGGCCCGCACGATGCCCTCGAGGACGGGGTTGACCGCCTCCAGGTGGCTGGGGTTCGACGTCAGCGACACGGTGATCCCGGCGTCCCGCGAGGGGTGCTGGAAGTGGCCGGTGGCGCCGAGGTGGTACTTCACGTCGCCGGAGCCCTGCACGGTGCCCGGGTCGATGTTGCCCTCGAACTCCCCGAAGATCTTCGAGTAGGGCTTGTGCAGCACGTTGGCCAGCACGTTCAGCCGGCCGCGGTGCGGCATGCCGATGGCGACCTCGTCGAGCTCGTACTCGGTGGAGGCCAGCAGCACCTCGTCCAGCAGCGGGATGACGGACTCACCGCCCTCGAGGGAGAACCGCTTCTGCCCGACGTACTTGGTCTGCAGGAAGGTCTCGAAGGCCTCGGCGGCGTTGAGCCGGCCCAGGACGTGCTTCTGCTTGTCCCGGTTCGGGGCGTCGTGCTTGACCTCGATGCGCTTCTGGAGCCACTCGCGCTCCTCGGGGTCGGTGATGTGCATGTACTCGACGCCGACCGTGCGGCAGTAGGAGTTGCGGAGCACGCCCAGGACGTCGCGCAGCGGCATGACCTTCTCGCCGGCGAAGCCGCCGACCGGGAACTGCCGGTCGAGGTCCCACAGCGTGAGGCCGTGCTGGGTGATGTCCAGGTCGGGGTGGGTGCGGACCTTGAACTCGAGCGGGTCGGTGTCGGCCATCAGGTGGCCGTTGCGCCGGTAGGCCTCGATCAGCTCGACGACCCGGGCGCCCTTGTCGATCTGGCCCTCGTGGCGGACGGTGACGTCGGGGACCCAGCGGACCGGCTCGTAGGGGATCCGCAGCGAGGCGAAGATGCCGTCGTAGAACCCGTCCTCGCCCAGCAGCAGCCCGTGCAGCCGGCGCAGGAAGTCCCCGGACTGGGCGCCCTGGATGATCCGGTGGTCGTAGGTCGAGGTGAGCGTGATGGTCTTGGCGACCGCCAGGTCGGTGAGCGTCTCGGGGCTCATCCCCTGGAACTCGGCCGGGTAGTCCATCGCGCCGACGCCGACGATTGTGCCCTGGCCGGTGGTCAGGCGGGGCACGGAGTGGTTGGTGCCGACGGTGCCGGGGTTGGTCAGGCTGACCGTCGTCCCGGTGAAGTCGTCCATGGTCAGCTTGCCGCCGCGGGCCCGGCGGATGACGTCCTCGTAGGCGCCCCAGAAGGCGGCGAAGTCCATCTCCTCGGCGCCCTTGATGTTGGCGACCACGAGCGAGCGGGTGCCGTCGGGCTTGGGCAGATCGATGGCCAGGCCGAAGTTGACGTGCTCGGGCTGGACCAGGTTCGGCTTGCCGTCGATCTCGGCGAACGCCGCGTTCATCTCGGGGAAGTCGTCCAGCGCCCGGACCAGCGCGTAGCCGATCAGGTGGGTGAAGGACACCTTGCCCCCGCGGGAGCGGGCCAGGTGGTTGTTGATCACGATGCGGTTGTCGACCAGCATCTTGGCCGGCACCGCCCGCACGCTGGTGGCCGTGGGCACCGTCAGCGAGGCGTTCATGTTCTTCACGACGCTGGCGGCGGCACCGCGCAGCACGGTCTGCTTCGGGCCGGACGTGGCGTCGGCGGCAGCGGCCTTCGGCGCGGGCTTGGCGGCCGGCTTCGGCGTGGACGGCGCGGCGGGGCGCTGGTCGGCGGCCTTCTCGGCGGCTTGGGCGACCACCGGGGCGGTGGCCTTCGGCTCGACCGGGGTGGCCCGGGGAGCCGGTGCCGGGGCGGCGGCCGGCGTGCCGGTGGTGCTGGGCCGGGTGGCCGAGGCCTCTGCGTCGGCCTGGGCCGGCTTCGCGGCCGGCTGCTGCTCGGGCTGCCGCGCCGCGGGCTCGGCCGGGGCGTCGGACTGCTCGGCGGCCTGGCCGGTGGGGGCGTAGTCGTCGAAGAAGTCGTGCCAGGCCTGGTCGACGCTCCCGGGGTCGGCGAGGTACTGCTGGTACATCTCCTCGACCAGCCACTCGTTGGTTCCGAATCCGCCGGCCGCGGTGGACGCGGTGGGGGAGGGCTGGGATGAGTTCACGCTTGACACGGGGTCGAGTGCCTTCTTCGTCTGTGGACGTCGTTGGACCGGTTGCCGATGCTACCGGCCGGGGGTGCGGTGGGCCGTGCCCAGGTGACGCGTGTGACGTGGTGCGGCTCACCTCGGGCCGGCCGAGGGGTCAGCCGGCGGTGCCGCCGCCCTCGAGGAGGTCGACCAGGGCGTCCTGCCCGGTGGGGGAGCCGTCGCCGCCGGCGCGGTCGCGGGCCGCGGCCACCCGGGCGATGTCCAGGGCGCTGGCGCCGTCGGAGGTGGTGGTCTCCACGTCCGCCCCGGCGGCCAGGAGCACCCGGACGACCTCGAGCCGCCCGCCGTCGGGCCCGGCGGCGACCGCGGCGTGCAGCGCGGTGTGCCCGGTGTCGGCGTCCCGGCGGTCGACCACGGCACCGGCGTCCAGCAGCAGGGAGACGATCTCGACCTGCCCGGCGCCGGCGGCCGCCCGCAGCGAGCCGTCGTCGGGGTCGGCGCCGCGGTCCAGCAGCAGGCGGACCGCCTCGACCGATCCGCCCAGGGCGGCGAACCCGAGCAGCGAGGTGTCGGCGTCGTCGTGGACGGCGGACTCCCCGGCGTCCAGCCGGGCGGTCAGCCGCGCGGTGTCGCCGAGGTAGGCCGCGGCCGCGCCGTCGGGCTCGGCACCGCGGGCCAGCAGCTGGTCGACCAGGCCGGGGGCGAACTCCAGCGCGACGTGCAGCGGGGTGCGGCCGTGCCCGGTGGTGGCCTCCAGGTCGGCCCCGGCGGCCAGCAGCAGCTCCACGACCTCGCCCTGGCCGGCGGCGACCGCGACGTGCAGCGGCGTCCAGCCGTCCTGGTCGGCGCGCTCGACGGTGCTGCCCAGCAGGCGCGGCTGGGCCTCGACCGCGGCGCGCACGGCGGCGGCGTCCCCGGCTTCGACCAGCCCCGCCAGGCGCTGCCCGGTCATCCGCAGGGCGCGCAGCTCGCCGGTGCTCGGGCCGGAGGGTGTCCGATCGGTCATCGCGTGGACCTCGTTCGCTCGTCGGTGGGTCTGCAGGGCGTCGCGGCGGGTCGTCGGGAGGGGTCAGACCACGTCGCGGCGGACGGCCAGGACGGTCCCCAGCACGGCGGCGACCAGACCGTAACCGAGCAGGAGCAGCCCGCCCTGCCAGGTCCCCAGCAGGTCGCCCGGTCCGTCGCCGGAGGTCAGCGCGGCGAGCGCGCCGCCGGGCAGGTAGGCGTAGGCGTCGGCCGTGGCGGGGACGCTGGCGATGATCGGCTCGACCACGAACAGGTAGACCAGCGCGCCCACGACGGCGCCCACCTGGTTGCGCACCAGGGCGCCCACCCCGACCCCGATGACGGCGTAGACGACCAGCGCGAGCCCGGAGCGCAGCAGCACGCCGGGGGCGTCCCCGCTCCAGTCCGGCGCGCCCCCCCGCGCGCTGCCGTAGACCGTGGCGACCAGGACGGTCACCGCGACGACGGCGACGGCGACCACCAGCCCGGCGACGGCGTAGGCCAGCAGCTTGGCCACCACCACCCGCCCCCGCTGCGGGCTGACCAGGAAGGTCGGGGTGGCGGTGCGGTGCCGGTACTCCTGGGTCATCCCGATGACGCCCAGGACCAGGGCGATCACCGCGACCTGCGCGGGGATGCCCGCGACGACGTCGGCGAACTCGGTGGTGCCGACCGGGGGCAGGCCGTTCTCGGCGCCGGCCAGCCCGGTGAACAGGGCGGTGAAGCCGCCGGCCATGAGGCAGGCGACGACCAGCAGCCAGAGGCCGACCCTGGTGCTGAGGAGCTTGGTCCACTCCGCGCGGACGAGGTTCACGCGACGCTCCCCGGGGTCGTGGCGGCGTACTGCTCGGCCCCGGCGGTGAGCCGGAAGTAGACCTCTTCCAGGCCGGAGGTGTGCGACCGCAGCTCGTGCAGCTCGACCCCGGCGGTGAATGCCCGTGCACCGACCTCGTCGGTGGTCAGCCCGGTGACGGTGAGCGCGCCCGGGCCGGTCGCCTCGACCACGGCGCCGGTGCCGGCGAGCGCGGCGGTCAGCTGCTCGGCGGCGGGGGTGCGGACCAGGACGGTGCCCGCGGACTCGCCGCGCAGCTCGTCCAGCGTGCCCTCGCGGACCAGCTTGCCCGCCCCCACGATCACCACCCGGTCGGCGGTCTGCTCCACCTCGGCCAGCAGGTGGGAGGAGATGAGGACGGTCCGGCCCTGGTCGTGGGCCAGGTGCCGGAGGAACCCGCGCAGCCACTGGATGCCCTCGGGGTCCAGCCCGTTGGCCGGCTCGTCGAGCACCAGCACCTGCGGGTCGCCCAGCAGGGCCGTGGCCAGGCCCAGCCGCTGGCGCATGCCCAGGGAGTAGTTGCCGGCCTTGCGCTTGCCGGCCGGGGCCAGGCCCACCTGGGCCAGCACCTCGTCGGCCCGCGAGGTCGGCAGACCGGCGGCGCGGCAGTAGACCCGCAGGTGGTCGCGGCCTGTGCGGCCGGGGTGGAAGGCCGTCTCCAGCACGGCGCCGACCTGGCGGGTCGGCTGGGGGGGCGCGGCGTAGGGCGTGCCGCCGATCGTCGTCGTCCCGCGGGCGGGGGTGATCAGGCCCAGGGCCATCCGCAGGGTGGTGGTCTTGCCGGCCCCGTTCGGGCCCAGGAAACCGGTCACCTGGCCGGGCTCCACGGTGAAGCTCAGGGAGTCCACGGCGGTGACCGAGCCGAAGGTCTTGGTCAGGTCGCGGACCTCGACGCGACCGTCGACCGGTCCGTCGACGGTGCTGCCGACCGCTGGCGGGCTGCTCGTGATGGAAGCCTCCTCGGTGGTCCCCCGTGGCGTGCTGCCATCCAACCGCACCCGGGCCGGACGGATTCGTCTGTGACCACTGGACACACCTGGCGCGCGGGCCGTCGTCCGGTCCGCTAGGTTCCGCTCCGTGACTGCCTATCGGACCGTCGTCGTCGGCACCGACGGCTCGGAGTCCTCGCTGCGCGCGGTGACCCGGGCCGGCGCCCTCGCAGGGGCCTGCGGGGCCACCCTGGTGATCGCCTGCGCCTACCTGCCGACCGATCCCGACGACCGGGACGTCCGCGGCGCCGCGGACGTGCTCAAGGACGAGGCCTACCAGGTGATGGGGTCCTCGCCCGCCGAGGAGACGGTGCGCACGGCGCACGAGCGCGCGTCGGCGGCCGGGGCCGGCGACGTCCGCACCGTCGCGGTGGTCGGGTCGCCGGTGGAGGCGCTGCTGGACGTGGTCAAGCGGGAGTCCGCCGACCTGCTGGTGGTGGGCAACCGCGGGCTGGCCGGGATCAAGGGGCGGCTGCTCGGGTCGGTCCCGGCCGACGCCACCCGCCGCTCGGCGGTCGACGTGCTCGTCGTCCACACCACGGACTGACCGGAGGGTCGAGCCCTGCCCGCGGACCCCGCCGGCGTCCCGGACGCCCGGGAGGCGATGGACCGGCTGCTGCTGGGCGGCCCGCGCCGCTGGACCCGGCTGGAGGTCGCGCAGCGGTCCGGGGTCGACCCGGCGCGCACGCAGCGGCTGTGGCGGGCCCTGGGCTTCGCCGACGTGGGCGACGACGACGAGGTCTTCACCGACGCCGACGTGGAGGCGCTGCGGGCGCTGGGCGCGCTGATCGACTCCGGGTTCGTCGACCTGGACACCGAGGCGTCGATCGCCCGGGCGATGGGGCAGTCGCTGTCCCGGCTGGCCGACTGGCAGACCGACATGCTGGCCGCGCTGCTGCGCGAGCACCCGGGCGAGCCGGTGGACGCGGTGCGGGCGGCGGAGATGCTGCTGCCGCTCATGCGCGACGTGCAGGACTACGTGTGGCGCCGGCACCTGTCGGCCAACGCCGAGCGGTTGCTGGCCGCCGGCCCGGACGAGGCGACCGACCGGCGCGAGCTGGCCGTCGGGTTCGCCGACCTGGTCGGCTACACGTCCCGCAGCCGCGGCATGGGTGGCCGCGAGCTCGGTGCGATGGTCGAGGACTTCGAGGGGCTGACGGCCGACCTGGTGGCCCGGCACCACGGCCGGGTGGTGAAGACGGTGGGCGACGGCGTGCTGTTCACCTGCACCACGGCGGTGGACGCGGTGGAGATCGGGCTGCGGCTGCCCGAGGAGTGGGCCGCGGCCGACCGGCCGCCGCTGCGGGTGGGTGCGGCGTTCGGCCCGGTGCTGACCCGGCTGGGCGACGTCTACTCCCCGGTGGTCAACCTGGCCAGCCGCCTGACGTCGCTGGCCCGGCCGTCCACCCTGCTGGTCGACCAGGACCTGGCCCGCCTGCTGCGGGGCGTGCGGGCCTACCGGGTGCGCCCGCTGCGCCGGGTGTCGGTCCGCGGCTACGACCACCTGCAGCCCTGGCTGGTCCGCCGCCGCCCCGGCACCCCGGTCCCCGGCGAGGACACCGGCCCCTTCGAGGACTTCCTCGACGACTACACCGACGAGGTGCTCGGTTCCCCGGACCCGGACCACCCGCACGACCCCCGGACCACCTGACCGAGCCACCCACCAGGCGAGACACCGACGCGACGCGCCCCCTCGAGTCCCCGACGAGCGGGCGGCCGGAGGCCTCCCCGAGGAGGGGCGGATCGGCTCCACCGTCGCCGGGAACGGCACCTGAACGCGGTGGGAGCGCGAAGCGCGACAATGCACACCGTGTCCGCCACCCTCGTCGCCCGTGGCCTGGCCGCCGGGCACGGCGCCAAGGTCCTGTTCGCCGACCTCGACCTGGTGGTGGCCCCCGGGGACGTGGTGGGACTGGTGGGGGTGAACGGGGCGGGCAAGTCGACGCTGCTGCGCACGCTGGCCGGGCTGCTGCCGGCGGAGGACGGCGGGATCAGCCTGTCCCCGCCCTCGGCCACGGTGGGCTACCTGCCGCAGGAGCACGAGCGCCGGGACGGCGAGACGGTGCTCGGGGCGCTGGCCCGGCGGACCGGTGTCGCGCCGGCGCAGCAGGAGATGGACGACGCCCTGGAGGCGCTGACCGCGGGCACGCCGGACGACGGGTACGCCGACGCCCTGGAGCGCTGGTTGGCCCTGGGCGGGGCGGACCTGGAGGAGCGGGCCGGCGAGGTGCTGGCGACGGTGGCGCCGGGGGTGGCGCAGGACGCGCTGATGACCGGGCTGTCGGGCGGGCAGGCGGCCCGGGTGGGGTTGGCCGCGCTGCTGCTGTCCCGCTACGACGTCCTGCTGCTGGACGAGCCGACCAACGACCTGGACCTGGCCGGGCTGGACCAGCTGGAGTCCTTCGTGCAGGGCCTGCGTACCGGGGTGGTGGTGGTCAGCCACGACCGGGAGTTCCTCTCGCGCACGGTGACCCGGGTGGTCGAGCTGGACCTGGCCCAGCAGCTGGTGCGGGTGCACGACGGGGGCTACGAGGCGTACCTGACCGAGCGCGAGGTGGACCGCCGGCACGCCCGCGAGGAGTACGAGGAGTTCGCCGACACCAAGTCCGGGCTGGAGGCGCGGGCCCGGATGCAGAAGAACTGGATGGCCAAGGGCGTCCGGGACTCGATCAAGAAGAGCAAGGACGGCGACAAGCACATCAAGGCCGCGCAGCGGGCGTCGTCGGAGAAGCAGGCGGCGAAGGCCAAGCAGACCCAGCGGCGGATCGAGCGGCTGGAGGTGGTGGAGGAGCCCCGCAAGGAGTGGGAGCTGCGGATGGAGATCGCCGCCGCGCCGCGGGCGGGCTCGGTGGTCGCCGTGCTGCGGGGTGCCGTCGTCCGGCGGGGCGGGTTCCAGCTGGGTCCGGTGGACCTGCAGGTCGACTGGGGCGACCGGCTGGCGATCACCGGCGGCAACGGGGCGGGGAAGTCCACGCTGCTGGCGGCGCTGCTGGGCCGGGTCGAGCTCGACGAGGGCTCGTCGTCGCTGGGCTCGGGGGTGCGGCTGGGCGAGGTGGACCAGGCCCGGCGCAGCTTCCTGGGCGACCTGCCGCTGTCGGCGGCCTTCGGTGCCGAGGTGCCCGACCTGCCCGACGCCGAGGTGCGGACGCTGCTGGCGAAGTTCGGCCTGCGGGCCGACCACGTGCTGCGGCCGGCGGGGTCGCTGAGCCCGGGGGAGCGGACCCGCGCGGCGCTGGCCCTCCTGCAGGCCCGCGGGGTGAACGTGCTGGTCCTCGACGAGCCCACCAACCACCTGGACCTGCCGGCCATCGAGCAGCTGGAGCAGGCGCTGGCCGACTACACCGGCACGCTGCTGCTGGTCACCCACGACCGGCGGATGCTCGACGCCGTCGCGGTCACCCGCCGGCTGGCGGTCAGCGGCGGACGGGTGACCGAGGGCTGAGCCCGGCACCGTCGTGCGTGCGGGGTCGGCGTGGGTGGCTGACCGGCCGCGGCGGGTCGACCTCGAGCACCTGGGCCACCGCGTACTCCGCCAGCGCCGCGACCTCGGCGGCGGTGCCGTGCCGCGGGGCGATGGCCGGCAGCAGGTGGACCTCGAGCACCAGCTCGGTCGTGCCGACGACCCGGGCCGCGCTGCGCCACCAGGTCTCGCCGTCCAGCTGGGCGGTGGCGGTGGTGGGCCGGCCCGCCTGCCGGGCGCGGACGGCGACCGGGCAGACCGGCACGCCGGCGGCCAGGGCGGGGGCGAACCGCGCGGGCACGAACCGGCCGATCTCGGTCCCGCAGGTGGTGGTCGCCTCGGGCCGGACGAGCACGCTGCGCCCGCGGAGCAGCTCGGTCTCGACCTGGTCGCCGCGCAGGGTGGCCAGGCCCGGCCAGATGGTGCCGTCGTCGGCCGGCAGCGCGGCGACCGCGGTGCGCAGGGCGAGGTCGTCGACCCAGGAGACCCGGTTGGCCACGACCAGGCGCGGGCCGGTCGGCCAGGGCGTGGCCGGCTGCACCACGACCACCCGCACGCCGGCGGCGGTGAGCAGGCGGGCGGCGGTGCAGACGGCGTGCCGGCGGCCGTCGCCGGCCGGCGGGCGGGTGGCCGCCCGGGCGAGCGCCGCGGCCAGCGCGGCCGAGCGCCGGCGCCGGAGCCCGGCGGGGGCGGTGGGGGAGACGTCGGCGAGGCAGGCGGTCGAGCAGGGCTGCGTGCTCATGGGCACCACGGTCGGGTCCCCAGGTGGCCGTCGGGTGTCCGCCGTCCCACCGCGACACGTCGACCCGCGGAAGGTCCTCAGGTGCGGTCGACCGTCGTCCAGGCCAGGGTCAGCGCGGCCAGACCGGCCAGGACGGCGAGCAGGACCGGGTAGGGCGCCACGGCGGTGAGCGCGGCCAGCACCAGCGGGGCGGCGAACCCGAGGTAGGTCAGCGCGTAGAACACCCCGGTCAGGCCGGCCAGCTCGTGCGGGGCGGCCACCCGCTGGGTCTCCAGCAGACCGGCCACCAGGCAGCAGCCGTAGCCGGCCCCCAGCAGCAGCGCGGTGGGCACCAGCAGCCAGGGCGTCGGCGCGGCGGCGTACGCGACGGCGACCACCAGCCCGGCGACGACGGCGGCGGTGCCCAGCCGGGCGGCCGGGCGGGTGTCGGCGGCGGCCAGCCGGCGGGCCAGCGGCTGCACCAGGACGCCGGTGCCCAGGGTCAGCCCGGCCACCACGGCGTTGACCGCCACGGCGTACTCGGCGGCCACCCCGCCGCCGTCGGCCAGCAGACCCGGCAGGACGGCGAGGGACACCGTCGCCGCGGTGAACACCCACGGGGCGACCGGGGTGACCAACCGCCGGAACCGCGGCTGGCGCACCGAGGCGATCCGCACCGCCGTGCGCAGCGGCACCCGGGTGTCGCTGCGCGGCACGGTCTCCGGTGACCGCCACAGCGGCACGAGGACGGCGAGGCCGAGGACGAGGTGCGGCAGGTAGGCGACGGTGAGCGGGTGCGGGGCCCACTGGGCGACCAGCCCGGCGACCAGCGGGCCCAGCCCGAAGCCGGCCGACAGCGCGGTGGCGGCCCGGCGGGCGCCGGTGCCGGGCACGGTGGTGGGGTCCCACGCGGGGCCCGACAGCTCGCGCACCCAGGCGCTGCCGGCGGCGAAGGCGGCCCCGCTGGCCACCCCGGCGAGCAGCCGCCCGGCGTACAGCGCCCAGAGCTGGTCCAGCAGCAGGACGGCGGTGGCCAGCACCGAGACCACCGCGGCAGCCCGCAGCACCGGACCGCGCCCGCGGGCGTCGGACACCGGGCCGAGCAGCAGCAGGGCCGGGATGAGCCCCAGCGCGTAGACCCCGACCAGCGCCGAGACGTCGACCGACGACAGCCCCTCGTCGCGCCGGTAGGCGACCAGCAGGCTGACGAACTGGTTGGCGCCCCACCCGATGGCGAACATGGCCAGCGCCACCGGGACCCAGGCGCGGGGCCGGGGCTGCGCGGGCGCGCTCACGCCTCGACGTCCGCCTCGACGACGGCCCTGAGCCGCTGCAGGCTGGTGGCCAGGTTGCGTCGCTGGAAGTCCGCGAACGGCCCCCGGGTGGCGACGGCGTCGAACAGCCGGGCGACCGGGTCGGGCATCGTGCGCTCGTCGGTCCAGGTCTGGGTCACCCGGGTGCCCGGGGTGCCGTCGGGCAGCACGGCGGGCTCGAGCAGGTGCTCCCACCCGGCGATGCCGGCGCGCACCCGCCGGCGGGCGCCGCCGATGGCCCGCACCCGGAAGGCGAAGCGCTGGTCGGGGTCGGCCGCGGTCCCCCCGCCCTCGGTGATCCAGCGGAACCCGCGGCGCTCGTTGCTGCCGGTGAACACCGCCCCGACCGGCAGGGCCCCGGCGTGGTCGGTGCGTGCGCCCCGGTTCTCCGGGCTGTACTCCGGGGTCCGGGTCGGGTCGCTGACCAGCGCGTAGACCGCCGAGGGCGGGGCCGCCACCAGCACCGAGTCGCTGACCGTGCGCCGGCGTGCCACGTCGTCCCCCGTCGGTGGTCGAGACGCACGAAGGGCCGGACCCTGGCGGATCCGGCCCGTGCGCTGGTGCCCCCGGCAGGATTCGAACCTGCGCCCCTGCCTCCGGAGGGCAGTGCTCTATCCCCTGAGCTACGGGGGCTCGTGTGGTGCTGGGGAAGCGACGGGAACGTTATCGCACGGCTCAGGGGGCCGGGAGGGGGGACCCCCCGCGGGCGACGAGCATCGCGGCCATCGTCGTGCTCTCCGCGCTCTGGGTCGTCGCGATCGACCGGGCGAGGCCGCGGACGACGGCCTCGGCGGCGCGCGCCTCGCCCTGCTGCGCCATCTCCAGGCCGCCCTGGTGGTGCCGGATCATCAGCTGCAGGAACAGCACGTCGAAGGCCGTGCCGGTGGCGGCCCGCAGCTCGGTGAGCTCGTCCTCGGTGGCCATCCCGGGCATGAGGCCGCCGGCGGACATGGCGTCGTGCTCGGAGGAGCCCATCCAGGCCATGGTGTCCCGATTGGTCACCGGCTGGCCCCAGAGGGTCAGCCAGCCCTGCATGCGACCGGTCTGGTTGGTCTGCGTGGCGGAGATGTCGAACGCGAGCTGCCGGACCTCGGGGTCCTGGCTGCGAGTGCCCGCGAGGTTGGCCATCTCGACCGCCTGCAGGTGGTGCCGGCTCATGTCCTGGGCGAAGCCGACGTCCACGCTGCCCGCCGCGGGCGGATCGGTGCGACCGAGGCCCAGGGCCACCGCGAGGCCGCCCCCCGCGACGAGCAGGCCTACGGCGATGACCGCGACGAGGACGGTGCTGAGCAGCTTGCGGGTATCACCGGTCGCGGAGTCGGACATCATCTCGGTCACCTCAGGGTTCGTGCCCGGGCCCGCTGCGGACGGGCCCGGGGCGCCGCGGTCAGCCCGCAGCGGTGGGGGTGGTCTCGGCGTCGGTCGGCACGCTGGCCGCCGCCGACCGGCTGTCGTCGCCGACCACCAGCGGGTCGGAGATGAACACCGGGTTCTCGCAGCTGGCCCCCGGCTCGGGGAAGAGGGCCTCGCCCTCGGCGTCCTGCCCGAAGACGAAGAAGTCGACGTACTGCTCGACGCGCGGGTCGGTGGCTGAGTCCACGGCCAGCTGGTGGTTCCACGACTGCAGGCTGATCGTCGACCCCAGACCGGCGTACGGGGACAACAACAGGCCGGAGTTGCCCTCGACCAGGTCGGTCAAGGTGGTGAGGTCGTCGTCGTTGATCGCGTCCGGGTCGTAGGTGATCCAGACCGCGCCGTGCTCCATCCCGTGGACGGCGTTCTCGTGCCGGATGTCCTGGTCGTAGACGGTGCCGGTGCAGTCGGCCCACTCGCCGTCGTGCGGGCCGCCCACCGGCGGTGACTCGGTGTAGTCCACCGGGGTGGTCACGTGCTGCTGGCCGGCGGCGTAGTCGAAGACCTGCACGCCGTCGATCTGGTCGGCCGCGGTGATCCGGTCGGCCTCGCTGCGGTTCACCGCGTAGACGGCGTAGCCGATGACGGCACCGGCGAAGACCACGACGGCGACGGCGGCGGCGATCAGGCCCCACGGCTTGGGCTTGGCGACCACGGCCTGCTGCGGTCGGGTCCGGCCGCCCTTGCCGCCGGGCCGGTTGCCGGCGCCCTTGCCCGCGGCGCCCAGGCCCTTCCCGGCCGGGGTGGCCTGCCGGCCACCGGCGCCCTTGCCCGGCGTGCGCTTGGCCGCCGAGGCGCCACCAGCGGGCTGATCGGCGTTCGTGTCGGGCTTCGGGTCCTCGGGCAAGGCCTCTCCAGTCTCGATCGGGGGTGGACCGCGCGGCGCACCGTGAGGCGGCGGGCCGGTCCCGGCGGGGGAGTCTAGATGGCGGAGCTGTGCGGACGGCCCCGTGTGACGGTGCACACCGGTCCTGCCTGCTGGTCAACGGCGCGGCGAAGTCGGTGGTTCCGCTCTTCTACGATCACCCGGTGACGCCCGAGCAGCTCAGTTCCCTCGTCCGCTCCGTCGTCGCCGCGGCCGTCGAGCGCGGCACCCTCGCGGTCGCCGTCCCCGACGACGTCGTGGTGGAGCGCCCGCGCAACCCCGAGCACGGCGACTACGCCACCACCGTGGCGCTCAAGCTGGCCAAGCAGGCCGGCCGGCCGCCCCGCGAGGTGGCCGAGCTGCTGGCCGCCGACCTGCGCGAGCAGCCCGGTGTCGAGCGGGTCGACGTGGCCGGTCCGGGGTTCCTCAACGTGACGTTCACCTCCGGCGCGCTGGGCCAGATCGCCGTCGACGCGGTGACGGCGGGGGAGGCCTACGGCCGCACCGACGCGTTCGCCGGGTTGAAGGTGAACCTGGAGTTCGTGTCGGCCAACCCGACCGGGCCGGTGACCCTGGGGTCCACCCGGTGGGCGGCGGTCGGCGACGCGCTGGGCCGGCTGCTCACCGCGACCGGGGCTCAGGTCAGCCGGGAGTACTACTTCAACGACGCCGGGTCCCAGATCGACCGGTTCGCCCGCAGCCTGATGGCCGCCGCGGCGGGCCGCCCGGTGCCCGAGGACGGCTACGCCGGTGACTACGTCGCCGACATCGGTGCGCAGGTCGTGGCCGCGGAGCCCGGCGTCCTGGACCTGCCCGAGGACCAGCAGCAGGAGCGGTTCCGGGTGCGCGGCGTCGAGCTGATGTTCGCCGAGATCAAGACCTCCCTGGCCGACTTCGGCGTCGTGTTCGACACCTACTTCTCCGAGGCCACGCTGCACGCCAGCGGGGCGCTGGAGAAGGCCATCGGCACGCTGCGCGAGCGGGGCCACGTCTACGAGGCCGACGGCGCCACCTGGCTGCGCACCACGACCTTCGGCGACGACAAGGACCGGCCGCTGGTCAAGAGCGACGGGGACTACACCTACTTCGCCGCCGACTGCGCCTACTACCAGGACAAGCGCTCCCGCGGGTTCGACCGGGTGGTGATCATGCTGGGCGCCGACCACGCCGGCTACGTCGGCCGGTACAAGGCGCTGGTCGCCGCGCTCGGCGACGACCCCGACCAGAACCTGGAGATCCTGCTCGGCCAGCTGGTCAACCTGGTCAAGGACGGCGAGACCGTCCGGATGAGCAAGCGCAAGGGCAACTTCGTGCTGCTGGCCGACCTGGTGGAGGCCGTCGGCGCCGACGCCGCCCGGTACGCCCTGGCCCGGGCCTCGGTCGACCAGCAGATCGACCTGGACCTGGACCTGTGGAGCAGGGCCGCCAGCGACAACCCGGTCTTCTACGTCCAGTACGCCCACGCCCGGATCGCCTCGCTGCTGCGCGGTGCGGCGGACCTGGGCATCGCCACCGGGCTGGACGCCGGGGACCCGGCGGCGGTGGACGCCACCCAGCTGGCCCACCCGCGGGAGGTCGACCTGCTGCGCGCGGTCGCCGAGTTCCCCCGGGTGGTCACCGCGGCCGCCGAGCTGCGCGCCCCGCACCGGGTGGCCCGCTACCTGGAGGAGCTGGCCGGCACCTACCACCGGTTCTACGACGTGTGCCGGGTGCTGCCGCGCGGCGACGAGGAGGTCACCCCGACCACCGTCGCCCGGCTGTGGCTGTGCGCGGCCACCGCGCAGGTGCTGCGCAACGGCCTGGCCGTGCTCGGCGTGCACGCCCCGGAGCGGATGTGAGGGCGCACCCGGCAGGTCCGCTGCACGGCAACCTGACCCCGCCCTCGGCCGCCGGTGCCCCGCCGGCGTCGCTCGGCGAGCTCGACGGCCAGGTCTGGCCGCGCAGCGCCACCCGGGTCGACGGCGAGCTGCACCTGGGCGGCCGCCCGGTGACCGAGCTGGCCCGCGACCACGGCACGCCGCTGTTCGTGCTGGACGAGGCGGACTTCCGCGGCCGGGCCGCGGACTTCTCCGCTGCTTTCGAGGGCGCCGACGTGCACTACGCCTCCAAGGCGTTCCTGTGCGGCCAGGTGGCCCGCTGGGTCGCCGAGGACGGGCTGCACCTGGACGCCTGCAGCGGCAACGAGCTGGCCGTCGCGCTGGCCGCCGGGTTCCCGGCGCACCGGATCGCGCTGCACGGCAACAACAAGTCCGTGGTCGAGCTGGCGCTGGCGGTGGACTCCGGCATCGGGCACGTGGTGCTGGACTCCTTCGACGAGATCGACCGCCTGGTGCCGCTGGCCGCCGCCCGGGTCGCCGCCGGCGGCGCACCCGTGCCGGTGCTGATCCGCTCCACGGTCGGCATCGAGGCGCACACCCACGAGTTCATCGCCACCGCCCACGAGGACCAGAAGTTCGGGTTCTCCCTGGCCACCGGGGACGCACTGGCCGCTGCGGTGCGCTGCGTGTCCGAGCCGGCGCTGGAGCTGGCCGGGCTGCACAGCCACATCGGCTCGCAGATCTTCGACACCGCGGGCTTCGAGGCCGCCGCGCACCGGGTCGTGGGCCTGATGGGCGCCGTCCGGGACGCGACCGGGGTGGTGCTCCCCGAGCTCAACCTGGGGGGCGGCTTCGGCATCGCCTACCTGCCCGACGACGACCCGGTCGCCGCGCACGACGTGGCGGTCAAGCTGCGGTCGGTGGTCGCCGCCGAGTGCGCCGAGCTGGACCTGCCGGTGCCCCGCCTGGCCGTCGAGCCGGGCCGGGCGATCGCCGGCCCCGGCACGGTGACGCTCTACGAGATCGGCACGATCAAGCCGGTCCGGCTGGGCGCCTCGGGCTCCCCGGGCACGCCGATGGTGCGCAACTACGTCTCGGTGGACGGCGGGATGAGCGACAACATCCGCACCGCGCTCTACGACGCCTCCTACACCTGCGTGCTGGCCAACCGGGTCTCCGCGGCGCCCCCGGCGCTGTGCCGGGTCGTGGGCAAGCACTGCGAGAGCGGGGACGTGCTGGTCCGCGACCTGTGGCTGCCCTCGGACGTGGTCCCCGGGGACCTGCTCGCGGTGGCCGCCACGGGTGCCTACTGCTGGTCGATGGCCTCGAACTACAACTACCTGCTCAAGCCGCCGGTGGTCGCCGTGCGGGACGGGGTGTCGTCGGTGGTCGTCCGACGGCAGACACTGTCCGACGTGTTCGCCCTCGACGCCGTCCTCACCGACGTCCCCCCGCCGGTGCCCGCGCCCTCCCAGCCCTCGGTGGGGGTGCAGCGGTGACCCCGCCCGTGGACGCGCCCGCGCCGGAGCCGCTGCGGGTGGCCCTGCTGGGCTGCGGCACGGTCGGGTCGGCGGTGCTCCGGCTGCTGGCCGACCAGGCCGCCGACATCACCGCGCGGGTCGGCCGCCCGGTCGAGGTCGCCGGGGTCGCCGTCCGGCGCCCGGACCGGCACCCCGAGGTCCCCGCCGAGCTGCTGACCACCGACGCCCACGCCCTGGTCACCCGGCCCGACGTCGACCTCGTGGTCGAGGTCATCGGCGGCATCGAGCCCGCCCGCGAGCTGATGCTCGCCGCGTTCGCCGCGGGCAAGAGCGTGGTCAGCGCCAACAAGGCGCTGCTGGCCGACGACGGGGTCGCGCTGCACGCCGCGGCCGCCGACGCCGGCGTCGACCTGTACTACGAGGCCGCCGTCGCCGGGGCCATCCCGCTGCTGCGCCCGCTGCGCGAGTCCCTGGCCGGGGACCAGCTCACCCGGGTGGTCGGCATCGTCAACGGGACGACGAACTACATCCTGTCCCGGATGGCCGAGACCGGTGCCGGCTTCGCCGAGGCGCTGGCCGAGGCCACCGAGCTGGGCTACGCCGAGGCCGACCCGACCGCCGACGTCGACGGCTTCGACGCCGCGGCCAAGGCCGCCATCCTCGCCTCGCTGGCCTTCCACTCCCCGGTGGTGGCGAGCGACGTCTACCGCGAGGGCATCTCGGCGGTGTCCTCGACCGACGTGGCCCGGGCCGCCGAGATCGGCTGCACGGTCAAGCTGCTGGCGATCTGCGAGAAGGTCGCGGGGGAGTCCGGCGACGCGATCGCCGTCCGGGTGCACCCCGCGATGATCCCGACCAGCCACCCGCTGGCCGCCGTCGGCGGGGCGTTCAACGCCGTGTTCGTCGAGGCCGAGGCGGCCGGGCAGCTGATGTTCTACGGCCAGGGCGCCGGCGGGCAGCCGACCGCGTCGGCCGTGCTGGGCGACCTGGTCGCGGTGGCCCGCAACCGGGTCGCCGGGGTCGCCGGACCGGGGACGACGAGCTACGCGGGGCTGCCGGTCGCGCCCATGGCCGACACCCCGACCCGCTACCACGTCAGCCTCGACGTGGCGGACAAGCCGGGCGTGCTGGCCACCGTGGCCCAGGAGTTCGCCGCGCAGGGCGTGAGCATCTCGACCGTCCGCCAGGACGGCGCCGGCGAGGCCGCGACCCTGGTCATCGTCACCCACCGGGCCCCCGACGCCGCCCTGTCTGCCACGATCTCCCGGCTGCGCGGGATGCCGGCCGTCCGGGCCGTGACCAGCGTGCTCCGCGTGGAGGGACTGCAATGACCGCGTCACCGTTCTGGCCGGGGCTGATCGAGGCCTACCGCGACCGCCTGCCGGTGAGCGCCACGACCCCGGTGGTGACGCTGCAGGAGGGCGCCACCCCGCTGGTGCCGGCGCCGGAGCTGTCCCGCCGGACCGGGTGCGAGGTGTTCCTCAAGGTCGAGGGCGCCAACCCGACCGGGTCGTTCAAGGACCGCGGCATGACGATGGCCATCACCAAGGCCGTCGAGGAGGGCGCGCAGGCGGTCATCTGCGCCTCCACCGGGAACACCTCGGCCAGCGCCGCGGCCTACGCGGCCCGCGCCGGGCTGGTCTGCGCCGTCCTGGTGCCGCAGGGCAAGATCGCCACGGGCAAGCTGGCCCAGGCGCTGGTGCACGGGGCCAAGCTGCTGCAGGTCGAGGGCAACTTCGACGACTGCCTGGCGCTGGCCTCCAAGCTGGCCATCGACTACCCGGTCAGCCTGGTCAACAGCGTGAACCAGTACCGCATCGAGGGGCAGAAGACGGCGTCGTTCGAGATCGTGGACGTGCTCGGCGACGCCCCGGACATCCACTGCCTGCCGGTCGGCAACGCCGGCAACATCACCGCCTACTGGCAGGGCTACCGGGAGTACTCCATGGATTCCGACACCCCCGGCCCGGCGACCCACCGCCCCCGCATGTTCGGGTTCCAGGCCGCCGGCGCCGCCCCGATCGTGAACGGGGCCGTGGTCGAGAACCCGAGCACCATCGCGACCGCGATCCGGATCGGCAACCCCGCGTCCTGGACCAAGGCGCTGGCCGCCCGCGACGAGTCCGGCGGCCGGATCGACGCCGTCACCGACCGGGCGATCCTGGCCGCCTACCGGCTGCTGGCCCGCACCGAGGCGGTGTTCGTCGAGCCGGCGTCGGCCGCGTCGGGGGCCGGCCTGCTGCAGGTGGCCGCCGCCGGCGAGCTCGAACCCGGGCAGCGGATCGTGTGCACGGGGACCGGCAACGGCCTCAAGGACCCCGAGTGGGCCATCTCCGGCGCCCCCGCGCCGGTGACCATCCCGGTGGACGCCGCCGCCGCTGCCGGGCAGCTGGGCCTGTGAGCACCGTGATGGGGCCCTCGGTCCGCATCCGGGTGCCGGCCACCAGCGCCAACCTCGGGCCGGCCTTCGACAGCGCTGGCTTGGCGCTGAGCCTCTACGACGAGCTCGAGGTCTCCGTCGCCGACGGCCTGGAGGTCGTCGTCGAGGGGTACGGCGCGGCCGACCTGCCCCGCGACGAGGACCACCTCGTGGTGCGGGCCTTCCGGGCGGCCTGCGCCGACCTCGGCTGGGCACCGCCTGGCCTGGCCCTGCACGCCCGCAACGGCATCCCGCAGGGCCGCGGCCTGGGGTCCTCGGCCGCCGCGGTGATCGCCGGCATCCTCGCCGCCTGGGCGCTGTGCCCGGCGGTCGTCGGCGTCGACGACGAGCGGGTGCTCGCCCTCGCCGACGCGATCGAGGGCCACCCCGACAACGTCGCGGCCTGCCTGCTGGGCGGGCTGACGCTGTCCTGGTCCGGCCCCGACGGCGTGCGGGCGACGTCGCTGACGGTCCACCGGCAGGTCACCCCCCTGGTGTGCGTGCCGACCTCGACGCTGTCCACCCACGTCGCCCGCGGCCTGCTGCCCGACCTGGTGCCGCACGGCGACGCCGCGTTCAACGCCGGCCGGTCCGCGCTGCTGGTGCACGCGCTGACCACCGCGCCCACCCTGCTGATGGAGGCGACCGAGGACCGGCTGCACCAGCCGCAGCGGGCCTCGGCGATGCCGGGGACGGCGGCGCTGGTGGCCGACCTGCGCGACGCCGGGCACGCCGCGGTGGTCTCCGGGGCCGGGCCGGGCGTGCTGGTCGTGGACGCCCGCCCCGAGGACGCCGCCCTGGTGCGCACCGTCGTCCCCGAGGGGTGGGAGGTGCTGGACCTGGCGGTCGAGCCCGCCGGCGCGCGCATCCGGTACGGAGACCGTGCTGTATCGTCCTGATCGCCTGGGAAGGCACCGGGGGCAGCCGGTGTCGTGGGCTGCACCGGCCGGTGTCTAGGCTGGCCGCACAGCCGCCCTCGGGCGTGCCTCATCGCGAGACGTCGACGACGTGCGACTGCCGTCCTTCGCCTCGTCCCCACAGCCCCGTTCCCCCTCCTCGGTCCCGCCGCGGCCTCGTCGCGGCGAACCCGAGAGGGCACCGGGTCACCTCCTGCGCCAGTTGGTGCAGGTCACCGCAGGGAAGGACCTGTACGTGAGCGAGACCACCTCTCTGGTCGCGACGTCCGAGCCGGAGGTGGCGCCGTCGCGGCAACGGGCTGTCGGCGATGCTGCTGCCCGAGCTCCAACGACTGGCCGCCGAANCGCGATGAGCCGCAAGGAGCTGCTGTCGATCCTGCAGGAGCGGGTCGCCGAGCTCGGCGTCACCGTGCACTACCGCGCGCTGGCCCCCGACGTCGAGGAGCTGCGCGCCCCCCCCCCCCCCCTGCGCGCCCCCCCGCCGGGCCGCCGTCCGCCGTGACCTCCACCGACGGGAGCCCCGTCGAGACCCCCGCCGAGGGCCGCCCGGAGCGACCGCAGCGCAGCCGCGACCGCAGCCGTGCCGAGCGCGCCGGCCGCACCGACGGCGACGACACCGCTCGCACCCAGCAGGACGGCCGCGCCCAGCAGGACGGCCGCCCCCAGGGCGACGCCGACCGCGGTCGACCCGCCCCGCGCGACGACGACCGTGACCAGGGCGAGTCCCAGGACCGCAGTGGCCGGACCCGCAACCGCGGTCGGGACGACGACCGCGAGCAGGCCGATACCCAGGACCGCGGTGGCCGCAACCGGGGTCGCGACGACGACCGGGACCAGGGCGACTCCCAGGACCGCGGCGGCCGGACCCGCAACCGTGGGCGCGACGACGACCGGGACCAGGCCGACACCCAGGACCGTGGCGGCCGCACCCGCAACCGCGGTCGGGACGACGACCGCGACCAGGGCGAGTCCGCGGACCGCAACGACCCCCGCAACGATTCCCGCGGTGACCGGTCGGGCAACCAGCAGGGCCCCGACGGCGGCCGCAACCGCGGTGACCGACCGGGCAACCGCCCCGACGGCCGCGCGGACAACCGGCCCGACAACCGCCCCGACACCCGCGGCGACGCCGGGCCCGAGGACGACGACGACGAGTTCGACGGCAACGGCCGGCGCCGTGGCCGCCGCTACCGCGACCGCAACCGCCGCGGCGGCACCACCGGTGGCCAGGGCGGGAGCGGCCGCGACCGCTACGACCAGGGCGAGCCGGCGGTCAGCGACGACGACGTCCTGCTGCCCGTCGCCGGCATCCTCGACGTGCTGGACAACTACGCCTTCGTCCGCACCTCGGGGTACCTCACCGGGCCCAACGACGTCTACGTGTCGCTGTCCCAGGTCCGCCGCTACGGCCTGCGCCGCGGCGACGCCATCACCGGTGCGGTCCGCCAGCCCCGCGAGGGCGAGCGCAAGGACAAGTACAACGCGCTGGTCCGGCTGGACTCGGTCAACGGCCTGGACCCCGAGCAGGCCCGGACGCGGCCGGAGTTCACCAAGCTGGTCCCGCTCTACCCGCAGGAGCGCCTGCGGATGGAGACCGACTCGACGACGCTGACCACCCGGGTGATCGACCTGGTCATGCCCATCGGCAAGGGCCAGCGGGCGCTGATCGTGTCGCCGCCCAAGGCCGGCAAGACGATGGTGCTGCAGGCGATCGCCAACGCGATCACCACGAACAACCCCGAGTGCCACCTCATGGTCGTCCTGGTCGACGAGCGGCCCGAGGAGGTCACCGACATGCAGCGGTCGGTGAAGGGCGAGGTCATCGCCTCCACCTTCGACCGGCCGGCGACCGACCACACCACCGTCGCCGAGCTGTCCATCGAGCGGGCCAAGCGGCTGGTCGAGATGGGCCACGACGTCGTCGTCCTGCTGGACTCCATCACCCGGCTGGGCCGCGCCTACAACCTGGCGGCCCCCGCCAGCGGGCGGATCCTGTCCGGCGGCGTGGACTCCACGGCGCTGTACCCGCCCAAGCGCTTCCTCGGTGCCGCCCGCAACATCGAGAACGGCGGTTCGCTGACCATCATCGCCTCGGCGCTGGTGGAGACCGGGTCCACCATGGACACGGTCATCTTCGAGGAGTTCAAGGGCACCGGGAACGCCGAGATCAAGCTCGACCGCCGGCTGGCGGACAAGCGGGTCTTCCCGGCCGTGGACGTCAACGCCTCCAGCACCCGCAAGGAGGAGCTGCTGATGAGCCCGGACGAGCAGGCCATCGTCATCAAGCTCCGCCGGGTGCTCGCCGCGCTGGAGCCGCAGCAGGCGATCGAGCTGCTGCTGGGTCAGCTGAAGAAGACCCGCAACAACATCGAGTTCCTCATGCAGGTCCAGAAGACGACGCTCGGCGCCGGCCGCGACGACTAGGGCCTCGGTCGGCCGGTCCCCGCGCATGTGGGAGACTTGCCGACCGAGCCCCCGGCGGGCGTGGAACAACCCAGCCCGCCGACGACGTTCATCCCCAATGCACCGGCCGATCCACCTCGGCCTGCCAGACCACAGAGAGGGCGAGGGACATGAAGCCCGACATCCACCCCGATTACCACGAGACCGCTGTGACCTGCGGTTGCGGCAACTCCTTCACCACCCGCAGCACCATCCCCGGCGGCACGCTGTCGGTCGAGATGTGCTCGGCCTGCCACCCGTTCTACACGGGCAAGCAGCGCGTGCTGGACACCGGCGGCCGCGTGGCCCGGTTCGAGAAGCGCTTCGGCAAGCGCGAGACCGCGGCCAGCAAGTAGCACTCCCGACGGCGCCCGCACCGCCCCCCACGAGGGGCGGGGCGGGCGCCGTCGTCGTGTCGTGACCACCGAGGGCAGGAGAGCACCGTGAACGGGACGCCGGACGGCGGTCTCGCCGACCTGCTCGCCGAGCACGCCTCCCTCGAGCTGGAGCTGGCCGACCCCGGCGTGCACGCCGACCAGGCCCGCGCCCGCCGCCTGGCCCGCCGCTACGCGTCGCTGGCCCCGCTGGTGGAGACCTCCCGCGCCCTCGAGGCCGCCCGCGAGGACCGCGGTGCCGCGCTCGAGCTGGCCGCCGAGGACCCGGCGTTCGCCGCGGAGGCCGCGTCGCTGGCCGAGGAGGTCACGCGGCTGGAGGACCGGCTGCGCGAGCAGCTGCTGCCCAAGGACCCCGACGACGACAAGGACGTCATCCTGGAGATCAAGGCCGGCGAGGGCGGCGCGGAGTCCGCGCTGTTCGTCGGGGACCTGCTCCGGATGTACCTGCGCTACGCCGAGCGCCGTGGGTGGGCAACCCAGGTGCTCGACGCCGTCGACGCCGAGCTCGGTGGCTACAAGGACGTCGCCGTCGCGGTGAAGGCCCGCGGCGACGAGGGCATCTGGTCGCGGCTGAAGTTCGAGGGCGGCGTGCACCGGGTGCAGCGGGTGCCGGTCACCGAGAGCCAGGGCCGCATCCACACCTCCGCCGTCGGCGTCCTGGTGCTGCCCGAGGCCGAGGAGGTCGACGTCACCGTCGACCCGAACGACCTGCGCATCGACGTCTTCCGGTCCTCCGGGCCGGGCGGGCAGAGCGTGAACACCACCGACTCCGCCGTCCGGATCACCCACCTGCCCACCGGCACGGTCGTCAGCTCGCAGAACGAGAAGAGCCAGCTGCAGAACCGGGAGTCCGCGCTGCGGGTGCTGCGCTCCCGGCTGCTGGCCGCCGCCCGCGAGGAGGCCGCGGCCACCGCCAGCGACGCCCGGCGGCTGCAGGTCCGCACCGTGGACCGCAGCGAGCGGGTGCGCACCTACAACTACCCGGAGAACCGGATCTCCGACCACCGGGTGGGCTTCAAGGCGCACAACCTGGACGCCGTCCTCGACGGCGAGCTCGACCCGGTCATCGACGCGCTGATGACCGCGCACACCGCCGAGCTGCTCGAGGCCGGCAGCTGAACCCCCGCACGCTGCTGACCGGTGCCGCCGCCCGGCTGGCCGCGGCCGGCGTCGAGTCCCCGCGGGTGGACGCCGAGCTGCTGCTCGCCCACGCGCTGGGGGTGCCGCGCGCCCGGTTGATCACCCTGGACGACGTCGCGGACACCGCCCGGTTCGAGTCCCTCCTGGAGCAACGGGTCGCCCGGGTGCCCCTGCAGCACCTGACCGGGCGCGCGGCCTTCCGGCACCTCGAGCTGTCGGTCGGGCCCGGGGTGTTCGTGCCGCGGCCGGAGACCGAGCAGATCGCCGGCTGGGTGCTGGACCGGGTCGCGGACCTGGCCACGCCGGTCGTGGTCGACCTGGGGACCGGCTCCGGCGCCATCGCGCTGGCGGTCGCCGGCGAGCACCCCGGCGCGCAGGTCACCGCGGTCGAGCGGGACGCCGACGCGATCGCCTGGACCCGGCTGAACGCCGACGCCCGGGCCGCGGCGGGGGACACCCCGGTCACCGTCCTCGCCGGCGACATGACCGACCCGCAGCTGCTGCGCCACCTGGACGGCACCGTCGACGTCGTGGTGTCCAACCCGCCCTACGTGCCCGACGACGCCCGCCTGCCGCGCGAGGTCGCCGACCACGACCCGCCGCTGGCGCTGTGGGGCGGCCCCGACGGGCTCGACGTCGTCCGCGGCCTGCTGCACACCGCTGCCCGCCTGCTGCGCCCCGGCGGCCTGCTGGCGATCGAGCACGCCGACGCCCAGGGCACCTCGCTGCCGGCGCTGGTCCGCTCGCACGGCGGGTTCACCGACGTGGCCGACCACCCCGACCTCGCGGGCCGGCCCCGCTACACGACCGCTCAGTCGCAGAAGCGCGACTCGTAGCCCTCGGTGCCGGGCACCGAGACGTCCAGGTCCCGGCGCTGGACGGCGATCGTGCCGCCGCGGGCGTCGCAGGCCGCCGCGAACGCCTCGTCGGTGTACTCGATCTCGACGACGGCGTCGCCGTAGGCGTCCGTGTAGGCCGCGCACTCGTCGTAGACCTGGCACTGCTCGGTCACGGCGTAGTCGAAGCCCAGCGCCCGCCCGTCGAGGTCGGCGGCGTTCTTCTGCGCGATGTCCAGCCCGGCGTCGTGCGCCCGCTCGACGAGCAGCTCGGCCATGGACCGGGCGTCGTCCTCGCCCAGCAGGTCCTGCGAGCGGGTCCAGCTGTCCAGGTTGTCGGGCTCGACGGCGTCGAAGCCGTCGTCGGCGCAGCGGTCGATCCACCCGCCGACCAGGTCGGCCACCCGGGCCCGCTGGTCGGCGCTGCCGATGTCCAGCAGGAACTCCCCGGGCCAGTCGGGGTCCTCGACCCGGGCTCCGGCCGCGTCGTGCAGGAGCAGGTCCTCGGGGACGTCGTCGGTGCCGGGCTGGGTCTGGAAGGCGTTGACGTAGCAGGCCGACCACAGCCCAGGCGCCGGCGGATCGGTGCGGTCCCGGACCACCCCGGTGACGTCGTCGGCCGGGGGATAGGCGCCGCCCAGCTGGTAGTCCACCCGCAGACCCATGGGGGTGGCCGCGCCGTCGGTCGCGCCGTCGGTCGTGCTGCAGGCGGCCAGCAGCAGCACACCCACCATCAGCAGCCCGCGCACGACCGGAACACTAGGTGGGGGAGACTGGCCGCCGTGGCCGACGTCTACGACTGCACCGACGACGAGCAGCGCGCCGCGGGCATCACCGCCGCCGCTGCCGCGCTCTCCCGGGGCGAGCTGGTCCTGCTCCCCACCGACACGGTCTACGGGGTGGCGGCCGACGCCTTCACCCCCGAGGCGGTCGCCCGGTTGCTGGCGGCCAAGAACCGGGGCCGGAACATGCCGGTGCCGGTGCTGATCGCCGAGGCCTCCACGCTGGCCGGCCTGGTCACCGTCGTGCCGCCCGACGCCCATGCACTGGCCCGGGAGTTCTGGCCCGGCGGGCTCACCCTGGTGCTCGAGCACACCCCGACGCTGTCGTGGGACCTGGGGGAGTCGCAGGGCACGGTCGCCGTCCGGCTGCCCGACGACGACGTCACCCGCGAGCTGCTCCGGCGCACCGGGCCGCTGGCGGTCTCCAGCGCGAACCGGTCGGGCCGGCCCGCGGCCACCTCGGCCGCGCAGGCGGACTACCAGCTCGGCGAGCACGCCGCGGTCGTCCTGGACGACGGCCCGCGCGAGGTGGGGGCACCGAGCACCATCGTCGACTGCACCGGGGACCACCCCCGGGTGCTGCGGGTCGGGGCCGTCGAGGTCGACCGGCTCCGCGAGGTCGTCCCCACCCTCACCGACTAGATGAGTAAGTCCGATTGGATCAGTGGTCGTAGGCGATCA
This sequence comes from Klenkia terrae, assembly GCF_900491935.1. Lineage (GTDB taxonomy): Bacteria > Actinomycetota > Actinomycetes > Mycobacteriales > Geodermatophilaceae > Klenkia > Klenkia terrae. The sequence continues at coordinate 3,426,713 of NZ_UEXK01000004.1, forward strand.
GTGATCTTGTGACTGGTTGGCCGGTGGCGCGGTTGTGCCAGATCGCGGCGGTCAGGGCCAGCAGTCGTTGAGCGATGCGTGCGGTGACACCGGTGAGGGTGCGACCGCCGTGGAGTTCCAGGTCGAGCTGGCCTTTGAGGGTGTCGAAGACCGATTCGACCAGTTGTCGGACCGGTTTGAGCAGGTGCTGGCCGGGGCGTGGTGGGCGGTTGCGGTAGGAGGGGCGCAGTAGGTCGGCGCCGCGGGCGTGCAGGTAGTCGTCCAGTTCGGCGGAGATGTAGCCCTTNCGGCCAGCGTGCTCCCGCTGGCCCTGCCCCTCCTGGTCCCGCTGGCGGTGCTCTTCATCCCGTTCACCGACCTGGTGCTCGCGGTCGTGCGGCGCACCCGCAAGGGCCAGTCCCCGTTCAGCCCGGACAAGATGCACCTGCACCACCGGCTGCTGTCGATCGGGCACTCGCACCGGCGTGCGGTCCTGATCATGTACTTCTGGGCGGCGCTGCTGAGCTTCGGCGCCATCGCGCTGTCCATCTCCGGCGGCACCGTCGAGGTGTTGGTGGTGATCGGGGCGCTGCTGGTGGTGGGGGTCGTCGTCGTCCTCAGCCCGCGGGCCCGGCGGGCCGAGCGGACGGCGGCGTCGGTGGCCGCCTCGGAGACCCGGGTCGCCCGGGCCGGTCGCCGGTGGGGACGGCGGCCCGCCCGGTCCGGTCAGGTGGGCGCCGTACCGTCACGGGCAGGAACGCCCACCCGCGCCCCCGACCCCACCGGAGCACCCCGATGACCCAGCCCGCCGTCCGCCGCGGACCGCGCAGCGCGGCCGGGCCCTGGGACCTGTCCTTCCTGCGGGTCGGCGCGCTCGTCACCGGAGGTCTCGCGGCGGTGGCCGTGCCGGTCGTCGGCCTGACCGCCGGGTGGGCGGCCGCCCTCGGCGTCGTCCTCGGGGCCGCGATCACCACGGCCTTCTTCTGCCTGTCCGGCTACGCCATCGCCTGGGCCGGCAAGATCGACGACTCCTTCACCCTGCCCGCGGCCCTGGGCGCCTTCGTGGTGAAGGTGATCGGGTTCGCCACCCTGCTGCAGGCCCTGCCGGCCGACGGAACCCCGGACCGGGTGGCCACCGCCTGGGCGGTGCTGGTCGGCGCACTGGTGTGGAGCGGGGTCCAGGCGCGGTGGGTGTGGACCCGCCAGCTGTACTACACGACCCCGCCCGCACCGCCGGCCGCATCACCCGATCCGGCAGTTCTGCCACGAGCTGTAGAACACCCCGGTCAGGGTCGCACAGGCGGCTGATAGTGTCCGAATCGATGGACATCGCCTCCACGAAGAACGGTGGCCGCGGCCGTCACCCCTCCTCGTCCGACGACGCGCACCCCAGCGGTGCCGACATCGGGTGGGGGATCACCGGGACCCTGCTGTCCGGGTTGATCGTCTGGGGAGGCGCCGGCTGGCTGCTGGACCGGTGGCTGGACACCCGCGTGTTCGTCGTGATCGGCATGCTGCTCGGGCTCGCCTCGGCCATCTACCTGGTGGTCACGAAGTACGGCGGAGCCACCGACCAGCCCGTGTCGATCAGCACCACGAGCTACAGCAAGATCAGCTCCAAGAGCTACACGAGCTACCGCAGGACCCCGGGCGGACGACGGAGCCGGCCACGGGCGCAAGAAGTGACGCAGAAGGGACACCGGTGACCTCCAGCGCCCACGCGCTCGCGAGCGTGCTCGCAGTCGAGAGCGACTCTGGCGGCGGCTTCGTGTCGCCGACCATCGAGGAGTTCTACCCGCCGTCGCTGGCGGAGTTCTCGCTGCTCGGCATCGACTTCACGATCACCCGCATCACGATCATCTCGTTCATCGCCACCGCGGCGATCCTGCTCTTCATGGTGCTGGCCACGCGCAACCCGACCATCGTGCCCCGCAAGGCGCAGTGGTTGATGGAGAGCGGCTACTCGCTCGTCCGGGACAACCTGGGTCGCGACGTCATCGGCCCGCGGTACAAGCCCTTCGTGCCGTTCCTGGGTGCGCTGTTCTTCTTCATCCTGGCGAACAACGCGATGAGCATCATCCCGTTCTTCCAGATCTCGCCGATGAGCAAGTTCGCCTACCCGTTGGTGCTGGCGATCCTGGTCTACATCCTCTACAACGTCGTCTCGATCAAGAACAAGGGCCTCGGCGGCTACCTCAAGGAGGTGGCGATCCCATCGGGGGTGCCGATCCCGTTCCTCCTGCTGGTGACCCCGATCGAGCTGCTGCAGATGTTCATCATCCGGCCGTTCACGCTCGCCGTGCGTCTGTTCGCGAACCTCTTCGCCGGACACATGCTGCTCGTCGTCTTCTCGCTCGGCACGGTCTACCTGCTGGGCAAGTTCGACGAGAACTACTCGGTCATCTTCGCGCCGTTCAGCTTCCTCATGGCACTGTTCATGACCTTCTTCGAGGTGCTGGTGATCGTGCTGCAGGCCTACGTCTTCACCGTGCTGACCGCCACCTACCTCAACGGAGCCGTCGAGAAGGCCCACTGAGGCCTGCTCGATCCACAGACGCACCACCCCGCCAGCCACCCGGGACCATCCCGGGTGACCGACACAGGAGGAACACCCCGCAATGGACGTTCTGGCAGAGCTCACCGGCAGCATCGGTTCGGTGGGCTACGGCCTCGCCGCCATCGGCCCCGGCATCGGTGTGGGCATCGTGTGGGCCGCCTACATCCAGGCGACCGCGCGCCAGCCCGAGTCCGCCGGTCTGACCCGTACCTACGCCTTCCTCGGTGCCGCCCTGTCCGAGGCGCTCGCGCTCATCGGCCTGGTCGTCCCCTTCATCTTCGGTTCCTGATCCCTTCCCAGGGATCGTCCACGAGACCCGTTGGAGGTGACGTCAGGTGAATCTCTTCGCTGCTGAGGGCGAACCCAACCCGTTGCTGCCGCCCGTCGGCGAGATCATCGTCGGGCTGATCACGTTCGCGATCCTGGCGTTCGTCGTCATCAAGTTCGTCTTCCCGATCATCGAGAAGACGTTCCAGGAGCGACGCAACGCCATCGAGGGCGGCATCGAGCGGGCGGAGGCCGCCCAGGCCGAGGCCAAGGCCGCGCTGGAGCAGTACCGCGCCCAGCTCGCCGAGGCCCGCACCGAGGCCGCGCAGATCCGCGACGCCGCCCGGGCCGAGGGCCAGCAGATCCTCGAGGAGCTGCGCACCCAGGCCCAGGAGGAGTCCGCCCGCATCGTCGCCCGCGGCGAGGAGCAGCTCGCTGCCTCCCGCCAGCAGGTGGTCAACGAGCTGCGCGGGCAGATCGGCTCGCTGGCGGTCACGCTGGCCGGCCGGGTCGTGGGGGAGTCCCTCGAGGACGACGCCCGTCGACGCGGCACCGTGGACCGGTTCATGGACGAGCTGGACGCCATGTCGTCGTCCACCCCGGCCACCGGCACCGGCGGCAGCACGGTCTACACGCCCGAGGGCAACCGCTGATGCAGGCGGCCAGCCGGGAGGCGCTCGCCACCTCGCGCGAGCGCCTGGGTCTGCAGACCGGGTCGCAGCAGGGCAGCCGGGCCGACGGCCAGGCGTTGCTCGGGCTGGCCGACGACCTGTTCTCGGTCGCCCACGTGCTCAGCGGTCAGGTCTCGCTCCGGCGGGCACTGGCCGATGCGTCCGTGCGGCCCGACGACCGGGCCGGCCTCGCGGACCGGCTGCTGCGCGGCAAGATCGGCGACGGCGCGCTGGACGTGGTGCAGACCGTGGCCCGCCAGCGCTGGTCGCGTCCCCTGGACCTGGTCGAGGCGGTCGAGACGCTGGCCACCGACGTCGCGCTGGACGCGGCGCAGGCCCGCGGGGAGCTCGACACCGTCGAGGACGAGCTCTTCCGGTTCGGCCGGATCATCGACGGCGACGCCGCACTGGCCCGCCTGCTCGGTGACCCCGCTGCCGACCGCCAGGGCAAGACGGCGCTGCTGGACCGGCTGCTGGCCGGCAAGGTCTCGCCGATCACCGAGCGGCTGGTGCGCAACGCGCTGACCAGCCAGCACGTGCACAACGCGGCCAACGCCGTCGAGCGGATCTCCGAGGCGGCCTCGGCGCGGCGCGGCCAGTCGGTCGCGCACGTGACCAGCGCGGTCGAGCTGGACGCCGCCCAGCAGCAGCGGCTGACCGCCATCCTCGAGCGGACCTACGGGCGCACCATCGGCCTGCAGGTCCAGGTCGAACCGGCGATCATCGGCGGCCTGGTCATCCGGGTCGGCGACGAGATCGTCGACGGCAGCATCGCGCACCGGCTGGAAGCTGCCGGCCGGCGCTTCGCCGGCTGAGCCGCCCGGTCGGCCGAGCAGGCCGACCACCGACCGCACCACCCCAGACAGCACCTGAGCAGGGAAGAGGACACCCGGGCCATGGCCGAGCTCACGATCTCCGCGGACGAGATCCGCAGTGCCATCCAGAACTACGTCACCGACTACGACACCGATGTCTCCCGCGAGGAGGTCGGCACCGTCACCGAGGCCGGCGACGGCATCGCCCGTGTCGAGGGCCTGCCCTCGGTCATGACCAACGAGCTCCTGGAGTTCGAGGGCGGCGTGCGTGGCCTGGCCCTGAACCTCGACGTGCGCGAGGTCGGCGTCGTGGTCATGGGTGACTTCGCCGCGATCGAGGAGGGCCAGACGGTCCGCCGGACCGGCCAGGTGCTCTCGGTGCCGGTCGGCGACGGCTTCCTCGGCCGCGTCGTGGACCCCCTCGGCGTGCCGATCGACGGCGCCGGCGACATCCAGAGCACCGAGCGCCGCGCCCTGGAGCTGCAGGCCCCCTCGGTGGTCCAGCGCCAGTCGGTGCACGAGCCCCTCGCCACCGGGATCAAGGCCATCGACGCCATGACCCCGATCGGCCGCGGCCAGCGCCAGCTGATCATCGGCGACCGCCAGACCGGCAAGACCGCGATCGCGATCGACACGATCATCAACCAGAAGGCCGCCTGGGCGACCGGTGACCCGCAGCAGCAGGTCCGCTGCATCTACGTCGCGGTGGGCCAGAAGGGCTCCACCATCGCCGGGGTCAAGGCCGCGCTGGAGGACGCCGGCGCGATGGAGTACACGACCATCGTCGCCTCGCCCGCCTCGGACTCGGCCGGCTACAAGTACATCGCCCCCTACACCGGCTCGGCCATCGGCCAGCACTGGATGTACGAGGGCAAGCACACCCTGATCGTGTTCGACGACCTGTCCAAGCAGGCCGAGGCCTACCGCGCGGTGTCGCTGCTGCTGCGTCGTCCCCCGGGCCGCGAGGCCTACCCCGGCGACGTCTTCTACCTGCACTCCCGCCTGCTGGAGCGCTGCGCGAAGCTGTCGGAGGAGCTCGGCGGCGGGTCGCAGACCGGCCTGCCGATCATCGAGACCAAGGGCAACGACGTCTCGGCGTACATCCCGACCAACGTCATCTCGATCACCGACGGCCAGATCTTCCTGGAGACCGGTCTGTTCAACTCCGGTGTCCGCCCGGCCATCAACGTGGGCATCTCGGTGTCCCGCGTGGGCGGCTCGGCGCAGACGAAGGCGATGAAGGCCGTCGCCGGTCGCCTGCGCCTGGACCTGGCCCAGTTCCGCGAGCTGGAGGCCTTCTCCTCCTTCTCCTCGGACCTGGACGCCTCCTCCCGCGCCACCCTGGACCGCGGTCAGCGCCTGGTCGAGCTGCTCAAGCAGGGCCAGTACGCGCCGTTCTCCCTCGAGCGCGAGGTCGTCTCGCTGTGGCTGGGCACCCGGGGCAAGCTCGACGTCGTCCCGGTGCCCGACGTGCGCCGCTTCGAGGGCGAGTTCCTCGAGTTCCTGTCCCGCGGTGACTCCGGGGTGCTCGACGCGATCGCCAACTCCAAGAAGCTCGAGGACGACACCGTCGGGAACCTCGAGTCCGCGGTGGAGGCCTTCTACGGCCAGTTCACGACCAGCGACGGCGAGTCGCTGCAGGTGAACGAGCCCGAGGTCGAGGCGATGGACGCGTCGCAGCGCGGCCAGGAGCGCGTCCAGGTCAAGAAGAAGGCCTGACCCGTGGCTGCCTCCCTCCGCGCGCTGCGGCGCCGCATCCGCTCCACCCGGTCGACGAAGAAGATCTTCTCGGCCCAGGAGCTGATCGCCGGTGCCCGCATCGTGCGCGCCCAGAACCGGGTCGAGGCCTCCAAGCCCTACGCCCGGGAGATCACCAAGGTGCTCTCGGCGTTGGCGTCCTCGGCGAGCCTGGACCACCCGCTGCTCACCGAGCGGGAGAAGCCGGGTCGGGTGGCGGTGCTGGTCATCACCTCCGACCGCGGCTTCGCCGGCTCCTACAACGTCAACGTGCTGCGCCGTACCGAGGAGCTGCTCGGCCTGCTGCGCAGCGAGGGCAAGGACCCGGTGCTCTACGTCGTCGGCCGCAAGGGCGAGACGTACTACCGGTTCCGCGACCGTGCGGTCGAGGAGACCTGGACCGGCTTCTCCGAGCAGCCCGGCTACGCCGACGCGCAGGCGGTCGGCAGCACCCTGATCAAGGCCTTCACCGCCGGTGAGGACGACGACCAGGGCAACGCCGACGGCATCGACGGCGTCGACGAGCTGCACATCGTCTACACGGAGTTCCGCTCGCTGCTGGCCCAGGTGCCCGTGGCCAAGCGGATGGCTCCCCTCGAGGTGGAGGAGGTGGAGGAGTTCGAGCACGAGCGCGAGGACGCGGCAGCCGGTCAGAGGTCGACCGACATCCCGACCTCGTACGAGTTCGAGCCCTCCGCCGAGTCGCTGCTGGACGCGCTGCTGCCGAAGTACATCAGCACCCGCATCTACGCCGCGATGCTCGAGTCCGCGGCGTCGGAGTCGGCCTCCCGCCGCCGGGCGATGAAGTCCGCCTCGGACAACGCCGAGGAGCTGGCCAAGAACCTCTCCCGGCAGGCGAACGCGGCCCGCCAGGCCGGCATCACCCAGGAGATCAGCGAGATCGTCGGCGGCGCCGACGCCCTCGTGTCCAGCGGGTCGGACATCTGACCCGTGACGACCACCTCTCAGACGCGACAGACCACGCAGTCGAGCGCGCCCCACACCAGCCAGGAGAAGCAGCGATGACCCTCACCGAGGACCGTCCGAGCACGAGCGAGACCACCGGCTCCGGCCGCGTCGTCCGGGTCACCGGCCCGGTCGTCGACGTCGAGTTCCCCCGGGACTCGATGCCCGAGCTGTTCAACGCCCTCAAGGTCGACGTCACCCTCGCCGACCTGGGCAAGACGCTGACCCTCGAGGTCGCCCAGCACCTGGGTGACAACGTCGTCCGCACCATCTCGATGGCGCCCACCGACGGCCTGGTCCGCGGCGCCGAGGTGCGCGACACCGGCTCGGCCATCTCGGTGCCGGTCGGCGACCAGGTGACCGGCCACGTGTTCAACGCGCTCGGCGAGTGCCTGGACACCCCCGGCTACGGCGAGGACGGGCTGCGCTGGACGATCCACCGCCACGCACCCAAGTTCGACCAGCTCGAGGGCCGCACCGAGCTGCTCGAGACCGGCATCAAGGTCATCGACCTGCTCACGCCCTACATCAAGGGCGGGAAGATCGGCCTGTTCGGCGGTGCCGGCGTCGGCAAGACGGTCCTCATCCAGGAGATGATCCGTCGCGTCGCCCAGGAGTTCGGTGGCGTGTCGGTGTTCGCCGGTGTCGGCGAGCGCACCCGTGAGGGCAACGACCTCATCACCGAGATGACCGAGTCCGGGGTCATCAACTCGACCGCGCTGGTCTTCGGCCAGATGGACGAGCCTCCGGGCACGCGTCTGCGGGTGGCCCTGTCGGCCCTGACGATGGCGGAGTACTTCCGCGACGAGCAGGACCAGGACGTGCTGCTCTTCATCGACAACATCTTCCGGTTCACCCAGGCCGGGTCCGAGGTCTCCACGCTGCTGGGCCGCATGCCCTCCGCCGTGGGGTACCAGCCGACCCTGGCCGACGAGATGGGCGAGCTGCAGGAGCGGATCACCTCGACCCGAGGCCGGTCCATCACCTCGCTGCAGGCCATCTACGTGCCCGCCGACGACATCACCGACCCGGCTCCGCACACCACCTTCGCCCACCTGGACGCCACGACGAACCTGTCGCGGCCCATCTCGGAGAAGGGCATCTACCCGGCCGTGGACCCGCTGGACTCCACCAGCCGGATCCTCGACGCCCAGTACGTCGGGCAGGAGCACTACGACACGGCGTCGGAGGTCAAGCGGATCCTGCAGCGCTACCAGGAGCTCCAGGACATCATCGCGATCCTCGGCATCGACGAGCTCGGTGAGGAGGACAAGGTCACCGTGAACCGGGCCCGTCGCATCGAGCGCTTCCTGTCCCAGAACATGTTCGTGGCCGAGGCCTTCACCGGGCAGCCGGGCTCCTACGTGCCGCTGACCGAGACCCTGCAGGCGTTCAAGGCGCTGACCCAGGGCGAGTACGACCACGTGCCGGAGCAGGCCTTCTTCATGTGCGGTGGCCTCGAGGACCTCGAGGCGAACGCCGCCAAGCTCAAGAAGTAGCTCCACCAGCACCGACCGACGGCCGGTCACCCCTCGCGGGGTGGCCGGCCGTCGTCGTCCCGGGTGTCCGAGGGCGGTTCGACCTGCGTCGGGCAGGTCGCCGGAGTCCCACTATGATCGCCGTCGAGGGCGACGCGGTGCGGCGTGGCCGATCTCCCGCTGACCCACCCCACCCGTTCGGGTGGACATCGCCGTCAACGCTCGGCGCGGGGCAGCGTTCGTCCGATGATCATCGCAAGGAGCACCGAGGCACCCCGGTGCGCGGCAGGAGAAGACAGCGTGGACGACAGCCCGCAGCTCGCAGCGACCCCGGTCGCCGGCGCGGAGCCGATGCTGACCCCCGCCGGGACGCCGACCGAGGACCACCCGTCGGGTCCGCTGGCGTCCCTGGGCACCGGTGACGAGTCCGACTGGTGCTGGCCGCCCTACGCGCCGCCCCCGCCGGCCGACGTCCCGCGCTTCGACATGGCCGAGTGGGCACCGAGCTCGACGGTCCGCCGCCCGCTGGTCCGCCTGGGCCGCTGGACCCTGCTCTACCGCCGGGGCTGACGCCCGCGCCGGGCCGGCCCGCCCGGGCCCGTATGCTGGAGACCGATCCGTCACCGCGAGGTGACCAGCTCGCCGGTTCGACCGGCGGACCCCGAGGAGTGTCGTGGCGACCCTGCAGGTCGAGCTCGTGGCCGTGGAGCGCAAGATCTGGTCCGGTGAGGCGACGATGGTGATCGCCCGGACCACCGAGGGAGAGCTCGGCGTGCTGCCCGGCCACGCGCCGCTGCTCGGTGAGCTCGCGCCCGGTGGCGTCGTCACCATCCGCGTCGACGGCGGCGAGGACCTCGTCGTCGCCGCCCACGGTGGGTTCCTGTCGGTGACCGAGCAGGGTGTGTCCATCCTGGCCGAGACCGCCGAGATCGCGACCGAGATCGACGTCGAGCGGGCCCGCCAGGCGCTGAGCCGGGCAGAGGGCGCCGCGGACGACGACGAGGAGGCGCTCGCCGCCGCCCGTCGCGCCCAGTCCCGCCTCCGCGCCGCCGGCCAGGCCGCCTGAGACCCGCGACCGCGACGACCGAGGACCGGGGCCCGTGGCGCTGAGCACCGTGCTGCTGGTCCTCGTCGCGGTCCTGGTCGTCGCGCTGGTCGCGACGTTCCTGCTGCGCCGCCGGTTCCTGCTCAGCGGCCTGGGCGCCGTCACCATGTGGCTGCGCCCGGTGGGTGCACCCCGCTGGTCCGTCGGTGTCGCCTGGTATTCCGGTGAGGAACTGCTCTGGTACCCGGCGCTCTCGCTGTCGGTCCGCCCGACCCAGCGGCTGTGCCGCACGGAGTTCCACGTCGAGGGCCGGCGGCGGCCCACCGTCGAGGACGGTGCCGTGCCCGCCGACAGCCAGGTGCTGATCTGCCGCACCGGCGGCGGCCCCCGGGAGCTGGCCATGGACCCCTCGACGGTGACCGGCTTCCTGTCCTGGATCGAGTCCTCGCCGCCGCTGGGCCGCTGACCCGCTACTCCTGCGCGGCGGCCGCCCGCTGGGCGTGGGCGCCGCTGTGCGCGCCGGGCTCCCACAGCACGTCACCGCCCGGGTTCGCCTCCCGGGACAGGATGAACAGCAGGTCCGACAGCCGGTTGAGGTACTTCGCCGTCTCCTCGTTGGTGCGCTCCGCGTCGGCCTCGAGCAGGGCCCAGACCCGGCGCTCGGCCCGCCGGGCGACGGTGCGCGCCTGGTGCAGGAACGCGGCCAGCGGCGTCCCGCCGGGCAGGATGAACGAGTTCAGCTTGGGCAGCTGCTCGTTGTGCTCGTCGCAGGCCGCCTCCAGCCGCTCGGTGTAGGCGGCGGTGATCCGCAGCGGCGGGTACTCCGGGTTCGGGGGGATCGGCGTGCACAGGTCGGCCCCGACGTCGAAGAGGGCGTTCTGCACGCTGCGCAGCAGCTCGGCCAGCGGCGCCGGGGGTGACCCCAGCGCGAGCGCCAGGCCGAGCACCGAGTTGGTCTCGTCGACGTCGGCGTAGGCGGCCAGCCGGACGTCGGTCTTGGCCACCCGGCTCATGTCGCCCAGGTGGGTCTGCCCGGCGTCGCCGGTCTTGGTGTAGATGCGGGTGAGCCGGACGGTCATGCCCGCAGCGTATGCGGGGTGGTCTCCTACTGTGGAGCGGTGGACTGCTTCGAGGTGACCGGCGGGACGTCGCTGCGCGGACGGGTGCGGGTGACCGGCGCGAAGAACAGCGCGCTCAAGCTGATGGCTGCGGCGCTGCTGGCCAGCGGCCGGACAACGATCGAGGAGGTCCCCGACATCCTCGACGTGACGATCATGAGCGAGGTGCTGCGCCGGCTGGGCTGCGGCGTGGAGTTCCAGCGCTACACCGACGGCCGGGGCGGGGGCGGTGGCCGGGTCGTCGTCGACGTCCCGGAGATGCCCTCCAGCGAGACCGACTACGACCTGGTGCGCCGGATGCGGGCCTCGATCAGCGTCCTGGGCCCCCTGGTGGCCCGCTGCGGGCAGGCCAAGGTGGCGCTGCCCGGTGGCGACGCGATCGGCTCCCGCGGGCTGGACATGCACGTGGCCGGCCTGGAGCGGCTGGGCGCCACCGTGCGCAGCGAGCACGGCTTCCTGATCGCCACCGCCCCGCGGCTCATCGGCACCTCCATCTGGTTGGACTTCCCGTCGGTCGGCGCCACCGAGAACCTGGTGATGGCCGCGGTGCTGGCCGAGGGCACCACGGTCGTGGACAACGCCGCGCGCGAGCCCGAGATCGTGGACATCTGCCAGATGCTGAGCGAGATGGGCGCGCAGATCTCCGGTGCCGGGTCCTCCACGATCACCGTCGAGGGCGTCACCGAGCTGCACCCGGTCACCCACACCACCGTCCCCGACCGCATCGTGGCCGGCACCTGGGCGATCGGTGCGGTGATGACCCGGGGCGACGTCGTGATCGAGCGCGCAGCCCCCGAGCACCTGTCGGTGGCGCTGGACAAGCTGCGCGCGGCCGGTGCGACCGTCGAGCAGGTCGAGGGCGGCGTCCGGGTGGCGATGGTCGAGCGGCCCACCTGCGTCGACGTCGTCACGCTGCCCTTCCCCGGCTTCCCGACCGACCTGCAGCCGATGGCCGTCGCGCTGGCCGCGGTGTCCACCGGCACCGCCCTGATCACCGAGAACGTGTTCGAGGGCCGCTTCATGTTCGTCAACGAGCTGGTCCGGCTGGGCGCCGACGTGCGCATCGACGGCCACCACGCCGTGGTCCGCGGCCGGGAGCGGCTGTCCAGCGCACCGGTGCTGGCCACCGACATCCGGGCCGGTGCCGGCCTGGTGCTGGCCGGGTTGTGCTCCGACGGGGTCACCGAGGTGGCCGACGTGCACCACGTCGACCGCGGCTACCCCGACTTCGTGGAGCAGCTGCGCGGGCTGGGCGCCACGATCGAGCGGACCCACCGCGACCGCGACACCTGAGCGGCCGGCTCAGCCGTTCTGGAAGGTGCCGGCCAGGGCGCGGGCGCGGCCGGCGTCCTCCGGGAAGACCAGGACGTCGGCGCGGTGCGGGGCCGGGTACCGGATCGTCGAGCGGATCCCGGCGTCGGACAGCACCGCTCGCAGCGCGAGCGCGGACTCCTTGCGGGTCAGCGTCGCGACCCGGGTGAGCAGGCCGTCCTCGGCGGAGGGCCGCTTGGTGGGCTTCGGGCTGCTGGACGCGAACGCCCAGCGCAGGAACACCGCCAGGACGACGAGCACCAGGAACGCGATGGCCGGGCCGACCGCGTAGTGCAGGCTGCCCGCATCGATGGGCACAGCGGTCTCCTCCCCGTCGGTGGACCGCCCCCGAGTGTGCCACCGCGTGAGCTGTTCGACATCGTGGTTACCGGCCGGTAGCCCTACACTCCGCGGACATGCCGAACCCTTCAGCGCCGAAGGACCGCGACCGCCCCTGGGTCATGCGCACGTACGCGGGCCACTCGTCCCCGGCCGAGTCCAACGCCCTGTACCGCCGCAACCTGGACAAGGGGCAGACCGGCCTGTCGGTGGCCTTCGACCTGCCCACCCAGACCGGCTACGACCCCGACCACGAGCTGGCCGCCGGCGAGGTGGGCAAGGTGGGCGTGCCGGTCAGCCACATCGGCGACATGCGTGCGCTGTTCGACGGCATCCCGCTGGACGAGATGAACACGTCCATGACGATCAACGCCACCGCGATGTGGCTGCTCGCGCTGTACCAGGCCGTCGCCGAGGAGCACGGCCACGACGTCGCCGCGCTGACCGGGACGACGCAGAACGACATCGTCAAGGAGTACCTGTCGCGGGGGACCTACGTGTTCCCGCCGGCGCCGAGCATGCGGTTGATCACCGACATGGTCGCCTACACCGTCACCGCGCTGCCCAAGTGGAACCCGACCAACATCTGCAGCTACCACCTGCAGGAGGCCGGCGCGACGCCCGTGCAGGAGATCGCCTACGCGATCAGCACCGCGATCGCCGTCCTGGACTCGGTGCGCGACTCCGGCCAGGTGCCGGCCGAGCGCTTCGGCGAGGTCGTCGCCCGGATCTCCTTCTTCGTCAACGCCGGGGTCCGGTTCGTCGAGGAGATGTGCAAGATGCGCGCCTTCGGTCAGCTGTGGGACGAGCTGACCCTCGAGCGCTACGGCGTGCAGGACTCCAAGCACCGCCGCTTCCGCTACGGCGTGCAGGTCAACTCCCTGGGCCTGACCGAGGCGCAGCCGGAGAACAACGTGCAGCGGATCGTGCTGGAGATGCTCGCGGTCACGCTGTCCAAGGACGCCCGGGCCCGCGCCGTGCAGCTGCCGGCCTGGAACGAGGCGCTGGGCCTGCCCCGGCCCTGGGACCAGCAGTGGTCGCTGCGGCTGCAGCAGGTGCTCGCCTTCGAGACCGATCTGCTGGAGTACGACGACCTGTTCACCGGCTCGGTCGTCGTCGAGGCCAAGGTCGCCGAGATCGTCGAGGGCGCCCGGGCCGAGATCGCCCGGGTGCAGGAGATGGGCGGCGCGGTCGCGGCCGTCGAGTCGGGCTACATGAAGGGCCAGCTGGTCGGGTCGCTGGCCGAGCGTCGACGCCGGATGGAGTCCGGGGACGACGTCGTGGTCGGGGTCAACAAGTTCACCTCCACCGAGCCCAACCCGCTCACCGCCGACCTGGACACCGCGATCCAGACCGTCGACCCGGCCGTGGAGGCCGCGGCGCAGGAGGCGCTGGTCCGGTGGAGGGCCGACCGGGACGACGCCCGGGTGGCCGCGTCGCTGGACGCGCTGCGCACCGCGGCCGGCACGACCGAGAACCTGATGACCGCCAGCCTGGAGTGCGCCCGCGCCGGCGTCACCACGGGGGAGTGGGCCGGGGTGCTGCGCGAGGTGTTCGGGGAGTACCGGGCACCCACCGGGGTCTCGGCCGCGAGCACCGGCGAGGCCGACGTGTCCCTGGCCGACGTCCGCGAGCGGGTCCGGGCGACCGGCGAGGAGCTCGGTGGGCGGCTGCGCTTCCTGGTCGGCAAGCCCGGCCTGGACGGGCACTCCAACGGCGCCGAGCAGATCGCCGTCCGGGCCCGGGACGCCGGCTTCGAGGTGGTCTACCAGGGCATCCGGCTGACCCCGGCGCAGATCGTCTCGGCCGCGGTCGAGGAGGACGTGCACGTGGTGGGCCTGTCGGTGCTGTCCGGCTCGCACCTGCAGGTCGTGCCCGCGGTGCTCGAGGGCCTGCGCGCGGCGGGTCTGGACGACGTCCCGGTGGTGGTCGGCGGCATCGTGCCCGACGCCGACGCGCGGCGGTTGAAGGAGCAGGGCGTGGCCCGGGTGTTCACCCCGAAGGACTTCGGGATGACCGACATCATGGGCCAGATCGTGGACGTCGTCCGCGAGGCCAACGACCTCTAGAAGGACCCCCTCGCCCCCCACGACGCGCTCCGCACGCCGCGGGCCCCTGCGAGGGAGCCGTTCCAGCACCTCACCTGGTCCAGGGGCCGAAGCGGACGTCGACGCCGGGGGAGAAGAGCACGCTGTCCGGCGCCCCGGTGACCGGGACGCCGGCGGCGGCGGTCAGCTCCTCGTCGAGCTCGACGAGCTCCGCGCGGTGCAGCGGCCACTCCGGGTGCTCGTTGGGCCAGTAGGCGGTGCGGCCCAGGAAACCGCGGTGCAGGCCCCAGCGGCTGGTGAGGAAGCGGTCCAGCGGCGCCGGGTCGGCGATCTGCTCGCCGACCCGGACCGCGACGGTGCTGTGCGCACCGCGGGGCCCGGGCCACCGGCGCCGGGAGGTGTAGCGGGTGACGTCGCCGTCCGTGGTGACCCGCATGCCGGCGAAGACGTAGGGCAGCCGGGCCACCCACCGGGCGGCGAGCACCGGGAGCAGGCGATCGGCCTCCAGCGAGGCGAAGACCACGCCGCGGCGGCCCTGCTCGTCGACGGAGTACAGCCGCACGTTGGTCTCCGCGAAGGAGCCCAGGTAGGGCAGGCCGGGCAGCCCGAAGAAGCCGATCCGGCGCATCCGGAAGGGGATCAGCCCGACGTAGGTCGCGCCGTCGACGGTGTCCGGGCGGGTGCCCGGCGGCAGGTGCGGGGCGACCAGGTCGGGGTCCACCGCCCAGTGCAGGAAGGCGAGGTCGCGCCAGCCCTGGGTGAACAGCGTCGAGGTCAGCGGGCGCGGGGCGGTGGGGGTGACCGGTTCTGGGTGCACGCCCCCAGGGTGCCCACACCCGGCGACTCGACACCGGCCCGGAGCCGTGGTGTGGTCGCTCACATGAGCGAGCTGGCTGCGCCGCGGGTCGAGCGGCAGGACGACGTCGTCACGGTGACCATGTGCCGCCCCACCAAGCGCAACGCGCTGTCCCGGGAGCACCTGACCCAGCTGCTGGCCGCGGTCCGGCAGGTGGGGGCCACCGACGCGTCGGCGCTGGTGCTCGCCGCCGAGGGCCCGGTGTTCAGCGCCGGCCACGACTTCGCCGACGTGGCCGAGAAGCCGCTGGCCGAGGTCCGGTCGCTGCTGGAGCTGTGCACCGAGCTGATGCAGACGCTGCACGAGGTGCCGCAGGTCGTCGTCGCCCGGGTGCACGCGCTGGCCACCGCGGCCGGCGCCCAGCTGGTCGCCTCCTGCGACCTCGCGGTGGCCGCGGAGTCAGCGGGCTTCGCCGCCCCCGGGGGCAAGGGCGGCTGGTTCTGCCACACCCCGATGGTGGCCATCGCGCGCAACGTGGGTCGCAAGCGCGCGATGGAGCTGGCGCTCACCGGCGACGTCATCGACGCGGCGACCGCCCTGGAGTGGGGCCTGGTCAACCGGGTCGTCCCCGACGCCGAGCTCGACGGGGCGGTCGCCGACCTGGTCCACCGGGCGACCCGGGGTTCGCGGGCCAGCAAGGCGTGGGGCAAGCAGGCGATGTACGCCCAGCTGGACCGGCCGGAGGCCGACGCCTACCTGCAGGCGGTGCAGACGATGGCCGCGGCGTCCCAGCTCGACGGCGCCCGCGAGGGCATGGCGGCGTTCCTGGGCAAGCGCCCGGCGGTGTGGACCGACTGACCCGCGGGCTCACCGGAAGTCCCGGGACACCGTCTGCACGGTGATCGCCAGCTTCTCGATCCGGTCGGCGACCAGGTTCACCACCCCGGCGTTCCGCTCGACCCGGCCACGGATCACCAGCGCCCCGGACTCCCGGGCGACCCGGCGGTAGCGGGCCCACACCCCGGCCGACACGATCACGTTCACCAGCCCGGTCTCGTCCTCGAGGTTGAGGAAGGTGGTGCCCCCGGCGGTGGCCGGCCGCTGCCGGTGGGTCACCACGCCGCCGACGTGGACGCGGGTCTCCGACACCGCCGAGCTCAGTGCCGCGGCCGACAGCACCCCGGCGGCGTCCAGGTGCGCCCGCACGTGCTGCACCGGGTGGCTGTCGGGGGAGATGGAGGTCGCCCACAGGTCGGCCATGGTCTGCTCGGCGCCGCTCATGCCCGGCAGCACCGGCGGTGCCTCGTCGCCGGCCGTGCCCGGCAACCGGTCGGGACGCTCGCGGGCGGCCCGGCCGGCCTCCCACAGCGCCTGCCGGCGGGACAGCCCGAGCGGGTCGAACGCCCCGGCGGTGGCCAGGGCCTCCAGCTGCGGCGTGGTCAGCCCGACCCGCCGGGCCAGGTCGGCCATCGAGGCGAACGGCCCGGCGGCGTCCCGCTCGGCGACGATGCGGGTGGCCAGGTCCACCCCGATCGACCGGACACCGGCCAGCCCCAGCCGGACGGCGAACGCGCCGTCCCGGCGGTGGTCGTCGGTGTCGAAGGGCGCCTCGGGGTCGAACTCCCCGGGGTGCGGGTGGACGGCGGACAGGCACGCCGGGTCGCCGGTCGGGTGGGTGGCCCCCGCGTCGAGGGCCTCGAGGTCGGCGTGCACCCCGGACCGGTGGATGTCGGGGGTGTGCACCTGCACGCCGTGCCGCCGGGCGTCGGCGACCAGCGTCTGCGGGGAGTAGAAGCCCATCGGCTGGGCGCGCAGCAGCGCGGCCAGGAACGCCGCCGGGTGGTGCAGCTTGACCCAGCTGGAGACGTAGACCAGCAGCGCGAAGCTGATCGAGTGGCTCTCGGCGAACCCGAAGTTCGCGAACGCCTCGATCTTGGCGTAGATGTCGTCGGCGAGGTCCCCGGTGATGCCGTGGGAGGCCATGCCGGCGAACAGCGTCTCCTTGAGCCGGCCGATCTTCTCCTTGCCGCGCTTGGAGCCCATCGCCCGGCGCAGCAGGTCGGCGTCGTCGCCGCTGCACCCGCCGACGGCCTGGGCGATCTGCATGAGCTGCTCCTGGAACAGCGGGACGCCCAAGGTGCGCTCCAGCACCGGCTCCAGCAGCGGGTGCGGGTAGGTCACCGGTTCCTGGCCCAGCTTGCGGCGGATGTAGGGGTGCACCGCCCCGCCCTGGATGGGGCCCGGGCGGATCAGCGCGATCTCGATGACCAGGTGGTAGAACGACCGCGGCCGCAGCCGGGGCAGGGTGCCCATCTGGGCACGGCTCTCGACCTGGAAGACCCCGATGGAGTCGGCCCGGCAGAGCATGTCGTAGACGCCGGGCTCCTCCTTGGGCACCGTGTCCAGCGTCAGGTACTCACCGGTGTGCCCGGCCACCAGGTCGAAGCAGTACTGCAGGGCGGCCAGCATGCCCAGCCCCAGCAGGTCGAACTTCACCAGCCCCATCGATGCGCAGTCGTCCTTGTCCCACTGCAGCACGGTGCGCTCCTCCTTGCGGGCGTGCTCGATCGGGCAGACCTCGCCCACCGGCCGGTCGGTGAGCACCATGCCGCCGGAGTGGATGCCCAGGTGGCGGGGGAAGCCCAGCAGCTGCCCGGCCAGGTCGACCACGGCCGGCGGGATGTCGTGGTCGGCGGTGGTGGTGGACACCGACCCCCACGACTCGACCTGCTTGGACCAGGCGTCCTGCTGGCCGGTGCTGTAGCCCAGCGCCTTGGCGACGTCGCGGACGGCCAGCTTGGGCCGGTAGGTGATCACGTTGGCGACCTGGGCAGCGTTGCGCCGGCCGTACTTGGCGTAGACGTGCTGGATGACCTCCTCGCGGCGGTCGGAGTCGAAGTCGACGTCGATGTCGGGCTCCTCCTCGCGGGTGGTGGCCAGGAACCGCTCGAAGGGGAGCCCGAACCGCACGGGGTCGACCGCGGTGATGTGCAGCAGGTAGCAGACCAGCGAGTTGGCGGCCGAGCCCCGGCCCTGGCAGAGGATCCGCTTCTCCCGGGCGACGGCGACCAGGTCGTGCACGATGAGGAAGTAGCCCGGGAAGTCCTTCTCGGCGATCACCGCCAGCTCGCGGTCCAGCCGGTCGGCGTACACCCGCTCGGTCTCGGGGGAGCGGGTGCCCGGCGGCCCGAACCGGTCGCCCAGCCCCCGCAGGCAGAGCTCGCGCAGCCAGGACATCGGGGTGTGCCCGGCGGGGATCTCCATCCGCGGCAGCTTCGGCTTGGCGGCCTCCAGCGGGAACGCCAACTCGTCGGCGATCTGCACCGACCGGGCCACCGCCCCGGGGTAGCGGGCGAACCGGGTCGCCATCTCCGCCCCCGACCGCAGGTGCGCGGCCCCGGCGGCGGCCAGCCAGCCGTCCATCTCGGCCAGTGAGCGCCGGGCCCGGACGGCGGCCAGCGCACCGGCCAGCCGCCGTCCGGCTGGGGTCGCCACGTGCACGTTCCCGGTCGCCACCACGGGCAGGCCGGCCCGGGCGGCCAGCCCGGCGACGGCGTCGTTGGCCCAGCTGTCGGTGGGGTGGCCGTGGTCGAACAGCTCGACCACCACCTGGTCCCGGCCGAACAGCGCGACCAGCCGGTCGAGCGCGGCGGCCGCCGCGTCCAGCCCGCCGGTGGCCAGCGCGGTGCGGACGGCGCCCTTGCGGCAGCCGGTGAGCACCAGCCAGTCCCCGGCGCCGGCCGCGGCGAGCTCCTCCAGGTCGTAGACCGGCCGGCCCTTCTCCTCCCCGCGCAGCTGGGCCTCGGTGATCGCCGCGGCCAGCCGGTGGTAGCCCACCGCGCCGCGGGCCAGCAGCAGCAGGTGGTTGCCCACCGGGTCGGCCACGCCCTGCTGCGGGCCGGGCAGCCCGAGGGACAGCTCCGCCCCGACCACGGTGGGCAGGTCGTGGGTCCGGGCCGCGTCGGCGGCCCGGACCACGCCGTAGAAGCCGTCGTGGTCGGTGACGGCCAGGGCGTGCAGGCCCAGCCGGACCGCCTCGGCGACCAGCTCCTCGGGGTGGCTGGCGCCGTCCAGGAAGCTGAAGTTGGTGTGGCAGTGCAGCTCGGCGTAGGGCACGACCGGGCGCTCGGGCTGCGGCAGCAGGAGCTCGGGCGGCGGGGCGTAGGGCTGCCGCTTGCGCGACCAGGCCGGGCTGTCGCCGCCGTCCCCGGCGACCGGTGCGCCGGGCCGGTGCCGGTCCGAGAGCGTGCGCTCCAGCTCCGACCACGGGATCGGGGGGTTCTGCCAGCCCATCAGGGGTGCTCCTGCTCGGTGCCGCGGGGGTCAGTCATAGCGGGCCTCCACCCACCAGCGGGCGTCGTCGTCGACGAGCAGCAACCAGGCACTGCCGTCCACGCCGACCACCTGGAACCGGGCCATCCGGCCGGCGGCGTCGTCCTCCCACCACCGCTCGTCGACCGCCCAGGGGCCGGCCCACGCCTGGATCGGCTGCCAGTCCGCCGGCCAGCCCTCCCGCGGTCGGTCACCGGAGATCCGCAGCCGGGTCGGGGCGGCCGACAGCACGCCGCGCTCGTCGACGGCGACGGGGGCGCCGTCCGGGCCGACCACCAGCGCGCCCACGGGCCGGGGCAGCACCGTGGTCGGCAACGGCGGCGGGAGCTGCCCGGGCCACGGCCGGTCACCGGCGCGGCGGGGGAGCGGTCGGTCGCCCCAGGGCACGAAGGTCAGCCGGTCGACCGGGCCCCGGCCGCCGCCGACGACGGCCGTGCCGACGGCGGCGTGGCCCAGCCGGCCCTGCATCCGGGTCAGCGCCCGGTGCAGCTGCTCGTCGGGCGCCCCGCCCCACAGGCCGTCGGCCTGCTCGCCGTGCGGGACGACGTCCTCGGGCACGAGGTCCACCCGGGCGACCGGGCCGGCCAGACCGCCGCCGCCGATCTGCCAGCGCACCCGGTCCACGACGTCGGCCGCGGTGAAGAACCGGGGGTGCAGCCAAGTGCGGGTGATCAGCCCGCCGCGGTCGTCGCGGGTCTCCACCCGCAGCCCGGTGCAGACCAGCACCTGCGCGGCGAGCGCGGCGACGAAGGCGTCGGCGGTGGACCGCAGGGTGAACGCCACCTGGTCCACCCGGTCCAGCGGCGGGTCGAACTCGACGACCCGGGTCAGCTCCGGGGGTGCCTCGCGGCGCTGCAGCCGCTGCTCGTCGACGCCCCGGGCCAGCCGGTGCGCCCGCACCCCGTCGGCGCCGAACCGGGCAGCCACGACGCTGCCGTCGAGCTCGGCGAAGGCGCCCACGGTGCGCAGCCCGAGCCGGCGCAGCAGGTCCACGGCCGCCGGGTCGCCCAGCAGCGGACCCAGCACCTCGACCGACAGCCCGGCCAGGAACGACGCCGCCGCCCCGGGGTCCACCACCCGGGTGCGCGGTGCGGTCCCGTTCGTCGTCCGGGCGGCCTGCTCGGCGACGAACGGACCGTCGGCCACCCCCGCCCGGGCGCCGGGCACCCCGGCGTCGGCCACGCTGCCCAGCCCCGCGGCCGCCGCGTCGGCCTCCCCGCCCAGGTAGCGGCTGAGCCCGCCGGCCCGGACCGCGCAGGTGCCCGGCCGCACGACCTGCACCCCGGGCGCGACCGACTCCACGGCCTCGAGCACGGGCTCGAAGGCCCGGGCCTCCAGCCGGGGGTCGTGCGGGAAGACCACGAGCTCGGGGCAGCGCGACTGCGCCCCCCGGATCCGCAGGCCCCGGCGCAGCCCGACGGACCGGGCCGCGGCCGAGACCGCGAGCAGCCGCCCCGCCTCCAGCACCGCGGCCGGTCGGTCCGGCGGGGACCCGGCGGCCTGGCGGGCCGCGGTGACCGGCCAGTCCGGGCACCACAGCACCAACGTCCTGCTCACGATGTCTTGCTCACGACGTCCTGCTCACGGGTGTCCTGCTCACCCCGCCGCCGACCGGGTCAGCGTCGCCGCCGGGCGCACCGGCAGGTCGCGGGCCGCCTCGCGGACGGCGAGCACCCGGCCCTCCCGGTCGGGCAGCCACAGCCGGGCCTGCCGCGGCCGGGCCGTGCGGCGGGCGTGCACCGTCACGGTCGCCAACCGGCCGGACAGGTGGCCGTGCCCGGCGCCCAGGCCGTGCCAGTCGCCGTCGGTGAGGCTCAGCTCCGCCTCGCTGCGCGGCCACCGCCCGCACACCACCAGCGCCGTGCCCCGCTGCCGCAGCCGGACGGCCAGCCGCCCCGCCTCGGCGTCGCCCACCGGGCCGGGGGGCCCGACCAGGACGACGGCCAGCGCCCCCACCAACGAGCTCACCACCGCCACCAGCTCGGGACCGGGGTCGGGCACCAGCACCGTGCGGTCCAGGTCGACGCCCATCGCCGCAGCCGCCTCGGCGCCGAACCCGGGCACCCCGACCACGCCGCACCACTCACCGGCCGCGGACGGCCCGGCCAGCAGGGCGGTGGCCAGCGCGACCGACCCGAGCACCGAGTAGGCCGCACCGGTGGACAGCGCCCCGCCGGGCAGCAGCGCGGCCAGGGCGGGGAGGGTCTCCAACGGGCGTCCGGGGGTGGTGATCCCGAACCGGCGGTCGGCCTGGCCGGCCGCCGCCCGGGCGGCGGCCAACCGGTCGGCGCGGGGCGCGCGCAGCAGCGCAGCCGGGGCGGTCGGGTCGTCGGTCACCGGGGAATGGTCGAACACGTGTTCGATCGATGTCAAGCCGGCATGCGGCGGGAACACCCGCGCCGCAGGTCGGTTGAGAACGGGGTGCGCACACCGATGCTGACCCGGCGGAGGGTCGTCGACTTCGGTCGGGTGACCTCCAAGGCTTGACGGCGGCCCGTCCCCGCCGTCCGTCCCCGCCCCGAGAGGTCCTCCCCGTGCTCTCCCGCCTCCGCCGCACCCCCTTCGCGGCCCAGGTCCTCATCGCCCTCGTCGTCGGCGTGGGCCTCGGCCTCGTCGCCCGGGCCATCGGCACCGTCCCCGGCTCGTTCGTCGACGGCGAGCTCGTCCCCGGCACCGACCAGAACTGGCTGACCTCGACGCTGGACACCATCGGCTCGACGTTCGTCGGGCTGCTGCGGGTCATCGTCATCCCGCTGATCGTCACCGCGATCATCGTCAGCATCGCCAACCTCAAGCAGGTCGGGAACGCCGCCCGCCTGGCCGGCCAGACGCTGCTCTGGTTCGCCGTCACCGCGCTGATCGCGGTGTCCATCGGCATCGGCCTGGGCCTGCTCACCCAGCCCGGCCGCAACAGCTCGGTGTCGGAGTCGGCGGCGCAGGCCCCCGCGACGACCGGCGGGTGGTGGGACTTCCTCACCGGCCTGGTGCCCGGCAACATCCTGGGCCTGGAGGGCTCTCCCGACGGGTCGATCTCGTTCAACGTGCTGCAGCTGATCGTCGTCTCGGTCGCCGTGGGCATCGCCGCGCTCAAGGTCGGCGAGGCCGCCGAGCCGTTCCTGTCGGTCACCCGCTCCGCGCTGGCGATCGTGCAGAAGGTGCTGTGGTGGGTCATCCTGCTGTCCCCGCTGGGCACCCTGGGCCTGATCGGCAACGCCGTGGCCAGCTACGGCTGGGAGTCCCTGGGCAGCCTCGGCGTCTTCGTCGGCGCGGTGTACGGCGGCCTGGCGATCGTGCTGCTGGTGGTCTACCCGGTACTGCTCAAGCTGCACGGGCTGTCGGCCCGGCGGTTCTACGCCGGCGCGTGGCCGGCCATCCAGCTGGGCTTCGTGTCGCGCTCCTCGATCGGCACGCTGCCGGTGACCGAGCGGGTGACCGAGGCCAACCTGGGCGTCCCACGGTCCTACGCCTCCTTCGCCGTCCCGCTGGGCGCCACCACCAAGATGGACGGCTGCGCGGCGATCTACCCGGCGCTGGCGGCGATCTTCGTGGCCCAGTTCTTCGGCGTGGACCTCGGCATCACCGACTACCTGCTCATCGCCCTGGTCTCCGTGGTCGGCTCGGCCGCCACCGCCGGCGTGACCGGTGCGGTGGTCATGCTGACCCTCACGCTGTCCACGCTGGGCCTGCCGCTGGCCGGGGTCGGCCTGCTGCTGGCCGTCGACCCGATCCTGGACATGGGCCGGACGGCGACCGACGTCGCCGGCCAGGCGCTCGTCCCGGTGATCGTGGCCGAGCGGGAGGGCATCCTGGACCGCGCCACGTTCGACGCCACCACCACGGTCGACCCGGTCCGCTCGCTGGGCGAGACCGACGTGCAGAAGCAGCCCGCCACGGTCTGACCCGGGGCACGGACGCCGGCGCGGTAGCGTCGGCGTCCGTGCGCTTGGTGATCGCGACGTGCTCCGTCGACTACGTGGGGCGGCTGACCGCCCACCTGCCCACGGCCACCCGGCTATTGCTGGTCAAGGCCGACGGGTCGGTGTCCGTGCACGCCGACGACCGGGCCTACAAGCCGCTGAACTGGATGACCCCGCCCTGCACGCTCAAGGACGAGCTGGTGGACGGCGCGGGCACCTGGACGGTGGTCAACAAGGCCGGCGAGCAGCTGGTCATCACCATCGACCAGGTCTTCCACGACGTCCGGCACGAGCTCGGGGTCGACCCCGGCCTGCAGAAGGACGGCGTGGAGGCCGAGCTGCAGCGCCTGCTCGCCCTGCACGTGGAGACCTTCGGTGCCGGCTGGGCGCTGGTCCGGCGGGAGTACCCGACGGCGATCGGCCCGGTGGACCTGCTCTGCCGGGACGCCGCGGGGACGACGGTGGCCGTGGAGATCAAGCGCCGCGGCGAGATCGACGGCGTCGAGCAGCTGACCCGCTACCTGGAGCTGCTCAACCGGGACCCGCTGCTGGCCCCGGTCCGGGGCGTGTTCGCCGCCCAGGAGATCAAGCCGCAGGCCCGGGTGCTGGCCCGCGACCGCGGCATCGACTGCGTGACCGTCGACTACGCCGTCCTCAAGGGCACCGACGACCCCACCCAGCGGCTGTTCTGAGACCTGCTTCACGCCCTGCGCTGGTTACCGGCCGGTAACCAGCTCTGGCAGACTCGCCTGACCAGGGTGCGACGACGAGGTCGCGCCGGGACGAGGGAGTGGCAGCGTGGCCAGAGAACTCAGCCAGGTCGGGGTCGTCGGACTGGGCACCATGGGCGCCGGCATCACCGAGGTGCTGGCCCGGGCCGGGCTGGACGTGACCGCCGTCGAGGTCTCCGCCGAGGCGTTGGAGCGCGGCCGGGGGCACCTGGAGCAGTCCACCGCCAAGGCCGTCGAGCGCGGCAAGCTCGAGGCGGCCGACCGCGAGGAGATCCTGTCCCGGGTCCGCTGGTCGACGTCGCTGCAGGACCTCGCCCAGGCCGAGCTCGTGGTCGAGGCCATCCCGGAGCGGCTGGAGCTCAAGACCGCCGTCTTCGCCGAGCTCGACCAGATCTGCCCGCCGGACACCATCCTGGCCACCAACACCTCCAGCCTGTCGGTGACCGAGCTCAGCGTCGCCACCGGGCGGCCCAGCAAGGTCATCGGGATGCACTTCTTCAACCCGGCCCCGGTCATGAAGCTGGTCGAGGTGATCAGCACCGTGGTCACCGAACCCGGGGTGATCGACGACGTCGAGGCCCTGGCCGCGCGGCTGGGCAAGACCGACGTGACGGTGGGGGACAAGGCCGGCTTCATCGCCAACGCCCTGCTCTTCGGCTACCTCAACCACGCCGTCTCGATGTACGAGAACAAGTACGCCAGCCGCGAGGACATCGACGCCGCCATGCGGCTGGGCTGCGGCTTGCCGATGGGTCCGCTGGCGCTCATGGACCTGATCGGCATCGACACCGCCTACGAGATCCTCGACACGATGTACAAGCAGTCCCGCGACCGGCTGCATGCCCCCAGCCCGATCATCAAGCAGCTGATGACCGCCGGGCTGCTGGGCCGCAAGACCGGCCGGGGCTTCTACGGCTACGCCGGGCGGGACTCCGCCGAGGTCGTGCCCGATGCGCAGACCCCCACCCCCGGCGGTGCGGCCGAGGGCGCCCGGCCGGTGCAGAAGGTCGGCCTGGTCGGCTCGGGCACGATGGCGACCGGGATGATCGAGGTGTTCGCCAAGGGCGGCTACGACACCACGTTCGTCGCCCGCACCCCCGAGAAGGTCGAGGCCGTGCTGGCCGCGATCGGCAAGAGCCTGGACAAGCAGGTCACCCGCGGCCGGCTCGACGAGGACGGCAAGGCCGCGGTGCTGGCCCGGCTGACCGGCACCACCGACCGCGCCGACCTGGCCGACGTCGACCTCGTGGTCGAGGCGGTCGTGGAGTCGCTGGCGGTCAAGCAGGAGCTGTTCGCCGAGCTGGGCCGGATCTGCAAGCCCGGTGCGGTGCTGGCCACGACCACGTCGTCGCTGCCGGTCATCGAGTGCGCCAAGGCCAGCGGCCGGCCCGGGGACGTCGTCGGGCTGCACTTCTTCAACCCGGCCACGGTCATGAAGCTGGTCGAGGTGGTGTCCACGATCGCCACCGAGGACGAGGTCGCGGCCACCGCGCACGCGGTCTGCGCCCAGCTGGGCAAGCACGCCGTCTCCTGCACCGACCGGGCCGGCTTCATCGTCAACGCCCTGCTGTTCCCCTACCTCAACGACGCGGTGCGGATGCTGCAGGCGCACTACGCCACCGCCGACGACATCGACGCGGCGATGAAGGTCGGCTGCGGCTACCCGATGGGGCCCTTCGAGCTGCTGGACACCGTCGGCCTGGACGTCTCGCTGGCCATCGAGCGGGAGCTCTACACCGAGTTCCGCGAGCCCGGCTTCGCCCCGGCCCCGCTCCTGGAGCACCTGGTCACCGCCGGCTACCTGGGCCGCAAGACCGGCCGGGGGTTCCGGGACCACAGCGCCGCCCGGTAGCCCTCGGTAACCTCGGGCCCGACATGGGCAGGGGACGGCGGCGGCCGCACGCAGGTGCGCGGCCACCGCTGTCCCGCCCGCAGCCGGTGGAGAGCGCCGGTGATGGCGACTGGGTGGTCCGGCAGGTCACCGGGGCCGCGAGCACCCGCAGCTACCGGTGCCCCGGCTGCGACCAGGAGATCCGGCCGGGCACCCCGCACGTCGTCGCCTGGCCGGTCTACGCCCGGGACTCCGACCTCGACCCGTGGGACACCGAGTCCTCGGTCGACCTGCGCCGGCACTGGCACACCGCCTGCTGGCGGGCCCGCGACCGCCGTCGCTGACGCACCGCGTCAGGCCACCAGGCTGGCGTAGACGACGATGTTGTCGACGTAGCTGCGCCGCCAGCGGTCGAACTCCCCGCCGCAGGTGATCAGCCGCAGCTGGGCGTCCACGGTGGGCCCGTAGACCTCGGTCGTGGCGAAGGCGGTCTTGGGGTACTGGGCCACCCGGGTGACCTGGAAGGTCAGCGTGCTGCCGTCGGCGCGGGTGACGAGCACCTGGGCGCCGACCGGGATCTCCTCCAGCCGGAAGAACACCGCCGGCCCGGCCCGGGAGTCCACGTGCCCGGCCAGCACCGCCGGCCCGACCTCTCCCGGTGCCACGCCGTCGGCGAACCACCCCGCCTGGGCGAAGTCGGCCGGCGGGACGAGGGCCCCGGTGGCGTCCACGCCGATGCCGACCAGGCTGCTCTCCAGCCCCACGGCCGGGACGGACACCGCGACCGGGTCCGGTGCCGCCGTCACGCCGCCCGGCGCCTCCCGGATGACCGGCGCCGGCGGGAACCCGGCCACCGCCGCGGCGGGGGTCGGACCACGGGCGGCGAACGGGTCGAGCACGGCGAACGCACCCGCGGCCACCGCGACCACGACCAGCCCCCACCGCAGTGCGGTCAGCCAGGGACGGCGGCGGCGGTGCCGGCGTCGACGACCGGGCACGACGGGAGCCGGCCCTTATACACATCTCCGAGCCCACGAGACCAGAGAGGATCTCGGATGCCGGCTTCTGCTTGAAAAAAAAAAAAAACAGAC
>NZ_UEXK01000004.1:3453751-3551564 GCF_900491935.1 Klenkia terrae
ACGGGCCCACCGGGGACGCCCAGCGGCGGAGGTTAACCGGGGGCGGGGGGGTCAGTGCGCGGCGTGCCGCGCCGCGGCACCGCGCCGGGGGAGCCGGCGGCCTGCGGCGAGACCCGACCCCACCAGCGCGACGAGCGCGACGCCGCCCAGGGCCAGCGGGACGGTGGACCCGGCGGAGCCGCCGGCCCCGGCCTCGACGCCACCGGTCGGCACCACGCCGGGGCTGGCCGCGTCGAGGACCGTCTGCACCTGGACGCCGGCGTCGCCGTCGAGCAGCAGCACCGTGTAGGAGGAGCCGCTGGCCAGGTCGACCGGGATGTCGGTCGGCGTGCCCGAGGAGCCGGCCACCTGCAGGGTCGTGGCGCCGCCGGGCAGCGAGACGTAGTCGGTGAGCTCGGGGAAGGCCAGGTCGGCCGACAGCGACTCACCACCGACCAGCCCGACCGAGGCCGGGGTCAGCGTCTGGGAGGCGTTGACCACCCGGGCCCGGGCCTGGCCCTGGGCGGGCGGGGTGAGGTCGTCGTCCAGGACCTCCAGGCCCAGCTGGGCGAAGGGCCCCACGCCGGCGACGGTGAACGCGGCGCCCGCGTCGACGGTCACGGTCGTGGACAGCACGGGGGCCGACGTCACCGGCGCACCGGCCGACCGCATGGAGACCGTGTAGGTGCCGGCGGGCACGGACTGGTAGCCCGAGACCGTGCCGTAGCCGACCCCGCTGAGCACGATGCCGGTGTCGGGGGAGGACACGGAGTCGACGTAGACGTCGACCGACGGGGTGTCCGGGCTCAGGTGGGCCAGCCGCAGCATCCCGGTGTCGGCGGCGCCCGCGGAGGGGGCGGCACCGAGCAGGGAGGCGAGCCCGGCCAGCAGGAGGACGGCGAGGCCGCGTCGGACGGTCATGGGTTCCTCCTGGGTGACGACAGCACTACGCAGGTGAACGTACCGGTCCGACCCGCACTCTGTGCTACCGGACGGACCGGTTCAGCTACCGGATCCGGTCAGCAGGCCGTCGGGGTCGGACGCGTAGTCGTAGCCGACCCGGATCCCGTCGTCGGTGACCTCGACCAGGTCCGGCGCGAAGGGCGGCAACTGGGCGGCCAGCCAGCCGCGCACCTGCTCGCGGAGGGCGGCGTCGTCGACCACGCGGGTGCCGCCGACCGAGTCCACCACCGCGTACCGCACGGAGGTGCCCAGCTCGCCCGGCACCGCCGGCAGTGCGGAGATGCCCACCCCGTACTGCGCGGCGATCCCGGCCAGCAGGGTCAGCAGCCGGGGGTCGACGTCGCCGGAGAGCAGGGCGCCGGTGGCCTGGCCGGCGTCGGCGGTGGTGGGGTTGGTCAGCAGGGCGCCGGACAGCTGCCGCCGCAGGGCCCGCTGGTCGGCGTCGGGGGTGCGGCGGTCGGGGTCGAGGACCACCAGGCCGGTCTCGGCGTCCCCGAACCGGGCGACGACGACGTCGTCGGGCACCGGACCCGGGGCGCCGCGCACCACCTGCAGCCCGCCCTCGCCCATCGGGATCCCGTCCTTGCGGAGGTCCTGGGCCAGCAGGCCGTCCGCGGCGACCGCGGTGCCCGCCGGCAGCTGCTGGGCCAGCCAGTCGACGAGGGCCTGCCGGTCCCGGGCCCCGAAGTCGTCCACCGGGGCGGTCCGCAGCGTCACCGCCGCGAGCACGAGCCCGGCGACGAGGGCGACCGTCGTGGCCACGGCCAGGACCGGTCGCAGCGGCCGCAGCGCCGGGGCCCGGACCAGCTCCTGGGCGAGCGCGCCGACCAGCAGGGCGCCGACCGGCAGGCAGACCACCAGGGCGGAGAACCGGCCCGGGGGCGCGATCGCGGCCAGCGTGGTGACCGCCAGCGCGCCGGCCGGCGGGCGCCAGCGGGGGAGCAGCCAGGCGGCCAGGGCCCCGGCGGTCAGCAGGCCGGCGGTGAGCAGCACCGAGCGGGTCTCACCGGCCGCCCACGGGGCGAGGACGTCGGGCTGCGGGTCCCACCGGGGGAGCAGCAGGACCAGCCCGACGAACACCGGGGCCAGGAGCCCGGCGAGCACCGTGCGCAGCCGGGGCGACCAGCGCCGTCCGATCCGGCCCGTGGCCAGCGCGCCGGCGGCGCCGGCGAGCACCAGCAGCAGGACGTCGGGGGCCAGCAGCACCGCCGGCACGAGGGCCAGGCAGCCCAGGGCGCGGACCGGGCGCCGCCGGCGCCCCACGGCCAGCCAGGCGGCCACGAGCATCCAGGGCACCGCCCAGGCCGCCGGGGCGCTGACGGCGTGCACCATGACCAGCCCGGGGACGGCGCCGAACACCAGGACGGCGACGCAGGCGCCGGCGTCGCCGAGCCGGGCCCGCCGGGCCAGCCGCCAGAGCAGCAGGCAGGAGACCACGACGGCGGCCCAGAGCAGTTCTCGGCCGGCCGCGGCCAGCCCGAGGTCACGCTCGAAGGAGCGGGTGACCCAGGCCCAGGCCGCGGTGTGCGCGATGGCCAGTCCGTCCGGGGTCAGCAGGTCCGGCGCCGGACCGCCGTGCAGCCAGTCCCAGGCCGGCGCGGTGAGCGCTCCGTCGTCGGCCAGCGGCGAGCTGCGCAGCGCCCGGGCGGACACCACCCCGGCGACCACGACCGCGGCCAGCGGGGCCAGCAGGGACCAGCGTCCCCGCGGCCGCCGGCCCGAGCGGTGCCGGGCGGTGCCGGTCTCGGCGCTGCCGGCTGCCGCCGAGCTGGTCCCGACGCTGCTGGCCTCGACGGAGGTGGCCACGGCATCCCCCTCCGGTGGCGGCGGGACGACACGCGGTCGCCGTCCTCGTGGTGATGACCTTGACACGCAGGGTCACCGCCGGCCACCCCCGGGTAGTGGGGCGCGGGCTCAGCTGCGGTCGGCGTCCCCCCGCTGGGCGGGCTGGCTGCCGGTGGGCACGGAGCGGACCGCGGGCTGGACGGCGGTCGCCGGGCCGCCCGCCGACGGGGCGGGCGAGGGACGCTGCACCGACGGCTGCGCGGGAGCCGCGGTGCCGGCGGGGACCGGGGTGGCCTGCGTGGGCGGCTGGGTGCGCTGGGCCGGTGCCGCGGCAGCAGGCTTCGCGGCCTGGGCGGGCGGGGTCCCCTGCGCGGGCTTCGCCGTGGCGGTGGGGCCGGCCTGCGCCGTCCCCGAGGCCGTCGACCCGGTCGTGGGCGGGGTCTTCGCGGGGGCCGGACCGTCGCCGGAACCCGGGGTGGCGTCGCCGAGCTCGGGCAGGCGGCCCAGCAGGCTGCGCACCTGGTGCAGCCGGGAGGCCAGCTCGTCCCGGAGCCGGCGGATCGCCGCGGCCTCCTCCTCGGCGGCCGCGACCGTGGCGGCGGCCTTCTGCGCGGCCTCGGCCGTCCGCTGCTGGGCGGCCTGGACCGAGGCCTTCTCCCGCTCGTCCTCCAGGCGCGCGGCCTCACTGCGCCGGGCGCGCTGGGCGATCTCGAAGTCTTCCTCGATCTTGGTCCGCCGGGCCTGAGAGTCGGTGTCGAGCTGGGCCACCCGCTCCTGCGCCTTGGTGACCAGCTCGTCGGCGCGGGCCTGGGCCTTGGTGGAGATCTGCTCGGCCTCGTGCCTGGCCTCGGCGACCACGCGCTCGGCCTCGGCGCCGGCCTGGGCCTGCCGCTGCACCGAGGCGTTCTCCTCCGCGGTGATCCGCTCGCGGATCGCGTCGGCCTCCTCGGCGGCCCTGCGGCGGACCTCGGCGGCCTCCTCCTCGGCCAGCCGCAGCATGTGCGAGATGCGCTCGCCCATGTTCTCGAACGTCGGCGCCCCGGCCGAGGCGGCCTTGCGGCGCAGGCCCTCGATCTCCTGGTGCAGCGCGGACAGCTGGGCGGCGAGCTCCGAGGACCGGGCCGCGGCGGCGTCCCGGTCGGCCATGGTGACCCGCAGATCTGCGTCCAGCCGCTCGATGGCCTCGGCCACCTGGTCGCGGTGGTACCCCTTGCGGACCACCTCGAAGGAGTACGTGGCCTCGCGGAGCGGGAGCAGTTCGGCGTGGGGGTCGCTCATGGGGCCATCCTTCCAGAACGCCGGGGTCGGCCGGGATGTGACGGGCCGGTCCGCAGCGTTCTCACAGCCGCGGACCGGCCCGGTCGCTCAGAGTCCGCGGAAGCGGTTGATCGCGTCCAGGTGCTGCTCGCGCTTGGCGGTGTCCCGGACGCCGAGGCCCTCGGTGGGGGCGAGGGTGAGCACGCCGACCTTGCCCTGGTGGGTGTTGGTCTGGACGTCGCGGGCGGCCTGCCCGACGTCCTCCATCCCGTAGACCTTCGACAGGGTCGGGTGGATCAGGCCCTTGTCGATGAGCCGGTTGGCCTCGTAGGCCTCCTTGTAGTTCGCGAAGTGCGAACCGATGATCCGCTTGAGGTTCATCCAGAGGTACCGGTTGTCGAACTGGTGCAGGTAGCCGCTGGTGGAGGCGCAGGTGACGATCGTGCCGCCCTTCTTGGCGACGTAGACGCTGGCACCGAAGGTCTCCCGGCCGGGGTGCTCGAAGACGATGTCGATGTCGTCGCCGCCGGTCAGCTCGCGGATCTTCTTGCCCAACCGCTGCCACTCCTTGGGGTCCTGCTCGTGCTCGTCCTTCCAGAACCTGTAGCCCTCGGCGGAGCGGTCGATGACCAGCTCGGCGCCCATCCTCTTCACGATCTCGGCCTTCTCCGGGCTGGAGACAACGCAGACCGGGATGGCGCCGCCGTTGAGCGCCATCTGGGTGGCGTAGGAGCCCAGCCCGCCCGAGGCGCCCCAGATCAGGACGGTGTCGCCCTGCTTCATGTTCG
Organism: Klenkia terrae; assembly: GCF_900491935.1. Taxonomy (GTDB): domain Bacteria; phylum Actinomycetota; class Actinomycetes; order Mycobacteriales; family Geodermatophilaceae; genus Klenkia; species Klenkia terrae. Next base: position 3,458,524 of record NZ_UEXK01000004.1, read on the forward strand.
CCCCGTTGTGGCTGACCAGCTGCCGGTAGGCGGTGGCGTTGACCAGCCCGGGGGCAGCGGCTTCCTCCCAGGTGAGGTGGGCGGGCTTGGGCAGCAGCTGGTTGCTCTTGACCAGGGCCAGCTCGGCCAGGCCGCCGAAGTTGGTCTCGAAGCCCCAGATGCGCTGCTGCGGGTCCATCATCGTGTCGTCGTGGCCGGCCGGGTCCTCCAGCTCGACGGACAGGCAGTGCGCGACGACCTCGTCCCCGGCCTTCCACCGGTTGACCCCGGGACCCACGGCCAGCACGACGCCGGCCAGGTCCGAGCCCACCACGTGGTAGGGCAGGTCGTGCCGCTTGGTGAGGTCGGACAGCCGGCCGTAGCGCTCCAGGAACCCGAAGGTGCTCACCGGCTCGAAGATCGACGTCCAGACGGTGTTGTAGTTCACCGAGGACGCCATCACCGCCACGATCGCCTCGCCCGGGCCCAGCTCGGGGGTGGCCACCTCCTCGACGTGCAGGGACTTGCGCGGGTCCTTGTCCTTGGAGTCGACCCCCTCGAACATGTCCTGCTCGTCCTTGCGCACCAGCACCGCGCGGTAGGACCCGGGCACGCCCAGCCCCCCGATGTCGGCGAGGTCGTCGTTGAGGATCGCGTCCCTGATCTCGTTCACGCTGTGCTCCCGGGTCGTCGTTGGCTCGGAGTGGTGCGGCGAGGGATGTTACTGGCGGGTAGCCCCGTTGTCAGTGGTCTGTGGCCGGTTCCACGATCTCCACGAGCACCCCGCCGGCGTCCTTGGGGTGCACGAAGTTGACCCGGCTGCCGGCGGTGCCGCGGCGGGGCTCGTCGTAGAGCAGCCGCAGGCCGCGCTCGCGCAGGGTCGCGCTGACCGCCTCGACGTCGGTCACCCGGAAGGCCAGCTGCTGCAGACCCGGCCCGGAGCGGCCGATGAACTTGGCGATCGTGGACTCGGGGGTCAGCGGCGCGAGCAGCTGGATGCGGGTCTCCCCGTCGCCCACGGCCAGCATGGCCTCGCGGACGCCCTGCTCCTCGTTGGTCTCCTCGTGCACCGAGGTGATGCCGAAGGCTCGGTCGTAGAAGGCGATCGCCTCGTCCAGGTCCGGGACGGCGATCCCGACGTGGTCGATGGTGGTGAACAGCTCGGTGGGCAGTGCGGCTCCGTCGACGCTCATGCGGGCATGTTGCCGTGACCGGCGGTACCGCGCACCTGCCCGGCCGGCGTGACCCTGCACACAGGGCGGCGGCACCGGCTCCACGGGCGCCCTACGCTCGGGAGTCGGACGAGGCCGCCGACGAGGGTGGCCGTACCGAGTGGAGGACGGCATGACCCAGCCCGCAGCGAAGAACCGCTCCGTGATCGTCGGCGGCGCCCGCACCCCGATGGGCCGGCTGCTCGGCTCGCTCAAGGACTTCTCCGCCGCCGACCTCGGGGGCGTGGCCATCAAGGGCGCCCTGGACAAGGCCGGCATCAGCGGCGACCAGGTCGAGTACGTGATCATGGGCCAGGTCATCCAGGCCGGCGCCGGCCAGAACCCGGCCCGCCCGGCCGCGGTCGCCGGCGGCATCCCGATGTCGGTGCCCTCGTTCACGCTGAACAAGGTCTGCCTGTCCGGCCTGGACGCCATCGCCCTGGCCGACCAGCTCATCCGCGCCGGTGAGTTCGAGGTCGTCGTCGCCGGCGGCATGGAGTCGATGACCCAGGCGCCGCACCTGCTGCCGACCAGCCGCACCGGCGTGAAGTTCGGGGACACCAAGCTGGTGGACTCGATGAACCACGACGGGCTGACCGACACCTTCGACCAGGTCGCGATGGGGCTGCTGACCGAGCAGGCCAACAGCCGCTACGAGCTCACCCGCGAGGAGCAGGACGCCTTCGCCGCGGCCAGCCACCAGCGGGCGGCGGCCGCGCACAAGAACGGCCTGTTCGACGACGAGATCGTCACGGTGTCCATCCCGCAGCGCAAGGGCGACCCGATCGAGTTCCGCGAGGACGAGGGGATCCGGGCCGACACCACCACCGAGACCCTCGGCAAGCTGAAGCCGGCCTTCTCGAAGGACGGCACCATCACCGCCGGGACGGCCTCGCAGATCTCCGACGGCGCCGCCGCCGTCGTGGTGATGAGCGCCGCGAAGGCCGCCGAGCTGGGCCTGACCGTGCTGGCCGAGATCGGCGCGCACGGCGTCGTGGCCGGGCCGGACGCCACGCTCCAGCAGCAGCCCTCGGCCGCCATCGCCAAGGCCTGCGCCCGTGAGGGCATCAGCCCGACCGACCTGGAACTGGTCGAGATCAACGAGGCGTTCGCCGCGGTCGGCATCGTGTCCACCCGCGAGCTCGGCCTGGACCCGGAGAAGGTCAACGTCAACGGCGGCGCGATCGCGCTGGGCCACCCGGTCGGCATGAGCGGCGCCCGGATCGCGCTGCACCTGGCGCTGGAGCTCAAGCGCCGGGGTGGCGGCGTCGGTGCCGCCGCGCTGTGCGGCGGCGGTGGCCAGGGCGACGCGCTGGTCCTGCACGTCCCCGCCGCCTGACGGTGGGACGCCGTTCCCCGGACGTCGGCGCACTGGTCGCCGGCGCCCGGGACGGCGACCCGCGCGCGGTCGCCCGGCTGATCTCGCTGGTCGAGCAGGAGAGCCCGGCGCTGCGCGAGGTCGCGGCCACGCTGGCCCCGCACACCGGCCGGGCCCAGGTGCTCGGCATCACCGGGTCGCCCGGGGTCGGCAAGTCCACGACCACGACCGCGCTGGTCAGCGGCCTGCGGGCCAGAGACCTGCGGGTCGGCGTGCTCGCGGTGGACCCGTCGTCCCCGTTCTCCGGGGGTGCCCTGCTCGGCGACCGGGTGCGGATGGGCGCCCACGCCGACGACCCAGGGGTCTACATCCGCTCGATGGCCTCCCGCGGTCACCTGGGCGGGCTGTCCTGGGCGACGCCGCAGGCGCTGCGGGTGCTCGACGGCGCCGGCTGCGACGTCGTGGTGGTGGAGACGGTCGGGGTGGGCCAGTCCGAGCTGGAGGTGGCCTCCCTGGCCGACACCACACTGGTGCTGGTCGCCCCCGGCATGGGCGACGGCATCCAGGCGGCCAAGGCCGGCATCCTCGAGGTGGCCGACGTGTTCGTGGTCAACAAGGCCGACCGGGACGGCGCCGACCGGACCGTCCGCGAGCTGACGGCGATGCTCAGCATGGCCGTGGACCCCGGCTGGCAGCCGCCGGTGGTGCGCACCGTCGCCTCCCGCGGCGAGGGCGTGGACGACGTGCTGGCCCGGGTGCAGGAGCACCGGGAGTGGCTGGCCGCCTCGGGCGAGGGGGACCGGCGCCGCCGGGTCCGCGCGGCGCGGGAGATCGAGGCCATCGCGGTCGGCGAGCTGCGCCGCCGGATGGGCGACGTGGGCGGTGCGGCCGCGATCGACGCGCTGGCCGACCGGGTGGTGGCGGGGGAGTGCGACCCGTGGACGGCGGCCGACGAGCTCGTCGGGCGGCTGTGACCCCCATCGGGGGAGACTGGGGCCCATGAGCTCGAAGCCGGATGCCGTCGTCGTCGGAGCCGGACCGAACGGGCTCGCCGCCGCGCTGCGCCTGTCGGCCGCCGGGCTGCAGGTGCAGGTCGTCGAGCGGGCGGACCGGGCCGGCGGCGGGATGCGGACCGAGGAGGTCACCCTCCCCGGGTTCGCCCACGACATCTGCTCCGCGGTGCACCCGATGGGCGTGGCCTCGCCGTTCTTCCGCGAGTTCGACTGGGCCTCGCGCGGGGTGCGCATGCTGCACCCGGAGGTGGCCTACGCCCACCCGCTGGACGGCGGGGACGCCGCGGTGGCCTACCGCTCGCTGGACCGCACCGCGGCGGGGCTCGGTGCCGACGGCGCGGCGTACCACCGGCTGTTCGCCCAGCTGGTCGAGCACGGGGACGACGTCATCGACTTCTTCCTGTCCTCGGCCTTCCGCCGGCTGCCGACCAGCAGCATCCCGGCGATCACCCGGTTCGCGCTCAACGCGCTGCCCAACGTGCGGTGGCTGGCGCACAAGGCCTTCGAGGGTGAGCACGCCCGCGCGCTGATCGGCGGGGCGGCCGCGCACGGCATGCTCGACCTGACCCGCCCGCCCACCGCGGGGCTGGGCCTGGTGCTGTCGATGCTGGCCCACCACCGGGGCTGGCCGCTGCCCGAGGGCGGCACCCAGCGGATGGCCGACGCGATGGTCACCGCGATCGAGCAGCAGGGCGGCACGGTCGAGCTGGGCCACGAGGTCACCGACCTGCGCGAGTTCGACGGCGTCCCGGCGGTGCTGCTGGACACCACGCCCGAGGCGTTCGTGTCCATGGCCGGGGACCGGTTGCCCGGCGGCTACGGGCGCTGGGTGCGGCGCTACCACCACGGCCCCGGCGTCTTCAAGATCGACTGGGCGCTGTCGGACCCGGTGCCCTGGACCAACCCCGACGTCCGCCGGGCCGGGACGGTGCACATCGCCGGCACGCTGGCCGAGACCATCGCCGGCGAGGCCGCGCCGGCTGCCGGGCGGCTGACCGACAAGCCCTACGTGCTCGCCGTCCAGCCCACCGTGGTCGACCCGACCCGGGCGCCCGAGGGCAAGCACGTGTTCTGGGCCTATGTGCACGTGCCGCACGCCTCGACGGTCGACATGACGACCGAGATCGAGGCGCAGGTGGAGCGGTTCGCCCCCGGCTTCCGGGACACGATCCTGGCCCGGGCGACCAAGACCGCACCGCAGATGCAGGACTGGAACCCGAACAACCTCGGCGGGGACATCTCCAACGGCGAGGCGTCGTTGCGGCAGATGCTGCTGCGCCCGGTCCCCCGGTGGAACACCTACTCCACGCCGCTGGACAACGTCTTCCTGGCCTCGGCGGCCACCCCGCCGGGCCCCGCCGTCCACGGCATGTGCGGGGACAACGCGGCCCAGACGGCGCTGCGCAAGGTCTTCGGCGTCCGCGACCTCCCGCCCCTGCGCCCCGCNCTACTCCCCGGTGAGCCGCGTGGCGTCGTCCGCGGCAGACGTGTAGAACGGCAACGCCCTCAACTCCTCCCCGGGGGGCCACGTGGGCAGCGACGACGGCACCGGCTAGACCGGCGCCGCGCGCGTCGCCAGCGCCGCCCGCCCCGCGCAGCGTCGACCAGGGGACCTGATCGAACTCCGTCCTCCCTCACCAGCGCTGGTGGGGGAGGACGGAGTTCGATCAGGTCCCCTGGTCGACGCTGCGGAGGGCGAGGTCCCTAGGCGACGCGGGAGGCGCCGGCGTAGCCGGGCATGTCGACGCTGCTCACGATGACGCCGGTGCTCGAGTTGAGCGCGTTCACGATCTGGCCGTTGCCGATGTAGATGCCCACGTGGCTCACCGGGGAGTAGTAGAAGACCAGGTCACCCGGGAGCAGGGCGGCGCGGTCGACCGGGGTGCCGACGGTGGCCTGGTCAGCGCTGCGGCGGGGCAGCTCGACACCGGCGGCGGCGAAGGACTGCGTGGTCAGGCCGGAGCAGTCGTAGGCGTCCGGGCCGTTGCCGCCGTAGGCGTAGCCCTTGCCGACCTGGGCCATCGCGTGGTCGACGGCGACCTGGGTGGCCGGCGTGGGCGCGACGACGCCCGACGCGGGCGCGGCGGGGGCGGTGACGGCGGCCGGGGCGGCGGACGCCGTCCCCACCGCGCCGGGGGCGAACCCGACGGCGAGGGTCGCGGCGACACCGGTGAGGAACACCTGGCCGGTGCGGCGCAGGCGGGCGGAGCGGGTGGTGGTGAGGGCCATGGAGGAGCAGGCCGTCCTCTCGTGGATCGCCCGCCGGGGGCAGGACCCGGCCGACGCCGCGCGCGGCGGTGGTCGGCCCGGGGGGTCGTGGGGCAGCTGCGCTCCGGCGCATCCTGGATCCCGCGTGCCGCGTGCGGCCGACGGGGAACTGCCCGCTGCGGACCTCGGTGGTGTCCCGGCGGATCCCGGTGGGTCGCTCGACCCGACCGGGGACAGCCACCGTAGGCAGCGTCCCCGGGGGTCCGGCAACCGGTCGTGAGGATGCTCACCCTGCGCAGGACGGCTCACCAGGAGGTCGGCGCCCGGCGGTGGGATCATGGGGGCCATGCAGCCGAACCGCCCCGCTCGACCCGGTCCCACCGACCCCCGCGCCGCCGCGCAGCAGGCCCAGCTGGCCGCCTCGCTGGCCGGCGCGGTCGACCTGGCCGCGGTCAAGGCCCGGTCCGACGCCGCGGCCCGCGCCGCCGCCGCCCCGCCGCCGGCACCGGGTGCACCGGCCGGGGCGCCCGGCGGCACCGTGGTCGACGTCGACGAGGCCACCTTCCAGACCGAGGTCATCGACCGGTCCTTCCAGGTGCCCGTCGTCCTGGACCTGTGGGCCGAGTGGTGCGGGCCCTGCAAGCAGCTGTCCCCGGTGCTGGAGAAGCTCGCCGCCGAGGGCGGCGGAGCGTGGGTGCTGGCCAAGGTCGACGTCGACGCCAACCCCAACCTCGCCCAGGGTCTGCGGGTGCAGGGCATCCCGGCGGTGAAGGCCGTCTGGCAGGGCCAGCTGGTCGCCGAGTTCAGCGGCGCCATCCCGGAGGAGCAGGCCCGGCAGTTCGTCACCGAGCTCGTCGGCGCCACCACCGGTGGCGGGCTGCCCGGGGGTGAGCCGGCCGAGGCCGAGGAGCCCGAGGACCCGCGGCTGGACGCCGCCGAGGCCGCGCTGGACGCCGGTGACCTGGCCGGCGCCGAGGCCGCCTACCAGCAGATCCTGGACGTCGAGCCGGCCCACCCGGTCGCCTCGGTGGCCATCAAGCAGGTGCAGCTGTTCCGCCGCGCCGAGGCCGCCGGACCCAACGCCCTGGTCGAGGCCGACGCCGCGCCCGACGACGTCGCCGCCCAGACCCGGGCGGCGGACTTCCTGCTCGGCACCGGCGACATCGACGGCGCCTTCGGCCGGCTGCTCGACGTCGTCCGCCGCACCGCCGGCGAGGACCGGGACGCCGCCCGCATCCACCTGGTCGAGCTGTTCGGCGTGGTCGGCGACGAGGACCCCCGGGTCGGCGCCGCCCGCCGTCAGCTGTCGGCCGCCCTCTTCTGACACCCGCCGATCCCGGGGACCGCGGTCCCCGGGATCAGCGGATCAGGCCTGCAGGCCGCAGGCGGTGAGGCCGTACAGGAAGCCCTGCCGGAAGACGTCGACCAGCTGGAAGCCGGAGATGCCGAGGTCCGGGAACACCGTCGGGTCCTTGCCGTAGGCCAGCAGGAACTGCACGGCCTCGTCGAAGTCGCCGGGTGACAGCGTGATGCCCACCGGCTGACCGTCCACCTCCGTCGCAACCTCTCCGTACAGCGCAGCGCCGGAGAAGGCCCCGGCCTGGCAGGTGGCCGAGCGGATGGCGTCCTCGTCGTCGGTGGACAGGCCGAGTTGGTCCCGGGCCGCGATGCCGTAGGGGATGGCCACCGCGGTCACCACGGCGTAGTCGCCGATCTCCTCGTAGGCCGGTGCCGCCAGGTCGGTCTGGTCGTAGTAGACGATGTCCTCGTCCGGGCAGAAGCCGGCGTTGGTGTCGGTGTTCATCCCCGCGCACGAGGGCGCCGTGCCGTCGAAGGGCTCGATGGTCGGGGCGACGAAGTCCGTGCCGAGGTCGTCGGGGAACGAGTCGTCGTAGTAGATCGGCAGGGACTGGTCGATGAGGCCGGGGACCTCGTCGAGCGGCAGGTTCCCGTTGTTCTCGTACTCCTGCTCGTCGGTGAACTCGGCCTGGGTGAACACCCGGTCGGACTCGTAGTTGTCCCGGCAGGCCGCGGCCCCGCCGTCGAAGCCGTCCTGGATGGCCGAGACCCGGTCGAAGTACGAGCCGTGCGCCTGGCTGTCCTCGGTGCCGGTGCCCGGGGGGTCGCGCACGATGAAGTACCCGGCCAGCAGGCCGTCGAGTTCGGGGGCCCGGATGGTCTCGTGCATCGCGTTGCCGTCGGCCACCCACTTGGTCCAGGCGCCGGCGAAGCAATCGGCCTGGGTCTCCACGTTGATCGACGTGTCGCCCGCGGGGTAGCCGACCCGGCCCTGCACGGCGTGGCCGAACTCGTGGGCCATGATCAGCGCGGGCAGGAAGCGGCCGTACTGGTCGGCGAGCTCCTGCAGGAAGGCGCGGTCGTAGCTGATCGAGTCCTCGTTGGAGGCGCCGACGTCGGGCGGGCAGTAGAACGCGTTCTGCTCCACCTCCTCGGGCGCGGAGCTGCAGCCGATCTCCCCGCCGGGGTAGAGCGACTCGTCGACGTCACCGGGGTCGACGGAGAAGTAGCCACCGGTCAGCGCCGGGAAGTCCTCGCCGTAGACGTCCGGGAACTGCTGCGCCCAGAAGTCGTTGAGGTCGGCCAGCGCGTTGCGCGCGGTGACGTCGGCCTCGGTCTCGGCCGCCCCGGTGATCGGGAAGTCGGCGGGTGCGACATCGGTGATCGGCGGCTCGGCCGAGGAGGCCTGGCCGGACACCAGCGTGGTGCCGCAGCCGGCCAGCGTCAGCGCCAGGGACAGGATGCCGGCGGTGAGCGCCACCGAGCGGGTCGTGGAGGACATGGACTCCCGTTCTCCTCGGTCCGGCGGTCTCCGAACGGAGTGCACATCATGGCCGACGCTGCGCCCGCGCGCGACGACACCGCGTCCCGCCACCCCGACGGGGGCACGTCCGGTCGGACGTGCCCCCGGGGAGGGGTCAGCCCTCGTGCAGGAACCAGGTGGTCGCCAGCGGCGGTGCGCTGACCGTGGCCGAGAACGGCTGGCCGTGCCAGGGCTCGGGGACGGCGTCCACCCCGCCCAGGTTGCCCACGCCGGAACCGCCGTAGGCCTCGGCGTCGGTGTTGAGCACCTCGCGCCAGCGACCGCCCCGCGGCAGCCCGATCCGGTAGCCCGTGTGCGGGGTGCCGGCGAAGTTGGCCACGCAGGCCAGCGCCTGCCCGCCCTTGCCGTAGCGCAGGAAGCTCAGCACGTTGCCCGCGGAGTCGTTGGCGTCGATCCACTGGAACCCGGCCGGGTCGACGTCCTGGCTCCACAGCGCCTCGTTCTCCTTGTACCGACCGTTGAGGTCGGCCACCAGGGAGAGCACGCCACGGTGCGCCGGGTCGTCCAGGTGCCACCAGTCCAGCGAGCGGGAGTCGGCCCACTCGCCGTCCTGGGCGAACTCCTGGCCCATGAACAGCAGCTGCTTGCCGGGGTGGGCCCACATGTAGGCCAGGTAGGCGCGCACGTTGGCCAGCTGCTGCCACCGGTCACCGGGCATCTTGCGCAGCAGCGAGCCCTTGCCGTAGACGACCTCGTCGTGGCTGATCGGCAGCACGTAGTTCTCGCTGTAGGCGTAGACCAGGGAGAACGTCAGCTGGTTGTGGTGGTAGACGCGGTGCACCGGCTGCTTCTCGACGTAGCCGAGCGAGTCGTGCATCCAGCCCATGTTCCACTTGAAGCCGAAGCCCAGGCCGCCCAGGTAGGTGGGCCGGGTGACGCCGGGCCACGCGGTCGACTCCTCGGCGATGGTCATCACGCCGGGGACCTCGCGGTAGACCGTCGCGTTCATCTCCTGCAGGAAGGCCACGGCCTCCAGGTTCTCCCGGCCGCCGTGGACGTTGGGCGTCCACTCGCCCTCCTTGCGGGAGTAGTCCAGGTAGAGCATCGAGGCCACCGCGTCGACGCGCAGGCCGTCGACGTGGAACTCCTTGCACCAGAACAGCGCGTTGGCGACCAGGAAGTTGCGGACCTCGGAGCGGCCGAAGTCGAAGACGAACGTGCCCCAGTCCATCTGCTCGCCGCGCTGGGGGTCGCCGTGCTCGTAGAGCGCGGTGCCGTCGAAGCGGCCCAGCGACCAGGCGTCCTTGGGGAAGTGCGCCGGCACCCAGTCGATGAGGACGCCGAGGCCGGCCTGGTGGGCCTTGTCCACCAGGTAGCGGAAGTCGTCGGGCACGCCGAACCGCGCCGAGGGCGCGAAGTAGCCGCTGACCTGGTAGCCCCACGACCCGCCGAAGGGGTGCTCGGCGACCGGCATGAACTCCAGGTGGGTGAACCCGGCGTAGACGGCGTACTCGACCAGCTCGTCGGCCAGCTGCCGGTAGGACAGGCCCTGCTTCCAGGACCCGACGTGCACCTCGTAGGCGCTGACCGGGCGCTCGTGCCAGTTGCCCTGCGCACGGTCGGCCAGCCAGTCGTCGTCGCCCCACTCGTAGGTGGACGTCGTGATCACGCTGGCGTTGAGCGGGGGCACCTCGGTGGCGAAGGCCATCGGGTCGCTCTTCTCGCGCCACTCCCCGTCGGCGCCGAGCACGTGGAAGCGGTAGCGCTGGCCCACCTCGGCGCCGGGCACGAACAGCTCCCAGACCCCCGAGGAGCCCAGCGAGCGCATCGGCAGCGCGCGGGCCTGCCACCAGTCGAAGTCACCGGTCACCTTCACGCCGCGGGCGTTGGGCGCCCAGACGGCGAAGGAGACGCCGGAGACGATGCCGCCGGGGGTGTCGTAGCTGCGCACGTGCGCGCCGAGCACCTCCCACAGCCGCTCGTGCCGACCCTCGCGGATCAGGTGCTGGTCGACCTCGCCCAGGGTGGGCAGCCAGCGGTACGGGTCGTCGGCCAGCACGGTGGTCGTGCCGCCCTGCCCGTCGCCGTAGACGACCTCGACCCGGTAGTCGCCGGGCTGCTGGGGCAGGGTCGCCTCGTAGACCCCGCCGCCGTGCAGCTGGGTGGCGTCGTACCGGCTGCCGTCCTGGTCCACCACGGTCACCGAGACGGCGTCCGGACGCAGCGTGCGCACCGCCCAGCCCTCGCCGACCTGGTGGGTGCCCAGCACGCCGTGCGGGTCGTGAGACCAGCCCTCGACGACGGCCCGGACGGCCTCGCCGTCGACCGGCTCGCCGGCCACCAGGGTCGGCTCCACCGGTGCCGACGACGACGCCGAGCGGGTGCGGCGCGGGGAGGCCACCCCGGCCGGGACGACGGCGGCGTGGTCGTCGGCGGGTGCCGGGTCCTCGCCGGGCGCCGGGTCGGGGGCGGGCTCCTGGGCCGGCTCGGGCTCGGGCGCAGGCGCGGCGTCCGGCGCACCGGCGGGGGGGTCGGCCGGGGCGTCGTCGGCGTCCGGGCTGGTGGACGCCGGGCTCAGGTCCGCCGTCCGGGCCGGGGTGTCCCCGCCGGTGCCGGCGTGGGTGCCGTCCTCGCGGGGCTCGGGGTGGGAGACCTCGGCCGGGTCGTCGTCCGGGGGCTCGGGCTGGGGCGCCGAGGGGGCCGACGGGTTGCCGGGCTCGGCGATCGGGGCCGGGGCGACCACGGGCGTGGCGGTCACGCCGGTCCCGGTCACGCTGGGGCTGTCCCGCTCGGCCTGCTCGAGCTCGGCCTGGAAGGCCTCGGTCTTCTCGGTCACCACGCGCTGCAGGTCGTCGGGGTCGAGCGGGTCGTGCGGCTGGTCCTGGGTCGTCATGGGAGCTCCGTCCTGCCTGCGTGCCCGGGGGCACGGATGAATGGGTCGGTCAGCTGCTGGCGAGCCGGGCCAGGGAGGTCAACGGGATCATCAGCCAGTGCGGGCGGTTGCGCGCCTCGTAGACGCACTCGTAGACGGCCTTGTCGGCCTCGAACGCCCGCAGCAGCGGTGACCCGGCGGGGTCGGTGCCGCTGGCCGCGGCGTAGCCGGCGCAGAACGAGCTGCGGTTGCGCTCGGCCCACTCCTGCGCCCGGTAGGCCCGCTGCGGGTCCCCGGGCTGCTCGACCAGCATGTGGCGGGCGGCGTAGTCGAAGGACCGCAGCATCCCGGCGACGTCGCGCAGCGGGGAGTCCAGCTCGCGGCGGGCGGCCAGCGACCGGGCCGGCTCGCCCTCGAAGTCCAGCACGATCCACCCGGTCGTGGTGCGCAGCACCTGGCCCAGGTGCAGGTCGCCGTGCACCCGCTGGGCGGTGACCGGGTCGGTGAGGTCGGCGACCGCGGCGTACAGCGTGCGCAGGCCCTCGGCGTGCTCGGCCAGCTCCGGGACGATCGCGGTCGCGGCGTCCAGCCGGGCGGTGAGCTGGCTGGCCAGCTCGCCGTACCAGTCGGTGCCGACGTCGGCGGTCGGCAGCACCCGGGCCAGGTCGCGGTGCACCGCGGCGGTGGCCTCGCCCAGCCGCTCGGCCTCGCCGGCGAAGTCCCCGCCCACCTCGTCGGCGTGCAGGTCGGCCTCGGCGTAGAGGTCGCGCACGCTGGAGGTGGCCAGCCGCCAGCCGTCGCTGGCGTTGGGCACGAAGGCCTGCAGGAAGGCCACGGTGGCCGGCTCCTCGCCCTCGGTCGCACCCTCGATCTGCACGTGGCCCAGCAGCGGGGCGATGTGCGGGTTCTCCGTCGTCCGGAGGGCGTCGTGCACCTCGACGTCGGGGTTGAGCCCGGGCTCCAGGCGGCGGAACAGCTTCATGATCGCGGTCTCGCCGTAGATCAGGGAGGTGTTGGACTGCTCGCCGGAGATGAGGTCGCCGGGGACGCCCTCGGGGATGTAGGCCACCCCGGCCGGGTGGAAGTGCAGCGGCCCGACGGTCGAGGCGGCCACCAGGTGGGTCAGCCACGGCACGGTGGCCTCGCGGTCCCGCATGCCGTCGTAGGCGTGGTTGTCCCCGACCGCGCCGACGTAGGCGTGCGCCAGGTCGTCGTCCTGGCTGCTGCGCCAGGACAGCGGGACCAGGTAGGTCTCGGAGACGTCGTCGGTGTAGGTCACGTGCACCCGGTGCACCGACAGGGCGGGGGTGCCCTGGTCCAGGAAGAACCCGTCCTCGGTGACGGAGGCCCAGGTGCGGCCCTTGCCGGCGAACCAGCGCTGGCCGGGCATCCAATCGGCCAGCAGGTCGGTCAGCGCGCTCATCGGTTGCCCCCCTCGACGCCGAGGCCACCGGTGCCGCCCGGTGGGTCCTCGGTGGACCCGACGACCCCGGCGTCCAGCAGGGACTGGGCGACGCTGGAGCTGGTCGCGGTCTCCCAGGCGTCGTCGTCCTCCTCGGTGGCCGGGGCCGAGGGCTTGGACAGCTCGAACCAGTAGAAGCCGTGGCCGGAGAGCGTGAGCATGTAGGGCAGCACGCCGATCTGCGGGAACTCCACCCGCCCGGTCAGCTCGACCGGGGTGTAGCCCTCGAAGCGGCGCAGGTCCAGCTCGACCGGCTGCGGGAACCGCGACAGGTTGTTCACGCAGAGCACGACGTCGTCGCCGAACTCGCGGACGAACGTGAGCACCGTGGGGTTGCGCGACCCGATCTCGGCGAAGCTGCCGACGCCGAACGTCGGGTGCTCCTTGCGCACCGAGATCAGCGTGCGGGTCCAGTGCAGCAGCGAGTTGGAGTTGCGCAGCTGGCCCTCGACGTTGGTGACCTGGTAGCCGTAGACCGGGTCGGCGACCAGCGGCAGGTGCATCCGCTGGGGGTCGGCGGTGGAGAAGCCGCCGTTGCGGTCCGGGCTCCACTGCATCGGTGTGCGGACGCCGTCCCGGTCACCGAGCCAGATGTTGTCGCCCATGCCGATCTCGTCGCCGTAGTACATGACCGGCGACCCGGGCAGCGACAGCAGCAGGGCGGTGAAGAGCTCCAGGGTGTCCAGGTCGTTGTCCAGCAGCGGGGCGAGCCGGCGCCGGATGCCGATGTTGGCCTTCATCCGGGGGTCCTGGGCGTACTCGCCCCACATGTAGTCGCGCTCCTCGTCGGTGACCATCTCCAAGGTCAGCTCGTCGTGGTTGCGCAGGAAGATGCCCCACTGGCAGTTGTCCGGGATGGCCGGGGTCTGGGCCATGATCTCCGAGATCGGGAAGCGCTGCTCCCGCCGGACGGCCATGAACAGCCGCGGCATCACCGGGAAGTGGAAGGCCATCTGGCACTCGTCGCCGTCCTCGCCGAAGTACTCGACGACGTCGGCGGGCCACTGGTTGGCCTCGCACAGCATCACGCGGTCCGGGTACTCCGCGTCGACGACCGAGCGGACCTCCTTGAGGAAGGCGTGGGTCTTGGGCAGGTTCTCGCAGTTGGTGCCCTCCTCCTCGAAGAGGTAGGGCACGGCGTCGAGCCGAAAGCCGTCGATGCCCAGGTCCAGCCAGAAGCGCAGGGCGTCGATGATCGCCTCCTGCACCTTCGGGTTCTCGAAGTTCAGGTCGGGCTGGTGGCTGAAGAACCGGTGCCAGAAGTACTGCTTGCGGACCGGGTCGAAGGTCCAGTTCGACACCTCGGTGTCGACGAAGATGATCCGGGCGTCGGCGTACTCGGTGTCGTCGTCGCTCCACACGTAGAAGTCGCCGTAGGGACCCTCGGGGTCGTTGCGGCTGGCCTGGAACCAGGGGTGCTGGTCCGAGGTGTGGTTCATGACGAAGTCGATGATCACGCGCATGCCGCGGCTGTGCGCCTCGGCGACGAGCTCGGTGAAGTCCTCGATGTCGCCGAACTCCGGCAGCACCGCGGTGTAGTCGGCGACGTCGTAGCCGCCGTCGCGCAGCGGGGAGGCGAAGAAGGGGGGCAGCCAGATGCAGTCGACGCCCAGCCACTGCAGGTAGTCGAGCTTGCCGATCATGCCCCGGAGGTCGCCGATGCCGTCGCCGTTGCTGTCGGCGAAGCCGCGGACGAGCACCTCGTAGAAGACGGCGCGCTTGTACCACTCCGGGTCGGCGCCGGGGGTGGGGAGACCCGGTCGGGCGGCGTTGGGGACGGGCACGGTCATGGGGAGGTCGGTCCTCGACTCTCGGGGTGTGTGGGGTGGCGGAGGAGGGGGGGCGGGCGTCAGCCCAGCGGGGCGTGCCGGGTCACGGTGAAGACGTGCGCGGGCTCGCGGTAGGGGTCCAGCTCGACGTAGTTGAACTGGCCCCACTCGTACTCGGCGCCGGTGATCTGGTCGGTCACGGTGAACCGGTCGGACCACTCCAGGCCCAGGGCGCCCATGTCCAGCGCCGTCGTCCCGATCTGGGTGTGCTGGCTGGACAGCGTGACCACGACCAGGACGGCGTCGTCCGAGCCCGGGTCGGTCTTGGAGAACACCAGCAGGTTCTCGTTGTCGATCGGGTGGAAGGTCAGCGTGCGCAGCTGCTGCAGCGCGGGGTGCTGGCGGCGGACCTGGTTGAGCCGGGTGAGGTAGGGCGCCAGCGACCGGCCGGCGGCGACGGCACCCTCGTAGTCACGGGGACGCAACTGGAACTTCTCGGTGTCCAGGTACTCCTCGCTGCCCGGCTTGAGCGCGACGTGCTCGAAGAGCTCGAAGCCGGAGTAGACGCCCCAGGTCGGGCTCATCATCGACGCCAGGACGGCGCGGATCTTGAACATCGGCGGGCCGCCGAACTGCAGCGACGCATGCAGGATGTCCGGGGTGTTCACGAAGAAGTTGGGCCGCATGTAGTGCGCGGTGCCGGCCAGCTCGCGGCCGTACTGCTCGATCTCCCACTTCTCCGTGCGCCAGGTGAAGTAGGTGTAGCTCTGGGTGAACCCGACCCGGGCCAGCTGGTGCATCATCGCCGGCTTGGTGAAGGCCTCGGCCAGGAAGAGGACGTCGGGGTGGCTCTTCTTGACGTCCCAGATGATCCAGTGCCAGAAGTTGATCGCCTTGGTGTGCGGGTTGTCGACCCGGAACACCTTGACCCCGGCGTCGATCCAGACCTGCAGCACTCGGCGGGCCTCGGCGTAGATGCCGGCCGGGTCGTTGTCGAAGTTGATCGGGTAGATGTCCTGGTACTTCTTCGGCGGGTTCTCCGCGTAGGCGATCGTGCCGTCGGGCTTGGTGGTGAAGAACTCCGGGTGCGAGGTCACCCACGGGTGGTCGGGGGCGGCCTGCAGCGCGAAGTCCAGCGCCACCTCCATCCCCAGCTCCCGGGTGCGGGCGACGAAGGCCTCGAAGTCGGCCATGGTGCCCAGCTCCGGGTGCACCGCGTCGTGCCCGCCGTCGGCGCTGCCGATGGCCCAGGGCGAGCCGACGTCGCCGTCCTCGGTGGTGAGGGTGTTGTTCTTGCCCTTGCGGTTGACCGTGCCGATCGGGTGGATCGGCGGCAGGTAGACGACGTCGAACTCCATCGCCGCGATCGCCGGCAGCCGCTTCGCCGCGTCGGCGAAGGTGCCGTGGGTGGGCCGGCCGTCGACGACCGGGCCCTCCGAGCGGGGGAAGAACTCGTACCAGGAGCCGAACAGCGCGGTGACCCGGTCGACCCACACCTCGTAGCGGGGGGACCGGGTGACCATCCGGCGCACCGGGTACGTGTCGAGCAGGTCGGTCATGGCCGGGGCCAGCGCGGGTGCCAGCCGGGCCGACAGCTCCAGGCCCTCGTCGCGCAGCGCCACCGCGGCCGCGGCGACCGCGCTGCGGTGCTCGCGGGGGACGGTCTTGCCGACCTCGTCGAGCAGCCGTGCGCCTTCTTCCAGGTCGTTGGCCAGGTCCGTCGGGCCCTGGCCGGCCTCGACCTTGACCTCGACGGCGTGGTGCCAGGTGCCGATCGGGTCGTCCCAGGCCTCGACCTGGTAGGTCCACAGGCCCTCGCGGTCGGGGACGACGGTGGCGATCCAGCGGTCGGGCTGGTCGGAGTAGGCGCGCATCCGGCGCAGCGGGGCCTTCGGTGCCCGCTTGCCCGGGGTCGCCGGGGGGCTCCAGACCACGTTGGCGGCCACCGCGTCGTGGCCCTCGCGGAACACGGTGGCGGTGATCGGTACGTGCTCGCCGACGACGGCGCGGGAGGAGAAGCTCCCGCACGCCACGACGGGTTCGATGTCGGTGATGCCCAGACGGAGGTCAGCGCGGCCAGTCACCCCTGTCACGCTATCGGCGCGGGACCCGAAGGGCACATCGACCTGATCACCCCTCCCGGGCCCGTCCACAGGGCCTCCGCGGAGCCCTCGGGCCGTCGCCCGGGGCCGCTAGGGTCGGCGCGTGCGAGCTCTCCGACGACTCACCGTCCGCGCAGCGCTCCCCGAGGCGCTGCTCCCTCTGGCCCCGCTGGTCATGAACCTGCGCTGGTCCTGGCACCCCGAGACGCGCGACCTGTTCGAGGCGGTCGACCCCGACCTGTGGGTCACCTGCGGCAACGACCCGGTGCGGGTCCTGGGCGAGGTGTCCGCCGAGCGGCTGGCCGCGCTGGCCAAGGACCGCAAGTTCCTCCGCCGGCTGTCCGACGTGACCGACGACCTGCAGGAGTACCTGGACGCCCCGCACTGGTACCAGTCCCTGGGCGACGCGGCGCCGGCGAGCATCGCCTACTTCTCCGCCGAGTTCGGCATCACCGAGGTGCTCCCGCAGTACTCGGGCGGTCTGGGCATCCTGGCCGGTGACCACCTCAAGGCGGCCTCCGACCTCGGCGTCCCGCTGATCGGCGTGGGCCTGCTCTACCGGGCCGGCTACTTCTCCCAGGGGCTGTCGGCCGACGGCTGGCAGCTCGAGCACTACCCCGCGCTGGACCCGCACGGCCTGCCGGTGAAGCTGCTGCGCGACGCCGACGGCGCCGCGGTCGTCATCGCCGTCCCGCTGCCCGAGGGCCGCACGCTGCACGCCCACGTCTGGCGGGCCCAGGTCGGCCGGGTGTCCCTGCTGCTGCTCGACAGCGACATCGAGGAGAACACCCCCGCCGAGCGCGGCGTCACCGACCGGCTCTACGGCGGCGGCGAGGACCACCGGCTGCGCCAGGAGATGCTGCTGGGCATCGGCGGCGTCCGCGCCGTCCGGGCGTACTGCGCGCTCACCGGCACCCCGCAGCCCGAGGTGTTCCACGCCAACGAGGGCCACGCCGGGTTCCAGGGCATCGAGCGGATCCGCGAGCTCACCGAGTCCCACGGTCTGTCCTTCGCCGAGGCGCTGCAGGCGGTCCGCGGCGGCACGGTCTTCACCACCCACACGCCCGTCCCGGCCGGCATCGACCGGTTTCCGCGGGCCCTGGTCGAGCGGTACTTCGCCGGCTTCGGCGTGGGGGTCCACGACCTGCTCCCTCTGGGCGCCGAAGAGGACCCGACCAAGTTCAACATGGCCCACCTGGGGCTGCGGCTGGGTCAGCGGGCCAACGGCGTGAGCGAGCTGCACGGGCACGTCAGCCGGGACATGTTCGGCTACCTGTGGTCGGGCTTCGACCCCGACGACGTCCCGATCTCCTCGATCACCAACGGCGTGCACGCCGCCACCTGGACCGCCCGCGAGCTCGTCGAGCTGGGCACCCAGACCTCCAGCCAGGGCGACCCGGTGGACGTCGAGGGCCCGGTCCGCTTCGACCAGGTGGACCGGATCGACAGCGGCGAGCTGTGGAGCACCCGCCGCCTGCTGCGCGGCCGGCTGGTCGAGGAGGTCCGCCGCCGGGTCCGGGAGAGCGCGCTGTCCCGCGGCGCGGCCGAGGCCGAGGTCGGCTGGACCGACTCGGTCTTCGACCCCGACGTGCTCACCATCGGCTTCGCCCGGCGGGTGCCCTCCTACAAGCGCCTGACGCTGATGCTGCGCGACCCCGCCCGGCTCAAGGCGCTGCTGCTGGACCCCGAGCGCCCGATCCAGCTGGTCATCGCCGGCAAGAGCCACCCGGCCGACGACGGCGGCAAGCAGCTGATCCAGCAGATGGTGAAGTTCGCCGACGACCCGGAGATCAGGCACCGGATCGCCTTCCTGCCCGGCTACGACATCGGGATGGCCCGCTACCTGTACTGGGGCTGCGACGTCTGGCTGAACAACCCGCTGCGGCCGCTGGAGGCCTGCGGCACCTCGGGCATGAAGTCCGCGCTCAACGGCGGGCTGAACCTGTCCATCAAGGACGGTTGGTGGGACGAGTGGTTCGACGGCCAGAACGGCTGGGCGATCCCGACCGCCGACGGCGTCGAGGACCCCGAGCGGCGCGACGACGTCGAGGCCACCGCGATCTACGACCTGCTGGACAAGCAGGTGCTGCCGCGGTTCTACGAGACCGACCGGGACGGCGTGCCGACCCGCTGGGTCGAGATGGTCAAGCACACCCTCACCGAGCTCGGCCCGAAGGTGCTGGCCAGCCGGATGGTCGCCGACTACGTGGGCAAGCTGTACGTGCCGGCCGCCGGGTCCGCCCGGGCGCTGGCCGAGGGCGGCTACGAGGTCGCCCGGCAGCAGGCGGCCTGGCGGGCGCACGTGGTGAGCAACTGGGGCAGCGTCCGGGTGGCCCACGTGGAGGCCACCGGGGTGGGGGACACCCCGGAGATCGGGTCCACCATCGACCTGCGGGCCGAGGTCGAGCTGCCCGGGCTGGTCCCGGACGACGTGCAGGTGCAGGCCGCCTACGGCCGGGTCGACGACACCGACGGGCTGCACGAGGTCACCGCGGTGGACATGGCCCACGACACCACCGAGGGTTCCCGGCACTGGTTCACCGCCACCATCTTGCTGGAGCGGACCGGCGCCTTCGGCTACACGGTGCGGGTGCTGCCGTCGTCGCCGGCGCTGGCCACCCCGGCCGAGCTGGGCGTGGTCACCAACGCCTGATGGTCATCCCGGGGCCGGTTCGTCCACCGTCGGCCGGCGGTCGATGGACGGATCGGCCCCGTGCTGACCACCGGGTGAGACTGCCGTGACTGGCGGTGACGAAGGGACCATGTCGATGGTCACGCTCCGGCGTGGCTGACCCGCGTGGCGGCGTCGGGCGCGCCGGGCTCATTAGTGTGGCCGCCATGCCCGACCGCTGTGAGGTTCTCCCCGGAGACAACGTCGTCGCCCGCCGTGCCGGTGGCCTGCTGTGGGTGGACGCCCCCGGCTCGCCGGCCCTCGTCGCGACGCTGCACGCCTGCCTCGGGGTCTCCGGCCCCGGCGCCGACCGGGTGCTCACCGCGGTCGCCGGGCAGGTGTCCGCGCTCGCCTCCGGCGGCGCCTCGTTCGCCCTGGTGCTGACCGACTCGGCCGACGGCTCCGGCGCCGGCGTGGCGCTGTGGGCCGGCAAGGGCCAACCCGCCGTGGACGGCGTCCCGGTCTCCGGTCGCCCGACCGACGGCGGCTGCACCCTGGCCAGCGGCTTCGACCTGGGCTCCAGCCTGTACGTCGGCCCGGGCTCCTCCCCGTCGCCGGTGCCGCCGGGTGTGGCCTTCGACCTGGTCGAGGGCACCGTCCCCGGCAGCGGGGCCACCCTGCAGCTCACCGCCGCCACGCCGGTGTCGGTCGCCGTCCCCGCGCCGCAGGCCGCGCCGGCCGCCGAGCGCTTCACCGCGAGCTCGGACGCGGGCTTCAGCGCCCCGGCCGCCGCCCCGGTCTCCGAGCCGCAGCCGGTCGCCCAGGCCGGCGCGGCCACCGCCTTCTGGGCGCCGGACCCGCCGGCCGCCCCGGTGCTGCGCTTCGACGACGGCATGGTCGTCGACGTCGACAGCGACCTGGTGCTCGGCCGCCGTCCCGGCGGCCACGAGCTGGTGACCTCCGGGACCGCCAAGCCGGTGCCGATCGCCGACACCCAGAACGTGCTGTCCTCCGCCCACGCCGCGATCCAGCGGGCCGGCCGCGAGGTCTCCCTGGTCGACCTGGGATCGCTCAACGGCACCCACGTCGCCGGCCCCGAGGCCACCGAGTGGACCCAGCTCGAGCCCGGCGTCGCGCACGCCCTGTCCGACGGCGACCGCCTGCTGCTGGGCTGGACCGTCATCACCTTCGAGCAGCCCGCCGAATAGCCTCACCCGTCGCCCGACGCCGAGGGCCCATCCCCACCCGGGGGTGGGCCCTCGACGTCGATCAGGGGCGGCGGACCACCCGCAGCGCCCACACGCTCCGGCTGGGCATCGTGATCGGGCCCGGCGCCACGACCGCGGGGCGCGGCGGGGCGCCGGTGGGGTACTCGGTGGAGACGACGAACTCGTAGGCGTCGGCCCACGGCGGGCCGGGCAGGTGGACGGTGACCTCGGCCGGCCCGGCGTGCAGGTAGACCAGCCACGAGTCGTCGACGACCGGCCGGCCGCGCTCGTCCCGGGCCCGGATGCCGCGTCCGTCGAGGTACATGCCGATGGTCTGCAGGCCGGTGTCGTACCAGTCCTCCGTGCTGAGCTGGCCGCCGCCGGGGGCGAACCAGGCCAGGTCGCGGGTGCCGCCGGAGCCGGGCACCTCGTGGCCGTCGAAGAAGGCCTCCTGGCGCAGCACCGGGGACTGCCGGCGCAGCGCGATCAGCCGCGAGGCGAAGGTCCAGAGGTCGGCGTCGATGGCGCCCCAGTCCAGCCAGGACAGCTCGTTGTCCTGGCAGTAGGCGTTGTTGTTGCCCTCCTGGGTGCGGCCCAGCTCGTCCCCGGCGGTGAGCATCGGGACACCGGTGGACAGCAGCAGCGTGGTCAGCACGTTGCGCACCTGCCGGGCCCGGACCTCGATCACCGCGGGGTCGTCGCTGGGCCCCTCGACGCCGGCGTTCCAGCCGCGGTTGTGGCTCTCGCCGTCCCGGCCCTCCTCGCCGTTGGCGTCGTTGCGCTTGCGCTCGTAGGTGTAGAGGTCGCGCAGGGTGAAGCCGTCGTGGGCGGTGACGAAGTTGACCGAGGCGAAGGGACGGCGGCCGTCGGAGCGGTACAGGTCGCTGGACCCGGTCAGCCGGTAGGCGAGGTCGCGGACGCCGACGTGCGCCCCGGACCACACGTCGCGCACGGTGTCGCGGTACTTGCCGTTCCACTCGGTCCACAGCGGCGGGAAGTTGCCGACCTGGTAGCCGCCCTCGCCGACGTCCCACGGCTCGGCGATCAGCTTCACCTGGGAGACCACCGGGTCCTGGTGGATCACGTCGAAGAACGCCGACAGGCGGTCCACGTCGTGGAAGGAGCGGGCCAGCGCCGAGGCGAGGTCGAAGCGGAAGCCGTCGACGTGCATCTCGGTGACCCAGTAGCGCAGCGAGTCCATCAGCAGCGCGAGGACCTGCGGACGGCGGACGTCCAGGGTGTTCCCGCAGCCGGTGTAGTCGGTGTAGCGGGCCGGCTCCCCGCCGGCCAGGCGGTAGTAGCCGCTGTTGTCGATGCCCTTGAACGACAGCGTCGGGCCGGTGTGGTCGCCCTCGGCGGTGTGGTTGTAGACCACGTCGAGGATGACCTCGATGCCCGCGGCGTGCAGCGCCTTGACCATGGCCTTGAACTCGGTCACCTGCGCCCCGCCGGTCCCGGCGGAGGAGTAGGCGGCGTGCGGGGCGAAGTAGCCCAGCGTGTTGTAGCCCCAGTAGTTGGTCAGCCCGCGGCGCAGCAGGTGCGGCTCGGAGACGAAGTGGTGCACCGGCAGCAGCTCGACGGCCGTCACGCCCAGGGACACCAGGTGCTCGACGAAGGCCGGGTGGGCCAGCCCCGCGTAGGTCCCGCGCAGGGCCGGGGGGACGTCGGGGTGGCGCATCGTCGCGCCCTTGACGTGCACCTCGTAGATCACGGTGTCCGACCAGGCGGTGCGCGGCGGGGCGTCGCCGGCCCACGGGAACGAGTCGTGGATGACCACCCCGCGCGGCACGAAGGGCGCGGAGTCCAGCGGGTCGGGGGAGCCGGCGTCGGGGTGGCCGCCGGCGTAGCCGAACAACGCCGGGTCCAGGGTCAGCTCGCCGTCCACCGCGCGGGCGTAGGGGTCCAGCAGGAGCTTGGCCGGGTTGTACCGGGCGCCCGAGGAGGGGTCGTAGCCGCCGTGCACCCGGTAGCCGTAGCGCTGGCCGGGCCCGACGCCGGGCAGCCGCCCGTGCCAGACCTGGTGGGTGGTCTCCTGCAGTCGCTGCCGGTGCTCGGTGCCGTCGGGGTCGAACAGGCACAGGTCGACCGCCGAGGCCCCCGCCGTCCACAGCGCGACGTTGGTCCCGGTGCCGTCCCAGTGCGCCCCCAGCGGCGCCGGGCTGCCCGGCCACACCTCGGACGACGGACCAGCTGCTCGATCTGCCATCCCCGCATCGTGCCCGACACCGGGGTGCGCGCCGCGGAGGCGGGCGCCGGGGTTGGTTGGATGGGGGTGTGACGAGCCCTCCGGTGGTCCAGCTCTCCGACGTCGACGTCGTACGGGGGACGACCCACCTCCTGCGCGGGGTCGACTGGACGGTGCGGGAGGACGAGCGCTGGGTGCTGCTGGGCCCCAACGGCGCCGGCAAGACCACGCTGATGCAGCTGGCCTCGGCGCAGATGCACCCGACCCGGGGCACGGTGGAGCTGCTGGGGGAGACCCTCGGCGCCGTCGACGTCTTCGAGCTGCGCCCCCGCATCGGGCTGACCAGCGCCTCCCTCGCCCAGCGGATCGCCCCGGCCGAGCGGGTCGGCGACGTGGTCGTGTCCGCCGGCTACGCCGTGGTGGGGCGCTGGCGCGAGCGCTACGACATCCACGACCTGACCCGCGCCGGGATGCTCATGGAGCAGTGGGGCGTCGCGCCCTATGCCAACCGGCCCTTCGGGACCCTCAGCGAGGGGGAGCGCAAGCGCACCCAGATCGCCCGGGCGCTGATGACCGACCCCGAGCTGCTGCTGCTCGACGAGCCCGGCGCCGGCCTGGACCTGGGCGGCCGCGAGGACCTCGTCTCCCGGCTGACCGACCTGGCCCGCGACCCGAACGCCCCGGCTCAGGTGCTGGTCACCCACCACGTGGAGGAGATCCCGCCGGGCTACACCCACGCGATGCTGCTGCGCGGCGGCGAGGTGGTGGCGGCCGGCCCGGTGGACGACGTCGTCACCGCCCCGCTGCTCAGCGACACCTTCGGCCTGCCGCTGGCGCTGGGCCGGGTCCGCGGCCGCTACAGCGCCCGCCGCGCCACCGAGAGCTGACGCTGCATACGGTGGGCGGTGACGACGCCGTCCCACCGGAGGAGCACCGCATGGCCGAGCCCGAGTTCGTGACGCTGCAGGTCGAGGACGGCGTGGGCACCATCCGCCTGGACCGCCCGAAGATGAACGCGATCGACGAGCAGCTGCACCGGGAGGTCCGGGCCGCGGCGCTGGAGGCCGGCAGCCGGGCAGACGTCCGGTCGGTGGTGCTCTACGGCGGCGAGCGGGTGTTCGCCGCCGGCGCCGACATCAAGGCGATGTCCCAGCTGACCGGGTCGTCGATGGTCGCCTGGGGCCGCGAGCTGACCAGCTCCTTCCGCGAGGTCGCCCGCATCCCGAAGCCGGTGGTCGCCGCGATCACCGGGTACGCCCTGGGCGGTGGCTACGAGCTCGCCCTCTGCGCGGACTTCCGGGTGCTGGGGGAGTCGGCGAAGATCGGCCAGCCCGAGATCCTGCTGGGCGTCATCCCCGGCGCCGGCGGCACGCAGCGGCTGGCCCGGCTGGTCGGGCCGGCGAAGGCCAAGGACCTGGTGTTCACCGGCCGGCACGTGGGCGCCGAGGAGGCCCTGGACCTGGGTCTGGCCGACGCCGTCGTCCCCGACGACCAGGTCTACGCCGCCGCGGTCGCCATGGCCCGCAAGTTCGCCGCCGGCCCGCCGCTGGCGCTGGCCGCGGCCAAGCGGGCCATCGACGAGGGCCTGGACGGCACGCTGGACCACGGGCTGGCCCTGGAGTCCGAGCTGTTCGCCGGGCTGTTCGACACCGAGGACCAGAAGAACGGCATGGCCTCGTTCCTCGCCGACGGTCCCGGCAAGGCCACGTTCACCGGCCGATGAGCGACCGGCCCGCCCACCTGGACCGCTGCGACGACGTCGGGCGGGCCTGGCTGGAGCGGTCGGTCGCGCTGGTGGAGGCCGACGCCCGGCGCAGCGCCGACACCCACCTGCTGGTCTACCCCCTGCCGCCCGAGTGGGGGGTGCAGCTCTACCTCAAGGACGAGTCGACCCACCCCACCGGCAGCCTCAAGCACCGGCTGGCCCGCTCGCTGTTCCTGCACGCGCTGTGCTCGGGCTGGATCCGCGAGGGCGGCACCGTGGTCGAGGCCTCCAGCGGCTCGACGGCGGTCAGCGAGGCCTACTTCGCCCGGATGCTGGGGCTGCCCTTCGTCGCGGTCATGCCGGCCTCGACCAGCCCGGAGAAGATCGCGCTGATCGAGTTCCACGGCGGCCGCTGCCACCTGGTCGCCGACCCCGGCACCGTCTACGACGAGGCCCGCCGGATCGCCGCGGAGACCGGCGGGCACTACCTGGACCAGTTCACCCACGCCGAGCGGGCCACCGACTGGCGCGGCAACAACAACATCGCCGAGTCGGTGTTCGAGCAGCTGTCCGCCGAGCAGAACCCGGTGCCGGAGTGGGTCGTGGTCGGCGCGGGGACCGGCGGCACCAGCGCGACCATCGGCCGCTACCTGCGCTACCGGCGGCTGCCCACCCGGCTGGCCGTCGTGGACCCCGAGGGCTCGGCGTTCTTCCCCGGCTGGCGGGACGGCGACCCCGCCGCGGTGGGCCGCCCGTCCCGCATCGAGGGCATCGGCCGACCCCGGGTCGAGCCCTCGTTCGTGCCGACCATCGTCGACCGGATGTTCTGCGTGCCCGACGCCGCCTCGCTGGCCGCGATGCGCCACCTGGAGAAGGTGACCGGCCGGCGGGCCGGCGGGTCCACGGGCACGAACCTGTGGGGGGCCTTCCAGCTGGTCGCCGAGCTGGTCGCCGCGGGCTGCTCCGGCAGCGTGGTCACGCTGCTCTGCGACGGCGGCGAGCGGTACGCCCGGACCTACTACTCCGACGACTGGGTCGCGGCCCAGGGCATGGACCTGGCACCGCACACCGAGGTGCTGGAGCACTTCGCCGTGACCGGCCGCTGGCCGTGAGCGGGGTCACCGGCACCTGAGCTGCCCCCGCCACGTTACCGGCGGGTAACGTCCATCATCGGAGCCAGAGCGGGCACCCGTGTGCCCGCGCCACCCCGAACGCCCCCGCGGAGGTGCGATGAACATCGTCGTTCTTGTGAAGCAGGTCCCCGACTCCGGCAGCGAGCGCTCGCTGGACAGCTCGGACAACACCGTCGCGCGCGCGAGCGCGGACAACGTGATCAACGAGATGGACGAGTACGCCATCGAGGAAGCGCTCACGGTCAAGGAGTCCCAGGGCGGCGAGGTCACCGTGCTGACCGTCGGCCCGGCCGGTGCGACCGACGCGATCCGCAAGGCGCTGTCGATGGGTGCCGACAAGGCGGTGCACGTCACCGACGACGCCATCCACGGCTCGTGCGCCATCCAGACCTCGGCGGTCATCGCCGCGGCGCTGTCCCAGCTGGAGTACGACCTGGTGATCTGCGGTGCGGAGTCCACCGACGGCCAGGTCTCGGTCATGCCCGCGCTGCTGAGCGAGCGGCTGGGCATCCCGCACCTGTCCGGTGCCCGCAAGCTCACCGTGGACGGCTCGACGCTGAAGGTCGAGCGGCAGACCGACGGCGGGTTCTGGGCCCTGGAGGCGCAGACCCCGGCGATCGTGAGCACCTGGGACACCATCAACGAGCCCCGCTACCCCTCGTTCAAGGGGATCATGGCGGCGAAGAAGAAGCCCGTGTCGACGGTCTCGCTGGCCGACATCGGCGTGGACGCCTCCGCCGTGGGCCTCGCGTCCGCGACCAGCCAGGTGCTGGACTTCGCCGGCCGCCCGCCCAAGGGCGAGGGCGTGAAGGTGACCGACGAGGGCGACGGCGCCGACAAGCTCGTGGGCTACCTGGCCGCCCAGAAGATCGTCTGACCCGGTAGCTCGAGGAAGAGAGACAGTCATGGCTGAAGTTCTGGTTCTGGTCGAGGTCGCCCCCGACGGCTCCGGTGTCCGCAAGACCACGCTCGAGGCGCTCACCGCCGCCCGCGCGCTCGGTGAGCCCTCGGCCGTCGTGCTGGGTGCCCCGGGCACCGCGGCGTCGGTGAAGGGCGCCCTCGCCGAGTACGGCGCCGCCAAGGTGTACGTCGGGGAGTCCGAGGACATCGACGCCTACCTGGTGGCCCCCAAGGCCGAGGTGCTCGCGCAGCTCGTCGCCGAGAAGTCCCCGGCCGCCGTGGTCATCCCCTCCACCCCGGAGGGCAAGGAGATCGCCGGCCGCCTGGCGATCAAGACGGGGTCGGGGTTCCTGACCGACGTCACCGACATCGCCGCCGACGGCACCGCCACCCAGGTGGCCTTCGCCGGCGGCACGATCGTGCACTCCAAGGTCACCACCGGCACCCCGATCTACACCCTGCGCGGCAACTCGGTCACCCCCGAGCCCGCCCCGGGCGCGGCTGCCGAGGAGCAGGTCGCGGTGTCGATCTCCGACGCCGCCAAGCAGACCCGGGTGACCGACCGGGTGGTGGAGCAGAAGTCCGACCGGCCCGAGCTCACCGAGGCCGCGATCATCGTCTCCGGTGGCCGCGGCGTGGCCTCGGCGGAGAACTTCTCCGTCATCGAGGGCCTCGCCGACTCCCTCGGGGCGGCCGTGGGTGCCTCGCGCGCCGCGGTGGATTCGGGCTTCTACCCGCACTCCTTCCAGGTCGGGCAGACCGGCAAGACGGTGTCCCCGCAGCTGTACATCGCCGTGGGCATCTCCGGGGCTATCCAGCACCGGGCCGGCATGCAGACCTCGAAGACCATCGTCGCGGTCAACAAGGACCCCGAGGCGCCGATCTTCGAGCTCGCCGACTTCGGCGTCGTGGGCGACCTGAACACCGTCGTCCCCGCGGCGACGCAGCAGATCACCGCCCGCAAGTAGCACCGCACCGCCCCGACGAGCGCCGGTCCCCACGGGGGTCGGCGCTCGTCGCGCGTGCGGGGACGGGGCGGGCGCGTGAGGATGGGTCGTGCTCCTCGCCGACGTCGTGACCACCTCCGCCGCCGTCGGCGCCACCCGCGCCCGGACGGCGAAGAGCGCGGCGGTCGCCGAGCTGCTGCGCACGGCCGCCCCCGACGAGGTCGGGCCGGTCACCGCCTGGCTGTCCGGCAGCACACGGCAGGGCAAGCTCGGCGCCGGCTGGCGCACGCTGTCCGGCGTCGATGCCTCACCGGCCGCCGAGCCCTCGCTGGCGGTGGCGGAGGTCGAGGCGGCCCTCGACGAGCTCGCCGGGGTCGGCGGCACCGGGTCCACCGCCCGCCGGGCGCAGCTGCTCGGCGACCTGTTCGGCCGGGCCACCGCCGACGAGCAGTCCTTCCTGCTCCGGCTGCTGGGCGGCGAGCTGCGGCACGGGGCGCTGGAGGGCGTCGTCCTGGATGCCGTCGCCGCGGCCGCCGACGCACCGTCCGCCGTCGTCCGGCGGGCCTTCTTCCTGTCCGGCGAGCTGCCGGCGGTGGCCGAGCTGGCGATGACCGCGGGCGTGCCGGCCCTGGAGGCCGTCCGGCTGCAGGTCGGTCGTCCGCTGCGCCCGATGCTGGCCTCCCCGGCCGACGACCTGGCCGCCGCCCTCGGCGACGGCGACGTGGTGGTCGAGCAGAAGATGGACGGCGCCCGGATCCAGGTGCACCGGGACGGCGACGACGTGCGGGTGTGGACCCGCACGCTCAAGGAGATCACCGCCCGGGTGCCCGAGCTGGTCGAGGTGGTGCGCGGCCTGCCGGCGACGACCCTGGTGCTGGACGGCGAGACGCTGGCGCTGACCGACGACGGCCGGCCGCGGCCGTTCCAGGAGACCGCCGCCCGCTTCGGGGCCGACGCCGGCGAGCTGCTGCTGCAGCCGTTCTTCTTCGACTGCCTGCACGTCGACGGCACCGACCTGGTCGACGAGCCGCTGTCGGTGCGGCAGGAGGCGCTGGGCCGGGTCGCGCCGGGGCACCGCATGCCCGGGGTGGTCCGGCCCAGCGCCGAGCAGGCGGCCGAGTTCTCCGCCGCGTCGCTCGCGGCCGGGCACGAGGGCGTCGTGGTCAAGGCGCTGAGCAGCACGTACGCGGCCGGACGGCGGGGGAGCGCCTGGCGCAAGGTCAAGCCGGTGCACACCCTGGACCTGGTGGTCATCGGCGCCGAGTGGGGCTACGGCCGGCGCACCGGGTCGCTGTCCAACATCCACCTGGGCGCCCGGGACCCCGACGGCGGTGAGCCGGTCATGGTCGGCAAGACGTTCAAGGGCATGACCGACGAGCTGCTCGCCTGGCAGACCGCGACCTTCCCCGACCTCGTGCGCGAGGAGCGGGGCGGCACCGTGCTGCTGCGGCCCGAGCTGGTGGTGGAGATCGAGCTCGACGGCGTGCAGCGCAGTCCCCGCTACCCGGGCGGGGTGGCCCTGCGGTTCGCCCGGGTGCTGCGCTACCGCCCGGACAAGGAGCCGGGGGACGCCGACACCCTCGACGCGGTCCGTGCCCTGCTGGCGGGGAGCTCGGTGCCGGGAAGCTCCGAGCCCGTGCCCGGGTTGCCCCCGGGGTGAGCGACATCGGCGTCTTCGACCGCGCGCACCGGTCGACCACCGTCGGGTTGCTGGTGCTGGTCTCCTTCGTGGCGTTCGAGGCGATGGCCGTGGCGACCGCGATGCCCACCGCCGTGGCCGAGCTGGACGGGCTGGCCTGGTACGGCTGGCCGTTCACCGCGTTCCTGGTCGCCCAGGTGGTCGGCATGGTGCTCGGCGGTGAGGTCGGCGACCGCCGGGGCGCCCGGGTGGCCCTGCTGTGGGGTGTGGGCATCTTCGCCGCCGGGTTGGTGGCGTCGGGGTCGGCGGTCGACATGGGGCTCTTCGTCGCCGGCCGCGCCGTCCAGGGGTTGGGTGGCGGCCTGATCGCCGTCTCGCTGTACGTCGTCGCCGGGGCCGCGTACGCCCCGCAGCTGCGCGCGGCGTTGTTCGGCGCGCTGTCGGCGGCCTGGGTGGTCCCCGCGCTGGTCGGGCCGCTGGTGTCCGGCCTGGTCACCTCGCTGGCGTCCTGGCGGCTGGTGTTCCTCGGCATCCTGCCGCTGGTCGCTGCCGGGCTGGTGCTGGTGCTGCCGGCGCTGCGCGGGCTGGCCGTCCCCGAGGGCGGCGCACCGGCCGTGGCCTCCCGGCGGTGGTGGGCGGTGCTGGCCGGGGCCGGGGTGGGCGCGCTGCAGTACGCCGGCCAGCGGATGGACCTCCCCGCCGTCCCGGTCGCCGTCCTGGGGCTGGTCGCCCTGGTGCTCGGGCTGCGCCGGCTGCTGCCGACCGGCACCGGCCGGGCCGCCCGCGGACTGCCGTCGGTGGTGGCCTCCCGCGGCCTGCTCGCCGGGGCGTTCTTCGGCGTCGAGGCGCTGATCCCGTTCTCGCTGACGACCCTGCACGACTACCCGGCGACCACCGCCGGCATCCCGCTGACCGCCGGTGCACTCGGGTGGTCGCTGGCCTCGGCGCTGCAGGGCCGTCGACCGGACATGTCCCGGGTGCGGCTGCTGCAGACCGGGTTCGTGCTGGTCACGACCGGGGTGGCCGGGACGGCGCTGATCGCCGTGGCCGGTCTGCACGGCTGGGCCACCTACGTGACCTGGGCCGTGGCCGGCCTGGGCATGGGCCTGGGCATGAGCAGTCTGGGCGTGCTGCTGCTCGAGCAGTCGCCGGAGCACCGCCGGGGCGCGGACTCCGCCGCGCTGCAGATCGCCGACGTCACCGGCAGCGCGCTGTGCATCGGCGGCGTGGGGGTGCTGCTGGCGGCCGCGTCGGCCGGTGCGGTGCCGCTGACCGCGGCCGTGCTGGCCGGGGTGGCCGGGTGCACGGCGGTGGCCGCGGTCGGCTGCGTGGTCGCCGGTCGCTCCCGCCCGGTGGACGACCGGGCGGCCGCCCCGTCGGCCGCGACTACCCTGGCGACGTCATGACCTACCTCGACCACGCGGCGACCACGCCGATGACGACCGAGGCCGTCGCGGCGATGACCGAGCAGTTGGCCCGGGTGGGCAACGCGTCGTCGCTGCACGCCAGCGGCCGGGAGGCCCGGCGCACCGCCGAGCAGTCCCGCGAGCGCCTGGCCGAGGCCCTGGGCGCCCGCCCGTCCGAGGTGCTGTTCACCGGCGGCGGCACCGAGAGCGACAACCTGGCGGTCAAGGGCCTGTTCTGGGCTCGCCGCGACGCCGACCCGCGCCGGACCCGCGTGGTGGTCAGCCCCGCGGAGCACCACGCCGTGCTGGACAGCGTCGAGTGGCTGGTGGAGCACGACGGCGCCGAGGTCACCTGGCTCGACGTCTCGGCCACCGGCGAGGTCACCGCCGACGCCCTGGCCGCCGCCCTCGGCGACGGCACGGACGTCGCCGTGGCCAGCGTGATGTGGGCCAACAACGAGATCGGCGCGGTCAGCGACCTCACCACCCTGGCCGCGGTGGCCCACGCCGTCGGCGTCCCGCTGCACACCGACGCCGTGCAGGCCGTCGGCCAGGTGCCGGTGGACTTCACCGCCAGCGGGGTGGACGCGCTGACCATGACCGGGCACAAGCTCGGC
Organism: Klenkia terrae; assembly: GCF_900491935.1. GTDB lineage: Bacteria > Actinomycetota > Actinomycetes > Mycobacteriales > Geodermatophilaceae > Klenkia > Klenkia terrae. The sequence goes on from NZ_UEXK01000004.1 coordinate 3,489,591, forward strand.
GGGCCGATGGGGGCCGGGCTGCTCGTGCTGCGCCGGGACGCCGAGTGCACGCCGCTGCTGCACGGCGGTGGCCAGGAGCGCGACGTCCGGTCGGGCACGTTGGACGTCGCCGCGATCGTCGGCCTCGCCGTCGCCACGACGACCGCGGTCGCCGACCGGCTCGAGCGCACCGCCCGGGTGGCCGCGTTGCGCGACCGGCTGGTCGCCGGTGTCGTGCAGCGGGTGCCCGACGTCCAGCTGAACGGACCCGCGCTGGACACCGTCGTCGCCGGCGGTCCCGGCCGGCTGCCGGGCAACGCGCACCTGTCCTTCCCCGGCGCCGAGGGCGACGCCCTGCTCATGCTGCTGGACGCCAACGGCATCGAGTGCTCCACCGGCTCGGCCTGCTCGGCCGGGGTCGCCCGGCCCAGCCACGTGCTGCTGGCCACCGGTGCCGACCCGGACCGGGCCCGCAGCTCGCTGCGCTTCAGCCTGGGCCACACCTCCACCGACGCCGACGTGGACGCCGTCCTGGCCGTCATCGGTCCGGTCGTCGAGCGCGCGCGCCGGGCGGGGCTGGGTCGGCGGTCGGCATGAGGGTCGTCGCCGCGATGAGCGGGGGCGTGGACTCCGCCGTCGCCGCCGCGCTCGCCGTGGAGGCCGGGCACGAGGTGACCGGCGTGCACCTGGCGCTGTCGCAGCACCGGCAGCAGATGCGCAGCGGGTCGCGCGGGTGCTGCAGCGTCGAGGACGCCGACGACGCGCGCCGGGTCGCCGGTGAGCTGGGCATCCCGTTCTACGTCTGGGACATGGCCGACCGGTTCGCCGAGGACGTCGTCGACGACTTCGTGGCCGAGTACGCCGCCGGCCGGACGCCGAACCCCTGCCTGCGCTGCAACGAGAAGATCAAGTTCACCGCCGTGCTGGACCGTGCGCTGGCGCTGGGCTTCGACGCCGTGGTCACCGGCCACCACGCGCGGCTGGCCGACGGCGAGCTGCGCCGCTCGGTCGACGCCGCCAAGGACCAGAGCTACGTGCTGGGCGTGCTCACCGAGCGGCAGCTGGCCGGGACGGTGCTGCCGCTGGGGTCGATGACCAAGGAGCGGGTCCGCGAGATCGCCGCGCAGCGGGGCTACGCGGTGGCCACCAAGCCCGACAGCCACGACATCTGCTTCATCCCCGACGGCGACACCCGGGGTTTCCTGGACCGCCGGCTCGGTGCTGCGCCCGGACCGGTCGTCGACGCCGCGACGGGGGCGACGGTGGGGGAGCACCAGGGCACCCACGGGTTCACCATCGGGCAGCGCAAGGGCCTGGGCATCGCCGTCGGCGACCAGCGCCCGCGCTACGTGCTGGGCATCGAGCCGGTCACCCGAACGGTCACCGTCGGCACCGCCGAGCAGACCGGGGTGGACGAGGTCGTCACCGGCCGGCCCTCCTGGACCGGTCCGGCGCCGGTGCTGCCCCTGGAGGCCGTGGTGCAGCTGCGTGCCCACGGCACGCCCGTGCCCTGCACGGTCTCCGCGGGGGAGGACGGGCTGGTGATCGCGCTGCACGCGACCGAGCGCGGGGTGGCACCGGGGCAGTCGGCGGTGCTCTACGAGCCGGACGCCGAGCGCGGCGACCGGGTGCTGGGCCAGGCCGCCGTGCACCGCACGAGGGTGCGCCAGCCCGTCTGAGGCTGCTCATCCCGGCCTGAGCGCGCGCCCGCCCCGGTACTGCGCCCCCACGCCGGCGGGGGGGTTTCCGGACGGGGAACGCTGGGGGTCGGTTCACAGCCGGCCCTTGGGTTCGTCAGAGCTGCGGGCTACGTTTCGCGGGGCGAGATGGTTCGCCGCGCTACTTAGTCATGCTCTGTGACCGATCCGTCACCCACGGTTCGGGCCCGTCCCAGGAGGACCCTTGCGCCGAACGCGCCTCACCCTCGCTCTCGCCCTCGTGGCCGGGAGCGCCGTCGTCGGCATCCCGTCGGCCGCCTCAGCTGCACCTGGGGACACCCAGGTCCAGTTCATCGCCATGAACGACTTCCACGGCCGGATCGCACCGCAGAGCGGTGGGGACGGGCAGCTGCTCACCACCGGGACGGGCAACGGACCGGACGGGGTCGCCGGGACGGCGGACGACGGGACCGAGCTCGTGGGCGGGGCCGCCTACATCTCCGCCGCCGTCCAGGCTCGGCAGGCCGCCTTCGCCGCGTCCAGCGGGAACGGGGCCTCGTACTTCGTCGGCGCCGGTGACCTGATCAGCGCCTCGCCGTTCAACTCCAGCGTCTTCCGCGACGAGCCCACCATCGAGGTCCTCAACGCCATGGGCCTGGACGTGTCGGCGGTCGGCAACCACGAGTTCGACCGGGGGCAGGAGGAGCTCTACCGGGTCTCCGCCGCCACCGACGACGACTTCTCCGACGACGTGACGGCGTGCGAGGGGGTCACCCCCGGTGTCGACGGGTGCTTCGGGGACGACGGCCACGAGTTCGAGGGCGCCGAGTTCCCGTACCTGGCGGCCAACGTCGTCGAGGGGACGACGATCGCGGACGCCCCGATCCTGCCGCCGTACGAGTTGCTCGACGCAGGGGACAACAAGCGGGTCGCCCTGATCGGCGTCGTCACCAGCGACACCGCGAACATCGTCAGCCCCGACGGGATCGCAGGCCTGACGTTCCTGGACGAGGCCGAGACGATCAACTACTACAGCGACCTGCTCACCGACCCGGCCTTCCCGGGTGGACCGGTCGAGGCCATCGGCGTCCTGATCCACGAGGGTGGGTCCGTGCCCAGCGCGCCGCAGTCCTACAACGGCTGCGCGGGCGCGCTCGCCGGGACGCCGATCGCCGGCATCAACGCCGCGATCAATACGGGTGACGGCGCGGCGGTGGACTTCATCGTCAGTGCCCATACCCACGTGCCCTACAACTGCACGCTGCCCGGCGGTTCCGACGGCAACCGACTGGTCACCCAGGCCGGCTTCTACGGCAAGGTGATCAGCGACATCCGGCTCGAGCTCGGGGCCGACGGCGACGTCGACCGCACGACCTCGGTCGCGACCAACGTGCCGGTGCTGCGGACCGGCGTCACCCCGGATCCCACGGTGCAGGCGATCGTCGACTACTGGGAGGCGCGTGCGTCCGAGGCAGGCAGCGTGCAGGTCGGGTCGCAGACCGGTGACCTCGACCGGGCTTACCGGGCGGGTGCCGCGGTCCGTGACTCGGAGTCCTCGCTCGGCAACCTCATCGCCGACTCCCAGCTGGCCTACGCCCGGTCCGTCGCCTCGCTCGGCGGCCCCGACGTGGACGTCGCCTTCATGAACCCGGGAGGCATCAGGGCCGACATCAACTGCGCGTCGTCGGGAGCGGGTGACCCCAACGGCAACATCAACTTCGCGGAGACCTTCGCCGCCCAGCCGTTCAGCAACACGGTCAACACCGTCGAGCTCGACGTCGCGGCCATCGACGCCATCCTGGAGCAGCAGTGGGCTGCCCGGCCGACGACGGTGAACTTCCTGCAGCTGTCGGTGTCGTCGAACCTCCGCTACGACTTCGACGACCGCCTGCCGCTGGGTCAGCGGGTCAGCAACATCACCCTGGACGGTGCGCCGCTCCCGGCCAGCGGCACGCTGACGGTCGCTGCGAACTCGTTCCTGATCACCGGTGGTGACAGCTTCAAGGCCTTCACCACCTACGTCGCCCCCGGCTCCACGGTCGTCACCGGCGGCAACGACGTCGATGCGCTGAACGCCTACGTCCTCGCGGGCTCCCCGGTGACCCCGCCGGCGGTGGACCGGGCCAACTCGCTGAACCCGGCGGCGACGTACGACGACGACGGGTCGGGCCTGGGTCCCTGCGACCTGACCTCCACCCCGGGCGGGACCGGCGGCACCCCTGGTGAAGGAGGCGCGACGCCGGGCGCACCCGGCACGCCCGGCACCCAGCCGGTCGCCAACCCCGGCAACGGCATCGCGGCCGGCAACCTGGCCAACACCGGCGCCGCCACCGGGCAGCTGACCGCGCTCGGCGCGGGCCTGCTGCTGGCCGGCGTGGTCGCCACAGCTGCGGGCTACCGTCGCGGGCGTGGCGTCACCGAGTAGTCCCGAGCACGACAGCACCAGCAGCACCGACGACCAGAGGCCGGCTCCCGCGACAGCGTGGGGGCCGGCCTCCGGCGTCGGGTCACTGCCCGGCACCGACCCGGCCGAGGCCGTCCGGCTCGTGGTGGGGGAGCTGCCCGACCTCGCCCACCTGCCCGAACTGCCCGCGCGCGGCCCCGGCGCCGACATGCTCGGGCGCAGCGCGGCCCTGCTCGTCGACGTCTACGTCGACCTGACCCCGGCGGGCTGGCGCCTGGTGCCGAGGCCGGGCCGGGACCTGCAGCGGGCCGTCGAGTTCCTCGCCCGCGACCTGGACGCCCTGCACGACGTCGCCGCCGACTGGACCGGGCCGTTCAAGGTGCAGGCCACCGGGCCGTGGACGCTGGCCGCAGGCCTGGAGCGCACCCGGGGCGACCGGGCCGTCACCGACGCCGGCGCCCGCCGGGACATCGCGCAGTCCCTGGCCGAGGGGCTGCGCGCCCACGTGGCCGAGGTCGCCGCCCGGCTGCCCGGCGCGGAGGTCATCGTGCAGTTCGACGAGCCGTCCCTGCCGGCTGTGCTCATGGGCGGGCTGCCCACCCAGAGCGGCTTCGGCAAGCTGGCCGCCGTCGAGGCCCAGGTCGTGCAGGAGGAGCTCGCCGGGTTCCTCGCCGCGCTCGGCTCCCGCACGGTCGTGCACTGCTGCGCACCGCGCGCGCCGCTGGGTCTGCTGCGGGCGTCCGGCGCCGACGCGGTCTCCTTCGACCACGGCCTGGTGCAGGACCTCGACGCCGTCGGCACCGCCGTCGACGCCGGTACCCACCTGTTCCTGGGCGTCGTCCCCGGCACCGGCACGGGGCTGCCGGCACCCAAGGCCACGGCCACCCGCCTGCAGGCCTGGTGGAACGAGCTGGGCTTCCCGGCCGAGGACCTGCACCGCTCGGTCACCCTCACCCCGGCGTGCGGCCTGGCCGGCGCCACACCGGCCTACGCGCGGGGAGCACTGGCGCACGTCCGCGAGGCGGCCAAGTACCTGCTCCCGGACTGAGGATGTCGGGGGTGCCGACTAGCGTCCTGGACGTGAGCAGTGAGGACGACGTCGCCACCCCCGAGGTCGGTGCAGCCCAGGAGCGCGCCGACGTCACCGAGGTCCCCGAGGGCGCCCGCCACCGGCACATCGAGCTGTCCGAGGAGCTCGACCGGCTGGCCTTCGCGTACTACGTGAAAGACGCCCCGCAGGTCAGCGACGGCCAGTACGACGAGCTGATGGGCGAGCTCAAGGCCCTGGAGGCCGAGCACCCGGCCCTGGTCACCCCGGAGTCGCCCAGCCAGAAGGTCAACGGCGGCTTCGGCGCGACGTTCTCCCCGGTCACCCACCTCGAGCGCATGCAGAGCCTGGACAACGCCTTCGACTCCGACGAGCTGTCGGCCTGGGCCGCGCGCGCCGACCGGGACGGCGCGGCCGGTGCCGGCTACCTCTGCGAGCTCAAGATCGACGGCCTGGCCATCGACCTGGTCTACGAGCGCGGCCGGCTGGTGCGCGCGGCCACCCGCGGCGACGGCGTCACCGGCGAGGACGTCACCGCCAACGTGGCCACCATGGCCGACGTGCCGCAGCAGCTCACCGGCGACGTCCCCGAGCTGGTCGAGGTGCGCGGCGAGGTCTACTTCCCGGTGGCCGCCTTCGCCGAGGTCAACGCCGCGCAGGTCGAGGCCGGAAAGGCGCCGTTCGCCAACCCGCGCAACGCCGCGGCGGGGTCGCTGCGGCAGAAGGACCCCCGCGTCACCGCCACCCGTCCGCTGCGCCTGCTGGTGCACGGCATCGGCGCCCGCACCGGCTTCGAGGTGGAGCGCCAGTCCGAGGCCTACGAGCGGCTCAAGTCCTTCGGACTGCCCACCAGCGAGCGCTACGAGGTCGTGCCCGACCTCGAGGCGGTCTGGGCCTACATCGAGCGCTACCGCGAGCAGCGGCACGCCGTCGAGCACGAGATCGACGGCGTGGTCGTCAAGATCGACCAGGTCGCGCTGCAGCGTCGGCTCGGGTCCACCAGCCGGGCGCCCCGGTGGGCGATCGCGTTCAAGTACCCGCCGGAGGAGGCCACCACGAAGCTCCTGGACATCCGGGTCAACGTGGGGCGGACCGGCCGGGTCACCCCCTTCGGCTACATGGAACCGGTCAAGGTCGCCGGCTCCACCGTGCAGCTGGCCACCCTGCACAACGCCAGCGAGGTCGAGCGCAAGGGCGTCTGGATCGGCGACACCGTGGTCATCCGCAAGGCCGGGGACGTCATCCCGGAGATCCTCGGCCCGGTCGTCGACGTCCGGCCCGCTGACGCGCACCCGTTCGTCATGCCCACCCACTGCCCCGAGTGCGGCACCGAGCTGCGGCACGAGAAGGAGGGCGACGCCGACATCCGCTGCCCCAACTCCCGCTCGTGCCCGGCCCAGCTGCGGGAGCGGGTGTTCCACGTCGCCGGGCGCGGCGCCTTCGACATCGAGGTGCTCGGCTACGAGGCCGCCACCTCGCTGCTGGAGAGCGGGCTGCTGGCCGACGAGGGAGACGTCTTCGCCCTCACCGCCGAGCAGCTGCAGACCGCGCCGTTCTTCACCAAGAAGGACGGCACGCTCTCAGCCAACGGTCAGCGGCTGCTGACCAACCTGCAGACCCGCAAGGACGTCCCGCTCTGGCGGGTGCTGGTCGGTCTGTCGATCCGGCACGTCGGGCCCACCGCCGCGCAGGCGCTGGCCCGGGAGTTCCGCTCGATGGACCGGCTGATGGCCGCCTCCGAGGAGGAGCTGGCCGCCGCCGACGGCGTCGGCCCGACCATCGCCACCGCCGTCCGCGACTGGTTCGCCGTCGACTGGCACCTCGGCGTGGTCGAGAAGTGGCGCCGCGACGGCGTCCGGATGGAGGACGAGGCCTCCGACGACGGTCCCGGCCCGCTCACCGGCGTCACCGTGGTGGTCACCGGGTCGCTGCGCGACCACAGCCGGGACGAGGCGATCGCGGCCATCCAGGGCCAGGGCGGCAAGGTCACCGGCTCGGTGTCCAAGAAGACCGGCTTCGTCGTGGTCGGGGCCGACCCGGGCAGCAAGTACGACAAGGCCGTCCAGGTGAAGGCGCCGGTGCTCGACGACGACGGCTTCGCCGTGCTGCTCGAGCAGGGCCCGGACGCCGCCCGTGCGGTGGCCACCATCGGCGACGGCAGCGAACCCGAGCCCGCACCCGAGCCGGACGGCGAGCGGCCCGCCCCGAAGAAGCGGGCCCCCCGGAAGAAGAAGACCCCCGTCGAGGAGACCGGGACAGTCGACGAGGTGCCCGAGGACCCGACCCCGTCCTGAGGTCCCGCCGGAGGCGGGATCCCGCTCAGGCAGGCGGCAGCTGGGCGACGGTGGCGGCGATGCCGGTCAGGTGGGCCAGCCGCAGCAGCTCCGAGCGGCGGAAGGCCGGCCCGCCCGAGCGGCCGAGCAGCACCGCGGCACCGCCGTCGAAGGGTGCGGCCATCATCTCCACGGCCATGTCCTGCCACATGGCCGGCACCCAGTCGGCCTCGCTGGGCAGCAGCACCGGCGTCCGCAGCGGCAACCAGGGAAGCACCAGGTCGGCCAGCCCGGGGGCCGCCTCGGAGGCGGCCAGCACGGTGACGTCGTCCGGGGTGCCGGTCAGCACGACCGCCCAGCCGCCGTGCAGCACCCGGGGCAGCTCGTCGGCGAGCAGGGTCGCCGTCCCGCCGCCGGCCCGGCCCAGGGACTCCAGCAGCTCCAGCTCGCGGTGGGTGTCCAGCTGCCCGGAGAACGGGCGCAGCGACTCCACCTGCACGCCGGGCACGGTCATCACCGCGGTGATCAGGCCGTCGGCGACCCGGTCCTCGGGCAGCTCGACCACGATGTCGTCGACGGCCACCCCACCGCCGCGCTCGAGCACGTCGACCGAGACGATGTCGATGCCGGCCAGGCCCAGCGCGGTGGCCACCGCGCCCAGGATGCCGGGGCGGTCGGGGACGACGAGACGGAGCAGGTAGGACACGGGCACCTCCGCAGGACCGCCGGGTGTCGATCTCCGTCGATCGCGGGCAGCGGTCAGCCTGCCCCATCGGCCCCCGCCAGGGCCAACCCGGCTCGCGGGCCGGGGCCCGTGGGCCCGCCCACGTAGACTCCCAGGGTCGGGAGCCCGGTGCTCCCGACGTCCACCGACACCCAGCCGACCGACTTGGGGCCCGCCACCGCATGAGCACGGACAGCAGCAGCCTCTCCCGGGACGACGTCGCGCACCTCGCGCAGCTGTCCCGGCTCGCCGTCACCGACGAGGAGCTGGACCTCTTCGCCGACCAGCTCGGGGTCGTCCTCGGCGCCGTCGCCCGGGTGCAGGACGCCCCCACGGCCGACGTCGCGCCGACCACGCACGCGGTGCCGCTGACCAACGTGTACCGCCCCGACGTCGTCGCCCCGAGCCTGTCCCGCGACCAGGCGCTCTCCGGCGCGCCCGCCGCCGAGGACGACCGGTTCCGGGTGCCGCGCATCCTGCAGGAAGAAGCATGAGCACCGACCTGACCCGCCTCGACGTCACCGCGCTCCGGGCCGCCCTGGCCGACGGCAGCGCCAGCGCCGTGGAGATCACCCAGGCCCACCTGGACGCCATCGCGGCCACCGACGGCACGCTGAACTCCTACCTGCACGTCGACGGCGAGACCGCGCTGGCCACCGCCGGCGAGGTGGACCGCCGCCGCGCGGCCGGTGACGAGCTCGGCCCGCTCGCCGGCATCCCGGTGGCCCTCAAGGACGTCGTGGTCACCGAGGGCGTGCCCACCACCAGCGGCTCGAAGATCCTCGAGGGCTGGACGCCGCCCTACGACGCCACCGTCGCCGCCCGCCTCAAGGCCGCCGGCACCGTGCTGCTGGGCAAGACCAACATGGACGAGTTCGCGATGGGCTCCTCCACCGAGAACTCCGCCTACGGCCCGACCCGCAACCCGTGGGACCACGACCGGATCCCCGGCGGCTCCTCCGGCGGGTCCTCGGCCGCTGTCGCCGGCCACCTGGCGCCGTGGGCGATCGGCACCGACACCGGCGGCTCGATTCGCCAGCCCGCCGCCGTCACCGGCCTGGTCGGTCACAAGCCGACCTACGGCTCGGTGTCCCGCTACGGGCTGATCGCGTTCTCCTCGAGCCTGGACCAGGCCGGTCCGATGGCCCGCACCGTCGCCGACGCCGCCCTCATGCACGAGGTCATCGGCGGCCACGACCCGCGCGACTCCACCAGCATCGACGCCCCGGCCGCCCCGTTCGTCGAGGCGGCCCGGCAGGGGGCGACCGGCGACCTGTCCGGCGTCACCGTCGGCGTCGTCCGCGAGCTCGGCGGCGAGGGCCACACCGACGGCTACGAGGCCGGCGTGCTGGCCGCGTTCCAGGCGGGTGTGGACCAGCTGCGGGCCCTGGGCGCCGAGGTCCGCGAGATCTCCTGCCCCAGCTTCGACCTGGCGCTGGCCGCCTACTACCTGATCGCGCCGTCCGAGGCGTCGTCCAACCTGTCGCGGTTCGACGGCGTCCGGTACGGCCTGCGGGTCGGGGACGACGGCAGCCGCGACCTCGACGAGGTCATGGCGCTCACCCGGGCGAAGGGCTTCGGCCCCGAGGTCAAGCGCCGCATCATCCTGGGCACCTACGCGCTGTCCTCGGGCTACTACGAGGCCTACTACGGCCAGGCGCAGAAGGTCCGCACGCTGATCGGCCGGGACTTCGTCTCGGCGTTCGCCGCGGACGGCGGGGCCGTGGACGTGCTGGTCAGCCCGACGTCCCCGATCGTGGCCTTCCCGATCGGCCAGCGGGTCGACGACCCGCTGTCGATGTACGCCGCCGACCTGTGCACGCTGCCGGCGAGCCTGGCCGGCACCCCGGCCATCTCGGTCCCGTGCGGGCTCTCCGAGGGGCTGCCGGTCGGCCTGCAGGTCATGGCGCCGGCGCTGGCCGACGACCGGTGCTACCGGGTCGCCGCAGCGCTGGAGGCAGCGCAGGACGCCGCCCGCGGGGGAACGTTCCTGAGCCAGCTGGGGGCCTCGGCGTGAGCAACGCCCTCAAGGCCGCGTGGGGTCTGACCGCGTTCGTCGTCCTCGCCGGCGTCGTGCTGTGGGCGACCACCGGCCGCGCCGTGTTCGCCGTGTTCATCGTCCTCGGGGTGCTCACCGCCGTCGGTGCCGTGGTCACCGGCCGCGCCGAGACCCGAGAAGCAGCCAGGAAGCAGGGGGAGAAGTGAGCACCGACCGTCTGCTCGAGTTCGACGACGTCGTCGCCCGGTACGAGCCGGTCTTCGGCCTGGAGACCCACGTCGAGCTGGGCACCGCCTCGAAGATGTTCTGCGGGTGCGCCACGACCTTCGGCGCCGAGCCCAACTCGCACACCTGCCCGGTCTGCCTGGCCCTGCCCGGCGCGCTGCCGGTGGCCAACGCCGCCGCCATCGAGGCCACCATCCGGATCGGCCTCGCGCTGGGCTGCCGGATCGCCACCTGGTGCCGGTTCGCGCGGAAGAACTACTTCTACCCCGACATCCCCAAGGGCTTCCAGACCAGCCAGTACGACGAGCCGCTGTGCACGGCCGGGCACCTGGACGTCGAGGTCGACGGCGAGACCTACCGCGTGGAGATCGAGCGGGTGCACCTCGAGGAGGACACCGGCAAGAACCTGCACGTCGGTGGCGCCACCGGCCGCATCCACGGCGCCGACCACTCGCTGGTCGACTTCAACCGGGCGGGCATCCCGCTGGTCGAGATCGTCACCCGGCCGGTCCCCGGCGTCGGCGCCAAGGCCCCCGAGGTCGCCCGCGCCTACGTCGCCGAGCTGCGCGAGATCCTGCTGGCCCTGGGCGTCTCCGAGGTCCGCATGGAGCAGGGCAACCTGCGCTGCGACGTGAACACCTCGCTGGCCCCGACCGGGTCGCTGGAGTGGGGCACCCGCACCGAGACCAAGAACGTCAACTCGCTGCGCTCGGTCGAGCGGTCGGTGCGCTACGAGATGCGCCGCCAGGCCGCCCTGCTGGACGACGGCGTGCGGATCCTGCAGGAGACCCGGCACTTCCACGAGGACACCGGGTCCACCTCGGCCGGCCGGAGCAAGGAGGAGGCCACCGACTACCGGTACTTCCCCGAGCCCGACCTGGTGCCGATGGCCCCCGACGCCGACTGGGTCGCCCAGCTGCAGGCCGACCTCCCCGAGCTGCCGGCCGCCCGCCGGGCACGCCTGCGCGAGGAGTGGGGCATCTCCGACACCGAGATGGCCTGGCTGGTCAACGCCGGTGCGCTGGGCCTGGTGACCGACACCGTCGCTGCCGGCGCGGACCCGGCCGATGCCCGCAAGTGGTGGCTGGGCGAGCTGTCCCGCCGCGCCAAGGACGACGGCGTGGAGCTCGCCGACCTGGCGGTCACCCCGGCGCAGGTGGCCGAGCTGACCGCACTGGTCGCGGCCGGCACGGTCAACGACCAGCTGGCCCGCCAGGTGCTCGACGGCGTGCTCGCCGGCGAGGGCTCGCCGCAGCAGGTCGTGGACTCCCGCGGCCTGGCCGTGATGGGGGAGTCCGACGAGCTCGGGGCCGCCGTCGACGCCGCCATCGCCGGGGCGCCCGACGTTGTGGAGAAGGTGCGCGGCGGCAAGACAGCGGCGCTGGGTGCCCTGGTGGGCGCCGTCATGAAGGAGACCCGCGGCAAGGCCGATGCAGCCACCGTCCGGCGGATGCTGGAGGAACGGGTGCTCGGCGGGTGATCTCGTTGCAGCCACTGCAGCGAGCGGACCTCGGTCTACTCGCTGCGTGGCTGGCCGAGCCGCTGGTGGCCCGCTGGTGGGCCGAGGACCCGGGTGAGGTCGAGGCCCGCTACGGCCCGTCCATCGACGGCGCGGACCCCACGGCCCTCTACCTCGGGCTGACCGACGGCGAGCCGTTCGGCTTCGTCCAGGTCTACCGGTTCGCCCACGAGCCGTCCTACGCCGCCGAGCTCGCGCCGGTGCACCCGGTGCCGGCCGGCGCGCTGAGCATCGACTACCTCGTCGGGACGGCGGGCCACCGCGGTCGCGGCCTGGGCGCCGGGCTCATCCGCGCCGCGGTGCAGCGGGGCTTCGCCGACCACCCGGACGCCCAGGACGTCGTCGTCCCGGTGCACGCGGAGAACTACGCGTCCTGGCGCGCCCTGGAGGCGGCCGGGTTCACCCGCGTGGCCGAGGGCGAGCTGGAGCCGGACAACCCCGCCGACACCCGCGCCCACGTGGTGTACCAGCTGAGCCGACGCGCAGCTCCCGGCTGACGAGGTGGCCCGCAGGGGCGCCGAGGATGGCGAGGACGCGCTCCACACCAGCCGGGTACGGCACCTGACCGCGGTCGGAGCCCGGAGGGCGACAGTCGTTACAGCGGGCTGGTCTGCTCCGAGGCGGGCGGCTGGATGCGCAGCACCTTGTCGTCGTCCTCGGCCGGGGTGCCGAGCCCGTCGGTGTTCGAGGTGGTGATCCACAGCGCGCCGTCGGGGGCGAGCACCACGGTCCGGAGCCGGCCGTACTCGTCGGGGAGGAACGGCTCGGGGTCAGCGACCGGGGCGCCGTCGGGCCCGAGGGTGGCCAGCACGACCTGCCGGCCGTCCAGCGCGCCGAGGAAGACGAAGCTGCCCGACACCGCGCACCCGGCCAGCCCGCCGGTCTCGGCGGGGACGGTGAGCACCGCGGGGTTCGCGCCCGGGATGGCGACCGGGGAGCCGTAGTCGCCGCCGGGGATGAGCGCGTCGAACTCGTCGGGACCGGTGGCGGAGTCGTCGGTGGCGTAGACGGCACCCTCGGCGTCCAGGCACAGCCCCTGCACGTTGGACAGCCCCGAGCTGTAGACCGCGCTGGCGCCCACCGGCTGGCCGAACACGTCGTAGGCGAGCACCTTGCCGGCCAGGGACGCCGGGTCCTGGGCCAGCGGGGCGTTGCCGGTGTCGCCGGTGCCTACGTACAGCGTGCCGTCGACGCCGAACACCAGGCCACCGCCGTTGCGGGTCTCGCCCCGCGGGATGCCGGTGACGACCGGGTTCGGGGCACCGCCCATCGGGAAGCGGACCACCCGGTTGTCCGTCGCCGTGGACAGGTAGGCGTAGAACAGCCCGTCCTCGGCGAAGGTGGGCGACAGCGCCAGGCCCAGCAGGCCGCCGTCGCCGGTGGCGTCCACCCCGGCCACGACCATCAGCTCGCGGGCGGGGGAGCGGTCGGGGAAGACCTGCAGCAGGCGACCGGTCTCGCGCTCGGCGACGATCCCGGTGCCGTCGGGCAGCAGCACCAGCCCGGTCGGGACGGCGAGGTCGGTGGCCAGCACGTTCGGGTCGCCGGCCTCCTCCTGCTCCGAGCCGGGGGTCGACGGGTCGCCGGGGGCCGGCGCGGGCGTGGTGTCCGACGGCGGGCCGACCTGCGGACCCGGCGCCTCCTGCACCTCGCGGAACGGACCGGCGGGGGTGTAGCCGCCGCCGCAGCCGGCCAGCAGCAGGCAGGCGCCCGCGGCCAGCAGTGCGCGAGCTCCCCGGGTCACCCCGCCCAGGGTACGCACCGGCGGTGTCCCGGATCGCCGTCCGCGGGCGGTCCCCCTAACGTCTGGTCCCGTGCCCGACAGCCTGATCATCGACCTGCCCGACGACGCGGAGCTGCACGTCCTGGTGCCCTCCCGCGGCCTGGCCGAGCACCTCGAGCAGCTCGACCCCCGGGTCCGGGCGCACCGGGTCGACCCCACCGAGGGCGCCCCGACCGGGGACGCCGCCCGCGCCCAGGTCTGGGTGCCGGCCGGTGGGTCCGGCATCCCCGACGGCTTCCTGGACGGCCTGCCCGACCTCCAGCTGGTGCAGCTGATGAGCGCCGGCGCCGAGAAGTTCGCCGGCCGGCTGCCCCAGCGGGTCGTGCTCTGCAACGCCCGCGGCGCGCACACCCCGGCGACGGCCGAGTGGGCCGTGGCCGCCGCGCTCGCCGCCCAGCGCGGCATCCCGCACTTCACCCGCGAGCAGGACGCCGGCCGGTGGTCGTTCGGAACCGAGCACTCCATGGTCGGGGCGAAGGTCCTGGTCGTCGGGGCCGGGGACATCGGGCAGCTGATCGGCCGCATGCTCGCCGGCTTCGACGTCGACCTCACCTACGTCGCCCGCACCGCCCGGGACGGCGTCCGCGCCACCGCCGACCTGCCCGAGCTGCTGCCCGCGGCCGACGTCGTCGTCCTCATCGTGCCGGTCACCGACGAGACCGTCGGCATGGTGGACGCCGATTTCCTGGCCGCGATGAAGGACGGCGCGCTGCTGGTCAACGCCGCCCGCGGGGTCGTGGTCGACACCGATGCGCTGCTGGCCGAGCTCACCTCCGGGCGCCTCCGGGCTGCCCTGGACGTCACCGAGCCCGAGCCGCTCCCCGAGGGCCACCCGCTGTGGTCGGCGCCCGGGCTGCTGCTCACCCCGCACGTCGCCGGTGCCGTGCCCGACACCAACGCCCGCGCCGCGGCCGCCGTCGCCGACCAGCTGCAGCGCGTCCTCGCCGGTCAGCCGCTGGTGAACGTCGTCGACGCCTACTGAGGCCCTGGCAGAGGAACCTCTGCACCCCCTCACCGGCCGTTCAGGGGGTGCAGAGGTTCCTTTGCCGAAGCCGACGAAGCCGGAGCGCGGTCAGCCGACGTCGGGGATGCGGCCGTCGGAGACGGCGGCCAGGCGGGGCAGGTCCCGCGCCCGGACGACGGGCAGCCGGACCTCGGTGCCGGTGCGGCGCACCAGCCACAGCTCCTGGTCCTCGCCCACCCGGAGGCCGGCGACGTCGTCCCACGGCACCGTCGCGCCGGGCAGCAGCGTGCGCGGGGTGATCCCGGCCGGGCCGATGTCGACCCCGACCCGGAGCACCCAGACGGCGACCAGCAGCGGCACCAGCAGGAGCGGGGCGCCCCACCAGGCCGCGGTCGCCACCGGCAGCGTGCAGACCGCCAGCACCAGCACCGGCACCAGGGCCACCCGGCTCATCCTCATCCGCGCGACAGCCACGGCCCGATCGTCCCAGACGGGCCGGGCATACCATCCACGGTCGTGACGACCGTCGAGAACCCGCCCGCCAGCACCTCCTCGATGAAGCCCCGGTCCTTCGAGGTGACCGACGGCGACTCCCGCGCCCCGGCCCGCGCCATGCTGCGCGCCGTCGGCATGGGCGACGACGACTGGGTGAAGCCGCAGATCGGCGTGGCCTCGTCCTGGAACGAGATCACCCCCTGCAACCTCTCGCTGGACCGGCTGGCCAAGGCCGTGAAGACCGGCGTGCACGAGGGCGGCGGCTTCCCGCTGGAGTTCGGCACCATCTCCGTCTCCGACGGCATCTCCATGGGCCACGAGGGCATGCGCGCCTCGCTGGTCTCCCGCGAGGTCATCGCCGACTCGGTCGAGACCGTCGTGTTCGCCGAGCGGCTGGACGGCTCCGTCCTGCTCGCCGGCTGCGACAAGTCCCTGCCCGGCATGCTCATGGCCGCCGCCCGCCTGGACCTGGCCGCGGTGTTCCTCTACGCCGGCGCCACGATGCCCGGCAAGCTCGGTGACCGGGACCTGACGATCATCGACGTCTTCGAGGGTGTCGGTGCCTGCGCCGCGGGCAAGATCACCCGGGACGAGCTGACCGAGATCGAGAAGGCGACCTGCCCAGGCGAGGGTGCCTGCGGCGGCATGTACACCGCCAACACGATGGCCAGCGCCGCCGAGGCCCTGGGCATGAGCCTGCCCGGCAGCGCCGCCCCGCCGGCCCCGGACCGCCGCCGCGACGGCTACGCCGTGGAGTCGGGCAAGGCCGTCGTCGAGCTGCTCCGCCAGGGCATCACCGCCCGCGACATCATGACCAAGGAGGCGTTCGAGAACGCCATCACCGTGGTCATGGCCCTCGGCGGCTCGACCAACGCCGTGCTGCACCTGCTGGCCATCGCGCACGAGGCCGACGTCGACCTCACCCTCGACGACTTCAACCGGATCGGGGACAAGACCCCGCACCTGGCCGACGTGAAGCCCTTCGGCCGGTTCGTCATGACCGACATCGACCGCATCGGCGGCGTGCCGGTCGTGATGAAGGCGCTGCTGGACGCCGGCCTGCTGCACGGCGACTGCCTCACCGTCACGGGCAAGACGATGGCCGAGAACCTGGCGCACATCGCCCCGCAGGACCCCGACGGCGCGATCATCCACGCGATGGACAACCCGATCCACAAGACCGGCGGGCTCACCATCCTGCGCGGTTCGCTGTCGCCCGAGGGCGCCGTGGTGAAGAGCGCCGGCTTCGACGCCGAGGTCTTCGACGGCACCGCCCGGGTGTTCGACGGCGAGGCCGGCGCGATGCAGGCCGTCACCGAGGGCACCCTGAAGTCCGGCGACGTCGTCGTCATCCGCTACGAGGGCCCGCGCGGCGGCCCGGGGATGCGCGAGATGCTGGCCGTCACCGGTGCGATCAAGGGCGCCGGGCTGGGCAAGGACGTGCTGCTGCTGACCGACGGCCGGTTCTCCGGCGGGACGACCGGCCTGTGCGTGGGCCACATCGCCCCCGAGGCCATGGACGGCGGACCCATCGCGTTCGTCCGGGACGGCGACCGCATCGTGCTCGACCTCGCCGCCCGCACGTTGGACCTGCACGTGGACGCCGAGGAGCTCGCCCGTCGCCGCGAGGGCTGGGCCCCGCCGGCGCCGCGCTACACCCGCGGGGTGCTGGCCAAGTACGCGAAGCTCGTCGGGTCGGCGGCGCAGGGCGCGATCTGCGGCTGACGCGGGGGAGGGCCCGCAGCCCTAAGGGGTGAGAACACCCCGGCAGGGCTGCGGGCCGGGTCCGCCGCTGCCGACATCCGGGATGTGGACCGCATCCGGCGCTGGGCACCCCTGGTGGGTCTGGCGCTCCTGACCCTGCTCGGCGGCGCCCTCCTGCTCCCGCCGGGGGCGCGCCGGCCGGTCTCCGACGCCGTGGTGGTCACCGTCGCCGTCCTCGCCGCCGTCGTGCTGGCCCGGGTCGGTCGGCGCACCTGCGCCCGGGCGCGCGGGTGGCGCCTGGTGGCGGCCGCGCTGCTCACCGGGGTCGTCGTGTCGGCGTCCACCGAGCTGCTGGACCCCGCCCCCGGGTCGGTGGACCCGGCCCGCACGGCGGCCTCGGTCCTCCCGCACCTGCTCGGGGCGGTCGCCGTCCTCACCCTGCTCGGCCGCGGCCGGCTGCGCGCCGGCGGTGCGCGCCTGCTGGTCGAGAACGCCCTGTTCTGCACCGCCGCCTTCGTCCTGGCCCAGCTGCTCGTGGTCGGCCCGCTCGTCCGCGAGCTGTCGCCCGGCGGCCCGGCCCGGCTGGCGCTGGAGGCCAGCTGCCTGGCCGCCACCCTCCTGCTGGGCACCGGGCTCACCTTCGTCACCGCGGCCGGTCCGGCGCGGCGCACCACCGCCGGGGTGACCCTGGCCGGGCTGGCTGCGCTCACCGTCGCCGACTGCCTGGCCGTCGTGGTCTCCACCGGCTCCTTCGGCCTGCTCGGCACCGCCAGCCGGGCGGTCCTCCTGCTCGGGCTGGTCCTGCTGGTCCTGGCCGCGACGACCGACCCGGGCGACGCCCCGGGGACCGCCGGGGGACCGGCCCCCGGCGTCGGTGGGGCCCGCAAGCTCACCCAGGGCATCACCCTGGCCGGCCAGCTGCTGCCGCACGGCGTCATGGTGGTCGCCGCCGTCCTGCTGCTGGCCTCGGCCCTGTTCGTCGCCACCCCCACGCCGGCCGCCCTGGTCGCGGTCGCGGTGGGACTGCTGCTCACCGGGGTGCACCGGGTCGTCGTGGTCGGCGACGAGGTGCGCTGGGCCGGTCGGCTGGGCCGCAGCGAGGCCTACTTCCGCAAGGTGGTCCGGGCCAGCAGCGACGCCGTCCTCGTGCTCGACGAGCAGCGCGTCACCACCTGGGCCGCGCCGGCCCTGGCCGACCCCGCGCAGGCCGCCGGCCGACCGCTGGTGGGGGCCCTGCTCGTCGACCGGGTCCACCCGCAGGACGTCGAGACCGTCCGCGCCTGGCTCAGCGACCCCGACGGCCCCGCCGCCGCGCTCGGCGGGCTGTGCAGCTTCCGGCTGCCCGCCGCCGACGGCAGCTGGCGCGTGTGGGAGGCCGGGGTCACCGACCTGCGGGCCGACGCCGCGGTGGGCGACCTGGTGCTGCACTGCCGCGACGTCACCGTCCGGCTGCACGCCGAGGACGAGCTCCGCTCGCTGGCCTTCACCGACCCGGTCACCGGGCTGCCCAACCGGGCGGCGCACGTCATCGCGCTGGCCGAGGAGCTGGCCGCCGCGGGCGAGGTGTCGCAGGTGTCCCTGCTGCTGTTCGAGGTCGAGGGGCTTACCGCCGCCCGGGAGAACGTCGGCCGCGACGTGGTCGACCTGTCGCTGGTCGAGATCGGCCGTCGGCTGCGCGCCACCGTCCGCGGCGACGACCTGGTGGCCCGGGTCGGGGCCGAGGTGTTCGCGGTGCTCGCCCACGGCGAGGGCACCGAGCCCGACCGGGTGGCCTCCCGCTGCCTGTCGGTGGTGGAGCAGCCCGTCGTCACCCCGCTGGGCCTGGTGGACCTCAGCGCGGCCGTCGGCCTGGTGCCGCTGGTCGCCGGGCTGGGCTCGGAGACCGTGCTGGACCGCGCCGAGCTCGCCGTGCGCAGCGCCCGGCAGGCCGGGCCCGGTTCCGTGCGGCGCTACGACCCGCTGCTCGGCGAGGCCCGGGACCGCCGCGAGCGGCTGCGGGCGGACCTGGTGGGTGCCCGGGCGCGCGGCGAGCTGGGCCTGGTCTGGCAGCCGATCGTCTCGCTCACCGAGCAGCAGGTCACCGGCGTCGAGGCACTGGTCCGCTGGGACCACCCGGTGTTCGGCGAGCTCGAGCCCGAGGAGTTCATCCCGGTCGCCGAGCGCGCAGGGTTGGTCGGGGACCTGCAGCGCTGGGTGCTGCACGAGGCCACCCTGGCCGCGGCGGCCCTGCCCGAGCACGGCGCCCCGCTGCGGCTGGGCATCAACATCTCCCCGGTCCACCTGGCCAGCGGCACAGTGGTCGGCGACGTCTCCACCGCCCTGCGCGCCACCGGCTTCCCCGCCGAGCGGCTGGTGGTCGAGGTGACCGGCAGCACCGCGCTGCTGGAGGACCCGGCCATCTCCGCGGACTTCGCCGCCCTGCGGCTGATGGGCGTGCACCTGGCCCTGGACGACTTCGGCGCGGAGTCCTCCACGCTGGCGCACCTGACCCGGTTGCCGATCGACGTCGTCAAGCTCGACCGCTCCTTCCTGGCCCGGGTGGACAAGGAGGTGCAGACCCGTGCGCTGTGCGCCTCGGTCATCGGCATCGGCGGTGACCTGGGCATCGACGTGGTCGCCGAGGGCGTCGAGACGCCCAGCCAGCTGACCGTGCTGCGCACGATGGGCTGCGGCTTCGCCCAGGGGTTCCTGCTGTCCCGGCCGCTGACCCTGCCCGCGCTCGTCGCCTGCCTGGACGCCGGCCGGGGCCACCTGTGGCCCCGGCCAGGTCGGGCGGGTCGACGCCGGGTGACCCCGGGTCCCGCAGCCCGTCCCACGGAGCGGATGCCCCCGTCCCGGTGAGTGGGACGCGGTGGTTGACGCGGGGGGTTGCCCGGGCGCACAGTACGGGCGTGCTGCGTCCCGTCCTCCTCGTAGTCATCGACTAGCGCGTCGGTCCACCGACCGACGCGCTCACCCCTCCGTGCCTCCTGGCACGAGGGGTTTTTTGTTGGCCGAGCCCGACCGCACACCCACCCCCGCGCCCAGGGAGACCCGCCCCGCATGAGCACCACCACCAGCCCACCGACGTCCCTCGCGCCCGATCCCGCGGCGGTCGACGCCCCCACCCAGGCTGCCGCCGAGGCGACCGTCGGGGTCGAGACCACCGACGGGTCGGTGCTCGACCCGACGCGGCCGAGCACCGGCATCACCGGTGCGCAGAGCCTCGTGCGCTCCCTCGAGGCCGTCGGCGTCGACCTGGGGTTCGGGCTGCCGGGCGGGGCCATCCTGCCGCTGTACGACCCGCTGTTCGACTCCTCGGTGCGCCACGTCCTGGTCCGCCACGAGCAGGGCGCCGGGCACGCCGCCACCGGGTACGCGCAGGCCACCGGCCGGGTCGGCGTCTGCATCGCCACCTCGGGCCCCGGCGCCACCAACCTGGTGACCCCGCTGGCCGACGCCTACATGGACTCGGTGCCGATGGTCGCGATCACCGGGCAGGTGGCCAGCGGCTTCATCGGGACCGACGCCTTCCAGGAGGCCGACATCCGCGGCATCACGATGCCGATCACCAAGCACAACTTCCTGGTCGCCAGCGCCGACGAGATCCCGCAGCGGATCGCCGAGGCCTTCCACCTGGCCTCCACCGGCCGGCCCGGCCCGGTGCTGGTCGACGTCCCCAAGGACGTCCTGCAGGCCACCACCGACTTCGTCTGGCCGCCGCGGATCGACCTGCCCGGCTACAAGCCGACCACCCGCCCGCACGGCAAGCAGGTCCGCGAGGCCGCCGCGGTCATCCAGGCCGCGAGGCAGCCGGTGCTCTACGTCGGCGGTGGCGTGCTCAAGGCCGAGGCCAGCGAGGTGCTCGCCGAGCTCGCCGAGCTGACCGGCGCCCCCGTCGTCACCACCCTCATGGCCCGCGGCGCGTTCCCCGACAGCCACGCCCAGCACCTGGGCATGCCCGGCATGCACGGCACCGTCACCGCGGTCGCCGCGCTGCAGAAGGCCGACGTGCTCATCGCGCTGGGCGCCCGCTTCGACGACCGGGTCACCGGCAAGCTCGAGAGCTTCGCCCCGGATGCCCTGGTGGTGCACGCCGACATCGACCCGGCCGAGATCGGCAAGAACCGCAAGGCCGACGTCCCGATCGTGGGCGACGCCAAGGAGACGATCACCGAGCTGGTCGCCGCGCTTACCACGCTGCAGGAGCAGCAGGGCCGGCCCGACCTGTCCGCCTGGTGGGCCCAGCTCGACCGCTGGCGCGAGACCTACCCGCTGGGCTACGACCTGCCCGAGGACGGCGCGCTGTCCCCGCAGTACGTCATCGAGCGGCTCAGCGCCATCGCCGGCCCGGACGCGGTCTACTGCGCCGGTGTGGGCCAGCACCAGATGTGGGCCGCCCAGTTCGTGAAGTACGAGAAGCCCCGCACCTGGCTCAACAGCGGCGGCCTGGGCACGATGGGCTACGCCGTCCCCGCCGCCATGGGTGCCAAGGCCGGTCGCCCCGAGGCCACCGTGTGGGCCATCGACGGCGACGGCTGCTTCCAGATGACCAACCAGGAGCTGGCCACCTGCGCGATCGAGGGCATCCCGATCAAGGTGGCCGTGATCAACAACGGCAACCTGGGCATGGTCCGGCAGTGGCAGACCCTGTTCTACGGCGGTCGCTACTCCAACACCCGGCTGCACAACCGCGGCTCCGGCGGCGGCGACATCGAGCCGATCCGGATCCCGGACTTCGTGAAGCTGGGGGAGGCGCTGGGCTGCGTCGGGCTGCGCTGCGAGCGGCCGGAGGACGTCGACGCCACCATCGCCGCGGCCATGGAGATCGACGACCGCCCGGTCGTGATCGACTTCGTGGTCGGCTCCGACGCCCAGGTCTGGCCGATGGTCGCCGCCGGCGCCAGCAACGACGACATCCTCGCCGCGCGCGACGTCCGCCCGGTCTACACGGAAGGCCCGGTCTGATGCCCCGCCACACCCTGTCGGTCCTGGTCGAGAACAAGTCCGGTGTGCTGGCCCGCGTCTCGGCGCTGTTCAGCCGCCGCGGCTACAACATCGAGTCCCTGGCCGTCGGCCCGACGGAGAACCCCGACCTCTCCCGGATGACCATCGTGGTCGACGTGGAGAGCCAGCCGCTGGAGCAGATCACCAAGCAGCTGAACAAGCTGATCGAGGTGATCAAGATCGTCGAGCTGGACGGCGCCTCGGTGCAGCGCGAGCTGCTCATGGTCAAGGTCCGCGCACCGCTGGCCGACCGGGCCCAGGTGCTGCAGACCGTCGAGCTGTTCCGGGCCAAGGTCATCGACGTCAACACCGACACGGTGACCGTCGAGTCCACCGGCACCCCGGAGAAGCTGCAGGCGCTGCTCGCCGTCCTGGCACCGCTCGGGATCAAGGAGATGGCCCAGTCCGGGACCGTCGCCCTGGCCCGCGGTCCGCGCTCGATGAGCGGCGCCGGTACGTTGCGCTCCGCCTCCTGAACCTGCTCGAACCCCCACCTAGACAAGGAGCCCCACCGCATGGCCGCCGAGATCTTCTACGACGACGACGCCGACCTCTCGATCATCCAGGGGCGCACCGTCGCCGTCATCGGCTACGGCAGCCAGGGCCACGCCCACTCGCTGTCGCTGCGCGACTCCGGCGTCGACGTGCGCGTCGGCCTGCCCGAGGGCAGCAAGTCCCGCGCCAAGGCCGAGGCCGAGGGCCTGCGGGTCGTCACCCCCGCCGAGGCGGCCGCCGAGGCCGACCTGATCATGATCCTGGCGCCGGACCACGTGCAGCGGAAGCTGTACACCGAGTCGATCGAGCCCAACCTGCAGGACGGCGACGCGCTGTTCTTCGGCCACGGCTTCAACATCCGCTTCGGCTACATCAAGCCCCCGGCCGGCGTCGACGTCGCCATGGTCGCCCCCAAGGGCCCGGGCCACCTGGTGCGCCGCGAGTTCACCGACGGCAAGGGCGTGCCCTGCCTGATCGCGGTGGAGCAGGACGCCTCCGGCTCGGCCCAGGCGCTGGCGCTGTCCTACGCCAAGGCCATCGGCGGTGCCCGCGCCGGTGTCATCAAGACGACCTTCGCCGAGGAGACCGAGACCGACCTCTTCGGTGAGCAGGCCGTCCTCTGCGGTGGCATGTCCGCGCTGGTGCAGGCCGGGTTCGAGACCCTGACCGAGGCCGGCTACCAGCCCGAGATCGCCTACTTCGAGTGCCTGCACGAGCTCAAGCTGATCGTCGACCTCATGTACGAGGGCGGCATCGCCAAGCAGCGCTGGTCGGTCTCCGACACCGCCGAGTACGGCGACTACACCTCCGGCCCCCGGGTGGTGGACGCGCGCGTCAAGGAGACGATGGGCCAGGTCCTCAAGGACATCCAGGACGGCACCTGGGCCGCGGCCTTCATCGCCGACCAGGACGCCGGTGCCCCGGACTTCACGGCCAAGCGGGCCGCCGCCGAGGCGCACCCGATCGAGGAGACCGGCCGTCAGCTGCGCGGGCTGATGAGCTGGGTCTCCGCCTCGGACGACTACACCGGCACCGCCCAGCGCTGACCCGGTCACGACGGCCCCGCACCCAGGGTGCGGGGCCGTCGTGCGTTCACGCGGCGAAGGCGCGGACCTCGGGACGGCGGGTGGTCACGACCACCCCGACGGCCAGCACGAGCAGCAGGACCGACAGCACGTCGACGGTGCCGACCAGGACGACGGCCAGCACCAGGTTGACCAGCCACACCGCGACCAGCACCAGACCGACCACCTGCAGCAGCCGGGCGTCGCGGCCGCGGAACAGCTGCACCGAGCCGTAGACCGTCGCCGCGGACAGGAGGAGGTACAGCCCGCCCACGACGAAGGCCCCGATGCTGCCGGCCAGGCCGTAGGACAACCCGCTCAGCCCCGGCAGCAGTAGAAGGACCTGCCTTCCACCCACCACTCGCAAGCTCGCGGCGGGCCCCTGAAGGCAGGCCGAACTACGGGGCGGGTGCGGTCACCTCAGCGACCGCGGCGGGCGCGGTGGGCGGCGAAGAACTGGGCCGAGGGCGCCAGGCAGAGCAGCACGACGATGGCCACGGCCACCGCGAAGAACACCAGGCTGAGGACGACGTCCCCGCCGCTGGTGCTGCCGAAGTCGTCGCCGAGGTTGGCCAGGTTGCCGACCAGGCCGATGCCGGTGACCACGATCGAGATCGACGCTCCGACGATCAGCATGACCCGGCTGCGGCCCGACAACGCCCAGACCGAGCCCCAGATCATGACGACGGTCCAGGCGAGGGCGAGCAGCGCGGCGACCACGAAGAGGCCGATGGCCGCCCCGACGATGCTGCTGAGCCCCGGGACCAGGTCGAACTCGTCGCTGGAACCCGCGCCGGCACCGATGGCGACGGCCGACCCGATCAGGGCCAGGCCCGAGACGAGCACGCCGAGCGCCCCGAAGATGAACCCGAACACCGCAGCGGTGACGACCGAGCCCGGCTTGGCCGGTGTGGCCGGGCCGTAGCCGTAGGGCTGCTGGCCGTACCCGGCGGGCTGGTAGCCCTGCTGCTGGTAGCCCTGGGCCTGGTAGCCCTGCGGCTGGTACCCCTGGGGCTGGTAGGCCGTCGACTGGTCGTAGCCGGCGTAGGGCTGCGACTGGCCGTAGGGCTGGGGCTGCGCGTAGGGATCGGGCTGCTGCCCGTAGCTGCTCTGCCCGTACCCGCCCTGCTGCTGAGCACTCTGGCCGTCCTGCCCCCGGCCACCGTCGCCGAACGGGGTCGTCTCCGACCGGCCCTGGTCTCCCTGGTGCTCGCTCACTGCTCTCCTCCGTGCGGGACCGGTCACGCTGCGGGGCGACCGGTGGTGAGCAGTCAGGATGGCGGGCGCCGGAGGGAGGGGCAAGCACGCCCCCCACCTGCGGGTCCTAGGCTGTCCACCCGTGACCACCCCTGCGCCCGTCGTCCTGATCGCCGAGGAGCTCGCCCCCAGCGCGCTGGAGGTGCTGGGCTCCGAGTTCGACATCCGGCACGTCGACGGCGCCGACCGTGCGGCGCTGCTGCCCGCCCTCGCCGACGCCGCCGCCGTGATGGTGCGCAGCGCGACCACCATCGACGCCGAGGCGCTCGCCGCGGCGCCCCACCTGAAGGTGGTCGCCCGGGCCGGCATCGGCCTGGACAACGTCGACGTCCCGGCCGCCACCGCCCGCGGGGTCATGGTCGTCAACGCGCCGACCTCCAACATCGTCAGCGCCGCCGAGCACGCCATCGCGCTCCTGCTGGCCGCCGCGCGGCACATCCCGGCCGCCGACGCCTCGCTGCGCGAGGGCACCTGGAAGCGGTCGAAGTTCAGCGGCGTCGAGGTCACCGAGAAGACCGTCGGCGTGGTCGGCCTGGGCCGCATCGGCGTCCTGGTCGCCCAGCGGCTGGCCGCCTTCGGCGTCACCCTCATCGCCTACGACCCCTACATCCAGCCCGGCCGCGCGGCCCAGCTCGGCGTCCGGCTGGTGTCCCTGGAGGAGCTGCTCCGGGAGTCGGACTTCATCACCATCCACCTGCCCAAGACCCCCGAGACCCTCGGGATGATCGGGGCCGAGCAGCTGGCGATGACCAAGAAGGGCGTGATCATCGTCAACGCCGCCCGCGGCGGGCTGGTCGAGGAGGCGGCGCTGGCCGACGCGCTGCGCTCGGGCCAGGTCGGTGCGGCCGGCATCGACGTCTACGCCAAGGAGCCGTGCACCGACAGCCCGCTGTTCGCGCTGCCCAACGTCGTGGTCACCCCGCACCTGGGCGCCTCGACCACCGAGGCCCAGGACAAGGCCGGGACGGCGGTCGCGCGCAGCGTGCGGCTGGCCCTGCAGGGCGACTTCGTCCCGGACGCGGTCAACGTGCAGGCCGGCGGGATCGTGGCGCAGGACGTGCGTCCGGGCCTGCCGCTGGCGGAGAAGCTCGGCCGGGTCTTCACCGCCGTGGCCGGTGGCCTGGCCCAGTCGGTGTCGGTCGAGGTGCTGGGCAAGATCGCCGAGTTCGACGTGTCCGTCGTCCAGCTGGCGGTGCTGCGCGGGGTGTTCAGCGACGTCGTCGAGGAGCAGGTCAGCTATGTCAACGCCCCGTTGCTGGCCGAGGCCCGCGGTCTGGACGTCACCCTGACCCAGGACGTGGAGAGCCCGCACTACCGCAACCTGATCACCGTGCGCGGCGCGATGGCCGACGGCACCGCCGTCACCGTCTCGGGCACGCTGTACGGGAAGAACCAGGTGCCCAAGCTGACCGAGGTCGGCGGCTTCGAGGTGGACCTGGAGGCCAAGGGCTACCTGTTGTTCTTCACCTACGCCGACCGGCCCGGCGTGGTCGGCACGGTCGGTGCCGCCCTCGGCGCGGCGGGCATCAACATCGCCGGCGCGCAGGTCAGCCGGACCACGCAGGGCGGGGACGCGCTCATGGCGGTCACCGTCGACAGCGAGGTCAGCGGTGACCTGCTGGCCGACATCGCCGCCCAGATCGGTGCACGCGAGGCCCGCGCGGCCGACCTGAACCCGCTCTGACCCCACCCGCACCGCACCGCACCGACGGCGCCGACCCCCCACGGGGGTCGGCGCCGTCCGTCGTCCCGGGCCAGGGGATGGCCAGACGGGGGACAGGTAGCTGACAGCCGATGGTCGTTGAACGCTGCGTCACTCGGCACACGGCGCAACTGTGGTGGGCCGGATGACGCTCGGCGCGCGGCGGGCCGGTGCCGCCTGCCGTGGCCCGGCGTCGCGGTGACGGCACTGGGCCATCTGCCGAATTACACGCACCGGCGGTGGGCCGAACGGGCCATGGTCCGAAGCCTTGCTCACGACCACCGTGGACGCACACCGGTGCCGCAGCGGCGGGGAGCAGGCACCGGCACCGCCAGACCCACCTTCAACGCCGACAGGGGTGCACGTGGTTCCCAGGACAACCACCACCGGGGACGGACGCCACCGCGTCCTCGCCCGGAGCGGGATCGTCGCGATCGCGGCGGCCCTCACCATGACGGGGGGCGCGGGCATCGCCTCGGCCTCCCCGGACGACATCGCGGCCCGGGCCGGGCAGGAGCGGCTCTCGCTCACCCCGGACCAGCTGCAGCAGGTCCAGGACTCCCTCTCCGCCCGCCTCGACGGCGGCCGACCGGCGGGCCTGCCCGCCAGCGGTCCGGCCTCCTTCTTCGTCCAGACGAGCACCCCCTCCACCTCGGAGGTCTTCACCGACGTCCTGCCCGGCTCCGGCGAGGCGGCCGCGGGAGCCGCAGCCGCGGCCGCCCAGCCGGCCGCCGAGGCCGCGGCCGCCCAGGTGGCCGCGGACGTGCCGGCGGCCGTGCCGGACGCCCAGGTGCTCTACACCACCTCGACGGTGCTCTCCGGCGTGGCCGTCCGTGCCGACGCCGCCGACTACGAGGCCCTGGCCGCGCTGCCCGACGTCGTCGCGGTCCACCCGATCACGCCCAAGCAGGTCAGCAACACCGGCGCCGCGTCGGTCGTGCAGGCCGTGCAGGCCTGGCAGGACCTCGGCAACACCGGCGAGGGGGTGTCGATCGGCATCATCGACACCGGCATCGACTACACCCACACCGACTTCGGCGGCAGCGGCAGCGTCGACCAGTACGACACCCTGCAGTCCTACGAGGCCCAGCCCGCCCCGGCCGGGATCTTCCCGAACGCCAAGGTGGTCGGCGGCTACGACTTCGTCGGCGACAGCTACAACGCCGACCCGAGCAGCCCGGCCTACCAGCCGGTCGCCATGCCCGACCCCAACCCGCTGGACTGCAACGGCCACGGCACCCACGTCGCCGGCACCTCGGCCGGGTACGGCGTGAACGCCGACGGCAGCACCTACACCGCGGGCTACGACGGCGGCGTCCCCGCCGACCTGCGGATCGGGCCGGGCATGGCGCCCGGCGCCGACCTCTACGCCCTGAAGGTCTTCGGCTGCGACGGCTCCACCGACGTGACGATGCAGGCCATCGAGTGGGCGCTGGACCCCAACCAGGACGGTGACCCCAGCGACCACCTGGACGTCGTCAACCTGTCGCTGGGCTCGGACTACGGCCTGGCCGACGACGCCGACTCCATGGCCATCGACCAGGCCATGCAGCTGGGCATGCTCGCCGTCCTGGCCGCCGGCAACGCCGGTGACAGCTACGACATCGGCGGCTCGCCCGGCAACGCCCCCCGGGGCATCGGCGTGGCCGCCAGCAACGACGGCTACGGCGTCTTCGACGGCTGGCAGGTCACCGCACCCGACGGCGTCGTGGACGGCGTCCGGCCCGGGCTGCGCTCGCAGGCCTACAGCGACACCGACGACGCCGGGGCCACGAAGCCCGACGTCACCGGTGACCTCGTCTACGCCCCGGCGGGCAACGAGTCGGCCTGCGCACCGCTGCCGGCCGGCTACGCGGCGGGGGAGATCCTGCTGATCGAGGCCGACGGCTTCGCCTGCGGATCGGTGGCCAAGGGCACCAACGCGGTGAACGCCGGCGCCGCCGGATTCATGATCATCGGCGACGACGACCTGCTGGAGACCGGCATCACCGGGGTCGCCCAGATCCCGGGCATCCTGGTGCCGGCCACCGACGGGGCCGCGCTGCGCGACGCCGTCGGCGGTGGTCAGACCGTCACCGTGACCTTCGGGCCGAGCCTGCGCGACGCCGCGACCGCCACGAGCCCCGAGCAGGTCGACCTGCTCGCCTCGTTCAGCTCCCGCGGGGTGCGCCAGGAGGACGGCGCCAAGCCCGACGTCACCGCACCGGGCGTGACGCTCTACTCGGCCGGCGTCGGCGAGGGCAGCGGCGGGGAGAGCCTGTCGGGCACCTCGATGGCCACCCCGGTCACCGCCGGGGTCACCGCGCTCATCCGCGCGGCGCACCCGGAGTGGACCACCGAGGAGGTCAAGGCCGACCTGATGAACACCGCCGGCCACGACCTCTACACCGGACCGGACCAGACCGGCGACGTGTACGGGCCCAACCGGGTCGGCGCCGGCCGGATCGACGCCGAGGCCGCGCTGAACAACACGGTGCTGGCCTACGCCGAGGCCGGGTCCGGCGTCGTCACCGCCTCCTTCGGCGTCGTCGAGGTCGACCAGGAGCAGGTGTCGGCGACCAAGACGATCACCGTGGCCAACAAGGGCACCCGGGCGGCCGTCTACCGGGTCAGCTACGACGCGCTCGTCGAGCAGCCCGGCGTCCGCTACGCGCTGTCCGCCCAGCGGCTCACCGTGCCCCCGGGCCAGAGCCGCACGGTGACGATCACCATGACCGCCACCCAGGACGACCTGCTCAAGGTCGCCGACCCGACGGTCGTCACCGACGACGGCCGCCAGTTCCTCGGCGAGGCCAGCGGCCGCGTCGTCCTCACCCCGAACAACAACCGGGGCGAGACGCTGCGGGTGCCGGTGCACGCCAACCCGAAGCCGGCTTCCACGCTGACCGCGTCGGCCGACGAGGACGGCTCCACCATCACCCTCGCCGGCGAGGGCGTGGCCAACGGCGAGCCGCTGGACCCGAACAGCTACACCTCCCTGGTGAGCGGGTTCGAGCAGCTCGGCACCAGCCCGGAGATGGCGCAGTGCACCACGACGGTCTCCAGCAGCTGCTACAAGACCGAGCTCGAGCGCTCGGTCGACCTGGCCGCGGTCGGGGTCGCCTCGGACGTGCAGCAGTTCGGCGACGACGCCGGCCTGTACTTCGCGGTCTCCGCGCACGGCCGGTTCACCTCGGCGGAGACGGCCGTGAACTACGGCGTCTACCTCGACGCGACCGGTGACGGGCTCTGGGACTACCAGGTCACCACGACCCGGATCGCGGACTACGACATCCCGCTGGTCGTCATCACCGACCGGGACTACAACCTCGTGGGCCCGGGCGGGGAGCCGTACGTGGCGCCGATGAACCTGTACGACGGGCTCGTCGACACCAACGCGTTCGACTCCGACGTCCAGGTCCTCGGCGTGCCGTTGTCGGCGCTGCCCGAGGTGTCGGGCCGGATCACCTTCGGCGTCCAGTCGGCCAGCTACAACGGCACGGTGGACGACGTCGGCACGGTCAGCACCCCGGCCGGGACCGAGCTCGCGCCCCAGGCGATGAGCTTCGACCCGACCGCCCCGGGCCTGTCCTTCGACGTGGACGGCGAGTCCGCGCTGATGGTGCCGGCGACCGACGGCACGCAGCTGGCCGTCACCCAGGACGCCGCCTCCTACGCCGCGGACACCGCGGTCGGCGGGGACAAGGGCGCGATGGTCGTGCTGAGCCAGAACAGCGGCGCGGTCGGCCGGACCCAGTCGGTGGCCATCGCGCCGTCGGCCGGGGACGCCACGGTCACGACGGTGCCGCCGGCGGACTCCACCCCGGTGGACCCGACGACGCCGCCGGACGAGCAGGTGACCGAGCCGCCGGCGGCCGAGGCGACCGAGTCCCCGGCGTCCGAGGCCCCGGCGTCCACCGAGGTACCGCCCGCGGGCTGACGCCCGCACCGCACGACCCGACGCCCCCCGCAGGAGCCACCTGCGGGGGGCGTCGGTGCGTCCGGGTACGGCGGTGGACCGGCCGGGCACTAGCCTCTGACCCCATGCGCCTGGCAGTGATCCCTGGAGACGGCATCGGCCCCGAGGTGGTGGCCGAGGGCCTCAAGGTCCTCGGCGAGGTGGCCCCCGACGTCGAGACCACGCACTACGACCTGGGAGCTGCCCGCTGGCAGCGCACGGGGGAGCTGCTGCCCGACACGGTGCTCGACGAGCTGCGCGGCCACGACGCGATCCTGCTCGGCGCGGTCGGGGACCCCAGCGTGCCCAGCGGCATCCTCGAGCGGGGGCTGCTGCTCAAGCTGCGGTTCGAGCTCGACCACCACGTCAACCTGCGCCCGGCGAAGCTCTACGACGGCGTCACCAGCCCGCTGGCAGCCCCCGGCGACATCGACATGCTCTGCATCCGCGAGGGCACCGAGGGGCCCTACGTCGGCAACGGCGGGGTGCTGCGCCGGGACACCGCGCACGAGGTGGCCACCGAGGTCAGCCTGAACACCGCCTTCGGCGTCGAGCGGGTCGTCCGGTACGCCTTCGAGCGGGCCGTGGCCCGCCCGCGCAAGCACCTGACGCTGATCCACAAGACCAACGTGCTCACCCACGCCGGGTCGCTGTGGTCGCGCACGGTGGAGGAGGTCGCCGCGGAGTTCCCCGACATCACGGTGGCCTACCAGCACGTGGACGCCGCGGCGATGTTCTTCGTGACCGACCCGAGCCGGTACGACGTGATCGTCACCGACAACCTCTTCGGTGACATCGTCACCGACATCGCCGCCGCGGTGACCGGTGGCATCGGGCTGGCCGCCAGCGGCAACCTGGACGCCTCGGGCACCAACCCCTCGATGTTCGAGCCCGTGCACGGCTCGGCGCCCGACATCGCCGGGCAGGGCAAGGCCGACCCGACCGCGACCGTGCTGTCGGTGGGCCTGCTGCTGGACCACCTGGGCCGCAGCGAGCAGGCCCGCAAGGTCAACGCCGCCGTCGCCTTCGACCTGTCCACCCGGGACAGGGCCCAGCCGATCCGCACCAGCGACGTCGGCGACCGCCTCGCCGCCCTCGCCTCGGGCTGACCCCGCACCGACCGCACCGCCGCTCCACGGGCGCGCACCCGCACCGCGGGTGCGCGCCCGCGCTTGCTCCTCGCGGACCCCGGGTGCGACCATCTGCGGCGATGCACACCGCCGGCACGATCATCATCACCTAGCGCGCAGTCACCTCCCCGACTGCGCGCCGACCCTCCGTACCCCGGGGGGTTTTTTCGTGTCCGGACCCGCACACCCCCCGAGAGGCACGCCGTGACCGAGCAGCAGACCCCCGTCCGCCCCGTCGTCGAGGTCTTCGACACCACCCTGCGCGACGGTGCCCAGCGCGAGGGCATCACGTACTCGGTGGCCGACAAGCTCGCCGTCGCCCGGCTGCTCGACGACGTCGGGGTCGCCTACATCGAGGGCGGGTGGCCCGGGGCGCTGCCCAAGGACACCGAGTTCTTCGCCCGGGCCCGCACCGAGCTGCAGCTGCGGCACGCCGTGCTGGTCGCGTTCGGGGCCACCCGCAAGGCCGGGGTGGCGGTCGAGGACGACGCCCAGGTGCGGGCGCTGCTGGACTCCGGCGCCCCGGTGGTCTGCCTGGTCGCCAAGTCCGACCTGCGGCACGTCCGGGACGCCCTGCGCACCACGCCGGAGGAGAACCTGGCGATGGTGGCCGACACCGTCGCCTTCCTGGTCGGCCACGGCCGGCGGGTGTTCGTCGACTGCGAGCACTTCTTCGACGGGTACGCGTTCGACCCCGACCACGGGGTCGCCGTGCTGCGGGCTGCCTTCGCCGCCGGCGCCGAGGTCGGCGTCCTGTGCGACACCAACGGCGGGATGCTGCCCAGCGGCGTCGGCCGGGTGGTCGCCGACGTCCGGGCCCGGGTCGAGGGCCAGCTGGGCATCCACTGCCAGGACGACACCGGCTGCGCCGTCGCCAACAGCCTGGCCGCCGTCGAGGCCGGCGCCACCCAGGTCCAGGGGACGGCGAACGGGTACGGCGAGCGGGCCGGCAACGCCGACACCTTCACCCTGATCGGCAACCTGGTCACCAAGATGGGGCTGCCGGTCGTCCCCGCGGAGTGCCTGCCCGAGCTGAGCCGGGTCAGCCACGCGATCGCCGAGCTCGCCAACCTCACCCCCGACGACCACCAGCCCTTCGTCGGGGCCTCGGCGTTCGCGCACAAGGCCGGCCTGCACGCCAGCGCCATCAAGGTCAGCCCGGAGCTCTACAACCACCTGGACCCGGTCGTGGTGGGCAACGACATGCGCATCCTGGTCACCGAGATGGCCGGCCGCGCCTCGGTCGAGCTGAAGGGCCGCGAGCTCGGCGTCGACCTGGCCGGGCAGGGGGACGCCGTCGGCCGGGTCGTCGCTGCCGTCAAGGAGCGGGAGGCCCGCGGCTGGTCCTACGAGGCCGCCGACGCCTCCTTCGAGCTGCTGCTGCGCGGCGAGCTGCCCGACGCCCCGGCGCGGCTGTTCGAGCTGGAGAGCTGGCGCACCACCGTCGAGCACCGCCCCGACGGCCAGGTGGTCAGCGAGGCGGTGGTGAAGGTGCTGCTGCCCGACGGCCTCGGCGGCACCGAGCGGGTGGTCACGGTCGGCGAGGGCAACGGGCCGGTCAACGCCTTGGACACCGCGCTGCGGTCGGCCCTGGTGGGCCGCTGGCCGCAGCTGGCCGACGTCGAGCTGGCCGACTACAAGGTCCGCATCCTGGGCTGGACCGGCGGCACCAGCGCGACCACCCGGGTGCTCGTGGACACCGCGGACAAGGCGGGGGAGTGGACCACCGTCGGGGTGCACGAGAACATCGTCGAGGCCTCCTGGCTGGCGATGGTCGACGCCCTCACCTACGCCGTCACGGTGCGCTGACAGAAGGACCCCGTCGCCCCCCACGACGCGCTCCGCGCGCCGCGGGTCCCTGCGACGGGGCCGTTCCATCACCTCACCGTGGAGGCCAGCAGGCAGAACTCGTTGCCCTCCGGGTCGGCGAGGACGTACCAGGTCATCTCCTCGGTGCGCGGTCCCTGGCCGACGTCGGCCCGGGTCGCGCCGAGGTCCAGCAGCCGCTGCAGCTCGGCGTCCTGGTCCCGGTCGGTGGCGTTGAGGTCCAGGTGCAGCCGCACCTTGCCCGGGGTGGGGTCGGGGGTGGGCAGGAAGTCCAGCCCCGGCACCGGGCCCTTCTCGGGCTGACCGGGCGGGCCGAGGCTGACCACGCCGTCCTCCTCGCCGGTCACCTCCCAGCCCAGGACGTCGGCCCAGAAGCGGGCCAGGCGGGCGGGGTCGACGGCGTCGACGGCGACGGAGGTGATGCGGGCTGCCATGCCCGCCGATCCTGGCCCGGCACGGGCCCGACCGCACGCCAGTAGCCTCGACCCGTGCGCATCGTCCGTTACGCCTCACCCACCGGCATGTCCTTCGGCGTCCTCGACGGCGACGGCCAGGTCGCCCAGATCGAGGGCCACCCGTTCGGCCAGATCAGCTTCACCGGCCAGCGGCACGCCGCGGCCGACGTCCGGCTGCTCTCGCCGATCCTGCCCAGCAAGGTGGTGTGCGTCGGCAAGAACTACGCCGACCACGTCGCCGAGATGAAGACCGGTGATGCCCCGAAGGAGCCGCTGCTCTTCCTCAAGCCCTCCACCTCGGTGATCGGGCCCGGCGACGCCATCCGCATCCCGCCGGGCAGCACCAACGTGCACCACGAGGCCGAGCTGGCCGTGGTCATCGGCGCCCGCGGCGCCCGGCACGTGACCGAGGAGCAGGCGGTGGCCAGCATCTTCGGCTACACGATCGGCAACGACGTCACCGAGCGGGACATGCAGCGCGCGGACAACCAGTGGACCCGCGCCAAGGGCTTCGACTCGTTCTGCCCGATCGGGCCCTGGATCGAGACCGACCTGGCCGGCATCGGCAAGGACCCGGCCGACCTGCAGGTCACCTGCACCGTGGACGGCGAGCTGCGCCAGGACGGCCGCACCAGCCAGCTGCTGTTCGGCATCCCCACCCTGATCTCCTACATCTCCCAGGTCATGACGCTGCTGCCCGGCGACGTGGTGCTCACCGGCACCCCGGCCGGGGTCGGCCCGCTGCGCGCCGGTGGCTCGGTCACCTGCGCGATCGAGGGCCTGGGCGAGCTGACCAACAGCGTCACCGGCGCCGACACCGCCTCCACCGCCTCGTGACGGCCCCCGGCAGCAGCTCAGGGACGACGCCGGTCCGGACCCGGTTCTGCCCCTCGCCGACCGGCACGGTGCACGTCGGCGTCATGCGGGCCGCGCTGTTCAACTGGGCCTACGCCAAGCACACCGGCGGGCAGTTCGTCTTCCGCATCGAGGACACCGACGCCGCGCGCAACACCGAGGAGTCCTACCGCCACCTGCTCGACAGCCTGCGCTGGCTGGGCCTGGAGTGGGACGAGGGCCCCGAGGTCGGCGGCCCGCACGGGCCCTACCGGCAGTCCGAGCGCGGCGAGATCTACGCCGACGTGCTGGGCAAGCTGGTCGACGCCGGGCACGCCTACGAGTCCTTCTCCACCCCCGAGGAGGTCGCCGCCCGCCGGGTCGCCGCCGGGCAGGACCCCAAGCAGGGCTACGACGGCGCCGACCGGGAGACCACCGACGCGCAGAAGGCGGCCTTCCGGGCCGAGGGCCGGTCCCCGGTGCTGCGGCTGCGGATGCCCGACACCGACCTGTCCTGGCACGACCTGGTCCGCGGCGAGGTCACCTTCGCCGCCGGCGCCGTGCCGGACTTCGTCCTCGCCCGGGCCGGTGGGCAGCCGCTGTACCCGCTGGTCAACCCGGTGGACGACGCCCTGATGGGCATCACCGACGTGCTGCGCGGGGAGGACCTGCTCTCCTCCACCCCGCGCCAGCTGGCGCTGTACACCGCGCTCACCGACATCGGCGTCGCCTCCGGTACCCCGCGCTTCGGGCACCTGCCGCTGGTCATGGGGGAGGGCAACAAGAAGCTCTCCAAGCGCGACCCCACGTCGAACCTGGACCTGTACCGCGAGCGCGGCTTCTTGCCCGAGGGCCTGGTCAACTACCTGGCGCTGCTGGGCTGGGCCATCGCCGAGGACCGCGACGTGTTCTCGCCGGCCGAGCTGGTCGAGGCCTTCGAGGTCACCCGGGTCAGCCCCAACGCGGCCCGCTTCGACCTGAAGAAGGCCGAGGCGATCAACGCCACCCACCTGCGGGCCCTGCCGGTCGAGGAGTTCGTCACCCGGGTCACGCCGTACCTGGCCGGTGCCGGGCTGGTCGAGGCCACGCCGACCGCCGAGCAGCAGCGGGTGCTGGACGCGATCGCCCCGCTGGCCCAGGAGCGGATGGTCGTGCTGAGCGAGGCGGTGGGCCTGCTGGGCTTCCTGTTCGTGGACCAGGTCGTGCTCGACGAGGCCGCCGTGGCCAAGCAGCTGACCGGCCCGGACGCCGTCGAGGTGCTGGACGCCGCCACGGCCGCGCTGACGGCGCTGCCGGCGTGGACGACGCCGGACCTGGAGGCCGCCCTGAAGCAGGCGCTGGTCGAGGAGCTGGGCCGCAAGCCCCGGCAGGCCTTCGGCCCGGTGCGGGTGGCGATCAGCGGCCGCACGGTCAGCCCGCCGCTGTACGAGTCGATGGAGCTGCTGGGCCGCGAGGTCACCCTGGCCCGCCTGGCGGCGGCCCGGGAGGTCGCGACCGCGTGACCGAGCAGGGGTGGTCCTACGTCGGCCCGCCGGCCACCCGGCCGTGGGGCGCGGCCGAGCAGGTGCCGCGGTCCTGGGTGCAGGCCCCCCCGCCCGCCGTCCCGCCCGCGCCGGTGCGGGCCGGGCGGCCGGTCACCCCGCCGGGGGCGCCGCCGTTCGACGTCCCGCGGCCCTACGCGTGGTTGATGCGCACCCGGGACTGGGCCTGGTGGCGGCCGCTGCTGGGCCTGCTGATGTTCGGCGTGCTCTACGCGGTGGCGTCGGTGCTCGTCGTCCTGGCGGTCCTGCTGACCGGCCTGGTGCCGGTGGCCGACCTGCTCGAGCTCACCGACCCGGGTGTGCTGCTGCTGACCAACCTGTCGCTGATCGTGGCCATCCCGATCGTGTGGGCGGCCTGGGCGGTCGCCCACGGGCTCGGGCGTGGCTGGTCCTCGTCGGTCACCGGGAAGCTGCGCTGGCGGCTGCTGGTGCCGCTGACGTGGCGGGCGGTGGCCACGCTCGGCGTGGGCGTCGTGGTCACCATCGGCATCTCGCTGCTCGAGCCCGGGACGACGGTGACCGGTCCGGTACCGGGCTACGTCTGGTTGCTGGTCGTCGTCCTGCTCACCACCCCGCTGCAGTCCGCGGCCGAGGAGTACGTCTTCCGCGGGTACCTGAGCCAGCTGGTGGCGGCCTGGTTCCGCACCGAGCGCACCGGCGCGGTGGTGGCCGCCGTCCTCACCGCGGCGCTGTTCTCGGCCGCCCACGCCCCGCCGGATGTGCTGACCTTCCTGGACCGCTTCGTGTTCGGGCTGGCCGCCTCGTGGGTGACCCGGCTGACCGGCGGGCTGGAGGCGGCCATCGTGCTGCACGCGGTGAACAACGTGGCGGTCTTCGTCCTGTCCGGCGCGGTGGGCGGCGGGGTCTCGACGCAGTCGCCGCCGGCCGGGGTGTTCCTGCTGGTGGTCCTGCTGGACACGGTCGCCATGGGGGCCTACGTGGCCCTGGTGGGCGCCGCGCGCCGCACGCTGGCGCCGGAGCTGCTCAGCCCCGCTGTCGACCTGCGCCGGGCGCCGGTGGCCTGGGCGCCCACCTGGGTGCCGGCGCCGCCGCTGCCCGCGCCGGTCCCCGCCGACGGCGGCCCCGAACCCGACGCGCGGTGGTCCCGGCAGGGGGGTGCGTGAGGCGCGCGGACCCATCGGGTAGTGTCTTCGACGGCGCCGCAAGGCCCGCACAACAGCACAGCCCATGGGGTATGGGGTAATTGGCAGCCCGACGGTTTCTGGTTCCGTTAGTCTAGGTTCGAGTCCTGGTACCCCAGCGAGGAACGCTCCATCTCCTCTGTACGATCAGCACTGCAGTTCTGGCCCCGTCGTCTAGCGGCCCAGGACGCCGCCCTCTCACGGCGGTAGCGAGGGTTCGAATCCCTTCGGGGCTACACCTCGAGAGCCCCCGACCCACCCGGGTCGGGGGCTCTCGGCATTCCTGGGCCCACCTGTGCAACAGGGTGCAACCGTTGACGGGCGGCCCGGCGGTGGTCTGTGATCGAGGTCTCAACCCCTCAGCGCGGAGGACCACATGAGCAGGCTCCGGTTCGGCATCTTCCTGGCCCCGTTCCACCCGGCGGGGGAGAACCCCACGACGGCCATCCAGCGCGACCTCGAGCTGGTCGCCCACCTGGACCGGCTGGACTACGACGAGGCCTGGATCGGCGAGCACCACTCGGCCGGCAGCGAGATCATCGCCTCGCCGGAGATCTTCATCGCCGCGGCCGCCGAGCGCACGAAGCGCATCAAGCTGGGCACCGGGGTGACCTCGATCAGCTACCACAACCCGCTGTGGGTGGCCGAGCGGATGGTCATGCTGGATCACCTGACCCGCGGCCGGGTGATGCTGGGCTGCGGTCCGGGCTCCTTGCCGACGGACTCGATGATGCTGGGGCTCAACCCCACCGACACCCGCGAGCTGCTGGCCGAGAACCTCGACATCATCATGCGGCTGCTGCACGGCGAGACGGTCACCGCGACGACCCGCACGCACACCCTGGTCGACGCCCGGCTGCACCTGCGGCCCTACAGCGACCCGTTGTTCGACGTGGCCGTCGCCGCGGTCGCCTCGCCGACCGGTCCCCGGCAGGCCGGCACGCACGGCATCGGGCTGCTGTCGATCGGCGCGACGCTGTCGCCGGACGGCTTCGACGCCCTCGCCCACCACTGGTCGGTCGTCGAGGAGCGGGCGGAGGCGAACGGGCAGACCGTGTCCCGCGCGGACTGGCGGCTGGTCGGGCTCATGCACATCGCGGAGACCCGCGAGCAGGCCTACGCCGACGTGCAGTTCGGGATCGAGAGCTGGTTCCGGTACTTCCAGAAGACCGCGGCCTTCCCGCAGATGGCGGTCGAGGGCGGCGACGTCAAGGAGATGATCGACTTCATCAACGACGCCGGCATCGGCGCGATCGGCACCGTCGAGGACGCCCGCAAGCAGGTGCAGAAGCTGTGGGACCAGTCCGGCGGGTTCGGCGCCATGCTGCTGCTGGCCCACGAGTGGGCCAACCCCGAGGCCACCCGGCGGTCCTACGAGCTCATCGCCCAGCACGTCTTCCCGCACTTCCAGGGCGGACAGACCACGCACGCCGAGGCCACCCTGGGGGCCAAGGATCGGGCCAGCGGCAAGCGGGAGGACTACGCCGCCCAGCAGATGCAGGCGGTCGCCACGATGACCGAGCGCTACGCCGCCGAGGTGGCCGCCAAGGGCTGAGTGCCCGGTCACGCCCTGGGTTGAGCCTGGTGCGTCCGGGGGACAGGAGCCCCCGGACGCACCCAGCGAGGGTGCCCACGACAGGAGCACCCATGGACCTCGGCATCAGCGGACGCACGGCACTGGTCACCGGCGCCGACTCCGGCATCGGGCTGGAGACCGCGCGGCTGCTGCTCGCGGAGGGCGTGCGGGTGGTGATCACCGACGTGGACCAGGCGGCGCTGGACGAGGCCGCTGCCGGGCTGGACGGCGACGTCACCGCGGTGGCCGCCGACCTCACCGACCCCGAGGACGTCGCCCGGCTGAAGGCCGCCGTCACCGAGGCCGTCGGGGACCCGGCGATCCTGGTCAACGCCGCGGGCATCACCGGTGCGCAGGGCCTCTTCCACGAGATCGACGAGGAGGGCTGGCGGTCCACCCTGGAGATCGACTTCTTCTCGGTGGTCCGCGTCGTCCGGGCCTTCGTCGACGGCATGCGCTCGGCCGGCTGGGGCCGGATCGTGCTGCTGGCCAGCGAGGACGCCGTCCAGCCCTACGTCGACGAGCTGCCTTACTGCGCCGCCAAGGCCGCCGTGCTCAGCCTGACCAAGGGCCTGTCCAAGAGCTACGGCTCCGAGGGCGTGCTGGTCAACGCCGTGTCCCCGGCCTTCATCGCCTCGCCGATGACCGACGCGATGATGACCAAGCGGGCCGACGAGAACGGGACCTCGTTCGACGAGGCGGTCGAGTCGTTCCTCGCCGACGAGCGGCCGGGCATGGAGCTGGGCCGCCGCGGCCAGGTCGAGGAGGTCGCCTCGGTGATCGCGTTCCTGTGCTCCGAGCGGGCCAGCTTCGTCAACGGCAGCAACTACCGCGTCGACGCCGGTTCGGTCGCCACGATCTGAGGACGTCCCGGCCCGGTCGTCGCTGTGCGGCCGGGCCGGTGTTAGCGTTCACAATCGTGATCGCGACCACTCGTCACCTGGCCGACGGCCGGGAGATCGTGTACTTCGACAGCGTCCCGACCCCGCGCGAGGCGGTGGACCCCCGCGACCTGCCCCCGGTGGCGACCCGCTCGCAGGTCCGCTGGGACCCGCTGCTGGGGGAGTGGGTGGTCATCGCCGCACACCGGCAGACCCGCACCTTCCTGCCGCCGGCCGACCAGTGCCCGCTGTGCGCCTCGACGCCGGCCCGGGCCACCGAGGTCCCCGAGGCCGACTACGAGGTCGCGGTCTTCGAGAACCGGTTCCCGTCGCTGTCCACCGAGGTCGACCGGGACGTCCCCGCGCACGCCGAGGGCAACCCGCTGGTCGCCCTGCGGCCGGGGGAGGGGCGCTGCGAGGTCATCGTGTTCACCAGCAACCACGACCGCTCGTTCGCCGACCTCGGGGCCGAGCGCGCCCGGCTGGTGGTCGACGCCTGGGCGCACCGCACGGAGGCGCTGTCCGCGCTGCCCGGCGTCGAGCAGGTGTTCCTCTTCGAGAACCACGGCGAGGAGATCGGGGTGACCCTCGCCCACCCGCACGGGCAGGTCTACGCCTACCCGTTCCTCGCCCCCCGGGTGCAGAAGATCCTGGGCCAGGTCGCCACCTACGAGGGCGACCTGTTCGCCGACGTGCTGGCCGCCGAGCGCTCCGGCCCGCGCGTGGTCGCGGCCAACGAGCACTGGACGGCGTTCGTGCCGGCAGCTGCCCGCTGGCCCTACGAGCTGCAGCTCTTCCCGCACCGCCGGGTCCCCGACGTCGCCACCCTGACCGACGCCGAGCGCGATGCGTTCGTCGAGGTGTACCTGGACGTCCTCGGCCGGTTCGCGCACCGGTTCGACGAGCCGATGAACTACATCTCTTCCTGGAACCAGGCCCCCGTGCACGCCGGCCGCGAGCAGTGGTGGCTGCACCTGCAGCTGTTCAGCTTCCAGCGGGCCCCGGGCAAGCTGAAGTACCTGGCCGGCTCCGAGTCGGGGATGGGCGCCTTCGTGTCCGACACCTCGCCCGAGGGCGCGGCCGACGCCCTGCGTGCGGTGGTCGTGCCGTGACCTCCCCGACGACGTTCCGGGACGTGTTCGGCGCCGACCCCGAGGGCGTGTGGCTGGCCCCGGGGCGGGCCAACGTGATCGGCGAGCACACCGACTACAACGACGGCTTCGTGCTGCCCATCGCGCTGCCGCACCGGGTGCTGGCCTCGGTGGCCCGCCGCACCGACGGCCTGCTCCGGATCGCCTCGGTGCAGCAGCCCGGTGCCGTGGTCGAGCTGCCGATGACTGAGGTCCGCGCCGGCAACCCGGCCGGCTGGGCCGGGTACGTGGCCGGCGTGGCCGAGCAGTTCGAGCTGCCCGGGGGCCTCTCGGTCCTGGTGGACGGCGACGTCCCCGCCGGGGCCGGGCTGTCCTCCTCGGCCGCGGTGACCTGCTCGGTGGCCCTGGCCCTGCGCGACCTGCTGCGGCCGGACCTGCCGCTGGACGCGCTGGTGGACATCGCCCGGCGGGCCGAGAACGACTTCGTGGGCGCGCCCACCGGGATCCTCGACCAGTCGGCGTCGCTGCTCTGCGAGGCCGGCCACGCGCTGTTCCTGGACACCCGGGACCGCAGCCGGCAGCAGGTGCCCCTGGACCTCGCCGCCGCCGGCCTCGCGCTGCTGGTGGTCGACACCGGGCACACCCACTCCCACGCCGACGGCGGCTACGGCGACCGCCGCCGGGAGTGCGAGCGGGCGGCCGAGGCGCTGGGCGTCCCCGCGCTGCGCGACGCCACCCCGGAGGCGGTCGAGGCGCTCGCCGACGACGTGCTGCGCCGCCGGGCCCGGCACATCGTCACCGACGACGAGCGGGTGCTGCAGGTCGTCGGCATGCTCACCGGCGGGGGCGACCCGCGGGCGATCGGCCCGGTGCTGACCGCCGGGCACGTCTCGCTGCGCGACGACTTCGAGATCTCCACGCCCGAGCTGGACGCCGTCGTGGACACCGCGCTGGCCGCCGGGGCGCACGGTGCCCGGATGGTCGGCGGCGGGTTCGGCGGCTCGGCGATCGTGCTGGTGGAGACCGCCGACCTGGACGCGGTCACCGCCGCCGTCCAGCCGGCCGGTGGCAGCTACCGCACCTTCGTCGCCGTCCCCTCGCCCGGCGCGCACCGCGTCGCCTGAGGGGTCCTCCGTGTTCGGGTTCCGCCGCCGTCCCACCGTGCCCCCGGCCCCCGTCGTGCCCTGGCAGGGCGCCGCGGTGCGGGCCGAGTTCGCGCCGCTGCCGGTCGAGCGCCGTCGCGACGTCCCGTCGGTGGTGCTGACCGCGGGCGGGGTCCGGGTGCAGCTGCACGCCTCCGACGTCCGCGCGGTCGGGCGCGGTCGGGCCGGCATCGCGGAGTCCGCCGTCCCGCCGCTGGCCTTCCTGTGCCGGCCGGGCGCCGCGGGCCCCGGGTCGGCGATGCACGACGACCTCGGGCACCTGCCGCCCGACTCCTGGGCGCTGGTCCTGGGCGACGCCCCGCTGGTCGCGGTCGCCGTGCTCGACGGCCCGCAGGCGGCGTCCTTCCTCGCCTGGGCCGCGGACCTCCCGGGCTGAGCACCGTGACCGACCTCCCCGGCCTGCGGGCGTCCTACGACCGGGTGGCCGACGCCTACGTCGAGATGGCCGCCGGTGACCTGGGGCCGCACCCCTGGCTGCGGGCCGCGCTGGCCGCCGTCGCCGAGGACGTGCGCGACCTGGGGCCGGTGCTGGACGTCGGGTGCGGTCCCGGCCTGGTGACGGCGCACCTGGCCGGGCTGGGGGTCGAGGTCTCCGGGGTCGACCTGTCGCCGGGGATGGTGGCCCACGCCCGCCGACTGCACCCGCACCTGCGGTTCGAGGTCGGCTCGGCGACCGAGCTGGACCCGGCGCCGGCGTCGCTGGGCGGGGTGCTGGCCTGGTGGTCGCTGTTCCACCTGCCGCGGCCGGCGGTCGCCGAGGTCGTGGCCACCCTGGCCCGCGCGCTGGTGCCCGGCGGCCAGCTGGTGTGGGGCACCCACGTGGGGGACGGCGAGGTCGAGCGCACCGTGGCCTACGGGGTCGACGGCATCACCTGGACGACGCACCTGTGGCAGCCGGCCGCCATGGCGACGGTGCTCGCCGACGCCGGGCTCGAGCCGGTCGCGGAGCTGAGCTTCCCGCCGATGTGGACCGCGCACCCGCAGGCGCTGCTGGTGGCCCGCCGGCCGGCCTGACCGGTCAGCGGACGGCGCGGCCGATCGCGGCGGCGGCGTCCAGCACGGCGCCGACGACGTCCGGGCTGGGCCGGCGACCGAGCCGCTCGACCGGCCCGGAGACCGAGACCGCGCCGAGCACCGCGCCGCCGGCGTCGCGCACCGGCGCCGACAGCGAGGCCACCCCGGGCTCGCGCTCGGCGACGCTGTGCGCCCAGCCGCGGCGCCGGACGTCGAGCAGCGTGCGGGCGGTGAACGAGGACGCCGACAGCAGCGGGGTGACCTCGTCGGCGGGGGAGAAGGCGAGCAGCGCGTGCGCGGCGGAGCCGGCGGTCATCGGCAGGCGGGCGCCGACCGGCACGGTGTCGCGCAGGCCGGTGAGCCGCTCGGCGGCCGCGACGCAGACCCGGGCCGAGCCGTCCCGCACGTAGAACTGGGCGCTCTCGCCGCTGGCGTCGCGCAGGGTGACCAGGTGCCGGCCGGCGGCGTCGGCCAGCCGGTCGGCCAGGTCGGTGCCGCCGCGGCCGAGCTCGGCGAGGGCCGCGCCGGGGGCCCAGGAACCGTCCGGGAGCCGCCGTACGAGCCGGTGACCCTCCAGGGCCACGGCCAGCCGGTGGGCGGTCGCACGGGGCAGACCGGTGCGCTGGACGAGCTCCGCGAGGCTCGCCGGCTCGTCCGCCACGGCGTGCAGGATCGAGACCGCTTTGTCCAGCACGCCGACGGGGTTAGGCTGTCCCACGAGCTGATACTTGCATCCCATCCAATGAGATGCAACCGAGCCTGAGGAGGCGCAGCCGTGGGGCAGACCCTGGCGCAGAAGGTCTACGAGCAGCACGTGGTGCGGCGCACCGAGGGCGAGCCGGACCTGCTCTACATCGACCTGCACCTCGTCCACGAGGTCACCAGCCCGCAGGCGTTCGACGGGCTGCGGGCCGCCGGGCGCACGGTCCGCCGTCCCGACCTGACGATGTCGACCGAGGACCACAACGTCCCGACGACGAACCTGCTGGCCCCCATCGCCGACCCGGTCAGCCGGGCGCAGGTCGAGGCGCTGCGCACCAACACCGCGGAGTTCGGCATCCGGCAGGCGCCGATGGGCACCCGCGACCAGGGCATCGTGCACGTCATCGGCCCGCAGCTGGGCCTGACCCAGCCGGGCATGACGATCGTCTGCGGCGACAGCCACACCTCCACCCACGGCGCCTTCGGCGCGCTGGCCTTCGGCATCGGCACCAGCGAGGTCGAGCACGTGCTGGCCACCCAGACGCTGACCCAGCGGCCGGCCAAGCAGATGTCGGTCCGGGTCGACGGCGAGCTGCCGGTGGGCGTCAGCGCCAAGGACCTCATCCTGGCCGTCATCGCCGAGATCGGGACCGGCGGTGGGCAGGGCC
This sequence comes from Klenkia terrae, assembly GCF_900491935.1. GTDB lineage: Bacteria > Actinomycetota > Actinomycetes > Mycobacteriales > Geodermatophilaceae > Klenkia > Klenkia terrae. The sequence goes on from NZ_UEXK01000004.1 coordinate 3,533,831, forward strand.
ACGTCATCGAGTACCGGGGCAGCGCCGTCCAGGGCCTGTCGATGGAGTCGCGGATGACGATCTGCAACATGTCGATCGAGGCCGGTGCCCGCGCCGGGCTGATCGCCCCCGACGAGACCACCTTCGCCTACCTGGCCGGGCGCGAGCACGCCCCCACCGGCGAGGACTGGGACGCCGCCGTCGCCGCCTGGCGCGAGCTGCGCACCGACGACGACGCCGTCTTCGACCGCGAGGTCGTCATCGACGCCGCATCGCTGACCCCCTACGTCACCTGGGGCACCAACCCGGGCCAGGGCCTGCCGATCGGCGCCGCGGTGCCCGACCCGGCGTCCTTCGCCGACGAGTCCGACCGGGCGGCCGCGGAGTCCGCGCTGGCCTACATGGGCCTGACCGCCGGCACCCCGCTGCGCGACATCAGCGTCGACACCGTCTTCCTGGGGTCGTGCACCAACGGCCGGATCGAGGACCTGCGGGTGGCCGCCGAGCTGCTGCGCGGCCAGCACGTCGCCGCCGACACCCGGATGCTCGTCGTCCCCGGGTCGGTGTTCGTCAAGCAGCAGGCCGAGGAGGAGGGCCTGGACGCCGTCTTCACCGCCGCCGGCGCCGAGTGGCGCGGGGCCGGGTGCTCGATGTGCCTGGGCATGAACCCCGACCAGCTGGCCCCCGGCGAGCGGTCGGCCTCGACGTCCAACCGCAACTTCCAGGGCCGGCAGGGCAAGGGCGGGCGCACCCACCTGGTCTCGCCCGCCGTCGCCGCGGCCACCGCCATCACCGGGAAGCTGACCGCCCCGGCCGACCTCGTCCCCGCAGGAGCCTGAGCATGGACGCCTTCACCACCCACACCGGCACCGCGGCCCCGCTGCGGCGCAGCAACGTGGACACCGACCAGATCATCCCGGCCGAGTACCTCAAGCGGATCACCCGCACCGGCTTCGAGGACGGCCTGTTCGTCGCCTGGCGCACCAACGAGCCCGACTTCGTGCTCAACCAGCCGCAGTACGCCGACGCCTCGGTCCTGGTGGCCGGCCCCGACTTCGGCACCGGCTCCTCCCGCGAGCACGCCAACTGGGCACTGCTGGACGGCGGGTTCCGGGTGGTCATCAGCGCCCGGTTCGCCGACATCTTCCGCAACAACTCGACGAAGTCCGGGCTGCTGACCGTGGTGCTGCCGCCGGCCGACGTCGAGGCGCTGCAGGACGCCTGCGAGGCCGACCCGACCCTGCCGGTGACCGTCGACCTGGTCGCCAAGGAGGTCCGCTGGGCCGACCGGGTCAGCGGCTTCGAGATCGACGACTACACCCGCTGGCGGCTGCTCGAGGGCCTGGACGACATCGGGCTCACCGAGCGGCACCTGGACGACATCGACGCCTTCGAGGCCGCCCGCCCCTCGTGGAAGCCCCGCACGCTGGCCTGACCGCCGCGCCCGGCCCGGAGGCCGTCGTCCCGACCCGGGACGGCGGCCTCCGGTCGTCCCGGCCGGGAACCAGCGGGGTGCGGACGACGACCAACCCGGTGGATCCCCGACACGCGACCGAGAGGCCCTCCGTGCCCACCACCCGACCCCGCCGGGTCCTGCTGCTCCCGCTCCTGCTGCTCGCCTGCTGGCTGGGGGCCACCGGCACCGCCCAGGCGCACACCTCGCTGACCTCGTCCAGCCCGGCCGAGGGCAGCACCGTCACCGAGCCGCTGTCGGCGGTCACGCTGACCTTCAGCGGGTCGGTCCGCGGCCCGGAGGTGACGGTCGCCGGTCCCGACGGCGCCGTGGTGAGCACCGGGACGGCCACCGGCGAGGGCAGCGCGGTCACCGTCCCGGTGGCGCCGACCGCGACCGGCCCGCACACCATCACCTGGTCGGTCACCTCGGCCGACGGGCACGACCTCACCGGCACGGTCGCCTTCGACCACGCCGGCCCGGTCGCCGCACCCGTCGGACCGGAGCCGGCACCCAGCAGCGCGGCGGCCCCGAGCCCCGCGGCTGCCACCCCCGAGCCGGTCCCGGCCCGGCCCGCCGAGGCCGCCGCGGAGACCCCGGAGGACGAGGGCAGCGGCTCCGGCGTGGCGATCGGGGTCGCGGTGGCCGTGGTGCTCCTGGGTGCCGGCGGTGTCGCGGTCGGACGACGCCGGCGCGGCTGAGCGCCGGCGCCCCGGGTCAGGCCGGGGCGTCCGGGTCGGCCGGGAAGTCGCGGTAGTAGTCGGACAGCAGCGCCCCGGGCCGGCCGCCGAGCACCCAGACGCTGCCCTTGGCCGACGGCGGCCACAGCGCGCCCGCCGTCCCCGGGTAGCGGACGCCCAGCGCCATGAGCACCGAGGGGATCGCGCCGCCCTGGCTGCACACCACGGTGACCCCGGGCTGCGGGCGCGGCTCCAGCCAGCTCTCCACCAGGTCGATGCCGGCCTGCGGGTCGTCGCCGAAGCCGTCCTCGCCGAGCTCGGGCACCTGGCCCAACGGCACGCCCAGGGCGGCCGCCAGCGGGGTGACGGTCTGGACGCAGCGGACCGGGGGAGCGGCGAGCACCTCGGTGGGCGCAAAGGCGGTCAGCACCGAGGCGAGCCGGGCGGCCTGAGACCGACCGCGGCCGTCCAGCGGGCGGCCGGAGTCGGGTCCGTCGAAGTCGCTGCGCTCGCCGGCGCTGGCGTGCCGGACGAGCAGCAGGGTCGGCGACCGCGGCACGTCGGTGCGGGCCAGGTCGGCCAGCACCGCGGCGTCGTGCGGGTGGGTGACCAGCTCGGTCGCCGCGGGCACCGGCAGCCAGCGCAGCTCGTCGACCTCGTCGTTGACCACGAAGTCGCCGGCCACGTGCTGCATCGTCCAGTAGTCCACCCGCTTGGGGCCGTGCCGGTGGACGTACCGGGTCTGCACGCTGCGCCGTCCGACGGCCACCTGCAGACCGGTCTCCTCGCCGACCTCGCGGACCGCGGCCTGCAGCGGGTGCTCGCCCTGGTCGAGCTTGCCCTTGGGCAGCGACCAGTCGTCGTACTTGGGCCGGTGCACGACCGCGGTCTCCAGCACCCCGCCCGCACCCCGCCGCCAGACGGCACCGCCGGCGGCGGGCTGCACGCGCTCAGCCAGCGAGCTCACCGGCCATCACCCGCGCCTGGAAGTCGCGCTGCCCGGTCCGGGTCCAGCTGCCGTCGGCACCGAGCTGCCAGCTGCGGACGTCGTCGGCCATGGCGCCGTCGAACATGCGCTGCAGCTGCTCGGTGGCGTGCACGTCGCTGATCCGCAGCAGCACCTCGACCCGGCGGTCCAGGTTGCGGTGCATGAGGTCGGCGCTGCCCAGCCACCACTCGGGCGACCCGTCGTTGAGGAAGTTGCAGACCCGGGAGTGCTCGAGGAAGCGGCCCACGATCGACCGGACCCGGATGTTGTCGCTGAGCCCGGGGACCTGGGGCCGCAGGGCGCAGATGCCCCGGATCCACAGCTCGACCGGCACATCGGCGCCCGAGGCCTCGTACAGGGCGTCGATGAGCTCCTCGTCCACGAGGGAGTTCACCTTGATCCGGATGCCCGACGGGCGGCCCTCGGCGGCGTGCCGGGCCTCGCGGCGGATCTTCTCCAGCAGCCCGGCGCGGACGCCGTGCGGGGCCACCAGCAGCGAGCGGTAGGTGGTCTGCCGGGAGTAGCCGGTGAGGGTGTTGAACAGGTCGGTGAGGTCGGCGCCGACCCGCGGGTCCGCGGTGAGGATGCCGAGGTCCTCGTAGATGCGGGCGGTCTTCGGGTTGTAGTTGCCGGTGCCGATGTGGCAGTACCGGCGCAGCACCCCGTTCTCCCGGCGGACCACCAGGGCGGTCTTGCAGTGCGTCTTCAGGCCCACCAGGCCGTAGACGACGTGGCAGCCGGCGCGCTCCAGCGAGCGGGCCCAGCTGATGTTGGCCTCCTCGTCGAAGCGGGCCTTGATCTCCACGAGCACCACGACCTGCTTGCCCGCGGTGGCCGCCTCGATGAGGGCCTGCACGATCGGGGAGTCACCGGAGGTGCGGTACAGCGTCTGCTTGATCGCCAGCACCAGCGGGTCGGCGGCGGCCTGCTCGATGAACCGCTGCACGCTGGTGGCGAAGGAGTCGTAGGGGTGGTGGACCAGCACGTCGCCCTCGCGGAGTGTTGCGAAGACGCTCTTGGGCGTCTCGCCCTCGGACAGCCGGGGGTGCGTGCCGGGCACGAACGGGTCGTCCTTGAGCTCCGGGCGGTCCAGCCCGTAGAGGGCCATGAGGGCGGCGAGGTCGAGCAGCCCGGGCACGTGCAGCACGTCGTTGGGGGAGACCTCCAGCTCGTGCAGCAGGACGTCGAGGATCTGCGGGTCCATCGAGTCGGTGACCTCGAGCCGGACGGCGGGACCGAACCGGCGGCGGGCAAGCTCGCGCTCCAGGGCCTGCAGCAGGTCCTCGTCGCGGTCCTCCTCGACCTCGACGTCGGCGTTGCGGGTGACCCGGAACAGGTGGTGGTCGATGACCTCCAGGCCCGGGAAGAGCTGGTTGAGGTGGGCGGAGATGAGGTCCTCGAGGGGGAGGAAGACCGACTCGTCGTCCTCGGTCACCACGGGCACGAAGCGGGGGACGTTGTCGGGCACCTTGACCCGGGCGAACCGCGGGGCGCCGGTCTCGGGGTCGCGCACGGACACCGCGAGGTTCAGCGACAGGCCGGAGATGTAGGGGAACGGGTGCGCGGGGTCCACGGCCAGCGGGGTGAGCACCGGGAAGACCTGGTCGCGGAAGTACTCGCGCAGCCGCATCGACTCGCCGTCGGCGACCTCGCCCCAGTGCACGATGCGGATGCCGTGCTGCTCCAGGCGGGGCGCGACGTCCTGCACGAAGACGGCGGCGTGCCGGGCGACGAGCTCCTGGGTGCGGGCGGCGATGCGGGACAGCTGCTCGCGGATGGTCAGCCCGTCGGGGGAGCGCATCGTGAGACCGGTGCTGTGCCGGCGCTTCAGCCCGGCGATCCGGACCATGTAGAACTCGTCGAGGTTGCTGGCGAAGATCGACAGGAACTTGACCCGCTCGAGCAGCGGGGCGTCCGGGTCCTCGGCGAGCTCGAGCACCCGGGCGTTGAAGTCCAGCCAGGACAGTTCGCGGTTCAGGAAGCGGTCGGCGTGCTGGGCCGTCTCGGTCTGGGTCTCGGACACCGCGACATCTTCTCCTACGCCGGTGAACGGCTGGTGTTCACGCACAGGCCTCGTGCTCGGCCGCCCGGGTGCGCGGCCCGGCGCCCAGTGCCCGGGCCGCCGCGAGGTGCTCGGCGGTGTCGACGTCGCGGCGCAGACCGGGCCAGTCGCCGTCCAGCGCGAGGGCCCCGGACGCCGCGTGCGCCGCGGCCGAGCCGGGCCCGAACGACGGCGCGAGGTCTCCGGTGGTGACGGCCAGCAGGGTGGTGCCGGTGCCCTCGGCGTCGGCGACGAAGGAGCGGGGGACGGCGGCGGCGCGGGTCAGCGCGTCGTCCAGCTCGGCCGGGCGCAGGGCGGGGAGGTCGGAGTTCAGCGCAGCGACCCAGGCGGCGCCGGTCGCGGCCGCGCCGTGCCGCAGCGCGGCGTTGAGGCCACCGGCGGGTTCACCGGCCACCACGCGGGCGCCCAGGCGGGCGGCGACCGCGGCTGCCCGGGGGTCGTCGGTCACCACCCAGAGCGCGCCGACCGAGGGCGCCGCCGCCGCGGCCTCGAGGGTGTCGCCGAGCAGGGCGAGGACGAGCGCCTCGTGCTCGGCGCGGCCGCCGGTGGGCCCCAGCCGGGTCTTGGCCAGCGCGAGCCGCTTCGCGGGGACGACGACCGACCAGCGCTGCACCTGCGCAACGCTGCCACATCTCCCTGCACCTCGACGCCTGACCCGGATCTCCGCGGGCGGCCCTGCCCCGCCGGCCGCCCGGGTCCTGCGCTCGGCCGAGGGCCGGGCCGGGCCGCGGTACAGGTCCTCATAGGTGCCTTCGGGCGTCCCTCGGCCTTGTCTTGGTGACTGCGGTCGTCCGCGGCCTTGCCCGTGCGCCGGTCATCGAGCCCGTCCGTGCCGCCGGGGGCCTCCGTCCTTGGTCTCGTCCTCGCCTGGACTCCGCCCCCGGTCGCGCCCCGTTCGCTGAGGGAGCCAGCGGCCCTGGTCATGCTCCGGTCGCTGCGGATGCCCGCGGCCTTGCTCATGCCCCGGTCGCTGCGGGCGCCCGCAGCCTTGTTCATGCCCCGGGTCCCTGCCCGAGTCCGCTGCCGTCGAGCCGTTGTCCCGGTGCCCCGTCCTCGCGTGGTCCGTCTTGTCGATGCTCTCTGGCCCGGGCCATCGTGCCGGGGGGCTGCCGCCGGTCGCAGGTCCTGGACCGGCGCCGGCGCCAGCTCTGCACCTCTCAACCCGGCGGAGGCTCCGCGCGAACCACTCTCGGCGCAGAGCCACCGAACCCCTTCGATCACCCCCGGTGAGGGGTTCCGAACACAGAATTAGCTGGTCAGCGGCCCGTTCTGCAGCCCGTTTCTGTCAGACCCCTCTGGTGGACTAGGTCCATGACAGCGACGGCGCGACGGTTCCGGGTGGAGGTGACCCCCTACGTCACCGCCGTCCCCGTCGACGCCGCGCCGGTCCCGCGGCTGACCGAGCTCGCGGCCGCCGCCGGGCTCTCCGGTACCGAGCTCGATGCGGAGCTGGCGTCGGTGCAGAAGCAGATGTCGGCCCTGGCCGCGTACCGCGCCGGCCTGATCGAGCGCAAAGCCACCCTGGGCGCCCGCCAGCCCCTCCCGTTCGCGCCAGGCGCCCGGACCGACACCCGCCCCGACGCCGACCCGGACCTCGACCCCTCGGTCCAAGCCGCTGACGACTTCCTGCCCGATGAGGTCGCGGTGCTGCTGAACATGTCCGTCGGGTCGGCCCGGTACCTGGTCGACGACGACCTCACCCTGGTCCGGCAGTTCCCGGCGGTCTGGGAGGCGTTGGCTGATCAGCGGATCGACGAGACCCGCGCCAAGGCGATCGTGCGGGCGTTGCGCTACCAGGCCCGGTCGTGGGGCGGCCCGGTCGACGACGCGATCGTCGATGCCGTCGCCGCGCGCGGGGTGGCGTGGGCCGCGGCTGGGTGCGCGCCGTCGACGTTGCGGGACCGGCTCGAGGCCGCGCTGATCGCTGCTGACCCTGCGGCGGCGGACCGGCGGCGCGAGTTGCGCAAGCGGGAGGCCGGGGGGCGGGTGCAGGGGACGGGCGACGGCCTGGCCGACGTGCGGGTGGCCGGGATGGAGGCTGCGACCGCGAAGCTGGTGAAGGCACAACTGGCGGCGTTCGCGCGGGAGCGCAAGGCCGACGGTGACGACCGCCGGGCCGGGGAGATCGAGACCGAACTGGTGGCGACCCTCATCACCCGCCCCTGGGAAGCCCAGGACCCCGCGGTCGCTCACGTGACCATCAACGCCGACCTCGCCGACCTCCTCCCCGACGCCCCGGCGGAGGCCGACTCGGCAACAGCCGAGGGCACCGTTCCCAGCGACGACGCGGCCAATGACGGAGCGGCCGAGGACGAAGAGGCCGAAGAAGAGGCGCCCGAAGAAGAGGCGGCCGACGCCGACGCCGACGCCGAGCCGGCAACGCGGGACCCAAGGCCCTCGGGGGACCAGGCACGCCAGGACACCCCGGCCCGCGGCGGCAGTCGGGTAGGGCACGTCGGCGGGCTACCGGTGACCCCGGCCGCGGTTCGGTCGCTGCTGCAACGGATCGATGCCCTCGGCCTGACGCACCCCGACGGCGGAGACCTCGACCTCACCATCACCGGCGAGCGCGGCCGACTGCTCGCCGTCGCCACCCCCGAGGAGCTGGTCGCCGCTGCGAAGGGCGGGCGTGGACTCGGACCGCCACCACCGGCACCTGGCTACACACCGACCGCCGCCCAGTACCGGTACCTGCGCGCCCGCGACCGGCACTGCCGCTTCCCCGGCTGCCGACAAGTCGCCCGCGCCTGCGACGCCGACCACGTCATCCCCTACGACCACCACGACCCCGAACGCGGTGGACCGACCTGCGTCAGCAACCTGGCCATGCTCTGCCGACGGCACCACCGCCTCAAGACCCACGCGCTCGGCTGGCGGTTCGCCATCGACCCCGACGGCACCCTGCACGTCACCACCCCCGGCGGCACCACCCGCACGACCAGGCCCCCGGCGATGGGCGAGGTCCTCGACCTGCTCGACGAGCCGCGACCGCCCTACGACCCCGCCGCAGACCCACCGCCGTTCTGACCTGCGCGGGCCGAGATCGGCCGCGACCGGCCCGGCGGCCCGGCGGCCCGGCGGCCCGGCGGCCCGGGTGCAGCGTTCACCGTTCGTCGTGCTGCTGTTCCCTGCCGAGCACCTCGGCCAGCCCTAGGGTCGGAACATGATCCCGGTGGGGGAGCTCGTCGTGACGGGCGTCGTCGTGCTGGTCCTGGTGGTCGTCGGCGCACTGCTCCTGCGTCGGGCGGTGCGGCGCCGGCGGGAGGGCTGGTACGCCGCCGACGGCGACGGCCCGGCCTCCGACACCCGCGGCGCGGTCAACCGCAGCAGCTGGATGCTCGGCGGCGGAGGTGGTGGCGGGGGCGGCTGACCGTCGGGGTCAGTCGAACTGCGCGGCGTGCAGCGCAGCACCCGCCGGGGACAGGAACCAGGCCAGCAGCCCCAGCGCCACGGCCGCCACGACGACGTGCACCACCACCGTGCCGCGCCCGACGGAGCCGCCGCCGAGCCGCGCGGCCGACAGCAGCGCAGTCCCGCTCAGCACCAGCGCGACGAGTGCCCCCAGCAGGGCCAGCGCGGGGGAGACGAGGTCCAGGACCCGGCCCTCGGTCTGCAGCAGCCCCTCACCGCGCACCCACGGCAGCACGACCGCCCACCCGTACACCGCGGCCGGCACCAGCAGCACGGCGGCGGCGACCGCGGCCCGTCGGCGGGGAGGTGCGGGCGGGCGCCGGGCTCTCCCGGAGGGCGGTCACGGGCACAACGTGCTGGCCCACCCGGCGCGCGTCAACCCCCGTGCGACCTGGTCCGGTGGTTGACGGGGCAAACTGACCGGGTGAGTCCTGACGCCGTCCCCGGTCCGGGGAGTTCCTGGCCGCGGCGACGGTGGCGGCCGCGGCCGAAGCTGGACTGGGCGCTGACGATGTGCCTGCTCGTCGTGTGGCCGGTCTGCGGCCTGATCTACGACCTCCGCCTCCGGCACGCCGAGCGCATCCCGGCCACCGGCGGGGTCCTCCTGGTCGCCAACCACGTCTCGGTCCTGGACCCGCTGGCCTGCGCGATGCTGGTCTACGATGCCGGCCGGGTCCCGCGCTTCCTGGCCAAGTCCGCGGTGTTCACCGGCCTGGCCGGCACCATCCTGCGCGCCGCCGGCCAGATCCCGGTCTACCGCGGCACCTCGGCCGCGCAGTCCTCGATGAGCGCCGCCGAGCAGGCCCTGGCCGCCGGCGAGGTCGTGATCATCTACCCGGAGGGCTCCGTCACCCGGGACCCCGACTGGTGGCCCATGCAGCCGCGCACCGGCGCCGCCCGTCTGGCCCTCACCACCGACGCCGTCGTCGTCCCGCTCGCCCAGTGGGGCCCGCAGCGGGTGCACGACTACCACGCGAAGAAGCTGCACCTGCGGCTGCGCACCCGCGCCGACTACCTGGTGGGGGAGCCGGTCGAGATCGCCGACCTGCGGGACCAGGTGCGCACCGGCCGCCCGCTGTCGGCCGAGCTGCTCCAGCTGACCACCGACCGGCTCATGGGCCGGGTCCGCGACCAGCTCGGCGAGATCCGCGGCACCACGCCCCCGGTCGCGATCCACCCGCGGCCCGGCCGCACCCCGGGCGACCTGCCCGGCGCGGCGGGCGCCGCGTGACCCGCGCCGCGGTGCTGAGCGCGGGCAGCTGGGGGACGACGTTCGCCAAGGTGCTCGCCGACGCCGGTTCCGACGTCACCCTGCACGCCCGCCGTCCCGAGCTCGCCCGGGCCATCACCGCCGACCGGGTGAACGCCGACTACCTGCCCGGCATCACGCTGCCCGATCGCCTCCGCGCCACCGACGACCCGGCCGAGGCCCTGGACGGCGCCGACGTCGTCGTCCTCAGCATCCCGTCGCAGTCGCTGCGGGAGAACCTCTCCGCCTGGGCACCGCTGATCCCTCCCGGCGCCACGCTGCTGTCGCTCATGAAGGGCATCGAGCTGGGGAGCACCCGGCGGATGAGCGAGGTCATCTGCGAGGTCACCGGCGCCTCGGCGGACCGGGTCGCGGTGCTCAGCGGTCCCAACCTGGCCCGCGAGATCGCCGAGGAGCAGCCGGCGGCCACCGTCATCGCCTGCTCGGACACCGACCGCGCCGAGGCGCTGCAGGCGGCCTGCCACACCCGCTACTTCCGGCCCTACACCAACCCCGACGTCGTGGGCTGCGAGCTGGGCGGCGCGGTGAAGAACGTCATCGCCCTGGCCGCCGGCGTCGCCGAGGGGCTCGGCTTCGGCGACAACACCCGCGCCTCGCTGATCACCCGTGGGCTGGCCGAGACCATGCGGCTGGGCCTGGCCCTGGGCGCGGACCCGCTGACCTTCTCCGGGCTGGCCGGGCTCGGCGACCTGGTGGCCACCTGCTCCTCGCCGCTGTCGCGCAACCGCACGTTCGGCGAGCACCTGGGCCAGGGCATGAGCCTGGAGGAGACGATCGCGGCCACCCGGCAGACCGCCGAGGGCGTCAAGTCCTGCCGGTCGGTCCTGGACCTGGCCCGGGCGCACGGCGTCGACGTGCCGATCACCGAGGCCGTCGTCCGGGTGTGCCACGAAGGGGAGTCCCCGGCCCAGATGGTCCGGGAGATCATGAGCAGGGAGGCGAAGTCCGAGTGAGCTGGTCCGACGGCACCCGCGTGGTCCGCGGTGGTGACGAGCCCCCGATCCCGGGCACCCCGCTGCGGCCCAGCCCCGTCTTCGCCGCCCCGTACCACCTGGGCGAGGACCCCTACGCCGCCGACTTCTACGCCCGGCCCGGGCACCCCACGCTGCGCGTGTTCGAGGAGGCCGTCGGCGACCTGGACGGCGGGGACTGCCTGGCCTTCGCCACCGGCATGGCCGCCATCAGCGCGGCGATGTTCGCCGTCCTCCGGGCCGGTGACCGGGTGGTCATCCCCAGCGACGGCTACTACCAGACCCGCGCCCTGGGCGACGGCGAGCTGGCCCGGTTCGGCGTCGTGGTCGAGCAGGTGCCCACCCTGGAGATCGCCGACGCGGCCGCCCGCGGGGACCTGGACGGCGCCGCCTTGGTGCTGCTGGAGACGCCGTCCAACCCCGAGCTCGACGTCTGCGACATCGCCGCCGTGGCCGCCGCGACCCGGGCGACCGGCGCGGTCCTGGCCGTGGACAACACCACCGCCACCCCGCTGGGCCAGCGGCCGCTCGCGCTGGGCGCCGACCTCACCATCGGCGCGGACACCAAGGCGCTGACCGGCCACAGCGACCTGCTGATGGGGCACGTGTCCACCGCCCGCACCGACCGCGGCCGTGAGCTGCAGACCCGGCTCAAGGCGTGGCGGGACCGCACCGGCAACGGGCCGGGTGCCTTCGACGCCTGGCTGGCCCACCGGTCGATGAGCACCCTGGACCTCCGGCTGACCCGGCAGGCCACCACCGCGGCCGCCGTCGCCGAGCTGCTGGCCGACCACCCGGCCGCCACCGGGGTCCGCTGGCCCGGACGGCCGGGGGACCCCTCCCACGAGATCGCCGCCCGGCAGATGCTCCGGATGAACGGCGTGGTGTCGGCGACCCTGGCCGACGAGGCCGCCGTGCACGCCCTGGTCCGGCACAGCCGGCTGTGGCTGGCGGCCACCAGCTTCGGCGGCGTGCACTCCACCGTCGACCGCCGCGCGCAGTGGGGCGGGGACGCCGTCGCCGACGGGTTCGTGCGGTTCTCCTGCGGCATCGAGGACACCGCCGACCTGGTTGCCGACCTGACCACCGCCTTGGACGCCCTGGTCTGACCCCGGCCGATAGGGTCCGGGGCGATGACCGAGACACGCAGGACCAGGGTCGCCGTCGTCTTCGGCGGGCGCAGCGCGGAGCACGCGATCTCCTGCGTCTCCGCCGGCAGCGTGATGGCCGCGCTCGACCCCGAGCGCTACGAGGTGGTCCCGGTCGGGATCACCCGCGAGGGCGGCTGGGTGCTGCACGACGGCTCCCCGCTGGCCATCTCCGGCGGCCGGCTGCCCGAGGTCACCGGCGGGACGGCGGTGTCCCTGGTCGGCGACCCGGCCGGCCGCGGGCTGTCGGTGCTGGAGCCGGGCGAGGCGTTCGGCCGGCTGACCGACGTCGACGTGGTGTTCCCGGTGCTGCACGGCGCCTACGGCGAGGACGGCACCATCCAGGGCCTGCTGGAGATGAGCGGGCTGCCCTACGTGGGCTCCGGCGTCTTCGCCTCGGCGGCGTCCATGGACAAGGAGTTCACCAAGAAGCTGCTCACCGCGGCCGGCATCACCCAGGGCGACCACGTCGTGCTGCGCGACGCCGCGGGGGCGCTCACCACCGACCCGTCGGCGCTGTCGGCCAGCCAGCGCGAGCGGCTGGGGCTGCCGGTGTTCGTCAAGCCCTCGCGGGCCGGGTCCAGCATCGGCATCACCAAGGTCTCGGACTGGGCGGACTTCGACGCCGCCGTGGCCACCGCCGCCGCCGTGGACACCAAGGTCGTCGTGGAGGCCGCCGTCCCCGGCCGCGAGGTGGAGTGCGGCGTCCTCGCCGCCGTCGGGGGCGGGTTGCCCGACACCAGCCTGCCCGCGGAGATCCGGCTCAAGGCCGGCGTCGACTGGTACGACTTCGACGCCAAGTACCTCGACGACGCCGTCGACTTCGACGTGCCCGCCGACCTGACGCCCGAGCAGACCGCCGCCGTGCAGGAGGTCTCCCGCCGGGCCTACCTCGCGCTGGACTGCCGCGGCCTGGCCCGGGTGGACTTCTTCCTCGGCACCGACCCGGTCACCGGCGCCGACCAGCTGGTGGTCAACGAGGTCAACACCATGCCCGGCTTCACGCCCATCTCGATGTTCCCGCGCATGTGGGCGGCCTCCGGCGTCACCTACCCCGAGCTGGTCGACCGGCTCGTCGCCGGCGCCCTCGCCCAGGGGTGACCCGCCGGCTCGGTCTCGTGCTGGTCGGGCTGCTGGCCACCGGGTGCTCTGCAGCGGTCCCGGGCACGGCCACGCCGGTGGCCACCGCCAGCGTGGGGGGCCTGCCCGGCGACGCGGCCGGGCTCGGCGACCTGGTGCTCACCGACGTCCCGTCCGGCCTGCCGCGGGTCCCCGACGACGAGCTGGACCCGCCCGCCGGGCCCAAGACGCTGGACGACGTGGCCGGCTACGCCGACGACGCGCAGCGCGAGGCCGACGTGCTCACCGACTACGGCTACCGCTGGGGCTGGGAGCGGTTCTGGCGCGAGGAGGGCGGCCTCACCTCGGTCTTCCTCGACCAGTTCGACGGGACGACGGGCGCGGCCTCCTACGCCGCCGACCTCGCCCGCAACGACACCGACTACTACGGCGGCAACCCCGACCGCACCCCCGCGCAGCTCCCCGACGGCTGCGCCACCCTGTCGGTGGACGAGCCGGCCGAGGAGAGCGGGCTGACCGGGCCGGCCGCCTTCGCCTGGTGCGCACACGGCCCGTTCACCGTGTCGGTCGCGGTCGTCGGCGACACCTCCGACGCCGCGCTCGCCGAGGTGGAGGACCTGGTCGACGAGCAGCTGGACCGGCTGCCCCGCGGCTGAGCGGGGCGGAACGGTCAGCCCAGCGAGACCCCGTCCAGGTAGTGCCAGCGACCGGCCACCTTGGTGAACCGGCTGTGCTCGTGCTGGGCGTCCCGCCCCCCGTCGGCGCGGTAGGAGGCGCGGAACTCCACGGTGCCCTCGGCCGCCAGCAGGCCGCCGCCCTCGACGGCCAGCACGTCCAGGCCCAGCCAGCGGGTGTCCCCGTCGAGGTCCAGCGACGGCGGTCGGGTGTCGGGGTGCCAGGTCGCCAGCAGGTACGCAGCGTCGCCGACGACGAAGGCGCTGTAGCGCGAGCGCATGAGCTGCTCGGCGGTGCCCGCCGCGGCGGTCCCGTCGTGCAGCCGGCCGCAGCACTCGCCGTAGGTGAGCCCGGTCCCGCAGGGACAGCGCTGGGTCACCGGGGCTGCGGCTCGGCGTACGGGATCGCCCCGGCGATGACCGGGCTCAGCAGGGTGGGGATGGACCCGTCCTGGCTGGCCGGCACCGAGATCTCCACCGGGACCGTGCGGTCGACCGCGGTCCACACGTTGACCGTGGGGTCGGTGGTGTCGACGAACCACTGGACGCCGTTGACCTGGATCAGCTGGGGCCCACCCACGACGAACCCGGCCGGGGCGTCGGCGCCGCAGATCAGCACCTGCGCCGGGTCGCCCCAGGCGTGGGCGTAGGGCGAGTCCGAGTCGACACGTCGACTCGTCGACCCGGCCAGCTCCAAGGGGAGCTGGCTCATCAGCGCGGGGCAGGCGGCGTCGGCCTCGGGCGTGATCGGCGGGGTCTCCACCTCGACCGGGCTCTCATCGCGCTGGGTCGGGGTGGCCCCCGAGACGTCGGCCGCGGCATCGTCGTCCGAGCTGCCCGGGCCGAGGACCCGGATCAGCACCAGCAGCACGATGACCACCGGCACGGCGACCGCGGTGGCCACGATCGCCGCCCGCCGGACCGGGTCCGGCGGGGCCGGGGCGTCGATGCTCTCGGCCTCGACGGTGTCGGTGCTGTCGGCGCTGTCGGGCTCGGTGGTGCCCGGGTCGGGCTGGTCGCTCAGCGGACCGGCCTCAGAGGTTGACGACGGGGCAGGTCAGCGTGCGGGTGATCCCGTCGACCGACTGCACCCGCGCGACGACCAGGCGACCGAGCTCGTCGACCGAGCCGGCCTCGGCGCGCACGATCACGTCGTAGGGGCCGGTGACGTCCTCGGCCTTGGTGACGCCGTCGATCCCGCTGATGGTCTGGGCGACCGCGGCGGCCTTGCCGACCTCGGTCTGGATCAGGATGTAGGCGTGGACCACTGGAGAACCCTCCTCGGGCAGGGCGGCGCTGCCGCCGGACGGCGGCCTGGACGGCAACGTACCCCAGCGACCGGGAGCGCCCGGTGACGCGCCCTCGCCCCCCGGCGGGCACCGCGGACACCGTCGGCGAGGTGGGGGAGTTCGCCGTCGTCGACCGGGTCGTGGCCCGGGCCGGGACGGCCGCGCTGGCCGACGTCGGGCCCGGGGACGACGCCGCCGTCGTCCGCACCCCGGACGGCCGCGTGGTGGCCAGCACCGACGTCCTGGTGGAGGGCCGGCACTTCCGCCGGGACTGGTCCTCGGCGGAGGACGTCGGGCACAAGGCCGCGGCCGCCAACCTCGCCGACGTCGCCGCGATGGGTGCGGTGCCCACCGCGCTGCTGGTCGGGCTGGCCTGCCCGGCCGGCACGCCGACGAGCTGGCTGGAGGGCGTGGCCACCGGGATGGCCGCCGAGTGCGCACCGCACGGCGCCGCCGTCGTCGGCGGGGACACCGTGGCCAGCGCCCCGGACAGCGCGTCGGTCGTGCTGTCGGTGACCGTGCTCGGCGACCTGCAGGGTCGCGCCCCGGTCACCCGGGACGGCGCCCGGCCGGGGGACGTCGTGGCCGTCGCCGGTCGGCTGGGCTGGTCGGCGTGCGGGGGGGCGGTGCTCCGCCGCGGGTTCACCTCACCGCACGGGCCGGTCACCGCGCACCGCCGTCCGACCCCGCCCTACGCCGCCGGGCCGGCGGCCGCCGACGCCGGCGCCACCGCGATGTGCGACGTGAGCGACGGCCTGCTGGCCGACGCCGGGCACCTGGCCGCGGCGTCGGGGGTGCTGCTGGACCTGGACCGCGGCACCCTGGAGTCCTTCGTGGACCCGGCCGGGCAGCTGGCCCAGGTGGCGGCCGCGACGGGGGTGAACCCGTTGGGCTGGGTGCTGACCGGCGGGGAGGACCACGCCCTGCTGGCCACCTTCCCGGCGGCCGCCGACCTGCCGGCCGGGTTCGTCCGGATCGGTGTCGTGGAGGCCGGGCCGCCCGGCGTCCGGGTCGACGGCATCGACGGGGCCGACGTCGCCGAGGGGCTGGGGGAGGGCACCGGGCATGTCTCCTTCTGAGGGGCTGGTGCTGCGCGCCGCCGGCTACGACGACCCGCAGGTGCAGCAGATGGTCGAGGCGGTCCAGCAGGAGTACGTCGTCCGGTACGGCGGCCGCGACGCCATGGAGGTCGACCCCGCCGAGGTGCTGCCGCCGGCCGGGCTGCTGCTGGTCGCCGAGGTCGACGGCCGCGCGGTCGGGTGCGGGGCCTGGCGGGTGCACGACGCCGGGACCGTCGAGGTCAAGCGGATGTACGTGGCACCGGAGGCCCGCCGTCGCGGCGTCGCCGACGCCTTGCTCACCCGCCTGGAGGCCACCGCGGCGGCGGCGGGCCACCGGCGGGTGGTGCTCAACAGCGGTGACCGGCAACCCGAGGCGCTGGCGCTCTACGCCCGTGCCGGGTACACACCGGTCGCCGGGTACGGGGTCTACGCCGACGCGCCGGGCGCGGTGTTCCTGGGCAAAAACCTGGAGGAGGGGTCCTGATGGGGATCGTGACGGTGTCGGCCACGTTCGGCTGCGGTGGTGCGGAGATCGCCCCGGCGATCGCGGAGCGGCTGGGGCTGCCGTTCCACGACCGGGTCATCCCGGCCCAGGTCGCGCTGCGGCTGGGGGTGCCGGTCGAGGAGGCCGAGGCCAACGACGAGAGCGTCGTGCGCGGGCTGTGGCGGGTGGTGGCCTCGCTGGGCACCATGCCCGACCCGGTCGGCGGCGTGCTGCCGGCCTCCGCGGTGCCCGACGAGCGCAGCTACCGGGAGCAGACCGACCAGGTGGTCACCGACATCGCCGACGGCGCCGGGGGAGTGGTGCTGGGCCGGGCCGCCGCGCTGGTGCTCGGGGACCGCCCCGACGCGCTGCACGTCCGCCTCGACGGCCCGGAGCGCCGCCGGCTGCGGGCCGCGGTGGCCCACCTGGGCCGTCCCGAGGACCAGGTCCGGCGGGAGCTGGTGGCCGCCGACCGGGCCCGCACGGCCTACGTGCGGCACTTCCACCGCTGCGACCCCGCGGAGGCCCGGCACTACCACCTGGTGCTGGACTCCACGGTGCTCGACCACGACCTGGTCGTCGACCTCGTCGTGGCGGCGGCCCGGTCCCGGGGGATCAGCGGGTCAGCAGCGGGAGCATGACGTCGTCGACGACCTCCTGGGCCAGGTCGTCGTCCAGCGGTCGACCGAGGACCAGCCAGCGCTGCATCACCACGGCCGGCCCGGCCTCGGCCGCGGCCGTGCCGAGGCGCGTGGGGTCGAGCTCGCCGCGGGCGACCGCGGCGCCGAAGACCTGGCGGAAGGTGTCCCGCCAGACCCCCAGCGAACCCTCCTGGAAGGCCGCGGCCAGGTCCGGCTCGTGCGGCAGCACGCCGATCAGTGCCCGCGAGGCGTCCCCGAGCGGTCCGCGCAGCGTGAGGACCATGGCCCCGACCACCTCGAGCAGGTCGCCGCGGAGGGTGCCGGTGTCCGGTGCGGCGGCCTCGCCGCGGTTGAGCTCCCCGATGGTCTCGGCGACCATCTGCACCCGGGAGGACCACCGCCGGTAGATGCTCGCCTTGCCCACCTTGGCGCGGGCGGCCACGGCGTCCATGGAGATGCCGTCCCAGCCGCGCTCGGCCAGCAGCTCGAGGACGGCGGTCTTCACGGCCTCGTCGACGGCCTGCCTCTTATACACATCCGACG
>NZ_UEXK01000004.1:3551574-3689853 GCF_900491935.1 Klenkia terrae
TCTCTTCTCCTCGTACCACTCCTCGCCAGTACGCCTTATTCTGTCTTCTACCCAGTCTTTCTTCTTCTACATCACTCCTCTTCATTTGCATAGCGCCCATATCTTGCTTCTATTTCTTTTCCTATCTTTTTTCTCTTCTTTTTTTTTTTTTTTTTTTTTTTCAAGCAGAAGACGGCATACGAGATCCTCTCTGGTCTCGTGGGCTCGGGGTCACGGCGGAACTGCACTGCGCCGACGCTAACCGCTTAACTGCAGCAGGGCACGTCGGCCCGGAACGCCGACGACCCCGGTCACCGAGGTGACCGGGGTCGTCGTGGCATCCCTCCCGGAGGAGGGGCGGCCGTCAGCTGCGGGTGAGCTTGCCAGCCCGGATGCAGCTCGTGCAGGCGTTCACGCGACGGCGGGTGCCGTTGCCGACGACAGCCTTGACGGCCTGGATGTTCGGGTTCCAACGGCGCGGCGTCCGGCGGTGCGAGTGAGACACCGACATGCCGAAACCGGGCCCCTTGCCACACACGTCGCACACGGCAGCCACGGTCGATCACTCCTAGAGAAGACGTTCAGAAGGCGCGGGGTACGAGCCACCCGCGCGGATTGCTGGTCCACTGTAGCCGGTCCGCGCCCGGCGCGGTCGGCGGGCCCGTGGTGTCGGTGGCCACCGGTAGCCTCCGGCACGTGCTCACGGCGCTGGACGAGGCCGCGGTCGGCCGCTGGAGCCGCACCGCTGTCGATGCGCTGCGCGCGGCCCGGGGCCGGCTCGACGAGCTGAACGTCTTCCCCGTGCCCGACGGGGACACCGGCACGAACCTGCTGCTCACCGCGCAGGCCGCCGCCGAGGCCGCCGAACCCGGTGAGGACACCGGCACGGGTGATCCCGAGTCGGTCTGGACCCGGTGGGCCCGGGGCGCCGTGCTCGGCGCGCGCGGCAACTCCGGGGCGATCCTCGCCCAGCTGCTGCGCGGTCTGGCCGACGAGCTCGCCGGCGCCGGCGCCGTCGACGGCTCCACGTTCGCCCGGGCGCTGCGCCGGGCGGCAGGCACGGCCTACGAGGCCGTCGCCGAGCCCACCGAGGGCACCTTCCTCACCGTCGCCCGGTCGGCCGCCGAGGCGGCCGGGGCGGCGGTGGACCAGGGCCGGGCGGCGCTGGCCGAGGTGGTCCGGGCGGCGGCCGACGGCGCCCGCCGGGCCCTGCACGGCACCACCGACCAGCTCGCCGCGCTCCGCGACGCCGGGGTCGTCGACGCCGGGGGAGCCGGTTGGTGCGTGGTGCTGGACGCCCTGGTCACCACCGTCACCGGCACCGAGCCCGACCGCCCCCCGCTGGCCCGCCGTCCGCAGCGGCCGCACCGCCACGACGCCGGGCCGGGCGTGCAGCGCCCCGGCGCCGACCCCGGCAGCGAGGTCCAGTTCCTGCTCGCCGACTCCTCCGACACCGCTGTCGAGCGGCTGCGCACCGAGCTCGGCTGGCTGGGCGACTGCCTGGTGGTCGTGGGGGTGGACACCCCGACCGGGCGGGAGTGGAACGTCCACGTCCACGTGCACGACGTGGGCGCGGCCATCGAGGCCGGCATCCGCGCCGGCCGGCCGCACCAGATCGCGGTCACCGCGCTGGCCCCGGTCCGGCTGCCCGCCGCCGTCGCCGGGGTGCGCGCCACGCTGGCCCTGGTGCCCGACGGCCCGGCGGCCGAGGGCCTCGCCGAGCTGTTCGGCGGCGAGGGCGTCCAGGTGCTCGTGGTGCAGCTGCCCCAGGACCGCGACGACACCGCAGCGGCCGACGCCGTGCAGGACGCCGTCGCGCAGGCCGTGCTGGCCTCCGGTGCCGCCGACGTGGTCGTGCTGCCCGACGACCCGCTGCTGGTCGGCCCGGTGTCCCGGGCGGCCGCCGCGGTGCGCGGCGAGGGCCGCGACGTCGCCGTGGTGCCCACCCGCTCCCCGGTGCAGGGCCTGGCCGCGGTGGCGGTGGCCGACCCGGGACGGCGCTTCGCCGACGACGTGATCTCCATGACCGAGGCGGCCTCGGCGACCCGGTGGGCCGAGGTGGTCCTGGCCGACACCGAGGCGCTCACGTCGGCCGGCCGCTGCCACCCCGGCGACGCGCTCGGCGTGGTCGAGGGCGACGTCGTGGTGATCGGCGGCGCCCAGCTGACCGTCACCTGCGACCTGCTGGACCGGCTGCTGGCCGGCGGCGGCGAGCTGGTGACCCTGCTGGGCGGGCGGCTGGCCGAGGCCGCGGCCGCCCACCTGGCGGCCCGGCACCCCACGGTCGAGGTGTCCGTGCACCCGCTGGGTCAGGGGGCCCGTCCGCTGCTGATCGGGGTGGAGTGACCGTGCTGACCCTGGACACCCCGCTGACCAAGGTGGTCGGCGACCGCACCGCGAAGGCGATGGCCGACGAGCTGGAGCTGCAGACGGTCCGCGACCTGGTGCGGCACTACCCGAGCCGCTACGCCCGCCGCGGCGAGATGACCAAGCTGACCGACCTGCAGGTCGGGGACCGGGTGACCGTGCTCGGCCAGGTGCGCAAGGTCGACACCCGGCCGATGAAGAACCGGCGCGGCAGCATCACCGAGATCACCGTCGGCGACGGCGACAGCTCGATGCGGCTGGTCTTCTTCAACCACAAGCACGCCCGCCTGGCCGTCGGCGCCTGGGGCCTGTTCGCCGGCACGGTCAGCAGCTGGCACGGCCAGCTGCAGTTCAACCACCCCGACTGCCAGCTCCTGGACGAGTCCACCGACGCCCAGGAGTGGGCCACGGCGATGCTGCCGATCTACCCGGCCAGCAAGAGCGTGTCGAGCTGGGTGCTGCAGAAGTCGCTCAAGCTGGTCCTGGACTCCCCGGCCGCGGCCGACCAGCTGATGGCCGAGGACCCGGTGCCCGCGCCGGTGCGCGCCCGGCACGGGCTGATGTCCCTGGCCACCGCGATCTGGCTCAAGCACCACCCCGAGACCCCCGAGGACGTCGAGCGCGCCGACCACCGCCTCAAGTGGGACGAGGCACTCGTCCTGCAGGTGACCCTGGCCGCCCGGCGGCGCGCCGCGGCCCTGGAGCCCGGCATCGCCCGGCCCCGCCGGGCCGGGGGACTGGCCGACTCCGTGGACGCGCTGCTGCCCTTCGAGCTCACCGACGGCCAGCGCGAGGTCGGTGACGCGCTGGAGGCCGAGATCGGCCGGGAGCAGCCGATGCACCGGCTGCTGCAGGGCGAGGTCGGGTCGGGCAAGACCGTCGTCGCGCTGCGGGCCATGGCCCAGGTCGTCGACGCCGGCGGGCAGGCCGCGCTGCTGGCGCCCACCGAGGTGCTGGCAGCGCAGCACGCCCGGGGCATCGCCGGGCTGCTGGGCCCGCTGGGCCGGTCCGGGGAGCTGGACGGCGACCCCGACGGCACCCGGGTCACCCTGCTGACCGGCTCGCTGCGGACGGCGGCCCGTCGGGCGGCGCTGGCCGAGGTGGCCGACGGGCGGGCCGGCATCGTCGCCGGCACCCACGCGCTGCTGTCCGAGGGCGTGGAGTTCGCCGACCTCGGCCTCGTGGTGGTCGACGAGCAGCACCGGTTCGGCGTGGAGCAGCGCGACCGGCTGCGGGCCAAGGGCCAGCGGCCCCCGCACGTGCTGGTGATGACCGCGACCCCGATCCCGCGCACCGTCGCCATGACCGTCTACGGCGACCTGGAGACGCTCACCCTGCGCCAGCTGCCCGCCGGCCGCGGCGGGGTGAGCAGCTCGGTGGTGCCGGTGCGGGAGAAGCCGGCCTGGCTGGACCGCGCCTGGCAGCGGGTCCGCGAGGAGGTGGCCGAGGGCCGGCAGGCCTACGTGGTCTGCCCGCGGATCGGGGACGACGAGAAGGCCGACGAGCGGCCGGAGGACGCCGACGGCGCACCCGAGGGCGGTGCGGACGGCGGGAGCGAGCGGCGCCCGCCGCTGGCCGTGCTCGACGTCGCCGAGCAGCTGCGCGGCGGCCCGCTGGCCGGGCTGCGGGTCGAGGTGCTGCACGGCCGGCTGACCCCCGAGGAGAAGGACGCCCGGATGCGGGCCTTCGCCCAGCGGGAGGTCGACGTGCTGGTCGCCACCACGGTGATCGAGGTCGGCGTCGACGTGCCCAACGCGACCGTCATGGTCGTCATGGACGCCGACCGGTTCGGCGTCAGCCAGCTGCACCAGCTGCGCGGCCGGGTGGCCCGCGGCCGGCACCCGGGGCTCTGCCTGCTGGTCAGCGAGGCGCCCGTGTCGTCCTCGACGGGGGTGCGGTTGGCCCAGGTCGCGGCCACCACCGACGGCTTCGAGCTGGCCCGGCTGGACCTGGAGACCCGCCGGGAGGGCGACGTGCTCGGCGCCGCCCAGTCCGGCCGGCGCTCGGGGGTCAAGCTGCTGTCGCTGCTGCACGACGAGGAGCTGATCGCTGCGGCCCGGTCCGAGGCCGCCGACCTGCTCGAGTCCGACCTGGGCCTGGCCGAGCACCCCGAGCTGGCCGCGGCCGTCGCCGCCCTCAACGCCGGGGACCGCGCCGACTGGCTGGAGCGGGCATGACCCGGATCATCGCCGGCACCGCCCGCGGCCGGGTGCTCAAGGTGCCGGCCAGCGGGGTGCGGCCGACCGGCGACCGGGCCCGCGAGGCGCTGTTCAACAGCCTCGGGTCGCTGCTGGACCTGCCCGGGGCCCGGGTGCTGGACCTGTACGCCGGGTCCGGGGCCCTCGGGCTCGAGGCGCTCTCCCGCGGGGCCGCCGAGGCCGTGCTGGTCGAGTCCGGCCCGAAGGTGCTGCCGGTGCTGCGGGCCAACATCGCCGCGCTCGGCCTGCCCGGCGCCTCGGTGGTGGCCGGCTCGGTCCCCGCGGTCGTCGGCCGACCGGCGTCCGCGCCGTTCGACCTGGTGGTCGCCGACCCGCCCTACGCGGTCGAGCCCGACGTCGTGCTGGGGGTGCTGGCCGCCCTGTCGACGGGGGGCTGGCTGGCCCCCGAGGCGGTCGTGGTGGTCGAGCGACCGTCCCGCGAGCAGCCCTGGGAGTGGCCGACACCCCTGGTCGGTCTGCGCGACCGCCGCTACGGGGAGGCCCTGCTCCGGTACGGTCGCGCACCGTGAGGGCAGCATGAGGCGGGCGGTCTGCCCCGGGTCGTTCGACCCGGTGACCAACGGGCACGTCGACGTCATCACCCGGGCCGCGGCGCTCTACGACGAGCTCGTCGTGGCCGTGCTGGTGAACCCCGGCAAGGCCGGGCTCTTCGACGTCGAGGAGCGGATGGCCCTGCTGCGCGAGGCCACCGCCGGCCTGGCCAACGTCACCGTGGACTCCTTCAGCGGCCTGCTGGTGCAGTGGTGCACCGCGCACGACGTGCCGGTGATCGTCAAGGGCCTGCGGGCGGTCGGGGACTTCGAGTACGAGCTGCAGATGGCCCAGATGAACCGCGAGCTGGCCGGGATCGAGACGCTCTTCGTGCCCACCGCGCCCCAGGTCGGCCACCTGTCCTCCAGCCTGGTCAAGCAGATCTCCGCCTTCGGCGGGGACGTCTCGCACCTGGTGCCGCCGGGGGTCAACGCCCGGCTGGTGGCCCGGCGCGAGGAGGAGGGGGAGTCGTGACCGAGGTCGTGTACCGGTTGTACGAGGTCGTCGACGAGCTGGCCTCGGTCATCGAGAACGCCCGCAGCGTGCCGATGTCCTCGTCGTGCATGGTGCCGCGGGACCACCTGCTGGACCTGCTCGACGACCTTCGCGAGGGGCTACCCGAGGAGGTGCAGCAGGCCGGCGCGATCGTCGAGCAGCGCACCGAGATCCTCGAGCAGGCCCAGGCCGAGGCCGAGCGGCTCACCGGCCGCACCCGCACCGAGGCCGAGACGGTGGTGAGCACCGCCCGCCGCCAGCGCGACGAGCTGATCGGCACCGCCCGGCGCCAGCGCGACGAGCTGATCACCCAGGCCCAGGCCGAGGTCGAGGACCTGCTGTCCCGCGCCGAGGCCGAGGCCGACCGGATCCTGGCCGAGGCCGACCGGCAGGCCGCCGAGCTCCTGGCCGACGGCCGGGCGCAGCACGCGGCCCTGGTCGCCGCCGGGCAGGCCGAGCACGACCGCCTGGTCACCGAGACCGAGGTCTACCGCGGCGCGGTGGACCGGTCCGACGAGCTGGGCCAGCAGACGGCTGCGGAGGTCGCCCGGATGCGCACCGAGGTCGACGAGTACGTCGACAGCCGGCTGGCCGACTTCGGCACCACGCTGGGCCACATGGTGCGCTCGGTCGAGGCCGCCCGCGGCCAGCTGCGCCAGCCCTGACCCCGTCCACCGCACCGGGCCGCCCGGTGTAACCTGGGCTGCTCCCGCATGCGCTGCCCTGCACGCCCTGCGGTGACACCTGCCCCCGAGCACAGAGAATCCGTCATGCCTGCTGCCCCCTCGCCCCGCCGAGGCGCCGCGTCCCCCGACGCCCGGCGCCCCGGAGCCGACCCCTGGAAGGTCGACCTGCGCGAGCTGGGTCGCCGCGCCGGGTCGATGCGCGACTGGGAGAAGACCGTGCCGGCGTCCGAGCGCTGGGGCATCGAGATGATCGGCGTGCCCCAGGGCGCCCCCGTCGAGCTGCACCTGCGGCTCGAGTCGGTCATGGAGGGCGTCCTCGTCACCGGCGAGGTCGACGCCCCGGTCACCGGGCAGTGCGCCCGCTGCCTCGAGCCGGTCGAGGACACCCTGCACCTGGACGTGCAGGAGCTCTTCGCCTACGAGGGCAGCACCACCGAAGCCACCAGCGAGGAGGACGAGGTACGCCGGATCGACGGCGAGCGCCTCGACCTCGCGCCGCTGGTCCGGGACGCCGTCGTCCTGGCCCTGCCGCTCTCGCCCACCTGCACCCCGGACTGCTCGGGTCTGTG
Organism: Klenkia terrae; assembly: GCF_900491935.1. Taxonomy (GTDB): domain Bacteria; phylum Actinomycetota; class Actinomycetes; order Mycobacteriales; family Geodermatophilaceae; genus Klenkia; species Klenkia terrae. Next base: position 3,558,421 of record NZ_UEXK01000004.1, read on the forward strand.
CGTCGACTGCGGACTGCGGCTCGACGACCTCCCGGCCGACCACACGCACGAGGTGCTCGACCCACGTTGGGCCGGGCTCGCCGACCGTTTCACCCCGTCTAAGGAGAACTGACCGTGGCTGTCCCGAAGAGGCGCACGTCGCGCTCGAACACCCGCTCGCGTCGCTCGCAGTGGAAGGCCACGGCCCCCACCCTCGCGCCGTGCCCGAACCGCGCGTGCGGCGAGCTCAAGCCCCCGCACATCGCGTGCCCCACCTGCGGCCAGTACGACGGCCGCCAGGTCATCGCGGTCTGACCCTGCTGGACCAGCACGATCCCGTCGTGACCGGAGACGCCCTCCCCGGGGGTGCCGAGCACGCCGACCGGGCCGCCGACTGGCTGCGTGACGCCCTGGGCGTCACGTTGCCCGGCGGCCTGTTGGCGTTGGCGCTGACCCATCGGTCCTTCGCCTACGAGAACGGCGGGCTGCCGACCAACGAGCGCCTGGAGTTCCTCGGGGACTCCGTGCTCGGCCTGGTCGTCACCGACGAGCTCTACCGCAGCCAGCCCGACCTGCCCGAGGGCCAGCTGGCGAAGCTGCGGGCCTCGGTGGTCAACATGACCTCGCTGGCCGGCGTGGCCCGGCTGCTGGGCGAGGGCGGCATCGGCCCGCACCTGCTGCTGGGCCGGGGCGAGACGGCCACCGGCGGCCGGGACAAGGAGTCGATCCTGGCCGACGCCCTCGAGGCGCTGCTGGGGGCGATCCACCTCGGGCTCGGGCTGGACGCCGCCGCCGCGATCGTGCACCGGCTGTTCGACCCGCTGCTCGTGGAGTCCGCGACGCTGGGCGCCGGCCTGGACTGGAAGACCAGCCTGCAGGAGCTGGGGTCGGCCCGGGGGCTGGGTGCACCGGTCTACCTGATCGAGTCCGAGGGACCCGACCACGCCAAGTCCTTCACCGCCACCGTGCTGCTGGCCGACGAGCCCCGCGGCGACGGGCACGGCCGGACCAAGAAGGCCGCCGAGCAGATGGCCGCCCAGAACGCCTGGCGTGCCCTGTCGGCGACCGGCACCGCGAAGGGCTGAGCGAGGTGCCCGAGCTCCCCGAGGTCGAGGTGGTCCGGCGCGGGCTGGAGCGCTGGGTGGCCGGCCGCACCGTCGCCACCGCGCAGGTCCTGCACCCCCGCGCCGTCCGCCGGCACCTGGAGGGGGCCGACCACTTCGTCGCCGACCTGACCGGGGCGACCGTGACCGGCGCGCACCGGCGCGGCAAGTCCCTGTGGCTGCCGCTGGCCCGCGACGGGGTCGCCACCGGCCGGGTGCTGGTCGGCCACCTCGGCATGAGCGGCCAGCTGCTGGTGGAGAAGCCGACCGAGCCGCTGGAGAAGCACCTGCGGGCGCGGTTCACCTTCACCGACGGCGGCCGTGAGCTGCGCTTCGTCGACCAGCGCACCTTCGGCGGGCTCGCCGTCGAGGACGCCGGGCCCGAGGGCCTGCCCGGCCGGCTGCAGCACATCGCGGTCGATCCGCTGGTCGAGGAGTTCGACGTCGACGCGTTCGCCGCGGCGCTGCGCCGCCGGCGCACCGATGTCAAGCGGGCCCTGCTGGACCAGACGCTGATCGGCGGGGTGGGCAACATCTACGCCGACGAGTCGCTGTGGCGAGCGAAGCTGCACGGTGCCCGGCCGACCGAGAAGCTGACCCGCGCCCAGGTGGTGGACCTCGTCGAGGGCGTGCAGGACGTGCTGCGGGAGTCCCTGGCCCAGGGCGGCACCTCCTTCGACTCCCTGTACGTCGACGTCAACGGCCAGAGCGGGTACTTCTCCCGGTCGCTGGCGGTCTACGGCCAGGTGGACCGGCCGTGCCCGCGCTGCGGCACGCCGATCCGCCGGGAGTCGTTCATGAACCGGTCGAGCTACAGCTGCCCGACCTGCCAGCCGCGACCGAGGGCCCGACGGTCGTGACCCGCCGGGTGGTCGCCCTGGTCTCCGGCGAGGTGCAGGGCGTGGGCTACCGCTGGTTCGTCCGGGGTCTGGCGGGGGAGCGCGGGCTGGCCGGGTCCGCGACCAACCTGGCCGACGGTCGGGTGGAGGTGGTCCTGGAGGGGGCGGACGACGACGTGCGCGCCGTCGTGGACGCGCTGACCGGGCCGGGGGCCGCCGGTGCGCCGCGGGACGTCGCCCTGACCGATCAGGACCCCGTGGGCGAGGAGGGCTTCACCACCGGCTGAGCGGCGTGAGGCAGACGACACGACCGCGACACGGTGAACGCCTGACCACGGCGTTGACCTCGGGACGGGGGGCTGTCACCCTGGCAGCACCAGCCCGCGTTCCCGGTCCCCGGACGCCGCGGGACCACCCGTACGTCGAAAGGCCGTTGTCGTCATGGCCAAGGCCCTCATCGGATCCGTCGTCGCCCCGCGCGACCTGCGCGTCGCGGAGGAACTCGCCGCCCTGCGCGGCCGGGTACGCCGCCTGGAGGCGGAGGTGGCCGAGCTGCGCGCCGAGCGCGACGAGCGCATCGCCCACGAGCTGCTGACCATGGCCCACCCCGAGGTCGAGCCCGCCCTCTCCCGGTAGTTTTGGCCCCGTCCCGAGGCTCGCCGCGAGCCTGCGAGTGGTGAGGAGGACGGGGTCCTGTTTCTGTCGAGCCTGACGCTCAAGGGCTTCAAGTCCTTCGCGTCGGCGACGACCCTCCGGCTCGAGCCGGGCATCACCGCCGTCGTCGGACCCAACGGCTCGGGCAAGTCCAACGTCGTGGACGCCATCGCCTGGGTGCTCGGCGAGCAGGGCGCCAAGAGCCTGCGCGGCGGCAAGATGGAGGACGTCATCTTCGCCGGCACCGCCGGCCGTGCGGCGCTGGGCCGGGCCGAGGTGACGCTCACCATCGACAACGCCGACGGCGCGCTGCCGATCGACTACGCCGAGGTGGCGATCACCCGCCGGATGTACCGCTCCGGCGAGAGCGAGTACGAGATCAACGGCGACAAGGTGCGCCTGCTCGACGTGCAGGAGCTGCTCAGCGACTCCGGCATCGGCCGCGAGATGCACGTCATCGTCGGCCAGGGCCAGCTCGACGCCGTCCTGTCCGGCCGCCCGGAGGACCGCCGCGGGTTCATCGAGGAGGCCGCCGGCGTCCTCAAGCACCGCAAGCGCAAGGAGAAGGCGCTCCGCAAGCTCACCTCGATGCAGGCCAACCTGGACCGGCTGGCCGACCTCACCACCGAGCTGCGCCGTCAGCTCAAGCCGCTGGGCCGGCAGGCCGAGGTGGCCCGCCGGGCGGCCGGCATCCAGGCGGACCTGCGCGACGCCCGGCTCCGGCTGCTCGCCGACGACCTGGTCGCGCTGCGCACCGCGCTGGACGCCGACGTGGCCGACGAGACCGCGGCCCGCGAGCAGCGCTCCCGGGTCGAGGCCGACCTCGCCGCCGCGAGCGGGCGGCAGGCCGCGCTGGAGGCGGCGCTGGCCGCCGACGCCCCGGCGCTGACCGCTGCCCAGGACACCTGGTTCGGGCTCTCCACGCTGGCGGAGCGGTTCCGCAGCACCGCGCAGCTGGCCGGTGAGCGGCACCGGCACCTGTCGGCCCCGGTCGCCGTCCCGGCCGGCCGGGACCCCGACGCCCTCGACGAGGAGGCCGGCCGGGTGGAGGTCGCCGAGGTCGAGCTGGCCGACCAGCTGGCCACCGAGCGGAACCGGCTGACCGCCGCCACCGCGGCCCGCACCGACCTGGACGCCGCCCTGGCCGTCGCCGAGCGCGAGCTGGTGACCGCGGCCCGCGCGCTGGCCGACCGCCGCGAGGGCCTGGCCCGGCTGTCCGGCCAGGTCGCCGCAGCCCGATCGCGGACCGCGGCCGGGGAGGCCGAGGTCGAGCGCGCCACCCAGGCAGCCCGGGAGGCGCAGGCCCGCGCGGACGACGCCGCGGACCGGCTGGCCGCGGCCGGTCCGGAGGTCGAGCCCGAGGACGACGGCGCCGAGGAGTCGCTGCCCCAGGTGCGGGCGCACGAGACGGCGCGGGCGGCCCAGGTCGAGGCGGCCCGGGAGGTCACCCGGCCGGCCGACGCCGAGCGCGCCGCCGAGCGGGAGCGCGGCGCGGCCCGGGCCCGCCGGGATGCCCTGGCGCTCGGGCTGGCCCCGGTCGACGGCGCGGCCGCCGTCCTGGCCGCGGCCGACGACGGGGCGCTGGGCGGGGTGGCCGGCCCGCTGGCCGCCCGGCTGGCCGTGCACCCCGGGGACGAGGTGGCCGTCGCCGCCGCGCTCGGCGGGCTCGCCGAGGCCCTGGTGGTCACCGGGCCGCGGGCGGCCGCCGACGCGCCGGCCCACCCGGCCGACACCGCGGCCGGCCGGGGCGGCCCGCCGGTCGCCGGACCGGGGGAGGACGCCGTCCCGACCGCGCACGGCCCGCTCCCGGACGGCGCGCGGTGGGCGCTGGACCTGCTGGACGCCCCGGACGACCTGCGCCCGGCGCTGACCCGGGTGCTGGACCGGGCGGCCGTGGTGGCCGACCTCGCCGCCGCGGTCGCGCTGGTCACCGCCCGGCCCGACCTGCGCGTGGTGACCGCGGCCGGTGACTCGCTGGGGGCCGGCCGGGCGACGGGCGGCCAGCCGGATGCGCCCTCGGGCCTGGAGGTCCGCGCCCGGGTGGACGCCGCCGACGGTGACCTGGGCCGGGCCACCGCGCACGCCCGGGACCTCGCCGAGCAGCTGGCGCAGGCGCAGGAGGCGCACCGCGCGGCGACCGCCGCGGTCGAGGCGGCCGCCACGGCCCGCCGGGACGCCGAGCGGGAGCGCGCCGCCCGGGACCGGGAACGCGCCGGGCTGAGCGCCGACCTGCGCTCCGCCGTCGCGGAGGCGCAGCGCGCGGACGCCGCGCTGGTGCGGGCCGAGCAGGGGCTGGAGCAGGCGGCGGTGGCCGAGGCCGGGCTGGCCGACCGGCTCGCCGCGGCCGAGGCCGAACCGGTCCCCGACGAGCCCTCCCCGGCGCAGCGCGACCAGCTGCGGGCCGAGGTCGCTGCCGTGCGGGTCACCGAGACCGAGGCCCGGCTGGGCGTCCGCACCGCCGAGGAGCGGGCCCGGTCGCTGCACGGCCGCGCGGAGTCGCTGCGCCGGCAGGCCCGCCAGGAACGGGCCGCCCGCGAGCGCGCCGAGCAGGCCCGCCGCACCCGGGCGCAGGGCGCCGCGGTGGCCGCCGAGGTGCGGGCCGGCGCCGAGCACGCACTGGTGGTGCTGGGGACCTCCCTCGAGCTGGCGGTCGCCGAGCGCGACGCCCTGGCGGCGGCCCGGACCGGGCGGGAGGCGGATCTGCTCGCCGTCCGCACCCGGGTCCGTGAGCTGACCGCCGACCTGGACCGGCTGACCGGCGAGGTGCACCGCGACGAGGTGGCCCGCGCCGAGCAGCGGCTGCGCATCGAGTCGCTGGAGACCCGGGCGGTGGAGGAGCACGGCATCGAGCTCGACCAGCTCGTCGCCGACTACGGCCCCGCCGCCCCGGTCCCGGTGCCCGGCCCGCACCCCGACGACGAGCCCGAACCCGAGCCGGTGCCCTACGTCCGGGCGGTGCAGGAGCGCCGGGCGGCCGCGGCCGAGCGGGACCTCGCGGCGCTGGGCCGGGTCAACCCGCTCGCGCTGGAGGAGTTCGCCGCGCTGGAGGAGCGCAGCGCGTTCCTCACCACCCAGCTGGAGGACCTGCGGGCCACCCGCCGGGACCTGCTCACCGTCGTCCGTGAGGTCGACGACCGGATCCACGAGGTGTTCGCCGCGGCCTTCGCCGACGTGCAGCGGGAGTTCGAGCAGGTCTTCCAGACGCTGTTCCCCGGCGGTGAGGGCCGGCTGACCCTGACCGACCCCGAGGACCTGCTGACCACGGGCGTGGAGGTGGAGGCGCGGCCGCCGGGCAAGAAGGTCAAGCGGTTGTCGCTGCTGTCCGGCGGGGAGCGGTCGCTGACCGCCGTCGCGCTGCTGGTCGCGATCTTCCGGGCCCGGCCGTCGCCGTTCTACGTCCTCGACGAGGTCGAGGCGGCCCTGGACGACGTCAACCTCGGTCGCCTGCTGACCCTGGTGGAGCAGCTGCGGGACACCTCGCAGCTCATCGTGATCACCCACCAGAAGCGCACGATGGAGATCGCCGACGCGCTCTACGGCGTCTCGATGCGCGGCGACGGCATCACCGGGGTGATCAGCCAGCGCCTGCGCCCGGCGGGCTGAGCCCGCCCCCCGGGTCAGCCCGCGGGCTCAGCCCAGCAGCGCCCGGCGCAGCGCCTGCACCTGTGCGGTGGTGAAGTCGCGGGAGACCGGCGCGGACCGCTGCACGGCGTCGAAGCCGTGGTATGCGCCGGGCACCTCGACCAGCTCGACGTCGACGCCGGCCTCCCGCAGCCGGCGGGCGTGGGTGACGTCCTCGTCGTGGAAGAGGTCGTCGGTGCCGACGCCGATCCACGTCGGCGGCAGCCCGGCCAGGTCCTGCGCCCGCGCGGGCGCAGCGGTGGCCGGCACCTCGGTGCGGCCGCCCAGGTAGGCCGACCAGCCGAAGCGGTTGGACCCCGGGGTCCAGATCCGCACCGCGCTGGTGTCCAGGTCGGTCCGGGTGGTCGTCCGGTCGTCGAGCATCGGGTAGACCAGCAGCTGGAACGCCAGCTCGACGCCCCGCTCCCGGGCCAGCAGGGCGGCCCCGGCGGCCAGGTTGCCGCCCGCGCTGGCACCCCCGACGGCCACCCGGCCGGCGTCGACGTCGGCCCGGCCGACGAGCCAGGTGAGCGCGGTCCAGCAGTCCTCCAGCGGCACCGGGTACGGGTGCTCCGGCGCCAGCCGGTACTCCACCGACGCGACCACCGCGCCCAGCTCCTCGCTCACCCGGCGGCAGAACACGTCGTCGGTCGCGGCGGTGCCCAGCACCAGGCCGCCGCCGTGCACCCACAGCAGGGCCGGGAACGGACCCGGGCCGGCGGGCCGGAACAGCCGGACCGCGACGTCGGGCGACACCGGGACGACGGGCACCCGGCCGTCGGGGCGGGCCAGCCGGCCCAGCGGGCGGGACCTGCCGCCTTCAAACACCCGAAGCTCCCGCTGATATGCTGTGTGTAGACCACCGTGCCTGCCCCACCCTTGCTACTAGATANGTCAACCGATCTCGAGGTCGAGCTGGAGGGGGTGGTGGTCCGAGCAGGTCGAGCCGTCCAGCACCTCGGCGCCGCGGACGCCCACGCCGGGGGAGACCCAGACCTGGTCGATCCGGACGCGGGGACTGCGGGCCGGGTGGGTCAGGCCCTGCTCGCGCTTCCACAGCTGCCAGCCGCTGGCCTGGTCGGCGCGGGAGCCGGCGGCCTGCCAGCCGTCGCGCAGCCGCTGCCGCAGCGGGGCCAGCTCGGGCGCCGTCGGCCCGCAGTTCAGGTCACCGACGACGACCGCGGGTCCCTCGGCCGGGAGCAGCCCCACCAGGGCCTCGGCCTGCGCCGCCCGCGCCCGGGCGGACTGGCTGGACAGGTGCGTGGTCACCACGGTCAGCGCGCTGCTGCCCAGCCCCAGCAGCGCCCGGACGGCGCTGCGCGGCTCGCCCTCGCCCGGCAGCGCCAGCACCTGCTCGTCGAGGACCGGCAGCCGGGACAGCAGCGCGTTGCCGTACCGCCGCGCGGGGGCGCCGGCGACGCCCTTCTCGATCGCCGAGGCCCAGACCAGCTCGCGGTCCAGCGCCCGGGACAGCACCTCGGCCTGGTCGACGTCCTCGCTGCGCGGCCCGAAGTTCCGGTCCACCTCCTGCAGGCAGACGACGTCGGCGTCGGTGCGCTGCAGCAGCTCGGCGACCCGCACCAGGTCGTGGCGGCCGTCGTCGCCGACGCCGTGTCGGATGTTGAACGTGACCAGCCGGAGCGCCGCCATGGCCCCACCTTCCCAGGCGCGCCCGGCCGGGGCGATGTTGCATGGGGGCATGCGCATCTTCTTCACCGGCGGCTCCGGCAAGGCCGGGCACCACGTGGCCCCCTACCTGGCCGACCAGGGCCACCAGGTCACCAACGCCGACCTGACCCCGCTGCGGCACGAGGGCATCGCCGACCTGCGGGTCGACCTGACCGACCTGGGTCAGACGTACTCCGCGCTGGCTGGGGCCGCGCGCCCGGCGGAACTCGACCTGCCCGCGGTGCCGGCCTACGACGCCGTCGTCCACTTCGCCGCCGTCCCGGCGATCCTGCTGTCCGCCGACGCGACGACCTACGCGACCAACGTGCTGAGCACCTACAACGTGCTGGAGGCGGCCACCCGGCTGGGCATCGGCAAGGTGGTGTTCGCCTCCTCGGAGACCACCTACGGCATCTGCTTCGCCCAGGGCGAGCGCCGTCCGCAGTACCTGCCCGTCGACGAGGAGCACCCCACGGTGCCCGAGGACTCCTACGCGATGAGCAAGGTGGCCGGCGAGGTCACCGCGCGGTCGTTCCAGGCCCGCACCGGGGCCGACGTGTACGGGCTGCGGGTCAACAACGTGATCGAGCCGCACGAGTACGAGCAGCTGTTCCCGGCCTTCCTCGCCGACCCTGCGCTGCGCCGGCGCAACGTCTTCTCCTACATCGACACCCGCGACCTGGGCCAGTTCGTCCAGCGCTGCCTCACCACCGACGGGCTGGGCTACGAGGTGTTCAACGTGGCCAACGCCGACACCTCCGTGGCCGCGACGACCGAGGAGGTCCGGGAGCGGTTCTACGACGGCGTCGAGCTGCGCCGGGAGATGGGCCCGCACGAGACCTTCTACTCGATCGAGAAGGCCCGCCGGCTGCTCGGCTTCCAGCCGCAGCACTCCTGGCGCGACGTGCTGGCCGACCCGCGGGCCTGAGCCCGGGCCGGCAGCGGCTCAGGCGAGCTCGGTGTCCAGCACCCGGGTGAACACCGGCGCCCCGTCGTCGTCCCGGCTGGTGGCCCACAGCCGGAACCGGGCGTCCCGGCCCTGGAACACCAGCTCGCCCAGCTCGTTGCCGAAGAACGGCCCGGCCTGCTTGCGCCACTCCAGGCCGGTGCGGGGCACCCGGGCGGCCTTGGTGATCGAGCCGGTGAGCGCCCGGGCCCAGCGGCTCCAGCCGATCCGGAAGCCGATCTCGATGGCGTGCGGTGCCTGGTTGTGCAGGGGCGACACCGTCAGCTGGTGCACCCGCCCGGTCAGCCCGCCGGGGGCGACCAGCTCGGCGGCGTAGGCGTGGTGCACGTCACCGGACAGCACCAGGGTGGTCGCCGGGGCCGGCCCCGCCTCGCCGCGGGCGACCGAGACCAGCAGGCGGCCCAGCCGCTCGAAGGACTGCCCGAACGCCGCCCAGTGCTCCAGGTCCGCGGCCTGGCGCAGCTTCTCGGCCAGCCGGCCCAGCAGGCGGCCGTGGTGCCGGACGGCGAGCGTCTCGTCCCACCGCTCGATGTCGTGGATCGCGTGCGGCAGCAGCCACGGCAGCGACGTGCCGACCAGCACGTGCTCGACGCCGTCGGACACCGCCTCCCGCACCGCCTCCTCCACCCAGGTGAACTCGGCGTCGTCCAGGATCTGCCGGTCGCGCTCGGCCAGCACCCGGCCCGCCCGGCTGTCCACCATGACCAGCCGCACGTGGTCCCAGTGCCGCACGTAGCTCCAGCGGAACGCGGTCGGGTCGCCGTCGGCGCGCTCGGCCATCGCGGTGAGCATGGGCTCGGCGTCGTCGTGGCCCTGCATCTGCTGCCAGGTGTCGTTGGCGGCCAGCTCGGCCGGCGACAGGTTGCCCAGGTGCTGGTAGACGAAGTAGCTGGTCAGGCCGCCGGTGATCCGGGCGCGCCACCAGGGCTCGTCGACCACGGAGTCCCGCCAGGCCGCCGAGGTGTTCCAGTCGTCGATCATCTCGTGGTCGTCGAAGATCATGGCCGACGGGATGGTGGACAGCAGCCAGCGCACCTCGGGGTCGCCCCAGGACTCCCGGTACAGCCGGGTGTACTCATCGAAGTCGGCGACCTGGGTGCCCGGCGCCACCGACACGTCCCGGCGCCCGGCCAGCCACGCCTGGGTGGGCGGGGTCGTCTCGTCGGCGTAGACCTGGTCGCCCAGCAGCACCAGGGCGTCGGGCCACTCCGCCTCGTCCTGGCCGGCCAGCCGGGTCGCGTAGCAGTCCAGCGCGTCGGGCGGGATGCCGTCGCGGACGTCGACCGACGCGGGGGTGGCGTACCGGCAGGACCCGAAGGCGATCCGGAAGGGCCCGGGGCCGCCGGGCGTGCGGATCCGGCTGGGCGGGAAGGCCGAGTGCCGCGACGGCCACGCCGGGACGTCGTCGAGGTGCACCTCGTAGGGGGTCGTGCTGCCGGGGGCCAGGCCCTCGACCACGAGCAGCGCGAAGTGGTGGCCGCCCACGCAGAACGTGCGCGCGGTGGCGTCGAGGACCCGGACGGTGCACGCGCGGTCGGTCTCGACCCAGACGGTGGCGGACACCGGGTCCACGTGGCGGAGCAGGGGGCCGAGGACCAGCCGCGGGTTGTCGGGCACGCGACCAGCTTCCCGCACCGCACCCGGTGGCGCGCAGCGCGGGCTGGGAGACTGCTGTCCATGGAGTTCGTGATCATCGCCGTGGCGATCGTCGTCCTCGCCCTGCTCGTCGGGGCGGGGCTGCTGGTCGGCCGCGGCCGCCGCACCACCCGCCTGGACGACGACGCGGCCGCCGGCACGACGCTCACCCGGCCGCGCCCCACCGACGTCGTCCCCCCGGCGGCGCCACCGGCCACCGCGCCGCCGACCGGCACCCCGACCGACGAGGACGTCGTCCCGGTCGACCTGCCGCCGGCCGAGCCCGAGCCCGGGCTGGTCTTCGACGTCCCGCCGCCCTCGGCCGGTCGGCTGGTCCGGCTGCGCAGCCGGCTGGCCCGCTCGCAGTCCTCGCTGGGCCGCGGCCTGCTGACGGTGCTGGCCCGGGAGAAGCTGACCGAGGACGACTGGGAGGAGGTCGAGGAGACCCTCCTGGCCGCCGACGTCGGCGTGGCCGCCACCACCCAGATCGTGCAGCGGCTGCGCACCCAGTCCCTGGTGCTGGCCACCGGGGACGCCGGGGCGCTGCGGGAGCTGCTGGTCACCGAGCTGGCCGCCGTCCTCGGGCCGGACATGGACCGCACCCTGGCCACCGACCGCGAGCTCGACCGCCCCGCGGTGGTGCTGGTGGTCGGGGTCAACGGGGCCGGCAAGACCACCACCTGCGGCAAGATCGCCCGGGTGCTGGTCGGCGACGGGCGCAGCGTGCTGCTCGGTGCCGCCGACACCTTCCGCGCCGCGGCCGCCGACCAGCTGGAGACCTGGGGCGAGCGGGTCGGCGTCCCCACCGTGCGCGGGGCCGAGGGCGGCGACCCGGCCTCGGTCGCCTTCGAGGCGGTCAAGGTGGGCAAGGCCGCCGACGTCGACGCCGTCCTGATCGACACCGCCGGCCGGCTGCACACCAAGAGCGGCCTGATGGACGAGCTGGGCAAGGTCAAGCGGGTCGTGGAGAAGCAGAGCCCGGTCGACGAGGTGCTGCTGGTGCTGGACGCCACCACCGGCCAGAACGGCGTGGTGCAGGCCCGGGTGTTCACCGAGGCGGTCACCGTCACCGGGATCGTGCTCACCAAGCTCGACGGCACCGCCAAGGGCGGCATCGTGGTCTCGGTGCAGCGCGAGCTGGGGATCCCGGTGAAGCTGGTCGGGCTGGGGGAGGGGGCCGACGACCTGGCCCCGTTCGAGCCCCGCGCCTTCGCCGAGGCCCTGGTCGGTTAACCCGCGACCGGGTCCTGCTGCCAGCGGTCCTCGATCCGGCCGTAGCGCCAGACGGCCAGGGCCACCGCCCAGGTGACCACGAACAGGCCGACGATCGCGAAGCCGACGTAGTCCAGGTCCAGCGAGGCGATCCAGGCCAGCGGGCCGCCGTCGATGCCCAGCCGCTCCACCAGCAGCCCGATGAGCACCATCGTGCCGACGACCAGGGCCACCAGGACCGACAGCACCGTGATGGTCAGGTTGTAGAAGACCTTGCGGACCGGCTTGACCATCGCCCAGCCGTAGGCCCGGGTCATCAGGATGCCGTCGGCGGTGTCGAACAGGCTCATGCCGGCCATGAAGAGCACCGGCAGCACGACGATGGCGTACCAGGGCAGCACGAAGGCCGCGGAGCCGGCGATGAGCACCAGCAGGCCGACCTGGGTGGCGGTGTCGAAGCCCAGGCCCATGAGCAGGCCGACCGGGTACAGGTGCCAGGGCTCGGACACCCGCCGGGTCACCCGGCCCAGGATCCGCGCCATGAACCCGCGGTTGTGCAGGTGGTGCTCGAGCTGGGCCTCGTCCAGCTCGCCGGACCGCATGCCGCGGAACACCTTGGCGATGCCGACCACCGACACCAGGTTCATCAGCCCGATCAGCAGCAGGAACCCGCCGGCCACCAGGGTGCCGATCAGCCCCAGGGTCTGCGCGCTGGAGGAGTCGCCGTCCTGCATGACACCGGCCACCGACTCGACGCCCACCGCGAGCAGCACGCTGGCCACCAGCACCACCGACGAGTGACCCAGGGAGAACCAGAACCCGGTCCCGACGGCGGACCGGCCGTCGCCGACCAGCTTGCGGGTGGTGTTGTCGATCGTGGCGATGTGGTCGGCGTCGAAGGCGTGCCGGACGCCGAGCAGGTAGGCGGTCAGCCCGACCCCGACCCCGAGGACGCCGGCGCTGCCCAGCTCCAGCCGCTGCGGTGCTACGCCGAGGACGAGCACCCCCCAGCCGACGACGTGCAGCGCCACGACGACCAGGGTCATCACGGTGATGCTGCGCTTGTCCTGCGCGCTGAACCGTGCGCCCGTCGCGGGGCTGGTGGGCGACGTCGTCGCTGCCGTGGTCACGGCGGGACTCTAGTGCGACTTCCCCGCATCTGCACAAGGGTTGCAACAAGGCGCGAACGAGGGTGGCCGCGGACACGTCTGCGGGGTCGGCAACAGCACCGCAACACGGGCCCGCGACACGCGCAGCGGAGTTCACGGTGCGGAAACACGCGCGCGCAGCCCCCGGAAACACGGGATCGGCACTGTCTCACCACATCACCCCGCCCTCCCGGGCTCCCGATGCGGCCGATGGCCGACGACCCCTGATCAGGAGGTTGCCGTGGTCAACACCGGCGACACCGCCTGGATCCTCACCAGCGCGGCTCTCGTGCTGCTGATGACGCCAGGTCTCGCGCTCTTCTACGGCGGCATGGTCCGCGCGAAGAGCGTCCTCAACATGATGATGATGAGCTTCGGAGCGGCTGCGCTGATCAGCGTGCTCTGGGTGCTCTACGGCTACTCGTTCGCCTTCGGCAACGACGTCGGTGCCGGGCTGCTCGGTGACCCCACCGAGTTCTTCGGGCTCAAGGGCCTGATGGAGGACCTCACGGCCGAGGGCGGGCTGCCGGTCATGGCGTTCGTCGGCTTCCAGGCCGTCTTCGCGATCATCACCGTCGCGCTGATCTCCGGTGCCATCGCCGACCGCGCCAAGTTCGGCGCCTGGATGGTGTTCGCCGGCGTCTGGGCCACGATCGTCTACTTCCCGATCGCGCACTGGGTCTTCGACTTCACCCTCACCGCCGACGACGGCACGGTCACCCACGTCGGTGGCTGGATCGCCAACAACCTGGCGGCGATCGACTTCGCCGGCGGTACCGCCGTCCACATCAACGCCGGTGCCGCGGGCCTCGCCCTGGCCCTGGTGCTGGGCAAGCGCCGCGGCTTCGGCCGCGAGGCGATGCGCCCCCACAACCTGCCGCTGGTCATGATCGGCGCCGGGCTGCTCTGGTTCGGCTGGTTCGGCTTCAACGCAGGCTCCGCCCTGGCCGCCAACAACACCGCCGCGGTGGTCTGGGTCAACACCCTGGTCGCCACCGGTGCCGCCGCGCTGGGCTGGCTGCTGACGGAGAAGATCCGCGACGGCCACTCCACCTCCCTGGGTGGTGCCTCCGGCGTCGTCGCCGGCCTGGTCGCCATCACCCCGGCCTGCTCCGCGGTCTCCCCGGTCGGCGCGATCATCCTGGGCGCGATCGCCGGTGTGCTCTGCGCCCTGGCCGTCGGCCTGAAGTACCGCTTCGGCTACGACGACTCCCTCGACGTCGTCGGCGTCCACCTGGTCGGTGGCCTCTGGGGCACCATCGCCATCGGCTTCCTGGCCGACCCCGACGCCCCCGCCGGCGTGGAGAGCCTCTTCTTCGGCGGTAGCGTGGACCAGCTGTGGCGCCAGGTCGTCGGCGCCCTCGCCGTCCTCGTGGTCTCCTTCGTCCTCACCTACCTGATCGGCCTGGCCATCGAGAAGACGATGGGCTTCCGCATCACCGAGGAGGACGAGGTGGCCGGGATCGACAACGTCGTGCACGCCGAGTCCGGCTACGACTTCACCAGCCTGAGCGGCGGGAGCGGCTCCGCGCTGCACCAGGCCACGACGGCCAAGACCGTGGAGGGTTCCCACTGATGAAGCTGGTCACCGCGATCGTCAAGCCGTTCAAGCTGGACGACGTCAAGAACGCCCTCGAGCTCATCGGCATCGCAGGCCTCACGGTCAGCGAGGTCCAGGGCTTCGGCCGCCAGCGCGGCCACACCGAGGTCTACCGCGGTGCGGAGTACCAGGTGGACTTCGTCCCCAAGGTGCGCATCGAGGTCGTCGTCAGCGAGACCGACGCCGCCCGCGTGGTCGACGCCGTCGTGGAGTCCGCCTCCACCGGCCAGATCGGCGACGGCAAGGTGTGGGTGACCACGATCGACGAGATCGTCCGGGTCCGCACCGGTGAGCGCGGGGCCGACGCCCTGTAGCTCCACCGCACGACCCGTCGGCCGGGGTGGAGGGATGCGTCCCACCGCCCCGGCCGACGGCGTTGCGCCCCCGCTGCGCGGCACCGCCGCCGCCCACCCGGAAGAGGAGCCCGTGGTCGACCCCGCACCCGCACCGCAGGACCCGCAGGACGACGCACCCCGGCCGCACGACCTGGGCGCCCTGGACCGGGCCGGCCGGGTGGCGGCCCTGGACGGCTGGCTGGCCGGTCTGCTCGCCGGCGCCGTGGCCGCCGCCCCCGCGCAGAAGGTCCGCCGGGGTCAGTCCGCGCCCGAGCCGGGCACCGGGATCGCGCTGGTCGCGGTCGGCAGCCTGGGCCGGCGCGAGCCCGCGCCCTACGGCGACCTGGACCTGGTGCTGGTGCACGACGGCCGGCCCGCGATCGCCGCGGTGGCCGACGCCCTCTGGTACCCGATCTGGGACGCCGGGCACCAGCTCGACCACTCGGTGCGCACCGTGGCCGAGGCGGTGCAGGTGGCCGGCACCGACGTGAAGGCGGGCCTGGGCCTGCTCGACGCCCGGCTGGTCGCCGGGGACGCCGAGCTGGCCGCGGGGCTGCGCACCGCCACCCTCGCCGGCTGGCGGCAGTCGGCCAGCCGGCTGCTGCCCGAGCTGCGTGACCTCCGCCGCGGCCGGATCCGCACCGTCGGCGAGCTGGGCTTCCTGCTCGAGCCCGACCTCAAGGAGGCCTACGGCGGGCTGCGCGAGGGCCAGGTCCTGCGCGCGCTGTCCCTCGCCCAGCTGGTCGACCAGCCCCCGGCCGACGCCGAGGAGGCCTACGCGTTCCTGGTCGACGTCCGCGACGAGCTGCGCCGGCGCACCCGCCGGGCCACCGACGTGCTGGTCCGGCAGGAGCAGGCCGGTGTCGCCGACGCCCTGGCGCTGGCCGACGACGACGTCCTGCTGCGCCGGGTGAGCCTGGCCGGCCGACGGCTGGCATTCGTCGCCGACGAGGCCTGGCGCCGGGTGGACGCCGCCCTGGTGCGCCGCCCGCGCGCCCGCTATCGGCGGGTGCAGCGCGAGCCGCTGGCCGAGGGCGTCGTGCGCCAGGGCGACGAGGTGGTGCTGGCCCGCGAGGCCCGCCCGGCCGCCGACCCCGGCCTGGTGCTGCGCGCCGCCGCCGCGGCCGCGCACGCCGACCTCCGGCTGTCGCCGTACACGCTCAAGGTGCTCGCGGTGCACGCCCCGCCGCTGCCCGAGCCGTGGACGGCGGAGGTGCGCTGGTCGTTCCTGCGGCTGCTGGCCAGCGGGCGCAGCGCCGTCCCGGTGCTGGAGCAGCTGGACCAGGAGGGCCTGCTGGTCCGGATGCTGCCGGAGTGGGACCACGTCCGGTCCCTGCCCCAGCGCCACCCCTGGCACCGGTTCACCGTCGACCGCCACCTGGTGGAGGCCGCCGCGGCCGGGGCCGAGCTGACCCGGGACGTCGACCGCCCCGACCTGCTGCTGGTCGGCGCGCTGCTGCACGACATCGGCAAGGGCCGGCCCGGGGACCACTCCGAGGTGGGCGGCGTGCTGGTCCGCGGCATCGCCGCCCGGATGGGCTTCCCGCCGGCCGACGTCGACGTGCTCGTCGCCATGGTCCGGTTCCACCTCGTGCTGCCCGACGTGGCCACCCACCGCGACCTCGACGACCCGGCGACCATCGACCGGGTGGTGGAGACCATCGGCGGGGACGGCGCGCTGCTGCAGCTGCTGCACGCCCTGGCCCAGGCCGACGGCGCGGCCACCTCCAGCTCGGCCTGGTCGCCGTGGAAGGCGCACCTGGTGGCCGCCCTCGTCGGCCGGGTGGCCGCCCGGCTGGGCTCGACCGCGGTGCCCGAGCCGGTGCTGGAGCCCAGCGACCCGCAGGTCGAGGCGCCGGCGCCGGAGATCCCGGGCCCGACCCGGCCGGTGACCGTCGGCGTGGAGGACGTGGTGGACGGCCAGCAGGTCACCATCGGCGCCCCCGACCGGCCCGGTCTGTTCAGCGTCTGCGCCGGGGTGCTGGCGCTCAACCAGCTCGACGTCCGCGCCGCCCGGGTGACCGTGGACGCCGGGTACGCGACGTCGGTCTTCGCCGTCCGGCCGCGGTTCGGCCGCCCGCCGGTGCCGGGCATCCTCGCCGACGCCGTCCGGGCGGCGATGGAGGGCACCCTCCCGCTGGGGGAGCGGCTGGCCCAGCGCGAGCGGGACTACAGCCAGGACGGCTCCCGCGGCGCCCCGCCCCGGGTCGCCTGGTTCGACGCCGAGGCGACCGGCGCGGCGAACACGCTGGTGGAGGTGCGGGCCGCCGACCGGACCGGCCTGCTCTACCGGCTCACCGCGGCGCTGGCCGCCGAGGGCCTGGACGTCCGGGGCGCGACGGTGGAAACCCTCGGGGCCGACGCCGTCGACGCCTTCTACCTGGCCGACCCCTCGGGCACCCCGGTCGACGAGGGCCAGCGGGAGCGGGCGGCGCGCTCGCTGCTCGCCGCGGCGTCGGGCACGGCACCGGACCCGGCCCCGCGCTGAGCCTGGATACCCTGGGGCCCGTTGGTTCCACCGCTGCTGAGGACGTGTTGTGTTCGAGACCCTCTCCGACCGGCTCGACAAGGTCTTCACCGGGCTGCGCGGCAAGGGCCGCCTGTCCGAGGCCGACATCGACGCCACGGCCCGCGAGATCCGCATCGCGCTGCTCGAGGCCGACGTCGCGCTGCCAGTGGTGCGCGAGTTCATCACCGCGATCAAGGAGCGGGCCCGCGGCGCCGAGGTCAGCCAGGCGCTGAACCCGGCGCAGCAGATCATCAAGATCGTCAACGAGGAGCTGATCGGCGTCCTCGGCGGGGAGACCCGGCGGATCCGCTACGCCAAGAACTCCCCGACGGTGATCATGCTGGCCGGCCTGCAGGGCGCCGGCAAGACCACGCTGGCCGGCAAGCTCGGCCGCTGGCTCAAGGCGCAGGGGCACACCCCGCTGCTGGTGGCCTGCGACCTGCAGCGCCCCAACGCGGTCAACCAGCTGTCCATCGTCGCCGGCCAGGCCGGCGTGGACGTCTACGCCCCGCAGCCGGGCAACGGGGTGGGCGACCCGGTCGCGGTGGCCCGTGAGTCGATCGAGCACGCGCGGCGCACCATGCACGACGTCGTCGTCGTCGACACCGCCGGCCGGCTGGGCATCGACGCCGAGCTGATGGCCCAGGCCGCCGGCATCCGCGACGCCGTCCAGCCCGACGAGACGCTCTTCGTCGTCGACGCGATGATCGGCCAGGACGCCGTCACCACCGCGATCGCCTTCCAGGAGGGCGTCGGGTTCTCCGGCGTCGTGCTCACCAAGCTCGACGGCGACGCCCGCGGTGGTGCCGCGCTGTCGGTGCGCGGGGTGACCGGGCAGCCGATCATGTTCGCGTCGACCGGTGAGAAGCTCGCCGACTTCGACGTCTTCCACCCCGAGCGGATGGCCTCGCGCATCCTCGGGATGGGCGACGTCCTCACCCTGATCGAGCAGGCCGAGCAGGCCTTCGACGCCGACCAGGCCGAGGCCATGGCGAGCAAGCTCGCCAGCCGCGAGGGCTTCACCCTCGAGGACTTCCTCGAGCAGATGATGGCCATCCGCAAGATGGGCCCGATCGCCAACCTGCTGAAGATGCTGCCCGGCGCCGGGCAGATGAAGGAGCAGCTGGCGAACATCGACGACCGCGACCTCGACCGCACCGCGGCGATCATCCGGTCGATGACCCCGGGGGAGCGGGTCACCCCCAAGATCATCAACTCCTCCCGCAAGGTGCGCATCGCCAACGGCTCCGGCGTCACCGTCACCGAGGTGAACTCGCTGCTGGAGCGGTTCGTGCAGGCCCAGAAGATGATGGGCCAGATGGCCGGCTCCATGGGCATGCCGGGCATGGGCCCGATGTCGAAGAAGGCCCGCGGCCGGCAGCAGCAGGCGGTCGCCCGCAAGGGCAAGAAGGGCAAGAAGGCTCCGGCCCGCCGGCAGATCGGTGCGGGGTCCGGCATGCCACCGGGCGGGATCCCGGGCCTGCCGCCGGGCCAGGCGATGCCGGACCTGAGCAAGCTGGACTTCAGCCAGTTCAAGGACCGCTGACCGCCGTGCTGCACCTGTCGGGGGTGCTGCTGCCCGAGGGCGAGCAGCGCGACCTGTGGGTGCGGGACGGCGCGATCACCTTCGAGCGGGTGCCCGGCGCCGAGACGGTCTCCCGGGGCGGCTTCGTGCTGCCCGGGCTGGTCGACGCGCACTGCCACGTGGGCATCGCCCGCGGCGGCGGCCCCGTCGACGACCTCACCGCCGCCCGGGAGCAGGCGCTGGTCGAGCGGGACGCCGGGGTGCTGCTGCTGCGCGACTGCGGCTCCCCGGTCGACACCCGGGCGCTGGACGACGACCCCGCCCTGCCGCGGATCCTGCGCGCCGGGCGGCACGTGGCCCGGGAGCGCCGCTACATCCCCGGGCTGGCCGTCGAGGTCGAGCCGGCCGACCTGGTCGAGGAGGTGCGCCGGCAGGCCCGCCGCGGCGACGGCTGGGTGAAGCTGGTCGGCGACTGGATCGACCGCAGCGCCGGTGACCTGGGTCCGCTGTGGCCCGACGACGTGCTGGCCGCCGCGGTCTCGGCCGCGCACGCCGAGGGCGCTCGGGTCACCGCGCACACCTTCGGCACCGACGCGCTGCCGGGCCTGGTCGGGGCCGGCATCGACTGCATCGAGCACGGCACCGGCCTGACCGAGGACCTGATCGGCGAGATGGCCGCGCGCGGCACGGCCGTCGTCCCGACGCTGGTGAACGTGGCGCACTTCCCGGGCTTCGCCGACGCGGGGGAGCGCAAGTTCCCGTCCTACGCCTCGACGATGCGTCGGCTGCACGCCTCGTCGGGGGCCGTCGTCCGGGCGGCGTACGAGGCCGGGGTGCCGGTGTTCGCCGGCACCGACGCCGGCGGCGGGATCGACCACGGGGTGGTCGCCGACGAGATCCGCGCGCTGCACGCCGCCGGGCTGCCGCGCGCCGCCGCGCTGGCCGCCGGCTCGTGGGCCGCGCGGGAGTGGCTGGGCCTGCCCGGCCTGGTGGAGGGCGCGCCCGCCGACCTGGTCGTCTACGCCACCGACCCGCGGGAGGACCTGGACGCCCTGACCGGCCCCGAGCTGACCCTCCTCCGCGGCCGGGTGGTCAGCGCTCCCCGGAGTTGATCATCGTCATCCGCAGGTCGGACCCGCCGCCCGCCGGCGTGTCCCACCTGCACCTCACGATGATCAACGAGGCAGCTCGAGCTTGAACCCGGTGTGCGAGGCGCGGAAGCCCAGGCGCTCGTAGAAGCGGTGGGCGTCGGCGCGCTGCGCGTCGTTGGTGAGCTGGATCAGCGCGCACCCCCGTCCCGCTGCCTCCTCGACCGCCCAGCGCACCAGCGCGGACCCCAGCCCGGAGCCGCGGTGGTCGCGGTGCACCCGGACCGCCTCGACCTGCCCGCGCCGTGCTCCGCCGCGGGACAGGGAGGTCAGCACGCTGAGCTGCAGGGTCCCCACCACCATGTGCTCGGCCTCGGCGACGACCAGCAGGTGCGCCGGGTCGGCGTCCACCTCGGCGAACGCGCGCCGGTACGGGGCCAGGTCGGTCGGTGACTCCCGCGTGCGACCCAGCGGGTCGTCGGCGAGCAGCCCGACCAGGGCGGGGACGTCGTCGGCCCGGGCCCGGCGCAGGGTCGCCGCGGGGGTGAGCGCCACGGACAGGTCCACGCCGGCACCGTAAACCGGTCGCGGGTGGCCCGGAGGGTGCTGGGAGGATGCAGCCCGTGCTGCTCAAGATGTCCACCCTGTTCGTGCGCACCCTCCGGGACGACCCGGCCGACGCCGAGGTCCCCAGCCACCGTCTGCTCGCCCGCGGCGGGTACATCCGCCGGGCGGCCCCCGGTGGGTTCACCTGGCTGCCGCTGGGCTGGCGGGTGCTGCGCAACGTGGAGCGGATCGTCCGCGAGGAGATGGACGCGATGGGCGCCCAGGAGGTGCACTTCCCGGCCCTGCTGCCCCGCGAGCCCTACGAGGCCACCGGCCGCTGGACCGAGTACGGGGACAACGTGTTCCGGCTCAAGGACCGCCGGGGCGCCGACTTCCTGCTCGGCCCCACCCACGAGGAGATGTTCACGCTCCTGGTGAAGGACCTCTACGGCTCCTACAAGGACCTGCCGGTCTCGCTGTACCAGATCCAGACCAAGTACCGGGACGAGGCGCGGCCCCGGGCCGGGCTGTTCCGCACCCGCGAGTTCGTCATGAAGGACAGCTACAGCTTCGACGTCGACGACGCCGGGCTCGAGCGCTCCTACGCCGCCCACCGCGAGGCCTACACCCGGGTCTTCGAGCGGCTGGGCCTGGAGTACGTCATCGTCTCGGCGACGTCGGGGGCCATGGGCGGCTCCCGGTCCGAGGAGTTCCTGACCCCGACGGCCATCGGCGAGGACACCTTCGTCCGCTCGGCCGGCGGCTACGCGGCCAACGTGGAGGCGGTCACCACCGTCGTCCCCGAGTCGATCCCGCTCAAGGGCCTGCCCGCCGCGCACGTCGAGGACACCCCCGACACCCCGACCATCGACACCCTGGTGGCCGTCGCCGTCGAGCGCTTCCCGGACGCCGGGTACACCGCGGCGCACACGCTGAAGAACGTCGTCGTCCAGCTGCGGCACCCCGACGGCACCGCGCAGCCGCTGGTCATCGGCCTGCCCGGCGACCGGGACGTGGACACCAAGCGGCTGGAGGCCCAGGTGGCCCCGGCCGAGGTCGAGCCGTTCACCGACTTCGCCGCGCACCCCGCGCTGGTCAAGGGCTACATCGGGCCGCAGGTGCTGGGGGAGGAGTCGGCCTCGGGCATCCGCTACCTGGTCGACCCCCGCGTGGTCCCCGGCACCCGCTGGATCACCGGGGCCAACGAGCCCGGCAAGCACGTCTTCGACCTCGCCGCCGGCCGGGACTTCACCTGGGACGGCGTGATCGAGGCCGCCGAGGTGCGCGCCGGCGACCCCGCCCCCGACGGCTCGGGCCCCCTGGAGCTCGCCCGCGGGGTCGAGATGGGCCACGTGTTCGCCCTGGGCCGCAAGTACGCCGAGGCGCTGGACCTCAAGGTGCTCGACGAGAACGGCAAGCTGGTCACGGTGACCATGGGCTCCTACGGCATCGGGGTCTCCCGGGCCGTGGCCGCGATCGCCGAGTCCACCCACGACGAGCTGGGCCTGGTCTGGCCGCGCGCGGTCGCCCCCGCCGACGTGCACGTCGTGGCCACCGGCAAGGACGCCGCGGTGTTCGAGGCTGCCCTCGCGCTGTCCCAGGAGCTGGTCGCCGCCGGGCTCACCGTGCTCTACGACGACCGGCCCAAGGTCAGCCCCGGCGTGAAGTTCAAGGACGCCGAGCTGCTCGGGATGCCGACCATCGTCACCGTCGGCCGCGGCCTGGTCGACGGCGTCCTGGAGCTGCGCGACCGGGCCACCGGCGAGCGCGAGGAGATCCCCGTCGACGGCGCGGCCGCCGCCGTCCTGGCCGCCGTCCGCGGCTGACGCCCCCGGCGTGGATCAGCTCAGCTGATCCACGTCCGTCCTGGCTCACCGACGCCGGTGAGCCAGGACGCACGGTGCTGCACCCAGCTGATCCACGCCGGTCAGCGGGCGACCAGCTCCACCTCGAAGCCGTCGGCGTCCTCCAGGTAGGCGGCGCGGTGGTCCGGGCCGCCGGCGAACGGGTGCCGGTCGCCGAAGAACAACCGCCACCCGTGGGACGGCGCCGCGGCCACCAGCTCGTCCAGGTGGCCGGCCGCGACGTGGAACGCCAGCAGAAGGACCCCGTCCCCCTCACGACTCGCAAGCTCGCCGCGAGCCTCTGGACGGGGCCGAGCACCACGTACAGGTCGCCGTCCCGCCACGACCGCCCGTGGTCCCACGCCTGGTACGGCTGCGCGCCCAGCGCCGTCAGCAACCACCCCCACGAGCGCTCGGCGCGCGTGAGGTCGGGCACCCACAGCTCCAGGTGGTGCAGCAGCATCCGGCGTCCTCCTGTCGTCTGGCATGATGAGCGGTCGAACACGTGACCCGGCGGCCCTCTCACCGTCGACGAGCGTGTCCAGCCGCACCGCCCCCGGACGCAACCCCACACGTCTGCCGGGGTGGGCACCCCGAATCTCGTACGAGGAGCACACCACACACCGTGGCCACCAAGATCAAGCTCATGCGTCTCGGCAAGAAGCGCGCGCCGTACTACCGCATCGTCGTCGCCGACGCCCGCACCAAGCGCGATGGCCGGTCGATCGAGACCATCGGTCTGTACCACCCCAAGGAGGACCCCTCCTACATGGAGGTCGACGCCGAGCGCGCGGCCTACTGGCTCGGTGTCGGCGCCCAGCCGACCGAGGCCGTGGCCGCGATCTTCCGCGTGACCGGTGACTGGCAGAAGTTCAAGGGCGAGCCGGCGCCGGCCCCCATGCGCGTCGCCGAGCCCAAGCCGGACAAGAAGGCCACCTACGAGGAGGCCGCCCGTGCGGCCGCCGACGAGCCCGCCGCCGGTGCCACCACGCCGAAGAAGAAGGCTGCGGTCAAGGCCGACGCCACCCCCGAGGCCGAGGCCAAGCTGGCCGAGAACGCCCCTGCCGACGGCTCCGCCGGCAAGACGGCCGCCGAGTAACCCGTGCTCGAAGAAGCGCTCGAGCACCTGGTCAAGGGCATCGTCGACAACCCCGACGACGTCGCCGTCGACCTGATCGACGGCCGCCGCGGCAAGACCCTCGAGGTCCGGGTGCACCCCGAGGACCTGGGCAAGGTGATCGGCCGCGGCGGGCGCACCGCCAAGGCGCTGCGCCAGGTCATGACCGGTGTCGGGGGGCGCGGCCTGCGGGTCGACGTCGTCGACACCGACGGGCGCTGAGCACCACCCCGCACCCGCAGGACAGCTCACCGGACACCGTGGTGGTCGGCCGCATCGGCCGGCCCCACGGTGTCCGTGGTGAGGTGACCGTCGAGGTGCGCACGGACGACCCCGACCGCCGCTTCACCGCCGGCGCGGTGCTGGCCACCGAGCCGGCCGAGCGCGGCCCGCTCACTGTCGAGTCGGTCAAATGGCACTCGGGCACGCTCCTGCTGCGGATCGCCGGGGTCGAGGACCGGCAGGCCGCCGAGGCCATCCGCAACACGATGCTCGTGGTCGAGGTCGCCGACCTCCCCGAGCTCGACGACGACTCGTTCTACGACCACCAGCTCGTCGGGCTCACCGTCCAGCTGGTCGACGGCACCGTGGTGGGCACCGTGTCCGGGGTCCGGCACGACGCCGCCGAGCTGCTCGTCGTCCGCCGCCCCGGCACCCACGACCTGCTGGTGCCGTTCGTGACCGCGATCGTGCCGACCGTCGACCTGGCCGCCGGCCACCTGGTCCTGACCCCGCCCGAGGGGCTGCTGGAGCTGTGAGGATCGACGTCCTCACGATCTTCCCGGAGTACCTCGCCCCGCTCGGCCAGGCGCTGCTGGGCAAGGCCGCGGCCAAGGGCCTGGTCGAGATCGGCGTGCACGACCTGCGCCGGTGGACCGACGACGTGCACCGCACCGTCGACGACAGCCCCTACGGCGGTGGCCCCGGGATGGTCATGCGCCCCGAGCCGTGGGGCCGCGCGCTGGCCGAGGTCCGCCCGCCCGGCACCCGGCTGGTCGTGCCCACCCCTGCGGGCCGGCCGTTCACCCAGGCCGTCGCCGCGCAGTGGGCCACCGAGCCCGGCCTGGTGTTCGCCTGCGGCCGCTACGAGGGCATCGACCAGCGGGTCGCCGACGCCGCGGCCGCCGCCGGCCCGGTGTCCGAGGTCAGCATCGGTGACTACGTGCTGGCCGGTGGGGAGTCCGCCGTCCTGGTGATGGTCGAGGCGGTCACCCGGCTGCTGCCCGGCGTGGTCGGAAACGCCGAGTCCGTGGAGTTCGACTCGCACGCCGACGGCCTGCTGGAGGGCCCGTCCTACACCCGACCGGCCGTCTGGGAGGGGCACGCAGTGCCCCCGGTGCTGCTGTCCGGCGACCACGCGGCCATCGCCCGCTGGCGGCGGGCCGAGTCGATCCGGCGCACCGCCGACCGCCGTCCCGACCTGCTGGCCGGGGTGGAGCTGACCGCGGCCGACCGCGCCGCGCTGGACGCCGACGCGTGAGCTGGGTCCGGCCCACCGCCCGCGTGCTGGTGCTGTCGCCGGAGGGCCGGGTGCTGCTGCTGGGGGCCCGGCTGACCGGTCCGGACGCCGTCCCCGGGGACGTCCTGTTCTGGTACACCCCCGGCGGCGGCGTCGAGGACGGCGAGACGCTGCGGGCGGCCGCCGCCCGGGAGCTGGCCGAGGAGGTCGGGCTGGTCGTCGCGCCCGAGGACCTGGAGGGCCCGGTGTGGCTGCGCCGGCACCTGGGCCGGTTCGGCGATGAGGAGATCGACAGCCGCGAGACCTTTTTCGTCCTGCGCGGCGTCGAGCACGTGGTGCAGGTCGGGGCCCGCACGGAGCTCGAGGTGCTGGCCGACGAGCCGCACCGCTGGTGGAGCCGGGACGAGGTGTCCGCGTCGGGGGAGGCGTTCGCCCCCGGAGACCTCGCCGACCTGCTCCCCGGCCTGGTGGTCGGGCCCTGGACCGGCCCGCCGCGGGTGGTCGAGGGCTGAGATCACAGGCCCCCGGCACCCGGGGGCCGGCAGGTGTGGCAGGATAGGACGCTGCTGCTGCCGCTCTGCATCGAGCGCGGTTCCCCGGATCAGACGCCGAGGCCGCTGCGCGCCCGGCAGGCAGCCCGGATACAGACACCGCTAGGACTGAGGACTGCTGCGATGAACACCCTGGACGCCCTCGACGCCGAGTCGCTGCGCGACGACATCCCCGACTTCCGCCCCGGGGACACCGTGAAGGTGCACGTGCGGGTCATCGAGGGCACCCGCTCGCGCATCCAGGTGTTCCAGGGCGTCATCCTGCGTCGCCAGGGCGGCGGGATCCGCGAGACCTTCACCGTCCGCAAGGTCAGCTTCGGCGTCGGCGTGGAGCGCACCTTCCCGGTGCACACCCCGGTCGTCGAGCAGATCGAGGTGCTGACCCGCGGTGACGTCCGCCGGGCCAAGCTGTACTACCTCCGCGACCTGCGCGGCAAGGCCGCCAAGATCAAGGAGAAGCGCGAGGTCCGCGAGGCCGTCGCCCGCTGACCCTGCGCCACCCGCACCACCCCAGCACCACCCAGGACGGCCCGGCTGCGACACGCAGCCGGGCCGTCCTGCGTCCCGGGGGGCTCGTCGGCGGCGGACCGTACGCTGACCGGCGATGAGCACCGACCGGGCACGCGGCCCCGCCGACGACGACAGCGCCGGCCACCGCGCCGAGGGTGCCCGCGCCGAGGTGCCGGTCGGGCGGTTCTCCCGCCGCGCCCGCCGCCGCGACCGCGAGGAGCAGAAGAAGGGGTCGCTGCTCAAGGAGCTGCCGATCCTGCTGGTCGTCGCGTTCGTGCTGGCCCTGCTGGTCAAGACCTTCCTCGTGCAGGCCTTCTTCATCCCCTCGGGGTCGATGGAGACCACGCTGCACGGCTGCACCGGCTGCACGGGGGACCGGGTGCTGGTCACCAAGCCGCCCTACTGGTTCTCCGACCCGCAGCCCGGCGACATCGTCGTCTTCCAGGGCCCGGACACCTGGACGCCGGAGGTCGAGGTCGCCGAGCCCACCAACTGGTTCTCCTCGGCGGCGCTGTTCCTGGGCCGGGCGATCGGGGTGGCCCCGCCCAGCGAGGACGACTACGTCAAGCGGGTCATCGCCACCGGCGGCCAGACCGTGCTGTGCTGCGACGACCAGGGCCGCATCACCGTCGACGGCCAGCCGCTGGACGAGCCGTACATCTACCAGAACACCCCGCCGGAGTCCCGTCCGTTCGGACCGGTCACCGTGCCCGAGGGACGGCTCTGGGTGATGGGCGACCACCGGTCGGCGTCGGCGGACTCCCGCTCCCACGTCTCCGACCAGTACTCCGGGACGATCGCCGTGGACGACGTGATCGGCAAGGCCTCGGTCATCGTCTGGCCGTTCAGCCGGTTCACCTTCCTGGACAGCCCGGACATCCAGCCCCAGCAGGTCGAGGGTGCCGCGCCGCAGGCCGACGTGGTGGCCGTGGCCCCGGTCCTGCTCGGCCTGGCCGGTGCCGTGCCGGTCACCGCCTGGCGCCGTCGCCGGTACGGCTGATCCGCGACTCCATTCGGGAATGGCATTGCGTGTTTCTGGTGGTGTTCGAGAAAAATCATCAGAAAGTGTTCAAGCACCCCGTGGGGTGAGTCGATGAACTCATTGTCAGTTATCGCTCTCGAAACGGAGAAATCGCAATGTCCAGCACCCCGGCCGGAACGACCCGCGGCGTCACCCGCGTGCTGCTGCTCGCCGACGCCCCGGTCCTGCGCCGCGGCCTGGTCAGCATGATCAACGAGACCGCCGGCATGCAGGCCGTCGGCGTCCCCGGCGAGGTCCGCCGCGCGCTCACCCTGGTCGAGTCCGCCCGCCCCGACGCCGTCGTCGTCGAGCTGGGTGCCGGCCGCGCCGCCACCCTGAACGTCTGCCGCGACCTGCGCCGCCGCTACCCCCGCGTCGCCATCGTCGCCCTGGCCACCTCCGAGGACCCGGCCGTGGTGAACGAGGCCCTGGCCGCCGGCATCCGCGGCTACCTGCTGATGAACACCTCGCCCACGCTGCTGGGCTGGTCCGTGCTGGCCGCCCGCGCCGGGCGCACCGTCGTCGACCCCCAGATCCGTCGGGTGGAGCCCAGCGAGGTGCCCGCCGCCAAGGAGCTCACCCCCTCCGTGCCGCTGACCCGGCGCGAGTCCGATGTCCTCGACGAGCTCATCCAGGGCCAGAGCAACCGCGCCATCGGCCGGAACCTGTTCATCAGCGAGGACACCGTCAAGAGCCACGTCAAGGCCATCTTGCGCAAGCTGGGTGCCCGCGACCGGGCGCACGCCGTCTCGCTGGTGCTCTCGGCCCGCAACGGCAGCACCTGCACCTGCTCGCACGGCCACACCGCCGAGGCCCCCGCCGACGTCGAGGCCGCCGCGGTCTGACCCCCCGACCCGTGCGGTCGGGGTGTCCGCCTCCTCGGCGCCCCGGCCGCACTCCCACCCTCCGACCCCCGGGCCGGTCCCCGTCGCCCGGGGGCCGGCCCGTGACCCGTCCCGGGCGTCGTAGGGTCGGGAGGCGATGTCTGCTCCCGCCCGCCGTGCCGACGCCCGGCCCGACGCCCTCTGGTCCATGGAGGGCTCCCTGCGCCGCCGCGGGTTCGCCGCCGTCGCCGGCGCGGACGAGGCCGGGCGCGGTGCCTGCGCCGGACCGCTGGTGGCCGCGGCGTGCATCCTCCCGGCCGGACGACGGGGCCGGGTGCCCGGCCTGGCCGACTCCAAGCTGCTCACCGCCGCCGCCCGCGAACGCGTCTACGCCGAGGTCGTCGACCGCGCCCTGGCCTGGTCGGTGGTCGTCGTCGACGTCCCCGAGCTCGACGAGCGCGGCATGCACGTCACCAACATCGAGGCCCTGCGCCGCGCGGTGGGCACGCTGGCGGTCACGCCGGACTACGTGCTCACCGACGGCTTCCCGGTGCCCGGGCTCGCCCAGCCAGGCCTGGCGGTGTGGAAGGGCGACCGGGTCGCAGCCTGCGTCGCGGCGGCGTCCGTGCTGGCCAAGGTCACCCGGGACGCGATGATGGTCGACCTGCACGGCCGGTTCCCGCACTACGAGTTCGACGTGCACAAGGGCTACATCACCGACCTGCACACCGCCGCGCTGGACCGGTTCGGCCCCTGCCCGGAGCACCGGCACCGGTTCGTCAACGTGGCCCGGGCCCGCGACGCGCACGCCGCGCGGACCGCCCCCGGGACCGCGCGCGGCCCGATGGACGATGATGGCCGCGTGCACCAGTCCCCGACGCCCGTGGAGAACTCGCGATGAGCACCGAGGACCTCGAGAAGTACGAGACCGAGATGGAGCTGCAGCTCTACCGGGAGTACAAGGACATCGTCCGGCAGTTCTCCTACGTGGTGGAGACCGAGCGGCGGTTCTACCTGGCCAACTCGGTCGACCTGCAGGGGCGGGGGGGCGGCGGCGAGGGCTACTTCGAGCTGTAGCTGTCCGCCGCCTGGGGCTGGGGCATGTACCGACCGGCCCGGTTCGTCAAGAACGTGCGGGTCGTGACGTTCAAGGACGTCAACGTCGAGGAGCTGGACAAGCCCGACCTCGAGCTGCCGGAGAACCCGCGGATCACCTGATCCCCAGCACATCCGCGCCGGTCGTGCGCGCCGTCGTCCACATCCGGGGGCGCCGTCCACAGATCGGCGCCGGGCACCCCGCGGAGCACGTGTGCGCGGAACGGTGACGGGGTGCCCCCACCTCCCGCCCGTCCACCGCTCACCAGGTCCCAGCTCGGCGCCCTCGGCGAGGACATCGCCGTCCGGTACCTCACCGACCACGGCCTGCTCGTGCTGGACCGCAACTGGCGGCACGCCCGCGGGGAGCTCGACGTGGTGGCCCGCGAGGCCGACGCGCTGGTGTTCTGCGAGGTGAAGACCCGGCGCGGCACCGGCTACGGCGTCCCGGCCGAGGCGGTCACGGCGGTCAAGCGCCGCCGGCTGCGGACGCTGTCCGGGTTGTGGCTGCAGGCGCACGAGGCGCACGCCGCGCAGCTGCGGTTCGACGTCGTCGCCGTGCTGGCCCTGCCCGGCCGCCCGGTCCAGGTCACCCACCACCGGGCAGCGTTCTGATGCTGGCCCGCACCTGGTCGGTGGGTCTGGCCGGCGTCACCGGCACGCCCGTCGAGGTCGAGGTGGACAACGCGCAGGGCCTGCCGGGCATCGCCCTGGTCGGCCTGCCCGACGCCGTGGTCCGCCAGTCGCTGGACCGCGTCCGCGCGGCGCTGGGCAACGTCGGCCACGCCCTGCCGCAGCGCAAGTTCACGATCGGGCTGTCCCCGGCCTCGATGCCCAAGCAGGGCAGCGGGTTCGACATGGCCATCGCGGTCGGGCTGCTGGCCGCGTGCCAGGTGGTGCCGCGCACCGGGTTGGACGACCTGGTGTTCCTGGGCGAGCTCGGGCTCGACGGCTCGGTCCGCGCCGTGCGGGGCGTTCTCCCGGCCGTCCTGGCCGCCTCGCGGACCGGGCGCACCCGGGTGGTGGTGGCCCGGGCCAACGCCGACGAGGCGTCCCTGGTGCCCGGGGTGGAGGTGCTGGCGGTCGGCGAGCTGGCCGAGGTCCTCGCCCACCTGGCCGGCCGGGTCCGGGTGGCGCCGCACCGGCGCCGTCCCCGTGGCCCGCCCGCGCCGGGGCCCGCCCTGTCCGACGTGGTCGGTCAGGCCACCGGCCGCCGGGCACTGGAGGTGGCCGCGGCGGGCGGGCACCACCTGTTCCTGTCCGGTCCACCGGGTGCGGGCAAGACCATGCTCGCCGAGCGGCTGCCCGGATTGCTGCCGGCGCTGGCCGACGACCTGGCGACCGAGGTCACCGCGATCGCGTCGGTGGCCGGCACGCTGCCGCCCGGTGCACCGCTGATCACCCGGCCGCCGTTCGAGGCGCCGCACCACTCGGCGACCGCGGTCAGCCTGGTCGGCGGCGGCTCCGGGCAGATCCGGCCCGGCGCGCTGTCCCGGGCGCACGCCGGCGTCCTCTTCCTGGACGAGGCGCCCGAGTTCCCGCGGGCGGTGCTGGACACCCTCCGCCAGCCGCTCGAGCGGGGCACGGTGACCATCCACCGGGCGCACGGGTCGGCCACCTTCCCGTGCCGCTCCCAGCTCGTCCTGGCCGCCAACCCGTGCCCCTGCGCCTCCCCGGCCGGCGACGCGTCCTGCACCTGCGGCTCGGTCGAGCGCCGCCGGTACGCCGCGCGGCTGTCGGGCCCGCTGCTGGACCGGGTCGACCTCCGGGTGCAGTTGCCGCCGGTCACCCGGGCCGGCTGGCTGGACGGCCGCACCACGCCGGAGTCGACGGCCGCCGTCGCCACCCGGGTGGAGCAGGCCCGCGCCGCCGCGGCCGACCGGCTGGCCGGCACCGGCCTGCGGACGACGGCCGAGGTGCCCGGACGGCTGCTGCGCGAGAGGTGGCCGGTGCCGCGGGGTGCGCTGCAGCTGGCCGAGCGCGCCCTCGAGCGCGGCGCGCTGTCGGTGCGGGGGCTGGACCGGGTGATCCGGGTGTCCTGGACGATCGCCGACCTGGCCGGCCGGGCCGTCCCCGGGGCCGACGAGGTGGCCGAGGCCCTGGGGCTGCGGCTGACCGGGGCAGCGGCGTGAGCGCGGTGCCGGGCGGCCCGCTGCCGGCCGCCCTCGCCGGGGACGCCGACGAACCCGGGCGGTCGCGCCGCGCGCGGGCGTGGCTGTCCCGCGCCTTCGAGCCGGGCGCGGCGGAGGTGGTGCGCTGGGTGGAGCAGCAGGGTCCGGTCGCCGCCGTCCGCGCCCTGCTGCGGGGGTCTGCGCCGCCCCGGGTGCTCGCCCTCGCCGGCTCCCGGCTGGCCGAGGACCGCACGGCCGACGACCTGGCGGCCGCGGCCCGGATCGGCGCGCGGCTGGTCACCCCGGAGGACGAGGAGTGGCCGACGGTGGCCCTGCACTGCCTGACCGTCGCCGCCGCGGGCGGGGCCCAGGGCGGCGACCGGACGACGGCGCTGGTGCCCCCGCTGGCGCTGTGGGTGCGGGGGCGGCCGCGGCTGGACCACGCCACGGTCCGGTCGGTGGCCGTGGTGGGGTCCCGGGCGAGCACCGCCTACGGCAACCACGTGGCCGCCGACCTCGCCGCCGGGCTGGCCGACCGCGGGTGGTCGACGGTGTCCGGGGGAGCGCTGGGCATCGACGCCGCCGCGCACCGCGGCGCGCTGGCCGCCGGCGGCACGACGGTGGCGGTGCTGGCGTGCGGGGTCGACCGGGTCTACCCGCGGCAGCACGAGGCGCTGTTCGCCGCCGTGCTGGCCGAGGGCCTGCTGGTCAGCGAGTGGCCGCCGGGCTGCGCGTCGCTGGGGCACCGCTTCCTGGTCCGCAACCGGCTGATCGCGGCGCTGACCGCCGGCACGGTGGTGGTCGAGGCGGCGGCCAGGTCGGGCGCGCAGGCCACCGCCCACCGGGCCCGCGGCCTGGGCAAGGTGGTGATGGCCGTCCCCGGCCCGGTCACCAGCGCGATGAGCGTGGGCTGCCACCAGCTGCTGCGCGCCGACGACGGTGTGCAGCTGGTCAGCTCGGCCGCCGAGGTGCTGGAGGCGGTGGGGGAGCTGGGGGTCGACCTGGCCGACCCGCCCGCGCGGCCCGACGACGTCCGCGACGACCTGCCCGACGTGGCCCGGCGGGTGCTGGACGCCTGCCCGGTGCGGGTCGGCGTGCCGCCCGAGCGGCTGGCCGCGATCGCCGGCTGCGCCGAGCTCGACGCGCTGCGGGTGCTCCCGGTGCTGGAGCTGCACGGGCTGGTCGAGCGCACCGGCACCGGCTGGCGGGGGGCGCGGGGGAGGAGCTCGACGGTGCACGCTCGGTGATCGGCTGCGACGGCGCTCACCCGGGGGCCTGCACCTGCGTGCCCGAGGGGATGGCGTGCGCGGCGTGGCCGGTTGACCAGCCGGGGCGGCCTCGCGCAGGCTCGCCGTCATGACCAGCCGGACCGCCCTGGCGCGTGCGGCGCTGCCGCCGACGCTGGCCGAGCCGCTGGACGCCTGGGTCGAGCACCTGGTCGCCGGGCGGGACCTGTCCGCGCACACGGTCCGCGCCTACACCGGTGACGTGGTCTCGCTGCTGGACCACCTGGTGCGCCTGGGCGGGACCCGGGTGACCGACCTGGACCTCGCGGCGCTGCGCAGCTGGCTGGCGCTCGGGCGCACCCGGGGCGACAGCCGGGCCACCACCGCCCGCCGCGCCGCCTCCGCGCGCGGGTTCACCGCCCACCTGCGGCGCAGCGGCCTGACGACGGAGGACGTCGGCCTGCGGCTGGCCAGCCCCCGGGCGCACCGCACCCTCCCCGACGTGCTGACCGCCGACCAGGCGCGGGCGGTGGCCGAGGTGCCCCGCCCGGTGGCCGCGGACGCCCCGCCCGCCGAGGCCGCCCTCGCGCTGCGCGACGCGCTGGCCGTGGACCTGCTCTACGCCAGCGGCATCCGGGTGGCCGAGCTGGTCGGCCTGGACGTCGACGACGTGGACCACGGCCGGCGGCTGCTGCGGGTGCTGGGCAAGGGCCGCAAGGAGCGCAGCGTCCCGTTCGGCGTCCCGGCCGAGCAGGCACTGCGCCGCTGGCTGGCCGACGGCCGCCCGCTGCTGGCCCGCGAGGGCAGCGGACCGGCGCTGCTGCTGGGCGTGCGCGGCGCGCGGATCGACCCCCGGGAGGTGCGCCGGGTGGTGCACGCGGCCACCGCGGCGGTGCCCGGGGCGCCCGAGCTGGGCCCGCACGGGCTGCGGCACTCAGCCGCCACGCACGTGCTGGAGGGGGGCGCGGACCTGCGGTCGGTCCAGGAGCTGCTCGGTCACGCTAGCCTCGCGACGACGCAGATCTACACGCACGTGACGGTCGAGCGGCTCCGGGCGGTCCATGCGGCAGCCCATCCGCGGGCCTGAGGAGGAGCACACGGTGACGGGGACGACCAGCACGGCACAGGAGCGCTCGCGTGGCTGAGGCCCGGGTGGACGACCAGGCGGCCCGGGACGCGGACGCCGCGCTGGCCGACCTGTGGGCCCGGTACGTCGCGGGCCGGGACGGCGGCCTGCGGGACCGGCTGATCCTGCACTACGCCCCCCTGGTCAAGTACGTGGCCGGGCGGGTCGGCTCCGGCCTCCCCGCGCACGTGGAGCAGGCCGACCTGGTCTCCTACGGCACGTTCGGCCTGATCGACGCGATCAGCCGCTACGAGCCCTCGCGCGAGGTCAAGTTCGAGAGCTACGCGATGGCCCGCATCCGCGGCGCGATCATCGACGAGCTGCGCTCCACCGACTGGATCCCGCGCTCGGTGCGGATGAAGGCCCGGGAGTTCGAGCGCACCGTGGCGTCGCTGGAGACCACGCTGCAGCGCAGCCCCACCGACAGCGAGGTCGCCGACGCGATGGGCGTCGAGGTGGAGGAGATCCGCAAGTTCCTCGGCCAGCTCTCGCTGGTCAACGTGGTGGCCCTCGACGAGCTCCTGGGCGACGACGACGGCGGCGCGCCGCGGCTGGTCGACACCCTCAAGGACACCTCCGCGCTGGACCCGCAGGCGATGGCCGAGCACGGCGAGGCCCGCCAGCTGCTGGCCCGCGCGGTGGAGCAGCTGCCCGACCGGGAGAAGGTCGTCGTGAGCCTCTACTACTTCGAGGGCCTCACCCTGGCCGAGATCGGCCGGGTGCTCGGGGTGACCGAGAGCCGGATCTGCCAGCTGCACACCAAGGCCGTGCTGCACCTGCGCACCAAGCTCGCCGACATCGCCTGAGCGCCGGTACCGCCGGGGGCCACATCCCGGCGTAGCACCCCCCTCGACCCGGGTAGCGCGCCGTGGTGGACCAGCTGACCGGACCCCGCCGCCCCGCCCCGCCCACCGTCGTCGACGCCACCCCGCTCTGGGTGGACTCACGCCTGCGGTACGAGCTGGGCCTGCGGGTCGAGGGGGCGGCGCTGGCCCGCCTGGGTGCGCACGGGGCCCGGTGCCTGGACGTCGGCCCCGGCCGCCGCGGCCTCGGTGCGCGGGTCGCGGTCACAGCCCTGGGCGCCACCGCGGTCCGCGCGGTCGACCTGCACCCGGCCTCGGTCGAGGCGGCCCGGCGTGCCCTGGCCGACCTGGGCGACCGGGTCACCGTCGAGCGCGCCGACGCGACTGCGCTGCCGGTGGACTCCGCCAGCCAGGACCTCGTGGTCTCGATGCACACGCTGCACCACGTCCCGGACTGGCCGGCCGTGGTCGCCGAGTACGCCCGGGTGCTCCGGCCCGGCGGGCAGCTGGCCTACGCCGAGCTGACGTCGGCGTTGATCGACGCCCGGTGGTTCCGCCTGGTCTCCCGGCACCCGACGGACCGGTTCACCGAGGACGACCTGCTCCGCGGGCTGGAGGAGGCCGGCTTCGACGTCCCCGCGCGGACGCACCGCAGCCGGGTCGGGGGACGGTGGCTGCTGGGCGTGGCCACCCGCCGGTGACCGGGTCGCCGCGGGACGTGCTGACCCGGGCGCTCCGCCTGCTGGTCCGCCACCGCCGCACCGCCTACCTGACCGCCGCGCTGGCCACGGCGGTCAACACCGTCCCCGACGTCGTCCGTCAGCTCCTGGTCCGGGACGACCCCAGCCGCTGGCACGCGCTGGCGGTCGACGTCGTCGGCGTGCTGACCGCGGTCCTCGCGCAGCTGTGGGTCACCGGTGCCCTGGTGGACCTGCCCGAGGGAGGGGTGGCGCGTCGCCGCGGGGCCCTCGCCCGGGGCACGCGGGTGGGCCTGCGGGCGGTCCGTGCGGCACCGGCGACGGTGCTGGCCGGGGTCGTCGCCGGGGGTGCGGTGTCGGCGGTCCTCACCCTGCCGGCCTCGGTCGCGGCGCTCGGGGCGGGCCAGGTGATCGGCCCGCTGCGGGACCCGGACGTCGGTGCCTTCGCCGTCGCCACCGTCAGCGACGTCGTGGCCAGCGCCGCCACCTTGCCCTTCCTGGCGCTGGTCCTGGTGCTGGTCGGCGCCGGCAGGGTTCGGGACGGGGGCGACCGGGTTACCGGGGAGCCATGACCGATCCCTGGGCCACCACCCGCCTGTCCGTCGGCTCCCTCTCGATGTGGCTGGGCACGGTCGCCCTGTTCGCACCGCGGCGGACGGCCCGGCTGCTCGGGGTGCACCCCCGGGCGACGGAGCACGACCGCGCCCTGCCGTTGCTGGTCCGGCTCGCCGCCGCCCGCAACATCGCCATGGGTGCGGCCCTGCTGGTCAGCCCGCCTCCCCAGGCGCAGCGCACCACCGAGGTGACCCTGCTGCTGACCGGCATCGACGCGGCTGCGGTCCTGGTGGCCACGCGGAAGTCCGACACCGCGACCCGCAGCGCGGTGCTGTCCCTGCTGGTCCTCGCCACCAGCGCTGCCGGGGCCCTGCGCTGGCACCGTCGGTGAGCACGCCGACCGACGACGGGGTGCGCCAGGCGGTCGAGGGCGAGCTCGCCCTGCTGCGGCCGCAGGTGCGGTCCTCGGCGCAGGCCGGGGAGCTCCTGCACCCGGACTTCGTGGAGTTCGGGTCCTCCGGCCGGGTCTGGACCAGGCCGGAGATCGTGGCGGCGATGGCGGGGGAGCTGTCCCTGGCCGGCGTCGAGCTGGTGGTGTCCGGCATGGGCGGCACCCGGCTGGCCGACGACGTCGTCCACCTGACCTACCGCACCGAGCGCGACGGGGTGGCCGTGGGGCGCAGCTCGGTCTGGCGGCGCACGGGCGACCGCTGGCAGATCTGGTTCCACCAGGGCACGCCGCTCAGCCCCACGGCAGCAGCCGCACCCCCGGAGGGGTGAGCAGCAGCAGCGGGTCCAGGTAGGTCTCCCCGGTCCGGGCACCCCAGTGCAGGCAGGCCTCGACCGGGCAGCCCGCGTGACCGGCCAGCAGCACGCCGACCGGTGCGCCCCGGGCCACCGGCTGCCCGGCCGCCACGGTCGGCTGCACCGGCTCGTAGGTGGTCCGGACGCCGTCGGGGTGGTCGACGCTGACCACCGGTCGGCCGGC
Organism: Klenkia terrae; assembly: GCF_900491935.1. Taxonomy (GTDB): domain Bacteria; phylum Actinomycetota; class Actinomycetes; order Mycobacteriales; family Geodermatophilaceae; genus Klenkia; species Klenkia terrae. Next base: position 3,594,778 of record NZ_UEXK01000004.1, read on the forward strand.
CACCATGCCGGCGAAGGCCACCACGCCCGCGCCCGCGGCGAGCACCGGGGCACCGGCCGGGCCGGCCAGGTCCACCCCGCGGTGGCCGGGCCCGTACGTGCTGGCCGGCGGTGCGAACGGGCGGGTCACCGACGGCGTCCCCGCCAGCGGCCAGCCGTAGGTCCCGACCGGCACGGGCGGCGCGGCCACCGCCGGGGCGGCCCCGGTGAGCAGGGCGCCGGTCAGCGCGGCGAGCAGGACCAGGCGCAGCACGGGCATGACCGCAGGGTGCCGCGGAGGACCGCCCGGCAGGGCCGGCGAGGCCCGGCTGTGGACGGCGGGCCCGGCTGTGGAGGACCGCGGTCGGAGGTCCCCGGGGTGCGGGTATGCTCGCCCCTGCGACCGGTCTCGCGACCGGTCGACTTCGCGCGTCCTCCTCCCACCGCCACGCGGTGGGGCGGATGCCACCTCGGTCCCGCTCCGGCGGGGGAGTGGCCCGCTCAGGACGCCAGGGCGGTGCACCACCCGGTGCCCGCGACAACCGAGTAGCGCGGTGGACCGGCCGGAGGGTCGGGTGCCGCGCGTGCACACAGAGAGGCGGCGCCACGTGGCAGTCGTCAGCATGAAGAACCTGCTCGACAGCGGGGTCCACTTCGGGCACCAGACCCGTCGCTGGAACCCGAAGATGAAGCGCTTCATCTTCACCGAGCGCAACGGCATCTACATCATCGACATCCAGCAGACGCTGGGCTACATCGACCAGGCCTACGAGTTCGTGAAGCAGACCGTCGCCCACGGCGGTTCGATCATGTTCATCGGGACCAAGCGCCAGGCCCAGGAGGCCATCGCCGAGCAGGCGACCCGCGTCGGCATGCCCTACGTGAACCAGCGCTGGCTGGGCGGGATGCTCACCAACTTCCAGACCGTCTACAAGCGGCTGGAGCGCCTCAAGGAGCTCGAGGACCTCGAGCAGACCGGTTCGCTGGTCAGCCTGTCCAAGAAGGAGCAGCTGGTCCTCTCCCGCGAGAAGGCCAAGCTGGAGCGCTCCCTCGGCGGTATCCGCGACATGAAGAAGGTCCCCAGCGCCGTCTGGGTCGTGGACACCAAGAAGGAGCACATCGCCGTCGGCGAGGCCCGCAAGCTGGGCATCCCCGTCGTGGCGATCCTGGACACCAACTGCGACCCCGACGAGGTCGACTACAAGATCCCGGGCAACGACGACGCGATCCGCAGCGCCGCCCTGCTCACCCGGGTGATCGCCGACGCCGTCGCCGAGGGCCTCATGGCCCGCTCCGCCGCGCAGGCCAACGCCGGTCGCGGTGAGGACGGCGCTGCGCCGGCCGCCGCCGACGCCGAGCCGCTGGCCGACTGGGAGAAGGAGCTGCTGACCGGTGGTCAGGGCGCCGACGCCGCTGCGCCGGCCGACAGCTCGGTCCCGGCCGACGCCGCTGCCGAGACCCCGGCGGAGACCCCTGCCGAGGTCCCCGCGGTGACCGAGGCCGACCAGGCGCCGAACGCCGGCGACCCGGCCGTCACCGAGATCGTGCAGGACAGCACCACCCAGGCGTGACCCGACGGCGCCGCCGTCCGTCCACCCGGGCGGACGGCGGCGCCGCGGCATGTCCCCCCACACCCAGCACAGAAGAGGAAGTGACATGGCTGCTGTCACAGCGACCGACGTCAAGCGTCTGCGCGACGCCACCGGCGCCGGCATGATGGACTGCAAGAAGGCCCTGACCGAGTCCGACGGCGACTACGACAAGGCCGTCGAGCTCCTGCGCGTCAAGGGCGCCAAGGACGTGGGCAAGCGCCTGGAGCGCTCGACCACCAACGGCCTGGTCGTCACCCGCGACGGCGCGATGCTCGAGCTCGACTGCGAGACCGACTTCGTCGCCAAGAACACCGACTTCGCCGCGCTGGCCGAGCGTCTGCTCGACATCGCGCTGCAGAGCAAGCCGGCCGACGCCGCCGCGCTGCTGGCCACCGAGGTCGACGGCCAGACCGTGGAGAAGCTCGTCGAGGGCGAGTCCGCCCGCATCGGCGAGAAGCTCGTGCTCTCCCGCTTCACCGTCTTCGACGGCCCGACCGCGGTCTACCTGCACAAGCGGGCCACGGACCTGCCCCCGGCCATCGGCGTCGCGGTGCAGTACTCCTCAGGCACCGAGGAGGCCGCCCGGTCGCTGGCGATGCACATCGCCGCCGCCCGTCCGCGCTTCCTCACCCGCGACGAGGTCCCGGCCGAGGCCGTCGAGACCGAGCGCCGCGTCGCCGAGCAGACCGCGAAGGAGGAGGGCAAGCCGGAGCAGGCGATCACCAAGATCGTCGAGGGTCGGGTGAACTCCTTCTACAAGGACTTCGTGCTCCTCGAGCAGCCCTCCATCACCGAGCCCAAGCGCACGGTGAAGCAGGTCATCGACGAGGCCGGCCTGACCGTCGACCGGTTCGCCCGGTTCGAGGTCGGCCAGAGCTGACAGCAGGACCCGCACGTCGCCACCGGCCCCGCTCCCGCCCGGGAGCGGGGCCGGTGGCGCGTCCGCCCGCCGCTGCCGCCGGGCACGCGATGCGGCAGGATCGTCGAAGCATCCCGTCCCCGTGACGGGGCCGTCCCAGCACGTCGCCACGGATGAGGACCACGTGACCCAGACCCCCGCACTGCCGCTCTCGGCCCCCACCGCCTTCCAGGCCGCCGGGGCCGGCGGCTACGACCGGGTGCTGCTCAAGCTCTCCGGTGAGGCCTTCGGCGGAGGTGGCGTCGGGGTCGACCCGACCATCATCCGCGACATCGCCGAGCAGCTGGCCGTCGTCGTCTCCCGGGGCACCCAGGTGGCCATCGTCGTCGGCGGCGGCAACTTCTTCCGCGGCGCCGAGCTCTCGCAGGCGGGCATGGACCGCGGGCACGCCGACTACATGGGCATGCTCGGCACGGTCATGAACTGCCTGGCGCTGCAGGACTTCTGCGAGAAGGCCGGCATCGAGACCCGGGTGCAGACCGCCATCACGATGGGCCAGGTCGCCGAGCCCTACATCCCGCGCAAGGCCATGCGGCACCTGGAGAAGGGCCGCGTGGTCATCTTCGGCGCCGGCGCCGGCATGCCGTACTTCTCCACCGACACCGTGGCCGCCCAGCGGGCCCTGGAGATCGAGTGCCAGGTGCTGCTGATGGCCAAGAACGGGGTGGACGGCGTCTACGACGACGACCCCCGCACCAACCCTGCCGCCACGATGTACACCGACCTGGACTACGCCACGGTGCTCACCGACCAGCTGGCCGTCGCCGACGCGACCGCGATCAGCCTGTGCATGGACAACCGCATGCCGATCGTCGTGTTCAACCTGCTCCGTGACGGCAACATCGCCCGCGCGGTGGCGGGTGAGAGGATCGGCACGCTGATCAGCCGGTCCGCCTGAGGCCCAGCCCGCACGACCAGAACAGACCGGCCGCAGGGCCGCAGGAGGAGAACAACGTGATCGACGACACCCTGCTCGACGCCGAGGACAGGATGGACAAGGCGCTCTCCGTGGCCCGCGAGGACCTCGGCTCCGTGCGCACCGGCCGGGCCGCCCCGTCGATGTTCAACCGCATCGTGGTCGAGTACTACGGCGCGATGACCCCGGTCCCGCAGATGGCCTCCATCACCGTGCCCGAGGCCCGCATGGCGGTCATCAAGCCCTACGACGCCGGCCAGCTGGGCGCCATCGAGAAGGCGATCCGCAACTCCGACCTGGGCGTCAACCCGACCAACGACGGCCAGCTGATCCGGGTCAACTTCCCGCAGCTGACCGAGGAGCGTCGCCGCGACCTGGTCAAGCAGGCCCGCAGCAAGGGCGAGGACGCCAAGATCGCGATCCGCAACGTCCGCCGCCGGGCCAAGGAGGAGCTGGACCGGATCAACAAGGACGGCGAGGCCGGCGAGGACGAGGTGCGCCGCGCGGAGAAGGAGCTCGATGACCTCACCGCCCAGCACATCACCGGCATCGACGACGCGATGAAGAACAAGGAAGCCGAGCTGCTCGAGGTCTGACCGACCCCCGCCGCCACCGCCGATGGCCTCCTCACCGCACCCGCAGCCCGGTCCCGACGGACCGGGCTCCGGCCGTTCCCGGCTGGCCGAGCCCACCACCGAGGCCCTGCCGCTGGTCGGCCGGCCGGCGCCGGCCGCGGACGGCCCCCGGCCCGAGATCCCGCCACCGGCCAGCCCCGCCGACGACGGCGACGAGCCCCCGCTGACCGCGCTGCCCGACGCCCTGGGCGCCGAGGCCACCGGCGAGCCGCCGGCCGACACCCCCAGCGGGGCACCGCGGACCAGCCGGACCGGGCGCAACCTGGGTGCGGCGATCGGGGTCGGCGCCGGCATGGGGGCGGTGGTCATCGCCTCCCTGTTCCTGTACCGGCCCTCGTTCCTGCTGGTCGTGGCGCTGGCCGTGGTGGTCAGCGTGACCGAGCTGGTGCGGGCGCTGGACCGGGGCGGCTACCGGCCGCCGCTGCCGCCGGTGCTGGTCGGCGGGCTGCTGATGGTGGGCCTGGCCTGGACCCGCGGCGCCTCGGGCCTGGTCGTCGCCTTCCTGCTCACCGTGCTGGCCGTGCTGCTCTGGCGGCTGGGCGACGGCCCGGTGGGCTACCTGCGCGACGCCTCCGCGGCGGTTCTGGTGGCGCTGTACGTCCCGTTGCTGGCCGGGTTCGCCGTCCTGCTGCTGACCCCGGCGGACGGCACGGCCCGGGTGCTGCTGTTCATCGCCACCGTGGTCTGCAGCGACGTCGGCGGCTTCGCCGCCGGCGTGCTGTTCGGCAAGCACCCGATGGCCAAGTCGATCAGCCCCAAGAAGTCGTGGGAGGGCTTCGCGGGCTCCGTGCTGGCGTGCGCGGTCATCGGCACCCTGGTCATCACGCTCACCTTCCACGGGCCCTGGTGGGGCGGCATCGCCTTCGGGGTGGCCATGGCGGCCACCGCCACCCTCGGCGACCTGGCGGAGTCCCTGATCAAGCGCGACCTCGGCATCAAGGACATGGGCACGATGCTGCCCGGGCACGGCGGCCTGATGGACCGGATGGACTCGCTGCTGCCCTCGGCCGTGGTGGCCTACCTGCTGCTCACCGCGATCGTCCCGGGCTAGAGCGCCGGCAGGTCGGTCGCCGTCCGCGGCTCCGGCCACGGCACGGTCCGCACCACCGCGGCGGCGGGCAGCGGGCCGTAGAGGTGCGGGAAGCGCATGGACTCCGGGTCACCGGGGACGCCGGGCTCGTAGCGCACCGGGTCGGTCAGCCGGTCCTCGTCCACCACGAGCAGCAGGACGTCGTCCCGGCCGGCGAACAGCCGCTGGGCCGGCAGGTGGACCTGGTCGGGTGTCGACAGGTGGACGAAGCCGACCTCGGGCAGCGGGTCGACACCGCCCCGCGCAGCAGCGGTGTCCCAGTCCTCGACGGTGCACAGGTGCAGCAACACGCGGCCAACCTAGGCTGCCCGCGATGGACCAGCAGCCCGACGCCACCGATGACCCCGGTCCGATCGACGAGCCCGGTCCGATCGACGAGCCCGGCCAGGTCGACGAGCCCGGCCCCACCGAGTGGCCGACGTCGGTCGGGGTCGGTCCGTGGCCAGGGCCGTGGCCCACGGACCCCCGGTACGACCCGCAGCTGCTGGCCGAGGGCGACCGGCGCAACGTCGTCGACGGCTACCGGTACTGGACCCTCGAGGCGGTGGTGGCCGACCTGGACCGCAGGCGGCACCCCTTCCACGTGGCGATCGAGAACTTCGGCCACGACCTGAACATCGGGACGGTGGTGCGCACCGCCAACGCGTTCCTGGCCGCCGAGGTCCACGTGGTCGGCCGCCGCCGCTGGAACCGCCGGGGGGCCATGGTCACCGACCGCTACCAGCACCTGCGCCACCACCCCGACGTCGCCGGGCTGCTGGACCACGCCCACGCCGAGGGGCTGGCCGTGGTCGCGGTGGACAACGGCCCGGGCACCGTCCCGCTGGAGACCGCCGACCTGCCGGCGGCCTGCGTGCTGCTCTTCGGCGAGGAGGGACCCGGCCTCACCCCCGAGGCGCGGGCCGGCGCGGACCTGACGGTGTCGATCGCCCAGTTCGGGTCCACCCGGTCGCTGAACGCCGGGGTGGCGGCCGGGATCGCGATGCACGCCTGGATCCGGCAGCACACCAGCCCCACCGGTCACGGCGGCTGACCGCACCCCGGCCCGGGCCGTGGCGCCTCCCGCGTCGGGCGCCGGTGGTCGGTCAGCATGGCCTGCGTCCGGGACCCGCCGGGCCGGAGGGAGGTCCCGTGAGCAGCTCCGTGGTGCCGCGGCCCGGACCGGCCTGGGACGACGGCTGGCTGCCCGAGTGGCTCACCGCGGGGGACGCCGTCGCCCCGTCCGACGCCGCCGGGGACCCCGTCCCGGAGGTCCCGGAGGTCGACCCGTCCCCTGCCCGGTCCCCGGGCTCGGTGGGCCGCCTGGTCGTGGCCACCGGTGCGGTGGTGCTGGTCGTCCTCGCCGCCGTCCTGGCGTCGCTGGGCAGCCCGACGGCCCCGGCACCCGCGTCCGCCGCCGTCCCCGCCGCGGCGGGCACCGCGGGGACGGTCGGCGGGGCGGGGCCGCCCCCGTTCCTTTTCAACCTCTTGCGTTGCCGACCATTCCCCTCCACTCTAGTCTATTCCACTCCATTCCCTTCCATTGCATTCCATACTATTCCATTCCATTCCTTTGCATTCCGTTTCCAATCTATTCGATTCCATTGCATTCCAGTCCAATCCANTATAAGAGCCGGCGGCCGGGCCGCCACCCGCCCCCGCCGGGCCGGCGACGACCGACCCGCCGGCCTGAGCCGGGACCGATCTCACCGTCCCGACGAGGACACGGGGGACCTGCCGGTGGGACAGTGGTGCGGTCATGACTGCTGAAACCACCGCTCCCCGGGCCCCGCTGCCCCTGGTCTTCGACGCCCCCCGCCGGGCGGCGAAGCCTCCGCGCCACCTCGCCGACCTGACCCGCGAGCAGGCCCGCGCGGCCGTCGTCGAGCTGGGCCACCCGGCCTTCCGGGCCGACCAGCTCGCCCGGCACTACTACGCCGGGGTGACCGACCCCGCGGCGATGACCGATCTGCCGGCGGCGACCCGCACCGAGCTCGTCGAGGCGCTGCTGCCGGGGCTGCTGACCGTCGTCCGGCACCAGAGCGCGGACGGCGGCCGGACCCGCAAGACCCTCTGGCGGCTGCACGACGGCGCCCTGGTGGAGAGCGTGCTCATGCGCTACCCCGACCGGGCCACCGTGTGCATCTCCAGCCAGGCCGGCTGCGGCATGGCCTGCCCGTTCTGCGCCACCGGGCAGGGCGGGCTGACCCGCAACCTGTCCGCGGCCGAGATCATCGGCCAGGCGGTCGCGGCGGCCGCGGCGATGGCGAACGGGGAGATCCCCGGGGGCCCCGGCCGGTTGTCCAACGTGGTCTTCATGGGCATGGGCGAGCCGTTGGCGAACTACAACCGGGTGCGCACCACCCTCGGCGCGCTGCTCGCGCCGGCGCCCTACGGCCTGGGCCTGGCCCAGCGCTCGGTCACCGTGTCGACCGTGGGCCTGGTCCCGGCGATCCGCCGGCTGACCGAGGAGGGCCTCAACCTGACCCTGGCGGTCAGCCTGCACGCGCCCGACGACGAGCTGCGCAACACCCTGGTGCCGGTCAACACCCGGTGGAACGTCACCGAGGTGCTCGAGGCCGCCGACGCCTACGCCCGGAAGACCGGTCGCCGGTACTCCATCGAGTACGCGCTGATCCGGGACGTCAACGACCAGCCCTTCCGGGCCGACCTGCTCGGGTCACGGCTGGCCAAGCGGCTCGCGCACGTGAACCTGATCCCGCTCAACCCGACGCCGGGGAGCCAGTGGGACGCCAGCCCGCTGCCGGCCCAGCGCGAGTTCGTGGCCCGGCTCCGCGCGCACGGCGTCTCGACGACGGTGCGCGACACGAGGGGCCAGGACATCGACGGCGCGTGCGGCCAGCTGGCGGCCAGCGAGGACGTCGGTGTGCCCGGCGTGGCCCTGCCCCAGCCGCAGCTCGAGCCCACCGTGGAGCTGGGCGCCGAGTCCGACGACTGACCTGCTCGGCTCCGTCCGCCCACGGGGCGGACGGAGCCGGTCGGTCACTTGGAGCGCCAGGCGTTCTTCCGGCGGCGCCAGTCCCACACCAGGATCACCAGCAGGATGACGACGAAGGCGTTGAGCCAGATGTTCTCGACGTCGCCCTCGTGGTTGGTGAACTGCATCGAGAAGAGCACCAGCGCGGCGACGAAGACGCCGATGCGGCCCTTGCGGCCGGTCTCGCCGTGCCAGCCCCAGTCCTCGGGGCGGTCGATGTCGTGGACCGGCTCGGAACCCGCCCGGACGATCGCCTCCTCGCGGTTGGACTGGGCGACGACGGTCGCGCTGGTCTGCTGGCCGAGGTGGTCGTTCGCGCTCACCGCCCCATCATGGCAGGCGCACACCCGCCGCACCCGGCAGCCGGGCGGGTCGGCCAGGATGGCCGCATGAGCGAGCCCCGCACGGTCACCGTCCTGGGGTCCACCGGCTCCATCGGCACCCAGGCGATCGAGGTGGCCCGGGCCAACCCGGACCGTCTCCGGATCACCGGCCTGGCCGCGGGGGGCAGCGACATCGCCCTGCTGGCCGAGCAGGCGCTGACCCTCGGGGTCGACACGGTGGCGGTCGCCCGGGCGACCGCGGCCCAGGACCTGCAACTGGCCTTCTACGCCACCGCCCAGCAGCGCGGCTGGGCGACGGGGGACTACCGGCTGCCCGAGATCCTGGCCGGCCCCCGCGCCGCCGAGGAGCTGGCGATCCGCCCGGCCGACGTCGTCCTCAACGGCATCACCGGCTCCATCGGGCTGGGCCCGACCCTGGCCGCGCTGGGTGCCGGGCGCACCGTCGCGCTGGCCAACAAGGAGTCCCTCGTCGCCGGCGGCGCCCTGGTCACGGCCGCGGCGGCCCCCGGCCAGCTGGTGCCGGTGGACTCCGAGCACTCCGCGCTGGCCCAGTGCCTGCGCGGCGGTGCCCGCGGCGAGGTGGCCCGGCTGGTGCTCACCGCCAGCGGCGGGCCCCTCCGCGGCCGCCGCGCCGCCGAGCTCACCGACGTGACGGGCGAGCAGGCCCCGGCCCACCCCACGTGGGCGATGGGGCCGGTGGTGACCATCAACAGCGCCACCCTGGTCAACAAGGGCCTGGAGCTGATCGAGGCGCACCTGCTCTTCGACGTGCCCTACGCCGACATCGACGTCGTGGTCCACCCGCAGTCGATCGTGCACTCGATGGTCACCTTCGCCGACGGCGCGACCATCGCCCAGGCCAGCCCGCCGGACATGCGGCTGCCGATCGCCCTGGCGCTGGCCTGGCCCGACCGGCTGCCGCACGTGCAGCCGGCCCTGGACTGGTCGGCCGCGCAGTCCTGGGAGTTCGCCCCGCTGGACGCCGAGGCGTTCCCCGCCGTGCGGCTGGCCCGGGCGGCCGGGGAGGCCGGCGGCGTGGTGCCCGCGGTGTTCAACGCGGCCAACGAGGAGGCGGTGGCCGCGTTCGTGGCGGGTCGCCTGTCGTTCCCAGGGATCGTGCAGACGATCGCGCGTACCCTCGACGCGGCGCCGGACCTCGGCGTCCCCACCCGTGTCGAGGACGTGCTGGCCGCCGAGAGGTGGGCCCGGGAGCACGCCCGCCGCACCGTCGCCGGAGGTTGAGCTGACCGGGTTCCTGCTGACCGTCCTGGGGATCGTCGCCTTCTTCGCCGGGTTGCTGTTCTCGATCGGCTTCCACGAGTTCGGCCACTTCTACTGGGCGCGGAAGTTCGGCATGCGCGTGCCGCAGTTCATGGTCGGCTTCGGGCCGACCCTGTTCTCCCGCCGTCGCGGCGAGACCGAGTACGGCGTGAAGTGGATCCCGCTGGGCGGCTACATCCGCATCGTCGGCATGATCCCGCCGGCCGAGGCGGGCGAGAGCAAGCGCGCCACCCGCATGCGCAGCTTCATCGCCGAGGTCCGCGGCGCGGCGCTCAACGACGTCCTGCCCACCGACGGCGACCGGGTCTTCTACAAGAAGCCCTGGTGGCAGCGGGTGGTCGTGATGTCGGCCGGTCCGCTGCACAACCTGCTGCTGGCCGTCGTGCTGTTCACCATCACGCTCACCGCGATCGGCACGCAGGTGCTCACCACGACCCTGGCGTCGGTGCCCGCCTGCGTGATCCCGTCCAACGCGGAGACCCTGACCCAGGACTACACCGACGCCCAGCGCTGCTCCACCCCGCTGGTGACCACCGGCGCGGACGCCGGCCAGGTCTGCGAGGAGGGGACGGCGGACTGCGCCGTGCCGGCCGCGAGCCCCGCGGCCGAGGCGGGCCTGGAGCCCGGCGACACCATCACCGCGATCGACGGCCAGCGTCTGGACCCGACCGGTTGGGACTCCTGGACGACGGTGCAGACCGCCGTCCGCGGGGCGCCCGACCGGCAGCTCACCCTCACCGTCGAGCGCGACGGGCAGGAGCGCCAGGTCGAGATCACCCCGATCCCGAACACCGTGGCCGACCTGGACGGCGAGGGCACGGTCACCGCCGGCTACCTCGGCGTCAGCCCGGCCGACACCCTGGCCCGGCAGTCGATCACCGAGGTGCCGGCCTACTTCGGCAACATCGTGGCCCGCTCGGTGGACCGCCTGCTGGAGATCCCGCAGCGCATCCCGGCGCTGTTCGGCGCGGCCTTCCTCGGCGACGAGCGCGACGAGAACGGCCCGATCGGCATCGTGGGCGTCGGCCGCATCTCCGGCGAGGTGTTCTCCCTCACCCAGTTCAGCGGCCTGGAGAAGCTCAGCTTCTTCCTCGGCCTGCTCGCCAGCGTCAACCTGGTGCTGTTCCTGTTCAACCTGCTGCCCATCTACCCGCTGGACGGCGGGCACGTGGCCGGCGCCCTGTACGAGAAGGCCCGGTCCACCGTGGCCAGGATGCGGGGCAAGGCTGACCCGGGCCCGTTCGACATCGCCCGGCTGATGCCGGTGGCCTACCTGGTCGCCGGCTTGTTCATCGCGCTGTCGGGTCTGCTGCTGGTGGCCGACATCGTCAACCCCATCACGCTGCAGTAGAGGACACTGGGAATCGTGAGCGTCTCCCTCGGCATGCCTGCCCCACCGCCCCCCGTCCTGGCCCCGCGACGCAAGACCCGTCAGCTGGACGTCGGCGGGGTCGGCGTCGGCAGCGACTCCCCGGTCAGCGTGCAGTCGATGTGCACGACCAAGACCGCCGACATCAACGCCACGCTGCAGCAGATCGCCGAGCTGACCGCCTCGGGCTGCCAGATCGTGCGGGTCGCCGTCCCGGACACCGACGACGCCGAGGCGCTGCCGATCATCGCCAAGAAGTCGCAGATCCCGGTCATCGCCGACATCCACTTCCAGCCGCGGTACGTCTTCGCCGCGATCGAGGCCGGCTGCGCCGCCGTCCGGGTGAACCCGGGCAACATCAAGAAGTTCGACGACAAGGTCGGCGACATCGCCCGCGCGGCCAAGGAGCACGGCACCCCGATCCGGATCGGGGTCAACGCCGGCTCGCTGGACAAGCGGCTGCTGGAGAAGTACGGCAAGGCCACCCCCGAGGCGCTGGTGGAGTCCGCGCTGTGGGAGTGCTCGCTGTTCGAGGAGCACGACTTCCGCGACATCAAGATCTCGGTCAAGCACAACGACCCGGTCGTCATGGTGCGGGCCTACGAGCTGCTGGCCCAGCAGTGCGACTACCCGCTGCACCTGGGCGTGACCGAGGCCGGTCCGCAGTTCCAGGGCACGATCAAGTCCGCGGTGGCCTTCGGCGCGCTGCTGAGCCAGGGCATCGGCGACACCATCCGCGTCTCGCTGTCCGCGCCCCCGGTCGAGGAGGTCAAGGTCGGCCTGCAGATCCTGGAGTCGCTGAACCTCAAGCCGCGCCGGCTGGAGATCGTGTCGTGCCCGTCGTGCGGGCGGGCCCAGGTCGACGTCTACAAGCTGGCCGACGAGGTCACCGCCGGGCTCGAGGGCATGGAGATCCCGCTGCGCGTGGCCGTCATGGGCTGCGTCGTCAACGGCCCCGGCGAGGCCCGCGAGGCCGACCTGGGTGTGGCCTCCGGCAACGGCAAGGGCCAGATCTTCGTCAAGGGCGAGGTCGTCAAGACCGTGCCCGAGTCGATGATCGTGGAGACCCTCATCGAGGAGGCGTTCCGGATCGCCGAGCAGCAGGCCGACGCGGGCGTGGCCTCCGGCGCGCCCACCGTCAGCGTCTCCTGACCCGGTGACCGTGCTGGGCGCCCGGGCCGCCCGGGTGCTGGACGCCTCCGACGAGCGGGCGGTGCGCGAGCTGCTGGACACCGACCCGGTGGCCACCTGCATGCTCGCCGGCCGGGTCGAGACCCACGGCGTGGACCCGGCGTCGCTGGGCGCCCCGCTGTGGGGCGTGGGGGCGCCGGGCCGGCTGGACGCGGTCTGCCTGGCCGGGGCGAACCTGATCCCGTTCGCCCGGCCGGGCATCGAGGTCGAGGCCGCCCGGGCCTTCGCCGACCGCGCCCGACGGGCCGGCCGACGGTGCTCGACCATCGTCGGCCCGGTGGCCGCCGTCGCCCCGCTGTGGGACCGGCTGGCCCCGCACTGGGGTCCTGCCCGCGACATCCGGCCGCGGCAGCCGCTGCTCGCCATCGACGGGCCACCGCTGGTGGCCGCCGACACCCGGGTCCGCCCGGTCCGGCTGGCCCAGCTGGAGACCCTGCTCCCGGCGGCCATCGCGATGTTCACCGAGGAGGTCGGGGTCAGCCCGCTGCGGGTGGACGGCGGGGCCGGCTACCGGGCCCGGGTCACCGAGCTGGTGCGGGCCGGTCAGTCCCTGGCCTGGATCGAGGACGGCGCCGTGGTGTTCAAGGCCGAGGTGGGCGCGGTCTCCCGCCGGGCCTGCCAGGTGCAGGGCGTGTGGGTGGCCCCCGAGCACCGCGGCCGGGGGATCGGCCAGGCGGGCACCGCCGCGGTCGTCGAGTACGCCCGCCGGTCCATCGCCCCGGTGGTCAGCCTGTACGTCAACGACTTCAACGCCGCGGCCCGCGCGGCCTACCACCGGGTGGGCTTCCGCGACGCCGGCACGTACGCGTCGGTGCTCTTCTAGGACCGTCGGGGTCCCGTGCCAGAGTGCAGGGGTGAGCACACGACGGGGCGCGGTCCTGCTGGTGACGACGGCCCTGCTGGCCGGTCCGGTGCTGGCCGCCTGCTCCTCCGACGACCCCGCCGACGGCGCCCGGTCGGCCGCGCAGGCGTTCCTGGACGCCTGGACCGGCGGCGACCTCGAGGGCGCGGCCGGCGACACCGACGACCCCGCCACGACCACCGCGCTGCTGCAGCAGACCGTCACCGACCTGCCCGACGCCACCCTGGCCGCCGACCTCGGCGAGGTGACGGTCACCGGGGACGACGAGACCGCCGCCACCGCCGGGTGGACGGCGACCTGGGACCTCGCGGCGGCCCCGGACTGGACCTACACGGCCACCCTCGACCTCGCCCGCGCCGACGCGGACGCCGACTGGCAGGTCGTCGCCGAGCCCACCGGGGTGCACCCCGAGCTGGGCGTGGGCCAGCACCTGCAGCTGTCGCGGGCCCTGCCCGAGCGGGCCGCGATCACCGACGCCTCCGGCGCCCCGCTGTTCACCGAGACCGAGGTGGTGAACGTCGGCGTCGACAAGGCCCAGGTCACCGACCTGCCGACGCTGGCCGCGGCGCTGGGCGCGGCCACCGGCATCGACCCGGCCACCATCACCACCGACGTCGAGGCCGCGGGCGAGGGCCAGTTCGTCCCGGTGATCACCCTGCGCCGTCCGGACTTCGAGGCCATCCGGGCCCAGGTGTTCGACCTGCCCGGGGCGGTCTTCCCGACCTCCACCCGCGTGCTGGCCCCCACCGCGCAGTTCGGCGCCGCCCTGCTGGGCCGGGTCGGCGACGCCACCGCCGAGGCGATCGAGGAGACCACCGGCGAGGACGGCCAGCCGCTCTACGCCGCCGGGGACTCCTTGGGCCTGTCCGGGCTGCAGCGCGCCTACCAGGAGCAGCTCACCGGCACCGCCGGCTTCACGGTGTCCGTGATCAGCCTGGACACCAGCACCGGCGACACCGGCACGGTCGTGGGCTCGGTCGACCCGGTGCCCGGCACGCCGGTGCAGGTGCCGCTGGTCCCGGCGATCCAGTCCGCGGCCGACGCCGCGGTCGCCGGGCAGTCCCTGGCCACCCACGTCGTGGTGGTGCGCCCGGGCACCGGCGAGGTGCTGGCGGTGAGCTCGAACGCGGCCGCCAACCCGGCGAACGCGCTGAGCGGGCAGTTCCCGCCCGGCTCGAGCATGAAGACGATCACCGCGACCGCCCTGCTGCAGGCCGGCGCGGTCACCCCCGACACCGCGGTCGCCTGCCCGGGCACCACCACCGTCGACGGGCGCGAGTTCGAGAACGAGGACCAGTTCGACCTGGGCACCGTGCCGTTCACCGAGGCCTTCGCGCAGTCGTGCAACACCACCTTCATCCAGCAGGGGCTGACGCTGCCCGATGACGCGCTCAGCGCGGCGGCGGCGAGCTACGGGGTGGGCACCGACTGGCAGCTGCCGGTCGGCATCTTCTCCGGCAGCGTGCCGGCGACCAGCACGGGGACGACCAAGGCCGCCGACGCCATCGGCCAGGGCGAGGTGCTCATGAGCCCCGCCCAGCTGGCCCTGGTGGCCGCGGGCATCGCCAGCGGCACCCCGGCCGCGCCGGTCGAGGTGGTCGGCGCCGACCCGGCCGGTGCCGCGCCGGCCGGTCCGGGCCAGGCGGTGCTGGACCAGCTGCGGCCGATGATGCGCCAGGTGGTGCTCTCCGGGACGGCGACCGGGCTGGCCGGGCAGGGCGAGGTCTACGGCAAGACCGGCACCGCCGAGTTCGGCACGAACACGCCGCCGGACTCGCACGGTTGGTTCGTCGGCTACCAGCTCGGCGGGCCGCAGGGCGACATCGCCTTCGCCGTCCTCGTGGAAGCCGGGCAGTCCAGCAGCGTCGCCGTCCAGGTGGCCGACGCCGTCCTCGGCGGGCTGGGCTAACCGCCGGGGTTGAGGACCTGGTTGCCGATGATGACCGCCGAGATGCCGCCGAAGACCAGGACCGCGACGACCATCACGACCAGGCGGTAGCCGCGCACCCGGATGGCCTGCGGCAGCGCGGTCCGGTTGAGGCGGATCAGCAGGATCGAGTAGACGAACATCATGAAGCCGCCGACCACGGAGCTGATCACCAGCAGCACCAGCGGCTGGTCGAAGCCGGACAGCAGCACCACGGCGCCGACGACGAGCAGGCCCCAGACGACGGTGGAGTAGATCCGGCTCTCGCTCCAGCGCTGCGACCCGGCCAGGTAGGTCACCTTGACGGTGTCGGCGACCAGCCGGGCGGTGTAGTCGCAGATGCCCAGGGCGGCCGCGTACAGCGACACCGCCCCGATCCACCAGAAGAACGTGCCGAACCAGCTGCCCACGGTGTCGGTGAGCACCTGGCCCTCGGTCTGCAGGAAGCTGATGTCGTTGCCGGGGGTGTCGGCGCCGAACACCGTGGCGTAGGCGATGACCGACGTCGCCGAGATGGTCAGCCAGGTCAGGAACCAGAAGCTGACCATCTGCTCGGTGTTGGCGACCCGCCACCAGCCCTTCCAGCGCCGCAGGTTCTCCGGCGTGGCCGGGAACAGGAAGCCCGTGGACGGCTTCGCCTGGTCCTCGCCGGTGACGGGGGAGACCAGGCGGGGGATCCGGGCACCCATGCCGAAGCCCTTGTCCCGGATCCAGTTGCTCTGCACCAGGTTCTGCCCGCCGCCCCCGCCGGCGAACGCCAGCGCGCCCAGCACCAGGGCCAGGCCGAGCTGGCTGGGCACCGACCCGAAGTCGGTGACGACCCGGCGGGTCTCGGCCACGTCGTCGGCCCCCACGACGGCGACGAACGCGATCACGATGAACGCCAGCACCGCGCCGACCTTGACGAACTCGATCCGCTCCACGGCGGTGTAGACCACCGGCGACAGCGTCAGCACCAGCCCGATCGAGCCCAGCATCAGCAGGGCGATGAGGGTGACGTCCCCGCCGCCGACCGCGTAGGTCAGCACCGTGGCCGAGCTGGTCGCCCACCCGGGCCACAGGTTGGCCAGGATCGTCAGCAGCCCGAAGACCAGGCCCCAGTGCCGCCACAGCCGGGAGAACCCGGTCAGCGCCGTCTCCCCGGTGGCCAGGGTGTACCGCTCGATCTCCATGTTGATGAACAGCTGCAGGGTCACCCCGACGAACGCCGCCCACAGGAACGACAGCCCGACCTCGCTGGCGATGTAGGGGTAGAGCACGAACTCACCCGACGCCAGCCCGATGCCCGCGCCGATGACGCCGGGGCCCAGGACCTTCCGCAGCGGCCGGGGCTCGGGCAGGTCGGCGGTCCCCGGCACGGGCAGGGCACCCCGGGCGGTGGGGAACCGGCGTCCGGGTTCCTGGGCGGCGAGGGGGTCGGTCTCGGGCTCGGCCATGCCGCCGATCATCGGGGCCGCACAGCCGGCTCGCAGGTTCAGGCCGCGGGCAGGCCCGGGGTCGCCGTCGTCACCGGGGTGACCCCGGCCTGCGGCCGCCAGGACACGGCGCGCACCTCCGCGGCGCAGGCGGCGGCCACGGCGGTCTCGCGCACGGAGCGCTCGGCGGCCTGGTCCAGGACCCAGACCCAGGCCGACGTCGTGCCCTCCTCCAGGGTGACCGCCAACCGGGCGGCGTCGACGGCGGACAGCACCGGGAACGGCAGCTGGTAGGCCGCCTGCGTCGGCACCGGGTCGGCGCCCCGTGCGGTCAGCACGGCGGCCACCTGGTCCCGCAGGTCGCGGTGGGACTCGGCGGCCGCGACGACCGGGGTGCGGTCGGCACCGGCCAGGGCCGCGCCGACGGTGCCGTAGCCCCAGACGGCGGCGTGCTCGGCGGCCAGCGCCTCCTGCAGCGCGGCGGTCTCGGCGCGGGTGGACCCGGCCTCGCCGTCGTCGGAGGAGGACGTGGACGCGGGGGAGGGGGAAGGGGAGGTCATGCCAGCTGCCCGTCCTGGCCGCGCAGCCCGGCGGCGATGCTGCCCAGCAGGGCCGCCCGGGCGCCGGTGAAGTCCAGGCAGGCGGTGGCGTGCGACTGCGCCGCCGCGGCGACCCGGGCGCGCAGGTCCGCCCGGGGGTCGCCCGTCGCCGCCGGCGCCGTCCCGCCCGAGGGGGTCGCCGACCCGGTGACCGAGGGCGCCGCCGCCCGCAGCCGGTCGAGCTGGGCCTGCGCCTGGTCGGCCAGCGCGGTGCCCGCGGCCGCCAGGTCCGGCGCCGCGGTGAACGCGGTGGCGTAGGCGGCGACCAGCTGCTCCTGCACCGCCACCTGCTCGGCGAGCTGGTCCACCTGGGCCGGGGTGACGGCGTCGGCGCCGGGCGGGGCGTCGGTGCACCCGGCGACCACCGCCAGCAGCGGGAGGGCCCCGGCGGCGACCAGCAGCGACCGGCGGGACAGCGTGCCCGCGGCGGCCGGGTGGACGGGGCGGGTGGACATCGGGCACATCCTGGCAGCAGCCCCGGGGCCGGGCACGCCCGCCGGGCCGGGAGCGGGCCCGCGGGCGGTACCGTGGGGCTTCCGTCGCGGCTCCCCGCGACCGTCGCCGCGTCCGGTGCCCGCTCCCCGGTCCGCCCGGGACGCGCACCGGTCCGCCACCAGCCCGCCCGAGGAGGCCCCCGGTGTCCACGTCCGGCTCCCGCTCCGGTCCCGTCGCCGCCCAGCGGCTCACCGGCTGGTTCACCCCGGTGGTCACCGCCGCCGGCTACGACCTCGAGGACCTCGACGTCCGGGCCGCCGGCACCCGGTCGGTGGTGCGGGTCGTCGTGGACCGGGACAGCGGCGTGAGCCTGGACGACGTCGCCGAGGTCAGCCGCGCGCTGTCCGACGTGCTCGACGTCCAGGACGACGACCCGGGCCGCTCGCCCTACGTCCTGGAGGTCACCAGCCCGGGCGTGGACCGGCCGCTGACCCTGCCCCGGCACTGGCGGCGCAACGTCGGCCGGCTGGTCACCACCAGCGTCGGCGGCGCCGAGGTGCTGGGCCGGGTCGTGTCGGTCGACGACGCCGAGGGCGTGACCCTGGCGGTCGAGAAGGGCGGGGCCAAGAAGGGCCAGGTCCGCAAGGCCGCCGGCGACCGCACGCTGGGCTGGGACGAGCTCGGCGAGGGCCGGGTGCAGGTCGAGTTCAACCGCCCGGCCGGACACCGCGACGAGCACCTGGTGCACGAGGGACCCGCGGACGACGACGACGAGCCGCTCACCGCCGACGACGTCGACGAGCTGGACGACGGCACAGACGAGCAGGACGACGCGCACGACGGGGCCGCCGACGCGGCCCAGGACCAGGAGAGACAGTGAACATCGACGTGACCGCCCTCAAGGCGGTCGAGCGCGAGAAGGGCATCCCGGCCGACACCGTGCTGCAGGCGATCGAGACCGCGCTGGTCACCGCCTACCGGCACGCCGAGGGTGCCGCCAAGCACGTCCGCGTGCAGATCGACCGCAAGAGCGGCGAGGTCGCCGTGCTGGCCCAGGAGCTGGGCGAGGACGGCGAGGTCGTGCACGAGTGGGACGACACCCCCACCGACTTCGGCCGGATCGCGGCCAGCACCGCCAAGCAGGTCATCGTGCAGCGGCTGCGCGACGCCGAGCACGAGAAGACCTTCGGCGAGTACATCGGCAAGGAGGGCGACATCGTCGGCGGCGTCGTCCAGGCCCACGAGCGCCGCAACAGCGAGGGCACCGTCCTGCTGGACATCGGCAAGGTGGAGGCGAACCTGCCCTCCACCGAGCAGGTCCCGGGCGAGACCTACCCGCACGGCAGCCGGCTGAAGGCCTACGTCGTGTCGGTCGCCCGCACGTTCCGCGGGCCGCAGGTCACCATCTCCCGCAGCCACCCCAACCTGGTGCGCAAGCTGTTCGCCCTCGAGGTCCCCGAGATCGCCGACGGCAGCGTCGAGATCGTGGCGGTCGCCCGGGAGGCCGGCCACCGCTCCAAGATCGCCGTCCGCACCTCGGTGCCCGGGCTGAACGCCAAGGGTTCCTGCATCGGCCCGATGGGCCAGCGGGTGCGCAACGTGATGAGCGAGCTGCACGGCGAGAAGATCGACATCGTGGACTGGTCGGACGACGAGGCCACCTTCGTCGCCTCTGCGCTGTCCCCGGCCCGGGTGACGAGCGCCCGGGTGGTCGACCCGGCCGCCCGCGCGGTGCGCGTCGTCGTCCCGGACTACCAGCTGTCGCTGGCCATCGGCAAGGAGGGCCAGAACGCCCGCCTGGCCGCCCGCCTCACCGGCTGCCGGATCGACATCCGCAGCGACGCCCAGCCCGAGTCCGAGGACACCGTGTCCCCGGGCGTCGGCCGGGCCCCGCTCCGCTCGGCCCCGCGGCCGGCGGGGGAGACCGGTGGCCTGCCCGGTCGGGGTGGCCCCCAGCGCGGCGGCCCGCGGGACGCCCGCGGGGGTCCCGTCCGACGGCCGGAACACCGCGGGCCGTCGGCGCGCTAGACTCGTCGATGGCCGAGACGCCGATCCCTGTCCGCACCTGTGTGGGCTGCCGACGACGCGCCCCGGTCACCGAACTGCTGCGCGTCGTCGTGCGGGACTCCCGGCTCACCCCGGACCCCGCCCGCCGGCTCCCGGGACGGGGTGCCTCCGTGCACCCCACCCTCGAGTGCCTGCGCGCAGCGGATCGGCGTCGGGCCTTCCCGCGGGCGCTGCGCGTCAGCGCCCCGCTGGAGACCGGACTGCTGCAGGACCACGTCGACCCGGCGCGGACCGGCAGTGCACAGCACCAACCGTCGGACCGGCACCCGGCCGGTCCGCTCGTCGAGAGCAGGACGTCCTCGGATGACCCACCCGTGAAGTCGCACCGATGACCATGTACCACTGACGACGAGGTCGAGCGGGCTAGCCGCCGGCCTCACCACTGAGGAGACCCGTGCCAGGCAAAGCCCGCGTACACGAGCTCGCTAAAGAGCTCGGTGTCGACAGCAAGGCCGTACTCGCCAAGCTCAAGGAGCAGGGCGAGTTCGTGAAGTCCGCATCGTCCACCGTCGAGGCCCCCGTGGCCCGCCGTCTGCGCGAGGCCTACGGGTCCACGACGCCGACCCCGGGTCCCCGGCCCGCCCGCCGCGGGGCGGTACGGGGTCAAGCAGGGGCCCGAGGCCCGAAAACCCTCAAAGACCCCCCCCGCAGCGCCCGCCGGGAGGGCCACCCTCCCCGCCGCCCAGGCCGCCGCAGAGCAGGCAAAGCTCTCGGGTGAGGGCGAGCGGGCCCGCCGGTCGGCGCTGGCCGACGCCGAGGCGATCGAGGGCGCCAAGCGCGGTGAGGCCGANAAGGACCTCACCGCGCTGGAGCGGGTCGGCGTCCTGCGGCGGGGGGACGGCGGGGGGGTCCCCGGCGGGGGGGGGGGGGGGGGGGCGCCGGGGGGCGCGCGCGGCGGGGGGGGGGCCGCGGGGGAGGGGGGGGGCGCCCCGCGCCCCGGCGGTGCCGCTCCGCGGCCCGGCCCCCGTCCGGCCCCGCGGCCGGGCAACAACCCCTTCAGCAGTGCGCCGCGTCCCGCCGCGCCCGGCCGCCCCGGCGGTCAGGCCCCCGGCGGCAGCGCGCCCGCGCAGGGTGCCCCGGGCCAGGGCGGTCCCCGTCCGGCCCCCGGTGCCGGTGGGCCCCGTCCGCCGTCGGGCCCCGGTGGCCCGCGTCCGGCCGCCGGTCCCGGTGGACCGCGTCCCAACCCGGGCATGATGCCGCAGCGTCCCAGCCCGGGCATGATGCCCGGCCGGGCTGCCGGTCGTCCCGGTGCCCCCGGTGGCCGTGGCCGTCCGGGTGCTCCCGGTGCCGGTGGCGGCTTCCGCCCCGGTGGCGGTGGCGGTGCCCCCGGTGGCGGCGGCGCTCCCGCGGGCGGTTTCCGTCCCGGTGGTGGCGGTCGCGGCCGTGGTCGCGGTGGCTCCGGTGCCGGTACCGCGGGTGCCTTCGGGCGTCCCGGTGGTCGCGGACCCGTCCGCGGGCGCAAGAGCAAGAAGCAGCGGCGTCAGGAGTTCGACTCCATGTCGGCGCCCTCGATGGGTGGCGTCAGCCTGCCCCGCGGCAACGGGCAGACCGTCCGGCTGCCCCGCGGTGCCTCGCTGACCGACCTCGCCGAGCGGATCGACGCGCAGCCGGCCGCGCTGGTGACCGCCCTGTTCCACCTGGGCGAGATGGTCACCGCCACGCAGTCGGTGAACGAGGACACGCTCCAGCTCCTCGGCGCCGAGATCGACTGGGTCATCCAGGTCGTCAGCCCCGAGGACGAGGACCGCGAGCTCCTCGAGACCTTCGACCTCACCTTCGGCGACGAGGAGGGCGACGAGACCGACTGGGACTGGCGTCCGCCGGTCGTCACGGTCATGGGTCACGTCGACCACGGCAAGACCAAGCTGCTGGACGCCCTCCGCAACACGAACGTCGTGGCGAAGGAGGCCGGTGGCATCACCCAGCACATCGGCGCCTACCAGATCGTCACCGAGCTGGACGGCGTCGAGCGGCCGATCACCTTCATCGACACCCCGGGTCACGAGTCGTTCACCGCGATGCGTGCCCGTGGCGCCAAGGTGACCGACATCGTGGTGCTGGTCGTGGCCGCCGACGACGGCGTCATGCCCCAGACGGTCGAGGCGCTCAACCACGCCCAGGCCGCCCAGGTGCCGATCGTGGTCGCGGTGAACAAGGTGGACAAGGAGGGGGCCAACCCCGCCAAGATCCGCCAGCAGCTCACCGAGTACGGCCTGGTCGCCGAGGAGTACGGCGGCGAGACGATGTTCGTCGACGTCTCGGCGACGGCGCGCACCGGCCTGGAGGACCTCGAGGCCGCGGTGCTGCTGACCGCCGATGCGTCGCTGGACCTGCGCGCGAACACCGAGCAGGACCCGCAGGGCGTCGTCATCGAGGGCAAGCTGGACAAGGGTCGGGGCCCCGTCGCCACGGTCCTGGTCCAGCGCGGCACGCTCCGCGTCGGCGACTCGATCGTGGCCGGCGACGCCTACGGTCGCGTCCGGTCGCTGCTCGACGAGCACGGCAACAAGCTGAAGGAGGCCCTGCCGGCCCGCCCCGTGCAGGTCGTGGGTCTCACCTCGGTGCCCCGCGCCGGCGACACGTTCCTCGTCGTCGAGGAGGACCGCACGGCCCGGCAGATCGCCGACCGCCGCCAGGCCCGGATCCGCAACGCGCAGAACGCCTCGGCGCGCAAGCGGATCAGCCTCGAGGACCTGGACGCAGCCCTCAAGGAGAGCCGCGAGCTCAACCTGATCATCAAGGGCGACAACTCCGGCACCGTCGAGGCGCTGGAAGAGGCGCTGATGAAGATCGAGGTCGACGACGACCTGTCGCTGCGGGTCATCCACCGCGGCGTCGGCGGGATCACCAAGAGCGACATCGACCTGGCGCTGGCCGACGACGTCATCGTCCTGGGCTTCAACGTCCGGGCCGAGGGCCAGGCCACCGAGCTCGCCAACCGCGAAGGCGTGGACGTCCGGTACTACTCGGTCATCTACCAGGCCATCGAGGAGATCGAGGCCGCGCTCAAGGGCATGCTCAAGCCGATCTACGAAGAGGTCCAGCTGGGCCGCGCGGAGGTCCGCGAGGTCTTCCGGGTGCCCAAGATCGGCAACGTCGCGGGTTCGCTGGTGCGCAGCGGCACGATCGTGCGCAACAGCAAGGCCCGGCTCATCCGCGACGGTGCGGTCGTCGCCGACAACCTGTCGGTCGACTCGCTGCGCCGCTTCAAGGACGACGCGACCGAGGTCCGCGAGGGCTACGAGTGCGGCATCGGGCTGGGGTCGTTCAACGACATCAAGCCCGAGGACGTCATCGAGACGTTCGAGCTGCGCGAGAAGCCCCGCGCCTGACGGACGGGACCCCGCTGCCCCCGGGCAGCGGGGTCCCTCCCGCACGTCCACCGGGAGGTCTGGTTGTTCACCGGTTCGCTGACCGCTGACCTGCTGCTCGGTGACGTGCACTCGCTGAAGGGCAAGCGCGCCGTGGTGAAACCGATCGTGGCCGAGCTGCGGCGCCGCTTCGCCGTCGCGGCGGCGGAGGTCGGCGACCAGGACCTGCACCGTCGCGTGCAGGTCGGGGTCGCCACCGTGGCCGGCGAGGCCGGGCAGGTGACCGACGTCCTGGACGCGTGCGAACGGATGCTGGCCGAACGGCCCGAGGTGACCCTGCTGGCCACCCACCGACAACTGATCAGCGACACCGATTCCTGAGAGGTCCTCGCTATGGCCGACGCGGCCCGTGCACGGAAGCTGGCGGTGCGCATCCGCCAGATCGTCTCCGCCACGATCGAGATGCAGATCAAGGACCCCCGGCTGGGGATGGTCACCATCACCGACTCGCGGGTGACCAGCGACCTGCGCGAGGCCACGCTGTTCTACACCGTGTACGGCGACGCCGAGGCCGTCGCCGACTCCGCGGCGGCGCTGGCCAGCGCGACGGGGGTGCTGCGCTCTACGGTCGGCAAGCAGACCGGCATCAAGTTCGTCCCCACGCTGGAGTTCATCGCCGACGTCGTCCCGGACACCGCCCGCGAGCTCGAGGAGGCCCTCGAGCGGGCCCGCCGGGCCGACGAGGAGCTGGCCCGGGCCCGGGAGGGTGCCGCCTACGCCGGCGACGCCGACCCTTACCGCAAGCCCGCCCTCGACGACGAGGACGAGGACGGCACCGAGGGCACCACCGACGACGTCACCGACGGCACCGCCGACGGCGGCGTCCCGGCCGACGACGAGCTCGACACCCACCGGCAGAGGAGCACCCCGTGACCGAGGCGGTCGACCCCGACCCGAACACCCCGCAGGAGGACCAGCCGGGCTCGACCCTGGGTGGTCGGACCGTGCCGGGGGACCGGCGCGACCCCACCGCGGGCGGTCGGGACGGCGAGGCCGGCTCCGCCGACCCGGCCACCGACCCCAACGCGGCCTCCATCGCCGCCGACGAGCCCACCGACGGCGGCCCGCCCATCCCGGTCGCCGGCGGCTCGCCCGGCGAGGAGCCCGACGAGGTCCCGCACGCCTCGTCCGGCCCGACCGACAGCTGATCCCGGTGGCCCCCGAGGGTGCCCTGGGTGCCGCGGTCGCCCTGCTGTCCCGGGCCGCCGACGACGGCTCGGTCGTCGTCCTGTCGGCGCACGTGCAGCCCGACGCCGACGCCCTGGGCAGCACGCTGGCGCTGGCCGAGGGGCTGCGCCGGCGCGGCGCCCGGGTCACCGCGACCTTCCCCGGGCCGTTCGTGCTGCCCGCCTCGCTGGGGTGGCTGCCCGGCGCCGACCGCCTGGTGCCCGCCGACGCGCTGCCCGCCGCCCCCGACCTCGTGGTCGGGCTGGACGCCGCCGACCTCCGCCGGCTCGGCGAGGTCGGACCGGTGCTGGCCGCGGCCCCGCAGTCCCTCGTCGTGGACCACCACGCGTCCAACCCCGGCTTCGGCGCGGTCCGGCTGATCGACGCCGACGCCGCGGCCACCGTCGTCCTGGTCGCGGACCTGCTCGACGGCCTCGGCGTCGACCTGGACGTCGACCTCGCCACCTGCCTGTACGCGGGGCTGGCGGCCGACACCGGGTCCTTCCGCTTCGGCAACACCTCCCCGGGTACGCACGCCCTGGCCGGCCGGTTGCTGGGCACCGGGATCGACCACGCCCGGATCAGCCAGCGGTTGTTCGACACCGCGCCCTTCGGCTGGCTGGCGCTGCTGTCGCTGGCGGCCGGCCGGGCCGCGCTGGAGACCGGCACCGGCGCCGGCCTGGTGTGGACCTGGGCGACCGCTGCCGAGGCCGCCGGGCACGGGTTGGCCGCCGACCACCTGGAGGCCCTGGTCGACGTGGTGCGCTCGGCGCAGGAGGCCGACGTGGCCTGCGTGCTCAAGGGCGACGACGACGGCAGCTGGAACGTCTCGCTGCGCTCCCGGGGCGGCACCGACGTGTCCGCGATCGCGCAGGCGCTCGGCGGCGGCGGCCACCGGATGGCCGCCGGCTTCACCTCCCACGTCGGCCGCGAGGAGACGATGGCCGCCATTCGGGGACACCTGATGTCGGCCTCCGGCCTCCACCCGCGGCCAGGGGCCGTCCCCGACCGGGCATGAGCCGGCTCGGACGACCCGGTCGGGAGCCCTCCGGGCCCCGCGACCGGTCCGTCCCCGCCCTGGCGCTGCCGGCGCTGGTCGTCCTGGCGGCCGAGCCGCTGTACCTGCTGGTCGACACCGCGGTCATCGGCCACCTGGGCACCGTCCAGCTGGGCGGGCTGGCCGTGGGCGGTGGGCTGCTCGCCCCGGTCGTCGGGCTGCTGAACTTTCTGGCCTACGGGACGACGGCCCGCGCGGCCCGGCGGGCGGGCGCCGGGGACCGGGCGGGCGCCGTCGCCGAGGGCGTGCAGGCCACCTGGCTGGCCCTGGGCCTCGGCCTGCTGGGCGTCCTGGGCTTCCAGCTCGCCGCCGGACCGCTCACCCGGCTGCTCGCCGGCGGGGCGGGACCCGTGGCGTCGGCGGCCGAGGGGTGGCTGCGGATCGCCGTCCTCGGCCTGCCCATGCTGCTGGTCGCCCTGGCCGGCAACGGTTGGCTGCGCGGGGTCGCCGAGCTGCGCCGCCCGGTCCGGTTCGTCGTGGCCGGGAGCCTGGTGAGCCTGGCGCTCAACCCCCTGCTGGTCTACCCCGCCGGGCTGGGGCTGGAGGGTTCGGCGGTGGCCAACGTCGCCGGCCAGACCGTGTCCGCCGTCCTTTTCCTGGCCACCCTGCGCCGCGAGGGCGTCCCGCTGCGGCCCCGGCTGCCGGCGGTCCTCGCCCAGCTGACGATCGGCCGCGACCTGCTGCTGCGCGCCGCCGTCCTGCAGGGCGCCTTCGCGGTGGCCGCCGCCGTGGTGGCCCGGTCGAGCACCGCGGAGCTCGGCGCCCACCAGATCGCGCTGCAGCTGTGGCTCTTCCTGGCCCTGGTCCTGGACGCCTACGCGATCGCCGCGCAGACCCTCGTGGGCCAGGCGCTGGGTGCCGGCCGGGTGGACGAGGCCCGCGGCGCTGCCCTGCGGGTCGCCCGGTGGGGGCTGGGCACCGGGGTGGTCGTGGCGGCGGCCCTGCTGCTGGCCCGTCCGGTGGTGGTCCCGCTGTTCACCGACGACCCGGCCGTGCTGGCCCAGGCCGCGGTCGTCTGGTGGTTCCTGGCCCTGATGCAGCCGGTGGCCGGTGTGGTGTTCGCGCTGGACGGCGTCCTCATGGGCGCCGGCGACGTGGCCTACCTGCGAACGGTGACCATCGGCTCCTCGCTGGTCGGCTTCGTCCCGCTGTCGCTGCTGTCGGTCCCGCTGGGCTGGGGGCTGCCCGGGGTGTGGAGCGGGCTGACCCTGTTCGTCGCGCTCCGGCTGGTGGCGGTGGTGGCCCGGGTGTCCGGCCACCGGTGGACCTCTGCGACGGTGGTCCGGTGAGCCCGAGGAAGCCCGACGCCGACGTCCCGCCCGGCCTGCTGGTCGTGGACAAGCAACCGGGGATGACCTCCCACGACGTGGTGGCGATCGCCCGGCGGGTGCTCTCGGTGCGCAAGGTGGGCCACGCCGGGACGCTGGACCCGATGGCCACCGGCGTCCTCGTGCTGGGCGTCGGCACCGCGACCCGGCTGCTGGGGTACCTGTCGGGGAACGACAAGAGCTACGCGGCCACCGTCCGGTTCGGCCAGACCACGGTCACCGATGACCGGGAGGGCGAGGTGCTCGAGACCACCTCCGCCGCGCACCTCGCCGACGACGACGTCCGCGCGGCGCTGGCCGCCCAGACCGGGCCCCTGCAGCAGGTGCCGTCCTCGGTCAGCGCGGTGAAGGTCGACGGCGTGCGCTCCTACGACCGGGTGCGGGCCGGCGAGGAGTTCGAGCTGGCCGCCCGCTCGGTCACCGTGCACGCCCTCGCCGTGCACGGGATCCGCCGTCCGACCGCGGACCTGGTCGACGTGGACGTCGACGTCACCTGCTCCACCGGCACCTACATCCGGGCCATCGCCCGGGACGCCGGGGCCGCCCTGGGCGTGGGCGGCCACCTCACGGCGCTGCGGCGCCCCCGGTCGGGTCCCCTCGACGAGGCGGTGGCCCGGCCGGTCGAGGAGGCCGCCGCGGCGCTGCTGGCCGGCGGCGGTACCGGGTTCGTGCCGCTGACCACCGCCGCGACCGCGGTCTTCCCCGAGCGCCGGGTGACCGCCGCGGAGGCGGTGGACCTCGGCCACGGCAAGCGGGTCGCGGCGACCGGGGCGCCCGGCCTGCACGCGGCCGTCGACCCCGACGGGCGGCTGGTCGCCCTCGTCGAGGACGCCGGGACGACGGCCCGGGTCGGGGTCGGCTTCCCCGCCTGAACGGGCTGCGGACCCCCGGGGGCTGGGGCAGGCTGGAGGCATGAGCGTCGTGAAGATCAACGTGCTGACCGTGCCGGCCGAGGCCCGCGAGCGGTTGGAGGACCGCTTCAGCAACCGGGCCGGGGCCGTGGAGGCCTCCGACGGGTTCGAGTGGTTCGAGCTGCTCCGCCCGGTGGAGGGCACCGACTCCTACCTCGTCTACACCCGCTGGCGCAGCGAGGCCGACTTCGAGGCGTGGCAGAACGGGCAGGACTTCGCCCGGGGCCACTCCGGCGGCGGGTCGGGGATGGCCCCGGCCGCCACCGGGTCCAGCGTGTGGTCCTTCGAGGTGGTCACCCAGGCGTCGCCGAAGGCATGACGGCCCGTTCGACGTCCCGTTCGACGTCCCGGACCGTGGTCGCCCCCCGGACGGCGGCCGCCCAGCGCTCCTCCCGCCCGGCGGGGGTGAGCACCTGGTCGGCCGTCGTGGCCACGAAGTCGGCGACGACGGCGGCGAACCGGGCCGGGTCGTCGACCTGCGGGAAGTGCCCGGCCCCGGCGAAGACCTCCAGCCGGCTGCCGGGCAGCTGAGCGTGCAGGTCGTGGGCGTGCCGCACCGGGATGACGGTGTCCGAGCCGCCCCAGACCAGCAGGAGCGGGAGGGCCTCGGCGAGGTAGAGGCGGTCGGCGGCGCTCACCCGCTGGCCCCCGGCGTCCAGGACGGCGCGGGCGGTGTGCACGAAGGCCGCGCGGGAGTCCGCGTCGGCGAGCGTGTCCAGCCCGGTGACCACCTGGGTGGTGCCCGGCGGGGTGAAGCGCTGCAGCGGGCCCAGCACCTGCCGGCCCGCCGCGCGGGTCCAGCGGTTGAACACCGCGGGCAGCACCCACTCCGCGCCCGGCAGGGTCACGGCGCGGAGGGCGGGGGAGACGTCGCGGCCCAGGCCGCCGGAGTCCACCAGCACCAGCCGCTCGACCAGGGCGGGGAACTGGTGGGCGAACTGCAGGGCGATGCCCCCGCCCAGGCTGTGCCCCACCACGGTGGCGGCCTCGGCGCCCAGCACGGTGAGCAGGTCGCGCGCCTGGGTGGCGAACGAGCCCAGGCTGTAGTCCCCGGCCGGCTTCTCCGACTGCCCGTGGCCCAGCAGGTCCGGGGCGACCACCCGGTGCGTGCGGGCCAGCTCGCCCAGCGCGGGACCGAAGCTGGCCCCGGACCCGAGCAGGCCGTGCACCAGCAGGAGCACGGGGCCGTCCACGCCGCCGATCCGGGCGTGCAGGTCGTGCCCGTGCAGGCGGACCCGGATCCGCCGCACGCGGGTCGACGTCCATGGTGTGTCCGCGGGTGACATGCACCGAGCCTAGGACGCCGGGCAGCCCGGCAGTGCAGCTCCGCCGTCGCGGCCGGGCCGGGGGACCGGGGCTAGTCTCGGGTCGCCGGGCACGTGCCCGGCGTCGTCCCGATCCGAAGTGGGAGCCATGACCGACATGCTCAGCCCCAGCCGTACCTCCTCGCGCACCTTCGCCGAGGGCGTGCCGGTGGTGGTGGAGCAGGCCACCCCGCGCCCGGCCGCCGAGCGCCAGCAGCTGCTGGCCGACCCGGGCTTCGGCAAGGTGTTCACCGACCACATGGTGGTCGCGCGGTACGTCGCCGGTCGGGGCTGGACCGAGGCGAAGCTGACCGGCTACGCGCCGCTGCAGCTGGACCCGAGCACCGCCGCGCTGCACTACGCGCAGTCGATCTTCGAGGGGCTGAAGGCCTACGCCCAGCCCGACGGCTCGGTCTCGATCTTCCGGCCGGAGCAGAACGCCGCGCGGATGGCCCGCGGCGCGGTCCGCATGGCCATGCCGCCGGTCCCGGCCGAGGGCTTCCTGTCCGCCGTCGACGCCCTGGTCGACGCCGACCGCGACTGGGTCCCCACCGGCCCGGACCAGACCCTCTACATCCGGCCCTACCAGCTGGCGGTCGAGCCCTTCCTGGGCGTGCGGCCGGCGGCGGAGTACCTCTTCGTCGTCATCGCCAGCCCGGCCGGGGCCTACTTCCCCCGCGGCGTGCAGCCGGTGTCGGTCTACCTCTCCGAGGACTACATCCGCGCCGCCCCCGGCGGCACCGGCGACGTCAAGTGCGCCGGCAACTACGCCGCCAGCCTGCTGGCCCAGGAGCAGGCCATCGCGGCCGGCTGCGACCAGGTCGTCTGGCTGGACGCGACGGAGAAGAAGTACGTCGAGGAGATGGGCGGGATGAACCTGTTCTTCGTCCTCGGCACCGGCGCCGACGCCGAGCTGGTCACCCCCGAGCTCACCGGCACCCTGCTGCCCGGCATCACCCGCGACTCGCTGATCACCGTGGCCCGCGAGATGGGCCACCGGGTGACCGAGCGCCGGTTCACCGTCGAGGAGTGGCGGGCCGGCGTCGCCGACGGCACGGTCACCGAGACCTTCGCCTGCGGCACCGCGGCGGTCATCACCCCGGTCGGCGAGGTCAAGGCCCGCACCGGCGACTTCACCGTGGGCGACGGCACCCCCGGCACGCTGACGATGGCGCTGCGCGAGCGGCTGCTGGACATCCAGCACGGCCGGGTCGCCGACGACCACGGCTGGCGGCACACCGTCACCGCGGGCTGAACCGGTGCAGAGATGGCGCGGGCTGGAGGCCACCCCGGCCGACCTGGGTCGCACGGTGGTCACCGTCGGCATGTACGACGGCGTCCACCTGGGGCACCAGCAGCTGGTGGCCGCGGCGGTCGCGAAGGCGCGGGGGCTGGGTCGACCGGCCCTGCTGCTGACCTTCGACCCGCACCCGGCCGAGGTGGTCCGCCCCGGCTCGCACCCGGCCATCCTCACCTCGCCGGACCGCAAGGCCGAGCTGGTCGCCGACCTGGGCGTCGATGCCATGTGCGTGCTGCCGTTCACCCCGGAGTTCAGCCGGCTGTCCCCGGAGGGCTTCACGCACACCGTGCTGGTCGAGCACCTGCACGCGGCCGCGGTGGTGGTGGGGGAGAACTTCACCTACGGCCACCTCGCCGCCGGTGACGTCGCCTCCCTGACCCGGGAGGGCCGCCGGTTCGGCTTCGCCGTCGAGGGGCTCGGGCTGCAGACCGCCAGCGCCACCGACGTGGCCGACGACGGCGAGGTCACCATCTCCTCGACCTACATCCGCGCGTGCGTCTCCGCCGGTGACATGCGCTCGGCCGCCCGTGCCCTGGGCCGCCCGCACCGGGTGGACGGCGTCGTCGTCCGCGGGGACCGGCGCGGGCGCGAGCTCGGCTACCCCACGGCCAACGTCGAGTCGCCGAAGTTCACCGCCGTCCCCGCCGACGGCGTCTACGCCGGCCGGTTGGTGCTGCAGGACCCGCACGGCCGCAGCGGCGAGAGCTTCCCCGCCGCCATCTCGGTGGGCACGAACCCGACCTTCCAGGGCACCCGGCGCACCGTGGAGGCCTTCCTGCTCGACTGGTCGGGCGACCTCTACGGCGAGCACGTCGGCGTCGAGTTCGTCGAGCGCCTGCGCCCGATGGTCGCCTACCGGGGCGTCGAGGCCCTCATCGAGCAGATGGACCAGGACGTGGTCCAGGCGCGGGTCGTCCTGCAGGTGCCGTGACGAGTGGGGCCCGGAGGGTCCCGCAAGGATCGGCAGGGGGGCTCGTCGGAGGTCGGGACGGCACCTGGCCGCGGTCGGAGTCCGCAGGACGACCATCAGCACCGTGTAACCTGGTGGGAGCGTCGGGAGACCGACGCGTGTGCATGCTGCCCCCGTGACACCGACCGGGGGCCACACGTGACCTGCCCAGGAGGCACCACATGGCGCTCGACAGCGCGACGAAGAAGCAGATCATGACCGAGTACGCCACGGTCGAGAGCGACACCGGTTCCCCCGAGGTGCAGGTCGCGATGCTGACCCGACGGATCAGCGACCTGACCGAGCACCTCAAGATGCACAAGCACGACCACCACAGCCGGCGGGGCCTGCTCCTGCTGGTGGGCCGGCGTCGCCGGCTGCTGAACTACCTGGCGAAGACCGACATCAGCCGGTACCGCTCGCTCATCGAGCGGCTCGGCCTGCGCCGCTAGCCAGTCGAGGGGACCGCTCCGCACCGCGGAGTCGGTCCCCTCACTCGTGCGGCACCCGTCGCACGGGCCCAGGCGGCCACGCCCGGCCCTGGTCGCGCCACCCCGGCGCACGGCCCGGTCCTCGGTGGTGGCCCCCGGGATGCGGCAGGCGCACGCCCCGCAGCCCGAGGGCTTCGATCGAAGACCGGTCCCAGGGACCACCCGGTGCACCGCCGCCGAACCAAGAGGGCGCCGCCGCATGCGGCGCAGGAAGAGGACACGATGTCCGCACCCACCACCGACGTCGTCGACTACGACGAGGACGGCGTCTTCACCGCCTCCGCCGTGATCGACAACGGGTCCTACGGGTCCCGCACCGTCACCTTCGAGACCGGCCGGCTGGCCAAGCAGGCCGCCGGCTCCGTCGTCGCCACCATGGGCGACACCACGCTGCTGTCGGCCACCACGGCCGGCCGCCAGCCCAAGGACCACTTCGACTTCTTCCCGCTGACGGTGGACGTCGAGGAGCGGATGTACGCGATCGGGAAGATCCCCGGTTCGTTCTTCCGCCGCGAGGGCCGCCCGTCCGAGGACGCCATCCTCACCTGCCGGCTGATCGACCGCCCGCTGCGCCCGACCTTCGCCAAGGGCCTGCGCAACGAGGTACAGGTCGTCATCACCGTGCTGAGCCTGGACCCCGACCACCTGTACGACGTGCTGGCGATCAACGGCGCCTCGGCGTCCACCCAGCTGTCGGGCCTGCCCTTCTCCGGCCCGGTCGGCGCCACCCGCGTCGCGCTGATCAACGGCCAGTGGGTGGGCTTCCCGACCCACACCGAGCTCGAGGACGCCGTCTTCGACATGGTCGTGGCCGGCCGCGTGCTGCCCGATGGCGACGTCGCGATCATGATGGTCGAGGCCGAGGCCACCGAGAAGACCATCGACCTGGTCGCCGGTGGGGCCACCGCCCCGACCGAGGAGGTCGTCTCCCAGGGCCTCGAGGCCGCCAAGCCGTTCATCAAGGCGCTGTGCGACGCCCAGTCCGCGCTGGCCGGCAAGGCCGCCAAGCCCGAGGCGCACTTCCCCCGCTTCCTGGACTACCAGGACGACGTCTACGCCGCGGTCGAGGCCCAGGCCACCGAGAAGCTCACCGCTGCCCAGGCCATCCCGGGCAAGGCCGAGCGCGAGGACGCCACCGACGCGCTCAAGGACGAGGTCAAGGCCGCGCTGGCCGACCAGTTCGAGGGTCGCGAGAAGGAGGTCTCCGGTGCCTTCCGCGCGGTGACCAAGAAGGTCGTGCGCCAGCGCATCCTGCGCGACAAGGTCCGCATCGACGGCCGCGGCGTCACCGACATCCGGCCGCTGTCGGCCGAGGTCGAGGTGCTCCCGCGGGTGCACGGCTCGGCGCTGTTCGAGCGCGGCGAGACCCAGATCATGGGTGTCACCACGCTGAACATGCTCCGCATGGAGCAGCAGCTGGACACGCTGAACCCGGTGACCCGCAAGCGCTACATGCACAACTACAACTTCCCGCCGTACTCCACCGGCGAGACCGGCCGCGTGGGTTCGCCCAAGCGTCGCGAGATCGGCCACGGTGCCCTCGCCGAGCGGGCGCTGCTGCCGGTGCTGCCCGACCGCGAGGCGTTCCCCTACGCCATCCGCCAGGTCTCCGAGGCGCTGGGCTCCAACGGCTCGACGTCGATGGGCTCGGTCTGCGCCTCCACCCTGTCGCTGCTCAACGCCGGCGTGCCGCTGCGCGCCCCGGTCGCCGGCATCGCCATGGGTCTGGTCTCCGACGAGGTCGACGGGCAGACGCAGTACGTCGCGCTCACCGACATCCTCGGCGCCGAGGACGCCTTCGGGGACATGGACTTCAAGGTCGCCGGCACCAAGGACTTCGTGACGGCGCTGCAGCTGGACACCAAGCTCGACGGCATCCCCTCCGACGTCCTCGCTGGTGCGCTGACCCAGGCCCGCGCGGCCCGGCTGCACATCCTTGACGTCATGCTCGAGGCGATCGACGGTCCCGACGAGATGAGCCCGTTCGCCCCCCGGGTGACCACGGTGCGCATCCCCGTCGACAAGATCGGTGCGGTGATCGGGCCCAAGGGCCAGATGATCAACGCGATCCAGGACGAGACCGGCGCGGACATCACCATCGAGGACGACGGCACGATCTACGTCGGCGCCTCCGACGGCCCGTCCGCCCAGGCCGCGGTCGACCGGATCAACGCCATCGCCAACCCGACGCTGCCCAAGGTCGGCGAGCGGTTCCTGGGCACGGTCGTCAAGACCACCGCCTTCGGTGCCTTCGTCTCCCTGCTGCCCGGCCGCGACGGCCTGGTGCACATCAGCAAGCTGGGCAACGGCAAGCGGATCGCCAAGGTCGAGGACGTCGCGAACGTCGGCGACAAGCTGCAGGTCGAGATCACCGACATCGACGCCCGCGGCAAGATCAGCCTGGTCCCGGTCGTCGAGGGCGGTGCCTCCGCGGAGGCGCCGGCCGAGGCCGCCGACGCCCCTGCGGGTGAGTGACCACGGCTGACACCAGCCTGGACGGCGCCGGGGTGGGTGCGGCTGCGGCCGCGCCCACCCCGGTGGTCGTCGGGCACACGGAGGTCCTCGACGTCGACGAGTTCGGCGGTCGCGTCGAGCGCACCGAGCTGCCCGGCGGGCTGCGGGTCATCACCGAGCTGATGCCCGGTGTCCTGTCGGCCACCGTGGGCATCTGGGTCGGTGTCGGCTCCCGGGACGAGACGCCGGTGCTGGCCGGGTCCTCGCACTTCCTGGAGCACCTGCTGTTCAAGGGCACCCGGTCGCGCACGGCGCTGGAGATCGCCACGGCGATGGACGCCGTCGGCGGTGAGATGAACGCCTTCACCGCCAAGGAGCACACCTGCTACTACGCCAACGTGCTCGCCAGCGACCTGCCGTTGGCGGTGACCCTGCTCGGTGACCTGGTCACCGATGCGCTCAACACCGCCCCGGACCTGGAGTCCGAGCGCACGGTGGTGCTCGAGGAGATCGCCATGCGCGACGACGAGCCCGCCGACGCCGTCCACGACCTGTTCGCCGAGACGCTCTTCGGCGACACCCCGCTGGGCCGGTCGGTGCTGGGCACGGTCGGGTCCATCGAGTCCCTGACCCGCGAGGACGTCGACGGCTGGTACCGCGGCCGGTACGCCGCCCCCTCGATCGTGGTGGCCGCCGCCGGCCGGGTCGACCACCGCGAGGTCCTGGAGCTGGTCCGGCAGGCGTTCGGCGAGCGGCTGTCCGGCGACACCCGCCCGGACCCGCTGCGCACCGGGGACGACGGGGTGTCCACCGCGCCGGCCCGGCGCACCGGCCTGATCCACCGCCGCACCGAGCAGACGCACCTGCTGCTGGGCTCGGTGGGCATGGGGCGGCTGGACGACGCGCGCTACGCCGCAGCGGTGCTGGACGCCGCCGTCGGCGGGGGGATGAGCTCCCGGCTGTTCCAGGAGATCCGCGAGAAGCGGGGCCTGGTCTACAGCGTGGGCTCCGCCCTCACGCACTACGCCGGGACCGGGGTCTTCTCCGTCTACGCAGGCTGCGCGCCCAAGCGGGTGCCCGAGGTGCTGCGGCTGATCCGGGAGTCCCTGGGTGAGGTCGCCGCGCACGGCATCACCGACGACGAGGTGGCCCGCGGCATCGGCCAGCTCAAGGGCGGCCTGGTGCTCGGTCTGGAGGACACCGGGTCCCGGATGAGCCGGCTGGGCAAGAGCGAGCTGTCCTACGGGGAGTACCTGCCGGTCACCGAGGTGCTCGCCCGGTTGGACGCCGTCGGTGCGGACGCGGTGCGGGCGGTCGCGGCCGACCTGTTCACCCGGCCGACGGCGCTGGCCGTGGTCGGGCCGTACCGGGACAAGGACCTGGAGCGGCTGTCGGCATGAGGGAGTGGTTCGGCGAGCACGGCGCACTGGCCCGCGGCGCGTTCGTGGTGACGGTGCTGGTGTCGCTCGCCGTCCTCTTCGCCCCGCCCGGCGACGTCCCGCCCAGCCCCTACGGCATCGACAAGGTCGTCCACGCGGCCCTGTTCGCCGCGCTGGCGTTCACCGCCCGCTGGGCCGGGGTGGGTCAGGCGGTCACCGCCGGGCTGGTGGTGCTCTACGGCGCCGTCAGCGAGGTGGTGCAGGGCACCGACCTGGTGCAGCGGGACGCCTCGCTGGGGGACCTGCTGGCCGACGTCGTCGGCGTCCTGGTCGGGCTGGCCCTCTGGCGGCTCGCGGAACAGGTCCGGCCGCGTCCCTGACCGGCCCGGGGTTGCATCGGCGTCCGGGGTTGGTGAGAGTGCCGACATGACCACCAGCAGCCCCACCACCCCTGCCCCTGAGGCCCCGCTCACGTCGGTCGCCGTCCTCGGGGCCCGCGGTCGCATGGGGGTGGAGGTCTGCAAGGCGGTCAACGAGGCCGAGGACCTCGAGCTCGTGGCCATGGTGGAGGGCAGCGAGTGGCTGTTCAACGTCGCCGACGGCGGCGCGCAGGTCGCGGTCGACTTCACCCGCCCGGAGTCGGTGATGGAGAACATCAGGTTCTGCATCGACCAGGGCATCCACTGCGTGGTGGGCACCAGCGGGTTCGACGAGGCCAAGATCGCCACCGTCCGGGAGTGGCTGGCGCCCAAGCCGGACCTCGGCGTCCTGATCGCGCCGAACTTCGGCATCGGTGCCGTCCTGCTGATGAAGTTCGCCGCCGAGGCGTCCCGCTTCTTCTCCTCCGTCGAGCTGGTCGAGCTCCACCACCCGGGCAAGGTGGACGCCCCGTCGGGCACCGCGACCCGGACCGCGCAGCTGATCGGCGAGGCCCGTCGCGCGGCCGGGCTCGGGCCCGCCCCGGACGCCACCCAGGCGGAGGCCTCGCTGCCGGGGGCCCGCGGGGCACTGGTCGACGGCGTGCCGGTGCACGCGGTCCGGCTCGCGGGGTTGGTCGCGCACCAGGAGGTGCTGCTCGGTACCCAGGGCGAGACGCTGACGATGCGCCACGACTCCTACGACCGGGCGTCCTTCATGCCCGGGGTGCTGCTGGCCGTGCGCGAGATCCAGCGCCGGCCCGGCCTGACCATCGGGATCGACTCCCTGCTCGGTCTCTGACCCCGTCCGCGGGGGCGGGGGACCGGGTCGAACCCGGCCCGACACCCCCGCGACACACCGCGGACACGTGACCTGCGTCGTAGACGGGTCCGGATCGGAACCTGGTTGACCTGCGGTTTGTCCTCCGCGGCCCACCGCGCCGACCCCTGCGGGCCACATCGGGGACCCCCCGGGTTTGACGACCCCCACCCCATGGCGTAACTTTCTCTTTGCGCCGGGAACGACCGAGAGGCCGGACCTGAAGCGCCGAGCAGGACAAACCAAGCCGTTCACGAAGGCCTCCGGGTCGGGTTGAACGCGCGTCCGCTCCTTGAGAACTCAACAGCGTGCCGAAAGTCAGTGCCATATGTTTGATCCCCACTCCTCTCGGGGGGTGGGTGTTGGGTTGATTGATATCGAGAGTGCCAACTCTTGGTTCTCGGCCTTGGATCGAAATTCATCTACGGAGAGTTTGATCCTGGCTCAGGACGAACGCTGGCGGCGTGCTTAACACATGCAAGTCGAACGATGAAGCCAGCTTGCTGGTGGATTAGTGGCGAACGGGTGAGTAACACGTGGGCAACCTGCCCTCAGCTCTGGGATAACTCCAAGAAATTGGTGCTAATACCGGATATTCATTCAGCCTCGCATGGGGTTGTGTGGAAAGTTTTTCGGCTGGGGATGGGCCCGCGGCCTATCAGCTTGTTGGTGGGGTGATGGCCTACCAAGGCGACGACGGGTAGCCGGCCTGAGAGGGTGACCGGCCACACTGGGACTGAGACACGGCCCAGACTCCTACGGGAGGCAGCAGTGGGGAATATTGCGCAATGGGCGGAAGCCTGACGCAGCGACGCCGCGTGAGGGATGACGGCCTTCGGGTTGTAAACCTCTTTCAGCAGGGACGAAGCGAAAGTGACGGTACCTGCAGAAGAAGCACCGGCCAACTACGTGCCAGCAGCCGCGGTAATACGTAGGGTGCAAGCGTTGTCCGGAATTATTGGGCGTAAAGAGCTCGTAGGCGGTTTGTCGCGTCGGCTGTGAAAGCCCGGAGCTCAACTCCGGGTCTGCAGTCGATACGGGCAGACTTGAGTGTTGCAGGGGAGACTGGAATTCCTGGTGTAGCGGTGAAATGCGCAGATATCAGGAGGAACACCGGTGGCGAAGGCGGGTCTCTGGGCAACAACTGACGCTGAGGAGCGAAAGCGTGGGGAGCGAACAGGATTAGATACCCTGGTAGTCCACGCCGTAAACGTTGGGCGCTAGGTGTGGGGGCCATTCCACGGTCTCCGTGCCGCAGCTAACGCATTAAGCGCCCCGCCTGGGGAGTACTGCCGCTACGCCAATACTCAAAGGAATTGACGGGGGCTCGCACAAGCGGCGGAGCATGTTGCTTAATTCGATGCAACGCGAAGAACCTTACCTAGGCTTGACATGTGCGGAAATCCTCCAGAGATGGTGGGTCCGTAAGGGTCGCACACAGGTGGTGCATGGTTGTCGTCAGCTCGTGTCGTGAGATGTTGGGTTAAGTCCCGCAACGAGCGCAACCCTCGTTCCATGTTGCCAGCACGTCATGGTGGGGACTCATGGGAGACTGCCGGGGTCAACTCGGAGGAAGGTGGGGATGACGTCAAATCATCATGCCCCTTATGTCTAGGGCTGCAAACATGCTACAATGGCCGGTACAAAGGGCTGCGATACCGCGAGGTGGAGCGAATCCCAAAAAGCCGGTCTCAGTTCGGATTGGGGTCTGCAACTCGACCCCATGAAGTTGGAGTCGCTAGTAATCGCAGATCAGCAACGCTGCGGTGAATACGTTCCCGGGCCTTGTACACACCGCCCGTCACGTCACGAAAGTCGGTAACGCCCGAAGCCGGTGGCCCAACCCCTTGTGGGAGGGAGCCGTCGAAGGCGGGATCGGCGATTGGGACGAAGTCGTAACAAGGTAGCCGTACCGGAAGGTGCGGCTGGATCACCTCCTTTCTAAGGAGCACTGGCCGGCGCATGTCCATGGGGTTCCTCCTGTGGGTGTCCGGTCCAGAGTCACGCCCACGCCGATGACGTCGCCAGGTCTTCTGGTGGCGCGAAGTGTGTGGGGTGTCGCTCACGGGTGGAACACTGACCAGTTCGACCGATCGGTCGTCATCGGCCCCAAGTACAGCCAGCTTGCTGGTGGGAACGGGGGTGGGGACGGTTGAGGGGTTGTAGGCACGCTGTTGGGTCCTGAGGGAGCGGACCCGATGCCCACCGGAAGGTGGGGATTGGGGTATGCGATCTCGTACGGGGCCTGCCTGTCCGTCACATCAGCCCGTTTGCGGGTGTTGGTGGTGGGTGTGGGGTGGGTGGTCGTTCGTTCTTTGAGAACTGCACAGTGGACGCGAGCATCTTGTAGTGATTGTTTGTTTGTGTGTTCAAGTTGTTAAGGGCGCACGGTGGATGCCTTGGCACCAGGAGCCGATGAAGGACGTAGGAGGCTGCGATAAGCCTCGGGGAGCTGTCAACCGAGCGTTGATCCGAGGATTTCCGAATGGGGGAACCCCGCACCAGTCATGTGGTGTGACCCGCGCCTGAATATATAGGGCGTGTGGAGGGAACGTGGGGAAGTGAAACATCTCAGTACCCACAGGAAGAGAAAACAACCGTGATTCCGTGAGTAGTGGCGAGCGAAAGCGGATGAGGCTAAACCATGTGCATGTGATAGCCGGCAGGCGTTGTGCATGTGGGGTCGTGGGACGCATCTTGATCCTTCTGCCGAAGGTTCGGGGAGTCAGAAAAGTGTTGTGTTAGTGGAAGGCCTCTGGAAGGGGTCGCCATAGAGGGTGAGAGCCCCGTACACGAAAACGCGCACTCTCCTTTGATGTGTTCCCAAGTAGCACCGAGCTCGTGAAATTCGGTGTGAATCTGGCGGGACCACCCGCTAAGCCTAAATACTCCCTGGTGACCGATAGCGGACAAGTACCGTGAGGGAAAGGTGAAAAGTACCCCGGGAGGGGAGTGAAATAGTACCTGAAACCGTGTGCCTACAAGCCGTGAGAGCCTTATGCGCATTCGTGCGTGGGGGTGATTGCGTGCCTTTTGAAGAATGAGCCTGCGAGTTAGCGGTACGTGGCGAGGTTAACCCGTGTGGGGTAGCCGTAGCGAAAGCGAGTCCGAATAGGGCGTTCCAGTCGCGTGCTCTAGACCCGAAGCCGAGTGATCTACCCATGGCCAGGTTGAAGCGCGGGTAAGACCGCGTGGAGGACCGAACCCACTTCGGTTGAAAACGGAGGGGATGAGCTGTGGGTAGGGGTGAAAGGCCAATCAAACTCGGTGATAGCTGGTTCTCCCCGAAATGCATTTAGGTGCAGCGTCACGTGTTTCTTGCCGGAGGTAGAGCACTGGATGGTCTAGGGGCCCCACAAGGTTACTGAAATCAACCAAACTCCGAATGCCGGTAAGTGAGAGCGTGGCAGTGAGACTGCGGGCGATAAGGTTCGTAGTCGAGAGGGAAACAGCCCAGATCATCAGCTAAGGCCCCTAAGCGTGTGCTAAGTGGAAAAGGATGTGGAGTCGCAGTGACAACCAGGAGGTTGGCTTAGAAGCAGCCACCCTTGAAAGAGTGCGTAATAGCTCACTGGTCAAGTGATTCCGCGCCGACAATGTAGCGGGGCTCAAGCACACCGCCGAAGCTATGGCATTCACGCAATAGCCTGCTCCTCGATCAAGGTCGTTGAGCCAGGTGTGTGGATGGGTAGGGGAGCGTCGTGTGGCGATGGAAGCGGCGGAGTGATCCAGCCGTGGACGCCACACGAGTGAGAATGCAGGCATGAGTAGCGAAAGGGGAGTGAGAAACTCCCCCGCCGGATGACCAAGGGTTCCTGGGCCAGGCTAATCCGCCCAGGGTGAGTCGGGACCTAAGGCGAGGCCGACAGGCGTAGTCGATGGACAACGGGTTGATATTCCCGTACCCGCGAAAGAGCGTCCATGCTGAACCCAGCGATGCTAACCATCTGAAGCTCCGTGACTGCTGCCCTTCGGGGTGGTGGCGTGTGGGTGGAACGTGGGACCCGGACTGGTAGTAGGCAAGCGATGGGGTGACGCAGGAAGGTAGTCCTACCGGTGAGTGGTAGTACCGGTGCAAGGGTGTGGCCCGTGGAATAGGCAAATCCGTTCCGCAATAGGGTGAGGCCTGACGCATAGCCGAATGAGGCGAATGGGATGATCCTATGCTGCCGAGAAAAGCCTCTAGCGAGCTCTGAGCGGCCCGTACCCCAAACCAACTCAGGTGGTCAGGTAGAGAATACCAAGGCGATCGAGCGAACTGTGGTTAAGGAACTCGGCAAAATGCCCCCGTAACTTCGGGAGAAGGGGGGCCATTCACTGTCATCACCCTTGCGGTGGGCAGCGGTGGGTGGCCGCAGAGACCAGTGAGAAGCGACTGTTTACTAAAAACACAGGTCCGTGCGAAGTCGAAAGACGATGTATACGGACTGACGCCTGCCCGGTGCTGGAACGTTAAGGGGACGGGTTAGCTCTTTTAGGGCGAAGCTCAGAACTCAAGCGCCAGTAAACGGCGGTGGTAACTATAACCATCCTAAGGTAGCGAAATTCCTTGTCGGGTAAGTTCCGACCTGCACGAATGGCGTAACGACTTCTCAGCTGTCTCAACCACAGGCTCGGCGAAATTGCACTACGAGTAAAGATGCTCGTTACGCGCGGCAGGACGGAAAGACCCCGGGACCTTCACTATAGCTTGATATTGGTGTTCGGTTCGGTTTGTGTAGGATAGGTGGGAGACTGTGAAGCGGGCACGCCAGTGTTCGTGGAGTCGTCGTTGAAATACCACTCTGGTCGAATTGGATGTCTAACCTCGGTCCGTGATCCGGATCAGGGACAGTGTCAGGTGGGTAGTTTAACTGGGGCGGTTGCCTCCCAAAATGTAACGGAGGCGCCCAAAGGTTCCCTCAGCCTGGTTGGCAATCAGGTGTCGAGTGCAAGTGCACAAGGGAGCTTGACTGTGAGACCGACGGGTCGAGCAGGAGCGAAAGCTGGGACTAGTGACCCGGCACCGGCATGTGGAAGCGGTGTCGCTCAACGGATAAAAGGTACCCCGGGGATAACAGGCTGATCTTCCCCAAGAGTCCATATCGACGGGATGGTTTGGCACCTCGATGTCGGCTCGTCGCATCCCGGGGCTGGAGGAGGTCCCCAGGGTCGGGCTGTTCGCCCATTAAAGCGGTACGCGAGCTGGGTTTAGAACGTCGTGAGACAGTTCGGTCCCTATCCGCCGTGCGCGTAAGAGACTTGAGAAGAGCTGTCCCTAGTACGAGAGGACCGGGACGGACGAACCTCTGGTGTGCCAGTTGTTCCGCCAGGAGCACTGCTGGTTGGCTACGTTCGGCAGGGATAACCGCTGAAAGCATCTAAGCGGGAAGCTCGCTTCAAGATGAGGTCTCTCACCCCTTGTGGGTTAAGGCCCCCGCCCAGACCAGCGGGTTGATAGGCCGGAGGTGGAAGCACAGCAATGTGTGGAGCTGACCGGTACTAATAGGCCGAGGACTTGACTCACCTCAAACATTCACGCAATCAGCAAGATCTTGTCTCGCGTCCACTGTGCGGTTCTGAAAGAACGGACACACCTCGTGTGTGCTCCACAGACCGCCCCACCAGCATCCCTTTGACCGGGTGCGACAGGGGTGGAAACTTTCACAGCGTTACGGCGGTCATGGCGAGAGGGAAACGCCCGGTCTCATTCCGAACCCGGAAGCTAAGCC
Organism: Klenkia terrae; assembly: GCF_900491935.1. Lineage (GTDB taxonomy): Bacteria > Actinomycetota > Actinomycetes > Mycobacteriales > Geodermatophilaceae > Klenkia > Klenkia terrae. The sequence goes on from NZ_UEXK01000004.1 coordinate 3,637,033, forward strand.
TCTCAGCGCCGATGGTACTGCCCGGGGGACTGGGTGGGAGAGTAGGACGCCGCCGGACACCATTTCCGAAACGGGGTCACAGCATCTGCTGTGGCCCCGTTTCGTGCATTCAGGACAAGGATCGTCCAAGCGACGCACCCCCGGTTGCCGGCACTCCGACGACGAGGGCGCGCCGCGCCTCTGGCTGCGTCAGCGGCGACGGTCGGGTGGGGCGGTGGTCGCGCCGACGTTGTCGGCGAGCCAGTCGTTGAGGGGCTTGAGGGCGCGCCAGGTCTTCCGGACGCGGTCGATGACTTCGCGGCTGTCCAACCAGTCCTCCGGGGTCCAGTGCGTGCCGCCGTGGATGCTCTTGTGACGCAGGAGCTCGATCCTCGGGTGGTCGGGCTCGTAGCCCCGTGGGGCGCGCTTGAGCTGCTCGCCGTCGACCGAGAGGCCGGCGCGGCGGATCTTCGCGACCAGCTGCTCCAGCTGTCCGCCGGGGAGGTCGTCGTCCACGGCGCGGCGGTAGCGCTCGACCTGGTCGGGCTGCATGCGCCAGCTGCCGCCGCGTGCGGTCAGTCCGTCGGCGGACACCTCGACGTACCAGGCGCCCGTGCCGGCCCCCTCGAGGTGCAGCACGGCACCCTGGTGGGTCTTGTAGGGGGTCTTGTCCTTGCTGAAGCGCACGTCCCGGTAGGGGCGGAAGAGCTTGGGCGTGCCGAACTCGGCCGTCAGCTCCTCGACCAGCGCCAGCATCGGACCGCGCACGTGCTCCTCGTAGGAGGCCTTGTGCTGCGTCCAGTAGGGCTTGCTGTTGTCCGCCTCGAGGCCCTCGAAGAAGACCAGACCCTCGTCGGGGAACCCGGTGAAGCTCATCCCAGCCCTTCGTCGTCGACCAGCGCGGCGTGCCACCGCTGCTCGTGGATGGTGGTGGTCCCGGCGTCCAGCGCGCGGGTCCAGCCGTCGACTGCCCACCCGGCGGACGTCAGGAACGCAGCCGTCACCTCGTCCGCCGTGGGCACCCAGACCTGCAGCCGGCGCACGCCGGTCGGCACCACCAGGTCGACGACGGCGGCCAGCAGCCGGCTGCCGTGCCCCCGTCGTCCCCAGCGGGGCTCGACGAGCAGGGCCTGCAGCTCCCCGGTGGGGCCGTCCGCGGACGACGCCTCACCGGGCTGGAGCTCGGCAGGGCCGTGCGCGAGGAAGCCGACGACCTCGCCGTTCTCGGTGGCCACCAGCACGCCGTGGCCCGGGGTGGGCGGCGTGCCGATCGAGTCGGCCCACCGGGCGGCGACCGCGTCGTCGTCCCACTCGTCGAGGACGGCGGCCGGCAGCAGCTCGCGGTAGGCGGTGCGCCAGGTGACCCGTTGCACGCGGGCGATGTCGGCCGCGTCGGTGGGGCGGGCCGGCCGGACGGAGGACTCGGCGCGTCCGGTGAGCTGCACCCCCGCACCCTAGGCGGCGCGTGCTGTCGGACCCCGGGGGCAGGATCGACCACGTGCACCATCTGCCCCCCGTCGAGCACCTCCCGGCCCCGTTGGCCCGCCGCATCGCGCTGGCCGCGCAGGGGCTGGCCGACGAGCGCCCGGTGACCGCCGCGGGCACCCGGCAGCTGCGGGCGCTGGTGGAGCGGCTGGCGGTGGTCCAGATCGACTCGGTCAACGTGCTGTCCCGCTCCCACTACCTGCCCGCGTTCAGCCGGCTGGGTGCCTACCCGCGCGAGCTGCTGGACCGGCTGCACGCCCCGCGGCACGACGTGTTCGAGTACTGGGCGCACGAGGCGTCCTACCTGCCGGTGCGGCTGCACCCCCACCTGCGGTGGCGGATGGCCGCGGCCGAGCAGCACGCTTGGGGGTCGATGCTGCGGGTGCAGCGGGAGCGCCCGCAGTACGTGTCGGAGCTGCTGGACCGGGTGCGCGAGACGGGCCCGCTGCGCGCCAGCGACCTGGGGGAGCAGCGACCCAGCACCCCCGGGCAGATGTGGAACTGGCACCCGGGCAAGGCGGCCCTGGAGTACCTGTTCTTCGTCGGCGCGCTCACCGCCCGGTCCCGCACCGCCGGGTTCGAGCGGGTCTACGACCTCACCGAGCGCGTGCTGCCGGCCGCGGTGGTGGCGACGCCGACCCCGCCGCGGGCCGACGCCGTCCGCGAGCTGGTCCGCACGGCCGCCCGGGCGCTGGGCGTGGCCACCGAGACCGACCTGCGCGACTACTTCCGGCTCCCGGTCGCCGACGCGCGCACGGCGGTGGCCGAGCTGGCCGAGGCCGGTGAGCTGCTGCCCGTCGAGGTGGCGGGGTGGGGTCGACCCGGGTGGCTCGACCCGGCGGCGCGCCGGCCGCGGCGGGCCCGGGCCCGGGCGCTGCTGTCGCCGTTCGACTCGCTGGTCTGGGAGCGCCCGCGCATCGAGCGGCTGTTCGGCTTCCGCTACCGGCTGGAGATCTACACCCCGGCCGCGCAGCGGGTGCACGGCTACTACGTGCTGCCCTTCCTGCTCGGGGACGAGCTGGTGGCCCGGGTGGACCTCAAGGCCGACCGGGCGGCCGGCGTGCTGCGCGTCCAGGCCGCGCACGTGGAGGAGCACCACCCCGCGCCGGCCCTGGTCGCCGACGAGCTGGCCGCCGAGCTGCGGCTGATGGCCGGCTGGCTCTCACTCGACCGGGTCGAGGTGCAGCCGCGTGGTGACCTGGCACCCGAGCTCGCCCGGGCGGTCTGATCAGCCCGCCCGGCGCAGCCGGAGGTCGCCGGAGACCGAGCGCATCCGGACGGTCAGGGTCGCCGCGCCCTCGGCGTCGTCGTCCCCGGCGAGCTGGGAGTCCAGCCGTCCGCTGACGCTCTGCAGGTCCAGCCACAACCGGAGCCCGGGGGCCACGGCGACGGTGGCGTCCCCGGACACGGTGCGCAGCGCGACCTCGCCGCTGGTCACCCGGCCGACCGTCACGTCCGCGGAGGCGGTGGAGACGTCGACGTCCCCGCCCACGGCGCCCAGCCGGACCTCGCCCGAGGCGGTGGACACCGCGACCGACCCGGCGACGTCGTCCAGCCGGACGTCGCCGGACGCCGAGCGCACCCCGACGTCCCCGTGGACGGCGACCGCGTGCAGGTCGCCGCTGGCCGTCCGCACCTGCAACCCGGTGCAGGAGTCCACCCGCACGTCGGCGCTGGCCCCGGTGACCTCGACGTCGGCCAGCGGTCCGCGCAGGGTGCACCCGGCCGAGGCGACCACGGCGGTGACCGGGCAGCCCGCGGGCACCGTCACCGCCACCGCGAACCGCGGGCTGGACAGCAGGCGCGCGGTCGGCACGGCCACGACGAGGCGGGCCGGGTCGCGGAGCAGCTCCACCGACACCTCGTCGAGCAGCCGCTCGGCCGACCCGTTCAGCGGTTCGACGTCGACGGTCATCGCGGTCAGGCCCTCGACGGCGGTCACGGTGACCGTGCCGGCGGGGTTGCGGACCTCGACGGCCGGGGCGCTGCCGTCGGTGGGGAAGGACTCGCGGCGGATCGGCACGGGGACTCCAGGGGTGGTGGGCTCAGCTGCGCGCGAAGCCGGTGAACCGGCGACCCGGGCCGGGTCGCGGGGCGGACGGGGTGGGGGACTGCAGGCCGGCGGCGACGGCGCGCACCAGCCAGGTGTTCAGGGAGACGCCGGCGTCGGCGGCCGCGGTCTCGGCGCGGCCCTTGAGCGACTCGGGCAGCCGGAGGCTGATCCGGGCGACCGCGCCGTCGTCGTCGGGGTCGGCGGTCTCCTGGGCCGGCTCGGCGGGCGGGGCGGCCTGGGTCACCACGACCTCGGGGTCGCGGCCCCGGATGCGGACGTCCACCGAGGCGCCGTCCAGGGCGGCCGTGACCTCGGCGGCCATCGCGGCCAACGCGTCGGTGACCGCCAGCCGGACGGCGGGCTCGAGGGTGTCGGCGAGCAGCCGGGCGGTGGCCTGGGTCTGCTCGGTGCCGGCCGCGGCCGTGGTGCGCAGGTGGGCGCCGAGCGCGTCGACGTACTGGCTGAGGTCCATGCGGTGATCCTGCCGCCGGCTCAGCGGAGGCGGAGCACGCCGAGGTTGCGCTGCCGCCGCCAGGGCGACAGGAGGCGGGCGACGTCCCGGTCGTGGGAGCGGTCGGGGGTGCGGTCGGGGTGCCGCCGGGTGAGCTGGCTGCGCAGCTCCTCGACGTAGGGGTCGGAGGTCATGGCGTCAGCATGGTACCACTGTGACGTCATGGCAACACCATGACGACATCTCCGTGGTGCGCGACGCGGCCGCCGTAGGGTCGGCAGCCGTGCCCGACATCGCCCCGCTGACGGTCCAGGTGGTCGCCCAGACCCAGTTCACCCCGCCGGCCGAGGTGCCCTGGGAGACCGACGCGGACGGCGGGCAGGCCCTCGCCGAGTTCGCCGGCCGGGCCTGCTACCAGTCCTGGGGCAAGCCGAACCCGCAGACCGCGACCAACGCCGGCTACCTGCGGCACATCCTCGAGGTCGGCCACCTGTCGGTGCTCGAGCACGGCACGGTGTCGATGTACCTCACCGGCGTCTCCCGGTCGCTGACCCACGAGCTCGTGCGGCACCGGCACTTCTCGTTCAGCCAGCTGTCCCAGCGCTACGTGCGCGAGGGGGACGCCGCCTTCGTGGAGCCCGCCGCGATCGCCCAGGACCCCGAGCTGCACGCCCTGTTCACCGCCGCCGTGGACAGCTCGCGGCAGGCCTACGAGGCCCTGCTGGCGGGGTTGGAGGACCGGTTCGCCGACGTCCCGAACCCCACCCTGCGCCGCAAGCAGGCCCGGCAGGCCGCGCGGGCGGTGCTGCCCAACGCCACCGAGACCCGCATCGTGGTGACCGGCAACTACCGGACCTGGCGGCACTTCGTGGCCATGCGGGCCAGCGAGCACGCCGACGTCGAGATCCGCGACCTGGCCGTGCGGTGCCTGCGCGAGCTGCAGCGGGTGGCCGGCAACGTGTTCGGCGACTTCCGGATCAGCGCGCTGGCCGACGGCTCGGAGGTCGCGGCCAGCCCGCTGGTCGGCGAGGCCTGAGTCAGCGGGTCGGGACCGCCGTCCCGGCCGCGGCCCACAGCTGCTCGACCGCCGCCACGACGGCGGGCAGGTCGGCGGTGGCGTCCACCTCGGCGTCGACGTCGCGCACCGCCGCGTTCTCGGCGTGCAGCGCGTCGAGCTCGGGACCGGTCAGCGGTCCGCCCGCGGCGCGGGCCCGGGCCACCTCCAGCGGGACCCGCAGCGCCACGACGAACGGCGCTGCGGTCGACGTCCGGTACACCTCGCCCACCGGCCCGCGGACGACGTCGCACAGCACCACCTCGACCCCGGCCGCGGTGAAGGACGCCGCCAGCAGGCAGGCCTGGACGGCGGCCAGCCGGTGCTGGTCCTCCCCGGCGCCGGGCCGCCACGGCTGCACGGCCCCCGACCGGACCATCGCCCGGACGTCGGCCACCTCCACCACCGCGCACAGCTCCCGGGCCGCGGCGAGCGCGCCGGCGACCGAGGACAGGCCCGCCGCCGGGGACCCGGTGAGCAGCAGCGGACGGCGGAGGGGGAGCGGGGACATGCCCGGCATCCTGCCGGGAGGGACGGCGCGGCGCCCGACCGCGCTGGGTAGCGTGACGGTCATGCCTGACCCCGCGCGCCCCTTCGGTCGTGTGCTCACGGCCATGGTCACCCCGTTCACCGAGGACGGGTCGGTCGACCTCGCCGGGGCGCAGGAGCTCGCCGCGCACCTGGTCGACCGCGGTCGCCACGACGGCCTGGTCGTCAACGGCACGACCGGTGAGTCGCCCACGGTGTCCGACGCCGAGCAGACCACCCTCCTGGAGGCGGTGCTCGACGCGGTCGGGGACCGCGCCGTCGTCGTGGCCGGCGCCGGCACCAACGACACCGCGCACTCGATCGACAAGGCGCGCGCCGCCGAGCGGCTCGGCGCGCACGGGCTGCTCGTGGTGACGCCGTACTACAACCGGCCCACCCAGCGCGGCCTGCTGGCGCACTTCGGCGCGGTCGCCGACGCCACCGACCTGCCGGTGATGCTCTACGACATCCCGCCGCGCTCGCAGGTGCCGATCGCCGTGGACACCCTGGTCCGGCTGGCCGAGCACCCGCGGATCGTCGCGGTCAAGGACGCCAAGGGGAACCTCAACGACGTCTCCTGGACCCTCGCCCGCACCGACCTGGCCTACTACAGCGGCGACGACGTGCTGAACCTGGCGCTGCTGGCCGTGGGCGCCGTCGGCGTCGTCAGCGTGGTCGGCCACGTGGTCGGCCCGCAGCTGGCCGAGCTGGTCGCCGCCGTCGAGGCCGGTGACCTGGTCCGGGCCCGCGCGGTCAACGACGCGCTGCTGCCGGTGTACGCCGGGATCATGGGCGGCGGCCAGGGCGCGATGATGGTCAAGGCCGCCCTGCACCTGCTCGGCCTGCCCGCCGGCCCGACCCGGCCCCCGCTGGTGGACGCCACCGCCGAGGAGGTCGCCCAGCTGCGGCGGGACCTCGCCGCCGGCGGGCTCCTGCGGTGACCACCCCGCGGACCGCCCCGCCGCCCCTGGCCGACGGCGGGCTGCGGGTGATCGCCCTGGGCGGGCTGGGCGAGATCGGCCGCAACATGGCCGTGCTGGAGTTCGCCGGGCGGCTGCTGGTCATCGACTGCGGCGTGCTCTTCCCGGAGGCCGAGCAGCCCGGCGTGGACCTGGTCCTCCCGGACTTCTCGGTGATCGAGGACCGGCTGGACGACGTGGAGGCCGTCGTCCTCACGCACGGGCACGAGGACCACATCGGCGCCGTCCCCTACCTGCTCCGGCTGCGCCCGGACATCCCGCTGGTCGGCTCCCGGTTCACCCTGGCGCTGGTGGCCGCCAAGCTGCGCGAGCACCGGATCGTGCCGCAGCTGGTCGAGGTGGCCGCCGGGGACCACCACCGCGCCGGGCCCTTCGACACCGAGTACGTCTGCGTCAACCACTCCATCCCCGACGCCCTGGCCGTCGCCGTGCACACCCCGGCCGGCACGCTGGTGCACACCGGGGACTTCAAGATGGACCAGCTCCCCCTGGACGGGCGGCTGACCGACCTCGGCGCGTTCGCCCGGCTGGGGGCGGCCGGCATCGACCTGCTGCTCAGCGACTCCACCAACGCCGAGGTGCCCGGGTTCGTCACCAGCGAGCGCTCCATCGGGCCGGTGCTGGACACCGTGTTCGCCGGTGCGCGGCAGCGCCTGGTGGTGTCCAGCTTCGCCAGCCACGTGCACCGCATCCAGCAGGTGCTCGACAGCGCGGCCCGGCACGGCCGGAAGGTGGCGCTGGTCGGCCGGTCGATGGTCCGCAACATGGGCGTGGCCCAGGAGCTGGGCCTGCTGCACGTCCCCGACGGCCTGCTGGTCCCGCTCGAGGAGGCCACCGCGCTGCCGGCCCACCAGGTGGTGCTGGTCAGCACCGGGTCGCAGGGCGAGCCGCTCAGCGCGCTGGGCCGGATGGCGGCCGGCACCCACGCGCACGTGACGATCCAGCCCGGCGACACCGTCGTGCTGGCCAGCTCGCTGGTGCCGGGCAACGAGACCGCGGTCTACAAGGTGATCAACGGGCTGGCCCGGCTGGGCGCGACCGTGGTGCACAAGGAGACCGCCCGGGTGCACGTGTCCGGGCACGCCCCGGCCGGGGAGCTGCGGCTGCTGCTGCAGGTCGCGCGTCCCCGGCACCTGCTGCCGGTGCACGGGGAGTGGCGGCACCTGCGCGCGCACGCCGCGATCGCCGCCGAGGCCGGCATGCGGCCCGACCAGGTGCTGCTCGCCGAGGACGGCGTCGTGGTCGACCTGGTGGACGGCGTCGCCTCGGTCGTCGGCGCCGTGCCGGTGGGCAACGTCTACGTCGACGGCCTGGCCGTGGGCGACGTGGGGGAGGAGTCGCTGCAGGCCCGCCGGATCCTCGGCGACGAGGGCTTCGTGGCGCTGACCGTCGTCGTCGAGCCCGCCACCGGGACCGTCGTCGCCCCGGTCCACCTGTCCACCCGCGGGTTCTCCGACGACCCCGCGGTGTTCGCCCCGGTGCTGGAGCTGGTCGAGGAGGCGCTGCGCCGCACGCTGGCCGACGGCCCGGTCGACAGCCACCGGCTGGCCCAGGTGGTCCGGCGGACGGTGGGCGCCTGGGTGTCCCAGACCCACCGCCGCCGCCCGATGATCATCCCGACGGTCCTCGAGGTCTGAGCACCGCGGCCTACGGGCGGACGACCTCGATCGGCTCGATGCCCTCCTCGGCGGGCAGGTCGAACCCCAGCACCTGGGCGTAGAAGGACAGCTCGCCGTCCAGCGAGGCCCGGATGTTGGCCGCCTGCCGGAAGCCGTGCTGCTCGCCGGGGAAGAGCAGGTAGGCGTGCGGCACGCCCTTGTCGCGCAGCGCGGCGACCATCATCTCGGCCTGCTCCGGGGGCACCACCCGGTCCTCGGACCCCTGGAAGACCGCCAGCGGGGTGGCCAGGGAGTCGACGTGGTGGATCGGCGAGCGCTCCGCGTACACCTCCTCGCCGGCCGGCCAGGGCGCGATGAGGCCGTCGAGGTAGCGGGACTCGAACGAGTGCGTGTCGGCGGCCAGCGCGGCCAGGTCGGCGACGCCGTAGTGGCTGGCCCCGGCGGCGAACACCCCCGGCCGGAACGTCAGCGCGGCCAGCGTGGTGTACCCGCCGGCCGAGCCGCCGCGGATCACCGCCCGGGCCGGGTCCACCCGCAGCCGGTCCGGGGCGGCGTCGGACGTCAGGTACCCGACGACGGCGACCACGTCGTCCAGGTCGGCGATGCCCCACCGGCCCTGCAGGGCGTCCCGGTAGGCCCGGCCGTAGCCGGTGGACCCGCGGTAGTCCACGTCGGCGACGGCGAACCCGCGGGAGGTCCAGTACTGCACGCCCAGGGTCAGCACCGGGGACGCCGCGGCGGTCGGACCGCCGTGCACGACGACCACCAGGGGCGGCAGCTCCCCGGCCGGTCCGGTGACCTCGGGGTTGGTGGGCGGGTAGACCAGCGCGTGCGCCTCGGTGACGCCGTCCAGGTCGGTGCTGGGGAACACCACGTGCTCGGGCCGGGAGAACCAGGCCTCGTCCAGGTCCTGGGGGGCCGGCCGGAGCACCTCGACGTCCCCGCCGTCCACGGGCACCCGGACCACCTCCGGCTTGGAGGTCGGGCCGCCGGCCACGCAGACCACCGCGGTGCCGTCGGCGCGGAGCTGGCCGAAGGAGGCGTAACGGGTCGGCAGCTCGCGCGGGCCACCGGGCTCGAGCACGGCCAGCCGGTCGGCGCCGTCCCGCCCGTAGGCGACGACGAGCCGGCCGTCGGCGAGCTCGGCGTACCGGCTGGCGCCGAACACCCACTGCGGCCCGGCCATGTCGCCGCCGGGGTCCAGCAGCAGCTCGGGCTCCCCGCCCGGCCGCCACCGGTACAGCGCCCAGACCCCGGTGCGGTCGGCGAAGAACAGCAGGGACCCGTCGGCGGCCCACGACGGCTGGACGACGGACTCCCCGTGACCTCCCGCCACCACGGTCTCGGTGCCGTCGGCGGCGCGGACCACCAGCTGGGCGGCGTCCCAGGGCATGTCCGGGTGCTGCCACTGCAACCAGCTGAGCGCGCCGTCGGGTCCGGTGCGCGGGTCGGACACGAAGTCCGGGCCGCTGACCAGGACGGCGACCGTGCCGTCGGGGGCCACGGCGACCACCTCGTGGACCACCTCGGCCGAGGCGCCGGAGGCCGTGTGGGTCTCCCGCACGCAGAGCACCTGGCCGCCCGGGGTCACCGCGAGGTCGGCGAAGCGGACCCCGGAGGGGATGTCCGGTGCCGCGGTCAAGGGCTCGGGGTCGGCCCCGGGGACCACCCGGTACAGCCGCTGGTCGGCGAAGTCGGTGAAGAACACCGTGCCGCCGTCCACCGTCCACGAACCGCCGCCGTACTCGTGCACCCGGGTCCGGGCGTTCCACGGCTCGGGCAGCAGGTCGGTGGTGGTGCCGTCGGCCGCGCGGTGCACCAGCACGGTCCGCCCGCCCTCGGCGGCCCGGGACTCGGCCCACCACACGCCGTCCGACGTCACCGCCACCTCGCCCAGCCGCGCCGCCGCCCGGACGACGAGCTCGGAGGTGATGGGGGTGGGCCAGGAACCGTAGGGGAGGGTCTGCATGCCCTGTGACGCTAGTGCGGTGGTGCAGACACGCACTCCCGCCTGCCACACGGGCACCACGCACGCGATTACCGTCGGCGACATGCCTGCGCGCTCGACGACCTCGAACCGACGGCCGGCGGCCGGCGGTACGTCGCGCAGCCGTCCGGCCACCACAGCCGCCAAGAAGAAGGCGCCCGCCAAGCGGGCGCCGGCCAAGCGCGGCGCGACCACCGCCGCCCGCCGTCCCGCCCCCAAGCGCCGGTCGGTCGGCGCCGGTCTCTGGGGTGCGGCCAGCGGCACCTGGTCGCTGCTGGCCCGCGGCGCCGGCGGGCTCGCCCGCTCGGTCGCCCGGCCCGACGAGACCGAGCCCCTGGCCCCCGAGCACCGCCGCGACGGGGTCGGCCTCGCCGTCCTCGGCCTGGCGATCGTGCTGGGCGTGACCGCCTACGTCGGCGACGTCGGCCCGGTCGGGTCGGGCATCGTCGGCGCCTTCCGCTGGGCGTTCGGCGCCCTGACCTACCTGCTGCCGGTCGTCCTGCTGCTGGCCGCACTGCGGCTGCTGCGGCACGGCCCCCGCCCCGAGGCGCGCGGCCGGCTGATCATCGGCTGGATCTGCGTCGTCCTCCCGGTCCTCGGCATCGCCCACCTGGTCACCGGCTCGCCCACCGGCGAGGACCGCGACGGCGGCGGCGGCACGGTCGGCTGGGCCATCGGCAACCCGGTCGGCGCGGGCGTGGGCACCGCCGTCGGGGTCGCCTTGTTCCTGCTCGTGGTGTTCTTCGGCGTCCTGGTCGTCACCGCCACCCCGGTGCACCAGGTGCCCGAGCGGCTCCGCGGGTTCCTCGACCGGGTCACCGGCCGCGGCGAGGACGAGTACGACGACGAGGAGTACGAGGACGACGAGTTCGTCCCCGACCTCGGCCTGGACGCCGACCCGCCGGCGCCGCGCAGCACCCGGCGCAGCCGCGCGCAGGCGGCCATGGCGGCCCTGCAGTCCGGCGCCGACAGCGCCGAGACCGGATCATCGACACCGGGGACGTCGACGGCGCCGGCGACGCGGTGGCCGTCGAGCCGACCCCCGGCACCGAGCTGCGCCGCATGCCCGTGGTCGACCGCACCATGCGCCAGCCCGAGCCGGAGCTGCCGCCGATCACCGAGCCCGAGCAGATGGTCATCCAGCCGGTGGAGGGCGACTACGTCCTGCCGTCGCTGAACTCGCTGCGCGCGGGTGACCCGCCGAAGGCCCGCTCGAAGTCCAACGACATCGCCATCGAGGCGATCACCGGCGTCCTCGAGCAGTTCAACGTCGACGCCGCGGTCACCGGGTTCACCCGCGGCCCGACGGTCACCCGGTACGAGGTGGAGCTGGGCCCGGCGGTCAAGGTCGAGAAGATCACCGCGCTGGCCCGCAACCTGGCCTACGCCGTGGCCAACGACAACATCCGCATCCTGGCCCCGATCCCCGGCAAGTCCGCGGTCGGCATCGAGGTGCCCAACCTGGACCGCGAGAAGGTCAGCCTCGGCGACGTGCTGCGCTCCGGGGCGGCCAAGCAGGACCCGCACCCGATGCTGGTCGGGCTGGGCAAGGACATCGAGGGCGGGTTCGTCTGCGCGAACCTGGCGAAGATGCCGCACCTGCTGGTCGCCGGCGCCACCGGCGCCGGCAAGTCCTCGTGCGTCAACTCGCTGCTGACCTCGCTGCTGCTGCGGGCCACCCCGGACCAGCTCCGGATGATCCTGATCGACCCCAAGATGGTCGAGCTCACGCCCTACGACGGCATCCCGCACCTGATCACGCCGATCATCACCGACCCCAAGAAGGCCGCCACCGCGCTGGCCTGGCTGGTCGAGGAGATGGAGCAGCGCTACCAGGACATGAAGTCCACCGGCGTCCGGCACATCGACGACTTCAACCGCAAGGTCGAGCGCGGCGAGGTCACCGTGCCCCCCGGCAGCGAGCGGGTCTACCGCCACTACCCCTACATCCTGGCGATCGTCGACGAGCTGGCCGACCTGATGATGGTCGCCGCCCGCGACGTCGAGGAGTCGATCGTCCGGATCACCCAGAAGGCCCGTGCGGCCGGCATCCACCTGGTGCTGGCGACCCAGCGGCCGTCGGTGGACGTCGTCACCGGGCTGATCAAGGCCAACGTGCCCTCGCGGCTGGCCTTCTCCACCTCCAGCCTCACCGACAGCCGGGTCATCCTCGACCAGCCGGGTGCGGAGAAGCTGATCGGGATGGGCGACGCCCTGTTCCTGCCGATCGGTGCGGGCAAGCCGCTGCGCGTGCAGGGCGCCTTCGTCTCCGACGCCGAGATCGAGGCGGTCGTCGAGTTCACCAAGCGGCAGGCCGAGCCCGAGTACCGGGAAGAGGTCTTCACCGCCGCGGCCGGCGAGAAGAAGGAGATCGACGAGGACATCGGCGGGGACCTGGAGCTGCTGGTCCAAGCCGTCGAGCTCGTCGTCACCAGCCAGTTCGGCTCGACGTCGATGCTGCAGCGCAAGCTGCGGGTCGGCTTCGCCAAGGCCGGCCGGCTGATGGACCTGATGGAGAGCCGGGGGATCGTCGGGCCGTCGGAGGGATCCAAGGCCCGCGACGTGCTGCTCAAGCCCGACGAGCTGGAGAGCACACTCTTCCTCCTGCGCGGCGGCAGCGACGCCTGACCGGGCGCCTAAGCTGATCCGGTGACTGCTGTGCCCGCTCTGCCCCTCGCCGACCTCCCCTCCGGTGCCACCAAGGTGGCCATGGTGACCCTGGGCTGTGCCCGGAACGAGGTCGACTCCGAGGAGCTGGCCGGTCGGCTGGCCGCCGACGGCTACGAGCTGGTGGCCGACGCCGCCGACGCCGACGCCGTCCTGGTCAACACCTGCGGGTTCATCGAGACCGCCAAGAAGGACTCCGTAGACGCCATCCTCGAGGCCGGGGACGGCGGTGCGCACGTCGTCGCCGTGGGCTGCATGGCCGAGCGGTACGGCAGCGAGCTGGCCACCGCCCTGCCCGAGGCGACCGTGCTGGGCTTCGACGACTACTCGGCGATCGGGGACCGGCTGGACGACGTCCTGGCCGGGCGCCCCCTCGTGCCGCACACCCCGCGCGACCGGCGCACCCTGCTGCCGATCAGCCCGGCCGACCGCACGCGGGCGGCGGTCGCCCCGACGGCCCCGGCCATCCCGGGCCACGACTGGCTCAAGCGCACCCGGCTGACCAGCGGCCCGGTCGCCTCCCTGAAGCTCGCCTCGGGCTGCGACCGGCGGTGCGCGTTCTGCGCCATCCCGGCCTTCCGCGGCGCCTTCGTGTCCCGGCCGGTGGGCGAGGTGCTGGGCGAGGCCCAGTGGCTGGCCGGCCAGGGCGTGACCGAGCTGGTGCTGGTCAGCGAGAACTCCACCTCCTACGGCAAGGACCTCGGCGACCTGCGGACGCTGGAGAAGCTGCTGCCGCAGCTGGCCGCCATCCCGGGGCTGTCGCGGGTCCGGGTGGCCTACCTGCAGCCGGCCGAGCTGCGACCGGGGCTGCTGGAGGTCATCGCCGCCACCCCCGGGGTGACGCCGTACTTCGACCTGTCCTTCCAGCACAGCTCGCCGACCCTGCTGCGCCGGATGCGCCGGTTCGGCGGCACCGAGGACTTCCTGGGCCTGGTCGCCCGGGCCCGTGCACTGGCCCCGGACGCCGGGTTCCGCACCAACGTCATCCTCGGGTTCCCGGGGGAGACGCCAGCCGACGTGGACGAGCTCGAGCGGTTCCTCGTAGCCGCCCGGCTGGACGCCGTCGGGGTGTTCGGCTACTCCGACGAGGAGGGCACCGAGGGCGCCCGCCTGGACGGCCACCTGCCGCAGACCGAGGTCGACGCCCGGGTCGCCCGGATCACCGACCTGGTCGAGGAGCTCACCGCGCAGCGGGCCGAGGAGCGGGTCGGGTCGACGGTGCAGGTGCTGGTCACCGAGCGCCAGGACGACGGCAGCTGGGCCGGCCATGCCGAGCACCAGGACCCCGACGCCGACGGCACGACCACGGTCACCGGCGTCCCGCTGGACGCGGTGCCGGGCCAGGTCGTGGCCGCCCGGGTGACCGGCACCGAGGGCATCGACCTGGTGGCGGCGTGCCTGGTCGAGGCCGGCGCGGGCACGGGAGCCGGTCCGGGGGTCGCATGAGCAGCCCCCTGCCCGACCCGGCCGCCACCCCGCCCCAGTCGGTGCGGCTGGTGAACCTGCCCAACGCCCTGACCGTGCTGCGGCTGGCCGTGGTGCCGCTGTTCGCCTGGCTGCTGCTCGCCGACGGCGGCATGGACACCAGCCGGCGCTGGTGGGCGACGCTGTTCTTCGCCGGCGCGATCATCACCGACCGGTACGACGGGATGATCGCCCGGCGCACCAACCAGGTCACCGAGTTCGGCAAGCTCGCCGATCCGATCGCCGACAAGGCCCTCACCGGCGCCGCGCTGGTCGGGCTCTCGGCCCTGGGGCTGCTCCCCTGGTGGGTGACGCTGGCGATCCTGGTCCGCGAGCTGGGGGTCACCCTGCTGAGGTTCTGGGTGATCCGGCACGGGGTGATCGCGGCCAGCCGCGGGGGCAAGGTCAAGACCGTCGTCCAGGCGCTGGCGATCGGGCTGTACCTGATGCCGCTGACCGGGGTGCTCGCCTCGGTCCGCTGGTGGTTCATGGGCGTGGCGCTGCTGCTCACCCTGGCCACCGGGCTGGACTACGTCGTGCGCGCGCTGCGGCTGCGGCGCACGAGCGCCCGGGCGATGCGCAACGCCGCCGCGCGCCGCGCCGCCGCGGCCGACCACGGGTCCGACGGGACCGGTCACCGCACCGACACCGCGGCCTGAGGCGGCCCCCGGAACGTGCGGGGGAGCGGCGGCGTTGTGCCGTGAGCGGACGCGGAGCGTCCGGGCAGGTCGCGACCGGCCCGCGGGCGTACCGTGGGAGCACGACCACAGATCGGGACAGGAGACGGCGATGACGCTGCTGCGCACCCAGCTCGGCACCACCCTGCGCGGCCACCGGCTGCAGCAGCGACGGACGCTGCGCGACGTCTCCGGCGCCGCCCGGGTCAGCCTCGGGTACCTCTCCGAGGTCGAGCGCGGCCAGAAGGAGGCCTCCTCCGAGCTGCTGGCCTCCATCTGCGACGCCCTGGACGTCGAGCTGGCCGACCTGCTCGCCCAGGTCAGCGACGACCTCCGGTCCGGGTCGCTCCGCCGCGAGGTCACCCCGCTGGTGCCCGCCACCCCGGCCGAGCAGCCCGCGCCGGCCGCCGAGCCGGCCCTGGCCCTCGTGGGTGCGCCCCGCCGCCGTCGCGACCCGGTCTCCCTCGCCGCCTGATCCTCAGCCCGCGAGGGCGGCCGCCAGGTCGGGGTCGAACTCGCCGGCGACCGTGCCCGAGCCGGTCCCGCAGTCGCCGTCGGACTCACCCGGCGGCTTGATCCACAGCAGCGCGTCCACGTCGTCCCCTAGGTCCGGGTCGGTGGTGGGGTGTTCACCGACCCGCTGGTCCGCCGCGTTGCACCACTGCGTCGTCCCGGTGCCGTTGCGGCTGGTGTCGACCACCAGCCCCAGCTGCTGACCGGTCCGCCCGGCGACCACCTCGGCGGTGGCCCGCCCGAAGGCGAGCGCGGTCTCGGTCGGCGTGTGGGCGGAGACGCCGAGGGCCAGCCCGCGGGCGTCGGCCAGGCCGGAGGCCAGCAGCCGGTCGGCCAGCTCCTCGGGGGTCACCGCCCCGTTCGCCGGCGAGCCGTCCAGGTAGACCTGCGCCTGCGGGGCCAACGCGGCGAGGGTCGCGGTGGCGTCGGCCAGCAGGTCCTGCCGCTCGAGCGCCGCGGCCGCGGTGAGGCAGTCCAGGTGCACCAGGGAGTCCGGCTCGAGCACCACCACGACCTTGCGCGGTCCGATGCCGGCGGCGACCGCCGCGATCCAGGCCCGGTAGGTCGCCGCGTCCGGGGCGCCGCCGGCCGAGAACTGCCCGCAGTCCCGACCGGGGACGGCGTAGGCCACCAGCACCGGGGTGGCCCCGGCGGCCGCGGCGGCGTCGACGAACCCGGCGACCTCGCCGCGGGTGCCCGGCCCGCTCTCGGTGAACCAGCGCGCGACCGGCTGCGCGGCCAGGTCGGCCACCGCCGCCCGCCGCGGGTCCTGCGGGTGCGCGGCCACCCAGAGCGCGGCGAGCGCGTCCGGGTTGCCGAACAGCGGGCGCCCCGGGGCCAGGGCCGGGTCGGCGGCGTCCACCGGGGCCGTGGTGCCCGGCTGCGCTGGGGTGGGCAGCCCCACCGCGCTGCCGGCCAGCAGGCCGACGAGCAGGGTCAGGACCAGGACGGCGCGGTGCACCCGACCTCCCGACCCCGACCGGCGGGCGGTCCGCCGGTCGGGGTCGGGAGGTCGGGTGCACCGCGCCGTCCNCCACGGTAGGGGCCCGGCGGGTCGACCGGGGCTCTGCGGCGGGCGGGACGACCCGGACGGGTGGGGCGACACGAGCGGTGCTCCGGCCCGACGTCCTTGACCCTCGGTGACCGGGATGGGACACAGTGTGGGTGAATCCGCTCCCGCTGCCCGACCGGTACTCACCGCGCACCATCGAGGACACCGGCACCGTGCTCACCGCCACGCCCTCGACCGGACCCCACGCGGAGGAGACCGGCCGGCACGCCACCGTCGTGCTGGGCGAGCTGCCGCTGCTGCGGCCGCCGGCCGGGTCGACGACCGGCGGGCACACCCGGGCCGGGGCCACCCTCGCCCGTACCCGGCGCGGTCTCCTGGCCGGCGCGGCCGTCGCGTTCGCCGAGCACGGACTCAAGCGCGCCACCATGCAGCACGTGGCCGCCGCGGCCGGGGTCGCCAAGGCGACGCTCTACAACCACTTCCGGACCAAGGACGACGTCGCCGCTGCGCTGGTCGAGGCCGAGCTCGCCCGGCTGGCCGGCCTCGCGGCCGGACTGCCCCGCGAGCGGGCCCTGCTCGCCCTGGCCGAGGAGGTCGGCGGACACCCGGTGCTGCGCCGCCTGGCCCAGACCGAGCCCGAGGTGCTGTCCCGGCTCCTGCAGCGCGCCGACGACGGCCGGTGCGCCGCCCGCCTGGGCTCGGCCCTGTTCGTCGACGACGACACCGCGGCCGTCGTCCTGTCCTGGCTGGTCGGCCTGGTGCTGCGGCCGGGCAGCGCCGAGCAGCGCGCGCGCCAGGCGGCGACCGTCGCCCGGGTGGCTGCCGCCGGCTGAGCGGACGGGGTAGCTTCCCGCGCGTGCGGTACCTGTTCCGGCCACCGGCAGACGAGGCAGCGGCGCTGCTCGCGCTGCCGTGGGAGCAGCCGCTGGCGGAGTGGGACGAGTCGTTGCTCCTGTCGGTGCCCCAGCGCGGCATCTCCCGGCACGTGGTGCGCTTCGTCGCCGCGGAGGGCAGCGTCTTCGCGCTGAAGGAGATCGCCGAGCCGCTGGCCCGCAAGGAGTACTCGCTGCTGGGGGAGTTCGTCGAGGAGGGCCTGCCGTCGGTCTCGGCGCTGGGCATCTGCGTGGACCGCCCGGCCGACCAGGAGGCCATCCTGGTGACCCGGTACCTCGAGTACTCGATGTCCTACCGGCACCTGTTCTCCAGCCCGCGGACCCAGTACTCCACCTCCCAGCTGCTGGACACGATGGTCGTGCTGCTGGTCCGGCTGCACCTGGCCGGGGTGTTCTGGGGCGACTGCTCGTTGTCCAACACGCTGTTCCGGCCCGACGCCGACGGGCTGACCGCCTACCTCGTCGACGCCGAGACCGTCGAGCGCCGTCCGGAGCTGAGCCCCGGCATGCGTCGCTACGACGTCGACCTGGCCCGCGAGCGGGTCGGGGCCGAGCTCATGGATCTGCAGTTCGGTGACCTGCTCTCGGCCGACATCGACCCGATCCAGGTGGCCGAGTCGCTGCCGCAGCGGTACGAGGCGCTGTGGGACGCGGTGACCAGGACCGAGGTGTTCCGGCCCGAGGAGCAGCGCTACCGGGTCGCCGAGCGGCTGCAGTGGATCAACGACCTGGGGTTCGACGCCGGCGAGCTGGAGCTGGTGCCGACCGCCGAGGGTGTGCGGATGCGGGTGCAGACCCGGGTCTCCGAGCCGGGGCAGCACCGCCGCGAGCTGCTCCGGCTGACCGGCCTGGAGGCGCAGGAGAACCAGGCCCGCCGGATGCTCAACGACCTGCGCAGCTACCGCGCGTGGCTGGAGCAGGAGAGCGGCCGCCCGGTGCCCGAGGCGGTGGCCGGCCACCGCTGGATGGCTGAGATCTACCTGCCCGTCGTGGAGGCCGTGCCGCGACACCTGGCCGGGCGGGTGGCGCCGGCGCAGATGTTCCACGAGGTGCTCGAGCACCGCTGGTTCCTGTCCGAGCAGGCCGGCCGGGACGTCGGGACGACGGCCGCGCTGGCCTCCTACCTGGACTCCGAGCTGCCCCGCACCCCGGCCGAGATGACCACCCCCGCGGTGCTCGCCGCCGTCGACGAAGCGGGATCGGACACCCCGTCCTGAGCGGCTCGGGTAACGGGGCGGCAACGGTCCTGATCTCGGTTTGACACCCTGAGTGGCCTGGGCCACAGTCGCCTCACAGCTGGTGATCATGCATCGCCGGACCGTCCGCGGCGCTGTGCCGCCCGACCCATCGGAGGCGCTGCGCGTGCCGAGGACGACGAGAACCCGGGTCCGGTCGAGGGCCAAACTGCTCGGGGCGGGGGCGGCCGCGGTCGTCGCCGCCTCCGGGCTCGCCGCGTGCGGCAGCAGCGATTCCGGGGTGCCGGAACTCGTCTGGTACACCAACCCGGACTCCGGCGGGCAGGCCGAGATCGCCTCCCGCTGCACCGATGCCGCGCAGGGCCGCTACACCATCTCCACCGCGGTGCTGCCCCGGGAGGCCTCCGCGCAGCGGGAGCAGCTGGTCCGTCGGCTGGCGGCCAACGACTCCTCGATCGACATCATGAGCCTGGACCCGCCCTTCATCCCGGAGTTCGCCCAGGCCGGCTTCCTCGCGCCGGTGCCCGACGACGTCGCCGACCGGGTCACCGAGGACGTCGTGGAGAGCGCCATCGAGGGCTCGACCTGGGACGGCGAGCTCGTCGCCGTCCCGTTCTGGGCCAACACCCAGCTGCTCTGGTACCGGACCTCGGTCGCCGAGGCGGCCGGGCTGGACATGACCCAGCCGGTCACCTGGGACCAGATCATCACCGCGGCCCAGGACCAGGACGTGCTGATCGGGGTCCAGGGCATCCGCGCGGAGGCACTGACCGTGTGGTTCAACGCGCTCATCGAGAGCGCCGGTGGCTCGATCATCGCGGAGAACTCCACCGACCCGGAGCAGATCGAGCTCGGCCTGACCTCCGAGGCAGGGATACGAGCCGCCGAGGTCATGCGGAACATCGCCACGTCGGGCCAGGTGGGCCCGGCGCTGTCCACCGGGAACGAGGACTCCACGGCCACCGGGTTCGAGAGCGACCAGGGGGGCTTCATGGTCAACTACCCCTTCGTCTACCCCCGGGGCCTCGCCGCGGTCGAGGCCGGGACGCTGGACCAGGCGACCGTCGACGACTACGCCGCGACGATCTACCCCCAGGTGGATGCGGGCACCGAGGCCGCCCCGCCGTACGGCGGGATCAACCTCGGGATCGGCGCGTTCAGCGAGCACACCGATCTCGCCTACGAGGCCACCGAGTGCATCACCAGCACCGAGAACCAGGCTTACTACTTCGTCACCAACGGCAACCCGGCCTCGGACAGCACGGTCTACGAGGACCAGGCGGTGCTCGACGAGTTCCCGCAGGCCCCGGTGATCCTCGAGTCCCTGCAGCAGGCCGCCCCCCGGCCGCAGACGCCGTACTACAGCGAGGTCTCCGGCGGGATCCAGCGCGAGTACCACCCGCCGTCGTCCGTCGACCCCGAGCAGACGCCGCAATCCGCGACCGAGCTCATCGAAGCCGTCCTGCGGAAGGAGCAGCTGCTGTGAGTACGACGACGCTGCCGCCGGCCCCGAAGACCGAGCCGGTCTCCAAGCCGAAGGCTCTGATCAGCGACCGGGCCAAGGCCGAGCGCAAGCTCGGCTGGCTGCTCGCCGGACCGGCGCTGGCGGTGATGCTCCTGGTCACCGCGTACCCGATCGCCCAGGCGTTCTACGACTCGCTGTTCGACTACCGGCTCACCGACCCGGACAACCGGTCCTTCACCGGGTTGAGCAACTACGTGGTGATCCTCACCGACCAGCTGTGGTGGACCGCGATCGGCGTCACCGCGCTGATCACCGTGATCACCGTCGCGGTCGAGCTGGTGCTGGGCTTCGCGCTGGCGATGGTGATGAACAAGGCGCTGCGGGCGATCCGGCCCTTCCTGCGGGCGGTCATCCTCATCCCCTACGCCGTCATCACCGTGGTGTCGGCCTTCGCCTGGCAGTTCGCCTTCGACATCAACACCGGGTTCGTCAACAGCTGGTTCGCCTGGATCCCGGGCGTCGGCGCCGACACCGACTGGTTCGGGGACACCGGCACCTCGCTGTTCGTCATCTGCCTGGCCGAGATCTGGAAGACCACCCCGTTCATCTCGCTGCTCCTGCTCGCCGGTCTGGCCCAGGTGCCCGAGGTGCTGCAGGAGGCCGCGCAGGTGGACGGTGCCACCTGGTGGCAGCGGATGCGCCGGGTGACGTTGCCCAACATGAAGGCCGCGATCATGGTCGCGCTGCTGTTCCGCACGCTGGACGCCTTCCGGGTCTTCGACTCGATCTTCGTCATGACGGCGGGGGCCAACAACACCGAGTCGGTGTCGTTCCTGGCCTACCGGCAGACCATCTCCCGGCTGGAGATCGGGCTGGGGTCGGCGGTCTCGGTGCTGCTGTTCATCGTGGTCGTGCTGATCGCGTTCACGTTCATCAAGGGCTTCAAGGTCGACCTGGCCCAGGCACGAGGGGACAGCTGATGTCGACGAAGGAGAGAAGCTGGTGGATCGTCGCCGGCGTCGCGATCGCGCTGTACGCGCTGTTCCCGATCGCGTGGATCGTGTCGTTGTCGTTCAAGGCGCCCAGTGACCTGGCCAACGGTTCGTTCCTGCCGTCGCTGTTCACCACGGAGAACTACTCGCTGATCCTCGACGGCGCGGCCAGCGACCTCTTCCTGCCGGCCCTGCGCAACTCGTTCGGCATCTGCCTGATCGCCACGTTCATCAGCTGCGTGCTGTCGATGTTCGCGGCCTACGCGATCGCCCGGCTGGACTTCCCGGGCAAGAAGTTCATCCTCGGGACGGCGCTGGCGGTGGCCATCTTCCCGGTCATCTCGATCGTCACGCCGCTGTTCAACCTGTGGCGCCAGATCGGGCTCTACGACACCTGGCCCGGGCTGATCATCCCGTACCTGTCGCTGACCCTGCCGCTCTCGATCTGGACCATGTCGGCGTTCTTCCGCGAGATCCCCTGGGAGATGGAGCAGGCCGCCCAGGTCGACGGCGCCACCACCTGGCAGGCCTTCCGGAAGGTGATCGTGCCCCTGGCGGCACCTGGGGTGTTCACCACCGCGATCATCGCCTTCTTCATCGCCTGGAACGACTTCGTCTACGGCATCTCGCTGACGTCGACCGGGGCGTCCCGCCCGGTCCCGGCTGCGTTGGGCCTGTTCTCCGGGGCCTCGCAGTTCGAGGACCCGACCGGTGCGATCGCCGCCGCCGCCGTGATCGTCACGATCCCCGTCGTCGTCCTGGTGCTGGTCTTCCAGCGCAGGATCGTCGCGGGGCTGACCAACGGCGCCGTCAAGGGCTGACCGGCCCACCACCCAGCCCGACCCCGACATCGCAAGGAGTCCACGATGGCCTCGATCGAGATGAAGAACATCGTCAAGAAGTACGGCGACGGGTTCCCCGCCGTGAACGACATCAGCCTGGACATCGCCGACGGCGAGTTCATGATCCTGGTGGGCCCGTCCGGCTGCGGGAAGTCGACCCTGCTGCGGATGATCGTCGGCCTGGAGGACATCACCTCCGGGGACATGATCATCGGGGGCGAGCGGGTCAACGACAAGGCGCCGCGCGACCGCAACCTGTCGATGGTCTTCCAGAACTACGCCCTCTACCCGCACATGAGCGTGTACGAGAACATCGCCTTCCCGCTGCGGCTGGCCAAGACCCCCGACGACAAGGTGGACCGCCTGGTCAAGGAGGCCGCCGACGTCCTCGAGCTGCACGAGCACCTCGAGCGCAAGCCGGCCAACCTCTCCGGTGGTCAGCGCCAGCGGGTGGCCATGGGCCGCGCGATCGTCCGGCAGGCCGAGGCCTTCCTCTTCGACGAGCCGCTGTCCAACCTGGACGCCAAGCTGCGCGGCCAGATGCGCACCGAGATCGCCCGCCTGCAGCGCCGGCTGGGCATCACCACGGTCTACGTCACCCACGACCAGACCGAGGCCATGACCCTGGGCGACCGGGTCTGCGTGCTGCGCAAGGGCTCCATCCAGCAGGTGGCCTCGCCGCGCGAGCTCTACGAGCAGCCGGTCAACCTGTTCGTGGCCGGGTTCATCGGCTCCCCGCCGATGAACTTCCTGCCCGCGACCATCGACGGCGCCACGCTGACGACGCCCTTCGGCACCATCGAGCTCGACGAGAAGCGGGCCGCCGCGGTCGCCGGGCACGAGCTCCTGCTGGTGGGCATCCGGCCGGAGTACTTCGAGGACGCGTCGCTGGTCGACGAGGCCAAGAAGCACGTGGGGACGACGTTCACCGCCAAGGTCGACGTCACCGAGTGGCTGGGGGACCAGCAGTACGCCTACATCCCCTACGACGCCCCGGACGCCATCCGCACCCAGCTGCGGGACCTGTCCCGGGAGCTGGACAGCGAGGAGCTGCGCACCCAGGCGATCGTGTCCATCGACTCGACCAGCCGGATCCGCGAGGGCCGCGACGCCGAGTTCTGGTTGGACACCCGCAAGGTGCACGTCTTCGACCCGGAGACCGGCGACAACCTGACCCGGGACGCCGAGGCCGGCGCCGAGCTGACCCGGATGGCCACCGAGGACCGCGAGGAGCAGGTGGCCGAGGCCGCCGGCGGCCTGACCGGCGAGCGCTCGGGCTCCGGCGCGGGCACGGGCAGCACCGCCGCCTGACCGGCACCGCACCGCACGACGAGGGCCCCGCACCGGACGGTGCGGGGCCCTCGTGCGTGCTCAGCCGCGCGCGGCGGCCAGCTCGTCCCGGGTCGGCGGGTCCGCGCCGACCTTGGTGCAGCACAGCGCCGCCACCAGCGAGGCGTCGGCGACCACCCGGGCCAGCACGTCGTCCTCGACGGCGTCCAGCGCAGCACGGGTGGTGACCCCGGCCTCCAGCAGGCCGGTCAGGAACCCGGCGGCGAGGGAGTCCCCGGCGCCGACGGTGTCCGCGACGGTCACCGTCGGCGGCGTGTGCCGCAGCAGTGGTCGGCCCGGGCGGGCCACCCGCAGCGGTGCCCCGCCGTCGGTGAGCAGGACGACCCCCGGGCCCCGGTCGGCCCACCGCTGCGCCGCCTCGTCCAGGTCCGTCGTGGCGGGCTCGAGCCAGGCCAGGTCCTCAGCGCTGACCTTGACCACGTCGGCGACGGCGAGCAGGCGGTCCAGCCGGGCCCGGACGTCGTCTGCGGTGTTGCCGAAGCCCTCGGCCAGCGAGACCCGGATGTTGGGGTCGACGCTGACCAGCGCCGACCCGTCGGCGTGCAGCCGCTCCGCCAGCCCGGCGATCGCCCCGCAGCCCGGCGCGGTCCACGACGAGATCGACCCGACGTGCAGCGCCTGGCTGCCCTGGGGCCAGGCCTGGGCGACCTCGGCGTCGGTCCACTGCCAGTCGGCGGCGCCGAGCACGTGGAAGCCGTAGTCCGCCGAGCCGTCCGCGGCCAGGCCCACCACGGCCAGACTCACCGGGTCGGCGGACTGCACGCTGCGGCCGACGTCCACGCCGGACAGCTCGGCGTGCCGGCGCAGGTTGCCCGCCAGGGGACCGGTGCCGAACCGGGCGAGCAGGTGCACCGGGTGGCCCAGGCGCCCGGCGGCGACCGCCACGTTGAGCGCGTTGCCCCCCGGCCGGGCCACGAACCGCGGTGCGGTGCCCTCGGCCCCGGCGTCACCGGAGGGGTCCGGGATGAGGTCGACGACGAGCTCCCCGAGCACGGTCAGCATGGGTCGGACAGTAGCGGCGCGCGCTCCCGCGGAGCCCTTGTGGCCCCGGGCACCCTGGTACTGGGACGATGGGTCCCGACGACGTCGCCCGCGCGGTGCGCACCTGCCCTGCGGGGCGCGCCCGACCAGGAGGAACCATGCCCAACCCGTTCGTGAAGTTCTGGAAGTACCTCACGGCGTCGGCCAACGCGCAGATCGACGAGCGCGCCGACCCGAAGATCCAGATCGCACAGGCGATCGAGGGCGAGCAGCAGCGCCACCAGTCGCTGGCCAACCAGGCCGCGGCCGTGCTGGGCAACCAGCGGCAGCTGGAGATGCGGCTCAACCGGCAGCTGGGCGAGGTCGAGCAGCTGCAGTCCTCGGCGCAGCAGGCACTGGCCCTGGCCGACCAGACCCGGGCGACCGACCCGGCCAAGGCGGGGGAGTACGAGCAGGCCGCGCAGGCGTTCGCCACCCAGCTGGTCAGCGCCGAGCAGTCCATGGAGGACCTCAAGCGCAGCCACGACGAGGCGCTGCAGGCCGCCGAGCAGGCCAAGGGCGCCGTCGAGCAGAGCCGCATGCGGCTGCAGACCATCCTCGCCGAGCGCACCAAGCTGCTCTCCCAGCTGGAGCAGGCCAAGATGCAGGAGCAGGTCTCGGCCTCGCTGCGGTCGGTCAACGAGCTGTCCGCGCCGGGCAACACCCCGAACCTGGGCGAGGTGCGGGACAAGATCGAGCGGCGCTACGCCAACGCCCTCGGCCAGGCCGAGCTGGCGCAGAACTCTGTCGAGGGCCGCATGGCCGAGGTGCAGAAGGCGACCCTCGACGTCGCCGGTGCGTCCCGGCTGGCCCAGATCCGGGCCGGCATGGGCGGCGGCGCCGGGGCGGGCCAGCAGGCCGTCACGGGTTCGCAGGCCGCCGGTGCGATCGAGCAGGGTGCCCCCCAGGTCGCCCCGCAGGTCTCCCAGCCGATCGAGCAGCACGACCAGCGGCCCCAGCAGTAAGCAGAAGCACTCCGACCGACGAACGCCCTCCCCGCGCTGCGGGGAGGGCGTTCGTCGTCAGTAGCGCGCGCGGCGGGGTTCGGTGCCTGCCTGGCCGGTGCGGGCGCGGGGGTCGACGGGCACCGGGGTGGCCTGGCAGCGGGGGCACCACCAGGTGACCCGCTCCTGCAGGTCCGGGCCCTGGTCGCCGAGCAGGATCGTCGTCCGGCAGCGTCGGCAGGGACGGCCCTTGCGGCCGGCGACCCAGTGGTCCTGGCCGCGCCGGGTGTCCCCGGTGGTGCTCTGCTCCGGCCGGTCGCGGTTGGCCAGCATGAGGGTCCGGGCCCGCTCGACCAGGCCGGGCAGGTCCGGGACGTCGGCCACCCGCGCCCACGGGTTCACCCCTGAGAGGAACAGGCTCTCCACCTTGTAGAGGTTCCCGATCCCGGCGAGGTTGCGCTGGTCCAGGATGGCCACGCCGACCTGCTGCTCGGGTGCGGCGCGCAACCGGCGGACCGCCTCGGCCAGGTCCCAGTCCGGGCCCAGGACGTCGGGGCCCAGGTGCCCCACCAGGCTGTCCTCCTGGCTGGTCGGCACCATGGCCATGTCGTGCAGCCGGTACCCGACGCACTCCCACTCGGGGGTGGCCAGGACCGCGCGGACGGCGAACCCCGGCCCACCCCGCCACCGCGCGCCCGGGCGGTAGAGGTGCCAGCTGCCGTCCATCCGGTAGTGCGTGCGCAGGGTGCGGCCGTCGGCGAAGCGGATGAGCATGTGCTTGCCGCGCGGCACCACCTCGGTGACGGTGGCGCCGGTGAGGTCGACCGCGGCCAGCTGGGGGACCCGGAGCTCGCCGCGGGTCAGCGTCGCGCCGTGCAGCGCGGTGTCCATCCGCTGCGCTGCCAGCCAGACGGTGTCTCCCTCGGGCACGTCGCCATCCTCCCCGGTGGTGAGGTGGTGTGCCCGGCGGTGTGAGGCCGCCGACATCCGGAAGACATCCAGATGTCTCAGTGCTGAGACATTCCGTGCAGACGAGGAGCCCCGGCCACGCGGTGGCCCCGCAGCCGGTGACGGTCACCGCGGCCCGCGTGGTCCGGCCCGACCGGCGCGAGGCCTTCGAGGAGTGGGCCCGCGACGTGCAGGCCCTGGCGGCCACGTTCCCCGGTCATCTGGGGTCCTCCACCCTGCGGCCCGGTGCGGGCAGCGACGAGTACCACCTGGTGTACCGGTTCGCCGACGCCGACTCCCTGGCCGGCTGGGAGCGTTCGCCGGAGCGTGCCGCACTCGTGGCCCGGCTCGGCGACCTCGTCGAGGACGAGCGCTTCGCCCGGGTCGAGGGTCTGGAGGGGTTCTTCGGGCGCACCGCCCCGGCGGCGCCCGCCTGGCGGGTGATCCTGCTGACCGTCCTCGGGGTGTTCCTGCTGACCTCCTCCTTCCACCTGCTGCTCGGGCCGCTGGTGGCCGACTGGCCGTGGCCGGCCCAGCTGCTGGTCTCGGCGCTGGTGGTCGTCAACGGGCTGCGCTTCGTGGTCATGCCGGTGCTGACCCGGTTGTCCGCGCGCTGGCTGCGTCCGGGCTCACGCCGCTAGGACCTCGCGGGCGGCACCTCGTCGAGGCAGGCTGACCCGGTGCCTCCCCGCCGCCGCCCGGCCTCCCCGGACACCCAGCCGGTGACGGTGACCGCGGCCCGGCAGGTGCGCCCGGACCAGGTGCCGGCCTTCGAGGCGTGGGCCGAGGACATCATGGCGCTGGCGGCCACCTTCCCGGGTCACCTGGGCTCGACGCTGCTGCGGCCGGGGGCGGGCAGCTCGGAGTACCACCTGGTCTACCGGTTCCACGACCGCGAGGCGCTGGCGGCCTGGGAGCGCTCCCCGGAGCGGCACCGCGCGCTGGGCCGGGCCGGGGCGATGGTGGACAGCTCCCGGTACAGCCGGGTCAGCGGCCTGGAGAGCTTCTTCACCGCGCCCGACCGCGCCGACGGCCCGTCCCGCACCCGCTTGACGGTGCTGACCATCGCGGTCGTCTTCGCGCTGCAGCTGGTGGTGCAGGCCGTCGTCGCGCCGTACGTCGGGCACTGGCCGCTGGTGCTGCGGGCGCTGTTCTACGCCGTGGTGCTGGTCCTGGCGCTGGGCTACGTCTGCATGCCGTTCCTGACCCGTCGGCTGGCCCGCTGGCTGCGGCCCCGCTCCCGCGACTGAGCCGGCCGCGGGCGGCTGCCCGGGTCGACGTGTCGACAGGTCGACCTCACCCGCGCAACCGCAGCCCCCGGGGGGTCGCGCTGAACCCGGCTGCCTGCAGCGCGGCCGACAGCGGGGTGGGCTCGTGCACCGAGGCGCCGTCGGCCTTCTGCACCACCATCCGGCCCAGCGCGCCGGCCGCGACGGCGTTGGACAGCGCGGTCGCGGCCTCCTTGAGGGCCACCTCGTCCTCGGTCCAGGACAGCAGCGTCTTGCCGCCGCGCTCGACGTAGAGCACCAGCTCGCCGTCGACCAGCACGACCAGCGCACCGGCCTTGCGACCGGCGCGGTGGCCGGTGGCGCCGCGCTTCTTGGCCACCCCGGGTGCGGTGCCCTCGCCGAGGTCGACCGCCTCGTCGGCGCCGTCCCCGGTGGGCGCGTCACCGGGTGCGCCGGCGGCCCGGTCGGGCCAGGGCAGGGCCGCGCCGTACACGTTGGCCGGGTCGGTGGCCGCCAGCACGACCGCGGGGGTGGGGGTGCGGTCGGGGCTGGCGAAGCTGCGCAGCCGGTCGACCGACCCGGGGGTGCCGAACTGGGCCGCGCCGAGGGTCTCCACGAAGTACCCGCGCCGGGCCCGGCCGTTCTCCTCGTAGGCCCGCAGGATCGGGTAGACCGCGGAGAACCCGCCCAGCACCTGCTCGGCCATCACCGCGCCCCGGGTCAGCACGCCGTGCCGCTCGAGCAGCGACTCGGTGCGGGCGTTGTTGCGCTTGGTGGAGTTGGACTCGAGCTCCGGCAGCCGGGACCACCGGCCGGCCACCATCGGGGGACCGGTGCGGCTGGGCATCGCGGGGCGGCCCACCCGGGTGCGGCCGTACCGGGTGCGGTCCAGCCGCGCGCGCGGCGCGGCGGGCGCCTTCTTGTGCGCGCCGCCGCCGGCCAGCCGCGCCCGCAGCGGGGCCAGCGTGTCGTTGGTGAGCGCGCCGGCCCAGACCAGGTCCCAGACCACCTCGGCGAAGGCCTGGTCGTCGGTGGCACCCACCCGGTCGGACAGGCCGCGGAAGAACAGCGCCTGGCCACCGGCCAGCTCCTCGAGCACCTGGGCACCCACCCCGCCCTCGTCCTGCGCGCCCAGCGGCGGTTCGGGCAGCAGCAGCGCGGCGAGGGCGGCCGGGACCAGGGTGATCCAGCCGTCGCCGCCGGACAGGCCGCCCGCGCCGGCCCACAGCACCTCACCGGCGCTGGTCAGCTCGTCGAGCATGCCGGGCTGGTAGCCCTGCACCCGCGAGGGCAGCACCAGGGTCTCCAGCGCCGAGGCCGGGACCAGGGCGCCGGCCAGCTGCTCGACGACCGCGAGCACGCCGTCCACCCCGCGCATGCGGCTGCCGACCGACTGCCAGGACGGCGTGTACCGGGCCAGCGTGGTGGTCGGCACCGGCTCCACCTCCTGGCGCAGCTTGGCCAGGCTGCGGCGACGGATGGAGCGCAGCACCTCCGCGTCGCACCACTCCTGGCCCACGCCGCCGGGCCGGAACTCACCGGTGACCACCCGCCCGGTGCCCACCAGCCGCGCGATGGTCGTGGTCACCACGGCGACCCCGAGCCCGAGCCGGTCGGCGACCTCGGCGGGGACGAACGGGCCGTGCGTGCGGGCGTACCGGCCGACCAGGTCGCCCAGCGGGTCGGCGACCGGCTCGGTGAAGACCTCGGGCACCCCGACGGGCAGGGCGGTGCCCAGCGCGTCGCGGAACCGGCCGGCGTCCTCGATGGCGATGTAGCGATCCTGGCCGGCGATCCGCACCTTGAGCACCCGGCGACCGGCGACCAGCTCGTCGAGCCACTCCTGGGACACGCCCCGTGCGGCGGCCTCGGGCGCGGCCAGGTCGCCGACCACGCGGAGCAGGTCGGCGCCGCCGTCGACGTCGCGGGGGTGCCGGTCGGTGGGCAGCCGTTGCAGCTCCGCCTCGATCTCGGTGAGCGCGTCGCCGTCGAGGAGCTCGCGCAGCTCCGAGCGTCCCAGCAGCTCGGCCAGCAGGCCGGTGTCCAGGGCCAGGGCCTGCGCGCGCCGCTCGGCCAGCGGCGCGTCGCCCTCGTAGATGAACTGGCCGACGTAGCCGAACAGCAGCGACTGGGCGAACGGCGAGGCGCTCTGGGTCTGCACGTCGGCCCCCCGCACCCGCCGCGAGCGGATGTCGCTCATCAGCTCGACCAGGCCCGGCACGTCGTAGACGTCCTGCAGCACCTCCCGGACGGCCTCCAGGGTGATCGGGAAGCTGGAGAACTCGCTCGCCACGCTCAGCAGCTGGGCTGCGCGCTGCCGCTGCTGCCACAGCGGGGTGCGCCGGCGGGGGTCGCGGCGGGGGAGGAGCAGGGCCCGGGCCGCGCACTCGCGGAACCGGCTGGCGAACAGGGCGGAGTTGCCGACCTCGGCGGTGACCTCCCGCTCCACGTCGTCGGGGTCCAGGATCGCCAGGTCGGCCTCGGGGGGCTCGCCGGTGGTGTCGGGCAGCCGCAGCACGATGCCGTCGTCGGCGTGCATGGAGGCGACGTCCACGCCGTAGCGCTCGCGCAGCCGGGCGGCCAGCACCAGCGCCCAGGGGGCGTTGACCTGTGCGCCGAAGGGGGAGTGCACGACCAGGCGCCAGTCCCCGAGCTCGTCGCGGAACCGCTCCACCAGCAGCGTGCGGTCGTCGGGCAGGTGACCGGTGGCCGCCTTCTGCTCGGTCAGGTAGGCCTGCAGGTTGGCCGCACCCCAGTCGTCGAGCCCGGCGGCCTTGGCCCGCGCCAGGCCCGCGGCCGGCGTCGCCCCGCCGACCTCGCGGAGGAACGCGCCCAGCGCGCGGCCCAGCTCCAGCGGGCGGCCCAGGGTGTCGCCGTGCCAGAACGGCATCTTGCCGGGCTGGCCGGGCGCGGGGGTGACCAGCACGCGGTCGTGGGTGATCTCCTCGATCCGCCAGGAGGAGGAGCCCAGCAGGAAGACGTCGCCCACCCGGGACTCGTAGACCATCTCCTCGTCGAGCTCGCCGACCCGGCGGCCGCCGGTCTCGCCGCCGCCGGAGACGATGAAGACGCCGAACAGTCCGCGGTCGGGGATGGTGCCGCCGCTGGTCACCGCCAGCCGCTGGGCGCCCTGGCGGGCGGTGAGCGTGTCGGTGACCCGGTCCCAGGTCAGCCGGGGCCGCAGCTCGGCGAAGGCGTCGGAGGGGTACCGGCCGGCCAGCATGTCGAGCACCGCGTGCAGCGCGGAGTCGGGCAGCGAGGCGAAGGCGGCCGAGCGGCGGAGCACGCCGGCCACCTCGTCGACGGTCTTGGGCTCCTCGGCGACGATGGCCACGATCTGCTGGGCCAGCACGTCCAGCGGGTTGCGCAGGTAGCGGATGGACTCGATCTGGCCGGCCTTCATCCGCTCGGCCACCACCGCCGACTGCACCAGGTCACCGCGGAACTTCGGGAACAGCACGCCCCGGCTCACCGCGCCGACCTGGTGGCCGGCCCGCCCGACCCGCTGCAGCCCGGCGGCCACGTTCGGCGGGGACTCCACCTGGATGACCAGGTCGACCGCGCCCATGTCGATGCCCAGCTCCAGGGACGAGGTGGCGACCACGGCCGGCAGCTGGCCGGACTTCAGCGCCTCCTCCACCACGGCGCGCTGCTCGCGGGACACCGAGCCGTGGTGCGCGCTGGCCACCGGCTTGGCGTCCGGCGGCAGCCCGCCCCCACCGCCGGCCTGCGCCATCAGCTGGGCGGCGTCGGCCCCGGCAGGCACCGTCTCCCCGGTGGCCCGCTCGTAGGCCAGCTCGTTGAGCCGGCTGGTCAGGCGCTCGGCCAGCCGGCGGGAGTTGGCGAACACGATGGTGGAGCGGTGGGCCTCGATGAGGTCGAGCACCCGCTCCTCGACCGCCGGCCAGATCGACGTCCGGGGCTGGTTGCCGGCCGCCGAGCCCGACATCTCGCCGGTCGGCTGGCCGAGCTGGCTCATGTCCTCGACCGGCACGACCACCGACAGGTCCCACTGCTTGGTCGAGGGCGGCGCGACCACCTGGACCGGGCGACCGCCGGCCAGGAAGGTGGCGACCTCCTCGATCGGCCGAACGGTCGCGGAGAGCCCGATCCGCTGCGCGGGCTTGTCCAGCAGCATGTCCAGCCGGTCGAGCGACACGGCCAGGTGTGCCCCGCGCTTGCTGCCGCAGACCGCGTGCACCTCGTCGAGGATCACCGTCTCGACCCCGCGCAGGGCCTCCCGGGCCTGGCTGGTGAGCAGCAGGAAGAGCGACTCGGGCGTGGTGATGAGGATGTCGGTGGGCCGGCGGGCGAAGGCGCGACGCTCGTCTGCCGGGGTGTCGCCGGACCGGATGCCGACGCTGATCTCGGGTCGGGGCAGGCCCAGCCGGGCGGCCGCCTGGCCGATGCCGGTCAGGGGCGCCCGCAGGTTGCGCTCGACGTCGACGGCCAGCGCCTTGAGCGGGGACACGTAGAGCACCCGGCAGCGGGCCTTCTCCTCCTCCGGGAGCGGGGTGGCGGCCAGCCGGTCCAGGGACCAGAGGAACGCCGCCAGCGTCTTGCCCGACCCGGTGGGCGCCACGACCAGCGCGTGCTCGCCGCTGCTGATCGCCGTCCAGGCGCCCTCCTGGGCGGCCGTGGGCCGGTCGAAGGCGCCGGTGAACCACGCCTGGGTGGGCGCGGAGAACCGCTCGATCGCGGACGGGGCGTGGGGCACGTACCCAGTGTCCCCAGGGGTACGACATTCCTGCCCGACGGAGGACAGCCCTGGAAACAGTCAGTGTTGTCTGCCACAGTCGCAGGCATGCGCTCCCACCTGTACGAGGCCGACCACGACGACTTCCGCGCCAGCGTGCGCACGTTCGTCGAGAAGGAGATCGCCCCGTTCCACGACCAGTGGGAACGGGACTCCATCGTGCCGCGCGAGGTGTGGACCGCCGGTGGCGCGCAGGGCTTCCTGGGCATCGACCAGGAGGAGCGGTTCGGCGGCGGCGGGGTCCGCGACTTCCGCTACCAGGCCGTGCTGTCGGAGGAGATGACCCGGGTCGGCGCCAGCGGGGTCGGGTTCACCCTGCACAACGACGTGGTCAGCCCGTACCTGCGCGACCTGGCCACCGAGGAGCAGCAGGCCCGCTGGGTCCCGGGCTTCTGCTCGGGGGAGCTGATCACCGCGATCGCGATGACCGAGCCCGGCACCGGCAGCGACCTGCAGGGCATCACCACGACCGCCCGCCGCGACGGCGAGGACTGGGTGCTCAACGGGTCGAAGACCTTCATCACCAACGGCATCAACGCCGACCTGGTCATCGTGGTGGCCCGCACGAACCCCGGCGCCCCGGCGTCCAAGGGCACCAGCCTGCTCGTGGTGGAGCGCGGCATGCCCGGCTTCGAGCGGGGGCGCAACCTGGACAAGGTCGGCCTCAAGGCCCAGGACACCGCGGAGCTGTTCTTCACCGACGTCCGGGTGCCGGCGGCCAACCTGCTCGGCACCGCCGACCGCGGTTTCCTGCACCTGATGGAGAACCTGCCCCAGGAGCGGCTGTCCATCGCGATCGGCGCGGTTGCCGCGATCGAGACCGTGCTGGCCCAGACCCTGGAGTACGTCACCAGCCGCACGGCGTTCGGCAAGCCGGTGGGCAGCTTCCAGAACAGCCGCTTCGTGCTCGCCGAGCTCGCCACCGAGGCCACCATCGCCCGCACCTTCGTCGACGAGTGCATCCGCCAGCTGGACGCCGGGACGCTGACCGCCGTGGACGCGGCCAAGGCGAAGTGGTGGTGCAGCGACCTGCAGAACCGGACCGCCGACCGCTGCCTGCAGCTGCACGGCGGGTACGGCTACATGAACGAGTACCCGGTCTCGAAGGCCTGGCGGGACGCCCGGGTGCAGTCCATCTACGGCGGCACCAACGAGATCATGAAGGAGATCATCGGCCGCTCGATGGGGCTCTGAGCCCTAGCGGCGGCGCCACATGAGCAGCAGGGAGACCGCCAGCAGGCACACCAGGGCGATCTGGCCGACGGTGTCCCAGGTGACCGAACCGGTGCTGGGGATCATGGCGCCAGGCTAGCCGCGGGTACCGTCGGGGACGTGCGACTGCAGGAGTTCTGGGGCCAGCTGCGGAGCCAGTTCGGCGACCTCCGCGGGGAGTCGATCGCCCGCGACCACGTGTTCTCGGCCTTCGAGGGCCGGACCGCCGTGGGCGCCATCGAGGCGGGCGTGCCGGTCCGGACGGTGTGGCTGGCGATCTGCGAGGAGTTCGACGTCCCGGTGAAGGCGCGCTGACCCGCACCGGGACGTCGGTGGCTCAGCGCCCGAGGACCTCGGCGACGTACTCGGCCAGGCTGCGGGTCGGCCGGCCGGTGAGCGCGGAGATGCCGCCCTGGCCGGCGTCGAGCTCGCCGGCGGCGATGTTGCCGTCCAGCGCGGCGACGAAGCCGGCGGTGCCCTCGTCGAGACCGGCGCCCAGCAGGGCGGCGCGGTGGTCGTCGGTCGACAGGTCCGCGTAGGTCACCTCGGTGCCGGTCTGCCGGCCGACCTCGGCGGCCAGGTCCGCGAGCACGAACGGCTGGTCCCCGCCGAGCTCGTGCACGCCCAGCGGCGGCTGCTCGGCGGTGAGGACGGCGACGGCCGCGGCGGCGAAGTCGGCGCGGGAGGCAGGCCATGCCCGCCCGGCGCCGGAGCTGCCGGCGAGCTGGCCCGAGGCCGCGGCCTGCTGGACCTGAGCGTCGTAGTTCTCCCAGTACCAGTTGTTGCGCAGCACGACCGCCGGCAGCCCGGTGGCCGTGATGGCCTCCTCGGTGGCCTTGTGCTCGGGGGCCAGGACCAGCGTGGTGTCGTCGGCCTTGGGGGCCGAGGTGTAGACGACCAGCCCGACGCCGGCCGCGGCCGCCGCCTGGAGGACGTTGGTGTGCTGGGCGACGCGCTGGCCGACCTCGCTGCCGGAGACCAGCAGCAGCCGGTCGGTCCCGGTCAGCGCGGACCGCAGCGACGCCGGGTCGGTGTAGTCGGCCACGGCGATCGCGACCCCGCGCTCGGCGAGGTCGGCGGCCCGGGAGGCGTCGCGGACGACCGCGGTGACCTCGGCGGCGGGGACGCCGGACTCCAGGAGCCCGGTGACGACGAGCCGGCCGAGCTGCCCGGTGGCTCCGGTGACGGTGATCATGCTTCCTCCTCGTATGGCACTAACTGTTGGTTAGTGCTTTCGACGAGAACGTACACTGGTCGGCGTGTCAGACGACGGCAGGTCCCCGGCTCAGGAACTCGAGGACTTCGCACCCGACGTGTTCAGCCGGGCCTGCACGTCGCGCGAGGCGCTGGAGCACGTCACTGGCAAGTGGGCGCTGCTCGCGATCTCGGCGCTGCAGGAGTCGCCGCACCGCTTCGGCGAGCTCCGTCGGCGCATCCAGGGCGTCAGCGAGAAGATGCTGGCGCAGAGCCTGCAAACCCTCGAGCGGGACGGGTGGGTGCACCGCGAGGTCCGGTCGGCCATCCCGCCGCACGTGGAGTACCGGCTGACCCCGGCCGGTGCCGACCTGGCACCCCGGTTGCTGTCGCTGATCGCCTTCGTCGAGGACCGCATGCCCGCGGTGCACGAGGCGCGCACCACCCACGACACCCGCGGCTGACGTCCGACACGCCGGGATCCCGGCGTGTCGCTGGCTTCGAACACGTGTTCGTCCTACCGTTGCTGTCCACAGGCCGGGTGCGCATCCACAGATCCGTCCGGCCCACTGTTTTTGTCGGACCCCCGTCCTAACGTCGGAACCGACCCGCAGACAGCGACTCGCAGCGACGACACCGAAGGTGGACACCATGGCAACCCTGGACCGCGACAAGGCCCTCGACATGGCCCTGGCCCAGATCGACAAGCAGTTCGGCAAGGGCTCGGTCATGCGGCTGGGCGACTCGCCCGAGGTGGCGATGAAGGTCATCCCCACCGGGTCCATCGCCCTGGACATCGCCCTGGGCGTCGGTGGCCTGCCCCGCGGCCGCGTGGTCGAGGTCTACGGCCCGGAGGCATCAGGCAAGACGACGGTCGCCCTGCACGCGGTGGCCAACGCTCAGGCCGCCGGCGGCATCGTGGCCTTCGTCGACGCCGAGCACGCGCTGGACCCCGACTACGCCCGCGCCATCGGCGTCGACACCGACGCCCTGCTGATCAGCCAGCCCGACACCGGTGAGCAGGCGCTGGAGATCGCGGACATGCTGATCCGCTCCGGTGCGCTGGACCTCATCGTCATCGACTCCGTGGCCGCCCTGGTGCCCCGCGCGGAGATCGAGGGCGAGATGGGTGACAGCCACGTCGGTCTGCAGGCCCGCCTCATGAGCCAGGCGCTGCGCAAGATCACCGGCGCCCTGAGCAACTCCGGCACGACCTGCATCTTCATCAACCAGCTGCGCGAGAAGGTGGGCGTGGTCTACGGCTCGCCCGAGGTCACCACGGGTGGGCGTGCGCTGAAGTTCTACTCCTCGGTCCGGCTGGACGTCCGCCGCATCGAGACGCTGAAGACCGGTACCGACGCCGTGGGCAGCCGGGTGCGGATCAAGGTCGTGAAGAACAAGGTCGCCGCACCCTTCAAGCAGGCCGAGCTCGACCTCATCTGGGGCACCGGGTTCAGCCGCGAGGGCGGCCTGATCGACATCGGCGTGGAGCAGGGCTTCGTCCGCAAGTCCGGCGCTTGGTACACCTACGAGGGCGACCAGCTGGGCCAGGGCAAGGAGAACGCCCGCGGCTTCCTGCGCGACAACCCGGACCTGGCCGACGAGATCGAGAAGAAGATCAAGGAGAAGCTCGGCATCGGGCCGCGGCTGGACGCCCCGGTCGACGCCGTGCCGGCTGACTTCTGAGCCCGGTGACCTCCTCCGACGACCACGGGCCGGCTGACCACGGGTCCGCCGGTGCACCGCCGGAGGTGGTCGACTTCGGCCTGCTGGACGACCTCGGGGTCACCCCCGAGCCCGAGGTCGTCGACTTCTCGGGGCTGGGCGACGTGTCGCCGGCCGACTCCGAGGTGGCCGCCACCGCGGGCATCCAGAGCACCGGCGGGGGCCAGGACGGCGGCGTCCTGGCCGACGCGGCCGGCGACCGACCGACCACCACGGTGCTGCCGGCGTCGCCGGTGGAGATGGCGCACCTGGACGAGTCGGCGCGCATTGCCGCACCGGCCGCCGAGGTCGTGGACATCGACTCCCTGGTGGCCCGCCGCCCGGCCCGCTCGACGCGACCCCCCGCTCGCGGTGGTGAGCGCCAGCGGTCGGCGCCGGAGGCACCGTCCTCCGACGACGGCGCCGAGGACGGCGGTGACCTGGACGACGCCGCGGGTGGCGCCGGGGAGCGGGCCCGCCCGAAGCGGCGGTCGTCCTTCGGCGACGGCGGGTCCCGCGGCTTCGGCGGCCGCCCGCGCGCCGGGGGCGCCGGCAAGAAGAAGCCCCGCCGCGAGTGGGGGATCCAGCTCGACGCCGAGGTCGAGGAGCCGCGACCGGCGGCACCGGCCGACCAGGCAGTCGATCCCGCCGGCGACGGCCCCGCCCCCGAGCCGCGGGCCGACCGTCAGCGGTCGGCCCCGCGCGGCCGGGCCGGTTCCTTCGGGCGGCCGCGACGGGCCGAGGGCGAGCCCCCGCCGGTGTACGAGGACCCGGAGCAGACCGCGAAGCAGATCTGCCTCACGGCACTGACGGGTGCCTCGCGCAGCCGCAAGCAGCTGGCCGACCTGCTCGCGTCCCGGGACATCCCCGACGACGTCTCGGCCGCGGTCCTCGACCGGTTCAGCGAGGTGGGGC
Organism: Klenkia terrae; assembly: GCF_900491935.1. GTDB lineage: Bacteria > Actinomycetota > Actinomycetes > Mycobacteriales > Geodermatophilaceae > Klenkia > Klenkia terrae. The sequence goes on from NZ_UEXK01000004.1 coordinate 3,674,162, forward strand.
TGGTCGACGACGCGGCCTTCGCCGCGGCGTGGGTGAGCTCGCGGCAGTCCGCCCGCGGGTTGAGCCGACGTGCGTTGTCGCACGAGCTGCGGGCCAAGGGCGTGGACCCCGAGGTCGCCTCGGTGGCGCTGGAGGCGGTCGACCCGCAGGACGAGTGGGACACCGCCCGGGCGCTGGTGGCCCGGAAGGTGCCCGGCATGCGGCGGCTGGACACCGCGACGGCGACCCGGCGGCTGACCGGCATGCTCGCCCGCAAGGGCTACGGCATGGGCCTCGCGGCCTGGGTGGTGCGCGAGGCGCTGGAGGCCGACGGCAAGGACGAAGACGCCGCGGCCGAGGCCGACGACGCGGCCCCGGACACCGCCGGTGCCGAGCCGGTCGTGCGGCGCGGGCTCTGGTCGGGGCGCCCGCTGGACGAGGAGTCCGGTGCCGAGGTCGGCGAGGGCCTCACCGTCGACGGCTACGCCCGTACCCGGTCACCTGCCCGTCGTCCCGGGGGCTTCGGCCGCCGCTGACGGCCGAAGCCCCGAGGGGCTGTCCCGAGCGGTCAGGTGGCCAGCCAGGCAGCGACGTCGACGGCGGTGCCGGCGGGGGAGTCCTCGTCGGGCACCAGCCACAGCGGGGACTCCGGGCGGCCCTCGGTCAGCCACTGCTGGATGGCGGCGTCGAAGCCCGAGGTGGTGACGGTGAGCGCAGCCGGGCCGCGCTCGGGGTCCACCGGTCGGCGGGCCGGACCGAGGAAGGTCACGTCGGACTCCGCGCCGTCGTCCCACTGCAGGACCACCCGGCAGCGCGAGCGGCGGTGCCGGGCCGGCGGCACGGCCTCCCGCACCACCGCGGACTGCGCGCCCGCAGCCGCTGCGAAGTGCGTCGCCGAGGACCGCAGCCGGCTGACGAACAGCTGCTCGGGATCGGTGCCGACCAGGTGCAGGACGGTGACGTCCGGCTCGTCGGAGGGCTCGAGGGCGAAGGCTGCGGTGGTGTCCATGGTCCCACCAGTCTCACCCGTCACAACCCAGCGTCGCGTCAACGCCACGCCGCGTGAGGGTGCGAGTTGGGCGGTTCAGACCCCCGGCGCGCGACCGGTGTCGATGGTCGACGTCGCCAGGGCGGGCGGCGCCGCGCCGGCGGCCTTGGCCGACGAGCGGGTGCGCTTCTCCACGATCTTGGCCACCTGCGACAGCGCGATGTTGATGACGATGTAGATCACCGCGGCGCCCACGTAGAGCTGGAACGTGTAGATGTTGCCGAACTGCGAGTTGAAGAACTCGACCAGGCTGCGCGCCTGACGCAGCAGCTCGAACACCCCGATGATGAAACCCAGGGACGTGTCCTTGAGCAGCACCACGAGCTGGGCGATGAGGACCGGCAGCATCCGGCGGATCGCCTGGGGGAGCAGCACCAGGGTCATCACCTGGGTCTTGCGCATGCCGAGGGCGAACGCGGCCTCGCGCTGGCCCTTGTCCACCGACAGGATGCCGGCGCGGAAGATCTCGGCCAGCACGGCCATGTTGTAGAGCGTCAGCCCGCCGACGAGGGCGGCGAACGCCGACAGCGAGATGCCGAACCCCGGCAGCACGAAGTACAGCGCGAAGATGACGACCAGCAGCGGGATGGCCCGGAAGAACTCGATGACCGTGGTCACCGGGATGCGCACCCACCGGTGCTCGGAGAGCCGGCCCACGGCCAGCAGCAGCCCGAGCACGGTCGAGGTCACCATGGCGACCGCGGCGATCCGCAGGGTCAGCAGGAGCGCGGAGCCGAAGGCCTGGGGCACGCCGGCGGCCGGGTCGAAGAGGATGGCCCAGCGGGACGGGTCCAGCTGCCCGTTGCCGTTCAGGCGCCAGAGGATGACCCCCAGCAGCGCCAGCACCAGCACACCACCGACGACGGTGCCGATGAGCTGCCGGCGCTTGGCCTTGGGGCCGGGGACGTCGAAGAGGACGAGGGAGCTCATCGGAGGATCGCCACCCGGTGCTCGATGCGGTTGAGGGCGATGGCCGCCGGCACCGTGATGATCATGTAGGCCAGCACGACGCCCAGCAGGATGAAGAGCAGGTCGTTGGGGTCGGCATTGGACAGCCGGGCCAGCAGCGAGCTGACCTCGCTGATCGAGAACCCGGCCGCGATCGAGGTGTTCTTCGCCATGGCGATGAGCACGCTGCCCAGTGGCGGCACGACGGTGCGGAACGCCTGGGGCAGCACCACGGTGGTCAGGGTCTGGCTGAAGGTCAGGCCCAGGGCACGGGCGGCCTCGGCCTGCCCGGGGGCGACGGAGTTGATGCCCGAGCGGATCGCCTCGGCGACGAAGGCCGCGGTGTAGGTGCCCACCGCGATCACCGCACCGGTGAAGAAGGGCACGACGGTGTCGATCTGCGGCAGGCCGAAGATCACGAAGAAGAAGACGACGGTCAGCGGGGTGTTGCGGAAGATCTCGACGTAGACCGTGGCCAGACCGCGCAGCGGGGCGATCGGGCTGACCCGCATGCCGGCCAGCACGGTGCCCAGGACCAGGGCGAGCACCCCGGCGAAGAGCGTCAGACCCAGGGTGTTGAGGAATGCGTCCCGGAAGAGGTCGATGTTGTCCAGGAAGAACTGCACGGTGCCTCCTCTCGGGATGGCTCAGCGAGCGGGCACGACGGTCCCCGGCCCGCCCTGCAGGGCGGGCCGGGAACGGTCGTGGGGATCAGTAGCGGTCGATCGAGGGCGGCTCGGGGGCGTCCTCACCGGTGATGGCACCGGCGGTGGCGTCCCAGGCCTCGGCCCAGGAACCGTCCTCGAAGGAGGCCTCGAGGGTGTCGTTGATGAAGTTGCGGAACTCGGTGTCGCCCAGGGAGAGGCCGATGCCGTAGGGCTCCTCGGTGAACGGGTTGCCGACCAGCTCGAAGCCCTCGGGGTTGCCGGCCACCAGGCCGGTCAGGATGACGTTGTCGGTGGTGACCGCGTCCACCTGGCCGTTGGTCAGGGCGTCGGCGCACTTGGAGTAGACGTCGAAGAGCGTCAGCGTGGCCTCGGGGTAGTTGTCCCGGATGTTCTGGGCCGGGGTGGAGCCCTCGACCGAGCAGACGTTCTTGCCCGCCAGGTCGTCGGGGCCCGCGATGCCCTCGGGGTTCCCCGCGGCGACCATGATGTCCTGGCCGGCCTCGTAGTACGGTCCGGCGAAGTCCACGAGCTGCTTGCGGGCGTCGTTGATCGTGTACGTGGCGACCACGATGTCGACGGTGCCGTTCTGGATGAACGGCTCGCGGTTGGCCGAGACGGACTCGACGAACTCGATGTCCTCCGGCGCGATGCCCAGGTTCGCCGCGATGATCGTGGCGATCTGCACGTCGAAGCCCTCGGGCTCGCCGCTGGGGTTGAGCAGGCCGAACCCGGGCTGGTCGAACTTGACGCCGACGGTCATCGTGCCGGCCTCGGCCAGCTCGGCCATGGTCGTGCCGGCCTCGAACTCGACGTCGGTCTCGACGGCGACGGTGTTGTCCGCCTGCTCCTCGGCCTGCTGGCCGGCCTCGCTGGAGCAGCCGGCCAGGACGACGCCGAAGGCGGCGGCCGCAGCGGCGTAGCGGGTGAGACGCATGGGTCCTCTTCTCGTGGGGGAGCGGTCGGTCAGTGGTTCAGGATCTTGGAGAGGAAGTCCTTGGCCCGGTCGCTGGTCGGGGAGGTGAAGAACGTCTCGGGGTCGCTGGACTCGACGATCCGGCCGCCGTCCATGAACACGACCCGGTTGGCCGCCCGGCGGGCGAAGCCCATCTCGTGGGTGACCACGACCATGGTCATGCCGTCCTTCGCCAGGCCGACCATGACCTCGAGGACCTCGTTGATCATCTCGGGGTCCAGCGCGGAGGTGGGCTCGTCGAAGAGCATCACCTTGGGGTCCATGGCCAGGGCGCGGGCGATGGCCACGCGCTGCTGCTGACCACCGGACAGCTGGGCGGGCACCTTGTCGGCCTGGTGGCCCACGCCGACCCGGTCCAGCAGCTCGCGGGCCCGCTTCTCGGCCTCGGCCTTGGACTTCCCGCGGACCTTGACCGGCCCCAGCATGACGTTCTCGAGGATCGTCTTGTGGGCGAAGAGGTTGAAGCTCTGGAACACCATGCCCACGTCGCTGCGCAGCGCGGCCAGTTCCTTGCCCTCGGCCGGCAGCGGCGTGCCGTCGATGGTGATCTCGCCCCGCTCGATCGACTCGAGCCGGTTGATGGTGCGGCACAGCGTGGACTTGCCCGAGCCCGAGGGGCCGATGACCACGACGACCTCGCCGCGGTCGATGGTCAGGTCGACGTCCTGCAGGACGTGCAGATCGCCGAACCACTTGTTGACACCGGTCAGGCGGACGAGGGGTTCTCCGGTCGGAGCGCTGGTCACGTCAGGGGACACTAGGGCGGGCCGGATACCGCTGACGAACCCGGGCGATCACGAACCTGTAACGAACCTGGCAACCAGCCACGAGTTCCCGGTGAACACATCGGTTCGGTCACGATCGGTCCGGCCCGGTCCGGTCAGGCCCGCGCCGTACCCTCGCTGTCGTCATGACGAGCACCGAGAACCGCACGTACCGGGTCCGCACCTACGGGTGCCAGATGAACGTCCACGACTCCGAACGGCTGTCGGGTCTGCTGGAGGACGCCGGGTACACCGCGGCCCCCGAGGGCGCCGAGGCCGACGTCGTCGTCCTCAACACCTGCGCCGTGCGGGAGAACGCGGACAACAAGCTGTACGGCAACCTCGGGCACCTGCGACCGGTCAAGGACGGCCACCCGGGCATGCAGATCGCCGTCGGCGGCTGCCTGGCCCAGAAGGACCGCGCCTCGATCGTCACCCGCGCCCCCTGGGTCGACGTCGTCTTCGGCACCCACAACGTGGGCTCGCTGCCCGCGCTGCTGGAGCGCGCCCGGCACAACGACGAGGCCCAGGTGGAGATCAAGGAGGCCCTCGAGGTCTTCCCGAGCTCCCTGCCGGCCAAGCGGGACAGCGCCTACGCCGGCTGGGTCTCCATCAGCGTCGGCTGCAACAACACCTGCACGTTCTGCATCGTCCCGGCCCTGCGCGGCAAGGAGCGCGACCGGCGCCCCGGCGACGTGCTCGCCGAGGTCCAGGCGCTGGTCGACCAGGGCGTGCTCGAGGTGACCCTGCTGGGCCAGAACGTCAACGCCTACGGCGTGGAGTTCCGCGAGCGGGGGGCGTTCGCCGACCTGCTGCGCTCGGCCGGCCGGATCGAGGGCCTGGAGCGCGTCCGGTTCACCAGCCCGCACCCGCGGGAGTTCACCGACGACGTGATCGAGGCGATGGCGGAGACCCCCGCGGTCTGCCCGCAGCTGCACATGCCGCTGCAGTCCGGGTCCGACGACGTGCTGCGCCGGATGCGGCGGGGTTACCGGCAGGACCGCTACCTCGGCATCATCGACCGGGTCCGCGCCGCGATGCCGCACGCCGCGATCACCACCGACATCATCGTGGGCTTCCCGGGCGAGACCGAGGCGGATTTCCAGCAGACCCTGGACGTCGTCGCCGCGGCCCGGTTCGCCAGCGCGTTCACCTTCCAGTACTCCAAGCGCCCCGGGACGCCGGCCGCCGAGATGGACGTCCAGCTGCCCAAGGAGGTCGTGCAGGAGCGATACCTGCGGCTGACCGCCCTGCAGGAGGAGATCAGCTGGTCGGAGAACCTCGCGGTCGTCGGGCGCACGGTCGAGCTGCTGGTCGCCTCGGGCGAGGGCAGCAAGGACGCCGACCGCGGCCGGCTGTCCGGCCGGGCCCGCGACGGGCGGTTGGTGCACTTCACCAGCGCGGACGGCATCCGGCCCGGGGACGTCGTCGAGACCGTCGTGACCGCCGCCAAGCCGCACTTCCTCATCGCCGACGGCCCGCTGCTGTCCCACCGCCGCACCCGGGCGGGCGACGCCGGGGAGGCCGGCGTGCGACCGAGCACCCGCGGCATCGGGCTCGGCATGCCCACCGTCGGGGTGCCCGTCGCCCTACCACCGGCCCCCGCCTGCGGCTGAGCCGTCGTCCACCGCGGGGGTGGTTGTCCACAGATCCGGCGCGGGCCTGTCGGGCCCGTCCGGCGCCGCAGAGGCTGCGGGGCANCGTGCGGGGTGACCTGGGTGGTCTCGGCTGCGGTCTCGGCGGGGGTCTCGGCGGCTGCCGGGGTGCCGGCGTCGTCGGTGGTCGGCGGGGTGGCGTCGGCGGCCTCGGTGACCGCGGACTCCGTCCGCACCTCCGTGGTGGCGCTCTCGGTGCCGTCGGTGTCGCTGGCGCCGACCGCGTCGGTGGTCTCGACGGTCTCCGAGACGTCCAGGGCGTCGCCGGCGGCCGGCACGTCGGCGGCGGCCATCACCTCGGCGGTGTCCGGGACGACCTCGCCCTCCCCGTCCGGCACGGCCTCGACCGGGGCGTCGGCGGCCCCGGCGGGGTCGTCGGCGGGCGCCTGCTCGGTGTCCGCGGCCGGCTCCGTCGTCCCCGCGTCCGCGGTCGCCGGGGCGGCGTCCTCGGTGGGGGCGACCAGCTCGGCGTCCGCGGGTTCGGCGGCGGCCGGGGTACCGGCCTCGGGGGTGACGGCGTCCGACCCGGCGGCCGGGCCGGGGTCGGCCACGACCTCCTCCGGCTGCGGGGTCACGTCTGCGGTGTTCTCCGTGCTCGACACGCAGCAGAGTCTTCCACGCGGTCATCGGCGACACTCGCCCCGTGAGCCCCGATCCGCCCCCGGTCGCCGTCGCCGTCGCGTTCTGCCCCCACCCGCCGCTGCTGGTCCCCGAGCTGGAGGGCACCGCGGCGCCCGAGACCGACCGCGTGCGGATCGCCTGCGGGGAGGCGCTGCAGACCGTGCTGGGCCTGCGGCCCGACGTCGTGCTGGTGGTGGGCGACGGTCCGCCCGGTGTCCGCTACGGCCCCGGGGACGCCGGTGACCTGCAGCCGTGGGGCGGCAGCGGCCGGCAGCCCTTCGCCGGCCGCGCCCGCCCGGGCGGCCGCCGGCTCCCGCTGGCGCACACCGTCGGCGCCTGGCTGCTCGACCAGGCCGGGCACGACGGCCTCCGGCTCGGGAGCGCCCCCGGCGACCTGGCGGAGGCCCTGACCGACCTGCCCGGGCCGGTCGGTGTCCTGGCCATGGGGGACGGGTCGGCGCGGCGCACCGCCAAGGCCCCCGGCGCCCTCGACCCGGCCGCGGCCGGCTTCGACGCCGGGGTCGCCGAGGCGCTCCGGGCCGGCGACCCGGCCGCCCTGGCCGCGCTCGACGTGGCCGAGGGCCACCGGTTGCTGGCCGCCGGCACGGACACCTGGACGGCGGTGGGCGCGGCGCTGGTCGGCCGGGCGGTCACCGCGCGCCTGCTGCTGGACGACGCCCCGTTCGGCGTCGGCTACCTGGTCGCCGACTGGTTGCTCGCCGACGTCCCGGACGGCGTCCCGGGGTGGTTGCAGCCGTGAGCGCACCGCCCGTGGTGGCGGTGGTGGGCCCGACCGCGACCGGCAAGACCGCCGTGGCGGTGGCCCTGGCGCACCGGCTGGGCGGCGAGGTGGTCAACGCCGACTCCATGCAGCTCTACCGCGGCATGGACATCGGCACCGCCAAGCCGACCGCCGCCGAGCGCGACGGCGTGGCCCACCACCTCATGGACCTGTGGCACGTGCGGGAGCCGGCCAGCGTCGTGGACTACCGGACGCGGGCGCGGGCCGAGGTGGACCGGCTCCGGGCCGCGGGCGTCGTCCCGCTGCTGGTGGGCGGTTCGGGGCTGTACGTGCGGGCCGTGCTGGACACCCTGGAGTTCCCCGGCACCGACCCGGAGCTGCGGGCCCGTCTGGAGGGCGAGCTGGCGGAGGTCGGCCCGGCGGTGCTGCACGGGCGGCTGGCCGCGGTGGACCCGGCCGCTGCGGCCGCGATCCTGCCCAGCAACGGCCGGCGGGTGGTGCGCGCCCTGGAGGTGGTGGAGCTGACCGGCCGCCCGTTCGCCGCCTCGATGCCCGAGCCGCGGCCGCACTACCCGGCCGTGGTCGTCGGCCTGGACCGCGACCCCGCCGAGCTCGACGAGCGGGTCGCCGCCCGGGTGGACCGGATGTGGGCCGACGGGTTCGTCGACGAGGTGGTCGGGCTGGCGGCCGACGGGCTGCGCGAGGGCCCCACGGCCTCCCGCGCCCTGGGGTACGCCCAGGTGCTCCGCCAGCTCGACGGCGACCTGTCCGCCGACGACGCCCGGGCGGAGACGGTGCGCACCACCCGCCGGTTCGTCCGCCGGCAGCGCTCCTGGTTCCGCCGCGACGCGTCGGTGACCTGGCTGGACGCCGGCGGCGCCGACGTCGTCGACCGCGCGCTCTCTACGATCGGGGCGTGATCGACGCGAGCGGGCCCCGGGTCCTCAAGGGCCACGGCACCCAGAACGACTTCGTGGTGCTGCCCGACCCCGACGGCACCGTCTGGCCCGAGGACCGGCTGGACGCCGCGCTGGTCCGCCGGCTGTGCGACCGGCAGGAGGGCCTGGGCGCCGACGGCGTGCTCCGGGTGGTCCCCAGCGCGCACGTGCCCGACGCCGCCGCCGTCCTCGGCGACGCCCTCGACGAGTGCACCTGGTTCATGGACCACCGCAACGCCGACGGCTCCCACGCCGAGATGTGCGGCAACGGCATCCGGCTCTACCTGCACGTCCTGGTCGCCGAGGGGTTGCTGGACGTCGAGCAGGCCCGCGCCGGCGTGCTGGTCGGCACCCGCGGCGGTCCGCGCCGGGTGGGTCAGGGCGCCGACGGCTACTGGGTGGACATGGGGCCGGCCCGCCCGCTGGGTCGCGGCGAGGCCGTGCTGTCCGGCGTGACCTACCCCGGCACCGGCGTCTCGATGGGCAACCCGCACCTGGTCTGCCTGACCGACGTCGCCCTGGAGTCCCTGGACCTGGCGCACGCGCCGGCCGTCGACCCGGCGCTGTTCCCCGACGGGGTCAACGTGGAGCTGGTCAACGTGCTGTCGGCGGAGGAGGGCCCGTCCGGCACCACGGCGCACGTCCGGCTGCGGGTCTCCGAGCGCGGGGTGGGGGAGACCCGCTCGTGCGGCACCGGTGCCTGCGCCGCGGCGTGGGCGGCGCTGGACGCCGGGGGCCGCAGCGCCGGCACGGTGACCGTCGACGTCCCGGGCGGCCGGTTGTCCGTCGAGGTCACCCCGGGCACCACCGTCCTGTCCGGGCCCGCCGTCGTGGTCAGCTCGGGGACGCTGACCCGGGAGTGGCTGGGCTGACCTCGACCGGTTCGGGCGCCGTCGCGTCGAGCTCGACGGGCAGGTCGCGCATCCCGACCAGCGGGCTGGCCAGCACGGGCACCGCGGCGAGCGCCTGGACTGCGACGGCCACCCACAGCGTCGGCAGCACCCCGATCGCCGTCCCCAGGACCCCGCCGAGCAGGCCGCCCACCGGCAGCGTCCCGAACACCAGGAAGCGCACCGAGGCGTTCATCCGGCCCAGCAACCGCGGCGGGCACAGCCGCTGCCGGAAGCTGACGTGCGTGACGTTGTAGACGATCACCGCGAAGCTGGCGGCGAACCAGGAGACGACCAGCACCAGGGACGGCGCCCCGAGCGCGGCCAGCGGCAGTCCTGCGCCCGCGACGGCGAAGGCGACGGCGGCGACCGGGATGGTCCGGCCCTCCCCGACGACCCGGGCGACCCGGGCCGCGGCGACCGCACCGACCAGCCCGCCGACGGCTCCGGCGGAGAAGACGAACCCGACGGTGGCCTCGGACAGGCCCAGCTCGCGCAGGGCGAAGAGCACCAGCAGGGCGCCGGTCATCGACCCGCCCAGGTTGGCCAGCGCCGTGCAGGTGACCATCCGCCGCAGCAGGGGGTGGCCGACGACGAAGGACAGGCCCTCGGCGATCTCGGTGCGCAGCGGCCGGCGGGCGGCCCGCTCGGGGACGACGCCCGGCGTCCGGATGCGGGCCAGGAACACCGCCGAGACCAGGAAGGTCGCGGCGTTCACCAGGATCAGCACGGGGGCGGCGAGCACCCGCAGCAGGACGCCGGTCAGCCCGGGCCCGACCACCTGGGCCACCGCGCGGCTGGCCTCCAGCTTGCCGTTGCCGTCGACGATCTGGCTGCGCTCCACCAGCACCGGCAGGTAGCTCTGGTAGCCCACGTCGAAGAAGACGGTGGCCGTGCCGACCACGGCGGCCACCAGGTAGAGCTGGCCGAGGGTGAGCGCGTCGGCCAGGTAGGCCACCGGGATGGTCGCCAGCGCGGCGCCGCGGACCAGGTCGGCGCTGACCAGCACCCGACGGCGGCGCCAGCGGTCCACCCAGGCACCGGCCGGCAGCGCGATGAGCAGGAACGCCGCGGTCTCCAGCGCCGTCAGCACACCCATCTGCAGCGGGGTGGCCTGCAGCAGGGTCACCGCCAGCACCGGCAGGGCGACCATCGTGACCTGGGTGCCGATCTGGCTGACGGTCTCCGACGCCCAGAGCTGCCGGAAGTCGTGGTGCCGCCACAGGGAGCTCATGCCGACAGCCTCGGGCCAGTGATTGGGAGAAGTCAATCGCTGCGTAGGATGTCGGCGTGTCGCGCAGCGGGTGGGGGGAGCGCCGTCCGGCCACGGACGCCGAGGCCAAGGCGCTGGCGTCCGGGGTGCGGCTGCGGATCCTCCGGCTGTGCCTGGACCGGCCGCTGACCAACCGGGAGATCGCCGTCCGGCTCGAGCGCAACCCGGCCAGCGTGCTGCACCACGTGCGCACCCTGGTCGACACCGGGTTCCTGGTCGCCGAGGCGGCCCGGCGCGGGGCCCGCGGGGCGCGCGAGGTGCCCTACCGCGCGACCGGGCGGTCCTGGCAGCTGGACCTCTCCGACCAGCCCGCACCGGCCCGGGACCCGATCCTGGCGGCGTTCCTCGGCGAGGTGGCCGCGGTGGGGGAGTCCCGCCTGCGCAGCTCCCGGCTGGGCCTGCGGCTGGATCCCGCGCACGAGCAGGAGTTCACCGACGAGCTGTACGGGCTGCTCGACCGCTGGGCCACCCGGGCGCCCGACGACGGCGGCCAGCGGTGGTCGGTCTACCTCGGGATGCACCCCGAGGACTGACCCGGGCGGGAAGGCCGCACCACCCGCCGGTGTTGTGCAGATCGGTAATCAGGTGCTCCCCGCGCGGGGAGCGTGTCACGCTGGGAGACGATGACGACAGCACAGAACCGGGCCGTACTCGAGGACGCCGCCGCACGCGCCGACAAGGCAGCCGTGCCGCCCGCCCCGACCGACGCACGCCCCGCACCGCGGGGGCAGTGGGAGGAGCCCGACGACACCACCGGCTCCTACGTCAAGGAGGAGCGCGGGGCGCTGCGCCGGGTGGCCGGCCTGTCCACCGAGCTCACCGACGTCACCGAGGTCGAGTACCGGCAGCTCCGCCTGGAGCGGGTGGTCCTGGTCGGTGTGTGGACCGAGGGCACCGCGGCCGACGCGGACCGCTCGCTGGCCGAGCTGGCCGCCCTCGCCGAGACCGCGGGCTCCGAGGTCCTGGAGGCGGTGATCCAGCGGCGGGACAAACCCGACGCCGGCACGTACGTGGGCTCGGGCAAGGCGGCCGAGATCCGCGAGATCGTCGCCGCGACCGGTGCCGACACCGTCATCTGCGACGGTGAGCTCGCCCCCGGTCAGCTCAACCAGCTGGAGAAGATCCTCAAGGTCAAGGTGGTCGACCGGACCGCGCTGATCCTGGACATCTTCGCCCAGCACGCCTCGTCCCGGGAGGGCAAGGCCCAGGTCGAGCTGGCCCAGATGCAGTACATGCTGCCGCGGCTGCGCGGGTGGGGTGAGTCGCTGTCCCGGCAGGCCGGTGGTCGTGTCGCCGGCGGTGGCGGCATCGGTACCCGTGGCCCCGGTGAGACCAAGATCGAGACCGACCGGCGACGGATCCGGGCCCGGGTCAGCAAGCTGCGTCGGGAGATCGCCGGAATGGCGACCGCCCGGGCGACCCAGCGCTCCAGCCGGGACCGCAACAAGGTGCCCTCGGTGGCGATCGCCGGGTACACCAACGCCGGCAAGTCCAGCCTGCTCAACCGGCTCACCGACGCCGGCGTGCTGGTGCAGGACTCGCTGTTCGCCACGCTGGACCCCACGGTCCGCCGGGCCGAGACGCCCGACGGCCAGGACTACACGCTCACCGACACCGTGGGGTTCGTGCGGCACCTGCCGCACCAGCTGGTCGACGCCTTCCGCTCCACGCTGGAGGAGGTGGCCGCCGCCGACCTGCTGGTGCACGTCGTCGACGGCTCCGACCCCGACCCGCTGGGCCAGATCGACGCGGTGCACGTGGTCCTCGGCGAGATCGACGCCTCGGCGGTGCCGGAGCTGATCGTGGTCAACAAGGTCGACGCCATGGCCCCCGACGACGTCCTGGCGCTGCGCCAGGCGCTGCCCGGTGCGCAGTGGGTCTCGGCGGCCACCGGCGAGGGGATCGAGGAGCTGCGGGCGGTCATCGCCGGGCGGCTGCCACACCCCGACGTCGACGTCGACGTCCTGGTGCCCTTCGACCGCGGCGACCTGGTGTCCCGGGTGCACGCCGACGGCGAGGTGCTCAGCGAGGAGTTCTCCGGCGAGGGCACCCGGCTGCACGCCCGGGTCGACGGTGCCCTGGCCGCTGCGCTCGGCGAGTTCGGCGCTCCCCGGAGCTGACGCCGAGGGTCACGGGGAGGTCACAGCCGGGCGGTACCGTGCCGGTGTGACCTCCCCGAGCGCTGCCGCGCCCGCCCGGCGCGGTCCCGCGGTCATCGGGACCGGTCGCCCCGCCTGGTGGGCGGTGGCGGTGGGCGTCGTGGTCACCGTGCTGGTCACGGTCAACCTGCTGGCCCGCGGGGTCCTCGAGCGGATGGACCTGCGGGTCTCCGAGGTGGTCAGCGACTGGGGGCTGCGGGACTCGGTGGCCTACTGGCCGGTGTGGGTGTTCACCCAGGCCGGCGGCCGGGTGACGATCCTGCTGGTCCTGGCCGGCCTCGTCGGCTGGATCGCCTGGCGCCGGCGCTCGGTCGTCCCGCTGGTCCGGGTGCTGGTCGCCCTCGCCCTGCTCACCGCGGTCGTCTACGCGTTCAAGTACGGCACCGGCCGGACGGCGCCGGCCTACCCGGGATCCTTCTTCCACCGGGACGGCGCGTCCTACCCGTCGGGGCACGTGGCCAACGCCGTCCTCATGTGGGGCGTCGCGCGGTGGCAGGCGGTCGACTTCGGGTTGCCCGACCGGGTGCAGCGGGCGTTCTGGGTGCTCTCGGTGGCCGGCCCGCTCGTGACGGGTGTGGCCATGGTGGCGCTGGACTTCCACTGGGTCACGGATGCACTGGTGGGAGCTGCAGTGGGGGTGGTCCTGCTGGGCGTGGTGCATGCACTCGACGCAGTCGTCCTGTCACGCTTCGTACATGATCGAGCACGGCGGACCGCTGCCTGAGGCCCGGACCCGGAGGTCCTGGGCCCGGTCGCGGACTGCCGTCGGCGCGCTGCTGTGCGCAGCGGTCGTGGCCGGCCCGTTCCTGCCCGGCTCCTTCCTCTCCAACGGTGTCCCGCGCAGCGGGGTCGAGACCGCCGCCGCCGAGGAGGCCGTGGCCCTCTACGGCGACCCGCTGGACCTCTGCGCGGTCACCGACGCCCGCCTGCCCGAGATCTCCGGGCTGGCCGTGAGCGGCTCGACGACGCTGGCGATGAACGACGGCGGCGACGCCGTGACGGTGTACGAGCTCGACGGCAGCTGCGCGGTCACCGGCGAGCGCACCGCCGCGGTGGACCCCTACGACCCCGAGGACATGGCGCTGGCCGCCGACGGCACCGTCTGGCTGGCCGACACCGGCGACAACCGGCTCAGCCGGACGACGGTGGCCCTCATCGCCCTCGCCCCCGACGGTGCCGCCACGGTGTACCGGATGTCCTACCCGGACGGTCCGCGGGACGTCGAGGCCCTGTTGCTGGCCCCCGACGGCACGCCCTACCTGGTGACCAAGGAGGTGCTGGGCACCAGCGAGGTCTACCGCCCGGCCCAGGCCCTGGACGCCGGTGCGGTCGTGCCGCTGGAGCAGGTGGCCGACCTGGCCTTCTCCCTCACCGGCACCGAGGGCGGCCCGGTCGGCCGCGCCGGGCAGCTGCTGGTCACCGGCGGCGCGGTCAGCCCGGACGGCGCCGTGCTGGCCCTGCGCACCTACACCGACGCCTACGTCTGGGCACTGGCCGGCTCCGACGTCCCGGCTGCGCTGGCCACGGCCCCGGTCATCGTCCCGCTGCCGGCCGCGCCCCAGGGCGAGGCCATCGCCTTCGCCGCCGACGGGCGCAGCCTGGTCGTGACCGGCGAGGGCCTGCCGGCGTCGGTCACCGCGCTGCCGGCGGCCGGTGCCCTGGCGCCGGCCGCGTCGACCGCCCCGGCGGAGGCCGTGGGCGCCACCGCCACCGCGGCGGGTGCCCCGCTGTCCCCGTGGACCGCCGGGGCGATCGCCGTCGTCGCCGCGGCCGTGCTGGTGGCCGGCGTCGGACGTCTCCGCCGCCGCTGACCCACCCGCGCGCCCGGCCGGCGGCGCACCCTCCCCGGCGCACCGCCCGGACCGGTCAGACCCGGCGCAGCACCGTCACCACGCGGCCCAGCACCGTGGCGTCGTCGCCCGGGATGGGCTCGAAGGCCGGGTTGTGCGGCAGCAGCCAGACGTGGCCGTCGCGCCGCTTGTAGGTCTTGACCGTCGCCTCGCCGTCGATCATGGCAGCCACGATCTCGCCGTTCTCGGCGGTCGCCTGCTGGCGCACCACGACCCAGTCGCCGTCGCAGATCGCCGCGTCGATCATCGACTCACCGGCCACCTTGAGCATGAACAACGTGCCCTCGCCGACCAGTTCGCGCGGGAGCGGGAACACGTCCTCCACGGCCTGCTCGGCCAGCACGGGTCCACCGGCGGCGATCCGGCCGACCAGGGGCACGTAGGTGGGGACGGGGACCCGGGGGTCGTCGACCCCGCTGGCGCCGCCCGAGGCGGCCAGCCCGGCGCCGGACTGCTCGGCCTCCGGGTGGTCGCCGGGCAGCCGGACGTCCAGGGCCCGCGGCCGGTTGGGGTCGCGCCGCAGCCAGCCCTTCTTCTGCAGGGTGGACAGCTGGTGGGCCACCGAGGAGGCCGACGACAGCCCGACGGCCTCGCCGATCTCCCGGACGCTGGGCGGGTAGCCGCGCCGCTCGACGGAGTCGCGGATGACCTCGAGCACGCGGCGCTGCCGCTGGGTGAGCCCGTCGCCGGCCTCACCGCGCTCGGGGAACTCGCGCACCGACGCGCCGCGCTCGCCGGTCGCCGGCTCGGCGGTGGTCCGGGCCTTGGTCCGGCCGGGGCGCTTGGTGCTGCCGCCGGTACCGCCGGGGGTGTCTCCCGCGCTCGCCACGTGTCCTCCTCGTCGGCCGCGTGCCGCGACCGTGCCGTCCGGCCGGTCCTCGCGGGGGGCCGGGTGGCCGTACCGCGGACCGGGGTGATCGATACGGACGGTAACGCCTCGACGCCGATTGTTCAAACACGTGTTCGAAGTTCCACCGGTGTCATCTCGATTTTGTCGGACCGGTGGGGTAGACATCCGCACAGACGTTCGATCGAACAGCCGTTCGACCGGGATGGGCCCGCGAGGGTCCGCGCCACCGACAGGAGCCGCCCCCATGGCCAGCACCGCGACCACCCTCCGCACCCTCCCGACCGCCCACCCCGCCCGGGCCGGGTGGTTCCCGCGACGGGCGACGACCCGGGTC
>NZ_UEXK01000004.1:3689863-3715287 GCF_900491935.1 Klenkia terrae
AGGCATCCGCACGGACGTCCGTCCAAACAGCCGTCCGCCCGGGATGGGCCGGCGAGGGTCCGCGCCCCCGCCCGGGGCCGCCCCCATGGCCAGCACCGCGGCCCCCCCCCGCCCCCTCCCGACCGCCCGCCCCGCCCGGGCCGCGGAGTCGACCGCCGACGCCGGGGCGCGCCCCGCGCCGACCCGGGTCGTCGCCCGTCGCGGGAACCACCCGGCCGGGCGCGCGCTGGCCCGTGCGGCCGAGCAGGGCACCGGCCCCCTCGCGCCGGTGGTGCCGCTGCGGCGCACCGGCGCCGTGGTGGTCCCGCTGCGGCCGGCCGCGCCGCCGGTGCTCCCGGCGGCGTCCGCGGCGGAGCCGGTCGGGTCGGCGGCGTCCCCCGGGACGACGGCGCCCGCACCCCTGCGGCTGACCCGGCGCGGTCGACTGGTGCTCTGCGGGCTCGGCGTGGTCACCGCCCTCGGCCTAGCGGCGTTCGCCGTCCCGGCGCTGGGTGGCGGCGACCCGGCCGTTCCCGCACTCGAGCTCGCGGGCCGCTCCAGCGTGGTGGTGTACAGCGGCGACACCCTGTGGTCGATCGCCGAGGCCGTGGCACCCGACACCGACCCGCGGGTGGTCGTCGACGCGATCCAGGAGGCGAACGGGTTGTCCGGGGCCGGGCTGGTCCCCGGTCAGGTGCTCGTCCTGCCCTGAGGCGCCTGC
Organism: Klenkia terrae; assembly: GCF_900491935.1. Classification (GTDB taxonomy): domain Bacteria; phylum Actinomycetota; class Actinomycetes; order Mycobacteriales; family Geodermatophilaceae; genus Klenkia; species Klenkia terrae. The sequence continues at coordinate 3,690,564 of NZ_UEXK01000004.1, forward strand.
GCGGCGGGCCGACGTGCAGCCCCGGCCGACGCGCATCCCCGGCCGACGCGGACCGGCGACACGGACCGGCGACACGGACCGGCGACACGGACCGACGACACGCCGTCTCGTCGGTGGTCCTCGGCGGCCGGTCCCGAGCCCGGTGCCGGGCGGTCCGCGGCGTCCTCCGACGGCGTACGGCGTGGTGGGACGCGTGGGGTGTCAGGTCTGCCCACGGGGCCCGGGTGCTGACGTCGAGATGTGGGAAGCCGACACGCCCGGTAGGGGTTGCACACCCATAGGGGTCCGGAGCTAGTCTCACCACAACATCTAGTAGTTACAGAGATGTCGTTCCGTCCACAGGTTGTTCCCCAGGTTCTCCCGAGGTCGTCCACCGGATGTCCCCCTCGGAGTCCACAGGGACACCCCGGACCCGGGAGGAGACGATCCGGTGCGCTGCCCGTTCTGCCACAACCCCGACAGCCGGGTCGTGGACTCGCGCGAGACCGACGAGGGCGCGACCACGCGTCGGCGCCGGTCCTGCCCGGGCTGCGGCCGGCGGTTCACCACGGTCGAGGAGGCCGTGATGGCCGTCGTCAAGCGCAGCGGGGTGACCGAGCCGTTCAACCGGGCCAAGGTCGTCGCCGGCGTGCGGCGGGCCTGCCAGGGCCGGCCCGTCGACGAGGACCAGCTCGCCGTGCTGGCCGCCCAGGTGGAGGACGCGGTGCGCTGCACCGGGTCCGCCGAGGTGCCCAGCCACGAGGTGGGCCTGGCGATCCTGCGCCCGCTGCGCGACCTCGACGAGGTGGCGTACCTGCGCTTCGCCAGCGTCTACCGCTCCTTCACCTCCGCGTCCGACTTCGAGAAGGAGATCGCGGAGATGCGCGCCAAGGCGGCCTCGGTCGCCGAGATCGCCTCGGCCGACCTGCCGCCGCCGGTCATCCCGCGCAGCGTCGCCACCGCGGGGCCGCCAGGCCCCTCGGGTGCCGCGCACCAGCCGTGATCACGCACCAACTGGTCACGCACGAGTCCTGATCCCGCACCGGTCCGCGGCCTTCCCCACCGCACCGGCGCCCCGGCACCGCCGCCGGGGACAGCCCCACGAGCACGTACCCGCCCCACCAGCACGGCGTCCAGCGACGCGACCAGCACCCGGCCCACCGGCGCGGGTGCAGACACACGAATCCCAGGGGGAGTCTTGACCGAGACCACCGACCGCATCTCGTCCGGCCGCAAGCGGGGCGCGAAGTCCGCCGACCGCAAGGGCATCACCGTCCAGCGCGTGTTCACCACCGCCGGCGTGCACCCCTACGACGAGGTGACCTGGGAGCGTCGCGACGTCGTCATGACCAACTGGCGCGACGGGTCGATCAACTTCGAGCAGCGGGGCGTCGAGTTCCCGTCGGAGTGGTCGATCAACGCCACCAACATCGTCACCACCAAGTACTTCCGCGGCGCCGTGGGCACCGCGCAGCGCGAGACGAGCCTGCGCCAGCTGATCGACCGGGTCGTGCTGACCTACACCGAGGCCGGCCGCGAGCACGGCTACTTCGCCACCGAGGGCGACGCCGAGCTGTTCGAGCACGAGCTGACCTGGATGCTGCTGCACCAGTACTTCAGCTTCAACTCGCCCGTCTGGTTCAACGTCGGCACCGCGTCGCCGCAGCAGGTCAGCGCCTGCTTCATCCTCGCCGTCGACGACACGATGGACTCGATCCTGAACTGGTACCGCGAGGAGGGCCTGATCTTCAAGGGCGGCTCCGGTGCCGGCCTGAACCTCTCCCGCATCCGGTCGTCCAAGGAGCTGCTGTCCTCCGGCGGCACCGCCTCGGGCCCGGTCTCCTTCATGCGCGGCGCCGACGCCTCCGCCGGCACCATCAAGTCCGGTGGCGCCACCCGCCGCGCGGCGAAGATGGTCGTGCTGGACATCGACCACCCCGACATCGAGGAGTTCGTCGAGACCAAGGCGCGCGAGGAGGACAAGATCCGTGCGCTGCGCGACGCCGGCTACGACATGGACCTCGGTGGCCGCGACATCACCAGCGTCCAGTACCAGAACGCCAACAACTCGGTCCGGGTGAACGAGGAGTTCATGCGGGCGGTCGAGGAGGGCACCGGCTTCGGGCTGCGCTCGCGCACCGACGGCTCGGTCATCGAGACCGTCGACGCCAAGGAGCTCTTCCGCAAGGTCACCACCGCCGCGTGGGAGTGCGCCGACCCGGGCATCCAGTACGACGACACGATCAACGACTGGCACACCAACCCCGAGACCGGGCGGATCAACGCGTCCAACCCCTGCTCGGAGTACATGAGCCTGGACAACAGCTCGTGCAACCTGGCGTCGCTGAACCTCATGAAGTTCCTGCAGCCCGACGGCCGGTTCGACTCGGAGCGGTTCACCCGCTCCGTCGAGCTGATCATCACCGCGATGGACATCTCGATCTGCTTCGCCGACTTCCCGACGGCGCCGATCGGCGACACCACCCGCGCCTACCGCCAGCTGGGCATCGGCTACGCCAACCTCGGCGCCCTGCTGATGGCCACCGGCCACGCCTACGACTCCCGCGGGGGCCAGAGCCTGGCCGCGGCCATCACCTCGCTGATGACCGGTGCCGCCTACCGCCGCTCGGCCGAGCTGGCCGGGGTCGTCGGTGCCTACGACGGCTACGCCCGCAACGCCTCGGCGCACTCCCGGGTCATGCGCAAGCACGCCGCAGCCAACGACGCGATCCGCCCGGTCGGCGCCGACGACGCCGACGTGCTCAAGGCCGCCACCGCGCAGTGGCAGGAGTGCCTGACCATCGGTGGCCAGAACGGCTGGCGCAACGCCCAGGCCTCCGTGCTGGCCCCCACCGGCACCATCGGCTTCATGATGGACTGCGACACGACCGGCATCGAGCCGGACTTCTCGCTGGTCAAGTTCAAGAAGCTGGTCGGCGGCGGCTCCATGCAGATCGTCAACCAGACGGTGCCCCGCGCGCTGGCGAGCATGGGCTACCAGGAGGAGCAGGTCGAGGCGATCGTCGAGTACATCGCCGAGCACGGCCACGTCGTGGATGCCCCGACCCTGCGCCCCGAGCACTACGAGGTCTTCGACTGCGCGATGGGCGAGCGGGCCATCTCCCCGATGGGCCACGTCCGGATGATGGCCGCGGTCCAGCCGTTCATCTCCGGCGCCATCTCCAAGACGGTCAACATGCCGGAGTCGGCGACCATCGAGGACGTCGAGAACATCTACTTCCAGGGCTGGAAGATGGGCATCAAGGCCCTCGCCATCTACCGGGACAACTGCAAGGTCGGCCAGCCGCTGTCCGGCGGCAAGGGCAAGAACGACGGCACCAAGGCCGAGGTAGCCGAGGTGGCCGAGGTGGCAGCACCGGTCGCGGCGACCATGGCCCACCCGGTCCGCAAGCGCCTGCCCAAGAAGCGCACCAGCGTCACGACGTCGTTCTCCGTCGCCGGGGCCGAGGGCTACATGACCGCCGGCATGTACGAGGACGGCAGCCTGGGCGAGGTCTTCCTCAAGCTCGGCAAGCAGGGCTCGACCCTGGCCGGCGTGATGGACGCCTTCTCGATCGGTATCTCGCTGGCGCTGCAGCACGGTGTGCCGCTGGAGACCTACATCTCCAAGTTCACCAACATGCGCTTCGAGCCCGCCGGCCTGACCGACGACCCGGACATCCGGATCGCCCAGTCGGTGATGGACTACATCTTCCGGCGCCTGGCGCTGGACCACCTGTCCATCGAGAAGCGGGCCAACCTCGGCATCTTCACCGCCGAGGAGCGCGCCTCGCAGGTCACGGGGTCCTACGGCTCGGCCTCGACGTCGACCGTCGAGGAGGAGGTCGACCTGGAGGCGCTGCGCGGCTCCGCGCCGACCGAGGTCGCCAAGGTCGAGGCGCCGGCTGCCAAGCCCACCTCGATCAAGGAGGCCCACTCCTCGGCCGAGCTGCTGGAGCTGGTCACCGGGACCGCCACCGACGCGCCGCTGTGCATGACCTGCGGCACGAAGATGCGCCCGGCCGGCAGCTGCTACGTCTGCGAGGGCTGCGGCTCCACCAGCGGCTGCAGCTGATGACGGCTGTCACGAATAACGCGCAGCATTGTCGCGAATAGTGCACACCGCTGTCAGCAACAGTGCGCGTCGTTGTCACGAATAGTGCAAGGCCGCTGCTGGCGATGACGTGACGCATACCGGGGGGCGAGGTTCAGTTATTGAGCCTCGCCCCTTGGCGTCCCACCTCTGTTCAGCCACAACACTTACGGAAGGCACCCATGAGCAAGGACAATCGGCGCCACGTCGTTCCGAACAAGACCGGCGGCTGGGACGTCAAGAAGCCTGGCGCTGAGCGCTCAAGCGCTCACGCTGAAACACAGGCACAAGCCACCGCCCGCGCGAAAGAGATCGTCGGGCGGGCCGGTGGCGGCGAGGTCCGCATCCACGGCCGCGACGGCGCCATTCGCGACTCCGACACTGTGGCGCCGGGCAACGACCCGAATCCGCCCCGCGACAAGCGGTAGACGCGTCATGCGGCACCTCTCCTACGACCTAGGACAGCAGAAGAAGGGGGCGACCGCAGTCGTCACCCTCGACAAGCAAGCCAATGTCCAACTCATGACGTCGTCGGCTTACCAGTCATACAAGTCTGGCAGGCAGTATCGCTATCACGGCGGACTCGCCAAGACGTCTCCTGCGCGCATCCCGATCCCTACCAACGGGAGGTGGGTCGTGGTCGTTGACCTCGGCGGCTACGGGGGAACCGTCCGCGCGGGCGTCAAAGTTCAACCGCCGCCGCGAGGAAATCTCCCCACGCTGCGGCAGCAGAGCAGCCCTGCCGCCGATGTGCAGGTCCGCGAGCCTGTCGAGCCTGAGGGTGAGGTCCTTGGAGGCCAGACGTGGGACGTCTTCTTGTCTCACGCCACTGAGGACAAGGCATCAGTTGCGCTCCCTCTGCGGGATGCACTGACCGAGCGGGGGGTGACGGTCTGGCTCGACAAGACGGAGATCAAGATCGGTGACAGTCTTCGCCGCAAGATCGACGAGGGCATCAGGTCGAGCCGGTACGGCGTCGTTGTGTTGTCCCCGTCCTTCTTCGCGAAGGGTTGGACCAACCTGGAACTTGACGGTCTGGTGACCAGGAGCGTCGCAGGGGAGCAGTCCATGCTGCCGATTTGGCACGAGGTCAGTGCTGAGCAGGTCCGCGGGTACAGCCCCTCGCTTGCCGACAAGCGAGCCCTGAGCACCGGCGAGTTCGACATCGAGGAGATGGCGGACCAGATCGCGGAGGCCGTGCTGGGCATCCCCGAAGAGGACGACTGAGGCGAGCCCCCCGGGCTAGCCTGCTGTTCGTTATCACCCACTGACGTCGAAGGCGTAGGCGGTGTCGGCGGTGAGTTGCACGCGGTCTCCGACGCCGCTGCTGACCGTGATGGCTCCGCGGTTCGCGAGCGCGCCGAGTTGCATCATGCGATCTGTGGACGTGTCGGTCGCCGACAAAGTGCCACGGTAGGCGGCGTAGAGAACTCGCGCCGTGCCGTGGGCGATGCCGTCATCGGCGTCCTTGTACAAGGTCAGCCGGGTGATCGCGTCCGAGGCACGCTTGTCGTTGGCGCGGATGCAGACACCCATGCTGTTGCGGTGTACGCGTAGGCCGATCTCGTCGAGGCGGCCGTCCAGGTTGGTGATGGCGGTGCGGAGCCGATCGACGTCCCAGCCGAGGGCTTGGGCGAGCCGATCTTCCGGGTGCATCTGCTTCTGGGCGTTGAGAACCTGAGCGAGGACAGCGACATCCTCGCTGGGGGCGTCGGCGGGCTCGTCGGTCGCGGTCGCGTCGAAGAGGTCCCCCATGGACATGCCTGCTTCGGTCGCGGCCCGGCGGAGGTCCGCGATGCTGACGCTGCCGTTGACCTCGTTGCGGAGGAGCATGCCGCGGACAGCGCTGTCACCGAGGCCGGACCGGTTCGCGTAGGTGCGGTCGCTGAGCCCGTCGCTGAGTAGACGCTCGCGGAGTGCAGCGCCGTTGACGGGGACGGTGGCGGTCATGCTGCTTCCTCGGCCTTGAGGGCAGCGGGCGGAACTCCGGTCAGCCTGACTCCCACGAGGGGGAGGAGTGCCACCCCGAGGTTGTGTTGCCAGCGGTCGCTCTTCCTCGCCTCCGTCGGGACATGGTTGCTGGGGGCGGGGAGGTTCAGTTCGGCTCCGAGGCGGCGCAAGGCCACAGCGACGGATTGGCGGGTCTGGTCGATCAGCGGATCCGTACCGGTTGCGCCGGTGAGCAGTCGATAGGTGCGCTGGGCGCGGAGGTACAACTTGGCGTCGTCGTGGAGGGGGAGGTGGTCGGCGCCTACGAGATTGCCATCGGGGGTGACTTGATCGATGCGGATGGCGTGGATCTCGTCCTTACTGAGATTGGCGTCGTAAAGGATGGCGGCAGTCGAGCGCCAGGCGGTCCGGTAGGCGCGCAGCGAGCGGACCTCGGCGGGCGTCATGCGGCGGTGCTCAGCGGCGGCTGTGCCATGAAGGAGCGTGTCGATACTGACCTTGAGCAACAGCCCCTGGGTGAAGAGTGCAGCCTGGGCTGCACGAGCGATCGTCAGGGCCTGACCGGGGGTGCGGTGTTGAGCGATAAGCGCGGTGAGCGTCGCTGCGGCATCTTCGGGAGTGGCCGGTGGGGTGTCCGCGATTGCGTGGAAGGTGCTGCGGTAGAGCCGGTCCACCAGACTGAACTGCTCCGGCCGTAAGACTTCTCGCACTCGGGCGCGGAATGCGTAGAACTCTGCTCGCGGCAGGTACTGCGGGAAGTCGACGGGTGTATCTGGCGGCACAACGTGCGTTGGCCGAGCCGTTTCCGTGATCAGGGTTCGGAGCGCGGGGAGGTCGGTGATCGTGCCGCCGCGCGCGGTGATCCAGTCGGCGAGGTTCTCGCCGACGGTGTCGTCGCAGGTGAGCACGAGGTCGGCGCCGACGCTGGAGGAGAGGTGCTCCAGGTCATCGAGGAACTCGATGCTGGGGATGGTGTCGGCGTGCCGGACGATCACAAGGCGGACGTCGTGGGCAGTGAGCCAGGCGCGGGCGTACTCCAGGTCTTCACCATGGCGGCGACCGGACCCGTAGACGTCGTGGTTGATGCCGAGCGCAGCGAGCAAGTCTTGGCCGATCACCCAAGCGTGCTTGGTCGGGCGTGCGGTGAACGTGACGACACCCGTGCTCGGGTCGGTCGGGGGCAGAAGCGCCCGGCTGGGCTGGTCTGCGGGCAGTGGGACTAGAAAGGACATTCGGGCTGGTCTCCTTCAGGAATCGGTCTCAGCGATTTGGCGCGGCAACTTGCGACGGATCTGTGCGAAATCGTCAGCGGTGACTGCGCCGGTGACGTCGAACCGGTTGAGCCAGCGGACCGTGTGCACCCAACGACGAAGGAATCCGGCGCAGGCGGCCTCGTTGTGCTGCGCGAGCAGCCGCGTGGAGGTTGCGGCGAAGCGGGCGTCGAGGCGCTGGACGGCGTCGATCAGTTCAGTGCCCCGCAAGGGCGCGAAGGTGACCTCGCCCATGATGCGGCTGTGCAACTGCGGGTGTGTCTGGGCCGCGGCGAGGACCCCGGTTCCGACGATCCCGAGCCCGAAGGCGTGGTCGCATTCCTCGTAGAGCCAAACAAGTTCCTGTAGCGCGTGCGGTTTCGTGTTTTGCAACTCGTCGACGATGAGAACGCCGCCCCAAGCCGTGAAGAGCCGGAGGAGATCGTCCTGCATCTGCACGCGGGTACCGGTGTGCTGAAAGCCGGTCAGGGCCACATGCGTGTACCGGAGAAGGTCTAGCGGGCGGGGATTGCCGGGCATCGTGACGACGGCACAGGGCCGGTTGGCGTTCTGGGCGACGTACCGGGCGCAGGTGGTCTTGCCGGTCCCGGGCGGGCCGTCGAAGGCGACGATGTCGTTCCCGCTGAGGACCGCCTGCGCGGTCACGTACCCGTCGGCGAAGAACGGTGTCTGTACGAGTTCTGTCTCCAGGCCGAGTGCGACGGTCTGATGCCGAAGCACGCCTTGGGGGGCGATGGTCACTGGTGCTCCTCTTCGTCATGCGTGGGGGCCTCACTGGCGCGGCTGCTGTCGACCGGGCGAGCGGAAGCGTCGGTCGAACGCCGCGGCCCTGGTGCCGTGGCCTCCTGGGGCGGCAGTGCACTGCCGTACTTCGCCGCCAGTCGTGCGGTTGCCTGCCGCGCCGCGTCGTCCTTCGTGGCGGGAGGCGTCGCCGGAACACGTGGCGCAGGCGGCCTTCCGGCGCCCTTGCGGTGTGACTTGGCGTTCTGCTCCTTCGGCTTCGGAGCGTCCTCGGAGACGGCCATTTCTGCGAGGCTGCGGGGCTCCGGTTCGACTGGCTGGCTGTCGTGGCGGTTCACGAACGCGGCCCGGTCCTCGCTGCCGTCGTAGGTGGCGTCCTCGTGTCCGTAGGTCACTCCGGCGTGGCTGGCCGCGGCCATCTGCTGGCGGAAGTGAATGACGCCCTTCTCGATGGCCTGAAACTCCTTCTCGATTTCGGCGCGCTCGGCCATGAAGGGGGCGATCTGATCGCGGGTCATCCGGTCGGCACGGGTTGCCTGGCAGATCCACTCGCCGTCGAGGCTGAAGACCTCGATGAAGTCGCGGTTGGTCGGCAAATAGCGAATCCGGTAACGGCGTCCGTACTCCAGGCTGGTGCCGAAGTAGAAGTTGCCGTCGAAGTTCAAGCCGTTCTTCGTCCACATGTAGGTGAGGTCACCGCTGGTCATCAGCGACGTGCGGTACTCGACGGGATCGAGGTGGCGCAGTTCGGTCGGGTCGGCACCGAATGAGCCGAGCCGCGTCCGGCCGTGCTTCTCCATCAGGATCGTCGTGTTGATCTCGTTGACGGTGTCCTGCAGAAGGTCAGAGAAGACCGACCAGCCGAGGATCTCCTCGGGCTTGATGTCCTTGGGCAACTTCGCGGCGTGCCGAGACGCGCCGGTGCGAATCTTGCCCGCCTTCGTGGCACCGGGGGCACGGTTGGCGAGCCGCTGATTGAGCAGCCCGAGGGCACGCTCGGCAACGCCGTTCTGCCAGGAGGAGTAGGCGGCGGTCGGTGCCAGGATCCAGCCGAGCCGCTGCACTCCTTCCCGCATGCTGGGGCCGAAGTGCTGGGCGGCGTTGTCGCAGACAACCTGTTCGGGCTGGCCGCCGATCGTGACGCCGAAGTAGTCGCGTTCGGTGCCGAACTCGACCAGCGCTGCGGCGACCATGTCGCCGTTGACGTGTGTCTTCCACGGGATTGCGTGCAGCAGGCTGCTGTAGCCGTCCGCCACCACGGTCACCTGCGGCTTGATCGGGGACGCGTGCTTGTGGGAGGGCCAAACCCACAGGTCCATGATCGTGTGGTCCAGATGCCAGGTGTGATTGCGGTGCGGCGGAGTCCACGACAGGTACGCCCGGTTGTTCACGAGGCCCGTGTAGCCCTCCAGCGCGGCGGCGACGAGGGTCGGATTGGCACGTTCGCGCATCGCCCGCGCGAAGGTCTCGTAGGAGCAGTCCACCAGCCCTGCCTTCACCAGCAGTTTGTGGGCTGAGTGCATGTTCTGTTCCTGCGCGACGACGGTCAGGTGCTCGACGGTCGGCTCGAAGCGCTCGCGCTGAGGCTTGGAGGTGCCGTCGGCGAGCCGGGCGTCGTTGAGCCAGGTGTAGACGGCACGCGGGGAGACGCCCCACTTCGCTGCCACGGCCTTGACGTGGATCCCGAGGGGGCGACCTTCGGAGGTGAGACGGCGCAGTTGGGCGACTGCGGCCTGCTTGTCCGCCCAACCGGGCCGATGCCGCGTCGACCCGGTGGCCCCAGTCGGCTGATGAGGTCGCGTGCTGGAGAAACGCCGCGAGCCGGTCATGCCGCCGTCTCCGCCCGGAGCGCCGCGGGAGTCAGAGGCGAGGCGTGGAGCGACTCCACCAGCCCCTGCGGACTGACGTAGATGCAGGACCGCAGGTGGCTCAGCGTGATTACACGGACCCCGGCGAACCGGTCCCCGTACGTGGCGATGCCCGCGTCGAGATAGCGGTGAACCTGAGTCCAGGTGTCCTCATCGAGCGTGGCCTGCACATGCCGCCAGGTCTTGATCTCGTCGAAGAAGACACCCTTGTCCGGGTCGTGCCAGGCAAGATCCACGCGCCCAGTCCCGGCCGCCACCTCGGCACCGAGGAAGACCGCCGGGGTAGGTGGCACGAAGTGGGACAGGTACTGCGTGGCCATGCCGGTCACCCGAATCCGGGCCCTGTCCAACCGGCCAAGGGACCGATCCTTGACCGTCGCTCCGACCGTCTCGGCGATCAGCAGACGAAGGGCGCGGCCATCGATGGTCTGCGCGGTCGAGGCCAGCCGTCCCGCGATCGCGTGGGTCAGGACGCCGATCTTGCTGTCCCAGATCCGGCTGTCGTGGGTCTGGGACGGCTTGTTGCTGTAGATCGGGACGGGCAGTCCGGCGCGGGCGTAGAGCGCCTGCATGGTCAGCCGCGGAACTGGGAGGGCGGGGGACTCAGGGTTGTTGCTATGGGGGGTCATGGGCGCTCCGCTCAAATAGACGGTTGGGCGCCCCTGACCTGACTGATCAGGCGAGTAGGAAAGCGTCAGGGCAGGGGTATGAGCCCGCCCATGCGAATGCGAAACCAGCGCAAGAATGTTGTGGACCGCATCGCCGCGCCTCCCTTCCGTCTCAATATTGGCCTGGAACTGAGGCGCACGGTAAGAGTTCAGTGCAGCCTCCGCAATGTCCCCAGGAACAGGCGTACCCCGGAAGAGGTGGGTCCCCGGCACTGCTTCGTCGCCGAGACCGGAGTCCAGCGGACTGCTGATATTGGCCATCATCAGGCGTTGTTCTCGACGTAAGAGGGAAGCATCGCTTCGCTCGGCGAAGCCGCGGTCGGACGCGGTGCCTGGAGCGCCTGAAGCCGCGCCAGCCCGCAGCACCACGGGTCGAAGTCGTGCCCGCTGTGCAGGTTGTCCGTGTCTCCTGTCCTGGACTGCTGGTACGAGGCGTCCGGGATGTAGCCGACAGCACCGCGCTCGCCGAAGGTGTGCTCGAACTGGCTGTACGACTGAAGTTCTTCCAGCGCATGCTCGAACCAGGCGTCGAACGCCGGCGGGTCGGCGTGCACGTCGGGTCCGCTCAGCAGCACACCGATCGCCCCCTCGTGCACCGGGTGCAGACGTGCATCCGGGCTGCGACGGACGACGCGGATCTCCTCACCCCAGGGCAGGGCGGCCAACTCGTCGTCGCTCAGCACCGAGGCGTCCGGAATGCTGATTGTCAGCAGTTCGGTGTCCTCCCCGATGAAGTCCAGCAACTCCCAGATCGACCCGTCCTCCGGCGGGTAACACATCGCGGGGTTGCCGACCGTGGCGTCGATGACCACGCCCAAGTGAATGTCCACCAGCGTGAACAGCCAATAGCGCCCGAGGTGGCTGCGGTCGCCGACCGGCATCTCGGTGCGGGCCAGTTCGAACGTGAACGGCAATCCGTCGCGGGTCGTGAACTTCTTCATCAGGTCTGCTCCTGCGTCTTCGTGAAGCCAGCGGGATTGCTGACGGCCAACAGGAAATCGCCCGGATCAGACACGTACCGGCGAAAGTGCCATCGAGTGCCGCGTGGACCGTCCGGCGCCACACGCGACCGATGGCACTCGGTGGCACCCGACCACCCAAGCGCGTGCTCGGACGGGAAGTCAGCGACCAACAAATCCGCAGATCAGGTGGCCATTTCGGGGGAGAAGGGGCTGCGGACCGTCCAACAACTGGCCGAAGTGGCACTCGACGGCACTCGCTGGCACTCGACGAAGCCGGACGGAAACGACGAAAGGACCCGCACGGTGACGATCAGGCAGGCCGGTGTCCCGCTCGACACCTCCACGCCACTCGACTCCCGACCGTCGCCAGACGCCCCGGTCCAGTCGCTGGAGGAGATCGGGCGCCGCACCGTCCTCGCCCGCGTCGCCGCCGACGGCTCCCGCTGGTGCCGCTGCTGCGACACCAGCGCCGCACCTGGCCCGACGTCGGCCTACTGCCCCGACCACCTCCGGCAGCGCAACCCGCTGCTGAAGCGGCTCCGCCGCCAAGCCGAGCGCGAAGCCGCCGAAGCGGCCCGCGCCGCCGCACCGGCTACCCCGGTTGTCCGGGACGACATGGTCCAGATGCCCAGGGAGGCGCTACGGCAGATCGGGATCCGAGCCGCCGCCATGGCCACGCACATTGCCCGCGCCTCCCGCCACTACCACGCCCTCCAGCAGGAGGGCCGCGATCCGGTCTGGCTCGACAACCTCATGTGGAGCGCCAAGGAACTGGACGCAGCCATCCAGAGTGGTATCGCCAACGACGAGGTGCTCCCGCGCCACCTGGCCCGACGTCCGCCAGCCAGGCAGCAGCCCCGCACCGCCTGATCGCGACGCTCACGCCGCGCGGTGTCGGCGACCCGGGATACCGTCCGGCCCGTCGGACCGGCGTCGTCGGCTCGACTACGGGCCCGAGGGGGATGACAGTGCCCTCGGACCCTTGCGGGGGCTCGGACCGGATGACCGACGGCCCGAACCTTCGAGCCAGCGTTGTTGGCTCGAACCGCCGCGCTGGGCTCCGCTGGTCGGGGTCGCAGCGCGGCGCGCCCACGCTGCTCCACGGCCCCGCCATTCGACGGGGAGAGGATTAGTCCCCAGTGGACCAGGCCGCGGACTGTCGTAGTCGGCCTGCATGATCAGGGACAGGAGCGGCCTGCGTCGGCCGATACCCCTGTACAGGGCGCCCGTGGAGGCGCTTGGTCTTCGAAGGGACGGCGGAACAGTGCAGCAGGCCACGGCGGGCGCGAGGACTTCGTGAGCACGATCCGCAACCAGCGCCTCAAGGGCCAACTCGAACTGACCTGGACCAATAAGGACCAGCGACTGCTCTCGCACGGCGAGGACACCTACGAGTGGACGACGCCGGATGACTACCGTGTCAGCGAGGTCCGGCTGCTCCACGACATCGCCACGGTGGGTGAGACCCACAAGGACGCCGGGCGCGCCAAGGACAACCTGCTCATCCGCGGTGACGCTCTCCATGCGCTGACGTCCTTGAAGGAGTTGCCGGAGTTCGCGGCCGAGTACCGTGGCAAGGTCCGACTCGCCTACATCGATCCGCCGTTCAACACCGGGCAGATGTTCGAGCACTACAACGACGCTGTCGAACACAGCATTTGGCTCACCCAGATGCGCGACCGGCTCAGCCAAATCCACGAACTGCTGGCAGTCGACGGAAGCGTCTGGGTGCACCTGGATGACGCCGAGATGGCCTACTGTCGAGTGCTGCTCGATGAGGTCTTCGGAAGGCAGAACTTCATCGCCACGGTCGTATGGCAGAAGGTCTACACCGTAAAGAACAGCGCAAAGCACCTTTCGGTAGACCAGGACTACATCATCGTCTTCGCGAAGAACGCCGAAGTGTGGAGGCCGAACACGCTGCCTCGCTCAGAGGCCATGGACGCTGCGTACAAGAACCCGGACAACGATCCGCGTGGCCCCTGGAAGTCTGCGGCATTCAACGCCAATAAGCCGTACAGCAAGGGGCGCTACCCGATCACTACTCCCTCTGGCCGTGTCATCCCTGGCCCTCCCTCAGGCACCTACTGGCGCTACTCCGAAGAGAGGCTCCAGGAACTGATGGCTGAGAACCGGATCTGGTGGGGTGCCGACGGAAGCGGCGTGCCTTCCTTCAAGCGATTCCTCAGCGAGGTGGGGGGAAAGATTCCTCAGACGCTTTGGCCCTATTCTGAGGTGGGTCATGGGCAGGAGGCGAAGGCTGAGATCCGGGCACTGTTCCCGGAGGCTGCTCCCTTCGCAACGCCCAAGCCAGAGCGTCTCGTGAGCCGGATCGTGCACATCGGGAGTAACCCGGGGGACGTCGTCCTCGATTGCTTCGCTGGGTCGGCTACGACGGCGGCCGTAGCCCACAAGATGGGACGGCGGTGGGTCACCGTCGAACTCAGCGAGGACAACTACACCTTCTACGACCGGCCGCGCCTGGAGAAGGTCGTCAACAACGAAGATCCTCGCGGCGTCACAGCATCCGTCGAGTGGCAGGGCGGTGGCGGTTTCCGCTGCGTCGAGGTCGGCCCATCCATGTTCGAGGCCGAGGAGGATGGCGGAATCCTCCTCGCCGAGTGGGCCACCAATGGTGCCTTCGCTGAGGCTGTCTGCGCCCAGTTGGGCTACGAGCGCCTTGGTCCTGAGAGCCGTCCGTTCAGCGGGCGAAAGGGTCGCATGCGTCTGGCGGTCATCGACGGGGTCGCCGGGGACAACGAGGTCGACTTCCTCGTCTCCCACCTCGCCGACGGCGAGCGCCTCACCCTGGTGGCGAAGGCCGCGACCGAGGAAGCCCAGGATCGGCTTCGCGTCCTGTCACCGGGCAGTCGCCTGCGCACCGCACCGCGAGACCTGCTCCGCGTGCGCTCTCACGGGAAGGCCGCCCGATGACCCTCCTCCCCATGGACACCGACCTCATCGAAGAGGTAGCAGCGCGGCTCCAGTTGCGCGCCCCCAACAAGGCCGCCCTGGAAGCAGTCGCCCGACGCCTGGATGAGGCCGACGAACCGCTTGACGGCGTCTGCGATCTGGCTACCGGCGTCGGCAAGACCTACATCGCCGCAGCCCTGGTGGACTACCTGTACGAGTCCGGGGTCCGGAACATCCTGATCGTCACCCCAGGGACGACGGTCTTTGGGAAGACGGTCAACAACTTCACCCCCGGCCACGCGAAGTACGTGAACGGGCTGGAGTCGAACCCGCTCGTGATCACGAGTGAGGACTTCGACCGAGGTGCTGTCGCGCACGCCCTGGCTGACGATACCCGGCTCAAAGTGTTCGTCTTCAACGTCCAGCAGTTGATCAAGCCCACGCAGAACACCTCCCGCAAGGTCCGCGAGCACGACGAGAACCTCGGCGGCAGCCTCTACGAGCACCTCCAGCAGGTGTCAGACCTCGTGGTGATTGCCGATGAGCACCACGTCTACTTCGGCAAGAACGCCAAGGCGTTCACCGCCGCGGTCAAGGACCTCAAGCCGCTCGCCCTCATCGGGCTCACGGCCACCCCGTCGGAGAACACCACCGACGACCAGATCATCTACAACTACCCGCTCGCCGCGGCCATCGCCGACGGGTTCGTCAAGATCCCGGTTCTGGTGGCCCGCAAGGACGGCCAGGTCACGCTGCGCCGCCAGTTGGCCGACGGCCTGCTGCTGCTGGACCGCAAGCGCGAGGCTCTCGTCGCGTACTGCGCCAAGCAGGACTGCGACCCGGTCAACCCGGTCATGTTCGTCGTCTGCGAGAGCATCGACGACGCCAACGAAGTGGCCGCGGAACTGCGTGGACCGGACATGCTCGGCTCCGATGAGGCCGTGCTCGTCGTCACCAGCGAGTCCCCCGACGAGTCCCTCGCCGCACTGGACAAGGTCGAAGACCCCGCCAGCCCGGTCCGGGCCATCGTCAGCGTGCAGATGCTCAAGGAAGGCTGGGACGTCAAGAACATCTACGTCATCTGCGCCCTCCGCGCGCTGGAGTCCCAGGCGCTGTCCGAGCAGATCCTCGGCCGCGGCCTGCGCCTGCCGTTCGGGTCCCGCACCGGGGTCCCGATGCTCGACAGCGTCGAGGTCCTCTCCCACCGGCGCTTCCACGACCTGCTCGCCAACGCCCGCGCCCTGCTCGAAGCGACGTTCAAGGAACGCGCGGAGAAGGTGGTCGCCGAGACCTCCACAGGGCAGGTCAGCGGCACCGCCAGCATCACCGGCGGCGAGAACCTCGCCGTGCCGAGCGACGGTCAGGCCGCCGATCAGGTGACCCGCGTCGACGGGATTGTCGGCACCGGCCAGTTGACGATCGCAGGCGTTGGCACCGCAGGTGCCAGTGCTGCCGACAGCGAGGGCAGCGTCGGGCTCGTCTTCCAGGAGTTCGAGGACCGCGCCCAGGAGGCCGAGGCTGCCGTCCTGCTGCTGCAGCAGGACATGAGCCCGCGCTCCGACGCTCCCCGGATCCTCTTCCCGCGGCTGGACAAGCAGATCCAGCCGCAGCCGTTCACCCTCTCCGACGTCGCCGATGACGACGCCCGCCTCCGTGGGCTGAACTACCGCTCGGAGATCGCCAGCCCGCTCGACCGGGTCGGTCTCGTCGCCGAGCGACGCGGCGACGACACGATCGACGTGACGCCGCGCAAGCAGGCCGAGGACATCGCCGCCAGCCAGGAGATGCTGCCGGTCGTCGATCTCATCACCGAGATGACCGGCAGAGTCTTGAGCAGTGGCCTCGTCATCCCGGACAAGGGCCAGAAGAACGCCATCCGCCGCCTGATCAAGGCGTTCCTCGCCGGGGCGGGAGTCGACGACCCCGACACCGCCGAATGGTCACAGCGCCGAGTCCAGGCGGCCACCGACGCATTCCTCCACCTGGTCCGGGAGAAGCACAAGAACCGGCCCAGCGGCATCGTTGAGAAGATCGAGCCGATCGGCTACCCGCCCAGCACCCTGCCGTCGATCACCGAAACCCTCGACCGGTACACCGTCCAGAACGCGGCCACCTTCGTCCCCGGCAAGCCCTACACCGGCTGGACCAAGAGCATCCTGCCTGCCGCCGCCTTCGACGCTTACAGCACCGAGTACCGGCTCGCCGACCTTCTCGACTCCGCCCCCGAGATCACCTGGTGGGTCCGCGTCCTCCCCAACTACGGCGCCTACCTCAACTACGGTGCCAACCAGCGCTACATCCCGGACTTCATCGCCATCGACACAGACGGCGTCCACTGGCTCATCGAAGGCAAGGCCGACGTCCGCGCCAACGACAAGGACGTCCTCGCGAAGCGAGAAGCCGCCGAACGCTGGGTCCGTCACGTCAACGACAGCGGCGAAGTCGAAGCCGAATGGCGCTACCTATTCGCCACCGAGACCAACGTCAAGCACGCCGCCGGATCCTGGGTCGGACTCAAACAGGTGACCGGGTCATGACTCCCTGCCGAGGGGTCCACTGGCGTATCGAGAACCGCATGAGGGGAACGCAGGGAGCAAGATGAGTCAAGCAAGACCGACCACGGCAGGGCATGCGCTTCACGATTTGCTGATGCGGTTCCGGCAAACCAGCCAAGTCACAGTCCTCAACGGGTGGGTCGACGTGCTCGGTGCCCCCGAAGGAAGCGTCGAGTGGGCTCAGCGCCATGCAGAGGTTGTTGGCCTGTACCAAGGGGTGCTCCAACAGGTATCCAGCCTGCCCGAGGGTGACCCGAACCGGGACCGAGCCCTGCGCTATGCCCCGGCGTGGTACCGCGCCGTCGTCTGGCAGAACCTCTGGCAGAGCAGCCAACAGCGCCCCAGCCAGGTCGTGAGCGACGCCGCACTCGATCAACTCGGGTCTATCGCCGAGATCCTCTCCTACCGCCTCCCCGGAGCAGCCGCTAGTCCGTCCGATGAGGCGGTCGCTCGACTCCGACAAGAACTGGAGGACTGGCTCGACCTACTCGCCGAATCAGCCGATGTCCCCCAGTCGGCGCGGGAGGAGATTGCAGGCCAGATCCGGCATGTGCTCTGGCTGCTGGACAACATCGACACCTTCGGTGTCGCTCCGGTCGTCCGGGAAGCGCGCACCGTCGTCGGCCGAGTCACCGAAGCATCGGCAACGCAAAACTGGGCGAAGAAGTGGACGACGCGCATCGGTGCGCTCGTGCTCGCGCTCGGTCTCCTGACCCAGGGCCTGGAGGCGACGACGCAGGCGTTGGAAGCAGCCCAGGAGACGGTCACCGTCGTAAGCGAGATCGTGCGCGGTGAGTCCTCAGGTAGCGAGGCTCAGACCAACCGCCCGGCCCTGCCAAGCGGCTCCGGCGCCGATCCAGTCGATGCGGAGGAGACGGCCACTCCGGGCGGCTGATGACTCCGACGAACCCGCCTTGCGACGATCCTCCGACCGCGATCCCGCAGACGAACGGCTGATTCACCAGAGCACGAACCTCGCCACATTGAACGCCTGGCGGGCCGTGCCACGCATGCCCAAGTGCAGCACGGCCGTCTCACCGGACTCCGAGATCAAGGCGCTGCGGTGGTCCGGCTGCCCCGGTTTTGTCGGTGCCCTCCTCTAGCGTCCGGCCTGAGCGTCACACCGCCCCGGGGGGTGCGCTATGGAGCAGAGGAGCACACGCATGGCTCGATCGTCGTTCGTCAGTTTCCACTACCAGAACGACTACTGGCGGGTCCAACAGGTTCTGCAGATGGGTGCGATCGAAGGGCAGGAGGTTCTCTCTCCGCAGCGGTGGGAGAGCGTCAAGGCCCGTGGCGCCAAGGCTATCCAGGACTGGATCGACAAGGAGATGGCCTACAAGCGCGGCGTCATCGTCCTGATCGGGTCGCAGACCGCCTCTCGCCCGTGGGTGAAGTACGAGATCCAGAAAGCATGGAACGCCAAGAAGCCGCTCGTCGGCATCCGTATCCACGGGCTCAAGAACAACAACCTACGGACCTCGACCGCGGGACCTAATCCGTTCGCCCAGATCAGCATCTCGAACAGCACCAAGACGCTCGCCGACTACGTCCCCGTCCATGATCCGGCCGGACGCGACAGCACCCAGGTCTACGCGAGCATCAAGAACAACGTCGCCTCGTGGATCGCCAGCGGCTACAAGCGGCCCTGATGATGCACCCCGACTCGGACCTAGACTGCGATTTCTGCCAGATCGTCACCCGCGAAGAACCAGCCCGGGAAGTCTTGCGTACGGACAAGGTCGTCGCCTTCTTCCCGCTCGATCCGGCCACCCTCGGGCACACCCTCGTCATCCCACGCGAGCACATCCCCGACCTCTGGTCACTCGACGACCAGACCGCCCGCGACCTGACTGACGCGACTCTGCGCATCGCGCGCGCCATCCGAGCAGCGATCCCGCTGGACGGCCTCAACATCATCCAGTCCAACGGCGAAGCAGCCACGCAGACCGTGTTCCACCTGCATGTCCACGTCGTTCCCCGCCGCGCCGACGATGCAATGGGTCCCATCTGGCCAGCGGAGACTCACTGGAGCGACATGGACAAGAACGACGTGCAGGACAAAATCCGCGCCACTCTCACGTCGGGTGCAGGCGAACAGGACGGCGCACCTTGACCAGTTCCCTCGGCGCCATGGCCTTCGATGCTGAAGACCGCAGGAAGCACCTGGACTACGTCCAAGCGGTCATAGCCCGACTCTCGCAATCTTCAGCGACTGCCAAAGGCTGGAGTCTTACCATCGCAGGAGCCGCCTTCGGGTTCTCCGCAGTCATCGAGCGCTGGTACCTCGCACTCCTAGGCTTGGCCATCATCATCTCGTTCTCGATCCTCGACATGTACTACCTCTACGAAGAACGACTCTTTCGCTGCCTCCACAATGGCGTCGTTGCCGGAACCGTCCCGCCGTACTCCATGGACAAGAACATGTTCACGGACCAAGCATCCAGGCTGGACACGTACACGTCCTGGTCGGTCCTCGGGTTCTACGCCCCCCTTACGCTCGCCGGGATCGCCGTAACCGGCATCTCGCTCCTGACCGGGTGAGCCGGAAGCGGCGATGATCCCCGACGCCCAAACACTCACCTTCCTGCTCGTACTCGCGGAGTTCGACTCCGACGACGGGCATCAATCCATCATGTGGATGGACGAAGACAGCGTCGACTACTGGGAGATGCCCTACGCCGGTGCATGTTGGCCTTGTATGCGCGTCCGTAACGACGCGGTCTTCCGTGGCCGTCCGGTTCCCGGCCTCACGCTGCCGGAGGCATACGACATCCCCTACTGGCGTGCCGTGCAGGATGGCGCCGACGCTGTCGCCTTCCTGCGCCAGCACGAGAGATGTGGCGAGACTCCGCTGGCTCTCCGTTCCGCGCGGAATGGAACCCTGCCTACGGGTGACCCAGCGTCGGTGCCGCCGCCGGTCCAGTTTGGCTAGCAGTCGGATCGGCTGGGGCGGCTCATGCGCAGCAACTGGTCGGCTTGTCTGACCGGAACAGCCCGGCGGCGATCCGAAGGGCCTCGCTCATCGTCAAGTAGGGCGCCCAAGTATCGGCAATGTCGTCCACGGTCATCCCAGCCTTGACGGCGTAGGTGGCCGCGAGCATCACGTCTCCGGCGCCGTCGAGAGCGGCGTGCACGCCGAGGACCTTGCCGGTGTCCGCGTCGATCACGATCTTGAGTGCCCCGAGGGTGTCCTGGTTGGTCAGCGCGCGGGGAATGTCCTGCCCGCCGAGGACTCGGCAGTCGCAGGCGTGCCCGGCGGCCAGCGCCTCCGCTTCGGTCAGTCCGGCGCTGGCCAGTTGAGGGCGGGTGAAGATGACGGCGGGGAGGCCGGTGTAGTCGACCTCGCGCTTGCCGCCGAGGGCGTTGACGGCGGCGGCGCGGCCGGTCTCGGCGGCGACGTAGACGTACTGCGGGGCGCCGGACACGTCCCCTGCCGCCCACACCTTCGGGTTGCTGGTCTGCTGCCGCGCATCGACGGCGATGAACCCGCGCTCGTCCACCTCGATCCCGGCCGCCGCCAGGTCGAGCCCGTCGGTCCGCGCCTGGCGGCCGGTCGCGATCAGCAGCCGCTGGGCGGTCACCGTCTGCCCAGCGTCGGTGGTCACGCTGACGACACCCGCCTCCGCCGCCACCTGGACGGCGCGCTGCTCGACGACGGTGATGCCCACCCGGTCGAACGCCTCGCGCAGCACCTCGGCCAGTTCGGGCTCGGTGTGCGGGGCCAGGCGGCCGATGAGGGTCACGCGGGTGCCGAGCCCGGCGAACAACTGGGCCTGCTCCATGCCGACGTAGCCGCCACCGATGACGATCAGGCTCTCGGGCAGGTTCTCCAGTTCCATCGCCGTGGTCGAGGTCAGCCAGTCCACCCCGTCCAGGCCCGGCAGGTCCGGGGTGGAGGGCTCGGAGCCGGTGGCCACGATGTAGGCGGCGGCGGGCAGCGGCTCCCCGTCGACCAGCAGCGTCTGCGGGTCCGCGAACCGCGCCTCACCACGGCGGATGTCGAACCCGTGCGCCTCGGCCACGTCCAGGTACTTCGCGGTCCGCATCTGCTCGATCAGGTCGTCCTTCTGGCCCACCAGCGACCGCAGGTCGACCGGTCCGGCGTTGGTCGGGACGCCGGGGAAGGCGCTGTGCAGGGCGTGCTCGCGCTGCCCGCTGGCGGCCAGCAGCGTCTTGCTCGGCACGCAGCCGACGTTCAGGCAGGTCCCGCCGACCACGCCCCGCTCGACGAGGACGACGCTCTTGCCCTGGGCGCGGGCGTGGATCCCCGCCGCCATCGCAGCGCCGCCGGTACCGATGATTGCCAGGTCGAGTCGGTCCACGTTCGCTCCTGCACAGGTCGAGGAAGACGGTCGGCGTGGACCGTAAAGCCTCCCCTGCGGTGGAAGGTCAAGCCGAATACGGTCGGCCCGTGCGCATCGGCGAACTGGCGACGAAGGCGGGCCTCACGGCCAAGACCATTCGCTTCTACGAAACCGCCGGAGTGCTGCCCGAGCCTGAGCGGCAGCCCTCCGGGTACCGCGACTACAACGGCAGCGCGCTCGCCCGACTGCGGTTCGTCAAGGCCGCGCAAGCCGCCGGGCTCACCCTCGCCGAGATCCGACAGGTCATCGCTGTCCGCGACCTCAGCGGCCCACCCTGCCGCCACGTGGCCGACCTCCTCGATACACACGCCGCCGACCTCGACCGCCGCATCGCCGAACTGGCCGCACTGCGCGACGACGTCCAGCGGCTCCGCGACCGTGCCAAGAGCCTCGATCCCTCCCGCTGCGACGACACGGCCGTCTGCCACGTCATCCCCGCAGACGATCCCGCTGCGCACCCTCCGGCCCGGATACCGTGACCCGATCCGGCCGCCGCGCCGCTGACTAGGAGAGGCCCTGCGATGAGCCTGCTGGGACGGCAACCGGCCGACAACGGTGAGCGCGCGCACTGCGGCTGCTGCGGGCGGGATCTACCCCGATCGGCAGTGCACGAGTTGGGCGGCACCCCTGGCGTGTTCATGTGCCGCCGCTGCGCCCTCTGGGGCGCGACGAGGCGTGGCCGTCGCCGGTAGCGCGCCCCCGCTACACGCACTCGTTCGGCGCTCGACCGGGGCGAGGTCCTCGCGCACGAGGCGGCGGTGTCGCAAGGCCGTGAGATTCGGAGTGACACTCGGATGAGATTCGTCAGCTGATCACCACCTGATCGACCCGGCGCCCCCGGTCCCGCTCCGTGCGGGACCGGGGGCGCCGTCGTCGTCCTACAGCGCGATGTCGGCGTACCGGGTCAGCAGCCGCCACCGCGCGGACGAGCCCGGCTCCCCGTCGGCGGCCGGGGTGAGCGCGCGGAACCGGTCCGCGGCCGTCGCCGGTGCCAGGTCCAGCCCGGTCAGGTCGGCCAGGTCGGTGATCGGCACCTGGAAGGTGCGGAACGGGCCCAGTGGGGGCGCCTGCCCAGCGGCCTCGGCGTCGGCGAGCGCACCGGCCACGTCGTCGAGCTCCGGGGTCTGGTCGAGCAGGTAGCCGGTGGCCCCCAGCACGGGGTCGCCGGCGGGGTCGGCGGGGTCGGGGACGGTGAAGACCGCGACCTTGAAGAACCTCAGCGGGATCTGCACGCCCCGGTACACCGGGTCGCCGGGGTCCAGGACCGGCCCGGTGTGCACCACCAGCCGCCGGTCGTACGTGGCCGCGTTGTCCAGCAGGTAGGTCTCCAGGCCCAGCCACAACTGGTCGCCCTGGTTGAACGAGGCGGCCTGCGGCGCGGCGTTCGGGTAGTGGAAGGTGTCGACGTTGCCGGCCTGCGCCTCGGCGACGGTCGCGCCCCAGACGGCGTCGGCCCGGCGCACCAGGTGCCCGCGGTCCGAGTCGTTGCCGGTGTACAGCCCCGGTCCGGCCTGGGCGGCGGCCGGGAGCCGGTCGTCCAGCCGCCAGTCGATGCCGTCGCGGTCCAGGTCCCGGAGCAGCGCACCGTCGATCCCCACGCCGGCCACCGCGGCCAGCCGCCGGTCCGGCCGCACGAGCACGCTGAAGTGCACGTAGTCCAGCCGCACCACCTCGACACCGGGGTCGACCGGTGTCGGCAGGGGCACCGGGGTGCCCAGCAGCAGGTCGTCCAGGCCGGTGCGCGACGTGGGGGAGGACACGGCCGGCAGCGTAGGGACGGCCCCCGACACGGCCCCTCACGCGCAGCGGCCGGTGCACGCCCGCCACCTGGCGGGCGACCACCGCCAGGTGGCGCTGGGCAGCCGCGGGCGCGCCGGACACGATGGTGACCGCGGTCACGGGTGACCGCCCGAGCCCGAGGAGATCGCGTGACGACGACGTCGCTGCCCCGCCCCCCGTTCGACCCGCAGATCGCCGCCGCGCTCGACGCCCTCGGTGAGCTGCTGCCCTCCTCGCTGACCCCGGAGATGATCCCGCTGCTCCGGCAGCCCAACCCGGCACTGCCGCCGGCCAGCGACGAGGAGCTGTCGCAGGGCGGTGCGCTGGCGGTCAGCACCCGCACGGTGCCCGGGCCCGACGGCGCGCCCGACGTCGAGGTCATCGTGCTCCGGCCCACCGGCGCCACCGGCCCGGTGCCGGCGGGGCGGCACACCCACGGCGGCGGCATGATCATCGGTGACGCCCGGACCGGCTTGCTGGAGGTCGCCGGGTGGGCCGCCGAGCTGTGCCTCGCGGTCGTCTCCGTGGAGTACCGGCTGGCCCCCGAGACGCCGCACCCCGGGCCTGTCGAGGACTGCTACGCCGCGCTGGTCTGGACCGTGCGCAACGCCGCCGAGCTCGGCGTGGACCCCGCGCGGGTCGTCGTGGCCGGCGCCAGCGCCGGGGGAGGCCTCGCTGCCGCCCTGGCCCTCATGGCCCGGGACCGGGGCGAGGTGGCGCTGGCCGGCCAGCTCCTGATCTACCCCATGCTCGACGACCGCAACGAGACGGTGTCGGCGCAGCAGATGGCCGGGGTCGGGGTCTGGGACCGCACCTCGAACCAGACCGGCTGGACGGCGCTGCTCGGCGACGCCGCCGGGGGTCCCGATGTGCCGGCCTACGCCGCACCCGCCCGGGCGACCGACCTCTCCGGCCTGCCGCCGGCCTTCATCGACGTGGCCTCGGCGGAGACCTTCCGCGACGAGGACGTCGCCTACGCCTCGCGCATCTGGGCGGCCGGGGGCATCGCCGAGCTGCACGTGTGGCCCGGCGGGTGCCACGGCTTCGACCTCTTCGTCCCCGACGCCGCCATCTCGCAGGGCGCCCGGGCCGCCCGCATCGCCTGGCTGCGCCGGCTGCTGGCCGGCTGACCGGGTCTGGTGCCGGCGGCGGGCGCGGTCCACGATGGCGACGTGAACGACCTGGCGATGCGGCTGGCGGCCCTGGACCCCGAGGTGGGGGCAGCGCTGCGGGCCGTCGGGCACTTCGACGCGCTGCTGGCGGCCCGCGCCGGGCTGCAGGACGTCGTCCGCGGCGCCGCCGAGCTGGCCGGGTGCCCGGCCCGGTACGTCGACCGAGAGCGCGGCCTCGTCGTCCGGGCGCTGCCCGACGGCGTGCTCGAGGCCGGGTCCGCGCCGGCCGACCCGACCTGGGTGCGGACGGGCGTCGAGGGCACCGGCGGCGAGCTGCTCCTGGAGCGTCCGGGCCCCGCCGGCACCCGGGACGCCGTCGTGCTGGAGCGGGCCGCGGCGGCCGTCGGCACGGTGCTCGCCCGCCCCCGCCGTGGCCGCCCCGGCGCGGACCCGGGGGCGGCGCCTT
>NZ_UEXK01000004.1:3715297-3897731 GCF_900491935.1 Klenkia terrae
CCCCCCCCCCCGCCCGGCCGCCCCCCGCCCGCCGGCCGGCCCGGACCCCCCCGGCCCGCGCGGTGGCGCTGGTCGACGGTCGCTGGGCGGTCACCTGCGGCACCGAGCCGCTGCCGGCCGGCGTCCGCTGCGGCGCCGGGCCGGCGGGTCCGGTCCAGGACCTGCCCCGCTCCGCCGAGCTCGCCGCGCTGGCCCTGCGGCTCACCGCGGAGGGCACGCCGGAGGACCCCGGGCCCCGGGTGGTGCACGCCGACGACGTGACGACCGTGCTGGCGCTGGTCCGGGCCGCCGCCGACGAGCCGCCGCTGCCCGACGTCCGGGCCCTCGACGCCGCCGCCGCGGCCGGTCCCTGGGTGCTGACCACCCTGGACGCCGTCGCCACGACCGGCAGCCAGCGGGACGCCGCCCGGGCCCTGCACCTGCACCACTCGACCCTGCAGGACCGTCTCCAGCACGCCGAGCAGCTGCTGGGCTGGGACCTGCGGGACCCCGCCGGGCGGCTGCGGCTGCAGCTGGCCCTGCACCTGCGCCGGGCGGCCCGGGCGGGCGGCAGCCGGTCGTAGGGGAGCCGCCCGGGACGTGGAACGCTGTACGGGTGATCGACGACCTGTACCTGCCGTTCGCCGAGCGCACCCCGGACACCCAGTACGCCGACGTGCTGCGCGCGATCGTCGCCGAGGGGGAGCGGACGGCCACCCGGCAGGGCGTCGAGGCCCTCACCCTGATGCAGCAGACCACCCGGTACCCGCTGCGCAACGGCTTCCCGGTCATCACCGAGCGCAGCATCAAGGGCTTCTGGCCCAAGGCGATCGGCGAGCTCGCCGCGTTCATCAACGGCGCCACCACCATCGAGGAGCTGGCCGCGTTCGGCTGCGACTGGTGGGACGCCTGGGCGACCCCGGAGAAGACCCGCAAGCGTGGCCTGCCCGACGGCGACCTCGGGCCCGGCTCCTACGGCGGCGCCTTCCACGACTTCCCGGCCCCGCCCGGCCGCCAGCCGATGGACCAGTTCACCCACCTGGTCGAGCAGGTCCGCGAGCTGCCCGAGCTGCGCACCCACTTCGTCTCGCCGTGGATCCCGCAGTACCAGGTGCGCGGCGAGGGCAAGACCCCCGGGACGACGATCGCGCCCTGCCACGGCTGGGTGCACGTCCGGGTGCTCAACGGCACCCTGCACCTGCACATGTTCCAGCGCTCGGCCGACGTCCCGGTCGGGGTGCCGGCGAACATGATCCAGTACGCGGCGCTCACCCTGATGCTCGCGCAGCTGACCGGCACCCGGCCCGGCACCTTCCACCACACGATGAGCGACGCGCACATCTACGTCGACCAGCTCGACGCCGTCCACGAGATGCTGGCCCGCGAGCCGCGCCGGCTGCCGACCCTGACCCTGACCGAGGAGGGCCGGCAGGTCACCGACATCCACGACTTCCGGGCCACCCACTTCGCGCTGGCCGACTACGAGCCGCACCCCTCGATCCGCGGCATCCCGGTGGCGTCGTGAGCGGTGGCCTGTCGCTGGTCGTCGCGGTCGCCGACGACGGCGTGATCGGGGACGCCGACGCCCTGCCCTGGCACATCAGCGAGGACCTCCGCCGGTTCCGCGAGCTGACCACCGGCCACGTCCTGGTCGCCGGTCGCCGCACCCACGAGTCGATCACCGCCCGCCTGGGCCAGCCGCTGCCCGGCCGGCACACCGTCGTGGTCAGCGGCTCGACGCCCCCCGGCGGCCCGACGGCGTTCACCGCCGGTGCGGCCACCACCGTCGCCGACCTGGACACCGCCCTGGCGACCGCCGCGCAGCTGTCGGCCGGCGCCCCGCAGCCCGGGGTCGTCGTCATCGGGGGTGCGCGGGTCTACGCCCAGGCGCTGCCGCAGGTGGGCACCGTGCACCTCACCCGGGTGCACCTGACCCCCGGCGGCGACACCTTGATGCCCGAGGGCTGGCTCGACGGGTTCACCGTCGTCGACAGCCGCGACCTCGCCACCAGCTCCGGCGCCGACGTCACGTTCCAGACGCTGACCCGTGGCTGACCTGTACTGCCCGGCCAACGCCCGGACCGCCGAGCAGGTCGCCCGGATGGCCGACCTGGAGGCCCGCGGCGTCTGCCTGTTCTGCGCGGACGCCGGCAGCGAGGCCGGTGGCGGCCAGGTGGTCACCGAGACCGCGCACTGGCGGGCCCTGCACAACGACTTCCCGTACAGCGGCGCCGCGCAGCACCTGCTGCTGGTGCCGCGCCGGCACGTCACCGACGTCCTGGACCTGGACGACGCCGCCCGCGCCGACCTCTGGACCGTCCTGCGCACCGTCCGCGGCGAGGACCGGGGTCCCTACGGGCTGGGCATGCGCAACGGCCCGTGCGAGGGCACCGGCGGCACCATCGCGCACGCCCACCTGCACGTGCTGGTCCCCGACGGCGAGCGCCCGCTGCGGATGCGGTTCAGCTCGGCCCGGTGACGCCCAGGTCCACCCAGACCAGCTCGACCCCGGCGCCGGCCAGGATCTGCTCGGCGTCCAGCACGGCGTAGGACCCCCGGAAGAAGCAGCGGGCGAACCGGGCCTCGGCGACCAGGTACGCGCACGCCGGGCACGGGAACGCCGACACGTAGAGGTCGGCGCCGGCGGTGTCGAAGGCGCCGGCCGCGGCCTGGCCGACCAGCGACGCCTCGGCGTGGATCGCCGTCGACAGGTCCGCCCGCAGCCCCCGGGAGAACTCGTTGCGCGGGTCGCCGGAGACGTAGGGCGCGTACTCGGTCGGCTGGTGCCGGTTGTGCGCCGTCGCCAGCACCTTGCCGTCCCGGGCAGCCAGCGCGCCGACCTGCCGCCACCAGTCCGACGACCTGTCCCCGGCCGCGACGGTCTGCTGCATCAGCGCGACGTGCACCGGGTCGGCGGTGGCGGCGGCCGTCGAGCCGACCGGGCGCTCCTCGGTGGCCCAGGGCCGGTCCCACCGCAGGAAGGTCCGCTCGAACCGCCACGGGACGGCGGGGGGCTGCTCGGCCAGCGCCCGGGTCACCGCCTCGTCCGGGACCACCACGACGTCGCCGGTGAGCGCACCGGGCAGGTCGGCCGGCTGCACCACCCGGGTGGTCAGCCCGTGCTCCAGCCCGACCAGCCGGGCGATCGTCGCGGCGTCCAGCCCGCGGATCTCCTTGCGCATGGCCGGGAACTGCTCGGCGAACCCCTCGCCGAGCAGCAGCACCTCGGCGGCGTCGGCGTGCTCGGCGAACAGCCGGCGGTGCCCCGCGTGGTAGATCGGCGCGTACAGCAGGACCTGCTTCACGACTCCAGGCCGGCGGAGTTCTCGAGATGGATCAGGCGCAGCCGGGCCGACGTGCTCACCGTCGACATCCGGTCCAGCACCACCACGCGGTCGCAGTACTCGGCCTCCAGCCGGGCGACCTCCTCGGCGGTGTAGGTGTCCGCCGTGGCCACCAGCACCCCGGGGCGCACGGCCTTGATCAGCGCCCACTGCTCGTGCTCGACGTGCTTGAGGGTGACGATGCCGACCCCGCGCTGGTGGGTCACCATCCGCAGCCGCTCCATCTCCGGGACGGCGGGCCGGCTGGGCCCCTTGCGCCGGCGGACCTTCTCGTCGCTGTCCACCCCGACGATGAGGAACCCGCCCAGGGACCGGGCGTGCTCCAGGTACCGGCTGTGGCCCTCGTGGATCATGTCGAAGGAGCCGCTGGTCAGCACCACCCGCAGCCCGAGGGTCTTCAGCGCCGAGCTCATGGCGGCCAGCCGCTCGAGGTCGTCGACGAACCGTTCCTCGAAGTGCGACGCGTCCTGGAACAGGTCGCTGTAGAGGCGGCCCGGTTCGGGGTTCCCGGTCACGCGGGGAGGCTACCCGTCGGCGAGGATGGGCCCATGAGCGAGCGCGCGCACGATCTCGTCCTGTTCGGGGCCAGCGGGTTCGTCGGGAAGCTGGTCGCCGGCTACCTGGCCGAGCACGCACCCGAGGGCACCCGGATCGCGTTGGCCGGGCGCACCCGGGCCAGGGTCGAGCTGGTCCGCGCCGACCTGCCGGGGCCGGGCCGCAGCTGGCCGGTGCTCACCGCCGACTCGGCCGACCCCGCGGCGCTGGCCGAGCTCGCGGCCAGCACCCGTGCCGTCGTCACCACCGTCGGCCCCTACGCCCGCTACGGCCTGCCGCTGGTCGAGGCCTGCGCCCGGGCCGGCACGCACTACGCCGACCTGACCGGCGAGGTGCTCTTCGTCCGGGACGCGATCGACGCCGCCGACGCGACCGCCCGGGAGACCGGCGCCCGCATCGTGCACGCCTGCGGCTTCGACTCCGTCCCCTCGGACCTCGCCGTCGCCGAGCTGGCCCGCCGGGCCGCCGCGGACGGCGCCGGCGGACTGACCGACGTGCAGACCGTCGCCACCGCCAAGGGCGGGTTCAGCGGCGGCACCATCGACTCGATGCGCGCCCAGGTCGCGGCGATCAAGGAGCGCCCCGAGCTGCGCCGGATCGCCGGCCACCCCTACGCGCTGAGCCCCGACCGGGCCGCGGAGCCGGCCCGGTCGGGCAGGTCGTCCAGCGCGAGGGACAGCCCGGCCTCGCCGAGCATCACCGCGGNCCACCCCGCCCACCCGCACCGCCGACGGCCGCTGGGCCGCCCCCTTCGTCATGGCCCCGTTCAACACCCGGGTGGTGCGGCGCAGCAACGCCCTGCAGGACTGGGCCTACGGCCGGGACTTCTCCTACGGCGAGGTGATGGCCACCGGCGGCGGGATCGGCGGCGCGGTGGCCGCCGGCGTCGTCACCGGCGGGCTGGCCGGCGTCCTGGCCGGGATGAGCTTCGGGCCGACCGCGGCGCTGCTGGACAAGGTGCTGCCGGCACCGGGCGAGGGCCCGGACGCAGCCACCCGCGCCCGCGGGTTCTTCCGGATGGTCACCACCGGGACGACGGAGTCCGGCCGGCGCTACCGCTCGGTCGCCGCGGGTCCGGGCGACCCCGGGTACGCCGCCACCGCGGTGATGCTCGGCGAGGCCGGGCTGTCCCTCGCGCTGGACGACCTGCCCGACCGGGCCGGCTCGCTGACCCCGGCGACGGCGCTGGGCACCGTGCTGGTCGACCGGCTGCGCGCGGCCGGGCACACCTACGAGGTCACCGAGCTGTGACCGACGTCCGGCCGGTCGAGCCCGAGGACCTGCCGCTGCTGGCCGCCGTGGAGTCCGCGGCCGACCAGCTCTTCGTCCCGCTCGGGATGACCGATTTCCCGCCGCCGGCCCCGCCCGAGCAGCGCGCCGCTGCCTGGCGGCTGCTGGTGGAGGGCCGTCCGCCGCGCGGGTTCGCCGTCCTGGAGCTGGTGGACGGCGCCGTGCACCTGGAGCAGCTGTCGGTGGACCCCGCGCACGGCCGGCAGGGCATCGGCGGCGCGCTGGTCGCGGCCGCGGTCGAGCAGGCCCGGGAGCACGGCGCGGACCGGGTGACGCTGTGCACCTACGCCGACGTGCCGTGGAACGGGCCGTTCTACGCCCGGCACGGCTTCGTCGAGCTGACCGACCTCACCCCGGGGCTGGCGCTGCTGCGCGCGCACGAGGTCGACCTCGGCCTGGACCGGTACGGCCGCCGCGCCGCGATGGAGCGCCGCCTCTAGATGATCATCGTCAGCCGCAGCGGGGACCCGCCGGGCGTGGGCGTGTCCGAGCTGCAGCTGACGATGATCAACCGCCGCGATGGTGCCGCGCTCAGCCCACCGGCGCCGGGCTGCGGACCGCGGCCAGCAGCCCGTCGGCCAGCGCCGCCGCGTCGTCGCCGGCCCCGTAGAGCCAGCCGTCGGGGCGCACCAGCACGACGTCGACGCCGAGCTGGTCGAACCAGCCGGCGTAGCTGCCCTCGACGTCCCCCACGGTCAGCACCCCGGGCGCGGCGCCGCCGAGGGCGGCGAGCCGGATGCCGAGGTCGGCCAGCGGCGCGGCGTCGACGGAGCCGAGCGCGCCGGCGTCGCGGGCCAGGAGCACGCCGGGCCCGCCGATGACGTCGTCCAGCAGGGTCGCCGGTCCACCGCCCACCCGGACCCGGCCCTGCCGCGACAGCGTGCCGCCGGCCGGACCGGTGTGCGCCCCGGGACCCAGCACCGGCCGCGGGGGAGCCGGCGGTGCCATGCCGGCGTCCCAGGCCGCGGTCATCCGGGCGTCCCGCGCGGCGGCCTCGGCCGGGTCGGAGATGCAGATGACCTGACCCAGCTCGACCGAGAACCGGACGAAGGCCTGCACGTGCGGCAGCCGCTCGGTGCCGTAGCCGTCCAGCAGCTCGTCGCCGGCCACGCCGCGCAGCACGGCGGAGAGCTTCCAGGCCAGGTTGGCCGCGTCGCGGACCCCGGCGCCCAGCCCCTGGCCGGCGAAGGGCGGCATGAGGTGCGCGGCGTCCCCGGCCAGCAGCACCCGCCCGGCCCGCCACCGCGTCGCCCAGCCGGCCTGGAAGGTGTACACCGAGTGCCGCTCCAGCTCTGCGTCGTCCGGGCCGAGGCCGAAGGGGGCGAGGAGCTCCCAGGCGGTCCCGGTGCGGTCGAGCTGCTCGCGGGTCTCGTGCGGCAGCCGCATGAACTCCCACCGCCGCCGCCCCGGCCCGCCGGGCACCATCGTGGCCGGCCGGGCGACGTCGCAGGTCTGCTCGGCCACGTGCGGGAACCGCAGGTGCGGCTGCGGCCGGACGTCGACGACCAGCCAGTCGTGGAAGTAGCCCTCGTCCTGCCAGTCCAGGCCGGCCCAGCGGCGGACCCGGCTGTTCGCGCCGTCGGCCCCGACGACCCAGCCGGCCCGCAGCGGGCGGGTGGCCCCGGCGGTGTCCCGGAGGGTGAGGGTGACCCCGTCGTCGTCCTGGTCGAGGGCGACGGCCTCCTGGCCGCGCAGCACCCGGACCGTGGGCAGGCCGGCGACGACCCGGTCCAGCGCGTCCTCCAGCGAGGGCTGGTGGAAGAAGTAGGTGTTGAACCAGCCCGACTCGCCGTGCCCGGTCCAGTCGACCTCGACCAGCGTGCGTCCCTCGCCGTTGCGCCAGACGTAGCGGTCGTCGTAGGGCTCGGTGACCTCGGGGATCGTGTCCGGGGCCAGGCCGACCGACTGCAGCACCCGGGCGAACTCGCTGTCGTGGGTCACCGCCCGAGGGAGCGGGTAGCCGGCCTCCTGCCGGTCGACGACGACGACGTCGTGGCCGCGACGACCCAGCTGGATGGCCAGCAGCTTGCCGACCGGCCCGAAGCCGACGACCGCCACCTCGGCGGACAGCGCGCTCACCACGGGTTCCGCGGGGGGCGGGTGTCGCGGTGCTCGGCGACGTAGAGCGCGGGCAGGAAGCGGGACAGGAAGGTGAACTCGTCGTAGGCGTGCTGCAGCAGCGCCCGGCCGAACTCCTCGGGCGCCTGCGCGGCGACCTGGTCGGGGGACAGCCCCTGGTCGGGGAGGTCCAGGCCGACGAAGAAGTGGCTGCGCAGCGCGGCGCCCCACCCGGTGTCCCGGGCGATGTGCAGCAGCCGGCCGCCGAGCACCCGGCCGTCGGCCAGCCGCGGGGGCTCGTGGGTCAGCCCGAGCCGCCCCACCACCGCCCCGGTGACCGCACCGGACTCCCGCGCCTTCCCGTACGCGTCGGGCTCGAAGAACTCGGCCGGGTCGCGGAACTGGATGACCAGGTCCTGGTCGGGCAGGCCGGAGAAGAACTCGCGGACGACGTGCTCGCTGCCGATGTGGGTGTCCGGTGCCAGCGTGCCCTGCCAGGTGCTGGACACGTGGTCCACCGGGTGCCACCACACGTACTCCCGGGTGGTGCAGCGCCAGCGGAACCACCACTCGAGCATCTCGCCGGTGCAGCCGTGCAGGTCGGTGCGGACGGCGACGTGCAGCGCCCCGGAGGCCAGCCGCTCCCACCCCGTCTCCAGCGGCAGCGGTGCGGGTTCCAGCAGGGACCCGACCTCGTGCAGTTCCACCCTGGGCTCCTCCTCGTCGACGGCGTGTCCGGCGCAGTCCACCCGACCGTGTGGCTCGCGTCACGACTTCCGTCCCGGAAACCGGGACGGTGCTGTTCCGTCGTCCGCGGCCGCTCCCCACGATGGCCGCCACCTGCCGCACCGATGCGGCGCCGACCAGCCAGGAGCACCCATGTCCCCTCCCCGTCCCGCGGCCGCCCACCGGGCGCAGCCTGCGGTCATCGCGCTGTGCATGGTCATCACCGTGATCGAGGGCTACAACCTCATCGTCTTCGGCTCGGTGGTGCCGCTGCTGGTCGCCGACGCCGGACTGGGCATCACCGACCAGCAGATCGGCCTGATCGGCGGGCTGGTCTACATCGGCGCGATCGTCGGCGCGCTGCTCGCACCGGTGCTGGCCCAGCGGGCCGGGCGCAAGCGGGTGCTGCTGCTGGCCATCGGGGTCTTCGCCCTCGGCGCGCTGCTCACCGGGCTGTCGACCAGCGGCGGGATGCTGGCCGCCGCCCGGTTCCTCACCGGCCTGGGCGTCGGCGGCGCGCTGACCACCGCGATGACGGTGGCCCGCAACAGCGCACCGCCGCAGCGCGGCTCGCTGGTCGTCACGATCACGATGGCCGGCATCCCGCTGGGCGGGGTGGTCGCGGCGCTGCTGGCGATCCCGGTGCTGCCGGCGTTCGGCTGGCGGCCGATGTTCGTCGCCGGTGCCGGGCTGGCCCTGGCCATCCTGGTCGCCGTCGTGGCGATGACCCTGCCCACCGACACCCCGCAGGACCTGGCCGACCGGTCGTGGTCGGGCGCGGACAAGCTGCGGGTCCTGTTCGCCGGCCGCGGCGCGGTCGTCGCCGTGGTGATCGCCGCCTGCGCGGTGGCCAACATGGTGGCCTGGCAGGGGCTCAACGTCTGGGCCGCCCAGTCGATGGTCGACCTGGGCTTCTCGCTGACCACCGCCCTGCTGCTGGCCTTCGTGCTCACCGCGGCGGCCGTGCTGGGGTCCTTCGCCACCGCGACGGCGGCCGACCGGCGCGGCTCGGCCGCCGTCGCCGTGGTCACCAGCGCCTGCACCCTCGTCGGCCTGGTCGCGGTGCTCCTGCTGCCGGTGTCCCTGCCCGGCGTGGTCGTCGCGGTGGCGCTGATGGGCATCGGCGGGCACTCGACGATGAACCTGGTGCACACCACAACATCGGACATCTACCCGCTGCCCGCCCGGGCCGCGGCGCTGGGCTGGTCCAACGGCACCTCGTTCATCGGTGCCTTCCTCGGCCCGGCGCTGGGCGGGGCGGCCATCGCCGCCGGCGGGGCCCGCGGGGTGTTCTCCACCTTCGCCGTGGCCGCCGCGGTCTGCCTGGCCGCGGTCGTCGCCCTGTGGGTGGCCGACCGGCGGTCCACCGCGGCCACCTTCCGGGTGCCCGTCGCCGACGCGCCGCCGCTCGTCCCGGCCTGACCGTGCTGAGCCCGGGCCGCCGCGGCGGCCCGGGCTCAGCGCACGCGCGGGTTGATCCGGCGCAGACCCTCCACGGCGGCCGGCAGCTTGGCCCGGAACCGCTGGGTGGGGACGACGACGGCCACGGCCTGCAGCGCCCCGGTCGGACCGGTGAGCCCGGTGGCCACCGCGCAGATGCCCAGGTCGTGCTCCTCCTCGTCGACCGCGATCCCGGTGCGGCGGACCTCGGCCAGCTCGGCGAGCACCGCGGCGTGGTCGGTGACGGTGTGCTCGGTGAACCGCTCCAGCACCGGCGGCAGCAGCTCGGTGACCCGCTCGTCGGGCAGCTGGGCCAGCAGCGCCAGGCCGATGCAGCTGGCGTGCAGGGAGAACGAGCGGCCCACCTTGGTCACCCCGCGCAGCCGCTCGGGGGAGGCGATCTGGTCGACCACCACCACCTCCCGGCCGCTGAAGACGGCCAGCTCGACGTTCTCGGCGACCTCCCGGGCCAGGCCCGCCAGCGCCGCCCGGTTGGCCGACAGCAGCCGCAGGTGGGCGTTCATGCCGAACTTCAGCAGCCCCGGGCCGAGCACCCACCCGGGACGGTCGGGCACCCGGACGACGTAGAGCTCCCGCTCCAGCCCCTGCAGCACCCGGTGCACGGTCGACCGGGGCAGCGCGGTGCGGGTGGTCAGGTCGGTGACGGTCAGCGGCCCCCGGCTCTCGGCCAGCGCGTCCAGCACCCGCGTCGCACGGCCCAGGTCGGTCATGGCTGCGCAGCCTGCCACGGGGAAGCCGACCCGACGGGCCACTACGGTCGGCACGGCCGGGAACCCGACGGGAGGACGCGCCCATGCCCGACGGTGCGGGGACCGAGCGGTTGAGCGGGGACTTCTGACGGTTGTGGTCGGCCTCGGTGGTCTCCCGGCTCGGCGGCGGGGTGGCCGGCGCGGCGACGCCGCTGCTGGCGGCCTCGATCACCCGCGATCCCCGGCAGGTCGCGCTGGTGACCGTCTGCGCGGGGTTGCCGTGGCTGCTGCTGTCGCTGCACACCGGTGCGCTGGCCGACCGGTGGGACCGCCGCCGGACGATGTGGCTGTGCGACCTGGCCTGCGCCGTCCTGTTCGCCGGGCTGGCCGGAGCGGTGCTCGCCGGCGCGGCCGGGCTGGCGCTGCTGTGCGCGGTCGCCTTCGCCGCCGCCGCGGTCGGCACCCTGTTCGACAGCTCCGCCCAGGCCGCGCTGCCGTCGTTGGTGCCGCGGCCGCTGCTGTCGGCGGCCAACAGCCGGCTGTACGTCG
Source organism: Klenkia terrae (assembly GCF_900491935.1). Taxonomy (GTDB): domain Bacteria; phylum Actinomycetota; class Actinomycetes; order Mycobacteriales; family Geodermatophilaceae; genus Klenkia; species Klenkia terrae. Next base: position 3,725,949 of record NZ_UEXK01000004.1, read on the forward strand.
GCACGGTCATGGCCGGGCTGTTCGTGGGGCCGCCGGTGGGCAGCTGGCTGTTCACCTCGGCGTCCTGGTCGCCGTTCGCCGTGGACGCGCTGTCCTTCCTCGGCTCGGCGGCGCTGGTGCTGGCCGTGCGGACCCGCTTCCGCGCCCCGGCGCCGACCGGCCGCGGCCTGGGCCGCGAAATCGGGGACGGCGTCCGCTGGCTGCGGTCGCACCGGCAGCTGCGGTCGCTGGTCCTGCTGCTGACCGCCTGGAACCTGACCGAGACGGCCACGGTGAGCATCCTGGTGCTGTACTCGCTGGAGCGGCTGGACCTGGCGCCGTCGTCCTACGGCCTGCTGCTGACCTCGGTCGCCGTCGGCGGGGTCGTCGGCGCCGCGGGCGCGCCCCGGGTGGAGCGCCGGGTCGGCACCGGGACGGTCATCGCGGCCACCGTGGTGGCGACCGTGCTGGCCGACGTCGGGCTGGCGCTGACCAGCGACGCCGTGGTGGCCGGGGTCCTGCTCGGGGTCGTCGGGCTGGCCGCCTTCGCGTTCAACGTGGTGTCGGTGAGCTACCGGCAGTCCGTCGTCCCCGACGAGCTGCAGGGCCGGGTCAGCAGCGCGTACCGGTTCGCCACCTGGGGGATCAACCCGGTCGGGGCGGCGCTGGGCGGGGTCGTCGCCGCGGCGGCCGGCCTGCCGGCGGTGTTCTGGGGCGCCGCCGCGGTGCTCGCCCTGGCCGGCGCGCTGACGGCCTCCCAGCTCACCGACCGCCGCCTGGCCGCCGGGGTGACCGAGCAGACGGGTTGACGGCAGGGGCCGACGGGCAGGAGTCGGGGTGCCCCGCCCACGCACGTCGAGGAGTCCCCATGAGCCAGTCCCGCCCGGTGGTCGTCGTCGTCGGGGGAGGGTTCGCCGGCTACCACGCACTGCGCACGCTGGAGAAGACCCTGCCCGCCGACGCCGCGGAGCTCGTGCTGGTCAACCCCAGCGACTACCTGCTCTACAGCCCGCTGCTGCCCGACGTCAGCGCCGGCGTGGTGGAGCCGCGGCACATCGCGGTGTCCCTGCGCCAGCAGCTGCGGCGCACCCGGGTGGTGCTGGGCAGCGCCACCGCCGTGGACACCGCGACCCGCACGGTCAGCGTCCGGACCACCGACGACGGCGGCGCCACCGACGGCGAGCTCGAGCTGCACTACGACCGGCTGGTCCTGGTGCCCGGCTCGATCACCCGGCAGTTCGACATCCCCGGGGTGGCCGAGCGCGCGCACGGGGTGAAGACGCTGGTCGAGGCCCAGTTCCTCCGCGACCACCTGCTCCGCCAGCTCGACCGGGCCGACGCGCTGCCGGCCGGGCCCGAGCACGATGCCGAGCGCCGCGCCCGGCTGACCGTCGTCGCGGTGGGCGCCGGCTACACCGGCACCGAGATCGTCGCCCAGCTGCAGTACTGGCTGGGTACCATCGCCGCCCGCTGGTCCCGGGTCGACCCGGCTGACGTCCGCTGGGTGCTGATCGACCTGGCCGAGAGCGTGCTGCCCGAGCTCGGCCCGGAGCTGGGGGAGAAGGCGCTGGGTGCCCTGCGCCGGCGCGGCATCGACGTCCGCCTCGGCGTGACGGTCAAGGAGGCCCGCGAGGGCGAGACCGAGCTGACCGACGGCTCCACGATCCCCAGCCGCACGCTGATCTGGGGCGCCGGCGTCGCCGCCAGCCCGCTGGTCGCCACGCTGGACCGGCCGCTGCAGAAGGGCCGGCTGGTGGTCGAGGCCGACCTGTCCGTGCCCGGTGCCGACGGCGTGTTCGCCGGTGGCGACGCCGCCGCCGTCCCGGACCTGGCGCGCCGCGGGGACGAGGGCACGCCGGTCACCCCGCCCACCGCGCAGCACGCGCAGCGGCAGGGCACCGCGCTGGGCCGCAACGTCGCCGCCAGCCTGGGCTTCGGGCGGGCCAAGCCCTACCGGCACCGCGACCTCGGCCTGGTGGCCGACCTCGGTGGGTGGGACGCGATCGCCAAGCCGCTGGGCATCAAGCTGCACGGCCCGCTGGCCAAGGCCGTCGCCCGCGGCTACCACCTCTACGCGCTGCCCTCGATGGCCAACCGGGTGCGGGTGGGCAGCGACTGGCTGCTCGCCGCGCTGCTGCCGGCCCAGTCGGTCGAGGTCACCCGGATCCGTCCGGACCAGGCCCTGGTCAGCACCGCCCAGCAGTCGCAGGCGCACCTCAGGCGCTGACACCCCGCCGGCTGCGGCCGGCGTGGCAGTCTGCTGGCGTGCGGACGGCCCGGCGACTGGTGGCGTGCAGCCTCGTGCTGGCCGCCACCAGCGGCTGCGGCGTCGGGGCGGCCCTCGGCCAGCAGCCGGCGACGACGTCGGTCGACGTCGCCCCCGACCCCGTCGCGTCCCCGACGACCACGACGGCCTCGGCCCCGGCCGACCCCGTCCTGGTCGTCCGGGCGCCGCTGGGCGGGGCGGCCGGGTCCGACGAGCTGACCGTCACGCGGGGGCGCACCCAGACCGGGCTGGTGCCGCCGATGCCGGGCTGGTCGGCGGAGTGCCCGGTCGACTTCCCGGCGCTGCAGTACGTGCCGCTGGAGGTCCAGGTGGACGGCGACGACCTCGCCGGGCACCTGACCGTGGAGACGACCGCGGCCACCCCGTCCGACATCGGCCCGATCGGGGTGTTCTTCGACGGCGCCGCCGAGCCCTACTGCCAGGGCGACCCGGCGTTCGCGCTGACCGACACGTTCTGGTCGCACGGCAACTCCGGCCGGGCCACCGCCTACGTGGTGCTGCAGGACGCGGTCACCCCGGCGACACCGGCCGGGCGGCCCGAGGTGTTCAGCACCCTGGAGATCCGCATCGACCACCTGCGCACGCACTCCGGCGGCGACGTGCCGTTCACCCCGCAGACCCCGGTCGTCGGGGCCCTGTGCGCCGACGACCCCGACGCGGTCTGCGTCTCGCTGCCCTGACCGCGACACTGGACCGGTGACCGACCTCCGCTTCTGGTTCGACCCGGTCTGCCCCTTCGCCTGGCTCACCAGCCGCTGGGTCGAGGAGGTCGCGCGGCAACGGGAGTACAGCGTGCAGTGGCGGTTCATCTCGCTGCGGCTGCTCAACGCCCACGTCGACTACGCCAACCAGTTCCCGCCCGAGTACGAGGCCGGGCACACCGCCGGCCTGCGGCTGCTGCGCGTCGCGGCGCGGGTCCGCGACGAGCACGGGGACGCCCGCGTCGGCGCGTTCTACACGGCGGTCGGCACCGGCATCCACGACGCCGAGCCCACCGGCGGCACCCCGGGCCACGACCGGCGCGGCACCCGGGAATTCCTCGATCCGGTGCTCGCCGACCTCGGTCTCCCGGCCGGGCTCGCCGATGCGCTGGACGACGAGGCCCTCGACGCACGCATCCAGGCCGAGACCGACGAGGCGCTGGCGCTGGCCGGCAAGGACGTCGGCACGCCCATCCTGCAGTTCGGCCCGCCGGACGGGCTGGCCTTCTTCGGGCCGGTGATCAGCCGCCTGCCCGCGCCCGAGGACGCCGTCGCGCTGTGGGACCACGTCGTGGGGCTGGCCGCGTTCCCGGGCTTCACCGAGCTCAAGCGGTCGCTGCGCGAGCGCCCCCAGCTGCGCAGCTTCGGCGTGGAGCCCGGCGAGGTCGGCCGGACCGAGGACTGGCACGGCGGGAGCAGGCGGCAGAAGCGGTGACCGACCGCTAGCGCGGCCGGGCCAGCTGCTTGTGCAGGGCGGCCTTGACCGGGTCGGGCAGCACCGCGTTCACCGCGCCGAACACCCGGACCAGCGGTGAGGCGGCGTAGACGGTGCGGCGTCCGGCCAGCAGGGCCTCGACGCCCTGCCGGGCCACGTCGGCCGGGTCGTCCTTGGGCCCCTTGCCCATGAGGCTGCCCAGCAGCCCGGCCCGGTCGAAGAAGTCGGTGTCCACCGGGCCGGGCATCAGCGAGGTCAGGGTGACGCCGGTGCCCGCCAGCTCGCTCTGCAGGGCCTCGGTCCACGACTGCACGAACGACTTCGACGCGTTGTAGACCGCCTGGTACGGCCCCGGCATGGTGGCCGCGATCGAGGAGAGCACCAGCACCCGGCCCCGGCCGCGGGCCACCATCCCCGGCAGCAGCAGCCGGGCCAGGTGCACGGTCGAGCGGACGTCGAGGTCGACCACGGACAGGATGTCCTCGAGCTCCTGCTCCACGAACGCGCCGCCCGCGCCGACGCCGGCGTCCAGGACCAGCACGTCCAGCGGGCGCCCGGCGGCCTCGGCGGCGTCGGCCAGGTCGGCGACGGACGCGGCGCTGCGCAGGTCGCCGACCACCTCGGTGACCGACCCGCCGCGGGCACCCACCCGCCGGGTGGTGAGGGCCAGGCCGTCGGCGTCCTCGGCGGCGATGAGCAGGTCGTGGCCCTCGCGGGCGAGCCGGTCGGCGATCTCGCGGCCGATGCCGCTGGAGGCGCCGGTGACCAGGGCGAGGGGGCGCTGCGCTGTCGTCATGGCAGGCCCGCTACCCGCGCCGCCGTCCGCACCACGCGGGTCCGGCCCAGGTTGGCCCCCGCGGGCCACCCCTCGTCCCGGTCGGCTCAGCGCAGGTAGGAGGCGCCGTTCACGTCGAGGACGGCGCCGCTGCACCACAGGGCGTCCGGGCCGGTGAGGAACGCGACCGCGGCGGCCACCTCCGGCGGCTCGCCGACCCGGCCGAACGGGCTCTGCGCCCGGATGCCGTCGCCGACCGGTCCGGCCAGCAGCGACGTCGCCATGTCGGTGGCCACGAAGCCCGGGGCCACCGCGCTGACCGCGATGCCGTGGCCGCCGAGGGCCAGGGCGAGGGACTGGGTGAGCGAGTGCACGGCGGCCTTGGACGCCCCGTAGGCCATGGCCTGCGGCTCGCCCCGGTACGCGCCGCGGGAGCCGACGGTGACGATCCGGCCGCCGTCCGGGCCTTCCGGCCGGTCCAGCAGGTGCCGGACGACCTGCCAGCTGACGTTCGCCGTCCCGACGACGTTGACCGACAGCACCCGGTGCCAGGACGACTGCCACTGCTCGTAGTCGGAGTCCTCGATCACCAGCGGGTCGTGCGCCGCGGCGTTGTTGACCAGGACGTCGACCCCGCCGAGCCCGGCCACCGCATCGGCGACCAGTCCGGCGACCGCCGCCGGGTCGGCCAGGTCGCCGGAGACCAGGACGTGGCCCTCCCCGGGCAGTGCCTCGACCACGGCCCGGCCGGCGTCGAGGTTCGTCCCGGCGTGCACGGCGACCGCGTCACCGCGGGCGGCCAGGGCGTGGGCGATCGCGGCGCCGATGCCGCGGGAGGATCCGGTGACCAGGGAGCGGGTGCGCACCCCCGGCACGGTAGCCACCGGGCTCAGTCCCGCGGCACCCCGGCCAGCAGCTGCTCGCACAGCTGCATCGTCACGACGTTGTCCTCGGCGCTGCCGTCCGGGGCCACGGGGGTGGCGGCGAAGTCGACCAGCTCGCTGACGAAGCCGCGCAGGTGCAGGTCCTGCTCACCGCCGGACATCGTGCTGACCGCGGGGACGAGACGCTCGACCCGCTCCTGCGGTGCGTGCCAGTCGCCGCTGCCGCCGGACCGGATCTCGGTGACGCGGGAGTCGACCACCTGGACCACGGCCTGCTCGAAGGCCACCTCGACGACGTCGACCTCCGAGGAGTGGGCCGGCAGCGAGGCCAGCCGCAGGGTGCCGTGCACCTGCGGCGCCACCGTGAGCAGCGCGCTCAGCGTCGACCCCGAGGCGTGGGTGGAGACGGCGACCTGCACGGAGTGCGGTGCGCCGAGCAGGTAGGGCACCAGGTCGACGTGGTGGACGGCGGCCAGGGTCAGGAACGACGCGACGTCGGGGGCGAACGCCCGCGCATCGGCGGCGAACCGGACGTCGAAGCCCACCGGCGGCCCGAACCGGCCCGACCGGACCAGGTCGCGCAGCCCGACCAGGGCCGGCGCGTGCCGCTTCATGAACCCGGCCCGGAGCACCACCCCGGCGTCGGCGGCCAGGTCGGCGAGGTGGCGGGCCTGCGCCGCGTCGGTGCCCAGCGGCTTCTCGCACAGCACGTTGCGGCCGGCGGCGAGGACCGAGGCCACGATGTCCGGCTGGTCGGCCGGCTGGGCGCAGACCACGACGTGGCGCACGTCGGGCTCGCCGGCCAGCAGGTCGGCCACCGACCCGTACGGCGTCCCGGTCGAGCCCGCGGCCGCCAGAGCCGCCCGGGACCGCTCGACGTCCCGGGTGGCCAGCGCCGCGATCTCCAGGCCGGCCGCCCGCATCGCCGGGACCAGGTTGACCCGGGCGTGGTGCCCGGCCCCGACGAGGGCGACCCGCGCGGCTTGCCCCGTCACCGGCCCTCGGCGACGGCCGCGACGGCGGCCAGCGTCGCCGGGATGCCGCTGCGCGCCGCCTCCTGACGGGTGGCGATCTCGTGCGCCGCCCGCTCGCCGTGCTTCTCGGCCATGAACTGCTGGCCGGCGTCGGTGAACTCCCACGACTCGGTCAGCCGGGTGCCGCCCTCGACCGGCTCCAGGTCGTAGCGCCAGAACACCTTGCGGTCGTTGACGCTCCAGGCGAAGGACCGGGGCCGGTCGGCCTGCTCGACGGTCGACCGGGTCTCCCAGGTGCGTCCCGGGGTCTCCTGCCGGCCGCCGAACACGTCGCCGACCGCCCCGGTCCCGCCGTCGAGCCACCAGCACTCCCGGCACTGCGGGCTCCACTCGCCGGTCCGGGTCACGTCGGAGACCAGGTCGTAGACGACCTCCGGGGGAGCGGCGACGACGATCGAGTCCGACAGGTGCAGGCTGCTCATGCGGTCAGTGTGGCCGTCCCCGGCCCCGCGGTCAGGCGACGGTGCGGTCGGCGGCCTGGTCGGTGCGCACCGGGTCGGCGGCGGTGCCGTGCAGGCCACCGGTCTGCGCGACCTCGAAGTCGGGCCCGAGCTTCTCCAGCGCCAACCGGCCGTAGACCTGCTGCTGGGTCGCCACCCGCTGGGCGCGGCCCTTGCCCAGGAAGGACACGATCCAGCTGAACGTGGTGGTCAGCCGGCTCTTGAACCCGACGATGTAGACCAGGTGGACCAGCAGCCACATCATCCAGGCCAGGAACCCGGTCACCTTGAACTTGCCGAGGTCGGCGACGGCCTTGTAGCGGCTGATGGTCGCCATCGAGCCCTTGTCGTGGTACTCGAACTTCTCCTTGTGCGTGCGGCCGGTGACGTTGGCGGCGATCCGGTCGGCGGCGAAGCGGCCGCCCTGGATGGCCACCTGGGCGACGCCGGGCAGCTTGTCCAGGCTCATCATGTCGCCGACCACGAACACCTCGGGGTGCCCGGGCAGGGTCAGGTCGGGCTGGACCTCGACCCGGCCGGCCCGGTCGATCTGCACGTCGCACTGCTGGGCCAGCAGGGCGCCCAGCGGGCTGGCCTGCACGCCGGCGGCCCAGATCTTGGTGGCCGCGGTGACCCGGCGGGTGGTGCCGTCCTTGGTGTCCTTGACGTCCAGGCCGTTGGCGTCCAGGCCGGTGACCATGGCGCCGAGCTGGATCTCCACGCCGATGTCGCGCAGCTGCTTGGCCGCGTTCTGCTGCAGCTTCTCGGCGAAGGGCGGCAGGACGACGGGGGCGGCGTCCATCAGGATGACCCGGGCGGTCTTCGGGTCGATGTTGCGGAAGTTGTCCTTCAGGGTGCGGCGGGCCAGCTCGGCGATCTGGCCGGCCATCTCCACCCCGGTGGGGCCGGCGCCGACGACGACGAAGGTCAGCAGCCGGTCGATCTCGGCGGGGTCGGTGGCGACCTCGGCCATCTCGAAGGCGCCCAGGATGCGGCCGCGCAGCTCGAGGGCGTCGTCCACGCTCTTCATGCCGGGGGCGAACTGGGAGAACTGGCTGTTGCCGAAGTAGGACTGCCCGGCACCGGCGGCCACGATGAGGTGGTCGTAGGAGTGCACGGTCTCCCGGCCCAGCAGCCAGGAGGTGACGGTCTGGTCGGCCAGGTCGATGTCGACGACCTCGCCCAGGACCACCGAGGCGTTCTTCTGCTTCTTCAGGATGTCCCGGGTCGGCGGGGCGATCTCGCCCTCGGAGATGATCCCGGTGGCCACCTGGTACAGCAGCGGCTGGAAGAGGTGGTGGCCGGTCTTGGCCACCAGCGTGATGTCGACGTCGGCCTTGCGGAGCTTCTGGGCGGCGAAGAGCCCACCGAAGCCGGAGCCGATGATCACCACGCGGGGACGGCGGGCAGTGGTCGCGTTGGTGGGCACAGCAGCTCCGGATGTCGTCATGATGTCTCCATCGTCCCACGCGGCGGCCCGCGCGGAGGCGTGGACCCGACGTCCGTGTCCCCCGGTGTGGCGACGTCGCACACAGCCTGCCCCCAGCCGGGCCCCGGCGCCACGGTGCGGCCGGGCATCCGTGCTCGGGTGCCCGGCCGCGCCGGAGGTCAGCGCTGGTTCTTGCGGGCCACCCAGGCCTGGGTCAGCAGGCCGAGGCCGATGCCGAGCATCCAGACGTCCTTGGAGACCGGCAGGCCGTCCTGGGTGGGGGCCACGGACTTGCCGGGCTTGGTCATGCCCGGGGTGCGCAGGTACAGGCCCAGCAGGCCGCCGGCGAACCCGGTGAGCGCGGCACCCGCGATGGCGGTGGGCACGAACGGGGTCAGCAGCGCCGCGCCGATCGCGATCTCCGCGGTGGACAGGCCCTTGGCGAAGGTGGCCGGGGCGACCTTCGACAGGAAGGGGTAGGTGCCCGAGGCGAAGCCGTGCAGGCCGGCGGCGGTGCCCTCGTCGGCGTTCCGCTTGCCCAGGCCCGAGTTCAGGATGAAGGCACCGGTGGCCAGGCGGGGGGCGATCTCGGCGGCGGTGATGGGCAGGCGCATGGTTCCTCGTTCAGCAGGGGGCGGGGGTTCGATCCTCCCTCACCCCGTGCGGCGTCGCCCGGGGGGCCGACCGGCCCCCCGGGCGACGACGGGGCTCAGCGCCCGGCGCGGCGGGAGCGGCCCGCGGGCTGCTGCCCGGCCCGGGCAGCCAGCTCGGCGCGGGTCCGGGCCGGACCGGCCGACCGGCCACCGCCACCGCCGGAGCGGGCCGGCGCACCCGACCGGGCACCGCCGCCGCCACCGGACGCGCCGCCGCCACCGGCGCCGCGCCGGCGACCGCCGCCACCGCCGCCGCCCTGGGGCTGCTCGACGACCGGGGCCGGCTCCACGTAGGGCGCGGCCGGACCGGTCAGCGCGACGATCTCCCGGGCACCGGGCTTGATCGCCGACACCTCGGGGGTGATCCCGGCCTGGCGGGCCAGCAGCCGCACCTCACCGGCCTGGTCGGGGGTGGCGATGGTGACCACGGTGCCGCCGGCACCGGCGCGGGCCGTACGGCCCGAGCGGTGCAGGTAGGCCTTGTGCTCGGCCGGCGGGTCGACGTGGACGACGATCGCGACGTCGTCGACGTGGATGCCGCGGGCGGCGATGTCGGTGGCGCACAGCACCCGCGTCGTCCCGGAGGTGAAGGCTTCGAGGTTGCGCTCGCGGGCGTTCTGGCTCAGGTTGCCGTGCAGGTCGACGGCGGGGACGCCACCGGCGGTGAGCTGCTTGGCCAGCTTCTTGGCCTGGTGCTTGGTCCGGGTGAACAGCACGACCCGGTCCAGCCCGGAGGCGAGCTCCTTGACGACCTGGCTCTTGTCCAGCGCGTCGACCCGGAACACGTGGTGGGTCATGGTCGACACCGGCGCCACGGCCGGGTCGACCGAGTGGGTGCGCGGGTTGTCCAGGTAGCGCTTGACCAGGACGTCGACGCCGTTGTCCAGGGTGGCGGAGAACAGCAGCCGCTGGCCGACCTTGGGGGTCCGGTCCATGAGCCGCTTCACGCCGGGCAGGAAGCCCAGGTCGGCCATGTGGTCGGCCTCGTCGAGGATGGTGATCTCCACGGCGGACAGGTCGCAGTGACCCTGGCCGATGAGGTCCTCGAGCCGGCCGGGGCAGGCGATGAGCACGTCGATGCCGCCGGAGAGGGCCTGCACCTGCGGGTTCTGGCCGACCCCGCCGAACACGACGGTGGTCTTCATGCCGACCGCGGTGGCCAGCGGGGCGACGACGGCGGCGACCTGGTTGGCCAGCTCGCGGGTCGGCACCAGGATCAGGCTGCGCGGCTTGCGCGGCAGGCGCTTGGAGGTCGAGGCGGCCAGCCGGGCGACCAGCGGCAGCGAGAAGGCCAGCGTCTTGCCCGAGCCGGTGCGGCCGCGGCCGAGCACGTCCTTGCCGGCCAGGGTGTCCGGCAGCGTCGCGACCTGGATCGGGAACGGCGCAGTGATGCCGCTGGCGGTCAGCGTCTCGACCAGCGGGGCCGGCACGCCGAGGGCGGCGAAGGGCGGACCCCGCCCGCGGCCCGACGCGGCGCGGGGCGCGGCGAACCGGGGCCCCCCCGCCCCGCCCGCCTCCCGGGCCGCGCCCCTGCTCGGCCTCCACCCGCCNGGGCGGGGGAGTTCTCGGGGGTCACGATGGTGTCCTCACCATGTCGGTGGCCACCGTCCGTCGCCAGGGCGGGGCCGCCGGGGTGGAAGCACCCTGGTGGCCGCACCGTCCGGTCGGACGTCGGGTCGCCGGCGCGCCTCGGTGGCGCTGCCTCTGCGCCGACGTCGGGTCCACCCGCTCAGGGACGAGCAGGGGGCGGCGCCGGGGATCACCACTGGGCCACGTCGAGGGCGCCGGGACGGCCACCGCGGGGGAGTCGGTGGTCACACGGGGTGGCCCCGGCGGGCGTGGGACGGCGGTGGTGGGGTATCACGGACCCTCGTGACCGCAGCGTGACCGCCACCGAGCAGCAGACCGGCTCCGCCGACGAGACCTACGAGCCCGACCCCCGCCGCTGGCGGGCGTTGTCGGTGACCCTCGTCGCCGGGGTCATGACCCTGCTCGACGTCAGCATCGTGTCGGTGGCGCTGCCCTCGATGCGCGAGGCGCTGGACGCCTCGGCCAGCGGGGTGCAGTGGGTGGTGTCGGGCTACGCGCTGACCTTCGGGCTGGTGCTCGTCCCGGCCGGCCGGCTGGGCGACGCCTTCGGCCGGCGTCGGATCTTCCTGGTCGCCCTGGCCGGGTTCGTGCTGGCCAGCGCGGCGGCCGGGGCGGCCCCGAACGCCGAGCTGCTGGTGGCGGCCCGGTTGCTGCAGGGCGTCGCAGCCGGCTTCCTGGCCCCGCAGAACTCCGCGCTGATCCAGCAGCTGTTCCGCGGCCCGGAGCGCGGCAAGGCGTTCGGGCTCTTCGGGGCCACCGTCGGGTTGTCCACCGCGATCGGCCCGGTCGTCGGCGGGCTGCTGATCGGGCTGTTCGGGGAGGACCTGGGCTGGCGGGCGATCTTCTTCGTCAACGTGCCGATCGGCGTCGTCGCGCTGGTGCTGGCCGCCCGCCTGCTGCCCAAGGGGCGCCCGACGGGCACCAGCACCGACATCGACGTGGTGGGCACCGTGCTGCTGGGCCTGGGCGCGGTGCTCGTGCTGCTGCCGCTGGTGCAGGCCGAGTCCGGCGGGCTCAGCCGGCTGTGGTTCCTCTTCCTCCTCGGGGCCGCGGCGCTGGCCGGCTTCGCCTGGTGGGAGCGGCGCGTGGTGGCCCGCGGCCGGGAGCCGGTGTTCGACGTCCGGCTGCTCACCCAGACCCGCGGCTACGCCGCCGGCGTGGCCGTCGGCACCGTCTACTTCATCGGGTTCAGCGGCATCTGGCTGGTCTTCGCGCTGTACTTCCAGACCGGGCTGGGCTGGACGGCGCTGCACTCGGGCCTCTCGGTCATGCCCTTCGCCATCGGGGCGGCGGGCTCCGCCGCGCTGGCCGGGCGGCTGGTCAGCCGGTACGGCCGGCTGCTGACCGTGCTCGGCCTGACCGTCGTCTCGGTGGGGCTGATCACCACCGCGCTGCTGGTCGCGCTGGTGCCGCCGGACACGCTGACCTGGGCCGTGCTGCCCGCCCTGTTCGTCGCCGGCCTGGGCGGCGGGTTCGTCATCAGCCCCAACATCACGCTGACCCTGCGCGACGTCCCGGTGCGGATGGCCGGGGCCGCCGGCGGCGGGCTGCAGACCACGCAGCGGTTCGGCGCAGCGCTGGGCTCTGCCGTCCTGCCCGGGTTGTTCTACGTCGTCCTCGGGTCCACCGGCGGGGACTACCCGACCGCGGCCGGCATCGCGCTGGGCGTCGCCGTGCTCGGTGCGCTGGGCGCGCTGGTCATCGCCGTCCCCGACTGGCTGCGCGACCGGAAGGCCGACGACGGCGCCCGGACGGCGACCCGGCACGAGCACGCCGACCTGCACTGAGCCCCCGGCGGCTCAGCCGGGGAGGACCGCCGGGGGGACGCCGCGGAACGTGCGGCGGTAGGCCTGCGGGGCCACCCCGATCGCGGCGTGCAGGTGCTGGCGCAGCGAGGTGGCCGTGCCGAACCCGGACTGCTCGGCCACCCGGTCCACCCCGGCGTCGGTGGTCTCCAGCAGGTGCCGGGCCAGCTCCACCCGCTGCCGGGTCAGCCAGCGCAGCGGGCTCAGGCCGGTCTCCTCGCGGAACCGCCGGGTGAAGGTGCGCACGCTGGTGCCCGCGTGCGCGGCCAGCTGCTCGAGGGTCCACGGCCGGTCCAGGTTCTGCTGCACCCACGCCCGGGTGGCCGCCGTCCCGGTGCCGTCGGGGTCGGGCACCGGGCGGTCGACGAACTGGGACTGGCCGCCGTCCCGCCAGGGCGCCACCACCCGGCGCCGGGCGATCCGGGTGGCCGTGGCGCTGCCGTGGTCGCGGCGCACCACGTGCAGCAGCAGGTCGATGCCGGCGGCGTTGCCGGCGCTGGTCAGCACGTCGCCGTCGTCGACGTAGAGGACGTCGGGGTCCAGCCGGACCTGCGGGTGCAGCCGGGCGAACCGCTCGGCGTGCAGCCAGTGCGTGGTGGCCGGTCGGCCGTCCAGGCGACCGGCCGCGGCCAGCACGAACGCCCCGGTGCAGATGGACACCAGCCGCGCCGGGCCCTGCAGCGCCTGCGCGACGCCGTCGGGCAGCTCGGCCGTGCGCAGCACCGCACCCCCGGCCACCCCGGGGACGACGACGGTGTCCGCGCCGGCCAGCAGGTGGGGTCGGCGATCGCGGCCTACTCCGCCGGCGTCGTCCGCGACGTGACTGGCACCTACGACGCGGCCTGGTACGGCGCGGCGCTGCTGTGCCTGGTCGCCGCCGGTCTGTCCGTCGCCATCCGCACGGGGCGGGCACCGGAGCCGGCACCCGCCCCCGAGGAGGCGGCCGCGGAGGACGCGGTCCTCCGCGGCTGAGCGGTCAGCGGCGCCGGGCGTCCCGCTTGGCGCCGCGGCGGCGGGAGTCCAGGAACTCCCCGCCCTTGCGCAGGCCGCGGGACAGCGAGGTCGGGCCGTTCTTCCGCTCGAGCGAGGTGCCGGCGCGCTGCAGCACCTTGGCCACCAGCGGGGCGGCGACGGTCAGCAGCAGCCAGGTGCGCAGACGACGGGTCAGGAACAGCCACATGGGGGAAGCACTCCAGGAGGTCGAGGGGGTTCCGGTCGATGCTGCCGTCCCGGGGCCGATCCCGCCCGCTCAGTCCTCGTGGCCGTCGCGCTGGTCGGGGGCGAACGGCCACTCCTCGAACGACCGCACCCGGCCGTCGTCGGCGAACTCCAGCACCCACAGGTCCCGCCACCGGCCGTGGTTCCCCTCGGCCGAGGCGTAGTCGACCTCGGCCCGGACGACGGCGACCGCACCGTCGACGGCCAGCACCCGGTAGCCGGCGGTGAACTCCTCGTCCGGGCCGTCCCGCTCGCCCTCCCACCAGGACGCGAGCGCGGGCAGCCCGCGGACCGGCTCCCGCCAGGGGGAGGGGGAGTAGGTGGCGTCGTCGGTGAACAGCCCGGCCAGGCCGTCGGTGCCCGGCGAGCGCCAGGCCCGCTCGTAGCCGGCCAGCCAGGCGCGGACGTCGTCGTGGGTCATGCGCCCCTGCCTACCGGGGACGACGGCGGCTCACCAGGGGAGCGGCCCGTCGTCGTTGGAGTAGGTGCCGGTCGGGCCGCCGTCGGGGAGCGTGGCCAGGCGGATCGGCGTCCGGGCCCCCTCCTCGGGGGTGCGGGTGCCGCGGTGCCCGTTGAGGTCGGTGGACACGAAGCCGGGGCAGCCCATGTTGACCAGGATCCCGGTGTCCTTGAGCTCCTTGGCGTACTGCACGGTGACCGCGTTGAGGTAGGTCTTGGACGGCGAGTAGGCCGCCGACAGCGGGCCGGTGGTGCCGTCGTCCGCGCTCTGCATCGTCAGCGACCCGACCCCGCTGGACACGTTCACGATCCGCGGGGACGGCGAGCGGCGCAGCATCGGCAGCACGGCGTTGGTCAGCCGGATCACGCCCCAGACGTTGACCTCGACCGCCGCGCGGACGGCCGCCATGTCCACCTCGCTGGGCGTCTGCACCCCGCCGCCGGTGACCCCGGCGTTGTTCACCAGCACGTCGAGCCCGCCGCGGGCCTCGAGCAGCGCGGCCGCCGCGGCCACGCTGGCGTCGTCGGTGACGTCCAGCGGGACGCCGAACGCGTCCACCCCGGCCTCCCGCAGCCGGGCCACGGCGGCCTCCCGGCGCTCGTCGTCCCGGGCGCCGACCCCGACCGCCCAGCCCAGCCGGCCGAGGCCGGCCGCGATCTCGTACCCGATGCCCTTGTTCGCGCCGGTGACCAGCGCTGTCGTCGTCATGCCCCCAGCGTCGTCCCGGTCGGGGTGGTCGCGCCAACACCGATCGGGTGGCCATCGATGCTCGCCGGGTATGGATCGGCGTACCGTCGCCCGACGTGGAGACCCGGGAGCTGCGCTACTTCGTCGCCGTCGCGGAGGAGCTGCACTTCGGCCGGGCCGCCCAGCGGCTGGGCATGGCGCAGCCGCCGCTGTCCCGGGCGGTCGCCCAGCTGGAGCGCCGGCTGGGCACCCCGCTGCTGACCCGGACCAGCCGGGTGGTCGCGCTGACCGGGGCCGGCGAGGTGCTGCTGCGCGAGGGCCGGGCTGCCCTGGCCGCGGTCGAGGCCGCCGAGCGGCGCACCCGTCGGGCCGCGCCGGACCGGGCCGGGGTCGTGCTGGCGGTGAAGGCCGGGGCGTCGGCGGAGCTGCTGGCCAAGCTGCTGGACGCCTACGCCGCCGAACCGGGCGCTGTGCCGGTCGAGGTGCTGCTGTGCGGCATCGGCGAGCAGGGTCCGGTGCTGCGCGACGGTCGGGCCGACGTCGCCCTGCTGCACCGGCCCTTCGACGACCTGGCCGGCCTGGACGTCGAGGAGCTGGGCACCGAGGGCCAGCTCGCCGTCCTGCCGGCCGGGCACCCGCTCACCGGCCGGACCGACGTCGTCCTGGCCGACCTGGCGGACCTGCCCGGTCTGCCCGCCGCCCGGTGGCCCGGTCACCCCGCCGGGCCCGGGCCGCAGATCCGCGACCACGCCCAGCTGCTGCAGCTCATCGCGCTGGGCCGGACCTACGCGGTGCTGCCGGACTCGGTGCGGGCGCAGCTCCCCGAGGGCGTGACCGCGGTGCCGGTGCTCGACGCGCCGTCGGTCACGACGGTGGTCGCCTGGCCGCCGCAGAGCCGGTCCCGGGCCGTCGCCGACCTGGTGCGGACCGCCCTGCGGCTCTAGCTCCGTTCGGCGTGGATCAGCTGCGACGAGGGATGTGCATCCTGCGTTACCGACGTCGGCGGCTGAGGATGCACGGTGGTCGTCGCACCTGATCCACGCCGTGCAAGGTCAGGCTTGGGCGAGGGCGCTCCGGGCGCCCAGGTCGGCGCGCACCAGGTCGGCGGCCCGCTCGGCGATCATGATCGTCGGGGCGTTGGTGTTGCCGCGGACCAGCGTCGGCATCACCGAGGCGTCGACCACCCGCAGCCCCTCGATGCCGTGCACCCGCAGCTGCGGGTCGACCACCGCGTCGGCGTCGGTGCCCATCCGGCACGAGCCCACCGGGTGGTACAGCGACTCCAGGGTGTCGCGCACCGACTGCCGCAGCTCCGCCCGGGTGGACCGGGTACCGCCCGGCGACCACTCCTCGGCGAGCACCTTCGCCAGCGGCCCGACCGCGGCGATGTCGCGGGCCTTCTCCACCCCGGTGACCAGGGCCTCGAGGTCGCGCTGCTCGGTCAGGTAGCCGGCGTCGATCGCCGGGGCCCAGGTCGGGTCGGCCGAGCGCAGCCGCACCGATCCGCGCGACTCCACCCGGACCAGGACGGCGCACGCGGTGAACGCGTCCACGTCGGGGTCCACCCGGGCCTGCTGCCAGTACTTCACCGGCAGGAAGTGGTACTGCAGGTCGGGCTCGGCCAGCGCGTCGTCGGACCGGGTGTACAGCCCGGCCTCGGCCAGGTTGGACGTCAGCGGACCGCGGCGGGCGCCGAACCACTGCGCGTACCCGGCCGGGGACTCGCCGCGGAACAGCGACTTCCCGCTGCGCACGTGCCAGATCGTGGGCACCAGCGGGTGGTCCTGCAGCCCACCGCCGACCCCGGGCAGGTCGTGGACGACGTCCACCCCGACCGAGCGCAGGTGGTCGGCCGGCCCGATGCCCGAGAGCATGAGCAGCTGCGGGCTGTTGATCGCTCCGCCGGACAGCAGCACCTGCGGCGCGTGCACCTGCTGCAGCACCCCGTCGGCCACGTACTCCACGCCGGTGGCCCGGTCGCCGTCCAGCAGCACCCGGGTGACCCGGGCGCCGGTGCGCACCTCGAGGTTCGGCCGGTGCATCGCCGGGTGCAGGTAGGCGTCGGCGGCCGACCAGCGCCGGCCGCGCTTCTGGGTGAGCTGGTAGAGCCCGGCGCCCTCCTGCCGCGCACCGTTGAAGTCCGGGTTGCTCGGGTACCCGGCGGCGACCGCGGACTCCACCACCGCCCGGCTCCACGGGTGCGGCGAGCGCGGGTCCTCCACGCGCAGCGGTCCGCCGACGCCGTGGAACTCGTCGGCACCGCGGCCGTTGTCCTCCATCCGGCGGAACAGCGGCAGCACCGACTCGTAGGACCAGCCGGGGTCACCGGTCAGCTGCGCCCACTCGTCGTAGTCGGCCGCGGCACCCCGGATGTAGATCATCGCGTTGTTCGAGCTGCAGCCGCCGAGCATCTTCCCGCGCGGCCAGAACACCCGGCGGTCGGACGCCGCCGGCTGCGGCTCGGTCGCGTAGTTCCAGTCCCGGCGGGTGCGGAAGGTCTTGTAGAGCGCCGCCGGGATCTGCACCTCCAGCGCCCTGTCCGACCCGCCGGCCTCCAGCACGAGCACCCGCAGCGACGGGTCCTCGGTCAACCGGCCGGCCAGGGCGCAGCCGGCCGAGCCGGCACCGACGACGACGACGTCGTAGGTCACCGGTGCCGCCCGTGCACCAGGCCCATGACCCGGGCGAGGCCGTCGGCGGCCTTCGCCGGCCGGGCGAAGCTCATCAGCGGCACCGGCAGGGCGAACCGCTGCCGGGTGATCGCCTTGGCCCGGGTGAACTCGCGCAGGCCGTCCTCGCCGTGGATCCGGCCGAAGCCGCTGTCGCCCACGCCGCCGAAGGGCAACGACGGCACGCTGGCGAAGGTGATCACGGAGTTCACCGAGGTCATCCCGCTGCGCATCCGGCGGGCCAGGTCCATGCCGCGCTTGGCCGAGCCCGAGAACACCGAGCCGCCCAGGCCCAGCGACGTCCCGTTGGCGAGCTCGAGGGCCTGCTCGGCGTCGGCGACCCGGGTGATGGTGATCGTCGGGCCGAAGGTCTCCTCCTGCACCGCCGAGGACGTCTCGGGCACGTCCAGCAGCACGGTGGGTGCGACGAACCCGCCCTGCACGGTGCCGCCGGTGACCGCGCGCCCGCCGGTGGCCGCGGCGTCGTCCAGGTGTCGCTGCACCACGTCGGTCTGGCTGGGCATGGTCATCGGGCCGTAGGAGGCGCCGTCGTCGGAACCCGGGCGGATGCCGGCCACCTGCGCGGTGACCGCGGCGACGAAGGCGTCGTAGACCGGGGCCGTGGCGTAGACCCGCTCGATGCCGATGCAGGTCTGCCCGGCGTTGCTCATCGCGCCCCAGACCGCGGCGTCGGCGGCGGCGGCCACGTCGGCGTCGTCGTCCACGATCATCGCGTCCTTGCCGCCGCACTCCATGAGCACCGGGGTGAGGGTCTCGGCGCAGGTGGCCATGACCTTCCGGCCGGTGGCGGCTGACCCGGTGAACGCGACCTTGCCGACGCCGGCGCGGCACAGCGCCGCACCGGTCTCGCCGAGGCCGGTGACGACCTGCAGGGCGTCCGGCACGTCGGGGACGGCGGCGGCCCACGCCTCGGCCAGCCACGTGCCGATGGCCGGGGTGAACTCGCTGGGCTTGAACACCACGGCGTTGCCCGCGGCCAGCGCGTAGGCGATCGAGCCCATCGGGGTGAACACCGGGTAGTTCCACGGCCCGATCACGCCGACCACGCCGAGGGGCTGGTACTCCAGCACCGCCTGGTGGTTGGCGGCCAGCAGGCCGGGGTTCACGTTGCGCGGGCCGAGGGTCTTCCTGGCGTGCGCGCCGGCCCAGGCCAGGTGGTCGACGGCCAGCGTGATCTCCAGGATGGCGTCGGCGTGCGGCTTGCCGTTCTCCCGGTGCACCAGGTCGGCCAGCTCGTGCATCCGGCGGGCCAGGTAGCCGCGGTAGGCGGCCAGCCGGGTGCGCCGGCCGGCGAAGCCGAGGTCGCCCCACGCCTGCGCGGCGACCCGGGCCCGGGCCACGGCGGCAGCGACGTCCTCGGGGGAGTGCACCGGGAACTCGGCGACCAGGGCGCCGGTGGCCGGGTCCGTGGAGGGGAACGTGCCGGCTGCGTCCGGGGCGGCGGTGCCCCGGTCCTCGACGAGAGACATGGCCCGGATGCTACCCGCCGGTAGCGGTTGGGTGTTACGTGAGGTAACACCCAACCGCCACCGGCGGCGGGGCGGTCAGAACCAGCGCGGAGCGGCCTGGGCGCCGGGGGCGTGGCCGTGCTTGCTGTCGGCCTTCCCGCCGCCGCGCTGGGGCACCCCGGCGTGCGGGGTCCCGCTCAGCCGCTGCCACGTGGCGTGCAGCGAGAGCCACTGGCCCGGGGTGAGCGAGGCGGCGCGGGCGGTGGGCGGCAGGCCCTCGGACCGCAGCCAGCGCACCCCCTCCACGCCGGGCAGCCGGCCGCGGAGGACGGCGCCCAGGGCCTTGCCGGAGGCGGCGGTGATCGAGTGCACGAGGCGGTCGAAGCCCTCGCGCTCCTCGTCGGGGAGCGTCGCCCGGGCGGTGCCGGCGGCGGACTCGGGAGCGGGGGGATGGGTCATGGGGGACCTCCGAGCAGGAGTGGTCCGGGCAGGCTGCTGCCCGGTCGGTCGGGCGGGGACGTCGGCGGAGACGTGAGCGGTCACTCAGCCGAGCAGCAGCAGGGAACCCATGGCTCGAGAGGCTGGGGACGCCCCGAGCGCGCTGTCACGCGCTTTTCCGGTCCGTCCGACGGGCCTTGCGGGCCTTGCCGGCCTCCCAGCGCTCCCGGTCCTTGGCCCGCTTGCCGGCGTTGGCCTCGAACTTGGCCTTGCGGCGCCGGGCCCGGTCCATCTCGCGCTCCTCGAACGTGCTGCCCTCGCCCCACCCGCTGGCCAGGTGGCCCATCGCGACCAGCGCCCCGCCGAAGACCAGGACGGCGCTGCCGAGGATCGGGTCGAGGAGGAAGGCGCCGATCGTGGCCAGCACCCAGACGACGGCTCCGACCAGCACACGCTTGCTCATGCCCCCGAGTATCCGCCGTCCTGCTGAGCGCGGGCTGGCAGTCTCGGTGAGGATCGACGCATGACCAGCCCGCCGTTCCGCGCCGACCACGTCGGCAGCCTGCTGCGCCCCGAGTACCTGCTCACCGCCCGCGCCCGCTTCGCCGCCGGGGAGCTCGACGCCGACGGCCTGCGCGCCGTCGAGGACGAGGCGGTCGACGAGGTCGTCCGGATGCAGGCCGACCTGGGGCTGGCCACCGCCACCGACGGCGAGTTCCGCCGGGCCTCCTGGCACATGGACTTCATCTACTCGATCGGCGGGGTCGAGAAGGTGGAGGAGAACATCACCGTCCACTTCCGCAACGCCGACGGCACGCTGGACTACACGCCGGCCGGGCTGCGGGTCACCGGGCCGCTCCGGATCGACGAGCCGGTCTTCGCCGACGACTTCGCCCACCTGCAGGGTGCGGTGCAGCCCGACCAGACGGCGAAGCTGACGATCCCCTCGCCCTCGATGGTCCACTACCGGGGCGGCGCCGCGGCGATCGACCCGGCGGTCTACCCGGACGAGGACGCGTTCTGGGACGCGCTGAGCGCGGCCTACCGGCAGCAGGTCACCGGCATCGCCGCCCAGGGCTGCCGGTACCTGCAGCTGGACGACACCTCGCTGGCCTACCTCAACGACCCGGCGCAGCGCGCCCAGCTGGCCGCCCAGGGCCGGGACGCCGAGCACCAGCACGAGCGGTACATCCGGCAGATCAACGCCGCGCTGGCCGGCCGGCCCGAGGGCATGGCCGTGACCACCCACATGTGCCGGGGCAACTTCCGCTCCTCGTGGGCGGCCGAGGGTGGATACGACTTCGTCGCCGAGGCGCTGTTCGGCGGGCTGGAGGTCGACGGGTTCTTCCTGGAGTTCGACGACGCCCGCTCCGGCGGGTTCGAGCCGCTGCGCTTCGTGCCGCCGGGCAAGCGGGTGGTCCTCGGGCTGGTCACCACCAAGCGACCGGAGCTGGAGAGCAAGGACGACCTCAAGCGGCGGATCGACGAGGCCGCCCGGTTCGTGCCGCTGGACCAGCTGGCGCTGTCCCCGCAGTGCGGCTTCTCCTCCACGGTCGAGGGCAACGCGCTCACCCGGGACGAGCAGATCGCCAAGCTCGCGCTCGTGGTCGAGACCGCGGCCGAGGTCTGGGGCTGATCCAGCGCGCGGGTCTGGACGCGGAACGTGATCGGCCCGTAATCTGCGCGGTGAGCGGTTCAGTCCTCGGCCGCCGGTCCCTCCGTCCCGCGCGAGGTCGAGTCCACGATGACCACCGAGGTCGCTGCCGCCGTCCCCGCACTCCGCATCGAGGTCGCCGACGGCGGTGAGGGGGTGGTCGTCGTCCGGGTGGCCGGCGAGCTCGACACCGCCGCGGCGCCGGCGCTGTGCGGCGCGCTCGACGACGTGCTGGCCCGGCCCGGCGGCCGGGCGTGCGTGGTGGACCTGACCGGCGTGACGTTCCTGGACTGCGCCGGGCTGCACCCGGTGCTCCGGGCCCGCGCCGCGGCCTGCCGGTCGGGCCGCACGCTCACCGTCCGCGGCGGGACCGACCGTGCGGTCGGCCGGTTGCTGGAGCTCACCGGCCTCGAGGACGTGCTGGTCTGGCGGGTGGTCGGGTGAGGATGGCGGCATGACCGCCGACCTGCCCCCGCACCTGACCCGGCTCGCCGACCGCCTGGGCGCGCTGCTGGCCCCGCCCGCCCGCGAGGTCGGCCTGGCCGCGGCGCGCGCCCGGTTCGGCGAGCTGCTGGCCGCCGGGCTGGCCGGCCCCCCCGAGGTCGCCGTCGGCACCGTCGAGCTCGGCGCCGGGCTGACCGCGGACCGGTACGCCCCGGCCCGGCCGGGCGGGGCGACGGTGGTCTTCCTGCACGGCGGCGGGTGGACGGTGGGCACCGCGCAGGAGTACGCGGGCCTGGCCGCACGGCTGTGCGCCGGGCTGGACGCCGTCGTCCTCGCCGTCGAGTTCCGCCGCGCGCCCGAGCACCCGTTCCCGGCCGCGGTGGACGACGCCGTCGCCGCCGTCCGGTGGGCGCTGGCGCACGCCGACGACCCGGCCCGGGTGGTCGTCGCCGGCGACAGCGGCGGGGGCAACCTCGCGGCGGTGGCCTGCCAGCAGCTGCGCGACGCCGGGGGGCCGCAGCCCGCGGCGCAGCTGCTGCTGTACCCCTCGGTGGGCGCCGGGATCGACTGGCCGTCGGTCGCCGACCACGGCCGCTCGCCGTTCCTCGCCCTGGCCGACATGGGCTGGTACACCCGGAACTACCTGCCCGAGGGCGTCGCGCTGACCGATCCGCGGGTCAGCCCGCTGGGGGCGGCGGACCTGGCCGGGCTGCCCCCGGCGCTGGTGGTCACCGCCGAGGTGGACGCGCTGCGCGACTCCGGCCGGGCCTACGCCGCCGGGCTGGCGGCCGCCGGGGTGCCGGTCACCGCGCTGGACCTGGCCGACGTCCCGCACGGCTTCGCCCACCTGGTGGCCCTGGACCCGACGTGCGCAGCGGCCCTGGACGAGGTGCTCAGCGCTGTCCGCGGGCTGCCGGTGTTCAGCTGAGCCGAACGGCACGGCGCCCGGCATAACGGGCGCATAACGAAACACCTCACCGGATGTCGAAACCGGCTGCGGACCTTCCGGAACCTCACAGGTGGCACCTAGTGTCCCGGATCACGCGCCGGCTGTGAGCTGCTTCACCGTCGTCGCGACGCGCAACCTCCGACGACGAAGGGCGGCACGTGCTCACGGTCAGCAATCTCGAGGTCGTCTACGACGACGTCGTGCTGGTGCTGCGGGGGGTGAGCCTCGAGGTCCCCGACGGGAAGATCGTGGGCCTCCTGGGTGCCAACGGCGCCGGCAAGACGACCCTGCTCCGAGCACTGTCCGGCCTGCTGGACATCCACCACGGGGCGATCACCCGCGGGCAGATCACCCTGGACGGCGAGCGGATCGACCACCTGGACCCCCAGCAGGTCGTGGCCCGCGGCATCAGCCAGGTACTGGAGGGCCGGCGGGTGTTCGGCGAGTTCTCGGTCGAGGAGAACCTGCGGGTCGGTGCGCACACCCGGCCCAAGGAGCGCGCGGCCAACCTGGAGCGGGTCTACGACCTGTTCCCGCGGCTGCTCGAGCGCCGCACCCAGGCCGCCGGCTACCTCTCCGGCGGCGAGCAGCAGATGCTGGCCATGGGCCGGGCGATGATGAGCTCCCCGCGCTACCTGCTGCTCGACGAGCCCAGCCTGGGCCTCGCCCCGCAGCTGGTCGGCAGCATCCGCGACCTGATCGTGCAGATCAACGACAGCGGGACGACGGTCCTGCTGGTCGAGCAGAACGCCTCCATGGCGCTGTCGATCTCCGACCACGGCTACGTGCTGGAGACCGGCCGCGTGGTGATGGACAAGCCCGCCGCCGAGCTCCTCGACGACTCCGACATCCAGGAGTTCTACCTGGGCCTGGGCGCCGAGGGCGAGCGCAGCTTCCGCGACGTCAAGCACTACAAGCGCCGGAAGAGGTGGCTCTCGTGACCGCACCCGCGACCGCACCCGTGCTGGAGGTCGAGGGCGTCACGCTGCGGTTCAAGGGCGTCACCGCGATCAACGGGGCGACCTTCACCGTCGGCGAGCGCGAGCTGTTCGCGATCATCGGGCCCAACGGCGCCGGCAAGACCTCGGTGTTCAACGTGCTGTCGGGGGTGTACCGGCCGCAGGAGGGCTCGGTGCGCTTCCGCGGCGAGGACATCCTCGGCCAGCGCCCGAACAAGATCGCGGCCAAGGGCATGGCCCGCACCTTCCAGAACATCGAGCTGTTCGAGAACCTCACGGTCGTCGACAACCTCATGCTCGGCCGGGCCCACCAGGTCAAGTACGGCATGTTGGCCGCGATGGGCTGGGTCGGCCCCGCGCGCCGCAGCGAGCTGGCCGACCGCGCCGCCGTCGAGGAGATCGTCGACTTCCTGGAGCTGGAGTCCTACCGGCGCTTCCCGGTCGGCCTGCTGCCCTACGGCGTGCAGAAGCGGGTGGAGCTGGGCCGCGCGCTGGCCATGGAGCCCCAGCTGCTGCTGCTCGACGAGCCGGTGGCCGGCATGAACCTCGAGGAGACCGAGGACATGGCCCGCTTCATCATCGACATCCGCGACGAGCTGGGCCTGTCGATCCTCATGGTCGAGCACGACATGGGCCTGGTCATGGACCTCGCCGACCGGATCATGGTCGTCGACTTCGGCGTGCCCATCACCACCGGCACCCCCGCCCAGGTACAGCGCGACCCGAACGTGATCAAGGCCTACCTGGGCGAGGACCACGACACCGGCGGACGCCGCAAGAAGCAGACCGCCGACGAGGGGACGACGTCGTGACCACCACGCTCGAGCCGAGCACGCGGGGCACCGGGACGACGACGATCGTCACCCGGGTCCGCGACCGGGCGCAGGAGACCCCCAGCGGGGTCGCCATGCGGTCCAAGCAGAAGGGCCTGTGGCAGGAGACCAGCTGGGCGCAGTACTGGGACGACGTCCTGGACGTCGCCCACGCCCTGCTGGACCTGGGCGTGCAGCGCGGGGACCGGGTGGCCATCCAGTCGGAGAACCGCCGGGAGTGGCTGGTCGCCGACCTGGCCACCGTCGCCGTCGGCGCGGTGACCGTCGGGCTGTACCCGACCAACCCGCCCGCCGAGGTCGTGCACGTGCTGCGCGACTCCGGCGCCCGGGTGCTGCTGGCCGAGGACCAGGAGCAGCTGGACAAGGCGCTGGAGGTCTCCGGCGAGCTGCCGGCGCTGGAGCACCTGCTCTACGTCGAGCCCCGCGGCATCCGCGGCCGGTACACCGACCCGCGCCTGCTGTTCTGGGCCGACCTGCTGGCCCGCGGACGGGCGCACCGCGCCGCCCACCCCGGTGCCGTCGAGCAGGCCATGGCGCAGACCGGCAGCGGCGACCTGATGACCCTGATCTACACCTCGGGCACCACCGGGGCGCCCAAGGGCGCGATGCTCACCGTCGGCAACGTCGAGGCGACCATCGCCGCGCTGACCGGACCCGCCGGGTTGCTCGACCCCCCGGCCGGGCCGAAGGACCAGTCGCTGTCCTATCTGCCGCTGTGCCACGTGGCCGAGCGGATCTTCACCACCTGGAACAACGCCGCCACCGGCATCCAGGTGAACTTCGCCGAGTCGATCGACACCGTCCCGGAGAACCTGCGGGAGATCCAGCCGACCTTCTTCTTCGCCGTCCCGCGGATCTGGGAGAAGCTGCTGGCGAACGTGCAGATCAAGCAGTCGGCGGCCAGCCCGCTCAAGCGCAACGCGGGCAACCTGGGGCTGAAGCTGTCGGCCAAGGTCGCCACCGCGATGGAGGCCAACGGCGGCCGGCACACCGCCGGCAGCCGGGTGCTGCACGGCATCGCCTGGGTGCTGGTGGTCCGCGCGCTGCGCGAGCGGCTGGGCCTGCGCCGGGTGCGCTGGGCCGGCTGCGGCGCGGCGCCGGTGTCGGTGGACGTGCTGCGGTTCTTCCTCGGGCTGGGCGTGCCCGTCCACGAGGTCTACGGCATGACCGAGAACACCGCCTCGGCGACGGCCAACCGGCCCGGCCGGCTGCGGCTGGGCACCGTGGGGGAGCCGCACGACTCGGTCGAGCTGCGCATCGACGAGACCACCGGCGAGGTGCTCACCCGCGGGCCGGCCACGTTCGCCGGCTACTGGCAGCGGCCCGACGCCACCGCCGAGGCCGTCGACGCCGACGGCTGGCTGCACACCGGCGACGTCGGGGTGCTGGAGGACGGCCGGCTGCGGATCACCGACCGGATGAAGGACATCATGATCACCGCCGGCGGCAAGAACGTCGCGCCGTCGGAGATCGAGAACGCGGTCAAGGTGTCCCCGCTGATCAAGGAGTGCGTGGTCATCGGCGACCGCCGGGCTTTCCTGACCGCGCTGATCGGCATCGAGCCCGACACGGTCGGCGACTGGGCCCAGCGCGAGCGGATCGCCTTCACCACCTACCGCGACCTCACCGAGCGCGCCGAGGTGCAGGCACTCGTGCAGGGCATCGTCGACGAGGTCAACGCCGGGCTGAACCCGGTGGAGCAGATCAAGACGTTCCGGCTGCTGCCCAAGCTCCTCGAGCACGAGGACGGCGAGCTCACGGCCACCCAGAAGGTCCGCCGGTCCGCGTTGGCCGAGCGCTACTCGCCCCTCGTCGAATCCATGTACTCCAAGGGGGCCCGCTCGTGAGGGACGTCCTGCTGACGGTGGTGCGCGGGCTGGGCTTCGGCTCGGTCTACGCGCTGCTGGCCGTCAGCTTCGTGATCATCTACAAGTCGTCCAAGGTGATCAGCTTCGCCCAGCCGGCGCTCATGCTGGCCGGGGCGGTGCTGGTCAGCTACCTGGCCGGGCCGGTGGGCTTCTACCTGGCCGTGCCGCTGGCCGCGATCGCCATCGCGATGCTCGGGTGGGGTCTGGAGCGCACCACGATCCGGCCGATGATCGGCCGACCGGTGTTCGTCGTCGCGATCATCACCCTGGGCCTGGACATCGCGATCCGGGTCGTGGTGAACGTCTTCATCGGGCCCGACGTGCGCAACGTCGGCGACCCGTGGGGGCTGTCCACCGTCGAGCTGCTCGGGCTGCCGGTGCAGGAGCGCTACATCGCGATGGCGGTCGTGCTGCTGGTCGTGGGCGCCGGGTTGTTCGCCTTCTTCCGCTACAGCCGCTACGGCCTGGCGATGCGGGCGTCCTCCCTGGACCAGGAGACCGCGCTGGTGCAGGGCGTGCCGGTCGGCTCCATGACCGCGCTGGCCTGGGCGATGGCCGCGGGCATCGCGGCGGTCGCCGGCGCCTTCGTCGGGGCCGGCGGCGGCGTGGACCAGTCCACGTGGGTGATCGCGCTCAAGGCCCTGCCGGCGATCATCATCGGCGGCCTGGACTCCATCGGCGGCGCGGTCGTCGGCGGCCTGCTGGTCGGGCTCGTGGAGAGCTTCTTCGCCACCTACCAGGGCGAGTACCTGCCGTGGCTGGGCCAGAACTTCTCGCTGGTCTCGCCCTACGTGCTGCTGCTGGTCGTCCTGCTCGTGCGCCCCTACGGGCTGTTCGGCACCCGAGAGGTGGAACGCGTGTGACCGCCGTGGAGAACCAGCCGTCGACCGGCGGGGGGGAGCCCGCACCGGCCAAGGGCCGCCGCCCCCTGGGCCGCCCGATGCTCTACACCGCCTACGGCCAGGACATGGCCCTGCTCAACACCGGGGCCAAGAAGGTCGCCGTCGCGGTGCTGCTGGTGGTCGGCCTGCTGCTGCCCTTCGTCCTGGAGGACGACCTGCTGCGGCTGCTGGCCACCGGCGCGGTGCTGGCGATCGGGGCCATCGGGCTCAACCTGGTCACCGGGTACGCCGGGCAGGTCAGCCTCGGGCACGCCTTCTTCCTCGGGATCGGCGCCTACACCGCCGCGGTGGTGTCCGGTGACCCCGAGGACGACCAGCTCTACGGCCTGGGCATCACGTTCCTGCCGGTGTGGCTGATCGCCGGTGGGCTGGCCGCGGCCGCCGTCGGCTTCGTCGTCGCGCCGCTGGCCAGCCGGCTGCGCGGGCTGTACCTGGCCATCGTCACCCTGGGCCTGGTCTTCCTGGGCACCCACGTCTGGAACGAGTGGGACGCCGTCACCGGTGGCATCGGGGTCGGCCGCCCGGCCGCGGACCCGGTGCTGTTCGGGGTCGACCTGTCCCGGCGCACCGAGGTCTTCAGCGCCGACCAGCAGCTGTACCTGCTGATGACCGCGCTGCTGGTGGTCTTCGCGCTGCTGGGCCGCAACATCGCCCGCTCGGCCATCGGCCGCAGCTTCGCCGCCGTCCGCGACCGGGACATCGCCGCGGAGGTGACCGGGGTCGACGTCCGCAAGGTCAAGCGGCGGGCGTTCGTGATCAGCGGCTTCTACGCCGGCTGCGCCGGGGCGCTGCTGTACTCGATCACCGGGTACCTGGACCCCTCCAGCTTCGGGCTGCTGGTGTCGGTGCAGTTCGTGGCGATGGTGCTGATCGGCGGGGTCTCCACGATCTCCGGCTCGATCATGGGCGCCTTCTTCATCGCGCTGCTGCCGCGGCTGACCCGCGAGCTGCCGGAGTACCTGCCGTTCCTGTCCTCGTCGGCGACCGAGACGCCCAACGTCTTCCAGGTGGAGACGCTGCTCTACGGGCTGCTGATCGTCGCCTTCCTCCTGCTGGAACCGCGGGGCCTGTTCGGCCTGTGGGTCCGGATCCGCAACTACTGGAAGGCCTGGCCCTTCTCCTACTGAGCCGCGCACCGCGCGGTTCCGCAATCTCCTGCCCGGCGAGGACGCCGGGCAGGTCGCCCGACCGGCATCGGTGCCGGCACGAAGGGAGCACCACGGATGAGCAGCACACGGACACGACGGCGGGTCGCGGCGGCCGGCCTGGCCGGCCTCGCGGTCTTCGCCGCGGGCTGCCGCGGCGGCGGCGAGGACCCGGCCGACGGCGGGGGTGGCGAGGGCGACATCGCCACCGACGTCGGCGTGACCAGCGACGCCTGCCCGGAGGCCGTCAACCCGGACAACGGGTGCATCTACCTCGGCACGCTGTCCGACCTCACCGTGGGCCCCTTCGCCCCGGCCGGTCCGGTCATCGTGGCCGGCCAGGAGGCGTTCTGGAACCGGGTGAACGAGGACGGCGGCATCGGCGGCTACGACATCAACGTCACCGAGTACGTGCGGGACAACCAGTACAACCCGCAGGTCGCCAACCAGGTCTACCAGGAGATCAAGCCCGACATCCTGGCCCTGGCCCAGACCCTCGGCTCGCCCCCCACCGCGGCCATCGTGGAGGACCTCGAGGCCGAGAACATCGTCGCGGCCCCGGCCGGCTGGACCTCGCTGTACCTGTTCCAGGACGCGATCGTCGAGTCCGGTCCGACCTACTGCGCCGAGGCCATGAACGGCGTCGACTACGCGGTGGAGACCAACAACGCCGAGTCGGTCATGGCCGTGCACTACGCCGGTGACTACGGCGGCGACGCCGCCGCCGGCGCCAGCATCGCCGCGGAGGCCAACGGCATCGACTTCGCCAACGTGGAGACCACCGCCGGCACCGACAACCAGGCCTCGGCCGTCGCGGCGATCGTCGAGCAGCAGCCCGACGTCGTCGTGGTGTCCACGGGCCCGGCCGACATGGCCACCATCGTCGGCCAGTCGGTGGCCGCCGGCTACACCGGCAAGTTCCTCGGCTCCTCGCCGACCTGGAACGTCGCCCTGCTGCAGAGCCCGGCCGCGCCGGCGCTGCAGGCGTCCTACCAGCTGCTCGGGCCGTGGGCCCCGTTCGACTCCGACACCCCCGGCCACGAGGCCATGCGCGCGGCGGCCGAGGAGTCGGGCTCGACCCCGAACGAGTTCTTCCTGGCCGGCTGGGCCTGGTCCTACCCGCTGAAGGCAGCGCTCGAGGCGGCCGCCGAGAACGGTGACCTGACCCGCGAGGGTCTGTACTCCGCGGCGTCCGGCCTGAGCTCGGTCGACTACGAGGGCATCCTGCCGGAGGGCTCGGGTGACTACGCCGACGGCGGGGACTCCGCCGCCGTCCGGGTGACCCAGCTGTCCAGCCCCGACCCGGAGGCCTCCACCGGCATCTCGGTCACCGAGGAGGACCTGGCCGGCAGCACGGCCGAGGGCTACGAGTTCACCGAGCCCTGCTACGAGGCGATCGACCTCTGATCGGCTGATCCCGCACCGGCAACGGCCGGCCATCCCCCCGCGGGGTGGCCGGCCGCTGTCGTGCTCAGGCCACCCGCAGCGGCAGGCCCTCGGCCGCGATGAACTCGGTGACGGTCTCCACGACGATCGCGTGCTCCTCGGGCTGGGCGCCGCCGGGGGAGTCGAGGTGGGCGCAGAACCAGTCCAGGTCGAGGCTGCCGCCCAGGGTCAGGTACTCCACCCAGAGCACCTTGGTGCTGACCGGGAGCGCGGTGGCGGCCTGGGCGAGCGAGACCAGCACCGGTCCGGTGGTGGTGGTCCGACCACCGATCGGGATGACGTCGGCCCGGGGGCGGTGGTCCACCGACGGGACGGGGTAGGAGCGGGGGTGCAGGCCGAACGCGGTCACGGTGTGCTCCATGCGCTTCTGGGGGATCAGTGGTTCCCGACCCTATTGCGACCGACCGACCACCGGCCGTCACCGAAACCGACACGAAACTGTACCGTTCTTGTCAGGTTCCGGCCGACGAGTCGTGCCCCGGCCGGGGGTCGTCAGTGGTCGGGACGGCCTGCGCCCGGGTCGGCGCAGCCTGCTCAGAACAGGGTGAGGGGTGCCGCACCGACGGGGGACAGGCCGGCCACGGTGACCCGCAGGCCGGCCAGCGGCGGCAGGTCCGCCGTGGCGAGGAGGGTCGCCGCCGCGGCCTGCCACGCCGTGACGTCGGCGGTGGCCGGCAGCCCGGCCCGGCGCAGGGTCACCGCGGGCGCCCCGTCGCGCGGCGCCGCGCTGATCCGCAGCTCCGTGCCGGTCAGCCCGGCCCGCTCGGCGCGCCGGCACAGCCGGGCCACGCAGGTGCCGGCCAGCTCCGCCGGGGAGCGGTCGGCCCGGTCCCACCCGGTGGTCGAGCCCTCGGCGGACAGCTTGGTGCGGGCGCTGACCGGTCGCACCTGCGCGTCGTCGGTCCCGGTCCGGATGCTGCGCAGCCGGCGGGCCATCGCCGTCCCGCAGACCGCCTGCAGCCGGTCGGCCTGGACGCCGTCGACGTCGGCCAACCGGTGCACGCCCAGCACGGCGAGCCGCTCCCGGGTGGCCCGCCCGACGCCCCACACCTCCTCGACCGGCAAGGAGGAGCGCAGCTCGTGCTCCCGGTCGACGCCCAGCACGTGCAGCCCGTCGGGCTTGGCGGCCCGCGAGGCCAGCTTGGCCATCAGCTTCGTCCGGCCCACCCCGACGCTCACCGGGATGCCGAGCTCGGCCGCCGCCCGGCGCCGCAGGTCGTGCCCGGCGGCGACCGCGTCGTCCCAGCCGGCGGCCCCGACGTCCAGGAACGCCTCCTCGACCGACCCCGGCTCGACCGCCGTCGCGCACTCGCCGAAGAGGTCGAACAGCGCGTCGGCGACCTCCTCGACCTCGGCGTGCGGGACCTCGACCAGCACGAGCTCGGGGCACCGCCCCAGCGCCTCTTGCACCGACATGCCGCCCCGCACGCCGCGGGCCCGGGCCGGGTAGGTGGCGCTGGCGACGAACACGTGGGCGACCGCGGCCAGGGGCGCGCCGGCCAGCTCGGGCCGGGACCGCAGGGCCACCGAGGCGAAGAACGAGTCCGCGTCCGCGTGCAGCAGCGGCCCGGGCGACATCGGACGATCGTACAGGTGTTCGAGGGCTGGCGGGGGAGGTCAGGTGGCCGGGTCGCGGTCGGGGTAGCGGGCCCGGGCGAGCGCGTACACGCCGAACGCGGCGAAGCCGATGGCCACCGCGGTCAGCAGCCAGCGCCCCTGCGGCACGGCGCCGATGGCGTTGAGCGCGCCGTCCAGCCCGGTGGCCGTGGAGACGTCGGAGGTGACGGCGGCGAAGACGACCAGGCCGCCGGCCACCGCGAAGGCCACGGCCTTGGCCAGGTAGCCCACCCGGCCCAGGGCGGCGATGGTGGGCTCGTAGCGGTCCGGGGCGGCGTCCAGGTCGACGTCCTTCATGAAGCCCGCCGTCCAGCCCCGCCAGGCCAGGTAGGCACCGACGCCCACCACCACCAGGCCGCCGGCCACCAGCAGGGTCGCCCCGCCCGGGATCTCCAGCAGGTCGTCGGTCAGGTCCTGGGTGCTCTCGGTGGCGTCGTAGCGGGACCCGACGGCGAAGACCAGCGCGACGACGGCCAGCGCCCCGTAGACGACCGCCTTGGCCAGGCACTTCGCGCAGATGAACGCCGCGTGCAGCCGCCGGTCGGGGTGCAGCAGGCCGGTCCACCAGCGCAGCACCTCCCCGGCCTGCCAGACGGCGAGGGAGAGCAGGCCCAGCCCGATGACCCACAGCAGCACCAGGCCGCCGGGGGACTCCGACACCGTCCGCAGCGCACCGGCCTGGTCGGCGTCGGCGGCGTCGGGGGAGATCCGCCAGGCGACGGTGAACGCCAGCCAGGCGATCAGCAGGTGCACCGCGCCGTAGGCGACCAGGCCGACCCGGGCCAGCCGCTCCAGCCACGGGTGGTCGGTGACCTCCTGGGCGTGCTCCACGGCCCGGTGCGCGCGGTCCAGCCACCGGTCGGGCACCCGGCCGACGAGCCGGTCCATGGTGCGGGTGAGGGCAGGGGGCAGAGACGGCACGCGGGTCAGGTGCGCTGCGGGTAGCGCGCGCGGAAGAAGCAGAAGACGCCGAACGCGGCGATGCCCACGGCGACCAGCGACAGAAGCCACTGGCCGAAGGGGGCCTGCAGGATGGTGCGCATCGCGCCGTCCAGCCCGGTGGACTTCTCCGGGTCGAACGTGATCGCGGCGTAGGCCAGCAGGCCGCCGACGACGACGAAGGCGGCACCCTTGGCCAGGTAGCCGACCTGGCCGAGCCGCTCGATGACGCGCACCTGGCCGGCCGAGGCCGGGGAGGTGTCGATCTCCTCCATGAAGCTCTTCTTCGCGCCCTTGACCATCTGGTAGACGCCGACCCCGATGACCACCAGCGCCGCGACGCCCACCAGGAACCGCCCGCCGGGCAGGCCGAAGACCCCCGAGGTGGTCTGCTGCTGCTGGTCCGAGCTCGACGAGCCGCTGCCGGTGGCGAAGCGCAGGGCGGTGAAGGCCAGGAAGCCGTAGACCACCACCTTGGCCAGGCACTTGACGACCGCGACGACGGCCTTCTTCTTCGCATCGCCGGACCCGGACAGCCCGCCGACGTGCCGGACGATCTCCGCGGCCTGCCACAGCGCCAGCGCGATCAGCCCGAGGCCGAGCACCCACAGCAGCGGCTTGCCGAACGGCTCCTCGGACAGGGTCTGCAGGGCGCCGGACTGGGAGGCCTCCTCGCCGCCACCGCCCCAGGCCAGCTGCAGGGAGAGCCAGGCGATCAGCAGGTGGACGACGCCGTAGGCCACCAGCCCGACCCTGGCGAGGTTCTGCAGGGCGTCGGACCGGCCGACCCGGTCGGCGGTCTGCTGCGCGCTCATGGGTGGACCTCCGTGCTGGACCTGTGGGACCCCCGTGCACGGAGGGTGGCACACGGTCGGGTGGTCCGCCCGGCGGATGGGGGACACTGGGGTGGTGACGTCGCCCGCCGCTGCCTCGACCGCTGGTCCCGCCCCCGCCGCCGTCTCGGCCACCCCCGACCAGGCCCGCCGCTCGTGGCCGTGGTCGGCCCTGCAGGGGGTCGTGCTGGTCGTGCTGGCCGTCGTGGCCGTGGTGGTCGCCGACACCGGCGTCCGCCTGCTGCTGGCCGGTCTCGGCGTCCTCGGCCTGGTGCGCGGGGTGGCCCTGCTGCGGTCGGCCCGGGCCGGGCTGGTCGAGCGGTCGGCCGCGGTGGCCGGTGCCGGTGCCGCCTGGTTCGGCGCGGTGGCCGTCGGGCTCGCGTTCTTCCCGCCGGCGGTGGCCGCGTGGACCTGCGTCGTGGTGCTGGCCGGGGTGCTGGTCGCGCTGGTCGTCCGGGCCGAGCCGGCGCGGCGGGTGCGCGCAGGGCTCGCGGTCGGGCTCGCCGTCGTCGCGCTGGCCGCGGGCACGGTGCTGGCCGGACCGACCTGGCTGGCGGCAGCCTCGGTGCTGGCCGTGTCGGTCGCGGTGCTCGCCGCCGGGGTCATGTCGGTGACCGGTGCGCTCGCCCTGCGCAGGGTGGCGGCGCAGCCCGCGCCGGTCGCGGCCGGCTGCGGTGGCTGCGCGTGCGGCGCCGGTGGGTGCGGCGGTCTGCAGCGCGGGTGACCGCTGGGGCGACCGTGTGCCGGGAGTCAACCCGGAGTTCACGGATTCGTCATGATGTGTGGCTAGCGTCATGGGGGCTGGATCACACCTATCCCCCGGAGGACCCCGTGCGCACCCTCGAACGCGGCGCTTGGACCTGCGCCAACTGCCCCACCACCAACGAGACCCACCGCAAGCGCTGCACCGACTGCGGCACCACCCGGCACTGACGCCGCCGGAGGTCCGCCCGCACCGCGGCGGGCGCACCTCCCCCGCCGGCCGCACGGGTCCACCGTTGCCCGGCCGCACCGGACCCGGCACAGTGACCGCCGTGCGCGCCCTCGCCGTGACCCTCGGGGTCCTGCTGTCCCTGGCCGCGGTCGTGTTCACCGCGGCCGCCGTCGCGCTCTTCGTCGACGGTGACGGCGGCGCCGGCGGTTTCGCCACCTTCGTCGCGCTGGTGACCCTGCTCTGCGCGGTGCTGCTGTTCCGCTCGCAGCCCCGCCGGGCGGTCTCGCGCGGCCGCTCGCCGCGGCGTGCCGACAGCGGCTTCTACGTCGGCGACACGACGCCGTCCTACGGGTACACCGGGGCGGCCGGCGACCAGCGGTGGGGCGGTGACGGCGGCGCCGACCCCGGCCCCGGCCACCACGGCTCCTCGCACGGTCACGGGTCGGGTCACCACGACGGCGGTGGCTGGGGCGGTTCGGACGGCGGGTCCGGCGGCTCGGACGGCGGTTCCGGGGGTTCGGACGGCGGCGGTGGTGGCGGCGGGGGCGACTGACCCGGTCAGGAGCCCTGCAGCACGAACAACCGGGTGTCGGCCTGCCCGCAGGCCACCCACGCCAGCAGCCGCGCCCCGTCGGCGGACCGGCTGAGACCGAACGGCTGCGCCCCGTCGCACAGCTCCACCGGGTCGGCGGCCAGACCGGTGCCGAGGTCGAGGGGGAGCAGCTCCGGGGGTGAGCTCGTGGCGTAGTCGGTGGCGATCAGGTGCACCCAGCCGGCCGGGCCGGCCTGCAGCTCGTCGACGGCGATGCTGTCCAGGTTGGCCACCGGGGTGACCTCGGTGCTGCCCGGCGCCACCGTGACCACCCGGGTGGCCAGCTGCCCCGAGCGGTGCGGCCGTGGTCGTCGTCGGCGCCGCCGTGGGCGCGGAGGTCCCCCCGGTGGTGCAGGCGGCGGTGGCCAGGGCGAGCGCCAGCACGGCGACGGAGGGGGTTCGGAACTGCACGGTCCGTGATGGTGCCAGCCCTGGGCGGGCCGGCACGTCGGTGTGACCCTTGACACAGCCGGACGTTTCCGACTCACTGTTT
Organism: Klenkia terrae; assembly: GCF_900491935.1. Classification (GTDB taxonomy): domain Bacteria; phylum Actinomycetota; class Actinomycetes; order Mycobacteriales; family Geodermatophilaceae; genus Klenkia; species Klenkia terrae. The sequence goes on from NZ_UEXK01000004.1 coordinate 3,760,790, forward strand.
GCCAACGGCGTCCACCGGGGTGCGTCGTCGATGCAGAGGAGCGCCGCACATGAGGTTCGGGATCTTCACCATGCCGGAGCACCCGCCGCAGGAGAACTGGACGTTGTCCTACGACCGGGACATCGACGACGTGGTGCTGGCCGAGAAGCTCGGCTTCCACGAGTACTGGATCGGCGAGCACCACACCGGCGGGTTCGAGAACGTCCCGGTGGCCGAGTACATGATCGCCAAGGCTTCGGGGCTGACGTCGAGGATCCGGCTGGGCACCGGCGTGGTGAACCTGCCCTACCACGAGCCGTTCCTCGTGGCGGAGCGGTTGGCCTTCCTGGACCACCTCACCCACGGCCGCCTGGAGTACGGGTTCGGCGGCGGCGGTCTGCCCACCGACAAGGCGCTGTTCCAGATGCCCGCGGAGGAGGCGACGCCGCGGATGAACGAGGCCATCGAGATCGTCTGGAAGCTGCTGACCAGCGAGGACCCGGTGGACTACGAGGGCGTCTACTGGAAGTACGAGAACCGGCAGATCCAGGTCGGGCCGTACCAGGACCCGCCGCCGTTCGCGATCGCCGGCCTGACCGGGGTGCACAACTACGCCAAGTGCGGCGAGCGGGGCTGGAACCCGCTGTCGGTGTACTTCGCCCCGCTGCTCGCGGAGAAGAACGAGTTCACCCCCGACCTGCAGCAGCAGGCGCACGCGATGACGACCGCGGCCTCCGCGGCCGGGCTCGACCCGGCGGGTGCCCGGGCGAACTGGCGGATCAGCCGCGAGGTCTACGTCTCCGACGACAAGAACCAGGCCATGAAGGACATCCGCGAGGGGGTGCACCGGTCCTACGAGTACCTGCTGGGGCTGGGGCTGGGCGCGCTGATGAAGAAGGACATCGAGATGCCCGACGCCGAGCTCACCTTCGAGTGGATGGCCGAGGAGCTGCCGTGGGTGATCGGCAGCCCGGAGGACTGCGTCCGGCAGATCCGCGAGATCGAGGAGTCCGTCGGCGGGTTCGGCACCTTCCTGATCAACAGCCGCGACTGGGTGAGCACGGACAAGTGGAACCGGTCGCTGGAGCTCTTCGCCCGGTACGTGATGCCGCAGTTCCAGCGCAACCAGCACATGGCCCGCCGGCTCAAGCTCGCCGACGTCGCCCTCGGCAGGGCCTGAGGGTCGGCCGAGCAGGCCCGGCGGGGATGATGGTCCGTCCCCGCCGGGTCCCCGGGCCGGGGCGCGTGGAGAGGACAGGTGCGTGCCCCGACCCAGTCGCTGGCCCGAGGTGATGGCCGCCGCGGCCAAGGTGTTCCGCGCGAAGGGCTACCACGCCGCCACCCTGGAGGACGTCGCCGACGAGGTCGGCATGCTCAAGGGCAGCCTCTACAACTACATCACCAGCAAGGAGGAGCTGCTCTTCGCCGTCGTCCGACCGCCGGCCGAGCAGCTGCTCGAGCAGACCCGCGCCCTGGTCGCCGCGGAGGGGACCGCGCCGGGCAAGGTCGTCGCGATCGCCCGGGTGCACGCCGGCGTGCTGGCCGAGCACTTCGTCTACGCCGCGGTGTACGTGCACGAGATCGCCGGGATGGGTCGGTACCCGGAGTGGGCCGCGATGGACCACGAGTACGTCGAGCTGGTCCGCGCCGTCCTGGCCGCCGGGGTGGCCGAGGGGTCGCTGCGCGACGACCTCGACGTCCGGACGGCGGGCCACGTGCTGATCGGGTCGCTGAACTGGCTGACCCGCTGGTGGGACCCCGACGGCCCGGCCTCGGCCGAGGAGATGGCCGACCGGGTCAGCGCGACCTTCCTGGACGGCTCCCGGTCCCGACCGGCCCGCTGACCCGCCTCAGGGGCGGGGGCGGTTGTCGACCACCCGGCGGGCCTTGAACGTCTGCGCCTCCTGCGACCCGGCGGCGACCACCTGCACCGGGATGCGGACGTTGACCGCCCGCTTGACCCGGGCCTCCAGGGCCTCCTGCAGGGCGGGGTCGTCGGCCGGGCTGCGGCCCGCGCCGCGCTCGACGAGCACCAGCACCTCGTCCAGGTCCCGCGGCCGGTCGACCACGATCCGGAACTCGGCGCCGGCGCCCGGGGTGTCCCGGACCGCCGCCTCGACGGCGGAGGGGTAGACGTTGGCCCCCCGGATCACCAGCATGTCGTCGATCCGGCCGAAGACGCCCCGGGGGAGCCGCGGGTACGTGCGGCCGCACCGGCACGGGGCGTCGTCCAGCAGGCCCTCGTCGCCGGTCCAGAACCGGATCATCGGCTGCGACTCCCGCCAGAGGTGGGTGGCCACGACCGCGCCGGGGAGCCCCACGGTGACCGGCACGTTGGGGTCGTCGCGGTCCACGACCTCGGTGTAGTTCTCGTCCTGGAACAGGTGCACCCCGCCGCCGGGCTCCTGCAGGCAGCCGATGTTGGTCAGGAACGGGTACATCTCCGACGTCGAGCCGGCCGCCCCGTCGACGACGGCCAGGTCGCCCCACTGCTCGCGCAGCCGGGACCGGACGGCGGGGATGCTGCCGCCGGGCTCGCCACCGACCAGCGCCAGCTCCACCCGGGTGTCGCGCACCGGCGTGCCGAGCTCCTCCGCCCGGTGCGCCAGGTGCGCGAGGTAGGACGGCGTCGCGATGACCGCGTCGACGTCGAGGGCGTGCAGGAACTCGATCTGCCGCTCCGTGGCGACCATCGAGCCGGTGGGGAAGCACCCGGCGCCCAGCAGCTCCAGGGCCTGCACGTTGCCCCAGCCGCCGAAGAACATGGTGAACGGAAAGGTCACCTGCACCATGTCGCCGGGCCGGAAGCCCGCGCACCACAGGCCCATCGCCATGGCCTGGCCGCAGCGGGCCCAGTCCCGGTGCGAGACGCCGTACATCGTCGGCACCCCGCTGGTGCCCGACGAGCCGTGCACCCGGGCCACCTGGTCGCGGTCGACCCCCAGGTAGCTGCCGAACGGCGGGTGCGCGGCCTGGTCGGCCACGAGGTCCTTCTTGGTGATCACCGGCACGAGGGTGGTGAAGTCCTCCAGCGACCGGACCTGGTCGGGGTGGAAGCCGTGCGCGTCGTAGTGCCGCCGGTAGAACGGCAGCTCGGCGTAGACCCGCTGCAGCTGGTGCTGCACCCGGGCGAGGACGACGGCGTCGCGCTGCCGGGGCGGCATCGTCTCCCGCTCCTCGTCCCAGAACGGCCGGTGACCGGCCAGCCGCTCGGCGGTCGACCGGCGGGTGCGGGCCCGGGGGGCTGTCGTCGTCATGCGGGTCCTCCCTCGATGGCCTGCACCGGGCAGGACTCGACTGCTTCCTCGACGTCGGCGGCGGTGCGGTCGTCGTCCCGGACCGCCCGGGACCCGGGCTCGCCGGGGGCCAGCACGCGCGCCGTGCCGTCCTCCAGCACGAAGAGGTCCGGGGCGATCTGGGTGCAGGTGCCCGACCCGACGCAGCGGGACCGGTCGACCCGGGCGGTCACGACCGCCACCGGACCGGCAGCCCGGTCAGGCCGCGGCTGAGCAGCACCGGTGCCCAGGACAGCTCGGCCGCGGGGTCGAGCTCCAGGCCCGGCAGCCGGTCCAGCACGGCCGGGATGGCCACCCCGGCCTCCAGCCGGGCCAGCGGGGCGCCGAGGCAGTAGTGCAGGCCGAAGCCGAACCCCACGTGCGGGTTCTCCCGGCGGGTCAGGTCCAGCTCGCCGGGACGGGCGAAGACCGCCGGGTCGCGGTTGGCGCTGGGCGGGCAGAGGAAGACCCGTTGCCCGGCCCGCAGCACCTGCCCGCCCAGCTCCACGTCGACGGCCATCTGCCGGACGACGGTCTTGGCCGGGCCGTCGTAGCGGAGGAACTCCTCGATCGCGGGACCGATGCCGACCTCGCCGGACTCCAGCAGCGCCCGCTGGTCGGGGTGCTGCAGCAGGGCCAGCAGGCCGTTGCCGATCAGGTTGGTGGTCGTCTCGTGCCCGGCGAACAGCAGCAGCACGCCGGTGGAGATGACCTCGTCGTGGCTGAGGCTGTCGTCGTCGTCCCGGGCCTGCACGAGGGCGGACACCAGGTCGTCGCCGGGGTCGCGGGTGGCCCGCTCGGCCAGGTCGCCGAGGTAGTCGCGCAGCTCGAGCATCCCGTCGGCGGCGCGCTCGTACCGCTCGGGGGTGCCCAGGCCGGCGAAGACCAACGCGGAGATGGAGTCCGACCAGCCCTTGAACAGGTCGCGGTCGGCGGCGGGCACCCCGAGCATCTCGGCGATCACCGCCGCGGTGAGCGGGTAGGCGTAGGAGCCGACGAGGTCGGCCCGGCCCGCACCGGCGACGGCGTCGAGCAGCTCGTCGGACAGCGCCCGGACCCGTGGCTCGAGCGCGGCCACCGAGCGCGGGGTGAACGCGGTGCGCAGCAGCCGGCGCAGCCGGGTGTGGTCGGGCGGGTCCTTGAAGACCATCCAGTCGGCCAGCACGGCGAAGGTCTGCCGCAGGGCCGGGTCGGCGTCGGGCCCGGACAGCTTGGCGTCGACGAAGGGGCTGATCCGGTCGGAGGAGAACCGCGCGTCGCGCAGCGCGGCGGACACGTCGGCGTGGCGGGTGACGATCCAGGACCGGTACCGCGGGCTCCAGTGCACCGGGTCGGTGTCGCGCAGGTGGTCGAACACCGCGTACGGGTCGGCCACGGCGGCCGGGCTGAACAGGTCGAGCTCGACGGCGGTCACCGGGCCAGCACCGCCACGACGCAGCCGTTGCCGTCGATGCCGCTGACGCCGCCGCCCATCGTCTCGACCAGCCCGGTCCGGGCCCCCTCGACCTGGCGCCCGCCGGCCCGCCCGCGCAGCTGCCACACCACCTCGGCCACCTGGGCCAGGCCGGTGGCGCCCAGCGGGTGACCGCGGGAGAGCAGCCCGCCCGAGGGGTTCACCGGCCGCGCGCCGCCGACCGCGGTCACCCCCGCGGCCGCGGCCGCCCCGCCGTCCCCGGGCGGGACGATGCCCAGCGCCTCGGTGGTGGCGACCTCGCCGACGGTGAAGGCGTCGTGCACCTCGAACACGTCGACGTCGTCGGGCCCGGTCCCGGCCTGCGCGAAGGCGTCGGCCGCAGTGGCGGCCACCAGGTCGTAGCCCCACACGTGCGCGGAGCGGTGGTCCCACAGCGACCCCGACCGGAACCCCAGCCCGCGGACGAGGACCTCGTCGGGGGAGCCGTCGGCCGGTGCCAGCACGGCCGCGGCGGCCCCGTCGGAGGTGGGGCAGCACTGCAGCAGGGTCAGCGGGTCGGCGATCATCCGCGAGGCCAGCACCTGCTCCACGGTGTACCGACCGGCGTACTGGGCGCGGTCGTTGTGCTCGGCGACCGCGTGGTTCTTCACCGACACCGCGGCGAGCTGCTCGAGCGTGGCGGCACCGGTCTCCAGGTAGCGGTGGGCGGCCATCGCGTAGAGCGCCGGCATGGCCAGGCCGGACAGGCCCTCGGCGTCGGTGGGCTCCGGGGTGATGGCGCCGTCGAAGGCGGTGCTCATCTGCTCCAGGCCCAGCGCCAGCACCCGCCGGTACCGCCCGGTGCGCACCGACTCGTGCGCCTCGAGGAACGCCGTCGTCCCGCTGGCGCAGGCGTTCTCCACCGTCACCACGGGCACGTCGGTGATGCCCAGGGCATGCAGCACGCGCTGCGCGACGCCGGGGGCGCCGAACACGGTGCCCACCCAGACCGCGTCGACGTCCTCGGTCCCGGCGTCGGCCAGGGCCTCCCGGACGGCGTCCCAGGCCAGGTCGGTGAGGGTCCGGCCCGGCTGGCGGCCGAAGTGCGAGGTGCCCACCCCGTGGACGGCGACGGTCACCGGACCACCGCCACGCGGACGTCGCCGGCCGGGTCGGCGGGCAGCAGCCGCACCGGGGTGTCCATCGCCAGCGCCGCGTCGCCCTCGGCGCCGGCCAGCACCCGCGGCCCGTCGTCCAGGTCCACGTAGGCCAGGGCGTACGGCGGGGTGCGGCCGGGCACCGGGATGCGCACGACGGTGGAGCTCCAGACCCGCCCGGTGGGCCCGAACAGCGCGGGGACGACGGGGCCGCGGCAGGCCGGGCAGCGCGGCCGGGGGAAGGCCGACGGGTGCCCGCAGGCGGTGCAGCGGACGCCCGCCACGGCGGGGCCGTCGTCGGTGCCGACGACCTGCGGGCGCGGGTCGGTCCCGGGGCCGGTGGTCGGGGCGGTCACGAGGGCTGCGTCCCGTGTGGCATGCCCCACACCGTAGGCAAACGGCCGTTTGCTGTCCAGGGCGGCATCAGAGCGACAGGCCGCCGTCCACCATCACGGTCTGGCCCTGCACCATCGACGCCGCCGGCGAGGCCACCCACGCGACCGCGCCGACCACGTCGGCCACCGTCAGGCCCCGCCCGCTGGGGTTGGCGGCGGCCGCCGCGTCCAGCCGGGTCTGCGCCAGGTCGCCGAACATCGTGCGGAACGCGGGGGTGTCCAGCGGGCCGGCGGCGACGGTGTTGGCGCGGACCCCGCGCGGGGCGAGCTCGACGGCCAGGTAGCGGACGAGGGCCTCGCCGAGGGACTTGGTCGGGCCCAGGGCGACGTAGCTCGGCACATAGGACCGGGCTCCCCGGCTGCTGACGTAGACCAGGCTCGACCCGCGCTGCAGGACCGGCAGCAGGCTCTGGGTCAGCGGGACCAGCGACGTGCCGTTCACCGCGATGGCCCGGGCGAGCTGGACCGGGTCGATCTCCAGCGCCCTGCCGGTGACCGCCAGGGCGGCGCAGTGCACGTAGAGGTCGAGGGAGTCGGTCAGGCCGCGGACGGCGTCGGCGATCGAGGCCACCCCGTCGGCGGTGCCGACGTCGGCCTTGACCAGGTGCGGGGTGCCGCCGGCGGCGGTCACCAGCCGGGCGGTCTCGGCGGCCGCGGCGTCGTCGGAGTGGAAGTTGACGACGACGTCGTGCCCGAGCGAGCCCCAGTGCTCGGCGACCGCGCGACCGATGCCGGAGGACCCGCCGGTCACCAGGACGGTCATGCCGGCGTCAGCTCGGCGTCCTGCTCCTGGCCCATGCCCACGGTGAGCGTGACTCCGAAGCGCTCGATCATCCCGCCGGCGTCGGCCCGCATCGCCCCCCAGGCGTCGGAGTGCTCGGCGGCCTCGAGCTCGGCCTTGGTGTCGAAGTGCAGCTCGGCCACGCGCCAGAACGCGGACTCCCCGCCCTCCAGCCCGCTGTCGGTGCGGACGGCGACCAGCCGGGTCATCCCGGGGGTCCGGGCGGCCGCGGGCAGGTGCACCGTGCGGTAGTGCTCCTCGAACGCCTCGGCGTCCTCGGGGCGGGGGGCGGACCAGATCGCGATGAGCTTGTACACGGGCACTCCTGGGTGAGGTGGATCACAGGAGGCTATGAACAAACGGACGGTCGGGCAAGGGTCAGTGCATGGACCAGCCGCCGTCGACGGCCACCGTCGCGCCGGTCATGTACGACCCGGCGTCCGAGGCGAGCAGCAGCAGCGGGCCGACGAGCTCCTCGGGCCGGCCAACCCGGCCGACGGGGGTGCGGGCCAGCACCCCGGCCGCGCCCTTCTCCGACCCGAGCAGCGGCGCGGTCATCCCGGACGGGAAGAAGCCCGGGGCCAGCGCGTTGACCCGGATCCCGTACCGGGCGGTCCACTGCATCGCGAGGTCACGGGTCAGGCCCAGCAGGCCCGCCTTGGACGCCGTGTAGGCGGCCTGCGGCACGTCGCCGACGGCCAGCGCGAGCGCGGAGGACACGTTGACGACCGACCCGCCGTGCCCGGCGGCGACCATCGCGCGGGCCACGGCCTGGGCCATGTGGTGCGCACCGGCCAGGTTGGTGGCCAGGACCGCCTCGAAGGCGGCGGGGTCCTCGGTGAGCGCCCGGGCGCCGTGGCCGGTGCCGGCGTTGTTGACCAGCACGTCGACCCGGCCGGTCTCGTCGAGCGCGGCCTGCACCACGCGGGCGCAGTCGGCCGGCAGCCGCACGTCGGCCACCACCGGGACGCAGACGGCGCCGGCCGCGCGGAGCCCGTCGGCCACGTCCGCGAGCAGGTCGGCCCGCCGTCCGGTCACCACGACCGATGCCCCGGCCCCGGCCAGGGCGGCCGCGAACGTCGTGCCGAGCCCGGAGGACGCCCCCGTGACGACCGCCGTCCGGCCGGTCAGGTCGAACAGCGCAGGCAGGGAGGCGGTCATGCCCGGGATGGTGTCAGCCCAGGGTCCAGAGCCGGCTCTCCCCGTCGCAGGTGCCGGCCACCAGGAAGGTGCCGTCTCCCGCCGCGGCGACGGCCAGCGCGTCGCCGTCCCCGTCGCACAGCTCCAGCGTGGTCGGGTCCCCGTCGGGCGCGGTGACGACCACCGTGGGGGCCGGCTGGTCCAGGAATGCGGTGACCACGACGGTCCCCGCGCTCGAGGTGTAGGCCGCGACCCCGGCCACCCGGCTGCCGGCACCGAGGTCGCCCTGCTCGCGCCCGCCCTGCGGCCCGAACAGCCGCAGGGTGCCGTCGGGCGCCTCGACCAGCGCGCGGGCTGTGCCGTCGTCGCCGGTCAGCCCGACCAGCCGCCCCTCCGGCCCGGTGGCCCGGCCGACGGGCTCCAGGTCGGCGTCGAGCTCGACCAGCCGGGCGACGACGTCCTCGTCCGGGGTGGTGACGCCCAGACCGGCCACCACGCCGCCGTCCCCGGCCGGGACCAGGCCGACCAGCTCGATCGCGGTGGCGCCGTCGACCTCCAGGTCCAGGTCGGTCGTGGCGAGCACCTCGGCGGTCGCCGGGTCCACCGCGAGCACCTGCGCGCCCACGCCGTCCGGGGTCTCGGCGAGCAGGAACAGCTGGTCGCCGCCGGTCGCGGCGAGCACCGGCAGACCCCGGGGTGCGGCGACCGCGGGCGCCAGATCCGTCGGCAGGGCCGTGGAGCCCGCGGCCAGCAGCACGCCGACCGCCGGGTCGGGGTCGACGGCGCCGGCGGTCAGCGCGGCGGCCACGGGGTCGCCGTCGACCAGGGCCACGTCGGTGAGCACCGTGCCGGTGACGCCCGTGGCGCCGTCCGGTGTGAGGACGGTGCCGCCCGCCCCGCCCTGCAGCAGGACGGCGTACCCGTCCCGGTCGGCCGCGACGCGGGCACCGGTGACGTCGGCGGCCGACCGCCCGAGGTCGACCTCGTCGGTGACCGCGAGCGGACCGTCGGCGGTGGTGCTCGTCGCCGTGGGGGTCGTCGTGGCCGTGCCCGACGAGCTGGCCGTGCCGGCGGGTGCGTCGGCGAAGGAGGTGCAGCCGGCCACCAGGGTCAGCGCCGCGACGGTCAGGAGGAGCCGCACCCGGGTGGCCACCGTGGCCGGCCTCAGTACGACGTGGAGCCGCCGGGGCCCTCGGACTCCGGCACCTCCTCGCCGGCGGCCACCGGGCCGGGCGGGGTGCCGTCGCCGAACGGCGAGCCGCCCAGCTCCTCGCGATGGTGCGGGGTCAGCCAGACCGAGGTGTCCGGGCCGACCGGTACGATCTGCGTCGGGTTGATGTCCGCGTGGACGATGTAGTAGTGCCGCTTGATCTGCGGGAAGTCGGTCGTGTCGCCGAACCCGGGGGTCTGGAACAGGTCCCGGGCGTAGGCCCACAGCACCGGCATCTCGGTCAGCTTGGTCCGGTTGCACTTGAAGTGGCCGTGGTAGACCGCGTCGAAGCGGGCCAGGGTGGTGAACAGCCGGACGTCGGCCTCGGTGATGGTGTCGCCCATCAGGTAGCGGCGGCTCTCCAGCCGCTCGCTGACCCAGTCCAGCGCGGTGAACAGCCGGTCGTAGGCGCTGGCGTAGGACTCCTGCGAGCCGGCGAAGCCGCAGCGGTAGACCCCGTTGTTGATCTCGGTGAACACCCGCTTCATGACGTCGTCCATCTCGTCCCGCAGGTGCTCGGGGTAGAGGTCGGGCGCGCCGTCGCGGTGGAACGCCGTCCACTCGGTGGAGAAGTCCAGCGTCATCTGGGCGAAGTCGTTGGTGACCACGGCCTTGGTGGGCAGGTCGACCATCGCCGGCACCGTGATGCCGCGCGGGTACTCCGGGTCGCGGGCGAAGAACGCCTCCTGCAGCCGCTCGTAGCCCAGCACCGGGTCCCGGCCGCCCGGGTCCAGGTCGAAGGTCCAGCTGTCCTTGTCGTGGGTCGGGCCGCAGATGCCCATCGAGAACGCGGACTCCAGGCCCAGCAGCCGCCGCACGATCGTCGCGCGGTTGGCCCACGGGCAGGCGCGGGCGACGACCAGGCGGTACCGGTCGGCCTCCACCGGCCAGCCCTGGGAGCCGTCGGCGAGGATGCGGTCCTCGATGTAGTTGGTGTCCCGCTCGAAGGACTTGCCGGGCTCGACGTAGCCCTTGTCGTTGCTCACGGTCGTCAGCGTCGCTCAGTCGGCGTCGGGCCGCTGGGCGAGGTGCTCCTCGCTGACCTCCCAGAGCCGCTGCGCGTTGCCGGGGTCCAGGGCGTAGGCCCGCACGCCGGCCCGCACGCCGGTCGCGTCGTCGGCGACGGTCGGCGCCTGGACGCAGTCCTCCAGGTAGTGCCCGCCGGTGGCGAACTCCGGGGCGACGGCGGCGACCAGCGTGGTCGCGGCACCCTGCTCGGTGGTCTTGAAGACGACGGTGCCCTCGCGCTGGGCCTTGTCCCAGCCGTCGAGGACGTCCTGGGACACGTGCCGCTGCAGGTTGGTCATGATCCCGCCGGGCATGAGCGCGTTGGCCACGATGCCGTCGTCGGCCCAGCGGCGGGTGGCCTCGACCGCCAGCAGCACGTTCGCCGTCTTGGACTGGCCGTAGGCCTGCCAGGCGTCGTACTCGCGCTGCGCGAAGTGGATGTCGTCGAAGTGCACGGGGGAGCGCAGGTGGCCCGTGGAGGACACCGACACGATGCGCGCGCCGTCCGAGGCCGCGGCGAGCGCGTCGTGCAGCCCGGTGGTGAGCGCGAAGTGGCCCAGGTGGTTGGTGGCGAACTGGGTCTCCCAGCCGCGGTCGGTCAGGGTGAGCTGGGGGAGGGCCATGACGCCGGCGTTGTTGACCAGCAGGTCCAGCGGGCCCTCCCAGTCGGCGACGAAGGCCGCGGCCGAGTCCAGGTCCAGCAGGTCCAGCCGGGCGACCCGCAGCGTGGTGCTGCCGGTGGTGCCGGCGACGTCCTGGGCGGCGCGGGCCCCCTGCTCGGGGTCGCGCACGGCGATGGTGACCTCGGCGCCGGCCGAGGCCAGCGCGCGGACGGTCTCGACCCCGATGCCGGACCCGCCGCCGGTGACGACCGCGCGGGTGCCGCTGAGGTCGTGGCCGGCGACGACGTCGGCGGCGGTGCTGGTGGCGTCGAACGAGGTGGTGATCAGGGGCATGACCGTCACTGTGCCCCTCGCCGGCCGAGGGCAACCGCATGGGTCAGCCGGAGGCTGCCCGACAGCCAGACCAGGACGTCGTGCAGCCGGAGCGGGGTCAGCCCGGACTCCGCGGACAGCTCGGCGAAGGCGGCCTCGTTGGCCCGCAGTTCGCGGTGCACGACGGCGTGCAGGTCGCTGTCGCCCTCCTCGACGTGCGGGAGGAGCTGCAGCCGGGTGACCCGGTCGACGTGCGGGACCAGGGCCGGGTGCCGGTGGTGCAGCGCGGCGGACAGGTGCGGGAAGTGCGGCTCGCGCTGCACCTGCCGCAGGGCGGCGCCGACGGTGCCGGGCTCGCCCAGCACCGACAGCTCGTCGTCGGGCAGCTCCCCGAACGCCCGCCCGGCGGCCCGCTCGACCGCGGCGTCCACCACCGGGCGCACCCGGACCAGCGCGTCGGCGACCGCGGCGTGCGCGGTGGGGTCGAGGCGGCCGTGCAGGCCCTCGGCGGCCAGCAGGTCGGCGTCGTCGCTGCCGCCCGCCGCCCGGTCGAACCGGGCCCAGCCGAACGCCGGCAGCTCGACCCACCGTCCCTCGCGGGTCCCCGGCGGTCGGAACCACAGCGGACGTCGTCCGCCCTGGTAGCCGCGGACCGCGGCCCGCGCGACGTCCGGCGGCAGCGGGTCCGGGCCGGCGCTGGGCAGCACGAGAGCGCGCACCGGGTCAGGCCTCCGACTCGGCCTCGGCGCGCTCCTGCTCGAGGAGGTCCTTGCTCCGGACCAGCCGCAGCGCGGTGACCACGAGCAGCCCGCCGGCCATGTTGGCCAGCGCGACGTACCAGAACCAGGCCAGCCAGTCGCCGTAGCCGAACGGGGCACCGCTGATCAGCGCCGCGAAGACGATCAGCGAGTCCAGGATGGAGTGGAACAGCTGCAGCCCGGCCAGCAGGAAACCGGCGGCGACCGCGGCCACGATCTTGGCCGGGTCGGACTCCGTGCCGTGCTGCATGCGGGTCATCAGGGTCAGCACGCTGCCGGCCAGCACCCCCAGGCAGATCGACTGCAGGTCCAGCGGGGCGTCGACGAAGTGCACGGCCGACTCGACGGCGGTGGCGCCGAGGTCGGGCAGGGCGTGCACCACCAGCCACATCACCAGCCAGCCGCCGGCGAGGTTGGCGACCAGGGTGCCGCCCCACAGCTTGCCCAGCTGCGCGACGCTGGCCCGCTTGGCCGCGACCGCGGTCACCGGCACCAGGAAGCCCTCGGTGAACAGCTCGCTGCGGGCCAGCAGCAGGGCGATCAGGCCGATGCTGAACGCGATCCCGGCCAGCAGGTGGCTGCCGGTCTCCGCGTACACGGCCAGCAGGGCGAGCACCCCGGTGCCGACCTCCAGACCGCCGGCCAGCCCGGTGGTCAGCACCTCCCGCCAGCTGCGGTGCAGCCGCTGGCTGCCCTCGGCGACGATCGCGTCGAAGGCGTCGACCACCTGGTCCTCGGCCGGCTCGTCGTGCTCACCGAGGTCTGCCCGGGTGTCGCTCATGGGTGCTCCTCGGTGGGTGACGTGCTCGCGGGGGCGGGGCCGGTGGGTCCGGCCCCGCCCTTGGCTCAGGGGGTGGCGTCCTGGACCTCGAAGTGCACCATCGTGGCGCCGCCCGAGGCGAAGGTGGCGACGTCGGCGCCGGCGGCCCGCCCGGCCTCCGAGCTCATCCCGGAGCCCATCGCCTCGGCGGACTCGAAGTCCAGCTCGGCGACCAGGTAGGCCGGGGACGGCGAGCCGTCCATGGACTCGGCGTGCCCGGTGGAGAACCGGACCAGCCCGGGGATGGCCTGCGCCAGGCCGGCGTGCACGTCGCGGTAGTGCGCGTCGAACGCGGCGGGGTCGGTGGGCTGGCCGTAGGTCACGAGCAGGCGGTGGGTCACGGGCTACCTCCGGGGGTGTCCCGGGCGTCGGTGCCCGGGACGCCCATCAGACCACGGGTCAGGAGCGGCGGCGGAGCAGCGCGGAGGCACCGGCGAGCAGCCCGGCACCGGCGACCGCGGCCACCGTGCCGTGGTACTGGCTGGCCCAGATCTGGGCGTCCCAGGTCCACTGCTGGTCGCTGAACCGGCCCTCGGCGCCGAAGTCCCGGCCACCCTCGCCGTCGGCGGGCTCGTACAGGTTGACCGGGTCGTCGGCGGAGGCGTCGACGTCGGTCAGCTGGCCGTCGACGCCGCTGCGGGAGAGGTACCAGTCCATGAACTGGGGCCAGACCTCGGCGCCGAGCACGGTGTAGACCGTCGGGGTGCCGATCCACCAGGCCCGGCGGCGCGGGTGCTCGGCGGCGTGCACCATCGCGCGGCCCATCAACTCGGGGGCGTAGATGGGCGCCACCGGCTGCGGGCGCTTGGGCATCTTGTTCAGCACCCAGCTGAACTGGGGGGTGTTGACCCCGGGCAGGTCGACCCGGGTGATGTGCACGTTGCTGCCCTCGGCCTTGAGCTCGGTGAGCACCGACTCGGTGAACCCCTTCACCGCGTGCTTGGCGCCGCAGTACGCGCTCTGCAGCGGGATGCCGCGGCGACCCAGCGCCGACCCGGTCTGCACGATGACGCCCCGGTCGCGCGGGCGCATGCGCTTCAGGGCAGCCATCGTGCCGTGCACGAAGCCCAGGTAGCTGACCTGCGTCACCCGGGCGTACTCGGCCGGGGTCAGCTCGTGGAACGGGGCGAACGCGGCGGTGAACGCCACGTTGACCCAGATGTCGATCTCGCCGAGCTCGGCCTCGACCCGGCTCGCCGCGGCCTCGACGGCGTCGGCGTCGGCTACGTCCACCGGCACGACCAGAGCCGTCCCACCGGCGGCCCGGACCTCGTCGGCGGCGGCGGCCAGGCCGACCTCGCCCCGGGCCAGCAGAGCGACCTTGTCCCCGCGGCGGCCGAACTCGACCGCGGTGGCCCGTCCGATGCCCCCGCTCGCTCCGGTGACGACGACGGTTCGTGGCATGCGGGCACTCCTGGGATAGGCGGACGGTGCTCGTCACCTACCCCGGAGGGCGGGGGGCTCACGCCCCCCGCCGCTGCTCAGGTGGGGTCGGGGTCGTTCGCGCCGGCGCGCTTGCCGGTGCCCTCGAGGACTTCGCTGGCGTAGGTGCCGTGCTTCCCGCCGGCGTGGGCCTCGCGGTCCAGGCGGTCCCGCAGGTGGGGGTAGTGCAGCTCGAAGGCGGGGCGTTCGGAGCGGATGCGGGGGATCTCGGTGAAGTTGTGCCGCGGCGGGGGGGACGACGTGGCCCACTCCAGGGAGTTGCCGTGGCCCCAGGGGTCATCGCGCAGGGCGAGTTGGCCGTACTTCCAGGACTTCACCACGTTGTACAGGAACGGGATGGTGGAGGCCCCGAGGATGAAGGACCCGATCGTGGAGATCGTGTTCAGCGTGGTGAACCCGTCGGTGGGCAGGTAGTCGGCGTAGCGGCGGGGCATGCCCTGGTTGCCCAGCCAGTGCTGGACCAAGAACGTGGTGTGGAACCCGATGAACGTCAACCAGAAGTGCACCTTGCCCAACCGCTCATCCATCATCCGCCCGCACATCTTGGGGAACCAGAAGTAGATGCCGCCGTAGGCGGCGAACACCACCGTCCCGAACACCACGTAGTGGAAGTGGGCGACCACGAAGTAGGAATCGTTGAGCTGCCAGTCCAGCGGCGGGGACGCCAGCAGCACCCCGGTCAACCCACCCAGCAAGAAGGTGACCAGGAACCCCATCGCAAACAGCATCGGGGTCTCGAACGTCAACTGCCCGCGCCACATGGTGCCGATCCAGTTGAAGAACTTGATCCCGGTCGGCACGGCGATCAGGTAGGTCAAGAAGCTGAAGAACGGCAGCAGCACCGCCCCGGTGGCGTACATGTGGTGCGCCCACACCGTCAACGACAACGCCCCGATCCCGATGATCGCGAACACCATGCCCTTGTAGCCGAACAACGGCTTGCGGGCGAACACCGGGATGATCTCGGAGATGATCCCGAAGAACGGCAACGCGATGATGTAGACCTCGGGACGGCCGACGAACCAGAACAGGTGCTGCCACAGCATCGGCCCACCGTTGGCCGCGGAGAACACCAACGCACCCAGGTGCCGGTCGGCCAGCAACGCCAACAACGCCGCAGTCAGGATCGGGAACGCCAACAAGATCAAGATGCTGGTGACCAGCGAGGACCACCCGAAGATCGACATCCGGAACATCGTCATCCCCGGCGCCCGCAGACACACGATCGTGGTGATGAAGTTGACCGCACCCAAGATCGTGCCCAGACCACTGACGGCCAGCCCGGCGATCCACAGATCAGCCCCGGCACCGGGTGAGTTCGTCACATCCGACAACGGCGAATAGGCATACCACCCGAAGTCCGCAGCACCACCAGGGGTGGCGAACCCCGAGATCATGATCAACCCGCCGAACAGGAACAACCAGAACGAGAACGCGTTCAACCGCGGGAACGCCACATCCGGGGCACCCAGCTGCAACGGCAGGATCAAGTTCGCGAACGCGAAGAACAACGGCGTCGCGAAGAACAACAACATCACCGTGCCGTGCATGGTGAACAACTGGTTGTACTGCTCGTTGGACAAGTACTGCAACCCCGGCCGGGCCAGCTCACCACGCATCAACATGGCCATCAGGCCACCGACCATGAACCACGTGAACGACACAGCCAGGTACATCAAGCCGATCGTCTTGTGATCAGTGGTCCGCAGCAGCATCGACAGCCGCGAACCCTTCTCGGCCACGTGCACCGGACTGGGACGGCTCACGATCGGAGCGGGGGCGATCGTCACGGTGGGGACATCCTCGAGTCGTCGAACGTTGCTCCCGCCAGACTAGGCGGGTGCAGCGACAGGCGGCGGAGGTCCCCGAGGAGTCCGAACCGGACTACCGGTTCACCCTGGCCAACGAGCGCACGTTCCTCGCCTGGCTGCGCACCGCGCTGTCCCTGCTTGCCGCCGGCGTCGCCCTGGACCAGTTCGTGCCGCAGCTGGGGGCCGACGGCGTCCGGACCGCGCTGGGCGTCGGGCTCGGCGTGCTGAGCGTCGTGGCGGCGATCGCCGGGCTGGTCCGCTGGCGGCAGGTGCAGCGCGCCATGCGCCGCGGCCAGGCGCTGCCGGTGGCGCGCACCGTCGTGGTGCTGGCGGTGGGGTTGGCCGTCGTCGCCGTGGGGGTCTGCGTGCTGCTGGTGGCCGGCGGGTGACCTCGGGACCCACCCTGCCGGCCGAGCGCACGTCGCTGGCCTGGACCCGGACCGGGCTGGCCGCGGCGACCAACGGCTCGCTCCTGCTGCTGCGCACGCTGACCGGCGAGGCGTCGGTGCTCGACCGGGTGCTGGTCGTGGCCGCGTTCGCCGTGGCCGGGGTCGCCGTCGTCCTCGGGCAGGTGCGCAGCCGGGCGCTGGTGGCCGGACGGCGGCCCGGTGACCGCGCGCCGGCGGTGCTGGGCGTGCTGGTCGCCGTGCTCTGCCTGGCGACGGTGGTCGTCGTGCCCACCGGCGGCTGAGCGGCGGACCCGCCGGGGTGCCAGGGTGCGGAGGTGAACGGTGCCCAGGCAGTCATCCGCACGCTCGTCGACGCCGGGGTCGACGTGTGCTTCGCCAACCCGGGTACCTCGGAGATGCACTTCGTCGCCGCGCTGGACGACGTCCCGGACATGCGGGCGGTGCTGACCCTCTTCGAGGGCGTGGCCACCGGCGCGGCCGACGGCTACGCCCGGATGGCCGGCCGGCCCGCGGCCACGCTGCTGCACCTGGGGCCGGGGTTCGGCAACGGCTGGGCCAACCTGCACAACGCCCGCCGCGGCCGGGCGCCTCTGGTGGTCGTGGTGGGCGACCACGCGCTGGCGCACAAGCGGCGGGATGCCCCGCTGGAGTCCGACCTGGACGCCCTCGCCGGCGCCGTCGGCTGGGTGCGCCGGTCGCTCACCCCGGGCACCGTCGGGGACGACGTCGCCGACGCGGTGGCCGCCGCGGGCCGGGGGCAGGTCGCCACCCTGGTGCTGCCCGCCGACGTCTCCTGGTCCACCGGCGCCTCGCCCGGGGTGGCACCCCGGCCGCGGGCCCGGCCGCACGTGCCGGACCCGACCGCCCTGGCCGGCACGCTGGACGGCGACACCGTGCTGTTCCTGGGCGGGGACGCGTTGACCGCCGACGCCCTGCTCGCCGCGGCGCGCGTCGCCGCCGGCACCGGGGCGCGGTTGATGGCCGAGACCTTCCCGGCGCGGATGGCCCGCGGTGCCGGGTTGCCCGACGTCCCGAAGCTGCCGTACCCGCCGGGGCCGGCGCTGGCCGCGCTGGACGGCGTCTGGCAGCTGGTGCTCGTCGGCGCGCCGGCCCCGGTCGCGTTCTTCGCCTACCCCGACGTGCCCGGCACCTTCGTGCCCGAGGGCTGCCGGGTCGACGTGCTCACCGAGCCGGGGGAGTCCGCCCTGGCCGCGCTGACCGCGCTGGCCGACGAGGTGGGCGGTGCCCCGGTGCTCGCCCCGGCCGCGGTGCCGGCGGTGCCGGCCCGGCCGTTGGACGCCCAGGTGCTCGCCGCCGTCGTCGCGGCGGTGCTGCCGGACGGGGCGGTGCTGGTGGACGAATCGCTGACCAGCGGGTTCGCCCTCTTCCCGGCGACCGCCGGGGCGCCCCGGCACGACGTGCTGTCGCTGACCGGCGGCGCCATCGGCGACGGCCTGCCGATGGCGGTCGGCGCGGCGGTCGCCTGCCCGGACCGGCCGGTGCTCGCGGTGCAGGCCGACGGCTCGGCCATGTACACGCTGCAGGCGCTGTGGACGATGGCCCGCGAGCAGCTCGACGTCACGGTGCTGGTCTGCGACAACGGGGCCTACGCGATCCTGGCCGGCGAGCTGGAGAACGTGGGCGCCGCGGCCGGCGGGGCGCGGGCCGGGCGGCTGCTGGACCTGGGGTCGCCGTCGCTGGACTTCGTGGCGCTGGCCGCCGGCATGGGCGTGCCGGGGGAGCGGGTGACCACCGGCCCGGAGCTCGCCGACGCGCTGCGCCGGGCGTTCGCCGCACCGGGGCCGCACCTCGTGGACGCCGTCCTCCCGCGGCCCTAGGGTCGCGGTCAGGTCGCAACGGCGCGGCCGGCTCGGAGGTGCTCCGTGGTGGATCCGCTCGCGCACGTGCCCGGTGACCGGGGGTGGCCGCTGGTCGGCCACACGCTGATGTTCGTCCGGGACGCCCGGGGGCTGACCGAGCGCAACCGGCTGCGCTACGGCGACGTCTACCGGATGCGGGTGCTCGGCCGCGAGGGCATCACCTTCCTGACGCCGCAGGCCACCCGCGAGGTCTTCCTGGACCCGGGCAAGGTGCTCTCCAGCGAGCAGGGCTGGTCGAACACGATCGGCGAGCTGTTCCGCAACGGGCTGATGCTGCGCGACTTCGACGACCACCACCGGCACCGCCGGGTGATGCAGCAGGCGTTCAGCCGGGCGGCGCTGACCGGGTACGTCGAGGCCATCCACGAGGTCACCGACCGGCACCTGCGCGAGCTCCCCGACGGCGACGTGGACGTCTACCTGCTGATGAAGCGGTTGACCCTGGACATCGCCGCCGAGGTGTTCGTCGGGGTGTCCCTGGGCGAGGAGTCCGAGCGGGTCAACCGGGCCTTCGCCGACGCCGTGGCCGCCTCGATCACCCCGCTGCGGGTGCCGTTGCCGGGCACGCCCTGGCGGCGCGGGATCCGCGGCCGGGCCGAGCTGGTGCGGGTGTTCGGCGACCTGGTGGCCGCGCGGCGGCGGGAGTCGGAGCCGCGCACCGACCTGCTGTCCCGGCTCGCCCACGCCACCACCGAGGACGGCGAGCTGCTGCCGGTGGACGACGTCGTCGACCACATGGTCTTCCTGATGCTCGCCGCGCACGACACCACGACCTCGACGCTGGCGGTCATGCTCTGGCAGCTGGCGCTGCACCCCGAGGAGCAGGACCGGGTGGCCGCCGAGGTCCGTGCGCTGGACGGCGCCCCGGTCACCCCGGCCGACCACGGCGACCTGGTGCACACTTCGCGGGCGATGTCCGAGGCGCTGCGGCTGAGCCCGCCCGTGCCGTTCTCCCCGCGCCGCGCCCTGGCCGACGTGGAGATCGCCGGCGTGCACGTGCCGGCCGGCACCGGGGTCAGCGTGTCCAGCCTGGCGCTGCACCGGCACCCGGACTGGTGGACCCGCCCGGACGCCTTCGACCCCGACCGCTTCGCCCCCGGCCGCGAGGAGCACAAGCAGCACAGCCACCTCTTCGTGCCCTTCGGCGGCGGGGCGCACCTGTGCATCGGCAACCACGTCGCCGAGGTGATGGTCAAGGCGATCGTCGCCCGGCTGCTGGCCACCCGGCGGGTCACCGCCGACCCGCGCGCCGGCGTCGTCATCTCCCCGATCCCGATCCCCAAGCCGAAGGGGCCGATGCTGCTCACGGTGCGCTGAGGTGCTTCCATCGCCGGCATGCCGTCGACGCTGACGCTCGCCCCCGCACCACCCTCCGAGGCCGCCGAGGCGGTGCGCCTGGAGGTCCGCGAGTTCCTGGCCGCCGAGCTCGCGGCCGGGTCCTTCACGACGCACGTGGACACCTGGCTGTCCGGCGTGGACCCGGACTTCTCGCGCAAGCTCGGGGAGCGCGGCTGGCTGGGCATGACCTGGCCGAAGGAGTACGGCGGGCACGAGCGCACCGCGATGGAGCGCTACGCCGTCACCGAGGAGCTGCTGGCCGCCGGCGCGCCGGTCGCCGCGCACTGGATCGCCGACCGGCAGTCCGGGCCGAACCTGCTGCGCTACGGCACCGAGGCCCAGCGCAAGGACATCCTGCCCAGGATCGCCGCCGGCGAGTGCTTCTTCGTGATCGGCATGAGCGAGCCCGACAGCGGCTCCGACCTCGCCTCCATCCGCACCAGGGCCGTGCGCAACGCCGACGGCGACTGGGTGGTCAACGGCGCCAAGGTCTGGACGTCGAACGCCCACCACAGCCACTACGCGATCACCCTGGTCCGCACCGCGCCGCTGGACACCGCGCACCGGCACGCCGGGATGAGCCAGCTGCTGGTCGACCTGTCGACACCGGGCATCACGATCAACCCGATCCGCATCCTGGACGGCGGGCACCACTTCAACGAGGTCGTGTTCGACGACGTGGTCATCCCCGGCGACATGCTGCTGGGCGAGGAGGGGGCCGGCTGGCACCAGGTGACCGCGGAGCTGGCCTTCGAGCGCAGCGGTCCCGAGCGCTTCCTGTCCACCTTCCCGCTGGTCGCCGAGTTCGCCCGCCGGGCGTCGTCGCCGGCCGAGCTGGCCACCCTGGGCCGGCTGAGCGCCCGGCTGCTGGCGCTGCGCCAGCTGTCCCTGCGGATCGCGGCCGCCCTGGACCGCGGCGAGCTGCCCGACATCCCGGCCGCGCTGGTCAAGGACGTGGGGACGACGTTCGAGGCCGACGTCGTCGAGGCGATCCGCGAGGTGGTGGACGTGCCCGCCTCGCTGGACTCACCGGACCCGCTGGGGCGGGCGCTGGCCGAGGCGCAGCTGCACGCGCCGGGCTACACGCTGCGCGGGGGCACCAACGAGATCCTCCGCGGGATCGTGGCGCGCGGGCTGGGTCTGCGATGAGCGACCAGGACCTCGTCGTCTCCACCGTCCGGGAGATCCTGGCCGGGCACGAGCCGACCCAGCTGACCCCCGACCGCCGGTGGGACGCCGAGCTGTGGGCCGACCTGGCCGAGGCCGGGCTGACCGGCGTCGGGCTGCCCGAGGAGGCCGGTGGCTCGGGCGGCGAGCTGGCCGACGCGGTCGCCGTCGTCGCCACGCTGGCCGCGGGTGCCGGGGCGGTGCCGGTGGCCGAGCAGCTGCTGGTGGCCGCCCCCGCCGTCCTGGCGGCCGGGCTCGAGCTGCCGCCGGTCGACCAGCCGCTGTCGGTGTCGGTGGCCGGGGCGGTCCGGGTCGAGGACGGCCGGCTCACCGGGACGGCGACCGACGTCGCCTGGGCCGGGGTCGTGCACTGGCTGGCCGTGGTCGCCGCGGGTCCGGACGGCGACGTCCTGGCGCTGGTCGACGTGTCCGGCCTGGAGGCGACGCACGCCGCCAACCTGGCCGGCGAGCCGCGCGGCTCCTACGTCCTCGACGGGGTCCCCGCCCAGGTCGGCCCGCTGCCGGCCGACCTGCGCGCCCGATACGCCCTCGCCCGGGCGGTGCAGCTGTCCGCGGCGGCGGAGACGGTGCTGGCCTGGACCGTGCAGTACGCCGGTGAGCGCGTGCAGTTCGGCCGCCCGCTGGCGAAGTTCCAGGGCATCCAGATGCAGCTGGCGCAGATGGCCGGCGAGGTCACCGCGGTCACCGCGCTGGTCGACGCGGCCGTGCAGCGGTTGGACCGCGGCGAGCCGGTCGAGCTCGCCGCCGCGGCGGCCAAGGTGCGCGCGGGTGCGGCGGTGGACGTCGTCGCCCGGCAGGCCCACCAGGTGCACGGCGCGATCGGCTTCACCCAGGAGCACCGGTTGCACCACCTGACCAAGCGGATGTGGTCCTGGCGGGACGAGGCGGGCAACGAGCTGACCTGGGCGCGCGTGCTGGGCGCCGCCGTCGCCGGTGAGGACCCGTGGCCGGTCCTCACCGGGCTGGTGTGAGCGTGCCCGACTGGGTGCAGGACGCGATCTGGTGGCAGGTGCACCCGCTGGGGTTCGTCGGCGCCGAGCGGGAGGCCGTGGAGACGGTCACCCACCGGCTGCCGCGGATCAGCGGGTGGCTGGACCACCTGGTGTCCCTGGGCTGCAACGGCCTGGCGCTCGGGCCGGTGTTCGCCAGCAGCACGCACGGCTACGACACCGTCGACCACCTGCGGATCGACCCCCGGCTGGGCGACGAGCAGGACTTCGACGAGCTGGTGGCTGCCGCCCACGACAAGGGCGTGCGGGTGCTGCTGGACGGCGTGTTCAACCACGTCGGCCGCGACCACCCCGCGTTCGCCGACCCGGCCCGCCGGCACTGGTTCCGGTGGGACGGCGACCAGCCCGCGGTCTTCGAGGGCCACGGCGCGCTGGTGGAGCTCGACCACACCCAGCCCGACGTGGTGCAGCTCGTCGTGGAGGTGATGTGCCACTGGCTGGAGCGCGGGGTCGACGGCTGGCGGCTGGACGCCGCCTACGCCGTCCCGCCGGAGTTCTGGGCGCATGTGCTCCCCGCCGTGCGCGAGCGCTTCCCCGACGTCTACGTCGTCGGCGAGGTCATCCACGGCGACTACGCCGGGGTCGTGGCGGCCTCGGGCATGGACGCGGTCACCCAGTACGAGCTGTGGCAGGGCATCTGGCACGGCCTGGCCGAGGGCAACCTGTTCGAGACCGCGCACGCGCTGCAGCGGCACGACGGGTTCCTCGACGCCTTCGTGCCGTGGACCTTCGTCGGCAACCACGACGTCACCCGGATCGTCGACCAGGTGGGGGAGGACCGGCTGCCGCACGCCCTGGTGCTCTGGGCGACCGTCGGCGGGACGCCGGCCGTCTGGTCCGGCGACGAGTTCGGCTGGCACGGCATCAAGGAGCACCGCGCCGGCGGGGACGACGCCATCCGGCCCGAGTTCCCCGCCGACCCGCTCGCCGTCGAGGGCGGGCCGGTGTTCGCCCTGCACCAGGAGCTGGTCGGGCTGCGCCGCCGGCACCGCTGGCTGCACCGGGCCCGCACCGAGCAGCTGCACCTGACCAACGAGCAGCTGGTCTACCGGACGGCGGCCGACGGCGAGGCGCTGCTGGTGGCGCTGAACGTGGCCGGCGAGGCCGCCACGGTCCCGGCGGCGGGGGAGCTGCTGGCCGGGTCCGGTACGCCGCGGGGCGCGGGCTTGGAGCTGCCGGCCCACGGCTGGGCGGTGCTGGCCGCGGGCTGAGGCGTCGGTAGCGTCAAGCAGCGTTGAACTTCAGGGTGTGGATCTTGAAGTCGATGGTGTTGGTCGGGCGTAGAGCTTGGGTCAGTGTGGTCCAGGCGGGGTGGTCGGTCATCCGGGCCAGTTGGATGGTGACCAGGTCGCGTAGGCCCTCGACTGACCAGCGGGTGCCGCCGATGTCGGTGCGGGCGTTGAGTTCGCGCATGACGCGCTCGATGACTCCGGAGCCCAGTTCGGGTCCGCCCAGGGGTGCCAGTCGTTGTCGGAGTTCGGGGCGCAGGCAGGTGAAGACCTGGTCGCGGGCGCCGGTGAGCAGCTGTGCGGCGGCGTGGTGGTCGGCGTCGGTGATGGTGTCGACGAAGGCGTCGTAGAGGTCCAAGGCCTGGGCGTGGGTGAGTCGTTCGCGGGCCACGCGGTGCAGGAGGTCGACCAGTCCGGCGCGCTGGGCGTTGGCCCAGGGGTGCGGTGCCTTGTCGGCGTAGAGGGCCCAGCGCAGCGCACGGGGCAGGTGCCACCAGCAGCGCTGGATCGGGGCGTCGGGCCACACGTCCTGGGCCAGTCGGGTGATCGCCAGCTCCCCGTCCACGACGACCATCGCCGGTGGGTCCACCGCACGCAGCTGGGTGGCCATGGCCGACCACGGCTGGCCCAGGGTCAGCCCGAGCAGGTTGACCGTGGCGCGGCGGCGGCGGCGTGGGCCGGTGCGGGCGGTGAGCCCGATGGCGATGTTGGTGTCCACGCCCAGCCTGCGGCGACCGGCGCGCATGCCGGTGCCATCCAGGATCACCACCTCGGCCCGCCCGGGGGCACCAGGTAGGTCTGCGCACCCCACCCCATCAAGCATCGGGGCCAGGTCGGCCACAGCCGAGTGCGCTCGCCCGGCCGTCCCGGGTGCCCCGAACTGCGCGGCCACAGCCCCGGCGCGGGCGAAGGACATCTGGGTGGCCAACTCGGCCAGCTCGACCATCAACCGATCAGTGCGTCGCCGGCCCGACAGGTCCAACAACAACAGCAGCGGGGCGAACACCCGCCCGCACGACCGGCACCCCACGTTGGCCAACTGGATGCGCACGATCCCGGTGGCGGTGTCCAGCCGGCGCGGACGGGTGCGCTTGCCCTTGCGGGCGAAGTCGCTCATCACCCCGCACCCCGGGCACCCGAACGGCGCCGGCAGGTCCCACACCGGCAGCCATCTGGGACCACACACCCGGTCGATCAGCCTGTCCTGCAGCTCCTCCACAGCCGCCGCTACCGCGGCGGCGGGCACCTCATCGCGCATCGCCACCGCCCACGCCTCCAGCTGCGACCAGGTCAACGAACCACCCAGCTCAGGCAGCTCAACGGTCAGGGCAAGGGTAGTGACAACCACCAGGAACTCCTCGGATCAGGCGACCCCCACCTCAAGCCCAAGATCCGAGAACTTCAACGATGCTCTGCGCTACCGAGGCGTCAGAAGAACCGACGCACGAGGTCGATCATCTCCTCCCGGCTGCCGCCCGCCTCCCGCGCCCGGAAGAACTCGTCGAGGTGGCCCAGGGTGACGACGAAGAGGAACGTGGCCGGCCCGTCGACGGACCGGAACGTGTGGGTCAGCCCGCGGGGCAGGAAGATCGTGCTCCCGGCGTCCCCGCGGAAGACGTCGTCCCCGCACTCGGCCTCGACGGTGCCCTCGAGCACGATGATCGTCTCGTCATCCAGGCGGTGCTGGTGCGGCGGCGGACCGGCACCGTCCAGGACGCTCCGGTAGACGGCCAGGCTGCCGCCGGTCGACTCGTTCGAGGCCTTCACCTCGGGGCCGCGACCGGGCACGCCCTCGTCGGCCCCGAGCAGGTAGCCGCGGCCCGGCCGGGGGACCGCCTCGGCTTCTGCCCGGCTCGGTCGGGCTGGTGGGACGACGGACACCCCGCCGACCGTAGGGCCCGCGTGCCGGACGGTCCAGACCCTGCGGGCCGTGCCCAGCCGACAGGTGCAGGATGCAACGGTGGTCTTCAACAGCACGGGCATCCAGCGCGGCGCGGACGGCATCGCCCGGTACGAGGGCCTGCTGCCCAACGTGGTCCGCGGGTTCGCCGACACCGTCGCCGCGCACCCCGACCGCACCGCCGTCGTCGAGCTGGGCGGGGGCACCGCCACCTACCGCGAGCTGTGGGACAGGGCGCTGCGGGTGGCCGGTGGCCTGCGCGCCGCGGGGGTGGGACCGGGCGACCGGGTCGCCGTCGGGCTGCCGAACGGGCTGGCCTGGATGCTCGGGTTCTGGGGCGCCCAGCTGGCCGGCGCCGTCGTCGTCCCGCTGAACACCCGGCTGGCCCCGGCCGAGACGGCGTTCGTGCTGCAGGACTCCGGCGCCGCCGTCGTCGTGGACTCCGTCGACCTGCCCGACGGTGACCCGGTCGAGCCGGCCGACCCGGCACTGGGCGACGTGGCCGCGCTGTTCTACACGTCGGGGACCACCGGCCGGCCCAAGGGCGCGATGCTCACCCAGGAGTGCCTGGTCAGCTCGGCGGAGAACGTGCAGCGCTGCCGCGAGCTGGACGTCGAGCAGAGCAACGTCTCGCTGATCTCGGTCCCGCTGTTCCACGTCACCGGCTGCTGCTCGCAGATGATCACCCAGGTGCTGATGGGCGGCACCACGGTGCTCATGCCCAAGTTCTCGCCGGCCGCGTTCCTCGCGGCCGTCGCCGAGCACCGGGTCACCCTGCTGACCAGCGTGCCGACGATCTACGAGCTGGTGCTGCGGCACCCGGACCTGGCGACCACCGACCTGTCCAGCGTGCGGGCGCTGTCCTACGGCGGCGCCCCGATGGCCCCGGAACTGGTGCACCGGCTGCGGCTGGCCTTCCCCGGCGTCCGGTTGGGCAACGGGTTCGGGCTGAGCGAGACCAGCGCGCTGGCCACCTTCCTGCCCGACGCCTGGACCGACGCGCACGCCGACTCGGTGGGCTTCCCGGCCCCCGTGGTCGACGTCGCCGTCGACCGGCCCGACCCCGACAGCGGGATCGGCGAGCTGCTGGTCCGCGGGCCGAACGTCGCCGTCGGCTACTGGGGGGACGCCGCCCGTACCGCCGAGACCTTCGTCGACGGCTGGCTGCACACCGGCGACCTGGCCACGGTCGACGGCGAGGGCCTGGTCCGGATCGTCGACCGGGCCAAGGACATGATCAACCGCGGCGGGGAGAACGTGTACTCCGTCGAGGTGGAGAACGTCCTGGCCGAGCACCCCGACGTCCTCGAGGTCGCCGTGGTCGGCGTGCCCGACGACGTGATGGGGGAGAAGGTGGGCGCCGTCGTCCTCACCCGGCCGGGCACCGTGCTGGCCGTCGCCGACCTTGCCGCGTTCGCCCGCGAGCGGCTGGCCGACTACAAGGTGCCGCAGTACGTCCGGGTGCTGGACGGGCCGCTGCCGCGCAACGCCGGCGGCAAGGTGCTCAAGGGCCCGCTGCGGACGGCGACGGACTGGACGCCCGTCCCGCGCCGATGAGTCCGCGCCGATGAGTCCGGGCCGGCCCGGCGGTCTCCTCCCCGACACCCCTACCGAGGAGGCACCGTGCCGCTGCGCGACCTGCAGGCCATCACCCTGTTCGTGGACGACCTGACCGCTGCCCGCCAGTTCTACGCGGCCGTGTTCGACGGTCGCGAGCTGTTCACCGACGACGTGTCCACCGCGTTCTCGATCGGCAACACTGTGGTGAACCTGCTGCAGGCCGACCAGGCGGTCGAGCTGGTGGAGCCGGGCACCGTCGCCGACGCCGGGCCGCACCGGTTCATGCTCACCGTCGGGGTGGCCGACGTCGACGCCGTCTGCGCGGAGCTGGCGGGCCTCGGCATCGCGCTGCGCAACGGTCCGCAGGACCGGCCGTGGGGCGTCCGGACGGCGGCCTTCGCCGACCCGTCCGGCCACCTCTGGGAGATCGCCGCGCCGCTGGCGGGGTGAGCCCGGGTCAGCGGGGAGGGACGTCGCCGGGGATCCGGACGGCGTCCTCGGCCTGCGGGGCGACGGCGAGCTGCAGCGCGAGCGCGACCCCGGAGACGGCGGCGCTGACCCCGGCGGCCTGCCGGTAGCTCGGCCAGATCAGCGCCGCGGGCGCCATGCTGGCCAGGTGCAGGGCGTCCATCGCGGCGCCGGCCTGCATCGCCTGCCGGGTGGGGTTGGCCAGCAGCACCGCGCTCTGCACCACCGTCCGGACGCCGAGCACCCGGACCAGCCAGCTGCGCGGCGCCCGAGCGCCAGGGGCCAGGTGCCGCACGGTCCAGGCCGGCGCCAGCAGCATCCCCAGACCCAGGCCGCCCAGGGTCGCGGACACCGCGCGGCTGCGGGCGTGCCGCTGGCTGCGGCTGGGGGCTTCGTCCTGGCGGTCCGGGCTGCTGGAGGTCATGGCGGGGCGCTACCCGGTCGCGACCAGGGGGAACCGGATCAGCGCTCGCGCACCAGCAGCGGCTGGCTGACCTCGCCGTAGACCCCGGCGGTGTCGGAGATCGTGCCGGTGCACAGGCCCAGGCCGTTGCCGCCGAGCCGGGTCGCGCAGGACAGGTGCACCCACTCGCCCTCGGCCTCCCGGGTCAGGTGGCAGGTCATCCCGGGCGGGATGGACAGCCAGCGCTCCAGCGGCAGCTCCACGGAGATGCCGTTGGCCGCGTCGGCGGCGATCAGCGTGCGGTCGGTGCCGGTGAGCTCCTGGCCGGCGACCAGCGGGATGCGCACCCGGGTCCAGACGTCCGCGGCGCCGAGCTGCTCGGGGGACCCGGCCGTGTACCGCCAGTCCAGGGCCTCCTGGTAGCCGAAGTCCGGCAGCCCCGGGAACACGACGGTGCCCTCCGCGGGCACCGGGGGCGGGACGACGGCCGGGGTCACCACCGGCGGCGTCGGCCCCGGCGCCAGCGACCACACCCGGGCCACGGCGACGGTCCGGCCGCCGACGGTCATCACCGCCTCGGTCAGGTCGATCCGGCGGCCCGGGCGGACCGGCGACACCTCGACGGTCAGCTCCTGGCGGGGGATCGCGCCGAAGAAGTCCACCGACACCCGCGCCGGCTGCTGGTCCCCGGCGGCCGCGGCCAGGTGCGCGAGCAGGGCCGACGGCGGGCCGCCGTGCTGCGCCCCGACGTCCCACGGGCTCTCGGTCGCGCGGGTCGGGGTGAACCGGCCCTCGCCCAGCGGCAGGTAGAAGGCCTCGGCGATCTCGTCCACGGGGCCGACGCTAGAGCAGCCCGGTCAGGGCACCGCCGTCCGGATCTCCTGCGTGCGGGCCTCGATCTCCCGGCGCAGCTCGCGCCGGGACACCGCCGCGGCGTGCCGGCGCCGCTGGTCCTCGGTGACCACCTCCAGCGGCGGGACGGCGACCGGGCGGCGGTCGGCGCCCAGCGCGACCATCGTGAAGTAGCAGCTGTTGGTGTGCCGGACGATCCCGGCCCGCAGGTCCTCGGTGGTGACCTGGATGCCGATCTCCATCGACGTCCGGCCGGTGTAGTTCACGCTGGCCCGGAAGGTCACCAGCTCGCCGACGTGGACGGCCTCGCGGAACACCACCTGGTCCACGCTCAGGGTCACCGCGTAGGTGCGGCTGTACCGGCTGGCGCAGGTGTAGGCCACCTGGTCCAGCAGCTTGAGCAGCTGGCCGCCGTGCACGTTGCCGGAGAAGTTGCTCATGTCCGGGGTCATCAGCACGGTCATGGACAGGCGGTGCAGGTCGTCTTCCCCGGTCATGCCGGCAGATCCTGGCAGAACCGGGGGCGTGTCGGCCCCCGTCGGCCGCCGCCCCGCCCAGCCCCCTGGACGGCGATGAGCCGCGACCCGCTGAAGGTGCCCTCGACCAGGCTGACCGGCCCCCGCCGCGGCCTGTCCCGCAGCGGGCGGCGGACCCTGCTGGCGGTCGTCGCCGCGGTCGCCGTCCTGCTCCGCGTCGGGGTGGGCACGCTCGGCGCCGACCCGGGCCCGGCGCCGACCCCGACCGCCGCCACCGCCCCGGCGACGTCGAGCGCACTGCCGTCCCCGACGCCGCCGCCGACGACCCCGGAACCGGTCACCCAGGCGCCAGTCACCATCGACCCGGACACCGGCCTGCTCGGCGAGGACGCCGCCGCGACCGCCGTCGCCGGGGCCGACCCGGGCACCGCGCTGGCCGCCCTGGCCGGGCTGCCGGTCCGCGGCCGGGCGCCGCAGACCGGCTACGAGCGCGACCGGTACGGCAGCGGCTGGGTCGACACCGACCGCAACGGCTGCGACACCCGCAACGACGTGCTGGCCCGCGACCTCTCCGCCGAGCAGTTCCGGCCCGGCACCCAGGACTGCGTGGTGACCAGCGGCGTCCTCGTCGACCCGTACTCGGGCACCACGATCTCCTTCCTGCGCGGACAGGGCACCAGCGAGCAGGTGCAGATCGACCACGTCGTCGCGCTGTCCAACAGCTGGCAGACCGGCGCCCAGCAGTGGGACGAGGCCACCCGAGTCGCCTTCGCCAACGACCCGCTCAACCTGCTGGCCGTCGACGGACCGCTCAACCAGCAGAAGGGCGACGGCGACACCGCGACCTGGCTGCCGCCCAACCAGGCCTACCGCTGCGCCTACGTCGCCCGCCAGGTCGCGGTCAAGCTCACCTACGGCTTGTGGACGACGGCCGCCGAGCACGCCGCGATGGCCACGGTGCTCACGCAGTGTCCGCAGGAGCCCCTGCCCGTCGCGGGGTGACGCCCGACCGGGTGATCCGGGACCGCCGACGGGGTGACGCTGCGTCACCGGGACGTCCGGATGGCCGCCGGGTCACCTAGACACGGCAGGTGCCCTCCACCCCACGCCGCCGCCGTTCGCGGATCCGGTTCGCCGCCCTGCTGCTGGTCGCGGTCGAGATCCCGCTGTTCGCCGGGCTGCTGGTCGCCCAGGTCGCCGACCCGACGCCGGCCCGCGCGGCCGGGGACCACGCCTTCCTGAACCAGGCCGCCGACGGCGCGCCGGTGACCTGGGACCCCTGCAGCCCGGTCGGCTACGTCGTCGACTGGACCGACGCGCCGGATGGCGCGCTGGCCCTGGTGACCGATGCCGTCGCGACGGTCGAGGAGGCCACCGGGCTGACCTTCACCGCGCTGGGGTCCACCCAGCTGCGCCCGGACCAGGGCGGCGCGACCGACCCGCTGCCCGGCGGTGCCGAGGTGCTGGTGTCCTGGGTGCCGACCGCGCAGGACGAGCTGTTCGCCGCCGGCGAGGCCATCGGGTGGGCCCGCCCGATGGTGGTCGGCGGCCGGTCCGGCGGCCAGGTCTACGGCCGCGGCCAGGTCGTGCTGGACGCCGGCTGGTTCGCCGACGCGAGCCCGGCGCGGGCGCGCGGGGTGCTGCTGCACGAGCTGGGCCACCTCGTCGGCCTGGACCACGTCGAGGACCCCAGCCAGCTGATGGACGCCGGTGGGTCCCTCGGGCGGGAGTACCAGCAGGGCGACCTGGAGGGGCTGGCCCGGCTCGGCCCGCTCGCCGGACCCCGCTGCAGCTGACCGGGGGCGCGGTCGGATAGACAGTGCACATGACCGAGGCGACCACCCTGTCCGACTCCGGCTGGCTCTCCGGCGAGGAGATGGACGCCGCCCGCGAGCGGCTGCCGATCCTCTACGTGGACGCCGTCCCGGTCCGGGTCGACGAGCACGGCACGGTGACCAAGGTCGGCCTGCTGCTCCGGGTCGGCAGCGACGGGCAGATCAAGCGGGCCCTGGTGTCGGGCCGGGTGCTGTACCACGAGCGGGTCCGCGCGGCGCTGCTCCGGCACCTGGAGAAGGACCTCGGCCCGCTCGCCCTGCCCCGGGTCCCGCCGGCCCCGCAGCCGTTCACCATCGCCGAGTACTTCCCGACCCCCGGGGTCACCCCGTTCCACGACCCGCGTCAGCACGCGGTGTCGCTGGCGTACGTGGTGCCGGTCGAGGGCGACTGCGAGCCCCAGCAGGACGCGCTGGAGCTCACCTGGTTCGCCCCGGACGAGGCCCGCGAGCCCGGCGTCCTCGCCGAGCTGGCCAACGGGCAGAGCGCCCTGGTGGTCCAGGCCCTCGCCCACCTGGGCGTCTGACCCTGCCCCCTCCGGGGGGCCGGACCGGCGCGGCGCGGGACACCGTCGGTGCCGCACCGGACACTGGACGGCGATGAGCGAGCCCCACCCCGACGAGGCCCCCACCCAGCGGTACCCCGTGCCGCAGTGGGGCCCGCCGGTGCTGCCCCCGGTTCTCCCGTCGCGTCGCCGGCGCGCGTGGCCGGGCCTGCTGACCGTCGTCCTCGTGCTGGTCGTGGCCGCAGCGGGCTGGTACCTGGGCAGCGGCCGCACGCCGTCCCTGCCGCTGGTCACCGCACCCTCGGTCGCCCCGGTGGAGGCGCCGCGCACGGTGCCCACCCCGGGCGGCGAGGAGTCCGACGAGCCGCTGGGCACCCCGCCGACCGCGCCGGACAGCGACGTCTACGCCTTCGTCGCCGAGCAGGCCGACGGCGTGACCCCGGTGGCCTACGACCCGTGCCGCCCGGTCGCGGTGGTGCTGAGCACCGACGGCGCGCCCGAGGGCGCCGAGACGATGCTGGTCGACGCGCTGGCCCGGATGACCGCGGTGACCGGCCTGCAGTTCCGCTACGACGGACCCACCGACGAGGTGCCCGGCGGCGGCCGCGCGGCCTACCAGCCCGACCGCTACGGCGACCGCTGGGCGCCGGTGGTGGTCGGCTGGCGCACCCCCGAGCAGGAGCCCGGCCTGGCCGGGGACGTCGCCGGCCTGGGCGGCAGCGCATCGGCCGGCCCGGACGGCGGACCGGTCGCCTACGTCACCGGCAGCGTCACCCTCGACGGCCCCGAGTACGCCACCCTGCTGGCCGACGGCGACGAGGCCCTGGCCCGCGCGATCCTGCTGCACGAGCTGGGCCACGTCGTCGGGCTGGCCCACGTGTGGGACGAGGACCAGCTGATGGCCTCGACCACCAGCGGCGACGTCCTGGACTTCGCCGACGGCGACATGGCCGGCCTGGCCCGCCTGGGCGCCGGGGCGTGCATCCCGGAGCTGTAGCGGTCAGGCGGTGACCGACCGGGCCAGCGCCCGGCGGGTGCGGTAGTCCTCGACGGTCAGGCACTGCAGCCGGGAGTCGTCGCCCTGCTGGTTGTCCACGTAGCCCAGCGAGGCCACGTAGGGCTCGATGACGTGGATCTTCTGCAGCGGGGTGACCACGAGCAGCTGCAGGCCCAGCCGGCCGAACAGGTCCAGGGCGAACCGGGTGGAGTCGTCCGAGCCCCGCCCGAACGCCTCGTCGATGACGACGAACCGGAAGTTGCGGGCCAGGTGGGCGGCCGGGTCGATGCCGAACTGGTAGGCCAGCGACGCGGCCAGCACCGTGTAGGCCAGCTTCTCCTTCTGCCCGCCGGACTTGCCCGCGGCGTCGGTGTGCGTCTCGTGCTCGGCGTCGTCGTGCCGCCAGCGCTCGATCGCGGAGAACACGAACCAGGTGCGGACGTCGGTGACGGTCCGGGCCCAGCGGCGGTCCTCGGCGGCGTGCCCGGCCCGGCCGCGCAGCCGCTGCACGATCCGGGCGATGCGGGCGAACCGCAGCTCCGGGTCGGCGTCGTCGACCTCGGTGCAGGACCGCAGGTCCGCCCGGAAGTCCTCGATCTCCGGGGCGCCGCTGCGCCGGGCCTCCAGGGCCAGGTAGCGGCCCGGGTGGTAGTCGATGTCGTGCAGCGAGCCGTTGATCGCCTCGATCCGCTCGGTCACCTGCGCGGCCCGCCGCTCCAGCTCGGCCAGGAACCCGGCGATGTCGCGCACGGTGTCCTGCTCCAGGCAGGCGGTGAAGGTCGCCTCGGCGCGGGGCAGCTCGTCGGTGCGCAGCCGCTCGTGCAGCTCGCGGAAGGCGTCCGCGGCGTCCCGCGAGGCGTCCAGACCGGTCGCGGCGGCCGGGTGCTGGGCGCGGAAGGCGGCCATGGCGCGCACCATCCGGGCCTCGACCTCGGCGCGCACCGAGGTCTGCGTGGTGCGCTCGCGCTCCAGCGCGGCGCGCAGGGTGCGCTCGCGCTCGTCGACATCGTCCAGGTCGCCGGGCGGGGAGGAGGCGATCCAGCCGCGCCGGTTCAGCCGCTCGGGTGCGGTCAGCGCGCGGTCGATCCGCAGCGCGCGGGCCACGGCCGAGCCGTCGTCCACGGCCTGGCGGGCGGGCACCGCGTCCCGGGCGTCGTCGGCGCCGGCCGCGGCCAGCCGGCGGCGGACGCCCTCCAGCACGCGGAAGGTCTCCCCGAGGGCGTGCGCGGCGGCGCCGCGGCGCTGCTGCAGGGTGGCCTGCGCCGAGGCCAGCGAGACGATGTCGCGGCGCAGGTCGTCCATCGCGCCGTCCAGGCCGAAGAGCACCCCGGAGGCGGCGACCAGCAGGTCGCGCTCGCGGCCGAGCTCGGCGATCTGCCGGATGGCGCCCTGCCAGTCCAGCGCCTTCCAGTTGTCGTAGGCCGACAGCTGGGCGAGGTCCCGGCCGCGGGCCACGGTGCGGGCCCGCTCGGCGCGGACGGCGTCCCGGGCGGCGGAGAGCTCGCCGAGCTGGGGCAGCAGTGCGTTCTCCGCGGCGCCCAGCGCGCGGACCTTGCCGGCGTTGTCCCAGCCCAGCACCTGGTGCAGCGGGTCGCCCATCGGGTGCCGGTCGTCCAGGGCGTGCCGGCCGGTGCGGTCCTTGACCTGCCCGGTGCGGGTGACCGCGACCGGGGTGCGGCGGAACTCCTCGATGTCGTCGACCCGCAGGTGCGGCGCGCGCAGCGCCACCTGGGTCTCCACCCAGGCGGCCAGCGGGCTGGAGCGCACCTCGAGGGTGGCGGCCAGCGACTGCGGGGCCGGCATGGGCGAGGCGGCCGGCAGCTGGGCCGGCAGCGCCAGGTAGGCGAGCTCCGCGCCCAGGTCCTGCTCCTCGACCCAGGCGGTCACCGCGGCGTAGTGCTCGTGCGGCACGAGCACGGTCAGCGCGAAGTCGCGCAGCACCCGCTCGGCGGCACCGGCCCACTCGGCGTGCACGGGGGAGACCCGGACCAGCTCGCCGGCGAAGGGCAGCAGGCCGGCGTCCACCGACAGCGCGGCGGCCAGCCGGTCGCGCAGCCGCAGGGAGTCCCGGGGGACGACGCCGGTGCGCCCGCGCAGCCCGGTCAGCTCGTGGCCGATCGCGGCCGCCCGGGAGCGCAGCGACGCCAGGGCCACCTCGACCTCGGCCAGCCGCTCCTCGACCTGGGCCTCGCCGTCCACCGCGCGGGACAGGGCCTGGGCGATCTCGGTGCGCCGGGCGACGAAGTCCTCGACGTCGGTGACCGGGTCCAGGCCGGTGGCCTCCAGCAGGCCGGCGAAGGTGCCGGCCCGGGTGCGCCGCTCGCGGCGGGCGACCTCGAGGTCCAGCAGCTGCTCGTCGATGTAGCGCAGCCGCTCGCCGCCGTTGCCGGTGCGCTGCATGGTCAGCGACAGCTCGCGGGCGCGGGCGAGGTCCAGGTTGGTGATGCCCTGGCTCAGCGCCCGGTCGGTGGCCGCGACCTCGGCGCGCTGCGTGGTGGCCTGCGCGGACAGCAGCTTCTCGCGCAGCCGGTCGGCCCACACCGGGAGCGCGCCCAGGTCGGCGTCCACGGTGACGATCTGCTCGGTGAGCACCGCGTGCCGGTCGGCGTCGGCGAGCACCGGTGCGAGCTGGGCCAGCTGGGTGCGGCCGGTGACGACGGCGTCGTGCGCGCGGGTGAGCTGGTCGACGTGGCCGAGCAGCCGGTCCACCCAGCCGGCGGAGTCCCCGGGCTCGAGCAGCAGGTCGCGGACGAAGCCGTTGAGGTCGCCGACGGCCTTCATCGAGACGGTCTGGTGGAACAGGTCCATCGCCTGCTCCGAGGCGATGCCCAGCCGGTTGCGGTAGACCCGGCCGTACTCGGTGAAGGTGCCGAACACCTCGACGTCGACCCGGGCGGACAGCCGGCGGCGCAGCGCGGCCGGGTCGCTGCCGAACTCGGCGAGGTCACCGGCGATCGAGAGGTCGCGGTCGGCGACCAGGTGGAACCGGTCGGGCTGGCCGACCTCGCCCGAGCGCAGCCAGAACACCTGGCCGAGGGTGACGGTCTCGTCCAGGGCCTCGTTGCGGAACACCGCGAGCAGCGCCGTCCAGGTGCTGCCCGGGCGCAGGCCCACGGTGCGGGGGGCGCCGGTGGTGTCGCTGCGCTCGGCCCGCCAGTGGCCCTGCACGTAGGAGCGCAGGTCGCGCTCGCGGGTGGGGGCGCCGGCGGCCTCGTTGTAGGAGACCCGGGCCGCGGGCAGCAGCAGCGTGCTCAACGCGTCGACGATGGTGGACTTGCCCGAGCCGATGTCCCCGGTGAGCAGGGTGTTCTGGCCGTCGGCGCGCAGCGTCCAGACCCGGCGGTCGAAGGTGCCCCAGTTGAGCATCTCCAGGCGGTCCAGCCGGAAGCCGGCGCGGCTGCCGGGGGCGTCGTCCTCGGTGGTGAGCAGCAGGTGCGGCACCGGCGGGGTGGTGGTCACAGGAGGTCCTCCTCGATGTCGGCGGAGAAGGCGGCGGAGAACGAGCCAGAGCCGGAGGCGGCGGCGGGGTGCTGGCCGGCGTACTCGGCGAGCTTGGCGTCGAACTCGCCGAGCCACTGGGCGTCGACGAAGGCCTTGAGCACGCGGCGCACCTCGAACCCGCCGTCCGGCCCGGGCATGCGGCGCAGGAAGCCCAGCTCGACGACCTTGGCGATGTGCCCGTCGACCTGCTCCACCAGCCGGTTGCGCCGGCCGGGGTCGGGCAGGAAGTCCGCGAGCAGGTCGACCAGGGCGGCCCGGGTGAGCACCAGCCTGCCGCCGTCGCCGGCGTCGGCCACGACCAGCTCGCGGCGGAGCAGGGCCAGCAGCAGGCTGACCGGGAAGGACAGCGACCGGCGGGCGACCAGCCGGGGGAGCGGCCGCTCGGTGCCCGGGTCCTCGGGGCGCTGGCGCAGGAAGGCGTAGCCCTCCCGCTCGTCGACCACCGGGACCAGCCCGAGGACGGCGACGTGGTCGCGCAGGTCGGACTGCAGGGCGGTCAGGTGCCGCCAGACCTCCGGCGAGCTCTCCCGGTACAGGACACCGCGCATCAGCGTGGTCACCACCAGGGGCAGGTCGAGCTCGGCGCGGGCAGGAGCGGCGTCGAGCTCGGGCAGCAGGGCGGTCATCGGGAGTCCTCCACGGGGATCAGCCGCGCGCGGCGGCCGGCGGGGTGGGTGCTGCCGGCGCGGGGACCGGTGTCCCGGCGGGCGTAGACGACGCGGGGCAGGGTGGCGCTGCGGGGGAGACCGTCGGGGTCGGTCCAGCTGACGGTGTCGTCGTCGTCCCGGTCGTCGGGGACGTCGTCGTCGGCGGGGAGCGGGAAGACGACGTCGAAGGCGTCGTCGCGCAGGGACAGGTAGGCCATCAGCTCGGCCAGGCCGTGCTGCAGGGGGTGCTGCTCGAGGACGGTCGCCAGCTCCACCCGCGGGCGCTGCAGCAGCGCGCGCCGCACGTGCGCGGTGAGCGGCACCGGGTCCACCTGGACCTGGCCGAACAGCGCGGTCGCGGCGAAGTCCTCGTCGCCGGCGTCGGGCCGGGCGCTGTCCACCGCGGCCCGCCGGGGCGGGGCGTACAGCGGGCGCTCGACCGGCAGGACGACGGTGGGGGCCAGGTCGTCCAGCTCCACGGCGAACCCGTCCAGCGGGGTCAGGCCGGCCGACAACCGGCGGGCACGCTGCTCGATGCCGCCGAGCAGCTCCAGCACCCGGCGGTTCTCCCGCCACACCCGGTCGTCCAGGCCCGAGCGCAGGCCGTCGGTCAGCCCGCGCAGCACCATCCGGGTGTGCTCGGCGGCGATGACCAGGTCGTGCTGCACCCGGCGCAGCTGCGGGTCGGCGCAGGTGCGCAGCGCGGGCAGGGCGTGCACCCGGGTGAGCAGGTCGGTGAGCTCCTCCTGCAGGCGCGGGGAGAGCAGCCGGTCGTAGCAGGCGAAGAAGCTGCGGCCCTGGTCGCCGTCGGCGATCCCGCGGCGACCCGCGGCGACGTCCAGGGCCAGGGCGCCGTCCCCGCCGGCGATCCGGTCGCGCAGCTCGCGGTCGCGCTCGCGGAAGGCCGCCTCGACCGCGCGCAGGTCGGCGAGCAGGCCGCGGGCGGTGCGGGCCAGGTGCAGGTAGCGGTCGCGCTGGAGGGTCGGCTCTGCGTCCCCGGCGGCCAGGGAGCGGAGCAGGTCGACGACGGAGTCCAGCCGGGCGGCGGTGTCCACGAACGGCCGCGGGGCCAGCCCGGCCACCCAGGCGATGGCCAGCTCGGCCGCCGGGGTGGCGTCCATGACGGGCTCGTCGGAGCCGGGCGGGTACCAGGCGCGCAGCCAGCCGCCGTCCGGGCCGGCCCAGCCGTCGAGGTAGCCGCGGGCGTCCACCTGGGCCCGGGGGGTGCCGTCCAGGTCGGCCAGCAGGTCGCCGAGCCGGTCGGCCAGCTCGCCGGCCGGCAGCCCGTGCGCGCCGCCGGTGACGAAGACGCGGGACAGGAAGGCGATCACCAAGGGGGCGTCGTCGGCCCGGAGCAGGCGCCAGGCGGCGTGCTGCTGCAGTGCCGCGATGGCATCGACGCTGTGGTCGACCTGCATGCCCCACCCCTCCCGCTCGTCGGTCCCGATCGCGGCGACAGTAGGTCGGCACGCGGCGGAATCCGGGGCAGCGCTCCGGGATGTGACCAGTGAGCTACGTGGGGTTACCGGCTCGCTGCTCGGCGACGAGCTGCTCGGTCGGCACCGGGCGGCCGAACAGCGACCCCTGGCCGGCGTCGATGCCCAGCCGGGCCAACCGGGCGCACTGCTCGTCGGTCTCCACGCCCTCGGCCAGCACGCTGATGCCCAGCGCACCGGCCAGCCCGACCAGCCCGCTGAGCAGGGCGCCGGCGGCGTCCGGCCCGGTGATGGACCGGTCGAGCTTGAGCACCGAGACGGGGTAGCGCTGCAGGTAGGCCACCGACGTGTAGCCGGCGCCGAAGTCGTCCAGGCTGACCCCGACGCCGGCGGCCGCCAGCTCGCGCAGGGTCTGCACGCCCGCGTCGGCCGGCAGCTGGTCGTGCTCGGTGATCTCCAGGTGCAGCCGGTGCGGGTCCAGCCCGGTGTCGGCCAGCACCCGGCGCACCCGGTCGGCCAGCCGCAGGTCGGACATCGTCGAGCGCCCCAGGTTCACGCTGACCGTCCAGGTCGGGTCCGGCCAGGCCTGCGCCGCGGCGCAGGCCTCGCGCAGCACCCAGGCGTCCACGTCGGCGCCGTGGCCCAGCTCCTCGGCGACGGGCAGGAAGGTGTCGGGGCCCAGCAGCCCGCGGCCGGGGTGCGCCCAGCGCACCAGCGCCTCGCAGCCCTGCACGACGCGGGAGGGCAGCGCGACCAGGGGCTGGTAGAGCAGCACCAGCTCGCCGGCGTCGGGCTCGCCGGCGACCAGGCGGCGCAGGTCGGCGCCCAGCGACAGCTGGCCGAGCACCTCCTCGCGCTGGGCGGTGGCGAACCGGGTCGCCGCCCCGCGGGTGGCGCCCTTGCTGGTGTAGAGCGCCACGTCGGCGTCGGCCAGGGCCAGGGGCAGCTCGCTGGCGCCGGTCAGGTCCACCCAGCCCGCGCTGCAGCGCACCGGCAGGGCCCGGTCGGTCGGCCCGCGGTCGAGGACCACCGGCGCGCGGAAGGCCGAGGCGATCACCTCGGGCACGCCGACGCCGTCGGGTGGGAGCAGCAGCACGAACTCGTCGCCGCCCGAGCGGGCCACGGTGCCCCGCTCGCCGACCGCGGCGGCCAGCCGCAACGACACCGCGACCAGCAGGCGGTCGCCGGTCTCGTGGCCGTAGGTGTCGTTGACGTGCTTGAAGTCGTCGACGTCCAGCACGGCCAGCCGGCCGACCACGACGTCGTCCGGGGTGCCGGGCGGGACCAGGTCGTCGAAGGCGATCCGCAGCCCGCGCCGGTTGGCCAGCCCCGTGAGCGGGTCCTGCCGGGCCTGCTGCTCGCTGCCCCGGATGGTCTGCGCGCCGCGGACGATGGCCAGCGCACCGACCACGGCCGCGGCACCCAGGTAGGCGGTGGTCGGCAGGTGGCCGGCGTCGTCGACCAGCCACAGCGCGACCGGGACCAGCACCAGCGGGGTCAGCCCGAGCAGGCGGGCGGACTCCGACCGCAGCCGGGACAGCCGGGCGCCGGTGAACGCGGTGCGCATGTCCGGGTGCAGCGAGCCGGCGACGAACAGGCACATGGCCGCCGTCCAGAGCACGCCGGTGCCGGCCTGCGGGCCGGGCAGCCGGACGCCGTCGGCGGACGAGAGGCAGTCGTAGGCCGCGGCCGCGACCCCACCGGCCAGCAGCAGCCGCATGCTGGTGCCCAGGTCGGCGCGCGAGGCGGCGAAGCGCAGCAGCAGGCAGATCAGCACCAGGTCGAACGGGGCGACCGAGGTGGCCCACGGCACCCCGGGTGTCATCGCCGCGGCCACCGACTGGGCCACGGCCAGGACGACGACGGCGGCCACCACCAGCTGGTCGGTGCGTCGTCCCCAGGTCTCGCGGCGGGTCCGCCGGCGCTCGTCGGGCCCGCCGCGGCGCTGCCGGCCGAACAGCACGCCGAACAGGCCCAGCG
This sequence comes from Klenkia terrae, assembly GCF_900491935.1. GTDB lineage: Bacteria > Actinomycetota > Actinomycetes > Mycobacteriales > Geodermatophilaceae > Klenkia > Klenkia terrae. Next base: position 3,800,508 of record NZ_UEXK01000004.1, read on the forward strand.
CGACCGCGATGCCCACTGTCTGGACGACGACGCCGCTGGTCGGGGCGGAGGTGGCCAGCGCGAGGGCGACCAGCCAGCAGGCCAGCATCGCCGACATCGCCAGCCAGGGCCCGGGCCGCGGCGGCCGGTGCCAGCGGATGGCGACCAGCGGGGCGAGCACGGCCAGCGCGGTCGCGGTGAGGACGGCGGGCACCCGGGTCGCCGGCCAGACCGCGGCCGGCACCAGCACGAGGGTGAGCGCGACGGCGAGGGCGAGCACCCCGGTGGCCGACGAGGCGGCGCGTCGGGTGGGGGTGCTCACCGGGGCATGGTCCCGCACCGGGGGGATCAGGTCGCCTGGAGCACGTCGAGCTGGTCGGCGGGGACCGGGCGGCCGTACAGTCAGCCCTGGCCGGCGTCGATGCCGAACGCGGCGAGCCGGGCGTGCTGATCCTCGGTCTCGATGCCCTCGGCGAGCACCGCCATGCCCAGGATCCCGGCCAGGCTGGTGATCCCGGCGATGAGGTCGTCACCGGCGTCGGCGCCGGTGATGGAACGGTCGAGCTTGAGCAGGGTGATCGGGTAGCGCTGCAGGTAGGCCAGCGAGGTGTAGCCCGTGCCGAAGTCGTCGAGGCTGATCGCGACGCCCAGCTCGGCCAGCTGGCGCAGCGCGTCGACCCCGGCGTCGACCGGGAGCTGGTCGTGCTCGGTGATCTCCAGGTGCAGGCGGTGCGGGGCCAGGCCGCTGCAGGCCAGGGCGTCGCGCACCTGGTCGGCGAGGTCGGGCTCGGTCATCGAGGAGCGGCCCAGGTTGACGCTGACCGTGCGGTCCAGGCCCTGCTCGGCCCACCGGGCGGCCACCTGGCAGGCCTGGCGCAGGACGAGGGTGTCCACGGCCGCGCCGTGGCCCTGCGCCTCGGCGACGGGCAGGAAGGTGTCGGGGCCCAGCAGACCGCGGGTGGGGTGCTGCCAGCGGACGAGTGCCTCGCAGCCGAGCACGACGCGGGTGCGCAGGTCCACCAGCGGCTGGAAGACCAGCAGCAGCTCGCCGGCGTCGCCGTCCCCGGCGATCAGGCGGCGCAGGTCGTCGCTGAGCCCGATCTGGCCGAGCACCTCGTCGCGCTGGGCGGGGGCGAACTCGGTGGCGGCGCCGCGGCGGCTGCCCTTGCTGACGTAGAGGGCGATGTCGGCGTCGGCGAGGGCCAGCGGGAGCTGGCTGGCGGCGGTCAGCGGCACCCACCCGGCGCTGCACCGGACCAGGGAGCTGTGCGGCAGCGGGCCGCGCAGGGCCAGCGGGGCGCCGAACGCGGCCGTCACGATGTCGGCCACCGCGGGGGCGTCCGGGCGCAGCACCAGCACGAACTCGTCGCCGCCGGAGCGGGCGACGGTGCCGGTGTCGCCGACGGCGGCCGACAGCCGCTCGCCGACCGCGATCAGCAGGTGGTCACCGGCCTCGTGGCCGTGGGTGTCGTTGACGTCCTTGAAGTCGTCGAGGTCCAGCAGCGCCAGCCGGCCGACGTGGTCGGCGCCGGGGCGGGCGGTGAGCAGCAGCTCGTCGAAGGCGATCTGCAGGCCGCGGCGGTTGGCCAGGCCGGTCAGCGGGTCGCGGCCGGCGTGGCCCTCGCTGGAGAGCAGGGCCTGGGCGCCGCGGACGATCGCCAGGGTGGCGACCACGCAGGCGGTGGCCAGGTAGACCAGCCACGGCAGGCGGCCGGAGGGGTGCAGCACCGCCAGGGCCAGCGGGACGGGGGCCAGCGCCATGAGCCCCAGCACCCGCCCGGACTCCGGGCGCAGCCGGCGCAGCGCGGAGCTGCGGAAGGCCACGGCCATGGTCGGGTGCAGGGCGGCGGCGACCATGCAGGCCATCGACACCGCCCAGACGACCGACAGCACGCTGTCCAGCGGCTGCAGGCGGATGCCGGTGGTGGAGGCCGCGGCGTCGTAGATGCCGGCGGCCACGCAGCCGGCGATGAACAGCCGGATGCTGGGGGTCAGCCCGGCCCGGGAGAACGCGAACCGCAGCACGACCGCGATCATCAGCACGTCCAGCGGCGCCCAGTAGGCGCTGGCCGGCGCCGAGGCGGCGCGCGCGGTGGTGAGCACCTGGGCCGAGGCGAGGCCGATCAGCAGGACGAGGGTGACCTGGTCGGCCCGGCGGCCCCAGACGGCGCGCTCGTGGGTGCGGCGGTCCACCGGACGGGACCGGACGTGCTGGGTGAACATGTAGAGGACCAGGCCGACCCCGAACAGCGTGCCGACGTCCTGGGCGTACTCGCCGAGCACGGGCCAGCGGGCGCCGAAGGTGATCGACAGGGTCCAGCCGGTGAGCATGCCGGTGGCCACGACCCACGGCAGCAGCCGGGCCGGGCGGTGCAGCAGGCACCCGACGAGCGGGGCGAGGGTGGCCAGCAGGCTGATCGCGACGACCGCCGCCGAGCGCGTGGCGGGGAGGAACGCGAGCACCAGGGCCGCCACGGCGCCCACGGTCAGGACGTCGGGCACCCGGGACCTGCTCGTGGGGGCGCTCACCTGCCGGTTGTCGGCGTTCCGGTACCGGGCCTTGACCCGGGACCGGCCGTCTCACCCGCTCGGGGGGTGCTACCCGGCCAGGTCGGCGCAGCCGGACTCGTCGGGCAGCAGCGGGCGGAAGGTCACCGCCCAGGTGGCGGAGCCGTCGGTCCAGGGGGTCAGGCCGTCGGCGTCCTGCGCGGCGCTGCGGACGGCGGAGGCCTGGGCGCCCGCGCTCACCGTGCACCCGATGCCGGGGGCCACCGACTCCCCGGGGAGGGGGGCGCCGGGCCACGTCACCGGGTCGCGCGCGAGGTCGGGGTCCGGGACGTAGCTGCCGGCCAGGGCGGCGACCGCGCTGGGCTCGTAGGTCTCGCCGTCCCCCTGGACGGCGGTGAGCCGGTCGACCAGGTCGGCCAGCGCGGTGCGGGCGGCGGCCTGGTCGGCGGTCAGGGCGGGGTCACCCTGGCCCTCCTGCAGCGCGTACACCTCGCGGGTGCTGGTGCCCGCCGCGGTGACCAGGGTGATCGTTGTGGTGGTCGCGTCGGCCAGGCCGGGGGAGCCCAGGTCGCCGGTGGCGGTCACCCCGGCGTCCAGGGCGGCGTCGACCAGGTCGGTGACGGCGTCGTCGTCCAGCCGGGTGACCTGCACGTTCGGCCACGCCGGGGCCGGGTAGATCGCCACGACCGGGCCCTCGGTGATCACCCGGCCGTCGCGGTAGACGCTGACCAGCGGCAGCCGGCCGAGGTCGGCGCCGGGCGCGGTGTACCCGCCGCCCTGGGTCACCCGGAGCACCAGCGCGTCGGGGTCGTCTCCGGGTGCGGCGGGGGAGTCCTTCGGCCCGCAGGCGGTGAGGGCGAGGACAGACCCGAGGACGGACCCGAGGACGGCGAGGGCGCGGGAGCGGGTCACCCGCGCAGACTCACGCCTTGCAGGGCTCCTGTCACCCTGCAACGCCGGAGTCTCCCCGGACGGCGTGAGTCTGCGGTCACCCGTCAGGGATCCGGTCACCGTGCACCGTGACCGGATCCCTCTGCGGTGACCGGCTGTCCCGGGGCCGCAGAAAGGTCACCCCACGGTCATCGGGTCGCGTCGTGGCGCGACCCGATGACTGCGCGGTGACCTGCTGCGGCACGGGTCAGGCGGCGGGCCAGGCGGGGAGCTCGTACTTGTCGGCCGGGGGCGTGGTGAACCGGCCGGCGACCCCGCCGACCTTGGCGGCGAGCGGGCTGGCGGCGACCCGGAGGACGGCGCCGAAGGCCCGCCGGCCCAGCTCGGTGCGCGGGTTGGCGACCTGCGGCACGCCCGGGGGCAGCGACTGGCCCTTGTCGACGAAGGGCCGCATCCGCTGCTCGTACTCGACGAAGGCGGCGCGGTGGTCGGTGGTCCCGGCCAGCGCGGCGGCCAGGGTGTACGCGCCGGTCAGGGCCAGGGTGGTGCCGATGCCGCTGACCGGGGTGGCGCACCACGCGGCATCGCCGACCAGCGCGATCCGGCCGGTCGACCAGCTGTCGAGGTGCACCTGGGCGAGGTCCTCGAGGTAGAACGGGGCGTCGTCCAGGGCGGCGAGCACCCGGTCGGTCTGCCAGCCGGCGCCGGCGAACGCGCGGCGCAGCGAGGCGACCTGCACCTCGCGCGGCTGGTCGTCCAGGCCGCGGGTCTCGGTGACCACGTTGAGCGAGGCGCGGATGGTGCCGACGTCGTCCGGGCGCAGGTTGACCCCGCGGCCGCGGCCGGCGACGTACCAGCGCCACCAGTCGGTGTCGTCGTCCTGCCGCGGGATGGTCAGGTAGGCGATGACCATGCCCAGGTACTCGCGGGAGGCGGCCGGGAACACCAGGTCGCGGCTGCGGGAGCCGACCCCCTCGGCGAGGACGACGAGGTCGAACCGCTCCTCCCGGCCCGAGGCGAAGCTGACGTCCACGCCGTCGAGGTCCTGGGCCAGGCCGGCGATCTGGTCGTCGAAGAGGTACCGGACGGCGTCGCGGGTGTGGTCGTGCAGCAGCTCCCCGAGCCGGCCGCGGAGGATCTCCATCTCGGCGGTGGGCCCGGAGGTGTCGTCGGTGCTGGCCGGGAACCGGGCGAGCTCGCGGCCGCCCTCGCCGAGGAAGACGGTGCCCTGCTCGCCGGTCCCGGCGGCCAGCGCGGCGTCCTCCAGGCCCATCCGGCGCAGCACCTCGCGGGCGGCCCCGCGGACGTCGATGTTCTGGCCGTCGTCGCGCAGGGCGGCGAACCGCTCGACGACGGTGACCTCGTACCCGGCGCGGGCCAGCCAGGAGGCGGTGGTGGGTCCGGCGATGCTGGCGCCGGAGACGAGCACGGTGGGGGAGGGCACGCGCCCAGCATGCGCGCCCGCCCTCCGCGGCGTGGATCAGCTCCGACGGGCGATGCGCATCCTCAGCCACCGACGTCGGCGGCCGAGGATGCACGGTCGTCGTCCCACCTGATCCACGCCGTGGACGGGTCAGCGGCGGGCCGGGCGGAGACCCCAGGCGGCCAGGGCGAGCTGGGCGACCATCAGCCACACCGGCAGCGTCGTCCCGCCGTGGTGGTGCATGCCAGCCATGAGCTGGACGTGCAGCACCAGCATCCCGGCGTCCAGCAGCGCGACGGTGGCCCAGGTGCCGCGGCTCGGGCCCGACCACAGCCGGCCCGCGCACGGCAGGCAGGCCAGCGCCAGGCCGACCATCGCCCAGGAGCCCAGGGAGTCGCGCTCGAGCAGCCCGGCGTGCACGACGACCGAGACCAGCGACAGCGCCACCGCCGTCCGGCCCGGTGTCAGCGCCCCGGACCGGACGGCGACCGCGCTGGTCACCCCTTGCCCGCGCAGTGCGAGGACGTCGACGCGGGGATCCCGAGCGCGGGGTTGGCGTCGAAGAACCCGACCGGCTTCAGCACGAAGCCGGCGTAGTCGGTGGGCATGACCGGCCAGTCCTCCGGCCGCGGGAAGTGGGTCAGCCCGAAGGTGTGCCAGAGGACGACGTCGGTGTCCTCCAGCGGGGCGTCGCCGGAGATGAACGCGGGCAGACCCGCCGCCCCGGGGTGCTGGTTGACGAAGTCGCCCGCGGGATAGCGCTCGGCCGGGTCGTACTCCGTCACCCACAGCGACTTGGTGGCGAAGGTGGCCCGCTGGTGGATGGAGCTCTCGTCGTCGGCCAGCAGGACCGGGGCGTTCTCCGGGTGCAGCGCGTAGCCGACCGGCTGGCCCAGGCGGTTGGTCTTGCCGGGGTTGACGACGTGCCAGGTCCGGCCCTTGGTGGCGTCGGTGGACCGGCCGCTCTCGGACTCCCGGGTGATCGGGGTCAGCGAGCGGGTGAAGGCGTTGCCGTAGGGGTTGGTGTCGCTCATCGGCACCCGGACGGCGTCCACCTCGTGCACGGTGTTGCCCGAGCCGTCGGCGGCGTCCACGGCCATGTCCAGCCGGGCGGAGAACAGGTGCTGGTGGAACGGCGCACCCAGGCCCGGGGCGATCTCGGTGGCGTAGGGGTGCTCCTCGCCGCGGTAGGCCGAGGTGAACACCACGCCGGTCGCCTTGGACTCCAGCTGGATGGTGCCGTCGGTGTAGAGGTACCAGTAGAAGCCGTAGTCGTAGTTGCCGATCGTGGTGAAGAAGCTGACCACCAGCCGCCGCGAGCGCCGGGTCTCGGCCATCCCGGTGAACATGTCGGTGTGCTTCCAGGCGACGCCGTAGTCCTCCTCGTGCATGCAGATGGCGTTGCGCATGACCCGCGGGGCGCCGGTCTCGTCGGCGATGGTCGCGTCCAGGTACTGGATGTCGCCGAGGCAGTCGCAGCCCAGCTCGAGGGAGTTGGTGTACCGGGCGAAGAGGTACTCGCCGGTGTCGAAGTAGTTCTGCCAGAACCGGACCGGTGAGGGGTCGGCGTAGGGCACGACCATCTCGGCGATCGAGGCACGGTGCACGACCGACCGGCCGTCGATGGAGAGCTGGTTGATGGTCAGGCCCTCGCGGACGTCGAAGCCGATCCGGAACTCCCAGCCGGCCCAGCGGACGACGTCGTCCTCGAGGGTGAACGAGCGGCCCTCGGGCTGGGTGATCTCGATCGGCTTGAGGTCGCGCGGGGTGCCCTCCAGCGAGACGCGCTCGGCGGGCACCGGCAGGTCGAAGTGGTCGTGGACGGCGGTGGTGATCCCGCGGGTGATGTCGACGTAGGCGACGACGCCGTCCACCGGGTGCGCCCAGGGCAGGTCGTCGGGGTCGGCCTGGTGGAAGCCGAGCACCCGGACGACGCGGTGCCCGTGCTCCTCGGGGTAGTAGGACCCGGCCGACAGCGGGACGGCGCGGACGTCGGCGACGTCCAGACCGCGCTTGGCCATCGCGGCGACCCAGCCCTCGTCGGCGGCAAGGATCGGCTCGATCGCCTCGAACTCGGCATCGGTGATCGGCACCTGGCCGTCGGCGACGCCGTCGATCTCGGTGTCGGACACGACGGTCCCGGCGGTGACCGAGACCAGGACGTCCCGGCCGGCGCCGGTGGCGCGGTCCAGCAGCAGCAGCCGCAGCCGGCGCTCGACCGGGCTGCCGGGGGTGAACTCCTGCACGTCGCGCTTGTGCGGCTCGGCCAGGCCGACGTAGACGAACACGGTGCTGGGCTGCACCAGCCCGGCGTCGGCGACGAGCCCGCGGGCGATCTCGATCTCCTCGGCGGTCATCCGGGACAGCGGGTGGGTGGCGGTGCGGTTCTCGGTGGTGGTCATCGCTGGTCTCCTCAGATCTGCGGGGCGGCGTCCGCGCGGGTGGCGCGGACGAGGTCACGGGCGGCGGACGGACGGGCCTTGGCCAGGACGAACCCGGCGGCGAGGGCGACGAGCAGCAGGACGCCGGCGCCGACGCCCAGGGCGGTCGAGCCACCCATGAGCAGGGGCAGGTTCTGCACCAGCAGCACGAGGATCGCGGTCAGCCCGAGCACGCCCAGGGCGGGTGCGACGACGGTCTGCCAGGGCCGGCGGTCCACCCCGGTGCGCCGGAAGAACACCAGGACGGCGACGCAGGCCAGCAGCATCAGCCCGACGATGCCGACGCTGGCGATCCCGGCCAGCCAGGTGAAGACCTCGAGCACCGGGTCCAGGCCGGCGATCGCGCTGGCCGCCATGAGGACGGCGCCGACGACGGTGGTCACCAGCGAGGCGACGTGCGGCGAGGAGTGCGTCGGGTGGCTCCGGCCGAAGGACGCCGGGACGACGCCGGTGTTGCCGAGGGAGAAGAAGTACCTGCTCAGCACGTTGTGGAAGCTCAGCACCGCGGCGAAGAGGCTGGTGATGAACAGGACCTGCATGACGTCGCCGGCCGCCGTCCCCAGGTAGTTCTGCGCCGTGACCACGAGCATGTTGCCGGGGTCCGCGGCGGCCTCGGCGACGACCGCGCTGTCGCCCCAGGCGCTGACCACGGCCCAGGCGCTGACGGTGTAGAAGACGCCGATGATGGCCAGCGCGGCGTAGGTGGCGCGGGGGATGGTCCGGTCGGGGTCGCGGGCCTCGTCGCGGAAGATCGCGGTGGCCTCGAAGCCGATGAACCCGGCGATGGCGAACATCAGCCCGAGCCCGGGGCGCCGGACAGCACCTCGGTCGGGTTGAGGAACGCGCTGGACAGGCCCTCGTCGGTGCCGCCCTTGCCGACGACGACGGCGTCGAGGAGCAGCACGATGCCGACCTCGGCGACCAGCAGGACGCCGAGCACCTTGCTGGACAGCTCGATGTGCCGGAAGCCGAGCACGCCGGTGACGGCCATGACGACGAAGGTCCACAGCCACCAGGGCAGCGACGGCCCGCCGTAGGACTCGACCAGGCCGCCGAGGGCGAAGCCGATGTAGCCGTAGACGGCGCCCTGCACGGTCACGTAGCTGACCAGGGCGACCAGCGCGCTGCCCAGGCCCCAGCCGCGGCCCAGGCCCACGCCGATGTAGGAGTAGAAGGCGCCGGCGTTCGGCACGTGCCGGGTCATCGCGGTGAACCCGACGGCGAAGAAGGCCAGCACGATCGCCGAGACGAGGTAGGTGGCCGGGTAGCCCGGTCCGTTGCCGGCGGCGATGCCGATCGGCACGGTGCCGGCGACGACGGTCAGCGGCGCGGCGGCGGCCACGACCATGAACACGATGGCGCCCACGCCGAGCTTGCCGGAGAGGCGGTGGTCGGTGGGAGCGGTGGTCGGTGGTGCCGGATCTGAGGCGGGGCTGGCGGGCGGGGGCGACACGGTGGCCACGGGGGCTCCTGGGGCAGCGGGACAGGACTGCCCGGAACCTTGGCCCGATCCGGTGTGACGCCGGTTACCGCCGCGTCATGTTCCGACGACGTCCGTGCGACGCCGATCGGGAGTGTTGCGCGTCACAATTCTCATTCGCGGATCGCCCACGGGACACCGGCCACCTCTAGCCTGCCGACGTGCGACAGCCTGCCACGCTCCCGGCCCGGTCACCGGTCGCCGGCCTGCGCCGACGGCGGCTGAGCTTCGTGGAGGTGCTGGCCCAGTCGGTGTCCGCGCTGGCGCCCTCGGCGGCCATGGTCGCCGTCCCGGCGCTGGTGCTGGTGCCGGCCGGGGCGGCCACGCCGTGGGTGCTGCTGGCCGCGACCGCGCTGCTGGTCGGCGTGGGCTGGTGCCTGACCCAGTTCGCCCGGCGGATGGCCGCGGTCGGCGGGCTCTACAGCTACACCGCGAAGGGCCTGGGCCCGGCCGGTGCGCTGGTCGCCGGCTGGGCGCTGGTGATCGGCTACGCCTCGGTCGGGGTGTCGGCGCTGGCCGGGGCGGGTGCCTACCTCGGGTCGCTGCTCGGGCTCGCGCCGACCCCGCTGACGTCGGCGCTGCTGGCCGCGCTGCTCGGGCTGGCCGCGGTGGCCGCGACGCTGCGCGGGATCGCGCTGTCCGCGCGGCTCGCCCTAGGGCTGGAGGTGGTGTCGATCGCGCTGGTGGTCGCCGTCCTCACCGCGCTGGTGGTGCTGGAGCGCGGGACCGGGGCGGTCAACGAGGTGACCACGGCGACGCCCGGTCCGGGTGGGCTGGCGGTGGGCGCGGTGCTGGCGGTGGCCGGGTTCATGGGGTTCGAGAGCGCATCCACGCTGGGGGTGGAGGCCCGCCGTCCGCTGGTCGCCGTGCCGCGGGCGGTGCTGTGGACGCCGGTGGTGGCCGGGGTGCTGTTCCTGGCGGCGGGGGCGGCGCAGGTGCTGCTGCTGCGGACGGCGCCGGCCGACGTGCTGGACTCCGCGGTGCCGGTGGGCCGGCTGGCGGACCTGCAGGGCCTCGGCGTGCTGTCGGGGCTGCTGGACGCCGGGATCGTGGCGTCGTTCTTCGCCTGCGTGACCGGCTCGGTGAACGCGCTGGGCCGGGTGCTGTTCTCGATGGGCCGGGAGCGGGTGCTGCCGGCCGCGGCCGGGCGGACGTCGCGGCGATTCGGCACGCCGTGGGTGGCGCTGCTGTCGGTGCTGCCGCTGGTGGCCGGCGTCCCGGTGGTGCTGCTGGCCGCCGGCGTCGCGCCGCGGACGGTGCTGGCCGGCTCGCTGACCGTCTCGGCGATGGGCTACCTGCTGGCCTACGTGCTGGCGTGTGCGGCGATGCCACGCTTCCTGCGCCGGATCGGCGAGCTGACCCCGGGCCCGCTGGTCGGGGGCGTGCTGGCCGCGGTGCTGGGCTCATTGGTGCTGCTGGGCGCGGTGCTGCTCGGCGGGGCGGTGGTCGCGGTGTTCGTGGTGCTGTGGCTGGGCGGTCCGCTGCTGTGGCTGTTCTGGCGGCTGCGCGATCCGGACCGGCTGGCCGGGGGCGGCGTCTACGACTCGGCGACCACGGGCTCGGTCCTCGCCCCCCCGGGGGGGGGGGGGGGGGGGCGGCCCCGGGGGGGGGGCGCCGCGGGCCCGGCGCGGGGCCGGGCGCCCCCGCCGGCCGGGGGCCCCCCCCCGCCGTGAGCAGGGCGACGGCCGCGTTCCCGGCGACGAGCTCCCAGCGACGGTCGACGGCCAGCGCAGGGTGCGGGCGGTAGCCGTCCAGGACCAGCTGCACNGCCGGGGCGGGGCCGGGGGTGACCGCGGGGGAGCTGGCCGAGAAGCTCGGGCTGCCGCCGGCGACGACCTACCGGCTGCTGAACCTGCTGGTGGGGGAGGAGTGGCTGGTCCGGCTGCCCGACCTGCACGGGTTCGCCCTCGGCGCCCGGGTGGAGGGGTTGCTGGGCGCGGGGACGCCGGTCGCGCCGCCTCTTGCCGCGCGCACGGTGCTGGCGGAGGCGCGCGGGCGGGTGCGGGCCGGGGTGCACCTGGTCCGGTACGGGGCTCGGTCGCTGAAGGTGGTCGACGTCGACCCGGACCTGCCGCTGGCCGCCGTGGCGCTGGTGGAGCGGCACCTGCACGCGAGCGCGGCCGGCCGGTTGCTGCTGGCCGCCGTCCCGGACTGGCAGCTGCTGCCGGGCACCGCTCGGCTGGCCGCGGTGACCCCGGCGACGGTGACCCGGGTGCACCGGCTGGACCTGCTGCTGGACGAGGTCCGCGCGCAGGGCTGGGCCGGGCAGAGCGGCGAGCTGCACGTCGGCGTGGCCTGCCTGGCCGTGCCGGTGCTGGATGCCTCCGGCGGGCTGGTGGCGGCGGTGGCGATCAGCTCACCGCGCGGGGAGGTGCCGGTGGAGTGCCTGGACGCGGCGCGGCTCTGCGCGGCGGAGCTGGCGCCGCTGCTGTCGTAGGGGTCGGCGGTCGTTCTGCACGGTGCGAGGCCGTTGCACCGCCCCGCCACCGTCAGGGATCACCCACGACCCGGGGTGTCCGCGGATCCCTGCGGGTGTGCGCCCATCGCAGGGCCCGCTCACCCACAGGAATTCGCGGACGCTCTCGATGCGGACACAGCTCGGTGCTGGTGGTGCGCGGGACGTGCGTGGCCCTTCCGAACCCGGCGCGGTGTCGGACCTGCTGGCTACCGTCGCGCCGTGGCCGAGGCGATCGAGGTGGATGTCAGCGACTGGGAGACGATCCAGATCGAGGCCCGCGGCAGCGGGGCGAACCAGTGGCGGCGCGACCCGAACGGCGTCCAGTGGCTGTACAAGGCCACGCGCAGGGCTGCGGCGACCGGTGAGCTCCAGGGGGAGGACTGGTCGGAGAAGGCGGCCGAGCGGCTGGCGTCGTTGATCGGGGTCCCGTGTGCCGAGGTCGAACTCGCCCACGTGCGGCGCGGGGACGGGGCTGAACCGGGTGTCGTCTGCAAGGACCTCGCGGAACCGTCGACCGAGTTCCAGAACGGTGCCAACCTGCTGGCGGACATCCCGGGTTATCGATACCGGGACAGCCGCGGGCGGCCACCCCGCAACCACGTCGGGCACTCGGTCCAGAACATCGTCGACCGGCTGCGTGCCTTCGACGTGGGTCCACCGACGGGGGCATCAGGTGTCCCGACGGCCGTGGCCGCCTTGGCCGGTTACCTGGTGCTCGACGCGTGGATCGGCAACCTCGACCGGCACGAGGAGAACTGGGCGGTGCTCCGTGACGAGGACGGCGTCGTCACGCTGGCTGCGTCCTACGACCACGGTGCCGCGCTGGGCTCGTCGCTCACGGAGGCGCGTCGTGCTGCGCTGGCCGCGGACTCCGTCGGCCTGGCGGCGTACGCCGACAAGGCCTTCGCCAGGAAGTTCGAGGACGGTGCCAGGGTCCCGTTGACCGCGGTCGCTGCGGATGCACTGGACCAGGCGGGAACGGCGGCCCGGGCGCACTGGTTGTCGACCCTGGAAGCGGTGGAGCTCGACGACATCCGTGGTGCACTCGACGGAATACCGCGAATGTCGGACCCTGCTCGTACCTTTTGCGAACAACTGCTGGTCATCAACCGGAGGAGGGTGCTCGATGACTGTCGATGAGATCGCGACCGTGGTGCGCGGCGCCCACGTCCAGCACCACCGGTTGATGGTCACGGAGAAGGATGCCGAGGGCTTCTACCGCCCGGTCGGGGTCCTGGGTGCACCCACCGCGGGCCAGTACACGTTCCACTACCTCCGGTCGGCCGTTGCACGCCCTGGGTTCCGGCCCTTCCTCGGGTTCTCCGACACCGGCCGTTCCTACCGCTCCGACGGCCTCTTCCCTCTGTTCGCGGAGCGGATCATGGACCCGCGTCGCCCTGAGCACCCGATGTACCTGGCCGCGCTCGACCTGTCGGGCGACGTGACCCCGCTCGAGGTGCTCGCGCGATCCGGGGGGCAGCGAGCAGGCGACGGCATCATGCTGCTGCCGATCCCCGAGGTCGCCGCCGACGGCAGCACGCACGCGACCTTTCTCGTGCACGGCATGCGGCACGTGCCGGGTGCCGATGAACGGGTTGGCCGACTGTGCGTCGGCGACGCTCTGTTCCTCAGGCCTGACCCCGACAACTGGACGAATGCACGAGCCGTACTCGTCGTCGAGGGTGACGACCAGCCGCTCGGTTATGTCCCGGACGTCCTGCTGGACTTCGTCCACTCGGTCGACGACGTCCGGCTGTCGGTCGTCCGGGTGAACGGTCCGGAGGTGGGCAGTCGCCTGCGGCTGCTCGTGCGCCTGGAGGGGCAGGCCGATCCGGACGAGCAGCCCTTCACCGGTGATGCGTGGGAGACCGTCGACTGATCAACCGGTGGCGACCGAGGCGGTGATGACGACGCCGACCGGGTGGCCGCCCGGTTCCTCGTCGAAGGAGTCCTGGACCTCGTCGGTGGGGGAAGCGTCCCCGCCATGCTGCTCAACCCGGTCGACGGCGAAGACCGCCGTGCTGCCGCTGTCGCGAAGGACGCCGATGCCATCGTCAGGAGGCAACTCGCGCAGGCGTGGAAGGCCCGGCTCGTGGTCCGGATGGACGTGGCCGGCGCGGGGAGCGGTCCTGCCGCGCTCACGCTGCCTCCTCCCGGGCTCGAACCGATCTGATGAATGCGTCGGCGCACCGGTCGACCTCACGCAGTGACCTGTCGGTCAGTTCCTGTCGTAGGCCGCGCTCGCCGTGCCCGTAGCGGATCAGGTCGCGCAGCAGCTCGGGGGTGCGGACTGCATCGAGCTCGTCCGCGTCGATGTGGCGATGAGTCGGGTCGAGGAGGCGGGCCACGTGGTGCGGCGCCCACAGCAGCGGGTCGCCGAGACCGTTGGCCAGGCCGTCGCCGAGGACGTGCTCGGCCAAAGCGGACAAGTGGCCTCGGACCCACGGCCGGCCCCATGGGCTCGCGAGGAACCGGCGGAGGACGTGGTCCACGTCGACGTCGTCGACCTGGCCGGGCACTCGTGGCTCGCCACCGGTCGGCAGGCGGGTCAGCAGCCAGCGCACGAGAGGTCGCTGGCTGTGCCAGTCCGTTCGCGAGGCGAGTGGGAGATCGATGTGGCTGAAGCTCGCGGCGATGCGGGCGCGGGCGTCGGCCGCGTCGATGTTGCGGATGTGGACGTCCGCGTCGTCGGGAGGCTGGAGGTGCTCGAGCGTCTCGTCGACAGGGAGCTCGAACAGGGCGCCGCCGACAGCCCGACCGCCGAACTCGTTGTCGATCCGGACGACGGCGGTGAGCGGGTGTCCGGTCGGGAGGGTGACGCCGACGACGAGGTCGTCGCGGTCGCGGAACGGACCGGAGATCTCGAACGCACGACCGGACGGGGCGGCGCGGTGCAGCTGGGCGAGCCATCGTGGGACGGCGTACCCGCGGTCAGCCAAGTCTCGACGGGCCCACCTGCGCAGACCAGCGTCGTCGGCAAGGGTGGCGATCGCCAGCGCGCCTGCTGAGGCCTCGGGGCGATGTTGCGCCGCGAGCCCGCGGACGACGGCAGTCGTGTTGCCCGGATCCACCTCGGGGGCGCTCAAGAGGGCGAGCAGCATCGACGCCATGCCGAGCAGGGCGCCGGGCGTCGGACTCTCGAGTCCCTTCCGCAGGCCGGAGGAGAGGGTGGCTGCGGCTCTGGACATCAGCTCGTCGAGCTCCGCGGGCGGGGTCGTCTGCATGGATCGAACGCTAGTTCGAACCACTGACATCCACGTCGTCCTCTGCTCGTGAGCGCCGTTGACGTGCATGCCGTACTGCCGAGCTGTGTTCGCCAACATCCTCGCCCGAGGACGACGCGGGCCGCCCTGTAACGCGGGCGGGTCTGCCGGACACTGACCCCGACGTGGGCGCAGCAGCAGGACGACGGGCATGACCTCCGCGGCGGAGGTGCGGCTGGAGCAGCTCTGGCAGGAGCACGCGCCGGCCGTGCTGCGCTACGCCCGTCGCCGCGTGGACCCTGCCGACGTCGACGACGTGGTCACCGAGACGTTCACGGTGGCCTGGCGACGGCAGACCGACGCGCCGGAGTTCGCCCTGCCGTGGTTGCTGGCCATCGCGCGCCGGGTGGCGGCCAACCACCTGCGGGCGCGGGACCGGCGCGCGGCCCTGCTGTCCCGGGCGGCCGACGTCGCCGAGCGGGAGCCATCGCCCCAACCCGGGGCCGGCGAGGCGGTGGCCGGGGCGCTGGCCCAGCTGCGCGACGACGACCGGGAGCTGCTGACGCTCATTGCCTGGGATGGGTTGTCGCCGGCCGAGGCCGCCGAGGTGCTCGGGTGCTCCCCGGCCGCCCTGCGGGTCCGGCTGCACCGGGCCCGGCAACGCCTGCGAGCCGTGCTGGCCGAGACCGACCCCACCCCCGTACCGGACGCCGCACCCCAGAGAGGCCGACGATGAGCCGCACCCCCGACGACCTGGACCTGCTCCTCTGCGAGGCCGACCCGGTGGGCAGCGGTGCCCCGACCGTCGCCGAGGTCGCCCAGCTCGCCCGGCTGCGGTCCCGGGTGGACGACGGCCTCGGCGCCCCGGTCCGGCGGAGGCGCCGGTGGTGGCCGGTGCTGACCGTGCCGGTGGGGGTGGTCGCCGCGGCCGCCGTCGTCGCCGTCCTGGTGTCCGGGACGCCGCCGACCCGCGAGCCCGCTGCCGACCCGGCGACCGTCGAGGTGCTCGCCGGGAACGCCGCCCGCACGCCGGAGGTCCTGGGAGAGATCGCCACGGCCGCAGCGGCGGCGTCGGTGCCCGTGCCGCAGGCCGACCAGTACGTGTACGTGCGCAGCCTGAGCGCCTCGATCGACGCGACCCCGGCCTACGAGGGCACCGGGCCGGCGGTGTTCGAGGGGCTGCAGGACCGGGAGGTCTGGCTCTCGCAGGAGCCGGACGGCGGGATCGGCCTGATCCGCGAGGACGGCGTGGACACCCGGCTGAACCTCGAGCTCGGCGGCGGGGGCGATCCCGCCCGCTACGAGGTGCTCGCCCAGCTCCCGACCGACCCGCAGCAGCTGCTGGACCAGGTGCGGGCGACCGCGTCCGACGACCTCGCGGCGTTCCTCGCGATCGGGAGCCTGCTGCAGGAGAGCCTGGCCCCACCCGCCGTCGACGCTGCGCTCTACCGCGCGGTGGCGCTGATCCCCGGCGTCGAGGTCGTACCCGGGGCGCAGGACGCCGCCGGCCGCGCCGGGATCGGGGTGGCCCTGGTGCGGAACGGCCAGCGGCACGAGTGGATCTTCGACGCCGGTACGCACTCCTACCTGGGGGCGCGGGAGTACCTGGTCGCCGACGGTCCGATGGGTCCGGCCGGCACGCTCACCGGGTTGACCGCGGTGCTCGCCCGCGGGGTCGCCGACTCCGCCGGCACGGTGCCGGACGCCGAGGACCTGGTCGGCTGAGCATCTCCGGCCGGGGTGTCCGGTCGTCCCTGCGGGTGTCCGCGCATCGCGATGACCGCACACCCTGAGGGATGTGCGGACACCCCCGGGTCAGGGCAGCTCGGAGGCTGCGTCGTCCTCGCCGGCGGGGGCCTTGCCGCGCTGGTCGAGCCGGTCGGCCAGGCCGAACAGGAGGACGCCGACGACCATCGCCAGCAGCGTCGTGGCGAAGACGGTGAAGACGAGGTCCCCGTTCAGGGAGTCGCGCGCGACGAACCACATCACCGCCAGCGCGACCACCCAGATCAGCGGGCTGGCCATGCCGAGCACGCCGACTCCGCCGAGGACCCGCACCAGGACCGAGCGGCGTCCGGTGGCAGCAGGGTCACGGGGTGGATGCGGCACGGCCCGAGCCTAGGAGGCCAGGGTTGACTGTGGGTCGTGGACCCAGTGGTCGAGGCGCTGCACTCCCTGCCCGTGCCGGTACCGGAGGCGATGACGGCGGTGCCGCCGGTGCCCGGCATCTACGCCTGGTGGGGGCGCTTCGGTGCGCTGCCCGGCATCTCCGGCCCGCGGCACCCGACCGCCCCGGTGCAGCTGCTGTACATCGGCATCGCACCGAGCGGGGCGACGTCGGCGGCGACGCTGCGCTCGCGGGTGGTGGGTGACCACATCCGCGGGACGACGGGATCGTCGACGCTGCGCCGCTCCCTGGCCGCGCTGCTCACCGAGCAGCAGGGCTGGCGGAGCCGCTGGACGACGCGGCCGGTGCTGGTGAACAAGGACGAGCTGGCGCTGTCGGACTGGATGGCGCAGACGCTGCACGTCAGCTGGGCCGAGCACGCCGAGCCGTGGACGGTGGAGTCCGACGTCATCGCCGAGCTGGAGCCCCCGCTCAACCAGGCGGAGAACAAGTCGCACCCGCTGCACGGCTTCGTGGCCGACGCCCGTCGCCGCTGGCGCGAGGCGGCCAAGGCCGCCGGTCGCTGAGCGCCGGCGGCCGAGTCCCCGGCGAGGACTCAGCCGGCCCCTGTGTCAGGGGCAGCCCTCCTCGCGCTTCACCACGCCGAAGTCGATGGAGCCCTCGACCTCGCCGGTGACCTGCTGCCCGGCCGCCACGTTCTGGTCGCAGACGATCCAGTTCGAGTCCAGCACCTGGTTGCGGGTGCCGAGCAGGTCGTGGGACACGGTGAGGAAGACGCCGTAGGTCTGGATGGTGTCCTGGGCGGTCTGCAGGTCGGTGCCGACGAGGTCGGGCATGGCGAAGTCCACGACCGGCGCTGCCACGGTCGTGGGGGTGACCGCGGGTGCGGGCGCAGGTGCCGGTGTGGTCGCGGGCGCCTCGGTGGTCGGCGCGACGGCGCTGGCCGAGGTCGCCGCGCTGGTGGCGGCGGGTTCGTCGCTGCCGCAACCACCCAGGACGAAGGCGGCGAGGACGGTCGCCGCCGCTCCCCAGGCGGCAGGACGGCGGAGGAGCGGCGTCCGCAGGACACCCTCCTGGGCCCGTGCTGCTCGTGCGGACCGGTCCTTGACGTGCTGCGTCATCGTGGTTCCCCCGTTGCTCCGTGGTGCGGCGTCGTGCCGGGGACCCCATCGGCGCAGACGACACCGTCCGGTACCGCGCGGTGTCGGTGTCGTCTCCTCTGCCACACGTGCCCCGTCCATGCCGGAGTCGGGTGTGTCGGAACCGTCCGGTGTCGTTCCCCTACCTAACCTGGCGCGGCTCCATCAGCCACCCACGGGGGACACCATGCGTTCTGCTCGCTTCCGCTTCGACGGCGGCGCCGCGACCTACGTCGGCACCGCACTGCTCGGCCTGGCCATCACCGTCTTCACGCTCGGCATCTGCTACCCGTTCGCGTTGGTGCTCAACGAGCGCTGGCGGGCCAAGCACTCCTACATCGACGGCTTCCAGCTCCGGTTCACCGGCTCGGCGATCGGCCTGTTCGGCAACTGGCTCAAGTGGCTGTTCCTCTCCTTCATCACCTTGGGCGTCTACCTGCTCTGGGTGATCCCGCGCATCCAGCGGTGGAAGTGGCAGCACACCGAGTTCGACCAGGCCGCACCGCCGTTGCCGCTGGTGTCCGTGCACGCCGCCGGGGCGCTGCCGCCCCGCGGTGACGGTGGCTGGGCCGCGCAGCCCCTCCCGGCGGTCGGCCGGTGACGGCCTCCCCGCAGGAGACGGTCTCGGCGACCGGCACCGGGCGCTGGTACCTCTGGGTGGCCGGGCTGTCGGTCGGCTTCTTGGCCTGCGTCCCGTTCTGGCACGCGGCCCAGCAGCTGCACGGGCCCGACGTCCGCCGGTGGGCGGTCGCGTTCACCGCGGTGACGGCGTGGCTCGTCGTCCTCCTGGTCCTGACGCCGGACCGGAACCCCGACGGCACGACACCGGACTCGGTGTTCAGCACACTGGGCGGGTTCTCGGCGCTGGCGGCCGCGGTCGTGTCGGTCGTGAAGCTGAACGGTCTGCGGCGCGAGGTGTACGGCGGGGTGGTCCCGACCGCCCGGCCGCTGCACACCGACCCGGCGATCGCCTCGATCCTGGCCGCCCGCACCCGCCGCGCGGAGACCCGCGAGCTGATCGCTCGGGACCGGTCCATGGCACGTGAGCTCGGCATCGGCCGCCCGGACCTCGGCCGCGGCTACGACGACGGCGGGCTGGTCGACCTGAACGGTGCGCCTGCCTCGGCGATCGCGTCGGTCTGCGACATCGCCCCGGGGCTCGCCGACGCCGTCGTCGCGGCCCGCTCGGCACGGGGCGGCTCGTACTTCACCGTCGACGAGCTCTTCCTGGACGTCCACCTGCCGACCGAGGCCGAGGAGAAGCTGCGGGAGCGCGCCTTCGTCTGACGGGTCACGCACGCCCCGAGCCCAGGAGCGACGCCGTGTGTGCGACGGGTTGGTGGGGGCATGCAACGACCCATGGAGATGCGCACGCTCGGTCGCACCGGCGTCAAGGTCAGCCCGCTCTGCCTGGGAGCCATGATGTTCGGCGCGTGGGGGAACACCGACCACGACGAGTCGGTCCGGGTCATCCACGCCGCCCTGGACGCGGGGATCAACTTCGTGGACACCGCGGACGTGTACTCGGCGGGGGAGTCCGAGGAGATCGTCGGCAAGGCGCTGGCCGGGGGACGGCGGGACGACGTCGTGCTGGCGACCAAGGCGCACGGGGCGATGGGGGAGGACCCCAACCAGCAGGGGAACAGCCGTCGGTGGCTGGTGACCGAGGTGGAGCACAGCCTGCGCCGGTTGCAGACCGACCACATCGACCTCTACCAGATCCACCGTCCCTCGGCCGACGCGGAGATCGAGGAGACCCTCGACGCGCTGACCGACCTGCAGCGGGCGGGGAAGATCCGCTACTTCGGGTCCTCGACGTTCCTGCCCTCGCAGGTCGTGCAGGCGCAGTGGGCGGCGGCGGTGCGGCACAGCGGGCGGTTCATCAGCGAGCAGCCGCCCTACTCGATGCTGGTTCGCGGCATCGAGCGCGAGCTGCTGCCGGTGACCCAGGAGTACGGCATGGGCACCCTGGTGTGGAGCCCGCTGGCCGGTGGCTGGCTGTCGGGCAAGTGGCGCAAGGGCGCCGATGCCCCCGAGACGCACCGCGCCTCGGCGATGGGCGGCCGGATGGCCTCGCGCTACGACCTGTCGGACCCGATCAACCAGCGCAAGCTGGACGCCGCCGACGCCCTGGCCGGGGTCGCCGAGCAGGCCGGGGTGAGCCTGCCGCAGCTGGCGATCGCGTTCACGATCCGGCACCCGGGGGTGACGTCGTCGATCATCGGACCGCGGACGATGGAGCAGCTCACCAGCCAGCTCCCGGCGGTGGACGTCGTCCTGACCGACGACGTGCTGGACGCCATCGACGCGATCGTGCCGCCGGGGACCAACATCCGGGCCGACGACGCCGGGTACGCCCCGCCCGCGATCACCGACGCGTCGCTGCGTCGGCGCCTGGCTCCTATACCCTATACACATCTGACGGTGCCGACGCCTTCTAGATATCGCGGGCCCCCCGTAGCCTAATANGCGATCACCGACGCGTCGCTGCGTCGGCGCTGACCCCCCCCCATCCCCCTCGACGACAGGAGGCGGTCGATGGCGACCGTGGTTCTGCTGGGCACGCTGGACACCAAGGGCGAGGAGGACAGCTGGCTGCGCGCGCAGCTGGAGGCCGCCGGTTGCGAGGTCGTCACGGTCGACGTCGGCAGCTTCACCGAGGACGCCGCGGCCGACGTCCCGTCGTCCGAGGTCGCCTCCCGGTCGGGGGTGGACGTCGGCCCGCTGCTCGCAGCGCGTGACCGCGGTGCGGTGATGGACGCGATGGGGAAGGGCGCGGCAGCCGTCGTCCGGGATCTGCTCGAGCAGGGCAGGTTGCACGCCGTCCTCGCCGTCGGTGGGTCCGGTGGCTCGTCGATCGCGGCGCCGGCGATGCAGGCGCTGCCGGTCGGCGTCCCGAAGCTGCTGGTGTCGACGATGGCGTCGGGGGACGTCGCGCCCTACGTCGGGCAGTCCGACGTCACGCTCATGTACTCCGTCGTCGACATCTCGGGGCTGAACTCGATCTCGCGGGCGGTGCTCGGCAACGCCGCCGCCGCCGCGGCCGGCATGGCCGTCGCCTACGAGCGTCGGACGGCGGAGCCGGCGACCGACGACGCGCCGCTGGTCGGCGCGAGCATGTTCGGGCTCACCACGCCCGCGGTCGACGAGGCTCGGGCCCGGCTCACCGAGCTCGGCTACGAGGTGCTGGTCTTCCACGCGACCGGCGCCGGCGGCCGCGCGTTGGAGGGCCTGGCCGATGCCGGGCTGCTCGCCGGTGTGCTCGACCTGACCACCACCGAGCTCGCCGACGACCTGGTGGGCGGGGTGCTCACCGCCGGTCCGCACCGGCTGGAGGCGGCCGGACGGCGCGGCATCCCGCAGGTGGTGAGCGTCGGTGCGCTGGACATGGTCAACTTCGGCGGCCGGGAGACGGTGCCGGCTGAGTTCGCCGATCGGCAGTTCCTGGTGCACAACCCCACCGTCACGCTGATGCGCACCACGGCTGAGGAGAGCGCGGAGCTGGGACGGCGGGTGGCGGCCAAGGTCGGCGCGGCCACCGGCCCGGCCGAGGTGCTGCTGCCGGTGGGCGGGGTGTCGGGGATCGACGTCCCCGGTGGGCCGTTCGCCGACCCCGACGCGGACGAGGCCCTCTTCGGCGCCGTCCGGGAGGGGCTGGCCGGCACCGACGTGCCGGTCACCGACTGGGACGGCGCGATCAACGACCCCGGCTTCGGCCGGCTGGCCGCCGAGCGACTGCACGCCCTGATCACCGCCGAGGGGAACTGATGGACGCCGCAACGGCACGAGCTCGACTGCTGGCGACCGCCGCTGCCGGCCGGCCGATCATCGGCGCGGGCGCCGGCACCGGCCTGTCGGCGAAGGCCGCGGAGGCCGGTGGGGTCGACCTGCTGATCATCTACAACTCCGGGCGCTACCGGATGGCCGGCCGCGGTTCGTTGGCCGGGCTGATGCCCTACGGCGACGCGAACGCGATCGTCGTCGACATGGCCCGCGAGGTGCTGCCGGTCGTGCAGGACACCCCCGTGCTCGCCGGGGTGTGCGGCACCGACCCGTTCCGGCTGATGGGCCCGTTCCTCGACGAGCTGGTGCGGATCGGGTTCGCCGGGGTGCAGAACTTCCCGACGGTGGGGCTGATCGACGGGACGTTCCGGGCGAACCTCGAGGAGACCGGCATGGGTTTCGGCCTGGAGGTCGAGATGATCCGCGCCGCCCACGAGCGTGGTCTGGTGACGGCGCCCTACGTGTTCGACGCCGAGCAGGCGGTGGCCATGACCGAGGCCGGGGCGGACGTGCTGGTGCCGCACATGGGCCTGACGACCAGCGGGACCATCGGCGCGCAGACCGCGATGACCCTGGACGACGCGGTCGCGCGGGTGCAGGAGCTGCGCGACGCGGCGGTGGCGGTGCGCCCCGACGTCCTGGTGCTGTGCCACGGCGGGCCGATCGCCGAGCCCGCCGACGCCCAGTACGTGCTGGAGCGCACCACCGGCGTCGCCGGCTTCTTCGGTGCGTCGTCCATGGAGCGGCTGCCGACGGAGAAGGCGATCGCCGGGCAGGTGGCGGAGTTCGCCGCGTTGCGCCTGACGTGACCGTCCGTAGGCCGGGGGCAGGGAGCGGGTTCAGCCGGCCGTCTCGGTGATCGCGAACTGGATGCTGCCCGACGGGGCGGCGCCGGCGTCCAGGGTCTTGTCGTCCAGGACGGTCGCGGTCTTGCCGTCCAGGAAGACCCGGGCGCCGTCCTGTTCGACGACCTGGTCGTCGTCGGCCGGCACCGCGGCCAGGCTGACGGCGAGGGACTGGTCGGCGGTGTCGCCGGAGATGCGCAGGCCGCCCTGCTCGGCGGCCTCGCTCTTCTCGGTGATGCTGCGGATCGCGGTGGTCGCCTGCGGGGTCAAGGTGAGCACGGGAGAAGGTCCTCTCGGAGTCCAGGACGTCGTTGCTGACCCCTCGAGCCTCGGCGGCCCGGGCGGCCCGGGTCAACCCGGCGCCGAGATCGTCATGACCTCGTAGCACGAGCAGGTGCCTGGCAGGCTGCAGGCCGTGGCCGATGACTTCCTGGTGGCACGCAACCCTGACCCGGACTCGTCGCTGCCCTACCTGATCCGGGTGCCGCTGGGTGCCGAGGGGATCGTGCTGAAGGCCCGGGAGACCTGGCCGGGGGCGACGAAGGTCTACTGCCACCGGGCCGAGGGCTGGCCGGCGGACGCCGAGGTCCTCGAGCGGCACGAGGTGCGCACCTGCACCCGGCGCGGACCGGCCATCGACCTCGTCCTCACCCGGGCCCGCCGCAACCGCTCGCAGCTGGTGCTCACCCGAGCCCGCGGTCGCGAGGTCGTCTTCTGGCAGACCCCCAGCACCAGCAAGCAGGCCCGGCCGGGTGTTGCGCTGCCCACCGCCCGGGCGGCCGGCCAGGTGCTGGAGATCGTCGTCGACACCGCGGAGAAGTACCCCTGGACCTTCGGCCACCAGCAGGCGGTGACCACCCGGCGGCGGTTGGCCGCCGGCGACTACGCCGTGCTGCGGGACGGCGAGGTGCTGGCCGCCGTCGAGCGCAAGACCCTCGCCGACCTGGTGACCAGCCTGCGCAGCGGGAAGTTGACCTATGCGATGGCCGAGCTCAGCGCGCTGCCCCGGTCGGCGGTCGTCGTCGAGGACCGGTACAGCCGGCTGTTCTCCCTGGAGCACTGGCCCGGCGCCGCGGCTGCGGAGGCGCTGGCCGAGGCGCAGGCCCGGTTCCCCGCCGTGCCGGTGGTGTTCTGCGAGACCCGGCCGCTGGCCCAGGAGTGGACCTACCGCTGGTTGGGCGCCTGCCAGGCCGAGTTGGCAGCCGCCGCGGACACCGCCGGGGTCGAGCAGACCTTCGCCCCGGCCGGGCCGGTGCCGGTCCCGGCGCCGACCCCGGCGCAGGTGCGCCGGTGGGCGCGCGCGGAGGGCATCGACGTCAGCGACCGGGGCCGGGTCCCGGCGGAGCTGACCGCCCGGTACCTGGCCTCCCGGACAGCCAGTACCGAGGACTGAGCCACGGCCTACCGGGCGGCGGTCGGCTGCAGCACCGCCTCGGTCAGCGCCTGGGTCCGGTGCTGGGTGAACTCCTGGTACTCGGGGTCGGCCACCATCGCGCTGAAGGCCTCCCGGCTCGGGTACCGCACCAGCAGGACGGCGTCCCACGCCTGGCCCTCCTCGGCGACAAGCGGGGTGCCGCCGTCCCCGGCGTAGACGACCTCGCCGCCGTAGCGGGGGAGGAACGTCTGCTCGACGGCCCGGGAGTAGGTGGCGTAGGACTCCCGGCCGCCGTCGGCGAAGCGCAGCAGGTTGAGCATGACCACGGGCCCGCCGGGGTCCTCGGCGAGGAACTGCTTCAGGTCGGCACCGCGGGGGTTGATCGCCATGGGCCCGCACCGTAGCGGCTCAGGCGGGCACCGGCGCCGTGTGCACCAGCTCGGCGATCTGCCGCTTGACCTCGTTGAAGGCCGGCGAGGTGACGTCCCGGTCGGGGAGGTGCGTGCGGGACAGGGCGGTGCCGCCGATGAACAGCAGCGCATCCGCCAGGCCGGCTGCGGAGAGCGCCGCGAGGACGTGGCTGATCGCGTGGTCGCGGAGCACCTGGGAGTCCGCCACCCCGAACCGGTCGCGGACCACTGCGGCCTCGGCCGGGTCGAGTCCGCGGCGGGGACGACGGCCGGCGGTCACGGGTGCTCGGCGCGGAGCCGCTCGAGGGTGCGGGTCATCCGTTGACCCCGGGCCAGCAGGTCGAGCCGCTCGGGTGCACAGCGGGGGAGCAGCGTCCGGACGACGTCCCGGACCTCGTCCGGCAGACCGCCCAGCTCGGGGCGCCGGGCGAGGTCGAGCACGGTCTGCTCCGGCGTGGTGACCAGGACGCGGCCGAGGTCCGTCGGCATCAGGGCGGCGTCCAGGTCGTCGACGTCGCGGGCCACGAAGGTGAGGACGGCGTCCGGCCGGTCGAGGAGGCGCAGCGGTCGCCGTCGGGTGGGGACGGCGACGACGGCGAGGCCGACGGCGCGGGGGAGCGCTCCGTGCAGCCGGGCCGCGGTCAGGTGCATCAAGACGGGGACCCGGTCGCCGTAGAGGGCGGTCGCAGCGCCCGCGGCGACCGCCTCCAGCGTGGGCAGCCAGGTGACGTCCTGGTCGTCGGGCAGGGCGTAGTAGAGACCCGGTGCCGCCTTGCGCACCCGTCCGCCGCGGGTGAGCCGGGCAAGCTGCACGTTGGGCTGGGTGTAGACAGCAGCCAGGTCCTGGGGACGGATCGTGCGCAGCGGCGCCTGGGTGATCGCCGTCGGGACGGCAGTCATGGATCCTCCTCTCACCGTGCAAAACCTTATCTTTCGGATAAGGATGTGACCAGTGGACGGTGCGTTGTGAGGTCGGAGGTCGGCACCGGACGACCGAACAGCCAGCCCTGACCGGCGTCCACCCCGAGCGTGGCCAGCCGGGCGCACTGCTCGTCGGTCTCGATGCCCTCGGCGAGCACCGTGGTGCCCATCCCGGTGGCGAGGGCGACCAGGCCGCGCAGCAGACCGACCGAGGCGTCGTACCCGGTGACCGAGCGGTCGAGCTTGAGCACGCTGATCGGGTAGCGCTCGAGGTAGGCGACCGAGGTGTAGCCGGTGCCGAAGTCGTCCAGGGCGACCCCGACGCCCTCGAGGGCGAGATCGCGGAGGGGGACGACACCGGCGTCGGCAGGCAGCTGGTCGTGCTCGGTGATCTCCAGGTGCAGGCGCTCCGCGGCCAGTCCGCTGGTGGCCAGGGCGGCGCGCACCGTGCCGGCCAGGTCCGGGTCGACCATGGAGGACCGGCCCAGGTTGACGCTCACCGACCAGGTCGGGTCGATCTCGGCCTGGGCGGCGCGGCAGGCCTCGCGGAGCACCCAAGCGTCCAGCGCGGCGCCGTGGCCCTGGGACTCGGCGATCGGCAGGAAGGTGTCGGGGGAGACGAGCCCGCGGGTGGGGTGCCGCCAGCGCAGCAGCGCCTCGCAGCCGATCACCCGCCGGGAGGGCAGCGAGACGAGCGGCTGGTAGAGCAGGAACAGCTCGCCGGCGGTCGGGTCGCCGTCCACCAGTCGGCGCAGGTCGGCGCCCAGCGCGAGCTGACCGAGCACCTGCTCCCGCTGCTCGGGGGCGAACAGGGTCGCGGTGCCGCGGGCGCCGGACTTGCTGGCGTAGAGGGCCACGTCGGCGTCGGCGAGGGCGTGCGCGAGCTCGCTCCCCGGTCCGAGCGGGACCCACCCGGCGCTGCAGCGGACCGGGAACGGCCGGCCGGCGAGGGTGACCGGCGCGTCGAGGGCCCGGGACAGGAGGTGCGCCGGAGCGTCGGCGCCCGGGGGCAGCAGCAGGACGAACTCGTCGCCCCCCGAGCGGCACACGGTGCTGCCGGCGGGGACGGTCTCGGACAGCCGGCTCCCCACGGCGACGAGCAGCTGGTCGCCGACCTCGTGGCCCCAGGTGTCGTTGACGTGCTTGAAGTCGTCGAGGTCGAGCACCACGAGCACCCCACCGGCCTGCACGGTCCGGCTCACCGGGTGCACGAGGTCCTGGAAGGCTGTGCGCAGGCCACGACGGTTCAGCAGACCGGTCAGCGGGTCCTGGCGGGCTAGCCGCTCGCTGGCGCGCACGGTCTGCGCGCCGCGGGCGATCGCCAGGCCGGCCAGCAGCGCCGCGATGGCCAGGTACGCCTGGTTCGGGAGCAGCTGGCCGCTCTGCAGCTGGGCGAGCGCGATCGGGACGAGCACCACCGGGGTGGTGCCCAGCAGCCGGGTCGACTCCGAGCGCTGGCGGCCCGGGCCCCCGGTGGCGAAGGCGGAGGCGACCTGGGGGTGCAGGCAGCCCGCAGCGAACAGCACCTGGGCGACCACCCAGACCACGCCCTGCTCGGCGTGGACGCTGGCCAGCCGGACGCCGGTGTCGGACACCAGGGCGTCGTACACCGACGCGGTGACCCCGCCCAGCAGGACCAGCCCGATGCTGGGTCCGAGGTCCGCGCGGGAGCTGATGTAGCGCAGCGCCAGGCACACCATGACAGCGTCGAGCGCCGCCACCGCCTGCGGCCACGTCAGGTCGGGGGACCGGATGGCGAGCGCCGCCTGGACGACGGCCAGGGCGACGACGCTGGCGATCATGGCGCGGTCGGCCCGCCGTCCCCAGTGCTCCCGGCGGGGCCGTCGCGGCTCGGGCCGCGCCCCCGAGCGCTGCCGGAGGAAGAGCAGGGGAGGAAGCCGGCGACCGCCACCATGCCGGCGGTCTGGAAGGCCATCCCGAGCGCTGGTGCGGCGCCGCCGACGGCGAACGCCACGGTCCAGCAGGCCAGCGAGGCCGACATGAACAGCCAGGGTCCCCGGCGGTCGGGCCGGTACAGGCGCAGACCCACCAGCGGTGCGACCGCGGCCAGCCCACTGGCCAGCAGCACCGCAACCGGTCGGGTGGCCGGCCAGACCGAGCCCGCGACCAGCAGCACGGCGGCGACCGCCAGGACACCCGTGGCGACGGGTGCGCTGGCGACCACCGCCGTGTCCGGGGGCACCGCGCGACGGGGGAGGCTCACGCCGGGGTCGTCGGTCGCGGGTGCACCGGGCTTGAGCGTGCGGGCGGCGGGTTCACCCCGTCGGGTCTGCCGGTGGGGGGCTGATCAGCCGAAGGGCTGGGTGACCGGGATGCCGGCGAGGGCCTGCAGGGTCAACAGGACGACGACGACGGCGTACCCGGCCGAGACGATCGCGACGACGCGGAACCGGGTGCCGGAGCTCTCCAGCGCCGGCACCCGACGCCGCTGCGCCTCGAGCCCGAACGCCAGCAGCGGCAGCGCCTGCAGGGCGTGCATGCCGACGAAGTGCGGGACCCGCAGGTCGCCGCCGGTGGTGGACCAGCCCAGCAGCGGCAGGCCGGGTCCGCCGTCGGCGACGCCGACCGCGTGGGCACCGGCGATGCCGGAGAAGCTGTCGAGCTGCTCGGCCGTCGGCGAGGTCATCAGGAAGGCGACGGCCATGCCGGCCAGGCCGATGACCAGTCCGGCGCGGATCGCCAGCCGGCGGGCCGGGTCGTCGGAGGCCCGCCACAGCAGGACGGCGAGGACGAGGGTGACCAGCCACACCGCGGCGATGGCGAAGCCCATGCTGGCCCAGGCGGCGCCACGCAACGGGCTGGAGACGTTGAAGTGGCTGGTCGTGCCGGTGGCGACCGCGCCGACGATCACCGCCATCTCGACGACCATCCCGGTGACGACCACCCAGGCGATGCCGCGGCCCAGTTTCCTGCGTCGCGCGGGCAGGAGGGTGAGCAGCAGAGCGATCGTCACCGCGTAGATCGCGATGGAGATGGAGAACTTCAGCGGCTTGAGCCAGCCGTTGGTGCCGGTGATCTGCACGGGGTCGACCACGGCCAGGATCGCGGTGACCACCGCCGTGACGGCCATGACCGCAGCGAGGACCAGCAGCGGCCGGTTGAGATCGGGCCTCGTGGGGGTGGGGGATTCGAGGACGGCGGTCATGACGGACTCCCGGGGACGAAACCGAAGCGGCGGACGGACTCGTTGGCCTGGGCCATGCGGCGGAGACCGGCGAAGAGGGCGTCACCCAGCACGGTGCCGATGACGACGGTCTGGGCGGCGGTGGCGGGTCCGGCGTCCAGGTTCTTGGTGACGGTGTCGAGGTCGGCCTCGGCGACCACCTCGGCGGCGCGGGCGTAGGCGGGCAGGGTGGCGGCGAGGTCGTCGCGGCCCAGGGCCCGGTACCGGTCGAGGACGGTGGCCGCGGCGGTGATGCCGGGGCCGTCGGGGGTGAACGTCCAGCCCTGCCGCCGGACGACGTCGGCGACCCGCTGCAGGGACTCCTCGGACGGCGGGGTGGTGACGGTGGGCAGCGACGCCTGGGCGATGCCCAGGGTGTTGCCGAACGGGTGGGCGGGGTCGTCGGCCGCGATGAGGATCTGCTTGGCCGCCGCGACGCTCAGGCCGCCGACCTCGATGAGGGAGCGGATCAAACGGAGGCGGGCGAGGTGGTCCTCGCCGTACTCGGTCTGGTTGTAGCCGGTGCGCTCGCCGGGGCTGAGCAAGCCTTCACTGACGTACCACTTGATCGAGGCGGCGCTCACCCCGGTAAGGCGAGCTAGCTCGGCTATGCGCACGGTGACAGCATCTCTATCGATAGCTGCGCTGTCAATAGACCGTCACTTCTGTTCCCGGGCCTGAGGCTGACTGCTGAGCCGGTTTCATACCGGCCCGTGTCGTAAGCCGCGGTGTGATGCATAGAGTGCGGAACGTGACCGGAGGACGGGCGGACGCGGTATCGGTTGGCGCTGACGGGGTGCGCACGAGCCCTCCCCTTCCCGATCCGGGTCAGGTGGTCGAGGTTCGCGGGTCGACCTGGGCGGTGGCTAATGTCCTTACCCAAGGGTTGCCACGCAGCCCGGCCGATGAGGCAGCCGCGCAGTTGAGTCACATTGTCGAACTGCAGTCGCTCGACGAGGATCGACTCGGCGAGCAGCTTTCTGTGGTGTGGGAGCTCGAGGTCGGACACACAGTCACTCCAGACCAGGGCCTTCCAGAGCGCATCCGTCCAGATGCCTTCGACGACCCGACCGTGCTGGCTGGCTTCATCGACGCGATGCGTTGGGGTGCCGTCACCTCAGCCGACCCCAACCGCTACCAGGCGCCGTTCTGGTCGGGTGTCAACGTCGAGGCCTACCAGCTGGAACCCCTGCGCCGGGCATTGAGCGCGCCGCGCACCAACCTCCTCCTCGCCGACGACGTGGGCCTGGGCAAGACGATCGAAGCCGGCCTGGTTATCCAGGAGCTGCTGCTCCGTCACCGAGCTCGCTCTGTGGTGATCGTTTGTCCGCCTAGCCTGTCGTTGAAGTGGCAGGACGAGATGCGTGAGAAGTTCGGTCTGGACTTCACCATCGTCGACAGCGAGCTCATGGCGGAGATCCGCCGCTCCCACGGGCTGCACGCGAACCCGTTCACGCTCTTCCCGCGGGTCATTGTGAGCATGGCGTGGTTGCCTCAGGCGCGGGCCCAGCGTCTTCTGCGCGACGTGTACTCGCGCACGGCCAACCCAGAGACCGCCAAGCGCTTCGCCTTTGACATCATCGTGGTCGACGAGGCGCATCACGTTGCCCCTGCCAGCCCGTCGGCGGTGGCCGGGGGCCGGGGCTACGCGGTTGACACCCACCGCACCGTGGCCGTGCGTGAGCTTGCCGAGAAGTGCGAGCACCGGCTGTTTCTCAGCGCCACCCCGCACAACGGTCACCCTGAGTCATTCACCGCCCTGATGGAGATGATCGATCCCCGTCGGTTTTCGCGAGGTGCTCGTCTCGACGCCGCGGCGCTGCGTGACGTCACCGTCCGACGACTGAAGACGGACCTGACCGACAAGGGCTTTCAGAAGCGCTCGGTCACAGCGCTCTCCTACTCCCCGAGCGCCGAGGAGCAGAGCAAGTTCGAGCTGCTCGATCGGATCGTCCGGCGGAGTGCGGAGCTCAACGGCACCAGGCCGGGCGGTGACATCGTCACGATGCTGTTGAAGAAGCGATTCCTGTCCAGCCCTTACGCCTTTGGGACGACGTTGTCCCACTACGTTGCCGCACGCGCCGGTGCCGGCTTGGTCGATGACGACTACGACGACGTATTCGGAGAGGGGCAGGCCGACGACGAGGAAGGGCTCTGGGAGCAGGACGAGGCGACCCGGCTCCGGGACTCCAAGAGTTCGGACCCACTCAGCGGAGCCGAGTCGGGGCAATTGGAAGAGCTCGCCCAGTGGGGGCTCAGCCATGAGAGCAAGCCCGACTCACGACTGGAACGACTCGTTGAGTTCCTCGACGCCGTCTGCCGTCCCGCCGGCTCCTGGTCGAACGAGCGCGTCGTGGTCTTCACCGAGTACGCGGATACCGTCGACTGGCTGACCAGGGTGCTCACGCAACGCGGGTACGCAGACGTGCTGGCCGTCGTTCAGGGGTCGACGCCGACTGAAGACCGCGAGGTACTCCGGGAGCAGTTCAACGCCGACCCGGCTACGGAAGTGGTCCGAGTGCTGCTGGCTACCGACGCGGCCGGCGAAGGCATCGACCTGCAGAAGTACTGCCACCGTTTGGTGAACTTCGACATTCCGTTCAACCCCTCGCGCCTGGAGCAGCGGATCGGCCGCATCGACAGGTACGGCCAGACCGAGCGCCCCGAGGTCTTCCACCTGGTCCCGGATTCGACCTCCTCCACCTTCGGCGCCGATGCTCACTTCCTGTCGATGATCGGTCGCAAGATCGCCCAGGTGGAGTACGACCTCGGGTCCGCCAATCAGGTCGTGGCCGGTGAGCTGACGAGGCACTTCGCTGGGGGGCGGGCCACCAAGAAGAAGAAGAAGGGCCTCGACGGGAATCAGGTGATCTCTCAGGCGCTGGCCGGAGGGCTGACGTTGAACTACAAGCTCACCGAGCTGGAGCAGGGCTACAGCGCCTCCCGAACGGCGATGCACCTGTCTCCCGCCAACTTGCGCCGAGTCGTTGACACCGCCCTTCAGATCAATCACCAGCTGCCGCTGATCCCCAATGACGACTTCGTCGAGGACCTCGACGCCGAGGTGTTCGATGTGCCCGCGCTGACGGCGGGATGGCGGCCTGCTCTGCGAGGCCTCGACACCCGTCGGAAGCCCGGCATCTCCCGCCCGATCACCTTCGACCCGGAGGCGACCGCGGGACGCGACGACCTGGTCTATGTGCACCTCGGGCACCCCATCGTGCAGAAGGCACAGCGGTCGTTGCGTCGCTCGCTGTGGAGCGCCGACTCCCCGCTGAACCGGGTGACCGCTGTGGTCGTCGATGGGCTCCCCGAGTCCTTCGTCGCCGCGGTGACGCGCATGGTGCTGGTCGGCCGGGGCGGTCTGCGGCTGCACGAGGAGGTGTTCCTCGCCGGCGTCCGGCTGCGTGGACGGCGGGTCATGGCCGAGGACATTGCCGAGACCGCGCTGGATACGGCTCTGGACGGAGGCGCTTTCATCGCCGCCCAGCGTGACCTTCGGGTCCAGCTGGAGGGGCTGTGGGACGCCGATGATGGAGCGCTACGGGCGCGGTTGGAGCAGTCGATGAGTCAACGGGCGGAGCGCCGACACACGCTCGTCGTCGAGCAGCTGATGAAGCGTGAAGCGGCCGACGTCCAGCGAGCGCAGGACATTTTCGCCGCGTTCCGCACCAACCTGAGCGAGAGCCTTGGAGCACTGGAGCAGGTTGAGAACGACCAGCAGCTGTCGCTGCTCCCGGATGAACAGGAACGCCAACGTCGCCGCGACATCGACGGCATGCTGCGGCGTCTCGCCGAGCTCGGCGACGAAGAAGACCGGGAGATCGGCGCGATCCGCGATCGATACGCCGAGGTCAAGCCGCACACCACGGCGGCTGCGGTGGTTTTCGCGCTGACGCCGGCCGACGCCCGAGGGGTGCTTGCCTGATGGCCCGCACTGCCTCCGCCGCCGGTCAGGGCGGTCGCCAGGTCACTGGTGCCTGGATGCGCCCGATGAGCGCCGCCGAGCTGCATCGCTCGTGGCTGACCCTCCTGGACACTGAGGGCCCGTTTCTCGCGGTCCCACCCCTCAAGCGCGTGTGGCCTCAAGGAATGCCGGCCCTCGCCGTCGAGGCAAAGGCCGCCCTGGCGTCGGCGCACCGCACCTTCGTCGCCGCGTGGGAAAGCTACGACCGGGACCCGTCCAAAGAGCACGCGCTCGCCAACTACCGGGACGCCCGGGACGCCTGGGTGCAGATCGTGCTCCGGGACGTCGCGGGTTGGGCCGAGTCCATGAGCTGGGAAGAGATTCCTGGCCTGGTGGCGTCGTCGCCCGGCCGGGAGGTCACGGTGACCGCGCAGGCGGCTATCCGGGACGGCGACAGATGGGGCTGCCTCGTCCACCTGGTCGACCCAATTGACTCGCTGCGCCAAGCCCCGGGCGACCGGTGGGCTGCTTCACCCGTCGACAGGTTGGAGGCTCTGCTGCGGGCCGGCGGACCTGAGGTCGGCTTGGTCACCGATGGTCGCTGGTGGGGTCTGGTGTGCGCCCGGGAGGGCGCCATGGTTGCGTCGGGGGTAGTCGACGCTCTGGACTGGGTCGCCGAGCCCCGGGTGCGGGATGCGTTCTTCTCGCTGGTCTCCCGTCGCCAGCTGATCGGTGGTGACCCCGCCGAGCGACTGCCAGTGCTGTTCAAGGACTCGGTGGCTGAAGCAGAGGAGATCACCGAGGCGCTCGGCGCGCAGGTGCGCCAGGCAGTTGAGCTGCTGATCCAATCCTTCGCCGAGTCCGCCGCTGAATCACAGCGGCACGGACTGCCCGACCCCCTTCCCCGTCGAGCTCACGACACGTACGAGGGTGCGGTCACGGTGCTGATGCGGATCGTTTTCCTCCTCTTCGCGGAGGAGCGGGGATTGCTACCGACCGGCGAGCTCTTCGAGCAGGGGTACGGGATCTCCGGAGAGCTGTCCAGATTGGTCGAGCGTGAGGCCGCTGAGACCGAAGAGGCGCTCGACTCGACCTCGTTGACTTGGCACCGGCTCTTGGCCACCAGCCGGGCCCTCTACACAGGGGCCTCGTTCGAGAACCTCCGGATGCCGCCCTACGGAGGGGGACTGTTCGATCCGTCCCGGTTCCCCTTCTTGACCGGTACGACCGACCGAGAGACCTTGGCGCTCACCGTGCCCGACCGGGTGATGCTGCACGTTTTGCGGTCCGTGCAGCTACCTCGGCTGAAGAGTGGCGAGGCCCGTCAGATCTCGTTCCGTGAGCTGGACGTCGAGCAGATCGGCTACATCTACGAGGGACTGCTCGGCTACACGGCTGAGCGCGTCGACGAGCCCCATTTGGGATTGATCGGCAAGGCCGGCAGCGAGCCGGAGATCCCCGTGGCCGTGCTCGAAGATCTAGCGGCCGAGCACGCAGACCCGAAGAAGCTGGCCGAAGCGATCCGGCAGTGGCTCAAGGACGACCAGCCCGCAGCTGTCCCGGCCTCGGCGACCGCGATCGCCAAGGGCATCGGTGCGGAGCCAGACCCTGGCGCCGTCAGTGCGTTGCGACAGGCGGTCGGGGACGACACAGCGCTTCACGGCCGGGTGCTCCCGTGGCTTGGCCTGGCTCGGCTCGACTTGCGGAAACAGCCCTTTGTCGTGTTGGACGGCGGCCTGCTGGTGAAGGAGACGCCGTCGCGCCGCAATGCGGGTGCCCACTACACGCCCAAGTCGCTGGCCACTGACGTTGTCAGGCACGCACTGGAGCCACTGTGCTTCGACCCCGGGCCGCACCAGACGGCGGATGAGAGTCAGTGGAAGCCCAAGACGTCGGAACAGATCCTTGCGCTCAAAGTCGCCGACATCGCGTGCGGCTCCGGGGCGTTCCTGGTCGCCGCCGCCCGGTACCTGTCTGAGCGAGTGGTCGAGGCGTGGGTTCGGCAAAACCCCGACCATGAGGCTCGCACCGACCTTGAACGCCGGGCGATCCGTGAGGTGGTCGCCAGCTGCCTCTACGGCGCGGACATCAATGAGATGGCCGTCGAGATGTGCAAGCTGTCACTCTGGCTGGTCTCCCTTGACCGGGATCAACCGTTCTCCTTCGTCGACGACAAGATATTCCTCGGCAACTCGCTGCTCGGGCTCACCGATGTGCAGCAATTGCGCACGCTGCACATCGATCCAAGCCGCGCGAAGAGGCTCGAGACGTACGGCGTGGACGACGTCAAGGTCAACGAGGTGGTACGCCGCGCCTCGGAGCTCCGCGTTCAGCTCGCCACCGAGATCGACGATCGCGACCCCGCCCGAGACGGTGCAGCGAAACGCCGCCAGCTTGCAGACCTACGGCGGCTCACCGCGGACCTGCGTCGGCTTGCGGACGGCGTCATCGCCGCTGGCCTGCCCTTGGGTGGGAAACCGGGTGGAAAGCTGGACGACGCCTACGAGAACCTCCGCATCGCCGCCCGAACCGCAGCTCCCCGTGATGGCGAGCCGGGCAACCCTGCCATGCTCGACACTTTGATCGACAAGGGCTTGACGCCCACGGTCGCGACCGACTACCGGCGATGGCAGCCGCTCCACTGGGTGCTTGAAGCTCCCGACGTCCTCGTTGACCATGGAGGCTTTGACGCGATCGTCGGTAATCCTCCCTTCCTTGGCGGTCAGAAGCTCACCGGCGCCATGGGCGACGGAGTACGCGAGTGGTTCGTGCACGCGCTAGCGGGCGGGACCAAGGGCAGCGCCGACCTGGTCGCCTACTTCCTGCTTCGTGCGACGAGCCTTCTTCGCAGCACTGGCACGGTCGGGCTGATCGCTACCAACACCATCGCTCAGGGCGACACCCGGGAGGTGGGCTTGGACCGGATGGTCGACGCGGGATTCACAATCACTCGCGCCATCCAGAGCCGGTCTTGGCCGGCGAAGAGCGCCAATCTGGAGTTTGCGGCGGTATGGGGCACCGTCTCGGCCGTGGCCGACTACGTGCCAAGGGTCAGCGACGAGCTTGTGGTAGCCGGAATCTCGACGCGTCTAGAGGCCGAAGGGCGGGTGACTGGGAATCCGGTGCGGCTCGCGGAGAATTCTGGGATTGTTTTTCAAGGAGCAATTCATCGAGGCGAAGGCTTTCTTGTCACACAGGAGGATGTAGAGACGTGGACTGCAAAGTCTCCCGCAAACTCAAACGTACTTAAGAAGTTTCTGACTGGCGACGACGTAAACTCAAACGTGGGCGCAAGCGCATCCCGATGGATTATCAACTTCGGAAGCATTCGTCAGGCGCCTGGTCTCGAATTTGAACTTCCGTCTCAGCGCCTGCGGGAAACGGTGGCAAAAGAGCGGCAGGCGAACCGTGATCCTCTAGTTCGCCAGCTCCCGTGGTGGCAATATTGGAGGTCGGCGCCGGCTCTGACTAAGGCTATCGCCAACCTTGATGAAGTTCTAGTGATTGCGCTATTGAGCAAGTCTGTCATGCCTATGCGAGTGCCGGCTCGGCAGGTCTTCAGCAATACCTTGGGTGTCTTTGCGTGCGACAATCATGTCCTGCAAAGCGTCCTTTCGTCCTCGGTGCATCAGCTGTGGGCAATTACCTACGGGTCCACGTTGGAGACTCGCGTGCGTTACGTTCCCTCTGACGTCTTTGAGACCTTTCCCCGCCCCCCGTCGACGGACTGGCTAGCTCAGGTTGGCGAAGCGCTCGATTCGGAGCGGCGTGAGGCATTGTTGCGTCGACAGCTGGGCCTAACCTCACTGTATAACCAGGTCAACGACTCGGAAATTGGCGACTCGGTGGATTCAGACGTGAATCGGATTCGCGCAATCCACGTCGAGCTAGACCAAGCCGTGATGGCGGCCTACGGCTGGGGCGACGTTCAACTCGACCACGGGTTCCACACCTACCGCCAGATGACGCGGTGGACTGTCAGCCCTGCCGCGCGGGTGGAAATCCTCGATCGGCTGCTGGAGGAAAATCATCTCCGGGCCGCAGCCGAGCAGGCAGCGGGTGTCACCGGTAAGGGTGCCAATCGGCGAATCTTCTCTGAGGAACAGGAGGCACTCTTCCCGTGACCGCAGCCACCCCCTCTAACGCCCGTCCGCAAGGCACGTACGAACTGAGTCACGAGCTCGACGGTTCGTCGTACGAGGTGCGTGAAAACCTCGTCGACATCCTGGAGCGGGAGCTGCTTGGCCCGGTCGGTGGCCCAGACGAGGTGCTCACGTTCAGTCCGCGCCAGCAGTACCTGGTCGGGCACATTGCTCCGGTCAAGCTGAGCGACGACGTTGCCGTCGCCGAAGTGGAGGAGGGAGAGTCCGGCCGCGGTGACCTGGTGCAGGTCCGCACTGACGAGGCCGCCCTGGCTGAAGGGCGTGGTGTACCAGTATTCGCCGCCGACGACTCCGAGGCCGAGTCGGAAGACGACGACGCCGAAGACCGCACGCCCAAGCAGGGACTCATGATCCCCTCGTCCATGGGTCTGCGGTTTCAGGTACCCGCGGATCTGGCCGCGTTCACGGTGCGCGCTTCCTGGGGTGTGTACGAGCCGGTCGAGACCGATGAGGTCACGAAGTCCGGCCGGCCGATCCGTAACTACCAGCGCACCCCTGTTGAAGAGCCCCGGACCGTCGAGCTCGCTGATCTGGTGCCCGGTGAGACCCACACAGTGCCCCTCCGCGACAAGGTCTGCCTGCGGATCGACCGCTACGACGACACGGCCCTTGGACGCGTGCTCGTGGAGATCGCCCTGTGCAACGACCGAGTCACCCCGATGCCGATCCCGATCGGCATGTGGCTGTTCCAGACTCGACTCGTCATCGACGCCGATGGGGCCCAGGTCTTCCTTCCGGTCCGAGACGCCCTCGAGGAGCACTGGGCAGAGCACGACCCCGAGGTCCGGCGGCTCGATCTCCAGTACCGCGATCGGCTGCAGTTCGCGATCGGCCGGTGCTGCTCAGTCACGTGGAAGGCGGAAGTCGGATCACGACGTGCCACGTCCGTCGAGACGACCTGGCTGCCTGTGTCAGAGACGCCGCAAACGCGTGCCGGCGAGATCGACAACGCGATGCTGTCCATGGCCGCGTTGGCAGAGGCGGACTCCACCGGGTTGGCGACCGGGCTGTCTCCGCTGTTCGCCGGCTACGGAGCCTGGCTTGATGAGCAGGAGGAGCTGGCTACCAAACTCCCGGCCCACCTCCAGGACACCGCCGCGGATGCCCTGTTCGAGGCCCGGAAGGTGCACAAGCGGCTGACCGCCGGGCTGGCGCACGTCACGTCCAAGCCTGAGGCCCTGCGCTGCTTCCAGTTCATGAACAGAGTGATGCGGGACCAGCGCATCGCCTCGCAGGTTGCCGCTGGACGCGCCTCGAATGCGGAGATGTCGATCGCTGACGCGCATGCGTTGGTGGCAGCCCGTGGCGACAAGGCCGCGACCTGGCGCCCGTTCCAGCTCGCGTTCATCCTGATGCAACTCGGGGCGCTCACCGACCCCACTGCCCGGCTGCGGAGCGCGGATCTTCAGGCGCAGGTCGAGCTGTTGTTCTTCCCCACCGGTGGCGGCAAGACCGAGGCGTACCTCGGCCTGGCGGCCTACACGTTCGCCATCCGCCGCAGGCAGGGTGTTGTCGATTCCGACGACGGCCCGCTCGACGGAAACGACGGGGTCGCCGTGCTCATGCGCTACACGCTTCGGCTGCTGACCGCTCAACAGTTCCAACGAGCGACAGCCCTCGTCTGCGCCGCTGAGCTGGCCCGGTGCGAGGATGAAGCCACCTGGGGGACAACGCCCTTTCGCATCGGACTTTGGGTCGGTACCGCCGTCAGCCCCAAGCGGTACGAGGAGGCCGAGGACCAGCTCGTCAAGGCCAACCAGTACGGCAGCCACCGACTCACGGTGCTGCAGGTCCAGCGGTGCCCCTGGTGTGGCACTCCGATTGGGGCCGCCAACGTCCGTGCCGACCCCGTCGCGCGGCGGGTGTTCGTGTACTGCGGAGACGAGCTGGCTCGCTGTCCATTTGCGAAGGGCGGCGCAGTCACTGAGGGCTTGCCAGTCCTGACCGTTGACGAGGAGATCTATCGCCTCACCCCCGCTTTCGTCATCGCCACCGTCGACAAGTTTGCGCGATTGGCCCGGGAGGGTGAGGCCGCGGCCCTGTTCGGTTACGTCAACCGGAGGTGCGGCAGACACGGGTACGTGCACGTCGACTACCCGCATTGCACGGGCAGCTCACACACCTCAAAGGGCGGCCCGGCGGCCACCGTCGTGCCAGTGAGCCGGCTCCGGCCACCGGACCTGATCATTCAGGATGAGTTGCATTTGATCACCGGGGCGCTCGGCACATCCGTCGGGCTGTTTGAGGTGGCCATCGAGACCCTCTGCAGCTGGCAGACTCCGGACGCCATGCCGGTGAAGCCGCTGATTGTGGCCTCGACCGCGACCGTGCGCAACGCGCAAGCGCAAGTGCGCGCCCTCTACGGGCGCTGGGTGGAGATCTTTCCGCCGCAGGTGCTCGACGTCGCCAACACGTTTTTTTCGTACGAGATCCCGATCAGCAAGGAACACCCGGGGCGGCGTTATATCGGGGTCAGTGCTCAGGGCGTGCGACTCTCCAGCGCCGAGATCCGGGTCGCCGAGGTGCTGCTGTCGGCAGGCCAGTTGCTCTTCGACCGTTCCGCGGACGACCCGGCGCTGACGGGGGACGCGCGGAAGGCCGCGGACCCCTACATGACCCTGGTGGGCTACTTCAACGCCACGCGTGAGCTCGCTGGCATGGCCCGCTATGTCGCGGACGACGTCCAGAACCGGGTTAAGCGACCGCGCCGGGGGGCCGGGTTCCCCAGCCGGCTCGGGGCCTCGTTCGGTGTACTCCACGTGGGTGAACTGACTTCTCGTATCGCGTCGGCTGAGATTGGTCGGACCCTGGACCGCCTCGGTGGTGAGTTCAACCCGGACTACGACAGCTCCGCAGCGTTCGGGGCGCGCATGGCGGCAGCCGATGCGGGTGTGTCCGCCTCCCCTCGCAAGGACGTGCCCTTCGACGTGGTTTTGGCGACCTCGATGCTGCAGGTCGGTGTCGACGTCCAGCGACTAGGTCTGATGCTCGTGGTCGGGCAACCGAAGAACACCGCCGAGTACATCCAGGCGTCATCTCGGGTCGGCCGAGACTCGGATGATCGGCCCGGTCTGGTGGTGTCGCTGGGGAACTGGGCGCGGCCGCGCGACCTTGCACACTTCGAGCAGTTCCGGCACTACCACGAGACCTTCTACGCGCAGGTGGAGGCGCTGTCGGTCACCCCCTACTCGCCGACGTCTCTCGAGCGTGGGATCGACGGCCTGCTGGTGAGCGTCGTCCGCGTGCTCCAGGCCGCCACCGCCGACGGTCTGTCTCCCGAGCAGGCAGCGGGACGAATCAAGCAGAACCTCACCGCCGTACAGGGGCTCGTGTCCCGCTTGATGCAGCGGATTGAGGCCGCGGCGCAGGACGAGGACGCGACCAAGCTGGCAGACCATCTACTGGTCAACCGGGTCGAGCACTGGTCGAAGCGCGCTGGAGAAGCCGTGGCCAACGGACAGACTCTCGTCTACGAGCGCACAGGGAAGGGCAACGCTCACATGCCGCTGATGATCAGCCCGGAGAACGCCGTCGCCGTTGCTGGCAGCTCGGTGCCCGCGCCCTTCCGGATCGCCAATTCAATGCGTGAGGTCCAGCCGGAGATCAACCTGCTGGTCAGTCCGCTGCCCGACCGGCTCTTCGCCCGTGCGCCCGAGGGCGCTCCTGCCTGGACTTTGCCTTCAGGGGACGACGCCTGATGGCCGAAGCCTCCACCGCATCGGCCGACGCAGTCGCGGACATGCTGGCCGACGCCACGGACTCCCTTGACCCGCTGACCGACGCCGAGAACGCACACGTCAAGAACCGTGCTCGAGTTGGATCAGCCCGTCCCTCGTCATTGCTGTACACCTACGGCCCCGGCGCAGTGATGGACCTGCCGAACTTCGCCGTGATGCCGGCCGGGCTCGACGACTGGGACCCCATCTGGAAGCGTCGCGAGCACGTGCCGACCATCATCGAGCCACGGCTGCTCGACGTCGTCCGGATGCACCTCGGCAGGGATGTCGACTCCCTCCGGCCTTACCCCTGGCAGCCGAAACGCGGAGGCCCGTCCACCGAGGGGACCGACCTCGGTGTCCCGGCTCGCGTGTTCCCGCAGTGGTTCCGGTGTACCGGCTGCGACTACCTCGGTCCGCTGCCGCGCTTCACCTACACGAACACCCACCCCTTCCGCCCCGACCTCGCGCAGTTCACCCACGAGAGCTGCCCTGGGCGAGGCAAAAAGTCCGGGGGGAAGGGCAAGCGGAGCAACCCGGCTGTGCCCGCGCAACACCTGTTGACCTGTACCAACGGACACCTCGACGAGTTCCCGTATGCACTGTGGGTGCACAAGGGGAGGGCCTGCCCCAGGGCTGAGAGTCCTGACCTCAAAATGCGGGACGCGAACGTCGGCGGCAGCGTCGGCTCCACGATCGTGTGCACGCAGTGCTCGGCCAGCCGCGGAATGTCGGAGGCGCAGGGGCGGGTCGGCCGCGACAAGTTGCCACAGAAGTGCCGCGGCCGCCACCCACATCTCGGCGCCTTCGATGCCGACTGCGACGCGCGACCGGCCATCGTCCTGATGGGTGCGTCGAACCTGTGGTTCGCGTCGACGCAGTCGGTCATCGTGATGCCGCGCGATGACAAGCAGCAGACGGCTGCGCTGGCCGACCAGATGCGCGCTGAACTCGGCTTGGAGAAGGTCGCGAAGTACCAGGCGCATCCGGACTTCCTGCGGGATCTTTTGTCGGCACACATCGACCTCGAGACGGTGACGGACGACGAGCTGGCGGCTGCGGCCGCGAAGGCGATGGCGGGGGATTCCGATGAGGTGCGCCAAGACAAGCTGGCGGGCTGGGACCCGATTGACTTGCTGGTGCCCGAGTGGGCCTACCTCCAGCAACCTGCATTGTTTGCGCAGCAGTCCAACAGCACTGGTCTTATGGTCACTGAGCGCGACCGAGGCGCAAAGCTGCATCCTCACGTTCAGCGCGTGGTCGCGGTCAACAAGATGAAGAAGGTGAACGCCGTCCTGGGGTTCACCCGACTGGACGAGATGGACCGGGTCAACGACCTGTCGAGCCGGCTGGTCAAGCTGACTCGCAACAAGCGGCCCAGGTGGGTGCCGGCAACCGAGGATCGCGGGGAAGGCGTCTTCCTGCAGCTCGACGTTGACGCGGTTGCCGCATGGGAGACCGTCGTCCTGGCGTCCCCGCTGTGGGCGGAGCATCGGCAGGCGCATGACCGCAACTTCGCCCGGCGGTTCTCGGAGACAGCGAAGAACGTCGACTCAGCGACGAGATTCCCTGCTCCCCGGTACTGGTTGCTGCATACGTTCTCGCACGCGCTCATCCGGGAAATGGCCATGTACAGCGGATACGGCGCAGCGAGCCTGTCCGAGCGCATCTACGGCTGGCCGGGCTCCGCGGAACGGTCCGCTGCGGCTGGCCTCCTAATTTGCACTACGGCGTCCGACAGCGAGGGCACGCTCGGAGGTCTGGTTGCACTATCGCAACCAGAGCGGTTGCAGTCGTTGGTGTCCTCGGCACTTCGGCGGGCTGCGCGCTGCTCGTCGGACCCGGTCTGTGCGATGCGGACACCAAGGGACCCTGAGGACTTCCTACACGGAGCGGCGTGTCATTGCTGCACGTTTGCATCCGAGACGTCTTGTGAGAACGCCAACCGATTTCTCGATCGGCGTTTTATGCTCACGCTCGCGACGACGACTGGCGCTAGAGTGCCTGGGTTCTTCGGCGTCACTAATGGCAGTTGATCCGTTGAACGACCTCGGCGGCTACTTCACAGGAGCTGAGGCCCGGGCCCTCGCTGCGGGGTTCGCTGGTGGCCGCCACATCACTCAAGTGCTCACTGCTGTTGATTCGGCCAGGCGCACCCAAGGTGGTCAATTGCTGGCGGCGGCCGGGCTAAATCACACAACCGCCGACTTGGCGGTAGCTGTCCTGACTGCCGTTGCGGGTGCGAAGGGTTCCGACCGCAAAGTGACTCCCGTGTGGACGATGCCCGGCAACGAGGCCACCGTTGGGCATTTAACCAGCCAATTCCACGTCCTCGTGCAGGGTGCGCGGCAGTCCATTACGTGCGCAACGTACAACTTTCAATCTTCGTCACAGATGTGGTCCGAATTGGCACTCGCCGCAGGTCGGCCCGGGGTTGCCGTCACGGTATATATTGACGCTTCGAAAGCGGATGCGGTTGCTGTGCAGAAGCAGCTTGCCGGTGCGACTGTCTACCGATCAAGCGAGCTGGATTCTGGACAAAAGGTCGTCAGTCATGCGAAATTTGTTGTGGTTGACCATCAACTAGTGCTTCTGACTAGTGCCAACTTCTCATACAGTGCTGAGAATCGCAACGTCGAGTTTGGTCTTTTGCTGCATGATAGCGGTCTGGCCGAATCAATCGAGTCTGTGATGACAAGCAAACACGGGTCTCTGTACAACCTGGCTAGTACTTGATGTGTCCACTCGAAGTGTGCGGAACTATGAGTTGGTCGGCTGTCATCGAGGTTGACCCTTCTTGCCCTGCAGTAGGTCACCTCTTACGCCCGCGTAATTCCGATGCATGTCGGCCAGTCCGGGTGACGATGGAGGTGACCGAATGCGCTGGTTCGGTGATGTTCCGAAGGTGTTGAAGGTCGGCTTTGCCGAGTTCATGGGTGCCCGTGAGGCACTTGATTACTGGCAGGTTCGGCTGGATGACGAGTTCGCTTCTGAGCAGCACGGCGAACGACCAGATCCGGACCGGACCGCCGAGACCCTGTTCCTCCTCGCGCAGGTGCAACTCGACCAGGCAGTAGCAATCTTGAATTCTGAATTCGACGTGGACGCCCGTCCGTTCTCAGGCGGCGAAGTTGGCCGAAGGTTGAGGGATGTCATTTCCGCCGTGGAAGACGGTCAGAGTGCGATAGAGGCTTATCAATTCGAGATTGATGTGGTTGGCGAGGGGGTGGACCTCTGGCGCTCGCTTCGGCAGGCGGAAAGTCTGGCCGTAACCCATGCGTTTGAATGGGATGGCAGCATCACCCTTACGCTGGGGCCACCACTGCCCCAGCTGAAATACTTGCGTGTCGAGGGCAGTGATGGCGCTGAACTAAATTCAACACCCATGGAGGTGTTTTCCGCAGCGAGCGCCTGCACAAGTTGCGTAGCTGAACTAGCGGTTCGCTATCGCAAATGGCGTAGTCAGGGCTGGGGTCCGGAACCCCAACATGAGGACGGGTATGGACAGACCGCACCGTAATGAGTCGAATAGGTGTATGCGAACGGCCAATCGGGGGTCGATTCCGCTGGCCGCGGAACGCGTCGTGGCGCTGAGAGCATCGAGACAGTTAGTCGTTTGGCCGGTCCTAATACATAGCTGATGTATTGGTTGATTGTCGAGACCAGGAGGAAGGTTGTCGAGATCTATTGTCGAACAATGTTTACGTGAAGCGCGAGCAGCCGACGGGTCGCGAGCTGGGCTCGTTTGGCTGGCGTTGGGGCGCGGTAAACGTTTCCGGAATAGGGCGGGATGTCACGTAAGTCCGGCGGGTGGGCCTGTCGCGTGGCCAGTCACAGTTCACCCAGAGCGGTGCCAGTCCCTCGGTGTCAGAACCGCATGATTAAGTGCTGTCGATCGGCGAAGCGTTCGACACATCGACGGGGGTTGTCGTGGTTCCGACTGTGGTGTTCCTGCACGGCGTAGGTGACGGCGATCCCAGTGCTGGCTGGTTCGGGCACATGAATGCCGGTCTTGAGGCAGTCGGTTACGACGCTGTCGACAAGGGCCAGACCATCGCCCCCCGGTATAGCAGCATCCTCGAGATGGACGGGGTGTCGGCCTCCGTGCCGGCGCGGACATACCAGCCCGACGACGAAGACGAGCGCCGTCGGCTGTACGAGCGTCAGCAGGTGAGCTTGGGGCGCCTGATCGGGCAGGACGACCGTGTCGAACCCGGCGGCCTGGCCAACGTGCCTGCTCTCATCGTCGACCTCATCCATGATGCGGCCACGTTGGTCGACCCCGGGCTCATGAAGCAGGTCACTCGCTACCTGAAGAACGAAGGGGTCCGCGGGGCCATCCTGCGCAACGTCCTGGAGCAGCTGCCGGTCGAGGGCAGCATCGTCTTGGTGGGGCACAGCTTGGGCTCCGTGGTCGCCATCGACCTCCTGGATCACCTCCCCGCGCAGGTGCACGTGCGTCGCCTGATCACCGTCGGCAGTCCGGCCGGGTCACCTTTCCTCCACGAGAAGACCGATCGGCTCCTCAAGCGCTTTCCGTACGGGACGGTCCGCGACTGGGCCAACCTTTACGGCCGTCTCGACCCCATCACCGCAGGTCGTGGGCTCGGCGGCACGTTCCCGGCAGCCCAGGATTTCCCGCTCGCGGTCGGCGTCTCGCACGGGGCGGAGTTCTACCTGCAGCATTCCCACGTCGCGACCCTGCTCGGTGAAGCGGTCTTCGGGTCGCAGAGCCGGGAACTCGTGCCGGTGGAGCGGGCCATCGATCTGCCAGAGTCGGTCCCCGAGCAGATGGCCGTCTTCGCGCTGTCCTTCGCCCACCACGTCCGGCGCAACATCACCGACCAAGCGGTGGCCCGCCGCTACGCCCTTGCGCTCGAGATCGTCCAGGAGGAGATGAGCAACAGGCTCCGGACGATGTTCGCCGCCGAGGGGAGGCTCGCTACCCCCGCCGTTCTCGCGCTGACGGACGGCAAAGCACCCCG
Organism: Klenkia terrae; assembly: GCF_900491935.1. Taxonomy (GTDB): domain Bacteria; phylum Actinomycetota; class Actinomycetes; order Mycobacteriales; family Geodermatophilaceae; genus Klenkia; species Klenkia terrae. Next base: position 3,845,447 of record NZ_UEXK01000004.1, read on the forward strand.
GGTCCAGAGGGACTGGGAGCTCGACCAGGTCATCGAACCCATGGTGCTGTCGGCGTTGTCCAACCTGGTCCAGCCATACGACATCGACCCGGGCAAGGCGCCCATGGCAGCCCTCCGGGACATGGCGATCGAGGTCGGGATTCAGCCGGAGAGCGGCGAGACGATCGCTGCGTGCATCAGTGAGGTCCGTGACGCCCTCGTGAAGTCATCAGGCATCCCGTGGGGTCGGATTCTTATCGGTGCCGCCGGCGTGGCCCTCGTGGCTGCGGGACCGCTGGGCGTCGCCCTCGCCGCACCAGCCGGCGCGTTCGGGGCGGCTGCCTTCACTGGCGCGCTGGCGGCCTTCGGTCCTGGCGGAATGGTCGGCGGGATGGCGCTTCTCGGGACCATGACATCGGCCGGCAGTGCCGCAGCTGCGGCCGCTGCGTCGGCGCCCAGTGCGGCGGATGCGTCGCTCGACCAAATCGTTGTCGACGTCCTCGTGAAGGTGTCGGCGGCACGTGCCCGGCAGAAGCTGGACCTCACGCCGGAGGAACAGGTCTGGTTCCACGTCGTCGCCCTCGAGACGGAGGTCGCAGCTGAACGAAACCGCCTGACCAGCTTGAGCGACAAGAAGTCCCTCCGCATCGCCGACCTCGACAAGAAGCTTGAGGTGCTCCGTCGGTTGCTCAGCTGGATGCTCGAAAACGGACTGGCGCCGCGGATGCTCGACGCCGAGGTGGTGGCGCCGTGACATCGCAGCTCGCCTGGCTGGATTTCGACGCCGAGCAGCAGCGGCGCACCAGAGAGATGCTGCGGCTGTTCGAGGAGAAGGAAAGCCGGGACGAGCTCGGGATCGGTCAGGTGCGGGATGCCTTCTCCGACCTGATGTTCCCGGGGATGTCCGTCCTGCTCACGCGAGCCCGCTACTTCCTTCTGGTTCCCTGGTGCGCCGCCGCCGCGGACCGCACTGCTCGTCAGCGTCGACCCCAGTCGCTGGCCGACGTCGAGCGGCGCGTCGTCCTGACGCTGCTGGCCGAGGCGCCTGACGATTTCGGCATCATCGGCGCCCGCGCTGGCGCGAAGGTCAAGAACCTGCCATCGGTCATCTACAACCAGGCGCTCGAGCGGTACGGCATCGCGCGGGCTTATGTCGACGACCGGACTGCGCTGGAGGAAGAGCTCGGCGAGGAGGTCACTCGCCGGGCAAGCGGCCGCTGGGTGCCCTCGGTCCCGCCCGCACCGCCTGGCTTCCCCGACAGCGTCGTAGGCGGACTGCGTGTGGAGGCCGACGAGGCACGGTGGCTGACCGAGCAAATCGTGTCCGCTTGCCCGACGTCCTTCCTGGCGCACGTGCTGCAGTCCTCCGAGCCGATTGACGAGGTGCCCTGGGCGTGGTCGCACCCGGCAGTCACGGACGCCGACAGCGAGACCCGTGCGGTCGTGCAGGACGCAGAGCTGTTCTCCCTCGCGATGCACGGAGCGGCCCTGCTCTACAACCTGCTCATCGCGGAGAAGTACGAGGCGGCTGATCTGACCTCCGTGGTGGGGCCCGTCGACCGCTACCGCAGCCGTATCGACGAGTGGGCCGAGACGGTGTCCGGGCACCCCCGGCTCTCATCCTGGGACACCGCCAGCATGTGGGCCCGGGTGACCAACCAGAACCCACGCATCCAGGGCAATCCGCGCGCCCGCCTGTTCATCTCCACCTGGCTCGGCGTCCTCGGTGAGCTGGCCGGAATGGCCGACCGCGCCGATCTGAGGGCGCTCGTCCGCGACCGGGAGATCTCGATCAAAGGCCCGCAGTCGCGGCTCCGCCACGACAAGCTGCTCCGCACATGGGCAGGGGCCTCGGGAAGTCGCCGACTCGACTTCCGGTGGACCAACGTCCGGACGATCGTGTCCGACATCCACGCAGGAGCGGAGAGCGCCAGTGCTGGAGCCTGACGGCCGCGCGCTCCTGCTCGATGCCCTCCGCCCCCCGGACGGCTACATCCTCGACAGTGCCGTCGCGACGACATTCACCGTCCACCTCGAGTCCGCGTTGTCCGTTGCGCTCGCCTTCATCCCTCGGCGGTTGGCGGACAGCGCAGATCCGATCGCCCTCATGGAGGCCGTCCGGTCAGCCGCCGACCGGCTCGACGTCTTCCACCAAGCGGGCATGGCCGCTGCGCCACAGTCCCACTCGTCGATCGTGGCCTTCCTCGAGCCAGTGCTCCATGCGGTCCGGCGCCCGAAGGCCGGGCACCTCTTCCACCCCAAGCTGTGGGCCCTGCGGTTCGTGGCCGACGAAGGCGAAGGGGTGCGCATGCGGCTCGTCGTTCCGAGCCGGAACCTCACGAGCGACCGCAGCTGGGATCTGCTGCTGCAGCTCGATGGTGAGCTGACCGACTCGGCCGATCCGGTCAACGAACCGGTCGCCCGGCTGCTCGAGGCCCTTCCCGGTCTTTCGGTCGGGGAGGTGTCCCAAGTGCGGCGGGCGAGGATCGGGCGGGTGGCCGACGACGTTCGACGGACGCGCTGGGAGCTGCCCCAGGACATGACGGACATCAGCTTCGACGTCCTCGGGTTCGGAGCTGTCCTGGAGGACGACTTCTTCGTCGGCACGCGAGACGTCGTCGTCATCTCGCCGTTCCTCACCCCTGCCGGTCTGGCCACGGTGACGGCCGGTCGTCCGGCCACGGTCATCAGCCGCCAGGCCACCCTCGACGCGCTCCCTGCGGACACCTTGGCCGGGCATGACGTCTACGTCCTCGACCCCTTGACCAGCGAGCTGGTCCAGGCCCCCGACGCAGGACCGCCAGTCGCCACCGGCCTCGCCGGTCTGCACGCCAAGTGCTACGTGCTCAGCTACGACCGCAGGACCTGGATCCGCGTCGGGTCAGCCAATGCCACTGAAGCTGCCTTCGGGGGGAACGCGGAGATCATCGTGACCCTCGTGGGGCCCTCGTCGAAGCTGGGCGCAGCCGAGATGTTCGGGGACGACGGCCCGCTGCGCTCCATCCTGACCACCTACACACCGCAAACCCCGGAGGATGACGACGCGGAACTGACGCGTCTGGACAACGTCCTCGTCGATCTGGCGTCCGGGCTCTTCACGGTCACCGTGCTCGGTGGCGACGACGCGTACCGCGCTCGATTCACGGGCCCGGCCCTCGCCCCCGGGGAGGCCGGCATCGAGGTCTCGGCGCGGATGATCACCCTCCCGGGATCGGATCAACCACTTCGCGCCGGCGAACCTGTCGACCTCACCTTCGGTCCTATGGCCATCGATGAGATCTCCGCCTTCGTCGTGCTGACGGCCACCGGCCCAGACGGGGCACGAGCACGCTGCCTGGTGCTCGCCGACCTCGTCGATGCCCCCGGCGGACGGCTGGACGCCGTCATCGCTGGTCAGGTCGACACCCCTGAGAAGTTCCTCCGCTTCCTTGCCCTGCTGCTGGGAGCGGGGGACTCGACCTTCCTCATGGGCGCGGCCGACGCGGGCGACGCGAGCCGAGCAGTTGGTGTCCGGTTCGAGGCGCCGGGTCTGTTCGAGCTGCTGATGAGAGCCCTCGTCGACCACCCAGATCGCCTGGAGGACCTCGCGCGGCTCGTACCCAAGGTGGCCGGGGCCGGTGTCCTGCCTCCCGGATTCGCAGAGATATGGGCCGTCGTCGACGCGGCACGCGCCGAGGGAAGTGGGAAGCAGTGACCGGTTACGACGCGGCGGCGGACTTGGCCGGGCTCAAGGACTTCCAACGCGCGACCGTCGAGCACGTCGCCCAGCGCTTCTTCGTCGACACCGAGCCCACCCGCCGTTTCCTCGTCGCAGACGAGACCGGCCTCGGCAAAAGCGTCGTCGCGCGTGGTGTCGTCGCGAAGACCTTGCAGCACCTCCAGGACGACGACTCCGTGGACAGGATCGACATCGTCTACATCTGCTCGAATGCCGACATCGCAAGGCAGAACATCGAGCGGCTCCAGGTCGCCGGAGCCCGGGCCACCCACCTCTCCACCCGCTTGACGATGCTGGCCCGCCACACCGCGGCACTGGCTGCGGCCGACCGGACCCACATCGGCAAGCCAGTGAACCTGGTGGCCTTCACCCCGGGCACAAGTTTCGAGCAGGGGTGGAGCACCGGGCTCGCCCAGGAGCGCGCACTCATCTACTTGTTGCTCGAGCAGGAGCTCGGACTGACTGGCTGGGACGCGCGCAGTGCTCTCACCACACTGCGCGCGACGACTCGCACCTTCGGCCGTTTCCGGCAGGTCGTCGAAAGCCTCCGCGCCGAGCTCGGGAACGGCCCCGACGCGGTGATCGCGGAGTCATTCGCAGCGGCGATCCGCGGATCGGGTGCCGCGGGCGACGCCACAGCGCTGTTCGCTGATGTCGGCCGAAGTCGGGAGCTGACCGCCGATCTGCACCAGCGCTCCGTCGAGCTCATCCGCCTCATGCGCGGCCACCTCGCGCGCGCCTCGATCGACAGCCTCGAGCCCGATCTGGTTATCCTCGACGAGTTCCAGCGATTCCGGAACCTGCTGTCGACCGATGCTCACACGGAGAGCGCCGAGCTGGCGCAGGCGTTGTTCGGGTACGGCGCCGCGAAAGTGCTCCTCCTGTCGGCGACCCCGTACAAACCGTTCACGTTGGACCAGGAAGCCGCGGACACCGGCGAGAGCCACCACGAGGACCTCTTCGCAACCTTGCGGTTCCTCCGCGACGATGACCGATGGCTGGGCGACGTCCGGCAGGCCCTGGAGACGTACCGGACCGCGCTGGCATCCGGCGCCGGTGCGGCTGACGCTGCGAGTGGGGTGCGCCAACTCCTTCTGCCGGTGATGACCCGGTCCGAGCGACCCCGCCTGCGCACCGGCGAGATGGTGGTGGAGCGGCAGAACGACCTCGCCGACGTCGCGGTGGACGACGTCCGCGGGTACGTGACGCTGCGGGCCTTGGCGGACGAGTTGGGCGGGATCGCGACGCTCGAGTACTGGAAGTCGGCCCCCTACTTCCTCAACTTCGCCGACGGCTACAAGCTCGGCGACAGGCTGAAGGCGGCTGTGAAGGACGGGCCGTCCGCCGCCGTGCGCGAGCTTGTGTCCAGTGCGCAGCAGATGGACGCAGAGGCCGTCCGCGGGTTCCGGCCGATCGACTTCGGCAACGCCCGCCTGCGCCGGCTGGCTGCTGACACAGTCGACCAGGGCTGGGAGAAGCTGCTGTGGTTGCCGCCGTCCATGCCGTACTTCGCCCTGCGGGCCCCGTTCGCGCAGCACGCGGCCGCGGGCATCACCAAGCGGCTGGTGTTCTCGTCCTGGTCTGCGACGCCCACCGCCATCGCGGGACTCCTCAGCTACGAAGCGGACCGCAAGCTGTCCGGCGAAGCGCTGAGGGAGAACTCCCGTGCGGCTCGGGCCGCGGTCGCGAGCCGGTTGGACTACCGCCTCGAAGACGGGCGTCCCTCTGCCATGAGTGCGCTTGCGCTCTTCTGGCCGCACCCCGTCCTGGCGCAGGCGGCAGACCCCCTGGCCATCGCTCGCTCAGCGGGGGGAGCGCTGCTCTCGCAGGCGGACCTCGAGACCCGGGTGCGGGATGCACTCGAGGCACGGGGAGCTCAGGACGAACCGACCACGGACGGGGACAGCGCTTGGCGGCGCTACCTCGGCTGGCCCGGCGCAGTTCCCGCGGAGGCGTGGGCGGAGGCCGATGACGTGGCCGCCTACTTCGCGGGCGGGGCTGGGGACAGCGAGGGCGCGGGTGAGGAGTCGGCAGAGGCGGGCACCGGGCTGACAGCCCACATCGCCGCAGCGCTCGGTGTCGTCGACACGGGGAGGGCGCACCTCGGACGGCGGAACGCCCTGAGCCGTGACGTCGTCCGGTTGGCCGCCCACAGCCCGGGCAACATCGCCTGGCGCGCGCTCGGCCGGGTGCTGGCGGAAGCAGACGTCAGCCCGCAGGGCCGTTGGCATGCGGCGGTGCACCTCGCGGCAGGCTTGCGATCTCTGTTCAATCGGCTCGAGGGCACATTGGTCATCGGCGAGGACGACGCCGCCTACTGGCGATCCGTCCTTGACTACTGCGCCGCCGGGAACCTGCAGGCGGTCCTGGACGAGTACGTCCACCACCTGCGCAGTTCGTTCTCCGACGGTCCTCTCGACGACGACGGCCTGCTCGACCTGGCTGGCCGGATCGTCAGTGCGATCACGCTCCGCGTGGTCAACTACGCCCCCTATTTCCCGGTGCAGGACGACGGTCCACGCCTGCGAAGCCGATTTGCGCTGCGTTACGGCTCGGCGCGCGGAACCGCGGGCGACAGCGCCGAGGCTGCGCAAGTCCGGCAGCAGGACGTGCGGGCCGCCTTCAACAGCCCGTTCTGGCCCTTCGTGCTGACAACCACCTCGGCGGGCCAGGAGGGCATCGATTTCCACTGGTGGTGTTCAGCCATCGTGCACTGGAACACCCCGGCCAACCCCGTGGACTTCGAGCAGCGGGAGGGCAGGGTGCACCGCTTCGGCGGGCACGCTGTCCGCAGGAACGTGGCCGCTGCCCACCGATCGGACGTGATGTCGTCCGACGACGTGGATCCGTGGCGAGCGGCGTACGACGCGGCCAACCGAGCCACGGCTGACCAGGGCGACTTCGTGCCGTACTGGGTCTACGACGGGCCGGCGAAGATCGAGCGACATGTTTACCCGTATGCGCTGAGCCTGGACGGCCCCCGGTACGACCGGCTCAAGCGCGACCTCGCCATGTACCGACTGGCCTTCGGTCAGCCGCGCCAGGAGGACCTGCTCAAGTTGCTCTCGCGCAGAAGCGACGACGAGTTGAAGTCAGCTGACGTCATCGATCTTCGCCCCCCGGCCTTAGAGCGTGACTAGTGACGGCTCATCACCGATCGGCTTCTACGGTCTCTACCAAGAGGACGGGAGCAGGTTGGCTCCGACCAGGAGCCCGGTCGTTCATCCCGGGCCACCATTCCGGCGAGAGATCATGACCCGCTCGGATGACGGGGTCTTGAATCTGGCAGAGCGCTCGACGACAGTCGTGGCGACAGACGCCTAGGCAATCGCAGGGCAGCATCGGCCAGCGGTGATCGATGATGATTCGGGGGGCGCGTGAACGGATCGGCTTTCATGGGCGAGAAAGAAGCCCACTACCGGTCTGCGTTGCGCTCGGCGTCGCTGGTGGTCGAGGCTGACTACGACAGAGGGGATGTCGACAACATCCTTGCGGCTCTGGGCTCGTTGTACGCCTACTTGGCCAGGCGCGGGGACCCCGCAGAACGGGCCTTCGATCGCTACCCGCACTGTCTCCTGGTCGGCATGGTGGGGACGGCAGCCATCGCGCCGGAGGCCAACACGTTCTGGCCGGAGTTCTGGCGCGCGACCAAAATTCACCCGGATCAAGATCTCCAGCGATTCGTGGGTGATGCTTTCCTCCAAGCGCTCGGGCGTGCCCGGCTGCCACAATTCACCGACGTCGTCGCCCACCGACGGTTCGTCGGCCCCGCCGCCATGCATGCGGCCATTCCGAATTCGGGGATGCACCGGCTCGTCGACGTCATCCTTGCCCGCCGGCGTCACGACCCGGGACTTGCTGGAGCGGACCTCCTGACCTGGCTGACGGCCAACACAGGCCGCCTCAACTACGTGGACTCCTCCGTCGGCAGGTTTCTCCAGTTCGGCGACGAGCTGGCTCTCGACGTCCTCGACCGCGTCATCGAAGTCGTCGCCCACGCGGGGGAGCACCTCGGATCTCTCGACGACGGCACGCTGTCGACGGAGACAACGGGGCTTCCCAGCGTGATGCTCACGGCCCTGGTCGAGGAGCTCCACGAACGTCGTCATGACCTCGTGATCCAGCCTGCACCCCTACGCCGCAAGCACCGCACGGAGCCCACCGTTGCCCTGGACGTCGGGGCGGGGGCCGTGGTGGTGATGCTGCCTGCGGTCTCCGCGGAGGACGGCGCCGCGGTCTGGTCGGTGGCGGGCGATGGCGCAACGGAGTCGATACGCGCCGCTGCGCAGTGGGTCGGCAAGGCGGCAACCACGACACCGCTCGCAGCCGCAGTCCGACAACCGGTGCGGCGACTCAACGTGCGGCTACGTGGGCAGGAGCGACTCGACGTCGAGCTGGTCGACCCCTCTGATCCTCTGTTGCTCTTCGACGTCGACGGGCAGCTGTTGCCAGCGGGTCTCCCGGTGCCGCGCGGCGAGGTCTGGGCGGTCATCCCGAAGGACAAGGAGGTCGTCGACGTGGCCGGCACCCCCCTTCGAATCATGGGCCAATTGGGGCAACCCGTTGGGTGGAGGGGCTGGTTGATCTGCTCTCTCGATCTCCAGAACGCATCGGCGGGCCGGCTGTCCGCCGCTGCCTCCACGGTGCGTCCGCGCCTGGTCCGCAGCTCCGGTGCCCCATCCATCGAGGGCATCTCCCCGCTGGCAGCCGTCACCACCCGCCGGGGCATGGAGGTGTCGAGCACCCGCCCGACGGTCGTCCTCCCGCCCGGGAGCGACCCTTCTCAGTGGCAGGTCGAGGTCCTGCGCCCCGATGACAGGGGGCGGGGCGTCGTGAGGATGGCGCTGGCCGAATGCCCACAAATCGCAGGCGGCCACGACCCGTTGCACCAGTTCGGTTCACCCCTGCTCGGCGAGTTCACCATCTCGGTACGCGGCGCCTTCGGGAAGAAGGCCCAGCGCACCGTGTTCGTCGCGGAGGGGTTGGGCGTCGACGTTGCCCCTCGTCTTCGCTGGACCACTGCAGGGCTGCTTGACCCAGCAGCCGCGACCATTCGACCCGCACCCGGGATGACGACGTCGTCCAGCGCCCTCTCCTTCGACGCCGACACCGTGCAGAGCGACGTGACCTGCGAGGTCGGCCTGCAGGCGCGCACAATTCTGATCAGGCCTCCCGCTGTCGAGGTGCAGGTGACGGGACAAGGTCTGCCCGGTGGGTGGACGTCGCGCCCACCGATCGTGCATGCAGAGACGTTCGACGCGCAGGCGTTCCTCAGTGTCCGGCTGCCGGGGGACAACTGTGCCTATCGCCTTGAGTTGTCAGCCGATGATGCCGACGACCGGCAGTCGATCGAGTCGACTGACCGGCGGGGCCGCGAAACTCGGCTGTTCAGCCTCGGCCGATTCGCGGACACCGCCCGACGTGTGGGCTCGGGCCGATTCGACCTGGTCGGGATCGACAGCAGGTCCACCGTGGCGCTGCTCCGGCCCAGGACGTTCGCGTCGGGTGCCAGGGCGGTGGACAGAGGCTTGCAGCTCGACGACCTCCGGTACGTCGAAGGACTTCATGCAGCCACGTACCGCAACACCGCTCCCTGGCTACCACCCGTGGTGCGGGAGGTCGACGAGTCCGGTTTCGTCCAGCTCGGCGACGAGCTCAAGCAGGCCGGCCCCTTGCTCGTCAGCCTTGCGGTCGTCGATCCCTGGGCCCCCACGGACTGGCCGGACTGGCCGGGACCCACGGCACTGCAGGTTGCTCGCCCCGGTCATCACGAGGCGGTCGACTCCGGTTCAGAGCTCCTGTCCGCTGCTCTCGCAGGGGCGCCAGTCCCTGACGACGGCGTGGTCACCGACCTGACGGCGGTCTGGCCGGTCCTTGATCTGGAGGATCGACTTCCTCTCCCCACTGACACCGCCCGACGCGTCCGCCGCCTTGTCCTGGACTCACTGCACAGTGACCCACCGGCGGCGCTCTCATCACTCATGTTCCAGGTGCGCGACCGTGCGGCAGCTGTTCGTCTCCTCATCCGGGCTGGGCTCGTCGAACGCCGATTCCGGGACATCGAGCAAGACGCGATCCGACGCGGGTGGGCATCTGCTCCGGTCCTCGCCGCACTCGCTGCTGTTCCGCAGTGGCGGAAGGACGAGTGGTCGGACAACAGCGGTGATGACCTTCGCCGGTCCCTGGCTCTCGGTGGCGGAGAGAGTCTCGTGGCGATCCTTGATTCGCGTCATGACCCGCATCGGGAGGTAGGTGGTTTCGGGCCGACAGCCAGCGCCCTGGACCAGCTCGATCCGGCTCGTGTGGAGGACTTGTGGAGCGCGGTGCAGGTCGTCCCCGAAGGCTTGCTCCACCCGGACAGCCGGATGGCGGCAGCCAAGCAGCTGTTCGACGCGCGCCGGGAGAAGGAACTGACAGGTGTGCTCGCCTTCATCGAGCGCGACCTCTCACGGGTGCGGAAGTGCCTCGTGGGCGCTGCTCCTCCGGATCTGTTCGCACAGTTCGAAGCGCGACTGGACGGCACCCCGACTGCTGCCTGGGGCCTGTTGCCGGCCGCTTCATTCGGTTGGGCCGCTTTGGCCCGGCTGAGGGCCTACAACAGCGCAGCCGTTCCTCTCCTGGGGGACGGGCGACGCGAGGCCTGGTTCGTGCTGGCGACCCACGCACCTGACTACGTAGGCATGGACATCGTGCTGGCGGACGCCCACGCGTACACCGCTGCGACGGCGAGCAAGAAGAGGGATCACCATGGATGACGCGCTCGACCCGCTCGTAGCGAGCCGGGCGGTGACCGACACCTACCAGCGATACGTCAAGACCTTGGTCGACGTCCGTGACGAGGCAATGGCGCGATCCTTCGCAGCGGCTGTCGACCACGGCGGCGCTCTTGCGAAGGGCCCGTACCTCGAGGCGACTCCCGCCTACAGTCCCGGTGCTTCGCTGGCAGACCTGATCGATGAAGGCGTTCTGCACCGAGGCTTCGCCTCGCTAGCCAGTGCAGCCATGCCTCTGGACCGGCCGCTCTACGCCCACCAGGAGCAAGCCATCCGGAAGGCAGTCGCTGGCCGGAACGTGGTCGTGACCACCGGAACCGGCTCGGGCAAGACCGAGTCCTTCCTCATCCCCATCATCAACAGGCTGGTGACGGAAGAAGCTCAGGGGAGTCTGGGCCCCGGTGTTCGCGCCCTTCTGCTCTACCCGATGAATGCGTTGGCGAATGACCAGGTCAAAAGGCTCCGCACTCTGCTGAGTGCACATCCTCGGCTGACGTTCGGCAGGTACACGGGCGAGACGAAGGAGCGGACGGCGGACGCCCTGGCTCAGTTCACCGCGCTCAACCCGGGCCAACCTCGGCTGTCCAACGAGGTGCTGAGCCGCGAGGAGATGAGGGCCGCGCCACCGCACATCCTGCTCACCAACTACGCGATGCTGGAGTACCTCCTTCTCCGCCCCCTCGACCTCGCCCTGTTCCAGGGAGACCGCTGGGCCTTCGTCGCCCTCGACGAGGCACACGTCTACGACGGAGCGAAGGGCGCGGAGATCGCGATGCTGCTCCGGCGCCTCCACGACCGGGTGGGTGGCGGGCGAAAGCTGCAGTGCATCGCGACCAGCGCCTCGGTCCAGGGCCGACCGACCCAGATCATGGACTTCGCCAGGAAGCTCTTCGCGAGCCCCTTCGAGTGGATCGACGACGACGTCACGCGGCAGGACCTCGTGACCGCCAGCCGGGTGGCTTCCCCCACTGAGTCGACGTGGGGTCCACTGACCCCTGACCAGTGGTCCGCGCTGAGGGGCGCAGAGGACCCCGCCGGAGCGGTGCTGTCCTACGCGCCGGCGAGCTCCCAGGGCCTCGACCCCGCCCAACTTTTGGACGAAGAGGCCTCCGTGGTCGCCTTGAAGCGGCTCCTGACCGACGGACCCCAGACGGTCGCCGACATCGCCGGCCGGATGTTCCCGGGCCGGCCGCAGCCGCAGAGCATCGTCCGAGACCTCGTCGCGGTTGCCAGCGCCACTCTGGACAGCACAGGGAACCCGGTGCTGTCAGCTCGATACCACCAGTTCATCCGGGCGACCGAAGGTGCCTTCACCTGTCTGTCTACCGCTGGCCCTCACGTCCAACTGGCGCGCCACGAACGGTGCCCGGACTGCACAGCGGCGTGTTTCGAGTTCGGCTCATGCCAGCGATGCGGGGCTGTATACCTGGCCGGTTCCCTCGAGCAGCGGGATCAGGACAACTACTTCGTGCCCTCCCCATCCGCTGACGGTCGCCACACCTGGCTCATGCTCGGCAACGAGGTCGCGTTCGAGGACGAGGACGAGGACCTTCTCGATGTGGGCGGACGATCCACAGCGGCGAACCAGACCGTGTATCTCTGCGCGGAGTGCGGCGCCCTGCACGCGGCAACCCGATCGGTGTGCGGTGCTCAAGGGTGTTCATCCACTGCGCTGAGGCCTGTGCGGAAGTTCGACCGATCCCAGAAGGTGATGAGCTCGTGCACCCGATGCGGTGCGAGGGCGCGAGAGGTCGTCCGCCGTCTGCAGACCGGCTCGGACGCCCCGCCGTCGGTCCTGACCACGGCGCTGTACCAGCAGCTCCCTCCTGGCCCGAGCGCTGCGGCGGACCTCCCGGGGCAGGGGCGGAAGCTCCTGCTGTTCAGCGACAGCAGGCAGGCCGCCGCCTTCGCTGCTCCCTACCTCGAAAATACCTACGGCCAGCTGCAGCAACGTTCTCTGCTGGTTGATGGCCTGGGCCGCGCCGTGCAGCAATCGGGAGAAGTTGGTGTCGACGACCTGGTGCACTACACCCTCCAGGCTGCCGACGAAGCCGAGTTCTTCAGGTCCACCGCTACCCGGGACACCAAGCGGCGGGAAGTAGCTCGTTGGCTGGCCCTGGAACTGGTCGCCATGGACCGACGGCAGTCTCTCGAGGGCCTGGGTCTGCTGGTGGTACGGCACCAGCAGTCGGAGGTGGCCCTCCCTGCACCCTTGCTGGATGCCGGTCTGGGTCAGGTCGAGGGATGGGACTTGCTGGAGGAACTGGTCGGCACGATGCGGCAGCAGGGCGCCATCACCATGCCGCCGGGCGTTGATCACAAGGACGAGGCGTTCCTGCCGCGAGTTGGCCCCATCTACATGCGGCAGACGGGGTCCGAGAAGAAGAAGAAGGTCCTCAGCTGGAGCCCCACTCGTGGCACCAACCGTCGGTTCGACTACCTAAGTCGAGTGCTTGAGAAGTCCGGGCACCAGTCGTCCGCGGCCGCGATGCTCGCTGGTTGTTGGAAGTTCGTGGAGCAGTTGGGCTGGCTGGCGTCGACGACCGACCGCACCTTGGGAGCCTTGTTCCAGGACGAAATCGAGTCTCTGCGGTTCACCACAGAGCACGAAGGCCGGTGGTTCCGCTGCTCGAGGTGTAGAACGACTGCACCGAGGTCGGTCCGGTCCGTGTGTCCGACCCTCCGTTGCGACGGGGTCATGGTCGCGATGTCGATCCCGTCGACTGATGAGGACGACCAGCACTACCGGCGGCTCTACCGCACGATGCAACCCATCCCGATGCAGGCCCAAGAACACACGGCGCAGTGGTCGTCGACGAGGGCCGCGGAGATCCAGAACGACTTCGTCGATGGCAAGACGAATGTGTTGTCGTGCTCGACCACGTTCGAGCTCGGTGTCGATGTCGGTGATCTGCAATCGGTGGTCCTGCGCAACATGCCTCCATCGACCGCGAACTACGTGCAGCGAGCTGGGCGAGCGGGGAGGCGGGCTGCCTCGGCTGCTCTTGTGCTCACGTTCGCCCAGCGCCGTTCCCATGACCTGTCTCGGTTCCAGAACCCTGAGCGGATGATCGCTGGGCACATGCGGGTGCCGATCATCCCGCTCGAGAACGACCGCATCGATCGTCGGCACGCACACTCCATCGCTATGGCCGCGTACTTCCGTGCGTGCTTCCAGGCTGATGGCTCGCGATGGTCCAAGGTGGGGCAATTCTTCACCGACTCCGGCGGTATCGCTCCGAGTGACGGTGTGCGCTCCTTCCTCACCCCTGTCCCGACGGATGTTCTGGCGTCGCTCCGCGCCGTGCTTCCTCCCGGGGTCGCTGAGCGCATCGGCGTCGATGACGGTTCGTGGGTGGGCGAGCTCTGTGACCTGCTGGACCTCGTCCGCGACGAGGTCAACGCCGAACTAGCTAGCTACCAGAAGCGGATCGACGAATTCGTCTCAGCTGCGAAGTTCGGGCCCGCGCAGGCGATGAGTAAGACCATAGAGACGATCAACGGCCGTGACCTGCTCGGCTACCTCGGCAGCCGCAATGTTCTGCCCAAATACGGCTTTCCGGTCGACACGGTCGAGCTGCGCACCCTGCACTCCGGTGAACCTGTCGGTCGCCAACTCGAGCTCAGCCGTGATCTCTCGCAGGCCATCTACGACTACGCCCCGGGGAACCAGGTGATCGCCGGTGGGAAGCGGTGGACCTCAGCAGGCCTGCACCGATTCCCGGGCAAGGACCTGGTCGCTGTTGACTACCAGGCCTGTAGCGCATGCGGCGCCTACGTCGAGGGCGCGGATGCGAGTGAACCGGCGTGCCCCGCATGCGCCACGGCGTACAGCCGTGGGCCGCGCACGTACGTCATCCCCGAGTTCGGCTTCAACTGCGACCCCGATCCGACAGACGTGGGGACGGGTGCTCCCGAGCGACGGTGGGGAGGCGCGACGTACATCCAGTCCCTGGGTGCCGAGGTGTTCGAGAAGGAATGGGCCATGCCGTCGGGCGCGCTCTGCCGCGCCCGGGCTGGCGCGCGAGGGCGCATCTCCGTGATCTCCGATGCCGGTGGGCCGCAGTTCCACATCTGTGACTGGTGCGGGTGGACGACTGTCCTGCAGGCGGGGCAGAGGTGGACCGCGCACAAACGACCCACCGACCGGAAGGACTGCAACGGTGGGTGGGCCCAGCGATCGCTGGGCCACTCCTACGAGACCGACATCGTGGAGTTGACGAGCAGCGCGTGGGACACCCTCACGGGTGACAGTGACTGGTTGTCCCTGCTGTACGCGATCATTCGGGGAGCTACGGAGAGCCTGGAGATCAGCGAGGACGATCTGGACGGGGCACTCTTCCGTTCACCCAACGGGCGTCGGGCCGTCATCCTCTTCGACACGGTGCCGGGTGGGGCGGGGGGAGCCAAGTTGGTCGCTGACTCCCTGGACCTGGTGGTCGGCGGCGCTCTGGAACGAGTGTCGTCCTGCGAATGCGGACCGGAAACAGCTTGCTACGGGTGCCTGCGGTCCTACCGGAACGCCCGACACCACGAGCAGCTCAGCCGGGCCGGTGCCCAGCGGATGCTGGCCGTTCTCGGTCACGTCCCGCCGAGCTAGTCATGGCGCCAGCGCTCCACCCCGTTGAGTGACCGCCGTCATGGATGGGCGAGAGGGACGTGATGATGAAGCCGTGACCGGTCATGTGTTCGTCGTCCGCAGCAGCATCGAGGGCATCGTGTGCGATGACCTTGTCGTGTCCACAGATGGGCGGGGGGCCGCTGGGGTACGCAGGTCGTGGTGGCCTGCGCTGGGGTGGAGGTCCGAAGCGGACCGGTCAGCCGCACGGCCGGAGGATGCACGGGGGCGATGGACTCGACTTGCGTCGGGCACCGGCGTCGAGCCGAGTCGGTGGCTGCTCGCCGTCGGGTCTCGAGGAAGTGGAGGCCCGTCCTGGGTCGCCGATGGTGTCCGCGAGGTGCTGGAGGCCATCGCTTCGCAGAGCGCCGAGCACCTGACCCCCGGACGGCCGAGGCGGGGGGCGGGACCAGTCTTCGGGGTGGATGGCGGTGGCCTCGACGGGCAGCGCGGTGAAGTCGTCGAGGAGCTGCTAAAGGCGTGCGACGACTCTGCCGAACTGCACGGCCTGGACGTGGTCATCGTCGCCAGAGCGGCCTCTGACTACTCGGCGCTCCAATCCCTCCGACGCAGTGCTCCTGCGCGCGGACTCGTCGCACCCCTCGAGGGGGATGCTCGACGACTAGGTGACCTGGCTCGGCGTGGCCAGCTCGCGCTCTTCATGGGAGCCGGGACAGGGGTAGCTGCAGGTCTCCCGCTCTGGGACGGTCTGCTTACGCGCTTGGCCGAGGGCGTACGCATGCCTGGCGGAGCCGAAGCGCTCGCCCGCATGAACCCGCTGGACGCCGCTGAGGTGCTTCGGCGGGCATTCAGCAAGTCCGGGGACAAGGCTCGTACGCTCGGCGAGCGGGTCGCCGATGTCATCGGCACGCCCGCGCGGTTCGCGCTCAGTCACGCGCTGCTCGCTGCTCTGAACGTCGGCAACGCGATCACCACGAACTTCGACGACCTGTACGAACGGGCCGTCGAGACCGCGACCGGCGCCCGGCCTCAAGTGCTGCTCCCGAAGGGGGAGCAAGCAGAGGGCGGCTCAGGACGGTGGCTGCTCAAGCTGCACGGGGACGCCAGCGAGCCGGACACCGTCGTCCTGGACCGCCGATCCTTCGTCCGGTACGATGCCGAGCAGCGGCCTCTGGCCGCCGTCCTGCAGGCCACGCTGCTGACCCGCCACCTGTTCGTGGTGGGCGCCTCCATGAACGACGACAACGTCATCAGGCTCGTCCACGAGGTGGCGGTCCTGAAGGAGAAACGAGGCGGGAAGGCCGAGCTGGGCACGGTCGTGACACTTCAAGACGACCCACTCTCCGCAGAATTGTGGGCGCCGGAGCTGCGCTACCTCTCGGTCGGGGGCGCCGCGCCCTCCGAGGAGACGGTTGACAAGCGCTCGGCCCGGATGGTGAGCGCGGCTCGGGAGCTCGACGTCTTCCTCGACCGGGTCGCGCAGCACGCAGCGCGTGGCACCGCCACGCTCATGGACCCGCGGTACTCGGCGCTGATCCGGGACGACGACGAGCGCAGGACGGCGCAGAAGCTCGCACAGCTGAGGAGCTGGGTCGAGAAGTGGGCCACGTCCGGTCAGCACGCCGAGGACTGGCGCGACGTCCTCGATGCGTTGGACTCGGCGGGAGGGTCGTCGGCCGACTCCTAGGCGGCGAGCGCGGCGCCCTTGAAGACCTGATCCCTCTGCCAGGCGACGTGCACGGGTGCGGGAAGCGGCGTACCGGGTTGAGCGGACAGAGGACGGCCGTGGAGCCAGTAGACCTGTCGGCCCGCCTCGGTCCTCGCCGTGAAAGAACCGGACACCGTGACCCGGTGCCGGTCATCGAACCCCAGGACTCCTCGGTCGAACAGCTTGTGGTGGAGCATGCACAGCGCCAACCCGTTGTCCAGATCATCCGGACCGTCGAAGGCGAACCAGCGAACGTGCGCTGCCTCAAGCCCCACCGGGACACCGGCGACCTGGCCGTCGTAACCGCAGAAGGCGCACCGCCGGTCCCAGGCGTCGACGACAGACATCCGCCACGTCGGATCCCGCCGACGAAGGTTCGTCGACGGGCCGACGGTTGTCTCCACCAGCTCGACGAGACCGACGGCGGTGAGGACGTCGTCGGAGATGGTGGCGGGGAATTGGCTGTCCACCAACGAGCGAGCCAGCTCGGCGACGGCGCCCGGGGCCGACCGGAGGTGCTGCTCGATCTCCGGGACGAAGGCGCCGGTGACCCCGTCCCGACGAAGAGGCCCCACTGAGTCCATGGCGACGTCGTGGTCCAGGTGCCAGACGGCCTCCGCTCGGAGTCGGGTGAACGGGTACGCGGCGCTCTGCGCAGGCGATGTCCGGGACGCCGGACCGAACTCGGCGATCAGCTCTGCGAGCTGGGTCTCGGCGACCGACCACGGCACCGCCGAGCTACCGGTTGACTGCAGTCGACCGAGGGCGAGCAGCACCAGCAGCGGTTTGTGAGGCGACCGGGTGCCGTCGCGTCGGTGCTGTTTCAGGCTCCCGAAACGTCGGAGGACGTCGTCGGCGGTAGACGTCATTCTCCCGACAAGGTGTCGATGAGCGCATCGTCGCGGACGGCGTCGATGCCCAAGCCCTTCAGCGCATCGACGAGCACCTGCTCCCGCGCTGGGTCGATCTCGAGGTAGTCGCCGTTGAGTGTCGTCGTGATACGGCGGGCGCCCATGGGCGGTGATTTCAGCGCAGCCCACGCCTCGACGTCGCTCTCCGCGAACAACTCCAACGTCAGCGCGGTCGGCATGGGCGGCCAGTCGCCGTCCAGGACGGCGCCGGTGTCGTCCCACGAGTACGGCGACTCCGGAGTGAGGTCCTCGTCCTCCATCTCCTCCGCGCTCTCGGGCGCACCCGGGACCCACGTTGCGCTGAGCTCGCGGTTGAGATCCATGGCCTGACCGACGGTGGTGCACTCCTTCACCCGCGCAATTGCGTCGCTCAATGCCCGTGCGCGATCTCTGTCGATGACGCACAGCGATTCGTGCAGTCGATAGAACCCGTAGACCACAGAGCTCGGCCGTGCATCACCCGTCATGCCACCAGGCAATCAGAATGGTGACCTTGGTGACGAGCGGTTGGTCTGCAGCGTGTCCCAACAGACGCGATTGGTCAGGCCTCGACCCCCGCCGCTCGCAGCAACTGGGCCAGCCGGCCGATCTCGGACGCGGCGGGAGTGGTGGTGAGCGACGCTTGGAGGTGGGCCCACATGTCCTTCATCGTTAGGAAGCTGAAGGTGCACCCGTCCAGATGCTTGGCGATGGTCGGGTCCGCCGACCACGCTGCAGCGGCGGCAGTCGGATCATTCGAACCGGGACCCTTGAGCGCGGCGACCGCGATGGAGTAGTGGAAGTCGCGCTGACCAGCCGCCTTCTCGACCTCATCCCGAAAAGCTTCGGACCACTCCGGCCGCCATAGCTCACGGAAGTGGCGCCACGTTGCCCTCTTGGGGTTGGCCTTTTCCTCCCGCAGCTCGGCCAGCTTCCCTGCAGGGAAGAAGCCAGCCTGCCAGGCCTTGCACGACACGACCCGGACTCGGTCGGGCCCGGACAGGCTCGGGTGAATCCCGATGACGTCTACGTCACTGGCTACTGAGTGCTCGTGTGCGCTGTAGCCCGGGAAAGCCTTCGACGGCCGGAACTTCAGGTTGTGGCGGGTGAAGTAGCCGTTGAGCTGCAGGTAGTCCTCAACGACCTGCTCCAGCACGTCCTCTTTCACAGGTTCACCTCGCACATCGGGCCGTCGGTCTCTGCACGGACAACGCCGAGGGCCCGGGACGAACCGGCGCGATGTCCGGCCTGCCTCATCGAGCACGCCTCGCCGAGCGGCATGACCTCACCAGGCATAGCTGGACACCAGGCTTCGGATGTCGGCGAGGTCGCCGTCGAGTTCGCGTCGGGTGTCCGCCGTCCAGGCCATCGCGAGCGCTTCGCAGATGTCCGTGGCGTCTTTGAGCTCGGCCATGGTGTCCTCGTAGCCCTCAGGGACGACCATGGACGCCAGGCCGTCCTTCGCGTGGGTCTCGACCTTGGCCTCGTAGCGCTCGCCGACCCAGCGGCGCAGCAAGTTCAGCGCGGCGGTCGGCCGCCCGTAGATGTTCTCGCCACCGGACTTCTGCAGCTCGCGGACCACGGCGGTGGCCAGGACCGTCCGCTGCTCCAGCAGGTCGATGGCCTCGAACCGCTCGACCGCACCAGCCTCTGACGATGCAACCAGTCGCATGATGTCCTCCCCGTGTCAGCGCACGCGCTCGAGCGCGGCGGTGAAGCTGTCGTTCCACTCGCTCAGGTGCGGCCACCTGGCAGCGACCGTGTCGGTTGCCTGCTCCGCGGTCAAGCCCTGGCTCCGCCGCAACCACGCACGCAGCACCAGGCCGGTGCGCGACTGCCCGGCGTGGCAGTGCACCAGGACCTGTCGTCCTTCCGCCCGCAACGCCGCCATGTCGTCGAGGACGTCGGCCAGCACGGCGTCGACCTCGCTGTTGGCGTCGTCGTCGGTCAGGTAGGCGAATCGCTGCACCTCGTGGTCGAAGGGCTCACCGGTCCGGCACAGCGAGACGACGGCGAACTCCCGCGAGCTGTGCCGGGCGCCGTCCAGGTCGCTGGCCCAGACGCCGTCGGTGATCTCGCGTGGCTCAAGCGCCTGAGTGGATGGCGGCTCGTGTCGGGGTTGAGACTTGCCGAGGAGCCCGGCGGTCAACGCATGCAGATCCGGGAGGTCCCACACGCGGCCACCGAACCCGGGCACCCGTCCGTGCGCGACCGACGTCCAGCGCATCGGGATGCCCGCGATGCCGAACACGGCCCCGGCCAGCCCACCCGCGACGGCGGCCACCGTGTCGGTGTCCCCGCCGAGGTCGATCACGCGCCGCAGCACCTGCGCGAAGGACGTCGCCCCACGTAGCGCCCACACGGCCTGGCCGAGCGTGGGCCACACGGCTCCGTTGCTCTCGGTCGCATCCGTCGGCGTCCAGTCGGGGGCCAGCACCGCCGCCCAGCGCTCACGGTGCTCGGCTGCGACGTGCTGCAGGGTCTCGGGGACGGCGGCCAGCGGATCGTCGCCGTCCAGGGCCACCCGCACCAGGTCGTGGAAGATCGCGCAGCCCTCGCCGGCCGACGGGTCGCCGTGGGTGAGCGCGGAGATCCGACGGGCGGCGTCCATGGTCGCCGCCCGTCCCTGCGGCGCGAAGAAGACCGCCGCCGGCGTCGTCCGCATCAATGACCCGTTGCCGGCGGCGTGACCGGAGCGCTCGAAGTGCTCGGCCGCGGCGACGTCCCACCGTCGACCGGACCCCAGGACGGCGCGCGTCTGGTTGCCCATGTCCGGCGGGTTCGCCTCGGCCCAGCGGCGGAAGCGGTCGAACAGGTCGGCCTCGTCCAGGCCGCCGCGCTCGGCCAGGGAACCGGCGACGAGCAGGGCCATCTGGGTGTCGTCGGTGAACTCGCCCGGCTCCCAGTCCAACGACCCGCCGCCGCACATCTCCGTCGCGGCGCCCCGGGCGTCGTCCGGGAATCGGGCCGAGAAGCGCCGAGCCGGGCCGAACTCGAACGGGGCGCCGAGGGCGTCGCCGACGGCGGAGCCGATGACGGCGCCGGCGGCGCGGTGCGGGCGGGGCATGGTCATGACGCCTCCAGGACTGGGTGGGTGAGGTCGATTGCCGTCAGGTGCACGGTGCGGTCGCGCCAGCGGACGTCGTCCACCCTGATGCGACCGCCCCCGCCGTACCGGCGGCCCGCGCCGGCGCCACGAACCGCGGTGAGGTCGGTGCCCTGCACCCGCTCGGCGAACCCGCGGGCCAGCGCAGCGGTCGTGCGGACGGCGGGCCGGCCCAGGGCGTCCAACGCGGCGGCCTCGAGCAGGGGCCGCCAGTGGGCGGTGAGCGCTCGACGCGAGCCGAACAGCTCAAGGGACACCGGTCTGCCGGCGATCCCGATGAGGACACCGCTCTGTCCTGCCAGCGGGGCCAGGTCCATCGCCTCGACCTTGGCCCGGTCGAGCCGATCGGTCAATGAGTCGGTGGGGGAGGGGCCGGCCACCGCGGAGTAGCCGGACACCCGCCGCCAGACCCGGTCCTGCCCGTCGGGCTGCTCCAGGTGCGGTCGCAGGGCAACTGGTGCGCGTCGGGCCCGGCGCCGGTGCGTGCTCTCGCCGCCCCACCGGCCGTGCTCGACGCAGAGGACTGGGAGGACGGTGGAGGTGGCCGGGGCCAGCACCGTCGATGCGGTGAGCGTCCGGTTCTGCCAGCCACCCTCGAGCAGCTCGCCGGCCAGCAGGAGCGTCGGCTTCGCCGAGCGGTTGGTCACCACGAGCTGGTCGACCGACGGCGAGCCCGCCCGCTCGCTGACGTCGACGGCGGCATCGGCGCCGGTGGCGAGGCCGGTGACCGGGGACGCGTCGGTCCAGACCGGGAAGACGGTGAGGGCACCGCGGTGGGTGCCCTGCCCCACGTGCAGTCGGAGACGAACCATGCTGACCACCCCGTTCGAATTAGCGCAACCTTGCGCATAACAAGAGATAGACGGGTTCTGCGCTAAAGTCAACCCGTGTACCGAGACTCCAGCGGCAAGGCGCTGACCGACTACCCACGGCCGTCGGTCGCGGTGGACACCGCGGTGCTGACCGTGCCGCCCGTCGAGGCGTCCCTCGACGTCGTGCTCGTGCGGGCGGACGGCGGCTGGGCGCTGCCCGGGACCTTCCTGCACGAGGGGGAGACGCTCGCCCAGGCCGTGCGGCGGTCCCTCGTGGAGAAGGTCGGGCTGAGCGATCGGTCGCCGCACCAGCTGCAGGTCTTCGACGACCCGGAGCGGGACGACCGCGGATGGGTGCTGAGCGCGGCGCACGTCGACGTCGTCCCGTGGGGCGAGCTGGCGCCGGTGCTGGAGGCCCGCCCGGACGACGTCGTGCACCGGCCCTGCGACGAGGTGCGGGGCCTGGCGTTCGACCACGACACGATCGTCCGGCTGGCAGCAGAGCACGTGCGGGCGCGGTACCGGGAGCGGCCCGACCCGGCCGGGCTGGTGCACGAGCCGTTCACCCTGCGGGAGCTGCGGGTCGTGCACCAGGCCGTGCTGGGCCGGCTGCCGCGGTCGGCGGACACCTTTCGCCGGGCCATGCTGCCGTTGCTGACCGAGGTGCCCGGGGTGCGGGAGGGGACGGTCGGCAAGCCGGCGCAGCTGTACCGGCGGAGCTAGGGGGCGGGGTTGCTGAGCTCGCCAACGCTGCTGGCACCCACGCGCATGTGGGCCCAGATGGCGTGGTCCAGGTCGGTCGCATTCTTCCCGGGGATGAGTTGGGCGGCGGCGTGTACGAGAGCCTCCGCTTTAGCAGCGGACACCCGCCTGCCGACGGCCTTGCTGACGCCGCGGATAACCCAGGTGTCAGCCTTCACGCCAGGCGAGCCGAGCAGCATTCCGAAGTACTTCCATGTCACGACGGCGAGCCCTCGTACCGATGTCCACGCGGCCTTCTGGTCATGGTCGTCGACGCGGACGTCGGCGCCGTGCGCCACACCCACGGCGACCAAGTTCGACGCCGCCTCGACGATGGCCGACGCCTTGGTCCGCCCTGATGTCTTCTGCCTGACGCCAAGGATGTTCGCCAGTGTCTCCGCGTCCTGAGTGCTGAGGGCCGTGAGGTCGTCGACCGACCCCTCGCGGCTCTTCTTGTAGGCATCAACAGCCCTTTGGACTCCGGTCGCCGCGCTCGTGTCCGTGGCCGCGCGCCCGTACCGGGCGCGGATGGAGAGGACGGAGTCGACCAGGGCGGCCTCGATTTGGCCGGGCCTTCCCCCTGGCCATCGGACAGCCGCAGTCAAGACCTCCTTCTGCAGCCACGTGGCCAGCTTCTCGGCGTCGGAGTCCAGGGCGGTCATGTCCGGAGCATCCACCATCCAGCGGCTACCCGAAATGCCGACCGGTGGTGTTCCAACTCGAGCGCCATGGCTGGGGATTGTCTGACCTGTGTGCCAATGTCCGCATCGGTCGTCACGGGGTCGGCCGGCAGGAGGTTCGGCATGGCCGACTATGGCGTCTCAGCGGGGCAGGTGTGCCCGCAGTGCGGGCTGGAGGACGCCGTCCCGGTGGTGATCGGGATGCCGGGCCCCGAGCTCGGGCGGGCCGCGGACCGTGGCCTGGCCGTCCTCGCCGGCTGCGTGGTCGTCGAGGGACGAGGCGCTTTCCACTGCCGGGTGTGCTCGCACGAGTGGGGGTCCATCGACGACCCGACCGCCGACGAGCAGGCGCTCGCCGACCTGCTCGCCGTCGGTTACGACGACGTCGTGCGGGCGCTCGGCACCGGCTGGCGGCAGGTGGGCGACGACGTGGTCAGCCTGACCTGGTTCGTCAGCGGTGAGCCGGCGCAGGTCGCCGTCGGTGTGGGCGCCGGTGTGCTCGTCGTCGGCCCGGCGCGCCCGGACCTCGCCGTCATCGAGGACGAGGGTCGGACGTTCAGCCGGGACGACCTGCTCTGCTCCCCGGAGTGGCTGGTCGCCGCAGCCGACGAGTTCGCGCGCGGACGGCGCCGGAGCTTCCGCTGGTGCCCGACCTGCCGTCGGCCGCACGCACCCGAGGACTTCGCGGCCTACCGCGGGGTCTGCGTGGACTGCGCCCAGCGCCACCACGGGCTGGAGCGGTGAGCGAGCCGCGACGGCGCTGGGTGTCCGGGATGCCGACCCATGCCGAGCTGGAGTCCGTCGACTTCCACCCGGCCGAGGAGCTCCCGCAGGGGCCGATCCCGACCGGCCCGGAGTTCCGGGTGATGAGGTCCATCCTGGGTCTCACCCTCGGTGAGCTCGCCGGCCTAGCCTGCCGGCCCGTGCACTGGGTGGCCGCCATCGAGGGTCGCCGTGTCCCGCTGGCCGACCCCGACGAGCTGACCCTGCACACGGTGCTCATGAAGTCCGGGGTGCGGTGGCACCCGGATCTGGTGGAGGTCGCGAACACGGCCTGGCGGTCTCTCGACGTGCAGGACTGGGCGCAGTTGCTCGACGACACCGGCAGTACGGACATCGCTGACCTCGACGAGATGGCCGGGACCCGGGTGGATATCAGCAATCAGGACGGCGACCTGCTCGTCGTCGGCCTCCACGCCGAGGTGCGGATGGTCTTCCCGTTGGACATCGAGGAGTTCTGGGACGTCGTCGAGGACGTCGCGCGGGCCACCGGGCCAGCTGCATGACCCGCCCGGGTTGGGCGTGCTCCCGGACGGCACGTGCCCCTGCCAAGCTGCCGGGGACGGGGTCGACGACGACGGGGGAACGGCGATGACGGCGCGGATGTACCCGCAGGACCCAGCATTCGCCTCGCCTGCAGAACGGTTGTTCGTGCAGTCGCTCCGGGGCCAGCTGCCCGACGACGCCGTGCTGATCTGCAACCAGCGGTTCACCGACCGCGGTGCCGACCGGGAGGCGGACGTGATCGTGGCCTGGCCCGGTCACGGCGTTGCCGTGCTCGAGGTCAAGGGCGGCAGCGTCTCGTTGCAGGACGGGCAGTGGTGGCAGACCGGTGGCCGCAGCAAGGCCATCCCCCCGGTCGAGCAGGCGCTGAAGTGCAAGTACGCCCCCCGTGACTTCCTCGACCACGCGCCGCGGTGGTCGCGCGGCAACCCCCGCCTCGCCCACCTGGTCGCACTGCCCACGACCACGCTGCCCGACGGCTTCGTCGCCCCGGATGCACCGCGGTGGGCGGTCATCGACAAGACCGAGCTTGACCAAGCCGCTGGACGCATCGCCTCGGCCCTGCGCCGGGCAGAGAACCAGCCGGACGCACCGAGCGCGGACGACGTCGAGCTGCTCGTCGACTGCCTGGTCGGCACGTTGATCCCGCAGGCGGACCTGGTGGCGCAGCTCGGCGAGCGGGAGGCGGCTGTCGAACTGCTCACCAAGGAGCAGGCCCGCTTGCTCGACTTCCTCGAGTCGCACGACCGGGTCGAGATCCGCGGGGGAGCCGGCTCGGGGAAGACCTGGCTGGCCGTCGAGAAGGCCCGGCGGCTGACCGCAGACGGCCAGCGGGTCGCGCTGCTCTGCTACTCCCGCGGGTTGGCCGAGTTCCTGCGACGCCGGGTGGCGACACTGCCGCGCAAGCAGCGGCCGGCCTACGTCGGTGAGTTCCACGAACTGGGCATCGCCTGGGGCGTCGAGCGCGGGCGGGACGACGACGGTGAGTACTGGGAGAGCCGGTTGCCCGAGGAGATGGTCGAGCGCGCGGGCCAGCTGGCTGCGGCCGACCTGTTCGACGCGGTGGTCATCGACGAGGCGCAGGACTTCGACCAGTCCTGGTGGCCGGCCGTCCTGGCGTCGCTCCGGGAGCCCGAGAACGGGTGCCTCTACATCTTCTCCGACGAGGGGCAGCGGGTGTTCATGCGGCACGGCAGCTCGCCGGTGCCGCTGGAGACCTACGACCTCAAGGCCAACCTGCGCAACACCAAGCAGATCGGCGGCACCTTCTCCAGCCTCACCCGGGCCCAGATGACGCTGCTCGGCGGCGAAGGCCTCCCGGTCCGCTTCGTCCCGTGCACCGACGAGGACGCCCTCGAGGTGGCCGACGACGTGGCGGTGGGCCTGCTCGACGCCGGCTGGCCACCGGAGTCGGTCGCGCTGCTCACCACGCTGCGCCGGCACCCCGTGCAGATCGAGCGGCAGGCCGCCGGGCAGGACGCCTACTGGGCGTCGTACTGGGACGACAAGGACCTCTTCTACGGGCACGTCCTGGGCTTCAAGGGGCTCGAGCGGCCGGCGATCGTGCTGGCCATCAACGGCTTCCGGGACGAGCAGCGGGCCCGCGAGATGCTCTACGTCGGGCTGTCCCGGGCGCGCGACCTGCTGGTGGTGTGCGGCGATCCGGAACTCATCCGGCGGGTCGGCGGAGACGCTGTCGCCCACCGCCTTGGTGTCCAGGGATGACCATGGCCGGCGACCGCCAGCCAAGCGTCATCCTGAGCAAGATGGGTCTCTCCCGTGTACGAGTGGAGGTGGCGCGTTGATGACGGAGGTCGACATCGACGAGGGCCTGCTCGACCAGGCCAAGGCGTTGCTGGGCACGACGACCACCGAGGCCACCGTGCACGCGGCGCTGGAGGAGCTGGTAGCGCTTCGGCGCCACGCCGCCGCCCTCGACGAGCTCGCGGGCGTCGAGCTCGACGACCGGGCGACCACGTCCGGTTCGAGGGTGGAAGCGCTTCAAGCCCGGGACTGACGGCGCAGGTCATGCCGCAATGCAGACCACGTGCCCGCGATCGCACGGACGACGTCGTCCGCCGGTTCGTGCTCCCAGAAGCGGAGGACGGTCCAGCCCATGCCCTCCAACTGCGCCGTCACCGAGAGGTCCCGCAGCTGGTTGGTCTCCAGCTTCACCACCCACCACGCCGAGTTCGCCCGGGGATGGTGCAGGTGCTCCGGGCACGAGTGCCAGAAGCACCCGTCGATGAAGATGGCCAACCGGACCCGGGTGAAGGCGATGTCGATCGTCCGCCGGCGTTGGCCCGGCACCGGGTAGGCGACCCGGTACCGAAGGCCGGCCGCGTGCAGCCGGCGCCGCACAGCCAGCTCTGGTCCGTTGTCACGTCTCCGTGTTCTGCGCATCCGCGCCGAGACGACGGCGCTCGACGAGCCGGGGTGCGGCGGGGGCTGTGGGGTGCGGGCCACCTGGGGGACCCTGCCCAGCGATCGACGCAGACGCCAGGGACAGCCGCCGACCTGTGAACGGCGGGCGCAGGTCAGACGGACTGCAGGTCCGCCACCGTCCGGGCCAGTGCCGCGGCCACCGGGGTGCCCGACAGACGTCGAGTGATCACCCCCGACCGCGCGGCAGTACCGGTGAGTGCCGCGCTGCCGCCGATGCGGGTCAGGACCGGCTCAGCTGGGCACGACGGTGATGGGACACCGGGGCCCACCGGACCGGGCCAGGCGCGCATCGGCCGTGACCAGTGGACAGTCCAGCGCCTCGGCCAGAGCGACATAGCTGGCGTCGTACGCCGTGACGGCGTCCCGCAACTGCCAGATGCGGTCCAGCAGCGGGTGGATGGGATGTCGGACCAGCGCCAACCGGGCCCAGGTCCCGAGGCAGGCTTCGGCCGCCGTATGGGTCAGCTGGCGGGAGAGGGCGAGACGGCGGAGGGTCTGAGCTACTTCGGCGTCCGCGAGGTGTGGCACGTGGACCTGGTCGCCGGTGAGCATCGCGCGGGCCGGGCCCGCACGGAGCAGGGCGGCGAGTCCGGCTGAAGCGTCCAGGACCATCACTTCTCGGCGCGGCCCTCGTCGAGATGGGTGACCAGCGTGTCCACCGAGATCCCGGTGTCCGGGAGTGCGTCGAGCAGGCGACCGTTGTCGGCCCGGCGAGACACCATGTCCAGCTCGCGCACCGCCACTGCACTGACCGACGATCGCTCGGCCCGGGCGATGGACTCCAACCGAGTGATGACGTCGTCGGGGACGTTCCGCAAGTACAGCGTGGGCATGTCGCTATGTTCCACGCACGCGTTGCACATAGCAAGCGCTCGGCGCACCATCCGGTCAGGTGTGCGAGCGCCCTCTTCTGGTCACCGCCGACCAGCTGTCCGGCCTGCAGACCCGGATGACCGGGCTGCTCGCGGCCACCCTCACCACCCTGCTCGCGGTCACCGTCGCCGGCTGCGTCGTGCTGTGGCGCTCCGTCGTCGCACCGCTGGGCCGACTGGCCGCGGCCACCCGCGCCGTGGCCGCCGGCGACCTGGCCGCGACGCTGCCGGCCACCGGCGCGCCCGAGATGCGCAGCCTGGCCACCGACGTCACCGCCATGCGCGACCGGCTCGCCGCCGACCTGCACGGCACCCGGCAGGCGCTCGACGCCCTCGCCCAGACCGGGCCGGCGGTCTCCGCGCTGCGCTCGGCGCTGGAACCAGCCGGGGGAGTGATCCCGGGGGTGGTCGTGGCCGCGCGGCTCGACCCGGCCGAGGGCGTGCTCGCCGGCGACTGGTACGACACCGTCGCGCTGTCGGCGACCCGGCTGGCGGTGGTCGTCGGCGACGTCGCCGGCCACGGCCCGGCCAGCGCCGTCTTCGCCCTCCGGCTCAAGCACAGCCTGCTCACCGCGCTGCGGGCCGGCCTCGCGCCCGGCGACGCGCTGGCCACCGTCTGCGGCGAGCTCGCCGACGTCCCGGCCGGTCAGTTCGCCACCGCGTTCGTCGCCGTCCTGGACGCCGGGCGGGGCGTGGTCGAGCACGCCAACGCCGGCCACCCCGCCGGTCAGCTGGTCGCGGCCGGAGGTCGGTGGACCGAGCTGGACACCACCGGCCCGCTGCTGTCCTCGGTGTTCGTGGGCCGGGACTGGACGACGACGACCACCGCGTGGGCGCCCGGCGACCTGCTGCTCGTCCACACCGACGGCGTCACCGAGGCCCGCGATGCCGCCGGCGCGGAGTTCGGCACCGAGGGCATCCACCGGGCGGTCGCGGCCAGTGGCACGGAGGACCCCCACCGCGTGGTGGACGCCGTGGCGGCCACCAGCATGCGGTTCGGCGGCAGCCAGCCGCGCCGCGACGACCACACCGTCGTCTGCCTGCAGCACGTACCGGTCGCGCCCGCCGCCCGGACGTCGTCCGACGTCGGCCGGGACGCGGTCAGCCGGCGCTGAGCCAGGCCTCGACGTCGTCCAGCTGGGCGTGGGTCAGGCCGGTCTCCAGCACGGGTGCGACGACGAGGACGTCGGGGTTGCCGGCCAACCAGGCGGCGGTGTCCTCGGCCTGCATGGCCAGGTCGTCGTCGATCCAGACGGTGCGCCGGCCGGGCTGCTCGGCGACCACGGCCTGGGCGGCGACGAGCTTCCACCAGTTCGGCGCACCGGCCAGGCTGGTGGTGAAGCCCGTCGGGCCCTCGCCGTCGGCGCGCTCGTGCACCCGCAGGCCGCGCGGTAGACCCATCGGGTCGGCCAGCAGCTCGTCCGCGTGGTGCACCCAGGTGGTCAGCCACTGCAGCTCGATCCGGCCGCTGGCGTGCCAGTCGGCCAGCCGCCGGGTGACCGTCGGGTCCCAGGACAGCGTGTAGCCGCGGAACACCCCGCGCTCCCGCCCGGCCACCCCACCGCCGTCCAACGCGTTGAGCACGCCGTCGACGTCGAGCAGGACCAGGGGAGGGTGCACGGTCCCGTCCTACCCTGCTGGCGCTCCCGCCGCCCAGGCAGCACTGTGTGCGGCATGGGGAAGCTGATCGCCGTCGTGCTGGTCCTCGTCGTGCTGGCCCTGGTCGCCCGGACCTACCAGCGCAGCCGGACGCCGACCCGCCCCGCCGTCCGGCGCCGCGACACGTCGTCCGACGGCGGGGGAGCGGTGACCTCGACCGGCTGGTCCGACGGCGGCGCCGACTATGGCTCCGGCCGCAGCCACGGGCACCACGGCTCGGACGGCGGCGCGGACGGCGGTGCCGACNCTCCACCGCGGTGCCGAACCAGCCGATCCCGGCGAGGGCGGCCAGCTCGAGCAGGTAGCCGGGGATGGTCAGGCCGACCACCGGCAGCACCTGCGAGGCGACGACGGCGACCAGCGCGGCCGGCACGAACCAGCGCGGCGTCGTCCCGGCCCGCAGCGCCGCCACCAGGCCGAGGATCCCGCCGAGGGCGATCACCGCGGTCGAGCCCAGGATGGTGGGCAGCAGCAGGTCCAGCCGGCCGTTGAGCGACCCGACCAGCTCGGCACCCTCCGCCGCAGGCAGCACGGCGGGGTCCACGGCAAGCACGAACGGCAGCGCCTCGGCGGTGATGACCAGGCCGAAGACGATTCCGCCCAGGCTGACCAGCAGCGCGGACACGCACGCCAGCACGGAGTGCCGGCCCAGCAGCACGAGGAAGACGGCCGCGGCGACGAACGACACGATGTAGCCCGGGCCGCCCACGTACAGGTTCATCTGCCAGTACCCGGCGCGGGCGGCGTCGGCGACGTCGATGGTGCCGTCGAACGGTCCCTCCCAGATCGTGAACACCAGCCGGGCGACGAGCGAGGCCAGCAGCAGGGCGAGCAGGACGACGGCGCCGCGCGGTGCGGCAGCCGGAGCGTCGACGGGACGGGCGGAGCGGACGGACTGGGACACAGGTGACCTCCGGGGTCGATCGGGTGTCTCCACGCTGGCTCCCGCACGCGCCCGGGCGCATCGGCCCCAACACCTATCTGCAGGTCAGGAGGTGTGCTGCAGCCAGATCCGGGTGGCCTGCACCCGGCGGTTCGTCCCGCCGTCCGCCCGCAGGTCGAGCTTGGCGAACACCGACCGGAGGTGGGCGTCGACGGTGCGCTCGGAGATCACCAGCTGCGCCGCGATCCCGGCGTTGCTCGCGCCGGAGGCCAGCAGACCCAGCACCTCGCTCTCCCGCGCGGTCAGCCCCGGCACCCGGGTCGGCGTCCCCGGCTCGGCGGGTGCGAGCGCGGCGGCCAGCCGTCCGCCGCCCACCCAGGCGCCCCCGACGACGAGCACCGCGAGGACGGCGACCGCGGCGACGGTCAGCGTCGGGCCGAGGTCCACCGCGGGGGCGGCCAGCAGGGTGCCGGCGCCGAGGACGACGAGGACCGCGGTGGCGACCGTCGTCGTCCGCACGACGGCGGGCACGGCCGCGGCGGCGTCCCGCGAGGCGAGCACGGCGCAGCCGGCCGCGCACGTGCTGCCGCCGGCCAGCGCGACGAGGAAGGCGACCGAGCCGAGGGCGGGGTCGACCGCGCCGGGGTCGCGGGCGACGGCCAGCAGCAGGCAGAACAGCACGACCAGGGGCGCGGCGGCCGTGCCGGCGGCGGCGATGCCGAGTCCGGCGCGCGCCGGCCCCTGCGAGGTGAGGGCGGCCCGGCCGAGGCGGACGGGGAGCAGGAGCAGAGCCAGGCCGGCGGCGAGGGTGAGCAGCGCACCGACCGGTGCGGCGGCGGTGCGCCAGGCCTCGGGGGCGATGGTCGCGACCCCGGCGAAGGGGTCGGCGGGGCTGGTCAGCAGCAGGTTGGTCGCGGTGGCGGCAGCGAGCGCGCCGGTGACCACACGGGCGTCCCAGGCGGGGTCGGAGCTGCGGCGGACGGCGGCGGCCGCGGTCAGCTGGGCCAGCAGGAGCGGGGGGATCCAGGCCGATCCCCAGATCGCGACGGCGAGCGCGCTGCCGGACCCGACGGCCCAGGCGGCAGCGGCGAGGTAGGCCAGCAGCGAGGCCGACAGGCAGCGTGCGGAGCGCCGGGCGGCACTGGTCAGCCGGGTGGACGCGACCGCCGTGGCGACCGCCCCGCCGGCCAGCGCGAGGGCGCCGACCGGGTCGGTGGCGAAGCCCTGGTCGCCGTCCCAGCGCAGGGCGGTCAGGGCCAGCACGACGCCCGCCCCGGCCCCGGCGACCAGGACGTCGGGGCGCGCCGTGGGCCGGACATCCATGCGGGGCAGCGTGGTGGACCCGGTGCCGGGCGGCAAGGCCCCTGGCTGCGTGGTCGGCGAGCTGAGGCATGCTGGACGGTCGATCGGCCCGCTCGGGGCCGCAGCACGAGGAGGACGGACATGGCGAAGACAGCTGCCAAGGACGCCAAGAAGGCCGTGAAGAAGGCCGAGTCCCGCTGGGAGAAGCTGCTCAAGAAGGTCAACAGCAGCGACAAGGGCAAGGACCGCAAGCGGGCCAAGAAGGCTGCGAAGAACGCCGAGAAGGCTGCCAAGCAGGCGCGCAAGGCGGCCAAGAAGGCCAAGAAGAAGTGATCTGCCGGTCCCGCCCTCCCGGGGGCGGGACCGTTCACTCCGGCGGGAGGCCCTGGGCCGTGCGGATGCGCGACCGGGTGACCAGCAGCTGCTCGGCCTCGCCGGCGTCGAGCTCGTCGTCGGTGGACAGCTCGATCCGGGCCAGCCCGATCGCCGTCCAGCGGGAGGCCTGGGCCAGGTCGCCAGCGGTCTCGAAGACCTCGGCCATCGCCAGGCAGTCGGAGACGTCGGGCCGGGTGCGCCGCAGCTCGTCGGCGACGGCCTGGGCCTCGTCCCGACGGTCGGACGCCAGCAGGACGGCGGCGATCGAGCACCGCGGGTCCGGGACGGCGCGGCGGCCCTCGACGTCGACCGCGCGGCGGAAGACGGCGATCGCGGCGTCGGTGTCACCGGCGAGGTCCAGATGCCAGCCGGCCTCGGCCAGCAACTCCGCGGTGGACGGTTCGTCGTCGGGGTGCTCCACCTCGGCCCACCCCAGGATCTGCTCCGCCAGCTCGCGGTGGGCGTCGGGGGAGCGGTGGCCCTCGGTGGCCTCGAGGTCGTCGTAGGTCAGGGGCTCGCGCACGCCGACGACAGTACGGAGGGCGTCCCGTCCACAGGCAGGTGCCCGGCGGGTCACTGACCTGCATAGACTCCCGCGAACTGTCGGATGACCACGGGAGCGGACTGTGCGACGAGGTGCGTGGGCGTCGGTGCTCGCGGTGCTGGCGCTGGCCGTGGCCGGCTGCTCGGAGCCGGAGCAGCCGAGCACGAGCCTGCCGACCGCCGTGAGCACGTCTGCGGAGCCGACGTTGGAGGCATTGGGGCCGGCGGATTTCCCGGTGCCGCCGGAGGCGCGTGAGCAGACCGAGGCGGGCGCGATGACGATGGCGACGTACTACCTGGACCTAATCGACCACACGAAGAACGAGGTGGGTACGCCTGCCTTGGATGCGGAGCCACTGCGCGCCCTGAGTGCCGACTGCGATGTCTGCGGGCAGATTGCCGCCAGCTTCGAAAATGGTCAGAGCCTGGGGTATCGGTACAGCGGCACGGAGTTGGATGAGCCGGACTTCGGAACTCTGACCGTTAGCGGTTCCTCTGCGGACGTTCCGTTCACTGTCCAGCAATCGGCGCTCACCGTCACCGGGCCCGATGGTGCTGAGGTGCGTTCCACTCCCGCTGTACTGCTGCGCGGCGGGATGGTCTTCGAATGGGACTCGACCCGACAAGCGTGGGTCGCAACCCAGCTCAACTTGGTCCAAGACACGTGATCCGCCGGGCAACGATCGTGCTCTGCGTCGCGATGGCCGTAGCGTTGCTGAGCGGGACTGCAGCAGCCATCGCGGCCGGAGAAGATTGCGGATACGGCACTTGCCCAGACGCCCCCGAGGTAGCTGCCGGCGATGGCGCGCTCTTCCCGTCCTACTACGAGGAGCGCCCAGGCTCAGTCGACTTCGCGAGCAACGCAGGGCCGGCTGACGCGCCACCGCCGCCATTCGAGTGGCGTCTCAGGACTCCTTGTCAGGCCGACGATGCGAACCAAGGAGGCTGCAACCCAGGTCAGCCCACCTGCGCCGCTCCGCCGGATCGGATCGTCAACTACTACGTGGTGTCCCGGCGCGCGCTGGTGGTCGAGGGGCCGGAGGTCGGTGCGGTCAACGGGAACTGGGCGCTCGTCGGGGCCCGGTGCGTCGACGTCACCGACCTGAACCCCGCACCGACTCCCGAGGAGGTGTTCCGGTACTTCCAGACCCTCCCGCTCCCGCAGCTGACCACCGCCGTCCAGCCGCCCGGCGGCACCGTCCTCGTGGGGCTGCCAACGATCTTCTACACCGACGCGCCGACCGAGCAGGTGTTCACCGTCGACATCCGCGGCTTCGCGGTCGTCATCACCGCGGTCGCCCAGAGCTTCACCTGGCACACCGGCGCCGGCGACGCCGTCGTCACCTCGGACGGTCCGGGCGCCCCGTACCCGGACGAGACGGTCACCTTCGACTACACGTCCGGCAGCTACTCGACCTACCTCACCGTCACCTGGGGCGGCACCTTCACCGTCGACGGCAGCGCTCCGGTCGACGTCGCGGGCACGACCACCACCGACGGGCCCGCCGTCCAGCTGACCGCGGTCGAGGCGCACGCCGTCCTCACGAACCCCTACGACTGACCGCGCCCGCCAAGCGAGGCGTCATCTGACGCCGAGGAACCACAATCGGCGCGGAATGGTGCATGAGCGTCATACGACGCCCAGCGCGGCGGCCACCACCCACCGCGACGAGGCGTCATATGACGCTGAGGCATCAGAACCGCCGCCGAATGGTGCGTGAGCGTCATGTGACGCCCAGCGGCCACGCGGCCACCAAGCTAGCTACGCGTTCAGCTTCTCCCACCGCGCCGCCAACGCACCGCGCCGATCCGCGTTGCCGTGCAGGTCCACGTACCGCATCCCGAAGCCCGCCAGCAACGCGTCGTCCAGCCGCCGCACCGCACCCGGCGGATACCGGTAACCCATCCGCTCCGCGATCGCCGCGTCGTCCGCCGACCGCAGCACCTCGCCCAACTCGACCAACGACGTCACGCCCAGCTCGAGCAGCAGCCCGGAGATCCAGTCGTAGTGGTCCGGCCGAGACCAGCCCGCGTCGGCGTACTGCCCGGCCAGGAAGGCGGCCAGCTCGCGCGGGGCGATGCGCGGGTCGTCGGGGTCCTCGTCGTCCACGGCCGCGGCCGGCGCCGGGGCGCGCAGCCGCTCGCGGATCGCGGTGAACTCCTGGTCGGCCAGCTCCAGCAGCCCGGCGGCCAGGGTGAACCGGCGGTCGAACTCCGAGGCGTGCTCGGCCGGCACCGTGCCCTTGTAGCGGATGTCGTGCTCGAACTCCGCCCACGCGTGCTGCAGCACCGTGCGCACCTGGACCTGCACCCGCCGGTCCACCAGCGCCGGCCACTCACCGGCGCGGGCGGCGTCCAGACCGATCTGCAGGTGCCGGCTGGAGTAGCCGAACCTGCCCTCCCGTGCGGTCTGCGAGCCCAGGTCGCGGTCGTCGTGCACCACGACCTGGTCCCCGAGCAGCTCGGCCACCGCGACCACGTCGCTCTGCACGTAGGTGATCACCCGGACGCCGACCGTGTCGCCGATCTCGGCCGCCGGGTCGGTGTAGATCCGCACGCCGTCCACCTCGCGGGTCGCCTTCTCCGCGAACGACGCCACCGTCTTCGCCCGCCCAGCGACCGACAGGTAGTTGATGCCCGCCTCGTCCAACAGGCCGGTGACCAGCGCGAGCGCCTGCTCGGCGGCGGCCGCCGTCGCCGCGAACCCGTCGGCGTAGGCCTGGATCGCCCGCTGCGCCGGGTCGATCGCCGCGGTGACCGGCGGGCCGGGCTTGAGGTCCGGCGGCAGGGTCGGCGTGACGATCGCACCCTCGGCGGCGCTGCCGTAGGTGGTCACCTCCTCCGGACGGCGGACGGCGACCCACGCGACGTAGGCGCAGACCACCGCGTCGACCTGGTCCTCGACCACCCGCAGCTCGCTCTTGCGGGTCGCGGTCTGCACCGCCGAGCGCAGCGCCACCCAGCTCGGACCCAGGTCCAGCTCCGGCACACCCTCGAGGTGGCCCATGAGCACCAGCAGCTCCGCGCGCAGCCCGTCCACCGTCCGGCCCGGCTTGTTCTTGTACTTCAGCGTCCGGCCCAGCCGGAACAGCGCCACCGTCGCCGCGTGCGGGTAGACCTCGATCGCCCGCCGGTCTCGACCCGACCGCGGGTCCAGGTCCAGCCGCAGCCGCTTGCCCAGCCGGCCGCCCCGGGTGTCGCCGTCGGTGAACTCGGGCTTGCCCTGGTTGGTCGGGTGCGCCCCGGCCTGGAACTTCGCGAAGTCGGCGTTGAGCTCCCGCTCCGCCCGCCGGTTGCCGGTCTCGTTGGGCACCAGCAGCGGCGCGTCGATCGCCACCACGCACGGGCCCGCGGTGAACGGGTCCAGCGCGGCGACGATCTCGTCGTCGGTGCGGACGGCGCTCACGTGCAGCAGCCGGCCGCCGTCGTCCAGGACGGCGAGGCCCGTCGGGTTCTTGAAGCCCCAGGCGAGGTCGATCCCGATGAGGTGCACGGGCACAGCCTGCCCTGTGCGACCTACCGACCCGCGGACGCCCGGCCCGCCTGCCACTGCCGGACCCAGGCCCGGCCGTAGTCGTTGCCGTGCGGGGTGCGCAGCACGGTGTGGATGTGGAAGGGCTTGGGCGTCCGGTAGTCCAGGAACACGCCGCAGTGGTGGTCCAGCTCGGCGATCAGGACGGGGGACTGCAGCCGGGAGTAGAAGACGTCGCCGTCGGCGTGCCCGCCGATCCAGCTGAACGTCGTCTCGTCCCAGTGCTCCTGCACCTCGCGGAGCTTCGCCGCCCGCGGACCCTCCGGGAGCAGGGCCAGCGCCCGGGCGGCGACGGCGAGCGCCGCCTCCTGCGCGGCCTGCGGCAGGTCGGCGACCCGGACGCCCTCGACCGGGATCACCCGGTTGTCCTGGAACGCCCCGCCCAGGTGCCGCTCGTCGCCGGGGTGCACCCGGCCCTCGGGCATGGCCGGGTCGACCATCTCCGCGTAGACCGTCGCGGCGGCCCGCTGCTCGGGCGTCATCCCGGCCATCACCGCCCGGTTGGCGGCGATCCGGTCGGCGAAGGAGCCGGTGCCGGCGTGCGGGCCCTCGTCGATGACATCGGGCTCCGCGCCCAGGAACACCGGGGAGACGACCATCCGGCCCTCGACCACCAGGCAGTTGACCGCGCAGTGGTGGCCGTAGAGCTGCCAGCCCCAGGGCGCCCGCAGGTCGGGCTCGCCGTAGAGGGCGATGTTGTAGCTGAACTCGTTGAGCACGGTGGGCAGCCCGACGACCTCGCCGAGGAAGCCGTTGATCAGCATCATCGCGTGCGCCTGCTCGTACCCCTCCGGGGACAGCGAGGCCGCCATCATCGCGAGCGCGGCCTCCCGGACGGCGACCGGCTGGAACTCCAGCCGCAGGCCGGTGTCGAACTGCATGAACTCCGGGTTGGCCCAGGTCTGCCACTCCACGGCGTCCACCTCGTGGGTCACCCGGGACCGGTCGTCGTCGTCCAGCAGGCCGAGCAGGGCGTGCGCCGCGTCGACCATCGCGGCCACCGGCGCCTCCTCGCCGGGCCGGGCGGGCTCCAGGGGGTACAGGCCCTCGCGCAGGGTGCCGTCCTCGGTGATGCCGCGGAACGGCGACCGGTAGAGCGGCGTCCAGCCCTCGACCAGGCCGCCGGTGAACGTGCCCGGCGTCCGGGCGTGGTCGCGGTAGTCGTAGGGGTCCAGGCCGGCGACCTCGGCGATGCGGGGGTGGCCGGACGGGAAGAGGTACTGGCGGAACTCGGACATCGTCGTCCCCTTCACTCGTTGTGCCGGGCGACGGCAGCCCGGACGGCGGCCTCGTCGCCGGCGGCGATCGCCTCGACGAGGTCGTGGTGCACCTGCACGCGATGCTGGCGGTAGGCCGGGTCGACGTCGTCCGGGCGGACCTCGGCGGCGTCGAGCTGGCCGAGCGTGGCGGTGTAGACCGCCCGGGCCGTGGCGTTGGGGCAGGCCGCGGCGATCCGCTCGTGCAGCGTCCAGTTGGCGTGCAGGAACGACGGCCAGTCGGGGGCCTCGGTCAGGACGGCGAGCAGCGCGCGCAGCTCGGCGATGTCGGCCTCGGTGCGGCACCGGGCGGCGCCCACGTCGACGAGCACCTCGAGGTGCTCGCGCAGCTCCACGGCGTCGGCGACCGCGGCCGGGTCGTCGGCGACGGTGAGCAGGGTGTGCCGCATCCGGACGACCGGCCCGCGGTCGGCGGCGAACAACCCACCCCCGCGGCCGGGCCGGATCTGCAGCAGCCCGCGGTCGCGCAGCAGCCGGACGGCCTCGCTGACCGTGGAGTAGGCGTACCCGGTCTCCGCGCGCAGCGACTCGATGGTGCCGACCGGGTCGCCCGGGGACGCCGTCGCCAGCCGCTCGCCGAGGTCGGCGGCCAGCTGCTCGGCGCGGGTCCGGACGCCTTGTCCCGGTGCGGTCCGCTGTGCCATGGTCGCAGTGAATCGCAAACCCCCGAACCTTTCAAGGGTTCAGATCGGCAGAGGTGGACGGATGAGACTCGTGGGCATCGCGCGGGACGGCGGCGTCGTCGCCGGCTCCCTCGCCGACGACGGCGGTACGGTGCGGGAGATCGCCCCGCTGGCCGACTTCTGGGCCGACCCGGCCCGGCACCTGGCCGCCGAGCCGACCGGTGACCCCCGGCCGGTGGGCGAGGTCGAGCTGGTGCCGCCGGTGCTGCCCGGCGCGCGGGTGATCTGCATCGGGCTGAACTACCTCAAGCACATCGCGGAGGGCTCCTTCAGCGGCGAGCCGCTGCCCGAGCACCCCACGCTGTTCGCCCGCTGGACCGCCTCGCTGACCGTGGGCGACGCCGAGGTGCCGGTGCCGGTCGACGAGGACGGGCTGGACTGGGAGGGCGAGGTCGTCGCCTGGGTGGGGGAGACCCTGGTCGACGCCACCCCGGAGCAGGCGCTGGCCGCCGTCGTCGGGTACTCGACATTCAACGACATCACCGCCCGCCGGGCGCAGAAGCTGACCAGCCAGTGGATCCTCGGCAAGAACGCCGACCGGTCCGGGCCGTTGGGCCCGATGGTGCCGGCCGCCGAGGTCGGCGACCTCCGCGACGGGCTGCGGGTGCAGACCCGGGTCAACGGCGAGACCGTGCAGGACGGCAGGACCGACCAGATGGTCTACGGCGTGGGGGAGACCCTGGCGCTGGTGTCCCGCACGATGACGCTGCACCCGGGCGACCTGCTGGCCACCGGGACCCCGTCCGGCGTGGGCTACGCCCGGACGCCGCCGTGGCTGCTGCAGCCCGGCGACGTCGTGGAGGTGGAGGTCGACCGGCTCGGCGTCCTGCGCACCACCGTCGTCGCGGGCGACCGCCGGACCGCCTGACCCCACCTCGGCCCACCGGCCCAGGGCGCACAGGTCCTCCCGGCGGGGAGCACCCGCGACAACGAGGTTCCCGGCCCTCTGTGCACCACCAGAACGCCGGAAACCCCGTTGTCGGCTGAGCGCGCGACGGCCAGCAGCGCCCCCGGTCACCCGGGAGGAGGAGGGCCGGTCAACGGGCAGGCACCCGCTGCCGAACACCTCTGCGTGCAGGACCCCGCGCAGACAGGTGCGGCCACGCCCCGGGTGATGGCCGAGACGCTGGCTGTCCTCTTCACGGCCGGGACCGTGGTGGGCCTGCTGGTCGCCCTCGGCACCGAGCTGGACGACGTCCGCCGGTGGCTGGTGGTCGGCATCCTGACGTGCACCGGGGGCTCCGCGCTCGGTCTGGTCGTGGCCGGCCGGCGGGTTCCGCGGGTGGTGCTGCAGGCGCTGGTCGGGGGGTCGGCGGTGCTGATCGCGCTCGCCGTGCTGGTGCCGGTCGACGCGTTGTCGGCGGTCGCGCTCGCCTGCCTGCTCGCCTTCGTCGTGGTCGACTCCTGCTACTTCTTCTCCCGCCGGTTCGCCGTCGGGCACGTGCTGGGCGGGTTCGTCGTCATCGACAGCGCCCTCCTGCTGCGCGGGGACGTCGCGGCGGGGACCGTGCTGGCGCTGAACACGATCATGGTCGCCCTGGCCGTCGTCACCCACCGGCTGGCCGTGCGCGCCTCGGGTGCGAGCTCGGACCCGCTGACCGGCCTGCCCAACCGCCGCGCCTTCGACGACGCCCTGCAGGACTTGGTCCGGGACGGTGGGACGGCGTCGGTCGCCCTGCTGGACCTCGACCACTTCAAGGAGATCAACGACACCGCCGGCCACGAGGCCGGTGACCGGGTGTTGCTGCGGGTGGCCGAGGTCCAGCTGCCCCCGGGGGCGCTGCTGGCCCGGCACGGCGGGGACGAGTTCGCCCTGCTGCTCCCCGGCCGCGGCGGCGAGGAGGCGGTCGTCGAGGTCTGGCGGCTCTGCGACCGGCTGGTCGACACCGGCCTGTCCTGCGGCGTCGCGCAGTTGCACGCCGGGGAGTCCGCCGCCCAGCTCATGCGGCGGGCCGACGGCGCGCTCTACGCCGCCAAGGCGGCCGGCCGCGGTCGGGTCGAGCTGGCGTCGGCCGCCCGGGTCGCGTCGTGAGGCGCCGTCGCGCCCCCGAGGTGGCCACCCCGCGCGTGATGGCCTCGACGCTGTCGCTGTTCTACGTGCTGGGCGGGACCAGCGGCCTGCTGGCGGTGCTGGGCAGCGCCCCGGACCAGCCGCGCCGGTGGGCCGTCGTGGCCATCGCGGTGTCCGCCGTCCTCTCCGGCGCCGCGCTGCACCGGTGGGGCGCCCGCTGCCCGCGGGCCTTCTTCCACCTGCCGGTCGCCGTCGCCAGCCTGCTCATCGCCCTGGCCGCGTTCCTGGCCCCGGATCCGGTCACCGCCCTGGCCGTCGGCGCGATCATGATGTTCGTCGGGGTGGACGCGTTCTTCTACTTCGCCCTCCTCGAGGGCCTGGCCCAGCTAGCCCTCGCCGTCGGGGCGGTCACGGTGGCCCTCCTGCTGCGCGGCGGCCTGCCCACCACCACGGTGCTCGCGCTGGGCGTCGTCGTGGTCGCGGTGGGCGTGGTGACCGGCCGGCTGGTCGCCCGGGCCTCGGTCGCCGGCGTCGACGGGCTGACCGGGCTGGCCAACCGCCGCGGGTTCGACGAGGCGCTGCAGGAGCTCCTGCGCCCGGGCGTCGTCCTCAGCGCGGCCCTGCTCGACCTCGACCACTTCAAGGAGATCAACGACACCGGCGGGCACGCCGCCGGCGACGAGGTGCTGCGCCGGGTCGCCCGGGCCTGGCGGCGCGCGCTGCCGGCCGGATCCGTGCTGGCCCGGCACGGCGGCGACGAGTTCGCGCTGCTGCTGCCCGGGCGCACCGGACCCGAGGCGCTGGCCCTGGTCGACCGGCTGCGCGACCTGCACCCGGACGTCGGGATGTCCTGCGGGGTGGCCCAGCACCGGCCGCGGGACACCGCCGCCCAGCTCATGCGCCGGGCCGACCAGGCGCTGTACACCGCCAAGGCCGCCGGTCGCGGCCGGGCTGCGCTGGCCACCGAGCCCCGGGAGTCCGCACAGCGCTAGGGCTGTCGGTCAACAGGATCGTCACCCGGGCATGGCACCGTGTCCGCGTGCCACCCAGCCGAGTCCGCGTCCCGAGCGTCAAGGACATCCCGGTCGCCCCGCCGCCCGGGCCCCAGGACGCCGTCGACCCCCGCAGCGCCGAGCACGCCCGGCTGGCCGAGTCCACCGACCAGTCCGCGCCCTGGCGCATGTGGGGTCCCTACCTCGCCGGTCGCCAGTGGGGCACCGTCCGCGAGGACTACTCCGCGAGCGGCGACGCCTGGGCCGGGTTCCCGTTCGACCACGCCGTCGCCCGCGCCTACCGCTGGGGCGAGGACGGCCTGGGCGGGTTCTGCGACCGCTACGGCTTCCTCAACTTCTCCGTCGCGATGTGGAACGGCAAGGACCCGATCCTCAAGGAGCGGCTGTTCGGGCTGACCAACGACGAGGGCAACCACGGCGAGGACGCCAAGGAGCACTGGTGGGCCGTCGACGGCACCCCCACGCACTCCTGGGTGCAGTGGCTCTACCGCTACCCGCAGGCCGAGTACCCCTACGCCAAGCTGCGCGAGGAGAACAAGAAGCGCTCGCGCATGGAGCGGGAGTACGAGCTGTCCGACACCGGCGTCCTGGACGAGGACCGGTTCTTCGACGTCCAGGTCAGCTATGCCAAGGCCGCCCCCGACGACATCTGCATCACCGTCACCGCCACCAACCACGGCCCGGACCCGGCGCCGCTGCACCTGCTGCCGCAGGTCTGGTTCCGCAACACCTGGTCGTGGGGGCGGGACAAGCGGCAGGGCCACCTGACCCAGCTGCTCGCGCCCACCCTGACGGCGTCCGGGCTGGAGGCCGTCGAGGCCGAGCACGGCTTCCTCGGCCGCTACGTGCTCGCCGCCGAGGGCGCCCCCAAGGTGCTGTGCTGCGACAACGAGACCGACTCGGTGACCCTGTTCGGCGACCGGCGCAACGCCAGCAAGTACCCGAAGGACGGCATCAACCGCCGGGTGGTGCACGGCGACAAGTCCGCGATCAACCCCAGCGACTCGGGCACCAAGGCCGCGTTCTGGTACAGCTGGGACGCCGTCGCCCCCGGCGAGACGGTGACCGTCAAGCTCCGGCTGACCACCGACGAGCCGGTCGACGGCATGTTCGCCGAGTCCTTCGACGAGGTGTTCGCCGAGCGCAAGGCCGAGGCCGACGCCTTCTACGCCACGGTGATCCACCCGGGCCTGTCCGACGACGACCGGCACGTGGCCCGCCGCGCCTACGCCGGGCTGCTGTGGACCAAACAGCTCTACCGCTTCGACGTCTCCCAGTGGCTGGACGGCGACCCCGACGTCCCGGCCCCCGCCGACCGCGCGCAGAAGGGACGCCGGAACACGACCTGGCGGCACGTGGCGCTGGCCGACGTGATCTCGATGCCCGACGAGTGGGAGTACCCCTGGTTCGCCGCCTGGGACACCGCCTTCCACACGATCCCGCTGGCGCACGTCGACCCCGACTTCGCCAAGGAGCAGCTCGTGCTCATGTGCCGCGAGTGGGCGATGCACCCCAACGGCCAGCTGCCCGCCTACGAGTGGGCCTTCGGCGACGTCAACCCGCCGGTGCACGCCTGGGCGGCCTGGCACGTCTACCGGATCGACGGCTACCGGGAC
Organism: Klenkia terrae; assembly: GCF_900491935.1. Classification (GTDB taxonomy): domain Bacteria; phylum Actinomycetota; class Actinomycetes; order Mycobacteriales; family Geodermatophilaceae; genus Klenkia; species Klenkia terrae. Next base: position 3,887,928 of record NZ_UEXK01000004.1, read on the forward strand.
CGGGAGTTCCTGGTCCGGGTGTTCACCAAGCTGCTGCTGAACTTCTCCTGGTGGGTCAACCGCAAGGACGCCGACGGGTCCAACGTCTTCGAGGGCGGCTTCCTCGGGATGGACAACATCGCGCTGTTCGACCGGTCGGCGCCGCTGCCCCCGGGGTACCGGCTGGAGCAGTCCGACGCGACGAGCTGGATGGCGTTCTACTGCCAGCAGATGTTCAAGATCGCCCTGGAGCTGTCCCGCTACGACAAGGCGTGGGACGGCACGGCGACCAAGTTCCTCGAGCACTTCCTGTCCATCGCCGAGGCGATGAACGCGTTCGGCTCCAACGAGGTGTCGCTGTGGGACGAGGAGGACGGCTTCTTCTACGACGTCCTGGTCGCCCCCGACGGCGCCGCGCAGCCGATGCGGGTGCGCTCGATGGTCGGCCTGCTGCCGATCCTCGGGGTCACCGAGGTGCCGCACTGGATCACCCAGGAGGTCCCTGACGTCACCGAGCGGCTGCGCTGGCTGCAGCGCCGTCGTCCCGAGCTGGTCGCGCCGCTGCGCAGCCGCTCGGCGCCCGAGGGCCGCAAGATGCTGCTGTCGCTGGTGGACAAGGACCGGCTGCGCCGGATCCTCACCCGGATGTTCGACACCGAGGAGTTCCTCTCCCCGTTCGGCATCCGCTCGCTGAGCAAGTCCACCGGTGAGGTGATCGCCAAGGTCGGCGGCCGGGACGCCCGGATCGAGTACGAGCCGGGGGAGTCGCGGACGGCGCTGTTCGGCGGCAACTCCAACTGGCGCGGGCCGGTCTGGTTCCCGGTGAACGTGCTGCTGGCGGACAAGCTGCGCACGCTGGGCCGGTTCTACGGCGACACGTTCACCATCGAGCTGCCCACCGGGTCGGGCAACCACTGCACGCTGGTGGACGCCGCGGACCTGATCGACAACGGGCTGACCGCGCTGTTCCGCCCGGTCGACGGCAAGCGGCCGGCCGACGGCGACCGGATCGAGGCCTCGGACTCCCCGCTGTGGCGCGAGCACCCGACGTTCAGCGAGTTCTTCGACGGCGACACCGGCGAAGGCCTGGGCGCCACCCACCAGACCGGCTGGACGGCGCTGGTCGCCCACCTGCTCAACCCCCGGCTGCCCCCGGACCCGCGCTGGTCGTAGGTCGCAGACTCCCGCCGTCCAGGCAGATTCCCGCCCTGCAGGGCGACAGGATCCCTGGACGCCGTGAGTCCGCTGCGGCCCCCGGCCGGGTGATGGTGGATGGCGGCGGGGGCGGTCCGCGGTCACGATCCACGGGATGGCCACGACGCAGCGCGACCTAGCCGACAACCGCCCGGGCTCGGCCGCTCGGGCCAAGGCGCGCGAGTTGGAGGCCGAGCACCCCGTCAAGGCGGTGCTCGCGCGGATCCTCGGCATCCGTCGACCTGAGCACGCCTGGCACCGCGGGGCCGACGGCGAGGTGCTCGTCGGACGCACGTTGCGCCGCCTGGGCCCACGGTGGCGAGTGCTGCACAGCGTGCCGGTCGGCAGCCGGGGCTCGGACATCGACCACGTCGTCGTCGGTCCGGCGGGAGTGTTCACGCTCAACACGAAGCACCACCGCCGAGGCCGGATACAGGTCGACGGCGACCGGTTGGTGGTGAACGGGACGAGGCAGGCGTACGTCCGGGCGAGCCGTCACGAAGCCACCCGGGCAGCCAAGCTCCTCGCCGCTGCCGGTGGGGTCGAGGTGCCTGTCCGGGCAATCGTCGTCCCCATGGGTGCGGCTGCCGTTCGAGTTCGCCGTCAACCTGTCGACGTGGCGGTGGTGGAGCGGCGGCACCTGCGTCGCTGGTTGGCACGCCAGCCTGAGGTGCTGACCGCCAGCCAGGTCGACGCGGTCTACGACCTCGCTCGCCGACCGAGCACCTGGGTGGGCTGATCTCCGGCCTCGGCACGTTCGCGCCGTCCAGGCAGATCCCCGCCCTGCAGGGCGACAGGATCCCTGGACGGCGTGGGTCCGGGGCGGGTCAGGGCGCGACCCGGAAGACCGGCCAGCCGATCTCGGTGCGCCAGGCCGAGCTGTCCGTGGTGTCCCGGGGCCCGACCAGGTAGGTCTCGCGCACCGGGCCGGCGACGGCGAGCGCGTGGTCGGCGACCCACCGGCCCAGCTCGCCGTAGGTCACGTCGATCGCGTCGTGGTCGCCGACGTGGGTGCGCACGGCGAGCTCGACGGCCGGCAGCACGACCGGGTGCACCCGCCCGGACGTCGGCGCCGCGTCGGTGGGCAGGTGCACCAGCACCGCGCCCCGGCCGGCGGTGAACAGCGCGTCGTCGTAGCTGCCGCCCGGCGGCCCGGCCGGCGCGGGGACGACGGCGTGCAGCTCGGCCATCGCCCCGGAGTACCAGGTGAGGACGTCGTCCAGACCCACCACCGCCTCGACCGCGGCGACCGGGGTGGCCGGCACCGACCGCAGCTCGACGTCCACCGGACCCGGGTCCAGCAGCCGCTGCAGCGACACCACCGCGGCCCGGGTGCGGGCCAGCTGGTCCTCCAGACGCTGCAGGTGCCCGGCCACCAAGGCGGCGCGGGCACCGGGGTCGGCGGTCTGCAGCACGGCGCGGACGTCGTCCAGGGGCAGGTCCAGCGCGCGCAGCTGGTGGATGACCTGCGCGGTGGGGATCTGGTCGGGGGAGTAGGAGCGGTAGCCGGTGGCCGGGTCCACCCGGGCGGGCTCGAGCAGGCCGCCGTCGTGGTACCGGCGCAGGGTGCGGACGCTCAGGTGGGTGAGGGTCGCGAACTCCCCGATGCTCAGCACGGGCCCGACTCCGCACCCTCTCCCCGGGGGAGGGTCCCGCGTGTTGACCCTCCCGACGGGGGAGCGCGCACGGTGCCCGGCATGACGAACCTGCCGAGCACCGTGACCGCCTACCTCGACCAGCCCGCGATCGACCAGTTCACCGCCGACGCCTCGGTCACCGACGAGGGCCGCACGCACCACGGCCCCGTGGAGATCCAGGCCTGGCTGGACCGGTCGGCGTCGGAGTGGACCTACACGACCGAGCGCACCGGCAGCGCCCGCGTCGACGACGACCACTGGACGGTCACCAACCACCTGGAGGGCGACTTCCCCGGCGGGGTGGTGGACCTGGTGTTCCGCTTCACCCTGCGCCAGGGCCGGATCGCCGAGTTGGTCATCGCACCGTGAACCCGGGGGCTCAGCGCGTGTAGCGGCCGGCGTCGATGTCCTCCACCAGGGTGGGGTGCGTGGGCGTCCAGCCCAGCAGTGCCCGGGTGCGGTCCGACGACGTCGGGCTGTCCAGGCCGAGCACCGACCCGAGGAAGCCGAAGTGGGCCTCGGCGTCGGCGGCCGGCAGCGAGGTCACCGGCAGGTCCAGCGCCCGGCCGATCGCCTCGGCGATCTCCCGGGTCGGGATGCCCTCCTCGGCCACCGCGTGCAGCACCGAGCCGGCCGGCGCCTGCTCCACGGCCAGCCGGAACAGGGTGCTGGCGTCGGCGCGGTGGACGGCGGGCCACCGCGTGGTGCCCTCGTCCACGTAGGCCGACGTCCCGGTCGTGCGGGCGGTGGTGACCAGGGCCGGGATGAACCCGGTGTCGCCCTCGGCGTGCACGGTCGGGGACAGCCGGACGACGACCGAGCGCACCCCGCGGTCGGCGGCCTCCAGGGTCAGCTGGGCGGTGTGGTGCCGGGCCAGCACGCCCTGCGGGTCGCCCTCGACGGTGCGGCCGTCGTCCTCCGTGGCGGTCCGTCCCGGGGTGACCCCGAGTGCGCCGGAGGCGATCACCAGCGGCTTGTCGGTGCCGGCCAGCGCGTCGACGAACGCCTGCACGGCCTCGCGGTCGGCGGACGCGGCCTGGGCGCCCTGCCCGGTGAAGGCCAGGTCGTGCTTGAAGGCCAGGTGGACGACGCCGTCGGCCCGCTGCGCGCCGGTGCGCAGCACGTCGAGGTCGTCGAGGGAGCCGCGCAGGACGTCGGCCCCGGCGGCGGTGAGCGCCCGGGCGGAGTCGTCGGAGCGGGCGAGGCCGGTGACCCGGTGGCCGGCGGAGAGGAGCTCGGGGACGAGTGCGGACCCGATCCAGCCCGAGGCGCCGGTGATGAAGACGTGCACGGTAGGTAACTCCGAGGAGTGACGGCAGTGGCTGACATCGACGCTACACGCTCATGTCAGCGACTGTCATCAGTAGGCTCGGGTGCATGGGTCGCTGGGCACCGGACGCGCGCGGGCGCCTGCACCAGGCGGCGATGGAGCTCTACACCGAGCACGGCTACGACGGGACGACGACCGCCGACATCGCCGAGCGGGCCGGGCTGAGCGAGCGCACCTACTTCCGGCACTTCGCCGACAAGCGCGAGGTGCTCTTCGACAGCACCGACGCGCTGCAGACCCTGGTGCTCGACGGCATCGCCGGCGCCGACCCCGCCGCCGCGCCGCTGGACGCCGCGGCGGCCGGGCTCGGCGACGGCGCGGCGCTGCTGCAGTCCTTCGGCCAGGGACCGCGGCACCGGGCGGCCGTCGTCGCCGCGCACGCCGAGCTGCGGGAGCGCGAGCTGGCCAAGATGGCGACCCTGGCCCAGGCCGTGGCCGGGATGCTGGTGGCGCGCGGGTCCGCCGAGGCGTCTGCCGCGCTGACCGCCGAGACCGCGGTCGCGGTCTTCCGGGTCGCCTTCGACCGCTGGGTGGCCGACCCGGACGGGCCGGCCCTGCCCGACGTCCTGGCGGCGTGCTTCGCGGAGCTGCGGGAGGTCAGCGCGCGGGGTCGGTGATCCCGTTCGTGCAGGCCAGACCGGCGACGTCCCAGCCGGCCCGGGTGGCGCCGGCGGCGTAGGCGGCCTCGTAGAAGGCGAGGACGGCGGCGCGCGGGTCGGCCGCCGTCCGGGCGACCTCGTAGGGCAGCACCGCGAGGTGGCTGCCGCCGCGGGCCAACCAGGTCGCGCCCTCGGGCAGCGGCTCGGTCTCCAGGCCGGCCGGCTCGGGGGCGGTGTAGGAGTAGAAGGCCGGGTCCGGGTAGCTGGCGTCGCCGAACCAGAACCCGGAGCTGATGACTTCGCGGGAGTAGGCCTCGCGGGTGACCGGGTCGGCCTCGGGCTGGTGGACGACGCGGTCGGAGAACCGGGTGAGCGCGATGTCGAAGGTGTGCCAGAAGTGGTGCACCGGGCTGGTCTTGCCGGAGAACCCGCCGGCGAACTCCTCGAGCACCAGGTTCACCTGGCTGAGCACCTGCCAGTAGCGGGTGACGGCGGCCGGGTCCCACGACGCGTGCTCGGTGTCGTCGGCGAAGCGCCGGTCGGCGTCGGGCAGGTCGAAGGGGCGGGCGTCGACGATGTCGACGTCGATCTCGAGGTCGGAAAGCGACGCCACCACCGCGGCGTGCACCTGGGCGACCGGCCGGCCCAGCAGGGAGGTCGACACCCGTCGTCCGTCGATGGTGCTGACGTCCAGGCGGTGGTCGAGCAGGTCGAGGTCGATCGTGAACGTCGGGTTCAGCCCCATAGGGCGGGTGGTGATGCCGCGGCCGGTGACGTGGAAGGGCACGTTCCACCAGTGGTTGCGCCGCGGGCTGGCCAGCAGCCGCACCCGGCCCACGACCTGGGCGACCCGGTGCACGGTGGCCAGGGTGTCCGACCAGCCGGCGTAGGGGATCAGGGGGAACAGCTCCACGGGGGACCTCCAGGTCATCGGGTGCGGGCCCGCCCATCCTGCCGGGAACGCCCGGGGGCCCGGGTGGGTTGTCCCGCACGTGCCCACGTCCGACGTGCCCCTGCAGAAGCTCGGCTTCCTCACCATCGGCGTCTTCGACGGCGACGACCCGCGCCCGGGGATGGAGGCACTGCTCACCCAGCTCCAGCTCGGCGAGGAGCTCGGCTTCGACTCCGCCTGGCTGCGGCACCGGCACCTGCAGTACGGCGTCTCCTCGCCGGTGGCGATCATGGCCGCGGCGTCCCAGCGCACGTCCCGGATCGAGCTGGGGACGGCGGTCACCCCGCTGGCCTGGGAGAATCCGCTGCGGCTGGCCGAGGACCTGGCCACGGTCGACCTGCTGTCCGGCGGCCGGATCAACCCGGGCATCAGCGTGAGCCAGCCGATGCGCTGGGACGACGTCAAGGACGCGCTCTACCCCGACACCGCCGAGGTCGAGGACTTCACCTACGGCCGGGTGCAGCGGTTCCTGGCGATGGTCGGCGGCGAGCCGGTCACGACGGCGACCACGCAGGGCATCGAGGTGTTCTCCGACAGGATCCAGCCGCACAGCCCGGGCCTGCGCGATCGGGTCTGGTACGGCGCGGGCAGCCTGCGCTCGGCGCGGTGGGCCGCGGAGCAGCGGCTGAACCTGCTGACCTCCAGCGTCGTCACCGGCGCCGAGGGCGGCGACTTCGCGGCCATCCAGGGCGGCCAGATCGCCGCCTACCGGGAGGCCTTCCCCGAGGGCCGGGTCTCCCAGGGCCTTGTGGTCATCCCGACCGACACCGCCACGCCCGCCCAGCGCGAGAAGTACGAGGCCTACGCCGCCGCCCGGCTGCCCCGCACCCGGGAGCCGCAGGGCCCGGGCAAGCTCCTCTTCGCCCCGGACGTCGTGGGGACGTCGGAGCAGATCGCCGAGCAGCTGTACGCCCACACCGGGTTCCAGCAGGTGACCGAGGTGGCGTTCGCGCTGCCGTTCAGCTTCGACCACGAGGACTACGTGCAGATCCTCACCGACATGGCCACCCGCCTCGGCCCGGCCCTGGGCTGGTCCCCGGCGCAGGCATGACGCGGCCTTAACCTGGCGTTGAGCCCCGCGACCGGAGAGTGACCTGCATGCGAACCACACCTCTCCTCCTCACCGCCTGGGCCGGCGCCGCCACCGTCGCGGTGGGCCTCGGGTTCTTCTCCGTCTCCCTGCTCGACGCCGACCCGGTGTCGGCGTCGTCGTCCACCCCCTCGTCGGCCGCGTCGACGGCGGCGAGCACCACCCCGGGGGACGCGGCGTCGACGACGGCGGCCTCCCCGACCGCCGGCGGCCAGCAGCTGACCGGCCAGCAGGTCACCGAGGCCGGCACCGTCTACGGGTCTTGCGTCGACGGCCTGCCGCAGGCGGCCAGCGCCCCGGCGGCCGGCTGGGAGGTCGACGACTCCTCCACCCCGACCGACGTGGAGTTCAAGGCCGGTGACCGGCGGATCCACGTCGTCGTGACCTGCACGCCCACCGGCCCGGCCTTCGCCGTCGTCGAGGGCGGGGACGACGACGGGGTGCAGACCACCCCGTCCCCGGGCTCCGGCTCGCCGGCCACGCAGACCGCCGGGGTCACCCCGGACGACCACGGCTCGGGCGGGCACGGCTCCGACGACACCGGCCCCGACGACTCCGGGTCCGGCGGGCACGGCTCGGGTGGCCACGGCTCCGACGACTGACCGGGTTAGCGTCGCGCCCGTGGCCTCCCTGCTGCTGATCGAGGACGACGAGCGCATCCGCGGCGCGGTCATCCGGACGATGCGCGAGCGCGGGCACGTCGTCGACTCGGCCGGGACGGCGCTCCAGGGTCTCCAGCAGGCCCTGGACCGCCGTCCCGACCTGGTGCTGCTGGACCTCGGCCTGCCCGATCTGGACGGCGTCGAGCTGCTCCGCATGCTGCGTGCGGTGTCGGCGGTGCCGGTCATCGTCACCACCGCCCGGGACGAGGACGCCACCGTCGTCGCCGCGCTGGACGCCGGGGCCGACGACTACGTCCTCAAGCCCTTCCAGGCCGGCCAGCTCGACGCGCGCATCCGTGCCGTCCTGCGGCGGGCGGCCGGCCCGGGGGCGGAGGTCGCCCCGGTGACGGTGGGCGACCTGGTCGTCGACGTCCGGGCGCACCGGGTGACGCTGGCCGGGACCGAGGTGGTGCTCAGCCCCAAGGAGTTCGAGCTGCTGGCCTACCTCGCCGAGCGGGCCGGCACCGTGGTGGCCAAGCGCGAGCTGCTGGCGGAGGTGTGGCAGCTGCCCTACGGCGGCTCGGACAAGACCGTCGACGTCCACCTGTCCTGGCTGCGCCGCAAGCTGGGCGAGACCGCCGACGCACCCCGCCTGCTGCACACCGTGCGCGGGGTCGGCGTCCGGCTGGCCGGGCCGACCGGGTGAGGCGCCGGATCACGCTGCTGGTCGCCGCGACCACCTCGGTGGTGCTGCTGGCCTTCCTGCTGCCGGCGGCCTCGCTGGTCGCCCGGGTGGCCGAGGCCCGCGCGCTGGACGCCGCCCGCCAGCAGGTGCAGTCCCTCCTCCCGGTGGTCGCGCTGGCCGCCGGGTCCGCCGACGTGCGGGCCGCCGTCGACGCCGGGGTCGCCGCGGGTCGGCAGGTGGCGGTGGTCTGGCCCGACGGCACGGTGCTCGGCGACCCCGGCGCGGTGGCCGGCGACGTCCCGACCACCGCGACGGCCACCGTCGCGGTGGCCGGTGGCACCGCCGTGGTGCAACCGGTGACCCGGGCCGACGGCGTGGCCGTCGTCCAGGTGTTCGTGCCCGAGGCGGAGGCCGAGGCCGGCGTGCTGCGCACCTGGCTGGTGCTCGGCGGGCTGGGTGTCGTGCTGTTCACCCTGGCGCTGCTGGTGGCCGACCGGCTGGCCCGCACGCTGACCCGGCCGGTCTCCGACCTGGCGTCCACCGCCGACCGGCTCGGCCGCGGCGACCTGACCGCCCGGGTCGAACCCGGCGGGCCGGCCGACATCCGTGCCGTGGGCACCGCGGTCAACCGGCTTGCCGGCCGCATCACCGAGCTGCTTGCCGCCGAGCGGGAGAACGCCGCCGACCTCGCCCACCGGCTGCGCACCCCGCTCACCGCCCTGCAGCTGGACGCCGACGCCCTGCCGCCCGGCCCCGGCCGGGACCGACTGGTGGACGACGTGGACGAGCTCACCCGCACCGTCGACGCCGTCATCACCGAGGCCCGCCGACCGGTCCGCGAGGGCCTGCAGGCCCGCTGCGACGCGGTCGCGGTGGTGGCCGACCGGGTCGCGTTCTGGTCCGTGCTGGCCGACGACGAGGACCGGACGGCGACCGTCCAGCTGCCGGCCGGCCCGCTGTCGGTGCGGGTGGCCGAGGCCGACCTGGGTGCCGCGGTGGACGCCCTGCTGGGCAACGTCTTCGCGCACACCCCCGCCGGCACGCCGTTCGCGGTGTCCGTGCGGGCCGGGTCGCGGGCGGGCGCCGTCCTCGAGGTCGCGGACCGCGGGCCGGGCATCGCGGGCGACGCACTGCTCGAGCGCGGGGTCTCCGGCCGGGGGTCGACCGGGCTGGGGCTGGACATCGTCCGGCGCACCGCCGAGGCCTCCGGCGGTGCCTGCACCGTCACCTCCGACGGCGGGACGACGGTGCGGGTGGACCTCGGCCCGGCCGACTGACCTCAGCCCAGCGCCGTCCGCAGCACCGCCGCGAAGGCCGCCGGGTCGCCGCCCTGGCCGGGGTGGAAACCGCCGTGCCCACCGGGGAAGACGTCCAGCGGGACGCCGAGCTCGGCGGCGACGGCCCGCGAGGTCCGGCCGGTGAGCGCGGCGTCGCCGGACCACGCGCCCACCCCGATCCGGACCCGATCGGTCGGCAGCGCCGCGGCGTCCAGGCGGTGGGTGGGCACGGTCTCGATGCCCAGCACCATCCGGGTCATCGACCGCAGGTCGGCCTCCGACGGCGGGGGCGGCGGGGGCGCGGCGGCCCCGGGGGCGGGCGGGGCGAAGCCCGCGGTCGCCCTGAACGCACCCAAGGCCCGGGACAGCCCCCGGTCGCGGGGGGGCGCGCTCACCCCGGCCCGGCGCGCGCGGGGCCCCGGGGCGGCGCGGGGCGACCCCCGGAGCGGCCGCCCCCGC
>NZ_UEXK01000004.1:3897741-3962537 GCF_900491935.1 Klenkia terrae
CGTCAGCGGCTATGGTGGTGTTTGTGTGAACGGGGCCAGCGCCCACTGAGATCTCCGCAAGGGGTATCGTCGGCAGCGTCAGAGGTGTATAAGAGCCAGCCCGCACCGTCGACGCCGTCATCCCCGAGGCCCGCCGTCCGGTCCTCGTCGTCGGCCGCGGGGGCGGGCGGGGCGAAGCCGGCGATCGCCATGAACGCACCCATGGCCGGGAACAGCCCCTGCTCGCGGTGGGTCGCGCTCACCCCGGCCAGGCGCTCGCGGAGCTCGGCGGCGTCGGGCAGGTACTCCGTGAGCGGCGGCTCGTGCGCGACCACCGTCGCGACCTGCTCCGGGTGCCGGGAGGCCAGCACCAGGGCCGCGATCCCGCCGCCGCTGGAGCCGAACACGTCGACCGGCTGGTCGGTGACCGCGGCGATCACCCGGGACAGGTCGTCGGCCAGCACCTCGGGGTCCGGGAGCTCGGTGGGGTCGGCCATGGTGCTCGCCCCGGTGCCGCGCGGGTCGTGCAGCACGACGGTCCGGTCGGTCGCGAGCTCGGCGGCCAGGGCCCGGAAGCCGTCGGCGGGCATCGGGTGGCCGATCAGCACCAGCACCGGACCGGAGCCCAGCACCCCGTAGGCGAGCGTCGCGCCGGGGGCGTCCAGGGTCTGCATCATGCCGGGGAGACTGCCGCACCCCGCCGAACTCATCGGGGGAGGATCGGTCGGTGCCACGACTCAGCTCCGGGATCCTGCTCTTCCGCCGCGCGCCCGAGCTGCAGGTGCTGCTGGGCCACATGGGCGGCCCGTTCTGGGCCAAGAAGGACGAGCACGCCTGGTCCATCCCCAAGGGCGAGCACGGCCCGGACGAGGACGCCGAGACCGCCGCCCGGCGGGAGTTCGCCGAGGAGACGGGGTCCCCGGCGCCGGAGGACCTGGTCCCGCTCGGCGTGGTGAAGGGGTCCAAGACGCTCACCGTCTGGGCCGCCGAGGGCGATCTGGACGCCGAGGCCGTCGTCAGCAACACCTTCACCCTGGAGTGGCCACCGCGGTCGGGACGGCTCCAGGAGTTCCCGGAGATCGACCGCGCCGCCTGGTTCGACCTCGCCACGGCCCGCACGAAGCTCGTGAAGGGTCAGCTGCCGTTCCTGGAGCGACTTGTCGACACAGCGTGATGTCGACATGAGCACGCCATCCCAGGGGGTGGTCCTGCCCCGTCCCGGGTGAGGCCGACCCCGTCCCGGACCGTTCCGTCACGTCCCCGCACCCACGATGCGCACACCCGGGCCGGAGTCGGCCCGGGACGGGGATCCGGGCGCGACAGGTGCCCGGACGGGGTCGGAGGTATCACCGTGCAGCATCGTTCCTGGTCGCGCGTCGGCGTGGCAGCACTGGTCGGAGGGGTAGCCCTCCTCGGACTGGCACCACCGGCGTCGGCCGCACCCGGCGACGCCGCCGGCACCGCGCTGCGGATCGACCTCGAGGCCGGCGTCGGGGTCGTGCCCGGGCTCGCCCTGGACGTCGGCGCCCTGCTGGGCAGCGTCACGGCGCCCCCGGACGACTCCGTGACCGGCCTGGGCGTCGCCGCCGCCCTGGCCGGCGCCACCGGGCTGACCGCGAGCAACGGCGTCGTCTCGGCCGCGGCCACCTCCGGCGCGACCGGCAGCGAGGGCACCTCCGAGGTCGACGGTCTGCTGCTGGAGCTGCTCGGCGTGCCGACCTCGGCCACCGTGCTGGCCGGCACCGCGACCTGCCCGGTGGGCGGCGCGCCGGTCGCCGCCGCCGAGGTCACCGACCTGTCCGTGCTCGGGCAGACCATCACGGCCACGGTGCCCGGGGCCACGGTCACCGTCGACGCCGCCGTGGCGAGCCTCGCCGTCGTCGACGCCCGGCTGGTCGCCTCGGTGACCACCGACGTCGAGACGACCACCGCGACCACCGCGACCGCCCGCGCCCTGCAGATCGACCTGCAGCTCACCGCCACCGTCGCCGGTCTCCCGGTCACCGTGCCGCTGGGCCAGGTCGTCGCCGGCGAGGCCAGCTGCACCACGCCCGCAGTCGCACCGCCGGTCGTCGCCCCGACGGCGGTCGGCCTCACCCCCGACTCGGGCCCGACGGCCGGCGGCACCCAGGTGACCGTCACCGGCACCGACTTCGTGGTCGGCGGGACGACGGTCACCGTGGACGGCGTGGCCGTGCCCGCCGGCGACGTCACGGTGACCAGCCCGACCACGCTGGTCTTCGCGACCCCGCCCCACGTGGCGGGTTCGGTCGCGGTCACCGTCGGCACCACGGCCGGGGTCTCCGCACCGCTGGGCTACACCTACGTCGCCGCACCCACGGCCGCGTCCCTCACCCCGACGTCCGGGCCCACCCCGGGTGGCACCCCGGTGACGGTCACCGGCACCGGCTTCGTGCCCGGTGCCACGTCGGTCACCATCGGCGGGGTCGTCGTCCCGGCGGCCCAGGTCACGGGGACCTCCCCGACGACGCTGACCTTCACGACCCCGCCGCACCCCGCCGGCCCGGTCGGCGTCACCGTCACCACGCCCGGCGGCACCTCCGCGCCGCTGCCGTTCGTCTACACACCCGTCGCGCCGGCGGCCACCGGGCTCGACCCGTCCGCCGGGCCGACCGCCGGCGGCACGACGGTGACCCTCACCGGCTCGGGCTTCGTGGCCGGGTCGACCTCGGTGACCATCGGCGGGACGACGGTGCCGGCCGGCGCGGTCACGGTGACCTCGCCGTCCTCGCTGTCGTTCGCGACCCCGCCGCACGCGGCGGGCGTCGTCGACGTCACCGCCACCACCGACGGCGGGACGACGGCCCCGCAGCCCTTCCGCTACGTCGCCGCGCCGGTCGCCGGCCAGCTCGACCCGGGCTCCGGCCCGACGTCCGGCGGCACCACGGTCACCGTGACCGGCAGCGGCTTCGTGCCCGGCGCGACCACGGTGACCATCGGCGGCGTGGTCGTGCCCGCCGGCCAGGTCACGGTGACCGGCCCGACGACGGCCACCTTCGCCACCCCGCCGCACGCCGCGGGCGCGGTCGACGTGGTGGTCGGCACCCCGGGCGGGACGGCGGCCCCGCTGCCGTTCACCTACGTGGTCGTCGCGCCGACGGCCACCGGGCTGGACCCGGCGACCGGTCCGACCGGAGGCGGGACCACGGTCACCGTCACCGGCGGTGGGTTCGTCCCCGGCGGCACCACGGTGACCATCGGCGGGGTCGTCGTCCCCGCCGACCAGGTCACGGTCGTCGACGCCTCGACCCTGACGTTCGTGACCCCGCCGCACGCGGCGGGCACGGTCGGGGTGGTCGTCACCACCGAGGGCGGCGCCAGCGGTGAGCTGCGGTTCCGCTACGGCACGCCGACCAGCGGGTCCGCCGCGAGCGGCTCGGGCTCGAGGTCGGGTCCGTCCGGGCTGGCCTACACCGGGGCCGATCTGGCCCTGCCGGTGCTCGGCGGCGGGCTCGCCCTGCTAGCCGGTCTGGCGCTGACCGTCGGCGCCCGGCGGCGACGGACCGCCTGACCCGCCCGTGTCCACGGCCCCCCGCGCAGCTGCGCGGGGGGCCGTGGCCGTCCGGGGTCAGCCGAAGGAGGGGACGGCGTCCGGGGTCACCGTGATGCCCGCGGCCAGCTCCACCACCTGCGCGTCGGTCAGCGGCAGCCCGGCCCAGACCTGCACGGTCAGCGCGGCGTCGTCCCGCTCGACGTACACGGTCCGGGTGCCGTCGTCGGCGACCTGCCACACCGCCGGGCGGTCGCCCACCGTGAGGGTGCTGGCCGCGAAGTCGGGTGCGACGTCCGCGCTCAGCGAGACGGCGACCGCGTCGACGTAGGACACCGCACCCGCGGGGCCCGAGGGCGGGGGCGCGTCCGGCGGGGCGAGCACGAACGACCCGGGGTCCGAGGTGCGCACCACCCACCCGGCCGGCGCGGTGGCCAGGTCGAACCCGGCCGGCTGGTCCCCGGTGTAGGCCGCCAGCTCCAAGCCGGCGGCGGGGGACGCGGCGGGGGGCGTCGACCAGCCGAGCACCGTGCTGCCGCCCACGGCGACGGCGGCCACGACGGCGGCGGCCAGCACGCCACGGGTGGCCCGGGTGCGCAGGCGGTGCCGGCGCAGGGCGCGGCGTCCGCGGTCGAGGTCGTCGTCCACGGTGCCCGGGGCGGTCGGGACCACGGGGCCGGCGGCGTCGGCGAGCAGGGTGCGCAGGTCGGTCATCGGGGGCTCCTGGTGGTCGCGGGGGAGAGGGTGGCCGGGCCGAGCGCCCGGCGCAGGTGGTCCAGCGCCTTGGAGGTCTGGCTCTTGACGGTGCCCTCGGACAGGCCGAGGGCGGCGGCGGTGTCGGCCACCGTGAGGTCGTGCAGGAAGCGGAAGACGAGGACGGCGCGCATCCCCGGTGGCAGCCCGCGCAGCGCGCCGAGGACCGGACCGGCCTCGGTGCGCTCGGCTGTGGCCGCCTCAGGCACCTCGGCGACCCGCAGCTCGCGTCGCCACGGCCGGCGGTGCTCGTCGACCAGCGCGTTGGCCAGCATCCGGCGGACGTAGCCCTCGCGGTTGCCGGCCCGTTGGTAGGCCGGCCAGGCCACGTAGAGCTTGGTCAGCACCGTCTGCACGAGGTCCTCGGCGAGGTGCCGGTCGCCGGCGGTGAGCAGGGTCGCGGTGCGCAGCAGCTGCGGTCGCCCGTCGGTCACGAAGGCGCGGAACTGCTCGTCGCGGGTGGTCGTCGTCATGGGCTGTCGTCCCTCATGCCCCTCTGACGGATCGGTGGTCGGCCCAGGTTGCCCCACCGCGTCACCTGACCGGCCCCGGCTCGTTGGTGTACCTGACAGTCACAGTCACGACACCGGAGTCGCCTGATGTCCCGTCGCCTCGTCCTCGGCGCCCTCACCGCCGGAGCACTCGCCCTCGGCGCCACCCCTGCCTCGGCCGCCCCGGAGGTGTCCGACCTGACGCCGGCGACCGCCGTGCCCGCGCCGACGGCGGCGGTCGACCCGTTCTACGACCCGCCCGCGCCGACGGGGGCGCCGGGCACCGTGCTGCGCACCCGCCCGGCCGCCGTCCCGCTTGCCGGGGTGCTGCCGTTCACCGCCACGACGGTGCTCTACACGTCGACGACGGCGACCGGGGAGCCGCAGGTGGTGTCGGGCACCGTCTTCACCCCGACGCTGTCCGCGCAGGCCGGCACCGTGCTGACCATCGCGCCGGGCACCCAGGGCCTGGGTCCGCAGTGCGCGCCGAGCAAGCAGTTCGTCGCCGGCACCGAGTACGAGCTGAGCGCGGTGGCCGCCGGCCTGGCGCAGGGCTTCACCGTCGCGGTGACCGACTACGACGGGTACCTGAACGGGGGTTCGCCGACCTACACGACCGGGCCGGCGATGGCGCACGCCGTCCTCGACCTGGCGCGGGCCGCCTCCGCGGTGCCCGGCGCCCGCAGCACCGACGCCTCCCCGGTCCTGCTGCAGGGCTACTCGCAGGGCGGCGGCGGTGCGGCGTGGGCGACCTCGCTGGCGCCGGAGTACGCGCCCGACCTGGCGATCGAGGGTGCCGCCGTCGGCGGCGTGCCGGCCGACCTGGGTGCGCTCGCGCAGAGCCTGGACGGCGGACCCGCGGCCTGCTTCGGGCTGCTCGGGGTGATCGGCCTGGACGCCGCCTACCCCGACGCCATCCGCCTCGACGAGCGGCTGAACGCCCGTGGTCAGCAGGTCGTGGCCCAGCTGCGCAGCGAGTGCGTCGGCGGCGCCGGCACGCTGGGCACGGCGTTCACCTCGATCGCCGACTACACCGCCGACGGGTCGACCCTGGAGCAGCTGCTGGCCGAGCCGGAGATCGCCGCGGTCATCGCGCAGAACGACCTCTCCACCCGGCCGGTGCCGACCGTGCCGATCTACCAGTCGCACGCCGCGGCCGACGAGGTCGTGGCGCTCGGCCAGGCGCAGGACCTGCACGCCACCTGGTGCGCGGCCGGGGTCACCACCCGGCTGGACCTGCTGCCGGCGGAGCACGTCACCGGCGGCGCGCTGAGCACCGCCCCGTTCGGGCTCTGGCTGTCCGCGATCGCCGCCGGCCGACCGGTGCTCGCGGCCTGCTGACCTCGAGATCGGGGTTCCCGGGGTCCTGGGGGCAGCAGGACCCCGAGAACCCCGATCTCGACCATCGCCGACACCCGCGGGACCGGCAGACTGGCCCGATGACGGACGGGCTGACGGTGCTGGTGTTCGGGGCGAGCGGGATGGTCGGGCAGGGCGTGCTGCGCGAGTGCCTGCTCGACGACCGGGTGCGCGAGGTCCGGGCCGTCGTCCGGGCGCCGCTGGGCGTCACCGACCCCAAGCTGCGCGAGGTCGTCGGCACCGACCTGGCCCTGCCGGGGGAGCACCTGGCCGGGGTCGACGCCACCTTCGACAGCGTGGGCGTCTCCTCCTCCGGCCGGCGCGAGCCCGAGTACCGGCGGCTGACCTACGACCTCACCGTCGGCATCGCCCGCGCGGTCGCCGACGCCTCGCCCGGCTCCGCCTTCGCCTACGTCTCCGGCGCGGGCACCGACCGGGACGGCAGGCTGATGTGGGCCCGCGTCAAGGGCGAGACCGAGGACGCCGTCGCCGCGCTGCCGCTGCGCACCTGGCTGCTGCGCCCGGGGATCATCCAGCCGCTGCACGGGGTGCGGACCAAGACCCGCCTCTACGGTGTGGTGTACGCGGCGCTCCGCCCGGCGTTCCCGCTGCTCCGGCGCGTGGCCCCCGACCACGTCACGACCACCGAGGCGGTGGGCCGGGCGTTCCTCGCCGCGGTCACCGGGGGTGCGTCCGAGGGTGTGCTCACCACGTCGGGGATCAACGCGCTGGCCGATGAGTCCCCGGGCGGGCGGCGGTCCTGACGGCATGGACACCACCGCGCTGACCGCGCTGCTGGACCGGCACGTCGCCGAGGGCCGCTACCCGGGCGCGGTGCTCGCCGTCCGGCACGCGGGGACGACGACGGTGCACCCCGCGGGCACGCTGGCCGTCGGCGGCACCGACCCGGTCACCGCGGACACCCCGTTCCGGGTCGCATCGCTGACCAAGCCGTTCGGCGGCGTGCTGGCGTTGTCGCTGGCCGCCGACGGCCTGCTCGACCTGGACGCGGACGCCACCCGCTGGCTGCCCGAGCTCGCCGACCAGCAGGTGCTCGCCCACCCCGACGCCGAGCTGACCGACGTCGTCCCCGCTGAGCGGACGCCGACGGTGCGCGACCTGCTGCACATGACCGCCGGCGCCGGCCTGCGGATGGACACCTCACCACTCGCCCACGCCATGTGGGAGCGCCAGGTCAGCCCGGGCCCGCTGCCGCCGCAGCTGGCCCCCGACGAGTGGCTGGCCCGGCTCGGTGCGCTGCCGCTGTCCGACCAGCCGGGGGAGGGCTGGCGGTACCACACCGGCAGCGACGTCCTCGGCGTCCTGCTGGCCCGGGTGACCGGTCGCCCGCTCGCCGACCTGCTCGCCGAGCGGGTCACCGGACCGCTCGGCCTGACCGGCACCCGGTTCTGGACCGCCGCCGGGTTGCCGACGCAGTACGCACCGGGCGACGACGGGCTGCAGGTCGTCGACCCGCCGCACGGCGTGTGGTCCCGGCCGCCGGCCTTCGAGTCCATCGGCGGCGGCCTGGTGTCGACGGCGTCCGACGTGTGCGCCCTCCTCGGGGCGATCGCCGACGACGCGCTGCCCGGCGGGGTGCGGTCGGCCGACGTGCTGCGCGACGGGCTGACCGACACCCAGCGCACGGCGGCGCAGGCCTTCCTCGGCCCGGGCCGGACCTGGGCGGCCGGCAACCTCGAGCTCACCCTCGAGGCCACCGACCCGTGGACGACGCCCGGCCGCTTCGGCTGGACCGGCGGCACCGGGACGACGGCCTACGCCGACCCGTCGCTGGACCTGGTCGCCGTCCTGCTGACCCAACGGATGATGACCGGCCCGCACGACGGCCCCGAGGAGTTCTGGCAGGTCGCCCACGACGCCGTCGCCTGAGGCGGGTCAGGGCAGGGCGGCCCGGCGGCGGTGCAGGTCGGCCTGCTCGGCGGTGTTCTGGGTGCGGGCCAGCGCGGCGTCGTAGGCGGCGCGGGCCTCGTCGACCCGGTCCAGCCGGCGCAGCAGGTCGGCGCGGACGGCGTGCAGCACCGGCGAGCGGTCGAGGTCGACCCGGTCGACCAGCGCCAGCCCGACCGAGGGCCCGTCCAGCTCGGCGACCGCCACCGCCCGGTTCAGCGCGACCACCGGCGTGGCCGGGAGCAGGTCGTACAGCGCGACCACCTGCGCCCAGTCCGTGTCTGCCCAGGTGGCCGCGTCGGCGTGCACCGCCGCGATCGCCGCCTGCACCTGGTGGGTCCCGGGCCTCCCGACCCGCAGGCACTGCCGCACCAGCTCCTGGCCCTCCTCGACCTGCGCCCGGTCCCAGAGCGACCGGTCCTGCCGGTCCAGCGGCCGGGCCCGTGCCGGCGCCCGGGAGGCGGTGAGCAGCAGCAGCGCCAGCAGCCCCCGGGCCTCGGGCTCGTCGGGCCGCAGCGCCACCAGCAGCCGGGCCAGCCGGATCGCGTCGGCCGCCAGGTCGGGGCGGGTCGGCTCGGTGCCAGTGGCGGGGGAGTGCGCCTCGGTGCCGACCAGGTGGACGACGGCGAGGACCGACGCCCACCGGGCCGGCAGGTCGGCCTCGGCCGGCACCCGGTACGGGATCCGGGCCTTCGCGATCTTGTGCTTGGCGCGGGTGATCCGGGCGGCCATCGTCGCCTCGGGAACCAGGAACGCCCGGGCGATCTCCGGGGTGGTCAGCCCGCCGACCATCCGCAGGGTCAGGGCGACCCGGGACTCGGGGGCCAGCGCCGGGTGGCAGCAGGTGAACAGCAGCCGCAGCTGGTCGTCGCGCACCGCACCCACCTCCTCCTGCCCGGGCCCGGCCTGCAGCCGGGCCACCTCCGCGAGCTTCGCCGTCCCCACCGCCTCCCGGCGCAGCCGGTCGACCGCCTTGTGGCGCGCCGTGGTGATCACCCACCCGACCGGGGACGGCGGCGTCCCGCGATCCGGCCAGGTGGCGGCCGCGACGGCGAAGGCCTCCGCGACCGCCTCCTCGGCCAGGTCCAGGTCGCCCAGCTGGCGGGCCAGCACGGCCACCGCCCGGCCGTGCGCCTCCCGGAAGACCTGCTCCAGCGGGCTCACCAGGCGAACGGGCGGACCTCGATCGGCAGCCCGATCGCGGCCACGGTCCGCCGTCCCCAGTCCAGCGCTGCGTCCAGGTCGGGGGCCTCGACGACGGTGAACCCGCCCAGGTACTCCTTGCCCTCGGCGAACGGGCCGTCGACCAGCAGCACGTCGTCGCCCTCGGGCCGCAGCACGGTGGCCGTCGACGGCGCCTCCAGCCCGCCGGTGAAGACCCACGCGCCGGCCTGCTGCATGTCGGTCCGCAGCTGCTCGACCCTGGCCATGATCGGCTCGAGCTGCTCGGCGGTGGGCTGCTCGCCCGCGCCGGGGGTGACGACGCTCAACAGGTACTGGGCCATGACTGCCTCCTCGTTCTCCGGTCGGCCCGGTCGGCCGACCCACCCCCTGTACGAATGAGCTGGCCCCGGATCGACACGGTCAGGGGCGGCCGGCGTGCGGGACGGCGACCTCGGTGGTCATCAGCACGCCCTCGCGGACCGGACGGCGGTTGTGCTCCAGGAAGTCCGGGGCGCAGCACAGCAGCAGGGTGCGGCCGTCGTCCCCGCCCAGCGCGCAGGCGTAGACGCCCAGGCCCTCGGGCGCGGCGACCGACTCGACCACCTCGCCGCCCGGCGCGATCCGCACGGCCCGTCCGCCCACCGCGTCGGCGGCCCACACGTGGCCCTCGGCGTCCCCGGTGCAGCCGTCGGGGGCGATCACCAGCGCCCGGAGCACCTCGTCCAACGTGGTGCCGGTGGGCGCGGGCCCGAACTCCGCCCACACCCGGCGGTTGCTCAGCGACCCGTCGGCGGCCAGGTCGAAGGCGGTGTACCGGTTGCCCAGCGTCTCGCCGACCAGCAGCGTGCCGCCGTCGGCGGTGATCACCATGCCGTTGGGGAACAGCAGGTCCTCGGCGACGACGGTGATCGTGCCGTCGGGATCGACCCGCTTGAGCGACGCCGGGGCGGGCGCCCCGCCGGCCATCAGGTCGAAGCCGAAGTCGCCGACGAACACGTGCCCGGCGGCGTCGACCACCAGGTCGTTGAGCAGGCCGCCGCAGTACGGGGCGAGCGCGGCGTAGGTGGCCAGCTCGCTGCCGTCCCAGCGCAGCAGCCGCTGGTCGGTCATCGACACCACGACCAGCGAGCCGTCCGGCAGCCGGCCCGAGCCCGAGGGCTGGGTCGGCACCTCCAGGACGACGGTCTCCTCACCGGACATCGACACCTGGCTCACCGTGCCGCGGTAGAAGTCCGACACCCACCAGTGGCCCTGGTGCCAGCGCGGGCCCTCGAAGAACGACCCACCGGTCAGCAGCGTGCTCAGCGTCATGCCCGGACCCTAGATGAGTAAGTCCGATTGGATCAGTGGTCGTAGGCGATCAGTGATCTTGTGACTGGTTGGCCGGTGGCGCGGTTGTGCCAGATCGCGGCGGTCAGGGCCAGCAGTCGTTGAGCGATGCGTGCGGTGACACCGGNCCTAGATGAGTAAGTCCGATTGGATCAGTGGTCGTAGGCGATCAGTGATCTTGTGACTGGTTGGCCGGTGGCGCGGTTGTGCCAGATCGCGGCGGTCAGGGCCAGCAGTCGTTGAGCGATGCGTGCGGTGACACCGGTGAGGGTGCGACCGCCGTGGAGTTCCAGGTCGAGCTGGCCTTTGAGGGTGTCGAAGACCGATTCGACCAGTTGTCGGACCGGTTTGAGCAGGTGCTGGCCGGGGCGTGGTGGGCGGTTGCGGTAGGAGGGGCGCAGTAGGTCGGCGCCGCGGGCGTGCAGGTAGTCGTCCAGTTCGGCGGAGATGTAGCCCTTGTCGGCCAGCACCAGTAGCCCGGGCCGTTCGGTGATCAGGTCACCGTCGTAGTCCAGGACGCACATCAGCACCTGACGTTCATCGATCTTGGGATCGGCCAGCGCCCAGGTGACCGGGAGTCCGGCCGGGGTACACACCAGGTGCAGGCGTAGGCCCCAGAACCAGCGGGAGTGGCTGGCGCAGTAGCCGTAGCCGGCGACCCCGGCCAGCTCCGAGCGCCGCACGGTGGGCCGGGATCGGGCGCACTCCACCGGGGTGGAGTCCACCAGCCACACCGGGTCGGCCCACAGGTCGGTGTCGGTGGCCAGGACCCGGATCAGCCGCTTGAGCAGCGGTAACGCCCCACGCAGCCGCTTGTTGTAACCGGACTGCTCGGGCAGGTAGGGGAACGCACCGGGCAGTGCAGCCGGGACCTGCCGCAGCCAGCGGGCCTCGGAATGGACTCCCAGTAGCGCTTGGGCCACGGCCAAGGTGAGCAGCTCGGCGTCGGTCAGCCGCGGAGGGCGCCCCACACGTGAGCGAGGGCCCAGGTAGTCGTCGATGCGGACATAGAGTGAGGTCAGGAGGGTGTTGAGGTCGGTCGTCACAACCCGTACCCCAGCACCCTCCGCCCTGAAATCACACCCGTGTCATTCGGACTTACTCATCTAGGACCCGCCGTGTGATCGGCGCCTCACGACCGGTCGCGCAGCGGGCTCTCCGCCGGCCAGGTCGTGCCGGTGCGCAGCTGGGGCTTGAGCACCTTGCCGCCGGCGTTCCGCGGCAGCGGCTCGTCGCGGACCACCACGAACTGCGGCACCTCGAAGTCGGCCAGCAGGGTCGCGGCGTGCGCCCGCAGCTCGGCGGCGGTCGGGGCGGTGCCCGGCCGTGGGACGACGACGGCGCCCACCTTCTCCCCGAGCACCGGGTCGGGCACCCCGACCACCGCGACCTCGCCGACGGCCGGGTGCGCGGCCAGGGCGTTCTCCACCTGGACGCAGTACACGTTCTCCCCGCCGCGGTTGATCATGTCCTTGGCGCGGTCGACGACGTAGGTGAGCCCGTGCTCGTCGACCCGGGCGAGGTCGCCGGTGTGCAGCCACCCGTCGACGAACGCCGCGGCGGTGGCCGCCGGGTTGCCCCAGTACCCGGTGCCCACGTTGGGTCCGCGGACCAGCAGCTCGCCGACCCCGCTGACCGGGTCGGGGTCGGCGACGGCCACGTCGACCACCGGGGCCGGGAAGCCGACCGAGTCGGCGTGGTCGGCGGCGAGCTCGTGCGGCAGGTAGGTCGACACCGACGCGGTCTCGCTGAGCCCGAACCCGTTGCCCACCCGGGCGGTCGGGAACGCGGCCTGGATCCGGTGCACCAGGTCCGGGGCGATCGGCGCACCGCCGTAGGACAGCGACCGGACCGACGACGTGTCCACTGCGGCGAACCCCGGTGCGCTCAGCGCCAGCCAGTAGATCGCCGGGACGGTCGTCAGCACGGAGATGCGGTGCTCGCCGACCGCGGCCAGGAAGGCGCCGACCTCGAACACCGGCATGACCACCGACGTGCCGGCCAGCGCGGTGAGCACCAGCAGCTGGGAGTTGCAGCCGGTGACGTGGAACAGCGGCACCGAGATCAAGGTGCTCAGCGGCTCGTCGCGGGGGAGGGCCAGGCAGCGGATGCAGGTCTCGACGTTGGACAGGAACGCCTCGTGCGTGGTGGTCGCGCCCTTGGGCGCACCCGTCGTCCCGCTGGTGTAGAAGATCCCGGCCAGGTCTGTGTGCCCGGCACCGGTGCGGGTGAGCGGCTCGCCGTCGGGCAGCGGCGTCCCGGGTGCGACGACGACGGCCGAGCCGGAGTCGCGGACCACGTGGTCGACCTCGGGCGCGGCGAACCGGGTGTTCACCGGCACGGTGACGGCGCCGGCCAGCAGCGTGCCCCACAGGGTCAGCACCCAGTCGACCCCGTTGGGCAGGTGGTTGGCCACCCGGTCGCCGGGTGCGACTCCGAGGTCGCGCAGCCCGCCGGCGACCCGGGCGGCGGCGTCCCACAGCTGCGCGTAGGTCAGCGACCGGCCGCCGAGCTCGATGACGGCGACGCGGTCGGGGTGCTCCTCCACCGAGCGGCGGAGCATCGTCACCAGGTTCTGCGGCAGGCCGGTGTAGCGCTGCACGCCGTCGGTGCCGCGGACGACGCCGGTGCGGTCGAACGGGCTCTCGATCACGCCCGCAGTGTGGCACGGGTCACCCGCGGCCGAAGCGCTCCTCGAGCTGCTGCAGGGTGCCCTGGATGCCGCGCTCGGCCCGCCCCGGGAACCCCATCGCGCGCACCACCAGGAAGGCCGCGGCGGGGTAGCGGGTGCCGTCCCAGGTCTCGGTGACCCGGGTGACGGTGCCCGCCGGTTCCAGGTCGTAGCGCCAGCGGTGCAGCCCGATGTGCCGCCAGCCGATCCGCCGGTCGGGCTCGAACTCCACCACCCGGTTGGTGACGGTGTACCGGACGCCCATCTGCATCGCCATCGAGAACCGGGAGCCGAGCTCGAGCCGGTCGGGAGCGTCCACGACGCCCCGCAGGGTGCCCGAGCCGTCGATCTCGGCGTGCCGGCGCGGGTCGGCGACCACCGCGAACACCTCCGCCGGGGGCGCGGCGACGACGGTCGAGCCGGATGCGGTGCGGGAGCCCATGCAGCCAACCTAGGAGTGCGGGAGGCTGTCGGCATGACCATCACGCCCCGCGAGCTCGAGGACGAGGTCACCCTGCAGGTGGCCGCCAACCGCATCGACTTCCTCTCCCGGCGCGACGCCGGGGTGGTGGAGGCCACGGCGCCCGACGACGCCGACGACTTCCTCGCCGACCTGCGCAACACCGGCACCCGGCTGGACCGGCACGAGGCGCTGGAGCTGCTGGCCCTGGGGGAGGTCGTCTACCGCAAGGCGCACGACAGCCGGCACCTGGGCATGCACGCCGCGCTCCGCGAGGGCGCCGGCTGGAGCGACATCGCCACCGCGCTGGACGGCGACCCCGGCCTGGCCTGGGACGCCCACCAGCAGTGGATCGAGGACCAGTTCCGGCTGCACCGCACCAGCGGCACCGGTGGTCTGGACGCCGGCGCCGCCGCGACCGCCCGCGACCTGGCCGGCCGCCGGCCCAGCTGAGCGCCCGGGGAATGCCGGCGGCCCCCGGGCGTTGCCCCATGAGGAGCCGGAAGGCTCCGCGCTCCGACCAGAGAGGCACTCCCCATGTCGTTCCCGCTCTCCGTCCTGGACCTCGCCCCCGTCGCCCCGGGTGAGTCCGTCGGCCAGTCGATCGCGCACAGCGTCGCGCTGGCCCAGGCCGCGGAGGAGCACGGGTACACCCGGGTCTGGTACGCCGAGCACCACAACATGTCCGCCATCGCCTCCTCGGCGACCAGCGTGCTGATCAGCCACGTCGGGGCGAACACCTCGACCATCCGGCTGGGCTCGGGCGGCGTGATGCTCCCCAACCACTCGCCGCTGGTGATCGCCGAGCAGTTCGGCACCCTCGAGGCCATGTACCCGGGCCGGATCGACCTGGGCCTGGGCCGGGCTCCCGGTTCGGACCAGAACACGATGTACGCGATGCGCACCGACCCGCGCTCCAGCGACCGGTTCCCGCAGGACGTGCAGGAGCTGCAGGCCTACCTGGCCGGCGAGACCCGGGTGCCCGGTGTCGATGCCTTCCCCGGCAAGGGCTCGAACGTGCCGCTGTACATCCTGGGCTCGTCCACCTTCGGCGCCCAGCTCGCCGCCGCGCTCGGCCTGCCCTACGGCCACGCCTCGCACTTCGCCCCGCAGGCGCTGCAGGCCGCCGTGGAGATCTACCGCCGCGACTTCCGGCCGTCGGCGCAGCTCGACGCCCCGCACGTGATCGCCGGCGTGAACGTCATCGCCGCCGACACCGAGGACGACGCCCGCGCCCAGTTCCAGACGGTCCGCCGTGCTCGGGCCACCCTGCTGTTCGGCCGGGGCAAGCAGTTCAGCGAGGAGGAGACCGACCTCCTGCTGGAGTCCGGTGCCGGGCGCCAGGTCGACTCGATGATGACCCACTCCGCCGTCGGGACGCCGGGCCAGGTGCGCGAGCAGCTGGTCGAGTTCCGGGCGTTCGCCGACGCCGACGAGCTGATCGTCGGGCACGCCTCGCCGCGGGTCGAGCAGCGGTTGCGCTCGGTGGCCCTGCTGGCCGACGCGATGGCGACCGTCAGCGCCTGATCCTCAGGACGGGTCGGTCACCACTCCGCGAGCTCGGCGCAGGTCGGGCACAGCGCACCCAGGACGGCCGGGTCCGGCGGCCACGGCACGTCGTCGTCGTGGGTGACGAACGCCCCGCACAGGGAGTTGCGCCGACCGCCGGCGGCGCTGCCGATGGTCGCGTGCACCGGACCGATCAGCGCGGGCCGGCCCGCGGCACCGACCAGCGAGCCGACCACCATCTCGGCGCGCGCTGTGCCGTAGACGAACCCCATGACGACCAGGGTGCCCCGCGGCGGCCGTGGATCCGGTGAGCCGGGGACGTGTCGCGCCCCAGCAGCCCCACCCGTCCCAGGGTGACGGAGCATACCGCTAGCTACGTGCTTGCTCCGGCTAGCAACGGGGCAGTGAGGGGGTGGCCCACAGTCCAGACCCCCAGGGAGTCCTCATGGCCGACACCACCGTCCTGACCGCTCAGCTCCGCGCCCTCCTCCTGCTCACGCAGACCGAGGAGCAGGTCGCCCGCACCCGCGTCGCCCAGGCCCGCACCGAGGCCGTCCGCCGCGAGCTGCTGCAGAACGCCGACAACGCCGCCTCCCGCACCGAGGCGATCACCCGCACGCTGCGCGACCT
Organism: Klenkia terrae; assembly: GCF_900491935.1. GTDB lineage: Bacteria > Actinomycetota > Actinomycetes > Mycobacteriales > Geodermatophilaceae > Klenkia > Klenkia terrae. The sequence continues at coordinate 3,913,506 of NZ_UEXK01000004.1, forward strand.
CGGCGGCGTCCCGGACGTCGTCACCCCCGCCCTCGGCCGCCTCGGCGCGATCGTCAAGGCCACCGTCGAGCAGGCCGGCCCGCTGGACGAGGCGCTGCTGGGCGACCTCGCGCTGGAGCACCAGCTGCGTGACCGCGCCACCTACCTGAAGGTGCTCGCCGAGACCGCCGAGCTGCCCCGCGTCGCCCGCCTGGCCGAGCGCCTGGTCACCGCGCACACCGCCACCGTCGAGTGGCTGACCGTCGTCCTCGCCGAGACCGCCCTCGGTGGCCCGGCCGCGCTGAAGGCCACCCCGCTGCAGCGCGTCGCCGGCGGCGCGACCCGGCTGGCCGCCTTCCCGGCCCGCTACGTCGCCGACTCGGTGAACAAGGTCGTCGACACCACGCAGCAGGCGACCGACTCCGTGCAGCAGAAGCTCGACGCCGCGGCCACCCGGGCGAGCTCGTTCGCCGGCGCCGTCCGCGAGTCGCTGGCCGTGGGCCGCGACGCCTCGCTCAAGGAGGCCGAGACCCAGGCCCGCGCCGAGGGTGCGGCCAACACCGCGCGGACCCTGCACGAGACCCGCACCGAGCTGGGCGCGCTCGACGCCGCCGAGCTGCCGGTGGAGAAGTACGACGAGCTGACCGTGGCCGACGCCGTGAAGGCCGTGAAGGCCCTGACCGACGCCGGCGACATCGAGGCCGTCATCCGCTACGAGGAGGCCCACAAGGACCGCGCGTCCGTCGTCTCCGCCGCGCAGACCCAGCTCGCCGCCCTCGCGAAGCAGGCCGTCGGCATCAGCTGACCCACCCCGCACGCCGACGAGGCCCGCACCCCACCCGGGGTGCGGGCCTCGCTCAGTTGCCCTTCACGTTCACGACCTGGCGCAGCGTGTGCCGGACCTCGACGAGGTCGGTGGCGTCGGCCATCACCTGGTCGATCGGCTTGTAGGCGTCGGGGTGCTCGTCCAGGAACGCGTCCGAGTGCCCCCACGCCACGCCGGCCATCCGGGCGTCCAGGTCGGCCCGGTCGAACAGCTTCCGGGCCGCCGTCCGCGAGTGCGACCGGCCGGCCCCGTGCGGGGCCGAGTGCAGCGCCCGGACGTCGCCCTTGCCGACCACGACGTAGGACGCCGCCCCCATCGACCCCGGGATCAGGCCGGCCTCACCGGCCCGCGCGGAGATGGCGCCCTTGCGGGACAGCCACACGTCCCGGCCGAAGTGGTGCTCGCGGGCGGTGTAGTTGTGGTGGCACGCCACCATCTCCTGCCGCTGCACCTCGACGCCCAGGAACCTGCCGAGCTGGTCGAGCACCCGGTCCATCATCTCCTCGCGGTTGAGGAAGGCGAACCGCTGCGCCCAGAGCAGCGCCTCCAGGTAGGCGTCGAACTCCGGCTCGCCCTCCACCAGGTAGGCGAGGTCGCGGTCGGGCAGCTCGACGAACCGCCGGCGGCACTGCTCCCGGGCGACGGCGATGTGCCGCTGGGCCAGCTTGTTGCCCACGCCCCGGGACCCCGAGTGCAGGAACGCCCACACCCGGTCGGCCTCGTCGAGGGAGACCTCGATGAAGTGGTTGCCCGAGCCCAGGGTGCCCAGCTGCTGCGGCCAGTGCTTGGCCACCGCGTCGGCCTGCTCGGCCCCGGCCATGCCGCGCAGCTCCTCGATCCGCGGCTCGGCCGAGCTGCGGATCTCCTTGTTCCGCCCGCCGGCCGACAGCGGGACCGACCGGCTGATCTGCTCGTGCAGCCCGGCCAGGTCGTGCCCGTCGAGGTCGGCCGCGGTGAACTGCGTCCGGACGGCGGCCATGCCGCAGCCGATGTCGACCCCGACCGCGGCCGGGATGATCGCGCCGTCGGTCGGGATCACCGAGCCGACGGTGGCGCCGAGCCCGAGGTGGGCGTCGGGCATGAGGGCCAGGTGCGGGAAGACGAAGGGCATCGTCGCGGTGCGCTCGGCCTGCTCCCGGGTGTTGTCCTCCAGGATGGACGCCCAGCTCAGCAGGCGTCCGTTGATCGTGTCCATGGTCCTTCCTCGTTCGTGGGGATGGGGGGTGGCCGGCGCCGACCGAGGGACGAGTCAACCCGCGGTCGCCGTCCGGCGCCTCTCCTTTTCCCGGCCACCCGTCCGGCGGCACCTGCTCACCCGCGCGGATGACCTCGGCTACAGAAATACGGAGACCGGCCGACAACGTGGAGGTGAGCTGGGGAACACGACGAGCGCCGACGCGGCTGGTGTCCGCGCTGGCCGACGGCGAGTCGGTGGTGTCGGTGACCGACTGCGTGCCGCTGAGCGACTCGCTCGACGTGCCCGCGGGGGACACCTCCCGCACCGCCGTCCTCACCGACCGCGCGCTCTACGTCTGCATCGGGGACACCGACGTCGTCCCCCTGCCGTTCACCCGGATGCGCGAGCTCAACCGCCGCGGGTTCGCCCTGCTCTTCTTCCGCTTCGACGACAGCCACGCCACCTGGGAGCTGCGCGACCAGCGCTTTGCCGCCCGGGCCGAGCGCCGCTTCGCCCAGCACGGCCTGGCCGCGCACAAGGCCTGGGTGGGCACCACCCGCGAGGCCGGCCGCGAGCCGGCGGGCTTCCGGCACCAGGCGCACCTGGACCTGCTCAACCGGGTTGCCGGCGGTGTCCCGTTCGCCGACGCCGTGGCCGACCAGCGCACGCTGGTGGACCAGCTCGTCTGGACCGAGACCGGGGACCGGGCCTCCTGCCGCGCCGCCCTGCGCCGGCTGGGCACGGTGCACAAGCTGCTGCACTCCGACCTCGCGGTGATCGCCGAGGCCGCGCCGAGCCTGGCCATGGCCCAGCACGCGCTGGTGCTGCTGGACCAGCCCTCCCCGTGGCAGGGCGAGGTGGCCGAACCGGTGGACGACGGCCCCACGGCCGCCGAGCTCGCCGGGCTCACGCCGGACGCCGCACCCGTGTGGGTGGACGCCCAGCGCGAGACCGTCAGCTGATCAGCTGACGACGACGCCCTTCCAGAACGCGACGCGGTCGGTGATCTCCGCGGCGGCCTCCTTGGGCGCCCGGTAGGTCCAGGCCGCGTCGGCGTTGGTCTGCCCGTCGGCGACGACGGAGAAGTAGCTCGCGTCGCCCTTCCACGGGCAGTGGCTGGTGGTGTCGGTCGGCGTCAGGACGCCGGGGGCGACGGAGGAGAGCGGGAAGTAGGCGTTGCCCTCGACGGTGACGATGTCGTCGGACTCGGCGATCACGGTGCCGTTCCAGGTGGCGGTGGTCATGCGTCCGGTCTACCAGCGCAGCGGCTGGACGGCACGGGAATCCGCCGTCCGGCACTTGCGGCAGTGCCCCCACTCGCCGAGCTGGCGGGGGGTCGTCGGCTGGCCGCACTCGGGGCAGACGACGGACTCGTTCGACCGTGCCTTGGTCTGGTCCATGCCCCGACGCTACGCACCCAGGGGGCCGGAGGGCAGGGGTGCGGCCGGATCGTGACCCGGGAGGGGGTCGACCCGACGCAGGAAGGACCGCATCGCGAGGTGCTGGGACAGGGACTCGCGATGGTCGTCGCAGGCCAGCCAGGTCTTCTCCCGGTCCGGCGTGTGGATCTTCGGGTTGTTCCAGACCAACACGGAGGTGGCCGGTGCCCGGCACCCCTTCGCGGAGCAGATCGGGGCGGCGTCGTCGGTGGCGGTCATCGTGGCGCCGATGCTGCCGGAAACCGCTCGGCAGGGCTGCGGCGGGTCGCTACGGTCGGCCGGTGGAGCCAGCGATCCGGGTCCGGGACCTGCGCAAGACCTTCCGGGTGGCCGAGCGGGACGCCGGGCTGGGCGCCTCCGTGCGCAGCCTGGTCCGCCGACGGTACCGGGAGGTGGCCGCGGTCGCCGGGGTGTCCTTCGACGTCGCGCCCGGTGAGGTCGTCGGCTTCCTGGGCCCCAACGGCGCCGGCAAGACCACCACGCTGAAGATGCTCTCCGGGCTGCTGCACCCCACCGGCGGCGAGGTGTCGGTGCTGGGCCACGTGCCGGCCCGGCGGGAGAAGGCCTACCTGGGTCGGATCACCCTGGTCATGGGCAACCGCAACCAGCTGCAGTGGGACATCCCGGCGCTGGACAGCTTCGAGCTCAACCGGGCGGTGTACCGGATCCCGGAGCCGGAGTTCCGGCGGGCCCGCGACGAGCTGGTCGAGCTGCTGGAGATCGGCGACCTCGTCCGCAAGCCGGTGCGCACGCTGTCGCTGGGCGAGCGGATGAAGGCCGAGGTCGCCGCGGCGCTGCTGCACCGGCCGCAGGTGCTCTTCCTCGACGAGCCCACCATCGGCCTGGACATCGGCGCCCAGAAGCGGCTGCGCGGGTTCGTCGCCGAGTACACCCGCCGGCACGGGGCCTCGGTGCTGCTGACCAGCCACTACATGGCCGACGTGCAGGCGCTGTGCCAGCGGGTGGTGGTGATCGACAAGGGCCAGGTGCTCTTCGACGGCGGCCTGCGCCAGCTCACCGCCCGGTTCTCCCCGCACCAGACGATCACCGTGCAGCTGGCGGAGCCCGGCACCGACCTGTCCGCGTTCGGGGCGGTGGTGGAGGCGGGCGAGGGCCGGGTCAGCATCCAGGTGCCCAAGGCCGAGACCTCCGCGGTGGCCGGCCGGCTGCTGGCCGCGCACGCGGTCACCGACCTGACCATCGAGGACCCGCCGATCGAGGACGTCATCGAGCAGGCGTTCAGCGCCGGGCGCACGGCGTGAGCGGCCTGGCGTCGGTCTACCGGGTGGTCGCCGGCACCGCCGTGCAGACCCAGCTGCAGTACCGGACGACGAACTACCTGTTCATGCTCGGGATGATCGCCGAGCCGGTGGTCTACCTGGTGGTCTGGCAGACCGTGGCCGACGCCCAGGGCGGGTCGGTGCAGGGCATCACCGCCGGGGACTTCGCCGCCTACTACATCGTCTGGACGCTGGTCCGGAACATGAACATCGTCTTCACCCCCTACGGCTGGGAGGGCCGGATCCGGCAGGGCGAGCTGTCCGGGATGCTGGTCCGCCCCGTGCACCCGCTGCACCACGACCTGGCCTACTTCGCCGGCTGGAAGGTCGTCGTCGTCCTGCTCTGGCTGCCGATCGCGGCGGTGCTGACGCTGGTGTTCCGGCCGACGTTCGACGTCAGCCCGGTTGAGGTGCTGGTCTTCCTGGTGGCGATCTGGGGCGCCTACCTGATCCGGTCGATGCTGCTGTGGGTGCTGGGCATGGTGACCTTCTGGACGACGCGGGTCAGCGCCCTCTACGAGCTGTACTTCACCGCCGAGCTGCTGCTGTCGGGCCGGTTGCTGCCCCTGGTGCTGCTGCCGGCCTGGGCGGCGACCGCGGCGGACTGGCTGCCGTTCCGCTACACGTTCGGCTACCCGATCGAGGTGCTCGCCGGGGACCTCACGACCGCCGAGCTCTGGGGCGGGCTGGCCGCGCAGGGCGCCTGGGTGCTGGCGGGCACGGCGATGGTCGCCGTCGTCTGGCGGTTCGGCGTTCGGCGCTACTCGGCGGTGGGGAACTGATGGAGTCCCTCCGGCTGGTCGGCACCTTCCTGCGGATCGGGGTGCAGACCGAGCTGCAGTACCGGTCCAACGTCGTGTTCAGCGTGCTGCAGTCGCTGGTCGCGGTCGGCACCTCCCTGGCGGTGCTGGCGCTGGTCTTCAGCCACACCGACTCCCTCGGCGGCTGGTCCGGCGACGAGCTGCTGGTGGTGATGGGCGTCTACGTGCTGATGGGCGGGGTGCTGCGCAGCGTGGTGCAGCCGGCCATGAACCAGCTGATGGACGACGTCCAGCACGGCACGCTGGACTTCGTGCTGACCAAGCCCGCGGACTCCATGCTGCTGGTCAGCATCCGGCGGATCGAGCTGTGGCAGTCCGTGGACGTGCTGGTCGGCGCCGGCATCGTCGGGTTCGCGCTCAGCCGGTTGGACACCCGCCCGGGGCTGCTCGCCGTCCTGGGGTTCGTGGTCGCCCTGGCCCTGGGGGTCGTCGTCCTGTGGGCGTTCTGGTTGCTGCTGACGACGGCGGCCTTCTGGGTGGTGCGCACCGACTCGCTGGTCGAGCTGCTGTCCGGGATGTACCAGGCGGGCCGGTGGCCGGTGACGATCTACCCGGGCTGGCTGCGGATCGGGTTCACCTTCCTGGTGCCGCTGGCCTTCGCGATCACCGTGCCGGCCCAGGCGCTGACCGGTCGGCTCTCGGTCTGGCTGCTCCTGGGCGCCGCGGCGTTCACCGTCGGGCTGGTCGCGCTGACCCGGTGGGTGTGGTCGGTCGGCCTGCGCGCCTACAGCGGGGCCTCGGCCTGAGTCGGTGCCCCGCAACGGGTCACCCCATGGTCATCGGGTCGCGCCGTGACGCGACCCGATGACTGCCCGGTGACCTCGGGCCCCGTGCTCCCCGCGGGTCGCCGCGGTTCCCGCGGACGGGTGAGGCTGTGCGCCCCCGGTGTGCGGACTGGGCAGTCCGGCAGGGATGATCTCCAGGCCCGTCGAACCCTTGGAGGACACCCGTGACCACGCCGCCCGGCTCAGGCGACCAGCCGCAGACCCCCGGACAGGGTTGGGGGCAGCAGCCGCCGTCCGGTCCGCAGGGCCCCGGCCAGACCCCCGGTGACCAGCCCCAGCAGTTCGGCCAGCCGCAGCAGTTCGGCGCACCGGGTCAGCCCGGTCAGCAGGGCCAGCAGTTCGGCCAGCCGGGTCAGCCGCAGCAGTTCGGCCAGCCCGGCCAGCCCGGCCAGCAGCCGTGGGGCGCCCCCGGCCAGCCCGAGCAGCCGAAGAAGAAGAGCGCGGTGGCCCGCCTCGTCCCGATCATCGCCGGTGTCGTGGCGCTGATCGTGGTCGGCGTCCTGGTCCGCAGCTTCCTCGGCGGCAGCGCCCCCGAGGTCGGCGACTGCGTCAAGGCCAGCGACGACAGCGGCTACGAGGTCGTCGACTGCGACTCCGACGACGCCGAGTACCGCGTCTTCGGCACCGACGACGACATGACCGAGTCGGAGTTCTACGCCGACCCGGACACCTGCCAGGCGGCGGCCACCGAGTCGAACATCACCGACGGTGTCTCGCTCTGGTACGGCTCCTCCGGCGACGAGGGCCAGGTCTTCTGCGCGGAGACCATCTGACCTCCTGCACCACCCGACACCACCCCCGGAGCCCACGCGGCTCCGGGGGTGGTGTCGTCTCAGGCCTGGTGCTCGTCGAGGGTGATCGCCGCGTTGACCAGCGCGAGGTGGGACAGCGCCTGGGGCAGGTTGCCCAGGAAGGCCCCGTCGGCGGGGTCGAGCATCTCGGCGAGCATGCCGACGTCGTTCGCCGCCCCCTCGAGCTCGGCCATCAGCGACCGGGCCTCGGTGCCGCGGCCGCACAGCTGCAGGGCCGACACCATCCAGTAGGAGCAGGCCAGGAAGACGCCCTCCTCGGCGGCCATGCCGGTGTACCGGTAGAGGTGCGGCCCGGCGCCCAGCTCCCGGCGCAGCGCGTCCAACGTGGAGCTCATCCGCTCGCCGCGGTCGAAGCCGCTGATGGCGTGCAGCAGGATCGAGCAGTCCAGCCCGTCGCTGCCGGGGTACCAGAGGTAGGCGCCCCGCTCGGCGTCCCAGGCGTTCTCCTCGACCCAGGTGCGGATCCGGCCGGCCTCGGCCCGCCAGCGCGCCGGGTCGCCCGGGATCTGACCGGCCTCGGCCAGCTCGACGGCCTTGGTCAGCGCCTGCCAGCAGCCCAGCTTCGACGTCGTGTAGTGCTGCGGGTCGTGCAGCTCCCACATGCCGGCGTCCCTCTGCTGCCACCGGTCGCACGCGGTGTCGGCGATCTGGGCCAGCACCCGGCCGGTGTCGGCGTCCAGGACGTTGCCGTTCTCCACGCCCAGCGCCACGATCGAGAACAGGTCGCCGTAGACGCCCAGCTGCAGCTGGTCGGCCGCGGCGTTGCCCACCTGGACCGGGCCGACGCCGCGCCAGCCGGGGACGTCGGGCTCGTGCACACCCTCGGTCAGCCCGCCGTCCAGGGTGTAGCAGACCCGGGGCTCGGGGCCGTGCCGGCGGATGGTGCCCAGCAGCCAGCTCACCGCCCCGTGCGTCTCCTCGCGCAGCCCGAACCGGTACAGCGCGGTCAGGGCGTAGGCGGAGTCGCGCACCCAGGCGAAGCGGTAGTCCCAGTTCTTGCCGCCGGCGAGGTCCTCGGGCAGGGAGGTGGTGGCCGCGGCGACCATCGCGCCGCTGGGGGAGTGGATGAGCAGCTTGAGCGCCAGGGCACTGCGCCGGACGGCGGCCTCGAAGTCGCCGGTCCAGTGGAACTCCTCCGACCAGGCCCGCCAGTTGGCCACGGTGCGGTCGATGCCGGCGTCGACGTCCTCGGGGTCGGCCAGGAACAGCGGCTCGCGCTCGGTGGCGACCAGGCCCAGCAGCGCCCGCGACCCCGGGGTGGTCGTGTAGGTGATGTCGATCCGCTGGTCGCCGACCTCGACGGCGTCCGCGCCGAGGGTGCGCACCGCGAGGGTGAGCCCGTCGACCCGCAGCACCGGGCCGTGGGTGGTCCGGTGCACCCACGGCGACACGGTGTTCAGGCAGGTGCCGGGCCGGACGGCGGCGCGCATCGCCACCGTCCCGGACAGGCCCTCGACCCGCCGCCCCAGCTCCGACCACGGCAGCCGACCGGCCACGCCGGTGTTGAGCGCATCGGTCACCCGCACGCTGCCGCTGGCGGTGGAGAAGGTCGTGGTCAGCACGTTGGTGTGCGCCACGTACTCCCGGGTCGTCGTGAACGGCTCCACCGGGCACAGCTCGATGCAACCGCCGTTCTCGGCATCCAGGAGCGCCGCGAACACCGGCGGGCCGTCCATCGTCGGCAGCGGCAGCCAGTCGATGCGGCCGTCCCGGGCCACCAGGGCCACGGTCCGGCCGTCGCCGACGGCGGCGTAGCTGCGCAGGTCGGCGTACCCGCTGGCGTCACGGAAGGTCTCGCTCACGGGGTGGGCATGCCGCCGTTCACGTTCAGCGTCTCGCCCACGGTGTAGCCCGACTCCGCCGACGCCAGGTAGACGTAGGCGCCGGCGAGCTCGGCCGGCTGGCCGGCCCGGCCCAGCGGGGTCTCCTTGCCGAACTCGGGCAGGTTCTCCGGCGGCTGGCCGCCCGAGGCCTGCAGCGGCGTCCAGAACGGGCCCGGGGCCACGATGTTGACCCGGATGCCCTTGGAAGCGAGCTGCTGGGCAAGCGCCTTGCTGATCGTGTTGATCGCGGCCTTGGTGGTCGCGTAGTCGACCAGCCCGGGGGCGGGGGAGTAGGCCTGGATGGAGCTCGTGGTGACGATCGTGGAGCCGGCCGGCAGGTGCGGCACGGCCTCCTGCACGACCCAGAAGACCGAGTAGACGTTGGTCTTGAAGGTGGCGTCGAACTGCTCGCTGGTCAGGTCGGCCAGGTCGTCGACCCAGACCTGCTTGCCCGCGACCAGCACCAGGGCGTCCAGTCCGCCGAGCTCCTCGACGGCGGTGCGGACGAGCTGCCGGGCCTCGGACTCCACGGACAGGTCGGCCGGGGCGAGCACGGCCTTGCGGCCGGCGTCGCGGACCAGCTGGGCCACGTCCTCGGCGTCGGACTGCTCCTCGGGCAGGTAGTTCAGGACGACGTCGGCGCCCTCGCGGGCGTAGGCGATGGCCGCGGCCCGGCCGATGCCGGAGTCGGCGCCGGTGACCAGCGCCTTGCGGCCGGCCAGCCGGCCGGTGCCGCGGTAGGTCTGCTCGCCGTGGTCGGCGCGGACCTCGAGCTCGGACTCCAGGCCCGGCTCGGCGATGCCCTGCTCGGGGTAGCCGTCGGTGCGGTACTGGTCGACGGGGTTGGTGAAGGTGTACTGGTCGGTCACGGGCTCGGTCCCTCCGGTGGTGCGGTGGCTGCACGGAGGTCGCTGGTGGCTGAACGACCAAACGGTCCTTGCCCTGGTGGGGGCGGTCTCAACCGGTCCGGGTGAGGTGGTCCGGCGCACGTCGGCCGCCTACCGTCGGGGGCCCGTCGTCCCACCCCGGAGGGTCCCCGTGAGCGCGCCCGGCCCGTCGTCCCCCCGGTTCGTCCGGGTGCTGGTGCCGGTCGCGGTGGTGGTGATCGCCGCGTGCGTGGCCGGGCTGTTCCTGCTGGGCCGCGGGTCGGGGCCCGCGGTGGGCGACTGCGTGGCCGCCGGTGCCGACCAGGAGGTGGTGGTCGTCGACTGCGACGACCCGGGCGCGGCCTTCCAGGTGATCGGGGTGCTGGACGACGTCCCGCCGGTGGACTCCCAACCGGCCTGCCTGGCCGCCTTCTCGCGGACCACGGCCAGCTACTCCGAGGGCGGCCTCTCGGCCGAGCCCGCCCGGGTGCTCTGCCTCGTCGCCGCCTGAGCGGCTGCGGCTGGCAGAGTTGGCCGCATGGGCCTCGACGACGTCGTCATCTGCTCCCCGCTGCGCACCCCGGTCGGCCGGTTCGGCGGTGTCTTCGCCGGGCTGACCGCCACCTCGCTGGCCGCGACGGTGCTGCGCGAGGTCGTCGCCCGGACGGGGCTGCAGGAGGGCGAGGTCGACGACGTCGTCCTGGGCCAGTGCTACCCCAACGGCGAGGCGCCGGCGATCGGCCGGATCGCCGCGCTGGACGCCGGCCTCGGGGTCGGGGTGCCCGGGCTGCAGATCGACCGGCGCTGCGGGTCGGGCCTGCAGGCGGTCATCTACGCGAGCATGCAGGTCGCCACGGGCGCCGGCACGGTCGTCGTGGCCGGCGGCGTGGAGTCGATGAGCCAGGTCGAGCACTACGCGCTGGGCCTGCGGACCGGCGTCAAGGGCGACGGCACGATGCTGCACGACCGCCTCGCCCGCGCCCGGGAGACCGCCGGCGGCATCCACCACCCGGTGCCCGGCGGCATGCTCGAGACGGCGGAGAACGTGCGCCGCGAGCACGACGTCGACCGGCTCTCCCAGGACGCCTGGGCGCTGCGCTCCCAGCAGCGGGCCGGTGCCGCGATCGCCGAGGGCCGGTTCGCCGACGAGGTCGTCGGCGTCGAGGTGCCCGGCACCCGCAAGGTGCCGGCGCGGACGGTCACCGAGGACGAGCACCCGCGCCCGCAGACCACGATGGCCGACCTCGCCGCGCTGCGGCCGGTGATGGCCGCCGTCGACCCGGCGGCCACGGTGACCGCGGGCAACGCGTCGGGGCAGAACGACGGCGCTGCGATGTGCGTGGTGACCACCCGGGCCGAGGCCGACCGGCGCGGCTGGGAGCCCTTCCTGGCGCTGCGCGGGTGGGCGGTGGCCGGGGTGCCGCCGGAGACCATGGGCATCGGACCGGTGCCGGCGGTCGCGGCCGCGCTGGCCCGCACCGGGCTGACCCTGGCCGACATGGACCTGATCGAGCTCAACGAGGCGTTCGCCAGCCAGGTGCTGGCCTGCCTCGCCGCCTGGGAGCTGGGGGAGGGCGACCGGGACCGGGTGAACGTCAACGGCTCCGGGATCTCGCTGGGCCACCCGGTGGGCGCCACCGGCGCCCGGATCCTGGCCACGCTGGCCCACGAGCTCAAGCGCCGCGAGGGCCGGTACGGCCTGGAGACGATGTGCATCGGCGGCGGCCAGGGCCTCGCTGCGGTGTTCGAGCGGGTGGGCTGACCGCACCGGTCCTGTCGGTGCCCCGTCCTACGGTGACGGCGTCCCCGGCTCCGGGGCGGAGCCGGGAGGTGGCGGGTGTACGAGTCCGACGGCGGGCTGGTGGTCAGCGCCGGTGACCTCACCGGCTTCCTGGCGTGCGAGCACCTGACCCGCCTGTCCCGCGAGGTCGCCCGCGGCGACCGCCCGCGGCCCACCGCGGTCGACCCGATGTCCCGGCTGGTGGCCGACCACGGCATCGCCCACGAGGCGCGGCACGTGCAGCGGCTGCGCGACCGCGGCCTGTCGGTGGTCGTGATCGCCCAGCCCGGGAGCGGCCGCGACCCGGCCGCCCTGCACCGCGCGCAGGCCGAGACGCTCGCGGCGATGCAGGCCGGTGCGGACGTCGTGCACCAGGCCACCTTCTACGGCAGCCGGGCCGCTGGGGTGACCTGGCGCGGGCACGCGGACTTCCTGCTCAAGCGGCCGGACCGGCCCGGGGCGCTGGGGTCCTGGTCCTACGACGTCGCCGACACCAAGCTGGCCCGGCGGATCAAGGTGCCGGCGATCCTGCAGATGGCGCTCTACGGCCGGCTCCTGACCGGGCTGCAGGGCGTGCCGCCCGAGCTGCTGACGGTGGTCACCGGCGACCAGCAGGAGCTGGTGTTCCGGTACGCCGACGCGGAGGCCTATGCCCGGGCGGCGGAGGAGCGGTTCCTGGCGCGGCTGGACGACCTCGCCCTGGCGCCGCCCTACCCGAACGCGCACTGCGGGGTCTGCCCCTGGCGCGAGACCTGCACCCAGCGGTGGGCCGCCGAGGACCACCTGTCCCGGGTGGCCTTCCTGCGTCGGGACCACGCCGGGGCGCTGGTGGCGGCGGGGATCGGCACGCTCACCGAGCTGGCCGGCCGCGGGCCCGACGACCTGCCCGACACCATCGGCCGCACCTCGCGCGAGCGGATCGCCCGGCAGGCGACCCTGCAGCACGCCGAGCGGGTCACCGGCGTCCCCGGCTACGACTTCCTGCCCCGGGTGCCTGGCCGCGGGTTCGAGCTGCTGCCCCCGCCCAGCAGCGGCGACGTCTTCTTCGACATCGAGGGCGACCCGTTCTCCGGCGACCACGGCCTGGAGTACCTGTGGGGCGTCCTCGACCGGGCCGGGGAGTACCGCTCCTTCTGGGGCTGCACCGCCGCCGAGGAGCAGGGCGGGTTCGAGCAGCTGGTCGACCACCTCACCGCCGTGCTGGCCGCCGACCCCGACGCGCACGTCTACCACTACGCGCCCTACGAGCCGGCCCGCCTCAAGGCCTTGTCGGCCCGGTTCGGCAGCCGCCAGGCCGCGGTCGACCGGCTGCTGCGCGGCGGTGCCCTCGTCGACCTCTACGCGGTGGTGCGGCAGGGCCTGCAGATCAGCAAGGAGTCCTACTCGATCAAGAAGGTCGAGGACTTCTACCGCGGGCACACCCGCCCGGTCGGCGAGGCGGTCTCCGACGCCGGGGCCAGCATCATCGCCTTCGAGCAGTGGCAGCAGACCGGCGAGCAACGCCTGCTGGACGAGATCGAGGACTACAACCGGGACGACTGCGTCTCCACCCGGCAGCTGCTGGACTGGCTGGAGGGACGCCGGGCCGAGCTGGTCGCCGCCGGGGTCCCGCTGGGCCGCCCGGTCGACGCCGACCCCGACCCCAGCCCGGCCGCGGTGGCCGCCGAGGCGGCCCGGGAGGCCCTGGTGCAGCGGCTGCTGGCCGGGGTGCCCGAGCAGCCGGCCGACCGGTCCGCCGAGCAGCAGGCGGTCTGGCTGCTGGCCCAGCAGCTGGGCTGGCACGCCCGGGAGTCCCGGTCGGAGTGGTGGGAGCACTTCCGGATCCGCGACCTGACCCCGGCCGAGCTCGAGCGGGAGACGGCGGCCCTCGGGGCGCTGGAGGCGCCGGTCCTGCTGGGGGTCGCCGAGGGCCGGGTGCACGTGGCCCACCGGTTCCCGCCGCAGGAGACCAAGCTGGCGCCGGGGCAGAAGGTCGAGCAGGGGCCGCCGGGCGCCGACGGCCGCACGGTCATCGCCGAGGTGGTCGCCCTGGACGGCGCGACCGGCGAGCTGGTGCTGTCCCGCCCGGTGGACCGCGCCGGTGACCACGCCGAGGGCCTGCTGCCCCGGGGGCCGATCGCCGCCCGGAACCAGCAGGCGGCGCTGCTGGCGCTGGGCACCGCGGTGGCCGACGGCGGGCTGGCCGGTCCGGAGGTGCCCACCGCGGCCGCCGACCTGCTCGCCCGTCGGCCGCCCCGGTTGCGGCCGGGCACCCCGCTGCAGCTGGCCGGCGAGACGGCGGCCGACCGCCCCCGCCGGCTCGTGGCCGCGCTGGACGGCGGCGTGCTGGCCGTGCAGGGCCCGCCCGGGGCGCGCAAGACCTACGCCGGGGCCCGGGCGGTGCTCGACCTGGTGGCGGCCGGGCGGCGGGTGGCCATCACCGCCAACAGCCACAAGGTCGTCGGCAACCTGCTCGACGGCGTGCTGCGGGCGGCCGGCGAGGCTGGGGTGCCGCTGCGCGCGGTGCAGAAGGCACCGGCCGGGCAGCGGTGCGCGTCGCCGGCGGTCCTGGGCACCGACGACAACGCCACGGTCGTGGACCTGCTGGACGCCGGCGAGGTGGACGTGGTGGCCGGCAGCACCTGGCTGCTCACCCGGCCCGACCTGGCGGCCCGGCTCGACGTGCTGGTCGTCGACGAGGCGGGGCAGCTGTCCCTGGCCGACACCCTCGCGGTCTCCCGCTGCGCGGCGAACCTGGTGCTGCTGGGCGACCCGCAGCAGCTGCGCCAGCCCGGCCGGGGCATCCACCCCGACGGCGCCGACGTCTCCGCGCTCCAGCACGTGATCGGCGCCGACGACGTGCTGCCCGCCGACCGCGGGGTGTTCCTGGACCGGTCGTGGCGGATGGCGCCGGCGCTGTGCGGGGTGGTGTCCGAGCTGTCCTACGACGGGCAGCTGCGGCCGGCGCCCACCACCGCCGGCAACCGGATCGACCTCCCCGCCCGGTGGGCCGCCCCCGCGGGGATCGGCTGGGTCCCGGTGGTGCACGAGGGCAACGGGTCGGCCTCCGGCGAGGAGGCCGCGGTGGTGGTGGAGCTGGTCGCCGACCTGCTCGGCCGGGCCTGGCGCGACCCGGGCGGCGACCGGGTGGTCGGGCAGGGCGACGTGCTGGTGGTGACCCCCTACAACGCCCAGGTCAACCGGATCCGCTCGGCGATGGCCGCGGCGGGCCTCGGTCAGGTGGAGGTCGGCACGGTGGACAAGTTCCAGGGCCGGGAGGCCGCCGTCTCGGTGTTCAGCCTGGCCGCCTCCAGCGGGGCGCACGTGCCGCGGCGGCTGGACTTCCTGCTCGACCGGCACCGGCTGAACGTCGCGCTGTCCCGGGCCAAGACGGTGGCCTACCTGGTCGGCAGCCCCGCACTGCTCACCTCGCCGGTGCACACGCCGGAGCAGCTGAGGCTGGTGAACGGCCTCTGCCGGCTCGTCGAGCACGCCATCGGTCGTCACGGAGCGGCACCACGGGTGGGTGAAGGGACAGATGTGACCACGGTCGGTCACGAAGTGGACACATCTCTGGTGCCGAGTCCATCTCTGCCGATAGGTTCTCGTCACGGTTCGCCGACAGGTCACGGCGAACGGGCACAGGGGGTGGGCGGATCATGACGAAGCAGAACGAGCCGGCCTCGGTGGTCGCCGCCCGCCAGCTCGCCCACGAGGCGCACGAGGCCCGGCGCGACTCGGGACGCACTCGCACCGGCGCCCGCCGGCTGGCCTCCGCCCGCGCACTGCGCGACGCCGTCCGCGGGGCCCGCGAGCTGACCGGGGCCTCGGCCGGCTCCTGATCCAGCCGCTCACCCCTCGCGGGAGGTGAGCGGCGACCGGCGGGAGAGACCACCGGTCGCCGATCACCGGACCCCCCACAGAGGTCCCGCCACCGATCTCGTGGTCCGGCAGCACTCGGGGTTCGGAGTGTCCCTCCGATGCGGTTCACCCCCTGGACCACCGCCATGGTTAGGCTAGCCTCACCAGACGTCGACCTGGGGAGCGAGCATGACCACGGCCACCGAGACCCTGCAGCCGGTCTACCGGTTCTTCCGCACCACCCTGGCGCGCAGCGAGCGGCTGTCGCCGAGCTTCCTGCGGGTGACGTTCACCGGCCCCGACCTCGACGGCTTCGGCCTCGGCGGGGCCGACCAGCGGTTCAAGCTGCTCATCGCCCAGCCCGGCCGGCCCTTCGACGAGCTGCTGGCCATCACCGGCCCGGACTGGTACCCGGCCTGGTGCGCGATGCCCGACGAGGCCCGGCCGCACATGCGCACCTACACGGTGCGGGCGTTCCGGCCCGCCGCCGGACCGGGTGCGCAGGCCGAGCTGGACGTCGACGTGGTGCTGCACGGGATCGGCGCCGACGGCACCCCCGGCGAGGGCGCCGGCCCGGCCGCGGCGTGGGCCGCGCAGGCGGTGCCCGGCGACGAGATGGTCTTCCTGGGCCCCGACCGCCCCGGCACCGGCCGCATGTGGGGCGTGGAGTGGGCGCCCCCCGTCGAGGCCGACACCATCTTCCTGGCCGGTGACGAGACCGCCGTGCCGGCCATCGCCGCGATCGTGGAGGCGCTGCCGGGGGACCAGCGGGTGGTCGCCGTGCTGGAGGTGCCCGAGGCCGCGGACTTCCTGCAGCTGCAGCTGCCGCCCGGCGTGGACGTCCGGTGGCTGGCCCGCGGCGGCCGCCCGCGCGGCGAGCTGATGGAGGCCGCCGTGCACTCCGCGCTGCGCGAGCTCGGCATCGCCCGGGACACGCCGGGCGCCGACCCGGAGGCCGCGGAGTCCGCCGCCGACGGCGACGCGATGGTGTGGGAGGTGCCCGAGGCCGGCGCGCACACCAGCTGCTACGCCTGGCTCGCCGGGGAGGCCGCAGTGGTCAAGCAGCTGCGCCGCCGGCTGGTCCGCGACCTGGGCGTGCCCCGCGACGCGGTGGCGTTCATGGGCTACTGGCGGGTCGGCGCCCGAGCCCTGGGGTGAACCTGCTGGTCGACGTCGCGAACGTGGTCGGTTCCCGGCCCGACGGCTGGTGGCGGGACCGGGCAGGCGCGACCTCTCGGCTGCTAGACCGCCTCGCACTGCTCGACGACGAGGTGGTCGCGGTGGTGGAGGGCCGGGCGCGCGACGTCGCGGAGGTGCCCGGCGTCCGGCTGGTCCGGGCGACCGGCAGCGGCGACGACGCCCTCGTGGCCGAGGCCGCCGGGCTGCCCGGCCCGCTGGGGGTGGTCACCGCCGACCGCGGCCTGCGCGCCCGGCTGCCGGCCGGGGCCACCGTGCACGGCCCCGGCTGGCTGCTCGACCGGTTGGACGCCCTCGCCTGAGGTCCCCGCGGTCAGACGGAGGTGAGGACCGGGCGGGGACGGGTGCGGCCGGGGAGCGTGGCGGCCAGCGCCAGGGCGAGGGCGACGCCGTCCTCGATCACGGCGGCCTGCCAGTCCGGCACCCGCGCGCCGGCCCAGCGCCGCCAGCCCAGGCCACCGAACGACCCGGCGGCCGCACCGACGAGACCGGCCAGGATCGGCACGGCGGCGTTCATGTCCTGCCGCGCGGACAGCGCACCGGCACCGGCCGCCGCCGAGGCGAACCGCAGCGGCAGGCCCTGGGCGCTGGGCCGCTCCGGGGCCGCCGCCAGCTTGTCGGCGTACAGCTCACCGCCGATCGCGGACAGCGCGCCGATCTTCCGGACGGCGCCGCCGGCCGGGTTGGTCAGCGCCGGGGCGCCCATGCCCAGGGAGCTGCGGCAGCCGGTGGCCACGCCCAGCAGCAGCGAGCGCACGGTCAGCCCGCCCGACGCCTTCCGCCGCGCCTGGTCCCCGGTCACGGGGATGGCCTCGACGACGGCCTGCACCGCGGCGCCGTAGGCCAGGTGCGGGACGGCGTCGGACACCCAGTCCCGGCCGGTCCAGTCGCGGGGGTCGCCGACGCCCAGCGCCGTCGTCGTCCCGTCGGTGAGCGCCATCGCGGCCGCACCCGTCGCGACGGCGCCGACGGCCGAGGGCAGCCGGACGCCGGAGCTACGGGCGAGGCTGGCGAGCACGCCGACGGCCACGCCGTTGCCGATGCCGGCCAGTGCGCCCAGGGCGGTGCGGCGGTTGTCCCGCACGCTGCGCTTGCCCGGGGTCTGCTGACCGGGGGCGTCGGCGAGGGCGGCGACGGTCTGGTCGGGCGTGCTGCTGGCGGCGCGACCGCGCACGGCCATGTCGAGGTAGGTGACGGCGTTGAGGACGGTGGTGCCGGCCGCACCGGCGGCCAACCCCCGTGAGAAGGACCCGGTCATGGACCGACCCTGGGTCCTGCGCTCGCCCGCGGCAACCGGTGGGCCGGGTCACGTGCGGACCATCACGGCTCCGACCTGGGCGTTTCGCAGGACAGGGACAGGCTCGGCTGGCACCGTGGGGGCGCGGCGCCGGGGAGGGGCCGGCTGACCCAGCGCAGGGGGGCCGCGAGGCGCGCGGCTGGAGCGCGCGGTGTCGTGGGCGNCCGCCACCCGCGCCCCCACTCCTCTGCGAGGTCCCCCCGTGTCCGCACCCTTCTTCCTGCGTGCCCGCGAACCGGTCGGCCGGTTCGTCCGCGGCGCCACCGGCCGCGCTCCGCAGCCCTCCCTCGGCCGGCTCCGGGCCGCCGTCGCCGCCCTGTTCGCCCTGGACGGGTTCGTCTTCGGCACCTGGGCCGCCCGGGTCCCCGACGTCAGCGCCCAGGTCGGCGCCGACCACACCGCCCTCGGCGCCGCACTGCTCTGCCTGTCCCTCGGCGCCCTGGCCTGCATGCAGCTGACCGGGGCGCTCGCCGCCCGGCTGGGCCCCGGTCTGGTCGCCGCGGTGGCCGCCGTCGCGGTCTGCGCCGCGGCGGTGCTGCCCGGCCTGGCGACGTCGGTGCCGCAGCTGTGCGCCGCGCTGCTGGCCTTCGGCGCGGCCACCGGCATGGTCAACGTGGCCGCCAACAGCGTCGGCGTCCAGGTCGAGGCGCGGGCCGGGCGTCCGCTGCTGTCCGGTCTGCACGCCGCGTTCAGCTTCGGCGGGCTGGGCGGCGCCCTGCTCGGCGGTGTCGCGGCCACGGTGCTCGACGTCCCGGCGCACCTGGTGGTCGTGGCCGGCGCCGGGCTGCTGCTCACCGCCGTCCTGGTGCCGACCCTGGTCGGTGCCGACGCCGCCGTCGTGCAGCCGGTCCCGGTTGCGGCCCAGGTGCCGCGGCGCAGCCCGACCGCGGCGCTGGTGGTGCTGGGCTGCATCGCCGGCGCCACCGCCTACGGCGAGGGCGCGCTGACCGACTGGGGTGCCCTGCACCTGCGCGAGGACCTCGGCGCCACCTCCGGGCTGGCCGCCGCCGGCTACGCCGGGTTCGCGCTGACGATGGCCTGCGGCCGGCTGGCCGGCGGTGCGCTGGTGGCCCGGCTCGGCGAGCGCCGGCTGCTGGTCGGCGGCACGCTGCTGGCCGCCGCCGGGGCGCTGCTGGCGGTGACGACGTCGTCGGTGCCGGTCGCGCTGGCCGGCTTCGGCGTGGTCGGGCTGGGCCTGGCCAACGTGTTCCCGCTGGCCGTGGCCCGAGCCGGCGCGCTCGGCGGCTCCCGGGGCATCGCCACCTCGACGACGGTCGGCTACACCGGCCTGCTCGGCGGTCCGCCGGCGATCGGGTTCCTGGCCACGCACGCCGGGCTGCCGGTCGCGCTGGGCACGGTCGCGCTGCTCGCCGTCGTCGCCGCGGTGCTGGTCGCCCTCCTGGACGGCGACCGGGTGCGGGTGCCGGCCCTGCCGCCCCTGGATCTCTCCCGGCTGGACCTGGCGCCGGTGCACCGTGCCGCCGGCGACCTCCGGATCCTCGCCGTCGCCTGACCCCGTCCGGGGTGTCCGCGGATCCCTGGGGGTGTCCGGGGATCGCGTTCCCCGGACACCCCCGGGAATCCGCCGACACCCCGCCCGGCGGGCGGCAGGATGCCGGGATGGAACGCGTCCTGGGCATCGGTGGGTACTTCGTGCGCGCGGCCGACCCGGGGGCGCTGAACGCCTGGTACCGGGACCACCTCGGCATCGGCCTGGACCCGGACGCGCCGTGGGAGCAGCAGGCCGGGCCGACGGTGTTCTCCGGCTTCGACGCCGACACCGACTACTTCGGCTCGCCCGCCCAGCAGGTGATGCTCAACTTCCGGGTCCGCGACCTGGACGCGATGCTCGACCAGCTGCGGGCCGCCGGCGCTGACGTCTCCGACGACGTGCAGGACCAGGACGGCGTCGGGCGCTTCGGCTGGGTCACCGACCCCGAGGGCAACCGGGTGGAGCTCTGGCAGCCGTCGTGAGCGAAGCCCCGTGACCCGTCCCCGCGACCGCTTGACACCGGTTGGCTAATACCCTTAGCCTTCAGCTAACAACATTAGCTATGGAGGACGAGATGACCGAGTACCTGACCGTCGCGGACGGCACGCTGGCCTACGAGGTGACCGGGACGACCGGCCCGCTGATCGTCCTCGCCCACGGCATGGGCGACAGCCGCGCGGCCTACCGCTTCCTCGTCCCGCAGCTCGTCGCGGCGGGTTACCGGGTCGCCAACACCGACCTGCGTGGCTGCGGGGAGTCCACCGCGGTGTGGCCCTCCTACACCCGCACCGACATCGCCGGGGACCTGCTCGCCCTGGTCCGGCACCTGGGCGGCCCCGCCGTGCTGGTCGGCCACTCCATCTCCGGTGGGGCGGTCACCGTCGCGGCGGCGCAGGCGCCGGAGCTGGTCACCGCTCTGGTCGAGCTGACGCCGTTCACCCGCAAGCAGGCCGTCTCGCTGGGGAGCCTGCGCTCGTCCCGGTTCCGCCGCGGCATGCGGCACCTGGTCCTCATGGGCGTGCTGGGCAGCGCCAACCAGTGGCGCAAGTACCTCGAGGTCGCCTACCCCGGCGCCCGGCCGGCCGACTGGACGCAGCGGCTCGAGCAGATGGACGCCGAGCTGGCCGAGCCGGGCCGGATGAAGGCGCTGCAGAAGATGGGCACCACCGCGGCCACCGACGCCGGCGCCGCGCTGCCCGACGTCCGCTGCCCGGTGCTGGTCGTGCAGGGCACGCTGGACCCCGACTGGGCCTCGCCGCAGGCCGAGGGCGAGGCCATCCTCGCCGAGCTGCCCGACGGCATCGGCCGGCTGACGATGATCGAGGGCGCCGGGCACTACCCGCACGCGCAGTTCCCCGACGAGGTGGCCGCCGCCGTCCTGCCGTTCCTCGAGTCCGTCGGTGCCTAGGGCCGGGCTGGACCCAGCCGCGGTCGTCGCGGCCGGTGCGGCGCTGGCCGACGAGATGGGCTTCGGCGCGCTGACCATGGGCGGGCTGGCCGACCGGGTCGGCGTCCGGACGCCGTCGCTGTACAAGCACGTGGCCGGGCAGGAGGACCTGGTCCGCCGGATCGCCGCCCTCGCCCTCGAGGAGGCGGCGCAGGCGGTGGGCACCGCGATCCAGGGGCTGTCCGGGCGCGACGCCCTCGCCGCGGCGGCCCACGCCTTCCGGGCCTACGTGCTCACCCACCCGGGGCGGTACGCGGCGACGATCGGGATCGAGGCGACCGGACCGGACGACTCGATGGCGGTCGCGGCGTCCCGGGCGCTGGACTCCTTCCGCGCCGTCCTGCGCGGGTACGACCTCCCCGCCACCGACGAGGACCACGCGCTGCGGACGCTGCGCAGCGCGCTGCACGGCTACGCCACCCTGCAGTCCGCCCAGGGGTTCCGGTGGTCCGCGGACGTCGACGAGAGCTTCGAGTGGCTGGTCGACCTGCTCGACCGCGGCCTGCGGGGCAGCGCCGCACCGCGCTGACCCGCCCGTGCGCCGCCTACATTCGAGCCATGTCGTCCACCCGCAGGCCGTTGGACGAGCTCCGCGAGACCGTCGGTCGCCTGGGCGAGCAGCTGCCGCGGCCCGGCGGGCGCGGGGTGGACGAGCTGGTCAGCGACCTCTTCGGGGGTCGGTCGGCGCCGGCCCGGCCGCTGGCGGCCATCCAGGAGGACCTGGCTTCGCTGATCGGCCTGGAGGCGGTCAAGGAGCAGGTGCAGGCGCTGGTCGCGTTCCTGCAGGTGCAGGCCCGCCGCAAGCAGCACGGTCTGCCGGAGGCGGCGACGTCCCAGCACCTGGTGTTCCTGGGCAACCCGGGCACCGGCAAGACCACCGTGGCCCGGCTGCTGGCCGAGATGTACCGGGCGGTCGGCCTGCTGCAGAAGGGGCACCTGGTGGAGGTCGACCGGGCCGCGCTCGTCGGTCAGCACGTCGGGGCGACCGCGATCAAGACCGACCGGGTGGTCCGCTCGGCGTTGGACGGCGTGCTGTTCATCGACGAGGCCTACTCGCTGGCCCCGGAGGGCGACGGGCGCAACGACTTCGGCCCCGAGGCGATCGAGGTCCTGCTCAAGCGCATGGAGGACCACCGGCACCGCATGGTGGTGATCGTGGCCGGCTACCCCCGGCTGATGGAGGCCTTCCTGGCCTCCAACCCTGGCCTGCGCTCGCGGTTCGGCCGCGAGATCCGGTTCCCCGACTACTCGACCGCCGAGCTCGAGGCGATCTTCGTGAGCATCGTGGCCCAGCACGAGTACGTGCTGGAGCCCGGCGCCGAGACGACGCTGCGCGCCACCCTGGCCGGCATCCGGGCCGGTGAGGACACCGGCAACGCCCGTTTCGCCCGCACCCTGTTCGAGCAGTCGCTCAACCGGCAGGCGCTGCGGCTGACCCGCGACGGCAGCGCCGAGGACCTGGACCGCGCCGCGGTCACCACCCTCACCGCCGAGGACGTCGCGGAGGCCGCCCGCGCGCTGCTCGGCGAGCCGGTGTCCGCGCCGGAGCTGTCCCGCTGGCAGCGTTGGCTCGGGTAGCTCAGTCCTCCAGCAGCCAGACGGCGGTGTCGGCGGGGAGCGCGACGGTGCCGTGCGCGCTGCGCACGTGGGTCGACGAGGCCAGCAGGACGGTGCCGGCGTGCGGCACGAGGGCGGTGTCGGTGCCCATGTTGAGCACGCAGGTCACGGTCTCGTCGTCCCCGGCGCAGCGGACGGTGAGGACGTCGCCGCTGGTGCTCACCGTCGCCGTGCCCGAGCCCAGCGCCGGGTGCGCGGCGCGCAGGGCCAGCGCCCGGCGGTAGAGGGTGAGGGTGGAACCGCCGTCCCGCGTCTGGCGGGACACGGCGTGCTGCGCCCAGTCCGCGGGGATCGGCAGCCACGGGTCGGCGGCGCCGTCGGGGGAGAAGCCGACGCCGGCCGAGTCGTTCCACGGCATGGGGACCCGGCAGCCGTCGCGGCCGGCCCGGGCGCCGCCGCTGCGGTGGAAGATCGGGTCGAGCTTGGACTCGTCGGGGACGACGGCCTGCGGCAGGGCGAGCTCGTCGCCGGCGTAGAGGTAGGGCGAGCCGGGCAGCGACAGCATGAGCAGGGCCGCGGCGCGGGCGCGGGCGGTGCCCAGCGCGCCGCCGCCGAACCGGCTGACCTGGCGGTCCTTGTCGTGGTTGCCCAGCACCCAGGAGACCGGGGCGCCGACGGTGGCGAAGGCGTCCAGCGCGGTCTGCACGCCGTCGGCGAAGGCGGCGGCGTCCCAGCCGGACTTGATCAGCCGGAAGGAGAACGACTGGTGCAGCTCGTCGGGGCGGGAGTACAGCGCGACCTGCTCGAGGTCGGCCAGGCAGACCTCGCCGACGAGCATGGTGTCCGGGTACTCGTCGCAGATCGACCGCCAGCGGCGCCAGACGTCGTGCACCTCGGGCTGGTTCCAGGTCATCGCCTGCTCGGGGCCGTGGCCGAAGAGGGTGGGGGAGTAGGTGCCGGGGTTGTCGCGCAGCCCGGCGTCCTTGACCAGGCCGTAGGCGACGTCGACCCGGAAGCCGGAGACGCCGCGGTCCAGCCAGAACCGCAGGGTGGCGTCGAAGTCCTCGCCGACGGCGGGGTCGCGCCAGTTGAGGTCGGGCTGCTCGGGGGCGAACAGGTGCAGGTACCAGCGACCGTCGGGGGTGCGTGACCAGGCAGGTCCGCCGAACAGCGACTGCCAGTTGTTCGGCGGCTGCTCCGAGGCCGGGGCGAAGTGGTACCGGGACGCCTCGGGGGCGTCGGGGTCGGCGAGGGCGGCCCGGAACCAGGCGTGCTGGTCGGAGGTGTGGTTGGGGACGACGTCCAGGATCACCTTGAGCCCGAGCGCGCGGGCGTCGGCGATGAGCGCCTCGAGGTCGGCCAGGTCGCCGTAGTCGGGGTCGACGGCGCGGTAGTCGACGATGTCGTAGCCGCCGTCCGCACCGCCGGAGGGGTAGTGCGGGTTGATCCACAGCGCGTCGACGCCGAGCCAGACCAGGTAGGGCAGCCGCGAGCGCAGGCCGGCCAGGTCACCGATGCCGTCGCCGTCCGAGTCGGCGAACGAGCGCAGGTACACCTGGTAGACCACGGCCGAGCGCCACCACTCCTGGGTGGGCGCGGGCGCGGCAGGGGACGGCAGCGCTGCCAACCGGGTTGCCATGACTCCGTCATCGGCAGCTGTGCGGTGCCGCTGTGTGGCCTGAGTCACCAGTCCTGCGGCCGGGGTTTCAGCAGATCACTCCGTGGTCGGGGCGTCCGGTCCGGGGTAGAAGCCGTTGGACACCTGCCGCCGGGCCGCGGCCTGCTGGTCGGCACCGGGGAGGCCCTGCACGCTGTTGCGCAGGGCCTCGAGGGTGGCGACGCGGTTGTTCTCGTAGACGGCGTCCGCGTCGGCGGCGTCGGGGTTCACCCAGACAGCGGCGATGACGACGTCGTCCTCGCACTGCTCCGGGGCGAGCACGCCCTCGCTGACCGCGTCCGCGACCCCGGCGGCGACCCCCGCCTGGGCGGCGCCCCAGGTGAGGGTGCGGTGCGCGGCGGTCTCCGGCGCGGACTTGGTGACGAAGAGGGTGAACGGCTTCACCGCGGTGCCCGGCTGCAGGCAGACCACGAACGGGGCGTGGCCCTGGGACGGCGTGGCGAGCGCGGTGGCCCAGGCGGTGCCCACCGGACCCAGCCGCGGGCCGAGCACGGTGTTGACGTG
Source organism: Klenkia terrae (assembly GCF_900491935.1). GTDB lineage: Bacteria > Actinomycetota > Actinomycetes > Mycobacteriales > Geodermatophilaceae > Klenkia > Klenkia terrae. Next base: position 3,938,106 of record NZ_UEXK01000004.1, read on the forward strand.
GGCGACGTCCGGACCGCTGCCCTGGAAGCTCTCACCAATCAGCACGCGCTCAGTCTCCCCGCGCGACGAGGCCCGACACCGGCAGGGCAGCCTGGACCGGTGGCCGACGACCGTGACCCCTTCATCCGCGTCCGCCGGGCCCGCGAGCACAACCTGCAGGACGTGGACGTCGCCGTCCCGCGGGACTCCCTGGTCGTGTTCACCGGCGTGAGCGGGTCGGGCAAGTCGTCGCTGGCGTTCGGCACCATCTACGCCGAGGCGCAGCGCCGGTACTTCGAGTCGGTGGCGCCCTACGCGCGGCGGCTGATCCAGCAGGTCGGGGCGCCGGCGGTCGAGGAGATCACCGGGCTGCCGCCGGCGGTGGCGCTGCAGCAGAGCCGGGGGACGCCGAGCAGCCGCTCGACGGTGGGCACGGTGACGACGCTGTCCAACTCGCTGCGGATGCTGCTGTCCCGGGCCGGGACCTACCCGCCGGGTGCGCCGCGGCTGGACTCCGACGCGTTCTCGCCGAACACCGCGGCCGGCGCCTGCCCGGAGTGCTCGGGGCTCGGCTCGGTGCACGAGGTCACCGAGCAGACGCTGGTGCCGGACCCGTCGCTGAGCATCCGGGACGGCGCGGTCGCCGCGTGGCCGGGTGCCTGGCACGGCAAGAACCTGCGCGACATCCTCACCGAGCTCGGCCACGACATCGACCGGCCGTGGCGGGACATCCCGGCGCAGGAGCGGGACTGGATCCTGTTCACCGACGAGCAGCCCGAGGTGACCGTGCACCCGGTGCGCGGGCCGGGTCAGATCCAGCGCGACTACGTCGGCCGGTACCAGGGCGCCCGGGCGTACGTGATGCACACGCTGGCGGCGACGAAGAGCCCGACGCTGCGCCGCCGGGTGATGCAGTACGTGACCACGCGGCCGTGCCCGGTGTGCGGCGGCGGCCGGCTGCGGCCGGAGTCCCTCGCCGTCACGGTGGCCGGGCGGGACATCGCCGAGCTCACCGCGCTGCCGATGACCGAGCTGGTGCCGGTGCTGGAGGCCGCGGAGCTGCCGGAGGTGGGTCGCGGCATCGTCGCCGACCTGGTCGCCCGGATGGCGGTGCTCACCGACCTGGGGCTGGGCTACCTCAGCCTGGACCGGACGACGCCGACGCTGTCGCCGGGGGAGCTGCAGCGGCTGCGGATCGCCACCCAGCTGCGCTCGGGCCTGTTCGGCGTGGTCTACGTGCTGGACGAGCCGTCGGCCGGGCTGCACCCCGCGGACACCGAGCAGCTGCTGACGGTGCTGGACCAGCTGACCGCCGCCGGCAACTCGTTGCTGGTCATCGAGCACGACATGGCGCTGGCCCGGCGGGCGGACTGGGTCGTGGACGTCGGTCCGCACGCCGGCGTGCACGGCGGGCGGGTGCTCTTCAGCGGGCCGGTCGCCGGTCTGGCCGAGGTGGAGGAGTCGGTGACCCGCCGGTTCCTGGTCGACCGGCCGCCCGTGGCCCGTCAGCGGCGCTCGTCGTCGGGGGAGCTGGTGCTGACCGGGATCACCCGGCACAACCTGCGCGACGTCGAGCTGGTGCTGCCGCTGGGCGTGCTGACCGCGGTCACCGGGGTGAGCGGGTCGGGCAAGTCGACGCTGGTCAGCCAGGTGCTGGCCGACGTGGTGGCCCAGCACCTCGGCACCCCTCCGGACGAGGAGGAGCACGAGGTGCTCGACGTCGGGGGTGTCGGGGCGCGCGGGCTGGAGCAGATCGACCGGCTGGTGCGGGTGGACCAGAAACCGATCGGCCGGACGCCGCGGTCGAACCTGGCGACCTACACGGGCCTGTTCGACGTCGTCCGCAAGCTGTTCGCCGCCACCGACGAGGCACGGGCCCGCGGCTGGTCGGCCGGCCGGTTCTCGTTCAACGTCGCCGAGGGCCGCTGCCCGACCTGCCAAGGGGAGGGCGCGGTGACCGTCGAGCTGCTGTTCCTGCCCGGCACCTACGCGCCCTGCCCGACCTGCCGCGGCGCCCGGTACAACGCCGAGACCCTCGAGGTCACGCTGGACGGCCGGACGATCGCCGAGGTGCTGGACCTGACGGTCGAGACGGCGCAGGAGGTCTTCGCCGAGGTGCCCGCCGCCGCGCGCAGCCTGACCGCGCTGTCGGAGGTGGGGCTGGGCTACCTGCGGCTGGGCCAGCCGGCGACGGAGCTCTCCGGCGGGGAGGCGCAGCGGGTGAAGCTGGCGAGCGAGCTGCAGCGGGCCCGGCGCGGGCACACGCTGTACGTGCTCGACGAGCCGACGAGCGGCCTGCACCCGGCCGACGTCGAGGTGCTGATGCGGCAGCTGCAGTCGTTGGTGGACGCGGGCAACACGGTGGTGCTGGTCGAGCACGACATGGACGTCGTCGCGCAGGCGGACTGGGTGCTGGACCTGGGGCCCGGTGGTGGCGACGCCGGCGGTCGCGTCGTCGCGGCGGGGACGCCCGAGCAGGTGGCCGGGGCGGACAGCACCACCGCGCGCTTCCTCGCTGGTCGGACACGTGCAGTCGAGGTCTAGCTGTTGCGGTGCATGAGGTTGTTGACAGCGGGGCGGTAGGGGCCGGGACGTAGGACGGGTCCCCGGCGGCAGGATGTGAAGCGCTGACCACACGTCCTGACCGACCCGGAGACCCGTCTTGTCCCACGCTAACGCGCCCTTGACCCCTGCTGGCCGGCTGCGGTTGATCGACCGGTGCGCTACCCGTCCGATCGCGCACATCGCTGCTGAGGCCGGTGTGTCCCGGCAGTGCCTGTCCAAGTGGAAGAACCGCTACGACGCCCTTGGCGAGGTCGGGCTGCTGGACCGCTCCAGCGCCCCGCACGCCAGCCCCACCCAGACCGAAGGCGAGGTGGTAGCCCGCATCGAGGCGCTGCGGCGGGAGAAGAAGTGGTCCGCGCGGTTGATCACCGCCGAGCTCAACGGCGACGGTGTGGACATCAGCGCCGCCACCGTCGGACGGTGGCTGGCCCGACTGGGCATCAACCGCCGCCGCTTCCTGGACCCCGACGGGGACAACAACCGCGCCCCAGGCAAGATCACCGCCCGCTACCCCGGGCACATGATCCACGTCGATGTGAAGAAGGTCGGCCGCATCCCCGACGGCGGCGGATGGCGCGCCCACGGCCGCGGCAGCGACGGTGACCGCGCCGCCGCACGCGCCAAGACCGCCGCGGCCAAGACCGGCCAGAAGGCCGGCTACGTCTACCTGCACTCGGCCATCGACGGGTTCTCCCGACTGGCCTACACCGAACCCCTGGCCAACGAGACCGCCAAGACCGCCATCGCGTTCTTCGCCCGCGCCCGCGCGTTCTTCCGCGCCCACGGCATCGGCCGCATCACCCGGGTCATCACCGACAACGGGTCCTGCTACCGCGCCGGGGCGTTCACCAGGTCACTGTTCGACGCCAGCCGCCACCAGCGGACCCGGCCGTTCACGCCCAAGCACAACGGCAAGGTCGAGCGCTACCAGCGGATCCTGGCCGAGGAGCTGCTCTACGCCCGCACCTGGACATCCGAAGCCCAACGAGCCCAGGCGATCGCGGTCTGGACCGTGCACTACAACTACCACCGACCACACACCGCCGCCGGGAACCGACCACCCGCCTCACGCCTCCACGCCGGCGTCACCAACGTCATGACGAGCAACATCTAGCGCGCTCGGACGACCGGGTACCGGTTCGGCATGGTCAGCCCCATCGACATCCAGAAGGCCCTCGGTGGCATGGACTACCCCGCGACGAAGGACCAGGTCGTCCAACACGCGCAGGGCAACGGCGGCACCGAGGAGGTGATGGAGGCCCTGAAGGGCATCGACGACCGGGAGTACGACACTCCCGCGGCCGTGAGCAAAGCCGTCTTCGACTGAGACGGCCGGGCGCCGGCGCCGCCCCCGGTCGGAGGCGGCGCCGACGCCCTGCCGTCAGCTGCGTCGGCTCACGCCAGGCCCTCGTTGTGCGGCTCGATGCTCGCCGAGGGGTCGACCCCCTCGTCGGCGTCGGGGTGCACCCGGCCCTCGCCGGGGTCTGAACCGGTGCCTGCTGCGGTGTTGCGGGACGACCGTTCGGGGTCGGTCACGTCCGTCGTCGTGGGGGCCTGCCCGATGCGCTGGGCCGCCTCCCCGGTTCCGTGGGTCTCGAGATCGTCGGGCTGGGTCACGGTGTCTCCCCTCAGGCCTGGACGGTCCAGGCGTCCCGGATCCGTACCCGTCGACCTGAGCGGGGACGCACGGGATGTGGGCGGGGCTCAGTGCTGGCCGGCGGCCCGTTCGAGCACCCAGCCCTCGCCCCGGCACCCGTCGGGCAGCGGCGGGAAGCGGTGCCCCTTGACGTCGGTGGACTCGTAGGAGTGGTCGCCGTGCCCCTCGGTGCAGCGGTAGATGCCGCTGCGGGGCACGATCTGGCCGGGGTGGAAGGTCTGCTGGTCGGCTGCCATCCAGACCGGGTACCCGGGTCGCGGGCGCGGCACCCACCGCCGGACTCACCGCTCCTGCAGGCAGCTCGCGAAGGCCGACACCATGAGCGGGACGTCGGCGGCGGAGGCGAGCTCGCGGGCCGAGTGCATGGCCAGCTGCGGCGCCCCGACGTCCACCGTCGACAGGCCGAGCCGGGTGGCGGTCAGCGGGCCGATGGTGGAGCCGCAGGGCAGGTCGGCGCGGGTGACGAAGTGCTGCACCGGCACCCCGGCCGCCTCGCAGCGCTCGGTGAACCACCCACCCGACACCGCGTCCGTCGCGTAGGCCTGGTTGGCGTTCAGCTTCAGCACCGGTCCGCCGCCCATCAGCGGCTGGTGCGCGGGCTCGTGCCGGTCGTACCGGGTCGGGTGCACCGCGTGCGCCATGTCCGCGCTGACCAGCGTCGACGCCGCGATCGTCCGGGCGAAGGCCTGCGGCTCCGACCCGGCCAGCCGGCTGATGACGTCCTCCAGGAACGACCCCCGCGCGCCGGACGCCGACCCGGAGCCGACCTCCTCGTGGTCGTTGCAGACCAGCACCTGGGTGTGCCGGGCGCCGTCGGCACCCAGCAGCGCTAGCAGCCCGGAGTGGCAGCAGGCCAGGTCGTCCAGCCGGGGGGCGGCGATCCAGCTGCCGTCCGCCCCCGCGCGTGCGGCCGGCTGGGTGTCGGCCAACACCAGGTCGTGGCCCACCACGTCGGCCGCGGAGACGCCGGCCTCGGCCGCCAGCGCCTGCAGCAGGCCCGGCTCCGTGCCCAGGTCCGAGCCCCACACCGGCTGCAGGTGGCGCTGCGGGTCCAGGGTCAGGCCCTCCCGCACCGAGCGGTCCAGGTGGATCGCCAGCGACGGCAGCCGCAGCGGTGCACCGGGCAGCTTCGCGAGCACCGTCGTCCCACCGCGGAGCGCGAGCCGGCCGGCGACCGTCAGCTCACGGTCCAGCCAGGTGTGCCACAGCCCGCCGCCGTAGGGCTCCACCCCGACCAGCCGGTAGCCGGCCTGCCGCACGTCGAAGCGCGGGCGCACCTTGAACGTGGGGGAGTCGGTGTGCGCGCCGATGATCCGCAGCCCCGCCTCGGGCACCGGCTCCGAGCCCACCCGCACGGCCACCACGCTGGCGCCGCGGACCGTGAACACGGCGTCACCGGGGGACAGGTCCCAGACGTCCGTCTCGGCCAGCTCGCGGAACCCGCCGGCGACCAGGCGCCGGGCGATCTCCGCCGCCGCGTGCGAGGGGGAGGGCGAGGCGTCGACGAACGCGCGGAGGTCGTCACCGAGGGTCAGATCCATGCGCAGCAGTCTCCCGTACCGTTCCCGGGCCACCCCCGCCCTACCGACGGAGCTCCCCGCATGACCGCAACCACCCTCGGCGTCGAGGAGGAGTTCCACCTCGTCGACCCCGCGACCGGGGCCCTGGTGGCGAGCCCGGCGGTGGCCGACGCCGCCGTCCTCGGGCAGGCCGGTCAGCACGTCCAGCCCGAGATCAGCCAGACCCAGCTCGAGACTGCGACCGGCGTCCTCACCACCCTCGACGGGGTCCGCACCGCGCTCCTGCAGACGCGCAAGGAGGCCGTCGCCGCCGCGCAGACCGCCGGGCTGACCGTGCTGGCCGCCTCCACCCACCCCTCCGCGCTGCTCGCCGAGCTGGTCCTCACCGACGCCCCGCGCTACCGCGTGATGGTGCAGCGCTGGGCCGGCCTGGCCACCGGGCAGGACATCTGCGGCACCCACGTGCACGTCGGCGTCGACGACCTGGACACCGCCGTCCACGTCATGGACCGCGCCCGCCCGTACCTCCCGCTGCTCATGGCGATGACCGGCAGCTCCCCGTTCCACGCCGGCGCCGACACCGGCTACTCCTCCTGGCGCACCGTCTGGTGGTCGCGGTGGCCGGTCTCCGGCCCGCCCGAGCCGATGGGGGACGCCGCCGGCTACCGCGCCGTCGTCGCCGCGCTGGTCGGCACCGGCATGGTCCCCGACGGCTCCCAGCTGTACTGGGACCTGCGGCCCTCCACCCACGTGCCCACCGTCGAGTTCCGGATGGGCGACGTCTGCACGGACCTGGACGACGTCGTCCTGCACGCCGCGCTGTGCCGGTCGCTGGTCTCCGTGCTGGCCCGGGACGAGACGCCGGCGCCCGCCATCCGCCCCGAGGTGCTGCGCGCCGCCCGCTGGAAGGCCGCCCGCGCCGGGCTGTCCGGCGAGCTGGTCGACCCGGTGACCGGGCTGCTCGTCCCCGCCGCCGACGCGGTGCACGGGCTGGTCGACCTCCTGGCCGACGACCTGGACTCCCGCGGCGAGCTCGAGGAGGTCCGCGCGCTGACCGCCCAGCTGCTGACCCGCGGCACCTCCGCCGTCCGGCAGCGCCGGGTGATGGCCCGCACCGGCGACCCCGGTGCTGTCGTCCGGGACCTGCTGTACGTGGGCGGCACCGCGGTCTGACACGTCCCCCCGGGAACGAGCACTCGGAACGCGGCGGCATTGCCCCCGCAACACAGCAGGGCCACAGTGAGCGCCACCCGACCCCGGAGGCCTGCTGTGACCGCTGAACCCACCGCCCCACCCGAGACCGGGACCAGCGACTACCTGGCCAAGCGCCAGCTGCGCGGCGGCACCGCCGGCTGGACGCTGCTGGCCGGCCTCGGCGTCGCCGCCGTCATCTCCGGCGACTACGCCGGCTGGAACTTCGGCCTGGCCGAGGGCGGGTTCGGCGGACTGCTGATCGCCACGGTCCTGATGGGGATCATGTACGCCGCCATGGTCTTCGGGCTGGCCGAGCTGGGCTCGGCGCTGCCGACCGCCGGCGGTGGCTACACCTTCGCCCGGCGTGCGCTGGGACCCTGGGGCGGCTACGCCACCGGCGTCGCCGTCCTGCTGGAGTACGCCATCGCCCCGGCCGCGATCGCCACCTTCATCGGCGGCTACGTGGAGTCCCTCGGCCTGTTCGGCATCACCGACGGCTGGTGGGTCTACCTCGCCGTCTACGCGATCTTCATCGGCATCCACCTCATGGGCGTCGGCGAGGCGCTCAAGGTCATGATGGCCATCGCCGCGGTCGCCGTCGTCGGCCTGGTGCTGTTCCTGGTCGGCGCGATCCCGAACTTCGACGCCGCCAACCTCACCGACATCGTGCCCACCGACGCCGCCGGCGCCTCGGACTGGCTGCCGTTCGGCCTGCTCGGCATCTGGGCCGCGTTCCCGTTCGGCATCTGGTTCTTCCTCGCCGTCGAGTGCGTCCCGCTGGCCGCCGAGGAGGCCAAGGACCCGGCCCGCTCGATGCCCAAGGGCATCGTCGCCGCCATGGCCGTGCTGGCCACCCTGGCGATCCTCATGCTGGTCTTCACCACCGGCGCCGGGGGAGCGCAGCTGATCAGCGAGTCGGCCAACCCGCCGGTCGACGGGCTGCAGCCGGGCACCCTGCAGACGGTCGTGAACTACATGGGCCTGGTCGGCCTGGTCGCCAGCTTCTTCTCCATCGTCTACGCCTACAGCCGGCAGACCTTCGCCCTCTCCCGCGCCGGCTACCTGCCCAAGTCGCTGTCGGTGACCAACAACCGCAAGGCCCCGGTGCTGGCGCTGATCGTGCCGGGCATCGTCGGCTTCTTGCTCACCCTCACCGGCCAGGGCGCGACCCTGCTCAACATGGCGGTGTTCGGCGCGGCCGTGTCCTACGTGCTGATGATGGCCAGCCACATCGTGCTGCGCCGCCGCGAGCCCGACCTGGAGCGTCCCTACCGGACGCCGGGCGGCACCGCCACGACGTGGGTAGCCCTGGTGCTCGCCGTCCTCGCCGTGCTGGCCACCTTCCTGGTCGACCCGCTGGCCGCCGGCCTGACCCTGGTCGCGTTCGGCCTGTTCATGGCCTACTTCGCCTTCTACAGCCGGCACCACCTGGTCGCCTCGGCGCCGGAGGAGGAGTTCGCGGCACTCGCCGCAGCCGCGGACGACGTCCGATGACGGCACGCCGGGCGACGCTGGCCGGCCACACCTACGAGTTCCCCTCCCTGGTCGAGGTCATGGCCAAGGCCACCCCGGCGCGGTCGGGCGACGTGCTCGCCGGCTGCGCGGCGACCTCGGAGGCCGAGCGGGTCGCCGCCCAGACGGTGCTCGCCGACCTGCCGCTCACCACGTTCCTCGACGAGCAGGTCGTCGGCTACGAGGAGGACGACGTCACCCGGCTCGTCCTGGACACCCTGGACGCCGAGGCCCTGGCGCCGGTCCGTTCGCACACGGTCGGGGAGTTCCGGGACTGGCTGCTGGCCCGGGCCGCGGCCGCCGACGAGACCGCGATCTCCGGGCTGGCTCGCGGGCTCACCCCGGAGATGGTGGCCGCGGTCTCCAAGCTGATGCGCAACGCCGACCTGGTCGCCGTCGGCCGGCGGGCGCGGGTGGTCACCGGGCTGCGGTCGACCATCGGGCTGCCGGGTCGGCTGGCGTCGCGGCTGCAGCCGAACCACCCCACCGACGACGCGGTCGGGGTCACCGCCTCGCTGCTGGACGGGTTGCTGCACGGCAGCGGGGACGCCGTCATCGGGATCAACCCGGCCACGGACTCCCCGGCGCAGACCATCGCGCTGCTGGAGCTCATCGACGCGGTGATCAGCCGCTACGAGATCCCCACGCAGTCCTGCGTGCTGGCCCACGTGACGACGACGCTGCGGGCGCTGGAGCAGGGCGCCCCGGTCGACCTGGTGTTCCAGTCGGTGGCCGGCACCCAGGGCGGCAACGAGGGCTTCGGCGTCACCCTCGACCTGCTCACCGAGGCCCGGACGGCGGCGCTGGAGCTCAAGCGCGGCACGGTCGGGAACAACGTCACCTACTTCGAGACCGGCCAGGGGTCCGCGCTGTCGGCCGGCGCGCACCTGGGCGTGGGCGGGGCGCCGGTGGACCAGCAGACGCTGGAGTGCCGGGCGTACGGGGTGGCCCGGCACTACGACCCGCTGCTGGTCAACACCGTCGTCGGGTTCATCGGGCCGGAGTACCTCTACGACGCCAAGCAGGTGATCCGGGCCGGGCTGGAGGACCACTTCTGCGGCAAGCTGCTGGGCCTGCCGATGGGCGTGGACGTCTGCTACACCAACCACACCGACGTCGACCCCGACGACACCGACACCTTGACGTTGCTGCTCGGGGCCGCCGGCTGCTCGTTCGTCATCGCCGTCCCGGGGTCGGACGACGTGATGCTGCACTACCAGTCGCTCTCCTTCCAGGACGTGCTCACCGCCCGCCAGGTGCTGGACCTGCGGCCGGCGCCGGAGTTCGAGGCCTGGCTGCAGAAGATGGACCTGGTGGACGACGCCGGCCGGGTCCGGGAGCTGACCGCCGACGCACCCCAGGCCCGCGCCCTCCTGGCGGCCGCGCGGTGACCGACGCCTTCGACGTGCTGCGGAGCGCCACCCGCGCCCGGGTGGCCCTCGGCCGGGCCGGCGACGGGTTGCCGACCGGGCGGCTGCTGGAGTTCCGGGCGGCGCACGCCGCCGCCCGGGACGCCGTCCACTCACCGCTGGACGTCGCCCGCGTGACCTCCGACCTGGCCGCGACCGGCCTCGACGTCCTCGCCGTGGCCTCGGCGGCGCCGGACCGGGCGACCTACCTGCAGCGACCCGACCTCGGCCGCCGGCTGGCCGAGGGCACCGAGCTGCCCGGCGGTGAGCACGACCTCGCGCTGGTGGTCGCGGACGGGCTCTCGCCGCGGGCGGTCGAGGAGCATGCAGCCGGCACGGTGGCCGCGGTGCTGGAGCGGCTGGCCGGCTGGTCGGTGGCGCCGCTGGTGGTGGCCACCCAGGCCCGGGTGGCGCTCGGCGACCCGGTGGGCGAGGCGCTCGGGGCGCGGATCGTCGTCGTCCTCATCGGTGAGCGGCCCGGGCTGTCGAGCGCCGACAGCCTCGGGCTCTACCTGACCTTCGGCCCGCGGACCGGCCGGGCCGACAGCGAGCGCAACTGCATCTCCAACGTCCGGCCCCCGCACGGGCTGGGCTACGCGCAGGCCGCCGACACCCTCGCCGGGCTGCTGCTGGCCTCCCGTGAGCTGGGGGCCAGCGGCGTCGTCCTCAAGGACGAGGGGATGGCCCTGCCCCCGGGGGCGGGCTGACCGCCGCCCACCAGGTCTCGGTGACGACCACGACGAACCGACCGGCCAGGGCCACGCGCACGTCGGCCAGGAGGTGCGCGCCGAGCGCCAGGTAGTCCGGGTCGCCGTCACCGTCGATCGGCAACCGCTCCTCCGCGCAGGCCGCGGTGAACGCCTCGAGCCGGTCGACCAGCTCGGGCGGGAGCCGCAGGTGGTCCCCGGTCGCCGGGCGACCGTCGGTGTCCCAGAGCGGGCCGGCGCCGTGCTCGGGCCAGAACTCCAGGCGCGGCAGGTCGTCGCGGGTCACCGGCTGATCATGGCGGGTCGGTCCGCCGCGTGGCAGGTTCGACCGGCATGGGGACCGGACAGTTCACCCAGGCCGTGCAGGCGTCGTTCCCGGCCGGGATCACCCTCCCTGCCCCGCTCGCCGAGGCGCTGGACTGGCTGGACGAGCACGGCCACGTGCTGCAGACCCGGACCGGGCCGGTGGCGACGCTGCTGTCCCCGGCCGAGCGGGAGTCGTCGGTGGGCGCGGGCGGCGCCGCGTTCCACCCGGTGCCGGGCGACTAGGGGCACTGGTGGCTGGCCTCCGACGACCCCCGGGTGACCGGCCGGCTGGCCGCCTTCGTGGCGACCGGCGCCGACGGGTCCGAGGCCGGGATCTGGGTCGACGACGCCGGCCGGCAGCAGTTCATCCACCTGGGCTCGGGGTCCGGGTCGATCTGGTCGGGCGTGATCACCGCGGACCCGGTGGACTTCCTGCGGCTGCTGGCCATCGGCTACGACGAGCTGTGCTGGCCCGAGCACCACGAGGTCGGGCCCGCCCAGGCCTACGCCGAGGACGGCCCCGCCGGGGGCTGGGTGGCACCCGCCGCGTTCGGCAGCTGGCTGACCGGCCGGTTCGGCGTGACCGTCCCGGCCACCGCGCGCGAGGTGGTGCCCGTCCCCGACGACCGCGACGGCAACCGGGCCAACGACCCCTTCGGCGCCTGGCTGGACCTCGGCCGATGAGTCCCCGCGCCGCGCGCGGTCGGAGGGGCAGGACGAACACGGAGGAGGAGCGATGCGCCGGGTGGTCGCGTACGAACTGGTGTCCCTGGACGGCGTCGCCGAGGCGCCGGACGAGTTCATCACCGGCTGGGACAGCGTCATGGACGACAACCTGGCCGCGGTCATCGGGACCCAGGACGCTGTGGTCCTGGGCCGGCGCAGCCACGACGAGTGGGCCGGGTACTGGCCGGGCAGCGACATCGAGCCGTTCGCGACCTTCATCAACGGCGTCACCAAGTACGTGGCCACCTCGACACCGCTGACCATCCACTGGCCAGGCAGCACGGTCATCGAGGGCGACCTGGTGACTCTTGTCCGCGACCTGCGGCAGCAGCCCGGCGGCGACATCGGCGTGCACGCCAGCATCTCGGTCACCCAGGCGCTGCTGGCCGCCGGCCTGGTCGACGAGCTGCGGCTGATCATCTCGCCGAACATCGCCGGCCGCGGCCGGCGGCTGCTCGAGGGTCTGCCGGCGATCGCCATGGAGACCCTGCGCACCGCGCGGACGCCGACCGGGCACCTGCTGGTGGACCTGCGACCGGCCTGAGCTGGCACGCTGCCGGGGTGGCCAACAACGCGCTGTCGACGGTGACGGTCTGGTCGGCCGACCCGGCGGCGCTCGCCCGGGTGCAGGCGCAGGTGGCTCCGCGGGGAGCCTCCCGGCGGGCACCCGCGTCGGCGTTCTCGCTGGAGGCCGTCGTCCCCTCCGGCATGGACCTGGATGCCTGGGACCGGGAGCGCGCCGTCGAGATGTGGGGCACCGCCCGGCCCGAGACCGACGCGACCCTGGAGGAGGCCGGCCCCGACCGGCTCGTCTACCGGCTGGCCACCGCCTACGCGCCGCCCTACGCCGCGCTGCAGGCGCTGACCGCCGCCCACCCCGACGTGGTGGTGCACGCGGTGACCACCTGCGAGAGCGAGTACGCCAGCACGGCCTGGTTCGTCCGCGGCACCGTGGTCGGCGAGGAGGAGCGCGAGCTGGACCTCACCGACGAGCAGTGGGAGGAGTGGGACGGCGAGTGGGACCTGCCGGCGTCCTGGTCCTTCGCTGCCGCCCGGGCCCGCGACCTCGGCGAGTGACACCTGAGGGGGCACGGGCGTCGTCCCGGCGCCCGCTCAGCTGTCGCTCGGCGGGCGCCGGGTCAGCTCGCGCCGCTGCCAGACGACCGGCGCCGCAGCCGGGCGACCTGGTTGCCGACGGCCGTGGCGACCGGGTCCACGAAGCGCCGCCGCTGCCAGCTGGCGCGCTGGGCGAGCCGGCCGCGGCGGGTGGTGGGCTCGGGCACGACCTCGAGCGAGCCCTCGCCGGGTGCCGGCTGGGAGGCCACGGCGTCCGCCCGGGCGTGCAGCCGGACTCGGACGTCGTCCGGGGTGTAGGCGCGGCGCTCCCGCTCGTCCCGGGCCAGCACGACACCGGTGGCCGCCACCCCCGCGATGCCGGCGACCCCGAGCAGCTTCCCCACCGTGGCCAGACGCATGACGGGCACGGTAGCGGTCGCGGCCCGGCCCTCTCCTCGGCTGCAGCCTGGGTCAACCCGCCGGAGCGTCCCTCCCACCAGGGTGTGGCCTCGACGGAGGGGCGCCAGGGTGGGTTGACCCAGGCTGCAGCAGCTCGGCCGGGCGGCTCAGCGGCGGGAGGGCAGGGTGAGGACGTCGACGCCGTCCTCGGTCACCACGACGGTGTGCTCGCTGTGCGCGGTGCGGCAGCCGGTAGCGCTGCGCAGCGTCCAGCCGTCGTCGTCGGTGACCAGCTCGTCGGTGTCGACCATGACCCACGGCTCCAGCGCCAGCATCAGGCCCGGGCGCAGCTTGTAGCCGCGGCCGGCCCGGCCGTCGTTGGGCACGTGCGGGTCCTGGTGCATCGTCGTGCCGATGCCGTGCCCGCCGAACTCGGTGTTCACCGGGTAGCCGGCCCCGGTCAGCACGCCGCCGATGGCCGCGGAGATGTCGCCCAGCTTGACCCCGGGCCCGGCGGTGGCGATCGCGGTGGCCAGCGCCCGCTCGGTGGTCTCGATCAGCCGGATGCTCTCGGCCGGGCGGCTCTCGCCCACGACGAAGCTGATCGCGGAGTCCGCGGCCACCCCGCCGAGGATCACGGCCAGGTCCAGGCTCAGCAGGTCGCCGTCGGCCAGGGCGTAGTCGTGCGGCAGGCCGTGCAGCACGCCGTCGTTGACCGAGGTGCAGATGTAGTGGCCGAACGGCCCCCGGCCGAAGGACGGCGCGTAGTCCACGTAGCAGGAGGTGGCCCCGGCGCCGAGCATGATCTCCTTCGCCCACTGGTCGATCTCCAGCAGGTTCGTGCCGACGGTGCTGCGCTCGCGCAGCGACTGCAGGATGTCGGCGACCAGCGCGCCGGTGTCCCGGGCGCGGGCGACCTGGGTGGGGGAGAGGATCTCGATCACGCTGGCCATGTTATCCCGGTACTAGTATCCCGGTCATGGTCAGGTTGCCGCTCACCCCCGACGAGATCGAGCGCGGACGTCGGCTGGGCGCGGTGCTGCGCCGGGCCCGCGGCGACCGGCCCATGCTGGACACCGCGCTCGCCGCGGGTGTCTCGCCCGAGACGCTGCGCAAGATCGAGTCCGGCCGGGTGGCCACGCCCGCCTTCTCCACCATCGCCGCGATCGCCGGGGTGCTCGACCTGTCGCTGGACGAGATCTGGGCCAGGGCCAACCGACCGGCGGACGCGTCGCTGGCCTCCTGACTAGGTTGGCCCGGTGCTGACGCTCGATGCCGCCGTGGACCTCACCCGTACCGGCGACGTGTGGCTGTTCCGGGGCGCCTCGGTCGCCGACCGGGCCATCCAGACGCTGACCAACGCGCCGGTCAACCACGTCGGCATGGCCGTGGTGCTCGAGGACCTGCCGCCGCTGCTCTGGCACGCCGAGCTCGGCCGCTCGCTGCCCGACGCCTGGACCGGCACCCACCAACGCGGCGTCCAGCTGCACGACCTGCGCGACGCGGTCTCCGTCTGGCGGCAGAAGTACGGCCAGCGCGCCTGGCTGCGCCAGCTCGTCGGACCGGCCCCGGACGGCGGCCTCACCCCCGCCATGGAGGACGCAGTCCTGACGACGATCGCGCGGCTGGACGGCCGACCCTTCCCGACCACCCGCGGGCTGGTCCGGGGGTTCGCCAACGGCCTGGTCGACCGGCGGACCAACGCCGAGACGGTGTTCTGCGCCGAGCTGGTCGCCGCCACCTACACCGCGATGGGCCTGCTGCCCGACGACCGGCCGCTGAACTCCTACGACCCCGGCAGCTTCTGGTCCGGCGACCGGCTCGAGCTGGTCGGTGGCCAGCTCGGGCCGGAGGTCGCCGTGGACGTGCCCAGCCGCTAGCTGAGCGAGGCCAGGGTCTCGGTGAGGGTGGCCTCGACGGGGGTCCAACCGAGCTCGCGTCGGGCCTTGTCGCCGGTGGCCTGCTGGTCGAGCAGCAGCGCGCCGCCGAAGGCACCCAGCCGCTCGGTCGTGTCGGCGTCGGAGGTGCCGACGGCCCGCACCCCGGCCGCCGCGGCGATCTCGGCGACCGTCGGGTTGTGGCCGTTGACGCCCAGGAAGGTGCTGCCGGCCGCGCCGTGCGCGAGCGCGAGGGAGTACAGCCGGCCCAGGTCGGCGGCGTGCACGGTGGTCCAGTGCTGCTCGCCGCTGCCGGGCAGCAGGACCGCGCCGTCGTCGTCGGTGGGTCCGCCGAGCGCCGCGGCGATGATGCCGGCGACCTGCCCGTCCTGCACCGCGTAGACGATGCCGGGCTCGACCAGGATGCCGCGCACGCCGTCGCGGCCGGAGGTCACCCGCTCGTCCAGCGGCTGGCGCCAGGCGGTGAGCTCGGGGGCGTCGCGGGGGGTGTCCTCGTCGACGGTGCCCGCGCCGTGCACCCAGACGCCGCCGGTGTGCACGTAGGGCTTGCCGCTGCCCGACAGCGCGCCGAGGACGGCGTCGAGGAACGCCGCGTCGACGTCGGCGCTGGTGGCGTCGCCCGGGGAGGCGGTGTGGATGACCCCGTCGGCGGCCGCGGCCTCGCGGGCCAGCAGGTCGGCGTCGGTCAGCCCACCGCGGACCGCGGTGGCGCCGGCGGCCTCGACGGTCGCCGCTGAGGAGTCGCTGCGGGCCAGCGCCCGCACGGTGTGCCCGTCGGCCAGCAGGGCCGCGAGCACGGAGGAGCCGACGAGTCCGGTACCACCGGTGAGGAAGACGTCCATGTCCGGCCTCAAGTCGTTGCAGGCCGGGACGATTCCCCGACCCGGTAGGTGGTCTGCACCATCCCGCCGCCCAGGACCTCGGTGGACACGTGCTCGAGCGGGACGTCGGCCGGCAGCGGGCCGAACAGGCTGAACCCCTCGCCGATCAGCACCGGCACCCGGGACAGGGTGAGCGTCTGCACCCGGCCACGGGCCAGCAGCTGGCGGACCGTGGCCCCGCCGTCGAGGTAGACCCGGGCGTACCCGGCGGCGTCCAGCGCCGCGACCGCCTCGTCGAGCGTGCGGTGCACGGTGATCCGGGGGTCGGCGGCCGGGTCGAGGGTGGAGCTGACCACGTGCACCGGCTTGCCCTGGTAGGGCCACTCCGCGTGCGGAGCGATCACCCGGTAGGTGCCCCGGCCCATGAGCAGCGCGTCCACCGAGGCGACGAACGGGGTGAACCCGGCGTCGCCGGCCTCGGCGCCGCGGGACTCCAGCCAGCCCAGGTCGTCGTCGGGACGGGCGATGAAGCCGTCGACGCTCATGCCGAGGAAGACGTGTCCGGTGAAAGCCATGCTCGACCCTGGCACGGACCTCCGACAGTTCCCGGTCCTCGCCGGACCATGCGCAGCGGGCCGGCCTCCCCACCCCGACGGGGGAGACCAGGTCGGTTGGGCACCACCTATCCCGGGCGGGTGCCGAACAAGGGGACATGACCTCGCTGCTCGCCCCCGCCGGCACGGAGACGTCCCTCGACGCCGCGCTGCTGCCCGGCCCGACCGCCCTGCACCACCGTCTCGAGGACCGCCTCGGCACGGTGACCGAGCACCCGGCGTGCCTCGTCGTCGTCGGCCTGCTCCGCAAGGACACCGGCTGGCCGCTGGCCTCCGGTGCCCTCACCACCGTCACCGCGCTGCTGGCCGGTGCGCTGCGCGACGACGACTGGCTGGCCCGCGAGGACCACACCGAGTTCGCCGTCGTGGTCAACGGCGGTGCCGCCGCCGCGGACGCCGTCGCCGCGCGGCTGACCGGCGTCGTCACCGGTGCGATCACCGGCCTGCACGCCTGCGCCGGCGTCGCCACCCTCGAGGAGAGCCTGACCGCCCACGAGGTCGAGCGCCGCGCCGTCCTGTGCCTGGACGCCGCCCGGCACCGCGGCCCGAACGCCGTCATCCACTACGCCGGGACGCGCTGACCCGCCCGGCCCACCGACCCCGCCGGCACCGGGGTGCCCCCCACCCCCGGTGCCGGCGGTTCACCCGACCGCGACCCTTGCCCTCGACTCGAGGGTGAGGGTCGTGTCGTCGGGCCTGCCGATCCGGTCGTCGTGCGTCACGCAGACCACGACGCGGCCGGTCAGCGCCGTCCGCAGGTCCCTGACCAGGGCGTCCGCCGTGGGCCGGTCCAGGTGCGCGGTCGGCTCGTCCAGCAGCACCACGTCCCGGTCGGCCAGCAGCGCCCGCGCCGCCGCGAGCCGGCGCCGCTCCCCGCCGGACAACGCCGTCCCGCCCGAGCCGACCGGGGTGTCCAGCCCGTCCGGCAGCCCGGCCACCAGCGGGCCGAGGCCGCAGGCGGTGAGCGCCGCCAGCATCGCGTCCTCGTCGACCGCGCCGCGCGGTCCGGCCAGCGCCAGGTTGGCCCGGATCGTGGAGGCGAACACGTGCGCCTCCTGCGGCAGCCAGGCCATCGCCGCGCGCAGGTCGTCCCCGGTGAGCGCCTCGGCCGGCACCCCGGCCACCGCGTAGTCGCCCGCCCGCGGCCGCAGCGCCGCCATCAGCACGGCGAGCAGGGTCGACTTGCCGACCCCCGAGGGACCGCGGACGACCAGCCAGCCCTGCCGGTCGGCGGTCAGCGCCACGCCGCGGAGGACGTCGGGGCCACCCGGCCAGCCGGCGACCAGGCCCTTGGCGGCCAGCCGGTCCACGGGGACCGGTACGTCCTGCGGGTGCACCGGGTCGGCCGCGACCGGGGCGGTGAGGACGTCATCGAGCCGGCGCCGGACGTCGTCCCAGGCACCGCGTCGTTGCAGTGACCCGACCCAGCCGGTCAGCGGCTCGGCCAGGGCCAGCGGCGCCAGCGCGAGCACCGCCAGCACCGGGCCGGACACCCCGGACGCCCAGGCCAGCGCGGCGGCGACCACCGCGGCCAGGCTGGTGCCCAGGGAGACCGCGCCGTCGGCCCACGCCTGGCTGCGCACGGCACCGGCGGACGCCGTCCGCTGCGCCGCGGCGAGGGCCTGCACCCGGTCGGCGGCCGCGCCGGCCAACCCGTGCGCGCGCAGGTCGACGGCCCCCTCCAGCAGCGTGCCGGTCTCGGTCAGTGCCTCGACGCGCAGCGCGGTCTCGGTGCGCGCGGCGTCGGCGTCCACCCGGCGGTGCAGCGCGGCGACGACGGCGGCCACGGCCAGCAGCACCGCGAGCACGCCCGCGGCGGCGACCGGGGAGAGCAGCGCCAGCACGCCGCAGCCGACCAGCACGGTCGCCGCGGCCACGGCGGGCGGGGTGAGCACGCGGACCGACAGGTCCTGGAGCAGCCCGACGTCGCCGACCACCCGGCCCAGGGCGGACCCGGGGGTGCGCTCGGCGGCCACGCCCTGCCGGGCCAGTGCCCGCCAGACCTGCACCCGGGCGTCGGCGGCCAGCCGCAGCGCGGCGTCGTGTGCGGTGAGCCGTTCCGCCCACCGGGCCAGCGCCCGCAGCAGGCCGAACCCGCGGACCCCGACGATGGCCACCAGCAGGGTCAGCACCGGCGGCATCTCCGCGGCCCGCACCACGAGCCAGCCCGACAGCCCGGTGAGCGCCACCCCGGACAGCGCGGTCAGCGTGCCGGTGCCGACCGCCCGGGCCACCGCCCGCCGCGGCCAGGAGATCCCGGGGGAGTCGGCAGGGGATCCCGTGCCCCCCGTCGCGGCCGGCTGAGGGGGTGCAACGGATCCCTCGCCGCGGCGGGCGGGGACGGCGGCCGGGGAGGGCGCGGCGGTCAGCACCAGCTCGCGGTCGGCCAGCGCGGCCAGCGCCGGGTCGTGGGTCACCAGCAGGACGGTCACCGTGCCGCGCAGGTCGGCCAGCACCGCGGACACCCGGGCGGTGGCCGCGTCGTCCAGGTGCGCGGTGGGCTCGTCGAGCAGCAGCAGCTCGGCACCGCGACGCACCCGCACCAGCGCCCGGGCCAGCGCCACCCGCTGCAGCTCGCCGGGGGACAACGTGCGGCAGCGCCGTCCGGCCAGGTCGCCCGCGCCGACCCGGGCGAGCGCGTCGACCACCAGGCCCTCGGCGACGACGGCGTCCAGCGGGTCGGCCGGGTCGATGCCGGCGTGCAGCCGGAGCTCGTCGGCGACCGTGTCGCCCAGCGTGCGCGGGTGCTGGGGCACGACGGCGACCCGGCCGGGCACCCCGGCGACGGCGCCGGTCACCACGGCCGAGGTGGGGAGGGTGCCGGCCAGCGCCGCCAGCAGGGTGGACTTGCCCGAGCCCGAGGCGCCGGTCAGCGCGACCAGCTCGCCGGGCTGCAGGGTCGCCGAGGTGGCCGCGAGCGCGGGCGTCGTCCGGCCGGGGTGGGCGACCGACAGGCCGTCCAGCAGGATGCGGGCGCCCCGCGGGTCGTCGGCGGGGGTGCTGGTCGGGATGGCGACGTCCGGCGCGGCGAGCACGGCGCGTGCCTCGGCTGCGGCCTGCCCGGCGTCGGCGTTGGCGTGGTAGGCCGAGCCCAGCGCCCGCAGCGGGGCGAAGGCCTCCGGGGCGAGCAGCAGCGCGGTCAGCCCGACGGCCAGCCCGAGGTGGCCCTCGACCAGCCGCAGGCCCACGGTCACCGCGACCAGGGCGACCGACAGCGTGGCGATCAGCTCGAGCACCAGGGCGGACAGGAAGGCCAGCCGCAGCGTGGCCGTCGTCGTCCGACGGTGGTCCTCGCCCAGGCGGGCCAGCGCGGCGGTCTGCTCGGCGGCCCGGCCCAGGCCGGTGAGCACCGGCAGGCCGCGGACCAGCTCGGCGACATGGCCGGCGATCCGGTCCAGCGCGCGGGCGGCGGCCGCGGTCTGGTCGGCGGTGTACTTCCCGACCAGCACCATGAAGACCGGCACCAGCGGCAGCGTGAGCGCGACCAGCACGGCCGAGAGCAGGTCGGTGCCGGCCAGCACGACCAGCAGCACCGGCGGGACGACGACGGTCTGGGCGAACGCCGGCAGGTAGGTGGCCAGCGCCGGGGCCAGGTCGTGCAGCCGGGTGGTGGCCAGCACCGCGGCGGGACCGGTGCCGCCGCCGGCCTCGACCGCGGCCGGCGAGCGGGTCAGCCGGTCGAGCAGGGCGTCGCGGAGCTGGTCCTCGCTGCGCCGGGCGTCGCGGGCGGCCAGGACGGCGCCCACCGTGCCGGCGCCGGCGCGCAGCAGCGCGCCGGCCGCGGCCAGCGCCAGGGCCGGCAGCGGGGACGCGCCGTCCACCACGGCGGCGATGCCGTGCGCCAGCCCGGCGGCCAACCCGACCAGGCCGATCGTCTGCACCAGGGCGACGACCGCAGCCCGGACGACGGCGCCGGTGACCCCGGGTACGCCGTCCAGGGGAGCGAGCGGGCCCCTGCTCACGCTGCGGCCTCGACGTGCTCCGGCTCCGCGGTGAGGCGCTTGCGGAACACCCAGTAGGTCCAGGCCTGGTAGCCCAGCACGACCGGCAGGCCGAAGCCGGCGACCCAGGTCATGACCGTCAACGTGTAGTCGCTGACCGAGGCGGTCGAGACCAGGACGTCGAAGGCCGGGTCGATCGTCGAGGGCAGCACGACGGGGAAGGCCGCGCCGAACACCGTGGCCATCGAGGCCAGCAGCACCACGGCCCAGGCGGTGAACGCCTGGCCCTCGCGGCCGGCGGCCAGCCGCACCCAGGTGACGACGACGGCGACCACGGCCACCACCAGCGTCGCGGCCGTGACCACCCCGCCGGAGCGCAGCCACACCAGGCCGGCCCAGGCCAGCAGCGGCAGCGCGGCCAGCGGCGCCCAGCGCAGCGCGAACGCCCGGGCCCGGTGCCGCAGGTCGCCGTCGGTCTTCAGCGACAGGAACACCGCACCGTGGACGACGGAGTACGCCAGCACCGCGACCGCGCCGAGCAGCGCCGGCCACGACCAGCCGGAGAACGCCCCGCCCACCCGGACGCCGCCCTCGCCGACCGGCAGGCCCAGCGTGGTGGCGCCGAGCGCGGCGCCCAGGCCGCCGGCGGCGATGTACGAGCCGGTGGTGATGACCCGGGTCCAGGCGGCGTCCCAGCGCTCGTCGTGGCTGGAGTGCCGCCACTCGAAGGCCACCGCCCGGACGATCAGCCCGACCAGCACCAGCACGAACGGCAGGTACATCGCCGGCAGCCAGGTGGCGTACCAGCCGGGGAACGCGGCGAACGTGGCGCCGACGGCGGTCACCAGCCACACCTCGTTGCCGTCCCAGAGCGGGCCGATGGTGCGCAGCATCAGGTGCCGGTCCGCGGGCTTGCGGCCGAGCACCGGGATCAGCGCCGCGACGCCGAAGTCGAAGCCCTCGAGCAGGAGGAAGCCGGTCCAGAGCACCGCGACGGCGACGAACCAGAGGGTCTGCAGGTCCATGTCTGTCTCCTCAGTACGCGAACTGGAGGACGTCGTCGCTGGCGTCGTCGTCGGCGCGCGGTGGCGGGTCGTCGTCGTCCCGGTGGGTGCTGCCGCCGCCGATGCCCGGGGTCGGTGTGGTGTCGCCGTCCGTCACGCCCTGCCGGGCGAACCGGACGATCAGCCCGAACTCGACCACCGCCAGCACCCCGTAGAGGACGGCGAGGGAGATCAGCGACGTCCAGACCTCGGTGGCCGAGATGCCGGGGGAGACCGCCTGGGCGGTGAAGAAGTAGACTTGGTCGGCCCGCGGCACGTCGGGGTTCGGGTAGACGACGAAGGGCTGGCGGCCCATCTCGGTGAAGATCCAGCCCGCGGCGTTGCCCACGAAGGGTGCACCGACGGCCAGCAGCGAGCCGTAGACGCCGATCCGCGACGTCGGCACCCGGCCGCGGCGGGTGGCCCACAGCGCGTAGGCCGCGACGCCGGCGGACACCGCGCCCATCCCGATCATCAGCCGGAAGCCCCAGTAGGTGACGGCCAGGACCGGCGCGTAGTCGATCGGCTCGCCGGCCTTGTCGCCGAAGCTCGGGTCGTCGGGGTAGGTCGCCCCGTAGGCCTCGGCGTACTGCTCCTGCAGGTCGTTCACCCCGGGGACGGGGGAGGAGAAGTCGCCGTTGGCCAGGAAGCTCAAGACGTAGGGGACGGTGAAGGAACGCACGTCGTCGCACTCGTTGCTGCCCAGCTTCGACAGGGCGAAGATCGAGAACGACGCCGGGGCCTCGGTCGTGCACAGTGCCTCGGCCGAGCTCATCTTCAGCGGCTGCTGCTGGAACATGAGCTTGCCCTGCCAGTCACCGGTGAGGGCGACCAGCATGAACGCGGCCAGCGAGACGTAGCCACCGACCCGCACCGACCGGCGCCACACCTGGTGATCCACCTCGGTGGTCGGGCGGCCGGCCAGCGAGCGCTTGCGCAGGTGCCACAGGCCGATGCCAACCAGGAGTCCGCCCGCGACCATGAGCGAGGCCACGATCGCGTGGCTGAAGGCGGCCAGTGCGGTGTTGTTGGTCAGGACGGCGAGAAAGTCGACCTGCCGCGCCCGGGGCTCGCCGCTGCTGGTGTCCAGCACGACGCCGACCGGGTGCTGCATCCAGGAGTTGGCCGCGATGATGAAGTACGCGCTGATGATCGAGCCGACGACGGCGGCCCACAGGGCGGCCAGGTGCAGCTTCTTCGGGATCCGGCCCCAGCCGAAGATCCACAGCCCCAGGAACGTGGACTCCAGGAAGAACGCGAGCAGCGCCTCCAGGGCCAGCACCGAGCCGAAGACGTCGCCGACGAAGCGGGAGTAGGAGCTCCAGGCCAGCCCGAACTGGAACTCCTGGACCAGTCCGGTGGCCACGCCGAGCACGAAGTTGATCAGGTAGATGCGGCCCCAGAACCGGGTCATCCGCAGCCACTCCGCCTTGCCGGTGCGCACCCACATGGTGTGCATGACGGCGACCAGCAGTCCCAGCCCGATGGTCAGCGGGACCATCAGGAAGTGGTAGACGGTCGTGATGCCGAACTGCCAACGAGCGATCTCGAGCACGTCCACCGCGGCGGCCTCTCTGCCTGTCGTACGATCGGTCCACTTCTTTCTACGCCACGTAGAAGCTAATTTCTACATCCGGTAGAAAAGACACGGGTGAGTTGACCGACAGGGGGTGTCCGTGGAGTCGCTGGGGGAGCTCGAGCGGGCGGTGATGGACCAGCTGTGGTCCCGCACCGCCCCGGTGTCGGCGGCCGAGCTGCGCGACGCGCTGGCCGACCGGGGCCTGGCGCTGACCACCGTGCACACGGTGCTGACCCGCCTGGAGGGCAAGGGCTTCGTGGCCCACGACGAGGCCCGGCCGCGCCGGTTCGCCGCCCGCGCCACCCGCGAGGAGCACGCCGCCGGCCTGATGCACGAGGTGCTCGGCCAGGCCGCCGACCGGCAGGCCGTGCTGGCCCGGTTCATCGGCTCGGCGTCCCCGGGCGAGGCCGACATGCTGCGCGCCCTGCTCGCCGACAACCCCTGACCCCGTGCTGCCGCTGAGCGCCCTGCTGCTCGGCCTGCTGGCGTTCGCGCTGGCCTGGCCGGTGCCGGTGGTGCTCGGGCGGGCGGCGTGGACCCGGCGTGACCCGCTCGCGGCGCTGGTCTGCTGGCAGGCGGTCGGGCTGGCCGGGGGTCTGTCGATCATCGGCGCGCTGCTGGTGCACGGGCTCTCGCCGTGGGGCGGCTCGCTGCCCGAGGCGTGGTGGGCGTGGCTGCGGCACTGGTTCACCGGCGCGCAGCCGGCCGACCCGGTGCGCGGGGACCACTGGGTGGCCCAGACGCTGGCCGCCGTCCTCGCGCTGGAGCTGGTCGGCGTGCTGGTGCTGTCGCTGGTGCGCACCGCGCGGACCCGGGCCCGGCACCGGGCGCTGCTGGAGCTGCTGGTCGACCCGGTGCCCGGCGTGGACGCGCGGGTGCTGGAGTCCCCGGTGCCGGCGGCGTTCTGCATCCCGGGCGCTCGTCCGCTGCTGGTGCTGTCGTCGGGGATGGTCGCCGAGCTGGCGCCGGGCGAGCTGGCCGCCGTGGTGGCGCACGAGCGGGCGCACCTGGCCGAGCGGCACCACCTGCTGCTGCTGCCCTTCGTCGCCTGGCGCGAGGCGTTGCCGGTGCTGCCGGCCGCCGACCGCGCGCACGACGCCGTCCGGGACCTGGTCGAGATGCGCGCCGACGACGTCGCCCTGCGCAGCCTGGCCGGTGCGTCGTCCCGGCGGACCCTGGCCAAGGCCATCGTCGCCGCCGCCGACGGCGGGGCGCCCCGCGGTGCGCTGGCGGCGGGCGGGGGAGTGCTGACCACCCGGGTCACCCGGCTGCTGGACCCGCCGGCGCCCCTCCCGCGGTGGGCGCGCCCGCTGGCGGTGGGCTCGGCGGTCGCCCTGGGGGGCGGCCCCACCCTCCTGGCTGGCTCTTATAAACATCTGAAGCGGCCGACGAAACTCCTTGTGGAGAACTTGGGGGGGGCGGGGATAATAAACAAAAAAAGATGAAAATAGAACGAGAAGGAGGACAGGAGAGACACAGCAAGGCAGATGATGAATGTACGAAGTG
>NZ_UEXK01000004.1:3962547-4031468 GCF_900491935.1 Klenkia terrae
CGGCAGAGGAGGGGGGGCGGGGGGGCAGGGGGGGGGGGGAAGGTGGGGGTGAGGGGCAGGAGGCGGGGGGGGGGGGGGGGGGGGGGGTGGGCGGGGGGGGGGGGGGGGGGGGGGGGGGGGGGGGGGGGGGGGGGGGGGGGGGGGGGCGGGGGGGGGGGGGGGGGGGGCGGGGGGGGGGCGGGGGGGGGGGGGGGGGGGGGGGGGGGGGGGCCCCCGCCCGCCGGTGGTCACGGTCAGCTCTCCACGGCCTGGTGCTCGGCCGCCTCGATGGTCGAGGGGGTGTCCGAGCGGGAGACGGTGATCTTGCGGGCCTTGGCCTTCTCGGCCACCGGGATGCTGACGGTCAGCACGCCGTCGTGGTAGCTGGCCTCGAGCCGGTCGGTGTCCAGGCTGCGGCCCAGCACCAGCTGCCGGGTGTAGCTGCCGAACGGCCGCTCGGCGACCGACCACTCCGCGCCCTCGAGCTGCGGCACCGAGCGCTCCGCGCTGATGGTCAGCGTGGTGCCCTCGATGGACAGGTCGATCGAGCCGGGGTCGACGCCGGGCAGGTCGAAGTGGGCGACGAACTGGTCGCCCACCCGGTAGGCGTCCATCGGCATGCCGGCCAGGGCGCGGGCGGTGGTGGTGCCGGCCCGGGAGGTCAGCTGGTCCAGGGCGCGGAAGGCGCTGGACAGCGGGCTGGCGGAGCCGAAGGGGTCGTACGCGGTGAGCATCTGGGGATACCTCCGTGGGTGCAGGTCGATCTGTCGTCCTCGTCGCCGAATCTCCAGCGACGACTGGAGATTACCTCAGGGTGCTCCGGTCGTAAACCTGCCCGTCGACATCGCAGATCGGCAACGGTGGCGCGGGGAGGGACGGCGCGTCCCCGTTGCCGATCTGCAAGGTCGGGAGCAGCAAAGCTCAGTGCCTCCAGCGCACCGCCCGGCAGATGCCCTCGGGGGAGACGCCCTCGAACAACGCGATCTCCCCGCGCCGGACGTCGGCGACGGTGGCCGCCAGCTCCTCGCCGAAGGCGGCGGTGAGCACCTCGTCGGACTCGAAGGCGCGGACGGCGTCCTCCAGCGACGCGGGCAGCGGGCGGATGCCGGCCTCCCGGCGGCCCTCGTCGCTCAGCGAGGCCGGGTCGACGCCCACCGGGTCGGGCAGCCGGGAGCCGGCGCGCACCCCGGCCAGCCCGGCGGCGAGGCAGCCGGCCATGAGCAGGTAGGGGTTCGCGGCCAGGTCGACGCTCTTGATCTCGACGTTGGCGGCGTGCTGCCGGTTGCCGTCGGGGCCGGTGACGAAGCGCAGCGCGGCCTCGCGGTTCTCCAGCCCCCAGGCGGCGAACGCGCCCGCCCAGTGCGAGGGCACCAGCCGCAGGTAGGAGGCCACCGACGGCGCCCCGACCGCGAGCAGGCCGGGCAGGTGGGCCAGCAGGCCGGCGGTGAAGCCCTCGCCCTCGGCGGGGAGCCCGAAGGTGCCGTCGCCGCCGCTCATCAGGTTCTCGCCGTCCCGCCAGAGCGAGAGGTGGACGTGCCCGCCGTTGCCGACGCCGTCCGCGGTGACCTTGGGGGAGAAGGACACCCGCAGTCCGTGCTGGGCCGAGATCGCGGTGATGGTGTTCCGGACGAGCAGGGCGGTGTCGGCCGCGCCGACCGGGTCCTGCGCGCCGACGGAGATCTCCAGCTGGCCGCCGGCGTACTCCGGGTGGAACTGGTCGACGGCCACCCCCTGCTCCTCCAGGGCGACCAGCAGGTCGCGTCCGTAGTCGCTGACCTCGGCCAGCCGGGTCATGCCGTAGGCCGGTCCGGTGAGCGCGGGCACGAAGGCATCCGGGTCGTCGGGCAGACCGTCGGGCCGCCCGACCACCCACTCGACCTCGTATGCCCCCCGCACCTCGTAGCCCTCCTCCGCGAGCGAGGAGACCAACCGGCGCAGCAGCGAGCGGGAGCACTGCACGTGCGGCACCCCGGCCTGGGTGTAGCGGTCCACCGGCGCCCACGCCCAGCCCGGCTGCCCGGCCAGCACGGTCAGCCGGGACAGGTCGGGGTGCAGCCGCAGGTCACCGATCGCGGAGCCGGCGAACCGGCCCGCCACGATCGAGTCGTCGAGCAGGAAGCCGTCGAAGACCGGGCTCATGCCCACCCCCCAGGCGGCGGCCGAGGGCAGCTTGGCCAGCGGCACGGTCTTCACCCGGGTGATGCCCGAGGTGTCCACCCAGGGCAGGGCGACGCCGACGACCCCGGCGTCCTCCAGCTCGGGCAGCAGGGCCTCTGCGGCGGCGCGGCGGTCGTCCCGGGTGGCGTGGTCGAGCTGGTCCATGCCGGGGAGTGTCACACCTGCGCGGGGAGCACGTGCTCCCCGGCCTCGTCCGTCGACAGGCACAGCGAGCAGACGTGGGCGTCGTGCGCCTGGCACGCGGCCATGTCGGGGCGCTCGAAGTCGGTGTCGCAGACGTGGCAGTGCAGCACCAGGTCCGACGGGTTGCCCTCGTCGTCCAGCAGCGGGGCGTCGATGCCGTCGTCGGTCCGGCGCAGGTACCAGCGGCCCTTCGTGGCGACGGCCAGCACAGGGGGCAGCACGAGGGCGAGGCCGACGGCGAGGAGGGGGGAGTAGGGCCGCAGGGTCTCGCCGAGCAGCCCGAAGAAGCAGGCGATCGACAGGACGGACGCCGCCGCCATCGCGCCGAAGCCGACCGGGTTGACCGCGTACAGCATCCCGCGGCGGAACTCGGGCTGCTTCGGGGAGATGCCCAGCAGGTACTTGTTGATCGCGATGTCGCTGGCCACGGTGACCACCCAGGCGATGCCGATGTTGGCGTAGAAGCCCAGGATCGTGTTGAGGAAGTCGAACATGTTCGCCTCCATCAGCACCAGCGCGATCGCCAGGTTGACCGCGACGAACACCAGCCGGCCCGGGTAGTGCTTGGTCACCCGGGTGAAGCTGTTGGTCCAGGCCAGCGAGCCGGAGTAGGCGTTGGTCACGTTGATCTTGACCTGGCTGATCACCACGAGGACGACGGCCAGGGCCAGGGCGAGCCAGCCGGGCACGATCTCCCGGTAGATCTCCAGGAACTGGTGCACGGGCTCGTTGGCCACGGTCGCGCCGTCGGCGACGTTCGCGATCACGTAGACGGCGAGGAACAGCCCGACCACCTGCTTGGCCGCGCCGAACAGCACCCAGCCGGGCCCGGCGAGCACGACCGCGGTCCACCACCGGCGACGGTTCTCCGCGGTCTTCGGCGGCATGAAGCGCAGGTAGTCGATCTGCTCGGCGATCTGCGCGATCAGCGACAGGCAGACCCCGGCGGCCAGCAGCACCGAGCTCAGGCTGGCCGCGCCGTCCCCGTTCTCGCCCTGGTAGTCGAAGAACGCGCCGACCGACTCCGGGTGGCTGACGACCAGGTAGCCGAAGGGGGCGACCATCAGCAGCAGCCACAGCGGCGTCGTCCAGACCTGCAGGGTGGAGAGCACCTTCATCCCGTAGACCACCAGCGGGAAGATGATCAGCGTCGAGACCGCGTAGCCCAGCCACAGCGGGAGGCCGAGCCCGAGCTCCAGGCCCTGCGCCATGATCGAGCCCTCGAGGGCGAAGAAGATGAACGTGAACGTCGCGAACACGACGTTGGTGACCACCGAGCCGTAGTAGCCGAAGCCGCTGCCGCGGGTGATCAGGTCCAGGTCGAGGTTGTAGCGGGCCGCGTAGTAGGCCAGCGGGAAGCCGCTCAGGAAGATGACGACCGCGAACAGGCCGATGCCCCACAGCGCGTTCGTTGTGCCGTAGGCGATGCCGATGTTCGCCCCGATCGCGAAGTCGGCCAGGTAGGCGATGCCGCCGAGCGCGGACACCGAGACGACGCCGGTGGACCATCGGCGGTAGCTGCGCGGGGCGAACCGGAGGGTGTAGTCCTCCAGGGTCTCCGAGGCGGTCGCGGCGGCGGTCGCCCGGGCCGGTGGGTCGGTGGAGAGCTCGCTGGTGGCCATGGCCGTCGTCCCCCTGGTGGTCGGTGCGGCCAGGGTCCCGACCCGGTGTTGCCCCTGCGTGACCGGAGCGTTCCGTTCGCTCAGCCGGTCACGGCAGGTCCGCGGCGAGGGCGCGCGCGACGTCGACGACGGCCTGGCCCAGCGCCTCGGCGTCGTCTCGCGCCCCGGTGTGGACGACGGCGACCGCCGCCCGGGCGGTGCCGTCGGGGCCGACCACCGGGGCCGACACCGAGCGGACGCCGGGGATGATCTCGCCCTCGCTGACCGCCCACCCGATCGCCCGCGCGGTGACCAGCTCGGGCCGGTCGTCGTCGGTCGGTGGGTCGGGCATGAGCAGCGCCAGCCCGGGGGCGCCGCGGCCGATGGGGTGCCGGGTGCCGGGTCGGCGAGTGACGTGGCTGGGGACGTCGCGGGGCTCGACGCTGGTGAGGGTGACCGCGTCGTCCCCGGCCCGGACGACGAGGAAGCCGGTGCAGCCGAACCGCTCCACGAGCGGGGTCAGCCGGGCGGTGGCCGAGGCCTGCAGGCTGGTGCGCACCCCGCGGGCCAGCACCGACACCGCCAGCCCGAGCCCGAAGCGGCCGGCGTCGTCGCGCTCGACGAACCCCCGGTCCTCCAGCGTGCGCAGCAGCCGGTAGGTGATCGACCGGTGCAGCCCGACCGCGGTCGCCACCTCCATCACCGGCCGGGGCGACCCGGCGGCCGCGAGGTGCTCGAGGATGCGCAGGCCCCGGTCCAGGGTCTGGGACTGCGGCGCGGTCACCGGGTCAGCATCTCAGTGCCCGTCGACACCCAGGTCCGCGCCCCGCGTCTCGCGGATCACGGAGACGGCGGCGAAGGAGATCGCGGCCAGCACCATCATGTAGATCCCGATGGACAGGCCGGTGCCGGTCTCCTGCACCAGCAGCTCGCTGATCGCCGGGGCGAACGCGCCGCCCAGGATCGCGCCGAGGGCGTAGCCGATGGACACCCCGGAGTACCGGACGGCGACCGGGAACATCTCGGCGTACATCGCCGACATCGGTCCGTAGGACAGCCCCAGGCCGACCGACAGCACCAGCACGCCGAGGCCGAACAGCCAGATGTTGGCGGTGTCGACGAGCAGGAACATCGGGATCATCCAGACGAACACCAGCGCGTAGCCCAGCTGGAAGGTGCGCACCCGGCCGATCCGGTCCGACAGCGCCCCGCCGTAGAGGGTGAACACCAGCCAGCCGACCGAGGCCACGACGATCGCGGTGAGCACCGGGCCGCGCGCCATGCCCAGCGTGCCGGTGCCGTAGCCGATGAAGTAGGCGATCACCAGGTAGCCGGCGGCGTTGTTGGCCAGGAAGACCAGCGCGGTGAGCACCACCTGCTTGGTGTTGGTGGCGAACAGGTCGCGCAGCGGCGCCGAGGACTCGCGCTTGCGCTCCTGCAGCTCGCGGAAGACCGGGCTCTCCTCGACCGAGCGGCGGATCAGGTAGCCGACGCCGATGAGCACGATGGACAGCAGGAACGGCACCCGCCAGCCCCAGGACAGGAACTGCTCGTCGGTGGTCACGCTGGTCATGAGCAGCAGGACGCCGGTGGCCAGGATCAGCCCCAGCGGGACGCCGACCCCGGGGTAGGCGCCGAACAGCCCGCGCCGGGACAGCGGCGCGTGCTCGACGGCCATCAGCGCGGCCCCGCCCCACTCGCCGCCGGCGGAGAACCCCTGCAGGACCCGGAGCAGGATCAGGATGATCGGCGCCGCGACGCCGATGCTGGTGTAGGTCGGCAGCAGCCCGATGAGGGCGGTCGAACCGCCCATGAGCAGCAGGGTGAACACCAGCATCTTCTTGCGGCCCAGCCGGTCGCCGTAGCGGCCGGCGACGATCGCGCCCAGCGGCCGGAACAGGAAGCTGATGCCGATGGTGGCCAGCGACAGGACGGTGGCCAGGGCCTCGTTCCCGTCGCTCACCGGGGCGAGGAAGAGCGGGGCGAGCACCAGGGTGGCCGCCTGGGCGTAGATGAAGAAGTCGTACCACTCGATGGTCGTGCCGGCGAGGGTGCCGGCGAGCACCGTGCGCTCCTCGCGGGTGGTGGTGGGGCGGGCCTGGGTGGCGGTCACGCGGTGGTCCTCGGCATCGTTGCCTCCGTGCTCGTATTGCGAACGTTCAGCTCGCTGACGGAGCCGACCGTAGCCAGCGCGTGACGCCGACCACAACCCCCCAACCGGTGGCTCGGCCGGCGACTCAGCCGGCGGCGCGCTGCGCCAGCAGGGGTGCCAGCCGCATCGGCACCACCTCGACCAGGGCGATCGACGTGCTCGCCCGCTCGACCCCGGGGGCGGTCAGCACCAGCTCGGTGATCCGGTACAGGTCGGCGGTGTCGACGGCGACCACCCGGGCCAGCAGGTCGGCGTCCCCGGTGGTGGCGAGCACCTCGACCACCTCCGGGATGGCGGCCAGGGCGGCGGCGGCGCCCTCCGAGCCCTGGCTCTGGCTCAGCGACAGCGTCATGAAGGCCAGCAGGGTGCGGCCGAGGCTGTGCGGGTCGACCCGGTGGCTGTGCTGCTGCAGCGCGCCGTCGGACTCCAGCCGGCGCAGCCGGGCGTGCACCGTGTTGCGGGCCAGGCCCAGCCGGGTGGCCAGCGCCATCGTCGAGGCCGCGGGGTCCTCGTCGAGGGCGAGCAGGATGCGGGCGTCGGTGGCGTCGAGGGTGTGCACGGTGCGCAGCTCGCTCTCGGTCGGGGCCTCTCCGGTGGGCAGAGTGCGCACCGTGTCGCACGATGGTTGCGCACATCAGCGGTCGGGGCCACCGTTCTGACCATGAGTGCCCCGGACGAGCGCCTCGCCACCGTCACCCTCGCCGCCTACCTGGGCACCCGGCTGCGGCAGCTGGGCGTCGAGCACCTGTTCGGCGTCCCGGGCGACTTCAACCTCGACCTGCTCGACGGCCTCGCGGTGGACGGCCCGGCCTGGGTGGGCTCGCCCAACGAGCTCGGCGCCGGGTACGCCGCCGACGCCTACGCCCGCAGCCGCGGCCTGGGCGTCGTGGTCACCACCTACGGCGTGGGGGAGCTGTCGGTGCTCAACGCCCTCGCCGGCGCCGCCGCCGAGGACGTGCCGTTGGTGCAGGTCGTCGGCGCCCCGCGCCGCGCCGCCGTGCAGACCGGCGCGCTGATCCACCACACGCTCGCCGACGGCGACTTCGGGCACTTCTCCCGCGCCGCCGCCGAGGTGGCCGTGGCCGCGGAGACGGTGACCGCCGAGCGGGCCACCGAGCAGGTCGACGCCGTGCTGCTGGCCGCGGTCACCCACCGCAAGCCCGGCTACCTCGCCGTCCCGCAGGACCTCGCGCTGGCCCCGGTCGACGCCGCCCCGCTGGCCCGGCCGCTGGTCGCGCACTCCGACGCCGACGCGCTGGCCGCCTTCGAGGCCCGGCTGACCGAGCTGCTGGCCACCGCGCAGCGGCCGGTGCTCGTCGTGGGCCAGCTGGTGCCGCGGTTCGGTGCCTCGGACGACCTTGCGAAGCTGGCCGAGCGGCACGGCATCGCGGTGGTCACCCAGCTGTCCGCCCGCGGCGTCCTGGACCCCGGCCACCCCGCCTTCGCCGGGGACCACGCCGGCGCGATGCTGGCCAACGGCACCGCCGAGCTGGTCGAGGCCGCCGACGTCGTCGTGCACGTGGGCACCGCGCTGACCGCCGAGCTGACCGGGTTCGGCTCGCACCGCCGTCCGGACGCCGACACCCCGTTCCTGGCCGCGGCGGAGGCCGGCTTCGGCGCCACCCCGGTCGGTCGGGTGCTCCTCCGCGACGCGCTGGCCGCCCTGGACCGCGCGCTGGACGCCCGCACCGGCCCCCGGTTCGAGCGGTCGGCCGCCGTCCCCGCGTCCGTCGTGGAGCTCGCGGGCCCGCTGACCCAGGCGCAGCTGTGGTCGGTGCTGGCCGGGGTGCTGCCGACCGGCACCGCGCTGCTGGCCGACACCGGCACCGCCTACTACGGGGCCCTCGGCATGCCGCTGCCCGCGGACACCGTCTTCTCCGGCCAGCCGATCTGGAGCTCGATCGGCTACGCGCTGCCCGCCGTCCTGGGGCAGGGGCTGGCGGAGCCCGGCCGCCGGCCGGTCCTGGTGATCGGGGACGGCGCGGCGCAGATGACCGTGCAGGAGCTGTCCAGCATCGCCGCCGCCGGCCTCGCCCCGGTCGTGCTGCTGCTGGACAACCGCGGCTACACGATCGAGCGCGCGCTGCAGTCGCCGCGGGCGGTCTACAACGACGTCGCCGCCTGGGACTGGCGCGCCCTGGTCGCCGGCTTCACCGGGGGCCGGGCGGGCTACGCCGACGCGGGCACCGGCGAGGAGCTGGTCGACGCGCTGGCCGAGGCGTTCGCCGACACCGGGCGGATGCGGGTGGTGCGGGCCGTGCTCGACGCCGACGACACCCCGCCGCTGATCGACGAGCTCGCCCGGCTGGCCAACGCCGCGAAGCAGCAGCGCGCCGGAAACACCACCGACACGGTCTAGGCCGCACACTCCCCGCACGGGTTCGACGTTGCCCCGCGCAACGACTGGGCGAGGAGAGTGCAGTGGCCGAAGTACGGGACACCCCATCGACGGGCGGGTTGCGCCGGTCGTTGTCCGTCTGGCAGGCGATCGGGCTGTCGGTGGCGCTGATGGCGCCGTCGATGGCGGCCAACATCAACCCGCAGGGGACGGCGTCCACCGTCGGGCGGGCGGTGCCGCTGGCCTTCCTGCTCGCCGCGGTCGGCGTGCTGCTGGTGGCCTACGGATTCGTCCGGCTGTGCCAGTACTTCCAGCACGCCGGGTCGGTCTACGCCTTCGTCGGCGCGACCCTCGGCCCGCGGGCCGGGCTGTTCTCCGGGTTCGGCCTGCTGGGCACCTACTGCTTCTACGGCGTGGTCACCTCCTCGGCCACCGGCATCTTCGGGACGGCGTTCCTGCAGCAGGTCGGCATCTGGCCGAACCCGCCGTCGTGGGGACCGTTCGTGCTGGTCGCCGTCGCGCTGGTCGCGTCCTACCTGCTCACCGTGGTCCCGGCCAAGCGCGGCACCAGCGTGCTGCTGACCGTCGAGGGCGTGACGGTGGCGCTGATCCTGCTGATCGTGGCCGTCGTCCTGGTCCGGCTGCTGGGCGGCTCGACGCCGGACAGCGGCACGTTCGCCGGCGGCTCGTTCACCCTCGACGTGTTCAGCGTGGCCCCGGGCACCGACCTGTCCGCGGTCTTCCTTGGCGTCGTGTTCGGCTTCCTGTCCTTCGCCGGCTTCGAGGCCGCGGCGACGCTCGGCGAGGAGGCCCGCAACCCGCGCCGGGACATCCCGCGCGCCATCCTCGGGACTGCGATCTTCGGCGGCGTCTACTTCGTCGTCGTCACCGCGGTGGAGATGATGGCCTTCGGCACCGACGACGCCGGGGTGGCCGCGTTCACCGCCTCGCCCTCGCTGCTCGGCGACATCGGGACGGCGTACATCGGCTCCTGGATCGGCGACATCATCACCCTCGGCGCGGCGATCAGCGCCTTCGGCTGCTGCCTGGCCTGCGTGGTCGGGGCCTCCCGGCTGGTGTTCGCCTTCGCCCGGGACACCGCGCCCGAGGGCCGGTCCGAGCGCGGCCTGGCCGCGGTCAACCGCGAGGGCGTGCCGGCCCGCGCCGCCCTGGCCTCGACCGTGGTCATGGCGCTGATCGTGCTGGTCAGCGCGCTGTTCTTCGGGGCGCAGGCCGAGGACACCTTCTTCTGGTCCGGGACGATCGGCACGCTGATCCTGCTGGTGGCCTACGTGCTCACCACGATCGGGGCGATCCGGCTGGTGTTCGTGCAGAAGAAGCTGCCGGGCGTGCCGATGTGGCAGATCGTCATCCCGATCGCCGCGCTCGTGGTGCTCGGCTACACGATCGTCCGCAACGTGTTCCCCTACCCGGCCTACGCCGACGGCGCCGCGTTCTGGTTCCCGGTCGTCGCCGGGGTCTGGCTGCTGGCCGGGCTGGTCGCCGTCCTGGCGATGCCGGCGGTGGCGCGGCGGGCCGGCCAGGCGCCGATGGCCGCCGAGCTGGGCAGCCGGGGGCCGGGCGAGCAGGGGGAGCCGGGCGGGGGGCGGGCATGGGGCTCCCATGACCGACACCGACGTCGTCCCGTTCCGCGTCGAGATCCCGCAGGCCGAGGTGGACGAGCTGCGCGACCGGCTGGCCCGCACCCGCTGGCCGGCCGACCAGGCCCTGGACGGCGAGCGCGGCATCCCGCTGGAGCTCACCCAGCAGCTCGCCGCGCGCATGGCGGGGGAGTGGGACTGGCGGGAGCACGAGGCCGCGCTCAACGCCCACGACCAGGTGACGACGACGATCGACGGCACCCGCATCCACGCTGTCCACGCCCGGTCGACCACCGCCGACGCGCCGGTGCTGGTGCTGCTGCACGGGTGGCCGGGCAGCGTCGTGGAGTTCCAGCGGGTCATCGCGCCCCTGCAGGAGATCGCGCACGTCGTCGTCCCCTCGCTGCCCGGGTACGGGTTCTCCGGCCCGACCCCGGACGGCGGCTGGACCTCCCAGCGGATGGCCGCCGCGGTCGCCGAGCTGCTGGCCCGGCTCGGCTACGAGCGCTACGTCGTGCACGGCGGCGACTGGGGCTCCCGGGTGGCCCGCGACCTGGCGGTGCTGCAGCCCGAGCGGGTGGCCGGGCTGCACGTGACCATGACGATGGGGCTGGCCGACCCCGACGACGAGCGGGCGGCGGCCCGGGCGACCCGGTACGCCCAGGAGCTGTCGGGCTACATGAAGACCCAGGCGACCAAGCCGCTGTCGCTGGCCCCGGCGCTCACCGACAGCCCGGCCGGCCAGCTGGCCTGGATCGCCGAGCGGTTCCGCGACTGGACCGACCCGGCGTCCGACGTCCTGGGGCCCGAGACGGTGGACCAGGTGCTGGCGAACATCGCCGTCTACTGGTTCACCGGGACCGCGGGGTCGTCGTCCCAGCTGTACTGGGAGCGCCGCGAGCACCCCGACGACACCTGGTCGGCCACCGTGCCCACCGGGGTCAGCGTGTTCCCGCACGACCTGCACCGGCCGGTCCGGCACGTGGTCGAGGCGGCGACGAACCTGGTCTCCTGGTCCGAGCTGCCGCGCGGCGGTCACTTCCCGGCCGTCGAGGTCCCCGACCTCCTCGTCGCCGAGCTCCGCAGCTTCCTGCAGCTGGTGACGGGTACTCAGTCCAGCAGGTAGTGACGCAACGTCGGCCCCAGCCAGGCCTGGGCCTGGTCGCGGGTCATGTCCACCAGCGGCGGTAGCCGCAGCACGTAGCGGGCCAGCGCGAAGCCCAGGACGGTGGCGCCGACCAGCGCCGCCCGCTCCGGCGCCCGGTCGTCGGTGACCGCGGCCAGCGCCGGACCCACCTGGCCGGCGAACACGTCGCGCATCGCCTCGGCGGCCACCTCGCTGGTGGCCGCCGCCCGCAGCAGGGCCAGGAACGTGTCGTCGTCCTCCCACACCGCGAAGAACCGGTCGACCAGCACCTTGGACAGGTCGCCGGCGCGCACCCCGGTCAGGTCGGGGATGCCCAGGTCCAGGTCGGCGGCCCGGGTGAACAACCCCTGCTTGCTGCCGAAGTACCGGATGACCAGCGCGGCGTCGACGCCGACGTCGCCGGCGACCGCCCGGATCGTCGTCCGCTCGTAGCCGTCGGTGCCGAACCGGCGGCGGGCGGCGGCCAGCAGCTCGGCCTGCGTCGCAGCGGCGTCGCGGACCCGACCAGGCATGTCATCGCTCGTGGACACGGCCACCAGCGTAAGTCATCGGCCGTTGACAGGATCGGTAGGTTCCAAGTCATCAGTCGATGACCCAGGAGGCAGCCGTGGACGACGTCGTGGTGGTGGGTGCCGGGCCGACCGGCTGCGCGGTGGCCGGGGAGGTCGCCCGCGCCGGCGGCCGGGTGGTCGTGCTCGACAGGCACGCGGCGCCGAGCCCGCTGAGCAGGGCCTTCGGCGTGCACGCCCGCACCCTCGAGCTGCTGGACAGCCGCGGCCTGGCCGACGAGCTGATCGCCACCGGCACGCCGGTCGGCCGGCTGCAGCTGGTCGGCGACGCCGGCATCGACCTGTCCGGGCTGCCGACCCGGTTCCCGTTCGTGCTGATGACCCCGCAGGTGCACGTCGACCGGCTGCTGGAGCGGCACGCCGTCGACTCCGGCGCCCGGGTCGAGCGCGGGGTCACCGTGACCGGCCTCGCGCAGGACGACGACGGCGTGACGGTGCTGGCTGGCGACCGGGAGTGGCGGGCGCGGTACGTGGTCGGCGCGGACGGCGTGCGCAGCACCGTCCGGCAGCTGATCGGCGTGCCCTTCCCCGGGCGCACCGTGCTGAGCTCAGTGGTGCTGGCCGACGTCCGGCTGCCGCTGGACCCCGGTGACCTGCGGGTCGACGTGGACGAGCACGGCTTCGGGTTCCTCGCCCCGTTCGGCGACGGCTGGTTCCGGCTGATCGGCTGGGACCGCCGCCGACAGGTCGGCACCGACGAGCCGGTCGGCGACGAGGAGGTCGCCGGGCTGCTGCAGCGGGTCTTCGGCCTGCCGATGGGCGAGGTGCGATGGAGCTCCCGGTTCGCCAGCGACGAGCGGCAGGCGCCGGCCTACCGGGTTGGCCGGGTGTTCCTGGCCGGGGACGCCGCGCACGTGCACTCCCCGGCCGGCGGGCAGGGCATGAACACCGGCATCCAGGACGCGTTCGGCCTGGGCTGGCGGCTGACCGGCGGCGGCCTCGACGGGTACCAGCGCGAACGGCACCCGGTCGGGACGGCGGTGCTCCGCTCCTCGGGTGCGCTGATCCGGCTGATGACCGTGCCGGGGGTGCGCGGGCGGCTGCTGCGCGCGGCGGTGCTGCGCGGCCTGCTGCGGGTGCCGCCGGTGGTCCGGCGGGGCGCGGGCCAGCTGTCCGGGATCGACATCCGCTACCCGGGCCCGGGCCTGGTCGGCACGCGCGCCGTCGTCCCCGGGCTGGCGCAGGTGCAGCGCACCGCGGGCTTCGTGCTGGTGCTGCCGCGGGGCGCCGCCGACGTCGAGGGGCTGCCCGCCGTCCGGCGGACCGACGACGGCCCCGGGCTGCTGGTCCGCCCCGACGGCTACGTCGCCTGGGCCGGGGACCCGGCGACGGGGGAGTGGCGGGCAGTGCTCAGCCGGCTGGCGCCGGCCGCCGGATGAAGGCCGCGGTCACCGACGCGGTGAGCGCCAGCCCGATGGACAGCCACCAGCCGCGGTCGGCGGCGGCCAGCCCGCCGCTCTCGTCCAGCGGCACGACGGCCAGCAGCAGGGCGACGCCGAGGGTGGCGCCGAGCTGGCGGGCCGCGTTGAAGGTCGCCGTCCCGGTGGCCAGCCACTGCGGGGGCAGCGACGCCGACGCCGAGGTGGACAGGTTGGCGATGGTGAACCCGACGCCCAGCCCGGTGAGCAGCTGGCCGGGCAGGAAAGCGACCAGGTAGTCCGGGGTGGTGTCGACCAGCACCACCCACCAGAGCACGCCCAGCGCCAGGGACAGCCCGCCGACCGCGGCGACGGCGCCGTGGCCGAACCGGGCACCCAGCTTGCCGCCGGCCAGCGCGGCGACCGCGGCCACGACCGGGCCGGGGGTCAGCGCGATGCCGGCGAGCACCGTGGACATGCCCCAGCCGGTGGTCAGCCAGTAGACGTTGTGCAGCAGCATCGCGCCGAACGCCCCGAAGAAGGCCGCGATCGCCACGCTGCTCAGCGTGTAGGGCCGGCTGCGGAACAGCGGCAGCGACAGGGCGGGCACCAGCTGCGGGCCCACCTTCGCCGAGCGCAGCACCGCAGCGATGGTCATCAGCACCGCGGCCGCGCCCCAGCCCAGCGTGGTCGCGCTGGCCCAGCCGCTGTCGGGTGCCTGGATGAGCGCGTAGGACAGCGCGGCCACCGCGGCGATGAGCACGACGGTGCCCAGCACGTCGGGCCGGCGCCGCTCGGTGGCGTCCTTGGACTCGGTGAGCACCCGGAGGCCGACGACGACGGCGAGCAGCCCGACCGGCACGTTGACCAGGAACACCCAGCGCCAGCTCAGCTCGACCAGCAGGCCGCCCAGCGGCGGGCCCAGCGCCGCGGCCACGGCGCCGATCGCGGCCCAGGTGGCGATCGCGGTGCCCCGGCGGGCGGGCGGGAAGGAGTGCAGCAGCAGCGCCAGCGAGGTCCCGGTGACCATCGCGCCGCCGATGCCCTGCAGCACCCGGAACGCGACGAGCGACCACACGTCCCAGGCCACCGCGCAGCCGACCGAGGCCAGCGTGAACACGGCCAGCCCGAGCAGGAACACCCGGCGGCGGCCGAACCGGTCGGCCAGCCGGCCGGCCGGCGCGAGCAGCGCGGCGAAGGTGATCGTGTAGCCGTTGAGCACCCAGGCCAGCGACGACCCGGCGTCCGGGAACGCCACCGCCAGCGTCGGGAAGGCGATGTTGACGATGAACAGGTCCAGGCTGGCCAGGAACGTCGCCGCCGACACCACGGCCAGCAGCAGCCGGAGCTGCCGGTCGGTCGGCGGTGCCGCGGGTGCCTGCTGGGTGGTGTCCGTGGTCATCGCGCCGCCTGGTCCGCCGGGAGTCGGTCCGGAAATCCTACCGACGCAGGGACCGTACCCCGGAGGACGCCGCTGCGGCAGTCAGTCCGCCGTGGCGCCCACCAGCCGCTCGGACGCCGTCCACAGGTCGCGGGCCAGCTGGACGTCCGAGGCCTCGCGGGACCGGCCGACCAGCGTCGGGGCGCCGCGGCCCTCCTGGAACCCCGACGGACCGGCGTAGCTGCCGCCGGGCAGGTCGGCGGTGGCGGCGAAGAGGGTGGGCAGCGCGCCGTCGGCGTCGGACTGCGCGATGAACCGGTTGCCCAGCTTCATCGCCAGGTCCTTGAGCCGGTTCTCGGTGTGCGACTGCAGGTTGGTCGCGGCGTAGCCCGGGTGCGCGGCCATCGAGCGGACCGTCGACCCGGCGGCGGTCAGCCGGCGCTGCAGCTCGAGGGCGAAGAGCAGGTTGGCCAGCTTCGACGCGCCGTAGGCGCCGGTGTCGGAGTACGGCCGGCGCTCCCAGCCCAGGTCGTCGAGCACGATCGTGCCGCTGCGGTGCAGGCCGGAGGAGACGGTGACCACCCGGTCGGTGATGTGCGGGAGCAGGAGGTTCGTCAGCGCGAAGTGGCCCAGGTGGTTGGTGCCGAACTGCAGCTCGAACCCGTCGGCGGTGCGGCCCTGCGGCACCATCATGATCCCGGCGTTGTTCACCAGGACGTCGAGGTCACCGGTCCACCCGGCGGCGAACCCCCGCACCGAGGACAGGTCGGCCAGGTCCAGCCGGCGCACCTCGACGTCCCCGCTGATCGCCGCCGCGGCGGTCTCGCCGCGCGCGGTGTCCCGGACGGCGAGCACTACGTGCGCCCCCGCGGCGGCCAGCGCCCGGGCGGTGGCCAGGCCCAGCCCCGAGTTGGCACCGGTGACCACGGCGGTGCGCCCGGCCTGCGAGGGGATGTCGGCGGTGCTCCACGGGGTGCTCATGCCGCCACGGTAGGAGGATGCCGCCGTGGACCTCTCCCAGCTCGACCTCGTCGACCACCACTGCCACGGGCTGATCACCCGGGACCTCGACCGCCCCGAGTTCGAGTCGCTGCTCACCGAGGCCGCCGCGCCGAGCGCGCTGGGCGGCTCGCTGCTGGACTCCCAGATCGGCTTCGCGCTGCGCCGGTTCTGCCCGCCGGTGCTGGACCTGGAGCCGCACACCGACGCCGACACCTACCTCGCCCGCCGGGCCGAGCTGGGCGCCGCCGAGGTCAACCGCCGGATGCTGGCCGCGACCGGCACGCAGACCTTCCTGGTCGACACCGGCTACCTGCCCGAGCCGATCACCACCCCCGACGAGCTGGCCGCCCTCACCGGCGGCCGGGGCCACGAGATCGTCCGGCTGGAGCTGGTCGCCGCGCAGGTGCTCGAGCACTCGGGCGCCGGCGGGTTCCCCGAGGCGTTCCGGACCGAGCTGGGACGCCGCTGCGCCACCGCCGTCGGGGTGAAGTCGATCGCCGCCTACCGCGCCGGGCTGGCCCTGGGCGGGCAGCGACCCACCGACGCCCAGGTGGTCGCCGCCGCCGACCGGTTGCTTGTCACCGGCAGCACCCGGGTGGCAGACCCGGTGCTGCACGAGTTCCTCGTCTGGTCCGGCATCGACCTGCAGATGCCCGTGCAGTTCCACGTCGGCTACGGCGACGCCGACACGGACCTGCACCGCGGCGACCCACTGCTGATGACCGACCTGCTGCGGGCCACCGAGCCGCACGGCGTGCCGATCATGCTGCTGCACACCTACCCGTTCCACCGCAACGCCGGCTTCCTGGCCCAGGTCTTCGGGCACGTGTTCGCCGACGTGGGGCTGGCCACCCACAACCTGGGCGCCCGGTCGGCGAACCTGGTGCAGGAGCTGCTGGAGCTGGCCCCGTTCGGCAAGGTGCTGTTCTCCTCCGACGCGTTCGGCCTGGCCGAGCTCTACCTGCTGGGCACGGTGCTCTTCCGCCGCGGCCTGGGGAGCTACCTGGCCGCAGGGGTGGACGACGACGCCTGGACGGCGGCCGACGCGCAGCGGGTGGCCGAGCTCATCGGGTCGGGGAACGCCCGCCGGGCCTACCGCCTGTGACCTGCCGGCAACGGGGCTCGGCGAGACTGGCCGGGTGAGCACAGACCTGGACAGCTGGTAC
This sequence comes from Klenkia terrae, assembly GCF_900491935.1. Classification (GTDB taxonomy): domain Bacteria; phylum Actinomycetota; class Actinomycetes; order Mycobacteriales; family Geodermatophilaceae; genus Klenkia; species Klenkia terrae. Next base: position 3,979,203 of record NZ_UEXK01000004.1, read on the forward strand.
GAGCGCCTGCACGCCGCCGTCCTGGAGGAGCTGCCCGCCGCGGTGGAGCTGCGGCACGCGCTGCACGCCGACCCGCGCCGCTCCGGCGACGAGGCCGACACCACCGCGGCGGTGGTCGCGGCGCTCGGCGCGGGGGAGGGCCGCGAGGTGGCCGGCACCGGCCGGCTGGTCCGGATCGGCACCGCCACCGGCCCGACCGTGGCGCTGCGGGCCGAGCTCGACGGGCTGGCCGTGCTGGAGCAGACCGGCGTCGAGTGGGCCTCGGCCGGAGGGGTCATGCACGCCTGCGGGCACGACGCGCACCTGGCCGGGCTGGTCGCGGTCTGCCGCGCGGTGGCCCGGGTGGGTGGACCGGCCCCGCTGCTGGCGCTGCTGCAGCCCCGGGAGGAGTCCGCGCCCTCGGGGGCCCGGGACATCGCGCAGTCCGGGCTGCTGGGCGAGGAGCAGGTGGTCGCCGTGGTGGCCGCGCACGTGCAGCCGCAGCTGGCCGCCGGCGTCGTGAACGCCACCCCCGGCCCGGTCAACGCCGCCACCGACGAGTTCACGATCACCGTCACCGGGCACGGCGGGCACGGCGGCTACCCGCACACCACGCACGACCCGGTCCTCGCGCTGGCCGCGGTGGTGGTCAACCTGCAGCAGCTGGTCAGCCGGCGGGTGGACCCGACCGTGGGCGCCGTCCTCGCGGTCACCCAGCTCGACGCGGGCAGCAGCTTCAACGTCGTCCCCGACACCGCGCGGGCCCGCGGCGGGCTGCGGGTGATGCGGGAGTCCGACCGGACGGCGCTGCTGACCGCGCTGACCGAGGTCGCCGAGCACACCGCCGCGGCCTACGGCTGCACCGCCCAGGTGCACACCGAGAGCAACGAGCCGGTGCTGGCCAACGACCCCGACCTCGCGCGCGCGGCCGTGCCGTGGCTGGCCCGCGGCGGGGTCGAGGTGGACGACACCTGGCGGTCCTTCGGCGCCGACGACTTCAGCCACTACTGCGCCGACGCGCGCGGGCTGATGCTCTTCCTCGGCGTGGACGGCGGCCCCGCGGACGCGGCGGGACGGCGGCCCGGCCTGCACGCCCCGCGCTTCCTGCCCGGGGACGAGACGGTCGGCCAGGTGGCGGCGGCGCTGCTGGCCGGTTACCTGGCGGGGGCGGAGATGGGAGACGCCTAGCCTGTCCGGGTGCCGGCCCACTCCCACTCGCACTCGACCGCCGACGAGACCCCGCCGTCCCCGGAGATCGTGACGAGGCGCCGGCGGGCGACCTGGCTGATGCTGCTGGTGCTGGTCCCGATCGGGCTGGCCACGGTGATCGGCCTGGTCGCGCTGTGGCCGTCGGGGGAGCCCAGCCGGGCGCAGCAGGCGGCCGAGACCTTCCAGCCACCGGGCACCTCCTACCCCGACGCCACGGTGCAGTCGCTGGAGACCTACGACTGCTCGGACGGGTCCGCGTCGGGTCAGCAGCTGACCTGCGGCACCGCGGTGGTCGAGGTGACCGACGGGGACGGCGAGGGCGACTTCGTCTCGGTCGACCTGCCGCCGGAGGTGGTCGGTTCCGGGGTGCAGGTCGGCGACGGGTTCGTGCTCACCCGCGCCGTGGACGGCGGCAGCGGCGACCCCAGCTACTCCTTCTCCGACTTCCAGCGCACCACGCCGATCGTCGTCCTCGCGCTGGTCTTCGTCGTGGTCGTGGGTCTGGTCGCCCGGCTGCGGGGGCTGGCCGCGCTGGTCGGGCTGGGGTTCGCCTTCTTCGTGCTGCTGCAGTTCATCCTGCCGGGCATCCTCGGCTCGGGGTCCCCGACGCTGGTGACGCTGGTGGGCAGCTCGGCGATCATGTTCGTCGTCCTCTACCTGGCGCACGGGTTCACCACCCGGACGACGACGGCGCTGATCGGCACTCTGTTCGGCCTGGTCCTGGTCGCGGTGATGGGCGCGGTGGCCGTGGCTGCGGCGAAGCTGACCGGGTTCTCCAGCGAGACCACCGTGCAGCTGGGCACCTACGACCCGACGCTGGACTTCTCCGGGCTGGTGCTGGCCGGGCTGACCGTCGCCGCGCTGGGCATCCTCGGCGACGTCACCATCACCCAGGCGTCGGCGATCTGGCAGCTGCACGAGGTCGACCCGACGATGACCGCCCGTCAGCTCATCACCCGCGGCATGCAGGTCGGCCGGGACCACATCGCCTCGACGGTCTACACGATCGTCTTCGCCTACGCCGGTGCCGCCCTGCCGCTGCTGCTGCTCATCGAGATCTACGGCCGCCCGATCGGCGTGGTGCTGACCGGCACCGAGATCGGCGAGGAGGTCATCCGCACGCTGGTCGGTGCCATCGCCCTGGTGCTCGCCGTCCCGGTGACGACCGCGGTGGGTGCGTTCTTCGCCAAGGCCGCGGGCGACGGGCCGGCGCCCAAGCTGCTCTCCCGGCTCGCCCGGTGAGCCGCACCGAGGAGCTGCTGGCCGCGGCCGCGGCGGCGCCGGGCTTCATGCCGGCCGACGAGGGGCTCGCGCTGTACGCGGCGGCCCGCGCGGTGCCGGTCCCCGGTCCGCTGCTGGAGATCGGCAGCTGGATGGGCAAGTCCGCCCTCTACCTGGCCGCCGCGGCCCACGAGACCGGTCGGCAGGTGGTCACCGTCGACCACCACCGTGGCTCCGAGGAGCACCAGCCCGGCTGGGAGTACCACCAGCCCGAGCTGGTGGACGCCGCGACCGGGCAGCTGGACACGCTGCCCTCGTTCCGGGCGACCGTGCACCCGGCCGAGGACCTGGTGGTCGCCGTCGTCGCCCGGTCGGAGACCCTGGCGCCGCTGTGGTCGACCCCGCTGGCCCTGCTGTTCCTGGACGGCAGCCACACCGAGGAGTCCGCCCGCCGGGACCAGGACGCCTGGGTGGCGAAGCTGGCCGTCGGCGGCACGCTGGCGGTGCACGACGTCTTCCCCGACCCGGCCGACGGCGGGCAGGCGCCCTTCGGCGTCTACACCCGGGTGCTGGCGTCGGGGGACTTCACCGAGCTGCCCGGGACCGGCTCGCTCCGGGTCCTGCGCCGCGACCGATGACCGTCGTCGTCGAGCTGCTGGGGCCGGTCGTCGTCCGGGTGGACGGCGTGCCGGCCGACCTCGGCGTCCGGGCCCGGGCGCTGCTGGCCCGGCTCGCCCTGGACCCGGGCCGGGTGGTGTCGGTCGACGCGCTGGTGGACGCGCTCTGGGACGGCGCCCCGCCCGCCGCGCCGGCCAACGCGCTGCAGGCCGTGGTCTCCCGGGTGCGCCGGGCCGTGCCGGGGCTGCCGCTGGTGGCCCGGGCGCCGGGGTACCTGCTCGACCTGCCCCGGGACGCCGTCGACGCCTGCCGCCTCGAGGACCTGGCGACCACGGACCCGGCCGCGGCCGAGGCGCTGTGGCGCGGCGAGCCGCTGGCCGACCTGCGCGACCTGGCCTTCACCGCCGCACCGGCCGCCCGCTGGGCCGAGCTGCGGCTGGTCGCGGCCGAGCGCCGGCTGGCCGGGGCCGGCGCCGCGCAGCTGCCCGAGCTGGACCGGCTGGTCGCCGAGCACCCCCTGCGCGAGGGCCTGGTCGCGCTGCGGGTGCTGGCGCTGCACCGGGCCGGGCGGACGACCGACGCCCTGGCCGCCCACGAGCAGACCCGCCGCCGGCTGGCCGAGGAGCTCGGCCTGGACCCCGGCCCGGCGCTGCGGGCCGCGCAGCTGGCGGTGCTGCGCGAGGAGGAGCCGGAGCGCCCGGTCCTGCGGACGGCGCTGACCAGCTTCCGCGGCCGGGTCGCCGAGCTCGACCTGGTGGCCGACCGGTTGGCCGGCGGGCGGCTGGTCACCCTGCTGGGCCCCGGCGGCGCCGGCAAGACCCGGCTGGCGCTGGAGGTGGCCCACCAGCGGGAGGCGAGCACCTCCGACGGTGTCTGGTGGGTGGAGCTCGCGCCGGTCGGGGAGCCGCGCCAGCTGCCGGCCGCCGTCCTGACCGCCGTCGGGCAGCGGACCGCGACGACGCTGGAGCGGGTGCCCACCGTGGTCGAGGCCGGCGCGCGGCTGCGCGAGGTGTTCGCCTCCCGGCGCGGCCTGCTGGTCCTGGACAACTGCGAGCACCTGGTGGACGCGGTCGCCCGGCTGACCGACGACCTGCTGACCGCCTGCCCGGGCCTGGTCGTGCTGACCACCAGCCGGGAGGCCCTGGGCATCCCGGGCGAGGCGCTCGTGCCGGTCGGCCCTCTGCCGGTGCCCGAGGCCGACGACCCGGGTGCGGCCGACGCCGACGTGGTGCGGCTGTTCGCCGACCGGGCGCGGTCGGCCGACCCGTCCTTCGCGGTCACCCCGGCGACGCTGCCGCTGCTGCTGGAGGTGTGCCGGCGGCTGGACGGCATGCCGCTAGCCCTGGAGCTGGCCGCCGCCCGGCTGCGCACGCTGGGCCTGGCCCAGATCGCGGCCCGGCTCGACGACCGGTTCGCCCTGCTGACCGGGGGCAGCCGGGTGGCACTGCCCCGGCAGCAGACCCTGCGCGCGGTGGTGGAGTGGAGCTGGGAGTCCCTCGGGGCCGCCGAGCAGGAGGTCGGACGGCGGCTGTCGGTGCCCGCCGACGGCGCGACGCTGGAGGCCGCCGAGGCGCTCTGCGGGCCCGGCGTGCTGGACGCCGTCGCCGGGCTGGTGGAGAAGTCGCTGCTCACCGCGGTACCCGAGGGGGACGGCGTCCGGTACCGGATGCTGGAGACGGTGCGGGCCTACGGCGCCGAGCAGCTGGACGCCGCGGGGGAGCGGGCCGCGACGGAGGCCGCGCACACCGCCTGGTGCCGCGCGCTGCTGGACCGGGTGGACCCGCTGCTGCGGGGACCGCACCAGCTGGACGCACTGCGGGAGCTGCGGGCCGAGCACGACAACCTGGTGGCGGCGCTGCAGCGCGAGGTGGCCGCGGGCCGCGGGGAGGCCGCGGTGCACCTGGCCGGCCGGATGGCCTGGTTCTGGCTGCTGTCGGGCCAGCAGACGGCGGCCGCGCGGCAGCTCGCCGAGGTCGCCCGGCTGCCGGTGACGCCCAGCCCGATGCGGACGGTCTGCCTGACCTTCGCCGCGCTGGCCGCGGCCGACGAGCAGGGCTGGGGCGGTGTGCGGGACGTGCTGGCCGAGGTCGTGGCGCTGCCCGACGAGCTCGGCGCGGCCGCCGACGAGCCGGTGGCGGTGGTCAGCTGGGCGCTGGCCGTGGTGTTCCTCGGCGAGCCAGACCGGCTGGCCGTGTCCGCGACGCACCCCGACCCGTGGGTCCGCGCAGTGGTCCATGCCGCGACCGGTCTGGCGGCGGAGAACGACGGACGGTTCGACAGCCTCGCCGAGGACCTCGCGGCGGCCCGCGCGGCGTTCCTGGAGCTGGGGGACCGGTGGGGCATCTCGATCACCTCCGCCGGCCTGGGCCAGCTCGCGGCGCAGGACGGCGACCTGCCGCGGGCGGCGGAGCTGGTGGCGCAGGCGCTGCGCTGCTCCGACGAGCTGGGCACCTCCGACGACTCGCCGATGCTCCGGGTGCGGGTGGCCCTGCTGCGCGCCGCGGCGGGCGACGTGGCGGACGCCGCGGCGCAGCTGGACGACGTGCTGGTCCATCTGACCCGACTGGGCGGGCCGGTGCTGGCCTTCGCGGAGTCCGCGCGGGCCCAGGTGGCCCTGCTCGCCGGCGACCGCGAGCTGGCCGAGCTGACCAGCGGCGCCGCGGTCGTCCGGCTGGGCCGGGGCGGCAGCGGGCCGGACCAGATGAGCGCGTTGGTGCGCACGGTGCGCGCCCAGGTGCTGGCCGGTCGGGACGCCGTGGACGCGGCGGTGCTCGCGGAGGCCGAGGAGCTGCTGGACCAGGCGCAGCGCGAGACGATGCACGAGCGCGGCGACATGCCGGTGCTCGCCGTGGTGCTCGTCGGGCGGGCGGTGCTGGCCGAGGCGGCCGGCGACCCGGCCGGGTCGGCGCGGATGCTCGGCCTGGCCGAGGCGGTCCGCGGCCGGGCCGACCGCGGGGACCCGCTGGCGACCGGGCTGCGGGCCAGGCTGGTGGCCGCGCTGGGACCGGCCGCCGTCGACGAGGCGGTCGCCGCCGGGGTCGCGGTGGGCCGGGTCGCCGCGCTGGCCGAGGTGGGGGCCGAGGTGGTCAGCCCGTCCGGCTCCTGACCTCCAGGGCGATCTGGTCGGCGTCCAGCTCGGCCAGCGCCGCGGTGAGCACCGCGGAGTCCAGCCGCCCGAGGTCGCGCTCGGACAGCAGGGCGGCGCGCTGCGCGGTGAGGACGGCGACCGGGTCGGCGGTCCCGGCGGTCGCGGCGGCCTCGACCAACCGCTGCCGGACCACCTCCCGCTGTGCGTCCTGCGCCGGGCCGGCGGGGGTGGCCGGCAGCAGGCGGCGGACCAGCCAGGGCAGCGTCGTGCCCTGCAGCAGCAGCGAGCCCACCGCCACCGCGACGGCCACGAGCAGGAGCAGCGGCCGGGCCGGGGTCTGCGCGGGTAGGGTCTGCGCGGCGGCCAGGGTGATCGCCCCGCGCATGCCGGCCCAGACGACCACCGTGCCCTGCCGGGCGTCCAGCGGGTGCGCGAGCAGGTGGTCCAGGTCGGCCAGGGCGCGGGCGACGCGGGTGCGGAACTGCTCGAGCTGCCGCTCCGTCGGCGTGCGCCTGCTCCTGCGGTGCCCGACGTCCTCACCGGCGTGCAGCCGGGCGAAGGTGTCCCGGCGCTCGGTCGTCCGCCCGGCGCCGCGGCGCTGGCCGAGCAGGAGCAATGAGACGTAGGCCGCCCGGACGGCGACGGTGAGCACCAGCGCCCCGGCCGCGATCGCCAGGGCGGTGCCGACCCCGGCGTGCTCGTCCTGCACGTCGCGGACGATGCCGACCAGCTGCAGCCCCATGAGCAGGAAGACCGCGCCCTCCAGCAGCATCTCCACGGTCGACCAGTTCTGCGCGTCGGACAGCCGGGCGCCGGGGGAGAGCACCTTGGGCGCGCGCCACCCGGTGGTGAGCCCGGCGAGGACGGCGGCCACCAGCCCGGAGGCCCCGGCCAGCTCGGCGGGGATCGCGGCGACGAACGGGACGGCGAACGACAGCGCGGTGGTGGCCGGGACCTCGCGCAGCCGCGACCGCACCCAGAGCCCGGCCCGGCCGACCAGCACGCCGATCAGCGCCGCGCCGGCGACGGCCCAGACGAACCGGCCGGCCACGCCCCACAGCGAGACCCCGGTGGCCGCGGCGGCGATCGCGGCGCGCAGCACGACCAGGGCGGTGGCGTCGTTGAGCAGTCCCTCGCCGTCCAGGATCGTCACCGCCCGGGCCGGGACGCCGAGCCGGCGGGCGATCGAGGTGGCCACGGCGTCGGTCGGGCTGACCACGGCACCCAGCGCGACGCCCCAGGCCAGCCCGAGCCCGGGGACGACGAGGGCGAAGAAGCCGCCGAGGGCGACCGAGCTGAGCACCACCAGCACGACCGACAGACCACTGACCGCGCCGAGCTCGCGGCGCAGGTCCATGGCCGGGACGGAGACCGCGGCGGAGTAGAGCAGCGGCGGGAGCAGGCCGGCCAGCACCCACTCGGGCTCGACCTCGAACGACGGGAACCCCGGGACCAGGCTGGCCACCACCCCGGCCCCCACCAGCAGCAGCGGGGCGGCGACCCCGAGGCGCTCGCCGAGGGCCGAGGCGGCCACGACGACGAGCACCGCGAGGACGGCGAGGGCGAGGGTGGTGGTCAGCGGGTCCACGGGCTCACACGCGCCGGCGGTAGGCGCGCATGGCCAGCGGCACGAACACCACCAGCAGCAGGGCCGACCAGCCCGCCGTCCAGGCCAGGGGCTCGGCGACCGGGCCGCCCAGCAGCAGGCCGCGGACGGTGTCGATGACGTGGGTGACCGGGTTGTTGCGGGTGAAGGCGGCCAGCCAGCCGGGCAGCGTGTCCGCCGACACCAGGGCGGTGCTGCCGAAGGTGAGCGGGAAGGTGGCCAGGAACCCGACGCCCTGGACGGCGCCGGCCGACCGGACGGTGAGCCCGATCCAGACGAACACCCAGGACAGGCACATGGCGAACCCGATGGCGACCAGGACGGCGAGGGCGGCGGCCGGCAGGCCCTGGGTGGTGCGGAAGCCGAGCAGGGCGGTGAAGGCCAGCAGGACGCCGATCGCGGTGAGGAAGCGGACGACGTCGGCCAGGACCGCGCCGACCAGGGGTGCCGAGCGGGCGATCGGCAGGCTGCGGAACCGGTCGAACACGCCCTTGGCGATGTCGTTGTTCAGCGCGACGCCGATGCCGCCGGTGGCGAACATCAGGGTCTGCACGAGGATCCCGGGGACCAGGTAGGTCAGGTAGTCGTGCCAGTCGCCGGCGATCGCGCCGCCGAAGACGAACACGAAGAGCACCGTGAAGATGATCGGCTGCAGGCTGACGTCCATCAGCGCCTCGGGCTGGTGGCGGATCTTGACCACGTTGCGCCAGGCGAGGGTGAGCGACTGCTGCAGGGCGGGCAGCTTCGGGGTGGTGCTGATCTCGGGGACGCTCATGGTCGGGGTGGCGGTGGCGGCGGTCATGCGACGGCCTCCTTCTCGTTCTCGGACTGCGTGGCGTGGCCGGTGAGGGCGAGGAAGACCTCGTCCAGGCTGGGGAGGCGGACGGCGAGCTCGGAGAGCGCGATGCCCTGGGTGCTGAGGAGGTCCAGGACGGTGCCCAGGACGGTCTCGCTGCGGACGGCGACCGAGGCGGTGCCGTGGCCGTCGAGGGTGGGGACGGCGCCGGTGACCTGCTCGATGACCTGCAGGACGGTGGCGGTGTCGGCGCGGTCGCGGGGGCGGACGGTGAGGGTCTGGGCGCCGGTGCGGTGCTTGAGCTCGTCGCTGGTGCCGTGGGCGACGACCCGGCCGGTGTCGAAGACGACGATGTCGTCGGCGAGCTCGTCGGCCTCCTCGAGGTACTGGGTGGTGAGCAGGACCGACGTGCCGTCGGCGACGAGCCGGCGGACGACGTCCCAGACCTCGGTGCGGCTGCGCGGGTCCAGTCCGGTCGTCGGTTCGTCGAGGAAGAGGACCTTGGGTCGGCCGACGAGGCTGGCGGCGAGGTCGAGGCGGCGCCGCATGCCGCCGGAGTAGGTCTTGGCGGAGCGCTCGGCGGCGTCGGTGAGGCTGAAGCCGGCGAGCAGCTCGGCGGCGCGGGCGCGGGCGGCCGGCCGCGGCAGGCCGAGCAGGCGGCCGATCATGGTGAGGTTCTGGGAGCCGGTGAGGTCCTCGTCGACGGAGGCGTACTGGCCGGTGAGGCCGATCCGGCGGCGGACCTGCTGCGGGTCGGCGAGGACATCGAAGCCAGCGACGCGGGCGGTGCCGGCGTCGGGTCGGAGCAGCGTGGACAGGACGCGGACGGCGGTGGTCTTGCCGGCGCCGTTGGGTCCGAGGACGCCGAGGACGGTGCCGGCGGGGACGGTGAGGTCGACACCGTCCAGGGCACGGGTGGACCCGTAGCTCAGGCTGAGGCCGTGCGCCTCGATCACGGGGGAGTCGGATGTCATGGGAGCCACCGTGCGCGCCGGCGCTGACGTCGCGGTGACGAGCCGCTGACACGCGCTGACGCCCTCTGCTGGGCTGCTCCCTGTACCCCCCTGCGGTCAGAAGGGCGGTGGGTCGTCCTCGGGGTCGTCGCCCGCTGCTGACGTCCCTGCTCCGGTCTGGTCAGCGGCACCGGCTGCGGTCTGGTCGTCGGTCTGCGCGCCGGTCCGGCGTGCGAGGGCTGCGTCGAGTTCGGACTCGATCTCGGCGGCCAGGCGGGCGCGGTCGGCGGTGGCGGCTCGTCTGGCAGCCCGCTGCTCGGGCGTTGGGCTGCGGAACCGCTTCGGGGTGGGTCCGAGGAGGTCGGTGAGGACATCGAGACTGGTGGGTGTCGACATGTCGACCTGGGCGATGCCCGCGGGTCGTGTGGTGCGTGTGCGTCCGCCGGGTGGGGTGACGTGCAGGGTGCCGTCGGGGTCCATGGCGAAGGTCCAGCCCGGTGCATGGGTTTTGAGCCGGTGATGCCGTCGGCACAAGCACACGAGGTTCGTGACGCATGTCGGTCCGCCGGCGGCCGGGTCGTCGTGGTCATAGGTAATCGCGTGGTCGAGGTCGACGTACTCGGCGGGTCTGCTGCAGCCGGGGAACCGGCAGTGCCGGTCCCGCGCTTTCACGAACCGGGTCTGTGCTGCGTTCGGTTCGTAGTCGGCGATCCGGGGTGGTGGTCCGAGACCGGTGCCGCGGCGGAGGGCGGCGCGGGCTTCGGCCGGTGAGGTGATCGCCCGGAGTCGGCCGGTGGCGTCGAGGATCTCGAACCACACGTCCCCGCCCTGGACCCGGCCACGGGCACCGACTGCCAGGAGCGCGTCGTAGCGGGCCAGCAGCTCGGCCACCGCGACCGGGGACACCGGCAGCCCACCGATCGCACCCACACCAGAGCCGGCAGCTGCTCCGTCCAGGGTCGTGTCGGGCCGGTCGGTGTCGATCGCGTCGTCCACGCCGTCGGCGTCAGTCGCCTCGTCCACGTCGTCGGCGTCTGTCGGGGGTTGGTCTGTGGGCGGGTTGGTCAGCGGGCCGAGGTCGTCGAGGTCGGCTCGTAGGGTCAGGTGCCAGCGGGCGGCGGCGACCTCGGCGGGCAGGGGCTCCCAGGGGCGGGTCACCAGCTGGTGGTGGGCGGCGACCCGCAGTTGGCCCATGGCGCGCTCGTCCCCGCCCTTGCGCATGGTGGCGGCCAGGGCGTCGATGACCTCGATCTCCTGGGCGACGTCGGCGGCGTCGGCCAGGTCGGTCCGCAGGGAGGCCAGGCCGTCGCCCTGCCCGATGGTGGTGACGTTCTGCCTGCGCTTGCGGCGCTCGGCCCGCCTNGCGGCCAGGGCGTCGATGACCTCGATCTCCTGGGCGACGTCGGCGGCGTCGGCCAGGTCGGTCCGCAGGGAGGCCAGGCCGTCGCCCTGCCCGATGGTGGTGACGTTCTGCCTGCGCTTGCGGCGCTCGGCCCGCCTGGCCGCCTCGGCCGGGTCCGCGGCGATCACCGCGCCGCCGATCCGGTCGGCCAACGGGGTCGGACCGATGCCCTCGGCGATCCAGCCGAGGCCTTGAGCGGCAATGGTGTCCACCAGGTCGTCGGCCAGGCCGCCGCCGGCGGACTGCTTGCGGTCGGCCAGCGTGTCCACGAGCACCTGGCAGCGGCGTACGTCGATCACCCCGTCGGCCGCGGCGGCCCACACCTGGGGGAGCTGCTCGACCAGTGCTCGTTGCTTGGCGACCAGCGAGGAGGCGGACCCGACGCTGATCCCCAGCACGACGGCGACCTCGTCGGCCACCCAGTCATCGGGACGGTCGCGATCTGCCGGATCATCGCGGCGGGCGCCGGGCAGCGGTTCCTGCGCCGGCTGCAGCTCGGCCAGGCGGGCGATGGCCGCGGCCTGCAGGGCGTGCAGCTGGGCTTGGGCGTCGGCGACGTCACGCAGCACCGCGTGCACTCTTGCCCGGCCGGTGTCGGGGGTGACCAGCAGCTCGGACAGTCGGGTCGGTCGCAGGGTGGCGCCTGCGGGCGCGAGGCCGGCGGCGATGCGGGTCGCCTGCTCGGCCTCCAGCACCGCTGCGCGGGCGGCGGCCGATGCGAAGACCTCGACCTGGGCGATGCCCACCGACAGCCCCATCCGGGTCTCGACCGCCTGCTGCTGCACCGCTGTCACCGCCTCGCGCCGTTCGAATGTGTGTTCGAAGTCTAGCGGCACCTGAGCGGACTGGCAAGGTGAATCCGCAGCTCAGCGCCTCGTCCACAAGGTCTGGTGCGAATGTCGGAGGTGGTGGGCAGGATGAGCGGGTGACCACGCCCGAGGAGCTGCTGTGCCACGCCCGCACGGAGACCAGAGCCCAGATCGCGGCGCTCACCGCGGACTACGAGGCCGTCGTCGAGGCCTCCCGGGGTTCCAACGCCGACGACGAGCACGACCCGGAGGGGCAGACGATCGGCTTCGAGCGCGCGCAGCTCGGCGCGGTCCTGGACCAGGCCCGCACCCGCCTCGCCGAGCTCGACGCAGCGGTGTCCCGGGTCGCCGACGGCAGCTACGGCCGCTGCGAGGTCTGCGGCGCGCCGATCGGGGAGGCCCGCCTGCAGGCCCGTCCCGCCGCACGCACCTGCATCGACCACGCCTGACCACAGGCGGCCCGTGCGGAGGTCAGCGGTGCGTGGCGGGGGTGTCCCCGTGCCGGGCGGGCGGCGTCCGCTCGATCCACCCCGCGGCCCGGGCCAGCGCCGCCGACAGCGTCCGGGCGACCAGCCCCGGGCGCTGACCGGCCCGGGCGTCGGCGAGGGCGTCGGCGAGGGCGTCCAAGTGGTCCCTGCTCCGGTCGAGGACGGACAGCGGCAGACCCGAGAGGGCGTTGCCGGGCGGTCGTCGGGCCACCGTCGGGTGCGGTCGGGTGGGCGACACGCGGCTGACCACCGCCCACGCCAGGCCGAGTCGGCGGAGGGCCGCGTCGTCCAGCCGCTCGCGCAGGCGGGGGAACAGCTCGTCCTCCTCGTCCCGCACGTCCTCGCGCAGCACGGTGGTCAGCCGGTCGAGCCGCGCCGCCCGGGCCGGGTCGTCGTCGGACATCTCCTCCAGCGAGCTGACCAGGTCGTTGACCTCCTGGTGCTCCCGCTCCACCTGCGTGGTCAGGTCCTCGCCGTCGGGCAGCACCCGCCGGAGGACCGGCCAGAGCACCGTCTCCTCGGCGAACGCATGGCTGAACACGAGACGGTCGATGCGGCGCAGGACCCGACGCTGCTCGGCGCCGGTGGTGCCGGACAGCTCGTGCAGCAGCCGGTCGAGCTCGACGTGGTCGGCCCGCTGGCGCGACAGGACACTGCCCGGTCCGCCGAGCTCGGCGACGGGACGATCGGCGATGGAGGGGAGGGGCGGCACGGACGACCTCGCAGGGACGGCGCGGGGCGGCCTCGCTCTGGACCTCCCGCGGGGTGCCCGGATCGGCCACGTCGACAAACCCGGGCGGACCGACGGGGCAGGATCGGCCCGTGGACCCTGCCGTGCACCTCGTCCGGTCGACCGGGCTGTCCGACGTCGCCGAGTACGCCTACGCCGCCACCGTGGCGCCCGGCGCGCGCCTGGTGTTCCCGGCCGGGGCGTGTCCGCTGGACGACACCGGAGCCACCGTCGCACCGGGCGACGTCGCTGCCCAGGCGGCCCGGTGCGTGGCCAACCTGGAGGTCGCCCTCCGCGCTGCCGGGGCCGGCCTCACCGACGTCGTCAGCACCCGCGTCCTGGTCGCCACCACCCGGCAGAGCGACCTGGTGACCGCCTGGGAGGTGGTCCGGGACGCCTTCGGCGAGCACGAGGTCCCCAGCACGCTGCTCGGCGTCACCGTCCTCGGCTACGACGACCAGCTGGTCGAGGTCGAGGCGGTGGCCGCCGTCCTCGATTCCGCCTGAGAACCCTCAGAGCCGCTGCGCGACCCCGACGGCGGCCACCACCAGGACGACGGCGCCCAGCAGCCGGCGGAACGGGTTGACCCCGCGGACCACCTCGTCGACGGCCCACCAGGCCAGCGCCGCCCGGGTGCCGGCGTACAGCCAGACCGGGTCGCCCGGCACCACCCACCCCAGGGCCGTGAGCAGCACGAACGTCCAGGCCGACGTGTTCGGCCACTGCGCCACCACCCAGCGGTCCCCGGTCGCGGTGCGGTCCCGGAGCAACCAGGACAGCGCGGCCCTCACCGCTCGGTCACGAGCCCGGCGGGGTCGGTGAACAGCAGCGCTCCCGGGGTCGCACCACACAGCGCGTCGGCGGCCAGCACCACCGCGGCCGCCGTCCACGTGGTGCGCTCGCCCGGCCAGATCGCGTCGTCGGCGAACACGTAGCCGGTCCAGTCCCCGCCGTCCTCGGCCCGCAGGTGCTGCATCGCGGCCAGCTGCTCGGTGGCCGCGTCGGTCTGCCCGGCCGCGGCCAGCGCCATCGACAGCTCGCAGGTCTCCGCCCCGGTCACCCACGGCCGGTCGGCGACGCACCGCGCGCCCAGCCCGGGGACGACGAAGGCGTCCCACGACGACGCCAACCGGTCCAGGGCCGCAGCGCCGGTCAGCGCCCCGCCCAGCACCGGGTAGTACCAGTCCATCGAGAACCGGGACCGGTCGGCGAACGCCTCCGGGCGAGCGGACAGCGCCTGCTGCAGGGCGTCCACCGCCGCCGTCCAGCGCGGCCGTTCCTCGCCGACCAGCGCGGCCAGCCCCACCCCGCAGCGCAGCGCCTGCAGCAGCGACGACGAGCCGGTGACCAGCGCGACGTCGTCCGCCGTCCCGTCCGGGCGCAGCGCCCACCCGATCGCGCCGGTGCCCAGCTGCATGGCGCAGACCAGGTCCAGCGCCCGGGACACCGCTGCCCACCAGCGGCCGCCCGAGGTGCCGGTGACCAGCGCGTGGTGCAGCGCCCCGACCGCCAGGTAGCCGGCGTGGTTGCTCTCGACCCCGGGCTCGGTCACCGCGCCGGACCGCCACTGCGAGGGGAACCCACCCGAGGGCAGCTGCCGGGCGCACAACCAGTCCAGCGCGGCGGCCCCGGCGTCCGGCCGCCCGCCCGCGGTCAGCGCCATCGCCGCCTCGACGGAGTCCCAGGCGTCCAGCTGACCGCCCCGCCACCACGGCAGCATCCCGTCGGACCCCTGCTCGGCGGCGATCGCGGCCACGGTCGCGGCCACCTCCGCCCCGCCGAGCACCCCGGGGACCTCCGGCAGCAGGCTCACGACCAGGGCTTGGTCGCGTAGACCACCAGGCTCTTGCCGATCACCGGGTCCAGCACGCGCTCGGCCGCCCGGGTCACCCACGGGCGCTCCGTGAGGTCCCACACGAGCAGCCGGTGGTAGGCCCGCACCACGGCGGGGGAGCGGTCCACGCCGACCGCGCACTTGAGCCACCAGTACGGCGCGTGCAGCGCGTGCGCGTGGTGGCTGGCCCCGGGCACCAGGCCGGCGGCGGCCAGCTTCGCCCGGACCTCGGTCTGCCGGTAGATCCGGATGTGACCGCCCTCGTTGGCGTGGTAGCTGTCCGACAGCGCCCAGCACACCGCCTCCGGCCCGAAGCGCGGCACGGTCACCGCGACCCGCCCGCCGGGCCGGAGGACGCGGGCGATCTCGGCGAACGCGGTCGCGTCGTCCGGGATGTGCTCGAGCACCTCGGAGGCGATCACCCGGTCCACCGACGCCGTCGGCACCGGCAGGTGCAGCAGGTCGCCGCGCACCGCGGTCGCGGACGCCCCGACCGGTGCCTCGCCGGCGGCCCCGATCGCACCCAGCCAGTGCTGCGTCGTCGTCACCTCGTCGGTGCCCCAGTCGAGGGCGACCACGTCCGCCCCCCGCCGGTAGGCCTCGAAGGCGTGCCGGCCCTCGCCGCACCCCAGGTCCAGCACCTTGTGCCCGGCCCGGACGTCGAGCTGGTCGTAGTCGATCGTCAGCACCGTGCCAGCACCTGCTCGTACCAGTCGGCGGTCCGGACGGCGGTCGACCGCCAGGTGAAGTTCTCCAGCACCCGGGTGCGGCCCGCCCGGCCGAGCTGCTCCTGCAGACCCCGGTGGTCGAGCACCAGGGCCAGCGCCCCGGCCAGCCGGTCGACGTCCCCGGCGGGCACCTGCACCGCGGCGTGCGAGCCGACGACCTCGGGCAGCGCGCCGGCGTCGGTGGTGACCAGCGGCGTCGCGCAGGCCATGGCCTCGACCGCCGGCAGCGAGAACCCCTCGTACAGGGAGGGGACGACGGCGACCGTCGCGCGCTGCAGCAGCGCGACGAGGTCGGCCTGCGGGAGCGGGCCGGTGAACGTCACCGCGCCGTGCAGCGACAGCCGCTCCACCGCGGTCGCGGCCAGTCCGCCGGCCTTGGCGGACCCGACGACGGTCAGCCGCACCTCGCGCTCGGTGCGCAGCTTGGCGACCGCCTCGAGCAGGGGAACCAGCCCCTTGAGCGGGACGTCGGCCGACGTGGTGACGACGACGTGGTCGGCGTCCCGCGGGGCGGTCGGCGGGGTGAAGTCGTCGGGGTCGATGCCCACCGGGATGACCTCGACCCGCGCCGCGGGCACCCCCATCAGCCGCTCGATGTCGCGCTGCGAGCTGGTGGAGACGGTGGTGATCGCCGGCAGCCGGCGGGCGACCTTGGCCTGCATGCCGGTGAACGCGTACCAGCGGCGCAGCGTGAGGGACCGGCGGAACGAGGCGGCGGCCAGCTCGAGGTCGCGGTCGATCGCGACGGGGTGGTGGATGGTCGCCACCGTCGGCAACCCGGTGCGCAGCAGGCCCCATCCCAGGGACTGGTTGTCGTGGACGATGTCGAACCGGTTCCCGCGCAGCCACCGCGCTGCCCGGAGCGAGAAGGTCAGCGGCTCGGGGAAGGCGGCGGTGCACATGGCTGCGTACTCGGCGACGTCGACCCAGTCGCGGAACTCACGCAGGTGCGGGCGGCGGAACGGGTCGGGCTCGCGGTACAGGTCCAGGCTCGGCAGGCGGGTGAGCGGGACGCCGTCGTCCAGCTCGGGGTAGGGCTGGCCGCTCACCACCTCGACCCGGTGGCCGAGCTCGCGCAGCTCGCGGGACAGCGCCCGCACGTAGACGCCCTGCCCGCCGCTGTGCGGCTTGGAGCGGTAGGACAGCAGTGCGATGCGCAGCGACCGTCCCATGGCTCGGACTGTATCCAGCGGGGGTGACAGGTCCGTGCGAGCGCCTACCGTGGGGTGATGCGCCGCACCCCGCTCCTGCTCGCCGCCGCCTCCGCCTCCCTCCTCCTCGCCGGCTGCGGCGCGGCCACCAGCGACGCCGCGCCCCCGGTCGCCCCCGCCGCGGCCACGCAGGACGCCCCGGCGCTGGCCGACGGTCTGCTGCCGGCCGAGCAGTTCGCCCCCGGCAGCACGGTCACCGGGGTCACCGCCGACGACCTGGCCGGTGCGCTGGGCGCCGCGGCCGGCCACGACCCCGGCCAGGTGACGATCACCCCGTCGACGTGCACCGACGCGCTGGACGCCGCCCGCGCCGCGCTCGGCGACCCGGCCGACGTCGACGACGCCGCCGGGCAGTACGCCCAGGTCGGCTTCGGCGGCACCGCCGAGCTGCTCAGCACCGGCGGGCCCGCGCAGACCGCCGTCGGCACGCTCGCCGACGCCGTGGCCGCCTGCCCGACCGCGACCCTGGCTACCGACCGGGGCCAGGCCGTGGTCACCTTCGGCGCCGTGACCCGGCCCGACCTCGGCGACGACGCGGTCGTCGTCCCGGTCTCGGTGACGCTGTCCGGCGGCCCGGTCAGCGGCGGCTCCGCCCTGCTCGGCCTGGTCTCCGACGGCGACCGACTGCTGGCCCTGGCCACCGGCGCGGTGGGCACCACCGTCCCGGACCAGGCAGCCTTCGAGGCCCTGCTGGCCGGCGCGCAGCAGCACGCCGCCGACACCCTCGGCTGAGCCACCGGGCGGGGCCCGTGGTCGGATGGCGGGTGTGAGCCTCCCGCGTCGCCTGCCCCTCGCCCTGGCCGCCGCCTCGCTTCTGCTGGCCGGCTGCACCTCCACGGTCGAGGGGACGGCGACGCCCTCGCCGACCACCGCCCCGGAGTCCACCGCCACCCCGGACGGGACCGACGACCCCGACGGGCTGGCCGCCGGCCTCCTCCCGGAGGACGCGTTCGGGCCCGGCGCCCAGGTCGTACCGGTGAGCGAGGCCGACGTGCGCGCCGGGGCCGCGGTCGGGGCCGACCTGGACGGCGCCACGATCACCCCCGAGTCGTGCGCCCAGGCGATCCAGCAGAGCCAGCCCTCGGTCGACGACCTGGAGGACTTCGCCGCGCAGTCGGCGACCACCGGCACGACCGTGGTTGCGCAGCTGCTGACCGTGGGGACGCCGGGCGACCCGGTCGCCGACCTCACCGCGTCGGCCGGCACCTGCCCGCAGGCCACCATCAGCTCGCCCCAGATCGGGACGGCGACCCTCACCTTCTCCGTGCTGGACGTCCCCGACCTCGGCGACGGCTCGGCCGGGCTGGCCTACACGACCACGGTGACCGGCCCCGACGGCGCCCAGATCTCGGTGCCCGCGCTGATCGGCGTGGCCGTGGACGGCGACCGGTTGCTCACCCTGGTCAGCACCAGCCTCGGCGGCACGGTCGACCCGGTCGCGTTCGGCGACCTCCTGCAGGAGGCCTTCGACCACCAGGCCGACGCGCTGGACTAGCAGGTCGGCCGGCGCGCTGCCCGCCGCCGTCCACACCGGGCACCCCGGTCCACAGGTCGTGCCGGCCCCCGCCGGGAGGCCGGGACGGCCGCCAGGGTGGGTGCATGCCCCTCGACGAGATCCCCGCCGTCCGGCTCGGCACCGGTCCCGACCTGGCTGCGGCGCTCCCGCAGCTGCTGGGCTTCGTGCCCTCGGAGTCCCTGGTCCTGGTCGCCCTCACCGGCAGCCCCGCAGCCCGGGTCGGCGTGACCCTGCGGGTCGACCTGCCCGACCCCGCCGACGCCCCGGCGCTGGCCGCGGCGGCGGTCGCCCGCCTGGGGCACGAGCCGCCGGCCGCCGTCGTCGCCCTGGTGGTCACCGAGGCACCCGACGTGCAGGACGGCGACCACGACCCCGGGGACCTGCTCGACCGGCGCCTGCACGACCTGGACCCGGTGGGCCTGCGGCTGCTCCGCACCGCCGGGCTCGACCTCCCCGGCCGCCCTGTGGTGAGCGCGGTGGCCGGAGCCCTCGCCGCGGCCGGGGTGCCGCTGCTCGCGGCGTCCCTGGTGCGGGCCGGCCGGTGCTGGGACTACGACTGCGCGGAGCCCTGCTGCGACCCCGGTGCCGGTCAGCTGCTGCCCGGCGGGACGACGGAGCTGGCCGCGGCCGCGGTGGTGCGCGGCCAGGTCGTGGCCGCCGACCGCGCCGAGCTGGTGGCCCGGCTCGCCCCGGTCGCCGGCCCGGCGGCGGTCGCCGTGGGCCGGGCCTGCGCCGTGGTGGGCGCGGTGCAGGCCGACGCACTGCACCGGCACGGCTGGGAGGCGCTGGCCGACCGGTCGTGGCGGCTGGTGCGCGACGCCGTCGCGGACGCGGGGAGCCGGGCGCCCCGGCCGCTCACCGACGAGGACGTCGCCCGGCTGGGCTGGGCGCTCACCGACCTCGAGGTCCGCGACCAGGCGATGGGCCTGGGCACCGGCCCGACCGGGCCGGCCGCGGAGGCGCTGTGGACCGAGCTGGTCCGGCGGCTGCCGCCACCGCTGGACGCCGCCCCGGCCACGCTGCTGGCCGCCACCGCCTGGGCGCGCGGGGACGGCACGACCGCCGGCATCGCGCTGGACCGCGCGCTGGACAGCCAGCCCACCTACGCGCTGGCCCGCCTCCTGGACCAGGGGCTGGCCGCGGGCCTGCCGCCCGCGGCCGTCCGCGACCTGCTGACCCGGGCCGGCGACCCGGGTGCCCGCTCAGAGCAGCTCGGGGCGTGACCAGTCCCGGCCCTGCACGTGCTCGGCGAGGAAGGCGAGCACCGTCTCGTACCAGACCGTCGCGTTGCCCGGCGTCAGCACCCAGTGGTTCTCGTCCGGGAAGTACAGGAACTTCGACGGGACGCCGCGCTTCTGCAGGTCGTACCAGAGCCGCAGGCCCTCGCCGATCGGCACCCGGTAGTCCTTGTCGCCGTGGATGACCAGCACCGGCGTGGTGATGGCGTCGGCGTACCGGTGCGGCGAGTTCTGCTCGTAGCGCTCCGGCGAGGTCAGCGGGTCGCCGAACTCCTTCTCCCAGTAGAACGCCGCGTCCGTGGCGCCGATGAACCCGTCGAGGTGCCACAGGCTGGCGTGCGTGACGATCGCGTCGAACCGGTCGGTCTGGGTGGCTACCCAGTTGGCCATGTAGCCGCCGAAGGAGCCACCCATGGCCGCCGTCCGGCTCCCGTCGATCTCGGGCAGCTCGACCGCGGCGTCGGTGGCGGCCATCAGGTCGGTGTAGGGCGCCCCGCCCCAGCTGCCCCAGCCGCGGCGGACGAAGTCCTGGCCGAAGCCCTGGGACAGCGCCGGGTTGGGCAGCAGCACCGCATAGCCCTGCGCGGCCATCACCCAGGGCAGCCAGCGCCAGGACCAGGAGTTCCAGCTCATCAGGGGGCCGCCGTGGATCCACAGCAGCAGCGGGGCGGGGGAGTCCGCGGAGGCGCCCTCGGGCAGCACCAGCCAGGACTGCACCTGCACGCCGTCGGCCGCCGTGGCGCGCAGCTCGCGCAGCGTGCCCGGCAGCTCGGCGATCGTGCCCGGGTTGGGCAGCGGCTCGGGCTGCTGGTCGGTGGCCACCGGGTCCAGCCGCACGGGGGCCGCCGGGTGGTCGAACGCCGAGCGCAGCGCGTAGAGCGCGGAGCCGTCGCGAGCCACCTGCAGGTCGGAGTAGGCGCCGTCCCGGGTCATCCGCACCGGTGCCTGGCCCGGCTGCACCCGGAACACGGCGTGCCGGCCGTCGTCGTCGGCCAGGAAGTAGACGGACTCGCCGGCGGCGTCGAACTGCGGGGCCGACGGCCAGCGGTCGAAGCCGGCGGTCAGGTCGGTGACCTCGCCCGAGGCGATGTCCACCACGAGGGCCGTGTAGTCCGGCGGCTCGGCCTGGGTGGTCTCGGACTCCCGGGTGCACACCAGCCGCGTCGAGTCCGGCGACCAGGCGGGCGACCCGACGTCGGCGGCCGGGTCGTCGACCAGCACCCGGGTCTCACCGCTCGCGGTGTCGGTCAGCACCAGCCGGCTGCGGCGGGAGGCCCGCTCGGCGGGGACCTCCTCGGCCCGGGCCAGCCAGCGGCCGTCCGGCGACAGCGCTACGTCGGACCCGGCGCCGTTGGGCGGCAGGGCGTCCGGGGTCAGGTCGCGCCACTCCGGCTGCGTGCCCTCGGCCGGCAGCCGGCCCACCCAGAAGGCGTGCGGCACGGCGGGACCGAGGTCGTGGTCCCAGAACCGCACCGGGTAGCTCTCGTGCAGGATCGCGGTCACCCCGGCGTCCTTGCGGGCGTCCCGGCGGGCGGCGTCGGCCTCGTCGTCGGCGGCGCCGGGGGTGGTCGAGGCGACGACCACGACGTCCCCGCTGTCGGCGGCGACGGTGACCCCGCCGATGCCGTTGCGCCGGGCCAGGACCAGCCGGGCCTCGCCGCCGGCCGCGGGCAGCGCCCACAGTGCGGGCTTGGGCTCGCCGGCGTCCTTGCCGGCGTCGGGGTCCGGCCGGGCCGAGGTGAACAGCAGCGTCCCGTCCGGGGCGAAGACCGGGGCGGACTCACCCGGGGCGCTGCGGGTCAGCTGCCGGGCCGCCGCCGTGCCCGCGGGGTCGATCTCCCACAGGGCCGTCCGCCAGGTCTTCTTGTCGGGCGCCAGGGTGGCCACCGAGGTGACCAGCCGGCGACCGTCGGGGGACAGCGCCAGGCCGCCGAGGCGGGGGACGGCCATGACGTCGGCCGGGCGGGCGAACGGGGTGGGCACCTGCGGGGACTCGGGCACGGCGGCCAGCCTAGCCGCGAGATCGTGAGCCGTGCGAAGGAATCAGCCGGCGGGGACCGGCTCGACCTCCTCGGCCGGGGAGACGAACACGTGCTGGGCCACGCCGGGCGCGAGGACCGTGCCGTCCACGCTGACCGCGCCGTTGGCCAGCGAGGCCCGCACGGTCATGCCCGGCCGGACGCCCTGGTCGGCCAGCGAACGGAGCAGCCGGGTGTCCTCCTGCAGCTGCTCGCTGATCCGGCGGATCACCACGGGGGCACCCTCGGGGGTGGCCGAGGTGGACAGCAGGGTGAGGGTGTCCTGCTGGTCGGTGGTGGTCGCGCCGAGGGCGGCCAGGCCGGGGATGGGGTTGCCGAAGGGGGAGACCTGCGGGTTGCCGAGCAGGGTCAGCAGCTTGCGCTCGACGGCCTCGCTCATCACGTGCTCCCAGCGGCAGGCCTCCTCGTGCACGTCGGCGTAGTCCAGGCCGATGACGTCGACGAGCAGGCACTCGGCCAGCCGGTGCTTGCGCATCACGGCGGTGGCCAGCGCGCGGCCCTCGTCGGACAGGGCCAGGTGGCGGTCGCCCTCGACGCTGAGCAGTCCGTCGCGCTCCATCCGGGCGACGGTCTGGCTCACGGTGGGGCCGCTCTGGTGCAGCCGCTCGGCGATCCGGGCGCGGAGGGGCGTGATGCCCTCCTCCTCCAGCTCGAAGATCGTCCGCAGGTACATCTCGGTGGTGTCGATGAGGTCGTTCACAGCAGGCTCCTCGCGCAGGCGTCTCCGCCCAGCGTACGGGTGCTCCGCCACCCCGAGGGGGCGCGACGAGCCCGGCCGGGCGGTAGCGTCCCGCGGGTGAACAGGCGATGAGGCCGGCTCCGGGCACCACACGATGAGCGACGCGGTCAGCGTCGTCTGGGACGACGCCTACCTGGGCTACACCTGGGGCGGGGACCACCCGATGCACCCGGTGCGGCTGGACCTGACCATGCGGCTGGCCGACACCCTCGGGGTGCTGTCGGGCAACCGGGTCCAGGTCGTCCGGCCGGAGACGGCGGGGGAGGACCTGCTGACCCTGGTCCACGACCCCGGCTACCTGGCCGCCGTCCGCCGCGCCCCCTCGGACCCCACCGGCGTCGGGCACGGGTTGGGCACCACCGACAACCCGGTCTTCGACGGCATCTACGAGTCCTCGGCGCTGATCGCCGGCGGGTCGGTGACCGCCGCCCGGCTGATCCACGAGGGCAAGGCGCAGCACGCGGTGAACATCGCCGGCGGCATGCACCACGCGATGCGGGACGCGGCCAGCGGGTTCTGCGTGTTCAACGACGCCGCGATCGCCATCGCCTGGCTGCTCGGCCAGGGCTACGAGCGGATCGCCTACGTCGACCTCGACGTCCACCACGGGGACGGCGTCCAGGCCGCGTTCTGGAGCGATCCCCGGGTGCTGACGGTGAGCATCCACCAGACCCCGCTCACCCTGTTCCCGGGCACCGGCTACCCCGAGGAGACCGGGGACCCGGTGAAGGCACCGGGGTCCGCGGTCAACCTGGCGCTGCCCAACGGCACCGACGACTCGGGCTGGCTTCGGGCCTTCCATGCCGTCGTCCCCGGTGTCGTGCGGGCCTTCGCCCCGCAGATCCTGGTCACCCAGTGCGGCTGCGACACCCACCACGAGGACCCGATGGCCGACCTCGGGCTCACCGTCGACGGCCAGCGCGCGGCCTACAAGGCCATGCACGAGCTGGCCCACGAGGTCAGCGAGGGCCGCTGGCTGACCCTCGGCGGCGGTGGTTACGGCCTGGTCCGCTGCGTGCCGCGGGCCTGGACCCACCTGATCGCCGAGGCCGCCGGCACCCCGGTGCCCCCCGGCACGGCCATCCCCGACTCCTGGGCGCAGGACGTGCTGTCCAAGGGCCTGCGGATCGAACCGCCGGGCTCGATGACCGAGGGCGGGTGGACCGGGTTCCAGCACTGGGACCCGTTCACCGAGAACCGGGTCGACCGGGCGGTCACCCGCACCCGCAACGCCGCCTACCCGCTGTTCGGCCTGGACCCGGACGACCCCCGTGACTAGCCCCCCGACCGACGACCCGACGGTGCCGGCGCACTCGGTGCCGCCGCCCGGGTGGGAGGCCGACGTGGTGGCCGCCGACGGCGGCACCGTGCACCTGCGCCCGATCACCCCGGAGGACGCCGACGGCATCGTCGGGCTGATGGAGCGCAGCTCCGACCAGACCCGGTACTACCGGTTCTTCGGGCCGATGAAGCGGCTCAGCGACAAGGACCTCTACCGGTTCACCCACGTCGACCACGACCACCGGGTGGCCTTCGTCGTGCTGCTGGGCGAGGAGCTCGTCGGTGTCGGTCGCTACGACCGCTACCCGGGCACCGACGACGCCGAGGTCGCCTTCCTCATCGAGGACGCCCACCAGCGCCGCGGGTTGGGCTCGGTGCTGCTGGAGCACCTGGCCGCCGCCGCCCGCGAGCGGGGCATCACCCGGTTCGTCGCCGAGGTGCTCAGCCAGAACTCCGGCATGGTCCGGGTGTTCCTGGACGCCGGCTACGAGGCGCGGCGCTCCTACGAGGACGGCGTCGTCCACCTCACCTTCCCGATCGCGCCCACCGAGCAGGCGCTGGCGGTGACCTACGAGCGCGAGCAGCGCAGCGAGTCCCGGTCGATCGGCCGGCTGCTCACCCCGGGCTCGGTCGCCGTGGTGGGCGCGAGCAACGACCGCGGCAAGATCGGCCACGCGGTGCTCCGGCACCTGCTCGACCAGGGCTTCGCCGGGCCGATCTACCCGGTCAACCCCGCCGTCCGGCACGTGGCCGGGGTGCCCGCGCACGCCTCCATCGAGGACATCCCGGACGACGTCGACCTGGCCGTCCTCACCGTCCCGGCCGCCGAGGTGCCCGGGGTGGTCGAGGCCTGCCGGCGCAAGCGGGTCAAGGGCCTGGTCGTCATCTCCGGCGGGTTCGGCGAGACCGGCCCCGAGGGCCGCGCCGCCGAGCGGGCGCTGGTCGCCTCCGCCCGGGCCTCGGGCATGCGCGTCGTCGGCCCCAACTGCCTGGGGTTGGTCAACACCGACCCCGCGGTCGGGCTCAACGCCAGCCTGGCGCCCCGGGTGCCCGGCCGCGGCCGGATGGGCTTCTTCGCCCAGTCCGGCGCGCTCGGCGTCATGCTGCTCGAGCGGGCCAGCAACCGCGGCATCGGCCTGTCGAGCTTCGTCTCGGCCGGCAACCGGGCCGACGTCAGCGGCAACGACATGCTGCAGTACTGGGCGACCGACCCGGCCACCGAGGTCGTGCTGCTGCACCTGGAGAGCTTCGGCAACCCGCGCAAGTTCGCCCGGCTGGCCCGCCGGGTCGGCCGCACCAAGCCCGTCGTCGCGGTGAAGAGCGGCCGGCACGTGGGCATGACCGCCGGGCTGGCCGGCACCAGCGTCGCGGTGACCGAGCAGTCGGTCGCCGCGCTGTTCGCCTCCGCCGGGGTGATCCGGGTGCAGACGCTGGCCGAGCTGTTCGACGTGGGCACCCTGCTGGCCCACCAGCCGCTGCCGGCCGGTGGCCGGGTGGCGATCGTCGGCAACTCGACCGCCGTCGGCGTGCTGGTGGCCGACGCCGTCCTGGAGCAGGGGCTGTCCCTGGCCCACGAGCGACCGGTCGACATCGGCACCGCCGCGCCGCCGGAGGAGCTCCGGGCCGCGCTGCAGGCCGCGCTGGACGACGAGGGCGTGGACGCCGTCGTCGCGGTCTACCTCCCGGCCCTGGTGCACGACACCGCGCCCTACGGCCGGGTGCTCCGGGAGATCTCGGCCCGGGCGGAGAAGCCGGTGGTGGCCAACTTCCTGTCCGCCGACGGCATCCCCGACGAGCTGGTGGTCCGCGGCGAGGACGGGATGCCCGCCCGCGGGTCGGTGCCGTCGTTCTCCACCCCGGAGCGGGCGGTCATCGCGCTGGCCCGGGTGTCGGAGTACGCCGACTGGCGCCGCCGTCCGGCCGGCGAGGTCCCGGAGCTGACCGGCGTCGACGAGGCCGCGGCGAAGGACGTCGTCCTGGGCGCGCTGGCCGAGGGCGGGGGCCGGGAGCTCACCGACGACGAGGTCATCGCACTGCTCGGCGCCTACGGGGTGCCGCTGCTGCGCACCCGCCGGGCCGACGACGCCGAGGCGGCGGTGGCCGCGGCCGAGGAGGTCGGCTACCCGGTCGTGCTCAAGTCGACGGCGCCGTGGCTGCGGCACCGCGCCGACCTCGGCGGCACCCGGCTGGACCTGCGGGACGCCGCCGCGGTGCGGGCCGGGTTCGAGGCGATCCCCTCCGACGACCCGGTGATCGTGCAGGAGATGGCCGCCCCCGGGGTGACCACGGTGGTGGAGGTCGTCGACGACCCCTCGTTCGGCGCGCTGGTGAGCTTCGGCGTCGGCGGCGTGGCCACCGACCTGCTCGGCGACCGGGCGTTCCGCACGCTGCCGCTCACCGACACCGACGCCCGCGAGATGGTCCGCGAACCCCGCGCCTGGCCGCTGCTGGACGGCTACCGCGGCAGCGAGCCGGTCGACGTCGCCGCGCTGGAGGACCTGCTGCTGCGGGTCGCCCGGCTGGCCGACGACCTGCCCGAGGTGCTGGCGCTGTCGCTGGAGCCGGTCATCGTCGGCCCGGCCGACCCGTGGCACGGCGGCCGGTCCCTGGTGGTGGCCGGCGCCGCGGTGCGGGTGGGGCCGCCGACCGCCCGGGTGGACCCCGGTCCGCGCCGGATGTTCTCCACCTGAGGGGCGTCAGCCCAGCACGTTGACCGCCCGGGCCAGCACGAGCAGCACGACGACCAGCGTGATCGTCGACTCCGCGGCCATCGCCGCCTTGGCCTTGTGGGTCAGGGGCAGGACGTCGGTCGGGCTGAACGCGGTGGCGTTGGTGAAGGCCAGGTAGAGGTAGTCGCCGAACCGGGGTTCCCAGTCGGCGGGGGCCAGCCCCGGGGTCTGCATCTGGGCGAACACCAGGTCGGGGTGCTCGTGGGTGCCGGCGGCCCGGGCGGCCGGCCCGCCCCGGTCCAGCTCCCAGAAGACCAGCGCGAAGGTCAGCACCGTGGTCAGCCAGATGCCGGCACCGGCGGCCAGCAGGGTGGTCGCGGCGACGTCCCGGCCCGAGACCAGCTCCCGGACGAGCAGCACCGCCGACCACCCGGTGGACAGCACGATCAGGCCCAGCAGCCCCAGCGACAGCAGCCGCAGCACGGCGGACTCCCGGTCGATCCGCAGCGGGTTGGCCACGACCAGCCCGGCCAGCACGAGCAGCTGGGCCGCGGGCAGCACCAGGCCGAGCTGGGGGGCCAGCCGGTCGGGCAGCAGCACCGGCAGCGCGATGGTGGCGACGAGCGCGAGGGTGGCCGGCCACCGGTGCTCACCCGGCGTGCGGCGCAACCAGGCGGGGCGGGCGGCATCGACCACGGCGGTCATCCTGCCGGGACGCGACGAGACCCCCGACCCGCCGGGCGGCAGGTCGGGGGTCTCGGCACGGCTCACGCGAGGTAGTCGCGCAGGGCGTCGGCCCGGTCGGGCGCGCGCAGCTTGCTCATCGTCTCGCGCTCGATCTGGCGGACCCGCTCGCGGGAGAGGCCGAAGCGCTTGCCGATCTGCTCCAGCGTGCGGGGCTGCTCGCCGTCCAGGCCGAACCGCATGATGACCACGTCGCGCTCGCGGTCCTCCAGGGTGCCCAGCACCGTGCGGACGTCGCCCTTCATCATCTGGAAGGCGACGGCGTCCTCGGCGACGGCCGCGTCGGAGTCCTCGATGAAGTCACCCAGGCGGGAGTCCTCGTCGGCGCCGACGGTCTGGTCGAGGGAGACCAGGTCGCGGCTGTACTCCAGCAGCTCGACGACCCGCTCCTCGGTGAGGTCGAGCTCCAGGCCGAGCTCCTCGGCGGTGGGCTCGCGCTCGAGCTCCTGGTGCATCCGGCGGCGGGTGCGGACCACCTTGTTGACCTGCTCGGCCAGGTGGACGGGCAGCCGGATCGTGCGGCCGCTGTCGGCCATGGCCCGGGTGATCGCCTGCCGGATCCACCACGTCGCGTAGGTGGAGAACTTGAAGCCCTTGGCGTAGTCGAACTTCTCGACCGCGCGGATCAGGCCGACGTTGCCCTCCTGGATGAGGTCCAGGAACGTCATGCCGTGGCCGGTGTAGCGCTTGGCGACCGACACGACGAGGCGGAGGTTGGCCTCCAGCAGGTGCTGCTTGGCGGCCTTGCCGTCGGCGGCCAGCAGCGTGTAGTCGCGCTTCACCGCCGGGGTCAGCTTCTTCTCGGCCAGCAGCCGGCCGGCGTAGAGCCCGGCCTCGATGCGCTTGGCGAGGTCGACCTCCTGCTCGGCGGTGAGCAGCGGTGTCTTGCCGATGGTGTTGAGGTAGACGCGGACCAGGTCCGTGGACACCAGGCCGCTGGTGTCGGGCGTGCGGCGCGGGGCGCGCACGCTCAGGGTGTCGGTGGGGGAGGACTGCGTCAGCGTCACGATGTGTCTTCGTCCTTGCCTCTGGGGTCGGATGGCCGCCGGTCGTGCTGGCCGTCACCCGGGCGTCTTCGGTGCCGGAGGAGGTCCGGGATCGCCGGTCGCCCCTCCGCGGGATCCGTCGTCCCGTGTGGTACGTCCTGCACAACGGACGGGACCGCCCCTGGTGTTCCTGACCGTTCCGTCTCACAGGCCACGTGCAGGTTCCGATACCCCGTCCGGGCGCCGTTGCCCGCCGCGGTGTGGCCGAGATCTCCTGCTCAGGTCTCCAGCAGCAGGGTGAACGGGCCGTCGTTGACCGACGCGACCTGCATGGACGCCCCGAAGACGCCGGTGGCGACGACCGCACCGCGGGCCCGCAGCTCGGCCACGACCGCGTCCACCAGGGGCTCGGCGTCGGGACCCGGCGCGGCGGCGGTCCAGGAGGGACGCCGGCCCTTGCGGGTGTCGCCGTGCAGCGTGAACTGGCTGACCACCAGCACCGGCAGGCCGAGGTCGGCGGCGGAGCGCTCGCCGTCCTCGCCGGGGAAGATCCGCAGCTCGTGCACCTTGCGGGCCAGCTCGCGGGCTCGGGCGGCGCCGTCCTCGACGTCGGTGCGGGCGACCCCCACCAAGGCGAGCAGCCCGGCGCCGATCTCGCCGACGACGGCACCCTCGACGGTCACCGAGGCGCTGGCGACCCGGCTGACGACTGCGCGCATGCCGCCGATCGTGCCCGACGGTCAGCCGACGGACCGGGGCCGGGCGGTGGCGATCGGGGTGCCCACCTCCCGGGGCGACTCCTCGGTGCCCACCTGCTCGGCCACCCCGGCCTGCAGGCACACGATGATGTCCGAGCCCGACGCGGGGCTGCCGGTCTCCCCGCCGACCGGGAGGATGGGTCGGTGGCAGCGGACGGTCTGCCGGGTTCGGTGGTGCGGGCCTGGGTCAGGCACCCCCGGTGGGGCATGGTGGTCAAGGCGGCGGTGGCCGCCTCGCTGGCCTGGGCGCTCGTCCAGCTGGTCCCGGGTGCGGCGGGGGACTACCCCTACTACGCCCCGCTCGGTGCGGTGGTCGCCACGTCGGCGACCCTGGCCCGGTCGGTGCGGGAGGCGACCCAGACGGTCGGGGCGACCGGCCTCTGTGCCGCCGTCGCCCTGGTGGTGGACGGGTTCAGCTACCCGAACGCGGTGACCATCGCGGTCGTCGTCGCGGCCGGCGTCGCGCTGGCCGGGTGGTCCGCGCTCGGGACGTCGGGCACCTGGGTGCCGACCTCGGCCCTGTTCACCCTGATCATCGGGGACGCCGACCCGGTGGGCTACGTGGCCGGCTACGCCGGGCTGACCCTGCTCGGCGCACTCGTGGGGCTCGCGGTCACCGCCGCCTTCCCGCCGCTGCCGATGGTCCCGGCCCAGGCGGAGCTCGACCGGTTGCGCGACCTGCTGGCCGACCAGCTCGAGGACCTGGTCGACGCCCTGCGCCGGGCGTCGCCGCCGGACGAGGCAGGGTGGCGGGCCCGCATGCGGTCGGTCGACCCGGTGCTGTCCCGGATGAGGGACGCCGTCGCCCTCGCCGACCAGGGACGCCGGGGCAACCGTCGGGCCCGGTGGTACGCCGGCGCCGCCGACCGGCTCTACCGACGGGCCAGGGCCCTGGAGAGCCTCGCGTTCCTCGTGGTGGACCTGGTCGAGCTGCTGCGCGAGCACGAGACGGCGGCGGCGGGGTGGGACGACGTCGCCCTCGGCCCCCGGCTGCGGCCGACCACCGCGACCGCGTTGGCGGCGCTGGCCGGCGTGGTGCGGACCGACGACCGGACCGACGACCGGACCGACGACCGGACCGATGACCGCGACGACGACCGCGAGCAGGCGCGCAGCGCGCAGGACGCCGTCGACGACCTGGCCCGGGAGCTCCGGGCCGAGCGGGAGCGCACCGGCCACGACCTGTTCGTCGCCGGCAGCGTGCTGACCACGGTGCGCCGGTCGTTGCACGCCCTGGCCCCGGGCGGGCCCGATCGGCCCACCGCCTGACGGAGGTGCGGCAGACTGCCGGCGTGCCGCAGATCCGCATCGCCCAGGACCCCGCCGCCGACGACCTGCTCGGCCGGGACCCGCTCGCCCTCGTGCTCGGGATGCTGCTGGACCAGCAGTTCCCGATGGAGCGCGCGTTCGCCGGGCCGGCCCTGCTGGCCCAGCGGCTCGGGGTGCAGACGCTGTCGGCCCAGGCCATCGCGGACGCCGACCCCGCGGCGCTGAAGGAGGCGTTCACCGGCCCGCCCGCCGTCCACCGGTACCCCGGGTCGATGGCCGAGCGCGCCCAGGCGGTCTGCCGGCTGCTGGTGGAGCGCTACGACGGCCGGGCCGAGCAGCTGTGGGCCGACGTGCCGGACGGCACCACCCTGCTGCGCCGGGTCGGCGAGCTGCCGGGGTTCGGCGCGCAGAAGGCGAAGATCCTCGTCGCGCTGCTGGGCAAGCAGTACGGCGTGACGCCGTCCGGCTGGCGCGAGGCAGCCGGCGACTACGGCACGGACGGCGCCCGCCGCTCGGTCGCCGACGTCGTGGACCCCACCAGCCTGGCCGAGGTCCGGGCCTTCAAGCAGCAGGCCAAGGCGGCCGCGAAAGCGAGCTCCAGCAGCTGAAACGGTATTTCCGTCCACGACCGCCCCCCGCTGCCCAGACGGTGGCACCATGGCGGGGGTGACGTCGAGCCGGGAGCCATCCCCCCGCAACGAGCCGGTGCTGATCACCGAGGCGCAACCCAGCCTCGGCGACCAGCACGCCGCGCGGAAGAAGCGCTACGTGGTGACCATGCTGATCCGCATGGTCAGCCTGCTGCTGGCTGCGGCGTTCTACCAGACCATCTGGCTGATGGCCGTGTTCGCCGTCCTGGGCACCGTGCTGCCGTGGGTCGCCGTGGTCATGGCCAACGACCGGCCGCCGAAGAAGAAGCTCGCCGTCAACCGGTACCAGGTGCCCGCCCCGGACCGCATCCTGGAGAGCCGGGCCGGCAGCGGGCGGGTCATAGACTCGGAGGCGTGAGCACCGAGACCCTGGAACGCCCGGACGTCCGCGAAGACACCACCTCGCAGCCGCCGGAGGTCTTCCACTACGTCAAGAAGAACCAGATCGCCGAGAGCGCCGTCATGGGCACGATGGTCGAGGCCCTGTGCGGCGAGGTCTTCCCGGTGACCAAGAGCCCCAAGCCGGGCAGCCCGGTCTGCGAGCCCTGCAAAGAGGTCTACGCCCAGCTGAAGAAGTGAGCTAGCGCAGCCCGAGCTTGCGGGCCTCGAGCTCGATCTTGGCGGCGCGGCGGCGGCGACGGCGGCGGTCGTGCCGGCGCTGCGCGGCCGGCCAGCGGGCCTCGACGGTGGCGTTGAGCTCGGCGCCCAGCAGGATCGCCATGCCCAGGAAGAAGCAGAACAGCAGGGCGGCGATCGGGGCGGCCAGCGCACCGTAGGGCAGCGCGGTGGTGAGCACGTCGGCCACGTAGGAGCGCAGCAGCAGCGCCGCGGTCAGGAAGAACGCCGCCGCGAAGGCCGCACCCAGCAGGTGCCGCAGCCACGGCAGCCGGCGGGGCAGCGTCACGTGGTAGAAGCTCGTCAGCGCCAGGACCAGCATGACCAGCACCAGCGGCCAGTAGACGGCGTTGACCAGCACGGTCGCGGTGCCCTGGATGCCTTCGGGCAGCAGCGCGACCAGGGACGTGCGGCCCAGCACCAGCAGGGGCAGCGACAGCACCGCGATCACCAGCGCCACCACGAACAGGCCCAGCGCCATCAGCCGGGTGCGGATCGGGCCGCGCACGTCGCGCTGGTCGTAGGCGATCACCGTGGTGTTCATGAACGTCGCGGTAGCCGAGGACCCAGCCCACAGCGACAGCAGGAAACCCAGGCTGACCACGTCCAGCCGCCCGGAGCCAAGGATGTCGGTCAGGGTGGGCTGCACCAGCGTCTGGACGACGGTGTCGGTCAGGCCCTCCGAGGCCAGCTGCACGAGCCGGTCCTCGATCTCGGTGACCGACTCCTGCCCGATGAACGAGCCCAGGTACCCCAGCGACCCCAGCAACCCGATCAGCAGCGGCGGGACCGACAGCACCTGCCAGAACGACGCCTCGGCCGACAGCCCGAGGATGCGGTCCTGCCACGCCTTGGCCAGGGTCCGGCCGAGCACCTGCAGGGGCACCCGCAGCACGGTGGGCAGCCGGGCCACGACCTGGCCGGGGCGCCAGCCGCGGTGCGGCTCGGGCGGGTCGACGTCCCGGGCGGGGTCGTCGTCGGCCACCGGGACAGCGGTGCCCGCGGGGCCGGCGGGTTCGTCGTCCCTGGTCGGGTCGTCGTCGCCGGAGGCCCCGCCGTCCCCTGTCAGGTCACCGGCCGGTGCCGGGGAGCCCGAGGGCAGGACGGTCGCCACCCGGCCAGTGTGCAGGAGCGCCGGGCCCGGCGTGTCGACACGCCCACCCGAACGGGTCAGGCGGCTCGCCAGGGCCGACCCACCCGGGACGGACGGCGACCGGTCGGCTGGGCCGGGGCGCCCGGCGCGGTGCCCGACGGTGCCGGCGCCTCCACCGGCACGCAGCGGATCACCGGCTCGGCCGCGTAGCGGGTCTGGAAGTCCTCGGTGCTGATCTGGGCGCCGCTGACCGGGTCCTCGAAGATGCGGGTGACGGTGATGTCGAAGCCGTTGGCGCCGCCCTGCGGGTTGCAGCTGCCGTCGTCGGGCTTCTCCTGCACGACCGGCGTCCGGACGTTGTACCGGTCGCTGCTGACCGACTCGATCTCGTAGCGCTTGGTGCCCCAGAAGGTCACCGTGATCGACCCGCCGGCCACCCACTCGGTCTGCACGTAGATCCCGGTCGGGCTGTCGTTGCGCCACTGCAGGTCGATCGAGTCGTAGTAGACGGTGGCCTCGCGGCCGGCCGGGTAGCGGCTGATGTAGTAGCTGTGCGGCTTGTGGTAGACGTCCTCGAGGCCGGCGAAGAAGACCGCGTTGAACATCGTGGTGGCGAACTGGCTGATGCCGCCGCCCACGGCCTGGGTGAACTCGCCGTTGTTGATCACACCGGCCGGCACGTAGCCCTCGGCCTCGCCGCGCGGACCGGTGTAGCCGTTGAGGCTGAACGTCTCGCCGGGGAGCACGACGGCGCCGTCGACGAACTCGGCCACCACGCGGATGTTGGTGCCGCTGGCACCGCTGGTGAAGTTCGTGGTGAACGAGCTGACCTGCTCCACGATCCCCAGCGCGTTCGCCTCGTCGGTGGTGAAGTCCGCCGGCACGGCGCCCAGGCTGGCGGTGACCTCGCGGGGCGCCGGCTGCTGGAGCACCGGCAGCAGGGACGCGGCGAGCGCGTTCGGGTCGACGCCGGTGCCGTCCACGGAGGGGACGACGGCGATGGCGTCGCCGGAGACCTCGAACCGGGCGTCCTCGGCGGGGGTGCCGAAGTCGCCGAGCTGGTCGCCGAGCGCGGTCTGCAGCGCGCCCGGGTCCAGGCTGACGTCCAGGGCGCCGCCGTCGCCGGCGGCGAACACCAGCGCGCCGGCGATGCCCTCGGGGTCCAGCTCGGCGGTCGTGCCGTCGTCCCCGGTCACGGTGACCGGGGCGGCCAGCGCCGGGGTGACCACGTCGTCCAGCGCCTGCTGGGCGGCCGCCTCGTCCACCTGGACGTCGACGGTGTCGACCGGCAGCTCGATCGGGGTCTCCGGGTCCCCGCCGGACGCCAGGGCCTCGGTCACGGCGTCGGCGGCGGCCGTGCGGTCGAGCTGGCGGCCGGTCACCGGGGGGACGACGGTGGCGGTGGTGCCCTCGACGGCGATGCCGGCATCGGCGGGGGCGCGGTCGACGGTCTCGGCGAACGCGTCGAGCTGGGCGGTCAGCGCGGTCTCGTCGCCGGTGATGACCGGTTCGACCTCGCGCTCGCCGAACAGCGACACCAGCCGGGTCCACGGGTTCAGCGGCTGCCCGGAGGCGGCCTGCACGGTGCCGTCGACGTCCAGGGTGATGCCGGCGGTCGCGGGGGACAGCACGCCCTGGACGTCGTCGGCGACCAGCACGTGGTCGGCGGTGACCCGCGGGGCGAGCTGGTCGGACAGCTCGGTGGCGGCGGCGCTGGGGGACAGGCCCCCGATGTCCACGCCGGCCACCACGGTGTTGCGGGGGACGTCGTCGCCGGCCACCAGCAGGTCGGCGCCGTAGGCGACGCCCAGCACCAGCAGCAGCCCGGCGGGCACCAGGACGGCGGGACGGCGCCAGCGGCTGCGGGTGGGCTGCTCCGTGGCGCCGAGGTGGGTGTCTGCGGCGGGTGCCGCCACGGGCTCGGCGCGGTCGTCGTGGGGCAGGTCGTCGACGCGGGTCTCGTCGGCGGTCCAGGTGTCGTCGACGGGGGGCAGGGCCGCGGTCTCGGGTGCGGGGGGCTCGTCGGCCGGCTGCTGCTCGGCGGTGGGCTGGTGCNTGGTCGGCTTGCTCCGGGTGGGGCGCTTGCCCGCGGCGGTGCGGGGCGCGGGGGTGCGGGCGCCGGCCTCGGCGACCTCGGCGGTGGGCTTGACAGCGGGCACTCGAGTTCCTTCCCGTGCAGCGTCGCGTCCCCCGGGCCGGTGGCGGAGGGGAGCGCCGTCAGTGTAGCGACGGTCACCCCCGGCTCCCCGGGTATCCGGCACGGCACCGCCCCGGAAGCGGGGCGGTGCGCCGGCTACTGCCCGATGCGCTGCTCGGCGGCCAGTGCGGCACCCACGATGCCGGCGTCGTTGAGCAGCTCGGCCGGCACCACCCGGGTGCGGGTGGACAGCAGCGGCACCCACTTGTGCGCCTTCTTGCTGACCCCGCCGCCGACCACGATCAGGTCGGGCCAGATGCCCCGCTCGAGGGTGTCCAGGTACCGGTCGACCCGCTTGGCCCAGTCGGGGTAGGAGAGGTCCTCGCGCTCGCGGGCGGCGGCCGAGGCGGCCTTCTCGCCGTCCTTGCCGTCGACCTCGATGTGGCCCAGCTCGGTGTTGGGCACCAGGTGGCCGTCGATGAACAGCGCGCTGCCGATGCCGGTGCCGAAGGTCAGCATCAGCACCAGGCCGCGCTGGCCCTTGCCGGCGCCGTAGGCCATCTCGGCGAGGCCCGCGGCGTCGGCGTCGTTGAGGGTCTGCACGGTGCCGGGGATCCGGCTCTCGACCGAGGCGGCCATGTCGGTGCCGATCCACGAGGCGTCCATGTTGGCGGCGGTGTAGGCCACGCCGCTCTTCATGACGCCGGGGTAGGTCACCCCGACCCGTCCCTCGTAGCCGAACTGGCCGACGACCTCGCCGATCACGTCGCACACCGCGTCCGGCAACGCCGGCTGCGGGGTGGGGATCCGGACCCGTTCCCCGATGAGCTCACCCCGATCGAGGTCCACCAGGCATCCCTTGATGCCGCTGCCGCCGACGTCCACTCCGAAGCCCTGCACGCGGGCAGGGTATGCGGTCGGTGTCCGCAGCGGCACCGGCAGGATCACCCGGGTGACCGCCACCCCCGCACCCGGTGCCCCCGCGTCCCTCGTCGACGAGCTGCTGGCCCTCGCCCTCGCCACCGCCGGGGAGGCGGCCGCGCTGGTCGCCGCCGGCGCGGCCGGGGCCGCCGACGACGTGCAGAGCAAGACCACCGCCGTCGACGTGGTGACCGCCGTGGACAAGGCCAGCGAGCGGCTGGTGGTCGACCGGCTGCTCGGTGCCCGCCCGGACGACGGCGTGCTCGGCGAGGAGGGCGCCTCCCGGACCGGCACCAGCGGGGTGCGCTGGGTGGTGGACCCGATCGACGGCACCGTGAACTTCCTCTACGGGCTGGGCTCCTACGCCGTCTGCATCGCCGCCGAGGTGGACGGCGTCGTCGAGGTGGGCGTGGTCGCCGACGTCCCCACCGGGGAGACCTTCGCCGCCGTGCGCGGCGGTGGTGCCTGGGTGCTGCGCGACGGCGTCCGGACCGAGCTGCGCTGCTCGGCGCCGGTGGACCTGGAGCACACCCTGGTGGCCACCGGGTTCGCCTACGACCGGGACATCCGCGCCCGGCAGGGTCGGGTGCTGGCCCGGGTGCTGCCCGAGGTCCGGGACGTGCGGCGCTGGGGCTCCGCGGCGGTGGAGATCTGCCTGGCCGCCGCGGGCCGGGTGGACGCCTACTTCCAGCTGGACCTCAAGCCCTGGGACCACCTGGCCGCCGACCTGGTGGCCGCCGAGGCGGGCCTGCAGGTCGAGGTGCTCACCGGCTTCGGGGCCGGTGACCCATTGGTGCTGGCCGCGGCGCCGTCGGTGGCCGGGCCGTTCCTGGACCTGGTCCGCTCGGCGCACGAGCAGGAGGCCTAGCAGGCGGCGGAGGCGCTCACCTCGGCGCCGAGGGCTGCGGCGACCTGGTCCTGGGTGGCCAGGTCGGCGTACTCCGGGCCGATCACGACGTCGACGACCGCGGTGGTGCGGGTGTCCGGGTAGTCCGTGGCCCCGGGCAGGTACAGCCCGACGTAGTTGGCCGTGGAGGCCCCCCGGGCGCCGAACCGGAGCTCGCCCACCCCGGTGACCTCGCGGCCGGTCGGGTCGTTGGCGATCTCGGTGACCACGAACCCGCGCGACTGCAGCGTGGTGGCCACCGTCTGGGCCAGCCCCGCGGTGTCGGTGGCGTTGAGCACCCGGAGCTCGACGGTGGTCGGGTCCAGCGACGGCGGTGCCTCCGCGGCGGTGCTGCAGGCGGCCGCGGTGTCCTGGGCCATGGCCTCGGCGTCCCGGAAGACGTTCCACCACACGCCGAGCGCGGCCAGGGCCAGCACCAGCAGCAGGATCACCGGGATCATCGGCCGTCGGTCCCGCTTGGTGCGCGGCGGTCGCCGGTCGC
Source organism: Klenkia terrae (assembly GCF_900491935.1). Classification (GTDB taxonomy): domain Bacteria; phylum Actinomycetota; class Actinomycetes; order Mycobacteriales; family Geodermatophilaceae; genus Klenkia; species Klenkia terrae. The sequence goes on from NZ_UEXK01000004.1 coordinate 4,015,918, forward strand.
TGGTCTCGCTCAACTGCGCTCCACTCGGGGAGGGACGGGGGCAGCCGGGATCCTAGTGGCGGTCGCCGGGGTCAGACCGCACCGTCCTCGAGCGCGGCGCGTCCCAGCTCGACGCACGGACCGATCTTGTCCGCGTAGCCGGTGCTGTCCTTGCCGGCCATCGCTCCGGCGGCCGACCGGGCGACGATGCCGGCCAGGATCGCGGCGAACTTGAAGTAGGCGAACCCGACGTACCAGGACAGGTCGCCCAGGTCGGTGCCGGTGCGCTCGGCGTACCGCTGCGCGACCTGCGCCCGCGTGGGGAAGCCCGGCAGCGCGGTGACCGCCGACAGGGCCACGCCGCGCTCCTCGCCGGCCTCGGGCCAGTAGACGAAGAGCATGCCCAGGTCGGTCAGCGGGTCGCCGAGGGTGGACATCTCCCAGTCCAGGACCGCGCGCACCCGACCCGGGACGTCGGGGTCCAGCAGGCAGTTGTCCATCCGGTAGTCCCCGTGCACGATGCCGCTGCGCGCGGTGGTCGGCACCGTCGCCGCCAGCCGGGCGGCGAGGGCGTCCAGGCCGGGCCGGTCGGTGTCCCGGGTCGCCTCCCACTGCGTGGTCCAGCGGCGCACCTGGCGGGCCAGGAAGCCCTCGGGCCGGCCGAAGTCGCCCAGGCCCACCGCGGCGGCGTCCACGGTGTGCAGGTCGGCGAGGACGTCGACCAGCCCGTCGCCCAGCGCCCGGCGCTCGGCCTCGGTGTCGGCGTAGCCGGCGGGCAGCTCGTCGACCACGTGCACGCCGACCACCCGCTCCATCACGTAGAAGGGGGCGCCCAGCACCGCCTCGTCGGTGCACAGGTGCAGGGTGCGCGGCACCGGGACCGGCGTCCCGGCCAGGCCGCTGATCACCTTGTGCTCGCGGACCATGTCGTGCGCGGTGGCCAGCACGGCCCCGGTCGGCGGTCGGCGGAGGATCACCGCGTCCTCGGGCCGGCCGCCCCGGGGGGTCACCACGTAGGTCAGGTTGGACATGCCCGCGGCGATGAGGTCGACGTCCACCTCGCGCCACCGGTCGTCGTCGAGGACGGTGGCCAGGTAGGGGCCGACGACCCCTGGATCAGCACCCACGGTGGCGGTCATCGGCGCAGGGTAACCTCTGCCGCCCCTGCCCCGGACACCCCTGCGCCAGGGCTGTGCGGCAGCACTCACCGGTTCGGTCCGGCCGCGGTGTGTGACGGTCGCCGGTCCGGGCACAAACCCGGGGTCCGCCACGTTGGGGGCCCTGCCGGAGTCCCCGCGGCACCGACCGCAGGGACCCGTCCAGGACGGCCCCAGACCACGGTGGCCGGGACGGCGGCACACAGCACCCCGGGCCGAGGGCCCGGACGACGAAGGAAGAGGGGCACACCATGGCCACCGACTACGACGCCCCACGACGCAACGAGTCCGACGAGCTCGGCGAGGACTCGCTGGAGGAGCTCAAGGCACGACGGGCCGAGGCGCAGTCCTCGTCCGTCGACGTCGACGAGACCGACTTCAACGAGGCGCTCGAGCTGCCCGGGGCGGACCTGTCCAACGAGGAGCTCACCGTCCGGGTGCTGCCGAAGCAGGAGGACGAGTTCACCTGCTCCAGCTGCTTCCTGGTCCACCACCGCAGCCGGCTGGCCAGCACCAAGGGCGACCGGCTGATCTGCCGCGACTGCGCCTGAGGTGACCCTGCCGCCGCGGGACGTCCCGCCGCCCCGCCCCGTCGAGCCGGAGCCGACCACCGGACCGCTGGCGCGGGCCGCGCGGTCGGTGGCCGACGCGGTGGGCGGGTTGCTGGGTGACCGGCCCGACGGCGAGGAGCCGGCGGGCAAGGGCGGCCGGGCCGGGGCAGTGCTCCGGGACGTCGTCACCGCCGTCGGCACCGCGGCCCGCGGCGCCGGTGGCACCGACGAGACGGGCAAGGCCTCGGGCTCGGGCTCGGGCTGGCACCCGGGCACGGTGCTCACCGACCTGCTGCACGCCGCGGCCCCCCGGCTGCCGATCCGGGACGGCGCCCGCCTGCGGGCCGCCCACCCCGGGCAGGACGAGGCCGCGATCGCCGACGCCCTGGTCACCCGGTACGCCCGAATCACCGCGGGCATCGGTGCGGCCACCGGCGGGCTGACCGCCGCGCAGTGGTTCGCCCCGCCGTCGATGGTCGCGCTGCCGCTGGAGCTCGGGGCCGAGACGGTGCTGGTGGCCGCCGTCGAGGTGGTCCTCATCGGCGAGCTGCACGAGCTGTACGGCCGGCCCGCCGAGGGCGACGCCCGGGCCCGGGCCGGTGCCTACCTGACCAGCTGGACCCGGCAGCGCGCCGTGGAGTCCGGTCCCGGCGGCGGCGGGCTGATCGCCACCCTGGGCAGCGCCGGGGTCAACGCGCTGCGCCGCCGGGTGACCCGCCGGCTGGCCCGCAACGTGTCCTCGGCCGCGCCGCTGCTGCTGGGCGCCGGTCTCGCCGCGCGCAGCAACCGCAAGGCCACCGGCCAGCTCGCCGAGGCCGTGCTCGCCGACCTCCGTGCCACCGGTCTCCGCGCCCCCGGCCGGGGCTAGCCTCGCCCCGTGCCGAACCCGCTGGAGATCCCGGTCACCCTGGCGCAGGGCGCCGTCCTCCCCGCGTACGCGCTGCCCGGGGACGCCGGTGCTGACCTCGTGGTCACCGAGGACGTCGAGCTGGCCCCGCACCAGCGGGCGCTGGTCGGCACCGGGGTGGCGGTGGCGATCCCGGAGGGGTATGCCGGGTTCGTGCACCCCCGCTCCGGGCTGGCCCACCGGCTCGGCCTGGGCATGGTCAACGCCCCGGGCACCATCGACGCGGGCTACCGCGGCGAGATCAAGGTCAACCTGGTGAACACCGACCCGGTGACGACCATCCGGCTCCGCCGCGGCGACCGGGTGGCCCAGCTGGTCGTGCAGCCGGTCGTGCAGGTGGTCTTCGCCCCGGTGGCCGACCTGCCCGCCAGCACCCGCGGCACCGCGGGGCACGGATCCACCGGTGGGCACGGCCCCGACGGGCCGACCACCACCACGACAGAGGGGCAGGCCTGAGATGCCGTTCGGACGACGGCGCAACCGGATCGAGCGCAGCGTGCGGGAGCGGGGCGTCCCGCCCGAGCCGCAGGTCCGCGAGCGGGACCGCGAGGAGACCACCGGCCCCTGGGACGCCGCCGACGCGCCCGAGGACGGCGTGCCCCGGGTCGACCTGGGGTCGCTGCGCATCCCCGCCGTCCCCGGCATGGAGCTGCGGGTCGACGTCAACGCCCAGCAGAAGGTGATCGGGGCGAGCCTGCGCGCCGGGGACTCCCTGCTGCAGGTGTCGGCGTTCGCCGCACCGCGGGCCGGCGGCATCTGGGAGAGCGTGCGGGGCGACCTGGCGACCAGCGCCAGCGGCCAGGGCGGCTCGCTGTCCGAGCGCGAGGGCACCTTCGGGACCGAGCCCGCCGGGTTCATCACGGCCCGCCCGCCGCCGCAGCCGGGGCAGACCACGCCCGCCCCTCCGGTCCGCCGGGCCGCCCGGTTCGTCGGCGTCGACGGCCCGCGGTGGTTCCTGCGCGGCATGATCAGCGGTCCCGCGGCCGAGAGCCCCGAGGCCGGGGCGGCGCTGGAGTCGGCCTTCCGCAGCATCGTGGTGGCCCGGGGCGCCGAGCCGATGCCGGTGCGCGAGCAGCTGCCGATGACGCTGCCGGCCCAGGCCGCCCAGCAGGTCGCCGCCCAGCAGGCCGCGGCGAAGGACCGCAACGGTCCTACGCTGGGGTCGTGACCGAGACACGTCCCAAGGGCTGGCTGTCCAAGACGCTGGCCAAGCTGACCGCCGACGACGCGACGATCGACGCGCAGGAACTGCAGTCCGACGTCGCCAGCGCCGGCTGCGAGCCGGTCGGCAGCTGCCAGAAGGGCAAGGTCGTCGCGGTGACCGGCCGGCTCCGGTCGGTCGTCTACACCCCCCGCGAGACCGTCCCCACGCTGGAGGCCGAGCTGTTCGACGGCTCCGGCTCGGTGACGCTGGTCTGGCTGGGACGCCGGCGCATCCCGGGCATCGAGCCCGGCCGCACCCTCACCGCCCGCGGCCGGTTCGCCTCCTTCGAGGGCCGCAAGGTCATCTACAACCCCTGGTACGAGCTGGGCGCCGGGTGACCCGTCCCGCCGGGCGCAAGCCCACGGCGTTCGACCGCGACCTGGTGCTGGACTCCCTCGGGGGCTGGCGCGGCATGGTCGACGTGTCGCTGCCGACCATCGCCTTCGTGGTGGCCAACGGCTTCGGCGGGCTCACCGTCGGCATCTGGGCCGCGCTGGGCACGGCCCTGCTGGTCTTCGCCCTGCGGCTGCTGCGCAAGGAGAGCCTGCAGCAGGCCTTCAGCGGGCTGATCGGCGTGGCCATCGCGGTGGCCATCGCACGGGCGTCGGGGGAGGCCCGCGACTTCTTCGTGGTCGGCCTGATCCGCAACGCCGGCCTCGGCGTGGTGCTGCTGGGCTCGGCGTTGGTGCGCTGGCCGCTGGTCGGCGTGGCCGCGGAGTTCCTGGCCCCGAGCCACCTGGGCTCCATGGTCGGCCACAGCCTCAAGGGCTCGCTGCGGTCCCGCGCCCGCGAGCGGGTGGCCGAGGTGCGTGCCGAGGACCGTGCGCAGGACGACGCGCCGGTGGAGAAGCAGCCCGACGCCGCACCCGAGCGGCACTGGCGCACCGACCGGCGGGTCATGCGGGTCTACACCTGGCTGACCCTGCTGTGGGCGGCCACCTTCGTGGTGCGCGCCGTGGTGCAGGGGTTCCTGTACTGGCGCGACGAGGTGGCCCTGCTGGGCACCTCGTCGCTGGTCCTGGGTCTGCCGGTGACCGGGGCGGCGCTGGTGGTCACGCTGTGGGCGGTCGCCCGCCTGCACCGCCACCGCGCCGCCGAGACGCCCTAGGAGCGCTTCCCGGAGAGGACCTCCTGGAGGTCCTCCTCGACGTCCCCGTGCATGATGAACAGCAGCTCGTCGCCGGCCTCGAGGGGCTCGTCGGGGGTCGGGGTGATGACCCGCTCGCCGCGCAGGATGGCGGTCAGCACGGTCTCCCGGGGCAGCGGCACGTCGCGCAGCGGCCGGCCCACCCACGGGGTGTCCTCGGCCAGGGTGATCTCGGTCAGGTTGGCGGCGCCCTTGCGGAAGCTCATCAGCCGGACGACGTCGCCGACGGTGACGGCCTCCTCGACCAGGGCGGCGAGCACCCGGGGCGTGGACACGGCGACGTCGACCCCCCAGGCGTCGGTGTAGAGCCACTCGTTGCGCGGGTCCTTGACCCGGGCGACCACCCGGTTCACCGCGAACTCGGTCTTGGCCAGCAGCGAGACGACCAGGTTGGCCTTGTCGTCACCGGTCGCGGCGATCACCACGTCGCAGGTGGCCAGGTCGGCCTCCTCCAGGGCGGTCACCTCGCACGCGTCGGCCTGCACCCACTCGGCGCCGGGCACGGCCTTGGCGCGCACCTTGGCCGCGTTCTTCTCGATGAGCATGACGGCGTGGCCGTTGCCCAGCAGCTCCCCGGCGATGGAGCGGCCGACGGCGCCGGCGCCCACGATGGCCACGCGCATCAGTGCTGCCCTCCCACGGGTGCGTTCTCCACCGCGTCGTGCACGGCGACGGCGATCTCGTCGGTGGCGGCCACCACCAGGTGGTCCCCGGTCTGCAGCACGGTGCTGGGCCGCGGCAGCTGGGCCTCGCCGAAGCGCACCAGCCACGCCGCGCGGGCGCCCGAGGCCTTCTCCAGGTCCGCCAGCGGCCGGCCCACCCAGCCGTCGGTGACGGTGACCCGCATGAGCAGCACCTTGCCGGTGGGCTCGCGCCAGATCTCGGTGACCTTGACGCTGAGCAGCTCGCGCATGAGCCGGCTGACCGTCCACGGCACGGTGGCGACGCTGGGGATGCCCATCCGCTCGTAGACCTCGGCCCGCTTGGAGTCGTAGATCCGGGCGACGACGTGCTCGACGCCGAAGGTCTCCCGGGCGACCCGGGCGCTGATGATGTTGGAGTTGTCGCCGCTGCTCACCGCGGCGAAGGCGCCGGCGGAGTCGATGCCGGCGTCCAGCAGCGTCTGGCGGTCGAACCCCAGCCCGGTGACCTGGCGGCCGTTGAACTCGGGACCCAGCCGGCGGAAGGCCTCGGCGTTCTGGTCGATGACCGCGACGCTGTGCCCGATCTCCTCCAGCCGCCGCGCGATGGCCGAACCGACGCGGCCGCAGCCCATGACGACCACGTGCACGTGCACTCCCCGCAGGTCCTGCCGGCCGGCGCGGACCGCCGGGCCGTACAGCGCGCGAAGCTACACCGGCGACATGACACGGGCGGGGCCGCGTGCACATGCACCGTCCGTACCATCGCCGCGTGCCCACCCTGTCCGACCTCGGGCAACTCCCCAAACGCCTCGTCCTCGGCCGTCCGGTCCGCAGCGACAAGGCGGGGGAGTCGCTGCTCCCCAAGCGCCTGGCGCTGCCGATCTTCGCCAGCGACCCGCTCTCCTCGGTGGCCTACGCCACCCAGGAGATCCTCATCGTGCTGACCCTGGCCGGGACGGCGTTCCTGTTCCTGGCCCCGTGGCTGGCCGTCGCCGTCGTCGTCCTGCTGGTCGTGGTGGTGCTGTCCTACCGCCAGGTGGTGCACGCCTACCCCTCCGGCGGCGGGGACTACGAGGTGGCGGCCAAGAACCACGGCCGGTTCGCCTCGCTGGTGGTGGCCAGCGCGCTGCTGACCGACTACGTGATGACCGTCGCGGTGTCGGTCAGCTCGGGCACCGACAACATCATCTCGGCGTTCCCGGCGCTGGCGGAGCACCGCGTGCTCATCGCCGTCGCGCTGGTGGCGTTCCTGGCCGCGGCGAACCTGCGCGGGCTGCGGGAGTCGGGCAAGAGCTTCGCCGTCCCCACGTACCTGTTCGTGGCCGGCATCCTGGTGATGGTCGTCACCGGTCTCGTCAAGTACTTCTTCACCGACGCCTCGCTGGTCGCCGAGAGCGCGTCGTACACGATCACGCCCGAGCCCGGCTACGACAACCTGGCCGGCGTCGCCCTGCTGTTCTTCGTGCTGCGCGCCTTCGCGTCGGGCTGCACCGCGCTGACCGGGGTGGAGGCCATCGCCAACGGGGTGCCGGCCTTCCGGCCGCCGAAGTCGAAGAACGCGGCCACCACGCTGGCGCTGATGGGCGGGATCGCGGCCGCCATGTTCGCCGGCGTCACCGCGCTCGCGCTGTTCGCCGGGGTCAAGTACGCCGAGTTCCCCTGCGACCTGGAGGGCTTCACCGACTGCGAGACCGAACCGCAGCGCACGGTCATCGCCCAGGTCGCCAGCGCCGTGTTCGGCGGCGACACCTCGGTCGGGTTCTTCTACATCCAGGCGGCCACCGCGCTGGTGCTCATCCTGGCCGCCAACACCGCCTTCAACGGCTTCCCGCTGCTGGGCTCGGTGCTCGCCCAGGACCGGTTCATGCCCAAGCAGCTGCACACCCGCGGGGACAAGCTGGTCTACAGCAACGGCATCCTGCTGCTGTCCGGCTTCGCCGTGGTGATGATCGTGGCCTTCCAGGCCGACTCCACCCGGCTGATCCAGCTCTACATCGTCGGGGTGTTCACCAGCTTCTCGATCGGCCAGTGGGGCATGGTCCGGCACTGGAACCGGGAGATGAAGACCGTCGAGGGCGCCGAGCGCTCCCGGATGCGGCGGGCCCAGGTCATCAACACCCTCGGCGGCACGATCACCACGATCGTGCTGGTGATCATCGTGCTCACGAAGTTCACCCGCGGCGCCTGGATCGTCATCGTCGCGATGCCGTTCATCTACCTGCTGATGCGTCAGATCAACCGGCACTACAGCCAGGTCGCCGACCAGCTGGTGCCCAGCGGTGACTCCCGGACGCTGCCCTCGAAGGTGCACGCGGTCGTGCTGGTGAACAAGGTGCACAAGCCCACGCTGCGGGCGCTGGCGTTCGCCCGGGCCACCCGCCCGGACCAGCTGACGGCGCTCACGGTCAACGTGGACGAGGCCGACACCCGGGCGCTGCAGGCGGACTGGGAGCGCTACGACATCCCGGTGCCGCTGACGGTCCTGGACTCGCCGTACCGGGAGATCACCCGGCCGGTCCTGGACTTCGTCAAGGACATCCGTCGGGACAGCCCGCGCGAGCTGGTCGTCGTCTTCATCCCGCAGTACGTGGTCGGGCACTGGTTCGAGAACGTGCTGCACAACCAGAGCGCGCTGCGGCTGCGCGCCCGGTTGCAGTTCCAGCCCGGCGTCATGATCACCACCGTGCCCTGGCAGCTGGAGGGCTCCCGCGACCGCGAGGAGGACCTGCGGCGCCTGGACGGCGGGGTTGCCCCGGGCGACCTGCGCCGGGGGTTCGCGGACAACCCGGCGGACGGACCGCGTGGCTGACCGGCCCGACGCCCCGACCTGGCTGGGGGACCGCTTCGAGGTCACCGTCGGGCCGGTCGCGCACGGTGGGCACTGCGTCGCCCGGCACGAGGGCCGGGTGGTCTTCGTCCGGCACGCGCTGCCCGGCGAGCGGGTGGTCGTCGCCGTCACCGAGGACCGGCACCCCGGCTACTGCCGCGCGGACGCCGTCGAGGTGCTCGACGCCTCCCCGGACCGGGTCGAGCGGCCCTGCCCCTACTCCGGCCCCGGGAAGTGCGGCGGTTGCGACTGGCAGCACGTGGCACCCGAGGCCCAGCGGCGGCTCAAGGGCGACGTGGTCACCGAGCAGTTCGCCCGGCTGGCCGGCATGGACGTGTCCCTGGACGTCGAGGAGCTGCCCGGCGGGCCGCTGCGCTGGCGCTCCCGGGCGCGGTTCGCCGTCGACCGCACCGGCCGCCCCGGGCTGCGGCCGCACCGCTCCCGCGAGGTCGTCGTCCTCGACGACTGCCCGATCACCGTCGAGCCGGCCGTCGAGGCCGTGCTGGGCCGGCGGTGGGACGGCGCGGGCGCCGTCGACGTGGCCGTCGACTCGGTGGGCGGGGTGACCACCACGACCCTGGACCGCCGCGGGCACCCGCAGTCCACCCGCGTCGTCCGGCCCACCGGGGCCGCGTCGTCGGCGGCCACCGGCTCGCGGGCCGAGCGGAAGGCCTGGCACCGGGACTGGCAGGGCGAGGGCACCGGCTTCTGGCAGGGCCACCCCGCGGCCGCGGGCGCGCTGGTTGGGGCGGTCGCCGGGTTCGCCGGCGTCCGGCCCGGCGAGCGGGTGCTGGACCTGTACGCCGGCGCGGGGCTGTTCGGCGGCTCGCTGGCCCCCGGGGTCGGTCCCGACGGCCAGGTGATCTGCGTGGAGTCCGACGCCGGTGCTTGCGCCGCCGCCTCGGACAACCTGTCGGACCTGCCGCAGGCCGAGGTCTGGCAGGGCGACGTGGACGCCGAGGGCCTCACCGACCTGCTGGCCGAGCTCGACGGCCCGCCCGACGTCGTGGTGCTCGACCCGCCCCGGTCCGGTGCCGGCCGTGAGGTCAGCGCCGTGCTGGCCGACACCCGGGCCCGCGCCGTGGTCTACGTGGCCTGCGACCCGGCCTCGCTGGCCCGCGACGTCGCGGTGTTCGCCGAGGCCGGCTGGCGGCTGACCGGCCTGCGGGCCTACGACGCCTTCCCCATGACCGCGCACGTGGAGTGCGTCGCGCTGCTGGAGCCGGCGGCCGACTAGCCCGACGCCTGGCCACCGGCCAGCGGCGACAGGTCGTACAGGTCGGTGTCGCCGGCCGGGACCGGCGTCCCGTGCGCCTTGACCCACTGCAGGATCCGCGAGGCGTCGGGACCGCCGCCGGTGCCGGCCACGTAGTAGTGGATCCGGTGCGCGGCGACGTCGGCCTCGAACCCCGGCAGGGTCAGCGTCGGGTCCTGGCCGGAGAAGCCGCCGATGTCCATCACCGGGACGCCGGCCGCCAGCTGCACCGCGGCGCCGTGGTGCCCGGTGGTCGCCGCCGCCCAGGTGTAGCCGGCCGCGCCGTCCCGCAGCAGCTGCACCGCGGCCTGGGTGACCCCGGGCCCGTCCGGGCGCCCGCCGTGCCAGCCGCCCGCGGTCAGCGGGGGAGGGGTGGCGAAGACGTTGCTGCTCTGGTGGACCGCCGACGCCGTGCCCACCGACCACAGCAGCGGCCCCAGGACGACGGCGAGCACCGCGGCGGCCGCGAACGCCGTCCGGGCACCGCGGCGCAGGGCCAGCAGGGCGCCCGCGACCAGCACCAGCAGGACGCCGCCGAGGACCAGGGCGGCACCGGGGTGGTGCCAGTGCGTCAGCACCACCGCCCCGGCCCACGCCGCGGCGGCGACCAGGCCGGCGGCCAGCACCCGGCGGCCGCCGGTGCCGGCGCGCCACAGCTGGGTGCTGCCGACGGCGACCAGGGCGGCGGCGGCCGGGGCCAGCTGGACGGCGTAGTAGCTGTGCTCGATGCCCTTCATCACGCTGAGGACGCCGGCGGTGACCCCCAGCCAGCCGCCCCACAGCAGCAGGGCACCGCGCACCCGGTCGGTCCGGGCCGCGCGCGCGGTCAGCAGCAGCCCGGCGACCAGCGCGGCGGCCGCCAGCGGCAGGTACCAGCCCGCCTCGTCGCCGCCGGACCCCAGCAGCCGCCAGATGCTCGACGAGCTCTGGTGCAGCCCGCCACCGCCGGCGGTCTCGTCCCCGTCCAGCCGGCCCAGCCCGTTGTAGCCGAACGCCAGGCTCAGCGGGCTGTCGTCGGTGGTGCTGCCCACCCACGGCCGGTCGGCGCGCGGCACCAGGGCGACGGCCAGCACCCACCAGCCGGCCGCGACGACCAGCGCGGCCCCGGCCGCCACCAGCTGGCCGACCCGGCGCCGCAGCCGGGGCGGCCCGGCGACCAGGTAGGCCCCGGCCAGGCCCGGCAGCACCAGGAACGCCTGCAGCGACTTGGTCAGGAAGGCCAGGCCGACGAACGCGCCGGCCAGCACCAGCCAGCGGGTGCGGCCGTCCTCGACCGCCCGGCCCACCGCCCACGCGGCCAGCACGCACAGCAGGGTGAGCAGCGCATCGGGGTTGTCGTAGCGGAACATCAGCGTCGCCACCGGGGTGACGGCCAGCAGCGTCCCCGCCAGCACGCCCGCCCAGGGGCCCAGCCCGCGGCGCCCCGTCGCCGCCAGCACCGCGACCGCCAGCACCCCCATCAGCGCCTGCGGCAGCAGCACCGACCAGCTGGACAGGCCGAGCAGCCGGACCGACAGGCCCATCACCCACAGCGCGGCCGGGGGCTTGTCCACGGTGACCGAGCCCGGGGCGTCCGAGGCGCCGAAGAACCAGGCCGACCAGCTCGAGGCACCGGCCTGCGCGGCCCCCGCGTAGAAGGCGTTGCCCCAGCCGGACCGGGGCAGCGCCACGGTGTACAGCGCCGTCGTCCCGGCGAGCAGCGCGGCCAGGGCCACCTGGTCCGGACGCGGACGGCGGCGCGGGCCGGCCGCGTCGGGAGCGGCCGGGGCGGGGGCCGGGGCGTGCAGCAGGGTCACGGCTGTGGATCGTGCGGCCGGTGGCTGGCAACCAGCTCCGCCCCGGCTGTGGACCTGCCCCCGGTGCCCCGTCCCGGTGGTGTGCAGCCGGCTCACAGCTGATCTCCCGGGTCCCCGCAGCCCGCACCTGGACGGTGCTGCTGTCGATCGAGGAGGACATCGTGCTCAGCCACCTGTGGCGTTGGTTCGTCGGACTGCACCTGGTCTCCGGGGGCCTCTACGTCACCCTCGTCGTCGTCCTGTTCGTCGGGCTGGCGGCGCTGCTGGTCACCCACCGGGACCGGCGCTGGTTCACCCGCCGGGTCCCGGTCGCCGTGCTCGCCGCCCTGGTGCTGGTCGGCCTGGCCCAGCTCGCGCTGGTCGTGACCAAGCCCTTCCCGGACGGGTTGCCGTGGGTGGTGCCGCTGTGGATCGGCCTGGGCCTGCTCGGGATCACGCTGGCCGTGGCCGGCTGGCCCCGGCTGCGCTGGTGGCGGCGGGGGCTCACGGTGCTGGCGCTGGTCGGCGTGCTGCTCGGTGCGGCCAACAACGTCAACGTGGTCTACCAGCCCTTCCCCACGGTCGCCGCGGCCCTGCAGCTGCCGCCCTACGACCAGGTCGACGCCGGGGAGGTGCTGACCGAGGACGCCGTGTCGACGGCGAGCCTGGCCGACTGGACGCCGCCGGCCGGGATGCCCGACACCGGCGCCCTCACCCAGGTGGACATCCCGGCCACCGCCTCGGGCTTCCCGGCCCGCCCGGCCTGGGTCTACCTGCCGCCGGCCTACCTCAGCTCCGACCGGCCGGCCCTGCCGGTGCTGGTGCTGCTGGGCGGGCAGCCGGGCAGCCCGCGGGACTGGATCGACGGCGGCCAGCTGGCCCACCGGCTGGACGCGTGGGCGGCCGCGCACCACGGCCTGGCGCCGGTGGTGGTCATGCCCGACGACCTGGGCGGCGAGGGCAGCAACCCGCTGTGCCTGGACTCCGCGCTGGGCAAGGCCGACACCTACCTGGCCCAGGACGTGCCGACCTGGATCACCCAGCACCTGCAGGTCGACGCCGACCACGCGCACTGGGCCGTCGGCGGCTTCTCCTACGGAGGCACCTGCGCCCTCCAGCTGGCCACCAACCACCCGGACCTGTTCCCGACGCTGCTGGACGCCTCCGGGCAGCGGGCCCCCACCCTGGGCAGCGCCGCGGACACGCTGCAGGCCTCGTTCCCCGGCGACCAGGCCGCCCTGGACGCGGTCGACCCGCTGCACCTGCTCGCCGCCCGGCAGTACCCGGACCTGGCCGCCTACCTGGTGGTCGGCAAGGACGACGACGACTACCGGCCGCAGACCGAGGAGGTCGCCGCCGCGCTGGAGGGGGCCGGTGCGTCCGTGGTCACCACCGAGCTGCCCGGCGGGCACTCCTGGGACGTCTGGGGGCCCGGTCTCGAGGGCGCCCTGCCGTGGCTGGCCCAGCGGCTGGGGCTGCCGGCATGAGCGCGCGGGTGCGCCGGGCGGCCGCCGCGCTGCGCCGGGTGCCGCTCACCGCGGCCCTGCTGGTGGTGCTGGTCGCGGGCGCCGCGCTGGGCACCGGGGCGGCGCTGGGCACCGGGGCGCGCGCGCTGGGGGAGGGCCGCTGGTGGACGCTGCTCACCGCCGGGCTGACCGTGGCGACGCCGGCCGGCACCCTGGTCGCGCTGCTGCTGGTCGCCGGCCTGCTCGGCCCGGTCGAGCACCGCTGGGGCACCCGGTGGACGGCGACGGCGCTGGTGCTCGGCCAGGTCGGCGCCGGGCTGGTCGGTTCGGGGGTCTCCGCGCTGCTGGCCGCCACCGGGGACCGCTGGGGGGTGCACCTGGCCGGCGCGCTGGTGGTCGGCCCGCTGCCCGGCGTCCTCGCCGCGGTGGCGGCCGCCTCGGCCCGGGCCACCCCGCTGGTGCGCCGCCGGGTCCGGGTCGTCCTCGGGGTCGGGCTGACCATGCTGGTGCTCTACGGCGGCACCGGCGGCGACGTGCACCGGCTGGCCGGGTGGGGCGTCGGCCTGCTGGCCGGCGAGCTGTTGCTGCGCCGCCGCGGCGGACGGGTCGAGCGCGGCCCGGTCAGCCGGCGGGAGTCCCGCGCGCTGGTCGCCCTGGTGGTGGCCGCGTCCGCCGTCGGTCCGCTGGTCGCCGCGCTGGCCCGCAGCTCGAACGGCCCGTGGTCGGTGGTCTCTCACCTGTTCGTCTCCGGTGCGCCCGACGCCGGCACGCTGCGCCAGGTCTGCGGCACCGCCCGCGAGCTCGCCGACTGCCGGGTGCTGACCGGCCGCTCGCACCTGGCCGGCCTGGGCCCGGCCCTGCTGTCGGCGCTGCCGGCGCTGGTGCAGCTGGTGCTCGCCGAGGGGCTGCGCCGCGGACGGCGGGCGGCCTGGGTCGGTGCGGTGGTGTTCTCCGCGGTGCTCGCCGCCGTCGGCGGGGCCGTGGTCACCGCGGTGCTGCGCGACCCGGACGCTGCCCTGACCGCGCTGGGCACCCCTCGGGGCGGCCTGCCGGTGGTGGCCGTGTGGGCCCCGCTGGCCGCCCCGGCGGCGGTGCTGGTGCTGCTGCTGCTCACCCGGAGCCGCTTCCCGGTGCCCGCGGCGCCGGGCACCGCCCGTCGCTGGGCGGCGCTGGCCGGCGGCGGGCTGGGTGTGGTGGTGCTGGCGTACCTGGGGGCCGGGGTGCTGCTGCGCGGGGAGTGGGCGACGCCGCCGACCGTGGGCCGGCTGCTGCTGGACCTGCCGGCCCGGATGCTCCCGCCGGGGTGGCTGGGCGAGGTGCTGCCCAGCCTGGCCCCGCTCCGCGGCGCGGCCCGGGTGCTGGCGAACTGGACCGGGGTGGCTTGCTGGGCGGTCCTGGTGGGGTCGGCGTGGGTCGTCGTCCGGCCGGCCGTGCCCAGCGGGGACGCCGCCCGGGCCCGCGCCCTGGTCGACCGGCACGGCGACGGCGCGCTGTCGTTCATGACCACCTGGGTGGGCAACCGCTGGTGGTTCAGCGAGGACGGGCAGGCCGTGGTCGCCTTCCGGGTGGTCGGCGGGGTCGCGCTCACGACCGGCGACCCGGTGGGCCCGCCGGACGCCCGGGCGCGGGCGGTGCCGGAGTTCACCGCCTGGTGCCTGGGCCGGGGCTGGACGCCGTGCTGGTACTCCGTCACCGACGGGGTCGTCCAGGCGCTGCCCGGCGCCCGCCGGGTGCAGGTGGCCAGCGAGACCTGGCTGCCGCTGGGCGGGCTGGCCTTCACCGGCAAGAAGTGGCAGGACGTCCGGACGGCGGTCAACCGGGCCGCGCGGGACGGCGTGCAGGCGGTCTGGGTGCGCTGGTCGGAGGCGCCGCTGGCGCTGCGCGAGCAGGTGGCCCGGTCCTCGGAGGAGTGGCTGGCCGGCAAGGGGCTGCCCGAGATGGGCTTCACCCTGGGCGGCCTCGACGAGGCGGCCGACCCCGCCGTCCGGTGCCTGCTGGCGGTCGGCGCCGACGGCCGGGTGCACGGCGTCACCAGCTGGCTGCCGGCCAACCGGGACGGCGTCCGGGTGGGCTGGACGCTGGACCTCATGCGCCGCAGCCCCGGCTGCCCGCCCGGCACGATGGAGTTCCTGGTGGGCACCGCGGCGCTGACCTTCCAGGAGGAGGGGGCGGAGTTCGTCAGCCTGTCCGGCGCCCCGCTGGCCTTCCCCGGCGGCAGCGCCGAGGACGACGCCCTGGCGCGGCTGCTGGAGGCCACCGGCCGGTTGATGGAGCCGGTGTACGGGTTCCGCTCGCTGCTGTCGTTCAAGGCGAAGTTCCAGCCGCAGCACCGGCCGCTGTGGCTGGTGCACCTGGACACCGCCGACCTGCCGCGGATCGCCCGGGCGGTCTCCCGGGCCTACCTGCCGCACCTGTCGGTCGTGCAGGCGGTCCGGCTGGGCCGGGCGGTGGTCGCCGGTCGTCGGCCCCGCCGTCCGGCGCCGGCCCCGGCCGCGCCGCCGGCGGAGCTGGTCGGGTCGGGGCCCCGGGGAGGCCGTCTCTTTTTCACATCC
This sequence comes from Klenkia terrae, assembly GCF_900491935.1. GTDB lineage: Bacteria > Actinomycetota > Actinomycetes > Mycobacteriales > Geodermatophilaceae > Klenkia > Klenkia terrae. The sequence goes on from NZ_UEXK01000004.1 coordinate 4,031,382, forward strand.
GAACGGGCCGGCGGTACGCCGTGGGTAGGCCTCCGGGGGCCCGCAGTAGTTGAAACAACAAGCCGCGTCGATCAGCGGTCGCGTCGC
>NZ_UEXK01000004.1:4031478-4143347 GCF_900491935.1 Klenkia terrae
GCTGGGTGCGGTGGTGGTCCTGGCCGGGTGCGCCGGCCCACCCGCGCAGGCGGCGCCCGCACCCGGCACCGCGTCCGCTGCCCCGCTGCGCGTGGTGGTCGTCGGGGACTCCATCACCGAGATGGACTGCCCCGACTTCGACGCCGGCGTCCTCGGCCAGGGGTCGTGGGCGTGGTGGGCCACCGGCCGGGGGGTGGACGTGACCGGCGGCTGGGCGCACTCGGGCGCCACGACCGAGGACATGCTGGACGGCGTCGCCGCCGACGGGCCGATGGACGCCGACGCCCTGGTGCTGATGGCCGGCAACAACGACCTCGACCTGGCCCTGCCCACCGAGGACGTGCTGGACCGCCTGGTGCAGATCGCCGCCGCCGCGGCGGTGCCGCGGGTGGTGCTGTCCGCCGTCGCGCCCGAGGACGGGCTGGGGCCCGAGACCCTGGCGATGGACGCCGACCTGGCCGAGCTGGCCGCGCGGGAGGGCTGGCAGTACGTGGACCCGATGACCGAGGTGCGCGACGAGGACGGTGACTACCGCGACGGCGCCACGCTGGACGGCGTCCACCCGAGCGGGGCCGCCGCCGCGCAGATCGGGGTGGCCCTGCACGAGGCGCTGCTGCACCCGTCGGGTGTCGGACCCGCGGGGCAGACTGGCTGACGTGCCCGCCGTCCCGCCGTCCGCGTCCGGTCGGGACGGGGTGCTGCCCCCCGGGTGGCCCGAGGAGGTCCGGCCCCCCGGCGCGCCGGACTGGGAGCGCACCGCCGTCGGCTGGCTGTACGACCTGGTGCCCCCGGAGTACCGGTCGCACGAGGTGCTGCGGCGCTACCCGGTGCTGCTGGCCCGGTTCGCCGCCGACCACGTCAGCGCCGGGCTCGAGGCGGCCCGCGCCGGGTGGCGGACGGTGCGGGTCGAGCTGGCCGACGAGCTGCCCCCGGAGGCCATGGAGGCCGCGATGGCCGCCTACGAGCGGGAGGGCGCCCGGCTGGCCGCCGCAGCCCGCGCGGTGGAGCTCGTGGGCGGCGCGCTGCGGGGGGAGCGCTGGGTGCCGCGGATGTGACCCCGGCTGCTCCGAGGGCTCCGACCGGGTCGGGGTCGGCCGCCGCGACTACCCTCGGGGTCCCCACCTCAGCTCGAGAGGACCCTGCCCCGCCGTGTCGCTGCTCCGCTCCCTCACCGGGCCCGCCGACCTGCGGGCGCTGGCGCCCGAGCAGCTCCCGGTGCTGGCCGCGGAGATCCGGGACGCGCTGGTCACCAGCGTCGCCAAGACCGGTGGGCACCTCGGGCCCAACCTGGGCGCCGTCGAGCTGACCATCGCGGTGCACCGGGTCTTCGACTCCCCGCGCGAGCCGGTCGTCTTCGACACCGGCCACCAGTCCTACGTGCACAAGCTGCTCACCGGCCGGCTCGAGGGCTTCCCGGGCCTGCGCCAGCGCGGCGGCCTCTCCGGCTACCCCTCGCGCACCGAGAGCGAGCACGACTGGGTCGAGAACAGCCACGCCTCGACCTCGCTGTCCTACGCCGACGGGCTGGCCAAGGCCTTCGCCGTCCGCGGCGACGTCCGCCCGGTGGTGGCGGTCATCGGCGACGGCGCGCTCACCGGCGGCATGGCCTGGGAGGCGCTGAACAACATCGCCGCAGCAGGGGACCGGCCGGTGGTCATCGTGGTCAACGACAACGGCCGCTCCTACTCACCGACCATCGGCGGGGTGGCCGACGCGCTGGCCACCCTCCGGCTGCGCCCGGGCTACGAGCAGGCGTTGCTCGCCGTCCGGCAGTCGGTCACCCGGGCCCCGGTCGTGGGCACCGCGCTCTACGACGCGCTGCACGCGATCAAGAAGGGCCTCAAGGACGTCCTGTCCCCGCAGGGCATGTTCGAGGACCTCGGCATGAAGTACGTCGGCCCGGTCGACGGGCACGACGTCGCCGGCATGGAGTCCGCCCTGCGCCGGGCCCGCGCCTTCGGCGGGCCGGTGATCGTGCACGCCGTCACCACCAAGGGCTTCGGCTACGCCCCGGCGCAGAGCGACACGATCGACGCCTGGCACGCCACCGGCGCCTTCGACCCCGACTCCGGGGTCAGCCCGGCCAGCGCCGGCCGGGACTGGACGACGGCCTTCTCCGACGAGCTGGTCGCGATCGGCGCCGAGCGCTCCGACGTCGTGGCGATCACCGCGGCGATGCTGCACCCCACCGGGCTGGCCCCGTTCGCCGAGCGGTTCCCCGAGCGCACCTTCGACGTCGGCATCGCCGAGCAGCACGCGCTCACCTCGGCCGCGGGCCTGGCCATGGCCGGCCTGCACCCGGTCGTCGCGATCTACTCCACCTTCCTCAACCGGGCCTTCGACCAGCTGCTGATGGACGTCGCGCTGCACCGCCAGCCTGTCACCGTCGTCCTGGACCGGGCCGGGGTGACCGGCTCCGACGGTGCCTCGCACAACGGCATGTGGGACACCTCGCTCTGCGCCGTCGTCCCCGGGCTCCGGATGGCGATGCCGCGCGACGAGGCGACCCTCAAGGAGGCCCTGCGCGAGGCGGTGGCGGTCACCGACGGCCCCACCGTGCTGCGCTTCCCCAAGGGCTCCGTGCTGGCCTCGCTGCCGGCGGTCGAGCGGGTCGGGCCGGTCGACGTGCTGCGCCGGGGGGCGGCGCCGGAGGTGCTGCTGGTGGCCTGCGGCTCGCTGGTCCCGGCCGGGCTGGCCGCCGCCGAGCGCGCCGCCCAGCAGGGCATCGAGGTCACCGTCGTCGACCCGCGGTGGGTGCTGCCCGCCTCCCCGGAGCTGGTGCACATGTGCGCCGGTCACAAGCTGGTCGTCACGCTGGAGGACGGCGGCCGCTCGGGCGGGGTGGGGGAGACCCTCGCCGCGGCGATGCGCGAGGCCGAGCTCGACGTCCCGGTGCGCTGCATCGGGCTGCCGCAGGTCTTCCTGGAGCACGGCACCCGCACCGAGGTGCTGGCCGACCACGGGCTGACCGAGCAGGACGTCGCCCGCCGGATCGTCGAGTGGGCCGCCCGGATCGCCGACCGCACCGCCCAGGCCGAGGAGAACCATGCTGATCGCTGAGATCCAGGTCGCGCCGTCCCCGCCGGGCACGCCCGAGGACCCGCACGCCCACGTGGAGGCCGCGATCGCGGTGATCCAGGCGTCCGGCCTCCGCTACGAGGTCGGCGCGCTGGGCACCACGCTGGAGGGCTCGGCCGACGAGGTCTGGGCGACCCTGCGCGCCGCGCACGAGGCCATGCTGGCCGCCGGTGCCACGGCCGGCATCAGCCACGTGAAGATCGCCGAGGTCGACCGCACGATGGACAGCCTGACCGGCAAGTTCCGCTAGGTCCGGCTCGCCGCCCACAGCTGCGCGGCCCGCGCCGTCGCGGCGGCCACCAGCTCCACCAGCTCGGGGCGGTCGGGCACCGGGAACGACACGTACGCGCCCCGACCGCCGGCGGTGGGCCGGCCGTAGGCCTTGGCCGCCGTCGTGCCGTCGGGCAGCAGCCGGACGGTGAGGGTCTGCAGGGTGAACTCCTGGTCCCGCCGGACGTCGGTCCACCGCAGCTGCTCGGGGATGGTCACGTTCAGGGCCAGCGCGTTCACCTCGACGTCCACACGCCCAGCATGGCGTGGTCCCCGCGCACCCCGGGGGGGGAGTGCGCAGGGACCACGCCGAGCTCAGGCCAGGGCGCCGGGGCGCCGCAGGGACGGGCTGATGCCGCCCAGCCAGAACGGCCAGCCGGCGCCGAGCAGCATGGCCAGGTCGACGTCCTCGACCGCCTGCACGACGCCCTCGTCGAGCATGAGGCTGATCTCCTCGGCCATCGCCCGCTCCGCGCTGGCCCGCAGCTCCTCGGCGGTGGGCCCGGTGCCGGTGGAGGTGAACGCGTCGGCCAGCTCGGGGTCGACGACCCCGGGCTCGCTGAACACGGTGGTCTTGCCCAGCTCCACCATCCGGCGCAGCCCGGTGCCGACGCCGAACCGGTCGGGGAACGCCTCGTGCATGCGCTCGGCGACGTGCAGCGCCACGGCCGGGCCGACCAGCGACAGCAGCTCGAACGGCGTCATCGGCAGGCCCAGCGGGTCCAGCGCCCGCTCGGCGACGTCGACCGGGGTGCCGGCGTCGACGGCGGCGGTGACCTCGCCGAGGAACCGGGTCAGCAGCCGGTTGACCACGAAGGCCGGGGCATCCGCGACCAGCACGCAGGACTTGCCGAGCTGCTTGCCCACCGCGAACGCGGTGGCCAGGGTGGCGTCGTCGGTGGACCCGGCGCGCACCACCTCCAACAGCGGCAGCACGGCGACCGGGTTGAAGAAGTGCATGCCGACGACCCGCTCGGGGTGCTGCAGGTCGGCGGCCATCTCGGTGATCGACAGCGCGGACGTGTTGGTGGCCAGCACGCACTGCGCCGACACCACCGCCTCGACCTCGGCGAAGACCTGCTTCTTCACCGAGAGCTCCTCGAACACCGCCTCGATCACCAGGTCGGCGTCGGCGAACGCGGACTTCTCCAGCGACCCGCTGACCAGGCCCTTCAGCCGGTTGAGCGCGTCGGGGGACAGCCGGCCCTTGCCGGCCAGCTTGTCCAGCTCGCCGTGCACCCAGCCCACGCCCCTGTCCACCCGGGCCTGGTCGACGTCGGTGAGCACCACGGGCACCTGCAGCTTGCGCAGGAGGAGCAGTGCCAGCTGGGAGGCCATCAGCCCGGCGCCGACCACGCCCACCTTGGTCACCGGGCGGGCCAGCGCCTTGTCCGGCGCCCCGGCCGGCCGCTTGGCCCGCTTCTGGGTCAGGTCGAAGGCGTAGAGCGAGGCCCGCAGCTCCGGGGTCATGATCAGGTCGGCGAGTGCGTCGTCCTCGGCCGCCGTCCCGTCGGCGAAGGACGCGTCGCGGGCCAGCTCGAGCAGGTCGACCGCCCGGACAGCGGCCGGCGAGGCGTTGCGGGTGCGGGCGGCCACGACCTGCCGGGCACGGGCGATCGCGTCGTCCCACGCGCTGCGGTCGACCGGCGGGCGGTCGACGGCGACAGCGCCGGTCAGGACGCCGGCCGCCCACTCCAGCGAGCGCTCCAGGAAGTCCGCGGGCTCGAACACGGCGTCGGCGATGCCGAGCTTCGCCGCCCGCGGGCCCGAGGTCATCCGGTTCTGGGACAGCGCGTTCTCCACGATCACCGAGACCGCGGCGTCGATGCCGATGAGGTTGGGCAGCAGTTGGGTGCCGCCCCAGCCGGGCACCAGGCCGAGGAAGACCTCGGGGAAGGCGACGAACGCCCCGCCGGAGATGGTCCGGTGCTGCGCGTGCAGCGCCAGCTCCAGGCCGCCGCCCAGCGCCGCGCCGTTGACGAAGGCGAACGTCGGGACGGCGACGTCGCGCAGCCGGGCGAACACCCGGTGGCCCTGCCGGGCGATCTCCAGCGCGTCGTCGCGGGAGGAGATCCGCGGCACGCCGGACAGATCCGCGCCCACCGCGAACACGAACGGCTTGCCGGTCACCGCGATGCCCGCGACATCGGCGGCCAGCGCCTGGTCGAGGGCTGCCTCGAGGGACGCCAGCCCGCCCGGGCCGAAGGTGGAGGGCCGGGTGTGGTCGTGCCCGTTGTCCAGGGTGATCAGCGCCAAGGGCTTGTCGACCCCGGGCAGCGTGACCAGCCGGGTCAGCGCCTGCGTGACGACCTCGTCGGGGAACTGCTCGCTCACTTCTCGCCCTCCCAGGCCGGGTTCTCCCAGATGACGGTCCCGCCCATGCCGATCCCCACGCACATCGCGGTGAGGCCGTACCGGACGTCGGGGCGCTCGGCGAACTGCCGCGACAGCTGGGTCATCAGCCGGACGCCGGAGGACGCCAGCGGGTGGCCCACCGCGATGGCGCCGCCCCACATGTTGACCCGTGGGTCGTCGTCGGCGATGCCGAAGTGGTCCAGGAAGGCCAGCACCTGGACGGCGAAGGCCTCGTTGAGCTCGAACAGCCCGATGTCGTCGATGGTCAGCCCGGTCGACGCCAGGGCCTTGAGGGTGGAGGGCACCGGGCCGACGCCCATGACCTCGGGCTCGACGCCGGCGAAGCCGAAGCCGACCAGCCGCATGCCGATCTGCAGGCCGAGCTCGGTGGCGACGTCCTCGGCGGCCAGCAGGCAACCGGTGGCGCCGTCGTTCAGCCCGGCGGCGTTGCCGGCGGTGACGTGGCCGTGCGGGCGGAACGGGGTCTTCAGCCCGGCCAGGCCCTCGACGGTGGTGCCGGGGCGCGGGGGCTCGTCCTCGGTGGCCAGGCCCCAGCCCTGCTCGGCCGACCGGACGGCCACCGGCACCAGCTCCGGGCCGATCTTGCCGGCGGCGAGCGCGGCGGCGTACCGGTCCTGGCTGCCGACGGCGAAGGCGTCGGCGCGCTCCTTGGTCAGGTGCGGGAAGCGGTCGTGCAGGTTCTCCGCGGTGGAGCCCATGACCAGCGCGGAGGAGTCGACGATCTTCTCGCTGACGAACCGCGGGTTGGGGTCCACGCCCTCGCCCATCGGGTGGTGGCCCATGTGCTCGACGCCGCCGGCGATGGCGACGTCGTAGGCGCCGAACGCGATGCCCGAGGCGGTCGTGGTCACCGCGGTCATCGCCCCGGCGCACATGCGGTCGATCGCGAAGCCGGGCACCGAGGTCGGCAGCCCGGCCAGCAGCGCCGCGGTGCGGCCGATGGTCAGGCCCTGGTCGCCGATCTGGGTGGTCGCCGCGATCGCGACCTCGTCCACGCGCTCGGGCGGCAGCCCGGGGTTGCGGCGCATGAGCTCGCGGATGCAGCGCACCACCAGGTCGTCGGCGCGGGTCTGGGCGTACATGCCCTTCGGGCCGGCCTTGCCGAACGGGGTGCGCACGCCGTCGACGAAGACGACCTCGCGCAGGGAACGGGACAACGGGACCTCCGCAGGGACGGGGCGCGGCCGGACGTCGGACCGCGTCGCCGAACAAGTTACCCGCCGGTAACCACACCCCGCGAGCCACCCTCACCCCGGCGCCCTGCCCCGCCCTGGCCGCTGCCGCCTGCTGCGCCCGGCCCCGCCGAGGCAAGGGAGCCCTTGCCGAACGCGGTGGCCGGGACCGTTGCGGAAGGGATCCCTTGCCTCGGCGTGAGCGGGAGCGGGGGAGGTGGGTCAGGCGCCGGCGGCGGCGGCGGCGGCGGTGAGGAGGTCGGTGGTCAGGTCGACCTGCCACGGGCGGGCGCCGCCGTCGCGCAGGAACGCGGCGACGGCCTCCGGGGTGACCTCGGCCGGCGGGGACCACATGAGCCGGCGGACCAGGTCGGGGGACAGCAGGTTCTCCACCGGCACCGACCACTGCTCGCCCAGGGCGGCCAGCCCGGCCCGGGCCACCTGCAGGCGCTTGGCGGCCGCCGGGTCGCGGTCGGCCCAGCGGTTGACCGGCGGCGGGCCGTCGCCGGGCAGGCTGTGCGCGGGCAGCTGGCCCTCGGGCACGGCGCGGCCCTTCTGCAGCGCGGCGAACCAGGTGCTGACGATCTTGCGGTTGGCCCGGCCGCGGAAGACCGGCAGGTCGGCCAGCGCCTCCGCGGTCGCGGGGTCCGCCGCCACGGCGGCCACCATGGCCGAGTCGGGCAGCACCCGGCCGGGGGCGACGTCCCGGCGCCGGGCGAGGAGGTCGCGCGCCTCCCACAGCGCCCGGAGGACGGCGAGCTGCCGCCGGCTGCGCAGGCCGTGCATGCCCGACGTCCGGCGCCAGGGGTCGACCCGCGGTGCGGGCGGTCCGGCGGCCAGGATCGCGGCGAACTCCTGCTGGGCCCACCCGGTCTTGCCCTGCTCCTCGAGGATGCCGGCGAGGGCGTCGCGCAGCTCGACGAGCACCTCGACGTCCAACGCGGCGTAGACCAGCCAGTCGGTGGGCAGCGGGCGGGTGGACCAGTCCGCGGCCGAGTGGCCCTTCTGCAGGCTGTAGCCCAGCAGGGACTCCACGACCGCCCCCAGCCCGACCCGCGGCAGGCCGGCCAGCCGGGCGGCGAGCTCGGTGTCGAACAGCCGGGTCGGGACCAGGCCGATCTCGGCCAGGCACGGCAGGTCCTGGTTGGCCGCGTGCAGCACCCACTCGGCGTCCCCGATCGCCGCCTGCACCGGACCCATGTCCGGCAGCGGGACGGGGTCGACCAGCCCGGTGCCGCTGCCGGCCCGGCGCAGCTGCACCAGGTAGGCCTTCTGCCCGTACCGGTAGCCCGAGGCGCGCTCGGCGTCGACGGCCACCGGTCCGGTGCCCCCGGCCAGCGCCTGCGCGTACTCGACCAGCGCGGTCGAGGTCTCGATGACCGGCGGCAGGCCGTCGCGCGGGGCCAGCAGGGGGACCGCGGTGCTCTCGACCGGGGCCTCCGGCTCCGGCGTCGTGCCCGGCGTGGTGCCCGGTGTGGTGTCCGGCGTGGTCACGAGATCACCCCGGAGCGCAGCGCGAGGGCGACCATGTGCGCCCGGTCGCCGGTACCCAGCTTGCGCGCGATGCGGGCCAGGTGGCTCTTCACCGTGAGGGCGGACAGATCCACCAAGTCACCGATCTCCTTGTTCGTGTGTCCCTCGGCGACGAGCCGGAGGATGTCGACCTCGCGGGCCGACAGGTGCGAGGGGCCGTCGTCGGACGCGCCGCGGGTGAGCCCGAGCGCCAGGCTGCTGGCGATGCCGGGGTCGGCGTAGACCTCCCCGCCGAGGGCCACCTGCAACCCCTCGGTCAGCACGGCCAGCGGGGAGGACTTGAGCAGGTAGCCCTGCACCCCGGCGAGGAAGGCCGACCGGACGACGGCGGGTGCGGTGACGTCGGTCAGCACGACCACCACGGGCCAGCCGTCGGCCTGCAGCTCGGGCAGCAGGTCCAGGCCGCACCCGTCGGTGCCGGGGGCGCCGTCGGGGAGGTCGACGTCCAGCACGCACAGCGCCCGCGGACCTGAGACGTGCGCGCGGACCCGGGCCTCCTCGAGCCCCGCGGCCTCCTCGACGTCCCGGGCGCCCAGTGCCCGCAGCCGGGCCGCCAGCGCCTCGCGGACCAGCGGGGCCGGGTCCACGACGAGGGCGGTGGCGTCCGGGGGCAGCAGCGCGCCGTCGGCACGCGGGTGGCCCAGGGTCACGGGGTGGCAGCTCCAGCGCTCCGGCCGACGGCGTGTCTGCGCAGTCGGCCCCTCCATCGCTGCTCCGGATGGAGCAACCGGCTCACTCTAGGAGGTGCTGGTGCCCGTCGCCCGGATGCCGCCGACCGAGCCCAGCAGGTGCACACCCGGCGGGGGGAGACCGGCGGCGTTGCCCAGCACCTCGAGCCAGGCGGTGAGGTGCCGGTCGAGGTCGGTGTCGGCCGTGGTCCAGGAGGCCCGGATCTCCACGTCGACCGAGTGCTCGGGGCCGGCGATGTCGCCGAAGCGGGTGGAGGCGGTGCGGGTGACGGTGCCGCCCAGCGAGTGGTGCGCCGCGCCGTGCTCGGCCAGCGCCTCGACCAGCCAGCTCCAGGCGACGTCGGAGAACATGGTGTCGTCGACCATCGACTCGTCGGTCATCGCGGAGACGTAGCCGACGCACCGGGTGGTGCCGTCCCAGGCCTCGTGGCCGGCCGGGTCGTGCAGCACGATGAACCGGCCGCTGGCGATCTCGACGTCGTCCTCGCCGGCCAGCTCGCCCGGCTCGGCCACCCGCGCGCCGATGGCGTGCGACCAGGGCGCGAGCCGTTGCGGGGCGGGGATGTGCTCGAGGACGATCTCGCTGCGCGCCCGGACGGTGGCCAAGGCGTCGAGGGCGGCCTGGAACTCGGCCGGGGGAGGCGGGCGTTCGCCGTCTGCGCCCGGGCCGCGACCTGGCCTGCGCTGGGGATCCACGACCGAAGGGTAGGTCGCTGTACCGACACCCCGCCCCTCCGACGCGCCAACCGATCATGTACGGAGAGTGAGCGCGGTCGGCGTGTCCAGCTCGGCGTGCCTCCAGGACGCCGTCGCGGTGCCCACCGGACGGTGTGGCGGGGGTCTGGGAGGATGGCTGGTCGTGGGCACAGCAGCAGGAGCGGACACCGTCAGCAGCACCTCGCCGGCCGACTCGGACCTCGTCCGGGCCGCGCTGGGCGGGCCCGTGGGGCGCACCCCGGTGTGGTTCATGCGCCAGGCCGGCCGGTCGCTGCCGGAGTACCGCGAGCTGCGGGCCGGCACCGCGATGCTGCAGGCCTGCCAGGATCCCGACCTGGTCACCGAGATCACCCTGCAGCCGGTCCGCCGGCACGGGGTGGACGCGGCGATCCTCTTCTCCGACATCGTGCTGCCCCTGGTGGTGGCCGGCGTCGACATCGAGATCAAGCCCGGCGTGGGGCCGGTCGTCGCCGAGCCGGTGCGCAGCGTCGCCGACGTCGACGCCCTGCCCGACCTGGACCCGGGCCAGCTGGACTTCCTCACCACCTCGGTCAGCCGGCTGGTGGCCGAGCTGGGCGCGACGCCGCTGATCGGGTTCGCCGGCGCCCCCTTCACCCTGGCCACCTACCTGATCGAGGGCGGGCCCTCCAAGGAGCACGCCCGCACCAAGGCCTTCATGTACGCCGAGCCGGAGGCCTGGCAGCGCCTGCTGGCCAAGCTGTCGCTGTCCGCGGCGGTCTACCTGCGCGCCCAGGTCGACGCCGGGGTGTCCGCCGTCCAGCTGTTCGACTCCTGGGCGGGCGTGCTGTCGGCCACGGACTACGCGACCCGGGTGCTCCCGCACTCCCGCGCGGTCTTCGACGGCCTGGGCAACCGGTCCGCCGGCGAGCGCGACGTGCCCCGGATCCACTTCGGGGTCGGCACCGGCGAGCTGCTGCCGCTGATCGGGGACGCCGGCGCGGACGTGGTCGGCGTCGACTGGCGGGTGCCGCTGGACGAGGCGGCCCGCCGGGTCGGCCCGGGCTACTCCCTGCAGGGCAACCTGGACCCCGCCGTCCTGCTCGCCGACCGGGCGACGCTGGAGGCCGAGGTGCGCCGGGTGTGGCGGCAGGGCCGGGCTGCCCGCGGGCACATCTTCAACCTGGGCCACGGCGTGCTGCCCGACACCGACCCGGGCGCGATCACCCACGCGGTGGAGCTGGTTCACCAGCTGAGCGCCGAGGCGGGAGCCGAGGAGTTCGGAGCGCAGCAGGCATGAGCCGGTGCGTCGTGGTCGGGGCCGGGATCGCCGGGCTGACGGCGGCGTACGACCGGCACCGCCGGCACCCCGAGGACGAGGTCGTGGTGCTCGAGGCCGGTGACCGGGTCGGCGGCAAGCTGGGCCGGGTCCGGCTGGCCGGCGCCTGGTACGACACCGGCGCCGAGGCGGTGCTGGCCCGGGTGCCCGACGCGGTGGGCCTGATGGCCGAGCTCGGCCTGCAGACGCTGGCCCCGCGGACGACGTCGGCCTCGGTGGTGCTGCCTTCGGGCCGCCACCGGCTGCCGGCCGGCACCCTGCTGGGCGTGCCGACCTCGGCCGAGGGCCTGGACGGGCTGCTGTCGGCCGAGGGGGTCGCCCGGGTGCGGGCGGAGAGCTCGTTGCAGCCACTGCACTTCGACGCCGACCGCACCGTGGGCGGTCTGCTGCGCGAGCGGCTGGGTGACGAGGTGGTGGACCGGCTGGTGGAACCGCTGCTCGGCGGCGTGTACGCCGGTCAGGCCGACCGGTTGTCGGTGGCCGCGACCATGCCCGCCCTGGCCGCCTCGCTACCGCGGCACGACTCGGTGCTCGCCGCCGCGGCCGCGGCCCGGGACGCCGGGGCGCGCAGCCGGGAGGCCGCCGCGGGTACGTCCGACGGCCCGGTGTTCGCCACCCTCCCCGAGGGCGTCGGTTCGCTGCCGCAGGCGCTCGTGGACGCCCTGCCGGCCGGGACGGTGCGGCTGCGCACACCCGCGCACACCCTCCGCCGGTCTGCGGCCGGGTTCGAGCTGAGCGTCGGCGCCGACCGCGAGGTGCTCACCGCCGACGTCGTGGTGCTGGCCGTGCCGGCGGGCAAGGCGGCCCGGCTGCTGGCCGAGGTCGCGCCGGACGCCGTCGAGCCGCTCGAGGGCATCCCGTACGCCTCGATGGCCGTGGTGGCGATGGCCTTCCCCGGGCAGGACCTGGCCAACGGCTCGGGCCTGCTGGTGCCGCCGGTGACCGGCCGGCTGGTCAAGGGCGTCACGATCTCCTCGCAGAAGTGGCCGCACCTGGACGCCGACGGTCTGCTGCGGGTCCGGTCCTCGGTGGGCCGGTACCTGGAGGAGGAGCAGCTGCAGCGCTCCGACGAGGACCTGACCGCCGCGGTCGTCGCCGAGGTCGCCGAGCTGCTGGACCTGGACCGGCCCGAGCCGGTGGAGACCCACCTGGTGCGCTGGGGCGGGGGCCTGCCGCAGTACCTGGTCGGCCACGTCGACCGGGTGGCGCAGGTCCGGGAGGCCGTGGCCGCGGTGCCCGGGCTGGCCGTCGCCGGGGCCGCCTACGACGGGGTCGGCGTCCCCGCCTGCATCCGCAGCGCCCGCACCGCCGTCGCCCGGCTGGGCTGACCCACGGCCGGGGGACCGGTCTCACACGACCGGGCCCGCGGGTGGCCGCTGCGGCCGCGCCACAATGGGGGCATGACCGACGCGACGCCTGCAGCGACCACGGGCCCCACGGAGACCGCACCGGAGCAGAAGAGCATCGGCAAGCGGGCCAACGAGCTCAACGCCACCATCCGCTACACGATGTGGTCGGTGTTCCGGCTGGCCCGCCCGTTCGCCGACGACCCCCGCCAGGCGGCGGCCGACGAGCTCGGCTCGCTGGTCGACGAGCTGGCCGGGAAGGACGTCGTCGTCCGCGGGCTGTACGACGTCGCGGGTCTGCGGGCCGACGCCGACCTGATGGTCTGGTGGCACGCGGAGACCGCGGAGGCGCTGCAGGAGGCCTACACCCGGTTGCGCCGCACGGCGCTGGGCCAGCGGCTGGAGCCGGTCTGGTCGCAGATGGCGCTGCACCGCCCGGCGGAGTTCAACCGGTCGCACATCCCGGCGTTCCTGGCCGACGAGGAGCCGCGGGCCTGGGTCTGCGTCTACCCGTTCGTGCGGTCCTACGAGTGGTACCTGCTGCCCGACGAGGAGCGCCGCGACATGCTCAAGGAGCACGGCATGCAGGCCCGGCCCTACCCCGACGTCCGGGCGAACACCGTCGCCTCGTTCGGGCTGGGCGACTACGAGTGGATGCTGGCCTTCGAGGCCGACGAGCTGCACCGGATCGTGGACCTCATGCGCGACCTGCGGGCCTCCCGCGCCCGCCGGCACGTCCGCGAGGAGATCCCGTTCTACACCGGCGCCCGGCGCTCGGCGGCCGAGCTGGTGGCCGGCCTGGCCTGAGGCCGGTCAGGCCGACCCGGGGACCCGGCGCTGCGCGGACCGGCGGTACCGGCGCAGCGCGGCGTCGGTCACTCCGCCGACGACCCGCCCGACGAGCAGCGGGACGGCGACGCACAGGAGCAGGACGACCGAGCACGTGGCCACCGTCGCCCAGTCGGTGGGTCCCGGCGCGCCCGAGGACAGGTCGCCGCCGTCGAGCCCTGCCGAGATGCCGACGAGCATCCACGGCGCGAGCGCCAGGGCGGGCAGGGCGGTCAGCGCGGCGGCGACCACCCCCAGCGCGAGGGCGGGACCGGAGCGGTGGGGTGCGGTGTCCATGCCGACGACGGTGCCCGGTCCCGGCCGGGTGCACCTGAGCAGGACTGCTCAGCTGCACCCGGTACCGCGGCTCAGCCGGCGGTGATCGAGGCGGTGAGCCGGGAGCCCCACACGGTCGGGCGGCCGATCGCGACCACCGCGACGTCGATGGCCTCGCCGGCGGCGGTGGTGTAGCTCAGCGTGGGCAGGATCGGTGCGCCCGCCGGACCCCGGCCGCAGCCGACCCGGCCGGGCACCGGCTCGCCGTCGGGCACCGCGTTGACCGTGATCGAGGAGATCGTCGCGTCGACGAAGACGGGTGAGGCGACGGTGACCTCGGTGTCCCGCTCGCCGGTGGCGCACTCGGCGGTGCCGGTGACGGCGGTGCCGGCGGGGGTGATGAGCACGACCTGGCCCTCGCCCGGGGCCACCAGCGGCAGCGGGGTGCTGGCCGCGGCCAGGGCGTCGTCCCAGTCGGCGGGGTCGAACGGGATGACCGTCGACGTCCACGGCGGTGTGGTGCTGCTGGTGGACACGATGCCCGCGGCCAGCTGCAGGCGCGGGCCGAGCATCTCGGCCCGGCCGTCGCGCTCCCGGCCGAGCACGAGGTCGCCCAGCTCGGTCCACCGGCCGGGGGAGTCCGCCGAGCCCAGCTCGGTCGACCAGCTGCCCAGCGCGAGCCCGCGGTCGCAGCTCTCGTGCGTCGCGCGCACCACCCCGTCCACCAGGGGCAGGACGCCGAACGCCTGGACATCGGTGCCGGCGAGGGCGTCGACGACGGCGTGGCAGGCGGAGGTGATGCCGCTGCCGAGCACCGCCGGGTCACCGGTCGCGGCGATGCCCAGCGGCGCCTCGATCTTCCAGTGCTCGCCGACGCTGCCCCAGGCCGACCCCTCGGGCTCACCGAGCCCGAGGGCGGCCCGGACCTCGTCGGGGATCGAGTCCCACTGCCGCTGCGCGGCGTCGACCTCCGAGCGGGGGGTGCTGCACCCGACCACCCCGGCGGCGACCAGCGCGAGCAGGACGGCGGTGCGCAGGCGACCCATGGCCGTCACCCTGGCGCACCGCCCGGTCCAGCACCTGAGCAGAACTGCTCAGGTCGTGCTCAGCCCTCGGCGGGGGCCAGGCTGATGGAGACGCTGTTGATGCAGTACCGGTCGCCGGTGGGGGTCTGCGGCGCGTCCTCGAAGACGTGGCCGAGGTGGCTGTGACAGGTGCCGCACAGCACCTCGGTGCGGGACATGCCCAGCGACCGGTCGGTCTTCAGCACCACGTTGTCGGCGCTGGTCGGCTCGTAGAACGAGGGCCAGCCGCAGTGCGAGTCGAACTTGGTCTCCGAGCGGAAGAGCTCCGCGCCGCAGGCCCGGCAGTGGTAGACCCCGACGGTCTTGGTGTCGGTGTACTCACCGATCCAGGGCCGCTCGGTGCCGGCCTGGCGGAGCACCGCGTACTCCTCGGGGGTGAGCTGGGCGCGCCATTCCTCGTCGGTCTTGACGACGGCGGGCTGCTTGTCCACGTGCTGGGTCATGCTCCCCACGGTACGACCGGCCCGGTCGGTGAGTCAGCCGATCAGCTGCCGGAGGCGGTCCAGCAGCTCCTGCCAGAGGGTGCGCAGGGTGATGGACGTCGTGGCGGTGTCCCCGGACGTCCCGGTCAGGACGACGGCCTGGTCGCCGGCGCCGAGCAGCACCGGCACCCGCGGGCGGAGGCTGACCGCGCCGGTGTCGTCGGCGGTGGCGGTGCCGACCTGCCGGCCGCCGATTGTCACCGAGACCCGCTCGCCGGGGGCGAACCCGGTGCCGCTGACGGTCACCCGGTCACCGCGGAACGGTCGAGGCTCCGACACCGCCGCGGTGGCCGGGGTGTCCAGCGACAGCCCGATGACCGTCGGGTTGTGGTCGCTGGCCCGGTAGGGGTCCGCGGCGTACAGCGGGTCGACGCCGGAGTCGTACTCGTAGGCGAAGGACTCGACCGCGTTGGTCTCCCACACGGTCAGCCCGGTCACCTGCGAGGCCAGCGAGGCGGTGGCGAAGACGTGGTCCAGGGACCCCGAGCCGCCGTCGAAGACGTAGCTGTACTCGTCGGGGGCGAAGCTCTCGCCCAGCTCGGTGTAGCCGGCGTCGCGGACGACGTCCAGCGGGTCCTCGTACCGGTAGGAGTTGAAGTCCCCGGTCAGCAGGACGTCCGGGTCACCGGTGCTGGCAGCCAGTTGCTGGGCGAAGGCGACCAGCTCGGTGGCCTGCGCCGTCCGGTCGGCGTTGCAGTTGCCCGGACCGCCCACCGAGGTGTCGTTGCCGGTCGCGCAGGCGCTGCCCTTGGACTTCAGGTGGTTGGCCACCACCGTGAACACCTCGCCGCCCTCGACCGTCGCGAAGGTCTGCGCGATCGGGCTGCGGGCGTTGTCGAAGGTCGGGCTGGTGTAGGCCACCGGGTCGCCGACCGGGGTGACGACGTCGGTGCGGTGGATGACCGCGTTGGTGATGACGTCGCCGTCCTCGTGCGCCCGGGCGTAGTCCCAGTCGCGCCCGTCCACGGCCTCCAGGGCGGCGATCAGCGTCTCCACCGCCGCGTACGGCGTCGCCGGCGTGGTGACCGCCGAGTTCTCGATCTCGTGGAGGGTGATCACGTCGGCGTCCAACGCCTGCAGGCCGGCGACGATCTTGGCCTGCTGCTGGGCGAGCTCGGCCGGGCTGGTGGCCCCGCGGGACTCCCCGCCGAAGGTGACGAAGTAGTTCAGGACGTTGTAGTCGGCCACCCGCAGGTCGCCGCCGACCGGGGCCGGCGCCGGGGTGCGCGGGTTGGTCGGGGCGAACGTGGTGTCCGGCGCCCCGGCGGCCGGCTGCAGCCGCCAGCTGCCGAACCCGGCGCCGAGCACGACCGGGCCGAGCTGGGCGGTGTCGCCGATCCGCACCGGGTCACCGGGGGCGAGGTAGGGCGGCACGGTGCCCTGGGCGAGGCGGGCGGAGGACCCGTCGTCCAGGGTGATCGACCGGGTGGTGTTCTCCGCGGCGACCGCTGCGGCCGCGGCACCGGGCTCGGCGGCCTGGGTGGGGGACAGCAGCCGGCCGCCCGAGGACAGCAGCACCTCGCCGAAGCTGGTGAGGTCGAACAGCTCGGAGACGGTCAGGTCGTCGGCGGGGGCGACGAGCATGCCCTCGAGGGCCTCGCGCTCGGCGTCGGTGCTGGGCATAGGCAGGGTGGCCGGGGCGGGCAGCTCCGCGGTGCCGCAGACGGCGTAGGCCGCGTCGGCGAGCTGGGTGACCGAGAGCGGGTCGGCGGCGGGGAACTCGGTCGCCGTGCCGGTGACGGTCACGACGTCGCCGAGGGAGACCGGATCGCCGCCGGGGGCGTAGACGAAGACGGCGTCGGAGGTGGCGGGGTCGCCGTCCCCGGCGTCCTGCACGTGGAAGCCCTGGAACCCGCCGTCCTGCAGGTCGGCGACGACGGTGCCGCGCACGGTGACCGGGCTGCCGGCCACCGGGCTGGTGGCGCTGTTGCCCTGCACGCTGCCGACGGGGACCGCGGTCGCCTCGCAGGCCGGCGCCTCCGGCTCGGGCTCGGGGTCGGGGGTGGTGCCGCCGCCGAAGGTGGACGTCGACGGACCGGTCCAGGTCCCCCCGACGAGCTGGAGCGACTGGCCGATCGGGGTGCTCGACGGCTCGGCGACGCCGATGTCGGTGCTGGTGAGACCGGCGGCCGGGCCGTTCGATGCGGTCAGCACGCCCTCGTAGGACAGGAACTGGAGGACGGTGCCGTCGGCGGCTAGGAGGGCGATGCCGTCCGGGGAGCCGTTCTGCAGCCCGTTGGCGGGGTAGCTGACCACCGCGACGCCCGAGGACGACGCGGGGACGGCGGCGGGGGACCCGTAGGTGACCGCGGCGGCCGCCTGGGCGGAGATGGAGCCGCCGTTGTAGAGGACCACCGACAGGCCGGTCAGGTCGGCGGCGGCCGGTGCGGTGATCTCGACGGCCTCCCCGACGTCGTCACCGGCGTTGTCGTAGTGGATCTCGGTGATGCGGGCGTCGGTGGGCGCGGCGGCGGCCGGGGCGGCCGTGGCCAGCCCACCGACCACCAGGGCACACACGGCGGCGCCGAGGACCGGCGCCGTTCTGCTCGTGGTCACGGTTCTCCTCGCGGCCGCACGGGGGCGGCGGTTGCCGAGCGGGGGATGTGCCGATCCTGTCAGCGCGCTGTGTCCGGGTCCATGAACAGCAGGTGACTTTCTTCGCCGTGGTCATGACCGGTGCTCACGGTCCGGGTTGCACAGCAGGACCCCGTAACGTGGTCCGGTGCCCGACTTGCTGCCCGACTCCTGGTTCACCCGTGATCTGCCCGTCCTGCGTGCCGTCGCCCGGCTCGTGGACAGCCCTGCGCACGGTGGAGCGCCCTACCTCGGCCAGGTCGTCCCGGCCAGCGGCCTGCCCCGGCCGCAGGTGGTCGCCGCCGTCCGCGGGCTGGTAGACACCGGCTACGTGGCGGCGCTGACGAACGTGGCCGGCGACGTCGTCCGGATCACCGGCATCTCCGGGGAGGCCCGCCGGCTGACCGGGCTCTGGCCGACCCCGCAGTCGGAGTGGGAGCGCCTCGGCGAGCAGCTGGCCGCCCGGGCAGCGGGGGCCGCCACCGAGGTGGAACGGGACCGCTGGCGGGCGCTGGCCGACGCGGCGACCGCGGTGGGCCCCGACGCCGGTGCCCTGCTGATGTCGGCGCTCATCGGCGGCTACGTCCCCCGGGCGCACTAGGCGAGAACGCGACAGCGCCCCGCGACCCGGAGGTCGAGGGGCGCTGCCGGTGGTTCAGGTGGCTGAGGTCAGCCGCCGGTCAGAGATCAGACCGGGTTGACGTTCGCAGCCTGCGGGCCCTTCTGGCCCTGCTCGACGTCGAACGAGATGCGCTGGCCCTCATCGAGCGAGCGGTACCCGCTGGTCTGAATCGCCGAGTAGTGGACGAAGACGTCCGGGCCGCCGCCATCGGGGGTGGCAAAGCCGAACCCCTTCTCGGCGTTGAACCACTTCACTGTTCCTTCGGGCATTGCTCGCTCCTAGCTGAGGTCGTACGTCGGGGTCCTGCCACTTACAGAGCCTTCCCGACGACTGAACACTAACCACACGTGTCCAGCGGCGCGAGCACGGCACCCCTCACGCGGGTGTGTCGGCACCGTCCGCGGGGTCCGTGACGCGGTTCCCGTCGCCGTCCCAGTGGGCCTGGACCTTCTTGCTGGGCTGCACCCGCGGGGGCTCGCCGGGCATCTTCGGGTAGTCCGGCGGGAAGTTCAGCTCCCCGCCGGGCAGGGTCTCCCACAGCTCCAGCAGCGGGGCGAGGTCGTGGGCGACGTCGTCCACGTCGGCCCAGGGATCGCCGTCGGCCAGCCGCTCGGGCACGGTGTGGATGTTGAGCACGGCGGGGTCGTCCACCTCGGCCAGCTGCGCCCAGGTGACCGGGGTGCTGACCGGGGCGCCCGGGCGGGCCCGCAGGCTCCAGGCGCCGGCGATGGTGCGGTCCCGGTTGTTCTGGTTCAAGTCCACGAACACCCGCTCGCCGCGCTCCTCCTTCCACCAGGCGGTGGTGACGCCGTCGTCCCGGCGCTCGAGCTCGCGGCCCAGCCCGATGGCGGCGTGCCGGACGTCCTCGAAGGAGTGCTCGGGGCGGATCCGGACGTAGACGTGCACGCCCCGGTTGCCGCTGGTCTTGGCGTAGCCGCGGATCCCGAGCTCGGCCAGCAGCTCCCGGGTGGTGTCGGCGACCCGGCGGACGTCGGCGAACGTGGTGCCCGGCTGCGGGTCCAGGTCGATCCGCAGCTCGTCGGGGTGGTCGACGTCGGGACGGCGCACCGGCCACGGGTGGAAGGTCAGCGTGCCCATCTGGGCGGCCCACACCAGGTGCGCCGCCTCGGTGGGGCACAGCTCGTCCGCCGTCCGGCCGCTGGGGAAGGTGATCCGGGCCGTCTCGATCCAGTCGGGGGCGCCCTTGGGCAGCCGCTTCTGGTAGAAGCCGTCGGCGTCCGGGTCGCGCGGGCCGGTGGCCAGCCGCATGCCCTCGTGCCAGCCGTCCGGCCAGCGCTCCATGGCCGTGGGGCGGTCGCCCAGCGCCCGGAGCATCGGGCCGGAGACGGCGGCGACGTACTCGCACACCTGCAGCTTGGTCACCTGCGGGGTGGTGTCCGTGGCGTCGTAGACCACCCGGCCCGGGCTGGAGACCCGGATCTCCCGCCCGTCCACGTCGAGCACCACGGCGTCCTTGCTGCTGGCCATGGGCGCGACCCTAGGGGCTCAGGCGGGGCAGGTCAGGTCGGCTGCCGGCGCGGCCAGGTCCACCAGGTAGGAGTCCACGGCCGTCGTCACGCACTCGGTCTTCGGGTAGGCGGTGTGCCCGCTGCCCTGCCAGGTCAGCAGCACGCCCGAGGTGAGGTCCTCGGCCATGTCGACGGCGCCGGGCAGCGGGGTGACCGGGTCGCCCTGCGTGCCGACGACCAGGATCGGCGCGGCGCCCTCGGCGTTGCGCTCGGGCAGCGGGGTGCGCGGGGCCTCCCACGGCGTGCAGGTGTAGAGCGACAGCGCCGAGTCCGCGCCGAACAGCGGGTAGCGGGTGCCCCAGTCGGCGACCAGCGCCCGGACGTCGTCCTGGGAGTAGGTCTCCTCGGTGTCCGAGCAGCTGACCGTGAGGTTGGCGTCGATCGTGTTGGTGTAGCTGCCGTCCTCGCCGCGCCCGGTGAAGGTGTCGGCCAGGGTCAGCACGCCGGCTGCGTCCCCGGCCTGCGCGGCGGCCAGCGACTGGGCCAGCTGCGGCCAGGCGGCGGGGTTGTAGAGGGCGGACCGGACGGCGGCCAGCACCAGGCCGGGCGTCGCCTGCCGGGTCTCGCCCTCCCGGCTGCTGGGGATCGGGGTGGTCTCGGCCTGGGTGAGCAGGTCGTTGACGAACGTGCGCGGGTCAGCGCCGACCGGGCAGCCGCCCACCAGGGCCGTGCAGTTGGCCGCGAAGGCGTCGAAGGCGGCCTCGAAGCCCTGCGCCTGCGCCTCGGCGGCCTCCTGGGGGTCGGCCTCGGGGTCCACGGCGCCGTCGAGCACCAGCGCCCGCACCTGGCCCGGGAACAGCTCGGCGTAGGTGGAGCCCAGCGTGGTGCCGTAGCTGTAGCCCAGGTAGGTCAGCTGGGTGTCGCCGACGGCCTGGCGCACCCGGTCGAGGTCCCGGGCGGAGTCGACGGTGGAGAACGCACCGAGCCCGGCGCCGTAGGTGTCCGCGCAGCCCTGCGCGACGTCGTCGGCGAGGGCGAAGGCGGCGTCCAGCTCGTCGGCGGTGCTGGGTCGGGGCTCGGCGGCGGTGATCTCGTCCTTGGTGCCGTCGGAGATGCACTCCACCGGCTGGGACAGCCCCACCCCGCGCGGGTCCACCCCGACCACGTCGAAGCGGCCCACGACGGCGTCGGGCAGCGTCAGCGCGGACTGCACGGCCGCGTCGGTGGCCGACAGGCCCGGCCCGCCGGGGTTGACCACCAGCGACCCGATCCGGTCGGTCTGGGTGCCCGAGACCGCACGGACGGCGAACAGCGACAGGGTCGGGCCGGTCGGGTCGTCATAGCTCAGCGGGACCTCGATCTGCCCGCAGCCGAAGGTCAGCGGCCGGTCCGCACCGGGGCGCCCGGCGATGATCGGCGCGATGTCGGCGGTGCAGTCGGTCCACTCGACCGGCTGCACCGGGGTCTCGGTCGGGGTGGCCGAGGCGGCCGACGAGCTGGTCGCGGCCTCGTCGGCGGAGTCGCCGGAGGAGCAGGCCGACAGCACGACGAGGACGACGGAGAGCAGCGCCACCAGGACGGCGGGACGACGGGGGACAGCGGTCACGGGGAACCACCCTAGGAGGGCCCGGGCCGTCACGCCCGTCCCGGCAGCCCCAGGTGGTCAGGCTCTCAACCTCCGCTCACCCCTCCGCTCGACCGCCGAGGACCTCCCCGAGGTCGTAGCTGACCGGGATGTCGAGCTGGTCGTAGGTGCAGTCGGCGGCGTCCTTGTCCGGGCGCCACCGCTGGAACTGCCCGGTGTGCCGCAGCCGCTCGCCCTCGAGCTGGTCGTACCGGATCTCCACCACCAGCTCGGGCCGCAGCGGCACCCAGGACAGGTCCTTGCCGGCGTTCCACCGGCTCTGCGCACCGGGCATCCGTTGGCCGGGGTGGCCCTCGGACCACTCCGCCTGCGCGTTGGCCCAGGCGCCCCAGGGATGGGCGTCGAGGTCGGTGAGCCGGTAGGGCTCGAGCTCCTCGACCAGCTCGGCGCGGCGCTTGGTGGTGAACGAGGCGGCCACCCCGATGTGCTGCAGCTCGCCGTCCCGGTGCAGGCCCAGCAGCAGCGAGCCGACCAGCGGTGCCTCCGGGGTGGACGTCTTGTGCCAGCGGAACCCGGCGACCACGACGTCGGCGGTGCGCACGTGCTTGACCTTGGTCATCGTGCGCTGGTCGGGGGAGTAGGGCGCGTCGCCGGGCTTGGCGACGACGCCGTCCAGGCCGGCGCCCTCGAACTCCTCGAACCACCGCCGGGCGACGGCGGCGTCGGTGGTCAGCGTGGTGACGTAGACCGGTGCCTGCACGTGGGCCAGTGCCTCGCGCAGCCGGGCCTGCCGGTCCCGGAAGGGCAGGTCGACCAGCGACTCGTCGCCGAGCGCCAGGACGTCGAAGACCAGGAAGGACGCCGGGGTCTCCGCGGCCAGCTTGTCCACCCGCGACTTGGCGGGGTGGATCCGCTGCAGCAGGGACTCGAAGTGCAGCCGGTCCCCGCGGGGGACGACGATCTCGCCGTCGAGCACGCACCGCTCCGGCAGCTGGGCCTTGACCGCCTCGACCACCTCGGGGAAGTACCGGGTCAGCGGCCGCTCGTTGCGGCTGCCCAGCTCCACCTCGTCGCCGTCGCGGAAGACGATGCAGCGGAAGCCGTCCCACTTGGGCTCGTAGAAGAAGTCGCCCTCGGGCACCTCCTTGGCGGCCTTGGCGAGCATCGGCTTGACCGGCGGGTTCACGGGCAGGTCCACCGCAGCAGTCAAGCAGCCCGGCGGCGATCCGACCTGGCCACCGACCACGAAGGGTCACGAACCGCCGCCGCGCCGGCCCGGAGCGGGCCCGGGACCGCTCTGACCAGGCCTGATCCCGCCGCCGGGTGCTCACCCGGTGGCACCCTCGCGCTGGACGGGCCCGACCGGGCCACCCCGACCGACGAGGACCTGCAGGCATGGCCACACCCCCTCCCGACCGGGCGATCGGCACGCCGCTGGTGGGCCCGCGGCTGGATGGCCCGCGCCGGCCGCTGGTCGGCCCGCGCCCGGTGCACCGGCACCGCGGCCGGTGGGCAGCGGTGGCCGTCGTGCCGGTCGGCGTGGTGCTGGCGGTGCTGGCCGTCGCCGGCACCCCGGGTCCGGCCGGTGCGCCCGCGGCCGGGGCCGCCGACGTGCAGGGTCCGGGGGCGCTGGCCGACGCCACCCGGCAGCCCGGCGCGATGACCCAGCGGCCCGGGGTCCCCGACGGCGTGGATGACGCCGGGTCGGCCTCCGCCGTGCCGACCGCGGGTGCCCCGGGGCGGACGACGTGGTCCACGACCCCCGGAGCCACCCCCAGCGCCGGGACGGCTCCCGGCGCTGGGGGTGGCTCCGGGGGTNCGGTCGGGCGGGGGTGGTGTCGTCGAGCAGGAAGCCGTAGTCGGCCTCCGGCGCGGCGGGGACGGTCGCCCGCCACCACCCGTCGTCGTCCCGGGTCATCTCGTGGACGGCGCCGTCCAGCTGCAGGCGGACCTGCTGGGGCAGCGGCGCCCAGACGGCGAACTCGGTCGGCTCGGTGCTCATGGTCCTTCTTCAGACCTTCACGAGGAGGGCGACCGGGAGTGCGTCGAGCACCTCGGCCAGCTGGGCGCCGCGGGCGTCGGAGACGACCCGGGTACCGGTGAGCAGGTCGCGCCAGCCGCCGTGCGGCAGCTGCAGCGCGGTGTCCCGCCAGCCGCCGTCGGCGGCCAGCCGCACCGGCAGCCGGGTGGCGACCGTGACGACCCCGCCGCGGTCGAAGGCCACCGCGTGGTCGGCCGCCGGGCCGGCGACCTCGACCGCGGTGTAGCCGGCGAACGCCTCGGGGGAGTCCCGGCGGTGCCGCAGCGCCCGCGAGACCACCAGCAGCTTGGCCGCGCCGGTCGCGTCGACCGCCGGGACGGTGCCGGCCTCGAGCTCGGCGAGCAGCGCGCGACGCTGCGCGTAGTCCACCGGCCGGCGGTTGTCCGGGTCCACCAGGGAGAAGTCCCACAGCTCGGTGCCCTGGTAGACGTCCGGGACGCCGGCCATGGTCAGCTGCAGCAGCTTCTGGGCGAGCGAGTTCGACCAGCCGTACGGGGCGATCCGCTCGACGAAGGCGTCGATCTCGGCGCGGGTCGTCGGGTCCTCGAACGCGGCGTCCACCATCGCGTGCAGCGAGGCCTCGAACTCCTCGTCGACCGCGGTGTAGGTGGTCGAGGTCCCGGCCTCGCGGGCCGCCTTCTCCGCGTAGGCGTGCGCCCGCTCGGGGGTCAGCGGCCACGCGCCGACCAGGTTCTGCCAGACCTGGTGGGCCAGCGGGCGGTCGGCCAGCGGGTGCCGGGTCAGCCAGCCGCGCACCAGACCGGCCCACTCACCGGGCAGCTCGGCCAGCACGGCCAGCCGTGCCCGGACGTCCTCGCTGCGCTTGGTGTCGTGGGTGGACAGCGTCGTCATCGAGGCCGCACGCTGCTCCGCGCGCCGGTCCTGCGCGGCGTGGAAGTCGGCGACCGGCAACCCGAAGCGGGTGGGGTCACCGCCCACCTCGTTGAGCGCGACGAAGCGGGACCAGCGGTAGTAGGCGCTGTCCTCCACCCCCTTGGCCATGACCGGGCCCGACGTCTGCTCGAAGCGGGTGGCCAGCTCGGTGTGCGGGGTGGCCAGCAGCGGGTGCAGCCCGTCGACGGCGGCGGTGAGGTCGGGACGGCGCTCCCGGACGGCGGCGACCGTGCTGTCCAGGTGTTCCCGGCCCGCGGGCAGGTAGGTGCGGTAGACGTCGAAGCAGGCCAGCAGCTCGGCGAGCGCCTGGCTCACCTGCTCGGCCGGGACGCCGGGCAGGTCACCGACCAGCCGCGCGAGCCGGGCGACCTCGGACCCGAGGATGCCGTCGGTGACCTCGCGCTTGGTGCCGTGCACGAGCTCGGCGTAGTCGACCGGGTGCCCGGTGACCTCGGTGTCCAGCGCGGTGAGGGCCGGCTCCCCGGCCGGGTCCACCAGGACGCCGTCCACCTCGGCCAGCGCGTCGTAGCCGGTGGTGCCGGCGGTGGCCCAGCCCCCGGGCAGGTCCTCGCCGGGCTCCAGGATCTTCTCCACCACGGTCCACCGGCGGCCGCTGAGCTCGGCCAGCCGGTCCAGGTACTGCCCCGGGTCGGCCAGGCCGTCGGGGTGGTCGATCCGCAGCCCGTCCACCCACCCGGCCGCCAGCATCTCGCGGACCAGGGCGTGGGTGGCCTCGAAGACCCGCTCGTCCTCCACCCGGAGCCCGGCCAGGGTGTTGATCGCGAAGAACCGCCGGTAGTTCAGGTCGGCGTCGGCCCGGCGCCAGTCGACCAGTTCGTAGTGCTGCCGGTCGTGCACCTCCTGCGGGGTGCCCCCGTCGGTGCCCGGGGCGACCGGGAAGCGGTGCTCGTAGTAGCGGAGCTCGCCGTCGGAGACCGACAGCTCGGCCAGGTCGTCGGCCGACCCCAGCACCGGCAGCCGGACCCGGCCGCCGCCGAAGTCCCAGTCGACGTCGAAGGCGTGCGCGTGCGGGCTGTCCTGCCCCAGCTCGAGCAGCGACCACCACCACTGCGCGGCGTGGGCGTCGTCCACGCCCATGTGGTTGGGCACCAGGTCCAGCACGAGGCCCAGGCCGCGCTCGTGCAGCGCGGCGACGAGGCGCTCGAGGGCCGGGCGGCCCCCGCGCGCCTCGTCGACGTGCGCGTGGTCGGTGGTGTCGTAGCCGTGGTTGGAGCCCTCGGCCGAGCGCAGCAGCGGCGAGGCGTAGGCGTGGCTCACCCCGAGGTCGGCCAGGTAGCCGACCACGGCGGCGCCGTCGTCCAGGGTGAAGTCGGCGTGGAACTGCAGGCGGTAGGTGCCCGACGGCACCCCCCGGCGTGCGTCCCCCGTGGGTGTGGTCACGAGACGCTGCGCAGGACGACCATGGCCCGGCCCTTGACGGTCAGGACGTCGCCGGCCTGGCTCTCGTTGGGCTCGACCGGGCCGAACTCGGCGGTGTCGACGACGACCGTCCAGGTCGGGGCGTACTCCGAGCTGGGCAGGGTGAACTCGATGTCCTCGTGCCAGGCGTTGAAGGCGAGGATGAAGCAGTCGTCGGTGACGGTCTCGCCGCGCTCGTCGGTGGACCGGATCCCGTTGCCGTTGAGGTAGACCGCGACGCTCTTGGCGTAGTGGGCGTCCCAGTCCTCCTCGGTCATCAGCTCGCCGGCCGGGGTCAGCCAGGCGATGTCGGGCACCGGGTCGCCCTCGCCGCGGCCGACCGGGCGGCCGTTGAAGAAGCGGCGGCGGCGGAAGGTCGGGTGGTCGTGGCGCAGGTGGGTGACCAGCTTGGTGAACTCGACCAGGCCCTCGTCCACGTCGGACCAGTCGATCCAGGTGATCTCGGAGTCCTGGCAGTAGCCGTTGTTGTTGCCGCCCTGGCTGCGGCCCAGCTCGTCGCCGTGCAGCAGCATCGGCACGCCCTGGCTCAGCATCAGCGTGGCGATGAAGTTGCGGCGCTGCTGGGCGCGCAGGGCCAGGATCTCCGGGTCGTCGGTCTCGCCCTCGACGCCGCAGTTCCAGCTGCGGTTGTGGCTCTCGCCGTCGTTGTTGTCCTCGCCGTTGGCCTCGTTGTGCTTGTCGTTGTAGGAGACGAGGTCGTTGATGGTGAAGCCGTCGTGGGCGGTGACGAAGTTGATGCTGGCGACCGGACGTCGTCCCGAGTGCTGGTAGAGGTCGGCCGAGCCGGTGATCCGGCTGGCGAACTCGCCGACCGTGGCGTCCTCGCCGCGCCAGAAGTCGCGGACCGTGTCGCGGTACTTGCCGTTCCACTCCGTCCACAGCGACGGGAAGTTGCCGACCTGGTAGCCGCCGTCGCCGATGTCCCAGGGCTCGGCGATGAGCTTGACCTGGCTGACGACCGGGTCCTGGTGCACCAGGTCGAAGAACGCCGACAGCCGGTCGACCTCGTGGAACTGACGGGCCAGCGTGGAGGCCAGGTCGAAGCGGAACCCGTCGACGTGCATCTCGGTGACCCAGTAGCGCAGCGAGTCCATGATCAGCTGCAGCGACTGCGGGTTCGCGACGTTCAGCGAGTTCCCGGTGCCGGTGGTGTCCATGTAGAACTGCTTGTCGTCGGCGACCAGGCGGTAGTAGGCCTGGTTGTCGATGCCCTTGAACGACAGCGTCGGGCCGTTGTGGTTGCCCTCGGCGGTGTGGTTGTAGACCACGTCGAGGATCACCTCGATGCCGGCGTCGTGCAGGGCCCGGACCATGCCCTTGAACTCCTGCACGGCCATGCCGGGGTCCTGGTTGCTGGCGTACTCGTGGTGCGGGGCGAAGAACCCGATCGAGTTGTAGCCCCAGTAGTTGCGCAGGCCCTTCTGCTGCAGGGTGTCGTCCTGCACGAACTCGTGGACGGGCATGAGCTCGAGGGCGGTGACGCCCAGGTCGGTGAGGTGCTCGATGATCGCCGGGTGCGCGATGCCGGCGTAGGTGCCGCGCAGCTCCTCGGGGATGCGCGGGTGGGTCATCGTCAGGCCCTTGACGTGGGCCTCGTAGATCACCGACTTGTGGTACGGGATGCGCGGCAGCCGGTCGTTGCCCCAGTCGAAGAACGGGCTGACGACGACGGACTTGGGCATGTGCGCCGCGCTGTCCTCGTCGTTGCGTTCCTTGGTCTCGAAGTCGTAGCCGAACACCGAGGGGTCCCAGTCGATGCCGCCGTCGACGGCCTTCGCGTAGGGGTCCATCAGCAGCTTGTTCGGGTTGCAGCGCTGGCCCTGCTCGGGGTCGTACGGGCCGTGCACGCGGAAGCCGTAGCGCTGGCCGGGCTGGACGCCGGGCAGGAACGCGTGCCAGACGAAGGCGTCCATCTCGGGCAGCCGGATGCGCTCCTCGGTGCCGTCGGCGTCGAACAGGCACAGCTCGACCTTCTCGGCCACCTCGCTGAAGATCGCGAAGTTCGTGCCGGTGCCGTCGTAGGTCGCCCCGAGGGGGTAGGCGGTACCTGGCCAGACCTGGGTGGTCATGAAAGTCGTGTTCCTCCTGCGCTGGGCGGCCGCGGTGGGTCCGGGGCCGGGTGGAGCGGACGTGCCAGGGCGCCGGTGCCCACGGGTCGCCGGCACCACACCTGGGGCCGGTGACGATCGGGTCACGACGGGCCCGGGACGAGTCTGCCGTGGCCCGGCCGGGTCCGCCGGGTGTGGTGGTCCGGACGCGACGAAGCCCCTCGGGCGCGGGCCGGAGGGGCTTCGTGGCCGACGACCGAGGTCGCCGGGGCGGTGCGGGACGGGAGCCGGCCGTGCCCGGGGTGACCCGGGTGGTACCGGAGCGTCGTGGCCGTCCGTGGTCCCCGCCGGGGCGGGCCGTGCGGCTCGGGTGACGACGTCTCCGTCGGTCCTGCGGCACCCACGCTAGGCAGGGCGTTCGCCGTGCGCAAGATCCTGGGCCGAGGAAGTCACATCCGTGTAGTTACGCCACTGTGGTCCCACCCGTGCCCGGGGTCGTCCCCGTCGGCCGGGTGGAATTGTCGGTACCCCGTCCTACATTCGATGGGTGACCGCCACGACCGACCTCCGACCCACCCGCGGCACCTTCGAGGTGATCAGCGAGTACCAGCCCGCCGGCGACCAGCCGACGGCGATCGCGGAGCTGTCGGCGGCGGTGAAGGCGGGCCAGAAGGACACCGTGCTGCTGGGCGCCACCGGCACCGGCAAGTCGGCCACGACCGCCTGGCTGATCGAGCAGGTGCAGCGCCCGACGCTGGTCATGGCGCCGAACAAGACCCTGGCCGCCCAGCTGGCCAACGAGTTCAAGGAACTGCTGCCCAACAACGCGGTCGAGTACTTCGTCTCCTACTACGACTACTACCAGCCCGAGGCCTACGTCCCGCAGACGGACACCTACATCGAGAAGGACTCCTCGATCAACGAGGAGGTCGAGCGGCTGCGGCACTCCACCACCCAGAGCCTGCTCACCCGGCGCGACGTGGTCGTGGTGTCCACGGTGTCCTGCATCTACGGCCTGGGCACCCCGCAGGAGTACGTGGACCGGGCGCTGAAGATCTCCCTGGGCCAGGAGCGCGACCGGGACGAGCTGCTGCGCACGCTGGTCACCGAGCAGTACACCCGCAACGACCTGGCCTTCACCCGCGGCACCTTCCGGGTGCGCGGCGACACCATCGAGATCTTCCCGGTCTACGAGGAGCTCGCCGTCCGGATCGAGATGTTCGGCGACGAGGTGGAGCGGCTGTACTACCTGCACCCGCTCACCGGCGAGGTGGTCCGCGAGGTCGAGGAGCTCTTCGTCTTCCCGGCGACGCACTACGTGGCCGGCCCCGAGCGCATGGAGCGGGCGATCGGCGGCATCGAGGCCGAACTGGAGGCCCGGCTGGCGGAGCTGGACAAGCAGGGCAAGCTGCTGGAGGCCCAGCGGCTGCGCATGCGGACCACCTACGACATCGAGATGATGCGCCAGGTCGGGTTCTGCTCGGGCATCGAGAACTACTCGCGGCACATCGACGGCCGGGCGGCCGGCTCGGCCGGTGCCTGCCTCATCGACTACTTCCCCGACGACTTCCTGCTGGTCATCGACGAGTCGCACGTGACGGTGCCGCAGATCGGCGGCATGTACGAGGGCGACATGAGCCGCAAGCGCACCCTGGTCGACCACGGGTTCCGGCTGCCCTCGGCGATGGACAACCGCCCGCTGAAGTGGGAGGAGTTCACCGACCGGATCGGCCAGGCCGTCTACCTGTCGGCCACCCCCGGCAAGTACGAGCTGGGCCGCACCCAGGGCGAGTTCGTGGAGCAGGTCATCCGGCCCACCGGTCTGGTCGACCCGGAGATCGTGGTCAAGCCGACCAAGGGCCAGATCGACGACCTGGTGCACGAGATCCGCACCCGCACCGAGAAGGACGAGCGGGTCCTGGTCACCACGCTGACCAAGAAGATGAGCGAGGACCTCACCGACTACCTGCTCGAACTGGGCATCAAGGTGCGGTACCTGCACTCCGAGGTCGACACCCTGCGCCGGGTGGAGCTGCTGCGCGAGCTGCGGCAGGGCGAGTACGACGTGCTGGTCGGGATCAACCTGCTGCGCGAAGGCCTGGACCTGCCCGAGGTGTCGCTGGTGGCGATCCTCGACGCGGACAAGGAGGGCTTCCTCCGGTCGGGCACCTCGCTGATCCAGACCATCGGCCGCGCCGCGCGCAACGTGTCCGGCCAGGTGCACATGTACGCCGACAAGATCACCCCGTCGATGGCGCAGGCGATCGACGAGACCGGTCGGCGGCGGGAGAAGCAGATCGCCTACAACAAGGAGAAGGGCGTCGACCCGCAGCCGCTGCGCAAGAAGATCGTCGACATCCTCGACGGCATCTACAAGGCCAGCGAGGACGCCGAGCGGGCGACCGAGGAGTTCGGCGGGTCGGGCCGGCAGCAGTCCCGCGGCAAGGCCCCGGTGCCCGGGCTGTCGTCGAAGGCCAAGGGCAAGAAGGCCGGTGCGATCGACGTCGAGGGTCTGCCGCGGGCTGCGCTGGCCGACATGATCACCGAGATGAACGACCAGATGCTGGCCGCTGCCCGGGAGCTGCAGTTCGAGGTGGCTGCCCGGCTGCGCGACGAGCTCAACGAGCTCAAGCGCGAGCTGCGCCAGTTCGACCAGGCGCACGCCTGACCCAGCGGCGCCGGGGTCAGCTGAACCCGGCGCCGGACCCCGGCGCCGCACCCGCGTCGGCGCGGGCATGCGGGGGATGGTCCGGCGTGGTGGGGGATGGTCCGCGGCCGGCCGCGGACCATCCCCCCGTCGCGCGGTGGGCCCGCCGGTGGGACGCCCGGTCCTTGGGGTGAGCCGCGGTCTGGTGGGGGACGCCGCGGTCGACGGCGGCTGACCCCACCGGGACGCGGTTCATCCCTGGGGGCCACCAGCGGGTCGCCCGCCGCCGGGACCGTCGGCGACCGGGCCGGCACCGCTCGCGGGTCCCGCACCTGTCGCCGGCCCGCCGCCTGTTGCCGGTCCGCCCACTGCCGCCGGTCCACCGGCCGGGCCGTCCACGGCGGCGGCTGAGGCGGCCGGGACGTCGGCAGCCGAGCCCGCCGGGTCGCTCGCCGAGGTGTCCGCCGACGAGCCGCCGTCGGACGAGGTGCCGGTCGAGCCGGGTCCGTCCCCGGCGGCCGGGTCCGTGGCGGACGACATCGCCCCGTCGTCGGCGGTGGCCGCCGACGGCCCGCTGATCGCCGACCCGACGGCGACGCCGCCCATGGCTACGGCCCCGACGACCGCGAGCGCGGCGGCCCCGACGAGGAACCAACCCCGCCGGCGCCCACCGGAGCTGCGTCCCGCGGGTGCGTCGTCGTCGGGAGGTGCCGTGCTCGGACCGGCCTCCTCGGTCGGCACTGCGTCGCGCACGCCCAGCGCCCACGGCCCGACCACGTGGGTGGGTCGGCGACCGCCCGGCAGGTCGACGGGACGGCGGGGAACTCGGCCGTGTCGCCGTCCCGCCAGCTCATCGCGGTCCTCCCGGGATCGAGAGGTCCAGCCCGGCGGTGTGCCCGCCGACGACCTGCCACGCCTGGTCGGCCGCGCCGGAGGCCAGGGCGCCGAGCTGGGAGCTCCGCGCGGGCGCCAGCCACTGGCCACCGGCGCCCGGGTCCAGGGTGAGCACCGACAGCACCAGGCCCAGCACCACGAACGTCAGCAGCAGACCGCCGACGGCGCCGGCGGCCCGGTCCAGCACCGACAGGTGCAGCCGGGCGACCACGGCGGCGACCAGCCCACCTGCCGCCCGACCCAGCCCGGACCCCAGTGCGGCAGCGACCAGGATCCCGACCAGGGTGACCACCCAGCGGGTCGTGCCCTGCAGCGAGCCGGTCAGCAGCGGGACGACGGCCGCACCGACCGCCAGCCCGACCACGAGCCCGACGACCGAGCCGGCGAGCCGGAGCCCGCCCCGCCGCCAACCGGCGACGGCGCCGCCGGCCAGCAGCAGGACGAGGGCCAGGTCGACCCAGAGCGCGGTGGTCACCGCGGCCCGTCGGCGGTGTCGTCGGCGACCACGGAGCGGCCGTCGTCGGCCACGGTGCCGTGCAGGTGCACGTCGTCGCCGACCGCCGGGAGCGCGGACAGCGAGGCGGCGTCCACGTCGACCCGCAGGCCGGGGGTGGTGACGACGGTCAGGTCGGTGCCGTCGACGGAGACCACGGTGCCGTCGACGGTGGCGACCACCTCGCGCACCTCCAGCGCGGCGCCGTCGGACACCCGGACCTCGACCCGGTCTCCGACGGCGAGGTCGTCAACGGAGCCGGCCGCTGGTGCGGCGGGGGCGTCGCCCTCGGCCGGGGCGGCCGGCGTCTCGCCGTCCGCCGGGGGAGCCGGGAGCTCGCCGCCGGCCGGCGCCTCGGGGGCGCTGCCGTCGGCGGGGGCAGCCGGGGCCGGGCCGCCCGCGGGACCACCGGCACCGGGGCCGCCACCCGGACCACCGGCCGGACCGCCGCCGAAGCGGGTGTCGTCGGACAGGGTCAGCTCGTGCTCGGTCCCGGTGTCGTCGGTGACGGTGACCGCGGAGTCCGACACCGCGGTGACGGTGCCGACGACCCGGTCCCCGGCAGCCGGGGCCGAGGGAGCGGACGGGGCGTCCGGCGCGGTGGTGGTGGAGTCGGAGCCGTCGGCCAGGGCGATGCCGCCGCCGAGCAGGACGGCGCCGGTCGCGGCACCACCGACGACGACGGCGGTCCAGCGGCGGGAGCGGGTGGGGCGGGCGGAGCGGGTCACGGGGTCCTCCTGGATCAGGGGCCGTCCCGGGCGGGACGGCGTGTCCCCACCGTGGGCGCCGACCCTGAACCCACCCTGAAGCCGGGCGCTCCCGGCGACTTCTTCAGCGCAGCTTCAGGTCGGGGCGTGCACCATCGCTCCCGTGCAGAGCGAGACGAGGCCCCGGGTGCTGGTGGTGGAGGACGAGGCGGCGATCCGCGCCGGCGTCGTCACCGCGCTGGCCGACAAGGGCTGCCTGGTCGAGGGCCGCGCCGACGGCAGCACGCTGGCCGCGGACCTGGAGGGCTTCCGGCCCGACCTGGTCGTGCTCGACGTCATGCTCCCCGGGCGGGACGGCCTGGAGCTGGCCGCCGACGTCCGCCGGGCGGGGGACGCGGGCATCGTCGTCCTCACCGCCCGCGACGCGGTGCCCGACCGGCTGGCCGGCTTCGCCGCCGGCGCCGACGACTACCTGGTGAAGCCGTTCGCGATGGCCGAGCTGGTCGCCCGGGTCCGGGCGGTGCTCAACCGCCGGGGCTGCTGGCCGGGCGCGGTGGAGGTCGGTGACCTGCTGGTGGACGAGCCGGCCGGGACGGCGACCCGGGCCGGTGCCCGGCTGGACCTCACGGCCACCGAGCTGCGGCTGCTGGACTACCTGGTCGGCAACCGCGGCCGCACGGTCTCCAAGACCCAGATCCTCACCCAGGTCTGGGGCTACGGGGACTACGACCCCAACCTGGTCGAGGTCCACGTCAGCGCCCTGCGCCGCAAGCTCGAGGTGCACGGCGACCGGCTGGTGCACACCGTGCGCGGGCTGGGCTACACGGTGCGGGCGTGAGCGAGCCCGGTCTGGCGACCGCGTCGCTGCGCCGCCGGCTGGGCCTGCGGGTCCTCGCCCTGCTCGCCGTCCTGCTGGTCCTGCTCGGGTTCACCGTCGACCTGGTGCTCGGGGCGAACCTGCGCAGCGACCTGCGCCAGCGGCTGGTCGACCGCGCCGAGATCGCCCAGACGCTGGTCGACCAGGGCCGCTCCGACGAGGAGGTGGTCAGCGCGGTCACCGGGGACACCGTGCAGGCCCGCCTGGAGACCGCGGACGGCGAGGAGGTCGGCCAGATCGCCGACCCGCCCGCGGCCCCGGCGCCCGGCCAGGGCCCGCGACCCGGACCCGGTGTGCCCGCGCCGACGCCGGGCGCCGTGCTCGACACCGGCGACGCCTACGTGCTGAGCGCTGAGCTGTCCGACGGGTCGCAGCTGACCCTGGTCGCCGACCAGGGCCCGATCACCGACGCCGTCACCCAGCTGCGGTGGATCCTCCTGCTCGGCTCGGCGGTCACGCTGCTGCTGGCCGCCGCGCTGGTCAACGTCGCCGTCGGGTCCGGTCTCCGGCCGCTGGGCCGGATGACCGCCCTGGCGCGGTCGATCACCTCCGGGGACCGCGGCCGGCGGCTGCGCCCCGACCGGCCGCACACCGAGCTGGGCAGCACCGCCGCCGCGTTCGACGACATGCTCGACGAGCTGGAGGGCGCCGAGCGGACCGCCCGCCGGGCCGAGGCCGGCATGCGGGACCTGCTGGGGGACGCCGCGCACGAGCTGCGCACCCCGCTGGCCGCCGTCCAGGCGTCGGTGGAGACCGTGCTGCGCAGCGACCCGCCGCGGGACCGGCGGGAGGAGCTGCTGGCCGGCGCGGTCCGCGAGCTGCAGCGGTCGGCCCGCCTGGTGGGCGACCTGCTCGACGTGGCCCGGCTGGACAGCGGGGACGCCCCCGCGCTGCACCGGCGGACGAGCGACCTGCTGGACCTGGCCCGGCGCAGCGCCGACCGGGTGGGCGGCCCGGTCGTGGTGACCGGGGGCCCGGTCCCGGCCGACGTCGACCCCGACCGGGTCGGCCAGGTGCTGGACAACCTGCTGCGCAACGCGGTCCGCGCGGCCGGTCCGGCCGGCGCCGTCCGGGTCCAGGTCGGGCGGGTGGGGGAGGAGGCGCAGGTGGACGTGACCGACGACGGGCCCGGCGTCCCGGCCGACCAGCGGGAGCGGGTGTTCGACCGGTTGGTGCGGCTGGACGCGGCCCGCGGCCGGGACGGCGGCGCCGGGCTGGGGCTGCCGATCGCGCGGGCCCTGGCCCGGGCGCACGGGGGTGAGGTCAGCTGCGAACCCGCGGCCCGGGGCGCGCACTTCCGGGTGCGGCTGCCGGTGACACCGCTCACGGGCTGAACCGGGAACCCGGGGCGGGTGCTGCTCGTTCACCCCATCGAGTCCCCGTGACCACTGGTTGCCGTTTGCAATCGCACCGTGTGGCGCACGACGGACTCGCGTGGAGGGGAGTATCCCCCGCGGCAGCTGTCGTCAACACGGGATCGCCATCGGTCCCCGGCGCTGCCGGCTGACCCCCCGGGGTCAGCGGGAGAGACCTCCGGTGCCCGTCAGCAGAACACCGGAGGAACCACCCTTGGACGTCCCCATCTGGGTATGGGCCGTGACCGTCGCCGCGATCCTCGCCATGATCGTGTTCGACTTCGTCGGCCACGTGCGCACGCCGCACGCCCCCTCGCTGAAGGAGTCGGCCACCTGGTCGGCTGTCTACGTCGGCATCGCCATCCTGTTCGGCCTCGGCGTGCTCGTCTTCGCCGGCGGCACCTTCGGCGGTGAGTACTTCGCCGGCTACGTGACCGAGAAGGCGCTGTCCGTCGACAACCTGTTCGTCTTCGTGCTGATCATGGCCAGCTTCGGCGTGCCGCGTGAGCTGCAGCAGAAGGTGCTGCTGTTCGGCATCGCCTTCGCGCTGGTCCTGCGCACCATCTTCATCTTCATCGGCGCCGCGGCCATCGAGAACTACAGCTGGGTCTTCTACCTCTTCGGCGCGATCCTGATCTACACCGCCGTCGTCCAGGCCCGCAGCGGCGGCCACGACGACGAGGAGGAGTTCAAGGAGAACGGGATCCTCAAGCTCGTCCGCAAGGTCCTGCCGACCACGGACGAGTACCACTCGGACAAGATGACGACGAAGATCGACGGCAAGCGCTTCATCACCCCGCTGATGATCGCGCTGATCGCCATCGGCACCGCCGACATCATCTTCGCCGTCGACTCGATCCCGGCCATCTTCGGCCTGACCCAGGAGACCTACCTGGTCTTCGCTGCCAACGCGTTCTCGCTGCTGGGCCTGCGCCAGCTCTTCTTCCTCATCGACGGCCTGCTGGACCGCCTGGTCTACCTGGCCTACGGCCTGGCCGTGATCCTGGGCTTCATCGGCATCAAGCTGGTCATCCACGCGCTGCAGACCAACGAGCTGCCGTTCGTCAACGGCGGCGAGCACGTCACCGTGGTCCCGGAGATCCCGACATGGCTGTCCCTGCTGGTCATCCTGCTCACGCTGATCGTCACCACGGTGCTCAGCCTGCGGAAGAACAAGAAGGACGCCGAGGCTGGGCACGCCAGCCCGACCGGAGTGGAGGACAAGGGTGCCGGCCGCGACGGTCTGCACGCCGAGGGCCCGGGCAACCGCGACGGCAGCCCGGCCGGCGCCCGGGGCGACGCGCCGGCCAGCGGTCGCACCGCGAGCGTGACCGAGCGCGACGCCTGAACCACCCGCACCACCGCACCACCGCACCGCGAGCCCCGCCGGACCTGGTCCGGCGGGGCTCGCTGCGTCCCCGGGCGTGGCCGAGGACACCCCCGTCGGCGCAGGGCGGACGCACAGGTCCGCCCGTAGTGTGGGCCGACGTGGAGCTCCCGGTCTGGTTCGAAGTCGGCACGTTCATCGCACTCACGGTCCTGCTGCTCGCCGACCTCGCGCTCGTCGCCCGACGCCCGCACGAGCCCTCGGTGCGCGAGGCCAGCATCTGGGTGACCTTCTACATCGCGCTGGCCCTGGTCTTCGGCCTGGTGCTGCTGGCGGTCACCAACGGTGACTTCGCCACGCAGTTCTACGCGGGCTGGCTCACCGAGTACTCGCTGTCGGTGGACAACCTCTTCGTCTTCGTGATCATCATGGCCCGCTTCAAGGTGCCCAGGAAGCTGCAGCAAGAGGTCCTGATGGTCGGGATCATCATCGCGCTGGTCCTGCGCGGCATCTTCATCCTGCTCGGCGCCGCGGTGATCGAGCGCTTCACCTGGGTCTTCTACATCTTCGGCGCGTTCCTGGTCTACACCGCCGTCAACCTGGTCCGGAACCACGGCGAGGACGAGGACTACGAGGAGAACGCCCTCATCCGGCGGCTGAAGAAGGTCCTGCCGATGACGGCGGACTTCCACGGCAACAGGATCCGCGTCGAGAAGGGCGGCAAGAAGCTCTGGACGCCGATGATCGTGGTCTTCCTCGCCCTGGGCACCACCGACCTGCTCTTCGCGCTGGACTCGATCCCGGCCATCTTCGGGCTCACCCGCGAGGCGTTCATCGTCTTCACCGCGAACGTCTTCGCCCTGATGGGCCTGCGCCAGCTGTACTTCCTGCTCGGCGGGCTGCTCAAGCGGCTGGTCTACCTGTCCTACGGCCTGGCGGTCATCCTGGCCTTCATCGGGGTCAAGCTCGTGCTCGAGGCGGTCCACGAGAACTCGCTGCCGTTCATCAACGGCGGCGAGCCGATCGAGGCCGTCCCCGAGATCCCGATCTGGTTGTCGCTGGCGGTCATCCTCGGCGTGCTGGTCATCGCCACGGTGGCCTCGCTGCTCAAGACCCGGGGCCAGCTCGCCCCGGCCGAGGGCACCGGAATCGACCCGGAGGGCCAGCCCACCGGCGAGCCCGGTGAGCACAGCGCGTCCCTCGAGGCCGAGAACCGCGCCGCCCGGGCCCGCGCGGAGGACTGAGCCTCAGGCGGCCGGGTCGGCGACCCGGCCGCCGGCGACGACCTGCTCGCCGTCGACCCACACCTCGCGCACGCGGCCGGCCAGCCCCGACAGGTCGGCCGCGTCGCCGTCCAGCACCACGACGTCGGCCCGCTTGCCCGGCTGCAGCGAGCCCAGCTCGTCGTCGACCCGCAGCAGCCGGGCCGCGGACAGCGTCGTGGCGTGCCAGACGTCCTCGACCGACATGCCGCGGTCGGCCATCAGCTGCAGCTCGCCCAGGTTCTCCCCGTGCGGCCCGACGCCGGAGTCGGTGCCCATGGCGATCCGCACCCCGGCCTGGTGCGCCCGGGACACCGACTCGTCGTGCTGGGCCTGCACGGCGATCGCCTTGTCCACGACGGCCCGGGGGAGGGACGCCCCGGCGGCGACCGCGGCCAGCACCGCCCGCGGCGCGGACAGCGTCGGGACCAGCCAGGTGCCGTGCTCGAGCATCAGCTCGATCGCCTCGTCGTCGAGGAAGATGCCGTGCTCGATGGACCGGATGCCGGCCCGCACGGCGTTCTTGATGCCCTCGGCGCCCTGGGCGTGCGCCATCACGGTCAGCCCCGCGGCCGTGGCCTCCTCGACCAGCACCGCGAGCTCGGCGGGCCGGAAGTGCGGGTGCCGCGGGTCGTCCCGCGGGGACAGCACGCCGCCGCTGGTGGCCACCTTGAGCACGTCGGCCCCGGCCCGCACCAGCGTCCGGACGACGCGGCGCACCTCGTCGGGGCCGTCGCAGATCCCGCTGGGCCGGCCCGGCGTCGGCGGCAGCAGGGGTGTCTCGGCGCCGCAGACGTGCCAGTCGTCGGCGTGCCCACCGGTCTGGCTGATCATCGCCAACGAGATCTGCATGCGCGGACCGCGGACCAGCCCCGACCGCACCGACTCGGCCACGCCCAGGTCGGCCCCCGCGGCGTCGCGGACCGACGTGATGCCCAGCGCCAGCGTCCGGCGCAGGTTGGGGACGGCCTCGAAGTAGACCTGGCTGTAGGGCGTCTGCAGCTGCCGCAGGGTGTCCACGCCGCTCATCAGCACGTGCACGTGGCAGTCGAAGAGACCCGGCAGCACCGTCGTCCCGGTGCAGTCGACGACCTCGTCGCCGTCCAGGCCGGTGCCGACGTCCACCACGCGGCCGTCGGCCACCAGGACGTCGGCCGGCGCGGCGGGCGCCCCCGTCCCGTCGACGACGGACCCTCCGGCGAACAGCACACGCGTCATGCGCGGGACGTTAGCGGTGCTCAGCACATCCGGCTGCGCCCGCTCGACTAGCGTCAGCGCCCATGCGGCCTGACGACCTCGCGTCCCTGCGCACCCCCGGCGCCGCCACGGTGTCCCCGGACGGGTCGACCGCCGTGGTCGCGGTGACCCGGCTGGACCTGGTGGCCGACGAGTACCGCAGCCAGCTCTGGGCGGTGCCCACCGACGCGTCGGCGCCGGCCCGCCCGCTCACCCACGGCCACCGGGACTCTGCGCCGGTGTTCTCCCCGGACGGTCGGTGGCTGGCCTTCCTGGGCGCGGAGAGCGGCGGCAAGCCGCAGCTGCACCTGCTGCCCACCGCCGGCGGCGAGGCCCGCCGGCTCACCGACCACCCGCTGGGCGCCGGGTCACCGGTCTGGTCGCCGGACTCGCGGCGGATCGCCTACACCGCCCGGGTGCCCGAGGAGGGCCGCTACGGCACGGCCGAGGGGGTCGGCCCCGACGCCGAGGAACCCCGGCTGATCACCACCCTGCAGTACCGGTCCGACGACCTGGGCTTCACCGTTGACCGGCGGCGGCACGTCTTCGTGCTGGACCTACCCACCGACGCCGCGGACGACGCAGCGCCGCTGGCCGACCCGGTGCAGGTGACGTCCGGGGACCACGACGACAGCGACGTGGCGTGGCACCCGGCCGGCACCGAGCTGGTCTTCGTCTCCGCCCGGCACCCCCGCGCCGACCGCGACCTGGTCACCGACCTCTACGCCTGCCGGCCCGACGGGTCACACCTGCGCCGGGTCACCGAGTCCCGCTCGTCCTGCTCGGCCCCCACCTACGACCCCGACGACCTGGAGGGCCGCACCCTCTACCTGGCCGCCCAGCCCGACCTCGGGCCCGACGGCCTGGACTTCGTCGGCCGGAACACCACGCTGTGCCGGGTCGAGGCAGCCGGCGGCCACCCGCAGCCGCTGCTGGACGCCGAGCGCAACGACCTGGGCCACGACTTCGGCCGGGTCGTGGTGGCCGACGGCAACGCGTTCGTGGCCGTGCAGCGGCAGGGCGCCGTCGAGCTGGTCCGGGTGCCGCTGGCCGGCGGCGAGCCGGAGGCCCTGGTCGACGGCCCGTACACCGTCCGCGGGATCGGGGTGGGCGGCGGCGTCGTCGTCGGCACGGTGGCCCACGACCGGTCCGCCGGCGAGCTGGTCGCCATCACCCCGGGGCGCCGCCGGCTGCTGACCGGCTTCGGCGCCCCGCTGCAGGCCACCGGCCGGCTGCACCGGATGCGGGAGAAGACCGCGACCGCGCCGGACGGCTACCCGGTGCACGGCTGGATCACCGTCCCCGACGGCCCCGGCCCGCACCCGGTCCTGCTCACCGTGCACGGCGGGCCGTTCAGCCAGTACGGCTGGTCGCTGCTGGACGAGACCCAGGCCTACGTGTCGGCCGGCTACGCCGTCCTGCAGTGCAACCCGCGGGGGTCCTCCGGCTACGGCCAGGAGCACGGCCGCGTGGTCAAGGAGCGGTTCGGCGAGCTGGACGCCGACGACGTCCTCGCGTTCCTCGACGAGGCCCTGCAGGAGCCGGAGCTCGACGACTCCCGGGTCGGCGTCATGGGCGGCTCCTACGGCGGCTACATGACCACCCTGCTGGTCGGCCGCACCCAGCGGTTCGCCGCCGCGATCAGCGAGCGGGCGTTCAACGACCCGGTCAGCTTCGTGGGGTCCTCGGACATCGGGTTCTTCTTCGCCGACCAGTACCTCGGCACCGACCCCGAGCGGATCGCGGCCCAGTCGGCGATGGCCGGCGCGCACCAGATCACCACCCCGACCCTGGTGATCCACTCCGAGGAGGACTGGCGCTGCCCCCTGGAGCAGGGCACCCGGCTGTTCGTCGAGCTCAAGCGGCGCGGCGTGCACACCGAGCTGCTGCTGTTCCCCGGCGAGGGCCACGAGCTGTCCCGGTCGGGGCGGCCGCGCCACCGGCGGGCCCGGTTGGCGCACGTGCTGCGCTGGTGGGGGCGCTGGCTGCCGACCCCGCAGAACTCGTCGGCCGCCGCGCTGCCGGCGGGGTCGGAGCCGGCGCCGGAGGCCGTCGAGGAGCAGGAGCCGCGGGCGGTCGCGCAGGCCTGAGGCCGGCCGTGCGGCCGCTGTGACCCCGCTGAGCGCGCCGGGGGACCGCCCGATACCTTCCACCGGACCGCCGTCCAGTACCGGGAGGTTCCGTAGGTGACCGAGCTGCTGCTCGTCCTGGCCGTGCTCGTCCTGGTCGGTGTGGTCGTGGCCCTCGTGCTGCGCAACCGCCGGACCCGCCGTCCCGCCCCGGGCCGGGTGGACCCGCTCGCCGGGCAGCCCGACACCTGGGACCCGATGCGGATCGGCCCCGCCGACGTGATCACCTACGCCGGCATCGACCACGTCGTCCGCGGCACGATCACCCTCACCGAGGGCGGCATGAGCTGGTACGAGCACCTGCTCGACGGCTCCACCGGCCGCCGCTGGCTGACCGTGGAGGACGACGAGGGCGACCTCGAGCTGACCCTGTGGCAGCGGCTGGAGGGCAGCGGGCTCACCCCGGACGGCGACGTGGTGGTGGGCGACGTCGTGCACCGGCAGGTCGAGCGCGGCCGGGCGGAGTTCCGCTCCGAGGGCACCACCGGCACCCCGCCGACCGGCACGGTCGAGTACGCCGACTACGCGAGCCGGGACAGGACCGGGCTGCTGGCGTTCGAGAAGTGGGCGCCGACCCAGTCGTGGGAGGTCTCCACCGGACGCCGGGTCACGCCGGCGGAGCTGACGGTCTACCACGCCCAGCCCGGCTCGTGACCGCCCTGGAGCTGGCCGTGCCCACCCGGGACGTCGCCGCGGCCGCCCTGGGTCTGGTGCTCGACGCCCCCGCGCCGCCGGCGCTGGCCGCCGTGGTGCTGCACGGCCGGCACGGCGGGCGGCTGGAGCTGGGTGTGCTCGGTGCCTCCCACGTGGCCACGGCGT
Source organism: Klenkia terrae (assembly GCF_900491935.1). Taxonomy (GTDB): domain Bacteria; phylum Actinomycetota; class Actinomycetes; order Mycobacteriales; family Geodermatophilaceae; genus Klenkia; species Klenkia terrae. The sequence goes on from NZ_UEXK01000004.1 coordinate 4,073,047, forward strand.
CCGTCGGTGGGCGCAGCACCACCGAGCAGGTGTCCTGCGACGCGGTCGGGTCCGGCGGTGACCCCTTGCCGGCCCGGGCGGAGCGTCCGGGGTACCGGTTCACCGCCACCGTCGAGCAGCTGACCTCCGCCGAGCTGGACCGCCGTGCCGCCGGCCTGCGGGGGTGGGCGGCCGGCCACCCCGACCGCCTGTGCGCCGCGTTCCCGGGCCACGACGCCGCCCTGACCGCGGTGACCGGTGCGGCCACCGCGACCGGCTGGACCTGGACGACCTGGCACCTGTACCCCGGCGGCCCGGTCGGCGACCTGGTCACCACCCACAGCGACTGGAGCCCGGCATGACCGCCCGACGCCTCGTCCCCGCCGTGCTCGCCGCCCTCCTGCTGCTGACCGGCTGCGGCTCGGGCAGCCCGACGGACTTCATCCGGGACACCTACAGCTCCACCGGCCGGGACGGCGACGGCGAGAGCTTCTCCTCGCCCGACCCGGTCGGCACCACCAGCGCCGACATCGCCGCCGCGGCGAAGCCCGCCGCGCGGCAGAGCGACGGGGGTGCGGAGTACCTGCGCTACGACGACGACATCGTGATCGTGACGGCGTCGACCTCGGGCAGCACCGTCCGCGTCGAGGACGTCGACGGCCGGTACAGCCGCGGCTACTACTCCTACCTCGGCACCGGCTTCCGCCCCGGCTCGCCCGCGTCCGGCGGCGGCGACGGCGGCCCCGGAGACGGCAAGTGACCCCCAGCCCCACCCCTCACCCGACCCCCCAGCCCTGGAGCGCCCCGTGACCTTCGGAACCCTGGACGGCAGCGAGCTCGGCGACGGGGTCGTGGCCACGCTGCTGTACTTCGTGGTCGGCGTCGCCGTGCTCGGGCTCGGCTTCCTGGCCCTGGACCTGCTCACCCCGGGCAACCTGCGCCGGCAGGTCTACACCGACCGCAAGCCCAACGCGGCGATCCTGCTGGCCGCCAACCACCTGGCGCTCGCCGTCATCGTGGTCACCGCGATCATGACCAGCTCCGACTCGCTGCTGCAGGGCCTGGTGGACTCCGCGGTCTACGGCGTCCTCGGGGTCGTGCTGCAGGCCGTCGCGCTGCGCGTGCTCGACGCCTTCGTGCCCGGGCACCTACGGGCGATCGTGGACGAGGAGCGGATGAGCGGCGCGGCCTGGGCGGTGGCGGCGAGCCTGCTCGCGATCGGCGTGGTCAACGCCGCCGCCCTGTCCTGACCCGGTGGCGGTGCTCGAGCAGGCGACGGCGCGGCGGGTCCGCTGGTACCGGCCGCTGCTGCTGGCCGCGGTCGCCGTCTGCGCGGCCTGCGGGCTGGTCTACGAGCTCGTCCTGCTCACCCTGTCCGCGTCGCTCGCCGGCGGGGGGATCACCCAGACCTCGCTGATCGTGGCCGGCTTCGTCGCCGCGCTCGGCGCCGGGGCGCTGCTGGTCAAGCCGTTCCTCGGGCACGCGGCGGCCACGTTCGTGGCGGTGGAGATCCTGCTCGGCGTGGTGGGCGGGCTGTCCGCCGTCACCCTCTACGTGACGTTCAGCTTCTACGGGGCCAGCGGCTGGGTCCTGGTGGTGGCCACCGCGTTCATCGGTGTCCTGGTCGGCGCCGAGGTGCCGCTGCTGATGACGCTGCTGCAGCGCGGCAGCGACGGCGTGGACGCCGAGGGCAGCGGCCGCATCCTCGCCGACCTGAACGCCGCCGACTACGCGGGCGCGCTGCTGGGCGGGCTGGCCTGGCCGTTCCTGCTGCTGCCGCTGGCCGGCCAGGTGCGCGGCGCGGCGCTCACCGGGCTGGTCAACCTGGTCGCCGCCGCGGTCGTCGCCGGGGTCCTGCTGCGCACCCAGCTCGGACCACGCGCCCGCCGCTCGGCCACCGCCGCGCTGCTGGCCGCGGCCGCCCTGCTCGGGGTGCTGCTCGTGCAGGCCCGCGACATCGAGGTCGACGCCCGGCAGCGGCTCTACGACGACCCGGTGGTCGCCGCCGAGCGGTCGTCCTACCAGGACGTCGTGGTCACCCAGCGCGGGGACGACGTCCGGCTGTACCTGGACGGCGACCTGCAGTTCTCCAGCGTCGACGAGCACCGGTACACCGAGTCCCTGGTGCACCCGGTGCTGGCCCGCGACCCCCGCCGGGTGCTGGTGCTGGGCGGCGGGGACGGGCTGGCCGCCCGCGAGCTGCTGCGCCACCCGTCGATCGAGGAGATCGTGCAGGTGGAGCTGGACCCCGTCGTCCTCGACCTGGCCCGCACCCGGCTGGGCGACCTCAACGCGCACGCCCTGGACGACCCGCGGGTGGACGTCGAGGTCGCCGATGCGTTCACCTGGCTGCGCGATCCGCCGGGCGGCGCCTTCGACGCGGTCGTCGTCGACATGCCCGACCCGGACACCCCGGCGCTGGGCCGGCTGTACTCCGTGGAGTTCTACGGGCTGGTCGGCAGCGTGCTGGCGCCCGGGGGACTGGTGGCGGTGCAGGCCGGCAGCCCGTACTCCACCCCGGCCGCGTTCTGGCGCACGGCCAGCACGCTGGACGCCGCCGGGCTGGCCGGGACGCCGTACCACGTCGACGTGCCCAGCTTCGGGGACTGGGGGTTCGTGCTGGCCCAGGCCGGCGACGCGGCCCCCCCGCTGGCGCTGTCGGCCCGGCACCCCGCGACCCGGTTCCTGGACGAGGCCGTGCTGGCCGCGGCGGGGGTCTTCCCGCCCGACCGCGCCCCCCAGGACCTGGAGCCCAGCACGTTGGACCAGCCGCTCGTCGTCGAGGACATGCGGCAGGGGTACCAGGGATGAGGAGGAACGGGATGACCCGCATGGTGGACGGGCTGATCGCGTGCGCCAACCGCACGCCGTCGGCGATCGGGGTGTACCTGGGCGCGGTGCTGGCCTCGGCGGTGGGCGTCAGCCGGCTGGAGCACTGGGGGTTCGGCGACTCGGTGTGGTGGGCCTTCGTGACCACCACGACCGTGGGGTACGGGGACCTGTCCCCGGCCACGATCCCGGGCCGGGTCATCGCGGTGCTCACGATGTTCGCCGGGATCATCGGCATCGGCGTCATCGTCGGGCGGATCGCGGCGGTGGTGATCCGCACCCACGACGACTTCACGCACGAGGAGCAGGAGGAGCTCGCCGCCGACGTGGACGAGCAGCTGAAGCTGCTGCGGCAGATCCAGCGCGACCTCCGCACGGCCACCGGCGGCCGCGGGTCGGCGTCGGGCTCCGGCCGCGCGCGCGGCTGATCCCGGCCTGCCCTAGCGTCGGGGACGACGATCCCCGATCCCCCTGGAGCTGACGTGGCTGCCGCCTCGCACGACCCGACCACGACCGCCGCCTGGTCGGCGCTGGGGGCGCACGGCGACGCCCAGACCCCCGACCTGCGCGGCTGGTTCGCCGCCGACCCGGGCCGGGCCGAGCGGCTCACCCTGGACGTCGCCGACCTGCACGTCGACCTGTCGAAGAACCTGGTCACCGACGAGACGCTGCACCTGCTCCGCCAGCTGGCCGAGCAGACCGGCGTCCAGGACCGGCTGCGGGCGATGTTCGCCGGGGAGCACATCAACGTCACCGAGGACCGGGCGGTGCTGCACACCGCGCTGCGCCGGCCGGCCGGGCTGGACCCGCTGACCGTCGACGGCCAGGACGTCGACGCCGACGTGCAGGCCGAGCTGGCCAAGGTCTACGCGTTCGCGGAGAAGGTCCGGTCGGGGGAGTGGACCGGGGTCACCGGCCAGCGGATCGAGACCGTGGTGAACATCGGCATCGGCGGGTCCGACCTGGGCCCGGTGATGGCCTACGAGGCCCTGCAGGCCTACGTGCATGACGGACTGACCTGCCGGTTCGTGTCCAACATCGACCCGACCGACCTGGACGAGACCACGAAGGACCTGGACCCGGCCACCACTCTGTTCATCGTGGCGTCCAAGACCTTCGGCACGCTGGAGACGCTGACCAACGCCCGGCTGGCCCGGCAGTGGCTGTGGGACGGGCTCGCGGTCGAGGACGCCGACGAGGCCCGCCGGTCCGCCGTCGCCAAACACTTCGTCGCCGTCTCCACCGCGCTGGAGAAGGTGGCCGACTTCGGCATCGACACCGAGAACGCCTTCGGCTTCTGGGACTGGGTGGGCGGCCGGTACTCGGTCGACTCGGCCATCGGGACCTCGCTGGCCGTGGCCATCGGGCCGGAGCGGTTCGCCGAGTTCCTGGCCGGCTTCCACGCCGTCGACGAGCACGCCCGCACCACCCCGCTCGAGCGCAACGTGCCGCTGCTGATGGGCCTGCTGAACGTCTGGTACGTCAACTTCCTGGGCGCGCAGACCCACGCGGTGCTGCCCTACAGCCAGTACCTGCACCGGTTCCCGGCCTACCTGCAGCAGCTGACGATGGAGAGCAACGGCAAGTCCGTGCGCTGGGACGGCGAGGCGGTCACCACCGACACCGGCGAGGTGTTCTGGGGCGAGCCCGGCACCAACGGCCAGCACGCGTTCTACCAGCTGATCCACCAGGGCACCCGGCTGATCCCGGCGGACTTCCTGGCCTTCGCCACGCCGCAGCACCCGCTGTCCGACGGCGGCACCGACGTGCACGCGCTGTTCATGGCGAACTTCTTCGCCCAGACCAAGGCGCTGGCCTTCGGCAAGACCGCCGAGGAGGTGCGGGCCGAGGGCACCGCGGAGGACGTCGTCCAGGCGCGGGTGTTCTCGGGCAACCGGCCGACCACCTCGATCATGGCGCCGTCGCTGACCCCGTCGGTGCTCGGCCAGCTGATCGCGCTCTACGAGCACATCACCTTCACCCAGGGCGCGGTGTGGGGCATCGACAGCTTCGACCAGTGGGGCGTGGAGCTGGGCAAGCAGCTGGCGCTGCAGATCGCCCCGGCGCTCACCGGCGACGCCGCGGCGCTGGAGTCCCAGGACTCCTCCACGAAGGCGCTCATCGACTGGTACCTGCAGCACCGCAGCTGAGGCCGGACCGGGGCCGGCGTCGGCCGGCCCCGGCCTCGGTTCACCAGCCGCGCTCGCGCCACTCCGGGAGGTGGGGGCGCTCGGCGCCGATGGTGGTGTCCTTGCCGTGCCCGGGGTAGACCCAGGTCTCGTCGGGCAGCGTGCCGAACAGCCGGGCCTCGACGTCGTCCAGCAGCTGGGCGAAGCGCGCCGGGTCCTTCTGCGTGTTGCCGACGCCGCCGGGGAAGAGGCTGTCGCCGGTGAACACGTGGGTGCCGGCCTCGCCGCCGCGCCAGACCAGGGCGATGGAGCCCGGGGTGTGCCCGCGCAGGTGGACGACGTCGAGCACCTGGTCGCCGACGGCCACCGTGTCGCCGTGGTCGACGGGGTGGCTGACCGGCACGGGCAGGTCGGCCGCGTCCGCCGGGTGGGCCATGGTCGCGGCACCGCTGGCGGCGACGACCTCGGGCAGCGCGCGGTGGTGGTCCCAGTGGCCGTGCGTGGTGACCACGGCGGTCAGCCGGGTGTCGCCGACCAGGTCGCGCAGCGCGTCGGGCTCGGCCGCGGCGTCGACCAGGACGCCGTCCCCGGTGGCGGTGCAGGTGAGCAGGTAGGCGTTGTTGGCCATCTCGCTGACCGCGAGCTTGGTGACGGTCAGCGCGCCCAGGTCGCGGGTCTGCGCGGGCCCGCCGACCTCGACGTCGCCGGTGTAGTCGCTGGTCATGGAGTCCTCCTGGTCGGGCGGTGCGGCGGGCCGGCCCAGGCTAACGACGCGGCGGGCGGTCAGCAGGAGTAGCGGACGTCGAGGGGCCGCCGGACCGGGCGCCGGTCGGTGGCCCGGCGGATTGTCGGACCCCCCGTCTAGGTTCGACCGCATGGACGCCACCTCTGCCACGGCCGGTCCCGCGGACGCCGGGCAGCCCGTCCGGCAGCTGGTCGGGCTGCCCGCTACCGAGCTCGCCGCCCGGGTCCGCAGCGGCGAGCTGAGCGCTGTCGAGGTGGTCCGGGCGCACCTCGCGCACATCGACGCGGTCGAGGCCCGGATCGGTGCCTACCGGGTGCTCCGGCACGACGCGGCGCTGGCCGAGGCGGCCGAGGTCGACGCCCGGCCCGACCGCGCGCGCCTGCCGTTGGCCGGCGTGCCGGTGGCGGTCAAGGACAACGTGGCCGTGGCGGGGGAGACGGCGACCGACGGCACCGCTGCGGCACCGGCCGTGGGCGCTCCGGCCGACCACCCCGTGGTCGCCCGGCTGCGGGCCGCCGGTGCTGTCGTCGTCGGGGTCACCCGGGTGCCCGAGCTCTGCGTGTTCGCCGCCACCGACGGCCCCGGCACGGTCACCCGCAACCCGTGGGACACCGCGCTGTCGCCGGCCGGCTCGTCGGGCGGGAGCGCCGCGGCCGTGGCCTCCGGCGGGGTGCCGCTGGCGCACGGCAACGACGGCATGGGGTCCCTCCGGCTGCCCGCCGCCGCCTGCGGGCTGGTCACCCTCAAGCCCGGGACGGGGGTGGTGCCGGCCGGGCTCGGCGCCGACTCCTGGTCGGGCATGGCCGAGAACGGCGCCCTGGCCACCACGGTGGCCGACCTGGCGGTGGCGCACGCGGTGCTCGCCGACGGCGTGGTCGCCGAGCCCGTCGACGACGACGGGGCCGCGCTGGTGGTCGCCGTCTCCACCCGGTCCCCGGTGCCCGGCACCCGCCTGGACGCCGAGGGCCGGGCCGCGGTCGAGGCGGTCGTCGAGCAGCTGCGCGCCCTGGGCCACACCGTCGTCCGACGGGACCCGCCGGTGCCGACGGCGGCCGCGCTCGCCGTCCTGGCCCGTTGGGTGGCCGGCGCCGCCGACGACGCCGAGCACCTGGGTGCCGACCGGCACGCCCTGGAACCGCGGACGCGCACCCATGCCCGGCTGGGCCGGCTGGTGCGCCGGCTCGGGCTGGTCCGGCCGGCGACCGCCGCGGCGTTCCGGGAGCGGTCGACGGCCTGGTTCGCCGGCTCGGCGGAGTCCGCCGACCCGGGTGTCGACGTGCTGCTCACCCCGGTCGTCACCGGCCCGCCGCTGGCCGCCCGGCCCTGGCACGAACGCGGCTGGCTGGCCAACGTGACGGCCAACGCGCGGTGGGCGCCGTGGACCTCGGCCTGGAACATGGCGGGCCTCCCGGCCCTTGTCCTACCGGCGGGGCGACGGGTCGGTGGGACCCCGCTGGCGGTCCAGTTCGTCGGCCCCCCGGGTGCCGAGACGCGACTACTCTGGCTCGCGGCAGAGCTGGAGCGCCGCGATCCCTGGCGCCGGCACGCCCCCGTCTTCGACCCCGCCGGCCCGGGCTGAGCCCTCGCCCGCGCCAGCACGGCAGCTCCGGCTGCGCCCCCCGACAGCGACCACACAGACAGGGACCCCTATGGACCGGCTCGTCGTCCGCGGCGCCCGCGAGCACAACCTCAAGGACGTCCACCTGGACCTGCCCCGGGACGCGATGATCGTGTTCACCGGGCTGTCCGGCTCGGGCAAGTCCAGCCTCGCCTTCGACACGATCTTCGCCGAGGGCCAGCGCCGCTACGTCGAGTCGCTGTCGGCCTACGCCCGCCAGTTCCTGGGCCAGATGGACAAGCCAGACGTCGACTTCATCGAGGGCCTGTCCCCGGCGGTGTCCATCGACCAGAAGTCGACCAACCGCAACCCCCGGTCGACCGTAGGCACGATCACCGAGGTCTACGACTACCTGCGCCTCCTCTACGCCCGCGCCGGCCAGCCGCACTGCCCCAACTGCGGCAAGCCGATCGCCCGGCAGACCCCGCAGCAGATCGTCGACCAGGTGCTGGAGATGACCGAGGGCACCCGCTTCCAGGTGCTCGCCCCCGTCATCCGCGCCCGCAAGGGCGAGTACGTCGACCTCTTCTCCTCGCTGCAGACGCAGGGCTTCTCCCGCGTGCGCGTCGACGGCACCGTGCACTCCCTCACCGAGCCGCCCAAGCTCAAGAAGCAGGAGAAGCACACGATCGAGGTGATCGTCGACCGGCTCACCGTCAAGGAGAGCGCCAAGCGCCGGCTCACCGACTCGGTCGAGACCGCGCTGGGCCTGGCCGGCGGCCTGGTGCTCCTGGACTTCGTCGACCTCGACGAGGACGACCCGGGCCGCGAGCGCACCTACTCCGAGCACCTGGCCTGCATCGACGACGGCCTGAGCTTCGAGGCGCTGGAGCCTCGCTCCTTCTCCTTCAACTCCCCGTTCGGCGCCTGCGCCGAGTGCACCGGCATCGGCACCCGCAAGGAGGTCGACCCCGACCTGGTCGTGCCCGACCCGGAGAAGAGCCTGGGCGACGGCGCGATCGCGCCCTGGGCCGGCTCGATGAGCAATGAGTACTTCACCCGGCTGCTCGGCGGTCTCGCCGACCAGCTCGGCTTCTCCATGAAGGACCCGTGGGAGAAGCTGCCGGCCAAGGTGCAGAAGGCCGTGCTGCACGGTTCCCCCGAGCAGGTGCACGTCCGCTACAAGAACCGGTACGGCCGCGAGCGCAGCTACTACGCCGCCTTCGAGGGCGTCCTGCCGTTCCTGGAGCGTCGGCACGAGGACACCGACTCCGAGTTCATGCGGGACAAGTACGAGGGCTACATGCGCGACGTGCCCTGCCCGGTCTGCCACGGCACCCGGCTGAAGCCCGAGATCCTGGCGGTCAAGCTCGACGGCCGGTCGATCGCCGAGGTCACCGGCCTGTCCATCGGCGACGCGTCCGAGTGGCTGGCCGCCCTGACGCTGGGCGAGCGCGAGCGGGCCATCGCCGACCGCGTGCTCAAGGAGATCCAGGCCCGGCTCTCGTTCCTGGTCTCCGTGGGGCTGGACTACCTCTCCCTGGACCGACCCGCGGCGACCCTGGCCGGCGGCGAGGCCCAGCGGATCCGGCTGGCCACCCAGATCGGCTCTGGCCTGGTCGGGGTGCTCTACGTGCTCGACGAGCCCTCCATCGGGCTGCACCAGCGGGACAACGTCCGGCTGATCGAGACCCTGGTCCGGCTGCGCGACATGGGCAACACCCTGATCGTCGTCGAGCACGACGAGGACACCATCAAGCAGGCCGACTGGATCGTCGACATCGGTCCCGGGGCCGGCGAGCACGGCGGCGAGGTCGTCGTCTCGGGCACCTACGAGGACCTGCTGGCCAGCGAGCGGTCCCTCACCGGCCAGTACCTGTCCGGTCGCAAGGAGATCGTCATCCCGGCCCAGCGCCGACCCCGCACGCCGGGCCGTGAGCTGGTGGTCAAGGGCGCCCGCGAGCACAACCTGCGCGGGGTGGACGTCACCTTCCCGCTGGGCATGCTGGTCGCCGTCACCGGGGTGTCCGGGTCGGGCAAGTCCAGCCTGGTCAACGACATCCTCTACACCGTGCTGGCCAACCAGCTCAACCGCGCCCGCATGGTCCCCGGCCGGCACCGCACCATCACCGGCCTCGAGCAGCTGGACAAGGTCGTGGGCGTCGACCAGTCGCCGATCGGCCGCACACCGCGGTCGAACCCGGCGACCTACACCGGCGTCTGGGACGCGATCCGCAAGCTGTTCGCCTCCACGGAGGAGGCCAAGGTCCGCGGCTACCAGCCCGGCCGGTTCAGCTTCAACGTCAAGGGCGGCCGCTGCGAGGCGTGCTCCGGCGACGGGACGCTGAAGATCGAGATGAACTTCCTGCCCGACGTGTACGTGCCCTGCGAGGTCTGCAAGGGCGCCCGGTTCAACCGGGAGACCCTCGAGGTCCGCTACAAGGGCAAGACGGTCGCCGAGGTCCTCGACATGCCCATCGAGGAGGCGGCGGAGTTCTTCGCGCCGATCAACAGCATCGCCCGGTACCTGACCACGCTGACCGAGGTCGGGCTGGGCTACGTCCGGCTCGGCCAGCCGGCCACCACCCTCTCCGGCGGCGAGGCCCAGCGGGTCAAGCTCGCCAGCGAGCTGCAGAAGCGGTCCAACGGGCGCACGATCTACGTCCTGGACGAGCCGACCACCGGGCTGCACTTCGAGGACATCCGCAAGCTGCTGCTGGTCATCCAGGGCCTGGTCGACAAGGGCAACTCGGTCATCGTCATCGAGCACAACCTCGACGTGATCAAGAGTGCCGACTGGCTGATCGACATGGGTCCCGAGGGCGGCTTCCGCGGCGGCACCGTCGTCGGCGAGGGCACGCCCGAGCTCATCGCCGGCATCCCGGAGAGCCACACCGGGAAGTTCCTCGCGAACATCCTGGACCCCGCGCGGATGGAGGCGGCCGCGAAGAAGAAGCCGCGCAAGAAGGTCGCCGCCGCCCAGCCCGCGACCGACGCCGTCACCGAGGTCGTCGTCGGCTGAGGCCCGCTGCTCCGCAGGCCCCGAGGGGGCCTGCGGAGCACCACCGATGTCCGACCCCCGACCTAGCCTGGAGCCATGGCCGACCCGTCCACGTACCGACCGGCGGTCGGCAGCATCCCGGAGTCCCCGGGGGTCTACAAGTTCCGCGACCCCGCGGGGCGGGTCATCTACGTCGGCAAGGCCAAGAGCCTCCGCCAGCGGCTGAACAGCTACTTCGCCGACATCGCCGGGCTGCACCCGCGCACCCGGCAGATGGTCACCACCGCGGCGTCGGTCGAGTGGACCGTCGTCGGCACCGAGGTCGAGGCGCTGCAGCTCGAGTACAACTGGATCAAGGAGTTCGACCCCCGGTTCAACGTCCGCTACCGGGACGACAAGAGCTACCCCTCGCTGGCGGTCACCCTCAACGAGGAGTACCCCCGGCTGCAGGTCATGCGCGGCCCCAAGCGCAAGGGCGTCCGCTACTTCGGCCCCTACGCCCACGCCTGGGCGATCCGCGAGACCCTCGACACGCTGACCCGGGTCTTCCCCGCCCGCACCTGCAGCAACGGGGTCTTCAAGCGGCACGGCCAGATCGGCCGGCCCTGCCTGCTCGGCTATATCGGCAAGTGCTCCGCGCCGTGCGTCGGCAAGGTCACCGCCGAGGAGCACCGGGCCGTCGTCGACGACTTCTGCGACTTCATGGGCGGCCGCACCGAGCAGATCACCCGCCGCCTGGAGAAGCAGATGGCGCAGGCGGCCGAGGACATGGAGTACGAGCGCGCCGCCCGGCTGCGCGACGACCTGGGCGCGCTGCGCCGGGCCCTGGAGAAGCAGGCCGTCGTGCTCGGCGACGGCACGGACGCCGACGTGGTGGCCTTCGCCCAGGACGAGCTGGAGGCCGCCGTCCAGGTGTTCCACGTCCGCGGCGGCCGGGTGCGCGGCCAGCGGGGCTGGATCCTGGACAAGGTCGAGGACGTCGGCACCGGGGAGCTCGTCGAGCAGTTCCTGCTGCAGGTCTACGGCGGCGTCGACGAGCAGACCGGGGTCGGCGAGGCCGGCGAAGCGGTGCCCCGCGAGGTGCTGGTGCCCGAGCTGCCGGCCGAGGCCGACGTCTACGCCGAGCTGCTCAGCGAGCTGCGCGGGTCCCGGGTGTCGCTGCGGGTGCCCCAGCGCGGGGACAAGCGGGCGCTGATGGAGACCGTCGAGCGCAACGCCAAGGAGGCCTTCGCCCGGCACCGGGTCAAGCGCGCCGGCGACCTCACCGCCCGGTCCCTGGCGCTGTCCGAGCTGCAGGAGGCCCTCGACCTGCCGGACGCGCCGCTGCGCATCGAGTGCATGGACGTCAGCCACGTGCAGGGCACCAACGTGGTCGCCAGCATGGTCGTGTTCGAGGACGGGCTGGCCAAGAAGAGCGACTACCGGCGGTTCCAGGTCGCGCAGGGCACCGACGACACCGCCGCCATGGCCGAGGTCGTCCGGCGCCGGTTCGCCCGGCACCTCAAGGACGAGGAGGACCGGCGCGACGAGCAGGGCGTCGCCGCCGAGGAGGGCCGGGCCCGCCGGTTCGCCTACCCGCCGAACCTGCTGGTCGTCGACGGCGGCCAGCCCCAGGTGGCGGCCGCCGCGCGGTCGATGTCCGAGCTGGGCATCACCGACGTCGCGGTCTGCGGCCTGGCCAAGCGGATGGAGGAGGTGTGGCTCCCCGACGACCCCGACCCGGTCATCCTGCCGCGCACCTCCGAGGCGCTGTACCTGCTGCAGCGCGTCCGCGACGAGGCCCACCGGTTCGCCATCACGTATCACCGGCAGAAGCGCTCCGCCGGGATGCTGGTGTCGCTGCTCGACGACGTGCCCGGGCTGGGCGACACCCGGCGGAAGGCGCTGATGAAGGAGTTCGGGTCGCTCAAGCGGCTGCGGGCCGCCTCCGTCGAGGACCTCACCCGGGTGCCCGGCATCGGTCGGCGCACGGCGGAGGCGGTGCTCTCCGCGGTGGGCGAGGAGCCCCCCGCCGCCGACCCGACCCCGACTGGGGATGATGGCGGCTCGACAGTCCCGCAGACCACCGGAGCCGCCCCGTGACCGAGCTGCCCGCCGCGGACGCCGACCCGACCGCCGCCGACCCGGCCGCCGACACCCCGACCGCCGCCGACGCGCCCGCTGACCCGGCCGCCGCGGGACCGCTCGAGGTCGTCGTGGTCACCGGCCTGTCCGGCGCCGGCAAGAACAGCGCCGGCCGGGTGCTCGAGGACCTCGGGTTCTTCGTGGTGGACAACCTGCCGCCGGCCCTGCTGGCGCCGATGGTGGAGCTGGGCGCCCGCGGCGACGTCCGCCGGTTCGCCGCCGTCGTCGACGTGCGCAGCCGGGCCTTCTCCAGCGACCTGGCCGAGTCCATCCGCTCGCTGACCGACGCCGGCCACCGGCCGCGGGTGGTCTACGTGCACGCCCGGGACGAGGTGCTGGTCCGCCGGTACGAGTCCAACCGGCGGGAGCACCCGCTGCAGGGCTCCGGGCGGCTGTCGGACGGGATCGCCGCCGAGCGGGCGCTGCTGACCGGCATCGCCGGGGACGCCGACCTCTGGGTGGACACCTCCGACCTGAACGTCCACCAGCTGCGCGCCACGCTGGAGGCGGCCTTCCTCAGCGAGGGCGCGGTGCCGGAGCTGACGGCCACCGTGCTCAGCTTCGGGTTCAAGTACGGCCTGCCGCTGGACGCCGACCTGGTCGTGGACGCCCGGTTCCTGCCCAACCCGCACTGGGTGCCCGAGCTCCGGTCGCTGACCGGCCAGGACGCCGCCGTCCGGGACCACGTGCTCGGTGCGGCCGACGCCACCGAGTTCCTGGACCGCTACCTGGACGTGCTGCGGCTGCTGGTGCCCGGGTACCGCCGGGAGGGCAAGAAGTACCTGACCCTCGCGGTCGGCTGCACCGGCGGCAAGCACCGGTCGGTGGCCATCGCCGAGGAGTTCGCCCGGCGGTTGTCCGCCGACGGCGTCACCGCCAACGCCCGGCACCGCGACCTGGGTCGCGAGTGACGACCGGGCCGGGACCTGCGGCGCCAGGACCCGCCGCGCCGGGAGCTGCGGCGCCCGGCCCCGAGGCATCCGGACCCACGGCGTCCGGGCCGTCCGTCGTGGCGCTGGGCGGCGGGCACGGCCTCGCGGCGGCGCTGGCCGCCTGGCGCCCGCTGGCCGGCGAGCTGACCGCGGTGGTCACCGTGGCCGACGACGGCGGCTCCTCGGGGCGGATCCGGCGCGAGATGCCGGTGCTGCCGCCCGGCGACCTCCGGATGGCGCTGGCCGCGCTGGCCGGCGACGAGCCCCGGACCCGCGAGATGGCCACCCTGCTGCAGCACCGGCTGGGCGGCAGCGGCGTGCTGGCCGGGCACCCGGTGGGCAACCTGGTGCTGACCGGGCTGACCGAGATGCACGGCGGGGACGCCGTGCGGGCCCTGGACACCCTCGCCGACCTCCTGGGTGCCCGCGGACGGGTGCTGCCGATGGCCGACGTCCCGCTGGACCTGGTGGCGATCGTGGACACCGTGGACCCCGACGACCCCCAGCGGTCCCGGCACATCCGCGGCCAGGTGGCGATCGCGGCCAGCCCGGACCGCGTCCGCTCCATCCGGGTCACCCCCGCCGACCCCCCGGTGCACCCCGACGTCCTGGCCGCCATCGCCCGCGCCGACGTCGTCAGCCTGGGCCCGGGGTCCTGGTACACCTCCGTCCTGCCGCACCTGCTGGTGCCGCGGCTGCGCGCCGCGCTGGCGGCGAGCTCGGCCCAGGTGGTGGTCGTGCTCAACCTGGAACCGCAGGCGGGCGAGACGGACGACTTCTCCCCGGAGCAGCACCTGCGGGTGCTGCAGGACCACCTGCAGGGCGTGCCGTTGCACACGGTCATCGCCGATGCGGATGCGGTGGTTGACCGCCGTGGTCTGCTGTCAGCTGTGCAGGGATGCGGCGCGACCTTGGTGCTGGCGCCGGTGGCGGCCGCGGACGGACCGCCCCGGCACGACCCGGAGCTGCTGACCGGGGCGCTGGCCTCGGCGCTGCGCGGAGCTCCCGGAGCAGGTGCCCGGTGATGCCGCGCCGGTCCCGGGTGCGGCAGGATCGGACATCGACGGTCCCCACCGCCACCACCGCGAGGCACCCCGCGTGCCCGGTGCGGGGCGGACGGGTCGAGGGGGAGTGGGGCAGCGCATGGCGATGACGGCGATGGTGAAGGACGAGCTCTCCCGGGTGGAGTGCACGAAGACCTCCGAGCGCAAGGCCGAGGTGACGGCGCTGCTGCGCTTCTCCGGCGGGCTGCACATCGTGGGCGGACGGGTGGTCATCGAGGCCGAGCTGGACACCGGCTCCGTGGCCCGCCGCCTGCGCCGCGACATCAGCGAGGTCTACGGCTACACCAGCGGGGTCAGCGTGCTGGCCGGCGGCAACATCCGCCGCGGCGTCCGCTACCTGGTCCGCATCGCCAAGCACGGCGAGGGCCTGGCCCGGCAGACCGGCCTGGTCGACCAGCGGGGCCGGCCGGTGCGCGGGCTGCCGCCGGCGGTCGTCTCCGGCGGTCTCAACGACGCCGAGGCCGCCTGGCGCGGGGCGTTCCTGGCCCACGGCTCGCTCACCGAGCCCGGCCGGTCCTCCTCCCTGGAGGTGACCTGCCCGGGGCCCGAGGCGGCGATGGCGCTGGTGGGTGCCGCCCGCCGGCTGGGCATCGCGGCGAAGGCGCGGGAGGTGCGCGGCGCCGACCGGGTGGTCGTCCGCGACGGCGACGCGATCAGCGCGCTGCTGACCCGGATGGGCGCGCACGAGGCCGTGCTCACCTGGGAGGAGCGGCGGATGCGCCGGGAGGTCCGGGCGACGGCCAACCGGCTGGCCAACTTCGACGACGCCAACCTGCGCCGGTCCGCGCGGGCCGCGGTCGCGGCCAGCGCCCGGGTCGAGCGGGCCCTGGAGATCCTGGCCGACGAGGCCCCCGAGCACCTGCTGGTCGCCGGGCGGCTGCGCCTGGAGCACGGTCAGGCGTCGCTGGAGGAGCTGGGCCAGCGGGCCGACCCGCCGATGACCAAGGACGCCGTGGCCGGCCGGATACGACGGCTGCTGGCGATGGCCGACAAGCGCGCGAAGGACCTGGGCATCCCGGACACCGAGTCCGTCGTCACCGACGACATGATCGGCCCCTGACCCGGGTCCTCACCCGCCCGGGTCACGACCGCCGACCGCCGGCTCCCCGCCGGGCCCGGGGGTGCCGAAGCAGGAGGTGACCCCGGCCGACGTCGCGACCGGGCGGCGGACGGGGGAGCCAGGTGCGGGGGACCGTCTGGGTGCTCGTGTTCGCCCTCGCCCCGACCATCACCGCCGCGGTCGCCCTGGTCGCCTGGCGACGCCGCCGGGACAACCCCGCCGCCCGGGCCCTGGCCCTGGTGCTCGTCGGGGTCAGCGTCTGGTGCCTGGCCGTCGGGCTGGTGCTGGCGCCCGTCCCGCCGGCCGTCCGGGCCGTGGGCTTCCCGGCGATCTTCCTGGCCGTGGGCGCCACCGCCGTCGGCTTCCTCGCGCTGAGCCGGGTCCTGGCCGACCCCGGGTGGCGGCCGCGTCGCTGGCCGGTGGCCCTGGTGGCCGTCGAGCCGCTGCTGATGGCGGTGTGCAGCAGCCTGCCGGCGACCACCGACCTGGTCTTCGGCCGCACCGACCTCACCGCGCCCGCCGGCGCGGTGCAGATGATCGGCGGACCGCTGTTCGCCGCGCACTCCGCCTACAGCTACGCGTTCATCGCACTCGGCCTGCTCCGGCTCGCGCGGACCGCCCTGCGGGGTCCGCAGGTCGTCCGCCGGCAGGCCGCCGTCCTGCTGGCCTCCGCGCTCCCGCCGACCGCGGGCAACCTCGTCCTCACCGTGGGCATGCAGGGCACCGGCGTGGTGGACCTGACGCCGCTGTTCTTCATCGTCACCGGCCTGGTCGCCGGGTGGGCGATCCTCCGCCTCGGCCTGCTGGCGGTCGTGCCCGTCGCCCGGGACCAGGTGGTCGAGACCATGACCGACGGCGTGCTGGTCACCGATGCCGTCGCGGGTGATCGACCTCAACCCGGCCGCCCGCGCGCTGCTGACCGCGCTGCGACCCGGCGCCGGCACCACCCTGCTCGGCCGCCCGCTGCGGGAGCTCACCGGGCCGGACCTGCTCGACGCGGTGCTCCCCGACGGCCCGGCCGCCGACGGCACCTACTCCACCGGCCGGGCCGTGGTCGAGGCAGCGCCCGGGCGCTGGCTGGACGTGCAGTCGGTCCCGGTCGCCGCCGGCGGACGCCGGATCGGGCGGGTCACCGTGGTCCGGGACGTCACCGAGGCCCAGCTCCGGGAGGCCGACCTGCGCCGGCTGGCCCAGCAGCTGGCCGAGCAGGTGGCCACCATCGACCGGCTGCGGGCCACGCTGGCCGAGGAGGCCGTCCGGGACCCGCTCACCGGACTGCACAACCGCCGGCACCTGGACCGCGCCCTGCTCCACGACCTCGCCCGGTCGGTGGACGAGGGCCTGCCGGTCGCCGTCGTCCTGGTCGACGTGGACCGCTTCAAGTCCGTCAACGACCGCTTCGGCCACGGCACCGGGGACACCGTCCTGTGCGCCGTGGCCGCCGAGCTCCGGGCCGGCACCCGGACCGGGGACACCGTCGCCCGGGCCGGCGGCGAGGAGTTCGTGCTGGTGCTGCCCGGCGCCGACGAGGCCGAGGCGCTCGCCCGGGCCGAGACGGTGCGGGCCCGGGTCGGGGCCCTGCTGCATCCGGTGCCCGACGGGGTCCTGGCCGTGACGCTGAGCGCCGGGGTCGCGGTGGCCCGGCACGGCGGGCACGGCGCGGCGGACCTGCTGGCCCGGGCCGACCGGGCGCTCTACCGGGCGAAGAGCGGCGGCCGGGACCGCGTCGTGGTGGCCGGGGACGCCGGTGCAGACGTCCGCGACGTCTTGTCGACCGCCTGACCTGCGAGGACGGGCAGCTCTCGCGCTCCTGGGGCAGGCCGCTAGGGTTCTGTGCGAGGCGGTGTCGTGCGCCCTGCGCGACCCCCGGATGGACATCACACATCGCACCCACGGAGGTCCCAGTGACGGTACGGGTCGGCATCAACGGGTTCGGTCGGATCGGCCGCAACTTCTACCGCGCAGTCGCCGCCAGCGGCCAGGACATCGAGATCGTGGCGGTCAACGACCTCACGAGCAACGACGTCCTCGCGCACCTGCTCAAGTACGACTCGGTCCTCGGGAAGTTCCCCGAGGAGGTCTCCTCGACCGCGGACGGCATCGTCGTCGGCGGCAAGACCATCACCGCGCTGGCCGAGCGCGACCCGGCCAACCTGCCCTGGGGCGACCTGGGCGTGGACGTGGTCATCGAGTCCACCGGCTTCTTCACCAAGGCCGCCGACGCCCGCAAGCACGTCGAGGCCGGCGCCAAGAAGGTCATCATCTCCGCGCCCGCGACCGACGACGACATCACCATCGTCATGGGCGCCAACCACGAGCTGTACGACGGCTCGCAGACCATCATCAGCAACGCGTCCTGCACCACGAACTGCCTGGCCCCGCTGGCCAAGGTGCTCAACGACGCCTTCGGCATCGAGCGCGGTCTCATGACCACGATCCACGCCTACACCGCCGACCAGAACCTGCAGGACGGCCCGCACAAGGACCTGCGCCGCGCCCGCGCCGCCGCGCTGAACATCGTCCCGACCTCGACCGGTGCGGCCAAGGCCATCGGCCTGGTCCTGCCCGAGCTCAAGGGCAAGCTCGACGGCTACGCCCTGCGCGTCCCGGTCCCGACCGGCTCGGCCACCGACCTGACCGTCACGCTGTCCCGCGAGGTCACCGTGGACGAGGTCAACGCCGCCTACAAGGCCGCCGCCGACGGCCCGCTGGCCCCGTACCTGGTCTACACCGACGCCCCGATCGTCTCCTCGGACATCGTCACCGACCCGGCGTCGTGCATCTACGACTCGGGCCTGACCAAGGTGTTCGGCAACCAGGTCAAGGTCGTCGGCTGGTACGACAACGAGTGGGGCTACTCCAACCGGCTGGTCGACCTCACCTCGCTCGTCGGCTCGAAGCTCTGACGATGCGGACCGTCGACGAGCTGATCGCCGAGGGGGTCGAGGGCAAGCGCGTGCTCCTGCGCGCCGACCTGAACGTGCCCCTCGACGACTCCACCGGCGACCGGGTCATCACCGACGACGGCCGGATCCGGGCCAGCCTGCCCACCCTGCAGGCGCTCCGCGACGCCGGCGCCCGCGTCGTCGTCGCGGCGCACCTGGGCCGGCCCAAGGGCGAGCCGGACCCCCGGTTCTCCCTGGCGCCGGTCGCCGCCCGGCTGTCGGAGCTGCTGGGCGTGCCCGTCCCGCTGGCCACCGACACCGCCGGCTCCGGTGCCCAGGCCGCGGTCGCGGCGCTGACCGACGGCGACGTCTGCCTGCTGGAGAACGTCCGCTTCGAGGCGGCCGAGACCAGCAAGGACGACGACGCCCGGGGCGCGCTGGCCGACCGGTTCGCCGCCCTGGCCGACCTCTACGTCGACGACGCCTTCGGGGCGGTGCACCGCAAGCACGCCTCGGTCTACGACGTGGCCCTGCGGCTGCCGCACGCGGCCGGCCGGCTGGTCGCCCGCGAGCTCGAGGTGCTCACCCGGCTGACCGGGGAGCCGCAGCGGCCCTACGTCGTGGTGCTCGGCGGCTCGAAGGTCAGCGACAAGCTGGCCGTCATCGAGTCGCTGCTGCCCACGGTGGACAAGCTGCTGGTGGGCGGCGGGATGTGCTTCACCTTCCTGGCTGCCCAGGGCCACGGGGTCGGCGACTCGCTGCTGGAGACCGACCAGGTCGACACCTGCCGCCGGCTGCTCGAGCAGGCCGGGGACAAGATCGTGCTGCCGGTCGACGTGGTCTGCGCCGAGGCGCTGGTCGCCGACGCCCAGGTCAAGGTGGTGCCGGTGCAGGCCATCCCCGACGGGCTCAAGGGCCTGGACGTCGGCCCGCACACCGTCGAGCTGTTCGCCGGCCAGCTGGCCGACGCGCACACGGTCTTCTGGAACGGCCCGATGGGCGTGTTCGAGCTGGCCCCGTTCACCCACGGCACCCGGGGGGTGGCCACCGCGGTGGCCGCCGTCGACGGGCTGTCCGTGGTCGGCGGCGGCGACTCGGCTGCCGCGGTCCGCCAGCTCGGGCTGGACGAAGACGCCTACGGCCACATCTCCACCGGGGGCGGTGCGTCGCTGGAGTTCCTGGAGGGGCGCGAGCTCCCGGGCCTGGCCGTCCTCGCGGACGGGGCCGTCTGATGGCCCGCACGAAGTCCGGGAAGGTCTACCAGGGTCGCCGGCCGCTCATCGCCGGCAACTGGAAGATGAACCTGACCCACCTGGAGGCCATCGGCCTGGTCCAGAAGGTCGCGTTCGGCCTCAAGGAGCCCGAGCTGGAGGCGGCCGAGGTGGTCGTCGTCCCGCCGTTCACCGCCATCCGCAGCGTGCAGACGCTGGTGCAGGGCGACAAGATCGAGATCGGCTTCGGCGGGCAGGACCTGTCCGTCGCCGACTCCGGTGCCTACACCGGTGAGATCAGCGGTGCCCAGCTCAAGGCGCTGGCCTGCACCTACGTCGTCGTCGGCCACTCGGAGCGGCGGGCGCTGCACGCCGAGACCGACGAGGTCGTGGCGGCCAAGGTGCGCAAGGCGATCGAGCACGAGCTGGTGCCGATCCTCTGCGTGGGGGAGGGGCTCGACGTCCGCAAGGCCGGCGAGCACGTCCCGTACACCACCGCGCAGCTCGACGCGGCGCTCGAGGGCCTCGACGCGGCCACCGTGGCCGGCGTCGTCGTGGCCTACGAGCCGGTGTGGGCGATCGGCACCGGCGAGGTGGCGACCCCCGAGGACGCGCAGGAGGTGTGCGGCGCGATCCGGGCGCGGCTCGCCGAGCGTTTCGGGCCGGAGACCGCCGACGTCGTCCGTATCCTCTACGGGGGTTCGGTGAAGGCCGGCAACACCGCGGGCATCCTCGCCGGACCGGACGTGGACGGGGCACTGGTGGGCGGCGCGAGCCTGGACGCCGACGAGTTCGTCTCCATCTGCCGCACCGCAGCCGAGAGCCGCTGACCCGCAGGGGCGGCGGCCCACCCACCGGAGGACCGCCGCCCCCGTGAGGCCCCACCCGCACCGGTCCCGTGCCGTCCTCGCCCTGCTCGTGCTGGTCGCCCTCCTGGCCGGCTGCAGCGGGGGCGACCCCGCCGACACCTCGGTGCCGACGGCCGGGGGCACCCCCGACGGCGGGCTGGACGGCGTCCGGTCCCCGTCGGAGGCCCGGGGCGGCACCCTGCGACTGGTCACCGCGCAGGTGGACAGCCTGGACCCGCAGCGGTCCAACGTGCCGGCCATCTGGAACCTCATGCGGCTCTACACCCGCACGCTGGTCACCTACTCGAGCACCCCGGGCAGCACCGACCAGCTCGTGCCCGACCTCGCCACCGACCTCGGGACGACGCCGGACGGCGGGGTCACCTGGCGGTTCACGCTGCGCCCGGGGGCGGTCTTCGAGACCGGCCGGCCGATCACCAGCCGCGACGTCAAGTACGGCATCGAGCGATCCTTCGCCGTCGACGTGGTGAGCGGCGGGCCGAACTTCGTGCTGGACCTGCTGGACCCCGACAGCCTCTACGCCGGGCCCTACCAGGACGAGTCCCCGGACCGGCTGGGCCTGACCACCATCGCCACCCCGGACGACGCGACGATCGAGTTCACCCTCTCCCGCGCCGCACCGGACTTCCCGTTCGTGCTGGCGCTGCCGTCGTCGTCCCCGGTGCCGGTGGAGAACGACACCGGTGCGGGCTACGAGGCCGACCCGGTCTCGTCGGGGCCCTACGCGATCACCTCGGTCGACCCGCAGACCGGGATCGTCCTGGACCGCAACCCTGCGTGGACCGCCGACAGCGACCCGGTGCGGACCGCTCTGCCCGACCAGGTGGTCGTCCGGACCGGGCTGACCGGGCTGGACCGGGACCAGGCGCTGCTGGCCGGGTCCGCGGACGTCGACCTGTCGGGCATCGGGGTGCAGCAGGCCACCGTGAACCGGTTCGCCGAGGACGAGGACCTGGCTGGCCGGGTCGACGACCTGACCACCGGGTCGCTGCGCGTGCTGGCGCTGCCCACCACCGTGGAGCCGATGATGATCCCGGACTGCCGGGCCGCGGTGGCCGCGGTCGTGGACCGGGCCGACGTGCAGGACGCCCTGCAGGACCTGGGCGACGCGGTGCGCAGCTCGGTGCTGTGGCCCCGCTCGCTCCCCGGCGGCCCCGCCGACCCGGACCCGGCGGCCGACCTGGACGCCGCCCGGCAGGCGCTGGCCGCGTGCGGTCGACCCGACGGCTTCGCGGTGACGATGGCCGTCCCCGACGTGCCCATGTCGGTGTCCGTCGCCGAGCGGCTGGTCGCCCAGTTCGCGCAGGTGGGCATCGTGGTGACCCTCGCGCCGCTGGACGCCACCACCTACTACACCGCCGGCATCGGCTCGCCGACCGCCATCAACGGCGGCCAGTACGGGATGGTGCTGGCCAGCTACGCCGCCGACCTGCCGACGCCGGCCTCGTTCCTGGTCCCGCTGGTGGACGGCCGGTCGATCACCGAGCAGGCCGGCAACGCCAACTACGCGCTCCTGGCCGACCCCGGGGTGGACGCCGCCGTCGACGCCGCGGTGGGGGCCGGGGACGTCGCCGCGTGGGCGGCGGTCGCGGACACCGCGCTGGCCACCCACGCCCTCGTGCCGCTGGCCGAGACCCGGGTGCAGCTGCTGGCCGGCCAGCGGCTGCGCAACGGGGTCGTGATGCTGCCCTACAACGGCTACGACGTGGCCACGGCCGGTGTGGTCGGCGGCTGACCGGCGTCCCGTAGGCTGGTCCGTCGGCTGCCCGCTCGAACTGGAGAACCCGTGATCGAGATCGTCCTGAACGTGCTGCTGGTGCTCACCAGCCTGCTGCTCATCGTGCTCATCCTGCTGCACCGCGGCAAGGGCGGTGGGCTCTCCTCCATGTTCGGCGGCGCCGCGTCGTCCTCGCTGTCCGGGTCCTCGGTGGTCGAGAAGAACCTCAACCGGCTGACCGTCTTCACCGCGGCCATCTGGACCGTGTGCATCATCGGGCTGGGCATCCTCCTCAAGGTCTGACGCCCGCCATCCGGTCGGGCAACACCGACCTGACCAGGACTTTCCCGTCTCCTCATCGTGACCTGGGTGTCACCTGAGTGGGCCTACACTCCACGCCGCGGGGGTTCGGACGGGAAACCTGAGGGTGGGAGCGCACGTGGCTGGTGGGAGCGCGATCCGGGGCAGCCGGGTCGGGGCAGGTCCGATGGGTGAGTCCGAGCGGGGGGAGTCGGCCCCGCGGGTGCGGGTCGTCTTCTGGTGCGCCAAGCGCCACGACACCCCGATCGCCTTCGCGCACGACGTCGAGGTCCCCGAGACCTGGGACTGCCCGCGCTGCGGGCTCCCGGCCGGCCAGGACGAGCAGAACCCGCCGCCGCCGCCGCGCAACGAGCCGTACAAGACGCACCTGGCCTACGTCCGGGAACGCCGGACCGACGCCGACGGCGACGCCCTCCTCGAGGAGGCGCTCAGCAAGCTCCGCGCCCGACGCGGAGCATGACGACAGGACGCCGCCGCCCGGCTCAGCCGAGCTGGGAGGCGGCGTCCTGGTCGAGCATCCAGCGGGTGTCCCGGCGCCCCACGGCGCCGGCCGCCGGCAGGCTCGCCGGCGTCTCGCCACCGGACAGCGCCCGGGCCACGGCCTCGGCCTTGCCCTCGCCGGAGACCAGCAGCCACACCTCGTCGGCGGCGGTGATCGTGGCGAACCCCAGGCTCACCCGGGTGGGGGGCGGCTTGGGGCAGTCGCGGACGGCGACCACCGCCCGGTCGTCGCCGACCGCGGGGGAGTCCGGGAAGATCGAGGCCACGTGGCCCTCGGGCCCGACGCCGAGCAGCAGCACGTCGATCCGCGGCAGCGCCCCGCCGCCGACCCGGGTGAGCTCCGCGGCGTAGGCGGCCGCGGCGTCCTCCGGCTCGGCGAAGCCGGCGTCCGAGGCCGGGATCGCGTGCACCCGGTCGGCCGGGACGCCGACGACGTCCAGCAGCGCCTCGCGGGCGCCCTTCTCGTTGCGGTCGTCGTCGTCGGCGGCCACCCAGCGCTCGTCGCCCCACCACACGTCGACGGCATTCCAGTCGACCGCCGAGCCGGCCGCGGCGACCGCGCGCAGCACCGCGGTGCCGATGCCCCCGCCGGTCAGCACCACCGAGGCGGTGCCGTGCTCGGCCTGGGCCGCGGCCAGCCGCGCCACCAGCTCCCGGGCCACCGTGGCGGCCAGGTCGTCGGCGTCGGGCCGGACGACGACCTCCGGGCTGCTCACGCCTCCGCCGGGGAGTCGTCGCCGCCGTCGTCGTCGCCCGGGCCGGTGCCGGTCTGCGCGACCTCGTCGTCCTCGGTCGAGTCCGCGGGCACCGTGGGAGCCGGCTGCACGGGGCGCATGGGGTCGAACCAGCGGTGCTCGCGGACCGCCGGGCGGTCGGCCAGCCCGGTCAGGCCGGTGGCCGCCTCCAGGGCCTCGCGGTAGGGCTCGTCGGAGTCCAGCCGCTTCATCTCCTCGCCGATCAGCTCGCCGAGGGACCGCTTGGTGAGCGCGACGGTGGAGTCGGGCCGGTAGGGCTGGCTGATGACCGCCCCGCCCTTGCGGTCGTCGGTGAGCCGGACCTCCTCGTCCTGGTCCAGCGTCAGGACGACGGTGTCGATGCCCTTGGACCCGGTGCTGCGCTGCCCGGCCTCGACGGTGACCTTGCAGCCGCAGCGGGCGCTGAGCCAGCCGGCGACCAGCTGGGCGGTGGGGTTCTCCGGGTCGCCGACCACCTGGCCCGCGAGCACCTGCACCGGGCCACCGCGGCGACCGACCACGGCGTCCAGGGTGGAGGCCAGCGTGGACCGCCAGGGCGTGCTCCGGGTCCAGGCCAGGTCGGTGTCGCCGGGGGCGAAGTCCTCGGCCCGCTGCCGCAGCGCCGCGACGCCGTCGGCGGCCATCAGGCTGTCGGTGACCCGCCGGTTGGCGATCACACCCAGCGCGTCGGTCTCGATGCGGTCGGGGGCGGCGGAGAACCACCAGGTGACGACGGGGGCGTCGGCGGCGAGCAGCGGCAGCACGACGGACTCCGCGTGCAGGCCGAGCCGGCCGTACATCCGCATGACCACGGCCTCGCCGGGGCCCAGCCGGCCGCCGATGAGCACCTCGGCGTCCAGCCGCGGGGACGGCGCCTCGACCTGGCGGCGGACGACCACCAGCAGCCGGCACGGGTGCACCTCGGCGGCGGCGGCCGCAGCGGCCTCGGCCTCGGCGACCCGGTCCTCGTCGGCCACGACGACCAGGGTCAGCGCGACCCCGCTCATCACCGCACCACCGGTGCGGCGCTGCGCGGCGAGCTCCTTGACGATCGCGGAGCCGTTGGTGTCCCACAGCGTGCTCACTTGGGGTCCTCCAGGAGTCGGTGGGGTGCGGTCACGGCCGGCGCCATGCCCGGCCCTCGGAGGCGAGCATCTCGTCGGCGGCCCGCGGGCCCCACTCGCCGGCCCGGTAGGAGAACGGGGTGGTGCTGGACCAGTACTCCTCCAGCGGGTCGATGACCGCCCAGGAGGCCTCGACCTCGGCGTTGCGCGGGAAGAGCGTCGCGTCGCCCAGCAGCACGTCCAGCAGCAGCCGCTCGTAGGCCTCCGGGGAGGACTCGGTGAACTGCTCGCCGTACAGGAAGTCCATCGACACGTCGCGGACCTCCATCACGCTGCCCGGCACCTTCGACCCGAACTTGAGGGTGACCCCCTCGTCGGGCTGCACCCGGACGACGAGCTGGTTGTGGCCGAGCTCCTCGGTGTCGGTGGGCGCGAAGGGCAGGTGCGGGGCCTTTCGGAACGACAGCGCGATCTCGGTGACCCGGCGGGGGAGCCGCTTGCCGGTGCGCAGGTAGAACGGGACGCCGGCCCAGCGCCGGGTCTCCACGCCCAGCCGGACGGCGGTGTAGGTCTCGGTGCGGGAGTCCTCGGCGACGCCGTCCTCCTGCCGGTAGCCCTTGGCCCGCTGGCCGGCGAGCCAGCCCTGCTCGTACTGGCCGCGGACGGCGAAGCGGGCCATGTCCTTGGGCACCGAGATGGCCCGCAGCACCTTGAGCTTCTCGGTGCGGATCTCCTCGGCGGAGAACTCGACGGGCTCCTCCATCGCGGTGAGCGCGAGCAGCTGCAGCAGGTGGTTCTGCAGCACGTCGCGGGCGGCGCCGGTGCGCTCGTAGAACTCCGCGCGCCCGCCGATGCCGACGTCCTCGGCCATGGTGATCTGCACGGAGTCGACGTGCGCGCCGTTCCAGACCGGCTCGAAGAGGGTGTTGGCGAAGCGCAGGGCCAGGAGGTTCTGCACCGTCTCCTTGCCCAGGTAGTGGTCGATGCGGAAGACGTCGTCGGCGCTGAAGACCGAGTCGACCAGCCCGTTGAGCTCGCGACTGGAGGGCAGGTCGGTGCCGAACGGCTTCTCCACGACCACCCGGCGCCAGCGGTCGGAGGTGCTCTCGGCCATCCCGGTGCGCTGCATCTGCTTGAGGACGACGGGGAACATGCTCGGCGGGATGGACAGGTAGAACGCCGCGTTCCCGCCGATGCCGTGGCTGCCCTCCAGCTCGCCGAGGGTGCGGGCGAGCTCGTCGAAGGCGTCGTCGTCGTCGAAGGAGCCCTGGATGAAGCGGACCGAGTTCGACAGCCGCTCCCAGACCTCCTCGCGCCACGGGGTGCGGGCGTGCTCGCGGGCCGCGGTGCGGGACAGCTCGGCGAAGTCGACGTCGTCCCAGTCGCGGCGGGCGAAGCCCAGCAGCGCGAAGTTGGTGGGGAGCAGGCCGCGGTTGGCGAGGTCGTAGACCGCCGGCAGCAGCTTCTTGCGGGCGAGGTCCCCGGTGATGCCGAAGACCACGAGGGCACAGGGTTCGGGGACCCGGGGCAACCGCCGGTCCCTCGGGTCGCGCAACGGGTTGGTGGTCATCCGTCCCTCAGGTGCTGTGGGGTGGTGGGGGACAACAGGGGCCGGCGCGGCGGTGCGCCGGCCCCCGGTCAGGAGTCCTTCGACTACTTCTTGTCCTTGAGCTGTTCGGCCACCGACGTCGAGAGTTCATCCCAGGCGTCGTTGAACTTCTGCACGCCCTCGGTCTCCAGCACGGCGAACACGTCGTCCAGGTCGACCCCGGCGTCGGTCACCGACTGCATGACGGCCGCGGCGTCGGCGTAGGTGTCAGTCACCGGGCGGCCGACCTGGCCGTGGTCGGCGAAGGCCTGCATGGTCTTCTCCGGCATCGTGTTCACGGTGTCGGCGCCGACCAGCTCGGACAGGTACATCGTGTCGCTGTAGTCGGGGTTCTTCACCCCGGTGGAGGCCCACAGCGGGCGCTGCTTGCTGGCGCCCCGAGCCTCGAGGGCCTTCCAGCGGTCGGAGGAGAAGATCTCCTCGTAGGCCTCGTAGGCCAGCTGGGCGTTGGCGATGCCAGCCTTGCCCTTGAGGGAGGGGTCGGCACCGGCGTCGTCCAGGCGCTTGTCGATCTCGGTGTCCACGCGGGACACGAAGAAGGACGCGACGCTCTCGATGCCCTCGAAGCTCGCCTCGGGGTCCTCGGCGCGCTTCTCCAGGCCGGCGAGGTAGGCCTCCATGACGGCCTTGTAGCGCTCGAGGCTGAAGATGAGGGTGACGTTGACGCTGATCCCGTTGGCGATCGTCTCGGTGATGGCCGGCAGGCCCTCGACGGTGGCCGGGATCTTGATGAACAGGTTCGGCCGGTCGACCAGCCACCACAGGTGGGCGGCCTCGGCGGCGGTCGCGTCGGTC
Source organism: Klenkia terrae (assembly GCF_900491935.1). Lineage (GTDB taxonomy): Bacteria > Actinomycetota > Actinomycetes > Mycobacteriales > Geodermatophilaceae > Klenkia > Klenkia terrae. Next base: position 4,100,174 of record NZ_UEXK01000004.1, read on the forward strand.
TCGTGGGCCAGCCCGGGGGCGACCTCGAGGGAGACGCGGCCGTCGCGGCCGGTGCGGGCGGCGACCGGCGCGAGCAGGTCGCAGGCGTCCCGGACGTCGGAGGCGGTGATGGTGCGCAGCGCCTCCTCGACCGAGACCCCGCGGACGGCCATGGCGTGCAGCTGGTCGTCGTAGGACTCCGAGCCGCTGATCGCGGCGGCGAAGATCGACGGGTTCGTGGTGACGCCGACGACGGAGTGCTCGTCGACCAGGGACTGCAGGTTGCCGCTGCGGATCCGGTCGCGGGACAGGTCGTCCAGCCACACGGCGACACCCGCCTTCGACAGGCTCGCCAGGTTCTCGTTCTGGGTCATCTCGGTGTCCCTCTCTACTTCTGGTCGCCGGTGCGCTGGGTGTGCAGGCCGCCGACGACGTCGCCGCCGGCGGAGAGGCCGGTGCCCGCGGACGCGGCCTGGATGCTCTCGCGGGCCGCGGCCACGACGGCCTCGGCGGCGAGCCCGAACTCCTCGTAGAGCTTCGTGTACGGGGCGCTGGCGCCGTAGTGGTCCAGCCCGATGATCCGGCCGGCGTCGCCGACGAAGTCGCGCCAGCCCATGGCGATGGCGGCCTCGATGGAGACCCGGGCCTTGACCGACGGGGGGAAGACCTCGTCGCGGTAGGCCTGGTCCTGCTCGGCGAACCACTCCTGGCACGGGATGGAGACCACCCGGGTCGGGGTGCCCGCGGCCTCGAGCTGCTCGCGCGCGGCGACGGCGATCTGCACCTCGGACCCGGTGCTCATCAGGATCACCTCGGGGGTGCCGGAGCTGGCCTCGGCCAGCACGTAGGCGCCCTTGGCGGTGCCCTCGGCCGAGCCGAACTCGGCGCGGTCCACGATCGGCAGGTTCTGCCGGGACAGGATGATGCCGGCGGGCCGGTCGTCGTGCTCGAGGATGGTGCGCCAGGCGACCGCGGTCTCGTTGGCGTCGGCCGGGCGGACGACGTCCAGGCCGATGATCGCCCGCAGCGCGGCCAGGTGCTCGATCGGCTGGTGCGTCGGGCCGTCCTCGCCCAGGCCGATGGAGTCGTGCGTCCACACGTAGGTGACCGGCAGCTGCATGAGCGCGGCGAGCCGGACGGCGGGGCGCATGTAGTCCGAGAACGTCAGGAACGTGCCGCCGTAGACGCGGGTGCCGCCGTGCAGCGCGATGCCGTTCATGATCGAGCCCATGGCGTGCTCGCGGATGCCGAAGTGCAGCGTGCGGCCGTAGGGGCCACCGCTCCACATCTTGGTCTGGTGCACCGAGGGCAGGAACGAGGGCTCGCCCTCGACCGCGGGGTTGTTGGACTCGGCCAGGTCGGCCGACCCGCCCCACAGCTCCGGCAGCGCCGGGTAGATGGCGGCCAGCACGGCACCGGAGGCCTTGCGGGTGGCCATGCCCTTGGGGTCGGCGTCGAAGGTCGGCAGCGCGTCGGCCCAGCCCTCGGGGAGGGTGCGGGTCGTCATGCGGTCGAACAGCGCGGCCTGGTCGGCGTTCGCCGAGCGCCAGGCGTCGAAGCGGGGCTGCCACTCGGCGCGGGCGGCCTGCCCGCGCTCGATCACCTTGCGGGTGTGCGCGATGACCTCGTCGGCGACCTCGAAGGTCTGCGCCGGGTCGAAGCCGAGGATCTCCTTGGTGGCCGCGACCTCGTCGTCGCCGAGGGCGGAGCCGTGCGCGGCGCCGGTGTTCTGCTTGTTCGGCGCCGGCCATGCCAGCACCGTGCGCATCACGATCAGCGAGGGACGGCCGGTCTCGGCCTTCGCGGCGGTCAGCGCGGCGTCCAGGGAGGCGAGGTCCTCGCCGTCGGCGACGTGCTGGACGTGCCAGCCGTAGGCCTCGTAGCGCTTGCCGACGTCCTCGGTGAAGGCGACGGTCGTGTCGTCCTCGATGGAGATCTTGTTGTCGTCGTAGACGACGACGAGGTTGCCCAGCTGCTGCGTGCCGGCCAGCGAGGACGCCTCGCCGGAGATGCCCTCCTCCATGTCGCCGTCGGAGGCGATCGCCCAGATGGTGTGGTCGAAGAGGCTGTCGGCGGACGGGTCCGTCGTCGGGTCCCAGATGCCGCGCTCGCGGCGGGCGGCCATGGCCATGCCGACCGCGTTGCCCACGCCCTGGCCCAGCGGGCCGGTGGTGGTCTCGACGCCGGTGGTGTGGCCGACCTCGGGGTGGCCCGGGGTCCTGGAGCCCCAGGTGCGCAGCGCCTTGAGGTCGTCGAGCTCCAGGCCGTAGCCGGAGAAGTAGAGCTCGGTGTAGAGCGTCAGCGCGGTGTGGCCGGGGGAGAGGACGAAGCGGTCGCGGGCGACCCAGTTCGGCTCCGACGGGTCGTGCTTGAGGTGCTTCTGGAAGAGCAGGTAGGCCAGCGGGGCCAGGCTCATCGCCGTCCCGGGGTGGCCGTTGCCGGTCTTCTGGACGGCGTCCATCGCCAGCACGCGGGCGGTGTCGATCGCCCGGCGGTCCAGCTCGGTGAAGCCCTCGGGGAGGGTGGGGTTCGGCTGCTCGGGCGCGCCGGTCGGGCTGTCGGTCGCGGCCTCGGCCGGGGCCTCGGACTCGGTGCTCTTGTCTGCCATCTGGCGGGTGCTCCCTCGGGATCGGTCATGGGTCGGGGGCGATGCCGGGGTGACTGCCGGTCGTCGTCGTTGCCGACCTGGGCCCTACCCGCGAGGCGCGCACCATCAACGTCGGGAACCCTAGTGGTAGGGAAGGACCGCACCCGGTCTCGGGGCTAGAGTGGGGTCGACCTCTGCCCGCCCCGGTCTGAATGGTGTGAGTCGACTCGTGACCTCCGTGGCCGAACGGCGTGCCGTGGTGCGGCGTACCCCGCCGCTGGCCCTGGTGGGCGCCTACGTCTCGCTCACCAAGCCCAAGCTGGTCGAGCTGCTGCTGGTGACCACGCTCCCGGCGATGATGCTGGCCGCCGGCGGCTGGCCCGGGACGGGCCTCGCGCTGGCCACCCTGGTCGGCGGCATGCTGGCCGCGGGTGCGGCCAACACGATCAACTGCTGGTACGACCGCGACATCGACCGGATCATGTCGCGCACCCGCGACCGGCCGATCGTCACCGGCGTCATCAGCCCGCGCTCGGCGCTGATCTTCGGCGTCCTGCTGGCCTGGGTCTCCCTGGTCGTGCTCGGGGTCTTCACCACGCCGCTGGCCACCGCGCTGACCGCCGTGGCGATGCTGGCCTACTCGGTCTTCTACACGATGGTGCTCAAGCGCCGGACCCACCACAACACGGTGTTCGGCGGCCTCCCCGGCGCGGCCCCGGTGCTCATCGGCTGGGCCGCGGTCACCGGGTCGTTGGCCTGGCCGGCCGTGGTGTTCTTCGGCATCGTCTTCTGCTGGCAGATGCCGCACTTCTGGGCGCTGGCCAGCCGCTACCGCTACGACTACTTCCGCGCCGGCGTCCCGATGCTGTCGGTGGTGGCCGGCCCGGTCAGCGTCGGACGGCAGTCCATCGCGTGGGCCTGGGGCACGCTCGCCGTGTCGGCCCTGATGGTGCCGGTGACCCCGGGGCTGGGCTGGATCGCGGGCGTCCCGGTCATCGCGCTGGGTGCCTGGTACGTCTACGAGTCGCACGCCTGGCTGGCGCGGATCCGCGGCGGCGGCGCCGACCGCCCGATGCGGCTGTTCTCGGTGTCGATCACCTACATGACCCTGCTGTCCATCGCCCTGGTCGTCGACGTCCTCGTCTGACGGTGCACGTCGATCGCGCGGCGACCGATGGCCGGTCGCTGTGCTCGCCTAGGCGCCCTGCTGCGTCGACCGACAGCTGAGCGGGCGCGGGGACGCCGGCTATCCACGCTGAGCTGCCACTCGACGTCCTGCCGCGGGTGTGACCGCACGCCGCGCGTCCGGTGACGGCTCAGCGTGGACCCGCAGGCCGGCCATCCACGCTGAGCCGTCGGTAGCGCAGAGCATCGTTGAAGTTCTCGGATCTTGGGCTTGAGGTGGGGGTCGCCTGATCCGAGGAGTTCCTGGTGGTTGTCACTACCCTTGCCCTGACCGTTGAGCTGCCTGAGCTGGGTGGTTCGTTGNGCCGTCGGTAGCGCAGAGCATCGTTGAAGTTCTCGGATCTTGGGCTTGAGGTGGGGGTCGCCTGATCCGAGGAGTTCCTGGTGGTTGTCACTACCCTTGCCCTGACCGTTGAGCTGCCTGAGCTGGGTGGTTCGTTGACCTGGTCGCAGCTGGAGGCGTGGGCGGTGGCGATGCGCGATGAGGTGCCCGCCGCCGCGGTAGCGGCGGCTGTGGAGGAGCTGCAGGACAGGCTGATCGACCGGGTGTGTGGTCCCAGATGGCTGCCGGTGTGGGACCTGCCGGCGCCGTTCGGGTGCCCGGGGTGCGGGGTGATGAGCGACTTCGCCCGCAAGGGCAAGCGCACCCGTCCGCGCCGGCTGGACACCGCCACCGGGATCGTGCGCATCCAGTTGGCCAACGTGGGGTGCCGGTCGTGCGGGCGGGTGTTCGCCCCGCTGCTGTTGTTGTTGGACCTGTCGGGCCGGCGACGCACTGATCGGTTGATGGTCGAGCTGGCCGAGTTGGCCACCCAGATGTCCTTCGCCCGCGCCGGGGCTGTGGCCGCGCAGTTCGGGGCACCCGGGACGGCCGGGCGAGCGCACTCGGCTGTGGCCGACCTGGCCGCGATGCTTGATGGGGTGGGGTGCGCAGACCTACCTGGTGCCCCCGGGCGGGCCGAGGTGGTGATCCTGGATGGCACCGGCATGCGCGCCGGTCGCCGCAGGCTGGGCGTGGACACCAACATCGCCATCGGGCTCACCGCCCGCACCGGCCCACGCCGCCGCCGCCGCGCCACGGTCAACCTGCTCGGGCTGACCCTGGGCCAGCCGTGGTCGGCCATGGCCACCCAGCTGCGTGCGGTGGACCCACCGGCGATGGTCGTCGTGGACGGGGAGCTGGCGATCACCCGACTGGCCCAGGACGTGTGGCCCGACGCCCCGATCCAGCGCTGCTGGTGGCACCTGCCCCGTGCGCTGCGCTGGGCCCTCTACGCCGACAAGGCACCGCACCCCTGGGCCAACGCCCAGCGCGCCGGACTGGTCGACCTCCTGCACCGCGTGGCCCGCGAACGACTCACCCACGCCCAGGCCTTGGACCTCTACGACGCCTTCGTCGACACCATCACCGACGCCGACCACCACGCCGCCGCACAGCTGCTCACCGGCGCCCGCGACCAGGTCTTCACCTGCCTGCGCCCCGAACTCCGACAACGACTGGCACCCCTGGGCGGACCCGAACTGGGCTCCGGAGTCATCGAGCGCGTCATGCGCGAACTCAACGCCCGCACCGACATCGGCGGCACCCGCTGGTCAGTCGAGGGCCTACGCGACCTGGTCACCATCCAACTGGCCCGGATGACCGACCACCCCGCCTGGACCACACTGACCCAAGCTCTACGCCCGACCAACACCATCGACTTCAAGATCCACACCCTGAAGTTCAACGCTGCTTGACGCTACCGAGCCGTCAGCCGACGATGACGTGCCTGGATGGCCGGCGCCGCTCGTCGAGTGACAGCTGACCGCGGTCCTGGATGCCGCCGGGCCGCACTGAGCTGTCACTCGACGGTGGTGAAGCTGGTGCTGGGCCCGGGTGGCCGGGGCCAGGGCGCCGGCTGACGGGTGAGCGTGGATGCGGGGGCTGTTGATCCACGCTGAGCCGTCACTCGACGGCGATGCGCCCGGATGGCCGGCGTCGGCCCGTCGAGTGGCGGCTGAGCGCGGTGCTGGGCGTCGCCGGACCGCACTGAGCTGTCACGCGACGCCGCGGAGGCGCCCCAGGGGTCAGCGGGTGGTGGCGAAGGCGTCGGCGGCGGGCTCGAGGGTGGCCTCGGTGCGCGGGCCGCGGACCGCCCAGAGCAGCCGGGCGGTGTAGGCGGTGATCAGCACGGCGCCGGCCATGTGCAGCAGCACCAGGACGACGGGCAGGCCGGTGAAGTACTGCACGTAGCCGATCACGCCCTGGGCCAGCTCGACCACCAGCAGGTCTCGGGCGGCCCGGCGGACCCGACTGGCGGAGTCGGTGGCGTAGAGGGCCACCAGCAGCGCGACGGTCAGCCCGATGAGCAGGAAGACGACGTCGGCGTGCAGCTGGCTGACCAGCTCGGGGTCGAGGCCGGTGCGCCCGGCCTCCGGGTCGCCGCTGTGCGGGCCGGACCCGGTGACGACGGTGCCGAACACCTGGACGGCGCCCACCGCCACGGCGATCCCGGTGATCAGCAGGGCGATCGGACGGCGGACCAGCAGCTGGCCCACGCCGGGCTCCCGGGAGCGCAGCCACAGCGTGGTCGCCACCGCCACCAGCACCATCGACACCAGGAAGTGCGCGGCGACCGTCCACGGGTTCAGGCCGGTGAGCACGGTGACCCCGCCGAGCAGGGCCTGCGCCGGGATGCCCAGGAAGCTGCCGATCGCCCACTTCCGCAGCTCGCGGCGGGCCGAGCGCCACACCACGACGACGGTGGCGATCGCGATGACCGCCAGGGCGAAGGTCAGCAGCCGGTTGCCGAACTCGATGAGCCCGTGGCCGGCGAGCTCGGCGGTGGGGGTGATCGAGCCGTCGGTGCACTCGGGCCAGGTGGGGCAGCCCAGGCCCGAACCGGTGAGCCGGACCGCACCCCCGGTGACGACGATCAGGCCGTTGGCGACGGCGTTGGCGAGGGCCACGCGGCGGACGACGACAGAGGAGACCGGCACGGGTCCCAGGGTAGGTGGCCGCGCCCCCGACCCGGTGTTCGCCTGCGGCGAATGCGGGAAGGACGGGGGGTGCGGACGCGCTGTGCACGGCAGCGCGCGGCCACCGACCCAACCCCGGTCGGGGAGGGCCGACGCAGGACGACCCCCAGGAGTGACACCGTGACCGATCCCTTCGACACCGGCTCCGGCAGGAGCCCGTTCGACGACTTCTTCTCCGCCTTCCTCTCCTCCGGCGCGCGGCGCGGCATGCAGCGCGTGGACATCACCCAGCTGCTCTCCGACCACGCCCGCCAGGTCGTCTCCGCCGCCGCCCGCCAGGCCGCGGCCTGGGGCGGCCGGGACCTGGACGCCGAGCACCTGCTGTGGGCGCTGGCCGGCCACGAGCCCACCCGCGGGCTGCTGGCCCGCGCCGGCGCCGACCCCGAGCAGCTGCGCGCCCAGCTCGAGGGCGCCCTGCGCCGCGGCGAGCCGACCGAGCAGCCCCCGGTGCTGACCCCGGCGGCCAAGCGGGCCCTGCTCGACGCCCACCAGGTGTCCCGCGCCAGCGGCTCCACCTACATCGGCCCCGAGCACCTGCTGTTCGCCCTCGCCCTGAACCCCGAGTCCGGGGCCGGCCGGTTCCTCGGCGGTTCCCGCGTCACGCCCGAGGCGCTGCAGCGCGCCGCGGCCGGCGTCCCGGCCGCGGGCGGTGGCTCCGGCGAGCAGCCTCCCTCGACCACGCCCACGCTGGACGAGTACGGCCGCGACCTGACCGCGATGGCCCGCGACGGCAAGATCGACCCGGTCATCGGCCGGGCCTCGGAGATCGAGCAGACCATCGAGGTGCTGTCCCGCCGCAACAAGAACAACCCGGTGCTGATCGGCGAGGCCGGCGTCGGCAAGACCGCGATCGTCGAGGGCATCGCCGCCGCGATCGTGGCCGGCGACGTCCCCGACCAGCTGCGCGGACGACGGCTGGTGGAGCTGGACCTCACCGGCCTGGTCGCCGGCACCCGCTACCGCGGGGACTTCGAGGAGCGGCTGAAGAAGGTCATCGACGAGATCCGGGAGAACTCGGACTCCGTGCTGGTCTTCGTCGACGAGCTGCACACCGTCGTCAACGCCGGTGGCTCCGAGGGCTCGGCGGGGGCGGGCCACATGCTCCAGCCGGCCCCGGCCCGCGGCGAGCTGCACGGCATCGGGGCGACCACCCCGGACGAGTACCGCACCAGCATCGAGAAGGACCCGGCCCTGGAGCGGCGCTTCCAGCCGATCCTGGTTCCCGAGCCCAGCGTGCTGGACACCATCGAGATCCTGCGCGGCCTGCGGGACCGCTACGAGGCCCACCACCAGGTCCGCTTCACCGACGAGGCCGTGGTGGCCGCGGCCGAGCTGTCCGACCGCTACGTCGCCGACCGGTTCCTGCCCGACAAGGCCATCGACCTCATCGACCAGGCCGGTGCCCGGGTGCGGCTGCGGGTGAAGACGCCGACCACCGACCTGCGCTCGCTGGAGCAGGAGGTCGACCGGCTGGGCCGGGAGAAGGACCAGGCGGTGGCCGCCGAGCAGTACGAGCAGGCCTCCGCGCTGCGCGACGAGCTCGCCGCGGCCCAGCAGCGCCTGGACCAGGCCCGCACCGGCGGGGACGCCGGCATCCCGGAGGTGGGGGTGGCCGAGATCGCCGAGGTGGTCTCCCGCTCCACCGGCATCCCGGTGGCCCAGCTGACCGAGGAGGAGCGCGACCGCCTGCTGCGGCTGGAGGACGTGCTGCACGCCCGCGTCGTCGGCCAGGACGAGGCCGTCGAGGTGGTCTCCGAGGCCATCCGCCGGTCCCGCGCGGGGCTGGGCGACCCGGACCGGCCGATCGGCAGCTTCCTGTTCCTGGGCCCGACCGGCGTCGGCAAGACCGAGCTGGCCCGCGCACTGGCCGAGGCGCTGTTCGTCGACCAGGACAAGATGGTCCGGCTGGACATGAGCGAGTTCCAGGAGCGGCACACCGTCAGCCGGCTCGTCGGCTCGCCCCCCGGGTACGTGGGCTACGAGGACGCCGGTCAGCTGACCGAGGCGGTCCGCCGCAACCCGTACTCGGTGGTGCTGCTCGACGAGGTGGAGAAGGCGCACCCGGACGTGTTCAACACGCTCCTGCAGCTGCTGGACGACGGCCGGCTCACCGACAGCCAGGGCCGCACGGTGTCCTTCGCGAACACCGTCGTGGTCATGACGTCGAACCTGGGCTCGGAGGCGATCGTCAACGCCGCCCGCGGGCCGCTGGGCTTCACGTCCGCCGACGGCGGCGGCAACGACGTGCGGAACGCCGTGATGCGGCGGCTCAAGGAGTCCTTCCGGCCCGAGTTTCTCAACCGGATCGACGAGATCGTCGTCTTCCGGCAGCTGGAGACCGAGCAGCTGGCCCGGATCACCGACCTGCTGCTGGACGAGACCCGTCGTCGGCTGTCGGCGCAGGACATCGAGGTGGAGTTCACCCCGGGGGCGGTGACCTGGCTGGCCGAGCGCGGCCACGAGCCGGCCTTCGGTGCCCGTCCACTGCGCCGGGCGATCCAGCGGTCGGTGGACAACCCGCTGTCCCGGATGGTGCTGTCCGGCGACCTGGGCAAGGGCGCGCGGCTGCGGGTGGACGTCGTCGACGGCGAGCTGGACTTCGCCGTCCAGGAGCCGGCGGCCGTCTGACCTGGCACCCGGTGCCACGACTGCGGGGAGGGGTCCGTCGGGACCCCTCCCCGCGGCCGTGACCGGCGCGTTCGGGTTAGGGCGACCTTGCTTGCGGGCTCCGGGAAATAGCGCACACTCGTGTTGTGGAATCCACTGCGGCGCAGTCCGCCCGGTCCTCGGCCCCGGCCGACGACGGGCGCACCCGCGACCGCGTGACCGGTCTGCTGCTGGAGCACGGCGCGCAGACCGCCACCGAGCTGGCGACCCGGCTGGGTGTCTCGCCGGCCGCCGTCCGCCGGCACCTGGACTCCCTGGTCGCCGAGGGCCGCGTCGCCGAGCGTGCACTGCCCGGGTCGGTCCGCGGCCGCGGCCGCCCGGCGCGGCACTTCGTGCTCACCGACGCCGGCCGGTCGGGCTTCCCGCACGCCTACGACGACCTGGCGCTCACCGCGCTGCGGTTCGTCGCGGCGCACGGCGGGCCCGACGCCGTCCGGGACGTCGCCGGGCAGCAGCTGGCCGGCCTCGAGCAGCGATGCTCGACCGCCGTCGAGCGGGCCGCGGCGACCACCGGTCCCGAGCCCGTGGACCGGGCCCAGGTGCTCGCCGAGGCGCTCACCGCCGAGGGCTACGCTGCCTCGGCCTCGGCGATCTCCAGCGGCGGGCAGCTGTGCCAGCACCACTGCCCGGTCGCGCACGTCGCCGCGGAGTTCCCGCAGCTGTGCGAGGCCGAGACCGCGGTCATCGGCCGCCTGGTCGGCACGCACGTGCAGCGGCTGGCCACCATCGCCCACGGCGACGGGATCTGCACCACCCACATACCCGGGACCCCCCGGAGCGGGAACACAACCCGCCCCGGGAGCCCTGTACCGAACGAGCGGGCGGACGCGCGCCGCCCCGCACCGAGCCACACCCGACAGAACGCCCGGGAGAGGACATCCGCATGACCACCACAGAGCAGCCGGTCACCCCCCTGACCCAGGACGAGCAGATCGACCAGCTCGGCCGCTACAAGTACGGCTGGGCCGACGCCGACGTCGCCGGCGCCTCCTCGCGCCGCGGCATCGACGAGGAGGTCGTGCGCGACATCTCCCGTCGGAAGAACGAGCCCGAGTGGATGCTCGAGCGCCGCCTCAAGGCCCTCAAGCTCTTCGGCAAGAAGCCCATGCCCGACTGGGGCTCGGACCTCTCCGGCATCGACTTCGACAACATCAAGTACTTCGTGCGGTCGACGGAGAAGCAGGCCGCGACCTGGGACGACCTCCCGGCCGACATCAAGAACACCTACGACAAGCTGGGCATCCCCGAGGCCGAGAAGCAGCGCCTGGTCTCCGGTGTCGCTGCCCAGTACGAGTCCGAGGTCGTCTACCACTCGATCCGCGAGGACCTCGAGGAGCAGGGCGTCCTGTTCCTGGACACCGACACCGCGCTGCGCGAGCACGAGGACCTGTTCCGCGAGTACTTCGGCTCGGTGATCCCGTCCGGGGACAACAAGTTCTCCGCGCTGAACACCGCCGTGTGGTCCGGTGGCTCCTTCATCTACGTGCCCCCGGGCGTCAACGTGGAGATCCCGCTGCAGGCCTACTTCCGGATCAACACCGAGAACATGGGCCAGTTCGAGCGGACGCTGATCGTCGTCGACGAGGGCGCCTACGTGCACTACGTCGAGGGCTGCACCGCGCCGATCTACAAGTCGGACTCGCTGCACTCCGCGGTCGTCGAGATCATCGTCAAGAAGAACGCGCGCTGCCGGTACACGACCATCCAGAACTGGTCGAACAACGTCTACAACCTGGTCACCAAGCGGGCCGTGGCCCACGAGGGCGCGACCATGGAGTGGGTCGACGGCAACATCGGCTCCAAGGTGACGATGAAGTACCCGGCCGTGTGGATGACCGGTGAGCACGCCAAGGGCGAGGTGCTCTCGATCGCCTTCGCCGGCGAGGGCCAGCACCAGGACGCCGGCGCCAAGATGGTGCACGCCGCGCCGCACACCTCGTCGAACATCATCAGCAAGTCCGTCGCCCGCGGTGGCGGCCGGACCTCCTACCGGGGCCTGGTGCAGATCGACGAGGGCGCCCACGGCTCCCGCTCCACGGTGAAGTGCGACGCGCTGCTGGTCGACACGATCAGCCGCTCGGACACCTACCCCTACGTCGACGTCCGCGAGGACGACGTCTCCATGGGCCACGAGGCCACGGTCTCCCGGGTCAGCGAGGACCAGCTCTTCTACCTGATGAGCCGCGGTCTGTCCGAGGACGAGGCGATGGCGATGGTCGTGCGCGGCTTCGTCGAGCCGATCGCCCGGGAGCTGCCGATGGAGTACGCCCTCGAGCTGAACCGCCTGATCGAGCTGCAGATGGAAGGTGCCGTCGGCTGATGACCGACCCACAGACGAGCCTGACGACCGACTCCGCCACCCTCGCCGAGGAGCTCTTCGCCCCCGGCGTCGGTGCGCAGGCCGGCCCGCCGACCACCCCCGCGTCCGACACCGGCACCGCCGGTGCCGGCCCGGGGTCGCACAGCCACGGTGGCCCCGCCCCGACCGGTTCGCCGGCCGAGCGGTTCACCTCCGCCGACCCCGACGACTTCCCCGTCGTCACGGGCCGGGAGGAGCAGTGGCGCTTCACCCCGATGAAGCGGGTCCGCCCGCTGCTGGAGGGTGCGGACTCCGACGCCCGCCTCGAGCTGACGTCGGACCTGCCCGACGGGGTCGAGCTGACCACCGTCGGCGCCGACGACCCGCTGCTCAAGGGGCTGCCCGAGCCCGTCGACCGGCTCGCCGCCCTCACCCGCGTCCGCGCGGGCGGCGCGACCGTCGTCCGGGTGCCCGCGGAGGCCCAGCTGGACCGCCCGGTCACGCTGTCGCTGCGCGGCACCGGCTCCGACGAGGTCGTGTGGGGCCAGACCGTGGTCCAGGTCGGCAACTTCGCCAAGGCCACCATCGTGCTGGACCACGCCGGCTCGGCGAAGTACTCCGGCGGCGTCACCGTGCTCGTCGGCGACGGTGCCCAGGTCGAGCTGATCAGCGTCCAGGAGTGGGAGCCCGGCACCGCGCACGGCGGCCAGTTCGACGCCGTCGTCGGCCGGGACGCCACCTTCCGCCAGGTCGTGGTGACCCTCGGCGGGGACCTGGTCCGCCTGGTCAGCAACGTCGAGTACGCCGGCCCCGGCGGCACCGCCGAGCTGTCCGGCGTCTACTTCGCCGACGAGACCCAGCACCAGGAGCACCGGCTCTGGGTCGACCACGCCACGCCCAACTGCGTCAGCAACGTCGTCTACAAGGGCGCGCTGCAGGGCGAGCAGGCGCACACGGTGTGGGTCGGCGACGTCCGGATCCGCCCCGCGGCCACCGGCACGGAGACATACGAGCTCAACCGCAACCTGGTGCTCACCGACGGCGCCCGCGCCGACTCGGTGCCCAACCTGGAGATCGAGACCGGCGAGATCGTCAGCGCCGGCCACGCCAGCGCGACCGGCCGGTTCGACGACGAGCAGCTGTTCTACCTGTGCTCGCGCGGGATCGACGCCGAGACCGCCCGCCGCCTGGTCGTCCGCGGCTTCTTCGCCGACGTGGTGCAGAAGATCGCCGTCCCCGAGCTGGCCGACCGCCTGATGGGCACCATCGAGCAGCGGCTGGGTGCCCTCCCGGGCCTCGAGGAGCAGGACGTCGAGGCCGGAGAGCTCCAGCCGGCATGAGCTACCAGCGGGTCTGCTCCCTCTCCGAGGTCGCCGACGGCGAGGCCCTCCCGGTCTCCGTCGGCGACGGTGCAGATGCCATCGAGCTGGTCGTGGCCCGGCACGGGGACGACGTCTTCGCGCTGACCGACCTGTGCTCGCACCAGGACTACCCGCTGAGCGACGGGGACGTCGAGATCGTCGACGGCGTCCCCACCATCGAGTGCACCTGGCACGGGTCGTGCTTCGACCTGCGCACCGGTGTCCCCACCAACCTGCCGGCGAACCAGCCGGTCACCACCCACCCGGTCCGCGTCGAGGGCGACGACGTCCTCGTCGACACCTCCGCGGCAACCGGCTGACCCACCGAACTGAGAGGCATCACATGAGCGAGACCACCGGCAGCGTGCTGGAGATCCGCGGCCTGCACGTCACGGTCGGGGAGGGCGACGAGACCAAGGAGATCCTCCGCGGCGTCGACCTCACCATCCGCAGCGGCGAGACCCACGCGATCATGGGCCCCAACGGCTCCGGCAAGTCCACCCTGGCGTACTCCATCGCGGGGCACCCGAAGTACACGATCACCGGGGGCACCGTCACCCTCGACGGCGAGGACGTCCTCGCGATGACCGTCGACGAGCGCGCCCGGGCCGGCCTGTTCCTGGCCATGCAGTACCCGGTCGAGGTCCCCGGCGTCTCGGTGTCGAACTTCCTGCGCACCGCCGCCACCGCCGTCACCGGCCAGGCGCCGAAGCTGCGCACCTGGGTCAAGGACATGCGCACCGAGATGGAGGCGCTCGAGATGGACGCCGCCTTCGCCGAGCGCAACGTCAACGAAGGCTTCTCCGGCGGCGAGAAGAAGCGCCACGAGATCCTCCAGATGGGCCTGCTCAAGCCCAAGATGGCGATCCTCGACGAGACCGACTCGGGCCTCGACGTCGACGCCCTGCGCGTCGTGTCCGAGGGCGTCAACCGGGCCAAGGCCAACAGCTCCGTCGGCGTCCTGCTGATCACGCACTACACGCGGATCCTGCGCTACATCGAGCCCGACTTCGTGCACGTCTTCGTCGCCGGCCGGGTCGTCGAGGAGGGCGGCAAGGAGCTGGCCGACAAGCTCGAGGCCGAGGGCTACGCGGCCTACCTCAAGGCCGACGCGGACGCGGCGGCGGTGGCCTCGGCATGACCGCGACCGCCACGGCGCCCGCGACCGGGCGCACGCCGCTCCCGCTGGACGTCGAGGCGGTCCGTGCCGACTTCCCGATCCTGGGCCGCACGGTCCGGGACGGGAAGCGGCTGGTCTACCTGGACTCGGGGGCGACCTCGCAGAAGCCCCGCCAGGTGCTCGACGCCGAGCGCTGGTTCTACGAGAACGTCAACGCCGCCCCGCACCGCGGCGCGCACGCCCTGGCCGAGGAGGCCACCGAGGCCTACGAGCAGGCCCGGGTGACGATCGCGTCGTTCATCGGCGCGCAGCCCGACGAGGTCGTGTTCACCCGCAACTCCACCGAGGCGATCAACCTGGTGGCCTACGCGATGAGCAACGCGGTCACCGCCAAGGAGCCGGAGTTCCACCGGTACGCCGTCGGCGAGGGCGACGAGGTCGTCGTCACCGAGATGGAGCACCACGCCAACCTCATCCCGTGGCAGCAGCTGTGCGAGCGCACCGGCGCCACGCTGCGCTGGCTGGGGCTCACCGACGACGGCCGGCTGGACCTGTCGGACCTGGACACCGTGGTCAACGAGCGGACCAAGCTCGTCACGGTCACCCAGCAGTCCAACATCCTGGGCACCATGCCGCCGCTGGCGCCGATCATCGAGCGCGCGCACGCCGTGGGCGCGCTGGTCATGGTCGACGGCGCGCAGTCGGTGCCGCACCAGCCGGTGGACGTCGCCGCCCTGGGCGCGGACTTCCTGGTGTTCTCCGGGCACAAGATGCTCGGCCCCACCGGGGTCGGCGTGCTGTGGGGCCGCGCCGAGGTGCTGGCCGCGCTGCCGCCGTTCCTCACCGGCGGCTCGATGATCGAGGTCGTGCGGATGGAGGGCAGCACCTTCGCCCCGCCGCCGCAGCGCTTCGAGGCCGGCGTCCCGATGACCGCGCAGGTGATCGGGCTGGCCGCGGCCGCGGACTACCTGACCGCGCTGGGCATGGACAAGGTGCAGGCGCACGAGGAGGCGCTCACCGAGTACGCCCTCGCCCAGCTGCAGGCCATCCCCGGCGTCCGGGTGATCGGCCCGGTCGACACCGTCGCCCGCGGCGGCGCGATCAGCTTCACCGTCGAGGGCATCCACCCGCACGACGTCGGCCAGGTCCTCGACGACCAGGGCATCGCCGTCCGGGTGGGGCACCACTGCGCCTGGCCGGTCGTCCGGCGCTACGGCGTCCCGGCGACCACCCGCGCCACGTTCTACGTGCACACCGGCTACGACGACGTCGACGCCCTGGTCGAGGGCGTGCGGCATGCGCAGCGCTTCTTCGGCGTTGACGGTGGGGAGGAGGCCTGATGAAGCTGCAGGACATGTACCAGGAGATCATCCTGGACCACTACCGGAACCCCCACGGCCGCGGACTGCGCGACCCGTTCGACGCCGAGGTGCACCACGTCAACCCGACCTGCGGGGACGAGGTCACGCTGCGGGTCAAGGTCGACGGCGACACCCTGACCGACGTGTCCTACGAGGGCATGGGCTGCTCGATCAGCCAGGCCTCGGTGTCGGCGATGTACGACCTGGTGGTCGGCAAGAGCGTCCCCGACGCCCTGGCCACCGGCGAGGACTTCATGCGCCTGATGCAGGCCAAGGGCGACACCGCCGTGGCCGACGAGCTCGAGGACAGCCTGGAGGACGCCGTCGCGTTCGCCGGGGTGTCGAAGTACCCGGCGCGGATCAAGTGCGCGCTGATGAGCTGGATGGCCCTCAAGGACGCCAGCGCCCGGGCCTGGACGCCCACCGAGACCGCCCCTACGGAGGAGCCCGCATGAGCGAGACCACCGACACCCCCGTCGCCGCGACCCCGAAGGCCCCGGTGATCAAGCCGGACCTCGAGGAGCTCGAGGAGGCCATGCGCGACGTCGTCGACCCCGAGCTCGGCGTGAACGTCGTCGACCTCGGCCTGGTCTACGGCATCGAGGTGGACGACGCGAACGTCGCCGTCATCGACATGACGCTGACCTCCGCGGCCTGCCCGCTGACCGACGTCATCGAGGACCAGGCCCGCCAGGCCCTCACCGGCGGCCCCGGCCCCGGCCTGGTCGAGGACATCCGGATCAACTGGGTCTGGATGCCGCCGTGGGGCCCGGACAAGATCACCGACGACGGTCGGGAGCAGCTGCGCGCCTTGGGCTTCCGGGTCTGAAGCAGCTGCTGGACCGGTTGGCCGCGGGGGAGGACCCCGCGGCCGACGGCAGCGTCACGACGCAGCCCGCGCCCCTCGGGGCGCGGGCTGTCGTCGTCGGCGGCACCGCCTGGGCCTACGTGGGCGCCGACGTCGACCCGGCCTGGGTCGCCGCCTGGGTGGCCGCGTCGCCGGACCCGGTCGCCGCACCGCTGTCGGCCCGGTTCCTGAGCGCGCTGGCCGACGAGACCGGCGTCGAGCCGGGCGTCGTGGACGCCGTGCTGGTCGCACCCACGGCGCCGGTCGCACCGGCCATCCCGTTGCAGCCGCTGCAGGCAGCCGACCACCCGCGGGTGCAGCGGGCGCACCGGCACCGCACCGACGTCCGGGTGCTCGGCACACCCGACGGCGCGGCGCTGCTCTCGCTGGGCCGCGGGCTGGCCGGCCGGTGGGAGTAGAAGGACCCCGCTGCCCCCCACAACGCGCTCCGCGCGCTGCGGGCCCCTGCAGCCGGGCCGAAGCCCTGGTCGACGGCCGGCTGTGGGCGCAGGTCGCGCCGGCGAACACGGCGTCGATGCGCTCGTTCCTGGCAGCGGGCTACCGCGTGGTCTGCGCCGAGTCCCTGTTCGGCAGCTAGCGCAGCGTCCGCACCCGGGCCGGGACGGCGTCCCCCCGGCGGCGCTGCTGCTCCCGGACGGCGCCCGCCGCCATGAGCAGGGCGCCGACGACCAGCAGGGCGACCACCCAGGGGGTCGGCGCGCCGTCGAGCAGCCAGCCGGCGGTCACCCCGAGGACGCCGACCAGGCCCAGCACGAACGGTGCGCGCACCGCCCAGCCGAGCCCGCCCAGGACGAGCAGCAGCGCCGCGACCAGGGTCACGACCTGGCGCACCGGCGTCGGGTCGAGCACGGTGAGCAGCACCGAGGGCATCAGCCCCACAGCCAGACCCGGCCCCCAGGCCGGCCAGCTGGTGCCGTGCGGCAGCGAGCGCCACCGGCCGGCCAGCATGACCACCCCGGCCGGCACGGTCACCACCTCCGGCGCACCCCAGCCGAGCTGGTCGGCGCCCAGCCAGGCGGCGGCCACCAGGGCCAGGCCGCCGAGCACCCGGGTGCCCCGCCCGCGGACCTCCTGCTCGTCCAGCGGGACGTCGGGGTCCCGGGTGCCGCGGGTGACGTCACCGTGCCCCATCAGGGCCAGCCCCAGGACGGCGAGCAGCAGCGCGGTGGCGCCCAGCCGCCCGGAGGACGACGCCGTGGCGATGCCGAGGAAGCCGACGACCGCACCGGTGCCCGCGGCCGAGACCGACGCCCGCCGGTCCGGCGACGCGGGGTCGTCCTCCTCGGTCGCCGGGGGTGGGCTGCGCCCGGTATCAGCGGCGGCGAACGCCGACCGGACGTCGTCCACCGGTCCGGTCGGGGCAGCCGCCCGGCGCCCGATCCGGGCCGACACCCAGGCCTGCACCCGCCGGCGCGACCACCACGGCAAGACGACGGCGAGCACCACCGCCTCGGCCAGCGCGGCCACCGCGACGGCGACCAGCGCGGCGCCGACCGCCGCGCCCGACACCTGGCCCTCGCTGGTCAGCAGCACCACGGCCAGCGCCACGGTCCCGACCGCGATCGGGACCGTCGAGGGTCTGGTGTCCCGGTCCCGGACCGACAGCAGCACCGCGGCGGCCGCGGTGGTGACCATCAGCAGCCCGAGGTCGGCCCAGTTCCCGGCGCGCGCGGTGCCGACGGCGGCGAGCACGGTCAGCGTGGCCGCGGCGGCCAGCCCGGCGTCCCGCGGCACCCAGTCCGGCCCCCGGGACGCGGCGACGGCGACCAGCGCAGCCAGTCCGAGGCCCAGGAACCCCGACCCCAGCACCCACTGCGGCCCGGTGGACGCCGCGGCGCCGGCGACCACCGAGCCGGCCGTGAGCCCGGAGAGCACCGGGACGGCAGCCCCGCCCAGGGGGAGCTCCGGCACCTTCTCGTGCGTGGTGACCAGCAGGCCGACCGCGGCCCCGGTGGCCAGCAGCGCGGCGACCGCCGGCCGGTCGCCGGACCAGGCGGCCCGCTCGGCGACCCAGACGCCGACCACCCACCAGGGCACCGAGCAGAGCAGGCCGGACAGCGCGACGACGCCGTCGGCGAACCAGGCGATCGCCAGGCCGGTCAACGCCACGCCCAGCAGGGCCCCGGCGAGCAGGTCGCTGGGCAGGTCCCCGGCCCGCACGGCCACCAGCACCGCGACCTGGGCGGCGACCCAGCAGCTGACCCGCCAGGTGCGCAGCTGCGGGCTGACCAGCGCCAGCGCGCCGGTGCCGACGGCCACGAAGAGCACCAGCGTGCCGGCGGCCAGCTCCGGGTCGGGCGCCGTCCGCGCGCCGACCACGACCAGCGCCGCCGCGGCCAGCACCGAGCCGACGGCCAGGGCCTCGCCGGCGGTCGGGCTGCCGGCGTGCCCGGCCAGGACGCCCAGCGCGGCCGCGACGAGCAGCAGGACCGAGACCGCGACGACCCCGGCCGGCGTCCCGACCGTGAAGGTGGACAGCACCGACCCCAGCACCGCGACTGCCCCCTATACACATCCGACGCCGCCGACGACACCCCATCCCAGCTCGTGGCCAGTCACCCCCCGGGCCACTCCCCGGGCAGCACCTGCCTCTACGCCCCCGAGCTGGACACCGTCTTCACCGGCGACACCCTGTTCTGCGGCGGGCCCCGGGCCCCCGGCCGCCGCCTCCCCCCAACGCCGCCGCGCGCGACTACCCTCTCCACGACGCGCNGGGCGTCGAGGTCCGGGGGCGGCGGTGCGGAGCGTGGCGAGCAGGGCGTCGCGGTCGCGGTGCAGGTCGGCCAGGGTCACGCCGATCCGGCCGACCACCAGGCCGGCGTGCGCGGCCGCGGGCAGCCCGCAGGTCGGGCACGGCGTGCTCGGCGGGGCGCCCGGGGGCACCGGCGTCGAGCAGACCGGGCAGCGCAGCACCCACGGGGCGGCGGTCGGAGCAGTCATGCCACCCAGGCTGTCCGGGTCCAGGGCCCCCGGCCTCCGGCGTGCTACCCGACCCGGGCTGAGTAGTGCTGCGGATGTCACCACCGCAGGTCCTCGGACCAGGGCCGTTCCGCCGGTACCATGGAACCAGTGATCACGACCACCGGCCTCGAGCTCCGCGCGGGCTCGCGCATCCTGATCAGCGAGGCGGACCTGCGGGTGCAGCCCGGTGACCGGATCGGCCTCGTCGGGCGCAACGGCGCCGGCAAGACCACCACCCTCACCACGCTGGCCGGTGAGCGCGTCCCGCACGCCGGCAAGGTCGACCAGGTCGGCGAGCTGGGCTACCTGCCGCAGGACACGCTCAGCGGCGACCTGTCGATCACCGCGAGCGACCGGGTGCTGTCCGGCCGCGGCCTGGACGAGCTCAAGGCCCAGCTGACCAAGGCCCAGATCGCCATGGCCGAGCCCGCCGACGACGCCGAGCGCGACCGCGCCGTCCGCCGCTACGGCCGGCTCGAGGACCAGTTCGCCGCCATGGGCGGCTACGCCGCCGAGTCCGACGCCGCGCGCATCTGCACCAACCTGGGTCTGCCGGACCGGGTGCTGGAGCAGCCGCTGTCCACGCTGTCCGGTGGCCAGCGCCGCCGCGTCGAGCTGGCCCGGATCCTGTTCTCCGACGCCGAGACCCTGCTGCTCGACGAGCCGACCAACCACCTGGACGCCGACTCGATCGCCTGGCTCCGGGGCTTCCTGGCCACCCACCGCAGCGGGCTGATCGTGATCAGCCACGACGTCGACCTGCTGGCCGCCGTGGTGAACAAGGTCTGGCACCTGGACGCCAACCGGGCCACCGTCGACGTCTACAACCTGGGCTGGAAGCGGTACCTGGAGGCGCGGGAGACCGATGAGCGCCGCCGCCGCTCCGAGCGGGCCAACGCCGAGAAGAAGATCGGCGCGCTGACCGCGCAGGCGGACAAGATGCGGGCCAAGGCGACCAAGGCCAAGGCCGCGCAGTCGATGGACAAGCGCGCCCAGCGGCTGGCCGCGGGCCTGGAGCAGGTGCGCGTGCAGGACCGGGTGGCCAAGCTGCGCTTCCCGACCCCGGCGCCCTGCGGCAAGACCCCGCTGACCGCCGAGCGGCTGAGCAAGAGCTACGGCTCGCTGGAGATCTTCACCGGCGTGGACCTGGCCATCGACCGCGGCACCCGGGTCGTCGTCCTCGGGCTCAACGGCGCGGGCAAGACCACCCTGCTGCGCATGCTGGCCGGCACCGAGAAGCCGGACACGGGCGAGGTCAAGGCCGGGCACGGGCTGCGGCTGGGCTACTACGCCCAGGAGCACGAGACGCTGGACATGGACCGCTCGCTGCTGGAGATCATGCAGTCCGCGGCGCCGGACCAGACCGCGACCGAGCTGCGCCGCATCCTGGGCGCGTTCCTCTTCTCCGGGGACGCCGTCGACCAGCGCGCCGGCACGCTGTCCGGTGGCGAGAAGACCCGCCTGGCGATGGCCGCGCTGGTCTGCTCGGCGGCCAACGTGCTGCTGCTGGACGAGCCGACCAACAACCTGGACCCGGCCAGCCGCGAGCAGGTGCTCGAGGCGCTGCGCACCTACCAGGGCGCGATCGTGCTGGTCACCCACGACGAGGGCGCGGTCACCGCGCTGGACCCGGACAAGGTCATCCTGCTGCCCGACGGCACCGAGGACACCTGGTCGGCCGACTTCGCCGAGCTCGTCGAGCTGGCGTAGCCGCTCACCGAGCGGCGCGCCCGCCACTGGGTGATCATTCGGACGAGACCGACGTCACCGGGACGACGGTCCGGGCGACCAGTGGGGGACCTCGGCGCAGCCGGGGTGGACGCTGGCACGGAGGGGAGTCATGGCCGACTCGAACGCAGCAGCCGACACCACCGCTGACCTGACCAAGGGCAAGCGGATCACCGGCGACGACCGCAACACGCTCGCCGACGACCTGCGCAAGCGGTACGACGCCGGGGAGAGCATCCGGCTGCTGGCCGCCTCCACCGGGCGCTCCTACGGCTTCGTGCACCGCCTGCTGAGCGAGTCCGGGGCGACCCTGCGCAGCCGCGGCGGCGCCAACCGCCCCAGCGCGCCCGACGCGAAGAAGTGAGCGGCGACCCGGCCCGGGGCTGGGTCACCACGTCGCTGGACGGCCCCGTCCTCACCGTCACCCTGGACCGGGCCGACCAGCTCAACGCCCAGGTCCCGGCGACCTGGCACGCCCTGGCAGAGATCGGCGCGACGCTGCCCGACGACGTCCGGGTGGTCGTCGTCCGCGGCGCCGGCCGGGCATTCTCGGCGGGGCTGGACCGGTCGCTGTTCTCCGCCGACCCGTCGCTGCCGGGCGGGCTGGGCGAGCTCGTCGGCCTCGGCCCGGAGGGCGCCCAGGAGCGGATCCGCGGCTACCAGGCCGGGTTCCGCTGGCTGCGCCGGCCGGGCGTCGTCTCGATCGCCGTCGTGCAGGGGCACGCCATCGGCGCCGGCGCGCAGCTGGCGCTGGCCTGCGATCTCCGGGTCTGCGGTGAGGAGGCCACCTTCTCCCTCCCCGAGGCGGTGCTCGGCCTGGTGCCCGACCTGACCGGCACGTCCACCCTGGTGCAGGCGGTGGGCTACAGCCGTGCCCTGGAGATGTGCCTGACCGGACGGCGGGTCGGTGCCGCCGAGGCGCACGCCACCGGGCTGGCCAACGCCGTCGTCCCTGCCGAAGCGCTCGAGCGCACCGTCAGCGAGCTGGTCGGCGCGATCCTCGGCCCCGACGCCGGTGCGAGCCGGGAGACCGCCGCGCTCGTGCGGCGGGCCGCAGCCGCCGACACCGAGGGGCAGGACGCCGCCGAGCGGGCCGCGCAGGTCCGGCGGCTGCACGCCTTCGCGGAACAGGGCACGTCGACGCAGGGTTGAGGACGTCGTGGACGGACCGATGACCTCGATGGCCGCGATGCGGTCCTTCCGCCGCGACGCCACCCCCGCCCGGGAGATCCCGAAGGGGACCGTGCGCCGGATCCTCGGCGTGGCCGGTCCGTACCGACGTGATCTGACGTTCTTCCTGGCCCTGGTGGTGCTGTCGGCGGTGATCGGGGTGGCCACCCCGCTGCTGGCCGGCGACATCGTCAACCGGATCGCCGGGCTGACCGGCACCTCCGGCGACATCGTGCGGATCGCGCTGGTCATCGCCGGCCTGGCCCTGGTGGACGCGGGCAGCTCGCTGGCGCAGCGCTGGTACTCCTCGCGGATCGGCGAGGGCGTCATCTACGACCTGCGGGCCCGGGTGTTCGCCCACGTGCAGCGGATGCCGGTGGCGTTCTTCACCCGCACCCAGACCGGTGCGCTGGTCAGCCGGCTCAACAACGACGTCATCGGCGCCCAGCAGGCCTTCACCTCGACGCTGTCCGGGGTGGTCTCCAACGTCATCGGCCTGGTGCTCACCGCCGGCGTGATGCTCACGCTGTCCTGGCAGATCACCCTGCTGTCGGTCGTGCTGGTCCCGCTGTTCGTGCTGCCGGCCAAGCGGATCGGGGCGCGGCTGCAGGAGATCACCCGGGAGTCCTACGGGCTCAACGCGTCGATGAACGCCACCATGACCGAGCGGTTCAACGTGGCCGGCGCGCTGCTGGTCAAGCTGTTCGGCCGGCCCGAGGCCGAGGTGGAGTCCTTCCGGGCCCGCGCCGCCCGGGTGCGCGACATCGGTGTGCTGTCGGCGATGTACGGCCGCACCTTCTTCACCGCGCTCACCCTGGTCGCGGCGCTCGCCACCGCCCTGGTCTACGGCCTGGGCGGCTCGCTGGCCTTCGACGGCTCGTTGACGCCGGGCGCCGTGGTGTCCCTGGCGCTGCTGCTGTCCCGGCTGTACGGCCCGCTGACCGCGCTGTCCAACGTCCGGGTCGACGTGATGAGCGCGATGGTCAGCTTCGACCGGGTCTTCGAGGTGCTCGACCTGGCACCCATGATCGACGAGGCGCCCGACGCCCGGCCGGTGCCGGCGGGGGACCGCTCGGTCGAGTTCGACCACGTCTCCTTCAGCTACCCGACCGCCGAGCAGGTGTCGCTGGCCTCGCTGGAGGACCTGTCGCTGCCCGAGCACGGCGAGCCGGCCGAGGTGCTGCACGACGTCAGCTTCCGGGCCGAGGCCGGCCAGTTGGTCGCCCTGGTCGGGTTCTCCGGGGCCGGCAAGTCCACCATCGCCAACCTGGTGCCCCGGCTGTACGACGTGACCGCCGGCGCCGTCCGGGTGGGCGGGGTCGACGTGCGGGAGGCCACCGCGGACTCGCTGCGGGCCGCCATCGGCGTGGTCAGCCAGGACGCCCACCTGTTCCACGACACGATCCGGGCCAACCTGGTCTACGCGCGGCCCGAGGCCACCGAGGACGAGCTGTGGGCCGCGCTGACCGGCGCCCGGATCGCCGCGCTGGTCGCCTCGCTGCCCGACGGTCTGGAGACGGTGGTCGGCGACCGCGGCTACCGGATGTCCGGCGGGGAGAAGCAGCGGCTGGCGATCGCCCGGGTGCTGCTCAAGGCGCCCGGGGTGGTGATCCTGGACGAGGCCACCGCGCACCTGGACAGCCAGAGCGAGGTCGCCGTCCAGAAGGCGCTGGACACCGCGCTGGCCGGCCGCACCTCGCTGGTCATCGCGCACCGGCTGTCGACCATCCGCAGCGCCGACCTGATCCTGGTGCTCGACGAGGGCCGGATCGTGGAGCAGGGCACGCACGACGAGCTGCTCGTCCGCGGCGGTCGCTACGCCGAGCTGCACAGCACCCAGTTCACCCAGGGGCCCGTGTCGCCGACCGCTGCCCCGGCCTGAGCACTACCGTCACAGGGGTCCCACCCGCACCACCCCTGGAGTCCCGTTGTCCGTCGTGCACCCCGAGGACGCGGAGATCCGCGCCGTCTACGCCGAGTACCTGGCCGGCTGGAACGCGCACAGCGCCGCCCGGCAGGCGGCCACCCTCGCCGACGACGCCGACGTGGTCGGCTTCGACGGCACCCAGCACCACGGCCGGCTGCAGTTCGCCGCCGACCTCCGGCGGATCTTCGCCGACCACGCCCCGCCGCCGTACGCGGGCACCGTCCGCTCGGTGCGGGCCATGGGGGAGGAGACCGCCGTGCTGACGGCGATCGCCGGCATGCCCGCGCCCGACGGCACGCTGCACCCCGACCTGGTCGCGGTGCACACCGTCGTGTTGGTGAAGGACGGCCGCCGGTGGAAGATCGGCGTCTTCGCCGCCACCCCGGCTCTCCGGTCCGCCCCGGCCGACGCGGTCGCCGTGCTCGCCGCCGAGTTCGCCGGGTGACCATCCCGGTGCTGGCCGGTCCGGGCGCCGTCCCGGGCGCGGTGGTGCTCGACGTGCGCTGGGCGCTGGGCCGCACCGACGGGCACGAGCAGTACCTGGCCGGCCACCTGCCCGGTGCGGTCTACGTCGACCTGGACACCGAGCTGGCCGCCCCGCCCTCGGCCGCCGGCCGGCACCCGCTGCCGTCGGTCGCCGACCTGCAGGCCGCGGCCCGCCGGTGGGGGATCAGCACCGGGTCCCGGGTCGTCGTGCACGACGCCGGCCCGGGGACGGCGGCCGCCCGCGCCTGGTGGCTGCTGCGCTGGGGTGGACTTGTCGACGTGTCGATCCTGGACGGCGGCCTGGCCGCCTGGACCGGTCCGCTGGAGACCGGTGAGGTGGTGCCCGAGCCGGGGGACGTCGTCCTGACCGGGGGCGCCATGCCCGTGCTCACCGCCGACGAGGCGGCTGCGCTGCCGGGTTCGGGCGGCGTGCTGCTGGACGCCCGGGCCGGCGAGCGGTTCCGGGGCGAGGTCGAGCCGATCGACCCGGTGGCCGGCCACGTCCCGGGCGCGGTGAGCGCGCCGACCACCGACACCCTGGCCGACGGCCGGTTCCGCTCCGACCTGGCCGAGCACTTCGCCGCGCTCGGCGTCGTCCCGGGGACGACGGTGGGCGTCTACTGCGGCTCCGGGGTCACGGCCGCGCACGAGGTCGCCGCGCTGGCCGTCGCCGGCGTCGACGCCGCCCTGTGGCCGGGCTCGTGGTCGGAGTGGTCGGCCGACCCCACCCGCCCGGTCGCCACCGGGCCCTGAGCCCTCAGGCGTCCTCGGGGCCCGGCCAGAAGTCCAGGGTGTCGACCCGGTGCGGGCCGCGGACCTCGGCCTCGCGGCGGGCCGAGGCGATCGCGGCGTCGTAGCGGTCCAGCAGGACGGCGGCGATCCGCTCGTCGGGCAGCAGCGGGGCGGTGACCAGGTCGGCGCCGGCGGCGTCGAGCTTGTCGCGGAAGTGCCCGGGCGCCAGCAGGTAGGCCGCGACCACCACCCGCTCGGCGCCGGCCCCGCGGGCGGTGGCCACTGCGTCGGGCACGGTGGGCTGGGCGGCCGAGCCGTAGCCGGTGGTCACCGGGCCGGCCCAGGTGCGCTGCAGCAGGTCGGCGGTGTCCTCGACGTCCGCGGTCGCCCGGGGGTCGCTGGAGCCCGCCGCGGCCACCACGACGGCGGTCGTCGGGTCGGTGGGGTCGGCGCCGGCGGCGACCAGGCGGTCGTGCAGCACCTGGGCCAGCCGGAGGTCCGGGCCCAGCGGGCGGGCCGACAGGGTGCCCGGGTGGCTGTCGACGGCACCGGCGATGTCCACGTGGACGTGGAACCCGCCCGACAGCAGCACGGGGACGACGACGGCCGAGGTGCGCCGCTCCGCCAGCCCGGCCACCACGTCGACCACCGTGGGCGGCTGCACGTCGACGAACGCTGCGGTCGTCTCCAGCCCCGGCCGCAGCGCCTTCGCGGCCAGCGCGAGCTCGGCGATCAGCCGGCGGCCGGTCGGGTTGCGGGTGCCGTGCGCGCAGGCCACCAGCACCGGGGCGGTCTCCACCACGGCGTCGTGTGCCTCCTGCGTCGTCACAGGGACCTCGTGACGCCGCCGTCGACGGCGACCATCGTGCCGGTCACGTAGCTCGCCGCGGGGGAGAGCAGGAAGGCGGCGACCGCGCCGAACTCCTCGGGCCGGCCGACCCGGCGCAGCGGGATGCCGGACTCGGTGCGGGCCCGCATCGCGGCGGCGTCGCCCGACGCGGCCTCGATGTCGGTGATCCGGTCGGTGGCGATGGTGCCGGGCAGCAGGCCGAACACCCGGATGCCGCGGGGGCCCAGCTCGTCGGCCAGCGCCTTGGCGGTCATCGCCAGCCCCGGCCGCAGGCCGTTCGAGATGGCCAGGTGACCGATCGGCTGCCGCACCGAGGTGGACAGCACCAGCCCGATCGCCGACCCCTCGGCCAGCACGGGCACCAAAGCCTTCACCAGCCGGATGGTGCCCAGCAGGACGGAGTCGACCGCGTCGCGCCAGTCGGCCTCGTCGGTGTCCAGCACGGACCCGGGCTTCGGCCCGCCGACGGACACCAGGGCGCCGTCGACCCGGCCGAGGTCGCGGACCGCCGCGGCCACCAGGTCCTGGGCGGACGAGGTGTCGGCGAGGTCGGCGGCCAGGCCGTACGCCGCCGGCGCCCCACCCAGGGCGGCGACGGCGGCGTCCACGGATCCTCGGGACCGGGAGCTGACCAGCACCCGGGCCCCGTCGTCGACCAGGGCACGGGCGGTCGCGGCACCCAGCCCCCGGCTCGCGCCGGTGAGCAGGTACCCGCGACCGCCCAGCCCCAGGTCCACGGATCAGGCGGGGACGGACCCGCGGAGGGAGCGCAGCACGTACTGCATGATCCCGCCGTTGCGGTAGTAGTTCGCCTCGCCGGGGGTGTCGATCCGGACCCGGGCGTCGAACTCGACGTCCCCGGCCTTGACCTTGACCGTCCGCGGGGTGGACCCGTCGTTGAGCGCCGTGATGCCGGTGATCGTGAACTCCTCGTCACCGGTCAGGCCCAGGGACTCCCGGTTCTGGCCCTCGGGGTACTGCAGCGGCAGCACGCCCATGCCGATGAGGTTGGAGCGGTGGATCCGCTCGTAGCTCTCGGCGATGACGGCCTTGACGCCCAGCAGCGCGGTGCCCTTGGCGGCCCAGTCGCGCGAGGACCCGGAGCCGTACTCCTTGCCCGCGAGCACCACCAGCGGCACGCCGGCGTCGATGTAGCCGCGCGAGGCGTCGTAGATCGTCGTCGTCTCGCCGGTCAGGTGGTTCTTGGTGACGCCGCCCTCGGTGCCGGGCACCAGCTGGTTGCGCAGCCGGATGTTGGCGAAGGTGCCGCGGATCATGACCTCGTGGTTCCCGCGGCGCGAGCCGTAGGAGTTGAAGTCCCGACGCTCGATGCCGTGCTCGGACAGGTACTTCCCGGCGGGGGAGTCGGCCTTGATCGAGCCGGCCGGGCTGATGTGGTCGGTGGTCACCGAGTCACCCAGCACGGCCAGGGTGCGCGCCCCGGCGATGTCCTCGACGGGGGCCGGCTCGGCCGGCATGCCGTCGAAGTACGGGGGCTTGCGGACGTAGGTGCTCTGCGCGTCCCAGTCGAAGGTCTTGCCCTCGGGGGTGGGCAGCGAGCGCCACTGCTCGTCACCGGCGAAGACGTCGGCGTAGTCGTCGACGAACATCTCCTTGGTGATCGACTCGTCGATCGTGCGCTGCACGTCGATCGGCGAGGGCCAGATGTCGCGCAGGTAGACGTCCACGCCGTCCTGGTCTTGGCCCAGCGGCTCGTTGTTCAGGTCGACGTCCATGGAGCCGGCCAGCGCGTAGGCGATGACCAGCGGCGGGGACGCCAGGTAGTTCATCTTCACGTCCGGGTTGATCCGGCCCTCGAAGTTCCGGTTGCCCGAGAGCACCGAGACGACGGCCAGGTCGGCCTCGTTGACGGCCTCGCTGATCGCCGGGGGGAGCGGCCCGGAGTTGCCGATGCAGGTCACGCAGCCGTAGCCGACCAGGTAGAAGCCGAGCTTCTCCAGGTACGGGGTGAGCTGGGCCTTCTCGTAGTAGTCCATGACGACCTTGGACCCCGGCGCCAGGGTGGTCTTCACCCACGGCTTGCTGGTCAGCCCGCGCTCGACGGCGTTCTTGGCCAGCAGCGCCGCACCGATCATCACCGAGGGGTTCGAGGTGTTGGTGCACGAGGTGATCGAGGCGATCGTCACGTGGCCGTGGTCGACGTAGGTCTCGGTGCCGTCCTCGAGCACGACCTTCGTCGGCTTGGAGGCGCGGTCCGGTACCCGGGCCGGGACGACGGTGTGCGGCTCGGCGCCGGCGTTGCCGTTGCTGGCCGAGACCGGGTCCGAGGCCGGGAAGGTCTCCTCCACGCCCTCGTCGGAGACCGACTCGGCGGTGGGGGCGTCGTCGACGCTGTCGTCGGCGGAGCCGGCGTAGGTGGGCAGCACCTCGCGGAAGGCGGCCTTGGCGTCGGACAGCTGCACGCGGTCCTGCGGGCGCTTCGGGCCGGCGATCGAGGGCACGATCGTGGCCAGGTCCAGCTCGAGGTACTCGGAGAAGACCGGCTCGCGGGTCTCGTCGTGCCACAGGCCCTGGGTCTTGGCGTAGGCCTCGACCAGGGCGACCTGGGCGTCGCTGCGGCCGGTGAGCTGCAGGTAGCGGATCGTCTCGCCGTCGATCGGGAAGATCGCGGCGGTCGAGCCGAACTCCGGGCTCATGTTGCCGATGGTGGCGCGGTTGGCCAGCGGGACGGCGGAGACGCCGGCGCCGTAGAACTCCACGAACTTCCCGACGACGCCGTGCTTGCGCAGCATCTCGGTGATCGTGAGGACCAGGTCGGTGGCGGTGGCGCCGTCGGGCAGCTGGCCGGTGAGCTTGAAGCCCACGACGCGGGGGATGAGCATGGAGACGGGCTGGCCGAGCATGGCCGCCTCGGCCTCGATGCCGCCGACGCCCCAGCCCAGCACGCCCAGGCCGTTGACCATCGTGGTGTGGCTGTCGGTGCCCACGCAGGTGTCGGGGTAGGCGAGGGTCTTCCCGTCCTCGTCGCGGGAGAAGACCACGCGGGCCAGGTGCTCGATGTTGACCTGGTGGACGATGCCGGTGCCCGGGGGGACGACCTTGAAGTCGTCGAAGGCGCCCTGGCCCCAGCGGAGGAACTGGTAGCGCTCGCCGTTGCGCTGGTACTCGATCTCGACGTTGCGCTCGAAGGACTCGGGGGTCCCGAACACGTCGGAGATGACGGAGTGGTCGATGACCAGCTCGGCCGGGGCGAGCGGGTTGATCTTCGTCGGGTCGCCGCCGAGGTCGGCCATGGCCTCGCGCATGGTGGCCAGGTCGACGATGCAGGGCACGCCGGTGAAGTCCTGCATGACCACGCGGGCCGGGGTGAACTGGATCTCCTGGTCGGGCTCGGCCGAGGGGTCCCAGCCGGCGATCGCCCGCACGTGGTCGGCGGTGATGTCCGCGCCGTCCTCGGTGCGGAGCAGGTTCTCCAGGAGGATCTTGAGGCTGTAGGGCAGCTTGTCAGCGCCCTCCACCGCGTCGAGCCGGAAGATGTCGTAGTCGGTGCCGTCGACGCTCAACGTCGCCCGGGCTCCGAAGCTGTCCTTGCTGGCTGCCACTCTTGCGCCTCACCCTCGATGGTCCGTCGCGCTCCTTGCCACCGGCCATCATCCCAGCCCCGTGCGCGCCGTGCGGGGTTAGGCAACCCTTCCCGGGCAGCGGTGGCGCCGGTCACCTCCGGCGGGGTGTCTCCGGGGTGGACGGCGTCGGAACCCCTAGCGTCCGCGGCGTGACCACCACCGCGGTGCCCGCCACCGCGGTGACCCCTGCCCCGGTCGTGCCTCGGGTCCGGGGCCGGGCCGTGCGGACGACGCTGTCGGCGGTCCACCTGGCCGCGTTCGTCGCCGTCTGCGTCGCTGCCGGGCTGCCCACCGACCGGCTCGGCGTGCTGCTGTGGGTGCTCACCGGCCTGGCCTGCCGCTGCGTCGGCCACGGGTGGCGGTCCGCGGCGCGGTTGCTGGCCGACTGGGTCCCGCTCGGGGCGGTGCTGCTGCTCTACGACGCCAGCCGGGGCGTGGCGAACACCCTGGGGGCCGCCGTCCACGTCGTCGAGCCCGCCGCGGTGGACCGGGCGGTCTTCGGCGTCGTCCCGACCGTCTGGCTGCAGGCGCACCTGACCGCCCCGGGTTGGCTGGCGGTGCTGGTGACGCTGGTCTACAGCTCGCACTTCGTCCTCACCCCGCTGCTGCTGGCCGTGCTGTGGGTGCGCGACCGGGCGCGCTGGGCGCGGTACGCCCGGCTGGTGGTCGCGCTGTCGCTGGCCGGGCTGGCCACCTACGTGCTCTACCCGGCCGCGCCGCCCTGGCTGGCCGCCCGGGAGGGCGTGGTCGGCGAGGTGCACCGGCTCGGCGGCGACGGCTGGGCCGTGCTCGGGCTGCCGCGCGCCCAGGCCCTGCTGCACGCCGGGCAGGGCCAGGTGAACCCGGTGGCCGCCGTCCCGTCGCTGCACACGGCGTTCGCCGTCCTGCTCTGCCTGGTCGGGCTGGGCCTTGTGCGGCACCGGTGGCAGCGGGCGCTGCTGGTCGCCTACGCCGTCGCGATGCCGCTGGTGCTGGTCTGGTCCGGCGAGCACTACGTCGTCGACACCGTCCTGGGGGCGCTGTACGCGGGGGGCGTCTGGCTGGCGGTGCCCCGGCTGGGGAGCGTTGCGCGCACCGTGCAACGCCGGTGGTCGACCCGCGGCGATAGCGTGACGGCGACCACTCTCCGCGGCTGACCCCCGGGTCGGCCCCGACCACCCGGAGCCGGCATGCGCGTCCCGCTGACCACCCGCGACTTCCTCGACCGCGCCGAGCTCGTCTACGGCGACCGGATCGGCGTCGTCGACGAGCCGACCCAGCCCGCACCGTCGCTGGGCGGGCTGACCTACCGAGAGGTCGCCCGGCGGGGCCGGGCGCTGGCCGCCGGGCTCGACGCCCTAGGGGTGGGGGAGNCGCCCGCCCCGTCCCCGCAGCAGCACACCCCACCGGCCACCGACGCGGCCCTGCTGGAGCGGGTGCAGTTCGAGGTCAAGCGGGTCATCGTCGGGCAGGACCGCCTGGTCGAGCGGATGCTGGTCGGCCTGCTCGCCCGCGGCCACGTCCTGCTCGAGGGCGTCCCGGGCGTCGCGAAGACCCTCGCCGTGGAGACGCTGGCCACCGCGGTGGGCGGGTCGTTCGCCCGCCTGCAGTTCACCCCGGACCTGGTGCCCGCCGACATCATCGGCACCCGCATCTACAAGGCCGGCCAGGACGCCTTCGACACCGAGCTCGGCCCGGTGTTCGCCAACTTCGTGCTCACCGACGAGATCAACCGGGCCCCGGCCAAGGTGCAGTCGGCGCTGCTGGAGGTCATGGCCGAGCGCCAGGTGTCCATCGGCGGCGTGACGCACCCGCTGCCCGACCCCTTCCTGGTGCTGGCGACGCAGAACCCGATCGAGAGCGAGGGCGTCTACCAGCTGCCCGAGGCACAGCGGGACCGCTTCCTGATGAAGGTGCTCGTGGACTACCCGACGCCGGAGGAGGAGCGGGAGATCGTCTACCGGATGGGCGCCAACCCGCCGCACGCCGAGACGGTCCTGGGCATCGACGACCTGCGCCGGCTGCAGCGCACCGCGTCGGGCGTCTTCGTGCACCACGCGCTGGTCGACTACGTCGTCCGCCTGGTGGTGGCCACCCGGTCCCCGCGCGAGCACGGCATGCCCGACGTCGCGAACTGGGTGACCTACGGCGCCAGCCCGCGCGCGACGCTGGGCCTGGTGTCGGCCAGCCGCGCCCTGGCGCTGGTCCGCGGCCGGGACTACGTGCTGCCCCAGGACGTCCTGGACATCACCGCCGACGTGCTCCGGCACCGGCTGGTGCTCTCCTACGACGCGCTGGCCGACGGCGTCCCCGCCGACCACGTGGTCAAGCGGATCGTGCAGAGCGTGCCGCTGCCGCAGGTCTCCCCGCGCCAGCGCGCCGGCGGGTTCGGTCCCGGGAGCCCCGGTGGCCCGCAGGTCCCGCAGGGTCCCTGGGGTGGCCCGCAGCAGGGCCCGCCGCAGCTCGGTCCCCAGCAGGGCCCGCAGGGTCCCCAGCAGCAGGGTCCGCAGTCCGCGTGACGTCGGTGGAACCCGTCCGGTTCGGCGAGGGCGGTGACGCCGGGGTCCTGCTGCGGCGCCTCGAGCTCACCGTGCGGCGCCGGCTCGACGGCCTGCTGCAGGGCGACCACCTCGGCCTCGTGCCGGGGTCGGGCACCGAGGCCGGCGACTCGCGCACCTACCACCCGGGGGACGACGTCCGCCGGATGGACTGGTTCGTGACCGCCCGGACGCAGACCCCGCACGTGCGGGAGACCATCGCCGACCGCGAGCTCGAGACCTGGGTGGTGCTGGACCTCTCGGCGTCCCTGGACTTCGGGACGGCGGCCTGCGAGAAGCGGGACCTGGCCATCGCCGGGCTGGCCGCGGTCAGCCACCTCACCGTGCGCGACGGCAACCGGCTGGGCGCGGTGGTGACCACCGGCGAGCGGGTGGACCGGTACCCGGCCCTGCCCGGCCGGCTGGCCGCCGACCGCATGCTGCGCCAGGTGGTGGCCACCCCGCGCGCCGAGGGCGGGCGCCGCGGCGACCTGGCCGCGGCGCTGGAGTCGCTGCGCCGGCCGCCCCGCCGGCGCGGGCTGGTGTGCGTGGTGTCGGACTTCCTCGGCGACGCCGAGTGGGAGAAGCCGCTGCGCGGGCTGTCGGTGCGGCACGAGCTGCTCGCCGTCGAGGTCGTGGACCCCCGCGAGCTGGAGCTGGCCGACGTCGGGCTGCTCACCGTGGTGGACCCGGAGACCGGCCAGATGCTGGAGGTGCCGACCGGCAACGACGAGGTGCGCCGCCGGTTCGCCGCCGGGGCCGCCGCGCAGCGCCAGCAGATCGCCCGCACGCTGCGCCGGGTCGGCGCGGGGCACCTGCAGCTGCGCACCGACCGGGACTGGGTGGCCGACGTCGTCCGGTTCGTCGCGGACCGCCGTCGCGCCGGGGCAGGGGGAGCGTCCCGATGAGCTTCCAGGCCCCGTGGTGGTTGCTGGCCCTGCTCGCCGTCGTGGCGCTGGCCGGGTTCTACGTGCTGCTGCAGCGCCGCCGGCAGAAGTACGCCGCGCGGTTCACCAACGTCGCGCTGCTCGGTGCGCTGGTGCCCAAGCGCCCGGGCTGGCGCCGGCACCTCGCGTTCGGCCTCGTCGTCCTCGGGCTGGGGGCGTTCGTGCTGTCGCTGGCCCAGCCCTCGACCGAGGTGCGGGTGCCGCGGGAGCGGGCCACGGTCGTGCTGGCGCTGGACGTGTCCCTGTCGATGCAGGCCACCGATGTCGAGCCCAGCCGGTTCGAGGCGATGAAGACCGCGGCCAAGGAGTTCGTCGACATCCTGCCGGCGCAGATCAACCTGGGCCTGGTGTCGTTCTCCGGCCGGGCGACCACGCTGGTGCCGCCGACCACCGACCGCGAGTCGGTCAGCGTGGCCATCGACAACCTGCAGCTGGACGAGGCGACCGCGATCGGAGACGCGATCCTGACGTCGCTGACCGCGATCCAGAACTTCACCTCGACGCTGCAGGACGCCGGGGAGGCGGCGCCGCCGGCCCGGGTGGTGCTGCTGTCCGACGGGTTCAGCACGGTGGGCGCCGAGCCGCTGGACGCGGTGGCCTCCGCGATCGCCGCGGAGGTGCCGGTGTCCACGATCGCCTTCGGCACCGACTTCGGCACCGTGGAGATCGAGGGCCAGTCGCAGCCGGTGCCGGTCGACCGAGCCACCCTGGAGCAGGTCGCCGACGAGACCGGCGGCAGCTACTCCGAGGCGGCGAGTGCGTCGGAGCTGGAGCAGATCTACGCCGACCTCGGCAGCCAGATCGGCTACACCACCGAGCCGCAGGACATCAGCCCGTGGTTCGTCCGCGGCGGCATCCTCTTCGCCTTCCTCGGCGTCGTCCTGTCCCTGCTCTGGACCAACCGCCTGCTCTGACCCAGGTGCTGCCGGTTGTGGGACCGGCCACCCGGCGGAATGCTCGGGGGCAGCCCGGGTTGTCCGGGTGAGCCCGCTCGACCGCGAGCACCTCGTCGGACCCCGAACCCCTGAACCCCGGAGCCACCCGTGCGCACCCGTGTGACCCTGACGCTGTCCCTCGCCGCCGCCCTGCTGCTGACCTCCTGCAGCGGGGGCTCCGACGACGGGGCCTCCGGCGGTGGGGACGGCGACGTCCTCCGCGTCGCCACCGAGGGCACCTACGCCCCGTTCTCCTTCAACGACCCGGACACCGACGAGCTGACCGGCTACGACGTCGAGGTCGCCCGGGCGGTCGGCGAGGAGCTCGGCATGGAGGTCGAGTTCAGCGAGACCACGTTCGACTCGATCTTCGCCGGCCTGGAGGCCGACCGGTACGACGTCATCGCCAACCAGGTGACGATCAACCCCGAGCGCGAGGAGAGCTACCTGTTCTCCACGCCGTACACGGTCTCCTCCGGCGTGGTCATCACGCGCGCGGACGACGACAGCGTCACCTCGCTCGCCGACGTCGCGGGCCTGACCAGCGCGCAGTCCCTCACCAGCTCGTTCTCCGAGGTCGCCACCGAGGCCGGCGCGACGATCGAGACCGTCGAGGGCTTCACCCAGGCGATCACGCTGCTCAAGCAGGGCCGCGTGGACGTGACGATCAACGACAGCCTCGCCTTCCTGGAGTACCAGAAGACCACCGGGGACGACGAGGTCAAGATCGCCGCGGAGATCGACGAGCCCAGCGAGCAGGCGCTGGTGTTCCGCCAGGACAGCGCCGACCTGCAGTCCCGCGTCGACGACGCGCTGGAGTCCCTGCGGGCCGACGGCACGCTGGCCGAGATCTCCGAGCGGTACTTCGGCGAGGACGTCAGCGGCCAGTGACCCGGCGGGCGGTGCGGCGGTGAACGGGATCGACTGGGACCTGGTCCGCAGCAGCCTGGGCCCGCTGTTCGACGGGCTGGTGACCGGGACGATCCCGCTCACCGCGGTGAGCTTCGTGCTGGGCCTGGCCCTGGCGGTGCTGCTCGCGCTGATGCGGCTGTCGGGCAACCGCCTGGTGGCGGGCATCGCCCGGGCCTACGTGTCGATCATCCGCGGCACGCCACTGCTGCTGCAGCTGTTCATCGTGTTCTTCGGCCT
This sequence comes from Klenkia terrae, assembly GCF_900491935.1. Taxonomy (GTDB): domain Bacteria; phylum Actinomycetota; class Actinomycetes; order Mycobacteriales; family Geodermatophilaceae; genus Klenkia; species Klenkia terrae. The sequence continues at coordinate 4,135,604 of NZ_UEXK01000004.1, forward strand.
GCCGTCCCTGGGGCTGACCATCGACCCGTGGCCCAGCGCGATCATCGCGCTGAGCCTCAACGTCGGTGGCTACGCCTCGGAGGCCGTGCGCGGGGCGATCCTGGCGGTGCCCCGCGGGCAGTGGGAGGCGGCCATGACCGTCGGGATGAACCGGACGACCACGCTGCGCCGGGTGGTGCTGCCCCAGGCGGCCCGGATCGCCGTCCCGTCGCTGAGCAACACGCTGATCTCGCTGGTGAAGGACACCTCGCTGGTCTCCACCATCCTGGTCACGGAGCTGCTGCGCCGGGCGCAGGAGATCGCGGCGCCGAGCTTCGAGTTCTTCACGCTCTACGGCCTGGCGGCCGTCTACTACTGGGTGGTGTGCCTCGTGCTCTCCTTCGGCCAGACCCGGCTGGAGACCCGGCTGTCCCGGTACGTGGCCGCATGACCGCCCCGCTGCTCGAGGCCCGCGGGCTGGTCAAGTCCTTCGGGGACAACCAGGTGCTGCGCGGCGTCGACGTCGTCGTGCCGGCCGGGTCGGTCACCTGCTTGATCGGGCCGTCGGGCTCCGGCAAGACCACGGTGCTGCGCAGCCTCAACGGCCTGGAGCGGCCGGAGACCGGCACGGTCCGGGTCGGCGACGTCCACCTGGACTGGGCGGACCGCCCCGGCACCCGGGCGGTGGCCCGGCTGCGCGACCAGAGCGGGATGGTCTTCCAGGCGCACAACCTGTTCCCGCACCTGACGGTGCTGGAGAACGTGACGTCGGGTCCGGTGCTCGCCCAGGGCCGGCCGCGTGCGCAGGCGCAGGAGGAGGCCCGCGAGCTGCTGGCCCGGGTGGGCCTGGCGGACAAGGCGGACTCCTACCCGGTGCAGCTGTCGGGCGGGCAGCAGCAGCGCGTCGGCATCGCCCGGGCGCTGGCCACCACGCCCCGGGTCGTGCTGTTCGACGAGCCGACCAGCGCGCTGGACCCCGAGCTGGTGGGCGAGGTGCTGCGGGTGATGCAGTCCCTGGCCGCCGAGGGCTGGACGATGGTCGTGGTCACCCACGAGATGCGCTTCGCCCGGCAGGTCGCCGACCAGGTCCTGTTCCTGGACGGCGGGGTCGTGGTCGAGCAGGGGCCGCCGTCGGAGGTGCTGGTCGAGCCGCGGGAACCCCGCACCCGCCAGTTCCTGCAGCGTCTGCTCGACCCCCTCTGATCAGCGGGCGGGGTCGAGGACCAGCTTCCCGGTGCTGCGGCGCGAGCGGAGGTCCTGGTGGGCCTCGCGGACGGCGGTCATCGGGTACCGGCCGCCGATCACCGGGCGCAGGTCGCCGGCGGCGGTGAGCGCGAGCAGGTCGGTCATCGCGTCGTCCAGCATCTGCGGCCGGGCGGTGCAGTGCGCCAGCCAGAACCCGACGACGCCGCGACTGGTGCCCATGAGCGACGCCGGCGCGACCGCGGAGGCGGCCTGCCGGGAGGCCATGCCGTAGGCCGCGATCCGGCCGAACGGGGCCAGCGCGGACAGTGCGCCGTCGAAGACGTTGCCGCCGGTCATCTCCAGGACGACGTCGACCCGCTTCCCGCCGTTGGCCTCGCGCAGCGCAGCGGTGAACGCCTTGGGGTCGTCGTCGGCCAGCGCCGGGTCGACGGTGGCGTCGGCGCCCAGCTCCTCGGCCAGCGCGCGCTTGTCCGGTGACGACGCGGTGGCGATGACCCGGCCTGCACCCCAGCGCTTCGCGAGCTGGATGGCCAGCGTGCCCACGCCGCCCGCGCCGGCCATGACGACGACGGACTCACCGGCGGCCAGGTGGGTGCTGGTGCGCAGCAGGTGCCAGGCGGTGGTGCCCTGCAGGACCAGCGACAGCGCCTGGTCGTCGGTGACGCCGTCCGGCAGGGCCCAGGTCATCCGCGGGTCGGTGACGACGGTGTCGGCGTACCCGCCGCCGCCCAGCAGCAGCCCGACGACCCGGTCGCCCCCGCCGTCGGGCGTCCCCACGAACTCGGCGCCGGGGATCAGCGGCAGCTCCTGCTTGGCCAGGTAGGAGTCCTCGACCTGGTGGGTGTCGGCGTAGTTCACCCCGGCCGCGCTGACCCGGTACAGCTGCTGGCCGTCGGCCGGGGTGGGGTCGGGGAGGTCGACGACGTCGAGGACCTCGGGGCCGCCGAAGCGGGTGATCTGGACTGCACGCATGCCGGTCAGGCTAGGGGCGCCCCACCCCGGGTGGCCGGGGTGGGGCGCCTGCCGGGTGACTCAGCGGGCGGACTCCGCCGCGCGGCGGGGGAGCACCCAGTCCGGACGCACGTAGTGGCACGTGTAGCCGTAGGGGATCCGCTGCAGGTAGTCCTGGTGCTCCGGCTCGGCCTCCCAGAACGGGCCGGCCGGGCTGACCTCGGTGACGACCGGGCCGGGCCAGATGCCGGAGGCGTCCACGTCGGCGATGGTGTCGAGGGCGACCCGGCGCTGCTCGTCGCTGGTCGTGAAGATCTCCGACCGGTAGCTGCGGCCGACGTCGTTGCCCTGCCGGTCCTTCGTCGAGGGGTCGTGGATCTGGAAGAAGAACTCCAGCACCTCGCGGTAGGAGATCACGTCGGGGTCGAAGACGATCTCGACGGACTCGGCGTGGTCGCCGTGGTTGCGGTACGTGGCGTTCGGGGTGTCGCCGCCGGAGTAGCCGACCCGGGTGGAGAGCACCCCCGGGCGCTTGCGCAGCAGCTCCTGCGCGCCCCAGAAGCAGCCGCCGGCGAGGATCGCGGTCTCGGTGGTCATGGTGTGTCTCCCTCTCGTCGAGTACACCCCGGGAACACCGCGAGCACGAGCCTGCTTCCCGCGCGGGGTCCGGGGCCTCAGGTCCAGTCGCCGTCGTCCGTGCCCAGGTGCTCGCGGCCGAGCTCGGTGATCGGGATGGCCGCCATGCTCGTGAGGCCGATGTCGAGGAGGGTCGCGCGGGGCACGCCCGACCCGCCGAGCGTGGACATCCCCTCGATGAGGGCGACGAAGAACGCCCCCAGCGAGCCGGCGTCGGCGGCGGCGTCGATCTCGCCGGCGGCCTGGGCGTCGGCGATGCAGGCGCCGTAGTGCGTCTGCATCGACTCGAACGCCGCGGCGACCGTCGAGGCGACCTGGTCGTCCTGCGCGGAGAGCTCGACGGCGGCCTTGGTGAACAGCGACGGGGCCGCCTGCCCCCCGCCGTGCTCGACGGCGACCTTCACCAGCTGGGACCGGATGCGGACGAGGGGGCTGTCGGCCCCGTGCCGGATCGACTCGACGGCGTCGACGGCCTCGGCGGCGTCGCTGAGGAACGCCCGCATGAAGAGCTCCTTCTTGCCGCCGAAGGCGTTGTAGAGGCTCTGCCGCGCCAGGCCGGTGGCCTCCAGCAGGGTGTCCAGCGACGTCCCGGCGAAGCCCGTCTCGGCGAACGCCTTGCGGGCGCGGGCGATGACGTCGGCCTCGTCGAACGTGCGGGGTCTGGCCATGGTCGTCCTCCGGTTGGGGTTCTGGACCGCTCCGTCCATGATGGGACACCGGCAAGGGCGGTCAGGCGATCGAGGAGCCGCCGTCGACGTAGACCTCGCTGCCGGTCATCCCCGAGCTCTGGTCCGAGACCAGGAACAGGACGACGGCGGAGACCTCCTCGGGGCGCAGCACCCGGCCGAAGGGCAGCCCGGCGGCGATCTGCTCGACGAGTGCGTCGCCGTTGCCCGGGGCCAGGCCCTTGAGGCCGGGGGTCTCGGTGGGGCCGGGGATCACGGTGTTGATCCGGATGCCGCGCGGGGCCAGCTCAGCCGCCCAGGTGCGGGTCATCGTCGCGATGGCCGCCTTCGACCCGCCGTACAGCCCGAAGTTGCGCTCGGTCCCGGACGCCGCGGTGGACCCGGTCACGACGATCGCGGCACCGTCGGCCAGGTGGGGGAGGGCGCCCTGCACCGTCAGCGTGGTGCCGCGCACGTTGGTGCCGAACGCGGCGTCGATGTCGGCGGCGGTCACCTCGCCGAGCGGCTTGAACTCCCCGATGCCGGCGTTGACGTGCACGGCGTGCAGCCCGGTGCCGCGGGCGGCGACCACCTCGAACAGGGCGGCCACGTCGGCGGGGTCCGAGGCGTCGGCCCGGACGGCGGTCACGGCGTCGCCGAACTCGGCGGCCACCGCGTCGAGCTGCGCCTGACGCCGTCCGGTGAGGACGACGTGCGCACCCTCGGCGACGAACCGGCGGACGACCGCCAGCCCGATCCCCGAGGTCCCACCGGTCACCAGGGCGGTCTTGCCGTCGAGCACTGCGGTCATGACGATCTCCTCGAGGACGTTGTTGACTGAACGGTCCCGAACGTACGCCTTGCTGGACCGAGCAGTCAAAAACTTCTCGGGTGATCTGCGAGGCAGTGGTGCGTCCGGGCTCGCCGGTAACCTCCGCCCTCGTGCCCTCCGGGCACCCAGACGAGGAGCGCCCCGCATGACCCCCGACGAGCTCCTGCCCACCGCGACCCGGATCGCCGACGCCCTGCTGGAGGTGCAGCACCGGGTCAACGAGCAGGTCGACGCCGCGCAGGCGGAGCTGCTGCCCGGCGTGCACGCGGCGCTCGGCATCGCGCCGGGCGGGGCGGTCGACCCCGGGGACCTGGTCGACGCCCGGATCACCGGCGCCAGCGCGGTCGTCACGCCGGCTGCGGTCGCGGCGCTGGTCCCGCTGACCGCGGCGTCGGCGGACACCACCCGGGCCGGACGGCGGGCCGTGGGTGCCGTCGTCCGGGCCGAGGACGACCGGCTGGCCGTCATCGCCGGGCCGTGCTCGATCCACGACCCGGTCGCCGCGCTGGAGTACGCGGCCTTCCTGGCCGCGATGCGGGAGCGGCACGGCGCCGACCTCGAGATCGTCATGCGGACCTACACCGAGAAGCCCCGCACCGAGGTGGACTGGAAGGGCTTCGCCTACGACCCGTTCCTCGACGGCTCCAGCCGGATCAGCGTCGGCCTGGTCGCCACCCGGATGCTGATGGCCGAGATCACGGCGCTCGGCGTCCCGGTCGCCGCCGAGCCGCTCAACGCCCTGACCCCGCAGTACGTGGACGGCCTGGTCACCTACAACGGCGTCGGCGCCCGCAACGTCACCGACCAGACCGCCCGCGAGCGGGTGTCCGGGTTCTCCTCCGTGGTCGGGTTCAAGAACTCGCCGGAGGGCAGCATCGACGTGGCCGTCTCCGCGGTCATCTCCGCCCGGTCGCCGCACGACTTCCTGGGCGTCGACCGGCACGGCGTCTCCGCCCAGCTGGGCACCACCGGCAACGACACCGGGCACGTCATCCTGCGCGGGGACGCCGCCGGGCCGAACTACTCCGCGGCGCACGTCGCCGACACCAAGCGCCGGCTGGCCGCCCGCGGGCTGCCCGAGGTGCTGGTGGTCGACGCCTCGCACGGCAACAGCCAGAAGGACCACCTGCGCCAGATCCAGGTCGTGCGCGACCTCGCCGGCCAGGTGGCCGGCGGCGAGCAGGGCATCCGCGGCGTGATGGTGGAGAGCAACCTGGTCGCCGGTCGGCAGGACCTGGACCGGACCGCTCCCGGTTCGCTGACCTACGGGCAGAGCGTCACCGACGCCTGCGTGGACCTGCCGACCACCGAGGAGCTGCTCGCCGAGCTCGCCGCCGCCGTCCGGGCCCGCCGGGGCTGACGGGAGGCTTGGGCCTGGAGGCCGACCCGCTCGGTACCTCCGGAGGATCCGCCCGCCCGGCCGGCCGGTGATGCTCGGACTCGTGCCCGTCCTCCACCGCCCGACCGCACCGTGATCACGAACTGGGTGATCGACCACCCCTGGTCCAACGCCGTCGGCGCGGTGCTGCTGCTCGTGCTCGGGCTGCCGCTGGGGAGCTGGTTGGCCGCCCACCCGGGCCGGGCGCGCTGGGCGGCGGCGCTCTCGCTGGTCCCGGTCGCCGTCCTCACGATGGCCCCGACCGGACGGCGGTCCCCCGTCGTCGGCTGCACGGTGCAGTGGTCGCTGCCGCAGTTCGCGACCCCGGAGCTGATGGCGAACGTGTTGCTGTTCGCCGTCCCTGCTCTGCTCCTGACCATCGCCACCCGACGGCCGCTGGCGACGCTGGTCGGCGGCACCCTGTCGTCGGTCGGGATCGAAGCGGTGCAGGCCGTCGCCCTCGACCTCGGCCGGGCCTGCGACACCACCGACTGGTCGAGCAACACCTTGGGGACGGCGCTCGGCGTCGCCCTGGGCGGCGGTGCACTTCTGCTGCACAGCCGGTGGTCGCGGGCTCGTCGACGCCCCGACCGGCCGGCCCCCACGCCGACCACATATGCGCTCTGAGCTGCACGTTCGGCTTGTCTGGGTGAGCGCCGCGCGGTAGGATTCGAACACATATTCGAATGCCGGGGAGGTGTCGTGAGCGAGCTCGGGTCGGCCCTGGACAGCTTCGGAGCAGAGGACCTGCACGGGCTCACCGGTGGTCAGACCCTGGAGCGGACGGCGGTGCTGGTGGCGGCGCGGAATCGGCTGGATGCCGAGATCGCCCGCACTGCCCGGCACGCCGAGCTGACCCAGGCCCCTGAGCACGACGGGCTGGTGTCGATGCGGTCCTGGTTGATCGGGCACCTGCGGCTCTCGGCCGCCGAGGCGAGCCGGATCGTGCGGACCGGTCGCGCGCTGGAGCACTTCCCGGCGCTGGCCGCAGGGTTCGCCGAGGGTGCGGTGACCGCCGCGCAGGTCGACGTGGTGGCCTCGACGGTGGGGGAGCGGGAACGGGCCCGGGCGGCTGAGCAGGACGTCGACCTGGCCGCGTTCGACCGCACGTGGGCAGCGCTGGCTGTCTCCTCGTCGCACCAGACCCTGGCGGTGGCGGTGAAGGCGTTCGAGGCCGCCCTGGACCCCGACGGTGCTGAGCCTGACCCCACCGAGGACCGGCGGCTCAGCGTGGCCACGCACGCCGACGGCAGCGTGACCGGCCGGTTCGACCTGGATGCGGTGGGCGGGGAGAAGGTCAAGGCGGCGCTGGAGTCGATCGTGCAGGCCGACCGGCCGCAGGGTGACCTGCGATCGCGGTGGCAGCTGAACGCCGACGCGCTGGTGCAGCTGGCGGACAACCAGCTCGCCGCCGGGGACCTGCCGGTGCTGCGGACCCAGAAGCCGCACGTGGTCGTCACGGTGAACGCGGACGACCTGGTCGGCGAGGGCACCGGGCCCGGGACGGCGGCCACCGGCTTCGGTGCGGTCATCTCCGCCGCCCGGGCCCGATGGTTGGCCTGCGATGCGGTGGTCTCCCGGATCGTGATGGGCCCCGACGGGGTCCCGCTGGACCTGGGCCGCGCCCACCGGGTGGTCACCCCGGCGCTTCGGCGGGCGGTGGTGGCGAGGGACAAGACCTGCGTGTTCGCCGGCTGCTGCGCACCCCACCACTGGGCCGATGTCCACCATCTCGTGCACTGGGCGCACGGCGGGGAGACCTCGCTGGAGAACTCGGCGCTGCTGTGCGAACGGCACCACACCAAGGTCCACCACGGGTTCCGCATCGAACGTGACGCCGGTGGGCGATGGCGTACCTACCGCCCCGACGACACCGAGATCCTCCTCGAACCACGCCTCGTCTGACCCCGGCGGCGGTCAGAGCTGCGGCTGCGGGGGGGGGGGGGGGCCTTTGGGGGGGCTCCCGGCCGGGAAAACCCCACCCCGGTCCCCCCCCCCGCGCAGCCCGGGCCCGGCCTGGCGAACCGGGCCTGCTCTTTATACCCACTCGACCGCCCCCCAGCACCCCCCGTTTCTGCGTCCCTCGACCCCCCTCTC
>NZ_UEXK01000004.1:4143357-4427865 GCF_900491935.1 Klenkia terrae
TTAAAAGAAAGAGAGGGAAGGCGGTGCCCTCGTGGGGCGGGGGGGGGGGGGATGTGGAAAAAAAGGAGGGGGCGCCCCCCCCCCCCCCGCCCCCCCCGGCCCCCCCCCGGCCCCCCCCCGGGGGGGGGCCGGGGGGGGGGGGGGGGGGGGGGGGGGGGGGGGGGGGGGCGTCTTTGGCGGGTCTGCAGCGCGAGAAACGCCAACCCAGTTCCTCGCTCCGACGAAGCCGTGGCCGGTCTGGCGAACCGGATAGGCCATCGTGGCCGGACCTAGGCTGCGGGCATGGAGCTGAGCAGAGCGCTGGAGCAGCACATCGCGGTTCTCGGGGAAAGCGGGAGCGGCAAGACCGTGCTGGTCTCGGCCTTCTACGGCGCCGCCCAGGAGCCTGGCTGGGCCAACCAGAAGCAGTTCCATCTGCTGGCAGACCGGGTGGGTGAGGGCAACAAGCTCCACCAGAACTACCTCGGCATGAAGAATTCGGACCGGCTCCCGGCCACGACGAGGTTCGCAGCGACGTCCTACTCGTTCTCGATCAAGCTGATGCACGGCGCTGCGTCGAAGGCGGCCGCTGCGCAGCCCTTCCAGGCACTCCGTCTGGTGTGGCACGACTACCCAGGTGAGTGGTTCGACGGGGACGTCAGCGGACCCGAAGAGGCTCGACGGCGGGTCGATACCTTCCGCGAGCTGCTGGGATCCGATGTGGCACTCCTCTTGGTCGACGGCCAACGTCTACTGGACAATGTTGGCGAGGAAGAGCGCTACTTGAAGGCACTGCTCACCAACGTTGGCAACAACCTGCTGAGCCTCAAGGACGAATTGCTCGACGACGGCAAGCCGCTCGTCGAGTTCCCCCGCATCTGGCTGCTCGCGCTGTCGAAAGCCGACCTCCTGCCCGATCTCGACGTCATCGGGTTCCGCGACCTGGTGGTGGAAAAGGCTGCGGGGGAGATCGACCACCTGCGGTCGGTCATCGCGGGCCTGGTCGAGGACAGCGACGCACTCTCCGTCGGCGAGGACATTCTTCTGCTGTCCTCCGCGAGGTTCGAGGCCGGCCGGATCGAGGTCGGCGAGCGGGTCGGCCTGGATCTGGTCCTGCCGCTGGCGGCCATGCTGCCCCTGGAACGGCACGCCCGATGGGTGGCGAGGCAGAACGTGCAATCCAAGGTCGCGGAAAACTTGCTCCAAGGAGTAGGTCCTATCCAAGAGGTCCTCAGCGGGGTCCTGAGCGGCCTGCCCGGGCCGTTCGGCAAGCTCTGGAAGCTGGTCGGACCCAACGTCAACCTGCTCACCGACTGGGCAACAGAGCGCCTGCGGGAGGCGAATGCCGAAGCCTCGGCCAAGGGCGACCACCTCAGGGCCGTGCTGTCCAGGTTCGGGATCGACCTCGACGACGCCGAGCGGGACCGCGTGCTGATGAGGAGTCTGCGATGACCTTCCTCTGGGCCACTCGCGGACAGACCTGGGGGTTCCGCTTCCTGCGCAACGGTGGATTCGACGATCCGCTGCCCGTCTACGACCGCGCGTTCACAGGGGCAGGTGACGAGCCAGAGGTCTGGCACCGGCCTGCTCACCCGGACTCGCCAGCAGCGCTGCGGTTCCCGGACCCACTCGGGCGACGTGACCGGTCGGGTCGGGTCATCCCGCACGAGTTCGTCGTCCTCCCGCCGCTGGTCGACGGCATCTACTCCGTCGATGAGGGCGTACAGGTGCTCTGGGGTCTGGTGGCCGACGAGTTCGGCCGGGTCTGGGACCTGCCCGAGCCGCCGAGTGCTGGATGAGAGCGGTCAACCGGCACGGATGACCGCTCTGCTTCCGCACTCGACGAGGCTTGAGCCGCGGGGACGGGGCCGGGCCGTCAGAGCTGCTGGGCGCGGTAGGGGTCGTGCTCGGCGAGCAGGCGCTCCAGGCGGGCCTCGTCCAGCCGGGAGATCACGGTCGAGCCCTCCTGCGCATCGCGGATGACCTTGGCCAGGGTGAACGACGAGGTGATGGTGAACAGCGCCGTCATGCCCAGGAACAGCCGCTGCCAGATGTCCAGCGGCAGGTAGGCCACCCCCACCAGCAGGCCCACCGCGCTGATGCCGAACGCGATCGCGGCCTGGGCGAAGAACGCGGAGGTGTTCTTGTTCTTGAGCGGGTTGTCCTTGGTCACGGCGGGCTCCTGCGGGCTCGGGACGCCGGGTGCGTCCGCTGCCGACGACGATGCGCGAGCCGGAGCACCCGGCCGACCGCAGGACTACTCAACCCGCGTGGGTGCTCCCCGCCATCGCGCGCTCGACCACGGGGGACCGGCGGACCCGGATCTCCCGGCCGCGCAGGGCCGCCGCGTCCAGGTGGTCGAGCACCAGGTCCACCGCGTCCGGCGACAGCGCGGTCACCGAACCGGCGTCGACGGCGGCCACGACGTGCGGCTCGCGGCCGTGCCGGCGCCGGAAGTCGGCGACCACCTCGCCCGACACGTCGCCGGCCAGGCACAGCACCCCGCCGCCGGAGGTGTTGATCAGTCGCACGATCCCGCTCGCTCGGCCCAGGTCCACGCACCCGAGTCTGCTCCCGGCCGGACCCCGGCGGCCAGGCCTCAGCAGTCCGTGCAGACCTCCTGCAGCAGCCCGGTGATCTCCAACGGGCGGCGGACGGCGCGGCGCTCGCCGCAGTGGATCCGGAACGGCACGTCCAGGCCCCGGGCGGTCTGCCGGGCCGCCACCAGCGCGTGCAGGCCGGCGGCGTCGAGGAAGGTGACCGCGCTCAGGTCGACCAGGAGCGGACGGGCACCGGGCTGCTGCAGCTGGCCCAGCAGGCAGGCCTGCAACGTGGGGCTGGTCTCGCGGTCGACCTCGCCGCGGACGAGGACGGTGGTGGTGCCGGACCCGGCCGGCCGGACGACGGCTGCCCCGAACGCCTCGTCGGGGAGCGGCGGGTGCGGGACGGCGTGCAGGAACCGGACCGGGGCGGGCGCCGCGGACGGGGAGAGCGAGGGGGAAGAGGCAGGCACGGCAGGACCTCGAGACGTACTGCTCACCGCGGGTGGCGGTGGTGGCGCGCACTCGGCGCGTCTCCGGCCTGGGTCTCGACCGGCGGCGCCGACGCTACCGCCGTCCGGGGACGGCGGGCAAGGGTGCCCGGGGCTCACCCGACCAGCCGCGCCGCACCCCGTTCGGGCAGGCGCGGGGCGGTGGCGCGGAACCAGTCGACCGTGCGGGCCAGGCCGTCGGCGAAGGGCACCTGCGGCTCCCAGCCCACCGCGGACCGGATCGCGGAGATGTCCGGGCAGCGCACCGTCGGGTCGTCCACCGGTCGGCCGACGAACTCCACCCCCGGGTCCGTGCCGACCGCCTCGCCCACGGCCTGCGCGATGGCCAGCACCGAGCGCTCCTCCGGGTAGCCCACGTTGAACGGCCCCGGCAGCCCGGACGCCGCGACGGCCAGCACCCCGCGCACCGTGTCGTCGACGTAGCAGACCGACCGGGTCTGCGACCCGTCCCCGGCCACCGTCATCGGCTGGCCGCTGAGCGCCTGCGCGACGAAGGTCGGGATCGCCCGACCGTCCTCCCGGCGCATCCGCGGCCCGTAGGTGTTGAAGATCCGCACGATCGCGGTGTCCACCCCGTGCGCCGTCCGGTACGCCGTGGTGATCGCCTCGCCGAACCGCTTGGCCTCGTCGTAGACCCCGCGCGGGCCGACCGGGTTGACGTGCCCCCAGTAGCTCTCCGGCTGCGGGTGCACCTGGGGGTCGCCGTAGGTCTCCGACGTCGACGCCAGCACCATCCGCGCCCCGGTGCGGCGGGCGGCCTCCAGCGCGTGCCAGGTGCCCACGCTGCCCACCCGCAGCGTCTCCACCGGCAGCCGGAGGTAGTCCGCGGGGGAGGCCGGGGAGGCGAAGTGCAGCACCAGGTCGACGTCGTCGGCGGTGGTGAACGGCTCGCTCACGTCGTGGTGCACGAAGCTGAACCGTGGGTCGTCGCGCAGGTGGTCGACGTTGCCGCCGTCGCTGGTGCACAGGTCGTCCATGCAGGTCACCCGGGTGCCGGCGACGAGCAGCTGCTCGCACAGGTGCGACCCGAGGAAGCCGGCGCCCCCGGTGACGAGGGCGTGCCGGTGGGCCGGACCCGGGCGGGCGGAGGCGGGCGAGTCGGCGGCGGGCATGGCAGCTCCTCGGACGAGGGCGGCGGCCGCGGGTTCGAGCCGGACCGACCGTAGCGACCCCCGCGGTGGGCGGCCATCCGGTGCCCCGACGTGCGGGACCGGTCGCGGTCGTGCTGTGATCGTCCCCGCCAGCCGAACCCGCCGCTGCGTGACGACCCGGGGCGCCCCGCGCCCCCGGACGCCTGCGAGGTGGCCTGTGCGCGTGCTCGGCATCAACGCCCTCTTCCACGACCCCGCGGCCGCGCTGGTCGTGGACGGCGCCGTCGTCGCCGCGGCCGAGGAGGAGCGCTTCAGCCGTCGCAAGCACGGCAAGCGCCCCGTCCCGTTCTCCGCCTGGGAGACCCCCGACCTGGCCGCGGCCTGGTGCCTGCGCCACGCCGGCGTCCGGCCCGAGGACCTGGACGCCGTCGCCTACTCCTACGACCCGGCGCTGCACCTGGGCCCCGAGCAGGCCGGCGTGCACGACCCGTGGGACCACCTCCGGCTGACCTACGCCGAGCAGGCCCCGGGCTTCCTCGCCGAGGGCATCCCGGGGCTGGACCCGGACAAGGTCCGGTTCGTCCCGCACCACGTCGCGCACGCGGCCTCCGCCGCGCTGGCCGCGCCCTGGGGCGGCAGCTGCGCCGTCCTCGTGCTCGATGGCCGCGGCGAGCGGCACAGCCACCTGGCCGGGGTCTACCGGGACGGCGTCCTGGAGGTGCTGGCCTCCCAGCAGCTGCCGCACTCCCTCGGCCTGCTGTACGAGGACGTCACCGCGCACCTGGGCTTCCTGCGCAGCTCCGACGAGTTCAAGGTCATGGCGCTGGCCTCCTACGGCACGCCCCGGCACGCCGAGGCATTGCGCCCGCTCGTGCACGCCACCGGGGACGGCGGGTTCGTCACCGCCGGCGTCGACCTGGGCGCGCTGACCAAGCCGCGGCACCCCGACGAGGAGTGGACGGCGGAGCACGCCGACCTCGCGGCCAGCGTCCAGCTGGTCGTCGAGGAGGTGTTGCTGGACCTGGCCCGCTGGCTGCGGGAGACGACGGGGGAGACCCGGCTGGCGATGGCCGGCGGGGTGGCGCTGAACTGCGTGGCCAACAGCCGGCTGGCCGCCGGGTCCGGGTTCGCCGAGCTGTGGGTGCAGCCCGCCGCCGGGGACGCCGGCACCGCCCTGGGCGGGGCGCTGGAGCTGTCCTGGCGCGGCGGCGAGCCCACCGCGCCGTTCCCCGGCGCGGACCTGGGCCGCGGCTGGTCCGACGCCGAGATCGAGGCCGTGCTGCGGACGGCGCAGGTCGCCTACCGGCGCAGCGACGACGTCGCCGAGGAGGTCGCGCAGTGCCTGGCCGACGACGGCGTCGTCGCCTGGTACCAGGGGCGCAGCGAGTTCGGCCCGCGCGCACTGGGCCACCGCTCGCTGCTCGCGCACCCCGGGCGCGCGGCGAACCTGGAGCGGCTCAACGACGTCAAGGGCCGGGAGCAGTTCCGCCCGGTGGCCCCGATGGTGCGGCTGGACCGCGCCCGCGAGGTGTTCCCGCAGGGCCCGGTGCCCAGCCCCTACATGCTCTTCGTGCACGACGTCGCCGCGGACTGGCGGGACCGCATCCCGGCCGTGGTGCACGTCGACGGCACCGCGCGGATCCAGTCCGTGGACCCGGCGACCGAGCCGCTGGTCGCCCGCATGCTCACCGGCTTCGAGCGGCGCACCGGGCTGCCGGTCGTGGTCAACACCAGCCTGAACACCGCCGGCCGGCCGATGGTCGACAGCCCGCGGGACGCCCTGGAGTGCTTCGGGTCCGGACCGGTCGACCTGCTGGCGATCGGGCCGTTCGTCGTCCACCGACGGTGGGCGCACGAAGGGCTGGCCCGTTCGTGAGCGGGCCCCGGTACGCCGTCGTCGTGCCCTCCGTGGGGCGGCCCTCCCTGCGGGTGCTGCTCGACGCGCTCGCCGCCGCGACCGGTCCCCGACCGGAGTGGCTGGTGGTCGTGGACGACCGGGCGGTGCCGGGCGGGACCCCGGCCGTGGACGTGCGCGACCTGCCGGCCGACGTCGCCGAGCACGTGCTGGTGCTGCGCAGCGGTGGCCGTGGCCCGGCGGCGGCCCGCAACACCGGCTGGCGGGCAGTGCCGGCCGACGTGGACTGGATCGCCTTCCTCGACGACGACGTGCTGGTCGGCCCGGCCTGGTGCGCCGACCTCGTCGCGGACCTGGCCGCCGCCGACCGGCACGGGCTGGCCGCCAGCCAGGCCGAGATCGACGTCCCGCTGCCGGCCGACCGCCGGCCCACCGACTGGGAGCGCGGCACCGCCGGGCTGTCCGGCGCGTGGTGGATCACCGCGGACATGGCCTACCGGCGGGACGCCCTCGTGGCCGTCGACGGCTTCGACGAGCGGTTCCCGCGGGCGTTCCGGGAGGACGCCGACCTGGCCCTCCGGGTGCAGGACACCGGGCGGCGGCTGGTGGTCGGACGGCGGCGCACCACCCACCCGGTCCGGCCCCCCGGCCGGTGGACCAGCCTGCGCCAGCAGCGCGGCAACGCCGACGACGTGCTGATGGCCCGGGTGCACGGGCGGCTGTGGCACGACCGGGCCGGTGCCGCGACCGGCTGCCGTCCCCGGCACCTGGTCATCACCGCCGCCGGGCTGCTCGCGCTGGCCACCCGCAGCCGGGTCGCCGCCGCGGTCTGGGCCGCGGGCACCGCCGAGTTCGCCCGGGCCCGGATCGCCCCCGGACCGCGGGACCGCACCGAGGTGCTCACCATGCTCGCGACCAGCGTCGCGATCCCGCCGGCCGCCACCTGGTGGTGGCTGCGCGCGCTGCTGCGCCGCACCCCGCCGCGACCGGTGGCCGCCGAGCCGCAGGCCAAGGCGCTGCTGGTGGACCGGGACGACACCCTGGTCGTCGACGTGCCCTACAACGGCGACCCCGCGCGGGTCCGCCCGCTGCCCGGTGCGGTGCAGGCTGTGCAGGCGGCGCGGGCGGCCGGGCTGCCGGTCGGCGTGGTCACCAACCAGTCCGGGCTGGCCCGCGGTGCGTTCACCGCCGAGGACATGGCCGCGGTGCACGCCCGGGTCGACGAGCTGTTCGGCGCGTTCGACACCTGGGCGGTCTGCCCGCACGGACCCGAGGACGGCTGCGCCTGCCGCAAGCCCGCGCCGGGGTCGGTGCTCGCCGCCGCGGCGACGCTGGGCGTCGAGCCGGAGGACTGCGTGCTGGTCGGCGACATCGGCGCCGACGTGGAGGCCGCCCGGGCCGCCGGCGCCCGGTCGGTGCTGGTGCCCAGCGCGGTCACCCGGACCGCGGAGGTCGCACAGGCGCCGGTCGTCGCGCGGGACCTCGGCGACGCGGTGGCCGCCGTCCTGGGGTCCCGGCGGTGACCCGGGCCCTGGTGGTGCGGCTGGACAGCCTCGGCGACGTCGTGGTCTGCGGCCCGGCGGTGCGGGCCGTGGCCGCCTCGGCCGGGTCGGTGACCGTGCTCGCCGGACCGCGCGGCGCGGAGGCGGCCCGGCTGCTGCCCGGGGTGGACGAGGTGCTGGTCTTCGACGCGCCCTGGATCACCGCCGACGCCGCACCGGTCGACCCCGCGGCCGTCGACCGCCTCGTCGACGAGCTGCGCGGCCGGTTCGACACCGCCCTGGTGCTCACCTCGTTCCACCAGAGCGCGCTGCCCACCGCGCTGCTGCTCCGGCTGGCCGGGGTGCCGCGCACCGCCGCGGTCAGCACCGACCACCCGGGCAGCCTGCTCGACGTCCGGCTGCCCGAGCCCCCCGACGACCCGGAGCCGGTCCGGATGCTCGCGGTGGCCGCGGGTGCCGGCTTCGCCCTCCCGTCCGGGGACGACGGCGCCCTCCGCCTGGTCGAGGACCTCCCCGCCGTCGGCGACCTGCCCGCGCACCCCGTCGTCGTCCACCCGGGCGCGGACGCGGCGGCGCGCGCCTACCCGCGGTGGGCCGAGGTCGTCGAGCTGCTCGCCGACGAGGGCGTCGACGTCGTCGTCACCGGCGGCCCGGACGAGCGGGCGCTGACCGCCGCCGTGGCCGGGGGACGGGCGCTGGACCTCGGCGGGCGGCTGACGGTCGCCGAGCTCGCCGCGGTGCTCCGGGCCGCCGACGTCCTGGCCGTCGGCAACACCGGCCCCGCGCACCTGGCGTCCGCCGTCGGCACGCCGGTGGTCAGCCTGTTCTCCCCGGTGGTGCCGCTGGTCCGCTGGGCCCCGCACACACCGCACCGCGTCGTCCTGGGGGACCAGTCCGCCGCCTGCGCCGGCAGCCGGGCGCGGACCTGCCCGGTCCCCGGGCACCCGTGCCTGGCCGGCGTCGAGCCCGCGGCGGTCGCCGCCGCGGTGCAGCAGCTGGTGGGGGTGGCGGCGTGAAGGTCCTGGTCTGGCACGTGCACGGCTCGTGGCTGACCGCCCTCGTGCAGGGGCCGCACCGCTACCTGGTGCCGGTCGTCCCCGGCCGCACCGGCGACGGGCTGGGCCGGGCCCGGACCTGGGTCTGGCCGGGGTCGGTGGTCGAGGTGACCCCGGAGGAGCTGCGCGACACCGAGGTCGACGTCGTCGTCCTGCAGCGCCCGCGCGACCTGGAGCTGCTGCGGGAGTGGGCCGGCTGGGAGCCCGGTGTCGACGTGCCCGCGGTCTACGTGGAGCACGACACCCCGCCCACCCCGGCCGCCAGCCGGCACCTGCTGGCCGACCGCACGGACATCCCGCTGGTGCACGTCACCCACTTCAACCGGGTCGCCTGGGACGCCGGCCGCGCGCCCACCCGGGTGCTCGAGCACGGCGTGGTCGACCCGGGGCAGCGCTGGACCGGTGAGGTCCCGCGGCTCGGCGTGGTCAGCAACGACCCGGTCACCCGCGGCCGCACGGTCGGCACCGACCTGCTGCCGCGGTTCGCGCACCTGGGCGTGGACGTCTTCGGCATGCGGGTCACCGGCATGTCGGCCGCGCTGGGCACCGAGCTGGGGGAGCACGAGGACCTCCCGCAGGACGACATGCACGACGAGCTCGCCCGACGACGGGTCCACCTGCACCTCCCGCGGTGGACCTCGCTCGGGCTGTCCCTGGTGGAGGCGATGACGATGGGCATGCCCGTGGTGGCCCTGGCCGCGACCGAGGTGCCGACGGCGGTGCCCCCCGGCGCGGGGGTGGTGGCCGCCGACGTGGACGCGCTGGTCGAGGGCGCGCGCCGGCTGCTGGCCGACCCCGACGCCGCCCGCGCCGCCGGCGAGGTGGCCCGCGCCGCGGCGCTGGACCGGTTCGGGCTGGCCCGCTTCCTGGCCGACGCCGACGCCCTGCTCGAGGGGGTGGCCCGGTGAGGATCGCCATGCTGTCCGAGCACGCCAGCCCGCTGGCCACCCTGGGCGGGGTCGACGCCGGCGGGCAGAACGTGCACGTCGCGATGCTCGCCCGGGCGCTGGCCGACCGTGGGCACGCCGTCACCGTGCACACCCGCCGGGACGACGTCGACCTGCCCGACCGGGTCGCGTTCGTCCCCGGGGTGGAGGTCGTCCACCTGGACGCCGGCCCCCCGAAGGAGGTCGCCAAGGACGACCTCTGGCCGCACGTGCCCGAGCTGGCCGCCGCGCTGCGCACGCAGTTGCAGGCCGACCGGCCCGACGTGCTGCACGCCCACTTCTGGATGAGCGGCCGGGCCGCCGTCGACGCCGCCCGCGGGCTCGGCGTCCCCGTGGTGCAGACCTTCCACGCCCTCGGGTCGGTCAAGCGCCGCTGGCAGGGCGCCGCCGACACCAGCCCGTCGGTCCGCGTCCGGGTGGAGACCGCGGTGGCCTGCGCCGCCGCCGGGGTGGTCGCCACCTGCCGCGACGAGGTCACCGAGCTGGTGGCGCTGGGGGTGGACCCGGAGCGCGTCGCGGTGGTGCCCAGCGGGGTGGACACCACCGTCTTCCACCCCACCGGCCCGACCGCGCCGCGGGGGGACCGGCCGCGGCTGCTGGTGATCGGCCGGCTGGTCCCGCGCAAGGGGCTGGCCGACGTCCTCACCGCCCTGGTCTCGGTGCCCGACGCCGAGCTGGTGGTGCTCGGCGGCCCGGCCGCGGACGAGCTGGTGGCCGACCCCGCGGCGGCCGAGCTGCGCGCCCGCGCCGCGGCGCTGGGCGTGGCCGACCGGGTGCAGCTGGTCGGCCGGGCCGACCGGGACGCCGTCGCCGGGTGGATCCGCTCGGCGGACCTGGTGGTCTGCGCCCCCTGGTACGAGCCCTTCGGCATCGTCCCGCTGGAGGCGATGGCCTGCGGCGTCCCGGTGGTGGCGACCGCCGTCGGCGGCCTCACCGACACCGTCGTCGACGGCGGCACCGGGCTCCTGGTGCCGCCGCGCGACCCCGACCAGCTGGCCGGGGCGCTGCGGGAGCTGCTCGCCGACCCGCAGCGCCGGGCCGCGATGGGCGCCGCCGGCCGCAGCCGCACGACCCGCTCCTACGACTGGCAGGAGGTCGCCCGCATGACCGAGTCCGCCTACCGGCGCTTCGCCGGTGCCCACCGGGCCGCCCGTCCCCGGGCCGGTGCCCGGTGACCCGGCCGCCGACCCCGGTGGGGATCGAGCACGTGCAGCACCTGTCCGCGGCGCTCGCCGTCGCCGGGCCCGCCGTGGCCACCGCCACCGGGTGGGGCCGGCAGCTCGCCGGGGCGCTGGGCGCCGGCGCGCGGCTGTTCGCCGCCGGCAACGGGGGCAGCGCCGCCCAGGCCGCGCACCTCACCGCCGAGCTGGTCGGCCGCTACCGCGACGACCGGCGGCCGTTCTCCGCGGTCGCCCTGCACGCGGAGGTGTCGGCGCTGACCGCGATCACCAACGACTACGGCCAGGAGGAGGGGTTCGCCCGCCAGCTGGAGGCGCACGCCCGGCCCGGGGACGTCGCCGTCCTGCTGTCCACCTCGGGCGGCAGCCCGAACGTGGTGCGGGCGGCCCACCGGGCCCGCGAGTGCGGGGTCACCTGCTGGGCGATGACCGGCCGGGGCCCCAACGCGCTCACCGAGCTCGCCGACGACTCCCTCACCGTGGAGTCGCCGTTCACCGCCACCGTGCAGGAGCTGCACCTGGTGCTGCTGCACGTGCTGTGCGCGGGCCTGGACGCCGAGCTCGACGCCCAGCTGCTGGCCCGGTCGTCGTGAGCGTCCTGGTGGTGGTCGGCGACTGCCTGCTCGACGTGGACACCGAGGGCCGGGCGGCGAAGCTGTCGCCGGACGGCCCGGTGCCGGTGGTGCAGACGACCACCGAGCAGACCCGGGCCGGCGGCGCGGGGCTGACGGCGGCGCTGGCCGCGGCCGACGGCGGCCGGGTCGTGCTGGTCGCCCCGCTCGCCGACGACGCGGACGGTCGGACCCTGCGGTCGGTGCTCCCGGACGGCGTGGAGCTGGTCGCCGTCCCGTGGGCCGGCTCCACCCCGGTCAAGCACCGGATCCGGGCCGGCGGGCAGACCGTGGCCCGGGTCGACCGCGGCGGCGACCGCGGTGCGGTGGGTCCGCTGCCGCCGGAGGTCGCCACCGTGCTGGCGCAGGCCGACGCGGTGGTCGTCGCCGACTACGGCTATGGCGCCACGTCCTGCCGGGAGCTGCGCGAGCTGCTGGCGGCCACCGCCCGACGCCGTCCGGTGGTCTGGGACCCGCACCCGCGCGGGGCCGCCCCGGTCCCGGGGTGCCGGCTGGTCACGCCCAACGCGGTCGAGGCGCTGGGCGTCGACCCCGGCCCGCGCCCGGACCTCGCGGCGGTGGCCGACCGGGCGCTGGCGCTGCGCCGGGAGTGGGCCGCCGGCGCCGTCGCGGTCACCCTCGGGCCCGGGGGCGCGCTGGCCACCGCGGGGGAGGACGGCGTGCTCGCCGTCCCGGCCCCGCCGGTGGTCGCCGGGGACACCTGCGGCGCCGGGGACCGGTTCGCCTCCGCCGCCGGCTGGGCGCTCGCGGCGGGGGCCCTGCCGTCGGAGGCGGTGGCCGTGGCGGTCGCGGCGGCCTCGGACTTCGTCGCCGCACCGGCCCCGGTGCCGCCGACGTCGGGGGTGCTGGTGGCCACCGGTGGCTGCTTCGACCTGCTGCACGCCGGCCACGTCGCCACCCTGGAGGCCGCCCGGGCGCTGGGCGACCGGCTGGTGGTCTGCGTGAACTCCGACGCCTCGGTCGCCCGGCTCAAGGGACCCGGCCGGCCGCTGCAGCCGCAGGCCGACCGGGTCCGCATCCTGCGGGCGCTGGCCTGCGTGGACGACGTCGTGGTCTTCGACGAGGACACCCCCGAGCAGGTGCTGCGCACCGTGCGGCCGGCGCTGTGGGTGAAGGGCGGCGACTACGCCGGGGTGACCGTGCCCGAGGCCGAGGTGCTCGCCGGCTGGGGCGGCCGGGTGGTGACCGTGCCGTTCCTGGCCGGTCGGTCCACGACCCGGTTGACCGAGCTGGCCCGGGCGTGAGCACCTGCGTCGTGCTGCGCGCGATCGGGCTGGGTGACCTGCTGGCCGGGCTGCCGGCGATGGCCGTGCTGCGCCGGGCGCTGCCCGGGTGGCAGGTCGTGGCCGCCGTGCCCGGCCGGTTCGCCGGGGTGCTCACCGGTGCGGGGCTGGCCGACGTCGTCGTCCCCACCGAGGGGCTGGACGACGTCCGAGGGCTGCCCGCCGAGCCCGAGCTCGCCGTCGACCTGCACGGCAACGGCCCCGCCTCCCGCGCACCCCTGCTGGCCCTGGACCCCGGTCGGCTGATCGGGTACGTCCGGCCCGGCGAGGTGCCCACCCCCGACCGCTCGGTGTGGGACGACGACGAGCACGAGGTGGCCCGCTGGTGCCGGCTGCTGGCCGAGCACCTGCCCGGGGCCGGCGCGGCCCCGCCGGTCTGGGGCCTGCTGCCCGACCCGCGGCCGGTGCGCCCCAGGTCGACGGTGGTGCACCCCGGTGCGGCGTCGGGCTCCCGCCGCTGGCCGGTGGACCGGTGGGCCGCGGTCGCCCGGGCGCTGGCCGACGACGGGCACCGGGTCGTGGTGACCGGGACGCCGGGGGAGCAGGACCTGGTCGACGCGGTGGCCGGGGCGGCGCGGGCCGTGGCGGCCACCGACCTGTCCGTCGAGGGGCTGTTCGGGTTGGTGGCCGGGGCCCGGCTGGTGCTGTCCGGGGACACCGGCACCGCCCACGTGGCGTCGGCGTTCGGGACGCCGTCGGTGGTGCTGTGCGGGCCGGTCTCCCCGGCCCGGTGGGGCCCGCCGTCCCGGGACCGGCACCGGGTGCTGTGGCCGGCCGACGACCCAAGGTACCGCGGCGACCCGCACGGCGCCGCGCTCGACCCGGTGCTGGCGCGCACCACCGTCGCCGACGTGCTGGCCTGCGCCCGGGAGGTGGCGGCGTGACCGACCTGGCCGAGCGGTTGACCGTCGTCCTGCTGACCCACGACTGCGCGCCGTGGCTGCCGCACACCCTGGACCGGCTGGCCGACCTCGGCCTGCCGGTGGTCGCGGTGGACAACGCGTCGGCCGACGGCACCCGCGAGCTGCTCGCCGCCCGCCCGTTCGTCCAGCTGCGCGCGCTGCCGACCAACACCGGCGCGGCCGGCCGCAACGAGGGCGTGCGCGCCGCGCTGACCCCCTACGTCGTGTTCTGCGACGACGACGGCTGGTGGGAGCGGGCCGGGCTGGAGCTCGCCGTCGCGCTGCTGGACGCCCACCCCAGGCTCGCGCTGGTCAACGCCCGGATCGTGGTGGGGGAGGAGTGCGCGCCGGACCCGATCTCCGCGGAGATGGCCGACAGCCCGCTGCCGGAGACCGACGGCGTCCCGGGCACGGTCCTGTACAGCTTCATGGGCGGCGCCTCGGTGGTCCGGGTCGCGGCCTACGAGCAGGTCGGCGGTTACGCCCCGGCCTTCTTCATCGGCGGCGAGGAGGAGACGCTGGCGCACCCGCTGCTGCGGGAGGGCTGGCTGATGCGGTACGTGGACGACGTGGTCATGCACCACCACCCGAGCCTGGCCAACTTCGGACGGATCCGGCACCTGGGCATCCGCAACACCCTGTGGAACGCCTGGCTGCACCGCCCCCGGCGCAGCGCGCTGCGCTGGACCGCCTTCGTGCTGCGGTCCTCCCCGCGGGACGTCGAGCTGGTCCGCGCGGTGCTGCTGGCGCTGCGGGGGGTGCCGTGGGTGCTGGCCCGCCGCCGTCCGCTGCCGGCCGACGTCGACGCCGGGCTGCGGGTGCTGGAGGAGCGCCGGTTCGCCGCCCGGGACGCCGCCCGCCTGGCCGGTCTGCCCGCCGGGTCCGCCCCGAAGTACCCGGTGGCCGCGTCGTGACCCGGGTCCTGGTCGCCGGCTGGTTCAGCTTCACCGAGGTCATCGCCACCGTCGGGGACGAGCGGGCCGCCGAGGTGGTGGCCGACTGGCTGGGCGACGCCGGGGTCGACCACGACGTGGCGTGGGCGGACTACCTGCACCGGGGCGTGGACCTGGCCGACGTCGACCCGGCCCGCTACACCCACCTGGTCTGGGTCTGCGGTCCGCTGCTGCACGCCGACCTCCTCGCCGGCCTGCTCGACCGGTTCGCCGCGGCGACCCGGTTCGCGGTGGGGGTGTCGGTGGTCGACGCGGCCGTGGCCGACCGGTTCGACGCGGTCTGGCCGCGCGACCACCCCGGCTCGGCACCCCGGCCCGACCTGGCCATCGTGCCGGCGCGGGAGGGCCCCGCGGTGGTCGCCACGGTCTTCGCGCCGGTGCAGCCGGAGTACGGCGACCGGGGTCGGCAGGAGCAGGTGCAGGCCGCCGTGGAGCAGTGGATCGCCGACCGGGCTCTGGGCTCCTTCGACGTGGCCACCGACCTGCTCACCCCGAGCGGGCGGCCCCGCCGGGTGGGCCAGGTGCAGGCCGCGCTGGCCCGGGCCGACGTGGTGGTCAGCTCGCGGCTGCACGGCCTGGTCCTCGGCCTGGGGTGCGGGCGGCCGGTGGTCGCCCTCGACCCGGTCCGCGGCGGGGCCAAGGTCACCGCCCAGGCGCAGGCGCTGGGCTGGCCGGTGCTGCTGGGCGCAGACGACGTGGACGCCGATGCGCTGGACGCCGCGCTGGACCGCTGCCTGTGGCCGGGGCGCCCGGTGCTGCCCGCGTGGGACGTCGTCGCCCGGTCGACCGAGGACCAGCGGGTGGCCCTGGTCGAGGCCCTGGGGGGCCGGTGTCGGCACGGGCGGGCAGGGTAGGGAGCGCTGGGCCCCGACCGGGGCCGACACCCGCTCCCCGGAGGACCACCCGTGCCCGCTCTCACCACGCTCACCGGCGCCGCCACCGCGGCCTACTCCGCCGCCCTCCTGGTCTCGCCGGACCTGCTGCTCAAGCCGTGCGGCCTGGCCAGCACCCACGACAGCCGGGCGCTGACCCGGCTGGTCGGCGCCCGCGACACCGCCATCGGGCTGGCCATGGTGCTGGCCCCGGCCGGTGCCGCCCGGCGGGCCGCGGTCGGTGCCCGGGTGGCCAGCGACTGGGGCGACGCCGCCGTCCTCGGGGCCGCGCTGAAGGGTCGCCCCACCCAGGCCAAGGTCCTCGGCTTCGCAGCTGCCTGGGGCGCCCTGTGCCTGGCCGCGTTGCGGTACGACGAGCGCTCCGCCGCTACCCGCCGGTAGCCCGCCCGGCCCGGCGGGCCCCCCGGGCCCCCGATAGGTTGCTCGCGACGGACGCCGGACGAGCACAGGAGCGACAGTGAGCAGATCGGTGCTGGTGACCGGGGGCAACCGGGGGATCGGGTTGGCGATTGCGCGGTCCTTCGCCGAGCAGGGTGACTCCGTCGCGGTGACCCACCGCGGCAGCGGTGCACCCGAGGGGCTCTTCGGCGTGCAGTGCGACGTGACCTCCGGCGCGGACGTCGACGCCGCCTTCACCGCCGTCGAGGAGCACCAGGGCCCGGTCGAGGTGCTGGTCAGCAATGCCGGCATCACCCGGGACGGGCTGCTCATGCGGATGGGCGAGGACGCCTTCACCGACGTCATCGACGCCAACCTGACGGCGGCCTACCGGGTGGCCAAGCGGGCCAGCGCCAAGATGGTGCGCGCCCGCAGCGGGCGGATGATCTTCGTGTCCTCGGTCGTCGGGCTCCTCGGGTCGGCCGGCCAGGTCAACTACGCGGCGTCCAAGTCCGGGCTGGTCGGGCTGTCCCGCTCGATCGCCCGCGAGCTGGGCGGCCGCGGGATCACCGCGAACGTGGTGGCGCCGGGCTTCGTGCGCACCGACATGACCGCGGAGCTCCCGGAGAAGCGGCAGCAGGAGATCCTCGGGCAGGTCCCGCTGGGTCGGTTGGCCGAGGCCGACGAGATCGCGAGCGTCGTGCGCTTCCTGGCGTCCGAGCAGGCGGGTTACATCACCGGGGCCGTCGTCCCGGTGGACGGCGGACTGGGAATGGGGCACTGAGCATGGGAATCCTCGAGGGCAAGACGGTCCTGATCGCCGGGGTGCTGACCGAGGCGTCGATCGCCTTCTCGGCGGCGCGCATCGCCCAGGAGCAGGGCGCCACCGTCGTCCTGTCGAACTTCGGGCGGGCGCTGAGCCTGTGCCAGCGGATCGCCAAGCGGCTGCCGCAGGAGGCCGCCGTCGTCGAGCTCGACGTGACGAACACCGAGCACCTGGCCACCCTGGCGGACCGGCTGCGCGAGGTGCTGCCCGAGGGCGCGAAGCTCGACGGCGTCGTGCACTCGATCGGCTTCGCGCCGCAGGAGGCCATGGGCGACGGCTTCCCGGAGGTGGCGTGGGAGCACGCGGCCACCGCCTTCCAGGTGTCGACCTGGTCGCTGGCCTCGCTCACCCAGGCCTGCCGGCCGCTGTTCGCCGAGAAGGCCTCGGTCGTCGGGCTGACCTTCGACGCCACGGTCGCCTGGCCGGTCTACGGCTGGATGGGTGCGGCCAAGGCGGCGCTGGAGTCCACCTCCCGCTACCTGGCCCGCGAGCTGGGTCCCGAGGGCGTCCGGGTGAACCTGGTCGCCGCCGGCCCGCTGCGCACCATGGCCATGAAGTCCATCCCGGGCAGCGCGCAGTTCGAGGAGGCCTGGGAGGGCCGGGCCCCGCTGGGCTGGTCGGTCACCGACACCGAGCCCTCGGGCAAGGCCATCGTGGCGCTGCTCAGCGAGTGGTTCCCGGCGACGACGGGTGAGATCGTGCACGTCGACGGTGGGTTCCACGCAGTCGGGGTATGACTGGGTGGTGACCGACTCCCTGCTGCATTCCCGACCCGCGCACCCGCTGCCCGACGGGGTCTCGATCACCCCCGAGGGCCAGCGCCCGGACCAGGAGCCCTCGCTCGCCGCCCGCAACAACGGCGGCGTCGTCCCCGGGTCCGCGCCGGCCCCGGCCGGTCGCCGCGAGGCCCTGCTGGTGCTCGGGTTCGGCGGCCCGGAGGGGCACGAGCAGGTGATGCCGTTCCTGGAGAACGTGACCCGCGGCCGCGGCATCCCGCCCGAGCGGCTGACGTCGGTCGCCGAGCACTACCACCACTTCGACGGCGTCAGCCCGATCAACGACCAGAACCGCGCGCTGGTCGCCGCGCTGCGCGGGGCCGGGGTCGACCTGCCGGTCTACTGGGGCAACCGCAACTGGGCGCCCTACGTCGAGGACGTCTGGCGCGAGATGGCCGCCGACGGCATCGAGCACGCCTACGTGCTGGCCACCTCGGCCTACGCCTCGTTCTCCGGCTGCCGGCAGTACCACGAGGACGTCGCCCGGGCCCGGGTCGCGCTGGAGTCCGACCCCGACGGCCCGACCGGCCCGACGGCGGAGAAGCTGCCGCACTACTTCGACGCCGAGGGCTTCGTGCGGGCCAACGCCGACGCCCTGGCCGCCGCGCTGGCCGAGCTGCCCGAGGACCTGCGGGACGGCGCCCGGCTGGTCGCCACCGCGCACAGCATCCCCGACGCGATGGCCGCCGTCGCCGGACCGGAGGGGCACACCTATGAGCGCGAGCTACAGGCCGCCGGGCGGCTCGTGGTGGACGCCGTCGCGCCGGGCCGGTCCTTCGACCTGGTCTGGCAGTCCCGGTCGGGGCCGCCGTCCGTGCCGTGGCTGGAGCCCGACGTCAACGACCACCTGCGGGCGCTGTCCGAGGCCGGCGAGCAGGCCGTCGTGCTGTTCCCGGTGGGCTTCATCTCCGACCACCTCGAGGTGATCTGGGACCTGGACAACGAGGCGCGGGAGACCGCCGGCGAGCTGGGTCTGGCCTTCGCCCGCGCGGGCACCGCCGGCACCCACCCGGCCTTCGTGGAGTCGCTGGTCGGCCTGCTCGCCGAGCGCCGCGCCGGCGGCGAGCCCCGGCTGGGCACCAACTGCCCGGCCAGCTGCTGCTTCGTCGAGCCCCGCCGTCCCCGCCCGGAGGCCGCGCCCACCAGTTGATCATCGTCAGCTGCAGGTGGGACGCGCCGTCCACCGGCGCGTCCCGCCTGCACGAGGCGATGATCAACTCCCGGCCGGGAGCACGGGCGGGATCGTGGTTGCCGGCGCATGGGCGGGGTGGCCAGACTGCGTGGCGCGGGGGGAGCGCCGACGGAGGCCCACCATGACCGTGACCACCCCACCACCGCTGGCCGGGATCAGCCATCTCGGGTTCAGCGTCCCCGACCTGGAGGCGGCCGCCGCCTTCTGGGTCGACGTCCTCGGCTTCGAGGTGACCACCCGGATGCCCGGCCTGGTGTTCGTGGTGCACCGCGCGGCCCGCATCGCGGTCGGGCTGACCGACCACGGTGGCCAGGTCGAGGGCCCGGTCACCCCGACCCGGCCGGGCCTGGACCACCTGGCCCTGGCGGTGCCCGGGCTGGTCGAGCTGGAGGGATGGGCCGCGCGCCTGGACGAGCTCGGGGTGGACAACTCGGGGATCACCCCGACCGACGCCGGCCACCACCTGAACCTGCACGGGCCGGACGGGTTCCCGGTCGAGCTGTTCGTGCTGTCGGCCGCCGCGGCCGCAGGCTTCGGCCTGGGGTCCGCGGACGAGGGGTTCGCCCGCCCGCCCGGTTGATCATCGTCAGCTGCAGGTGGGGCGCGCCGTCGACCGGCGTGCCCCGGCTGCACGAGGCGATGATCGACGGACGGGCTAGCGGGGGAGCCAGTTCCAGACGGCGGTCGTGGCTTCCCTCACCGCGTCGGACAGCGGGCGCAGGGCCTGCTCGCGCGCGGCCATCTGGCCGGCGGTGACCGCGGCGCCGGGGGAGTCGGCCAGCGCCAGGTCCAGCACGGTGGCCAGCCGGCGGGCCCGGGTGAGCACGGAGACCGCGACCGGGTCGGTGTCCGGCGGCAGCCCGGGGTCCTCGGCCCGCGCGGACAACCCGGCGAGCAGGGCGGGGACCTCGGGGTGCCAGCGGGCCAGGTCCAGCCCGGCCAGGGTGCGGGCGGCGTCGCCCACCGCCTGGTCCAGCCGGCCCGACAGCGACCGCAGCGTGCCCTCGACCGGCGGGGGTGCCAGGACGCCGGGGGGCACCTCGACCGCCGTCCACAGCACGGTCTCCGAGGTCGCCGCCGACGGCAGCAGCACCAGGGTGTCGCCGACCACGACCTGGCCGGCCTCCACGGCGGCCGCGGGCAGCCCGGGCACCGGGGGCAGCCCGTGCACGTCGCCGGGCACCGGCAGCACCAGCCGCATCCGCCGCTCGCCCCGGCCGCGCAGACCGGCCAGCACCGTGCCCAGCGGGGCGGCGGCGCCGGCGGCGTCCTGCACCAGGTGCGCGCGGTCGCCGGTCACCTCGGTCAGCGCGTCGTCGTAGGGCACCCGGCCACCCAGCCAGGCGGTCGACCAGGCGGCCAGGCGACCGGCGGGGTCACCCGCGGCGCGGCGGGTGCGGAGATCGGGCACCCGGTCGAGGGTAGGCGGGCGGCGACCTGGCGGCCGCGACCGGTTCTGCCAGACTCGGGGCATGGCCGCCTGGTTGCTCTGGTTGATCGCTGCGGGGCTCTTCACCGCCGGCGAGGTCGCCAGCCTGGACCTCGTCCTGCTCATGTTCGCCGGGGGCGCCCTGGGCGGCATGGGCGTCGCCCTGCTGGGCGGGGCCGTGGTGTTCCAGATCCTGGCCTTCGTCGTCGTCTCCCTGGGCCTGCTGCTGGTGGTGCGGCCGGTGGCCAAGCGGCACCTGACCGAGCGCACCCCCGAGCAGATCGACGGCGTCGAGGTCTACGTGGGGCGCACCGCCGAGGTCAGCGAGCGGGTGACCGGGCAGTCCGGCCAGGTCCGGATGGGCCACGACGAGTGGTCGGCGCGCACCCAGATCGAGGGCGAGACCTACGAGGTCGGCACGGTGGTCCGCATCGTGCAGATCGAGGGCCCGATCGCCTACGTGTCGCACGCCTGAGCGGACCGCCGCTGGCCCCGCGGAACCGCAAGGGGCAGGATCGGTGGTGATCACCGCCCCGACGTCAGGAGCCCACCCCCCGTGGAAGCCCTCATCGCACTGCTCGTGATCGCCGTCCTGGTGATCATCGTGCTCGCCAAGAGCGTCACGATCGTCCCGCAGGCCCAGGCCAAGGTGGTCGAGCGCTTCGGCCGCTACAGCCGCACGCTGTCGCCCGGCCTGGCGATCCTGGTCCCCTTCGCCGACCGGGTGCGCGCCACCATCGACCTGCGCGAGCAGGTCATCAGCTTCCCGCCGCAGCCGGTGATCACCGCCGACAACCTGCAGGTCGGGATCGACACCGTCGTGTACTTCCAGGTGACCGACCCGCGGCTGGCCGTCTACGGCATCGCGAACTACATCACCGGCATGGAGCAGCTGACCACCACGACGCTGCGCAACGTCGTCGGCGGGCTGAACCTCGAGGGCGCCCTGACCGGCCGCGACGGGATCAACTCCCAGCTGCGCTCGGTGCTCGACGGCACGACCGGCCCATGGGGCCTGCGCGTGGCCCGGGTGGAGATCAAGGCCATCGACCCGCCGCTGTCCATCCAGGACTCGATGGAGAAGCAGATGCGTGCCGACCGCGACAAGCGGGCGACGATCCTCACCGCCGAGGGCCAGCGGCAGTCGGCGATCATGACCGCCGAGGGCCAGAAGGCCAGCCAGATCCTCGCCGCCGAGGGCCACAAGACCGCGGCGATCCTGGAGGCCGAGGCCGAGCGGCAGTCCCGCATCCTGCGCGCCGAGGGTGAGCGCGCGGCGCTCTTCCTGCAGGCGCAGGGCCAGGCCAAGTCGATCGAGACCGTCTTCCAGGCCATCCACGACGGCAAGCCCGACCAGGGCCTGCTGGCCTACCAGTACCTGCAGACGCTGCCCAAGATCGCCCAGGGCGACGCGAACAAGATGTGGATCGTGCCCAGCGAGTTCTCCTCCGCGCTGGAGGGGCTGGCCAACCTCGGCGGCGCCGGCAAGGGCCCGGCCGCGGACGGCGAGCCCCGCCGGTCCTGGCTGGACGTCGACGCCCAGGAGTCCGCGCCCGCCTCGGCGCCGGCCCAGCGGCTGGACACCTCCGACTGGTTCGAGTCCCGGGTGCCCCGGGCCGCCGACCAGCCCGAGGCCAAGCTGGAGATGAGCACGCTGGACGACGTCGCGCCGGAGGCCCCGCACCCGTCGATGCCCAGCACGCCCTCGATCGCCGAGCTGACCGCCGACGTCCAGGAGTCCGGGGCCGCGGCCGACCCGCGCAACCAGCCGGCCGACGAGCCCGAGGACGGTGGGGACGACGGGACCCCGATGCCGCCCTCGCCCTACGGTCAGCAGGGCCCGCAGCAGGGTCAGCAGGGGTCGCAGGGCGGGCAGTACGACGGCCCGCCGCCGCAGTGGCAGCAGCAGCAGGGCCCGCCGCCCGGCTGGCAGCAGGGCCCGCCCCCGGGTTACCAGGGCCGCTGAGACACCGAACCCCCCGTGCCGACCGGCACGGGGGGTTCGTCGTGGTGGGGCTCAGTCGTCCTTGAGCAGGCCCTCGCGGAGCTTCGCCAGGGTCTGGGCGAGCAGCCGGGACACGTGCATCTGGGAGATGCCGATGTCGGCGGCGATCTGCGACTGCGTCATGTTGCCGAAGAACCGCAGGATGAGGATCCGGCGCTCGCGGGCCGGGATGGTGGCCAGCAGCGGCTGCAGCGACTCCCGGTACTCCACGCCCTCCAGCGCGGCGTCCTCCTGGCCCAGCGTCGCGGCCAGCGTGGGGGAGTCCTCCTCGCCGGACAGGCGCTCGTCCAGCGACGAGGACCGGTAGGCGTTGGCCACCTGCAGGCCCTCGAGCACCTCGGCCCGCGGGATGCCCAGGTACTCGGCCAGCTCGGACGGGTTGGGCGCCCGCCCGTTCTTCTGGGCCAGCTCGCCGACCGCGGCGTTCAGCGACAGGTGCAGCTCCTGCAGCCGGCGCGGCACCCGCACCGACCAGCCCTGGTCGCGGAAGTGCCGCTTGATCTCCCCGGTGATGGTGGGGACGGCGAAGGACAGGAACTCCACGCCGCGGGTGGGGTCGAACCGGTCGATCGCCGCGATCAGGCCCAGCGTGCCGACCTGCAGCAGGTCGTCGAAGGGCTCGCCGCGGTTGCTGAACCGGCGGGCGAAGTGCCGGACCAGGGGCAGGTGCTCCTGGACGAGGGTCTCCCGCAGCCGCTCGCGGCGCGGGTCGTCGGGGTCCAGGCCGGCGAGCTCGACGAACAGCGGCGCGGTGCGCTCGGCCCGGCGGCGGTTCTCCGACACCGGGGCGACCACCTCCGCGACCACCTCGGCGACCTCCGCCTCCGCGACCTCCTCCTCGGCGACCGCGGCCTCCGGGGAGGCCGCGGTCGCCGAGGAGGAGGTCGCGGAGGCGGAGGTCGCNCGGAATGGACTCCCAGTAGCGCTTGGGCCACGGCCAAGGTGAGCAGCTCGGCGTCGGTCAGCCGCGGAGGGCGCCCCACACGTGAGCGAGGGCCCAGGTAGTCGTCGATGCGGACATAGAGTGAGGTCAGGAGGGTGTTGAGGTCGGTCGTCACAACCCGTACCCCAGCACCCTCCGCCCTGAAATCACACCCGTGTCATTCGGACTTACTCATCTAGGGGGCAGCCGTGTTTGCGCCGGTCCCCGCTGGGTGAACAGCACCGGGATGAGGTTGCGGCGCAGCGACGTGGGCGCCCCCGGCTGGACCCGTCGACGGGCCGGCCGGGGCTGGACCTACCGCGACGAGCACGGCTCGGTCATCCGCGACGACCGGCGGGCGCGGGTCGAGGCGCTGGCCATCCCGCCGGCGTGGCGCGACGTGTGGATCTGTCCGTGGCCGCACGGCCACATCCAGGCCACCGGCGTGGACGCGGCCGGCCGACGGCAGTACCGCTACCACGACCAGTGGCGCGTCCAGCGGGACGCGGCCAAGCACGAGCGCGTGCTGGAGATCAGCCACCACCTGCCCGACGTGCGCGACGAGGTCGCCGCGGCGCTGCGCCGGCGGGGGCTGGGCCGGGAGCGGGTGCTGGCCGCCGCCGTCCGGTTGCTGGACCTGGGGGCGTTCCGGGTCGGCAGCGACCAGTACACCGAGGACAACGGCACCTACGGGCTGGCCACGCTGCGCCGGGACCACGTGGACGTCCGCGGGCGGACGGTCGCCTTCTGCTACCTGGCCAAGGGCGGCAAGCAGCGGGAGATCGAGGTGGCCGACGCACCCACCGCCACGGTGGTGCAGCAGCTGCTGGACCGGCCGGGGTCGACGGGGGAGGAGCTGCTGGCTTGGCAGAACCCGGACGGCAGCTGGCGGGACGTGCACAGCGACGACGTGAACGCCTACCTGCGCGAGGTGTCCGGCGCGGAGATCACCGCCAAGGACTTCCGGACCTGGACGGCGACGGTGCTGATGGCGGTGCTGCTGGCCGAGCAGGCCGACGCCGCCTCGGCGTCCCGGCGCACGAAGGCCGTGCGGGAGGCGTACCGGACGGTCTCCGACCAGCTGGGCAACACCCCGGCCGTGTGCCGGCAGAGCTACGTCGACCCGCGGGTGGTGGACCGGTTCGAGCACGGCGAGACGATCGCCGTGGCTCTCGCGGAGGCTGCCGGTGCCGCCGACGACCGGGAGCGCCAGCGCACCCTGGAGGCCGCGGTCTGCCGCCTGCTGTCCGCCTAGGCCTGACGGCTGCCGGCCCCGGACGGCGCAGGACCCCGGGTGCCGCCGAGGCGGTCCGGGGTCCTGGGTGGTTCAGGTGTCAAGCGGAGGTCAGGCGTTGCCGTCGACGATGGTGAACAGGTCGATCAGGCCAGTCACCTCGAGCGGGCGGGTGACCGCCCGGGTGGAGGCGACGAGCTTGAGGCCGACCTCGCGGCTGCGGGCGGACTTCTGCGTCTCGACGAGCACGGCGAGCCCGGCCGAGCCGAGGAACTGCACCCCGCACAGGTCGATGACCAGTTCCTCGGGCTGCAGCTCCAGCTGGGTGTCCAGCGAGGCGCGCAGCACCGGCGCGGTGAAGGTGTCCACCTCGCCCACGACCGTCACCGTGACCGTGCCGTCGGCGTCCGAGGACGTCGAGAGGGTGATCACGTCGTCGAAGGGTGCGTCGGCCGTGTCGGTGGCAGCCGACGCGTCGCGCTGCCCCTCGGCGGGCAGGTCAGATGAGGTCACGGACTGGAGCTCCTCTCAGCGGCGTGGCCCGACGGGCGCACATCAGCGCTTACAACGTACCTGCTGCACGGACCGGTCGACGCGGTGCGTCCGGTCTCGGGAAGCTGGTGGCTCAACCGCCCGGTCGGACCCTAGACAGGCCCGCACCGGGCCACAAGTCCGGGGCCGCCCGGGGCGGCTGCCGGGTCTCAGCCGTCGGTCAGGTGCATCGCGCCCTCCTCGGGACCCTCCCCGCCGATCGACTCCTCGTCGGTGGCCAGCACATCGTCCCCGACCGAGTCGGTGCCCGACACGTCGCCCGGCTCGTCGTCCTGGTCGAGCTGGACGGCCCGGTCGGGGTCGGCGGCCGGGCGGGTGCCGGGGTCGACGTCCACGTCGGGCTCCTCGCGGGCCAGCCGGCCGTCCAGCGGCTCGCCCTCGGCCTGCTCGGCGGCGGTGGTGCCGAAGTCGTCGCTGGCGCCGGCGGTCTCCCGACCCATGTCGGGGGCGAACTGGGGGTCCTCGGCGAGGGCGGACTCGGGGTTGTCGTCGGCGATCTCGGGGATGCCGTCGTCCTCGGGGAACTGGTCGCGGGCGGTCTGGCCCTCCGGGTGCGTCATGACCGCCCCCTACCCGCGCCGCGCGGGCCGACACACCGTGGTTGAGCCGGTCACCGGCCCGGGTAGCGCGACCGCCATGTCCGTTCCGGAGAAGGTCGGGTCCTGGGCCCGCACGCAGCAGCAGGAGTACGCGCACGGCGAGCCGCGGCCACTGGGTGGCCTGCTGGCGGCGGTGGGGGTCTACGGGGCGCTGACGGCGGCCGGCGCGGTGGCCCTGCGCGCATCGGGCCGTCCGCTGCCCGACCGCATCCCGGTCGGCGACGCGCTGCTGCTCACCGTCGGCACGTTCCGGCTGGCCCGCACGGTCGCCAAGGACCCGGTGACCAGCCCGCTGCGGGCACCGTTCACCGCGTTCCGGGGCACCTCGGGCGAGGCGGAGGTGGCCGAGGAGATCCGGGAGCACGGGGGCTGGAAGCACGCGGTGGGGGAGCTGGTGACCTGCCCGTTCTGCCTGGCGCAGTGGATCGGCACCGGGTTCGTGCTGTCCTGGGTCGCCGCGCCCCGGGCCACCCGGCTGGCCGGGCTGGTGATGACGGTGGTCGCCGGCGCCGACGTCGGGCAGTTCGTCTACGACAAGCTGCAGTCCGACGCGACCGGGGACTGACCCGCGCGAGGGAGTGCGGGGTCACCCCGCTGTCCCTACGCTGTGATCATGGCCCGTCCGGGCCCCGGGGTGGAGGTCTGCGCGGTGCGGTCGATCTGGAAGGGCGCGGTCTCCTTCGGGCTTGTCTCGATCGCGGTGAAGCTGTACTCGGCCACCGAGGACCACGACGTCAAGTTCCACCAGGTGCACAAGACCGACGGCGGCCGGGTGAAGTACCGCCGGGTCTGCTCGGTCGACGGCGAGGAGATCGAGTACCGGGACATCGCCAAGGGCTTCGAGCTGCCCAGCGGCGAGCTGGTGGTGCTCACCGACGCCGACATGGAGGAGCTGCCGCTGGGCAGCACCCACGAGATCGAGGTGCTGCAGTTCGTCGAGCAGTCCGAGATCGACCCGATCCACTTCGAGAAGACCTACTACCTCGAGCCCGAGGGCACCGCGACCCGCCCCTACGTCCTGCTGCGCACCGCGCTGGAGAACGCCGGCCAGGTCGCCATCACCAAGATCGCGATCCGGCAGCGGGAGTCGCTGGCCGCGCTGCGGGTCCGCGACGGCGTCCTGGTGCTGCACACCATGCGCTGGCCCGACGAGATCCGGGCGCCGGAGTTCGGCTTCCTCGACGAGGACGTCACCGCCAAGCCCGCCGAGCTCAAGATGGCCGAGTCGCTGATCTCCACGATGAGCGGTGAGTTCGACCCCAGCGTCTTCACCGACGACTACAAGGAGGCGATGGCCAAGCTGCTGGAGGCCAAGCAGGCCGGTGGTGAGGTCGTCCGTCCCGAGGAGACCGAGGAGGACGAGGACGACGGCTCGGTCGTCGACCTGATGAGCGCCCTGCGGCGCAGCGTGGAGAAGGCCGGCAAGAAGCCCGCCGCCGAGGCCGACGACGACGCCGAGGAGCCGCCGGCGAAGAAGGCGCCCGCCCAGAAGGCGGCGGCGAAGAAGGCCGCGCCGGCGAAGAAGGCCCCGGCCAAGAAGGCCGCCGCCTCCAAGTCCGCCTGAGGTGGTGGACGAGGGCACCCGGCCGATGCTGGCCGTCGCCGGGGAGCTGCCGCGCACCGACGACGGCTGGGCCTACGAGTTCAAGTGGGACGGCGTCCGCGTGCTCGCCCACGTCTCCGGCGGGCAGCTGCGGCTGCGGGCGCGCAGCGGCACCGACGTCACCGACCGGTACCCCGAGCTGATGGCGCTGCCCGACTCGCTGGCCGACCGGGACGCCGTCCTCGACGGCGAGGTCGTGGCCCTGGACGACCAGGGCCGGCCGGACTTCGGGCTGCTCCAGCAGCGCATGCACCTGACCGGCCCGGAGGTCGCCCGCACCGCGCGGCGGGTGCCGGCGTCCTACTTCGTGTTCGACCTGCTGGCCCTGGACGGCGAGTCCCTGCTGGACCGGCCCTACCGCGAGCGCCGGGAGCTGCTGGACGCCCTCGAGCCCGCGGCCCGGCGGTGGTCCCCGACCCCCTGGTTCGACACCGACGGCGCCGGGGTGCAGGCCGCCAGCCGGGAGCACGGGCTGGAGGGCGTGGTCGCCAAGCGGCTGGCGTCGCCGTACCGGCCCGGGGGCCGCGGTCCGGAGTGGCTGAAGATCAAGAACGTGCAGCACCAGTCGGTCGTGGTGGGTGGCTGGCGGCCCGGCAACGGCCGGCGGGCCGGCGGCATC
This sequence comes from Klenkia terrae, assembly GCF_900491935.1. Classification (GTDB taxonomy): domain Bacteria; phylum Actinomycetota; class Actinomycetes; order Mycobacteriales; family Geodermatophilaceae; genus Klenkia; species Klenkia terrae. The sequence continues at coordinate 4,170,815 of NZ_UEXK01000004.1, forward strand.
GGCTCGCTGCTGGTCGGCGTGCAAGGTCCCGATGGCCTGCGCTACGCCGGGCGGGTGGGCACCGGCTTCACCGACCGTGCGCTGCGCCAGCTCGCCGGGCAGGTCGCCGGCCGGACGACGTCCCCCTTCGCCGGGGAGGTGCCCGCCGACGTCGTCCGCGAGGCGCACTGGGTGGAGCCCGAGCTGGTCGGCGAGGTGGTGTTCGCCGGCTGGACCGGGGACGGCCACCTGCGGCACCCGGCCTGGCGGGGCCTGCGGGACGACGTCGCGCCGGCCGCCGTGGAGCCCGAGTCGTGAGCCGGCAGCGGGTCTCGGTCGGGGGCCGGCAGCTGGAGGTCTCCAACCTGGACAAGGTGCTGTTCCCCGAGGTCGGGTTCACCAAGGCCGAGGTCATCCAGTACTACGTGCAGGTCGCGCCGGTGCTCCTGCCGCACCTGGCCGGCCGGCCGGTCACCTTCACCCGCTGGCCGCACGGGGTGGACGGCGCCTCGTTCTTCGAGAAGAACAACGCCCGGCACGCCCCGGCCTGGGTCCGGCACGTGGTGGTGCCGGCGCCCGGGTCGACCAAGGACCGCGAGACCCTGGACATGGTGCTGCTCACCGAGGTCCCCGACCTGGCGTGGTCGGCGAACCTGGCCGCGCTGGAGCTGCACGTGCCGCAGTGGCGGGTGGACGACGACGGCGTCCCGCAGCTGCCCGACCTGCTGGTGCTCGACCTGGACCCGGGCCCGGGCACCGGCGTCGCCGAGTGCGCCGCCCTGGCGCTGCGGCTGCGGGAACGGCTGGTGGACGACGGCCTGGACCCGGTGGTGAAGACGTCGGGGTCCAAGGGGCTGCAGGTCTACGCCCCGATCCGCTGCACCGACCCCGACCACCCGTCCCGGTACGCCAAGGCGCTGGCTCAGGCCCTGACCGAGGAGACCCCGGACGAGGTCGTCTGGCGGATGGAGAAGGTGCTGCGGCCGGGCAAGGTGCTGGTCGACTGGAGCCAGAACAACACGGCCAAGACGACCGTCGCGCCGTACTCGCTGCGGGCCCGGGCCGGCGCGACGGTGTCCACCCCGGTGGCCTGGGCGGAGCTCGACGGCCCGCTGGTCTTCGACACCGCCGACGTGCTCGCGCGGGTCGAGGAGCAGGGGGACCTGTTCGCCGTCGGGGAGCCCGCCGACCTGCCCTGACGGGTCTGGGATCATCTCCGCCCGTGTCCCTGACCCACACCGGCCGGCTGGTCGTCCGCTGTCCCGACCGCCCCGGCATCGTCGCCGTCCTGTCCCGGCTGATGGCCGACGCCGGCGCGAACATCACCGACTCCCAGCAGCACAGCTCCGACCCGACCGGCGGCACGTTCACGCTGCGGCTGGAGTTCGTGCTCGACGACCTCGCCGGGCGCCGTCCCGAGCTGGAGGCCGCGCTGGCCGGCCTCGCCGCCGACTGGGACATGACCTGGCGGCTGACCCTGGCCGCCGACCGGCCCCGGGTCGCGGTGTTCGTGTCCAAGACCGACCACGTGCTGCAGGAGCTGCTCTACCGGGTCAGCGCCGGTGACCTGGCGGCCGAGATCGCCGTCGTCATCTCCAACCACCCCGACCTGGAGCCCGTCGCGGCCGCGCACGGCGTCCCGTTCCACCACGTGCCGGTGACTCCCGGGACCAAGGCCGAGGCCGAGGCCCGCGCCCTGGAGCTGGTGGGGGACTGCGACCTGGTGGTGCTGGCCCGGTACATGCAGATCGTGTCCGCGGAGTTCTGCGCCCGGTTCCCCGAGCGGCTGATCAACATCCACCACTCGTTCCTCCCGGCCTTCGTGGGCGCCAACCCCTACCAGGCCGCCGCCGACCGCGGCGTGAAGCTGATCGGGGCCACCGCCCACTACGTCACCGCGGAGCTCGACGCCGGGCCGATCATCGAGCAGGAGGTCGCCCGGATCGACCACCGCGCCACCGTGGAGGACATGCGCCGGGTGGGCCGCTACGTGGAGCGCCAGGTCCTCGCCCAGGCCGTCACCTGGCACGTGGAGGACCGGGTCATCGTCGACGGCGCCAAGACCATCGTCTTCGCATGACCGGACGCCCCGGGACGGTTCCCGCTGGGTGGCAGCTCCGGGTGGTGGGGCGCACAGCCGCTTCCTAGAGTCGGCGGGTCAGCGTCGACACACCGGAGGTCGCCCGTGTCCAGCTCCACCCGCGCCGACCGCCCGGCGGTGACCCGCGCCGCCGGCTGGGTCGCCCCGCTCTGCTGGGTGGCGGTCCTGCTCGACGGGTTCGACCTCGTCGTCGTCGGCACCGTCGTCCCGACCCTGCTCACGCCCGACGGTTTCTCGCTGTCGGGGTCCGGCGCCACGGCCGTGGTGACGATCGGGCTGGTCGGCATGACGATCGGTGCGCTGTCGATCGGCGCGCTCACCGACGTCCTGGGCCGGCGCAAGGCGCTGATCGGCGCCGTCGTCGCCTTCTCGGTGCTCACCCTGGCCTGCGCGGTGGCCCCGAACGCGTGGGTCTTCGGCGGGCTGCGCTTCCTGGCCGGCGTGGGTCTGGGCGGCTGCCTGCCGACCGCGATCGCGCTGGTCAACGAGTTCAGCCGGCGGGCCGGCCGGGCCACCACGACGGTGATGACCGGCTACCACGTCGGGGCGGTGGCGACCGCGGCCCTGGCGATCGTGGTGATCGAGCCGCTGGGCTGGCGGTGGATGTTCGTGATCGGCGCGCTGCCGGCCCTGGTGCTGGTGCCGTTGATGCTCAAGCACCTGCCGGAGTCCCCGGGCTACCTCGTCGCGCACGGCCGGCGGGCCGAGGCCGAGCAGATCGCCGACGCCTACGGCCTCACCCTCGAACCGGCCGACGCCGCGCCGGAGCCGACGACGGCGGCCACCACCGTGCGGGTCCTCTTCAGCGCCACGTACCTGCGGACGACGCTGGCCATCGGCGTCACGTCGTTCATGGGCCTGCTGCTGGTCTACGGCCTCAACAGCTGGCTGCCCACGATCATGCGCGAGGCCGGCTACGACCTGGGTGCCGCGCTGGCGTTCCTGCTGGCCCTGAACCTCGGCGCGATCGCCGGGTTGCTGGTCGCCGGTCAGGTGGCCGACCGGATCGGGTCCAGGACGGCGGGCATGGCCTGGTTCGCCGCCGGTGCGGTGTTCCTGGCGCTGCTGTCGATCCGGCTGCCCCTGGTGGGCATCTACGTGATGGTCTTCCTGACCGGGTTCTTCGTGTTCAGCGCCCAGGTCCTGGTCTATGCCTTCACCAGCTCCAACCACCCGCCGCACGTCCGGGCCACCGCACTGGGCTGGTCGGCCGGCGTCGGGCGGGTCGGGGCGATCAGCGGGCCCCTGCTGACCGGCGGGCTGGTGACCGCCGGCATCGCCTTCCCGTGGGGCTTCTACCTCTTCGCGGTGGTCGGTGCCCTCGGCGCGCTCGCCTTCGCGGTCACCCGCACCCGCCGCTGATCAGTCGGTGTCGCGGCTGCGGCGGTCCTGCTCGGCGAGGAAGGCCTCGATCTGGTCGGCCATCTCGTCGCCGGTGGGCACCTCGCCGCTGGAGCCCAGCAGCCCGGTGCCCTCGCGGGCGGCGGTGAAGTTGTCGAACTGGGCCTCGAGCTGGGCCACCACAGCGGTGTTCTCCTCGGAGCGGCCGATCTGCTCGTCGATCTCCGAGCGGTGGGTGCGGGCCGCCTCCTCCAGCGTCTCGGTGGGCAGGTGCAGCCCGGTGAGCGTGGCCAGGTGCTCCAGCAGGGTCAGGGAGGCGGCCGGGTAGGTGGCCGAGGCCAGGTAGTGCGGTACGTGGGCGGCCACGCCGAGGGCGTCGACGCCGGCCTCGCCCGCGCGCAGCTCCAGCAGGGCGCCGGCGCTGCCCGGGATCCGCATCTCGCCCCAGTAGACGGGGTAGGAGGCAATCAGGTCCCGCCGGGTGGCGTGCGCGGTGACCGTGACCGGGCGGGTGTGCGGCACCGGCATCGGGATCGCCTGCAGCATCACCATCCGGGTCACCCCGAGGGTCTCGACCAGGCCGAGGACGGCGGTGGTGAACCGCTCCCAGGCGAAGTCCGGCTCGGCGCCGTGCAGCAGCAGGAACGGGGTGCCGCCGTCGTCGTCGACGGCGTAGAGGGTGATCTCCGGGGCGGCGAAGGACTCGTAGTGGTCGCCGGAGAAGGTGATCCGCGGCCGGTGGCCCCGGTAGTCGACCAGGGCGTCGGCGTCGAACTTCGCGACGACCTCGTGCGGCAGGGTGGCCAGCAGGTGCGACCCGGCCAGGGCGCCGGCGTGCGCGGCGTCGTACTCACCGGCCAGGTCGTGCACGAGCACCAGCTCGTCGGCGGCGGTGCGCTCGACCAGCCGCTCGTGGGCGGGCAGCAGTTCGACGAGGTCCTCGGGACGCTGTGGCACGGTCGGGCCCTCCTGGTGGTTCGACGGTTCTCCCCGGATCAGCCCCGGCGGGCCGCGTGGCATTCCCATCGTCCTCGCCTCGCGGCCCGGAGGGGTGACGGGCAGGCTCGTCGGCATGGCGGACGACGGCACCGACGAGCTGGGCGGGCGGCTGGAGCGCCGGATCGAGGAGCTGCTGGACGGGCGGGCGGCGACGTCGTCCATCTGCCCGTCGGACGCCGCGCGGGCCGAGGACCCCGACGACTGGCGGGACCTGATGCCGGCGGCCCGGGACGCCGCGGGCCGGTTGGCGGCCCGCGGCGCGGTGCAGGTGACCCAGCGGGGCGAGGTCGTCGACGTCGCCACCGCCCGCGGGCCCGTGCGGATCCGCCGCCCGCGCTAGTCGCGGACGGGCTCGGCGCTGCGGGTGAGCCGGGCACCCTCGGCGTCGCCGACGAGCTCGGGCACCCGCCCGTCGTCGTCGCGCTCGGGGTGCCGGCCGTCGAGCTGGTCCCGGGCGTAGCGGTAGCCGACGGCCAGCAGCGCGGCGACCGGCACGGCCAGGAAGGCGCCGATGATGCCGGCCAGGCTGGACCCGGCGGTGACGGCCAGGATCACGACGCCGGCGTGCAGCTTGAGGCCCCGGCCCTGCAGGATCGGCTGCAGCACGTTGCCCTCGACCTGCTGGACGACGACCACGATCAGCAGCACCCAGACCGCGGTGCTGAACCCGTTGCTCACCAGGGCGATCAGCACGGCGAAGCCACCGGCCACGAAGGCGCCGATGATCGGGATGAACGCGGCGAAGAAGGTGATGACCGCCAGCGGCAGCACCAGGGGCACGCCGAGGACCAGCAGGCCGATGCCGATGCCCAGGGCGTCGATGAAGCCGACGAGGGCCTGCTGCCGGATGAACTCCGACAGGGTCCGCCAGCTCTGGTGGGAAAGCTCGGCGACGTGCGGGGCGGCGCGCGGTCCGGTCTGCGCGGCCAGCCAGGGCAGGAAGCGCGGGCCGTCCTTGAGGAAGAAGAAGGCCAGCACCAGGGCCAGCACGAGGTTCACCAGGCCGGTGCCGACCGCGCTGGCCCCGGTGAGGGCGAAGTTCGCGATGTCGCCCGCGCTGGACTGCAGCCGGTTGATCGCGTCGTCGACGTACTCGCCGATCTGCTCCTGGCCCAGGTTGAACGGCGGCCCCGACAGCCAGTCCTGCACGCTCTGCAGGCCCGAGCTGACCCCGGTGGCCAGGTCGTTGACCTGGGAGACCACCGGCGGTGCGATGGCCGCGATGATGCCGACGAACGCCGCCAGGAACAGCACGACCGTGGTCAGCGCGGCCAGCGCGGGCGGGAACTTGCCGCGGCGCAGCAGCTTGGTCAGCGGCCACATCACGGTGGAGAACAGCAGCCCGAGGACGACGGGCAGCAGCACCGGCGCCCAGAGCACGCCCAGCACGTACCCGATCACCACGACCGCCCCGGTGACCAGGAGCAACCGCCAGGAGAAGGTCGCCAGCACCTGGGTCGCGGCGCTGAGCCGGGCGGCGCGCTCGGGGCCGGGCACCGGCGCGCTGGTCTCCGAGGGGGGCTCGCCGGAGTCGTCGTGGAAGTCCGCGGGCGGCAGGGCGGACGCTGCGGTGCTGCCCCCGGTGGGTGGGCCGTCGGTGTCCTGCGGGTCGTCGGCCATGGCTTGATCCCAGCACACCCCGGGGGCGCGCACAGGTCGGGAGGGCCCGGCCGCGACGGGCGCGGTGTCGGACCCCCGTCGTAGCGTCCGGGCATGCCGAAGACCGCGACCGCCGACCGCGTCGACCTCGAGGGCCTCGTCGCCTTCCTCCGCCCCCGCCACAAGGCGCTGCTGATGACCCGCCGCGGGGACGGCGAGCCGCAGATCTCGCCGGTCAGCTGCGGGGTGGACGCCGCGGGCCGGATCGTGGTGTCCACCTACCCGCAGCGGGCGAAGACCAGGAACGCCCGGCGCGACGAGCGGGTCACCGTGGTCGTGCTGTCGGATGACTTCGACGGCCCCTGGGTGCAGGTCGACGGCACCGCCGAGGTGCTGGACCTGCCCGAGTCGGTCGAGCCGCTGGTGGAGTACTTCCGGTCGATCAGCGGCGAGCACCCCGACTGGGACGAGTACCGGGCGGCGATGCACCGGCAGGGCAAGTCGCTGATCCGGGTCACCCCGGTGCGGTGGGGGCCGGTCGCGACCGGCGGCTTCCCGCCCGAGCTGGCCGACAAGGATTGAGGCTTGCGCAGGGCTGAGGCAAGCTGTCATGCTTGACGGGTGCCGTTCGTGCTGACCATCGACCAGCGGGGGAGCCGGCGCGGCCCCGACCGGGTGGCCGGCGCCCTCGACGTCCTCGCCGACGTCCCGGTGGTGCTGGGCTTCGAGCGGACGGCCGGCGACGAGTTCCAGGGCGTGCTCGACCGACCGGCCGCCGTGGTCGACGTGCTGGTCAGGCTGGTCCGCGCCGGTGGCTGGAGCGTCGGGATCGGCGCGGGCCCGGTGCAGACCCCCTTGCCGGAGTCGACCCGGGCCGCGACCGGTCCGGCCTTCCTCGCCGCCCGGCGCGCCGTGGACACCGCGAAGACCCGGACGACGCGGCTGGCGGTGCAGGGCGTCGACCAGGAGGCCGCGGCAGACGCGCAGGCCCTGGCGACGGCGCTGGCGGTGCTGCTGCAGCGGCGCAGCCCGCAGGCGTGGGAGGCCATCGACCTGGTCGCCGCCGGCCGGACCCAGGCCGAGGCCGCCGCCGCGCTGGGCATCAGCCGGCAGGCCGTGGGCCAGCGTTTGGCCGCCGCGGCCAACGAGGTCGAGCAGGACCTGCACCCGGTGCTCGCGCGGCTGCTCGGCCGGGCCGAGGGTGGTCGCCGGTGAGCGCCGTCGCCCTCGCGCTGCTGGTGGTGGCCACCGTGCTCGGGGGTCTGGCCGTGCGCCGGGTCGAGGTCGGCCGGGTGCCGCGCAGCCGGGTGCTCGTGGGGGTGCGCGGCGACCGGCGCCGGGGCACCGTGACCGCGGTGGTGCTGGTCGTGCTGGTGGCCGCGGCGGCCGGCGCCGCCTGGGCCGGCGACCCGGCCACCCCGTGGTTGCGCTCCACGGTGGCGCTCGCCGCCGTGGCCGCCGCCGGGCTGGGCGGGGGGCCGGTGGTGACCGCCGTGCTGGCCGCGGCGGACCCGGGCCGTGCGGTCGCCTCGGTCGGCAAGCCCCCCGGTACCGGTCCCGGTGCGGCCGGTGGGCTGGCCGGCGGGGCCGCCGGGGTGGCCGACCCCGACGTGCTGCGCGGCGGTGCCTGGATCGGGGTGCTCGAGCGGCTCGCGCTCACCGCCACCCTGCTGCTGGGCTGGCCCGAGGGTGTGCCGGTGGTGCTGGCGGTGAAGGGCCTGGGCCGGTTCGCCGAGCTCAAGGAGACCCCGGCGGCCGAGCGCTTCATCATCGGCACCCTGACCAGCGTGCTGTGGGCAGGCGCCTGCGCCGGGGTCGCCGTGCTCGCCGCCCGCTGACCCGGGCCGCCCGTCAGTCGGAGAAGACCTCGATCTGGGCGCCCATCTCGACCAGCCGCTCGTAGAGCTGCTCGTAGCCGCGGGCGATGATGTCCACGTTGCGCAGCACCGAGGTGCCCTTGCAGGCCAGCATCGCCAGCAGGATGCAGACCGCGGGGCGCAGGGCCGGCGGGCAGACGATCTCGGCCGCCGACCAGTGCGTCGGGCCGGTGACCAGCACCCGGTGCGGGTCCAGCAGCCGGACGTCGGCACCCAGCCGGGTCAGGTCCGACAGGTGGATGGCCCGGTTGTCGTAGACCCAGTCGTGGATCAGCGTGCCGCCGGTCGCGGTCGCCGCGATGACGGCGAAGAACGGCAGGTTGTCGATGTTGAGCCCAGGGAAGGGCATCGGGTGCACCTTGTCGATCGGCGCCTTGAGCTCCGAGGGGTGGATGGTCACGTCGACCAGCCGGGTGCGGCCGTTCTCGGCCGGGTACTCCGCGGACAGGTCGTAGCGCAGGCCCATCTCGCCCAGGATCGCCAGCTCGATCTCCAGGAACTCGATCGGCGCCCGGCACACGGTCAGCTCCGACCCGGTCACGATGCCCGCGGTCAGCAGGCTCATCGCCTCGACCGGGTCCTCGCTGGGGGTGTAGTCGACCTCGGCGTCGAGCTGGGTGCGCCCGTGCACGACCAGGGTGGTGGTGCCGAAGCCGTCGATCCGGACGCCGAGCAGCTCCAGGTACAGGCAGAGGTCCTGGACCATGTAGTTCGAGCTGGCGTTCCGGATCGTCGTCCGGCCGTCGTGCCGGGCCGCGGCCAGCAGCGCGTTCTCGGTGACGGTGTCCCCGCGCTCGGTCAGCACGATGGTGCGGTCGCGGGCCTCGGGCTCGGTGACGGTGGCCTGGTACTCCCCGGCGTGCGCCTCGATCTCCAGCCCGAAGTGCCGCAGCGCGATCATGTGCGGCTCGATCGTGCGGGTGCCCAGGTCGCAGCCGCCGGCGTAGGGCAGCCGGAACTCCGGCTCCCGGTGGATCAGCGGGCCCAGGAACATGATGATGCTGCGGGTCCGGCGGGCCGCGTCGGCGTCGATGGCGGCCAGGTCGAGGGCCTCGGGGACGACGATGGTCAGGTCCCGGCCGGCGGTGTCCCAGGTCGCCTGGACGCCGATGGAGCGCAGCACGTCCAGGATCCGCTCGACCTCGACGATCCGGGCCACGTTGCGCAGGGTGGTGGTGCCCCGGTTCAGCAGCGAGGCGCACAGCAGGGCGACCGCGGCGTTCTTGCTGCTCTTCACCGTCACCGACCCGGACAGCGCACCGCCGCCGGTGACCCGCAGGTGGGTGGGCCCGCCGCGGCCGACGGTGATCAGCTCGCTGTCCAGCGCGGCGGACAGCCGGCCCAGCAGCTCCAGGGTGAGGTTCTGCGCGCCCTGCTCGATCCGGGCGACGGCGCTCTGGCTGGTGCCCAGCCGCTCGGCGAGCTGGGTCTGCGTCAGGCCGTGGTGCCGGCGGGCATCGCGCACCAGGCTGCCGATCTGGCGCAGGGACTGACCGGTGGCTTCTTCGGTGAGGGACATCGGGGGCGACGATATCTCAGTTGTGAGATGGCTGCGGATCATCGGCGGTGGGGGTAGGAACGTCCCGTGTGCCACGACCACGACAGCCGCCCGCCCGCCGCCCCGCGCCCCGCCGGTGACGTCGTCGAGCGCGGGACCCTGACCCTCACCTCGGCCGACGGGAACACCTTCGCCGCGGCCTACGCGGCCCCCGTGCACCCCGCCGGGGTGGGGGTGGTCGTGCTGCCCGACGTCCGCGGCCTGCACCCGTACTACGTGGCCCTGGCCGAGCGGTTCGCCGAGGCCGGCCTGCCCGTCGTCGCGCTGGACTGGTTCGGCCGCACCGCCGGGCTGCCGGCCACCGGCACCCGCGAGGAGGACTTCGACTGGGCGGCGCACGTGCCGCAGCTGACCGACGCCGGGGTGGACGCCGACGTCGCCGCCGCGGTCGGGTACCTGCGGCAGCGCAGCTCCGCCGACCTGCCGGTGGTCACGGTCGGGTTCTGCCTGGGCGGCAGCCACTCCTGGCGGCTGTCCGGCGGCGGCGCGGACCTGGCCGGCTGCGCGGGCTTCTACGGCAAGCCCGAGCGGGTCGGGGACGCCGCCGACCGGGCCGTGCTGCCCACGGTCATGCTCATCGGCGGCGCGGACTCGGCCACCCCGGTCGAGGACCAGCTGGCGCTGGCCGACCGCATGCGGGCCGCGGGGGCCGACGTCGACGCGGTGGTCTACGACGGCGCCCCGCACTCCTTCTTCGACCGGGGGTTCGCCGAGTGGGCGGGCGCCTGCGACGACGCCTGGGAGCACGTGCTCGCGCTGACCGAGCGGGTGGCGCGCTGAGCGCCGTCGTCCCCGAGGCGCCCGACCACCTGCAGGCCGACTGCACGCGCTGCGCGGCGCTGTGCTGCGTCGTGCCGGCGTTCTCCCGCGGTGCGGACTTCGCCCTGGACAAGCCGGCCGGGACGCCGTGCCCGAACCTGACCGCCGACGACCGCTGCGGGGTGCACGACCGGCTGCGCCCGCTGGGGTTCCCCGGCTGCGTGGTCTACGACTGCTTCGGGGCCGGCCAGCACGTCACCGGCGCGGTGTTCCCGGGCCTGGACCGGCGCGACCGCACGGCCCTGCACCAGGTGTCGACGGTGTTCCCGGTCGTGCGGGCGCTGCAGGAGCTGCGCTGGCTGGTCCGGGCCGCCCGCGCGCTCGAGCTGCCCGCCGGGCTCGCCGCCGAGCTGGCCGCGGCGGAGGAGGACCTGGCCACCCGGGTGGCCCGGTCGGCCGCCGAGCTGCGCGGCACCGACGTCGACGCCGTCCGGGGCAGGGTGAACGGGCCGCTGACCCGGGCCGGGGCGCACGCCCGCCGGTCGGTCCGCCGTCCCCGGGACCTGCGCGGCGCCGACCTGGTCGGCGCGGACCTGCGGGGTGCCGACCTGCGCGGTGCCGTGCTGCGCGGGGCGGTCCTGCTCGGTGCCGACCTGCGCCGGGCCGACCTGGGGCTGGCCGACCTGACCGGTGCCGACACCCGCGGGGCCCGGCTGGAGGGCGCGGACCTGCGGCGCTCGCTGTTCGTCACCCCGGCGCAGCTGGAGGCCGCCCGGGGCGACGCGGCCACCCGGCTCGACGACGGGGTCGCCCGACCCGCGCACTGGACCACCGGTGCCTAGGCTCGGCCGGTGACCTCCCCGGTGGACCCCGACGTCGTCGCGCTCGCCGAGCACGTCTTCGACCTGGCCCGCAGCGGCGGCACCGACGAGCTGCTCGCCTGCCTGGACGCCGGGGTCCCGGCCAACCTGACCAACGGCAAGGGCGACACGCTGTTGGTGCTGGCCGCCTACCACGACCACCCGGGCACGGTGGCCGCCCTGCTCGACCGCGGCGCAGACCACGGCCGGGTCAACGACCGGGGCCAGACGGCGCTCGCCGCCGCGGTGTTCCGCCGGTCGGTGCCGTCGGTGACCGCGCTGCTGGCCGCCGGTGCGGACCCCGCGGACGGGTCACCCGACGCCCGGGCCACCGCGGCCTTCTTCGGCCTCGACGAGATGGCCGCCCTGCTGGACCGGCCGCCGGCATGAGGCTGGAGTCGGTGGACGGCGCGGTGCTGGACCTGCGCGTGCTCCGCCGGCAGACCCTCGAGGTCCGGGCGGTCGAGCTGGACCGGCCGGACTGGACGCAGACCCTGCTGCTCGTGCGCGGCGAGGTGCGCACCGCCGACGGCCGGCAGTGGGTGTTCCGCGAGCCCTGCCTGACCCCGTGGGACGGCCACCGGCTGGCCGGCTGGCTGCACGCCGTGGCCGACCGGCCCGACGGCGTGCTGGGGGAGGGGCTGGTCTTCACCGACCCGTCGCTGTCCTGGGTGCTGGACGCCGCCCGGGAGGACCGCCGGCTGCTGCGGGTGCACCTGTCCGGGCCGGCGGCCTGGACCGACCCGGCGACCGGGTCGCGGCTGGGCGGCGGGGTGCCGCTGGACGTCGACGTGGACGCCCTCACCGTGGCGGCCCGGGACTGGGCCGCCACGGTGTCGGCGGGGGACTAGCGGGACCGGACCAGCCGGCGGAGGAGCAGGACGGCGGCCGCGGCGCCGAGCAGCAGGCCGGGGCGCAGCCGCAGCCCGGTGGAGACGGTCGCCGCCACGGTGCGCACGGACCCCGGCCGGACGGCGGGGGACCCGGTGAGCACCCGCCCGGTCGGGGAAGAGACGCCGGCCCCGAGCTCGGCGATCCGGCCGCGCGGACCGGTGACGTCCAGGTGCAGCCCCTGCGCGGCGAGCACCCCGGCGAGCTCGCCGAGGGCTCCGGGACCGCGGCGCACGGTGACGCCGGCCGGACAGGGGATCCCGGCCGCCGCCCGCCACAGGGCCACCGGGTCCGACGCGTCGAGCACCAGGCGGGTGCCGTCGCCGGTCAGCCGGGCGGTGAGCCCGCCCGACTCCAGGGTGAGGTCGGCCCGGACGGCGAGCGGGCCGGTGGTCATCCCTGGGAGACGCCCTCGGCGGTGGTGATGCGCAGGGTGCCGTTGAGCTTCCAGGTCGCGCGGGGCGCGTCGGCGCCGATCTCGCGGGGCACCTCGACGGTCATGTCGACGAACTCGTAGTTGATGGCCGCACCCTTGCCGGTGAGGTAGGACCACATCTCCTTGCCCAGGTCGGCGAAGGTGCGGGTCTCGGTGGTGTCGCTCGGAGAGGTCATGCCGACCTGATGTCCGCCCAGCGCCACCAGCAAACACCGTTTACGCAGTTCTCTGCGTCGCGTAGCGTGGGAGCTCCCAGATCGGGGTGCACTCCCCACCGCGCCGTCGTCCGGCGCAGTCAGGTCGTCCGCGTTGAGCACCCTCCCGACCACGACCGACACCCCCAGCAACACCCCCACCGCCACCCACGCCGAGGACCCGGGCCAGGCGCTCTGCCCGGTGTGCCCGCACCCGCTGTCGGCCCACGACCGCATCTCCGCCCGGTACTGCGCGGCCAGCGCCGACCAGGTCGCCCGCGGTGTGCTGACCAACCCGGGGTGCAGCTGCCCCACGGGACAGCAGAACACCTAGCCGCAGCGGGCCAGCAGGATCGCGTACTCGAACACCCGGCCCTCGCGCTCGACGGGGAGCACCAGCTGCTCGACGTCCCGGGTGCCCGGGGTGTCGGCCAGCCGCTCGAGCAGCGCCGGGGCCGGGTCGGCCGACCAGATGGCCAGCACCCCGCCCGGGCGCAGGGCGGCCAGCGCCCGGGTCAGCCCGGCCGTCCCGTAGAGGCCGGCGTTCGAGCCGTGCACCAGGAACTCGGGTCCGTTGTCCACGTCGAGCAGGACGACGTCGTACCGGCCCGGGGTGAACGCGCAGGCGACGTCGCCGGCCACCAGGTCCAGCCGGGGGTCCGCGGTGCTCCGCAGCCCCGGCAGCAGCCCGTCGGCGGCCCAGCCCAGCAGGGCGTCCTCGAGCTCCACCACGACCACCTCGGCCACCCCGGGGGAGCGCAGCACCGCCGCGGTGGTCCAGCCCAGGCCGAGCCCGCCGACCAGCACGGCCAGCTCGGCGCCGTCCACCCGGGCCAGCGCCTCGGTGGCCAGCGCGCGCTCGGTGGAGGTGTCCACGTCGTCCATCGCGAACACGCCGTCCACCACGAGCTCGGTCACGACCGCGCCGTCGTCGTCGGTCCGGCGCCACAGCGCGACCTCGCCGTGCGGCCCGCTGACCCGTCCCAGTTCCTCCCGCACCGGGTCGATCCTGCCGGGGCGGGAATGCCGTGTCGACGAGTGGTGTCATCGTGAGGCGTGAACTCCCGCCGCGCCTACGTCGTCTGGGTGGTCGGGCTGCTCGCCTACGCGGTCGCGGTCTTCCAGCGCGCCTCGCTGGGCGTGGCCGCCGTCGACGCCCAGGAGCGGTTCTCCGCCGGGGCGTCCGCGGTCAGCCTGTTCCTGGTCCTGCAGCTGGCCGTCTACGCCGGGTTGCAGGTGCCGGTCGGCATCGCCCTGGACCGCTTCGGCTCCCGCACGATGGTCGCCGCCGGAGCGCTGACCATGGCCGCCGGGCAGCTGCTGCTGGCCCACGCCACCGACGTGCCGACCGCGATCGCCGCCCGGGTGCTGGTGGGGGCCGGGGACGCGATGACGTTCATCAGCGTGCTGCGGGTGGTCACGCTGTGGTTCTCCGGGCCCACCGTCCCGGTGATCACCCAGCTCACCGGCATCCTCGGCCAGGTGGGCCAGATCGCGGCGGCCTACCCGCTGGTCCTCGCCCTGCACCACACCTCCTGGACGGCGACCTTCACCGGCGCCGCGGCGCTGGGGGTGCTGGTCGTCGTCCTGGTGGTCGCCGCGCTCAAGGACGCCCCGCCCGGCACCCCGGTGGCGCCGGTGGCCGGCTGGGCCGAGATCCGGGAGAACGTGGCCGGCGCCTGGCACGAGTCGGGCACCCGGATCGGGCTGTACACCCACCTGGTCACCCAGTTCTCCGGCACCGTGTTCGCGCTGCTGTGGGGCTACCCGTTCCTGGTGCTGGGCCAGGGGCTGTCCGCCGGCACCGCGGCCGGGCTGCTCACCCTGCTGGTCGTGGTGGGCATGGGCGTCGGCCCGCTGCTGGGCGCCCTGTGCGGGCGCTGGCCGCTGCGCCGGTCGGCCCTGGTGTTCGGCATCTCCGGGGCCACCATCACCGCCTGGACCGTCGTCCTGCTGTGGCCGGGCCGGGCCCCGCTCTGGCTGCTCGTGGTGCTGGTCGTCGTGCTGGCCACCAACGGGCCGGGCTCGATGATCGGCTTCGACTACGCCCGCACCTGGAACCCGGTGCACCGGCTGGGCAGCGCCACCGGTGTGGTGAACATCGGCGGGTTCGTCGCCTCGCTGCTGACCGTCCTGGCCGTCGGGGCGGTGCTCGACGCGCTCACCCCGGGCGCCTCCACCGACTACGACCTGGGCTCGTTCAAGGCCGCCTTCGCCGTCCAGTACCTGTTCTGGGCGATCGGGCTGGCCGGGGTGCTCACCCACCGCCGGCGGCTGCGCGACCGCCTGGCCGGGGACGGCGTCGTCCTCACCCCGCTGTACACCGCGATGGCCAGCCGCATGCGGCGCCGGTGAGCGTGCCCGCCGGGTTCTTCGCGCGGCACACCCGGCTGGTGCGCCCGCCGCTGGTGCCCGAGGTGGCGCTGCACCTGGCCGACGACGTCGCCGTCCTGTGGCAGGCCATGGAGGACCAGGGCCGGGTGGACGGCGTCCCGGGCCCGGGGGAGGCCTCGCCGTTCTGGGCGGCCGCCTGGGTCGGCGGGCAGGGGCTGGCCCGGTACGTGCTGGACACCCCCGGGCTGGTCGCCGGGCGCACGGTGCTGGACCTGGGCGCCGGCAGCGGCCTGGTCGCGATCGCGGCCGCCCTGGCCGGTGCGGAGCGGGTGCTGGCCAGCGACGTGGACCCGTACGCGCTGGCGGTGATGCCGCTCAACGCAGCCGCCAACGGCGTCGCGGTGGTCGAGCCGGTGGGCGACGTGCTGGACGACGACCTGCCGGAGGTGGACGTGGTGCTGGCCGGCGATGTGTTCTACGACCTGCGGATGGCCGACCGGGTCCGGCCGTGGCTGTTCACCGCCTGGGCGCGGGGGGCCGCCGTCCTGGTCGGCGACCCCGGCCGGTCCCAGCTGCCCGACGGGTTGCGGGAGGTCGCCGGGTACGACGTCCCCGACTCCGGGGTGGACGTCGCGCGCCGCACCACGGTGTGGCGACTGCCCTGAGCCGAACAACACCTGTGGAACTCGACCCCGCCGCTTGTGTTCTTCTGTCACGGACTCGTAACGTGGGCTTGTCCGGTCGGCCGCACCTCCCTCCCCGGGAGACCGCACCGGACGCCGCTGAGTCACCGTCGGGGCAGCGCAGCCCACGGCACCAGGTGAATCGGGGACCCACCGCAGCACTGGGGTGAATCCGCCCGACCCGCTCCCGCGGGCCGAGCGGTAGGGCGTCTTCCTGCCCGAATCCGTCAGCTAACCCGGTAGGCGGCAGCACCGACCGACGTGGTCCGTGCACCCGGAAGACGAGGACCAGCCCCGCCCGCATGAGCGCACGCCATTCCGCACGACCCGCCGGCCGCGACGGCCAGCAGCCCCTCCTCCGCGTCGGCACCATCACCGCCGAGTTCGAGGTGGTCCGCTCCGCCGAGGAGACGGTCGCCGCCGTCGCCCGCGGACGCCACCGCCTGGCCCCGGTCCGCCGTCCGGCGGTGTACCTGGCCGCGGCCGCCGCCGGCGCCGTCCTGGTCAACGTCCTGGTGGGCGGTGGACCCGCCGCCGAGGCCGACACCACGACCGAGCCCGCCGCGCAGGCCGTCAGCGTGGCCCAGCAGCTGGGCATCACCGCACCGGCCGACAGCACCGAGGCGGCCACCGAGCTGTCCGGGCACCTGCAGGAGCTGGCCGCCAGCCGCGCGCAGCGCGAGACCGACGAGGCCACCGCCGCCCAGGTGCAGGCCGCCGCCGACCAGGCCGCCGCCGACGCGCAGGCCGCCGCGGCCGCGCAGGCCGCCGCCGAGGCCGCGGCCGCCGCCCAGGCGCAGGCCGCCGCCGACGCCGAGGCCGCCGCGGAGAACGCCACCACGTCGGACTTCCACGACTACGCCCTCGCCCAGCTGGACGGCGACGCGAGCCAGTTCTCCTGCCTGCAGAACCTGTGGGGCCGGGAGTCGGGCTGGAACCCCGACGCGCAGAACCCCACCTCCACCGCCTACGGCATCCCGCAGTTCCTGAACTCCACCTGGGCCGGCACCGGGATCGCCAAGACCTCCAACGGGTTCCGGCAGATCGACGCCGGGCTGATCTACCTGGAGGAGCGCTACGGCTCGCCGTGCGGCGGCTGGGCGCAGTCGGAGGCCGTCGGCTGGTACTGAGTTTCCGCCCCCGGGGGCTCGGGGAACCGGGTCCCCATGGCTGAACTCACCGGCAAGACCATCGCGCTGCTCGCCGCCAAGGGCGTCGAGTCGATCGAGCTCGAGGAGCCCCGCAAGGCCGTCGAGGCCGCCGGGGCGACCGTGCACCTGCTGTCGGTGCCCGACGGGGTCGAGGACGGCCGCGTGCAGGGCGTGGACGGCGACATCCACCCCGGGGCGACCTACCAGGTCGACCACCTGGTGGCCGACGTGTCCGCGGCCGACTACGACGGGCTGCTGCTGCCCGGCGGCGCGGTCAACCCCGACACCCTGCGGCAGGACCAGGGCGCGCTGGCCTTCGTCTCGGCGTTCTTCGACGCCGGCAAGCCGGTGGCCGCGATCTGCCACGCGCCCTGGACGCTGCTGGAGGCCGGGGTGCTGGAGGGCCGCACGCTGACCTCCTACCCGAGCATCCGCGGCGACCTCCGCCGGGGCGGCGCGACGGTGGTCGACGAGGAGGTCTGCCGGGACGGCAACCTGGTCACCAGCCGGAACCCCGACGACGTCCCGGCCTTCTCGCGGGCCGCCGTGGAGCTGTTCGCCGGCGCCTGACGGACGGCTGACCAGGGGTCGCGCGGGCCCCGGCTGTGCACGACCGAGGTGCACCCGTCAGACTTGCAGGGTTTGCAACCCCCTGGGAGGACGGTCCACCGTGGCCAAGCACCGCGCCAGCCAGACCGGCGAGACCGATTTCGACGACGCCACCACGGCGCTGGCCGACGTGTCCGGCGAGTACGCCGTTGACCTCGCGCACACCCGGATCGGCTTCCGGGCCCGGCACGCGATGGTGACCACGGTGCGCGGCACCTTCACCGAGTTCGAGGGCAGCGCGCACCTGGACACCGCCGACCCCACGGCCAGCCGGGTCGAGCTGCGGATCGACGCCGGCAGCCTGGACACCGGTCAGGCCGACCGGGACGCCCACCTGCGGTCGGCGGACTTCCTCGACGTCGAGCAGTTCCCCGAGATCACCTTCGTGTCCACCGGGGTCGAGCAGACCGACGACGACGAGTACACCGTCACCGGCGACGTGACGATCAAGGGCCAGACCCGCTCGGTGGCCGTGGACTTCACGCTCACCGGCAGCGCGCTGGACCCCTTCGGCAACACCCGGGTCGGCTTCGAGGGCGCCCTGGCGCTCAAGCGCAGCGAGTGGGGCCTGGTCTGGAACGCCGCGCTGGAGACCGGCGGCGTCCTGGTCAGCGACAAGGTCCAGCTCGAGTTCGACGTCTCGATCATCAAGCAGGCCTGAGCACGTCACCGTACCGCCCAGCAAGGGAGCCCTTGCGCAACGGATCCGTCGAGGACGTTGCGCAAGGGCTCCCTTGCTCGTGCAGCAGGGGTTACGGCAGGGCTTCGACGGTCCCCGCGTCGATCCGCTCCGCCAGCCGGCCGGTCGCCCAGGCGCCGTCGCCGAGCAGGTGGTCGATGGCGGTCAGCCGCGAGGTGTAGTGCCCCACGGAGTACTCGGCGGTGACGCCGATCCCGCCGTGCAGCTGGATGGCCTCCTTGCCGATGTGCCGGCCGGCCTTCGACGTCTGCAGCCGGGCCCGGTCGGCGGCGGCGAGCACGGCCTCGGGGGAGGACCCCTCGGCGTCGAGCACCATCGTCGCCCACAGCGCGATGCTGCGGACCAGCTCCAGGGACACGTACATGTCCGCGGCGCGGAAGGTGAGCGCCTGGAACTTGCTCAGCGGGACGCCGAACTGCTTGCGCGTCTTGAGGTACTCGCTGGTGGTGGTCAGCGCGGTCTGCATCGCACCGACCGCCTCGTGCGCGTAGGCCACGGTGGCCCGGGCGAGGGCCAGCTCGACGTCGGCGGTGCGGTCGGCCGTGCCCTCGCCGAGCAGCTCCGCGGGGGTGCCGTCGAGGGTCACCCGGGCGGCCCGGGTGCCGTCGTGGGTGCGGTAGCCCGTGCGGGTCAGCCCGGCGGCGTCGGCGCGGACGACGAACAGCGCCGTCCCGCCCTCGACCGCCGCGGACACCACGAGGACGTCGGCGCGGGCACCCGAGGGCACCGGCTCCTTGACCCCGGTGAGGGTCCAGCCGTCGGCGCCCTGGGCGGCGGTGACGCCGGTGGCGGTGGGGGTCCAGCGGCTGCCCGGCTCGGCGTGGGCGAAGACCACCAGCGAGGCGCCCTCGGCCAGCGGGCCGAGCAGCTCGGCGCGCTGCTCCGCGGTGCCGACGGCGGCGACGAGGCCACCGGCCAGCACGACGGACTCGACGAACGGCTCGGGGGCGAGCACCTTGCCGATCTCGGTGGCCACCAGGGCCACCTCGGCCTGGCCGGCGCCCATGCCGCCGTCCTCCTCGGCGAAGGGCAGACCCAGCACGCCCATCTCGGCCAGCTGGGACCAGGTCTTCTCGTCGAAGCCCGGCTCGTCCTTGGTCACGGCCCGGCGCTTCTCCGGGTCGTAGGCCCGCTGCAGCAGCCCGGCGACGGCCTCGCGGAGGGCGTGCTGCTCGGTGTCGAAGGTGAAGTCCATGTCAGATCACAACCCCAGGATCGTGCCGGCGATGATGGTGCGCTGCACCTCGTTGGAGCCTCCGTAGATGGAGACCTTCCGGTAGTTGAGGAACTCCGGGGTGGCCGACCGCGCCCACTCGGGGACGTCGGTGGCCTCGTCGTCGGCGAACGACGCCAGCGACAGCGGGCCGGCGATGTCGACGATCAGCTCGGTCGCGGCCTGCTGCAGCTCCGAGCCGCGCAGCTTCAGCACCGACGACGCCGGGTTCGGCTTGCCGTCGCTGGAGTTGGACACCACCCGCAGGGCGGTGAGCTCCAGGGCCAGCAGCTCGGTCTCGAGCTCGGCGATGCGGGCGCGCATCGAGGGGTCCTCGATCAGCGGGCGGCCACCGGAGGTGATCTGCGTGGCGTGGGCCTTGGCGTCGACCAGCATCCGCTTGGTCGCACCGACCCGGGCGATGCCGACGCGCTCGTTGCCGAGCAGGAACTTGGCGTAGTCCCAGCCGCGGTTCTCCTCGCCGATCAGGTTCTCCGCGGGCACCCGGACGTCCTCGAAGAAGACCTCGTTGACCTCGAAGCCGCCGTCCAGCAGCTCGATCGGGCGCAAGGTCACCCCGGGGGTGTCCATGGGGAAGACCAGCAGCGAGATGCCCCGCTGCTTCTTCTCGGCACCCGGGTCGGTGCGGCAGAGGCAGAAGATCCAGTCGGCGTGCTGGCCCAGCGTGGTCCAGGTCTTCTGGCCGTTGACCACCCAGTCCTCGCCGTCGCGGACGGCGGCGGTGCGCAGGCTGGCCAGGTCCGAGCCGGCGTCGGGCTCGGAGAAGCCCTGGCACCACCAGATGTCGAGGTTGGCGGTCTCGGGCAGGAACCGCTCCTTCTGCTCCTGGTTGCCGAAGGCGGCGATGACCGGCCCGATCATGGAGGCGTTGAACGCCAGGGGCTCGGGGACGGCGGCCAGCTGCATCTCCTCGCGCCAGATGTGGCGCTGCAGCGGCGTCCAGTCCCGGCCACCCCACTCGGCGGGCCAGTGCGGGACGGCGAGGCCGGCAGCGTTGAGGATCTGCTGCACCTCGACGTACTGCTCCTTGGTGACGTCGCGGTGGGCGGCGACGTCGTCCCGGATGGACTGCGGGACCTGCGTGGTGAAGAACGTGCGCATCTCGTCCCGGAACGCCTGGTCCTCGGGCGACAGGTGCAACTGCATGGACGACCCTCTCTCCTCCGGCGGCGACCGTGCCAGCCGTGGCCCCGACGATCCCATACCTACTACTGACCGGTAACCGGGGATCAGTACACGGCCACCCCGGGCGTGCCGCCGCCCACCGCCACCGCGTCGCCGGTGATGGCCACGCTGCGCGGGGAGCAGAGGAACGCCACCACGTCGGCGACCTCCGCGGCCGTGACCAGCCGGCCGATCCGGGTGGCGGCGGGGGCGGCGGCGACGTCGGCCGGCGTGCGCTCGGTGACGGTGCGGCCCGGGTGCACGACGGTCACGTTCACCCCCGACGGCCCCAGCTCCTCGGCCAGGTTCGCCGTCATCGCGGCCACCGCGACGTTGCGGACGGTGCCGACCAGGTTGCCGGTGGCCCGCGCGTTGAGCCCGCTGACGTTGACGATCCGGCCCCAGCCCTGGGCCACCATGTGCGGTGCCGCGGCCCGCGCGGTGCGCAGGTAGCCGAGCACCTTGGTCTCGACCTCGTCGCGCAGGGCGTCGTCGGGCAGGTCGGCCAGCGCCGGGACCGGTGCCGTGGACGCCGGCCGGGCAGCGGCGTTGACCAGGACGTCCACCCCGCCCCACGCCTGCACCACCGCGGCCACCGCGGCCCGCACGGCGGCGTCGTCGGTGGTGTCGGCCGGCACGACCAGCGACTCCCCGGGCAGCTCGGCGGCCACCGCCTCCAGGTCCTCGCGGGACCGGGCCAGCAGCGCGACCCGGGCCCCCTCCTGCGCCAGCCGCACCGCGACGGCCTTCCCGATGCCGCGCCCGGCGCCGGTGACCAGCGCCCGCTTCCCGCTCAGCTGCAGGTCCATGCCGCCACGCTAGGAGCGCCCGGCGGTGCGGGCCACCTCACCCGGGCGGGGGACACCGGTGCCGCCGGGCTCCAGGGGCGCCCGCGGGGTGCCGAGACCGGATCCGTGAGCCTCCCCGTCGTCGTCCCCGCACCCGGGGTGCCCGGGCCGCGGACGACGTCCCCGGCGCGGGTCGGGGCGCTGGACTCGGCCCGGGTCAGCCGGGCGGTCGTGCACGCGGCGTCGGTCCGCGTCGACGTGGCCATCCTGGTCGTCACCGCCGACGGCGACGGCGCGCGGATCCGCTGGGCCAACACCGGGGTGGAGCGACTGCTCGGGTACGCCGCGGCCGACCTGGTGGGCACCACGGTGGAGGCGCTGTTCCCGCGCCCCCCGCTGGGCGGCACCGGGGCCCTGCTGCGCCGCGAGCGCTCGGTCACCCTGGAGCTCCTGGCCCGGGACCGCACCGGCTCGCTGGTCGAGCTGGCCGTCGTCACCACGCCGTCCACCGAGGGCGGGGTCTGGACGGTCTCCGCCCAGCACGCCCGCAGCGACGCCGAGCGCGCGCTGGCCGACTCCGCCGCCGCCCACGAGCGCCGGTTCACCACGCTGACCCAGCGCTCGCCGATGCCGACCCTGCTGTCCGAGCAGGGCCTGCGGCTGGCGCACGTCAACGACGCGTTCTGCCGGCTGACCGGTCGCCAGGCCGAGGAGCTGCTGGGCACCGGCTGGCTGGCCAGCGTGCACCCCGACGACGTCGACGCCGTCGTGGGCCTCGCCGCCGAGGTGCTCGAGGGCGGGTCCGGGGACATCCGGGCCCGGCTGCTGTGCGGCCCGGACGACGAGCGCAGCACGCTCATCCGCTTCTCCCACCTGCACACCCCCGACCTGGGCAGCGGCTTCGTGGCCACCGTCGAGGACGTCACCGAGCGGCTGGCCTTCGAGGCGCAGCTGGCCCACCAGGCCACCCACGACCCGCTCACCGGCCTGCCCAACCGGGCCCGGCTGTCCACCTACGTGGCCGAGCGCTTCCTGCCCGGCACCCGGGACGGCCTGGGCTGCCTGTTCCTCGACATCGACGACTTCAAGGTGGTCAACGACTCCCTCGGGCACGCCGCCGGCGACCAGCTCCTGGTCCAGGTGGCCCGGCGGCTGCGCGCCGCCGTCCGGCCCACGGACCTCGTGGTGCGCTTCGGCGGCGACGAGTTCGTGGTGGTCTGCGAGGACGTCGACGAGGACGACGTCGTCGCGCTGGGCCGGCGGATCTCCGTCGAGCTCGCCCGCCCGGTGCAGCTGGGCGGGGTGGGGGTCAACGTGCGCGTCAGCGTCGGGGTCACCGTGCAGACCCCGGCCCACCTCACCGCCGACGAGCTCGTCCGCGACTGCGACATCGCCATGTACCAGGCCAAGGCCGACGGCAAGGGCCGCGTCTCCGTGCTGGACCAGGCCTCCCGCGAGGAGGCCCGCGACAAGCTGCGGCTGGTCGCCGACCTGCGCGCGGCCATCGACGGCGGCCAGCTGACCCTGGCCTACCAGCCGGTGGTGGCGGCCGCGACGCTCGTGCCGGTCGGCCTGGAGGCCCTGGCCCGCTGGACCCACCCCACCCGGGGCGCGGTCGGGCCCGACGTCTTCGTCCCGCTGGCCGAGGAGAGCGGGCTGGTCGACGCCCTCGGCAGCTACGTCCTGGAGGAGGCCTGCCGGCAGATCGCCGCCTGGGACGCCGAGCTGGGGGTGGCCGCGCCCCGCACCGTGAACGTCAACGTGTCGGCGCTGCAGCTCGACGAGCACCTGCCCTCGCTGGTGGCCACCACCCTGTCCCGGCACGGCGTGGGCGCCGAGCGGATCTGCCTGGAGGTCACCGAGTCCGCGCTCATGCGCAACGCCGACCAGGCCCGCGCCGTGCTCGACCAGCTCCGCGAGCTGGGCGTCACCATCGCCGTCGACGACTTCGGCACCGGCTACTCGTCGCTGGCGCAGCTGCGCCGGCTGCCGGTGGACCGGCTCAAGATCGACCGGTCCTTCGTGGCCGAGCTGTCCGAGGGGCACCCGGAGATCACCGGCGCGATCGTCGCGCTGGCCGCGGGGCTCGGGCTGGACAGCGTGGCGGAGGGGGTCGAGGACGTGGCACAGGTCCGGGCACTGGTCGAGCTGGGCGCGACCCACCTGCAGGGCTTCGGGATCGCCCGCCCGATGACCGGGGCGGCCGCGACCGCCTGGTTCGCCGAGCGTGCCCGGTGACCGCGCCCCTGGTCGCCTCGGACGACGTCGTGCTGGACGACGACGAGGTGGCCGAGCCCGAGGACGGCGTCGACGACGTCCTGCTCCCGGGCGCGACCTTCGACGCCCACGCGGTGCTGGCGAGCATCGACACCATGGCCGCCCAGCGCCCGGTGGCCGCGCAGATCGTGGCCCTCACCCACGCCGACGACGCCGGCGCGAAGGACCTCTCCCGCCTGCTGGCCGCCGACGCGGCCCTCACCGGCCGCGTGCTCAAGCTGGCCAACTCGGCCTACTACGGGCTGCGCGGGCGGGTCTCCTCGCTGCAGTTCGCCGTCACGGTGGTCGGGTTCGCCACGGTCCGGTCGATGGCCACCGTGGCGCTCACCAGCACCGACCAGATGACCCTGCCCGCGGAGCACTGGACCACCAGCACCCACCTGGCCCTGGCCTGCTCGACGCTGGCCCCCCGGATGGGGCACCGCGCCGCGGACGCCCTGTGCATGGGCCTGCTGGCCCAGCTGGGGGCGGCCCTGCTGCACCACCACGACCCGCAGGGCTACGGCGAGCTGACCGCCGCGCACCGGTCGGCCGTCGACCGCCGCGAGGCCGAGGTGGAGCGCTACGGCGTGCACGCCGTCGAGTTGACCGCCGCCGCCATGCGCCAGTGGGGCTTCCCGAGCACCATGGTCGCGCCGCTGGACCAGCTGCACGACCCGACGTCGGTGGACGGCGGGCTGCTGCGCGGGGCCTTCGAGGTCACCGAGCGGCTGGTCGTGAAGGGCCACCGGCCGGTGCCCATCCACCGGCTCACCTGCGACCGGGTGCGCGAGGTGGACGTCGTCCCCGTGCTGACCCAGGTCCGCACCGAGGCCGCCGACCTCCGCCGCGCCCTGGAGGGCTGACCGGCCACGCCCACGACGGGTGCTGGGCGCCGGGCGGGGGGACCATGGAGTCGTGTTCGAGATCGACGAGATGGCCCTGCTGACCCGCGAGGTGCTCCGCGAGCGGGGTGCCGCGCTGATCGCCGAGGCGTGCGCCTGGGCGGTGGGCACCGGCGACCGGCCGCACCGGACGCACCGCCGCGGCCGGCTGGTCACGACCGGGACCACCGTGGGGGTGCGGGCCGAGAACGGGCAGCTGCTGGGCGACGAGGAGGTCGGCCGGCTGGACCTCGCCGACGCCGCACCCGGCACGTTCCGGGACGCGCTGAACATGGCCGACGCCGAGGGCGGCCTGCTGGCCGACCGGTTCGACGTCGAGGTGCTGGAGCCGTTCGTGCTGGCCACCTGCGAGCTGGCCGCCGACCGGCTGCGGGCGGCGCGCCCGGCCGCCTGGGCCGAGCTGGCCGACGACGTGGGCGAGGACGCCGAGGACACCGCCGCGGTGGTGCGGGCGGGGGAGTGGGAGGCGCCGCTGCGGATCGTCGCCGAGCACCTGGTGCTGGCCGGGATCGGCGACACCCCGCTGGCCGTGGTGGAGGCCGAGGGCGTGCCGCTGTCGCTGGTCCGGGCGGCCGAGGCGCTCACCCGGCAGGCCGTCCCGCCGCCCCCGGCCGGGCCCGACGCGCTGGCCGGCGTGCTGTTCCTGGCCCGGGCCGCGGTCGCCGACCTGGGCAGCCCCATCCCGGACACCGCGGTGACCCGGGTGCTCGACGCGTTGCTGGCCGAGGGGCTGGAGCGCGACGAGGTGCTCGCCGTCCTCCCCGACCTGCCGCTGGAGCCGACCGCCGAGGCCGACCTCCGCCGCCTGGCGGAGCGGCTGCCGGACTGACGCTGGGCACATCCGGTTTGCGCTGGACCACGCCGGGCACCGCAGTCCTGGAGATCGAAATCGACTGCGAGGAGCGCGCCTGATGGCCGAGCACGGTGTGGAGAAGGTCCGCGAGCTGGTGGCGGGCGAGAAGATCGCGATGCTGACGACCCTGGGTGCCGACGGTTCCCTGGAGAGCCGTCCGATGTCGCTGCAGGAGACCGAGTTCGACGGCGACCTGTGGTTCTTCGCGGAGGCCGACGGCGGGCCGGCGAAGAGCATCGCGGCCAACCCGAAGGTCAACGTGACGACCGGCTCCCGGTCCAGCTGGGTGTCGATCGCCGGCGAGGGCATCGTCGTCACCGACGTGGCGAAGAAGAAGGAGCTGTGGAACTCCGGCGCCGAGGCCTGGCTGCCGCAGGGGCCCGAGGACGCCTCGGTGGTGCTGATCAAGGTCGACGGCAGCAGCGCCGAGTACTGGGACACCCCCGGTGCGGTGACCACGGCGATCAGCTTCGTCAAGGCCAAGGCCACCGGCGAGCGCACCGACGTCGGCGAGAACGAGAAGGTCGTCCTGCCCTGATCCGGATCGACCGGGCCCGCCGCACGGCGTGCCCGGTCGCCCGGGGCACCTAGCCCGTCGTGGGTCCCGTCGCTCGCCGGGGGAGCACCCAGGCGGCGACGACCGCCGGCAGCGAGAGCAGGGCCAGCGCCAGCAGGGTCGGCGCGGCGCGGCCGCCGGCGACCTCGACGGCCAGCACCAGCACCACCCCGCCGGCGTTGCCGGCCAGCAGCAGCAGGTTGGTGGCCCGGGCCGCGTGGTCGGCGCCCACGTGCAGCTCGGCCCACTCCAGCGCCACCGGCAGGCCGGCCAGCAGCACGAAGCCGACCAGGGGCAGCACCCCCAGCAGCACCCCGACGGTCGCCTCCGCCGGCACCGCCGCGGCGACCGCGAAGCCCACCGCGCTGGTGACCGCCGCGACGAGCAGGACGGTCCGGCGGCGGTCCCGGGCGGCCGCCCAGGCGGGCAGCAGGGCGGCGCCGGCGATCCCGGCGACGGTCATGCCGGCGATCAGCGGGCCGCCGAGACCGGGCCGGTCCAGGTCGTCGAGCACCGGGTCCAGCCAGGTGGCCACCGCGTTGAAGACGCCCACGCCGACGAAGAGCATGACGGCCAGGCCGACCAGCAGCCGGTCCCGGACCAGCCGCCCACCCGCGGGTGCAGCGGCGGAGGCGGGGACGGGCCGGGGAGCCACCCGGCGGACCAGGACGACGAACACCGCGGCGACCACCGCCACCGCCACCGCCTCGGCCCGGAGCAACCCGGCCAGCCCGACCGCGTCGACCACGGGCCCGCCGACCAGGGCGGCGACCAGGATGCCGACGAACTGCGCCGCGCTGGCCGCCGAGATCGCCGCGGTGCGGGCGGTGGGGGCGACGTAGCGGACCGCCAGCAGCGCGGTCGCGCCGAGCACCAGCGGCTGGCCGGCCGAGACCAGCAGCTGGCCGGTCAGGACCACGGGGTAGGAGTCGACCCCGGCGGCGCGGACCACGGCACCGGCGGCGGTCAGCACCGCACCGGCCACCAGCGCCGGGACCAGCCTGCGGTCCAGCCACCGCCCGGCGGGCACCGCCAGCAGCACGAAGACCAGCGGGTTCACCGCGGCCAGGTTGGCGATCGCCCCGGTGCCGACCCCGAGGGCGCGCGCCGACTCGTCGGTCACCGGCGCGAAGGTCAGCCAGAGCACCTGGGTCGCGGCGACCAGCGCGCAGAAGGCCGCGACGAGGGCGCGTGCCCCGGTCGTCGTCCCGGGTGCGGCTGTGCCTGGTGCGGTCATCCCGGGCTCCTCGCCGTCCGGTGGTGCGCTGGGGGTGACCGACCCGGCACCCGTGGTGACAGTCTCCGTCCTACGGTGCCGCGGTCACCTCGGTGACCTCGAAGGTGCGGGTGGGGGAGACGAACTCCTCCTGCGCCGCGACGGTGAGGATCTCCCGGCTGCCGGCCTCGGCGGTCATCCGCAGCAGGCCGAACACCGAGGACGCCGCGGCACCCAGCGCGCGGGCGGCCGAGCCGGTGGACATCCAGTGCGCCAGGAACAGCGCGGCGATAGCGTCGCCGGCACCGTTGACCGACACCCCCAGCTCGGGGGTGCGGACCCGCCACGCCCGGCCGCCCTCGGCGGCGAGCAGGTCCACCGCGTCGTCCGGGGTGTCCTCGACGTCCAGGCTGGTCACCAGGACGACGCGCGGGCCGGTGGCCTGCAGCGCGGCGACGGCGTCCAGCACCTGGGGCAGCGTGGTCGTCGTCCGGCCGGTGAGCAGGTCGAGCTCGAAGTGGTTGGGGGTGACGACGTCGGCGACGGGGACGGCGACGTCCCGCATGAACTCGGCGATGCCCGGCCGGACGAACACCCCGCGCCCGACGTCGCCGATCACCGGGTCGCAGCAGTAGACGGCGGCCGGGTTGGCCGCCCGGACCCGGGCCACGGTGCCGACGACGGCGTGCCCGATGTCGGCGGACCCGAGGTAGCCCGAGAGCACTGCGTCGCAGCTGCCCAGCACGCCGCGCGCGGCGATGCCCTCGACCACCTCGTCGACGGCCTGGCCGTCGAAGACCCGGCCGGTCCAGGAGCCGTAGCCGGTGTGGTTGGAGAACTGGACGGTGTGCACCGGCCAGACCTCGTGGCCCAGCCGCTGCAGGGGGAAGACCGCGGAGGCGTTGCCGACGTGCCCGTAGGCCACGTGGGACTGGATCGAGAGGACGTTCGCCACGGCGGGGGACCCTACTCAGCCGGTCCGGACCGCCGTCACCACCAGGTTGTCGGTGTAGCTGCGGGCGCCGGCGTCGAAGCTCCCGGTGCAGGTGATCAGCCGGAGGACGTCGTCGGCCGTCGCGCCGAACACCGCGGCGGTCGGGAAGGTGTCCTCGGCGACCTGCTCGGTGCCGGTGACCGTGTAGGTGGCCACCGAGCCGTCGGCGACCGTGAGGTCCACGGTGTCCCCGGCCGCCAGGTCGCGCAGCACGTAGGACACCGCGGGGCCGGCGGTGGAGTCGACGTGGCCCATCAGCACCGTCGGTCCGCGGGCGCCGGGCCGGCCGCCGGGGGTGAACCAACCGACGTCGTCGAAGTCCACCGGCACCTCGGCGGTGCCGTCGTCGGCCACGCCGAGCCCGACGAGGTCCTGCGCGATGCCCAGCGCCGGGATAGACAGCCCGGTGGGGGCGGGCACAGCGGCCGGTGGACGACGAGGTGGACGCCGCCGTCCCGCCGGCGCCGGTCTCGACGCCGCCGACCGGGGACTCCACCAGCTGGCCGCGGACCGCGCCGGCGGCGAAGGCGCTGGTGCGGGTGTCGGTGGAGAACGCCGAGGGGTTCGTCTCGATCTGGTCGAGGGTGAAGCCCTGCCCGGTGTCGGTGCCCTGCGGGGCGAGCCGGGTGGTGAAGGGCCGGCAGCCGGAGCTCACCAGGGTGCCGGTGCCGTCGTCCTCCGGGTCGGGCAGCGCGATCCGCGGCGGGCCGGCCTGCCCGACGGAGGCCTCGTGGATGTGCGTCGCGGTCTTGTCCGGGGACTGGTAGGCGGGTGACCCCGGTGCGTCCACCGCCGCCTCAGAGATCCGAGGTGACCACCACGGCGCCGCTGCTGTCGAGCACCTGAAACCCGATGGCGTCCTCGCGGAGCACGGAGCTGTTGAGGTTGCAGTCCAGCTGGGCCGGGCCGACGCCGAGGAACTCCCCGGCCGGCACCGTGCCGCCGTCGTCCTCGGTGACCTGCACCCGGTACACCTCGCCGGCGGTGAAGCCCGCGCCGTGCAGCCGCACCTCCATGCCCCAGGTGTGCGGGACGACGTCGGCGGTCGCGGCGACGTCGGGCGCGGTCACCTGGACGGCGACCGCCTCCAGCGGGGGCGCGTCCGGCACCGGGCGCACCAGCCAGCCCACCCCGAAGGCCGCCGCGGCGATCCCGACCGCGGCGACCGCGGGGGCCCAGCGACGTCGGCCGGGGCGAGCCTGCCCGGTGGCCTGCTCGGCCGCGATGCCCGCCAGCACCCGGTCGCCCAGCCCGGGCGGCGGAGCCGGCACCTCGTCGAGCCGGTCGGGGTCGACGTCGGCCAGCCGGGCGCGCAGCGGGACCAGGGCGGCCAGCTCGGCCCGGCACGCGGCACAGCCGTCCAGGTGGGCCCGGACCGCTGCCCGCTCGTCGGCGGTGCCGTGGCCCAGTGCGTAGACCCCGAGCTGCTCGCGCAGCTCCCGGTGCTCGTTCACGGCTCCACCCCCATCTCCTCCATCGCCAACCGCAGTGCCTTCAACCCGTAGAAGACCCGGCTGCGCAGTGTGCCCACCGGGATGCCCAGCTCCGCGGCCACCTCGGCGTGCGGGCGGCCGCGCAGGTGGGTCTGCACGATCGCTGCCCGGTGGTCGGCCCCGAGCCGGCCCAGCGCCTCCTCGACCACCCAGGCGTCCACCAGCCGCTCGTCCAGCTCGACCTCGACCGGGACCTCGGCGCCGGCGTCGTCGGTGAGCTGCCGCTGCCACGGCCGGACGGCGAACCGGCGGGTCTCGTCGACCACCACGTTGCGGGCGATGGCGAACAACCAGGTCCGCAGGCTCGCCAGCTGGGGGTCGTAGGAGTCCGCGGCGCGCCAGGCCCGCAGGAACACCTCCTGGACGACGTCCTGCGCGGCGCCCTCGTCGCCGAGCTGGCGCAGCGCCAGTCGGTACAGCTCGGCCCCGTGCGCGGCGTAGGCGGCCCGGGCGTCGAAGGTCTCCACCGGCTCGTCGACCGACCGCAGCCGTCGTGTCCGCACCCGACCGACCATGCCCTGCCTCCTCCCGTGGACGTCCCCGTGGGGGATACGGCTGCCGCGGCGCCGGCGTTCACCCCCGCTGCTACCGGATGGCGGTCACAGGGTGGTCACGATCCGGCCGTGTGCTACCGATAGTGCGGGCATGAGCGCTCACGCAGCCTCCGTCGGACACCCCGGGCGATGCCCGCACTGGTCCGACCCCGCGCACCAGGCCGCGATCACGGCGGCGTACGACTCCCTGTGCGAGGCCCTGACCGGGCCGGTCGCCACCCTCCGCCTCGTCGGCGCACGGTCGCCGCTGGTGCCCCCGGCCCACCGGGTCCGCGAGCTGGGCCGGCTGGCGAAGGCCAGCCAGCTGCCCGCCCGCGCGGCCCTGCTGCGCTGGGGAGCACTGCCGCCGGCCGTGCGGCACGACCTCCTCGACGCCTGGTTCGGCCGCGCCGCCTGACGGCCCTGTCGCAGGGCCCCACGGCGTGCGGAGCACGTCGTGGGGGGCGACAGGGTCCTTCTAGGTGTTGCTCGTCATGACGTTGGTGACGCCGGCGTGGAGGCGTGAGGCGGGTGGTCGGTTCCCGGCGGCGGTGTGTGGTCGGTGGTAGTTGTAGTGCACGGTCCAGACCGCGATCGCCTGGGCTCGTTGGGCTTCGGATGTCCAGGTGCGGGCGTAGAGCAGCTCCTCGGCCAGGATCCGCTGGTAGCGCTCGACCTTGCCGTTGTGCTTGGGCGTGAACGGCCGGGTCCGCTGGTGGCGGCTGGCGTCGAACAGTGACCTGGTGAACGCCCCGGCGCGGTAGCAGGACCCGTTGTCGGTGATGACCCGGGTGATGCGGCCGATGCCGTGGGCGCGGAAGAACGCGCGGGCGCGGGCGAAGAACGCGATGGCGGTCTTGGCGGTCTCGTTGGCCAGGGGTTCGGTGTAGGCCAGTCGGGAGAACCCGTCGATGGCCGAGTGCAGGTAGACGTAGCCGGCCTTCTGGCCGGTCTTGGCCGCGGCGGTCTTGGCGCGTGCGGCGGCGCGGTCACCGTCGCTGCCGCGGCCGTGGGCGCGCCATCCGCCGCCGTCGGGGATGCGGCCGACCTTCTTCACATCGACGTGGATCATGTGCCCGGGGTAGCGGGCGGTGATCTTGCCTGGGGCGCGGTTGTTGTCCCCGTCGGGGTCCAGGAAGCGGCGGCGGTTGATGCCCAGTCGGGCCAGCCACCGTCCGACGGTGGCGGCGCTGATGTCCACACCGTCGCCGTTGAGCTCGGCGGTGATCAACCGCGCGGACCACTTCTTCTCCCGCCGCAGCGCCTCGATGCGGGCTACCACCTCGCCTTCGGTCTGGGTGGGGCTGGCGTGCGGGGCGCTGGAGCGGTCCAGCAGCCCGACCTCGCCAAGGGCGTCGTAGCGGTTCTTCCACTTGGACAGGCACTGCCGGGACACACCGGCCTCAGCAGCGATGTGCGCGATCGGACGGGTAGCGCACCGGTCGATCAACCGCAGCCGGCCAGCAGGGGTCAAGGGCGCGTTAGCGTGGGACAAGACGGGTCTCCGGGTCGGTCAGGACGTGTGGTCAGCGCTTCACATCCTGCCGCCGGGGACCCGTCCTACGTCCCGGCCCCTACCGCCCCGCTGTCAACAACCTCATGCACCGCAACATCTAGGCGTCGATGACGACCGGGATGATCATCGGGCTGCGGCGGCCGTTGCGGTGCGCCCAGGTGGCCACCGCGCGGGTGATGAGCTGCTCGAGCTGCAGCGCCCCGCCGACGCCCTCCTCGGCCGCCTTCGCCAGCGCCTTCTCGATCAGCGGCACCACGGTGTCGAAGGTGCCCTCGTCGTGCACGAAGCCGCGGGCCAGGAAGTCCGGCGCCTCGGCCAGCAGGCCGGTGTCGGCGTCGACGATGGCGACCACCGTGATGACGCCCTCCTCGGCCAGGTTGCGCCGGTCCTTCAGCGAGGCCTCGGTGGCCCCGCCGACCGTCGCGCCGTCGACGTAGACGTTGCCGGCGCTGACCTTGCCGGTGATCCGGACCTTGCCGCCGACCAGGTCGACGACGTTGCCGTCCTCGGCCAGCACGACCCCGCGGGGGTGCACACCGGTCTTGATCGCCAGCTCGCCGTTGGCCTTGAGGTGGCGCCACTCGCCGTGCACCGGCATGACGTTGCGCGGCTTGACGATGTTGTAGCAGTAGACGAGCTCGCCGGCGCTGGCGTGGCCGGAGACGTGCACCTTGGCGTTGCCCTTGTGCACCACGTTGGCGCCCCAGCGGGTGAGCTCGTTGATGATCCGGTAGATCGCGTTCTCGTTGCCCGGGATGAGCGAGCTGGCCATCAGGACGGTGTCGCCCTCGGAGATGCGGATGACGTGGTCGCGGTTGGCCATCCGGGACAGCGCGGCCATCGGCTCGCCCTGCGACCCGGTGCAGATGACGCACACCTGGTCGGCGGGCAGCTTGTCCATCTGCTTGAGGTCGACGACCAGGCCCTGCGGCACGTCGAGGTAGCCCAGCTCGCGGGCGATCCCCATGTTGCGGACCATCGAGCGGCCGACGAAGGCCACCTTGCGGCCGTGGGCGTGCGCGGCGTTGAGCACCTGCTGGATGCGGTGCACGTGGCTGGCGAAGCTGGACACGATGACCCGCTTGGGCGCGGTGCGGAACACGGTGTCGATGGCGGGGACGAGGTCGCCCTCGCTGAGGGTGAAGCCGGGGACCTCCGCGTTGGTGGAGTCGGTGAGGAAGAGGTCGACCCCCTCCTCGCCGAGCCGGGCGAACCCGCGCAGGTCGGTGATCCGCTGGTCCAGCGGGAACTGGTCCATCTTGAAGTCACCGGTGTGCAGGACCAACCCGGCCGGGGTGCGGATGGCCACGGCCAGCGCGTCGGGGATCGAGTGGTTGACCGCGAGGAACTCGGTGTCGAAGGGGCCCAGCGGCAGCCGCTCGCCCTCGGCGACCTGCCGGAGCACCGGCTTGATCTTGTGCTCCTCGAGCTTGGCCGAGATGAAGGCCAGCGTGAGCTTGGACCCGACCAGCGGGATGTCGCGGCGCTCGCGCAGCAGGTAGGGCACGCCGCCGATGTGGTCCTCGTGGCCGTGCGTGAGCACGATCGCCTCGATGTCGTCCAGCCGGTCCCGGATGGAGGTGAAGTCGGGGAGGATGACGTCGACGCCGGGCTGGTGCTCCTCGGGGAACAGCACGCCGCAGTCGACGACGAGCAGCTTGCCGGCGTACTCGAAGACCGTCATGTTGCGGCCGATCTCGCCGAGCCCGCCCAGCGCGACGATCCGCAGGCCCCCCTCCGAGAGGGGCGGCGGGGTCTTCAGCTCGGGGTGCGTGCGGCTCATGGGTGCCACGCTACGGGGCCCCACCGACAGGACCGGCTGCGGCTCGGGTCAGGAGGCGGACGGTGACGACACGCGGGGCTCGAGCAGCACCACCGGGATGCGTCGTCGGGTGCGCCGCTGGTACTCCACGTACGAGGGGAACGTGCCGCAGGCCAGCGACCACCAGGCCGACCGCTCGGCACCGCTGACCTCGCGGGCCCGCAGGTCCAGCCGCAGGTCGCCGTCGCGCAGCTCGACGTCGGGGGAGGCCAGCACGTTGGCGTACCAGTGCGGGTGCGCCGGCCCGCCGCGGGTCGAGGCGACCGCCGCGTAGACCCCGCGCATCTCCACCCGCATCAGCGGGGTCTTGCGCACCAGACCCGTGCGCCGTCCGCGGTGGGTGAGCAGCACCACCGCCCGCCCGCCGAACGCCGTCCCGGTGTCCTCGATGTGGGCGACCTCGTCGGCCACCCACGGCACCGGGCTCGGCGCGTACTCCCCGTCGACGGCCACGACGAGCAGTCTGCCCGGCGGTCCGACGGACGCCCGACCGTCCGTGCCGGCCGCCTGGGCGGTCTCACCCGTGCGGGGCAGCGGGGACACCACCGGACACCCGGGGTCGCTACCGTTCCCCACGATGAGCAGCGGTCCCGACCCGGAGACACCGGGTGGCCCGGTCACCGAGGTCGTGCGCGGCCCGGTGGCCCGGTGGTGGCGACCCGTGCTGGGCGGGGTCCTCGCGGTGGGCACCGTGGTGGTCCTCGTCGTCTTCTGGCGGTCCGTCGTCGGCTGGTTCGAGACGCTCGCGGGCACCGACCTGCGGTGGGCGTTCGCCGCGGCCGCCGTCCAGCTGCTGTCGATGCAGTGCCTGGTCTGGCAGCAGCAGCTGCTGCTGCGCTCGGGCGGCGGGGTGGCCCCGCAGGGCAGCCTGACCGCGACGGTCTACGGCGGCAACGCGATCGCCGTCGGCCTGCCGCTCGCGGGGTCGGCGGCCAGCGTGGCCTACGCCTTCCGCCGGATGCGCGACCTGGGCAACAGCGCCGTGCTGGTCAGCTGGACCCTCGCCGTCTCCGGGGTGTGCTCGACGGTCGCGCTGGCCGCCGTCGTGGCGGTGAGCTCGGCGGCCACCGGGAGCACGGCCGGCGCGGTGGTGGCCTCGGTGGCGTCGGTCGCCGCCGTCGTCCCGGTCCTCACCTTGCTCGCCGTCACCCGCAGCCCCGAGGCCAAGCACCTGGTGGTCAAGCTGCTGATGGCCGTGCTGGCCCCGCTCTCGCGGTGGTTCAAGGTGCTGCGCCCGGCCGTGGTGGGCCCGGCCGTCGAGGACGCGCTGACCTCGCTGGGGGCCATCCGCCCCGGGGTGCGCAACGCGTCGGCCGCCGGCCTGCTGGCCCTGGCCAACTGGGTGCTGGACGCGGTCACCCTCGGCCTCGCCGCGCTCGCGGTCGGGTCGGGGCTGCCCTGGCAGGGCGTCGTGCTGGCCTGGGCGGCCGGGGCGCTGGTGTCCTCGACCCGGCTGACCCCCGGCGGCATCGGTGTGGTCGAGGCGGCGCTGGCCTCCGCGCTGGTCGCCGCGGGCATGCCGGCCGCCCAGGCGGTGCCGGTCGTGGTCGTCTACCGGTTGGTCAGCCTGTGGTTGCTGGCGGCGGTGGGCGCGCTGTGCCTGGTGCTGGCGCCGCGACCGGTGCACCCTGCGGAGGGGTGATCGCGTCGGGTGGGACGCTGGGCACGGACAGACGCAGGTTTCGCAGAGCAGTCGAGTGCAGGAGCAGGGCATGCCGCAGGGGTTCGTGAAGTGGTTCAACGCCGAGAAGGGGTTCGGTTTCATCGGACCCGACGACGGCGGTGAGGACGTCTTCGTGCACTTCTCGGCCATCGAGGAGTCCGGTGGGTTCCGCAGCCTGGACGAGGGCGCGCGGGTCGAGTACGAGGCGAGCCCGGGCCAGCGCGGCCTGCAGGCCGACCGGGTGAGCCCGCTGGGCGGCCCGCCGGTGCAGGTCGACCGCTCGCAGTCCCGCGAGCCCCGCCGCGACGACCGGCGTGATGACCGTCGCGAGGAGCGCGCGCCCCGCCGCGAGGCGCCCCGCCGGGAGGCCCCGCGCCGCGAGGCGCCCCGGGCGTCCGCCGGTGGCGGCGCCGAGGGCACGGTGCAGTTCTTCAACTCCGAGAAGGGGTTCGGCTTCATCACCCCGGACGACGGCGGCGACGACGTCTTCGTGCACTTCTCCGCGATCGCCGACGACGGTGGCTACCGCTCCCTCGAGGAGGGCCAGCGCGTGCTGTTCGAGGCGGCGCAGGGTGACCGCG
The DNA here is from genome assembly GCF_900491935.1 of Klenkia terrae. Lineage (GTDB taxonomy): Bacteria > Actinomycetota > Actinomycetes > Mycobacteriales > Geodermatophilaceae > Klenkia > Klenkia terrae. The sequence goes on from NZ_UEXK01000004.1 coordinate 4,206,460, forward strand.
GGCTGCAGGCAACCCACGTCGAGCCCCTCGCCGGTGGCGGCGGCGGCCACGACGCCGGGTACGACGACGGCGGGTACGACGGCGGCGGCGCGGCCGGCTCGGGCCTGCCCCAGGCCACCGTGCGCTTCTTCAACGCCGAGAAGGGCTTCGGCTTCCTGCAGCCCGACGACGGCGGGGACGACGTCTTCGTGCACTTCTCCGCGATCGCCGACGACGGCGGCTACCGCTCCCTCGACGAGGGCCAGCGCGTGGAGTTCGAGGCCGCGCAGGGCGACCGCGGGCTGCAGGCCACCCACGTGCAGCCGCTGGGCTCCACCGGCGGTGGCGGCCCGCGCGGCAACGCCGGCGGGTACGGCGGCGGCTCCGGGCTGGCCCAGGGCACCGTCCGGTTCTTCAACGCCGACAAGGGCTTCGGGTTCGTCGAGCCCGACGACGGGTCGCGCGACGTGTTCGTGCACTTCTCCGTGATCGAGGACGACGGCGGCTACGGCGACCTCGAGGAGGGCCAGCGCGTCGAGTTCGCGGCCAGCCAGGGTGACCGCGGTCCGCAGGCCGACGTCGTCCGTCCGCTGGACTCCGCCGGCCCGCCGCCGCGGCGCGACCCGGCCCGCCGCGAGGCACGCCGGGACCCCTCCCGGTCGACCCCGCGGGAGCGCTCGCGCAGCGCCGCGCGGGCGGTGCCGACCCCCATCGAGGGCGGTCAGGAGGGCACCGTGAAGTGGTTCCACGCGGAGAAGGGGTTCGGCTTCATCGCACCCGACGACGGCAGCGCCGACGTGTTCGTGCACTTCTCGGCGATCGCCGACCGCGGCGGCTACCGGGACCTCGAGGAGGGCCAGCGGGTGCAGTTCACCGCCACCCCCGCCGAGCGCGGCCCCCAGGCCGACGCGGTGGAGCCGATCTAGGCAGTCACTGCTGCAGCACGTCGCGGCCGGCACCGGCCACCGGGAAGGTGGCGGTGCCGGCCGTCGCCGTCCCGGGGTCCTCGCGGGTGAGGAAGGTGGTCCAGCCGAACCCGTCGACGAGCTCGGGCACGAGGGTCTCGTCGCTGCTCGGGAAGCCCAGCACGACGCGGACCCCCGGTGGTGCGGCGACCACCACGGTGCGGGTGTAGGCGTCGCCGACGTCCACGCAGGTGGCCGCCACGACCAGGTCGACGATGTCGGTCCCGGCCGGGTAGCCGGTGCTCCCGCAGCCGCCGCCGAAGGACAGGACCGTGCTGCCGTCCTCCGCGGTCGTCTGGGCTGCGGTGCCGGTGGTGGTGACGACGGCGCCGCCGGGGAGGACGACGGCCAAGCTGACGACGTCCAGCGTGCCGCCGGCCGCGGCGGGCAGGGTGCCGGCGCCCAGGACGGTGACCTCGAGGTCCTCCTCGGCCCACCCGGTCGCGGCGACGACGGTGGACAGCGCCGATGCGTAGGCCCCGGCGGCGGCGGTCGGGGCGCCGGACCGGCTGGGCGGGCCGGTGCCGCCGGTCCCGACGTCGAGGTGGACGGGGGTGCTCGAGACGGGCCAGATGTCCTCGGTGAGGTCGCCCGGTCGCCCGACCTGGAGCCGGATGCCGGCGTCGCTGGTGCGGTCGAGGGTGGTGGCGGCGACCCCTCCCCGGGAGGGGACGTCGACGTAGGTCCGTCCTGCGGCGCCCGTGGCCGGGTCGACGTCGACCCCGGCCGAGACCCGCACGGTGTCGCCGTCCTCGGTGAGGACCACGAGGCGGGTCGTGCCGGCGGCCGGGTCGGGCAGCGAGACAGCCATGCCGGCCGAGCCGAACGGGGTCGAGAAGCCGACGGTGTGCACGTCCAGCCGGGCTGCCGCGGTGCCGGCCGGCCCGGTCAGCCACGCGAGGTCCATCTGCCCGGCGCCCGGGTGCATCATCAGGACCGCGCGGATGCCCTCGACGTCGTCGGCGTAGAGGACCCGGTAGTCCGCGCCGGTCGCGCCCTCGGCGTCGAGTCGCCGCCGCAGCTGGGCGAGCAGGTCCTCGTCGTCGGCGAGCGCCCCACGGGGTGGGAGGGCGAAGATCCCGCGCAGCTCGGCTGCCGTCGTCGTCCTGGACGGGGTGGCGGTCGCCGTCGCCGTCGCCGCTGGGTCGGGCGCCGTGTCCGGCAGCCATGCGCCACCCGCGACCAGCCCGGCCACGGCGGTGACGGCGAGGAGGGCCTGGCAGGTGTGCCGGGTCCGGGTGCCGCGGACTGCGGCGGTGACGGTGTCGTCGTCCAGGGTGCCCGCGTCGCAGAGGCCGGCGAGGTCGTCGAGGCGGCGGGGCAGCACGTTGGGGTCGACCGGCAGCCGACCGGCCGCGGCCTCGGGGTCGGCGCCAGGGACGAGGGCGGTGATCTGTTCGGGAGCGAGGTCCTCGAACCACCGCAGCACGACGGCGGTGCGGTCGTCGCGGCCGAGGTCGTCGAGGGCGTCGGCGAGCTGGTGGGCGGCAGCGGCGGCTTCCGGCGAGCTCCACCAGGGGACGGCAGGCGTGCCCTGGATGCTTGCCCGGCCGGTGAGCCGCCATCGGCTGCGGTGGGCGCGGACGAGGGCGTCGAGGGCGGTTCGCCGATCGGCGATCGGCGGGCGCCGCCGGGCGAGGGTGCGGACGACGAGCTGCCGGGCCGCCGCCTGGTCCCCGGTCAGGAGGTAGGCCGTCGGCAGCAGCTCCCGCCAGTGCGCCCGGACCAGGTCGTCGCGAGCCGCCACGGCTCCAGTGAACTGCACCGGCGGGTAGCGGGCGAGGTCTGTGGGTCCTGGGGCCGGGATCGGGTCGGACGGGTCCCGGTGGTCCAGGGGCAGGCGTGTGCCGGCGACGTCTAGAACGGTGCTGGGTCGGCCTCGGGATCGTGCGGCGGTGGCGGTGCGTCCAGCAGGTCGAGGACCTTACCCATCGCGGGTGGTCGGGTGGTCCGGGTCGTGCCGCCGGGCGTGGTCACGTGCAGGGTGCCGTCGGCGTCGATGGCGAACCGCCAGCCGGGCGCGTGCGTCTTGAGCCGGTGGTGCCGTCGGCAGAGCATGGCCAGGTTGCTGACGCAGGTGGGTCCGCCGCGTTCGGGGTTGGCGTGGTCGTAGGGGATGACGTGGTCGGCGTCGCAGGCCCGGGCGACTTGTCGGCAGCCGGGGAAGCGGCAGTGCCGGTCGCGGGCGCGCAGGTACCGGTACTGGGCGGCGGTTGGTGTGTAGCCAGGTGCTGGTGGTGGCGGCCCGAGTCCGCGCCCGGCTTTCGCTGCGGCGACGACCTCCTCGGGGGTGGCGACGGCGAGCAGTCGGCCGCGCTCGCCGGTGACGGTGAGGTCGAGGTCTCCGCCGTCGGGGTGGGTCAGGCCGAGGGCATCGATCCGTTGCAGCAGGGACCGCACCGCGGCCGGGGTGACCGGCAATCCGCCGACGTGCCCGACCCGGCTCCCGCCACCCGCATCACCGGCGGCAGGGACGCAGGTCGCCGCGTCCTCGGCCGCCCCGTCGTCGGCCGCCGCGTCCTCGGCCGCTCCGTCCTCGGCCGCTCCGTCCTCCGACATTCCGTCGCTGGGGACGGTGCCCTCGGTTGTTGCCGAGTCGGCCTGCGCCGGGGCGTCGGGGTGGAGGTCGGCTAGGTNACCCACCCCGACGGCGGGGTCCTGGGCTTCCCAGGGGCGGGTGATGAGGGTGGCGACCAGTTCGGTCTCGATCTCCCCGGCCCGGCGGTCATCACCGTCGGCCTTGCGCTCCCGGGCGAACGCCGCCAGCTGGGCCTTCACCAGCTTCGCGGTCGCGGCCTCCATGCCGTTCACCCGCACGTCAGCCAGGCCGTCGCCGGTGCCCTGCACCCGCACCCCGGCCTCCCGCTTGCGCAACTCCCGCCGTCGGTCCGCAGCCGCAGGATCCGCAGCGATCAGCGCGGCCTCGAGCCGGTCGCGCAGCGTCGAGGGCGCGCACCCGGCCGCGGCCCACGCCACCCCACGCGCGGCGACCACGTCGACGATCGCGTCGTCGACCGGGCCGCCCCACGACCGGGCCTGGTACCGCATCGCCCGCACGATCGCCTTGGCGCGGGTCTCGTCGATCCGCTGATCAGCCAACGCCTCCCACACCGCCGGGAACTGGCGGACCAGCGTGAGGTCGTCATCGACCAGGTACCGAGCCGACCCGACCGACATGTTCAGCAGCACTGCGACCTCGTCGGGCAGGAAATCGTCCGCGGTCTGCAGCGACGGGTCAAGATCCGGGTCGGCCTCGGGGCGGGTATCGGTGCGCGCGCCGGGGGCGAAGGGCAGCGGCTGGCGAGCACCGAGGGTGGCTTTGCGCTCGACGAGGCCGGCGCGGTACGCGGCCAGGGCCGACATCTGCTTGGCCACCGAGGCCAGCTCGGCGTCCAATTCGGTACCGGAGAGCCCGGCGGTGGCCGCGAGCTCGGTCAGCCGTGGGACCGGCGCGGCGTCGACGGGGACGGCGGTGACGTAGGGGGTGACCTCCACCCGGAACCGTCGCGCCGTCGCTGTCATGGACCTAGTCCACCAGAGGGGTCTGACAAAAACGGCCAACAGAACAGGCCTTTGACCTGCTGATTATCAGTGGCTCCGCCGCCACTGGCAGTGACGGAAGCCGCTGATCCCCCGCACGGCCAGCTGGGGGTCATCGACGCTCACCCAGCTGCCGCTGGTCGCGACGCGGCGACGCTGGTGGAGGTGTTCGTTGTGTGCTCCGGGCCCTGAGCCAGCTCGACCTTCGGCGCAGCGGCGTCGCTCGCTCTGTGGTGCAGCCCGATCGCCCCACGGTCATGTCGACCAGCGGGTCGAACACGACGGGCCCGCCGACCGACGCCTCGACGGCGGGCCGGCGTAGGTAGACCAGCAGTTGCTCGCAGCCGGCCTTCCCAGGTCATGTGACGTGCCCGGTGGGCGGGACGCGGAGCAGGGACAGCGGCGCCCGGATGGCCGCACGTGGCAGGGCTGTGGCCGCACTCGGCCCGGTGACGCGCCCGGTCAGCTGGGCGGGATGGTCGGGACTGCTCGACGCGGACGCAGCGCGGAGAACGGTGCTCGGTTGATCGCGGCCGACAAGCTGCGCCTGGACCTCCGTGCCTTGACCGCCGTATCCGGGGGCCGTGCCCCGGGCGGACATGGCCGGATAGCTCGCACGGACGGCCCCGCCCCGGACCGCCGCGCCCGGCCGACCACGGAGCAGAGCCGATCCAGCACGGCACCGTCGCGGCCCGTCCGGCGGCACCGCCGGCTCGACCTCGCTACCCCCGGTGCAGCCGCACGTGCAGCTCGCGCACCCGCGCCGACAGCTCCTCGTCCGGACCGTCGACGGGGATGCCGGGCGCGACGACGGTGACCGGCAGGGTGGCGACCGGTCCGGGCGCGACCCCGAGCTCGGTCAGCCACGCGGCCAGCTGCGCCGAGGAGCTGGCGTAGACGATCCGGCCCAGGCCCACCCACGCGTGCGCCGCCGAGCACATCGGGCAGTGCTCGCCGGACGTGTAGACCGTCGCCGCGGGGCGGTCGGCGGGGTCCATGTGCTCGGCGGCCCAGCGGGCCAGCTCGAACTCCGGGTGCCGGGTCGAGTCCCCGCCGGCGATCCGGTTGCGGTCCTCGGCGAGCACGGTGCCGTCGGCGGCCACCAGCACCGACCCGAACGGCTCGTCGCCGGCCACCAGCGCCTCCTCCGCCAGCTCCACGCACCGCACCAGGTGGGCCCGGTCGACCTCGGACAGGCTCACAGCGACACCACGACGCCCTCGGTCGCACTCCGTCGCGCAGCGTCCAGCACCCGCGCGGTGGCCACGGCGTCCCGCGGGTCGACCGGCACCGGGCCGGTGCCGCGCACGGCGGCCGCGAACGCCGGGTAGAACGTGTCCCACCGGCCGCGCTCGCTGGGCACCACCGTCGACTCGGCCCCGCGCTGCAGCCGGCCCCAGGCCGTCTCGGGCTCGGTGCCCCAGTCCGCGGTGGCGGGCGAGGTGCCGGCGATCAGCGCGAACTCCTGGCCGTCCATCGCGCCCATCCCGTTCTCCAGCACCTGGTCGCCCACCACGTAGGACCCCGCCGTCCCCACCACGCGGAACCGCGGCCCCGGCGCACCGGTGCGCCAGCTGCCGCCCAGCACCGACCGCGCCCCGGACACGTGGTCCAGCACCACCAGCACGTCGTCGTCCAGCCCGGACTCCCGCAGCGACCAGCGGGCGAACACCGAGCCGACCGGGCCCAGCAGCACCAGCGCCTGGTCGACCAGGTGGCTGCCGAAGTCCCGCAGCGTGCCGCCGCCGGCCGCCCCCGGGCCGTCGCCGTCGCTCATCCGCTCGAACCGGGACTCCAGCGTGCGCACCTCGCCCAGCGCGCCCTCGTCGACCAGCCGGCGCAGGGTCAGGAAGTCGGAGTCCCAGCGCCGGTTCTGGTACGGCGCCAGGGCCAGGCCGGCGGCGGCCGCCCGGTCCACCGAGGCCTGCGCGGCCGCCGCGTCCAGCGCGAAGGGCTTGTCGCAGACCACGGCCAGGCCGAGGTCCAGCGCCCGGTCGGTCAGCGGGCTGTGCGTGTCGGCCGGGGTCGAGATCGCCACCGCCTCCGCGCCGGCCTCGACCAGCGCCTCCAGCGAGTCGAAGCACGCCGCCGACGGGTGCTCCTGGGCCACCAGCGCCCGCCGCTCCGGCGACGTGGTCACCACGCCGAGGAAGTCCACGCCCTGCGCCGCGGCCAGCAGCGGGGCGTGGAAGTACCGCCCGCCGAAGCCGTAGCCGACCAACCCGAACCGCACCGCACCGTCGTCCATGACGGGGAGTCTGACTCAGCAGGGCAGGTCGTGGTCCAGCAGGCGCCCGTCGCGCTCGACGACGTACTGGCTGAGGACGACGTCGCCCCCGGCGGTCAGCGGGGTGTCGCTGCAGTGCAGCGCGGCCTCCCCGCGGGACAGCGCCCCGGCCAGCCAGCTGTCCAGCTCGTACAGCGGGCTCCCCGGCGGCACCCACCCGACGATCTGCTGCCACTGCTGCCCGGTGGAGTACAGGCCGATCCGCGCCCCGGTGGAGGCCAGGTAGTCGGTCATGCCCTCCAGCGCCGCCCGGTTGTTCGCCAGGGACGCGGCGGTGCCGGATTGCCAGGTGTTCATCGTCTCGACGTCGAGCCACCAGACCAGCTCGGCCGGGACGACGTCCACCCCGGCGGTGCGTGCGGCGGGCAGCAGGAAGCCGTGGATGTCCACCGAGGCGCGGGTCTGGCCGTAGACCCACGAGCAGGCTCGGTCGTTGTCGCCGGTGCAGGAGCCGTACGGGGTGTCCCCGCTGCGCGGCCAGGTGCTGATCTCGTCCTGCAGGTGGCCGGGGTTCGCGGTGTTGACGTAGACCTGCAGCGGCGGGTGGGCCGCGGCGCCCCCGGGGGCCCGGGCCGCCCGGGCCAGCTGCTCGGCCAGGCAGGGGTTCGCGGTGGTGGCCACCCCGCCGTTCACGCCGACGACCCCGAAGTCCGCCCCGGTCGGCAGCGGGGTGCCGCACTGGGGGTACGAGACGTCGAAACCGGTCACCGGGTCACCGGGAGCGGCGGCGGCGACGCCCGGGGACAGCACGACGACCACTGCCCCCGCCAGCCCGGCGAGGGATCGCCGGAGGGCCCCCATGCTGGCGACGGTACCGCGCCGGTCGGCGTCCTAGGGTGACCGCGTGACCCCGCCGGCCGACCGCGACGCGCGGGTCGGCGACGTCGCCCTGCAGGTCCTGGCGGTCGTGCAGGACATCGAGCAGCGGTGGGGCGAGGTGCTGCTGCGGGGCGGGCTCACCGGCACCCAGCTGACGCTGCTGCGCTCCATGGTCGACCACGGGCCCACCGCGCTGGACGCCGTCGCCGCCCACCTGCACTGCGACCGCGCCATGGCCGAGGTCGCCGTCGACCGGCTGACGGCCCGCGGCCTGGTCCGGCGGGCGCCGGACGGCCGGGTCGAGATCGCGCCGCGGGGCAGCCACTTCGTCGGCGAGGTCTGGGCCGAGATGGCGGCCCGGACGTCGGTCGGCCGGCTGGACGACGAACAGCCGGCCCAGCTGTCCGAGCTGCTCACCCTGATGGTCGGACCGCCGAACGCCTGACGGGGGAGGTTAGCGGGCCGCCTCGTGCAGCCGCAGCCGGGCCAGCAGGTCACCCAGGACCAGCCGGGTGTCGACCTGGGTGTACCGCCGACGCGGCGCGGCCCGGGCCCGACGGGCAGGTCGACCCACCCGCTGGACTCCGTGCCCAGCGCGGTGACCAGCAGCGGCGCGCTGTCGCCCAGCGGCCAGACGCCGCCCACCCGCAGCCAGTCCGGCGGGCTGGTGAACCGCTCCCACAGCCATCGGCCCAGCGCGCCGGTGGTGGCCAGGTCGGCCTCGAGCTCGGCGACCGAGACGGGCCAGCTGCCGGTAGGTCTCCTGCGGGAAGAGGTGGACGGCGAGGTCGCGGTGTCCGAGCACGAACTCCGCGGCCCGCGGGTCGGTGTCCCGGTTGTACTCGAACCCGTCGGTCTCGGTCCCGCCCACCCAGACCAGGGTGCAGCGGCCGACGATCGACGGGTCCGCCGCCAGGGCGTCGGCGACGGTGGTCAACGGGCCCCCGCAGACGAGCACCAGCGGCAGCGCGTCGTCGGCCAGCGCCGCGGCGATGACCGCGTCCGCGGCCGCCGACGTCCCGGTCCCGTCGTAGACCCCCTCCCGGCCGGCGAACACCGGTACCGGGGTGCCGGTCATCCGGGTGAGCTCCTCGGCCAGCGCGGCGCCCGCGGCCGCCGAGGAGGCGGGCGACGGGAACTGCGGGTTCAGGCAGGTGCTGGTGACCGCGACGACCCGGTTGGCGGGGGACAGCAGGTGGTGGGCGAGTGCCACCAGGCCGTCGGGGTCCCCGGAGAAGTCGTTGTCCACCACCACGCGGCAGGTCGGCGCGATGTGCGGGGCAGCGGTGGTCATCGTCAGCGCGGCCGGCGGAGCACCCGGACGCGGACCATGCCCAGCCGCTCCCCGGGCAGCACGAACAGCCGCTCGTCGCCGTTGAGCAACCGGCCCGGCACCCACGCCCCGTCGACGACGGTGCCCTCCTCGACGGCGTCGACCTCGACCACGGCGTCGTCGGCCGAGAGGTCCAGCGCCAGTCCCTGCCCGACGAGCAGGAACTCGTCGGCACCCTCGGCGAGCACGATGCCGAAGGGCCGGCCGTCGGCGNTGGGCCGGGGACCGGCCGGGGGCGGGCCCTGCACGCCGACGTCCAGCAGCATCTTGTCCAGCAGGGCCCGGGCGTCCCGGGCGACGACGTCGTAGCCGCCGAGGGAGAACCACTGCTCGGTCTGGCCCGCCTCGAGCAGGACGCCGGCGATCCGGTCCTCGGCCTGGGCCGCGGTGATCCGGTCCTCGATCGACCCCAGCAGGGTGCAGGCGTCGCCGAGCTGGCTGCCGGGCCGGACGTCGTCCACCCCGAACACGCAGAACCCCAGCGCCCGGTGGGTGCCCAGCGCCCAGAACAGACTGCCGGTGCGCAGCGCGGACTCCGGGACGAAGAGCGGGTTGTCCGGGCGGTGGTAGTCGGTCATGACCGGCTTGACGTCGGCCCCGTAGAGGTCCGGGCCCAGCAGGTCGATCGCCGGGGCGGCGGCCCGCCACAGGTCCAGCACCCGGCCCACCGGGCCACCGCTGGGGTAGTCGCCGGCCTCGGGCTGACCCGGCTGCGGGCCCAGCCAGGCGTTGGCCAGCGTCGGCAGCGCCGTGACCTCCTTGCCCGCCGCGGCCAGCGCGCCGCAGTAGGAGGCGAAGCCCCAGGCCATGAAGGCCTCGTTGGCCTCCCAGTCGTCGCCGAACACCTCGGCCCAGGTGCCCGTCGTCCGGCGGCCCTGCCGGGCCCACAGGGCGGACAGCTCCGGCCGCAGCGGCGCCTCGTCCTCGCGGGCGAGTCGGGCGAGCAGCTCGGCCGGCACCGGGGCGGACCAGGCCTGCTCGGCCACCGGCGAGCGGTCCCGGCTGTCGCCGAGCAGCCCGACCTCGTTCTCGACCTGCACCATGACGACCCGGTGCCCGCGGTCGACCTCGGCGAGGTGCCGCAGGAACTCCACGTAGGCGCGGCGGTCGGCGGCCAGCAGCTCCGGGCCGAAGACGCTGAGCACCGGCTTGGGCATCCCGCCCGGGGAGGGGAACGCCTGCGACCGGGCGCCGTGCGCCTCGGCCCGCGGGAAGCGCGCGGTGTCCGAGCGGACCCAGGACGGCGCGTAGGTGGACGCCGCGTTCTTGAACGCGCCGAACCAGATCAGCACCAGCCGCAGGTCCAGCTCCTCGGCGGCGGCGACCTGGGCGTCCACCGACGCGAAGTCCAGGGTGCCCTCGACCGGCTCGACCTGGGCCCAGCTGACCGTGCCGATGACCGTCCGGATGCCCTGGGCGGCCAGCCGGGTCATGACCTCGCGCACCCGGTGCGGGTCCGAGGAGGTCGAGTTGTGCAGCTGGCCGCCCAGCAGCAGCGCGGGCCGGCCGTCGACGACGAGCTGCTGCCCGGTGGCGGTGGCGCGCAGGTGGGGGAGTGCTGTGGTCACGGGGTCTCCTCGGTGGTGCGGGTGTCGTGCAGGTCGGTGAGGGCGGCGTGCACCCGGTGCAGCCCGTCGGGGTCGGCGAACATCAGGGCGGTGCGCAGGGTGGAGCCCGCCTCGTAGCGCAGCGCGCCGGCGAAGGCGAGGGCCCGGCCGGGGTCGAAGGCGGCCACCTCGGCGCGCACCAGGGCGAGGGCATCCGGGTCGTCGACCAGGTCGGCGAGGTCGGTGTCCAGGCCGCGCAGCTCGGTCGCGGGCAGCTCGTCGGTCAGGTCGACCTCCCACGCGTGCGCGCCGGAGCCCACCTCGTGCCGGGTGCCGTCGGGCAGCTCGACCTCGGCCGTGGCACCGGGCGGCACCAGAGCGGTGACCCGCACCCGGTCGGCGGTCCGCTCCCAGCCGGCCTCGGCGGGCCCGTACGGCGTCACCTGCCGGGACCCGGCCGAGGTCAGCCCCGGCAGCACGGCGGGGGCCACCCGCAGCCGCGCGAACCCCGGCTCGGCCGCGGACAGCCCGGCCAGGCCGCGGTGCAGCCAGTCGACGACGGCGCCCAGCGCGTAGTGGTTGAACGACGTCATCTCGTGGCCGTTCACCGAGCCGTCGGGCAGCAGCGCGTCCCAGCGCTCCCACACCGTCGTCGCGCCCACGGTGACCGGGTACAGCCAGGACGGCGCCTCGGTCTGCAGCAGCAACCGGGAGGCGGTGTGCAGGTGGCCGGTGGCGCACAGCGCGTCCATGACCAGCGGGGTGCCGACGAAGCCGGTGCCGATCCGGTAGCCGTCCTCCCGCACGATCTCCGCCAGCCGTCGGCCCAGCCGGGCCCGCAGGTCGGGGTCGGTGGCGAGGCCGAACACCAGGGCCATCGCGTAGGTGGTCGGGCCCTCGGACACCATCCGGCCGGCCGGGGTGACGTAGGTGGCCAGGAACGCCGTCCGGGTGCGCTCGGCGAGCGCTGCGTACCGCGCCGCGTCGTCCCGGTGGCCGAGCACGGCGGCGGACCGGGCGACCAGGTCCAGCGAGCGGAACAGGTACGCCGAGGCGACCAGCGACGGGTGGGTGCGGCCCTCGCGGGGGCTGTGGGCGGGCGCCCGCGGGTCCAGCCAGTCGCCGAGCTGGTAGCCCCGCGACCACAGGCCGTCTCCGTCGGCCTGGGCCAGCTCGACGTCCACCCAGGCGCGCATGCTGGCGTACTGGCGGGCGAGCAGCCCGGTGTCGCCGAACCGCTCGTACAGCGTCCACGGGACGACGGTGGCCGCGTCGCCCCACGCCGCGACCACGCCCTCCCGGTCGGACTCCATGGCCGTCGGCACGATGATCGGCACCACCCCGCCGCTGTGCTCCTGCTCGGCGGCCAGGTCGGCCAGCCACGAGGTCAGGAACGCGTCGCAGTCGTGCAGCACCGCGGCGGTGCCGGCGAAGACCTGCAGGTCCCCGGTCCAGCCCAGTCGCTCGTCGCGCTGCGGGCAGTCGGTCGGGATCGACAGGAAGTTGCCCCGCATGCTCCAGACGACGTTCTCGTGCAGCCGCTCCAGCAGCGGCTCCGAGCAGGTGAAGGTGCCGGTGCGGGCCATGTCGGAGTGGCAGACGACCGCGGTGACGGCGGCCGGGTCGAACTCGCCGGGCCAGTCGTCGACCTGCAGGTAGCGGAACCCGTGGAAGGTGAACCGGGGCTCCCACTCCTCGGGCTCGCCGCCGGCGAGGGTGTACCGGTCCACCGAGTACGCGTACCGGAGCTGCCGGGTGGCCAGCTCGCCGTCCTCCAGCACCTCCGCGTGCCGCAGCGTGACGGTGTGCCCGGCCGGCCCCTGCACCCGGATCCGCACCCGGCCGACCAGGTTCTGCCCGAAGTCGACGACGGTGGCCCCGGCCCGCGTGGTCAGCACCGCGACCGCGGCGACCTCCTGCGTGCGCCGGACCGGCTCGGCGGTGGCCGGCACCCGCGCGGCGCCCGGGTCGGCCAGCACCCGCACCGGCGACCAGCCCGGGCCGGTCGTCGTCCGGGACCAGGACGGGGCGTGCCGGGTGGCGTCGAACTCCTCGCCGGCGTAGATCCCCGAGGTCAGCAGCGGTCCGGCGGTGCGGCCGGTCCACGTGCCGTCGGTGCCCACGGTGACCCGGCTGCCGTCGGCCAGGTCGACCTCGAGCTGGGCCAGCAGCGCGGCCGGGCCCGCGTAGGCCCGGGTGGCCCGGCCGAAGAAGCCGTACCGCTCGGTGAACCAGGCGCCGGCCAGCCAGGCCCCGACGACGTTCTCCCCGGCGTGCAGCTGCGCGGTCACGTCGTGGGTGGCCACCAGCACCCGGTCCCGGTAGCTCGTCCAGCCAGGAGCCAGCACCTCGTCGCCGACCACGGTGCCGTTCAGCTCGACCTCGTAGGCGCCCAGCGCGGTGACGTGCAGGCGGGCCCGGACCGGCTCGGCGGGCAGCACGAACCCGCGGCGCAGCTGCCCGGGCCGGTCGTCGGCGGCGTCGGGCAGCGCGACCCAGTCGGCCGACCAGTCCGCTGCGGTCAGCAGCGGCGCCTCGGCCTCGACGGCCGCCGGGGTCGCCCGGACGCCGTCGGACCCGGTGGTGGTCACCTCGAGCCGGACCCGCTCGCGCGGCTGCAGCGGCGGGAACGGCCACGGCACCAGGACGGCGTCCGGGCCGTCGACCACGTGCTCCTGCACGGCGCCGTCCCCGCGGGTGACCAGCAGGTGGGCCGAGGCCTGGGTCCAGCCGGTCGCGGGCGTCGCGGTCCGCCAGGAGACCGGCGGCGCCGCGCCGTCGGTCCAGACCGCCCCGTCCCGACGGCGACCCACGCGCAGGTCTGCCACCCTCGCCGGGGTGGGCGTGCTCGTACCGGGCCGGTCCACGGTGGTCCTCCGGAGGGGGGGGTCTTTTGTCCCTGCGGACCATATGATGCAGCACACGCACAAGCCCCGGAGGAACCACCGTGACGAGCACGTCCCCCTCGCCCCAGGACGCCTTCGTCCACGCCCGGCTCATCAACCTGGTCCGCACCGGGCAGGCGGTGACCCGCCCGGCCCTGGAGGCCGAGAGCGGGCTCAGCCGCAAGGTGGTGGCCCAGCGCGTGCAGCAGGCCATCGACCTGGGCCTGCTCGCCGACGGCGACCTGGCTCCCTCCGGCGGCGGCCGGCCGTCCCGGTCGCTGCGGTTCCGCGCCGAGGCCGGGCACGTGTTCGCCGGAGTCATCGCCCCCACCGAGAGCCGGGTCGCCGTGGCCACCCTGGACGGCACGCTGCTGGCCACCCTGCACCAGGACTGGGATGCCGCGGCCGGCCCCGACGCGACCATGGAGATGCTCGACGGGCTGTTCACCCGGCTGGCCCGCAAGACCCGCAGCGAGCCCTGGGCTTTCGGCATCGGCGTGGCCGGCCCGGTCAAGTTCGGCACCGGCCGGATCGTGGCCCCGCCGATCCTGCCCGGGTGGGACGGCCACAGCGTCCGGTCCTGGCTGCGGGAGCGGCACGACGCCCCGGTCTGGGTGGACAACGACGTCAACCTCATGGCGCTGGCGGAGTGGCACCGCGGCGAGCCGCGGGACGGCCGGGACCTGCTGTACATCCTGATCGACGAGGGGGTCGGCGCCGGGCTGGTCTCCCGCGGTGCGGTCTACCGGGGCGACAGCGGGGCGGCCGGGGACATCGGCCACCTGCAGGTCACCGACGACCCGACGGTGGTCTGCCGGTGCGGCCAGACCGGGTGCCTGGAGGCGCTGTCGGGCGGCTGGAGCCTGGTGCAGCGGGTGGTCGACCGGGTGGCCGAGAGCCCGGCGCTGCAGCGGACCCTGGCCCGGCACGGGCACCTGACCGCCGAGGACGTCGGCATGGCCGCCCGGGCCGGGGACCCGCTGGCCCGCGAGGTCGTCCTGGGCAGCGCCCGGCTGGTCGGGACGACGGTGGCGAACCTGGTCAACTTCGTGAACCCGGGCACCGTCGTCCTGGGCGGCGGCGCCCTGCGGGTCGGGGACGACGTCTTCGACACCTTCGCCGAGACCGTGGGGCGGCGGGTGAGCCGGCTGGCCGGCCAGGACCTCACCGTCCGGCGGGCGTCGCTGGGCTTCCAGGAGGGCGTCACCGGCGCCGCGATGCTGGCCATCGAGCAGCTCTTCGCCCCGGAGAGCCTGGGCCAGTGGCTGGACAACGGGAGCCCGCTGGGGCGGGGAGCGCACCTGCAGCAGGTCGCCGAGGGCTGATGCGGATGTGGTGGTTGACATATGTGCCTACGGCGCTAAAGTCACCCCCACGCCGTGACCCGGCGCACACGCACCACCGTGCTGCACCCCTCGGCACGGTCGCTCCTCCTCCCCGTCAGCGCGGCCACGGCCGCCCGGGACCACCGCCGGTCCCGATGCCCCTGGAGTCCCCATGCGCAGGTCCCTCACCGCGGTCTCGGCCGCCTCGCTGCTCCTCCTCGCCGCGTGCGGCGGGGGCTCGTCCTCCGGGTCGGGGGGTGCCGGGGACGACACGCTGACCCTGGCCGCCATCACCCCGCCCAGCTCGTTCGCCATCGGCGCCATGGCGCAGAGCGGTCCCGAGGACACCTACTACCAGGCCGTCTACGACAAGCTGCTCACCCAGGACGCCGACGGCAAGCCCGTGGCCGACCTGGCCACCGAGTTCTCCTACGACGAGACCAACACGACGCTGAGCCTGACCCTGCGCGAGGGCGTCACCTTCACCGACGGTGCCGCCTTCGACGCCGACGCGGTCAAGGCCAACCTGGACGTCGCCCGCGCCGCCACCGGCGAGGCCGGCACCGCGCTCGGGTCGATCAGCAGCGTCGAGGTCGTCGACGCCACCCACGTCGACCTGGTGCTCAGCCGGCCCGACCCGGGCCTGCTGCAGAGCCTGGCCCGCAGCAGCGGCTACATGGCCAGCCCCGACGCCCTGGACAGCCCCGACCTGGCCACCAACCCGGTCGGCTCCGGCCCGTACGTCTACGACGCCGACGCCAGCACCGCGGGCAGCGACTACACGTTCACCCGCAACGAGGACTACTGGGACGCCGACTCCTACCCCTTCGACACCGTCGAGGTGCAGTACCTCGACGACACCACCGCCGTGCTCAACGGCCTGCGGTCGGGGCAGATCGACGGCTCGACCGCCCAGACCAACGACCTGCAGGAGGGCGCGGAGAGCGCGGACCTGACGGTGACCACCTACACCAGCGGCGGCATCGAGGGCATCTACCTGTGGGACCGCGCGGGCGCCCTGGCCCCGGCCCTGGGTGACGTGCGTGTCCGTCAGGCGATCAACTACGCCATCGACCGCCAGTCGATCGTCGACGTGGTGAAGAACGGTCTGGGCCAGCCCACCGTGCAGGTCTTCGGGCCGGAGTCCGACGGCTACGACGCCTCGCTCGAGGGCACCTACGACTTCGACCTGGACAAGGCCCAGGAGCTCATGGCCGAGGCCGGGTACGCCGACGGCTTCTCGATGACGCTGCCGGACTTCTCGCCGGTCTACCCCGACGAGCAGGCCGCCATGACCGAGGCGTTCGCCTCGATCAACATCGACGTCACCTACGCGCCGATCACCGGTGACCAGGTCGTCGGCAGCATCATCGGTGGCCAGTGGCCGGCGAACTTCTTCACGCTGACCACCGGGTCGCCCTTCGAGATGATCGGCCTCACGCTCACCCAGCAGTCGCCGTTCAACCCGTTCACGAGCAGCGACCCCGCGATCGACGCGCTGGTGCAGCAGGCCGTCACCACGCCCGCCGACCAGCAGGCCGACGTGCTGCAGCAGCTGTCCGACCAGCTGGTCGAGCAGGCCTGGTTCGCCCCCTGGTACGCCCTCGAGGGTGCCTACGTGACCACGGCCGACGTCGAGGTCACGGCCGTCCCCGGGCTCTCGGTCCCGCCGCTGAGCGGCTTCGCCCCGGCCGGTAGCTGATCCACCCCGCGCCCGCGGGGGACACCCCCGCGGGCGCGGGACCACCCATCCACCTGGACCAGGAGGGCAACGATGCTCGGGTTCCTGCTCAAGCGGCTCGGCGCCGGCGTCGTGCTCGTCTGGGTCACCGCCACGGCGACCTTCTTCCTCACCAACGCCACCGGGTCCGATCCCGCCCGGCGGATCGTCGGCGCGCAGGCCGACGCCGCCACCGTCCTGGCCAAGCGCCAGGAGCTCGGGCTGGACCGGCCCGTGCTCGAGCGGTACTGGGACTGGCTGACCAGCGCGGTGCACGGGGACCTGGGGGTCTCCTGGTTCACCAACCAGCCGGTCGGCGGCACCGTCGCCGACGCGCTCCCGATCTCGCTGTCCCTCGTCATCGCCGCGATCGTGCTCACCGCCCTGGTCAGCGTGGTGATCGGCGTGCTGGCCGCGGTGCGCGGCGGCTGGGTCGACTCGGCCCTGCAGGGCGCCTCGATCCTCGCCTTCGCCGTCCCCAACTTCCTGGTCGGCCTGCTGCTCGCCCTGGTCTTCGCCGTGCAGCTCGGTCTCTTCCCGGCCATCGGCTACACCCCGTTCGCCCAGGACCCCGGCCTGTGGGCGGCGTCGATCACGCTGCCGGCCGTCGCGCTGGCCATCGGGGCGACCGCCACCGTGGCCACCCAGACCCGCGGCTCGATGATCGACGTGCTGGGCCAGGACTACGTCCGCACGCTGCGCAGCCGTGGCCTGCCGACCCGCAGCATCCTGCTCAAGCACGCCCTGCGGAACGCCGCGCCGGCCTCGCTCACCGTGCTGTCCCTGCAGTTCATCGCCCTGATCAGCGGCGCGGTCGTGATCGAGAAGGTCTTCGGTCTCAACGGCATCGGCGAGCGGGCGACCTCGGCCGCCAGCCAGGGCGACGTCCCGGTGGTCCTGGGGGTCGTGGTGCTCACCGTCGTGCTGGTCGTCGTCGTCAACCTGCTGGCCGACCTGGCCCTGGGCTGGCTCAACCCGAAGGTGCGCACGGCATGAGCCTCCTCTCCGACGGCGGCCCGGCCGCCGCAGCCGCCCCCTCGTCCTCGGTCGCCCCGACCGCCGTCCCGCCCCGGGCCGGCGTGGCGCGCCGGTTCCTGCGCAAGCCGGTGGCGGTGGCCTCGCTGGTCTGGCTGCTGCTGGTCGCGGTGCTGGCGGCGGCCGCGCCGCTGCTCACCTCGGCGAGCCCCACGGCGTCGTCGATCACCGACGCGCTGGCCCCGTTCGGCGGCGACAGCCCGCTGGGCACCGACGGCCTGGGCCGCGACGTGCTCGCCCAGCTGCTCTACGGCGCCCGCACCAGCCTGGTCGGCGCGCTGATCGTGGTCGTGGTGGCCCTGGTGCTGGGTCTGCCGGCCGGTGTCCTGGCCGGCTACTACCGCGGCCGCTTCGACGCCGCGGCGAGCTGGGTGGCCAACCTGGTGATGGCCCAGCCGGCGATCATCATCCTGCTGGTGGTGCTGGCTCAGTTCGGCCGCAGCACCGAGCTGGCGATGCTGGTCTTCGGCGTCGTCATCGCCCCCGGGGTCTTCCGGCTGGTGCGCGCCTCGATCATCGCCGTCCGCGGCGAGCTGTACGTGGACGCCGCCCGGGTCGCCGGGCTCTCGGACCCGCGGATCATGCGGCGGCACGTGCTGCCGGTCGTGGTGGCCCCGACGATCATCCAGATGTCGCAGGTCCTGGGCATCGCGATCGTGCTGCAGGCCGGCCTGGAGTTCATCGGGCTGGGCTCGGCGAACCAGGCCAGCTGGGGCGGCATGCTCAACGACGCCTTCGCCAAGATCTACGCCGCGCCGAACCTGCTCCTCCTCCCGGGGCTGGCGATCGTCGTCACCGTCACCGCGTGCAGCCTGGTCGGCAACGGCCTGCGCGACGTGCTCGGCGTCGGGGCGACCCCGCCGGTGCGCAAGCGCTCGGCGGTGCGGGCCGCCGGTCCGGTCGTCGAGGACGCCCGGCCGAGCTCGGGGACGACGCCGGCCCCCGACGACGCCCTGCTCCGGGTCGAGGGCCTGCGGGTGGCCTACCCGAAGCCCGACGGCGGCGAGGGCGAGGTCGTGCACGGCGTCTCGCTGACCATCCGCCGCGGCGAGGTGCACGGCCTGGTGGGGGAGTCGGGCTCGGGCAAGAGCCAGACCGCCTTCGCCGTCCTCGGGCTGCTGCCGCCGCAGGCGCACACCTCGGCGACCACGCTGACCTTCGACGGCGGCGACCTGCGGGGCATCTCCCGGCGCGGGATGAACCAGCTGCGCGGCTGGCGGATCGGCTACATCCCGCAGGAGCCGATGAGCAACCTGGACCCCTCCTTCCGGATCGGCTCCCAGCTCACCGAGCCGATGCGGCACCACCTCGGGCTGTCCAAGGCCGACGCGAAGGCCAAGGCGGTCCAGCTGCTGGACCGGGTGGGCATCGTCGACCCGGCGCGGGTCTTCGACAGCTACCCGCACCAGATCTCCGGCGGCATGGCCCAGCGGGTGCTCATCGCCGGTGCGCTGTCCTGCGACCCCGACCTGCTGATCGCCGACGAACCCACCACCGCCCTGGACGTCACCGTGCAGGCCGAGGTGCTCGACCTGATGCGCGACCTGCAGGCCGAGCGCGACCTCGGCGTCCTGCTGGTCACCCACGACTTCGGCGTGGTGGCCGACCTGTGCGACACGGTCACCGTCATGCGCGCCGGGGAGGTCGTGGAGTCCGCGCCGGCCGCCCAGCTGTTCGCCGACCCGCAGCACGACTACACCCGCAGCCTGCTGGCCGCGACCCTCGAGGGCGGCCCCGCGCGGGCGGCCCTGACCACCCCGGCCGGAGGCACCCGATGACCACCCTGACCCCGGCGCCCGAGCAGACCCCGGCGACGACGCCGCTGCTGGAGATCACCGACGTCGTCGTCGAGTACCCGCTGCGCGGTTTCCGGCAGGCGCCGGCCAGGGTGCTGCACGGCATCAGCCTGGACATCCTGCCGGGGGAGACCGTCGGCCTGGTCGGGGAGTCCGGCTCGGGCAAGACGACGCTGGGCCGCGCCGTCCTGGGCCTGGCGCCGGTCACCGGGGGCGAGATCCGGTTCCGCGGCGAGCGCATCTCCGGCATCGGCAAGAAGGCCCGGCGGGCGCTCAGCGAGGACATCCAGGTCGTCTTCCAGGACCCCTACAGCTCCCTGAACCCAGCGATGACCGTCGCGGACATCCTCACCGAGCCGCTGGTGGTGGCCGGGTCGAGCCGATCCGACGCCGACCGCCGGGTGCGCGACCTGCTCGACGAGGTCCACCTGCCCCAGGACGCCGGCCAGCGGCTGCCCCGGGAGTTCTCCGGCGGCCAGCGGCAGCGGATCGCCATCGCCCGCGCGCTGTCCCGGGACCCCGCGGTGATCGTCTGCGACGAGCCGGTCAGCGCGCTGGACCTCAGCACGCAGGCCCGGGTGCTGGACCTGTTCATCGAGATCCAGGAGCGCACCGGCGTCGCGTACCTGTTCATCACCCACGACCTGTCGGTGGTCCGGCACATCAGCCACCGGGTCGCCGTCATGCACCGCGGCGAGCTGGTGGAGACCGGCGACGCCGCCCAGGTGACCAGCGACCCGCGGCACGACTACACCCGCACCCTGCTGCTGGCCGCCGGAGAACTCCCGGGGCAGCCGCTGGCCGGCGTCCTGGGGCAGGTGGACCTCGTCGAGCAGGTCGCGCACCCGGCGGTCGGCGTCGGATCGGCTCGACCCGGCCACCACCAGCGGCTCGGNGTTCAGGACGTGCGGGACCCCGTCGCCGGGGTCCCGCACGTCCTGAACAGCCCCGAGAGGAGACGACCGTGACCGACCGCATCCGTGCCGGCGTCGTCGGCGGTGGCTTCATGGCCACCGTGCACGCCCGGGCGATCGCCCGCAGCGGCGGCGTCCTGGCCGCCGTCGTCGGCTCCACCCCCGAGCGTTCCCGCGCCGCCGCCGACCGGCTCGGTGCCGAGTCCGCCGCCGACGACCTGGACCAGCTGCTGGCCACCGACGTCGACGTCGTCCACGTCTGCACGCCCAACGCCACGCACGCCCCGCTGGTCCGCGCGGTGCTCGCCGCCGGGAAGCACGTGGTCTGCGAGAAGCCGCTGGCCGTGGACCCGGCCGAGGCCGCCGAGCTCACCGCGCTGGCCGCGGCGGCGGGCGTGGTCGCCACCGTGCCGTTCGTCTACCGCTTCTACCCCACGGTGCGCGAGGCCCGCGCCCGCGTCGCCGACGGCCGCACCGGTCCGCTGCGGCTGCTGCACGGGTCCTACCTGCAGGACTGGCTGACCGGCCGCGAGGACGACGACTGGCGGGTCGACCCCGCCGTGGGCGGGCCGTCCCGGGCGTTCGCCGACATCGGCGTGCACTGGTGCGACCTGGTCGAGTTCGTCACCGGACACCGGGTCACCCGCCTGACCGCCCGGCTGCTGCTCGCCGTCCCCGAGCGCGGTGGGCGCCCGGTGCGCACCGAGGACGGTGCGGTCGTGCTGTTCGAGACCGACGGCGGTGCGACCGGGAACCTCACCGTCAGCCAGGTCAGCCCGGGGCGGAAGAACCGGCTGTGGTTCTCCCTGGACGGCGAGCACGAGGGCCTCGCCTTCGACCAGGAGGCCCCCGAGACGCTGTGGGTCGGCGGTCGGGACGCCACCACGCTGCTGGCCCGCGGCACGTCGGCGCACCCCGGCGCGACCCGCTACGACCGGGTACCGGCCGGCCACCCGCAGGGCTACCAGGACTGCTTCGACGCCTTCGTCGCCGACACCTACGCCGCACTCGCCGGGGACGCCCCCGACGGGCTGCCCACCTTCACCGACGGCCTGCGGGCCGCGCACCTCACCGCCGCGGTCCTGGAGTCCGCGCGCACCGACCGCTGGGTCGACGTCACCCCCACCACCGCCGCACCGGCAGGAGCCACCCCATGAGCAGGACCTTCCCCACCAGCGTCGACGTCGTCATCGTGGGCAGCGGCCCGTGCGGCGCCGCCTACGCCCGCGTGCTCAGCGAGCGCGCCCCCCAGGCCACCCTGCTGACCCTCGAGGTCGGCCCGCAGCTGGCCGACCCGCCCGGCGGGCACGTGAAGAACATCCTCGACGAGCAGGCCCGGGCCGCCGCCCAGCGCGCCTCGGAGGGCCCGGCGCCGCTCTCGGCGGACACCCCGACCGACACCATGGACGGCTACGCCGACGAGGCGCCCCGGATGGCCCGCCCCGGCACCTGGCTGCTGCCCTCGGGCTACCGGCAGCCCGGCGAGGACGGCCTGCCCAACGCGGCGATGTCCAGCAACGTCGGCGGCATGGGTGCGCACTGGACCGGCGCCTGCCCGCGGCCCGGCGAGGGCGAGCGGATCGCCTTCCTCGACGACCTCGACGAGCTGCTGACCGAGGGCGAGCGGCTGCTGGCCGTCGACGACCACGCCTTCGACGACGCCCCGTTCGCCGACGAGGTCCGCAAGCGGCTGGCCGACCACCTGGACGCCGACCGGGCCGAGGACCGCCGGGTCGCCCCGATGCCGCTGGCGGTCACCCGGCACGCCGACGGCCGGCTGACCTGGTCGGGCTCCGACGTCGTCTACGGCGACGCCACCCGGGCCAACCCGCGGCACACCCTGCTGCCCGAGGCGCTGGTCACCCGGGTGCTGCTGACCGACGGCCGGGCCTCCGGCGTCCGGGTGCGCGACCTGCAGACCGGGGAGGAGCACGACGTCGCCGCCCGGTACGTCGTGGTCGCCGCGGACAGCCTGCGCACCCCGCAGCTGCTGTGGGCCTCCGGCGTCCGGCCGCACGCGCTGGGCCGGTACCTCAACGACCAGCCCCAGACCGTCTACGCCGTCCGGCTGCGCGACGTCGGGCACGCCGACCAGGAGGACGTCGACCCGCGCGGCCGCAGCTCGATCGTGGCGCAGAGCGGGGTCAGCTGGGTGCCCTACACCGACCAGCACCCCTTCCACGGCCAGGTCATGCAGCTCGACGCCTCCCCGGTGCCGCTGGCCGCCGACGACGTCCCGACCCCGGGCACGATCGTGGGGCTGGGCTGGTTCTGCGCCAAGGACCTGCAGGAGAGCGACCGGCTCGAGTTCGACGAGACCGCGCCCGACCCGTACGGCATGCCCGGCATCCAGGTGCACTACCGGCTCACCGAGGCCGACCACGCCTCGATCGCCGCGGCCACCGCCGCGGTGAAGGAGGTCGCCGCGGCCCTCGGTGACCCGCTGGGCGGCGAGCCGTTCACCTTCGGCCCGGGCGCCTCGCTGCACATCCAGGGCACGGTCCGGATGGGTGAGACCCCCGACGGCACCTCGGTCTGCGGACCCACCTCGGAGGTCTGGGACGTCCCCGGCCTGCACGTCGCCGGCAACGGCGTCATCCCGACCGCCATCGCCTGCAACCCCACCCTGACCTCGGTCGCGCTCGCCGTCGCCGGCGCGCGCTCGATCGCCGGCTCGCTCTCCGAGAGGAACTGACCATGCTCGACCGCTCCGTCATCCAGTCCCGCGGCTTCCGCAACGTCACCGAGGGCGGCCGGGTCACCGGCTTCCGGTTCCAGCTCCGCAACCCCAACTACCGGGGAGTCTCGGGCAGCTTGCTCGACGGCGTCGAGGTCGTCGTGGACGGCGAGCGGGTCCCCGACCACGTGCCGCTGTGGACGCTGCAGGGCCGCACGCTCACCCTGGACGAGCTGCGCGCCTCGACCGACGTCCGCTGGCAGCTCGACGAGCTCGCCACCGTCACCGTGCCGAAGCCCGGTGGCCTCGCCGCGGGGGTGCACCAGCTCGACGTGGTGGTCTTCCTGCGCCGGCCCTACTTCCCGCCGATGGTGAACCGGACGACGTTCACCGCCTCGGCCACCCCGGTGCTGGTCCCGCCGGTGCCCGGCGGCGGGCTGAGGTTCGGCGTCTCCACCTACAGCTACACCGCCGACATCTACACGCTGATGACGCTGGAGGACGTGCTCGCCGACATCGCCGACATGGGGGCCACCGGCGTGGAGATCCTCGGCGAGGGCAACATCCCCGGCTACCCCAGCCCGGACGCCGGCTGGGTGGACCACTGGCACACCCTGCTGGACCGCTACGCCCTGACCGCCACCAACTACGGCTCCTGGGTCGACACCGAGATGTGGCACGACCGCAGCCTCACCGCCGAGGAGGGTGCCGCGCAGATCCAGCAGGACCTGCGGCTGGCCTCCCGCCTGGGCTTCACCTCGGTGCGGCCGAAGTTCGGGGTCACCTCCTGGGACCTGGACCCGCACCCGATCTGGCAGGAGTCCGTCGAGCGGTCGCTGGAGCTGGCCGCCGAGCTCGACGTCGTCATCTGCCCGGAGATCCACGCGCCGACGCCGATCAAGCACCCGGTCACCCAGGCCTACGTGGACTTCATCGAGAGGACCGGCAGCGACCACTTCAAGCTGCTGGTCGACACCGGCATCTTCAACACCGCCCCGGTCCTGGAGCTGTCGGAGGAGATCCAGGTCGACGACGACGAGGAGGTGCCGATGCACCTGCGCCCGCTCGCCGTGCCGATCGCCGACCTGGTCGAGGTGCTGCCGCACGTGCACTTCATCCAGGCCAAGTTCGCCACCGTCGACGACGACCTGCACGACCTGCACGTGCCGTGGCGGGAGATCATCCCGGCGCTGCAGGACGCCGGCTGGTCGGGCTGGCTGTCGAGTGAGTACGAGGGCCGGCGCGAGCCGTACCGCGGTGGAGACCAGGTCCGCCGGTCGCACGCCCTGATGCGCTCGATCGCGGCCGAGCGGGCATGAGCGTCGGCACCCGCCCGGTCATCCCGGGCTTCCACCCCGACCCGAGCGTCTGCGTCGTCGACGGGGAGTACCTGCTGGCCTGCTCGAGCTTCGAGTACGCCCCCGGCGTCCCGCTGTTCCGCTCGGCCGACCTGCGCACCTGGGAGCAGATCGGGCACGTGCTCGACCGCCCCGAGCAGCTCGACGTGCGCGACGCCGGCCCGGCCGGCGGCGTGTTCGCACCGACCCTGCGCCACCACGGCGGCCGGTTCTGGATGGCCACCACCAACTGGACCGACGAGGGCGGCCAGCTGATCAGCTGGGCGACCGACCCGGCCGGGCCCTGGTCGGTGCCCGCCCGGATCCCCGGCGCGGTCGGCATCGACCCCGACCTGGCGTGGGACGACGACGGCACCTGCCTGATGACCTACGCCGGGTTCGGTGCCCTGGGCGGCATCGTGCAGTCGGCGATCGACCCGCTGACCGGCGAGGTGCTGACCCCGCCGCGGCGGATCTGGTCGGGCACCGGGGGCAAGTTCCCCGAGGGCCCGCACCTGTACCGGGTCGGGGAGCACTGGTACCTGCTGATCGCCGAGGGCGGCACCGAGCGCGGGCACGCGGTCACCGTCGCCCGCGGCGACTCCCCGTCCGGGCCGTTCGAGGCCTGCCCGGGCGGGCCGGTGCTGACCCACCGGGGCACCGACCACCCGGTGCAGAACACCGGGCACGCCGACCTGGTGCAGCGCCCCGACGGCAGCTGGGCCATGGTGCTCCACGGCGTGCGGGCCCGCGGCGCCAGCCCCGAGTGGCACGTGCTCGGCCGCGAGACCTTCGCCGTCGAGGTCGACTGGGTCGACGGGTGGCCGGTCGTGGCCGGTGCCATCGACCCGGTCACCCTCCCGGACGCCGTCCTCGTGCGGGAGCTCACCGGGCCGGTGCCCGGGGTGGACTGGGTGGCCGCCGAGCGGTTCCCGGCGGAGCTGACGACCTGGACCGACCGGGGCCTCGTCGTGGGCCCGGGCTTCCTGGGCACCCGGCAGGAGCACCTGTTCTGCGACGTCACCGCCGACCTCGAGGTCACGGGCACCGGGGGGGTGGCCCTGCGCATCGACCCGCGGCACGGCCTGGAGCTGGAGGTGGCCGACGGCCGGGTGTCGGCGGTGTGGGCGGTCGGCGACGTCCGGCACGTGCTCGGGACGCGTGAGCTGCCAGGCGGCGCACAGCTGCGGATCATCACCTCGCCGGGGACCGAGCCACGCCCGTTCTCCACGGGTCTGGGCCCGGACCGGGTCACCGCGGGCGTCGTCGTCGACGGGGCGTTCGAGGCCCTGGGATCGGTGGACGGCCGCTACCTCTCCACCGAGGTCGCCGGCGGCATGACCGGCCGGCTGGCCGGGATCACCTGCACCGACGGCAGCGTGCTGGTGCACGCCCTGCGGTACCGCGGCTCGGACTCCGCGGCCGCGCTCGACGCCGGGGCCCTGGCCGGCCGATGAGCGGCCGGACGCGGTGGGGGATCGTCGGCACCGGCGGCATCAGCCGGGCCACCGTCGGCGACCTCCACCTGGCGGAGGACCTGGACCTCGTGGCCGTGGCCTCCCGCCACGAGCAGACCGCGGCCGCGTTCGCGGCCGCCCACGAGGTCCCGCGCTGGTACGGCGACGTCGACGCGCTCCTCGCCGCCGACGACGTCGACGTCGTCTACCTCTGCACCCCGATCGGCACCCACGCCGACCTCGCCCGCCGGGCGCTGCTGGCCGGCAAGCACGTCCTCGTGGAGAAGGCGCTCGCCAGCACGGCCGACGAGGCACGGTCGCTGGCGGCGCTCGCCGCCGAGCAGGGCCGCTTCCTGATGGAGGCCATGTGGATGCGCTTCAACCCCGCCGTGCGGCGGGTGCTCGCCGACGTCGCCGACGGCCGGATCGGCGAGGTGCGCTCGGTCCGGGCGAGCTTCGGGTTCCCGCCGCCGCCCGGCACGGCCCCCTGGCAGCCCGGCGGCGGGGGGGCGCTGCTGGACATGGGCGTCTACCCGCTGACCCTGGCGCACCTGCTGTTCGGCGTCCCGACGGCCGTCGAGGCGACCGGTGAGGTGCGCGCGGACGGCGTCGACCTGACGGCGTCGGTGTTCCTCCGCTACGGCGACGACCGGTTCGCCGCGCTGCTGACCAGCCTGCGCAGCGTCGTCGGGGCGGGCGCGGACATCGGCGGGACGGACGGGGCCATCACCCTGGACGCGCCGTTCTTCGCCACGGGCTCGCTCAGCGTGCTGTCTGCGTCGTCCCGGCGCCCTGACCGCGTCGAGCTGCCGCTGGAGGGCAACGGCTACGTGCCCATGTTCCGCGCGGTCGCCGAGGCCGTCGCCGACGGACTGCTCGAGCACGCCGACCGGCCGCTGCGGGACACGATCGCCGTGCTGGACACGATCGACCTGGTGCGCGCCCGGTTGCTCGCCGCGGCTCAGGTCTGACGGGCGTCGGCCTCCAGCACGTCCTGCGCGGAGACGACGACCAGCGGGTCCGGCGTGCCGACCACGGCCTCGTCCCGGCCGGCGTAGGGCATGACGGACAGCACGTGCCGCATGGCCTCCAGCCGGGCCCGCTTCTTGTCGTTGCTGCGGACCACCGTCCACGGCGCGTGGTCGGTGTCGGTGGCCGCGAACACCGCCTCCTTGGCCCGGGTGTAGTCCTCCCACCGGTCCAGGCTGGCCAGGTCGGTGGGGGACAGCTTCCACTGCCGGACCGGGTCGATCTGCCGGACGACGAACCGGGTGCGCTGCTCGCCGCGGGACACCGAGAACCACAGCTTGACCAGCCGGATCCCGCTGTCGACCAGCATCCGCTCGAACTCCGGCGCCTGCCGGCAGAACAGCGCGTACTCCTCGTCGGTGCAGTAGCCCATCACCCGTTCGACGCCGCCGCGGTTGTACCAGGACCGGTCCAGCAGCACGATCTCGCCGGCCGCGGGCAGGTGGGCGACGTAGCGCTGGAAGTACCACTGGGTGCGCTCGCGCTCGGTGGGCTTGTCCAGGGCGACCACCCGGGCCCCGCGCGGGTTGAGGTGCTCGGCGAACCGCTTGATGGTGCCGCCCTTGCCCGCGGCGTCCCGGCCCTCGAAGACCACGACGACGCGCTGGCCGGTGTCCTTGACCCAGCCCTGCAGCTTGAGCAACTCGATCTGCAGCCGGCGCTTCTCGATCTCGTACTCCCGGCGGCCCAGCCGGGTGTCGTACGGGTAGTCCTCGCGCCAGGTCTGCACCAGGGTGCCGTCGGGGGCGAGCAGCTCCCGGTCGTCGTCCCAGTCCTCGTCGGAGTGCTCGTCGGGCAGCGGGGCCAGCCGCCACTGCGCCAGGTCGTCCAGCTGCTCGCGCTGCTCGGGGTCGGCGACGTAGCGGGGGGCGCCGGGCGGGCTGCCGATCGGGGTCANGGCCGCCACCCGGGTGGACGGCGGGTGGACGGCGGGTGACCGGCAGCCCGCCGGCGCTGGGGGGTGCGCCACACCACCGGTGGGCCACGCGTTGTTCGCCGACCGGTCAGCGGTCCACCCCCGGGTGGCGGCCCGGGCCGTGCAGCGTCGCCGGGCGTGCACCCCCGACCCCCGAGGAGACGGTCATGCGCCTGGTCACCGGCACGCGCCCGACGGAACCCGGCCCGCAGGTGCTCGTGGTGTCTGCGGGGGTCGGGGCCGGCCACGACGCCGCTGCTGCCGAGCTGGCCCTACGCCTGCGGCTGGCCGGTGCCGCAGTGCAGGTGCGCGACCTCCTGACCGCGCTGCCCAGGCCGCTGCGCCGGGTCGTCGGCGACGCCTACGGCCCGTGCGTGAACCGGGCACCGGCCGCCTTCGACCTCCTCGTGCGGGGGCTGGAGCGCGACGGCCTGCTGCGCCGGGCCGCCGGCGCCACCGCCTCCGCGGCCCGCCCCGCCGTGCAGGCCTGGCTGCGGGGGACCGCGCCGGACCTCGTCGTCTCCACCCACCCGCTGGGCTCCCAGACGCTGGGGGACCTGCGGGCGGCCGGGGACCTCGGCGTCCCGGTGCTCACCTACCTGACCGACCCGGCCGTGCACCGCACCTGGCTGCACCCGGCCGTCGACGCCCACCTGACCGTCACCGCGGCCACCGCCCGGCACGGCGAGGCCCGGTACGGCGTGCCGATGACCGTCGCCGGCCCGCTCGTCCCGGCCCGCTTCGCCCGCCCGGTGCCGGCCGCGACGGTCCGGCGGCTGCGCGCAGAGCTGGGCCTGGGCGGCCGGGACCCGGTCGCGCTGGTCGTCGCCGGCTCGCTCGCGCTGGGCGACGTGGCGCGGACGGCGGTCGACCTGCTGGCGGTCGGGGCGACGCCGGTGGTGCTGTGCGGCCGCGACGGGGGCCGCCGGGCACGGCTGGCCGGGGTCCCGGGTGCGGTGGCCCTGGGCTGGCGGGACGACGTCCCGGAGCTCATGGCGGTGGCCGACCTGCTGGTGCACAACGCGGGCGGCATGTCCTGCACCGAGGCCCTGGTCACCGGGCTGCCGATGGTGACCCACCGGCCCATCCCCGGGCACGGCCGCGCGAACGCCGCGGTGCTGGCCGCCGCCGGCCTGGCCCCCTGGACGGTCGACCGGGCGGGGCTCGCGGCCGCGGTGGCCGCGCAGGTGGCCCGGCCACGGGTCCGCCCGGCGCACCCGGACCCGGCGGCCCTGGTGCTCGGCCGGCTGGGCCGACCGGCGCCCGCGGTGGCCGCCTGACCCCGGTTCAGCGGCGGCGCGGGGCGGTCGCCGTCCCCGCGACGACGCCGAGCAGCAGCAGGCCGACCACCGGCGCCCCGGCTCCCCAGGGCGCGCGCTCCAGGTAGGGCAGGCCCTCGGCGAGCATCGCGCCCCACTCCGGGGAGTCGGTGGCCGCGCCCAGCCCGAGGAAGCTCAGCGCCGCCAGGTTCAGCGACACGATCGGCACCCGGGCCGCGGCGTGCCGGGCCAGCGGGCCGACGACGGCGGGCAGCACGTGCGCCGCCAGCACCTGCCGGCGGCCGGCGCCGCACAGCACCGCGGCCCGCACCGGCGCCGCGGCCAGCCCCTGCACCACCAGGGCCCGGCCGTGCACGGCCAGCGGCACCCACGCCACGGCCAGCACCGCGGCGGCCGCGGGCAGCAGACCCGGGCCGGTGACCGCCACCAGCACCACGCCGACCAGCACCGCGGGCAGCGCGTTGAGCACGTCGGGCACGCCCGGCCGGGTGTCCCGGGCGGTCGCGGCCACGGCCAGCCCGACCACCGCGGCCACCGCGGTGAGCGCCAGGCCGGTGCCGACGGTGAGCAGCGCGCCCTCGGCGAACCGGGCCAGCACGTCGCGGCCGACCGCGTCGGCGCCCAGCGGGTGCCGCGCCGACGGTGTCGCCAGCCGGTCGGCCAGCACGACGCCGCCCCCGCCGCGCACCAGCCCGACCAGCACCACCGCGCCGAGCAGCCCGGCGGCCACCAGCGGGACGGCGGTCCGGCGCGCGGGCGCCGGCACCGGCTGCACCAGCTCCCCGCCGCCCAGCAGCGGGCGCAGCAGCAGGCGGTGGGCGGCACCGCCGAGCAGGCCGAGCAGCAGGCCGGCCAGCACCAGGGCCAGCACGCAGCCCTGCAGCAGCGGCAGGTCCAGCGCCAGCACGGCCCGCAGCGCCGTCCGGCCGGCCCCGGGGATCGCGAACAGCTGCTCGACGGCGACCGAGGACCCCAGCAGCCCGACCGCCAGCAGGGCCAGCTGGGGTGCGGCCACGGCCGCGGCGCGGCGGAGCACGGAGCGGGTCACCGCGGCCGGCGCCGCCCCGTTCACCCGGGCGGTGCGCACCCACGGCTCGGCCAGCGCGCCGGCGACGGTCGCGCCCAGCACCCGCGCGAGCAGTCCGCCCGCGGGCAACCCCAGGGCCAGCGCGGGCAGCACGACCTGGTCCGGCGCGCCCCAGCCGGAGGTGGGCACCCAGCGCAGCTGCACCCCGACCACGCCCAGCAGCACGACGGCCAGCACGACCTCGGGCACCGCGGCCAGCACGGTCGGCAACCCGCCGGCCCAGGGCCCCGGCGGCCGGCGGCGGCGGACGGCGCGGGCGGTGGCCGGCACCAGCAGCAGCCCGGCGACCAGCACCGCCACGACCACCGCGGCGGCGGCCAGCTCGGCGGACACCCCGATCGCCCGGAGCACCTCCGGCGCGACCGGCCGGCGGTCCACCCAGCTCACCCCGAGGTCGCCGCGCACCGCGCCGGACAGCCACCGCCACGCCCCGCTGACCGGGCCGTCGGGCAGGTCCAGGTCGGCGCGCAGGGCCTCGACCACGGCGGGGTCCCGGGTCCGCTCGGCGTACAGCGCCCGGAACACGGTGACCGCCGGGTCCTCCCCGCGCAACCAGGGCAGCGCAGCCAGCGCCAGCACCACGGCCAGCGCCGTGCCGACCACGGCGCCCGCGCTGCGCAGAGCCCTCACGACGGCAGCCGCAGCACGGCGGCCAGCAGCTCCCGGGTCGCCGGCGCGGCCGGGTCGGCCAGCACGTCGGCCACCGGCCCGTGCTCGACCAGCCGCCCGTGCGCGAGGACGGCGACGTCCCCGTGCAGCGCGGCGGCCACGGCCAGGTCGTGGGTGACCAGCAGCAGCTGGGTGCCCAGGCCGGTGAGCAGCTCGAGGAGGCGGGCGCGCAGCACGGCGTCCGCGCCCGACAGCAGCTCGTCGGCGACCAGCAGCTGCGGCCGGTGCGCCAGCGCGCGGGCCAGCGCGATCCGCTGCCGCTGGCCGCCGGAGAAGGCGTCGGGACGGCGGTCGGCGGCGTCCGGGTCCACGCCGACCGCGGCCAGCACCTCCCGCACCCGGGCCGGGTGGTCGCCGGTCACCTGCAGCAGCCGCAGCGGCTCGGCCACCGACCGGCCCACCGGCCAGCGGGGGTCCAGCGAGCTGCCGGCGTCCTGGGCGACCACGCCGACGGCCTGCCGCAGCCAGCGCAGGGACCGCGCCGGGCCGGGGTGCACCGGGCGGTCCAGCACCCGGACCGTGCCGGCGTCGGGTGCCTCCAGGCCGAGCAGCAGCCGCAGCAGCGTCGTCTTGCCGGCACCCGAGCTGCCGACCAGGGCCAGGTGCCGGCCGGTCGGCACGGCGAGGTCGACGCCGTCCAGCGCCCGGACCCCGGGGTACCCGCGCACCAGCCCGCGCAGCTCGATCACGCGAGCTCCCCGGCCCGCGCGGCGGCGACGAGGTCCCGGGTCAGCGGGTGCCGGGGGTCGGCGAGCAGGTCCGCCGGGCGGCCCTCCTCGACCACGACGCCGTCCTCGAGCACCAGCACCCGGGTGCACAGCCGGGCCACCACGGCCAGGTCGTGGCTGACCAGCACCAGCGCCGGGGCGAGCGCGTCCAGCAGGTCCAGCACGGCGGCCTGGCCCACGGTGTCCAGCGCGGTGGTCGGCTCGTCGGCGACCAGCAGCCGCGGGTCGCCGGCCAGCGCCAGGGCCAGCGCGACCCGCTGCCGCTGCCCGCCGGACAGCGTCGCGGGCCACGCGCGGAGGGTGCCCGGCGGCAGGCCGAGCCGGTCCAGCACACCGGCCGCGTGCTCCCGGGCGGCGGCGCGGGACAGCCCGCGCAGCCGGCGCAGCGGCCCGGTCAGCTGGGCGCCGACCCTGGCGAGGGGGTCCAGGGCGGTGGCGCCGTCCTGGAACACCGCGCCGGCCCGGCCGGCCACCTGCACCGAGCCGGTGGTGGTCAGCCCGGCCGGGAGCTCGTCGAGCAGCGCGGCCACCAGCAGGGACTTGCCCGAGCCCGAGGCACCCACCAGCCCGACCCGCTCGCCGTCGGCCACCGCCAGGTCGACGGGGCCGGCCAGCCGGCGGTCGCCGGCCGCGACCGTGAGCCCGCTGACCCGGGCGACCACGCCGGTCAGGAGACCGCGGTGTCGACGGTGATGATCGACCGCTCCCACGGGTCCGCGGCCAGCCCGCTCACCCGGTCGGCGACGCCGAACCGGGTGCGGTCGTGGACCACCGGGACGACGGCGTCGGACCCCAGCACGGTGCGCTCCACGGCGAGCGCGACCTGGTTGCGGGCCGCGACGTCGGTCAGCTGCGACCCGGCGGCGAGCTCGGCGTCCACCGCGGGGTCGCAGAACTGCGACAGGTCGTACCCGCCGGCGCAGCCGAAGTCCGAGGCCAGGTAGGACAGCGGGTCGGCGGTGTCCTGGCCGTAGGACCGGCTCATCAGCACCGCGTCGTAGCGGCCGTCGAGGTAGTCGGCCTCCATGTCGGAGTACAGGCCCACCTGCAGGTCGACGGTGAACCCGGCGGTGCGCAGCGCGTCGGCGACCGCGGCGGCCACCTCGGGCATCTCGGCGCGGTCGGAGAACGTGGCCAGGCTGACCGCCTGCCCGCTCGCCGGCACGGCCGACGGGTAGGTGGGCGGCTGCCGGTCCGCGGCCCAGGTCGAGGTGGGCCCGAACAGGCCCTGCGGCGGGTCGGCCTGGCCCTCGTAGAGCGTGCCGGCGACGTCCAGGCCGGCCACCGCCTGCCGGGCGGTCTCGCGCAGCCCGGGGTCGGCGAAAACCGGCGAGGTGGTGGTCAGGTGCAGCGAGACGGTGCGCGGCAGCGGCACCGACTGCAGCCGGTGACCCGACCCGAGGCCGTCGACCTGGGAGACCGGAACGGCCTGGGCGACGTCGACCTCGTCGGCGCGCAGGGCCGCTGTCCGGCCGGTGCCGTCGGACAGGAAGGTGACGTCCACGCCGTCGGCGGCCGGGGCGCCGCCCCAGTAGTCGGGGTCGGCGTCCAGGGTCGCCCCGCTGGTGCCGGTGACCGCGGTCAGCTCGTAGGGGCCGGTGCCGGTGCCCACCAGGTCCGGGGACGACGGGTCGGCGTACGCGCCGGGGGAGAGCACCACCAGCTCCGGCGAGGTCAGCCGCTGCGGCAGCACCGGGTCGGGTGCGGCGGTGGCGAGGGTCAGGGTGTCCTCGTCGGCCGCGGCGACGGTCAGCTCCACGCCGGACAGCGCCCGCGGGCTGGGGTCGGCGTCCACCGCGTGCTGCAGGGACGCCGCCACCACGTCGGCGGTCATCGCCGTCCCGTCGTGGAAGGTGACGTCGTCGCGCAGGTCGAACTGCCAGGTGAGGTCGTCGACCTGGGTCCAGGAGGTGGCCAGCAGCGGCTCGGGTGCACCGGCCGGGTCCAGCCGGACCAGGGTCTCGGTGGCGCCCACGCCGTAGCCGATGACGGCGTCGTCGCTGTAGGGCGACAGCCCGGCGACCGGGGCGAAGGCGTAGGCCAGCCGGATCCGGTCGCCGTCCGCGGACGGCGAGGACCCGCCGCCGCAGGCGGTCAGGGTCAGCAGGGCGGCGATGCCCAGGGTGGTCCTCTTCACGGCTCTCTCCTCGCGAGCGGCGGGAGGTCCGCGACGCCGGGGGAGGGAACGGGCAGGGGTGACCCCGCCGTCGTCCGGACCCGCCCACGAGGTCGCCGACCGACCACGCGGGAGGCCGCGCGGCCGCATCTGGCAGGTCTTCGGACTCGCGGGCACGGGCACGGGTGCCCACCTACTGGCCGTCGCTTCCCAGGTCCGGGGACCCAGTGCTGATGACGGCGGTCGTTCCTGCTCACCGCTGCGGGGCAGTCCCGGACTCGCACCGGGTTCCCTCTTGCCCCGGCCGCCTCGCGGCGGCCGGACCAGCTGCGCCGCCCACCCTAGAGGCACACTGGCCCGGTGGCGGTCGAGGAGCTGGTGGCCGGTCTGCGGGCGGCCGGGT
The DNA here is from genome assembly GCF_900491935.1 of Klenkia terrae. Lineage (GTDB taxonomy): Bacteria > Actinomycetota > Actinomycetes > Mycobacteriales > Geodermatophilaceae > Klenkia > Klenkia terrae. The sequence continues at coordinate 4,240,304 of NZ_UEXK01000004.1, forward strand.
TGGCCGAGGTCGAGGACGGCACCCGGCGGCGCGCGGAGTACAGCTCCGACGCCTCCAACCACCGCGTGGTGCCGACCGCGGTGGCCTACCCGCGGGACGCCGACGAGGTGCTGGCCGCCCTGGCGGTGTGCCGCGAGCTCGCCGTCCCGCTGACGATGCGTGGCGGCGGCACCTCGATCGCCGGCAACGCGATCGGACCTGGCCTGGTGCTGGACACCTCCCGGCACCTCACCCGGCTGCAGGCGCTGGACCCCGACGCCCGCACCGCCGTCGTCCAGCCCGGCGTGGTGCTGGACCGGATCACCGACGCCGGTGCCCCGCACGGGCTGGCCTACGGCCCCGACCCGTCGACGCACTCCCGGGCCACCATCGGCGGCACGATCGGCAACAACGCCTGCGGCGCGCACGCGATGAGCCTCGGTCGGGCCGCCGACACGGTGGTCTCCCTGCAGGTGGCGACGGCGGCGGGCGAGGTGTTCGACGCCGGGCCCGGGTCCGCGGGCCCGGTCGACCTGTGGCCGGTGGTGGACGCCAACCTGGCCGCCGTCCGCACCGGGTCCGGGCGGTTCCGCCGGCAGGTGTCGGGCTACTCGCTGGAGCACCTGCTGCCCGAGCGCGGCCGGCACGTGGGCCGGTTCCTGGCCGGCTCGGAGGGCACCCTCGCCGTCCTGCTGCAGGCCACCGTCTCCCTGGCCGAGGTGCCGGCGGCCACCGCGCTGGTGGTGCTGGGCTACCCGGACATGCCGGCCGCCGCCGACGCCGTGCCCGGGCTGCTGCCGCACGCGCCCCGTGCGGTGGAGGGGATGGACGCCCGGCTGGTCGACGTCGTCCGCCGCCGCCGGGGGGCCGCCGCGGTGCCGGATCTGCCGCGCGGCGACGGCTGGCTGTTCGTCGAGGTCGCGGGGGAGTCGGCCGCGGCCGCCCAGGACGCCGCCCGCCGGCTGGTGGCCGACGCCGGGGCGCTGGACTCCTTGGTGGTCGGCGGCGCCGACGCGCTGCGGCTGTGGCGGATCCGGGAGGACGGCGCCGGGCTCGGCGGGCGCACCCCGGCCGGGGCGCCGGCCTGGCCCGGGTGGGAGGACGCCGCCGTCCCGCCGGAGCACCTGGGCGCCTACCTGCGCGACTTCCGCGGCCTGCTCGACGCGCACGGCCTGGACGCGCTGGTCTACGGCCACCTCGGCGACGGCTGCGTGCACGCCCGGATCGACTTCCCGCTGGCCGACCGGCCGCACGTGCTGCGCGAGTTCGTCGAGGCCGCCGCCGACGTGGTCGCCGGGTACGGCGGGTCGGTCTCCGGCGAGCACGGCGACGGCCGGGCCCGCAGCGAGCTGCTGCCGCGGATGTACGGCCCCGAGCTGCTGGCCGCGTTCGCCGCGGTCAAGCACGCCTTCGACCCGACCGGGCTGCTCAACCCCGGGGTGCTGGTCGACCCCGAACCCCTGGACGCCACCCTCCGGCTGCCCGCCGCGCACCCGCTGCCCAGCCGGGCCTTCCCGCTGACCTCGGACGCCGGCGACCTGTCGGTGGCCGCGCACCGCTGCGTCGGGGTGGGCCGCTGCCGCGCCGACGCCACGGCCACCGGCGGCGTCATGTGCCCGTCGTTCCTGGCCACCGGCGACGAGAAGGACTCCACCCGTGGCCGCGCCCGGGTGCTGCAGGAGGCGGCCAACGGCACGCTGGTCGGCGGGCTGGGCTCGCCGGAGGTGCTGGAGTCCCTGGACCTGTGCCTGTCCTGCAAGGGCTGCGCGGTGGACTGCCCGGCCGGGGTGGACATGGCCACCTACAAGGCCGAGGTGCTGCACGCCCGGTACCGACGCTGGTGGCGGCCGCGGTCGCACTGGTCGCTGGGCTGGCTGCCGCTGACCGCCCGGCTGGCCGCCCGCGCGCCCCGTCTGGTCAACGCGGTGCTGGGGACGGCGGCCGGGGGTGCACTGGCCCGGGCCGCCGGCGGCATCGACCGGGACCGCGAGCTGCCGCGGTTCGCCGACCAGACCTTCCGCGCCTGGTTCGCCCGCCGGGCGCCCGGCACCGGTGAGCCGGTCCTGCTGTTCGTCGACACGTTCACCGACCACTTCAGCCCCGAGGTCGGTCGGGCCGCGGTCGTCGTCCTCGAGGACGCCGGGTTCGCGGTCCGGGTCACCGAGCCGGTGTGCTGCGGGCTGACCTGGATCTCCACCGGCCAGCTGGACACCGCGCGCAGCCAGCTGGCCCGCACGGTGGCCGCGCTGGACCTGGGCGTGCCCGTGGTCGGGCTGGAGCCCTCGTGCACCGCCGTCCTGCGCGGGGACGCCGTCGAGCTGGTGCCCGGGCCGGCCGCGCAGCGGGTCGTGGCGGCCACGCACACGCTGGCCGAGCTGCTGGCCACCAAGCCGGGCTGGACACCGCCGGACCTCACCGGCGTCCGCGGGGTCGCCCAGCCGCACTGCCACCAGCACGCCGTCCTGGGCTGGGCGGCCGACCGGGACCTGCTGGCCCGGGCCGGCGCGGAGGTGGCCGCGGTCGGGGGGTGCTGCGGGCTGGCCGGCAACTTCGGGGCCGAGGCCGGCCACCACGCCGTGTCGGTGGCGGTGGCGGAGACCGCGCTGCTGCCCGCCGTCCGGGCGGCCGGGCCGGGTGCCGCCGTCCTGGCCGACGGGTTCTCCTGCCGCACCCAGCTCGACCAGCTGGCCGGCGTCCGGGCCCGGCACCTGGCCGAGGTGCTGGCCGCGGGAATGGGCGCCGACCTCAACGGTTGAACGTTGAACTACAGTGCAGCAGAACCCGTCCCGAGGAGGACCCATGCACATCGGCGTCGACAGCTTCGTGGCCGCGGTGACCGACCCGACCACCGGTGAGGCCATCGGTCCGCAGCAGCGGATGGCCCACCTGCTCGAGGAGATCGCCCTGGCCGACCAGGTCGGGCTCTACTCGTTCGGGATCGGCGAGCACCACCGCCCCGAGTACTACGACTCCGCGCCGGCGATCATCCTGGCCGCCGCCGCAGCCCGCACCGAGCGCATCCGGCTGGGCAGCGCGGTCACCGTGCTCTCGGCCGCGGACCCGGTCCGGGTGTTCCAGCAGTTCGCCACCCTCGACCTGATCTCCGGCGGCCGCACCGACCTGGTGGTCGGGCGCGGCTCGTTCACCGAGGCGTTCCCGCTCTTCGGCCTGCCGCTGAGCGACTACGACTCGCTGTTCACCGAGAAGCTCGAGCTGCTGCTGAAGATCCGCGACGAGGAGAAGGTGACCTGGTCCGGCCAGCACCGCCCCGCGCTGACCGGCCAGGGCGTCTACCCGCGCCCGGCCCAGGCCGAGCTGCCCATCTGGGTGGGCGTCGGCGGCAGCCCGGAGTCCTTCGCCCGGGCCGGCCTGCTCGGTCTGCCGCTGATGGTCGCCATCATCGGCGGCGAGCCCCGGCAGTTCGCGCCGCTGATCGACCTCTACCGGCGGGCCGGTGCCCAGGCCGGGCACGCCCCGGAGAAGCTCCAGGTCGGCCTGCACGTGTTCGGCTACGTGGGGGAGAGCACCGAGGCCGCCTCGGACACCATCTACCCGGGCTGGCACGAGATGTTCACCAAGGTCAGCCGGGAGCGCGGGTTCCGCCAGCCCACCCGGGCGCAGTTCGACGCCACCTCCGGACCGGACGGCGCCTTCTTCATGGGCTCGCCGCAGACGGTGGCCGAGAAGATCCGCCGCATCTCCGACCAGCTCGGCGGGGTGGACCGGTTGTCCATCCAGATGACCAACCCCCGGCTGGCGCACGACGACCTGCTGCGCGGCATCGAGCTGCTGGGCACCGAGGTCGCCCCCGCGGTCGCCGACGCCTGAGCCGGGCCACCCGGTCGGGTGACAGCACCGGGCGCACCTTCAGCGTGCGCCCGGTGCCGCCGACAACCAGGCCGTGTGGACTCCCGCCCCGTGGTCTCCCCGCCGGACCACGCGTCGGCGGGGTACCCCGCTGTGGGCCCTGCTCCTGGTCCTCGTCCTGCTGCCGGTCGCCGGCCTGACCACCTTCGCCGTGGTGCTGGCCGGCCGGGCCTCGGCCGCCGCCGACGCCTCGGCCTCCGCCGCGGTGCAGGTGCACGCCTTCGGCCGGCTGGCCCAGGCGTCCGCCGCCGTCGACCAGGAGCTGCTGGTGCTGGTGGTCGCGGCCGCGCTGGACGACCCGGTCGTGGTCGCGCGGCTCGGCATCACCCCGGAGTTCGGTGCTGCGGTCGCGGGGACCGTGCTCACCGCCGCCGACCGGGTGCGCGCCGCGACCGACGAGCAGCTGGCCGCCGCGCGCGCCGTCCCGGCGTCGGCCGCGGCGGCCGAGGCGGCCCAGGCCGAGGTGGCCGAGCTGCGGGCCGAGGTGGACGGCGGGACCACCCCCGAGCTCGCCGTCCTGCGGGCCGACTGGACCGCCGTCTCGGACCGCCTGCACGACCGGCAGGACGCCGTCGTGGTCGCCGCCGCCAGCTCGGGGACGACCACCGCCACCGTCGCCGCCATCCGGGACGTGCGCCTGGTCGCCGACCTGGCCGCCGCGCTGAACCCCGACGCCGTGGACTACCTCGGCTGGCTGGTCGGGGCCGGGACGCCGGAGGCGCCCACCCGGCAGTGGGCGTGGCTGCAGTCGCACAGCGCCGTGGCCCTGGCCCGGCAGAACCTGCGGTCGGTGACCGACCCGGCCATGCTGGCCGAGACGACCGACCTGGCGGTCACCTCCTCGGCCCGGGTGCTGGACCAGACGCTGTCCCTGGCCACCACCTCGGGCGTGCCCGAGCTGACCTCGGGCCAGCTCCGGGCGCTGGTCCTCGCCGCCTCCGCGGTGACCCAGCAGACCTTCGACGTCCTCGGCGACGCGGTCGACCGCGCGGCGTCCTCGGCGTCCCGCGACGGGGACGCCGCCGCCGACGAGCGGGACGCGACCCTCCTGGTGGCGGCGCTGTCGGTGTCGCTGACCGTGCTGACGCTCTGGCTGGTGGGCCGGCAGGTCACCCGGTCGCTGCGCCGGCTGTCCGAGCAGGCCGAGGAGGTCAGCCAGGGCCGGCTGGTCGACGTGGGCGTCGGCGGACCGCGCGAGGTGCGCTCGGTCGGCCGCGCGCTCGGCGGCGCGGTGGCCGGCCTCCGCCGGATCCAGGCCCAGGCCGGTGCGGTCGCCCGCGGCGACCTGGCCGACCCCGTGCTGGACGAGTCGTTGCCCGGCCAGCTCGGCGAGGTCGTGCACGCCTCGGTGCAGCAGCTCGTCGAGGCGTTCCGGCAGCGCGACCGGCTGCAGGAGGCGCTGGCCCACGAGGCCGCGCACGACCCGCTGACCGACCTGCCCAACCGGGCCCGCGCGCTCCAGCTGACCACCGCGGCGCTGCACCGCGCCCGGCGCACCGGCAGCGCGACCGGCCTGCTCTTCGTCGACCTCGACGGCTTCAAGGCGGTCAACGACCGGGCCGGCCACGCCGCCGGCGACGCCGTGCTCCGCGCGGTCGGCTCCCGGATGCGCGAGGCCGCCCGGGCCGGCGACACGGTGTGCCGGCTCGGCGGGGACGAGTTCGTCGTCCTGGTAGAGGCGGTCGCCGACGTGTCCGAGCTGGCCGCCCTCGGCGAGCGGCTGGTGGCGGCGGTGTCCCTCCCGCTGACCGTCGCCACCCCGACCGGGCCCCGCCCGGTGACCGTCGGCGCCAGCGTCGGCGTGGCGCTGGCCCAGGACGGCCAGGTGGACGGCGACGAGCTGCTCGCCCAAGCCGACGCCGCGGTGTACCGGGCCAAGCACGCCGGCCGCGGCCGGGTCGAGATCTTCGACGACGGCCTGCGGGCGCACATCGACGAGCGCCGCGACGTCGAGGTGGCGCTGCGCCGCGGGCTGGCCGCCGACGAGGTGCACGTGCTCTACCAGCCGGTGGTCGACGTGGCCGGCGGTGCGCTGGTCGGGTTCGAGGCACTGGCCCGCTGGGAGCGCCCCGGCGTCGGGCTGCTGGCGCCGGAGGCCTTCGTCCCGGTGGCCGAGCAGAGCGACCTGATCTGCGAGCTGGACCGCTGGGTGCTGGCCAGCGCGGTCGGTCAGCTGGCCCGGTGGCGGGCCGAGCACGACCTGGCCGGCGCCGGGGGACCGACCGTGTCGGTGAACGTCTCGGCGCGCTTCCTGGCCGAGCCGCGGGTGACCGACACCGTGCTGGCCTGCCTGGTCGAGGCCGGGCTGCCGGCGTCCTGCCTGGTGCTGGAGATCGCCGAGCGGGCCGTGGTGGAGGCCCCGGTGCTGCTGTCGCACCTGGCCTCGCTGCGCGGGCTGGGGGTCTCGGTGGCCCTGGACGACTTCGGGACAGGGACCACCTCGATCGGTGCGCTGCGGCACCTGCCGGTGGACACGCTCAAGGTGGACGGCCGATTCCTGTCCACCGACCCGGCCGACCAGCGGCTGGTCGCGCTCATGGTGGCCACCGCGCACGCCAGCGGGCTGACCGTGGTGGCCGAGGGCGTCGAGCAGGCCGCCGTGCTCGACCGACTGGCCGCCGACTCCTGCGACGCCGCGCAGGGCTTCCACGTGTCGCTGCCGCTGACCGTCGCGCAGGCGTCGGACCTGCTCCGGGCGGAGGTGTCCGGCGCCCCGGTCGGCTGACCGGGGCGCCGGACCACCCGCTCAGGGGACGAGGATCGCCCGCCCGCGGACGCGGCCGGCGTCCAGGTCGTCGATCGCCTGCTGGAAGTCGGCCAGCGCGTACTGCTGGGTGTGCAGGGTGACCTTCTGCTGCGCGGCCAGCGCCATCAGCTCGACCAGGTCGTTGTAGCTGCCGACCAGGTTGCCGATGATGTTGATCTCCGCGGAGATCAGGTCGATCGTCGGGACGTCGATGTTCTCGCCGTACCCGACGATCAGGTAGTCCCCGCCCTGCCGGGTCATCGCGATGCCCTGCTTCGTGGACCCGCCCTCGCCGACGAAGTCCACGACCACCTCGGCGCCCTTGCCGCCGGTCAGCTCCAGCACCTGCTCGACCTGGCTGCCGTCGGCGACCACGGCCTGGTCGGCGCCGATGCCCAGCGCGAGCTTCACCGCGTCGGGGTTCCGGTCGACCACGATCAGCTCGGCCGGGGAGATCGCGGCCAGCACCTGGATGCCGATGTGGCCCAGCCCGCCGGCCCCGATCACCACGCACCGGTCGCCGGCCCGCAGGCGGCGGGCCGCCTTCGCGGCTGCGTGGTAGGCGGTCAGGCCGGCGTCGGCCAGCGCGGCGACGGCGGCCGGCTCCAGCGAGTCGTCCAGCACCACGCAGCTGCGCGCGGTGGTCAGGATGTACTCGGCGTAGCCGCCGTCGCTGTCGATGCCGGGGAACCGGTTGGCCTCGCAGTGCACGTCGTCGCCGAACCGGCACGCACGGCACAGCCCGCAGGTGACCAGCGGGTGCAGGATCACCTTGTCCCCGACGGCCACGTTGGTGACCGCGTCCCCGATCGCGTCGACCCAGCCCGCGTTCTCGTGACCGATCGTGTACGGCAGCGCGACCTGGGACTTCTCGGCCCACTGGCCCTCGAGGATGTGCAGGTCGGTGCGGCATACGCCGGCGCCGCCGATCCGGACGACGACGTCGTGCGGACCGCTCACCTCCGGCTTGTCGACGTCGGTCATCGCCAGCTGCTGGTGGTAGCCGGTGACGCGTACGGCTTTCATCTGAGGACCTCCAGGGGGAGTGCGGAGTCGACGGAGGGACGGAACACCTGGTCGGCGTCCGAGCCCGGGTAGCGGGTGGTGAGCAGGCCGCGGCAGAAGTGCGCGTTGCCGTCGACCGAGATCCGGACCGACCGGGCCCTGCGCAGGGTCAGCGCGACCTGGCCCGGCTCCGGCGGGGTGCCGTCGGGGGCGAGCAGCACCGGGGACGTCGGGGTCAGCGGCAGCCGCAGCGCCGCCCGCCGGGACAGCAGGGAGTCGGTCTCCCGGCCGGCGGGGAGGTCGCAGAGCCGGAGCGCGGCGACGTCGTCCTCGGTGCGGGCCGGGTCGGCGCGCAGCCAGGACGTGAGCGCCCGCTCCATCGCGGCGGTGTGCGCCTTGCGCTGGAACGTCGCCCGAAGCTCGTCCAGGGACTCCTCCGCCTCGTGGCCGAACGTGCCGCGGTAGCCGGCGTCCGCGGCCAGCCCGGCGTTGATCAGGTCGGAGTCGTGGTGGTCGTCGAGCTCGACCACGACCCGGCCCACGCCCGGGACGGCGCGCACGGCGTCCCGGGCGTCGGAGACCATCAGCCAGGCGAAGTTCGGCGCGCAGAACGAGGTGGGCAGCCGCAGGTGCACTCGTACGTCGCAGCCGTCCGGGCCCTCGACCGCCACCGACCGGACGAAGCCCAGGTCGGTCACCGGCTCGTCGAGCTCGGGGTCGATGACGGTGTCCAGCGCCGTCCGGACGTCGGCCTCGGTGACCCGCTGCTCGGTGCTGCGCTGGAGGACCGCCGTCATCAGGCCATCGCCAGGTTCTTGTCGGCCGCGTCGGTGTCCCGCGGGCCGGTGGCGGTCTCGTCGGCGTCGGGCAGCTGCAGCTCCGCGGGCACCGGGAGGTCGTAGAGCTTGGCCGCGTTGAGGCCGAGGACCTTCTTCTTGGTCTCGGTGGTCAGCGGGGCGTACTCGGTCAGGTCCTCCGGGATCTGGAAGTCCACGAACTTCTCGACCAGCCACTTCGGCGTCCAGATGGCGTAGTCGCTGGAGAACAGGATCCGGTCCTCGCCGATCCAGTAGAGGAGCTCGCCCATGATCTGGGCGAAGTAGCGCGGCCGGGAGTGGATGAACGGCATCGCGACGGCGAGGCCGGCGACCACGTTGGGCTCCTGGGTGGCGATCCAGCAGAAGTCCTCGAGCCGGGGCAGCCCGCAGTGCTCGACCACGAAGGTCAGGTCGGTGAAGTCGGTGGCCACGTGGTCGACGTCGGCGACGTCGAAGGCGTCCCGGTCCAGCGGCCGGATGGTGGGGCCCTTGTGCACGTGGATGTTGCGGATGCCGAGTTCCTGGCAGAGCGCGAGGTAGCGCTGGGCCATCGGGTCGGTGAGCTTCCAGCCGCGGGACTCCCCGTGCCAGTCGGCGGTGTAGAGCTTCACGCCCTTGAGGTCCATCCGCTCGTGCGCGGCGCGGAGGGCGTCGAGGCCGTTCTCGCCGTCCCGGGGGTCCCAGTAGTGGTTGTAGGTGAGCTTGTCCGGGTGGGCCTGGGCGAGGGCGAAGGCCTCCTCGGTCTGCCCGAAGCCCTTGGCGTAGAACTCGGCGAGCCGGGCCGGCTGGAAGATGGCGTGGTCGACGATGCCGTCGACGAAGACGTCGCGCATCAGCCGCTCGCCGCCCTGGTAGAGGTACTCGTCGTAGGACCAGACCTCGGCCTCCGGGGACAGGTTGCGGTGGTAGTCGTAGAAGCAGTCGATGAACTGCTTGCCGTGGATGTTCCGCTGGTTCTCGGGGCGGGCGTCCCAGAGCGCGATGTGCGCGTCCACGACGAAGTAGTCGGTGCCGTCCTTGCTGTACACGGGGTCCTCCTCGAGCCGGGTCCGCACCCCTCGTTGGGCGCCGGACCGCTGCCGACGCTAGGGCGGCATGCGCACCCGGCTCTACGGCCCGGTGTCTCACTTTGAGACGTGGACCACTCGTGGCGGACGGGCCCGGGCCCTACGGTCGTGGTGCGCACCGAGGCGTCGAGGGGGTCCCCGTGGTCGAACGGCCTGCCAGCCCGGTCCCGTCGGCCCGCCCGCGGGTGCGGGCGTCGTGGGTCCGCAGCGAGCGGTACGGCGTCTCCCCGGACGGCGTCGAGCCGGTCTTCACCGGCGCCGTGGACACCGGCTCGCTGTTCTACGAGTGCGGTGCCGAGGTGCTGAGCCAGCTGCACGGGACGCTCGGGACCGAGCCCGTCGGGCTGATGATCACCGACCACGAGGGCCTGGTGCTGGCCCGCTGGTCCGTGGACGCGGACATGAACCGGTCGCTGGACCGGGTGCACCTGGCGCCGGGCTTCTACTTCGGCGAGCAGACGGCGGGGACCAACGGCCTGGCCCTGGCCCTCGCCGACCGGGTGCCGGCGCTGGTCCGCTCCGGCGAGCACTTCGTGGCCCCGCTGCGGCGCTACACCTGCGCCGCGGTCCCGGTGCTGGACCCGCGCAGCGGCGACCTGGTCGGCAGCATCAACCTGACCACCTGGTCCGACGCGTCGTCGGACCTGCTGCTGGCGCTGGCGCAGTCGGCGGCCGGCAACACCAGCGCGCTGATGCACGTGCGGGCCGGTGGGCAGCCGGTGCGTCCGCTGCCGCGCGGCGAGGTCTTCCACGTCGTGGCCGACCGGCTGCCGGCCGGGGATCCGTGCGCCTCCCGCGGGTGGCAGGAGGCGGTCGGCGCGGCGCGGGACGCGGTGTCGGCCGGCCGGGTGCTGGCAGTGGTGGGGGAGCCGGGGGCGGGCAAGTCCGCGGTGGCCACGTTGGCGCGGCAGGGGAGCCGGCGCCGGGAGCGGGTGCTGGTGGCCCGGCCGCCCGCCGCCGAGGACGTAGAGTCCTGGTTGGCGCTGTGGTCCCCGGCGTTGGCGGCGCCCGACACCTGCGTCGTGGTGGCCGGGGCGGACGCGCTGCCGGCCTGGGCGGCCGACGAGCTGGTCGCGGTGCTGCCGGACGGCGCGGGCCCGGTGCGGCCGCTGGTGCTCACCGCGTCGTCGTTCGCCGCGTTGCCGCCGGCGCTGGCCGGACTGGTGGACGCGGTCGTGGAGGTGCCCGCGCTGCGGTTGCGCCCGGAGGACGTCGAACCGCTGGCCCGGTCCTTCGCTCGGGAGGCGCGGCACTGCGACGTGCGGTTCACCCCGCGGGCGGTGCGGGCGCTGACCACCTACGGCTGGCCGGAGAACGTGCGGGAGCTGCGGTCGGTGGTGCGGGAGGCGGCCGGGCGGACCGACCTGGTCGACCTCGCCCACCTGCGGCCGGAGGTGCTGGCCGGGGGCGACCGTCCGCTCGGCCGGCTCGAGCAGCTGGAGCGCGACGAGATCCTGCGCTGCCTGACCGTGCCGGGTGCCACCGCCGTGCAGGCAGCGGCGGAGCTGGGGATCTCCCGGGCCACGCTGTACCGGAAGATCAACCAGTACGACCTGCGGATCCCCGGCAGGCGTTAACACTCGCGGACCAGCACGTCGGGATCGCTGACCCGACCACCCAGAACCGGTCCGGTCGTGGAGGCGGCGGGCGGGGTTGCCGTCGTCCACCCGGAGCGCCATGGCGCGTCGACCCCGACGGGGACGGTGCCGCCCGACCCGCGCCGGGACCGGTCAGAACGGCGGCGGGTCGTCGTGCGGCGGGGAGGGGGCGGCGTCTCCGCGGTTGGTCGCCTCGCCGTGCTCGATCTGAGGTGGTGGCTCGGCGGCCGGGTCGAGCAGCCGCACCAGGTGGTCGAGGCCGTGGCCCATCCCGGGTGGTCGGGTGGTGCGGGTGACGCCGGAGGGCGTGGTGACCGAGAGGACGCCGTCGGCCGTCATCGCGAATCGCCAACCGGGGGCGTGCGTCTTGAGCCGGTGGTGCCGGCGGCAGAGCGTGCACAGGTTGGCGCAGTCCGTGGGGCCGCCGTGCTGGTGGGCGAGGACGTGGTCCGCGTCGGTCCAGAGTGCCGGGCGCGAGCAGCCGGGGTGGCGGCAGCCCCGGTCGCGGGCGGCGATGAACTGACGCTGGGCGGCGGTGGGGCGGTAGGCGGTGGTGGCTGGTGGAGCGTCCAGCAGCGGGCACCCGCACGACGGGGTGTCGGCGCCGGGGTGCTGCGGGCAGGCCCGGGCGGCCACCCGGCGCAGCTCGGGTCCGGTGACCACGGCTCGCAGTCGTCCGGTGTGCGGGTCGGTGACCGCGACGTCGAGGGACCCGTCGTCGGGTGCGGTCAGCCCGTCGAGCCCGGCGTCCGACCACCGGGCCATCAGTTCCCGCAGGTGCGCGGAGGTCACCGGCAGGCCGCCGACCGTGCCGAGCTGGGATGGACCAGCGCCGTCCTCACCGGCCGGTCCATCTGAAGGTGCGGAGGTCCCGGTGGGTGGCCCGGGGTCAGCTCCAGGCTGGGGTGGGACGAGCGCCGGCAGGGGCGCGTGGATGGTGATGTGGGCGGTGACCGACGGCCGGGACGTGTCCCACGGCCGCAGGACCAGGTCGGCCAGCACGAGGGTGCGCAGCAGCCCGATGGGTCGGTCGTCGCCGTCGGCCTTCCACATCCGGGCGTAGCGGTCCGCGGTGTCCCGGCAGGCGGCGGCGATGTCGGGCTGCAGCGTGACCGTGAGGTCGGCCAGCCCGTCCCGCCTACCGTGCACCTGCACGTCGGCCTCGCGCTCGGCCCGCTTCCGAGCCCGGTCGGCGGCCTCGGCATCCCGCTCCAGGAGCAGGGCAGCCGTACGGTCCTGCAGCCGGTACGGACCCTCGCCCGCGATGGCCCAGCCCAGGGCCTCGGCCTCCACCGCGGCGACGACGTCCGCGGACACCTCGGGCTGCTGCCAGCCCAGCACGTGCACCAGGGCACGCGCACGGGCCAGGTCGATGTGCCCGTCGGCCAAGGCGTGCCACGTGGCGGGGAGCTGACCGACGAGCACCAACGCGGTGTTCGCGACGGTGTGCGCACGGGTGCGGGAGATGCCGAGCACTGCGGCGACCTCGTCGACGAAGAACTCGCTCACCCCGACGAACGACCGCACCGGCGACCAGCCCTCTACGGGCCCGCCGGGGGTGTCGGTCTCCTGCCAGAAGTCCGGTCGCAGGTCGGCCAAGCGGGCCACCACGCCGACCTCGTAGGCGTCCAGCGCAGCGCGCAGCCGGTTCACCGACACCATCTCGCCGGCGCACGCGACGTCGTCCAGCCAGGACGGGTCCAGCACCTCGCTCAACCGCGACGGCCGGTCCACCACGGTCTCCGGGCGGGGGCCGACCACGGCGACGGCCAACCCCACCCCCAGCCGCGGCTCCGTCGTCATGACCAGCACGCTACGAGGGGGGTACGACACTTTCGGGGCTCGCGGAGCACTGCACCATTGGGCGTCTTGTCCGGACCATAGGGCGTCTCGTCCGGGAACTCGGCCCGAGCGCCCGTGACGACGAGACCTGGTCATCGGCTCCTGCGGAGGCCCTGGCCGGCACCGTCCTACGACGGTCTCTGCCCAATGTCTCGTCGACCACTCCGGAGAAATCTCGAAGGAGCCGCCGGCACGATGGGTGGCCTAGATGAGTAAGTCCGAATGACACGGGTGTGATTTCAGGGCGGGGGGTGCTGGGGTACGGGTTGTGACGACCGACCTCAACACCCTCCTGACCTCACTCTATGTCCGCATCGACGACTACCTGGGCCCTCGCTCACGTGTGGGGCGCCCTCCGCGGCTGACCGACGCCGAGNTCAGGGCGGAGGGTGCTGGGGTACGGGTTGTGACGACCGACCTCAACACCCTCCTGACCTCACTCTATGTCCGCATCGACGACTACCTGGGCCCTCGCTCACGTGTGGGGCGCCCTCCGCGGCTGACCGACGCCGAGCTGCTCACCTTGGCCGTGGCCCAAGCGCTACTGGGAGTCCATTCCGAGGCCCGCTGGCTGCGGCAGGTCCCGGCTGCACTGCCCGGTGCGTTCCCCTACCTGCCCGAGCAGTCCGGTTACAACAAGCGGCTGCGTGGGGCGTTACCGCTGCTCAAGCGGCTGATCCGGGTCCTGGCCACCGACACCGACCTGTGGGCCGACCCGGTGTGGCTGGTGGACTCCACCCCGGTGGAGTGCGCCCGATCCCGGCCCACCGTGCGGCGCTCGGAGCTGGCCGGGGTCGCCGGCTACGGCTACTGCGCCAGCCACTCCCGCTGGTTCTGGGGCCTACGCCTGCACCTGGTGTGTACCCCGGCCGGACTCCCGGTCACCTGGGCGCTGGCCGATCCCAAGATCGATGAACGTCAGGTACTGATGTGCGTCCTGGACTACGACGGTGACCTGATCACCGAACGGCCCGGGCTGCTGGTGCTGGCCGACAAGGGCTACATCTCCGCCGAACTGGACGACTACCTGCACGCCCGCGGCGCCGACCTACTGCGCCCCTCCTACCGCAACCGCCCACCACGCCCCGGCCAGCACCTGCTCAAACCGGTCCGACAACTGGTCGAATCGGTCTTCGACACCCTCAAAGGCCAGCTGGACCTGGAACTCCACGGCGGTCGCACCCTCACCGGTGTCACCGCACGCATCGCTCAACGACTGCTGGCCCTGACCGCCGCGATCTGGCACAACCGCGCCACCGGCCAACCAGTCACAAGATCACTGATCGCCTACGACCACTGATCCAATCGGACTTACTCATCTAGGGGTCTGCGAGCGACTCCGAGCCGGTCCGGCCGATGACTGGGGAGCGCACCGACCGCTACGAGCAGGCGCACCAGCGCCTGGAGGAGCTGGTCTGGGTGGTGCCGGTGGTCCGGGTTGGCCAGGACGGGGCCCGGAGACCCGGTCCGAGAGGTGGGGCGACGGTGGCGGGCCCTCCACGGGGCGGGCGGTGGGGCTGACGCGTCGTGCCGGGCACCGGGTCGCGGCGGCCGGCCGGGCGGTCGGGAGGATGAGGCTGCCCCGCCACCGATGAACGAGGAGTCCCGTGCCCGAGCCCGCGCCGGTCAGCAGCATCCTGTTCCCGGGGCGGCACCACGTGCTGACCCGGTTCCAGGCCGAGCACCTGCGGGCCCTCGTCGCCGGGGAGCTCGCCGACACCGACGGTGTCGCGGTCGCCTGCACCGGCGACGTCGCCGTCGTCTGGGCGGTCACCTCGGCCAACCACCGCGGCACCCGGCGCAACCCGGTGCCCGCGCACCGCCGGGAGGCCGCGATCGAGCGGTTCTGCCTGGCCGAGGACCTGACCGGCGTCGTCGTCGGCGTGGTCGACGTGGCACCCACCGACCGGTTCGCCGAGCTGACCGTCAAGACCGTGGCGCACGAGACCGGCGGCCGGTGGGCGCCGGACCCGGCCGACACCGTCGTCGCCTGCTCCACCGCCTCGGTCGCCGCCATGTACCGGGCGCTGGGGTACCGCATCGTGCCCGTCGAGGACGGCTCGCCCGACGACCCGGCCCGGCCGTGGGACGTCCTCGAGCTGCTGGTGGCCGGCGACCCGGCCTGGCGCGAGCTCGCCCACCCGGCCACGGTCGCCGTGTTCGACCGGTACGGGCTGGCGGAGTCCACCCGGGTCATCTGCTCGGACCCGGTCGTCGGCTCCGAGGGCGGGCTGACCGCCACCCGGGAGTACCGCTCCTACATCGCCGCCTTCGAGTCCGCGGCGCAGCGCAAGTGGGACCAGGCCCGGCCCTACGTCCAGCCCGGCCGGATCGTCGACATCGGCTGCGCCACCGGCGCGATGCTGGAGCTGGCCGCCGCCGAGCCGACGCTGCACGAGTCGGACCTGTTCGGCATCGAGGTCGCCCGGCACCTGTTCGACGAGTGCGAGCACCGCCGCGCGCAGGGCGCCTTCGCGGCCAACCCGAACACCTTCTTCGTGCAGGCCAACGTGCTCAACGGGCCGGTCTTCCCGCCGTCCACGGTGGACACCACGACCACCTTCGCGCTGACCCACGAGATCCTCAGCTACGGCGGCGGGGTGCCTGCCCTGGAGGAGCTCGCCGCCAACGTCGCCGCGCACACCGTGCCCGGCGGGGTCTGGGTCAACTCCGACGTCTGCGGACCGGCCGACGGCGACCGCCGGGTCCGCCTGCGGCTGCGCACCGACGACGGCGACCGGCCCGCGGCACCGGTTGACCTGGCGGCGCTGCCCGCCGCCGACGTCGCCCCGTACCTGGAGGGCCTGAGCACCCGCGCCCGGTTCGACCAGTTCGCGCAGGACTTCCGGCGCGCGGCCGGGGTGCCGTTCGGGGTCGACACCGACGGGGACGACGTCGTCCTGCGGCTGGCCGACGCCATGGAGTTCCTGTCCAAGGTCAGCTACACCGACAACTGGCTCAGCGAGGTGCACGAGCAGTTCTGCGCCCTGGACGGCGACGCCTGGGCGCAGCTGGTGCAGCGCGCCGGCTTCGAGGTCGACCCGCGCTCGGGCGCCTGGCGCAACGACTGGCTGGTCGAGCACGTGTTCGCCCCGATCGCCCATCTGCTGGACGCCGCGACCGGGGAGCCGCTGGAGTGGCCCGACACCCACGTGCTGCTGGTGGCCCGCAAGCCCGAGCTGCCCGGGCTGGGGTAGAGCTCAGGCAGTCGTGGACCAGCCGGTGCGCAGCAGCGAACCCAGCCCGGCGGGGGACGACGCGTCGGCCATCGCCGCCCCGCGCACCCAGCTGATCGCCAGCACCGCCAGGAACAGGTCGCGCCCACGGACGTCGGACCGGGCCCGGCCGGCGTCCTGGGCCGCGGTCAGGAACTCCTCGGTCGTCGTCACGTAGCCCTGGCAGGTCAGGGCCAGCGGCGAGCTCTGCTCGGTGACGGCGGCGCGCAGCGGGTCGGGCAGCCCGTCGAACGCGGTGGCCCAGGTGCCGAGCGCCGCGAGCCAGCCGTCCAGGGCGACGGCCGGGTCGGTCCCGCCGGTCCGGATGGCGTCGCGGCGGGTGATCAGCTCCTCGTCCCGGGCCGCCAGCAGGGCCGCCAGCAGTGCGTCCCGGGTGGGGAAGTGCCGGTAGAGGGTGCCCGGGCCGACGCCGGCCTGCTTGGCCAACGCGTCCAGCGACCCGGTCACGCCGTGCTCTGTGAAGTACCGCTCGGCGACGTCCAGGATGTGCGTCCGGTTGCGGGCGGCATCGGTGCGCGGCCGTCGTCCGGCTGTCGTCCCGGTCACGTCCGGCCTCCCCGGTGGACAATTCGGAGAACGTCTCCGTATGGTCGGTGGCACCCGAACGGAGACCATCTCCGAATCAGGTTACCGCCTCCCCGACAGGACGTCCCGTGCCCGACCAGCTGCTCCTGGCCATCCAGATCGCCAACGGCTACGGCCCCCAGCCGGGCTCCTGGCGGATGCCCGGGGTCGACCCGCGCAGCTACACCGACATGGACGTGTTCGCCCGGTACGCCCAGGCCGCCGAGCGGGGGAAGATCCAGCTGGTCTTCCTCGCCGACACCCCCGCGCTGGAGAACGACATCTCCCGGGCGGTGCCGAACCACTCGATCGACCCGCTGGTGGTGCTGACCACGATGGCCCGGGCCACGCAGCGGATCGGGCTGGTGGCCACCGCGTCCACGACGCTGAACGAGCCGTACACGATCGCCCGGCAGTTCAAGGCCCTCGACGTGGCCAGCCACGGCCGGGCCGGTTGGAACGCCGTCCCCACCTCGCTGCCGGCCGCGGCCGCCAACTACGGCATCGCGCTGCCGCCGCGGGCGCAGAAGTACCAGCGGGTGCACGAGGTCGTGCAGGTGGTCCAGGCGCTGTGGGGCAGCTGGGAGCGCGACGCCTGGGTGCTGGACGCCGAGCGCCGCCAGTTCGCCGACACGGACAAGATTCGGCCGGTCGGCCTGCAGGGGGAGCACGTGGCCGCCCGCGGCCCGCTGCCCATCCCGCCGTCGGAGCAGGGCCAGCCGGTCGTCTTCCAGGCCGGTGGGGGCGGCAACGGGCTGGAGGTCGCCGCCCGGTACGCCGACGGGGTCTACGCCAACCCGTTCAGCATCGCCGAGGGCAGGGCGCACCGGGACGCGCTGCGGGCCGCGGCCGTCGCCGTCGGCCGGGACCCCGACGAGGTCAAGCTGTTCGCCGGCTTCATGCCCAGCATCGCCGGCTCCCGGCGCGAGGCCCTGGACCGCCGCCGCCGGCTGGACGAGGTCGTCGACCTCGACCAGCGGGTGGGCTACCTGGGCTCGATGCTGGGCCTGCGCCTGGAGCCGGCCCAGCTCGACGAGCCGCTCACCGCCGACCAGCTCGCCGCCGCGCGGCCCTCGCCCGGTGACCCGCGCGCCCCGCATGCGCTGCAGGTCGCCCGCGAGGGCTGGACGCTGCGCGACGTGCTCGCGCACGGCGTCATCGACTACCACCCGGTCGTGCCCGGCACCGCCGAGGACGTCGCCGACCACATGCAGGCCTGGTTCGAGGCCGGTGCCTGCGACGGGTTCTCCCTGGCGATCGACGTGTACGCCGACGGCATCGACGCGTTCGTCGACCAGGTCGTCCCGATCCTGCAGCGGCGCGGGCTGTTCCACCTCGACTACGAGGGCCCCACGCTGCGGGAGAACCTCGGCGTCCCCGACCAGTACGGGCTCGACCCCCGACTCACCGCCTGACCACCCACCACCACCCACGGAGGACCACCATGCAGATCGGCATCCTGGGCGTCGGCAACATCGGCGCCACGCTCACCGCCCGCCTGACCGCCGCCGGGCACGATGTCCGCGTCGCCAACTCCCGCGGCCCGGAGACCATCCCGGCCGAGGTCACCGACGCCGGTGGCCGCCCGGTGCACGCCGACGACGTCGCCACCGACGTCGAGGCGCTGGTCGTCTCCATCCCGCTGTCCGCGATCCCCGGGATCCGGCCCGTCGTCGACCGGCTGGCCCCCGACGCCGTCCTGCTCGACACCTCGAACTACTACCCGATGCGGGACGGCCAGATCTCCGCCCTGGACGACGGCCAGGTCGAGAGCCTGTGGGTCAGCGAGCAGCTGGGCCGCCCGGTGGTCAAGGCCTGGAACTCGATCGTCGCCGGGTCCTTCGCCGGCCTGGCCCGGCCCGCCGGCGCCCCGGACAGGATCGCGCTCCCGGTGTCCGCCGACGACGACGCCGACCGCGCGCTGGGCCGGCTGCTGGTCGAGCAGACCGGTTTCGACGCCCACGACGCCGGTCCGCTCGCCGACTCCTGGCGCCAGCAGCCCGGCGCCCCGGCCTACTGCACCGACCTCACCCTCGCCGAGCTGCCCGCAGCCCTCGCCGCGGCCGACCCGGCCCGCTCGCCGAAGCGCCGCGACCTGGCGATGGCGGTGCTCGGGGAGCTGATGGGCGACCCGTCCGCGGACCGCGGGCCGGACTTCATCGTGCGGGTGAACCGGCTGCTCTACCCCTGAGCCCGCGGGATCCGCAGGCCGGCGACCAGGCCGAGCGCCAGCACCCCGGTGGTGACGGCGAACGCCACCTGGAAGGACGCCGCGTCGGTGAGCGCACCGGCGGCCAGCGGGCCGATGATCCCGCCGAGGTCGGCGGCCATCTGGAACACCGCCACCACTCGCCCGCCGCGGACCGGGCTGACATCGGCGACCAGGGCGGCCGGGGTGCTGGCCAGCAGGGACGCCGACAGGCCGAACACCGCCATCGACACCAGGAACGCCGGGGTGGACGCCGGGCCGGCCAGCACGCCGACCGACGCGGTGGCCAGCCCGGCGCCCAGCAGCAGCGACGGACGGCGTCCCCACCCGTCGACCAGCCGGCCCGACCGCAGCAGCCCCAGCGCCTGGGCCAGCGACCCGACCAGCAGGCCGGCGCCGGCCCAGGCGACCGTCCGGCCCAGCTCCTCCGTCACGTACAGCGGGACCAGGGAGTTGCGGACACCGAAGAGCATCCAGCCGACGCCGAAGTTGGCGGCCAGCGCCGCCACGTAGGCCGGGTGCGCCAGCGCCGCGCGCACAGGCAGCGGTCGCGCGGTGGGCACCTCGGGCGCGGCGACCAGGTCCGCGTCCACCGGGCCCGGGGGCACCCGCAGCTGGGCGAGACCGACCGCGCCGGCGGCCAGCAGGAACCCGGCGTAGAGGAAGAACGGCAACCGCGGGGACAGCTCGGCCAGCACGCCGCCGAAGGCCGGGCCGGCGATGCCGCCGAGGATGAACCCGCCCTGGTAGGTGGCCGCCGCCCGGCCGCGGTGGGTCGGGGGCGCCACCCGCAGCAGCAGCGACAGGGCGGCCACGGTGAACATCGCGCTGCCCACCCCGCCCAGGGCCCGCAGGGTCAGGAAGACCGGGAAGCTGGTCGCCAGGCCGGCCGCACCGGTGGCGGCCGCGACGACCACCAGCCCGGCGCTGAGCACCAGCCGCTCGCCGAGCCGCTCCACCAGCGCCCCGCCGCCGAACGCGGAGGCGAACCGGGCCGCCGAGAACGCGCTGACCGCCAGCCCGACGGCCGTCGTCCCCACCCCGAAGGACCGGGCGAACAGCGGGATCGCCGGCGCCACGATGCCGAACCCGAGCGCGACCACGAAGGCCACGACGGCCAGCACCCACACCTCCCGGGGGAGGTCCCCCCGGCCCGCTCGCACCACCCGCGGATGGTCGCAGCCCGGGTCAGCCCGCCAGCAGCCGGTCCCGGTGGGCCAGCACCGCACCGCGGCGGGCATCCCCGGCCGGCAGCAGCTCCAGCAGCCGGTCGTGCACGGCCAGGTCGTCGGCGCCCACGCCGCTGCCGGCGAGCCGGTGCAGCAGGTCGACGTCCCCGGTGTCCAGCACGGCCCGGCGCAGCCCGCCGGCCAGCTCCTCGCGCAGCCCGCGCACCAGGGGTGCCTCCGACCGGGGCAGCAGCAGGCCGGGGGACGCCGCCAGCGCGTCGGCGACCCGGCCGTCGGTCAGCGCCCGCCGGACGGCGAGGACGTCGCTGTCCACGGTGGCCGCCAGCCGGTAGGGCCGGGTCATCAGCAGGTCGGCGCCGATCAGCTGCCGCAGCCGGTGCACCTCGCCGCGGACGGTGGTCTGGTTGCCGCGGTCGCCGTACAGCAGCAGCGCCAGCTGTTCACCGGTCAGCCCGTCGGGGTGCACGGCCAGCGCAGTGAGCACCTCGGCCGGGCGCAGGGTCAGCGGCAGCGGCCGGTCGTCCAGCCGCGCCCGGGGCAGCCCGTCGCCCAGGAACCGCAGGGTCAGCGTGGGCGGGGCCGGCGCCAACCGGACCGGGCGGGCGGGGGAGCGCAGCAGCCAGCCGTCGGCCAGCGGCTCGACGACCACCTCGGCGCCGTTGTCCAGCACCAGCCGGTCCTGCGCCGGGGGGAGCGCGACCCGCTCGGGCCACCAGCCGTAGGGCTGCCCGGCCAGCAACCGGCCCGACCGGGTGACCAGCGCGCCGGCGGCCGGGCCCAGCCGGGTCAGGTGGCCCATGTTCTCCATCCGCAGCCGCTCGTCGGCGATCGCCAGCTTGACCCGCAGGTGGTGCTCGGCGAGCTGCGCCGTGGCCGCCACCAGCTGCACCAGCGCCGGGTGCACGGTGTGCAGCGGGCCGCTGACGTCGACCGCGCCGAGGATCGCGCCGGTGTCCGGGTCGTGCACGGGCGCGGCCACGCAGGTCCACGAGTGGTAGGTGCGCACCAGGTGCTCGGCGGAGTGGATCTGCACCGGTGCGTCCACCGCCAGCGTCGTCCCCATGGCGTTGGTGCCGATCGCGGCCTCGCTCCAGTTGGTGCCCGGGAACAGGCCCACGCCGTCGGCCCGGACCAGCAGCTTGGCCGCGCCGTCCCGCCACAGCACGTTGCCCGCGGCGTCGGTCACCAGCATCACGTGCATCGCCTCGTCGGCGATGCTGGCCAGGGTGCCGCGCAGCAGCGGCAGCACCTCGGCCAGCGGGTGCGCGTCCCGCACCGCGGCCAGCTCGTCCTCGGCGTAGACCACCGGGGGCGTGCGGTGCTCGGGGTCGACGTGCGCGGCCAGGCTGCGCTGCCAGGACGCCGACACCACCGGCCGGGGCGCGGGGCCGTGCTCGTCGCCGGACAGGACGGCGTCGAACACGCCGGTCAGCACCCGGGCGTGCGCCGCCGGGTCGGTGCCGGGGTCCCTCGCGGGTCGCCCCACCCGTCGTCCGGCCACGGTCGCCCCCTGCCCTCGACGTGGCGCCGGTCACCTCGACGCCCCCCAGATCATCGGGGGCGCGGGGTGCCCGGGCAAGCGCCGGGGGTGCCCGGGGTGCTCAGCCCGAGGTACTCAGCCCGGCAGCGCCGCGACGGCGGCCTCGGCCACCGAGACGTCCTGCTCCACCGACCCGGCGCTGACCCCGACGGCGCCGACCAGCACTCCGTCGCGGACCAGCGGGATGCCGCCGCCGAAGGCCACCATGCCGCCGGCGGTCTGCTCCAGGCCGTACAGCTCGGCGCCGGGCTGCACGAGCGGGGTCAGCGCCGCGGTCGGGGCGGCCATCAGCACCGAGGTCACGGCCTTGCGGGTGGAGATGTCGATGCTGGCCTTGATGGCCCCGTCCATCCGGGCGAAGGCGACCAGGTGGCCGCCGTCGTCGACGACCGCGACGTTCATCGGCTGGCCGATCTCGGCGGCGTGGGCGAGTCCGGCGTCGAGGACGGCGCGGGCGTCGGCGTGGCTCAGGGATGCGCTCATGGCGCCCATCAGAACCCCTCCGCGCCCCGCAGACCAGACCCCGCGCCCGCGCAACGAACGCGCAACGTGTCGGCTGTCACAGTGCCCCCGAAGACCCGCGCCCAGGACGTCGTCGACCCCAGGAGCACCCCCGCATGAGCAGTCCCACCGCACCCACCCTGACCGTCGCGGACTACCCGCTGTCGGTCAACCGGCCCGAGCTGCTGCGCACCCCCACCGGCAAGCCCGTGACCGCCCTGACCATGGACGCCGTCGTCTCCGGCGAGCTGACCGCCGAGGACCTGCGGATCGCCCCGGAGACCCTCGAGTTGCAGGCCCAGCTCGCCGACGCCAGCGGCCGGCCGCAGCTGGCCGCGAACTTCCGCCGGGCCGCGGAGATGACCGCGATCCCCGACGCCGAGGTGCTGTCGATGTACAACGCGCTGCGCCCGCGGGCCTCCACCGCGGCCAAGCTCACCGCGATGGCCGACAAGCTCGAGCAGACCTACGGCGCCCCGGTGTCCGCGGCGCTGGTCCGCGAGGCCGCGGAGGTCTACGGCCGCCGCCGGCTGCTGGCCGACGACGAGCCCGAGGACGCGGCGACCGCCGCCACCAGCCCGGACGCCGTCACCCCTGCCGTCGCGGCCGACGAGACAGCCGCCGACGAGACAGCCGCCGACGAGACCACCGGGAGCCCCGCATGACCGCCGTCCAGCCGCTGCGCGCCGAGGAGCCCCGGCACTCGCTGCGCACCGAGGTGCTCGAGGCCCGCCCGGTCAACCTGGACGGGTTCGTCGAGGAGTGGCCCGAGAAGGGCCTGGTCGCGATGGAGAGCGACTTCGACCCGCAGCCCTCCGTCCGGGTCGAGGACGGCCGGATCGTGGAGCTCGACGGCCGGGAGCGCGCCGACTTCGACTTCATGGACAGCTTCATCGCCGACCACGCGATCGACGTGGCGACGACGGAGGCGTCCATGGCGCTGCCCTCGGTGCAGATCGCCCGGATGCTCATCGACCCCGGCGTCTCCCGCTCCGAGGTCATCGCGGTGACCCGCGGGCTCACCCCGGCCAAGGTGCTCGACGTCGTCAAGCTGATGAACGTCGTGGAGATCATGCAGGGGATGCAGAAGATGCGGGCCCGCCGCACCCCGGCCAACCAGGCGCACTCCACCAGCGCCCGGGACAACCCGCTGCAGGTCGCGGTGGACGCCGCCGAGGGCGCGCTGCGCGGGTTCGCCGAGCTGGAGACCACCCTCGGCGTCGTCCGGTACGCCCCGCTGGTGGCCATCGCGCTGCAGGTCGGCGGCCAGGTCGGCCGCGGGGGAGTGCTCACCCAGTGCGCGCTGGAGGAGGCCACCGAGCTGGAGCTCGGCATGCGCGGCATCACTGCCTACGCCGAGACGATCTCCATCTACGGCACCGAGTCCGTCTTCGTGGACGGCGACGACACCCCGTGGTCCAAGACGTTCCTGGCCTCGGCCTACGCCTCCCGCGGCATCAAGATGCGCTTCACCTCGGGCACCGGGTCGGAGGTGCAGATGGGCAACGCCGAGGGCCGCTCGATGCTCTACCTGGAGATCCGCTGCATCCTCATGGCCAAGGGCGCCGGGGTGCAGGGCCTGCAGAACGGCTCGATCAGCTGCATCGGCGTCCCGGGTGCGGTGCCCGGCGGCATCCGGGCCGTGGCCGCGGAGAACCTGGTCGCCTCGATGATGGACCTGGAGTGCGCGTCGGGGAACGACCAGTCGTTCTCGCACTCGGCGATGCGCCGGACCGCGCGGATGCTGCCGCAGCTGCTGCCCGGCACCGACTTCGTCTGCTCCGGGTACTCGGCGGTGCCGAACTCGGACAACATGTTCGCCGGGTCGAACTTCGACACCGACGACTACGACGACTGGAACACCATCCAGCGCGACCTGCAGGTGGACGGCGGCCTGCGGCACGTCCGGGAGGCCGAGATCGTCGCGGTCCGGGCGAAGGCGGCCCGGGTGCTGCAGGCGCTGTTCGACTACCTCGAGCTGCCCCGGATCACCGACGAGGAGGTCGAGGCGGCCACCTACGCCAACAGCTCCAACGACTACCCGTTCCGCGACGTGCTGGCCGACCTCACCGGCGCCCAGCAGGTGATGGACCGCGGGGTCACCGGGCTGGACCTGGTCCGCGGGCTGGAGGCCACCGGCTTCCACGACGTGGCGGAGAACCTGCTCACCGTGCTCCGGCAGCGGGTCTCGGGGGACCTGCTGCAGACCGCGGCGATCCTCACCGCCGACTTCACCCCGCTGTCGGCGATCAACGACGCGAACGACTACGCCGGCCCGGGCACCGGCTACCGGCTGCAGGGCGAGCGGTGGGAGGAGCTCAAGAAGCTCCGGCACGTCACCTCCGCCACCAACCCCGAGACCGAGGTGGACTGAGATGACGACCCTGGACGCACCGGTCGAGCGCACGCTCACCCTGCGCGAGACCGGCCCGGCCACCCGGGGCACCCGCCCCGACGAGGTGGTGATCGCGGTCTCCCCGGCGTTCGGCGACCCGTTCACCCAGACCATCGTCGGGGTGCCGCACGCCGAGGTGCTCCGCCAGCTGATGGCCGGCATCGAGGAGCAGGGCGTCGGCGTGCGGGTCGTGCGGGTCTGGAACACCGCCGACCTGGCCGCGGTCTCGCACATCGCCGCCCGGCTGTCCGGGTCCGGCGTCTCGGTGGGCATGCTGTCCCGCGGGACGACGATGATCCACCAGAAGGACCTGCCCCGGCTGTCCAACCTGGAGCTCTTCCCGCAGTCCCCGCTGCTGGACGCCCCGG
Source organism: Klenkia terrae (assembly GCF_900491935.1). Lineage (GTDB taxonomy): Bacteria > Actinomycetota > Actinomycetes > Mycobacteriales > Geodermatophilaceae > Klenkia > Klenkia terrae. The sequence continues at coordinate 4,265,229 of NZ_UEXK01000004.1, forward strand.
TCTTCCGGGCCATCGGGTCCAACGCCGCGCAGTACGCCAAGGGCCAGTCGCCGCAGCCGGTGCCCACCCGCAACGACCAGATGGCCCGGCCGCGCTGGCAGGCCAAGGCCGCGCTGCTGCACCTCAAGGAGTTCGAGTGCATCCGGGCGGACGCCGGCCCGGTCGAGCTCGAGGTGACCATCGAGCGCGCCGCGGGGTGAGCGGCCGGCTCGTCGTCGGCGTCGACATCGGCAACAGCACCACCGAGGCGTGCCTGGCCCTGGTCGGCCCGGGCGGCGAGGTGACCCACCTGGGCACCGCGCTGACCCGGACCACCGGGGTCAAGGGCACCCCGGCCTCCACCGAGGGCGCGCTGACCGCCGTCCGCCGGGTGCTCACCGACGCCGGCCGGCGCCCCGGGGAGCTGGACCGGGTGCTGCTCAACGAGGCGACCCCGGTGATCAGCGGGCTGGCGATGGAGACCATCACCGAGACCGTGATCACCGAGTCCACGATGATCGGGCACAACCCGGCCACCCCCGGCGGCGAGGGCCTGGGCGTGGGCACCACCGTCTCGGTGCTCGACCTCGCCGGCCACCCGGGCGACGAGCCCGCGGTGGTCGTGGTGCCGCACGGCTGGGACTTCGACGACGTGGCCGCCGCGCTGAACACCGCCGTCGCCCGCGGGGTGCCGGTGGTGGCCGCCGTCCTCGCCGGGGACGACGCCGTGCTGGTCACCAACCGCCTCCGGCAGCCGATCCCGGTCGTCGACGAGGTCTCCGCGGTGGAGAAGGTGCCCCTGGGCATGCGGGCCGCGGTCGAGGTGGCGGCCCCGGGCCGGACCATCCGCACGCTGTCGAACACCTACGGCATCGCGACGGTGTTCGACCTGGACCCCGACCAGACCCGGCAGGTGTCCCCGGTGGCCCGCGCGCTCACCGGCAACCGGTCGGCCGTCGTCGTCCGGACGCCGTCGGGGGACGTCACCGACCGGCGGATCCCGGTCGGCGTGCTGGAGCTGCGCGGCGAGGTCCGCACCGTGAAGGTCGACGTGGACGCCGGCGCCGAGGCGATCATGGACGCGCTGGCCCGGGTGCAGCCGCTGCGCGACGCGCACGGCGAGCCCGGCACCCACGTCGGCGGCATGCTCGCCGCGGTGCGCGACACGATGGCCGACACCATGGACGACGGGTCCGGGGGAGCGCCGGGGGACATCGCGATCCGGGACGTGCTGGCGGTGGACACCTTCGTGCCGGCCGAGGTGCGCGGTGGGCTGGCCGGGGAGATCACGCTGGAGAACGCGGTCGGGCTGGCCGCGATGGTGCGCACCAGCCGCAGCCGGATGGCCGCCGTCGCCGCCCGGGTCTCCGCCGAGCTGGGTGCCGAGGCCACCATCGGCGGGGTCGAGGGCGAGATGGCGGTGCTCGGCGCGCTGACCACGCCGGGCACCCGGGCGCCGGTGGTCGTGGTCGACCTGGGCGGCGGGTCCACCGATGCCGCCTCGCTGACCGCCGAGGGCGTCTGCACCGCCGTCCACGTCGCCGGGGCGGGGGAGCTGGTCACCAAGCTGGTCGACGCCGAGCTCGCGCTGGACGACCGCGAGGTCGCCGAGCTGGTCAAGCGGTCGCCGCTGGCCAAGGTGGAGAGCTTCTTCCACGTCCGGCACGAGGACGGCACCGTGCAGTTCTTCGACCAGCCGCTGCCCGCCCACGTCTTCGCCCGGGTCGTCGTGCTGAGCCCGGAGGGCCCGGTGCCGATCGGCACCCGGCACGGCCTGGACGCCGTCCGCCGGGTCCGCCGGGAGGCCAAGCGCCGGGTGTTCGTGGTGAACACGCTGCGGGCGCTGCGCCAGGTCGCCCCCGACGGCGACCTGCGCCGGCTGGACTTCGTGGTGCTGCTGGGCGGCTCGGCGCTGGACTTCGAGATCCCCGACCTGATCGCCGACGCGCTGGCCGCGCACGGCGTGGTCTGCGGCACCGGCAACGTGCTGGGCGACCAGGGCCCGCGCAACGCGGTGGCCTCGGGCCTGGTGGCCGCGTTCGCCCAGGGCATCGGGTGAGCCCGCGGCGGGAGGAGCGGGTCGAGCCGCCGGCGATCGTGCTGAACCACGCCCCGGGCGCTCCGGCGGGGGTGCTGCGCGAGGTGTCCGCGGGCGCGGAGGAGGAAGGTGTCCCGCTGCGCCGGCAGACCGGCGAGGGGGAGGCGGTGGAGCTGGCGCACGCGGCGGCCCGGGACTCGCGGCTGTCGGTCGGCGTCGGGGTGTCCGCCGACGGCACGCTGGCCGTGCACCACGCCCAGCTGCCCGCCGACCACCCCGCGCTGGAGGGGGACGCCGCGGACGGGCGCCGCGCCGGCCGGGTCGCCGCCCGCGTGGTCACCGGCCTGCCGCTCACCTGAGGTCAGGCCCGAGCTCAGGCCAGGGCTCAGGCCAGCGCCAGGGTCAGCTCCAGGACGGTGCGCGGGTCCTCCAGCCGGTCGCCGTACAGCTCGCGCAGCTGGCCCATGCGGTAGCGGACGGTCTGCGGGTGCACGAAGAGCGCGGCGGCCACCTGCTCGCGGCGGCCGTGGTGCAGCAACCAGGCCCGCAGCGTCTCGGTCAGCTTCTCCCGCGCCCCCTCCGACAGCTCGTCCAGCGGCGCCAGCACCGCCGCCCGCAGGTCGGCCAGGGCGTCCTCGTCGGCCCGCAGCACCAGCTCGCACAACCGCTGCTGGGTGTCCACCGGCGCCGACCCGTCCGGGACCGCGCCCAGCTCCACCACCCGCAGCGCCCGGCGGTGGGAGGCCGCGGCGTCCCACCAGGGCCGGGGCGGACCGACGACGGCCTCCTTGCCCTCCAGCGCCCGCAGCAGCGCGGCGCGGGCCGGCCCCTCCGCGTCGGGCACCAGCAGCACCGACACCTCGTCGTCGCCGGGCTGCAGGGTGCCGCCGTCCAGCAGCGCCAGCGCGCCGCGCACCCGGGCCGCCGGCAGCAGCACGGCGGTCAGCGTCCGCGGCAGCGGCCAGTCGGCTCGCTCGGCGTCCGCGACCAGCTCGTCCTGCGGCGCCCCGGCGAGCAGCCGCTGGCCGAGCTTCTCCAGCAGCCGGGCCCGGACCCGCCCGGTGGCCTGCCGCTCGTCGGTGTGCCCGGCCACCGCGGCGGCCGATAGCGCGTCGATGTAGGCGAACACCAGCTCGGCGAACCGGGCCAGCTGCGCGGCGGTGAGCCCGGCGGCCACCGCCTGGTCGGCCAGCCCGCGGAAGGCCACCCGGGCACCGACCCGGAAGGCACCCAGCAGCGCGTCCATCGACCGCCCGCCGCGGGCCTCGCCCCGGCCGAGCTTGTAGCTGGCGTCCAGGGCCGGCTGGATCGGGGTGTCCGCGGCGTCGGCGCCGCGGGTGGTGGCCAGCTCGAGGAACCCGCCCAGGGCCAGCTGGACGGCGTTCTCGATGGTCGCGCTCATGCCGTCGGCGTAGGCACCGGCGTAGGCCGGCACCTCGGCGACGATGGTGGCCACGGTCGCCTCGGCGACCCCGGGCAGCTCCCGCCGGATGGTCCGGGCCACCTCGACGGACAACGTGCTGGGCTCGGACACCGCAACTCCTCGCTGACCAGATGGTTCCCCGAACCGTTGTTCGCAGGGGGTGAAAACTACACCCGGATTCACATGCAGGGCACAGGTATTCATCCCTCAGGTGGGACATGATCAGACCATGCCGACGACCGGACCCAACCTCCGCGAGCGCGTGGCGCGCTTCGTCGAGGCGGCCACCACGCCGTTGCTGCCCCGCGACTACCTGGACATCTTCGCCCCGCTGCGCAGCGGCGCCGACCTGCGCGGCAAGGTCGTCGACGTCCGTCCCGAGACCGCCGACGCCGCCACCGTCGTCATCCGGCCCGGCCGCGGCTGGCGCGAGCACGTCCCCGGCCAGTACGTCCGCATCGGTGTGGACGTCGAGGGCGTCCGGCAGTGGCGCGCCTACTCGGTCACCTCCGACCGGGCGGCCACCGACGGCACGATCAGCATCTGCGTGAAGGCCATCCCCGGCGGGAAGGTCAGCAACCACGTCGTCCGCGAGCTGCGCCCGGGCACCGTCATCCAGCTCGACCAGGCGACCGGTGAGTTCACCCTCCCGGAGCAGCGGCCGGCCAAGGCGCTGTTCGTCACCGCCGGTTCCGGCATCACCCCGGTGATGGGCATGCTGCGCAACCACCTCGACGAGCTGCCCGACGCCGTCCTGGTGCACTCCGCGCCGACCGCGGACGACGTCGTGTTCGGTGCCGAGCTGCGCGCGATGGCCGCCACCGGCGGGCTCCGGCTGGTCGAGCGGCACACCGAGACCGACGGCTTCCTCAAGCCCGCCGAGCTGGCCGAGCTGGTGCCCGACCTGGCCGAGCGCACCACCTGGGCCTGCGGCCCGGCCGGTCTGCTCGAGGCCCTCGAGGAGCACTGGGCCGCCGAGGACATCGCCGACCGGCTGCTGATCGAGCAGTTCCGCCCGCGGGTGCTGGTCACCGGCGAGGGCGGCTCGGTCACCTACAACCAGACCGGGACGACGGTGCCGTCGGACGGCGCCACCCCGATCCTGGACGCCGCCGAGGAGGCGGGGCTGATCATGCCCAGCGGCTGCCGGATGGGCATCTGCTACGGCTGCGTGCTCCCGCTGCGCGAGGGCGCCGTCCGCGACCTGCGCAACGGCGAGCTCACCGTGGCCGCCCCCGGCGACGGCGTGCTGGTGCAGACCTGCGTCAGCGCCGCGGCCGGCGACTGCGACATCGACCACTGATCCACCCGATCCACGACACCCGTTCCCCCAGGCTGAGGAGAACCACCGTGACCGCACTGCAGAAGAAGTCCGACAACCCCGTGGCGCACCTGTCCGCCGAGGACGTCGAGGAGATCGGCCGCCGGCTGGACGCCATCCGCAAGGAGATCGCCGACAGCCGCGGTGCCGACGACGCCGCCTACATCCGCAAGGTGATCGACGTCCAGCGGAAGCTCGAGCTGGCCAGCCGCGCGGTGCTGCTGCTGTCGAAGTTCCCCCCGGCCTGGATCCTCGGGACGGCGGGCCTCTCGGTCGCCAAGATCCTCGAGAACATGGAGATCGGGCACAACATCCTGCACGGCCAGTGGGACTGGATGCGCGACCCCAAGATCCACTCCACGACGTGGGAGTGGGACATGGCCAGCCCGTCGGCGCAGTGGAAGCACTCGCACAACGAGCTGCACCACACGTACACCAACGTGATCGGCAAGGACAACGACCTCGGCTACGGGATCATGCGGGTCGACGAGGACCAGAAGTGGATCCCGCTGTACCTGGCGCAGCCGCTGTGGAACTTCGTCAACGCGTGCTTCTTCGAGTACGGCATCGCCGCCTACGACCTGGAGCTGGGCAAGAACCTGGCCACCCCGGAGCGGCGCAAGGACCCCAAGTTCAAGGCAGCCGCCAAGCAGGTGCTGGGCAAGATCCGCAAGCAGGCCACCAAGGACTACCTGGTGCACCCGGCGCTGTCGGGCCCCAGCTTCGTGCCGACCCTGGCCGCCAACTTCGTGGCCAACGTCGTCCGCAACCTGTGGTCGCACTCGGTGATCATGTGCGGGCACTTCCCCGAGGGCGTCGAGACCTACGAGAAGACCTCCATCGAGGGCGAGACCCGCGGTGAGTGGTACCTGCGCCAGATGCTCGGCTCGGCCAACATCTCCGGGTCCAAGGCCATGCACATCATGACCGGCAACCTGTCCCACCAGGTCGAGCACCACCTGTTCCCGGACCTGCCGAGCAACCGGTACGCCGAGATCGCCCCGAAGGTCCGCGCGATCTTCGACGAGTACGGCCTGCGGTACCACACCGCGTCGCTGCCCCGGCAGGTCGGCAGCGCCTGGCACAAGGTCTTCCGGCTCTCCCTGCCCAACGGCTGGATGGCCGCGACCACGCCGGCGAACGCGCCCCAGCAGGTGGCCCAGCTCTACAAGCTGACCACCGGTGGTCCCAAGGTCCGCCGCGCCTACGACCGGGCGCAGCGCGCCGCCTGATCCACGCACCAGGAGCCCCCGCCGACCACGGTCGACGGGGGCTCCTGCGCGTCCGAGCTGAGATCGGGTCAGTAGCCCTCGGGCCTGGCCGGGGTGTCGATCCAGTCGATGAAGAACTGGCCGAGGTCCTCACCGCTGATCTCCTCGGCGAGGTCCTGGAGGTCGTCGGTCGACACCGAGCCGCCGGCGTTCGTCGTCGTCCAGTCGCGGAGCAGCTGGAAGAACGCGCCGTCCCCGATCTGCGTGCGCAGCGCCTGCAGCGCCGCGGCACCGCGGTCGTAGGTGGCCGCGTCGAACAGCGTCTCCGGGCTCGGGTCACCGGGCGGGGTGTCCCAGAACTCGTCGTCGGCCGGGATCGAGTAGATGTCGGCGTAGAGGTCCTCCACGGACGGGCCGCCGCGCGACTCCGACCACAGCCACTGCGAGTAGGTCGCGAAGCCCTCGTTGAGCCAGATGTCGCGCCAGGTCGTCGGCGTCACGCTGTCCCCGACCCACTGGTGCGCCAGCTCGTGGGCGACGGTGTCCTCGTCGGCGTACCCGGAGTAGACCGGCCGGGTCTGGGTCTCCAGCGCGTACCCGACCGAGTCGTCGTCGACGATGGAGCCGAACGAGGTGAACGGGTAGGGCCCGTAGATGCCCTCGAAGAACGCGATCATGTCCGGCTGCAGGGCCAGCGCCTCCTGGGTCACCTCGAGCGCCCTGCCGGTGACGTCGGCGTCGACGTAGTCGAGGATCGGCAGCCCGTCCGGGCCCACCGACTCCGTCGCGACGAAGTCGCCGATCGACGCGGTGGACAGGTAGCTGGCCATCGGGTCCGAGGCCCGCCAGGTGTACGTCGTCCGGCCGTCGACGGTGACCGGGGCACCGACCGGCTCGCCGTTGGCGACCGCGGTCAGGTCCTCGGGCACGGTGATGGCGAAGGTGTAGGTGGCCTTGTCGAGGATGGAGTCGTTCACCGGGTACCAGGTCGAGGCGCCCTCGGGCTCGTTGGCGACCAGGGCGCCGTCCGGGGTCGACGTCCAGCCGTAGTTGGCGTCCTCGATGTCGGTCGGCTGGCCGGGCACGCCGCCGTAGACGACGGTGACCGTGTGCTGGGTGCCGGCGCGCAGCTTGGGCGCCACCTGGACGACGAGCTCGCCGCCGCGGCCGTCGGCGGGCGGGGGAGTCTGGGCGAACCGGGAGGGCTTGCCGTCCACGGACACCGCGGTGGCGGTCAGCCCGCGCAGGTCCAGGCTCAGGCTACGCAGGTCCTGGGTGGCGGTGAGGGTGATCGTCGCGGTGCCGTCCAGCCGACCGGTCGCCGGGTCGTAGGCCAGCTGCAGTCCGTAGTCGGCGACGTCGTAGCCGCCGTTGCCGGCGTTCGGGAAGTACGGGTCCGTCGAGGTGGTGCTGCCGTCGGCGTAGCGGGGGCCGGGGCTGCCGGGCGCGGCCTGGGCGGCGCCGCCGCCGAGGACGAGGGCGGCGGCGAGGACGAGTGCGGTACCGGGTGCTGCGGCGCGGGGCAGGTGCATCGGGGTCCCTCCCTGGGGGTCCGCTGTGGACCGGTCCTGAGGGACGCTAACCGTGTGCGGGCCCGGGCGACAGGCCCCGGACGCAGCGGAGCCCCCGCCGGTGCTGCGACGGGGGCTCCGGGTCCTGCGGGGTTCAGAGGTGGAGCAGCGAGCCCTGCTCGTCGTGCGCGTGGGCGGTCGGGTCGTCCAGCCACACGCCGCCGTCGGCGAGGTAGCGGAAGCGGACGGCCTCGCCGACGGGCAGCTTCACCACGACGCTGCGGGTGCCGTTGCTGCGCTTCTTGAGGGTGTGGGTGCCGGGGGTCCAGCCGTTGAAGTCACCGACGACGGAGACCGGGCCGGGGGCGGCCTGCTCGTCGAGGGCGAAGGTGACGGCGACGTCGGCGGGGTTCTTCTTGAGACGGATCACGGTGTACTCCGGGGGAGGCGGGGCGCGGGTGGTGCGGTTCCGGGCGTCGGCGGCCGGTCCTGCGGGGCGTGCTGCTGAACCTAGGGAGAGCAGTGCCGGGCCCAGAGCCGCCACACCGGCGACGGGCCCGAACTGGGGCGGGTGTGACGGGTGGGGAGCCCGGGCTACCGTCCGCCGGTGACCGTCCTCGTCGAGCCCGCCGACCCCGCCGACTTCCCGGCGATCGCCGACCTCACGGTGCAGACCTACGTCTCCCAGGGCTGGGCGGGGCCCGGGTACCAGCAGCAGCTGGCCGACGTCGCCGGCCGCGCCGCCCGGGCGCAGCTGCTGGTGGCCCGGCTGGAGGGCCGGCTGGTCGGCAGCGTCGCCCTGGTGCTGGACGGCGACTTCGGCGAGGTGACCGCCGGGCCGGAGGAGGCCGCGTTCCGGATGCTGGTGGTGGACCCCGCGGTGCGCGGTCAGGGGATCGGCGAGGCGCTGGTGACCGCCTGCCTGCAGCGCGCCGCCGCGGCCGGCGCCACGACGATGGTGCTGTCCACCGACCCGCGGATGCACGCCGCGCACCGGCTGTACGCCCGGCTCGGGTTCACCCGGCTGCCCGAGCGCGACTGGTCGCCGATGCCGGGGACGGACCTGCTGGTCTACGCCCGGCCCCTGGGCTGACCTCAGGTCAGGACGTCGACCACGAGCCAGGCGTTCAGGGCGGTGACCGCGAGGGCGACCAGCACCGCGGCGGCCGTGGTCACCCGGCGGTTCACCCAGGCGCCCATCACCGACCGGCGGGCGGTGAGCCAGACCAGCGGGACCAGGGCGAACGGGATGCCGAAGCTCAGCACCACCTGCGACCACACCAGCGCCGTCGTCGGGTCCGCGCCCCAGACCAGCAGGCCGACCGCCGGCGCCACGGTGATGGTGCGGCGCAGCAGGACCGGGATGCTGCGCTGCAGGAACCCGGCCATCACCACCTGGCCGGCGTGCGTGCCGACCGAGGACGCCGCGAACCCCGACGCCAGCAGCGCCAGCGCGAACGCGATCGAGGCGCCCTGCCCGCTGCGCTCGGCGAGCCCGGCGTGCACGCTCTCCAGGCTCTGCTCGCCCTCCCCGGAGAACAGCCCCGCGGCGACCACCAGCAGGACGGCGTTCACCACGCCGGCCAGCAGCATGGCCAGCAGGACGTCGAGCCGCTGGGCCCGCAGCAGCCGCCCCCTCCCGGACCGGGTGCGCGCGGCGGTCACCGCGTCGCCGTAGCGGCCGGGGGTGAGCGCGGAGTGCACGTAGACCACGTGCGGCATGACCGTGGCACCCAGGATCCCGACCGCGAGCACCCCGGCGTCCCCGCTCAGCGGCGTGGGGGCCAGCCCGGCCACGACCCCGGCCGGGTCCACCCCGGCGTCCAGCATCGTGTAGCCGAAGCCGGCCGCGATCACCAGCAGGCACCCGGTGACGGCCCGCTCGAAGGGTCGGTGGCCGAACCGCTGCAGCCCCAGCAGGGCGAACGCGACGACCGCGGTCAGCACGCCGCCGATCGGCAGCGGCACCCCGAACAGCAGGTTCAGCGCCACGGCCCCGCCGACGATCTCGGCCAGGTCGGTGGCGATGGCCACCACCTCGGCCTGCACCCACAGGCCGCGGGTGACCGGCCGGGGCAGCGTCTGCCGGCAGAGCGTGGCCAGGTCCCGGCCGGTGGCCAGCCCGAGCTTGGCGGTGAGCGTCTGCACGAGCACGGCCAGCACGTTGGCCGCGACGACCACCCACAGCAGGCTGTACCCGAACGAGGCGCCGGCGGTGGCGTTGGTGGCCACGTTCCCGGGGTCGACGTAGGCGATGGCGGCCACGAAGGCGGGGCCGAGCATCGGCCACAGCCGGGTCCGTCGGCGGGTGGGCGGCGGCGGGGTCGGTGTGCGCGGCAGCGCGGCGGCCTCGGTGCGGGACAGGAACACGGGACCCCCAGGGCGGACGACGGACGGTCCCTCCTGCGGTGCCCGGGCCACCGGCCCGCGCGGGCCGGTCGTGGCCCCCGGGGGCCAGCCTCGCGTCCCGGGTGGCGCGCCCGGGCCGGATCCCGTCGACTCGGGGGGACCGACCGGAGGTCCAGCAGGGGGCCCTCCGCACCGCGATCACCCCGCCCCCAGGGATCCCGATGCCTCACACCTCTGCCGCCTCACTCCGCCGCGGTCAGGCCCACCCGGCCGGCCAGCGCCGCGGCCTCCGTCCGGCTGGACACCCGCAGCTGCCGCAGCAGACCGGCCACCAGGCGCTTGGCCGTCCGCTCGGACACGTGCAGCGCCAGCGCGATGTCCAGCGTGGGAGTGCCCGCGGCCACCAGCCGCCACAGCCGCCGGTCGTCGGCCGACAGCCGGCCCAGCACGCCGCGGTCCTCCCGCGGCGCGGCGTCGGCCAGCAGCCGGCGCAGCAGCTCGGCGGGGACGACGGACCAGCCCTGCACCAGCGCCAGCAGCGGCGGGGCCAGGCTGTCGGGGTCGGCGGCCTTGGGCAGGAACGCCTCCGCCCCGGCCCGCAGCGACTCCAGCTGCTCCTCCTCGTCGGCGGTGCCCGACAGGGCCACCACCCGGACGGCGGGGGCGGTGCGGCGGATCGCCGCGATCGCCCGCAGCCCGCCCGGGGGCGGCATGGCCAGGTCGACCAGGGCCAGGTCGGCCTGCTCCCGGCGGACCAGGGCGGCCGCGGCGGAGGCGTCGTCGGTGCAGCCGACCACCCGCAGCCGGCCACCGCTGGCCGGCGGCAGCAGCATCGCCAGCCCACGGCTGAACAGCGGGTGGTCGTCGACGAGCACGACGTCGACGGTGGGGGGAGGGGTCGCACGCAGTTCGGTCATCACTCGCCCGGGGTGGGGGACTGCCGGCGACGGTTCTGGCCGCTGGGTCGTCAGGGGGTGTGCCCGTGACCATCACCGGCGACACCACGACCGGCCGTTCCCGGACCGGATTCCTGCGCCGGCTGCGCCGCCGGCCCGTGGACCCGGTGGTCGTCACCGAGGAGGAGGCGCTGGTCCGCGCGCTGTGCCACGACCTGGGCACGCCGCTGGCCAGCCTGCACGCCCTGCTGGGCCACCTGGCCCGCGAGGGCGCGGACGCCGACCCGGTGGCCGAGCTGGCCCTGGCCCAGGCGGACAGCCTGGTGTCGATGCTGCGGACGGCGTCCGCGACCGGGGGAGCCCTGCCGGCCGGCGGCTGGCCGCGGGCCCTGGTCGACGTCGTCCGGGCGAGCCTGCAGGCCTCCGGGCTGCCCGCGGGCCAGGTGCGGCTGGACGTCGAGCCCGCCGCCGCGGAGGTCCCGGTGGGCGACGCCCGGGTGCAGCGGATCCTGACCAACCTGCTGGAGAACGCGCACCGGCACGGGGCGGGCCGCCCGGTCGAGGTGGCCGCCGACGTGCGCGAGGGGTGGGTGCAGCTGGTGGTGACCCAGCCCGGCGTCCCGGACCGCGTCGTGGAGCACCTGCAGGCCCGCCGGCCGCCCGGGGACCTCACCGGGCTCGGGCTGTGGTCGGTGCAGCGGCAGGCCCGTGAGCTGGGCGGTCGGGTGACCTGCCGGCGCGGGCCGGCCGGGCTCGGTGTGGTGGTCGACCTGCCCGACCGCTGAACCGGGCCCGCGGGGGCCACGGACGGGCCCCGGTGGGCCACCCGGGATGGGGAGTGAGGGTCTGAGGCCGCGACGCGGCGCTCGACCCACCACCGATGAGGAGACGCCGTGTTCACCCACACCCACGCCCTGCAGTTCGAGGCCAAGCCCGACGGTCCCGACCCGGACTTCGCCCGCAAGATGCAGGAGGTCCTCGGCGGCCAGTGGGGCGAGATGACCGTCGCCACCCAGTACCTGCTGCAGGGCTGGAACTGCCGCCTGCCCGGCAAGTACAAGGACATGCTGCTGGCGATCGGCACCGAGGAGCTCGCCCACGTCGAGATGATCGTGACGATGATCGACCGGCTGCTGGACCACGCGCCGCTCAAGCCCGACGCCGCGGACCGGACCAAGGAGGCGGCGGCCGGCTACGGCCAGCACAACCCGCAGCACCTCATCGCCAACGGCTCCGGCGCCTCCTACATGGACAGCATGGGCAACCCCTGGACCGGCGCGTACGTCACCGCCAGCGGCAACCTGTTCGCCGACTTCTCCTACAACGCCACCGCCGAGATGCAGGGCCGCCTGCAGGTCGCCCGGCTGTGGAACATGACCGACGACCACGGGGTCAAGGACCTGCTCCGCTTCCTGCTCACCCGCGACCACATGCACCAGCAGCAGTGGCTGGCCGCCATGGAGGAGCTCAAGGCCGACGGGCTGGACGGCATCCCGGTGCCCGAGGCGTTCCCGCTGGACGAGGAGCTCCCGGAGTTCGCCTACACGTTCATCGACGCCTCGGACGGCCCGGACGCCGCGGCCGGCCGCTGGGCCAACGGCCCGGCCCTGGACGGCACCGACAACACGCTGTCGGCCGCCCCGATCGCCGCGCACGCCGACGCCCCGATCCTGCCGCCGGGCGACCCGCGGCTGTTCGGCACCCCGCCGGTGCCGGGGGAGTCCCTGCTGCAGAAGGCCAAGGACGCCCTCAAGTAGCCGCTCCACCGGGGCCCGCACCCGCGGGCCCCGGTGACCTGCTCGACCCCTGCCCGGAACGTCGACGGAAGAGGTGCCCCGTGCTGCTCAGCCCCCGCTCCCTGCCCCTGCTCCTGACGCTGCTGCTGGCGGTGCTGGTCGCCGTCCTCGTGCCCGGGGCGCCGCCCCTGGCCGGCGTCGTCGTCGCCGCCGGTGCCGTGCACCGGCCCGCCCGCCCGCCCCACCCCCGGCAGCACGGCGCAGCCCCGCCCCCCGCCGCGGCCCCCGCCCCCGCCCCCCCCCCGACCGTCCCCTTTACACACCCGGCCCCGCCCGACGCACCCCCCTCTTTNCCTGACCCACCCCGCACCCCCAGGAGGAACGATGTCCCACTCCCTCGACACCCCGACCGGTTCGGGCGACCCGTCCACGACCGACGTGGCCAAGGACCAGGCCCGCGCGGTGGGCCAGTCCGGCGCGGAGGCCGGCAAGCAGGTCGCCGGCACCGCCGCCGACCAGGCCAAGGAGGTGGCCGGCGAGGCCCGCCGGCAGGCCTCCGACCTGCTCTCCCAGGGCCGGGAGCACGCCACCGAGCAGGCCCGCGGTGGTCAGCAGAAGGCCGCCGGCAGCCTGTCCGCGCTGGCCGAGGAGCTGCGCACGCTGACCGACGGCGAGGGTGCCTCCGGTCCGGCCACCGACCTGCTGCGCCAGGCCACCGGCCGGGTGGAGTCCTTCGCCGACCACCTGCGCGACCGCGAGCCCGCCGACCTGCTGGAGGACGTGCGCAGCTTCGCTCGCCGCCGGCCCGGCGCGTTCCTCCTCGGCGCGGCCGTCGCCGGGGTGCTGGCCGGCCGGCTCACCGGCGGTGTCGTCGCCGCGCACAAGGACGACGGCCCGGGCACCTCCTCGACCCCGACGCCGACCACCCCGACGCCCGCGCCGCACGACGTCACCACCGGGACCGGACCGCTGCCCGGTGCGCCCGGCGCGGCGGCCGGGTACGCCGCCGTCCCGCCGGTCGCCGACGGGCCCGGCTACGACCCGGTCACCGGCTACAGCCCGGTCCCGCCCGCGCCGTCCGCGCCCGCAGCGCCCCCGGTGCCGCCCGCGCCGTACGGGACCGCCGGGGGTGGCCAGGCATGAGCACGCCCTACACCGGCGGGCAGCCCGCGACCGACGACGGCCACCCCGACGTCGAGGGCACCTCGGTCGGGCAGCTGCTCGGCGAGGTCAGCCGGGACCTGTCGACGCTGATGCGGCAGGAGCTCGAGCTGGCCAAGGCCGAGGTGAAGGCCGAGGCCGCCAAGGCGGGCAAGGGCGCCGGGATGCTCGGTGGGGCCGGGTACGCCGGGCACCTGACCGTGCTGTTCCTGAGCCTGGCCCTGTGGGCCGCGCTGGCCAGCGCGATGCCGGCCGGGTGGGCGGCGCTCATCGTCGCCGTCGTCTGGGCCGTCGTCGCGGGCGTCCTGTTCGTGCTCGGCCGCAAGCAGCTCAAGACCGTCAACCCCAAGCCCGAGCGCACCGTGGAGACCCTGCAGCGGGTCCCCGGCGCCGTCACCCCCAACTCCTGACCCGAGAGGACCCGCCATGACCAGCAGCAGCGACCCCGACGTCATCCGCCAGCAGATCGAGGACACCCGCGCGAACCTCAGCTACGACGTGGACGCGCTCAACGAGAAGGTCAACCCGGCCCGGGTGGTCGACCGGCGGGTGACCCGCACCAAGCGGGCCGTCGACGACCTGCGCGGACGGGTGATGGGGCGCGACTCCTCCTCCGGCGGCATGGCCGGCCCGGTGAAGGGCGCCGCGCACGACGCCGCCCACGGGGTGGCCCAGGCACCGGACGCCGTGGTGTCCCAGACCCGCGGCAACCCGATGGCCGCCGGTCTGATCGCCTTCGGCGTCGGCTGGTTGGTCTCCTCCCTGCTGCCCACCAGCGAGAAGGAGAAGCAGCTCGCCGCCCAGGCCGAGGACGCCGCGCAGCCGCTGCTGGAGTCGGCGAAGGAGTCGGCCAAGCAGGTGGCGCAGGAGGCCGGCCAGGCGCTGCAGCCGGCTGCCCAGGAGGCCGTGGAGTCGGTCAAGGGCACCGCGCAGGAGGCCGTGCAGACGGTCAAGGAGGAGGGGCAGTCGGCGGCCGGTGACGTGCAGGGCCAGGCGCAGCAGGCCAAGGACACCGTGCAGGACGCCCGGTGAGCGGCCCCCTGCAGCAGGTGCTGTCCCGGGCGGCCAGCCTCGGCGGTGCGGCACTGGGCAAGCTGCAGCACACCCGCATCCCCGGCGTCGGGCAGGCCTCGACCACCGAGCCGGCCGAGGTGTCCGCCGCGCGCTGGCGGGCGGTCACGGTCTACACCGACGACCTGGCCGGGCCGTTCCCGGAGCTCGACGCCCTGGGGTCCGACCTGGAGGTGCGCATGCAAGCCGCACCGGGCGGGCGGGGCACCGAGCTGGCCGCCCGGTTCCACGGCTCGCCGACCACCGACCAGATCGGGGAGCTGCGGGCCGCGCTGCGCCGGACCAAGCAGCTCGCGGAGGTGGGGGAGGTGCTGCGGGTGGACCCCCAGCCGCACGGCACCCGCAAGGCCACCCCCCAGGGCGCCGCCCTCGAGGGTGCGGCGGCCCGGGCACCGAAGGAGGGCGTGCTGTGAAGGCCGCGATCTGGGCGGGGGTCAACGAGGTCGCCGTCGAGGACGTCCCCGAACCCCAGCTGCTCAACTCCCACGACGTCATCCTCAAGATCAGCAAGACGGTCACCTGCGGGTCGGACCTGCACCTGATCGGCGGGTACATCCCCGCCATGCGGGCCGGCGACGTGCTGGGCCACGAGTTCACCGGCGAGGTCGTCGAGGTCGGCTCGGGCGTGCAGAAGGTCAAGGTGGGCGACCGGGTCGTCGTCCCGTCCTTCGTGGCCTGCGGGAAGTGCTGGTACTGCGCGCAGGAGCTCTACTCGCTGTGCGACAACGGCAACCCCGACCCGGGGATCACCGAGGGCCTGTGGGGGCAGAGCCCCGGCGGCTGCTTCGGCTACTCCCACGCGATGGGCGGCGACGCCGGCAGCCACGCGGAGTACATGCGGGTGCCCTACGCCGACGTCGGCTGCTTCCTCGTCCCCGACGGGGTGTCCGACACCCGGGCGCTGTTCGCCTCGGACTCGGTGACCACTGGGTGGACCGGGGCGCACCTGGGCGGGACGAAGCCCGGGGACGTCGTGGCGGTGTGGGGGGCCGGCGCGGTGGGCCAGATGGCCGCCCGCGCGGCCATGCTGCTGGGCGCCGAGCAGGTGGTGGTCATCGACCGGCTGCCCGAGCGGCTGGCCCAGGTGCGCCGGCACATCGGGGCCGAGGCGGTGGACTACTCGACGACCGACGTGGTCGCCGAGCTGCGCGAGCGGACCGGCGGCCGTGGGCCCGACGTCTGCATCGAGGCCGTCGGCATGGAGGCGCACAGCACCGGGGTGCAGGGCGCGTTCGACCAGGTCAAGCAGCAGCTGCGGCTGCAGACCGACCGGCCGTCAGCGGTGCGGGAGGCGATCCGGGCCTGCCGCAAGGGCGGCAGCGTCTTCGTGCTCGGCGTCTTCGCCGGCATGGTCGACAAGTTCCCGCTCGGCGCGATGATGAACAAGGGCCTGACCGTGCGGGGCGCCCAGCAGCACGGGCAGCGGTACGTGCCCGAGATCCTGCGGCACATGGAGAGCGGGGTGCTCACCACCGAGCACCTGGCCACCCACACGATGCCGCTGACCCAGGCCGCCGAGGGCTACCGGATCTTCAAGGAGAAGGCGGACGGCTGCGTCCGGACCGTCTTCGAACCGGGCTCGTGAGCGCCGACCGCCGGCACCGGGGCCGTGGCCGGGCGGCCGTCCTCGGTGCCATCGTCGGGGTGGTCGTGATCATCTTCGCGGTGATGCTGGGGGTCAGCCAGTGCGCGCCCAACGACCCCGACAGCGGTGACGAGCCCGGTCACGGCACCGCCGTCGAGCAGGTGGTCGGGGTGGTGCAGGGCGTCGGCTAGAGCGCCGGGCCGGACCGGCGGGGGGGGGGGCGGCGCCGGGGCGGGCCGCGGGGCGGCGGGGGGGGCCCGCTCTCTTTTAGAAACATGCCGCGCCGCCGCGANAGCAGGTGGTCGGGGTGGTGCAGGGCGTCGGCTAGAGCGCCGGGCCGGACCGGCGGGGGACGGTCCGGCGCCGGTGCGGCCAGCGGAACGGCGGGGTACCCCGGTCCTCGGTCGGGCCGGGCGTGCGCGGGTGGGTGGGGTGGTGGTCGGTCACGACGTCTCCTCGGGGTGGGCTGGGTCCGACCGTACTCACTTGTTTGTCGGCGAGCAACCAAGTGCGATCATGCGTCCGGTCGAACCCCGTCCGCGAGGAGGGCGCTCATCGGCGCCGACACCTCGCCCGACCCGTAGCGCTGCTCCACCGCGGCGGTCACGGCGGCGACGGCCTCGGCCAGTGCCCCCGGCCCCTCCCGGCGCGCCGGGTCCCCGGCGGGGGTCCCGGTGAGGAACGCGGTGGCGACGTCACGGGCGGAGGCGGCCCGGCTCTCCAGGTCGACGACGTCGACCCGGACGTCGGCGAACCCCGCGGCGGTGAGGTCGGCCCGCACCCGGTCGGGGTCGGGGTAGCCGTGCGGCACGTCGCGGACGAAGGTCGGCGGGTCCGCGGGGCGCCAGGCGGCCAGGGCCTCGGCGAGCACCTGGGCGAACCCGTTGCCGGCCAGCGGCCCCCACGTCGACAGCAGCAGGTGGCCGCCGGGTCGCAGCACCCGATGCGCCTCGCGGTAGGCCCGCGCCCGGTCCGGCACGAACATGACGCCGAACTGGCACACCCAGACGTCCACCGAGGCGTCGGCGACCGGGAGGTCCTGCGCGTCGGCCTGCTGCCATCGCACCCGGGCCGATCCCGACCGGGCCGCCCCGCGCTCGACCATGGGCGGGGCGAGGTCGGTCGCGGTGATGTCGGCGTCGGGCAGCCGGTCGGCGAGCTCCCGGGTCAGGGCGCCCGTGCCCGAGGCCACCTCCAGCACCCGATCCGGTGCCCAGGCGGCCACCCGGGCGGCGAGCTCCACGGCGTAGGGCGCGAAGACGACCGGGACCAGCTGCTCGTCGTAGACGACGGGGAGGGATCCGGTGAAGGCGGTGGTCGGATCGGGCACGGGCACTCCCTGGCCGGTGACCGGGCACTCCGTCGACCCGGCCCCGTCGGTCAGCCTGGCCCTGCCCGGGTGCCTGGTCAACGTCCCCGCAGCCGGGCCGTCGGTGGCACAGTGGCCCGGTGCCCAGCCAGGTGACCCGTCGGACCCAGGAGCAGCGCCGGGCCGAGACGGAGCGCCGGGTGCTGGACGCCGCCACCGCGCTGATCGCCCAGCGCGGGTCCCGGGCGGTGACGCTGGCCGAGGTCGGCCGGGAGGCGGGCTACAGCAGGGGGATCGTGCACGCCTCCTTCGGCAGCCGGGCCGAGCTGCTGGAGGCCGTCGTCCGGGACGCGCAGCGGTTCGCCGTCCCGCCGGTGGACGGCAACGGGCTGGACCGGCTGGGCGCGGTGGTCCGGGCCTACCTGGGCAACGTGCGCGACCGGCAGCCCAGCACCGGGGCGTTCCTGCTGCTGTGGGCCGAGGCCGTGGCCGGCGAGCCGGTGCTGGCGCCGCTGTTCGCCGAGCGCGACGCCGACTTCCGGGCGACGCTGGCCGACCTGGTGCGCGACGGCGTGGCCGACGGGTCGGTCCGCGCCGACGCCGATCCCGCAGCGGTGGCCGTGCTGCTGCTGGGCCTGCTGCGGGGGATCGGCATGCAGGTGGTCGCGCCCGCCGGGGTGCCGGCCGACGAGGCCCTGGTCGCGCAGACCGTCGAGGTGCTGCGGCGCGGCCTGGCCGCCTGATCGACCAACCAGGTGTGAGAGCGCTAACATCCGCGCCCGGTGCAAGGTGCAACCAGTGGGCGGGGGTGGGATGGCCGGGTCCGAGCCGCTCGTGGTGTGCGAGTCCCTGGTGCGGATCCACCGGACCGGCGCGGTCGAGGTGCAGGCGCTGCAGGGGCTGGACCTGGTCGTCGACGCCGGCGAGGTGCTGGCGGTGGTCGGTGCGTCGGGGTCGGGCAAGTCCACGCTGCTTGCCGTCCTGGCCGGCATGGACGCCCCCACCGCCGGCCGGGTCACGGTCGGCCCGTGGGACCTCACCGCGCTGTCCCGCGCCGACCGGGTGGCCTACCGGCGCTCGACCGTCGGGTTCGTCTGGCAGCAGACCGCCCGCAACCTGGTGCCCTACCTGACCGCCGCGGAGAACGTCGTCCTGCCGCTGGCCCTGGCCGGCACGCCGCGGCGCACCCGGGCCGCGCGCGCCGCCGAGCTGCTCGAGCTGGTCGGCGTGCCGCACGTGGCCGACCGGCGGCCGGCGGCGTGCTCGGGCGGGGAGCAGCAGCGGGTGGCCATCGCCGTCGGGCTGGCCAACGCCCCCGCCGTCCTGCTGGCCGACGAGCCGACCGGGGAGCTCGACACCGCCAGCTCCCAGCAGGTCTACCAGGCGTTGCGCGCGGTCAACCGCGACCTGGGGACGACGGTGCTGGTGGTCACCCACGACCCCACCGTCTCCGACCAGGTGGAGCGGACCGTGGCCATCCGGGACGGCCGCACCGCCAGCGAGGTGCTGCGGCGGGCGACGGCCGACGGCGCCCCGGTGGTGGCCGAGGAGTTCGCCGTGCTCGACCGGTCCGGGCGGCTGCAGCTGCCCGTGGAGTACCGGACCGCGTTGGACCTCACCCGCCGGGTGCGGCTGACCCTGGAGGCCGACCACGTCGCCGTCCACCGGGACGCCGGCTCGTGACGCTGGTGCAGGTGCGCGACGTGCACCGCACGTTCGGGTCCGGCGCGACCGCGGTGCACGCGCTGCGCGGGGTGTCCCTGGACATCGAGCCCGGCGAGCTGGTGGCGCTGGTCGGCCGGTCCGGGTCGGGCAAGACCACGCTGCTCAACCTGGTCGGCGGGCTGGACCGGCCCGACTCGGGCACCGTGCACGTGGCCGGCACCGACGTCGGCGCCCTGGACGACGACGGGCTGGTGACGATGCGCCGGGACGTGGTGTCGTCGGTCTTCCAGACCTTCGGGCTGGTGCCGGTGCTCAGCGCCGCGGAGAACGTCGGCGTCCCGCTGCGGCTGCGCCGGCTGCCCGCCGACGAGCGGGAGTCGCGGGTGGCCCGGCTGCTGGACCTGGTCGGGCTGACCCCGCACGCCACCCAGCGGCCCGACGAGCTCTCGGGTGGGCAGCAGCAACGGGTCGCGCTGGCCCGCGCGCTGGCCGGGTCGCCGCGGCTGCTGGTGGCCGACGAGCCGACCGGCCAGCTGGACCGGGAGACCGGACTGGCGGTCATGGCGCTGATCCGCGGCATCGTGGAGGCCGAGGGGGTCACCGCCCTGGTGTCCACCCACGACCCGGTGATGATCGCGCTGGCCGACCGGGCGGTGCAGGTGGTCGACGGCCGACTGGTCGACGGGTGATCGCCCGCAGCCGGGTGCAGGCGCGGCTGCTGGTCGTGGTGGTCGTCGTCCTGGTGACCGGCCTGACCGTGCTCGGCAGCTGCGCGGTCCTGCTCACCTCCGGCGCCGAGCGGGCGCAGCAGTCGGCGCTGGCGGCGACCTCGTCGGCGGACCTGGCCGTCGAGGTGGAGCTCACCGACCTGCCGGCCGACGCCGGTCCCGACGTCGCGGCCGCCGCGCGCGTGGTGGCCGCCGCGCTCGCCCCGGTGCCGCCGCGGTCCTCGACCTGGGTCACCTCCACGCTGCGCGACGTGCCCCCGGGCGCGGGGCAGGCCCGGCGGCTGAGCTGGCTGGCCGGGGTGGACGACCTGACGGCGCGGGGCGACCTGGTCGCGGGGGAGTGGCCGACCGCCCCCGCGCCGGGGGCGCCGTGGCCGGCGGTCCTGCCGGTGGCCGCGGCCGACGCGATGGGCCTCGGGCTCGGCGACACCCTGCTGCTGGCGCCGAGCACCGGGCTGGACGACGCCGGCGAGACCGCACCGGTGACCGTGGTGCTCGTCGGGCTGGTGCAGCCGCGCACCGACGGCAGCTGGGACCGCGACCGGTCGGCCGGCGCGGGCACGGTGCCCGACCAGGAGTTCGGCGTGTTCAGCCGTCTGCGGTTCCCCGCGGCGGGCCCGGTCCTGGTCGACCCGGGCACCCCGCTGGCCGCCGGGGCCGGGGTGGAGCGGGCGAGCGTCCGCGCCGCGCCGGACGTCGCCGCGGCGGCTCCCGCCGCGCTGGACACGGCCACCGCCGGGCTCGCCGGTCTGACCGCCGACGCCCGCTCGGCCACCGAGGGCACCGTGCGGGTCCGGGCCCCGCTGGCCGCCACCCTGGCCGGCATCGCCGACCGGCAGGCCGCCACCCGGTCGGCCGTGCTCGCCGTCGGCGTGCTGGGCGGGCTGCTGACCGTGGCGGCCCTGGGGCCGGCGGCCCGGGTGCGGGGCGCCCGCCGGCTGGTGGAGCCCGCGCTGCTGCGCGCCCGCGGCGCGACCCGCCGGCAGCTGGTCGGTCGCGCGCTCCCGGAGGCCGCCGCCCTGGTGGCGGTCGCCGCGGTGCTCGCGGTGCTGTCGACCAGGCTGGTGACCCGGGTCGTGCTGGGCGGCGCGCTGCCCGGGTCCGCCCCCGGCCCGGCGCTGACCGCCGGCCTGCTGGTCCCGGTGCTGGGTGCCGCGGTGCTGCTGGGTCTCGGCCTGGCGGTCGCGGCCACCCGGCTGCCGGCCGGCGGTCGGCGCGGCGGCCGCGGCGCGCTGGCCCGCTCCGGGGGCGGCGTGCTGCTGGTCGGCCTCGCGGCGGCGGCCGTGCTGGGCCTCGGGGCGGCCACCGCCGGCACCGACCCGGTCCTCGTCGCGGCCCCGGCCCTGGTGCTGCTCGGCGGCGCCGCCCTGCTGCTCCGGGTCCCGCCGCTGCTGGCCGGGCTCGCCGACCGCCGCGCCGCGCGCAGCCGCTCGCTGATGCCGGTGCTGGTGGCCGGCGACCTGGCCCGACGCTCCCTGGCGGCCGGCGCGGCCGGGCTGCTGGTGCTCACCACGGCGGCCACCGTCGCCGCGCTGGGGGTGGACGCCACCTGGCGGGTGTCCCAGGCCGACCGGGCCGCCCTCCAGGCCGGCACCGCCCTCGCGGTCCCCGCCGTGGCCGGGGTCGACGGGGCCGCCGTCCGCGCCGCGACCGGGGGCACCGTCTCGCCGGTGAGCACCTCGCCGGTGTCACTGGGCACGCTGCTGCGGGCCGGTGGCGACGGGGCCGCGACCCAGCTGGTCGCCGTGGACACCGCGCACGCCGGCGCCGTCCTGCGCGGCCGGCTGCCGGCGGGCAGCGACTGGGCGACGGTCACCGCCGACCTGGTGCCCGCCGCGGCCCCGGGCGTGTCCGGTCCCGGCGCGGTGACGGTCGCCGGGACGGTGCGCGGGTTCGGCGCCGTCGCCGTCCCCACGGTCGTGCTCGCCGACCCCACCGGAGCCCGGACGACGGTGCCCGGCGCGGCGGTCCCGCTCGACGGCGTCCCGCACGACGCCGGGGTCACCGTGCCCGCGGACCGCACCGTCGTCGCGGTGCTGCTGGACGTCTCGCTGGTCGACGGCGACCCGGACGACGACGTCACCGTGCCGATGTCCCTGGAGGTCACCCTGCCCGGTGCCGCCGTCGGGTGGTCCGCGTCGGCACCCGACGACCGCGGTGGGGTCACCGAGCCGGAGCTGGCCGAGGACGCGCTCCGCTTCACCGGCCGCGCGTTCCCGCTCGGCCTCTCGCTGGCCCCGTCGCGGGTGGTGCTGGCCGCGGCCCCCACGCCGGCCCGGGTGCCCGTGCTGCTGTCCGGTTCCCTCGCCGACGCGCTCGGCGCGACCACGGGCGACCGGCTGACCATGACGGTCGGCGAGACCGCCGTCGACGTCGCGGTGGCCGGGGTCGTGCCCGCCGTGCCGTCGGTGCCCGGCGGCCCCGCGGTCCTGGCCGACGGCGAGACGCTGGCCCGCGCGCTGCTGGCTGCCGGGGACGCCGACGTCGCGGGAGCGGCGTGGTGGGTCGGTGGGCCGAGGGCCGGCGCGCCGGCCGCGTTGGCCGCGGCCGGGCTGGACGGCGCGCGCACCCGGTCGGGCGTCACCGACGAGCTGCGCAGCGGTCCGCTGCAGGTCGGCCTGCCCGTGGCGCTCGGCGTGCTGGCCGTCGGTGCGCTGGTGCTGCTGGTCGCGGCGTCCGCGCTGCAGGTGGCCGCGGTGCGCAGCGGCCGGCGGACCGAGGTGGCCCGGCTGCTGGGCACCGGCGTGCCGCGCCGGGTCGTCCGCCAGGTGCTGGTGCTGCAGCACGGGGTGAGCACCGTGCTGGCCGTGCTGCTGGGCGCGGTCGTCGGGGTGGCGGGCACCGCGCTGGTCGGCCCGGCGCTGACCGGCTCGCCGGTGCCGGCCGCGACGGTCCAGCTGCCGTGGGGGGTGTGGGCCGTGGCGGTGGTGGGCTCGGCGCTGGTCGGGACCGTGCTGGTGCTGCCCGTCGTCCGGGCGCTGGTGCGGGTCGACGTCCCGGTCGTGCTGCGCGAGGGGGCGGCGTGACCCGCTGGGGCGTGCCGCTGGTCGGCACCCGGGCCCGGGTCGCCGCTGCCCCGGCCGCCTGGGTGCTGTGCCTGGTGGTGGTCGCGCTGGCCACGGTGCTGGCGGTGGTGGTGCCCAGCGCGGTCGCCGCCACGGCCGACGACACGGTGCGGGCCGCCGTCGCCGACGCCGGCCACGGTGCCGACACCGTGGTCTCGGCGCCGTTCGTGCCCGACCTCGACACCCCGAGCGCCCGGCAGGACGACGCGGCGGCCGAGACCCGCGCGACGGCCGACACCCTGACCGCCGGCCTGCCCCCGGAGCTGTCCGGCGTGCTGGCGGCACCGGTGGCCACCGCCAGCACCCGGGAGGTGCTGCTCGAGCTGCCCGCCGACCGCGCGGTCGCGCTGGGCCCGACGACGCTGCGGCTGGACTGGGTGGCCCGGCCCGGCGGCGCCGCGGTGACCTGGTCGACCGGGACGGTCCCGGGGGCGTCCCCGGAGGGGCAGGTGCAGGCCGGGCTGTCCGCCCCGGTCGCCGCCGCGCTCGGGGTGGCCGCCGGCGACGTGGTCGAGGGCCGCGGTCCGAACGGTGCGCTGGTGCAGGTGGTCGTCAGCGGGCTGTTCGAGGTCGACGACCCGGCCGACCCCGCCTGGGCGACGACCCCGGCGCTGCTGGCGCCCAGCACCCGGGGTGCCGGCGCGGCGCGGCAGACCGACGTGGCCGTGCTGCTCTCCGATGACTCGCTGCCCGATGCCCGGCTGGCAGTCGGCGACGAGAACACCACCCGGATCTTCACCCTGGCCGCGCGGCCCGGGCAGCTGTCCGCCGACACGGCCGCCGCGGTCACCCGGGCGGTGACCGCACTGCGCGCGTCGCCGATCACCCTGCGCATCGCGCCGCTGCCGCGGGTGGACAGCCGGCTGGACGCGGTGCTGCTGCGTGCAGAGGACCGGCTGACCGCGGCCCGGGCGCAGGCGGCCGTGCTGGTCACCGCGGTCGGCGCGGCCACCGCGCTGGTGCTGCTGCTCGGCGCCACCGTGCTCGTCGCCCGCCGGGGTGCGCCGTTGGCCGCGGCGCGGGCGCGCGGGGGTTCGCTGCCAGGGGTGGGTGCCGATCTGCTGGTCGAGTCCGCCGTCCTGACCGTGATGGGGGTCGCCGTCGGGCTGGCGGTCGGCGTGGCGCTCGCCCCGGGACCCGTGCCGGTGGGGGCCGCGGTCGGCGGTGTCCTGCCGGGGGCCGCCGCCGGGCTGGTCGCGCTCCCGGTGCTCGGCGTGCGGGCGGCCGACCGGGCCACGGGGGGACGCCGGGTGCCGCTGGACGAGCGGGCGCGCACCCGGGCCCGCCGCGAGGTCGTGCTGCGGCGCTGGTCGGTGGACGGCGCGCTGGTGCTGCTGGCGGTCGGCGCAGTGCTGGCGGTGCGGGCCCGGGGACTGTCCGGCGACGCACTGGGGGTGGCCGCCCCGACGGTGGCGGTGCTCGCCGGTGCGGTGCTGGTCGCCCGGGTCCAGCCGGCGCTGTCGGCCGCGCTGCTGCGCCCGGCCGCCCGCGCACGGGGGGCGGTGCCGCTGCTGGCCGCGGCCGGTGCTCGGTCCACCGCGGTGCTCGGCCCGGTGGCGCTGACCGCGATCACCGCGCTGGCCACCGTGGCCGTCGCGCTCGGTGCCACGACCACGTCCGGCCAGGTGGCGGCCTCGTGGACCGCGGTCGGTGCCGACGCCACCGTCACCGTCGACCCGCTGCCGGACACCGCGGTCGACGGCGTGGACCTCGCCGTGCGGGCCCGGGTCACCGACGGGGTGCAGCTGTCCACCCCTGCCGGCGGTGCCCGTGCCCGGGTGGTGGTCGTGGACCCGGCCGACTACGCCCGACTGGTGGGCAGCACGCCGCTGCCCGACGTCGAGGGCCTGGCCGGGCTCGGCACGTCCGGCGACCGGGTGCAGGCGCTGGTCACCCCGGACATCACCGCCGCCATCGGGTCGGTGCTGCTGGACGGCGAGTCCGTGCCGATCGCAGTGGTCGGGACGCTGCCGGCCGGCCCGACGACGGTGCTGCTGCCTGTCGACGCGGTTCCCGCCGACCTGGCCGTGCCCGACACGCTGTGGCTGACCGGCCCCGGCGCCGCCGCAGCGGCGGCCGCAGTGCCCGGCGGGACGGTGGAGCTGCGGGCCGACCGGCTGGCTCTGGTGCAGGAGGCCCCGCTGACCCGTGGGCTGGCCGGTCTGGTCGCCGTGACCGCGGTGCTGCTGGTGGTGCTCGGCGTGCTGGCGGTCGTGCTGGCCGGCAACGCGGGCGTGCGGCGCCGGCGGGGGACGTCGGGCGTGCTGCGGACG
Source organism: Klenkia terrae (assembly GCF_900491935.1). Taxonomy (GTDB): domain Bacteria; phylum Actinomycetota; class Actinomycetes; order Mycobacteriales; family Geodermatophilaceae; genus Klenkia; species Klenkia terrae. The sequence goes on from NZ_UEXK01000004.1 coordinate 4,290,550, forward strand.
CTGGGGCTGGGGGAGCGGCAGGCGCGCACAGTCACCCTGCTCGAGCTGCTGCCCGGGGTGCTGACCACCGTGCTGCCCGGCATCGCGCTCGGTGCGCTGGTCACCGCGCTGGTGGCCGGGCCGCTGGGGTTGGCCCTGCTCACCGGCCAGGACACCGATCCCGTCCTCGTCGTCCCGTGGTGGGTGGTCGGGCTGCTCCTGCCCCCAGTTCTGGCGGTGGTCGGGTCGGTGGTGGGGGAGGCGCGGTCCCGTCGACGGGTGCCGTTGGCGCAGGTGATGCGGGAGGTCTGACCGCGGCGGACGGCTCGGTTCGCGGTGGTGCTCTCCGCTCCCGACCGGTGCGGGCGCTGGGCCCTCGCACAGGGGTGCCTCCGACCGTTCCCACCGACTTCCCGACATGGCCGGCGATGTTGGCGGGACCCTCCGACAATTTCTGCACCACCCTGTGGACGAGGCGCTGAGCTGGGGATTCGCCTTGCCGGAGGTCGCCGGGTCGGCTAGACTTCGAACACACATTCGAATGATGCGAGGCGGTGACAGCGGTGCACCAGCAAGAGGTCGGGACCCGGATGGGGCTCTCGGTGGGCATCGCCCAGGTCGAGGTCTTCGCCTCCGCCGCCGCCCACGCAGCGGTGCTGGAGGCCGAGCAGGCGACCCGCATCGCGGCCGGCCTGGCGCCCGCGGGTGCCACCTTGCGACCGACCCGGTTGTCCGAGCTGCTGGTCACCCCCGACACCGGCCGGGCCAGGGTGCACGCGGTGCTGCGCGACGTCGCCGACGCCCAGGCGCAGCTGCACGCCTTGCAGGCTGCAGCGATTGCCCGCCTGGCCGAGCTGCAACCGGCGCAAGAACCGCTGCCCGGCAGCCGCCGCAATGACCCGGCCGACGCCGACCGGCCCGACGACTGGGTCGCCGACGAGGTCGCCGTCGTGCTGGGCATCGGGGTTAGCTCGGCTGTGTCGCTGGTCGACAAGCAGCGGGTGCTGGTGGAGCAGCTGCCGCAGGTGTGGGAGGCGCTGGCCGACGGGGTCATCGACGTCCGCCGCTGCCAGGTGCTCGTCGACGCCCTCGCCCACCGCAAGCAATCCTTCGGCGGCGGTCTGGCCGACGACGTGGTCGACGACATCGCCCGGCAAGGACTGCGGTGGATCGGTGAAGGCATCGGCCCCACCCCGCTCGCCGACCGGATCGGTGGCGCACTGATCGCCGCGGACCCCGCAGAGGCCGACCGCCGGGCCGAGCGGCGCAAGAAGAAGCAGAACGTCACCACCGTCGGCTGCGGCGACGGCCTCGCCGGGTTCCGGGCAGACCTGCTCGACGCAGCAGACGCCGCACAGATGCAGGCAGTGGTCGATGCGATGGCCGCCACGATGCGCAAGGCCGGTGACCGCCGCCCCATCGGCCAGCTGCGGGTCGATGCGCACCGGCAGCTGGTCCTCCGCCCCTGGGAGGCACTCCCCGACGACGTCGCCCGCGCCCGCTGGCAACTCGCCATGCGGGTGGAGCTGGCCGACCTCGACGGCCTGGGNCACCCCGACACCCTCACCGACCTCCTCGGACCCACCCCGAAGCGGTTCCGCAGCCTCACCCCCGAGCAACGAGCAGCTCGCCGGGCAGCAGCCGCCGACCGCACGCGCCTGGCCGCCGAGATCGAGGCCGAGCTCGACGCCGCACTCGCCCGCCAGAACAGTGAGACCCGGCGTGATGAGACCCGGCCCGGTGACCTGGCCGCGGCCGGCGGTGCCGGATCGAGCGACGGCGTAGCGACCGATGCCGCAGACCACCCCGGGGATCGGGTCCCGGACGGAGGCAGCGACGACGACCCGCCGCCCTTCTGATGGCGGTGAGGGTCCGGTGGCAGTGAGGGAGGAGGACCGGCTGAAGGGGCTGCCCGGGGCAGACCCCGGAGCGGCGGGACGGCCGAGAGGTGGGGCGCGGCTCCCTGCACGGTGGCGGCGGGGGCAACTCGCGGCCGGCGGTTCGACTGCACCGGCAGGCCGGCGCGGGTGGGGTGCGGCTCAGTGCAGGGCGGCGTCCGGGGCCACTCGCTCCCAGCGGGTGAACTGCACGGTCAGGCCGGCGCGGGTGGGGGCGCAGCAGTAGGGGCCGGCGCGTAGCTCGAGGGCGGGGTCGACGTGGGCGACCCGCACCAGGCGGAACGGGTCGTCGTCGGCGCGGGCGCGCACGGTGACCGCGTCGCCGTCGCGGCTGGCCCGCACCGTCACCCGGCGGCCCACCCAGTCCGGGACGGGGGCGACCGACCAGTCCGACGTGCCGTGCGTGACGACGGCACCGATCTGCGGCACGCCGTCGGACACCTCCACGCCGGCCTTCACCCACTCCTCGGCCGACGCCCGGAGCAGCACCCCCGCCTGGTCGAACTGCTCGGTGTAGTCCAGTCGGAACTCCACCTCCACGGCGTCCCGCACCCCGAACGGCGCCAGCAACCCGTGCGCGTCGTCGTGCACGAAGCCGTACGACGTGTGCCGCCACGCGTCGCTGCCCTCGGCCGCCGTCACCCGCAGCCCGTCCGTGTCCTCCACCGCGACGGGGCGGGTGGTCCAGGACGCGGCGGCCAGGAGCTCGGGGTCGATCACCCCGACAGCATCCCCGGCGTCCCGCGCCGGGTCACGCCGCCCGCACCGACAGCCCGCCGTCCACCGGCAGCAGCACCCCGGTGACGTACCGGGACTCGTCGGACGCCAGGAACAGCGCCGCATCGGCGACGTCCTGCGCGGTGCCCATCCGGCCGGTCGGGCTGTGTGCGTCCCGCGCGGCCCGCACCTCGTCGGTCGACGCGTCCCCGGCGAGCTGCTGGTAGACCAGCGGGGTGTCGATCAGCCCGGCCAGCACCGCGTTGACCCGCACCCCCCGGTCGGCGTACTGCAGCGCCAGGCTCCGGGTCAGCTGGTTCACCCCCGCCTTCGCCGCGGCGTAGCCGGGGTAGGGGTAGCCGGTCCACCGGATCGACGCCGTCGACGACACGTTCACCATCGACCCGCCCCGCTCCAGCAGGTGCGGCAACGTCGCCTGCGCCGACAGGAACACGCTGTCCAGGTTCAGCGCCAGCGTCCGGTGCCAGTCGGCCAGCGTCAGCTCGTCCACCCCGCCCAGCCGGGTCGCCCCGACGGTGTTCTGCACGACGTCCAACCGGCCGCAGTGGTCCACCGCCTCGCCCACCACCCGCTGCACCTGCTCCGGGTCGGTGACGTCGGCGACCAGGGCCACCGCCGTCCCGCCGTCCGCGGTGATCGCGTCGACCGTGCGGCCGGCCGCCGCCGGGTCGACGTCCACCACGACGACCTGCGCGCCGTGCCGGGCGAACGTCCGGGCCGTCGCCGCGCCGATCGAGCTCACCCCGGGCGGGCCACCGGTGTTCAGCCCGCCGCCGAAGACGATCGCCGCCTTCCCGGCCAGCCGGCCGTCAGCCACGGGGCCCGGGCGTCCCGGCGAGGAAGTCCAGCAGCACCCGGGCGAAGTGCTCGGGACCCTCGTAGAACGGGAAGTGCGACCCACCCTCGTCGGCGGCGAACGTGCGCAGCTGTGCCCCCGGGATGTGCGCGGCGGTCCACTCCTGCGACGCCGGCGCCACGTGGCTGACCTCGCCGGCCACCACCAGCGTCGGGACGTCGATCCGCGGCAGCACGTCCCGCCAGTCCTGCATCGCGTGGTCCAGCAGCAGCCGGGCGCCCCACGGCCCGGGCATCTGCAGGTTCTCCCCGAACAGGAACGCCAGGTCGTCCTCGGGCAGCACGTCGGACAGCATCGACGTGAGGAACGCCCGCCGGGTCTCGGTGGCGTCGGCCGCCCCCACGGCGCCGACGAAGCCCTCGGTGCTCGGGAAGTCCAGGATCGCCCCGGCCGCGGCGCCCTCCTCCGCGGTCATCCACGGCAGCACGACGCACGCGCTGGGCTGGTCGATGACCACCAGCGAGTCCAGCGCGCCGGTGCCGTGGGTGTCGATGTGGCTCCAGCCGACCGAGGCGCCCATCGAGTGCCCGACCAGGTCGAACGACGTCAGCTCGAGGTGGGCGACGAGCTCGGCCAGGTCGGCGGCCAGCCGGGCGACCCGCGCGCCGTGGTCGGGCTTGCCGGACAGGCCGTGCCCCCGCTGGTCGTAGCTGACCACCCGGTGCTGCTCGGCCAGGGCCGGTACGACCCGGTCCCAGGTGGCCCGGGTCTGCGACCAGCCGTGCAGCAGGATCAGGGTGCGGCCGCTGGCGGTGGGCCCGGTGTCCCGGTAGTCCAGGTCGGTGCCGTCGCCGGTGGTGAACGTGCTCATCGGGGCCTCCTGCCGGGTCGCCGTGGACCCACCCGGTGATCATTTACGCCGTGTGACCGGCACCACCACGGACCCGGCGAGCAGAGCGGACGCCCCGGTTGCTCGCTGCGTCGGAGTCAGCCCAGCAGCCGGGCGACTGCCAGGCCCAGGTGCAGCCGCAGTCGGGTGCCGCCGTCGTCCAGGTCGGCGCCGGTCAGCTCGCGGATCCGGTCCAGCCGGTAGTGCAGCGTCGTCCGGTGCACGTGCAGCGCCTCGGCCGCGGCGGGTGCGTTGCCGCCGGCGTCCAGCCAGGCGGCGAGCGTGCCGGTCAGCCGGCCCTGCGGGTCGGCGGCCCGCAGCGCCACCAGCTCGGGCGGCAGCGCGGTCGCGTCCCACTCCTCGGCGGGGACCCGCAGCAGGACGGCGTGCACGCCCAGCGCGGAGCCGTCGACCACCGGACCCGGCGCCAGCCGGGGCACCGCCCGGGTGGCGAGCTCGGCGGTCCGGTGCGACGTCCAGGCCTCGGCCAGGCCGGCCACCGGGGGACCGGTGCCGGCGACGCAGGTGAACCGGCCGGCGGCGACCGCGGTGGCCTCGGCCACCACCCGGGCGGCCAGCTCGGCCAGCTCGGCGTCGTCCACCGGGCCGGGGGTGAGCAGCAGGCCGGCGCCGCCGTCGGGCCCGGCGGTGGTGAGGACGGCGGTGCCGGCGCGGGACCCCAGGGTGGCCAGCCCGCGGCGGACGGCGGCCCGGGCCTGCTCCTCGTCCTCCGCACCGACGCCGTGCAGGGCCAGGACGACGGCGCGCACCTGACCGGCGGCCGGCACCGCCCCGGCGAGCCCGGCCAGCGCGCGCGCCCGCTCGGCCGGGTCCCGGGACAGCAGCCCGGCGACCAGCGGCTCGCGGGCAGCGGTCGCGGCGTCGGCGGCGTGCCGGTCGGCGACCAGGACGGCGGCCAGCTCCTCGCCCGCGGTGCCGATCACCGCCGCCTCCTCCGCGGTCAGCGCCTGCCCGGCGTCGATGACCATGAGCAGGCCCAGCAGCTCCCCGCGCCAGCGCACCGGCACGCACCAGCGCGGGTGCATGCCGATCGCGGGCTGCGCCGGGATCCAGCCGGCGCGCGACCAGGCCGACACCCCGCTGCCCAGCACGTGCGCCACCGCGGCGCTGCCCGCGTCGCGCTGCAGCACCGCCCGCACCCGGACGTCGTCCTCGTCGCCGAAGTGCCGGCTGGTCGCCAGCAGCCGCACCTGGGGGTCGTCGATCACGACGGAGCGCTGCAGCTGCTCGGCCAGGGAGTCCACCAGCTGCTGGAGCCGGTCGGAGGGCATCCGCGGATCCTAGAGCGGGCCCTCGTCCTCGAGGACCGCGTCGGCCGGGGCGTCCGCGTCGGCCCACGACGCGACCACGGCCACGTCCAGCGGGAAGTCGACCGGGAAGTCGCCGAACAGCAACCGGCCGGCCTCGGCCGCGGCCGCGCGGACCGCGGTGACCACCTCGTCGGCCAGCTCGGCCGGGGTGTGCACCACCACCTCGTCGTGCAGGAAGAAGGCCAGGTGCGGCCGGTCGGTGAGCCGGCCGTCGCCCAGCCGCCACAGCCGGTTGCGCAGGTCGGCCAGCCAGCACGAGGCCCACTCCGCGCCGGTGCCCTGCACGACGAAGTTGCGGGTGAACCGCCCCCACGCCCGCCNGCTCGGCCGGGGGTCGCCGCGTCGTCGTCGGACCCGCCGCCGAAGGGCCCCGGACGCGGCGACCCCCGGCCGAGCAGGGTGCTCACCACCTCGCCGCGCTCGCCGGCCCGGGCCGCCTGCTCGACCAGGCCGACGGCGGCCGGGTAGCGGCGGGTGAGCCGGGGCAGCATGGCGCCGCTCTCGCCCCGGGTGCCGCCGTACATCGCGCCGAGGATGCCGAGCTTGGCCTGCGTGCGGGTCTCCACGGCGCCGCTGTCGACCATGCCCTGGTACAGGTCGCGGGCCCGGGCGGCCTCGGCCATCGCGGTGTCCCGGCTCATCCCGGCCAGCACCCGGGGCTCCAGCTGCGCGACGTCGGCGACCACCAGCCGCCAGCCCTCGTCGGCCACCGCGGCCGGCCGCAGCTGCACCGGCGCGCTGAGCGCCCCGCCGCCCTGGGAGGCCCACCGGCCGGTGACCACCCCGCCGGGCAGGAACACCGGGCGGAACCGGCCGTCGCGCACCCAGGTGTCCAGCCACGCCCAGCCGTTGGCCTGCATCAGCCGCAGCAGCTTCTTGTAGCGCAGCAACGGCTCGATGCCGGGGTGCTCGAGCTCGGCCAGCGTCCACTGCCGGGTGTCGGTCACCGCCAGCCCCGCGGCCTGCAGCGAGGCCAGCAGCCCGGTGGGGGAGTCCGGGTTCATCGCCGGCTGGCCGAACGCCGCGCGGATCTCCGGCAGCAGCCGCTCCAGCTCCGCCGGCCGCTGGCCGGTCACCGGCCGGGGGCCGGGCAGGTTGCTGAGCAACCGGTCGTGCACGTCGGCCCGCCACGGCATCCCGGCGTGCTGCAGCTCCCCGGCGACCAGCGCACCGGCGGACTCCGCGGCCAGCAGCAGCCCCAGTCGGCCCCGCTCCGGGCTCGCAGCGAGCGCCGCCTGCTGACGGGCCAGCTCGGCCAGCGGGTCGAGCCGGTCGGCCGGGTCGTCGAGGGCGAACAGCGCCGGCTCGTCGGCCGTCGTCGGGGCCAGGGCGTCCCAGCCTTCAGTGTCCGGACCGACCAGCAGCTCCTGGTCGACGTGCGCCGACCGGCGCAGCACCGCGTGGCACAGCCGCAGGTCGGTGCAGCGCTCCACCCGCACCCCGGCGGCCAGCAGGCCCGGGTACCAGCGGGTGGCGTCGTCCCACACCCACCGGGGGCGGTCGGGCTCGCGGGCGGCGACGAAGCCCGCCAGGTCCTCCCGCGCCAGGCACGTGACAGCGCCGCCGTCCTCGTGGGCCAAGACCCCGTCGCCCCGGCGCAGGAGGACGACGGACCGCAGCACCCGCCCAGTGTCGCCGAGGGGTCCGACAGCGCCGTGACCACAGGAGGCGCACAGGTGTCGCTGCCCGCGCACCTGGTCCGGCCCGGCACGGTCGTCCCCGACGCCGCACCAGCCGAGGGAGATCCATGAGCACCGACCGCACGCCGACCTACGAGGGCCGCCCACTGGCCCGACCCGCCGAGGAGGTGGTGGACCAGGGCCTGCAGTTCGACCTCGGCACGCTGGTCACCCGGCGCCGGATGCTGGGCTTCCTCGGGATCGGGGCGGCCACCGTGGGGCTGGCAGCCTGCGGCGGCTCCGCCACGACCGCAACCGCCACCAGCGGGACGACGACGACCTCGGCCGGGGAGATCCCCGAGGAGACGGCTGGTCCCTACCCCGGCGACGGGTCCAACGGCCCGGACGTGCTCGAGCTGGACGGCATCGTGCGCAGCGACCTCACCACCAGTTTCGGCGGGATGACCGGCATCGCCGGGGGCGTGCCCATGACGCTGACCCTGACCGTCCAGGACCTGGCCGCCGGCGGGGCCTACGAGGGCGCCGCGGTCTACGTCTGGCACTGCACCCGGGAGGGCGGGTACTCGCTCTACTCCGACGGCATCACCGACCAGAACTACCTGCGCGGGGTTCAGGTCGCCGACGCCGACGGGGTCGTGACCTTCACCAGCATCTGGCCGGCCTGCTACGACGGCCGGTGGCCGCACATCCACGTCGAGGTCTACCCCGACGAGGGCTCGATCACCGACTCCGCGAACGCGGTCGCCACCTCGCAGATCGCCATGCCGCAGGAGGCCTGCGAGGCCGTCTACGCCACGGAGGGCTACGACGCCTCGGTGGCCAACCTGTCGGCGGTCAGCCTCGACACCGACGGGGTCTTCTCCGACGGCGCGGAGCTGGAGACGCCGACGGTCACCGGCTCGGCGTCGGCCGGCTACACGGTCGCGATGACCGTGGGCGTGGACACCACCACCCAGGCCGGCGGCGGCGCGGTGGCCGGCGGCCCGGGTGGTGGTGGCCCCGGTGGTGGGCGCCCGACCGGCTAGGTCGCGATGTCCGGGTAGGGCTGGGTGACGTGGTCCAGGGCCCGGGCGTAGGCGAGCTGGTACTCCATCGGCCCGTGGTCGCGCTCGAAGAGGGCGATGAACAGGGTGAGCGTCAGGAACGGGTGCGCGCCCAGCTCGAACAGCGCGACGTGGTCGTGGGCGGCCAGCGCCCGGCGCTCCTCGTCGGTGAACGCCAGCCAGGTGGTCTGCTCCGCCGGGATGCAGTTCAGCAGCGAGCCGGCCAGGTTGGCCTCCCACCAGGTGACCAGCTCGGCCGGCTCGGTGCGGTACCGCTCGGTGAGCTCGGGGTCGCGGTCCACCGAGTAGAGGAACTTGTCGACCAGGTACTTGCTCATCGCGGGTCGCCTCCCGGGTACCAGGTGAAGTAGGCCTCCATGGTGTGGAACAGGTCCACGGTCTCCACGAAGTCGGCCGCCACGCCCTCGCCGGCCGCGCCCATCATCAGCATGAAGTCCATGAACCCGTGGGTGGCGTTGCCCGGGGCGTGCAGGCTGTCCAGGCTCACCTCGGCCAGGCAGCCCTCGATGTCGCCCGAGGCGATCCAGTCCACGGCCTTGCGGTCGAACACCGGGTCCGGGCCGGTGGGCCCGAACTGGCGGGGGCCGCCGAGCTCGAGGGACAGGTGGCCGGTGCCGATGATGGCCACCCGCAGGTCGGACTCCCAGGACTCGACCATCTCCCGGATCGCCTTGCCCAGCGCCACGAACCGGCGGGGCTGGGGGAGCGGCGGGGCGAAGATGTTGGTGTAGACCGGCACGATCGGCAGGTCGGCCTCGGGCCGCAGCGTGATGATCGGGCAGGTGATGCTGTGGTCGATCCGCAGCTCGTTGGAGAACGCCAGGTCGAAGTCCCGGTCCAGCCCGTCGCGCAGCAGGTGCGCGGCGAGCTCCTCCTGCCCGGGCAGCCGCATCTTCGGCAGCCCGAACTCGCGCTCCTCGTTGTGCCAGTTGGCGTCGAAGAACGGGGCCTTGCCCACCAGGAACTGCGGCATGTTGTCCAGCCACAGCTGGTGGAAGTGGTCGCTGCCGACCATCACCAGGACGTCGGGCCGGGCCGCGGTGAGCGTCTCCCGGAAGGACTCGATCTTCGCGATCCACTCCGCCGCGAACGGCGGCCGCTCGGCCTCGGGCATGGTCGAGGTCTTGTAGTAGAACGGGTGGTGGGTGGACGCGACGACGGCGCAGACCTCAGCCACGGGGGCCCCTCTCGTACGGGTCGGGGTCGACCGAGCGGTTGTTCAGGTCGACGGACAGGAAGACGTCGTTGGCGACGGGGTGCCGAAGCTCCTCGGCCAGCTGGCCGATCAGCCCGGCGGTGCGGGCCAGCAGGGCGAACCCGCGCAGCAGCTCCAGCGGCAGGCCGAGGTCGGCGAGCGCTGCGCCGCAGACGCCGGCGCCGTTGAGCGGCAGCGTCTTGCCCAGCACCTGCGGGTGCACCCGGCCGATCGCGGCGAACAGCGACAGGTGCGGGCCGACCAGGCCCTCCTCGGTGGCGATCTCGAACAGCCGGGGGGTGCGCGGGTCGCCGTCCTTGTGCACGTGGTGGCCCAGGCCAGGCACGAAGCGCTTGGCCTCCCGCTCGCGCTGCACGACGGTGAGGGCCAGGGCGTCCCAGCCGGCGTCGTCGGTGGGCAGGGTGTCCTGGGCGACGAGGACGTCGTCCAGGAACCGGCCGCAGTCCTCGGTGACGCCGAGGAACCGCGAGCCACCGCCGAGCAGGCCGGCGGCCAGCGCGCCCTGCACCGAGTCCGGCGCGGACAGGTAGGTCAGCCGGGTGACGATCGCGGTCGGGGTGAACCCGTGGTCGGCCAGGGCGGCCAGCACCGACTCGAACACCCGGGTCTCGCCCGGGGTGGGACGGCGCTGCGTGGCCAGCCAGAAGGCCAGCTCGCCGAAGCCGACGGTGCCCATGACGTCGCGGGCCAGGTCGGTGCCCAGCAGCGTGATCGTCTCCCGGGTGGAGGCACCCAGCGCGGTCTCGTACCGCCGCGGCTCAGTCATCGGAGGCCCCGTCATCGGAAGCCCGGTCGTCGGAAGCCAGCCACGCGCGGATCTCGGCGCCGTGCTCGTCCAGGCCGGGCGGCGGCAGCCGGTAGGAGGCGGCGGAGGCGGAGAAGGTGATCGGGTTGCGGATCGACGGGATGCCGCCGACCTCGACCACCGGGTCCAGCCCGACCTCCTCGGCGAAGGCGACCCCGGCGTCCACGGTGTTGATCGGCCCGCACGGCACCCCGGCGGCGATGATCTCGCGGAACCACTCCTGCTTGCCCTTGCGGGACAGCTGCTCGACCAGCAGCGGCCGCAGCTCGTCGCGGTTCGCCGTCCGGTCCTCGTTGCGGGCGAAGCGCGGGTCGTCGGCGAGCTCGGGGACGCCGAGCACCTCGACCAGCTTGCGGAACTGGCCGTTGTTGCCGGCGGTGATGATCAGCTCGCCGTCGGCGCACTGCAGCGGCTCGTAGGGGAACAGCGAGGGGTGGCTGTTGCCCATCCGGAAGGGCACGGTGCCCCCGGCGACGGCGGCCGAGGTCTGGTTGACCATCCCGGACAGCGCGGAGGACAGCAGGTTGACCTCGACGTGCTGGCCGACCCCGGTCTCGTGCCGCAGGTTGAGCGCGGACAGCACGCCGATGGTGGCGTGCAGCCCGGCCATCACGTCGAACACGGCGACGCCGGCCCGGTAGGGCTCGCCGTCGGTGGGCCCGGTGAGCGACATCAGCCCGGAGATGGCCTGCACGATGAGGTCGTAGCCGGGCAGCGCGGCCCCGCCCGGGCCGCTGCCGAAGCCGGAGATCGAGGCGTAGACGACGCGGGGGTTGGTGGCGGCGACGGTGTCGTAGTCCAGGCCGAAGCGGGCCAGGCCGCCGGGCTTGAAGTTCTCCACCACCACGTCGGCGCGGCGGGCCAGCTCCTGGGCCGCGGCGACGTCGGTCGGGTCCTTGAGGTCCAGGGCGACCGAGCGCTTGTTGCGGTTGACGCCCAGGTAGTACGTGGCCACGTCGTCGCGGACCGGGGGCGCCCAGGTGCGGGTGTCGTCGCCGGCCGGGCCCTCGACCTTGACCACCTCGGCGCCCAGGTCGGCCAGCAGCATGGTGGCGTAGGGGCCGGCCAGGATGCGGGAGAAGTCGGCGACCAGGAGCCCGGCCAGCGGGCCGGTCGGTGCGGGGTCGGTCATCGGGTCGGAGCACTCCTCGACGTCGGCGGACAGCTGTCCGGTGTGACCGGCACCGCAGTCTCACCACCGTGGGGCCGGCGTGTCAACCGGGAACGAGCCCTCTTGACAGGTGGTGCCCGTCACGTCCAGGGTGACGCTGACCGTTCTGCGGACACCTGTCCGCTGCTATCCCGAGGAGACGACGATGTCCACCCCCGACGCCCGCCCGTTGGTGCTCCGCGGCGGCACCGTGCTGACCATGGACGACGCGCACACCGTCCTCCCGCGGGGCGACGTCCTCGTCGTCGACGGCAAGATCGCGGCGGTGGGCGAGCGGCTCGACGTCCCCGAGGGCACGCAGGAGGTCGACGCCACCGGCGGAGTCGTCATGCCCGGCATGGTCGACACCCACCGGCACATGTGGCAGACCGCGATGCGCGGCTACGGCGCCGACTGGACCCTCACCCAGTACTTCGTCTGGTACTACCTCGAGCACGGCAAGACCTTCCGCCCCGAGGACGTGCACGCCGGCAACCTGCTCAGCGCCTGGGAGGGCCTGGAGGCCGGGGTCACCACGACGGTGGACTGGAGCCACGGCCTGCAGAGCGTGGACCACGCCGAGGCCGCCGCCGACGCGCTGCTCGCCGTCCCCGGCCGGTTCGTGCTGGCCTACGGCAACATCCAGGCCGGCCCCTGGGAGTGGACCGCCGACCCGGCCGTGCAGGCCTTCCTGAAGCGCCGGGCCGACGAGGGCAAGCTCGGGCTGCAGCTGGCCTTCGACGTCACCGGCGACCCGGCGTTCCCGGAGAAGGCCGCCTTCGAGGTGGCCCGCGAGCTGGGCCTGCCGGTCACCACGCACGCCGGCGTCTGGGGTGCGACCTCCGACGCCTCGATCCAGCTCATGCACGACGCCGGGTTCATGACGCCGGAGACCGTCTACGTGCACGCCGCCTCGCTGAGCACCGACAGCTACCACCGGATCGCCGCGTCCGGCGGCTCGGTGTCGGTGTCCACCGAGAGCGAGCAGAGCGCCGGCCAGGGCTACCCGCCCACCTGGCAGGTCCGCAAGCACGGCATCCCGGTCTCGCTGTCGATGGACACCAGCGTCTGGTGGTCGGCGGACCTGTTCTCCGCCATGCGCACCACGCTGGGCGCCGACCGGTCGCGCGAGCACCTGGAGGCCCACGTCGAGGGCAACACCGTCACCCAGGTGCACCTGCGGGCCGAGCAGGTCGTCGAGTGGGCCACCCGCGGCGGCGCCCGCGCGCTGGGCCGGGACGACCTGGGCTCGCTGGAGCCGGGCAAGACCGCCGACGTCGTGCTGATCAAGAACGACGCCTCGCCGGTCTCGTTCCCGCTGCTCAACCCCTACGGCCACGTGGCCTTCCAGGCCCAGCGCGGCGACGTGCACACCGTGCTGGTGGGCGGCCGGGTCGTGAAGAGCGATGGCCGGCTGGTCGGCTACGACGGGGCCGCCGTCCGCTCGGCCGTGGAGAGCACCGTGGAGCACCTGCGCGGCGCCATGGGCGAGGAGACGTGGCAGGCCGGCATGAACCCGGCGATGCCCGAGGACGGCGACGACGTCCTGGACAACCCGTACACCTACACCGACTACAAGAGCGAGGACACCCACGGCGCCCGGGGCTCGCTGTTCGGCGACTGATGGCCGGCCGTGGGCACGGCCCGGACTTCGTCGAGGCGCTGGCCCGGGGGCTCGACGTCCTCCGGGTGTTCTCCGCCGACCGGCCGGTGCTGTCGCTGTCCGAGGTGGCCGGCGCGGCCGAGCTGGCCCGGCCGACCGCCCGCCGGCTGCTGCTGACCCTGGAGGAGCTGGGGTACGTGGCCGCGGCGGACGGCGGCTACCGGCTGACGCCCAAGGTGCTGTCGCTCGGGATGGCCTACATCGGGTCGCTGGGCCTGTGGGACATCGCCCGGCCGCACCTGGAGGCGTTGGTGGCGCGCACGGGGGAGTCCTCGTCGATGGCCCAGCTCGACGGGTCCGACATCGTCTACGTCGCCCGGGTCGCCGTGCCGAAGCTGATCACCCTCCGGGTGGAGATCGGCACGCGGTTCCCGGCGGTGCAGACCTCCCAGGGCAAGGTGCTGCTCGCCGCGCTGGACGGCGACGACCTCGCCGCCGCGCTCACCGAGCCCTCCCGCTCGGGCCTGCCGCGCTACATCGGCCGGACGGCGGAGCAGCTGCACGACGAGCTGGCCGAGGTCCGGGCGCGGGGGTGGGCGCTGGCCGACGAGGAGCTGGCGCCCGGCGTCCGGTCGGTGGCCGTCCCGGTGCGGGACGGCACCGGGACGGTGCGGGCGGCGGCCAACGTCACCGTGCACGCCGCGGAGACCGGCCGGGAGACCCTGCTGGAGGAGCACCTGCCGCTGCTGCTGCGCACGGCGGGGGAGATCAGCGGCGAGTGGGCGGCCTGGCAGCGCCGCCCGCACAGCACGGTTCAGCGCGCGACGTCGGTGTCCGTCGCCACCTGAGCCAGGAACCGGCCGACCGCCGCCGGGTCCTGGCCGCGCTCCCAGCCCAGCGTGGAGGGCCGCTGCGCCCGGTCGTGCCAGAAGTGCGGCGCCCGGGACGACGGCCGGGTGGCGACCAGCCAGACGGTGGTGTCCGCGCCGTCCTCGGGGGTGCGCAGCAGCGGGGCCATCACCTTGCCGAAGCCCGGGATGGACGCCGCCACCCCGTCGGTGGCCACCCAGCCCGGGTGTGTCGAGTAGACGCCGACCCGGCGGCCGGCCAGCCGCTGCGCCCAGTCCGCGGCCAGCACGACCTGCATGCGCTTGGTGCGGGCGTAGGCGCGCACCCCGCTGTACTCGCCCTGCGTGAACTCCAGGTCGTCGTCGCGCAGGCCGGCGCCGTACATGCCGCCCGAGGACATCCAGACCACCGCGGACGCCCCGTCCACCAGGGTGTCGGCCAGCAGGGCGGTCATCAGGTGCGGGCCCAGCACGTGGACGGCGAGGGTGAGCTCGTGGCCCTGCGCGGTCTCCGAGCGCTCCGGCGGCAGCGCGCCGGCGTTGTGCACCAGGCCGTGCAGCGCGTCCACGCGGCCGGTGAAGTCCTCCGCCCAGGCCCGGACGGCCGCCAGGTCGCCCACGTCGCAGACCTCGGCCACCACGTCCGCGCCCGGGTGCTCCGCGGTCAACCGGGCCACCAGGTCGTCGGTCTTCGCGCGGTCGCGGCCCAGCACGTGCACGGTGGCGCCGAGGTCGAGCAGGCCCTCGGCGATCGCCGTCCCGATGCCCGAGGTCGCCCCGGTGACCAGCACCCGCTTCCCGGCCATCGAGCCCGGCGCCGGGTCTGCCGGCCACCAGCGGCGGCGCAGCGCCGGCCCGAGCTTGCTGTAGCCGGGGACCACCGCCCGGTCGAGGAGGGCGTCGGCGATCCGGGTCAGCGGGGTGACGGGCACCGGCACATGCTGGCAGCTACCCGGCGGGGCGGCGCAGGGTGCACAACTGGGCGACCCGGCCGACCGGACCGGCGTCGTCGTGCAGCACGGTCGCGGTCAGCCCGTGCCCGCCCGGCCCCCAGCTGACCGTGGTGTCCATGCCCACCCACGGACCGGTCGGCTCCCGGAACAGGTGCGCGGTCAGGTCGACGTTCGGGTAGAACCACCCGCGCCGCTCCGGGCCCTGCACCAGGCCGTTGGCGGTGTCGGCCAGCGTGAGGAACCGGGCCAGCCCGCCGACCTCCTCGTCCTCGACGAGGTCCTGCCGCGACCGCAGCCACGCCTGGGCCCGACCCGGCGCGACGTCGCGGTGCCGCAGCTCCAGCGAGGCGATGTAGCCCCCGGGCCAGCCCACGCTCATGTCCCACGCCGGCAGCTCGTCCCGGGCGGGCAGGGCCGGCTCGGCCGACGACGCCACCTCGGCGGTGCCCGCCCCGGCCAGCCGCCAGGCCCGCGCCCGGACGACGTCCCGGCCGGCCCAGGTGACCGTCGCCTCGACCAGCTCGATCGTCCGGCCCGGCCGCACCGTCGCCACGGTCACCTCGACCTCGTCGATGCCGATCACGCCGAGGATGTCCACGGCCAGCCGCTGCACCGGCGCCCCGCCGCCGGCGGTCACCAGGCAGTGCGTGACCAGCCCGATCGTCGGGGCGATGTGCTGCTCGGCGGGGTTCCAGCCGCCGCCGGTGTGCTCGGTCGCGCGGAACCGGCCGCCGCCGTCGGGTGCGGTGCTCAGCCGCTGGAAGTACGCCACGTCGTCCGATCCTGCCCGGCGCCACACTGGGGGCCGTGACCACCATCCCCGCCCTGGGCATCGCCGAGGCGGCGCAGCGCTCGGGCCTGACCCCCCACACGCTGCGCTACTACGAGCGCGACGGGTTGCTGCTGGCCGCCGTGGACCGGGACGCCGGGGGCCGCCGGCGCTACACCGAGCGGGACCTGGAGTGGCTGGCCATGCTCGCGGCGCTGAGGGCCACCGGCATGCCGATCCGCGACGTCCGCCGCTACGCCGCCCTCGTCCGCGGCGGGGCCGGGTCGGAGGCCGAGCGGCTGACCCTGCTGCAGGACCACCGCGACCGGGTGCAGGCCCAGCTGGCCGAGACCGCCCGGCACCTGGACGCCATCGACGCGAAGGTCGACCGGTACCGGGCCCAGCTGTCGAGTTGACTTCGAGCGCGCTCGAAGGAGTTGGCTGGGAGCCATGACCTCGACCCCCACCCCTCTCGGCTCCCGCACCCTCGGCACCGGCCCCGCCGCCCTCACGGTCTCCACCCTCGGCCTGGGCTGCATGGGCATGAGCGAGTTCTACGGCGCCCCCGACGAGCAGGCCGGGCTGGACACCATCGCCCGCGCCCTGGACCTCGGCGTCACGTTCCTGGACACCGCCGACATGTACGGCCCCTTCACCAACGAGCGGCTGGTCGGCCGGGCGATCGCCGGTCGCCGCGACGAGGTGCAGCTGGCCACCAAGTTCGGCAACAAGCGCGGCGAGGACGGCTCCCGGCTGGGCATCGACGGCTCCCCGCAGTACGTCCGGTCGGCCTGCGACGCCTCGCTGCAGCGCCTGGGCGTGGACACCATCGACCTCTACTACCAGCACCGGGTCGACCCCAGCGTGCCGATCGAGGACACCGTGGGCGCGATGGCCGAGCTGGTCACCGCGGGCAAGGTGCGCTTCCTCGGGCTCTCGGAGGCCTCCGCGGAGACCATCCGCCGGGCGCACGCGGTGCACCCGGTCACCGCGGTGCAGACCGAGTACTCGCTGTTCACCCGCGACCTGGAGGACGACGTCCTGCCGGTGCTCCGCGAGCTGGGGATCGGCCTGGTGCCCTACTCGCCCCTGGGCCGCGGGCTGCTCACCGGCGCGGTCACCCAGACCCCGGCCCAGGGCGACAGCCGGGCCAGCGGCTACTTCCCGCGCTTCGAGGGCGAGGCGCTGGCGGCCAACCTGGTGCTCGTCGACCGGGTCCGCGAGCTGGCCGCCGAGGTGGGCTGCACCCCGGGTCAGCTGGCCCTGGCCTGGGTGCTCGCGCAGGGGCAGGACGTCGCCCCGATCCCGGGCACCAAGCGGGTCCGCTACCTGGAGGAGAACGTGGCGGCGGCCGGCGTCCGGCTCGACGACGCGGCGCTGACCAGGCTCTCCGAGGCCGTGCCCCGCGACGCGGTGGCCGGCGACCGGTACGGCGACATGTCCTCCATCGACCGCTGAGCAGGTCCGGTGGGTACCCGAGGTGTCGTCTTTCCCCCACCCGGGTACCCACCGGCGCCCCCCTCGTGCACCATCCGGACTAGAATGTCGGAGGCCGATGCTTCAGCCGCCCGGCCTCCGACCACCCGTCCCTCACGTGGGCGGCCTGTGCCGCCCATCCGTGGGCGGCCTCTCCGCCAGGACCGATGTGTCCTCGCGACGCCGCACGACATCCTCAGGAGAGGCGAGATGAGCACGACAGTCGCCGACAGCACCACCGCCAAGACCCCCCGCAAGAAGGCCGCCGCGGGCGCCCGCAAGGCCCGGTCCACCGACGGCGAGTCGGTGCAGATCGCCCCCGCGCCCGACGCCGACGCCGAGCTCGACGACGACACCGACGTCGCGGACGAGCCGGCCGTCCCGGCCGCCGCCTCGACGTCCTTCGAGTGGGACGAGGAGGAGTCGCTCGCCCTGCAGAAGGCCCGCAAGGACGCCGAGCTGGCCACCTCGACCGACGCCGTCCGCGCCTACCTCAAGCTGATCGGCCGCGTCGCGCTGCTGACCGCCGAGCAGGAGGTCGACCTCGCCCGCCGCGTCGAGGCCGGGCTCTACGCCGCGCACAAGCTCGCCGAGAGCGACGCCAAGTTCACGCCCACCATGCGCCGCGACCTCAACTGGGTCGTCCGCGACGGCGAGCGCGCCAAGACCCACCTGCTGGAGGCCAACCTCCGCCTGGTGGTCTCGCTGGCCAAGCGCTACACCGGCCGCGGCATGGCGTTCCTGGACCTGATCCAGGAGGGCAACCTGGGCCTGATCCGTGCGGTCGAGAAGTTCGACTACACCAAGGGCTTCAAGTTCTCGACCTACGCGACGTGGTGGATCCGCCAGGCGATCACCCGCGCGATGGCCGACCAGGCGCGCACCATCCGCATCCCGGTGCACATGGTCGAGGTCATCAACAAGCTCGGCCGCATACAGCGTGAGCTGCTCCAGGAGCTGGGCCGTGAGGCCACCCCCGAGGAGCTGGCCAAGGAGATGGACATCACCCCGGACAAGGTGCTGGAGATCCAGCAGTACGCCCGGGAGCCCATCTCGCTGGACCAGACCATCGGCGACGAGGGCGACAGCCAGCTCGGTGACTTCATCGAGGACTCCGAGGCCGTCGTGGCCGTCGAGGCCGTGTCCTACGGCTTCATGCAGGAGCAGCTGACCTCGGTGCTGCAGACGCTGTCCGAGCGCGAGGCCGGCGTCGTCCGGCTGCGCTTCGGCCTGTCCGACGGCACCCCGCGGACGCTGGACGAGATCGGCCAGGTCTACGGCGTGACCCGCGAGCGGATCCGCCAGATCGAGTCCAAGACGATGTCCAAGCTGCGCCACCCGTCCCGGTCGCAGGTCCTCCGGGACTACCTGGACTGAGCGACGTACCTCAGCGGCCCGGAACCGACTCGGTCCCGGGCCGCTGGCGTACGGAGACCAGGACGACCCCGGCGACGGCGGCCGTCGCCGCGCAGACCGCCCACACGGTGAGGTAGCCCGACAGCGGGGCCGCGCCGGCCGTGGGGTCGTCGATGCCGCCGGTGGCGGCCAGGGCGACCGCGAAGACCGCCGAGGCGATCGCGCCGCCGATGGTCTTGGTGGTGTTGGTCATCCCGGCGGCGAACCCGGTCCGGTCGGCCGGGGCGGCGGCCACCGCGGCCGTCGGCAGCGCGGCCACCAGCAGGCCCGAGCCCACGCCGGCCACGCCCATGTTGGTCAGCGCCTGCGCCGCGGTGTCGTGGAACGGCAGCCACAGGGCGTACCCGACGGCGACCGTGGCGCAGCCCGCGGCCATCGCGCCCCGGGTGCCCAGCGCGCGGGCGACCAGCGGCAGCAGCAGCGCGCCGGCGAGCAGGGTGAGCACGTAGAGCCCGATCAGCACCGAGACGAACGACGCGGCTGCACCCAGGCCGTACCCGGTCACCGCGGGGTCGGCCCGGGCGAACGTGGACAGCGGCACCTGGGCGCCCAGCACGGACATGCCGAACAGGAACGCGGTGAGCTGGATCGGCCACTGCCCCGGCGCGGCCAGCACCGGCACGTCGACCAGCGGCTCGGCCTGCAGGGCCTCCACCCGGACCAGCAGCACCAGGGTGGCCAGCCCCGCGGCGACCAGGAGCCAGGGCAGCACGGCGCCGGGCCCGAGCAGCCGGACGGCGACCAGCCCGGCCATCACCAGCAGCAGCGCGGTCGTCAGCAGGGCCAGGCCGGGTAGGTCCAGGCGACCCGGTGCCCGGGCCCTGTCCGGTTCGATGCCGAACCGCACCACGGCCAGGCACAGGGTGACGACGACGGCCGGCAGGGCCAGCAGCACCGGGACCGGCAGCACGGTCACCAGCGCCCCGCTGCTCAGCGCGCCGACCAGCACACCCACCTGCAGGAAGGCGACCAGCGTGCCCGCCGCCCGACGGGTGCGCCGGTCGTCGGCGGCCGCGCGGCGGTGCACGACCGCCACCTCCAGCGGCAGCCAGACCACGTAGGCGCCCTGCAGCGCCGAGCCCACGACGAACACGCCGAACCCGGCCGCGCCGGTGGTCGGGGCCAGCGCCATCACCCACGTGCCGAGGGCGGTGACCGCGGTGGACACCAGCAGCACCCGCCGGTGGCCGTGCAGGTCGGCCAGCCGAGCCAGCACCGGGACCAGCAGCGCCGAGGCCACCAGTTGGGCGGCCTCGAACCAGTTCACGTCGCCGTCGCCGATGCCCAGCGCGCGGGCGACGTCGGTGAAGACCGGCGTGTAGAAGCCCTGCAGCACGCCGCTGGCCACCTCGACCACCGACAGGGCGCCGACGATCGCGACCAGGGTCTGCGCGCCCGGGCGGGCCACGGTGCTCATGCCGGCAGCTCCTCGACCAGGCGGCGGTACCAGTCGACGCCGGCCAGCAGGTCGGCGACGCCGATCCGCTCGTCGGCGGCGTGGATGGTCGCCCGCTGGTCCTTCGTCATCCGGAACGGTGTGAACCGGTAGACCCGGTCGCACAGGCCGGTGAAGAAGCGGGCGTCGGTGGCGGCCATCATCACGTAGGGCGTGGGGACGGCGTCCGGGAAGAGCTCGCCGGTGATCCGCTCCAGCAGCGCGAACGCGCCGTCGTCCCAGGGCGAGACCGGGCTGGGCTCGTTGCGCTCCACGACCTCGACGCGGATGCCGGGCCCCACGGTGCGGCGCACGTGGTCCAGCACGCCGTCCACGGTGTCGCCGACCATCACCCGCATGTTCACCCCGGCGCGGGCGGTGGAGGCGATCACGTTGAGGGCGGGGGAGCCGGACAGCGTGGTGACCGCGACCGTCGTCCGGACCATGGCGGCGGCCTCGGCGCCGGCGGCCCGCAGCACCCGGGTGAGCACGGGGGCCAGCCGGTCGGCCCGGCCGAGCACCGGGCGCAGCGGCGCGGGCAGGTGCGGGGCCAGCCGGCGGAGCAGCTCCAGCGTCGGGGCGGGGGCGCGCAGCGGCAGCGGCGCCCGCTCCAGCGCGGTGATCGCCGCGGCCAGCCGGGCGGTCGGCCCGCCGCGGGCCGGGGTGGAGGCGTGGCCCCCGGCGCCCTCGGCGACCAGCTCGACCGACGTCACGCCCTTCTCGGTCACCCCGACGACGGCCAGCGGCGCCCGCACCAGGGGGAAGGCGTCGGCGGCGACCGCCCCGCCCTCGTCGAGCACCAACCACGGGCGGACGCCGCGCCGGCGCAGCTCGTCGACCGCGTCGGTGGCGGTGCTGCCCGACACCTCCTCGGTCGACCCGAAGGACAGCCACACGTCGCGGGCAGGGACGAAGCCGCGCTCCAGGAGCTGCTCGACAGCGGCGCAGATGCCCACCACGGCGCCCTTGTCGTCCAGCGTGCCGCGGCCCCACACCATGCCGTCGTGGATCTCCGCGCCGAAGGCGGGGTGCGTCCAGCTGCCCTCGACCGGGACGACGTCCAGGTGCGCCATCAGGACGACGGGGCCGGCGTCGGTCCGGCCGGGCCAGCGGACCAGCACCGCGTGCGGCTCGATCTCGACCCGCTCCAGCTCGTGCAACCGCGGGAAGTGCTCGGCCAGCGCCGCCCGCAGCGCGACGAACGGCGCGGGGTCGGTGCGGGCCGGGTCGCGCTCGGCGACGGTGGGCTGGCGGACGAGGTCCTGCAGCGCTCGGACGGCGGGGTGCTCGCTCACGCGCGGGATGCTGTCACGCGCGGGCGACATCACGTGACGAATCGCCCGTGATTCCTTGGTCGGAGCTGTGCAGGTGGTTACCGTGGTGCCGTCGCCCCGCAGGGGTGACGCCGTCGAGTCGCCCGCGAGGGCGAGCCGGGGACCCATCGCAGTTCTGGGGTGCATCCCGCTGCTGGTCGAACGTGACCGGCAGGGGGTAGGGCGACTTCCCGCCCGAACCCGTCAGCTAACTCGGTAGGCGGCCACTGGAAGACATCGGAGTTCCGCCGGATGGCCTCCCCCCGTGCGCGGCACCACCGCGCCCCCTCCCGTCGGCACCGCCCGGCGATGTACCTCGGCGTCACCGCCGCCGGCGCCGTCCTGGCCAACGTGCTGGTCGGTGCTGCCCCCGCGGCCCCCGTCGCCGTGGCCGAGCTGGCCAGCGTCGCCGCGGAGCTGGGCCTGACCGCCCAGACCTCCCCGGACCTCGGCCAGCTGGCCGACCTGGCCGCCAGCCGCAGCACGCGTGAGGACCAGCAGGTCGCCGCCGCCGCCGCGCAGGCCGCCACCGACCAGGCCGTGCTCGACCAGCAGGCCGCCGCCGCGGCCGAGGCCGCCGCCGCGGAGGCCGCTGCCGCCGAGGCCGCCACGGCCGCAGCCGCAGCCCAGGCAGCGGAGTCGGCGGCCGAAGCATCGGTGTCGACGGCCGCCGTCGCCGGCGTTGCGCAGATCACGAACTCCGCGGGCCCGGTCCGCCCGGTGACCCAGGCCGCGGCCGACGCCGTGGTGAGCAACGTCCCGGGTGCCGGGGCCATCACCATCGGCGGTACCCGGGCCAGCGCCACCGACCCGGGAGGTCACCCGTCCGGTCTCGCGCTGGACTACATGGTGCTCGGCGACGAGGACCTGGGGAACGCCCTCATCGACTACCAGATCGCCAACTGGTCGGAACTCGGGGTCGAGTACCTCATCTACCAGCGTCGGATCCTGTCCTCACCCGGTGGGTCCTGGGTGGCGATGGAGGACCGGGGCGGGGTCACCGCCAACCACGAGGACCACGTGCACGTGAACTACCGCTGACTCACGTCCCGCAGTAGGTGACGTACGTGCCCGCCGGGCCCGGCTCGGCGTAGCGGGCGAGGTCGGGGCGCTCGTCGAAGGGACGGCGGAGCACCTCGACCAGCCGCTCGACCGGGCCGAGGTCGCCGGCGGTGGCGGCGTCCAGCGCCTCCTCGACCAGGTGGTTGCGCGGCACGTACACCGGGTTGACCCGGTCCATGGCGTCCGCGTCGGGACCGGCGGCCAGCCACCGCGCCGCCCACGCGTCGAACCCGGCCAGGTCCAGCACCAGCCGGCGGGCCGGCTCGGCGTCCCCGCGGGCCGCCGCGCCCAGCGCCCGGAAGAACCCGGTGTGGTCGGGGTGGTTCGCGTCCAGCAGCGCCTGCAGGTCGGTCACCAGCGCCGGGTCGGCGTCCTCCCGGAGCCCGAGCTTGGCCCGCATCCCGGCGGCCCACGCCACCTCGTAGCGGGGCAGGAACGTCTCCAGCACCGCCACCGCGGTCGGGATGGCCTGCTCCGGGTCCTCGTGGATCAACGGCAGCAGGGCCTCGGCCAGCCGGGCCAGGTTCCACTGCGCGGCCAGCGGCTGGTTGCCGTAGCGGTACCGGCCACCGGAGTCGATCGAGCTGAACACGGTGTCGGCGTCGTGGGCGTCCAGGAAGGCGCACGGGCCGTAGTCGATCGTCTCGCCGGAGATCGTCATGTTGTCGGTGTTCATCACCCCGTGCACGAACCCGACCAGCATCCACCGGGCGAGCAGGTCGGCCTGGACGGCGACGACGTGCTCGTAGAGCGCCAGCGCCGGGTTGTCGGCGTCGGCGGCGG
Source organism: Klenkia terrae (assembly GCF_900491935.1). GTDB lineage: Bacteria > Actinomycetota > Actinomycetes > Mycobacteriales > Geodermatophilaceae > Klenkia > Klenkia terrae. The sequence continues at coordinate 4,313,714 of NZ_UEXK01000004.1, forward strand.
CCGGCACGTGCGCGGCGATCGCGTGGTCGGCCAGCCGGCGCAGCAGATCGACGTCCTCGGTGGCCCGCACCAGCTGGAAGGACCCCACCCGCAGGTGGCTCGAGGCGGTGCGGGCCAGCACGGCGCCGGGCTGCGGCGTCTCCCGCTGCACCGTCCGCCCGGTGGCCACCACGGCCAGCGAGCGGGTGGTGGGGATGCCCAGCGCGTGCATGGCGGTGCTGACCACGAACTCGCGCAGCATCGGGCCGACCACCGCGAGCCCGTCACCGCCCCGCGACCACGGGGTGCGCCCGGACCCCTTGAGGTGCAGGTCCAGCCCGGCGAGGTCGCCGAGCAGCAGCGCCCGGCCGTCGCCCAGCCGCGGGCTGTAGTTGCCGAACTGGTGGCCGGCGTACCCCTGCGCGACCGGCCGGGCGCCGTCCGGCACCTGCGTCCCGGTGAGGAACGCGAGGCCGGACGGCGACCGCAGCCACGCCGGGTCCAGCCCCAGGCCCGCGGCGACGCCCTCGTCGAGGGCCAGCAACCGCGGGTCCGGCGCCTCGTCGGCCTGCCAGGGGACGGACAGCTCCGGGAGGGCGTCGGCGAACCGGTGGCCGAGCTGGACGGTGGTCTGCGTGCTGCTCACCCCTCCGACGGTACGAGGCCCGGCTTCAGCTGCACCTTCTGCCAGCCCTCCTCCTTGGCCCGGAACTTGGCGTAGGCCTCCGGCGCCTGGCTGATGGGCAGGCGGTGGGAGGCGAAGGTGTCCACGCCCAGCGGGTCGTCGTCGGTGAGCAGCGGCATGATCTCGGGCACCCACCGCTTCACGTTGCACTGGCCCATGTGCAGGCCGAGCTGCTTGTCGAAGAGGGTGAGCATCGGGATCGGGTCGGCCGCACCGCCGTAGACGCCCGACAGCGAGATGGTGCCGCCGCGGCGGCAGATGTCGATCGCCGAGTACAGCGCGGCGAGCCGGTCGACGCCGGCGGCCCTCTGGATCGGGGCGGCCAGCGCGGAGGGCAGCAGCCCGACCGCCTTCTGCACGAAGGTGGTCGCCGGGGAGCCGTGCGCCTCCATGCCGACGGCGTCCACGACGGAGTCCGGGCCGCGGCCGTCGGTCATGTCCCGGATGGCGTCGCCCAGGTCGTCCTCGTGCTCGCGCAGGTCGACCACCTCGATGCCGCGGGCCCGCACCCGGGCCAGCCGGTCGGGCACCAGGTCGACGCCGATCACCCGGTAGCCCTTGTGCTTGCCGATCCGGGCCGCGAAGTCGCCCACCGGGCCCAGGCCCAGCACGACCAGGGTGCCGCCGTCGGGCACCTTCGCGTACTCCACGGCCTGCCACGCGGTGGGCAGGATGTCCGACAGGTAGGCGAACCGGTCGTCGGACGGGCCCTCGGGCAGCTTGATGTGGGTGAACTGCGCCTGCGGCACCCGCAGGAACTCGGCCTGCCCGCCGGGGACGGAGCCGTACATCGACGAGTAGCCGAACAGCGCGGCGCCCGAGCCCTGGTCGCGCACCTGGGTGGTCTCGCACTGGGTGTACAGCCCCTGGTTGCACATCCAGCAGTGCCCGCAGGAGATCTGGAACGGGACGGAGACCCGGTCGCCGACCCGCAGGTCGCCGGTCTCGCCGCCGACCTCGACCACCTCGCCCATGGTCTCGTGCCCCATCACGTCGCCCACGTTCATGAACGCGGCGAGGGGCTCGACCAGGTGCAGGTCCGAGCCGCAGATGTTCGTCGTCGTCACGCGGATGACCGCGTCCGTGGGCTGCTGGATGGTGGGGTCGGGGACCTCGTCCACCCGGATGTCGCCCTTGCCGTGCCAGGTCACTGCCTTCATCGCTGGTTCCTCTCGGGTCGTGCGCGCACCGCACCCGTGGTCTCCAGGCCGGAGTGACCACGGCGTCCTCCCCAGCGCGGAGGGGGGCCGAAACGGTCCCGTGCGCATGCGGGCAACTCCCAGGTCGCGCACAGCCCACGCTGGGCCAGGCCGGGGACGGTGGTGCCCTGACCCGAGGAGACCTGATGCTCGCCCTGCTCGCCTTCGTGCTGCTGCTGTTCCAGCTCGTGCTGATCGCCCGCGTCGTCGTGGACTGGGGGGGCGTGCCCGCCCCCGCCAGCGGCGCCCGGCTCGGCGGTGCCCGCCGGCTGGTGCACCGGGTGACCGAGCCGGTGATCGCCCCGGTCCGCCGGGTGCTCCCGCCGCTGCGGATCGGCGGGGTGGGCATCGACCTGGCCTTCACCGTCGTCTTCCTGGGCGTCGTCGTCCTGCGGTCCGTGCTGCTCTCGGTCTAGGCGGGGAAGGGCGTGACCTCGTCCGGGGGCACGGTGAACGGGTTCGCCCAGTCCGAGGTCGCGCCGGTGATCGGTGCGGCGTCGGTGACGACGGTGCAGGGCGGGCCCGGGTAGATCGCCAGCACCCGGGTCGGCGACGTGAGCTCCTCGGTGAGCTCGAGCAGTTCGCCGCGGCGCATGCGGCTCGTCGTCCGGGTGCCGGTCAGCTCCTCGCCGACCGCGGCCACCCAGCGGGCGCCGTCCAGCTCGAAGGTCACGGCGGCGACCCGTCGGCCGGGCGGGGCCGGCTCGACCGCGGCGAACTCGGCGAGCGCCTCGTAGAGCCGCTCGGCCTGGTCGGGGTCGGCGGCGCGGGGCAGGAAGAAGGCGGGCACGACGGCAGTCTGACGGGGTGCACCGACAGTCCCCGGCGCGCTAGCGTCCCGTCCGTGCACCGGTTGACGGTCGAGGAGGCCCGGCAGGTCGCCGTCCGAGCCCAGCTGCTGGACGCCGACCGCCCGCCCGGGCTGCTGGACGTCGTCGACCGGCTGGCCCTCCTGCAGCTCGACCCGACCGCCGCGGTGGCACCGAGCGCCGACCTGGTGCTGTGGACCCGGCTCGGCGCGGCCTACGACCCGGCGGACCTGCGGCAGGCGCTGGACGTCGACCGCACCCTGTTCGAGATGCACGCCACCGTGCGGCCGATGGCCGACCTGCGGCTGTTCCGTGCCCGGATGGAGCGGGCGCCGGCCTACCGGCAGCCCCGGGAGTGGCTGGCCGCCAACCAGTCCTTCGCCGCCGACGTGCTGGCCCGGCTGCGGGACGACGGTCCGCTGCTGTCCAAGGAGATCGCCGACACCGCCGTGGTGCCCTGGGCGTCGTCCGGGTGGACCGGGAACCGCAACGTGACCCAGATGCTCGAGGTGCTGTGCGGTCGCGGCGAGGTCGCGATCAGCGGCCGGCGCGGCAAGCAGCGGCTGTGGGACCTGGCCGAGCGGGTGTACCCGGCGGACGTGGAGGTGCTGCCGTTCGACGAGGCCGAGCGCGAGCGGGACCGGCGACGGCTGCGGGCGCTGGGCATCGCGCGGGCGAAGACCGACCAGTCCTCGGTCGAGGCCAACGACGTGGGCGAGGCCGGGGAGCCGGCGGTGGTCGACGGCGTGCCGGGGGAGTGGCGGGTCGACCCCGCGCATCTCGACCGGCCCTGGACCGGCCGGACGGCGGTGCTGTCGCCGTTCGACCGGCTGGTGCACGACCGCCGCCGGGCCCTGGAGCTGTTCGGCTTCGAGTACACGCTGGAGATGTACAAGCCCGCGGCGAAGCGACGGTGGGGCTACTTCGCGCTGCCGGTGCTGCACGGGGACCGGTTGGTCGGCAAGGTCGACGCGGCCGCCGACCGCAAGGCCGGGACGTTCACGGTGGCCGCCGTCCACGAGGACGTGCCGTTCACCCCCGACGTCGCCGACGCCGTGGACGCCGAGCTGGCCGCGCTCGCCGGCTGGCTCGGTCTGGAGCTGCGCCGCTAGCGCGTCGCGAGGTCGGCCAGGATGTCGAGCTGGGTCTGCCAGACCGGGGACGACGGGTCGATGAGCACGAAGTGGTCGCCCTCGACCTCGGTCAGGGTGGCGTCCGCACCGGCTGCCTGGGCCGCGTCGACGTAGGCCACGGACTGGGACAGCGGCACGTTGCCGTCGTCCCGGCCGTGCACGCACCGCACCGGGACGGCGAGCGGGATCTGCTGCAGCGGGTCGACCGACGCGTCCGGCGGGCCGCCCACGAAGTCCTGCACCGCGCCGGCGCCGAGCCGGTCGGCCGCCGCCGTCCGCAGGTCCAGCACGCCGGCCTGGGACACCACCCCGGTCAGCGGGACGCCGGCGCCCTGCCGGCCGGCCGCCCAGACGGCCAGGTGGCCGCCCGCCGAGTGGCCCAGGCCGAGCACGGTGGTCAGGTCCAGGCCGGTGCCGGCGAGGGCGTCGATGCCGGCCGCGACGTCGTCCAGGGTGGCGGGCACCCCGCCCCCGTTGCCCACCCGGCGGTACTCCAGGTTCCAGGCGGCCCAGCCCTCGGCGGCCAGCGAGTCCGCCAGCGGCGTGCCCAGGGTGGCGTCGTACTGCGACCGCCAGAAACCGCCGTGCACCACCACGACGACCCCGCGCGGGGTGCCCTCGGGCCGGTGCAGGTCGGCCCACTGGCTGGGATCGTCGCCGTAGCGGACGCGGGTGGTGCCCCCGGGGGCGAGGAGCAGCCGGCGGTCACCGCGCCGAGTGTGCCCCAGGCGGCGAGGTGCAGCAGGGCGCGTCGTCCGAGGGTCAGCACGCCCTGCGTTCGCGCCGTGGCCCGCGCGCGGACGTGCCCCGGAGCCGACCTGTGCGCGGGTCGGTAGTCTTGTGCACCTGGGCCCGGACGGGACCGGCGGCAGTGGTCCGCCCGGTGGACGGTCCGCCCAGTGGACGGAACTGCCGGTCACCGGTGGCGCTCCACCGTTCCCCGCCGCGACGGCGGGTCAGCGGTGCGACGCCGCCCGCCGGGGACCACGGGCGGCCGACGTGCGCAGCACGCCGGGCCGCCGGGACCGCGCACGAGCGCGGCGCACCGCGGGCAGCGACCCGTACGTCGGAGGAGGAGCACGTGGCTCGAACAGGCCAGCGCCGGGACGGTGCACGGCGCACCGCCGGGCGGCACGGGCAGCGTGCCCGCACCACCGACCTCGTCGGCGAGCTCGCCCGCGCGGTGCGCGACGTCGAGGCAGCGGCCAAGCGCGGCCGGGTCACGCCGTCCGTGCGGGCGACGTTCCAGGCGGTGGCGCTGCTGCTGCGTGAGGAGCGGGCCCGCGTCCGGGCGGCGGCGATGAGCGACAGCCAGCGCGGCGACCAGCTCAAGCGGCTGGAGGGCATCGCGACGATCCTGGCGACCACCGCCGTCCGCGACTCCGGGCTGCTGGCGCTGCTGGGCGAGGACGCCGTGGTGTCCGACGCCGCCCGTCGGACGGCCCGGGAGATCAAGGCCGCGCTGGGCGTGGAGCCCGAGCCGGAGGAGGAGCCGGAGCCGGTGGCCACCGCACCGGTGGAGGCGCCGCGACGGGTCGTGCCGCAGTCGGTGGTGTCCCGGCAGCTGGCCAACCCCTTCCTGGCGCCGGACTACGACGCCGCGGCCACCCAGCGCGGCCCGCGGGCCGGTCGGCTGGCGGGCTGGGAGCTGATGGGGCCGCTGCTGGCCTCCTTCGAGCGGGCCAGCGGGGGAGCGCCGGCGTGCATGCCGCTGCCGTTCCCGACCCAGCGGTTCACCCCGGCGGGGCTGGAGCTCATGCCGCACCAGGGCCAGCTGGTCGCCTCGGTCGCCGAGGGGCACCGCAGCTTCCTGCTCGCCGACGAGCCGGGCCTGGGCAAGACCGCGCAGGCGCTGCTGGCCGCCGAGGCCGCGATGGCCTACCCGCTGCTGGTGGTCGTGCCCAACGTGGTCAAGACCAACTGGGCCCGCGAGGCCGCGGTGTGGACGCCGCACCGCCCGGCGACGGTGGTGCAGGGCGACGGGGACAACGTCGACGGGTTCGCCGACATCGTGATCGTCAACTACGAGGTGCTCGACCGGCACCGCGGCTGGCTCGGCGACTTCGGGTTCCGCGGGATGGTCGTCGACGAGGCGCACTTCATCAAGAACACGTCGTCCCAGCGCTCGCAGCACGTGCTCGGGCTGTCCGAGGGCCTCCGGCTGCGGACGGCGAAGCCGCTGCTCATGGCGCTGACCGGGACGCCGCTGATCAACGACGTGGACGACTTCCGGGCCATCTGGCGCTTCCTGGGGTGGGTCGACGACAGCAAGCCGCTGGCGGAGCTGACCGAGTGCCTGGAGGGCACCGGGCTGGTGCCGGCCGACCGGGAGTTCTACGACTCCGCGCGGCGATGCGTGATCGACATGGGCATCGTGCGCCGCCGCAAGGTCGACGTCGCCGCCGACATCCCGGCCCGGCGCATCGCCGACCTGCCGGTGGAGCTGGACGGCGCGGCCGGCCGGTCGATCCGGGCCGCCGAGCGCGAGCTGGCGGCGCGGATGGTGGCGCAGTACCGGCAGGCGATGGCCTACCGGGACGTCACCGACGACGAGCTGGACATGGATCTGGTGCGCCGGGTGGCCAAGTCCGAGCTCAAGGACGCGATGACCAAGCAGAACGGGGAGAACGTCTTCTCGATGATGCGGCGGATCGGCGAGGCCAAGGCCGAGTTGGCCGCGGACTACGCCGCGCAGCTGGCCCGCAGCGCCGGCAAGGTCGTCTTCTTCGCCAAGCACATCGCGGTGATGGACATCGCCGAGGCCTCGTTCGAGAAGACCGGGGTGCGGTTCTCCTCGATCCGGGGCGACCAGACGCCGTCGGCCCGGCAGAAGCAGGTCGACGCGTTCGTCAACGACCCCGAGGTGTCGGTCGCGGTCTGCTCGCTGACCGCGGCGGGGGTGGGCCTGAACCTGCAGGTGGCCTCCAACGTGGTGCTGGCCGAGCTGTCGTGGACCGACGCCGAGCAGACCCAGGCCATCGACCGCAGCCACCGCATCGGGCAGACCGAGCCGGTCACCGCGTGGCGGATCATCGCCGCGCAGACCATCGACTCCCGGATCGCGGAGCTGATCGGCAGCAAGGCGGGCCTGGCGGCCCGGGCGCTGGACGGCTCCGACGAGGAGGTCGTCGCCACCGGCGACGTCCAGCTGGAGGCCCTGGTCTCCCTGCTGGTCGACGCGCTGGCTGCCTGAGGGCCACCACCGCGCGCCGGCTCAGCCGCTCGGGCTCGCCGGGAACAGGGGTGGGTCGGCGGTGTGCAGGTCGGGGAGCGGGTCGCCACGGGTGTCGGTCAGCGTGCCGGTGAGGATCTCGGTCTGGTCCGGGCGGAAGGTGCGCCACCGGCCCTCGCCGGCATCCCACCCGATGGTGAACCCGTGGTGGACCTGGGTGTGGTGGCGTTCGCAGAGCAGGGCTGTGTTGTCGAGCGAGGTGTCGCCGCCGTCGATCCAGTGGACGAGGTGGTGGGCGTCGCACCACCAGGCGGGGGCATGGCAGCCGGTGAACACGCAGCCGCCGTCGCGAACCGGATGTCGCCCTTGCCGTGCCAGGTCACTGCCTTCATCGCTGGTTCCTCTCGGGTCGTGCGCGCACCGCACCCGTGGTCTCCAGGCCGGAGTGACCACGGCGTCCTCCCCAGCGCGGAGGGGGGCNGCGGGGCGGTGTCCTCCTGTCCGCGCGCACCGGTGGCGAGCCGGCCGGCACCGAGACCGGGGGAAAGCCGACACCATGGCCGGCCACCCACAGAGATCAGCGGCGAGCGGATACGCGGTGGGTGCGGAGGAAGCCGGGGACGTCCCGCGGCGTGACCTCGCCCGTCCTGGCGAAGTCCGCCCACACCTGGCGGAGCTGCCGACCCCGCCGCTCGACGTCGGACCAGTCGGCGCCGGCGATCAGCGGGGCACCACGCCAGGCGGCCTCGTCGGTGAACAGCAGCGGGAGGTCCACGCAGTGCGCGGCCCGGTACGGGCTGCCCGGCGCGCCCCAGTCCAGCCGGTAGGTCGAGGCCCGGCCACCGGCGGCGGCGTGCCGGCGGGCGAAGGACCGGACGGCGCCGCCGTAGACCTTCCAGCTGGCGACGGCCACCGCGCCGCGGCTGAGCAGCGGTCCGACGACGGGCAGCGCCAGCACCCGGGCGAGCGGGGCGGCCGGGGTGGCGGCCAGCCCGGGCAGGAACAGCGCCACCTCCCGCGGCGTGCTGCCGATCAGCAGGTCGACGTGCGGGGCGGCGTCGGCCCAGGCGGCGTCCAGGTCGTCCTCGGCCGGGAGCGGGGCGACGCCGTACCGGGTGCCGAACGGCATCGCGGCGACCAGACCGAACGGGGCGGCCGCGGCCTCGACGCGGGCCTCGGCGGCGAGCAGCTCGGGCAGCGGCGTCCGGGCGTCCAGGTCACCGGCCGCGGCGTCCATCGCCGCGGACATCCGGGCCCGGCCGCGGCTGATGCCCAGCGGGGCGCTCTGCACGATCGCTCTGGAGAACAGTCCGCGGGCGCCGTCGGCGATCATCAGGTGGGCGACCGCGTCGCCGCCGGCGGAGTGGCCGAACACGGTGACGCAGCCCGGGTCGCCGCCGAAGCCGGCGATCGCCCGCTGCACCCAGCGCAGCGCCTCGATCTGGTCCAGCAGGCCCAGGTTCGCCGTCCGGGCGGTGCCGCCCAGGTAGCCGAGCAGCCCCAGCCGATAGGTCACCGCCACCACGACGACGCGTTGCTCGCGCACCAGGGCGCCGGGGTCGAAGACGGGGGAGTCCCCGGCGCCGGCGCGGTAGGAGCCGCCGTGCAGGAACACCATCACCGGGAGCCCGTCGGCGTCGGCCGGCGCGGTGACCGACAGCCGCAGGCAGTCCTCGTCGACGGTGAGCTCGCCCATCGCGTCGACGAGCAGGTCGTCCAGCAGCGGGGTCGGGTTCTGCGGGCAGGCGGGGGACAGGCTGGTCGCCGGTACCGGCTCGCTGGCGGTCGGCTCGGCCACCGGCAGGCGGAAGCGCTCGGCACGGGCGTACCGGATGCCCGTCGCGCGCACCAGGTCGCCCTCGCGGCGCGCGGTGAACACACCGGCTCCGGTCTCGACGTCCACCAGGTCCTCGAGCCGGTCCGCACCCACCGGCCGCACGCTACCGACGGGTCCGGTCAGTCCTCGATGACGTCCCGCCCCTGCTCGCGGAGCTGGGCCAGGCCGGCGAGCATGCCCTGCACCGCCTCGGGCGGGTGCGGCGTCCAGTCGGCGAGCTCGGCGACCACGCGGAGCGGGTGTCGGGTCCGGTAGGAGCCGGTGGGGTTGCCGGGGAACTTCTTGTCGGTGACGTTCGGGTCGTCCTCGAACGGGCCGGTGGGCTCCACGACGTAGACGTGCCCCGGCCCGTCGAGGCCGGCCAGCGCCGCCGCGAGCTGGGCGCCCCAGGCCGCGGTGGGCACCTCGGTGGTCAGGTAGACGTGGTTCATCACCCGGCCGGCCCGGAAGTTGGACTCCCGCCCGGCCACCAGCTCGTCGCCGACCGCCAGCTCCGCCTTCGTGCCGTGCAGGAACGGGCCGGGCACGTGGTCGCACCGGTCGAAGGTCACCGGGACGCGGTCGGTCACGCCGTCTCCCGGCGGCGGACGATCTCGGCGATCCAGATCGGCGCGAACGGCGAGGTGCAGCCCGGCGAGGTCGGGTAGTCCGCCAGCACCTGCAGCCGCTCGCCGATGTCGAGCGCCCGGGCGCGCAGCTCGGGGTGCTCGATGCCGATCTGGGCCAGGCAGTGGTTCATCGCCCACTGCAGCCGGTCGGGCGCGGCCGCCATCTGCGCCTCGATCGTGTCCAGCAGGCCGGGCAGGTCCAGGCCCTCGGGCGCCGTGGCCACCCGGGTCGTGGTGAGCGACCAGCCCGCGCTGGCCACGACCGGGTCGGGATCGGCCAGCCAGTGCACCCGCAGCTCCTCGGTGTGCGCGCTCTTCGCCACCACCTGGTCGACCAGCCAGCCGTGCACCTTGGGCAGCCGGGCCGCTCGCAGCATCGCGTCGAGCTCGTCGACCTCGAACTGCTTCGGCCGGCACACCAGCACCGCCAGCAGCCGCGCGTCGGCGTCGCCGGTGGCCCACAGCTCGCGGGCCAGCTCGGGCTGGGTGCGCAGCCGCTTGGCCAGCGCCCGCAGCGCGGTGAGGTTCACCCCGTGGTCGTCGCCGTGCCGGCGGTTCACCTCCCGCATCCGGGGGTCGACCAGGGTGGCCAGCTCGGCCACCACCTCGTCCAGCGTCACCTCGGGTGCCGCGGTGCGTGCCATGCCTGCCTCCTGGGTCTCGCGGGACATCGCAGCACACCCCACCGACACAGCGCCATCACCAGCGCGCCATCACCCCAGCGCGGCGGCCCGCAGCTCGTCCAGCACCGCCCGGACCGCCGGCTGGGTCGCCGCGGGCCGGCGCACCGCCGCCACGATGCGCCGCACCGACGGCGGGTCCAGCGGCCGGGTGACGACGTCGAACCGGGCGTCCACCGCCAGCGAGGGCAGCAGGGCCACCGACCGGCCGGCCTCCACGTGCTGCAGCGCGATCAGGTAGTTCGACAGCCGGCAGACCACGTGCGGCTCGAACCCGGCGTCCCGGCACCGGCGGGTGGTCAGGTCGGACATGTAGGAGCCGGGCAGGTCCAGCGTCCAGCGCTCCTGCGCGCACGCCGCCAGGTCCAGCCGCTGCGCCGCGGCGGCCGGGTGCCCGACCGGCAGCACCGCCACCACCTCGTCGGTGCCCAGCGGCAGCAGGTCGACCGCCGGCCCCAGCTCGGTGCCGGCCAGGTCGGTGGTGGTCACGATGACCTCGACCTCGCCGCGGCGCAGCGCCGGCATGCTCTCGTGCGGCTCCAGCTCCAGGACGACGACCTCGACCCCGGGGTGCCTCGCGGCCACCGCCTCCGCCGCGGGGACGGCGAGGGCGTGCACCGCGCTCTGGAACACCGCCAGCCGTACGGTGCCGCTGGGCCGGTCGCCCAGCCCGCGCAGCTCGGCCTCCACCTGGTGCATCCGGGCCAGCACGTCGCGGGCCCGGTCGGCCAGCAGCTCGCCGGCCGCGGTCAGCCGCACCCGCCGCCCGGACCGCTCGACCAGGTCGGTGCCGGTCTCCCGCTCCAGAACCGCGAGCTGCTGGGACACCGCCGACGGGCTCAGGACCGCCCGCTGGGCCACCGCCCGGACCGTGCCGTGCTCCTGCAGGTCGACCAGCAGCTGCAGCCGCCACGGGTTGAGCACCCCGGCAGTGAAGCAGAGCTGCACAGCAGCGGTGGGAATCGGTGCTGGACCTGCGCAGTCCCCGTCGCCAGGCTGGCCGGGTGGACATCGAGCGCAACCTCATCCGCTACCTCGGCACGGGCGCCTTCACCCCGGAGCTGATCGCCTCGGCCGCTGGCAGCTACGTGGTCACCGAGTCCGGCCGGCGGGTGCTGGACTTCACCTCCGGCCAGATGAGCGCCATCCTCGGCCACTCCCACCCCGACGTCGTCGCCACGGTCCGCGACCAGGTCGGCCGGCTGGACCACCTGTTCAGCGGCATGCTCAGCCGCCCGGTCCTGGAGCTGGCGGAGCGGCTGGCCGCCTCGCTGCCCGACCCGCTGGAGAAGGTGCAGCTGCTGACCACCGGCGCGGAGTCCAACGAGGCCGCGCTGCGGCTGGCCAAGCTGGTCACCGGCGGGCACGAGGTGGTCTCGTTCGCCGGCTCCTGGCACGGGATGACCGGCGCCGCGGCGGGCGCCACCTACAGCGCCGGGCGCAAGGGCTACGGCCCGGTGGCGCCGGGCAACTTCGCCATCCCGACCCCGAACGCCTACCGCCCCGACGTGGTCACCGCCGACGGCGAGCTGGACTGGCCCCGGCAGCTGGACCTGGCGTTCGCGATGGTGGACGCGCAGTCCACCGGCAACCTGGCCGCCTGCCTGGTGGAGCCGATCCTCAGCTCCGGCGGGATCATCGAGCCCCCGCCGGGCTACCTGGCCGCGCTGCAGCGCAAGTGCCGGGAGCGCGGCATGCTGCTGGTCCTGGACGAGGCGCAGACCGGGCTGTGCCGCACCGGCACCTGGTACGCCTTCGAGCGCGACGGCGTCGTGCCGGACATCCTGACGCTGTCCAAGACCCTCGGCGCCGGGCTGCCGCTGGCGGCGGTGGTCACCAGCGCGGAGATCGAGGCCGCCGCGCACGACCGGGGCTTCCTGTTCCTCACCACGCACACCTCCGACCCGCTGGTCGCCGCCGTCGGGACGACGGTGCTCGACGTGCTGGAGCGCGATGCCCTCGACGTCCGGGCGACCGAGCTCGGCGGTCGCCTGCGGGACGGGCTGCACCGGCTGGCGGAGCAGCACGAGGTGATCGGCGACGTCCGCGGCCGCGGGCTGCTGGTCGGCCTCGAGCTGGTCGTCGACCGGGTGACCAAGGAGGGCTCCGACGTCCTCGGCGCCGCGGTGACCCGGCGCTGCCTGGAGCTGGGGCTGCACATGAACGTCGTCCAGCTGCCGGGCATGGCCGGGGTCTTCCGGATCGCCCCGCCGCTGACCGCGAGTGGAGAGGAGGTCGACGAGGGCCTGGCGATCCTGGACCAGGCCCTCCGCGACGCGGTCAAGGCAGTGCTCTAGGCCCCGTCAGCGGTCGGGGTCGACCACCAGCTCCACCTCGACCTCCTCGCCGGCACCGCGGCCGGTCCGCTTCCGCGTCTCGGCGTTGAACGAGACCAGGTAGCGGCCGCCCATCACGCCGATCGTGGTCGGGTAGGTGTAGCCGCCGTCGACGGTGACGACCACCGGCACCCGCTTGCCCCGCCCGAACGCCAGGACGACGTCCTCCGGCACCACGATGCCCACGTTGTTGCCGCCGGTGGCCGCCAGCACGGTGCGGAAGACCGTCACGCCGGGGCCCCGGCGGGCTGGGCGATCCGGACGTGGTTGCCGAACGGGTCGCGCAGGCCGAAGTCCGTGCCGTAGGGCTGGACGACGGGCTCCGGGTCGACGTCCACCCCGGCCGCCTTCAGCCGCGCGTGCTCGGCGACGGCGTCGTCGGTGGTGAAGAACAGGTGGCCGCCGGCCGAGCCCTTGCTGACCAGCTCGCGGACCGTCTCGGCGGTGGCCTCGCTCATGGACGGGGGAGCGGGCAGCTCGGCACGGCCCCGAGCGGACCCCGCGCCCGGTGCCGCGTGGGCGACTCGCCGACGACGGCGGAGATGGTGCGGCTGAAGGTGCCCAGGCTGCTGAATCCGACCGCCAGGCAGATGTCGGTGACGCTGCGGTCGGTCGTCCGGAGCAGCACCATCGCCCGCTCGACCCGGCGGCGCTGCAGGTACCGGTGCGGGCTCTCGCCGAAGACCTGGCGGAAGGTGCGGGCGAAGTGCGCGGTGGACACGTGCGCCACCCGGGCGACCGCGGCGACGTCCAGGGGCTCGGCGAAGTGCCGGTCCATCAGGTCCTCGGCCCGCAGCATCGCCCGGTTGACCTCCTGGGCCGCTGCGCCCACCCGCGGATCCCACCACGGCCGACCGCCCCGGCTCGTAGGCTGGGCCGGTGACCAGCCCGACCGACGCGGACGTCGACGCCGAGTCCCGCGTCCGGCCGCCGGTGCACCGCTGGCTCTGGTACGCCCTGGGCGGCGGCCTGCCCGCCCGGCACCGCAGCTGGGTGCTGCACGACACCACCACCCGGACCTGGGGCATGCGGCACGTGGCCCGCAGCCTGGTGCAGATGGCCATCCCCAGCGCCCTGGTGCTCGCCTTCGTGCCCTCGGGGTGGGCGCTGCGGCTGGCGGTCGTCGGCGGCGGCGTCTTCCTGGGGCTGATCTTCTCCCTGGCCTACATGGCCGAGACCACCGAGCACCGGGTGATCAAGGCCGGCTACCGGCCCGGCACGGCCGTGCACCTGCGCGAGCAGGCCGGGATGGCCGCCCAGCGGCGCGAGAGCGAGCGCAAGCGGGCCGCGGCGGCCAAGCGGGCAGACCGCTACCGCCGGCGCGCGGGCGGCTGAACCCCGGCCCGGCCGACACGCCGGGCACCCCCCGGAGGGGTGGCAGGATCCTGTCCGCCTGGAGGGCCCGTCGCGATCTGCCGAGACCTCCGGGGACCGCCACCGCATCCTCGAAGAGCTGGGGACCCGACGTGGCACGCCGGACGGGGAACCATGCCCGCAGCGACCCACCGCAGCATCGACGACGTGCTGGGCGCCGACCAGGTGCACAGCGTGTTCCAACCCATCATCGACCTCGACACCGGCGCGGTCGTCGCCTACGAGGCGCTGGCCCGCGGCCCGGTCGGACCGCTGCACACCCCGGACGCGCTGTTCGCCGCGGCCCGCGCGGCCGGCCGGCTGGCCGAGCTCGACGCGGCCTGCCGCGCCGCGGCGTTCCGGGGCGCGGTCACCCAGGGCCTGCTGGCGCCGCTGACGGTCTTCGTCAACGTCGAGCCCGAGGTGCTCGACAGCGCGCCGCTGGACCAGCTGCTCGCCATCGCCGAGCAGGCCCCGGCCGAGCTGCGCGTGGTCGTGGAGATCACCGAGCGGGCGATCGCCGCCCGCCCCGCCGAGCTGCTGCGCACCGTGCAGCGCATCCGCGAGATCGGCTGGGGCCTGGCCCTGGACGACGTCGGCGCGGACGCGATGTCGCTGGCGTTCATGCCGCTGCTGCAGCCCGACGTGGTCAAGCTCGACCTGCGCCTGGTGCAGGGCCGGCCGGGCCCGCAGGCCGCCGAGATCATGAACGCGGTCAACGCCTACGCCGAGCGCACCGGCGCACGGGTGCTCGCCGAGGGCATCGAGACGCAGGCGCACGTCGTCCAGGCGCTGGCGCTGGGCGCCGTCCTGGGGCAGGGCTGGCTGTTCGGCCGGCCGCAGGCGGGGCCTGCCGAGCACCTGCCGACCGCCGAGCTGGTGCTGCCCGCGGCCCCGGTCGAGCCGCCCGGCGCGGAGGAGTCGCCGTTCGCCTGCCTGCCGGTCGGGACCGTGCTCCGGCGCTCGCCCAAGCTGCTGCTGATCGAGCTGTCCAAGCAGCTGGAGCGGCAGGCCATGCGGCTGGGGGAGACCGCCGTCGTCGCGGCCACCTTCCAGGACGCCCGGCACCTCACCCCGGCCACCGTGGAGCGCTACCGGGAGCTCGCCGACCGCACCGGGTTCGTCTGCGCGCTGGGCGCGGGGCTCCCTCCGGAGCCGCTGGCCGGCGTCCGCGGCGCCACCCTGGCCGCGACCGACGGCGTCCGCGGCGAGTGGGACGTCGTGGTGCTCAGCCCGCACTTCAGCGCGGCGCTGCTGGCCCGGGACCTCGGCGACCACGGCCCCGACCTCGAGCGCACCTTCGAGTTCGCCGTCACCTACGACCGGGAGACCGTCGTCCGCGCGGCGCGGGCGCTGGTGTCCCGGGTCGCCCCCCGGGCCGACAGTCCCGCCCGGCCGGAGGTCGCCCAGCGGCCGGTGACCACGGCCCCGCGGACGCCGGCCCGCGCCGCACCCGGGTCCGCCGTGGAGGGCCTGCTGCACCGCGCCCTGGCCGCCACGGCCAGCGGGGTGGTCATCGTCGATCTGCTCGCGCCGGACCAGCCGCTGGTCTACGTCAACCACGCCTTCGAGGAGCTGGCCGGGTTCCCGCGGGAGGAGGTGCTGGGCCGCAACTGCCGGTTCCTCCAGAGCCCGGACTCCGACCTGGCCGCGGTCGCCCGGATCCGGGAGGCGGTGGACGCCGGCCTGGAGTGCCGGGAGACCCTGCTCAACCACCGCGGGCCCGACCGGACGCCGTGGTGGAACGAGCTGCACCTGGCCCCGGTCACCGACCCCGCCGGGCGGGTGGTGCAGTACATCGGCGTGCAGAACGACGTCACCGTGCGGGTCGAGGCCGGCCGGCGGCTGGCCCGCGAGCAGGACCGCACCCGGCAGTACCTGGCCCGGATCGAGCAGCTGGCCTACACCGACCCGCTGACCGAGCTGCCCAACCGGCGGCGCCTGCAGGAGGAGGTCGAGCTCGCCCTGGGCGAGGCGGCCACGACCGGGACCGCCACCGGGCTGCTGTTCGTCGACCTGGACGGGTTCAAGGCGGTCAACGACCGGTTCGGCCACGCGGCCGGCGACCAGCTGCTGGTCGCCGTCAGCCGCCGGCTGCGCGGCGGCCTGCGGCGCACCGACCTGCTGGCCCGCCTCGGCGGGGACGAGTTCCTCGTCGCGCTCCCCGGCCTGGACCCGCGCTCGGCGCCGGAGGAGGCCGCCGCGGTCGCGGCCCAGCTGGCCGAGCTGGTGCGGGCCCCGCTGCAGCTGTGCGGGGAGACCGTCCACGTGGGCGCCAGCATCGGCTGCGCGACCGGCCCGGTGGACGGCGTGGACTTCGCCGGCCTGCTGCACGCCGCCGACCAGCGGATGTACCGGGCCAAGCACCTGGTGGGCTGAGGACGCCGGGCCCCGACCCGGTGCACGGCGCCGCGTCGCCCCTGGGGTCGATCACCGTCGAGGACGGCGTGCTCTGCGCCTGGTCGGCGAGATCGACGCCGACCTCTGCGCGCACTGGACCACCTCCCGCCCGGCCGACCTGGAGGTGCTGGCGGTCGACGCCCGCCGGGTCACCTTCCTCAGCTGTGCCGGTCTCGGGCTGCTGTTCGGCGTGGCGCACGGCCGGGCAGGCGTCGTCCCGCTGTGGGCCGGCGGGCGGGCCGTGCTGCGCCCGATGGCGGTCACCGGGGTGGCCGACCTGTTCGACCTGCGACCGAGCTGAGGACCGTCGCACCCGCCCGGACCTGACAAGATCGGTGCCGTGCGCAACCGGGAGACGCCCACGTGGAGCTGACCGCCGAGCTGGTGGCCCTGGTGATCGCGGTCGGGCTGGTCGCCGGGCTGTGCGACCGGTTCGGCCTGCCCACCCCGCTGGTGCTGGTCGTCGTCGGGGCGGCGGCGTCCTTCCTGCCGGCCGTGCCCGAGGTGCAGCTGGACCCCGACGTCGTCCTGTTCGCCGTCCTGCCGCCGCTGCTGTACGCCACCACCGCCCGGACGTCGCTGTTCGACTTCCGGCACAACAAGGCCAGCATCGTGGCGATGTCGGTGGTGCTGGTCGTGTTCTCCACGCTGGTCGTCGGCGCGGTCACCTGGTTCCTGCTGCCCGGCGTGGCCGTCGCGGCGGCGCTGGCGCTGGGCGCGGTGGTCGCCCCGCCGGACGCCATCGCGGCCTCGGCGGTCGGCCGCCGGCTGGGCCTGCCGCGCCGGGTCGGCACCCTGCTGGAGCACGAGAGCCTGGTCAACGACGCCGCGGCGCTGATCGCGCTGAGCGTCGCGGTCTCCGCGCTGACCTCCTCGCCGTCGGCGCCCGAGGTCGCCCTGGAGTTCGTCTGGGCCGTCGTCGGCGCGGTGCTGGTCGGCGGGGTGGTCGCCGCGGTGCTCGCGCTGCTGCGGGCCAGGCTGCGCGACCCGGTGCTGGACGCCCTGGTCTCCTTCGTCGCGCCCTACCTGGCGTTCCTGGCCGCCGAGGAGGTGCACGCCTCCGGGGTGCTGGCCACCGTCGTCACCGGCCTGGCGCTGGCCCAGCTCTCGCCGCGGATCCAGACCGCCACCGCCCGGGTCACCGAGGCGATCACCTGGCGGACCGTCGCCTTCGTGCTGGAGAACGGCGTCTTCCTGCTCATCGGGCTGCAGCTGCCCGGTCTGCTCACCGGCGCCGGGGAGAGCGGGCTGGGCTGGGGCCGGGTCGCGCTGGTCTGCGGCGGGGTGTTGGTGGCCACCGTCGTGGCCCGGTTCGTCTTCGTGTTCGGGCTGGCCGGCCTCCTGACCGTCGGGACGCCGGGCATGCGGCGGCTGGCCTGGAGCCCCGCGGTCGCCGGGCTGGTGTCGTGGGCCGGCATGCGGGGCGTGGTGACCCTGGCCGCCGCGCAGGTGCTGCCCGCCGACGTCCCCGACCGCGAGGTGCTGCTGCTGGCGGCGTTCACCGTGGTGGTGGGCAGCCTGCTGGTGCAGGGCTCGACGTTGCCGTGGCTGGTCCGCCGGGTGGGCATGCCCGCCCCGGACCCCGCCGAGGACGCCCTGCAGGCCGCCGAGCTGGGCGACGCCGCGAACGCCGCCGGGCTGGCGCGGCTGGCCGAGCTGACCACCGGCGACGAGCCCGAGGGCGTCGTCCACCGGCTCCGGGACCGGTCCACCGCCCGCTCGCACGCGGCCTGGGAGCGGCTGGGCCGCCCGCTGGCCGACCAGGACACGCCGTCCAGCGTCTACGCCCGGCTGCGGATGCAGATGCTGGACGCCGAGCGCGAGGTCGTCGTCCGGGCCCGGGACGGGGGCACCGCACCGGGGGAGGTGCTGGAGGCCGCGCTCTCGGCGATCGACGTCGAGGAGTCGCTGCTGGACCGGCACGAGGAGCTCGAGGGCGGCAGCCGGGACCAGGCGCTGGCCCCCCGGCCGCGGGCCGCGGCCTGCGCGCACCTGGCGGCGGCCCCGCCCGGGGTGTCGCACCCGGAGTCGGCCTGCGTCGACTGCCTGGCCGAGGGAAGCACCTGGGTGCACCTGCGCACCTGCATGGCCTGTGGCCACGTGGCCTGCTGCGACTCCTCACCCCGCCGGCACGCCCGGGTGCACTTCGGCACCAGCGCCCACCCGGTGGTGGTCAGCGCCGAGCCGGACGAGGCCTGGCGCTGGTGCTGGGTGGACGACGAGCTGGGCTGACCCGGCGGCCGGGCGACCACCGCCGCGGTACGGCGTAAGTCGCTGTTACGGTGCTCCCGTGCGACCTCGAGACGACGGGCCGCGCTCCTCGGTGGTCCGTGGTCCCGGGGGAGTCGACCCCGTCGTCTCCCCGTGGCCGGCAGCCCCGCGGCGCGCGACGTGAGCGACCCCAGGGCCGGTGGGCCGTCCCAGCCCTCGGCGATGTCCGCGAACGCCCAGGCCGAGGTGGTCGCCGCGGCGACCGTCGCCGCCGACCCCGGCTCGCAGGTGCCCAGCAGTGCGCTGCCGGCCATCCTCGGCGACGTCCCGGTGGCCGTGCTGCTGATCGACCGCGGCACCGGCGAGGTCACCTTCGCCAACGGTGCCGCCCTGGACCTGGCCGGGAAGATCGCGCTCCCGGTCGGCACCGACGCCTGGGGTGCGGCCGCCGGCCTCACCGACCTGGACGGCCACCCGCTGGCCGGCACCGAGGCCCCGCTGTCCCGGGTCGCCGACGGCAACCCGCTGGCCGGCGAGCCGGTGCGGCTGGCCCCGCGGCGCAGCGACGACCCGGACCGCGCGGCCGGCCACGACAGCGCCGACGACCGGCTGCTGTGGGTGACCGGGTTCCCGATGACCGCGGCCGAGGGCCAGGTCGACGCCGGGCTGTCCCTGGTGGTCTTCCTGCCGGTGGCCGACGTCAGCTCGGACGGGGCCGACGCCGTCCTGCAGCGGCTGCGCGAGGGCGCCGTGCTGGCCACCGACATCTGCTTCACCATCAGCGACCCCCGGCAGGACGACGACCCGCTGGTGTGGGTCAACCCCGCGTTCACCCGGGTCACCGGGTACGCCTTCGACGAGGTTGTCGGTCGCAACTGCCGGTTCCTGCAGGGCCCGGCCACCGACCAGGCTGCACTGCAGGAGCTGCGGGAGGGCATGGCGCAGCGCCGTCCGGTGACCGTCGTGCTGCTCAACCACCGCAAGGACGGCACGGCCTTCTGGAACCAGCTGTCGGTGAGCCCGGTCTTCGACGGCCGCGGCGAGCTGGTCAGCTTCGTCGGCGTGCAGTCCGACGTCTCCCAGCGGGTGGTCGCCGACGCGGAGCGGGACCGGGCGTTCCGCGCCGAGACCACCGCCCGCGAGGCTGCCGAGCAGGCCCAGCGCCGGCTGCTGCTCATGGCCGAGGGCACCGGCCTGCTGTCGGCCACCCTGGACGCCGCCGAGCTGCTGCGCAGCCTGGCGCACATCTGCGTGCCCGAGCTGGCCGAGTGGTCCTTCGTCGTCGGCCTGGACGACCACGGCCAGGTCGCGCAGGCCGCCGCCGCGCACTCCGGGGGCAGCCGGTCGGAGCTGGACCTGCTGACCGAGCTGGTCCTCGGCCGGGCCCCGCACGCCGGCTCACCGGCCGCGACGGCCGTCGCCGACGGGGTCGCCACCCTGCACCGGGACCTGACCCCGGAGCGGCTCGCGCCGTTCTTCCGGACGGCGGACGGGCTGCGGCTGGTGACCGACCTGGGCATCCGCTCGATGCTGACCATCCCGTTGACCGCCCGCGGCCGCACGCTCGGCGTGCTCACCCTGGCCCGGAGTGAGGACGACTTCGCCGACGGGGACGTCGAGGTGGCCACCGACCTGGGCCGCCGCGCGGCGATGGCGGTGGACAACGCCCGGCTCTACCAGCAGGAGCTCAGCGTCGCGGTGGCCCTGCAGCGCTCGCTGCTCCCGGCGCTGCCCGAGATCGCCGGGGTGACCGCGGTGGCCCACTACGAGTCGGCCTCCGCCGCGGCCGCGGTCGGCGGCGACTTCTACGACCTCATCGCGCTGCCCGACGGCGCGGTGGCCATCGCCATCGGCGACGTCGCCGGGCACGACATCGACGCCGCGGCCCAGATGGGGCAGCTGCGCGGGCTGCTGCGCGCCTGCGCGTACGAGGGCGGCAGCGCCGACCCGGGCAGTGTGCTGGACCGCCTGGACCGGCTGGTCATCGGCCTCGGCCTGGGCACGCTGGCCACCGTGACCTACGCCTGCGCGGTCCCGGTCGTCGGGGAGCCGGGGTCCTGGCGGCTGCACGTGGCCACCGCCGGGCACCCACCGCTGGTCTGGCACCGACCCGACGGCACCGTCGTGCAGCTCGACGAGCCGCGCGGGCTGATGATCGGCGTCGACGCCGGCCGGCCCCGGGCCACCGTCAGCTACGACCTGCCCGCCGGCAGCACGGTCGTGGCCTACACCGACGGGCTGGTCGAGCACCGCGGCGCGGACCTCGACGCCGGCACCGGGGCACTGCTCGCCGCGCTGGCCGCGGTCGGCCCGGTGGCGCACCCCGAGCCGCTGTGCCGGACGGCGATGGACCTGGTGGACAACCGCCTGGACGACATCGCCTGCATCGGGGTCACGCTGCACTGACCTCGTCGGTGGGCATGACCGCCCAGACGGTCTTCAGGTCGGTCGTCGGCTCCCAGCCGCAGGCCACCGAGGCCGACGCGATCATGCCCAGGCCCATGCCGCCCTGGCCGGGGTCCCGGGTGGACGTCGGGCGGGGTGGCTCGTCGGCGGCGCGGTCGCTGACCATCAGCAGCAGCCCGCCGCGCACGCTGCACACCTCGACCTCGACCGGTGCCCGCCCGTGGCGCAGCCCGTTGGACATCAGCTCGTCCAGCGCGAGCACGCACTCCCGCACCCGGTCGGTGTCCAGCTCGCCCAGCTCCGGCCCGGTCAGGTGCGCCTGGAACTCCCGGCGCACCCGGGGCAGGTCCTCGAGACCGTCCGGCGCCCAGGACCAGCAGTGGTCGCCGGTGGGTGGGGGAGCCTGCTGCCAGGGGCGCTCGGGCACGGGTGGTCCTCCAGGTGGGTTCCGCGCCTCGTCGACACGCTCCGCCCGGGGATGCCCCCGCCCGGGGGGTCCGAACCCCGGGCGGGTCGTGCACCTGCTCAGTTCACGACGTGCGTCTGCTCCATGACCATGGCTTCCCAGGCGTGGCCGTCCGGGTCGGTGAAGCTCCCGACGTAGCGCAGTTCGTCGCTGCGGACGTCGAGACCGGCGCGACCGCCCGAGGAGACCGCCGCGGCCACCAGCTCGTCGACCCGGGCTCGGCTGTCGACGGTCAGGCACAGCACCGACGTCACCCCGGTCGACGGGTCGCCGACGGGACCGGGCGACTGCTCGGCGAAGTGCCCGGCCACCTGCAGCATCAGCGCGACCTCGTCGCTGACCACCACGGCCAGCGTCGTGGCGTCGGAGAACTGCTCGTGCACCCGCAGGCCCAGGCCGGTGTAGAACGCCCGGGACACCTCGAGGTCCCGCACCGGCAGGTTGACGAAGAGCATCCCGATGCCCGGACCGGTCACGCCGGCGCCGCCGCGAGCTCGGCGAAGGTGTCGGAGACCCAGTCGGCGACGAAGACGCTGACGTGGGGGAGGTGGTCCAGGCCGATGTGCTCGGTGGCCCCTTCCTCGGGGGTGAAGACCCGCAGCTCGCGCTTGGGGGAGTTGACCGCCTGGTCGTAGGAGCGGTGCGCGTACTCCAGCGGGATCTGCCGGTCCTTCTCCCCGTGCGCGATCAGGAACGGCACGGTGATCTTTTCCACGACGCCGTCCAGGTGGACGTCGTCGGCGAAGTCGAGGAAGGCGTCCAGGTCGTGCTCGTCGCCCTCGATGCCCCACACCCACAGCACGTGGGACCAGTAGTGCGGCACCGGGCGCTCGCCCTCGCGCTCGGCCCGGCGGCGCTGCACGGCGCCCCAGTTGTGGTTGGCGCCCCAGGCCACGCAGAGCGCGAAGCGCTTCTCGAAGGCAGCGGCGCGGGGCGAGAAGTACCCGCCCAGCGACCAGCCCACGATGCCGATCTTCGTGGTGTCGACGTCGTCCCGGGTCTCCAGCCAGTCCACCGCCGCACCGGCCCACACCTCGGTGTCGATGCGGGCGGTGATGCCCTGCAGGCGCAGGGACTCACCCGTCCCGGGCTGGTCGAGCATCAGGCAGGAGATGCCGCGCTCCGCGAGCTCCAGCCAATGGTTCGAGGAGTACATGTGCTCCTTGGTGGAGTCCAGCCCGTTGACCAGCACGATCACCGGGGCGGGGCCGGACTCGGTGGCTGGGGCGGCGCTGAAGTAGGCCGGCAGGGTCGTCCCCTCGTAGGGGATCTCGACCCGGCTGACCCGCGGGCTGTGCAGTGCGAACGCCTTCTCGGCCAGCTCGGTGACCCGGCGGTAGGTGGGCACCCGGTCGGGGCTCTTGTGGGAGAGCATCCGCTCGGCCTGGCAGAGGTAGTTGGTGGCGCGGAAGTACAGCTGGCCCGCGGTGCGGGTGTGGCCGGCCTTCTCCGCGTCCTCGGCCTGGCCGACCAGCTGGTCGGTCAGCGCCGTCCAGGCGCGCAGGAAGTCCTGCGTGCCGGCGTCCTCGCCCTGCTGCGCGGCCTCCTTGATGGGGCGGCAGGCCCGGTCGACCTCGTCGATCAGGCCGCCGGAGTTGAGCGTCGCGACGACGCCCAGGTTCCACACGTAGTTGCCGGGGAAGTACTCGAACACAGGGGTGCCTCTCGCAGACGGGGTGGGGGTCAGGTGCGGGTGCGGGCGCGGGACCGCTGCCGCGCGCGCGGGGTGGGCGGCAGGTCGAGGCCGGCCACCACCTGGTTGCGGATCGTGCCGATGCCCTCGACGGTCATCTCGACGACATCGCCGACCTGCAGCGGGGGCGGTGCGGCGTCCCCGTCGCGGCCCCACAGCTCGGCCAGGCAGCCGCCGTTGCCGCAGGTGCCCGAGCCGAGCACGTCCCCGGCCAGCAGCCGGGTGCCGCGGCCGGCGTAGACGACCAGCTCCTCGAACGGCCAGCCCATGTTGGACAGCAGGTCCTGCCCGATCAGCTGCCCGTTGACGGTGACCCGCATGTCCAGGGCCAGGAAGCCCTCGGCGTCGCGGTACTGCTCGAGCTCGTCGGCGGTGACCAGCCACGGGCCCAGCGTCGTGGCGGAGTCCTTGCCCTTGGCCGGGCCGAGGCTGACCTGCATCTCGGCGGCCTGCAGGTCCCGGGCCGACCAGTCGTTGAGCACGGTGTAGCCGAACAGCGCCTCGCGGGCCTGCTCCGGGGTGGGGGAGGAGAGGTCGGCGCCGAGCACCGCGGCGACCTCGAGCTCGAAGTCGAAGCGCTGCGACCCCGGCGGGACGGCGACGTCGTCGTGCGCCCCGACCAGGGCGAAGGGGTGGGTGAAGTAGAACGTGGGTGCGGCGTACCAGCGCTCGGGCACCCCGCCGACGCCGTCGATGCTCTTGCGGACGCCCTCGACGTGCTCCTCGAAGGTGACGAAGTCGCGCACCGTCGGCGGCTGCAGCGGCGGCAGCAGCCGGACGGCGTCCAGCGGCAGCGCCGGGCCCTCGAGGGCCTGCTCGCCCGCGGCCAGCGCCGTGGGCAGGCCGGAGCGGACCAGGTCCAGCACGGTGGTGCCGGGCAGGGCGTGCACGCCGGCGTCGGAGACGACGCCGGCGCTGACCACGCCCTCGTGGAGGTAGGTGGCGAACCGCATCAGACGGGCGGGGCCACGAAGAGGCCCTTGTCCGGGTCGTTGAACGACTTCTGCGCCACGAACTCGTTCATCGCGTTCGCGGTGCCCCACTGGTCGCTGACCTCGGGGTTGGAGAAGTCGTACAGCGAGGGGTGCCAGGTGTCCTCGTCGACCAGGTCCAGCTCGGTCGTGTACTCCACGGTGTTGCCGTGCGGGTCCAGGAAGTAGGAGAACGTGTTGTTCCCGGCCATGTGCCGGCCCGGGCCCCAGATCTTCTCCACGCCCGCGCGCAGCGCCCGGCCGGTGCCGCGCATGTACTCGTCGATGCCGCGCAGCTCGAAGGAGGCGTGGTGCAGCGAGGGGTGCGGCCCGCGGGCGACGGCGAGGCTGTGGTGCCAGGCATTGGTGCGGAGGAAATACATCATGTTGCCCATCCGCGGGTGCATGAGGGTGTCCGACAGCGCGAAGCCGAAGTGCTGCTCGTAGAACGCGACGGTCTTCTCCGGCTCGCTGGAGTTGATCACCACGTGCGACAGGCGCACCGGGATCGACTCGCCCTCCTCGATCTTGCGGTGCTCGCGGACGGCGACGTCGGCGGAGACCTCGACGGTGCGGCCCTCGTTGTCGAAGAACCGGAAGCCGTACCCGCCGCCGGGGGTCTGCAGCTCGGTCGGCTCGTGCACCAGCTGGACGCCGGCGGTGGCCATCCGGGCGGCCAGGGTGTCCACGTCGGCGCGGTTCGCGGCACCGAAGGAGATCAGGTCGATCCGCTTGTCGGCGGCCTCGCGGAGCCGGACGACGTACTGCTCCGGGCTGCCCTCGGCGGCCAGGAAGGACAGGCCGCTGTCGGTCGTCTCCTCCTTCAGGCCCCAGGTGTTGGTGAAGAAGTCGGTCTGGGTGCGCAGGTCCGGCACGGCCAGGTCGATGTGCCGCAGGTGGGTGATCAGGCGGGTCTTCTCGGGTGCGGTCATGGGTGGCTCCTCGTGGTGCGGGGGGTTCAGGCGGGCTGGCTGACGAGCATCGCGACGCTGCGCATCAGCGCCGGGATGTCGCCCTGGACGTGGTCGAGCTGCCACTGGGCGAGCTGGTTGGAGGCCTCGACGACGGTGCGGGCGCGCTCGACCCGCCGGTCGTGGAAGGCGTCCCACAGGTCCTGGTCCAGGACCTCGCGGGTGGTGAGGAGGTCGCCGAGGACGGCGGCGTCCTCCAGGGCCTGCGCGCCGCCCTGGGCCACGGTGGGCGGGCAGGTGTGCGCGGCGTCGCCGATCACCACGACCCGGCCGCGGTTCCACGGCGCGGCCAGCAGGTGGGTCTCGAACCAGGTGTAGTTGACCCGGTCGGGGTCGGTCAGCGTCTCGCGGATCTCGTCCCACGGCCCGTGGTAGGCCCCGGCCAGGCCGCGCATCGTGTCCAGCTGCTCCTGCGGGGTCAGCGTGGAGCGGTCCTGGGCGTCCTCGACGATGTAGGCGTAGATCGAGTCCTCGCCGGTCGGGCAGTAGCCGGCGATGTAGGCCGGGCCGCCGTAGAAGAGGTCGGTGCGGGTGACGCTCTCCGGCCGGGGGCCGAACGCGCGCCAGATGCCCATGCCGATCGACCGGGTCTCCAGCCCGATGCCCAGCATCCGGCGGGTCCAGGACCGGACGCCGTCGGCGCCGATGACCAGGTCGTAGCGGCGCGAGGTGCCGTCGGAGAACGTGACGTCGACGCCGTCGTCGTCCTGGACCAGCTCGGTGGTGGTGGTCGCGTACCGCAGCTGGACGCCGACCTCGCGGGCCCGGTCGTGCAGTAGGCCCGCCAGGTCGGGGCGGGTCATCCCCATCGCGGCCGGGTAGTCCGGGCCGCCGGTCTTGGCGTCGGGCACCTCGAAGAGCACCGTGCCGGCCGGGTCGGGCGCCCGGATGCCGGTCACGTCGAAGGCGTAGCCGCGCTCGCGGGCCTGCTCCCAGACGCCCAGGTGGTCCAGCTCCCGCAGGGCGTTGCCCTGCAGGGTGATGCCGGACCCGAGGGCGGCCGCGTCGGGCTTGATCTCCACCAGGTCCACCGCGACCCCGGCCTGGGCCAGGTGCACCGCGACGGCGGCACCGGCCAGACCTCCGCCGATGACCAGGACGTCCTGCACTGCGCTCACGGGGGGATCTCCTACTTGACGGCGATCGGGGCCACGGGGGCACCGACCGCTCCGGTGACGGGGAGCGGCGGGGCGGCGAGGAGGAACTCGTGGACGCCGTCGGACGCGCAGTCCGCGGCGAGCTCCTCCAGGTCCCACATCTCGCCGAGGAACAGGCCCAGGTGCGGGATGGCGACCTGGTGGAAGGGCTGGAAGGTGGGGACGGCGACCTCGCTGGGCCGGACCTCGACCCCCCAGGTGTCGGTGGCGACGGCGGCGACGTCGTGCGCGCGCAGCCAGTCCAGGGAGGTGAAGGACAGGCCGGGGGACTCCCCGCCGGCGTAGTCGCCCCAGCCGGTGCCGGCGGCGATGGAGCGGCGGGCGCGGGACAGCCGGCCGGTGCGGACCAGCAGCAGGTCCCCGCTGGTGACCTCGACGCCGGCGGCGGCCGCGGTGGCGTCCAGGTGCTCGGGGGTGATCGCGAACCCGTCGGGCAGCTCGGCGGTCTCGGGCTCGAGGTGGCGGGCGACGTCGAGCAGCACGCCGCGGCCGACGAAGCGGCCGGCGGTGGTCTCGATGCCGGTGGTGTTGTCGCCCTCGCTGGTCACGATCGCACCGGCCCGGCGGCCGTTGTAGGCCTTGCCGTGGTCGAAGATGTGGCCCAGGCCGTCCCACTGCGTGGAGGCCTGCAGCGGCATGGTGATCATGTCGTCGGCGCCGCCGATGCCGTGCGGGAAGGCGGGGATGCCGGCCTCGGCGTCCAGGCCGGTGCCCAGCATGGCGTGCACGGGGTTGACCCGGCGCAGCCAGCCCTTCTGCGGGCCGTCGGTGTTGAAGTGCTGGGTCAGGTCGAAGCTGACGCCGCTGCGCACCAGGGCGGCGGCCTGCACCCGCTTCTCGGGGGTGAGCAGGTTCAGGGTGCCCAGGACGTCGTCCTCGCCCCACCGCCCCCAGTTCGAGACGCGTGCCGCGGCGGCGGCGATCGTGGCCTCGGGGTCCTGCGGGTCCAGCACGGGGATACCTCCTGCGTCGACGGTGACCAGGAGCACTGTCGTCGCCGCCGGGGCATCAGGGAAGCCCGGAGTGGTGATGCAGGTCATCAGCTCCGTGGATGGAGCCGATGCCCGGCAGACGGTCAGCCGTCGAGCACGGTCCACAGGTGCGCGATGCGGCCGTCGACCACCTGCGCGACGTCCAGCCCGCCGAGGACCGGGTCGCCGCCGGGCGGGCCGAGCCGCCAGGCGCGCATGCCCAGGTCGGCCACGCCGCGGTACGGGCCCTCGGGCACGAAGACGAAGCCGGGGCCCTGCGCGAGCAGCCCGGAGACGGTGTCGGCCAGCGCCCGCTGCCCGGTGACGGTGCGCTCGGCGTCGCTGAAGACGACGTCCTCGGTGAACACCTCGGCGATCACCGACCCCCGCCGCTGCGGGTCCGGCTCGTTGAACACGCCGGAGATCATCCGGCCCAGCAGTTCCTCGGCGGTCGGTACGGACTCGGTCACGGGGGACCCTCTCCACTCGGTCGGCACGGGCTCCCGCAAGTTACATGAGATGTCACCCAATGGGTGGTCGATGGCCGGGCCGGGGGCGTGGGAGCGTGGGGCGGTGTCCGCCGAGGTCGAGGTGCCGCCCGAGTCACCGTTCGCCCTGCTCACCGCCGCGGAGCGCCGGGCCTGGTTCGCCTTCATGAAGG
Organism: Klenkia terrae; assembly: GCF_900491935.1. GTDB lineage: Bacteria > Actinomycetota > Actinomycetes > Mycobacteriales > Geodermatophilaceae > Klenkia > Klenkia terrae. The sequence goes on from NZ_UEXK01000004.1 coordinate 4,341,412, forward strand.
TGCAGCTGCGGCTGCGGTACGAGATGAACCGGCAGCTGCAGGCCGACAGCGGGATCTCGCTGGCCGACTACGACCTGCTGGTGGCGCTGACCAGCGACCCCGCCGGCACGATGGCGATGTCCGCCCTCGCCGCCCGGATCGGCACCGAGCGCAGCCGGACCTCCCACCACGCCAAGCGGATGGCGACCCGGGGCCTGGTGTCCCTGGGCGCCGCCGCGGACGACCGGCGGGTGACCGAGGGGTCGCTGACCGACCAGGGCCGGGCCACGCTGCTGGCCGCCGCCCCGCGGCACGTCGAGCTGGTGCGGGCGATGTTCCTGGACGACCTCGGGCCGGCCGCGCTGGACGAGCTGAGCGGGGCACTGGAGCAGGGCTACGACCGGATCATCGAGCAGGGGACGCTGCCCCGCCCCGCGGACCACCCCTAGCGGCCCGGTGCCGCGGAGTCCACCCGGCGCGCGCGGTCGTGGTGGGCCAGCGCGTGGTGCGGGTCCTCGGCGGTGCGGGCCGGGCTGACGTGCACGGTGGCGTCGACGAGCTTCGGGACGTCGTGCAGCAGCCGGTGGTGGACGTCGACGGCGATGTCGTGGCCGGCGACGACGCCCAGGGCCGGGTCGACCGTGACCGCCACCTCGGCGCGGATGCGGTGCCCGGTCCAGCGCACCCGGAGCCGCTCGACGTCCAGGACGCCGGGGGTGGATCGGACGGTGGCCTCGGCGGTGTCGAGCACCTCGGGCTCGACGGCGTCCATGAGGCGCCGGTAGACGTCGCGGGCTGCGCTCTTGAGCACCAGCAGGATGGCCACGGTGATGGCCAGCCCGACCAAGGGGTCGGCGAGCGGGAAGCCGGCGAGCACCCCGAGCGCGCCGACGACGACGGCGAGGGACGTGAGGCCGTCGGTGCGGGCGTGCAGGCCGTCGGCGACCAGTGCTGCGGAGCCGATGCGGCGGCCGACGCGGATTCGGTAGAGGGCGACGAGTTCGTTGCCGGCGGCGCCGACGAGGCCGGCGGCGATGACGACCCCGACGTCCGTGATGGGCTGTGGATCGAGGAGTCGGTGGATGGATTCGTAGCCGGCCAGCACCGCCGACAGGGCGATCATCGCGACGATGAAGACGCCGGCGAGGTCCTCGGCGCGGTCGTAGCCGTAGGTGTAGCGGCGGGAGGCGGCGCGGCGGCCGAGCCGGAACGCGATCCACAGCGGGACGGCGGTCAGTGCGTCGGAGAAGTTGTGCACGGTGTCGGCGAGCAGGGCGATGGACCCGGTGAACCAGACGACGACGGACTGGGCGATCGCCGTCACCAGCAGGACGACGAGGCTGATCTTGAGCGCGCGGATGCCCTCGGCGCTGGACTCCAGGGCGGTGTCGATGGAGTCGGCCGAGTCGTGGCTGTGCGGGCGGAGGACGCCCAGCACGAACCCCTTGAGCCCGGTCGAGTGGTCGTGGCCGTGCTCCCCGTGCGGGTGCTCCCCGTGGTGGTGCCCGTGGGGCGCGGTCACGACGAGACCTCGCCCCGGGAGGTCGGGAGGGTGCTGACGCCGGCGTCCGGGCGGTGGTGGTCCGGGACGGCGGCGGTGGCGTGGTCGGCGTTGTAGACCGCGTCGGTGACCAGCTGGGCGATGTGGTCGTTCTCCAGTCGGTAGTAGACCGACGTGCCCTCCCGGCGGGTCTGCACCAGGCGGGTCATCCGCAGCTTGGCCAGGTGCTGGGACACCGAGGCCGGGGTCTTCCCGACGTGGTCGGCGAGCTCGTTGACCGACAGCTCACGGTCGATCAGCGCCCACAGCAGCTGGATGCGGGTGGCGTCGGAGAGCATCCGGAACACCTCGACCGCCAGGTCGACCTGCTCGCCCGGCAGCACCGCGCGGCGTGCTCCGCTGTCCGCATCCATATGCAGACAATAGAGGACGCTCGCTCGACACGGCAGATGCAACTGTGGTTGCCTCGCCGCCGTGGTCGGGCCGAGCGGGGCGGAGTGGGTCGTGCTGAGCTACCGGCTGCCCCGGGAGCCGTCCGGTCCGCGGACGACGTTGTGGCGCCGGTTGAAGCGGCTGGGCGTGGGGTCCCTGGGCGACGGGGTGGTGTGCCTGCCCGCGGACGCCCGTACCCGCGAGGAGTTCGAGTGGCTGGCCGCCGACGTCCACGCCCACGGCGGGCGGGCCGGGGTCTGGACGGCCCGGGCGCTCACCGTCGAGCACGAGCATCAGGTGCTCGCCGAGATGGGGGCGGCGCGTGCGGCCGAGTACGACGCCGTTGCCGCCGCGGCGGCGACCGCCACCGCGGGCCCGGATCCCGGCAGCCGGCGGCGGGAGCTGGGCCGCCTGCGCCGGGAGCTGCGCGCGGTGGCGCGCCGCGACTTCACCGGGCGCCCCGAGCGCGACGCGGCGGAGCGGGCCCTGGCCGAGCTCGTGCCCTCGGCCGCCGAGGTCACCGCCCCGGCGGGCGACCGGTCGTGAGGTGGGCGACCCGGGCCGGGGTGCACGTCGACCGGGCTGCGTGCGCCTGGCTGATCCGCCGGCACATCGACCCGGCCGCGGAGTTCGTGTTCCTCGACGACTGGTCCGACCCGGGCTCGCTGCCCGCCGACCTGGTCCTGTTCGACGTGCCGGGCACCGGGATCGGGCACGTCGGCCGGGACTGTGCACCTTCGAGACCCTGCTGCGGCTGCACGAGCTGGCCGACCCGGTGCTGTGGCGGATCGCGGAGGTCGTGCACGCCGCCGACCTCGACGACGACCTGTTCGACGCACCCGAGGCGCCCGGCGTGGACGCGGTGGTCCGCGGCCTGACCATGACCGGCACCGACCCGTAGACCCTCGCCGTCCCCGACGCGGTCTTCGACGCCCTGCACGAGTTCCACCGCCAGCGGCTGCTCCGCGGCCGCCAACCGTCCTGCCCCCCCCCGAGACCTCGAGGACGACGACCGATGAACCCGGACCCCGCCGCCCCCGCGGGCACGCCGCCGACCGACGGCTCCCTCGACGGGCAGTCGACGGTGCCCTTCGGCACGGCCGTGCGCGCCTGGTTCGCCATCTCGCTGCAGACCTTCGGCGGGCCCGCCGGCCAGATCGCGGTGATGCAGCGCAGCCTGGTCGAGGAGAAGCGGTGGATCGGCCAGCGCCGATTCCTGCACGCGATGAACTACTGCATGCTGCTGCCCGGCCCCGAGGCCCAGCAGCTGGCCACCTACGTGGGCTGGTTGCTGCACGGCACCCGCGGGGGACTGGTGGCCGGCGGGCTCTTCGTGCTGCCGGGGCTGCTCGCCCTCCTGGGGTTGTCGGCGGTCTACGTCGCCTTCGGCACCACGGTCGCCGTCCTCGCGGTCTTCGCCGGGCTCGCGCCAGCGGTGCTCCCCGTCGTCGCACAGGCCGTCACCCGGGTCGGTAAGCGGGCGCTGACCAGCCCCGCGCTGGTCGCGATCGCGGTCGGTGCCTTCCTGGCGCTGACGCTCCTGCAGGTGCCGTTCCCGCTGGTGGTGGAGCTGGCCGGGGCGGCCGGGTGGGCGATGGGCCGGTTCCGGCCGGGCCTGCTCGCCGAGCGGGCGAAGGCCGCCGAGGCCGACGACGGACCCCCGCCGGTGATCCCCGACGACGTGCTGCACACCGAGGCGCCCTCGTGGCGGCGCACCCTGAGGGTGCTGGTGGTCGGCCTGGTGGCCTGGGGGGTGCCGATCGCGGTGGGCCGGCAGCACGCTCACCGACCAGGGCCTGTTCTTCTCCGGCGCCGCCGTGGTCACCTTCGGCGGCGCCTACGCCGTGCTGGCCTACGTCGCGCAGCAAGCCGTCGCCGTCTACGGCTGGCTCAGCCCCGGGGAGATGGTCCGGGGCTTGGCGCTGGCCGAGTCCACTCCGGGGCCCTTGATCATTGTCGTGCAGTTCCTGGCGTTCCTGGGCGCGTACCGGGCGCCCGGCGACCTGGACCCCTGGGAGGCCGCGGTGCTCGCCTCGCTGCTGGTCACCTGGGTGACCTTCGTGCCGAGCTTCCTGTTCGTCCTGCTCGGCGCCCCGTACATGGAGCGGCTGCGCGGCAACCGCAGCCTCTCGGCGGCGCTGACCGGCATCACCGCCGCCGTGGTCGGGGTGATCGCCAACCTGGGGGTCTACTTCGCCGTGCACACCCTGTTCCGGGAGAGCAGCGCGGCGTCCTGGGGCTCGTTCGCGCTGGAGGTCCCCGACGTCGGCACGCTGCGCTGGGTCGCCGTCGTGCTGACCGTGGTGGCGGCCGTCCTGCTGTTCCGGCTGAAGCTCCCCGTGCTGAAGACCCTGGGGATCTGTGCCGGGCTGGGGCTGGCCGCCGGGCTCGCCGGGCTGCCGGTCTCGTGAGCACGGCGGGGCGGGGCGCGCGGGGACTTGCAGACCCCTTGGTCCCGTCACCGCGCCTCACTAGGTTGACGGTCATGCGACCACCGGCTCCCGCGCGCACCCGGCCCCGTCGGGTCGCACCGACCGGCTGAGGCCGGGATGCCCCCGACACCCGGGCCAGCGGCGGTCGCCCCCGACGGCGTCCCGCCGGCCCTGGACGAGCTGACCTCGCTGGCCCGCCAGCTGCTGGGCTCGGCCGCGGCGCTGGGGAGCATCGTGCGCGCGGACACCCCGCAGTGGCTGGCCTCCGCCCCGGACTCGGCACCGGTCGACCAGGACCTGCCGGCGCACGCGGTGTGGACGGCGCCCACAGTCTTCTGCCAGCAGGTGGTGGCCACCGGCGCCCCGCTGCTGGTGCCCGACACCCGGGAGCTGGCCGACGACGCCGCGGTGCCCAGCGACGCCCTCGTCGACCTGCACACCCGCGCCTACTGCGGCGTCCCGCTCACCGGGGCCGCCGGTGAGGTGGTCGGCGTCCTCTGCGCGGTGGAGACCGCCCCGCGGTCGTGGACCGCGGCGGACGTGCGCGCCCTGACCCAGCTCGCCGTGCTCGCCTCGTCCGAGCTGGCCGCCCGCCAGCGGGGTGCGGAGTCCGCGGTGTCCCAGCGGCGGGCCGAGAACGCCACCGGCCACGCCCAGCTGCTGCTGCGGCTGTCCGAGGCGCTGGCCGACACCGCCACCGTGGCCGACGTCGCCCGCGAGGTCTCCGTCGCCGCGGCCGAGACGCTGGGCGTGCCCTGGTCCTACGTCGGGCTGCTCGACGGCCGCGCCCCGGTCGTCCGCTTCGTCCCGGTCCCCGGTCGGGACGGCGACGAGGACCCGGCGTGGCAGTCGGTGCCGCTCGGGGACGCCGACCCCGCCGGGTGGGTCGGCGTGCACGGCGAGCCGATCTTCTTCGAGGACGCCGCCGCGCTGCTGGCCCGGCACCCGGGCACCTGGTCGCCCGAGGACGGGCCGGTGGCCTACGAGGCGACCGCGCACCTGCCGCTGTCGGTCGGTGGCCGGCAGATCGGCGTGCTGAGCCTGGTCTTCGACCGCGTGCGGCGCTGGACCGCGCAGGACAAGGCGGCCAAGCTGGCGCTGGCCCGGTACACCGCGCAGGCCCTGGACCGGGCGCTGCTGCTGGCCGACCGGGTGTCGGTGGCCCGCACCCTGCAGCGGGCGATGATGACCGACCTGCCCGAGCCCGACCACCTGCACGTCGCCGCCCGGTACGTGCCGGCCAGCGGGTCCGACCAGGTCGGCGGTGACTGGTACGACGCGTTCCTGACCCCCGACGGCGCCACCGAGCTGGCGATCGGGGACGTGACCGGGCACGACATCGTGGCCGCGGCGACGATGGGCCAGCTCCGCTCGATCCTGCGCGGCTACGGCGTGGACCGCGACGAGGTGCCCTCGCAGACCCTGCGCCGGCTGGACCGGGCCATGACCGCGCTGCGGATCGACACGCTGGCCACGGTGCTGCTGGCCCGGGTCGAGCAGACCGACTCCGACGAGCGGGCCGGGCTGCGCCGGCTGCGCTGGTCCAGCGCCGGGCACCCCCCGCCCGTGCTGGTGCACGACGACGGCCGCACCGAGGTGCTCTGGCGGGCCGCGGACCCCCTGCTCGGCCTGGGCACCGAACCGGCGCGGCACGACCACGTCGTCGCCCTGCCGCCGGGCTCGACCCTGGTGCTGTACACCGACGGGCTGGTCGAGCGGCGCCGGGAGGACCTGGACGCCGCGATCGCCGCGCTCGCCGCCCAGCTGGGCCGCCTGCACCACCTGCCGCTGGACGAGCTGCTGGACGAGGTGGTCGCCACCGCCGACCAGGGTGGGGACGACGACGTCGTCGTCCTCGCGGTCCGCCTGCACCCCGAGGACCGCCCGACCCCGTAGCGGCTGGCCCGGAGCTCAGAGGTCGGCGGCGTCCACGTCGCCGGCGACCACCGCAGCGCCGACGGCGTCGGTGGTGGTGTCCAGGTCCACCGCGCGCCGGCGGATGACCTGCAGGGCCTCGTCGGCGTCCAGGGGGTGGCGGGCCATGAGCATGCCGATGGCCTGCCAGGTGACCAGGCGGGGAGCCGCGGCGCCCCGGAACCAGGGACTCCCCGCCTGCCCGGACCCGACCGGCCGGAGCATCGCGCCGAGGGTCAGGTGCTGGGCGACCAGGTCGCCCGTGACCACGGCGGTGAAGGTGTCCAGGCCGCGGAGACCGTCGTCGTCGGCGAGGTAGAGGTCCAGGGCGCCGAAGCCTCGACCCCGGTCCCGCAGCGGCAGCGAGGCGACCGCGGTGTAGGAGGTGCGCCGACGCAGCAGGTCGTGGAACCCCGGCCAGCGTCGTGCCATGTCCACGTCGTCGCTGAAGGTGGGGTGCCCGATGCGGTGCACGGCCAGGCAGGGGCCCTCGCCGGCGGTGAACTGCAGCTGCTCCGCCATCGCGGCCTCGGCGTTCGACGCGCCCACCGGGAGCCGGCGCAGGGGCTCGTCGGTGAGCAGGCTGATCCCGGCGGCGGCGGTCCCCAGCACCGCCGCGGCCGTGCGGGCCAGCCGGACCGGCAGGTCCTGCGCGCCGCCGTCGCCGTCCGGCTCCTGCGCGGTCAGCGCGGCGGCGAACCGTTCCTCGATCGACGCGGTGGACCCGGCCCCGGTCATGGCCGGCCCGCGTCGTCGTCGGTCCGCCGGGCGCTGGCCATGATCTCGGCGGCCAGCAGGCGGAGTTTCTTGTTCTCCCGCTGGGACATCGCCGACAGCAGCGCGAAGGCCTGGTCGGCGTCGATGCCGTGCCGGCCCATGAGCAGCCCCTTTGCCTGCTCGATGACCGCGCGGTGGGCGGTGGCCTCCTGCAGCTGCTCGACGGTGCGGGCCAGGCCGTCGTAGCTGTGCTTGTTGCTGATCGCCACGGCTGCGCGACCGGCCAGCCCGACCGCCACCTCGACGGCGGGCGGGCCGAAGCGGTCGGGAAGCGCATCTCGGGGACCAGGATGATCCCGCCGGACACCGCGGACTCCAGGCACGGGCCGTGGTCCAGGCCGAACTGGACCTCGTCGAGCTCGAAGGCGAGCAGCCCGGTCCACGAGGCCGCCGAGGGCCGGCCCCGCTCGACGAGGGTGACCGAGGCCTCGACGTCGGCGCCGAGCATCGTCTTGGCGGCCCCGGCGACCTTGGTCAGCACCGACCGCATCGACTCCCTGCTCATCAGCAGGGTCTGCATGGGGTCCATGGCCGGCGAGCCGGGGCCCTGGTCGGGCCCCGCACCGGGGTCGGTGTGCTGGGACGTCATGGTGGCTCGTCTCCCGGGGCCCGGCAGGGCCCCTGCGGCCGGGGCACCCACCGTCCCCGGGGACGCCGTGGTCCTCGACGTCCCGATCTCGACCGCTGCGGCCGAACCTACCGTCGCGGGCCGCTCCCCGCGCGGGTGCTCAGCCGCCGAGCTGGCGCACCCAGTCGGCGGGGAGGCGGTCGGCGGGCCCGGGCACGGACTGCTCCTCCGGGTGGCTGGACGGCGCCGCCAGCTCCGGGCCGTCGTACCCCTGCTGGGTCCGGTAGTCGTAGAACCAGTCCTCGCCCGGCTCGAAGCTCTGGATGACCGGGTGCCCGGTGGCCTCGGCGTGCTTGGTCGCGTGCTTGTTGAGCGAGTCGTCGCAGCAGCCCACGTGGCCGCACTGCGCGCAGCGGCGCAGGTGGAACCACCAGGACGAGCTGGCCTCGCACTCGACGCAGCCGGGGCCGCTGGGCGGGACGGAGGGGTCGATGCCGGTCGGTGTGGTCACCGGCCCAGCCTGCCAGCCGGGGCAGCCCGGGCCCACCCCCCGGACGCCGGGACCGCAGGCAGGGGGCGCGGATGGGGGGAGCAGCTCAGCCCCCGTCCCGGCTACCGACCGGCCCGGGGGCGATCTAGCGTCTGGGACGTGGACAACCGGGCCGAGATCAGAGACTTCCTGGCCACCCGCCGCGCGCGGTTGAGCCCGGCGGAGGTCGGCCTGCCCACCTCCGGCCGGCGCCGCGTCCCCGGGCTGCGCCGGGAGGAGGTCGCCGTCCTCGCCGGGGTCAGCACCGACTGGTACATCCGGCTGGAGCGCGGCCACATCGCCGAGGTGTCCGAGGACGTGCTGGCCGCCGTCGCCCGGGCGCTGCGCCTGGACGACGCCGAGCGCTCCCACCTGGACGACCTCGCCCGCGCCGCCCGGCCCACCCGCGTGCCCCGCCGCCGCGCCAGCCGGCAGGTCCGGCCCAGCGTGCAGTGGATGCTCGACGCGATGACCGGGGCGCCGGCCATCGTCCGCAGCGGCAGCATGGACCTGGTCGCGGTCAACGCCCTGGGCCGGGCGCTGTACTCACCGGTGTACGAGTTCGCCCGCGGCGGCCCGGCGAACATCGCCCGCTTCCAGTTCCTGGACCCGCGGGCGCGGGACTTCCACGCCGACTGGGCGGCCGCCGCCGACACCACCGTCGCGATCATGCGCACGGCCGCCGGGCGCGACCCGGGCAACCGGGCGATCACCGACCTGGTCGGCGAGCTGGCCACCCGGAGCGAGGAGTTCGGCGCCCGCTGGGCCGGGCACGACGTCCGGCTGCACCACGCCGGGGTCAAGACCTTCGTGCACCCGGTCGTCGGCGAGCTCGAGCTGTCCTTCGACGCCGTCGACCTGCCCTCCGACGACCTGTGGGGGCTCAACCTCACCGCCTACACCGCGCCGCCGGGCTCGCCGACCGCCGACTCGCTGGCCGTGCTGGCCAGCTGGGCGGCCACCCGGGACGGGACGGCGGCCGAGCACCGCAGCACGCCCGCCTGACCGCGTCCCGCACCGGCGGGCCTCCCCCCCCCCCCCCCCGGGGGGGCCCCGGGGGGGGGGGGGGCCCCGCCCCCCCCCCCCCGCCGGCACCGCCGTCACCGGCACCGCCGAGTGCGCCACCGGCGAGCGGGACACCGAGGTCACCGNGGGGTCGCTGGACGGGGGCGGCACCTCCGTGCCGCCCCCGTCCAGCGACCCCCGAGGAGCAGCACCGTGGAGATCTCCCGCCCGCAGCCGACCGCGAAGGGCCCGGCCGAGTGGTTCACCGGCGACGTCTACATGGACGTCGTCGTGCGCAACCCCGAGCCGTCGGCCGTCCGGATGAACCTCGTCCGGTTCATGCCCTGCGCCCGCACCGCCTGGCACTCCCACCCCCGCGGCCAGGTCCTGGTGGTCACCGACGGCGTCGGCCTGGTCCAGGCCCGCGGCGGCGAGGTGACCGTCGTCCGCCCCGGCGACGTGGTCTGGACCCCGCCGGGCGAGGAGCACTGGCACGGCGCGGCCCCCGACCACGCCATGGCGCACCAGGCGCTGTGGGAGGGCGACGAGACGGCCTGGGGCGACCAGGTCACCGACGACGAGTACGGCTACCCGGCCTGAGCCGGGAACCCACCCACACCGAGAGAGAGCGGACCACCATGCGCGCCACCGTCATGTACGCAGCCGGCGACGTCCGGGTCGAGGAGGTCCCCGACCCGGTCCTCACCGCACCCACCGACGCGGTCATCCGGGTCACCCACGCCTGCGTCTGCGGCTCCGACCTGCACCCGTACCACGACCTGCCGGACACCCCCGGGGGGCGGCGGATGGGCCACGAGGCCATCGGCGTCGTGGAGGAGGTCGGCTCCGCCGTGACCACCCTGTCCGTCGGCGACACGGTCATCGTGCCGTTCGCCTGGTCCGACGGCACCTGTGCCTTCTGCCGCGACGGGATCACCACCTCCTGCGTGCACGGCGGGTTCTTCGACGGTGCGCCGTCGGCGACGCAGGCCGAGAAGCTGCTCGTGCCGCAGGCCGACGGCACCGCGGTCGTCGTCCCGGCCGGCACCGACGAGGCGCTCATGCCCTCGCTGCTGACCCTGTCCGACGTCTACCTGACCGGCCACCACGCCGCGCACCAGGGCGGGGTGGGTCCGGGGAAGACCGTCACCGTCATCGGGGACGGCGCCGTGGGCCTGTCCGCCGTCCTCGCCTCGGCCCAGCTCGGCGCGGAGACGATCATCCTGATGGGCCGGCACACCGACCGGACCGACCTGGGCCGGGAGTTCGGCGCCACCCACGTCGTGGCAGCCCGGGGCGAGGAGGGCATCGCCGAGGTCCTCGAGATCACGGGCGGCGAGGGATCGCACGTGGTGCTGGAGGCCGTGGGCCACCTGCCGGCCTACGAGCAGGCCTACGGCGTCGTCCGGCCCGGCGGCACGATCAGCCGGGTCGGCGTCCCGCAGTACGAGGACGCCCCGGTCGGCTTCGCCAGCCTGTTCGGCAAGAACGCCACCCTCACCGGCGGGCCGGCCACGGTGCGCGCCTACCTGGAGGCGGTGCTGCCGCAGGTCCTGGACGGCACCATCGACCCGGGCCGGGTGTTCGACCGGGAGCTGCCGCTGGCCGACATCGCCGAGGGCTACCGGCTGATGGACCAGCGCCAGGCCCTGAAGGTGCTGATCCGGCCCTGAGCCACCGGCACGGACGGCGGGGGCCCGGTCCCGGGGGGATGATCCCCGGGGCCGGGCCCCTTCCGCGCTGCCCACCCTGCGAGAGGTCCCGCCCGATGCCGATGCGCCTGCCCCGTGCGGCCGGGTTCGCCGTCGCGTCGGCGGCGCTCGTGCTGGTGTTCGTCTCGGCCGGGTCGCCGATCCCGCTCTACAACACCTACCGCGCGCAGGACGGGCTCACCGACGCCGACCTGTCGGTGGTGACCGCGGTCTACCTGTCGATGGCCGCGGTGTCCCTGCTGGTGCTGGGCCGGTTGTCCGACCACCTGGGCCGGCGGGCGGTCGGCCTGGCCGCGCTGGTGTCCTCGGCCGTGGGCCTGGTGCTCCTGCTGGACGTCGACGGGGTGGGCGAGCTCGCCGCCGGGCGCGCGTTCCAGGGGCTGGCCACCGGGCTGGCCTCCAGTGCCCTGGGTGCCTACGTGGTGGACACCGCGCCGCCGCGGCGGCCGTGGCTGCCGGCGGTGGTGACCGGGGCGTCGCCGATGCTGGGCATCCCGCTGGGGGCGCTGCTGTCCGGGGCGCTGGTCGACCACGGCCCGGCTCCCCGGCAGCTCACGTTCGTCGTGGTCGGGGTGCTGCTCGCCGTGGTCGCCGTCCTGCTGGCGCTGGGGCCGGAGACCGTGCCGCCGGGGGCGGGCCGGGCCCGGGGTGCCGCGGCGTCGCTGCGGCCCCGGGTGCTGGTGCCCGCCGGTGCGCGGCGGCCGCTGCTGGCGATGGCCGGGCTGATCCTGGCGACCTGGTCGGTGGGCGGCTTCTACCAGGCGTTCGGCCCCTCGATCGCCGAGGTGGAGCTGGGCTCGACGGCGGCGCTGACGGCCGGCGCGGTGTTCGCCTCCTTCACCGTGCTCGCCTTCCTGGGCGGCCCGCTGACCGCGCGGGTGCCGGCGCACCGGGCGCTGCAGGCCGGGATGCTGGCCTACGCGGTCTGCATGGCCGGCGTCCTCTGGGCCCTGCACGCCGGGGCGACCGCGGCGTTCCTGGTCGTGAGCCTGGTCGCCGGGGTGACCCAGGGGGTGGCGCAGACCGGGGGCATGCAGACCCTGCTGGCCCGGACGGCGCCGGGGGAGCGGGCCGGCCTGCTGTCCACGGTCTTCCTGCTCAACTACAGCTGCGCGGCGGTCCCCAGCCTGGTCGCCGGCCGGCTGACCACCACGTTCAGCCTCTTCCAGATCGCCTGCGGGTACGCCGTCCTCGTCGTGGTCGGGGTCGTGGTGGCCGTCGTCCTGGTCCGCCCGGTGCCCGCGCCGCCGGGGCTCACGGCCGCAGCGGGAACGCGGTCCGCCGTCCCGCGAGGGTGAGCGCGACCGCCGCGGCGGCGAGCCCGGACATCACGACCGGCAGGGCGAGCCCGCCGGCGGCGCCGACCACCACGGCACCGAGCACGCCGGCCGCCGCGATGGCGACGTTGAAGGCCACCCCGAGCAGGGTGTTGGCCACGTCGGCGTTCGCGCCGCCGGCGATCCCGATGGCCGTCTGCAGCTGGGCGGCCGCGCCGCCGAAGGCCACGCCCCACACCACCACCGCCACGAGGACCACCGCGGTGGAACCCCGGCCGACCAGCAGCACGGCCCCGGCGAGGATGAACAGCCCGGTGCCGGCGAGCACCAGCGGGCGCAACCACCGGTCCAGCAGGACGCCGGTGACGACCAGGCCGCCGATCGCCGCGACGCCGAAGACGACCAGCACGACGTCCACCGACAGCGCGGAGCCGGCGGCGCGGAGGTAGGCCGAGACGTAGGTGTAGACGACGTTGTGCGCCAGCATCCAGGTCACGATCACGGCCAGCACCGGCGCGATGCCCGGCAGCCGCACCACCCGGGACAGCGGCAGCCGGGACTCCGGCGCCTGGCCCGGTGCGTCCGGGACGAGCACCAGGGCCAGCAGCGCGGTGAGCACCGCCAGCGCGGTGAGCGCCCCGAACGACCAGCGCCAGTCCAGCGTGCTGCCCACCCACGAGCCCAGCGGCGTGCCCAGGGCCAGGCCGACCGGGGTGCCGACCGAGGCGATCGCCAGCGCCCGGCCGGACCGCCGGGACCCGCTGATCCGGCGGGCGTAGCCGGCCGTCATGCCCCAGACCAGCCCGGAGACCGCGCCGGCGACGAAGCGGGCGACCAGGGAGACGACGACGTCGCCGGACACGGTGGTGACCGCGGTGGCCAGGGCGAACACCAGGACGGCGGCGAGGAGCAACGGCTTGCGGCGCAGTCCGCGGGTCAGCGTGACCGCGGGGATGGCCGCGACGACGGTGCCCACGGCGTAGGCGCTGACGAACTGGCCGGCGACGCCCTCGCCGACGTCCAGGCCCGCGGCGATCTGGGGCAGCAGCCCGGCGGGCATCGTCTCGGTGGCGATGAGCAGGAAGCCGGTGAGGGCCAGCACCAGCAGCGCGGCGACGGGCAGGTGGTCCGGGTCGGCGTCCACCCCCGGTCGGGCGGCGGTGGGTACGGGTCCTGCGGTCGGGCTGCGCACGGGTCCTCCGGTGGTTCGTGGCCGGTGGGCACACCACGTGCCCACCGGCCACGGAACCCGCCCGACCGACCCGGCGGCAGGGTCGGTTCATGGGGGGACCGGCAACCCCCCTCTGCTCAGAGGCTGCTGCCCGCGGCGGCGGCGTGCGGCTCGATCGCGGCGATCTCGTCGGCGGTCAGGTCCGGGCCGGCCAGCGCCTGCAGGTTGGCCTCCAACTGCGCCACCGAGCTCGCGCCGATGATCGCGGTGGTGACCCGCTCGTCGCGCAGCACCCAGCGCAGCGCGAGCTGGGCGAGGGTCTGCCCGCGGCCGGCCGCCACCTCGTTCAGTGCCCGGGCGCGCGCGGTCAGGTCGTCGGTGACGTCGTCGGCGGACAGGTAGGCGCTGCGGGTGGCCCGCGAGCCCTCCGGGACGCCGTTGAGGTACCGGTCGGTCAGCCGGCCCTGGGCCAGCGGGGAGAACACCGCGACACCGGCCCCGGCCGTCGCGGCCGCCTCCAGCACACCGCCCTCCGGGCTGCGGTCGAAGATCGAGTACCGGGGCTGGTGCAGCGTCAGCGGGGTGCCCAGGTCGGCCAGCAGCTCGGCGGACCGGGCGGTGTCCTCGGGGGAGTAGTTCGAGATGCCGACGTAGAGCGCCTTGCCGCTGCGGACGATCGCGTCCAGCGCGCCCATCGTCTCCTCGAGCGGGGTGTCGACGTCCCGGCGGTGGGAGTAGAAGACGTCGACGTAGTCCAGGCCGGTGCGGCGCAGCGACTGGTCGAGGCTGGCGACCAGGTACTTGCGGGAGCCGCCGTCGCCGTAGGGGCCCGGCCACATGTCGTAGCCGGCCTTGCTGGAGATCAGCAGCTCGTCGCGGTACGGGCGCAGGTCGCTGGCCAGGACCTGGCCGAAGGTGGTCTCGGCGGCGCCGTAGGGCGGGCCGTAGTTGTTGGCCAGGTCGATGTGGGTGACCCCGAGGTCGAATGCCCGGCGCAGGATCGCCCGCGGGGTGGCCAGCGGCCGGTCGGCGCCGAAGTTCTGCCACAGGCCCAGCGAGACGGGCGGCAGCAGCAGTCCGCTGCGGCCGGCCCGGCGATAGTCGGTCGTGGCGTAGCGGTCGGCGGCTGGGGTCCAGCCGGAGTCGGTCCGGTCCTCGGTGATCACGAGCGGTGTCCTCTCGGGACGTGCGGCGGGGGCGTCGGCTGTCGATGGTGCAGGCCCACCGCCCGGGTGCGGACGGCGGGCCTGCACCGGTTCAGCGCTCCCGTCGACCGTAGGGCGTGCCGCCGGTGATCACCGCCGCCATCGTCGCGGGCTCGAACAGCGCGGCCGGTCCCAGGTCGGGGGCGCCGGCCCGGTCCAGGCGGGCGCGGGCGTCGGCGGGCAGGTCGAGGTCGGCGGCCGCCAGGTTGGCGGTGACCTGCTCCGGCGTCCGGGCGCCGACCAGCACCGAGTCGACGCCGGGCCGGCCCAGCACCCAGGCCAGGGCGACCTGGGCCGGTGCGGCGCCGAGGTCGGCGGCGACCTCGCGGACCACCTCGACGACGGCGCGGTTGGCGGGGGTGTCCTTGCTGCTGCCGAACGGGTTCGGTCCCGACAGCCGCCCGCCGGCCGCGCCCGACCGGTACTTGCCCGACAGGAGCCCGCCGGCCAGCGGGCTCCACGGCACGATGCCCAGGCCGAGCTCCCGGGCCGCGCGGACGTGCTCGACCTCGATCGTCCGGGCCACCAGGGAGTACTCCAGCTGGAGCGCGACCGGTCCGGGCGCGCCGTGCGCGGCGGCCAGGGTGGCCACCTGGGTGGCGAACCAGGAGGGGACGTCGGACAGGCCCCAGTGCGCGACCTTCCCGGCCCGGACCAGGTCGACCATGGTGGACAGCACCTCCTCGGCGGGGGTGACGTCGTCCCAGACGTGCAGCCAGAACAGGTCGACCGAGTCGGTCCCCAGCCGGCGCAGCGACCCCTCGAGCGACCGGACGGCGTTCTTCCGGCCGGCGCCGCCGGTCAGCGGGCCGCCGCCGGTGTTGAAGCCGTACTTGGTGGCCAGCACGACCCGGTCGCGGATCCCGCGGGCGGCGATCAACCTGCCCAGGATCTCCTCGCTGCGGCCGCCGGAGTAGACGTCGGCGGTGTCCACGGCGGTGCCGCCGGCGTCCAGGTAGCGGTCCAGGACCGCACCGGAGGTGGCCTCGTCGGAGCCCCAGGCGTCGTTGCCGATCGTCATGGCGCCGAGGGTGAACGGGCTGACCAGCAGCCCGGAGCGGCCCAGGGTGCGGAGCGGGGTGCGCACCGGGTCAGCCCAGCCGGGTGGTGGAGATGCCGCCGTCGACGTCCACGGTGGTGCCGTGCACGAACGCGGCCTCGTCGGAGACCAGCCACCGGACGGCGAGCGCGACGTCGACCGGGCGCACGGGGCGGCCGGCGACGGTGGACGCGGTCATCTGGTCGAGCACGGCGGCGGCCTCGGCGTTGCCGGGGGTGGCCGTGACGCCGGGGGCGACGGTGTTCACCCGGACCCCGCGCGGGCCGTACTCGGCCGCCCACGACCGGGTCAGCTGCTCCAGCGCCGCCTTGGTGGCGGTGTACATCGCGCCGAACGGGCTGCCGACCCGGGCCATCCAGGAGCCGATGTCGACCACGACGCCGTCCCCGCGGTCGGCCATGGCCGGGGCGAGCGCGCCGACCAGCACGTGCGGGGCACGGACGTTGACCGCCAGCATCGACTCGAGGTCGTCGTCGGCGAGGTCCTCGGTGGCCGAGACCGGGTAGACCCCGGCGTTGTTCACCAGCACGTCGAGCCGGCCACCGGCCAGCTCGACCGCCCGGGCCGCGGTGGCCCGCAGCTGCGCGGGCGGGGCGGCCAGGTCGGCCACGAGGGTGTGGGCGGTGCCGCCGGCGGCGGCGATCGCGGCGGTGACGGCGTCGGCGCGGGCGGCGTCGCGCCCGCTGACCAGCACGGTGGCGCCGGAGGCGGCGAGGACGTGGGCGACGGCCTCGCCGATGCCGCTGGTGGAGCCGGTGACCCAGGCGGTGCGCCCGGCCAGCCGGTCGTCGCGGGGGAGGGTGGACAGGACGTCATGATTGGACCGCATGGTCCAGTTGTAGCAGGGAGTGGACCGAACGGTCCAGCGGGGTACGGTGGGCGCATGGCGGAGTTGACCGAGCGGGGCCGGCGCACCCGGCAGCGCATCGTCGAGGAGACCGGCCGGCAGATCCTGGCCGCGGGCATCGGCGGCACCAGCCTGGACGACGTCCGCGCCGCCACGCTGACCAGCAAGTCCCAGCTGTTCCACTACTTCCCCGGCGGCAAGTCCGAGCTGGTGCGGGCGGTCGCCGAGTGGGAGGGCGCCGAGCTGCTGGCCGCCCAGGAGCCGCACGTGCACGACCTGTCCACCCGCGCCTCCTGGGAGGCCTGGCGGTCGGCGCTGGTCGACTACTACATCGGCCAGGGCCGGTGGGCCTGCCCGATCGGCTCGCTGGCCACCGAGGCCGCGGCGCGGGACCCCGAGCTGGCGGCCACCGTGGCCGGCGCGTTCGGCGCCTGGGCGGACCTGCTGGCCGCGGGGGTGCGGCGGATGCAGGAGGGCGGCTCGGTCCCTGCCGACGCCGACCCCCGGCGGATCGCGGCCTCGATCCTGTCGGCCATCCAGGGTGGGCTGGTGCTCAGCCAGCCGCTGCACGACCCCTGGCCGCTGGAGGCCGCGCTGGACCAGGCGCTGCACGCGCTGGACGCACCGGCCCGATCCGGATCGTGACCTGACCGACACCTGTGCGGTACCTGTGCGCGCCTAGCTTCGCCCCATGACCACACCCGACGTCGCGGAGAGCCCGGGTCGCAGCGAGCTCAAGCGCTCGATCACCGCCAAGCAGCTGTACTTCTACGTGGTCGGCGACGTCCTCGGCTCGGGCATCTACGTGCTCATCGGTCTGGTCGCGGCGGCTGTCGGCGGGGCGTTCTGGATGGCGTTCCTGGCCGGCGTCACGGTGGCCACCGTGACCGGCCTCGCCTACGCCGAGCTGGTCACCAAGTACCCGCAGGCCGCGGGCGCATCGCTCTACGTGAACAAGGCCTTCGGCAAGCCCGTCCTGACCTTCTTCATCACGATCTGCATGCTCTCGGCCAACATGGCCGCGGTGGGCTCGCTGGCCGCGGGCTTCGTCCGGTACTTCGCCGGGGTGGTCGGGATGAGCGAGGACACCGTCGTGCCGGCGCTGCTCATCGCGCTGGCCTTCGTCGCCGTGATCACGCTGGTGAACCTGATCGGCATCACCGAGTCGGTGGTGGCCAACGTGGTCATGACGTTCATCGAGCTCAGCGGGCTGCTGATCATCGTGGTCATCGGGGTGATCGCGGTGTTCCAGGGCATCGGGGACCCCGCGGTGCTCGTGGAGTTCAGCGGCGAGGGCAGCAAGGCCATCGCGGTGGTCGCCGGGGTCTCGCTCGCCTTCTTCGCCATGACCGGGTTCGAGAACGCCGCCAACGTCGCCGAGGAGACCATCGACCCGTCCCGGTCCTTCCCGCGGGCGCTCATCGGCGGCATGGTGACCGCCGGTGGTGTCTACGTCCTGGTGTCGATCGCCGCGGCCCTCGCGGTGCCGGTCGACGTGCTGGCCGGCAACACGCTGCTGGAGGTGATCCGGGCGGACCTGCTGCCGATCCCGGCGAGCGTCATGCTGGTGGTGTTCGGGCTGATCGCCATGGTCGCGATCAGCAACACCGCACTGGTCACCGTCGTGGCCCAGTCCCGGATCCTGTACGGGATGGCCCGGGAGGACGTCGTCCCGGCGGTGTTCGAGAAGGTGCACCCCACCCGCCGCAGCCCCTACGTCGCGCTGCTGTTCGGCGCCGCGGTGGTCGGCGCGCTGCTGGTCATCGGCGCCGTGCTGCAGCTCAGCGGCTCCGACCTCGACGTCGTCGACCGGTTGGCCACGATCACCGTGGTCTTCCTGCTCTTCATCTACGCGCTGGTCATCGTCGCGTGCCTCAAGCTGCGTGGCAGCGACGAGACCGCGGACACCTACCGGGCGAGCACGCCCCTGCTCGTGCTGGGCGTCGTCGGCAACCTCCTCGTGCTCGTCTACACGCTCTACGACGACCCGGGTGCCCTGCTGTGGGTGGCCGGGCTGCTCGCGCTCGGCGTGGTCCTCCTCCTGGCCCAGCGCGCGTCGAGGAAGCGGTCCTCGACCACCCCGTCCACCCCGAAGGAGCACTGACCGTGCACGTCATCGTCGCCACCGACGGGTCGCAGGCGTCCCTGGCCGCGGCCCGGCAGTTCCAGTGGATAGCCGACTCCAGGGAGATCACCCACGTCACCGTGGTGGCCGTCGTCAGCCCCTACGCGGCCGTGCCGTTCGCCAACGAGCTCACCGAGCGGCGCAACGCCGAACCCACCGACTTCAGCTTCCAGGACGACGCCGCGGCGGCCGTCGACCACGTCGCCGCGGTCTTCGACGGCTGGGGCCCGACGATCCACACGCAGGTGCGCAGCGGCTCCCCGGCAGCCGAGATCATCCGCGCGGCCGTGGACACCGACGCCGGCCTGATCTCGCTGGCCTCGGGCAGCCGGGGCCTCACCGCCACGATCCTGCTGGGGACGACGGCCGCACGCGTCCAGCACTCGGCGCCGTGCCCGGTGCTGGTGTGCCGGCCCACGGCGGGGTCCGGAGGACGGTGACGGCCGGTGTGCCCGGCGAGGAGGACGGGCAGGACGGGTTCGCGCGTACTTTCCGGGCATGACCTCTGCACCCACCCTGACGCCGGAGCTCGAGCGGATCCTGGACTCGGTCCCGGCTGTCCCGGTCGCGACCGACGCCCTCCGGTACTCCTGCGGTGACGCCGAGCTCGAGGGCTACCTCGCCGCGCCGGCCGACGCCGCGGGGCCGCGCCCGGCGGTCCTGGTGCTGCACGACTGGGCCGGGATGACCGACCACGTCCGGGTGCGGGCGCAGATGCTGGCCCGGCTGGGCTACGTCGCGCTGGCCGGGGACGTCTTCGGCGTCGACGAGCAGCCCGCGTCGCCCGAGGAGTCGGCCGCCCTGGCCGGCCGGTACTACGGCGACGTCGAGCTCTTCCGCGCCCGGGTGCTGGCCAACCTGGACGCCCTGCGCGCCGACCCGCGGGTGGACACCGCGCGGATCGCCGTCATGGGCTACTGCTTCGGCGGCAGCGGTGCATTGGAGGCCGCCCGGGCCGGTGCCGACGTCCGCGGGGTGGTGTCCTTCCACGGCGGCCTGGGCACCGGCGCGCCCGCCGAGGCGGGGAGCGTGACCGCGTCCGTGCTGGTGCTCACCGGGGCCGACGACCCGATGGTGCCGGTCTCCGCGGTCGCGGAGTTCCAGGACGAGGTGCGCGGCGCCGGTGCCCCGGACTGGCAGGTGGTCAGCTACAGCGACGCGCTGCACGCCTTCGCCGTCCCCGGCGCGGATGCTCCCGAGCACGGCGTGGCCTACCAGGAGACCGCCGACCGGCGCTCCTGGGTGGCCCCGCCCGGCCCGGGGGCACCCCCGCCTCCTTTTCACATCTGAGGCGGCCCCCGACAATCCTTGCGTAGTACTGGCCGGGCGGCGCGCGCATCACAAAAAAAACAGCACACACGATACACACCGACTCCACATTCCTACATCAGACCTACGATCNCCCGATCCCAGGAGGTACCCCGTGCCCGCACCCCGTCGCGCCCTCGTCGTCATCGACGTCCAGCAGCAGTACTTCGGCGGCCCGCTGGAGGTGCAGCACCCGCCGCACGCCGAGTCGCTGCCGCGCATCGCCGCGGCGATCGACGCCGCGACGGCGGCCGGGGTCCCGGTCGCCGTCCTGCAGCACACCTCGGGGGAGGGCGCCCCGGTGTTCGACCCGACCACCCCGGAGTGGCAGCTGCACCCCGAGGTCGAGCAGCGGGTGCCGGCCGGGGCGTTCCGCTCCGAGAAGCAGTTCGGCACCGTCTTCGCCGGCACCGGGCTGCGCGACTGGCTGCGGGAGCGCGACGTCGACACGATCGCGCTGGTCGGCTTCATGACCAACAACTGCGTGCTCGTCTCGGCCGCCGAGGCCGAGACGCACGGGCTGGCCGTCGAGGTGCTCTCCGACGCCACCGGCGCGATCGCGCTGAGCAACGAGGCCGGCTCGGTCGACGCGCGGACGCTGCACACCACGCTGATGGCGCTGCTGCACTCGAACTGGGCCGCGGTCACCGACACCGACGGCTGGGTGCAGGCCGTGGGGTCCGGTGCCCCGCTGGCCGGGTCGAACCTGGTGGTCTCGGCCACCCAGGGCGCGGCCCGCTGACCGGGTCGGGCCCGGCCGCGGCGGTCAGCCGACCAGCAGCTGCAGCCGGGTCCGGATCCCGGTGAGGACGTCGGCGGTGCTGTCCTCCGGGCCGGCCGTCGCCATGCCGAGGAACAGGACAGCGGTGACGACCGAGGCCCGGACCGCAGCGGAGTCCGGGTCCTCGCCGGCCCGGGTGAGCACCTCGGCCACCGCGACCTCGGCCTGCCCGGCAAGCTCCAGCGCGGCCCGGTGGTGTGGCTCCGCCGGGTCGCCGAACACCAGCTCGCGCAGGTAGGTGCGGCCGTTGTCGACCTGCTTCCGGTTGCAGGCGACCGTCTCGCCGACCAACGCCATGACGGCGTCCAACGGGGTGGCGGCCGCCTCGGCGGCGGCCCGGCCGCGCTCCAGCGCCTCGACGTAGCGGGAGTTCTGCACCAGCAGCAGCAGCTCGGCCTTGGTCCGCGCGTGGAAGAACAGCGTGCCGATCGCGACGTCGGCGCGGTCGGCGATCTGCTGCGTGGTGACCTCGTCGGCGCCGTGCTCCTCGAACAGCTCGCGGGCCGCGGCGGTGATCCGGGCCAGCTTGTCCTGCTTGTTGCGCTCGCGGCGGCCTGTCGGCGTCGTCATCGGCGGGTCGCGCACCTCTCTGCTCGGGACGCCGCGTGCGGTCCGGCGCCCGTGGCCATGGTGGCCCCCCGGGGTGCCGCGTCTGCACACCCCCCGGTGCGGCTCAGCCCCGGCCCAGGAACTCGACGGCGACGGGCGCGAACTGCTCGTGGAACTGGAAGATCCCGCCGTGGCCGGAGCCGGGGTAGACGACCAGCTCGCTGCCCGGGATGCGCCGGTGCAGGTCCTGCGACAGCACCGAGGGCACCATCCGGTCGTGGTCGCCGTTGGCGATCAGCGTCGGCTGCGTGAATGCGGCGAGGTTCGAGGGCGCCGAACGGCCGTAGCGCTTGATGGCCTGCAGCTGGGTCAGGAACGCCAGTGGCTTGATGTTGGCGTCCCGGCCGACGGTGCGCTCCTGCAGTCGGCGCACGAACGCCTTGGCGGCGGCCTTGCCGGCGGCGTCGCGCTCGAAGAAGAGGAACTCCTTGGGGTCCGAGCGGGTCAGCGTGGCCCGGGCGATGTCGTAGAACGTCGTCCGGGCGACCTTGTCCATGTCCTTCCCCCCGCGTGGGCCGGTGCCGGTCAGCACCAGGCGGCGGACCAGCTCGGGGTGGGCGACGACGAGGTCCTGGGCGACCATGCCGCCCAGGGAGAAGGCGAACACGTCGACCTGCTCGTGGCCCAGGGCGCGGAGGAAGGTGTGCGCGTCGGCGGCCATCTCCTCGACCGTGCCGGGCACCTTGCCGGTGGACCCGCCGACGCCGCGGTTGTCGAAGGTGATCACGTGCCGGCCGGCGGCGACGGGATTGACGATCCGCGGGTCCCAGTTGTCCAGCGTGGCGGCCAGGTGCACGAAGAACACGACCGGGACGCCGCCGCGCGGGCCCAGCTCGCGGTACGCGAACGTCACGCCGTCCGCGGTGACGGTGCGCTGCGGGGCGAGGGCGTAGCTGGTGACGACGTCCGGGGTCGAGCTCATGCGGGCACTCCAGGATTGCGGTTACTGAGTGAACTCATTGTTGAGTACGCTCAGCGAACGAGCAAGGCGCCGCCACCGAGAGGACTCCCGTGAAGGCTTGGCAGATCGATGCGTACAGGGGCCCGCTGCACCTGGCCGACGTCCCCGAGCCCGTCCTCGAACCGCACGACGTGCTGGTCGAGGTGCACGCCGCGGCCCTGAACGTCGCCGACCTCATGGTCGGCCGGGGCGAGTTCAAGGCCTTCCTCCCGGCCCCCGTGCCGCTGACCTACGGCCAGGACCTGGCCGGTGTGGTGACCGCCGTCGGCCCCGCCGTCACCCGGTTCGCCGTGGGCGACGAGGTGTTCGGCTGCCTGGACGTCGCCCGGCCCGGCGGCACGATGACCGAGCGGGTCGCCGTCGCCGAGTCCGACCTGGCGCGCACGCCGGCCGGCCTGTCGATGGTCGAGGCCGCCTCGCTGCCGCTGGTCTCGCTCACCGCCTGGCAGGTGCTGGTCGAGCGCGCGCACGTCCGGCCGGGCCAGCGGGTGCTGGTGCACGCCGGTTCCGGGGGGCTGGGCAGCGTCGCCGTCCAGATCGCCAAGCACCTGGGCGCGACCGTCGCCACCACGACCGGGACGTCGAACGTCGAGTGGGTCCGCGCGCTGGGCGCCGACCAGGTCGTCGACCACCGCACGCAGGACTTCGCCGAGCTGGTGCACGACCAGGACCTGGTCCTGGACGGCCTGGGCGGGGAGGTGCTGGACAAGTCGTTCGGCGTGCTGCGCCGCGGCGGGCAGGTCGTCGGCGTCAAGGGCCCGCCCGACCGGGCGTTCGCCAAGTCCCTCGGCCTCAGCCCGGTCCTGCAGACGGTGATGGGCGTGCTCTCGCTGCGCACCAACCGGCGCGCGAGGAAGGCCGGGGTGCGCTACTCGTTTCTCTTCATGCACTCCTCGGGCGCGCAGCTCGAGCAGATCGCCGCGCTCGTGGACGACGGCGTCCTGCGGCCGGTGGTCGACCGGGTCTACCCGTTCGCCGAGACCGACCAGGCCTACGCGCACCTGGCCACCGGCCGGGCCAAGGGCAAGGTGGTCGTCAGCGTGCGCTCACGCGCCGGGTCAGGCGGGTTCGGGGACCCCGTCGGGGTCCCCGCCCGGGCCCTCGGGGCTCGGCTCGACCGGCGCCGGGGGCAGCGGCTCCGGGGCGTCGGGCAGCAGCTCGCCCGGGTCGTCGGGGACGGGCTCGGTGGGGTCCAGCAGCGGTCCGGGCACGGTGTCGTCCATGACCGCGAGTGAACCAGGCCACCCCGGACCCCACCTCCGACCGTTAGCGTTCGACCATGACGAGCACCCCGGCAGGCTTCGGACCCGGCGGCCGCGGGGTGTGGTGCTCCGACGCCTCACCCGGCACCGTCCGCCGGCTGGGCCAGGCCGGCTTCGACTGGGTCTGCTTGGACATGCAGCACGGCACCTACGGCCGCGCCGAGCTGCTCGAGGTGGCTCGGCTGTGGCACGGGACGCCGGCCGACCTCGTCGTCCGGGTGCCCTCGGCGGAGTTCACCGGGATCGGCCTGGCGCTGGACGCCGGGGCGGCGGCCGTCGTCGTGCCGCAGGTCGACTCCCCCGAGCAGGCCCGCGCGGCCGTCGAGGCGGCGAGCTACCCGCCGCTGGGCCGGCGCAGCGCGGGCCAGTTGACCCCGACCTGGGGCGAGCCGGCCACCGACCTCGGGACGACGAACGACCAGGTCGTGTGCGCGGTGATGATCGAGTCCGCCGCCGCCCTGGACCGGGTCGAGGAGATCGCCGCGGTCGAGGGCGTGGGGCTGCTGTTCATCGGCCCCAACGACCTCGCGCTGACCCTGGGCAGCACGGTCGACGGCCTGCTGGACGACCGGACGGCGGACTCCGCGCTGGACCGGATCACCGCCGCCGGCCGGGCGGCCGGCGTCCCCGTCGGCGCGTACGGCGGGGACCCGGCGACCGCGGCCCGGTTCGCCGCCCGCGGCATCGACTGCCTCGCCGTGGCGACGGACCTGTGGGTCACCGCGACCGGGGCGGCCCAGGCGCTGCGCTGAACCCCGTTGCACCGGCGGGGTCGGCAGGGCCACGATCGGCCCCGCCGACCGGAGGTGCGCACATGGCGACGGACCCGCCGACGATCCACGACTGGGCGGGCGGCCGTCCCGCCCTCGAGCGCTGGCTCGGTCGCTTCTACGACCTGGTCGAGGACGACGACCTGCTGGCGCCGGTCTTCGGCGGGCGGGTCTCCGCGCAGCACCGCCGCGACGTCACCACCTGGTGGTGCGAGGTGATGGGCGGACCGGGCGACTACACCGCCGCCCTGGGCGGGTACGAGCGGATGCTCGCCCACCACCGCGGCCTGCAGATCTCCCCGGAGCAGCGGCTGCGGTTCGTCACGCTGCTCTCCCGCGCCGCCGACGCCGAGCTGCCCGACGACCCGGAGCTGCGGGCCGCGCTGATGGGCTACGCCGAGTGGGGCACCCGGCTGGCGGTGCAGAACTCGGCCGTGGACGCCGCCGTGGTCGAGCACGCCCCGGTGCCCCGCTGGGGCTGGGGCGTCGCGCCGCCCTACCGGCCCGGCGTCTGACGGCGGAGCGAGCGGGCCACCCCGGCCAGCAGCGTGCGCCTGCCCGACGGCGGCAGCGCGGCGGCGACCCGGAGCATCGCGGCCGCCACGGCGGTGGGGGAGCTGCCGACGTCCAGGTAGGCCGCCCAGGCCCGCTGCGGCAGGGTGAAGAACGCGGCGAAGAAGGCGTCGGTCTGCGCCTCGTCGAGGCCGAGCAGCACCTCGCGGCCCAGGCCGAGCAGCGCGAGGGTGGCCCGGCGGCGACGGGAGCGCACCAGGGCCTGCACCTCGGCCGGACCCGCACCGCGGACGACGGCGTCGGCGACCACCGGGCCCAGCCGCAGCGACGTCGCGACGCTGTAGCCGGTGGCCGGGTGGACCAGCCCGGCCGCGGCGCCGACCGGTGCCGCGCCGGAGCGGGTGGCCGGGGCGTCCAGCACGATGGCCACCTTCTCGGGGTCGCCGACGGTCCGCAGACCGCGCTGCGCCAGGTAGGCGTGCAGCCGGTCACGCAGCTGGGGGAGCGGCACCGGCGGGCGGGCGGCCAGGGAGGTGGCTTCCAGCAGCACGGTGCCGTCGTCCAGGCCCATGCCGTAGAGGAACGCCGGCGCCTGTCGGCGGGCCGGGTCGCGCAGCGCCGCCCAGTCCATGAGCAGCGCGCCGTCGCCGGGGACGACGTCGGGCACCGGTCCCTCGACCTGCACCCCCCAGGCGCGCTGCTGGGCGGTGCCCGGTCCGCTCCCGCGGGCGTCCACGACGACCCCGCCGGTCAGCTCGGTGCCGTCGGCGAGGACGGCGGTGCGCCCCGCCCGGACCTCCTCGACGGTCCCGGTGCGGACCTCGCCCACCCGGTCCAGCAGCGTCGCGTGCACCCGGGCGTTGTCCAGCCGCGCATAGGCCCGGCCGACGTCGTGGTCGCCGGCGCCGGTGCGGACCAGGGTGGTCGGGTAGCGCGTGCCGGCCGGGGTGCCGCCGAGGAGCGCGGTCTCCGCCTCGGCCAGCTCGTCGGCCCACAGCCCGTAGGTCTGCGTCCACGGCCGCAGCGCCGGGGCGACCACGACCACCGACAGTCCCCGGCCCGCGCAGGCGGCCGCGACGGCGAGCCCGGCCGGCCCGGCCCCCGCGACGACGACGTCCCAGCGCGCGGACGACGTCATGCCGTGAGCCAACCAGGCCGCCGCGCGGTCGGCCTCTTCTGCGGACCGGCCGGGCACGGCGCAGGGTGGTGGGCATGAGTTCTCCCTCTCCCGTCGTGGTGGTCACCGGTGCGAACGGCCTCGTCGGCGCGGCGGTGTGCCGGGCGCTCGCGGCGCGGTCGGCCTCGGTGCGCGCCGTCGTCCGCCGTCCCGGCACGGCGCCGTCGCTCGACGGCGTCACCGAGCACGTCGGGGACGCCGCGGACGTGCTCGAGGGTGCCGACGCCGTCGTGACCACCGTCCACCCCATGGGCTCCTCCCGGGAGGTGCAGCACGAGGTGGGCGTCGAGGGCACCGCGGCCCTGGCCCGGGCGGCGGCCGCCGCCAGCGTCGCCCGGCTCGTGCACGTCTCGACCGCGGGGGTCTACGACCGCTCCGCGGGCCTGGGCGACCTGGCGGAGGACGCCGCGCTGCTGCCCGACGGCAGCGGCGACTACCCCGACACGAAGAACGCCGCCGACACCGCGCTGGCGCAGGTGGGTGGCCTGACGACGGTGCTGGTCCGCCCGCCGGCGATCGCGGGGGCCGGCGAGACGTCGACCTGGAACACGCTGCGCCCGCAGAGCTTCCGCGACGGCGACCGCAGCGTGAACCCGGCGAAGAGCTGGGCCTGGGTGCACGTGGACGACCTGGCGGCGTTCCTCGCCGATCTCGCCGTGGGCGCGGTCGCGACCAGCGAGGACCCCGAGCAGGGCCCCGTCGCCGGCGGCACCACCCCGGTGCTGGTCGCCGGTGAGCCGGCCACCTGGGGCGAGTACCTCGGGGCGGTGGGCCAGGCGACCGGCATCGAGCCGGAGTGGACCGACGAGCCGGTGTGGACCGGGCAGCTGCGCACCGACCGGGCCCGACGCTGGGGATGGACGCCGCAGGTCGGCCTCGACGCGGCCCTGGCCGAGCTGCGGGAGGGCCTCACCGCGCAACGGTGACCCGGGCGGGTCTCGCTCACCCGGGGCCTGCGCCCACCGGTCGGCGCAGGCCGCTGGCCCGGACGACCTGCCGCCCGACCGCTGCCCGCACCGACTCCTCGCTCCCCACCACGCGCACGCGGTGGACGGCCCGCGTCACGGCTGTGTAGAGCAGCTCGCGGGTCAGCAGCGGCGAGGACGGCGGCGGCAGCAGCACCGTCACCGCCTCGTACTGGCTGCCCTGGCTGCGGTGCACGGTCAGCGCGTGGGCGGTCGTGACCGACGAGAGCCGGGACAGCGGGATCGCCTCGGTGGAGGGGCCGCGCGCGAACGCCGCGGCGAGCCCGTCCTCGCCGACCACCACGACGCCGGTGTCGCCGTTGAAGAGCTGGTTGTCGTAGTCGTTGGCGGTGATCAGCAGCGGCTGCCCGGGGTACCAGCCGCCGGATGCCGGGCCACCGGCCGGCCGGGTCCAGCGGCTGAGCTGCTCGTTCCACGCCGCGACCCCGAACGGGCCCTGGCGGTGCGCGCACAGCAGGCGGTGCCCGCCGAGCAGGCCGAGCGCGGTGACCCGGTCCCCGTCAGCGGCCGCGGCGAACATCTCGGCCCCGCTGCTGCGGACCACGGCCTCCAGCTCGTCGGTGTCCTCACCGCGACCCAGGGCACCGCCGGCGGCCAGCAGGCGGACCGTCTCGTCGGCGTCCCCGGTGCGGATGGCCTCGGCCAGGGCACCGATGCCCGCCCCGAAGCGGTGCGAGTCCCGCAGCCGGACGACGCCGTTGGCCAGCTGGCGCCGCTCGTCGTCGTCCAGGTCGTCGACGTTGGAGTCCAGGAGCCCGGGCACCGGCGGCACGGCGGCCGGCGGGCGGTGCACCAGGTCGCTGAGCACGGCACCGGCCTCCACCGGGGTGAGCTGGTCGGGGTCCCCGACCAGAACCAGGCGGGCGCTGGGCCGTACCGCCTCCAGCAACCGGGCCATGAGCGTCAGCGGCACCATCGAGGACTCGTCGACCACGACCACGTCGAAGGGGAGCCGGTCGGCGGCGTCGTGCCGGAACCGGCTGCGGCTGTCCGGTCGCCAGCCCAGCAGCCGGTGCAGGGTGGAGGCCGTCAGGTCGACCGGGAGCCCGATGGCGGCGGCCTGGGCCCGGACGGACTCCTGCAGCCTGGCCGCGGCCTTGCCCGTCGGTGCGGCCAGGGCGATCCGCGGGGGAGGGCCGGGCTGGTCCACCAGCAGCTTGAGCAGCCGCGCCACCGTGTGGGTCTTGCCGGTGCCCGGGCCGCCGGTGATCACGCTGACCCACCGGCCGGCGGCGACCGCGGCGGCCAGCCGCTGCCGGTCCGAGCCCGGCTCGGCGAACAGCGTGCCCAGCGGCGCCAGGTCCACGGCCGGTGGTGGCTGGGCTGCCCGCGCGTCGAGCTCGTGGCGGACCAGCTGCTCCTGCTGCCAGTACCGGTCCAGGTAGAGCAGCCCGTCGACCCACCGCAGCGGGCGCCAGGCCGCGTCGACGCCGACGGCGACGACGGGGCTCCGCCCGACGGCCGACCAGTCGGCGGGCCACGGCAGCTCGGTCACCTCGACGGCCGTGCCGACCCCGTCCAGCTCGCCGTCGGCGGGATCGCCGTCGAGAGCGCCGTCGAGGTCGTCGGCGGGCGCGACGGTGTCGGCGACCGTGGCCAGCTCGACGCAGACCGATCCGGTGCGCACGCCGCGGACGGCGAGCGCGGCGGCCAGCAGCACGGTCTCGTCGGCCTCGCCGCCGAGGCGGGCCAGGCGCAGGGCGACGTGGACGTCGGCGGCGGCGAGCACGCCCGCCTCGGCGAACGTGTGCAGCAGGCCGGTGGCGCGGACCGGGATCACGGCCGGCCTGCCAGCAGATCGGACAGGTCGGTCACGAGGGCGGTCGGCGGCTGCCAGGTGAACACGCCGGCGCCCGGCTCGGCCTGCGGCCCGGCCATGCCCCGGACGAAGAGGTACAGCACCGGGCCCAGGTGGCGGGCGGGGTCGTAGTCCCGCTGCCGCCAGCGCAGGAAGCGGTGCAGCGCCGCGGAGTACAGCAACGCCTGCAGGACGTAGTGCGTCGACTGCATCTCCGCGGCCATCGCCGACTCCCGGTAGTGCCCGGTGGTCAGCGGTTCGGGGCCGAGCCGGTTGGTCTTGTAGTCCACCACCGTGTACGTCGGCCCGTCCGGGCCGGTCAGCCGGAGCACGGCGTCGATGCTGCCGGTCAGGAACCCGCGCAGCGACTGCGGCTCCAGGGTGGCCAGCAGCTCCGCGTAGCCCTGGACCGGGCCGAGGTCGTACCGGCGCAGCAGCTCGACCACGTCGGCCAGCGTGGCGTGCGGGACGGCGTGGTCGCCGCCGGCCAGCGGCAGCTCGAAGTCCAGCTCGGCCAGCCGGTCGGCGGCGGGCACGGTGGCCAGGGCGGTGCCGGCGTCGTCCAGCGGGGTGTCCAGCACCGGGCGCAGCGCCTCGGCCAGCGGGCCGGCGGCGACGCCCGGGACCAGGAACCGGGCCACCGCCTCGGCGCAGCGCTGCTCGAGGTCGACGTGGTCGGGCTGCTCGAGCACCGCGTGCACCAGCGTGCCGAAGGCGGCCCCGCCGGGCAGCGCGCCCAGCGGGGAGGGCAGGCCGTCGGGGGCGGTGACCACCGGGAGCGCTGCGGTGTCGTCGCGCTCGTCGTCGGTGCCGGTGACCTCGGGCTCGCTGGCCAGCTGCGACTCGTGGGCGGCGTCGTGCGCGTCCCGGGTCAGCGAGCTGTAGGAGGTGCGCCGCCACTCCTCGTCCAGCGTGCGGGTGAAGGTGCTGACCGACAGCTCGGCGGTGTGGTCAGGGCCCGACGACCAGACCTCCGAGCTCGCACGGCCCACCTCGGCGACGCTCACCAGACCGGCGGACTCCCGGGCGAGGGCGTCCAGCCGCGAGGCGACGACGTCGTCGGGGGGCACCGGGACGGTGGTGGCGGGCTGGACGCCGGCGGGCGCGCCCCCCAGCAGCAGGCGGTGCAGCGGGGCGGACCCGGTGTTCGCGCTGGGTGCCCAGTGCGCGACGACCTGGCAAGCCGCCCGGGTGAGCGCGACGTAGAGCAGCCGGAGGTCCTCGCCGAACTCCTCGTCGTCGTGCTGTGCCCGCGCGGACGCGTGGTCGGCCGACGCCGGGCCGCCGACGTGCAGCACCCGGGCGCCGGCGGCGTCGTGCAGCCGCAGCACGTCGGGCGAGCGGGGCACCCAGCGGTCCCAGCCGAACGGGACGTAGACGACCGGGAACTCCAGACCCTTGCTGACGTGCACGGTCATCACCTGCACCGCGGCGGCGTCGGACTCCAGCCGGCGGCTGCGCTCCTCGGTGCCCTCGACGTCGGCCCGGGCGATCCGCCGGCGCAGCCACTCCACCAGCGCGGTCAGGCCGAGGGACTCCCGCAGCGCTGCAGCGTGCAGCACCTGGCCGACGTGCCGGAGGTCGGTCAGCACGCGCTCGCCGTCCGGGCGGGCCAGCACCCGGGCGGGCAGGCCCTGCTCGGCGGTGAGCACCTCGGCGAACGCGGCCACACCCCGGTCGGCGAGCAGGTCGGCCCAGCGGCGCAGCCGGGGGCCGAGCTCGTCGGTGAGCGCGTCGCCGCGGGCGTCGAGGGTGGCCTCGTCGACGGGCAGGAACACCGTCAGCGCGGCGGCCCGCACCCGGCCGGCGCGGTGCGGCTGCTCGAGGGCCTCCAGCAGCACCAGCCAGGCCCGGGCCGCGGCCGTGCCGAAGACGCTGCCGCCGCCGGCCATCACCGCGGGCACCCCGACGGCCCCGAGGGCCTCCCGCACCAGGTGGCCCTGCTTGTTGGTGCGCACGAGCACCGCCACGTCACCGGGCGCCACCGGCCGCCCCTCCAGCCGGGCCGGGCCGGAGAGCATGCCGACCACGTCGGCGGCGACGTCGGCGGCGACCGCGGTCCGCAGCCGGTCGAGCTTGGGCAGCCCGCCCGTGAAGGTGGGCCCGTGGCCCCGGCGCAGCAGGCGGCGCAGCCGCAGGGGGGCACCGGCGTCGGTGAGCCGGTCGTCCGGGTGCGCCGAGCCGACCGGCCGGACGACGATCCGCGGGTCGCCCAGCGCCACCCCGCCCAGCACCCGGTCCAGGGCGCTCACCAGGCGCTGGTCGCTGCGCCAGTTCACGTCGAGGGTCTCCTGGCGGTCCGCTACCCCGGCCGCGGTGAGGTAGGTGGTCACGTCCCCGCCGCGGAAGCCGTAGACCGCCTGCTTCGGGTCACCGATGAGGACCAGCGTGGTGTGCCCGTGGAAGGCGCGGGAGAGCACCTCCCACTGCACGGGGTCGGTGTCCTGGAACTCGTCGACCATGACCACGCGGTAGCGGTCGCGCACCCGTCGGCAGGCGACCGGCCCGTGGTCGGGATCGGCGAGGGCGTCGCGCAGCAGGGTCAGCCAGTCGTCGTAGTCGACCAGGCCCAGCCGCCGTTTGCGCCGCTCCACCTCGTCGCGCACGGCCTGCGCGGCGGCCCGTCGCCGGCCGGGGACGCCGGTGTCGGCGGCGGGTTCCAGCCGGGCCTGCCGGTCGCTGCCGACCGCGCTGCGCCCCAGCTCGAGGAACTTCGCGTGGTCGACGAACGGCGGTGCGCCCTGGCCGGCCGGGGCGAAACCGCGGACGTACAGGTCGCCCGCGACCTCCTGCACCAGGTCGTCGATGTCCTCGGTGAACGTGGCCGAGGGGTCCGCGTCGGCGACGATGCCGAGCCCGGCGAGCATCTGGGAGCAGAACGAGTGCGTGGTGGCGATGGTGGCCGCGTCGAACCCGGCCAGGGCCCGCACCAGCCGGTCCCGGCGGTGGGCGACCTCGGCGGCGGGGCCGGGCGCGAGCAGCCTGAGCACGGAGTCCTCGGACGCACGTGCGGCGGCGGGGTCCCGGAGACCGGCCTCGGCGGAGACCATGCGTTCGCGGACCCGGTCGCGCAGCTCGCGGGAGGCCGCGTTGCCGAAGGTGACCAACATGATCTCGGACAGGTCGGCGTGGCCCTCGGCGACGAACCTGGTGGTCAGCGCGGCGATGGTGAAGGTCTTGCCGGTGCCGGCACTGGCCTCCAGCACGGTCGTCCCGGCGGGCAGGTCGCCGCAGACGTCGAACCCCGCGGACGGGGACGGGGCGGTGCTCACGACATCACCTCGGCGCTGAGCAGGGGGGTCCAGAAGCGGCGGGCCAGGACGCCGAACCGGGTCGTCTCGCCGGGCCATCGCTCGTCGGGGCCGGGCGGTGCCGCGCTCCAGGTGGTGAACGGGACGGCGTCGCCCCACACGTGCACGTGGTGGCGGTCGGCGGCCTCCCCGGGGAACTGCCCGCCGTCCCAGTCCCGGGCGACGCCGTCGAGCGCGGCATCGACGTCCTCGCCCACGGCCCGGCGCGCGGCGTAGCCCTCGGACACCTTGGGGCTCAGCGGCAGCGGCTCGCAGGTGCCCAGGTCGTAGAGGTCCAGCAGGTCCGCGAGCACGGCGACGGGGTCGGCCGGTGCGGTCAGCTGCGAGGTCCGCACCCCCGCCCGCCGTCGGCCGACGGTCACCGCCCGCCCGGTGCCCTCGACGGCGGCCAGCGCCAGGGCGTGGACCCAGGCCCGGGCGCGGTGCTTGGCGGCCAGGTTCGAGTAGGTCACCGACACCACGGCGCCGTCGCGGACGCCGTTCACGGTGCCGGCCAGCTCGCGGCCGCCCACCGACAGCCGGACGTCGACGGTGCGGGCAGGCACCTGCAGCAGCGGACCGGCAGCCCGGACCACGGGGGCGACCTGACCGCCGACCTTGGTCAGCACCGCGGTGCCCAGCGCACCCGGGGGGAGGGTGCCGCGCAGCCACTCGCTGTGCTCGGCGTCGGCCGCGGGCAGACCGGCCAGCCCGGCCCGCAGCAGCCGGTCGCCGACGGCCCACTCCTGGAGGGCGTCGAGCGAGGCGGCGAGGGCGTCGTCGACCTCGTCGTCCTCGCCGGGCAGGGTGATCTGCAGACGCTGCCGCAGGTAGGCGCGGACCGGGTGCTCGACGAAGGACACCAGGTCGGCCAACGCGACCGGACCTGTCCGCGGGGGCAGGGGCGTGCGGGGTGGTTCGGGCTCCCGGACGCGCACGGCCCGGCGAGCGCCGGCCAGGCCGACGGGGTCGAAGCTGGCCGGGACCGGCCCGGTGAACGAGCGCGGGTCGAAGGGCTGGAGCGGGTGCCGGACGACCAGCTCCTCCCGGTCGCCGCCGGTCATCACGCCGAGCACGTCGAGCAGCTCGCCGACCGGGACCGCCGGTGGGCGGGCGGCGCCGCTCACCGGGTCGGCACCGGTGCAGAACACCAGCACCCGCTCCTGCGCCGAGCAGAGCGCGTCCAGCAGCAGCTGGCGGTCCTCGCTGCGCACGTCCCGCTCGCCGATCCGGGGGTCGCGGGCCAGCACGTCGTCGCCGTCGATGCCGCCGGCCCGCGGGAACACGCCGTCGTCCATGCCGAGCAGCACGACCACCCGGTGCGGCACCGACCGCATCGGCACCAACGTGCAGACGGTGAGGTTCCCGGTCCGGAAGTTGGCCCGGGTGGGGCGACCGGCGAGCCGGCCGGCCAGGAGGGCGCGCACGTCGGCGGTGCGCAGCAGGCCGTGCCCGCCCTCGAAGGCCTCGGCCAGCTCCCGGCGGGCCTGCGACAGCTGCCAGGCGTCGGCCGGGTCGGTGGCGGTGAGCAGCTCCAGCGCCTCCAGCAGGGAGCTCAGCCAGTGCGCCACGGGGTGCTCGCCGCTGAGGGAGTCGAGCACCTGGTCCAGGCGGTCGACCAGCTCGGCCAGGCGGCCGGTCAGGTCCACGTCGCTGCTGTCGACGTCGTCGAGGGGGAGGGCCCGGTCCAGCCAGACCGGCTGGTCCTCCGACGTCGTGACGCCCAGCAGCACCCGGTCCAGCCCGGCCTGCCAGGTGTTCTGCGGGACCCCGCCCAGGCCGTACCCGGCGCGGGTGCCGGTGTCCAGGCCCCAGCGGACGCCGGAGCGGGCCACCCAGTCGCGGACCCGCTCGAGGTCCTCGTCGGTGAAGGCGAACAGCCGCCGGACCCCGGGGCTGGCGGCCAGGTCGAGGACCTGGCTGGCGGTCACCCGGCCGTGCGCGAGCTGGAGCATGACGGCGACGGTGTCCAGCAGCGGGTTGGTGGCCCGCAGGCTGCGGTCGGCCAGCCGCACGCGCAGGGCGTTCCCGGGGTGCGGCAGGTCCGGCCCCAGGCCGAAGGTCGCCGACACCAGCGGGGCGAAGGTCTCGACGTCGGGGCAGAGCACGAGCACGTCGCGGGGCTCCAGGGTCGGGTCGTCCTGGAACAGCCGCAGCAGCACCTCCCGGAGCACCTCGACCTGGCGGGCCGGGCCGTGGCAGGCGTGCACCCGGAGGGAGTCGTCGACGGCGCCGGAGGCGACCGGCGGGCGGTCGGCGCGGAGGTCGTCCTGCAGGCGGCCCAGCATCGTGCCCGGGGCGCCGGCCGGCTCGGGGTGGTGCTGGTCGGTGTGCGCGGGCAGCCGCAGCTGCAGCTCCCGGACGTCGCGGGCCAGGCTGCGCAGCAGCGGGTGGGTGGGCACGGTGGCGGTGTCGTCGCTGCGGCGGTGGGTGGCGGAGCGGCCGGACAGCTCGGACCAGAGGGCCGGGCTGGGGTGCGGCAGCCACAGGTGCACGTCGCGGTGCTCGGCCAGCGCGTCGAGGACCGCGAGGGACCGCGTGGACAGCCGGGTGGGGCCGAACAGGTTGACCCGCGCGGGGAGGTCCACGCACCGCGGGTCGCCGCGCAGGACCGCGCACGCCTCGGCGAGCCGCTCGGCGGGACCGGGGCCCAGCTCGCCGCGCAGCCGGCGGTACAGCTCGGCCTGCCACCGCAGGTCCTCGGCCAACGGCTGCTCGCCGTCGGTGTCCCGGCCGGCTGCCCAGTCGGTGAGCATCGTCGGCCGGTGGTCGGCGTAGGAGCGGTACAGGTCGGCCAGGTGCGCGGCGGCCGCCCAGCGGCGGCCGTGCCGGGCGTCGTCCCCGGTGGTGCCGTGGCCCAGGTGGCGGGCCAGCACCGCCAGCCACGGCTCGCCGAGCGCGCCGTCCACGACCTGCAGCAACGGCCAGACGGGGTGCGCCCAGGCGTCCTCCCGGGGGTCGGTGCCGGAGGCGCCGGCGACCGCCTCGTCGACCAGCCGCGCGGCCGACGGGAAGCGGACGCCGGAGCAGATGCCGTCCTGCCGGCCCCCGGTGCCCAGGAGGGTGGACAGCCGCTGGGCCAGCCAGCGCTCCACGCCCTTGGCCGGCACCGCCACGACCTCCTCGGCGAACGGGTCGTCCAGCGGCGTCGACAGCACGCCGGCGAGGGACGCGGCGAGCTGCGAGGTCCGCTCGGCACGGTGGAGATGCAGCACGTGGTCTGTCTACCGGAGGCCACCGACAGAACTGCGGTGCCCGCTCAGCTGCTGCCCAGGCGCTCCAGGGCGGCGGCGGCGCGGGCGGCCATCCGGTCGGCGCCGGCGTGGTCGTCGGCGGTGACGGTCACGACGTCCCGGTCGTGGAAGACCAGGAGCTGGCCGTGGGCCCCGTGCAGCCGCCAGGCGGCGCCGGGTCCGCCCCACCCGGCGAGGGCGTAGCGGGTGTACCCGGGGCCGGCGTCCCGGTGGACCCAGTCCGAGTGCATCGCATCGGTCCACCGCCGCGAGACCAGGGTGCGTCCACCCCAGGTGCCGCCGTCGGCGATCAGCTGGCCGACCCGGGCGAGCTCGGCGGTGGTCAGGTGCAGGCCGCCGCCACCGGCGACGTGGCCGAGGGGGCAGCGTTCCCAGGTGGCGTCGTGGATGCCCAGGGGCCCGAAGAGCCGCGGCTGCAGCCAGGTGTGGACGTCGCCGACGACCGCCGCCAGCGCGCGCACGGAGGTGTAGGTGCTGGCGTTGGAGTACTGGAAGACCCGTCCGGCGGTCGGCCGGCCGAGGAACTCGCGGGCGAGGTCGGGCCAGTCCGTCAGCAGGGTCGCCGACCACGGCAGGTCGATGCCGCTGGTCATGGTCAGCAGGTGCCTGGTGGTCACCGCGTCGACGCCTGACCCCAGCGCCACGTCGGGCAGGAAGTCGCCGACGGGGGCGTCGACGTCGAACAGGCCCTCGTCGCACGCCATCCCGACCGCCAGGACGCACACGCCCTTGGCGATCGAGTGCACGTCCCGGCGGACGTCGGGGCTCCACGCGTGCGCGGCCGTGCCGGTCCGGGTGCGGACGTGCACCGCGTGGGCGCCGAACCCGTCGTCCCGGACGTCCTGGACCAGCTGGTCCAGGACGTCCTGGGCGTCGGTCACCGCCGGGACCTGTGGCCCGCCACCGGGGAAGTCACGCAGCCAGCGCGGCGGACAGCGCCGCGACGGTGTCGTCCAGGCTGTAGGTCAGGGACAGGACGGTCGGCGGGGAGACCGCGGACACCTTGTCGGCCCCGACCACGGGAGCGACCCGGCCCTCCACGACCTGGGCCATGGTCTGGGCCTGGGGCGAGGACAGGAAGGTGTCGAGCGCGGCCTGGTCCTCGGAGTAGGTGAGCAGGACGTCGCTGCTCAGGTCGGACAGCGCCTCGTAGCTGAGCTCGTAGTAGAAGCTGGACTGGCCGGTGGACAGCTCCCCGACGCTGGGGGCGACCTGCAGGCCCAGGTCGGTGAGGAACTCGACCCGCGGGTCGGCGCCCTCGTAGACGTAGAACGTGCCGCCGAAGTCCGAGACGGCGGCCACGGTGGCGCCGGCCAGCTCGGGGTGGGCGGCGGCGGCGTCGGCGATCAGCTGGTC
Organism: Klenkia terrae; assembly: GCF_900491935.1. Lineage (GTDB taxonomy): Bacteria > Actinomycetota > Actinomycetes > Mycobacteriales > Geodermatophilaceae > Klenkia > Klenkia terrae. Next base: position 4,378,011 of record NZ_UEXK01000004.1, read on the forward strand.
GGTGTCGGCCACCAGCTCGGCCGCCTGCTCCTCGCGTCCCAGGGCCGCACCCACGCCGGTGACGACGTCGCGCCACGGCGTCGTCCACGGCTGGTCGGCGTAGGCGACCGTCGGGGCGATGTCGGCGAGGGTGTCGTACTCCTCCTGCGTGAGGCCGGAGTAGGTGGCCAGGATGACGTCCGGCGCTGCTGCGGCGATCGCCTCGAAGGGGACCTCGGCGCTGTCGGGCAGCAGCACGGGCGGCTCGGCGCCACCGGCCACCGCTTCGTCGACGGCGTCCTGGATCCAGGGCAGCACCCCGTCGGCGTTCGCGCCGTAGGTGACGGTGGGCATGGCCACCGGGACCACGCCGAGGGCCAGGACGGCGTCCGCGTCGCTGAAGCCCCAGGTGACCACCCGGGTCGGCTCCTCCTCGATCACGGTCTCGCCGAGCGCGTGCTCGATGGTCAACGGGAAGGACGACGCGGACGAGGAGTCCGAGCCCGCGGTCGCGGCCGGCTCGTCGGAGGCGCCGCAGCCGGCGAGCACCAGGGCAGAGGCGGCGGCGAGCACGAGGGCGCGCTGGGGCGAAGGTGACACGGGATCTCCTGAGGTAAGGCTTACCTGACTCTGGGAGACTATCCATGTGCCGGCGATCACCCCCGCACCGGTCAGGGGCGGCGCCAGCGCAGCAGGTCCAACGCGGCCGCGACGGCCACCGCGTGCTCGGCGAGGGGACGGGGCAGCAGCTCGTCGGCCCGGGACAGCCGCCGCAGCACGGTGTTGCGGTGGGTGAACAGGGCGTGGGCGGTGGCGGTCGTGCTGCCCAGCGAGCGGACGTAGGTCAGCACGGTGGCCTGGGTGTCCTCGTCGGCGTGCAGCAGCCCGCCCAGGGTGTCGGTGAGGAATTCCTCGACCTGCGCCCCCTCCCCGGTGAGCAGGGCGGCGAGCTGGACGTCGTCGTAGGAGGCCAGCTGCTGCCCCACGCCCGGCCGGGCCAGCATCCGCTGCGTCGTGGCGGCGTCCAGATGGCTGCGCCGGAAGCCCTCGACCCCGCGGCCCGGCCGGCCCAGGGCGACCTGGACGCCGGGGGCGGCCGCCAGCGCCGGGGCCAGGTCGGTGGCCCGGGGGAGTACGTCGGTCGGCAGCCACAGCCACGAGGACGCGGCGCTGGCCACGACGGTGAGTCGTCGGGTAACGCCCGCCGCCCGCGCGACGGCCTCGGCGACGGCCTCGACCTGCGCGGGTCGGGCGTCGGCGCCGACCGCCCAGACCACCGCCGCGGTGTGCGCCCCGGACAGGCCGTAGCCCAACCGTGCCTCGGCCCGGGCGAGCGGGATCGGCGCGCCCTCCAGCAGCAGCGTGACCGTGGCCCGCCGGTCGGCCGAGGCGCCGTGGGTGAGCTCGACGTGCTCGCGGGCCATCTGGGCCATCACCGCGGCCAGGGTGTCCTCGACGAACGCGGTCACCGACACCGCGGAGACCTCGAGCACCTCGCGCAGCAGCTGCGGGTCGTCGGTGAGGCCGAAGCAGACGTCCATCCAGCGGCGCCAGGCCACGTCCTGCCCGCGCCGGAACGCATCCAGCCCGCGGGCGTCCAGACCGCGGCGCACCATGTCCCGGCTGGTCTCCAGCATCTCGGCCCCGGTGTTGGGCGGCACGCGGCCGCCCGGGTCGGCGACGGTGGCGGCCGCCCAGTGCCGGAGGTTGGACAGGTTCGCCCGCCGGGTGCCCGCGGCCAGCACCGGGTCCTCGGTGATCGGGCGCATGAGCTCCCCGGACAGGGCCGCGGCGTGCAGGTCCTCCGCCCAGGTCGCCGCCGGGTCCAGCAGCTGCTCGGCGGCCCGGCGCATCAGCTCGCGGGCCGGTCCGGACAACGTCTCCCGGGTGGTCACCGCAGCAGCGTGCACCATCCCCGGCGCCGATGTGGTGCGTGCTGCGCTGTGCCCGGCGTCGCGCGGCACCGCAGGATGGACCGGTGAGCACCGACGGCGACGACGCGACCGGCACACCCCTCGAGCACCTCGACGTCCTGGTCCTGGGCGCCGGCCTGTCCGGGATCGGCGCCGGCCGGTACCTGACCACCGAGCGCCCCGGGACGACGTTCGCGATCCTCGAGGCCCGGGACGCCTCCGGGGGCACCTGGGACCTGTTCCGGTACCCCGGCATCCGCTCGGACTCGGACCTGTCGACGTTCGGCTACGAGTTCAAGCCGTGGCGGGACCGGCAGTCCATCGCCGACGCCCCGAAGATCCTGGCCTACCTGCGGGAGACGGCGACCGAGAACGGCCTGGACGCGCACATCCGGTACCGCCGCAAGGTCGTCGCCGTCGCCTGGTCCAGCGCGGATGCCCGCTGGACCGTCGACGTCGAGCACACCGACACCGGCGAGGTCCACCAGCTCACCGCCGGCTGGGTCTTCTGCGCCGGCGGCTACTACCGCTACGACGCCGGCTACACCCCCGACCTGCCGGGCCTCGTGGACTTCGCCGGGCAGGTCGTGCACCCCCAGCACTGGCCGGCCGACCTCGACGTCACCGGCAAGCGGGTGGTCGTCATCGGCAGCGGCGCCACCGCCGTCACCATCGCGCCCTCGATCGCCGCCGACGCAGCCTCCGTGACGATCCTGCAGCGCACCCCCACCTACGTGCTGCCGGTGCCGCGGGAGGACGCGCTGGGTGCCAAGCTGAGGCGCTGGTTCGGCGACGAGCGTGGCTACGCCCTCACCCGGCGCAAGAACATCGCCCAGCAGCGCCTGATCTACACGTTCTGCCAGCGGTTCCCGGCCAGGGCCCGCAAGGTGATCCGCTCGATCAACGTCAAGCAGCTGCCCGAGGGCTACGACGTCGACACGCACTTCAACCCGCCCTACGACCCGTGGGACCAGCGGCTGTGCGCCGTCCCGAACGGGGACCTGTTCCGCGCCATCCGCGCCGGGGACGTCGAGATGGTCACCGACCGCATCGCCACCGTGGACCCGACGGGCATCGCGCTGGAGTCCGGGCGGCACCTGGACGCCGACGTCGTCGTCACCGCCACCGGGTTGAACGTGCTGGTCTTCGGCGGCATCGCGATCACCGTCGACGGCGAGCCGGTGGACCTGTCCGACACCCTCGCGTTCAAGGGCATGATGCTGTCCGGGGTGCCGAACTTCGCCTACGCGATCGGCTACACCAACTCCTCCTGGACGCTGAAGGTCGGGCTGCTCTGCGAGCACTTCACCCGGTTGCTGGCCCACATGGAGGCCACCGGCCAGGACACCGCCGTCCCGGTGCCGGCCGACCCGGACATGCCCACCCGGTCGTTCCTGGACTTCGGCGCGGGCTACGTGCAGCGCGCGATCGGTGGTCTCCCGCGCCAGGGCGACCGCAAGCCGTGGCTGACGTCGATGGACTACGCCGACGACGTCGCGCTGCTGCGGGACGCCGACGTCACCGACCCCGAGCTGCGGCTGACGTCCTCGGCCGCGCTGCACGACCTGGTCACCGCCTCCACCGGCCGTGGTGCAGGCCCCACCTCGACGGAGGAGACACGATGAGCAACGTCCGCGGCAAGGTCGCCGTCGTCACCGGCGCGGGGTCGGGCATCGGCCGCGCCCTGGCCCTCGAGCTTGCCGGGCGGGGTGCCCGGTTGGCCCTGTCCGACGTCGCCGAGACCGGGCTGGCGGAGACCGCGGAGCGCGTCCGGGCCCTCGGCGGGCAGGCGCACACCGCCCGGCTGGACGTCGCCGACCGCGACGCCGTCGCGGCCTACGCTGCCGAGGTGGTCGCGCAGCACGGCGTGGTCCACCAGCTGTACAACAACGCCGGGGTGGCCGGGTCCGGCGCCGTGCTGGACAACGACCTCGTCGACTACGACCGGGTGCTGGGGATCAACCTGTTCGACGTCATCCACGGCACCAAGGCGTTCCTGCCGCACCTGATCGCCTCCGGCGACGGCCACGTGGTCAACCTGTCCAGCCTGAACGGGTTCATGGGGCAGGGCGGGATGAGCGCCTACGCGGCCAGCAAGTTCGCCGTCCGCGGGTTCACCGAGAGCCTCCGGGTCGAGATGATCACCGGTGGCCACCCGGTGCAGGTCTCCGTCGTCCACCCCGGCGGGGTCAAGACCAACATCGCGAACGCCGCGTTCGACCACGCGCAGGCCCAGGGCGCTGTGGTCACGCCGGCCGAGGAGGCCACCCGCCGGGCCTACAACGACAAGCTGCTGCGCATGCCGCCCGAGCAGGCAGCACGCATCGTCGTGGACGGCGTGGAGGCCAACCGGTCGCGGATGCTGGTCGGGCGGGACGCCAAGGCCGTGGACCTGCTGGTCCGGCTGCTGCCGGGGCGCTACCCGGCGCTGGTCGCCCGGGCCGCAGGGCGGTACGCCAAGCCCTGACCCGGTCACCCGCAGGGGGCTCCCGGCTCCAGGTGGGCCGGCACCGTGCCGTCGGGGTCAGCGGCGCCGTCCGCGGTCGTGCCGGACGCTCGCCAGGCCCGGTGGTCGGGTGTCGGCCCGGGGCGTCAGGTCGCGTTGGTGGCCAGGTAGACGGTGTTGGTGGCCGGGCGGTCCTGCAGCGGGTTGGCGAAGCTGACGACCTCGGCGACGACGTCGACGAAGGCGCCCGACAGGACGGCCAGGTACGCCTCGTCGGGGGGATCGTTCGACCACAGCGAGAAGACGCCGCCCGGTCGCAGGTGCGCGGCCAGCCACTGGACGCCGGCTGCACCGTAGAAGGAGGCGTTGTCGTCGGCCAGCACGTGCCGGGGGGAGTGGTCGATGTCGACGACCACCGCGTCGTAGGTGCGGCCAGGCCGGTCTGGGTCGAAGCCGGCGCCGTCGGCCATCGCGAAGAAGTCGCCGTGCACCAGCCGGCAGCGCGGATCGGCGGTCAGCACCGGCCCGACCGGGACCAGGCCGCGCTGGTGCCAGCTGATGACCGGCTCGAGCAGGTCCACGACCAGCAGCTCCCGCACCCGCTGGTCGGCCAGCACCGCCTGGGCGGTGAAGCCCAGACCCAGCCCGCCCACCGCCACGTCGAGCGCCGGACCGTCGACGCGGGCCAGCGCGAGCCGGGCCACCTCGATCTCGGCCACCGTGAACATCGACGACATCAGGTACTCGTCGCCGAGCTTGACCTCGTAGACGTCGATCCCGGTCGCCGGGTCACGGCGGCGCCGGAGGGAGACCTCGCCGATCGGCGTGGGACTCCAGGCCAGCTCCTCGAACCGCACGCTCATGGGGGCACTGTCCTCCGTGGACGTCGGTGCTGCTGGTCGCGGCTGGCGGCCTGACCCTCACCGCCACCCGGCGCCGCGGGGCCGCCGCGCGCTGACTACGTTCCAGGCGATGGCCGACCAGCTGACGGTGCCCGGGATGGGACCCGAGGACCTGTCCGGGGCGCGGGGTGCTCGCGCCCGGGACCAGCGCGCCCGGCAGCAGGTCCGGGTCGGTGGGCAGGAACGGCGCTGCGGCTGGTGCCGCACCGTCCTCCCGCCGCACACCACGGCCGGCCGGCCCAGGCTGTACTGCGGGCAGTCCTGCCGGCAGAGCGCCTACGAGCACCGGTCGACCACGGCGGAGCTGGACCTGCCGCCGGGCACCGTCCTGGTCACCGAGTCCGAGATGGATGGCTTGCAGGACCGGCTGTTCCAGCTGCGGTGCTCGATCGAGGACGTGCAGACCCTGCTGGCCGAGAAGCCGAAGAAGGCCGAGCTGGAGAAGGCCCTGGCCGACCTCGTCCGTTCGACCGGGCGCCTGGACCGCCTGTGGCTGTCGGGCAGGGCCACGGCACGAGCTGAAGGGCCCGGCCGCAGGGGCTGACCAGCGGGATACCGGCGGGATACCTGGGCTCGAACCCAGGGATGGGAAGTCAGCGATCGGGGGCGGTTGTCCGCAGACGTGTTCCGCGCCTACCTGCAGCAACATGCCTGAGCGCCCACTCCGCATCCCAGACGAACAGGCGCACCCCCTGATCCTGTGGGAGTCCCTGACGAGCCGGTCGCAGCAACACCCCGGCTCGCGAACCGCAGGGGTCGGTCTGTGGCCGGTCGGGGATCGGGCACCGCGAAGCCCGAACCGCCCCTCCTGATGGTGCCTCGTGAGGGAGGCGCGCGGCTTCGACGTCCGTCGCAGCTCGGAGGCAACCGGCCAGCAGCTCAGCCCACCGCGTCCGGCGGCAGCACGGTGCTGACGTGCGGGTCCGTCCGGACGAGCACCGAGCGACCGGCGGCATCGATGCCGCGACCGGTGACGATGTCGATGGCGGGCTCCGAGCAGACGGCCTTCTCGTGGTCGACCAGCTCGAACCGTCCCGTGCGGGCCGCGGCACGTCGGGCGGGTCGCCGACGTCCAGGTCGCGGTGAGGACGCCGGAACAGCGCCCGAGCGTCGAGGGCGGCGTCGGCCGGGGTGAACCGCTCCACGAGGGCCGACAGCTGCTCGAGCGTCGTCCGCGCGCCGTCGGCGTCGACGCACAGCCGCGAGGTCCGCGCGTCACCGGGACCGTTGCACCATCGTGACGCCGATCACCACGGGGGCGGTCCGGGCAGCTACGGTCGGGCTCCGCAGACGTCGGCCTGGAGGTGACGGGTGCACGGCATCGTGGTCGATCCAGCCGCGTCCCCGGCGAGCGGTGCTCCCGGGGTGGTCGATGCCGAGCGGGCCCGGGGACCAGTCGGTGGGCGCGGGGTGCCGGCGTCGGCACGGGGCGCGTTCACGAAGTACCTGGTGCCCGAGGTGGTCTTCGGGTGGGGTGCCTTGTCCGAGGCGGGGTTCGCGGCCCGCCGGCTGGGTGCACGGCGGCCCTTCGTGGTGACCGACGAGGGCGTGGCCCGGGCCGGCTGGGCACGGGAGCTGACCGAGCACCTGGCCGGTGTCGGTCTCACGGCCACCGGGTGGCAGGACATGACCCCCAACCCCAAGGATCACGAGGTGGCCGAGGGGGTCGAGGCCTACCTGCACGGCGGCTGCGACGTCATCATCGGCCTGGGCGGCGGCTCGGTGATCGACGCCGCCAAGGCCATCGCCGTGGTCGCCAGCAACGGGGGGCGGATCCTGGACTACGAGGGCGTCGACCGGGTCACCGCGGCCATCCCGCCGACCGTGATGTGCCCGACCACGGCCGGCACCGGCGCCGACGTGTCCCAGTTCGCGGTCATCACCGACACCGCCCGACGGGTCAAGGCCACCCTCATCGGCCGGGCACTGGTGCCCGACATCTCCCTCACCGACCCCCGCCTGCTCACCACGATGCCGGACGACCTGGCCGCCGCGACCGGGCTGGACGCCCTCACCCACGCGGTCGAGGCCTACGTGTCCCGGGCCTCCGGGCCGTTGACCGACGTGCACGCCCTGCACGCCGTCGAGCTCATCGCCGGCTCCCTGCGACGGACCCTCACCCACCGCGACGACACGGCCGCCCGCACCGCCATGGCCCAGGCCAGCCTGGAGGCCGGGCTGGCGTTCACCAACGCCATCCTGGGTGCGACCCACGCGATGAGCCACCAGGTCGGGGGCCTGCTGGACCTGCCGCACGGCGTGGTGAACGGGGTCCTGCTCCCGCACGTCATCCGGTTCAACGCCCGCACCGCCCCGGACCGGTTCGCCGCCGTTGCCCGTGCCCTCGGCATCGACACCACGGGCATGACCGCCTCGGCGGCCGCCGAGGCCGCCGCCGACGCGGTCACCGACCTCGCCGCCGACCTCGGCTGCCCGTCCGGGCTGGCCCAGCTGGGTGTCCGGCTCAGCGACGTGGAGACCTTGTCGGTGACCGCGCTGGCCGACGCGTGCCTGTCGACCAACCCCCGCGACGCCAGCCAGGCCGAGGTGGCCGACCTCTTCCGGGCCGCGATGTGAGCGCCGTCGCGCCCGGGCTGGACGAGCTGACCGGGCTGCGGTCGTCCAAACCCACCTGGTACGCCGAGTACCGGCACAGCGCCGACAGCCTGACCCGCGCACTGGGGTCCCTGGACCACATCGCCCAGGTGCTGTCGGCCACCGGCCGCGGAGCCGGTGCGCTGTGCCAGGCCGTGGTCGACGCGACCGCCGAGCACCTGGCCGCCGCCTGGGTGGTGCTCGTGCTCGCCGAGGACGCGCTGCCCCTGGCCTCTCCGCGGCTGGTCGCCCGCGGCCCGGCCGGGGCTCCGGTGCGGACCCTGGACGACCTGCCCGGAGGGGTGCGCCGCTCGGTCGCGGCCGCGCTGGCCCACCCCAGGGTCGAACCTGGCCGCGACGACGACGGCGCGGTGGTCGTGCCGTTGGTCATCGACGGCGAGCAGGCCGGGGCGCTGGTGGCCTGGGTCGGACCGTCGCCGGCGGTCACCGCGGGGGACCTGTCCATCCTGCGGATCGTGGCCAACCAGTCCGCCGTCGCGCTGCTCAGCGACTCCCTGCTGGCCGGCTCCGAGGCGCTGCGCCAGCACACCGAGGAGCTCTACGCCGAGGCCGAGCAGCGGGCCCGGGACCTGGCCGACCGGCACCGCGAGCTGGCCGCCGCCGAGCGACGACTCGACGACGCCGCCCGGCGCGAGGCCGTGGACCTCGAGCGTCACCGGATCGCGCGGGAGCTGCACGACAGCGTCGCCCAGCACGTGCTGTCGGCCGGGATGGCCATCGAGTGGTGCCGCCCCGAGGTCGAGCACCACGGCGAGGTCCACCAGCGCCTCGGCCACGCCAAGGCGCTGACCCGGGAAGCCGTGGAGCGACTGCGGGCCGCCATCCACACCCTGTCCAGCGACCACCTGGACGAGGCGTCGTCCAGGCTGCCCGAGCTGCTGGGCAGGTTGCCCGAGCAGCACCGGGTCCCCGGCCTGACCGTCGCGGTCCGGGTCGAGGGCCGGCCCGCCCCCGTGCCGGCCCAGGCCGAGGAAGCACTGGTGAAGATCGCCGCGGAGTGCCTGTTCAACGTGACCCGGCACGCGGGTGCCTCCCGGTGCACGGTCCGGTTGGCCTACCGCGTGGACGGCGTGCGGCTGTCGGTCTCCGACGACGGCACCGGGGACCCCGAGCTGCTGCGCCGCTCGTTGCGGGCCGGCGCCCGCGAGGGTGCGCACCGGGGCCTGGGCAACATGGCGTCCCGGGCGCAGGAGGTGGGTGCCGTGCTGCGGTTCACCCGCGCCCGGATGGGCGGCGTCCGCGTCGAGGTCAGGTTGCCCGCGGACCCGGCCGGCCCCGGGATCCCGCGGCGTGCAGCGCCCCCGGGGCAGCAGGATGGCTGAGCCCATCCGGTTGGTCGTCGTCGACGACCACGCGATCGTCCGGCAGGGCCTGCGGTCGATCCTCGAGCGGGAGAGCGACATCCAGGTGGTCGGGGAGGCCGCCACCGCGGCCCAGGCGCTGGACCTGGTCGCCCTCGAACGCCCGCACATCGTGCTGCTGGACCTCAAGCTGTCGGCCGGGTCCGACACGGCAGGGCTGGCGCTGTGCGGTGAGCTGACCCGGCAGCCGGCGGCCCCGGGCGTGCTGGTCGTGACGACCTTCCTGGACGAGCAGCTGGTGCTCAGCGCCATCCAGGCCGGGGCGCGGGGCTACGTGCTCAAGGACGTCGACGCCGTGGCCCTGGTCGCCGCGATCCGGGCCGTGCGTGGCGGTGAGTCGGCCTTCGACAGCCACAGCGCCGCCATGGTGGTCCGGTCCCTGGCCGGGGGCACCGCGCCGTCGCCGGGCCCGGGCCTGACCAGCCGGGAGCAGGCGGTGCTGACGCTGCTGGCCCGGGGCCTGTCGAACGCGGCCATCGGCCGGGAGCTGTACATCTCGGCCACCACGGCCAAGTTCCACGTCGGGAACCTGATGCGCAAGCTGTCGGTCTCCCGGCGCGCCGAGGCCGTCTACGCCGGCTCCAAGCTCGGCCTCATCTGAGCCGGCTGCGGCGCCGGTCCGGGTCCCGCTGTCTCAGACGACCCGGGTGGTGACGTCGGTGGCGAACCCCTCCAGGGCGGACATGTCCCTGATGACCTCCACCCGGTCGCAGTGGTCGGCGTAGGCAGGTAGGTCGCAGCCACCCAGCGCCCAGGAGTACCGCGGCTCGGGGGTCAGCCAGATCGTCTCCCGCACCCGGCGGGCCAGGTCCCCGAAGACGTCGACCCGGGGGGCATTGCCGTTGCCCCGGCCGTCGCCCAGGACCAGCAGCGTGCTGCGCCGGGTGAACGCGCCGGAGTGGTCGGCGGCCAGCTTCGCGAACACGGTGCCGTAGTCGCTGGTGGCGTCCACGTCGATGACGTCGCCGCCGAACACCAGACCCAGTGCGTGCTCGAGGGGGTGCTCGTCGAAGAGGTCGGTGATCTCCACGACGTCGTCGACGAAGGCGAAGGTGCGGACCTGGGCGAAGAGGTCCTGCAGGGCGTGGACCACGTGCAGGGTGAAGCGCGCGGTGGTCCGCACCGACAGCGAGACGTCGGCGACGACGACGAGCCGGGGCTTGTCCTCGGCCAGCCGGGTGGTGACCGGGCGGAAGGGGATGCCGTCGTACCTCATGTTGGACCGCATGGTGCGGCTGACGTTGATCCGCCCCCGGCTGGAGCGCTGCTTCTTGTGGGTCAGCCCGCCGTGCAGGGAGGTGGCCAGCCGCCGCAGGGACTCCTCGATGCGGGCCCGCTCGGCCTCGGTGACCCGCTGCACCGGGGCGCTGCGCAGCTCACGTTCCTCGATGGCCAGGTCGGTCATCTCCGCCAGCTTCTGCAGGTGCGCCTGCAGCAGCTCGGGCAGGTCGTCGATCATCCCGGCCAGCTGCCGGCGCAGCGCCTCGGCGACCTCGGGGTCCAGGTCGTCGACGGGGTTGGCCAGCCAGTCCCGCAGGGCCTGCTGCTGGGCCACCGACAGCTCCACGTCGAGCTGGGTGCCACCGGCGCGCACCAGGTCGCCGGGGAGCCCCGGGTCGTGCAGGCGGCCGACCTCGACCTGGACGTTCTCCTGGCCGTCGGGGTTCCCGACCGGCTCGCTGGACAGCACGATCTGCTGGGTCAGGCTGGCCAGGTCGACCTTGTTGGCCTCCTGGTGCAGGTTGTACTGCTGGGTGAGGTCCTCGGGCCTGAAGAACTCCCGGATGTCCATCGGCTTGCCGTGGCTGTGACCCTGCTCGGGTTCGGCCCCGGGCTCCTGGGACCAGGTCATCTTCGTCAGCTCGCCCTCGTCGACCAGCTCGTCGTGGGCGTGCCCGTGCTCGGGGTCCTCCGGGGTGACCGCGACCAGCCCGAAGAACTTCGTGTAGGTGTCGGTGAAGACGTCGATGTCCCGCCGGTCCTTGAGCAGCGCGGCCCCCAGCGCCGCCCGGAGGGCGTCCCGGTCACCGACCCGGACCGCCGCGGCTGCGGCGAAGGCGTCGACGGCCTCGGCGGTCGAGATCCGCATGCCGCGCAACCGGAGCAGCCGGATGAACCGGTGCAGTGCGCCCTCCATCGGCCGGCCCGCTCAGACCGGACGGCGGCGGGCGGAGTTCTTGGGCCCGCCGCGGTTGGCGAAGGAGCGGGCGCCCTGGGCTGCGGTCACCGACCGGGTGGTCGCCGGGATCTCCCGCGCACCGCCGGCGGTGCCCTCCCCGGATCCGCTGCTCCGCTGGCCGTAGTACTCCTCGTCGTGGCGGCCGGGCACGTCCTTGGCAGCACGGACCTGCTTGCCTCCGGTGTCCTCGTCGTGCCGGTGGGTGCCCGGCCCGTGGTCGTGGACGTGCCCGTGGTCATGCCCGTGGTCGTGGTCGTGCGGGTGGGGGACCGTGGCGTTGGGGTCCACCAGCCGGGGGAGGGCCGCCCGGGAGCGCTCGACGTCGCGCTCGTACTTGGCGACCACCGAGACGGTGTCGGCGAGGATCGCCGCGTCCAGGTCGGTGACGCCCAGGACGGCCAGGACGCGCGCCCAGTCGATCGTCTCCGAGATCGACGGGGACTTCCGGAGGTCCAGCCCGCGCAGCCCGCGCACGATGTCGACGAGCTGGCTGGCGGCAGCGTCGTCCAGACCGGTCTTCTTCGAGCGCAGGATCTCCAGCTCGCGCTCGGCGTCGGGGTACTCCAGGAACAGGTGCAGGCAGCGCCGCTTCAGCGCAGCGGACAGGTCCCGGGTGTTGTTGCTGGTCAGGATCACGTAGGGGGCGTGCTCGGCGACGAAGGTGCCGATCTCGGGGACGGAGACCTGGTACTCGGCGAGCATCTCCAGCAGCACCGCCTCCAGGGCCTCGTCGGCCCGGTCGACCTCGTCGATGAGCAGCACGACGGGCTCGGGGGAGCGGACGGCCTCCAGCAGCGGGCGGGCGGCGAGGAACCGCTCGGAGAAGAAGGCGCTGTCCTGCTCGGCCACCCGGTCCACGGCCTCGGCCATCGAGGTGGTGTCGGTGAGCAGCTCGGCCGCCTTGTCCCGCAGGATCTGGGTGTAGAGCAGCTGCTTGCCGTAGTCCCACTCGTAGAGCGCCTTGGTCTCGTCCTGGCCCTCGTAGCACTGCAACCGCAGCAGCCTGCGGCCGGTGGCGCGGGCGAGGGTCTTGGCGAGCTCGGTCTTGCCGACCCCGGCCGGTCCCTCCAGCAGCAGCGGCTTGCCCAGCCGGCTCATCACGAACGTCGTGGTCGCCAGTCGGCGGTCGGTGACGTAGCCGTGCTCGGCGAAGGCGCGGGCGACGTCGTCGACNCTGATCGACCCCGTCCAGGCCCATCCCGTCGGGGTGCCGGCCGCGGAGCAACTCGCGGCCGGCACCCCGACGGGATGGGCCTGGACGGGGTCGATCAGGTGAGGAGGTCGTCCAGGTCGCCGTTCATGCAGTGCTCGACGACCGGGCGGACGGTCTCGAACGTGCACTCCTTCGGGTTGCCCGGGGTGCAGGCGTCGCCGAGGACGTGGTTGGTGATCCGGTCGACATCGGCGTCGTCGCCGGTGATCACCTTGGCGTTCTCGTAGAAGGCGGTGGGGCCGGTGCCCAGCCGGTTCTTGGAGTAGCTGTCGGCGGTGACGTCGGTGAACTTCTCGGTGATGCCGACGTCGCGCAGCAGTCGGATCGCCGCGGCCAGGGCCGCGTCGGCGGCCTGCACGTCGGTCATCCCGTAGGGGTCCACCCCCATGGCGGCACCCATCTCGGCGAACCGCTTGTACTGGGTGGGCATGTTGAACGCCCACACCCGGGGCAGGGCGATCGCGTTGTTGAGACCGTGGTGGGTGTCGTAGAAGGCGCTCACGGCGTGGCTGATCGAGTGGATGATGCCCAGCCCGCCGGAGTTGAAGGCCTGCGCGGCGATGTACTGGGCGTGCATCATGCCCTCGCGGCCCTTGAGGTCCTGGCCGTTCCAGACCGCGGCCCGCAGGTTCTCCGCGGTGAGCTTCACCGCGTACAGCGCGTTGCCCATCGACGGCGGGAAGTTCAGCCGGCTGACGTAGGGCTCCGAGGCGTGCGCGAGGACGTCGAAGCCGCACTGGGCGGTGTAGTCGACGGGGCAGTCGTAGTACATGACCGGGTCGTCGATGGCCAGCGTGGCCACCGAGGTGTCGTCGAAGGCGACGTACTTGTGCGGGTTGTCCGGGTCGGTCGTGGTGTCGGTGATGACGTAGGCCCAGGAGGTCTCCGACCCGGTGCCGGCGGTGGTCGACACCGCGATGTGCGGCGGGTTCTTGGGGTTCTCGGACTGGTTGAAGCCCTCGAACTCGTTCACGCTGCGGCCGTCGTGGGCCACCGAGATGCGGGCGCCCTTGCAGGCGTCGTGGCTGGAGCCGCCGCCGATGGACACGAAGCTGTCGCAGGCGTTCTCCTGGTACAGCTTCACCGCGTCCATGACGTTGTAGTCCTTGGGGTTGGACTCGACCTTGTCGTAGATGACGACGTCGAGGCCGTGCCACTTCATGGACTCGGAGATCTTCTCCACGATGTTCGTGCCCCGCAGACCCGAGGTCATGATCAAGGTCTTCTTGAAGCCCAGCTTGAGGGCCTCGGGCCCGATGAGCTCGTGGGCGCCAGGGCCGAGCATCGCCCGCGGGAACGGGTGGAACTCCTTGATGGGGAACGGCTTGAGCAGTTCTTCGACCTGCATGAGTGGACCTTCCTCGTCAGCAGCGGTGCCGGAGTCGGGGCCGAACCTATGGCGCGGGTCACACGATGGGCAGAGTCTGGGCCGGTGTCCGACCGGTCGGAGATCGACGTCGGCCCGACCGGTCAGGCAGACCTGCCCGATCGGTCAGGTCGGCCTCGGACCGCGCCCGGTCACCCCAGGCGGGGGAGGGTGATCGAGGACGGGTGGGCGGCGTCGTGGTGCACCCGGAACGCCCGGTCCAGCCCGCCGGTCGCGGCCCCCGCGGCCTATTGGTGCCCAGGTTGCGGGCAAACCGGGGGGAAGGGCTCCGGGTCCTCGTCCGAGCCCACCAGCAAGCCCTCGCAGGCGGGGAGCAGCTGGTCGTGGTCACTGGTGATCGCCGGTGAGCCGGTGGATCACCACATGAGTGTCACGAGTCGATCTGAGCTTGACCAACAGAAAGCCCCGACCTCCTGACCTGCAGGAACACCGGGGCTGCACTGCGTCCGAGGGGGGACTTGAACTCCGAACTCGGCCTGAGCATCTAGGGGCATTGCAGGGCTCTGAGCTGCGCGTTCAGCGCCTCCGGTGTCTGCTGCATCGGCCTCCAGATGCATGCAGATGCACCCAGGTTCCCGGGCTGCAGTATCAAGATCAGTATCACGGGAGGCTCAAGAGGGCTGCGGTGGGGATACCCCTTCGGGCCCCATTCTGGTTGATCGGTCGCTCAGTCGGAGAGGTCGGATTCGTACTTCTGGGCACCTTGGAAGACCGTCCGAGGACACCGGTTGGACGGCCGACTCCCCGGTGTCGAGCGGAAGCCCTGACGCTCGGAGTGGCATGGGGTCTCCTTTGCTGCTCGTGCTGCGGCCCTCCCGGCGGGGCGCTGGGGGCCGTGGCGGGTGCGGCGAGCAGCCCGTCTTCCTCCAGCCGGGTCGGACGTCGGATCACCGACGACCGGCCGCTGGATCGGGACCTCCGCCCCTCCCGGCCGGTCGAGAGCGGCACCACGGTGGACAGGCCCGGCGACCGGTCCGGGCTGACCACGGAGGTGTGCCATGCCCGACCTGACCGACGTCCCCTCCGGCCCGAGCAATACCTCGGCCGATCCCTCGTCCCCGCCCGTCGTGGTGGGAGTGGACGGCTCGGTCGATTCCCGAGCCGCCCTGGTCCACGCCCTCGGCGCGGCGGCACGCCGGGGAGGGGAGCTGCGGATCGTGTCGACCTTCTCGCTGCAGGCGATGTGGTGGGGTGGCTGGCCGATCGCCCTGCCGCTGGACAGGCTGAGGGACGACCTGGAGGCGCGGGTGCGCCAGATGCTGACCGAGGTGCGCGACGACCCGGCCGTCGCCTCCGTGGCGGGCGCGGACCGCGTGGTCACCATGCTCGACGTCGCGGTGGGGCCGGCGGTCACGAGGCTCGTCGAGGCCTCGGCCGGTGCCTCGTTGTTGGTGGTGGGCACGCATGGGCGTGGAGTCGCGCGGGACGTGCTGCTGGGGTCGGTGGCGCTGCAGTGCGTGGCGCACGCGCACTGCCCGGTCCAGGTCGTCCGGGCAGGTACGCAGGTCGGTCGACCGGGTCCGGTGGTCGTCGGCGTGGACGGGTCTGAAGGGTCGCGGGCGGCGCTCGTCGCGGCCCTGGCCGAGGCGGCTCGCCGCGGGGCGGAGGTCGTCGCACTGGCCGCGTTCGAGATGGTCGACCATTGGGTGGACCTGTCCACCGTGGGCGCCCCAGGACGGGACGAGGTGCGCTGGCAGGTGCAGCGCGGCGTCGATGACCTCGTCGCCGATGCGCTGTGCGAGCACCAGGCCGTGACGGTCGGTCCGGTCCCCGTCGTGCGGACCCTGGTGGTCGAGGGGCCACCCGCCCAGGTGCTGGTGCGCGAGGCGACCGACCTGGACGCCGTGCTGCTCGTGGTCGGGAGCCGCGGTCGCGGTGAACTGCGCGGGCTGCTGCTCGGCTCGATCGCGCTGGCCTGTGCTGCCCGGGCACCGGGCCCCGTGCTGGTCGTGCACCCGACGTCCGTCCGGGCGACGGACTCGGCCCCGATCGCGGCCGCCGCGGCCACCGGCTGACCCGGGGCGCACGGTCAGCGGGCGAGGCCGGCGTCCGGGTCGCGGTGCAGCGGCGGCACCTCCCACGTCTCGGTGTGGTCGTGCAGGACGTCGACCATCGGACGGCGGGGCCCCGGCAGCGGGCCGGGGGTGCCTCTGCCGACCCGCACCAAGGCCTGCAGCCGTCGGCCGGGGCACAGCTCCTGCTCCGCCCGCGCCCGGACGGCCGGCACCTCGACCGGTCCGGTGACCGGGCCGCCCGTGCGGCCGTGGCGGGTGGCCTCCAGCAGCACCCTCTGCAGGGCCCGGCCGGCCTGCACACGGTCGGAGGCGGTGTCCCCAGCGGTGACCAGCGCGATCCGCGCGGGTGCCCGCGCCAGCTCGGCCGCACCGGTCCGGCGGGTGCCGTGCAGAGCCGGGCACAGCGCGGCGGCGTCGCCGGCCCACTGCGTCGAGCGGTTGGCCAGTTCCTGCGGGAGCACCATCAGCTGGACGCCGTGGGCAGCGGCCGCGCCGGTGAGGTCCGCGGCCAGGTCCCAGGGGAGGTCCTCGGACACCAGTCCCTCCCGGCAGGTGTGCCGCAGCTCGACCACCGGGTCGAGCGCCGCCAGGCGCGGATCGGGGACCTGCCCCCCTGGTCGGAGGACGGCGACCAGCGCCTCGTCCGCGGGGTCGGGCAGCACCTGCACGTCGACGGCGACACCCACGGCTGCGGCGCCGACCTCGGCGGTGCACAGCGCGGCGCCCGCGCCGGCCAGCGCGACGAGACCGGTGGGGTCGTGGTCGACGCAGCGGGAGCGGTCCAGCCGCAGTTCCAGCCGGTCCGGGAGGAGGACCCACCACCACGGTTGGGTGTCCTCTGCCGACGGGGACCAGCGGGCGCGGTCCACGCCGCGCCGCAGGGCGTTCGACGTCCGCCGCGGCAGCCGCCGGGGGGAGGAGGCCGGCGGGGCGATGCCGGGCATGCCGATCACCGTGCGGACGTCCGGGCCCGGACCACTCCGCGCGGTCGGCGGACGTCCGCACCGACCGGGACCACCAGCACCGGGCATCCCACCCGGTCCAGCACCCAGCCCGACGTGCGGCGGGCCGGGACGCGGGGGCGCAGTCCGTGCCGGCCGAGCACGAGCACGGCAGCGGACTCCGCTGCCTCCAGCAACCTGTCCGCGGCCGTCCCGGGTCGCAGGACCAGCTCGACCGGTACTGCGGGGTGCCCGGTGCGGACGTCGGCGACCAGCCGTTCGAGCAGGTCGGCCTCGGCCTGGGCCACCGAGTGCTCCGGTGGAGCAGCGGAGCTGGGCCCGGTCCCGTGCACCCGCCAGGCGTGCAGCACCACGAGCGAGGAGCCCCGCACGCATGCCTCGTCGACCGCGGCACCGATCAGCTCGGCCGTGCCCGGCCGGCAGTCCACGCCGACGACGACCGGCCCGGTGGGGTCGCCGCCGGCGCGGTGCACCAGGACGGGGCAGGGCGCGTCGCGGACCAACCGGCCGGCGACCCGGCCCAGGGTGGGGCGGCTGCCGGTCGAGCTGCCCCCGACGACGATCCGGCCCTCCGGGCCCGCGCGCCGGGCGAGGACCTGCTCGGCGCTGCCGGTCGTGTACTCGGCCGTGACCCGCAGGGCCGGGCACGCGACGGTCAGCTCGTCCTGCAGCACCGCGAGCCGCTGCTGCAGCGCCCGAGCACCCACCTCGAGCGCCGCCGTGATCCCCCCGGCGCCCCCGGAGGGGATCACGGTGAGGATCGACGGTGCTCCTGCCACGAGGTGGAGCGGCAGCAGTCGACGTCGGGCCTGTGCTGCACCCTCGCGGGCGGCCGCCGTCGACGCGGGGCCGCTGTCGACCCCCACGACGACCGACGGCGGAGGGCTCACACCCACGTCGTCCCCCCGCGTCCGTCGGACACCGGCAGGTGATGACCGGGCAGGTCCCGGGCGGCCCGTGCACCGCGGGCCGCGGGCCAGCCGGTGGGGCCCGGGCAGGGGACGGGGGGTGGTCCGGGAGCAGGTCGGGTGCTGCCGCTGACCACCTCGTGACGGGCTCGTCGGGGGCTGGCCGCGGTGGGCACCGCCCGGCCGATCCGCAGCAGCAGCTG
This sequence comes from Klenkia terrae, assembly GCF_900491935.1. Classification (GTDB taxonomy): domain Bacteria; phylum Actinomycetota; class Actinomycetes; order Mycobacteriales; family Geodermatophilaceae; genus Klenkia; species Klenkia terrae. The sequence goes on from NZ_UEXK01000004.1 coordinate 4,396,095, forward strand.
CGGGTGCACCCCCCAGCACAGCTCGCGGCCCAGCGATGCGCGGGTGCGGGGGACCTCGGTGACCTGGCTGAGCGGACCGGCCGCCCAGCCGTCTGCGGTGAGCTCCAGCAGCACCCGCTCCATCGCCTCGCCGGCCCGCACCCAGGCCCGTTCGTCGTCGGCATGGCTGGCCAGCACCACCAGGGCGCCGGTCCTCCCCGCCCGCGTCGCGGCCGGCAGGGCACCCAGGCCTCGGGTGTCGAAGTCCCGGACGGGGACGTCGTCCTGGGCGCTGCCGTCCACCCGCGGCACCGTGGTGGACGGCACGCCGTCCCCGCTGCGGGTGTCGCGGTTGGTCCAGATCCGCAGCTCGTGCCGGTAGGCGGGGTCGGCGTTCTGCTCCGCATCGGCGTCCTGGGCGAGACGGGCGACGAGCCGGTGCTGGTCCTCGGTCAGCACCGGCACCGCGACGGTGTCCTCGGCGGCGGCCGCGACGAGCACCCGGTCGAGCACGTCCGGGGGGACCGGGTCGTCGGTGTAGCCCCGGCGGTTGGTGCGCCGGGCCCGGACCTGCGGGGCGAGCGCGGCCAGGGCGCTGTCCGGGGGACCGTCGACCAGGTGGACGACGGCGGCCAGGTCGGGGTCGGTGGTCCGTGCGGAACGGTCCACCTCGACCGCCCGGCCGCGGGCGGCCAGCTCGACCCGGGTGTTGAGGACGGCGGCGCCCACGCTGAGCATGAGCTCACGGCCGGCCGGGTCCAGGACGGGCAGTCGGCGGCTGCGGTCAGCACGGACGTCGATGCGGTCCGGGTGCAGCACCAGGAGCCAGGGCTGGGTGTTGTGCACCGACGGGGCCAGCAGCGCGGCGTCGGCAGCGGCCTCGATGTCGGCCATCCGGGTCGGGTCGACGGGTCGGGGCAGGTCGGGTCCGGTGGTCACGGTGCCTCCAGGGGTCGGGTTCCCCGACCGTCCCGTAGCTGCCGCCGCGTGCGGCAGGGGCCGTGGGCCACATCCCGGGGGACCTGGGTCCCTGGCCGGTCCGGGTTCCGCCGACCCACGGTGGTCCGGTGGAGCTGGGACAGGTGGACGGGAGCTGGCCGGGTGCCGATGCGTGGCTGGTCTGCGGGGTCTCCGGATCACCGAACAGCCGGGCCGCGCTGCGGTGGGCCCTGCGCGAGGCCGCGGAGCGCGATGCCAAGGTCATGGCTGTCCGGGTCTGGGCCGGGGGCGCTGCTGCGGCGCGCGCGGAGTGCGAGCGGGACCTGGTGGCCACGGTGCGGGCAGCGGTCCAGGACACCGGGGTGCGCGGACGTACCTGGGTGCGCTTGCTGGACGGTGACCCCGACGGCGTGCTCGCCGCGCTCGCCGAGGAGGCGGACCTGCTGGTCCTGGGATCCCACGAGGTCTCCCACGGCGGGTGACCCGGGGATGCTCCTCGGGTCCGGTGCCGGCGACAGGTCACCCCGGTCCGCCGAGGGGGAGCACCAGGGTCGGGCAGTCGGCGCGGTGGGCGAGGACGGACCCGGTGTCCCGGTGCGGTGTCCGGCGTCCACCGCGGCGGCCCAGCACCAGCAGCTGTGCGGCGGTGGCTGCACCCAGCAGCGTCGGCAGGACGGGGCCGTGGCGCACGACTCCCCGTACGACGACGTCGGGGAAGTCCTCCCGGCAGCCGGCCAGGCTCTCGCCCCAGAGCCGGACCTCGTCGTCACGGGCGTCGGTGAGGCTGAGCGGGCCGTCCGGGTGCTCCCACGCCGAGGCCGGCGACGGTGCGTCCCAGACGTGGACGGCCACCAGCTCGGCCCGTCGGCGTGCGGCCTCGGCGAAGGCCAGGCGGACGGTGGGCCCGGACTCCGCACGGCCGTCCAGGGCCAGGACGACGGGGCCCGGCGGACCGATGACCACGGTGCGGGACGCGGTCGGGACGAGCAGCAGCGGCACCGGTGAGCTCTCCAGCAGTGCAGTGGTCACCGACCCCAGGAGGACCCGTTCGGCCAGGTTGCGGGCCCGACTGCCCACCACCAGCAGGTCGGTGTGCGCGGCGGCGGCCAGCAACGCCGGTGCGGTGCTCCCGTCGGCCAGCCGCCACTGCACGTCGAGTGGCCCCCCGACCGGCGCGGTGTCCTGCGCAGAGTCCTGCGCCGCGTCCTGCGCCGCCGTCCGCAGGGCGAGCTCGGTCGACGACCGCAGGGCGCAGGCGGCGCCGTGGCCGTCCCGGCCCTGGACACCGGCGCCGGCCCAGGGCGACACGTGCACGATGAGCAGTCCGCACCCGCGGTCCCGGGCGGCCCGGGCTGCGACCGCGACGACCGGCCTGGATGCGCGGGACCCATCCACCCCGACGACGACCCGGGGCCCGTTCACCGCAGCAGCTGCTTGCGCCACGAGGGTTCCACCGCCGCCCAGCCCGCCGCCCAGCGACGGGCCCGCGACCGGTCGAGCAGCGCCACCCCACCGAGGTGGGCGAGGACTGCGGTGACCACGACCCCGAGTGCCGTCACGGTGCCGATGGCCGCCGACTGCAGGGCGACGTCGGAGGGGCTCAGCGGGGCGTGCCGCCGCTCACCGGTCGCGGTCGTCCAGATCATGATCCTGTCGCCGGCGTCGTCCCCCGCCGACGCGGGCACCCTGCCCTGGACCGGGAGGCCTGCCGGGGAGGTCCAGCTGGCTGCGACCCACACCGGTTCACCGGACGTGGTGCCCGCGGTCCGGTGGACGTCGACCGCCAGCACGGCCTCCACCTGGTGCAGGCGCGCGGTGTCGGCAGCGGCCTGCTGGGACAACACCTCGCGGGCCGCCGTCCCGGCCGACAACCCGATGGCCGGGGACATCACGAGGACGGCGGTCAACCACAGCCGCAACCCGACGTGGAGACGGTCCGTGGTGCGTCTCATCGACCCTGAGCCCAGGCTGAACCGCCGCACGGCGTGGCCCAGGCAGAGCACTCGTCCGTTGCTCATCCTGCTCCTCCCCGGCCGCCTGTCCGGCGACCCAGCCCACCGTGACGTCGGTGGCCCCTCCTCGGGGACGGGCCAGGGTCCCGGCTCGACGGGACCTCGGTCCCGCCGAGCGGACCGGACCGGCCGCGGCCTCAGACCGGGGGGAGCAGGCGGGGCGGCCAGCTCGAGGGGTGCCGGGCCCGGCAGGCAGCGAGCTCCGCGGCACCGGGCTCGGGTTGCCCGGGACCTCCGGCGCCGGAGGCGTGGACGGGGCAGGACGGGAGCGAGTCCAGGGCATTCCCGTGCCCGGCCGGGTTCGTGCTGTGCAGGTACCGCCCGCCCTCGGGCCGCGGCAGTGCGACGACCGGCCGGGCGTCGCCCAACCAGGACACGACGTAGCGGGCGGTCCCGCGGCACAGGTCCTCCAGGACCCCGGCAACCGGTCGCGGTGACCACGCGGCCGCGGCCGCCCCGGCGCACACCGCACTGATCGCCCCGCCCGGCACCCGGTGGACGTGGTGCACCACGCGCAGCTCGGGCACGGGGTCGGCGCAGTCCACCCTGCGGTCGTCACCGGGGCGGCCCCCGGTCGGCGTCGCTCCCTCCACGTCCACCTCCGGTCGACCCGCTGACGAGGTGCCGACGCTGGCCGACGCCGGCACACCACACCAGGGACTTGGGACCCTGGTCGGGCCGGACGTGCGGGACCTTCGTCCCGGGTCCTGGGCATCTCCGGGTGTCTAGGGTCGGGGCAGGCGACGGACCGGCCGCCGGGGACGGGGAGGACGGGGGACCGATGACGACCGACACGGACCGACCGGAGCAGCTGCGCGTCTTCCTGCTCGACGACCACGAGATCGTCCGGCGCGGTGTGGCCGACGCACTGGAGAGCGACCCGGGGATCGTCGTCGTGGGTGAGGCCAAGAACGCCTCCGAGGCGTTGGCCAGGGTGCCGGCGTTGCGTCCCGACGTCGCCGTCCTGGACGTGCGGCTACCCGACGGCGACGGGGTGACCGTGTGCCGCGAGCTGCGCTCCCGGATGCCGGACCTCAAGGTGGTCATGCTCACCAGCTACAGCGACGACGAGGCGCTGTTCGACGCGATCATGGCGGGGGCCTCGGGGTACCTGCTCAAGCAGATCCTCGGTCAGGACCTCGTCGCGGGGGTGCGCACCGTCGGTGCCGGCGGATCGCTGCTGGACCCCACGGCCACGGCTGCCGTGCTCGACCGGATGCGGCGGGCAGCCGAGCCCGCCGGGCCGATGGCGTTGCTCAGCGACCAGGAGCGCACCGTGCTGGAGCTGATCGGCGAGGGCCTGACCAACCGCCAGATCGGTCAACGGATGTTCCTGGCCGAGAAGACCATCAAGAACTACGTGTCGCACCTGCTGGCCAAGCTGGGCCTCGAGCGGCGCACCCAGGTGGCCATCCTGGCCACCGAGCTGCGCGCTGCCCCACCACGCCGCTGACTGCTGCTGCCGGCCGGTCAACCGGTCGGCACCGGCAGGGGGACCCGCCAGCGCAGTGCCGTACCGCCGTCGGGCAGCGGGACGGCGACGCACGACCCGCCTCGCCGCTCGGCGCGGTCCGCGGCGTTGCGCAGCCCGCTGCGGGCCACCGCCGGATCGATGCCCCGCCCGTCGTCCCGGACCTCGACGACCACCTCCTCGGTGACCTCCACCGTGACCGTGACGTGGCGGGCCGCGGCATGGCGGGCCGAGTTGCTGACACCCTCGCGGACCACGGCCAGCACGTCGGCGGCCAACGGCCCGGTCACGAGGGAGTCCACCGCACCCGAGGTGCGGACCGCCGTGCGCAGGACGTCCCCGGCCGTCTCGGTCACCACCTCCCGGAGCCGGCGGCGCAGACCGGCCGAGGGGTCGACGGCACGGCTGTCGTGCAGGTCGTAGATGGTCGTGCGGATGTCCCGCACCGTCTCGTCGAGCTGCTCGACCACCCTGCTCAGCCGCACCCGGACCTGGTCGTCGGCCACCCGGGGGAGCGCTGCCTGCAGGCTCAGGCCGGCGGCGAACAGCCGCTGGATGACGTGGTCGTGCAGGTCCCGAGCTATCCGTTCCCGGTCGGCCACCACGTCCAGCCGACGCGCCACCCGCTGACGAGCGGCCGTGTCCAGGGCCAGGGCGACCTGGTCGGCGAAGGCGCGCACGAGTTGCCCGCAACCGGGGTCGAAGGTGGCCCGTCCGGCGCGGCGGGCAGCGACGACGACCGCGCCGCGACCTGGGGGTCCGGGCAGGGGCACGCCCAGCGCCGGGCCCCATGCGACGTGCCCGTCCGGTCCGGTGGACGAGCGACCGGCCAGGTCCACGATGACGACGGCCCCGGTGTCGACGACGGCCTGCAGCGGCGGTGAGTCCGCGGGCCACAGCCGTTCCCCGCTCAGGTCCACCAGACCCACGCCGCTCTGCGCCTGGACCTCCCAGCCACCGGCGGCATCCGGCCCGAGCAGCAGCCAGGCGCCGTCGGCCTCGGTCAGGCTCGCCACCCGCTCGACGACCAGCGCCAGGGCGACCTCGGGAGGCTGCCCGTCGAGCAGCGCAGCCCGCACGTCACCGACGGCTGCCTGCCACCGCGACAGCTCAGCCCTGTCCCGGTGCTGGTGCGCGTTGTCGATGGCGGTGCCGGCAGCGGCCGCGAGGGCGACGAGCACTCTCTCGTCCTCGTCGGTGAACGGGCCGCCACCCCGCTTCTCGGTCAGGTAGAGGTTGCCGAACACGACGTCCCGCACGGTGATCGGTACCCCCAGGAACGCGCGCATGGGCGGGTGCCCAGGTGGCAGGCCGACGCTGGACGGGTGCTCGGCGAGGTCGTCGATCCGCAGGGGGCGGGGGGCGGTGATGAGCTGGCCCAGGATGCCGTCACCGTGCGGGGGGCGGCCCATCGCCGCCCGTTGCTCCGCGGTGACCCCGACGGTGAGGAAGGTCCCCAGCCCACCGCCCGGGGCGAGCACCCCCAGCGCCCCGTACCGGGCGCCCACCAGGTGGGCGGCAGCCAGCACCACGCGGTGCAGCGTCCCGTCCAGGTCGAGCCCGCTGGACACGCTGAGGAACGCAGCGAGCAGCTCGGGCACCCGTTCCTGGGTGCGGGCGACCGAGGCCAGCCGGTCCTGCGCCTCCTCGAGCAGATCGTTCAACCCCATCCCGGCCAGTGCCTCGCACTGGGCGCAGCCCTCGCCCGGCCCGGCGCCGGGCTGTGCCGCCCTCACCAGAACCCGGCGGGTACGCAGCGGGGCCCCTGGGGCTGCCCGTCGCGGTGGACCCGGCGTCCCCTCAGCAGCCCCACCGTGATGCCGACGTAGCAGTGGCCTGCCCCACCGGGCGCCCAGGGCCGCACGCCGTACGCATCGAGGCGGTGGATCTCGTCGGGGTCCTCGATCACCCGTGAGGGGCCGACCACGGTGACGTTCCACCCGGTGCGTTCGGCGAGGTCGACGTCGTCGACCTCGAAGGCGACCACCGTGTGCCGGCTCGCCGCGGTGACCTTGCTCCCGCGCCTGGTCGGGATGACGATCTCCGCGCCGTCCACGACGAAGGCCACGGGTTGCACCGCCGGCAGCGCGCCCTCGGTGAACGCGATGCGGCCGATGGCCGCCGTCCGCAGCAGTGCACGGCAGGTTGCCTCGTCCAGTTCCTCGATGCGCCGCTCCGCTGTGCCGTCCATCCTGCCTCCGCCCGGTCCGGTGCCGGTCCTCCCGGCCCGCAACGTCCCCACCCTGTCCGGCCGCGGCCGCGCGCACACCGGGCGTTGGTCACGCACCTGCAGGTATTTCGGCCCGGTGCAGCTCGGGTGCGGCATTCAGCGTGGTGCTCAGCGTGGGGCGGTGCCGACCTGGGCGGCGCCGGCGGGGCTGAGCTCGAGCTGGGAGGCGATCTCCTCCGCCCAGCTGCGCAGCGCCGTCCAGTCGCGGAAGTCCCCGTGCGGTGCGCGCATGGCGGTGACGACCGCCCGTTCACCGAAGCCCAGCCGGGCCGGGTCGAGCCGACCGGGCAGCGTCCGCTGTCCCCGGGCGAGCAGCTCGTCGGCGAGCGGACCGATGTCGTGCGCCTCGTCGGGCGGGAACGGGTGCTCGCCGATCGGGCCGCTGCTGAGCAACCACACGGGACGCCTGCGCAGGGTGACCAGGTGCTGGTTGGCCCAGCGCCGGGCCGGCTCGGCCCAGCGTCCGGCGTAGACGCTGCTGCCCAGCACCACGGCGTCGAACTGGGCGGGGTCGGGATCCTGCTCGACCCGCCGGCAGGCGGCGGTCAGGCGGCACCGCCGACCGGCCACGCTCTCCTGCAGGTCGACCGCCAGCCGCTCGGCGAGCTCGGCGGTCGACCCGTGCTTGCTCGCCACCGTCACCAGGACCCGGGGTCCGGGACCGGGTCGACCAGGAGCGCCGGTCACGACGTGGTCGCGATCGCCTGCGGTCGGACAGCGGCGTGCGCCGCGACCGAGGCGACCGGGACGACGAGGACGGGCACGTCGGCCTGGTGCAGCACCGAGTGCACGGTGGCCCCCGGTCCACCGTCGGCCAGGCAGCGGCGCCCCACGACCAGCATCCGGGCCGTCTCGGCGAACTGCACCAGCACCCGTCCGGCCCGTCCCGGGGCCACGGTGACGTCGATCTCCAGGCGGGGACGGCGGCGGCGCAGCTCGGCCACCGCCGGTTCGACGGCGTCCCGCTCGGTCCGCTCGGTGGCGTCGCGGTCCAACCGCCACCTCAACGACGCCGGCGCGTCCTCGGTGAGCTGCCGCCACGCGTGCACGACGGCCAGGGACACCGAGTTCGCCTCTGCCTCCTGGGCCGCCGCGGCCAGCACCGCCGCGGTGCCGGGGCCGCCGTCCACCCCGGCGAGGACCTCGTGCCGGTCGGCGTGGAGTGCGGGCAGCGGGCGGTGCACCAGGACCGCGCAGGGCGCAGCGGCCGCCACGGTCTCGGCCACGGTCCCGAGGACACCGGTGGAGCCCCAGGTGGTCCCGCTGGCGCCGACCACCAGGAGGTCATCTGCCTCGACGGCCCGGCAGAGCGCGGTCTCCGGGCGGCCCTCGACCAACGTGGCCCCCACGGTCCACCCCGGGATGCTCGCCGTCAGCTCGCGGCGCAGCCGGTCCAGGGCAGCGTTCGCGCTGCGCCGGGCGGCGGCCCGGGCAGCGAGGGTGTCGGGCAGCCCGGGCATGAGCTGGTCGGTCCAGGTGAAGGCCCGGACCAGGCGCAGCGGCCGCTGGCGGCGGACCGCCTCGGCGGCGGCGACGTGGGCGGCCAGCTCGGCGTGCTCGGAGCCGTCCACCCCGACGACGACGGACGGGGTGTGGGTGGTCATGGGTGCTCCTCGGGCGGGGGAGGGGATCCCCAGGTCCAGTCGCGGACCTCGGGCAGGTCGTCGAGCGCCTCGACGACGTGGGTGCGGTGCCGGTCGAGCTGGTCCCGGCAGAGCGCGGTGAGCCGGTCGGCGCCGTCCGGCACGCGGCGGGCACGGCGGAGGGCCTCCAGCACCAGGTGGTAACGGCTCATGCGGTTGAGCACGACCATGTCGAAGGGTGTGGTGGTGCTCCCGTGCTCGGTGAACCCGCGGACGTGGAACCGGTCGGCGTCGGGTCGGCCGTGCAGCAGCGGGTGCACGGTGCGCGGATGGCCGTGGAAGGCGAACACCACGTGCACGGTGTCGGTGAACAGCTCGGTGAACCGGTCGGTGGGCAGCGCCGCCGGGTGATCACCGGGTGGGAGCAGACCGAGGAGGTCGACGACCGCCACCACCCGTACCTGCAGGTGCGGCACGTGGGTGCGGAGCAGCTCTGCGGCGGCAAGCACCTCCAGCACGGGCACGTCCCCCGCTGCCGCCAGCACGACGTCGGGGTCGTCGTCCGGTCGGCGGTCCGGGTCCTCGCTGCCCGCCCACTCCCACACGGCCGCCCCGGCGAGGACGAGGGCGCGGGCCTGCCCCAGGTCGAGGTACTGCAGGTGCTCCTGCTTGTCGACCACCACCAGGTTGACCTGCCCCCGACCGGCCAGGCACTGCTCGGCGACCACCAGCGCCGTGTTCGCGTCGGGCGGGAACCAGATCCTGGTCACCTCGGGCGCCAGCGGGGCGACGGTGTCGACCAGGCCGGGGCCCTGGTGGGAGAAGCCGTTGTGGTCGTTGCGCCAGCACGTGCTGGTCAGCAGCACCGTGAGCGAGGGCACCGGGGTGCGGTCGGGCTGGCCGGCGGCCAGCTGCAGCCACTTGGCGTGCTGGACGACCATCGACGCCGCGACCATCGCGAAGGCCTCGTAGGTCGCGAACAGGCCGTGCCGGCCGGTCAGGGTGTAGCCCTCCAACCACCCCTCGCAGAGGTGCTCGCTGAGCACCTCGAGCACCCGGCCCTGCGGGGCGACGTGGACGTCGTGGGGGAGCACCGGTAGCTGGGTGCACCGGTCGGTCACCTCGAACACCGCGCCCAGCCGGTTGCTGGTGGTCTCGTCGGGGCAGAACAGGCGGAAGTCACCGCCGCCGTCGGGCCGACCGGTGGCCGCGAGGAGGTCGCGCAGCAGGCCGCCGAGCGGCAGGGTCGACCCGTGCCGGACCACCCCGGGTGCGGGGAGGTCCAGGGCGTGCTGGGCGAGGTCGGGCAGGGGCAGGGGGCGGACGCGGAATCCCGGACCACCCGCCCGCGAGCTGGCCGAGATGCGCAGGTCGGCCTCCGGGGTCAGGGCGGCCAGCTCGGGCACCAGGCGGCCCCCGGCGTCGAAGCACAGGTCGGGTCGGTAGGACCACAGCCAGGACTGCAGCTGGGCCAGGTGCCCCGCGTCGTCGCGGACGTGGGTCAGCGGGACCTGGTGGGCGCGCCAGGTGCCCTCCACCAGGACGCCGTCCACCAGCCGGGGACCGGTCCAGCCCTTCGGGGTGCGCAGCACGACCGCCGGCCAGCGCGCCGGCCGCACGTCCTCACCTGACCGTGCCCGTCGCTGCAGGTCGGTGATGGTGGCGTGGGCCTGGGTGAGGGCGTGCTCCAGCTGGCGGAACACCTGGTGCGGGTCGTCGCCGGCGACCACCACCGGTGCCCAGCCCTGGCTGGCGAGGAACGCGCACACATCGGCGTCGGAGGACCGGCCCAGCACGGTGGGACCGGAGATCTTGTACCCGTTGAGGTGCAGCACCGGGAGCACCGCACCGTCCCGGACCGGGTCCAGGAACGCCGGTAGCCGCCAGGACGCCGCGAGCGGGCCGGTCTCCGCCTCGCCGTCGCCGACCACGCAGACCGTCAGCAGATCAGGGTCGTCGAAGGCGGCGCCGGCCGCGTGCGCCAGCGCGTAGCCCAGCTCACCACCCTCGTGGATGCTGCCCGGCACGTGCACCCCGGCGTGGCTGCCCACCCCGCCCGGGGTGGAGAACTGGCGGACGAGGCGGCCGAGACCGGCCAGGTCCGGGGTCACCTCCGGGTGCACCTGGCTGTAGTGCCCGTCCAGCCAGGAGCAGGCCAGCAACGCCGGGCCTCCGTGGCCCGGGCCGGTCACCACCAGCACCTGGCTGCCGGTGCGCCGGATCAGCCGGTTGAGCAGCGTGTGCAGCATCGTCAGACCGGGGCTGGTGCCCCAGTGCCCCAGCAGGCGCGGCTTGACGTCGTCGGGACGCAGCGCGCGGTGCAGCAGCGGGTTGTCCAGCAGGTAGATCTGGGCCGCGGTGAGCAGGTTGGCCGCACCCCACCACCTCAGGTCGAGCTCCAGGTCGAGATCGCTGTAGCGCTCGGGCTCCGGCGGCACCGCGCCGTCCGTGCGGGCACCGAGGGCGGTCACGGTCATGGTCGGGGCTCCTGGGATCGGCGGGTGGCTCCGATCGTGGCGCCGCCGAGCAGCTCCGGTCGGGGGCCTTGGTCCCGCATCCCCGAGCCGTACCGCCCTCGCACCGGCCGGCCGGTGCGCCGTCGGCCCCAGCGGAACCAGGCCAGCGGGCCGACCCAGCTGATCGCGATGACCAGGACCCAGGGGAGCTTGGCCCCGCGCACCTGGTCCGGCGGGCAGCGCCGCAGGTCTGTCCACGCCGACACGGCCAGGGAGAGCTGGGTGCCGCCCACGACCAGCAGCGTGGTCCGGGTGGCGGGCTCGAGGTCCCTCCACCGTCCCCGGGCGCGGTTCACCGGCCAGCGGTGTGCATGGTCACGGAGGCACCCGGGTGGTCCTCCGGGGCTCGTGGCCCGTCCCCCCGTCCGACCGCGGGCAGCGGCACGACCAGCACCGGGCAGGGAGCGTGGTGCAGCAGCCCGCGGGTGGTGGACCCCAGCCCGGTGACCGGTCCCCGGTGGCGGTGCCCCACCACGAGGAGCTCGGCCGTGCTGGCCATCGACCGGAGAGCGGGCACCTGCCGGGCCCTGACCAGAGCGGGCCTGACGGTGACGTCGGGCCAGGTGCCGGCCTGGCCGGCGAGGGCCTCGGACAGGAGACGCTGCTCCTCGTCCCGCACGCTCGCCCAGTCGATCAGCGGGCCGATCGCCCGGTAGGTGGGTTCGAGGGCGGGCTCGACCCAGCTGTGGACCACGACCAGGTCGCCGCCCCGGGCGTCGGCCTGCTCGAAGGCGGCGCGCAGCACGGCCGCCTCGCCGGGGCGCCCGGCCACCCCGACCACGACCGACCGGCCCTCGACGAGGACCGCGGTGTCCTCGTCGGGCAGGACGAGCACGGGGCAGGCAGCGTGGGCCACCACCCGGGCAGCGGTCGCGCCGGGACCGGCGATCCGGTCGCCCGACCGGCCGCCAAGCACGAGCGAGGACGCCCCCACGCTCTCCTCGACCAGCACCTCCGCGACGTGGCCCGAGCGCACCGCGGTCTGCACCGAAGAGGCCGGCAGCAGGTCGCCGACGGCCCTCGTGGCGCGCTGCAGCAGGTCCTCGGCGGCGCGCCGGTGGAGCTCATGGACATCGTGCGCGGCCCGGGAGCTGGTGAACCACCCCGGCCGTACCGGGTGCTCGACGTGGACCATCCGCAGTCCCCGCCCCAGCCGGGCGGCTTCCCGGGCTGCCGCCCGGGAAGCCGGGACGGCTTGGGGGGAGTGGTCCACGGCGACGACCACCGGTGGGGCGATGTTGTCCATGCTGGGCTCCTGTCCTCCGGGCGCCGCCCGGCTCCTGGGCTGGGCCTGCCTATCGGCCCTGGGGTGCAGCCTGGGCCGCCCGGTCTCCGTCCCCCAGGGCCTCCGGTCGGGCCGGGTCGGGCCTTCGGTCCTCCTGGGTGGTGGTGATCAGGAGGTCGGCAGCGCTGACGATGCCGACCAGTTCGCCACCCAGCACCACGGGCATGCTCCGCAGCCCGTCCTGGACGAGGGCGTCCGCGACGCCGGCGAGGCGGGCGCCGGGGGACAGGCACCGGACCGGGGTCCGCATGACCGCACCCACCGATGTCCCCGCTCCGGGCCCGGCCCGCAGCAGGTCCAGCTCGGCGACGATGCCGACGACCCGGCCGTCGGCATCCAGCACGGGCAGTGCGCCGACACCCCAGCGGCGCAGCACCGCCGCCGCGGTGCTGACCGGGTCGTCGACGGAGACGGTCCGCACCGACCGGGTCATCACATCACGCACCCGCAGGTCGCCAGCCGTGCCGGTCACCGCGGTCCTCGGTCCCGGCTCCGGTCCACCAGGCGGCCGAGGACGACGAGCACGGCACCGTAGAGCAGGCACAGCGGCTGGAACCAGGAGAAGGTGGCGAGGACGGCGACCTGTCCCACGATCCACCCGACCAGCAGCGCACCGGCGAGCGTCGTGAGGTCGCCGGTGGCCGGACGGCGACGCGCCCCGGCCCAGGCGGCGACGAACATGGGCAGACCGACCAGCACGAACAGGGCGGCCCCCGCCAGCACGGGGCTGTCCCACGGCAGGCGGTCCCGCACCCGCGCGCCGAGGTCGAGCCCATCGCTGGCGAGTCCCACGGCGCCGGTGGCCGCGGTCAGCCCCATGAGGGCGCAGGGCAGGACGACGGCGCCGGGGCCCGCCCGCAGCTGGGTGGTGGCCGGGGCGGCATGCCGGGTCACCGGGGTCCCCCGGCAGTGCCGGCCGGTTCGTGGTGCGGCGCGCCGACCGGTGCATCACGCACGCGCACGTCCACCACCCCGGGCACCGTGCGGGCCAGCGTGGTCAGCGCCGAGGCCTCCTGCGCCGGGTCGGGGGAGGGCGCGCCCGCGCGGCGCACCAGCGCAGCGCACCCGTCGGAGACCCCCACCTCGAACCTCCCGGGTTCACCGGTGTACTGCTCGATGACGCCCAGCAGGTCCAGGCGCACCTCCTCGTCCCGGCGCAGCAGCATGCCGAGGAGGTCGCGGCGGCTCAGCACCCCGACCACCCGACCGTGCTGGAGGACGGGCAGGCTGCGGTGCGAGCGCTCCAGCAGCAGGCGTGCGGCGTCGGCGACGTCGTCGGCGACGTCCACGGCGGTCGCCGGGGCGGTCATGATCCCGGCGACCAGCGCGGCCGGTCGGTGGTCCCGGTCCCGGACGTCCCGGCGGGCGTGCAGCCGGGGGTCGGGTCGGATGCGGTCGCGCACCAGATCGACCTCGGCCACCACGCCGAGCAGCCGGTCCCCGGTGTCCACGACGGGGAGCGCGGCGAACCCGCGGGACGCCAGCACCTCCGCGGCGTAGGTGGCCGGCGTGGCCGGCCCCACCGTGACGGCCGGGGCGCTCATCAGCTCTCGCACCTGCACGTGTCCTCCCGGGCTCGGGGAGCCCGGACGGGCCCGTCACCGAGCCTGTGCCCGGGCCGGCCGGCGGCCCAGGGGCCTTCGCCGCTGCGCCCCGGGGCGAAGGACCCGGCGCGCCGCGCAGGACCTAGGTCCCCCGGCGGGGGGACCTGGGGTCAGCGCGGCCAGGACCTCGGCCGGAGGCCGGGCCACCGGGCCGTTCCTAGGGTCCTGACCGTGGACACCCTGAGCGGGGCCGGACACCGACTGCGTGCCGCTGGCGCAGGCGTGCGCGCCGGCCTGCTGGGTCGGCGCGCCGCCGACCTCGTCCCGCGGGTCCGGGGGCACCTCCTCGGGACCGCCGCGCTCGGCGCGGGTGCGGCGACCGCCGCGATCCTCGCGGCGGGCGCCCTCTCCCGGGCGCTGACCGGTGAGCGGCAGCAGCTCGGAGTCCTGGTGGCCGCGGTGCTGCTGCGGGCCGGGGCCGGGTGGCTGCGCGAGTGGTGGGCGCACCGCTCGGCCCGCCGGGCCGTCGGCGAGCTGCGGGCGGGCCTGGTCGACCGCACGACGACGGCCGGGCCCGGAGCTCTCGACCCGTCGGAGGTCGCTCTGCTGGCCACCGATGGCCTGGACCGGCCGGAGGAGGACCTCGCCGTCCACCTGCCCGCCCGCATCGAGGCCGCGGTCCTCCCCGTGGCCGTGCTCGTCGTGGTCGCCGTCGTCGACCCGCCCACCGCGCTGATCCTGCTGGTGGTGCTGGTGCTGCTCACGGTCTTCCTCGTCCTGGTCGGGCTGGTCGCCCGTGACGAGGCCGACGCCCGGCTGCACACCCTGACCCGGCTCGGCGCCCAGCTGCTCGACCTGGTCGCCGGACTCCCCACGCTGCGCGCCCTCGGCCGCGACCAGGACGAGGTGGCCGTGGTGGAGGCCCGGTCACGGGCCCACCGGCGAGCCACCGTGCGCACCCTGCGGACGGCGTCCCTGTCCGGTCTCGTGCTGGAGCTGGACCTGCCACGGGTCGCAGCATGATCCACGACGCGTTCGGCGCCCGCACGGGGACGGAGGTCCCTCCTGCTCGGGTCCGACGACGACGGGGGAAGGTCCCCGGACCGCAGCGGCGGGTTCCCCCTGCGCCGCACGCTCGGACCGGAGCCGGGCCCACGGCCGGAGGGGAGTCGACGTGTCCGTCGCACGAGGACCGACGACAGGTGCCCGACCGTGACGACGGGGTGGGGCGGGTCGACGGCCTGGGGACCGATGACCGGTGGCACGGGCGTGCCCACGCTGCTGCTGGCCCTGCTCGTCGTGCTCGTCGTGACCACGATCGTCGTCGTGGGGGTGCGGTCCGGCCGGGCCGCCGGCGGTCCTCCGCCGACCACGCCCCGGCGGGGGGCCGCCCGGGAGCTGCTCGACGGGCAGCTGGCCCGCGGCGTGGTCGACGAGGACGAGTACCAGCGTCGCCTCGACGCCCTGGCGGACAGCCGGTGACCTCCCGAGAGCTCTCGACCAGCACCCACCAGCACCGACCACGAGGAGTTGTCATGAAGGCTGCCGTCGTCCCGCGCCTCGGCGCACCCCTGCAGATCCAGGACCGTCCCGTTCCCGAGCCCGGCTCCGGCGAGGTACTGGTCCGGATGGAGGCCAGCGGGCTCTGCCACACCGACATCCATGCCGCCCGCGGCGACTGGCCGGTGCAGCCCAGCCCACCGTTCGTGCCCGGCCACGAAGGCGTCGGCATCGTCACCGCCCTCGGGCCCGGGGTGACCTCCCGGTCGCTCGGGGACCGGGTGGCGATCGCCTGGCTCGGGTCGGCCTGCGGGCACTGCCGGTCCTGCGTCGCGGGGTGGGAGACCCTGTGCGAGTCGCAGACCAACTCCGGCTACGGCCGGGACGGCGCGTTCGCCGAGTGCGCGACCGTGGCCGCCGACTTCGCCGTCCGTGTCCCGGACGGCGTCACGAGCCTGGACGCCGCCCCGCTGACCTGTGCCGGGGTCACCACCTACAAGGCGGTGAAGGTCGCCGGGGTGGCTCCCGCCGACTCCGTGGCGGTGTTCGGGATCGGCGGGCTGGGGCACCTGGCGGTGCAGTACGCCCGGATCGCCGGCGCCTTCGTCACCGCGGTGGACATCACCGAGGAGAAGCTGGTGATGGCCCGGGAGCTGGGCGCCGACCACACGGTGGACGCCTCGACCGCCGACCCCGTGCAGGCCATCCAGGCCCGCGGTGGGGTAGACGTGGCCATCGCGCTCGCGGCCTCGCCGACCTCGTTCGACCAGGCCTACCGTTCGCTGCGGCGCGGCGGGCGGCTGGTCTGCGTGGCGTTGCCGGCCGGGGGGAACCTGTCGCTGCCGATCTTCGACATGGTGCTCTCGGGCAAGCACGTCCTCGGCTCCATCGTCGGCACCCGCAACGACCTGGCCGACGTGTTCGCCCTGCACGCGGCGGGCCGGACCCGGGTGATCTCGGTGGAGCGCAAGCTCGACGAGGTCAACGACGCCATGGCCGAGGTGCTGGCCAGCACCGTCCCGGCCCGCGTCGTGTTCGGGTTCTGACGCGAGGTCGCCTGCAGGGGGTCTGCGCGCTCGAGGTGCACAGGGGCCGGTTCGCGGACGGACCGCCCTCCGGCCAGCCACCGGGACGGCGGCAGGACGTCCGGGCGGGGGCAGAGGGGACCTGCGCCCCTCCCGCGGGTCCGCCAGGGCTCGGAAGGTGGTCGGGGGCGGGACGAGCTCGCCCGGAACACCCACCTGGAGGAACGATGACCTCGCTGCAGGAACGACGGGCCGCCCCGGCCCTGCCCCCGTTCACGACCCTGGACCGGGTGCTCGACGACTGGCTCCGTGCACTGCCGCTGTCCCGCGAGGTGCTGCTGCGGCCACTGGCAGACCGTCCGGCCGGGCAGGACCTCATCCGCGTGGACGAGCACCGCGACGGCTCGACGCTCGTGGTCCGGGCCGAGCTACCCGGCATCGACCCCGAGCGGGACGTCGATGTGGTCGTCGCCGGCGGGATGCTGCGGATCGACGCCCGGCGGGAGTCCGAGGAGGAGCACCGCGAGGACGGGTGCATCCGGCACGAACTCCGGCGTGGTCACCTGACCCGTACCCTCCCGCTCCCCGAGGGCACCACGGAGGGGGACGTGTCGGCGAGCTACCGCGACGGGATCCTGGAGGTGCGTGTGCCCGTCGCCGAGCAGCCCACGGCACCCGCCGAGACCCGGGTCCCGGTGAGCCGCACCTGAGTTCCCACCGCGGACCGGACCGGCGGAGGCCGGTCGTCCGCGGGGCGTCGAGCCCTCCCACGTGGGTGGGACTCCGCCGTCCTCACCGGAGTGGCACGAGGTGCAACTCCGGTGGGGAACGGGCGGGAGGACCTCGGACCCTGGCGGCAACCGTCCAGGACGGACACCGTGGGCCGTACCGAGAACCCTGTGGTCGATGTGCGTGGTCGGCCGGGACCGGGTCATCGGCCCGGCCCGGGAGCCCCCCGTCTCCCGGGTCGGGTCTCGTGCAGCGGGGTGGATCCCGCCCGTCGCCTCGTGGGCCGACGGGTGCCGGGCACCGGCTCGGGCCGCCGGCCACCACCGTCCTGGTGGTCGTCCACCCCGTCACCCGTTCGGCGACACCGGCAGCGGGACCTCCCAGCGCAGCAGCGTCCCCCATCCGTCGGCCACCGGCCGCACCGTGCACGAGCCGCCCCGACGCTCGGCGCGCTCGGCCAGGTTCCGCAGCCCGCTGCGGGCGACGGTCGGGTCGACGCCGCGGCCGTCGTCCCGCACCTCGAGGACCACCCGGTCGGTGACGTCCACGGTGACCGTGACGTGCCGGGCGCCGGAGTGCCGGGCGGCATTGCTCACGCCCTCGCGGACCACGGCGGTGACCTCCCCGGCCAGGTCACCGGTGACCAGGTTGTCGACCGCGCCGGACATGCGCACCGTGCAGTCCAGCTCCTCGCCCGCGGTCTCGGTGACGACGTCCAGCACCTGGCGTCGGAGGCTCTCGCCGTGGTCGGCGCCGTCGGTGGTGTGCAGGTCGAAGATCGTGGTGCGGATGTCCCTGACCGTCTCGTCGAGCTGGCCCACCACCTGCCGCAACCGCTGGTGGATCGCGACGTCGTGGACCCGGTTCGTGGTGGCCTGCAGGCTGAGGCCTGCGGCGAACAGCCGTTGGATGACGTGGTCGTGCAGGTCCCGGGCGATCCGGTCGCGGTCTTCGTAGACATCGAGCCTCCGGGCGACCTGCGCGCGGGTCGCCATGTCCAGCGCCAGCGCGACCTGGTCGGCGAACTCGCAGACCAGAGGGCCCACCGCTGGGTCGAAGGGTGCCCCGCCACCCCGGCGGGCGACGACCAGGACCGCGGCCCGCGCGTCGATGCTGCGCAACGGGACCCCGAGCGTGGAACCCCACGGCACGTGCCTGTTCGGCCCGTCGTAGGGGATGCCGCCCATGTCGAGGGCAACCATCTCCCCGGCGGCGTGCACTGCCCCCAGAGCCGGCGCGTCGTCAGGGTGCAGGCGCCGGCCGGTGCTGTCGACGAGCCCGTCCCCTGCCTGCGCCCGGACCTCGTAGGCGCCGTCGCCGGAGTCCGGTCCGGTGAACAGCCACACGCCGTCGGCAGCGGCCAGGTCGGCCACCCGGTCCACGACGAGGTGGAGCGCCTCGTCCGGTGACATGCCGTTGAGCAGTGCTCCGCGGACATCGCCCACGGCGTCGGTCCACCGGCGCCGGAGCTCGCCCTGCTCGAAGAGCCGGGCGTTGTCGATCGCGATCCCGGCCGCCCCGGCGAGGGCGACCAGCACGGCGGTGTCCTCGGCGGTGAACTGGCCGCCACCGCGCTTCTCGGTCATGTACAGGTTTCCGAAGACCGTGCCCCGGACCAGCACCGGCACCCCGAGGAAGGTGTGCATCGGTGGATGCCCCGGGGGGAAGCCGACCGACGCGGGGTGCGAGCTCAGCTCCGCGATGCGCAGGGGGTGCGGGTCGGTGATCAGCTGACCCAGTACGCCCTTCCCCTCGGGCAGGTGACCCATCGTCGCCTGCACGTCGTCGTCGAGACCGACGGTGATGAACGCCCCCAGCCCGCCTGTCGGGTCGAGCACCCCGAGGGCGCCGTACCGCGCGTCGACCAGCCTCGTCGAGGCCTCGACGATCTGCCGCAGCGTGGTGTCCAGGTCGAGGCCGGTGGTGACGCTGAGGAAGGCGTCCAGCAGATCCTGCACGCGCTCCTGGGTGCGGGCGACTGCGGACAGGCGCTCCTGGACCTCTCCCAGCAGCTCGGTCAGCCGCATGCCGGCGAGCGGGGACGGGGGGTGCTCACCGCCCGCCGCGGGCGGGGCGCCGGCTGGTTCGACCATGCCCGAGAGCATCGCAGCCCCGGTAGCGGGTGAACAGGCTCCGGACGAGACCGGGTGGACCACGGACGGGGACCTTCGTCCCGCCCGTCCAGGACGTGCGCCCGTCCTGGGTGGGCTCACGGGTGAAGACGCTGGCACCAGCCCGGTGCACGCACCCGGGGACGACACCGAGGAGGCCGTGGTGGACGACGAGACCGAGCCGAACGACCGGCAGGGCCGCGCGGGGACCAGGAGCGGGCACCCCCGGGTGGTGGTCGGCGTCGACGGGTCAGCCGGCTCCCGGGACGCCCTCGGGTGGGCACTCGTCGCGGCGGCCCGCGCCGGTGCGTCACTCGAGGTCGTGTCCGCCTTCCCGGTGGACTTCTACTGGACCGACCCCTACCTGCTCGACCGCGGCCGGGTCGACTCGCTGCGCTCGGACACCGGGGCGCGGACGCGGGAACTCGTCGAGGCGGTCCGCCGGGAGCCCGGCGTGGCCGCAGTCCCGGGCACCGGCGACGTCCCGGCGGAGGTCACCGTGGTGGCCGGGGCGCCGGCCGAGCACCTGGTCCGCGTGGCCGAGGGCGCCGACCTGCTCGTCGTCGGCAGCCGGGGCCGTGGCGGCATCCGCAGCACCCTCCTCGGCTCGGTGGCGCTGCACTGCTCCACCCATGCCGCGTGCCCGGTCGTCGTCGTCCACCCCTCGACGACGACCGGCCCGGCCCGTGTGGTCGTCGGGGTGGACGGGTCGGTGCCGTCCCGGACCGCGCTGGCCAGGGCAGCTGAGGCGGCTGCCGAGCGGGGCGCGGAGCTCGAGGTGGTGGCCGCGTACGACCTGCCGAACTACTGGAGCGAGCTGTACGTCGTGCTCGCCGAGTCGCTCGAGGAGGTCCAGGACGCCGCCCGACGACACGCCGAGGCAGCGGTCGCCGAGGTGCTGGGAGAGCAGCCGACGGTCCCGGTGACCGTGGTGACCGTCCGGGGGACGGCGGGGGAGGCGCTCGTGCAGCAGGCCGCCGGCGCCGAGCTGCTGGTCGTGGGCAGCCGCAGCCGGAACGCGCTGTCGGGCATGCTGCTCGGCTCGGTGTCCCTGCACAGCGTGGTGCACGCGCCCTGCCCGGTGATGGTCGTGCACCCGGCGCCGGGCGCCGCCCAGGAAGGGACGTCGTCCACCCTGGCCGGCGCCGCGAACTGACCGCCCGACCGTCGCCCAGGAGGAGCAGGGGGCCTTGGTCCCCGAGGGCCGAGCCGTACCGCTCTCGCCGCGGCCGAGCCGCCCGCCGATCGTGGAGGGGCAGGGATCAGACCCGCTGGGAGGAGAACCACCATGACCACACCTCAGGACGCCGGGACGTCGCGGCAGCGCCCACGCCCCGACCCGCTCGCCATGTCACCGGCGGAGAAGGTGGCCGCGGAGTGGGAGGCCCGGCACGACGCCGCGGCCCGCGGCCACAGCGGTTCCGCCGGCGCCGTTCAGCACTACCTCGCCGAGTCGCGGGCCCGCGAGGCGCAGCGCGGCGGGTCCGGGTCGGCCGCGCACGCCTCGACGCCGCCCCACAGCCCGGCACCGGTGGACCCGGCGTCGTCGACCCCGCCCCCGGCCCGGCGCCGACGCTGGTGGCCCTTCGGCAGAGCTCGCTGAGCGCGGATCCCCCGCACCTCAACCGGGCACGAGGTCCCGGCGTCGGAACGAGCCGAGACCGGCCGCCAGCAGCGCGACGGCCAGCGCAGACAGGGTGAGCAGCGGCAGCGCCGCCCACTTCTCGGCCGGCACCGCCGGCGTCCGGGCCACGGGGGACAGGACGGTCACCCATCCCGGCCAGTCGAAGGACTCGGCGAACAGGGTGATGCCCGCGACGCCCCCGACGACGATCCATGCGGCGGGCACCGCGGCGGCGGGGACAGCGCCGAGGAGCGCCCCCGCCAGCCCGGCCACCACCCACACCGCCGGTGCGTAGCCCAGCGCCGCCCCGGTGAGCCGGAGCAGGTCCGTTGCGTCACCGGTGACCACCGCGCGGCTGACGCCGGTGGCCAACCCGTCCAGCGCGAGCAGGGCCGTGGCCCCCACCAGGGCCACCGTCAGGTGGCTGCCCAGCCAGCGGAGCCGGCCGACACCGGCGGCCAGCACCGGCTCGGCCCGGCCGGCGGCCTCCTCGGTGCGCGCCCCGATCGTGGCCGAGACGGTGTAGCCGGCCACCATCAGCGCGGTGACCTGCAGGGTGACCCCGAGGTAGGCGTTGACCAGGCCGGCGGTCGAGCCCGCGGGGAAGAACACCTGTGCATCCGGGTTGTCACCGATCAGCGTCTCGACGGACTCGGCCAGGCCTCCGTAGACCAGGCCGAGCAGGACGATCCCCGCCGCCCACGCCAGCAGGGCGCCGCGGTGCAGCCGCCAGGCCAGGCCCAGCGGGCTGGACAGCGACCGCGGTGCCGTGGCCGCCCCGGGTCGGGGTTGCAGAAGCCCCGACCCCAGGTCGCGGCGGTCCAGCAGGTGCCGGGCGGCCAGCATCAGCACCGGCGTCCCGACCACGGGCAGCAGCAGCGGCCACCACCGGTCCGCCGACCACGGGTGGGTGGCCTGGGCCCAGCCGACGGGCGATGCCCAGGACAGCCCGTCGTGGGTGATGTCGCCGATCGCCCGCACCACGAGGGACAGCCCGAGCGCGCCACCGACCAGCCCGTGCACACCCCTGGTCCCCGCGGTCAGCTGCGCACAGACGGCGGTGACCCCGGTGAACACCCAGCCGACGCCGGCGGTGGCGGTGCCCAGCAGCACTGAACCCTGCTCCGGCAGACCGGTCAGCGCCGCCCCTGCCGCGACCGACGCCCCCATCCCCGTGCAGGCCAGCACCGACAGCAGGGTGGCCGCCGTCACCGGCGCGTGCCGCCCGACCTGCGCCGAGCGGACGAGCTCGGTCCGGCCGGACTCCTCGTCGGCCCGGGTGTGCCGCGCGGTGGTGAACATCGCCATCAGCACGGTGAGCACCACCAGCGGGGTCGAGATCTCGAAGGCAACCGTGCCGGCCACCGTGTCCAGGCCCACCGGCGGCCCGGAGAACGCGATGCTGGCCGCGTTGCTCCCCGCCGACGCCTGGTAGGCCGCCAGTGCCTCGGGAGTCCGGTAGATGGTCTGGTTGGAGGTGGACTGGACGGCCACCAGCGCGCCGCCGGCGAGCAGCCACACCGGTAGGCGCAGCCGGTCCCGGCGCACCGCGAACCCCAACAGCGCCAGGGTGCCGGTCAGCGTCGGGGTGCTCACGACGACCATCTGCCGGCCGGGACGGCCTCGGTCGGGACGTCACCGTACTGCCGCAGGAACAGCTCCTCCAGCGTCGGCGGGGCGCTGACCAGGCTGCGCAGGCCGGCCTCGACCAGTCGTCGGACGGCACCGTCGAGCTGGTCGCGGTCGACGTCGAACCGCACCCGCCGGTCGGCGACCTGCAGCCCGTGCACGCCGGGGAGGCCGGTCAACCCGGTGACGGCGCGCTCCGTCTCGGCGGTGACCGACGTCCGGGTCAGCGAGCGCAGCTCGGCGAGGGTCCCGCTCTGCACGGTCCGCCCCAGCCGGATGATGCTCACCCGGTCGCACAGCGCCTCGGCCTCGGCCAGGAGGTGGCTGGACAACAGCACGGTGCGCCCCTCGGCCCGGGCCTCGCGGATGCAGCTCTGGAAGATGGCCTCCATGAGCGGGTCGAGGCCGGAGGTCGGTTCGTCGAGCACGAGCAGCTCCACGTCGGAGGCCAGGGCCGCGACCAGGGCGACCTTCTGCCGATTGCCCTTGGAGTAGGTGCGCGCCTTCTTCCGCGGGTCGAGCTCGAAGCGTTCCAGCAGCTGCTCTCGGCGCCGCCGGTCGATCCCGCCCCGCAGCCGGCTGAGCAGGTCGATCACCTCGCCACCGCTGAGGGTCGGCCACAGCGTGACGTCGCCGGGCACGTAGGCCAGCCGCCGGTGCAGCGCGACGGCGTCCCGCCAGGGGTCCCCCCCGAGCAGCCGGACGCGTCCGGAGGTGGGCCGCAGCAGACCCAGCAGCACCCGGATGGTGGTCGACTTGCCCGATCCGTTCGGGCCGAGGAACCCGTGCACCTCACCGGCCCGCACCTGGAGGTCGAGCCCGTCCAGGGCGCGGGTGCGCCCGAAGGTCTTGACCAGGTCCGACACCGAGATCACCGCGGTCACAGCTGAGGACCGTGCCCGGCCGGGCGGTCCGCGGGAAGGTGCTCCCGCTGCTGATCCGCGGGACCGGCGACCCTGGTCCCGTCGCCGCAGGTCACGCTGCGCCCGGGGGCACGACCTGGTCGACCTCGAGCTGGGCGGCCACCCGGTCCGCCCAGCGGTCGATCGCCGGCCAGTCCCGTGCGTCGCCGGGACTACCGCCGACCGCCCGCCAGAAGGCCCGACCGGCCAGGCCCACCTCCCGGGTGTCGACGACCCTGGCGAACAGCGGGTGGACGTGCAGCGCCAGGCCCGGGGCGAACTTCCGTTGCACCCGGCGGACCTCCTGTGCGGCCATCCGGCGGCCCAGGAACCCGTCCGGGGCCACGCCGCCGACGCTGAAGGCCCAGCAGGGCCGTGCAGGGACCTCGAACGCGCGCCGGAGGAAGTCGACCGCCTCCGGCAACCACGCCATGCCGTGCACCGCGCTGCCCACCACCCGTGCACCAAAGTCCTACGGCTGCACGTCCGGGCCCAGCGGCAGGCAGGCGACCAGCACCCCGGACCCGCGCAGCCGGGCGGCAAACCGTTCGGCGATCGGGACGTAGGCCGGGCGCGGGACCGGCTGGGCGGGACCCCGGGATCGACCTGCGGTGCGGGCGGGAGAGCGAGGAGGGTCCCCGGTGACCGAGAAGCACACGCCGTACCCGGTCCGCGTCGACGCCACGCTCGACGCACCGATCTCCCGGTGGCTCTGGCTGGTCAAGTGGCTGCTGCTGATCCCGCACGCCGTCGTGCTGGCGTTCCTGTGGATCGGCGTCGGGGTCGTGTCGGTGGTCGCCTTCGTCGCCGTCCTGGTCACCGGCCGGTACCCCCGGCCGCTGTTCGACTACACCGTGGGGGTGCTCCGCTGGACCTGGCGGGTCCACTACTACGGCTACGCGGCTCTGGGCACCGACCGCTACCCGCCGTTCACCCTCGCCGACGTGCCGGACTACCCGGCGCACCTGGACGTGCCGTACCCCGAGCGGCTGTCCCGTGGGCTGGTGCTGGTCAAGTGGTGGCTGCTGGCGCTGCCGCAGTACCTGGTCGTCGCCGTCCTCGCCGGTGGCGGCCTCTGGTTGAGCTCCTGGTCCAGCCGCGGCGGGGACGACGGCTGGGCCTTCGGCGGACTGGTGGGCCTGCTGGTCGTCGTCACGGGGGTCATCCTGCTGTTCACCGGGCGCTATCCCGGGCAGCTCTTCGACTTCGTGCTGGGCCTGGACCGCTGGGTGCTGCGGGTCGTGGCCTACGCCACCCTGCTGACCGACGAGTACCCCCCGTTCCGGCTGGACATGGGCGGCACCGACCCGGGCTCGCGGCCCCTGACCGGCCCACCGGCACCCGTCGGGGGCGGGGCGGCTGTGGACGGGCCGACCCCGCCGGCCAGCTCGCCGGCGGTCGGCTCGCCGTCGGTCGGCGACGGCCGGCACCCGGTGGGCAGCCGGTGGACCGGGGGGCGCGTGGCGGCCCTGGTGATCGGCGCGCTGCTGGTGCTCGCCTCCACCGGGCCGCTCCTCGGCGGCGGAGCGCTGCTGTGGGCCGACCGCACCCAGCGGGACGGCGACTGGTTGACCAGCCCGGACGTCGTGGCCGCGACGGACCGCTACGCGCTGGTCAGCGACGACGTCCCCCTGGACACCGCCGGTGCGGACTGGGTCGTCGACGACTTCCTGGGCGACGTCCGCATCGAGGTGACCGCACTCGACGGGGAGGAGGTGTTCGTCGGCGTCGCGCCGTCCGCCGCGGTCGCCGGGTACCTGGGCGGTGTCGGACGCACCCGGGTCGACGACGTGGGTGACGAGGGGCGCGGCTGGGCCTGGGACACCGGCTCCGGGTCCCGCATGGGCCCGGCGATGATGGACGACCTGCCCGGCGGACCGCCGGGGACCGCCCCCGGCGAGCTCGACATCTGGACGGCGTCGTCCGAGGGCGCCGGGACGCAGACGCTGGAGTGGACCCCGGAGGACGGCGACTGGACGGTCGTCGTGATGCCCACCGACCGGGGCGCGGGCCTCGCCGTGCGGCTGGCCGTGGCCGCGACCGCACCGGGCCTGGTCTGGCTGGCCTCGGGGCTGCTCGCGCTCGGTGCGGTGCTGCTGGTCGCCGGCGTCCTGCTGATCGCGCTGGCGGTGCACCGCGCCCAGGGCCGCCCCACGCCACCGCCGGCCGGCCACCCGGCCGCGCCGACCGGCCCGGCCCCGGACCCGGGCGGCGCTCCACCGGCTCCGACCGTCGACCGGCCGCTGAGCCCCTCCGGCGGGCAGCGCTGAGCTGTCCGCGGGCCGACACCGCGCACCGACCGTCGGGTCGGGGGTGCCTGCGGCTCAGCCGCGCGGCGGTGCTGCCCGCCCGGTCCGGTCGACGGCATCGACGCCTCGGCCAGGCCGCCGGGCCCGCACGGCCTTGCCGATCGCGTCCACGGCCAGCACCGCGGGGACCGCGCACCCGGCCACGGCCAGGCCGGCCAGGGACGGCGGCCGATGGCCCAGCAGGTCCGCGACCGGTGGCACGGTGAGCACCGCGGCCAGCACGAGCACCTCGACACCCAACGCACCGACCAGCAGCGGGTTGCCGCGCCAGCCCAGCCGCCAGACCGGCCGGCTGCTGCTGCGGCAGGCGAAGGCGGTGCCGAACTGGCCGAGGACGATTGCCGTGAAGGCTGCGCCCGAGGCGGTCGCCAGCGCGGTGCCGGATGCCGTCTCGCCGTAGCTCCACCCCGCCGACACCAGCACGGTGAGGAAGGCGGTCATCGCGACGGTCGCCTCCACGGGTCCCAGCACGGCCAGCGCCCGGGTGAGCACGTGCCGGTCGACGAGCCGGCGGCGGGGCGGTGGACCCTCCAGCACCCGAGGGGAGGAGGGCTCCGCGCCCAGCGCCAGCGCCGGCAACAGGTCGGTGGCGATGTCCAGGCCGAGCACCTGCAGCACCCCGATGGCCAGGGGGACCGCCCCCCCGGTGACGCTGAAGACCAGGAAGGGCGCGAGCTCGGCCACGTTGTCGGTCAGGTGGTAGGTCAGGAAGCGGCGGATGTTGGCGAACGTCGTGCGCCCCTGCCGCACCGCCGCCACGACGGTGGCGAAGTGGTCGTCCAGCAGCACCAGGTCCGCTGCCTGGCGCGCGACGTCGGTGCCGCTGCGCCCCATGGCCACGCCGATGTCGGCCGCCCGCAGCGCCGGCCCGTCGTTCACCCCGTCGCCGGTCATGGCCACCACGTGACCGCGTGCCTGCAGTGCCCGGGCGATGCGCAGCTTGTCCTCCGGCGCGACCCGGCACACCACGATCCCGTCGTGGTCGAGCAGCGCACCCAGGGCCGTCGCGTCGGCCGGCAGGTCGGCGCCGGTGACGACCCGGCTGGAGCCCTCCTGCCACAGCCCCACCTGGCGGGCGATCGCGGTCGCGGTGGCACCGGCGTCCCCGGTGACCATGGCGACCGCGATGCCGGCCCGCCGGCACTCCACGAGCGCGGCGTCCACACCTTCCCGCGGTGGGTCCTCCAGACCGACCAGGCCCAGCAGGTGCAGCTCCCGTTCGGCCTCGTCGGCCCCCGCCCGCGCAGGCAGGTCCACGGTGCGGACGGCGACGGCGAGCACCCGCAGCCCGGCGGAGGCCAGCCGGGTCGCCTCCGCAGCGGCGCCGGACGGGTCGGTGCAGCGGGGGAGCACCGAGTCGGGGGCACCCTTCACGTACAGCTCGTGGCCGACCAGGACCGACATCCGGCGGCGACGCGGGTCGAAGGGGAACCGGCGGGTGGCCGGGACGTCGTCCGGAGCCGGGGCGCCGCTGCGGCGGGCGAGGGCGTCCAGGGCGGCCTCCATGGGGTCGCCGGAGGCGGTCCACCCGTCCGGGGCCTCCTGGATGCGCCCGGTCGAGCAGCGCACCGCCGCCCGGGCGAGCTCCGCGGTGGCCTCCCGCGCGCCCGGTGGACCGGTGAGCTGCCCGGTCGGCTCGTAGCCCACGCCGCTCACCTGCACCCGACCTGCCGGTGTCCACACCTCGAGCACCGCCATGCGGTTCTGGGTGAGGGTGCCGGTCTTGTCGGTGCAGATGACGGTGGTCGAACCCAGCGTCTCCACCGACTCGAGCCGGCGCACCAGGGCCTGCTCACGGGCCAGCAGCTGGGCGCCGCGGGCCAGGGACAGCGTGACGGTGGGGAGCAGCCCCTCGGGGACCAGCGCGACGGTGACGCCGACGGCGAACAGGAACCCGTCGGAGGCCGGGAGCCCCAGGAGGAGGCCGGTGCCGAATCACGCCAGCCCGACGGCGACCGCCAGGACGGTGATGGCCCGGACCACCCGGTCCAGCTCCCGGCCCAGCGGCGACCTCGCGCGCTGCACCGTGCCGGTGAGCGTGGCGATCCCGGCCAGCCGGGTGTCACCGCCGACGGCGGTGACGGCGGCCGAGCCCTCGCCCTCGACGACGAAGCACCCCGCCGAGCCGGTGTCCCCGCCCGCCTTGTCCACCGGCTCGCTCTCCCCGGTGAGCATCGCCTCGTCCAGCCGCAGGCCGTGCACCTCCACCAGCACGAGGTCGGCGGCCAGCCGGTCACCGGCCTCGAGCAGCACCCGGTCGCCGACGACCAGGTCGACGGCGTCGACCTCCTGCCGGCGCCCGTCGCGGACGACGGTGACCCGGTGCGGGACGAGGTCCCGCAGGGCCTGCGCCGCCCGGTCGGCCCGGTGCTCCTGGACGAAGGCGAAGGTGCCGTTGAGCAGCACGACGACGACGATCGCCATCCCGAGCTGCGGCATCCCACCGAGCACGGCCAGCGCGGCGGCCCCCCACAGCAGCAGCGCGAAGAAGTGCACGAACTGGGCCACGAGCATGCGCGCCGCGGACGGGGGACGCTGCTGGGGCAACCGGTTGCCCCAGCCGCGGCCCCCGTCCGCGGCGCCCATCCCCGCGGCCCGGTACCAGCCGTGCCCCGCCCGCGTGCCCCGGGGGGCCGGCCGGCTGGCGCGCCTCGCTGGCAGGCCTGCGCCGGCGGAGGGCGGCGTCGTCGNCGGGTGGACGGTCCGGGCGTCGGTCACCCACAGGCCCTCCGGGTCCAGGTTCCACTGGACCGACTGCGGCGCGTCCGCGTGCGCCTGCAGGTGCAGCCCGAGTTCCACCACGGACAGGACCTGGTGCTCCGGGAGGGGAGGCGTGGTCGCCGGGGAGGCGTCGCCGGGCCACTCCAGGCGGCCGGTGGGGTCGAAGACCCAGCGACGGACCCCGCTGCCGACCGTGGCCGCCCGGGCGACCACGACGACGCGGTCGGGCCGACCCGTCACCGGGTCCGCGGTCGTGACCGTCCCGGTGACCGCGGGGCGGGCCCCGTGCTGGACCAGCACGGCCACCCGGGGGGAGGCGGTGTGGCCGGCGTCCGTCCGGGCGGCCACCACCGAGGGCGCGAAGACCGATCCCCACCCGGCGACCAGGGCCGCGGTCACGCCCGGCCCGCGAGCTCCGCCGGTGCCGTCGACCAGCGCCCGCGCCGTGGGCAGGTCCCGCCCGTCGACCACGCAGGTCGACAACGAGGTGAGGTCGGTCGCCGGGTCGCCCGGGTGGGCACTCCACCGCGTGAGCACGTCGGCCGCCAGCCGGTCGGGCAGGCCCGCCCGGAGGACCAGGGAACGGGCGCGGTGGCAGGCGCCGGCGAGCCCCGCGTCACCGTCCCCCCACGCGCCGTCCAGCAGACCCGTGACGGCCCGCCGGTAGAGGTGGGCGAGCTCACCGTCGACCCCGGTCTCCCGCAGTGCGCGCTCGCGGGCACTCGCGGTGACGACGAAGCCCGGGCGGACCGGGAAGCCGGCCCCCATCAGCGCGGACAGCCGCGCGCTGGCCCACCCGGTCTCCGCGGGGTCGACCGGATCGCCCAGCCCGGTCAGCAACGGCGCGGCGTCGCGGGACGGGACGGCGTGGTCCACTGTGCCTCCTCGGTGTCGTCCTCCCCGAGGGTCCCCGGGCCATCGGCGGCTGGGCAGGGACCTCTGGCAGGAGTTGCGGGACGGGGGTCCCCGGGTGCGGCCGAGGTCCCGCCCGCGGGGGACCGAGGACCCTGCCGGGGACCCGGCGCCGTCCCGCAGCCTGGTCCCGTCGTCGGTGGCCCACGGGTGGGCATGGACTGGGGAGTGCTGGTGCCGGAGGAGACGAGGCAGGACGTGTCGGACGCGGAGTCCTACGTGGACCGGGTCGACCGGGTGGCGGACGTGCCCAGCGGCGTGCTGGTCGGGCACGACGGGTCTGCCTGCGCGACCGAGGCCCTCCGGTGGGCGGCGGCCCTGGCGACCCGGGCGGGCTACGACCTGCACGTGGTGCGCGCCTGGTCGTTGACGAACGCTCCGCGCCCGGCGAGCTGGGAACCCGGCTACGTCCCGCCGCTGCACGACTGGGAGGGCGCGGTGCGCGAGCAGCTCGCGGCCGACGTCGCGGCAGCCGGCATCCGCGCCGGTGGGTCGGTCGTCCTGCACGCCGTCCACGGCGCGCCCGCGCCCCGGCTGATCGAGTCGGCCGCGAAGGCCGACCTGCTCGTGGTGGGGTCCCGCGGCAGGGGTGGCTTCCGGGGCCTGCTGCTCGGCTCGGTGAGCGACCAGTGCGTGCGGCATGCGCCCTGCCCGGTCACGGTCGTGCACACCGCCCCGCGGTCGGCAGCCGGTCGCTGAGCCGGCCCGGTGGTGGCTGCTCACTCCGCCACCGGGGCCCGGCAGGCGACGACGAACGACCGCGGCTGCGGTCACGGCTCCGCTGCCCTCGTCCCTCCTCGATCCTCCGGGCTGGGTGGGTGGTGCTCGATCGTCGCGTCGGAGCCGGGCACCACCACGCTGGTCCGGTCGTCGTCGGTCCAACGCACCGTCCACGGCGGGCTGCCGTCGGCGTGCGCGACGTCGATGACCTGGCCATGGCGCACCCGACCGCCCACGGCCGGCCCGCGCACGGTGAGCCAGTCCCCGACCTGCGCCCGCGTCATCGGGTGTGCTCCGAGGTCCTGTGGTCCGATCGACCAGCGACCGGCACGACGAGCACCGGGCACGGCGCCTGGTGCAGCAGCGATCGGGTGGTCGAGCCCAGCCCCGGGACCCGGCCGTGGTGGCGGTGACCGACCACCAGCAGCTCCGCGGTGCTCGCCGCACCGCACAGCCCCGGCGCTGGGCGCTGCTTGATCAACGCCGGCCGGACCTCGGTGCCCGGCCACTTCTCCTGCAGCCCGGCCAGCGCTTCGGCGAGCAGGCGCTGCTCCTCGTCCCGGACGCTGTCCCAGTCGATCAACGGGCTGATCGTCTGGTACGTGGGTTCCAGGGCAGGCTCGATCCAGGTGTGCACGGCCACGAGCTCGCAGCCCCGGGCGTCGGCTTCCTCGAAGGCGGCCTGCAGCACCGCCTCGTCCCCAGGTCCCCCGGACACGCCGACGACCACCGATCGGCCCGCCACCAGGGCCCGGTCGTCCTCGTCGGGCAGCACCAGCACCGGGCCGGCCGCGTGGGCGACGACCCGGGCCGCCGTGGAGCCCACGCCGGTGAGGGGGCTGCCGGACCGGCCACCGAGCACCACCAGGGGTGAGGTGACCGTCTCGTCCACGAGCAGCTCGGCCGGGTGCCCGGTCCGCACGACGGTGTCCACGCGGCAGCTGGGGACCAGGTCGCCGATGGCCTGGAGCAGGTCCTCGGCAGCCCACCGGGTCGTCGTCCCGAGGTCCGTCGCGGCCGGTCCCGCGAACCAGCTCCGGCGCACCGGGCGGTGCACGTGCACCAGCCGTAGCGGGGTGCGGCGTCGCGCGGCCTCGATGGCCGCTGCCCGGACGGTGGCCCGGGCTCCCGGCGTGTGGTCGACCGCGGCGACGACCGGGCCTTCGGCGTGGGTCATGTCCAGCTCCTGTCCGCCGGGGAGGACCCCGGCTCGTCGGGTGGTGGTCGGGTGTCCGCCCCGGGACCCGGGCGGCCCGCTCGGGTCAGCCCCGGCGGGATCGGCGCACGGACACGCGTGGACGGGCGACCCGGGCCCGGGTCAGGAACAGCGTCACTAGCACCAGTCCGGCCACGCCGACGAGTCGGTTGACGTCCACGGCAGGGCGCCACGACACGGTGCCACCGCTGATCACGTAGGCACCGGCCGGCCGGGCGCCGACCCCGAACCCGGCTCCCTGGCCTTCCTGGTCCTCGGCATGACCGCCACCGCCACCGCCACCGCCCCCCACGGCGGCCGCGGTGATCACGGTGACCCCGTCGACCTGCACGGGGTCGGCGAACACCCGCCTGACGGTGATGGCGTCGCGGGTCTGGCTCAACACGTCCTGCAGGTCCACGGGATCTCCTCCGGGAGGGCCGCTCGATCAGGGTGGCGACGAGTCTGGGCCGTGGGCCGGAGGTCCGGCACCACACGACGGCCCCGGCGTCGGGGACCTGGGTCCCTGGTCCTCGACGGGCGCCGGCCACACCATCGGGTCGGACAGCCCGAGGAGCCTCCCCGGCCGCGCCGGGGACCGGGGGTGACCCGATGTGGTGCCCGCACCCGGGCGCCCCGCTGCCGAGCCAGGAGGAACCATGCCGAACAGCACCGGACCGCAGCCGTACACCCACCTCGGGCTCGACGACCCGCCGCGTGACCGGCGCCGGGCCGGCGACGTGCTGGTGGGGGTGGACGGGTCACCCGGGTCACGGGCCGCGCTGGTGTGGGCCGCCCGGGAGGCGGTGAGCCGGGGGGTGGGGCTGAGGGTGGT
>NZ_UEXK01000004.1:4428538-4583174 GCF_900491935.1 Klenkia terrae
CTCACGCCGTCGGTGGTCGCGCTGCTAGTTGTCCGTATCTGTTTTTTTATCCGCAGCGGCGCCCACCGAGGTAACCTCAGGGGGTTTCGTCGGCTGCGTCGGATGTGTATAAGAGGCGGGCCCCGCCCCGCCGGGCCGGCGGTCACCGGTCCGCGGTTGCCGCGGGACGACCGGCCACGGAGCGGCTCGCAGGAGCGCCAGGTCGGCCGCGTCGGGGCCGGGGCCCGAACCTGGGCCGTCTCCACGACAGCGAGCAGGTCGGGATCGGTGGGGTCGGTGGGGCCGCGCTGGCCACCCTCACGACGGTGGCGGAGGGCCCTGGTCGTCGGGGACCTGCGACCGCTGTCGGGACCGACCCGTCTGCCTAGCGTCGGGAGCATGAGCACCGTCGTCACCGTCCTGGCTGTCCTCCTCGTGCTCGGCGGGCTGCTGATCGGGGGCTCGGTCCGCGTGCTCAAGCAGTACGAGGAGGGGGTGCTCTTCCGGCTGGGTCGGGTGCGCGGCACCCGCAAGCCCGGGTTCTTGCTGATCGTCCCGGTCGTGGACGTGCTGCACCGGGTGTCGCTGCGGATCGTCACGATGCCGATCCAGTCCCAGGGGATCATCACCCGGGACAACGTGAGCGTCGACGTGTCGGCGGTGGCCTACTACCGGGTCGTCGACCCGGTGAAGTCCGTGGTGGCCATCGAGGACGTGCGGGCGGCCATCGACCAGATCGCCCAGACGACGCTGCGCAAGGTCGTGGGCCAGCACACCCTGGACGAGACGCTGTCCGAGACCGACCGGATCAACCTCGACATCCAGGAGATCCTCGACGTCGCCACCCTGGAGTGGGGCGTGCAGGTCACCCTCGTGGAGCTCAAGGACATCCAGCTGCCCGACAGCATGGAGCGGGCGATGGCCCGCCAGGCCGAGGCCGAGCGGGAGAAGCGCGCCAAGATCATCAACGCTGAGGGCGAGTCGCAGGCCGCGGCTGCCCTGGGCGAGGCCTCGGACACGATGATGGCCCACCCGTTGGCCCTCCAGCTGCGCACGCTGCAGAGCCTGGTGGAGCTGGGCGTGGACAAGAACACCACGGTCGTCTTCCCGGCCCCGCTGATGGCGACCATCGCCGAGCTGGGCACCTTCCTGGCGAGGGAGTCCGCCGCGGCCGCCGGCCCCGCGGCGGCCCCGGTGGTCCCCGCCTTCCTCCCCGCCGGGACGGCACTGCTCGACGGGGGGCCCGACAGCCACCTGCAGCACGTGGGGTGACCACGGGCCCGAGGGGTCCGACGACCCTGTCCATCCCGGCCCGGGCTGGGCACGCTGGGTCTCGGTCATCCGCCCCGCCCGACCCGAGGAGCACCGATGACCACCCTCGCCCCGGCGTCGCCGCACCGTCCGGCGACCGCGGTCGCCGACGCGGCCACGTGGACCACCGCCGACACCCTGAAGGGGATGCACGTCGACGCGGACACCGGACTCCTCGACGACGAGCTGGCCGCGCGGCAGACGCGCTCGGGACCCAATGCGGTGTGCTCGCACCGCGCCCGGCTGCTGCCCGCGCTCGGTCACCAGCTCGCCTCGCCGCTGCTGGGCCTGCTGCTGCTGGCCGCGGTGGTGTCGGCCGTGGTGGGCGAGCGCGGCGGGGCGGCGACGATCGCGGTGGTCGTCGTGCTGTCGGTCGGCCTGGGCTTCGGCAACGAGTACCGGGCCGAGAAGGCCGCCGAGGCGCTGCACGACCAGGTGCGCCACACCACCGTCGTGCTGCGGGAGGGCCGCCGGCAGGAGGTCGACGTCGTCACGTTGGTGCCCGGCGACCTCGTCGACGTCGGGTTGGGCGACGTCGTCCCGGCTGACCTGCGGCTGCTGACCGTGACCGGCCTGGAGTGCGACGAGTCGGTGCTGACCGGGGAGTCGGTGCCAGCGGTGAAGGGGACCGACCCGGTACCCGCCGGCACGCCGCTCGCCGAGCTCACCGCCTGCGCCCTGATGGGCACCGTCGTCGCCGCCGGCCGCGGGCACGGCGTGGTGGTCGCCACCGGTGCCCGCACCGAGTTCGGCGGGGTCGCCGTCGGGCTGGGCACCCACCCGCTGGACACGCGGTTCCAGGTCGGCCTGCGCAGCTTCTCGGCACTGCTGGCCTGGGTCGCCGTGGTTCTCACCTCGGCCGTGCTAGTGCTGAACACCGCGCTCGGGAGACCGTTGCTGGACGCCGTCCTGTTCTCCTTGGCGATCGCCGTCGGCATCACCCCGCAGCTGCTCCCGGCCGTGGTCTCCAGCAGCTTGGCCGCCGGGTCGCGTCGGCTCACCCGGCGGCACGTGCTGGTCAAGCGGCTGGTGTGCATCGAGGACCTCGGCGACGTCGACGTCCTGCTCACCGACAAGACCGGCACCCTCACCGAGGGCCGCCCGGTGTTCCTGCGCGCCGTCCCCGCCGCGGACGACGTCCCCGGTGCCGATGGCCCCGGCGATGTGCTGCGCTGGGGGCTGCGGGCCACCGAGGGCGACGGCACCGGCGGCAACGCACTGGACCGGGCACTCTGGGCGGCCCGCACCGGCTCCGAGGACGACGCCGTCCGGCTGGGGCAGCTGCCCTTCGACCACGACCGGCAGCTGGGGTCGGCCCTGGTGCGCACCTCCGACGGCGCGTGCACGGTGGTCACCAAGGGCGCGCCGGAGGTGGTGCTCGCCCGCTGCAGCCAGGTGCCCGCCGGTGTCGCCGAGGCGTTGGCCGCGGAGTTCGCGGCCGGCAACCGGGTGGTCGCCGTCGCGACGCGGGAGGTGCCGGTCGGCCACCCGTTGGGCCTGGCCGACGAGCACGGCCTGCGGCTGCGCGGGCTGCTGGTCGCCACCGACCCGCCCAAGGACGACGCGGCTGCCTCGCTGGCCCGGCTGGCCGACCTGGGCATCACGGTCAAGGTCGTCACCGGAGATGCCGCTCCCGTCGCCGTGCACGTCTGCCGGCAGCTGGGGCTCGGCGGCGTGGTGCTCACCGGCACCGACCTCGAGCTGCTCGACGACGACGCGCTGGCCGCGGCGCTGCCCGGGACCGACGTCTTCGCCCGGGTGAGCCCGCGGGACAAGGCGCGGATCGTCGCTGCGCAGCGGCGCACCGGCGGCGGGGTGGCCTTCCTCGGGGACGGCGTCAACGACGCGCTGGCCCTGCACGGCGCGGACGTCGGCATCTCGGTGGCCACCGCCACCGACGTGGCCCAGGACGCCGCCGACGTCATCCTCCTCGAGAAGGACCTGGGTGTGCTGGCCGACGGCGTCGTCGAGGGCCGGCGGATCTTCGCCAACACCATCAAGTACGTGCTGATGGGCACCTCGAGCAACGTCGGCAACATGGCCTCGGCGGCCGGTGCGTCGCTGTTCCTGGGCTTCTTGCCGATGCTGCCCAGCCAGATCCTGCTGAACAACCTGCTCTACGACACCAGTCAGCTGGCCATCCCGACCGACCACGCCGACGAGGAGCAGGTCCGCCGTCCGGCGCACTGGGACATCGCCTTCATCCGCCGCTTCATGCTGGTCTTCGGCCCGTTGAGCTCGCTGTTCGACGCGCTGACCTTCGTCGTCCTGCTGACCGTGCTGCACGCCGGACCGCCGGAGTTCCGCACCGGCTGGTTCGTGGAGTCCCTCGCCACCCAGACCCTGGTCGTCCTGGCCATCCGCACCCGCCGGGTCCCGTTCTGGCGCAGTCGTCCCTCGCTGCCGCTGGTGCTCGCCGCCGTCGGCGTCGTCGCCGTCGGGGCGGTGCTCCCGGCCACGCCGCTGGCCCGCTCGCTCGGGTTCACCCCGCTGCCGGTCCTCTACCACCTGGTCCTGGTGGGGTTCGTCGTCGGCTACCTGGTGCTCATCGAGGTCGGCAAGCTCGCCTTCTACGCCACCGCCCGCCGGTCGAGCCCGGTCCGTCCGCGGGATCCCCACCGGCACCTGCGCCGCCGGGCTGCCCGGTTCTCCTCGACCACCCGCCGACCCCGGCCTCCGGCGTGAGGCTCGCCGTCCGACCACCCGGGAGCAGCCCATGACCACGATCGCCCCACCCCCAGCACGCCTGGTGCGGACGGCCCCACGACCACCGCGCAGGAGGGTCCGGGCGCGGTACGGCGGCAGCCGCGACTGCGCGGTGCGGGTGTGGGGCACCGACACGGGCGCTGACGTGACCGCCGCCGTGGCCGGGTCGTGACCGCCTTGGCGGCCCGGGGCGAACCGGCCTGGACGCGGCCGGGCGCCGAGGTGGCGCACGACCAGGGCACCGATCCCGGTACCGGGCTGACCGGGGCCGAGGCAGCCCGGCGGTTGGCTCGGGACGGTCCCAACGAGGTGGCGGTGCACCCCTCGCCGCCGCTGTGGCGCTCGGTGCTCGGGCAGCTCAGCGACGTCCTGGTCCTGGTGCTGCTGGCCGCGGCTGTGCTGACCGCGATCACCGGCGACCTGGTCGACACCGCCGTCATCGGCCTGGTCGTGGCCGTCAACACCGTCCTCGGGGTCGCCCAGGAGCGCCGCGCGCTGCGGGAGGTCCAGGCACTGGACGACCTCGTGGCCCCCACCGCCCGGGTGACCCGCGACGGCACCGCCCACTGGGTGCCCACCCGTGAGCTGGTGGCCGGGGACCTGCTCGCCCTCGCCGCCGGTGACGTGGTCGGTGCCGACGCCCGCCTGCTGGCCGCCGTCCGGTTGCAGGTGGACGAGGCGCTGCTGACCGGGGAGTCGCAGCCCAGCGAACGGGACGCCGGTCACCTGGCCGACGCCGACGCCCCCGCCGCGGACCGGGCCGGGATGGTGCACGCCGGCAGCACGGTGCTGCGCGGGTCGGGCACGGCGGTGGTGGTGGCGACCGGCCCGGCCACGGCGATCGGCCAGGTCGCGGTCCTGGTCGCCGCGCACCGATCACCGCAGACGCCGCTGCAGCGGCGGCTCGCCGTCCTGGGCCGGCAGATCTCACTGGCCGTGGCCGCGGCGTGCCTGCTCTTCGTGGCCTCCGGTCTGCTGCGCGGCCAACCGTGGGAGACCACCGTGGTGGCCGCGGTCGCCCTCGCCGTCGCGGCCGTGCCGGAGTCCCTGCCCGCCGTCGTGGCACTGGCGCTGTCAGCCGGGGCGGGACGGATGGGCCGCCGCGGTGCCGTGGTGCGCTCCCTGCCCGCGGTCGAGACCCTCGGCTCGGTCACCCTGCTGGCCACCGACAAGACCGGCACCCTCACCCGGGGCGCGATGGTCGTCGACCGGGTCTGGACGCCGGCCGAAGGCGAGGTGGACCTGCCCGCGGACACCCCCGGGGTGCGTGCACTGCTGGAGGCGGCGGCGCTGTGCAACGACGCCGACGCCAGCGGCGCCGGCCCCGGTGGCGACCGGGGCACCGCGGACACCGAGACCGCCCTGGTGCGCGCTGCCCGGGCCGCCGGCTGCGACGTGGCGGCGCTGCGCGCGGCGCACCCCCGGACGGCGGAGGTGCCCTTCGACGCGGTGGTCCGCCGGATGACGACGGTGCACCGCGAGCCGGACGGCGGCGCGCGCACCCTGGTGAAGGGGGCACCGGAGGTGCTCCTGGCCGGGGGTGGCCCGGCCACCGCGGTCGCCGACCGGTGGGCGGCCGACGGGGGTCGGGTGCTGGCGGTGACCGCGGACGGCGTCCTGCTGGGGCTGGTGTCGATGGCCGACCCGGTCCGCCCGGAGGCCGCCGCAGCGGTGGCCGCCCTGCACCGGGCCGGGATCGTCGTCGTGGTGGTCACCGGTGACCACGCGGGCACCGCGGCCGCCGTGGCCCGGCAGGTCGGCGTCCTCGGGGCGGGGGAGGAGCCGGGGGCCAGGGTCCACGCCCGGGTCGAGCCGGCCGGGAAACTCGACCTGGTCACCGGGTGGCAGGCCGCGGGGCACGTCGTGGCGATGACCGGGGACGGCGTCAACGACGCCCCGGCGCTGCGGGCCGCCGACATCGGGGTCGCCATGGGCCGGCGGGGGACCGAGGTGGCCAAGGAGGCCGCCGACCTGGTGCTGGTCGACGACAGCCTCGCCACGGTGACCGCGGCGGTGGCCGAGGGACGTCGGGTCTTCGACAACGTCCGTCGGTTCGTCGGGTACGGCCTGGCCGGCGGACTCGCTGAGGTGCTGGTCATGCTCGCCGGGCCGGCGGTGGGCCTAGCGTTGCCCTTGTTGCCGGCCCAGGTGCTCTGGGTCAACCTGCTGACCCATGGCCCGGTCGGGGTCGCGATGGGCGGGGAGCCCGCCGCACCCGACGTGCTGGCGCGGCGGCCCCGGGACCCGGGGGCCGGTGTGCTGGACCGGTCCCTGGTCACCCAGCTGGTGGCCAACGGGCTCGCGGTGACGGTGGTCTGCCTGGCCGTGGCGGGGATCTCGCGGGCGGCGGACGGCCCGTGGCAGACCCAGCTGTTCATCAGCCTCGCGGTCGCCCAGCTGGCCCTGGCGCTCGCCCTTCGACCGGCCGGCGCCTGGTCGCGGCACCGGGCCGGCGTCCCGTGGCTCCCGGTCGCCGTGGCGGTGAACCTGGTGCTGCTGGCCGCCGCGGTCCTGCTGCCCGCGTTGTCGGACCTGATGGGCACCGAACCGTTGACCGCGCTGCAGACCCTGGCCGCGGTGGGGCCGGCGCTGGTGCCGGCGAGCCTGGTCCTGCTGGTCCGCCGGCTCCGCTGAGGCAGGGTTGCCGGCCGGACCCGCGATCAGCAGGCCCCGACGGCCGGTCAACCCGGGGCCAGGTCAGGACCGGGTGAGCGGGTCCTGCCCTCCGCGACGGCAGCCGGGGACCGCCTGGTCGCGCCCGGTGTGGCGGTCCAGGGCCAGGCGTCGCCGGCGCCCGGAGGTCACCTCGTGCATCGACGACCGGCGGCGGTGGGCGTCGTTCACCAGCTGGGACAGCGCGACCTCGACGGCGGTGGCGGGGGCCTGGTCGGCGGCGGTCATCTGTCCTCCCGGTGGTGCGCGAGCCGTCCGTGCGGGCCGGACCATCGTCCCGAGGGACCGGGCGGACGACCAGGGTCGTCGGTCCCGGGGTCGACGACCCAGGCCGGTGGTCGGCGGGGGAGCTCTTCTCCGACCCTCTGCCGTCCCCGCCGGGGCTCCCGGCCGGATCAGCCGTCGTGGTCGTCGGGCGACGGGGGAGGGGGTGGCCAGGTCGCCGAGTGCTCGTAGAGGATCTCGGCCAGCGGTCGTCTCGGCCCCGGACGCGTGCCGGGGGCACCACGACCGATGTGCACCAGCGCCTGTAGCCGTCGGCCCGGGCAGACCTGCCGCTCCGCGATCGCCCGTACCGCTGCGACCTCGACCGATCCGGTGACCAGGCCCCCCGCGCCGCCGTGCCGGGAGATCTGCAGCAGGACGAGCTGCAGGGCACGGCCGGCCCGCACCCGCTCCGTCACGGTGTCGCCCGCCGTGGCCAGCGCGACCCTGGCCGGTGCGCACGTCAGGTTCTGGGGGGCGACCCGTCGCGACCTCCCTCGGTCCGCGGCGTCGAGCACCCACCGGGTGCTCCGGCAGACCTGCTCGGGGCTCAGGGCCAGCACCTCCACTGCACGGGTGGCGGCCGTCGCCAGGTCGGCCGCGAGGTCGCCCGCCAACTGCTCGTCGTCGGAGCCCGCCCGGTAGCACTGCCGGAGACCCACCAGCAGGTCCAGCGCGGCCAGCCGGGGATCGGGCAACCGGTCCGCAGGCCGCAGGACGGCGACGAGGAGGTCGTCGGCAGGATCGGGGCGCAGCTCCACGTCGACGGCCAGCCCGGCGGCGGCGGCTCCGATCTCGGCTGCGCAGACCGCGGCGCCGGCGCTGAGCGACGCGGCGTGCCCCCGGGGGTCTCCTCCGGCGCAGCGTGCCCGGTCCAGCCGGACCTCGAGCCGATCGGGCAGCAACAGCCACCAACACGGTTGCCGATCC
This sequence comes from Klenkia terrae, assembly GCF_900491935.1. Classification (GTDB taxonomy): domain Bacteria; phylum Actinomycetota; class Actinomycetes; order Mycobacteriales; family Geodermatophilaceae; genus Klenkia; species Klenkia terrae. Next base: position 4,436,402 of record NZ_UEXK01000004.1, read on the forward strand.
GTGGTCCAGGAGGCGCAGCGTGCCCGGTCGACGCCACGGCGCAGGGCGCGGAGGTGCTGACGCGCGGGACCGGCGACGGTCGTCACCGACACCACCGGCGGGCGGCGATGGTCACGTGGCGAGCCACGCACCTACGGGGGTCCAGTGCAGGCCCCGAGCCGGCCGAGGCGACGATCGGTCGCCGGCGGCCCTGCGTCGATCCGTTCACGTGCACCTCCGCTGCGAGGCCGGTCCGGACGGGACGGTGCACCGACGATCGCGGAGTCGCACGCGCCGGGCCAGGGACCTCCGACCCCTGGCGGGGGTGGGCCCTGCACCCAACACCTCCGGGCAGGGCCGTCGTGATGTCAGCGGGTCTCGGTGCTGGACCCCGCCCGAGGGTGCCGGTGTGTCCGCGGGCGCAGGGGGGACGGCGGGTCCGGGGTCAGCCACCACGTACGGGGTATGTCCCCGATCCCGGTGTGGTGCCCGCTGTGGCGGTCCGGTCGATCGTCGACCCGGCCGGGCGGCGGCCGGTGCGCGGGAGCGGTGCGCTGTGCAGCGGGAGCCTGCCCAGGCGCACCAGCACCTGCGGGACCAGGCCCGGCGGGAGGACCTCCACCGCGAGCCGGTCGCGCACATCGGGCACCTCCACGAGCTCGCTGACCACGTGGCTGGCCAGGCCGGCAGCAGTTGCGTGCAGCAGGACGGCGGCGAGGGCCTCGCCCGCCTCCACCTGGTCCAGCGGTCGATCCCCCGTGGTGGCCAGGACTGCCAGCCGAGCGCCGTCCCGCAAGGGGAGCGGTGAGACGCCGACGGACAACTCGGCGGTCGCGAACCGACGCGCCGGGACGTCACCCGGGTCCGGACCGGCCGGGACGTCGGCGCCCGGGACCCCGTCCGGGGAACCCGCAGGTCGCCCGGACCAGGCGCGGGTCTCGGCAGCCACCCGCGGGTCGGCCGCGATCCGGGCGGCTGCGGCCTCCGCCAGCTGGCCCACGACCCGGTGGGCGGCCGGTTCGACGAGGACCAGGTGGGCCCGGTGGACCGCGGCGGTGGCAGCCAGCTGGTGCCACCATCCCTCGGGCACGGGTTCATCGGCGAATGCCCGCCGATCGGTCTGCCGGTGGGCGACCGCAGCGGCGAGCGCGGTGTCGCCCGGCGCGGGTACGGCGGGGGTGAGGTCGACCGTGGCCAGGTGGTGGGGATCGGCCGGGTCGGGGAACCGCCGGACCTGCGCGGACCATCCTGCGGCCCGGGCGACGACCACCAGGTGCTGGAGCACCGCCCCGCAGCTCAGCAGCAGTTCACGACCGGAGGGGTCGGTGGCCGGGAGGGCCCGGTCCAGGTCGGCGAACAGCTGCAGGCCGGCCGGGTCCAGCCGCCACCGCCAGGGCTGGGTGTTGTGCACGGAGGGGGCTCGCTGGGCGAGATCGACGAGCTGCAGGACGTCGTCGGGGTGCAGTGCAGTGCCGGGCACCGGGGTCTCCAGGTGGTCTGCCGCCGTGGCCGGCGGGTCGGGCACCGACCCTCGCCCGCCTCTGCCCGCCCGACCAGGGCCGGTGGTCCCCACCCCGGGTGGCCCGAGGTCATCGGGGACCGGACTGCCCCGTCGACACCGTGCGCTGGCCCTCTGCTGCGGCGGTCGCGGACCAGGTTGCGGGTCGCCCGTCGTCACGCGGTCCAGCTGTCCGGTCCTAGTCTCCGGGCATGGCGGCGTGGACGTTCCTGACCAACCATGCCCACGTGCTGCTGTGCGTCGCGCGGGACCGGGGGGTGCGGCTGCGCGACATCGCCGAGGCCGTCGGCATCACCGAGCGGGCGACGCAGCGCATCGTCACCGAGCTCGCGGAGGCCGGTTACCTCAGGCGGGAGAAGGAGGGCCGGCGCAACGTCTACCGGCTCGATCCCGATCTCCCGCTCCGTCACCCCTTGGAGCGCGACCACGCCATCGGGGAGATCCTCCGCGTGCTGACCCCGTCCCCGGTGGAGGCGGCGTTCCCGGCCCCTTGACACCCGACATGGATGTCCTATGTCATCAGGGACAGCAAGGGGAGTACCCCACGACGGCGCGTCGTCACCACGACTCGACAGCGAGTCCGGCGCGACCGGTCCGGCGCTGAGCCGGGCGGGGGAGACCTTCGACATGGTCGGAGGTCTGCCCCGTGGACGTGCTCGACTTCGCCGTGCCCGCCTGGGCCTGGGTCGCCCTGACGGTCGGCATCGCCGCCATGCTGGCCATCGACCTGTTCCTGCACCGGGACGACCACGAGATCGGCTTCCGCGAGGCCGCGACGTGGAGTGCGGTGTGGATCGCGGTCGGTCTGGGCTTCGGCGTCCTGATGTGGATCTGGCAGGGCGGGGACGTCGCCGGGGCCTACTACTCGGGCTACCTGATCGAGAAGGCGCTGTCGATCGACAACGTGTTCATCTTCGCGATGGTCTTCGCCGCCTTCCACGTCCCGGCGGCATACCAGCACAAGGTGCTGTTCTGGGGCGTCATCGGGGCGCTCGCCTTCCGGCTGGTCTTCATCTTCGCCGGTGCCAGCCTGCTGGAGACCCTGTCGTGGACGGCGTTCCTGCTCGGGGGACTGCTGCTGTACACCGGCTGGGCGACGGCCTTCCGCCACGGGCAGCAGCTCGACCCCGACCGCGACCTCCTCGTCCGCCTGGTCCGGCGCGTCGTCCCGACGACGACGGAGTTCCACGGCAGCCGCTTCTTCGTCCGCATCGACGGTCGGCGGACGGCCACGCTGCTGTTCGTCGTGCTGGTCGCCGTGGAGGCCACCGACCTGGTGTTCGCCGTGGACTCCGTGGCCGCCGTCCTGGCCATCACCACCAACACGTTCCTGGTGTGGACCGCCAACGCCTTCGCCGTCCTGGGACTCCGCGCGCTGTACTTCTGCCTGGCCGGGCTCCTCAGCCGCTTCGTCCTGCTGCACTACGGCCTCGCGCTGCTGCTCGTCTTCGCCGGGATCAAGCTCATCCTCTCCGAGACCCCCGTGGGCAAGCTCCCCATCCCCCTCACCCTCGGGGTCATCGTCACCACGCTGGTGGTCAGCATCGCCGCGAGCCTGTGGGTGACCCGTGCCGACCGTCCCCAGACCGATCCTGCCCACCGGAACTGATCCCACCGACCTCGAGGAGGCCTGTCATGACCAGCACGCTCGCCCCGGCGCCGATCCCGTCGCACACCACCCCTCTGCCGCTCCCCACCCCGCCGGAGGTGGTGGCGCTGCAGGCGCTCCGTGCGCAACCGGCCGTGTCCGTGCTGTGCACGACCGTCCCCGGGCCGCGGATGACCGGCGAGGACGCCGCCCGGCTGCGTGCGCTGGCCGCAGCTGCACGCAGCCGGGTGACCGCCGAGCTCGGGTCCGTGGCGGCCGAGCCGCTGGTCGAGCGGTTGGACGAGCTGGTCACCGATGCCGTCGGGCGGGCCACCCGGCTGGCGGTGGCGTTGTTCGTCAGCGACCGGGCCTCGTCATCTTGGTCGCTGTCGGTCGAGGTCGTCGACCGGGCGGTCGTCGACCCCACCTTCGCCACACGCGACCTGGTCCGGTCCCTGCACCGCACCCCGCGCCACGTCGTGCTGGTGCTGACCGACCGGCAGGCCCGCCTGTTCGACGGCCTCGGTGACAGCCTCCTGCCGGCGGTGTCCCGGTTCCCGATGGACAGGGAGCCCCGCCCGTCCTCGCACGGGCGAGCCGGCCGGCACGGGCGCGGCGGCCGGGTCGAGCGCAACGGCGACGGCGGCGATGCTGCCCGGACGGCGTGGTTGCGCTCCGTGGACAGCGCGCTCGGGGCCCACCTGGCCCTCCACCCTGCCCCATTGGTGGTCGTCGGCGCCGAGCGTCTGCTGGCCCGTTTCGCCGGGCTGTCCCGCAACCTCGACCGGCTGGCCGGCACGGTCGTCGGCAGCCACCGGCCCAGCGATACGGTGCCGACCGGACCGACGGCACCGGGCAGTGAGGCCGGTGGGCGGTGCGCGGTGGGGACCGGTGTCCGATGCACGGAGCGAGCCGCCCAGCTGTGCAGCAGTCCTACGCCGACCGGGTCCTGGCGGCGCGGCTCGGAGTGGCAGGGCTGGTGGACCCGGCCATGGAGGCCTTGGAGCGGGCGCTGGCGAGCAAGGACGAGGCGGTGGCGCTGCGCGCTGCGGGGGCCGCCCAGGTCGTACTGGAGCGCCTGGCACGCAAGGGAGCCACGGTGGCGTTCCACATGGGCGAGGATGGTGCAACGGTCCGATCGGGGGCCGACATCGTGCGGGAGCGACTGCGCGCAGTCGGCGCCGCGAGGGCCGAGCACCCGGGGGGTGGTCGGCCAGGCCTCGGCCGTGGAGACCGTGGGCAAGCCGTGGAGGCCGAGCTGGTGGACGAATGGGGCTGAAAGTTTCACCAGCTCGGTCCTGACGGCCCTACCGTCCCGGCATGGGGACAGACGCCTGGGCGCTGATCGTGGCCATCCTGGCGCTGGTGGTGGCCGGGTACGGCATCCACCGGCAGAACACCTATGCGGCGCGTGAGGATCAGAGGCGGGAAGGCGAGATCGCCGGGCGCCCCTCCCACGTGGTGGCGACCGTGGGGCACTGGGACCCGATCGAGAAGAACGTCAGCCCTAAGATCGGCGACGGTGAGATCTCACCGATTAAGTACCACCAGTGGACTCCTGCCGGGGCGCCCGTCTACTGGGGCGGCCTGGCTGTCGTACTGCATAACGTGGGCGAACGGCCGGTTGACGTGAACCACATTGACGTCGTCCTACGCAGCGACGCAGCCGGTCGAGAGTCGGTCATGACGTCGCAGTCGGTCGCATCGACCGGCCCTTCCCTGCCCGCGACCCTGGCGCACAACTCAGCGACCTACCTGGTCGGGTTCGATGAACTCCAGACCCTGACCCGGACGTTGCTCCCCGCAGACGGCGAGGTCAGGTACGGCTTCCGGGTCCGCTTCTCCGACCAGTCGGAGATCGTCACCCCGCTCGCCCGGCTGGTGTTCCTCCCGCCGACCGCCGACGACAGGCCAGGCGAGATCGGCTGATCCCACCTGGCCCGTGTCAACCAGTCAGCCGCCGACGATCTCGGCGACGACCTCGGAGACCCGGGCCTCCTTATGCCGGTCGCTTGCCTCCCGGTCGCCGCTGGTGACCTCCCCGACCTGCTGCGTGCTTAGTTCGCGCTGGTGGCGCTCGGGACCGTGTAATCGACGTGTACCGGTAGGCGCCTCCCGTGGCGACTGCCGGTATTTACGCAGGTACGGGTGTTGACAAGGTCCGGGCGGTGTCGTCCCGCTTCAACGTCGCCGGCAGCCCACCCGTCACCGAGGTCTGGACCGCACCCGAGCCCCGGTCGGCGCCCGCGGCCAGATCTTCGCGGCCGTTCGCAGCTACCCAGAACCGGCCCGAGCACCAAGCACCATCGGTGGCTGCAGTGACCTATCGCGGGTCGGCGGCGGGGGCGCCGGAAGCCGTGTCTGCAGCCTCGACGCCAAGCCTGGCCAAGAGTGGCAGCCGGGGCAGGAGGAACCGTCGGCCTACGCGCAGAGCGGGCAGGTCCCCGTTCTGCATAGCGCGGGAGACAGTTCGGACATCGACCCCGAGCACACGGGCGGCGTCGGCGATCGTCACCACTGCACTGGTGCTGCTCCGCAACTCGTTGAGGTCCACGAGTCATCCTTTCCTCGTCCGACCGGGTGGATTGGGCGACGGTCACCATGCCTTAGCCCGATGACAATCGCGATCAGCACTCCCACCAGGTGCCAGCGCACGCGACTCATGTCAGTTCGCGGTATCACCCTTGCGACGGCGCCAGCCGAAGAAACCGGTCGGACGGATGGCTGATGTCGCCCGTCAGACGCGGCTTGCTCTCAGCACCTGCCCCCTGTGGATAAGCGGCGATGGCCATGGCCCGTCCACAGGCTGATCCCGATGCCCGCCAAGGGCTCAAGGTCGCTGATTGCCTAAGTCTCTGGCGCGGGCCTTGCCGCAACGGGGGAGATCGGAGTGACGTTGGGGATGAGCAAGAAGCGTCAATACGGGGAGGGAGGTATCAGCGAGTACCGCACCAAAGCTGGTCCTCGGTACTACATCAAGTACATGGCCCTGCGGCCCGATGGGACGCGCTCTGCGGTCCTGAAGCGTGGATTCGTCAACCGGCGTGAGGCCGCCTCAGCGCTGCGGGCCGAACTCCGGAACCTCGAGACCGGCCAGTGGGTCGATGTTTCGAAGCAGTCGCTCAGTGCCTACCTGGCTGAGTGGCTGGACGGACAACGGCTGGCCCCTTCCACCCTGTCCAGCTACCAGAAAAATGTTCGCCTGCACATCGATCGCCACATCGGCAAGACCCCGCTTGACCGTCTGACGGGCCTTGCGATCGATGGGTGGATGCGCAAGCTTGAGAGGTCTGGGCGAGCAGACGGAGCCGGCGGGTTGTCAGCGCGGACGGTGCGATACGTCTTCACCATCCTGAGATCCGCATTGGCGGATGCGGTGAAGCATGGACACCTCGCCGTCAACCCGACCGACCGCTCAACACCCCCGACGGCGTCGCAGGCACGGCCCCCCGAGATGCAGGCATGGACGGCTGCAGAGCTCGCACGGTTCCTCGGCTGGGCGGAGAAGTACGACTCGGACATGGCCGTCGCATGGCACCTGCTCGCTTTCACCGGCATGCGGCGGGGTGAGGCTCTGGCTCTGCGCTGGCGTGACGTCGATCTAGAGGCCGCCCGCATCGCCGTGCGGCGCAGCGTGGGCTTGGTGAAGCACAAAGGGGAGGGCGAGGAGCTGGTGGAAGGTCCGACCAAGACTGGCCAAGCTCGGGTCGTCGACCTCGACGCCGGCACCGTGGAACGCCTGCGTAGACATCGGGCGGTACGAGGCGCTCTCTCCCCGGAACTGATCCGCGGCACTGCTGTCGTGCTCGGTGACCTCGAAGGCAACCACCGTCACCCTGAGCGGTTCTCTCGGCGTTTCCTCGGTCACCTCAAGCGGGCGCAGCGCGCCCTGGGCGACGACAGGGTCCCGACGATCAGGCTGCACGACCTGAGGCACACACACGCCACGCTTCTCCTGGCGGACGGTGAACCGGTGAAGGTCGTCTCCGAACGGTTGGGGCACGCGAGCGCGACTATCACCTTGACCGTCTATCAACACGTGCACCCCGGGATGGGCAAGCAGGCAGCCACTCGGTTCGCGACTTTGCTCGACGAAGCGTCTGAGGGACGACCCGCGGAGTGATTGGGATCAAATTGGGATCACCGCCGGTCTGCGGTCCGAAAACGCAGACACCCCGGGCTCCTGAACTGCAGGAACACCGGGGTGAAGCTGTGTCCGAGGGGGGACTTGAACCCCCACGCCCGATAAAGGGCACTAGCACCTCAAGCTAGCGCGTCTGCCATTCCGCCACCCGGACAGGTGGACCAGCGCTCTGCGGCGCGGCCGTGGTGAAGCATACGGGAGCCCGGACCGCCGTCCGCACGCCCCCTCGGCACCGGCGAGCCGCGCAGCCGGTCACCGCCCAGGGATCCGGTCACCGTGCACGCCGACCGGATGCCTGCAGGGTGACCGGACGCCGCCGGGTGGGGGAGCGGGGGCGGTGGCACGATCGGGCGCATGGCCGAGACGACTGCACCCGAACCGCTCGCCCGCGCCCAGGCCGAGGTCGCGGACCTGCTGAGCGAGCTCATCCGGATCGACTCCACCAACACCGGCGACACCACGACGAGCAAGGGCGAGCGCCAGGCTGCCGAGTGGGTCGCCGGCAAGCTCGACGAGGTCGGCATCGACTCGGTCATCCACGAGTCCGAGAAGGGCCGCGCCAGCCTCGTCGCCCGCATCCCGGGCCAGGACCGCGAGCGCCCCGGGCTTCTGGTGCACGGCCACCTCGACGTCGTCCCCGCCGACGCGAGCGAGTGGACCGTCGACCCGTTCTCCGGCGAGCAGCGCGACGGCTACGTCTGGGGCCGCGGCGCGGTCGACATGAAGGACATGGACTGCATGACCCTCGCGCTGGTCCGCGACTGGGCCCGCACCGGCGTCGTCCCCCCGCGCGACATCGTGCTGGCCTTCGTCGCCGACGAGGAGGCCGGCGGGAAGTACGGCGCCCACTACCTCGTCGACCACCACGCCGACCTGTTCGAGAACGTCTCCGAGGCGATCAGCGAGGTCGGCGGCTTCAGCCTCACCGTCCGCGACGACCTGCGGCTCTACCTGATCCAGACCGCCGAGAAGGGCCTGGCCTGGATGAGGCTCACCGCCGCCGGCCGCCCCGGGCACGGCTCGTTCGTCCACGACGACAACGCCGTCACCCGGCTGTCCGCCGCCGTCGCCCGGATCGGCTCCACCCGGCTGCCCACCGTGCTCACCCCGCCGATGAAGCAGTTCATCGAGGAGGTCTCCGACGCCTACGGCATCGAGATCGACCCGGACTCGCCCGACGAGGCACTGAGCCGCCTGGGCTCCATCAGCCGCATGATCGGCGCCGCCCTGCGCAACACGGTCAACCCCACGATGCTCGACGCCGGCTACAAGGCCAACGTCATCCCCGGCACCGCCAGCGCCACCATCGACGGCCGCTTCCTCTACGGCCAGGAGGAGGCCTTCGAGGCCCAGATCGACGAGCTGCTCGGCGAGGGCGTCACCCGCGACTACATCCACCACGACCAGGCCGTGGAGACGACGTTCGACGGCCCGCTGGTCGAGCAGATGGTCGCCGCCCTCAAGGCCGAGGACGACGGCGCCCGCCCGGTCCCGTTCACCGTGAGCGGCGGCACCGACGCCAAGAGCTTCGAGACCCTCGGCATGCGCTGCTTCGGGTTCTCCCCGCTGCGGCTGCCCGCCGACCTGGACTTCGCCGGCCTCTTCCACGGCATCGACGAGCGCGTCCCGGTGGAGAGCCTGCAGTTCGGCATCCGCGTGCTGGACAGGTTCTTGAAGGCCAGCTAGTGGACCCGCTCGCCGCCTTCCTCGTGGGCCAGCTGACCACCGATGGGTTCGTGCCCGTGACGGTCCTGCGGGTCACCCAGGGCCGGGTGCCCGCCCGGGGCTCAGCGCAAGCCCTGGCGGTGGGCGGCAAGCGGCTGTGGCTGGCCCACGCCCAGCTCTTCGGCCAGCCCACCCTGGCCAGCGTCCCGCTGGCCAAGGTCACCGGGGTCGACGTCCGGCAGGTCCGGCGGATCACCGGCGCCCGGCGCGAGCTGTCGGCCTGGGTGGACGGCAACACGCTGCGGTTCACCGTGGTGGACGACGAGGCCACCACCGCGGCGTTCGTCGCCGCCGTCCGGGCCGGGGGGTCTCAGCCCACGACGACCGCGGGCTGAGCCGCCAGCACGGCGCGGGCCCGGCCGGCGTCCTTGCCGGCGTAGAGCGCCGCGTCGGCGCGGGCCAGCGTGTCCTGCGCGGTCTCCCCGCGGCACCACTGCGCGATGCCGACCGTGGCGCTCTGCCCGAACGGCACCGCCGCGATGATCCGCTCGGCCACCGGGCGGGCCTCCTCGTCGGTGCAGTCGGGCAGGGCGACGACGAACTCCTCGCCGCCCCAGCGGGCGATCAGGTCGCCGTCGCGCAGGCACTCGGTGGCCGCGGCGGCGAAGTCGTGCAGGAGGACGTCGCCGGCGGCGTGGCCGAAGGTGTCGTTGTAGGCCTTGAAGTGGTCCAGGTCCAGCAGCAGCAGGGTCAGCGGCAGGCGGCTGCGCTGGGCCCGGGCGACCTCGATCGTCGACATCTCGTCCCAGCGCCGGCGGTTGGCCAGCCCGGTGAGCTGGTCGCGGTCGGCGGCACGGGCCAGCTCGGCGAGGTGGTTGCCGCGCTCGATGGCTCGCGCGGCCTCGTTGCCCAGCACCTGCAGCACGCCGCGGGTGGTGGCGCAGAAGACGTCGACCGGCTGCCGCCACAGGATCCCGATGAGGGCCACGACCTTGTCCTCGCCCAGGACCGCGGGCTGCCATGCCGCCGACGCCACCCCGAGGTGCTCGACGAGGTCGCTGCTGACGCCCTCCTCGTCGGCGACGTGGCTGGCGAAGTAGGGGGTGCCCTCCTCGAAGACCCGGGCGGTCAGCGAGGCGGACGGGTCGGTGCTGAAGCGGAGCGGCGGCAGGTCGAGGCCGTCGACGGCGGTGGACACCAGGTGGCCCTCGCCGTCGGGCTCGAGCAGGTAGGCGCCGTCCGCGCCGACGGCCTCCCGCACGGCGGCGCAGATCGCGGCGCGCGGGTCCTCGGCCAGCAGCACGGTCCGCGACGCGCGGGCCATGACCTCGACCTGGCGGTGCCGCTCCTCGGAGTAGTCGACCGCGTCCCGCAGGCGGACCACCAGGACCAGCCGCTCGTCCCGGTTGAGCGCCAGGGCCAGGCCCAGCGCGGCCCCGAGGGCGACGTAGGCCTGCACGATGCCGGCCCGGACCAGGACGTCGTCCACCGCGGCGAAGGGGCCCTCGCCCTGCAGCGTGTAGACCACCGCCACCACGCTGACCGCCGCGGTGCGCAGCACCGTCAGCCCGGTGTCGAACCGCAGCGCCACCCAGGCGGTGAGCGCGAAGAGCGGGAACGCGATCGGGTACTCGGGCATCCAGTGGAAGACCGCCACGTTGCCGAGCACGGAGGCGGCGACGGCGAGCACGAGCTCGACCGCACGCCACCCGCCCGGTGCGCGGAAAGGCAGCATCCCGTCGACGACGGGGCCGCGCCGGGTCAGCAGCAGCTGCCGGACCCGCAGCCCGAGGGCGACGACGACGAGGACAGCGGCGCCGTTGCGGGCCTGCCAGACGACCAGGCCGAGCACCGACCAGCTGCCGTCGGCCACGGCCAGGACGACGGTGCCCACCGCGGCGCCGGCCGTCGTCGCGATGCCGGTGGCCAGCAGGAGGCCGCCCAGGTCACGCATGTCCAGCAGCAGCGGACCCGCGGCGCCCGTGGAGCCGGCGAGTCGGCGGTAGAGCAGGACGACGAGGCCGGCCTGGCCCAGGTTGACCGCGGCCAGCCCGCCGGAGACGAGCAGGTCCTCCCCGGTGAGCAGGTCGGTGGCCAGCACCACCGCGACCAGGAGGGCGCAGTCCAGGACGAAGGTGGCGCGGCCGCGCTGGAGCAGCAGCCACAGCGCACCGACGCCGGCGGCCGGCCAGACCAGGTTGACCCCGGTGCCCTCGACCACCGTGAGGCGGCCGACCACCGCGGCCCCGGCGAACAGCAGCGCGAACGCGGCGGTGCGGAGCAGGCCGGTGGCGTCCGGGCGGGAGGGAGTGGTCACGAGGACCCATCGGCCGGTCCGGCGGCCGGCTCCACCGGTCCCACCCCTGCGGGTGACCCAGGTCGCTCCCGTGCTTCGATGCCGGCATGAGCGAGCACACCCCCCGGCCCGGATCCGTCGCACTGGTCACCGGCGGGAGCGGTGGCTTCGGCCGCGCTCTGGCCGCCCGGCTGCGCGACGCCGACGTCCGGGTGGTCCTGGCCGACCTGGACTCCCCGCGCAACCGGGCCGTGGCCGAGGAGCTGGGGGTCGGCTTCGCCGTCCTGGACGTGACCGACCACGCGGCCAACCAGGCCGTCGTCGCCGCGGTCGAGGCCGAGCACGGCCGGCTGGACGCCGCGTTCCTCAACGCCGGCATCGCCGGCTCGGGCACGACCGACGCCCTGGACGTCGAGGAGTACCTCCGGGTCGTCGCGATCGACCTGCACGGCGTCGTCTACGGCACCGACGCCGCCCGGCCGGCGCTGCGCCGGGCCGGCGGCGGCTCGGTCGTGGTCACCGCGTCGCTGGCCGGGCTGTCCCCGATGCCGACCGACCAGGCCTACTCGGTGGCCAAGGCCGGCGCGGTGGCCTTCGTCCGGTCGATCGCCCCGGTGCTGCACGCCGAGGGCATCACCATCTCCGCGATCTGCCCCGGGTTCGCCGACACCGCGATCATCGACCCGCTGCGCGAGCACTTCGCGGCCGCCGACTTCCCGGTGCTCACCGCCGACGAGGTGGCCGCGGCCATGGCCCAGGCCTGGACGTCGGCCGACCCCGGCGCGGCCTACGTCGTCCAGCCCGGCGTCGGTGCGGTGCCCTACCGGTTCAAGGGCGTGCCCGCGGCGAAGACCACGGCGGGGGAGTCCGCCCGGATCCCCACCCAGCTGATGGGCCCGCTGTGACCGCGTCTGGCAAGGTCGCGGTCATGCGTGCATGGCGTGTCCACTCCCTCGGCGACCCCGCAGACGTGATGACCCTCGACGAGGTGCCTGAGCCGGAGCCCGGCCCCGGCCAGGTCAAGGTCAAGGTGCTGGCCGCGGCGCTGAACTTCCCGGACATACTGATGGCGCAGGGCACCTACCAGGAGAAGCCCCCGCTGCCGTTCACCCCGGGCCTGGAGCTGTGCGGCCAGCTGCCCGACGGCAGCCGAGTGCTCGGTTCGCCGTCCGGCGGGCCGGGTGCGCTGGCCGAGTACGCGCTGATGGACGCCGACGCCGCCTGGCCGGTGCCCGACGGCATGGGCGACGCGCAGGCCGCCGCGCTCTACATCACCTACCAGACCGGCTACGTCGGCCTGCACCGCCGGGCCGCCCTGCAGCCGGGGGAGTGGCTGCTCGTGCACGCCGGCGCCGGCGGCGTCGGGACGGCGGCCATCCAGCTGGGCAAGGCCGCCGGCGCACAGGTCATCGCCACGGCCGGCGGGCCGAAGAAGACCGCAGTCTGCACCGAGCTGGGCGCCGACCACGTCATCGACTACCTGAGCGAGGACTTCGTCGCCCGGGTCAAGGAGATCACCGGCGGCCACGGCGCCGACGTGGTCTACGACCCGGTGGGCGGCGACGTCTTCGACGGGTCGACCAAGTGCATCGCGTTCGAGGGCCGGATCGTCGTCGTCGGGTTCACCTCCGGCCGGATCCCGGCCGCGAAGGCCAACCACCTGCTGGTGAAGAACTACTCGGTGCTCGGCCTGCACTGGGGGCTGTACCGCAGCAAGGACCCGGGCCGGATCGCCGACGTGCACCAGGCGCTGTGCGACCTGTTCGCCGAGGGCAAGATCGACCCGCTGATCGGCCAGACCCTGCCGATGGACCAGGCGCCGACGGCGCTGGCCTCCCTCGGCGACCGCGGCACGGTCGGCAAGGTCGTCCTCACGCCGTAGGCCCCGTCGGGCAGAGGAACCTCTGCACCCCCTCGTCGGCCGATGAGGGGGTGCAGCGGTTCCTTTGCCGGGGCTACACGGCGGGGCGCGGCAGGTAGCTCAGGCGGGCGCGGCGGCGCATGACCACCCGGCGGGTGCCGTCGGCGAACATCTGCAGCTTCGCGAGCTCCCAGCCGCCCACGTCGGACTGCAGGCTCATCATCTGCGCCGCGGCGGACCGGCCGGTGCCGGACGGGATGCGCAGCGGGGCGTACTCCCACTCTCCGGTGATCGACACGCCCCCGATGGTGCCAGCCGTTCGCCTCCCGGTCACCCGGACGTCGGACGTGTCACGGCCGGCCGGGCCGGGCAGCCCTCCCGGGACCCACCCGACCCGGACCGCTGGAGGACCGCGATGACCGACCCCGTGGACGACGCCGACCGCCTCGAGCAGCAGCAGGCGATCACCGAGGAGGTGGGCCCGGGCACCCCGGTCCCGGCCGACGCGGACCCCGCGGACGCCGTGGACCAGCGGCGCGCCGTCCCGCTGGACGAGGACGACGCGCCCCGCTGATCAGCCCCGCGCGTCGATCAGCTGCAGCTGCCCGGTCTCCCGGCTGCCGACGAAGACCCGCCCGGTCGTCGGGTCGACCGCGACGGTGTTGGGCTGGCGGACGGTCGGGAACCGGGCCACCTCGGTGAGCTCGTCGCCGGCGGTGGACAGCCCGACCACCTCGTTGGTGGCCGTCAGGGTCACCCAGACGACCTGGTCGGTGCTGTCGTAGGCGAGGCCGTACGGCGTGCCCTCGAGGGGGTAGGTCGAGTCGAGCTCGAGTGGGTCCGAGCCGTAGACCAGCATCGCGTCGCCGCGGGTGTCGGCGACCAGGAACCGGCCCTGGCCGTCCGTGACGATGTGGGTGGGCCCGTCCCCCGCGTCCAGCACGGTCTGCAGCTCGCCGGCCGCGACGTCGTAGGTGGTGATGCTGAAGGCGCCGACGTCCACGACCCCGGCGACGTCGCCCACGGTGGCCACACCGCCGGGTTGGGTCTGGGAGTCGAAGGTCTGGGTGACCTCGCCGTCGGTGACCACCGAGAGGGTGCCGCCCATCTCGTCGCCCACCAGGATCTGGCCGCTGGCCACCCGGGCGGCGTCGTGCGGGTAGTCCCCGACCATCGTCTCGGTGACCTCGCCGCCGGGTAGCGCGACCTCGACGAGCATGTTGGAGTCCTCGGCCGGCACGAGCACCGGACCGCCCGGTGCGGCCAGCTGCAGGTGCCGGGCGTGGCCGGGCAGCGGGATCTCGGCCTGGGTCACGCCCTGGGCGTCGGTGAGCACCAGCCGGTTCGGGTCCCGGACGGCGACGGCGAGCAGCCCGGTGACCGGGTCGAACACCATGCCCTCGGCATCGGGGTCCAGGTCGACCACCGTCCCGGCCGGGTCGGCGGTGAGCTCGGGGGAGTCGGCCGGCTCGGCGGCCTTCACCGGCTCCGCGGCGGGGGCGTCGTCCGACCCGGACGAGCAGGCGCCGAGCACGAGGGCGAGGGGGAGCAGGAGGGCGGCGGTGCGGTGCATCGCTCCACCCTGCGGGTTCCGGGGTGCCGGCGCTGACCGGGGGTCACGCGGCCGGGAGCAGCTCGAGCATGCGGTCGACGGCGGCCGACCACGGGAAGTCGGCGGCCCGGGCCCGCGCCGCCCGCCGGCGCTCGTCGACCGGGAGGGCCAGCACCTGCTGCACGCCGTCGGCGAAGGACCCGGCGTCGTCGGCCACCGCGGCCCCGTGCCGACCGCCGGCCACCAGCTCGCGCAGGGCGGAGCTGGCCGAGGCCACCACCGGGGTGCCGCAGGCGAGGGACTCCAGGCCCGCCAGCCCGAAGGTCTCGTGCGGGCCGGGCGCCAGCGCGACGTCCGCGCTGGCCAGCAGGGCGGCGAGACGCCCGCGGTCGGCGACATGGCCGAGCCAGCGCACGGGCAGACCGACGGACCCGGTCTGCAGGCGCGCGGCGAGCGGACCGTCGCCCACCACCACGAGCGTGGCCCGGACCCCGCGCCGCCGGAGCTCGGCCAGCGTGTCCAGCGACCGCTGCGGGTGCTTCTCCGCCGACAGCCGGCCGCAGTGGACCAGCAGGACGTCGGAGCGGTCCAGCAGCTCCGCGCGCAGCCGGACGTCGAACCGGTCCGGGGCGAAGGTGCGCAGGTCGACGCCCAGCGGCACCTGGGCCACCGGCATGCCGAGTCGGGCGAACTCCTCGGCGGCGAAGTCGGTGCTGCAGACCACCAGGTCGTGCCCGGCCACCGTCCGGCGGTTCGCCGCGTCGGCCACCCGGCGCGCGGCACCCGGGGGGAGCAGCCACTGGGTGAGCAGCCGGTCCAACCGCTCGTGGGCGAGGACCAGCGCGGGGACGTCGCGCTCGGCGGCCCACCGGCCCAGGCCCCGCAGCGTCGTCCGGTCCGAGACCTCGATCCGGTCGGGGTGCAGCTGCTCCAGCAGTCGGCGCACGCGCCACGGGTCCATCACCCGGTAGCCGCCGGTGCCGGGCACCCGCGGTGCGGCCAGGGTCAGCCGGGTGACGGTGCCCGCCGCGACGTCGGCCGGGGCGCCGTCGGTCCGCGCCCCCGGGACGACGACGGCCACCGCGTGCCCCCGGTGCGCATAGCCCAGGGCGAGCCGGTCCACCGCCGTCCGCAGTCCGCCGGAGGTGGGGTGGTGCAGGTTGGCCACGAGGACGATGCGCACGCCCGGCACGATCCGGCTCTCCTGCGACGGCCCCGTGGCCGTCGGGTGGACGCCGTGCGGCGGACCGGCGAGCAGGTGATCATGCCGCTGTGACCTGGCCGATCGTCGTGGTGGTGGTGCTCCTCGTGGGGCTGCCGCTGGGTGCTGTCTGGTGGAGCCGCCGGCGGTTCTGGGCCCGGCTGCGGCCGGGGCGCGACCGCGACGTGCTCGGGGAGGTCGTGCGCCGCCACGGTCTAGGACCCGCGGCGATCGCCCGGGTCGAGGACGCCGTCCTGTGGGGGAAGCGGGTCGACGACCCGCGCGAGCGCGCGGCCGTCGTGGACCTGGCCCGGGCGAGCCTTCCGCGCCCGCCGTCCGGCCGGTGGGCCACGGTCGTGGTGGTGGGCGCGGTCGCCTACCTGGTCGTGGCGGTCGCCGGCGCTGTGTGGGCGACCGTGCAGGGACGGTGGGACGACGTGCCGTGGACCGTCCTCCTGGTCGCCGGGCTCGTCGGGGTGGGGAACGGCCCTCGGCTGGCGATCCGCCGGAACACCGACTGACGCTCGGCACGGTCGATGCGCATTCCGCAGCTGGGATGCACAGGAACCGTGCCGAGCCGGCCGGGGTCAGCGGGAGTAGTGCTCCACGACCAGCTGCTCCTCGCACTGCACCGGGATCTCGCTGCGCTGCGGACGGCGGGCGACGAAGCAGGTCAGCTCGGCCAGCCGGACGTCGAGGTACTTCGGCGCCTCGGCGTGCGCGCCGGACGCGGCCACCTGGAAGGGCTGCTTGGGCTTGCTGCGCTCGGCGATGGCGACCACGTCACCGGGCTCGACCCGGTAGCTGGGCCGGTCCACCCGGCGGCCGTTGACCGTCACGTGGTGGTGGGTGACGTTCTGCCGGGCCTGGTAGATGGTCCGGGCGAAGCCGGCGCGCAGCACCGTGGCGTCCAGCCGCGACTCCAGGTCCAGCAGCAGCGCCTCGCCGGTCTTCGCGCCGGTGTTGCGGCCCTGCTTGCGGGCCCGGTCGAAGGCCAGCCGCAGCTGGGTCTCGCTCACGTCGTACTGCGCGCGCAGCCGCTGCTTCTCCAGCAACCGGGTCTTGTAGTCGCTGGTGTTCTTCCGCTTGCGGCCGTGCTCGCCGGGCGGGTAGGGGCGGCGCTCGAAGTACTTCACGCACTTGGGCGTCAGCGGCATGCCCAGTGCGCGGGACAGGCGCACCTTCGGTCGGGGGGTGTTCACGGGGCCTCCTCGTTCGGTTAGCCTCACCTTACTCACACCGAAGACGAGGACCCCGCGATGACGTCGACCACCCCGCCCGCCGTCCGACCCACCGCCGCCGAGCGCGCCCGCAGCGTGGCCTGCCGCCCCTCGGCCGCCGTGTGCGCCGCGGGCGTGTCCGGGTCCCGCGTGCTCGCCCACGCCACCACCCGGGCCGGCCAGGTGTTCCTCGTCGTGGCCGAGGACGGCGAGCTCGCCGCCGCCGTCCGCACCGCCCCCGAGGGCGACCTGCCGGCGCTGCTGATGGTCACCGACCACGCGCCGGTCCCGCTGCGGGACCAGGTCCGGGCCCAGCTGTGGCTGTCCGGGTGGCTGACACCGGTGCGCCCGGAGGATCAGCGCGAGGTCGCCCTGGCCTTCGCCGACGTCCAGCCCGCGGGGGCCCTGCTCGACGTCGGCTCAACCGCCGTGCTGCTGCGCCTGGACCTGGCCGAGGTGGTGCTGGGCGAGGGCGGCACGACCGTCGAGCTCACCCCGGAGGACTACGCCGACGCCGAGCCCGACCCGCTGGTGGGCGTGGAGACCGCGGCCCTGCAGCACCTGGACGCCGACCACCCCGAGGAGCTGGCCCTGCTCCGCTCGCGCATCCCGGGCGTCTGGGTGACCGACACCGACGTCGTGCGGCCGCTGGGCCTGGACCGCTCGGGCTTCCGGCTCCGCATCGAGTCCGCCCGCGGCCACCGCGACGTCCGGGTCCCCTTCGACGTCCCGGTGACCTCCGAGGCCGATCTCGGTCCCGCGGTGCACCGGCTCATGTGCGCGGCCCGGCGCTGCTGCCGGGCGCAGGACTGAGCGCGCCGCCGGTCAGCACCAGCCGGCGGTCCAGCCCGAGGTCGGCGAGGAACCGCTCGTCGTGGCTGACGACCAGCAGGGCGCCCCGGTAGGCCGCCAGCGCCTGCACCAGGTGCCGCACGCTGGCCAGGTCCAGGTTGTTGGTCGGCTCGTCGAGCACCAGCAGCTGCGGTGCCGGGTCGGCGAACAGCACGCAGGCCAGCACGGCGCGCAGCCGCTCGCCGCCGGACAGCGCCCCGACCGGCAGGTGCGCCCGCGACCCGCGGAAGAGGAACCGGGCCAGCAGGGTCAGCCGCTCCGACGCCGGCCGGTCCGGTGCCGCGGCGGCCAGGGCGTCGGCGACCGTCGTCCCGGGGTCGAGCAGGTCCAGCCGCTGCGACAGGTGGGCGACCCTTCCCTCGGCCCGGGTGACCGTGCCCCGGTCGGGGACCAGCGCGCCGGTCAGCACCTGCAGCAGGGTGGTCTTGCCCGAGCCGTTGGCGCCGGTCAGGGCCACCCGTTCCGGCCCGCGCAGCACCAGGTCCACCCCGGCCGGGAACGGGTCGCGGACGCCGACGCCGCGCGCCTCCAGCACGGTGCGCCCGGCCGGCACCCGGGTGTCGGGCAGCTCCAGGGCGATCTCGTCGTCGGTCCGCAGGGCGGCCTCCGCACGGTCCAGGCGGGCCCGGGCGTCGTCCACCCGGGAGCCGTGCGTGCCGTCGGCGCGACCAGCGGACTCCTCGGCCCGGCGCTTGCGGGCGCCGAGCAGGATCTTCGGGATCCCGGCGTCCGGCGCCTTCCGGGCGGCGGAGCCGGCCCGGCGCTCGGCCCGCTCCCGGGCCTCCTGCTTCTCCCGCTTCTCCCGCCGCAGCGCCTGCTCGGCGCCCCGGACGTCGCGCTCGGCGGCGGCCTGCTCGGTGGCCACCACCGACGTCCACTCCGTGTACCCACCGGCGACCAACCGCAGCCGGCCCCGGTCGAGCTCGGCGATCTGGTCCATGCGGTCGAGCAGGTCGCGGTCGTGGCTGACCACCAGCACCGTGCCGCCGGCGCCGGCCACGACGTCGTGCAGCCGGGCCCGCTCGCGGGCGTCGAGGTTGTTGGTCGGCTCGTCGAGCAGCAGGACGTCGGGACGGCGGAGCAGCTGCCCGGCCAGCCCGAGCACCACCACCTGGCCGCCGCTGAGGGTGGCCAGCTCCCGGTCCAGGCCGATGCCGCCCAGGCCCAGCCGGTCGAGCTGGGCGGAGGCGCGCTCCTCGACGTCCCAGTCGGTGCCGACGGTGTCGAGGCGGGCGGGGTCGACGTCGCCGGACTCCACGGCGCGGATCGCCGCCAGCACCGGGGCGACCCCGAGGACGTCGGCGACCGTGCCCGCGGCGGTGGTCGGCAGCGCCTGCGGCAGGTACCCGACCACGCCGTCGACGGTCACCGACCCGGCGGTGGGCGACAGCTCACCGGTGACCAGCCGCAGCAGGGTGGTCTTGCCGCCGCCGTTGGGCGCGACCAGGCCGGTGCGGCCGGGCCCGATCGTGGCGGTGACGCCGTCGAGCACGGGCGTGCCGTCGGGCCAGGCGAAGGACAGGGAGTTCAGCGTGATGGGCACGGGAGGACCTCGCGGGGGGACGCCGGGGGAGAGGGCGGGGGCGAGGTCGTCAGCGCACGGGGGCAGTCTGCCCACCCCGTCGCCCGCGCGCACCCGCTTTTCCACCCCGGGCCGCCCAGGCAAGGGAGCCCCTGCCGAATGCAGGGCGCCCGGCAGGTGCGGAAGGGATCCCTTGCCTCGGCCGGGCGGGTCAGCCCAGGTGGTCGCGGAGGAGCGCGGCCAGCCTCGTCCGCCGGGGCTTCACGTCGACCTCGCGGACCGCCCTCGCCAGCGCGGCACCGGACGCGTGCACGATCGACAGGTGGCGCTGAGCCCGGGTCAGCGCGGTGTAGACCAGCGGCCGGGACAGCATCCCGCCGGCCTCCGGCGGCAGGACGACGACCACGCCGGGCCACTCCGAGCCCTGCGCGCGGTGCACGGTGATCGCCCAGCCGTGCTTGAGGTCGCCCAGCGCCGAGGTGGGCACGGTGCACGGCCCGGAGCTGAAGTCGACCGACAGCGTGCCGTCGCCGGTGCCGGTGACCACGCCGACCTCGCCGTTGGCGAAGCCGACCGGGTCCAGGTCCAGGTGGTTGGCGGTGGCGACCACCCGGTCGCCGACGTCGAAGCCCCAGACGGTGCCGTCGCCGGGGTTGAGCCGGGCCTTCAGCGCCTTGTTCAGCTCGATCGTGCCGGCCGGTCCGCGGTGCACCGGCGTCACCACCTGCACGGTGGACGGGTCGATCGACAGCGCCCGCGGGATGGAGTCGGTGACCAGCTGGACCACCCGGCGGGCGGCCTCGGCGCTGCCCTGCGCCGGCACGATGACCACCTCGCGGTCGGGGGAGTCCACCTGCACCAGCTCGCCGCCGCGCACGCCGGTCGCCAGTTTCGCGATGGCGCCACCGGCGGCCTGCCGGTGCAGGATCGTCAGCTCGGTCACCGGCACGACGCCGGAGTCGATCAGGTCGCCCAGCACGTGGCCCGGACCGATCGAGGGCAGCTGCGCCGGGTCGCCGACCAGCAGCAGGTGCGTGCCGTCGCCGCACGCCTCGAGCAGGGCGGCGGTCAGCTCGACGTCCAGCATCGAGGCCTCGTCGACGACGACCACGTCGGCGTCCAGCGGCCACTCCTCGTTGCGGGCGAACCCGCCCGTCATGCCCTGCGCGCCCAGCAGCCGGTGCACGGTGGTCGCCGGGTGGTCGGTGAGCTCCTCCAGCCGCTTGGCCGCCCGGCCGGTCGGTGCGGCCAGCGCGAGCTCGACGCCCTTCGACTCCAGCAGCTTGACGACGCTGGCGACGGTGCGGCTCTTGCCGGTACCGGGTCCACCGGTCAGCAGCGAGACCCCGGCGGCGAGGACCTGGGTCACCGCGTCCTTCTGCGCCGGGTCCAGCCCCTGCGCCACCGCCTTCACCGCGGACGCCGGGGCGATCGGCTCGGCGGTGGCCGCCAGCCGGGCGATGTTCTCGGCCACGGCGTCCTCGGCCATGCCGTAGCGGGCCAGGCTCAGCGTCCGCAGCGACGGGTCCGGCTCCTCGTCGGACTCCTCGTCGAACGGGGGCTCGTGCTCCAGCACGTCCCCGCTCTCCACGGCGGCCAGCACCGCGGCGGCGACGTCGTCCACGCCCTCGGCGCGCAGCGCGGTGAGCACCTGGTCCACCGGCAGCACGGTGTGCCCGTCGCGGGTGGCGGTGCGCAGGGTGAGCGCGACCAGGGCCCGGCCGCGCCGGCTGTCCTGCCGGTCGGCCCCCTTGAGGACGGCGATCGCGAGCCGGTCGGCGTCGGCGAGGGACACCTGGTTGAGCAGCAGCAACCGCCACGGGTCGTCCCGCAGGCGCCGTCCGGCGTCCGGGCCCAGCACCTCGCTGACCCCGGCGGCGAGCTTGGCGGCCAGGCCGGCACCGACCAGCAGCTCGACGACCTCGTAGGCCGGGGCCGCCGACAGGAAGGAGGAGAACAGCCGCTCGGCGCGCTGCCGGCCCACCCGCGGCAGCTTGACCAGGTTGTCGGCGCTGACGTGGTCGGGGGCGGTGATGCCGGCGCCGGGCAGCTCGGCGGCCGCGCGCTTGCCGAGCCCGGGCCAGAGCCCGGCGGCGGTGAAGGCGGCGAAGACGGGGTCGGTCATCCGGGGCGGCGGTCGGGGTACGAGGTGTGCGGGGCGGAGACCTCGTCCAGGGCGAACCGGATCGCCGCGGGCAGGCTGACCTCCTCGGCGTCCAGGCTGACCTGCAGCTGGGCGGCGGTGCGCGCGCCGACGACCGGGGCGACGACGCCGGGCCGGTCGCGCAGCCAGGCCAGCGCCACGGCCAGCGGGACGGTGTGCAGGCCCTGGGCGGCGGTGCAGACGGCCTCGACGACCCGGTCGGCGTCCTTGGAGCGCAGGTCGTCGACGAAGCCGGACCACTGCGGGGAGGCACCGCGGCTGTCGCTGGGGGTGGTGTGCCGGTACTTGCCGGTCAGCAGGCCGCGGCCCAGCGGCGACCAGGGCAGCAGCCCGATGCCCAGGGACTCCACGGCCGGCACGACCTCGCGCTCGACGCCGCGCTGCAGCAGCGAGTACTCCATCTGGCTGCTGACGATCGGGGCGCGCCCGGGCCAGCTGCGCTGGTGGGTGGCGGCCTGCGCGGTCTGCCAGCCGGTGAGGTTGCTCACGCCGACGTAGCGGGCGCGGCCGCTGCTCACCGCGGTGTCCAGGGCAGCCAGGGTCTCGTCCAGGGGGGTGTGGTCGTCCCAGGCGTGCAGCTGCCAGAGGTCGACGTGGTCCAGGCCGAGGCGCTCGAGCGAGGCGTCCAGGGCGGCCAGGAGGTGG
This sequence comes from Klenkia terrae, assembly GCF_900491935.1. GTDB lineage: Bacteria > Actinomycetota > Actinomycetes > Mycobacteriales > Geodermatophilaceae > Klenkia > Klenkia terrae. Next base: position 4,458,610 of record NZ_UEXK01000004.1, read on the forward strand.
CCGCGCGAGCCGCCGCGGCCCATGGCCCCGGTGCGGGTGCGGCCGCCGGCCTTGGTCGCGACCAGCACGTCCTCCCGCGGGACGACGTCGGACAGCAGCCGGCCCAGCGTCCGCTCGGACTCCCCGTCGACGTAGACGTCCGCGGTGTCCACCAGCGTGCCGCCGGCGTCGACGAAGGCGGTCAGCTGCATCGCAGCCTCGTCCTCGTCGGTGTCCCCGCCCCAGGTCATCGTGCCCAGCGCGAGCCGGGAGACCACCAGGCCGCTGCGCCCCAACGCCCGCTGTTCCACGAGGGGTCAACCTACCGGGACCTGCCAGGCCCGGACCGTAGGCTGCCGCCCCGTGGGTTGGGTAGAAGCAGTCGTCCTCGGGCTGGTGCAGGGACTCACGGAGTTCCTGCCCATCTCCTCCAGCGCGCACCTCCGGGTGGTCGGCGCCCTCTTCGGCTGGGACGACCCGGGTGCGGCGTTCACCGCGATCACCCAGATCGGCACCGAGATCGCCGTCCTCATCTACTTCCGGCACGACATCTGGAACATCATCCGGACCTGGGTGCTCTCGCTGCGGGACAAGTCGCTGCGCTCGGAGCCCGACGCCCGGATGGGCTGGCTGATCATCATCGGGTCGATCCCGATCGTCGTCCTGGGGCTCCTGCTGCAGGACAAGATCGAGACGACGTTCCGCGACCTGCGGATCATCGCCATCGCCCTGGTCGTGTTCTCCCTGGTGCTCTTCTTCGCCGACCGGATCGGCAGCAAGCAGCGCCAGCTGTCGGACCTGACCGTCGGCCACGGCGTGCTCTACGGGCTGGCCCAGGCGGCGGCGCTGATCCCCGGCGTGTCGCGGTCGGGCGGCACGATCACGATGGGCCTGTTCCTCGGCTACTCCCGGGCGGCCGCGGCGCGCTACTCGTTCCTGCTGGCCATCCCCGCCGTCCTCGGCTCGGGCCTGTTCCAGGCCTACGAGTCGCTGGACACCGGCATCGAGTGGGGCCCGACGATCGTGGCCACGGTGATCGCCTTCGGCGTCGGCTTCGCCGTGATCGCCTGGCTGCTGCGCTACCTGGAGCGCGGCACCTTCACCCCGTTCGTGGTCTACCGGATCGTGCTGGGCCTCGCCCTGCTCGCCCTGGTCGGCGCGGGCGTGCTGACGCCCTAACCTCGGACCATGACCACGGTGATCCTGCTCCGCCACGGCCGGACGACGGCGAACGCGTCCGGCCTGCTCGCCGGCTGGACCCCCGGGGTCCGGCTGGACGAGAAGGGCGAGGAGCAGGTGGCCGCCGTGGGCGCCCGGCTCGCCCCGGTCCCGCTGGCCGCGATCGTGTCCAGCCCGCTGGAGCGCTGCCAGCAGACCGCCGGCGCCGTCCTGGCCGGCCGCGAGCTCGAGCTGCAGACCGACGACCGGCTGGGGGAGTGCCGCTACGGCGACTGGACCGGCAAGCCGATCAAGGACCTGCTCAAGGAGCCGCTGTGGAAGGTCGTGCAGCAGCACCCCTCCGCCGCGGTCTTCCCCGGCCCCGAGGGCGAGGGGCTGGCGCAGACCCAGGCCCGCGCCGTCGCCGCCGTCCGGGAGTGGAACGCGAAGCTGGGCCCGGACGCCGTCTGGCTGGCCTGCACCCACGGCGACGTGATCAAGGCGATCCTGGCCGACGCCTACGGCATGCACCTGGACTCCTTCCAGCGGATCGTCGCCGACCCCGCCTCGATCTCGGTCGTCAGCTACACCGAGACCCGCCCGTTCGTGCTCCGGGTCAACGACTCCGGCGGCGACGTCAGCGGGCTGATCCCGCCGAAGAAGAAGGCCCGCCGCTCGCGGAAGGCCTCCTCGGACGCCGTCGTCGGCGGGGGCGCCGGCCCGGCCGGCGCGTAACCTCGTCGCCGTGCCACGCCAGGTCTTCCTCTTCGAACGCCCCGTCCGCTTCGTCGCCGGCACCGTCGGGCAGCCCGGCGACCGCACCTTCTACCTGCAGGCCGCCGACCAGGCCGGTCGGGTGGTCAGCGTCGCCCTGGAGAAGTCTCAGGTCGAGGTGCTCGCCGAGCGGATGAGCGAGCTGCTCGACGAGGTCGCCACCCGGGCCACCACCGTCGTCCCCCCGGACGCCGACGTCGACGACCTCGACCCGTTGACCGCCCCCGTCGACGAGGAGTTCCGCGTCGCGGCCATGGGCCTGGCCTGGGACGGCGGGGCCCGGGCCGTCGTCGTGGAGGCCGTGGCCGCGGGCGAGGAGCCGATCGACGAGGACGCGATCCTCTCCGACGCCGACGAGGGCCCCGACGCGCTGCGGGTGGTCATCCCCCCGGCGGCGGCCCGCGGCTTCGTGGCCCGCGCCCGCCGGGTGGTCTCGGCCGGGCGGCCGGCCTGCCCGTTGTGCTCGATGCCGCTGGACCCGGCCGGCCACGTCTGCCCGCGGCAGAACGGGTACCGGCGCTGACCGAGCGCCAGGGCGGCACGGGCGACGAGCTCGTGGACGCCTTCCTGGGCGGCGAGCTCGACGACCTCGCGGACGAGCCCGACGAGGACGACGAGTTCGAGGACGACGAGGACGGCGAGACCCGCGAGGTCGAGGGCCTGGCCTTCGACCACGGCGACCGGCGCTCGCCCGCCGACGACGCCGAGTCGCGCACGCTGCTGCTCGACGGCGAGCTGGACCTCGAGGGCCGGCTGCTCGACGCCTCCAACGTCACCCTGATCGGGGCCATCCGCACCGACACCCTGGCCGGGGAGTGCGTCTACAAGCCGGTGCGCGGCGAGCGCCCGCTGTGGGACTTCCCCGACGGCACGCTGGCCGGCCGGGAGATCAGCGCCTACCTGGTCTCCGAGGCCACCGGCTGGCGGGTCGTGCCCCCCACGGTGCTGCGCGACGGGCCCTTCGGCAGCGGCATGGTCCAGCTGTGGCAGCACATCGACCCGACGGTGGAGATGACCACCTTCGTGCGGCGGGACATCCCCGAGCTGCGCCGGATGGCGGTGTTCGACGCGGTGGTCAACAACGCCGACCGCAAGGGCGGGCACATGATCCCGGTCGCCGGCGGCCACGTGTACGGCGTGGACCACGGCATCTGCTTCTCCGCCGACCCCAAGCTGCGCACCCTGCTGTGGCGGTGGGCCGGTCAGCCGCTCACCGACGAGGCGGTCGAGGTGCTGGACCGGCTGCAGGACCAGCTGCGCGGTGACCTGGGGGAGCAGCTGCACGAGCACCTGACCCGCACCGAGGTCCGCCGCACCCAGCAGCGGGTCGCCGACCTGCTGCGCAGCGGCCGGCACCCCGAGCCCACGAGACCAGAGAGGATCTCGTATGCCGTCTTCTGCTTGAAAAAAAAAAATAGCCTCGCCTGTTTGACCTGGTTCTCAGCTTTCAAGTTTCAGTTATAAATGAATAATTTGGCTCGTTCGCAACTGCCGCGTGAGTTTACTATCCGCTTCCAATNTGCCCTCCCTGCCCGGGAACGGCCCCGCCCTGCGGTTGCACGACACCGCGCGCAGCGAGGTCGTGGCCACCAGCCCGGGTCCCACCGCGCGGATGTACGTCTGCGGGATCACCCCCTACGACGCCACGCACCTGGGCCACGCGGCCACCTACCTGGCCTTCGACCTGGTCAACCGGGTGTGGCGCGACCTCGGGCACGCCGTGCACTACGTGCAGAACGTGACCGACGTCGACGACCCGCTCTTCGAGCGGGCCAACCGCGACGGCGAGGACTGGATCGTGCTGGGCATGCGGGAGACCGCGCTGTTCCGCGAGGACATGACCGCGCTGCGCGTGCTGCCGCCCGAGGACTACGTCGGCGCCGTCGAGGCGATCCCGCAGATCGTCGCCCACGTCGAGGAGCTGCAGGCCGCGGGCCTGGCCTACACCCTCGAGGACGGCACCGGCGACGTCTACCACGACGTCGCCCAGGCGCCGGGTTTCGGCGGCGAGAGCGGCTACGACGAGGCCACCATGCTGCGGCTGTCCGCCGAGCGCGGGGGAGACCCCGATCGTCCGGGCAAGCGCAACCGGCTGGACCCGCTGCTGTGGCGCGGGGCCCGCGAGGGCGAGCCGTCCTGGGCCGGGCCGCAGGGCGTGGCCGGGCGACCGGGCTGGCACGTGGAGTGCGCCTCCATCGCGCTGGGCACCATCGGCATGGGCTTCGACGTCCAGGCCGGCGGCAGCGACCTGGTCTTCCCGCACCACGAGTTCTCCGCCGTGCACGCCGAGGCGCTCACCGGCAGCAAGCCCTTCGCCCAGGCCTACGTGCACGCGGCGATGATCGGCCTGGACGGCGAGAAGATGAGCAAGAGCCGGGGCAACCTGGTCTTCGTCTCCCGGCTGCGCGGCGACGGCGTCGACCCCATGGCCATCCGGCTGGCGCTGCTGTCCGGGCACTACCGCACCGACCGCGCCTGGACCCCCGACTTGCTCTCCGACGCCGAGCGCCGGCTGGCCACCTGGCGCGAGGCCGTGACCCGCCGGTCGGGGGCGTGCGCCGCGGAGGTGCTCACCGCCGTCCGCGAGCGGCTGTCCGACGACCTGGACTCCCCGGCTGCCATCGCCGCCGTCGACGCCTGGGCCGCGGCCACCCTCGGCGGCGGCGACGTCGCCGAGCAGGACGAGGGCGCACCGGACGTCGTCCGCGACGCCGTCGACGCACTGCTCGGCGTGGCGCTGTAGCTCCCGTGAGCACCCCGTTCCGGCTCACCGACCGGGTCGCCCGCGAGCAGGCCGAGCAGCTGCTGGCGCCCGCGGCCGCCCGGTCGACGTCGTCCCGGGGACGGGTCCGGCCCGAGCCGGAGGACCCGCTGCGCACGGCCTACGAGCGCGACCGGGACCGGATCCTGCACGCCAAGGCGTTCCGCCGGCTCAAGCACAAGACACAGGTGTTCCTGCACCCCGACGGCGACCACTTCGTCACCCGGCTGACCCACACGCTTCAGGTCACCCAGGTGGCGCGGTCGCTGGCTGCTGCGCTGGGTCTCAACGAGACGCTGGCCGAGGCGATCGCGCTGGGCCACGACGTCGGTCACTCGCCGTTCGGCCACATCGGCGAGGACGCGCTGGAGCCCTACGTCCCCGGCGGCTGGCACCACGCGGCGCAGGGGGTGCGGATCGTCGAGGTGCTCGAGGACCTCAACCTGACCTGGGAGGTCCGCGACGGGGTGCGGGCGCACAGCTGGAAGATCGACCCGCCGCCGACCACCCGCGAGGCCGAGTGCGTGCGGTACGCCGACCGGATCGGCTATCTGTCCCACGACGCGCTGGACGCCGTCCGGGCCGGCGTGCTGGCTCCCGGTGACCTGCCGGCCCGCGCCCGGGCGGTGTTCGGCGAGCCCGGCAGCCAGATGGTCGGCGCGATGATCGACGCGGTGGTGACCGGCAGCCTCGCCGACGGCGGCGCCGTGGTCATGGAGCCCGACGCGCTGGAGGCCATGCACGAGCTGCGGGCGTTCATGTTCGAGCGGGTCTACGGCTCCGAGGTGGCCGCTGGCCAGAAGCACGTGGCGGTCGGCGTCATCCGCCGGCTGGTCGAGCACTACCTGGCCCACCCCGACCAGATCCCGGCCAGCTACCGCGACCCGGCCGCCGACACGATGACCCAGGTCGTCGACCACGTCACCGGCATGACCGACCGCTATGCGCTGACCACCCACGACCGCCTCTTCGACGCCGACGCCACGGCGAGGATGACCCCGCTGCTCGGCTCCCCGTGAGGTGGCCGGCTGAGGGCTACTTCTCGCGGCGCTTCAGGTAGCGCTCGAACTCTCTCGCGATCTGGTCGCCGTCGGCCTGGGACAGGTCGCTCTCGGTGGCCCGCTCCTCCAGGGAGCGCACGTACTCCACGACCTCGTCGTCGTCGGCGGCCATCTCGTCGACGGTCCGCACCCACTGCTCGGCCTGCTCGGGCAGCCCGCCCAGCGGCACGGCCAGCTCGAGGACCTCCTCCACCCGGTGCAGCAGCGCGACCGTGGCGCGGGGGGAGGGCGGCTGCGACACGTAGTGCGGGACGGCGGCCCAGAAGCTCACCGCGGGCAGCCCGGCCTGGACGCAGGCGTCCTGGAAGACGCCGAGGATGCCGGTGGGGCCCTCGTACGTCGAGGTCTCCAGGCCCCACTTCTGCGCCGACTCGCTGTCGTAGGCCGAGCCGGAGACCGGGGTGGGCCGGGTGTGCGGGGTGTCGGCCAGCAGCGCGCCCAGCGCCACCACGGTGGACACCTCGAGCTCCTGCAGGATGGCGATCAGCTCGGCGCAGAACCCGCGCCAGCGCATGTTGGGCTCGATCCCGCGCACCAGGACGACGTCGCGGTCGCCGCCGGCGGGCTTGCGGGCCACCGAGATCCGGGTGGTCGGCCACTCGACCTTGCGGCTGACGCCGTCCTTGAGCGAGACCTGCGGGCGGTTGACCTGGAAGTCGTAGTAGTCCTCGGGGTCCAGCGCGGCCAGCGGCTCGGCGTCCCAGATCAGCTCCAGGTGCTCCAGCGCGCCGGTCGCGGCGTCCCCGGCGTCGTTCCAGCCCTCGAAGGCCACCACGACGACGGGGTCGGTGAGCCGGGGCAGGTCGGAGGGGGTCGGGTCGATCACCTGACCGAGCCTACGTCGCCCGCGCGGTGCACCCCGGTCCCCGACGGCCGACGTGCACAATGGGCGCGAACCGGTCGCACCGTGGAGCCCCGCAACGCAGCCGACTCGCCCTCGGGCGAGCCGCTCCCGTTGTCCCCCCGTGAGGTCACCGTGCTCGAGACGCCCCAGCCCCGCCCCGACGCCACCGACCAGCTGCGCGCCCTGCTGGCGCAGCGGATCCTCGTGCTCGACGGCGCGATGGGCACCGCCATCCAGCGCGACCGCCCCGACGAGGCCGGCTACCGCGGCGAGCGCTTCGCCGACTGGCCCAGCGACGTCCAGGGCAACAACGACCTGCTCAGCATCACCGCACCGGACATCATCCGGGGCATCCACGAGGAGTACCTGGCCGCCGGCGCGGACTTGCTGGAGACCAACACCTTCAACGCCACGTCGATCTCGCTGGGCGACTACGGCATGTCCGACCTGGCCTACGAGCTCAACCTGGCCAGCGCCCGGCTCGCGCGCGAGGCAGCCGACGCGGTGAGCACCCCGGACAAGCCGCGGTTCGTCGTCGGCGCGATCGGCCCGACCAGCCGGACGGCGTCCATCAGCCCCGATGTCAACGACCCGGGCGCCCGCAACGTCAGCTACGACGAGCTGGTCGAGGCCTACCTGGAGCAGGCGCGCGGTCTCGTGGACGGCGGGTCCGACGTCCTGCTGGTCGAGACCATCTTCGACACGCTCAACGCCAAGGCGGCGATCTTCGCGCTGGAGACGCTGTTCGAGGACCGCGGCCGCCGGTGGCCGGTGATGATCTCCGGGACCATCACCGACGCGTCCGGCCGCACGCTGTCCGGCCAGGTCACCGAGGCGTTCTGGAACTCGGTGCGGCACGTGCGGCCGTTGCTGGTCGGGCTCAACTGCGCCCTCGGCGCGGCCGAGATGCGGCCCTACATCGCCGAGCTGGCCCGCGTCGCCGACACCTTCGTCTCCTGCTACCCCAACGCCGGGCTGCCCAACGCGTTCGGCGAGTACGACGAGGCCCCGCACGAGACCGCGGCGGTGCTGCAGGAGTTCGCCGAGGCCGGGTTCGTCAACCTGGTCGGCGGCTGCTGCGGCACCACCCCCGCCCACATCGCCGCCATCGCCGGGGTGGTGGCCGACCGGGCACCGCGCACGCCGCCCGTGGTGGCCCCCGCGCTGCGGCTGTCGGGGCTCGAGCCGCTGACCGTCGTCCCCGAGTCGTTGTTCGTGAACGTGGGCGAGCGGACCAACATCACCGGGTCGGCCCGCTTCCGGAACCTGATCAAGGCCGGGGACTACCCGGCGGCCCTCGCCGTCGCCCGCCAGCAGGTGGAGGCCGGCGCGCAGGTCATCGACGTGAACATGGACGAGGGGATGATCGACGGCGTCGCGGCCATGGACCGCTTCGTCAAGCTCATCGCCGCCGAGCCCGACATCAGCCGGGTGCCCACGATGGTCGACTCCTCCAAGTGGGAGGTCATCGAGGCCGGGCTCAAGTGCGTGCAGGGCAAGTCGATCGTCAACTCCATCTCGCTGAAGAACGGCGAGGAGGAGTTCGTGAAGCAGGCGCGGCTGTGCCGGATGCACGGGGCCGCCGTCGTGGTCATGGCCTTCGACGAGGACGGCCAGGCCGACAACCTGGAGCGGCGCAAGCAGATCTGCCGCCGGGCCTACGACATCCTGGTCGACCGGGTCGGCTTCCCGGCCGAGGACATCATCTTCGACCCGAACGTCTTCGCCGTGGCCACCGGCATCGAGGAGCACGCCACCTACGGCCAGGACTTCATCGAGGCCACCCGCTGGATCAAGCAGAACCTGCCCGGGGCGCTGGTGTCCGGCGGGGTCTCGAACGTCTCCTTCAGCTTCCGCGGCAACAACAAGGTCCGCGAGGCCATCCACGCCGTCTTCCTCTTCCACGCCATCCGGGCCGGCATGGACATGGGCATCGTCAACGCCGGGGCCCTGGAGGTCTACGACGAGGTGCCCGAGCTGCTGCGCGAGCGGATCGAGGACGTCGTCCTCAACCGGCGGCCGGACTCCACCGAGCGGCTGCTGGAGATCGCCGGGGACTTCGCCGGCGACGGCAGCGTCCGCGAGGTCGCCACCGAGGAGTGGCGCTCGCTGCCGGTGGGGGAGCGGATCACCCACGCGCTGGTCAAGGGCATCGACGAGTTCGCCGAGTCCGACACCGAGGAGCTGCGCCAGGAGATCTCGGCCCGCGGCGGTCGGCCGATCGAGGTCATCGAGGGTCCGCTGATGGCCGGCATGAACGTGGTCGGCGACCTCTTCGGCGCCGGCAAGATGTTCCTGCCCCAGGTGGTCAAGAGCGCCCGGGTCATGAAGAAGGCCGTCGCCCACCTCATCCCGTACATCGAGGCGGAGAAGCAGCCCGGGGACGTCGAGCGCAGCAACGGCACGGTCGTCATGGCCACCGTGAAGGGCGACGTGCACGACATCGGCAAGAACATCGTCGGCGTCGTCCTGCAGTGCAACAACTACGACGTCGTCGACCTCGGCGTCATGGTGCCGGCCCAGAAGATCCTGGACGCCGCCAAGGAGCACGGTGCCGACGTGATCGGGCTGTCCGGCCTGATCACCCCGTCGCTGGACGAGATGGTGAACTTCGCCGCCGAGATGGAGCGGCAGGGCCTGGACATCCCGCTGATGATCGGCGGCGCCACCACCTCCCGGGCGCACACCGCGGTGAAGGTGGACCAGCGGTACCACGGCCCGGTCATCTGGGTGAAGGACGCATCCCGGTCCGTGCCGGTGGTCGCCGCCCTGCTGTCCGACGAGCAGCGGCCCAAGCTGCTGGAGACCACCGAGGCCGACTACGACGCGCTGCGCGAGCGGCACGCCGCCCGGGAGGACACCCGCTCGCTGCTGCCGCTGGCCGCCGCCCGGGCCGCCGCCCCGGCGCTGGACTGGACCGACTACCGCCCGCCCCGCCCGCGGCTGCTGGCCCGGCAGGCCCACGACGCCTGCGCCGGTCCCTCCTGCGACCACCGCGCCGGGCACGTCACCCAGAACACCTCGGTGTTCACCGACTACCCGCTGGCCGAGCTGCGCGACTACATCGACTGGCAGCCCTTCTTCAACGCCTGGGAGATGCGCGGCCGGTTCCCCGACATCCTCAACAACCCGGCCACCGGCGAGGCGGCCCGCCGGCTCTACGAGGACGCCAACGCCATGCTCGACCGGGTCGTCGAGGAGAAGTGGCTGCGGGCCGCCGGGGTGTTCGGGCTCTTCCCGGCGTCCCGGGTGGACGGCGTCGAGGACATCACCGTCTACGCCGACGACGCCCGCACCGAGGTCGCCGCGACCTTCCACCACCTGCGCCAGCAGGGCGAGGGCCGCGACGGGTCCGCCCGCAAGTCCCTCGCCGACTTCGTCGCCCCGGCGTCGACCGGGCTGCGCGACCACGTGGGCGCCTTCGCGGTGACCGCCGGGCTGGGCTCGCAGGAGAGGGTGGCCCAGTTCAAGGCCGACCTGGACGACTACTCCGCGATCATGCTGGAGTCGCTGGCCGACCGGCTGGCCGAGGCCTTCGCCGAGCGGCTGCACGAGCGGGTGCGCACCGAGTTCTGGGGCTACGCCCCCGACGAGGACCTGGACGGCGACGCCCTGCTCGCCGAGAAGTACCGCGGCATCCGGCCGGCTCCGGGCTATCCCGCCTGCCCCGAGCACACCGAGAAGCAGACGATCTGGCAGCTGCTGGACGTCGAAGCCACGGTCGGCATCGAGCTGACCGAGTCGATGGCGATGTGGCCCGGCGCCGCGGTGAGCGGGCTGTACTTCTCCCACCCGCAGTCGCAGTACTTCGTGCTCGGCCGGGTCGGCCGCGACCAGGTCAGCGACTACGCCGCCCGCAAGGGCTGGACCGTCGCCGAGGCCGAGAAGTGGCTCTCGCCCAACCTGGGGTACCGGACCGAGGATGAGTGAGCTGACCGCCGTCCTGTTCGACATGGACGGGACCCTGCTGGCGACCGAGCAGTACTGGGACGAGGCGCTCGTCGAGCTGGGCGCCGGCTGGGGCACGACCGTGGGTCCCGAGGCGCTCGCCGCCACCGCCGGGGTGGACCTGGACGGCGCCATGGCCATCGTCCGGGCCGCCGTCGGGGTCACCCGCACCCCGGAGCAGTCCGCCGCCGACCACGCGTGGGTGGTGGGCCGGGTCGAGGAGCTGATGGCGGGGTCGGTGAGCTGGCAGCCGGGCGCGCGGGAGCTGCTGCTGGCCTGCCTGGCCGAGGGCGTCCGGACCGCGCTGGTGACCACCACGCCCCGGGCGCTGGTCACCCACGTGCTCGGGCACCTGCGGCCCGACCTGGGCACCGAGCCGTTCGAGGTCGTGGTGTGCGGCGACGAGGTGCCAGCCCGCAAGCCCGACCCGGCGCCGTACCTGCAGGCCATGGCTGCCTTGGGCCTGGGTCCGGCGGACTGCGTGGTCGTGGAGGACTCGCTCACCGGCAGCCGGGCCGGCCTGGACGCCGGGTGCCGGGTGCTCGGGGTGCCCGCGGGGCAGGTGCTCCCGGCCGAGCCCGGCCTGACCGTCGGCTCGACCCTGGTGGGGATCACCCCGGCCGCCCTCGCCGCGCTGCCGTACCCGGTCCGGGCCTGACCCGACCGGTCAGACCGCCGTCACCGGGACCGTGGTGCGCCAGCCGGCGGCAGCGGCGGCCTCGGCCGGGAACCGCGGCGGGGTGCCGCCGAAGGACGGGCAGAACGCCTGGTGGTCGCACCAGCTGCACAGCCGGCTGCGGTTGGGCCGGAAGTCGCCGGTCTCGACCGCCTTGGCGATGGCGGCCCAGATCGCCTGCAGGGTGCGCTCGAAGCGCAGCAGCTCGGGCTCGTCGGGGGCGTAGGTGAGGACGTCGCCGTCCTTGAGGTAGATCAGCTTGAGCTGGGCGGCCACCACGCCGCGGGTGCGCCACAGCACCAGGGCGTAGAACTTCATCTGGAACAGCGCCTTGGATTCGAAGGCCTCCCGCGGCATGCCGCCGGTCTTGTAGTCCACCACCCGCAGGGCGCCGTTGCGGGCGACGTCGAGCCGGTCGACGAACCCGCGCAGCAGCAGGCCGTCGGGCAGGGTGACCTCGACCAGCTCCTCACGGCCCTCGGGCTGGATCCGGGTGGGGTCCTCCAGCCGGAAGTACGTCTCGACCAGTGCGCCGGCGGAGTCCAGCCAGCCGGCCAGCTCGGTCTCGCCCGCCTCGGCGGCCTCGAACAGGTCGGCCACGCCCGGCTCCTCGCGCAGCTCGGCCCAGGCCGGGTCGACCAGGTCGCGGGCGGCGGCCACGGTGCGCTCGGCCGGCGGCAGGTCGTAGAGCTTCTCCAGCACGGTGTGCACGAGGGTGCCCCGCACCGCGGCCCGGGACTTCTTCTCCGGCAGCCGGTCGATGGTGCGGAAGCGGTAGAGCAGCGGGCAGGTCTTGAAGTCCGCGGCGCGCGAGGGGGACAGGGAGGGCCGGCGCGGCGTGGTGTCGCCGGCCGTCGTCCGCTGGTCGGCCGGGTCGGCCGCCGGGTCCGTGACGTCCAGCGCGAGGTCCGTCGTCGTCATGCCCGCCACGGTAGGTGCGGGGTCCGACAGAACCGTCTCCGTAGGCTCGGCGCCCGTGGAACCCCAGCCCGGCGATGCCGTCCCCGAGAACCCGACGACCCCCGGCACCCCGGACGGCCCCGTCGACGGCCCTGTCGAGGCTGCTGTCGACGCGCCTGCGGAGGCCCCTGCCGACGCCCCGGTCGGCACTCCGGTCGGCACTCCGGTCGACGGTGCCTTCGTCGTCGGCGACCGGGTCCAGTTGACCGACCCCAAGGGCAACATGCACACCGTCGTCCTGGAGCCGGGCAAGCAGTTCCACACCCACCGCGGTGCCATCGAGCACGACAGCCTCATCGGGGCCCCCGAGGGGTCGGTCGTGCACTCGACCAACAACACCGGCTACCTGGCGTTCCGGCCGCTGCTGGCGGACTTCGTGCTGTCGATGCCGCGCGGTGCCCAGGTCATCTACCCCAAGGACGCCGCGCAGATCGTCGGCTTCGGCGACATCGGCCCCGGGATGCGGGTGCTCGAGGCCGGCGCCGGGTCGGGCGCGCTGTCCTGCTCGCTGCTCCGGGCGATCGGCACCACCGGCACGCTCACCAGCTACGAGCGCCGCGAGGACTTCGCCGACGTCGCCCGGGCCAACGTGCAGACCTTCCTCAAGGAGGTGCCGGAGAACTGGTCGCTGCGGCTGGGCGACCTCGACCAGCACCCGGCCACCGAGACCGTCGACCGGGTGGTGCTGGACATGCTGGAGCCCTGGGCGGTGCTCCCCACGGTGGCCGCCGCGCTGCGCCCCGGCGGCGTGCTGGTGGGCTACGTGGCCACGGTCACCCAGCTGTCGACCTACGTCGAGGCCCTCCGCGAGCAGGCGGTCTGGACCGAGCCGTACTCGTGGGAGTCGCTCCTGCGCCCGTGGCACGCCGTCGGCCTGGCGGTGCGCCCCGAGCACCGCATGGTCGCCCACACCGCGTTCCTGGTCACCTGCCGGCGGCTGGCCGAGGGCACGGTCGCCCCGCTGCGGGCCCGGAAGGCCCGCCGCATCTGAGCGGCCGGCGGGACGGGTGGGGCGGGGCGTCGCGCACTCGTCACGCCCGGCCCCCGCGAGCGCGGCGCGCTGTCGTACGGCGTGGATACAGTGGCGCGACGGAAGCCCCCTGACGTGTGCGGAGGTGCGTGGTGGGTTCTCTCGGCCCTGACGAGTTCCGAGCGCGACGTGAGCGTGACGTCGCCTCGCTGGTGAGCCAGATCAGCTACCTCGAGGAGGAGATCGGCCTCCTGCGGCGCAAGGTGTCCGACAGCCCCCGCCAGGTGCGGGCGCTGGAGGAGCGGGTGGCGGAGGCCGAGGGCCGGGTGGCCTTCCTCTCCGAGCGCAACGACAAGCTGACCGACACCCTGCGGGGTGCCCGTGACCAGCTCGTCCAGCTCAAGGAGGAGATCGACCGGCTCGGCCAGCCCCCGTCGGGCTACGGCGTGTTCCTCGGCCGCTTCGAGGACGGCACGGTCGACGTGTTCACCGGTGGCCGCAAGCTGCGGGTGTCGGTCTCCCCGGCGGTCGACGGCGAGTCGCTGCAGTACGGCCAGGAGCTCATGCTCAACGAGGCGATGAACGTCGTGGAGGCCCGCGGCTTCGAGCGGTCCGGCGACGTGGTGACCCTGAAGGAGCTGCTGGAGCCGATCGAGGGCCAGCCGCACCGCGCGCTGGTCGTCGGGCACACCGACGAGGAGCGCATCGTCCAGCTCGCGGACTCCCTGACCGACCAGAAGCTGCGCAGCGGTGACTCGCTGCTGCTGGAGCCCCGGTCGGGCTTCGTCTACGAGCGGATCCCGAAGAGCGAGGTCGAGGAGCTCATCCTCGAGGAGGTCCCCGACATCGACTACGGCGACATCGGTGGCCTGTCCCGGCAGATCGAGCAGATCCGGGACGCCGTCGAGATGCCGTTCCTGCACAAGGACCTGTTCAAGACCTACGAGCTGCGCCCCCCCAAGGGCATCCTGCTGTACGGCCCGCCCGGGTGCGGCAAGACGCTGATCGCCAAGGCGGTCGCCAACTCCCTGGCCAAGCAGATCGCCGTCGCCCACGGTGCCGAGGAGGCGACCCGCGCGCGGTCCTACTTCCTCAACATCAAGGGCCCCGAGCTGCTGAACAAGTACGTGGGGGAGACCGAGCGGCACATCCGGCTGGTCTTCCAGCGGGCCCGCGAGAAGGCCAGCGAGGGCGCTCCCGTCATCGTGTTCTTCGACGAGATGGACTCGATCTTCCGCACCCGCGGCACCGGGGTGAGCTCCGACGTGGAGTCCACGATCGTCCCGCAGCTGCTCAGCGAGATCGACGGCGTCGAGGGCCTGGAGAACGTCATCGTCATCGGCGCCTCCAACCGCGAGGACATGATCGACCCGGCGATCCTGCGGCCGGGCCGGCTCGACGTGAAGATCAAGATCGAGCGGCCGGACGCCGAGGCCGCGCGGGACATCTTCACCAAGTACCTGACCACGACGCTGCCCATCCACAGCGACGACCTGGCCGAGCACGGCGGCAGCCGCGAGGCGACCATCGCCGGGATGATCCAGTCCACCGTCGAGCGGATGTACACCGAGACCGAGGAGAACCGCTTCCTCGAGGTGACCTACGCCAACGGGGACAAGGAGGTCCTGTACTTCAAGGACTTCAACTCCGGCGCCATGCTGCAGAACATCGTCGACCGCGCCAAGAAGATGGCCATCAAGGACCACCTGGAGACCGGTGGGCACGGGCTGCGGGTCGGGCACCTCATGGCGGCCTGCGTGGACGAGTTCAAGGAGAACGAGGACCTCCCGAACACGACCAACCCCGACGACTGGGCCCGGATCTCGGGCAAGAAGGGCGAGCGGATCGTCTACATCCGCACGCTCATCAGCGGCAAGGGCAGCGAGTCGGGCCGGGCGATCGACACGGCGACCAACACCGGTCAGTACCTGTAGTCCGGTGCGGAGGGCGGTGCTGGCGGTCGGGGCCGCCCTCCTGCTGGCGGGGTGCACGTCGGTCGTCGACGGCACCGCCAGCCCGGCGTCGGTGGCCGCGCCGACGCCGGGGGACGACCCCCTGGTCGACGCCCCGGCGGTCGGCACCTGCCACGACATCGAGAACTCCTACTCACCGCTGGAGATCCCGCCGGTCGTCGGGTGCGACGAGGAGCACACCGGGGAGACCGCACTGGTGCAGGACACGGGCCTGCCGCTGGAGGCGGAGTACCCGACCGAGGACGGCATCGACGACGGCTACCTCGGCGACGTCTGGGACGAGGTCTGCAGCTACGACACCGTGCAGGACTACCTGCAGGGACGGATCGGGGACCAGGCGTACGCCAGCTACACGAAGGTGCTGCCGACCGAGGAGCAGTGGGCCCTCGGTGCGCGCTGGGTGGCCTGCGACGTCACCTACGGGTACCTGGAGCCCGAGCCGGCACCCGGGCGGATGGCCGGGGCCCTGCGGTCCGGCGAGACCGCGCCCTACCGCGCCTGCCTGACCGGCGATGCCCAGGACAACGACGTGGTCGCCTGCTCCGAACCGCACTGGGCCGAGCAGATCTCCGGCTCGCCCGACGTCCCCGAGGGCACCCCGTTCCCGGCCGACCAGGCCGCGCGGGCCCCGATCGCGGCGCAGTGCCTGCCGAACGCGGTCGACTACCTGGACGGGCCGCTGCCGGCCGACGTGGCCGTGGACATCACCACCGAGGACGCCGACGACTGGGAGGGCTACCCCTTCGCCACCTGCGTCCTGGTGCCCGCGGCCGGCGGCACGACCGACACCAGCTTCCGGGATTGATGCGTCCTCATATGGTTGCCGCATGAGCGTGCGGCGGGTCATGGGCACCGAGTTGGAGTACGGCATCTCGGTGCCGGGGCAGCCGGGGGCGAACCCCACCACCTTGTCCAGCCAGGTGGTGAACGCCTGGGCACCGGCCGAGGCCGCGGCGCGTCGTCGTCCGCGCTGGGACTTCGAGGAGGAGAACCCGCTGCGCGACGCCCGAGGGTTCGACCTGTCGCCGGCCCGGGCGCTGGACCACAACGACCCCGACGAGGACCCGGGGATGGCCAACGTCGTCCTCACCAACGGGGCGCGGCTGTACGTGGACCACGCGCACCCGGAGTACTCGACGCCCGAGGTCACCAGCCCGCGCGACATCGTGCTGTGGGACAAGGCAGGGGAGCGGGTGATGGCCGAGGCGTCCATCCGGGCCGCCCGTGTGCCCGGCAGCGTGCCGATCCAGCTCTACAAGAACAACACCGACGGCAAGGGCCAGTCCTACGGGGCGCACGAGAACTACCTGATGGACCGCCGGACGCCGTTCCTGGACATCATCCGGGGCTTGGTGCCCTTCTTCGTGACCCGCCAGGTGTTCGCCGGCGCCGGTCGGGTCGGCATCGGCACCGACGGGCGGACGCAGGGCTTCCAGCTGTCCCAGCGCGCGGACTTCTTCGAGGTCGAGGTGGGTCTGGAGACCACGCTGAAGCGGCCGATCATCAACACCCGCGACGAGCCGCACGCCACCCCGGAGGAGTACCGCCGGCTGCACGTGATCATCGGCGACGCGAACCTCGCCGAGTGGTCGACCTACCTGAAGGTGGGGACGACGTCGCTGGTCCTGGCCATGATCGAGGCCAAGGCCCTGACGTCGGACCTCGCCGTCGAGGAGCCGGTCGCCGAGCTGCAGGCGGTCAGCCACGACGCGACCCTGACCCACCGGCTGCGCCTGCGGGACGGCCGGCGGCTCACCGCGCTGGAGATGCAGCAGGACTTCCTGGCCCAGGCCCGGGCCTACGTCGCCCGGACCGGCGACCAGGACCCGCAGACCCACGACGTGCTGGCCAAGTGGGGCGAGGTGCTCGACGACCTGGCGATCGACCCGATGCGCTGCGCCGACCGCCTGGACTGGCCGGCCAAGCTCCGACTGCTGCAGGGCTACCGGAAGCGCGACGGGCTCGAGTGGGGCGACGCGCGGCTGGCCCTGGTCGACCTGCAGTACTCCGACATCCGGCCCGACAAGGGCCTGTACCAGCGCCTGGTCGCCCGCGGCTCGATGCAGCGCCTGGTCACCGAGGACGAGGTGACCGCGGCGATGACCACCCCGCCGTCGGACACCCGCGCCTACTTCCGCGGGGAGTGCCTGCGCCGGTACCCCGCGCAGGTGGCCGCCGCGTCGTGGGACTCGGTGGTGTTCGACCTCGGCCGGGAGAACCTGGTGCGGGTGCCCACGATGGAGCCGCTGCGGGGGACCCGGGAGCACGTCGGTGCCCTGTTCGACCGGGTCGGCAGCGCCCAGGAGCTGGTCGACACCATTACGGGGAGCTGACGGTGGCGTCGCCGGAGGCCCCGGTCCCGCGACGGCCCCGGCGCGCCAGCACGCGGACGGTCCGCCCCGAGGACGTCGGCGCCCTGGTGCGGGTGCTCTCGGCCCTGCAGGTGCACCTGCTGTCGGGGGACCTGCCGGTGCAGCTGACCACCTCGCTGTCCCGGCACCTGGCCACCGCGGGCCTGCTGGCGCCCGGGGCCACCCCCGCCGAGCTGCTGCTGGCCCTGGACGACCTGGCCGGCCGGCTGCGGTCGGGCGGGACGCAGCCCGAGGTGTCCGGGGAGACCCGGCACCTGGTGGGCTTCACGACCCGCGAGCAGGCCGACGCGTTCGCCGCGGGTGCCGCGCGCCGGGCCGGCGACGAGGTCGAGGGGCCGGTCCCCGCGGACGCCGACCGGTGGGTGGGCGACGTGCAGTGGCAGGTGACCGTCCGGGTGGTCGAGCCGCCGATGTCCCCTGCCTTCGACGCCCGGATCGCCGGGCTGCACGCCCTCGCCGACGCGCACGCCGGTCACCTCGGCGGCTGGGAAGCCTGAGCGGTTCCTGTCATACCGTCCGGGTAGCTTGCGCAGCAGGGCACGACGACGCACTCGAGCTGGAGGATCAGATGGCCACCAGGGACACCGGCGGGCAGCAGAAGGCGACCCGGTCGCGCGAGGAGACCGACGAGGTCGAGGCCTCCGTCGACGCGGAGGGCACCGAGCGCCGCGAGCAGATGAGCGAGGACGTCGACTCGATCCTCGACGAGATCGACGGCGTCCTCGAGTCCAACGCCGAGGAATTTGTTCGCTCGTACGTACAAAAAGGGGGGGAGTAGACGGTTTCGTTCCGCATCTCGGCGGGTCAAGGTGGCAGACGCCAAGCATTGCCCGGACTGCGGTGAGCTGCGGCCGACGTCGGAGTTCACCCGGAACAGGGCGCAGATGGACGGGCTGGCGTTCTACTGCAGACGGCATGCACAGGAACGGCACCTGGCCGCCCGCCGGGCAAGAGAAGGACCTCCTCGGCGCCGTCACGCAGTCGGCGTCGACGTACCGGCCGGGCACAAGTGGTGCCCTGACTGCAGCGAGGTGAAGCCCCTCGATGAGTTCCCACGATCGGCACGGACCACGACCGGGCGGTACTCGTACTGCAAGCCGTGCCACGGTGTTCGCGGTCAGGCAAGCCTGGACAAGGTCGGAGGATCCCGCACCTACCACCTGAAGCGCAGGTACGGGATCACCGCGGTCGAGGCCGACGCGATGCTCGCGGCCCAGGGCGGGCTGTGCGCGATCTGCCGCGTGGCCCCGGCGGCGCACGTGGACCACGACCACGCCACGAACGCGGTCCGCGAGCTGCTGTGCTTCAACTGCAACGGCGGACTCGGCCAGTTCCGCGACGACCCGGCCGTGCTGCTGGCCGCCGTCGACTACCTGAAGAAGCACGCGGTCGGTCCGGGCGCGGGGGAGCAGCCCCCGGCGGCGGGCTGCACCACGACGCCGCGACTAGGGTCGGAGCGACGAGACCGACGGGGTCCACGACCCGGTCGGCGACGGACGGACCGCCCCGCACCGGGGCAGGCCGCAGAGCATCGGTCCGGCCCGCACGGGCCGGCGGAGGAGGCGCACGGGTGAGCGATCAGATCGCCGGACGGAGCGGGTTCACCCCCGCCTACCTGGACCGCGTGGGGTCATCGTTCACCGACTTCCTCGGGACCGTGGCCCCCGACCTGCTTCCCGGCCGCCGGCCGGTGCCCGCGGTCCCGATGGGCGACATGGCCCCGCACGGCACCACGATCGTCGCGGCCACCTTCGACGGCGGCGTCCTGATGGGCGGTGACCGGCGGGCCACGATGGGCAACCTGATCTCCAGCCGGGACATCGAGAAGGTCTACGCCGCCGACTCCTGGTCGGTCATCGGCATCGCCGGCGCGGCCGGCATCGCGATCGAGATGGTCCGGCTGTACCAGGTCGAGCTCGAGCACTACGAGAAGATCGAGGGGATGGTGCTGTCCCTCGACGGCAAGGCCAACCGGCTGGCCGCGATGATCCGCGGCAACCTTGGCGCGGCCATGCAGGGCCTCGCCGTGGTCCCGCTGTTCGCCGGCTACGACCTGGACGCCGCCGAGGGCGTCAGCCCTGGCCGCATCTTCAGCTACGACGTCACCGGCGGGAACTACGAGGAGCGCGGGTACGCCTCCGTGGGCTCCGGCTCGCTGTTCGCCCGCAGCTCGCTGAAGAAGACCTGGCGGCCCGGGCTGTCCGCCGACGCCGCCACCCGCAGCCTCGTCGAGGCGCTCTACGACGCCGCCGACGACGACTCCGCCACCGGGGGACCGGACAGCGTCCGCCGCCTCTACCCGATCCTGTACCGGATCGACGCCGAGGGCGCGGTCCGGCTGACCGACGACGAGGTCGCCGAGATCGCCGCCTCCATCACCGCCGACCGGTCCGCCGGCGCCGCGAACCGGGAGGCCTGAGCCATGACCATGCCCTACTACGCCTCCGCCGAGCAGGTCATGCGCGACCGCTCGGAGTACGCCCGCAAGGGCATCTCCCGCGGTCGCAGCGTCGCCGTGCTCACCTGCGCGGACGGCGTCCTGCTCATCGCCGAGAACCCCAGCTCCACGCTGCACAAGGTCGGCGAGATCTACGACCGGATCGGCTTCGCCGCCGTCGGCCGGTACTCGGAGTTCGAGAGCCTGCGGGTGGCCGGCGTCCGGCTGGCCGACGTCCGCGGCTACTCCTACAACCGGCGCGACGTGACCGGCCGGGTGGTGGCCAACGCCTATGCCCAGACCCTCGGCTCCATCTTCACCGAGCAGATGAAGCCCTTCGAGGTCGAGCTGTGCGTGGCCGAGGTCGGCACGACCGCCGAGGCCGACCAGCTCTACCGGCTAACCTTCGACGGCTCCGTGGTCGACGAGCCGGACTTCGTGGTGATGGGCGGCCAGGCCGAGGCGGTCACCACCCACCTGCGGGAGAACTTCCGGTCCGGCCTGCCGCTGCGCGAGGCCCTGGCGGTCGGTGTCGCTGCCCTGTCGGCGGTCAGCGCCTCCACCCAGGCCAACGGCGGCGCGCACACGACGCTGCCGGCGGAGCAGCTGGAGGTCGCCGTCCTCGACCGCGTGCGGCCCAAGCGGACGTTCCGCCGGGTCACGGGCGCGGCCCTGCGCGCCCTCCTGGCCGACGACGCAGCGCCCGCAGCCGAGACAACCCCCGATGCCGCCGAGGGCGACGGNGGTCTCGATGCCGAAGATCCTGCGGTCCACGATCCGAGCCTAGGCCGATGTACCGGACACCGCGGGCGGGACGGCCGGCGATCCCGACGCGGCGCCCGGAACATCGGCCTAGGCTCGGATCGT
The DNA here is from genome assembly GCF_900491935.1 of Klenkia terrae. Taxonomy (GTDB): domain Bacteria; phylum Actinomycetota; class Actinomycetes; order Mycobacteriales; family Geodermatophilaceae; genus Klenkia; species Klenkia terrae. Next base: position 4,479,390 of record NZ_UEXK01000004.1, read on the forward strand.
GGACCGCAGGATCTTCGGCATCGAGACCGAGTACGGCGTCACGTGCACCTTCGAGGGCCAGCGCCGGCTGTCGCCCGACGAGGTCGCGCGCTACCTCTTCCGCCGGGTGGTGTCCTGGGGCCGGAGCTCCAACGTGTTCCTGCGCAACGGCGCCCGGCTGTACCTCGACGTGGGCAGCCACCCCGAGTACGCCACCGCCGAGTGCGACGACCTCACCGAGCTCGTGGTCCACGACAAGGCCGGTGAGCGGATCCTCGAGGGCCTGCTGATCGACGCCGAGCAGCGGCTGGCCGACGAGGGCGTCAACGGCGACATCTACCTGTTCAAGAACAACACCGACTCCGCCGGCAACAGCTACGGCTGCCACGAGAACTACCTGGTCGGCCGGCAGGGCGAGTTCTCCCGGCTGGCCGACGTGCTCATCCCGTTCCTGGTCACCCGGCAGATCGTCTGCGGCGCCGGCAAGGTGCTGCAGACCCCGCGCGGGGCGGTCTACTGCGTCAGCCAGCGGGCCGAGCACATCTGGGAGGGCGTCTCCTCGGCGACCACCCGGTCCCGGCCGATCATCAACACCCGCGACGAGCCGCACGCCGACGCCGAGCGCTACCGCCGGCTGCACGTCATCGTCGGCGACTCGAACATGAGCGAGACGACCACGCTGCTCAAGGTGGCCATCACCGACCTGGTGCTGCGGATGATCGAGGACGGCGTCCCGATCCGGGACATGACGTTGGAGAACCCGATCCGGGCGATCCGCGAGATCAGCCACGACCTCACCGGCCGGCGCAAGGTCCGGCTGTCCAGCGGCCGCGAGATGTCGGCCCTGGAGATCCAGACCGAGTACCACGACCGGGCCGCCGAGTACGTGGACCGCGAGGGCCTCGGCCCGGTGCACCGGCAGATGCTCGAGCTGTGGGGCCGCACCCTCAAGGCCGTCGACACCGGGGACCACTCCCTGATCGACCGCGAGGTCGACTGGGCGATCAAGCAGTCGCTCATCGAGCGGTACCGGGCCAAGCACGACATGTCGCTGTCCGCCCCGCGGATCGCTCAGCTCGACCTGGCCTACCACGACATCCGCCGCGGTCGGGGCCTCTACTACCTGCTCGAGCGGGCCGGGCAGGTCGACCGGGTCACCCACGACCCCCGCGTCTTCGAGGCGAAGAACGTGCCGCCGCAGACCACCCGGGCCAAGCTGCGCGGTGAGTTCATCCGCAAGGCGCAGGACAAGCGACGCGACTTCACCGTCGACTGGGTGCACCTCAAGCTCAACGACCAGGCCCAGCGCACCGTGCTGTGCAAGGACCCGTTCAAGTCCGTCGACGAGCGGGTCGAGAAGCTCATCAACTCGATGTGACGCGGGTCGGTCGGGTCACCCGATCGACCCGGTCAGGCGGTCAGGACGTTCGACCAGCCCGGCGGCGTACCGGCCGGCGCAGGCCGCAGCGAGGAAGTAGGCGTGGTCGGCGTCCAGGCCACGCCCCATGGTCGACAGCCCGACCGGGGAGGCGCGCAGCGCGTCGTCCAGACCCTCGACCTCGACCTCGACCACAGGGTTGCGGTCGGGCTGCCCGGCCAGGTCCTCGGTGACCTGGCGGGCCAGCTCGGGTGACAGACCCGAGGCCGGCACCGGCAGCGTCACCCCGGCCAGGGCCACCCGGCCGAACGCGGTCAGCGAGTGGTGGGACACCCCGCGGTGCCGGGGGCGCGGGTCGGCGTCGGAGATCCGCAGCGCACCGACCGACCGGCCGCCCAGCACGTGCGCGGCGTTGCAGGCCTCCCCGGCGGCGACGCCGGAGAAGCCCCAGGGCGTCCCGGTGCCCAGGTTGCCCGGGCCCTGCGCCACGACCGCGACGTCCGCGGCCAGCACGTGCCGGGCGGCCAGCAGGGCGGTGTGCACGGTGACCGCCTCCAGGTCGCCGCCGAACGCCTGGCCCGCGGTGACCACGCCGGCCAGCGAGGCACCCAGTCCGTCCAGCGTCCGGGAGAAGGCCGCGGGCAGCGCGCCGCCGTCGGTCATCACGTAGGCCACCCGCAGCTCCGGCGCGGTCGCCCGGACGCCGGCGAGGACGGCGGGCAGCGCGGAGTGCAGGTCGGCCACCACCACCGGCATCCCGCCGACGTCCTCGGCCTCGGCGATGACGGCGTGGTGCGGGGTCTCCTGCTCGTCGACGCCCTGCACGGTCACCTGCAGCCCGGTGTACCGGCCCTTGACCAGGTGCCCGGGCCCGGTCGGGTCGGCCGGCAGCCGGCCCGGGAAGGCCACGACCAGCGCGTAGCCACCGGTGCCCAGCCGCTGTGCCCAGGCCGTGGTGTTCAGCAGCACCGCATCGCCGACCTGCGGGGTGCCGACCACCGAGGGGTGGGCCAGCGCCCGCAGCTCCCCGTCGCCGAGGACCTCGACCTGCAGCTCCAGGGAGTCCCGCCAGGTGCGGCCCAGCGCGGTCACCGTCCCGCGCCGCCAGCGGATCCGGGACTCGGGCACCTGAGGGCTGCTCACCGGTCCCAACCTAGGGGACGCACTAGCCTGGGAGCCGTGTCGGCCAAGCGTGCGGAGAGACTGGTCAACCTGGTCTTCGCCCTGCTGGGCACGCGGCAGTTCGTCACCGCCGAGAAGATCCGCAGCACCGTGCCCGGGTACGAGCCCGCCGACGGTTCCGAGCGGGCCGACGAGGCGTTCAAGCGCATGTTCGAGCGCGACAAGGCCGACCTGCGCGAGCTCGGCGTCCCGCTGGAGACCGGCCGCACCAGCGCGTTCGACCTGGACGACGGCTACCGGATCGCCCGCTCGGCCTACGAGCTCCCCGAGATCACCCTGACCGGCGACGAGGCCGCCGCGGTCGGGCTGGCCCTGCGGCTGTGGCAGTCAGCGCAGCTGGGCGGGGCGGCGCAGGGTGCGCTGGTCAAGCTGCGCGCGGCCGGGGTCGACGTGGACGGCGCCGGTGCGCTGCCGCTGCAGCCACGGCTGGACGGCGGCGAGCCCGCCTTCGACGCCTGCTACACCGCCGCCCGCGACCGGCGGCTGCTGACCTTCACCTACACCCGCCCGGACGAGGACACCGGCGTCCGCCGTCGGGTGCAGCCGTGGGGCGTCGTCTCCTGGCACGGCCGCTGGTACCTGGTCGGCCACGACCTGGACCGCGAGGGCACCCGGGTGTTCCGCTTGTCCCGGGTCACCGGCACGCCGCGCGCGAGCGGCCCGGTCGACGCGTTCACCCCGCCGGGCGAGCTGGACCTGGCCGCGGTCGTGGCCCGACAGGTCGGCCGGCCCGAGCACGTCGTCGTCCTCACCGCGCGGCCGGGCACCGCCGTCGGCCTGCGCCGCCGGGCCGCCGCGCTCGGCCCGGACGCCGCCGGCGACGACCGCCTGGAGCTGCGCACCACGGAGCTCTGGGCCCTGGCCGACGAGATCGCCGCGCACGGCGCCGACGTCCTGGTGGAGTCCCCGCCCGAGCTGCGCTCGGCCGTCGTCGAGCGGCTGACCCGGCTGGCGGCGGGCGCATGAGCGCCCCGACGACGGACCGGATGACCCGGCTGCTGGCCCTGCTGCCCTACCTCGAGGCCCGACCCGGCGGGGTGCTGCTGGCCGACGCGGCCCGCGACTTCGGCGTGACGGAGGCGCAGCTGCGCAAGGACCTGGAGCTGCTGTGGGTCTGCGGGCTGCCCGGGCACGGCCCCGGCGACCTGGTCGACCTGTCCTTCGAGGGCGACCGGGTCCGGGTGACCGACACCGCCGGGCTGGTCCGACCGCTGCGGTTGGCCACCGACGAGGCGGTCGCGCTGGTGGTGGCGCTGCGGGCGCTGCTGGAGGTGCCCGGGCTGGCCGAGACCGACGCGGTCAGCCGCGCCCTGGCCAAGGTGTCCGCCGCGGCCGGGCAGCCCGCCGACCTGGCCGGTGCGGTGACCGTCAGCATCGACGCCCGCGAGCAGACCCTCGCCGTCGTCCGGGAGGCCCTGCAGGCCGGCCGCGCGCTGCACCTGCACTACTACGTGCCCAGCCGGGACCAGCACACCGAACGGACCGTCGACCCGATGCGGCTGCTCCTGGTCGCCGGGCACTGGTACCTGGAGGCCTGGTGCCGCGAGGCCGTGGACACCCGGCTGTTCCGCCTGGACCGGGTGGACGACGTCGCGGTGCTCGACGAGCCCTCGGCGCCGCCGGAGCAGGCCCGGCCGCGCGACCTGGACGACGGCATCTACCAGCCCGGTGCCGACCAGCCGCTGGTCCGGCTCCGGCTCGACCGCAGCGCCCGGTGGGTGGCCGACTACTTCCCGGTCGAGGAGGTCGTCCCGGTCGACGACCCGCCCGGCGGGCTCGCCGTCTCCGTGCGCACCGCCGACCCCGCGTGGGCCCGTCGCCTAGTGGCCTCGCTCGGCGGCGCCGCCCGGGTGGAGGACCCGCCCGAGCTGGCCGAGGAGATCGCGGCCGCGGCACGGGCCGCGCTGGCCCGTTACAGCGACTGAACAGGGCGCACCCAGCCGTTCCGTCGGTGTCCCCGGCTAGGGTCGTGCCGTGCTGCTGCTCATCGTGCTCGGGGTCGTCGTCGTGCTGGCCCTCGTCGTCCTGGGTGCCCTGGGCTTCGGGCTCCTGGGCGCGGCCGGCCGGCTGACCCGCGAGATGGCGGCGCTGCAGCGCGACGTGGCCCCGGTGGCCGCCCAGCTGCGGGCGTCGCTGGCCGCCGCCGCGGCCAGCCGGCAGAAGTCCCCGGACGCGTAGCCTCGACCCCGAATCCGCCCGACCCTCCCGGAGGACCCCGATGAGCCTCGGCCCGCTCGAGATCGGCCTGATCATCCTGGCCATCCTGCTGCTGTTCGGCTACAAGAAGCTGCCCGACGCCTCCCGCTCGCTGGGCCGGTCGATGCGCATCTTCAAGGGTGAGATGAAGGGCATGAAGGACGACGACGTCCGTGCCAAGGACCCCGCCACCACCACCCCGCGCGGTGAGCTGTCCCAGCCGGTGACCCCGGACTACGAGGCCGAGGCGCGCGCGGCCGAGGCACGGGCCGCCGAGGCGCGGGCCCGGGCCGACGCCGGTCGCACGGGGACCACCCCGCTCGACGGCACCCGCTGATCCTCGCCGGCGCCCGACCGTGAGCACCGCCGAGGCGGACCGGCCGCGCGTCCGGCGGCGGAAGCGACCGCCGCGCGACGACGCGGCGACGATGAGCCTGATCGGTCACCTCAAGGAGCTGCGCAACCGGATCGGCATCGCGCTGCTGTTCGTGCTGATCGGCACGGCCATCGCCTTCTGGTGGTACGACCACGGCCTGGGCCAGTTCATCCGGGCCCCGTACTGCTCGATCCCGGCCGACAACCGGCTGGAGTCCGGCTCCGGCTCGGATTGCACGCTGCTGGTGACCGACGTCTTCGGCGGCGCGCTGATCAGGCTGAAGATCGCCTTCATCGCCGGCGTCGTGCTGTCGGCTCCGTTCTGGCTGTGGCAGGTGTGGGCCTTCCTGACGCCGGGTCTGAAGTCGAACGAGAAGCGGTACGGCGTCACCTTCGTGGTCGCCGCCAGCCTGTTGTTCGCCCTCGGGTCCGCCCTGGCCTACATCTCGCTCAAGGCGGGCCTCACGCTGCTCCTGGGCCTGGCCGGGGACAACGTCACGATCGCCCTCACCGCCCAGGACTACATCGGGTTCGTCATCTCGATCCTGCTGGCCTTCGGGGTCTCCTTCGAGGTCCCGCTGGTGGCGGTGGCGCTCAACCTGGTCGGGGTGCTCTCCTACGCCGCGCTGGCCAAGGCCCGCCGGTGGATCTATTTCCTGACCATCGTGTTCGCGGCGTTCATCACGCCCACCCAGGACCCGTTCACGATGCTGCTGATGGCCCTGCCGATGTGCGTGCTGTTCGAGGTGGCCATCCAGATCGCCCGGGTGGTGGACAGGCGACGGGCCCGCCGCGACGGCACGGCCGGGTACGCCGGGCTCGACGACGACGCGGCGTCCCCGCTGGACGCCCGGCCGTCCGCGCTGGACGACCGCCCGTCGGCGCTGGACGACCCGGACCTCTGATCCGTGCAGGTCGCACTGCTGGTCAACGAGGCCGCCGGCCGTGGGCGGGCCCGGTCCGCCGCGGCCGCCGTCACCGCCCGGTTGGCATCGGCCGGCGTCCAGGTCCACCCGCTGGTCGCCCCGGACCGGACGGCGGCTGAGGACGCCGTCCGCACGGTGCGGGAGGACGTCGACGCCGTGGTGGCCCTGGGCGGTGACGGGGTGGCGCACGCCGCGGTCCAGGGGCTGGCCGGCAGCGGCACCCCGCTGGCCGTGCTGCCCGCGGGCACCGGCAACGACCTGGCGCTCGCCCTCGGCATCCCGGCCGACCCGCTGGCCGCCGCCGACGCCGCGGCGCACGACCTGCTGACCGGCGGCGGGCGGCGGATCGACCTGGCGCGCAGCACCAGCGCGGCGGGGGAGCGGTGGTGGGCCACCGTGCTGTGTTGCGGGTTCGACTCGGTGGTCAGCGACCGGGTGAACCGGCTCCGCTGGCCGCGGGGTCCCCGCCGGTACGACCTGGCGATCGCCGTGGAGCTGGCCCGGCTGCGGTCCCGCCGGGTGCGGCTGACCCTGGACGGCGTGCCCGCCGAGCACGAGGTCACGCTCGTCGCGGTGGGCAACACCGCCTGGTACGGCGGCGGCCTGCGGATCTGCCCCGGGGCCGACCCCGGCGACGGCTGGCTGGACATCACCGTCGTCGGTCCGGTGAGCCGCCTCGAGCTGGTCCGCACCCGCCCGCGGTTGGCCGCGGGCACCCACGTCAGCCACCCCGCCGTCCAGGTGCTCCGGGCCCGCGAGCTCCTGGTCGAGCCGGTCGGCGCGGACGCCGAGGCGCTCACCACCTGGGCGGACGGCGAGCCGGTGGGGCCGCTGCCCCAGCGCAGCACGGTCGAGCCAGGCGCCCTCACCGTCCTGGGCACCGGCCGCCGCTGACGGCCCCCGGCAGGACCGGCGCAGCCCTCCTACGGTGGAGGCATGCTCGACACCGGCGACCTCAGCCCTGCCGAGCGGTACGCGGCGTCCCGGCGCCGCGGTCGCTTCCCGCTGCTGTCGGACTTCGTGCTCGACCTCGGGTTCACCCTCGACCCGTTCCAGCAGGAGGCCTGCGAGGCGCTGGAGGGCGGGTCCGGCGTGCTGGTCTGCGCACCCACCGGGGCCGGCAAGACGGTGGTGGGGGAGTTCGCCGTCCACAAGGCGCTGGCCGAGGGCCGCAAGGCGTTCTACACGACCCCGATCAAGGCGTTGTCGAACCAGAAGTTCGCCGACCTGGTCGGCCGGTACGGCCCCGACAAGGTCGGCCTGCTGACCGGGGACAACGCGGTCAACGGCGACGCCCCCGTGGTCGTGATGACCACCGAGGTGCTGCGCAACATGCTCTACGCCGACTCCCCGGCGCTGCGCGGGCTGGGCTACGTGGTCATGGACGAGGTGCACTACCTGGCCGACCGGTTCCGCGGCGCGGTCTGGGAGGAGGTGATCATCCACCTCCCGGACGACGTGGCGCTGGTGTCGCTGTCGGCGACGGTCAGCAACGCGGAGGAGTTCGCCGACTGGCTGGTCACCGTCCGCGGGGACACCCGGGTCGTGGTCAGCGAGGTGCGGCCGATCCCGCTGTGGCAGCACATGCTGGTCGGCGGGCGGATGTTCGACCTGTTCGCGCTGCGACCGGGGGCGCACCTGTCCGGCGACGTCGAGTTGTCCCGGCGAGAGCGGGGCGCGGCGGTCGTCGACCCCGAGCTCGTGCGCTACGTGAAGGAGCAGGAGCGCCGACTCGACTCCTGGCACGGCGGGGCCACCCGGCGCAGCAAGGACCGCTACGAGCACCGGCCCCGCTACACCCCGCCGGCCCGGTCGGAGGTGCTGGCCCGGCTGGACGCCGCCGGTCTGCTGCCGGCGATCACCTTCGTGTTCAGCCGCAAGGGGTGCGACGCCGCGGTCGAGCAGTGCCTGCGGTCCGGCCTGCGGCTCACCGACGAGGCCGAGCGGGCCGCCGTCGCGGAGGTGGTGGACCGGCACACCGGCGCGCTGCACGAGGCCGACCTGCAGGTGCTCGGCTTCTGGGAGTGGCGCGAGGGCCTGCTGGCCGGGCTGGCCGCCCACCACGCCGGCCTGGTGCCCGCGTTCAAGGAGGCCGTCGAGGAGTGCTTCGTGCGCGGCCTGGTCAAGGCCGTGTTCGCCACCGAGACGCTGGCGCTGGGCATCAACATGCCCGCCCGCACGGTGGTGCTGGAGAAGCTGACCAAGTGGAACGGCGAGGCCCACGTCGACGTGACGCCGGGGGAGTACACCCAGCTCACCGGCCGGGCCGGTCGCCGCGGCATCGACGTCGAGGGGCACGCCGCGGTCGTGTGGGCACCGGGCGTGGACCCCGCGGCGGTCGCCGGCCTGGCCAGCACCCGCACGTACCCGCTGCGCTCGTCGTTCCGGCCCAGCTACAACATGGCGGTCAACCTGGTCGGCTCCTACGGCCGGGAGCACGCCCGGGAGCTGCTCGCCTCCTCCTTCGCCCAGTTCCAGACCGACCGGTCCGTGGTCGGCCTGGCCCGGCAGGCCGCCCGCGGCGAGGAGGACGCCGCCCGCCTCGAGGCCGCCGTCCCCACCGGGAAGGGCGACGTCGCCGGGTACGCCCGGCTGCGGGCCGAGATCGCCGACCGGGAGAAGGAGCTGGCCCGGGACACCCAGGCCCGCCGCCGGCGGGAGGCCGCCGAGACGTTGCTGGCGCTGCGACCGGGCGACGTCATCCGGGTGCCCTCGGGACGGCGGCAGGGGCTGGCCGTCGTCCTGGACCCGGGCATCACCGAGCTGGCCGACCCCCGGCCGCTCGTGCTCACCGAGGACAAGTGGGCCGGCCGACTGGGCCCGCTGGACTTCCCGAGCCCGGTGGACGCCCTCGCCCGGCTCCGGGTGCCCAAGAACTTCAACCACCGCAGCCCGCACGCCCGCCGCGACCTGGCCGCGGTGCTCCGCGACACCCGCGCCGAGCTGGGGCTGGGGGCCCGCAAGACCCGGATCCGGTCCGGCGCCGACGACGATCCGGTGCTGGTGGACCTGCGGCACGCCCTGCGCCGGCACCCGGTGCACCAGCTGCCCGACCGCGAGGAGCTGGTCCGCAGCGCCCAGATGTGGCTCAGCGCCCGCCGGGACGCCGAGCGGGTGCGGGCGCAGGTCGCCGAGCGGACCGGGTCGCTGACCCGTCAGTTCGACCGCACCTGCGACGTGCTGGAGGAGCTGGGCTACCTGCGCCCGGACGCGCCGTCGGCGGCCGACGAGAGCAGCCCCGGCCCGCACCCGGCGGCCGAGGCGCCGGTGGTGACCACGGCCGGGCGGCAGCTGTCCCGGATCTGGTCCGAGGCCGACCTGCTGACCGCCGAGTGCCTGCGGGCCGGGGTGTTCACCGGCCTGGACGCTCCCGGGCTCGTGGCCTGCGCCAGCGCGCTGGTGTTCGAGGCGCGCCGGGATTCGCCCAGCCAGCCGGCGGTGCCCTCGGGCCCGGTGTCCGCGGCCCTGGTCGCCATGCGACGGGTGCACGCCGAGCTGCACGCGGTGGAGACCGCGCACGGGGTCCGCCCGAGCCGGGACCTCGACCTGGGCTTCGCGCAGGCGGCCTACCGCTGGGCCGAGGGCCAGTCGCTGGACCGGGTGCTGGCGGAGGCCGAGCGGGTGGGCACCGAGCTGTCCGGCGGTGACTTCGTCCGCTGGGCCCGCCAGCTGGTCGACCTGCTCGACCAGCTGGCCAAGGTCACCGACGGCGCGCTGGCCCGGACGGCGCGGACGGCGGTCGAGCGGGTCCGCCGCGGTGTCGTCGCGGTGGCGGTGAGCGGCTGAGCGATATCGCCGGGGGACGCCGCGGGCGCGGCGGCGGCGCTCCGAGTGGGGCCGTCGACCGGGGTGGTGGACAATCGGCGCGGCCCGCTGCCGGGACCCCCGGGGTCCGGCCCGCCACGACGAGGGAGCACCGATGCCCATCCCGCCGCAGGGTGGCGACCACCAGGACCCCGACCGCACCCAGGGTGCCGACGGTCCGGACGCGGCTCCCGGTGCCGACAGCACCCGGATGATCCCGCTGCGCCAGCCCGACGGGTCCGGCGCGTCGGGCAGCTCCGGGTGGGGGCAGCAGGCCAGTGGTCAGCAGGCAGGTCCTCAGCAGGCCGGAGGTCAGGGCGCCGACGCGCAGCCCGCCGCCGGGTCGTGGGGGCAGTCGACGCCCCGGCCCGCCGCGGAGCAGGACCAGCCGACCCCGCCGTCGTCGAGCCCGCAGCCCGGCCAGCAGCAGGGTGCGTCGCCGTCCTGGGGCCAGGCCCCGCAGGGCGGCTACGGCCAGCAGGGGAGCCAGCTGTACGGCCAGGGCGCCGCCGGTCAGCCGCAGTACGGCCAGCAGCCCGGCCAGCAGTACGGGCAGGGCGGCTACGGCCAGCAAGGGGGCCAGCAGGGGGGCCAGCAGCAGTACGGCCAGCCCGGCGCCGGCGGGTACGGCCAGCAGGGCGGCTCGCCGTCCTACGGCCAGCCCGGCTACGGCCAGCAGCCCGGCCAGTACGGCCAGGGCGGTCAGCAGCAGCCCGGCCAGTACGGTCAGGGCGGTCCCGGCCAGCAGTACGGCCAGCAGGCGGGGCAGTACGGGCAGGGCGGGGCCGGTCAGCAGCAGTACGGCCAGCAGCCCGGCCAGTACGGGCAGCCGGGTGCGGGGCAGCAGTACGGCCAGCCCGGCGGCTTCGGCCAGCCGCCGGCGCGGCCGGCCAAGCCCAAGCGCACCGGTCTGATCGTCGGGCTCGTGGTGCTCGGTCTGCTGGTGATCGCCGCGGCGATCGTGCTGCCCATGGTGCTGGGGAGCAAGACCCTCGACCCGCAGGCGGTCCAGCGCGACGTGGCGGCCCAGTTCGAGGAGCGCGAGAACGTCTCCGTCGACCTGACCTGCGACGAGGACATGACCGTCGAGACGGGGGCGACCTACACCTGCGAGGGCACCACCGGCGAGGACGAGGACGTCACCATCACCATCCGCGTCACCGACGACGACGGCGCCTACGAGTGGTCCGAGTGAGGCAGGCCCCCGCTCAGGGGGCCAGGTAGCCCGGCCACTGCAGCGCCGCGCCCAGCCGGGCGATCGAGTTCTGCAGGCCGTGCCGCTCGGCCAGCTCGGCGAGCGCGTCGTGGTCGGCGGGGGAGCGGGGCAGGTCGCCGTCCACGGCCGGCATGTCGATGTCCTTGACCACCTCGACGACGGCCGGGGCGGCGTCGAGGTAGGCGGCCGACTCGTGCAGCTTGCGCAGCACGGACGCCGTCAGCGGGGCCTTCGGGACGGCGGTGTGGGCCACCGCCTCCCGGATCCCGGCCAGCGACCCGAACGCGGTGATCAGCGCCGCGGCGGTCTTGTCGCCGACTCCCTTGACGCCGGGTAGGCCGTCGCTGGGGTCCCCGCGGAGCACCGCGAAGTCGGCGTAGGCCTTGCCCGGTACGCCGTACTTGGCGGCGACGGCGCCCTCGTCGACCAGGTCGAGGTCGCCGATGCCGCCGCGGGCGGTGTACAGCACCCGCACGCCGCGGGCGTCGTCCACCAGCTGGAACAGGTCGCGGTCGCCGGTGACGATGTCCACCGGACCGCGGGCGCGGGTGGCCAGGGTGCCGATGACGTCGTCGGCCTCGTAGCCCGGCGCCCCGACCCGGGCCAGCCCGGTGGCCGCGAGCACCTCGATGAGCACGGGCACCTGCGGGCCGAGCTCGTCGGGGACCTCCTCGCCGCCCTCGGGTGCCTGCCGGTGCGCCTTGTAGGAGGGCACGGCGTCGGTCCGGAAGGCCGGGCGCCAGTCGTCGTCCCAGCAGGCGACGAACCGGTCGGGCCGGTGCGCGACGACCAGCCGGGCGGACATGTCGAGGAACCCGCGCACGGCGTTGATCGGCCGGCCGTCGGGTGCGGTCACCGTGGTGGGGACGCCGTAGAAGGCCCGGAAGTACAGGCTCGCCGCGTCCAGGAGCATCGTCGTCACGTCCGGGACGGTAACGGCCCGGCAACGACCGGGCGGAACTGTCGGTGTCCCTGGCTAGTCTGCGCCTGTGCGCACCCCCAGCGACCTCGCCGTCCCCGCCGACCTCGGGGGCTGAGCCGGTGGCCGCCGAACCGCTGGACAAGCTCGAGCCCCGGGCCGACGTCGACCGCGCCCTGCTGGCCGCGCTGGCCCGGGACGGGCGGGCGAGCTACACCGAGCTGGCCACCCAGGTGGGCCTGTCGGTGTCCGCGGTGCACCAGCGGGTCCGCCGGCTCGAGCAGCGCGGGGTCATCACCGGGTACTCGGCGCGGGTGGAGGCCAAGGCGGTCGGCCTGCCGATGGTCGCGTTCGTCTCGATCACCCCCATCGACGTCGCCCAGCCCGACGACGCCCCCGCCCGGCTGGCGCACCTCACCGCGATCGAGGCCTGCCACTCCGTCGCCGGGCCCGACAGCTACATGCTCAAGGTGCGGGTGGCCTCCCCGGACGCGCTGGAGGGCCTGCTCGCCGAGATCCGGGCCGCCGCCAACGTCACCACCCGGACCACGGTCGTGCTCACCACCTTCTACGAGGACCGGCCGCCGGTCTGAGCTCCCTGGACGTCACCGCGTTCTACGCCGACTGGTCGGCCGCCGACCTGCCGGCGATGGTGGCCCGGCTGCACCCGCAGGTGGACTGGCCCGAGCCGTGGTCCGGCGGTCGGCTGCGCGGCCCCGCCGCGGTCGCCGGCCACCTCGCCGACCAGCGCCGGGACGTGCGGTTCACCGTCGTCCCGCTGCACGTGGTGCAGACCCACCAGGCAGCGGTCGTGACGGTGCACCAGGTGGTGCGCGACGCCGACGGGGACCCGCTGTCGGACACCACCGTGCTGCACACCCTGACGCTGGACGACGGCCTGGTCCGCCGGCTGGACGTCGGCGAGCCGCCACCCTGAGCAGGAGTTCGTCCACAGCCCGGCCCGGCACATCGACAGCCTGCCGAACGTGTGTTCGACTGGGTGCATGCGATGGGATGCCCAGCGGCTGGACCTGGTGGAGCCCGAGGTGCTGCCCGGGCTGCCCACGGTGGCCGGTCTGCTGCGCAGCCTGCAGGTGCCGGAGTTCCCCGGCCTGACCCTGCACGAGGTCCGCGCGAAGTCGGCGCTGAACAAGGTGCCCGAGGATTCCGCGATGCCGTTCGCCTACACGGTCAACACCTTCCGGGGCTGCTCGCACGCGTGTGTGTACTGCCTGGAGGGCGACACGGCGGTGCTGATGGCGGACGGGCGTACGCGCCGCATCGCCGACCTGCGGGTGGGGGACCAGATCATCGGGACCGAGGTGGTCGGCTCCTACCGTCGCTACGTCGCCACCGACGTCCGGGCGCACTGGAGCACCCGGAAGCTCGGGTACACGGTGAGGCTCCAGGACGGGACCGAGTTGGTGGCCAGCGGCGATCACCGGTTCCTCACCGGCCGCGGCTGGAAGCACGTCACCGGGACGACAGCCGGCCGCGACCGGCGGCCGCACCTGACGACGAACGACTCGATGCTCGGCTTCGGGAAGACCTCCGAGACGCCCAAGGCCACCGACGGGTACCGGCGGGGATACCTCACCGGGATGGTGCGGGGCGATGCCGACCTCAAGCGCTACGCGACGACCAGGCGCAACGGCCAGCGCGGCGTCCTGCACCGCTTCCGGCTCGCCCTGGCCGACGTCGAGGCCCTGGACCGCTCCCAGCAGATGCTGGCCGAGGAGGGCATCCGCACCGACCGCTTCGACTTCAGCCCACAGACCGAGGTGCGCCAGGCCATCACCGCGATCCGGACGCAGCGACGGGGTGACTTCGAGCGGATCACGGAGCTCGTCGCCTGGCCGGAGCGGCTCACCGACGAGTGGCGGCGAGGATTCCTCGCCGGCGTCTTCGACGCCGAGGGCTCCCGGAGCGCGGGCATCCTGAGGATCGCCAACTGCGACGAGGAGATGCTCAGCCGGACCGAGGAGGCGTTCTCGGCCTTCGGGTTCGACACCGTGCGCGAGGACAGGCACCGGCCGGGCGGGTTGCAGTACGTCCGTCTCCGCGGAGGGCTCCGCGAGCACATGCGGTTCATCCACCTGGTCGACCCGGCCATCCGGCGCAAGTGCGCCGTCGCCGGCATCGCCATCACGAGCGACGCCGACCTCCGGGTGGCCTCGGTCGAGCCGACCGGCGTCGAGATGCCGATGTACGACATCACCACGGGCACCGGGGACTTCATCGCCAACGGCGTCGTGAGCCACAACTGCTTCGCCCGCAAGACCCACGAGTGGCTCGAGCTGGACAGCGGGGCGGACTTCGACCAGGAGATCGTGGTCAAGACCAACATCGCCGACGTGCTGCGCCGGGAGCTCTCCCGGCCGTCCTGGAAGCGGGAGCACGTCGCGCTGGGCACCAACACCGACCCCTACCAGCGGGCCGAGGGCCGCTACCGGCTGATGCCGGGGGTGATCGAGGCGCTGGCCCGCTCGGGCACCCCGTTCTCGATCCTCACCAAGGGCACGCTGGCCCGCCGCGACCTGCCGCTGCTGGCCGCGGCGAGCAAGGACGTACCGATCGGCATGGGCGTCTCGCTGGCCATCTGGGACGACGACCTGCACCGCTCGCTGGAACCCGGCGTCCCCACCCCGCGGGCGCGGCTGGAGCTGGTCCGGCAGATCGTGGACGCCGGACTGCCCTGCGGGGTCTTCCTGGCCCCGGTGCTGCCCGGGCTGACCGACCAGCGCGAGCACCTGGAGAAGGCGATCGCGGCGGTGGCCGCGGCCGGCGCCACCGGGGTCACCGTCGTGCCGCTGCACCTGCGGCCCGGTGCCCGCGAGTGGTTCACCGCGTGGCTGTCCCGGGAGCACCCCCGGCTGGTCAGCCGGTACAAGTCGCTCTACGGCCGCGGTGCCTACCTGCCCGCGGAGTACCGCGACTGGCTGTCGGCCCGGGTCGCCCCGCTGCTGGCTGCCCACGGGCTGGACCGGCACGGCGGGGGAGCGGCCCGCGGCATCGGCGGGCTGCCCGGCGACGAGACGGCGTCCTTCCCGTTCGGGTCGCTGCCCGGTCCGGCCGTCGTCGTCGAGCCCGTGGACCGGCCCGAGCAGCTGTCGCTGTGCTGACCGGGGATCCGGGGCCGCCGGCGGTTAGGGTCCGGCCATGACCACGGCCAGCTGGCGCGACGTCGTCCGCCGCGACCTCTTCGGACCCTCCCCGGACCCGCGCGACCGGCCCTACCGGTTCGTCGTCCGGATGGGTCTGGCCGTGCTGCGGCTGTTCGGCTTCCGGTTCGACGTCCGCGGCACCGAGCACCTGCCGGCAGCCGGCGGCGCGGTGATCGCCAGCAACCACGTGAGCTACTTCGACTTCATCTACCTCGAGTACGTCGCGCTGCCGCAGCACCGGATGGTCCGGTTCATGGCCAAGGCCTCGGTGTTCGGCAACCGGTTCGCCGGTCCGTTCATGCGGGCCATGCAGCACATCCCGGTCGACCGCACCGCCGGCGCCGCCGCCTTCGACGTCGCCGTCCGGGCGCTGAAGGACGGCCAGGTGGTCGGGGTCTTCCCCGAGGCCACCATCTCCAGCTCCTTCACCGTCAAGGAGCTCAAGGCCGGCGCCGCCCGGATGGCCGTGCAGGCCGGGGTGCCGATCATCCCGGCCGCCGTCTGGGGCGGGCACCGGGTGGCCACCAAGAACCACAAGGTGGTGCTGCGCCGCGGGGTGCCCGTCACCGTCCTCCTGGGCGAGCCGCTGGTGCCGGCGCCGGGGGAGAAGCCGCAGGCCCTGCTGCGCCGCACGCAGGCGGCGATGGAGCAGCTGCTCGACGAGGCTCAGCGCAGCTACCCCGACGTCCCCGCCGGCGACGACGACCGGTGGTGGCAGCCCGCCCACCTCGGCGGCACCGCGCCCACCCCCGCGGAGGCGCACGAGCTGGACATCCACGACGTGCGCGGCACCGCGGTGAAGGTGCAGCGCACCCCGCTGCAGAAGGTCCGGTACCTGCTGGCCCCGCTGGTCAGTCGACGACGTCGGGGGCGCTGAGCCGGAAGGCCTCGCACTCCACGCCGTACCAGCGGGTGGTGCGGCCCAGCGGGTCCATCCCCAGCCGCCGGCAGACCGCGACCGACCGCTCGTTGCCGGGCCGGACCACCGCGTACACCTCGGGCAGCCCGTCCTCGAAGGCCCGCTGCACCACGCCGCCGGCCGCCTCGGTCGCGTACCCGCGGCCCCAGCTGTCCGGGTGCAGGTGCCAGCCGACCTCGAACTCACCCACCCCGTTCGGCAGCGGCTTGAGCAGCAGCGTGCCGGCCACCGGACCGCCGTCCAGCGGCTGCACCGCCCAGCAACCGGCCCGCCCGTCGGCGGCGTGCACCGCGTCCCACCGGCCGACCAGCGCCGCCACCCCGCCCGACGGCGGTCCGGACAGGAAGCGCAGCACCTCGGGGCGGGAGTAGAGGTCCTCGAGCCGGGCCAGGTCGTCGTCCGACGTCGTCCAGGCCCGGATCAGCAGCCGGGGGGTCCGCAGCAGCTCCACCCACCCTGCCTACCCCGGTCAGCCCAGCTGCGCGACCGACGCCTCGCGGGAGGCGACGGCGGCCGCGTCGGCGGCGACCGGGTCGACGGCCCGGTCGGCCCACCAGCGCTGCCCGGCCTCGGGGAGCGTGTGGATCGGGTCGTAGTAGGTGTAGCGGCGGTCCAGCGCGCCCTCGTCGGTGCGCTCGATCCCGGTCCGGTAGTTCTTGGTCCAGTAGCTGATCCCGCGTTCGCGGTCGTACTCGGCGACCTGGTGCACCCAGCGCTTGCCGACGTAGGGCACGTCGCAGACGATCCGCGGCGTGGCGAAGCCGGGCAGGTAGCCCATCAGGTCGTGCTGCAGGGTCTGGGCGACCGACAGCGGCACCCGCCAGTGCTCGGCCGACGGGATCATGTCGCACATGTAGAAGTAGTAGGGCGTGACCCCGGCGCCGTCGAGCAGCGCGAAGCACAGGTCCAGCAGCTGGCCGGCGGTGTCGTTCACCCCGTGCAGCAGCACGCCCTGGTTGCGCACGTCGCGCACGCCGGCGGCCAGCATCGCCTGCGCGGCCTCGGCGACCAACGGCGTCACCGACTGGGCGGCGTTGACGTGCGTGTGGACGGCGAGCGACACCCCGCGGGCCCGGGCGGTGCCGGCCAGGCGGGTCATCCCGGCGACCACGTCGTCCTGCAGCCAGTGCTGCGGCATCCCCATCAGGGCCTTGGTGGCCAGCCGGATGTCGCGGACCGAGTCGATCTCCAGCAGCCCGGCGACGAAGGCCTCCAGGTTCTTGAACGGCAGGTTGGCGACGTCGCCGCCGGAGACCACGACGTCGCGGACGCCGGGGGTGGCCCGCAGGTAGGCCAGCATCTCGGCCTGCCGGTCGACCGGCTTGAGGTCGAACTTCAGCTTGGTGACCGCCGGCGTGGAGTTGCCGACCAGGTCCATCCGGGTGCAGTGGCCGCAGTACTGCGGGCAGGTGGGCAGCAGCTCGGCGAGCACCTTGGTGGGGTAGCGGTGGGTCAGGCCCTCGACGGCCCACATCTCGTGCTCGTGCAGCGAGTCGCGGGCGGCGTACGGGTGGCTGGCGGCCGCGCCGGGCAGCCGGTCCGACGCCACCGGGAGCATGTAGCGGCGCACCGGGTCGGCCAGCATCGCCGCGGTCGTGGGGACCGCGGTCGGCACCATCGTGTTGAGCATCTGCGGCGGCAGCAGGAGCGACATCGTGGCCCGGCCGGCCTGGTCGGCCTCCACGTCGGCGTAGAAGGTCTCGTCGAGCAGGTCGCCGTAGACCCCGCGCAGCTGGCGCAGGTTCTTCACGCAGTTCACGCGCTGCCACTGGGCGCTGCGCCACTGCTCCGCGGTGACGTCGGCGAAGCCCGGCAGCCGCCGCCAGTCGGGTTCGACCAGCTCACGGGCGGTGTACTCGTAGGGCTGCTCCAGCACGACGACCTCCAGCTGCAACCGGCACTTCCGGTGGCGACGTCGACACCATACGGGAGATCGTTCGGTGAAACGTGACTTTCACGATAGGTTCTGCACCGACGGGTCGGAGCAGGACTGAGGAGGCACCAGGTGCGGACGGCGACGGAGCGGGCACTCGGGGTGCACCGGGTGCTGGAGCCGGTCGGGGTGCTGCCCCAGGCCGCCCGCCGGCTGGACCCCGACGCGCCCACCGGCCCCGACGAGGTGCGCATCGACGTCGAGCGGCTCAACCTCGACGCCGCCTCCTACCGGCAGCTGCACGAGGCGCACGGCGGCGACGGCGCGGCGGTGCGCGACGCCGTGCTGGCGATCGTCGCCGAGCGCGGCAAGATGCAGAACCCGGTCACCGGCTCGGGCGGCATGCTCATCGGCCGGGTCGCCGAGGTCGGCCCGGCCTCACCGCTCGGCCTGGCGGTCGGCGACCGGGTGGCCACCCTGGTGTCGCTCACCCTGACCCCGCTGCGGATCACCGACGGCCTGGCGCGCTGGGACGGCCACGGCGAGCAGGTCCCGGCGCAGGGCACCGCCGTGCTGTTCGCCCGGTCCATCGCCGCGGTGCTGCCCGACGACCTGCCCGAGAACGTCGCGCTGGCCCTGCTGGACGTCTGCGGGGCGCCGGCAGCCACCGAGCGGGTGGTCCGCCGCGGCACCTCGGTCGCCGTCCTGGGCGCGGCGGGCAAGTCCGGCTGCCTGTCGGTGGCCGCGGCCCGCGACGCGCACGCCCGCCGGGTGGTGGGCGTCGTCCGGGACGAGCGGGAGGCCGCCGCCCTGCGGGCCGCCGACCTCGCGCACGAGGTCGTCGTCGCCGACGCCACCGACCCGCTGGCCGTCGCGGCCGCCCTCGGCGAGCCCGTCGACGTCACCGTCGTCTGCGTCGACGTGCCCGGCGCCGAGCACGGGGCGGTCCTCGCGACGGTGGACGGGGGCACCGTGGTCTTCTTCTCGATGGCCACCTCCTTCCCGGCGGCGGCCCTGGGCGCCGAGGGGATGGCAGCGGACGTGACGATGCTGATCGGGAACGGCTACACGCCGGGGCACGCCGCCCTGGCCCTGGACCTGTACCGCCGCAACGCCGGGGTGCGGGCGCTGGTCGACCCGCGCGTCCACCCATGAGCCTGCTGGTCACCGACGTCACCGTGGGCGACGCCGCCGGCCGGGCCGTGCACGTCGTGGACGGCGCGATCGCCTGGGTCGGGCCCGCCGCCGGTGCGCCGCGCGCGGACCGCACCCTGGACGGCGGGGGAGCTCTGCTGACCCCGGCGTTCGTCGACGCCCACGTGCACGCCACCGCCACCGGTCTGGCGCTGACCGGGCTGGACCTGCACGGGGCGGACAGCCTGCGCTCGGCGCTGGCCGCCGTCGCCGCGCACGTGGCGGCGCACCCCACCGGCATCGTGCTGGGCACCGGGTGGGAGGAGACGGCCTGGCCCGAGGGCCGCGCGCTCACCCGGCACGACCTGGACGCCGTCGTCGGCGACCGGCAGGTCTACCTGGCCCGGGTCGACGTGCACTCCGCGACGGTGTCCACCGCGCTGCTGGACCGGGTCCCCGGCATCACCGGCCTGCCCGGCTTCGCCGCCGACGGCCGGCTCCGGCTGGACGCCCACCACGCCGCCCGCCAGGTCGCCTACGGCGCGGTCGACCCGGTCCAGCGCGCCGCGGCGCAGCGGGCCACCCTGGACCTGGCCGCCGACCTCGGCATCGGCTGCGTGCACGAGATGGCCGGTCCCGAGGTGTCCAGCGCCGAGGACCTGGCCGGCGTGCTCGCGCTGAGTCGGCAGGATCCGGGTCCGCTGGTGCTGGGCTGGTGGGGCGAGCTCTCCGAGCGCGGCGGTCTGGACGTCGTCCGCGAGCTGGGGCTGGCCGGCGCCGGCGGCGACCTGTTCTGCGACGGCGCGTTCGGCTCGCACACCGCCGCGCTGTCGACGCCCTACGCCGACCGGCCGGAGACCTCGGGCGTGCTGCGGTTCGAGACCGCGCAGCTGGTCGAGCACGTCCGGGCCTGCACCGCCGCCGGCGTGCAGGCCGGGTTCCACTGCATCGGGGACGCCGCGGTGGACCAGGTATTGGCCGCGGTCGCCGCGGTGGGGGAGCAGCTGGGCCGTGACGCCGTCCGGGCGTGCCGGCACCGGCTGGAGCACGTCGAGATGGTGTCCACCGACGCGATCGACGAGATGCGCCGCTGGGGGATGGTCGCCAGCGTGCAGCCGGCCTTCGACGCCGCCTGGGGCGGGGACGACGGCATGTACGCCGAGCGCCTGGGCGTGGAGCGGGCGCTGGCCTGCAACCCGCTGGCCGACCTGTCCGACGGCGGGGTCGCCATCGCCCTGGGCAGCGACGCGCCGGTCACCCCGCTGGACCCGTGGGGCGGCGTGCACGCCGCCGTCGACCACCGCACGCCCGGCGCCGGCCTGCGCCCCTTCGACGCCTACGACGCCGCCACCCACGGCGGCTGGCACGCCGCCCGCGCGGAGCACCGCGACGGCCCGCTGGCCGTGGGCGCACCGGCGCACCTGGCGCTCTGGGCCACCGACCTGACCCTGTCCGGAGTGCTCGCCGAGCGCGCCCGCCCCACCTGCCGCGGCCTCCTGGTGTCCGGCGACGTCGTCCGAGGAGCACCGTGAGCGCACGACTGACCCTGGACCCCGGGCTCGTCACCCGGGCCCGCGAGCTGGCCGAGCAGGCCGCCCAGCCGGTCATCGACCTGGCCGGTCGGCACACCACCGTCTCCGTCGAGCGGGCCGTGCTGCGGCTGGCCGGGCTGGAGGGCACCGACCCGGTCACCGGCGAGGGCGAGATCCCCTGGGTGAACCGCGTGGTGGACACCGTCCGCGACCAGGTCGGGCTGGCCTCGGGCGTCGCGCTGCCGGTCTGGCACGCCATCGCCTCCGGGCGGGCAGCGAGCCTGCAGGACGTCGCCGAGCAGGTCGGGGCCGGCACCGCCCGCTTCGAGCTGCCCACCGGTGCCGCCCACGAGCAGGCCCGCGAGGCCGCACTGGCCGCCGTCGGCGCCGGCCTGGGCCGGGTGGACGACGCCCGCCGCCGGCGGGAGGACCTGGTGGCCACCCACGGCGACCCGCCGCGCCGTCCCTGGATCTACCTCATCGTGGCCACCGGCGACATCTACGAGGACATCCCGCAGGCCCAGGCCGCCGCCCGGGCCGGTGCCGACGTCATCGCCGTCATCCGGTCCACCGGGCAGTCGCTGCTGGACTACGTGCCCGAGGGCGCCACCCGCACCGGGTACGCCGGCACGTACGCCACCCAGGAGAACTTCCGGCTGATGCGGGCCGCCCTCGACGAGGTCAGCGCGGAGCTCGGCCGCTACGTCCGGCTGACGAACTACGCCTCGGGGCTGTGCATGCCCGAGATCGCCGCGCTGGCCGGCCTCGAGCGGCTGGACATGATGCTGAACGACGCGATGTACGGGATCCTCTTCCGCGACATCAACCCGATCCGCACCTTCGTCGACCAGCGGTTCAGCCGGATGGTGCACGCCCGCGCCGGGATCATCATCAACACCGGCGAGGACAACTACCTCACCACCGCCGACGCGGTCGACGAGGCGCACACCGTCACGGTCAGCCAGCTGCTCAACGAGCGGTTCGCCCGGGAGGCCGGGCTCGAGGACTGGCAGCTGGGCCTGGGCCACGCCTTCGAGATCAACCCCGCCGTCCCGGAGTCCTTCCGGCTGGAGTTGGCGCACGCGATGCTGGCCCGCTCGCTGTTCCCCGACGCCCCGCTCAAGTGGATGCCGCCCACCAAGCACATGACCGGCGACGTGTTCGGCGGCTACCTGCTGGACGGGTTCTTCAACCTGGCCGGGATGCTCACCGGCCAGTCGATCCTGCTGGTCGGCATGATGACCGAGGCCGTGGTCACCCCGTGGCTGAGCGACCGGGACCTGGCGCTGCGCAACGTGCGCTACGTGCTGGACGCCGCCGGCGGGCTGGGCGAGGACTTCGCCCCGCCGCCGGGCGGGTTCATCGACACCCGGGCGCACACCGTGCTCGGCGAGGCCGTGGACCTGCTGGAGCGGATCACCGCGGACGGCCTGCTGCCCTCGATCGCGGCCGGCACCTTCGGCATCACCAAGCGCCCGGCCGACCGCGGCAAGGGCCTGGACGGCGTCGTGGTCAAGGACGCCGACCACCTGGACCCGGCCACCGAGCTGATGCAGGCCGCGCTGCTGGAGGGATCCCGATGAGCTCGATCGTCCGGCCGTACGGCGACACCACCGGCGACGGCATGGTGCAGACGTCGTTCACCCTGCCCGTGCCGCCCGGGCCGAAGGCCGAGGGGGCGGCGCTGCAGCTGGCCACCAAGATGGGCATCAGCCCGGCGATGGTGGTGCACAGCCACGGCATCGGCACCGGCTACACGTTCTTCGTCGTCTACGGGTCGGTCACCCACTTGGTGGACCTGGACGCCGTCGAGGTCGAGGAGCGCGACTACCCGCTGATGAGCCCGGCGGAGGTCAACGGGGCGATCAAGAGCCGGCTGCACCGCAAGCTCGTGGTCATGGGCGCCTGCATCGGCACCGACGCGCACACCGTCGGCATCGACGCGATCCTCAACCTCAAGGGCTTCGCGGGGGAGAAGGGCCTGGAGTACTACCGGGAGATGGACGTCGCCAACCTCGGCGCCCAGGTCACCGTGCCCGAGCTGGTCGGCCAGGCCCGCGCCGCCCGCGCCGACGCCGTGCTGGTCAGCCAGGTGGTGACCCAGAAGGACGCGCACCTGCGCAACACCCGGGAGCTGGCCGGGGCGTTCCGCGAGGCGATGGGGGAGGACCGTCCGCTGCTCGTCGTCGGCGGCCCGCGCTTCGACCCGGCGATGGCCGGCGAACTCGGCGTCGACAAGGTCTTCGGCCGCGGCACCACCCCCGGCGAGGTGGCCTCCTACCTCGTCTCCGCCCTGATCCCCGAGGAGGTCCCCGCGTGACCGCGACCGTCGGACTGACCGTCACCCACCGCCGCTACGTGCCCTACGCGCACGCCCACTACGGCGGGTCGCTGGTCGACGGCGCCTACACCCTGGGCCTGTTCGGCGACGTGGCCACCGAGGTCGCGATCGTCGGGGACGCCGACGAGGGCCTGCTCGCCGGCTACTCCGACATCCGGTTCCTGGCCCCGGTGCAGGCCGGGGACGTGCTGGAGGCCTCCTGCGAGGTGGTGGCCGTCGGCCGGCGGTCGCGGACGCTGCGCTGCTGGGCCGACGTGGTCGCCCGGGCCGCCCCGGACCGCGGCCCGTCGGCGGCCGACGTGCTGGCCGAGCCGCTGCGGGTGGTCGAGGCGACGGCGACGCTCGTCGTCCCCCTGGCCGGGACCACCGAGCGTGAGTGACACGTAACGATCTGGTAACGCCCTGCCGCAGGTGACCCGATGGCCTGTGCGACGGGTCCCGGGCTCCCTAGTGTTCCCCCGTCGCACCATCGCGATCCTGCCGCCGGTCCTGGTCAAGGGGCGAGGTCGGTCGGACCGCCGGGCGGCACCCCGCGCCACCAGACAACGGCGGGACCGGACGCAGCCAGTCGCCCGGACCGCCGGCCCGAAGGCCGGGGTGCCGCTGCCGGCGGCAGCTGCGCCGTCCCGTCGGCACCGGGTGGGATGCTGGGCGGCGTGACGGTGATCGAGTCGGTGGACCGCGACCTCCCAGCCGCGGACCCACCGCGTCGCCGCCCCGGCATGGTGCTGCGCACCCTGCTGGCGGCCGCCGGGGGAGCGGCGCTGTTCTTCGCCTTCCCCGGCTGGGACCTCTCCTTCCTCGCGGTGCTCGGTCCGGCGGCGCTGTCCCTGGCCACCCGGGGTGTCCGGCTCCGGGCCGGGCTGTGGCTGGGCCTGGTCCACGGCCTGGCGTTCTTCGTGCCGCTGCTGTCCTGGACCGGGATCTACGTCGGATCGTTCCCCTGGCTGGCGCTGTCGGTCACCGAGGCGCTCTACGTCGCGCTGCTGGGCGGCGCGCTGGCGGTCACCGCCCGGCTGCGCGGCTGGCCGCTGTGGGCGGCGGCCCTGTGGGTGGGCGACGAGGCGTTGCGCGGCAGGTGGCCGCTGGGCGGGTTCCCGTGGGGCCGGCTGGGCTTCAGCCAGGCCGAGGGACCGTTCACCGCGTTCGCCGCCTACGGCGGGGTCGCGCTGGTCAGCTTCGCCGTCGCGCTCACCGGCACGCTGCTGGCCGCGGCCGGCCTGGCGCTGGCCCGGGCGTGGCGGGACAGCTCGGCCGCCGAGCGCCGCACCCGGTCCCTCCGCGCAGCCGCCCTCGCCGTCGTCGGCACGCTCGCCGTCCCGCTCCTGGGCACCGCGGCCGCGCTGCCGCTGGCCGGCGGGTCGCTGACCGAGGGCGGGCCGACCCGCACGGTCGCGGTCGTGCAGGGCAACGTGCCCCGCGCCGGGCTGGACTTCAACGCCCAGCGCCGGGCCGTGCTGGACAACCACGTGAGCGAGACGCAGGCGCTGGCCGCGCAGGTGGCCGCCGGAGAGGTCGCCCAGCCCGACCTGGTCATCTGGCCGGAGAACAGCTCCGACATCGACCCCTACCTCAACGACGACGCCGCCGCCGCGATCGACCGCGCCGCGCAGGCGATCGGTGCCCCCATCCTGGTCGGGGCCGTGGTCAGCGGCCCGGGCCGGTTCATCTCCAACACCGCCATCGTGTGGGACCCGGAGACCGGCCCGGGGGAGACCTACGTCAAGCGGCACCCGGTCCCGCTGGCCGAGTACGTGCCGGCCCGCTCGTTCTTCCGGTTCTTCAGCGACAAGGTCGACCTGGTGCGCGCGGACTTCCGCGCCGGCACCGAGATCGGCACCCTGGACATGGCCGGCACCACGGTCGGCGACGTCATCTGCTTCGAGGTGGCCTACGACGGGCTGGTCCGCGACGTGGTCGACGGCGGCGCCACGATGATCGTGGTGCAGACCAACAACGCCACCTTCGGCTTCTCCGACGAGAGCCCGCAGCAGCTGGCGATGGGCCGGCTGCGCGCGGTGGAGTTCGGCCGCTCGGTGGTGATGGCCTCGACCAGCGGCATCAGCGCGGTCATCGCCCCCGACGGCTCGCTGATCCGCAGCTCGGACCTGTTCACCCCGGCCACGTTCGTCGAGGACATCGCCCAGCGCGACGGGACGACGGTCGCCGCCCGGGTGGGGGTCTGGCCCGAGGTGGCCCTCACCGTCCTCGGGCTGGGTGCCTTCCTGGCCGTCGTGGCGGGCGGGGTCCGCCCCCGCCGAGCCGCCCGGTGACCGCCCCCGCCGACGGTGTGCTGGTCGTCGTCCCGACCTACTGCGAGATCGAGAGCCTCGAGGCGGTCCCCACCCGGCTGCACGCCGCCGTCCCCACCGCGCACGCGCTGGTCGTCGACGACGGGTCGCCCGACGGGACCGGCGAGCTGGCCGACCGGCTGGCCGCCGCCGACGAGCGGGTGCACGTGCTGCACCGCACCGCCAAGGCGGGCCTGGGGCCGGCCTACGTCGCCGGTTTCCGCTGGGCCCGCGAGCACGGCTGGCCGGTGGTGGTCGAGATGGACGCCGACGGGTCGCACCCGCCCGAGCAGCTGCCCGACCTGCTGGCCGCCCTCGCCGACGCCGACCTGGTGCTCGGCTCGCGGTACGTGCCCGGTGGCCGGGTGGAGAACTGGCCGGCCCACCGGCTGGCGATATCCCGGATCGGCAACGTCTACACCCGGCGCGTCCTGCGCCTGCCGCTCACCGACGCGACCGGTGGTTTCCGGGCCGCCCGGGCCGACCTGCTGGCCCGGTTGCCCTTCGACGTGGTGGCCAGCCAGGGCTACTGCTTCCAGGTCGACTGGGCCTGGCGGGCGGTCCGCAGCGGGGCCCGGGTGGTCGAGGTGCCGATCACCTTCAGCGAACGCACGGCCGGCAGGAGCAAGATGAGCTCCTCGATCGTTGGGGAAGCACTGGCCCGGGTGACCTGGTGGGGCCTGCTGGACCGGGTGGCCGATCGGCTGCCCGGCCGAGTGCCCCGACCCGTGCCGGCCCGAACGCGAACCGGAGGACCGACATGACGAGCCGACTGCGCACCTTGCTGGGCCTGGGTGCCCTGGCGGAGGTGGCGGTGTTCATCGCCGTCGCCGCCTGGATCGGGGTGGGCTGGACCATCCTGGCCGCGCTGGTGACCAGCGCACTGGGCTGGGTGCTGCTGGCCAAGCAGGGCACAAAGACGCTCACCGAGCTGCGGCTGCGGGCCCAGGAGCACCGCGCCCCGGGCACCGCGCTGGGCGACGCCGGGCTGATCGCCGCCGGGGGAGCGCTGATGATCCTGCCCGGGTTCCTCGGTGACCTCCTGGGCCTGCTCTGCCTGCTGCCCGGGACCCGCAAGCTGCCCCGGGCGCTGATCGCCCGGGCGGTGCTGAACCGGCTGCCCGACCGCGCCCGCGGCCCGGTCCGGGTGCAGAGCACCCGCCCGGCCCAGGTGCACCCCGAGCCCGCCGACCGCCCGGCGGTCATCGAGGGCACCGTCGTCGAGCGCTGACCCCGACACGCAGAAGGGCCCCTCCGGAGTGGGCGGATTCCAGGGGTCGTCGCAACACCGCTGGTCAGTAGGCCGGTTGCAGTAGAGCACGCAGACGCTGGGCTGGGGTCTGCCAGTCCAGCGTCTTGCGTGGTCGGCCGTTGAGCTGCTGGGCAACGTGTTCGAGGTCGGCGGGGCCGTGGGCGGCCAGGTCAGTTCCCTTGGGGAAGTACTGGCGGAGTAGTCCGTTGGTGTTCTCGTTGGAGCCGCGTTGCCAGGGGCTGGCCGGGTCGCAGAAGTAGACCGGCATCCCGGTAGCCATGCTGAAGGATCGGTGAGCGGCCATCTCCGCGCCCTGGTCCCAGGTCAGAGAGCCGCGTAGATGCCCGGGCAGCGTGGCCATGGTGGCCACGAGCTGATCGCGGACTGCCTCGGCGGTCCGCCCGTTAGGTAGGTGCACCAGCATCACGTAGCGGGTGGTGCGCTCGACCAGGGTGCCGATCGCCGATGCACCGTCGGCGCCGATGATCAGGTCGCCTTCCCAGTGCCCGGGCACGGCACGGTCCTCGACCTCGGCAGGCCGCTCGCTGATCATGACCATCGGGTCGGTGAACCGGGAGGTGCGGGCGGCGGGATCGCGGTGAGGTGTGCGGCGGGTTCGCCCGGTCCGCAACGCGACGGCCAGTTCCCGGCGCAGTCCGCCGCGGGCTTGGAGGTAGATGGCCTGGTAGATCGTCTCGGTGCTCACCTGCCTGTCCTGGTCACCGGGGTGATCCTGACGCAGGGTGTGGTGGATCTGCTCCGGTGACCAGCGCTCATCCAGCCCGGCCTGCACCGCCGCGCGCAGCGGCCCGTCGGTGGCCAGCTTGGCCGTCTTGGGTCGTGCCCGGCGTCCTGCAGCTGCGCGGTGGGCGCCGTGGGGCCGGTAGGCGCCGCCGGGGTCGGTGTTGCGGGTCAGCTCGCGGCTGACCGTGCAGGGCGGACGGTCCAGTGCTGCAGCGACGTGGCGGATCGAGTGGCCCGCGGCGCGCAGGTCGGCGATCTGCTCCCGCTCGGCCAGGCTCAGGAAGCGGTGGTGCAGCACCTTCTCCACCGCCGGCAACGATGGCTGGTGGGTGATCGTGCCGGCGGCGTAGTCCACGACCCGACCATCGGGATGCAGCCGCCGGGAGTTGACCTTGCGGATGCCCTTGTCCCAGTCCTGCGCGGTGCGCACGTTGACCCCGACCGACGCCGCAGCCGCCCGCCGGGTGGCACCACCAGCCCGCAGACGCTCGTACTCACCGCGACCGGGATGCCCGGTGTACTGGCGTCGTGACCGCACACCGGCAGCGCGGGTCCAACCAGCCGCCAAGCTGCGCCCGACTCCGACCTCGGCCGCTGACACCGTGACGCTGCCAGTGCGATCGAAGGATGCAAAGAACGCCGCCTTCACCCGCACGCGATCCCGAGCTGGGTCTGAGATGTCCTGGAACGACACGGTCGCTGCAACTCCCGAAGTGCTCGGGTGTTGCAGCGACCGTTAGAACCCGCCGTGATCCGGAGGGGCCCTTCTGCGTGCTTCAGCTGACCTTGGTGCGGCGCGTCTTCAGGACGTCGAGGCGCTCGGCCAGGACCTCCTCGAGGTCGGCCTCCGAGCGGCGCTCCAGGAGCATGTCCCAGTGCGTGCGCGGGGGCTTGACCTTCTTGGGGGCCGGCTCGGCCCCGCCCACCAGCTTGGCGGCGGAACCGTCGTACTTGCACTCCCAGGTGTCCGGGAGCTCGGCGTCGTCGGCGAAGGGCACCGTGACGATGTGGTTCTGCTCGCAGCGGTACTCGGCGTACTGCCGGTCGATCGGCGCGGTGTTGCGCTCGGTCTCGTAGCTGACGCTGCCCAGTCGGCTGCCGCGAAGGGAACGTTCGCCCATGGCACACCGTCCTCTCGTGCTCGTGGTGGTCCGTGCTCGATGCCCCATCGGCGGGCCGCTGACGCATCCGCAGCGCGAGCTGCGGGCAGTCACCCGGACGGGGCCGATCGGATCAACGACGGAAGTCGGACGGAGATTCCGTCTCGTCAGTCGGTCATCATCGCACGGACACCTGCCCGTCGGCCAGCTGCTGCCCGGGGAAGCTGAGCTGACCCGGTCCGGTGGGGGTGGGTCCGAGCTGGCCCCGGACGTGGTGCCGCCGGCAGAGCACCTGGTAGCGGGTGTCCTCCTCCGACGGACCCGGGGCGGTGTCGGCGACCACCACGGTCTCGCCCTCCCGCACCATCGCGCCGTCCACTACCCGGGCGTTGAGCAGCCCGGGCGCCCCGCACCAGCACAGCACCTCGACCTGGATCCGCTGCACCACGTCGGCCAGCTCGAACAGCCGCCGGGTGCCGGGGAACAGCTCGGCGCGGAAGTCGGTGGTCAGGCCGAAGGCGTAGACGTCGACGTGCGACTCGTCGACCAGCTCGGCCAGCTGCTCGACCTGGCGGCCGGTGAGGAACTGCGCCTCGTCCACGACCACGTAGTCCACCCGGTGCCCGCCGGCCCAGCGGTCCCGGACCATCAGCCGGACGTCGGTGTCGGCGTCGAGCTCCACCGCCTCGCGGGAGAGCCCCACCCGGCTGCTGATCTGCGGTGCCCGGGACCGGTCGCCCTGGGTCAGCCGCAGCCCCTGCCGGCCCTGCCGGCTCTGGTTGTGGTCCACCTGCAGGGCCAGCGTGGACTTCCCGCAGTCCATCGGGCCGTGGAAGAACGTCAGGTGCGCCGGCGCCGCGTGCCGGCGCCGGTCCCCGGACGCCGGGACCGACACGGGCTGGCTCACAGCATCTCCGGCGGGGTGTTGCCCGCGGCCAGGACGGCGCGGCGCATGGGCAGCCGGGCCAGCAGCACGAACCCGGCGACGAAGAAGACCACAAGGCTGATGATGGCCAGCCGGTAGGAGCCGGTGAGCTGGTAGGTCAGGCCGAACGCCAGCGGGCCGAGCCAGCTGGTACCGCGGTCGCTGATCTCGTAGAAGCCGTAGTACTCGGCCTCCTTGCCCGCCGGGATCAGGTGGCTGAACAGCGACCGGGACAGCGCCTGCGTGCCGCCCTGGACCAGCCCGATCACCGCGGCCAGCGCGTAGAACTGCGCGACGGCGCCGGTCTGCAGGAAGAACGCGGCCACCAGCACCGCCGTCCAGGCCACCAGGCAGCCCAGGACGGTCCGGGTGGCGCCGTACCGGGCGGCGACCCGCCCCAGGCCCAGGGCGCCGGCGATGGCGACCACCTGGACCATGAGGATGGCGCCGGTGAGCACCGACTGCTCGAGGTCCAGCTCCTCGGTGGCGTAGACCGCCGACAGCGAGATGACGGTCTGCACGCCGTCGTTGAACAGCAGGTAGGCGCCGAGGAACCAGAGGGTCAGCGGGAAGGCCCGCATCTCCTTCAGCGTGCTCGCCAGCTGCCGGAACCCGCTCCCCGTCCGGCCCTCGGTGACCGCTACCGGCCGGTTGCGCAGCCGGGACACGGTGAAGACGGTGAAGGCGCCCCACCACAGGCCGGCGGTGGCCAGGCAGATCCGCACCGCCTCGCCCTCGGTCAGCCCGAGGGACTCCGCGGACAGGAACAGCCCCAGGTGGACGGCGAGCAGCAGCGCGCCGCCCACGTAGCCGACCGCCCAGCCCCGGCTGGAGACCTTGTCGCGCTCGTCGGGCCTGGCGAGGTCGGGCAGCCAGGAGTAGTAGACGACGGTGGCCGCGCCGAAGCTGATGTTGGCCAGCACGAACAGCCCGGCCCCCAGCACGTAGCGGCCGTCGGCGACGAAGAAGAGGCCGGTGCACGAGGCGGCGCCGAGGAAGGCGAACCCGGCCAGCAGCTCGCGCCGTCGTCCGGTCCGGTCGGCCACGGCGCCGGTGATCGGCAGCACGACGACCTGGACGACGACGGAGAACGACAGCACGAAGGAGAACCAGCTGCCCGGGTCGATCCCCAGGAAGCCCAGCTTCCCGTCCGGGCCGGCGGCGTCGCGGGCCACCGAGGTCAGGTAGGGCCCCAGGAAGACGGTGGTGACGCTGGTGTTGAACACCGACATCGCCCAGTCGTAGGAGTACCAACCGGTGCGCTCGCGGCGCAGTGCCCGGTCGGGGGTGCTGGTGGTGCCCTGGGCTGCGCTCACCGGCGCAGGGTGCCAGCCGGGGGCGGGGGTGGTCCAGCACCGGGCACGTCGGCGGGCACGAGTCCTCCGGGGAAGGCGGCCACGGCCTTCACCGGGCGGGTGGGGTCGGCGAAGGCGATCCGGTCGGTGGGTTCATGGGCGCGCAGCGGGACCAGACCCCGGGTGATGGCAGCCATGATGCGGGTGCGGGCCCGGTTGGCGTCCCCGGTCCGGCCGGGCTCCAGGTCGTCGAGGGGCACCGGGGCGCCGACGTGCACCCGCAGCGCCGGCTGCCGCCAGGCCGCCGACAGCGCGGTGCGCAGCTTGCCCCAGTCGTTGCCGTACTGCAGCACCTCGTGGGCACCCCACTGGCTGACCGGGATGACCGGGACCCGGGTCTGCAGCGCCAGGCGGGCCAGGCCGGTGCGCCCGCGCTCGGGCCAGCCGTCGGCGGTCAGGCCCACCCGGCCCTCGGGGTAGACCAGCACCTGCCCGCCGTGCTCCAGCGCGACCAGCACCACCCGCATGGCGTGCGCGGCGACGTCGGTGCCGCGGTCCACCCGGATGCCGCCGGACCGCTCGAGGACGGGTCCGGCCACCGGGGCCTTCATGATCCCGCCGGTGGCCAGGAACCGGGGGACCACCCCGACCCCGTGCAGCGCGGCGGCGACGGTGAAGGTGTCGTAGTCGCCGATGTGGTTCGCGGCCAGGATCAGCGGGCCACGCCGCAGGTGCTCCGGGACCGACCCGGTGACCAGCACCCGGCCGAACAGGGACACCGCGGGCGACACGGTGGTCAGCGCGAGGCGCCACAGCCACCAGGGCGGCTGCGCGGCGATCGCCAGCTCCCGGCCGAACCACTCGGGGTCGGTGTCGACGACGGAGGCCTCGAGGTCGGCGGGCAGCGGTGGGGTGGCCGGTCGCCAGGTCCGCAGCCGTTCCCTCATGCCGGGCCCCAGACCCCGCGGCGGGTGAACACCTCGCGCAGCATGGTGGGCCGGTCGGTGAGGATGCCGTCGACGCCGAGGTCCAGCAGGCGGTCGACCTCGACGGGGTCGTCGACGGTCCAGACGTGCACCTGCAGGCCCCGCTCGTGCGCCGCGGCCACGAACCGCTCGTCGACCAGCGGTCGCCCGCCCAGCTGCACCGGCACCTGGGCGCAGCCCGCCTGGATCCGCACCAGGCCGGCCGCGCGGGGCGACCAGGAGGACAGCCGGAGGGCGGCCACGCCCTTGGGGCCCAGCGAGGTGCACAGCTCGGGCCCGAGCAGCCGGCGGGCGGCCGCCACCCGGGCGTCGGAGAACGAGGCCAGGCAGATGCGGTGCAGGGTGCCGGTGCGCCTGATGAGCGCGGCCAGGGGAGCGAGGACCCCGGCGGTCTTCACGTCGATGTTGAAGCGGACGTCGGGCCAGGCGGTGAGCAGCTCCTCCAGCGGCAGCACGGGGTCACGGCCGCCGATCAGCGCCCCCTGCACCTCGCTCCAGGGCAGCGCGTCGACCCGGCCGACCCGGTCGGTCACCCGGTCCAGGACGGCATCGTGGAAGGCGACCAGCACGCCGTCGGCGGTCGCCCGGACGTCGGTCTCTAGGTACCGGTAGCCCAGGTCGACGCAGGCCTGGAACGCCGGCCGGGTGTTCTCCACGTGCTCGATCGCGCCGCCGCGGTGGGCCATGGCCAGCGGTGTGGGCCCGTCGAGGAACGGGAAGCGCGGCACCGGCACGCCGTCACGCTATTGGGCGACCGTGCGACGCGCCGCTGCCGGGGGTCGTGCGGGCGTGTCCGGCCCCTGTGCGGGCGCTGGACGTCTACCTTTCCGCTCGTGGTGGCAGAGCAGGTCGTGACGCACGACGTCCCGGCGCCGGGTGCGTCTTCCCGGCGGTCCCGGCGGCGCCCGGCCGACGCCGAGGAACGCCGCTGCGGCTGGTGCCGCAACGTGCTGCCGGAGCAGGAGTCCGTGGGGCGGCCGCGGCTGTACTGCGGCCAGGCGTGCCGGCAGCGAGCCTACGAGCAGCGCTCGGCCACCGCGAAGGCCGGCCTGTCGCCCGACGTCGTGCTGGTGACCCGCACGGAGCTCGACGGCCTGCAGGACAGGTTGTTCCAGCTGCGCTGCGCCCTGGAGGACGTGCAGACCCTGCTGACGGAGAAGCCGACCAAGGCCGAGCTGGAGCGGGCGCTGTCGGAGCTGGTGCGCTCGACGGGCCGGCTGGACAAGCTGTGGCTGACCGGGCGGTCGGCGGGCTGACCCGCCGACCGGGGCAGGCCGGTCAGTCGACCGGCGCGCCTTCCTCGATGCCGACGTCGCCCGCGGGGTCCTGGTTGCCGTGGTTGTAGACGCTGCCCTGGGAGACGTCGGTCGGGTCGTTGCCCGACAGGTTGTCCGTGGAGTCCTTCGACGTGCCGCTGCGCTGACCCAGGCCGTCGGTGTCGCTGCAACCGGTCAGGGCGGCCCCGCCACCGAGCAGGACGAGGGCGGTGACGGCGGTGACGACCGGACGGCGGATCTCCATGCCCGGAGCCTAGGCGACCCGCCGGGTCCGCGGGCACCCGACACCCGACCGTGGTCTGGCACCATCCCGCCGTGGCCGACACCTACACCGTGACCCGCGAGACCGTCGTCGCGGCGCCGCCCGCCGCCGTCCTGGAGCGGCTGGTCGACTTCCGCCGGTGGCGCGACTGGTCGCCGTTCGAGGACCTCGACCCGGACATGCAGCGGACCTACGACGGGTCCGGGGTGGGGAGCAGCTACGCCTGGGCCGGGTCGATGAAGGCCGGCGCCGGCCGGATGGAGCTGACCGACGTGTCGGCCACCCGGGTGGTCGTCGAGCAGGAGAACACCAAGCCGCTGCGCTCGCGCAGCACGTCGACGTTCACGCTCACCGAGGTGGACGGCGGCACCCGGGTCACCTGGGCCGGCACCGGCACGCTCAACCGGCTCATGCGGGTGGCCGCCCGGGTGGTGCCGATGGAGAAGGTGCTGGGTCCGGTGTTCGAGAAGGGCCTGACTCGGCTGGGGGAGCAGGTGCAGCGCGTCCGTTGACCGCCCGGTCGCCGAGTCGTACGGTTTTGCGTACAAGGGGGTGGCCCGTGCGGACCATGAGCTACAGCGAGTCCCGTGCCCGGTACGCGGAGGTGCTCAGCAGCGTCGTCGACGACCGCGAGGAAGTGATCATCACCCGCGCCGGCCACGAGCCCGCGGTGATCGTCGCCCTCGACGAGTACGAGTCGCTCAAGGAGACCGCCCACCTGCTGCGCAGCCCGGCCAACGCCCGGCGCCTGCTGGCGTCGGTCGAACGGCTCGAGGCCGGCGGCGGCGTCGAGCGGGAGCTCGTCGACCCCGACGGCTGATGCGCGTCGTCTTCGACCAGGACGGCTGGGACGACTACCTCTGGTGGCAGCAGCAGGACCGCAAGGTCCTGCGGCGCATCAACACGTTGATCGCGGACATCGCAGGCAACGGCAACGACGGCATCGGCAAGCCCGAGCCGCTGCGGGACGGTTTCCACGGCTACTGGTCCCGGCGGATCACCGAGGAGCACCGACTGGTCTACCGCGTCGACGACGACGCTGTCCGGATCGCTGCCTGCCGGTACCACTACGAGTGACGTCATTGCGTCACCGTGACGCAACCGGGCTGGTCTCGGTGGGTCCGGGGGGAGCGGCGGCCATCTGGACCAGGGCCCGACATCGGGGGTCATCGGGCCGGGCTCGGCTGTTCGCCGGGTGCCGAGCGGTCGGGTCGGGCGGCCGCCGGTCGACGTGCAGCCGGGGTCCGCGCCGGCGACCGGTGGACGCCGAGGCGTCGGGGTGCACAAGCGTCGCGACAGGGCGTTCGTTTACGACGACCGACGGTCCGGACGAGCTGACGACGTCCTGGTCGGCGCGGTGCTGGGCTGCGACGTCCGAGCCGTCCGGCGGACGGCCCACCAGACCCCTCTCGGCCGTTCTGGACTCTGCCGATAATCGACATTATGTCAGGTAACGGAGTTCAGACCCCGCTCAGGCGGCCCAGCTGTCGTCGGCGATCATCGCCTCTGCCTGCTGACGCCACGAGGCGATGATCTGCGGCTGCGGCACGCCGCAGAACGCGGTCAGCCGCTCGGCCATCGCGATCGACACGTCGGCCAGCACGACCATGCAGGGCTCGGCCCGGTCGTCGGACCCGAGGTCGTGGGCCAGTCGGCTGGCCTCCCCCAGGTCCTCGGTCGCGGTGTAGAGCAGCGTCAGGACGGTGGGCACCACCGGCTGGGCGGCCGGCACCGGCTGCACCCGCAACCCGTCGAGCACCCGGGACGCCGGGCACCGGCCGACGGCGCTGGCCTGCCGCACCGACAGGTTCGTCACCGCGAGCACGCCCAGTACCCCCAGGCCGTCCGGCGCGCCGGACAGCTCCTCCAGCACGACCTCGAAGACGGCGTACTCGTCCTGCTGGCGGGCGGCCACCAGGTCCAGCGCGGTCCGGTAGAGCTGAGGGCTGAGTCGCGTCACGTCGACCTCCGGAGCTGGTCCACCTGGTGGGGCTACACGATGTTCTATCGGCAGCCCGAGCGCCAGGGCGGGCTCAGGCGCCGTCAAAGTCGTGCTGGCGCCAGGCCTCGTAGGCGGCGATCGCCGCGGCGTTCGACAGGTTCAGCGACCGCCGGCCGGCCAGCATCGGCATCCGCAGCCGGTCGGTCACCCGCGGGTCGGCCAGGACCTCCTCGGCGAGCCCCGTCGGCTCCGGGCCGAACAGCAGCACGTCCCCGGGCCGGTAGGCGACGTCGGTGTACCGGGTCGTGGCCGAGGCGGTGAAGGCGAAGACCCGGGCGGCGGGCACCGCGGCGAGGAACTCGGGCAGGCCGTCGTGCACGGTGACCGAGGCGAGGTCGTGGTAGTCCAGCCCCGCCCGCCGCAGCTTGGCGTCGGACAGGTCGAACCCCAGCGGACCGATCAGGTGCAGGTGCGCCCCGGTGGCCGCCACGAGCCGGATCGCGTTGCCGGTGTTCGGCGGGATGCGGGGTTCGTGGAAGGCGATGTGGAACACGACGTCAGTCTTCCCCGCCGGCCAGGACCATCAGCACCGCGTCGACGGTGTGCTCGCCCCACTGCTGCCGGGCGGTGCCGACCTCCCGCCACCCGTGCCGCAGGTAGAGCCCGCGGGCGTCGGCGTCCGGGGTCACCAGCAGCACCGGGACCCGCCCGAGCGACCCCGCCGTCGCGACCGCGTGGTCGAGCAGCACCAGCCCCGCGCCGCGCACCGAGCCGTCGGTGACCAGCCGGGACAGCACCGCCAGGCGCTCGGCGGGCGTCCCGGTGGCCGCCGACCAGCGCTGCGCGGCCAGCTGCTCCCCCGCGTCGTGACCGGGCCCGGTCGCCGGGTGCAGGGCCACGTGCCCGACCACCCGCCCGTCGTGGACGGCGACCGCGGACACCAGCTCGGTCGGCAGCGCCAGCCAGTCCGCCCGGACGACGGAGGCCCGCACCGGGTAGCCGACCAGCTCGTGGCTGCGCTGCAGGATCTCCAGCAGGCGCGGCAGATCGGCGTCCTCGCGCGGGCGGACGGTGAGCCCAGGGGTCGTGGACACCCGGGGCCTACGGTGCCAGCAGGCCGGCCGCGGCCAGGCCGGCGCGCAGGGCGGCGACCTCGGTGTCGTCGAGCTCGGCCAGCGGCTGGCGGACCCGGCGGTCGTCGAGGACGCCGAGCAGCTGCAGGGCGGCCTTGGCGGTCGACGCGCCGTAGTTCGGCACGCCCATGACCGCGTCGAAGGCCGGCAGCAGCCGGGTGTGGATCTCCAGCGCCGTGCCGTGGTCGCCGGCGAGGAAGGCCTCGACCATCGCCCGCAGCTGCTCCCCAGCCGCGTGCGCCACGACGCTCACCAGGCCGACCGCGCCGTAGGCCAGGTAGCCCAGGGTCAGGGCGTCGTCGCCGCAGTAGACCTCGTAGCCCAGCTGCCGCAGCCGCGCGGCCTGGGCGGGGTTGCCGGTGGCGTCCTTGACGGCGACGACGGTGTCCAGCTCGAGGGCGGCCCGGTAGGAGTCCAGCGCGATCGAGGACCCGGTCCGGCTCGGCACGTCGTAGAGCATCACCGGGACGTCGCTGACCCCGGCGACGGTCGTGATGTGCCCGAGGATGCCGTTCTGGCTGGGCTTGTTGTAGTACGGCGTCACCACCAGCAGGCCGTCGGCGCCGATGCCGGCCGCCTGCTCCGCGATCTCCACCGAGTGCGCCGTGCTGTTGGTCCCGACGCCGGCGATCACGGTCGCCCGGTCCCCCACCGCCTCCCGGACGGCGGCCAGGATCTCGCCGTCCTCGGGCACGGTGGTGGTCGGCGCCTCTCCCGTCGTCCCGGAGACCACGACGCCGTCGCTGCCGGTGTCCACGACGTGCCTGGCGATGCGGGCGGTGGCCTCGAGGTCGACCCGGCCCTGCGCGTCGAACGCGGTGGCGATGGCGGTGATCAAGCGGCCGAAGCGGGGCGTGGAGCTCACCGCGGCACTCTAGCCAGCGCCGGCGGCCGGGCCGTTCAGCCGCTGTGCTGGGCCACGTTGACAACCGTGCCGTCGGGTGCCCGGACGAAGAACCGCCGCACGCCCCACGGCTCGGTGGTCAGCGGGTGCACGATCTCGTAGCCCGCCGCGCGGGCCTCGGCGTAGGCGGCGTCGACGTCGTCGGTCTTCACCGTGAGGGCGGAGTCCTCGGGAGCGGTGGCGTCGGCGGTGACCAGCTGGACGTGCAGGCCGGTCGCCGGGTCGGTGTACCGGGCCACCCAGCCCAGGCTGAACTCCTGCTCGCACAGCCCCACGAAGTCGCGCCAGAACCCGGCCTGCTCGACGTCGGCCACGGGCAGGTTCGGCGTGATGCCGACGACGCGCACCGCGTCAGCCGGCCAGGGTGACGTCGGCGGCCGGCACCACCGCGGCGGTGCGGCCGGGTGCGGTCTGGAAGCCCCAGTACAGGTTGGTGTGGGAGATGAAGTCGGCCGGCGCCGGGGCGCCGTAGTCGCTGAGGTCCTCCGTGGTGTGCGCGTCGCCGACCAGCGTGACGTCGTAGCCGCGGGTGAACGCCCCGTGGATGGTGGAGCGGATGCAGGCGTCGGTCTGCGCACCGGTGACCACCAGCCGGCCGACCCCGGCACCGGCGAGCACCTGCTCGAGGTCGGTGCCCTCGAAGGAGTCGCCGTGCTCCTTGTGCACGAGCGCCTCCCCCTCGGCGCGCTGCAGCTGCGGCACGACCTGCCACTGCTCGCTGCCCTGCGGCAGCTCGGCAGACGAGTGCTGCACCCACACGACCGGCACCTGCTCGGCGCGCGCCCGGGAGACCAGGCCGTCGATCCGCTGCACGACCTCGTCGGTCCCGTGCGAGCCGGCCATCACCCCGTTCTGCACGTCGATCACCAACAGGGCGGTGTTCGGGCGGTCGGTCAACGTGGTCATCGCGGGTCTCCTCGGGGGCGGTCGCCGGGTGGTGAGGGCACCGTAGGCCCGCGCACCGACAGTTCTGCCCGGTCCCGGTTGAGTAGTGCTGCGGTGGGGTCGCCGTCCCCCGCCGGAGAGGGTCGTGTGGTGACCCCGTACCAGCGCGCCGCCGCCGTGTCGTCCTCCCCCGTCACCCGGCCCGCCGACCCCCGGTGCCGGGACCGGTGGCCCGGTGCCGGCGACCTCGTCGGCCAGCTGGCCCTGCTGGCCGCCGCGCTGGTGGTCGGGGCCGCGATGCTGGTCAACCGGCTGCAGCTGCCGCCGGACGCCGACCGCACCTGGGCGCTGGACGCGACCACGCTCGCGCTGCTGGGCACCGCCGCGGTCGTGCACTCCCTGGCCCGGCGCGGCCGACCCGGCCGGTGGCCGGTGCTGCTGCTCGCCGGGCCGCTGCTGGCCGCCGTCGTCCTGGCGCCCGGCCTCGCCGGCTGAGCCGGGTCAGCCCGTCGGGCGCTGCGCGTCGTGCTCGGCGACCAGCTGCCGGAACCCGGCGGCGGCCTTGGCCCGGCCGGGGATCTGCGGCGGGGCGGTGGAGCGCACCTCGGCGACCACCCGGCGGGTCAGCGCCAGCGCCGACTCCCCCGGCAGCGGCTGCACCGGCGGCAGGAACTCCACGGTGATCCGCGGCCGCTTCGGGAAGCGGACGACGTCCACCGCACCGGTGATCCGCACGCCCACCACCGGGGTGCCCTCGACGGCCTGGGCCAGCCGGCCGGCGCCGCTGAACACCTTCATGGTCCGCCCGCGGGAGACGGTGCCCTCGGGGAAGACACCGATGCAGCCGCCGTCCCGGAGCACCGCGACGGCGGCGGCCAGGGCGGCGGCGTCCCCGCGACCGCGGGACACCGGGATCTGCCCCATCCGGTCCAGGACGGCGCCCACGACCTTGTTCTTCCACAGCGAGTCCTTCGCCAGCGCCCGCACCTGCCGGCGCCGGACGGCGGCCACCCCGACCACGACCGGGTCCCAGGCGCTGTCGTGGTTGGCCATGAGGACGACGGGGCCGGTCGCCGGCACGTGCTCCGCGCCGACCACCCGCAACCGGCCCCAGCCGCGCACGATCGGGGTGCCGACGGCCATGACGAGCGCGTACGCCCAGGTCAGCTTCACCGGGCCGCCAGCAGGACGGAGACGGCGAGGAAGTGGCAGGTGGCCGCGGCGCAGACCAGGGCGTGGAACACCTCGTGGTAGCCGAAGACCAGCGGGCGGGGATCGGGCCGGCGCAGGTGGTAGCCGACCGCGCCGAGGATGTAGAGCGCTCCCCCGCCCAGCACGAGCCACCCGGCGGCGTGGCCGGCGGTGTCCCACAGCGCAGGCAGGCCGAGGGCCGACAGCACACCCAGCCCGATGAAGACGCTGCCCATCAGGACCTCGTTCACCTGCAGGAAGACCAGGTGCAGGCCGATCGCGGCCAGAGCGCAGGTCCAGACCAGGCCCAGCAGCAGGTAGCCCGCCGTCCCGCGGACCGCGAGCAGCGCGATCGGGGTGGCAGTGCCGGCGACCAGCACGACGATCATCGACTGGTCCAGGCGCTGCAGCACCCGGCGGGCGGCGGGCGACCAGGTGCCCAGGTGGTAGAGCGCGCTGGTGCCGAGCAGGCCGACCAGGGCGACGACGTAGACCAGGACGGCGGTCGTCTCCACCGGTCCGCGGGCGGCGACCACGAGCAGGACGCCGAAGACCAGCGCGAGCTGGGACCAGGCCAGGTGCAGCCAGCCACGCCACGTCGGGCGGACGTGGTGGGTGTCCCGCTGCGCGTCGTAGAGCAGGGCGGGTGGCGCCGACATCGGCGGGGCGGTCACGGGTGCCTCCTCGTGGCCGTCCGGGGGTTCGAAGCGGCCGGCGTCAGTCTGCCCGACGGATCACCGGCGTGGCGGGTCGGCTCAGGGCTCGACGACGACGTCGTCCCCGCGCCGCACGGCCCGCCGGACCCGCAGCGGGAGCACCCGGCCGAGCCAGCGCACCGCGGTCGTGTAGCCCGAGGTCGGGCCGTGGTAGCCCAGGAAGCCACGGGGGCCCTCGACCATCGCCCCGCTGCGGACGTCGTAGCGCGCCCCGTGCCAGGGGCAGACCAGGCAGCCCTCGGCGTCCACGGTGCCGCGGGACAGGTCGCCGAGCTGGTGCCGGCACCGCCGGGAGACGGCGAACAGCTCTCCGCCCGAGGTGCCGACGGCGGAGGACCCCACCGGCGCGACGGTGCCGGGGGTGAGCTGGGCGGCGGGGATGCTGGGACGGTCGGTGTCGGTCATGCCCGGGCGCTACCCGTCGAGCCCCGGGCTCAGCCCTCGGCGGGCCGGTGTGGTCGGCTGGACGGCGATGGACGAGATCTGGGACCGGGTGGGCGCCACCTCTCCCCCGCTGCCGCCGCTGTGGCTGGGGGTCACCGCCGTCCTCGCGCTGGTCCTGGTCGTGCAGCGCGACCTCTGGCGGGTCACCCGCAACGCGGTGACGATCGCCCACGAGGGCGCGCACGGCGTCGCCGCGCTGGTCACCGGACGACGCCTGGCCGGCATCCGGCTGCACTCGGACACCTCGGGGGTGACCGTCTCCCGCGGCCGGCCCACCGGCCCGGGCATGGTGCTCACCGCGGCGGCCGGCTACGTCGGTCCCGGTCTGCTCGGGCTGGGCGCCGCCGCGCTGCTGGCCGCCGGGCACGCGATCGGCATGCTGTGGGCGGTGCTGGCCCTCCTGGCGCTCCTGCTGCTGCAGATCCGCAACTTCTACGGGCTGTGGTCGGTGCTGGTCACCGGGGCGCTGGTGTTCGCGGCGACCTGGTGGCTGCCGGCGCAGTGGCAGGCCGGGTTCGCCCACGTCGTGGTGTGGTTCCTGCTGCTCGCCGCCCCCCGCACGGTGTGGGAGCTGCAGGCCGCCCGTCGCCGGCACGGCTCCCCCGACAGCGACGCCGACCAGCTCGCCCGCCTGACCGGCGTCCCCGGGCTGGTCTGGGTCGGGCTCTTCCTGCTGGTCGACGTCGGCGCCCTGGTGCTCGCCGTCCGCTGGCTGCTCCCCTGACCTCCTACTGCCCTGAGTGCCGTCCCCGCCGACGGGGAGCGCAGTGCGCGGGCTGGTGCACCGGCTCGACCTCGGCGGCCGGCGGGATGTCCAGCGCCAGCTCGGCGTCGGTCACGGTCACCGTGTCGCCGTGGTGCCCGATCTCCAGGGGCTCGCCGGACACGAGCTGGTAGACGACCTTCTCCCGGCCGATCCGGACCCGCAGGCAGCGACCCTGGTAGACGACCCGGAAGGCCAGCCCGGTCAGCTGCGGGGGCAGCCGCGGGGCGAAGGTCAGGTGACCGTCGTGGTCGCGCATGCCGCCGAACCCGGCGACGGCCACGGTCCAGCCACCGGCCAGCGAGGCGATGTGCAGGCCGTGCCCGGAGTTGCCGTGCAGGTTCTGCAGGTCGGTGAGCGCGGCCTCGCCCCAGTAGTCGTAGGCCAGCTCGAGGTGCCCGCACTCGGCCGCCACGACGGCCTGCTGGGCCGCCGACAGCGAGGAGTCGCGGACGGTGCGGGCTTCGTAGTAGGCGAAGTCGGCGACCTTCTGCTCGTGCGTGAAGGCGTCCCCGCGCAGGTG
This sequence comes from Klenkia terrae, assembly GCF_900491935.1. GTDB lineage: Bacteria > Actinomycetota > Actinomycetes > Mycobacteriales > Geodermatophilaceae > Klenkia > Klenkia terrae. The sequence continues at coordinate 4,520,961 of NZ_UEXK01000004.1, forward strand.
CAGCGCCATGACCAGGTCGGCCTGCTTGACCACCTGCTTGCGGTAGATCTCGAAGTAGGGGTAGTTCAGCAGCAGCGGGTACTTGTCCGGCGGGGTGCCCTCGAAGTCCCACTCCTGGTGCCGGGTGAAGCCCTCGCTGGTCATGTGCACGCCGAGCTCGTCGTCGAACGGGATCCGCATCTTCTCCGCGGCCTCGGACCAGACGGCGACCTCGTCCTCGGTGACCTGCAGCCGCGCCGCGACCCCGGGCTGGCGGTGCACGGCGGCGACCGCCTCGCGCAGGTTCCGCTGGGCCATCAAGTTCGTGTAGACGTTGTTGTCCACCACGGCGGTGTACTCGTCGGGGCCGGTCACGCCGTCGATGCGGAAGCCGCGGCCGTCGTCCATGTGCCCGAGCGACGCCCACAGCCGGGCGGTCTCCACCAGGATCTCCGTGCCGTGGTCGGCGTCGAACGTGTCGTCCTGCGTGGCGTTGCGGTACCGGACGACGGCGTCGGCGATGTCGGCGTTGACGTGGAACGCCGCGGTGCCGGCCGGCCAGTACCCGCTGGTCTCCTCGCCGCGGATGGTCCGCCACGGGAACGCCGCGCCCTTCTGCCCGAGGACGGCGGCGCGCTCGCGGGCCAGGTCCAGGGTGCTCCACCGCCAGATCAGGGCGTCCCGGACGGCCTCCGGCGCGGTGTAGGTCAGCACCGGGAGGACGTAGGTCTCGGTGTCCCAGAACGCGTGCCCGTCGTAGCCCGGGCCGGTGAGGCCCTTGGCCGGGATCGGCTGCTTCTCCGCGCGGAGGCCGGCCTGCAGGACGTGGAACATGCCCACCCGCACGGCCTGCTGCAGCTCGTCGTCGCCCTCGATGGTGACGTCGGCCTGCGCCCAGTGGCCGTCCAGCAGCTCGCGCTGCTCGGCGGCCAGGCGGTCCCAGCCGGCCAGCTTGGCCACCGCGAGGGCGCCCTCCACCTGGTCCCGGACGGCGGCCGAGGACCGCCGGGAGGACCAGCCGTAGGCCAGGTACTTGACCAGCCGCAGCTTCTCCCCCGCCGGCAGCCGGGCGGCCAGCGTGTAGCGGGCGAGGTCCGGGGAGACCTCCAGGTCCTCGCTGGCGCTGTCGGGGATGAGCACGTCGTGGTCCATGCCGGCGGCCATCCGCAGCCGGCTGGTCGTGGTCTGGTGCACGAGCACCGCGTGCCGGCCGCGGCCGGTGTGCAGCTCGGACTGCAGCGGCTTGCGCAGCGCGGCGGCCGCGCGCGGGTCGTCGGACCCGGAGTTCTCCACCACCTCGTTGGCCAGCAGGTCGGACTGGATGGCCACGTAGAGGTCGCCGCCGTCGTCGGTGCAGCGCACCTCGTAGCGGATCGCGGCGATCGACCGGCGGGTCAGCGAGACCAGCCGGGTGCTGCGCAGCTCCACGGTCCGCCCGTTCGGCGAGCGCCACTCGGTGCACCGCCGCAGCACGCCGGCCCGCAGGTCCAGGGTGCGCTCGTGGGAGATGATCTGGCCGTAGTCCAGGTCCAGCGGGGAGTCGCCGACCAGCAGCCGGATCAGCTTGCCGTCGGTCACGTTGACGACGGTCTGGCCCTCCTCCGGGAAGCCGTAGCCGGCCTCGGCGTAGGGCAGCGGGCGCTCCTCGAAGAAGCCGTTGAGGTAGGTGCCCGGGACGACGGAGGGCTCGCCCTCCTCCAGCGTGCCGCGCATGCCGATGTGCCCGTTGGCCAGGGCGAACACCGACTCGTTGACCGCGAGGCTGTCGTGGTCGATGCCGGTCTCGGTGAGCGCCCAGGCCTCGATCGGGAAGTGCGCGCGCCCCTCGGTCACGACGGGTCCCCGAGCAGCTCGGCCAGGTCGGTGACGACGACGTCGGCGCCGTGCTCGCGCAGCGCGTCGGCCTGCCCGACCCGGTCCACGCCCACGACGTAGCCGAAGTCCCCCGCGCGGCCGGCGGCCACGCCGGACTGGGCGTCCTCGAAGACCACCGCCTCCCCCGGCTGCAGGCCCAGGGCCCGGGCGCCGGCCAGGAACGTGTCCGGCGCGGGCTTGCCCCGGTAGCCCTCCCGGGCGGTCACCACGCCGTCGATGCGGGCGTCGACCAGGTCGGCGAACCCGCCGGCGGCGATCACCTTCTCGCCGTTGGCCGACGCGGTCACCACGGCCACCGGCAGGCCGGCGTCCTTGACCGCCCGCAGGTAGCGGACCGAGCCCTCGTAGACGGTGACGCCGTGCTCGTCGAGCTCGGCCTGCACCAGGTCGTTCTTGCGGGTGGCCACGCCCTGCACGGTCTGCTCGTCGGGACCGTCGTCCGGCGTCCCCTCGGCCAGCTCGATGCTGCGGGAGGCCAGGAAGTCGCGGACGCCGTCCGCGCGCGGCTTGCCGTCGACGTAGCGCTGGTAGTCGGCATCGCTGAACTCCGCGGCCTGCGGGTCGCGGGCACGCAGGAACTCGTCGAAGGTCCGCTTCCAGGCCGCCTGGTGGACGGTGGCGGTCTGCGTGAGCACGCCGTCGAGGTCGAACAGGCAGCCACGGATGGTCTCGGGTAGTCCCAGCACGGGGCAGACGGTACGGCTGCCGCCTGGTGAGCGGGCGCGGTCTCCCCCTCCTAGGTTGGGTACGACCGATCCACCGCACCGGAGGAGCACCCGATGTCCCGTCAGACCCCGCCCAACCCGTACGACTTCCTGCCCGAGGTGCCCGAGTTCGCCCTGACCAGCTCCGATGTGCGCGACGGACAGCCGCTGGGCCGTGAGCAGGTCAGCGGCAAGATGGGTCTGGACGGCGAGGACCGCTCCCCGCAGCTGTCCTGGTCGGAGTTCCCCGAGGGCACCAAGGGCTTCGCCGTGACCGTCTACGACCCCGACGCCCCCACCGCCAGCGGCTTCTGGCACTGGGCGGTCACCGGCATCCCCGCCTCGGTCACCGAGCTCCCCTCCGGTGCCGCCGACGGCGGCCTGCCCGAGGGCGCCGTGCAGCTGCGCAACGACGCCGGGTTCGCCGGCTTCGTCGGTGCCGCTCCCCCGGCCGGCCACGGCCCGCACCGGTACTACGTGGTGGTGCACGCACTGGACACCGACGACCTCGGCGTCCCGGCGGAGGGCTCCTGCGCGTTCCTCGGCTTCAACCTGTTCAGCCACACGCTGGCCCGGGCCACCCTGGTGCCGACGTTCGAGGTCTCGTGACCCGCGGCGTGTGACCCGGACGGCGGTGGGTAGTGCACAACCCATGAGTCGCTGGGGTGGTCGCACGGTCGCGGTCACCGCGGTGCTGGTGGCCGGTCTCCTGGTGGAGGCCGAGGCTGCCCAGGCTGCGCCGGTCGCCGTCGTCCGGTCGGTGCAGCCGACCGCCCTGGTCGCCCCGTTCCCCGCCGTCTCGCCGATCGGGGCCGCGCTGGTCGGGTTCGGTCCGGTCGGCACGCTGGTCGCCGCCGTCGCGCCCGTGCAGTCCCCCGAGCCTCCGGGCACGACCGCCGACGCGGTCGCCCGGGGCTCGGCGGGATCCTGGGCGGTCGGGGACGTCGACCGGCCGGTGCCCACCGCGTCGCTGGTCAAGCTGTACCTGGCCGAGGGCATCCTCGCCACCGCCCGGACCGCCGGCACCGCGCTGCCCGCCGAGGACCTGGCCCGGATCGACGCGGCCCTCACCAGCTCCGACGACCTCGCGGCGTCCGAGCTGTGGGTGGCCTACGACGGCCCGGCGGTGCTGGCCGACGTGGTCGCCCGCTACGACCTGCAGGGCACCTCGGCACCCACTCCCGACCCGGGCGCCTGGGGCCAGACGCTGACCACCGCCGCCGACCCGGCCCGGTTCCTCACCGAGCTGCCCGACCGGGCGCACCCCGACGACGCCGAGCTGCTGCTGGGCGCCCTGTCCCGGGCCACCCCGGCCGGTGCGGACGGCTTCGACCAGTCCTTCGGGCTGCTGGGTCCGGGCCGGTCGGCGGGGACGGCGGCCAAGCAGGGCTGGATGGTGCTCGACGGGCAGCGGTACCTGCACTCGATCGGCGTCGTCGACGACCGGGTGGTGGTCGTGCTGGCCACGTTCCCCGTCGACGTCGTCGACTGGCCGGCCGCCCGGGCCGCGGTGGACGCCGCGGCGGCGGCGCTCAGTCGCTGACGCGCTCGGCGACCAGCGTGGTGCCGATCCGGGCGAAGCCGACCCGCTCGTAGACCCGCGCGACGTCGTCGTCCCCGGCGGCCAGGAAGACCGTCTGCACGGTCTCCCCGGCGTGCTCGACCAGCGTGGAGGCCAGCCCCGCGCCCAGGCCGCGGCCGCGGAAGCGGGGCAGCGTGGCCACGCCGACGATCTCGCTCATGCCGGTGCCGTCCACGTCGACCGGCTGGTGCGAGCCGACGGCGACCGGCTCGCCGTCCTCGACGGCGATCATCATGACCGTGCGCCCGTCGGCGATCCGCTCGCGCAGCACGCTGGTGGGCTGCGGGGGGTCGACCAGCCGGTCGGGGGCCGCGCCGGGCGCGGAGGAGATGGGCCCGGCGGTCGCGCCGACCGGGGTGGCGAAGGCCAGCTGGGCCAGCCGCTGGTAGGTGGCCAGCTGCGGGTCGTCGGCGCCGACCAGGAAGAAGCGGACGCCCTCGGGGAGGGTGACCTCCACGTCGTCCACGGCGACCAGCAGCGGCAGCTCGTCGATCCCGAGCCCGGCGCTGCGGGCGGCCTGGGCCAGGCCCGGGTTGCGCTGGGCGAACCACTCGAGCGCCTCGGGCATGCCGGACTCCCGCTGCAGCGCCAGCGCCGCCTCGATGTCGGCGACCGGCACCGGCCCGCCACCCGGGTGCGGGCGCGCCGGGTAGGGCCACTCGGCGGAGCCGACCGGGACGTCGAGGGCACCGACCCGGCGGACGGCCGTCTCCGGGAGCGGGGAGAGGGCGAAGTACTGCTCGATGCGGTCGAGCAGACCCGGTCGCGTCGGCACACCCGAACCCTAGACGCGCCCGACCGGGTGCACCCGGCGACGGGGCCCGGGCCCACCCGGGCGAGGTGGACGGGTGGGCCGACGGCACCATGGTCGCCGTGACGGTCGCCCCGCGGAGCCATCCCTCGCCGTACGCGGCGTTCGACCGTGACCAGTGGCGTGCCCTCGCGAAGAACCAGGACCTGCCGCTGGACGCCGCCCAGCTGGCCCGGCTGGCCACCCTGGGCGACCGGATCGACCTGGACGAGGTGCGCACTGTCTACCTGCCGCTGGCCCGCCTGCTGGCGCTGCAGGTCGCCGCCAGCCGCCGGCTGTGGACCGCCCAGTCGGAGTTCCTGGGCACCAGCACCGCGAAGATGCCGTACGTGATCGCCGTCGCCGGCAGCGTCGCGGTCGGCAAGAGCACCACCGCCCGGTTGCTGCAGGCCCTGCTGGCCGCCCAGCCGGACACCCCGCGGGTCGACCTGGTCACCACCGACGGCTTCCTGCACCCCAACGCGGTCCTGGAGTCCCGCGGTCTGCTCGGCCGCAAGGGCTTCCCGGAGACCTACGACCGCCGGGCGCTGCTGCGGTTCCTGGCCGACGTCAAGGGTGGCCGGGGCTCGGTGACCGCGCCGCTGTACTCCCACCAGTCCTACGACGTCCTGCCCGGCGAGGTGCAGCTGGTCGACCGCCCCGACGTCCTGGTGCTGGAGGGCCTGAACGTGCTGCAGGCGGGCAACCGTGCCGACGGCCGGGTGCCGGAGGTGTTCCTGTCGGACTTCTTCGACTTCTCCGTCTACGTCGACGCCGGCGAGCAGGACGTCGAGCAGTGGTACGTGGAGCGGTTCCTCGCCCTGCGCCGGACGGCGTTCCAGGACGAGGGCGCCTACTTCCACCGCTTCGCCGACCTGACCGACGCCGAGGCCGTCGAGACCGCCCGCGGCATCTGGGCGGCGGTGAACGGACCCAACCTGCGCACCAACATCGCCCCGACCCGGTCGCGGGCCCGGCTGGTGCTGCAGAAGGCTGCCGACCACTCGGTGAAGCGGGTCCTGCTCCGCAAGCTCTGAGCGGCTCAGTCGGGCAGCTGGGACCGGCCGGCGTCGTCCAGGGGCCAGGCCGGGTTGTGCGCGATCTCCCAGCGGTGGCCGTCGGGGTCGGCGAACACCCCGTTGTAGCCGCCCCAGAACGTGGCGGTGCCGGGCCGCAGCACGGTGCCGCCGGCGGCGGCCGCCTCGGCCAGCACCTCGTCCACCTCGGCGGTGGACCCCACGGTGTGGGCCAGGGGGATGCCGCCCCAGCCGCCGGTGTCGTCGGCGACCTCGGAGTCGGCGGCCAGCTCGGTGCGGGACCACAGGCCCAGGTGGGTGCCGGCGCCCTGCAGGAACGCGACCTCCTCCTGGGACTGGCTGGACTCCCGCCAGCCCAGGGCCGCGTAGAACGCCCGGGCCCGGGCGAGGTCGGTGACGCCGAGCGTGATCAGGGTGATGACCGGTCTCATGCGGTGACCCTGGCACGGGCCACCGACGATTCCGCGGGCATGCTGTCGGCCGTGGACTGGGACGAGCAGGTGGCGCAGCTGTGGGCCGGTGACGTGGACGCCCCGGACTTCGTGGCCCGGGCGGCGGAGCTCGCCGCGGCCTGCCCCACCGGGGACGGGTCCGGGGTGTTCGAGCTGGCCGGGGCGCACGACTCCACCGGTCACCCGGAGCAGGCGGTGCCGCTCTACGAGGAGGCGCTGCGGCTGGGGTTGGTGGCCTCCGGCGCCGGCGGGCCGCCGTCCAGCTGGCCAGCTCGTACCGCAACCTGGGCCGCCCGGCCGACGGCGCGCAGCTGCTCGAGGCGGAGCTGGACCGCACGTCCGACGACCTGGACGACGCCGTCCGGGCGTTCCTCGCACTGTGCCTGGCCGACCTTGGCCGGGAACGGGAGGCGCTGGGCCTCGCGCTGGGCGCGCTGGCTCCCCGGTTGCCGCGCTACCAGCGGTCGTTGGCCGCCTACGCCGCGGAGCTCGCCCGGTAGAGGTCGCGCAGCACGGTGATCTCGGCGCCGTGGTGGATCAGCTCGCGGTTGAGGTGCAGCACCAGGTGGGCGAAGGGTGCCTGCTGGTCGACCGGGGTGGCCTGGCTGCGCCCGACCGTCCACAGCTCGTCCTCGGACAGCCCCGCGATGCCCTCCCGCCAGGCGCCGACCGCCTCCACCAGCGCCGCGACCCCGGCCTCGGCGCTGGGGTGCGCCAGCACCAGGTCGTCGCGCCGCCGGGTGCGGCCGCCGAAGGTCCACTCCCAGCGCTCGGTGAACACCTCGACGAGGTGCGAGACCAGCCAGGCGATGGTGCGCGGCCCGGGGTCGTCGGGGCCGTCGGGCCACTCCACCACCCACTCCCCCGCGCCGGCGGTGCGCCGGCTGGTCTTGCTGCGCGGGGCGATCGAGAGGGCCCACGGCGCGGGCTTCCAGAAGTACTCGTCGTCGGCGAGGTCCTGCAGGTGCTCGTGCAGGTCGAGCCAGGAGAACCCCAGCTGGCCGGCGAGCAGCGAGGCCACGTCGGGGCGGGTCAGCACGTCCCAGTCGAACTCCGGCGATCCGTAGGTCATGGACCACACCCTGGCACCGCCGGGCGCCCGGGTCGACGGTGTCGTACCCCCGGAGCATGGTGGATCCGACCGCATCGACGAGGAGGGGCCGTGATCGTCCCGACCATCCGGCAGGTGGTGCTCGACGGCACCGACATCCGCACGCTGGCCGAGTTCTACCGGCAGCTGCTCGGCTACGAGTACCGGCCCGGGGACGAACCCCCGGCCGAGGGACCAGACGAGCTGGAGTGGCTGGTGCTGCGCAGCCCCGGCGGCGCGCCGCAGCTGGCGTTCCAGCAGGTGGAGCGGCTCACGCCGACCACCTGGCCCGAGGACGACGTCCCGATGCAGCTGCACCTGGACTGTTCCGTGCCCGATGTGCTGAGCCTGCAGCAGGTGCTGCAGACCGCATTGGGGCTCGGGGCGACGCTCCGGCTGGACCGCAGCGAGGACCCGGACGAGCCGCTGTACGTGCTGGTCGACCCGGCGGGGCATCCGTTCTGCGTCTTCGTGGAGGCGCCGCTCTGAGAGCCCGGCCTACTCACCTGCTGTGGGTGGGCGGAAAGGGCTCGGGGCGCAGTGTCGGGAGCAAGGCGCCCCGGGCTACCCAGGTTTGTCGTATTGGTGCCGATTGAGCGGCCGCACGGGTCGTGCCGACGAGGGACGACGGTGGTGGCGCAGGTGGTGACCGATGCGGACGCCGCCCGTCCGACGCGATCGACCTGCCCCCGCAGCACCACCCAGGTGTCCGCGTCGAGATCAGCCCCGTCGGTCCTCCTGGATAGGGGGTCCCCCAACTGGTCGCCCTGGACGCGTCGAGTCGTCGCCGCTCGATCGGCATGACCGACCCGACTCGGCAGACCGCCCAGGTGAACGAGTCGCTCCCGAGCGGCCCTGCGTCGACACACGGGCGTCCCCGAACTGGCCGCCGGAGCCGCGTCGAGGTCGTCGCCGCCCGATCGGCACAGCCCTCCCCCGCCTGATGCCTCCCCACTGACGACGACGGTCCAGACACCGGTCGACTTCTTTCGTCACGCCAGGTGGCGGCCCGCTAGCAGAGAATTAGCTGTTCAGGACGCTGTTCGGGCGCCGTTTCTGTCAGACCCCTCTGGTGGACTGGGTCCATGACAGCGACGGCGCGACGGTTCCGGGTGGAGGTGACCCCCTACGTCACCGCTGTCCCCGTCGACGCTGCGCCGGTGCCACGGCTGACCGAGCTCGCGGCCGCCGCCGGGCTCTCGGGTACCGAGCTGGACGCGGAGCTGGCCTCGGTGGCCAAGCAGATGTCGGCCCTGGCCGCCTACCGCGCCGGCCTGATCGAGCGGAAGGCCACCCTCGGGGCCCGGCAGCCGCTGCCGTTCGCGCCCGGTGCGCGCACCGACACCCGCCCCGACGCCGACCCGGATCTTGACCCGTCACTGCAGACCGCCGATGACTTCCTGCCCGACGAGGTCGCGGTCCTGCTGAACATGTCCGTCGGGTCGGCCCGGTACCTGGTGGATGACGACCTGACGCTGGTCCGGCAGTTCCCGGCGGTGTGGGATGCGTTGGCTGATCAGCGGATCGATGAGACCCGTGCCAAGGCCATCGTGCGGGCGCTGCGCTACCAGGCCCGGTCGTGGGGCGGCCCGGTCGACGACGCGATCGTCGACGCGGTCGCCGCCCGCGGGGTGGCGTGGGCCGCGGCAGGGTGCGCGCCCTCGACGTTGCGCGTCCGGCTCGAGGCCGCGCTGATCGCTGCGGACCCTGCGGCGGCGGACCGGCGGCGGGAGTTGCGCAAGCGGGAGGCCGGGGTGCGGGTGCAGGGCACCGGCGACGGCCTGGCCGACGTGCGGGTGGCCGGGATGGAGGCTGCGACCGCGAAGCTGGTGAAGGCCCAGCTGGCGGCGTTCGCGCGGGAGCGGAAGGCCGACGGAGACGACCGCCGGGCCGGGGAGATCGAGACCGAACTGGTCGCCACCCTCATCACCCGCCCCTGGGAAGCCCAGGACCCCGTGGTCGCCCACGTGACCATCAACGCCGACCTCGCCGACCTCCTCCCCGACGCCCCGGCGAAGGCCGAGTCGGCGGCAGCCGAGGGCGCCGTCCCCAGCGACGAGACAACCGAGGACGAAGCGACCGAAGACGAAGCGACCGAAGACGGAGCGACCGAGGACGAGGCGGCCGAGGATGGCTCCGCCGACGACGACGCGGCCGACGACGACGCGGCCGACTACGAAGCGATCAGCGTCCCGGCCGCCCGTGATGCGGGCTGCGGTAGCCGGGTCGGGCACGTCGGCGGATTGCCGGTCACCCCGGCCGCGGTGCGGTCCCTGCTGCACCGCATCGACGCCCTCGGTCTGACCCACCCCGACGGCGGAGACCTCGACCTCACCATCACCGGCGAGCGCGGCCGACTGCTCGCCGTCGCCACCCCCGAGGAGCTGGTCGCCGCTGCGAAGGGCGGGCGTGGACTCGGACCGCCACCACCAGCTCCTGGCTACACACCGACCGCAGCCCAGTACCGGTACCTGCGCGCCCGCGACCGGCACTGCCGCTTCCCCGGCTGCCGACAAGTCGCCCGGACCTGCGACGCCGACCACGTCATCCCCTACGACCACCACGACCCCGAACGGGGTGGACCGACCTGCGTCCGCAACCTGGCCATGCTCTGCCGCCGGCACCACCGGCTCAAGACCCACGCGCCCGGCTGGCGGTTCGCCATCGACGCCGACGGCACCCTGCACGTGACCACGCCCGGCGGCACGACCCGGACCACCCGGCCACCGGCGATGGGTGAGGTCCTCGACCTGCTCGAGGAGTCGCCGCCGCCCTACGACCCAGCCGCCGACCCACCACCCTTCTGACCGTCTGGCCTCGACAGACGACCCGCTGAGCGGCGTTCGGCCGCCCGGGTGGGCGTCCCGTCCAAGGTGATCACCCAAGGCTTCGATACGGCCGCCGGACGGCCATCGGTTCTCGGGGTGCGGGCCTTCGCGGTGGCCCGGGCCGGGTTCGACGGGAGGGGGTGCTCTGAGGCGAGGTCCGGCACAGTGGCGGGGCCCTGGGCCACGCGGTCGCCACGCTGGCCGGTGGCGGAGCTGATCCGGAGCGACTCGGACGCAGGTTCGGTGGCCGACGCGACTGCAGTCCGACGGGGCGGGACCCAGGGCTCCGGGTCGTCGGAAGGGGGGGGTCAGGCCAAGCGCCGGTTCCGCCAGGCAGCACGATCAGCAGCGGCAGCCGGGTCGCCGTGGCGTCGGCGGAGGGTGGGCACACGGCCCGACGAGGGCAGCGGGAGACTGGGTGCATGAGCTCTGCCGACGACCTCGCGGGCAGCCCCGCCGTCCCCGACGCCACCCGCCGCGCCCCGCACGACCAGGCGTTCGGGCCCTGGGTGCAGACCACGCTGGCCGACGGCTGGGACCCCGAGCCCGAGGCGCCGCATCCTGCCCACCCGGGCGCCGCCGCCGCCGCTGCCGCGCACCGCGCCCGCCTGCTGGCCGCCCTGCCCGGGGGCACCGTCGTCGTCCCGTCGGGCACCGCTCCGGTCCGCGCCAACGACACCGTCTACGGGTTCCGCCCCGCCAGCGCCTACACCTGGCTCACCGGTGACCAGGCCGAGGGCGCCGTCCTCCTCCTCGCCCCCGACGGCGCCGCCACGATCTACCTGCCGCCCTCCGCCGGGCCGGGCACGCTCACCTACGTCACCGACCGCCGCGAGGGCGCACTCTGGGTCGGCGGCGTCCCCTCCGCCGCCGGCACCGCCGCCGCTCTCGACGTGCAGGTCCGACCGCGCACCGAGCTCCCCGCCGCCCTCCGCGCCGCCGGTGACGCCCGGGTCCTCGGCGGTGTCGACCCCGACCTGGGACCCGGCGACCCCGAGCTGGGCCGCACGGTCGACCGCCTCCGCGCGGTCAAGGACGACTGGGAGATCGACCGCCTCGCCGACGCCTGCGCCGCCACCGCCCGCGGGTTCGCCGACGTCGTCCGCGAACTGCCGGAGCTCCTCGCCGGCGACGGCCGGCGCGGCGAGCGCTGGCTCGAGGGCACCTTCTGGCGCCGCGCCCGCCTCGAGGGCAACGACGTCGGCTACTCCTCCATCGTCGCCGCCGGCACGCACGGCACCTCGCTGCACTGGGCCCCCGTCGACGGCGACATCCGCCCCGGCCAGCTGCTGCTCGCCGACATGGGCGTGGAGACCACCTCCCTCTACACCGCCGACGTCACCCGCACCCTGCCCGTCTCCGGCACCTGGACGCCGGTCCAGCGCCGGGTGCACGACGCCGTCCGCGAGGCCCATGACGCCGGCATCGCCGAGGTCCGCCCCGGCCGCGACTTCCTCGCCGCCCACCGCGCCGCGCAGTGGGTCCTGGCCGACCACCTCTGCCGCTGGGGACTGATCCCCTGGTCGGCCGACGACGCCCTGCACGAGGACCTCGCCCGCCCCGGCGCCGGCGCCCACCGGCGCTACACCCTGCACTCCACCAGCCACCTGCTCGGCCTGGACGTGCACGACTGCGCCACCCTGGACGGCGCCGAGTACCTGGCCACCACGCTCCAGCCGGGGCACTGCCTCACCGTCGAGCCCGGCCTGTACTTCCAGGTCAACGACCGCACCGTCCCCGACGAGCTGCGCGGGGTCGCCGTCCGCATCGAGGACGACCTCGTGGTCACCGACGGCGCCGCCCGGGTGCTGTCCGACGCGCTGCCCACCGACGCCGACGAGCTGGTCGCCTGGATGGCCGACGTGCAGGCCCGGCCGCGCGAGCTGTAGCGGCCACGCACCGCCGGGTTCCCGCCCTCACCGCACAGCGGATGAGGGCGGGAACCGCGTCAGTGGGTCAGGCCTGGGCGACGACCTCGCGCTCGACGCCCGCGGTCTCGGTCTCGCCGACGCCTTCGGGGTCGCCGTGCGGGGCCGGGACCGCGCCGGCCTCCGGTGCGACCTCCTCGAAGGCCTCCGGCGATGGGCAGGAACAGACCAAGTTCCGGTCCCCGTACGCACCGTCGATGCGGCGCACCGGCGACAGGTAGGACCGGCCCACCAGCGCGCGCACCGGGTACACCGCGGTCTCCCGGCTGTACGGCTTGTCCCAGTCCCGCGCCAGCATCGCCAGCGTGTGTGGGGCGTTGCGCAGCGGGTTGTCGGTGGCGTCGAACTCCCCGGACTCGACCCGGGCGATCTCGCCGCGGATGGCGATCATCGCGTCTACGAAGCGGTCGATCTCGCCCAGGTCCTCGCTCTCGGTCGGCTCCACCATCAGCGTGCCGTTGACCGGGAAGCTCATGGTCGGGGCGTGGAAGCCGTAGTCGACCAGCCGCTTGGCGATGTCGTCGTTGGTGACGCCGGTGGCCTTGGTGATGCCGCGGATGTCCAGGATGCACTCGTGGGCCACCAGGCCCTCCGCGCCGGTGTAGAGCACCGGGTAGTGCTCGCGGAGCCGCGCGGCCACGTAGTTGGCGGCCAGGATGGCGTGCTCGGTGGCCCGGGTCAGCCCGTCGGGGCCCATCAGCCGCAGGTAGGCCCAGGAGATGGGCAGGATCCCCGCCGAGCCGAACGGGGCGCCGGCCACGGCCGGTCCGGTGCCGCCGGTCTCGACCAGCGGGTGGCCGGGCAGGAAGGGCACCAGGTGCTCCCGGACGCCGATCGGGCCGACGCCGGGGCCACCGCCGCCGTGCGGGATGCAGAACGTCTTGTGCAGGTTGAGGTGGCTGACGTCCGAGCCGAACCGGCCCGGCCGGGCCAGGCCGACCAGGGCGTTGAGGTTCGCGCCGTCGACGTACACCTGACCACCGGCGTCGTGAACCGCGGCGCAGATGTCGCCCACCGCGGTCTCGAACACCCCGTGCGTGGACGGGTAGGTGATCATCAGCGCGGCCAGCCGGTCGGCGTGCTGCGAGACCTTGGCCCGCAGGTCGGCGACGTCGACGTTGCCCTGGTCGTCGCAGGCCACCACCACGACCCGCATGCCGGCCATGACCGCCGACGCGGCGTTCGTGCCGTGCGCCGAGGACGGGATCAGGCAGACGTCGCGCTGCACGTCCCCGCGCGAGTGGTGGTAGCCGCGGATGGCCAGCAGCCCGGCGAACTCGCCCTGCGAGCCGGCGTTGGGCTGCACGCTGACCGCGGCGTACCCGGTGATCTCGGCCAGCCCGGTGCACAGCTCGTCGATCAGCTGCGCGTAGCCGCGGGCCTGCTCGACCGGGGCGAAGGGGTGCAACCCGGCGAACTCCGGCCAGGTGATCGCGGCCATCTCGGTCGCCGCGTTCAGCTTCATCGTGCAGGAGCCCAGCGGGATCATCGTGCGGTCCAGCGCCAGGTCCTTGTCGCTCAGCGACCGGAGGTAGCGCAGCATCGCGGTCTCGCTGCGGTGGGCGGAGAAGACCGGGTGGGTCAGGTAGGGCGTGCTCCGCCGCACGGCCGCGGGCAGGGCGTCGGTGACGTCGTCCAGACCGCCCGGCTCGACGCCGAACGCGGCGGCGACCTCGCGCAGCGTGTCCACCGACGTGGTCTCGTCGCAGGCCACCGCGACGGTGTCGGCGTCCACCAGCCGCAGGTTGATCCGGCGCTCTGCAGCGGCCGCGACGACGTCGACCGCCCGGCCCGGCACCGCGGCCAGCACGGTGTCGAAGAAGTGCTCGTGGACGACGTCCACGCCACCGGCGCGCAGCCACCCGGCCAGCGTGGTGGCCGACCGGTGCGTGCGGGCCGCGATCGCCGCCAGGCCCTCGGGCCCGTGGTAGACGGCGTAGGCGCCGGCGATGACGGCGAGCAGCACCTGCGCGGTGCAGATGTTGCTGGTCGCCTTCTCCCGGCGGATGTGCTGCTCGCGGGTCTGCAGCGCCAGCCGGTAGGCGACGTCGCCGTCGGCGTCCACCGAGACGCCGACCAGCCGGCCGGGGAGCTGGCGGGCCAGGCCCTCGCGGACCGACAGGTAACCGGCGTGCGGGCCGCCGTAGCCCATCGGGACGCCGAAGCGCTGGGTGGTGCCGCAGGCGACGTCGGCGCCCCACTCCCCCGGTGCCTCGACCAGGGTCAGCGCCAGCAGGTCCGCGGCGACGACCACCGCGGCACCGGCCTCGTGCGCGGCAGCGGTCAGCGCGCGGTGGTCCCGGACGGCGCCCGAGGCACCCGGATAGGCCAGCAGGACGCCGAACGCCCCGGCCTCGGGCAGGTCGGTGGGCCAGCCGGCGGTCAGGTCGGCCACGTGCAGGGTGATCCCCAGCGGCTCGGCCCGGGTCTGCAGCACCGCGAGGGTCTGCGGCAACGTGTCGGCGTCCACGACGAACACCGCGTCGGGCTTGGCCTTGCCGGCCCGCCGGACCAGGGTCATCGCCTCGGCGGCCGCGGTGGACTCGTCGAGCATGGAGGCGCCCGCGACCGGGAGCCCGGTGAGGTCGGCGACCGTGGTCTGGAAGTTGATCAGCGCCTCGAGCCGGCCCTGGCTGATCTCGGGCTGGTAGGGCGTGTAGGCGGTGTACCAGGCCGGGTTCTCCAGGATCGTGCGCTGGATGACCGCCGGGGTGGTGGTGCCGCTGTAGCCCAGCCCGATCATCGAGGTGAACACCTCGTTCCGGGCGGCCCGCTCGCGCAGGGCGGCCAGCACCTCGGCCTCGCCCTGGGCGGCGGGCAGATCCAGCGCGCTGCGGTCGCGCACGACCTCGGGGACGGCGGCGTCGACCAGCGCGGCCAGCGACGGCTGACCGACCGCGGCGAGCATGGCCGCGGTGTCGTCGGTGCGGGGGCCGATGTGCCGGGCGGCGAACGCGCCGCGGGGCTGGAGATCGGCCAGGGCGGGGAGAGGAGCTGCGGGGTCGACCACGACCCCGAACGTACCCGCTGGCGGCTAGGCGGAGGCGCGGCGGCGGCGACGGGCGGAGAGCTCGTCGTCGGCCTCGACCGGACCGCCGTCCAGGCGCTCGGCGGGCAGCTCGGCGAGCTCGCCGGTCAGCTCGCGCAGCGCGCCGGACACCGCGATGCCGAACACGCCCTGGCCACCGGCGAGCAGGTCGACGACCTCCTCGGCCGAGGTGCACTCGTACACCGTCGCGCCGTCGGACAGCAGGGTCACGTTGGCCAGGTCCTTGACCCCGCGGGTGCGCAGGTGGTCCACGGCCTTGCGGATGTTCTGCAGCGAGACCCCGGTGTCCAGCAGTCGCTTGACGACCTTGAGCACGAGGATGTCGCGGAAGCTGTAGAGGCGCTGGGTGCCCGAGCCGGTGGCGGTGCGGACCGACGGGGCGACCAGACCTGTTCTCGCCCAGTAGTCCAACTGCCGATAGGTGATGCCAGAGGCCGCACACGCGGTGGGGCCCCGGTAGCCGAACGCGTCGGAGTCGGCCTCGTCGTAGGAGGGAGCACCCACTGCCGCGTCGGTGAACAGCTGGCCCTGGTTGCCGTCGCCCACGTCAGCGTCCTCCTCGTCGTGCGGCCCGATCCGGAGACCCGGCCGGCGCCCCGCGCGACCACCGAGCTGTGCGCTCGGAGTTGCACCGGGGTGATTCGTCGAAGGTAGGCCCGCCCGGTGGGGCGGTCAACCGCGGTCGGCGGCGTGTCGACCAGGTCACCCCAGAGGGTGACCTGGCTGTGACCTGCGATCGGCACGCCGTCACGGCCCACTCACGCTGGGTCAGGGGCTGGGGTCCGACGTGGGATCCGGGCCGAAGAAGTCGTCCGGGCTGACCTGGTCGAGGAACTCGCGGAACTTCTCGACCTCGTCCTCCTGCTCGTCGGGGATCTCGATCCCCACCTCGTCGAGCAGTGCCTCCGCGCCGTAGATCGGCGCACCGGTGCGGACGGCGAGCGCGACCGCGTCCGAGGGGCGGGCGCTGACCGTCCGCTCGTCGCCGAAGACGAGCTCGGCGAGGTAGATGCCGTCCTTCATCTCGGTGATGTGCACGGCCTCGAGGCTGGCCCCGAGCACGGTGACCACCTCGCGCAGCAGGTCGTGGGTCATCGGCCGGGCCGGCCGGACCCCCTGCTGCTCGAACGCGATGGCCGCGGCCTCGACCGCGCCGATCCAGATCGGCAGGTAGCGCTCGCCCTGCGTCTCCTTCAGCAGCAGGATCGGCTGGTTGCCGGGCAGCTCGACCCGGACACCGACCACTCTGAGCTCCTGCACGATGGGCCTCCCCCGGTCGGTGCTGGACCGACCACGAGGGCCGGACGACGGTTCACAACGTACGCCGCGGGTCAGGCCCCGGCGTCGGCCCCGAGGACCTCGCGGAGCCGGGCCTCCAGCAGCGCGGTGTGCAGCTGGGTGGACAGCGTGCCCAGCTCCCGCAGCTGCTCGGCCGCGCGGGTGTGCGCGTCCTCGGAGCGGGCCATCAGCACCGGGGCGACGACCTGCTCGACCAGGGCGGCCTCGCGCTCGGCGCTGGTCCGGTACACCCGCAGGTGCCGGGGCTCGATGCCGTGCCGGGCCAGACCGCCGGCGGCCCGGGCCACCGCCAGGGCCGACGCCGGGAACCGGCCGTCGGCACCCGGGGTCAGCAGGCCGTACTGCACGCAGTCGGCCAGCTGGGCGTCGTCGAGGTCCGCCGCGGCCGCGAAGTCGGCGGCCGACAGCGGCTCGCCCTGCTCGGGCTCCCGGGCCGGTGCCGGCTGCGACTCCGGAGCCGTGACCTCGGGGCGCGCCGGCAGCGTGGCCGGCGACTCGCCCCGGTCCAGCGCGTCCAGCTGCTCCTTGATCACCCGCAGCGGGAGGTACTGGTCGCGCTGGGCGGCCAGCACGAACCGCAGCCGGTCGATGTCGGCGGTGGAGAACTTCCGGTATCCCGACGGCGTGCGCTGCGGGTGGACCAGGTCCTCGCCCTCGAGGTAGCGGATCTTGGAGATCGTCACGTCGGGGAACTCGTCGCGCAGGTCGGCGAGCACCTCGCCGATGGTGAACCGGGGCCGGCTGTCGGCCCCGGTCGCGCCGGCACCCGGCGCGGGCTCCCCGGCCCGGGCCGCCGCGGTCACGACGAGGCGGGCTCGCCGGTGCGCGGCCCGGTCAGGTAGACCAACCGGAACTTGCCGATCTGCACCTCGTCGCCACCGGCGAGGGAGGCGACGTCCACCGGCTCGCGGTTGACGTAGGTGCCGTTGAGGCTGCCCACGTCGTGCACGGTGAAGCCGCCACCCTCGCGGTGGAACTCCACGTGCCGGCGACTGACGGTCACGTCGTCGAGGAAGATGTCGCTGTCGGGGTGCCGACCGGCGGTGGTGACCTCCTGGTCGAGCAGGAAGCGGCTGCCCGCGTTCGGGCCACGCTTGACCACCAGCAGGGCGGAGCCGGCCGGGAGGGACTCCACGGCGCCGGCGTGCGCGTCGAGCGGGGTCTCACCGGTCTGGGGGGCCTCGCCGGAGTCCTCGCCGCCCACCTTGGGGATGACGCTGGTGGACTCGCCCACCCGCTCCGGGGACAGGGCCGAGCCGCACTGCGCGCAGAAGCGACTGCCCTCGGGGTTCTGGTGTCCACATCGAGTGCAGTGCACGGTGTCTCCTCCGGATGTGCAGGCGGCACCGCCGCGGACTGTCTTCTCAGGCCGCGGCCGGCCGGCGGACGACGGGCCGGGCGGCCCGTCGAGGGTCGGCCGCCGCTGTCAGCGGGCGGGCCGGGATCATGGAACCAGTCGGCCGACCCGAGGGTCAACCGGACGTCGAGGCTGAGGGTGGGTCCGTCGCGGCACCGTCGCGGTGCCGTCCCGGATCACTCTCGGCGAGCATAGTGATCGCCGCATCCCGGGTGACCGGGGGTCGGCCCCGGCGGCTGCCGGGCGGGTCGGGTCAGCCCTGGTCGACCAGGGTCTGGTAGGCCTGCGCGTCCATCAGCTCGGCGGTCGGGTCCTCGGTGTCGCCGGTGACCTCGATCTCCAGCAGCCAGCCCTCGCCGTAGGGGTCGGAGTTGACCGTCTCGGGGGTCTCGGCCAGCGCGTCGTTGACCGCCGACACCGTCCCGGCCAGCGGCGCGTAGACGTCGGACACGCTCTTCGTGGACTCGACCTCGCCGATCGGGTTGCCCACGGTGAGCTCGTCGCCGACGGCGGGCAGCTGGACGAACACGATGTCGCCCAGGGCGTCCTGCGCGTGGTCGGTGATCCCGATGCGGACCACCGTGGCCGCACCGGAGGTGCCCTGGACCTGGGCCCACTCGTGCTGGTCGGTGTAGCGGCGGTCCTCAGGGGTGCTCATGCGTCGTCCTTCTCTCAGTTGCCGTCGGGGTCAGCGTATTGGGGCTCGTCGAGGGGGCGCAGCGCGTCCACGACGACCTGGTCGGACTGCACGATCCGGACGTCGCCGCCCTCCCGGCGGACCGTGGCGCTCACCCCGCCCGGGATGTCCATGGCGGTGGCCAGCACCTGCGGCTCGCCGATCACGACGAAGACGTAGGGGGCGGTGACGGCCTGGCCGTCGATGCTCAGCGCGCCGGCGGTGCCGGTCACCGCGCTGCTCACGCCGATCCGGACGTCGTCGACCTGCATGGTCTCCGCACCGGCGCCGCGCAGCTCCTGGACGGCGTTGAGCAGGATGGCCGGGGTGATCTCCCCGGCCGGGTCGGTGAGCGTCATGGTCAGCCCCTGGCCCTGGGCGGCCAGGCTGCCGTTGAGGATGCCCAGCTCGGTGGCCCGCTGCTGCGCCTCGGCCAGGGCCGCCGCGGACTGGCTGTCGGTGTCGGTGAGCTGGTCGAGGGCGGTCCGCTGCTCGGAGATCTGCTGGCGCAGCCGGTCCTCGCGGGAGTTGACGTCGTCGAGGATGCTGACCAGGTCCTCCTCGCGGGCCCGGTCGTAGTCCTCGCCGCCGTCATGGCTGCGCACCTGGACGGCGAAGGCGAAGCCCAGCAGCAGGGTGAGCGCGCCGATCAGCGCGGCGGCCAGCCGGTCCCGCCGGCCGTGCCGCAGCTGGTGCCAGACGGACGGAGGCCGGGCCTCCCCCACCGTCTCGGGCTCGGTCTCGACGGCGTCGGGCCCGGGAGCCTCGGGCTCGGGCCGGGCCGGGTCCTGGTCGGTCATGGCTGCCTCCCGCTCAGGCCCGGAAGAGGTGCCGGCGGATGGCGGCGGCGTTGCCGAAGATGCGGATGCCCAGCACGACCACGACCGCGGTCGACAGCTGGGCGCCGACGCCCAGCTGGTCGCCCAGGAACACGATCAGCGCGGCCACCACCACGTTGGACACGAAGGACACCACGAACACCTTGGCGTCGAAGATCCCGTCGAACCGGGCGCGGATGCCGCCGAAGACGGCGTCCAGGGCCGCGACGACCGCGATCGGCAGGTAGGGCTGCAGCCACACCGGGACGCTGGGGTCCAGCAGCAGGCCGAGCACCACGCCCACCGCGAGGCCGAGGATGGGGATCACCGGGTCAGTCTCCGTCGTCCGTGGGGGCGCCGTCGGCCGGGGTGCCCGCGTCGGTGGTCGGGTCGACCGGCCGCGCGGAGCGCAGCTCGACGCTGCCGGCGCCGGTCAGCTCGAGGCCGTCGCTGCGGACCAGGTCGAACTGCCAGTCGTAGGTCACCGCGAGCTGGCCGAGGTTGCGGACCTCGGGCGAGGTGAGGAAGCCGTTGTTCAGGCCGACCGGGTCGCCGATCGCCTCGACGACGTACGGGCTGGTGACCGGGCGCAGGTCGACCAGGATCGCGCCGCCGGCCTGCCGGATCGTGGTGGTCGGCCCCAGTCGCTGGCCGTCGACGCTGATCGCCTCGGCCCCGGCCGCCCACAGCGCGTTGACCAGCAGCTGCAGGTCCCGGTCGAGCACCTGGGCGATCTGGTCGTCGGCGGCGCCGGTGGCCACCGGGTCGTCGTCGGCGGAGGGCAGCGCGTTGCCCAGGGTCACGGTCAACCCGGGCCCGGTCACCGGTTCGGCGGCCGCACCGGCCTCGGCCTCGGCGAGCCGGCCCAGTGCCCGCTGGCCCACGGTGGACGCCGACAGCGCCTGGTCGCGCGCGGTGCCGACGTCGGTCTGCAGCTGGGCGAGCGTGGCGACCAGGTCGTCGGTCACGGCCGACTCGCGGTCGATGTCGGCGATCAGCGCCGCCCGGCGCTCCTCGCGCTCGGGCGCGGCCGCCGAGGCCTCGTCGTAGGTGAGCGCGGCCAGGAAGCCGGCCAGCACCATGACCACCGCGACCAGGACCTGC
The DNA here is from genome assembly GCF_900491935.1 of Klenkia terrae. Classification (GTDB taxonomy): domain Bacteria; phylum Actinomycetota; class Actinomycetes; order Mycobacteriales; family Geodermatophilaceae; genus Klenkia; species Klenkia terrae. The sequence goes on from NZ_UEXK01000004.1 coordinate 4,541,529, forward strand.
CACCCGCGCCGGACCCGGCGCGGCGGCGCGGTGCCCGCGGCCCGGGCGGCGGCCGCCTGCGCGTAGGCCGGGTCCAGGGTCTCGGCCAGCACCTGGTCGAGCAGGGAGGCGCCCAGCGAGCGGGTGCGGGAGGCCTGCTGGGTGCTCACCGCTCCGCCCGGCTCTGCCGCACCAGGCCGACGGCCTGCACGACGTAGAGGACGCCGGAGAGCAGGTACAGCGCGCCGCCCCAGATGGTCAGCGCGTAGGCCGGCGGCGCGATGACGGTGGCCAGCCAGCCCGTGCCGTCGGCCATCAGCAGGCCGGGGAAGGCGTACAGCAGGATGAAGGTGGCGGCCTTGCCGAGGTAGTGCACCTGCAGCGGCGGCCAGCCGTACCGGCGCAGCACCAGCAGGACGACGGCCAGGACCAGCTCCCGGACGACGATGACCGCCACGAACCACAGCGGGACGACGTCGCGCAGCACGAAGGCCACCAGCGTGGCCACGATGTAGAGCCGGTCGGCCGCGGGGTCCAGCAGCGCGCCGAGCTTGCTGGACTGGCCGAGCACCCGCGCCAGCTTGCCGTCGGCCCAGTCGGTGACGCCGGAGACCATGAGGACCACGACGGCCCAGCCGTCGGCCTCGGGCCCCAGCAGCAGCCAGAGGAACAGCGGGACACCCAGCAGCCGGAGCACCGACAGCGCGTTGGGCACCGTCCACACCCGGTCACCGAGGTCGTCGCGGGAGACCGCGGCGGTGCCCTGCGAACCAGCCGTCGTCACGCCGTCCTCCCCCGTCTCCGCGCCCGTGGTCGGGCGCTGCCCAGGCTAGTGCCCGGGTCCGACAGGTTCCGGTTCCCCGGGCCGGCCGGGTGCGGTGGGTGCCGGCAGGTCGAGCACGCGGCTGGTCTGCAGCCGCCAGGCGAGGTGGGCGACGCCGGCGCGGAGGCGGCCGAGCCCGTCGAGCGGGTCGAAGCCCAGCGTCGTCGTGATGATCTCCAGCCGGTGCTGCAGCGTGCTGTGGTGGATGCCCAGGGCGCGGGCTGCCTGCCGCGCGGACCCGCTGGTGGTCAGCGCGTCCAGCGTCGCCGCACCCCAGGGGTGCTCGTCCACCGCGGCGACCAGCTGGACGTCGGGGTGGTGCGCCCCGGCCGGCTCCTCGGCGAACATGCTGACCAGCCCGGCGTAGGCGTCGGCCCCCACCGAGCGGGTGGCGCCGCGCCCGCACAGCCGCAGCGCGACCACGGAGGTGCGGAACGAGTGGTCCAGGTGGTCGGGCGTGGTGGCCACGCCGACCCCGCTGGGGCCGGCCTGCACGACCGCGGTGGCCGCGGGCACGACCAGGGTGTGCAGCGGCCCGTGCGCGGTCGGGACGACGTCCTCGGGGCCGCCGGGGTGCTCGGCCCACACCGCGAACAGCGGCGCGGTCACCACCCGGTAGGAGGCGGTCGTGGACAGCCCGAGCGCCGCGGCCGCGGTGCGCCGCCGGTCGGCGGGCAGGTCACCGTCCACCAGCACGGCCAGGTGCCGGCGGGCGTCGGGGGCGCCGGCGTCCCGGTCGTGCCGCAGGCGGACGGCCAGGGCCAGCCGCTCCAGGACGATGGCGTCGTTGGCCTCGGCCGGGCCGGTCCGCTCCAGCCAGACGCAGGTGCCCGGTCCCGCCGGGGTGGCCCCCGCGGGCGGACCGTCCGGGGGCGGTCCGTCGGCGAGCTCGCCGCGCGGGGTGACCCGGACCGTGCGGGCGGGCCGCTGCTGGCCGAACCCGGCCACGCAGCCGGCCAGCGAGGCGGCCGCCGCGAGCAGCCCGCGGGTGTTGACCCCGCCGACGGACAGCTCGTCGAAGCAGGCGATGACGCGCAGGGCGAGGCTGGCCTCGGGGTCCAGGCGGGTGATCCGGCCGAGCAGTTCCTGCACGTCACGTCCTCGTCTCGCGCGGGTGCCGAGACAGTAGCCCCGGCGGGGGGTCCCGGTCAGTCCCCCAGCACGGTCTCCACCCAGGCGTCCCGGGCCCGGATCATCTGGCGGGCGACGGCGGTGTGCGGGGCGAACACGTCGCAGGCGTGGAAGGCCCCGCTCCACACGTGCAGCTGGGCGGCGGACCCGGCCCGCCAGAGGCCGTTCGCGTACTCGATGGCCTCGTCCCGGAAGATCTCGGCCGACCCGACGTCGATGAAGGCCGGCGGCAGCCGGCCCAGGTCGGTGGCCCGGGCGGGCGCGGCGTAGGGCGAGACGTCGGGTCCGCCGCGGGCGTCGCCCAGCAGCGCCGTCCAGCCGGTCTCGTTGCTGATCCGGTCCCAGACGCCGATGCCGTCGAACTGGCCGGTGGACGGCGTCGTCCCCCGGTCGTCGAGCATCGGGTAGTCCAGCACCTGGCCGCACAGGGCCGGGCCGCCGCGGTCGCGGGCGGCCAGCGCGAGCCCGGCGGCCAGGCCTCCCCCGCAGCTGGCGCCGCAGACCAGCAGCCGGTCGGGCCGGATGCCGAGCTCGCCGGCGTGCGCGGCGGTCCACTCCAGCGCGGCGTAGACGTCCTCCCGCGGGAACGGGTCGGGGTGCTCGGGGGCCCGCCGGTACTCGACGGTCACCAGCACCGCCCCCAGGTGCTGCACCCAGTCCAGGACCAGGTCGATGCCGCTGAACCGGTCGCCGAACATGAGCCCGCCCGAGTGCACGAAGAGCACGCCGGGCCGGGAGCCGTCGGCGCCGTCCGGGGTCAGCACCGAGACGGTGACCGGGTCGCCGCGGTGGCCGGCGATCTCCCGGTCGGCCCGGGAGATCCGGCGCTCGCGCAGCGTGTCCTCGATCGGGGCGGACGCGTAGGAGGTCCGCATGAAGCCGATCAGGTCCGGGGTGATCGTCGGGGGGAACATGCCGCCGACGACGGCCAGGCCGGCCTTGAGCTCGGGGTCGAACGGCGGGCGGGGCGGGGCGTCCACGGGTGTCCGCACGGGGGTCTCCTGCCTGCGCGCCGGGGTGGTCGGTGCTGATCGTGCTCCCGGGTGCACCCGGCCCCCCGACGGGCTCGAGGGGGCCGGGGCACGTCCGGGGGTCGTGCGAGGCGGTCAGAGCGACGCGTAGACCGCCTGCTCCACGTCGACGTAGGTCTTCCAGGCCCCGTCGCGGGCGATGAAGGGCAGGCTGTTGGTGTAGACCGACGCGCAGATACCCGTCGTCCGGTCGACGAAGAAGTGCGTGTTGAACAGCCCCGCCCAGGCACCCGTGCCCGCCCGCCGACCACCGGGGACGTCGACGGTGTTGATCAGCAGCCCGTGGCCCCAGGTCCAGCCGGGGCCGGTGACGAAGCTGTCGGTCGTGGCCGGGTCGGCGGTGGCGATCTCCTCGGGGAACGGGATGTCCCCGAGCTGGCTGCTGAACGCGGCGTCCACGGTGTCCTCCCGCAGGATGCGGACGCCGTCGAGCTCGCCGCCGCGCAGCAGGGCGCGCTGGAAGCGGACGTAGTCCCGGGGCGTGGAGTACAGGCCGTGCCCGCCGGCGAACCACTCCGGCGACTGGTTGAGGATCTCCCCCGCCGAGGTCCAGCCGCCGCCCTCGCCGGGCACGTGCACCGTGACCAGGTCCTTCTTCCGCTCCTCGTCGAGCAGGAACATCGTGTCGGCCATGCCCAGCGGACCGGTGACGCCCTCGGCGACCACCCGGTCCAGGGTCGTCCCGGCGACGGTCTCGACGACCCGGCCGAGCCAGTCGGTGTTGATGCCGTAGACGAAGGACGTGCCGGGGTCGGCGGTGAGCGGGGCCCGGAAGGCCGCCATCGTGCCGGGGACGACGTTCGGCGTGCCGGTGGCGGCCTCCCAGCGGACCAGGTCGGCGTTCCAGAACCAGTAGCCCAGGCCGGTGGTGTGGGTGACCAGCTGGTGCACCGTCGCCTGGCTGGCCGGTGCCCGGTACTGCGGGGTGTCGCCGTCGAAGCCGGTGAGCACCTGCAGGTCGGCGAACTCGGGCAGGTAGTCCGCGACCGGCGCCGACAGGTCCAGCTCGCCGCGCTCGACCTGCTGCAGCGCCACGGTGGTGGCGACCATCTTGGTCATCGACATGATCCGGAACTGGGTCGCGGTGGTGACCGGGTCGTCGCTCTCCCCGGCCACCCGCACCCCGGCGCCGCCCTCGTAGAGCACGCCGTCCCGGTCGGCCACGATCGCCGCGATGTGCGGCACCTCGCCGCTGCCGACCGCCGCCGCGAGCACCGCGTCGATCCTGCTGCCGTCGATCCGTGCGCCCATCGGTGACCTCCGTCGTGTGCGCCGGGTCCGTTCCCGGTGCACCGACGACCCTGGTCGATCCGTGTGACCTGGGTAACCGTCAGCGGCGCGCACTTCGGGTGCCGTCGTCCGCCAGGTGGCGGACGGCGGCCCGTGCCAGGCTCGGCCGGTGTTCGTCACCATCGACCTGTTCAGCGCGCTGATCGACAGCCGAGCCGGCGGCGGTGCGGCGCTGGCCCGGATCGCCGGTGCGGCCGGGCACGACGTGGACGGCGGGGCGCTCTTCGACGACTGGGACGCCCGATGCAAGGCCTCGCAGCGGGACACGGTCGGGTGGATCCCGTTCGCCGAGCACTGCCGGCTGGCCCTGGCCGGCACCTGGGCGGCGCGGGGGTGGTCCGGGGACGTCGGGGCCGCCACCGAGGAGCTGCTGGACTCGCTGCCGAGCTGGCCGACCTGGCCCGACGTCCCGGCGGCCCTCCCCCGGCTGCGCGAGCGGCACCGGGTGGGCGTGCTGTCCAACGTCGACGACGCGCTGCTGGCCCGGACCCGGGTCGCCGGGCTGCTGGACCCCGACGACCTGCTGACCAGCGAGCGGCTGCGGGCCTACAAGCCGGGCCCGGAGATCTACCGCCGGGCGGTGGCCGCCGGCGTGGAGGTGCACGTGCCCGCCTCGGCACGGGACGTCCGGGGCGCGCTGGAGGCCGGGATGGCCGTCGTCCGGGTGGTCCGGCCCGGGCACCGGCTGGACCCCGCCGGGCCGGTGCCCGGGCTCGTGGTGCCCGACCTGCTGGCCCTGCCCGACGTGCTCGCGACGCTGGGCTGACCGCGGTCAGGGGCGGACCGGGTCGATCCGGGGCGGCCGGCGCAGGTGCTCGTAGACCACGCTGGTCCGGACGTCGGCGACCTCGGCCCGCTCGGTCAGCCGGTCGATGACGAAGGCGTAGAGCGCCTCGTTGTCGGCCACCGCGACGTGCAGCAGGAAGTCCTCGGCGCCGGACACCACGAAGAGCCCGATCGTCTCGGGCAGCGCCTGCGCCCAGTCCCGGAAGGCCTCGATCGCCCGGCGGGACGGCGGCCGCACCCGGACGGCGATCAGCGCCTGCACCGGGCGGCCGACGGCGGCCAGGTCGACGTCCAGGGTCGCGCCGCGGATGACCCCGCGGTCGCGCAGCAGCCGGGTGCGCTCCAGCGCGGTGGAGGGCGCCACGCCCACCGCGGCGGCCACGTCGCGGTTGCTCCGCCGGGCATCGGACTGCAGTTCCCGCAGGATCGCCGCATCGAGTTCGTCCACGGGTCCATCCTGCCCGCCGCTGCCGAACGATGTTCGGCAGCGGTCCGGATCGACCCCTCCTGTGCCTAGCGTGACGGCATGACAGCGAACGACGTCCCGGGTCTCCTGCCGACCGAGGTCATCACGGACGAGCCGACCCGCAACGCCCGGTTGAAGTGGGTGGTCCTGGTCGACCCCGCCGTCCCCGCGGGCGAGATGGTGAACGCGGTGGCCTGCATCGCCGCGGCCACCGGCGCTGCGGTGGACAACCTGCTCGGCCCGGGCGGCCCGGACGCCGACGGCGTCGACCACCCGGGCCTGCCGTGGGCCGGCTGCTCGGTGCTGACCGCGACCGCCGAGGAGCTGGCCGCCGTCCGGGCGAAGGCGGTGGCCTCGGTGGGCGTGCTGGTCGTCGACATGCCCCGGTCGGCGCAGACCCACCGGGTGTACGACGGCTCCCTGGCCGAGCTGGCGACCACCGCACCGGCCGACCTGGCCTGCCGCGCGGTGGGCCTGGTCGGCCCGCGCAACCGGATCGCCGCGCTCACCAAGCGGCTGCCGCTGCTCACGTCCTGAGCGCGGCCCTCACTCCCGCCCGGTGAGGTGCGCCCGGACGGCGGTCCCGGCCGGGTCGAGCCAGCCCTTGCTCGCCGCGTAGCCGACCATCCCCTCGAAGCCGGCGACCCACTGCTCGTCGTCGGGTCGGCCCGCTGCCCGCAGCCGGGCCACGTCGAGCCAGGCGTGGTCACCCTCGACGGTGCCCAGCGGGGCCAGCCGGTCGGTCAGCTGGTCGGCGGGGATCTCCGCCGGGGCCAGCACGTCGAGGCTCTTGAGGTCGTCGGCGCCGGTGACCTCGGGGTCGGCGGTGGTGCTCAGGACGATGCGCACGGTGTCTCCTTCAGGTAGGTGGTCGCCGGGGCGGCGGCTGTCCGGTCGCGGGTCCTCAGGCTGATCGGGCCAGCCTGCGGATGTACTCGGCGGACGCCTCCGTCGTCGTGGTCGGTGCGTACTCCAGACCGATCGGGCCGGCGTAGCCCGCGGTCCGCAGGTCGGACAGCCGAGCCGGCCAGTCGATGCCGCCGGTGCCGGGTTCCCCGCGTCCCGCGGAGTCGGCGATCTGCACGTACTCCACGAGGTCGGCGAAGGCGGCGAGTTCCACCGTCGGGTCCTCGCCCTGGGTAACCGAGTGGTAGAGGTCGTAGAGCAACCGGAACGAGTCGGAGCCCACCCTCCGGACCACGTCGGCCGCATCGGCCGTGTGGTCGAGGAGTGCGCCCGGGTGGTCCACCCGGGTGTTCACGGCCTCCAGCAGTAGAGCCACACCCGAACCCTCGATCCTGTCCACGGCCCGGCGGAAGATGCCGGCCAGGCGTTCGTGGTTCGCAGTGCGCGTCGCCCCGCCGTACCCGACGCCCGAGCCGGTGACTACCCGCGGGCAACCGAGGAGGTGAGCAGCCTCGACCGCGCGGTCGAGGCCCGCGGAGAAGGCGTCCGCCGTCTCCCAGGGCAGCGCGAAGTCGGTGCGAGGCTCGACGACGATCGACGTCATCGACACGCCCGTGTCGGCCAGCGCACCGGCGATCGAGGGCAGGTCCTTGCTCGCGGTCCCCCACATCTCGACTGCGTCGAAGCCGGCGGCGGCCGCCGCGCGGACGCGGTCCGCGTGGTCGGGACCCGCCTCGGTGAAGAGCAGCTCGATGTTGGGTGCCAAGCGGTACACGTTGGTCACTCCTGTCCGACGGCCGTGGAGGGGACGGTACGCAGGACGAGTTCGACGAAGGGGTGTCCTCGTCGTCGGCTGGCGGGGCGACCGGCACCAGCCCGGTCAGCGCGGCGGGGCCACGTCCACGTCCACGTCCAGCCAACGGCCGAGCAGCTCCAGCACGGCGTCCAGGTGCTCGTCGGTGGCGCCCGGCGCGGTCAGGTCCACGACGCCGCGGTCGGGGGCCGGCCACCGGACCAGGCCGGACCCGTCGTCGAACCGGAAGGTGCCGGTGTCCGCCCGGCGGGCGGCTCCGCGGTGCAGCACCAGCTGGAAGACGTCCCCCGGTGCGAGGCGGAAGGTGACCCGGTCGACGCCGTCGACGGCGAAGGACGGCGCGTTCCACTTCACCCGCTCCTCGATGCCCGGGCGCAGGGCCAGCACGGCGGCGCGCACCCGCAGGACGTCGTCCCGGCGCGGGTGCTGCAGGGTGTCGAGGTACTGCTCGACGCTGGTGGTGGTCATGCCGTGCAGACCTCAGCCGACCGGCGGACTCATCGGCCGGGTCAGGAACAGCGTGTCGCCGTGGGCGTCGTCGGGCTCCACCCGGTCGGTCGGCTCGAAACCGACGCGCGCGAGGACCCGGAGGGAGGCGCCGTTCCGCCGCCGGACCGTGGCCCACAGTCGCCGGTGCCCCGAGCTGTCGGCCCAGCCCACCACCGCTGCGGCGGCCTCGGTGGCCAGGCCCCGGTGCCAGGCGTGCCGCAGCAGCTCGAACGCGATCTCCGGCTCCCCCGCGGGCACGCGCTCGCCGGCGAGCAGACCGCAGTGCCCGACGACGTCGCCCTGTCCGCGGCGCTCGACGGCGAGCCAGCCGAGCGTGCTCGGCCGCTGCTCCCGGATCCACCGCCCGAGCTCCTCGACCGTGGGCCGACCGTCGCGGCCGGGCCGGCGGTGCGGCGGGACCCGCGGGTCCCGCTCCTCCCACAGCTGCCGGAGGACCGGCGCCTCGGCCACCCGCCAGGGCCGCAGCCGGAGCCGCTCGGTGGTCAGCACGATCCCGTCGGGACCCGGCTCCTCCACGGGGGCGACCCTCCCACGCTCGACGAGGGCGGACCTACCGGCCGAGCTGCTCGACGACCGCCCGGGTGGCATCGGCCAGCAGCCCGTCGTCGCTGTCGGCCTCGGCCGTCCCGCGGTCGGTGAGCAGGACGACGACGAGCGGTGCGCCGCCGTCGTCCGGCTGCACGACCGCGACGTCGTTGCGGGTGCCGTACCCGCCGCTCCCGGTCTTGTCCCCCACCGTCCACCCCGTCGGGACGCCGGCCCGGACGGCCGCGTCGCCGGTGGTGTTCTCCTGCAGCCACTGCAGCAGCAGCGCACGCCGCGGCGGGGTCAGCGCGTCGCCGAGCACGAGCTGCTCGACGGTGCGGCCCAGGCCGGCCGGGGTGGAGGTGTCCCGCGGGTCGCCCGGGGTGGCCTCGTTGAGCGCGGGCTCGGTGCGGTCGACGTTCGTCGTGGTGTTGCCGGCGTCCCGCAGTGCGGCCTGCACCTGGGCCGGACCGCCCAGCTGCTCGACCAGCAGGTTGGCCGCGGTGTTGTCGCTGACCGTGATCGCCGCCCGCATCACCTCGCGCAGCGGCAGACCGACCCCCACGTACTGCGACGTCACCGGCGCGTACTCCAGCACGTCGGCGGCCTCGATCGGCACCACGGCGTCCAGCTGGGCGTCGTCGACCCGCTGCAGCAGGAGGCCGACCAGCACGAGCTTGATGGTCGAGGCGTGCGCGAACCGCTCGTCGACCCGGTGGCCGAGCACCTGCCCGGTGCCGGTGTCCAGCACCCAGGCGCCCACCCGGGCGCCGTAGGCCTGCTCGAGCGCGTCGACACCGGCGAGGGCGGCGACGTCGGGGGTCGTCGTGGACGCCGCCGCGGACGACGGTGCGGACGAGGGGCTGGACGTCGACGCCGTCCCGCCGCTCCCTCCGCAGCCGGCCAGCAGGACCGCGGCCACCAGCACCGCCGCCCTCCGCATCACAGCAGCGCCAGCAGGACGCCGAACCCCAGCGCCCCGGCCGCCACGGCCGGCAGCAGCCAGCGCGCGGCGGCCAGGTGCTGCCGACGGTGGGACCCGAGCACCAGGAGGAGCAGCACCCCCACGCCCCCGGCGACGGCAGCCTGCCCGGGGTGGCCCAGCACGACGCCGAACAGCACGACCGCCTCGGCCAGCCAGGCCGCCACCAGCACGGCGATCCCGAGGCCGCGCTCCCGCCCCTCCCCGGTGCGCCAGGCCCGGCCCGCCAGGCCCAGCACGGCACCGCCGACCACCCCGGCGACGAGCCACACCGCGACCGGCACGGGGGCCACACCGAACCCGCGCGCGGCGGAGACGATGTAGTAGCCCGCCACCTGCGCGGTGCAGGCGAGCACGCCGACCAGGACGGCGGACCGGGTCGAGCGGGCCCACGCGGCGACCAGGAACGGCGCCAGCAGCCACGGCCCGACCGCGTTCGTCAGACCCGACAGGACGGTCGACCCGAGCAGCGTCTGCGCCGGGGACGTCAGCGCCCCGACGGCCACGCCGACGCCGAGGGCGAGCAGCCACCGGACGGGGGCGGTCGGGGGCGCAGCGGTCGGGGCTGCAGCGCTCGAGGACAGGGCGGTGGTCACGCGACCACTGTCGCCCGCCGTCCCCCGTCGCGGATCGCCCCCGGGGTGGAGATCCGCGCCGGCGGTCTCCACCCCCGGGCGGACCCGCCGGCCGGGGTCAGGCCGGCACAGCGGGGGCCGCGACCTGACGGTCCAGCGCGCGTTCCCGCACGAGCAGGAACAGCGGGAACATCAGCGCGAACGCCGTCGGGAGCGACAGCAGGCCGTAGAGCCAGGGCAGCCGCATGCCCACCCGCCGGCCCTCGACGGTCATGAACACCGCGCCCGCGACGAACACGACCAGCAGGTCGACGGCCGCCGAGGACGACGCAGCGTTGGCGAACCAGGCCTCGAGGTACGGGACCGAGCCGGTGTACCGGAGGGTAAACCACCAGGTGCCGACCAGCCCGACCACGGCGGCGACCCCGTAGAACGCCTGCCGGACATGGGTGGCGCGCATGGCTGCTCCTGGTGGCCGGCGTCGGTGGTCAGCGGGCGCCGTGCGCCGGCAGCGCGGCCACGCAGTCGGGCCGCAGGGGGGTCAGCAGGGCCTCGGCGAGGTCCTCCAGCTGCCGGGCCCCCCAGGTGCCCAGCGGCTCGAACACGTGCCGCCGGACCTCCTGGGCGTAGCCCGGTTCGACCTGCGCCACCAGCTCCGCACCGGCCTCGGTCAGCCGGGCCAGCGTGCGCCGGGCGTCGGCCGGGTCGGTGGTCCGGGTGATCCGCCCGCGCTTCTCCAGCCGGGCGACGATCCGCGACAGGTGCGACGGGGTGACGGCGGCGGTGGAGGCCAGCCGGCCCATGTGCACCTCGCGGTCCTCGCCGGCCGACAGGCACCGGAGCACCCCGTACTCCGCGTGGCTCAGGCCGGCGGCGGCCTCGAGGTAGGTGTCGAGCTCGGCGGGGAGCCACATCATCACCCCGACCAGCAGCGACCAGGTGCGGTCCTGCTGGTCGGACAGGCGCTCCATGCCCGCACCCTACCGTTGCTTGCCGCGGAAAGGACCTGGCGTACGTTGCTTTCCGCGGCAAGAGATGCCGCGCGTCGACAGGAGATCCCCCGTGCATGCTGCCCGCTACCACCGCTACGGCGCGCCCGACGTCCTCGTCGTGGAGGAGGCCCCCGAGCCGCACGCCGGTCCCGGCGCCGTCCGCATCGCCGTCCGGGCCGTGAGCGTCAACCCCATCGACGTGCTGCTGCGCGCCGGCCGGCTGGAGTCCGTGCTGCCCCTGGAGCTGCCGGCGATCCCCGGCCGGGACGCCGTCGGGGTGGTCGACGAGGTCGGCGCCGGGGTCGAGGGCACCCGGGTGGGCGACCTTGTCTTCGGCCTGGGCGGGGTCAGCGACACCACGGCGGAGTTCGCGGTGCTGACCGCGTGGAGCGGCGTCCCCGGTGGCTGGTCCACCGAGCAGGCGGCCGCTGCCGGCCTGGCGTCGGCCACCGCGGCCGCCGCGCTGGAGGACCTGGGCGACCTGGCCGGTCGGACGGTGCTGGTCGAGGGTGTCTCCGGCGGCGTCGGCAGCGCGGTCGCGGCGCTCGCGCTGGCCGCCGGGGCCACGGTCGTCGGCACCGCGAGCCAGGCGCACCACGACGCCCTCACCGCCCTGGGCATCCGGGTGACGACCTACGGCGAGGGCCTGGCCGACCGGGTCGCCGCCCTCGCCCCGGACGGCGTGGACGTCGCCGTCCACGCCGCCCCCTCGGCCTCGCTGCCCGACCTGGTGGCGATCGTCGGCGACGCCACCCGGGTCGTCACCGTCGTGGACACCGCAGGCGCGGCCCGCCTGGGCGCGCGCTCGGTCAACGCCCGCAACGACTCCGCCCTGCTCGAGCAGCTCGCCCAGCTGGGCCGGCGCGGGGCGTACACCCCCCGGGTCGCGCACGTCCTCCCGCTGGCGTCCGTCGCCGAGGCCCACGCGCTGGCCGAGGGCGGCACGGGCAAGGTCGTGGTCACCGTCCCCTGACCCGGCCCTGACCGACCGGCGCTGCGGTCACCGGGCGCCGGCGTCCTCCGGGGCGGCCGGCGCACCGAGGGCGGTCAACCCGCACAGCCGCAGGGAGAGGTCGAAGGTCCGGGCGGCGAGGTCGGCGTCGGTGAGGCTGGCGTAGGGCGGCCGCTGCGCGGGCGCCCCGCCCAGGCCCAGGGGGCCGCGGGGACCGAAGAACCGGCCCCCGTCGGCCGCCGGGTCGGTGGCCGCGAGCAGGGCCGGGAGGCCGGCGCTCTCCACCGTGCCGACCACCCACCCGCGGACGGACAGCAGCCGGATCACGCGGCGGCCGGCGGTGTCCCGGCTGCGACCGACCTCGGGACGGGCGGCCAGCAGGGCGGTCGGCGCGATGCCGGGGTGCGCCAGGTTGCTGGTGATCCCCCAGCCGGCGGCCTTGCTGCGCCGGTCCAGCTCCAGGCCGAAGAGCCCCAGCGCGACCTTGGACGAGCGGTAGGCCTTCATCCCGTCGTAGCTGCGCTCCCAGTCCAGGTCCGCCAGGTGCAGCACGCCGCGGTCGGCCGCGATGCTGAGCTGGGACACCACCCGGGCGCGACCGGCGACCAGCAGCGGGTGCAGGTGGGCGACCAGGGCCACGTGGCCCAGGTGGTTGGTGCCGAACTGCAGCTCGTGCCCGTCGACGGTGGTCTGCCGGGTGGGCGGGGTCATCACGCCGGCGTTGAGCACCAGGATGCCGATCGGGGCGCCCTCGGCCCGCAGCTCGTCGCCCAGCGCGGCCACGGAGTCCAACGAGGACAGGTCCATCGTGCGCAGCGACACCTGAGCGCCGGGCACCTCCGCCCGGATGCCGTCGAGTGCGGCCTGGCCCTTGGCGGGGTTGCGGACGGGCAGCACCACCTCGGCGCCGGCGGCGGCCAGCCGGGCGGCGATGAGCCGGCCCATGCCGTCGCTGGCGCCGGTGACGAGGGCACGGGTGCCGGTCAGGTCGGGGACGGTGATGTCGAGGGCTGTGCGGGCCACGGGGACCTCCGGGGTCGGTGTCGAACGGTCGGTGTCGAGCGGGTCGCCGCCGACAGTGCGCGCCGCCGGCCGGGGCAGCCACGGCCTGTCGATCCGTGGCTGGCCGGGCCGGGCCTGCCGCGCAGAGGGGGATCACCAGGTCCTGCCACGCGACGGCGCCGACCGGTACGAAGGAGACCGGTGCGGGAGGAGACCGGCACCGACGAGGGCAGGAGAGCGCGTGGACATCGACCGCACGGGTCTGGCGGACTTCCTGCGCACCTGCCGGGAGGCGCTGCAGCCCGAGGACGTCGGGTTGCCCCGCGGCCAGCGGCGTCGCACCAGCGGACTCCGCCGCGAGGAGGTGGCCGCGCTGTCCCACATGTCCGCCGACTACTACGCCCGCCTCGAGCGCCGGCGGGGGCCGCAGCCGTCGGAGGGCATGGTCGCGGCGATCGCGCAGGGCCTGCACCTGTCCCTCGACCAGCGCGACCACCTGTCCCGCCTCGCCGGCCACCACCCGCCCGCCCGGGGCGCGGAGAGCCAGCACGTCGGGCCGGGCATCCTGCGGATCCTCGACCGGCTCGACGACACCCCGGCCGAGGTGGTGACCGAGCTCGGGGAGACCCTGCGCCAGACCCGGATGGGCATCGCCCTGCTGGGCGACGCCTCGGTGCGGACCGGCCCCGGGCGCAGCCTGGGCCACCGCTGGTTCACCGATCCCGGGTCCCGGTCGCTCTACCACCCCGACGACCACGGCTACCTGTCCCGGGTGTGGGCCTCCGGGCTGCGGGAGGTCATCGCGCTCCGGGGTCCGCGGTCCCGGGCCGCGGCGCTCGCCGAGGACCTGCTGGCGCGCAGCGAGGAGTTCCGGCAGGTCTGGGCCACCCACGAGGTCGGCGTGCGGCCGCGGCCGGTGAAGCGCTTCGTGCACCCGGAGGTCGGCCTGCTGGAGCTGCAGTGCCAGACCCTGTCCGACCCGCAGCAGTCCCACTCGCTGCTGGTCTACACCGCGGTGCCCGGCAGCGAGAGCCACGAGAAGCTGCAGCTGCTGTCGGTGGTCAGCGCCCCCTGACCCTCCGGGACGGATGACGTAGCCCGGCCGCGTCGTGCCACCGGTCCCGGAGGGGTCATCGCACGGTGGGTCGCCGGCCGGCCGGCTGCCTACCCTCGGCACACGTGGACGACGCCGTGCCGCCCCCGGCACCGGTCGCCCCGGTCGACCGGAGGGTGCACCCGTCATGACAGCCCCAGGACCCGGCTCCGTGCTGGTCGTCAGCGCGCACGCCGCCGACTTCGTCTGGCGCGCCGGGGGTGCCCTGGCGCTCTACGCCGACCGCGGCGCCGCGGTGCACGTCGTGTGCCTGAGCTTCGGCGAGCGCGGCGAGTCCCAGGGCCTCTGGAAGCAGGAGGGCATGACCCTGGACGGCGTCAAGACCGCCCGACGCGCGGAGTCCACCGCCGCCGCGCAGGCCCTGGGCGCGACGGTCGAGTTCCTGGACCTCGGCGACTACCCGCTGCGGGTGGACGCCGGCGCCGAGGACACCCTCGTCGCGATCCTGCGCGCGCACGCCCCGGACGTGCTGCTCACCCACGTACCGCACGACCCGTACAACACCGACCACGACCTGGCCCACGCCACCACGCTGCGGACCCGGATGGTCGCCCAGGCGCACGGCCACGACCGCAGCACCGCCCCGCTGGGCGCCCCGCAGGTGTTCCAGTTCGAGCCGCACCAGCCCGAGGTCTGCGGCTTCGTGCCCGACCTGCTGCTGGACGTCTCCCCGGTCTGGGAGCGCAAGCTCGAGGCCATGCGCTGCATGGCCGGCGGCCAGGGTCATCTCGTCGACTACTACACCGACCTCGGCGTCCGGCGCGGCGTGCAGGCCCGGCGCAACGGCGCCCCCGCCGGCGTCACCCACGCCGAGGCCTTCCGGCGGACCTACCCCAGCGTCGGGACGGAGCTGCGATGACCCAGCACGTGGTGGTGCGGACGACGAAGGGCCCGGCGCCGGCCGACCTGGCCGCACTGGCCGGGTTCGGCGTCGCGACCGCGCACGAGGCGGCCGGCCGGACCGGGCTGGTCGGGCCCGAGCTGCGGCCAATCTACCCCGGCTCCAGGATTGCCGGCCGGGCGGTCACCGTGCTGTCCCACCCCGGCGACAACCTGATGATCCACGCCTGCATCGAGCAGTGCCGGGCCGGTGACGTGCTGGTCGTGGCGACCACCTCACGCAGCACCGACGGCATGTTCGGCGAGCTGTTCGCCACCCAGCTGCGGGCCCGCGGCGTGCTGGGCCTGGTCACCGACGCCGGCGTCCGGGACGTCGCCGAGCTGACCGCCATGGACTTCCCGGTCTGGTCCCGGGCGGTGCACGCGCAGGGCACGGCCAAGGCGGTCCCCGGCTCGGTGAACGTGCCCGTGGTGGTGGCCGGCCGGCTGATCACCCCCGGGGACGCCGTGGTCGCCGACGACGACGGGGTGATGTGCGTGCCGCTGGCCGACGTCCCCGCCGTGGTGGCCGCGTCGGCCGCCCGGGAGGCCACGGAGGCCGGGAAGCGGGCGCAGTTCGCCGCCGGCACCCTGGGCCTGGACCTCTACGACCTGCGCCCCACCCTGGAGCGGCTGGGCGTGGTCTACCTGGACGAGGACGACGCCTGACCGGGGGCGGGGCCGCCGGCCCCGCCCCCGCACTCAGGCGCTCGCGACGGCGTCCAGCAGCAGCCGGCTCAGCTCGCGCGGCCGGCTGAGGAACGGCGAGTGCGCGGAGTCGACGTGCACCACGTGGTCCACCCGGCCCTCGGCCATCGCCTCCTGCACGAACGGCGGGATGCCGGTGTCCAGGTCGGCCACCACGTAGGTCGTGGGCACCGCCCGGTGCGCGGTCGCCGGCAGTGGGGTGGTCACCGAGCTCATCGACTGGAACCCCAGCTGCGCCGCGGCCGACGCGGCCACGGCCGGGTCGCAGTCGCCGTAGAAGACCGCGACCGGGTCGGCGGCGGCCATGTGCGTGCCGTCGGCCGAGATGTCCCAGAACGGCGGCGGCGTGCCGCCGCCGGCCTGCAGCAGGGTCGCCCCCTCGTCCAGGACGAAGGCGCACACGTAGACCACGCCCACCACGTCGTCCCGGCCGACCGCGGCTGCGCTCACCGGCAGCCCGCCGTAGGAGTGGCCGACCAGCACCTTGGGCCCCTCGACCGCGTCGAGCACCGCACCGACGGCCGCGATGTCGTCGGCCAGTCCCCCGAGCGCCGCGGCGTCCTGCCCCGAGCTGGGCAGGTCCACCGTCGCCGTCGCCTGCCCCTGGGCGGCCAGCTCGTCGACCACCGTCGACCAGCACCAGGAACCGTGCCAGGCGCCGTGCACCAGCACGAGGGTCGGGGTGGGGTCGGTCTGCGTCATCGTCTGCTGCTCCGTCGCTGGAGTGGGCGCCACCGGGCGGTGGTGCGGGGAGGTGCTGCCCGGAGCCTGCTGCACCGGCCGACCGCTCCGCGCCGGTCCGACGACGCGCCCGCACCGGCCGGGCGACCCGGGCCGGGCGGGTCAGATGTCGCGCCGCACCGGTGCCGCACCGGCCACGGCACCCGGGTCACGCGGAGCACGTCGTCCCCCGGTGTCCTCCCTAGGATTTCGGGAGGCCCGATCGGGCCGGCAGCTCGCGGGAGGTGGGGACCGTGTCGACGTTCGTGCTCGTCCACGGCGCGTGGCACGGCGGGTGGTGCTGGGACCGGGTCGCCCCGGTGCTGCGCGCCGCCGGCCACGAGGTGCACGCGCCCACGCTGACCGGGCTGTCGGAGCGGGCGCACCTGCTCTCGCCGCTGGTCGGGCTGGACACCCACGTCGAGGACGTCGTCCGCCTGCTCGACACCCTCGACCTGCGCGACGTCGTGCTGGTCGGGCACAGCTACGCCGGCCAGGTGGTCACCGCGGTGACCGACCGCCGTCCCGACCGGGTCGCGCTGCGGGTGCACCTGGACGCCTTCGTCGGGGACGACGGCGAGGCCGCCCGCGAGCTGCTGCCCGAGACCGTCGCCCACCACTGGGCCGAGTCCGCCGCCGAGCAGGGCTTCGGCTGGCTGGTCGCCGTCCGCAAGCTGTCGGTGCTGGGCGTCACCGAGCAGGCCGACGTGGACTGGCTGCTGCCCAAGCTCACCCCGCACCCGTGGAAGACCTACACCGACCCGCTCCGGCTGACCGGCGCCGGGGATGGCGTCCCCGCCGCCTTCGTCGAGTGCACCGACTGGATGGGGGTGTTCGCCGGCCAGGCCGACCGGGCCCGCGCCCGCGGCTGGCCCGTGCACGAGATCGCCACCGGCCACGAGGCCATGGTGACCGCTCCCGACGAGCTGGCCGCCCTGCTGGACCGACTCGCCCGCTGAGACTGGAGACCACCGTGGAGTTCCTCGTCCGGACCGAGAACCGCATGCCCCTCGACACCCCGGACGACGTCCGGGAGTCCCTGCGCGCCGGGGAGCGCGCGCGGGCCCAGGAGCTGCGGGACGCCGGCATCCTGCTGCGGCTGTGGCGGGTGCCCGGCCGCAACGCCACCGTCGGGCTCTACGCGGCGGCCGACCCCGCCGAGCTGCACGACGCCCTGGTCTCGCTGCCGATGTGGAAGTACATGGACGTGCAGGTGGAGGCCCTGGCCACCCACCCGCAGGAACGCCGGTGACGCCGGTCGCCGTCGTCACCGGCGCGGCCGGCGGCATCGGGGCGGCCATCGTGCGCCGGCTGGTCGCCGACGGGTTCGCCGTCGCCGCCCTGGACGTGGCACCACCGGCCGACGAGGGCGTGCGGGCGGCGGTCGAGGGCGGCACCGTCGGTTGGTGGGACTGCGACGTCACCGACCCGATCGCCGTGCACGACACCGTGGCCGCCGTGGTGGCCCGGCACGGCCGGCTGGACGCGCTGGTCAACGACGCGGGCCTGCTGTCCGGGCGGGCCAGCTTCCTGGAGACCACGCCCGAGCAGATGCACCGCTTCTTCGACGTCAACGCCGTCGGCGTGCTGCTGATGACGCAGGCCTGCTTCCCGCACCTGCGCGACGCCGAGGCCGGCGGCCGGGTGGTCAACCTGGGCAGCCGCACGTTCTTCACCGGCGGCCCCGGCCAGCTCGCCTACGTGGCCAGCAAGGGCGCGGTGATCGGCATGACCCGGGTGATGGCCCGCGAGCTCGGCGAGCACCGGGTCACCGTCAACGCCGTCGTCCCCGCCCAGGTGGAGACACCGGGCACCCAGGCGCACTCGGGTCCCGAGGTCTTCGCCCGCACCCGGTCGCAGCAGGCCATCCCCGACCCGGTCACCGGGGACGTCGTCGCCGGCACGGTGGCGCACCTGCTCTCCCCCGACGGCCGGCTCACCACCGGCCAGTGCGTGGTGGTGGACGGCGGCGGTCTGCTGCGCTGAGGCTCAGCCGAAGACGACGGTCCGGTTGCCCACCACCGCGACCCGGGTCTCGGTGTGCCAGCGGACCGCGCGGGCCAGCGCCCGGCTCTCGGCTTCCCGGCCGCGGGCGGCCAGGTCGTCGGGACCGTGGGAGTGGTCGACCCGGATGAGCTCCTGCTCGATGATCGGACCCTCGTCGAGGTCGGCGGTGACGTAGTGCGCGGTGGCGCCGATGAACTTCACGCCGCGGGCGTGGGCCTGGTGGTAGGGCCGGGCGCCCTTGAAGCTGGGCAGCATCGAGTGGTGGATGTTGATCGCCCGGCCGGCCAGCGCGCGGCACAGGCCGTCGCTGAGGATCTGCATGTACCGGGCCAGCACGACCAGCTCGACCTCCTCGCGCTCCACCAGCTCGAGCAGCTGCGCCTCGGCGTCGGCCTTGGTGTCCGGCGTGACCGGGATGTGCACGAACCGCACGCCGAAGCTGTCGGCCACCCGGCCCAGGTCCGGGTGGTTGGACACCACCGCGACGACCTCGATGCCCAGCTCACCCACGGAGGCGCGGAAGAGCAGGTCGTGCAGGCAGTGGGCGAACCTGCTCACCATGATCACCACGCGCGGCCGGTGGTTCCGGTCGGCCAGGGTCCAGGTCATCCCGAACCGCTCCGCCAGCGGCTCGACGGCCGCCCGGATGGCCGGCAGGTCCAGCGGGGCGCCGTCGACCCGGGCGAACTCCACGCGCAGGAAGAACTCACCGGTGCTGGGGCTGCCGAACTGGCCGCTCTGCACGATGGTGCAGTCCAGGTCCACCAGCAGGCCGCTGACCGCGTGCACGATGCCGGGGGCGTCGGGGCAGTGCAGCAGCAGCACGCCGTGCTGCGCGCCCAGGGGCGGGGTCATGGCACCTCCAGCAGGGACGGGGCGGGCTGCCCGGCGGCGAGCCGGGCCGCGGTGACGGTGGTGCGCAGCAGCCAGACGTCGGTGACCGGGCCGACGCCGCCGGGGACCGGGGTGATCGCCCGTACCCGCGGGGCCACCGAGGCGAAGTCGACGTCGCCGACCATGTGGACGACGCCGTCCGGGCCGGTCCGGGCGTTGATGCCGACGTCGATGACGACGGCGCCCTCGCTGACGTGCTCGGCCCTGATCAGTCCGGCCTTGCCCGCGGCGACCACCAGCACGTCGGCCCACCGGGTGTGCCGGCCGATGCCGGTGGTCCGGTCGGCCCACTCGTCGACCGACTGCACCGTGGCCTGCCGGGCGTAGCCCAGGCTGATCGCGGGCTTGCCCACGTTGTTCGAGCGGCCGACCACGACGATGTTCGCCCGGTGGTAGAAGTCCGTGCGGTCCTCCCCCACCGAGTCCAGCCAGGTGTCGAGCAGGTGGAACACCGACGCCGCGGTGGACGGCACGAAGCGGGGCACGCCCAGGGCCAGCAGGCCGGCGTTCTCCGGGTGCACGCTCTCGATGTCCTTGGTCGGGTCGATGGCCCGGAACACCACGGACTCGTCCAGGTGCGCCGGCAGCGGGCGCAGCACCAGGATCCCGGAGACGGCCGGGTCGGCGTTCAGCAGCGCCACCTCGGCCAGGACCTCGGGCAGGGTGGTCGCGCCGTCCAGCGCGCGGTGCCGGTAGGGCACGTCCAGCTCGCCGGCCAACCGGCGCAGCCGTCGCTCGTAGGCGCCGGCCCCGTACTCCTGGCCGACCGCCAGGGTGGCCAGGCCGATGCCCACGCCGTCCCGGCGCAGCGCGGCGACGTCGACGGCCAGCTCCTCGCGCAGGGCGCGGGCGCAGGCGCGGCCGTCGATGAGCTGGGCGGTCACGGGAGCCGGGCCAGCCAGCGCTGCCGCCAGGCCTCGGTGGTGTCCAGCTCGTTGAAGGTGAACACGTGCAGGCCCTCGAGCCCGCTGCCCGGGACGCCGAAGGCCGGGGTCAGCTGCTGGATCAGCTTGTCCGGGCTGTAGCCGCCGGGCAGGAAGAACCGCCAGAACATGTTCTGCTGCTTCTTCAGGAACCGGGCGGACTGGCCCAGGCCGAGGCCGGCCGACACCCGGATCAGCTTCTGCCGGCTGATCGCCCCGGGGATGCCCACCCGGACCGGCAGGGTGACCCCGCGCTCGTAGGCCGTGCGGGCCCACCGCACGGTGGTCGCGGCGTCGAAGCACAGCTGGGTGATGACCTGGGTGGCGTGCTCGGCCTTGGCCTCCAGCGCGCGCTCGACGAGCTCGTCGGCGATGCTGCCGTGCCCCTCCGGGTAGCCGCCGATCCCGACCGTGCTGAACGGGCGGCCCATCTCGTCCAGGGCCTCCAGCAGGCCGAGGGCGTCGGTGAAGTCACCGGCCGGCTCGGCGGCGTCCCCGCCGATCACGAAGACCCGGTCGACGCCGGCCTCGCGCAGCTGGGCCACCAGGTCGGCCAGGTGCGCCCGGTCCCGGACCAGCCGGGCCGCCAGGTGCGGCGCGGCCCGGTACCCGGCGGCGGTCAGCCGGACGGCGAGGTCCACGGTCGGGCCCAGGCCCTTGGCCTCGGTGGTGGTGACGGTGAGCGCGACGTCGGTGGGGACGTCGGCCAGCACCTTGTCCTCGGCCGTCTTGAAGGGCAGCACCTCGTAGGTGGCGTCGCGGAGGGCGGCGGCGAGCTGGGCCCGGCCGGCCCGCGGCAGCCCGGCGTCCGGGCGGGAGACCACGGCCATCACCGGTCCCGGTAGCTGCTGCGGGCGAACTGGACGTAGGGGGCCTGGGCCACCGTGGCGCGGATGTCGACCACCCGGTGCTCCTCGACCTGCGGCTTGCGCGAGTTCGGCTCCTCGCCCCAGCGGACGACGACCTCGGTGCCGGGCTCGGCGCAGGCCAGGTCCACCGCGGCGAGGGAGACCATCACCCGCTCGTTGGCGATGTAGCCGCAGTCCAGGGAGACGCCGACCGGCCGGCCGTCGAGCAACACCTGGTCCTCCTGGTGCAGCGCGTAGCGGATCTTGGGCAGGTCCAGGTACTTCGCGCCCGGGCCCTCCTCGACCAGCGATCCCATGGCCGCGGCGACGTCCTCGGGGTGCCACACCAGGGTGACTTTTCGCCTGGGCGGGGCGACCGCGAGCGCCTCCAGTGCCGCCCGGCCGACGAAGTCGTGGTCGAACTTCACGTTCCGGTCGTAGCCCAGGTCGTAGGGGGTCAGGTAGTAGTCGGCGATGTCGGCGGAGTCCACGCTGCCGCCGATCGCGCCGATCGCCGAGGCCGGCAGCCACTCCCGGTACTCCTGCAGCAGCGGGTCGTCGCCGAAGACCGCCGGGATCGGGGCGGGCACCCACCCGGACTCCAGGTTGGCCGTGGAGTAGGCCTTGGCGCCGGCCCGGACCAGGCCGTGGTCGGCGCCGGCGGTCAGCAGCGCCTGCAGCACCCGCTCGCCGTCGGCCCAGGGCCCGAACAGCTCGAAGCCGGGCTGGCCGGCCATGCCGTGCCGCAGCGCCCGCACGGTGGCGCCGTCGACGGTGAAGGTGGCCATGTGGAAGAACTTCGTGTCCGGCAGCGGCGCGCCGGTGGCCTGCTCGAGGACGGCGGCCGCGGTCGGCCCCTGCAGCTCGTAGCGGTACAGGCGGGGCGGGCCGTCGGTGCGGACGGCGGAGTTGTCGTCGCGCTCGGCGGTGACGTCGTGGTCGCCGCGCTGCAGGTGGAACAGCACCCAGTCGATGACCATCGGGTGGCCGACCAGGTCGAACAGCTCGTCCTCCAGGTGGAAGAGGATCGCGTCGCCGATCAGCTGCCCGTCGGGGTTGACCGCCACGAACTGCTTGGCCTTGTCCACGCCGAAGCCCTCGAAGGAGTTCACCGCCAGCCCGCGCAGCAGGTCCAGCGCGCCGGGCCCGGACAGGAACAGGTCGGTCATGTGGTGCGACTGGTCCAGCAGGGCGCAGGTCTCCGCCCAGGCCCGCTGCTCCGAGCGCCAGTTGGTGAACTCCGGCGCGACCGGGAACGTCATGGCCCGGGCCGCCGAGTGCCGCAGCAGCTCGACCGGGGAGCCGGCGCGGTCGACGGCGGCTGCCAGGGACTCGGACGTCATCTGCGGGTGGCCTTCCCTCGGGGGCGGCGCCGGGGACCCGGCACCTGACCTGGTTCGACGGTAGGGACGGCACCGGTCTCGGAGGATCGCGCGGATGACCGGACCTCGGTGGGCGGCCGTCGTGCCCCGGGTAGGGCATGTGACGTAGCCCGGGCGCGCAGAGCGACGATCCGCCGCCGACGGCCGTCGACCACGATGGTCCGGTGTCCGTCCCCGCTGCGCCCGACCCCTGCTGGGCGCGGTTCGACGACCTGGTCGCCGGGCAGGCCCTGCTGTTCAGCACCCCGCCGCGGGTGCTGGCCGCCTGGACCCCGGCCGAGGTCCCCGGCGTGCTCGCCGCGGTGGAGCAGGCGTGCGCACAGGGCTCCTGGGCGGCCGGGTTCGTCGCCTACGAGGCGGCGGCGGGGCTCGGGGCCGGGTTGCCGGTGCACCCGCCCGAGGAGGGGCTGCCGCTGGTCTGGTTCGGCGTCGTGGACGACGCCCCCGAGGCCGGCCCGCCGATCACCGCCGACGCCGGCACCGGGCACCGCACCGGCCCGTGGGTCGCCGACGCGGGCCGGGCCACGCACGCCGCCGCGGTGGCCGCCGTCCGCGAACGGATCGCCGCCGGGGACACCTACCAGGTCAACCTCACCACCCGGCTGCGCGCCCGCACCGCCGGCGACCCGTTGAGCCTGTACGCCGACCTGGCGCTGGCCCAGCGCGGGAGCGGCAACGCCTACCTGGACACCGGCCGGTTCGCCGTCGCCAGCGCCAGCCCGGAGCTGTTCTTCACCCGGGACGGCGACCAGGTGGTGATGGCGCCGATGAAGGGCACCGCCGCGCGGGGCCCGACCACCGCGGCCGACCAGCTGGCCCGGGCCGCGCTGCTGGCCAGCCCGAAGGAGCGCGCCGAGAACGTGATGATCGTGGACCTGGTCCGCAACGACCTGGCCCAGGTGGCCGTCGTCGGCGGGGTCGAGGTCACCCGGTTGCTGTCGGCCGAGCGCTACCCCACGGTGCACCAGCTGACCTCGGAGGTCCGGGCGCAGCTCCGCCCGGGCACCGGGCTGGTCGACCTGTTCACCGCGCTGTTCCCGTGCGGGTCGATCACCGGGGCGCCCAAGACGTCGACGACGGCGCTGATCACCGAGCTCGAGCCCGGCCCGCGCGGCGTCTACTGCGGGGCCGTCGGGTACGTGGGGCCGGCGGCGCACGCCCGGTTCACCGTCGCCATCCGGACCGCCGTGGTCGACCGGTCGGCCGGGACGGCGGTCTACGGCGTCGGCGGGGGCATCACCTGGAGCTCCGAGGCAGAGGCGGAGTACGCCGAGCTGGAGACCAAGGCCCGGATCCTGGCCGCCCCGCCGGCGGCCTTCGAGCTGCTGGAGACGATGCGGCACGAGGCCGGCCGCGGGCTGGTCGCCTGGCCCGGCCACCGCGCCCGGCTCACCGACTCGGCGGCCTACTTCGGGTTCCGCCTCGACGTCCCGGCGGTGGAGGCCGCCCTGCAGCAGGCGCTGGCCGGTGCCGGGGACGCCCGGGTCCGGCTGCGCTGCGGACCCGACGGCGAGGTCGCCGTGGACCTGGCCGGCCTGCCCGCCCCGCGCGACCTGGTCCGGCTGGCCGTGGACGACGAGCCGGTCGACGAGACCGTCTGCTGGCCACACCACAAGACGACGCTGCGGGCGCCCTACGACACCCGGCTGGCCCGGCACCCCGGGGCCGACGACATGGTGCTGGTGAACACCCGCGGCGAGGTCACCGAGACCTGCCGGGCCACCCTCGCCGTCCGGCTGGACGGCGTCTGGTGGACCCCGCCGCTGGGCGGCGGCTGCCTGCCCGGGGTGGCCCGCGCCGCCGCCGTGGCGTCCGGCCGGCTGCGCGAGCGGGCCCTCGTCCCGGACGACCTGGTCCGGGCCGAGGGCCTCGCCGTGCTGAACGCGCTGCGCGGCTGGGAGCCGGCCACCCTGGTCTAGCCGGCGGCGACCGGCGCGCGGTTGTCGAACAGGGCCAGGCCGGCGGCGGTGTTGGACGCCGGCACGTGGTAGGCCGAGTGCACCTTGGTGATCTCGGCGTTCATCGCCCCGCGCATGACCAGCCACATGATCAGCTCGATGCCCTCGGACCCGGCCTCGCGGATGTAGTCCTCGCGGGTCATCGCGGCCAGCTTCTGCGGGTCGTGCTGGATGGCGTCGAGGAACATGTGGTCGAAGGTCGGGTTGATGAATCCCGCCCGGGTGCCGGCGAGCTGGTGCGACATGCCGCCGGTGCCCAGCACGCCGACCGTGATGTCCTCCGGGAAGCTGGCCAGCGCCCGGCCGAGGGCCTGGCCGAGGGCGTAGCAGCGGGCCGCGGTGGGCTGCGGGTAGCGGATGACGTTGACCATGATCGGGATGACCGGGCAGGGCCAGGCGTCCCCGGGGTCCGGCGTCCACACCGACAGCGGCACGGTGAAGCCGTGGTCGACGTCCAGCTCGCCGAAGACGGTGAGGTCGAACCCCTCGTCGACCAGCTGCTGCAGCAGGTGGAACGACAGCTCCGGATGACCCAGCACGTCGGGCACCGGGCGCTTGCCGAACCCCTCGTCGGCCACGGTGTACCGGTCGGCGGTGCCGATGCCGAACGTCGGCACGATGTCCAGGTCGACGCCGTTGGCGTGGTCGTTGTAGATCAGCACCGCGACGTCGGGCGTGTGGTCGGCCAGCCACTCCCGGGCCGGCCGGTAGCCCTCGAAGAGGGGGGCCCAGACCGGCTCGGCGGTCATGCCGCGGTCCATGGCCGCCCCGATCGACGGCACGTGCGAGGTCCCCAGACCCCAGATGACCTCAGACATCGGTGCGTCCTCCCGCGAGCATGGCGGCCTTGAAGTCCGCCTCGGTCATCCCGGTGAAGACCCCACCGAGGTACTGCATGGACAGCCCGTCCATCAGCGCCAGCTTGTAGATGTAGAAGATGCTGCCGCCCAGGTCGAGCATCGCCTGCCAGTCCCGGTCCAGCACGGCCCGCGTCTGCTCCGGGCTCAGCGCGAACCGGGCGCAGTACGCCGTCTCGTCGGCCAGGAACGTGGCCCGGGCCTGCTCGTCGCGCAGGGACATGAACAGCTTGTTCATCGCCCGCCCGCGCCGGCTGCTGGGGCCGTCGAACAGGTAGGTCTCCGCCGCGGTGGGGCTGCTCGGGCTGGTCATGCGGGCTCCCTGGTGCCGGTGGCGCGGTCGCCGTGGTGCGGCGTGCCGTCGACGCTAGGACCACGGGGGCGGCCGTGCACCGCCTGGACGTCCCGACCGTGCCCGCCGCAGCGGGGGTGCCGCACGCGACATCTGTCCTGCCCGGACGCGTCGCGTCCGACGCCGATCCCCCGCCATTCCTCGGGTCCGCCGCGTCCCCGGGGTCCCTAGCGTCAGGGAGGGGACCCGACCGTGGTCACCGGGGCAGCAGCGACCAGAACGGGTAGGACATGACAGCCACGAACCTGCAGGACGTGTTGGACCAGTCGGGCGGCACCGTGGAGTTGCTGCGCAACTCCCAGCTGGGCACCTACATCTACCCCGTCGTGCCCTCGGAGTTCACGAACTTCCGCCGCGAGGTCACCGCCTGGCAGCAGACCGCCGTGCTGTTCGACCAGTCCCACCACATGACCAACCTGTGGGTCTCGGGCGCCGACGCGCTGAAGCTGTTCACCGACACCGGGATCAACAGCACCGCGGTCTTCCCGGTCGACTCGGCCAAGCAGTTCGTCCCGGTCTCCCCCGACGGCGGCGTCATCGGCGACGGCATCCTCTTCCGCCTGGCCGAGGACCAGTTCGTCTACGTCGGCCGCGCCCCGGTGGCCAACTGGCTGATGTTCCAGGCCGAGACCGGCGGCTACGACGTCGACGTCCGCAACGACCCCCGCTCCCCCTCGCGGCCCTACGGCAAGCAGGTCACCCGGGACGTCTGGCGCTTCCAGATCCAGGGCCCGCGCGCCTGGGAGGTCATCGAGAAGGTCAACGGCGGCACCGTCGACAAGGTCAAGTTCTTCCGGATGGGCACCATGACCATCGCCGGCCAGGAGATCCGCACGCTGCGGCACGGCATGGCCGGCGCCCCGGGGCTGGAGATCTGGGGCCCGTACGACAGCTACGACGTCGTCCGCGAGGCCATCCTGGAGGCCGGGGCCGAGTTCGGCCTGGAGCCCGCCGGTGCCCGCGCCTACAGCTGCAACACCCTGGAGTCGGGCTGGATCCCCTCCCCGCTGCCGGCGATCTACACCGGCGAGGAGCTGCGGGCCTACCGCGAGTGGCTGCCCGCGCAGGGCTACGAGGCCACCAACGCCCTGGCCGGCAGCTTCGTCTCCGACGACATCACCGACTACTACACGAATCCGTGGGAGCTCGGGTACGGCAACTTCGTCAAGTTCGACCACGACTTCATCGGCCGCAGCGCGCTGGAGGCGATCGACCCGACGACGCAGCGCCGCAAGGTCACCCTGGCCTGGAACGCCGACGACGTCGCCGAACTGCTCGCCTCGCCGGTGCGTCCGGGCCCGGGCTACCAGTTCTTCGACCTGCCCAACGCCAACTACGGCTCGTCGAACTTCGACTCGGTCCTGGACGCCGACGGCACCGTCGTCGGGCTGTCGATGTTCACCGGCTACAGCGCCAACGAGCGCACCGCGCTGTCCCTGGCGACCGTGGCCCCCGACGTCCCGCTGGGCGCCGAGGTCACCGTGGTCTGGGGCGAGCCCGACGGCGGCTCGCGCAAGACCACCGTGCAGCCGCACGAGCAGTTCTCCGTGCGGGCGATCGTCAGCCCCACCCCGTACGCCGCCATGGCGCGGGAGACCTACCAGCAGGGCTGGCGCACCAGCGCGAGCTGAGCACCCGGCGGTGCGGGCCCCGCGGGGCCCGCACCGCTCACGCCTGCACCACTCACGCCTGCGGTGGGACGAGCCCCTGCCGGACGGCGACCAGCGCGGCCTGGGTCCGCGAGGTCAGCTGCAGCTTGCGCAGCACGTTGCTGACGTGGGTGCGGGCTGTCCGCTCGCTGATCACCAGATCGTCGGCGATCTCCTGGTTGGACCGGCCGTGCGCCACCAGCGCCAGCACGTCCCGCTCCCGGGCGGTCAGGGAGCCCAGGCCGGTCGGCGGGGACACCATCTCCTGGGTCAGCTGCCGGGCCACCGCGGGGTCCAGGAACACCTCGCCGCGGGCGGCCGCGCGGATGGCGGCGACCACCTCGGTCGGCTCGGCGTCCTTGAGCAGGTAGCCCGAGGCACCGGCGGCCAGCGCGGCGTGCACCCGCTCCATCTCGCCGAAGCTGGTCAGCACCACGGTGCGCAGCTCGGGGTAGAGCTCCCGGATCCGGGCCGTGGTGGCCACGCCGTCCATCTTGGGCATGAGCAGGTCGACGAGGACGACGTCGGGCAGCTCGCCGTGCGCGGACAGCGCACCGAGCTTGGACAGCGCCTCCACCCCGTTCGCGGCCTCGGCGGTCACCTCGAGGTCGTCGAGCACCTCCAGGTACGCCCGGATGCCGCGGCGGACGACGGCGTGGTCGTCGACGATGAGGACGCGGACGACCGGGTCGGCCGGTTCGCCGTCGTCGGGGGTCGGTGCGGTCACGGGGCTCCATCCGGTGCAGGGCCCGGCGCCGGCAACCCGGCCCGGGTGAGGTCCGCGGCGGCCCGCGGGTCGGGCAGGGGGACGACGGCGCGCACGGAGGTGCCGGCGGCACCCCGGGTCCGCGGGCCCACGGTCAGGCTGCCGCCCCACCGCGCGGCCCGCTCGCGCATGCTCGTCAGGCCGTAGCCCTCGCGCCGGTCCGGGGTGCCGGGTGCTCCGCCGGGCATGCCGTGGCCATCGTCGGTGACCGTGAGGCTGACCGTCGAGCCGTGCCGCAGCGCGACCCGCACGGTGACCCGGCCGGCCTCCGCGTGCTTGACCACGTTGTGCAGCGCCTCGGCGACGATCCGGTAGACGTCCTCGGCCATGTCGGTGGGCAGGGTGTCCACCCCGGCCCCGACCTGCAGGCCGACCCGCATGCCGGTCCGGTTCGTGGTGCTCTCGGCCAGCGCGCGCAGCGCTTCCTCCAGCCCGAGCGAGGTCGAGGACAGCGGCCGCAGCTCGTGCACCATCGCCCGCAGGTCGGCCAGGACGGTCTGCGAGAGCACGCCGATCTCCTGGGCGATGCTGCGCACCCGGTCGGTGGGCACCTCACCGCGGGCGGCGACGATGCCCAGCACCTTGGCCTGCATGCCGATGGAGAACGCCTGCTGCACGATGCTGTCGTGCAGGTCGCGGGCCAGCCGCTGGCGCTCCTCCCGGCGGGCGAGCTCCCGCTCGGCCTGCAGCAGCGCGGCGTGGTCCAGCGCCACGGCGGCCTGCTCGGCCATCGCGGTGAGGAACTCCAGGGTCTGGTTGCCCACCACCTGGCCCGGTGACAGGTAGGCGTTGAGCACCCCGGCCGGCCGGCCGCGGATGGTCAGCGGGACGCTGGCGAACCAGCTCCAGTCCGACTGCCCCAGGTACTCGTGCAGCGGGGCCCAGGCCGGGTCGTCGCGCAGGCTGGCCCACCGGTCGGGGACGACGACCGGCTCGAGCCGCTCGAACGCCTCGAAGATCGTGAGCCGGGCGCCCTGCCGGCCGCACTGCAGCAGCCGGTCGAAGAAGTCCGGGCAGTGCGGGAACCCCGCCTGGCCCATGATCCGCAGCCCGGAGCCGGCCTCGTCCATGCTCAGGATCTGCACGCCGGCCAGCGCGTCGGCCCGCAGCACCTCCCGGGCGAGGGCGTCCAGGGTGGCGGGCACCGAACCCTCCGCGGCCAGCCCGGCCGAGGCCCGGGCCAGGGCGGCCACGCGGCGACGGCGGTGCCGCTCGGCGGTGGCGTCCCGGAAGGACACCACCCGCTCCCCCGTGCCGGCGTCGAGCAGGTGGGTGCGGTAGGCGAACTCCCGCACCCCCGTCGTCCGGCCGCCGGTCCAGCTGCAGACCAGCTCGGCGCCGTCGTCGTCCAGCAGGCCGTGGCCCTGCCCCTGCGGGGAGACCGCCGGGGTGGGGCGGAACGGCGACGCGGTGCCGACCAGCGCCGCGGCCGGCACGTCGCACAGCTCCTCGGCGGTCGGGTTCAGCTGCAGCCACCGGCCGTCGGCGTCGACCACCGCGAGCCCGTCGGGAGCCCGGCGAGCGACCTCCGCCCAGTCGTGCGGCGCAGGCGGTGCCGGTGCGGCGCGGTCCACGGTGGGGTGCACGGACGCCTCCTCGGCACGGGCGCTGGCCCGCGGCGGTCGCCGCGGGGACCGGGTGGCGGGCCCGGGTCGGGACCAGGATGCACAGCCGTGCACCCCGGCCCCGACCACGGGTGGCTCAGAAGCCGTCGACCGGCGCGAAGCCACCGGTGCCGGCGTCGTACCGGACGAGCTCGACGGTGGAGATGGCCGCCTCGTCGTCGCTGGTGGTGTCCACCGTGATGCCGTCGAGCAGCATCGGCGCCTGGAAGTCGCTGATCGACCGCAGTGCGGTCATGAACGACTCCCGGGTGGGCTCCTCCATGCCCGCGAAGGCCTCGGCCAGCACGGCGCCCTCGGCGTAGCTCCAGGTGCAGTGCGGGGTGTAGGTGGTGGCGATCTGCGAGCCGTACTCCTCGAAGGCCGCGTTGTAGGCCTGCACGTCCTCGTCCTCGGCGAACGCCGGGGAGTTGGGGTTCTTGGAGAACGACGGGGTGAAGACCGCCGGGTAGGCCTCGGCGCCGCCGGGCTGCAGGATCGTGCCCGGCGTCGAGGTGTTCGACGGCAGGAAGATGCTCGGCAGCCACCCCAGGGACTGCGCCTTGGTCAGCACGCCGACCTGCAGCGGGGTCACCGACACCGCGCTGAGCAGGACGTCGGCGTTGCTGGCGGCCAGCTCGGTCACCTGGGAGTCCAGGGTGGTGTCGGTGGGCTCGTAGGTCGCGGAGGCGACGACCTCCACCTGGCTGCCCTCGGTGGCCTCGGTGAAGCCGTCGAGGTAGCTCTGCCCGAAGTCGTCGTTCTGGGCCAGCGTCGCCACGGTGATCGGCCGGTCGGCCGCCACCAGCAGCTCGCCGAACGCCCGGCCCTCGGTGGCGTAGGTCGGCACGAACCCGGTGGTCCAGGGGTGCGCCTCCTGGTCCTCGGAGAAGGTGCGGGCACCGGTGGTGAGCAGGACCTGGGGCACCTCCTCCTCCTCGGCGATCGGCATGACGGCCGCGTTGGTGGGCGTGCCCAGGGCACCGACGTAGGCGAAGATCCCCTGGTCGGTGAGCTGCCGGAAGTTCGACACCGCCCGGGCCGGGTCGTAGACGTCGTCCAGGTAGGTGAACTCGACCTGGCGGGTGTTGCCGTCGCCGAACTCGAACCCGCCGTCGGCGTTCTGCGCCTCGATGTAGGCGGCCAGGCCGGCCACGGTGCACGAGCCCGGGCCGGCGGTCGGGCCGCTGAGCGGGCTGCTGATGCCGATGCTGATCGAGTCGTCGGTGATGCCCGGGCTGGACCCGTCACCGCCGAGACCGCCCGAGGACTCCGCGCGGGTGCACCCGGACACGAGCAGCACGGCGATGCTCGCCGTGGCCACCAGTGCGCCGGCGCGCACGGTGTGGGGGGTTGAGGTCATGGGGTCGCCCTTCCTGGGGTTCACGGGTGCTGGTCCGTCGTGGTCGCCGCCGGGGCGGGCACCGCAGGTGCTGACCCGTCGGTGGATGTGGGGGTCGCCGCGTCGTCCGCGGTGTCGTGCGGGGCCGTGCGGGTGCCCCGGCGGGCCGACCGGCGGCGGGCCAGCCGGCGGGGCAGGGACACCAGCCCGGCCGGCAGCACGAAGAGCACGGCGAGCAGGACGGCGCCGGAGATCAGCGCGGTGCGCGAGGAGTTGACCTGGCCGGCGAGCACCGGCACCAGCACGTAGTACAGGGCGCCCAGCGCCGTGCCGACGATGCTGGCCGATCCACCGATCACCATGGCCGCGACCAGGTTGATCGAGGTGGCGAAGACCAGCGTCTCGGGCGAGGTGTACTGCACGACGGCCAGGTACATGAAGCCCGACAGCCCGCCCAGGGCCGACGCGATCGTGAACGCCAGCACCTTCGTGCGGTACGGCGAGACGCCCATGGACAGCGCGACCGCCTCGTTCTCCTTGACGATCGCGAAGGACCGGCCGATGCGTCCGCGCACCAGGTTGCGGACCAGGAGGAAGGCGACCAGCGCGATGACCGCGACGACGTAGTACCGCCACTGGTCGTTGGCCAGCCCCAGGGACTCCGGGGCGCGCAGCCAGCTGACGACCTGGCCCTGCGAGCCGCCGGTGAAGCCGTCGAAGCGCCGGGCCAGCGGGACGCCGATGATCGGCAGCGCCAGGGTGATCATCGCCAGCGCGAGCCCGCGCAGCCGGGCCGCGGCCAGCGCGACGAGCATGCCGACCGCGGCGGGGACGACGGCCGAGAGCAGGAGCGACAGCGCGATCGGCCAGTCGTTCAGCACCCCGTAGGCGGTGATGTAGGCGCCCAGGCCGAGGAACGCGCTCTGGCCGAGGGAGACCTGGCCGGTGTACCCCATGATCACGTTCAGGCCCAGCAGCGCGACCGCGAAGACCATGATCGAGGCGAGCTGGAAGTTGATGTACGGGCTGGACACCAGCGGCGCGACGACCAGCACCACGGCGACGGCGAGGCCGGCGACGGCGGCGGCCGCGCGGGTGACGACGGACCGCGGCGGCGTGGTGGTGGCCGCGGGGGCCGGACGGGTGGCGGTGGCCATCAGACGCGCACCGTGGTCTTCCGGCCGAACAGGCCCTGCGGCCGGACGACCAGGATCACCATGACCGCGACGAAGGGCACCGCGATCTTCAGGTCGTCGCCGACGACGTCCAGGTAGGCCCCGGCCAGGTTCTCCGCGACGCCGATGAAGGCCGCGGCCACGACCGCGCCGACCGGGGAGTCCAGCCCGCCGAGGATGGCCGCGGCGAGGGCGTAGACCAGGACGAAGTCGAGCATCCCGGGGCTGATGAACAGCTGCGGGGCCACGAGCACCCCGGCGACCGCGCCGAGCCCGGCGGCCAGCCCCCACCCGATCATCAGCAACCGGCTGACCGGCAGCGCCGACAGCGCGGAGGACTCCGGGTTGTCGGCCACCGCGCGCATGGCCAGGCCGAGCTTGGTGGACCGGAACAGCAGCTGCAGGCCGACCATCACCGCGATGAGCACGAGAATCGTGCCGATCGACCGGAAGCTGACGAACACCCCGAGGACCTCGAAGGTGCGGTTGGGGAACAGCGACGGGAAGGGCTGCGGCTCGTAGCCGAAGAAGAACGCCGACGCCCCGGTGAGCAGCACCAGCAGCGCGATGGTGGCGACCACCGCGGTGTCGGGGTCACCGCGCTCGAAGTGCCGCATCACGCCGCGCTCGAGCAGCGCGCCGAGGACGAAGCCGAACACCACCGCGGCCAGCAGCGCGAGCAGGACCGGCACACCGGCGCGGGTGAGGGCGAACGCGACGAAGGTGGCCGCGACCGCCATGCCGCCCTGCGCGAAGTTCACCAGCCCGGTCGCCCGGTGCACGAGCACGATGGCCAGGGCCAGGGCCGCGTAGATCGCCCCGTTGGACAACCCGTCGACCACGACTTGGACGAAGTAGGACACCTAACCTCCCAGGTACGCGCGGCGGACGGCGTCCATGCCGAGCAGTTCGGCGCTGCTGCCCTGCAGCGCGACGCGGCCGGTCTCCAGCACGGTCGCGTCGTCGACCACGGAGAAGGCCAGGTTCGCGTTCTGCTCGACCACGACCATCGCCACCTGGGCCTCCCGCCGGAGCCGGACGACGGCGTCGTACACGCGGCGGGCGGTGCTGGGGGCCAGGCCGAGCGAGGCCTCGTCCAGCAGCATCACCCGCGGCTTGGCCATGAACGCCCGGGCGACGGCGAGCATCTGCTGCTCGCCGCCGGACAGGGCCGCGGCGTTGGACCCCACCCGCTCCCGCAGGTTGGGGAACAGGTCCAGGCAGTAGTCGACGTCGACCGCGATCTGCTTGCGGTCGCGCCGCCGGTAGGCCCCGACCAGCAGGTTCTCCCGGACGCTGAGCTGGCCCAGCGTGCCGCGGCCCTCGGGGACGTGGGCGATGCCGAGGGCCGCCGTCCGGTCCGGGCCGAGCCCGGTGATGTCGCGGCCGTCGAACACGATCCGGCCGGTGGTGCGGACCATCCCGCTGATCGCCCGCAGGGTCGTGGTCTTCCCGGCGCCGTTGGCGCCCAGCAGACCGGTGGCCCCGTTGTCCGGCAGCACGAAGGAGACCCCGTGCAGCACGTCGGCGTGGCCGTAGGAGGCGCTGACGCCGTCCAGCTCAAGCAGGCTCACCGGCGCCCACCTCCTTGCCCAGGTAGGCCTCGACCACCCGGGGGTCCGACTGCGCCTGCGCGGCCGTGCCCTCCATGAGCTTGGCGCCGTGGTCCAGGACGACGACCCGGTCGGTCAGCGCGGAGATCAGGCCCATGTGGTGCTCGACGACGACGACGGTCAGGTCGAACTCCTGGCGCACCGCGCGGACGGTGCCGATGAGCTGCTCCACCTCGGCGTGCGAGAGGCCGGCCGCCGGCTCGTCGAGCAGCAGCAGCTTCGGGCGGGCCAGCAGGGCCCGGCACAGCTCCACGCCCTTGTGCAGCCCGTGCGAGAGCTCGTCGGCGCGGGTGTGCGCGGCCCAGCCCAGGCCGGTGCGCTCGACCAGCTCCAGAGCGCGGGCGCGGGCCTCGCGCTCGTGCCGGCGGGTGGTGGGCAACCGCAGCGCCCAGGCGACCGGGCCGCCGGGCAGCCAGGAGTGCGCGCCGAGCAGCACGTTCTCCAGCACGGTGGCGTCCAGCCGCAGCGCGGGGTGCTGGAAGGTGCGGGCCAGCCCCAGCCGGGCCATCCGCCAGGCCGGCGTGCGGACGGTCTCGGTGCCGTCGACCAGGATCGAGCCGGCCGCGGGCTGGTAGTGCCCGCTGATGCAGTTGAACAGCGAGGTCTTGCCGGCGCCGTTGGGTCCGACCAGGCCGAGGATGCCGCCGCGCGGTGCGTCGAAGGAGACGTCGTCGAGCACGGTGATCCCGCCGAAGCGGAGGGACACCCCCCGCACGCTCAGCATCGCGTCCGGGGCAGGTGGTGCCGTCATGCGTCGCCCTCCGACATCGTCGTCGTCCGCCGGCGTACTGGCGGTCGGGGGCGACGCTACGGTCGGGCCCGTGTGACCCGGACCACCGCAATGTCCCGACCCGACCGTCCGGTCCTGACGTGGTCGGGTGCGACATTCGTCCTGGGTGCCGGCCGTGCGCCGGCTGTGCCCGTCAGGTCCCCGCGGCCGGCACCACCGGGACCAGCAGGTGGGAGTCGTGCCGGCCGCCGGTGTGCACGGTGGTGCGGCCGACGTTCACCGTGTCGGTGTGCCGGGCGTAGGTCAGGTGCTCCGGGTAGCGCATGACATCGCTGCCCTGCACGACGAGCAGCAGCTGCTCGCCGGCCTCGAACCGGGTGCCCGAGGGCCAGACCTCGATGTCCAGGCGGGTCGGCTCCCCGGGCACCAGCGGCAGTGCCCGGCGGTGGGCCAGGACCGGGTGCAGGTCGGTGGAGCGCTCGTCGTCCAGCTCCCGGTGCGAGGCGCGCAGCCAGCCCTGGGCCACCGGGCCGTCCTCGAACTGCCCGTAGTGCGCGAACCCGACCGGGGTGCCCACGGCGTCGAGCTTGACCAGGGCGAGGAAGAGGTCGGCGTCCTCGGCCCCGTCGGTGGACACGTGCAGCACGGCGCGCACGCCACCGACCAGCTCGACCGGCTCGTCGAACGTCACCGCGAAGGTCACCCGGCGCGGCGCCAGCCCGCTGCCCAGCCCGTCGTAGGAGACCGCGCCCTCCCCCGCCGGTGCGTCCCAGCCCAGCGACCCGGCGACGGCGTCCAGGTGCAGCCGGCGGGGCTCGACGTCCAGCGGCCAGCGGTCGGACTCCCGCCAGGTCGCCTCGCCGTAGGACTCGCGGACCTCGGCGCGCACCCGCGGCCAGGACGCCGGCCCCGGCCCGCGGCCGAGCAGGAAGTGGTCGAAGAAGGCGCGCTGGCGCTCGACGTTCTCCGGCTCGTAGTAGTAGGACCACTTCTTGCGGCCGTGCACGTCCAGCCACTTCTCGGCCGACCCGAGCCGCCGGAACCCCTCCAGCGTGCCGCGCAGGTGCAGTCCCTGGTCGGCCCACCCGGCGACGACGTAGGCCGGCACCCGGACGGCCTCCAGGTCCGGTGTCTTGCTGGCCCAGAAGCCGTCGAACCAGGGATGGGCCGCCGTCTCGGCCTCGAGGTCCTCGACCTCGGTCGTGCCGGCTCCCCACCGCTCCCAGATGTAGGGCCAGAAGGAGGTCTCCGGGATGCCCCCGTGCCGGGCGACCTCGCGGTAGGTGTCGTTCCAGCCCTCCGAGGGGTTGATCGCCCCGAGGTGCGGCGGGTCCAGGGCCGCGACGAACCACTGCAGGCTGGCCAGGTAGGAGACGCCGGACAGGCCCACCTTCCCGGCGCTCCAGGGCTGGGTGCCGGCCCACTCGACGACGTCGGCGAACGCCCGCGCCTCCTCCGGCGAGTGGTAGGTGGCCCGGCCCTCGGAGTACCAGGTGCCGGGGACGTCGGCGAGCACGAGCGCGTAGCCGTGCGGCACCCAGTACTCGGGGTCCGGCGCCTCGAAGGTGGTCAGGTCCGACGTCCACTCCGGCCGCACGCCGCTGCCGGGGTAGATCTGCCCGATCGGGGCCGGGTTGTGCTTGCCGTAGGGCGACCAGCTCACCAGCGGCGCGGCCGGGACATCGGTGTCGGGCCGGTAGACGTCGACGTACAACACCTCCCCGCCGTCCCCGAACGGGACGGCGATGTCCTTCTCGATCACCATCCCCGGCCGGTTCTCGAACCGGTGCTCCGGCGGGCGCCCGCCGCGCGAGGCCGGTGTGCTGCGCGGCGGCCGGAACAGGTAGCGGCCGGGGTCGTCGGGGTGCTCGGCTGGCTGCATCGGTGCTCCGTGGGTCCGCGGGTGGTGACGGGGGCGCTGTCCCGCCCCGTCCCAGCACCGTCGGCCACCGGTCGGCGTGCCCACCAGCGTCATCCGTCGCGTCCGCCGACCGTCGGCCGACCCGGGTGTCAGCCGAGCTCGCGGTCCAGGGCCAGGTTGAGCTCCAGCACGTCGACGTACGGGGCGCCGATGAAGCCGAGGTCCCGACCCGTGGTGGCCGCGGCGACCAGCTGCTGCACCTCCGCCTCGGGCACCCCCCGCTCCCGGGAGACCCGGGCGACCTGGATGGCCGCGTACGCCGGGGAGATGCCCGGGTCCAGGCCCGAGGCCGAGGCGGTGACGGCGTCGGCCGGCACGTCGGCCTCGGGCACGCCGTTGAAGGCGGCCACCGCGGTGCGGCGCTGGGCGACGGTGTCGGCGAGCTCGGCGGAGTTCGGGCCGAGGTTGGACCCGCCGGAGGCGCGGCCGTCCCAGTCCGAGGCCGAGGGCCGGGACTGGAAGTACTGCGGCAGCGGGGCGCCGTCGGCGTCCACGAAGCCCTGGCCGAGCAGCGAGGACCCGACCACGGTGCCGTCGGCGGTGCTGACCAGCGACCCGTCGGCCGCGGAGGGGGCGATGACCTGGGCGATGCCGGTCATGGCGAGCGGGTAGCCGACGCCGAGTACGACGGTGGCCACGAGGAGGGCACGGACGGCGGCCACCAGCTGGCGGCCCGGACGAGGACTGGGCATCACGCGATCCCGGGGATGAGGGAGACGAGGAGGTCGATGAGCTTGATCCCGACGAAGGGCAGCACGACGCCGCCCAGGCCGTAGACCAGCAGGTTGCGCTGCAGCATCGCCGAGGCGGAGCCCGGCCGGTACCGCACGCCGCGCAGGGCCAGCGGCACCAGCGCGATGATGATCAACGCGTTGAACACGACGGCCGAGAGGATCGCCGACTCCGGCGAGGACAGCCGCATGACGTTGAGCGCGTCCAGCCCCGGGAACGCCGGGGCGAACATGGCCGGCAGGATCGCGAAGTACTTGGCCAGGTCGTTGGCGATGGAGAACGTGGTCAGCGAGCCGCGGGTGATGAGCAGCTGCTTGCCGATCGCGACGATCTCGATGAGCTTCGTCGGGTCGGAGTCCAGGTCGACCATGTTGCCGGCCTCCTTGGCCGCCGACGTCCCGGTGTTCATCGCCACCCCGACGTCGGCCTGCGCCAGCGCGGGGGCGTCGTTGGTGCCGTCGCCGGTCATCGCCACCAGGCGTCCGCCGGACTGCTCCTTCGCGATCAGCGCGAGCTTGTCCTCCGGCGTCGCCTCGGCCAGGACGTCGTCCACCCCGGCCTCGGCGGCGATGGCCCGGGCGGTGGCCTCGTTGTCGCCGGTGATCATCACGGTGCGGATGCCCATCCGGCGCAGCTCGTCGAAGCGCTCCCGCATGCCGGGCTTGACGACGTCCTTGAGCTCGATCACGCCCAGCACCCGCGCACCGTCCGGGCCGGCCGAGGCCAGCAGCAGCGGCGTCCCGCCGGCCTCGGCGACCTCGGCGACCAGCGGGGCGACGTCCGGGGGCACCGGGCCGTCCAGCGACCGGACCCAGGCCTGCACCGCCGCGGCGGCACCCTTGCGCAGCTGCCGGCCGCCGGGCAGGTCGACCCCGCTCATCCGGGTCTGCGCGGTGAACTCCACGAAGGTCGCGCCGTCCGGGCGGGGCACCGCTCCCCCGCCGAGGACGACGACCGACCGGCCCTCGGGCGTCTCGTCGGCCAGCGAGGCGAGCACCGCGCCCTGGGCGACCTCGGCCTCGGTGGCGTCGCCGACCGGGCGGAAGGACGCCGCCTGCCGGTTGCCCAGCGTGATCGTGCCGGTCTTGTCCAGCAGCAGGGTGCCGACGTCGCCGGCGGCCTCGACGGCCCGCCCGCTCATCGCCAGCACGTTGCGCTGCACCAGCCGGTCCATCCCGGCGATGCCGATCGCGGACAGCAGCGCCCCGATGGTGGTCGGGATCAGGCAGACGATCAGCGCGATGAGCACCGTCGTCGACTGACCGGCACCCGAGTAGACCGCGAAGGGCTGCAGGGTCACCACGGCCAGGACGAAGACGATGGTCAGCGAGGACAGCAGGATGTTCAGCGCCGTCTCGTTGGGGGTCTTCTGCCGGGAGGCGCCCTCGACCAGGGCGATCATCCGGTCGACGAAGGTCTCCCCCGGCTTGCTGGTGATCTGCACGACGACCCGGTCCGAGAGCACCGTCGTCCCGCCGGTCACCGCGCACCGGTCGCCGCCGGACTCCCGGATGACGGGGGCGGACTCCCCGGTGATCGCGGACTCGTCGACGCTGGCGATGCCCTCGACGACGTCGCCGTCCCCGGGGATGACCTGCCCGGCGACGACGACCACCCGGTCGCCGGGGACGAGGTCGGCGGCCGGCACCTCGCGGCCGTCCTCCAGGACGGCGACGGTCGTCGTCCTGGCGTTGCGCAGCGAGGCGGCCTGCGCCTTGCCGCGGCCCTCGGCGACGGCCTCGGCGACGTTGGCGAACAGCACGGTCAGCCACAGCCAGACCGCGATCGACCAGCCGAAGACCGAGGGGTGCAGCACGGCCAGCACGGTGGAGAACACCGAGCCGACCCAGACGGTGAAGACGACGGGCTGGCGGACCAGTCCGCGGGGGTCGAGCTTGGCGACGGCGCCGGTCAGCGCCGGGCGCCACTCGATCGTCGGGCGGGCCTGCGGGCGTTCCGCGGGGGCCCGGTCCAGGACGGGGGCGGTCATGAGAGTCCTTCGGCGAGCGGTCCCAGTGCCAGCACCGGGAAGTAGGTGAGACCGACGACCACGAGGACGACGGCGGTGAGCAGCCCGGCGAACAGCGGGCGGTGGGTGGGGAAGGTGCCGGCGGTGACCGGGGTGCGGCCCTGCTCGGCGAGCCGGCCGGCCAGGGCGACGACCAGCACGATCGGCACGAAGCGGCCGAGGGCCATGGCCAGGCCCAGCGCGGTGTTGTAGAACGTCGTGTCGGCGCTGAGCCCGCCGAACGCCGAGCCGTTGTTGTTGCCGGCGGAGGTGAAGGCGTAGAGCACCTCGGTGAGGCCGTGCGGTCCGTCGTTGAGCATGCCGGCCCGGCCGGCGGCGGTGCCGATGGCGACCGCGGTCCCGACCAGCACGATCGTCGGGGTGGTGAGGATGTAGAGCGACGCGAGGGTCATCTCCCGGCGGCCGAGCTTCTTGCCCAGGTACTCCGGCGTCCGGCCGACCATCAGGCCGGCCACGAAGACGGCGACGACGGCCAGCACGAGCATCCCGTAGAGGCCCGAGCCCACCCCGCCCGGCGCGACCTCGCCCAGCATCATGTTGAACAGGGCGACCATCCCGCCCAGCGGGGTGAGGCTGTCGTGCTGGGTGTTGATCGCCCCGGTCGACGTCAGCGTGGTGGCGGTGGCGAACAGCGAGGACAGCGGGCCGCCGAAGCGGACCTCCTGGCCCTCCAGCGCGCCGCCGGCGAGCTGGGTGGCCGCACCCCCGGCGCGGGCCTGGAACACCGTCATCAGGGTCAGGCTGATCGTGGCCAGGGTGGCCATGACGCCGAGGATCGCGAAGCCCTGCTTGCGGTCGCCGACCATCCGGCCGAACGTGCGCGGCAACGAGAACGGGATGACCAGCAGCAG
Organism: Klenkia terrae; assembly: GCF_900491935.1. GTDB lineage: Bacteria > Actinomycetota > Actinomycetes > Mycobacteriales > Geodermatophilaceae > Klenkia > Klenkia terrae. The sequence goes on from NZ_UEXK01000004.1 coordinate 4,581,344, forward strand.
GAAGACCTGGAACAGCGAGACCCAGGCGGTCGGCCCCTCGAAGGGGTGCGCCGAGTTGGCGTTGAAGAACCCGCCGCCGTTGGTGCCGAGCTCCTTGATCGCCTCCTGGGAGGCGACCGGCCCGCCCGGGACGAACTGGCTACCCCCGGCCAGGGTGGTCACGTCGGTGCCCGAGTGCAGGTTCTGCACCACGCCGCCGAGCACCATCACCACGGTGGCCACGACGGCCAGCGGCAGCAGCAGCCGGGTGATCGAGCGGGTGATGTCCACCCAGGCGTTGCCCAGCCGGTCGGTGCCCTGCCGGACGAACCCGCGCACGAGGGCGGCCAGCACGGCCAGCCCGACCGCGGCGGACACGAAGTTCTGCACCGCCAGGCCGGCCATCTGGACCAGGTGGCCCATCGTCGACTCGCCGGCGTAGCCCTGCCAGTTCGTGTTGGTCACGAAGCTGACGGCGGTGTTCCAGGCGCTGGAGGGCTCCACCGGCGCCATGCCGTTGTCCAGCGGCAGCAGGCCCTGCACGCGCTGCAGCAGGTAGAGCAGCAGCACGCCGACCACCGACACGGCCAGCACGCTGCGCAGGTAGACCGGCCAGCGCTGGTCCGAGCCGGGGTCGACCCCGACCGCGCGGTAGACCAGCTTCTCCGCCCGCCAGTGCGCCGGGCTGGTGAACACCCGCGCCGTCCAGTCGCCCAGGGGCTTGTGGACGACGGCCAGCGCCACCACGAGCAGCCCGACCTGCAGCCACCCGGCTGCGGCCCCGGACATCAGAACCGGTCCGGGAACAGCAGGGACGCCAGCAGGTACGCCACCAGGCCCACCGCGACGGCCAGTCCGACCCAGGTCTCGATCACAGCCGCTCCACCCCGCGCACGGCGAGCGCCAGCAGCCCGAAGACCGCCAGCGTCAGGAGCACGTAGACCACGTCGGTCACGCCAGGTCCCTCATCCCACTCCGGGGCCCGACCCGTCGCCGGTGCCCTCGCAGTCGGCGACGCTAGGAGCGCCCGGGCACGCCGCGGGGCGTCTTGACGGGTCCTTGACGCCCGACGGCGGAGGTCTTGACGCCGTCCTGACGGCGGCGGTGCCCGATCAGGTGGGGGTCAGCCGACCAGGTCGGCGTAGACGACGACGTCGTCCAGGTAGTCCCCGGTCGAGGAGTCGAACTCGCCGCCGCAGGTGATCAGCCGCAGGCCGGCGTGGCCGAGGTCGCCGTAGACCTCGGCGGTCGGGAAGTCGGCCTTGGCCACCTGGTCCACCTGGGTGACCACGAAGGTGGCCGTGCTGCCGTCGGCGCGGTCGACGAGCACGGTGTCGCCGGCGACGACGTCGAGCAGGTCGGCGAACACCCCGGGCGAGCCGGCCCAGTCGACGTGCCCGGCCAGCACCGCCGGGCCCCGCTCACCGGGGGTGGGCGAGCCGGTGAACCAGCCCGCGGGGAACCCCTCGGCCGGGACCTCGAGCGTGCCGTCGGGCTCGATGCCCAGGTCCACCAGCTCGGAGTCCACGCCGATCGCCGGCACCCGCACCCGCAGCGGCTGGGAGGCCGGCAGCACCGGCGGGGCCGCGGTGGTGGGCCCGGCGACCGGCGACGAGCTCGTGGCCGGCCCCCCGGCGGACGGGGCCGGCGCCCCGGACTCGCACCCGGCCAGCAGCACCGCGGCGACCGCGGCGAGCACCGCCGGGCGCAGGCGGTGCGACAGCCGGGTCACGCGGTGGAGCCGTCGCCGGTGTCCACGGAGCCGACCGGGACGACGGCGACCTGGGAGTAGCCGCCGGAGCCGGTGGTGCTGCTGCCGCCCCGTCCGGCCCCGGTGCCCGCTCCCCCGCCG
>NZ_UEXK01000004.1:4583184-4731847 GCF_900491935.1 Klenkia terrae
CACCCGGCGATTCCACAACTGCGGATTTCTGTCGGAGGAGTAAAAGTTGTAAAAGGGACCCCTCCCCCGCCGGTGCCCCCGGTGCCACCCGTGCCGCCGGTGCTGCCGCCGGGCGCCGTGGTCGTGGGCGCGGCGCCGGTGGTCGGGGTGACCGGCGGCGTGGTCACCGGGGTCGTCGTCACCGGGGTGCTCGTCACCGGGGTGGTCGAGGTCGGCCCGGCGGTGGTCGTGGGCGTCGTGGTCGCGCAGCCGGGCCGGGTGATCGTGTTGGTGTCCATCGTGACCGCCCCGTCCAGGGCCAGCAGCCGACCCGCGAAGGTCGCACCGGTGGTCGCCGAGATGCTGGCGGCGGCCAGGATGGTGCCCTGGAACGCCGTGCGCACGCCGATCGTCGCCGAGGTCTCCACCTGCCAGAACACGTTGCACGCCTGCACGCCGCCGGTGAGCACCACGCTGCTGTCGCTGCCGGTGATCAACGTGGACCCGGCCTGGAAGACGAACACGTCGTCGCCGTCGCCGGTGAGGGTGAGCTGACCGGTCAGGGCCATGGAGGAGCTGGTGTTGTAGACGCCGCCGGTCAGTGTGCCGCCCTGGAAGGTGGCCAGGTCCTGGGTGACGGCGATGGGCGGTTGCTGTCCCCGGGCGTTCGCGTAGGCCACCCGCAGGTCGTCCTTGACCTGCAGCATCGCGGCGGTGTCGTTCGTGCGGTCGGCGCCGGTCAGCACGAACGAGCCCTGCTGGTCGATCGCCGGGGTCGGGAACGTCCCGATGTCCCCGGTGATGGTGGTGACCCCGGTGTTGGTGATGCCGCTCCCGGCCAGCACGGCGAAGGAGTCGGCGGTGCCGAGCCCGATCGCCGTGGCTGCACGGGCCGGGGTGGCGGTGCCCAGGGTGCCGACGGCCACCAGCAGCACGGCGGCGGCCAGGCCGCCGGCGCCGGTGACCCAGCGGCCGCGGGTGGTCGGGGTGGGGTGGTCGAGGACCGACGTCACGTCGGCACTCCCGTCTCCGGCCCGCAGGGGCCGGGTGCGTCGTTCGCAGAAGACGACGCCGACGTGGATGCCGGGGCTCGAGGGACCTTCGTGACCCGACAGTGCGCCGTTGCGGGACCGACCGGTCCCCGATGCCATCAGGTCGCACCGTCGGTGGCTACCTCCCACCCGTCCGGGGCCCGGCGCCGTCCCGAGGTGACGCGGAGTGACCCATCCGGGTGGTCCGGGGCGATCCTGACGCGTCCTTGACGCCGTCCCGCACCGCACCGGGCCGCGGCGGGGTGATCATGGAGCGCATGGGTCGGGGCACGCTGCGCATCTACCTGGGCGCTGCGCCGGGTGTGGGGAAGACCTTCGCCGCGCTCGGCGAGGCGCACCGCCGGGCCGCGCGCGGCACCGACGTCGTCGTCGGGCTGGTGGAGACGCACGGCCGGGACGGCACGGGCCGCCAGCTCGAGGGCCTGGAGGTGCTGCCCCGCGCCGAGGTCACCCACCGCGGCGTCACGCTGTCGGAGTTCGACGTCGACGCCGCGCTGCTGCGCGCCCCCGAGCTGCTGGTGCTCGACGAGCTGGCGCACACCAACGCCCCCGGGTCGCGCAACCGGTACCGCTGGCAGGACGTCGAGGAGCTGGTCGCCGCCGGGATCAGCGTGCTCAGCACCATCAACGTGCAGCACCTGGCCAGCCTCACCGACGTCGTCGCCCAGATCACCGGGGTCACCCAGGGCGAAACGGTGCCCGACGAGGTGGTCCGCCGGGCCGACCAGGTCGAGCTGGTCGACATGTCGCCCGAGGCGCTGCGCCGCCGGCTGGCGCACGGCAACGTGTACCCGGCCGAGCGGGTGGACGCCGCGATGGGCAACTGGTTCCGGGTCGGCAACCTGACCGCGCTGCGCGAGCTGGCCCTGCTGTGGCTGGCCGACCGGGTGGACGAGGGCCTGCGCCGCTACCGCGCCGAGCACGACATCGACCACGTGTGGGAGACCCGCGAGCGCGTCGTCGTCGCCCTGACCGGCGGTCCCGAGGGCGAGACGCTGGTCCGCCGGGCCGCCCGGGTTGCCCGCCGCGGCGGGGACGGCGTCCTGCTGGCCGTGCACGTGCTGCGCTCGGACGGGCTGACCGGTGCCTCCCCCGCCGCGCTGCGCACCCAGCGGGCGCTGGTCGAGTCCCTCGGCGGCAGCTACCACCAGGTCGTCGGGGACGACGTGCCCGCGGCGCTGCTGGAGTTCGCCCGCGGCGTCGACGCCACCCAGCTCGTGCTGGGTACGTCCCGGCGGTCCCGCTGGGCGCGGGCGGTCCGCGGCGGGATCGGCGGCGAGGTGATCGCGGCCGGCGGCGAGATCGACGGGCACATGGTCACCCCCGGCGCCGCCGGGGCCCGGGGGCTGCAGCTGCCGCCGCTCACCGGCGCGCTCCCCGCGCGCCGCCGCTGGGCCGGGCTGGTGCTCGCGCTGGTCGGCGTCCCGACGGTGACCGCGGTCTGCCTGCTGCTGGGGTCGGCCTTGTCGCTGGCCAGCGTGCTGCTGGTCTTCCTGCTGCTGGTCGTGGCGGTCGCGCTGGTCGGCGGGCTGTACCCGGCGCTGGTCGCCGCGGTCGTCGGCGGGCTGGCCGAGAACTGGTTCTTCACCCAGCCGACCGGGCGGCTGACGGTCAGCCAGCTGGACGACGTGATCGCCCTCGGCGGATACCTGGTGGTCGCCGTGGCCGTGGCCACCGTGGTGGACCGGTCAGCCCGCCGGGCCACCGCGGCCGCCCGCTCGCGGGCGGAGACCGCGCTGCTGGCGTCCCTGTCCCGCTCGGTGCTGGCCGGCAACCGCGGGCTGCCCAGCCTGCTGGAGCAGGTGCGGGAGGCGTTCGGCCTGCAGGCGGTGAGCCTGGTCGAGGTGGGCACGGCCGACGACCCGTCCGGCGGCGCCGGCGTCGTCGCCGCCTGCGGGGAGGAGCAGGGCCCCACCGAGGACGTGCCGGTGACCGACACGCTGCGGATGCGGCTGTGCGGGCGGCCGCTGGCCCCCAACGACCGGCGGGTGCTGGTCGCGTTCGCCGAGCAGGCCGCCGTCGCGCTCAAGCAGGGCCGGCTCGCCGTGCAGGCGGCCGAGGCCGACCGGCTGGCCGCCGGCAACAGCATGCGGACGGCGCTGCTGGCCGCGGTCAGCCACGACCTGCGCACCCCGCTGGCCGGGATCAAGGCCGCGTCGTCGGCGCTGCGCTCGACCGAGCTGCGGCTCACCGAGGCCGACCGCGTCGAGCTGGTGGAGACCGTCGACGAGTCCGCCGACCGGCTGACCGCCCTGGTGGACAACCTGCTGGACATGAGCCGGCTGCAGGCCGGGGCGCTGACCCCGGTCACCGCCCCCGCGGACCTGCTCGGCGTGGTGCACCGCGCGCTGACCTGGGTGCCCGACCCGTCGGCCATCGCGGTGCACGCCCCCGACGACCTGCCCCCGGTGCTGGCCGACCCGGGGCTGCTGGAGCGGGTGGTGGCCAACCTGGCCGACAACGCCGCCCGGCACGCCCCCGGCAGCCCGGTGGTGATCTCGGCCGGGACCATCGCGGACCGGGTCGAGGTGCGGGTGGTCGACCGCGGCCCCGGGGTGGCCGCGCAGGACCGCCAGCGGGTGTTCGCGCCCTTCCAGCGGCTCGGCGACGCCCCCGCCGGCCAGGGCGTCGGCCTCGGGCTGGCCGTGGCCCGCGGCCTGACCGAGGCGATGGGCGGCACGCTGGACGTCGAGGACACCCCCGGCGGCGGGCTGACCATGGTGCTGTCGCTGCAGGTGGCCCGGACGCCGGGCCCGCGGCCGGCCGACGAGGAGGGGGTCCCGGACCTCCTCGCCGACCGTGCCGGGGACGGTCAGGTCCGCGGCCTCCGGTAGGCGGCCCGGGCCCAGAGCCAGCCCACGACCGCCAGGCCCACGCACCAGCCGACCGCCGTCCACGCGGTGCCGGCGCCGACCGGGGTGCCGGCCAGCAGCCCCCGCACGGTCTCGATGACCGGGGTGAAGGGCTGGTGCTCGGCGAACAGCCGCACCGGCGTCGGCATGGTGTCCACCGGGACGAAGCCGCTGCCGAAGAAGGGCAGCAGGACCAGCAGCATCGGGGTGTTGGACGCCGACTCCACCGACCTGGCCGCTGCACCCATCGCGACCGACAGCCAGGTCAGCGCCAGGCCGAAGAGCACGAAGAACCCGGTCATGGCGAGGAGGCCGAGCGCGTCGACGTCCGGGCGGTAGCCCAGCGCCACGGCGATCCCGAGGACGAGGGAGGCGGCGAGCAGCGTCTGGACGACGGCGGCGACCACGTGACCGCCGAGCACCGCGACCGGGGCGACCGGCGTCGTCCGCAGCCGGGTGACGATGCCGCCGGTCATGTCCATCGCCACGTTGATCGCCGTGGACTGGGCGACGCTGGTCGCGGTCATCACCAGGATGGCCGGGACGATGTAGGCCAGGTAGACCGCGCGCCCCTCCGCGCCCGGGGTGACGCCGGCGGCCACCCCGGCCCCGAAGGCGCCGCCGAAGACGTAGACGAACAGCAGCAGGAGCACCACCGGGGTGGCCACGATGATCGCGGTCAGCGAGGGGTACCGGAGCATCCGCAGCAGGCTGCGGCGGGTCATCGTGGTGAGGTCGCGGGGAGCGTTCCGGGTGACCGGCCGCGGCACGACGGCGGTGGCGGCGGCCATCACGCGGCGTCCGCGGACGGGACCGGGGCGGTCAGGGCGAGGAAGACGTCGTCCAGGGAGCCCGCGGCGTGCGCGGCCTTGAGCCCGGCCGGGGTGTCGTGGGCGACCAGGCGGCCCCCGTGCAGCACGCCGACGGCGTCGGCGAGCCGGTCGGCCTCGTCGAGGTACTGCGTGGTGAGCAGCACGCTCACCCCGTCGGCGACCAGTACGCGGACCTGGTCCCACAGGTCGTGCCGGGCGCGTGGGTCCAGGCCGGTGGTCGGCTCGTCGAGGAACACCACCCGGGGTCCGGCGACCAGCGTCATGGCCAGGTCGAGCTTGCGGGTGGTGCCGCCGGACAGCAGCTGGCCCCGTCGTCGGGCGACCTCGCCCAGGCCGAACCGCTCGACGAGCTCGGCCACCCGGCGGCGGCCCTCGGCGCGGGGCAGGTGGAACAGGTCGGCCATCAGGCGGAGGTTCTCGGTGACGGTGAGCAGCGGGTCGACCGCCGACAGCTGGCCGGTGACGCCGATCAGCCCGCGGACGGCCTGCGGGTCGGTGGCCACGTCGTGGCCGAGCACCCGGGCGGTGCCGCCGTCGGCGGCCAGCAGGGTGGCCAGGATCGACACCGTCGTGGTCTTGCCGGCCCCGTTGGGGCCGAGCAGTGCGGTGACGGTGCCCGCGGGGACCACCAGGTCCAGGCCGTCGAGCACGGTCTGGTCGCCAAAGCGCTTGTGCAGGCCGACGACCTCGATGGCCGGCGGGAGGGGTGGGACGGGCACGACTGCTCCTCACGAGCGTTGCCGGGGGGACCCCCGACGACGCCGGGAGCCTCAGATGTCGAGGTCCTCGACCTCGGGTGCGGTGGCGTGGACCTCCACCAGTGCGGCCAGATCGGCCGGCACGGCCTGCTGCAGCGCGGCGAACGTCTCGAAGACGTCCAGGGCCGCGGTCGCGGGGAGCTGCCCCCACTGCTGCTCGGGCGAGAAGTGCTTGCGCCAACCGGTCAGCTGGCCGTCGGCCCCGGCGGAGTGGACGTACTCCTCACCGCGGGCCAGGTGCACGGCGAACTTGCCGGTGCGGGTCCGGTAGACCCGGTAGTGCTCCTCCACCCCGCGGGTGGTGCGGTTCCAGTCGGCGAGCAGCACGCCCTGGAAGCGCTGCTTGCGCGCCGCACCGGGACCCACGCCCACGGTGACCTCCGCGAACCCCTCCAGACGCCCCTCCTCCACCTCGACCAGCCGGTGCAGTGCCCGGGAGATGGCCGCCGAGAGGTTGCCGCCCACGAGCTCCTGCGCGCGCTGGTAGACGGGCAGGTCGGCATCGGAGACGTAGATCGTCTTGTTCGGCACGGGGCCATCCTAGGCACGACCGAGCGCATACGCACACATATACGTAGACCGGAAGAGACCGCTCGGCGCGTTGCTCCTCCCCGGCACGCGGGGTCCCAGTTCAGAGCGGGCGGATGCGCTCCCGGCGCACGGCCGCCTCCGCCTCGTCCAGGTCTCCGCCGCGGGCGAGCACCTCGGCGCTGGCCGGCACCCCCCGGCTGTCGATCACCGAGCCCGCCCCGGTGCGCATCGGCACCACGGTCTCCTCCTCGGGATCCGGTCGGACGTCGGCCGCCTTGGGCGCGGCCCGCAGCGCGACGACCAGGCCGGCGACCAGAACCAGCAGGACCAGGGTCACCACGACGGCGGACACCGGGTGCGGCAGCCCCGTGGTCACCCAGTAGGACACGGCCGCGACGACGCCGGCCGCCGGCATGGTCACCACCCAGGCGATGGTGAGCCGGCCGAAGACCCGCCAGTGCACGGTCGCGCCGCGGTTGGTCGCCCCCACGCCGGTGATGGCCCCGGCCACGGTGTGCGTGGTCGACACCGGCGCACCCAGCGCGGTCGAGCCGAAGATGGCGATCGCGGCCGCCGTCTCCGCGGCGAACCCGCTGACCGGCCGCAGCTGGGTGATGTTCGAGCCCATCGTCCGCACGATCCGCCAGCCGCCCGACAGGGTGCCGGCGGCGATCGCGGCGTAGGCCACCAGGACCACCCACAGCGGGATGGGCAGCGTACCGTCCTCGCCCGCGGTCAGGTACCCGCCGCTGACCAGCAGCGCGGCGATCACGCCCATCGTCTTCTGCGCGTCGTTGCCGCCGTGCGCCAGCGACACCGCCGCCGAGGACGCCAGCTGCAGCACCCGGAACCGCTTCTCGGTCGCCGGCACGTCGGCCCGGCGCAGCGCCAGCCGCAGCAGCGTCATCGCCAGCCCGCCCAGCAGCAGCCCGGCGACCGGGCTGATGACGATGAACAGGGCGGTCTTCTCCACCGACCCGCCCTTGATGGCGGCCAGCCCGCCGGCGGCCAACCCGGCGCCGACCAGACCGCCCACCAAGGCGTGCGAGCTGGACGTCGGCAGGCCCAGGTGCCAGGAGGTGAAGTTCCAGACGATCGCCCCCAGCAGCGCGGAGAACACCACGGCCGGGCCGAAGTAGCTGCTGTCGACGGTCTGCCCCACGGTGTTGGCGACCGCCGTCCCCACGAAGAAGAACGCGACCAGGTTCCAGCCCGCCGCCCACAGCACCGCCCAGCGGGGGGCGAGCACCCGGGTGGCCACGACGGTGGCGATGGAGTTCGCCGCGTCGTGGAAGCCGTTGGTGTAGTCGAACAGCAGGGCCAGGGCGATCAGCCCGACCACCGTCCAGAGCGCGAGGTCCACGAGCGAAGGGTGCGCCGCGCAACCACCTCGAGGGCGTGCGCCGGGTGAACCCGCGGTGAAGAAACGGCGCCGGACCAGGTGACCACCTGGGATGGCTGTTGACCACACCGCTGCGCGACGCCCAGGCTGGCGCCGTGCCCACCACCCGCCGCCTCCCCGTCGGTGCGGTCGCGACGCTCGTGGCGGCCTGCGCCGCGGTGGCCGTGCTCGCGGCCGGTACCGCGCTCACCGCGTCCCCGACGGCGCCCGAGGACCTCGCCGTCTTGGTGTGGGTGCTGGGCTGGGTGCTCGTCGTCTGGACGGCGGTCGCGGTGGCCGCCGGGCTGGTGGGCCTGGTCCGCGCGGGCACGGCAGGACGACGGCCGGCGCGGGGACGGGTGGTCGCCGTGCTGGCCGCGACCGCCGTCCTGGCCGGCGGGGTCCTCGCCCACCCGGTCGCGGGCAGCGGCGGCGCCACGGCCCCGGCCGGCCAGGAGTCCCGCTGACGGGTCCGGCTGGCCGGAGCTGTCAGCCCGTCGGCCCGATGAGTCGGCGGGCGGTCACTACTCCGGGGTGCAGGGCGTGCAGGTCGGCCTCCAGCGCTTCGGCCGCGGCGGTCAGTCCGTCGGCGCCCAGCGGGTCGAGACCGTCGAGGACGAACACTGCGCGGGTCGTGGCGGGGGTGATTCGGGTGCGGACGCCCTGGCGCCAGTTCCACCGCCGGCAGGTGACCCCGGTGTCGTCCCGCCAGACCACCTCGCCGACCTCCGGGTGCTCGACCACGCTCTCCCCGCCGGCGGTGGTGTCGAACTCCTCGCTGCCGTCGGCGCGGACCAGGGCGGCGGGGCCCGCGTAGCGGTCCAGGTCCTCCCCGCCGATCGGCAGCAGGTGGCCGATCGAGATGGCGTTGTAGACGTCGGTGACCCGGTCGACCCGGGGCAGCCCGCCGTCCAGCCGGCGCAGCAGGGCCTCGACGCTGGGTCGCGTGCGCTGCGGCTTGGCACCGAAGGCGCGGTAGGCCTCCCGCCAGGCGGCCGGGTGCGGCAGCGCCTCGGGCGTCCCCTCCCCCACGACCTGCCGGGCGCGCTCCTCGGCAGCGGTCAGCAACCGGTCGCTGCCGTCGTCGGGCGGGCCGCCTCGCAGGCCCTCCGCGGTGAGCAGCAGGGCCCGGTAGTCCGGGCGCAGAGCGTGCACCGCGGGGTCGACCGACGCCGCGGCCAGCCAGTCAGCTGCGCTCTGCCCCACCCGGAGCACGCTAGTGCACCGCGACGCGTCGACGACGCGGAGAGGGACGAGGTCGGGCCTGGCCGACGCCGACCCGGTGCCCACCACGCAGGCGGGCTCGTGACCCCCCGCACGCAGGGACGACGGCGCGCGCTCTGCGATCATCGCCTCGGCCGCGCGGGATCCGGGCGACCGGGCTGAGGGGCGACGGGAGCCATGGACCGCGACGACACCGGCGACGGGCACGAGGCCCAGGCCCGCACCGAGGGCGTGCTCGAGGCGATGCCGTCGGGGTTCTTCTCCCTCGACGACCGGTGGCGGTTCACCTTCCTCAACAGCGCCGCCGAGCGCCTGCTCGGCCAGCCGCGGACGGCGTTGATCGGCCGCTCCATCTGGGCGTCGTTCCCGGACGCGGTCGGCTCACCGTTCGAGGAGGTCTACCGCTCGACGGTGGCCACCGGGGAACCGCAGACCTTCGAGGCGTACTACCCAGCTCCGCTGGACGCCTGGTACGACGTGCTGGCCTGGCCGACCCCCGAGGGCCTGGCGGTCTACTTCTCCGACATCACCGACCGGCGGCGGGCCCTGGCCGCCACCCAGCGGGCGGCCGCCCGGGCGGCCCTGACCGCGCAGGTCACCGACCGGTTGTCGGCCACCACCGACACCGCCGGCGCGGTCGCGGACCTCGCGCACCTGCTGGTGCCCACCCTGGCCGAGGGCGCCATCGTCACGCTGCTGGCCCCGGATGGCCGACCGCGGGACGTGAGCAGCTGGCACGTCGACCCCGGCCAGCGCTCGGCGCTGGCCGCCTACACCCGCACCCGGGTCGAGTCGATGCCGCTGACCTCCCCGCTGGCCCGGGTGCTGACCACCGGCACCGCGGTGCGCAGCACGGCCGACGAGGTCTCCGGCCTGCTGCCCGACGGCGCGGCGCGCGACCTGCTCCAGGTCATCGAAGCCAGCCACGCCGTCGTCCTGCCGATCCGCGGGCACGACCGGGTGCTCGGTGCACTCTCGCTGTTCTCCGGCGCAGGCCACCCCCTCGACGCCGAGGCCGAGGAGACCGCCCGGGACCTGGCCGGCCGGATGGGCCTGGCCCTGGACAACGCTCGCCTGGCGGCCGCGCAGAACCAGATCGCCGAGAGCCTCCAGCGCAGCCTGCTCACCGATCCCCCGGAGCCCGACCACGCCCACATCGTGGTGCGCTACGTGCCGGCGGCGGAGTCCGCCCGGGTGGGCGGGGACTGGTACGACGCGTTCCTGCAGTCCCGCGGGGCGACGATGCTGGTGATCGGCGACGTGGTGGGGCACGACGTCGCCGCCGCGGCCGCGATGGGCCAGCTGCGCGGTCTGCTGCGCGGGATCGCCACCTACTCCGACGCCGGGCCGGCGGAGGTCCTCCGCGGCCTGGACACCTCCATGCGGTTGCTGCAGCTCAGCACGCTGGCCACCGCCGTCGTCGCCCGGCTCGAGCAGACCGCCGAGGAGCACGACCGCGGGGTGACCCGCCTGGTGTGGTCCAACGCCGGCCACCCGCCGCCCCTGGTCATCCACCCCGACGGCACCCAGGCCGTGCTCGCCGGCTGGCGCGGGGAGCTGCTGCTGGGCGTGGACGAGCACACCCGGCGCACCGAGCAGACCATCACCCTCGACCGGGACAGCACGGTGCTCCTCTACAGCGACGGGCTGGTCGAGCGCCGGGACTCCACCCTGGACGGCGGCCTGGAGCGCCTGCAGCGCGCCGTCGCCGAGCTCGGCGACGTGACCCTGGACGAGCTGTGCGACGGGCTCGTCGACCGGCTGGTCGACGGGTACCCCGACGACGACGTCGCCCTGGTCGCCGTCCGCCTGTTCCGCCAGGACCAGCCCAGGCCGCCGGAGGCCGGGCCCAACGACGTCCCCGAGGGCGTGCCGCCCGACGTCGCCGGGACGTGAGCCGCGGCGGCTGGCATCCTGCTCCGGATGCGTCGGTCGGCGACCGACCACGAGACCGTGATCACCGGGCCCCGCACCGCGGTGGGCCCAGAGGGAGGACGAGGGTGCTGACCAGGAGAACGACCGGGTCCTCGGCACCCCCGCGGCCGGTCCCGGCGTCCGACGGCGCGGCGGCATGAAGAGCGCTCAGCCCTCGGTGTCCACCACCGGACTCCTCGGCGTCTGGACCCTGGCGACGGTCGCCGAGCTGCCGCAGGTGCGCGCCGAGCTCCGCCGGCAGCTGGCGGCCGGCACCGCGGACCCCGATGCCGCCGGCGAGCTCGTGATGCTCGCCGACGAGCTGGCCTCCAACGGGCTCCGGCACGGCAGCCCGCCGGTCCAGATGACCGTGTCCACCACGGCGACGGGCTGGCTGGTGATGGTCACCGACGGGGCCGGCACCCGCGCACCGGCCGAGGCCGTGGGCCGGGACCCCGCGCTGGGCGGCCTGGGTCTGCACATGGTCGCCGCGATGGGCGAGGACGGCGGGTGGTTCCCCGACCGCGGCCGCAAGACGGTCTGGGCGACCGTGTCGGCCTCGGCCGCCTGACCGGGCACGGGTCAGCGGTCGGCGACCTGCACCAGCACCATCCGGCGCAGGTCGGTCAGCCTCGCCTGCAGGAGTGCCGAGACGTCGGCGGCGGCGACCGGCGCGGCGGCTGACCCCGAGGCGAGGACCGCCCGCCGGTGCTCCGCGACGATCGTGCTCGCCTCGGCGATGGTCAGTGCGGCGCACCGGTCGGCCGCGGGGACCACCGCCGGGGAACCGTGCCGGGCGATGTGGGCGCTGATGGCCCGTTCGGCCTCGCGCTGCAGACCGCTCTCCCAGAGCAGCAACCCGGGCTCGCCCACCAGGTCCTCCAGCGACCGGCGCCGGCAGGCGTCCCCCAGACCGGCCAGGTGGCCGGCGACGACGTCGCTGACCGCCGCGATCAGCTCGGGCGCGGTCGTGTGCGCCTCCGGGTGGTCGGCCAGGTGCTGCGAGATCTCGGCCCAGGGGCAGCGCCCGTGGAAGAAGAGCTCCTCCTTGTGCGGGAAGTGGTTGAACACCGTCGTCGATGCGACGCCGGCCTCCCGGGCGATGACCAGCACCGGGGTCCGGGCGAAACCGCGCTGGGCGAACAGGCGCTGGGCGGCGTCGACGATCCGAGCGCGGTTGCGCAGCTGCACGTCGGAACGTCGGTCGCCGGGCCTGTGCACAGGCAGATGCTGACCCGAGCCCCCCGCCGTCGCCAAGTCGTCGCCTGCCACCACCCCGTGGCCGGGGCCCACGCCTACGGCGTGCGGCGCGGGTCCGCGCGGGGGCGCCACGGGTCCTCCTCGTGCGCCAGCCAGACCTCCCCGGGGTCCAGCGACCGGATGAGCCGCTGCCCCTCGGTGCGCGGTTCGTCGAGCTCCCCGGCGAACACCGCGGTGTCCCCGGCGATGACGCTCGGCCGCCCGCCGGTCTCGACCACGACCACCTGGGACCCGGCGGTGTGCCCCGGCGCCGGCACCAGCCGGATCCCCGGCAGCAGCTCGAGCTCACCGTCGACCGGTCGGTACTGCACGCCGGGGGCGTCGACCCACTCCCGGATCGTGTAGTCCTCCTGGTTCCGGGCGTCGTCGAGCTCCCGGCGCTGGACGTGGATCGGCCTGCCCCGGAACAGCCGGTTGCCGCCGCAGTGGTCGAAGTGCAGGTGCGTGTTCACGACGAGGTCGATGCCGGCGAGGTCGAACCCGGCCCGGCCGGACAGCGGGAACACCCGGGGATCCATGTCGGCAACCGCCGGGTGCAGCTCGGTCATGCCGGTGTCGACGAGCACGCGGCCCACGGGGTGGTGCACGACGTGGACGTACACCGGCATCCGCTCCCCCTCGACGAGGAGCTCGGCCACCAGCACGGGTTCGACGGTCACGGTCATGCAGCGCAGACCGGACCGCCGCCCCGAACTCATCGCCCCGGGGGGCGACCACGCCGTCGAGGTCCGCCGCGCCGCTCAGCTGATCTGCTCCACCAGCACCGCGTCGGCCGGGCTCACCCCGGCCGGCGGGGTGATGCCCAGGTCGGCGAGGTAGCGCAGCAGGAGCGGTCGGTCGAACCGGTCCTGGATGCGTCTGGCCCGGTACCGGTCCAGGTCCTCGAACGGCAGCGGTGCACCGGAGGCGTGCCAGGCCCAGCGGCCGTCCGTGGCCGTCGCCGAGAGGGTGCGCTGCAGCATCAGCGGTGGGGCGCCGTCCGGGCCGGACACCCACAGCTGGGTCGCGGCGTGGCCGGGCCCGTAGGACGGCAGGTGCTGGGCCACGACGTGCGGCACGCCCAGGCGCCGGGCGACCACCACCGCCGACGCGGTCGGATCACCGCCCCGCAGTCCGTCGTTCAGGTAGGCGGTCCACCGACCACCGGCCACCAGCAGCTCCCGACGCCACGGCGACCGGCCCGGCAGCACCTCGTCGAGCTCGCCCTCGGGCCCGTCGACGACCCGGGTCCGCTGCCCGAGGCCGCTCCGCCACCGCAGCAGGTCCTCGAGGACGACGTCCCGGGGCGCGGCGACGAACTGGACCGTGCAGCCGGCCGGGTACGCCGGACCGCCGAGCAACGAGGTCATCGGCCCAGCGGGCTCAGACGCCCTCCACCGGGGTGGACCGGGTGAGCCGCGGGGGTCCGTCCAGCAGCTGCCCGAGCTGCGAGGCGCCCTCGGGCGTCCGGCGCCAGGCCCGGTAGGCGTCGTCGTGCTCGAGGGACTCCCAGCGCTCGACCACCACCACGTGCGCCGGCTCGTCGACGTCGACCAGCACCTCGACGCCGAGGCAGCCGGGGAAGGCGCGGGTGGCCTCCAGCGTCGAGGAGATCAGACGGTGGGTCCCGTCGGCGTCGGCCACGGCGGCGGCGGACAGCGACAGCTCCAGCAGCGAGGTGACGGTCACCCGCCCAGCATCCCCCACCACGTCGTCACCGTGCCCGGTGCGGCGGATACACCGTAAACAATCTTGGTGAGAACTGTTTACGACCTAAAGCGTCGGGCACCGTCCACTTGTCCGCCCCGGGTTCAGTCACCAGCCCGCCACCGTCATCCGGTGGTTGCGGAAACCCCCCACCCGCTCGCGCACACCGGCCTCGTGACCGGTGCCTGTGGCGTACCCATGTTCAGGAGCACACGTGATCACCGAGCAGGACATCAACACCGTCATCGGCAGCACCGCGATCGACAACGACGGCGACAAGATCGGCTCCGTCTCCGAGGTCTACCTGGACGACCAGTCCGGGCGCCCGGAGTGGGCCACCGTGAAGACCGGCATGTTCGGCACCAAGGAGACCTTCATCCCGCTGGCCGACGCCCAGCTGGACGGGGAGTCCCTGCGCTTCCCCTACGACAAGGCCAAGGTCAAGGACGCCCCCACCATCGAGGCCGAGGGCCACCTGTCCCCCGCCGAGGAGACCGAGCTCTACCGCTACTACGGCATCGGCGAGGGCACCGCGGTCGACCGCGGCACCGAGACCACCACGACCGGCACCGCCGGCATCACCGCCCCCCGCACCGACCAGCGCGAGGACCAGCGCGAGGACCGTCGCGACGCCGTCGGCACCGTCGGCCACGACACCTCCGGCCCCACCACCGACGACGCCATGACCCGGTCGGAGGAGCGCCTGACCGTGGGCACCGAGGCCGTGGAGACCGGCCGGGCGCGGCTGCGCAAGCACGTGGTGACCGAGAACGTGACCCGCACCGTGCCGGTCTCCCACGAGGAGGTCCGGGTCGAGCGCGAGCCGATCACCGACGCCAACCGCGGCGACGCCCTCGACGGCCCGGCGCTGTCGGAGGAGGAGCACGAGGTGACGCTGCACGCCGAGCGCCCGGTGGTGGAGAAGGAGACCGTGCCGGTCGAGCGGGTGCGCCTGAGCACCGAGACCGTGACCGACCAGCAGACGGTGAACGAGCAGGTCGCGCACGAGGAGATCGAGCAGGTCGAGGGCGACGTCCGCCAGACCGGCCGCGACGCTCGCTGACCTCCCGGCGCCACGGGTGCCGCCGCGCAGCCGCGGCACCCGCATGACCACCTGGGGCCGGCCTCCCGGCCGGCCCCAGGTCGCACCACCCCGGACAGATGATCACCCCGTGCTCCCGAGCGCGCGGTCGAGCTACCGGCCCGCACACCCCACCCCACGCTCAGGAGAGCCATGTCTTCCATCGGTCAGTCGTTCAGGGATCTCCTGGACACCGTCATCCAGTTCGTCCCCAAGCTCGTCGGCTTCCTGCTGATCCTCGTGATCGGCTACTTCATCGCCAAGGCCCTGCAGAAGGTCATCGGCAAGGTGCTCGAGAAGGTCGGCTTCGACAACGCCGTCGAGCGCGGCGGCATCAAGAAGGCCCTGGCGAGGTCCCAGTACGACGCCTCCGACATCCTCGCCAAGATCGTGTTCTACGCCGTCATGCTCTTCGTGCTCTCCACGGCCTTCGGCGTCTTCGGCCAGAACCCGATCAGCGACTACCTGTCGGCGATCATCGGCTACCTGCCCAAGGTCTTCGTCGCCATCCTGATCCTGGTGATCGCCTCCGCGGTCGCCGCCGGCGTCAAGCTGCTCGTGCAGTCCGCCCTGGGTGGCCTGTCCTACGGCAAGGTGCTCGCCAACGTCGCCTCCACGGTCATCCTGGCCCTGGGCGTCATCGCCGCGCTGGACCAGCTGCAGATCGCCCAGAACGTCGTCAACGCCGTCCTGTACGCGTCCCTGGCCGCAGTCGTCGGCATCGCCGTGGTCGCCATCGGTGGTGGCGGCATCGCCCCGATGCGCCAGCGCTGGGAGACCGCGCTGGCCAAGGTCGAGGCCGAGGCCCCGGCCGCGAAGCGCGAGGCCCAGAACACCGGGTCGCCCGTGGACGCCGTCCGCGACGAGGCCCAGCGCTACACCAACTGATCCACCCGGTGGGGTGCGCCGGCGACGACCGCGGCGCACCCCACCGGCACCTCCCCCCACTCCCGGACCGGAGCAGACATGACCAGCGCATCCCCGGACCCGCACCGCCTGGACCCTGCCGACCCCGTCGAGCTGACCCGCTCCGAGGAACGGCTGGTCGTCACCACCGAGGCGGTGCCGGTGCGCCGGGCGGTGCTGCGCGTGGAGACCACCACCGAGGAGGTGATGGTCCCCGTCACCCTCACCCGGCAGCACGTCCGTCTCGAGTACGTCGACGTCGACCCGATCGATGCCGTCCCCGTGCCGACCGAGCAGCTGCTCGACGGCGCCGTCGGCGACTGGCTGGTCCTCACCGCCGACGAACCCGTGGTCGGCACCCGGCCGGTCCCGACCGAGCGCGTCCGCCTGGTCACCTCCTGGGTGAGCGCCGAGCAGCAGATCCAGGTCGAGCTGGCCCACGAGGACGTCTCCGTCGACACCACCGACCTCCCCCCGCAGACCACCGGTACCTCGACGGGGTGACCCGGCACGGTCTCGGCCGGTCGGCACAGCCGCTGCTGGGAGAGTGGTGCCCGGACCAGCAGACGAGGTCAGGGAGCACCAGGGCATGGGCGCAGGGCACGAGGACGGCACGACCGAGGGCGCCGGGGCCGAACCGGCCACCGACGTGCCGGTCGTGGACGCCGCCGTGGGGGCCCGCGACGTGGGGGCCACGGTCAGCGGGGGCATCACGCCCCCCGACCACCCCGACGACCCCGACCTACCGGAGAACCGCGGACGACGGCCCGCCGAGCGGTCACCGGGCGTGCAGTCGCTGGACGCGCGGGAGCCGCTGACCCGGGAGCGGATCGTCACCGCCGCGATCGACTTCATCGACACCCACGGCCTCCCCGCGCTGACCATGCGCCGCCTGGGGCAGCGGCTGGGCGTGGAGGCGATGGCCTTCTACCGGCACATCCCCAGCCGCGAGGACCTCCTGGACGCCGTCGTCGAGCACGTCGTCGACGAGCTCTACGCCGACGAGGACGTCTACCTCGAGCCGCGGCACGGGTGGCAGGACTACCTCAACCGGTTGGCGCACGGGGTGCGGCGGATCGCCCTGGCCCATCCCGCGCTCTTCCCACTGGTGGTCACCCGGCCGCCGGACGCGCCCTGGGTCCGCCCGCCGCTGCGCAGCCTGAAATGGGTGGCCTCCTTCCTGGAGGCGTTGCTGACCCACGGGTTCACGCGGGAGCAGGCGGTCGTCGCCTACCGGGCCTACACCAGCTTCCTGCTCGGCCACCTGCTGCTGGAGGTCGCCCAGCGCGGAGTGGCCATCAACGCCGTCGACGACCCCGACGGCGCACCCGACGGCGACCAGGCCGACGTGGGCACCGAGTTCCCGGTGCTCGTGGACCTGCAGGACCTGCTGTCCCTGGACGAGACGGTGACCGAGTTCGAGGAGTCCCTCGAGAGCCTCATCGCCCGCCTCGGCACGATGCTCACCACCCACGCTGGTCACCTCTAGCCGCTCTGCGGTCCCCCGGGGCGGGCGGTGCTGCCCGACGACGACGCCCATCGACGGCACGGATACCGGTCATGGCCGATCGTGTGTTCCGGACCACATCGCGACTCCCTAGCCTGGCGGCCACAGCACCGGCCGGCGCCACGGCCGGTCCGGTTCCCCGAGGAGGCCTCGTGGTCGGTCCCGAGCACGGCACCGCAGTCCCCGACGGGACCCGCTGATGCCCGCGGTCGACTCGGTGCTGATCCAGGGCGGCGGGGTCGGGGGGCTGACCCTGGCCGCAGCGCTGGCCCAGCGCGGCGTCCAGGTCGACGTCGTGGAGGCGGTCGGGTCCGACGCCGTCCTCGGCGTGGGTCTGAACCAACCGAGCAACGTGCTGGCCGCCCTGGACGAGATCGGTGTGCGCCAGGCCTGCATCGACGCCGGCTTCCCCTTCGAGGAGCTGCTGCTCTGGAGCCCGGCCAGCGAACAGGTGGCCGCTATCCCGCCGCCCGCAGGGCTGTACGGCACGCCGTCCAACAACGCGATCAGCCGTCCGCTCTACAACGGCATCCTGCGCGAGGCCGCGGAGCGGGCCGGCGCCCGGATCCGCACCGGCGCCACGGTCTGGGAGCTGACCGAGGACGACGCCGGCGTGGAGGTGGAGCTGGCCACCTGGACCGGGAAGCGGACGGCGCCCCGGCGGGACGGCGGTGCCGACCGCCGTCGGTACGACCTGGTGGTCGGCTTCGACGGGGTCCGGTCGAGGATCCGCGAGCACCTCTTCGGCGACCGGTACGTCCCGGTGCCGACCGGGTTCGCGGTGTGGCGGGTCGTCATGCCGCGCCCGGCCGACGTCACGCACATCGTCATGGCGTTGAGCGGCGACGTGAAGGCCGTGCTGACCCCGACCAGCCGGACCGAGATGTACATCGCGCTGGTCAGCCCGGAGCCGGGCAACCCGCGGTACGAGCGCGCGGACTTCGCGCGGCTGGTCCGGGAGCGGATGACGTCGTTCTCCGGGCTGATCGGGCAGCTCCGCGACGGCATCACCGACGAGCAGTACGTCAGCTACGCGCCGCTGGAGTCGCTGATGGTCCGCGAGCCGTGGTTCCGCGGCCGCGTCGCGATCGCCGGCGACGCCGCGCACACCAGCCCTCCGCACCTGGCCCAGGGGGCGGCGATGGCCGTGGAGGACGCGGTGGTCCTCGCCGCCTCGCTGGATGAGCACACCTCGCTGCCCGACGCCCTGGACGCCTGGTACCTGCGCCGCCGCGACCGCGCCGCGTTCGTGGCCGACATGTCGCTGGCCCTGCTCAGGCAGGAGACCGGGAGCGAGCTGACGCCCGCGGACCTCGAGCTGCTGCAGATGGGCATCCCCGGCGCCCAGGCGAGGCTGGCGGCCCAGAGCTACTGAGCCGGCGCCCGTCCGGCGACGTCGGCGGCGAGCTCGAGGTCGGCGTCGCTGGTGAAGTAGTGGGGGGCGAAGCGGATGCCCGCCCCGCGCAGCGAGCAGCGGACCCCGCCGTCCAGCAGCGCCCGGTGCAGTACCGCCGGGTCGGTGCCGGGGCGGCCGGCGACCACGATCCCGGAGTGGGTGGCGGGGTCGGCGGCCCGGTGCACCTCCAGGCCGGCCGTCGCCAGCAGCGCCACGAGCCGGGCGGCGTTGGCCAGCACGGTCTCCTGGACGACGTCGCGGCCGAGCTCGTGCAGCAGCCCCACTGTGGCGCCCAGGCCGGCGATCCCGGCGGCGTTCTCGGTGCCCGACTCGAAGCGCCGGCCGTCGGTGGCCAGCTCGGGTTCCACCGTGAAGGCGAAGGGGTCGGCCACCGCCAACCAGCCGACGGTGGTGGGCCGCAGCCGGTCGCGGGCCCGCTCCGACAGGTGGACGAAGCCGATCCCGAAGGGCCCCAGCAGCCACTTGTGGGCGCTGACCGCGAGCACGTCGATCCCCTCGACGTCGACGGCCAGGGCCCCGACCGCCTGGGTGCCGTCCACCACGAGCAACGCGTCCCGGCCGCGGGCGATCTGGCTGAGCCTCGCCAGGTCGTGCCGGTGCCCGGAGGAGTACTGCACCGCGCTGATCGTCACCACCCGCGTGCGGTCGTCGACGAGTCCGGCCAGGGCGTCCAGGTCGGCCGCGCCCCCGCGCACCGGGGCCTCCCGCACCTCGACCCCGAGAGCCCGCAGCCCACGCCAGAGGTAGGAGTTGCTGGGGAACTCCTGGGCCGGCAGCACGACGTTGTCCCCCGGCCCCCACGGCAGACCGTTGGCGACCAGGGCCAACCCGGTCGTCGTGTTCTGGGTGAAGGAGATGCCGTCGGGACGGCCACCGACGAGGTCGGCCACCGCCGCCCGGACGACCTCCTGGTGGTCGCGCCACGCGGGCGCCGCAGCGATGCCGCCGTCCTGGTGGCCGGTGAGGAGGTCGACCACGGCCGCCCGGACCCGGGTCGAGACCAGGCCGACGGCAGCCGAGTCCAGGTAGGCCGTCGAGCATGCGCCCGGGTACAGCCTGCGGACGGAGTCGAGGACCTCGGGTCGCATCGACCCAGCATCTCGTGCGTCTCCCGGACAGGGAAGGTCGTCCTCGGGTGACACCAGCGCGGGCGCCGCGCAGGAGCGGCCGGGCGGCACGCCGGAGTGCGCGTCGACCCGGCCTCAGCCGCCCAGCCGGGTGGCGAGCCGACCCGCGAGCGCGTCGAGGGCGCCGGGGACCAGGGCGTAGTAGGCCCAGACACCCCGCTTGTCGCGGGTCAGCAGCCCGGCGTCGACGAGCACCTTGAGGTGGTGGGACACGGTCGGCTGGGACAGCCCGACCGGGTCGGTGAGGTCGCAGACGCACGCCTCCCCGCCCTCGTGCGCGGCGACCAGGGACAGCAGTCGCAGCCGCGTGGGGTCCGCCAGGGCCTTCATCGACCGGGCCAGCGCGGTGGCGTCCTCGACGCCGAGCGGTGCGGTGACGGGAGGGGCGCAGCACGCCGCGCCCGTCGCCCCGACCGGGGCATCGGCCGGGGCATCGGCCGACTGCAGGACGGTCGTGGCCATGCGGGACAGCATGCCGCAGCCATCGACGGGTGTCGATGTTGACGAGCCCTCCCGAGGGTGCCAGTCTCCCGACATCGACATCCGTCAATGCCTGGAGCGCGCTGTGCACACGACGAACGACGCCCTGCGGGACGAGGTCCGGTCCCGGTACGCGGCCGCGGCCAGGTCGGTCAGCGGGGGCGGCGACGCCGGCTGCTGCGCCCCGGCGACCGAGGCCGTCGAGGTCGACGACCGGTTCGGCGCCGCGCTCTACGACACCGCGACCACCGAGGGCCTGCCGACCGAGGCGGTGCTCGCCTCCCTGGGCTGCGGCAACCCGCTGGCCGTGGCCGACCTCCGCCCCGGTGAGCGGGTCCTGGACCTGGGCTCCGGCGGCGGCATCGACGTGCTGCTGTCCGCGCAGCGCGTCGGCCCCACCGGCTTCGCCTACGGCGTGGACATGACCACCGAGATGCTGGAACTGGCCCGCACCAACGCCGACCGTGCCGGAGCCACCAACGTGGAGTTCCGCCAGGGCACCATCGAGAACCTACCGCTGCCCGACGCCTCGGTCGACGTGGTCATCTCCAACTGCGTGGTCAACCTGTCCACCGACAAGCCCGCCGTCCTCGCCGAGGCCTTCCGGGTCCTGGCGCCCGGCGGTCGGGTCGGGATCTCCGACGTCGTCGCCGAGGACGACGTGTCCCCCGCCCAGCGTGCCGAGCGCGGCTCCTACATCGGGTGCGTCGCCGGCGCTCTGTCCCGCACCGAGTACCTGGACGGCCTGGCCGCGGCCGGCTTCGTCGACGCATCCGTGGACTTCACCCACGAAATCGCCCCCGGCCTGCACGGCGCCGTCGTGCGCGCCGCCAAGCCCTGACCCCGACACCCGAGAGGCACCCGCACCCCCGATGAGCGCCCCCCTGCACGAGGCCGCACCCCCGACCGGGACCACCACCGACGGACCTGTCCTGGCGCAGCTGTCCCGGCTGGACCGGTTCCTGCCGGTGTGGATCATCGCCGCGATGGCCGCCGGGCTGCTGCTCGGCCGCGCGGTCCCAGGGGTGGACGACGCCCTGGACGCCGTCCGCGTCGGGGACGTCAGCCTGCCCATCGCCGTGGGGCTGCTGCTCATGATGTACCCGGTGCTGGCGAAGGTCCGGTACACCGAGCTCGACCGGGTCACCGGCGACCGCAGGCTCCTGCTCGCGTCGCTGGCCCTGAACTGGCTGGTGGGCCCGGCGCTGATGTTCGCCCTGGCGTGGGCGCTGCTGCCCGACCAGCCCGAGTACCGCACCGGCCTGGTCATCGTCGGGCTGGCCCGCTGCATCGCCATGGTGCTCATCTGGAACGACCTGTCCTGCGGGGACCGCGAGGCCGCCGCCGTCCTGGTGGCGATCAACTCGGTCTTCCAGGTCGTCGCGTTCGCCGCCCTGGGGTGGTTCTACCTGCAGGTGCTCCCCGGGTGGCTGGGTCTGCCGACCACCTCGGCGGACGTCAGCGTCTGGACCATCGTCGTCTCCGTTCTGGTGTTCCTCGGCATCCCGCTCGTCGCCGGCTACCTCACCCGCACCGTCGGCGAGCGGGCGAAGGGCCGCGACTGGTACGAGGCCCGCTTCCTGCCCAGGATCGGCCCGGTCGCCCTGTACGGGCTGCTGTTCACGATCGTCGTGCTCTTCGCCCTGCAGGGCGACGCGATCACGAGCAACCCCTGGGACGTCGCCCGGATCGCCCTGCCGCTGCTGGCCTACTTCGCGCTGATGTTCGGCGGGTCGTTCCTGCTCGGCATGCGCCTGCGGATGGGCTACGCGAAGACCGCCACGCTAGCGTTCACGGCCGCGGGCAACAACTTCGAGCTGGCCATCGCCGTGGCGATCGGCACCTTCGGCGTCACCTCCGGGCAGGCCCTGGCCGGGGTCGTCGGCCCGCTGATCGAGGTCCCGGTGCTCGTCGCGCTGGTCCACGTGTCGCTGTGGGCGGCACGGCGGTTCTTCCCGGGTGACCCGACCGCGCCCGCCGCACGGACCGCGACCACGGCGTCGACCCGATGACCGCCGTCCTCTTCGTCTGCGCACGCAACGGCGGGAAGTCGCAGATGGCCGCGGGCCTGCTGCATGCCACCGCCCCGGACTGGGCGGTGGAGTCCGCCGGCACCGATCCCGGGAGCAGGCTCAACGCGGAATCCGTGGCGTCCCTCGCCGAGGTCGGCGTCGACATCAGCGGCGGTCGGCCCCAGCCGGTCACGGCGCAGTTGCTGGCCGCCGCCGACGTCGTGGTCACGCTGGGCACCGAGGCCCGCATCCCGGCCGACCTGGTCGCCGGCGCACCCGGCACCGCGTTCGAGACCTGGGTGACCGACGAGCCGTCCGCCCGCGGCATCGAGGGCCTGGACCGCATGCGGCTGGTGCGCGACGACATCTCCGCGCGGGTGGCCGACCTGCACCGGCGACTCCGGCAGCGCTAGCGCCTCGGCGGGGTCAGGTCGCCGCAGCCAGCGGGCGCGCCCCGGTGTCGGCTGCACCCAGGTCGGCCGGCGGTGCGGGGCGGCCGAAGATCCAGCCCTGGCCGGCCCCGCCGAGTGGTCACGGGGTGTAGGTCACCTGCGCGGCGATCTGGAGGACCTGGTCATGGGTGAGGACGCCCGGGGCCTGGAAGAACAGGACGAGCCCACCGGGCAACTCGGCCTCGAGGATCCACATCCGTGGTCCGTCGGGGTCGGCCGACGACCCGTCCGGCACGGAGACGAGCTCGCCCGGCCGCCCGTCGACGACGACCTGCTCGATCGGCTCCCCCTCGCTGTAGCCGCGGAGGTCGGGCTCCGTGCTGCCGCGCCACCGCTCCAGGATGCTGGCGCCGATGCGGTTCTCGAACGAGGGTGCGGTGTCGCTGATGAGCGTCAGGGACGTGTTGTCCTCGTAGCTGGACACCGACCACCCCGCCGGCGCCAGACGCACCTGCAGCGGCACCGGCTGGGGTCGGTCCACGATGGACTCCCCCACCGACACCACCGCCTCGGCGGTCGCCCAGTCGTCCTCCCCGTAGACCTGGACCCACATGCCGTCGGGTCGCTGCCAGGTGAGCTGGGCGAAGGACTCCGCGCAGAGTTCGTCGGGGGTCCGGGACTGCCCGGGCGTGGACGGTGCGTAGCCGCACAGCGGGCTGTCGTAGTCACCGGAGAGCAGATCGCCCTGCACCCCGCCGACCGCCACCTGCGACTCGGTGGTCTGCGCACCGGTGCCCTCCTGCGCCCCGGGCGGCAGGATCCGCGGGTCGCCGGGGCTGACCCGGTAGATGAACCCCGGGTCGTCGGCTGCCTGGTAGGTGGCGACCCACACGACGGGCTCTGGGTAGCCGAACAGGGTCAGTCCCCCGGACATGCTCAGAACCCGGGTGAGACCGGCCGGCTCCGGGTCGAGCGAGTACGGGAAGGACACCTCACCGGTCGTGGCCAACGCCAACCCCCCGGGCGGGGCCTCCAGCGGACCGAGGTCGGCCGGGGGCCCCGTCGGAGCTGCCGGTGTGGTGACGGCGGGGTCGGTCGGGGTGGGGGCCGCCGTGCCGCCGGGCCCGGTCGGACCCCGCCCACTGGTGGCGACGACCAGCGCGACGACGCCGACGGCCGCGGTGGCCAGCAACGGGACACCGCGACGGAGCAGCCGCCGGGCGCCCGACCGCCGCACCGGGTGGAGCCGGGCCTCGTGCGCGTCGGCGACCAGTTGCCTCGCTGCCAGCACCGACGCGGGTTCGGACGCCGTCCGCCCGGCGTCGTCCCCGGTGGTCGTCCCCGCCTGGATCTCGCGCAGCAGGACGTCCGGGAGGGCGGGCAGGTCCTCGTCGCGGAAGCCGGCCGCAGCCGCCAGGCGGGCGTCGAGCTCGCGGTCGCTGTCACCGGTCATGGTCGGCCTCCTCGAGGTCGGTTGCGGGGTGGACGACGGTGATGGACAGCGCCTGCTTGAGGCGGGCGCGGGCCCGGTGCAGCCGGACGCGGGTGGCCGCCGGGCTCAGGCCCAGCGCGACCGCTGCCTGGGAGGGGGTGAGTCCTTCCCAGGCGACGAGCGACACCAGTTCCCGGTCGGCGTCCGGCAGACCGGCCATCGCCGCCCGCACCGGCGCGTAGTCCTCCCCGACGGCCGGGTCGGGGATGGTCCCGACGACGAACGCGTCGGCGAGCTTGGCCCCCAGCCGGGTGGCCCGGGCGGCGCTGCGGTCGATGTCGGCCAGGCAGCGTCGGGCGATGCCGAACAACCAGGGCCGCACCTCGTCGGGGTCCACCGGGGTGTCGGCCCGGCGCCGCCAGGCCACCGTGTAGGTCTCGGCGACCGCGTCGTGCGCGTCGTCGGGCGACGCGGCCCGGCGCAGGGCATAGCCCAGCACCGCCGAGCCCGTCGACCGGTACAGCGCCTCGAAGGCAGCCCGGTCGGGTCGGTCACTCGACGGCCGCGGCACGGGCTCCCTCATGGCGGTCACACATCTACATGGCCGGCAGGGCCCCCAGCGTTACAGCCGGTGCGACCAGGGACCGCCCCGGGTGGGGTCAGTGGTCGTCGGTGGCGCGGGAGTCGGTGAGGGTGAGGGCGCCGTAGGTGGCGACGACGCCGGCGGCCAGCAGGCGGCGAGGTCCGCCTCGTCCGCGAGGACGGGTCGCTGCTCGGCGTACGCCGTCGGGCACGGTCCCTCCCCCGCGGTGTACTGCAGCCGCTCCGCCCGACCGGCCGCCTCGGCGCAGGCCGCAGCCAACCGCTGCGGCACGAGCTCCGTAGCCGGCGACCCCTCTGCGGACGCCGCCATCGCAGCACCGAACACGTCGAGCACGTCGCTCTCACCTCACCGATGTGCACGGACGGCGCGCCACCACCCTGGACGCCCCGACCGCATCTGCCTTCCGAGAAGTCGGGTTCCCCGTGCGGTCGTCCGGCCGACACCGGGTGAGGTGGCCGCCGACCCCCGGCGCCCGAGACTGCGGACGGCGGAGGACGCCACGACCCGACGTCCGACCGGACACACCCCACGGGGTGAGCCGGGCTGCCTGGGCGTCAGTGCGGTGCCCTGCCTGCCGACACCGTGGGGGTGCTCGTCCACCCCAGCCTGCGCGCCCGCCATCCCCGTCGCGCAGCCCGCACCGCCGCCGGCGTCCTCGGCGTCGGCGCCTCCGTCCTGGCCGGGTTCGCCTGGTTCGACCCCGCCACCCCCACCGTGGACCAGCGGTGGGCGAGCTGGGCGGTCGCCCTGCTGGCCGCAGCGCTGGCGGCGTGCTGCCTGCGCATCGATCCCCACCGCAGCGACCGGCTGGGGCTGCTGACCGCGGCCCCCGCACTGGGCGCGGTGCTCGTGTGCGTCCAGGCCTGGCACACCGGCGACGTGTCCGCCTCGGTCCAGGTCTTCCTGGCCCTCCCCGTGGTCGCAGCGGCCACCCAGCTGCGCGCCGGCGGCGCCGGCGTCGCCGTCGCCACCGCCGTCGTCGGGGACCTCGTGCTGACGCTGCACCTGATGCCCACCGGCGCCGCGCTGACCGACGTGGTCTTCGTCGGCACGACCCTGGCCGTTGTGGCCGCCGTCCTCGTCCGGCTGGAGGACGCCCAGGCCGCCGACAAGGCCGAGCTCGCCCGGCTCGCCGCGGTCGACACCCTCACCGGCCTGGTCACCCGCCGGGTGCTGGACGACGCCCTCGCCACCGCGTTGAGCTCTGCCGCCTCCGCCCAGGGCACCGCGCTGATCCTGGTCGACGTCGACGAGTTCAAGGCGATCAACGACGGCCACGGCCACCCCGTCGGCGACGACGCCCTGCGGCACCTGGCCGCGGTGCTGGCCCGGTCCGTCCGCGAGGACGACGCCGTGGTGAGCCGGATGGGCGGCGACGAGCTCGCCGTCCTGCTCCCCGGCTGCTCCGCCGACGTCGCCGCCACCCGGGCCGACGACCTGGTGAACGCCGTACGGGCAGCCCCGCTGCCGCTGGCCGACGGCACCGTCCTGCCGATCACCATCAGCGTCGGCGTCGCCCAGGTGCCGCGCCACGCGGTGGGCCTGCGCGAGCTGTACGCCGCCGCCGACGCCGCCCTCTACACCGCCAAGCGCGCCGGACGGGACCGCTGGGCCACCGCGGCCGCCTAGTCGACGTGTCCCGCCCCGCTCCGCCAGCCGGGGACGGAGCCCTGACGCCCGACGAGCAGCGCCGCCACCGACGGCGCCGCTCGTCGGCCGGTCAGACCGGCACCCTGTCGAGGAAGCCGTGCACGGCCACGATGCGCCCGGACGCGTCCAGCACGGCGACGTCGAAGCCGGCGACCGGAGCCTCCGCAGTGCCCTCCGGTCCGAGCTCCCAACCGAACCGGACCTGGTCGTGGTGCCCGTCGGCCGGCCCGGCCGGGCGGAACGTGAAGCCCGGGAACTGGCCGTGCACCGCGCCGATGGCCTCGACGAGGGCCTCGCGGCCGGTGACCGCCATGAGCGGGTCGACGTAGGACACGTCGTCGGCGAAGACCGCCGTGGCGACGGTGGCCCGGGCTTCGGGGTCGGTGGTGTTCCAGACCTGCAGGTACTGGTCGGCGACGTGCGTGGGGTCCACGGCGTTCTCCTCGGGTTCGGTCGGCGGGCGGTCCCGCCGAGCGCCCGACCAGCGTCGCGCTCCCGGCGCTGCACGGCGATGACGCGCGGGGTAACGGCGCCTGGTGAGCTCAGCGGGCGTCGTCGAGAGCCCGCACCGCCGCCGCGGTCGCGGCATCGGCGGGCAGGAACGCCTCGATGCTGAGCTCCGCGGCCGTGATGTCGACGGCGGTGCCGAACACGGTGACGGTGCTGAGGAAGGTGAGCAGACCGTCCCCGTGCCGGATCTTCAGCGGCACCGCGACCGCGCCGGGCGGAGCAGGCTCCACCCCGCCGGGCAGCGCGGTCAGCTCGGCGTGCAGGGCCACGAGATGGGGGTCGGCGGTCAGCCGCGCCTCGCGGGCCAGGCGGTGCAGGACGTGGCCGCGCCACTGCGCGAGGTTGCGGATGCGGGGTGCGACGCCCTCGGGGTGGAGGCTCAGGCGCAGCACGTTGACCGGCGGCTCCAGCAGCTCCGGGGCCGCCCCCGCCGTGAGCAGGGCGACGGCCGCGTTCCCGGCGACGAGCTCCCAGCGACGGTCGACGGCCAGCGCAGGGTGCGGGCGGTAGCCGTCCAGGACCAGCTGCACGGCGTCCCGCACCGGCGTCATCCGTGTGTCCTGCAACGGCCGCTCGCCGTAGGCGGGGGCGTACCCGGCGGCGAGCAGCAGCTCGTTGCGGGCGCGGAGCGGCACCTCGAGCCGGTCGGCCAGGTGCAGCACCATCTGGCGGCTGGGCCGGGACCGTCCCGTCTCGAGGAAGCTCAGGTGCCGGGTCGACACCTCCGCCTCGTTGGACAGCTCGAGCTGGCTGAGCCGTCGTCGCTGCCGCCACTGCCGCAGCAGTGCGCCGACGTCCGCCCGCTCCCCCAGCTCCGTCACGGTGCCAACGCTAGCCAGATCGGTGCGGCGACGGCATGACCTCAGTGGTCATCGACCGGGCGCCCGCTCCAGCGCGCCCGGGCCGGTGGGTGGCCGGCGGTCCTCGGTCCGGTCGTGCCGTGGAAGACCTCGCACACCACCACTGATGAGTTCCACCGCGCGGCCGCGCTCGTCAGGGGTGCTCAGCGGGGAAGGTCGTCAGCCGCTGCTCGAGGTGCTCCACCAGGCCGTCCCACATGATGTGGGCGATCCAGAGATCCCAGCGGCCGTCGTCACCGGGCCGCGGGGGGACGTGGCCGCACCTGACCATCCCCACCTCGGCCCAGCCGGGGTCCCGCTTCCTGAGCCGGAACGGGATGCAGGCCGCGGGTCGACGACCGAGGGCGGCGGGATCGTCGGGCTCCCAGCCGTGCCAGCCCGACGCCGCCGGCAGACCGGCCACGACGTCGGGCGGCGGGACCTCGCGGCCCACCCAGGCCAGCCGTTCCAGCACCGGTGACACGGTGCGCGCGAACGGGTCCTCGAGCAGCTGCACGACCCGGAGCACGGCGACCAGCCCGTTGCCGGCCGTCCAGGCGAGTGCTGCCCCGGCCTCGAGGTCGGTCACGTCGCGCCAGGGCCGGCGGATCGCTTTCCGCCCCGGCTGCGGCCCGGTCAGCTGCTCCCGCAGGGAAGCCAGCGCGGCTGCACGAGCGGCCACTGCCGCTGGGCCGGACCCGCGCCAGCGGTCCACGTCGACCCCGGAGTCGATGACCTCCAGGGCCCGCGACCGCACCTCGACCGCTAGCCGGCCGCAGCTGGACTGGGTGGCGGCCAACGCCAGCCAGAAGACCGGTTCCTCCTCCGGCGGGAGTCCCGCCCACTCGGTGGTGCAGCGCGCGGTGGCCTCGTCGTCGGGGACCCGGTCCTCGAGCATCCGGCGGTAGACGTCCCGCACGTCGCAGGCCAGGTCGTCGTCGAACAGGGCCGGCCCACCCGCGCTCACGGTCGTCCACCCCGATCGCGATCCGCCACGGGTCGAGGATCTCAGTCAGGGCGGCGGGGCGGTCGCGGTGGTCGCCGGACCGGGCTGTCGAGACTTTCTCCACCGTCGCTCAACCTGTGCGGTCGGGAGCGCGTCTTGATGGGTGGGAGCGCATCAGCGCTGCGACTGGATGGGGTGGGATGCGCGCCGACGATCGCGATGACTTCACGGCGTTCGTCCGTGAGCGGTCACCGAACCTCATGCGGGTTGCGTTCCTACTCACCGGGGACCGTGGCCTGGCCGAGGACCTCCTGCAGACCTCGCTGGAGAAGACCTCGAGGCACTGGCACAAGATCCGGGAGCCCGACGCCGCCTACGCCTACGTGCGGCGGGCGATGGTCAACACCCACATCTCCTGGCGACGCCGCCGCACCGTCCCCGAGGTGTTGCTCGAGGACCTGCCCGACCGCGCGCCCGACCCCGGACCTCACCCACCGGCCCGGTCCGGTGCGGCACTGGCTGCACTGGCCGGCCTGCCGCCCCGCATGCGCACCGTGATCGTCCTGCGCTTCTACGAAGGACTCAGCGAAGCCGACACCGCGGCCGCCATGGGCAGCTCCCTGGGCTCGGTGAAGAGCCAGGCATCGCGCGGGCTCGCTCGCCTGCGCGTCGAACTCGACGAACCCACCCACTCCTTCGCCTCCGGGAAGACACAGCCATGAACACCTCGGACCTGCAGCGCGCCCTGCACGCCGACGCCGAACTCGCCGGTCCCCCGCCGATCGACCTGATGGACCGCATCGAGGACGTCGGTCGCAGCCGTCGCCGTCGCCGCACCGGGGTGGTCGCGACCGTCCTGGCCGCCGCGCTCATCGCGGTCGCCGTCCCGACCACGGTGGCGTTGGTCGACGGCACCGACCGCAGCAGCGTCGCCGGACCCGACGCCGTCCAGCTCCACGACGGCCCCACCCGGGGATCCCTCGCCCAGGACACCGCGCTGGTGGCTGCGGTGGCCGACCTGTCCTGGCCGGCCGCCGCACCGGATGACTCGACGGGGGTCGAGGTCGACCCACCAGCCGGCGCCCGCCACGTCGTGTTCCTGGGCGACGTCGCCGGCACCCGCTACGCGCTGGTCACCGGCGAGGTCGACGGCGGCCTCTGGGCCTCCTGGTTCACCGCACCCGTGGGCGGCGACGCCGCCACGTTCGGTCTCGCCGGCCAGCCGAAGTTCGTCACGGGGACCGACCCGCTGGCCTTCACCGACACCACCGTCACGACACCCGTCGTCCTGGTCGTCGCTGCACCCGGGGACCGCGTCGACTTCTCCGACCGGGCCGTGCTCACAGCAGGCGGCTCCATCACCCGCACCTACACCCCGGGCGAGCAGCTCGGGGACGGGATGGCAGCCATGACCACGAGCCCGGGCGAGATCACCGCGGTGAGCGTCCGGGTCACCCGGGACAGCGTCGTCGTCTACCGATCGCGACCCGACGTCGACGGTGACCTGCGCGTGTTCGGCACGGCCGACCCCGTCTCCCCCGACGAGACAGCCCAGGTCGCCGACCCCCGCGGTCTGGCCGGCACCGTCGACCCGGCCCTCGTCAGCGGCGCCCTGGCCGACATCGCCAGCCCCCTGCAGGTGCCGCTGGGAGAGCTGCAGCCCACCTTGCTCTGGGCCGGGGCCATCCCCGGGCCGGCCGGCTACACCAGCACCGCGGTGGTCGTCGGCATCACCGCACCCAGCGGGGCGTCCATCGCCTACGGCATCGCCTTCAGCGGTCCCGGCGACGGGTCCTACGGCATCTACCTCGCCGGCTGGGAGACCTACGACAGGGACCACCCGCTCCTGGACCAGGCCCAGTTGCTGCGCGCCACCGTCAGCGACGGCACAGCCACCGGCCAGCCGGTCACATCGCTCCTGCTGCTCAGCCCGGTCAACGCCACCGGCACCATGGAGGCGGCACTGGGCTCCCCCGACGGCGAGGTCACCGAAGCCACCGACGGCGCACTGCTGCTGCCCGGCGACACCGACACCTCCAGCGCTGTCCTCCTGGACGTGACCACCGGCCAGACCATGGCCGAGGCCCAGCTCATGCGGTCCGACTACGTCGACCACTACGACTACGGCACCGGGCCGAGGTGACCGGGGCACCCGTTGCTGCCGTCGGGTGGGAGGACCCGAGCAGCTCGGCGGCAGAAGAGGTCGACGCCCTCCACGAGCTCAGCGCTTCGCTGTCCCACGACGCCTGAGCCCACTCCGCACCGTTGGACGATGATCGTCAGTGCGCAATCGGGTCCACAGTCACGAATCCTTCGGTCCAGGCCATCGCATCTACGGTGTCTCGTCCGCCAGGGAGCAGTCCGCTGCGGCCGACGTCGAGTTGACCCCGCACAGCTCGCCCTCGACGGGATTCGGGTGCTCCTGGCCCTCGACCGGCCGCATGTGCCACAGCAGGGACACCGAGTCATCCACCCGACGAGGTCCGCACGGGTCGATCCACCGGAGGCGACCGTCTACCGGGACGAGCCCCAGCCGGCCGGGGGTGCCGGCTGCTCGAGCAGCACCCGTTCCCCGGCGTCCCGCACCCGGACCGTGGACGGTCGCCGTGCGGAGGTCGACACGACCACCCAGCCCAGCGGGGCCACGACCGGACGCCGGACGACGTGACCGTCCTGCTCCACCTCGACGGAGGCGGCCGCGGTGCCGACCTCGCCCCACAGCGCGATCAGGCCCGTCCCGCCGACCGCGCCCGACAGGTCGGCGTGGTCGGCGGGGACGTAGACCCTGGTCAACGCCGCCTCCTCCCAGCCGCCGGCTCCGCCGCCCGGCCCGGTGTCCCAGAGCTCGCCTCTGCGCTCGAACAGCTCCACGTCGACCTCCGTGCGCGCCGGTTCGTCGTCCTCGGCCGGCCGGCGGCGCAGGTGCAGCACGGCGGCGGTGTCCGGGCCCGACCACCACGACACCGGCACGGACTCCCCGTCACCCAGCTGGTCGGGGATCGCGGGCAGCCCGTGCTCGAGCACCCACGAGCTCCACGCGCCGGAGAACCGGTCGTCGAAGGAAGGAGGCTGCACGGTCGCAGGGTGCCAGTGCGCGGGCGTGCACCGGGGCGACAGCAGCACCCCGCAGGGGTCCGGCGAAGCCTCGGTCACCGTGCTCGGACGCCCGCCGGCCTGGCCAGGTCGGTCGCTCAGCCGCAGACGGCGAGGAGGGTGAGCCCGTCTGCAACGGCGCGGAGGAGACGGGAGGACTCCACGGTCAGGCCAGCGGCCGGTCGCTGCGCCCGGGTGCCCCGGCGGCGAGCTGGACGGCGCTGACCACCAGGGCGAAGTGGCTGAACGCCTGCGGGACGTTGCCGAGCTGCCGCCCGGTGGCAGGGTCCCACTCCTCCGACAGCAGCCCCAGGTCGTTGCGGCAGCCGAGGAGCCGCTCGAACAACGCCTCGGCCTCGTCCCGCCGGCCGGCCCCGTGCAGGGCGTCGACCAGCCAGAACGAGCAGGCCAGGAAGACCCCCTCGCCGCCGGGCAGGCCGTCGTCGGCCGAGGCGTTGCGGTAGCGCAGCACCAGTCCGTCCGACGTGAGCTCTCGCAGGACGGCGTCGACGGTCGCGACGACCCGGGGGTCGTCACCGGGCAGGAAGCCGACCCGCGGGATCAGCAGCAGGGCGGCGTCGAGGTCGGTCGAGCCGTAGGACTGCACGAACCGGCCGTCGACCACCCCCTTCTCCAGCACCTCGGCGTGGATGGTGTCCCGCAGCTCCTCCCACCGGTCGACCGGGCCGGGCAGGTCGTACGCGCGGGCGCCGCGGACCATGCGGTCGGCGGCCACCCAGCACATGACCTTGGAGTGCACGAAGTGCCGCCGGGCGCCGCGCATCTCCCACAACCCGTTGTCCGGTTCGCGCCAGCGGTCCGCCAGGTGCTCCATCAGTGCGGTCTGCAGGTCCCAGGCCGCCTCGGTGGGGGCCAGAGAAGCCTCCCGGGCCAGGTGCAGGCCGTCGAGGACCTCCCCCCAGACGTCGAGCTGCAGCTGGTCGGCCGCTGCGTTGCCGGTGCGCACCGGGGTCGAGCCCTCGTAGCCGCTCAACCAGGGCAGCTCCAGCTCCGGCAACCGCCGGGTGCCGTCGATGCCGTACATGATCTGCAGGTCCGCCGGCTTGCCGGCCACCGCCCGGAGCAACCAGTCCCGCCACGCCCCCGCCTCCGCCGTGTGACCGGCGGCCAGCAGCGCCTGCAGCGTGTAGGTCGAGTCCCGCAACCAGCTGTACCGGTAGTCCCAGTTGCGCGGGCCGCCCAGCTGCTCGGGCAGCGACGTCGTCGGGGCGGCGACGATGCCCCCGGTCGGTGCGTAGGTCAGCGCCTTGAGGGTGATCAGCGAGCGGGTGACCGCCGGGGCGTACCGGCCACCCACCCGGTCGCCGCCGGCCACCCAGTCCTCCCAGAAGTCGACGGTGCCCCTGAGCGCCTCCTCCGCGTCGACCGGGGTGGGGGCCGGTTCGTGCCCGGGGGTCCAGGTGAGCACGAACGGCACCCGCTCACCGGCGCGCACGGTGAACTCCGAGACCGACGCCCACTCGTGGCCGACGACCGGCGCTGAGGTACGCAACCAGAGCGCGTCCGGACCGGCCAGCGCCTGGACCTGGCCCTCGCGGTGCCGCACCCAGGGCACCACCCGGCCGTAGTCGAACCGGATCCTCAGCTCCCCCCGCATGTCCACGGTCCCGGACACGCCCTCCACCATCCGGACGACGTCGGGTGCGGTCCCCCGTGGTGGCATGAAGTCGACGACGCGGACCTCGCCGTCGGGCGTCGTCCAGGTCGTCTCGAGCACGAGGGTGTCGCCGCGGTACCGGCGGCTGGTGCACACCCCGCCGCCGGCCGGGGCGAGCAGCCAGCGGCCCGCGTCCGGGGTGTCCAGCAGCGCGGCGAAGCAGGCGGGCGAGTCGAACCGCGGGAAGCACAGCCAGTCGATCGACCCCTCAGTGCTCACCAGCGCGGCGGTCTGCAGGTCGCCGAGCAGGGCGTAGTCCTCGATGCGGGGCATGGGTGCAGGGTCGGCTCGCGACGGGCGGGGGAAACCACCCGGCGGCTGGACGTTGCCTGGCAGTCCGCCCGGGACCGGCATGGCGCCCCGCACACCGGGTAGCTGGGCGCCGGGCGTCGTCCGCGCGCCCGGCCAGCGGTCGCCCCGACCGTCGTGAACGGAGTCCCTCGTGCCCATCCTCGACGGCAAGACCCTGATCGTCACCGGCGGCAACAGCGGGATCGGGGCGGCGATCGTCGTCGCCGCGGCCGCGGAGGGCGCCGACATCGTGATCGACTACGTGGCCCACGAGGACGCCACCGAGAAGATGATCTCCACCATCGAGGCGGCCGGGGGCAGGGCCGTCGGGGTGGAGGCCGACGTCAGCAAGCCGGCCGACCTGCGCAGGATGGTGCAGACCGCGGTGGACACCTTCGGCCGGCTGGACGTGCTGGTCAACAACGCCGGGATCGAGACCAGGACGTCGATCCTGGACACCACCGAGGAGGACTACCAGAAGGTGCTGGACGTGAACCTGAAGAGCGCCTTCTTCGGCACCCAGGTCGCGGCCAAGCAGTTCATCGCCCAGGGCACTCCCGGGCTGGTCCTCAACATCTC
This sequence comes from Klenkia terrae, assembly GCF_900491935.1. GTDB lineage: Bacteria > Actinomycetota > Actinomycetes > Mycobacteriales > Geodermatophilaceae > Klenkia > Klenkia terrae. The sequence goes on from NZ_UEXK01000004.1 coordinate 4,617,199, forward strand.
CTCCGTGCACGAGGAGTGGCCGATGCCCGGCAACGTGGCCTACTGCGTGAGCAAGGGCGGCACCCGGATGCCCACCCGCACCGCCGGGGTGGAGCTGGGCGAGCACGGCATCCGGGTGGTCAACATCGCCCCGGGCGCGGTGCAGACGCCGATCAACGCCGGCACGATGGCCGACCCGGACAAGATGCACGCCCTGCAGCAGGCCATCCCCGTCGGCCGGATGGCCGCCCCGGAGGAGATCGCCGACATGGTCGTCTTCCTCGCCTCCGGCAAGGCCTCCTACATGACCGCCACCACCGTGTTCATCGACGGCGGAATCATGCAAGGCAGCGTCGGCCTCTAGAGGTCAGACCGTCACCTGTTGTCCGCGGTGGCGAAGAAGCGCCGGTGCTGACGTTCTACGTCGAGCCTTCGGCCAATTTGCAACTTCTTGAGCGACAGTCTCGCTGGATTATCACAGATGTCACGGTAGCGCAGGAATCGGTTGCCTCGCCGCAGCCGGGTGGACGCGCACGGGGGGCCGCTCACCCGCGATGTGAGCGGCCAGCGGAAGTCGGTACCCAGCCATCGGCCGCGGAGCGGTCCCCCACGTTCTCCAAAGATGTCAAAGCATCCGTATGCCCCGGGTCCGGGGGATGGAAGCACTCACCCATGACGGTCCACCGTCAAGCCGCCTCGCTGCACCCGGCTTTTTGACCTGGGCCGAGGACGCGAGGTACAGTTCCGTTTCTCCGTAGCAACGATGACGAACCAGGAGGTGCATATGCTCCAGAATGAGACTGATTTGAGCGCACCTCCCGGCGGTTTCCCAGCTCGAATTGTCCGCCCTGCTTCGCTCGCGACGTCGGATGTCGCGGTCAGCGTCATCTCCGGCTGCGGCCAGGAGGCGCTCGCAGCGAGCCTTGAGGCTCGCGGTCTGCGCGGTTTGGACATTCTTCGTCGCAGCGTAGACAGGGCCCCGCCGCGTATCTCCTGACTCCCGTACGGGAGTCGCGACAGTCCTTGACGCATCGCCGGACCGGCAGTGCGTCTGTTTCTGCTTGCACCGGGAGTTTGCTATGTCCGCAATCGATGATGTCACTGCGCCCGTAGGCCCGCCCGATACCGGGTGGGAGCCGTATCGGACGGTGCTGGAGAAGCAGCGGGCACGATGCCTGGAGGAGGCCCGTTCCACGGCTGAGGCTTTGGGACAGGCACCGTTGGACACCGTGCTGAGGGCTCGGCGCGCCTCTGTCGGGAGCACCCTGGAGCAGATCTCTCAAGCTTTGGAGCGGCTCACTGCAGGCACGTTCGGGGCGTGCCTGCGATGCGGGCGGGCTATTCCTGGTGAGCGGCTGGAAATTCGGCCTTACACCCCTACGTGCGTGGCCTGCAGCTAGCCGCATCACTTTATCTCGTGCGGACCACTGAGTGTCCCGCACCATTCTAGAGCGCTGGCCGCACCGGTCGCTGAATTCACGTGCGTCGGTTGATCGGGCCTGTCCTCATGCACTTGTTATGGCCTGGCCGGTGTCGTGGCCGACGGTGCTCCTTTTTCGTGTCAGAAAGGGCGTCTCATGAAAGACGTTTCTGTTGTGGGAGATGCCGGGCAGTCGATCCGCCCTGACCATGTGGCGGTCATCGGTGCGGGCGTGGTGGGCTTGTCCACGGCTTGGTTCTTGCAGGACAACGGCGTGCAGGTCACTGTCTATGACAAGGCCGGTGCTGGTGGGGGCGCCTCGTGGGGCAACGCGGGGTGGCTGACGCCGAGCCTGGTGGCCCCGCTGCCTGAGCCGGCGATGCTGCGGTACGGCATCCGGGCAGTGCTGGATCGCCGGTCTCCGGTGTTCGTGCCGTTGCGTGCCGATTGGGGTCTGGCCCGGTTCATGGCCGGCTTCCTGCGCGCCAGCACGTCCGCGCAGTGGCGAGCCGGGATGGCTGGTTTGGTGTCGCTGAACCGCTGGGCGCTGGATGCCTTCGATGTGCTCGCCGACGGCGGTGTTCAGGCCCCGACCCACGAGGCCGAGCCGTTCCTGGCCGCTTACCGCACCACAGCCGGCAGGGACGCACTACTCCGAGAGGTCAAGCACCTGGCTAGCGCCGGTCAACCCGATGTGCAGGCAACGGCATTGACCGGAGACCAGGCCCGCGCGATGCAGCCCATGCTGTCCCGGGAGATCGGCGCAGCGGTGCAGCTGCACGGGCAGCGGTATATCCATCCCCCGGAGTTCTTGCGGTCATTGGCGCAGTCGGTGGTCCATCGCGGCGGCCATCTCGTCGAGGGCGTCCCCGTCACCGACCTGGTAGCGCAGCCGGGCGGGGTGGTGGTGCAGACCCCGTCGGGCGAGCAGCGCTTTGATGCCTGCGTGGTGGCTACTGGCGCGGAGTTGCCGCGACTGGTCCGGCGCTTCGGCGTCCGCCAGCCGTTGCAGGCCGGCCGCGGGTACAGCTTCAGTGTCCCGGTCGAGCAGGTACCGGCTGGGCCGCTGTACTTCCCTGAGCAGCGGGTGGCCTGTACGCCGCTGGGCGGTCGGCTGCGGGTGGCCGGGATGATGGAGTTCCGCCAACCCGACGCAGCACTGGACCCCCGCCGGATCCGTGCCATCGTCGACGCGGTGCAACCGCTGCTCACCGGTGCCGACCTGGACGACCGGCGTAGTGAATGGGTGGGGTCCCGGCCGTGCACGGCCGACGGCCTTCCGTTGATCGGTGCCACTAGCTGCCCCCGCATCCATGTCGCCGGAGGGCACGGCATGTGGGGGATCACCTTGGGTCCGGTCACCGGGCTGGTCATGGCCGAATCCCTAGTCAAAGGTCAACCAGCGGCGGGCCTGGAGGCGTTCGACCCGTTGCGCTGAGCCCTGCGCGCACACGTCACCCAGTCCTGGCCCGGCTCGACCGCAGCTGGCACCCCGCACAGGTGTCCACACGTCCCACACCGGTTCCCGTCGTCGGGCGGTTCACCACGCCGAGCACAACCCGGCGGGACCGACCCCGCCGGCGCCAGGACATGCGGGCTGCCGCACGCGAACCGCAACGGTCTCCTCGAACGTTGGCGCTAGGCCAGCGGCGACCCACTTGTCTCGTCCTCGTCCTGCGTCTCATGGCGCGGGTCTTCACTGCGCGCTGCGCTGGAGGCATCTCATGCGTACGTCCTCACTGCTTGGTCCCTTGCCCTCCCCCGACCTGCTGTTGGAGGTGGTCGTCCTGCCGATGGACGACAGCGGGCGGGTGGTGGTCAAGGCCGTCGGCGAAGTCGACGCCTACTCCGCGCCGCTGCTACGGGCCGCGATCATGATCGCCTTGCGACGCCGCGGCTTGCAGACACTGATCGTGAACCTGTGCGGGATCAACTTCATGGGCGCCGCAGGCGCGACCTGCCTGGCCATGGCCGACCGTCGGAGCCGGGCCCGGGGTGTGCGCATGGTGGTCAGCCACCGCGGCCAGCGAGCGTTGATGCGGCCACTGCAGCTGACCGGGTTGCTGAGGTTGCTAGCCCCGGAGTCGAGGGCCGAGCCAGGCATGTGGCCTCGGCCGAAAGTGCCCGGGCAGGCGCGGCCCATGACGGCCGTCGCCGCCGCCCCAAGGCTGCGGCTCACCCAGCTCGGTGCCCGATGACGCGCGCCCGAGCAGTCCGCGGCACCGATCGACACGACCCCGACACCGCCCAAGATGCTCCAACATTAAGCGGAAGGGCCAGGACTGCTGCCTCTGGCGCAGCTCACCACCTTGCCTTCCCCGCAGTCACCACCGCAGTCGAGCAGGCTCAGCTGCACGTCCTGGCATCGGCGTTGACAGACCAGGCCGGCTGCCGGCCCGATGGGTGCGGCCGAGGTCACGCCCCGTGGAGTGGTGTAAATCGTTGGCACCGTGCTGGGTCAGCTTCGGTTGATCATGCTGGGATGGCGGCTCCGGTGTCGATTCCCTGGATGGGTGATGTGGCGGGGTCGGCGACGGGTGCGCCGATGGCCGCCGGAGGCGGCGTGGGGCGGTCGACGAGTGCGGTCATGGAGGCCTCAGCGAGGTAGCGGCGGTCGCCGGCGGCCCATTCGTCGTGGGCCTCGATGAGCACGCAGGTGGTCAGGCGCAGCAGGGCTGCGTCGTTGGGGAAGACCCCGACGACGTCGGTGCGGCGCTTGATCTCCTTGTTCAGCCGCTCCAAGGGGTTGGTGGACCAGATCTTGCGCCAGTGCGCGGTCGGGAAGCCAGCGAAGGCCAGGACGTCTTCGCGGGCTGCGTCCATGACGGCGGACACCTTGGGGTGGCTGGCGGCCAGGGTGGCGGCGACGGAGTCCCACTGGGCGGCCACCCCGTGCGCGGTGGGTTGGGCGAAAACGGTGCGGTAGGCGGCGGTGATGACCTCCCCGTCGGTCTTGGGGACGTGGGCGAGCAGGTTGCGGGCGAAGTGCACCCGGCAGCGCTGCCACGACGCTCCCGACATGGCAGCCGCGATTGCCTTCTTCAGGCCTTCATGGGCGTCGGAGATGACCAGCTGCACCCCACCCAGCCCGCGGCGCTTGAGGCCGGTGAGGAACGCCTTCCAGAACGCCTCGTCCTCGGAGTCCCCGACGTCGACGCCGAGGACCTCGCGGTGACCGGATGCGGTGACGCCGGTAGCGATGACCACCGCCCGGGACACCACCCGGTGCCCGACGCGGGCCTTGCAGTAGGTGGCGTCCAGGAACACGTACGGGTAGGGCTGCTCGCCCAGCGGCCGGTCCCGGAACGCGGCGACTTCGATGTCGAGGTCGGCGCAGATCCGCGACACCTGGGACTTGCTGATGCCCGATGCCGCACCCAGGGCCTGGATCAGGTCGTCGACCTTGCGGGTCGACACCCCGTGCACGTAGGCCTCGGCGATCACGGCGTAGAGGGCCACGTCGACCCGGCGGCGACGCTCGAGCAGGCTGGGGTAGAACGATCCCGCCCGCAGCTTGGGGATCTGCAGCTGCAGGTCCCCCGCGGTGGTGGCCAGCGTCTTGGGCCGGGTCCCGTTGCGCACCGCGACCCGGTCGTGGGTGCGCTCGTAGCGGTCGGCGCCGATGGTGTGGGCTGCCTCGGCGTCGATGAGCTGCTGGTAGGCGTGTTCGGCGATCCGCCAAACCCGGTCGGACTCGGTCGTGTCGTGCAGTTCCGCGAGCAGGGTGAGCAGGGCAGACTGGTCGGAGGTCATCGCGCGTTGTGTCCTTCTGGTGAGTTCCTTGAAGCGGGTCTCACTGACCATCGCGCGATGGCCGCCACAACTTGATCATCTTCCCGTCATCGGTCACGACGACGAGCGAGACGATCACCGGGGCGGCTCCGGGATCTACACCACTCCGTGGGACGTAACTTGCGGCCGATGGATGATCGAGGTGCACGGTCGGCGGGTGCCCCTACCCCCGGCGGCGGTCACGGCGCTGGCCGCTGTGTGCGAGCTGCTCGCGACGGGTTCCGCGGTCACCGCGATCGCCACCGCGCCCATGGTGACCACCGAGGTCGCAGCGCGTCTGCTGGGCGTCAGCCGCCCGACAGTGGTGCGGATGCTGGACGCTGGATGCCTGCCCTACCAGCGGCTCGCCAGCCACCGCCGCCTGCACCTCAGCGACGTCCTGGCCTTCCGGGACTCCCGCCGCTGCCTTGCCGCCGACCGGCCTGGGCACGCCTATCCCCTGCATGGGCACCTGGCCCGGTTCCTGGAGCCCGCTACAGGACACCAGCCGCCTCCCGACAGCCCGCGCACTCCCGGCCCGCGCCCAGAACGCGACGGCTCAGGCCCACGACGACGCACCACTGCGGTCGCCCGGTCCCCCCAGCACCCCCCATCGCCTGCGGCCACCGCACCAGCGGGCACAACCCTGGGCGCCAGGAAGGTGCAGGGATGATCGTCGACATCGCCTCCGGGGCGAACCTCGCCGCGGCGGCTGCCGTCGCCGTCTGCGCCGGTGCGTTGAACTCCGTCGCAGGTGGAGGTTCGCTCATCCTGTTCCCCACCTTGGTAGGCCTGGGATTGCCCACGGTGGCCGCGAACGTAACCAACAGCGTGGCGCAGTGGCCGGGCTACGCCGGGGGCGTGGTGGGGTTCCGGGGATCGTTCACCGGGCAGCGCAGACGGCTGATCCACCTGTCGATGGTGGCTCTGTGGGGCGGCACCGTGGGCGCCGGCCTGCTGCTGACCACGCCCTCGAGTGCCTTCGACGTGCTGGTGCCCGCGCTGGTCCTGCTGGCCAGCCTGCTGCTGGCAGCACAACCCTGGCTCGGCCGCCGGCTGGCTTCGGCCCGGACCGGCGGCGATGACCGCGACCCCCGGTGGTTGTACGTGACGGTCTTCGCTGGCACCGTCTACGGCGGCTACTTCGGCGGTGCGCTGGGCGTCATCTTGTTGGGCCTGCTCGGCTTGGGCTTGGGGAACCTCAAGGTGGCCAACGCCGTCAAGACCGTCCTGTCGCTGGTCACCGCAACAGTGACCGCGCTGGTGTTCGGCCTCTTCGGACCGGTCTCGTGGGTGTTCATCGCCGTATGCGCGCCGGCGGGACTACTGGGTGGTTTCCTGGGCGCCAAGGTGGCGACCCGGCTGCCGGTGACTCCCTTGCGGTGGTTCATCGCAAGTTTCGGTGTCTTGGCCGCGGTATACCTGGCCCTCTTCGCGTGAGCGGTCGGTGCGTCGGTCAGCGTTAAAGAGAGGCTCACCATCTGGTCAGCCGATGGGGCCCTCGGCGGCTGCATCTCCCAAGATGGCGGCGGACTCGGGGTAGGCGGCGAGCACGTCCTCCAAGTCCACCAGGGACGGGAAGTCAGCGGGCGCTTGGTGGAGCAGGAGAAAGCGGACCGTTCGCTCGACCAGCGCGTGACGGCTTGCTTCCGTGGCGCCCAGCTGCGCGCACACCTGATCGGTCACCTGGATCCAGGACTGCACTGGATCCTCGTCATCCTGCAGAGTTACCAGGAGCGAGGCGTCTGGCTGCGTTTCGATTGAGAACGGAACGGTCATTTCAGGCATCTTCCGGTGAGCGTGCCCGCTACGCGGCGCACGCTTCTCCCCCGCCACCGGCGGGCTAGGGCGTGTCTTCAAAGGTCTTGATGAGGGATGGACGAGGCTGGTGTGGTGTCGAGGAAACAGCTGCTGAGCGATGAGCAGTGGGCGTTGGTGGAGCCGTTGTTGCCCCCGCAGCGTTCGGGTCGGGGTCGGCCGATGCGGGATCATCGGCAGGTCGTGGAGGGCGTGATCTACCGCTACCGGTGCGGGATTGCTTGGCGTGATCTGCCCGAGGAGTTCGGTCCGTGGCAGACGGTGTGGAAGCGGCACCGCCGGTTCTCCGGTGATGGCACGTGGGATCGGGTGCATCAGGCGTTGGTCGCGAAGGCCGATGCCGTCGGTGCGGTCGACTGGGTGGTCAGCGTGGATTCCACGATCAACCGGGCCCATCAGCACGCCACCAACTTGCCCCGCGGGGAGCGCCCCAATTCCGCTGCTGGGCCTGCTGCGGAGGTCGCCGCGGGGTCTATTGGGAGCGCGGGGGGCTCAGCCGAATGACAAGAATCAGCTGCTCGCCGGCGGCCTGCGCGCGGTAGACGCCCAGTTCCAGGGCTTGTACGACGAGCCGGCTGATCACGCGATCGGTCGCTCCCGCGGCGGGTTGTCCTCCAAGATCCACGCGCTGGTCGACCATGACGGCCGCCCGCTGGTCGTCCTCGTCGGCGCCGGGCAGGCCAACGACTCCCCGGTCTTCCCCCAGCTGATGGCCCGGCTGAAGGTGGCCCGCCCGGGACGCGGGCGGCCCCGCACCCGCCCGACGGCGGTGCTGGCCGACAAGGCCTACTCCGCCCGGGCGCACCGCCATGCGCTGCGTGCCCGCGGCATCCAGACCGTCATCCCCGAGCCCAGCGACCAGATCCGCAACCGCAAACGCCGAGGCTCAGCCGGTGGGCGACCACCGGCCTTCGACCCGGTGCTCTACCGCGATCGCAACGTCGTCGAGCGCAACTTCAACACCGTCAAGCAGTGGCGCGCCCTGGCCACCCGCTACGACAAGCTCGCCATCGTTTACCGCGGCGGCGCCGTCCTACGAGCCATCACCATCTGGACCAGAGTCTTTGGAGACACGCCCTAGTTGACGACTAGGTCCGCAGACGGGTGACCCAGGAGGGCCAGGAGGCCCGTCAGAGCGTCGACGGTGCCTGCCTGGATGTCGGCGGCGCCACTCAGGGTCACGGTGACCACCCCGCACCCGTTGTTGTGGAGCTGCTCCACTGTGGCGCAAAGCAGGTCCAGGGAGACGTGGTCCACCCGCCCGGTGACCACGATGGTCGCTGTTTCTGGGTTCACGGTCTGGGTGTAGGTCCACTCACCGGCCCTCCGGTGGCGACGTGTCATCGTCACTGCCGGCTCGTCGCGGCAGCGGCGTGCCCGGTGTCCCAGGGCTTCCTCACCCAGCTGCTGTCAGCGTCTTGGTCACGATCCATGCCGCAGCGCGGACACACCGACGCGGGTGAGGCATCAGCCATCGCCCCACAACCGGGGCACACCAGGGCCAGCCAGCAGGCGGCATCCCCGCCGAGATCCTCGTCCACGATGTTCCCTTCTGAAGACGGTGTGCCCAGCGATGGCACCGGCCCACTGGTGGCCGTGGTGGCAGGCGTGTGGGCGGTCATGTTCGCTGCCTTCCCGGCAGCTGCAACACCTCATCCATCCGGCGCAGCTCATCCCAGTGCAGCGCGCTGAGACGACCGAGGGTCTGCTCACCTACCGCGGTGAGGGTGACACGGACCGCGCGGGCGTCGTCGGGGTCTGGTGTGCGCTGCACCAGTCCTTCCACCTGGGCGCGGTTGACCAGTTCTACGACGCTGTGATGCCGCAACTGAAGCGCGTCGGCGAGCTCTCGGACCACCGCCCATTCCCGGCCTGGGAAACCCTTGACCGCCAGCATCAGCTGGTATTGCTGCGGGGTGATCCCGTGCTGGCGGACGGTCAACTCACTGAATCGCAGGTAGCGGCGAATCCCCGACCGGAAGCGGGCCAGTGCCTCGAAGTCCTGCTTCCGCAGAGCAGCCCGACTCGACACTGCATCGGACAGCGCACCGGTGTCCGCGTCGGCCACTGCGGTGTCCGCGTCGGCCACTGCGGTCCCCCCGTCCTCCATCAACTCAGTCCCTCGTGGAAGCCCATTCCACGACAGTATCGTGTTACGATACTTCTGTCACGGCCGCATACCGCGGTCCGAGGTGTGGCCACCTGAGGAGGTCGGTCGTGCTCAGTGAACGTGAACGCCACGGCATCGGTGCTCTGGACGATCGGTTCCGGTGCTGGCCGCCGCCTGGAGGCGCCACGCCGGTAGGTAGCGAGGTTGCTGAGGCGTGGCCGGAGGACGCCGACCCAGTGCGCAACACAGCCGGCCGACGGACGCCGGGGTCCTCGTCGTGATGGGCTATCTGCTGGTGGGCGTACTGCTGGCTTTGCTGGTCCTGCTCGGTTCCAGCGTCCGCGTCGTGACCCAGTACCAGCGTGGCATCGTCTTCCGGCTCGGCAAGGCTCAGCAGGAGATCCGTCAGCCGGGCGTGGCCATGCTGATGCCACTCGTAGACCGCCTGCACAAAGTCAACATGCAGATCGTCACGATGCCGGTTCCCGCCCAAGAGGGAATTACCCGAGACAACGTCACCGTCCGGGTGGACGCCGTGGTCTATTTCCGAGTGCTGGACCCGATGCGGGTCACCGTCGACGTGCAGAACTACACGGCGGCGATCGCCCAGGTAGCACAGGCTTCGCTCCGCTCGGTCATCGGCAAGAGCGACCTTGATGACCTGCTGTCCAACAGGGAACGGCTCAACCAGGGCCTGGAGTTGATGATCGACAGTCCCGCCGTGGACTGGGGCGTGCACATCGACAGGGTCGAGATCAAGGACGTGGCCCTGCCCGAGACCATGAAGCGTTCGATGTCCAGACAGGCCGAGGCCGAGCGGGAACGCCGCTCCCGGGTGATCATCGCCGAGGGTGAGCTGCAGGCATCGGCGAAGCTGGCCCAGGCCGCGGAGGTCATGGCCGAGCATCCTGCGGCCCTGCAGCTGCGGCTGTTGCAAACCGTCGTGGAGGTCGCCTCGGAAAAGAACTCCACTCTGGTGCTGCCCTTCCCCGTAGAACTGCTGCGCTTCCTGGAGCGGTCCACCGCCGGCGGCGACTCGGCCCAACCAGGCCCCTCCGGCGTCGCGGAGCCGTCGGCGCCCGGCCGAGCACCTGACGCCCCGGTCACTGCACCCGTCGACTCCAGGCCCGAGTCCGGGACGGTCGACGAGGCCACGGGAGCACCGCCGAAACAGGCTCCAGTCCTCGCGCCTGCATTCCCCGCGCTGGTTCCCCCGCCCGCCGCCGCGGCCGCCTTCGGTGCACACGCAGACCAGACATGACCCGACACGCGCCCGCACCGACGGTGGTCGTTGCTGTCGGCCTTAGCGATCGCTCCCTGGCACAGGTGCAGTGGGCCGCCGCGGAGGCCTCTGCCCGGCGCGCGGACCTGCGCATCGTTCACGTCCTGCCCGGATCCCTGGCCTTGGCCCCGCTTGCCCTAGACGGCGGCGCCACCGACGCCGCGGTTCACGCCCACGGCGTTGCCCACGAGCTGCTCCAGCAGGCCACCTTGGCCGCGTGGGCTGTGGCATCCGACCTCGACGTGACCATGGACGTGGTCAACGGGCCCGTCGTGCGAGCACTGCACCGGCACAGCCGCGGGGCGGAACTGCTCGTGATCGGCGAAGGCGGCCGCCCCCGCTCCCGGCGGTGGACACACTGGTCGACCCTCCGGCGGCTCACCGCCACGGTCACCTGCCCCCTGGCCGTTGTGGGGGCGACCCGGCTGACCGTCCCCAGCACCGGGAACGAATCACCCGGGCCGAGCCCCTACGTCGTCGTGAGCGCCGACGTGACCACCCTGGGGAGCGCACTGCAGCTAGCTTTCCCAGCGGCCCGGAGGCGGTGTTTGCCACTAGACGTGGTCTGCGTGGTGACCACCGACAGCCCGGCCGACATGGAAGGGGTATGCGGCTCGGCGGAGGACGCCCAGGAACATGCCAGTCGGTGGTGTCAGCTGGCGGTCGAGCCATGGGTCGCTCGCTACCCAGACGTACCGGTGCGGCTGCGCATCGAGCAGGGCGACCCCGCCTCAGTGCTGCTGTCGGCCACCCGCGGCGCGGCCCTCCTGGTGATCGGCACACGCCAGCACACCCTCACCGGCCACTCGACTGGCCCAACCCATCGAGTGTTGCGAAAAGCCACCTGCCCCTCACTCGTCGCCCCACCACTCCACCTCGACGTCCAACCGCCCCAACGTCGTCTCTTCCGGTTCATCGACGACCCGAAAGCCTCACAGGCCCACCAATAGGTAGCAGTCACCTCAAGAAGCGCGATAATTCGTGCGGTGCCGGGCGCCGCGCCGAAGGCGGCAGAGCTATCCACGAGGTTGGCTGAGGCTCACGATGAGTTCCCGGGGTTGCTTCGGCGGGCGGCAGCGCCCGGGGAGCGGCCAGCCAACCCCGATGCCTTCACTGGCCTGCTGCCGTCACGTCCCCAGACCCCAGGAGCGGAGGCCGAAGCGCCTGCTCAGCGGAGGATGCCCAGGGATTGGGCGCGCGACACAGCCGCGGTCCGGGAGGACACCCCGAGTTTGGTGAAGATGTGGCCGAGGTGGGTTTTCACGGTCGCGTCGGTGATGTGCAGCCGCGCAGCGACGTCTGCGTTGGAGGCGCCGTCGGCAACCAATATCAACACCTCGATCTCGCGGCCGGACAGGCTGACCTGGGGGGCCCGCATCCGCGCCATCAAACGGTCGGCTATGACGGGAGCCAGTGCGCTCTCCCCGGCTGCTGCCGCGCGGACCGCGGCGAGGAGCTGCTCTGGGGGGGCGTCTTTGAGCAGGTACCCGCTGGCGCCGGCTTCGATGGCGGCGAGGATGTCTCCGTCGCTGTCGTAGTTGGTGAGCACCAGCACATGTACCGGTGCCGCCAGCGCCCGGATGAGCCGGGTGGCTTGGGCACCGGTGGCGCCCTCCCCGAACTGAAGGTCCATGAGGACCAGGTCGGGGGCCAGGCGTTCGGCGAGGCTCACCGCATCGTGGGGGGTGGCGGCTTCGGCGACCACGGCGATGTCGTCCGCGGATGCCAGCAGCGCCCGAAGGCCCGCCCGTACGACGGGGTGGTCATCGGCGATGACGAGACGGATCACGGCTCGGTCACCTCCAGCTCCACCGTGATGGTCGTTCCCCTGCCGGGCGTGCTGTCGATGTGGAGCCGACCCCCGAGTTGATCCGCCCGCTCGGACATGGCGCGCAACCCGAAGGAGTCCGATGTGCCGGCTCGGTCACGCTCGACTGCTCGGTCGAAGCCGATCCCGTCATCGACGACGTCGAGGCGAGCGGTTCCTCCCGTGACGGTGAGCCTTAGCTCGATGGTAGAGGCGCCGGCGTGCTGGACGGCGTTGGCGACCGCACCTTGCGCGATACGCAGCAGTGCCGTCTGCGTCTCCATCGACAGGGGTCTGTCCTCCGGCGGGGCGGTGACCGACACGTGTATTCCGTCCCGTTCCCACAGTCTGCCCAGGCGGTGGAGAGCCGCCGCCAGTCCGCGGTCCAAAGCAGGAGGCGCCAGCTCGCGGATGAATCGGCGCGTGTCGGCCAGACCATCGGCTGCGGTAGCGCGAGCGAGCCGTATGTGGTCCAGGCCCGGCCTGCCTTCATCGGCGCGCTCAGCGGCGTGCAGCAGCATCTGGATGCTGGACAACCCCTGGGCGACGGTGTCGTGGATGTCTCGGGCCAGCCGCGCCCGCTCGGCCAGGACACCTTGCTGGTGCTCAGTTGCAGCCAATCGCCCGCGGGTCGCCAACAAGTCGGTGAGCAGCTCCTCGCGTTCGGCGGCCTCCCGCTCGAGGGCTCCGTATCCCAGACCGACCAGCAGCGCGACCCCGGCACCGACAACGGGACCCACCACCCCACCCACGGTGAAGTGGCCGTGCAACCCCAGCGCGATCACCGCGACCGCGGTCGCCACGGCGACCGTGATCGGCCCGACGGCACCAGGCAGGACATGTAGGTACAAGAAGAACAGGGGAAACGCCAGGTAGGCGGCCTCAGGGATCACGATCAGCAAAGCGACCCAGAGAAGGGACAATGCGGCGACCCACGCGGCGCCAGCCTGTGCCCTGTGCCGCCCGGGCAAGCGTGCGATGCCCGCACCGGCGGCGTAGCAACACGCGAACGCGAGTGCGAGAGCCAGCGTCATCAGCACCGCATCGCCTGCGAGGAGGGTGCGGACGACGACGAGGGAAAGCAGAGCAGCGAACAGCACGTGCAATCCGCTGCGGAGCCCCACGAAGACGGGGGTCAGCGTGCTGTGCGGCATGTCTGGTCAGCCTACGGCGACTGCATGGCTACCGAATCGTCGGAAAGTATGACCGCAGGACCAATCGGAACGGCGATGAAGAACGAGGTCGCGACAGCCAGGCTGGGACTGCGCCGCGGAAGTTCTGCGGCGCAGAAAGGAAACCTGTGTTCGTCGCCTGGCGCGACCTGCGCCACGCCCGCGGACGGTTCGTCCTCATCGCCTCCGTCGTCGCACTGATCACCGTGCTGGTCGGGTTCCTGGCCGGGCTCACCGGCGGACTGGCCGCCCAGAACGTCTCCGCCGTCTTGGCCTTGCCCGGCGACCGGCTCGTTCTCCAACAGCCGGCCGAAGGCCGGCCGTCGTTCTCAACCTCCGCGATCGACCAGACCATCGAGCAGGCATGGCGCACCGCCCCGGGAGTGCAGCGGGCCACCCCGATCGGCATCGTCCAGGGTCGGGCAGCAGCAGCGCCGTCCCCCACTGCGGTCCCGGTCGCCTTCTTTGGTCTTCCACACGGATCTTCTGCCTCGCCCGTGGCCGACCTAGCACCGGCCGGCGACGATGAGGTGGGCCTGTCGGCCCAGGCGGCGATCGACCTCGATGTGGGCGTGGGAGACAGCGTTGCCGTCGGCGACGGCACCTACCGGGTGGCGGCCATCGGGGCCGACCTCTGGTACAGCCACACCCCCGCGGTCGTCTTGACACCAACATCGTGGGCCGAAGTCGACCGCAACCTCGGCGGGGACGGCCTACCCACGGTCTTGGCGGTAGCTGGCTCACCGGCGTGGGACTCAGTCGCGGCCGCAACCCACACCTCGGTGAACACACCCTTGCTGAGCCTGACTGCGCTCGAGACGTTCCAATCCGAGATCGGCTCGCTCGCCCTGATGATCGCGATGCTCTTTGGAGTTTCCGCGCTGGTCGTCGGGGCCTTCTTCACCGTGTGGACGATGCAACGCGCCGGTGACATCGCCGTCCTCAAGGCCCTCGGCGCCTCCACCGGTTCCCTCATCCGGGATGCGCTAGGACAGTCGCTAGTCGTCCTAGCAGCCGGCATCGGCCTGGGCCTCGCCGTGGTAGTCGGCGTGGGCATGGCCATCGACGGTGCCCTGCCGTTTCTCCTCAGCCCGCTCACCACACTCCTGCCAGCCCTCGTCATGACCGTTCTGGGTCTGGCCGGCGGCGCATTCGCCCTGCGCACCGTGACCTCCGCCGACCCCCTCACCGCCCTGGGGAGCATTCGATGATCAACCTGCAGGACGTCACGCTGACCTTTCCCGACGGCGACTCGCGCCTGATCGCCGTGGACGACGTGTCCCTGACCGCCCCCGACGGCAAAGTCACCGGAATCACCGGCCCGTCCGGGTCCGGCAAGTCCTCCCTCTTGGCTGTTGCAGCGACCCTGATCCGCCCCGACACCGGACACGTGTGGATCGACGACGTCGACGCTGCCGCCCTCACCCCGACGCAGGCGGCCGCGTTGCGACGTGAGCAGATCGGCATCGTCTTCCAGCAGCCCAACCTCCTCCCCTCTCTGACCGCACGGGAGCAATTGCTCGTCATGGCCGAACTAGGAGACCGAGGACGCCGGCATCGCATGACGGTGCACCGGCGAGCAGACGATCTGCTCGACGCAGTCGGGCTCACCGCCCACGCCCACAAACGACCCGGGCAGCTCTCCGGCGGGCAGCGCCAGCGCATCGCCATCGCGCGAGCCCTTGTGCACGCCCCGTCAGCACTTCTCGTCGATGAACCCACCAGCGCACTGGACCACCAGCGCGGCAGCGACATCATGGGTCTGATCCACCGGCTCACCCATGAGCGCGGCACCGCCACAATGCTGATTACCCACGACCTCGCACACGCGGACGCACTCGACACAGTGACCACCATCAACGACGGGCGCGCCAGCCACTCCGACACAGTCCTGGCCTGATCGGGTTCCGGCGCGGCTCCAAGCTGCCCACGGCCATGGCCGTGATAGCCCGGACACCCCGATCCGCGCTGATGACCTCCCCATTAAACGACCGACGACCAGGGCCGAGCGCCTTCGACTCAACCACCCCTACGTGGGTGATCAACCCCGCCGGGTCAGCACCTGTCGGACCGATCAGACCCGAGCCGACTAACCGGGAACGGGCATCCCCATTGTCACCGGCGAATTAGCTGCTGTCATCGAGACCAGTGGGCGCGGCCGCACGGTCGGGGATGAGACCCCGCGAATTCGGTGGCGGAGCACCCGAGGGCAATACAGTGAAGGACATGAAACCCCTCCCCGGCTTACGGCACGTTTCGGCGCCCCCGGCCCCCACATCGCGCCCGACTGGATACGATCCACGCACCGTGGCCATACGGGAGTACGAGGGCGGCCACGTGGCCGACGACCTGCGTGACCACCCGCGCGCCGTCGAGGCAATCCTGCGATGAGGAAGGCGTCGCTGACCGCTCTGGCCCGTGAGCACCTTGAGGCGGCCGGCCGAAGCACCAACGGTCGGAGCGCACACACTGTCTACGGCGGGCATGAACATGTGCTTCGGCA
Source organism: Klenkia terrae (assembly GCF_900491935.1). Taxonomy (GTDB): domain Bacteria; phylum Actinomycetota; class Actinomycetes; order Mycobacteriales; family Geodermatophilaceae; genus Klenkia; species Klenkia terrae. The sequence continues at coordinate 4,633,061 of NZ_UEXK01000004.1, forward strand.
GACCATCATTGCCATGACGGCGGGGCAAGTGCTCGCCGAGCACGAAAACCCCGGCGAGGCCACCGTGCACGTCCTGCAGGGCCGGGTCCAATTGACCGCCGGCGAGGAAGACTGGAATGGCAGCCCCGGCGACCTCATCACCGTCCCAAGCGCACGGCACTCCCTCACTGCGGTCGAGGATTCAGTCATTCTTCTGACCGTGGCTGTCTCCCGTAGGTGATGCCTTTCGTGCCATCGGCACGTCAGCATTGACTTGGATGAAAAAGCTCGATGCAACCGACCCAAGCCAGCACCGAACGCGCGACTGTCGAGGCGCTCAACCGCGCCGATGTCGCACTTTTCGACGTCGAGATGGCTGAGGAACGCCTGCGCCGGCTGCAGCGTCAGATGGCCACCGTCACCGCTACGGCACCTTGGACGACCGACCGTTGCCACCGTGCCATGCCCGGATGCCACACATGTCCCACTGGCCGACGGTGCACGCGGGACAGCAACGGGGTCTGGGCGGTGGACGGTGCCGACGACCAGGTCGCCCAGCGTCAGACCGCAGCTGTCCGGGGCGGAGTGGACACGCCCCCGGGTTCTCGTGGCCGGGGATCAGCAGCTCCTGCCTGGGCGGGGCGGGTAGAGCCGTATCCTTGAGACAATCTGCACGTCGGTGCCGCACAGGTTGACTGCGAGTTCATCGACCAGGACGCTGCCCTCCTGCTCGTCGGGCTCGGGCAGGCCAAGCTGTCCGCGGTACCGGGCCAGACGGTCAGCGCGTGCACGGCGTGCTCTTCGGGCTGCTGGTGCCGGGCCGGCTCATCGGGCGTCGATCAGGGCTTGCGGTGCGGCGGCCTTCATGCGGATGTGCAGCCCACTAAAGGTCGTCATACGGGACACCTCTACGACCTCTCGGCAGCGGCCGGTCAGGAGGAGCTGACCGGCTCAGCGAGGGCGCGGACGACCGACGAGCGTCCAACCCCCAGCGAGGCTGCAATCTCGTTGAGGGTCAGCCCCTGGGCGCGCATGGCGATCGCCGCTGCTCGGCGCTGGTCAGTCATGACGCTGGGCCGGCCACCCTTTCGGCCGCGAGCTCGCGCCGCGGCGAGGCCGGCCACTGTGCGTTCGCGGATGAGCCGGCGCTCCATCTGCGCGACGGCGGCGAAGACGTGGAAGACGAGCTCACCGCCCACGGTGGTGGTGTCGATGGCCTCGGTGGTCGACCGGAACTGAACGTCGCGCTCGGCCAGGTCGTTGACGATCCGGGTCAGGTCCTCCACCGACCGACCGAGCCGATCGATGCGCCATACCGCGAGGGTGTCGCCAGATCTTAGGTATTCCAGGCAAACAGTTAGCTGAGGTCGCTGGGCGGTGGCACCAGAGGCGAAGTCCGTGAACACCTTCACGGCGCCGGCCGCAGTGAGCGCGTCGTGCTGCAGGGCTGGGTCCTGCTCGAGCGTGGACACCCGCGCGTACCCGACGACCGTCATGCCGGCGACGCTAGCCGAGCTGTCGATTCAAAACACTGCGAGGGTGGGTTTGTGGGCCGTTGATTTCGGAACGGGTTTCGGTCCTGGCTGCAGGACGGGCGACCTGGCGTTTCGTGACCGGCAGCCGACTCGTCCGCTGTCGTGTCACAAACGGGGGTTTCTGGGCCGCAGGCGCAACAAAGTCCGCAGGCGGGCCGCCCCTAGGGATCGCCCGCCTCAGCATGTAGCTCGACCGGACTCTCTTCCTCTACTCTTTGCGTATGCATGCGGATAACGGAGGTCATCGAGCGGTTCTGCCGGTCGAGCAGGTCGACCTGGCGGTCGAGGTGTTCCGGATGCTGTCCGACGCCACCCGTATCCAGCTGCTGTGGGCGCTGATCGACCGGGAGCTGTCGGTCAACGAGCTGGCCGACCACGTCGGGAAGACCCCGGCGTCGGTGTCCCAGCACTTGGCCAAGCTGCGGATGACCCGCTTGGTGCAGACCCGCCGGGAGGGCACGTCGGTGTACTACCGGCTGGAGAACGACCACATCGCCCAGCTGGTTACCGACGCGGTCTACAACGCCGACCACGCCACCGCCGCGGTCCCCGACCACCACCGCCCCAACACCGGCCTCACCGCACTCCCGACCCACCGGGGCGAGGTGGCCCCGTGACCACACCCAGCGAGTACCGCAATGACGGCGCCGAAGAGCCCACCGGCCTCGAGGCGGCCAGCCCGCACGACCACGGGCCCCACGATGACCCGCACGACCACTCCCACGCGCCAGACCACGGCAGGAGCCCAGAGCACCCGCACAACGCTGACGATCACGGTCACCCGCACGGCGGTGGCTCGGACGGACACGGGCACGACCACCCGCACGGGGAGCTCGGCCATGACCACCCGACCGGGCTCAAGGGCTTCGTGATGGGCATCTTCCGCCCGCACAGCCACGACTCGGCCGACTCCGTCGACTCCGCCCTGGAATCCAGCGCCGAGGGGATCCGCGCCCTGAAGATCAGCCTCGTCGTCCTGCTGCTGACCGCGGTCGCTCAGGCCGTCGTCGTGTGGTTCACCGGCTCGGTGGCGCTGCTGGCCGACACCGTGCACAACTTCTCCGACGCGATGACCGCTGTGCCGCTGTGGATCGCGTTCCTGCTCGGCCGGCGGGCGGCATCGCGGCGGTACACCTACGGCTACGACCGGGCCGAGGACCTCGCCGGGGTGTTCATCGTCGCGATGATTGCGCTGTCTGCCGTGCTGGCCGGTTATGAGTCCATTCGCCGACTACTGGACCCCCAGCCCATCACCAACGTCGGTGTGGTCATCGCCGCGGGGCTCATCGGCGCCGCCGGCAATGAACTGGTCGCGCTGTATCGCATCCGCATCGGGCGACGGATCGGGTCAGCGGCGCTGGTCGCCGACGGCCTGCACGCCCGCACCGACGGCTTCACTTCCCTGGCCGTTGTCCTGGGTGCCGTGGGCGTGCTGGCCGGGTTCCCGCTGGCCGACCCTATCGTCGGGCTGGGCATCACCGTGGCGATCCTGCTGGTGCTCAAGAACGCAGCCCGCGACGTCTACCGGCGCCTGATGGATGCCGTGGAACCCGAGGTCCTGGACACCGCCGAGGCCACCATCCGCGCCACCCCGGGCGTCCTGGACGTCGAACGGCTCCGGGTTCGCTGGACCGGACACCGCATCCGGGCCGAGGCCGCCGTGACCGTCGACCCCCATCTGTCGGTCACCGCCGGCCACGACATCGCCGTCGACGTTCACCACCGACTCCTGCACGACGTCCCCAAACTCGTCGATGCCACCGTGCACGTCAGCCCGGCCAGCACCCACGGCGACCCACACCACGCACTCGCCCACCACAACGGGGCCTAGAACGGCCGCTCGGCGGGACGGGAACGGGGAGGGGTGGCGCGGGCCGTCCCCGCACGGGGGGTCGGGGACGGTCCGCGACGTCACGCTAGGCCTGACAGTCGTGTGCGCACCAGAGCTCGACGCGCGGTGCTCGTCGGGCCCAGCCGGCGTCACCGTCAGACCGCCGTAGCTCCTCACGGACAGCCGACCACCTCGGTCCTCGTGCGCCGGGCCCCCGGGACCGTGCCGGCGCAGTCGGGCCCAGCAACGGTGCAAACTGCTGGGTTCGCCGAAGCCGGCCACACTGAGGTCGAGCGTTCTGGCCTGGATTTGATTGGTGGTCGTGACGCGGTAGGGCGGTCATCTGCCTACCCTGGTGGGGTATCCCGGTTCAGTGGTGGAGGTGTCATGCGGGCTCGCCTGCTGTGGACGCTGCTGCTGCTGGCTGCGGTGTTCTCGATGCATGGCCTCAGTTGCGCTGCTGCTGACTCGGCCATGACCGGCACCTCGACCCACACCTCGACGGCCACCGTTCACTCGCCCACCGCGGCTGCAGGCTCCGTCGTGGGGCTGGTCGTCGCGGGTGCGGCGATGTCGGACATGGACGCTGCCCACTCCACCGATCAGACCGGTGGGCACAGCTCCGCAGCGCACGCGCTGATGGTGTGCCTGGCGGTGCTAGCCGGCGGTGTTGGTGCCGTCTTGGCCGCCTTGGCCGTGTGGCTGTCCCGACGTCGACTCGGGACGGTCTACACCCGAGCGGCTGGGCACGTGCGAGTCGTCGTCGACCGCGCTGCAGCCTGCGCACCTACCCCTGAACTCAGTCGCTTGTGCGTGCTGAGGGTCTAGGCCGAACCACCTGACACCGGTGCCCCTGTCGGGGCCCCGCGTCGAGTGCTCGCCCTGCCCTCATCCTTCGCGCCCTGGCCACGCCCGGGCGTCGCACCCTTCAGGAGTTCCTGTGTTCAGCGACCCCACGTTCCTCCGCTCGCCTCGTAGTACTGCACTCGTCGGTGCCCTGATCGCCGGCTCGGTGGCCCTGTCGGCCTGCTCCGGTGGCTCAGACACCGCCACGTCGGAGTCCTCGACGTCGGTCCCGGCCGACGCGACGTTCAACGACGCCGACGTCGAGTTCGCCCAAGGGATGATCCCGCACCACGAGCAGGCGGTGGAGATGGCCGACCTGGTCGCCGACCGCTCCACCGACCCCGACGTCGCCGACCTGGCCGCCCGCATCCAGGCCGCCCAGGGGCCGGAGATCGACACCCTGAACGGCTGGCTGGAGACCTGGGGCGCCGACAGCGCCGCCAGCGCCATGCCCGGCATGGACCACTCGGCCATGGGCGGGATGATGAGCGCGGAGGACATGTCCTCCCTGGAGGCCGCCAGCGGTGTGGAGTTCGACCGCATGTGGCTGCAGATGATGCTCGAGCACCACACCGGCGCTGTGGGCATGGCCCAGACCGAGATCGACAACGGCGAGGACCCCGCGGCGATCGCCTTGGCCCAGGACATCAAGTCCTCCCAGGGCACCGAGATCACCGAGATGGAACAGCTCCTGGAGAGCCTGGCCACCCAGTAACACGCAGCCGGCGGGGAGGCGCAGGCATCACACCTGCGCCTCCTCCCTGGCGCCATTCGGTGATCACCGGGCGCGCACCGCTGCGCCTCCCCGGGCCCGACCGGCCCGGTTTCTTCGACGACACCCTTGGCCGCGGGTACCCCCCGGTGGTATCAAGAAGCCCCTATCCGGGTACCCCCCGGGGGTATGGAGGACATCATGTCGCGCAACGAGCACCACTCGACGATCACCCAGGCCGCCAGCACCTCCCAGCACCAGCTCGACGACCATCCACCCACGCAGCACGCGAACGGACACGGCGGGCACGGCGGCCACGGCGGCCACGGGGGCCACGGGGGCCACGGCGGGCACGTGGCGATGTTCCGGCGGCTGTTCTGGTGGAACCTACTGCTGGCGGTGCCGACGGTGGCCGCCTCAGGCATGTTCGCCTCGATCCTGGGCTACCAGCTCCCCGACGTCGCCGGCTTGTCGTGGGTGTCCCCGGTGCTGGGGACGGTCATCTACCTGTGGGGCGGGCGGCCGTTCCTCACCGGCGCCGTGGACGAGATCACCTCCCGCAAGCCCGGGATGATGCTGCTGGTCGCCCTGGCGATCACGGTGGCGTTCGCGTCGTCGTGGGCCTCGACGCTGGGGCTGGTGCCCCACGGGTTGGACTTCTGGTGGGAGCTGGCCCTGCTGGTGGTCATCATGCTGCTGGGCCACTGGGTGGAGATGCGGTCGCTTGCCCAGACGTCCTCGGCACTGGACTCCCTGGCCGCGCTGCTGCCCGATGAGGCCGAACGCGTCCAAGACGGCCAGATCGTCACCGTCGCACCGGCCGACCTTCAGGTCGGAGACGTCGTCGTCGTCCGGCCCGGTGGCCGGATCCCCGCCGACGGGCAGGTCACCGACGGCTCAGCCGCGGTGGACGAATCGATGATCACCGGGGAGTCCGCGACCGTCACCCGCAGCGTCGGGGACCCGGTCGTCGCCGGCACCGTGGCCACCGACTCCGGGCTCCGCGTCCAGGTCACCGCCACCGGTGAGGACACCACCCTGGCCGGCATCGGCAAGCTCGTCGCCGACGCCCAGGCCTCAGGGTCCCGCGCGCAGCGGCTGGCCGACACCGCGGCGGGCTGGCTGTTCTGGTTCGCCCTGGGCGCCGGGATCCTCACCGCCATCGTGTGGTCGACCATCGGCGCACCGCAGGATGCAGTCATCCGGACCATCACCGTGCTGGTCATCGCCTGCCCGCACGCCCTCGGGCTGGCGATCCCGCTGGTCATCTCCATCGGCACCGAACGCGCCGCCCGCGCCGGGGTGCTGATCAAGGACCGGGTGCAGATGGAGGCCATGCGCACCGTGGACACCGTCCTGTTCGACAAGACCGGCACCCTCACCGTCGGCCGACCCACCCTCACCGACATCCACACCGCAGACCACCCCACCACCGACCCCGGGGAGACCTTCGACGCCGACCGGGTACTCGCGTTGGCCGCGGCCGCCGAGACCGACTCCGAACACCCCCTGGCCCAAGCCATCGTCCGTGCCGCCGCCGACCGCGGCCTCACCGTCCCCGCCGCCGCGGACTTCACCTCCTCCCCCGCCATCGGCGTGCAGGCCACCGTCGAGGGCCGCACCGTCGCCGTCGGCGGACCCGGGCTGCTCGCCCAGGTCGGCGCGGCCGAGCTCCCGGTCGCCGACCAATGGCGCCAGCAAGGGGCGATCATCCTGCACGTCCTGGTCGACCGAGTGGTGATCGGCGCCCTCGCCCTGGCCGACGAGATCCGACCCGAATCCCGCGCGGCGGTAGACCAGCTCCGCGACCGCGGAGCCCAGGTCGTCATGATCACCGGTGACGCCGAAGCCGTCGCCGGCACCGTGGCCGCCCAGCTGGGCATCGACCGGTTCTTCGCCGGCGTCCGCCCCGAGGACAAGTCCGCCACCGTCGCCGACCTGCAGGCCGAGGGACGACGGGTTGCGATGGTCGGTGACGGCGTCAACGATGCCCCCGCCCTGGCCCAGGCAGACGTCGGTATCGCCATCGGTGCGGGCACCGACGTCGCGATCGCTTCCGCCGGCATCGTGCTGGCCTCAGCAGACCCACGCTCTGTGGTGTCGGTGATCGACCTGTCGGCCGCGACCTACCGCAAGAGCGTGCAGAACCTGGCCTGGGGCGCCGGCTACAACCTGATCTCCGTGCCGCTGGCCGCCGGAGTCCTGGCCCCCATCGGGTTCGTCATGCCCATGTCCATCGGCGCGCTGCTGATGTCGGCCTCCACCATCGTCGTCGCCCTCAACGCCCAACTGCTGCGACGCCTCGACCTCCGACCCGGGCCCACAGGGCCAGACCACCACCGCCCAGATCCCGGCGCCTCTACGGCGTCGGCCCACCGGAACGAGGTCAAGGCGTGACCACTCCCAGCGAGTACCGCAACCAGGGCACCCTCAAGCCACGCGGCGATGCGAGCAAGGCACCTGACCACGACGCCATCGCAGGCGAGGCCCAAGCAGATGAAGAGGTAGCGCACGAGCGCCCGACCGGGCTGCGGGCCTTCGTGCGCGGGCTCTTCCGGCTACACGCCTAAAACTCGCTCGACTCCAACAGATTGTCCCGGAGTGGGCTCATCCCCGCGATGGCGGTGATCACTCAGGCTGCGGGCCCGGCCAACATCAAGCCTGCATCCCGGCGTCTTTCGGAACGAGTTGTGGGCCGCAATTCGTCGATCCGTATACGGGGGTTTGTGGGCTGCACGCATTTGGTCTCGATGTGCTGGCCTGCGGCGAGAATTAAGGACACGACTCGGAACAAATCCGGTGATACGTGCTCCATGAACCGACGTTGAAGAACGACCGTTCACCGTGGGTCTAGCGTCGCCCGGTGGGCATCGGTGGCGAAGTGCAGGAGGACCGGGCCGCTCGGAACGTCAGGCAGGCGTTCCGAGGTCGACGGGCGCGGGGGGCGTAGGGGTGGGGGCGTCCTTTGCCTGGGTGCGGCGCTCGCGCAGCCACGGCAGCAGGGCTTGGACCGACATGGGCCGGGCGAGGTGCCAACCCTGGACGACGTGGACGCCAAGCTCGGCGAGCGCGTCCCAGGTCTTCTGGTCCTCCACGCCCTCGGCGACGACGTTCAGGCCAAGGTTGCGGCCCAGGTCGGTGATCGCGCGGACGATGGAGGTGTCGCCGGGCCGGTGGAGCATGTCGGTGACGAAGCTTTTGTCGATCTTGACCTCGTCGATGGGCAGGCGCTGCAGGTAGGACAGCGAGGAGTAGCCCGTGCCGAAGTCGTCGACGGAGAGCCGCACGCCCAGCGCCCGGAGCTCGCGCAGCAGGCTGATCGCCCGCGTCGGGTCGGCCATGACCGAGCCCTCCGTCACCTCGAGCGTGAGCGCGGCGGGCGGCACGTCGTGGTACTGCAGTAGCTGGGCGACCTCGTCGACCAAACCAGGGTCCAGCAGGCTCCGGCTGGACAGGTTGACGGCGATGGACAGGTCCTGACCGCTGCGCCGCCACTGAGCGACGGCGGCCAGGGAGGCGTCGAGGACCAGGGTGGTGAGGGCGCCGATCAGTCCGCTGCGCTCGGCGACCGGGATGAACTCGTCGGGCGAGATGCGGCCGCGAGTTGGGTGGTTCCACCGGACCAGGGCCTCGACGCTGCGCACGCGGCCGTCGTCGGTGTGCGCCTGGGGTTGGACGTGCACCTGGATGTCCTCGGTGGTGAGCGCGGTCCGCAGCTCGGCGACCAGCGCCAGGCGGTTGACGTCGTTGGGGTCCAGGTGCGCCTCGTATAGCCGCAGGCCTTCCCCGGTGCGCTTGGCCTCGTACATGGCCACGTCGGCGCGCTTGAGCAGCGTTGCCGGGTCGGTGGCGTGCTGGGGGGATAGGGCAATCCCCAGCGAGCCGCTGACCTCGACCTCGACGCCGTCAAGGAGCACGGGGGTCCGCAGCTGTCCCAGGATGCGGCGGCCGACCTCCAGGGCGGTTTCCTCGTCGGCGCCATCCAGCAGCACGGCGAACTCGTCGCCGCCGAGCCGGACCACGAGGCCGTCGGCGCCGACGCAGTCGCGCAGCCGGACCCCGACCTCCACCAGCAGCAGGTCGCCCTGGTGGTGGCCAAGGGTGTCGTTCACGTCCTTGAACCCGTTGAGGTCCAGGATGACCACGGCCCCGGCGGGGATCCGGCCGGGGTCCCCGTCGCTCAGCAACGAGGCCAACCTCCGCTGCAGCAGGGCTCGGTTGGGCAGGCCGGTGAGGGCGTCGTGCAGCGCGTCGTGGCGGAGCTGGGAGATGAGCTCTCCGTTCTGCAGCGCCACGTTGGCGTGGGTGGCCACGGTCTCGAGCATGAGGACGTCACCGTCCTCGAAGGTGCGGACCTCGCCCAGCCGGTTAGTGACGACGATGACCCCGAGCACGCCGGCCCCGCTGCGCAGCGGGACGGCGACGGCGTCGCGGGCCCCGTGGACCTCAAGCCAGGAACGCTCGTCGGCGTCCCGGGTCCCCCGGGCCAGCGTCAGGGACGCACCCTCCTCCATGACCTGGTCCAGCAGCCACTGGTCGACCGCGCCGGGAAGGCCCTCCGACCGGGTCAACCGACCGGTGGCGCCGAGCCGGACGCGGGCCAGGGCCCCGCCCTCGGCGCCGACGAAGACGGCCTCGGCGTGCTCGGCGTGCAGCAGGTCCCTCGCCTCGGCTAGGACGCTGCTGAGAACCTCGTCGACCTCGGGGGAGCTCGAGATCGCCTGGGTGAAGCGGTACAGCCGTTCCAGGCTCAAGTGCCGGTCGGACAGCGCCGCGTAGGCCCGGTAGCCGATGAGCAGGCCGGCGCCCATTACCAGGAGCAGGACGACGGCGGCCGGGGTGGCGGCCAGACTGGTCGCGGCGATGAGGCCAAGGGTGACGACCACAGGCGAGGCCAGGTCGCCGGTGGCCACCTCGCGCAGCAGCGGAGTGAGCGGCGGCCTCCCGTCGTAGATCGCCATGACCCCGGCAACGGCCAGCACGCTGACCCGGTTGGCGACCAGGCAGCCCGCGCAGGCCGCGACCCATGCCAGCCAGTGGGTGGCGTTGCCGACGTCGTTGAGGAACCGGAAGATGCCGACGGCCACGACCATCTGCAGGCTGAGTGAAGCCAAGTTCCATAGCGTCTTGAGGACCGACGACCGGCGGTGGACCAGCAGGATGACCGCGGACCCGAGGAGGTTGCCGGCGACTAGGTCGGCGGGTGCTGCATAGAACAGCCCGAGGACCACCACGAGCTCGCTCACCGAGACTGTCTGGGCCTCGCGGCCGGTCTGGATGTGCATGACGCACGCCTCGGTGGCGGCGAACAGCCCAGCCAGCAACCACCAGGGCAGTAGCACCGTGCCGTCGAGGGCGGGGTCCTGGGTGAGGGGGAGACCGAGGGTCACCGCCATACCCGCCATGGCCACGGCCATGCCGGCGACCAGCACCGACCGGGGGTCGACCACGACCCGCCGGAGCCGGGGCGGGGCCGGGAGGGGCCCGGCNCACAACCTTACATCACATTTCTCCCGCTAATCAACAATACTACCATAGCATCTAGAACTTGCTGTTATTTTTTTTTTTTATGACGACGCCACCCCGAAGAATCACCACAAGGTGTATCGTCGGCAGCGTCAGAGGTGTAAAAGAGACAGGGGAGGGTGGAACGGCAGAGCGGGGCGCGGCCTTGAGCCGCGCCCCGCTGCACCTCACCCCGTCGGGGCCCCTCGTCGGGTCATCCCCGCGGCGTCCGCGGACGGGGCACCGGCGGCGTCCTGGGCGGACGCGGGGTGGACCACATGCGGCTCACCTCAGAACCACCCGGCGCTGGAGAACCCGCCGCTGCGCCACATGCGGCCGCTCCACGCGCTGTCGCGCCACATGCGGCCGGCCCACTCGCCGTCCCGCCACATGCGCCCGGCCCACTCCCCGTCGGCCAGTACGGCACCGGCGCTGGTCCAGGTGGCTGTCGGCCAGCTCTTGTGCGCCTCACCGGTGTTGGTCCAGCCCCGGGCGGTCAGGGTGTTGCCCATCCAGGCGCCGTCCCGCCAGGTCTTGCCTTTCTGGGTGTCCCGGGCCCACTGCACGGCGTTCCAGGCCCGGCCGAACACATCGACCTCACCGAGCAACGTGGTCTCCTCCGCGGTTCCGTCCCCCACCACGATGTGGAAGCTGCCCCGCGAGGCCTCGAGCGACCCGGTCCCGGTGCCCCACGGTGCCGGGTCGACGACGGTGCGCGGCACTGACCTCAGTGCCTGGCGGAGGTCGGTGGTCCCCGAACCCTCCATGCGGGCGGACACGTTGTTGAGCCCGCTCGCCGACCCCATGAGGATCTGCTTGACCTGGTCGGGAGTCAGGTTCGGCATGGCCTGCAGCAGCAAGGCGGCCTCGCCGCTGACCACCGCGGCAGCCTGGGACGTCCCCGAACCACGCAGGAACTGGGTCCCCACCCGGGCGCCCGGGTTCTGCGTGTCCGCAGCGCTGGCGGGCGACCGCAGCCCGAGGACGGAGACCCCCGGGGCGGTGACGTCCACGTGCCGGGCGTCGGTGCCGTCGGTGGACCAGGAGGGCACGGTGTCATCGGCGGTCGCGACGGTGCCCGCGGAGTCCATCGCGCCCACCGCCAGCACGTGCGGGTCGGAGGCCGGGTTGGCCAGGTTCGTCGTGCTGTCGCCCTCGTTGCCGCCGGCGACCACGACGACGATCCCGTTGAGCCAGGCCTGCTCGACCGCGTAGGCCAGTGGGTCGACCTGGCTGGGCTGCACGGAATCGGTCCCGTAGGACAGGTTGATGACCCGGATGTTGAGCCCCTCGTCCCTGCGGTGCTCGACGACCCAGTTAATGCCGGCGATGACCTGGCTGACGTCCACGTCGCCGTTGGCCGAGCCGACCTTGACGTTGACCAGGTTCGCATCGGGCGCGATCCCGGTGAACCGGGCCGGGTCGGTGTAGCTGGCCGGGGTCCCGACCGCGGTGCGACCGGCGATGATGCTGGCCAGGTGGGTGCCGTGGCCGAAGCCGTCGACGTTTGACGTGGCCGGGTCCTGGCTGTCGAAGGACAAGTCAGGTCCGTTCACGACGTTCCCGGAGTTCAGCCCGGCGACCCGGGTCACCCCGGTGTCGATGAGCGCGACGCCGACACCGCGGCCGGTGATCCCGAGCCGGTAGGCGTCCAGCGCGCCGACGACGCCCGCGATGTTGTACAGCGATCCCTTGTCCGCCTGGGCGTCGTAGCCCAGCGTCGGGCTGACCGCGGCGTGGGCCGACGTCAGCCCGACGCTGCCGACGAGCACCGCCGATGCGGCGACCACCGCCGACAGGCGGGCCCCCGCCCATCGTGCCCTCGTTGCCATCTGCTCCTGCTCCCTGTTGCACCTGGTCGACCGCCTAGTCTTGACTGGTCTCACGTTGAGTAAGGAGTCAGGTGCGCTCCGTGTCACCACCTAGCGGCCCTAGCTCACCCCATTGGGCGTGACCTGCACTGACCATCTCGCTGACGACGGGTTCCGGACCATGTTTTGAGACGGAATTCGTAGATCCGCATACGGGGGTTTTCGATCCCCACGGTCCGCGTTCGTACCCGTGCCACCGACGTCCAGGAACCAGCATGATCGTGGAGTGACACCTGCCGAGCGAGGTACCCCGTTCATCCGGCGGTCCCCGCCTGGTCGTCCTCGGGACGCCCAGCTGAGCGCACGGCTGATGGCTGTGGCCGTGGACATCGTGGCCCAGGACGGGTGGAACCGGCTGAACGCTGATGCGCTGGCTGCTCGAGCCGGTGCTGGGAAGGCGGGCATCTACCGGCGGTGGCCGTCGATGGCGGCCCTGATGGCTGATGTGTTGTCCCAGCTGGTCCTGGTGGATCCCGATGAGGACACCGGCACGCTGCACGGGGACCTCACCGCGGTGTTGCAGCCGTGGACGCGCCCGTTGAGCGCCGCCGAGCAGGCCGCTGCGGCGTTGGTCGGCACCTGCCACCACGAGCCGGACCTGCGGGAGGCCCTGCATCGAGCCGTCGTCGTGCCCCTGGCCGCTCGGCTGCATCACCTGGCGGTTCGGCACCGTGTACCCGCCGACCGGGAGGTCGTGCTCGTCCTGGTGGCGCAGGCGTTGTGGTGGGAGCGGTACCGCACCGCCCAACCACCCCTCACCGAGGCCGCCGTGCAGCAACTGGCCGATGACGTACTACTGCCCCTCGCGCGGCCAACCCTCCTGCCTACCGACCTGCCCTGACAGCGATAGGTGGCGGCCGACGTCCAAGCAGCGGCGCCGGACACCGGACCACAGCACGCGTCGAGACGCCCAGCTTCGGCGGCTGCGCCTCAGTGCGCGGTGAGCAGATGAAGCAGTCCGCTGGCCTGGAGCGCGCGGCGAGGCGCCCGGTGGCGATCCCCGGTGACCACGACGAGTCGCTGCCCGCCCTCGAGGGCCGTCTGGTGGGCGCGGGCGAGGACCCTGAGCCCGGCTACATTCAGGAAGAACACCTCAGTCAGGTCGACCACCACGTCTGGCCCGTGTGGGCGGAGATGGGTTGTCAGGGCGGCCTGCAGTACCGGGGCGGACCCGTTGTCGATCTCCCCGGCGACAGCCACCGTCACCTGGCTGTCGCCGTTGGCCGGCATGGTGCGCACCTGAAGGTAGGCCTGGCCAGTGAGATGGGGGAACCGGTCGACGGCGCCTGGACCAGCATCGGGGTGCACGTAGTCCTTAGAAGGCATGGAATCCGCTTCCGGCGATCCGTCGCACCGCCCATCAGCGGCCAGCGGGCGCGCTACCGCGCGGCATCAGCCCAACCTTGGACTGCCGAGATCCACGCTAGTCCGCGGAGATCATCCGGGAAAGGGGGCGCACAGCCGAACAGGACGCAACCGATCACGGGGCTAGGGTTCAGCGCAGGTCGCTTCGGCGGCGCTCGTCCAACCCAGGGCGCACCCGCCACACCCCGCTGTGGCCCTCTTCGACGTGACCGCTCCTCGGGCAACGCGTCAGGACAGGTCGTGCTCTGTGTCCACCAAGCCGCCCTCCCCCGGTTCTCCCGACGACGGCGACCCGGCCGCGATGGACCAGGAAGCCCACCGCGCCGCCGACCGCGCGATCCCCTCCCCGCAGCTGGGGTCCTTCGACTCCGAGGGCCTGGACCCCCTAGGTCGGTTGCTGCTGGCATCGGAGTCGGTGGCCTCGGTGCTGCACCGCGCCGCCGCCTACGCCAAAGGCTCCATCCCCGCGGCTCAGGAAGCTTCGGTCACCTTGGCCACCGGGCCCCGGCGAGCGACGGCGGCCTGGACCGGGCTGACGGCCTTCGAGCTCGACGAGTGCCAGTACGGGCTGGGCTACGGGCCGTGCCTGGAGGCCGCCGACACCGGCCACGCGGTGCTCATCGCCGACACCGCCACCGACACCCGCTGGCCCGCTTTCGCCAATCTCGCCGCACGTCAGGGGGTGCGCAGCGTCCTGTCGGTGCCGATCCCGGTCGGGGGTACCGCCCGCGCCGCCCTCAACCTGTACTCCGCCACCGCCGGCGCGTTCAACGACCCGCTCGTGGCGGCCACCGCAGCCCACACGGCCGGGCAGACCGCCGCGGTGATCGCCAACATGCACGACCTGGAGACCGCCCGCACCGAGATCGCCAACCTGCAGCTGGCGTTGGCCTCCCGCGCCGTCATCGAGCAGGCCAAGGGCGTGCTGATGGGCATCCACGGCTACGACGCCGATCAGGCGTTCCAGGTGCTGTCCACCCGGTCCCAGCACACCAACACCAAGGTGCGCGAGATCGCCGCCCAGGTCCTCGCGCACGTACGACGAGCAGGCCCCTCGACGTAGCCGGCGACCGGCCAACGCCAGACGGTCGGCCGGTTCGGGTCAGGGGGCGCCCAGGTCGGGGGCCAACTCCTGGACGGGCAGGAAGCCATCCACAACCAGGTCGGCGATGGTGTCCACGTCGGTGTCGTGGCTGTAGGCGTGTGACCGCAGCACCGCCAAGGCGTCCACGCTGTCGATGTTCAGCCCGGCGTTCACCATGCCCATCGCCTGCCACACCCGGGCCCGCTGCCGCGCCGGTGGCGCCTCCAGCCACGCCGGCCCCGAGGGTCCCCCTCGCGTCGGGCTGATGTGCTCGCTGCTGGCGCCCAGCTGGAACACCCGGGTGACCTCCCCGCTCACCACCAACGCGTCGACCAGCGACAAGTCCCCCACCTGGTTCGGTGCGGCCAGGTACAGGTCCAACACACCGACGCTGGCCAGACCATCGCTCAGCGGCAGCGCGATCACCCCGCGGATGGGGGTCTGGGCCACCAACTCCGCGGTGAACGCCGGCCACCGCGCGGCCAGCTCGGCCTCATCGGCCACCACCGGCCGCTGCTCGGCGTGCGCAGCCAGGCACGGGCCCTCCCCCACGGTGAACTGCAGCCGCTCCGCCGTCCCCGCCATCTCGTCGCTGGCCCCCAACGGCAACCGGCGGCCCGGCGCGAAGTACAGGCTCATCCCTGCCCCGGTCACCGGCAGCACCTGCGCACACGCACCGGCCAGCCGCTGCGGTAGCAGCGCCACCTCGGGCCATTGCTCCGCCGACGCCGCCAACGCAGCACCGAACGCACCCAACACCGGCATACCACCCATTCCCCGAGCGGTGATCTCCAGGCGGTCTGGAGGGTCGGCCGGTTCACTGGGGATCACCTGTTCCCACCCGGACGCGGCGGCAACCCTGGTGCGGCCTACGCCGCAGGGCTCCGGCTGGTGCTGCGGTCCCGGCGCGGTTCCGGCGCAGGGTCAGGGTTTGGCGATGGTGGCCCACACCGTCTTGGTGGGGCCCTCGTAGTGCACCCCGTGGGCAGTGGTCAGCTCGGTGATCACCTACAGCCCGTACCCGCCGGCGCCGGTCGGTCGGTCGGTCGGTCGGTCGGTCGGTCGGTCGGTCGGTCGGTCGGTCGGTCGGTCGGTCCAGCACAAACACGCGACGCGCAGGTAGCAACTGTGGGCATCACCTTGTGGCAACTAGGTCGATAGAGCCTCGGGTTCTGGACACGGTTGTGGGCCGGATTCGGTAGGCCCACATACCGGGGTTTTCGAGCTATGCCGACCTGGTCGGTCCGAGTGTGCGGGACCAGTTTGGTGGCTTCCGCGGAGCTGACGAAAGGGGTTTAAACGGCGTCGAATGCAGCCTGGGGACCGGACGGATGGTGGTGCGCCGCCCAGAGATGGTTGAACCCCCCGGGCACCGGGCAGGCCAGGGGAGCGCGAGGAGCGCCGGGAGCCACAGCGGTCGAGCATCGGCCGTGCTCACGCGTCCCGCGATCAATCCCTGGAGGTACCCCCATGCGTGCACTCGTCTACAACGGCCCCCGCGACGTCTCGGTCCAGCAGGTCCCCGACGCAAAGGTCGAGCATCCCACCGACGCCGTCATCCGGGTCACGGCGACCAACATCTGCGGCTCCGACCTGCACATGTACGAGGGCCGCACCGACCTGGAGACCGGCATGGTCATCGGCCACGAGAACCTCGGCGAGGTCGTCGAGGTCGGGGCAGGCGTGACCAAGCTCAGCGTCGGCGACCGCGTCGTGCTGCCGTTCAACATCGGTTGCGGCTTCTGCGAGAACTGCGAGCAGGGTCGCACCGGCTTCTGCCTCACCGTGAACCCCGGCGTCGCCGGCGGCGCCTACGGGTTCGCCGGCATGGGCGGGTACAGCGGTGGCCAGGCCGAGTACCTGCGCGTCCCCTTCGCCGACTTCAACGCCCTCCAGCTCCCCGAGGACAGCGTGGAGAAGGAGAACGACTACGTCATGCTCGCCGACATCTTCCCCACCGGCTGGCACGGCACCCGGCTGGCCAAGGTCGCTCCCGGTGACTCGGTCACCGTCTACGGCGGTGGCCCGGTCGGCCTGATGGCCGGCTACTCAGCGGTGCTCCAGGGCGCCAGCGAGGTCTACGTGATCGACCACCTGGCCGAGCGTCTCGCGCTGGCCGAGGAGTTCGGCGCGATCGGGATCAACTCGAGCACGGGCGACCCGATCGAGCAGATCAAGGACGCCACGAAGGGCCGCGGCACCGACCGCGGCGTGGAGGCGATCGGCTACCAGGCACACGACAGCCAGGGCGTCGAGCAGCCCAACATGACGATGAACGGCCTGGTCGAGGTCGTGAAGGCCACCGGCACCATCGGCGTGGTCGGCCTGTTCCTGCCCGAGGACCCGGGCGCCTCCGACGAGCTCGCCAAGAAGGGCCAGCTGGCCTTCGACTACGGCACGTTCTGGTTCAAGGGCCAGACGATCGGCAACGGCCAGGCCAACGTGAAGAACTACAACCGCGCGCTGGCCCGGCTCATCCACCAGGGCAAGGCCACCCCGGCCCGCCTGGTCAGCCACAACCTGGGTCTGGACGAGGCGCCCGAGGCCTACCGGCACTTCGACGCCCGCGACCAGGGCTGGACGAAGGTCGTCCTCAACCCCACGAAGGGCTGAGACCGCCGACCGGGCGTCGGGTCGAACAAGGACCCGACGCCTGGTTGCCGTCCGCCAGTGTGAGCCGATGGAGCTCATCCGCCACCCCTGGTGGGTACGGCTGCTAGCAAGCCGCCGGGGTCCACACCCCCCCCCGGCGGTTGCACAAGGTCGTGTCAACTGACACCTGAGCGCTTGGTGGTCGTCAGACTGTGCCGCAATGCAGGCCCACCAAGGCGATGCTGGCGGGGGCGCAGTCAGCAGCACGAAGTCGCCGGGGTGGACTCCGCCGCTGCGGGCGGCGCCGTACTCGATCGTCAGAGCGGCGGGCAGGGTTGCCGCACCGGCCGATGCCAGGGTCTCAAGGGACGGCGCACGAGGGGCACCTGATCTTCCTCGCGGTGTTCCCGGCCGGGTTCGTCTACCGGACCCGTATCGCCTGACTCAGTGACTGTCCCGGGACCACCGGCCCTACCCCGCCCGTGTCGCTCAGGTAAGACACCCGCTGAAGCTGGTCCGGGTCCCGCACAAGAGGTGTGACCAAGGGTTGCTGCGATCGCCGCAACCCCAGGAGTGCCTGAGCCCTGGCCAGCAACCGCCAACCGCGTGGTCCCTCAGCTCGATCGCTCAGCAGGCGTCCCTCGTCCTGACTGCGAGGGCATTCACTAGCTTCGGGGGTACCTGTGGTGGTGCGTCCGCCCTCCACAAGCAGGACCACGCCCCTGGCGAAGCCTGCTGGTGGCGGGAATCGACATGCGACCGTGGCGGCGACCTCGGCCAAGTGCCCAGCAGAGCGGATGCAACTGCGTCGTCTCCGTGGTCGACGTCCGGATGCTGAGCTCGGCGCTGCTCAGAACCCGCAGTCGTGATCGACGCGGTAGGAGTGAAGACTTCGGTTCTTGCCTTCGCGGTCGCCCATGGCAGCGCGCCGCGGTGGGACGTTGTCGGCAGGCGCTGAGACATCCGCGAGCCGCCCGCGGCGGGCGAACCCACCGCGGGCGCCGCCTGTTCTATGCGGGCTGCTTCTCGGCGACGACGTCGAGCTGCTCGATCACGGGTGCCTCGAAGAGCACACCCGTGTTCTCGCCGAGCGCCTGTGCTACCGCCCCCGACAGGTGCGCCTGGCGCCCGTCGTCGTCGGGGAAGGCGTCAAAGATCCCGAACGAGGAGGGTCCGAACTGGATGCCGAACCACCTGACGGTCGCGGGTTCCCCCTCGACGATCGACAGCCCCTGGTTCAAGAAAGCGCGGACGTCGTCCTCCCTGCCAGGCAGCGCCTCAAGGCGCACCAGAAGGGCTTTGCTGACTTGTGTCGCCATCTCGGGTTTCTCCTTCGGTGGTTCGCGTTGTCACGATGACCGAAACGCCGCTAGGGCGGAGGATGGACCAACATTCGGGCCGACTTCTCTTGTCCAGCGTGCCGGTCCATTCGACACTGTCATGCCGATCCCCACGGCGTCCATCTGGGGATTCGTCGATGTCGGCGAGGACGCTCGCTCCAGTGACCATTTGCCACCGTGACGACCGTCTCTGCAGGTGGCCCTGGTCTCGAGCTGGTGGTCGGGAGGGCCGAGTCGACGGCCTCAACCGCCGAGGCCTCAACCTCCGAGGCCTCAACCTCCGAGGCCTGATGACTGGAACTGGCAGCCATCAGAGCATCTCGAGCGGCACCTTGCTCGATGGCGGTGGGAACATCCGGTCGAGTTCTTCCAACTCTGCGGTGCTGAAGCTGATCTCCATGGCGGCGCGGTTCTCCGTCACCCGCGCGGGAGAGGAGGCTTTCACGACAGCGAACACCTGGGGGAGTCGCAGCACCCAGGCGAGGGCCAGCTGGGCCGCAGTCGCCCCCTTGGCGCTGGCCATGTCGCGGACCGCGGGGTTCCCGAGCAGCCGACCATGATCGACCGGGGAGTAGGCCATCAGGGGCACGCCGGCCTGGCGGCATCTCGGGAGGAGGTCGTACTCGAGTCCGCGGCGGTTGAGGTTGTAGAGCACCTGATCGGTTTGCACGCGCTCCCCGCCCGGCACCGAGGCCACCTCGTCGAGGTCTCTGACGTCGAAGTTGCTGACACCCCAACCCCTGATCAACCCGGCCTGCACCAGGTCCTCGAACCCCGCCACCGTCTCGGCCAGCGGCACTCGCCCGCGCCAGTGCAGCAGGTACATGTCGAGGTGATCGGTGCCCAATCGCCGCAAGCTGGCCTGGCATGCCTCCACTGTCCCTCGTCGGGTGGCGTGGCTGGGTAGCACCTTGCCGACGAGGTAGACACTGTCCCGCCGCCCCGCGATGGCCTTGCCGACGAGTTCCTCGGCGGCGCCGTCGCCGTACATCTCGTCGGTGTCGATCAGCGTCAAGCCGCAGTCCATGCCCGTGCGCAATGCGGCCACCTCGGTGGCCCGCGTGGCGGACTGCTCACCCATGTACCAAGTGCCCAGGCCAAGTGCCGGGACTGATGCCCCATCGGGCAGGGTCACGGTGCGGATGGTGGGTGCGCTCATCGTGGAGCTCCTCAGGATGGGGGCAGCGGAAGACGCAAGGGTCCGTATGTGCCGAGCGATGCCTGTTCGGGCCGTGGTCGCACGTCGGACCCCAGGGGCGTGACGAGGCCCCGAATGTTCGTCTTTAACGCCTCGTGTATCGGGTAACCATAGATGCGGAAGCAATCCGACCCCGGGCGGCACAAAGCAGTAGGCGCTGGTTTCGGACCACGTTGTGAGCCAAATTTTGTAGGAACGCATACGGGGGTTTAAGGATCGCGGCAGCACGCTGATGTTGGTCAGCGGACCCGCTTGGGCCGGGCCAACCTTGGGCTGCAGACCCCGGCTGACCGCAGCCACACAACAGCCGTAGCGCACCATCTCCGGTCATGAGTCTCGACGACGTCGTCATCTGCTCTCCGCTGCGCACCCCGGTCGGCCGCTTCGGCGGTGTCTTCGCCGGGCTGACCGCCGCCTCGCTCGCGGCCACCGTGCTGCGCGAGCTCGCCGCGCGCAATGGGCTCGGCGAGGGCGATGTGGACGACGTCGTGCTCGGGCAGTGCTACCCCAACGGCGAGGCGCCCGCGATCGGCCGCATCGCGGCGCTGGATGCCGGGCTGGGCACCGGGGTTCCCGGGCTGCAGGTCGACCGGCGCTGCGGCTCGGGCCTGCAGGCGGTGCTCTACGCCTGCATGCAGGTGGCCACCGGCGCGGCGACCACCGTGGTCGCGGGCGGCGTGGAGTCGATGAGCCAGGTCGAGCACTACGCGCTGGGCCTGCGCACCGGCGTCCGCGGCGACGGCACGATGCTGCACGACCGGCTGGCCCGGGCCCGGGAGACCGCCGGCGGTATCCACCACCCGGTGCCCGGCGGGATGCTGGAGACCGCGGAGAACGTCCGTCGCGAGCACGACGTCGACCGGCTGTCCCAGGACGCGTGGGCGCTGCGGTCGCAGCAGCGGGCCGGCGCGGCGATGGCGGGGGGCCGGTTCGCCGACGAGGTGGTCGGGGTCGAGGCGCCCGCCACCCGCAAGGCGCCCGCCCGCACCGTGATCGAGGACGAGCACCCTCGACCGGGGACGACGATGGAGGACCTGGCCGCGCTGCGCCCGGTGATGGGCCGGGCCGACCCGACCGCCACGGTCACCGCCGGCAACGCGTCCGGGCAGAACGACGGCGCGGCGATGTGCCTGGTTACCACCCGCGAGGAGGCCGACCGGCGCGGCTGGGACCCGTTCCTGTCGCTGCGCGGCTGGGCCGTCGCCGGGGTCGCCCCGGAGACCATGGGCATCGGCCCCGTGCCCGCCGTCGCCGCCGCGCTGGCCCGCACCGGCCTGCCCCTGGCCGACATGGACCTGATCGAGCTCAACGAGGCCTTCGCCAGCCAGGTGCTCGCCTGCCTGGCCGCCTGGGAGCTGTCCGAGGCCGACCGGGAGCGGGTCAACGTCAACGGCTCCGGCATCTCGCTGGGCCACCCGGTCGGGGCCACCGGCGCCCGGATCCTGGCCACCATGGCCCACGAGCTGCGCCGCCGCGAGGGCCGCTACGCCCTGGAGACGATGTGCATTGGCGGCGGCCAGGGCCTGGCCGCGGTGTTCGAGCGGGTCAGCTGACCGGGGGCGATGCGGTCGAGCGAATCCTGGTCGCGGCCCGGATCAGTAGAAGCCCTCGTAAGCGGTCGACCGAGTTTGAGCTGGCCCGAAGCCGAGCTCGCTGCTGATCCGGCCCGCGGTCTCCAAGAGGAGTGGGATGACCTCGCGCTGGAGCTCGTCAGGGTTCGAGCGCCCCGTCGAGGTCGATGTGGCCAGCGCGGCCACGACGGTGCCGCTGCGGTCACGCACGGGGGCAGATGCTGAGAGCAGACCGGGCTCCAGTTCTTCGCTCACGATGGACCACCCCTGCTCCCGGACCAGGTGCAGCGCGTCCCGGACGGCGATGCCGTCGGTGATCGTGTTCGCCGTGAGGGCTACTGGAGGTCGCCGGGTGAGTACGTCGTCGACCACGGCCGCAGGTAACCACGCGAGCAGCACCCGGCCCATCGACGTCGCGTGCGCCGGGATCCGCGTACCGATCTGGACGTTGATGCTCATGATCCGCCGCACGGGCACCCGGGCGACGTAGACCACTTCGGCGTCGTCCAGGACCGCCAACGACGCGGATTCCCCAGTGCGCTCGGCCAGCTGGAGCAGGTGGGGCTGTGCGACGCCGATGAGCGCGTGGGACTCGGTGTAGTGCTGCCCGATCAACAGGACGCGAGGGGTGAGGGAGAACCGACCGCCGTGGGCTCGCACGTAGCCCAGCCGCTCGAGGGTGATCAGGAACCGGCGGACCGCCGGGCGGGAGAAGCCGGTCAGCTGGGCGAGCTCGGCCAGGGTGGGGTCGGGGTGCTCCCCGTCGATGGCCAACAGCAGCGCCAGGCCGCGGTCCAGCGACTGGACGTAGTCGCGGTCCGATCCCGCTGCGCCCGTCGTTTCGGTCGCCTGTTCGTCTGGGTCCTTCGCCGCCATGCCCTCAGTCTTTCCCACGTGGTGAGCAGCAAGTGCTTGACGACCGCCGTGACCGGCGGCACACTCCCCTTCACGACGCACTGCGTGCAATATGTACGCACAGCGTTCGGAGGAAGGGAGTGTGCAATGGGGCCCAGAGTCGTCCGGAACGCGTTCGGCAAGTTCGCCACCGGGGTCACCGTCGTGACGTGCGCCAAGGACGACGGCGTCCCGCACGGGGCCACCGTGAACGCCTTCACGGCGGTGTCCCTAAATCCGGCGCTGTGCCAGGTGACGCTGACCCGCCAGTCGAAGGCATGCGCCTACCTGGAGGGCGCGCCGTTCGCGGTCAACGTCCTGTCCGCCGACCAGGTCGACGTGGCCTGGCACTTCGCCGGCCGACCGGCCGACCCCGCACCCGAATGGGCGCAGGGGCCGACGAGCCCGGTCCTGCTCGGCAACGCGGCCACCATCTCCTGCCAGCCGTGGCGCACCTACGACGGCGGCGACCACCTCATCGTCATCGGCGAGGTCACCGACATCGACGTCAGCGACCGGGATCCGCTGCTGTTCTTCGGCGGCAAGTTCCGCGAGCTAGGCCAGCCCCGCCCCAGCGCGCACTGGGGCGCCTCCCTCGACTCTCCCGAGAGTGGCTGGTTCGACGCGGCCACCACCTTCACCGCCCTCCCGGCGCACCGCGACCGAGTCGCCTCCTGATCTGCCAGCCGCAACGGCTGGCCACCGGGAACGAGGCGCGACCGGTCCCCGACCGGAGGCGCTCAGCACGAGCACCACCCCACCGAAAGACCGAACACCCGTCTCCACCGACGAAGAAGGGTTTCCTCGTGACGCTGCAGGAAGACCGCCCGATCGCCCCGACCACGGGCGCCATCGATCTCGACAAGCCCACCGCCACCCGCCCGATGACCGGTGACGAATACATCGAGAGCCTCAAGGACGACCGCGAGGTGTGGATCTACGGCGAGCGGGTCAAGGACGTCACCACCCACCCCGCGTTCCGCAACCCGGTGCGGATGACCGCCCGGCTCTACGACGCCCTGCACGACCCGACGCAAAACCAGAAGCTCACCGTCCCCACCGACACCGGCAACGGTGGGGTCACCCACCCCTTCTTCCGCAGCCCGCACTCGGTGGAGGACCTGCTCGCCGACCGTGACGCCATCGAGGGCTGGGCCCGGATGAGCTACGGGTGGATGGGCCGCAGCCCCGACTACAAGGCCAGCTTCCTGGGCACCCTGGGTGCCAACAGCGAGTTCTACGCACCCTTCGAGGACAACGCGAAGCGCTGGTACAAGGAGTCCCAGGAGAAGGTCCTCTACTGGAACCACGCCATCATCAACCCCCCGGTGGACCGCAACATGTCCCCCGACGAGGTCGGCGACGTGTTCATGCGCGTGGAGAAGGAGACCGACGCCGGCCTCATCGTCTCCGGCGCCAAGGTCGTGGCCACCGGCTCGGCGATCACCAACTACAACTTCATCGCCCACTACGGACTCCCGATCAAGAAGAAGGAGTTCGCCGTCATCTGCACGGTGCCGATGGACGCACCGGGCGTGAAGCTGATCTGCCGCACCTCCTACACCCAGCAGGCCGCGGTCATGGGCAGCCCCTTCGACTACCCGCTGTCCTCCCGCATGGACGAGAACGACACGATCTTCATCTTCGACAAGGTCCTCGTACCTTGGGAGAACGTCTTCCTCTACGGCGATGTCGAGAAGATCAACGGCTTCTTCCCCGTCTCCGGGTTCATCCCCCGGTTTACCTTCCACGGCTGCATCCGCCTGGCCACCAAGATCGACTTCATCGCGGGGTTGCTGCTCAAAGCCCTGGAGATCACCGGCAGCAAGGACTTCCGCGGGGTGCAAACCCGGGTCGGGGAAGTCATCGGCTGGCGTAACACCTTCTACGCCCTGGCCGACGCCATGGCCCGCAACCCCGACAGCTGGGAGAACGGGGCCCTGCTCCCCAAGCTGGACTACGGGTTGACCTACCGGATGCTCATGATTCAGGCCTATCCCCGGATCAAGGAGATCATCGAGTCCGACGTCGCCAGTGGGCTCATCTACCTGAACTCCCACTCGATGGACTTCAAGACCCCCGAGATCCGGCCCTACCTGGACAAGTACGTCCGGGGCTCCAACGGCTACGACGCCGTGGACCGGGTCAAGGTCATGAAGGCCCTGTGGGATGCCGTGGGCAGCGAGTTCGGTGGCCGCCACGAGCTCTACGAGCGCAACTACTCGGGCAACCACGAGAACGTGAAGGCCGAGCTGCTCTTCGCCGCCGAGGCCCAGGGCACCACCGGGGCCATGAAGGGCCTGGCCGAGGCCTGCCTCAACGAGTACGACCTGGACGGCTGGACCGTGCCGGACCTGATCGGCAACGACGACGTCTCCTACTTCAGGAACCGCCGCAACTGACCCACAGCTCGGCACTTCCGCCAGAACCACAGCGCCACAAGCACCCGGGTGATCACCCCCCACCACTCCCGACTGGAGCCTGCAATGACTACCACCGACAACGCCGTCGAGCAGTCGGCCCTCGACCAGAGCGCCGCCGCCACCTCGCCCACCGCCTCGGACTCCGGCGCCTCGGCCAGCGCCTCCTTCCGCTCCACCAGCCAGTACTCCGGCGCCGGTGCCGTCACCAACGCTGCCCGGGTCGATGCCCTTGCCCGCGCTCTGCTGGGAGCAGTGCACCAGGTGATCCTCGACCACGAGGTGACCTACCCGGAGTTCCAGACCGCCAAGAAGTGGCTGATGGATGTCGGTGACGGCGGAGAATGGCCGCTGTTCCTCGACGTGTTCGTCGAACATGCCGTTGAGGAGGTCGCCTCCCGCACCCAGACCGGTACCAAGGGCACGATCCTTGGGCCCTACTACCTGCCCGAGCAGGTGCAGCTGACCTCCCCGGCCACGCTGCCGGCCCGCCCGGACGAGCAGGGCACCCCACTGCTGTTCCGCGGGCAGGTCACCGACACCGACGGGACGCCGGTCCCCCACGCTGTCCTCGACATCTGGCAGGCCGACGAGAAGGGCTACTACTCCGGGTTCGCCCCCGACATCCCCAGCGGCAACCTGCGGGGCGTGGTCACCACCGACGACAGGGGCGTCTTCGAGATCTCCACCATCCAGCCCGCCCCCTACCAGGTGCCCACCGACGGCCCCACCGGCGCGCTGATCTCCGCCGCCGGCTGGCACCCCTGGCGCCCGGCCCACCTCCACCTGCTTGTCAGCGCCGAGGGCCACCGCACGGTGACCACCCAGCTGTACTTCGCCGGCGGGGAGTACCTGGACTCCGACGTCGCCGAGGCCACCAAGCCCGAGCTGATCCTGGACCCCACCGACGTCGGTGACGGCACCCGCCAGGTCACCTACGACTTCGTGCTCGAGCGCAACTGACCCTCGAAAGATCTGCGGGGCACCCGGCCGGCCGGCCGGGTGCCCCGCGCCAGCGCTGAGGAGACCCTTCATGCACGACCTGACCATCGACCGCGTCGAGACCGCCATCCTGGACGTGCCCCTCGTGCGCCCGCACCGCTTCGCGCGCACCGGCATGACCGCCCAGCCCCTGCTGCTGGTCACCATCCGCACTGCTGGCGGCGCCAGCGGCGTCGGTGAGGGTGTCGTCCCCGGCGGTCCCTGGTGGGGCGGGGAGTCGGTGGAGACCATGCAGGTCATCATCGAGAACTACCTCATCCCTCAGCTGATCGGCCGACGAGTCGATGACATTGCCGGGATCTACCAGGCCATGGACGACGTGGTGGCCAACAACCTCTACGCCAAAGCAGCTGTCGAGGTCGCACTACACGACGCATGGGGTCGGGCGTTGGGCGTCCCCGTCCACACCCTGCTGGGCGGACTGGCCCGCACCGCCATCCCGGTCACCTGGGCGTTGGGCACCGAGTCGGCCAGCGAAGTCATCGCCGAAGCCCAGGCCAAGCTCGACGCCGGCCTGCACACCTCCTTCAAGCTGAAGATGGGCGCTCAGGAACCTGCCCAAGACGTCGCCCGCATCGTCGAAGTCACCGAGAAGCTGCGCGGCAGCGCCGGCGTGCGGGTCGACATCAACGCCCGCTGGGATCTGCAGACCTCCCTACGATGGCTACCCCACCTCGCCGACGCCGGCGTCGAGCTGATCGAGCAGCCGGTGCCAGGCCCGGAGTTCGAGTGGCTCGCCGAGATCAACGCCGCCCTGCCCATCCCCGTCATGGCTGATGAGAGCCTGCGGACCCCCGGCGACGCGCTCCGCCTGGTCAAGCACCGAGCGGCCGACGTGTTCAGCCTGAAGACCACCAAGTCCGGTGGCCTGCGACGCACCGCAGCCATCGCCTCGATCGCCGCCGCCGCCGGTGTGCCCTGCCACGGCGGAACCTCCATCGAGGGCCCAATCGGCACCACCGCCTCCCTGCACCTGGCCTGCGCGTCCCCCGCGGTCACCGCCGGCAGCGAGCTGTTCGGCCCGCTGCTGATGAGCGAAGGGCTGCTCACCGAACCGCTGCGCTACAGCGACGGGCAGCTGCACCTACCCGAAGGCCCCGGACTCGGCGTGGACCTCGACCCCGCTGCGGTCGCCCGGTTCACCCGGGCGTGACCCTCCAGCCGACCGACGCCCAGGAGGCATCGTGCTCTTCCACGTCCGGATGGACGTCGCCATCCCCCGCGACCTCGACCCCGACGAGCGCACCGAGCTCGTGACCACCGAGAAGGCCCGCGCCCTGCAGCTGCAGCGCGAGGGCACTTGGGTCCACCTGTGGCGGGGGGGGGGGCAGTACTCCAACATCTCGATCTTCGACGTTCCCGACTCCACCGCCATGCACAACCTGCTGTGGTCCCTGCCGCTGTTCCCGTTCATGACCGTTCAGGTCACCGCCCTCACCGAGCACCCCTCGGCGCTGTCGGCCAACCCGTCCCCATGACCTCCGCCCACCCCGAGCACCTTTACCACACTNAGACCGGTTGGGCCTGCCCGTCGTCCTGCTGACCTTCGACCCCCACCCCGCCCGGGTAGCCGGCCCCGCCCGGGACACCTCGGCGCTGACCAGCCCCCAGCGGCGCGCCGACCTGGCCGGCGAGAGCGGCATCGACCGGGTCCTCGAACTCGCCTTCGACCAGGATCTCGCCGGGGAGACCGCCGACTCCTTCGCCCGCCGCGTACTGGACGACGGTCTGCACGCGATGTCCATCGTGGTCGGTGAGGACTTCCGGTTCGGCTCCCGAGGACGAGGGGACGTCGCCCTGCTGCGCGCACTGGGCCCCGAACTCGGCTGGACGGTGACCGCGGCCCCGCTGCACCCCCACGCGGGAGTCCGCTGCTCCTCCACCAGGGTCCGACAGGCCCTGGCCGCCGGCGACGTGCTCGGCGCCGCCGACATGCTCGGCCGACCCCACCGCCTGGAAGGCAACCTGCTCGCCGCGGGCGGGACTGCCGGCAGCGTGCTGCACCCCAGCGACCCCACCGCGGCCATCCCGGCCCCCGGCCTCTACCGAGTCGGCGTCACCCGCGCCGTCGCCGGGCCCGGGCCGCTGCTGCTCGTCCAGGTCACCGACCGCGATCAGGTACTGGTCCCCCTCCCCACCCCACGACCGGGCACGGCGTGGTCGGGGCCGGTCGGCCTGGACTTCCTCGAGCCCGCGTGAGCCACACGCCCACGCCGGACTCGATGGCCGACCTCCAGCGCAGGATCGCGGTGCTCGAGGACCGCGAAGCCATCCGCGAGCTCGACGCCCGCTACTGCAGGTACCTCGACCAGGGACAGTGGGACGAGCTCGCCGATTGCTTCACCCCGGACGGCACCTTCGACGGCCTGTCGGTGGTCCGTGGCCGATCCGATCTGGTGCGGTTCTTCGCCGGCCTTGCCGACGGGGGCCTGACCACCTTCTGGCACCACATCTCCAACCTGGAGATCACGGTGCACCCCGGCGCGGACGACGCCCACACGACGTCACTGCTCTGGCAGCCCTGTGTCGTGGACGGCGTCCCGCACGTGGCCGCCGGTCGCTACCAGGACACCCTCACCCGCACACCCAGCGGCTGGCGCTACCAGGTCAAGCAGGTCCGCTTCTCCTACTTTGCCCCCCTTAACCAGGGTTGGGACGACCACCGGTTCACCCTCGACAGCGCCCGGGCCGCCGCACTCCCCCGGCCCAACGCCTTCGGCAGGTCCGGAGCCCGAACATCCGACGGCGCACCGACCCCACCAGCAGAGCCGACACCGACGAGGAACCCATGACCACAGCCCCGCTGCACCACGTCATCGACGGCCCCACACGCGCACCCGTGCTAGTGCTCGGCCCCTCCCTCGGCACCAACCTCCATCTCTTCGACGCCCAGGCCGCAGCCCTGTCCGACCAGTTCCGGGTCGTGCGGTTCGACCTGCGCGGCCACGGCCGCAGCCCCGTCGTCGTTGGGCCCACGACGATGGCCGACCTCACCGGCGACGTCCTGGCCCTCCTCGACCAGCTGGGCGTCGGCACCTTCCACTACGCCGGGGTGTCCGTTGGGGGTGCGATCGGGCTTGAGCTCGCCCTTAACGCCTCCCCCCGCCTGAGCACGCTCACCGTGATCGCCTCAGCCGCCCAGTTCGCCGACCCGCCGTCCTGGCCGGTCCGGGCCGCCAAGGTCCGCGCCGAGGGCACCGAGTTCCTCATCCCGTCGCGGACCGGTGCGTGGTTCACCCAGGATTTTGCCGCGCAGCACCCCGACGAAGCAGGCCGGCTGCTCACCATGCTCCGCGACACCCCACCCGACGGCTACGCCGCCACGTGCGATGCCATCGCGGTCTTCGACGTCCGGGACCGCCTGCACGAGATCACCACCCCCACCCTGGTGATCGCCGGCGCGGAGGACCCGGCCACCCCGCTGCCCATGGTCCGAGCGATCGCCGACGGCATCGAGGGAGCGGCGTTCCAGTCCATCCCCGAGACGTCGCACCTGGTCAGTGCAGAGGCACCCGACGCCGTCACCGGCGTAATCCGTGGCCACCTCCAGGCCAACAGCTGACCCGGTCGGCTGCGACGCCTCACCTTCGATCGCCAAGGCAGGAAGCATGGACAAGGTCGTCGCCAGTGCTGCCGAGGCGTTGGCCGACATCGCCGCTGGCTCGTCGTTGGCCGTGGGCGGTTTCGGGTTGTGCGGGGTGCCGATAGCTGATCGACGCCCTGCTCGCGCAGGGCGCGGACCGGCTGACCACGATCAGCAACAACTGCGGCGTCGACGACGCCGCACTCGGGGTGCTGCTCTACGCCGGCCGGATCACCCGCACCATCTCCTCCTTGGCATGCTGATCGAGGCGCTGATGGACCTACGCGCGTCCCTCACTCGGGATATCGCCGCATCCCAGCGCGCCCTAGCTGGCTCTACCCCTGACTTGCTACACGACTATGCCTCAAAGCCAGCCCCCTGCCACAGGGGTCCTGTCCCACCGAGCCATCACCGCCCTCGGGAGCTTGGTCAGACTGGCGTGACTCTCGGGTGCGTTGCGGGCCGGCTGGCGCGGGACCGCACCCGGAGGTCCCCCGCGGAGGACGCCGTCCCCCGTGCACCAACGTTGGTAGGGGTAGCGCGCTGTGCCGCCGAGGCCGCCCGGGTTGAGATTGACCGCCGGTGCGGTCAGCGGACCAGATGCGACATCATCGCCGTCCCTGCGATGGTGCGTAGCCGTACCGCCGCTGGTGGGCGGCGGCGAAGCGGCTGGCACTGGAGAAGCCCCACCGGGCCGCGACCTCTCCGATCAGCAGCTGACCGTCCTCCTCCAGGTCCCTCCGCGCCCGCTGCAGGCGGACGTCGACGAGGTGCTCAGTAGGTGAGCATCCCATCCAGGATCGGAAGCCCTCCTGCATGCGCCGAACGCTGGTGCCGGCCAGGGCGGCCATCTCGCCCACCGTCCACGCTCGCGCCGGATCCTCGCGGATCGCGTCGACCACGCGCGTGATCGCGCGCGGACGGGCTACTGGGCCCCGCCCCAAGTCGGGGTAGCTGGCCAGCAGAAAGCCGGCAGCCATGGCACCGGCGAGTTGCTGCTGCACCGCTGGCTGCTCGACGAACAAGGTGGGCTCCCGCAGGTGAGCCACGAGGCTGCCTCCTAGCTGCCGCCAACCGTGGGCTGCCCCGTTGTGCAGGTCGAGTTGCTCAGGGAGCACCGCAGCTGCTCGACCCAGACCCGTGCCCAGGACTCGCTCGGCCTCGCGGTCCAACCAATCGCTGTCGAACTTGACCCCCAGGACCGTGCAGGTGGCATCCCAGTGGCTGATCAGCGAGGGCGTATCGGCACGGAAGATGGTCGCTTGACCGGCGACCGAGGTGACTGAGCCGTGCCGCCCGCGGCTGACCAGATGGCCCGTCAGCGGCATGTTGACCTCATAGGCGCCGGGGTATGCGCATTCGATCTGGACGTCGGCTCCCCAGCCCACATGGCCGATGAGCACGGGCCCCAAGTCCAGCGTCTGCAGCGTCAGTCGGCTCTCGATCTGGGCGCCGAGGACCGTCAGCTCATGAGGGAAGTAGGCCGCGGCAACGTCTCGGGAAACACGCTCCCAGTCTCGAGGTGCCGCGCTACGCCGTGCGCGCATGGCGACGACGGTACCTGGACTTACGTGACTTGGATCTCTGTCGCAATCGGTATCGCGCCCGCGTACATCGTGTCGTGAGCTTGTGATCTGCGACTTACGTTCCGGCGAGTTCAAGGCCGAACCGATGAGAAGGGTCAGTCGATGACGACGACCAGTGAGACCACCACTCCCGACCGCTCGTGGATCGCGGACATCACGATGACCGAGCTGGAGCGCAACCCGTACCAGGCCTACGAGCGCCTTCGTCAGGAGGCGCCGCTCGCCTTCGTGCCCGTGCTCGGGTCCTACGTCGCATCCACCGCCGACATCTGCCGCGAGATCGCCACCAGCCCCGACTTCGAGGCTGTGATCACCCCTGCTGGCGGCCGGACCTTCGGGCACCCAGCGATCATCGGCGTGAACGGCGACATCCACAGCGACCTGCGCGGCATGGTCGAACCGCAGCTGCAGCCCGTGGAGGTCGACAGGTGGGTCGATGACCTCGTCCGCCCGATCGCCCGCCGCTACCTCGAGGCCTTCGAAGCCGATGGGCACGCCGACATCGTCACCCAGTTCGCCGAGCCGGTCAGCGTCCGCTCCCTTGGTGACCTGCTGGGCCTGCAGGACGTCTCCTCGGACAAGCTGCGCCAGTGGTTCGGGCAGCTGTCGCGGTCCTTCACCAACGCCGCGATGACCGAGGACGGCGAATTCGTCAACCCCGACGGGTTCGTCGAAGGCGACGTCGCCCGCGCCGAGATCCAGGCGGCAGTCGACCCGCTGATCGACAAGTGGATCGAGGAGCCGGCCGAGACAGCCATCTCCCACTGGCTGCACGACGGCATGCCCCCGGGGAAGACCCGGGACCGGCAGTACATCTACCCCACGATCTACGTGTACCTGCTCGGCGCGATGCAGGAGCCCGGGCACGGGATCGCGTCCACCCTGGTGGGACTCTTCAGCGAGCCCGAGCAGATGGAGGAGGTCGTCGACGACCCGACCCTCATCCCCCGCGCGATCTCCGAAGGCATGCGGTGGACATCCCCGATCTGGTCGGCCACCGCCCGCATCAGCAAGGTCCCGGTGACGATCGCTGGGGTCGACCTCCCTGCCAACACCCCGGTGATCCTGTCCTACGGATCGGCCAACCACGACACGGGTGTCTACGACGCCCCCACCCGGTACGACATCAAGCGCCCCCCACTGCCGCACCTGGCCTTCGGCGCCGGCAACCACGCGTGCGCTGGCATCTACTACGCCAACCACGTCATGCGGATCGCTCTCGAGGAACTCTTCGAGGCCATCCCCAACCTCGAGCGCAACACCTCCACCGATATCGAATTCTGGGGCTGGGGTTTCCGCGGGCCCACGAGCCTGCCCGTCGACTGGGAGGTGTAGTGGCCTTCACCGCAACGGTCGGCAACCAACAGGTCTCCTGCGGTGAAGACCAGTCGATGCTGGACGCCTTCCTCCGAGCCGGCGTCTGGATGCCGAACTCGTGCAACCAGGGCACCTGCGGCACGTGCAAGCTGCGAGTGGTCGACGGAGACGTCGACCACGGGGACTCCCCTGCTGACACGCTGACCGCAGAAGAACGAGAGGCCGGGTTGGCCTTGGCCTGCCAGGCCAGGCTCCGCTCGGACTCGGTCGTCGAGACCCTGGGTGGCGCAGTGGGGGGCGGCATCACGCACCCCCTTCGTGACCTGACGGCCACCGTGCTCAGCAACGACGAGATCGCCCGGGACACCCGGCGTCTGCTTCTCGAGCTGCCCGAGCCCCTCGCCTTCCACCCCGGGCAGTACGTCGAGCTCACCGTGCCCGGCACACAGCTGCGTCGCCAGTACTCACTGGCCAACACCGCCGATGAGGACAAGGTGTTGGAGCTGCACGTCCGCTCGGTCTCCGGCGGCGCTGCAACCGAACGGTGGATCTTCACCAGCATGGCCGTTGGTGACCAGATCCCCGTGACGGGCCCGCTCGGTGACTTCTTCCTACCCGCCGAGGATTCCGACGACGGCGGACCAATGGTGCTCATCGGCGGGGGAACGGGGCTGGCCCCGCTGATCGGGCTGGCCCGCACTGCTCTTTCCCGCGACCCGGGACGGCGTGTCCTGCTCTACCACGGAGTCCGAGGCGTCGACGACCTCTACAACCTCGACCAGATGGCAGAGCTGACCAAGGTCTACCCCGCGTTCACCTTCGTACCGGTGCTGTCACACGAGGCACCGGCCGCGGAATCCGTCCACCGAGAAGGTTTCCCGACCGACCACTTCATCGAGGACGTGGACTCCGCACGGGGATGGTCCGGCTGGCTGTGTGGGCCGCCACCGATGGTGGAGGCCGGAGTCAGAGCATTCAAGCGACGCCGCATGGCCCCCCGCATGATCCACCGGGAGAAGTTCACCCCCGCCACCGACTGACCGGCGTCATCACCTGTGGAGACCCTGGCTCACCGCAGCACCTTCACCGGTGACGATGGATTGGATGCCGACGGCCGACGCCGCCCCCGCCAGACACCCAACGCTGATTGAAGGACAAGATGCACATCCTGACCGTGGCCTACGGGCAGCCGATTGACCCGGCGGCCTTCGACGCCCACTACGAATCCACGCACCTTCCGCTGGCGCAACAGGTGCCCGGCGTGCGCAATCTGCGCGCCCTGCAGGGAGCCTCGCTCGATGACAGCCCTGCGCCCTACCACTTGGTCGTCGAACTCACCTTCGACTCCCTCGAAGATCTCAACGCCGGCCTGTCCTCCCCCCAGGGCCAAGCCGCCGCCGGTGACGTCGCCAACTTCGCCGACGGAGGCGCCACCCTGTTCATCCAGCACGACTGACCTACTCTTCGCCGACGTATCCCGGACCCGAGCCATCGGGTCCGGGATCGACCATGCCCTGAGTTCCCACAAACGGTCCGCATCCAGAACGAGCCGCTAAGACCCCTTGGCGTCACCCACGGCTCGCCAGGGCGGATCACATGAGCACCACTTTCCTGCGCAGCACCTTTGCGCCGCACATGGGCCACCCCCCGCAGAGCCCAGCAATCTGTTGGGTCTCCTTCACATCACGAGGTCGCAAATATGCCGTACGAGGTGCAGGGCGTCGTCGCCCTCAGCAAGGGTGCCCCCGTCTCGCTGGAGACGATCCTGATCCCCGACCCGGGTCCGGGTGAGGCGATCGTCGACGTGCAGGCGTGCGGGGTCTGCCACACCGACCTGCACTACCGGGAGGGCGGGATCAACGACGAGTTCCCGTTCCTGCTCGGCCACGAGGCCGCCGGCGTGGTCTCGGCCGTGGGCGAGGGCGTGGAGAACGTCGCCGTCGGCGACTTCGTGATCCTGAACTGGCGCGCGGTGTGCGGAACGTGCCGGGCGTGTGCGAAGGGCAAGCCCTGGTACTGCTTCGACACCCA
Organism: Klenkia terrae; assembly: GCF_900491935.1. GTDB lineage: Bacteria > Actinomycetota > Actinomycetes > Mycobacteriales > Geodermatophilaceae > Klenkia > Klenkia terrae. The sequence continues at coordinate 4,667,323 of NZ_UEXK01000004.1, forward strand.
CAACGCCACCCAGAAGATGACGCTGAAGGACGGCACCGAGCTGTCCCCGGCGCTGGGCATCGGCGCGTTCGCCGAGAAGACCCTCGTCCACTCCGGGCAGTGCACCAAGGTCGACCCGGCCGCCTCCCCGACCGCGGCCGGGCTGCTGGGCTGCGGCGTGATGGCCGGCGTGGGTGCCGCGATCAACACCGGCGGTGTGGGCCGCGGCGACACCGTGGCCGTGTTCGGCTGCGGCGGGGTCGGCGACGCCGCGATCGCCGGCGCCCGGCTGGCCGGCGCGGCGAAGATCATCGCCGTCGACCTGGACGACCGGAAGCTCGAGTGGGCGAAGGGCATGGGCGCCACGCACACGGTGAACTCCCAGGAGACCGACGCGGTCGCCGCGATCAAGGAGCTCACCGGCGGGTTCGGCGTCGACGTCGCCATCGACGCCGTGGGCCATCCGGCGGTCTACCAGCAGGCCTTCGACGCCCGCGACCTGGCCGGCACCGTCGTGCTGGTCGGTGTGCCGAACCCGACGATGGAGATCACGCTGCCGCTGATCGACGTCTTCGGCCGCGGCGGTGCGCTGAAGTCCTCCTGGTACGGCGACTGCCTGCCCAGCCGGGACTTCCCGATGCTGATCGACCTGTACCTGCAGGGCCGCTTCGACCTCGACGCGTTCGTCTCCGAGACCATCGGCATCGGCGACGTCGAGGCCGCGTTCGCCAAGATGCACCACGGCGACGTGCTGCGCTCGGTGGTGGTCCTCTGATGCCGCCCGCAACCTAAGCCGCCGCCAGTTCCGCCTCCCGCCTTCGCCACGCGTGGGTAGCGACGGGGCGGGCTGCGATATCAGCCGTACGACCCAACGGGCTCGACGGGGACCTGTGGACCGTGCAGCAATAGGTGCGACCCGGACCAGGAGCACCGACGTGGCTCTCAGTTTCGGCACGAGTTGTGGGACGAATTCCGTCGACTCATATACCGGGGTTTCTGGTCCGCATCCGAGCGACGACGGTCACCCCGCCGGCATCGACGCGATGCCCACCGCGCTGTCCGACAGACCTACCGTGCGATCTGAGGTCCGTCGGCGTGGATGCACGGACTGCCTGTCGCCGGGCGGCATGTCGCGGGGGTCGTGGACTGCGCCGCCCGCGCAGCCGTGCAATCCGAGGATTTCACCTCGCGGCCTTAGCCTCGTCGAGGGAGGTGAACAGGGCTCGATCGAGCGTCGATCAGCCGGTGAGCAGATGACTGAGGCAGAGATGCCGATGACCGGCGGCCGGATCACCCCTGGGGTGGTGCGGGTAGGTGCGACGGTGCGGCGGCCAACCGGCGCCCACTCCACCTTCGTCCACCAGCTCCTCCTCCGGTACGAGGAGTGCGGATTGACCTGCACCCCGCGCTACCTGGGTATAGACCCCCAGCAGCGGGAGGTGCTGAGCTTCCAGCCCGGTTGGGTGCCAGCTCCCCACCCCACCCGGTCCTGGTCACCCGGTCAGGTGCACGCCGCTGCGCAGCTGCTGCGCCACCTGCACGACGCCACGGCCGGCACGACGCTGGCCGCCGACCACCCGACGGTCTGCCACAACGACTTCGGTCCCCACAACACCGTCTTCACGAGCCCGACCGCGCCCACCCCAGAGGCCGTCGGGTCGCTGCTCCCAGCGTCGGCGATGCCCACCTCCGTCATCGACTTCGACGGCGCCGCCCCCGGCGGCCGCGAGGACGACGTCGCGTACGCAGCCTGGCTCTGGCTGCTAGGAGCCAACGTCGACCACCGGTGGGTCGACCAACTCGTCCTCCTGGGTCAGTTCCTCGACGCCTACGGCAGCTGCGAGCTGGATCTCGCCGGGCTGGGCACCAGAATCGCTGCACGGGTCGCCGACGTACGCCTGATGCACCAGCGCGCAGGACGGCGGATCGCCACCGACTCCTGGCTCAGCGACGACGCCACCTACCTCGCCGACCGAGCCGAGGACATCGATCGATGGGTAACCGACCGACCCTGATGCGCGGGCGACGAGACTGGGCGGAGTGCGCGGGCGGTGCTCAGCGGTGTTCACGACAGAGATCGAGACGCCGTCGGAACCGTTCTGCTGCAGCTGTCGATGCACGCATCCCAGGGCGCCCACCACCGCCTGACACCCTGCGCCGTGACGTCGGAGGACCCCGACAGCCCTACCCGGTACAGGCTCGGCGCGCCGGCTGGAACCGGGAACGGGCGGCGGTCGCGGGCCCGGCTGCGATCCGCGCGTCGCCGTCGGATCGGTGGTGGGGCTGGCTGGCGCGCTCGCACCGTGCGGCGGCGAGCTGGTGCGCCCTCAGGCCAGCCGCCACGCTCACACGTGCCGGTCGAGCGGCACCACCAGGGTCGAGCACGTGCCGCGCCGGAGCACCGCCCCCACCCGGGCGGACAGGTGCGGACGGGTGGACTCGAGCGCCCGTCCGACCACGATCAGGGACACCGAGACGGAGAGCTCCACCAGCATGGAGCCCGGGAGCCCGCGGTGTCGTCGCCGCGTGATGCGGAGATCCGGGTGGGCTGCCCGGAGAGCCAGCAGGGCCTCGCCGACGGCGGCCCAGGAGTCGGGGGCGACCCGGTCCGACGGGCTGTCGTCGACCACGACGAGGTCTCCGCGTCGACCGGCCGACCGGGCGGCGACGTCCAGCAACCGCGCCGTGGCCGGGCCGCCGTCCACCGAGACGGCGACACCACCCACCTCCCCGCCGGCCGGCACGGCGGCGCGGTGGACCAGCACCGGGCACAGCGTCGTACGGGTGATCCCGAGGGCCACCGAGCCGGCCCGAGGTCCTCCCGGGGCGCTCTGGCCCTGGGCCCCGACCACCGTCAGGGCGGCGGTGGCGGTGGCGGCCGTGAGCACCTCGAGGGCGGTCCCGTCGGTCAGCGCACCGGCGGCGGCGGTGGCTGGGTGCACCGCGGCGACGCTGTCGACCAGCCGGAACAGCTCCCCCAGCGCCGATCGTCGGGCGACGACCCGTCCGAGGTCGCCTGCGGGCAGGCCCGGGATGCCGCCGGGCGGCCAGTCGAAGGCCCGGACGAGCTGCAGGCCCAGACCCAGCCGGGCAGCAGCGCGGGCGGCGGCCCAGCTGGCGTCCGCTGCGTGCTGGGATCCGTCGACCCCGCACACCACCCACCCTGCCGGGGGGCGTCCGGCCGCGTGGTCCGACGGGATGGGTGGCACACCCCGACCCTGTCCGCCGACCCCGCCCGACCCGGAGTGCCGCCGGGCCTCGCCCATGGGGTCGCAGGTCCCTTCCCGCTGCGGGCCGCGCAGGTGGGGACCAAGGGCACTGGGGCCGACACGACCCGGCGGCGAAGCTGGAGCCATGTCCTCGCCTGCGGCCGACCCCGACCGCACCGCCTCCCCGGTCGTGGCCGCGGTCGACGGCTCTGCGGCCTCGATGGGCGCCGTGCACGCCGCCGCCGGGAGTGCCCAGCGGCTCGGGGTCCCGCTCGGGCTCGTCCGGGTGGTGCCGCAGCCCGGCGACGACCCGGTCGACCAGCGCGCGGCCCACGTCGAGTTCGAGCGGGCCGTGCAACAGCTGGACGAGGTACGCCGCACCGTGGTGGCCCTGCTGCCTGCGCTGCCGGTCACCGCGGTGGTCCGCCGGGGACGGGCGGCCCACGAGCTCCAGACCGAGTCGGCGGGTGCGGCGCAGGTCGTGCTGGGCGAGCACACCGGCCCGGGCCTGGGCCTCGTCGCCGGCGAGCTCGCCCGCCGGACCGTCTCCCCCCTGCTGCTGCACCGCACGGTCGACCGCCCGACCGGCCCCGTCGTCGTCGGCCTGGACTGCCTGCCCGGCACCGAGACGCTGCTGGAGGTCGCCGCCGAGGAGGCCCACCGGCGCGGCACGGCGCTGCACGTGCTGCACGGCCGGATGTCCCGCACGGCGTCCAGCGTGGTGCTCGCCGCCGAGCAGCGCCTCCTCGAGCGGCTGGCCGACCGGGCCCGCGGCGACCACCACCCGCTGCAGGTGCACGTGCAGGCCGTGGCCACGAACGCCACGACCCTGCTGCTGGCTGCAGCGGCCGACGCCCAGGTGCTGGTGCTGGGACGGCGCACGCCGGGTGCCCGCCGGCGTACCTCGAGCACCGGCTCCTCGGTGCTGCTCCGCGCGGCCTGCCCGGTGCTGCTGGTTCCCGGGCCCCTCCGCGGCGATGACGGCACCCTGCACCCCCGTGCCGTGGCCCACCAGCGGGCGGGGTCGTGGGCGTGAACGAGCGGACCGACGTCCGGTTCCGCGCGGGCGCGCCGGCGCGGGTGGCCGCCGACTGGGACGAGGCCCCCGTCCCGGCAGCCGTCCCGTGCTCGTGGTGGCGCCCCGAGGTCCTCGCCGACATGCCGGCCATCCGGCGGGACTTCCGAGCACTGCTGGACGACGGCGCGCTCGGGACCCCGGAGCTGGGACCCGAGCTGGTCGAGGAGGCCGTGGCCGGGCTCGACGAGTTGGTCTCCAACGCGATCAGGCATGGCCGGGTGCCGGTGGCCGTGTCGGTGTCCCCGCTGGAGGACGGTGTCCTGCTGGTGGTCACCGACCACGCCCCGGAGCGCTCCGTGCACCCCACCTCGACCCGGGACCCCGCCGAGGGCGGCATGGGCATGCGGTTGGTGGCCGCCTCGGCGCGACGGTCGGGGTGGTGGGCCGCCGGCCCGGTGAAGCACGTGTGGGCGGTCGTGCCCGGGAGACCGTGATCCCCTCGCACACGGCGGACCTTCGCCCCTGCTGCGGGCCCCGAGCAGGACGGCAGTGTGCAGGACATGCCCCACGACGCCGATCTCGACCCGCAGGGGACGCCGCAGTCCGTCGCCTCCCTCCTCGACGCGGCCGGCCGGCAGCTCGCGGCGCTGCAGCAGCTGCAGGCCGTGCTGGCCCAGCCTGCACCGCCCCCGACCACCGCCCGCCCGGAGTCGGAGCAGGTGGCGGCGCTGCAGCGCGAGGTCGGGCAGCTCAGGGATGCGCTGGTCTCCCGGGCGGTCATCGAGCGAGCCAAGGGCATGCTCATGCAGGCCCACGGCATGTCCGAGGACCAGTCGTTCCAGCTGCTCACCGCGGTGTCCCAGGCCCACCAGCAGAAGGTGCGGGACGTCGCCGCCGAGCTGACCACCGGCACGGTGGATGCGCACGCCCTGACCGTGCCGGGCCGACCCGGACCGGCCGTGCCCCGGCTCGTGGCCGTCCCGCCGCGACCGGCACGGCTGAGGTCGGTGGACCGACCGGGTCCGCCCGGCTGACCCGACGACCTCAGCGGCGGGGGCCGGTGGTCGCGGCCGCGGCCGTGGGCCAGGGATCCGCGGATGTCACCGGGGCGGCTTCGGGGCGCACCACGAGCACCGGGCACGGTGCGTGTCGGACGCAGTACAGCGCCACCGAGCCCAGCACCAGACCGCGGAGCTCGCCGTGCCCGCGACTGGCCACCACGAGCAGGTCCCCCTCCCCGACCTGCCGGACCAGGAGCGGGCCGGCCTCCCCGCCGACCGCGATGCGGCGGACCCGTCCCTGGTCCACGACGACCCCGGGGGGCAGGCTCCCCAGGTCCCGCTCCAGCGCGGCGAGCTCGGCGGCGTCCCGCCCGGCCCGCGTCGGGGTCACCGCCCGGTGGCCGTCGAGGAACAGGTCGGCCACGCCGTAGACCCGGACCGCCGTGACCGTCCCGTCGGGACCGGCCTCCTCGACGGCCCGGGCGACGGCGGCCGCCGACCGGGCCGAGCCGTCCACCCCGACGACGACCTGCCCGGTGCTCACCGGGTCGTCGCCGGTGCCCGGGTCGGGGACGACCACCACCGGGCAGTCGGCACGGCTCACGCAGTCCAGGGCCACCGACCCCAGGACGGCCTCGGCCACGGCTCCCCGGCCCCGGGTGCCCACCACCAGGAGGTCCACCTGCCCGGAGCGCGCGACGAGCACGTCGGCCGGCGGGCCGGTGGCCACCTCGACGGACACCGCCATGCCGTCGACCGCCGGGCTGGCGCGCCGCACCTGGTCCACCACCGTCCGCGCCCGGACCCAGGCCTCGTCGTGCACCGCCTCCAGGGTGCTCAGGTCGGAGAACTCGGCCGACGACCTCCAGGCGAAGGCGGCGGCCGTGGCGGACGCGATCACCACCTGCACCTGGCCACCGCGCGCGGCCGCCCAGTGCAGGGCCCACCGGAGGGCGGCCGACGACCCGGACGAACCGTCGACCCCGACCAGCACCCGGGGCACGGCGGGATGGGCAGCGGGGCGGGCCGGGTCGGGCGGGGATGCAGCGGACACGGGTGCTCCTGGGGCGTGGCGACCGGCCGGACCGGGGGACAACNACCACCGGTCTGACTTGTGGTGTTTGTGTGGTCGGCGCCGCTACCTGCGAGGGCGCCGCAAGGGTTATCGTCGGCGGCGTCAGATGTTTATAGGGGCCAGGTCCTGGTCGGGGTCGACGGCTCGGACGGCGCCGACGCCGCCGCGCGGGCCGCAGCCGAGGCGGCCGCGGCACGGGGGGCGACCCTGTGCGTGCTGCGGGTCGTCGACTGGCCGGAGGCCGGCATCGCCGGGCTCCCGCCGGACCTGGACGGCCGGTCGGCGACCCGGGCGGCAGCCGAGCTGCAGGTCCGCTGGCTCGTGGCCCGCCTGGCCCAGTGGCTCCCCGTCGACCGGATCACCGGGGAGGTGGTCGACGGCGACCCGGTGCACGTCCTCCGCGCCCGCTCGCAGGACCTCGACCTGCTGGTCGTGGGCGCCCACGGCCAGGCCTGGAGCAGCGGCGAGACGCTCGGGTCCATCGCCGCCGGGGTCGTCCGGGGGGCGTCCTGCCCCGTCCTCGTGCACCGGCACGAGCCCGCCCTCGGCGAACCCCACCGAGGGGTCGTCGTGGGCATCGACGGAGGACCCGGCAGCGCGCAGCTGCTGGATGCCGCTGCCGCCGAGGCGCGCCTCCGGGCCACCACGCTGAAGGTGCTGCACACCTGGCCCCAGCTCACCGAGGACGCCGGCACCCCCGTCAAGTGGCGGCTGGACCCCGCGACGACGACCACCGCCGAGCAGGCCGTCGTCGCCGAGCTGGTCGGCGCCCTGCGACTGCGGTCCGACGTCCCCGCCGTCGACGCCGCGGTCGTCGGCGGCCGAGCGGGCAAGGTCCTGGTCTGGGCCAGCCACACCGCGGAGCTGGTCGTCGTGGGCCGGCCCGAGCTCTCCCCGGACCACGAGATGCGGGCCACGACCCGGCAGGTGTCCCAGCGGGCCGGGTGCCCGGTGCTGGTCGTCCCGCTGGCCACCACGGCCGACGTCCCGGTGCCTGCGTGACCCCGTCGCCGGCCGTGTCCCGCCCCCCGCCACCGCACCCGGTCGTGGCGGCCGTCGACGGGTCGCCCGCATCGGGTGCAGCGGCCCACGCGGCGGCCCGGACCGCCCGCCAGCTGGGCGCACGCCTCGAGCTGGTCCGGGTGCTAGCCCTCCCCAGTGAGGACCCGGTGGACGAGCGCGGCAGCGGGGTCGCCCTGCACACCGCCGCCGGCGAGCTCGACGTCCTGCGGCGCGAGCTCGTCGCGGTCGCGCCCGACCTCGCCGTCACCGCCGTGGTGCGGCGCGGGCGGGCCGGGGACGAGCTGGTCGAGGCGTCCAGGACGGCCGAACGCGTCGTGCTCGGTGAGCACGCAGCGGGTCGGGGGCTGGGCTCGGTGATCGACCTGGTGGTCCGGCGGGCGCGCTCCCCCGTCCTCCTCCACCGGCGGGGTCCTCGTCCGGCCGGTGGCGTCGTGGTGGGGGTGGACTGCCTGCCGGGCACCGAGGAGCTGCTGGACGCCGCCGCCGACGAGGCCGTGGCGCGCGGCGCGGTCCTGCACGTGGTGCACGGGAGGACCTCGCGTCGGCCGGGCTCGGGCATCCTGGACGCCGAGCGCGCCCTGCTCGAGGGCCTCGTGTCGCGCGCGCAGCTGCCCCGGCCCGGTCTCGTCGTGCACCTCCAGGTCCGGCACGAGGGAGCGGGTTCCCTGCTGCTCGACGCCGCGGACGGGGCCCAGCTGCTCGTGCTCGGGCGCCGTCCCTCCTCCGCCGAGCGGCGGTCCTCAGGCACCGGGACGACCCTGCTGCTGCGGGCCCCGTGCTCCCTGCTCCTGGTGGCCGTGGAACGTTCCGCTCCACCGGCGGACCGGCCGGACGACCCCGACGGGGTGGGACCTCCGGCCCTGCCGGCGGCGGCCGGCAGGGCCTAGGTTCGGACGATGAGGCGGACCGCACGAGGGACGACGCACCCGTGACCGCGGGTGCCGCGGAGCGCACGGGGCCGGTGCGGGTCTTCCTGCTCGACGACCACGAGGTGGTCCGGCGCGGGATCGCCGCGGTCCTCGCCACCGACCCCGGCATCGAGGTCGTGGGCGAGGGCAGCACCGCGCACGACGCCATGGTGCGGATCCCGGCGCTGCGGCCCGACGTCGCGGTCCTCGACGTGCGCCTCCCCGACGGCGACGGCGTCACCGTCTGCCGTGACCTCCTCTCGACCGTGTCCGGGCTGCGCGTGCTGATGCTGACCAGCTTCAGCGACGACGAGGCGCTCTTCAGCGCCATCCTGGCCGGCGCCTCGGGCTACCTGCTCAAGCAGATCCTCGGCCAGGACCTGGTCGCCGCCGTGCGCACCGTGGCCGCCGGTGGCTCGCTCCTGGACCCGGCTGCCACGGCCGCGGTCCTGGCCCGGATGCGTCGCCCCCCGGCGGCCGCCGGACCGGTCGACCAGCTGTCCGAGCAGGAACGCACGGTGCTCGACCTCATCGGCGAGGGTCTGACGAACCGCCAGATCGGGGCGCGGATGTTCCTCGCCGAGAAGACGGTGAAGAACTACGTCTCCCACCTGCTGGCCAAGTTGGGCATGGAGCGCCGCACCCAGGTCGCCATCCTGGCCACCGAGCTGCGGGCGGCCTCACCCCAGCGGTGAGCTCCAGCGCAGCCGGGTGCCGCCGGTGGCCACGGGGAACAGGTCGAAGGCGCCCCCGCGCGCCCGGGCGCGTGCCGCGAGGTTGGCCAGCCCGCTGCGCGGGGCGGATGCGGCCACCCCGGTCCCGTCGTCGACCACCTCCACGACCACCTCGGCGCCGACCGCCACGGTCACCGTCACCGACCGGGCTGCGGCGTGCCGGGTCACGTTGGAGACCGCCTCGCGCACGACGGCCTCGATGTCGGCGGCCAGCGGCGCGGTGACGAGGGCGTCGACCGGGCCCACGGTGCGCAGGCTGGTGGTCAGGGTCCCGGCGGACTCGGTGAGGGCGTCCAGGACGCGACGGCGGAGGCTGGAGTCCCGGTTGTCCCCGGCGCTGGTGTTCAAGTCGAAGATGGTGGAGCGGATGTCCCGGATGACCACGTCGAGCTGCTCGACCACGTCGAGGACGGGCTGGCGGGCCCGGTCGGCAGCCAGCTGCGGCAGCGTCGCCTGCAGCGTCAGCCCGGCGGCGAACAACCGCTGGATCACGTTGTCGTGCAGGTCGCGGGCGATGCGGTCGCGGTCGGCGTAGAGGTCCAGGCTGCGAGCCAGCCGCTGCCGTGCGGCCATGTCCAGGGCCAGCGCCGCCTGGTCGGTGAAGGACCGGAGGAGCGGGACCAACCCGAGGCCGAAGGGCCGCGACCCGGTCCGCCGGGCCACCACCAGCACGGCCTCGCTGCCGTCGGCGGTGTGCAGCGTGGCACCGAGCAGCGGGCCCCAGTCGACACCGTCGGCCGGGTCGCCCCAGGGCCGGCCACCCAGGTCCTGGACGACGGGTTCGGCGCCCTCGGCACGGACCAGCGCCTCCACCACGGCAGAGGACTCCGGGGTGAGGGGGACACCGGTCATGTCGGCCAGCCCGGGTCCGCTCTGGGCCCGGGTCGTCCAGGTCCTGGGGCTGTCGAGGGGCGCCATGAGGTGGACGGCGTCGGCGTCGGTCAGCTCGCGGACCGCGTCGGTGATCAGCCGCAGCACCTGCTCCGGTGCCGCACCCCCGAGCAGCTGCTCGCGGACGGCGTGCGCCGCCTCGGCCCAGCGCCGCCGCTCCTGCTCGTCGGCGAGCTGCCGGGCGTTGTCGACGGCGATGCCCGCGGCCCCGGCCAGGGCCGTGACCAGCTCCTCGTCCTCGGCGGTGAACGGCCCGCCGTGCTTCTCGGTCAGGTACAGGTTCCCGTACACCTCGCCCCGGACGGCGACGGGGACCCCGAGGAACGTCCGCATGGGCGGGTGGCCGGGCGGCATCCCCACCGAGGCCGGGTGCGCACCGAGCTCGGCGGTCCGCAACGGCACCGGACTCGTCACCAGCTGGCCCAGGACCCCCAGGCCCTGCGGGAGGGACCCGATCCGGGCGACGGCCTCGTCGTCGAGCCCGGCGTGGATGAACCGGGCGAGCCCGCCGCCGGGGTCCAGCACGCCCAACGCCCCGTACCGCGCGTCCACCAGGTCGACCGCGACCTCGACCACCCGGTGCAGGGTGTCGTCGAGGTCGACCCCCTCCTGGACGTCGAGGAAGGCCGTGAGCAGGCTGCGGAGCCGGTGCTGCGCCCGGGCGAGCGCCGCCAGCCGGACGTCGACGTCCGGGCTGGTCCTGGCGTCGTCAGGCATCGGTCGGACGGGTCACCCGGGGGTGCCGGTCCCCGCGCGCACGACCGTCACCGGGCAGTGCGCGTGCTCGACGACCTGGTTGCTGACCGAACCCAGCAGCAGTCCGCGGAACCCACCCTGCCCGCGCGCGCCGACGACGACCAGGTCGGCCGCGTCGGAGGCCTCCACCAGCGCCCGGGACGGCGGTGCGTGCACCACGTGGCTGGTCACGTCGACCCCGGCGGCGGCCACCTCGGCCACGTGCTGCCGGAGCTGGTCGGCGACCGCCTGCTCCCACTCCTCCATCGGGGGGATGAAGCCGCCGGTCGCCGCGGCCGGGCTCGGCGCGGTGGTCAGCGACCACGCCCGCACCACGTGCACCGGCCAGTGCCCCCGCGCCGCCACGCGCAGCGCCCAGGTCAGCGCCTCCTGCGCGCCGGCCGAGCCGTCGTGCCCCACGACCATCCCGCCGGTGACCTCGGCATGCTCACGTACGTCGCCCACGGGTCTCCTCGGATCGCGTCCGGCCCCGGCCAGGGCCCGGCGCCGATCCTCGTCCCGGGGGGACGCCGGCGCCAGGGTCCGAGGTCCCACCCGTGTGCGCGGCCGGCCGCTCAGACCGGGACGGTGGCCGCCAGGTGCGGGTGGGTCACGTGCCCGACCCCCGGGCGGTCGCCCACGCGCTGCAGCAGCACCGGGCACGGGGCGTGCAGGGCGCAGTGCAGCGCCACCGAGCCCAGCACCATCCCCATCAGCTGGCCGGCGCCGTGGCTGCCGACCACGAGCAGGGAGGCACCGGCCGCCCGGGCCACGAGCGCCTGACCGGGCTGCTCGGCCAGCACGTGCAGCTGCACCGGCACCTCCGGCAGATCCGCCTCGGCCGCGGCCGCCCGCACCTCGACCAGCACGCGGTCGGCACCTGCTGCTGCTCGACGCTGCAGGTCCGCGGCCGGCGGTGGCGACACCACGGAACTGGTCCGGGCCAGCCCGTCGTCGAAGGCCACGACGACGTCCACCACCGCGTCGACGCGTCCGGCCGCCGCGATCGCGGCGAGCAGTGCAGCAGCCGAGGTGGGCGAGCCGTCGACGCCGACGACCACCCTGCGGCGGGCCGCGCGCGGGGCGGGGGTGACCGAGGCCGGGACGACGACGAACGGGGAGTGCGCGTGCCCGGCGCAGTGCAACGACACCGAGCCCAGCAGAAGGCTGCGGATCGCGGTCCGGCCGCGGCTGCCCACGACCAGCAGTGCGGCCCCGCGGGACCGCTCGACCAGGTCGATGGCCGGGGAGCCGGCCACGGCGAGCACCTCGACCGGGAGCTCCTCGATCCCCGTCACCCCGGCGGCGACGAGCTCGGCGGTGACCTCCTCCAGCAGACGCCCGGTCTGCCGGGCCGTCTCCTGCCGGATCTCCTCGAACGGGAACGCGGCGGCCATGTACGAGCCGGCCGTGTAGTAGTCGACGGGGAACGAGGTGACCACCTGGACGCACGCCCCGCGGCGGGCCGCCTCGGGGAGACCCCAGGCCAGGGCCGCCCGCGCACCGGGCGAGTCGTCCACGCCGATGACGACGCGGGGCCGGCCCGGGTCGGTACCGGGCGTCGAGGTCACTGCTCCGCCAGGGAGGGGGCCGCGTGCCGGTGGACGTCGTCGTGCCAGTCGGCGGCCAGCGCGGCGAACGCCGCGACCCCCGTCACCACCGGGGCCAGCACGGCGAGGGCAGCAGCCGCGGTGACCGGGACCTCGATGACGGTGTTGCCTGCCTTGTCCTTGACCACGACGCGGCGGACGTTGCCCTGGTGCAGGAGTGCACCCACCCGCTCGGCGAGGACCTCGCCCTTCACCCTCAGGGTCTCGGAGGCCGTACCGGTCGGTGGGGCCGGGCTGTCGGTGGTGGTCACGTCTGCTCCCTCGGATCGCTGGATGTGGCTGCTCCAGTGGCCCGCGGACGCTCGTGCGGCACCAGTGCCGGAAGGCCCGCACGGTCCGGGACTGCGGCACCTCCCCATGCGCCGCCGACGACGCAGACTGACCAGGTGGTCCTGCCCCGTGCGTCGCCACCCGCCGCTCCTCCGGCTGCGCTCCCGCTGCCATCGGGCCGGCCGCTGCTCGGTCGCGGCAGGTGATCCGGCTCGCGCCGGCCCCGGGTGCCTCGGCGGCCTGGGCGGGCCTGGTCCGACCCCGGTTGCAGACCTGGGGAGCGACCCCCGTACCGGCACTGGCCCCCGTGCCCGGCGACGACCTGGTGCCGGCCCGGTGGCAGACCACGCGCGGCGTCACGATCGCCGCCCCGGTGGAACGGGTGTGGCCCCTCCTCGTGCAGCTGGGCTGGCAGCGCGCCGGGTGGTACAGCCTGGACGCCCTGGAACGGCTCGTCGGTGCCGGCGACTTCGCCGAGGGTGGGTCCGCCGACGGCGTCCTCCCCAGGTTCCAGGGCCTGGCGGTGGGCGACCCGGTCCCGCTGGGCCCGGGGACAGCACTGACCGCGGTCGTCGTGGACGCACCCCGGGCCCTGGTGCTGCAGATGGCGATGGACCCGGTGCACGGCACCCCCAGCGCCGTCGGCGACCGGGCCCGGTTGGACTGGACCTGGGCTTTCGTGCTGGCGCCCCGCCCGCACGGCAGTCGACTCGTCGTCCGGGTGCGGGCGGCCTGGTCCCCGCGGGTGGTCGGGCTCGCCGTGCCACCGCTGCTGGAGCCGGTGCACCTGCTGATGGAGGCGACGATGCTGCGCGGGATCGCCCGGCGGGCAGCCTCGGCGGGGTGATCAGTGCGCTTGCCGCGAGGCCAGCACGAGGCCCGCGTCCCAACCCGGCGCGCGGCAGCCCGACGGCGGGCGGACCAGCTCGGTGTCCTGGCCGCAGCGGCCCAGCAGCCACGAGGTCAGGGAGTTCGAGTTCCAGACGCCGCCGGTGCACAGGTCGTCGCGGCCCCAGGTCGGGAACGGCACGGTGCGGACGGCGCGCAGGACGAGCGCGGGGTCGGCCGTCGTCGGTCGCGGGCCCCCCAACGCCTCGGCCTCGTCGGGCAGCACCCCACCCGGCCAGCACCTCACCTCGTACCGGAACCAGCGGCTGCGGCCCAGCCAGCGGATCCCGACCGCACCGGTGCCCACGCTGCCGCGCTCCGCGGGCGTGCCGGGCACGTTCCAGACCGGCCCCATCTCGATCACCGATCGAACACCCGCACGGCGCACGACCAGCGCCGAGTGCACCAGGGCCTGCGCCGGTCGCCCGGCCAGCCGGGAGGTGACTGCCTCCAGGACGCGGCCGTTGCGGCGCACCGACCAGCCGCCTGCGCCCAGCGGGAGCCAGAACAGGTCCACGCCCTCACCCGTCACGGCAGCGGGTCGGCGGGCAGCCGGGCCACCGGGAGGTAGACCAGGCGGCCCTGGTGGTCGCGCGCCGGATGCTGGGTCACCGGGTGCAGGGCCAGACGGTACGACCACTCCCCGTCCACGGCGGTGGACAACTCGACCAGGCCGGCCGGCACCTCACCGGGGGGCGACGTCCACTCCAGGCCGTGCCCGGGTCCGCACCAGGCACGGGCCGCGGCCCCGGTGTCGGCGGACGGCTGTGCCGTCGTGCGCCGGGCCGGTCCGGGGCGGCGCCGGGTGCGGACCCGCCTCATGGAGGTGCACCCGGCCCGGTGGGGTGGCGCGTCATCCGGGGGCTCCGGCGCCGACAGCGCCGACGACGCCGTCGGCCCGCAGCCGCCCCGGAGCCCAGGACCGGTTCGTCGGGCGGACGACGAGCACGGGGCACGGTGCGTGCAGGACGCAGTGGAGAGCCACCGACCCCAGCAGCAGACCCCGGAACTCGCCTCGACCTCGGCTGGCGACCACGAGCAGGTCGGCACCTGCCGCCTGGTCGACCAGCGCCGGACCGGCCTCGCCCCCGACCGCGAGCCGGTGCACGTCGGCATGCTCCCCACGCGTGGCCTGCAGCAGCGTGGTCAGGCCCTGCTCCAGCGCAGCCAGCTCGGCGGCGTCCCGCTCGGCCGGGGTCGGGGCGACGGCTGCGTACTGGTCGAACCACAGGTCGGCCACCCCGTAGGCCCGGACAGCGGTGACCTGACCTCGGGGGCCGGCTTCCTCCATCGCCCAGGCGACGGCGGCGGCCGAGCGCTCCGACCCGTCGACCCCGGCGACGACGACCGTCCCCGGGCCGGGATCGGCCCAGCCACCGGGCTCGGGCACCACCACCACCGGGCAGGCCGACGAGCTCACGCAGTGCAGGGCCACCGACCCCAGCACCGCACTGGCCGCGTATCCCCGGCCCCGGGTGCCGACCACCATCAGATCCGCATCGTGGGAGCGGTGGACGAGCAGCTCGGCCGGCGGTCCCGGCTCGACGTGGATCGCGACCGGGACGGAGAGGAGGGCGGCGTCCTCCTCGCGGACCTGGTCCACCGTCTCCCGGGCCGCCGACCAGGTGTCGTCGTGCAGGGCGTCCAGGGCGCTCAGATCGGTCACCTCACCCATCGCCAGCCACCCCATCGAGCCCACCGCCGGGTACGCCGCGACCACCTGCACCTCGGCCGCGTGCCGAGCCGCCCAGTGCAGCGCCCAGCGCACCGCGGCGCGCGAGCCGGTCGACCCGTCCACCCCGACGAGCACCTGCGGCGGCGTCACCAGGTCGGTGGTGGGGTCGGCGTGCCGGTGTCGGGGTGCTGCAGCCACGGGTGCTCCTCGGTCGGGTCCCGGCCGGGCCGGCCGGTACCTGCATCGTCGTCCCCGGGCGCGTGGCCGGACGCGGCCGTCGGACCCCGGACCGCGGGTCGAACGTCCCTCGGGAGGGACCTTCGGCAGCCGCCCCGGGACCGCCGACCCGGTCCCGGCGACCGGATCCGGCAGAGGCTGGGGGCTCCCCACGCCAGGAGCACCGATGGCCCAGCCCACGCACACCAGCACGGCCCCGCCCCCCGGCCGCGACGCCGCGCAGGCACTGACCGACGCCGTCCACCGGGCCGTCCTGGCACCGTCGCTGCACACCAGCCGGCCGTGGTCCCTCCGGCTGCACCCGGTCGACCGGCCACGTCGCATCGACGTCCGGGCCGACCGGGGCCGGCAGCTCACGGCGCTCGACCCGACCGGCCGCGCGCTGGTGCAGAGCGTGGGTGCCGCCCTGTTCACCATGCGGGTCGCCCTGGCGGCCGCCGGCTGGGCGACCAGCACCCGCCGGTGCCCCGACGCGGCCGACCCCGACCTGCTCGCCGTCGTGGACCTCGTCGCCGGGCCGCCCGACGGCGGGATCGCCCCGCTGGTGGACCTGCTCGGCCTGCGCGACACCGACCGCCCCCGCTTCGGGCCCGGCGCCGCAGGCCTGGCCGACATCGCGCTCTTCCGTGCGGCGGCGCTCGCCGAGGACGCCGAATTGGCGCCCGTCGGGCGGGCCGATCTTCACCGACTCGGCCCCGGACCGACGGAGGTGGCTGGGGGTGCGCGGCCGGCCACCGTCCGGGACGGCGCCGAGGCCACCGTGGTTGTGCTGACCACCGCGCGGGACGACGAGCTGGCGTGGTTGCGGGCCGGCGAGGCTCTCCACCGGGTCCTGCTCGAGGTCGCGCGCGCCGAGTGGGTCGCCACCCCCTTCAGCCAGGCCGTCCAGGACCGGCCCACCCGCGACGAGCTGCGCGGCGTGCTGACCGGCCGACGATGGCCGCAGAGCATCCTGCGGGTCGGCCCGGCACCGCTGCAGCGGAGCACGGGGCAGGCGTGACGCTCCCGGTCGCCGTGGGGCGATCAGGACCGGCCCTGGTGCACGCCAGCCGTGCGGCTGAACTGCTGGTCCCGAACCGGTCCGCCGGGCCGCACGTGCTGGTCGCGACCGCCAGCAGGCACGGCGCCACCGCGGGCATCGCCGACCGCCTCGTCCACCTGCTGCAGGTCTCCCCCGCAGGACTGCGGTGCGGGCTGCGCGCGGTGGCGATCCCGGTCGAGCGGCAACCCGATCCCGCGCTGTTCGACGCGGTGGTGCTGGGCAGCGCCGTCTACGCGGGCCGCTGGCTCGAGTCGGCCCGGCACTACGCCACCGAGCACGCCTCCGGCCTGCGCGGGCTGCCGGTGTGGCTGTTCAGCAGCGGCCCCATCGGCCCGCGGCCGTTCCCCCCTGCCGACCCGTACGACGTCGAACCGCTCGCCGCCGTGGTCGGGGCACGGTCACACCGGGTCTTCCCCGGCCGGCTCCACGAGGACCTGCTGGGCCCCGAGGAGCTGGCCGTGGTCATCGCGATGCGCGCACCGACCGGCGACTTCCGCGACTGGCCGGCCGTCGGGAGCTGGGCAGCGGAGATCGCCGAGGACGTGGCCGGTCTTGCCCCCCGGGAGTCAGCCGCCGCGGTCCCCGGGCCGGGCTGACGTCCACCGTGCGGCACCTCCTCGGCGGGCAGGTGGGCCGGCTCGCGCTGACCGTCGCGGTCGTCGTCGTCGTCTTCGCCGGGGTCATGCCCCAGGTGGCGGACTACGGGCAGGCCTGGGGGCTCGTGACGTCCCTGACCGGGTCCGAGGTGGTGCTGCTGACCGTCGTCGGGGTGGTCAACCTGGTGTCGTTCGCCCCGCTGTGGGTGGCCTCCGCGCCGGGCCTCACCTGGGGGCGCGCGCTGCTGGCCGACCAGGCGTCGACCGCCGTCGCCAACGCCGTGCCCGTCGGGTTCGCCTTCGGCGTGGGCACCACGGCGGCCATGTTCTCCTCGTTCGGCTTCTCGCCCGCCGTGACCACGCGTTCCATCGGGCTCACCGGCATCTGGAACAGCCTGGTCAAGCTGACGATGCCGGTGCTCTCCCTGGCCGGAGTCCTGCTGGTCGGCCACCCATCCGGTGGGCTCGCGGTGGCGGCGGTCCTGGGCGGTGCCGCCCTGCTGGCCGGCGTCGGCGTCCTGGTGGCCGCGCTGACCCACCGGCGGTCCGGCGACCGTCTCGCGGGCGGGGCCCAGCGGTTGGCCGGGTGGGCCGCCGGCCGGGTCGGACGCACCGCACCCACCGCCTGGGCCGAACGCCTGGACCGGTTCCGGGTGGATTCCCTGGAGCTGTTGCGACACCGCTGGGGGCGGCTGAGCCTGGCCGCGCTGGGCAGCCACGTCGCCTTGTTCCTCGTCCTGCTGGCGTGCCTGCGCACGATCGGCGGAGCAGCCTCCCAACTGCCCTGGGTGGTGGCGCTGGCGGTCTTCTCGGTGACCCGGCTGGTCACGATCCTGCCCGTCACCCCCGGCGCCCTCGGCGTCGCCGAGCTCAGCTACGTCGCCGGGCTCACCGCGGTCGGGGTCGGCGCCGGCGAGGCGGCGGGGGCCGTGCTGGTCTTCCGCTTCCTGACCTGGTTCGTGTCCATCCCGCTCGGGCTGGCGGCCTGGGTGCTGTGGCGCCACGGCCTCGGGCGGGTGGCTGTCGCCGGCCCCTGAACCGCGTCCCGTCCTCGTCGCCCGTCGCCGCACCGACCGGCCCGTCCACGCGCCGGCGAGGACGTCGGTCACCGGGTGGAGCGGTGGACGACGGAGAACCGGGCTGCCCGGCGGCGGAGGTGCCGGTGCGGGTCGCGCGGCCGGACGGCGGTCGCCCGGCTCGCGGTGGCGTAGAACGCGGCCTTGCCGACCTCGATGAGCAGCAGGTAGCCGACGACGAACCCGACCAGCACCAGGTAGTAGACGGCCGGCAGCGGAGTGAAGCCCAGCGAGCGGGCCAGCGGCGTCGCCGGCAGCACCGCCCCGACCGCGACGACGCCGACGGCGGCCAGCACCAGCGGCAGGGAGGGCCGGCTGCGCCAGAACGGCACCCGGCGGGTGCGGATCGCCAGGACGACCAGGGTCTGGGTGGCCAGGGACTCCACGAACCAGCCGGTGCGGAACTCCGTCGGCCCGGCGTGCAGCACGGTCAGCAGGACGACGAAGGTCAGCGCGTCGAACAGCGAGCTCAGTGGGCCGAAGACCAGCATGAAGCGCCGGATGAAGGCGATGTCCCAGTGCGCCGGCCGCCGGACCTGCTCGTCGTCGGCCCGGTCGGTGGGGATGGCCAGCTGGCTGGTGTCGTAGAGCAGGTTGTTGAGCAGGATCTGGCTGGGCAGCATCGGCAGGAAGCCCAGGAACAGCGACGCCCCGGCCGCCGAGGCCATGTTCCCGACGTTGCTCGAGGTGCCCATCAGCACGTACTTGATGGTGTTGACGAAGATCCGCCGCCCCTCGGTGACGCCGTCGGCCAGCACGCCCAGGTCCTTCTCCAGCAGGATCACGTCGGCGGCGTCCTTGGCCACGTCGGTCGCAGACTCCACGGAGATCCCGACGTCGGCGCCGTGCAGGGCCAGCGCGTCGTTGACCCCGTCGCCGAGGAACGCCACTCCCCCGCCGGTACGGCGCTGCACGGCGACGATGCGGGCCTTGTCCTGCGGGCTGACCCGGGCGAACACGCTGGTGGTGGCCAGCGCTGCGGCCAGCTCGTCGTCGTCGAGCACCGCCAGGTCCGCGCCGGTGAGCACGGTGTCGCCGAGGCCGAGCTGCCGGCAGACGTGCACGGCGACGGGCGCGGCGTCCCCGGTGACCACCTTCACCGTGATACCGAGGTCGGCCAGCCGGCTGAGCGCGTCCGCGGCGTCGTCCTTGGGCGGGTCGCTGGCCACCAGCAGGCCGCGCACCGTGAGGCCGTGCTCGTCGTCGACGGTCAACGCGTGGCCGCCCGGCACCGTCCGGGTGGCGACGGCGACGACCCGGTTGCCGGCCGCGAACTCCGCGGCCAGGGCGTGGGCCACCCCGGAGGGGACGTCGACGCAGCGGTCCAGCACCGCCTCGGGCGCGCCCTTGGTCACCACCACGCAGGTGCCGTCGGCGGTGCGCACGAGGGCCGAGACCAGCCGCCGCTCGTGGTCGAAGGGCAGCAGCGCCAGCCGGACGGCGTCGTCGGACCCGGCCGGCTCGGCCGCCCGCAGCGCCCGGTCCAGGGCGTTGCCCCCGGTGCCGTCGGTGGTCTCCGTGGCCCGCAGCCCCCAGCGGAGCACGTCCTCGGGGCGGTCGTCGCCGGTCGGGACGGCGCGCAGGAACACCGGGCGGCCCTCGGTGAGGGTGCCGGTCTTGTCGGTGAGGAGGACGTCGACATCACCGAGGTCCTCGATGCAGACCAGTCGCTTCACCAGCACGTGCCGTCTGCTCAGCCGCCGCGACCCGGCAGCCAGGCTGCTGGACACCACCGCGGGGAGCAGCTGCGGGGTGATGCCGACGGCGATGGCCAGGGAGAACAGCACCGCGTCCAGCAGCGGGCGGCCGAGGGCGACGTTGACCACCAGCACCGCGGTCGTCAGCACGACGGCGACCCAGGCCAGCAGCACCGAGAAGCTGCGCAGGCCGACCTGGAAGCGCGTGTCCAGCGGGTGGGTGTCCAGGCCGACCGCGACACCGCCGAACTCGGTGGCGGCGCCGGTGGCGACCACGATGCCGTGCCCGCTCCCGGCAGCGACGACGGTGCCCATCAGGGCGCACCCGGTCAGCTCGGCCAGCGGCGTCCCGGCCGGCACCGTCCCGGTGTCCTTGATCGCCGGCACCGACTCCCCGGTCAGCACGGACTCGTCGCACTCCAGGCCGGTCACGTCGAGCAGGCGGAGGTCGGCCGGCACGACGTCCCCGAGCGCGATGTCGACGAGGTCCCCGGGTACCAGCCCGGTCACGTCGACCTCCTGCCGACGGCCGTCGCGCAGCACGACGGTGGTGTGGTGCACCTGGTCGTGCAGCGCCTGCGCCGCCCTCTCCGCCCGGTACTCGTTGCCGAAGCCCAGGCCCACCGACAGCACCACGACCACCGCGATCGTCGCCGCCCCGCCGCGCTCACCGACCGCGGCGGACACCACGGCGGCCACGACGAGCAGACCCAGCAGGGGTGATGCCAGCTGGTGCCCCAGCGCGGGCAGCACCCGGGCCCGGTGCGAGGTGACCGCGTTCGGCCCGGACCGGGCCAGCCGCCCCGCGAGGTCGTCGGTCACCCCGACGGCGGCGTCGACGTGCATCGCGCGCAGGGTCGAGACGGTGTCCCAGGTCGCGGCATCGGCCACGGCCGTGGCGGGGGCGCGCGGGACGGGGGGTGCCAGTGCGGTCATCGACGCTCCTCGCGGCCGTCGGCGGGTGACGACCGCTCCCCAGGTTGGGAGCCCGCGCCCCGGCGGACCAGTGCCCTCCGACCCCACCCCGGCTGCCGACGCATGCCGGACGACCCACGGGTGCGGGACCTGCGACCCCGTCGCCCCTGGACGGCATCGGGCACGGTCGAGGGATGCCCGCCGCCACCGCCGTGCCCGCCGCACTCGCACCCGTCGACCACTACCCGGTCGAGGAGCTCGAGCTGGACCTCCGCTGGTGGGCCGCGGCCAACTACCTGACGGTCGGGCAGATCTACCTCACCGAGAACGCTTTGCTGCAGCGCCCGCTCACCCACGCCGACGTCAAGCCGCGACTGCTGGGCCACTGGGGCACCTCCCCCGGCCTCGCCGCCCTGTACGTGCAGCTGAACCGGCTGATCCGACGCACGGGGCAGGAGGTCCTGTACGTCACGGGACCGGGCCACGGCGGGCCGGCGCTGGTCGCCGCCACCTGGCTGGAGGGCACCTACAGCGAGCTCTACCCCGCCGTCGGGCCCGACGCGGCCGGCGTCCGGGCGCTGTTCCGGCAGTTCTCCACCCCCGGCGGCATCCCGAGCCACGTCGGCGTCCCCACCCCGGGGTCGATCCACGAGGGCGGCGAGCTCGGGTACGCCCTGGTGCACGCCGCCGGGGCCGCCTTCGACCACCCCGACCTGCTGGTCGCCTGCGTGGTCGGCGACGGCGAGGCCGAGACCGGCCCGCTGTCCGGGTCCTGGAAGGTCCCGGCGTTCCTGGACGCCCGCCGGGACGGCGCGGTGCTGCCGGTGCTGCACCTCAACGGCTACAAGATCAGCGGGGCCACCGTGTGGGGCCGCTCCTCCGACGAGGAGGTCTGCGGGTACCTGCGGAGCCAGGGGTGGGCGCCGGTGGTGGTCGCCGGCGACGACCCCCGGCTGGTGTTCACCGACCTGCAGGCCGCTCTGACCGACGCGCACGCCCGGATCAGGCAGATCCAGGACCACGCCCGCAGCGGCGGGGACGACCTCCGCCCGGGGTGGCCGGCGATCGTGCTGCGCACCCCCAAGGGCTGGACCGGCCCGGACGTCGTGGACGGCGTCCAGGTGCAGGGCACCTTCCGCGCCCACCAGGTGCCGCTGTCGGGGGTGCAGACCGACGACGCACACCTCGCGCTGCTGGAGACCTGGCTGCGCAGCTACGAGCCCGACCAGCAGTTCCCCGGCGGCCGGCTGGCCCCCGAGCTCGCCGGGCTCGCACCGGTCGGCGACCTGCGGATGGGGTCCACGCCGTACGCCAACGGTGGCCGGCTCCGTCGTCCACTGGACCTCCCGGCGCTGGCCGGCTACGCCCTCGACGTCCCCTCCCCCGGGACCGTCTCGGCGGAGACCACGCACCCCCTCGGCGAGCTGCTCGCCGAGATCTACCGACGGACGACGACGCCCGACGGCGGCGGGACGTTCCGGCTCTTCAGCCCCGACGAGACCGCCAGCAACCGGCTGCAGTCGGTGTTCGAGGTGACCGACCGCTGCCTGCAGGCGCAGGTGCTGCCCACCGACGACCACCTCTCCCCGCACGGCCGGGTGATGGAGGTGCTCAGCGAGCACCTCTGCGAGGGGTGGCTGGAGGGCTACCTGCTGTCTGGCCGGCACGGGCTGTTCGCCACCTACGAGGCCTTCGCCATGGTCAGCGCCTCGATGGTGGTGCAGCACGTGAAGTGGCTGCAGCACGCGGCCGAGGTGCCGTGGCGGGAGCCGGTGTCCAGCCTGACGATCCTGCTGACCAGCACCTGCTGGCGCAACGACCACAACGGCTTCAGCCACCAGGGCCCCGGGCTGATCGACACGGTGCTGCCGCTGTCGCCCCAGGTGGTGCGGGTCTGGCTGCCGCCGGACGCCAACTGCCTTCTCTCGATCGCCCGGCACTGCCTGCAGAGCACCGACCACGTCAACCTGGTCGTGGCCGACAAGCAGCAGCACCTGCAGTACCTGACCCTGGCTGAGGCCGAGGCGCACTGCGCGGCCGGTGCGTCGGTGTGGGACTGGGCCGGGACCGAGCGCGTCACCGGCGACCCGGACGTCGTCCTCGCGGCGGCCGGGGACGTGCCCACGCTGGAGGTGCTGGCCGCTGCCGAGCTGCTCCGGCACGGCGTGCCCGACCTGGCGCTGCGGGTGGTCAACGTGGTCGACCTGATGGGCCTCCTCCCGTCCGACGTGCACCCGCACGGCTTCTCCGCCGACCACTTCCGCCGGCTGTTCACCGACACCGCCGACGTGGTGGTGGCCTTCCACGGCTACCCGCGGGCCGTGCACCAGCTGCTGCACGGCCGGCCGGGCACCGCCCGCTTCCACGTGCGCGGGTTCGAGGAGCAGGGGACGACGACGACGCCCTTCGACATGGTGGTGCTCAACCGGATGAGCCGGTACCACCTCGTGCTGCTCGCCCTCGCCCACGCCCCGTCGGGCCTCGCCGGCGCCGACGAGCTGGCCGCGACGTGCCGCGACCAGCTCGCCCGGCACCACGCGTACGTGCGCGAGCACTTCGAGGACCTCCCCGAGGTGCGCGACTGGACCTGGACCGGCTGACCGGTGGGCGTCTCCCTGCGCAGTGCCCAGTCGGCCGAAGACGTGGTCGGCGAGCTCGGCACCGACGCCGAGCGGGGCCTGCCGGTGGCCGAGGCAGCCCGGCGGCTCGCCGCGGACGGTCCGAACCTGCTGCCCAGCACTGCGCCCGACAGCCGGTTCGTGCGGGTGCTGCGCCAGCTGTCCAACCCGCTGGTGGTCGTGCTGCTCGTCGCGGGCACGGTCACCCTCGCGCTCGGCGAGTACGTGGACGCCGTCGTCGTGCTCGGTGTGGTCCTGGCCAACACGGTCGTCGGGTACGTGCAGGAGGCCCGGGCGCAGTCCGCGCTGCGGGCGCTGCAGGACCTGGTGTTCACGGACGCCCGGGTGGTGCGGGACGGGGCCACCCGCTCGGTGCCGTCGGCCGACCTCGTCGTCGGGGACCTGGTGCTGGTGGAGGCCGGGGACGCCGTCCCGGCCGACGGCCGACTGCTCCGCTCCCGGGAGCTGCGGGTCGACGAGTCGGCCTTGACCGGTGAGTCCGCACCGGTGGCCAAGGACCCCGCGGTCCTCGCGGTCGGCACGGCCGCCGCCGACCAGCGGAACACGGTGTTCGCCGGCAGCCTGGTCACCGCCGGGGCCGGTGCCTGCGTGGTCACGGCGACCGGCGCCGACACCGAGCTCGGCGGCATCGACGGCCTGGTCAGCGGGGTCGTGTCGCTCGAGACCCCGCTCACCCGTCAGCTCGGTCGCTTCAGCGGGATCCTCACGGTGGTCATCCTCGGCCTGGCCGCGGCGACCTCGGTGGTCGGCGTCCTCCGTGGCCTGGACGCCGGGGAGGTCGTCACCTCGGCCGTCGCGCTCGCCGTGGGTGCCATCCCGGAGGGGCTGCCCGCCGCAGTCACCGTCACCCTTGCCATCGGCGCCGCCCGGATGGCGAAGCGCCGGGCCGTCGTCCGGCAGCTGCCCGCGGTGGAGACCCTGGGCAGCACGACGGTCATCTGCACCGACAAGACCGGCACGCTCACCGAGAACCAGATGACCGTCCGGGTGGTCTGGACCTGCGCCGGTGACCACGAGGTGACCGGTTCGGGGTACGCGCCCACCGGGGACGTGCTCGATCCCGCGGGCACCGTGCTGCTGGGTACGGCCGTGCCCGAGGCGCTGCGCTGGACGCTGCTGGCCGGGGCCGCCTGCAACGACGCGGTGCTGCGCCGCCGGCCCGACGGCGGGGGAACCGAGGTCGTGGGCGACCCCACGGAGGGCGCCCTCCTGGTCTCGGCCGGCAAGGCCGGGATCGACACGGAGGACTTCCCGCGGGTGGACGTCGTCCTGTTCAGCTCCGGACGCCGCTACATGGCCACCCTGCACGACCACGGCGACCACCGGGTGGTGCTGGCCAAGGGCGGCGTCGAGGCGGTCCTGGCCCTCTGTGGGTCCCAGCTCGGGCCCGACGGCGACCGGGTGCCCCTCGACGTCGCCGGCATCGCGCGGGAGTCCGACCGGCTGGCCGCGGCCGGCCTGCGGGTGCTGGCCACCGCCGCGCTGACGGTGGACGCCGACCACCGGCTGGCCGAGGTCGACCTGCCGGGGAGCCTGGTGTTCACCGGCCTGCAGGCCATGCTGGACCCCCCGCGCGCCTCCGCGGTGCACGCCGTCACCAGCTGCCGCACGGCAGGCATCCGGGTCGTGATGATCACCGGCGACCACGCCGCGACCGCGACGGCCATCGCCGTCCAGGTGGGCATCCTCCGGGCACGGTCGGACGGCGACGTGCTGACCGGCGCCGACCTGACCGCCCTGACCGCGTCCTCTCCGACCGCCTTCGACGGGGCCGTCGGCCGGGCCGCGGTGTTCGCCCGGGTGTCCCCCGAGCAGAAGCTGCGGCTGGTGCAGTCCCTCCAGGACGCCGGCGCCGTCGTCGCGATGACCGGTGACGGGGTGAACGACGCCCCGGCCCTGCGCCAGGCCGACATCGGCGTGGCCATGGGGCGCGGCGGCACCGAGGTCGCCAAGGAGGCCGCCGACGTCGTGCTCGCCGACGACGACTTCGGCACCGTCGAGGCCGCGGTCGAGGAGGGCCGCGGCGTCTTCGACAACATCTCGAAGTTCATCGTGTGGACGCTGCCCACCAACGCGGCCGAGGGCCTGGTCATCCTGGTGGCGATCGTCCTCGGGACGGCACTGCCGATCCTGCCCACGCAGATCCTGTGGATCAACATGACCACCGCCGTCCTCCTCGGGCTGACGCTGGCCTTCGAGCCGCACGGGGCCGACACCATGACGCGCCCACCGCGCCGCCCGGGTACACCGTTGCTGACCGCGTCCCTGGTGTCCCGGGTGCTGCTGGTCTCCGCGGTCCTCGTCGCCGGCACCTGGTACCTCTTCCAGCAGCAGGTCGACGCCGGGGCCACGCTGCCTGAGGCCCGCACCGCGGCGATGGACCTGTTCGTCGCGGTGCAGGTGCTCTACCTCTTCAGCTGCCGGTCCCTCGTCGGCCCGTCGTGGCGGGTCGGGCTGCTGACCAACCGGTGGCTCGTCGGCGGCGTGCTGCTGCAGGTGGTCGCCCAGCTCGCCATCACCTACCTGCCGGCCATGAACGACCTGTTCCAGACCGCCCCCGTCGACGCCGGCACCTGGCTGCGCATCGCGGTCCTGGCGACCGTCGCGTGGGCCGTCGTCGCCGTCGACGAGCACGTGCGGGGTCGGCGGCGAGCCGACCGCGGGCCGAACGGCGTCCGGGTCGGGACGTCGGACCCTCCCGGGCCGGCGGCCCGCCCGGCAGCCTCGAGCACATGACCCGGCAGACCGACGACCGACACCGCTGGACCGATCCCCGCACCCGGGCGACCGACTCCCTCGCCACCGGTGAGTCCGCCCCCACCAGCAGCGTCACCCTCACCGGCCCCGACCAGGTGACCGTGGTCAGCGGCGGGGTGACCGTGGCGCAGGCCGACGTCGTCCCGGGCCCGCAGGTCGTGCTCCGCTTTTGGGTGGCCAGCCACTCGCTCACCGCCGACACACGCGCCGAGCTGCTCCGCACCGCCTTCTCCCACGCGGCCCTGGTGCCCCGGCAGCGGGTGCTGGCCACCGTCCCGCACGAGGAGAGCGACCTCGTCGCCGCGCTGCACGATCACCTCACGGTGACCAGCACCCACGTCGCCGGTGCGACCTGCCTCGTCGAGGGGCACGTCACCTGAGCGGGGTCCCACCCACCACGACGACCCGGCAGGAGGAACCGTGCAGGCCATGGACGTCATGACCCGAGAGGTCACGACGGTGGGACCGCAGACCACCGTGCAGGACGCCGGGAGGGCGATCACCGCCCGGGCGGTCGCGGCCCTCCCGGTCGTGGACGCCGACGGGCAGCTGGTCGGCATCGTCGGCGAGGGCGACCTGCTCCGCGACCAGGTGCCCCCCGACCCGCGCCTGCACCTGGGTCGGGACGTGGCCTCCCCCCGACCCCGTCCACGGGTCGTGGCCGACGTGATGACCACCCCGGTGCGCACCGTCGGTCACCACGACGACCTGTCCGACGTCGCCACGCTGCTGGTCGAGGGCCGGTTGCGCAGCGTCCCGGTGATGGCGAACGGCGCGATGGTCGGCATCCTCGGCCGGCGCGACCTGCTGGGCACCCTCATCCGCACTGACGAGTCCGTCCGCGCCGAGGTACTGGACCTGCTGGAGCGCTACACCGGCGAGCGGGACACCTTCGACGTCGAGGTGCTGTCGGGTGCGACCACGGTGGCCCGCACCCGCGGGACCCCGGCCGTCTCGCCGGCGACCGAGCACCGCGCCCTGGACTCCCTGGCCCGCACCGTGCCGGGGGTCCGCGCCGTCGTCGTCCGGTCGTCGGACGACCTCCCCCATCGAGAGGAAGCATCGTGAGAGCCGCCCGCTGGCACGGCCGCAAGGACATCCGGATCGAGGAGGTGCCCGAGCCGCAGCTGCGGCCGGGCACCGTGGCCATCGACATCGCCTGGTGCGGCATCTGCGGCAGCGACCTCCACGAGTACCTGGAGGGCCCGATCTTCATCCCGCCGCACGGCCACCCGCACCCCGTCTCCGGGGAGTCCGCCCCCGTGGTCATGGGCCACGAGTTCTCCGGCACCGTGACCGCCCTCGGCGACGGGGTCGACGACCTGACCGTCGGTGAGTCCGTCGTGGTCGAGCCCTACCTGATCGCCGAGGACGTCGACACCACGCCGGGCCAGCCCTACCAGCTCTCCCACGACATGAACTTCATCGGCCTGGGCGGGGGCGGCGGCGGCCTGAGCGAGAAGGTGGTCGTCCCGCGCCGGTGGGTGCACCCGGTCGAGGACATCCCGCTCGACCAGGCCGCCCTCGTCGAGCCGCTGGCGGTCGGCCACCACGCCTTCGTGCGCAGCGGAGCGGGCGCGGGGGACGTCGCGCTGATCGGTGGTGCCGGCCCGATCGGGCTGCTGCTCGGGGCGCTGCTCACCGCGGAGGGCCTGACGGTGGTCATGACCGAGGTGAGTGCCGCCCGCAAGGCCAAGGCCGTCGAGACCGGCGCCGCCGCCCACGTGCTCGACCCCACCGAGGGCGACGTCGCCGCACGCGTGCGCGAGCTGACCGGCGGGCGGGGGGCCGACGTGGGCTTCGAGTGCTCCAGCGTCGACGCCGTCCTGGACACCCTGCTCGACGCGGTCCGGCCCGGTGGCGTCGTCGTGAACGTCTCCATCTGGGGACACCAGCCGGGGGGGGACCTGCAGAAGCTGGTGCTCAAGGAGATCGACCTGCGCGGCACGATCGCCTACGCCGGCGACCACCCCGCCACGATCGAGCTGGTGCGCAGCGGCCAGGTCGACCTGGCCCCGTTCATCACCGCCCACATCGACCTGGCCGATCTGGTGGAGCAGGGGTTCGAGACCCTCGTGCACCGCAACGACACCCAGGTCAAGATCCTCGTTCGCCCCTGAGGAAGATCTGCGACGGCCACGACCACCCCCGTCCCCGTACCGCTGGTGGGGTGCGCGGTCGATCATCGACGGGCCGCGGGCAGACCGAACCGGTGCCCGCCGACCGACCGCCGCCTTCGGGGCACCGTGGGCGTCCTCACCCCTGTGTTCCTCCAGCTGCAGCGTGCGGAAGGTTCGTCCACCTGGCAGCGTCGAAGGTGGTCCAGAACAGGGCCCGCTGTCGGCAGTGAAGAAGCTCGCTACCGGCAGTCGCCCAGGTTCGGTCATCGCCGCCACCTGGTGCTTCGTCGTCCGGCATCGACCCTCGACCAACACGAAAAGATCCGGTGTGGGAGATGGCTGCGTGGAGGTATCCGTCGCGCTGGGCGCGGGTCACTGCTGGATGAGCCCCTGCGCTCCCGCCCTCGTGACCGGTCTGCCTGACTTGGCGGCCAGGACGATTGGCCGGCAGCGCTGGGTACCTCGATGCTCGGGCCTCATTTCTCGACCTCGCGCGATGGTGGGCAACCGACCGGGTTGCCGCGGGCTCCCAGCGGCGGTGTGCTTCGGACGGCTCCGGCTCCGGCTCCGGCTCCGGCTGCGGGCTCGGATGAGGCGCTGCCGCCTCAGACATCCAGTTGCTCCGCACCGTGCCCTTGTGCACCCACGCCTTCGCACGAAGAACCACATCCGACACACCTCCTGCATCACGGCTGTCCGCACTCGTTGCGACAGGTAAGGCGGCCAACCGTTCCCTGCGCAGGCATGAGTGCGAGCAGCAGGGGTGACCGGCTACAGCCAGGCGGGCCCACAGGACCCGATCAGGCCTGAGCGCCGCCCGGGGAGTCCATCGTTGTCCGGCGGCTCCTGGCTCCGGCTACCGAGCAGAGCCTCATCCAGGCGGGCCTGCCGCGCCCGGCCAGGCCCGCTGGCCCAGGACGGCAGCATCGGCGTCAGCGCATGCCTGGACCGGCTCGCCGAGTCCCGTTGCTGTACCGGTTGCTGTACTCATGCGAGAGGCGAGCCGCCCGCATGGGACGACTCGCCTCTGACCTGCAACTTCTCTGTCGGGCTGACAGGATTTGAACCTGCGACCCCTTGACCCCCAGTCAAGTGCGCTACCAAGCTGCGCTACAGCCCGAGCTCGCGACGCCGTGGCGCCGGTGAGCTGCGTCGAGAAGGTTACCCGACGCCGATCAGCTCCCCCGGGGGTGGGTCACTTCGTGTAGAACTCCTTGGCCTTGGACTCGCGGACCTTCACCGAGACCTCGATCGGGCTGCCCTCGAAGCCCCACTTCTCCCGCAGCTTGCGCTCCAGGAACCGCCGGTAGCCGGCCTCGAGGAACCCGGTGGAGAACACCACGAACCGCGGCGGCCGGACGTCGGCCTGCGTGACGTACTTGATCTTCGGGGCCCGTCCGCTGCGCGGCGGCGGCGGGGTCTCCTGGACCAGGGCCCGCACGTAGTTGTTCAGCTCCGCCGTCGGCACCCGGAACTCCCACGACGCGAGCGCGCCGCGCAGGTGGTCGGCCAGCTTGGTCACGCCGCGACCCTTGAGCGCGGAGATGTTGACCCGGTGCGCCCACTGGATGCGGGCCAGGTCGCGCTCGATCTCCTTCTCCAGCTGGGCGTGGCGGTCCTCGTCGAGGGTGTCCCACTTGTTGATCGCGATGACCAGCGCCCGACCGGCCTCGATCACCTGGGTGATCACCCGCTGGTCCTGCTCGCTGATCACCTCGTCGGCAGCCAGCAGCACGATGGCCACCTCGGCGGCCTCGATCGCGGCCTCGGTGCGCAGGCTGGCGTAGTACTCGGTGCCGCTGGCCGTCCCCACCCGGCGGCGCAGCCCGGCGGTGTCGACGAACTTCCAGTCCTCGCCGTCCAGCCGGACGATCGAGTCGACCGGGTCCACGGTGGTGCCGGCGACGGAGTCGACGACCGAGCGCTCCTCCTTGGACAGCCGGTTGATCAGGCTCGACTTGCCCACGTTGGGCCGGCCCACCAGGGCCACCCGGCGTGGGCCGCCGACCTCGAGGGACTCCCGCGGCGCCTCGGGCATCGCGTCGAGCACCAGGTCCAGGAGGTCACCGGCGGAGCGCCCGTGCAGCGCGCTGACCGAGAACGGCTCCCCCAGGCCCAGCGACCACAGCTCGGCTGCACCGGCCTCGGCGCGCTCGTCGTCGACCTTGTTGGCCACCAGGATCACCGGCGTCTTCGACCGGCGCAGCACGCGCGCGGCGGCCAGGTCGGTCTCGGTGACCCCGACCTGGGCGTCGACGACCAGCACGATGACGTCGGCGGTCTTCATCGCGTACTCGGCCTGCCGGGCGATGGCCGCGGCCATGCCCGACGCCTTGGGCTCCCAGCCGCCGGTGTCGACGACGGTGAAGGTCTTGCCGTTCCACAGCGCCTCATAGGCGATCCGGTCGCGGGTCACCCCGGGGATGTCCTGCACGACGGCGGCGCGGCGGCCGATGAACCGGTTGACCAGGGTGGACTTGCCGACGTTCGGGCGGCCGACGACGGCCACCACGGGCAGCGGTCCGGTGGGTGTGGTGCTCACGTGTTCGCTCTCTCTCGGGCCAGCTCGACGATCGCGGCGATCGTCTGGTGCCGTTCCCAGTGGGTGCTGTCCACGGTGACCGCATCGGTCGCCGGGCGCAGCGGGGAGTCTGCTCGGGTGCTGTCGTGCTCGTCGCGGCGCCGCAGGTCCGCGGCGATGGCGGCGATCTTGGCCGGGTCGGTCACGCCCAGCTGGGCGGCCCGCCGCTGCGCCCGGGCCTCGGGCGCGGCTGTCAGGTAGACCTTGAGCGTGGCGTCGGGCAGGACGACGGTGCCGATGTCGCGGCCCTCGACGACCACGGCGGGGGCGCCGTCCACCAGCGAGCGCTGCGCGTCGACCAGCAGCCGGCGCACCGCCGGCACGGCCGACACCGGGGACACCGCGCGGGTGACCTCGGTGCCGCGGATCCGGTCGGTGACGTCGACGGCGTCCACGGTGACCTGCTCGGCGGCGGCGTCGGTGCCGATGCCGATGGCGGCCTCGCCGACCGCCCGGGTGATGCCGTCGGCGTCGTCCAGGTCGACCCCGGCGTCCAGCACGGCGACCGTGGCCGCCCGGTACATGGCGCCGGTGTCCAGGTAGGCGGCGCCCAGCTCGAGCGCGACGGCGCGGGCGACGCTGGACTTGCCGGTCCCCGACGGTCCGTCGAGCGTGACCTGGCCGCGGAAGCCCGTCACTGCGCGATGTCCTTGCGGAGGGCGACGGCGCCGCGGAGGTAGACGTGCGCCACCTCGGCACGGGGCCGGTCGGTGGCCACGTGCGCCATCAGCCGCAGCACCCGGGGCAGGGCATGCGGGACGGCCATCTCGGTGGCGCACATCAGCGGGACGTCGCCCAGCCCGAGCTCGCGGGCGGCCAGCGCGGGGAACTCGCTGACCAGGTCCGGCGTGGCGGTGAACAGGATGCTGATCAGGTCCTCCGACGTCAGACCGTTGCGGGTCATGACCTCGGCGACCAGCTCGCGGGTCGCGTCCAGCACCTGCTCGCGCTCGTCGGCGTCGACCTGCGTCGCGCCGCGGATGGCTCGGACGGCCACGGGCTCACTCCTGTCCTGTGCGGTCCCTCCCGGGACCTCGATCGGTGGTGTCGGGCGCTCGGTCAGAGGCCGACGAGCTCCTGCAGCTGGCCGACCTCGGCGCGGGTGAGCTTGCGGATGACTCCGGTGCGCATGCGCGCCAGCTCCAGCGTCCCGACCTTGGTGCGGGTCAGCCGGGAGACCGGCAGGCCGACCTCGGCGAGCAGGCGGCGGACGATGTGCTTGCGGCCCTCGTGCAGCACGACCTGGACGACGGACTGCCCGGCGTGCTGGTCCATGAGCTCGAAGTGGTCGACCTTGACCAGGCCGTCCTCCAGCTCGATGCCCTCGCGCATCCGGCGGTCCAGGTCGCGGGCGACCGTGCCCGACACCTGCGCCATGTAGGTCTTGGACACCTCGTAGGAGGGGTGCGCCAGCCGGTGGGCGAGCTCGCCGTCGGTGGTGAGGATCAGCAGACCCTCGGTGTCCTGGTCCAGCCGGCCCACGTGCACCAGGCCCTTGGCCAGGTCGCCGACCATGTCGCCGACGCACGGGCGGCCGCGGTCGTCGCTCATCGCGGTCAGCACGCCGAACGGCTTGTTGAGCGCATAGGTGACCCGGTCGTTGCGGATCTCGATCCGGACGCCGTCCACCGCGATCTGCACGGTGGCCGGGTCGACCCGCATGCCCTGGACGAGGACGACCTTGCCGTCGACGGTGATCCGGCCCTCGGCGATCATGTCCTCGCTGACCCGCCGCGAGCCGACGCCGGCCCGGGCCAGCACCTTCTGCAGCCGCTCGCCCTCGCCCTCGGCCACCGGGGTGGTCTCCCGGTCGCTCGGGTGCGCGGGGGCCAGCTCCATGTCCTCGGACCAGACGCCGTGCTCGTCCCCCTGGCGGGCGGCGGTCTCGTCGGCGGTGCCGTCGGCGGGCTCGTCGGTCGGGGGCGTGCTGTCGGTCATCGGTACCTCAATGCTTCGGATCAGGCTTGTGGTCGTTCGGCGATCACGGCGCGGGTCTCGGGCAGCAGCGGGCCGAGCTCGGGGAGCTCGTCCAGCCCGGTCAGGCCCAGCCGCTCCAGGAAGAGCGGGGTGGTGGCGTACAGCCCGCCACCGCTGTCGGGGTCGGTGCCGCACTCGTACACCAGTCCCCGGGAGGCCAGGGTACGCACCACCGCGTCCACGCCCACCCCGCGGATGGCCGAGACCCGCGCCCGGGTGACCGGCTGGCGGTAGGCGATGACCGCCAGCGTCTCCAGCGCCGCCTGGGTCAACCGGCTCCGCTGGCCCTCCAGCAGGTGCCGCTCGACCACCGCGGCGTGCTCCTCCCGGGTGTAGAGCCGCCACCCCTCCCCCACCCGGCGGAGCACGACGCCGGCCCGCCGATCGTCGTAGTCCCCGCCCAGCGCGGTCAGCGCGGAGCGCACCTGGCCGACCGTGCAGCGCAGCGCCTCGGCCAGCGTCACCTCGTCGACCGGGGAGTCCACGACGAACAGCAGCGCCTCCAGCCCACCGCGCAGCGCGACCGGGTCGGCGACGGGCTCCTCGTCGTCCGGCTCGTCCGCCGGCTCCGGCGCGGCCTCCTCGACCAGGACCTCGTCCAGCGGCCGCAGCGGGACGTCGTCCTCCTGGACCTCCGTGTGCCGGGTGGCCGGTTCTGGGTCCGCGGGCCATCCGACCGGCGTGAGCGGGGCCGGTGCGGGTGCGGGTGCGGGCACCGGGGGGTCGAAGGTCCGGGCCAGGGCGGCGGCGACGGCGTCCCAGTCCTTCGGCGCCGGCTCCTCGGCCGCGCCCTCGGCCTCCTCGACCGCGGCCAGCTCGGCGGCCAGCTGGTCCCAGGAGATGGGCCGGCGCGGCTCGTCGCTCACGCGTACTCCGCGGCCGCGGCCGCCACGGCGTCGTCGTCCTCGCCGGGGAGCCGGCCGTCGACGAGCTCGGGGCCGGTCCAGGAGACGGTGAGCTCGCCGAGCGGGGTCTCCTGGGCGACGTCGACCAGCTGCTGCCGGTAGAGCTCCAGCAGCACCAGGAACCGGGCCACCACCTCGAGGGTGTGCTGGCAGTCGGCGGTCAGCGAGGTGAAGGTGACCCGGCCGCGCTCGGCGACCCGGCGGCGCACGAGCAGCAGCTGCTGGCCGACGTCGACGGCCGAGGTGTGCAGGTGGGTGACGTCGACGGTGGGCGGGGGCTGGGGGGTGAGCGCCTGCCGGGCCAGGTCGGCGAACTGCTCGGGGGTGACGCCCAGCAGCACCTCGGGCAGCAGCGCCGCGAACCGCGGCTCCAGGGCCACCGCGCGGGGGAAGCGGCGGGCCGCCTCGGTCTCCCGCTCCCGCAGGAACCCGACCACCTGCTGGTAGGCCCGGTACTGCAGCAGCCGGGCGAACAGCAGGTCGCGGGCCTCGAGGACGGCGAGGTCGTCCTCGTCCTCCACCTCGGCAGCGGGCAGCAGCCGCGCCGCCTTGAGGTCCAGCAGGGTGGCGGCGACCAGCAAGAACTCCGACGCCTGGTCCAGGTCGAGCTCGTCGCCCAGGGAGTGCAGGTGGGCGATGAAGTCGTCGGTCACCTGGGACAGCGCGATCTCGGTGACGTCGAGCTGGTGCTTGCCGATCAGCTGCAGCAGCAGGTCGAAGGGCCCCTCGAAGTTCGTCAGCCGGACGCGGAACCGCCCGTCACCGGCATCGGCGACGGGCGGTTCGGCGAGGCTGGTCACCAGACAAGATTAGTTCCTGACCTGGCGGTTCGGCCCCGGTGCAGGGTCCCGCGGCGTGCGGAGCACGTCGTGGGGGGCACCGGGGTCCTTCTCCTACTTCTGCAGGTGCTTGACCAGGACGGAGTTCTCGCCGTGGGCGTCGAGGTCGGCCAGCAGGACGGCGATCGCCTCGCGGACGATCCGCCCCCGGTCGGCCACCACGCCGTGGTCGCCGCGCAGGGTGAGCCGCGCCGTCTCCAGGGCGAGGAGCTCCTCGGCCGAGCAGTAGACGGTGATCTTCTCCTCGTGCTTGACCCGGGTGCGCGCACGCGAGCTGTTGGGCAGCGAGCGCATGTTGGCCAGCTCGTCGCGGGACCCGGCGTCGCCGTGGATGAGCTGCAGCGACGTGGTCGGGACGGCGTCCTCGGCCGGCAGCACCGGCTCGGAGGACCGCCGCGAGGAGTTGCCGCGCAGCGACGGGCTGGCCGCGGCGGCCGCCAGCGAGGGCAGCTGCGAGACCGGGGCGGCGGACTCGGCGTCCGACGCGGCGTCGGTGCGCCGGAAGAACAGCTCGCTCGCGCCGGGGAGGACGGGACGACGGGTCACAGTGCGAGGACCTCCTTGGCCAGGTCGCGGTAGGCCTGCGCGCCGACCGACGTCGAGGCCCAGGTCGTGATCGGCTGCCCGGCGACGGTGGTCTCCGGGAACCGCACGGTGCGGGTGATCACGGTCTGGAACACGGTGTCCCCGAACGCCTCGACCACGCGGCTGAACACCTCGCGGGCGTGCACGGTCCGCGAGTCGTACATCGTGGCCAGGATGCCGTCGACCTCCAGGGAGGGGTTGAGCCGCTCCTTGACCTTGTCGATGGTGTCCACCAGCAGCGCGACGCCGCGGAGGGAGAAGAACTCGCACTCCAGCGGGATGATCACGCCCTGCGCGGCGGTCAGCGCGTTGACGGTCAGCAGACCCAGGCTGGGCTGGCAGTCGATGAGCACGTAGTCGTACTCCTGGCGCACCTCGGCCAGCACCCGCAGCAGCGACTGCTCACGGGCGACCTCGCTGACCAGCTGCACCTCGGCGGCGGACAGGTCGATGTTGGACGGCGCCAGGTCCAGCCCGCGCACGTGGCCGACGTTGCGCACGATGACGTCGCGCAGCGTGGTGTGCCGCTCCATGAGCGCGTTGTAGACGGTGCGCTCGAGCTGCTGGGACTGGATGCCCAGCCCGACCGACAGCGCGCCCTGCGGGTCCAGGTCGACCAGCAGCACCCGGCGGCCGTGCTCGACGAGCGCGGCCCCCAGGTTGATCGTGGACGTGGTCTTGCCGACCCCGCCCTTCTGGTTGCACATGGCCACGATGCGGGCGGGGCCGTGCCGGTCCAGCGGCTTGGGCGTGGGCAGCGGGCGCTGCCGGGCCTTGGCCGGGTCGACGCGTCCGGCCGGTACGCCCATCTCCACATCCGCCGCCTCCGCGCGCGGTCGCGCGGTCGCGGTCCTCGTCACGACGGGTGTCGCCATCCTCGGTGCCTCTTCCCTGGTCGAACATCCGGTCCTGGGGCGGTCCCGACCCCGGCGCTTCCCCGGCGCCGTGTCGACTTGTCGCCCTACGACCCATCCATCGGCAGTTGTCGCCGTGGGTGTGACCCCTTCCTGCACCGCCCGTCCCACGAGCGACAAGCACGTGGTCAGCGCAGTGCGCGGGGATGGCTCGTTGCGTAGACCTCGCGCAGCCGGTCGACCGTCACCAGCGTGTAGACCTGGGTCGTGGTCACCGAGGCGTGGCCGAGCAGTTCCTGCACGACCCGGACGTCGGCACCGCCGTCGAGCAGGTGCGTGGCGAACGAGTGCCGCAGCGTGTGCGGGGAGAGGTCGGCCAGGTCGGCCAGCCCGGCCCGCTCGGCCGCGGTCCGCAGGATCGCCCAGGCCGACTGCCGGGACAGCGGCCCGCCCCGGCTGTTGAGGAACAGCGCCCCGCGGACGGCGCGACCGGTGGCCAGCGCCGGCCGGGCCCGCACCAGGTAGTCCTGCACCGCCCGGACGGCGTAGCTGCCCACCGGGACCACCCGCTGCTTGCCGCCCTTGCCGGCCAGCCGGACCACCGAGGAACCGGCGTCCAGGTCGTCCACGGCCAGCCCCACGGCCTCGGAGATGCGGGCGCCGGTGCCATACAGCACCTCCAGCAGCGCCCGGTCCCGCAGCGGCCGCGGGCCCTCGCCGGAGCCGGCGGCGTCCAGCAGCGCCTCGACCTGCTCGACGGTGATCGCCTTGGGCAGCCGGCGCGCGGGGGTGGGCGGGCGCACCTCGGCCGCGACGTCGTCGGGGACCAGCCCGTCGAGCAGGGCGAACCGGTGCAGCCCGCGGACGGCGACCACCGCCCGCGCCGCCGAGGACGCCGACAGCGCCGGGTGCTCGTCGTCCCCACTGCGCAGCGCGACCAGGAACGCGGCGACGTCGGA
The DNA here is from genome assembly GCF_900491935.1 of Klenkia terrae. Taxonomy (GTDB): domain Bacteria; phylum Actinomycetota; class Actinomycetes; order Mycobacteriales; family Geodermatophilaceae; genus Klenkia; species Klenkia terrae. The sequence goes on from NZ_UEXK01000004.1 coordinate 4,704,118, forward strand.
CTCCCCCACCTCGCCGAACCCGCGCACGCCGCCGGCCTCGAGGAAGTCGGCGTAGCGGCGCAGGTCCCGCCGGTAGGAGCTGATCGTGTTGGCCGCCAGCCCGCGCTCGACGGTCAGGTGGTCCAGGTAGCCGCCCACGACGCGCGCCACCGGCGGCCCGGGGGCACGCGCGGTCAGCGAGGTCATCGCCCCACTCCACCCGACCACCGGCGGGTCGTGCACCTGACACGCCGGGCCGGTCCTGGTGATCACCCGGTGCGAGCGGTCCACCACCCGCAGGATCGCCCCCATGCGCCTGTACGCCGACCGCCCGGTCCTCCGCACCCGCCAGCTCACCGCCGACCTGCTCCTGCTGGGCTGGGCGGTGCTGTGGGTGCTGGTCGCCCGGGTCGTGCACGCCGCCGTCCTCGTGCTGGCCGAGCCCGGCGTGCAGCTGGAGTCCCTGGGCCGCTCGATCGGCGAGACGATGGGCGACGCCGCGGGGGTGGCCGGCGACGTCCCGCTGGTCGGGGACGACCTGTCCTCGCCGTTCGAGGCCCTCGGCGAGACCGGGGACGGCGTGGCCGGCGCCGGCCAGGGGCTGCAGGACGCCGTGCACACCCTGGCCTGGGTGCTCGCCGTCGCGCTGGTGGTCATCCCGGTCGGCTGGGCCGTGGTCCGCTGGGCCGGCTGGCGGCTGGGCTGGGCCCGGGAGGCCGCCGCGGCCGACCGGCTGCGGACGCTGGACCCCGACCTCGAGCTGCTGGCCGCCCGGGCCGTGGCCACCGCCCCGCTGCCGGCGCTGGCCGGGCTGCCGGCCGGCACCGGTGCGGCCTGGCGGGCCGGGGAGCCGACCGCCGTCCGCGCGCTGGCCGACCTGGAGCTGCACAGGCTGGGCCTGCGCAGCTCCAGGTCAGAACGCGGTGTCGACCGCGCGCAGCTGCGGTGAGGCCGACCGGTGCGCGGCCGCGGCCAGGATGCCGATGACGGCCAGCGAGTTGCGCACCGTGCCGTCGAAGACCATCTGCAGCGCCCGGTCGAAGGGCACCCGCTCGACGGTCATGTCCAGCTCCTCGTGCTCCACGGTGAACCCCTCCGGCCGGTCCACCGGCGAGAGGCCCTGCGCCAGGTAGAGCCCGACCAGCTCGTCGCAGAACCCCGGGGTGGACAGCGAGGTGGTCAGCAGCTCCCACCGCTCCCCGGCCAGCCCGACCTCCTCGGCCAGCTCCCGCTTCGCGGTCTCCAGCGGCGGCTCGCCGTCGGCGTCCCGGAGCCCGGCCGGCAGCTCCCACAGGTGCTCGCCGATCGCGTGCCGGTACTGCTTGAGCATGACCACCGCGCCGTCGTCGTCCAGCGCCAGGACGCCGACCGCGCCGGGGTGGGTCACGATCTCGCGCACGGACGAGCCGCCCTCGGGCATGGCCACGGTGTCCTTGCGCAACGAGATCACCCGGCCGGTGTAGATCTCCTCGCTGGCGAGGACCTCGTACATCAGATCCCCATCTCGGTGTCGGCGGTGGGCACCGGGATCCGGCCGGACTCCTGCCGGTCGACCGCGGCCTTGACGAACGCGGCGAACAGCGGGTGCGGCCGGGTGGGCCGGCTCTTGAGCTCGGGGTGCGCCTGGGTGCCGACGTAGAACGGGTGCACGTCGGCGGGCAGCTCGACGAACTCCACCAGGGTGCCGTCGGGCGAGGTGCCGGAGATGACCAGGCCGGCCTCGGTGAGCCGGTCGCGGTACCGGTTGGCCACCTCGTAGCGGTGCCGGTGCCTCTCGGTGACCTCGGTGGACCCGTAGGCCGCCGCGGCGACCGAGCCCTTGGTCAGCGCGGCGGGGTAGCTGCCCAGCCGCATCGTGCCGCCGAGGTCGCCGCGGCCGCCGACGATGTCCACCTGGTCGGCCATCGTGGAGATGACGGCGTCCGGGGTCTCCTCGTCGAACTCCGCCGAGTTGGCGTCGGGGATCCCGGCCAGGTTGCGGGCGGTCTCGATGACCATGCACTGCAGGCCCAGGCACAGCCCGAGGGTGGGGATCCCGTTGGTACGGGTGTGCCGCAGCGCGCCGAGCTTGCCCTCGATGCCGCGCACGCCGAAGCCGCCGGGGACGCAGACGGCGTCCACGCCGGCCAGCGCGGTCGCGGCGCCCTCGGGGGTCTTGCACTCGTCGGAGGGCACCCAGCGGATCTGCACCCGGGTGCGGTGGGCGAACCCGCCCGCGCGCAGCGCCTCGGTGACCGAGAGGTAGGCGTCGGGCAGGTCGATGTACTTGCCGACCAGGCCGACGGTGACCGTGTGCTTGGGGTTGTGCACCCGCTCGAGCAGGTCGCCCCAGACGGTCCAGTCGACGTCCCGGAACGGCAGGCCCAGCCGGCGGACGACGTAGGCGTCCAGGCCCTCGGTGTGCAGCACCTTGGGGATGTCGTAGATCGAGGGGGCGTCGGCGCAGGAGATGACGCCCTCGGCCTCGACGTCGCACATCAGGCTGATCTTGCGCTTCATGCCGTCGGGGATCTCGCGGTCCGAGCGGCAGACCAGCGCGTCGGGCTGGATGCCGATGCTGCGCAGCGAGGCCACCGAGTGCTGGGTGGGCTTGGTCTTCAGCTCGCCGGAGGGGGCGATGTAGGGCACCAGCGAGATGTGCAGGAAGAAGCAGTTGTCCCGGCCGATCTCGTGCCGGACCTGGCGGGCCGCCTCGAGGAAGGGCAGCGACTCGATGTCGCCGACCGTGCCGCCGATCTCGGTGATCACCACGTCGACCGGGTCGCCGTCCCGGCCGGCGGCCTGCGCCCCGGCCAGCATCCGGGCCTTGATCTCGTTGGTGATGTGCGGGATGACCTGCACGGTGTCGCCGAGGTACTCCCCGCGGCGCTCCTTGGCGATCACGTCGGAGTAGACCTGGCCGGTGGTCACGTTGGCCCGGCCGGTCAGGTCGTTGTCCAGGAAGCGCTCGTAGTGCCCGATGTCCAGGTCGGTCTCGGCGCCGTCCTCGGTGACGAAGACCTCGCCGTGCTGGAACGGGTTCATCGTCCCCGGGTCCACGTTCAGGTAGGGGTCCAGCTTCTGCATCGTCACCCGCAGACCGCGGGCGGACAGCAGGGCCCCCAGCGAGCTCGCGGTCAGCCCCTTGCCCAGCGAGGAGACGACGCCACCGGTCACGAAGACGAACTTCGTCGGGGCTGAGTTGGCGAGCAGATTCCGAGGTTCAGTCAGTCGACCCACGGGCGCTCACGCTAACACGGTCACCGGAGGCCCCCGGACCGCCGACCGGCGCGGCGACCAGCCACACCAGCAGCGGCACCAGCAGGGTGGCCGACGTGGCCGGCACCGCGACCCCGGAGTCGTTCACCGCGGCGGACACCACCAGGCTCAGCGCCACCGCCAGCAGGCCGGCCCGCAGCACCGCCACCTGGTCGGCCGGCAGTCCCCCGGGCCGCCCGCGGAGCGGTCCGCCCGAGCGCAGCAGCCACAGCGCGGCGACCGCCGCGACCAGCAGCGTGTAGGCCAGCGGGCTGCCGAGCAGGATGCCGAGGTTGGCCTCGGCCTTGCGGCTGACCACCGTCCAGGCCTGGCCGTCCAGCAGCTGGGCGACGAACCGGCCGAGGTGGCTGCGCTCGGACGGCGGCCGGCTCCAGTCCAGCACCGCGACGGCGCCGACGGCGACCACGGCCACCCCGAGGACGACGACCAGCCGGCCGACGGTCACCCGGATGCCGCCCAGCAGCATCGCCAGCAGCAGGAAGCCGGGGACCGCGCCCAGCACGCCGCCGAAGTCCCGGCCCAGGCCCGGCGCGCCGACCAGCGCCACCACCGGGACGCCGACGGCCAGCACGGTCACCAGCGCCCGCCGCTCGCCGCGCCCCTCGGGTGCCCGGCGGGCCGCCCACCAGGCGGCGGCCGCGGCCAGCAGCAGCGCGGCCACCGGCATCAGCCCGAAGGTCAGGTTGCCGAACCCGGTGAACCGGCCGGCCACGATCGCGTCGTAGCCCAGCAGCCCGTCCAGCTCCAGGTGCGACCCGGTGAGCACGTCGACCACCGGCACCAGCGCGGTCACCCCCAGCACCACCAGGGCCGGACCCGTCCGGTGTCGCCGCCAGGGCCCGGCGCCGGCCACCAGGGCGACGACGAGGGTGGCGGCCAGCACCGTGCCGGCCAGCGCGGTGCGCGGCGACCCGCTGGCCTCCCAGGGCACCAGGGAGGCCAGGTAGGTCGCCACCGGCAGCGAGGCGGCCACCAGGCACACCGGGCGCAGGAACCGCCTCGCCCGGCGACGGGTGACCGGACCGGGCCGGTGCCGGGCCGCCCAGCGCCGGACCCGCTCGGGGGTGCGGCGGGGTGCCCGCCACCCACCGACGACCAGCAGGCCCAGGCCCACGACGACGGCCAGCGTCAGCACCAGCGCCCAGAAGAAGTCGCCGGTGCTGCGGTAGTGCACGACCGCGCGGCTGTTGGCGTCCTCCAGCTCGGCCACGGCGGCGGACAGCTCTGCGGGCCGGCCGTGGGCGGTGGACATGGGCTGGCCGTTCATCGACGCGGGCTGGTCCAGGCCCAGGGCGGCCAGCGCGGTCGGTGCGGCATCGATGAGCTGGACGAACGGTGCCCGGCCGGTGCTCGAGGAGGTGAGCCAGCCGCCGTCCAGACCCGGGCCGTGGGCCATCGCCACGTGCAGCTGGGGCCGGCCGTCGTTGACCTCGGAGACGCCCTCCAGCAGCAGCAGGGTGGGTCCGGGGAGCCGGTCCAGCACCGCGCGCAGCGCGGACAGCGAGGTGTCCACCGCGGCGAGCGCGGCGGGCCGGGACAGCGGGTCGGTGCCGGTGTCGGTCTCGTCGACGCCCGGGATGCCCGCGTCGACGAGGGGGTCCAGCGAGATCATCGACAGCGGGCAGTTCTCCAGCAGGTCGGCCGCGGCCGCCGGGTCGGCCGGCAGCTGGTCCAGCTGGGTCAGCAGCGTGTCCGCCCCCGCCGCGGCGACCGTGGCGGCCCGGCCGGCGGTGATGGCGCACCCGACGGTGTCGGCCAGCGCGGCCGGCTGGGCGCCGAACCGCACGGTGGACTCGTCGGCGGCGATGAGGGCGACCGCGGCCTGCGGGTCGGCCAGCCCGACCGCCGCGACCTGCTCCTGCAGCCCGCAGTAGGACAGCGTGGTGTCCTCCGGGACGGTGTCGAACAACCCGGGCGGGTCGGTCGCCGTCCCGGCGCCCTCGGTCTGGTCCTCGGGCAGCGGCACCGGCGGCAGCGGGTCCGCCCGGCCGGCCCACCGGGCCCGGTTGCCGGCCCCCAGCGTCGCCCAGCCGTCGAGCACGCAGGTCGTGGAGCGGGCGGCCCGCACCGACAGCGCGCCGATGGCGGACTCCCCGGCCAGCTGCCACAGCTCCGGGGTGCCGTCGGGGTCGAGGTCGGCCCAGGTCAGGCCGGGGACGCCGACGACGACCACCCGCTCGGCGGTGGCCTGCGGGTCGGTCGCCGCGGCCGGCGCGGTCAGTCCCGCCAGCACGGCGAGGACGGCGACCAGCCCCACCGCGGCCCGGCGCAGCGCCCTCACGCGGCCGGGCCGAGGAGCTCGCGGTAGACGGCGACCAGGGAGCGGGCCGTGGCGGCCTCGTCGGGCCAGGTGGCGGCCCGGGCGACACCGGCCGCGGCCAGCCGTCCCGCGCGCTCGGGGTCGGCGAGGACGGCCTGCACCGCGGCGGACAGCGCGGCGGCGTCGCCTGGCGGCACCAGCTCGGCGGCGTCGCCCACCAGCTCGGGGATCCCGCCCACCCGGGTGGCCACCAGCGGGGTGCCCGAGCGGAGTGCCTCCTGCGCGGTGAGCGACCGGGCCTCCCACCCCGAGGGCAGCACGCACACGTCGGCGGCGGCCAGCAGGTCGGCGATGTCGGTCCGCCGGCCCAGCAGCTGCACCGGCAGCTGCTCGGCGGCGATCCGGGCCGCCAGCTCGGCCCGCTGCGGGCCGTCCCCGGCGATCACCACGGACGGGCCCGAGGACCAGCCGGCCGCGGCGTCCAGCAGGGTGCCGTAGCCCTTCTGCGGGTGCAGCCGGCCCACGGCCACGACCAGCGGGCGGCCCTCGGGCACGCCGAGGTCGGCGCGGACGTCGGCGCGGGAGCGGGCCGCCGGGGGCAGCGGCGGGGCCGAGACCGGCGCGACCCGGACGTCGCGCGCCCCGGCCCGCCAGGCGTTCTCGGCCAGGTCGCCCGAGGCGGCCAGCACCAGGTCGGCGGACCGGATGGTGGCGGCCTCCACCCGGCCCAGCAGCGCCTGGCGGGGTCCGCCGCCGGGCTGCAGCGCGTTGTGCAGGGTCAGCACCAGCGGCGCGGCACCGCTGCCGACCCGGCGGGCCAGGGCGGCCACCAGGCCGGCCCGCAGCCCGTGCGCGTGCACCAGGTCGGCCCCGGCCGTGGCCCGGGCGAGCGCTGCGACGGCGCGCGGGTCGCCGGGCACCGCGGAGATCTGCACCGGGCGGAAGTCGGCGCCGGTGGTCGAGAAGCCGAAGAGCTCGTCGGTGGCGGCCGGCCCGCACACCCGGGTGGCCGCACCGGCCCGCAGCAGCGTGGGCAGCAGGGACCGCACGTGCGTGCCGACGCCCCCGGTGCTGGTGGCCAGCACCTGCGCGACCCGTCGTCCCTGCAGGTCCGCTGCGCTCACCGTGCCTCCTCCGCCGTCGTGGGTCCCGCCGTGGGTTCGTCCGTGGGCTCTGCCGTGGCCGCCGTCCCGTCGTCCGGTCCGCGCAGGCCGGCCACCGCCGCCAGCAGCGGTCCGCGTGCCAGCCCCATCATGACCGCCCCCGCCACGACCAGGACGACGACGCCGGCGAGGACACCGATGCCGATCGCGGCGAGCACCCCACCGGTGGGCACCGGGTCCGACCCCAGCGCCCGGGACACCGCCAGCCCGGCCGCACCGCCCAGCACGGCCGCCAGCACCGCGACCGAGCCCACCCGGGGCAGCCCGGCCAGTGCCCGGCCGCCGACCACCCGGGCGACCACCACCAGCAGTCCGGAACCGGCGACGGTCACCCCGATGGTGTGCCCGAGCGCCAGCGCGACCGCGCGGTCCTCGACCGGCAGCACCTCGGCCAGCACCAGGTCGGCGGCGACCGCGACCAGCCAGCCACCGGCCACGCAGGCCGTCGGCGACCGCCACGACCCGCGGGCGTAGAGCGCCCGGGTGAGCACCGCGACCAGGCCGTAGCCCAGCAGACCGGGCACGAAGGCCACGATCGTCGGGGCCAGCAGGGCCGCCGACCCCGCGTCCGCCGGGGAGGCCAGGTACACCCGGGCCATCGGTCCCGACACCGCCACCAGCCCGGCGGCGGCGACCGCGGACAGCGCCACCACCAGGACGACCACCGGGGCCAGCGCCCGCCGGAACCCTTCGTCGTCCCCGACGGCGGCCCGCTCGGTCAACCCGGGGTAGGCCGAGGTGGCCAGCGGGACGGCCAGCGCCGCCCACGGCAGCAGGAAGAGCGTCATGCCGGCGAAGTAGACGACCTGGGTGCCGTCGGGCACCGCACCCGCGTTGGCCAGCCGGATCGCGACCACGGCGACCAGCTGCTGGCCGGCGAGGGTGAGCACCCCGGCCAGCGCCAGCCGGCGGACCCGGGGTGCCGCGCCGACCGGGAACCGCAGCCGGGGCCGTAGGCCCAGGCCCAGCCCGCGCATCGGCAGCAGCAGGCAGCCGGCGAGGGCGACCACGCCCAGCGTGGTGCCGACCCCGAGCACCAGCTCGGCCGGCCGGGACAGGTCTGCGACGTCCCGGCCGCCGCCGATGCCGGCGAAGGTCAGGTAGGCCCCGGCGACGACGACCGAGGACAGCAGCGGGGCCAGGGCCGGGCCGGCGAACCGGCGGTGGGCCTGCAGCACGCCGGTCAGCACGATGCCGATGCCGTAGAGCACGACCTGGGGGGCGAACACGACCAGGAACCGGGCGGCGAGCTCGACCTTGGCCGGGTCCGCGGCGCCGTCGCCGAGCAGGGCGCCGGCGATCGGGCGGGCCAGCAGCGCCAGGGCGACCGCCAGCGGGGTGAGCACCAGCAGCGACCAGCCCAGCAGCGCCGAGGCGGTCTGCCGGACCTGCTCGCGGTCGCCCGCGGCGATCCCGCCGGCCAGCATCGGCACGACCAGGCTGGCCAGCGCCCCGCCGGCCACGACCTCGAAGACGATGTTGGGCACGTTGTTGGCGGCCAGGTAGGTGTCGCCGGTCGAGCCCGCGCCGACGGTGTTGGTGAACACCACGCTGCGGCCGAACCCGGCGACCCGGGACAGCACCGTGAGCACCGCGATCAGCGCCGCGGCGCCGGCCACCCCCCGGACGACCTGCTGGCGGGTCACCTCAGGGAGTGCGCCGGCCGAGCCGGTCGACCTCGCGCAGCACCGGGGTGGACTCGATGACCCGGGTGAAGCTGACCTTCTCGCTGGCCAGGGTCAGCCCGGTGATCAGCGCCAGCGCCGCCGTCCGGACCGCCCGGGAGCGCCCGGCCGCCAGCCGCAGACCGAGGACGGCGCCCAGGGCGTTGGCCCCGGCGTCGCCGAGCATGACCCGCTCGTCGAGGTCGGTCGGCAGGACGGCGAGGGAGGCACCGAGCGGGCCGGCCACCAGCGGCCCGGCCGGGCCGGCGAGCAGGCCGGCGGCCAGCAGCGACCCGGCCTTGGCCGCGCGGCCGGGGCGCAGGTCGAGCAGGTTCACCAGGTTCGCGGTGCCGGCCACCAGCCCGGTGGTGAGCACGCCGTCGACCACCGCCGTGGTCCCGCTCCCCCGCCGGGTCAGGACGGCGGCGGCGACGCCGGCGGCCCCGATGCCGGCGACCTTGACCGCACCGGCGGAGACCCGACCGGCGCGCAGCGCGGCCAGGTGGCCGGCCAGGCCCTTGTCCCGGGCCTGGTCGGGGCGGGCGCCGGCCAGGTCGTCGTACCCGCCGACCAGCCCAGAGACGGTGCCCACCAGGGCGGCCGCCGGTCCCCAGCCGGCCGGGGCGCCCGCGGCGGACGTCGCCGTCGCGGCGGCGGCGAGCACCGGTCCGCCGAGCAGGGTCAGGGGCCGCCCGGCGTAGTTGGTCCGCCGCCAGCGCGCGGCCGCGGGCCGGTCGGCGACGGCGAGCGCGCCGGCCAGCCCGGCCCGGGCCAGGACCGCCCCCGCGGCGGCGAGGGCGAGCCGGGAGGTCATCAGTTCCCGGCCCCGCTCGCGGCGGCGGCCGGGACCGGCGGGACCGGCTGGGCGTCGTCCCCGGTTCCGTACTTGCCCGAGGTGCCCTCGCCCTCGGCGGACAGGGCCAGCACCGTGCTGATCCGGCCCTCCGGGGCGTTGGCGTTGTCGACGGTGGAGACCCGGGTGGAGGCCTCGGTGTCCGCGCGGATGGTGCCGACCAGGCCGCCGTCGGCCGCGGCACCGGCGTCCCCGGACACCACGGCGCCCGAGCCCTGCTCGTCGAGGGCGACGACCAGCTGGACCAGGGTGGTGTTGCGGTCGACGGCGTCCTCGCCGGTCAGCGAGCCCGACGTCAGCACGACCGCGTAGTCCGCGGGCGCCACGCTCGAGCTGTCCTGGGTGAGCACGCCCAGGGTGGACAGGCCGCCGAGCACCTGGGCGGTCGCGGTGGTGGCGGGGGTCTCCTGCGGCTGGCCCTCGGCGGCCGGCGGGATCATCAGCACCTGGGCCAGCAGGCTGGCGACCAGCTCGCCGGTGTCCGCGGAGCCCTCGGGCAGCGTGACCCCGGGCGGCAGCGCGCCGGGGGTGGTCAGGTAGCCCTGCAGGCTCGAGGAGGTCTCGGGGTCGCTGTAGGCCGGGTTGAGCCGGAGGGTGCCGGTGACCGTCGCGCCGGCGTCGCCCAACAGCGACGTCACCTCGTCGACGGCGTCGGTGTCGACGTCCTCGTTGCCCACCAGCAGCAGCACCGACCGACCGGTCAGGGTGCCGGCGACCAGCGCCGGGCCGACCTCCTCGGCGAAGCCGCCGGTGGAGTCGAGCTGGGCCTGCAGGCCCTGGTTGGTGTCCTCCAGCGACCGCTTGTCCTCCTGGAGCCCGCTGACCTGGGTCTGCAGGTTGTCCAGCAGACCGCCGTTGAGCGCGGTCGTGCCGATCACGATGCCCAGCGCGACGGCGAGGAAGACCGCGATCAGGGAGACGAGGTGGTAGCGGAAGTCGATCACGAGAAGAGGTTCTCCAACCAGAACACGAGGCTTTCCCACTGGTCGACGAGCAGGTCGACGTAGATGCGGCCGGCCGTGGACACCGCGAGCGCGGCGCCGATCGAGACGAAGGCGGCCAGCACCAGCAGGACGAGGGCGAGGGTCGAGATGCGGCTGCGGTACAGCCGGGAGACGCCCTTGGCGTCCACCAGCTTGCCGCCCAGCCGCAGCCGGGTGAGGAAGGTCGAGGCCATGCCGCCGCGGCCCTTGTCCAGGAACTCGACCAGCGTGGCGTGGGTGCCGACGGCGACGATGAGCGTGGCGCCCTTCTCGTCGGCCAGCAGCATCGCGATGTCCTCGCTGGTGGCCGCGGCCGGGAAGGTGATCGCCTCGACGCCGAGGTCCAGCACGCGCTGCAGGCCCGGGGCGCGGCCGTCGGCGTAGGCGTGCACGACCACCTCGGCCCCGCAGCGCAGCACGGAGTCCGAGACGGAGTCCATGTCCCCGATGATCATGTCGGGCTGGTAGCCGGCCTCGATGAGCGCGTCGGCCCCGCCGTCGACCCCGATCAGCACCGGGCGGTAGTCCCGCACGTAGGACCGCAGCGCCGCCAGGTCCTCCTTGTAGTCGTAGCCCCGGACGACGATCAGCACGTGCCGGCCGTCGATCTCGGTCGTGACGTCGGGGACGCCGACGCCGTCGAGCAGGAGGGCCCGCTCGGTCTTCATGTACTCCATGGTGTTGGCGGCGAAGGCCTCCAACTGGGTGGACAGCCCGGCGCGGGCCTCGGTCATCGCCTCGGCGATGGTGGCCTCGGTCTGCTCGGTGCCGGTGGCCACCTCGACGTCGTCGACGTAGAGGGCGTTGCCCTCCAGCCGGGCGGTCGCGCCCTCCTTGACCGCGGCGAAGACCTCGCGGCCGACGCCGTCGACCAGCGGGATGCCGGCGGCGGCCAGGATGCCCGGGCCCAGGTTCGGGTAGCGCCCGGAGGTGCTGGCCGCGGCGTTGACCACGCCGGCGACCTTGCAGGAGACCAGGGAGTCCGCGCTGACCCGGTCGATGTCCACGTGGTCGATCACGGCGATGTCGCCGGGGCGCAGCCGCTTGGTCAGGTTCTTCGTGCGGCGGTCGAGCCGCACGGTCCCGGTGACGCCGGGGGCGGTCTCGGTGGCGCGCCCACGCCGCAGGGAGCCGATACGCATGGTCACGATCGTCGCACGACCCCCCGTGCAGGCCCCCTACCGACGCGCTCCCGGCCACCCCCGGGCGCCGGCGGGAGGGCATGCAACCGGTCACGCATCGTGAGCGACACCGCCGCCCGGAGACTCGCCGAGCGGGGTTGCGACGCCACGTCCGAGCCGGTTCGGCACGGCCTCTAGCGTGGCTCGGGTGACTGGTGGGGCCCGGGCAGGGCGAGCTGCAGCGACTGTCCGGACCGACCCCGCCGGCGACGGGCCCGGTGCAGCCACCGCAGACACCCGCCCCGAGGACGTCGTCGCCGAGCAGGCCCGGGCGCAGGCGCGCGCCGCCGCACCCGACGAGGTCGAGCAGGCCCTGACCGACAACCCGGTCACCCCCGCGGCCCCCGTCCAGGTCGCACCCGCGCCCGTGGCGTCCCAGCCCGCACGTAAGCGGAAGAAGGGCGTCAACCTGCGGGAGGTCCGCCGGCAGCAGACCCGCGAGGCGATCGTGGACGCCGCGGCCGCGCTGTTCGCCGAGCGCGGGTTCGACCACGTCAGCGTGCTGGAGATCGCCCAGCGGGCCGGCGTGGTGGAGAAGACGGTGTTCAACCACTTCCCGGTCAAGGAGGGCCTGGTCTTCGAGGCCGACCCGCCGATGCAGGCCGCGCTGCTGGACGCCGTCCGGCGCCGCCGGGCCGGCGAGTCGGTCGCCGCCGCGGCCGGCACCTTCATCGTCGCGGCGTGCAGCCGGCTCGGGGACCCGGCGGCCGCGCCGACGGTGGCCGAGATGGCCCGGGTCATCCGCGGGTCCCGGACGCTGCAGGTGCGCGAGCGGGAGATCCTCGGCCAGCTGACCGACGCCCTCGCCGAGCAGATCACCCTGGAGACCCGCGCCGCCCCCGGCGAGCTCGAGCCGTGGCTGGCCGCGCACTCGGTGCTGGGGCTGTACCAGTCGCTGCTGGAGATGGCCCGCGACCGCGTGCTGTCCCCCACCGACCCGCCCGGCGACCTGGTGGCCGAGCTGCGGGCCAGCGGCGAGCGCGGGCTGTCCCTGCTGCAGTTCGGCCTGGCCAGCTACTCGAAGCGCCGGGCCTAGCGCGCCTCGGCTGCGTTCTGCAGCAGCTCGCGGGCGTGGGCCTGGCCGGTGTCGCTGTCGGTGAGGCCGGACAGCATCCGGGCGAGCTCCCGGACCCGGTCCTCCCCCGTCACCGCGCGGATGTCGGTGGCGGTGACCCCGGCCCCCGCGTCGGCGTTCTTGTCCACGACGAGGTGGGTGTCGGCGAACGCGGCGACCTGGGCCAGGTGGGTGACCACCACGACCTGGTGCTCCACGGCCAGCCGGGCCAGCCGGCGGCCGATCTCGCCGGCCGCCTGCCCGCCGACCCCGGCGTCGACCTCGTCGAAGACCATGACCGGCACCGGGTCCGCGCCGGCGAAGACCACCTCGATGGCCAGCATCACCCGGGACAGCTCACCGCCGGAGGCGCCCTTGTGCACCGGGCGGGCCGGCGCGCCGGGGTGCGCAGCCAGCAGCAGGGCGACCTCGTCGGCACCCTCGGGGCCGGGGGCCTCCGGGTCGGTCTCCACCGAGAAGGACACCCGGGCGGCGGCCATGGCCAGCCCGGCGAGCTCGCGGCCCACGTCGGCGGCGAAGCCCTCGGCGGCGGCGGTGCGGCCCGCGGTGACCCGGGCCGACAGGTCGCGCAGCGCCTCGCGGGCGGCGTCGCGCTCGGCGGTCAGCTTCTCCAGGGCCTCGTCGGAGACGTCCAGGCGGTCCAGCCGCTCCTCGGCGTCCTGTGCCCAGGCCAGCACCCCGGCCACGCCGCTGCCGGCGTCGGCGTAGGCGCGCACCAGGGCGGTGATGGTGGCCCGGCGGTCGAGCACCTCGGCCAGGCGGGCCGGGTCGGCGTCCAGGTCGGCCACGTAGCCGGCGAGCTCGACCCCGACGTCGCCGACCACCGCGGCGACGTCGGCCAGCCGGCCGGCCAGGGCGCGGAGGTCGGGGTCGCCGGCGGCGGCCAGCGCCCGCTGGCCGGCCGACAGCGCCGTGACGGCGTCCTGCGGTGCGTCGTCGGACCCGCCCAGGTCGCCGGTGGTGTCCCCCACCAGCGCCAACCGGGCCTCGTCCGCGGCCGCGCGCAGCGCGTCGGCGTCGCCCAGCCGGGCCGCCTGCGCGTCGAGCTGGGTGTCCTCGTCGGGCAGCGGCGCGACCGCCGCGATCTCCTCCAGGCCGCGGCGCAGCACCTCGGCGGTCTGGGCCAGCTCGCGGGTCTGCGTCCGGCGGCGCTCCAGGTCCTCGGCCAGCTGCCGCCAGTGGGCATGGGCCTGCCGATGGGCCTCGACGAGCTCCAGCTGCGCGGCACCGGCGTAGCGGTCCAGCGCCCGGCGCTGCTCGGCCGGACGGGTCAGCCGCAGCTGGTCGGTCTGGCCGTGCACGGCCAGCAGGTCCTCGGCGAGCTCGGCGACCACGCCGACCGGCACGCTGCGGCCGCCCAGGTGCGCCCGGGAGCGGCCCTCGGCGCTCACCGTGCGGGCGAGGATGAGGGTGCCGTCCTCGTCGGGCTCGGCGCCGGCGTCCGCGGCCCGGGCCCAGACCGGCGAGTCGGCGGGCAGCGAGAGGCGCCCCTCCACCCCGGCCCGGCCGTTGGCCCGCACCCGGCCCGGGTCGGCCCGCCCGCCGAACAGCAGGGTCAACCCGGTCACGACCATGGTCTTGCCGGCGCCGGTCTCCCCGGTGACGACCGTCAACCCGGGGTCGAGGTCGAGGGTCACGTCGTCGATGGCGCCCAGGCCGTGGATGTGCAGCTCGGTCAGCGCACCGTTGCGGACCGGCCCCGGGGACGACGGCTTGGGTGCGCGCTCGGGCTCACGCCTGGCCACCGGGCACCTCTCCCCCGGGGCCGTCGGCGGTGTCGTCGCGCAGCAGGACGTTGCGGGAGCGCGGCAGCTCCTGGCCCGGGCCGACGTGCCCGCGGGCGCCGCGGAAGCCGCGCACGGGCAGCCCGAACTTGGCCACCAGCCGGTCGCCGAAGCTGCGCGGGTGCACCCGGGCGATCCGCACCGGGCGGTCCGAGCGGCGCACGTCGACCCGGCCGCCGAGCGGGATCTCCACGGTGCGGCGGCCGTCGGCCGAGACGCGGGCGCGGGTGCCGTCGGCCGGCACGCCGATGGTCAACACGGACTCCGGGGAGGTGACCAGCGGGCGGGCGAAGAGCGCATGGGCGTTGGTGGGCACCAGCAGCAGCGCCTCGACGTCGGGCCAGACCACCGGTCCGCCGGCGGAGAACGCATAGGCCGTCGACCCGGTGGGGGTGGCGGCCAGGACGCCGTCGCAGCCGAAGCTCGTCAGCGGGCGGCCGTCGATGGCGATGACCACGTCGAGCACCCGCGAGCGCTCCACCTTCTCCACCGAGGCCTCGTTGAGCGCCCAGGTGCCCCCGGTGCGCACGCCGTCGGCGTCGAACACGTCGACCTGGAGCGTGAGCCGCTCCTCGACCGAGTACTCGCACTGCTCGATGGCCGAGAGGGTCTCCTCGACCGTCTCGGGCTCGGTCTCGGCCAGGAAGCCGACCTTGCCCAGGTTGACGCCGGTGAGCGCGGCGTCGGTGGCCCGGGCCAGCTCGGCGGCGCGCAGGAAGGTGCCGTCGCCGCCCATCACGATGACCACCTCGGCACCCTCGGCCGCGGTCGGCCCGAAGGGGACCACCTCGGCGCCCTCGATGGCGAGGTCGACCGCCTCGTCCTCCAGCAGGCGCACGACCAGGCCGGCCTCGCTCAGCCGCCGGGCCGAGGCCTGGGCGAGGGCGATGATGTCGGCGCGGCCGGTGTGCACCGCGAGGAGCACCCGCCGGACGCCGTCGGCCGGGGTGCAGGCGCTGGTCTCGGGGGGCTGGCTGACGGTCACTGGGGGCCTTCCTGGACTGCTCGGGCGATGGCGTCGGGGTCGGGCGGCGGGGCGGCGGCCCGCAGGTGGAGGAAGAACTCCACGTTGCCCGCCGGTCCTGGCAGCGGGCTGGCCACGACCCCGGCGGTGCCCCACCCCAGGTCGTGAGCGGCCCGGGCGACGGCGGTGACCGCGTCGGCCCGGTGGCCGAGATCGCGGACCACGCCACCGGTGCCCAGCCGTTCCCGGCCGACCTCGAACTGCGGCTTGACCATCGGCAGCAGGTCGCCGTCGGGACGGGTGCAGGCCAGCAGGGCGGGGAGCACCAGCCGCAGCGAGATGAAGGACAGGTCGGCGACCACCAGGTCGACCGGGCCGCCGATCGCCTCGGGGGTCAGCGTGCGGACGTTGGTCCGCTCGTGCACCGCGACCCGGTCGTCGGTGCGCAGCGACCAGGCCAGCTCGCCGTACCCGACGTCGACGGCGACCACCTCGCGGGCGCCCCGGGACAGGCAGACCTCGGTGAACCCGCCGGTGGAGGCGCCGGCGTCGAGCACCCGCCGTCCGGCGACGTCGACGCCCAGGCCGTCCAGGGCGCCGATCAGCTTGTGCGCGCCGCGGGACACCCAGGACGGCTCGTCCGGGTCGGTGCGGACGACGACCGGGGTGCCGGCCTCGACGCCGGTGGCGGGCTTGGTCGCGGCCTGGCCCGCGACGGTGACCCGGCCCTGCGCGATGAGGGCCTGGGCGTGCTCGCGGGAGCGGGCCAGCGACCGGCGGACCAGCTCGGCGTCGAGCCGGGCTCGGCGGGCCATCAGCGCGGCCGGCCGGGGGCGCGGACGGTCACAGCTGGTCGATCGTGGCGAGCAGCCGGTGCAGGCGGTCGTGCTCGTCGGCCAGGACGGCGGCGTGCCCGGACACCGGCAGGTCGCGCAGCGCGGCCGTCAGCGCGGACCCGCCGTCGAGCGCCGGAGCGGGTGCGGCCGGGGCGGCGTCGGGACGCAGCCAGCCGCCCGGGCGCGCTGGGCCGGGCTGCGGTGCCACCGGGGTGCTCACGCGTGCTGCCTCCTCCCGCCGTCGGGTGCTGCCGGTCGACCGGCGGACGTCTGCGAGGTTACCGGCCGCGACCGACGGCGCAGGTCGCCGCAGGGGCCACCGGTAGCGTGCCGGGCGATCCCGCCGTCGGCGGGCCCGACCCCCTGGAGGCGACGGCACGTGGCCACGCTCGAGCAGTGCATGACCGCCCTGGAGGGCTTCGTCGGCGACCTCGCCGCCAATCCCGCGCTCAGCGGGCTGGACCGCACGGTGTCCTGCCGGATCACCGACCTGTCGCAGGTCGTGCAGGGCCGGCTGGCCAACGGCAGCGCGCAGGACATGACCGCGGTGCCCGACGGACCGGCCGTCCCCAAGGCCGACATCCGGATCACCACCTCCAGCGACGACCTGCTGGCCCTCACCGACGGCTCGCTGTCCTTCGGGTCGGCCTGGGCCTCGGGCCGGGTCAAGCTCGAGGCCGGGCTGCGCGACATGCTGCGGCTGCGCTCCCTGCTCTGACCCGGGCGGCCCCGAGCCGAGAGCCCCTCAGCTCTCGGCCAGTCCCCACCGGGACAGGGTGCCGGCGACCTCGGCGCCGCCCCCCGCGGTGACCGCCGGGGCCGCGGAGTCGTCGGGGTGCGCCGCCCAGTGCGCGACGCACAGCGCGCGCAGGCCGTCGAAGCCGTCGTCCTCGGGTCCGTCGTCCGGGCCGTCGTCGGGCCCGGCGCCGTCCTGGCTCAGGCGCAGGCCGTCGTCGCCGGCGACCGCGGTCCACCTCCCGCAGCGCCAGCCGTCGCCCTCGGGCTGCACCGCCGGGTGCACGCGGTTCACCCCCGCCACGTCGGCGGCGACGAGGTCCGGGCGTGCCTGCGGCCCGGCGGCGAGCAGGACCGCGGGGGTGGTGACGCCGGAGAAGACCAGCAGGGTCGGTGCCCCCACCCGCAGGCCGCCCTCGATGTCGGTGTCCAGCCGGTCGCCGACGACCAGCGGGGTGCGCGCGGCGGTGCGCCGGACGCACTCCGCGTGCATCGCCGGGTCGGGCTTGCCGGTCACCACCGGGGCCTGCCCGGTGACCGTGCTGACCACCCCGACCAGCGCGCCGTTGCCGGGCAGCACGCCGCGCGGGGACGGGATGGTGGCGTCGGTGTTCGTCGCCACGTGGGTGGCCCCGGCCCGGACGGCGACCACGGCCTCGGCCAGCTGGGTCCAGCCCACGTCCCGCCCGTAGCCCTGCACCACCGCGACCGGGGAGTCCTCGGCGCGCTCCACCACGCGCAGCCCGGCCGCCTGCAGCGCGGCGGCCACCCCCGGCCCGCCCACCGGCAGCACCGCTGCACCGGCGCCGAACCGCTCGGCGACCACGGTCGCGGCGGCCTGCGAGCTGGTGATGACGTCCTCGGCGGCCGCCCCGATGCCCAGCTCGGTCAGGTGGTCGGCCACCTCCTGCGGGGTGCGGGCGGCGTTGTTGGTGACGAACCCCAACCGCATGCCGGCGCCACGCGCCTCCTCCAGGGCCGGTGCGGCACCGGGCACGGCGTCGGGACCGACGTACAGCACGCCGTCGAGGTCCAGCAGCGCCACGTCGTGCACCTCGCACGGCCGGCGCGGGGCACCGCGGGCGAGCAGGGGCAGGGCGGCGTCGGCGGTCACCGGGTGATCCGACCACAGCGGCCCGGTCGCCAGCACGCCGGGCGACGGGCTCGGTGCCACCTACGATCGCGGGATGCCCTCGTCCAGCGCGGCCGGCTCCGGCCTGCGCGTGCACCCGTTCCGGGCGCTCACCTACGCCGCCCGGAGCCCCGAGCAGCTCGCCCG
Source organism: Klenkia terrae (assembly GCF_900491935.1). Lineage (GTDB taxonomy): Bacteria > Actinomycetota > Actinomycetes > Mycobacteriales > Geodermatophilaceae > Klenkia > Klenkia terrae. Next base: position 4,722,132 of record NZ_UEXK01000004.1, read on the forward strand.
GGTCAGCTCCCCCGCCTACGACCTGGTCACCGCTGCGGGCCGGAGCCGGCTGGCCGCGGCCGACCCGCACAACGTCGTCCGGCTGATCCTGCCGGCGGTCGAGGACCGGCCCGGCGAGGCACCCGCGGACCGGACGGCCCGCTCGGCCGCCCTGTCCGCGGCCACGCTGCGGGACTGGCAGACCTCCGGCGTGCTCGTGCAGGACGGCACGCCCGCGCTGTGGAGCTACCGGATGAGCGGGCCCGACGGCGCCGCCACCACCGGTTGGCTGGTCGCCGTGGAGCTGCCGCCGGCCGGCTCCCGCGCCGTGCTGCCGCACGAGGACGTGTTCGCCCCCGCGGTGGAGGGCCGCCGGTCGCTGCTGGCCGCGACCGGCACCGACCTGGAACCCATCGTGCTGGCCCACGACCGGTCCGACGCCGTGGCGCGGTGGACCGCCGACGTGCTCGAGCGGCCCGTGGACCTGCAGGTCACCGATGCCGACGGGGTCCGGCACGAGCTGCGGCGGGTCGAGGACCCGGCGGCGCTGGCCGACCTCACCGAGGGGTTCGCCGGGGTGGCGGCGGTCATCGCCGACGGTCACCACCGGTTCGCCGCGGCCCGGGCCCACGCGGGCCCCCACGGGGGGTCGGTGCTGGCGCTGCTGACACCGATGGGTCCCGGCGGCCTCCGGGTGCAGGCGATCCACCGGGTCGTGCCCGGGCTGGACCTGGCGGCGGCCGGCGAGCTGGCCTCCACCGGCTTCCGGGTCACCCGCGTGGACACGACGGCGGTCGAGGGCGGCGCGGCGGCGGTGGCCCGGGACTGGGTGGCCGAGCCCGGGCAGGACTGCTTCCTGGTCACCGACGGCACCGACGTCCTGCTGCTCTCGTCGCCCACGGACGCGGTGCGGGCGCGCATCCCGACCGGCCAGCCGGACAGCTGGCGGTCGCTGGACGTCGTGCTTGCCCACGCCGGGCTGCTCAGCGGCCTGTGGGGGCTGCCCGACGACCCGACGGCGGTGCTGGTCGCCCACGACGTCCCCGAGGCGCTGCGGCTGGCCCGGGAGCGGGACGGGGTGGCCCTGCTGCTGCGGTCGTCGTCCCCGGCCGACGTCGCCGCGGTGGCCCGGGACGGCGCCCGGATGCCGCGCAAGTCGACGCTGTTCGTGCCCAAGCCGCGCACCGGCCTGGTGTTCCGCCCGCACTGAACCGGCTCAGGCATCGGTTGAGGCACCGGCTCGGGCGGGGTCGGCGGCGCGGCGGCTGGCCGGGACCCGGCACTTGCGCACCCGCCGGCAGTCGACCTCGTGGGCGACGGCGGTCCCGCCGGGCGTCCGCCAGAACCTACGGCGCAGCGACCCCTCGACCTCCAGGACGTCGTCGGGCTGCCAGCCGGCCGAGCGGGTGATCAGCGCCGCCGCGAAGGAGACGCAGGTGATCGTGTCCTGACGCGGCTCGCGCGGGCGGGCGCGGGCGGGGTCCGGCGGTGGTCGGCGGACGGTCAGGGAGAAGACGAGCAGGGTGTCGCCGCTGGGCAGCTCCCGCAGCTCGGCCGGGGCGGACAGCCGCCCGCGCAGGGTGATCTCGTTGCGGTCGACCAGGGACAGGCTCATGCAGGCAGCCTCGCCGCGGGCGGGTGCCCCCACCAGGCCCGCCCACGATCTGTGGACGGGCCCGGTGGTTGTGGACGACGGAGGTCAGTCCGTCGGTCGGTCGTGCTCGCTCAGCTCACCGGGCGCGGCGAACAGACCCGACTGGTCGGCCGGCAGCGGCTTGGGCTGCACCTGGGTGACCTGCTCGGCGGGCTGGCCGTCGGAGAACCCGGGGGCCGGGATCTCGCCGAGGAGCTCGGCGACCTCGGACTCGACGTCCTGCTCGTCGGGGTCGTACTCGGTGCCGAGCCCGGCCTCCTCCGGAGACACGTCGTCGTCCTCGTCAGCGTCGTCCTCGTCAGCGTCGTCCTCGACGGCGTCGTCGTCCTCGGCCGCCACCTCGCTGCCGGCGGCGGCGTCCTCGACCACGGGGACCTCCACCGCGTCGCCCTCGGCCTCGTCGTCCTCGGCCTCACCGTCGGCGGAGTCGACGACGCCCTCGTCGTCACCGTCCTCGTCCTCGTCCTCGTCGTAGTCGACGTCGTCGAAGCGGGCAGCCACCCCGGTCTCGTCGTCGGGGTCGGCGGCCATGACGGCCTCGAACCAGGTGTGCGCCTGCTGGTCCTCGCCGCGCGCGACCAGCAGGTCGGCGTAGGCGGTGGCCAGCCGGAGCTGCCCCAGGTCGCCCGAGTCGAGCTGCTCGGGCGTGGGTCGGCCACCCAGCGCGGCCTCGAGCACCAGCGCGGCGGCCGGCAGCTCCCCGAGGTCCTGGCGGGCCCCGGCCTCGACCAGGCGGAGCTCGACGACCTCCTCGGCCGGAGGTCCATCGGTCAGCGCCTCGGCGACCAGGCGCAGGGCCACGTCGGGCCGGCCCAGCGCGCGCTCGCAGTCGGCGAGGACGGCCCGGTAGGAGTCGTCCCCGCTCATCCGGCGGTAGGCACGCAGCTCGCGGGCCGCCTCGGTGAAGTCGCCGGCGTGGTAGGCCGCCACGCCGACGGCCTCGCGGACCACGGCGATGCGGGAGGCCCGCTCGCGTGCGGCCTGGGCGTGCAGGAGCGCAGCGGCCGGGTCCTCGTCGAGCAGGCCGCCGGCGGCGGCCAGGTGCTGGCCGACGACGTCGGCGTTGCGGGACTCCAGGCCGCGCAGTGCCCGGCGGACGGTGCCGTCGAGCTGCTGCGGGTCGGCCCACTCCGGGATCGGCGGCCCGACGGCTCGGCGGGTGTCGCCGGAGTCCCGGGGACCGCTGTCCCGCCGGTCCTGCTGGGGACGGTCGCCACCACGCGCGGGACGGCGGTCGGTCCCGGCCGGTCGACCGCCACCGGAGGACGGGCGACCGCCACCCCGCTGCGGCCGGTCGCCACCAGCGCCTCCGCGGTCCTGCCACGCCGGCCGGTCACCGCCGGCGGGACGGCCACCACCGGCGGGACGGCGGTCCTGCCACTGCGGGCGGTCGCCACCGGAGGGCCGGTCCCCACCGGCCGGACGACGGTCCTGCCACGCGGGGCGGTCACCGCCGGCGGGGCGGTCGCCGGACGGGCGGCGGTCCTGCCGCTGCGGGCGGTCCCCACCGGAGGGTCGGTCACCGCCAGCCGGGCGACGGTCCTGCCACGCCGGGCGGTCGCCACCGGCGGGGCGGCCACCGGACGGGCGACCACCACCCGCGGGGCGGCGGTCCTGCCACTGCGGACGGTCGCCACCGGAGGGCCGGTCCCCACCGGCCGGGCGACGGTCCCGCCACGACGGACGGTCACCACCGGCGGGACGATCGCCGGACGGGCGACGGTCCTGCCACGACGGGCGACCACCGCTGGCACCGTCGCGACCCGGGCGGTCGGCACCGGGGCCGCCGGTGCGGGGCTTGGCGGAGCCGCCGTAGCGCGGCTGCCAGTCCCCGCTCAGCCGGGCACGCTCCCGCGCACCGGGCAGCTGCTCGCCCGAGGGCGACGCCTGCCGCGGGGCAGCGGGCCCACGGGCACCGGCGGAGCGGTCCTGCCAGGCCGGGCGACCGCCGTCGCGCCCACCGGCACCACGGTCCTGCCACTGCGGCCGGTCACCCTGCGGGCGGCCACCCTGGGGACGGCCAGCCTGCGGACGACCCTGGGCACCACCGGCACCGGGTCGACGCTCCTGCCAGTCAACGCGGCCGCCCTGTCCACCGGCCGCGGGCCGACGGTCCTGGCCCGGTCGGCCGGTCGATCCACCACGGGACCCGGACGGCGCACCACGGCCACCCTCGGCCGGTCGCCGGTCCTGCCAGCCGCCGCTCGAGCGCCCGTCCCCGCGGGAGGGACCGCCCTCGCGTCGGGCACCGGGGCCGCCGGCGGAGTCACGACGCGGGCCGGCGCTCCAGCCGCGCGAGTCACCACCGGGTCGACCGCCACGGTCGTCACGTGACGCTGCGCCGCCCTCGGGGCGGGGACGGCCCTGGCCGGCCACACCGCGGCGGTCTCCGCCGGCCGGTCGGCCGGGACGGCCGGCGCCACCGCCGGGGGGACGACCGCTGCCGCCCCTGTCGGATCCGCCGTTGCCGCGTCGCGGTGAAGTCATGGTTCGTCGTACCTCTTGCCCGTCGATGTCGCCACCGGACGAACGTCGCGGTGGTCAGGATCCGGAATGCACACAAACGACGAAGGGGGCCAGAGCCTCAGCTCTGACCCCCTTGTCGGAATGGTGTCCGGCGGCGTCCTACTCTCCCACCCAGTCCCCCGGGCAGTACCATCGGCGCTGAGAGGCTTAGCTTCCGGGTTCGGAATGAGACCGGGCGTTTCCCTCTCGCCATGACCGCCGTAACGCTGTGAAAGTTTCCACCCCTGTCGCACCCGGTCAAAGGGATGCTGGTGGGGCGGTCTGTGGAGCACACACGAGGTGTGTCCGTTCTTTCAGAACCGCACAGTGGACGCGAGACAAGATCTTGCTGATTGCGTGAATGTTTGAGGTGAGTCAAGTCCTCGGCCTATTAGTACCGGTCAGCTCCACACATTGCTGTGCTTCCACCTCCGGCCTATCAACCCGCTGGTCTGGGCGGGGGCCTTAACCCACAAGGGGTGAGAGACCTCATCTTGAAGCGAGCTTCCCGCTTAGATGCTTTCAGCGGTTATCCCTGCCGAACGTAGCCAACCAGCAGTGCTCCTGGCGGAACAACTGGCACACCAGAGGTTCGTCCGTCCCGGTCCTCTCGTACTAGGGACAGCTCTTCTCAAGTCTCTTACGCGCACGGCGGATAGGGACCGAACTGTCTCACGACGTTCTAAACCCAGCTCGCGTACCGCTTTAATGGGCGAACAGCCCAACCCTTGGGACCTACTCCAGCCCCAGGATGCGACGAGCCGACATCGAGGTGCCAAACCATCCCGTCGATATGGACTCTTGGGGAAGATCAGCCTGTTATCCCCGGGGTACCTTTTATCCGTTGAGCGACACCGCTTCCACATGCCGGTGCCGGGTCACTAGTCCCAGCTTTCGCTCCTGCTCGACCCGTCGGTCTCACAGTCAAGCTCCCTTGTGCACTTGCACTCGACACCTGATTGCCAACCAGGCTGAGGGAACCTTTGGGCGCCTCCGTTACATTTTGGGAGGCAACCGCCCCAGTTAAACTACCCACCTGACACTGTCCCTGATCCGGATCACGGACCGAGGTTAGACATCCAATTCGACCAGAGTGGTATTTCAACGACGACTCCACGAACACTGGCGTGCCCGCTTCACAGTCTCCCACCTATCCTACACAAACCGAACCGAACACCAATATCAAGCTATAGTGAAGGTCCCGGGGTCTTTCCGTCCTGCCGCGCGTAACGAGCATCTTTACTCGTAGTGCAATTTCGCCGAGCCTGTGGTTGAGACAGCTGAGAAGTCGTTACGCCATTCGTGCAGGTCGGAACTTACCCGACAAGGAATTTCGCTACCTTAGGATGGTTATAGTTACCACCGCCGTTTACTGGCGCTTGAGTTCTGAGCTTCGCCCTAAAAGAGCTAACCCGTCCCCTTAACGTTCCAGCACCGGGCAGGCGTCAGTCCGTATACATCGTCTTTCGACTTCGCACGGACCTGTGTTTTTAGTAAACAGTCGCTTCTCACTGGTCTCTGCGGCCACCCACCGCTGCCCACCGCAAGGGTGATGACAGTGAATGGCCCCCCTTCTCCCGAAGTTACGGGGGCATTTTGCCGAGTTCCTTAACCACAGTTCGCTCGATCGCCTTGGTATTCTCTACCTGACCACCTGAGTTGGTTTGGGGTACGGGCCGCTCAGAGCTCGCTAGAGGCTTTTCTCGGCAGCATAGGATCATCCCATTCGCCTCATTCGGCTATGCGTCAGGCCTCACCCTATTGCGGAACGGATTTGCCTATTCCACGGGCCACACCCTTGCACCGGTACTACCACTCACCGGTAGGACTACCTTCCTGCGTCACCCCATCGCTTGCCTACTACCAGTCCGGGTCCCACGTTCCACCCACACGCCACCACCCCGAAGGGCAGCAGTCACGGAGCTTCAGATGGTTAGCATCGCTGGGTTCAGCATGGACGCTCTTTCGCGGGTACGGGAATATCAACCCGTTGTCCATCGACTACGCCTGTCGGCCTCGCCTTAGGTCCCGACTCACCCTGGGCGGATTAGCCTGGCCCAGGAACCCTTGGTCATCCGGCGGGGGAGTTTCTCACTCCCCTTTCGCTACTCATGCCTGCATTCTCACTCGTGTGGCGTCCACGGCTGGATCACTCCGCCGCTTCCATCGCCACACGACGCTCCCCTACCCATCCACACACCTGGCTCAACGACCTTGATCGAGGAGCAGGCTATTGCGTGAATGCCATAGCTTCGGCGGTGTGCTTGAGCCCCGCTACATTGTCGGCGCGGAATCACTTGACCAGTGAGCTATTACGCACTCTTTCAAGGGTGGCTGCTTCTAAGCCAACCTCCTGGTTGTCACTGCGACTCCACATCCTTTTCCACTTAGCACACGCTTAGGGGCCTTAGCTGATGATCTGGGCTGTTTCCCTCTCGACTACGAACCTTATCGCCCGCAGTCTCACTGCCACGCTCTCACTTACCGGCATTCGGAGTTTGGTTGATTTCAGTAACCTTGTGGGGCCCCTAGACCATCCAGTGCTCTACCTCCGGCAAGAAACACGTGACGCTGCACCTAAATGCATTTCGGGGAGAACCAGCTATCACCGAGTTTGATTGGCCTTTCACCCCTACCCACAGCTCATCCCCTCCGTTTTCAACCGAAGTGGGTTCGGTCCTCCACGCGGTCTTACCCGCGCTTCAACCTGGCCATGGGTAGATCACTCGGCTTCGGGTCTAGAGCACGCGACTGGAACGCCCTATTCGGACTCGCTTTCGCTACGGCTACCCCACACGGGTTAACCTCGCCACGTACCGCTAACTCGCAGGCTCATTCTTCAAAAGGCACGCAATCACCCCCACGCACGAATGCGCATAAGGCTCTCACGGCTTGTAGGCACACGGTTTCAGGTACTATTTCACTCCCCTCCCGGGGTACTTTTCACCTTTCCCTCACGGTACTTGTCCGCTATCGGTCACCAGGGAGTATTTAGGCTTAGCGGGTGGTCCCGCCAGATTCACACCGAATTTCACGAGCTCGGTGCTACTTGGGAACACATCAAAGGAGAGTGCGCGTTTTCGTGTACGGGGCTCTCACCCTCTATGGCGACCCCTTCCAGAGGCCTTCCACTAACACAACACTTTTCTGACTCCCCGAACCTTCGGCAGAAGGATCAAGATGCGTCCCACGACCCCACATGCACAACGCCTGCCGGCTATCACATGCACATGGTTTAGCCTCATCCGCTTTCGCTCGCCACTACTCACGGAATCACGGTTGTTTTCTCTTCCTGTGGGTACTGAGATGTTTCACTTCCCCACGTTCCCTCCACACGCCCTATATATTCAGGCGCGGGTCACACCACATGACTGGTGCGGGGTTCCCCCATTCGGAAATCCTCGGATCAACGCTCGGTTGACAGCTCCCCGAGGCTTATCGCAGCCTCCTACGTCCTTCATCGGCTCCTGGTGCCAAGGCATCCACCGTGCGCCCTTAACAACTTGAACACACAAACAAACAATCACTACAAGATGCTCGCGTCCACTGTGCAGTTCTCAAAGAACGAACGACCACCCACCCCACACCCACCACCAACACCCGCCGGCAGGGTCAGGTGTGTATAGGAGCCGGGTGCACGCGCGCCCACCCGGCGCCCACCGGGCGCCCGCTCCCCCGCCGGTGGTCCGTCCCCCGGCGCCGGTCGAGCCCGAGGTGCCGGAGGTCCTCGAGGTCGACGAGGTCATCGAGGTCGAGGAGGAGGTCCCGGCCGAGCCGGAGGGCGAGGAGCAGGTCGCCGTCTGGGCGCTGGTGGAGCGGGCCCAGGCCGGGGAGGCCGAGGCGTTCGGCCAGCTCTACGACCGGTACGCCGACATGGTGTTCCGGTACCTCTACCACCGGGTGTCCGACCGGCAGACCGCCGAGGACTTCACCAGCGAGACCTTCGTGCGGGCGCTGCGCCGGATCGACTCGCTGTCCTTCCAGGGCCGCGACGTCGGTGCCTGGCTGGTCACCATCGCCCGCAACATCGTCCGCGACCACGTGAAGAGCAGTCGGTTCCGCCTGGAGGTCACCACCGCCGACATGCGCGACGCCGACCGGGTGACCGCCGGCCCGGAGGACGCGGTCCTGCAGGGGCTGACTAACGCGGAGCTGCTGGCCTGCGTCGCGCAGCTCGGCGACGAGCAGCGCGAGTGCATCGCGCTGCGTTTCCTGCAGGGGCTGTCGGTGGCCGAGACGGCGGCCGCGATGGGCAAGAAGGACGGCGCGATCAAGGCCCTGCAGCACCGGGCCGTGAAGCGGCTGGCCGGCCTGCTGCCGGAGGGACTGCGATGACCCGGGCGGGTGTGGTCGCAAGTTACCCTCGGGTACCCCGTACCGGGTGGCGCACCCGGTCGTTGAGCGCACTGACCCGGTCCACCGGGTCGACGGGTGTGCGCGGGGATCGGGGAGCACGGTGAACGACGCGGAGCTGCAGACGGCCCTGGCCGCGCGCCTGCGGTCGCTGTCCCGGGACGAACCCGACCTCACCGCCGACGTGCGGGCCGCGCAGCGTGCGCGGCTGGTGGCGATGGCCGCCGTGCGATCGGTGGGGGCGACCGCCGTCCGGACCCCGGACGCCGGGGCCAGCCGCTGGCAGCGGCTGCTCGCCGGGCGGGCCGACGACGCGCCGGTCAGCCGCTGGCGCACCCGGCTGACGGCCGGGCTGGTCGGGGCCGCGATGTCGGTGGGCGCGCTGTCCGGTCTGCTGGCGCTGGCCCAGGACGCCGAACCCGGCGACCTGCTCTACGGCCTCAAGCGCGGCGGCGAGGAGACCCAGCTCGCGCTGGCCTCCGACGAGGACCGCGGGCTCACCCTGCTGACCTTCGCCAGCACCCGGCTGGCCGAGCTGGCCGACCTCACCGGCTCCGAGGCCGGCGCCGCACCGGCCTCGGTGGGCGGTGACCTGCCGGGCACCGGCGTGGCCGCCTCCGGGGCGGACGCCGGGACCGTGGTCGACGTGCTGACCACGATGGACGACCAGACCATCGAGGGCACCGCCGCGCTGACCACCACCGCGGTCCAGGCCGGCGACGAGGCTGCGCTGGACACGCTGGCGGAGTGGACGACCGGTCAGCGGGCGGGGCTGGACGCACTCGACGTCCCCGTCGGCGCCGAGGAGGCGGTGGCCGCATCGGTGGGCCTGGTCGACGAGGTGGCCGCCCGCGGCGCGGCGCTGCAGGCCGTGCTGGCCTGCCCCGCCGGCGCGGCGGACGCCGGCAGCGACCGGCTGGGCGTCGTCCCCGGGCCGTGCCTGGCCGACGTCCCGGTGCCGACGTCCTCGGCGACGCCGTCGACGGGCGCGGGCACCACCGTCGCGCCGGGTGCGCCGACCGCCCAGGCCCCGGCCCCCGGCGCTCCGGCGCAGCCGACGACCACGGTGCCCGGCCAGTCCGGCGGCGGTGCGGGGGCCTCGACACCGGCCCGGACGTCGACCCAGGCCCCGGCCCGTCTCTTATACACACCCCCGCGCCCACGAGACCAGAGAGGAACTCGTATCCGGTCGTCTGCTCGCTAAAAAAAAAATAGTAGAATCCTA
>NZ_UEXK01000005.1 GCF_900491935.1 Klenkia terrae
CCTCCCTTCCGGCGGTGATCATGGGGTTGTGGCTCGTTCGACACGCGTGGACGGCGCGTCGATCGCGCACAAGCCCATGATCGACAGCAGGAACGCGCGGGGGTAGCACGGGCGCAGCCCGGGCGGGGGTGGACATACACATCTGCCTGGGGTGTCCACAGATGTCTGCTCGGCCGGTGGGTCCTGCGGCTCCGCGCGCAGGGTCGGCCGGGTGCAGCACTTCCCGGGGACATACACGTGGAGCGGGGCCCGTGCGGCCGGGATGAGCCGTCGGCAGATCGAGGCCGACGGGGTCCGGCTGGGGCGGGGCGTCTACCTGTCCCGCGGCGAGACCGAGGACCTGGCCACCCGCTGCCGGGCATGGGCGCCCGTCCTGCCCGAGGGAGGAGCGTTCGGCCTGCAGACCGCAGCCGCCCTGCTCGGCGCCCCGGTCGACCCGCCGGATGTGGTGCGGGCGGTCGTGCGGCCCGACCGCCTGGTCCCCCACCGGAGCGGGCTCACCGTCGTGCACCGCGACCTCCGACCGGAGGACGTCGTCGAGATCGACGGGCTACCGGTGACCTCGGGGTCGCAGACCTTCCTCGACCTCGCCCGCTGCACCCGGCCCGACGAGCTGGTGGCCGTCGGCGACGCCCTCTACCGACTCGGCCACCTGGACGCCGACCGGCTCGAGCAACGGCTGGACCGTGCCGAGGGACTGCGGGGCGTCGTCCGGGCGCGGGCCTGCGCGCCCCGGCTCACCCCGCTGGCCATGTCCCGGCCGGAGAGCCTGGTCCGCTGCTGGATCCTGGACAGCCCGCTGCCCGACCCGGAGCCGCAGATCCCGATCGAGAACCGCTTCGGCGTCGTCGTCACCCACGGCGACCTGGGGTGGCGGCGCTACCGGCTGGTGCTGGAGTACGAGGGCGGCGGCCACGCCACCCAGGAGAAGCTTGACTCCGACGTCGAACGCCATTCCCTGGCCGCCGCCGACGGCTACCTGGTCCAACGCTTCGCCAGGAAGCACCTGGCGAGGCCGGCCGTGCTCCTCGACAGGGTGGAAGCCGCCCTGCTCAGCCGAGGCTGGCGACCCCCACCCCGTCGGTGATCATGGGGTTGTCGCCCGTTCGACACGCGTCGACGGCGTGTCCACCGCGCACAACCCCATGATCACCGCCAGAGAGGGGCGGGCGGGTGGGTACGTCGACCTCGACCACGCCATCCCCTGCGACCGCCACGACCCCACCGCCGGCGGCCCGGCGGGCGGCTCGTTGTTCGGGGGTGGGTGAGCGGAACCGCTTGGGGGTGGGTCCCAGGAGGTCGGTGAGGGTGTCGAGGTGGGTGGGTGTCGACATGTCGACCTCGGCGATGCCGGAGGGTCTGGTGGTGCGGGTGCGGCCACCGGGCGGTGTCACGTGCAGGGTGCCGTCGGGGTCCATGGCGAACACCCAGCCCGGCGCATGGGTCTTCAACCGGTGGTGCCTGCGGCACAGGCACACCAGGTTCGTGACGCATGTCGGGCCGCCGGCGGTGGGGTCGTGGTGGTCGTAGGGGATGGCGTGGTCGAGGTCGACGTACTCGGCTGGTCTGCTGCAGCCGGGGAATCGGCAGTGCTGGTCCCGCGCTTTCACGAACCGGGTCTGTGCTGCGTTCGGTTCGTAGTCGGCGATCCGGGGTGGTGGTCCGAGACCGGTGCCGCGGCGGAGGGCGGCGCGGGCTTCGGCCGGTGAGGTGAGCGCGCGGAGTCGGCCGGTGGTGTCGAGGATCTCGAACCACACGTCCCCGCCCTGGACCCGACCACGGGCACCGGAGGCCAGGAGCGCGTCGTAGCGGGCCAGCAGCTCGGCCACCGCGACGGGGGACACGGGCAGCCCACCGATCGCACCCACACCAGAGCCGGCAGCTGCTCCGTCCAGGGTCGCGACGGGCGTGTCAGCAACGCCGGCCGCGCCGTTCACGCCGACGGCGTCGATCTCTCCGTCCACGCCGTCCACGCCGACGGCGTCGGTCGCGCCCTCCACGCCGACGGCGTCAGTCGCCTCGTCCACGCCGTCGTCCACGCCGTCGTCCACGTCGTCGGCGTCAGTCGCCTCGTCCACGCCGTCGGCGTCGGGCGGGGGTTGGTCTGCGGGCGGGTTGGTCAGCGGGCCGAGGTCGTCGAG
>NZ_UEXK01000006.1 GCF_900491935.1 Klenkia terrae
GGAGGCGCGGCCGGCGCTGGCGGTGAAGATCGAGAACCCGCCGATCGCGCGTCCGCAGGCCGGTCTCACCGAGGCCGACATCGTGTGGGAGCAGGTCGTGGAGGGCGGGACCAGCCGGTTCGTCGCCGTCTACCAGTCCCGGCTGCCGGCCTCCATCGGCCCGGTGCGCTCCACCCGCCCCATGGACCCGGCGATCGCCGCCCCGCTGCACGGGCTCTTCGCCACCTCCGGCGGGCAGGGCCAGTACCTGTCGGCCGTGGTCGACTCCGGGCTGCAGCTGTTCAGCTTCGACGCCGGGGACGACGGCTTCGCCCGCCAGGGACCCCGGCAGGCGCCGCACAACGTCTACCTCGACCCGGCACCGCTGCTGGCCGCCGCCGACGCCGACCACCGGGCAGCACCGGCCGCGCAGTTCGGGTACGCCCCCACCGCGGGCACCCAGACCACCGTGGCGCAGGGCACCGCGGCCAGCGGGCTGGACCTGCGGCTGTCACCGGAGGCCACGCCGTCCTGGACCTGGGACCCGGTGGGCCGCACCTGGGCGCGGTCGGAGTCCGGCACCCCGGCGACGGCGGCCGACGGCGCACGGGTGACGGCGACCAACGTCGTCGTCCTGCGGGTCGAGGTCGTGGCCACCGACGCGGTCGACCCGGCCGGCAACGCCGTGCCCGAGACGCTGCTGGCCGGCCGCGGGGGAGAGGCCCTGGTGGCGACCGCCGGGCGCACCGTGCCGGCCACCTGGACCAAGGGCGCCGACGGCGACCCCGTGGTGCTGACCGCCCCCGACGGCACCCCCGTGCTGCTCGCCCCGGGGACCACCTGGGTGGAGCTGGTGCCCACCGGGGGCGGGACGGTCGCGGTCGTTCCGTAGGCTGCGGCCTCGTGACTGAGCGCACCCTGATCCTGGTCAAGCCCGGTGCCGGGGGAGGGGCGGCCGGTGCGGCGGCGGTCGCGGCGTGCGGGACGGGGACCTGCAGCACGCCGGCGAACGCGACCCGGGCCTGCCCGGGTGTGGGCCGGTGCTGCGGGTCGCGGGCCAGCATCGCGGCCAGCACCGGCTGCAGCGGTCCGGCGTGCACCATCGGCGCCGGGTGGTCGGACACCACGGCCAGCAGGGTCGCCATCGGCTCGCCGCGGTCGTAGGGCGGTCGGCCCTCGACGGCGGTGTAGAGGGTCGCGGCGACCGACCACAGGTCGTCCTGCGGCTGGGGCTGCTGCCCGGTGGCGCGCTCGGGCGACATGTAGGACGGCGAGCCCAGCACCGTGCCGGTGGCGGTCAGGCTGGAGTCACCGGTGGTGGTGGCGATGCCGAAGTCGGTGAGGTGCGCCCGGCCGGCGTCGTCGACCAGGACGTTGTCCGGCTTGACGTCGCGGTGCACCACGCCCTCGCGGTGCGCGGCGGCGACGGCGTCGAGCAGGTCCAGGCCGATCCGGGCGACGACGTCCAGCCGGAGCGGCCCGTGCTCCTGGACCAGCTGCAGCAGGGTCCGGGAGCGGACGTGCTCCATGACCAGCCAGGGCTTGCCGTCCTCCTCCACCACGTCGTGGACGCGGGTCACGGCGGGGTGGTCCACCCGGCCGGCCGCCCGGGCCTCGCGGAGGGTGCGCTCGCAGAGGATCGCGCGCTCCGTCGGGCTGACCTGGGGGCCGAAGGTGATCTCCTTGACCGCCACCTCGCGGTCGAGGACCTGGTCGTGGGCGAGCCACACGACGCCCATGCCGCCGCGACCGATCTCCTGGGTGATCCGGTAGCGGCCGGCGACTGTCCGGCCGGCGCTCACTCCGGGTCGCTCTGCTCCTCCAGGTCGATGGCCTGGTCCTCGGTCTCCTGCTCCAGGGCGATGTCGCGCGGCTGCGGTTCGTCGGACTGCGGTGTCGTCATGGCGACAACGGTGCCCCGACCCGGCGGGGTCCGCTGTGTGAAGCTGCGCGCATGCCGCTGTTCTCCTTCGAAGGCCGTTCCCCGCAGGTGCACCCCGACGCCTGGATCGCGCCGACCGCGACGCTGGTCGGCGACGTGACGGTCGAGGCGCACGCCTCGGTCTGGTACGGCGCCGTGCTGCGTGCGGACTTCGGGGCGATCGTCGTCCGCGAGGGTGCGAACGTGCAGGACGGGTCGGTGCTGCACGGCGGCGACGACCCGGTGACCGAGGTCGGGCCGGGCGCCACGATCGGCCACCTGTGCGTCGTGCACGGCTGCGTCATCGGGGCCGAGGCGCTGATCGGCAACGGCTCGACGGTGCAGGACGGCGCCCGGATCGGCCGGCGCACCCTGATCGGCGCCGGGTCGCTGGTGCCGCCGGGGGTCGTCGTCCCCGACGAGGTGCTGGCGCTGGGGTCCCCGGCCCGCGTGCGGGGCCCGTTGTCGGCGGGCGCTGCGCAGTGGGTGGACGGCAACCCGTCGATCTACCAGGAGCTCGCCCGCCGGCACGCCGCCGGCGTCGAGCAGATCGGGTAGCTCGGCACGGATCTTGGGCACTCCGGGCGCCAGCCTGCTCAGGATCCGTGCCGAGCTCAGCGCAGGCGGGCGGCGAGGGACCCGGCTTCCTTCTTCAGGACGACGACGGCCAGCTGGTCGACTCCGTCCTCGGCCTTGCGGCCGATGAACGGGGCGTCGACCTTCGAGTTGCCGGTGCTGGTGATCGTGGCGCCCGGGGTGATCCGGCGCTGGGCCTCGAGCTTCACGGCGCGGCCGAAGAGGGTGGTGGTGACCAGCACGGTGCCGGTGGCGCCGTCGCCGTCCGGGGTCCAGGTGCGGACGTCGGTGACCTCCACCCGGTCGCCGACGAAGCGGGCGAACGCCTCGGGGATGCCGGTGGTCGGCACGGTGTAGCGCGCCCGGGTCGTCGTCCCCTCGACGGTGACCTCGCGGACGTCGGCCCCGAGGTCGGCCAGCGCGGCCCGCACGAACGACTCGTCGGTCAGCGTGTCGACGACGGCCTGGGGCGTGGCGGGGACGGTGGTCTCGTATTGGTGTTGAGCAGCCCAGCCAAGTGCACTCGACCCGCTCCCGCTTCTTCACGCGACGCGGGGGCAATCCGATCTCGTGCGGGATCGGGTTGTGTGGTGGTGCTGCATTGAGCGTTTAGGGTGTCCAGCGCACCGGCGAAGTTGCCCCGTAAGGCAAGTACGCGATGTTGACGATCGTGGCATCGACGAGGACCGGGTAGACGATCCAGCCTCGGATGCACTGCCCCGCCACCACGGTGATGTCACCAAACGGGAACTTGGGCGCTGGAAACTGACTGTATCCGGTATTGGACGGGCCGTAGTTTCCATTATTATCGTCGATTAGTACCCATGATTGGTTGTTGTCGAAATTGAGTGCCGTCGCGTCGTAGCACACCTGAACATCGATCGACACCCACTCGGAATCTGGCTCCTGCGGCGACGGCGCAGACTGAGCGGACGGTCGCTGTATGGAGTAGTAGGTGACCGTCTGTCCGGTTGGGGTGTTCACTGTTTCCCCAGGCGCTCTGACGGCTGCCGCAGCAGCCGCCTCCGATGCAGACGCCGCACTTGCAGCCGCATCGGCGGACGAGCGTGCCGCAGCTTCGCTCTCCCTGGCGTCCTGGACGGCCTCACCCGGGGTGTAAGGCGCGAGGGTCGTGGATGAGGACTCGGCTTCCGTCGAGTCGCCCGAACTGCACCCCCCCAGCAACAGAGCCCCCACAGCGACAATTGCTGCCGACCGCCGCATCTTCATCCCCCCGTTGAGTGAGCAGTGATGCTCGCAGGGAGGACCGCACGGCGAGGCGAGGCGCGCTGTGTCTCGTGACTGCAAATTCTGCCGACAGCTGTTTGCGGCAGAAAGCAAGGCCCATCTCCGCTCATCGGTGGCGCTTCGGGATGGCAGGGCCACGACTAGTTCGTCAACGGCGCTCGTAGCCCTCGATTGACTACGGGTCCAGCGTGCATGCGGCGCCCCCGGCCAAGCAGCGGCGGACAACGACGGAGCGCGGCGGTCTTGGAGGATGCGCAGCCACCTCACGATGGTGGCTGGGGCGCTCGTCGTGGGCCGGTTGTTGTGGGATGGCCTGCTGACCGGTCAGCACGTCATACAGATCAGCTGGCGGTGACCGAGGGGTTCGCGGCCATGGCGGGGTTGGTCAATGATCGTTCAGGAGCATTGAGTCCTCTGCCGCGACGCCGGGAGTCTGCTCGTCGAATTTCATGAGCCGCCTGAGAAGTGAGATCGCCTCTCGCGGAGACCCAGCAGTACATCGCCGACCGCTGCCAGGACCTGCGGACCGGGCGGACGGCGCTGGCCGGTCTGCTGGCCGTGCCGATCGTCCTGCTGGGGCTCAGCCGACCCGGCCGGCGAGGGTCGCCGCCTCCTTCCTGAGCACCACGACGGCGAGCTCGTCGACCGCACCCTCGGCCTTGCGCCCGACGAACGGGGCGTCGACCTTCGAGTTGCCGGTGCTGGTGATCGTGGCGCCCGGGGTGATCCGGCGCTGGGCCTCGAGCTTCACGGCGCGGCCGAAGAGGGTGGTGGTGACCAGCACGGTGCCGGTGGCG
>NZ_UEXK01000007.1 GCF_900491935.1 Klenkia terrae
TGCTTGCAGCAGGGGGTTTGGTCGGCAGCGTCGGATGGGTATAGGAGACGGGCCTTGTTCTTGTCCTTCGGGGCGGCGCGGGTGAGCTTGGGGGCCATGGCCGTGCCCATCCCGGGGGGCCCGTTCGGGGTGTTGGTGGGGCCGGGGGCGCTGCGGGTGGTGGGGTCGGCCCCCGCCCCCGGCCCGCCGGGCCCGCGGGCTGAGGACGACGACGACCCCCACCACCAGCAGCGCCCCGATCACCACCAACACCTCGACGGTGCCGCCGGAGATGGACAGCGCGATGGCGCCGAAGCTCAGCAGCGCCGCCCAGAAGTACATGATCAGGACCGCACGCCGGTGCGAGTGCCCGATCGACAGCAGCCGGTGGTGCAGGTGCATCTTGTCCGGGCTGAACGGGGACTGGCCCTTGCGGGTGCGCCGCACGACCGCGAGCACCAGGTCGGTGAACGGGATGAAGAGCACCGCCAGCGGGACCAGGAGGGGCAGGGCCAGCGGGAGCACGCTGGCCGCGGAGTCGAAGCTCTGCGAGTCGACCCGGCCGGTGGCCGACACGGCGGCGGCCGACAGCATCAGCCCGACCATCATGGAGCCGGAGTCGCCCATGAAGATGCGGGCCGGGGAGAAGTTGTGCGGCAGGAAGCCCAGGCACGCCCCGGCCAGGACCGCGGTGATCAGGGCGGGCGCGGAGGCGGTGTCGTCGTAGCCGACCAGCCCGAGGTTGTAGCTGTAGGCGAACAGCGCCAGCGCCGCGATCGCCGACACCCCGGCGGCGAGCCCGTCCAGGCCGTCGATGAAGTTCAGCGCGTTGACCACCAGGACCGTCACCAGGATGGTCAGCGGGACGCCGACGTCACCCAGGGACAGCGTGCCGATCCCGGCGAAGGGCAGGAAGACGAACAGCAGCTGCACGCCGAGCAGCACCATGACCCCGGCGCAGGCGATCTGGCCGGTCAGCTTGGTGAGGGCGTCGATCTCGAAGCGGTCGTCGAGCACCCCGAGCAGGCAGATCAGCCCACCGGCGACCAGCACCGCGTAGGTCTGGGAGTCCTCGAAGGTCCGCTGCAGCGCCGGCAGCCGGCTGGCCACCAGGACGGCGGCCGCCACCCCCGCGTACATGGCCACGCCGCCACCGCGCGGGGTGGGGATGACGTGCACGTCGCGCTCGCGGACGGCGGAGACCACCTTCAGGCGCATCGCCAGCACCCGCACCACGGGCGTGGTCAGGAAGGTGACCAGCGCCGCGGTGAGGCAGACGACGGCGTACTCGCGCACGGGTGGTCAGGCTCCTGAGGTCGGGGTGGCCACGACGGTAGTGGCTGCGCGGCCGCTAGATGAGTAAGTCCGAATGACACGGGTGTGATTTCAGGGCGGAGGGTGCTGGGGTACGGGTTGTGACGACCGACCTCAACACCCTCCTGACCTCACTCTATGTCCGCATCGACGACTACCTGGGCCTGCCTCTCATATCTCTCTACTCGTCTCCGTTCACTCGACCTTTCTTTCCTTTTTTTTTTTTTTTTTTTTTCAAAGCAGAAGACGGCATACGAGCCCCTCTCTGGTCGCGGGGGCTGGGAGATGTGTAAAAGAGCCCGCCCCCGGCCCGCCCGGGGCCCCGCCGCGCCCGCCCAGGTCGCCAGGCGTGTCGGACCGTCCCGTCGCACCCGTCCCGCCGGCCTCGTCCGGTCAGCCGTCGGTCTCCTCCAGCAGCGCCAGGATCGCCCGCGCGGTGTCCTCGGGCGCCTCCATCATCGCCACGTGGCCGATCCCGGGCTGCACCTGGAGCCGGGCGTCGGGCAGCGCCGTCGCCAGCCGGGGGGCCAACCGCGGGTCCACCAGCTTGTCCGCGTCGCCCCACACCACGAGCGCCGGGGCCCGCACCGACTGGGCCGCGCGCCAGGCGTTGCCCCGGCCGACCCGCAGGTAGGACGTCATCAGCCCGCGCATGCTGCGGGTCAGCGCCCGGCCGGACCAGGCCTGCCCGTCGCGCAGCCGCATCTCCTCCACCGCCTCGGCCAGCCGCTCCTCGGGCACCCGGCGGGGGTCGCCGAAGCACATCTCCAGCGTCATCCGGACCCGGTCCTCGGGGGCGCCGAGGCGGATCCGCTTCTCGGCGAGGGTGGGGATGCCGGGCAGCAGCAGCAGCGCGATGGCCCGGTCGAAGGCCGGCGGGACGCGGTACACGGGCATCGCCGGGGAGATCAGGGTGAGGGTGGCGACCAGGTCCGGACGGCGGACCGCGACCAGCAGGCTGACCAGGCCGCCGAGCGAGTTGCCGACCAGGTGCACCGGCTCGCCGCGCCCCGGCCCGGGCCGGTCGGCCACGTCGGCCAGCACCGCCTCGACGGCCTGCACGTGCCGGGCGATGGAGTACCCGCCGTCCGAGGGCGGCTCCGACCGGCCGAAACCGGGCAGGTCCAGCGCGAACCCCTCGAGCCGGACGGCGAGCATCGCGGCCAGGTCGGTCCAGTTGGTCGACGCCCCGCCCAGCCCGTGCACGTACAGCCCGCGCCCGCGGGGGTCTTCCGGGTCGCCGGCGTACGGCGTGTGCCGCAGGTACACCGAGCCGCCGTCGGCAGGCACCTGCTCACCGGGCCACGGCGGCACCGGTCCGGTGGGGACGGGCAGCCGGACGGCGGATCGGCCGGCCGGGCGCGGACCGCCCGCCGGGGAGCCGGGGGCGCTGTCGGGGAG
>NZ_UEXK01000008.1 GCF_900491935.1 Klenkia terrae
GTGCCCGCCGCCCATCCGGCCGCCGGACGGGCGGCGGGCACCGGGCGGGCGACCGAGGCGGCCGAGACCGGGCGGCCGACCGGACGGGGGCCGGGCTGCGAGGGGCGGACCTGGTAGGCGCGCTGGGGCATGGTCATGGTGTTTCTCCTCCGCTACTGCACGTATCGGTCCGTCGGCTTCCCCACCGGCGGTCGGGTCACGTACGTGCTGGGAGAAACGTTAGGGGCCTGGTGGGGCAGAAGCGATGGGTGAATCGAACAGGCGGACCGGTCCGTCCTGGTCACTTGTCGACACGACTGACAGTGCTCGGTTGTTCACGGGGCGTCTATGACATGTCGACACGGCGACACGGCCCCTCAGCCCCGGCACATGTTCCCAACACGAACCGTTCGGCGTTGTGCACTCACGCAGCGTGAGCACCGGAAGAAATTTCCGCCGATCAGCGGCCGAGCTCCACCGAACGGTCGTGCGCGGCCTCGATCGCGGCGATCAGGGCGGCCCGGACGCCGTGCCGCTCGAGCTCGCGGATGGCGGCGATCGTCGTCCCCCCGGGGCTGGTGACCGCCTCGCGCAGCTGCACGGGGTGCTCCCCGGAGTCCCGCAGCATCGTGGCCGCGCCCAAGGCGGTCTGCACGATCAGGTCGGCGGCCAGCGTGCGCGGCAGGCCGAGCAGGATCCCCGCGTCGATCATGGCCTCGACCAGGAAGAAGAAGTAGGCCGGCCCGCTGCCCGACAGCGCGGTGACGGCGTCCTGCTGGGACTCCGGCACCCGCCGCACCTGCCCCACGGCCGACAGCAGGGCCTCGGCCTCGTCCAGGTGCTCGGGGGTGGCGTGTGCGCCCGCGGACAGCACGCTCATCCCCTCGTCGACCAACGCCGGGGTGTTGGGCATGACCCGGACGACGGCCGTCCCGGTGGGCAGCGCGGCCTCGATGCGGGCGGTGGGCACGCCCGCGGCGACCGACACGACCAGGTGACCCGGGTCGACGTGCGGGGCCAGCAGCGCCAGCAGCGCGTCGACGTCCTGCGGCTTGACCGCCACCAGCAGGACCCGGCAAGCCGCCGCGGCGCCCGCCAGGTCCAGGGACCGGACGCCGTACCGCTGGACCAGCTGGGCGGCCCGCTCGGGGCTCCGCTCCACCACGACGATGCCCTCGGCGGCGCCGGGTCGGCGGACCAGCCCGGAGACCAGCGCCTCCCCGATCTTGCCGCCGCCGACGACGGCGAGCCCGGAACGCTGCGGTGTGGGTGCGCTGGTCACCCGCAGGACGCTAGCGGGGCGACCTGGGCCCCGGTGCGGACGGCGGCCTAGATGAGTAAGTCCGATTGGATCAGTGGTCGTAGGCGATCAGTGATCTTGTGACTGGTTGGCCGGTGGCGCGGTTGTGCCAGATCGCGGCGGTCAGGGCCAGCAGTCGTTGAGCGATGCGTGCCAGGTAGTCGTCGATGCGGACATAGAGTGAGGTCAGGAGGGTGTTGAGGTCGGTCGTCACAACCCGTACCCCAGCACCCTCCGCCCTGAAATCACACCCGTGTCATTCGGACTTACTCATCTAGGTGCCGGCGAGCAGCCCGGCCGCGGGGACGACGACCAGCAGGGTGCCGGCGAACAGCAGCAGCACCAGCAGACGGGTCTCCATCGGCCCCTGCCCGTGCCGGCTGCGCCAGAAGGACACCCCGCCCACCATGCCGGCGATGGCCAGCGGCGCGGCCACCACCGCGGCGTAGGGCAGCAGCTCCCACAGCACGGTGAACAGGTAGTAGACGCCGACCCCGACGGCCAGGGCGAGCACCAGCTCGCCGACGAACCGGGCCCAGGCCACCGCGCTCTGCGCCCGGGTGAGCGGCTCGGCCCCCTCGTCCTCCCTGGTGGGCAGCACGATCTTCGGGATCGGGCCGGTCGAGGGCACCTCGGGCGAGCCGGCCCGGGAGCCGACCCCGGCCGGGAAGCCGGGCGTGCGCCCGGTGCGCATGCCCGGGATCGCCGCCGTGGTGGGGCCGGGCTCCCCGGCGACCGGCTGCTCGACGGTCGAGGGGGCGGGCTCGGGTGCGCGGCGCCGGCCGAACCGGGACCCGGTCTCCGGGGTGGCCCGCGCGACGGGCTTGGGCGCCCGGGCGTCCAGGGGCGGCGGCGGGGTGGTGTCCGCGGTCCGCCGGGCGCCGGTGCGCCGGTCGGCGACCCGGCGGTCGTCGCCGCCGGGTCCGGAGGTATCGGCCGGGCCCGGGCGGGAGCCCTCGTCGCGGGCCTCCTTGTCCGCCCGCGTCTCCTCGACCGTGCGCTTGCGCCGCGCCGGGCGCACCGGGCCGGTGGTCCCCGGCCGGGTGCCGGCGTCGGACTCCAGGCCGTGCTCGCGGAGGATCTCCGCCAGCGAGCGGACGGAGTGGTCGGCGTCGCTCATGCGCCCTCCAACCCGTCCAGTCGTCGCAGGATGACGCCCTCGCGCAGCGCCCACGGGCAGATTGCCACGAGCGGGACGTCCACCGCACGCATGGCCGCCCGCGCCACGACCGCGCCGGCCGGCACCTGGTGCGCGCGGTCCACCGAGACGCCGTTGAGCTCGGCCAGCGCCGAGGAGTCGATGCGGGACACGAACCCGACCAGCTGGCCCAGGCCGACGGCGGTGAGCTGCCGGGGTACCCGCAGTCCCGCGGAGTAGGGCGCGGCACCGGTCAGCCGGGCCAGCGTGCGGAAGGTCTTCGAGGTGGCCACCACCAGGTCCGGCACACCGGCCGCGGCCAGCCGTCGTCCGGCCGGGGCCAGCAGGCGGGAGGCGTGCGCGTCCAGCTCCTCCAGGGCGGCGAGGTCCGGCCGCCCACCGGCCTCGGCCGAGGGCAGGAACCGGCGGGGCATCCGGCCGGCACCCAGCGGCACCGACAGGGCGACGTCGGGGTCCTCGTCGATGCCGGTGGCCAGCTCCAGGGAGCCGCCGCCGATGTCGAGCACCAGGATCCGGCCGGCGCTCCAGCCGAACCACCGCCGGACGGCGAGGAACGTCAGCCGGGCCTCGTCCTCCCCGCTGAGCACCTGCAGCTGCACGCCGGTCGCCTCGACGACCCGCTCCAGCACCTTGGCCCCGTTCGAGGCCTCCCGGATGGCGGAGGTGACAAAGCCGAGCAGCTCCTCGCAGCCCTGCTCGGTGGCCACCTCGCGGGCCCGCCGCACGGCCGCCAGGAGGCCCTTCTCCCCCGCCTTGGACAGCACGCCGTCGGCGCCCACGTGCTCGGCCAGCCGCAGCACCGTCTTGTCCGAGTGGGCCGGTGTCGGGTGGGCGCCGCGGTGGGCGTCGACCACCAGGAGGTGCACTGTGTTCGAACCCACGTCGAGCACTCCCAGCCGCATGACCGGACAGTCTGCCGGGTCCTCCCCGCACAGGGGCCACGTGGTGCACTGGACCCGTGCAGGCGCCGCCGGAGGAAGTCGACCCCGACCACGCCCGGGAGTGGCTGGAGTTCACCGACCCGGCCGACCCCGAGCACCGCGTGCGGGCCGACCTGACCTGGCTGACCTCGGCCTGGACCTGCGTCTACGGGCGCGGCTGCGCCGGCGTGGTCGCCGGGCGGGCCGAGGACGGGTGCTGCAACCACGGGGCGTTCTTCACCGACACCGACGACCTCGAGCGGGTCGGTGCCGCGGTCGCCGAGCTCACCGACGCCGACTGGCAGCGCCGTCCGCGGTGGGCGGGCGACTGGACCGAGGCCGACGACCTGGACGACGACGACCAGGCGCTGCGCACCCGCGTGGTGGACGGCGCCTGCGTGTTCCTCAACCGCGCCGACCACCCCGGCGGCGGCGGGTGCGCGCTGCACGGGCTGGCGCTGCGCACCGGCCGGCACCCACTGGAGACCAAGCCCGACGTCTGCTGGCAGCTGCCGGTGCGCCGGGAGCAGGAGTGGGTGGACCGGCCCGACGACACCCGGGTGCTGGTCAGCAGCATCGGGGAGTTCGACCGCCGCGGGTGGGGTCCCGGCGGGCACGACCTGCACTGGTGGTGCACCGGGTCCCCCACCGCGCACGTCTCGGCCGAGCCGCTGGTCGACACCTACGCCGCCGAGCTGACCGAGCTGCTCGGCCCCGCCGCCTACCGGGAGCTACGCCGGCTGACCCATGCCCGCCTCGACCTCGGCCTGGTGGCCCCGCACCCCGCCAGGCGTTCCGGACCCGCTTGGGCTCAGGTGGGGCGG
>NZ_UEXK01000009.1:0-2999 GCF_900491935.1 Klenkia terrae
GGGCGAGGGGGTCCTTCTGGCGGCGTGAGGGTCAAGCCCTGCGGCGGAATCAGGCGTCGGCGGAGTCGGTCCAGCCCGCGACGACCTGGACGCCGTCGGGGGTGACCGCGCGGACGGTGGCCTGGCCGGTGAGGGCGAACCGCTGCTCGCGGGCGGTGCCGTCGGGGTCGGTCCAGCTCGCGACGACGGTCGCGGCGGTGCGCCACGTCTGGCCGAACCGCGCCTCCTGGTCCAGGTCGACGGCGCCGTCGACCCGCCAGGACACCCGGCCCGCGGTGTCGTCGGCGCTCGCGTACGCCCCGTCGTCGCAGAAGAGGCGGTCGTCGGCCCGCTCGGCGCACAGGTCGAGGGCCGAGGAGGCGGCGGCGAGCAGGTCCGCCCCGGCCCCGGCGCGGAGCTGCTCGGCGGAGGCCTCCAGGAGCAGGAACGGTCCGTCCTCGCCCACGGCCACCTCCTGCGGGTCCAGGACGACGGGCGCGTCGGGGTCGGGGACCACCCGGTAGGTGCCCGGGTAGAGCGGCACCTCGGTGACCGTGCTGCCGGCGCTCGTGGTGACCGCGGTCGACCCCACCGTCACGTCGACCTCCTGCAGGGGCTGCAGCACCGACAGGCGGGCCGGCTGGGCGAGCGACCCCCGGATCCGCCACTCCGGCCGCAGCCACGAGCCGCCGGTCCGCTCCACGAAGACGGTGCCCGACACCTGCTCCCCGGCGAGCTCGTAGCTGACGTCGAAGCCGAGCGCCCGGTAGTCCGCCCCCGAGTAGGGGGAGACGGAGGTGTCGCGGCCGTCGTCCCCGACCTGGACGGCGCGGACGAGGTCGGCGTCGTCCATCGAGCCGGGCGCGGGCAGGCCGCTGCCGGTGAAGACGCCATCGGTGGCCAGCGCGTCCGCCGCGGCGCCGCCGCCGGCGGCGATCGCGTCCGGGTAGGCGACGACGAGGTCGCGGGGGTCGGCCCGCTGGCTGGTGACCCACGCGAGCGCGGCCGGGGCCGCGGCGACGACGCCCGCCAGCACCAGGGCACGGCGGCGCGGGGCACGGCGGACGGCGGCCTCGTCGGTCACGCCCTGCACCCTGGCACAGCCGGGCCCGGGTCGCGGGACTGCCCGGGTACGGCGCACGATCGGGTGATGACGGTGTCACCGGAGGACCGGTACCCCCGCTCGCGGGTCCGGATCAAGGACCACGAGATGGCCTACGTCGACACCGGGGAGGGCGACCCGATCGTCCTCCTGCACGGCAACCCGACGTCGTCCTACCTGTGGCGCAACGTCATCCCGCACCTGGCCGGGCTGGGCCGCTGCATCGCGCCGGACCTGATCGGCATGGGCGAGTCGGACAAGCTGCCCGACCCCGGGCGCGGCACCTACTCCTTCGCCACCCACGCCGAGTTCCTGGCCGACCTGCTGGCGGAGGTCCAGGTCGGGGACCGGGTCACCCTGGTGCTGCACGACTGGGGCGGTGCGCTGGGCTTCGACTGGGCGCGGCGGAACCCCGAGAAGGTCCGGGCGATCGCGTTCACCGAGACGATCGTGACGCCCCTGCTGTGGGCGGACTGGCCGCGGGCGGCCAAGAGCGTCTTCCAGGGCATGCGCTCCGACCACGGCGAGGAGCTGGTGCTGGAGCGCAACACCTTCGTCGAGCGGATCCTGCCGGCGTCCACGCTGCACGGGCTCTCCCCGGAGGCGCACGACCGCTACCGGGCGCCCTACCCGACCCCGGAGAGCCGGTGGCCCACGCTGGAGTGGCCGCGCAACATCCCGATCGAGCACGTGCCGCCGAAGGTGCACGACGTCGTGGACACCTACGGCGAGTGGCTGGCGACCTCCGACGTCCCCAAGCTGTTCGTGGACGCCGACCCGGGCTCGATCCTGGTCGGCCGGCAGCGGGAGCTGGTGCGCCGCTGGCCGAACCTCACCGAGGTGCAGGTGCCCGGCAACCACTTCGTCCCGGAGGACAGCCCCGACGAGCTGGGGACGGCGATCGCCGACTGGCTGCGCGGCCTGCCCTAACCGAGGACGGCGTCGCAGACGGCGACCAACCGCTCCCGCAGGGCGGCACCCCGGGCGGCGAAGCCGCGCTGGGCCGCCGCGTACTCCGCCTTGCCGGCCGCCGTCTCGATCGCGACCGGGGCGTAGCCGTGGTCGGCGAGGTCGTAGGGGCTGGCCCGCATGTCGAGCTCCCGGATGTCCACGGCCAGGGCGAAGCAGTCGGCCAGCAGCTCGCCCGGGACGGCGGGGGCGAGCTTGTAGGCCCACTTGTAGAGGTCCATCCCGGCATGAAGACAACCCGGCTGCTCGAGGGCGGCCTGCGTCTCCCGGGTCGGGGTGAGCGCGTTGCGCGGGGCGGCCGACGGGGTGAAGAACCGGTAGGCGTCGACGTGCGTGCACTGCAGGCGGTGGGACTCCACGACTGCGTCCGTGCCGGCCGACCCCAGCCGCAGCGGGACGGCGTCGTGCCGCGGCGGGGCCTGGTGCACCATCGCCCACTCGTGCAGCCCGAAGCAGCCGAACTGCCCGGACCGGGACGCCGTCGACCGCAGCAACCCCGCGACCCAGCCGGCCGACGTCCCCCGCTTGGCGCGGAACGCCTCGACGTCCAGCCCGACCGAGCCGTCGGGCAGCACGGCGTACATCGGCCAGCCGAGCCGTTCGTCGGCCAGCTCGCCGGTGACCGAGGCGCCCACGCCGGCGTGCCAGCGCAGCACCCGGGCCGGGGCTTCCGAGTAGTAGGTGAACAGGAAGTCCAGGACCGGGTGCGCCTCGTGCCGCCGGCGCCGCTCCAGGTGCGGCCCCACCCAGGTCAGCAGCCGCTCCCGGTGCGCGGCGGCCCGGGCGGCGGCCTCGGCGGCGGGGAGCACGGTCACCTGTGCAGCCTAGATGAGTAAGTCCGATTGGATCAGTGGTCGTAGGCGATCAGTGATCTTGTGACTGGTTGGCCGGTGGCGCGGTTGTGCCAGATCGCGGCGGTCAGGGCCAGCAGTCGTTGAGCGATGCGTGC
>NZ_UEXK01000009.1:3099-10781 GCF_900491935.1 Klenkia terrae
CTTGCTCCAACCATGTTCACACCGATGGTTGTTGTCTGCAACCTCATTGCCCGGAGACCTGCCTCACGACGCACGACGGCCGCGTCCCCCGGGTGCGGGGACGCGGCCGTCGTGGCGGTCGTGGCGGGGGGGGGGGGGGAGGGGGGGGGCGGGGGGGCCGTCTGCGCCCCCCCGGGCCCCCCCCGCCGGGTCAGCCGGGCGGGGAGCGCGCCGCGGGGGGGGGCGGCGGCGGGCGCCCCCGCGGCCCCGGCGGGCGGGCGCGGGGGCCGGGGCGCTGTAGCCGGAGCCGTTGCTGACCTGGCCCGACACCGCGCCGCCCTCCTGCACCCGGCTGCCGGCGCCGGGGTTGGTGCCCACGACGGTGCCGGCCGGCTCGCTGGAGTCCACGCTGGTCTGCCCGGCGTAGCGCAGCCCGGCGCCCGTGATGGCCGACTGGCAGTCGCTCACCGAGCTGCAGCCGGGCACCGCGCGGGTGTTCCCGTTCTGCACCGCGGCGTCGGCCGGCGGGAAGGGGGCCGTCTGCTGGGCGTTCAGGATGGGCTCCATCGCGTCGTTCCAGATGGTCGCCGGCTTGCCGCCGCCGAACCCGCCGACGTCCTCGTTCTCCTTCGGGTTGAGCACCATCACGCTGGCGGTGTACTCCGGGGTGTAGCCGACGAACGCGGCCGAGTAGTTGCTCTGCGACGTCCCGGTCTTGCCGGCGATCTGGTGGCCCGGGACGTTGGCCCGGGTGCCGGTGCCGATCGAGCTCTGCACGTCGCCGATGAGGATCTGGTTCATCGTGTTCGCCACCCCGGCCGGGATCGCCTCCGGGTTGCAGGAGTTGCCGGTGTTGATCGGCGTGCCGTCGGGGAGGGTGGCCGGAGCACCGGCGCGGTCGGTGATGGCGGTGACCGGCGTGGGGTCGCACTGCGTCCCGCTGGCCGCCAGCGTGGAGTACGCACTGGCCAGGGCCAGCGGGCTGGTGGCCTCGGCGCCCAGGGTGAACGACCCACGGTTCTCCTCGACGATCTGGTCGGCGGTGGCGTCGATGGAGCTGAGCCCCATGCGCTGGGCGACCCGGACCGGGGCCTCCACGCTGCCCAGGGCGTCCTCGAGGGCCAGGAAGTAGGTGTTGGAGGACCGGACCAGGGCGCCGTCCATGTCCAGGGTCGGCGGGTAGTTGTTGCCCACGTTGCGCACGCAGTAGTACCCGTTGGAGTTCACCCCGCGGCACTCGCCCCGGTAGACCCGCGACACGTACGGATTGGGCGTGGTGAGCGTGTAGTACTGCGAGAAGCCCTGCTCCAGCGCGGCGACCGCGGTGAAGACCTTGTACGTCGAGCCCGAGCCCTGGCTGGACGCGGTGTTGAGCACGACCGACTCGCACGCCGGGTTGGCGGCGTCGGAGCAGAACTGCCGGTTGACGCTCATCGCCAGCACGTGCCCGGTACCGGGCTGGACCGCGGTGTAGATCCCGGCCAGCGAGTCACCCATGGGCAGGGTGTTGAGCACGGCCTGGTCGCCGGCGGCCTGCATGTCCGGGCGCAGCGTGGTCTGGATCGTCAGGCCACCGTTGTCGATCTGCTGCTGGGTCATGCCCAGCGTGCCGGTCAGGTAGGACTGCAGGTAGGAGCAGAAGAACCCGCCGATCGAGGCCCCGACGCAGTTGCGGGCCGGCGGCTGCCCCTCGGCGGTCACGACGGGCTGGGCGGTGGTGTCGGCCAGCTCCTGGTCGGTGATGTGGCCCAGGTCGCGCATCCGGTTGAGCACGACGTCCCGGCGGGCCTGCGCGTTCTCCGGCTGAGCCAAGGGGTCGTCGTTGGTCGGGCTCTGCACCAGGCCGGCGAGCACCGAGGCCTGCGGCAGGGTGAGGTCGATCGCGTTCACCGAGAAGTACCGCTGGGCGGCGGCCTGGATGCCGTAGGCGCCGGCGCCGAAGTAGGCGATGTTCAGGTAGCGGGTGAGGATCTCGTCCTTGGAGTAGGTCTCCTCCAGGGCGAGGGCCAACCGCGCCTCGCGCAGCTTGCGGCCGACGGTCTGCTCGTCGGCGGCCGCGGCCTCCTCCGGGGTGTCCGCGGTCTGCAGCAGGGTCTGCTTGACCAGCTGCTGGGTGAGCGTCGAACCGCCCTCGGCCACTCCGCCGGCGGCGATGTTCGCGGCCAGCGCACGCAGGGTGCCCTGGACGTCGAGGCCGTTGTGGTCGTAGAAGCGGCTGTCCTCGATGTCGACGATCGCCTGCTTCATGACGTCGGAGATCTGGTCCGCGGCCACCGGCGTGCGGTTGTGCTCGTAGAAGTTCGTGATCACCGTGCCGTCGGCGGCCTTGACCACCGTGTTGCCGTTCGGCGTCTGGTCGGTCAGCTCGACCGGCAGCGCGTCCAGCAACGAGGCGGAGTTCCGGGCCACGAGCCCGGTGCCCCCGACGAAGGGCAGCATCATCCCGGCGACGAGCGCTCCGGCCACGACGACGGTGGCGACGAGCTTGAACAGCGCGCCGATCTTGGACACGGCATGGGTCTCGGACATCGCAGGCCAAGGTACCTGCCGGATCCACCCGGACGGGCGTGTCGAGCAGGAATCACCGGGCGGGCGCGGGTGCCCCGCCCCACCCCTGTCGCTTCTACACATCTGACGCAGCCGGTGCCCGGGCTCAGCGCCTGGCTGGCCGAGCACGCCCCGACCGCCGTCGTCGACGCCACGCACCCGTTCGCCGCCGGCATCACCGCGAACGCCGCGGCTGCCTGCTCGGCCACCGGCACCCGGCTGCTGCGGCTGCAGCGCCCGGGCTGGACGGCGGGCCCCGGCGACGACTGGCGGTGGGTGGACGACCTGGCGCAGGCGGCCACCGTGGTCCGCGGCACGGCGTTCCTGACCACCGGCCGGCAGGGCGTCGGTGCGTTCGCCGGGCTGCCGGGCCGGGTGCTGGTGCGCTGCGTCGACCCGCCCACCGACCCGCTGCCGGCGGGTGCGGTGCTGGTGCTGGCCCGCGGGCCGTTCAGCGTGGCCGACGAGTTGGCGCTGATGCGCGAGCACGCCGTGGACGTCGTCGTCACCAAGGACTCGGGAGGCCCCATGACCACCGCCAAGCTGGTCGCCGCGCGGGAGCTGGGCATCCCGGTGGTGCTGGTCCGGCGCCCGCCGCTGCCCGCCGGGGTGGCCGTCGTCCCGACCGTCGAGGAGGCCCTGGCGTGGCTGCGCTGACGCTGTTCGACCTGGACGGGACGCTGGTCGACTCCAGCCCGGGCATCAACGCCGCCGTGCGGGTGGCCGCCGCCGAGCTGGGCCTGCCCGAGCCGACCGCCGACCAGCTCACCGCCATGGTCGGCCCGCCGCTGCAGGACGGGTTCGCCGCTGTCCTGGGCGTGCCGGACGCCGACGTCGAGCGCGCCGTGCTGGCCTACCGGGCGCACTACACGGCCGGGGCGATGTTCGACGCCCCCGTCTACCCCGGGGTGGCCGAGCTGCTCGCCGGGCTCCGCGGCCGCGGCGAGCTGCTGGCCGTCGCCACCTCCAAGCCCGCGGAGTTCGCCCGCCGGATCCTGGACCACGTCGGGCTGCTCGACGCCTTCCACAGCGTGCACGGCGCCACCCTGGACGGCCGGGTCCGGCACAAGCACCAGGTGGTGGCCCTGGCGCTGGCCGAGCACCCCGACGGGACGCAGCCGGTGCTGGTCGGCGACCGGGCCCAGGACGTCGTCGGCGCGCGGGTGCACGGGCTGCCCTGCATCGGGGCGGGCTGGGGGCCGGCCCGTCCCGGCGAGCTGGCGCAGGCGGGCGCCGCGGTCGTCGTGGACACCCCGGCGCAGGTGCTGGGCGCGCTGGACGTCGTCCGGCTCTGACCCGGGCGGGTGATCACCCGCCCGGGGACTGCGCGCCGGGCCGTCCGCGGCCGATCACCTCTCCGACAGGACACACGGTCCTCGCAGGGGAGGTGGAGCGTGGAGCTACCGGTGCCGGGTGCACTCGTCGACGTGGTCGCGGGCGCCGAGGTGGTGACCGCCCAGGTCGTGCAGCTGCGCGCGGGCAGCGTCGTCCTCGACCTGCCGGTCGACCCGGCCGTGCCCGAGCCGCTCCGGCTGTACTGGAGCACCTCCGAGGGGGTGCACACCGTGCTGGCCCGGGTGGCGCTGCGCTGGCCGGTCCGGACCGGGGTGCGCTGGCAAGTGCTGCCGATCGGCACGACCGAGCCGGGCAACCGCCGGGACGCCGTCCGGGCACCGCTGCGGCTCCGGTTCCAGGTCACCGAGCGCGGGTCGGGTGCGGTCTTCCGCGGGCGCACCACCGACCTCAGCGAGAACGGCATGCGCGGCCGGCTGGAGGCGACCTCGACCGCGCCGTCCGAGGGCGCGCCCGTCGACGTCGGCCTGCTCCT
Organism: Klenkia terrae; assembly: GCF_900491935.1. Lineage (GTDB taxonomy): Bacteria > Actinomycetota > Actinomycetes > Mycobacteriales > Geodermatophilaceae > Klenkia > Klenkia terrae. The sequence goes on from NZ_UEXK01000009.1 coordinate 7,454, forward strand.
GCGCGGTGCGGTGTTCCCGCTGCCGGGCCGTTGGCAGACCGTGATCGGCGACGAGGACGGCTGGGACGTGGCGGTGGCCTTCACCGACCTGGCCGAGAGCATGGCCGACCTGCTGCGGTCCCACGTGTTCGCCGCCCTCCGCGAGCAGCGGCGGCTCAGCCTCCTGTGACCGGCACCGGCCGGCGGTCGCGCACCAGGCCGGCCACCGCGGTGAGCGCCAGCGCGACCACCACCGCGCCGTAGACCTCGGCGGTCGTGGTCAGCCCGAGCGGGCCGATCGCCAGCCCCGCCGCGATCGCCGGCAGGCTGAACGCCAGGTAGCTGACGGTGAACACCGCCGACAGCAGCCCGGCGCGCTCGCCGGCGTCGACCCCCTGGGTGACGGTGGCCATCGCGCCGAGGAACGCCGCGCCGAACCCGAACCCGGAGACGACGGCGGCGACGTAGAACGCGGTCAGCGAGGCGGCGGCGAGGGCGCCGATGGTGCCCAGGACGCCGACGACGAACACCAGCGCGCCGGTGACCATCCCGGTGGACGGCGCGAGCCCGCGGGTGGCCAGCGAGCCGAGGATGCCGGTGCCGTTGAGCGCCAGGATCAGCAACCCGCCCGCCACGTGGTTCTCCACGCCGTAGACGCCGGCGACCAGCGAGGGCCCGAGCGAGGCGTACAGCCCGCCCAGCGCCCAGGTGGCGGCCAGGCAGGGCAGGACGACGACGAAGGCGCGCCGGCTGGTCCGCGGCACGTGCACGCTGGGCCGCAGCGAGGCCAGCGCCCCGGGCACCCGTGGCGAGGACTCCGGCAGCCCCAGCCACACGAGGACGGCGGCCACCACGAACAGGGCACCGAGGACGCCGAACACCCACTCGCCCGGGTCGACCAGCACCTGGACGGCGATGGCCGCACCCAGGGCGCCCAGCGACAGGCCCAGCCCGGGGGAGGCCGAGTTGATCAGCGGGCCCAGCGGGCGGTCCCGGCGCTGCAGGTCCAGCAGGGCCGCGCCGAACGCCCCGGTCATCGCGCCGGTGGCCAGGCCCTGCACCACCCGGGCGGCCAGCAGCCACCACACCCCGTCGGCCACGAAGAACAACCCCATGGCCACCGCTTCGACCAGCAGGGCCACGGCCAGCACCGGACGTCGTCCGACGTGGTCGCTGAGCGCCCCGACGGTGAGCAGCGCCGCCAGCAGGGCGAACGCGTAGACGGCGAAGACCAGCGTCAAGGTGCCGGTGCCGAACCCGAACTCCTCGGCGTAGACGCGGTACAGCGGGGACGGGACGCCGGAGGCCGCGAGCACCAGGACCAGCAGCACCGCCACCGACCAGAACGCCGCGGTCCGGGAGAGTGTGCGCACTCAGCCACCAAGCCCCCCACCCTACTTCTTTCTTTTTTTTTTCAAAAGAAAAAGCGGGCATACGATCCCCTCCGGGGTCGGGGGGGCGGGGAGATGTGAAAAAGAGACGGGTCTCCCGGGAGCCCGGGGCCCCCCCCGCCCCCGCCCCCCCCCCCCCCGCCGAGAGGCCCCCGTGAACCGCCGCTCCGCCCTGCTCGCCCTGCCCGTCGTCGCCGTGCTGCTGGCCGGCTGCGGCTCCGACGACGGCGAGGCCTCGGCCGACCCCACGCCGACCTGCGTGAGCGCCGAGCCGACCGCGCAGCCGCCGTCCTCGGTGTCGACCGACCTGGCCGAGAAGCCCGAGGTGCCCGCGGACGACGCCCCGCCGCCGTGCGGGCTGGTGGTGGCCGACGTCGTGGTCGGCGACGGCACGGTGGTGGCGGCCGGCTCGGCCGTCGAGGTGCAGTACCTCGGCGCGTTCTACGGCACCGGCGAGGAGTTCGACTCCTCCTGGAGCCGCGGCCAGCAGGCGCTGCCGTTCACCGCCGGGGCGCCCGGGGTCATCGAGGGCTTCGGTTCCGGTGTGGTCGGCATGGCCGAGGGCGGCCGACGGATCATCACCATCCCCAGCGACCTGGGCTACGGCGCCGCCGGTCAGGGGCCGATCCCGGGCGGCGCGACGCTGGTCTTCGTCGTCGACATGGTCTCGGTGTCGGTGGGCTGACGCCCCGCTCAGGCCGGTGTGACGGCGGCGGCGACCGTGCGCCGCAGCAGTTCCCGCCGCCGGTCGTGCACGGCCTGGTCCTCGTCGACGGTCGCGGCGTAGACGTTGCTGACCGGTGACCAGGCCATCGACATCCCGATGACCAGCGCCATCAGGTCGTGCGGGTCGCCGGGCACCACCCGCCCGGCCGCCTGGGCGGTGGCGATCGCGCCGAGCTTGGCGGGCTCGAGCCGGCCGGTGTGCTCGGTCAGGTGGCCGCCCGGCTTGCGCTCCAGGCGGTGCCAGGTGGCCAGCCGGATGAGGTCCGGTCGCGCGAGGTACTCGTCGTAGAGCCGGACGGCCCAGCCGGCCAGGTCGTCGCCGTCGATCGGCACCACGTCGGTGATCCGGTCCAGCGAGGCCGCGAAGATGGCGTCGAAGAGCTGGTCCTTGCCGCCGAAGTAGCCGTAGAGCTGGGCCTTGTTGGTGCGGGCCTGCGCCACGATCCGCTCGACCCGGGCGCCGGCGATGCCGTGCTCGGCGAACTCGGCGGTCGCCGCGGCCACGATGCGCTGCCGGGTGGCCTCGCCGCGGGCTGTCAGCTCCAGGTCGACGGTCACCGCCCCAGGATAGACAGACCGGTTGGTCTGTTCCGTGTACGGTCTCGGGAGAGAACAGACCGAACGGTCTGTCTGGCCCTGAGGAGGACCCCGTGCGCCCCACCACCGCCCTCGCCGTCGACGGCACCGACACCGTCGTCGCCCCCCGGCCGATCACCCGCCGCGAGCTCCGCCCGGACGACGTGGCCGTCCGGGTGGACTGGTGCGGGGTCTGCCACACCGACCTGCACGCGCTCCGCGGCCGGGAGGCCGGCGGCCCGCTGCTGGTGCCCGGGCACGAGGCCACCGGCACCGTCCTCGCCGTGGGCGCGGCGGTCACCGAGCACGCCGTCGGGGACGTCGTCGCCGTGGGCAACATCGTGGACTCGTGCGGGGAGTGCCCGTCGTGCCTCGCCGGCCAGCAGAACTGGTGCACGGAGTTCCCCACCCTCACCTACGGGGGCGTCGACCGGGTCGACGGCACCCCGACGCTGGGGCTGTGGGCCGGCGAGGTCGTCATCCGGGAGTCCTTCGTGCACCCGCTGCCCGCCGGGCTGGACCCCGCGGCGGCGGCCCCGCTGCTGTGCGCCGGCGCCACCGTGTGGGAGCCCCTGCGGTCCGCCGGGGTCGGCCCCCGCACCCCGGTGGCCCGCGTCGGGCCGGGCGGGCGGGGGCCCCTCGCGGCGAGCGTCGGC
>NZ_UEXK01000010.1 GCF_900491935.1 Klenkia terrae
CCGCCGACCCACCGGTCGCCGCCCAGCTGACCCCGCAGCTGCTGGCCCTGGCCAGCGACGGGGGGTCGCACTCGGTGACGATCGTGCTGGCCCCGGAGTCCCTCGGCGAGGTGCACCTGCAGCTCACGGTGACCGGGGACCAGGTCTCGCTGGCGATGTCGGCCGGCCAGGACGGCAGCCGCGGTGTGCTGGCCGACGCGATCCCCGAGCTGCGCCGGGACCTGGCCGCGGCCGGGCTCACGCTGACCGACGCCCAGGTGTCGACCGGCCAGGGTGGCCAGGCCGGCTCGGGCTCGTCGCAGGCCGGTGACCAGCGCTCCGCGCCCACCACTCGGTGGGGACAGGTACCGACCGGCCCCGCGACTGCCGATGAGGACAGCAGCACCACCAGTACCACCCGCACCAACCGCGGCGGAGCGGCGTCACCCGGCGTCGACGTCCGCGTCTGAGGAGGAGAAGCCATGGCCGTCGTCGGCACCACCGGGAACGTGATGTCCCTCGCGGGCGCGCAGAGCCCGGCCAGCAGCTCGGTCGGCGGCACCGGGATGGACAAGGACACCTTCCTCAAGCTCCTGGTCGCCCAGATGAAGTACCAGGACCCGTCGGCCCCCACCGACTCCAGCGCGTTCGTGACCCAGACGGCCACCTACTCCCAGGTGGAGGCGCTGCAGAAGCTGACCGACCAGAACGCCTCGATGCTGGCCATGCAGCGGGCCTCGAGCGCCGGCGCCCTGGTCGGCAAGACCGCCACCTACGTGGGCGAGGACGGCGTCGCCCGGACCGGCGCGGTCGCCTCCGTGATCCTCGCGACCGACTCCGCCGAGGCCACCGCCGTGATCGGCGGGCCGGCCATCCCCTCTCTCTTATACACACCTGACGCTGCCGACCATTCTCCCTGCGGTGATCTCGGCGGCCGCCCGCTCTCCGAAAACAAAAACATCCTGCAACACCTTCCCCACCCACCACCTGCACCCTAACTTGCCCTTCGTCCGCAGCCGCAA
>NZ_UEXK01000011.1 GCF_900491935.1 Klenkia terrae
CCTCCGTGCCCCGCGCCCTCCCCGGAGGACCCCGGCCTCGAGGTCGGCACGGCAGCACCGGTCCGGTGACGGGCCCGGCACCCCCCGCCGGGCCCGCCCGGGTCGATGGTCCCTGCGTCGACGGCCCTCCGACCGCGTCGGTGGGGCCCCGGCGCGGGCAGGGTCGGACCTCCCGAGCGAGGAGGCCGACGTGGACGCGACCACGACCTGGACCACCAGGATCACCATCGGTGAGCACGACGGGCGCACGCGGGCGGTGGCCCACCTGCGCACCCGCGACCTCGACGAGCTGGTCGGGGTGGGCTTCACCCGCCTGTCCCCCGCCGACCCGGACGTGCCCCGGATCGGTGACGAGATCGCCGTCGCCCGAGCCCTCGTGGACCTGGGCCACCGTCTGCTGCACGTGGCCGCCGAGGACCTCGAAGAGGTCACCGGCCGGCCCGCGCACCTGGTGGTGTGAGCGCGCCGTGCGCAGGATCTCGCCGGTGATCGCCGCCAGCGGGCGGCCACCGGGTGGGCCGATGCTGCTCCGCCACCTCGACCGGGGCGACCACCCTGGTCAGCCTGCTGCGCCGACAGCAGCCGGGACAGGGCAGCTGACCTGGTGACCGGGTCGACGAGCAACCTCCCCGGACCGGTCGTGCCGGTGGAGCACCCGGCGAAGCTCGTGCGGATCGGTTCCATGGTCAAGCAGCTGCTGGAGGAGGTGCGTGCCGCACCCCTCGACGACGCCGGCCGAGAACGACTGCGGCAGATCCACCACACCTCCGTCGCGGAGCTGCAGGACAGGCTCGCCCCCGAGCTGCGGGAGGAGCTCGACCGGCTCGCACGGCCTCTGGGGAGCGGACCACCGCCCTCCGCCGCAGAACTGCGCGTCGCCCAGGCCCGGCTGGTCGGTTGGCTCGAAGGGGTCGTCCACAGCCTCCGGATCAGCGTCCTCCTGGGGCCGATGGGGCCCGCGCGGCTGGGCGCCCAGCACAGCGCCGCGCCCGAGCCGGAGCCGGAGGACTCCTTCCCGGCCACCCCGGGCACCTACCTCTAGTCCCCTGGGCAGCCACCACACCGCAGGAGGAGCAGGTGGCCTCAGGACCCGCACCCCGGACCGACCGTCGTCGCGGTGCTGCCGCTGCTGGGCACGGCGCTGAGCGGGCTGCTGAGGCACGAACTCGGGGTGGACCTGATCGCGGTGCGGGCGCTGCGCGGGGTCAGGGCCGGGGCACCCACCAGTACTGCGAAACCCCGTGCGGTGTCGCCGCGCTGACGGTGAAGGTGCCGCCGTGCCGGCGTGCGCGGTCCCGCAGGTCGACGCCCGCGGCGCCGGGACCGTCCGGTGCCCGCGCGTCGTCGTCGCGCACGTGCACGACCAGCCCGTCCCGGTCCTCCACCACGTCCACGACCGCGGTGGTCGACCGCCCCCGCCCGGCGACGTCGAGCAGGGCCCCCCGGACGACCGCCGCGACGTCCTCGGCCAGGTCGGCGGCCACCCGTCCCGAGCGCAAGCCGGAGAACCGCACGTCGGGCTCGAAGCCCAGCACGCCGCCCGCCTCGGCCACGGCGTCCAGCACCCGGTCGAGCGGGTCCACCGGGGCCGACTCCGTGCTCGACGGGAAGACCGTGCTGCGGACGTGGTCGATGGTCGCGTCCACCTCGTCCACGATGGCCCGCAACCGGCCGGCGGCCCGCCCGTCGCCCAGCTCGGCGAGCACGCCCTGCATCGCCAGCCCGATCCCGAACAGCCGCTGGACGACGGTGTCCTGCAGGCCGGTGGCGATCCGTTCGCGTTCGTCCAGCACGGCGGCACGTTGCTGGTCCGCCCGTGCCTCGGCCAGCTCGATGGCGACCGCGGCCTGGTTGGCGAAGCCACCGGCCATCTCGGTGTCGGTGACCGAGAACCCGGGCCGGCCGGGGCGACGGGCGGCGCAGAGCACCCCGCGGACGTCCCCGGCCCCGACGAGGGGCACCGCGATCACCGCCCCCATCTGCACGCCGGTCCACGGCAGGGCGCCGGACTCCTCCTCAAGCGCGCCGCCGACCAGGGACTCCGGCGCGCCCCCCTCGAAGACCCGGCCCAGCACGGTCCCGGCGAGGGGCACCGACCGGGCCGCCCGGGCGCCCTCGCCCGGAGCGACCAGGACGTCCACCCCCAGCTGCCGGACGCCGGACCCCTTCGCGCCGGGCCGGAGGACGGCCACCACGTCGGCCCCGACGACGTCCCGGCAACCCCGGGCGAGGAGGTCGAGGGCCTCCGCACCGCTCGTCGAGCCGGAGAGCAGCTGCCGGGTGATCGCGGCCGAGACCTGCAGCCACTCGACCCGACGGCGGGCCGACTCGTACAGCCGGGCGCCCTGGATGGCTGTGCCGGCGGTCGACGCCAGGGCCTGGACCAGCTCCTGGTCCTCGGTGGTGGTGGACCCGTGGTCGCTGTCCTCCAGGTGGCGCGTCCCGATCGGGGCACCGCGGACCTGGACGGGCACCTCGAGGCCGCCACCGTGCTGCCGCTGAGGCGGACCGGACGACCGCCTGCCTGTGCCGCCCGGTTCTGCGACCTGCCGGCCGGCTCGCCGGGCTCCGACGAGGTCCCCGGCGGCCTCCGCGGTGCGGTGCAGCACGCTGCTGGACGCCCGGTCGACCAGCTGCGCGAGGAGCTGGTCGAGCTCCAGGCGCGGGACGTCCGGGAACGACGGCCGCGGCTCGCCGTCGGGGACGCGCGGCACGGGTAGGTCGGGGTCGTCGCGTTGCGCCATCGGATCCACGGGGTCCTCCGACCGCACCGCAGGGAGGTCCGGTGCAGGTCGACCGTAGTGGGAGAACTCCGTCCCGGGCCAGAGCCGGTTGCGCACGACCGACGTCCGGTCCGGTCGACCTCGGTCGCGGCCACCGCGTCCAGGACTGCCCGGAGGCGGTCCCGCGCCGACTCCGCTGCGGATCGGTCCGCGAGCACACCGCCCTTGGTC
>NZ_UEXK01000012.1 GCF_900491935.1 Klenkia terrae
GTCGACGCCCCCACCCTCGCCGAGCGCCTCGGCAACAACTCGGACCCGGACCCCACGCTGATCGATGTCCGCACACCGTCAGAGTTCGAGGCCGGCCACATCCCCGGCGCGGTCAACGTCCCCCTGGACGAGCTGAAGGGCTCGCTCGACGAGCTCCGCACGGTCCTGGACGACCACCACGACGTCGTCCTCGTCTGCCGCTCCGGCGCCCGGGCTGGCCAGGCGCAGGAGGCCCTGCAGGCGGCTGGCCTTTCCTCCCCCGCCGTCCTCTCCGGCGGCATCGTGGACTGGGAGAAGACCGGCGGCACGGTGAACCGCGGCCGCCAGAGCTGGGAGCTCGAGCGCCAGGTCCGCCTGGCCGCCGGATCCCTCGTCGTCGCCGGGATCGTGGGCAGCACGGTCGCCCCCAAGGCGAAGTGGCTGTCCGGCTTCGTCGGCGGCGGGCTGGTCTTCGCCGCCGTCTCCAACACCTGCGCCATGGGCATGGCGCTGGCGAAGATGCCGTGGAACAAGCGGGGCGCCCGCGCCACCGGCTCGGCGCTGGACCAGCTCACCCGGAAGCGGTGACCCGGTGCTGATCGCGCTCACCGTCGCACTGGCTGTCGTCGTCGGAGTCACCCTGGGGCTGCTCGGCGGTGGCGGCTCGATCCTGATGGTGCCGCTGCTGGTCTACGTGGCCGGCATGGACGCCAAGGAGGCGATCGCCGCCTCGCTCGTGGTCGTCGGCGTCACCGCGGCGGTGAGCGTGGTCGGCCACGCCCGCGCCGGGCGCGTCCGCTGGCGCACCGGCCTGCTCTTCGGGGCTGCCGGCATGGCCGGCGCGCTGGCGGGCGGGTTCGTCGGCGGCCACCTCCCCGGGCAACTGCTGATGATCGCCTTCGCCCTGATGATGGTCGCCACGGCGGTGGCCATGCTGCGCGGCCGCCAGGACGTCGACCCGGCCAAGTCGCACTCCGAGCTCCCCGTGGGCCGGGTACTGCTCGACGGCGTCGTCGTCGGCCTGGTCACCGGCCTCGTCGGCGCGGGCGGCGGTTTCCTCGTCGTCCCGGCGCTGGCCCTGCTCGGCGGGCTGCCGATGGGCGTGGCCGTGGGCACGTCCCTGCTGGTCATCGCCATGAAGTCCTTCGCCGGGCTGAGCGGCTACCTGGCCACCGTGTCGATCGACTGGGCCCTCGTGGGTGCGGTCACCGTCGCCGCTGTCGTCGGGAGCCTGCTCGGGGCCCGGGTGGTCGACCGCATCCCGGCCGATGCGCTGCGCCGGGCGTTCGGGTGGTTCGTCCTGGCCATGGGCGCCTTCGTGCTCGTCCAGGAGGCACCGGACGGCGCGCGGCTCCCGGCACTGATCGCCGTGCTCGGCGTGGCCGCAGCGATGGGGACCTGCACGGCGTTCGTGCCGCGCTGCCCCCTCCGCCACGCCGGGATCGTC
>NZ_UEXK01000013.1 GCF_900491935.1 Klenkia terrae
CGTGGGACAAGACGGGTCTCCGGGTCGGTCAGGACGTGTGGTCAGCGCTTCACATCCTGCCGCCGGGGACCCGTCCTACGTCCCGGCCCCTACCGCCCCGCTGTCAACAACCTCATGCACCGCAACACCTAGCCGTAGTGCCCACAGCAGCAGCCAATTAAGGCTTCTTCCAGGTCTGACCATGAGCGTCTTGCGACCGTGGTGTTGCCCCGCCCTGCAATAGCTGGCTGCTGCGACGCACCGTTTGCCATCGGTTGGTTCGGGTCGCTTCAACCATCGAGCCAGCTGACATGGGATTGGCACCCCGCTGGCGAGCATCGCGGTCGTACCAATATGAAATGCCCAGAAGTACTACAACGAATACCACTATTCCGGACCATACAAGCCACACCATTGGTGCCTCCAATCGGATGGCATCTGAAGGTAGCGGACAACTGCACCTTCGGTGGGACGGCTCAGCCTAGCGAGGCAAAGTGTCCGCAGACGGCCGTCTACCGGGACACGGCTCGGTCAGCTCACCGAGCTGACCAGCACAAACACCGAGCGTCCCGATAGACCCGTCCGATTTGTTTTCTCACAGAGGGGCGTCATACGGGACACTCGGAACGCCTAACGGCGCCGCTGCCGGACCCACAACACCGCGCCAACAACGCCGGCGGTCAGAGCTCCGGTGGCCAGGGCAGGCAGCACGCTAGGTCCGCCCTGTTTCTCGCAGTAGCCACCGGTCGGACTGTCTGCGCACATGGTCACCACGGGGATGGTCATCAGGCTCACCACCCAGACGATCGAGCCCACCACGACGCCAGCGACGATCGCAATGCGAACGGCGCGCCCGTTCACGACACCGCGCCGGTCGTGCTGGGCCGAGCAGCTGCAGCAATTGGCTGTCTCAGGGCGCGGACGACTGAGGAACGTCCGACCCCCAGCGACGCGGCGATCTCGTTGAGCGTGAGCCCTTGGGTGCGCAGGGCGGCAGCTGCTGCCACGCGCTGATCGGTCATGACGCTGGGGCGGCCACCCTTGCGGCCGCGGGCTCGGGCCGCGGCAAGGCCGGCCACGGTGCGTTCACGGATGAGCCGGCGTTCCATCTGCGCGACGGCGGCGAAGACGTGGAAGACGAGCTCACCACCCACGGTCGTGGTGTCTATGGCCTCGGTGGTCGACCGGAACTGGATGCCGCGCTCGGCCAGGTCGTTGACGATGCGCGTGAGGTCCTCCACCGATCGCCCAAGCCGGTCGATGCGCCAGACCGCGAGGGTGTCGCCGGAGCGTAGGTATTCCAGGCAAGCCGTCAGCTGTGGCCGCTGGGCAGTGGCGCCGGAGGCGAAGTCCGTGAACACCTTCGCAGCGCCAGCCGCGGTGAGCGCGTCGTGCTGCAGGGCCGGGTCCTGCTCGAGCGTGGACACCCGCGCGTAGCCGACCACCGTCATGCCGCCGACGCTAGCCGAGATGTCGATTCAAAAGACGCTGAGGCAGGGTTTGTGGGCCGTTGATTTCGGAACGGGTTTCGGTCCTGTCGAAGCAGGTGCCGACCTGGCGTTTCCCGACCGGCGGCCGACCCGGCCGCTGTGGTGTCACATACGGGGGTTTGTGACACGACGGGCCAAACATGTTGTGGCGCAGCCCTAGCGCCTGCATCGTGCTCCGGGTGCTGATCCGCAGAGAGACCCCGAACGACCGCGACGCCGTACACGCTGTCCACAACGCCGCGTTCGCCACCGAGGACGGATCGGTCGCGTTTGAGGCAACCCTGGTCGACGCCCTACGCGCCGCCGGAGACGTCATCCCAGCGCTGTCCCTGGTCGCCGAACGGGACGGCGCGGTCGTGGGGCACGTTCTCGGCAGCCGTGCGCAGCTCGCCGGCGCAACCTCGGTGGGCCTCGCGCCCCTGGGGGTCTTCCCCGACATGCAAGGGACCGGCATCGGCAGCGCGCTCATGCACGCTGTACTCGCGGCAGCTGACCCCCTCGACTTTCCCGAAGCCGTCCTTCTGGGAGACACCGGGTACTACCGGCGATTCGGCTTCCGCCCCGCCGAACCGCTGGGCATCAAGGCATCCGACCCGTCGTGGGCTGACCACTTCCAGGTACGGACCCTCCAGGCGTGGAGCGGCTAGCCCGGCGACTTCCACTACGCACCGGCCTTCGGCATCTGACAGCGCCCAGCCCGAATAAGGTCACCCCTCTCGGCCTCGCCAGGAGTTGGATGTGAACCTGGTTCTGGGCCCGATTCGGTAGGACCGCACACCGGGGTTTGTTGTCCGCACTGACTGCACTGCGACACGGGTTGCGGTGTGTGCTCCGGGAAGTCAGTGGGGCGGGACGACGCGCACCGGGGTGGCCCTGGTGTCCAGGGGTCGTCGACCAGGGCAGGCAATGGGCTGGCCCGGTCTCGGGGGGTGGGTGGCCACGACGACCGTGCAAGCGTGCCGATCGTGACGGGGCCGGCAACGCCGGATGCGAGGTGCGCCGACCCCTGCGCACCGCCGTCCCGGCACCGGTGCGTCGGGGTCGGACACCAGCTCTGGGCACTGGTCGGGTGGTCCATGGTCGAGCGGTCCTCTCCCGTTGTCCGGGGGTCCGTCAGCCCTGGAGGACGGTTCAGGCGTCGCGATCTCGGCGGCGTTCCATCGCCGGGCTCAGCGGTGGTCCTGCCGACTGGCGTGTGTCACCCCGCCCGCGTCACTCTTCCTCCGCGGTCCGGGCGGGTGGACTCGTGCGGTCGCCGTGGCCACGAGGTCGCGGGCCGGGCCGGCGGGGGGT
>NZ_UEXK01000014.1 GCF_900491935.1 Klenkia terrae
GTCATGGACCGACCGTAGGGCCGCGGGCACGCCGACGCCCCCGGTCCCCCGCGGACCGGGGGCGTCGGCGTGCCCGCGGCCCTACGGTCGGTCCATGACGAGCAGCGCGACGACGCGACGGGTCAGCACGGCGGTGGACGGCGACGTCTGGCGGATCACCCTGGACCGCCCCGAGGCCGGCAACGCCATCGACCTGGCGCTGGCCGACGCCCTGGTGCAGGCCCTGGCCGACCGCCCCGCCGAGACCCGGACCGTGCTGCTGCTGGGCGCCGGCCCGCGGTTCTGCGTGGGCGGCGACGTGCAGGGCATGGCAGCGGCGCAGGACGCGCCCGGGTTCATCGGCGCGCTGGCCGAGCGCTGGCACGACGCGATCCGGGCGGTCATCACCTGCCCGGTCCCCGTGGTCGCCGGCGTGCAGGGCGCGGTGGCCGGCGCCGGGGTGGGCCTGGTCGGCGCCTGCGACCTCGTGGTCGCCGCCCGGTCGACGAAGTTCCGCCCGGCCTACGGCGCCATCGGCCTGTCCCCCGACGGCGGCAGCTCCTGGGCGCTGGCCCGCACGCTGGGCGCCCCGCGGGCGCTGGAGCTCATGCTGACCAACGGCACGCTGTCCGCCGCCGACGCCCACCTGTTCGGCCTGGTCGGCCGGCTGGTCGACGACGAGGAGCTGACCGCCGCGGCGACCGCGCTGGCCGCCCAGGTCGCGGCCGGACCGGTCCGGGCGATGGTCCGCACCCGGGGCCTGGTCCGCCGCGCGGCCACCACCACCCTGGACACCCAGCTGGACGAGGAGGCCCGGTTGATCGTGGAGTCCGCCGCCGACCCCGAGTCGGTCGAGGGCATCACCGCCTTCGTGGCCAAGCGTCCGGCGGACTTCCGGGCGGCCCGCTGACCCCCTGACGCACGGAGCCCGGGCCCCCTGACGGGACCCGGGCTCGGCGACCGGTGGAGCTGAGGGGATTCGAACCCCTGGCCTTCTCATTGCGAACGAGACGCGCTACCAACTGCGCCACAGCCCCTTGCTCCGGACACCTTACCGCGCGGGTGCCCGGGTGCTGCGCGGGGTCAGCCGGTGGCGGTGCGCGGCGCGTAGACGTCGATCTCGGCGAACCCGATGTCGTCGTCGTCCAGGCCGACCACCGCGCTGTGCTGCCACCCGGCGGCCGCCGGGGCGGCGTGCGAGGGGGTGACGGTGCGGCCGGGCCGGAGCGGGTGGACCGGGGCGAGCGGCAGGCTGTGCACCGG
>NZ_UEXK01000015.1 GCF_900491935.1 Klenkia terrae
CGCGACCGGCACTGCCGGTTCCCCGGCTGCAGCAGACCAGCCGAGTATGTCGACCTGTGCGATGCCGGCGGGTCTGGTGGTGCGAGTGCGACCGCCGGGCGGGGTGACGTGCAGGGTGCCGTCGGGGTCCATCGCGAACACCCAGCCCGGCGCATGGGTCTTGAGCCGGTGGTGCCTGCGGCACAGGCACACCAGGTTGGTCACGCATGTCGGTCCGCCGGCGGCGGGGTCGTTGTGGTCGTAGGGGATGACGTGGTCGAGGTCGACGTACTCGGCTGGTCTGCTGCAGCCGGGGAACCGGCAGTGCCGGTCGCGGGCTTTGACGAACCGGGTCTGTGCGGCGTTCGGTTCGTAGTCGGCGATCCGGGGTGGTGGTCCGAGGCCGGTGCCGCGGCGGAGGGCGGCGCGGGCTTCGGCCGGTGAGCTGAGGGCTCGGAGCCGGCCGCTGGCATCGAGGATCTCGAACCACACGTCCCCGCCCTGGACCCGACTGCGGGCACCGGAGGCCAGGAGCGCGTCGAAGCGGGCCAGCAGCTCGGCCACCGCGACCGGGGACACCGACAGCCCACCGATCTCGCCGACCCCGGAACCGGCGCCCTGCTCGCTGTGCTCGTGCTCGCTGTGCTCGTGCTCGTCCTGCCCACCGTGCTCGCGCTGCCCATCACGGCCGTCGCCGGATCGTCGGGGTGTGCTGCTCGTGCTGCCGGTCGGTGCCGGCCGGCCGTTGTGGTTGTCGGTGCCCGGCTCGGGTGCCGTACCGATTGGTGGACCGTCCTGAGAGCCTTCGCCGTCGGCGGTCGGTGCAGCAGACCGAGGGATTGAGCCCAGCGAACCCAGGCCGTCGAGGTCGGCCAGCTCCACCCGCATGGCGAGTTGCCAGCGGGCGCGGGCGACGTCGTCGGGGAGTGCCTCCCAGGGGCGGAGGACCAGCTGCCGGTGCGCATCGACCCGCAGCTGGC
>NZ_UEXK01000016.1 GCF_900491935.1 Klenkia terrae
GCCGGTGATCGGCGAGGCGGCCAGCCACTGCGCGCCCGCGGCGGAGACGCCGGGGGTGTGCGGGCCGGCATCGTCGGCGTTGGCGAAGGCGGCGGCGTCGTGGCCGAACCGGCTCCAGCCGGTGCGGGACAGCCCGCCGGCGGCCGCGGGCAGGGGGAGCCGGCTCAGAAGTCGAAGTCGGCGATGTTGTCGGCGTTGAAGACCGTCGGGTCGCCGAGGACGATCTCGCCGTCCGCGCCGACCGTGTACTCGCCGAGGTCGCCGGCGGTGAAGGTCTGGCCCTCCTCACCGGTGATCTGGCCGGCGGCCAGGGCAGCGCCGGCCCAGGCGGCGAGGTAGCCCAGGTCCTCGGGGTTCCACAGCGCGAAGGAGGTGACGGTGCCGTCCTCGACGAACTCGCGCATCTGGTTCGGGGTGCCCAGGCCGGTCAGCGCGACCTGGCCCTTGTACTCCGAGCCGGACAGGTAGCGGGCCGCCGCGGCGATGCCGACGGTGGTCGGGGAGATGATCCCGGCCAGGTCGGGGTAGGTCTGCAGCAGACCCTGGGTCTCCTGGAAGGACTTCTCGTCCTCGTCGTCGCCGTAGACGGTGGTGACGATCTCCATGTCCGGGTACTCGGAGGCCGCGTACTCGGTCATGAGCTCGATCCAGGTGTTCTGGTTCGTCGCGTTGGCCGTGGCCGACAGGATGGCGACCTGGCCGGTCCCGCCGATCTGGTCGGCCATCTCGTCGATCTGGGTCTCCGCGATGCCCTCCGCGGTGGCCTGGTTGATGAAGACGTCGCGGCACTCGGGGTCGGTGTCGGAGTCGAAGGTGACGACGCTGGCGCCCGCAGCCCGTGCCTGGTCCAGCGCGGAGCAGATGGCGTTGGGGTCGTTGGCCGAGGTGACGATGACGTCGGCGCCCTGCTGGGTCAGCGTGTTGATGTAGCTGACCTGGGAGGAGGCGCTGGCCTCGGACGGGCCGACCTCGCTGTACTCGCCGTCGAACTCGCCGACCGCCTGCTCTCCGCCGCCGTCGGCCACGGAGAAGTAGGGGTTGTTCAGCTGCTTGGGCAGGAAGGCGACCGACAGGCCGGAGGGGATCTCGGCGTCGGGGTCGGCCTCCGCGGTCGACCCGGAGCCGCCACCGGCGGAGTCGTCGTCGCCACGGGTGGTGCCGCCGCAGGCCGCGGCCGACAGCAGCACCGCGGCGACGGCGGTGCCGGTGATCGCCCGGCGCACGGGGCGGGCGGTCAGGAAGCTGGTCATGGGTTCCCTCTCTGGGCGGCCGGCCGTCGGTGGCCGGTCTGTGGGCTGGCTCTTATACACCTCTGACGCTGCCGACGATACCCCCTGTGTAGGTCTCGGTGGGTGCCGGCG
>NZ_UEXK01000017.1 GCF_900491935.1 Klenkia terrae
CCCCGCCCGCCCGACGACCGGCCACGCCCTGCCGCCCGGTGGCGACACGGTGCCGGTGCCGGCGACGCCCTGTTGGACCCGGCGACGGCGAGGAGCGTCATCGAGCTGGCCTGCCGTGCGCCTTCGTTGCACAACACGCAGCCGTGGCGGTGGCGGATCGGACCGTCGTCGCTGCACCTGTTCGCCGACCCAGACCGTCGGCTGGACGCCAGCGACCCCTACGACCACGACCTCGTGGTGGCGTGCGGGGCTGCGCTGCACCACCTGCAGGTGGCGCTGCGTGCGGCCGGCTGGCAGCCGCTGGTGCACCGGATCCCCGACCCGGCGCGACCCGACCACCTCGCGGCCGTGGAGATGCATCCCCGCGAGCCGAGCCAGGAGGACCTGGCCCTGGCGTCGGCGATCGAGCGGCGCCGCACCGACCGGCGGGCGTTCACCTCCTGGCCGGTCCCGGACCAGCTGCGGGAAGGATTCTGCCGCCTCGCCGAGGACGCCGGCGCGGAGCTCCTGCCGCTGGACGCTCCTGGGGAACGGTGGCGGATCGCGCAGTTCGCCGAGGCGGCTGCCGTAGCGCAGGCCCTCACCCCCGGGGTTGTCGCGGAGACGCACTCCTGGTCAGGCCGCCGCCGGGGGGCTCAGGACGGCGTCCCGGCCGGGAACGTGAGCGACCCGGGCCGTGGTGATGACGCACCGACCTTCCCGCTGCAGAACGTGGCGGGGGCCGAGCTCCCCGCGCCGCTGACCACCGACCCCGACGACGGGACGTGGCTGGCCCTCCTGGTCACCCGCGAGGACGGTCGGCTGGCCCGGCTGCGCGCCGGGGAGGCCCTCAGCTCGGTCCTGCTGGAGGCCACCGTCGTGGGGATGGCCGCACAGCCCGTGACCCAGCTCCTCCAGGTCCCCGAGCTGCGAGCCCGGGTGCGGGACGAGGTGACCGGTGGGCTGGTCCCGCACGTCCTGCTGCGCCTGGGCTGGGCGTCCTCCAGCGCGCCGCCTGTGCCGCCCACCGGGCGGCGCGGGCTGGCCGACGTGCTCGAACCGTGGGATGCGCCCTGGCCCGACCCGGCCACCGCGGAGCCGTGACCGTGCCGCACACGTCGGGGCACGGCCGACGGACGGGGAGGTCAGCGTGGCCGAGGTCGTGGTGATCCGCCCGGACGGGTCCCGGAGTCATCTCCAGGTACCCGGGTCGGCCTCGCTGCGGGTGACCGGAGACGGAGCCCTGGTGGTGCTGGGGACCGACCCGGGCGGCGTGGACCTCGGCGTGCACCTCGCGGTGGCCGGGACGTGGTTCCGGGCCCGCATCGGGGCGGACCTGCCGCGGTGTCCCCGGGCTCGCGTGTCGGCCCCGCTCCCCGAGCCCTGAGCGTCGACGGGCGCGCGGCGGCACGGGAGGCCATCGGTCCTCGTCGCAGGTGTCGAGGGACCCCTGCGCGGAAGGGTGGTTCAGCCCGACGATCGACCGGTACCCACCCCTGATCGACGGAGGACGACCGTGAGCCCTGGCCGAGCACCCGACACCCGGCCGCCCCCGGACCGACGACCGCGTGGTCAGGCACCCCTCGCGACCGTGCCGGCGCCGACCGCCTGGTGGTTCGAGCACGACCCACACGGGCTGACGGCCCACGACCAGGCCGGCTTGGTCGGCCGGGTGGACGTCCAGGACACCGAGGCCGAGGTCAAGGTGGTGTTCTCCCTGACCGACCGCGTGCCGCACGGCATGGCCACCGAGCTGGCCCGGGGTGCCTTCGCCCACCCTGCGCTCGAGCCCGACCGGACGGTGGCCGTGTCGCTCCCCCAGGGTGAGGTCGACGTGCTGGCCGAGGTACGGCGGCACCTGTGGGTCGTCCAGACGCACGTCGCCGGCGCGACGTGCCTGGTCGAGGGCCGGGTCCGCGGCAGGTGAGCGGCCAGCGCGGTCACCTGCTGCTGGTCACCCCGCGCGGCACCGCCTCGGGCACGGGCACCACCCCGGCGACGTCCTCGCCATCTCCCCAGCACACCCGGTGGCCGCACGTGGGCGACGACGGCGCCGTCCCCGGACGTCTGCGGCAGGCCGCCCGCCGCCCCGGCGGGGTCGCGCCCGACGGCGATGCGCAGGCCGCCGGGCACCTCAGGTCGAACCGGGCGTCAGCCGGTGCCCGAGGCGCCGGTGCGGACCGCGGAACCGTCCTCGGTGCGGGCATCGGGGTGGGCGACCTCGTCGGCGGGAGCGGCGCGCACGACCAGGACCGGGCAGGGGGCGTGCAGCACGGCGTGGAGGGCGACCGAACCCAGCACCAGCCCGCGCGCCTCTCCCTGGTTCCGGGTGCCGACCACGAGCAGCTCGGCCCCCTGCGCCTGGTCGATCAGCACCCCGGACGCCGGCCCGGCCAGCACCGAGGTGTCGACCCGGTCGGGACGCTGCGCCGGGGGCAGCGCGGAGAACTCCTCGGCGACCACGGCCTGCACCCTGGACTCCACGGCACGGCGGATCTCGGCCTCGGCCGGCGCCCACGCCGCGTGCACCGGGCTCCACAGGTCCAGCTCCGAGACGGCCGCGACCACCACCAGGCGCGACCCGGCCCGGGCTGCGTGCGCCGCGGCCTCGCGGACGGCGGCCCGGCCGGCGGCGGAGCTGTCCACACCCACCACCACCCGTCGGTCGGACTGCGGGGTGAGCGGACCCGGCGCGTGCGGGCTCCCCGGGCCGGGGACGACGACCACCGGGCACCCGGCGTGCACCACCACGTGCAGGGACACCGATCCGAGCAGCACGCTGCGCGCCGCGCCCCGTCCGCGGGACCCCACGACGAGGAGCGCGGCATCGACGGCCGCCGTCTCCAGCACGGTCGTGGGCAGACCCACCCGGGTCTGCACGGTCACCTCCGGCCAGGGCCGGTCCCCGACGGCGAGCTCGGCCCGCGCCCGGTCGACCTCCTCCGCCGCCAGCCGCGCGGTGTCGGACCGGGCCTGGTCGGCGCGTTCGGTGAGCACGAGCAGGGGGTCGGCCCACGGCTCGTCCACCGGCACCGCGCAGACCACCCTCAGCCCCAC
>NZ_UEXK01000018.1 GCF_900491935.1 Klenkia terrae
TGCCCGACCCGGAGCAGGCTCTGCGGCCAGGACCCCCAGGACACCTGGGTCCGGAGGGCCTGCCGGGTCTGCGGGTCCTCCAGGACCTGGGTCAGCGGGCTGGCCACCCACCCGGTCCGGGTCAGCTCGAGCAGCACCCGCTGAAGGGCCTCACCCGAACGCAGCCAGGCCGCCTCGTCGTCGTCGACCGTGGTGAGCAGCAACAGCCCCACCTCGGCGCCGTCCCCGCTGGAGGGCGGCAGCCCGCCGTCCCCGCGGGTGTCGAAGTCCCGGCCCGGGAGGTCCTCCCGGGCCGCGCCCACCACCCGGGCGACGGCGGTCGGCACGATCCCGTCGCCGGCCGACGGTGGCCGGTTGGTCCACCGGCGCAGTTCGGCCCGGTACGCCGGGTCCTGGTGCTGGCGGCCGTCGGCCAGCTGCGACAGCCGGGCCAGCAGCCGGTGCTGCTCGCCCCCGGTGATCGGCAGCAGGTCGGCGCCCTCGGCGACGGCTGCGGCCCGGAGGACCTGCTGCTCGGCCAGGTCCGGCCCGTCGCCGCCGAAGCTGCGTCGGTTGGTGTGCCGGGCGGTCACCGCGGTGCCGAGAGCTGCCAGTGCAGCGTCGGCCGGACCGTCGGTCAGCTCCACGACGGCGAGCAGGTCGGGGTC
Source organism: Klenkia terrae (assembly GCF_900491935.1). Lineage (GTDB taxonomy): Bacteria > Actinomycetota > Actinomycetes > Mycobacteriales > Geodermatophilaceae > Klenkia > Klenkia terrae. The sequence goes on from NZ_UEXK01000018.1 coordinate 648, forward strand.
TGCCGGGTCGGGCAGCCGTCGCGTGGTGGTCGCCCAGCCGTGCGAGGCGACCGCGACCCGCGCGGTGAGCAGCGCGGCACCGACGCTCTGGACGAGTGCGCGACCTGTCGGGTCGACGGCGCCGAGCTGGCGGGTCCGGTCGACGCGGACGTCGAGCTTCCGCGGGTGGTCAGCGGGGTGGATGCGGAAGGACCAGGGCTGGGTGTTGTGCACCGACGGTGCGAGCACGGCGCGGTCGACGGCGTCGGTCAGGATGCTGGCTGCCCACGCGTCGAAGGACTCGTCGACGGCGGACACCGCGGTGGTGCGGGCGAACTCGGCCATGGTGGCTCCTGCCGTGGGGAGTTCCAGCCTGGGCCCGTGGGCGACCACCTGGTCGGGGTCGGCGGACCCGGACCCGCTGCCGAAGGTCCCGTCCCGGGACCTGGGGCCCTACCGGCGAGGGCACTCCGGCCGCGTCCACCCGGCGGCCGGGGCACGACGCTGGTCGTTGTCCCCCGGTCCGGCCGGTCGCCACGCCCCAGGAGCACCCGTGTCCGCTGCATCCCCTGTCTCTCATTCACCTCTGACGCTGCCGACCATACTCATCTCTTTGTCTTTCCTGCTGCATGTCTTTCCTACGAGTAACCATGTCTCACCTTCGGTGCTGTCTCTACCACACACGCTCGTCACCCTTAT
>NZ_UEXK01000019.1 GCF_900491935.1 Klenkia terrae
TGCCGGGTCCGGGCCGGTCGACCTCAACTCCGCCACCGCGGCCGACCTCGACGCGCTGCCGGGGATCGGCCCGGTGCTCGCCCAGCGCATCCTGGACCACCGGGAGGAGCAGGGACCCTTCGGCAGCGTGGAGGAGCTCGACGACGTCAGCGGGATCGGGCCGGCGCTGTACGCCGAGATCTCCCCGCTGGTCACCGTCTGAGGCCCTCGTGTGGGATGGCGGGATGGACACCGGTCTCTACGACGCCATCCACCGCCGGCGCGACGTCCGGCGCGAGTTCACCGGCGAACCGGTCGACCCCGCGGCCCTGCGCCGGGTGCTGGACGCTGCGCACGCGGCCCCGAGCGTGGGCATGACCCAGCCCTGGGACTTCCTCCTGGTCCGCGACGCAGAGCTGCGTCAGCGGTTCCAGGCGCACGTCGCCGCCGAGCGCGAGGTGTTCGACGCCGGGCTGGACGCCGAGCGGGCCGCGGTGTTCTCCCGGATCTCGGTCGAGGGCGTGCTCGGCTCCAGCCTCGGCGTCGTGGTCACCTACGACGCCGGGCGCGGTGCGCCGGCGGTGCTGGGCCGGCACGCGATCGCCGACACGGGCCTGTACTCCACCTGCCTGGCCATCCAGAACCTGTGGTTGGCCGCGACCGCCGAGGGCTGGGGCGTGGGGTGGGTGTCCTTCTACCGGGAGCCGTTCCTGCGGGACCTGCTGGGCATCCCCGAGGACGTCCGCCCGGTGGCGTGGTTGTGCGTGGGGCCGGTGGCTCAGCTGCAGGAGGTGCCCGACCTGGAGCGGCACGGCTGGCGGTCCCGCCGGCCGCTCGCCGACGCCGTCCACGCCGACCGCTGGGGTGCCCCCGCCGCGGACGTCTAGCAGGTTCGAGGCGGGTCTGCCGGTCGCCGTCCACACCGGGGACGGCGGTCCACAGCCGTCCCCGAGGCGGGTGCGCGGGGGGGCCGGGCCCCCCGCCGCGGCCGCCCGCGGGGGGCGGCGGGGGGGGGGGGGGGCGCGCGGGGGGGGGGGGGGGGGGTGCGGGGGGGGGGGGGGCGGGGCGGGGGGGGGGGGGGGGGGGGGGGGGGGGGCCCCGCCGGGCGGGGCACCGGGGCCCGGCGCGGGCGTCGGGCGGGGGGGGGAGGGCCCGGCGGTGGTGGGGGGGGCGGAGCGCTGGGTGGGGAAGAGGGCGGCGGTGAAGGAGGGGCAGGGAGG
>NZ_UEXK01000020.1 GCF_900491935.1 Klenkia terrae
TGCCGCCCCCACCCGGTTCGCGCCCCCCGCGGGCGGGTCGTCCGGGTCCGCCCCGGCCGAGCTCGCCCTGGCCGCGCTCGGTGGTGCCGCGCTCACGCTGCTGGGCGTGGGCGTCGGCTACCTGCTCGGCCGCCGCTCCTAGTCGGTCCCGCACTCGTCGAGTGCGTCACCAGTCCGGTCCCCGATCCCCGCGGACCGGACCGGTGGCGCACTCGATGCAGATGGCGCACAGCTACCGGTCGGTCACGCCGGCCGTGCGGCGCGACGCCGGGATTGGCTCAGGGTCGACGTAGCGTTGGGCGGCATGGACGCCGACGAATTCTGGGGAATCCTCGAACCGTCCCGTGCCTCGATCCGATCGACCGATCCGGTCACCGCGGTGGAGGAGCGGATCACCGCGCTCCGTTCCGCACTCCGCGATCTGGACCCGCAGTCGGTCCGCGGCTTCCAGCAGGTGCTCCGGGAACAGACGACCCAGGCCAACAGCTGGCAACTCTGGGCGGCGGGTTTCGCCGCGGCCGGCGGGATGAGCGACGATGCCTTCCAACACTTCCGACTCTGGCTGGTGCTCCAGGGCCGGTCTGCGTTCGAGCTGGTCCTCGCCGACCCCGATGCGCTCGCCGAGCTGCCGTGGGGCCCAGATGGCGAGTCGTTCGACGTGGCCGAGGCAGTGGGCTACCTAGCGGACGAGGTGCTCACCGAGCTCGGCCAGCCCGGCGACGACGGCCAGCCCGCCGTCCTGGATGGGGAACCGTCGGGTGCACGCTTCGACGACGAGGACGCGGACTGGCTCGCTGCCACCTTCCCCCGCATCCGGATGCGCACCTCGGCGTCGGGTGAACCGGCCGAGGAGCAGTCCAGTGCCCGAGCGAGTTCGCAGCCCTGCAGTCCCGCGCGACTCGGGCGCCTACTGCTCGGACCAGCTCTCTGGGCACCCCGGCCCGCTCCGATGTCTACCGCGCCCCTCACTCCTCTCCTCGCTGCAGCCCTGTTCGAGCGCGGGCAGATCCGACACGAGGATCGGCCGATGCTGGCCGCACACTGGATCGCTGAAGGGCGGGAGGGCGACGCAGTCCTGGAGCTCGCCTCGTTGCGCGGTCACGAGCCCGAGGTGAGCGAGCTCTGGCCTGCAGCCCTGGCCGAGCTGGGTGCGGCGCCGCCCGACGGCCAGCGGGCCGCGATGGCCTGGGGCGCCGAACTCGTCCTGGCCGGTGATCGTGATCTCCGGTGGCTCACCCGCCTGCTCTGGCCCAGCCGGGGGGTGACCACCGACCCCGACATCGACGAACTCGTCTACACCCTCGACGACACGCTCGACTGGACCGACCGGGACCTCGGCAGCCGGCGCACCGGGACACGTCAGCGGGCGGAGTCGGCGCGGGCCGCCGTCGACGCCGCTGTCCGCGCGATGGCCCAGGGAGATGTCGCGGCGGCTCGGCACCTGCTGGACAGCTGGCACGGCTGACCCACCGCGGTCGCACCGGCCCGGCACCGTGGCGCGGCGGACGGCGCTGCCCACGGGTCGCCGCCGTCGAGTGCTGAGCCAGGACGGTCACGAGAACCTTCTGGCCGCTCTCCTTCCGCACTCGGTGGAGCGCAGTGCCCGGCGGCTGCCAGGATGCTGCTCGTGAGCGAGCCGGTGCCGCCGTCCCTGCTACGGGTGTCCGACGCCGAGCGGGCTCTGGTGGAGACCCGGTTGCGCCGCGCGGTCGAGGTGGGACAGCTGGAGCTGCGCGAGTTCGACCAGCGG
>NZ_UEXK01000021.1 GCF_900491935.1 Klenkia terrae
GTGGGTGGGTGTCGACATGTCGACCTGGGCGATGCCGGCGGGTCGGGTGGTGCGGGTGCGTCCGCCGGGTGGGGTGACGTGCAGGGTGCCGTCGGGGTCCATGGCGAAGACCCAGCCCGGTGCGTGGGTCTTGAGCCGGTGGTGCCTGCGGCACAGGCACACCAGGTTGGTCACGCAGGTCGGGCCGCCGGCGGTGGGGTCGTCGTGGTCGCGGGGGATGACGTGGTCGAGGTCGACGTACTCGGCTGTCCGGGCACAGCCGGGGAACCGGCAGTGTCGGTCGCGGGCTTTGACGAACCTGATCTGGGCGGCGGTGGGGACGTAGTTGTCGATGGCCGGTGGTGGTCCGAGTCCGGTGCCGCGGCGGAGGGCGGCGCGGGCGTCGGCGGGGGTGATGAGGGCGCGCAGGCGGCCGGTGGCATCCACGATCTCGAACCACACGTCCCCGCCCCGGACCCGACCACGGGCACCGGAGGCCAGGAGCGCGTCGTAGCGGGCCAGCAGCTCGGCCACCGCGACCGGGGACACCGGCAGCCCACCGATCTCACCGACCCCGGAACCAGCGCCGCGCTCGTGCTCGCCGTGCCCGTGCCCGTGCCCGTGCCCGTCATCCTGCTCGTGCTCGTGCTCGCTGAGCTCGTGTTCGTGCTGCTTGTCGTGCTCGCCCTGCCCCTCAGGCCCCTCAGGCCCGTCGTGGCCGGCTCGTCGGGGTCTGCTGCTCGTGCTGCCCGCCGGTGCCGGCCGGTCATTGCGTCCGTCGGTGCCCGGCTCGGACGCCGTATCGACGTGTGGACCGCCCTGAGAGCCGCCGCCGGCGGTCGGTGCGGCAGACCCGGGGGGTGCGCCCAGCGAGCCCAGGCCGTCGAGGTCGGCCAGCTCCACCCGCATGGCGAGTTGCCAGCGGGCGCGGGCGACGTCGTCGGGGAGTGCCTCCCAGGGGCGGAGGACCAGCTGCCGGTGCGCATCGACCCGCAGCTGGC
>NZ_UEXK01000022.1 GCF_900491935.1 Klenkia terrae
CGCGTGACGGCTGCCGCGCCCCTCTGAGCCACTTCTAACTGCAGCGCCCGGCGCCCCCGCACACAGCCCGCGGGGCTCGCGGCGGCGCCGGCGGTTGTGTAGAGGGGCGAGCACCCCCCGGGGGCGGCCACCGCCGGGGCGGGGAGGGCGGCGCCGGCGCCGGGCCGGCGGAGTTCGCCGCGGCGTTGCCCGAGCTGCTGGGGTTCCCGCCGGTGGAGTCACTGGTGCTGCTCTTCCTGGGCGGGGGTGACCGCCCGGACCGCCGGATGAGCCTGACGCTGCGGCTGGACCTGCTGCCCGCCGAGCACGACGCCGAGGTCGCCCGCCAGGTCGTCGCCCGGGCAGAGGCGCTGCGGCCCTGGGGTGCACTGGTCTTCGTCGTGTCGGAGGACCCCGACGACCAGGTGGTGCTCGTCCGACCCGATCCCCGGCGGGGCACCCCGCCGCGCACCGACGTCCTCGACCGGCCCACGGTGCCCGACCTGCCCCGGCGGTCCCTGGTGCACGCGGTGATCGAGGAGCTCTCGGCGCTGGGCGCGCAGACGGTGGACGCCGTCCTGGTCCGGAACGGCCGGTGGTGGAGCTACCCCGACGTCGTCCCGGCCACCGGCGCCGGGCCCGGCACCCCGCTGGACCCGGACACCTCCCGCCTCACGGGCATCGCTGCGCTGCGGGGCGAGGTGGTCGACCCCGACCGGGACGCCGTGGTCGCCCGCGCCTGGCCGACCCGGCCCACCTCGGCGGAGCTCGCGCACGTGTGCCGCCGGGCCGACGCCGCCCTCGACGTGCGGATCGCCCGCGGGGCGTCGCTCGAGGAGCTGGTCGACGAGGGCTGGGCCGCGGTCCGGCGCGCGGTGGCCGCCTGCGCCCCGGGCAGCCGGACGCAGCTCGGCGACGACGCGCTGGCCCGAGCGGGCGTCGCGCTGACGCTGGTACCGGTCCGCGACCGGGCGCTGGCGCTCACCGCCGGGGACGACGACGACCTGCTCGCCGCCGCGGAGGCGCTGTGGGCCGACCTCAACGCCCGGCTGCCCGACGAGCTGGCCGCCGTCCCCGCCCTGCTGCTGGGCCTGTCCGCCTGGCTGCGCGGGGCCGGGGTGCTCGCCGTCGCGGCGCTGGAGCGGTCGCTGGTCTGCGAGCCGACGTCCATGGCCGAGCTGGTGCTGCAGGCCGTGGTGGCGAACACCGAGCCGCAGGTCCTCCGGGCCGTGCTGACCGACCCGGAGGACCTGCGTGCCGCCTGACTCAGCGGCGGGAGGAGCCGGCCTTCTCGGCCGCGGCCAGGAACTCCTGCCGGCTGGCCAGGTTGGCCTCGGCCTCGCTGATCCGCTTGGCGTCACCGGCGGCCTTGGCCTTGGCCAGCTGGTCGGCGGCCTTCTCGGCCGCCTGGCGCAGCGACGTGAGCATCGGGTTCTCCGCGACGGCCCGCGGACGCCCGGAGTCCGCGGCGCCGCGCACCTTCTCCTCGACGGCCTGCATCCGGTCCTCCAGGCTGCGCATGACCTCGCGCGGCACGTGGCCGATCGCGTCGTAGCGCTCCTGGATCTTGCGCAGCGCGTTCTGCGCACCGCGCAGGTCCCGGGTCGGGTCGATCTTCTCGGCCTCGGCGAGCAGGGCCTCCTTCTTCTCCTGGTTGCCCTTCTGCTCGGAGTTGCGGGCCTTGTCCGACTCCGTGCGGGCGGCGAAGAAGACGTCCTGCGCGGCGCGGAACTTCTTCCAGAGGTCGTCGTCGGTGTCCCGGCCCACCCGGGGCACGGCCTTCCACCGGTCCATCAGCCCGCGCATGGCCGCCGACGTCGGGCCCCACTCGGTGGAGGTGGCGAGCTTCTCGGCCTCGGCGATCAGCTCGCTCTTGGCCGCCCGGGACTCCGAGCGCTGCACGTCGAGGGCGGCGAAGTGCGAACCCCGCCGGCGGCCGAACGCGTCGCGGGCCGCGGCGAACCGGGTCCACAGCGCCTCGTCGGTCTTCCGGTCGATGCCCTTGATCGTCTTCCACTCCTCGACGATCGCCTTGAGCCGGTCGCCGGCGGCCTTCCACTGCGTGGAGTCCGCGGCGATGGTCTCGGCCTCGGCCGCGAGGGCCTCCTTGCGGGCGATCTGCTCGACCCGGGCCTTGGCCTTCTCGGCCCGCGCCACGGCGGCCGCGGCCTCGGAGGCCTCGAGGATCGTCCCCAGCCGGGAGGCCAGCGCCGGCAGGTCGCCCACGACGTCGGCGGTGGGCACCTGCTCGGCCAGCGCCTGCGCCTTCGCGCGGATCTCGGCCGGGTTGCCGGTGTTGGCCCGCAGCCGGGCCTCCAGCAGGCCGACCTCGGTGGCGAGGTCGTCGTAGCGGCGGCCGTAGTGGGCCAGGCCCTCGGCGGGCTCGCCGGCCTGCCAGGACCCGACGGCCCGCTCGCCGCCGTCGGGGGGGGGGGCGGGGCGCCGCGGGGGGGGCGGGCAGCGGGCGGCTCTTATACACATATGGGGCGGCGCGCGCGAGCACCTGTGGG
>NZ_UEXK01000023.1 GCF_900491935.1 Klenkia terrae
CACCCACACCATCGACGTACACGTGCACCGCACCTGACACAGACACCTGATCCGGGTCCACCGACCAACCCGACACCACCACCTGGCCACCCACGGCCGACAAGGACTCCCAACTGGCCACCGGGGACGCCAACTGCGTCGTGATCGACCGACACCCCAGCGCAGCGTGCCGAGCAGCCGGATCCACGTCGATGGCATAGACGCACACCGAGTGCACCCCCGGCGCCACCCGCGCGGTGTAGGAGAACCCGTGCCGCGAACCGCCACCAGGGAACCGCGCAGCCACATCACCCCGCTCACCATCAGCAGTCACCGCCACACCCACACCATCGACGTACACGTGCACCGCACCTGACACAGACACCTGATCCGGGTCCACCGACCAACCCGACACCACCACCTGGCCACCCACGGCCGACAAGGACTCCCAACTGGCCACCGGGGATCGTGACAGTCGACCGACGGTGACGGAGGCCCCCCCACTGGTGACTGCGGCGACGGTGATCGCCACGTCGCCGCCGGCGACCTGGATCTCGACTCCGACCGGCAGCGCCGTCTGCAGATCGTCTGCCCAAGCGCTGGGCGAGGAGGGCGAGCCATCCAGGAGCAACGACGTGTTCCCGTCCGCGGACGCGGCCCGACGGAGCACCACGCCGCTGTCCAGGTCGTAGGCGTTGCGGGAGTCGCCCAGCCATGAATCCTGTCCACTGGCCTGGCGGTACTCCAGGTAGTAGACCGTGCCGTCGGAGGTGGTCAGCTTGATCGCGCGCGTCCCCGAAGGCGCAGCCAGCGGCGCGAGGTTGACCGTCGTCGCAGCGCTCGACGAGGTGAGTGCTACCTGCTCACCGGTCGGCAACAAGCCCAGCAGTGCCGCCTGGGCGGCGTTCAGCGAGCCCACCTGACCCCATGAGATGCCCATGACGTCGTAGAAGTCGTAGTACGACCGGGTCTGGCAGGCGCCCGACTCCAGGGACGAGGGGCACTGCAGCTCGGAGGAGTGCCCGAGGCCG